>NZ_CP133775.1:0-4406391 GCF_034345625.1 Mucilaginibacter sp. 5C4 | reverse complement strand
CCCGAATATGATCTGCTCTGAAATTAGGGTATATGGCTCTAATTTATTGATAATATCAGAGGCCTCCGTGGGTGGTACCGAAAGTGCTGATGTATCACTTAGCCTCATGTAAACTTTAAGATGCATAGAGGCCGATCATAACCTGGCTATCCTTTAGAATAAAAATGCCTGTCTGCCAATTTTCAATACAGCTATATCTATGGACGGCCGCCTTTGATCGTTGACTAATTATTGACAATATAAACTTGTGGGAGATACGTGCTACATGTTATATTGCTCGAAGGGATCGAACCATTTATATTAAGCACTGCCGTGGTTACCTAAACCCGATAGGCGGGAAAGCCTTTGCCTGCGCGCAAGGCTGGCTTAACGGGGCAAAGCTTGTACAGATAGCGGGGCTACCGCATCAGGAAGCACTACTGGAGTACCTTTTCAAGAATTTTTACTAGGTATTATGGCCTAAAAAGTATTGCCGTTTTTGTTTGTTATAATGCGGTAAACTACCCAGTCGTTGGTTTCAAATACCTTACGGAAATTCACATTGGATATGCTGTGGAGGATAAGGCCGACGTATTTATCATTTAGTTGTGTGTAGCCCGATACTACGTTACGGGGGCTTGCTACAACTACATAATCTATATACTTATCGGGCGTTTCAAGCGCGCTGAGGTAGTTGCCTTGGTAAGGCATAATAATGGGCTTAATATCGTGCGTAAAGGCTATAACGCTGTAAGCGATGGCATCGTCGAGCAGCACGTGCGAATCTGACGGGAGGCTGTTAAGATAGTTGGCCACCTCTTCGTTATCGCGCTGGGTATCGGCTTTTTTGTCTTCAAAGAAAACGTTTATAAAATTCTGCTCTTCGGGTATTGATGACGTTCTTAAGAAATACCAGCCGGTGTATAATTGAATTAACACCGTTGCCAGCAGCAGCAATTTAAATACACTTTGGTTTTTTACTACTTGGGCCTTGAATATTACGCACAGGTAAGCCAGTATTAAAAATATCATATAGTATTGGTAGGCCAGGAAAACCTTGTCGTACTTGATGTGTAAGAACTCGATGAACGCGAATGGTGTAAGTATGGTTAATACCTGGTAGGTGCTCCCGCGGAACAGGTATATGGCAATCAGTATCATGGGTGCGAACAACACTACACGAAAGGACATCAGGATAGACGTTTCGGGGATCCGGTACGCGGTATTGGCGGTAAGCTGCTCGAAACTTAGCTTATCTACCAGTACATTCCAGGTGGCGTAGGGGCTTTCGGTAAAATAATTAAGATCGCTTGCGTGGGTAAGGTTTAACAGTTTATAACAAAGCACCGCCGCCAAAGGCAGGCTAAATAAGATGATATACAGCGCGAATGTTTTGTTGATAAGCTTACGCCTTAACGACGGGCTATTAAAGCTTAAAAATAGCCTGAAAATAGACTCCTGCTCGCCCAGGTTTAAACTGTGGATAGTGATGGATAGCACCAGCGGCAAAAAAAACAGCGTAAGCCATATGAACCTGTAATCGCAAAAAATAAGGATAACTAAACTTAAGCTGGCTATGGATACGTGAAACGTTGTGTTTGACCGATAAAACTTAAACAGGTTAAGAAAGAACAGGAAGAAGAAGATGAGGATCAAATAAATGCCTTTGCCAGATGCCGCGGTATAAATAATACCGGGGTGAAACAAAAATAGAATAAGCAATAACCAAATGTAACCATCATCATTTAAGCGTTTTGCTACGGTAGTTGCTATTACGTGGAACAATATAGCAGTACCAACAGCTGAGGCCAATACGGGTGCCAGCGACTGGCTGATGACACTAAATAAAAACGTTGCGTAAAACGGAATGATAGGGGCAGTTAAGCCCATTACCTTTAAACGGTTACCTAACCCCTCAAAAACTATTTTAGATTTTTCGATATAAAATAACGACTCGTGGTTGTAATACCCAAGGTTATTAAGGTAAATACCACATACCAGGTAGTAAACTATCAGTATGAAGGTTAATATAATAAGATATAGCGTGCCCGTTAGCTTCATATTATTTTACAACGTTTGTTGGGCTGTTTACTTTACTTAATCCGTGGTTGGTTTTTTCCCAGTAGAACGGCTTTACAATTAGCTGATACAGCCCTTTATAGGCCGATATGGAGTGCATTAGCCAGTAAATTGGGTTGGCTACAGCAAACAGGATGAGCTCGTAGTAGCGCCTTTTAAATACCGCTATCATGTTGATGTATATCATGAGGATGTTGCCCACCATGAGGTTAAAGATGGACATGAACAGTACCCAATCCGGGAAGAGGGTACGGATGCCGGAAAGATCAAATACAACGTAACAGATAAAGAAGGTTAGTAACAGCGGGTATACCAAAAAGGTAATTGGGGTAGCACCTATAAAGAAATTGAAACCCAGGAAACCTTTCCAGCCAATTTCTTTCCAAAAGGCAACCGGGTGGCGCATGTGTACCAGGTATGTTTGCATGTATCCCTTGATCCAGCGGCTACGCTGGCGAATCCAGTTAAACGGCTCGTTATTGGCTTCTTCATAAGTGGTAGAGTTAATGATGGCAACTTTATAACCCTTTGCATAAACGCGCACACCAAGGTCGGCATCTTCGGTTACGTTAAAGGGGTCCCATGCGCCAAGTTCTACCAGTTCATCCAGTTTAAAGTGGTTACTGGTACCGCCCAAAGGGATAGGAATATCAAGGGTATCCAGCCCCGGCAGCATATAATCAAACCAGTACGAATACTCCAGGGTAAACATACGGGTTAGGAAGTTCTCGTTACGGTTAAAGTAGTTTAACGCGCTTTGTACGCAAACGTATTCTTTAGGCAGCTTGCCAAATAACGAAACAACTTTTTTCAGCTGATCGGTATCGGGGATATCCTCGGCATCATATATAGTTAGGTACTTGCCGCGGGCAAAGTGCAGGCCGTAGTTACAGGCTTTAGGCTTTGTTTTGGGCATATGATAGGGTACTACTATCACCTCGAACACCGCGGGGAAATCAAGGTTTTTTACCGCGTTAAACGTTTTATCGTCCTCTTCTTCTATCAATAGCTTAATATCCAGCTTATGGCGTGGGTAATCTATCGATTGCAGGTTCCAGATGAGTTTTTTGATCAGCTTATCTTCCCTAAATACCGGCAACAATATGGTATAAATGGGCAGGTCATCATCGCGTAACAATTTTAGCTCCTCTTTGGTTACGGCTTGGTGCAGCTCGAACCTTGAACCCACCAGGGCCAGGAAAAGCTTAAATATAATGGCCACCAAAAAGAACGAACTGATGATGACGTTGATGATGATGGATGTGTTCTTAAAGCTTAGCGCAAGGCCAATGGCAACTACAGCTATGATCACAAATATCACAATAAGCTGCGCGGTTGAAAAGGTTACCACCGCAGAGCTATCCGGATCGCGCTTCATCAGCTCAAATACAGCCGACTTGATATATTTATCGCCCAGTAACTTGTTGCTAAGCCAGGTAATATCCAGATCGGATGCCAGGATAATCTCGGGCTCCATATCGTAAGTAAAGCGGATAAAATCTGTAAACAGGGTATCATCCGGCGAAGCCATTAAACAAATTACCTTACCATTTTGGATACGCAGCGGCATGGCCAAACGGTCGTGCGCAAAGTTGAGGTCTATTTTACTGAGTACCTCTTCGTCATAGGCTTCATCGCGGGGATGCTCGTTAAGCGTATACCCCGCGTTAAGCATACACCGGTCGTAATTTTTACGTGAAATATATCCCGAAGTGAGCGCTATCTTGATGAAGGATAACCCCGATTCATTTGAATGTACTTCAATTGCATCGCGGTCACCTGCTGTGATAAACCCATCATTAGTCAACAATTCAGGAATTGATATACTCATGAATAAATTAATATATAATTAAAACCTTGCGCCTCTGCTTCGTGGAACATTAGTCGTTAAACAGTTCCTGCGATTTTTGGACCTTTGAACGTATGTAAAGGAATGATAACAGGATAAGCACCAGTATACCTAATAAGATGTAAAGGTTGTAAGTATCCCAGAAACGGGTTAACGCGCTCTTGGTGTCAATGTACTCCAGGTTCTCGCTCGATTTATTTATATTAAACAGGTACTTGTTATTGTTAACATCAGAGATACAAACGTTACTGCTCAGCGTTGATAGCCGCTCTGTAATTGATTTTGATGCAGCAAGGAAGGCATCGGCCAGGTGTTTACCAGTGGCGGTTAATACCAGCGTTGCATTGTTGCTTCGGCCATAGAAGATCTGGGCCAAACCGTTTGATGTAGTATCTGACAGCGAGTACACCACCGTATTATTATCGGTATTGTACAGCCTAAAATTGCGGTTAAACTTAATAGGGGCATCCGGGAACTCTTCCAGCAACTTATCATCCTTAGATAATAAGGCTATAATGTTGTTCTTTTTAAGCTCTGATGGTGTTTTGGCCATATCCTCAGAGTATATAAACTCAGGGAAGTTATTAGCGTTAATGTTATTGTTTAGCTCATAAATGATCTCGCCCATGGCGCCTGCAGCATATTTGGCATATGGTTTTGATACCACTATGCGGGTTGTGCCGCTGTTAAACGCTTCAGGATATTGGTAGAAGCTTAGATCACTGGTGATGAACGGGTTTTTAGATTCCAGGTATGATTTATCAGCGTCTATCTCGGCAAAGAAGTTGGTAAAGCTGTTTTTACAGTTACCATTGTTAGGGTAAAATCTAAACTCGGCCTCAAGTGTGTTGTACTTGTGGTGCTGGTAACGGTTAATGGTAATAGATGAGTTTAACTTACCCGATGCATCCAATTTTTCGCTGCTTAACAATAGGCCGTTAAGGTATATGTTAAAGAAACCACGGTCGCCCGGGTTTAAGGCGCTGTAGTTAGCAACTATGCGGATCTCAACCTCTTTAGGGGTAAAACTAAAATCGGAGTTTTTAAAGTTGAACGAGCTTTTTAACGAGCCGATACCTGACAAGAAATCGCTATTGCCGCCAATTTGCTTTAAAGATAGTTTAGAGCGGTTCTCATCAATAGTTTTAAAGAAGGTATTTTGTGCTTTATTCACCAAAAGGTAATCGCCAAAGGTTGAGTTAAGCACATTCATATTACCTAAAGCGGTAATGGTTTTTTCGTAACCTGCGTCATCACCACCGGTAACAAACAATATCTCTGTAGGTACAGATTCTAACAATACCGATTTAACAGATGTAAACCTGCCGCCTGCATCAACCATACGGGTTACCGTATCGGTTACCGTAGCTACAGATTTATGCAGGTATAACAAGCCCTGGTTGGCTTGTGGTGTAACTTTTACTAATGCTTGTTTATTTGCCGGTAAAGTTGGCATGGTACCAACCATAATGTAGTTACGTACGCTATCCGGTAATTTATCTAATTCGTAAACACCAATGTTTTTGGTTTGGGTTTTCTTTAATCTCGAATATGCCCAGGCAACCGCCTTAAGATCATGCAGGCTTGGGTTGCTGTTGTAAACTATGGCTGTTTTTGAATCGAAACAGTTGCTGATGTTTATATTATTGAAGAAGTTTTTACTGCTTTTTACTAACGACAGGTAAGAGTAGTTCTTGATCTTTAACCACATGGCCGGGTTATCCAGGTCGCGACATTGGTCGTCTGTAATGGTTAAAAGTGTTTTAACGGTTATTTTAAGATAGTTATCTGCTGAGATATCAGCCTTAGATAATGGGAAAACAATCTTCTGGATAGAGTCTTTTGTTAAGCGGCCGCTATATACCGGTTTGGTACCAACAAATAAGTTGATGTATGACTTCTCGCGGATCAACGCCTGCGACGGTTCAAAGTATATAACCAGCTTACTACCGTTTATTTCATACTGAGGGATGATCTTGAAATAAAAGGAACTGGCGCCACTCATACCAAATATGGGTTCGTCATCATTATGGCCCATTGCTTTAAAGGACATAATTTTTTGGGAGTACGAGGCCGTGGTAATTAGTATGAAAGCCAGGAAAGTCAGAAATCTTTTCATCAGATTATAGTCGTTAGTTTATTACGTAAAATTCTACTCTAAAATAGTTGCCGTTATCGTCGCTACGGTAAATAAGGTCACCACCAAGCTCTTTGGTCATTAGTTTGGCAATAGAAAGGCCCAGGCCAAGCCTGCTCTCCATAGGGCCCGATGCATCATTAAGCGTTTTTAGCTTGTTAAACATCATTTCAAGTTCTTCCTGCCCAATGGCAACACCCTCATCAATAATCTCGAACACAAATTTCTGGCGTTGCAAATTGGAAACAACTTTTATATCGTTGTTGGTTTGCGAAAACTTTATAGCATTTGAGAGTAAATTTTGAAAAATCTGGCCCACAAATACTTTATCAAGCTTTACGTTAAGCGGCAGTTTCAAAATGTTATCCGTCAAATGGATGTTTTTCATCTGGGCCGTTTCCTGCAAGCCCCTAAATACATGGTTAACTTCGGCGTTAATATCAAATATCTCCAGGTTGAATTTCATCTCCGGCGACTCAATCTCCTTAACATCCATTAGCTTGTTAAGCATGTACAGCATTTTTTCGGCACTCTCGCCAATATAGCTGGTGTAGTCTTTTTGGTCGGAACTGAGGCGGTAATCCTCTTCTTTAAGCATGTTATTGCTCATCACAATAGAACCTATAAGGTTTTTCAGGTCGTGGCCGGCAATATTTATGAAGCTGTTTTTTTGATCGTCAAGCTTGCGTAGTTGCTCGTACTGGCGGTCAATAATATTATTTTTTTCGTTGATGTTTTGGTTTTGTTCTTTAAGCTGTTCGTTGCTTTTTTCGATCAGGATCTGCGAGCGTACATCGCGCGCAATAACCTTATAACGCGCGTTTGGTATTAAACAGGAAATGAAGGCAATAATGAAGAAAACTTGCCCGCCGTTGCTAATAACAAGGTCTAATGTGTACTCGCTAAAAAGGTTGTAAAATATGGCAAGCAATAGTAATGCTGCTAAAGTTTGAATGATAGAGTTTATAGGCTCCCAAAAAACCTGCAGGTTAAAAAACAATATGATGGTTGCGTATATTAAGTAGTAAGTATTTTGCTGTTGGATATTAACTACATTACATAAAATTGCACACGTAATTGATAACAGGAAGAAGGAGATATGCAGTAACGTTCGGTAATTATACCTGCGCGCCTGGAAAAAACTGTACAAGCCGTATATAATAAGTACAGTAATAATACGTACAATTAAAAACTGCACCCAAATGTTGTTTGCGTATATAAAATCGACAATACTGAAGATGGGGTAAAGGAATATAATTGTCCAAATTATATTATTAGTTTGATACCAGGCTTTTTTGGATATCTCTTTTGTATACTCTTCTTTGGAAATTTGAACAAACATTTTGTGTCCTTAAATTATAATAAATAAGTTAACTTTTAATAAGCACTAAAATATTGAAAAATCCAGTTCTCAAAAATACGTTTCCAAAACTGTTTATAAACCTGCTTGTTATAATATTAATTATAATAATGCAGTTTGATATTACAAAAAGCAATCCAATATTTTTAACCGAAAGGCAAATTGCCTTTAACAGAGCTAAAAGTGTTGGGCCCGGCGTAAGTGTATCCTGGCTGGAGCAAACCTGGAACAAGGATGTTTTAAGTATAAACCCCATTAAAAATGCCGATTTTGAGTTAATAAGGCAACTTGGTTTTAAAAGCATTAGGCTGCCTGTTGCATTTGCATACTTCCAAAGCCAGAATATTCCGGTTGAGAAAGTATTTACTCATATTGATGAAGTTTTGAAACAATGTAAGGCGCATAGGCTAAAACTTATTATTGATTATCATTATGGTAACTTAAACGATACTAATTATTTAACTGAAACGCCAAAGCTTATTAACCTATGGCTTATATTAACTAATAGATATATGCGGGAAAGCCCGGAAATAGTTTTCTTTGAGTTATATAACGAGCCGCCCCACATGAACCCCAAAGTGTGGAAAGATGCTTCTTACAATATTGTAACCGCCATCCGTAAGGTTGATAAGAAACGTACTTTAATTGTAGGCGCATCAAACTTTAATAGCATTTACGAGTTAAGCCGTATGGAAAGGCTTGCCGATGAGAACATCATTTACACCTTCCATTTTTACGAGCCGTTCTTTTTTACACACCAGGGGGCAGATTGGGTTGGCGACCAAATGGCTACTACAGGGGTGCCGTTTCCGTATAATGTGAAAACATACCCGCCGTTAAACCCAAAAGTAGTTGGTACATGGGGCGAGCATAATTATTACCAGTACTGTACCGATGGTAACGAACAATCGGTACACGATAAATTGCTGATTGTGAAAAACTGGGGGGCTAAGTATGGCGTACCTATATTATGTGGCGAGTATGGTGTATATAATAAGTATGCAGATGCAGACAGCCGCTGCAGATATATAAAGGTGGTGCGTAAAAATTTAAAGGCAATGGGCATACCGGGGATAATGTGGGATTATAATACCAACTTCTCGATATTTAATGGCCCACCCGCAATTAACAACTTAAGCAACTGTATGAAACAGGCGATTGATTATACCGGAGCGAAATAATATTATAGATTTAAATGATTAGCTTTGCCCACCTAAGATAGTACTATGAAATTTTTTGAGGATAAACGTAAAGAAGTAATGGGGCATATAGAGAAGTTCATGCTTGAAAAGATGAGCGAGTATCTTAAGCCTATCGATACCATTTGGCAGCCGTCAGATTTTTTGCCTGACGCGTCGAGGGATACGTTTTTTAGCGAGATAAAGGAGATGCAGGAAAGCGCAAGGGGTTTATCTTATGACCTTGTTGCCGTGCTGATAGGCGATACCATTACCGAAGAAGCCCTGCCTACCTACGAATCGTGGTTAAGCATGGTTGAAGGTGTTTCTGATAACGAAGAAGGTGGCTGGATGAAATGGACCCGCCACTGGACAGCAGAAGAGAACCGCCATGGCGATCTTTTAAACAAATACCTTTATTTAAGCGGCCGTGTTAACATGCGCATGATGGAGGTATCTACCCAATACCTTATTGCCGATGGTTTTGACATAGGTACCGGCCACGACCCATACCGTAACTTTATCTATACATCATTCCAGGAGCTGGCAACAAATGTATCTCACCGCCGTGTAGCCTCACAGGCTAAAAAGGATGGAGATGCGCTGTTATCAAAAATGTGTGGTGTAATTGCCAGCGACGAAGCCCGCCACGCTAAAGCCTACAAATACTTTATCGAAAAAATATTTGAGGTTGACCCTAACGAGGCCATGCTTGCCTTTGAAGATATGATGCGCAAAAAAATTGTGATGCCTGCCCACTTCCTGCGCGAGATTGGTTTGAAGATCGGCCAAACATTCGGCCACTTTACCGATGCTGCAG
The DNA here is from genome assembly GCF_034345625.1 of Mucilaginibacter sp. 5C4. Classification (NCBI taxonomy): domain Bacteria; kingdom Pseudomonadati; phylum Bacteroidota; class Sphingobacteriia; order Sphingobacteriales; family Sphingobacteriaceae; genus Mucilaginibacter; species Mucilaginibacter sp. 5C4. The sequence continues at coordinate 4,396,989 of NZ_CP133775.1, read as the reverse complement.
AGCGTTTGGGTATTTACACTGCTATCGACTATGTTGATATATTAAAAGAACTGATAGAAGATTGGCATATAGAAAGCGTTGTTGACCTGAAAGAAGACGGCGAAAAGGCGCGTGATTACATCATGAACCTGCCAAACCGCCTACTCCGCGTTGCCGAACGTATGAAAAACCCAATGCTGGAATACAAGTTTAGCTGGATTAATGGATAAGCTTATAATAGATATTATAAAACCCGCTTTGTTTTTGCAAAGCGGGTTTTTGTTTTTTTACCCTCTTTACGTAGCAGAGAGGGTAGACCAGCGCCGCGAAGTCGGGGTGATTAAAACTATTACACTACCCCTCCTGCACCAGATCCGTTCCCTGTCCATTCGATATATCATCAAACAAACTGTTCAGTATAGATTCTACCGTGATGGAATTTACATCATCTACATAATGCTCGTTGCGGGTAATCCATAGCTCATCATCCTGCACGGCAATGGTGAAAAGGATGCCCTCGTATAACTCCGGTTGCGTGATTTCAACGCCTGCCGGGGTATTGCTTATGGTAAAGCTAATGTCGCTTTGCTTTTGCTTATGGAAGATGGGGTTAAGCCTTTCGTTAATATGATTGTAAAGCTCGTTGATGTTAACAGGTTTATGCAGGGTAATGATCTTCATGGCGGTAATGTTTGATATATTTACAATTGGCACACACGTATTGTTTACCAGCGCTTTTATTTGCGTTTTTAAAACAGGAGTTTTGCTTACAGCGTTTACATAACAAATACTATCACTATGAAATATAAATTACTGGGCCGCTCGGGCCTTAAAGTATCCGAACTTTGTTTAGGCACCATGGGCTTTGGCACCGAAGGCGGATGGGGTGCCGATGCTGCTACCAGCTTCGAGATAATGGATGCCTACGCCAATGCAGGCGGCAATTTCCTGGATACGGCCAATATCTATAAACTTGGCACCAGCGAAAAGATCATTGGCGACTATCTGTCGACCCAAGACCGCGACTACTTTGTACTCGCCACAAAATATACTTTAAAGGATAACACCACCAACCCCAACGCCAGTGGCAACAGCCGCAAAAATATGATGCGCAGCGTGGAGGATAGCCTTAAACGTTTAAAAACAGATTTTATAGATGTGCTGTACCTGCACATTTGGGATGACATCACCCCGATAGATGAAGTGCTGCGCGGACTGGACGACCTGATCAAACAAGGTAAGGTTACCTACGCCGCCATAAGCGACACCCCTGCCTGGGTAGTAGCAAAAGGCAACACCCTTGCCGAGCTGATGGGCTGGAGCCAGTTCATAGCCTTGCAGGTGGAGTACAGCCTGCTTGCCCGTACTGCCGAGCGCGAACTGATCCCGATGGCTAAACATTTCGGGATGACGATTACGCCATGGGCACCATTGGCCGGCGGCGCGCTAACAGGCAAATACCTAAAAGGCGACAAAGGCCGCATTAAAGCCGACAGTAAGCGCCTGGACGCCCGCGCCGAAAGTATCACCAAAGTGGTAATGGAGATTGCGCAGGAACTCGGCGTATCCGAAAGTCATGTTGCCCTGCAATGGACCATGAACAAAGGTTTCAGCTGCATTCCAATAGTTGGTGCTACTAAAGTTGACCAGTTAAAAGATAATCTGAAAACAGTGGACGTTGTATTAACCCCGGAGCATATTGCCAAACTGGATGATGTTAGTAAAATAGAATTAGGTTTCCCCGGAGATTTCTTTGCAGAAGAAGCGGTGAAGGTGAACTCGTTTGGTGGGTTTTATGATAGGGTGGAAAAGCGTTGATGCCGATAATTAGTTAAATTTGTTAAAAGAGTTACGCCATGACAATAGCAGCTATAAGGGAAAAGCTACACGATTATATTAATGTGGCAGATGACGACAAAGGGAAAGCTATTTACACTTTAGTCGAAAATCAAATTGTGCCAGGCCATCATTGGGCAAGCGAAGAAGAATTTGAGGCTGATATGGATGAGCGCTACAGGCGATATGAAGAGGGGATAGATAAAAGCCACACTTTAGATGAAGTAAAAGCTTTTATGGAAGAAAGGAAGCAGCGTTTCAAAAAAGAGCAACGTGTATAAATGGATTATACAATTGAGTTTGCTGACAAAGCACAATTTGAGTTATTCGATGGGTGGTCTTGGTATGAGATGCAGCAAACTGGTTTAGGTAACAGTTTTGAAGATGAGGTTTACAAAAAGATCGAGCAGGTAAGAAAGAATCCCTTGTTTATATGGTAGTTGGGAAACACCGACAGGCTAACACTGAAGTTTTCCCATATGTAATTGTTTTTCGCATAGAAAAGAAGCGCAACGTGATTTGGATATCATCCATCTTCCACACCAGCAGGCATCCTAAAAGTAAAACCGCTAATAACTAACCCGATTGCAGCGGATACCGGCCTGTGGTTAAGGTTTGTGCTGTATAATAGGAAAGCGGGACTATCCGGCCATAAGAACTACTGCTTTGCTTTACAAAACTTACTCCCCCAATCACCCAAGTTTCTCCCTCGCCATCTCACCCAATAATTCCTCATAAACCATTTGTAAATTAAATAAATAGGCGTATCTTTGCAGTCCCGTAATTACGGGGTAAAGTATACGTTTAATAAATTTAATTAAAAGCAAGTGAATACGTTAAGTTACAAAACTGTCTCAGCCAACAAGAAAACCGTTAATAAAGAATGGGTTGTTGTTGATGCAAACAATGAGATTTTGGGGCGCTTGTGTACTAAGATCGCAATGATGATCAGAGGTAAACACAAGCCAGGGTTCACCCCACACGTAGACTGCGGAGATAATGTGATCGTTATCAATGCAGACAAGGTTAAACTGACCGGAAACAAATTCAGCGAAAAGCAGTATGTTTCTTACACCGGTTACCCGGGTGGTCAGCGTTTCATTTCTCCAAAAGAGTTAATGGTAAAGCATCCTGAGCGTGTGATTGAAAAAGCCGTACGTGGTATGTTACCTAAAAATCGTTTAGGCCGTGCTATTTATGGTAACCTGCATGTTTACGCAGGTGCAGAGCATCCTCATGCCGCTCAAAATCCAACAACCATTTAATTTTTTAATCACAAGGAGAAAAGAAAATGCCAACAACTAACACTTCAGGCAGAAGAAAAACCGCTGTGGCCCGTATCTATTTGAACGATGGCACCGGCACCATTATCGTTAACGGTAAAGATTACAAAGAGTACTTCCCTACCTTACCATTACAGTACATCGTTATGCAATCAACAGAAGTTTCTGGCTCTGCCGGTAAATTTGATGTTAAAGTAAACGTTGCAGGTGGTGGTGTTAAAGGCCAGGCAGAAGCCGTTCGTTTAGCTATCGCGAAAGCTATTGTTGAACTGGATCCGGAGAAAAAACCAGCATTACGCGCTAAAGGTTTAATGACACGTGATGACCGTATGGTTGAGCGTAAAAAACCAGGACGCAAGAAAGCACGTAAGAAATTCCAATTCAGTAAACGATAATTTAAGGAGGACACAAACAATGGCAAGAACAACATATCAGGACTTACTGGATGCAGGTGTACACTTTGGTCACCTTACCCGCAAATGGGATCCGAAAATGTCACAGTACATTTTCATGGAGCGTAACGGTATCCACATTATAGATTTAAATAAAACCTTATCTAAGGTTGAAGAGGCTGCTGCAGCAATTAAACAAATTGTAAAATCAGGTCGTAAAATATTATTCGTAGCAACAAAGAAACAAGCGAAAGATATCGTAGCTGAATATGCAAAAGGCGTAAACATGCCTTACATCACCGAGCGTTGGTTGGGTGGTATGTTAACCAACTTTGCTACCGTACGCAAGTCGATCAAAAAGATGTCAAACATCGATAAATTGACTAAAGACGGTACTTATAGCAACCTTTCTAAGAAAGAGCGTTTGATGATACAGCGCGAGCGTATCAAATTAGAAACATTGTTAGGTGGTATTGCGGATCTTAACCGTTTACCTGCTGCATTGTTCCTGATCGACGTTAAGAAAGAGCACATCGCAGTATCTGAGGCTTTGAAATTAAACATCCCGACTTTCGCGATGGTTGATACAAACTCTGATCCTTCGAACATCGATTTCCCTATCCCGGCGAATGACGATGCTACCAAATCAATTTCATTGATCACCGGTATTATCATCAAAGCAATCGAAGAAGGTTTAGATGAGCGTAAACGCGAAAAAGAAGACGAAACTGAAAAAGAAGCAGCTGCTGCTAAAGCAAAAGCTGATGCTCCTGAAGTAGCTGACCGCTCTGAAGGTGGCAAACGTAAAAGGACTGCAGAAGTAACCGCTGAGGCTACTGAAACTGAGGCTCCTGCTGCTGATTCAACAGAAGAATAATTTTAAGTGAGTGGTGATTAGGGAATAGTGAGTTGTTTAAACTTACCGTTTACTATTCACCACTTACTCATTAATAAAATTTAGTGCTGGGGATGATAAGTAAAACAACTACTCACCACCACTACCCACTATTTAACCAAAACAAAATGTCTACAGTACAAATATCTGCATCAGATGTAAACAAACTGCGCCAGCAAACAGGTGCGGGCATGATGGATTGCAAAAAAGCTTTAACTGAAACCAATGGCGATTTTGAAGCTGCTATTGATTTTTTAAGAAAAAAAGGTGCTAAAGTTGCTGCAAGCCGCCAGGACCGCGAATCTAACGAAGGTGTTGTTATAGCACGTACTTCAGAAGATTTCAAAACAGGTGTTGTTATCGAACTTAACTGCGAAACAGATTTTGTGGCTAAAAACGCTGAGTTTGTTGCTTTCGCTAACGAAATTGCAAACGCAGCTGTTCAAAGCAAACCTGCTTCTATCGAAGCCCTTTACGACCTTACTATCGACGTTGAAAATACTACTGTTAAAATTGGTGATGCTATCATCGACAAAACAGGAAAAATCGGCGAAAAGATTGGCGTATCTAAATACGAAGTTATCGAAGGTGATAAAGTTGTAGCTTACATCCACGGTAACTATCGTTTAGGTGTATTGGTTGGTTTAAGCAAAAATGTTGCCGGCGCTGATGAAGCAGGTAAAGACGTTGCAATGCAAATAGCTGCCATGAACCCTGTTGCTATTGATAAAGATGGTGTTGATTCAACTACCATCGAACGTGAAACTGAAATTGCAAAAGATCAGATCCGCGCGGAAGGCAAACCGGAAGCAATGGTTGAAAAGATAGCTGCAGGTAAACTGAACAAATTTTACAAAGACTCTACCTTATTAAACCAGGAGTTTGTTAAAGACTCTTCTAAAACTGTAGCACAGTTCTTAGACGCGGTTGATAAAGGCCTAACCGTTACAGCATTTAAGCGAGTAGCTTTAGGAGCTTAATTATATTATCCCCCTCGTTATTAACGAGGGGGATTTTTTTTGCTTGCCCCATCCAACCCTCCCAGGTAGGGAGGGCTTTGTTGCAAAAGGGGATTAGTTAAAATTAAATATAAAGTCTCTCCGCTAACCAGCGGAGGAGATTATTCACCAGGTATTTTCCTTATGGTGTTCATGAGGGCTATGCCGTTTAGAGAGGGCTTATATGATAACAGCACTTCATAACCTTAAACTCATCTCCGGCGGTACCATCGCCAAGGGCAAAGCCATTTTAATTAAAGGCAGCCATATAAACGCTATTATTGACGAAACCAGCATCCCTGCGGATGCTGAAAAGAAAGACCTTAACGGCGCTTACCTTGCACCTGGTTTTATCGACCTGCAGATTTATGGCAGCGGCGGTAAACTGTTTGCCGGCAAACCAGAAGTATCTGCCCTAAAACGTATGGAGGATGACCTGCTAAACCAGGGAACTACAGGCTTCTTTGCAACCATCGGGACAAACACCAATGAGATTGTTGAGGCAGGCATCGCGGCAGCAAAAGAATACCGCGCAAATGCAAGGGGCAACTTTTGGGGCGTACACCTGGAAGGGCCATATTTAAACGTAGCCAAAAAAGGCGCACACCCTGCCGAACTGATCAAGAAAGCAACGCTTGCCGAAGTTAAAAGCTGGGTAGAACAGGCTGATGGGGTTATCACGATGATAACCATAGCGCCGGAGCTACAGGACCAGGACGTGATAGATTACCTGCACGCGCAGGGCATCATCATATCATCCGGCCATAGCAATGCTACTTACGAGCAGGGAAAAGGCTTTTTAAATAAACCGATCCCTGCGGTAACGCATTTGTTTAATGCCATGCCGCAAATGCACCACCGCGAACCGGGTTATATTCCTGCTATATTTGAGGAAAAGCCATACACCAGTATTGTAGCCGACGGTAACCATGTAGATTGGCCGATGATCCGTTTAGCTAAACGCGAGCTGGGTGATAAATTATTTTTGATTACCGATGCCGTTACTGCAGCTACCGAAGGTGCTTACCAGCACCGCTTAGAAGGCAACAAGTATGTAATGCCCGATGGCACGCTATCGGGATCGAGCCTAACTATGCTAAAGGCAGTGCAGAACTGTGTAGAGCATGTGGGGATTGAACTGGCAGAAGCGGTTAATATGGCAACACTTTACCCCGCGGAACTTGCTGGTAAAAAAGAAAAAGGGAGAGTAGAAGCCGGCTTTGATGCCGATCTGATCATCTTTAACGATCAATACCAAACTGTGGCAACCATATTGCAGGGGAATTATTTAACACCCACAACATAAAATTTTAACAACACCATTTATTATCTATTTTTGATAAATCTTCCTTATAAATGAAATACAAAAGAGTCCTACTAAAGCTTAGCGGCGAATCCCTGATGGGCGAACGCCAGTACGGTATTGATAACAACCAGGTTCTGCAATACGCGTACGATATAAAAGCGGTTAAAGACGAGGGTATCGAAATTGCCATCGTTGTTGGTGGTGGTAACATTTTTAGAGGACTTAGTGCCGAAAAAAGCGGCATGGAACGCGCACAGGCCGATTATATGGGCATGCTTGCAACCGTTATTAACTGTATGGCGCTACAAAATGCCTTGGAAAGCATCGGAGTAGAAACCCGCTTGCAGTCGGCCATTAAAATGGAGCAGATCTGTGAGCCATACATCCGCCGCCGCGCTATGCACCATTTGGAAGTTGGTAAAATTGTGATATTTGGTGCCGGTACAGGTAACCCATATTTTACTACGGATACAGCAGCATCACTACGTGCCATAGAGATCAAGGCAGACGTTGTACTGAAAGGTACCCGTGTGGATGGCATATATACTGCCGACCCGGAGAAAGATCCGTTAGCAACCCGCTATGATGAGATCAGCTTCCAGGAAGTTTACGACAAAGGCCTAAACGTAATGGACATGACCGCCATTACCCTTTGCCAGGAAAATAAACTTCCTATTATCGTTTTTGATATGAACAAAGAAGGCAACTTCATGAAAATTGCCAAAGGCGAACCAATTGGTACGCTGGTAAAATAAAAGCTTGTTAAGACTAAAGCCCTGCTGATTTCAGCGGGGCTTTCTTTGGTATATCCAACCGTTATTGCGAGCGTAGCGTGGCACTCTTCGATAGACATGTCTGCGGCTCTGTAAGTATGGGATTGCCACCCTATCGTTCGCAACGACGCGCGGGGGAGGTGCATGGCATTCCTGGTTTATTTACGCATCCACTGTATGCTTCTCACCAATTTGTTGCCTCCACATGGCGTAATATAGGCCTTTCTGATCTATCAGATCGTGGTGCTTACCGGATTCGATAATGTGCCCTTTCTCCAATACATAGATGCAATCGGCATGCATAATGGTTGACAAGCGGTGGGCTATTAATATAGTGATATGATCGTTCAGTACAGATACATCGCGGATGGTATCGGTGATCTCTTCCTCGGTAATAGAATCCAATGAAGACGTAGCCTCGTCAAATACCAATATATCCGGTTTACGGAGCAGTGCACGGGCAATAGATAAACGTTGTTTCTCGCCACCTGATACCTTTACACCGCCTTCACCAATTACGGTATCCAAGCCATTATCGGCACGGGAAAGTAGGGTTTGGCAGGCAGCGCGCTGCAGTACGTTCATACATTCCTCGTCTGTAGCGGTTGGGTTCACAAACAGCAAATTCTCGCGGATGGAACCCGAGAATAATTGTGTGTCCTGGGTTACAAAACCAATTTTTTCGCGCAGCTGGTCAAGGTCAATTTCTTTGCTTAGGATATCGTTATACAAGATATCACCTTCTAACGGCTGGTACAAACCAACCAACAGCTTCACCAACGTAGTTTTACCCGATCCCGATGGCCCAACAAAGGCAATGGTTTCGCCGGTATTGGATTTAAAGCTGATATTGTTAAGCGCGTTGCGGTTTGCGGTTAGATGTTTAAAGCTTACATCGCTAAATGCGAGGCTTCGTACCTTTTCTAATAATACCGGTTTTTCCGGTTTCTTGTCGATAGGGATACTTAGGATCTTTTTAAAGTTAGCTAAAGAAACCTCGGCCTCGCGCCAGCTTAATATAACGTTACCAAGCTCCTGCAATGGGTTAAACAGGAAGAACGAATAGAATAAAAAGCTAAAATATTGTCCCGGCGAAATGGTTTGCTTAAATATCAGCATTAGTAAAACTACCACCATAACACTCCGCACAAAGTTTACTGTAGTACCTTGTACAAAGCTCATGCTCCGCACATATTTCACCTTTTTTAACTCCAGATCGAGGATCTTGTAGGTTGTTGTGTTTAGGCGTTTGATCTCTTGTTTGGCAAGGCCAAGGCTTTTAATGAGTTCAATATTTCTTAACGATTCGGTAGTTGAACCTGCCAATGCGGTGGTTTCGGCAACGATGTTTTTTTGGATCCGTTTTATCTTGCGGCTCATGGCCATGCTCACAAAGGTGATAACCGGGATAGCGGCAAAATAAACCAGCGTTACCTGATAGCTTACCGTGGCCGAGTAAACGATAACGAACACCATACCTATCAAGCTTACAAATAAAATGCTGATGAAAGCTGTGATGAATTTTTCGCAATCTAAACGTACCTTTTGCAGGATGCCCAGGGTTTCGCCGCTGCGCTGGTCCTCAAATACCTGATAGGGAAGTTCAAGGGAATGCTTAAGTCCATCCGCATACATTTCGGCACCCACCTTTTGGGTAATGATGTTTGTGAAATAATCCTGAAAATTTTTAGCTATACGCGATACCATAGCCACGCCAATAGCAAGGCCTACCAGTTTAAGCACGCCGAACATATACTCGTCATGACTAAGTACTTTATATTTCTCAATAAAGTTATCGACTATACGGCCAGTAATATAAGGATCAAGCAGAGAAAAACCGATGTTGGTAGCCGCTAAAAAGAGCGCTAATATCACCACCAAGCGGTGTTTTGAAAGATAATAAAGTAATATTTTCATGTTATAACGCAATAATAAAAAAAGGGAATGGCTAAGCGGCTTATTCCCTTTAATTTGACAATGGGGTTAATAAGTAGTTTGTCATGGTGAACTTGTCGAACCGTTAGCAAAGCGTCTTATGTCTTCGACAGGCTCAGACTGACAAATATTATTATTAGATTTCCAATGTCATCTGGATATTACACCGTTCATACGGAGAGGGTATCCCCGTAACTTTTTTAAAGCCAAGTTTATGATACAAACTAATGGCGGGTTTTAATATGGCATTGCTCTCCAGGTATAATTTAGTAGCGCCTAATTCTCTCGCTTTAGTGATACATGCCTGGCCCAAAATAAACCCGATACCCTTTCCTTTTGCTTTGGGGGATACTGCCATCTTAGCCAATTCATATATGTTATCGTCCATTTTGACGAGGGCGCAGGCACCAATAGGTTCATTATTATATAATGCTATAAAAATATGCCCGCCTTTATCCAAGATATACTCATCAGGGTGGTTGAGTGATTTGTGATCGGTGGGTTCCATCTTAAAGTATTGCGTTATCCATTCTTCGTTTAATTGCTTAAAAGCGTGTTGGTATTCAGGTTTATAATCTACAATTTGTACATCTTCACTTTCTCGTAACTTCTTTTCATCCTTCACCCGGTTAAGTAGACTTTTTTGTTCGAGCAAGAACTCCCATTCTTCTACAGCTTTCCAAATGTTGTATTGGGTTTCGTTCAGGGCGGTTTCTACCGCTGCATTTACGTCAGTATATTGCACCTGTATCCTGCTATTTATCTCGCGGCCTTTATCGGTTAATTGAATATAGTTTTTCCGGGCATCTGTTTTATGGGATACTTCCTGCGCTACACCATGTTTTACCATTTCTTTTACAATGGTGCTTACCGATGGATGTGAGTGGCTGATCTCCTGCGCTATCTGCATTATTGATTTATCCTCGCCCTCGGCCAAAGCATAAAACACCGGGAACCACTTTGGGTTCATCTCAATATTATACAAACCGTATACATCACCGGCCTGGTCGGTTAGTTTCTCACTTAATCTTCGTAACCGGCTGCCTAAAGCCATCTTGCCTACTTTATCGTAAAACTCCATATGTGATATTATTTACGTAATCAATTACGTAAATATATACGATGATTTTATTATTCCAAATTATTCATAACAAAAAAAGGGGATGAACCTTGTGGCCATCCCCTTTTCAATATTTTCATCAGGTTTAAATTAAACCGTCATGATATCTTTCTCTTTTAATTCTGATAGTTGGTCAACCTTAACAATATAGGCATCGGTCAGTTTTTGCACTTCTGCTTCGCCAACTTTTATCTCATCTTCAGAAACACCTTCAGTTTTTAATTTTTTGATCTTTTCGTTGGCATCCTTACGAATGTTACGGATAGCAATTTTACCTGTTTCGGCTTCGCCTTTAGCTCTCTTAACCAAATCACGGCGGCGCTCCTCAGTTAACGGTGGTACGTTAATGCGGATAATAACACCATCGTTTTGCGGGTTAATACCCAGGTTGGCTTCTTTAATTGCTTTTTCGATAGCCGGCAATAACGATTTTTCCCACGGTTGTACCACAATAGTGCGTGCATCGGGTGTATTTACGCTACCTATCTGGGTTAAAGGGGTTGGTGTGCCATAGTAATCAACGCTAATATCATCTAACATAGATGGGTTTGCTTTGCCTGCACGTATTTTGTTTAATTCGTTATCTGCGTGATCAATCGCTTTATCCATTAAAGCTTTTGCATCATTTACTTGTTTCTTAATGAGTTCGCTCATTCCTTATGATTTTTGACAAAAATAATAAAAAGTATCAAAGCCCCTTAAAATTCGCCACTTTACGAACAAAGAATTTATTGGCCTATTAACAAAGTATTACGCAAGTAGTTTTAATTGGCTAAAGGTGAGGTGTATAGCAATACACCGGCGTTGCAAAATAACAACACCAAATCAATCAAAAAAAGGCAATAAAAAGCACGCTAACAAAAAATGAGAGCGTGTTTCAAAAATAATCAAAGCAAAGCACTATGTAAAAACAGTGCCTTGCTTTTAATGATCTTTACAGACTACCAACGGCTACCGCCGCCGCCGCCTCTGCTATCTTTAGAGTAGCCGCCGCCACCACCGCCGCCACTACCACCTCTGTTGTTGTCTCTTGAGTAGCCACCGCCACCGCCACCGCGGTTGCCACCACCAAAACCACCGCCGCCACCGCTTCTGCGATCGCCTGGTTTTTTGTCTTCTGCCTGGCTAACTGCAATTGAACGACCGCTAACTTCAGAACCGTTTAAGCCTGAAATTGCTTTTTGTGCAGCTTCGTCATCAGACATTTCAACAAATCCGAAACCTTTGCTTCTGCCGGACTCTCTGTCAATAATAACTTTCACGGTGGTTACTTCACCATAAGCTTCGAAAAGCTCTTGTAAATCTGCTTCCTCTAATGAGTACGGAAGGCTTCCTACGAATATGTTCATCAAAAAATTAGTTTAGTAATGAACAGTTTTTCACCGTTCATTTATTTGTTTACACCAAATATAGAATAGAAATCAATCAATTGTACAATTATTTATTAAACTATATTTTTTATTTTCTATTTCAACTCAAATTTTAGCCTTGATTTTCACAAAACCTGCTGTATTTGATATGTTTTTTCGTTCAAAATAAATTCTTCTCCCGCTTTTTTATCTTTCATTTTAAAGCCAATAGGCGAGGCGGGGGATACTGCAACGTAAGTTTTCCCATCCAATAACAAAGCACCTGCGCTGATAGCCATGTAAAAATTGCCGTTATCGGTCATTATCAAGCTGCCTGTTTCTGCTTTTGCGGATGATCCGTTGAACGAGATCTGGTTTAGCGCTACCATTAGTTTGTTAGCTTCATTTAGTTGGGCCAGGTTGCGGTTGGTTTCCTGCTGGGCCATTTCGCGGCCGGTTTCGTATTTATCGCCGGCGCTACTTTTGGTGTCGTCGTTTTGGGCCTGTTGCGCTTCGGCAATGGCTTGTTCGGCTGCCTGCATGCGGGTTTGTACATAAGCAACGCACAACGCGTGCAGCTTTGCTTTTAAATCACTCATTATATATAGTTAAAAAAACGAAGATGTATAAAAAGTGTGGGATTGCTAAGGCTATAAAAAATAAAAGCCCCAGGCACTTGCTGCCCGGGACTTTCAACCTAAACCTTATCACAATGTAAATGCGAAGCATTTACAAACATTTAAACGTAATTCGTATCAAAATGATACATCTATTTATAGTAATTTACATACAAATGATATTCCGCTTTTGTATACAACCTGTTGGCGGGCGCAAACAAACTGGTAGTAAAGTGGTTAATGAATAGATTATTTAACCCCAGCAAATTATTCATCATGAATTTAAAACGTACTTTCGGAGCAATACTTACAGTGTTGGGCATTATAGGCCTTATTTATACAGGCGTACAAATTATTCAACATACAGGCGCGGCTACCACTTTAATTGTAGTAGGCCTTATTGCCATCATCTTCTTTTTTACAGGGATAAGCCTTGTGCGCAATACTAAAGACGAAGCCTAATTCGCAACCGTGGGAATTATCTCCCCTGTTGAAGAAATAGTTAAACCGGGCCGGATAAAATCGGCTTCGGTTAATGCTTTAATCCGTATTGCTGCGCGGTTAAGGCTATCGGGCGTTAAACCCAATTGGTGGTTTTGACGGTATGATGCTATATGGCCGTTCAAAAACTCCCCTTTTTGATTAATGTGGATGTTGAGCAATGGTGCAAGGCCGCATACTCCGCTTACACTTACACCTTTATAGGTTACAAAGTTGCCCAGGCTATAGGCTATTAAGCGGTTTTTATATAACTCCATTGCGCGGGCAACGTGCGGGCCGTGGCCTAATACCACATCTGCACCTGCATCAATGGCCGCGTGGGTAAACAGGCGCAGGTTGCCGCGGTTCTCTCCTTTAAATATCTCGGCCGAATCCGGCACGTGCTCATAATCCGTACCCTCGCCACCGCCATGGAAGGACACGATCACAATATCGTTATTTGCTTTTAAATCCCTGATGATGGCTTTTGCGTTGGCTATCTGAAGCAACGAAACCGTTTGCCCGTTTGGCGAAAAGGCGCAAAAACCATATTTAATTCCATTTTTGATAAATGATTTTGACGGATGGCTTTTAAACCCCGCGGTATGGATACCCAGGCTATCTAAAGCCTTGATAGTACTGCGGCGGCCTGCGCGGTCAAAATCGTTTGAGTGGTTATTGCCTACGCTAAGTATATCGAACCCCGCATTTTTAATAATACTTCCAAACTTAACCGGCATCCTAAATAAATACCCTTTGTGCTGAAACCTTAATTTGTAACCAACAGGTGCGCCGGTGTCTAATAACACACCTTCCAGGTTACCAAAAGTAATATCGGCTTTTTGCAGATCTTTTAAAGCATATTTAAAACTCGCTTTTGCGCTATCGGGTGGGAGGAAGGTGCTGTCGGGGTAGGATGAGCCCAGCATAATATCGCCAACGGCCGCGATAGTTATAACATTATCTGTAGGTAATGTTGCAATAGTATCTGTTGGAATAGCCTGCGTATTTGCCTCTGCTTTATTCAACTCCCTTTTTGCTTTAGGCTGATCACAGGCAGCTGCAAGTATCGCGATAGCTAAAAATAAAACGAACCGGGTCTTCATGATGGGTCAAAAAAAATCCTCTCATGGTTAGTGAAAGGATTAAAGATATTTAAATTTAGGTTTAATTAGCTGGTTTGTCATCGGTAGCCGATGCAGATAGTTCACTTTTAAATGATTCTAATAAACGGCCGCCTTTGTAAAAATAACGGCTGTAGTACGCTTCGTCTAAATTGCTGATGGCTACACCACGTGATGACGCGTGTGCAAACCTGTTATTACCAAGGTAAATGCCGATGTGCGAAATGCTGCGGCTATGTATTTTAAAAAAAACAAGGTCGCCTTCTTTCAGGTCGTCTTTACCAACCGGGCTAACCATGCTAAAAATATCGCGAGAGCTACGACGGATAGGTAAGTTAAATACGTCGCTATATAGTTGTTTGGTAAATGCTGAGCAATCAATACCTTTTTTTGATGAACCACCAAAACGGTAAGGGGTGCCTATCCAGTTATATACAAACTTGAAAAGTTTTATGTTTGAGGTTGCAGAAACCGCAACACCCATAATTTGCGAAAGGTAATCTTTTGCTAAACTCTCTTGCTCTGCATTTTCTGCAGCAAGAGTTGGAATAATTTTTGTTTGAGCTTGAGCAGCTAAAACGCTCAGAAATAGTGCAATAGCAATTGTAATTTTCTTCATTTAATCTCTTTAGTTGCTGAATTAGGGCAGCAAATGTATATTAAATTGGACGTTGTGTCTATTGTTGGATACAAAACTATCCAATATTTTTAAACTACCAAATTAAAAAGGAGATTTTTTTTCATAACGATTCAGGTAATATTTGTAACCATTGTTAATAATAATTTCGATAAAGTAAATCAAATCGCCTAAAATTTCACCCTCGGAAATTTAATTTCAGATATTGAGCCATGTCTTATTTTAATAATTGTCCGGCATATAGTTTTGATTTATCCGGGAGTTGATAACATTAAGCAAGGGTTAAAGCCGACTCTAAATCACCCTTTTTCGACCCGCAACCGACTTTCAATAGGCGTTGAAACAAAGATTTTTTATGAGAAGATTATTGCGATAAACCCGCTTTTCGCCCTTTTATAAAGCGTACATTTTACACCATATCCAAATGTTATTTTGCGTTTTAAAAAAATACTATGCGTGCATTATAATGCATCCGCAAAAATTTAATCAATTGATGCTAACAAATTCGTTGCAGTTTCGGTTATTTGCAGGATATAATTAGATTTGCACCTCTCAAAGAAACTTTATTTAATAAATGAGTTCAATCGAAATAACTAAAGACACCTACCTGATGTGGTATGAGTCTATGCTCCTGATGCGTAAGTTTGAAGAAAAAACCGGTCAGTTATACGGTCAACAAAAAATACGCGGATTTTGTCACCTGTACATTGGGCAGGAAGCTGTGTTAGCGGGCGCCATGTCTGTTATACGCCACGAAGACAGTTTAATAACTGCCTACCGCGACCACGCACACGCTTTAGCAAAAGGGACCCATCCAAACGCCATTATGGCCGAAATGTATGGTAAAGCAACCGGATGCTCTAAAGGCAAAGGTGGCTCTATGCACATGTTCGACAAAGAAAACCATTTCTACGGCGGCCATGGTATTGTAGGCGGCCAGATCCCGATGGGTGCGGGCGTTGCTTTTGCTGAAAAGTATAAAGGTACCGATAACGTAAACATTGCCTACATGGGCGATGGTGCCGTGCGCCAGGGTGCTTTAACAGAAACCTTTAATATGGCTGCGCTATGGAAACTGCCTGTAATTTTTGTTTGTGAGAACAACGGTTACGCTATGGGTACATCTGTAGAGCGTACCACCATACAAACAGATATTTACAAATTAGGCTTACCATACGGTATCCCTTCATCGCCGGTTGATGGTATGGACCCTGTTGCGGTACATAACGCAATGGACGAGGCTGTACAACGTGCACGCCGCGGCGAAGGCCCAACCTTTTTAGAAATGCGTACTTACCGTTTCAAAGGCCACTCGATGAGTGATCCGCAGAAATACCGTACTAAAGAGGAATTGGAAAGCTATAAATCAAAAGACCCTATTGAAACAGTAAAATTGGCTATTCAAAAAAATGGCTATGCTGATGATAAATGGTTTGAAGAGATAGACGCGAAAATTAAGGCACAGGTTGATGAGGCGGTTCAGTTCTCTGAAGATTCACCTTACCCGGAAGCATCAGAGCTTTATACTGATGTGTATGTACAACAGGACTATCCGTACATCCGCGACTAATATCTTATATTTATATAAATTAACAATATTCATCACAGTATATGGCTGAAGTAGTTAAAATGCCCAAAATGAGCGATACCATGACCGAAGGGGTATTGGCGAAATGGCATAAAAAAGTTGGCGACAAGGTAAAATCGGGCGATGTTTTGGCCGAGATAGAAACCGATAAGGCCACTATGGATTTTGAATCGTACCAGGACGGCACCTTGCTTTATGTAGGTGTTGAAGAAGGTAACGCTGTACCGGTTGACACTATTATTGCCGTTTTAGGTAAAGAGGGCGAAGACTACAAAGCGCTTTTAGATGGCGGTGCTGCACCAGTGGCAGTAGAAAGTGGCAGTAAAGAAACTGAAACAACTGCTAAAGATGATAAGAAACCTGCAACTGCAGACTCAAAACCTGTTGCTACAACTGCCGAGAAATCTGCATCTGCAAAACCAAAGGTTGATACCTCAAGCATCCCGGCTACGGTAATACGTATGCCTTTGTTAAGCGATACCATGACCGAGGGCACCATAGAAAAATGGAACTTTAAGGTTGGTGATAAAGTAAAAGCGGATGATTCATTAGCTGATGTGGCAACCGACAAGGCTACCATGGAAGTTGTGGGTTACGAAGCAGGCACCTTATTATACATTGGTGTTAAAGAAGGCGAAGCCGCACAGGTGAATGGCATTATTGCCATTGTAGGTAAAGAAGGTACAGACATACAACCATTATTAGATAACGCTGATGGTGGCGATGGTACTGCTGATGCTGCCCCGGCCGCTGAAGAAGCTACCGAAGAAAAAGCACCTGCCGCACAAACTGATGCCGCGCCAACTGCTACATCAACCGGTTCTACCGAGGATGACAGCCGCGTTAAAGCATCACCTTTGGCACGTAAAATTGCGAAAGACAAAGGCATTAATTTAAATGATGTAAAAGGCAGCGCAGAAGGCGGCCGGATCATCAAAAAAGATATAGAAAGCTTTACACCATCTGCAAAACCTGTAGAAAACGCTAAACCACACGAAGGCGCTGCACCAGCTGCTGCTGCCCCTGCCGCAAAAGCACCGGTTGTATTGCCAACTTACACAGGCGAAGAGAAATTTACGGAAAGAAACGTTACGCAAATGCGTAAAGCCATTAGCCGCAGATTATCTGAAAGCTTGTTCACTGCCCCTCACTTTTATGTTACCATGTCGATAGATATGGACCAGGCCATTGCTGCCCGTAACAAGATGAACGAGGTTGCACCGGTGAAGATCTCCTTTAACGATTTTGTAGTAAAAGCTGTTGCTGTTTCGTTGAAACAACACCCGGCTATTAACTCATCGTTCCTGGGCGATACCATCCGCACTAACGAGCATGTACACATTGGCGTAGCCGTTGCGGTTGACGAAGGCCTGTTGGTACCGGTTATTAAATTTGCCGATGGCAAATCGTTAAGCCATATCTCGCAAGAGGTTAAGGAGTACGCCGGTAAAGCAAAAGCTAAAAAATTACAACCTGCCGAAATGGAAGGCTCAACATTCACCATATCAAACCTTGGTATGTTTGGTGTAGATGAGTTTACCGCTATTATTAACACACCAAATGCCTGTATCCTTGCCGTTAGCGGCATCCAGCAGATCCCTGTTGTTAAAAATGGCGCGGTAGTACCAGGCAACGTAATGAAGGTTACGTTAAGCTCAGATCACCGCGTGGTAGATGGCGCATCAGCTGCCGCATTCCTGCAAACACTAAAATCGTTACTGGAAGAACCGGTAAGGATGATGATATAAGTCGGAAGTCCGTAGTCCGGAAGTCCGAAAGATTTAAAAGAGCGATGGGTTTACTCATCGCTCTTTTTGTTTTACAAATCACTGGCGCAAGCTTTCATCTTGTGCCTAAAATGATGTCAGCTTTTAGCTGTCGCAAGCTGAAAGCATATGGCAAATTCGTAGAGACGCGATACTTCGCGTCTCTTGCCAGGCAACAGGGTTGTTCGTTTTCATTCCCCGGAATGAAGGCTTTTTATTAACTTGCTTCTCCAATAACAAACATGATATACTTCTCCATCATCATCGCCGTCATTATCTGTTATTCTTTATTCCAGAGAAGACGAAAAAAGCGCGCCCTTACCCAAACCATTATTACTGATGCGCAAAAGCAATTGCTTACCCAACACATCAACTACTACAACAAACTATCAGACACCGATAAGCTTTACTTTGAAGACAGGATAGAGCAATTTCTTGATGCCGTACGCATCGAAGGCGTTGGCCTCGAAATAACCGATACCGACCGCCTGATGGTGGCTTCCAGCGCGGTGATCCCCATCTTCGCGTTTAAGGACTGGACTTACCGTAACGTTACCAATGTGCTTTTGTACCCAGATACTTTTGATAAGCAATTTCAGTTTGAAGGAAACGAGGGCGAAGGCCGCAACATCATGGGCATGGTGGGCACCGGGTACATGAACGGGCAAATGATATTATCGCGCAACGCGCTCATCAAAGGTTTTTCTAAAAACAACGGTAAGGAAAATACCGGCATCCACGAATTTGTGCACCTGCTGGATAAGGTAGATGGCGCTACCGATGGCATCCCCGAAGGTTTTTTGCCGCATGAGTATATAGAACCATGGGTGCGCATGATGCACCAGGAGATACACAAGATAGAAACGGGTCACTCAGATATTGATGTGTATGCTACCACCAATGAAGCAGAGTTTTTCGCCGTGGTATCCGAATACTTTTTTGAGAAACCCGAGCAATTCCAGACCAAGCACCCGGAATTATATGAGATGCTGAGCCGGATCTTTGGGCAGAAGCCTGCTTAAGTATTATCGTTCAATAATAGCCCTCGGAAATTTCAACCTCAATTATCTTCAAAATAACATAGCTTTAAGCACCAAAATCATAAGTAATGAAAAAAGTAATACTGATACTTTGCGTAGCGGCAGCTTTTACAGCCTGTAAACAAAAAGCAGCCGACGGTACTACCGTTGCTACCGGCGATAATAAGCAACTCGCAAAACTATTCGATAACTATTATGAAGGATATTTAAAACTCGACCCGGTAACAGCTACCTTCATTGGTGATACCCGCTACAATGATCAGTTGCCTAATGATGGCGCTGCCGATTATTTAAAAAGGGCGAAAGATTTTTATCAGTCGTACCTGGATAGCGTGAAAACTTTTAAACGCGAAGACCTGGACGATAACGATAAGCTATCTTACGATATTTTTGTTTACGAAGCACAAACCAATATTGATGGGTATAAATACCACCTGGAGTATATGCCGTTTAACCAGATCCATGCTTTCCCCCTAACCTTGGGGCAGTTAGGATCGGGTGGGAACGCGCAGCCATTTAAAACCGTTAAAGACTATAACGACTGGCTAAAACGCCTTACCACGTTTGCGCCATGGGCCGATACCGCCATCGCTAATTTTAATAAAGGCATCAAAACCGGTGTAGTATTGCCTAAGGCATTAGTGGTTAAAATGATTCCGCAAATGCAAAGTTTTGTGGTGACCGATGCTACCAAAAGCATCTTTTACGACCCGATCAAAAATATCCCCGCAAGTTTTTCTGCAGCGGATAAAAAGGCGATAACCGATGCTTACAAAACAACCATCCTAACATCTGTAGTACCGGCCTACAAACGACTGGCAGATTACCTGCAAAATGTTTACCTGCCGAAATCAAGGAGCACATCCGGCTTGTCGTCGGTTACCGACGGAACGGCAAAATACGCTTACCTGGTAAAACAGCAAACCTCAACTAACCGCACGCCCGAAGAGATCTACCAGACAGGATTAAGCGAAGTAGCCCGTATTGGTAAACAAATGGACAGCATCAAAACGATGGTTGGCTTTAAAGGCGATAGAAAAGCCTTTTTTGAGTACATGCGAACCGACCGCAGGTTTATGCCTTATAAAACACCGGCTGATGTTTTAGCCGCTTTTGAGAATATCCACAAACGTATGGAGCCGAACCTGAAAAAGATGTTTAACAATGTGCCAAAAACACAATTCATTATCAAGCAAACAGAGGCGTTCAGGGCAGAAAGTGCCAGTATCGAATATAACCAGGGCTCGGCAGATGGTAAACGGCCGGGCATATTTTACGTGCCAATTGTAGATGCTGCCAAATTTAACACCACCTCGGGCATGGAATCGACATTCTTACACGAGGCCATCCCGGGGCATCATTACCAGATCTCGTTAACGCAGGAGAATAACACGCTGCCAAAGTTCCGCCGTTTCCTGATAAACGAAAACGGATATGCGGAAGGATGGGCGCTATACAGCGAATCGTTAGGGAAGGAACTGGGCTTATATACCGACCCATACCAGCACATGGGTGCTTTGGGTGATGAAATGCACCGCGCCATTCGTTTAGTGGTTGATGTGGCCATCCACACCAAAGGGATGACGCGCGAACAAGCGGTTAAATATTCGATGGATAACGAAGCGATTAGCGAACCTGCCGCTATTGCCGAAATTGAACGGTACATGGGCGCACCGGCACAGGCATTAGGCTACAAAACGGGAGCATTAAAGATATTGGAACTGCGTAAACGGTACCAGAAACAATTAGGCGCTAAATTTAACCTGGCCGAGTTTCATAACCAGGTATTAAAAGACGGCGCAATGCCGCTAAGTGTTTTAGAAACCAAAATGGATGCCTGGGCAAAAATGCAGCAGCCATAAAACTTTGATGTGCTCATGAATTTCGCGGATAGGGTAATAAACTTTAATAAACATCTGGAATATGCCGGGCCGGCACTGCCTGCCAATATCCGGGTCATGAACCCGTTTAAAGAGGAAGAGGGGAACGCGTTACAGGTATCATCAGCGTTTTATAAAAAATATTATAGCGATGATAATAAGCGCCACCTCATCATGGGCATTAATCCCGGCAGATTTGGCAGCGGTTTAACTGGCGTGCCATTCACTGATCCTAAACGCCTAAAGTCGGAATGCGATATTGAATACGAGGGAAAGGTTACCCATGAGCCATCATCTGTTTACGTATACGAAATAATAAACGCTTATGGTGGTGCCGAAGCTTTTTACAATAAGTTTTACATCAGTTCGCTTTGTCCGCTGGGCTTTACTACCATAGATAACAAAGGCAAGGAAAAGAACTATAATTACTACGATAGTAAAGAGTTATGCACAGCAGTAACCCCGTTTATTATCGATAATATAAAAATCCAAATTGCTTTAGGCTGCTATACCGATACGTGCTTTTGTTTCGGTACGGGGCAAAACGAGAAGTTTTTAAAGAAGCTGAACAATGAGCATGGCTTTTTTAAAAAGATAGTAGCGCTGGAGCACCCTCGCTTCATTATGCAGTATAAAGCTAAAACCAAACAGATTTATATCGATAAATACCTCGAAGCTTTAAGCGGGGTTTGATCGCACCTCGAAAAAATCACAAAAGGTTGCAAATAGATAATTTCCGTAAGCCATTAAAAAAAATTATTTTGCACCCTCTCTTGAATGAAGTTTTTTAACCGACCAGTTAAACCAGAAGATACCGCAGACGATAAGCTATTAGCAAGCTACCGGGAAAGCCGCGACCTGAAAGTTTTGGGCCGCCTGTACGAGCGCTATATGCCGCTGGTTTATGGTGTGGGTTTAAAATATTTAAAGGATGAGGAACGTGCGCAGGATGCCGTGATGGCCATATTTGAGGAATTAGCGCAAAAGGTACACCAGCACGAAATAAAGCAGTTTAGGGCATGGCTATATGTGCTTAGCCGCAACCACTGCCTAATGCAACTGCGGAGTGGTAAAAAATTAGAGACCGTAACCTTAGATGAGTTTATGGAATTTACCCCTGTTTTGCATCCTGATACTGAGAAACGCGAAGAAGCCATGCAGGCTTTGGAACGTTGTTTGGAGAAGTTAACGCCGGCACAGCAACAAAGCGTTAAGTTATTTTACCTTGACGAGAAGTGTTATAAAGAAGTAGCCGACGAAACAGGCTTTACCTTAAACGAGGTAAAAAGCTACATACAAAACGGAAAGCGCAACCTTAAAATTTGCCTTGAAAAGAACAGTGGAGAATAAGCAGGCCGACATACAGCAAATACAGAAGTATCTTAACGGGGAGCTTGATGCCCGCGCTATGAATAAATTAGAGCGCCGGGCACAGTATGATCCGTTTTTGATGGATGCGCTGGAAGGGTATGGTGCTGTAAAGACAGACCAGCAGAGCAATCTTGCGGCCTTGCAACAGCAATTAGAAGCCCGTACAGCAACTAAAGTGCGCCGCATAGCGCCTTGGGCGGTTACAGCAATTGCGGCAAGCGTAATAGGCTTTGCGGTAGTTGTAGGTTTGTTGTATAAAAATAGCGGCAACGATAAACAACTACCACAAGTCGCCATGATCCAGCCGGTGAAAATAGCACCTGCTGATACAACGCCGGTGGTGATAGGCAAACAGGCAGAGCAGGTTATTACAACACCACAAAAGCAAACTATAGCATTTAAAAGAAAAGCACTCGCTAAACCATTCGCACCAATCAACACAGATACAAAAGCAAATGCGGCTTTTCAACAGAAGGATATTACCACCGCGAGCCTCGCTGCTGCCAAAAACCAACCGGCTATTAGTGTGTTAGAAGAAATGGTTGCTTCGGACATAATAGCAAACAAAAAACAGGATACTGTTTTGGATGGCGAATTTATAGCGATCAACAAAAATGCATCGCAACTTACGGTTATAAAAAGCAAGGCCGCAGGTGCCGGCATCACTACCCGCCCCGGGAAAGCAACTGACAATAACCCTACAGCATTGGCCAATGCCGGGCTGCCACCAAATTTAATGGCAGGTGCAGTTATAGACCGTAAAGATGCTCAGCCCCTGCCCGATGCATCAGGAAGGGTAAATGCAAAAAAGGTTACAACCGCCCAGGCAAATGCTTATGGTTATACCAGGCCCGATATTAAGAAAGATGATGGTAATGCAGAGGTTTCGTCTTTCGGTACCAAATCATTTAAAAATAATGATAGTGCCGCGGCGCAGGATAAAACTTCACCGATTTTAAGGCAAGTGGCTATCGCCGATAAAAATATTGCCAAAACCGCGAATGCCCGTCCCTTAGTTGGCTGGGATGATTATAGAAAATACCTGCTGCAGAATGCTGTTAGTCCGGATGGTAAAGAAGGAACGGTTGAATTGAAAGTAACCATTAACCCAAATGGATCAATTACCGAGGTTGCAATAACCAAAGGTTTAAGTATCGCTGCCGATGTAAAAGCTATCAGCATTATCCAAAATGGCCCGGCTTGGGTTGGTAATAGCTCTGGGAAAGCTGAAGATGTGAAAGTTAAGGTGGAGTTTCATTAGTAGGCGGCTATTTCTCCATGCGTCATTGCAATGACGGTGTTGCTTAGCGCAATGACAAATAACCAAAAAAGGCGATAGGATCTAAAACCTATCGCCTTTTTCCATATCAAGTAAAAACGTATTACTTCTTATTCTTATCGTAATAACCAAATACCTTTTGTAGTAGCGGTGTGGTACGTGCACCAAGGTTTTGGCGAATGTTTAGTTCTTCCTGGGCAATTTCTACAAACAGGCCCTCAATAGCGCGTTGGGTAACGTAATCGCTTATATCCGGGTTTACTTTGCTTACAAATGGCACTTTGTTGTAGGCGTTTGCAGCATCAGTGTAATATTTTGTTGCGCCCACTTTGTTTAAGCTGGTTTCTATAACCGGTTTAAAGCCAGCGGCCAATGCCATAGTGGTTGTGCGTTTAAAGTATTGGGTGGCAGCATCTTTATTTCCTAAAAGGATGTTGGTTACATCCGTTAGGGTCATTTGTTTTATGGCATTAACAAAAATTGGTTTTGCTTTGCCTGCGGCATCTTCTGCTGCACGGTTAAGGGAAAGGATAACGTTATCTGCTAATTTGCCCAAGCCAATGCTACGCAGTGTTTTCTCAACCTTTTGTGCCTCGGGCGGGAAAAGTATTTTGATAGCGGCATTGCCAAAGAAACCATTTACAGCCGATAGCTGGTCTGAACTTTTGCCGGTACCTATTTCAAGGGCTTGTTTAAGGCCGTTGTTAATTTCGAGGTTAGTGGGGTTGCCCAACTGGTTTACCGTGGTTTGTGCAACCTGGCTAAGCGTATCGCAGCTGCAAAATAAAATGAACAGGAACGGGATAAGGATAAGCGTTTTTTTCATGATATAAAGTAAGCAAATTTACTGCCAGTAATGCAGTAATTAGATGTGCCTTACCAACATAAACATCAGGCCGGCAATAAGTGCCGAAATAGGGATGGTAATTATCCATGCCCAAACCAGGTTTATGGTAACACCCCAGCGCACTGCCGACACACGTTTTGTTAACCCAACCCCAATGATAGAGCCGGTAATAGTATGCGTAGTTGAAACCGGGATGGCAAAATGCTCGGTAATAAATAAGGTTATCGCACCGGCAGTTTCAGCTGCTACACCCTCTAAAGGGGTTATCTTAGTTATCTTAGAACCCATAGTTTTCACGATCTTCCAACCGCCAGACATGGTACCTAATGATATTGCAGTGTAACAAGACAGTGGGATCCACTCGGGCATCGGCGCGCCGCTGTTCACAACCTTCGCTGCTACTAAACTTACGTATAAGATACCCATTACTTTTTGGGCATCATTAGTACCATGCGCAAAACTTAATGCCGCAGCAGATACCAGCTGTAACCTCTTAAACCAACGCTCGGCCGTAACCGGCTTGGCCTTTTTACAAACATGCAGGATAAAAATGGTTATAAAGTAAGCAATGAATAAACCAATAAAAGGCGCCAACACGATATAGGCAACGATCTTGATAATATAAACGGAGTTAATGGCAGCCATAGCAGGCTGGCCCATAAATAATGCATTGGTTATACCCGCGCCTGCAAAACCACCAATAAGGGTGTGCGATGAACTGGAAGGAATCCCAAACCACCAGGTAGTTAAATTCCAGGTGATGGCGGCGATAAGGCCGGCCAGTACCACGTGCAGGGTGATGAATTCTTCGTGAACAGTTTTAGCAACCGTGTTGGCTACTTTATGGTCTTTAATAAAAAAGTAAGCGGCAAAGTTAAATACTGCAGCAAGCAATACCGCCTGGAAGGGCGTTAGCACCTTGGTTGATACAATAGTAGCTATAGAGTTGGCCGCATCATGAAAACCATTAGTGTAATCAAAAATAAGCGCCAGGGCAATTACAGCAACAAGTAGGGTAGTAACCATTTAAAAGGATATAAATTATGCTTAGGCGTTTTTTATAAGTATAGATTCCATCACGTTAGCGGCATCTTCGCACATATCTGTAGCGGTTTCAAGCGCGGCTAAGATCTCTTTGTATTTGATCAGGCGGATAGCGTCTGTTTCGTAAAGGAACAAATCGGCAACGGCGCGGTCAAAAACGTAATCGGCCTGGTTTTCTACACTGTTTATGCGGATGCAAGAATCTGCAATGGCGCGTACGTTACGTAGGTCTTTAAGCTCGCGTACTGCCTTTTCAAGATCAGTACCGGCTTGTAGTATCAATTCAGATAATTTACGGATGTGCTCGTTAAAATCGTCTATCCTGTAAAGCAGCATGCGGTTAGCCGCGCCATGGATATAATCGGCAATATCATCAATAGCGGTAGCTAAAGCATGGATATCCTCACGATCGAACGGGGTGATAAAGTTTTTTCCCAGTTCAAGATAAATCTGATGGGTAAGCTCATCCCCCTTATTCTCCAACTTGTCAATCTGCCTGAAAAGTTCTTCGCGGGTGGCAGGGTTAACCGAGTTAACGGCTTCAACCAAAATGGTTGCCATGCTTACAACATTACTTGCTGCCTGCTCAAAAAGCGGGAAGAAGGTTTTTTTATCCTTTGGTACAAAATACTGGAATATACTGTTAAGTGACATCTTGGTTCGTAAAATTTCGATAAAGGTACAGTTGCAATGTTAAGTTAATGTTAATTTTTTAACGCTGGTATGTTTGGGAAAGGTAAAGTTTGTTTGGCAATTTGCAACGTGAAGCCAAAGGTCGATCCCATGCCCTCGGTGCTGCGTACATTAATGGTTTGCTGGTGCGCTTCCACAATATGCTTAACAATGGCCAGCCCCAAACCCGAGCCGCCAATTTGCCTGGAACGGCTGGTATCTGTACGGTAAAACCTTTCAAATAAACGCGGGAGGAACTTTTCTTCGATGCCTATACCATCATCGGTAACTTCCACCAATACTTGCTCGTGCAGGGTAAAGGTGCTCACCGAGGTATTGCCACCCTCTTTGCCATATTTAAAGGAATTATCTATCAGGTTCACCAAAACCTGTCGTATTTTTTCACGGTCGGCGTTAACAAATATGCCGTCGTCATATTTTTGTTTAAACGTTAATTTAATATTGTGCTGTTTGGATTTTAATTCCAAAGATTCAAAAACCTCTTTGATGAGGTCGTTAATTTTAAACTTGCTGTAATTGATAGGTATCTCACCCGATTCCAACTTCGAGATCTCATCCAGGTCGTTGATCAGGTAGCTTAAACGGTCAACATTCTTTGATGCTTTTTCGAGGAATTGCAAGGCGAGTTGTTTATCTTCCAGTTCATCGTCCTGCAAAGCTTCTATATATCCTTGTATAGCAAAGAGGGGGGTTTTAAACTCGTGTGAGATATTAGAAAGGAAATCCCTGCGGAATTTTTCCTGCTTTTTCAGGTCGTCGATCTCGCTTTTCTTTTGCTTGGCCCACTCTTTTACTTCCTGCTCAACATCGTTTATAGGGTCGGCGCTTACGTGTTCGCCAAGTGCATCGCGCAGGTCGCGGCCAAGTTTAAGGTTATGGATAAGCTTATAAATAAGCTTAATTTTTGAGTAGATGTATTTCTCTATCAGGTAGTAAAAAACAATATAACTGGTGATGAAGGTAACCAGGAAGGTTATCATTACATCGTACCACTTGTGCTGAAAGTAGTAATTTACTGCCGATAAGGTGATGGCAACGGCGGCAGCGTTAATCAGGATCAATACGCGCAATTTCATAGTATAAAGTTACTATTTGTAAACGGTTATAATTAACACAGAAGCAGGCCCCTGTGTTAATTAATTGTTATTATTTGCTGCGCGGATAAAAAGCGGGGATTATTTTGCGGCCTCGGCTTCAAAATTAATGGTGACATCGTCGCTCATGGTCATGCTGTTGCCGCCAATTTTAAAATCTTTACGGTTTATTTTAAAGCTGCCTTTAAATAAGTTACCTGTGGCTACTGTAGCGTATGCAAATGGCACTTCAATAGGTTTAGTAATGCCTTTTACGGTCAAATTAAAAACACCGGTAAAGTTATTGCCGCTGTTCTTTTTAAAAGATACCGACGACAGGCTCATTTTCGGATATTTCTGCACATCGAAGTAGTCGTCCCTTTTCAGGTGCTCATCGCGCATATCGTTATCGGTGTTAATGGCGTTAACATCCGCAGTAGCTTCAATTTTGCTGGTTGCCAGCTTAGCGGGGTCAAAGGTTATATTACCTTGCACGCCGCCAATTACGCCGCCGGTTTTAATGCCGAGGTTCTTCAACTCGAACGAGATCTTAGCTTTCGTAATATTGTTTTGTGCTAACGCGCTTGTGCCAATGATGAGGAAAGCTATAGCTGCTATAATGTTTTTCATGTTGCAATATGACGGTTTTATCCCGGCCGGGTTTAACGCTGGTATAATTTTACTTTGGTCCGATATTAAAACTCCACGTGCGCCCTAACCGATAGTACGTTTACCGGCCCGCGGTCCTTATTATAAGCGGGGTTGGCTATGAACTGATAATCGGGAGAGATCCAAAGTTTATGCTGATACGCGTTTATTTTATAGTAAACCTCGGCGATCAATTCGGGCGAGTAGTTCAACTGGCCATCACCAATAATAAAACCGT
Organism: Mucilaginibacter sp. 5C4; assembly: GCF_034345625.1. Classification (NCBI taxonomy): domain Bacteria; kingdom Pseudomonadati; phylum Bacteroidota; class Sphingobacteriia; order Sphingobacteriales; family Sphingobacteriaceae; genus Mucilaginibacter; species Mucilaginibacter sp. 5C4. The sequence goes on along the minus strand of NZ_CP133775.1, from coordinate 4,368,798 downwards.
AACCGCCGGCGGCCAAATAATCCTTATGATCATTTGAGATGCCATTACCTACAAAAGCAAGGCCCAGTTCGTCATCCTTACGGCTCCACCTGTTGCCTTTAAGCACAGCACCAAGGCTTATCGAGCGGTCGATCTCTGTAAAGGCCCAGGTCTCGGTTTTGCCATCATTGTAGCTTGCTTTGGCAAATACGCCAAAATCATCGCTCAGGTACTGGTCTGCATTAATGCCGAAACCATATTTATGGCGGCCGTAACCCTGTGTAGCATCCACATCCGGCGCGGCAGGGTTTAGGTTAATGGCATCGCGGTAAACGCCCATTATCCCGTTATTACGAAAACCCAGTAACCTCAATGTGCCTTTATGCCCATTTAAAGTATAGCGCCTTTCATACTCTAATGTTTGGGTGTTGGCGTGGCTTAGGTGCTCATCCCAGGTGGATCCGTTAGCGGTTGTAGTTGTCATGGTAAAGGCAAAGCGCAGGTTCCAGTTGGGTTGTGCAAAGTCGGCCATTGCACCTATTACATAACCACGGGTGTTGGCGGGGTAATCCCAGGCGGCATTATCCATTAAACTCCAGTTCATGAATTGAGAACGTGGGTCATGGCTAAATTCGTTGCCGTCAAAAAAATCGGCCATGCCAAATTTACCGGCGGTAATTTTTAGGTAGCGTTTGCTGCGCATGCCTGCCAGCTGGTTTACATCATCTTCAATATATTCTTTCTCATCGCCAAAATTAAAGTACTGGGTAAGGTAAAGGCGTGCTAAATAGATCTTAGGCTCGGCAGCGCCTATGCGAAAAGTTTCGCCATTTGGGAAACCCGCTATGCCCAGCGTTTTGCTTAGGCCCGATCCTCCGCTTAATTCAGGGTTTAAATAGGCCTCGGCACCTTTCCATAACCTTGCGCCGCCAAATAGTGTACTTGTTAATGATGTTTGGGTTTCGGCATTTGGGATCAAACTATTTTGCCCGGTGTATGGCGCAGAGAACTGCGGCTTGTACTGCATGATAATCGTTTGCTGAAAATGCAGGTTAAAACGCTGGGTTTTTATAGTATCCTGCGCAGCGGCAAGTTTGGCTATGCCTAATAATATGGTTAATGAAAGTAAAGTTTTTTTCATGCTGATGAAACGTTGGGTCAGGTATTTAGTTTATTGTACTTCGGTATAAAATTGCTCCAAAAAGGTTTCCATAAAATTATGGCGTTGTAGGGCCATTTGCTTGCCCGTTTCGGTATTCATTTTATCCTTTAGTAAAAGTAGCTTTTCGTAAAAGTGATTAATGGTAGGGGCTTTGGTGTTTTTATATTCTTCCTTGCTCATGGTAAGGTTGGGTTTAATTTCGGGGTTGTAGATCTCCCTGTCCTTAAAGCCGCCGTAAGTAAATGCGCGGGCTATGCCAATTGCGCCTATAGCATCCAGCCTGTCGGCATCCTGTACTATGGCTAATTCTTTGGAGTGAAAAGTTGTTTTATCAAAGCTTGCCTTAAACGACATATGCCTGATGATCTGCTGAACATGGATCACAACATCTTCATCAACATTAATGCTTTGTAGGAATTTACCGGCAGTGGCAGGGCCAATTTCTTCGTTGCCATTGTGGAATTTGCTATCGGCAATATCATGCAGCAGGGCGGCAAGTTCAACGGTAAGCAGATCGCAATCCTCGGTATTCGCTATGTGTTTGGCATTGGTCCAAACGCGCTGTATATGCCACCAATCGTGCCCGCCTTCGGCATTTTTTAGCGTGTCCTGAACAAAGGTTACTGTTTTTTGGATTATAGGGGGGGTAGTCATATCTGCAAATTAGTGTGCAAATATAACAGGATGGTAATTATAATTAGCCTTTTTTAGCCAGTTAAGCGGCTTCCGCTTCTGTGGTGTTGATTAGCTCCATCAGGTCGGTATCTATTATCTCAGCTATTTGAAACAAACGCTCAACGGTAATTTTTGTGTAGCCCAACTCTATTTTACTGTAGGCGTTTTGGGATATATTCAGTTTAGCGGCTAAATACTCTTGTGTATAGTTCAGTTCCTCACGTTTGTTACGAATGTTGGTAGCAACGGCTTTAACTTTGTAATTCAGCATCTTACTCATTATGTTTAATTAAGATATTAACATATAAACGAAATAGGAGTGAGTGCGGATTTCAAAAAATAAATTTTAACGATTTTTTTAGGGCGCGTAAATAATGGAAGTATAGCGGATTTTTAAAACAAGAAAAGCGGCTATTAGCCGCTTTTCTTTATCATCCCAAAAGGAATAAATTAATTTATATCATACTTTATCACTACTGTTGGCAGCAATGTAGCCGCGTTAAGCGGGATTTGATCTGTAGCTACGATAGGGCGGCGGTTTTTATAAAAACCGTAAGCCGCTTTTTGTACATCCACTATACCTGTAGCCGGGTTATTGTAGTTGATAGAGAAGGGAATTATAAAATCGTGAAACTTTTCTTTATTAGGTATGATCCATTTTTTGGTCGATTTTTTTAACGCGGCGATAGTCGGCATAGTTAGCAGGTAATCGTCGGCATAATAAATAACCAGTTTTTGGATATTGCCGTTAATATCGGCAGTGAATTTTATAACTGCTACACCCGCAGCTTTTTTTGCAATTATTTCGGGAGTAACGGTTAGGCTATCCTTAAAAAATTTGTTCATAATGGGCGCACCACCCTGGAAAGGGAAAGCCAGGTCTTGCTGCGCATGTGCGCAAAATGATGTTAAAACAAGTGCAAATATGATAAGTTTTTTCATTCTGTTTCTTTTGGTTCGCGTTTGCTGCCTTCGTAAAGCTCGTACTCAAACAAGCGGCAGTCTAACTTTCCGTTATAAAATTCAATCCTGCGGGCGGCCTTCAAACCTATCTTTTTAGCAAGATCTGGGTTGCCGGTAAAAACGTATCCGCGGTAGCCAAGGGCCTTCTTTTTCAGGAAATCTCCTACACGTTTGTAGGTTATTTCCAGTTTGGTGTGCACGCCTAAACGTTCGCCGTACTCAGGGTTAAACATAATAACACCACCACCTTCGGGTACTTCGGTGTCCTCAAAGTCACAAACGTAAAACTCTATTAAATGTTCTACACCTGCTGTATTCGCATTCTTGCGGGCAATATCAATGGCATCGTCAGATATGTCTGTAGCGATGATCTTAAAGTCGACCGCCTTTTTGGCTTTATCCTTTAATTTACGGCGCTCCACAAAAAACTCCTGCTCATCATACCCCATAATATGCATAAAGCCATAGTTCATACGGAAGAGGCCGGGGTGCTTATCAGTCGCCAATAAAGCAGCTTCGATAGCTAACGTGCCCGAACCGCACATAGGGTTAATAAATGTACTTGCCCTATCCCAGTTGGTAGCCATAATGGTTGATGTAGCTAAAGCCTCCAGCATAGGGGCCTTGCCCGGTATTTTGCGGTAGCTGTGTTTGGCCAGTGTTTCGCCCGATGTATCTATGTAGATATCGGCCTTATCGTCCTGCCAGTAAAGGCTAACAACGGTTTTATTATTATCGGCACCGGAGTTTGGGCGGATGCCTTTTTTGTCTTTTATCCTATCTACAATGGCATCTTTTACTTTAACGTTGGCGAACAACGGCGTAAGGATATGCTCGTTATTGACGTTAGAGGTTACCGAAAAATAGCCCGAAAAATCGATCAGTTCTTCCCATTCTATCTGTACCAGCTCGTCGTACAGTTGTTTTGGGTCGGCAGCGGTAAAGCTTTTAAGCAGGTATAAAACCTGGCTTGCGCAACGCAGGTTAAGGTTTAGCGCAATGGTATCTGTTACGGTACCAACCAACTCGATGCCGGTTTGGAATACGCGTGTGGGTTTAAAGCCTAATGCTTCAACCTCTTGCTGCAAATAAGGCGACAGCCTTTTGTTGCAGGTGATAATGATCTTACTCTCAGTGTGGAAAACTTGCATAATTATTTTGCGAATTTATGAATTAAATACGCCGCTATTTAATTTCATACTATTAACTTTACATTTTAAATATTTTCTTAAGTTATGGAAGTTAAAGGTAAGGTATATGAAGTGTCGGCAACCCAACAGGTTACCGAGTCATTAAAAAAGAGAGAATTGATACTTGAGTACGTAGAGAACCCACAATATCCCGAGTATTTAAAGTTCGAAGCTATTCAAGATCGTTGCAATTTATTGGACAACGTTAAGGTTGGCGACGATGTAGAAGTGTTTTTTAACATGAAAGGCCGCCCATGGACTGATAAGACAGGTAAAAAAACATACTTTAACTCGTTACAACTTTGGAAAGTTAATGCTTTAAGCGCAGCCGGCGCAGCATCAACCCCGGAATATGCAGCCCCTGCTGATATCAGCTCGGCACCGGATGATGACGATTTGCCGTTTTAATAAGTTGGCGGTTTTCAGTTTGCATTAACAGGCAGGCCATAAAATATAAAAGCCCTTCTAATTATTTAGAAGGGCCTTTTTGTGGATTTGCTTTGCGGTAAAAGTTTCAAAATGAAACCATTAACCGCAAACTACTCTTTAACTATCTTTTTCACAGCAACGCTTGCACCTTGCTTAACCTGCAGGTAGTAAACACCATTTAACGGTAAGCTCATCTTTTTGCTGAAACTGCCTGCAGTTGCTTTATCTGCCCATAATACTTTTCCCTCGGTATCGGTAAATTTTATATCAGCGGTGGTTTTCGCCGGCAGGTTGAATGATAAGTTGGTTTTACCTGTAGAAAACTCAGGAGTTAGGATAAGATCATTTAAAACCAGTTCGGCTTTATCTATACCGGCAATACGCTTTAATATCTCTTTTGATGGCTCTGATACGCAAAAGCTAATATTGGTGCTGATGCCATCATTATCCGTATTAGAATAATTAAAGGTTTGCGAATTGCGGCTGCTAAATTCAAACCCCTGCTTGCGTTTAGGCATATTAAAACTAAATGTTTTCAGGTCTGTCTGCGGTAATTCGTTATCAAAACGGTAAGTGAACGCCTGTACGCTATCGGCACCTCTCAGTCTTTTCAAACGGATCTTTACATCCTTACGGCTGCTATCAAAATCAGCTATCTGTGGCTCATCGCCGGCGCTGCTTCTTTCAATTACAACATCGTTGGTATTGCCACCGGTTATTCTTTTTTTAATAACTACTTTAGAATTTGAACGACCTGGGCTACCCGGCGCAATAGGGGTTGGCGGTAAGCTGTTCATGGCATCAAGCGCGTCTTTACGCTCGGCAACAGTTAGTTTTTTTATGTTTTTACCGTTAAAGGTGGTGTCGCCATTAACGATCTGGATCTCAATATTTTTTTGCGATTGCGCCAATACCAAAGGCGGCAAGCCAAGTATGGCTATTAGGGCAACCGAGAATATAAATTCAAAGCCGGGCTTGATAAACTTCTTCATTGTTTGTGTTGATTTATGTATAAGACTTGCAAGTTTAGGAAACTGTTACAAATCAACCGATTAAAACTTGGGTGATAATATGTTAAAAATTGTTAAAAGCAATTGTTCTCATTTAATTTAAAATATTTTTGTGATTGCATGAAAAGAAGAAGCATAGGGCTTATCATTGGTTTAATGGGATTTGCGCTTTTGGGCGTGGTGGTTATGCAATTGTATTTTTTGCGCCAATCGTACCAAATGCAGTCCGAGCTTTTTAACAGGTCGGTTAACGAGGCGTTAAACAATGTGGTATCAAAAGTTACCAAGCAGGATGCCCTTAATTTTCTGAATGCAAAAACACAAATAATTACCCTAAAGCGTTCCGAAACAGTCGACAAAAAGAGCGTAATAAGTATCAATGGCAGCAAAAGCATTATTGGCGAAGCCCTGGTGCTAAAGAAAAAGCAAACCAAACGCGAGCGTAAACTGGCCATGCTGCGTGATAGCCTGAAACGGATGATCCTCCATAAAAAGATGGATGACGATGTAGCCGGGCTAATGCAGCAGGGGTCGCTTAACCTGCGCATCCGCATAGAACAATATACCGATGAATTTGGCGAAGTGCATGGCCGTTTTATCCCCGAAATTGTAAAAAGTGCACCAAGGCCGTTTAAACAAAAACTACACAAGTACGATACGCTGCGTTACACTTATATCGACCCGCAATTTGGCCCGCAGATCATATCAGTACCGCACCTTAATCCCGAATGGCTAAGAGAGCAGGAGCGCTTGCAAAAAGACCGGCAGTTTAAGCAGGTGAAACGAATGCTGGAGACAGACTCATTAGAGAACGTTACTCCCAACACCAAAAAGGCAAATGTTATTGAGAACCTGGCCGAGGAATACCGCAAAAGCGATGAGCCCCTTGATAAGCGTTTAAATAATTTCTGGATAGATTCATTACTCCGCTTTGAATTACATAACCGCGGCATCTTTTTACCTTTTAGCTATGAGGTAAGCACCGCCAATAGTGATTCGCTTATTTTTAGCAGTGCTTTAGATACAAAGGGTGCCAAGCCGGAGTTTATCCCGGCCAACACCTTTCAAAAGGCCATTTTTAGTAATGAGTTGATAAACGACCCGGGCAAGATCAAGATCTCGTTCCCGCAAAAAAGCTCTTTTATTTTAGGTAATATGACCGCGACTATGGGTACCACAGGCGGGCTGCTTTTTGTGCTGATATTTTGTTTCGGTTATACCATCTTCTCGATACTGAGGCAAAAGAAGATCTCGGAGATGAAGATAGACTTCATCAACAACATGACGCACGAGTTTAAAACCCCGGTATCAACTATAATGATAGCCAGCGAGGCTTTAAAGGATAAAGAGATAGCGGAGGACCAGGTGCGTGTTGCCCGCCTGGCCAATGTAATTTATGAAGAGAATGTACGTTTAGGTAGCCACATAGAACGCGTGCTAAACATTGCCCGTATTGAGCGTAACGACTTTAAGCTGGATAAAATGCCGCTTGACGTAAACGAAATGATCACGATTGTGCTGGACAGCATGGCGCTTAAAATGCAAAAATGCAATGCTGATGTTACCCTTAATCTTGACGCCGAGCGCCCGGTTATTGTTGCTGATGAACTGCACTTTAGCAACGTAATGTTCAACCTGATAGATAACGCTATTAAGTATAGTACCGATGCACCTGAGATTGCCATTAGTACATTAAATAAGAACGGCCATGTGCTGATCCGCGTTGCAGATAAAGGCATAGGCATGAACCGCGACCAGCAGGCTAAAATATTTGAACAGTTTTACCGCATACCAACCGGTAACCTGCACGATGTAAAAGGCTTTGGCCTTGGTTTAAGCTATGTGAATACCATTGTTAAACGCCTTGATGGAACCATCGGCGTAAAGTCTGAAAAAGAGAAAGGTTCGGAGTTTGAATTGAAGTTCCCTGTTGCGTAATAAGTCCGCAAGACGGATAAGTCGGAAGTATAAATTATTAACCATAACCTTACGGACTTTCGGTCTTTTCCGACATCCGGACTAAACATCATGAAAAAAATACTACTTGTTGAAGACGACCCGAACCTTGGCTTGCTATTGCAAGACTACCTTGCATTAAAGGGCAAGTTTGACGTTGTATTATGTAAAGATGGTGAGGAAGGCCTGCGTGCTTTCACCAAACAAAGCTTCGACCTGCTGATACTGGATGTAATGATGCCTAAAAAGGATGGTTTTACCTTAGGTAAAGAGATCCGTAAAATAAACGCCCATGTGCCCATTATCTTCGCTACGGCGAAAGCCATGATAGAAGATAAAACCATAGCCTTTAACCTTGGTGGCGATGATTACATTACCAAACCCTTCCGCATCGAAGAGCTTTTACTACGCATAAATGCCCTGTTAAAACGTACCGATATCCACGAGAAAAAAGGCGATGAGAACCCATCTCAATTTAAACTGGGCAGCTACAATTTTGATTATACCTCGCAAATTATAACGCGCGATAACATACTGCAAAAGCTATCTACCAAAGAAGCCGAACTGCTGCGTTTGCTTTGCATCAAAAAAAATGAAGTGCTTACCCGCGAGGAAGCCCTGCTGAACATCTGGCATGATGATAATTACTTTAACGGCCGCAGTATGGATGTTTTTCTGAGCAAGATCCGTAAGTATTTAAAAGATGACCCATCGGTAGAGATCATCAATGTGCACGGCAGGGGATATAAGTTGTTAATCAATTAACTGCCAAGTTCGCCCGGTAAAGCGCCCACGCTTGGCCGCACATCATTTTAAGCATCCACGCTTAAAATATACTGCAGCGAGGACGCTGCCAAACGCTATTGCATCAAGCGTTGACGCTCGACGCGGCGGGTATTCAGGGCTTCGATAAATTCGCGAAAATCTTCATTGAAAATATTACCCATTACAATTTCCGGGTTCTAATGCTAAAAGCAGTGCGATCCATCTTGGGTGGGTCGTTTTCAGGATAATTATAAGCGATGCTATTCAAATAGTTAACTATGCTTAATCTTTCTTTAAGTGGTAGTTCCTTATAATATTTATCATGGTCGGCAGCTTCTTTTGCTGTTTGAGTTTTAAAAGCAGTTCTGTCTAAACGATATTCACTCATAGTTCAGATATAACTCAAAGCTAATTATCACTTGTAACAACTTTGTTAAATCGATACTTAAGAAATTATAGCACAAATAGATAAGTTTGTTCAAACTTAACTGACGCTCATTATGAAATTAAAATTACTCTACACTTGTATGGCCATTACAGGTATAGCAGGAACTGCGTTCGCGCAGGAAACTGTTGACCAGGCCGCCGTCCAAAAAATTCGTGAAGAAGGGATGAACCATTCAAAAGTAATGGAAACCGCTTTCTATTTAACAGATGTTTCCGGCCCGCGTCTGGCTAATTCACCAGGTTTAAAACGCGCGCAGGATTGGGCTGTTAACCAGCTAAAAACCTGGGGCATGGTAAACTCTAAATTAGAGCCATGGGGCAAATTTGGTAAAGGTTGGGAAGTTCAAAAGAACTATGCCGCTATTACTGTACCTTACTATCATGCTATCATTGCAATCCCCAAAGCATGGACACCGGGCACAAACGGCCCTATAAAAGGTGATGTTGTGTTGGTGAAGGCCGATACCACTACCGATCTTGACAAATACAAAGGCACACTTGCCGGTAAAATTGTAATTTTTGATAGCCAGGCAAAATTAATGCCGGGTACCAAGGCAGATCTTTCCCGTTACACCGACGAAGAGCTTGATAAAATGGCTACTGCTACTATGGCACCAGCAGGTGGCCCGCGCCGCCAGTTTGACCCAAACAGCCCCCAAATGGCTGCACGTCGTAAAATGATAGCGATGCGTGGTGCTATCAGCAAGTTTTTAGTGGACGAAAAAGTGGGTTTGATATTAGCACAGGGCCGTGGTAACTATGGTACTACATTTACTACCAATGGCTCATCATATGCCGATACTGCTAAAGCAGTTGCCCCTGAATTAGAAACCAGCGGCGAAGATTACCTGCGTATTTTACGTTTGGTGAAAGCTGGCCAAAAGGTAACCATGGAGGCTGACATTAAAACTGAATTTTTCACTAATGATATGCAGGGCTACAACGTAGTTGCCGAAATATCGGGTACTGATAAAAAATTGAAAGACCAGGTTATTATGATAGGTGGCCACTTAGATTCATGGCATGGTGCAACCGGCGCTACAGATAATGCTGCCGGCAGCGCGGTAATGATGGAGGCTATGCGTATCCTGAAAACTATCGGCTTTAAACCAAAACGCACTATCCGCATTGCTCTTTGGAGCAGCGAGGAGCAAGGTTTATTTGGCTCACGTGGTTACGTGGCCGCGCACTTTGGCGACCCTAAAACGATGGTGTTAAAACCAGAGCAGGCTAAATTGGACGCTTACTATAACCTGGATAACGGTACCGGTAAGATTCGTGGTATTTACTTACAGGGCGACAGCGCAGCAGGGCCGATATTTAAAGAATGGTTAGCGCCGTTTAAAGATCTTGGTGCTACTACGGTAACCGTTAGCAACACAGGCGGTACAGATCACCAGTCGTTTGATGCGGTTGGTCTTCCGGGCTTCCAGTTTATTCAGGATGGTATGGATTATAACACCCGTACCCACCACAGTAACCAGGACACCTACGATCGCCTAAGCGAAGACGATTTAAAACAAGCGGCTACCATCGTAGCATCTTTTGTATACAATACATCAGAACGTAAGGATATGATCCCACGTAAAGCATTGCCAACCCCTTTACCGGCTACAACTGGCAGGTAAGGTTTGTTGAATTATAAAAAGGAAGCCGCTTGAATTATTAAGCGGCTTTTCTGTTGGATATCGAATTGCTATTAAGACGCTATAATATGCGTGTTATCTCTTTTAATGGCGTTCTTTTTAACCTGTTCAGCAATGCCTGCGGCATCATAACCGCATTCAGCCCAAAGTTCGGGTTGTTCGCCATGTTCAATAACAAGGTCGGGGATGCCTAAGCGGGTTACCTGTGCCTGGTAATGGTTATCGGCCATAAATTCTAATATGGCGGTACCCATCCCACCTTCAATGCAACCATCCTCAACCGTTACAATATGATTGAATTTCTTGAAGATGTCATGCAGCAAGGCTTTGTCAAGCGGTTTTACAAAACGCAGGTCGTAGTGTGCCGGATAATAACCTTCGGCATTCAGCGTAACGGTTGCCTTAACGGCTTCATTACCTATAGCACCAAAGCTTATAATGGCTACTTCTTCGCCTTCGCATATCATGCGGCCTTTACCAACCGGGATAGCCTTTAACGGGCGTTGCCAGTCAATCATCACCCCATTACCACGCGGGTAACGGATCACAAACGGCCCCATATTATCTAACTGGGCGGTGTACATCAGGTTACGCAGTTCTTCCTCGTTCATCGGGGCAGATACCGTCATGTTCGGTACGCATCGCATAAAGGCGATATCGTATGCACCGTGGTGCGTTCCGCCATCGGCACCGGCAAAACCGGCACGGTCAAGGCAAAATACTACGTTCAGTTTTTGCAGGGCCACATCATGTATCACCTGGTCGTAAGCGCGCTGCATAAAGCTGGAGTAGATGTTACAAAATGGCACAAGCCCTTGTGTAGCTAAGCCCGCGCTAAAAGTTACGGCATGCTGCTCGGCAATACCCACGTCAAACGCGCGGTTTGGCATAGCCTTCATCATCAGGTTTAACGAACAGCCCGATGGCATAGCCGGGGTAATACCCATAATTTTAGGGTTAGCCTCGGCAAGTTCTATAATAGTATGGCCAAACACGTCCTGGTATTTAGGCGGCTGTGGCTTATCGTACTTTGTTTTCTTTATTTCGCCGGTTATCTTGTCGAACAAGCCGGGGGCGTGCCATTTGGTCTGGTCCTTTTCGGCCAGTGCGTAGCCTTTACCTTTAACGGTAACGCAATGTAATAGCTTAGGGCCGGGGATGTCTTTAAGGTCCTGCAATAATTTCACCAAATGTTTTACATCGTGGCCGTCAACCGGGCCAAAATAGCGGAATTTAAGTGCCTCGAAAAAGTTGCTGCGTTTAAGCAGCGTGCCTTTTATGCTCTTTTCAATCTTCTTGGCAAACTTAAAGGCATCCGGCCCCATTGATGAGATCTTGGTAAGCACGGTGGCTATATCATCGCGGAAACGGTTATAGGGTTTAGATGTGGTAATATCGGTGAGGTATTCCTTTAGCGCCCCAACATTAGGGTCTATCGACATGTTATTGTCGTTCAATATCACCAGGATGTTCGAGTTTTCGATACCGGCATGGTTAAGCGCTTCAAAGGCAAGCCCGGCTGTCATGGCGCCATCGCCAATAACGGCTACGTGCTGCCTGTCGGTTTCGCCTTTGTATTGTGATGCAACGGCCATACCCAGTGCTGCCGAAATTGAGGTAGACGAGTGGCCCACGCCAAAAGTGTCGAAAATGCTTTCGCTTCGTTTTGGGAAACCGCTAATGCCTTTGTAAATACGGTTGGTGTGGAAGTTCTCGCGGCGGCCCGTCAAAATTTTGTGGCCGTATGCCTGGTGCCCAACATCCCATACCAATTGGTCGTATGGGGTGTTTAGTACGTACTGCAGGGCTACGGTAAGCTCTACAGTACCAAGGCTGGCGGCAAAATGGCCACCGTTAACCGATACTACATCAATAATATATTGGCGCAGCTCGTTACACACCTGCTCCAGTTCGTCTTCTTTAAATTCCTTTAAATCAGATGGATAGTTTATGCGTTTTAAAAATTCACCGGCGGGTACCTGCATGTATGATATTCACTCTTTTATAATCTACAAAGTAAGTTATTTAATTACTAATAATTGGAATACATTAAAGGTAATTATTGTTTTGAATTTCATAATTTATAATCTTTTTAAATGTAAATAGCTGTATTTTTGACACATGACCGAAGATGGGTTCTCCATAAAGTTATCACAGTTTGAAGGGCCATTCGATCTTTTGCTGTTTTTTATCGAGCGCGACGAGCTTGATATCCACGATATTCCCATCGCTAAAATTACCGACGATTTCCTGCATTACATTCACCAAATGACGGTACTGAACATGGAACTGGCCAGCGAATTTATTTTTGTTGCCGCCACCCTGATGCGTATCAAAGCCAAAATGTTGCTGCCGCGATACAATGCAGATGAAGAAGAGAACGAACTGGATACCAAAGAGGGGCTGATCCGTAAACTTATCGAGTACAAAAAATTCAAGGTGCTTTGCGATGAGATCCGCCCTTTTGAGGACGAGCGCTTTCAGCAGGAGAAACGCGGCAATATCAAACTCGACCTGGAACAGGTAGAAAAAGTAACCGTGCCCGGCGAGGAGTTATCCGAGCTGAACCTATACAAGCTGATGATGGTTTATAACCGCATGATGCGCCAGTACATGACCCGCACCGAGGAAGTACACCATACTGTAGTGCAATACCCGTACACCATCGAAAAACAAAAGGAAGCCATCAACAACCTGCTGCGCATCAATAAAAAAATGGATTTTAAGAACATCGCCGGCAACAGCGAGAACAAGGTGCACTTTGTATATAATTTTTTAGCCGTGCTGGAGATGCTTCAGCAGGAAATGATAGATATAACTATTGGGTTGGGATACAATAACTTTTGGATAGTGCCTAAAGGGGAGATTTGAGAATTTAGATGTGAGATATGAGACAAGTTACGTTAATAAAACAATTTGTAAGCTCGAATAATGTATTTTCATCTCAAATCTCATATCTCCCATCTCAAATCTAATCTTAATATCTAAATTAGCAGCGTTTTACACACAACAATGAAAAGAGACAAATTAATATTTAAGTTGTTAGACGAAGAGCAACAACGCCAGGAAGAAGGAATTGAGCTTATTGCATCAGAAAACTTTGTAAGCAAGCAGGTAATGGAAGCAGCAGGTTCTGTGGCTACCAACAAATACGCCGAAGGCTTGCCGGGCAAGCGCTATTATGGCGGCTGTGAGGTGGTTGATGAGATTGAGACCATTGCTATCGAACGCGCCAAACAATTGTTTAATGCCGAGTGGGCAAACGTGCAGCCACACAGCGGCGCGCAGGCAAACGCGGCAGTAATGCTTGCGGTGCTAAATCCCGGCGATAAAATACTAGGTTTCGATCTTTCTCATGGTGGGCATTTAACACATGGTTCACCTGTAAATTTTTCGGGTAAACTATACGAACCGCATTTTTACGGTGTTGTAAAAGAAACAGGCCTTATCGACTACAAACAGCTTGAAAAGGTTGCTTTGGAGCAAAAACCAAAACTGATCATTTGCGGTGCTTCGGCCTACTCACGCGATTGGGATTATGCCTTTATCCGTAAAGTTGCTGACAAAGTTGGCGCTTTGGTACTGGCAGATATTAGCCACCCGGCAGGCTTAATTGCCCGTGGTTTGTTAACAGATCCACTTCCGCATGTACATATTGTTACTACCACTACCCATAAAACACTCCGCGGCCCGCGTGGCGGGCTTATCCTTTTAGGTAAAGATTTTGCAAACCCATGGGGTTTAAAAACACCAAAAGGCGAGGTTAAAATGATGTCGGCATTGTTAGATATGGCTGTGTTCCCGGGTACACAGGGTGGCCCGTTAGAACATATCATCGCTGCTAAGGCAATTGCTTTTGGCGAGGCATTGTCTGACAGCTATATGAAATACATTACCCAGGTTAAACTAAACGGTGCCGCAATGGCGAAAGCGTTAGTTGCTAAAGGTTATGATATTATCTCAGGCGGTACAGACAATCACCTGATACTGATAGACCTTCGTAATAAAAACATCACCGGTAAAGCGGCCGAAAACGCCCTTGTAAAGGCAGATATCACCGCTAATAAAAATATGGTGCCTTATGATGATAAGTCGCCGTTTGTAACATCGGGTATCCGTGTTGGTACTGCTGCTATAACTACCCGTGGCCTAAAAGAGAAGCATATGGAAACCATTGTTGACCTGATAGATGCGGTATTATTAGATCCTGAAAACGAAACTTCTATCAATAAAATCCGTAAAAAGGTTCATAACTTGATGGAAGATTTTCCGTTGTACAAGGATTAACGTTACAGTAATAAATGGGGATAGCGCCGGAAAACTCTTTGGATATTGAAAGTAAGCGGTTACAAGCGCTTAATTCATACGGCGTACTGGATACGTTGCCCGAGAAAGAGTATGATGCTATCACCCGTTTGGCTTCCTATATATGCCAGGCGCCATTGGCTTTTATATCTTTTATAGATGATAAAAGGCAATGGTTTAAATCAAGTGTAGGGTTGGATATCGAGTCTGTCCCTATCTCTGATTCCTTTTGCAGGTACACCATTTTAACAGACCATTTGGTAGAAGTACCTGATACTACCCAAAACGAATTGTTTTGCGAGGCAGAGATGGTTACCGGTGAATTTGGCATCCGCTTTTACGCGAGCGCGCCGTTGATAGACCCCGACGGATACCGCATTGGTACCCTTTGCGTATTCGACCAAAAAGTAAAGCATCTTAACGACGAACAGCGTGATGCCCTGCGTACTTTGGCTGACGAGGTGATGTCGCACCTGACGTTGCGGAAGCAAAAAAAGGAACTTGAAAAAAGCCTGGAGCTGCATAAAGAGTTTTCAAACCTGTTCAACAGCTCGTCCGAGATTCATTTTATAGCCGGTGCCGATTCTAACATCGAAACCATAAACGATGCGGTGCTCACTATCCTGGGCTACACCCCGGAACAAGCCATTGGCCGTGGCTTATGGGATTTTGTGGCCGGCAAAAACCGCGACCTTTATGTGCCGCTGATACAAAAAGCCATCCAATCTCAAAAGCCTTTCGGCCTGGAAACCAAGACAGTTACCCGCACCGGTGAAGTTAAGCACATCAGTTGGACAGCCGTTAACAAAGGCGGCAAATGGTTTGCCAGCGGCCGAGATACTACTTTTCAACAAAACTTAATAGACGAAACCAGGCAACTATCATTAGTTGCCAGTAAAATACGCAACGGTGTTGTTATCAGTAACATTAATGACGAAGTTCTTTGGATAAACGATGCCTTTGAAAACATAACGGGCTACAGCCTGCAGGATGTGCAAGGCAAATTTTTAGGGGAAGTTTTAAAAGGCAGGCCAAAAGATGCCGAGGCCGAAGCCATATTGGTAGAAGCCCGTAAAAACAAACAGCCTTACGAGGTTGAGCTATCCATGACAAGTAAAGATGGCCGCGCCGTATGGATATTGGTTACCAATACCGTTATTTATGCGGAGGACGGCACATTTGAGAAATACATCCGCATCATTACTAATATTACCGCCCGTAAACAAGCCGAGCATGATGTAGAGATTCTGTCATTCGCCGCGCGTAAATCGCCAAGCGGGATCATGATCCGTGATGCCAAAGGCGAGATTATTTGGATGAACGAAGCAATGGAGCATATTATCGGGTATTCTATGGATGAACTAAAAGGCCAAATTGTAGGCACTAAGCTTATCGGCCCGGACACTAATCTGGAAGTTTATCAGGATGCTGTACAGGCGGTTAAAGAAAATAGGCCTTACGAGGTCGAAATAAAGATCTATAAAGGTGATGGTTCGACGGCCTGGGTATTTATATCAAATAGTCCGCTGTTTAACGAGACAGGTTACGTTGAGCGCCAGATAGGTGTGATGGTAGATATTACCGAACGTAAAAAAGTGGAAGAGGAGTTAACCATGCTTTCGCTTGTGGCCAGCAAAACCACCAGTGGCGTAGTGATAAACGATAGCGCGGGCAAGGTTGAATGGGTAAACAATGCCTTTGAAAAAATTACAGGCTATACGCTCGATGATATTAAGGACAAGCACCTTGGTGATTCGCTGAAAGGTGAACTGACTGATGTGAGCATCATTACCAAAGCACGGGAACTGTCCGAAAAGAAACAATCTTTTGAGGTTGACTTGCTGATATACCGCAGGGATGGGCTGCCGTTATGGATCTCGGTCATCAACTCGGTTATTATGGGCGAAGATGGGAAGGTGGATAAATACATCGAAACTATTATTGACATCACAGCCAAAAAGAAGGCCGAGCTGGAGCTAATATCTGCTAAAGAAGAGGCATTACAATTAAGCCGCGCAAAGGATATGTTCATAGGGGTGATGAGTCACGAGATCCGTACGCCGCTAAATGCGGTTATCGGTATGTCGCACTTGCTGCTGAACGATAACCCGTTGGAATCGCAAAAAGAGAACCTGAGTATACTGAAATTCTCGGCTGAGAACCTAATGACGCTGATAAACGATGTGCTCGATTTTACAAAAATAGAGACCGGCAACATCGAACTGGAGAAAGCCAACGTAAACATGCGCGATATGGTGCAAAGCATAATCGGCTCCATGAAGTATAAGGCCGACGAGAAAAATATATACCTCACTCAAAGCATTGACGAAAGTGTGCCCGATATGGTTTTGGGCGATAGGGCCCGCCTTGTTCAGATATTGTTGAATTTGGTGAGTAATTCTGTTAAATTTACCGCCAAAGGTGGTGTTAATATCGACTTAAAAGTAATTGAGCAGACAAAAGAAACCGTACGGATCCGCTTTGGCGTATCTGATACCGGTATTGGCATTGCTAAGAACAAATTAAACACCATATTTGAGTTGTTTAAGCAAGCCGAGGCTGATACTACCCGAAATTATGGCGGTACGGGTTTAGGTTTGGCAATTAGCAAGCGTTTAATAGAACTGCACGACTCACGTATAAACGTAGACAGCGTACTTGGGGAAGGCTCAACTTTTTGGTTTACCATAACTTTTAATAAATTAGTAAACCATCAAACAAATACAAAAAACAACGTGAACACAGGATTAAATATCAATGTATTGGTGGTTGATGATAACCAAATAAACAGGTTGCTAATTAATAAAGTGCTAAAAAAATGGGGCGCAACCGCCGACTTTGCCGAGAACGGACAGGAAGCAATTGATAAGCTTGAAATGCACAAAAACTTTGATGTTGTACTGATGGACATCCACATGCCCGTTATGGGCGGCCTGGAAGCAACAGGTATTATCCGCTCCAAATTGGATGCCTACTTCCAAAAATTACCAATAATAGCCCTTACCGCGTCTATGCTGAGCAACCAAATGGGCCAGATAGAAAACGCCGGGATGAACGATTACATCCTGAAACCTTTCGACCCAACCACACTTTTCGAAAAACTAAGCAGGTATCAGAAACAATAATTGGTGAGTGGTGAATAGTTGATTAGTGAGTGGTTTCCGCATTTGTGATGCTGAGCGATATCGATGCATCTAATAGCTGATATGTATGCTGTATGCAAATCAAAATCGTTTAATTTCGGTACTACTCCGCATACGCAATTGTTGCTATGCTCAGCTTTAATCCCGGTACTTTTAATAGTTCTATCCCGCAAGCTTCTAAGGTAGATCCGGTGGTGATAATATCGTCAACCAGCAAAACATGTTTCCCGGCCAACTTATCTGTATCGGCTACTGCAAAAACTTCCTGCATGTTCTGGAACCTGGCAAAGCGTGATCTATGGGTTTGTGTATCCGTAGCAACCGTCCTGATCAAATTATCAATTTCTATAACGGCGTTTAACTTATCGGCCAACCCTTCGGCAAAGCAGGCGCTTTGGTTATATCCGCGCGATTTCATCCGCTTTTTGTGAAGTGGTACAGGGATGATGTAATCAACAGTAGCAAACACTGTGCTCTGCATTAACTGCTTACCTGCTATATTGCCCAGCTTGTTACCGATGCGTTGCATCCCATTGTACTTAAACTCGTGCACCATATTTTGCACTTTGCCGCCTTTGTTGAAATAGTAAAGGGCATAGGCTGCTTCAATATTCAGCTTTCCCCAAAATTGCTGCGCAACAATATTATCCGGCTGTTGATGAAAATTGGTAAAAGGCAGATTATACAGGCAATCGGTACACAAAACATCCTCGTTGGCCATCAAACTGGCGTGGCATGCCGGGCAAAGCTGCGGGAATATTAGCGACACAAAATCGGCTAGGTAAGTGCGTAGGGCTTGCATGGGATTAAGGTAGGCAGAAATTTTTAATTAGTCCAATAGTTTACTCATCCCATCTCGATAGCTATAGCGAATACTTCGCTGGTTGACCCTCTCTGCTTCGCTGCGCGGAAAAAAGGTAAAGCTCGTTTAAAAAACAACCCCCTTTTTGCGAAGCAGAGAGGGGGTAAGGGATGAGTTAACTCACCAATATCTTAAAAAAGGCTCTTACGCTTTCGCTACTTCCTTTTCGGTCTCGTTGATAGCCAACTGCCCGCAAGCGGCGTCAATATCTTTACCACGGCTGCGGCGCAGGTTGGTGTTAATACCCTGGCCGCGCAGGTAATCGGCAAAGGCTTCTACCTTATCTTCTCCTGCATTAACAAATGCAGCCATCGAGATAGGGTTGTACTCAATTATATTAACCTTACAAGGCAGGTGCTTGCAAAAACGGGCAAGTTCCATAGCATCTAGTATATTGTCATTTACGCCGTCGAAAATAATGTACTCGTAGGTAACGGCGTTTTTGGTTTTGGCGTAGTAATATTTAAGGGCGTCGGCTAATGCCTTTAACGAGTTTTGCTCGTTTATTGGCATTATGGCGTTGCGTTTCTCGTCGTTAGCGGCGTGCAGCGAAAGGGCCAGATTGAACTTGACCTGATCATCGCCAAGTTTGCGGATCATTTTTGCAATGCCTGCGGTTGATACGGTAATGCGTTTAGGCGACATATTCAAACCATCCTCGGATGTAATGCGCTCTATCGATTTCATCACATTAGCATAATTAAGCAGAGGTTCGCCCATGCCCATGTACACAATGTTTGATAACGGGATGCCGTAATTTTCTCGGGCCTGTTTATCTATGAGCACTACCTGGTCGTAAATTTCGTCGGGATTAAGGTTACGTTTACGCTCCATATATCCTGTAGCGCAAAATTTACAAGTAAGGCTGCAACCCACTTGTGATGACACACAGGCCGTCATTCTATCGGTTGTTGGAATTAAAACACCTTCAATTAGGTGTGTATCATGTAATATAAAAGAATTTTTTATAGTTTTATCAGCACTAACTTGCGAAGTATGTATTTTAACATCGTTAATTACAAATTTCTCATCAAGTTTTGTACGAAGTTCTTTTGAAATATTGCTCATAGCGTCAAAAGATATGCATGATTTTTCCCAAAGCCATTCATAAACCTGCTTAGCTCTAAAGCCCTTTTCATCCATGCTGATGAATTGCTGCTGTAAGGCTTCGAGGCTTAGGCTGCGGATATCTATTTTATCTTTTTTGTTATTCACAATGCAAAAGTACTTAAATTTAAAAATTCTGTTCTTTTTTTAAAGTCATTCTTTTCTAACATTAAAAACAGTAACTAAAAGTTAATTGTGATTGCTATGAATTGGGTTTAAAAAAACATGCTGATGCTAAGTTATATTTAATGAAAATTTTTAAAGCCGATTACGTTTTTCCTGTTTATGCCGATCCGATAAAGAATGGAATTGTTACTGTGGATGATACCGGAAAGATCATCTCAGTTACCGACGATACAAATCCCCCCACATCAGACACCCCCATTGAACACCTTAGCGGTATAATTGTACCAGGTTTTATCAACACCCATTGCCATACCGAGCTTTCGCACATGAAAGACAAAATAGCTGCAGGCGGCGGATTGATAGATTTTATAAAAGATATTTTATCATTTAGGACAGCCGACCAGGCGGAGGTAATTGCCGCCGCTGAAGCCGCCGACCAACAGATGTATGATAATGGCATTGTGGCAGTTGGCGATATTTCTAACACCAGCCTTACCGCGCCCTTAAAAGTAAAAAGCAAGCTTTACTACCACACGTTTATTGAAATCCTGGGTTTTTTGCCCAACAAAGCCGACGAACTTTTTGAAAAAGCGCTTTTAACCGCTGATGAGTTTAAGCCGCAGCCCACCTCAATAACCGCGCATGCGCCTTACTCAGTTTCTAAGGAACTGTTTAAACTGATCAAAAAACACAGCGATGCAGGCCCAAACCTACTAAGTATCCATAACCAGGAGTGCGAGGACGAGAATAAATTTTACCGCTATAAATTGGGCGGCTTTATTGATCTATACAAACACCTAGGGGTTGATATAGGCTATTTTAGGCCTCAGGCGCGTAATTCGCTGCAATCTATTATTCCGCTGTTAACCAACAGGCAAAAGATATTGCTGGTTCATAATACCTGCACCAATCTTAAAGATATTTACTTCATCAAACGGTTCGACCAGAAGATAAACTGGTGCTTTTGCCCAAATGCAAACCTGTATATCGAAAAACGCCTTCCTAAAATTGACCTTTTTTTAAACCAGGGATTGAACATTACCCTTGGTACCGATAGTCTTGCATCAAACGATAAGCTTTGTATTTTAAGCGAGATGCATACGCTGCAGCAAAACTTCCCAAGCTTGAGTATCGATACCCTGCTGGAATGGGGAACTATCAACGGCGCCAAATTTCTGGGCATTGATGGTGATAAAGGAACTATTGAAGCCGGTAAAACCCCGGGACTTAACTTGCTTACCGGTATGGGCGGCTTTAAACTTACCCCCGATACCAAGGTAAAAAAATTGATTTAATTTGAAAATGAGATTATTTGAAGATGGATTTCTTATTTTAGATAATAACTAAGTAATTTGAAAATCATTGGAGAGGCAATTTTCAAATTAAGTAATTTTCAAATAATGACAAAACATCTGGATATAACGGTTAAGGGCAAAGTGCAGGGCGTATCTTTCAGGGCGGGTGCAAAGGCCGTTGCCGACCAGCTTGGCGTGCGTGGCTTTGTAAGTAACGAGCCTAATGGCGATGTGTTTATTGCCGCCGAAGCCGAGAATATGATGATGGATATGTTCCTGGAGTGGTGCCACGAAGGTGCCGAGTATGCCATTGTAGACAGCGTTGAGGCGCATGAGGGCGAATTGAAAAACTATCGTAATTTTGAGATCGTTAAAAAGCGTTTATAAATCTTTTAACCTTTCCTAATTGTCAACAGCTAAAAAATTTGCCGGGCAAACTGCGGTTTATGGGTTAAGCACCATAGCGGGGCGTGTACTTAGTTTTTTCCTTACCCCGGTATACACCCGTGCCTACTCGGCCAAGGTATACGGTATATTTGGTAACTTATACAGCTACGCATCAATGCTGAATGCCTTGCTGGCCTTTGGTATGGAAACCACCTTTTTCAGGTATCTGAACAAAAGGCCGGATGATAAACAGCTGGTATACAATAATTCTTTCGGAGCAATACTTTCCATTTCGGCGGTATTTTTATTGCTTACCTTTCCGTTTGCCGGCCTAATTACCGGTTGGATCAGGATAGACTCCAGCACACCCTTTGCAGAATACATCCTGTACACAAAATATTTTATCGGGATCCTTATAATTGATGCGCTTTGCGTAATACCGTTCGCCAAGATCCGTGCCGAAGGGCGCCCAGGCAGATACGGACTGGTCAAATTTTTAAACATCGTAATATTTGTAGGCTTAAACCTGATGTTTATATACGGGTTGCCTTTAGTTATAAAACACAATCTGCCGGGTACGGCGTGGCTAAACACATGGTATCAAAAAGGTTGGTTGGGCTATGTATTCCTGTCGAACCTTATTGCAAGTGTAGCCACCATGCTAATGCTGCTGCCCGAATTTTTAAAATTGAGGCCTAAATTTAGCAGGGAGTTATTTGTAGAGATGCTGGTATACAGCTGGCCTGTACTCATCGCCAACTTTTCTTACCTGGTAAATGAAAACCTCGACAAGATCTTGCTGGGTAAGTTATTGCCTGTTAACGAGAGTGCCACCCAGGTTGGTATTTACACCGCCTGTGCCAAGATCTCTATCTTCCTCAGCATTTTTGTAAATGCTTTTAGATTAGGTGCCGAACCTTTCTTTTTTAGCCATGCTAAAAATAAAAACGCTACTCAAACGTACGCCCGTATCATGAATTATTTTGTGATAGCCGTATGCTTGATATTTGTTGCCCTGGTTGCAAACATAGAGATATTGAAGTTTTTTATAAAGGGTAAAGATGCCGCGCAGGCAGCGGTTTACTGGTCGGGTATTAAGGTTATCCCGGTATTGCTGTTTGGCTATGTAAGCCTGGGTATTTACATGAACCTATCCGTATGGTATAAACTTACCGATCAAACAAAATACGGTCTTTACATATCCGGTGTAGGCGCTTTGGTAACAATAGTGCTTAATGTTATTTTCATCCCAAGCTACGGATATATCGCTTCGGCGTGGATCTCGCTTACAGCTTACAGCAGCATGATGGTGCTGTCCTACATTTGGGGTCAAAAAAATTATCCTATCCCATACAACTTAAAAAAGAACCTTGCGTATATCATTATATCGGCAGTGCTCGTTTATCTGTCGTTCTCGGTATTTAAACGAAATATCTTTATTGGTAACGGGCTTTTAATTTTATTTGGATTAGGCGCCCTCTATACCGAAAGGAACGAACTAAAAACTATATTTAACAGGCAATAGCAAACGCATTGCATCGGGTATGAAAAAAGCGGCAGCATTTATATTATTTACGGCGATAAGCTTAACCGGGTTTGCGCAAAACAAACCGGGCAAGAGTAAAGCTGCTGTAATAATCGCTGCCCGCCCCATGACCAATGCCGATAGCGGGATGGTTAAGCAACTATTCTTTTCGGCCCTGCGCGAAAAAACAGTGGATAACCCAAAACTGGCTACCGAACTTTTTAACCGTATCCTGCAGATAGACCCTACCAATGATGCCACCATGTTTGAACTGGCCAACCTGGAGAAGGCGCAGAACAATATACCCGCGCAACAAAACTTGTTGGAACGCGCCGTTACGGTTAACCCCAACAACGAGTGGTATTGGATAGCCCTTGCCGGCACTTACGAAAAGAGCAACGACCTTAATAAACTGGTGAACGTTTTTAATGAGCTTATCCGCCTTAACCCCGATAAATCTGATTACTACTACGACAAGGCTAACGCCATGTTCCTGCAAAAACGGTATGATGAGGCTTTAAAACTCTACGACAAAGTTGAACAAATTGACGGGTCTAACGAGGAGTTACTGGTAAACCGACAAAAAATATACATCCGCCAGGGCGATGTTAAAAAAGCGGCTGCTTCTTTAGAAGAGCTGATAGCGGCTAACCCAACGCAGGTGAAATATTACCTCATGCAGGCCGAGGTTTATAATTCTAACGGCTTAAATGATAAAGCGCTGGCTACCCTGCAAAAAGCAAAAGCCATCGATCCTAAAAATGGTACCATCCATTTGGCGCTTGCCGATATTTACCGCGAACAAAATAAACCCGAAGCCAGCTACGATGAACTGGAGATAGCTTTCGCTATCCCCGACCTGGACATTGACCAAAAGATAAGGATCATATTAGGTTATGTGCCAAAATTCCCCGAGCCAAATGCAAGGGCAAGCGCGCTTGAACTAAGCCGTATTTTAACCCTAGCGCATCCAACTAACAGTAAAGCTTATGCCATGTATGGCGATATGCTGCTGCAAAGCGAGAAAATAGCCGAAGCCAAAACCGCTTACAAAAAAGCCGTTAGTTTAGATAACCAAGCCTACAATGTGCAGGAGCAACTGGTAAGGATAGACCTTGGTGAGAACGACCTGGATGCTGCTATAAAAGATGGTGAAAGTTCGTTGTCGTTCTTCCCTAACCAATCGTGGATGAATTATATGGTGGGCATTGCCTGGCAGCAAAAGCACGATTATAACAAAGCGATAAGTTATCTTAAAAATGCCGTGGCGTTAGAAACGCAGGACAAAGATCTGCTTACTCAAGGTTACTCTGCACTTGGCGATTGCTACCATTCTATCAACGATAATAAAGCATCAGACAGCGCTTACGAAAAAGCCATCGCCATAAACCCTGATAATGCTTTCACGCTGAACAATTATGCCTACTATTTGTCGTTAAGGAATGAGCGTTTAGAAAGCGCGGCGCTAATGTCCAAGCATAGTAACAACTTGCAGCCCAACACGGCATCGTTCGAAGATACATATGCCTGGATCTTGTTTAAGCAGAAAAATTATGCCGATGCTAAACTTTGGATAGAAAAATCGCTCATACATGATAAAGGCGATAGCGCCGTAAAAACAGAACATTATGGCGATATCCTGTTTTTGCTGGGTGATACCAATGCCGCGGTACAAAACTGGACTAAAGCCAAAATGCAGGGCTCAAAATCGCCGGTATTAGATCGTAAGATAAATGAAAAGAAATACATTGAATAAAATAGCCGTTGTTTTTTGCCTTATAGCGCTTGTAGCCTGTAAGTCGAAAAAACTGGTTGTTGTTAACCGCCCCACCACGGTAGATTCTGCCGCTATTAATAAAGAGAACAGTGTAAAAGCAAGGCTGGCAGCTATCCGTTCAAAGCAGGTATCGTTCAACACCTTTTCCGGCAAGGCAAAAACCAAGCTGGATATCAACGGCAACAGTAATGATGTTACGCTAAATATCCGCGTAGCACGAGATCAAAAGATTTGGATCTCTATAACCGCCATCATAGGCATCGAGGTTGCCCGCGCGCAAATAACCCCCGATAGTATTATAGTGGTTAACCGCCTGCAAAGCGTATATCTTAAAAAGCCTTTTAGCTATGTATACACTTATGCAAGCAGGCAAATAAACTTTAAAACATTGCAGTCACTGCTGGTTGGTAATGCAATGCCCGAACTGTTAAATAATATAGGCGATTTTCAGCCAGAGGGTAATAATACGGCACTTAGTGGCACCCTGCAGGATTTGCTTTATAAACTATTGCTTGGCCCGGATCTGAAGGTTACGCAAACCAACCTAAACAACAAGTTTGGAGGGCAATCGCTACAGGTGGCAAATAAGGTTTTTATCCAGGCAGACAACCGGGTAATACCTTCGCAGATAGATATTTCGTCGATGGCGGGTGATAAAAAGATCCAGGTAAACCTGCGTTACACACAGGCCGAGTTTGATAAGCAGCTCGAATATCCTTTTAGTGTCCCAAAAAGTTACGAACCTGCTAATTAAATTATATTTTTGGTGGATGAAGTTTTTTAGAGCCGCATTATTTTTTGTTTTGATGCTTGCAGCCTCGGGCGTATTTGCACAAAGCAGTGCCGAGCTAAAACGCAGGCGCGATAAATTGACCGATGAACTGGATCATTTAAATCGTGAATTTGATGAAACCAAGAATAATAAAAAGGTATCTTTAAAACAGCTTAACATTCTTAAAGCTCAAATAAACCTGCGCGAAGAGAAGATAACCAACATCAACTCCGAAGTAAGAAATTTAGATAATCAAATCTCTGAGAGCAATAACACCGTACATAGTTTGCAAAACCAGTTAGACCAGCTTAAGAAAGAATACGCCGGCATGGTATTGTTTGCATATCGTAACCAAAGCGCCTATAATAAGCTAATGTT
The DNA here is from genome assembly GCF_034345625.1 of Mucilaginibacter sp. 5C4. Taxonomy (NCBI): domain Bacteria; kingdom Pseudomonadati; phylum Bacteroidota; class Sphingobacteriia; order Sphingobacteriales; family Sphingobacteriaceae; genus Mucilaginibacter; species Mucilaginibacter sp. 5C4. The sequence continues at coordinate 4,342,899 of NZ_CP133775.1, read as the reverse complement.
TATTTTTGCAGCAAAAGACTTTAACCAGGCTTACAGGCGTTTAAAGTATTTACAGCAGTTTGGCACTTATCGTGAGCGACAGGCTGGTTACATACAAGGCACTCAAAAGGACCTGCATGTGAAAATTGTGGAACTTGATAAGGATAAGAAAGAGAAAAATAACCTGCTGCAAAGCCAGGAGAAAGAAAAAAAAGAGTTAGGTAAAGCCAAAAACAACCAGGTAAAAGTAATTACCGACCTGAGCAAGCACCAGGGCGAGCTGAAAACGCAGCAGCGCGATGTGCAGAAAAGGTTGGCACGTAACAGGCAAGAAATTGTTAATACTATTAGAAGAGAAATAGAAGAGGCAAGGCGCAAGGCCGAAGCAGAAGCGAGGGAAGCAGCAAGGATAGCCGCGGCGAAAGCCAAGGCAGAAAACCGCGAGGTAGTTGCACCAACCAAAAAAGCGATAACAAAAACGTCGACAAACAGCGAGGTGCTGAACTCGACGCCGGAGGCAGCTAAACTGAGTAACGACTTTTTAGGTAACAAAGGACGCCTGCCGTGGCCGGTTGCTACAGGGCAGTTGGTACATGGTTTCGGTACTTATAATGACGACGGTATCCGTAACGAAAGTAATGGTTACGAGATAAGGACCAACACCGGCGCACCTGTAAGGGCTGTATTTGAAGGCGAGGTAAAAACAATTATGGATATTAGTGGTACTTACCTTGTTATTATTAAACATGGCGAGTATTTTACCGCTTATCAAAATTTAAGAACGGTAAACGTTTCTAAAGGGCAAAAGGTAAGTACAAAACAAATGCTGGGTACTGTTGCGCTTGACCCTTCGACAGGTGACGCGACAACCATATTTACACTGTCAAAAAGTTCAACCTTTGTTGACCCAAGGTTATGGCTCGCTCCTAATTGATTTCTAATCTCGTGCAATACGTAATTGTGTATATTTGTAATCTTAAATTAATATGATGTTAAATTCAGTTCTATTATTTTTAAATATAGGTAGCGGCGAAATGGTAGTGATTGTTTTTGCTGCATTACTGCTTTTTGGTGGCAAAAAGCTGCCTGAAATTGCACGCGGCCTTGGTAAAGGTATCCGCGATTTTAAGGATGCGTCTGAAGATGTAAAGCGCGAGATAAACAACCAGATAAATAATTACGAAGAAAAGAAAACTGAAAAAGCTGCTGAGATTGAAGCGGCAGCTGAGGAAGTTAAAACGGAAGAAGCACATAAAACAACCGAAGAAGTGCCTGAGCATGGTTACGAACCGGTAGCGGGTACAATACCGGCTTTTAGGGGCCATGGTGCACCTGCCAGCACTGAGCATTCAGAAGGTGCAATAATAAAGGAAATTGCCGAAGATGCTACATTTGAGCACAATGCCGAAGCAAAGCCGGCGGCAGAAACGGCACACAGTACTATCAATTTAACCAAAACAGAAGAAGAGCCGGTTAAAAGGGTAGTTGAGAAAGAGCATAAATAACAACAAAAATATTTAACATTACATAAAACTTAAAAATCATGGGTGGATTAGGCGCACCAGAGATCATTTTGATCATCGTTGCAATTTTAATTATGTTCGGTGGTAAAAAAATACCTGAACTAATGAAAGGTTTAGGCCGAGGCGTTAAAGAATTTAAAGACGCGCAGAACGGCGAAACCACTGCAAACACAAACACTACTACAACAGAAGATAAACCTAAGGTTTAATTTTCTGCCATTTATTGCTGCAGCTAACCTTAGCTGTTTAAACGTATAAACTTATCTGTTGAAATTGTTATGCTTCAACGGATAAGTTTTTTATTTTAGGCCCATGGCTAAAAACTATACCGCTTACACAGAAATTAAGAGCGGGTTGAACAGTGGGGAGATCACAGCTGAAAGCCTGGTAAAAGGCTACCTTCAGCAAATACAGCAAAACGCACATCTTAACGTTTTTAATGAGGTTTTTGATACCGAAGCGCTTACTGCTGCAAAAGAAGTTGACGCAAAAATAAGTAATGGTACCGCCGGCAAACTGGCCGGTATGGTTATCGCTATAAAGGATAATATTTGTTACAAGGGGCATAAAGTAACCGCCTCATCAAAAATTTTAGAAAATTTCACGTCAATATATTCATCAACCGTAGTGGAGCGCTTGCTGGCAGAGGATGCCATCATAATAGGCCGCGCCAACTGTGATGAGTTTGCCATGGGAGCCGCTAACGAAAACTCGTTTTTTGGCCCGGTAAAAAACTTTGCTGATGAAACCCGCGTATCGGGTGGTTCATCGGGTGGCTCGGCAGTTGCTGTACAGGCTGGTATGTGCCATGCGGCTATCGGTACAGATACCGGTGGCTCGGTTAGGCAACCGGCCGCCTTTTGTGGAGTTATTGGCTTAAAGCCGACTTATGGGCGTATCTCACGCCATGGTATCATTAGCTATGCTTCATCTTTCGACCAGGTTGGTCCAATTACCAAATCAGTATCAGATGCTGCGCTGCTATTAGAGGTTTTGGCAGGTGCCGATGAATTTGATGGTACGGTATCGCATCAACCCGTACCCGAGGCTAAGAACCTGAAAAAGGAAACAGGTAAAAAGAAGATCGCCTACATGCAGGAGGCCTTATCAAGCCCCGGTGTGGATGCCGAGGTAAAAGTCACACTTACTAAGTATATCGAGAAGTTGCGTGCCGATGGGCATACCGTAAAGCCTATCTTGTTTGAGCATCTGGATTACCTGGTGCCAACCTACTATATTTTAGCCATGGCCGAGGCTTCATCAAACCTTGCCCGGTATGATGGTGTACATTATGGCTACCGTAGCCCTAATGCCACCGATTTGGAATCGACCTACAAGTTAAGCCGTTCCGAAGGGTTTGGTAAAGAGGTTAAGCGCCGTATTATGCTGGGTACGTTTGTGCTGAGTGCCGGTTATTACGATGCCTACTACGCCAAAGCCCAAAAGGTTCGCAGACTGATACAGGATAAAACCAATGAGATCTTAAAAGAGTTCGATTTTATACTAACCCCAACCGCGCCCGAACCTGCGTTTGCCATCGGCGTAAATGAAAAAGACCCCGTGGTAACTTACCTGCATGATATTTTTACGGTTCAAGCATCGCTTTCGGGGATGCCCGCTATATCGCTTCCGGCAGGCAATAATGGAAAAGGTTTGCCGTTAGGTTTACAATTATTAACCAAGAGTTTTGGCGAACAGCAACTGTTAAATTTCTCGGAATATTTCCTGCAACTATAGAAATTTAATACATTAGTAAATAACTGTAAAGCCCATCGCGGCAGATGGCTAACCCTAAAATATGAAGAGACTGTTTACTTTTATTATTTGTGCATTATTCCTACAAGTAGTTAAAGCAAATATCAAAACCGAGTTTGCCATAGAGGCAGAAATGGTTCAGCAGGACACAAATGTGTTGCTCACGGTGATACAAGCGCCGGTGTATATCTACAAAAACAATATTATTAAACGCCGGCTGGATACCATTCAAAAGGAAGTGTCTTTAGATTATAACGGCTATGTGCAGGCTTACATAGATAATTATGTGCGTCGTAAAGATGAAATGGGCCGTATGATAGGCCTTTCTAAATACTATTTCCCTATCTACGAAAAGGCTTTTCAGGATGCCGGTATCCCCGACGAAATCAAATACCTGTCAATAGTTGAATCGGCGCTTAATCCGAATGCGATTTCACGGGTTGGTGCGGCTGGCCCATGGCAGTTCATGTCAGAAACGGCCAAGATCTACGGGCTTGCCATGACGGATTACGTTGATGACCGACGCGACCCTGTACGCGCAAGCAACGCCGCTGCCGAATACCTTAAAGATGCCTACCAGCAATTTGGTGACTGGCTTTTAGCCATAGCATCATACAACTGTGGTAAAAGTAATGTGGAACATGCACTGGAGAAAACAGGCACGCACGACTATTGGTCGATACGTGAACTGTTACCTCCCGAAACCCGTGGTTATGTACCGGCATTTATCGCTATAAATTATGTAATGAAATATCACAAGTATCATCATATAGTACTACAAACCAGCGATTTGGCTATCATAACCGATACCGTTATGGTGAACAAATTCGTGTCGTTAAGTCGGGTAGCTCAGGCTTTGGGAATGACTTTAAAAGATATTTGTACGCTGAACCCATCGTACCGCCAGCAGTTGGTGAATGGTACGGCGGCTATTCCGCGCAAAATTGTGATACCGGTGGTGAACGAGGAAAGGCTGTCCATTTTAAGGGATGCCATTGCTGACTTGTCGGCGCCTACCCGTACGCCAAAACCTATCCAGTACGTGGCGATCCCTACTCCTGTGCAGGCATCTGCTGCCGCTACAACAAACACAGTAAACGGTGTTGCGCCAGCCATTTATATAACAAAAAAAGGGGATACCCTTGCCAATATAGCAACTAAGTACAATGTTAAAATTGGCGATCTGCTGCAATGGAATAAAACTTTAGGCACCAATACCACCCTGCCACTTTTGCCGGGATTAGCCGTTAATATAGGCAGGGGATAGATAGATTTTTAATGAAGCCCGGTTTTGATGCATTTCGAAGCCGGGCTTTTTTTATTAGATAGTTCAGGAAAAGTAATCGTAATTTTGGGCGCTTGAATTTTTGAGATCATGAATAAACCAAATCGTAAACAGGACGCCCTAAACTACCACTCAAAAGGCCGTCCCGGTAAAATACAGGTAGTGCCTACAAAGCCAACCAACTCTCAGCGCGACTTAACATTAGCATACTCCCCGGGTGTGGCGGAGCCATGCCTGCGCATAGCCGAAAATGTAGATGATGTATATAAATATACTGCAAAAGGTAACCTGGTAGCCGTTATTAGTAATGGTACAGCGGTACTTGGCCTGGGCAATATCGGCCCCGAAGCCAGTAAGCCGGTAATGGAGGGTAAAGGCCTTTTGTTCAAGATCTATGCGGATATTGATGTGTTCGATTTAGAGATCAACGCCAAAACGGTTGACGAATTTGTAAACATAGTAAAAGCTTTAGAGCCAACTTTTGGTGGTATTAACCTTGAGGATATCTCTGCTCCAACCTGCTTTGAAATAGAGCGCCGGTTAAAGGCCGAAATGAAGATCCCGGTGATGCATGATGACCAGCATGGTACCGCCATCATATCTGGGGCAGCCTTGATGAATGCCTGCGAGATACAGGGTAAAAAGCTTGATAAAATAAAATTAGTAGTGAATGGCGCCGGCGCGGCAGCGGTATCATGTACCAAAATGTACCTTTCGCTTGGGGTTAAAAAAGAGAATCTGGTGATGTTTGACATCAATGGTTTGCTGACCCCGGAACGTACCGATCTGGACGAAATGCGCCTTCAGTTCGCCACAAACCGTAAGGATATTACCACCCTTGCCGATGCTATGAAAAATGCCGACGTATTTGTTGGTCTTTCGGCAGGTAATGTGGTTACTCCGGCAATGCTGGTGAGCATGGCCAAAAACCCAATCGTTTTCGCGATGGCTAACCCCGAGCCGGAGATAAACTTCGACCTGGCAATTGCCGCCCGTAAGGATATCATCATGGCAACCGGAAGGTCGGATTTCCCTAACCAGGTGAACAACGTGTTGGGGTTCCCGTACATCTTCCGCGGTGCGTTGGATGTTAGGGCAACTGCCATTAACGAAGAAATGAAGATAGCCGCGGTAAAGGCCATAGCCGAAATGGCTAAAAAGCCCGTTCCCGAGGCTGTTAATTTAGCATATAACATTACCAACCTAAAGTTTGGCCGCGATTACATCATCCCCAAACCAATGGACCAGCGTTTGATCACCGAGGTGTCTTCGGCGGTTGCCAGGGCCGCTATCGAGTCTGGCGTGGCGCGTAAAACCATTACCGACTGGGATGCTTACAACGAAGAACTACTATCTCGCCTTGGTACTAACAATAAGTTGCTGCGCGACCTGACCAATAAGGCTAAACAAGCGCCAAAACGTGTGGTATTTGCCGAGGCCGATACTTACAAAATATTACGCGCAGCCCAAATCGTTAAAGACGAAGGCATTGCTACCCCGATACTTTTGGGGAATGCCGAGCGCATCCGCGAGATCATGCGCGAGAACGAACTTGACCTTGACGATGTACAGATCATCGACCCTAAAGTAGAAACCGGGCGTTCGCAGGAATTCGCTGAATTTTTATTCAAAAAACGCCAGCGTAAAGGTGTCACCATGATTGAGGCCAAAAAGCTGATGGTGGATCGTAACTACTTTGGTGCCTGTATGGTACATTTTGGCGAGGCGGATGCATTGATCTCCGGCTTAACAAAAGACTACGCAACCACCATTAAACCGGCCCTGCAAATTATCGGTACCGAAGCAAGCGTAAACCGCGTTGCAGGAATGTACCTGATGATCACAGAAAAAGGCCCTGTTTTCTTTGGTGATACTACCGTAAACATCAACCCAACCGCGCAGGAATTAGTTGATATTACCGTATTGATGGACCGCTCTATCAAACAGCTGAATATCAAACCACGCATCGCCGTATTGTCCTATTCCAACTTTGGTTCTAACGAGGGTGAGATCCCTGAGAAAACCAGGGAAACCGTACGCATCCTTCACGAGAAATATCCCGAGATCGTAGTAGATGGTGAAATGCAGGCCAACTTTGCGCTAAACTCCGAACTACTTGCGGATAACTTTAAGTTTTCGGTATTGAATGGCAAACCGGCAAATACATTGATCTTCCCGGGATTGGCATCAGGTAACATTGCCTATAAATTATTGCAGGAAATTGGCGGTGCAGAAGCTGTTGGCCCTATCCTATTGGGTATGAAAAAACCAGTGCATGTGTTGCAGTTAGGTAGCTCGGTTCGCGAAATTGTGAACATGGTTACCATTGCCGTAATAGATGCCCAGGTAAAATGTGCTGAAGGAAAACCATCAAAAGCTAAAAAATAACAAACGATGTACGATTATATTGATGGTAAATTAGTTTTTAGAGGTGGTGCGCACGTGGTGATCGATGCAGGCGGCGTTGGCTACCACATCAATATATCGTTAAATACTTACGGCCAGCTGCCCGAGGGTGAGCGCTGTAAATTATACATCTGGATGCACGTAAAAGAGGATGCGCACACCCTTTATGGTTTTGCTACCGAGGGCGAGCGCAGGCTGTTTACGCACCTGATCTCTATATCCGGCATCGGGCCAAACACGGGGCGAATGATGCTCTCATCAATTACCCCGGCCGAGATCCAGGCGGCTATTGTGCAGGGTAATGTGGCGGCTATCCAGCGCATAAAAGGTATCGGCCCAAAATCGGCCCAGCGCGTGATTTTAGAGCTGCAGGACAAGCTTAAAAAAGAAGGGCCAGACACATTAACGGTAATGCCAGGGTTAAAAACGGCAAAAGATGAAGCCCTTTCTGCCCTTGTGATGCTTGGATTTGTTCGTAACGTTGCAGAGAAAGTTTTAGATCAGGAAATAAGCAAAAATACAGGTGTCTTAACTGTAGAACAATTGATTAAAGCTGCACTAAAAAGCTTATAATTACCTTGCAATAATTTATACCACTTGATAAAATTTTTTACTAAGCTTTTTGTAGTTATACTCTTTGTATCTGCTTTAAGCGGAGTGGGTAAATCATATGCACAAACGCCGGTAAACACGCCTAAAATACCCCAGCCAACGCGGGGGCAGCCGGGCACTCAAATTGCGGGGCAAGGGCTCCCCGGTCAACAACAACAGCAGCAGCAACTTCCGGGCCAACAACAGCAAACTACCGGGCAGCAACAACGCCAACCGGGCCAAGGTCAGCAGGTACCCAAAACTACTACTACAACCTCTACTTTAAAAGTTGATACCAGCATCCAGCTGGGCCCAATAAGTTTGTCGGAAGCACATAGTAAAAGGGAACGTAACGGCATATTTTTTACCGATCCCCCGGGGCTTGTACGTACCGTTGAATACGATGCTGCAACCAACAAGTATATTTTATACGAACGGGTAGGCAACCTGCTGTACCGTGCGCCGCAGTATTTAACCTTTGGCGAATACCTTCTGCTGCAACAGCGCGGTGTAAAGCGCGAATACTTTAAGCAGCTGTCAGACAATTACAATATCGAATCTGAAAAGCCGGGCTTTATCCCGCAGATGAAGATCAGGAGCAAAACTTTTGAGCAGATCTTCGGTAGCTCAAACATCAATATCCGCCCGCAGGGATCGGCAGAGGTAATATTGGCCGGGCAGATCAACAAGAACGAGAACCCGCTGTTCAACACCCGCCAGCGTAACCAGTTCAACTTTAATTTCGATCAGCGCATCCAACTGAATGTTACCGGCGAGATAGGTGATAAGTTAAAGATCACTACCAACTATAATACCGAGGCACAATTCCAATTTGAGAACCAGATAAAACTGGATTATACCGGCCACCCGGACGAGATCATCCAGAAAATTGAGGCTGGTACCGTAAGCATGCCTTTGAACACTACGCTCATATCGGGCAGCCAGGCGTTATTTGGTGTTAAAACCAAGTTGAAGTTTGGCAAGCTGGACGTAACGAGCATTTTCTCGCAACAGCGCTCGCAATCAAAAAATATTACCATTACCAATGGCTCGCAGCAGCAAAATATAAACATTACCGCTGCCGATTACGAGGGCAATAAACACTTTTTCCTATCACAATATTTCCGCAATACCTACAACAGAACGCTGGCGAATATCCCCATCATTAGCTCTAATGTAAACATCACTAAAATTGAGGTTTGGACAACTAACCGTACCAACGTAACTACTGATTCTCGAGACATACTGGCCTTTATTGACCTTGGTGAGAACAAGCCATACAATACAACCTTAATACAGGGCGGCGCGGGCTTTAGCGGCTTGCCCGCAGGCTTCAAAGGCCCTGGCTTTACACAACAGTCAAACTCGTTATTAAACAATTTGCCGCCGGGCACGCGTACTACCAACTCTAACGACGCGGCGGCATATTTCCGGACTACAGGCGCTACAGACAACTACGCGAAACTTACTTATGCCCGTAAACTAACGGATAAAGAATTTACCCTGCACCCGCAGTTAGGTTATATCTCCTTAAATTACCCTTTAAATAACGATGAGGTTTTGGCCGTGGCCTACCAATATTCAGTTAACGGGGTGCAGTACCAGGTGGGTGAGTTCAGCAGCGACAGGGCGGTTGACCCAAATACGCCTACGGTTTTGTACACCAAATTGTTAAAGAACGAATTGCTTAAAACCAACCTACCAACCTGGGGCCTGATGATGAAGAACATCTATTCACTTGGCGCGTACCAGATAAGCCCTACCAACTTTAAACTGAACATTTCTCGTTTGGATGATAAATCGGGTATTGAGAAAACCATTATGGACGATGGCGCAAACACCAAAAGTAAACGGTGGATGCAAATAACGGGGGTAGATAACCTGGATCAGCAAAATGATAAACGCCCCGATGGTTATTTCGACTTTTTAGAAGGTGTAACCATCGATTCGCAGCAGGGGCGCATCATGTTCCCCGTGTTGGAGCCTTTTGGCAGCGACCTTGCCAAACAGTTCACCGCCAGTGAACCAGACCTGGTTGCCCGTTATGTTTACCAGCCCTTGTATGATTCTACCAAGATCATCGCGCAGCAATTTTTCCCAAAACTGAACAGGTATTTAATAAAGGGTACATACACTTCGCAAAGCGGATCGGAGTATCAATTGAACGCAGTGAATGTGCCACAGGGTTCGGTAGTAGTTACTGCAGGGTCGGTTAAATTACAGGAAGGTTCAGATTATACTATTGATTACAGCGCGGGCCGGATTAGGATCTTAAACCAAGCCTTGCTTTCATCCGGACAAACCATTAACGTTAAGTTAGAGAATAACGAGCTTTTTGGTGTACAGCAAAAGTCCTTATTTGGGTCGCGGTTGGATTACCACGTAAGCGATAAATTATTGTTGGGTGGTACCATTATGCACCTAACCGAGCAACCCATCACCCAAAACGAAATTGTTGGCGAGGAATCTATCTCCAATACCATCTGGGGGCTTGATGCAAATTACAGCACCCAATCGCGCTTTTTAACCCGCTTGGTAGATAAGATCCCGTTCATCAACACCAAGGCGCCATCAACCATTAATTTTAGCGGTGAGTTTGCCAAACTGATGCCGGGCAGCCCGGGTGCGTTAAATTTCGCGGGGTCTAAGAACGGCACATCATACCTGGACGATTTTGAGAATAGCCGTTCGGTTATCGATATAAAAAGCGCTATTAACTGGCAAATTTCGGGCACGCCGCAGATGTTTGCCGAAAGCGATGCCTTTAACGATCTGAGCTACGGCTTTAACCGCGCGCGGCTGTCCTACTTTAACATCGACCCGATATTTTATACCAGTTCTAATACCATCCCGGTATCGCGCAGCGAATTATCAAACCATTATGTTAGACAGGTTATTGAGCAGGAAGTTTTTCCTTACAAGCAATCTACAACCGGCCAGCCTTTGAGCCTTTCAACCTTGAACATGGTGTTTTACCCAACCGTTCGTGGTCCGTATAACTATGCTACTACTGGCGTAAACACCGACGGCACTTTACAAAATCCCAAAGCAAGATGGGGTGGTATGTTCCGTAAATTGGAAACTAATGACTTTGAATCGCTTAACGTAGGCTACATTGAGTTTTGGATGATGGATCCGTTCATCTACAAACCAAACTCGGCAGGTGGTGATCTTTATTTCAACCTGGGTAGCGTATCAGAAGATATTTTAAAAGATGGCCGCAAAAGTTTAGAGAACAGCCTGCCTGTTGATGCTGCCAACGCCGGCAATGTTGATGAAACTGTTTGGGGTAAGGTGTCAAAACTACAGCCGGTTATCAATGCTTTTGATAACAATCCGGATTCGCGCCGTTTGCAGGATGTGGGGTTGGATGGATTGAACGATAATGATGAGAAAACAAAATTCGCGCCGATACTACAGCAGGCGCAGGGTGTATTAAGTCCCCTGGCTATAGCTGCGCTGACTGCCGATCCATCAACAGATGATTACCAATACTATCAGGGTGGTGCGCTCGACCAAAGAAATGCCGGCATCCTGGAACGTTACAGCCGTTACAATGGTACAGATGGTAACTCTAAAACAGCGGAGCAATCGCAAGCGGAACTGGGCATCCAGACGTCGGCGTCAACCTCTTTACCAGATGGTGAGGACATTAACCGAGATAACAACATGAGCCAAACGGACGAGTACTTCCAGTACCGCGTTTCTATCCGTCCGCAGGATATGGTTATTGGCCAAAATTTCATCAACGATAAAATTACATCTAACGTAAAGCTACCAAACGGTACTACGCAGGCCGTTACCTGGTACCAGTTTAGGGTGCCTATAAACGAGTACCAAAGCAAGGTTGGTAACATCCAGGATTTTAAGGCCATCCGTTTTATGCGGATGTTCATGACCAATTTTGCCGATACCTCTATCCTGCGTTTTGCTACCCTGCAACTGGTAAGGGGCGAGTGGCGTACCTTTAATGCTGAAAACAACCTGCAAAGTGTTATTGCCGACCCTGCCATTGTAAGCCCTGTTATTGATGGCTCAACTTTAGATGTGCAGGCCGTAAACATCGAGGAGAATGGTAACCGCACACCAATACCTTACGTAGTACCGCCGGGCATTAACCGCCAGCGTAACTATAATAACCTACAAACCGATACCAAGCTAAATGAGCAATCGTTATCCTTAAATGTGACCAACCTGCGCGATGGTTATTCGAGGGCGGCGTTCCGTACTTTCTTTAACGATCTGCGGTCTTACAAACGCATCCAAATGTTTATCCACGCAGAAGGTGACCAGTTAAGGGATAAAGACCTTAACGGATTTGTGCGTTTGGGTGTCGATTACCAGGATAACTATTACGAATACGAAGTGCCTTTGGCTGTTACCCAGCCCGGCACCCGCGACCCTGGAGCCATATGGCCGGCAGTAAACGAGCTGGATCTGCAATTATCCATTTTGATAGATGCTAAACTTGCCCGTAACAATGCCAAGTTAAACGGGCAGCCGTGGCCGTTCACCATCCCGTTCGTATATACTGATGGCACCAATAAGGTAACCATAAAAGGCCAGCCCGACCTGAGCCGACTGCGCACCATTATGCTGGGTGTACGCAACCCATACAAACCCAGGGGACTTGCCGGAGATGACGGATTGAATAAAACAGGTACTGTTTGGTTTGATGAATTGCGTTTAACAGACTTTGACCAGCGTGGTGGCTGGGCTGCTACCGCGAGGGTAGATGCCGCACTGGCAGACTTTGCGAATATCACAGTATCGGGCAGTAAAAGCACCGTGGGGTTCGGTACGCTGGATTCAAGGGTGAGCGACCGTAGCCGAAGCGATAACCAGGCGGTAGATGCATCGGCAAGTATCGAGCTGGGCAAATTTTTCCCGGAAAAAAGCGGGATCCGGATCCCGGCATATGTAAACATCTCTACCCAGATAAGCACCCCGCAATATGACCCTGGTTCGCCTGATGTGGAGCTGAAGAAATCGCTTGCCGCAGCGCCGAGTAATAAAGCACGGGATTCGATAAAGAATGTTACGCAAGATTTTACCACACGTAAAAGCATCAACTTTACCAATGTGCACAAAGAGCGTACAAATACCACCGCGCCTGTGCACGTTTGGAATATTGAGAACTTTGCAGCTACGTATGCCTATACCGAATACCAGCACCACGATTTTAATGTAGAGAATGACTTTGCTAAAACTTATCGCGTAGCGCTGAATTATAATTATAATAAAGACCCTAAATATTATACGCCGTTTGCCAAAATCATCAAAAGTAACCTGCTTGCCCTGGCGCGCGATTTTAACTTTAGCATCCTGCCATCGAGGTTAAATTTTAGTATCAACTTTGATCGTTTTTACTCGGAGAATACCCTGCGTAATAATGACCCGAACAATTTTATCGCTATCCCAACAGCATTCAATAAAAACTTTAACATTACCCGGGTTTACGGTATAGGATGGAATTTGTCGAAAGCCCTAACGCTGGATATAGATGCTACAAACCTATCTGTTGTGGATGAACCGGCTGGCCGGATCAATGGTTTAAAACGCGATACCCTTTGGGAAAACCTTTGGAAGCTGGGCCGTACCACCAACTATAACCACACCATCAATTTAAACTGGTCAGCACCAATAAACAAGCTGCCGGGCCTCGATTGGACAGCCCTAACCGTGCGTTACAGCACCAACTTTAACTGGCAAAGCCAGCCCAAGTTTGCTATAATTAACCCAACGTATGATGTTGGTAACAGCATCCAAAACGCGCGGACTATACAGTTGAATCCAAACCTTAATTTCTCCAACTTTTATAATAAATTTAAGGGGTTGCGGAAGGGTAAGGATGAGAAAACGGGCGCGGCAAAATTCTTCCTGGGGATACTAACGGGCATCAAAAACATCAGCGGTACCTATACCCGTACAGAGGGTACATTCCTGCCGGGATATTTGCCTAAATCGAATCTTTTTGGGCAAGATCTGACGTATGACGCGCCGGGCATAGGCTTCCTGTTAGGTAGCCAGGCCGATATCCGCCAGCGCGCCATAGCCAACGGATGGATAACCACGGATACCTTACAGAACCAGCTTTATGTAAAATCGTTTAACGAGGACATCCGCCTGCGAAGCATTATTGAGCCGGTATCAGACCTGCGTATCGAGCTGATCGCCTTTAAAACACAGGATAAAAATTACCAAACCAACTTTAAATACCTGGCATCAACCAATAGTATCGAAAACCTGAGCCCGGTAACAACGGGCACCTACAGCATCTCTTTCTTTTCATTAGGTACAGCATTTGCAAAATCCGGAGGGGTTACAAGCAGGTCGCCTACTTATCAAAAGTTTTTAGATAACCGTACTATTGTTTCGCAAAGGCTTGGCCTTACTAATCCAAACTCGGGCGTAGCCGCTAATGGTTATGCCGATGGTTACGGGCCTAATGCGCAAAACGTATTGGTGCCTGCATTTTTGGCCGCTTACTCTGGCAAAGATGCAAGCAAGTCGGGCACTAGTCAGTTTCCTAAGATGCCTATCCCTAACTGGCAGATCTCGTACGCAGGGTTGGGCAAGATGCCGTTCTTTGCAGACCTGTTCGACTCGTTCGACTTGAAACATGGTTACCGTTCATCATATAATGTGAGTAGTTTTACCACCCTGCTGCAATACCAGGAGGCCAACGGCGCAGTAGCTTCGAGAGATTTTAATAACGATTTCCTGCCGTTCTACCAGTTCTCGCAGGTGGCCATATTTGAGCAGTTTGTGCCGTTGTTAGGTGCCGACGTACGTTTCAAAAACAGCATGACGGCCAACTTCGAGTACCGTAAAACCCGCTCGTTAAACCTAAGTTTACTAAACAGCCAGCTGGCCCAGCAGGACGAAAATATTTTGGTATTTGGTTTCGGCTACCGCCCTAAAAACTTCAGGATGCCATGGGGCTTATTCGGCACAGGCAACAAGGATAATAACGACATTAACTTTAAGCTTGATGTTGCCGTACGGGATAACAAAACATTGATCTATCGTGCAGATATAGCCGCTGCTGAAGTATCATCGGGCGCGAAGAATATCACGATGCGCCCTTCTATTGATTACGTGATCAATCAACGCTTTAACTTGAATTTGTTTTACGATAGCAACATCACCAAGCCATATACCTCGCAGTCGTTCAATACCTCGTTCACTAATTTTGGTATTAATTTGAAGTTGCTGTTGCAGTAGCGCAGGTGTAGATTAAGATTTTTTCTTCTCCTTAAACTTCTTCTCCTCATTCTCTTTCTTTTCTTTCGCTTCCTTCAGCCGTTTTTCCTTCTTTAGCTTATCAGCATCTTCTTTCTTGCCTTTTTCCTTTGCATCACCCACGCCGGCGCAGGCTTTAATGCCATTCAATATGGAAAGCCACACCGTTTTAAAGAATGGGAAATTAGCAGGGCGAATGAAAACAACTTTAGCCGTACGCGGCGCGGTTTTGCCATCATCCGGGTTATCGTGTTTGATGATGACGGCATTGGTAAGCGTAGATAAGATGGATTTTTTGCTATAGCCTTTCTCATCGTCCTTCCTCAATACATCAACATTCAAATCGTTATATAAAAAGTTAACCGTGCCGGTAGATGTTTTTTGTGTGCTGTTGAAATTAAAGTCGAGGCTTTTTACCCTGCCGGATGTTATTTTAACCATAGATAGCGGCATAGTTGCGGGGTTGGCGGCAGCAATGTCCATTGGCTCCAGGTGCCCTTTGTAGCTATATTTGTAACCGGCATCGTTAAGATTAAATGTAAAGGAGAGATCCAGCTTGCCTTTGCCCATGAAATAGCTGGTAAGGTTAGCCGTAGCAATATTTTTTTTGCCAGTAAATCTTTTCTGTTGGTAAGGTTGCGTAAACGAGCAGAAATATTGTTAAACACAACCGAACCTGTTTTCATTGGCCCCTCGTTTAGTTGCGTATAAGTAAAGGCAAAATGTTTCAGGTCGAGCGTGTCTATATTCAGCGTAGCTTTTTGGCGTGGCGGATAGCCCAGTAGGGAAAGGTTACCAGCCTGTCGGTGGTTTGCAGTTGGCCGTTGTAATTGCTGTAAACCTCAAAATAACCGTTGTCCATTACCAGGCGCTTTACATCCAGCGATTGATCTTTTTGATATGTGATGTAATCGAAATTATTTAACTGAATGGAATCTATCCGCAGGGTAAAACGGTCGCTTTGCTTCGCTTGAAAAATATCGTGTGATCAATGGGCTGCAAATTCAACCCGCGAACGGTAAGTTTTTTAGTTTGGGTGGAGAGTTTAACTGTCCTCACTTTAAAAGTATACAAGCCATCAACTGATTTGCTGCTGTAGTTTTTTAGTTGTGTAGTAACATCCTTATAAAAACCGCGAGGTATCTGTTTGCGTAGTCGAATCTATCAGCAGATCGGTAGCTTTTACATCCATCTCCTTAAGCTCTGAAATAGCGATTTTTGGCGCGGTGTGATTGCGCTGCTTGTAGTTAATATCAGTCAGTAAGATCTCGCCTACATGCACCAGCTTAAAGCTTTTTGATAGTTTTTGATATAATGTACGTTTATCCTTCCTGGCCGTATCAGTGTCCTTATCCGAATATTTATCGATGGCGATTTCCGGAGAATTTAGTGTGATGCGGCTAATGTTGAGTTTCTTTTTAAAGTAAAGTTCAAACGCGTGTGCGCCGGATATTACGAGGCGTTTAACATGCAGTTCGTAAAGTTTACCGGGTGCTGCGCCGCGCTTTCTCATTTGCTGATAAACAGTGGGGTCGGCTTTAAACGTGATGTCGTATAACACGGCTTTGCCTTGCAGTACGTTCAGGTCAAGGTCGCTGTAATTGATCGTGTAAAGGCTATCGGTGCCTTTTAAAATAGCCTCTTTTAACTTGGCGGATAGTTTAGGTGCCAGGATGCTATTAATACAAAGGGCTGCAACAAGCATAATTATAACCAGTGCTCCAACTACTATCAGTAGTATTTTTAGCCAGCGTTGTTTGAGAATATTATTAGCCATGGTTTCGGTTCGTTAAACTTTAGCGACTCTATGGCTGCTTGCGTGGTACTATAACAATAAAAACTGAAAATTGTTAAATGCTGACAAACTGTCACTTCATTATATAAAAAAATTGTATTTTTGCGGTTCAATTTTACGATGACGATGGATTTTCTTATACCGGATAAAGTGCATGATGAGAGCAGGCAGGGCGAGGCTTTAGTATTAGAACCTGTTGGTAAACACAATGGCCGTAAGCTTTATATAGAAAGCTATGGCTGCGCCATGAATTTTTCTGACAGTGAGATAGTAGCTTCAATATTAGCCGAAAAAGGCTTTGAAACCACATCAGATTTTAACAATGCGGATGTGATCTTCATCAACACCTGCTCGATACGAGAGAACGCGGAAGTGCGCGTACGTAATCGCCTGAAAGAATTTGCAGGGGCAAAATTCAGGAACCCCGGTATGGTGGTTGGCGTTTTAGGCTGTATGGCTGAACGCTTAAAAGCCAAATTTTTAGAAGAAGAAAAACTGGTTGATGTTGTAGTAGGCCCCGATGCTTACCGCGACCTGCCAAACCTTATAGAACAGGTTGATAGCGGCCAAAAAGCAGTAAACGTATTACTTAGTCGCGAAGAAACCTATGCTGACATCAGCCCGGTACGCTTAAACAGCAATGGCATAAACGCCTTTGTATCCATTATGCGGGGGTGCGACAATATGTGCTCGTTTTGCGTGGTGCCGTTTACCCGTGGCCGCGAACGCAGTCGCGACGCATACTCGGTAGTTGCCGAGTGTAAAGACCTTTTTGATAAAGGCTACCGCGAGGTTACCTTGTTAGGGCAGAATGTAGATTCGTACAAATGGAGCCCCACCCAACCCTCCCCGGAAGGGAGTGCTTTAGAAACCAAAGCCAATCAAAAAGTCTCCCCTGCCGGGGGAGATTTAGAGGGGGCAGTAAACTTCGCTAACCTGTTAGAAATGGTTGCTTTGATCAGCCCAGAATTGCGCGTACGTTTTTCAACATCGCACCCTAAAGATATCACCGACGAAGTTTTATATACCATTGCCAAATACGATAACATTTGCAATTACATACACCTGCCGGTACAAAGCGGTAACAGCCGCATATTGGATATCATGAATCGTACTTACGACCGTGAGTGGTACATGAACCGTATTGATGCCATCCGCAGGATAATACCGAATTGCGCGATATCTACAGACATTATCACCGGTTTTTGTACCGAAACTGATGAAGAGCATAACGATAGCGTAACCATGATGGATTACGTGAAATACGATTTTGCCTACATGTTTAAATACAGCGAAAGGCCGGGAACTTTAGCCGCCAAACGCTATGCGGATGATATCCCCGAAGAAGTAAAACAACGCCGTTTGTCGCAAATTGTGGCTAAGCAGCAGGAATATTCTTTCTACAGGATGCAGGCACGTATTGGCAGGATAGAAAAAGTGCTGATAGAAGGCTTTTCCAAAAAATCGGACAAAGACTACTGTGGCCGCAGCGATCAAAACGCTATGGTGATATTCCCGGTAAGCGAAGCTTACAAGCCGGGCCAGTACGTTAATGTGGTGGTGGAGCGGACTACATCGGCGACGTTGATAGGAAGAATTGTAGATTAATTTGATGATTTGAAAATTTGAAGATGAGCTCATTTCCAAATTTTCAAATTGCCGAATCTTCAAATTTAATAAATGGAAGTACAAGAAATCAAACAACGCTTTGGTATCATCGGCAACTCGCCGTTGTTGAACAGGGCAATAAATATAGCTAACCAGGTTGCACCTACAGATATCTCGGTATTAATTACCGGCGAGAGTGGTAGCGGTAAAGAGGTTTTTTCGCACATTATCCACCAGATGAGCCCGCGTAAGCATGGGCCGTTCATAGCGGTTAACTGCGGGGCTATCCCCGAGGGTACCATCGATTCGGAACTATTCGGGCACGAAAAAGGCGCTTACACAGGTGCCGTTGGCGAGCGTAAAGGTTACTTTGAAACCGTGAATGGTGGTACTATCTTTTTAGATGAGATTGCCGAAATGCCATTAGGCACCCAGGCGCGCTTGCTCAGGGTTTTAGAATCGGGCCAGTACATTAGGGTGGGGTCATCTAAGGTTGAGAAAACCAATGTGCGTGTTATTGCAGCAACCAACGTGGATGTTTACGATGCGGTTAAAGCCGGTAAGTTCCGAGAGGATCTTTACTATAGGCTAAACACTGTTCCGTTGAAGATTCCACCATTGCGCGAAAGGAAGGAAGATGTATTCCTGCTGTTCCGCAAGTTTACTTCAGATTTTACCGATAAGTACCGCAGCCCGCCTATCCAATTAGATGAAGCAGCGCAGCAGGTACTCATCAATTATTCGTGGCCGGGTAATGTTAGGCAGTTGAAAAATATGGCCGAGCAATTAGCCGTTTTAGAACGCGACCGCGTAATAACTGCGCCAACACTGCTAACCTATATACCACACGAAGCAAGCCGCAGCAATTTGCCAATGCGCCTGGACAATCAGCCGAAAGAGGATTTTTCTGAGCGGGATATCCTATACAAAGTGCTGTTTGATATGAAGCGCGACATGGTTGAGTTGAAGAAGCTGGTAGCAGATATTATTGAGCATGGCGGTGTAAGTACCCACTACGCAAATAATTCGCCGGCTGTAACCCAGCTTTACCGCGATATTGAATTGCCCACCAATAACCGCGAAGCACAATTTACCCTACAGCAACCCGTTAACAATAACGTTAGCAGCAATAATAATAACGATTATAACATAACGCACGAAGCCGAAGAGGTGGAGGAATCGCTGTCGCTGATAGAAAAGGAATCTGACCTGATCCGCAAAGCGCTTAAAAAGCACAAAGGCAAGCGCAAACTGGCTGCAAATGAGCTGGGCATTTCAGAAAGAACTTTATATCGTAAAATAAAAGAATTAGATTTATAGGGTACTATATCAAATGAAGAAAAGGTTATTTTTAAATGTATTAACGTTGGGCATGGTAGTGATGCTTTTTAACTCGTGTGCCTACAAGTTGTCGCTTAATGGTGCATCCATACCAGTAGGTCTAAAAACAATTGATGTTCAGTTTTTTGAAAATAACGCTCAACTGGTTGTGCCTACCTTAAGCCAAACCTTTACAGAAGCACTAAAAAATCGCATCCGTTCGCAAACCAGCATCAGCATTACCAGAGGCGAGGCTAACGCTACCATGAGCGGGGCAATTACGGGCTACAGTATTGCACCGGTTTCTATACAGGCAACCAATAGTAACACCGCGCCAATTGCAGGTGCCAGCCGTTTAAGCATTACTGTTACCGTAAAATATATGTACGAAGCCGATAAAAAGCTTAATTTTGAGGAAACGTTTACAAAATACAAGGAGTTTGTCGGCGATAGTGCATCGCAGGAACAAACTTTGATACCAGAAATTGTTAAACAATTAACAGACGATATTTTTAACAGGGCCTTTGCCAATTGGTAGGCATATAGTTTATAAAACGTGGATCAATACGTAGATAGCAGGCAGAAAGAAATTTTATGGGACTTGTTGGCTAACCCGGCCGATAACGGATCGTCGTATATCCAAAGCCTGGAGCTTTTGGTTCAGGATAACCCGCAGAGTGGTTTATTGCAAGTATTGTTTGCCCGCGCAGGTGATAAAAAGCAACTAAGCAAAGCAACGGTTTATTTTAACCCGCGCACGCTGCATAAAGTGGTTAACCATCCGCAAGAGCTTGCAGTAGTTAATGATGCAAGCATCATCCATTCTATAAAAGGTATCTACACAACAACCCAAAACTTCTTTAACACTGGCACTGCTACGGCTAAATCTATTGATGCCGATGCATTTGATAATAACGGATACGATGCCCCTGCAAAGCAGGAAAGTATTGTTGCCGAAGAACCACAAAGTGACACAGCACAATTTGATGATGCAAATGCTTTTGACAATAACGGATACAATTCGCCGGAACAACAAGAAGTTATTGTTGCCGATGAACCCGTAAGCGAGCCTTTGCAAATTATTGAAGAACAAGAGGAAGAGCCGACACAAGTTGTTGAGCAACCCGAAGTAACTGAAGAAGTTGCCTTTGCGCCTGTTGATAATTACGAGCACCCTGAAACAGACAATGCGGCGAAAACGCAGGACGCAAATGAGGAAGAAGCTGTTGAAGAAATTACCGAAGCCCCGGTTATTGGCAGCGAATATCACCATACCTATCACGCGTTTGAGAACAGCGAACCTGAAAATATAGAACAACCTGTAACAGAAACGCCTGTTGAAAACGCTTACCAATATAACGAGCCGGAAGCAACTACACAGCAATCTCTGGTAGAAAAGCCTGCACCAGTTGCCGAACAGCAACCCGTTCAGCAAACACCGCCGCCCATCCCCCAATACGAAGGTCCAAGATTTAATTCGCGTTTCCCTAAACCGGGCGCGCAAAATACACCGGAGCCGGAGCAAACGCGTCAGGATATTGAAGATGACGTTTACGACGAGATAGTAGGTATAGAAGATATTGGCTTTAAAGCCACCCCTAACGAGGTAGCTACCGCGCCTGTTGAGGCAAGGTTTAGCGAACCGCATATAGATAGCAGCCCCGAAGAAGAGGAAGCATCAGAAGTGTTGTTCCACCAGCCGCAGCCGGTTGTAGAGCCTTTGCGTGCCGAACATAAGCACATCCAGGAACAGGAAGAACGCCTGATAATGGATAGCGCCATAGGTGCCGATTTCCTGTCATTTGATAAAAAGCTTGATGAGTTACGTGGTGTAAACAATACTGCGCCGTTTGTTCAGGAAGCTGCACCGGTTGAAAATTTATTCCCCGTAGCAACCCAGCCAACAGCGCAATTGGCAGAGCCTGCCGTGCAGCAGGTATCCCGTTACTATGATGATAAAATGCCGTACACTTTTATGTGGTGGCTAAACAAAACCCGTAAGGAGCATGCCGAAACCTTCCAGCCGTACACGAATGGCGAAGCTCCTTCAGCTGATACAAAACCTAACGGAGGCGAGGCAGCAAGGCCGGCAAAACGAGGCAGCGGCAATGAGTTACAGCAGCAGTATTACGAGAATATTTTTAGCCTTACATCAATAAGTGGGGTGCAAAGGGGCGCTGAGGCTGCACCTGTGGCGTTTGATCCCGGTAAAAAGGAAGATGTTATTATAGAACGTTTCATCCATACAGAGCCGCAGATAAAACCGCTGTCGGCAGATAAACTGGATAATGAGAATAAAGCCAAAAGAAGCTCTGAAGACCAGAACGATTTTGTGACCGAAACGCTGGCACGTATTTATTGCGACCAAATGCTATATCATAAAGCGATAGCTACTTATAAAAAATTGATATTGAAATTTCCGGAAAAAAAGCTTTACTTTGTAGTCCAGATTGAACAGTTAGAAAAGAAAACCAATTGATATAATAAGAAATGTATTTAGTTTTAATCATCATCACGATCATTTTATGTGTCCTTTTAGGCCTGATCGTATTAATCCAAAACCCTAAAGGCGGCGGTTTAGCTTCAAATTTTTCAGGTACGTCACAACTAATGGGCGTGCAAAAGACCGGCGATTTTTTAGAAAAAGGAACCTGGGTCTTGGCTATCAGTATTATGGTTTTATCGTTGATGATCAACGTATCTGTTAAAGATGGTTCTCAAAAAGGCAGTGACCCGGCTTTATTAGAGCAGATCAGAAAAGATTCTAAACCAAAGGGTACAACCGCGGCACCTGCACCGTTAAGCACACCAGCTGCTTCACCTGCACCGGTTGCTCAACCTAAAAAGTAATAAGTTTATAAGAAATACTTAAAGGCTTTGGACTATACTCCAAAGCCTTTTTTGCTGAAATAGTGTTGACTGACACGTTGGCACACGGCTGTTAAGATAAAACCAATAGGTTGTAACCTTAGCTTTAAAAGGTGACAATTAAACAGTAAATATGCCAATGCAAAAAATAATTGCTGCTTGGCATAATTGATGTGAAATCCATATACGAAAACTTAAAATTATAAAATCAAAATAGTATTACTATGTCATTAAACATTAAACCCCTTGCGGATAGAGTGGTTGTAGAAGCAGCAGCTGCTGAAACCAAAACCGCTTCTGGTATTTATATTCCTGAAACAGCCCAGGAGAAACCACAAAAAGGAACTATAGTATCTGTAGGCCCTGGTAAGTATGCTGATGTTTCTGGCGCGCTTATCCCAATGACCATAAAGGTTGGCGATTCTGTTTTATACGGAAAATACGCAGGTACCGAGATCAACGTAGACGCCAAAGAATACCTGATCATGCGCGAATCTGACATTTACGCGGTATTATAATTAGTTGTAAAGTTGCAATGTTGAAAGGTTGTAAAGTTGCCTTCCAATATTGAATTTCATAACATTTTAACTTTACAACATTTAAATATTCAAATAAAAAATCATGGCAAAACAAGTTAAATATAATGTTGAGGCACGTGACGCTTTAAAGCGTGGTGTTGATATTTTGGCTAACGCGGTTAAAGTTACATTAGGCCCAAAAGGCCGTCACGTAATTATCGACAAAAAGTTTGGTTCACCGGCTGTTACTAAAGATGGTGTAACTGTAGCTAAAGAAATTGAACTGAAAGACCCTATCGAAAACATGGGCGCGCAAATGGTTAAAGAAGTTGCATCAAAAACTGCTGATATTGCAGGTGATGGTACTACTACTGCTACCGTTTTAGCACAGGCTATTGTTACTGCAGGTATTAAAAACGTTGCAGCTGGTGCAAACCCAATGGATTTGAAACGCGGTATTGATAAAGCGGTTGCTGCAGTTGTAAAAAACTTAAAAACTCAATCACAAACCGTTGGTGAGGATAACAACAAGATCAAACAGGTAGCATCTATATCAGCTAATAACGATGAAGTTATCGGTGCGTTAATAGCTGAAGCTATGGCTAAGGTTGGTACTTCAGGCGTTATCACTGTTGAAGAAGCAAAAGGTACCGAAACTGAAGTTAAAACTGTAGAAGGTATGCAGTTTGACCGCGGTTACCTTTCTCCGTACTTTGTTACCAATTCAGATAAAATGGAAGTTGAGTTAGAAAACCCATACATCCTTATCTACGATAAAAAAATCTCTTCAATGAAGGAATTGCTTCCTATCCTGGAAAAACAAGTACAAACAGGTAAACCACTTTTAATTATTGCTGAAGACTTAGATGGCGAAGCATTAGCTACTTTGGTAGTTAACAAAATTCGTGGTTCGTTAAAAGTTGCTGCTGTTAAAGCACCAGGCTTTGGCGATCGTCGTAAAGCAATGTTAGAGGATATCGCTGTATTAACAGGCGGTACCGTAATATCTGAAGAACGTGGTTACAAACTAGAAAGTGCAGACCTATCTATGTTGGGCCAGGCAGAAAAGATCACTATCGATAAAGACAATACTACACTGGTTAACGGTGCAGGTGATGCAGATTTGATCAAAGGCCGTGTTGGTGAGATCCGTGCGCAGATCGAAACTACCACTTCTGATTACGATAAGGAAAAATTACAAGAGCGTTTAGCTAAATTATCTGGCGGTGTTGCTGTATTGTACATTGGTGCAGCTTCAGAAGTTGAGATGAAAGAGAAAAAAGACCGTGTTGACGATGCTTTACATGCAACCCGAGCGGCTGTTGAAGAAGGTATTGTTGCAGGTGGTGGCGTTGCCTTCATCCGTGCGGTTGCTGCTTTAACAGACCTTAAAGGTGCTAACGAAGATGAGAACACAGGTATCCAGATCATCCGTCGTGCTATCGAAGAGCCTCTTCGCCAGATCTGTGAGAATGCTGGTATCGAAGGTTCGATAGTTGTGCAAAAAGTTAAAGAAGGTACTGCCGACTTTGGTTATAATGCACGTACCGACAAATACGAGAACTTAATTGGCGCAGGTGTTATCGACCCTACTAAAGTAGGCCGTGTAGCATTAGAGAACGCAGCATCTATCGCGGCTATGTTGTTAACCACCGAGTGTGTGTTGGCAGACGAGCCTGATGATGACAAAGGTGGCATGCCACCAATGGGCGGCGGCGGCATGGGCGGCATGATGTAATCATTTCCCCTGTTAAGCATCGCTTAATAAATATTAAACCCTTGTCTGTTAAAGCAGACAGGGGTTTTTTATTGTCGTGTTTTTTACATCGCTTCAAAGGGGTTTTTTTGTGGTTCGGGGGCGTTTATTGGCTTTTAATAACTCGTTTTGTGCGTCTATATTAATCTTTTGTAACATTATTGGTGTTTTACTACTTAGGCACAGCTTTTGAATATGTGCTGGTATGAAACAAATAGTTAAAAAAAGGAAGAACATACACAGCCGCATTGTAGAGTGGGTTTTGTTTAAAGGCCCCGAGCTGTTTGTGACCCTGTACAGTTAATAAAAATTCTTAATTTTGGCTCCTATCTATGGAGCTAAAAGATTTTTATAGTCAATTACATATCTGGTTGGTCGCAAACGGGCCAAGATACTTATTCGGAATAATCCTTTTCTTTGTTGGCCTTTGGGTAATAGCGTTTATTAAATCGCGCCTTACCAGCCGCATGAGTAAACGGGAAGTTCATTCTTCACTACAACCATTTTTCTTAAGTCTTTCTATAACTGCATTATACGCGGTGCTTATCATCAGCGTATTTAATATTATTGGCTTCCAGCTTACTTTTATAAGCACTGTTATTGGTGCATTAGGTGTGGCCGCGGGTTTAGCCCTATCGGGTACTTTGCAAAACTTTGCGGGAGGGGTGTTGATCCTGTTATTAAAACCTTTCGGGATAGAAGACCATATCATAGCCCAGGGCCAGGACGGCCGCGTACAGGCTATCCAGCTTTTTTATACCGAGATATTGACCGCCGATAACAAAACGGTTATCATCCCCAACGGGAAGCTTTTTAACGAGGTTATCATCAACATTACCCGCCAGGGCAAACGCCGTTTAGATGTTGATTTTAAGCTAAATTATGGGGCTGATATCGAACAGGTAAAAGGAATATTAACCACAGCTATAAAGAAAGTGCCTAATATAATGGGCGAACCTGCCGTTAAAATTGGCGTACTTTTGTTAGAAAGTGATGGTATGCGTTTTACCGTACGGGTATGGGTAGATCCCGCTTACTTCTTAGCCACCCAAATAGCCCTGCAGGAAGAAATCATCAATGATGTTAAAGCCGCGGGGATTAAATTCCCGGGGATGGCGTAGGGAAGTGATTAGAGATTAGCCTGTTACAGCAACAAACTAATCTCCCATCTTTAACCACTAATCTCTAAATGTTACCTATTTTTACATTATTCGGATAAGGGACAATCTCAATCATAAAAATTGATGCAACAGCGCGAACAGATTTCGGTATTTGATATGTTTAAGATAGGCATTGGCCCGTCCAGCTCGCATACGCTTGGCCCCTGGCGGGCCGCGCAACAATTTGTTGAGTTGCTTAAACAGAAAGATGCCCTGCCACTTGTTGTACAGGTTAAGATTTTGCTGTACGGATCATTGGCTAAAACAGGCCGCGGCCACGGTACCGATATTGCAATATTGCTTGGCCTAAGCGGCGATGACCCCGTTACTTTTGAGGTTGATAAAATTGACAGCAAAATAGCCGACATTAACCAAACCCACAAACTGCAATTACGCGGCGAAAAAGAAGTTAGCTTTTTTGCGGATGATGACCTGCTGTTCCTTTTTACTGAGAGCCTGCCATTTCACCCTAATGCGGTAACCTTCCAGGCGTTTTTAAGTAACGAGACGGCGGTATCTGCCACATTTTATTCGATTGGTGGTGGTTTTGTGGTGAAAGAAGGCGAGCAAACCAGCCATAAAACGGAGGTGGACCTGCCATTCCCCATTGATACCGCCGGCGACCTGCTGCACTGGTGCCGTAAAACAGGCCTCAAAATATCTGAAGTTGTTTTAGAAAATGAACTTGCCTGGCGTAGCGAAAAGGAAACCCGCGACAGTGTGCTAAATATTTTTAGAGTAATGCAGGAATGTATGTACCGCGGCTGCCACACCGCTGGTAACCTGCCGGGCGGCCTTAATGTTGCCCGCCGTGCATCAGCATTAAATACACGGTTATTAAAAGGTCATAGCTATAGTAATTATACCGAGTGGGTACAGGCCATGCGTCAAACCGGTAACGGCTTCCAAAACATTTTGGACTGGGTAAGCTGTTTTGCGCTTGCCGTAAACGAGGAGAACGCCTCCTTTGGCCGGGTAGTTACCGCGCCTACTAATGGTGCTGCTGGAGTAATCCCTGCGGTACTGCAATACTACATCAGCTTTTGTGATGGTTTTGATGACGAGAAGATAACCCAGTTTTTGTTTACCGCATCAGAGGTGGGCAGTATCTTTAAAAAAGGTGCTACTATATCCGCCGCGATGGGTGGTTGCCAGGCCGAGATCGGGGTATCATCAGCCATGGCTGCAGCAGCCCTTACCGAGTGTTTGGGCGGCAGCCAGCGCCAGGTATTAATGGCGGCAGAGATTGCCATGGAACACCATCTTGGCCTCACCTGCGACCCAATTGGTGGCCTGGTACAAGTGCCCTGCATAGAACGTAACACCATGGGTGCTATAAAAGCCATCACCGCAACTCAACTGGCCCTGCAAAGCAATCCCGATAAAGCCAAAGTAAGCCTCGACGCCGTAGTACGCACCATGTGGCAAACCGCGCAAGATATGAACTCCAAATACAAAGAAACATCCGACGGGGGGCTGGCAATCAATATCCCTATCAGTTTACCGGAGTGTTAGTTTAGTTTAAAAAGGATTTTAAACTTTCTATAGACATAAGGTCGTGGTTTAATAAATCATGAGTGTTATTTCTTAAATTCCTTTCCAACTTCTTTGGCGATTTTTTGTACCCACCAGCTGTACATTTTAGCGGATGGGTGTAGATGGTCGGTAGTAACCAGGTCGGCGTTCATGCCGTCTGTACGGGAGAGGCCTATTATATTAATATAATGCACCTTTGCAGCATCGGCCACTGCTTTGTTTATCATGTTATATTCATCAATTTCTGTGGTGATTTTATCCAGGTTGCGGCCATTGGCGAAGGGGGTAGACCCCCAGTCGGGTATTGATAGTACAAAAACGTGTTGGGGGTTGCCTTTTGCCATAACAATGGCTGCAGTAAGTATTTGGGTAAATTCTGTTTGGTAGGTTTCGTGGTTTTTGTTTTGATACTGGTTATTAACACCAATCAGCAAGGTTACAAAATCAAAAGTTTCGTTTTTGGCAGTACCGACAATCCTTTGCAACAACTCGTCTGTACGCCAGCCGTTTTGCGCAAGCACAACAGGCACGGCCACATTTATACCCTTGCTTTTTAAGGTGGCTGCAAGCTGGTAAGGAAAGCTTTGCGCAGTTGGCAAAAAGCGGCCCACGGTGTAAGAGTCGCCCATGGCCAAGTATCTCACCGAATCGGTAATTGCATGGTTTGCTTTAGTAGGTTGGCAAAAAATCGTCCCCGATGCCATAATAGCCAATAGAAAGCAAAGCGTAATTTTCATACTTAAATTTAATATAAACCTGCTATTTTACCTGCGCATTTACGATTGGTAATAGTTGCGTTACCCAAAGGCTGTACATACTGCCCGATGGGTGCAATCCGTCGTTAGCTATCAGATCCGAGGTATAGCTTGCACGGCGGGATGCAGGGGTGATGTCTACATAGCTTACGCCCAGTTTTTCGGTTTCCTGTTTGTTAATGGCGTTGAACTGGTCAATTTCGGCACCTACCTTATGGGCATCATAACCACCGTTTTTGGCGAATGGTGTAACGCCCCAATCAGGGATAGAGAGTACAAAAACATGCTTCTTGTTTCCGCCTGCATAGTTAATGGCGATGTTTAATAGTTCGGCAAACTCTTTACGGTAATCATCCTGGCTATACCCGCGAAACTGATTGTTCACACCAATAAGCAGGGTAACGATGTTATAGTCGTGTTTGGTGATGCCGCGCTGGATTATGCCTTGTTTAAGATCGCCGGTGGTCCATCCGGTAACGGCAATAATATCGGGATTGGTTACTAAATGGTTGCCTGCCCTAAGGTTTGCTGCCAACTGATAAGGAAATGATTGTGCAGCAGGAACCGATTCACCAATAGTATACGAATCGCCAAGGGCCAGGTAAGTTAAAATGTCTGTTGCAGGCATATTGTTATTGGTGTTTTGCACGGCCGCCTGTGTAGGCACAGTAGCTTTGGTACAGGCCGCAAACGTTGCCATCAAAAATAGTATTGTTAGTATTCGCATTATATCATCTCCATACCAAAAAGTACGGAAATATGATGCTTTAGGATTTTTTTCACTTCGTTCATATCAACCGGGCGCCCAAGTTCGGCCTGCATGGAGGTTACCGCCTTGTCATCAATCCCGCAAGGGACGATGTTCTTAAAATAGTCAAGATCGGGGTTTACGTTAAAGGCCAGCCCATGCATGGTAACCCAGCGACTGCAACGCACGCCCATCGCACAAATTTTGCGGGCCCGCTTGTTATCGGCATCAAACCAAACACCGGTATAGCCGGAGTAACGGCCTGCGGTTAAGCCGTAATCTGCCAGGGTAAGAATAATAGCATCTTCCAGCGTGCGCAGGTACAGGTGTATATCGGTAAAGAAGTTGTCGAGGTCTAAAATAGGATAACTCACCAATTGGCCGGGGCCATGGTATGTAATGTCGCCACCGCGGTTAATGGGGTAGTAAACGGCGTTTTTATCTTTTAATCCCTGCTCATCTAAAAGCAAATGCTCGGCCTTGCCGCTTTTGCCGAGGGTGTAAACGTGCGGGTGTTCGCAAAAAATAAGGTAGTTGGGGGTAATGGCATCTTCAATCGGCTCATCGCCACCGGCAAGCGCCAAGTTGCGGTTACGGATATCGGTCTTCAGTTTAACGGTTTCGCCAAATAGCTTTTCCTGGCGGTCCCAGGCCATCTGGTAATCCGTTAATCCCCAATCCTGAAAAATTACTTTTTTGTTCTGCATATGCATTATCCCTTCACGTATCCTATCATGTAATCTTCGTACTGCATATAGCCAACCTCATAGTCAATATCAACTTTGCCCTTGTGAAGTTTGGCCTGCAGCACGTCGTGGTGCTGAAACGTAAAGGGCTGCAAAGATATATTATCTGCAAATGATACCTCTTTTTGTCCGTAGCATTTATAAACGGCCTCTTTAGCGCACCAGCAAACGTAAAGCTGCTGAATTTTATGCTGATCGGTTATAAAATTTAATTCGTGCGGCAGTAAAAACTTGTGGGCTATCCGCTCTACCTTTTCTTTTATCTGTTCAATATCAATACCCACAGGGCGCGTCTTGCTGATCATCACCGCGGCATAATCATATGAGTGGCTAAGCGAGATATGATAGGGCAGGCTCACCAGGTAAGGCTTGCCATGACTGTCGACTTTAGCATCGATGTAATCATCGGTACCCAGCATTTTGCGGAGTAGTACGCGGGTGCCCAGCCAGTGCAGGTAGCGCTTGCTTTTGCTTATTATTTTTGTGTAGGCTTTCTCGGTATCGTTTAGCTGGAGTTGTTTGTATAGTTCGTCGGCGGTTTCTTCTATCCTCCACAGCGCAAACTCTGTATCATCGTCAATCTGTTGTCGGTACGCTATAGCCATGGATGGTAAAATTGCAAAAAAGGTAGCCAAATTGTATCAGCTAAATATAATAATTAACGTTAATTATTCGGCCTGTAACTAATGGGTATAAACGTACGTCATACAGGCACTAAACATTTTTTGCATCACAATTAACACAAAATGAAGAAGATATACATATCGGCCGCAGTTTTATTGGCTGTGGCCATAACAGAAGGCTGCATCAAACAACGCGTTGCCGAAAGCAGTGCAGCAAAACATATCAGCGTACGAAAAGCGCTTTGAAATTTGGGGTAGGATTAGTGTGAGTGAGTATTGCCAAACGGTGGTACAATTGGCCGCTTTGTACAAAGTACAAAGCGGTTTTGTCGTTTTTGGGGCGATAAAGAGTGTAATACCTGTTGGCGGTTAGGGCAAATAATCTTAATTTTAAGCCCAGTATTTTTTATATGATTTTATCAGACAAGCGCATCCTCGAAGAGATTGAAAAAGGGAGTATTATAATTGAGCCGTTTAAACCGGAATGCCTGGGCACAAACTCTTACGATGTGCATTTGGGCAAGCACTTGGCCACTTATAAAGACCGCGTGCTGGATGCCAAACTGCATAATGAAATTATTGGTTTCGAGATCCCAAAGGAAGGCTTTGTATTACAGCCCAATACGCTGTACCTGGGTGTAACGGTTGAATATACCGAAACGCACAAACACGTTCCTTTCCTGGAAGGGAAATCAAGTACAGGCCGTTTGGGTATTGATATCCATGCAACCGCTGGTAAAGGCGATGTGGGCTTTTGTAATACCTGGACGCTGGAGATCTCATGCGCCCAACCTGTTAAGATATATGCCGGCATGCCAATCGGTCAACTGATCTATTTTGTGGTTGAGGGCGAGATTGAAACCCTATATAACACCAAAAGCAACGCCAAATATAACAACCCTACCACCCGCCCGGTAGAGAGCATGATGTGGAAGAATAAGTTTTAATACTGCAGGTAAATCACAATTATTGCGTAGCATTGTTTTATATTGTGATTTACCTGTAAATGTATGGCTTACAAACGTATTATAGCCGGCCTGTTACTGGCCATTGGCAGTATTGTCGCTTATAGTTTTAGCGCCGATGACGATATAATTGCCACCGTACAGCGCCAGCTGGATAAATGGACGGGCACGCATCCCACCGAAAAAGTACACCTGCAATTTGATAAACCATACTACGCCGCAGGAGATGATATCTGGTTTAAGGCTTACGTAATTACCGGCCCGCAGCACCGCCTGCAACCCGATAGCGGCATATTGAATGTGGAGCTGATAGATGACCAGGACGCCATCAAACAAAACATAAAACTGCAGGTTAGAGATGGCCTTGCCTACGGCGATTTCGCACTGCCGGATACCCTACACGAGGGAAACTATCGAATTAGAGCGTACACCCAATACATGCTTAATGCGGGTAGTGATTATATTTTTGATAGGGCCATTAGCATCACCAACATCATCACCAATAAAGTATTTACCAAAACAACTTTTACCAGTACTAATCAAAACGGGCGCAATGCCATTACTGCCGATATTAATTATACCGATGCCAACGGCGCGGCGTACTCCGGCAATGCGGTAAGGTATTCTATTATGCTTAACAATGCTGTTGTTGCAAAAGGCAAAGGTGTGACGGATGCCAATGGTAACCTGCATGTTAATTTGCCCGCAGATAACGCCGCACTGCTTAAATCGGGACGAATAGTGACCGGCTTAAGCGGAACAGGCCAGGGGGGCATGGTTTATAAAAGCATCCCCATAAGGGTGATGGCCGGGCATGCCGATGTGCAGTTTTTCCCGGAAGGCGGCGTGATGGTTAACGGCATCGAAACCAAAGTGGCTTTTAAGGCAATAGGCACCGATGGCCTTGGTGTTGATATTAAAGGAAATATAACGGATAGTAAAGGCAAGCAGGTTGCAATGTTAAGCACTGCCCACCTTGGCATGGGTTTATTTGACTTTACGCCTGAGGTAGGAAATACTTATAAAGCAAACCTGATTTATGCCGATGGTTCAAAAGCATCGGTTAGTTTGCCGGTAGCTGCTGATAATGGTTTTGTGCTCAATATTTCCACCTCCGGCCCGGATTTAAAAGTGGTAGTAAGTACTACAAAGCAAAATAGCGCCCAGTTTAGTTTAATTGGCAAAAACGGCGGCAAGGTTTATTATGCGGCTAAGAGCAAGCCGGGCAGTACGGCATTCTCGGCAACGGTGGCAACGGTGGCAAAGAATAAATTTCCATCGGGGATAGCACAGTTTACGCTATTTTCATCGTCGGGCACACCGCTAAACGAACGTTTGGTGTTTATAGATAACCCCGAAGACAGGCTTAATTTAACCGTAAATGCCGATAAACAAAGCTACTCGCCAAGGCAAAAGATAAGTTTAAATATCGATGCAAAAGATAACGAGGGTAATCCCGCTGTGGGCAGTTTCTCTATAGCCGTAACTGATGAAAGCAAAGTGCCGGTTGATGAAACCAGCGAGAATAATATTTTAGCTAACCTGCTGCTAACGTCTGATCTTAAAGGATACATAGAGCAGCCTACTTATTATTTTAACAACGTAAACGATAAAACCCGCGCCGATCTTGACGCATTAATGCTTACCCAGGGCTATCATAGATACGAGTGGCAAGATGTATTAAGTGCAAATCAAACTAAAAACAAGTACCTGGCTCAAAAGAACTTTACCATATCCGGCAGGGTAACCACGCCATCGGGCAGCCCGGTTGCCAAGGGTAAGGTAGAGTTGATAAACTTTGACGACGGCCTGCTACAGGTGGATACGCTTACTGACCAAAACGGCGGCTTTGCCTTTGACGATGTGATGTTTTCTGATAGTGTTAAGTTTTTGATCCAGGCACGTACGGCCAAAAATAAGCGCGATGTGGTAATCACCATGGATAGCATCCCGCCGCCGCCGACGGCTAATTATAAAAGCATAGCCGATTTTAAGCTAACCACCAATGCCTTCCTTACCACCTATGCGCAAAGCAGCAAGGCCTTGTATTACGAGCAAATGAAATATGGGTTGGGTAACCATGTGATCAGCCTGCGCGAGGTGATAATAATAGAGAAACGGAATGCCCTTAAGCATTCGGCAAACCTAAACGGACCGGGTAATGCCGACCAGGTACTTTTAGCCAAAGATTTTCACAACATGGGTTGCCCGCAATTGGCCGATTGCCTGCAGGGCCGGTTATTTGGCGTGCTATTCCGCAATGGCGTACCTTACACCACCCGTGGTGGCGGGCGTATGCTTATAGTGATCGATGGCGCTTATACCGACGCCTTATTTATGAATACCCTCAACGTAAACGATGTACAATCGATAGAAGTATTGCGTAATGCTGGTAATAGGGGGATTTACGGGAGCAGTGGTAGTAACGGGGTTTTGGTTATTACCACTAAGCGAGGCGACGAGCCAACGTATTATCCACAAACTTTTGGTAATGGTATAAAACCATATGCGCCTAAGGGCATTTACCGTTCGCGCATGTTCTATTCCCCAAAGTACGATGTTGAAAACCGTCAAACCCTGGCCGACCTGCGTACCACCATCTACTGGAAGCCAAACATAGTTACAGTCGGCGGCAAATCATCTGTAGATTATTTTAACGCCGGCAAAGGAAACTATCGTGTGGTAATTGAAGGGATTGATAGTGAAGGTAATATTGGGCGGCAAGTATTAAGATATAAGGTAGAGTAGTAAGTCTCCAAGTCAAAAAATCGCCCGGCGATTTTTTGACTTGGAGACAAGGGTGTGTTTTGAATTTTATTTTTGACTTAACGAGAACTTCTCCCAAAAATCTATTGATTTAAAGATCTCGCCGCGGTTGGCATCGCCGCCTTGTGCGCCGCCCCGGCCCGTTCCTCCGCGGCCGCCACCGCCTCCTCTTCCACCACGGCCGCCGCCACCCATTCCTCCTCTGCCGCCCCCTTGGGCATCACCACCTTCGGTCCCACGTTCGGGTTTTTGCATGCCGTTTATTTTAAAGTTGAACGCCCACTCATTTTTGGCAATATCATCGGCATGGAAGAATTTAAGGGGGATAGCTGCTTCATACACGAGGTTACCGTTTGCATCGTAGTCGATAGCCGCTTTTATACCGTAGGTGTTTGATGTGGTGATCATCTCATTTTCAATATCCTTAAAGCCGGTCATTTTTATACTGCGCAGGGTGGTAATGCGTTCGCGCATCAGTTCGTCGCGCTCTTCTTTGGTAATATCGCCACCGTCATCTTTTTGGCCTGTAAATGCAGGTGCGGGGCTACCAGGGTAACGCAGTGGGAAGGTCATGCTAAAGGTTTCCTTCTTTTTGCCTTTGGTATCTATGCTTAAAGTAATACCTGCGTTTAATACACGCGCCTGCTCTAAACGGTCGCTGATGCGGATGGCGGCGTATAGGTTTTCTTTATCATTGGATAGCGTGTAATTGATGTTTTTCTCGCCATTATGGTAACGCAGGCTATCGCCCCAGTCGCTTAGGTTGCCGTTAACAACAAGCCTTGCAGGTGGCGGTAAAAGTTTTTGGCTTAGTTTTGATTGCGATTTAGCCGTGCCTGCAAAAGCAAAGGCGGCTATTAGCAGCAATGGGGCGCTACGTTTCATTTTGTGATTTATTAAGGATAAGTGTGTTTCGTGTAATTTTTATAAAACGATAAACATCATTTTAACGCTTTTATTGCTGTTTTTGAGTAAATTTGCTGATACATATGCCAACTGAAGTACAGGAAGAGACACTCACCTTAGAGGAAATATTAGCCGGGCTTAAGGAAATGCACCGTCTTATTTTGTGGAACGATGATCATAATACCTTTGAACACGTTATCCACTGCATGATGAAATACCTGGATTATACCGAAGCACAGGGCGAAAAAATTGCCTGGAAGGTGCATAACGAGGGCAAATGCGCGGTACTGGAAGGCTCATTCACCGAGATGGAGATCTACCGCAAAATACTACAGCAGGAAGGCCTTACCGTTAGCGTAGAATAGCCCATTAGCATAAAAAAGCAAAATAATTTCCTCCTGTATTTAACAATAGGAATAGTGTTGGGGGTAGTATTCCATAAACTTGCTATTGGTATGATAGTAGGCATGGCTGTTGGCATAACCCTTGATGCCCGTTCCGCAAAACAAAACGCCCGGGATAAAGCAAATATCGGGTATGAAAATAAGGGTAATTTCGACGAAGAAAACACGGGTCTAAATGACCAAAAATAGACTTTAAAACGACTTTAAAACGCCTCTTTGTGGCTCCACAAAGAGGCGTTTTAGTTTGGTTACATTTTTAACCCAATTTCGCGTAAACGTTCGTCGAGATATTCGCCGGCGGTTGTATCGGTATATAGTTTTGGGTGCTGCTCATCAATGGTTGATGGCAGGCTGGTAAGGTCCATACTGGTTTTTGGGTGCAGGAAAAAAGGTACCGAAAAACGGGAGTTCTTCATCTGCTCGCGCGGTGGGTTAACCACCCTGTGCGTGGTAGACTTTAGCTTGTTGTTGGTTAAGCGCTGTAGCATATCGCCAACGTTCACCACAAGGTCCTCACCAAAAGCAGTAACCGGGAACCATTGGTTATCGCGGGTTAGCAATTCAAGCCCATCGGCACTGGCGCCAATTAAAAGGGTTATCAGGTTAATGTCCTCATGTGCACCGGCGCGTACGGCATCGTCAGGCAATGCATCGGGGTTTTCTATAGGGAAGTAATGCAGGGTGCGTAATATGGAGTTACCGTTATGCAC
Organism: Mucilaginibacter sp. 5C4; assembly: GCF_034345625.1. NCBI lineage: Bacteria > Pseudomonadati > Bacteroidota > Sphingobacteriia > Sphingobacteriales > Sphingobacteriaceae > Mucilaginibacter > Mucilaginibacter sp. 5C4. The sequence goes on along the minus strand of NZ_CP133775.1, from coordinate 4,306,931 downwards.
CTTATCATCAAAATAATTTTCATCAAGCCCTAAGTATACCGCAATGGCGCGTAACAGGTGCGTGCCGGCTGCTTCCAGCTTTTTATAAACTTCTAAAGTGGTGGTGTTAAACCCGGGCTTTTCGGCTACCTGGATATTATCCGGATACAGTTCTTTTATAGGGTCGCCATCGGTTACGGTTTGGCCAATCTGCCAAAACTCTTTCAGATCGGGCACTTTAAAGCCTTTGGCGGTTTCTTTGTTTTTGCCGGTGTAACCGCGCTGGCCTGCCAATCCCGGGATCTCGTATTTGTCTTTTACATCTTGCGATAAAGCAAAAAGCGCTTTAACTTCTGTATAAAGCTTATCGATCAACTCCTTACTTAGCCCGTGGTTGGTAATGGTTACAAAACCGGTTTCGTTAAATGCCTGGCCAATACTGTCCGAAAACGCTTTGCGCTCATCGGCAGTGCCATTTATATAGGTGTTAAGATCCAGGCGCGGGATGTTTACTGTACTCATAGGGTTGAATATTATAAGACAAAATTATCTATTTTTTGCGTAGATAATGGTGACAGTATATAAAATATCTGTTTTGACGGATTTGTTTTATAACATTGCCTTTAAAACAAATAGTCGGTTAAACGTTTGAATTAATAACCAGTCGAATACAATATACCAGTTATATTAAATCTCATAGTATGAAAATCTTAAATAAAATATTGGGCATAGCGGTATTGGCGTTTTTGTTCACATCCTGCGCATCAAGCAGGATCATGGCCCAGCAGGAGGGCCAATATATATCCGACCAGCAATTTTATGACGAGCTGCAACCCTACGGCACCTGGATCTACGACCAGCAATATGGTAATGTTTGGATCCCGAATGTTGAAGAAGATTTTAAACCCTATGCTACCCGCGGATATTGGGCTATGACGGATGCCGGTAATACTTGGGTGTCTGATTACCCATGGGGATGGGCAGCCTTCCACTACGGCAGGTGGCACTACGATAATTACTATGGCTGGGAATGGTCGCCGGGAACCGAATGGGCACCGGCTTGGGTAAACTGGAGAGATGGCGGCGGTTATTACGGCTGGGCGCCAATGCAACCCAATATGAACTATGATACCTATTATGATGATAACAATTATGCTATAAGTAATAATTATTGGGTGTTTGCGCCTTATGCATACATCAACTATCCAAACGTATATAATTACTATGTGCCATATAATAGGGTAAGCGTAATTATCCGCAACACCAATTGGGTGCGTAACCGCTATACTTATAATAACCATAGCTACTACAGCCCAAGGCGCGAGGATATACAGCGTTACAGCAACAGGCCGGTAAGGGTGTATAATATTACTAACGTAAGCAGGCCATCGCGCACTACAGTTAATAACAATAATATTAATGTATACAGGCCGGGGGTTAGGGATAATACTAATGCACGCCCTGCAAGGGTGGTAGATGGCGCGGCCTACAGGCAGCAAAACCCTGCACAGCGTATTGGCGGCACCGATCGCAGCCGTGGTACACGTTATAACCCTGCCAATGCCTCTAAACTGGCCGAAGCAGCAAGGACCAATAACCCCGATGGCAAAATTGTAAGGGTAAATAATAACAATGCAAATGTTGATGGCAGGCCACAGCGTAATAACCCGGCCAATAACAACAGCCCCGGCACAACCCCGTGCAATGTATTGCCCGATAATAACAACAATGGTAACAGGCCAAGCCGTGGTAGCCGCCCGGTATCCGGTGATGTACAGCAACAGCGAAATGTTGACAGGCAACAGGGTGATGCGCAGCAACAGCAGGTTCGCCAACAACAGCAACGTGAGCAGCAAAGGCAACAGCGCGAACAACAAACGCAGCAACAACGAGCTACCCAGCAGCAAACCGACCAGCAAAAGCAAGTTGCCGATCAGCAACGCCAACAGCAGCAGCAAGCCCCCGATGAGCAAAGGCAACAACAGGGACGACCAAGCAGAGGTACACGCCCCGGGGTTAGCGACGATGCACAGGCGCAACAACGCGAACAGGCCCGCCAGCAGCAGGATCAGCAACGCCAGCAACAGCAAGTTCAGCAGCAACAGCAAGTACGCCAACAGCAGGATCAGCAACGCCAGCAACAGCAAGTTCATCAGCAACAGCAAGTGCGCCAACAACAGGATCAACAGCGCCAGCAACAGCAGGCTCAGCAGCAGCAAGCCCGCCAACAGCAGGACCAACAGCGCCAGCAACAACAAGAGCAGCAACGCCAGCAACAGGAACAGCAAAGGCAACAACCGCAACCGGCAGAATCAGCACCGGCAAGTAGTGGCAGGCCCGTAAGAAACTAAAATAAAAGCAAAAAGCACGGGTATTATTCCCGTGCTTTTTTGTTGCCACATTATGTCAAACGAAAAAACGACCGGCATATTGACGGTCGTTTCGTTATAACATCAGTGTTAAAATACTAATTAGTAACTATAAATGATCCAACTACTAAGGCAACAACATCTTCTTTTGATAATGGCTCATCAAAAGATGCGGTAGCCACCTGGACAGATACACCAAGCGCAGTAACTAAATTAACGCCACCTTGTGTTACGTTTTCTTCGCCTTTGTAGTTGTTGTTAGCGGCAGGTACACCGGTATCGTTACCTAAAGTAGCCGAACTAACTATATAAGGTTTAATGTTAGGTGCCTGGCCTAAACTGCGGCGCAGTTGACGGATGGCAGCTGCGTGGCGTGCCTCAACAGCGTGTATTGATAACGCCGGTGTAAGGATATCCTTATTACCAATAAGATTTGGCGCCTGGCCTTTATAAGCACGTACACCTGTATCTTCAAGCACTTGTGCTACCGCTAAAAATGTCGCGTAGTTTGAAAGCACATCTGCAAACGGGCCGTTACCTTTGTTATTACCACCGGTAAAATCATAAGTAGCCGGGGTTACAGGCATACCGCCAAGGGTAGTAATAACACTTTGTAAAAACTTAACGTGAGCATTCTCATCCCTTTTGATCGGGTTTAAATAAGCGATGTCGGCAGCAGGTATTAAACCAGCTTTTGCAGCACCTGCATTGTAAAATGCAGCCTCAAGGTGTTCTAAAGTTAAGGCAAAGTTTAAAACTTCAGTAACAGAGGTTGAACTTTGGCCATATGCTTTTTTGAACATGGTACCAATTGCAAATGGCATAGCAGCAACAGCTACTTTTGAACCAAAGCTGGTTATATTTTTGATCGCAGCACGGCGTGGGTTTAACCTGTCGCGTATTTCGGGATCAACTTTTTCTATCTCGTCTATTATATTAAATAAATTCATGGCGATGTTTTTTTAAGCTTTATAATTATAGTTAACCGCGTTTACTTTGGTTTTTAAGAAACCGTTAGCAGCGCCTAATACTTCGGCAATAGTATTTGATTTGTTCAAGCCATTTTCATCTATCTGATCATCTCCAACAAAACTGCCCGGAGCTATCAGGTTAGATATTAAGGCAGCATGCCTTGCCTCTACAGATACAATTTTACCTGCAATGGTTAAGTAACCCGGGTCTTTAATTAAATAGCCGGCACCATCATAAGCACGTACACCGGTATCTTCTAACAATTTAGCTGCAGCAAGCACTGATGCACGGCTGCTAAAATTAATTGTAGAGAAATCGGTTGTTAGCATGCCAATCGCTTTAGAGCCAATGGCTGCTTTAAAGAAATCGCGGTGTAAAACTTCGTGGTCACGAATGTCTGTCAAATAGGTGGTTTCCAAGGAAGTCATTCCGCTGTAAGGGGTTGCAACTACTTGTAGGTAAAACGAAGCCTCTAATTGTTCAAGCGCATAAGCATAATTTAAGATACCAATGTCGCCACTGCCAATGTCAATGCCATTGGTTGTCATGATTTTGTCTTTCTTACATGATGCCGCAGAGCCTATTAGGGCTATACCCGCTGCGCTTGCACCCGCATAGCGCAAAAACGACCTTCTGGCCATATTTGCCCCGTCTGTTGTTGGGTTAAGTTCTGTTTTCATAAAGTTGGTGTTTAGTAGTTTTTTATATAACTTATAATACAAGCATTTACGACCAAAGCTTTAACTCGGATTTTAAAAAGTGCCGTTTATAGCAAAAGGGAGTGAGGAAAGTAAGAGGCACAAAAAAGGCCGAAACACTCTCGCAGTATTTCGGCCCTACATCTACCTATGAAAAACGCCCTTTTAGAAGGGCTCTTAAAATACATACAAACCTGGTGCCCAATTGCAAACAGCCCAAGTTTGCTTAAAAACGAATGTTTTTTAAATATGCCATATTTTGGATGTAGAATTGGCTTCCCACACTGTAGAAATTATATTCCCTGAAGCTATATGCCAGATAATTACACTTACACTTATACATTTACCGGTATAATAAATTATTGGAAACTTATTATAACTACCAATGTTATAAACATTATGGATTACAATGTGTATTTATTGGCTACCGATCCCAACAACCCTTGCAGGGATGTGATACACTCGCGCGATACCGGATTAAAGATCCGCGTATATTGCCTTACCGAAGACCGTTTTACCCCAAGCGAAAGCGAAATTCAGCTTTATGGCTATGCCAATGCTAGGCTATATGCCTTTGAAACCATAAACATTACTGCCGATGATGCGCTTGATGTAGTAGGTGCAATACAGTGGTATGCAGATTATATCGAGTTCCCGAAGATGGAAATTTTACCCGAAGACCCCCGCGGAAGTCAAAATATAGCCATGTAATTAAATACAATAAGCTGTATATGTATCAATTATAAATTATTGGAATATTTTTTTGACGAATAGGCTGTAATTTTTATAGTTGCAATCCCAAAATAAACAGGCATTCGCCCAACGTTGAAGGAGAACCAAAGGGAGTTTAGCTCAGCTGGTTCAGAGCATCTGCCTTACAAGCAGTCATACAATATCCTCTCAAATCATTTAAAAGCACTTTCTTCTCTAAATTTATTAATCTGTGCAAACAGAGCAGCCTTGTAAATAAATTAATAAATTATTTAGTTAATTTAAGCTATTACTCTGATTTAGGCAATCTGTTTTAACTTGTGTCTTCCATATCTATTTGTTTTAAGTGAATGAATAATAATTCTCACCCTCTTTTCTCTTAATCCAGAGAAATTCGAGTTTTAACTTTTATAGACCCTTACTATTTCTTGGATTGAATGTTAGAAATTGTTGTGGATGCAGTTTTAACTTATTTCTTAAAAGGTCACCTTCGAGATGGAGTTTCTGTAAAATCTACTACTACGCTTTACAAAAATGGGTTATTATAACCCCATGTTAACTAATGTGTAGTAGATGAATATTGAGTAGAATTTGTGATTGCTGTTATTTGATTAAGATTTCGATGTAAGTTATAGATACAGCTTACCCTGGTTTTTTAAAAGGTAAGGTTCGCAGTACCTTATAAAAATTGGCTGATTGTGAATAAATATTCTGTGAAGCAAAAAAACCTTCCCATTGTGGAAAGGTTTTTGTTATTAATATAATAATCTATTTTATTTGTGTTAAACTAATTTAGGTCGATTCTACCCTTTTTAAAAGAATATTACTTATCGGTTTAACAATAAGCGGTATTTTTTCTATACGGGTTTCACTGGTATCCAGCCCAAATGCTTTGGCTTCGCTCTGGGCTAATTTTTTGATCGCAAAATAACTGGTCAATATAAACCCTTCCCGTACACTAAATTCATTATTATAGGATAAAAATTTTTCCATGATCACAAATTGAAAATCGGCTGCGAGGTTAAAGTGGCTTAAAGATGCGTACTTGCTGGTTATATCGAGCTCTTTCCTTGCAACCATGTCTTCTACAACTTTTCTAAAAAGTAAATTGATACGAGGTTGGATTCTAAATCCTAACCGGAACTCCACCCTGATTACTTTATCATTTTCCATCTCATCCACCGTATATTCCATAGTGTACGGTTCATCGGTGCGCTCAATATGTATGAACCAGTAAACGTCAGCTCTTTTTGGCTTTCTGCTTAATATGGAATACATTATTTTTTGCTCGATTTGCTTACTGTTGTTGGCTTTAGTTAAGTAAATCAAATGTGTTGCATATTTTGAAACACCCTGATCAGCACTTAATGCTTTAAGAAAAGGAATTTGTTCTTTCAGGTCAATAAAATGGAGAAACCGGTTATTGATCTTACGAGCCCTGAACCAGATATACATGGTAAAAATCAATCCAAATTCAAAGACAAGAAAGAACAACCTTTTTAGTAATTTAACGGCATTAGTAACAAAAAAAGAAAACTCTACAGTTAAGAACACGCAAAGAATAATAGTAACCAGCCATACTGGCCAATGCTTTACGTAACGCATAAAATAATACATTAATATTGTAGTCATCAACATAGCGATAGTAATAGAGAAACCGTAGGCATTGGTCATGTTAGCAGATGTGCGGAAATATAAGGAAACCGCGATACAGCCAAAACATAAAATCCAGTTGATACTTGGAATATAGATCTGCCCGCGAATATTTGACGGATATTTCACCGTTATGCGTGGCCAGAAATTCATACTGATTGCCTCGCTTATCAACGTAAACGATCCGCTTATTAACGCCTGGCTTGCAATAATAGTTGCTAGGGTTGCAATAGCGATACTTGGTATTAGAAAAAAATGTGGTACAATCTCGAAGAAAGGATTGACCCCGTTAAAATTTTTAGTAACCGGCTGCATTAATACCCATGCCCCCTGGCCAAGGTAATTTAACATTAATGCGGTTTTTACAAATATCCAGGTTACCTGAATGTTTTTTCTGCCACAATGGCCCAAATCAGAATACAAAGCTTCAGCTCCTGTTGTACATAAAAAAACAGCTCCTAATAACCAGAAACCATTGGGATGATATATCAATAACCGCGCACCATAATATGGGTTAAGGGCTTTAAATATTTGCGGATAATGCATCAGCTGCATAATACCTAAAATGCTAAGCATTGAAAACCAGATTAGCATGACAGGCCCAAAAGACGAGCCAATAATCTTGGTCCCAAATTGCTGGAAGAAGAACAGGACGATCATTATGGAAATCACAATAATTAAAACCAGATTATTTCCTGGAACAATCTCCTTCGCAAAAGCCGGCACAAGGTTCAAACCTTCAATAGCCGAAGTAACTGAGATAGGAGGAGTAATGATCCCGTCTGCAAGTAAGGTGCCTGCACCTATAATTGCTGGTATTGCAAGCCATTTACCATATCTTCTGACTAGCGCATACAACGAGAAAATTCCACCTTCGCCACGGTTATCCGCCTGTAAGGTTATGATAATATATTTGAATGTTGTTTGTAAGGTAAGAGTCCAAAAAATACAAGAAATGGAACCTAAAACAAGGTCTGCATTAACTTTTCCACCCTCGATGAGTAAAGTTTGAAAAACATATAAAGGGGATGTTCCAATATCTCCAAAAATTATGCCCAATGTAATTAGCACCCCTGCCGCTGAAAGTTTCTTTAAATGTGAGTTCATGTGTTAATTTAATAAAACCAGCTATGGTCCAGTATGATGTAATAATTAAATAAATTGGTGAGTGATGGCGGATAGATTTCGTGATAGTCATGGGAAGGTCGAAATTTTTCTAATAAAGGAAAGATTACGGTAATATAGTTTTTTACCAAAACTGAGTTGAATGCTTTATTTTCTAATAGAAAAATTTGCTCAGATATGTCTATACTTTTACTTTACGCTAATGAATTTCCTGAAGATATGACGATAACTATGTGATTTACTAAGTCGTTAATAAGCGTTGTAAAATTATTTGTATAATTCAAATGACCTAACTGTATATCCGAAATTTCATTTGTCAAAAATTCTTTAAGGAAACCCAAATTGGGGAGTGGTATAAATTGCATTTTTTTCAATAGGCGAAAACCATGCCATTTTAGCAAAAGCTCTACTAATAATTTATATATGAGGCATATATGGTTTTTAATCTTTATAAGTTTTTTTCAAAGCTTACCGAAATGGAAGGGTCAATTCCCAAAATGGAAGGGTCGATTCCCAAAATGGAAGGGATGGCATGGTCCATGAGCCAAATCGAAGCCGTTAACTAGAAGTATTATTCCTTTCATTTTGCTAAGTTAATGAAAGCCATATAATATTGCTGAGTCGTAAGAATAAGTTTATTTTTACGCGAGACGTCCTGCGAGTTGAGCGAGGGTCTGAGCAGAAATAGTACGCAGTACGACTGCTCAGTATGCTCACAAAAAACTGGCGGTGCCAGTTGATTAGGTGGGTTGCGTGTTTGTGGCTACCCTGTTTGTGCAAACTGTGCGCAAACACTAGTCCGTTTTTGACCAGTGCTAATTATTCTCTGTAAAGTCATACAACTTCTTTTTATTGAGAGAACAATCAATTTTAACAACATTTAGAGAAGAATATAGCCATGTAATTAAATACAATAAGCTGTATATGTACTAATTATAAATTATTTGAAATATTTTTTTGACGAATAGGCTGTAATTTCTATATTTGCAATCCCAAAACGAACAGGCATTCGCCCAATGTTAAAGGAAAACCAAAGGGAGTTTAGCTCAGCTGGTTCAGAGCATCTGCCTTACAAGCAGAGGGTCACTGGTTCGAACCCAGTAACTCCCACACAGCCTCACAGAAATGTGAGGCTTTTTTGTATAGCATGTTTTTCACTTATATACTTTATTCGCAATCGCTTAATAAATATTATGTCGGATCAACATCCAACGTGGAAGAGCGTTTAAAAAAGCATAATTCTAATCATAAAGGGTTTACAGGCAGGGCACCAGATTGGATAATCAAATGGTCGGAGCCTCATCTTACGAAAGAAGAAGCTGGAAGAAGAGAGCGGCAAATAAAGGCTTGGAAAAGTAGAAAAATGATAGAACAACTAATTTCTACAATAAAATAGCTGGTCCAGATCATCCCGATTTTACATCGGGAGGGTCACTGGTTCGAACCCAGTAACTCCCACACAGCCTCACAGAAATGTGAGGCTTTTTTGTATAGCATGTTTTTCACTTATATACTTTATTCGCAATCTCTTAATAAATATTATGTCGGATCAACATCCAACGTGGAAGAGCGTTTAAAAAAACATAATTCTAATCATAAAGGGTTTACAGGCAGGGCACCAGATTGTGTAATCAAATGGTCGGAGCCACATCTTACGAAAGAAGAAGCTGGAAGAAGAGAGCGGCAAATAAAGGCTTGGAAAAGCAGAAAAATGATAGAACAACTAATTTCTACAATAAAATAGCTGGTCCAGATCATCCCGATTTTACATCGGGAGGGTCACTGGTTCGAACCCAGTAACTCCCACACAGCCTCACAGAAATGTGAGGCTTTTTTGTATAGCATGTTTTTCACTTATATATTTCGCCATCGTTGCAGGTGATCGTTAGTTTCCTTCGGTATACTTTTTAAAGTTGTCGAGTATAGCTGCCAGCCACCTTTTTGCATTTCAACAGGGCTTATATCTTCCGCGTCAAATACTACGCTTACATGGGTAACATTACCATTAGCGGTAAAAGATGCGGTAACATCTCTGCCATCATCCAATTTGAAGGTTAATTTTTTACCATCGATAAATTCGGTGTATGTGCCCCCCAAATCAAAACCGAAGTTGCCGTCTTTTGCTTCCATCCGGGCAGTGTATTTCCCACCAACCTGCAGATCATTAGATGCAGAGGGCATTGCCATGAAGGGTCTGTAAAGTTCCATTGTGTAATGTGTTTTGGTTGGGTATAATAGTCCCATGTTTTTTTTGTGTCTGCATTTACCGTATTGGAAACAGTGATCTTATTGCTCATATCTTTGATTTTTAAGGTATTATAATTGATGTGTTATTTATTTCTGTAAAGATAAGGCGTCTGTTAAAAGGCAATAGCGTGTAATTGCGGCTTCTTTAGGGTTTGTTTGCGACTTATGGGAATGCATTAAGTATATACCCGGATGCTGCTACACATAAATCAAATCTTATAATTCCGTTCATAATAAAGGATCTCAACGCCTGATCTTAGTTTCCTGGTATTGGAAAGGAGCATGCCCGGGGGGGCATGCCGGGATCTGAACAGTGGGATACCCGATCTGATCCTAACCGGGTGCGTCCAAAGTTCAAAGCGGTCAATAAGGTCTTCTTTTAACAACGAAGCAATAAGCTGCCCGCTGCCGTACGTTATTATATTCCTGCCATCTGTTTGTTTCAATTCTTCAATCCGTTGCTTTAAATCACCCCGCAGCAGGGATGAGTTTGCCCAGGGCAACAGGGTAAGCATGTGTGAATAAACAATTTTTTGGTGGCGGTTCATCATATCTGCAAGGATGATGTCTCCGCGTGGCATACTCTGGTCAATTACTTTATAAGGCCAATAACGGGCCAGCGCATTGTAAGTGTTCTTACCAAGCAAAAGCGCATCGGCATGGTACAGTTGTTCGCATACGCACTCGCACATTTCATCATCCCAAAAGTTAAAATGCCAGTTTAGCTCACCGTTAAGGCCCGACATAAAACCATCTGCGGTAACATTCATTGACACTACTATATTCCTCATTTCCTGCACCTGGTTAAAACCTATTTAATAATACAAAGTTAACCTGCCCCAAAAATGCTAACGGCGTGCGATACTGACTTTATTAGGGGGCATTTACGACATACAAAACAGACAGCACCTGGCAAGAAGTGCCGTAGCTTTTTAATTTTTATTTAAGGTTAATTCATTAAATTTGATAGAATAAACCCCATCCTGTAACATCATCAGGTAATTATGAAACACATTTCTATTTTAGTGCCGTATGAATCGGTGCCTTCATCTGTGGTTGATCCTCGCTATATGTTTACCGCGGTAAATCAATTCCTCATTAATTCGGGCAAGCATCCCTTGTTTAATGTGCAGTTAGTAGGGCTTACCGAGCATGTGCCATTAAACAGCGGTAGCTTTTCGGTTAAAACAGATGTGCTGATAAAAGATCTTAAAAAAACCGACTTGGTGGTTATACCGGCTTTAGCGGGAGATATGAAAACCATGTTACGGCTTAACGAAGAGTTGTTGCCCTGGATCGTAACTCAACACAAAAACGGAGCAGAGGTAGCGTCACTTTGCCTTGGTGCGTTCCTATTAGCATCTACCGGTTTGCTCGATGGTAAATCGTGTTCTACGCACTGGCTTTCGGCAAATGATTTTAGGGAGATGTTCCCTAAGGTTACCATGACCGAGGGCAGTATCATTACCGAGGCAGATGGCCTTTACTCAAGCGGCGGCGCAAGCAGTTATTGGAATTTGTTGCTCCACATTGTAGAGAAATATGCAGGGCGCGAAATGTCTATTATGGCAGCCAAATTTTTCGCGATAGAAATAGACAGAAAAAGCCAATCGCCGTTTGTGATGTTTAACGGGCAAAAAAAGCACGAGGACGAGTCTGTTAAATTAGCGCAGGAGTATATTGAGGAAAATTACACATTAAAATTTTCTGTTGACGAACTGGCAGATAAGTTTGCCATTGGAAAGCGACATTTTGAAAGGCGTTTTAAAAAGGCCACAAATAATACCCCCGCCGAATATATACAAAGGGTAAAGGTAGAAGCAGCAAAAAAAGAACTCGAAAATTCCGCTAAGAATATATCAGAAGTTATGTACGATGTTGGTTATACCGATGTAAAAGCGTTTAGAACGGTGTTTAAAAAGTTAACCGGGTTATCGCCTATTGATTATAAAAATAAATATAACAGGCAGGCCGCGGCTTAAAAGCCTTAAGTTACTCGCCTGAGGCATTGGTTATTGGCAACGCAAAATAAAACCTGCTGCCTGCCCCAATCTCACTTTCAACACCTATAGTACCGCCTTGCGCGTTTATAAAATCTTTAGAAATAGCCAGGCCAAGGCCCGAACCCGATTTGTTTTGCCCATCAGTCGGTACCTGGAAGTAGCGGTCAAACAGGCGTTTCTGGTAAGTTTCGTCGATACCTTTGCCAAAGTCTTTCACCGCGAATTGCACCTGCTTGTTTTTGGCGGTTACCCGGATCTCTATTTTTGATTTCTCGGCACTGTAGCGTAAAGCGTTGGATAGGAAATTGACAAGCACCCAGGCCGTTTTTTCGATATCTACCTGCACCTCGGGCAAATTATCATCTTTTAGTATCTCCAACTGTACCTGTTTTTGATCTGCCTGGAACTTGATGGATGTGATGGCATAATCCACTATCTGCATCGGGTTTACCGGCACAAAGTTGAGTTGGATATTACCGGTTTCTACCTGCGATAGCTCCAGCAATTCGCTGGTTATTTTTAACAGGCGGTCGTTATCATCTTTGATGTGGTTAACCAATTGTTCCTGCTCGCTATTAATGGTGCCCACGCGCTGGTCGTTTAGCAATTGCAGGCTCATTTTTATGGATGCGATAGGGGTTTTTAGCTCATGCGATATGGTTGCAATAAAATTTGTTTTGGCCTCGTCGCGTTCTTTAAACTCGGTGATGTTTTTAAGGATATAAACCTTACCTGCCGAGCGGTTTGCCAGTTGCAGCGCGCCTTTTTTCTCCTGCATATTGGGCACTATAATATCGCTGCTCTGCATCTGGAAATACATTTCGCGGCTATCCAGCACAATTTTGAATGGCTTAATACCGGCATCATCCTTCAGGATAGATTTTAGCAGATCGTTATTTTTTGCAAGGTTGGCTGTGTTTTGGCCAATCACCTTATCACCCGTAATATTCAGCGTTTTACGGGCGGCATCATTCATGAAAAGCACCTCCTGCTTTTCGTTCACGCCTATAATGGCATCCTGCATCTGATCGATGATGGTTTCGATGCGTCGTTTCTCGGATATTACCGTTGCCAGGTTGCTATTCTCCCAATCATTTAACCTGGCAGCCATTAAGTTAAAGGCATTTGCTACCTCGGCAAACTCATCGTTTTGTTCAAAATGCAGGCGTTTGCCATAGTTGCCCTGGCCAATCTCGCGGATCCCGTCTAACAATGCCTTAAGCGGATTGGCGATGTATCCCGGGAAATTCACGCTAAAGCTAAACAGCACCAAAAATGTAAAAGTGCCCACCAGCCCAAGAAACAATGTCGCACTTTTTACCGATGCACGGGCGTTGTTGTCCTTACGGACGATGGCTTGCATGTTTAATTGCTCGATCTCGCGCAGGCTGTGGCGTACGGTACGGTCTGCGTGCTGTTCTGCCGGGGTGTTGGAGGGCAGTTTTTTAAGTTCTTCAAATGAGGCGCGAAGATTGATTGTATACTTGCTTTCGCCGGGCTCGGTGATGTTATTTTCCTGTTTTAGCAGGTAATCGTTAAACTTTATTGTAGCTGCGGTGCTAAGCGGCAGGTCGTTGTCGTCTAAAATAGTCCGAATTTCCCTTGCAAAACTTAGCGATTCGTAGTTATTCTTCAGAATCACCTTAGAATTTTCGGAGATATCGCGGATATAAAACAAGGCGGTAGCGCCAAAAAATAGCACCACTATAAATAAAAAGCCGAAGCCTAACCGGAGTTTAGTTCTTACTTTCATGATAATATGACCAGGTCAGTTTCTGTTAGCGCAATCTTGTTTAGTAACTCGTTAAATATAGCTGTTCTTAATATAACCTGCCATAAATTTAAATGGGGCTTGCCAATGCAAATGGTAGTCACTTCTTTTTCTTCGGCTACTTTCATAATGGTTTGGGTAATGGCGTCGCTTTTCAGCTTGATGAGTTCGGCACCAAGCTCGGTAGCCAGTTTAAAATTGTTAATGAGGTGGCGTTGCTTATCCAGTTTTATCCTGTCTAAACTTTCACTGCTGCTTTGTACGTAAAGCACAATCCACGGCGACCGGTAGTAGGAAGCCAACCGGGCGGTTTTGCGGATAACGATCTTAGCCGTTTCGGCATTTGATGAGATACAGGCCAGGAATTTCTCGGGGCGAAGTTTGATCTGCTTTGGGATCTCGGTATCTATCTTGCGCTCTACATGGTGGGCAACCTCTTTTAAAGCCAGCTCCCGCAATTGCAGGATCTTATCACTCTGGAAAAAGTTTTGCAGGGCGCGTTCAATTTTTGCTTTTTCGTAGATCTTGCCTTCCTTTAACCTGTCCACCAATTCATCGGCGGTTAGGTCTATGTTCACCACTTCATCTGCCAGGTCTAATATTTTATCGGGGATGCGTTCGGTAATGGCAATGCCGGTTATCTGCTCTACGTCCTCGTTCAGGCTTTCGAGGTGCTGGATGTTTACCGCGGTTATCACGCTAATGCCTGCCTCTAAAATATCCAACACATCCTGCCAGCGTTTGGAGTTTTTACTACCTTCAATATTGCTATGGGCAAGTTCATCCACAATAACAACCTCGGGGTGGCGGTTAATGATGGCTTGCAGGTCCATTTCTTCCAATTCCTTGCCCTTGTAGAACGTTTTACGGCGGGCAATAACGGGCAGGCCTTCCAGCAAGGCATGGGTTTCGGCGCGGTTATGGGTTTCTATATAACCTATCTGGATGCCTATGCCATTGCGTTGCAAAGCGTGGGCTTCCTGCAGCATCCTGTAGCTTTTACCCACACCGGCACTCATGCCGATGTAGATCTTCAGCTTGCCCCGCCTGGATTTTTTCACCAGATCGAGGAAGTTTTTTACGGATGTGTCTTTTTCTGCCATTGTTTTATTTTGTTACCTCACCCCGGCCCCCTCCAAAGGAGAGGATTTAGGTGAGGCCCTTAAAACGCGTAAACCGCAGCTATTAAAAATTGCGAAGCCTGTTTTGCTGGCCCTGCATTTTTGTTGATGAACTGCGCTGTCGAGCCATTATCTAACCTAACCTCGGGTATCAAATTTAACGGGCCTGCTTTAATATTTGCTGTTAAAGTAAACGCGGTGATAGATTCGCCTGCCGGTGGGCCTGCGGTTACAAAGCCACCGTTTTTAGTTTTAAAGTATTCGCCCCTTAAGCCTAAAGTTACATCTTTTGACACTGCTAATTGCGGGTATAATGCTACACCTTCAAAACCACCTTTTACAGCATCGGGTGCCGAGAAGCTTGCGCCATTCAGCCCTAATTTAAAGGCATCGGTAATTTGGTAAGCGGTGGTCAGGTCGATGATGGTACCTGATGTTTTACCGCTTAACAGGTTGATGTACTTTATTCATATTAGTGTGATTGAAACCGCACAGCACAATTTGCTGTGCGGCAAGCTATATATGTAATTAGAGGCAATTATTTTTTTAATTCGTCAAGTGCTACATTCAATTTTAAAACGTTCACTTTTGCGGGTCCAAACAGGCCCATTAGCGGGGTTTCGGTATGCTGGTTTACCAAAGCGGTAACTGCTTCTGCATCAAGGCCGCGTACTTTTGCTACCCGTTGTATCTGGATCTTAGCAGCAGCCGGAGATATGTCCGGGTCAAGTCCACTGCCTGATGCGGTAACCATTTCTGTAGGGATATCGGCACGTTTAAGGTACGGGTGGTATTTAAGCAGGGTATCTATGCGGTTGCTTACCTCTTTCAAATAATCGGGATTGCTTGGGCCTTTGTTAGAGCCTGCACTACCTGCTGCATTGTAGCCAACAGCCGATGGCCTGCCCCAGAAGTATTTAGGCTGGGTAAAGCTTTGGCCTTCGTTGGCATAGCCAACCACTTTGCCGTTAACCATAATGGTTTCGCCATCGCCATGGCCTTTTGATAGCTTACCGGCAAGGGAAATGGCTACCGGGTATATTACGCATAGTATCACGGTTAATACCAGTGTGATGCGGATTGATTTGATGATATTTGATTTCATGATCGTTGTTATTAAAAGAATAATGAAATAAGTAAGTCGATTAGTTTGATGCCGATAAATGGCGCGATAACACCACCCAAACCGTAGATCAACAGGTTGCGGCGAAGCAATGCACTGGCACCGATCGGTTTGTATTCTACCCCTTTAAGGGCCAGTGGTATCAGCATCGGGATGATGATCGCGTTGAAGATCACCGCAGATAGTATGGCGCTCTCCGGGCTGTGCAGGTGCATAATATTAATAGCCTGCAGGGCTGGTATCGACGCGATAAACAATGCCGGGACAATAGCGAAATACTTAGCCACGTCATTGGCGATGGAGAAGGTGGTTAACGTACCACGTGTGATCAGCAATTGCTTACCTATTTCTACGATCTCGATCAGTTTGGTGGGGTCATTATCCAGATCCACCATGTTACCGGCTTCTTTGGCAGCTTGTGTACCGCTGTTCATGGCTACACCTACATCTGCCTGGGCCAATGCCGGGGCATCGTTTGTGCCGTCGCCCATCATGGCAACCAGGCGGCCTGCCTGTTGTTCAGCTTTGATGTAGTTCATTTTATCCTCGGGCTTAGCCTCGGCGATAAAATCATCCACACCGGCTTTTTCGGCAATAAATTTGGCAGTTAACGGGTTATCCCCGGTCACCATTACCGTTTTGATCCCCATTTTACGCAGGCGCTCAAAACGTTCGGCGATGCCGGGTTTAATAATGTCCTGCAATTCTATTGTACCCAAAACAACCTCATTTTGTGAAACCACCAGTGGTGTACCACCGTTGCTTGCAATAGCTTTAACCCGTTCTTCTACATCGGCAGAAAACTTATTACCGGCAGCTACGGACATGTTCCTGATAGAATCAAAAGCACCTTTACGGATCCGCAAACCCTCAGTAGTGTTGATACCGCTTGCACGGGTTTCTGCGGAAAATTTGATGAACTCGGCCCCTGCAGGCGGGGTCATTGAAATACGCATGTTACTTTGCTGTGCCAGCTCGATGATAGATTTACCTTCGGGCGTTTCATCAGCCAATGATGATAGTACCGCCGCCCTTACCAAATCATCAGGCAATACACCGGGTGCAGGCCAAAATTGGGTCGCTTTACGGTTGCCAATTGTGATTGTACCGGTTTTATCTAACAATAGTACGTCAATATCACCTGCAGTTTCCACCGCTTTACCAGATTTGGTGATCACATTGGCACGCAATGCCCTGTCCATCCCCGCAATACCGATGGCCGATAAAAGGCCACCGATGGTTGTAGGGATCAAACAAACGAAAAGGGATATTAATGCCGCAATGGTTATCGGGGTGTTGGCATAATCTGCAAATGGCTTTAGCGTAACACATACAATAATAAAGATCAGCGTAAAGCTGGCCAACAGGATCGTTAAGGCGATCTCATTTGGCGTTTTTTGGCGCGATGCACCTTCTACCAGCGCGATCATCTTATCTAAAAAGCTTTCGCCCGGTTCAGTGGTAACAACCACTTTTATCTTGTCTGACAATACCTTTGTACCGCCTGTTACCGATGATTTATCGCCACCCGCCTCGCGGATAACCGGGGCAGACTCGCCTGTAATTGCCGACTCATCTATAGTTGCCAAACCTTCGGTGATTTCACCATCGGTAGGTATAGTATCACCTGTCTCACAAACGAACACATCACCTTTACGCAGGTCGTTTGATGATTTACTAACAACGCTGCCGTCGGGCATTAAAACATTGGCAGGTGTTTCTTCACGGGTTTTGCGTAAACTGTCGGCCTGTGCCTTACCGCGTGCTTCGGCTATAGCCTCGGCAAAGTTGGCAAACAGCAGGGTTAGCAGCAGTACGATGAAGATGATAAAGTTATAGGCGAACGAACCCTGGCCGGTGTTTAGCAAGCTGTAAACGCTCATATACAGCATAACGGCGGTGCCTATTTCCACGGTGAACATCACCGGGTTACGCAGCATGACCTTTGGATTCAGTTTGATGAATGACTGCTTCAATGCGGTTTGCACCAACACAGCTTCAAATAATTTATTAGATTGAGTTTTCATGTGATTAATTACTTAGGCATTGAAAAGAACTCTGCAATAGGGCCCAGGGCCAAAGCAGGGAAGTACGATAATGCGTTTAGAACAAGTATTACAGCGAAGGTCATCAGGCCGAAAGTCACCGTGTCTACCTTCAAAGTACCTGCTGATTCCGGGATGTATTTCTTTTGGGCAAGCAAACCTGCAATGGCAACAGGGCCAATTATAGGCAGGAACCTGCCTAACAGCATAACAAAACCTGTTGATACGTTCCAGAAGATATTGTTATCGCCCAAACCCTCGAAGCCCGAGCCGTTGTTGGCGTTAGCTGAGGTCATCTCGTAAAGCATCTCGCTAAAGCCGTGGAAACTTGGGTTATTTAACCATGCCGATGGCTTAACTGCCCAGTCGGCATTGCCATGGTTGGTGAATACAAAGGCTGCGAGAGCTGTGCCCGCCATAATTAAAAACGGACTAAGCAAGGTTATCAAAGCGGCGATCTTCACTTCCCGGGCTTCTACTTTGTGGCCTAAAAACTCAGGGGTTCGGCCAACCATCAACCCGGATATAAATACGGCGATGATGAGATATATGAAGTAGTTTAACACACCCACACCACAGCCACCAAAGAAGCCGTTGATCATCATGCCCAGTAACTGCCATAAGCCGGTAAGTGGCATGGTGCTATCGTGCATCCCATTAACTGAACCGGTTGATACAATGGTGGTAAATGTACTCCAGAAGGCTGTCGCGGTTGGCCCTATGCGCACTTCTTTACCCTCCATAGCGCCGGTTGGCTGGGCGATGCCCATTTTGGCAATAGCGGTATTACCACCCGTTTCGCTACCGATGCTTGGGATAAGCAGGAGCAAAGCGCCTATCATCATCACCCCAAAAATTATCCAGCCCAATTTTTTGCGGCGGATGAAGTATCCGAAACAAAGAACCATCGCAATAGGGATGATCATCTGCGAAACGATCTCGGTAATATTAGTTAAGTAGTTAGGGTTTTCCAGCGGGTGTGTCGAGTTTGCACCAAACCAGCCGCCACCATTTGTACCTAAGTGCTTAATAGCGATGAACTGCGCTGCCGGGCCACGCGATACGTGTACGGTATCGCCCTGCAGGGATATGAATTGGTCTTTACCGGCGTAGCTGCTTGGCGTGCCGTTAAAGGTTAATATTAAGGCTACTACTATAGATAGAGGCAATAATAAACGGGTGATCGCTTTTAGAAAAAAGTTCCAAAAGTTACCGATGTCATTAGTGGTCTTATCACGGAAAGCTTTAAAGAAACCTACTGCGCAGGCAATACCTGTTGCGGCACTCACAAACTGTAAAAACATAAATATGAAATGCTGTACCAGGTAACTGGCACCACTTTCGCCGCTATATTGCTGTAAATTACAGTTTACCACAAAACTGATAATGCTATTAAAGGCCAGGTCGGCCGTCATGCCGGGGTTGCCATCGGGATTAAGGGGCAGCTTATCCTGGTGCATTAATACAAAAAAGCCGTAAACCAACCATAAAAGATTGATGCACATCATGGCTTTTAAAAACTGTTTCCAGGTCATGGGCTCGTTAGGGTTGATGCCCGACAATTTGTAGATGCCACTTTCTACAGGCTTCATAAAATCGGTCCATACCTTTTCGCCGGCAAACATTTTTGCCAGGTACTTGCCCAGCGGGATGCCGATAACCAGCATCAGGGCGAAGGAGGCAATGATTCCAAATAGTTCTGTGTTCATTGTGTGTTAAGGTTAAAATTTTTCGGGTTTAAGCAGTACATATACCATGTATAAGAAAACTGCAATAGAAATGATAAATAGTGCGATCATGATGCGTTAGATTTTTTCGAACCAGTCGATGGATTTAAAAATAAACCACCATCCCAGCAGGATGGCAACGAAAAGGATTATTGTGATCATATTGTTATTATTTAATACAACTATGCCAATACTAATGCCATAGAGAAATTATATAAGGTAATTATTTATAAATCAGTAAATTGCATTTGTTTCAACCGTTAACAAACAAAAAAACCCTTCCATTTTGGAAGGGCCGATTATCGTTTTGGGGAGCAAGGGAAGGGTTGTGATGGTGAGCCTGTCGAACCATTAGCAAGGTGCATAATTCTTCGACAAGCTCAGATTGGCAAAAAATAATACGCGCGGTTAGTTTACTCACCCGCAGCACTACGTGCGCGATTCTCTCTTCGCCTTCGGCGCAAAGAGGGTGAAAACAGAGTGAAAATATGTTTCTTAAATCCTCTTTGCGCAGTAGAGAGGATGGCCGAGCGTAGCAAAGACCGGGTGAGTAAAATCGTCGATTATTATGTTTTACAATCCGTACTCATCAATCTTCCGATAAAGGGTAGTCAACCCAATACCCAACAGTCTTGCGGTTTCGGCTTTACTGCCTTTGGTGTAGGCCAATACCTTGCTGATGTGTTGTTTCTCGATGCTTTGCAGATCGAGCGAGCTACTGTCTGCGTTTTGGATGTTGAATTGAGGAGGAAGGGCAGATGGTGTAAGTTCATCGTCGGCCAATATCACGGCGCGTTCAATAATATTCTTTAACTCGCGGATATTGCCTTTCCATTGATGGCGGGTTAGCAGGGCTAAAAAATCGGCACTCATTTTAACGGGCTTGCCTGCCTTGTCTGCAAACTGTTTCAGGTAGTATTTCGCCAGTGCCTCTATATCGCCTTTACGCTCGTTAAGTGAAGGTAGTGATATGGTGAAAACAGATAGGCGGTAAAATAGATCTAACCTGAATTTGCCTTCTTCAGCCTCTTTTTGCAGGTCGCGGTTGGTGGCCGCCATAATGCGGATGTTTACTTTGGTGGTTTGGGTGTCGCCAAGTTTGATGAAGGTTTTACTTTCCAGTACACGCAGTAGTTTGGCCTGCAGGTCCAGGTTCATTTCGCCTATCTCATCTAAAAAAATACTGCCATGGTGGGCCTCTTCAAACAAGCCTTTTTTATCTTTAAAAGCCCCGGTAAATGCACCTGCTTTATAGCCGAATAGCTCACTCTCTAAAAGTTCGCCGGTAAAGCTGCTGCAGTTGATGGCTACAAAAGGCATCTGCCTGCGCTGACTTTCGTAATGTATGGCCGATGCAAAAACTTCCTTGCCTGTACCGGTTTCGCCCAAAAGTAAAACGGTGGTATCGGTTGATGCCACCCGGCGGGCAAGGTTTACAGCGTCTAAAACCGATTGCGATTGCCCTATGATCTGCGCAAAACTAAATTTGCTGTTTACCTTTTTATCGGCATTAAATGCGTTTTGTTGTAGCTGTGCTTTTTCTACTGCCTGGTTTAGCAGGGGGATTATCTTATCGTTATCATCACCTTTAACAATGTAATTGAAAGCGCCGTTCTTAATAGATTGCACGCCATCATTAATAGTGCCGTAAGCAGTAAGGTTTATAACCTCTACATATGGCTTTTTGGTTTTGATGGTTTTTACCAGGTCTAAGCCGTTAACATCGGGGAGTTTAACATCGCTGAGCACCACCAGCACATCCTCGTTCTCTAAAAGCTTTAAACCCTCTTTACCTGTAAAAGCCTGCACCACGCGGAAGCCTTCTAAACCGATAATGCGCGAAAGCAGATCGTTCAGTTTTTTTTCGTCGTCGATGATGAGGATGGTGGCTTGCATTTTTAGATGTTAAAACTGTGCAAATAACGGCAAGATGCACGACTAAGCAAAAGGATTTATAATATTATTCGGCACCCAATTAATATTATAATTGCCTTACAACCCAACCTTTTGATGTAAGTATTTATTAAGTGATAAATATCGCCTCAATGAAAACCTATTGCATTGCATTTCTATTACTTATTACCTATATAAATGCGTCTGCACAAAAGATAAAGCCGTCCGCAGGGCAAAAGTTCCCGGATAGCATGGTGGTGAAAGTGTACCCTTCTTATAATAAGGCAAAATGTTTCCATAAAATCTTCTTCGGCGAAAATTACCGTAAGGAATGGGCTGTGCCGGTAAAGCTGCCCGTGCTAAGGTTATCTAAAATTAATGGCGGCCTTACCGTTGTTAAAGCGGGGGGCGGTACACAAACAAAATCGAATTAGGCGAATACAGCAAAAGGTTTGTGGGCGAAGTTTGCCGGCTTTTATGATGTAGGTAGGGTGTGGGTTGATAACGATACTTCAAACCAATGGCATAGCGGCACAGGTGGTGGCTTGTATTTTGCCCCGGCATCCTTAATAGTATTGCAAGTGCTGGCAGGCCATTCTACCGAGGGTTGGTACCCATATGTGTCGCTCAATTTTAGATTGTAATTTCAGCAATTAATATTGAAAAGCCTTGCAGAAATGTGAGGCTTTTTTTGTTTGGTTTCGGTTTGGTTTTTTGTTAAATTTCCGGCACCCAAACCTTACTAACATGCTGATATTTAAAAAGTTCCAAGCCTGGTGCGTAGCGCATTTCAGGCCACTATTTTTTCTGTTAATGTGTGGCTTAATTACGGCCGCTATTATCGTTAATCAAAATGCCTGGTTGTTAAAGTCGCAGCACCTGCCACATGGCCCAGTGTCTTGGCAACTTAACACAAGTGATTCGGTTCAGCGTGCAATATTGCAGGACTGGAAGAGCAATACCGAAACTGTCCTCATATTTTCTGACAGTACCTCCCATAAAACTATCGACGGCATCAAAGTAGCCGAAGATCAGAACAAATCCGACTACCTTTTCATTACATTCTACACACTTGTTTTTGCATTGCTTTTTCTGCGGTTAGCCGCTCATAAGCACGTTAAAAATGCAGGCTTTTATTCAGGTTTGATCATATTGGCATGTGTAACAGATATCATAGAAAACCTGGGCACTTACCAGGCACTGCACTCCAACCTCAGAGGCATCAGTAGCTTCAGGATCTTTCTGCCGGCCACAATTAAATGGTTATGTATTGTAGTACTGGTAACATTTCTCATAAAAAAAGCCTTTGAACTTAAAAAATGGGCCGGTTGGATAAAGCTGGTATCTGATAACCTCCTGGGTGCCATTGGTTATTTATGGCAGTTTCGGATCGTATTTATAACGCTCATTTTATTTTTCCTGGTGTTGTTTTTAAGTGACCAGGGGCAGGACCTTTTGGTTACTATTAATGGTACCCGGGTTGCCTGTGTGTATTTCCTATTTTCGGTAACGGTTTTGGCCGCATTGTGCTGGCATTTACCAAAAGCAATTGATAATGCTCAAAAAATCACGTTCAAACAATTTTGGCTTGGGCCGGTAGATTTTGTAACGGATGATAAAAAAGATAGCCGCCCATCCGGTAAGGTTGATGCCGGCAGGCTGCTGGGCTGTATAGCATTTGTGATACCCGCTGCCGGCATATTGCAAACAATGCAAAAGTACCATATTGAGTACCCGCTTTCGCAGATACCGCCAATGGCTATCCCTATTATAGTAGCAATTATTTACAGCATTATATTGCAATATAACATCATTGATAAGATCTTCAAAAAAGGGAATAGTGTAAATAAGCCGTTGTATTGGGGCACAGTTATTGTACTTGGCGCTTTGATTTTGTGTTGGGGAATAAGTGGCGGGCATCACATCAACAAACCAGATTACCTGATCTACTTAAGTTTAGACCTGCTGATCATATCTTTAATCTTTTTGATAACTACCACACTGCGTACCTGTGATATTGCTTTAAATAGCTGGAAGATAGCACCATTTATAACTTTTAGTGCATTGGCATTAGGGTTGATATTTGTTGCGTTTAATTTTAGACCTGTTTATCAAAACGCTATCCGGATAGACCGTTTCTGGACAATGCCTGTTGTTTTCTCGGGTGTTGCGGGTTATCTTTTATTTTTTGCCTTTTTAATGTATTTGGGCAAACGCCGTAATGTGCAATATGTAAGCATTTTGCTGGTTATTACAACTTGCTTTGCGGTGTTCAAAGCAACCAACTATCATAATATTATAGTAGAACAGCAAAAAGATTATAAACCCTATGCCGATAGCCTGGAGAACTATGCAACAAACTGGCTGCGCAACAGGCGGCCGGAGATCGCTAAAATGGTGCAAAATGGCAACGGGCAAAACTTCCCGGTATTTTTTGTGAACGCACATGGGGGAGGCATCCGTGCAGCCGCGTGGACATCGATGATAATGGGCACGCTCGATAGCCTTGTTATGGATGGCCGCAATGCAGACAGCACCGCGCGGGATTTTCAGCATTATGTATTTTCATGCTCCGGGGCTTCCGGTGGTTCGGTTGGTTTTTCGCTTGTTATAGGGTCACGAATAGAAAAATTTAATACTCCCGGCAAAGACCGCATCTTTTATCCGCCCAATATTAAACAGGTGTTTACTTACGACTATCTAACGGCGGATGTTGTGGGGCTGTTGGGCAGGGATGCTATTGCCTCCGCATTTGGTTTATCAAACAAAGCCTGGGACGACCGTAGTAAGTTACAGGAAGAAGATTGGGAGCGCCACTGCGGTAATAAAGGTATCCACCTCGGTATAAAAATGCACGATATATTAAATAAAACGGGTTATGAAGTGCCATTATTTTTCCCCAATACTTACGATGCTAAAAAAGGCCAAAGGGGCGTAATTGCATCGTTGATATTGGATTCGCTTGATTTCCCCGGGGCAGAGTTTCCTGAGCAGGAGATCAGAAAAGACAACGACCTGCGCCTGAGCACCGCAGCTTTTTTAAGCGCAAGGTTCCCGTATGTAAGCCCAACCGCAAAACTTTATGGCGAACATAATTATACCGATGGTGGCACGTGGGACAATTCTGCCGCAGAAACTTCGGGAGCTATTATCGATGTATTTGAACGGGCAAGGGCAAAACTGGCATTAACCGATACGATATATAAACACGTTGGAGTGCATATTTTATCGCTTCCAAATGGTATCAAAGTGTTCCCCAGCAGTAAGCCAGCGCATTTATTTGAGCCATTGGCCCCGCCAAGCGGGATACTGAGCCTTATTAGTACCATTGCAGATGCAAGGGAGGGGCAAAATTATGCCAGAGCGATAAGAAGAGGATATACCTACACCCAAATTCGCCCCACAAATGAAGCCATTGGTAATACCGGAGAAAAAATATGGCCTGTACTCCCATTAGGCTGGCAGATCTCTGATTTTGCATTAGATCAAATGCAAAAAAGCCTTGTTAAAAATAAAGAGATCAAACAGGTGGGTGCCGTTTGCCGGTCGGCAGAGGCAATTATTAATAAGAAGAATTAGTGTTAATGAACCACCTGCTATTGATAACAGGTGGCTCATTAAATTGATTATACTATTCCAAAACTACTTTCTCGTGCTGGTAAGGGATCTGGATATCATTAAAGCCTTTCTCTTTCAGCTTTTCGGCAAAGTGCTGTTGCACCTCGTACTCGCCGTGTACCAGGAAAAGCTTTTTAACCAGCTTTGGGTCCTGGCAGGATAGGAAATGCAGCAGGTCTTCATAATCGCCGTGGGCGCTCATGCTTTTGATGGATTGTACTTCGGCATTCACCTGATATTGCTCTCCAAAAATGTGAACCTCTTTTTCGCCGCGGGCAAGCCTGCCACCTAACGAGTTTGGCTCGGCGTAGCCAACCATTAATATGGTGTTTTTTTGGTTGTTTATATTGTTTTTGATATGATGCTTCACACGCCCTGCCTCGGCCATGCCCGATGAGGAAATGATTACGCAAGGCCTTACATCGTCATTTAGCGCGATGGATTCTTCTGTAGTTTGCACAAAGCGTAGGCCTTTAAACCCAAACGGATCGGCATCAACCTTCATTACTTCTTTTACACCTTTATTATACACTTCGGGGTGGTTCTTTAAAACCTGGGTAGCTTTTTCAGATAGCGGGCTATCTACATAATAAGGCACATCCGGCAATTCACCTTTCAGTTCCAAAGTATTCAGGGCGTATAAAAGTTCCTGTGTGCGGCCAACGCTAAATGCAGGGATAATTACTTTACCCTTTTTTTCGATACAGGTGTGTTTGATGATCTCTAACAACGCATCCTCAATAGGCCCTATGTCCTTATGCAGCGAATCACCGTAGGTAGATTCCAGCAAAATATAATCGGCCTGCGGGAAGGTTTGCGGGCTGTTCAATAGCAGGTCGCCGTAGCGGCCAACATCGCCACTAAAGGTTATATAGGTTTTTTTGCCATTTTCTGTTGCGGCAATATGTACGGCGGCGCTACCTAAAACATGCCCGGCATCGGTAAATTTAAATTTAAGGTTGGGGTTAATGTGGTATTCCTCGTTATAGTCTACTATCTTAAATTGGCCTAAAGCGGCTATCGCGTCTTCCTCGGTATATAAAGCCTCCAGCAGTGGCTCATTTTTCTTTTTGCGCTGCTTATTGCTATACTCCACATCCTGCATCTGGATCTTGGCGGAGTCCATTAGAAGTATCCTCGCCAGGTCCATAGTAGCGGCAGTGCAATAAATTGGCCCCTCAAAACCTTCTTTAACCAGGCGTGGTATCAAGCCGCAGTGATCTATATGCGCGTGCGACAGGATGAGGTGGTCAACTTTTTTAGGGGGGAAGCCAAAGTGCTCGTTCATGTCCTCGGTTTGCTCGCCAAGGCCCTGGAACATGCCGCAATCTAAAAGTATGCCTGTACCATCCTGTAAACGTAATAAGTGCTTGCTGCCGGTTACGTTACGGGCAGCTCCGTGAAATGTAATATCCATTTATAATAGGTTGTTTTGGAGAACCAAATAGACAACTAAAAGTTTAAATAAAATAAACTAAAGATTTAGTTGTAAATTTGGTTTATATGATATACCTTAGTACTAACGTAACAATAATCATCTTAATTAAATGGAAATAAAAGATTTAACCCGCGCCGAAGAACAGATAATGCAAGTGCTGTGGCAGCTGGAAAAAGGCTTCGTAAAAGATGTTTTAGACGTTTTGCCCGAGCCGAAACCCGCCTATAACACGGTGTCAACCATCATCAGGATACTGGAAACCAAGGGTTTTGTAGACCATAACGCATTTGGTAAAAGCCACGAGTATTACCCGATAGTGAGCAAAGAGCAATACAAAAACTTCGCGGCCGATAAATTACTGAGCGGCTATTTTGATAACTCGGTAAACAGGATCCTTTCCTTTTTTGTGAACAAGGAAAAAATTAACCTGAAAGAGGCTGATGAGATCATGAAATTGATTGAAAAACTAAAAGACAAATAGTTATGAATTGGTGGCATTATTTATTGCTGGTAAATATTTACCTGACGCTGTTTTTCGGCTTCTATAGCTTATTGCTGCGCCGCGAAACATTTTTTCAGCTTAACCGTGTTTACCTGGTTGGTACAGCCATCCTTTCGTTTTTTATCCCGCTGATACAAAGCGAATGGGTTAAAGGCCTGTTCATTACCCAAAAGGTACAATACAGTATTTACGGCAGTGCCATCACCATAACAGATCTGGCTCCCATTAAAGATAACCCCGTAACCATAGGCCAGGTGCTGGTTGCGCTATACGCGGCAGGGGTATTGATCTTAGCTATAAAGCTTATTATACAGCTGATACTATTACGACAGATAATAAAAGACCCTTCACCATCAGTATCCTATTCTTTTTTTAGCAAGATAAGGGTAAGCGATGGTATAAATGGCAAAGAAGTTATAGAAAGCCACGAGCTGGTGCATGCACGCCAATTCCACTCAGCAGACGTGCTGATCATAGAAGCGGTGATGATCATCAATTGGTTTAACCCCGTGGTTTACTTATACCGGTTTGCTATTAAACACGTGCACGAGTACATCGCCGACAGGCATACGCTTAAAGCAGGTACTAACAAGGCAGAGTACGCATTGTTATTGCTGAGCCAAACGTTTGCCACGCCGGCACACCAATTAGTTAACCCATTTTACAATCACAGTTTACTAAAAAAACGGATCATGATGTTACAGAAAAACAGATCGCAGCGCATAAAGCTGATCAAATATGGCCTCTCGGCACCGCTATTTATATTGATGCTGGTACTATCATCGGCAACAATAGAAAATAGCAAGGCGGTAAGTGCCATCCACAACAAAGCCGAAAAGGTTTTTGAAGCACCTGCAAAAGCGGTATTAACCGATACCACCTACAAAACAACCATTGTTACCTACGACCCTAAAAAGGATAAGTTACCAAAGGTGGATCCGGATACCATACCCGGTGCCAAAGATATTGTTTTTACAGCGGTAGAACAGTCACCAAGCTTCCCGGGAGGGCAGGAGGCTTTTTATCAGTATTTAGCTAAAAATTTAAAATACCCTGCTGAGGCAGTAAAAAAGAATGTACAGGGCCGCGCTATTCTAACTTTTGTGATTGAAAAAGATGGCTCTCTTACGGATATTAAAGTAGTAAGAGGCTTAGGTAGCGGTACCGACGAAGAGGCTGTACGTGTATTAAAGGCTTCACCAAAATGGAACGCAGGCATACAAAATAAAAGAAAGGTGCGTGTACAATACTCGGTGCCAATCAGTTTTTCCATTGATAAAAGTAACGGCAAAGTTGGCGCAGTATCACCATCTACAAAAAGCGACAAGGTTTATACAAAAGTTGACCAGTATCCAAGCTTCCCCGGGGGGGATAAAGAACTTTACAAATGGCTTGGAGCAAATGTTAGGTATCCTAAAGATGCAAGGGAAAAAAACATCCAGGGCAGGGTTATTATAACATTTTTTGTTGAGGAAGATGGGCAATTAACCGGATTAAAGGTGCTTAGGAGCGTAAGTGCTGATATAGATAAGGAAGCTTTACGTGTAATAAGTTTGAGCCCTGCCTGGAAACCAGGTATACATGATGGCCAGGCAGTTAAAACAGCTTACACAATCCCAATAAACTTTGCATTGGCTACTGATGACAAGCCAACCAAAACTGGTTATATGCCTTCAAAATCGCTTAATAATTATTCAGACACCAGCCAAGTATCACCATTAATAAAAATACGTAATGGGTATGGAACCAACCCCCTGTATGTGCTTAATGGCGAAATTATTAAGCAGGATAAAATGCAATTAATTGCAGCGAGCGAGATAGAAAATATATCGATACTTAAAGATAAATCAGCAGTCTCTCTTTACGGAACAAGCGGAGAGAATGGTGTTGTGCTAATAACAACTAAAAAAGGTTTAAAAGTTAAATAATCAATCAGTTATAATTTTAACTAAGTCGGCCTGTGTAAACAGGCCAGCTTTTTTTATGTGTATTAGAATTGAAAATAATTTGGTTTCAGGTCTCAAATCTCATATCTATTTAAAGCTGTGATCCTTTTTTCCTCGCGTTTTCCTCCTCGCTCAGGTTGCGCATAATTTTGGTATAGCCTCTGTGGTTACCTTCCTCATCAAACAATGGGAACACAAAACCCGACCCCCAAAAGCGGGATCCATCTTTGCGCATGTGGTAGCGTTCTTCAATAGCGCGCCCTTCTTTTAACGCGGTGTTTAGCTCATATTCTGGGGCCCCTATAGCAACATCCTCAGGTGTAAAAAACATATCTGCGCATTGGCCTACCGCTTCCGTTTCGGTATAACCTAAAACACGCTCGACACCGCTGTTCCAGCTGTTGATATCGCCATTTTGTCTATGATGATAACGGCGTAATCCTCCAGGCTATCCAACACCAGGCGGAAAAAATCCTCACTCATCCTAAAATAGCTATCCTCAAAAATATCTTCGCCGGTTATGGTTTGGTTAAGCGTGGCGTAATCAACCTCATCGGTTACCCCTTCAACGCCACAGGCAAGCTGCATAGGCTCGCGCGTTATTTTGTAAAAGGTATAGTAGCCATAGGGCGGGGCAATCAATTTTGGTTTTTCCCTTACCGGTTTTAAAACCATGTTTGATGCCTCTGCCGACGATGGGGCGGCAGAGGTACTTGCCAAAACGTATGTGTAACCCTTTTCAATAAGGTCGCCGAATAACTGCGGGGTGAATGGAATTTTCATGATCGGAAGAACTATTAATAAAAGACAAGCAGATACATAAAAGGCCGGGACAAAGCCCGGCCTTTTATTTTATGCCGGAAACGGTTATACCGCTGTAGGCCTGCGTATAATGCCCAATACCACGGATATTACCGCAATTACAAGTAATACATGGATAAGGCTACCTACGGCAGTAAAGAAAAAGCCTATTGCCCAGCCAATTATCAGGATAACGGCTATTGTATATAATAAAGAGTTCATGGTTGATGGTTTTTAAAGTGTTGATATACTAATATTAAATCCTTTAAAAATGTTTTAAGGTTTTTGCTTAGAACGAAAAAACCCCTGTCCGTTTCCGAACAGGGGTTTTATAAAAAGGATATTATTCAATTACAATTTCAACCATTTTTTACGTACAGCTAATTGCTGTGGCGTAGCGTTGGGCAGTTCGGTAATGGTGTATTTAACATTATCGTTACGTTTTAGCGTAACCGGGATCTTAAATGCCTGCGCATCGCGGCTTACGGTGACCACAATTTTGTCGCCTGCTTTTTTGCCTTTAATGGCAGTTAGGTCGGTAACCGGGGTATCATCAATGTTAGTGATCTGGTCGCCAACGTTTAGGCCATCAATCCATCCCGCGCCATCGCGGAAAACAGTGGTGATGATATTGCGGGTATTAACAGCGATGCCTAAGGTTGCATCATTGGTAGCTGCAAGGTCATCAACTAATTTGTAACCTGCGTAGCCCAGGTATTTATCATATTTAATAGCAGATAAGCCATTAATGTATTGTGCGTAAAAATCATTTAGGTTTTTACCCGCGAATTTTTCAAAGCCTGCTTTAAACTCCGCGTCAGTATAACCGCGTTTTTTGCCTTTGTAATAAGTATCGTACATGTACTTCATTACATCGTTAAGGCTGTATTTGCCATTGCTGTTATTGATGATCTCAAGGTCTAACAACATGCCGATAACTGCGCCTTTATCATAGTAAGAAATGCCCGTGTTGTACGAGTTCTCGTTAGGGCGGTAACTTTTTATCCACGCGTCAAAGCTCGACTCTGATAACGGTTGCACCTTGGTGCCCGGCTGGTTTTCCACGGTGTTAATGTCGCTTACCATATCGCCCAGGAAGGTTTCTGTATTAGCCAGATCAGCGTAACGCAAAATGATGTTCTGGTAGTAGGCCGTAAAGCCCTCGGCTATCCAAAGGTTGGTGGTGTAATTTTCGTTATCATAATCAAACGGGCCTAAAGCAATTGGGCGTAAACGTTTCACATTCCACAGGTGGAAATGCTCATGCGCTACCAAACCTAAAAAGCCGTGGTAAGTACGCTCGTTGGTATAACCATCTCGTGATGCGCCTAAAACTGTAGAGCTTAAATGCTCTAAACCGCCGCCATTGCGTGCTTTATTATGAACGATGAAGGTGTAGTGTTTGTTAGGGTTTTCGCCGAAAACAGCCGCCTCGGCCTCGATGATCTTAGCCATATCTTTCTTAAGGCGTTCTTTATCATAGTTACCGCCGCCGTACATCGCTACTTCGTAATGGGTGTTAGCAACATCAAAGTCGAATATATCCTGGGTGCCAATTTCCAACGGAGAATCGTACAAGATGTCGTAGTTTGGTGCAGTACGGGTAAACACATCGCCATTAACCATTTCCAGGCTGGTAGATACTTTATTCCATTCTTTATAAGGTTTTATGGTGATGGTTGATGGTTGTGCCAGCATGCCTTTAGGGAACAGGAAAATGCCTGTGGTAGAAAGGAACGCGTGCGATACATCGATAAAGCTCGTACGCACCGATAACTCGAACGCGTAAACTTTATATTTTACCGTTACCGATGTAAGGCCGGTAGTATTTATCTTCCAGGTATTTTTGTTGATCTTGGGTGCCGATACCGCTTTGCCATCAGCGCTAACGCCAAACGATTCGATGTTTTTGGCAAATTCCCTTACCAGGTATGAGCCGGGTGCCCAAACGGGCATTTTAACTTCCAATGATGGCTGTGCAAGGCCGGATATGGTCATTTCCACATCTACATAATGTGCCTGTGCTTCGGGGAAACTAACCTTGTAGGATATTTTAGCAAGGCCAGCTGCGCTGCCCATAGTTACGTTCATAAAAAATAGGGTTAAAAGTAGTGCTGATAGTTGCAATTTTTTCATGCGGCAAGTTATAAAATTTATGTTTTTAAATAAATGGGGTGAAAATAGTTGCGATGTAAAATGCTTGATACAAGCAATTAAATTGATAGTTAAGCGATTAATATTGCAAATTGGCCCCGTTATACTATATCATGTATTACCATCAATATATACAGGCGATGGTTTAACAGTTTATATTTACACAAGGTTTGCCTAAATAAAACTATAAATGGATACTTATACCCCTAATAAGCAGATATGAAAGCCAAATATATTATTTACACATTACTTGCGCTGCTTGTTGCATTCTTAATTTATAACAAATTCTTTAGTAAAAGGGGTAAACAAAACAGTGCTGCCGCTGCCGGTAAAGGCAAACGTAAAAATGGCCCTGTATCTGTAAACGTAATGGTGGTTAAAGATACCGCTGTAAGCAACCAGATAGATATTACCGGTACTATTGATGCCAACGAAAGGGTAAACCTGATTAGCCAAACCGCGGGTAACATTACCGGCATATACTTTACAGAAGGTACCCGTGTACAAAAAGGGCAGTTACTTGTTAAAGTTTACAACCAAGACTTGCAGGCATCTTTACAACAATACCAGGCGCAAATGGTGCTTGCCCGCGATATCAATAACCGCAACAAAATATTATACCAAAAAGAGGCCGTAAGTAAGGAGGAGTATCAAACCTCGCAATCGTCCTTACAATCGTTACAGGCACAGGCCGATGTGGTTAAAGCCCAAATAAGCCGTACCGAAATTCGTGCGCCATTCTCTGGCGTTATTGGTTTAAGAACTGTTAGTCCGGGTGGTTATCTTTCTCCATCTACATCAATTGCCACTTTGGTAAATATCGACCCTGCAAAGGTTACCTTTTCGGTACCTGAGCGTTACCTGCCAATTATCGGGATGGGTAGTAAGGTGAGCTTTATGGTAGAAAGCTCTAGGGAAACCTTCAAAGCGACAGTTTACGCCATTGAGCCGGCTTTGGATGCCAACTCGCGTACCATAACCGTGCGTGCAAAATCTCCTAATCCTAAAAATATTTTAACAGCAGGCGCTTTCGCCAAGATAAAGTTAACACTCGATCAGATCCCTAAAACCATTATGGTACCAACCGAATGTGTGATTCCCGATCTGAAGAGCAGCAAGATATACCTGTATAAAAACGGTATCGCGGTAGCTAAAGATGTAAAAACAGACCTGCGTACCGATACCAAGATCCAGATCATAGATGGTTTAAAAGCCGGAGATAGTATCATCGTATCAGGCTTGATCCAAATTCGCCCCAAAGCGCCGGTTAGGATACTTAAAGTTATCAAATAACCAATATGAGTTTATCTTCCGTAAGTATAAAGAGACCTGTATTGGCAACAGTATTATCTGTTGTGATAGTTGTATTTGGTATAATTGGGTACAAGTTTTTGGGTGTGCGGGATTTCCCTTCGGTAGATCCTCCTATTATTTCAGTATCTACCAGTTACTCGGGTGCCAACTCGGATGTTATCGAATCGCAAATTACCGAACCTTTAGAGAAAGCCATTAACGGTGTACCGGGTATCCGTAATATATCATCCACAAGTTCGGTAGGTTCCAGTAACATCACTGTAGAGTTTGATCTGGATGCCGATCTGGAAACTGCTGCCAATGACGTGCGCGATAAAGTAAGCCAGGCGCAGCGCCAGTTACCGCAGGATATTAATGCCCCGCCGGTAGTTACTAAAGCCGATGCCAGCGCCGACCAGATCATCACCCTTACCGTAAGCAGTAACACCCGTAACATTACCCAGGTGGATGATTACGCCGAGAATGTATTGTTGGAAGGTTTGCAGACTATCCCCGGTGTAAGTACCATTAACGTGCAAGGCCAGCGCCAGTACGCCATGCGTTTATGGATCGATCCTAATAAATTATCATCCCTTGGCCTTACTGCCACCGATATTGGTGCAGCATTAGCCCGTGAGAACGTAGAGTTGCCCGCAGGTAAAATTGAAGGTAACAATACCGAGATCACCATCCGTGCATTGGGTAAACTTACTACAGAGAAAGATTTTAATAACCTCATCATTCGTGCAGATATCAATCGGGTGATCAGGCTTAACGATATTGGCTATGCCGTATTAGGTTCTGCAAATGAGGAAACATCATTGAAAGAATCTGGTATCCCGATGGTTGGTTTGGCCATTGTGCCGCAGCCGGGTGCCAACTATGTGCAAATTGCCGAAGATTTTTATAAGCGTTTAGATCAGATCAAAAAAGACTTACCGCCCGATATTACCGTAAAGGTGGCTTTAGATAATACCAAGTTCATTAACAACTCTATTGCCGAGGTAAAAGAAACTTTGCTGATCTCGTTCATCCTGGTGGTAATTATCATTTATCTGTTCTTTAGGGATTGGCTGATCGCTTTCCGACCGCTGATAGATATCCCGGTATCGCTGATCGGTGCATTCTTTATTATGTATGTGTTTGGGTTCTCTATCAATATACTAACGCTGCTGGGGATTGTGCTTGCAACGGGTTTGGTGGTAGATGATGGTATTGTGGTAACCGAGAATATTTATAAAAAAGTAGAAGCCGGTATGGCCGTCCGCAAGGCGGCTTTTGAAGGTAGTGCAGAGATCTTCTTCGCGGTAGTATCTACATCGGTAACCTTGGCCGCGGTGTTCTTACCTATCGTATTTTTACAGGGCTTTACCGGGAGGTTATTCCGCGAGTTTGCGGTCGTCGTCGCCGGGGCGGTGTTGATCTCTGCGTTTGTGTCGCTGTCGCTAACACCGATGCTGAACGTAAAGCTGATCCGCAAGAACCAAAAGAAATCGAAGTTTTATGAGTGGAGCGAACCATTCTTTGTAGGCATGACCACCGGCTATACCGAAACGCTGGTTAACTTCATGAAGAAAACATGGGTTTCATGGGTGATACTTGGCGGTTCGTTGGCACTAACCGGCGTGCTGTTTAAAATAACCCCGTCAGAGTTGGCACCGCTTGATGACCGTAGCCTGTTGCGTTACTCGGTTACCGGGTCTGAAGGTGCCACTTACGAGTATATGACCCGCTATATGGATAAGGTTGCCAACCTGGTTGCCGATTCTATTCCCGAAGCAAATGTTAACCTGGAAATTGTATCCCCATCGTTTGGCGGCGGTGGCTCTGCCAATTCGGGCTTTGGCCGTGTGGGTTTGGTAGCTCCTGACCAGCGCGGACGCACCCAGCAAGAACTTGCCGACTGGCTCAACAAAAAATTAACCCAAATGCCCGATGCCCGCGCCATAGTGGTGCAGGAGCAAACCATAAGCGGCGGTGGTAGCGGCGCACGTACATCATTACCGGTGCAGTATGTGATTCAAAACCAGGATTTTGAAAAAATAAGAAAGGTACTGCCCGAGTTTTTTGCCGAGGTATCTAAAAGCCCGGTCTTCCAGGGAGCGGACGTTAACTTAAAATTCACCAAGCCGGAGCTTAGGGTTACTACAGATCGTGACCGTGCCCGCGACCTTGGTATTTCGGTAGATGATATCGCTCAAACACTACAATTATACTATAGCGCCGGCAGGTTAGATTACTTCCTCATCAACGGTAAGCAATACCAGGTAATTGCCCAGGTAGACCGCGCCAACCGCGACCAGCCGCTGGATCTGAAATCTGTTTATGTACGCAGCACAAAAGGTGGCTTGGTACAGCTTGATAACGTGGTGAAGGTTACAGAAAGCGCCAGCCCGCCGTCTATCTATCACTTTAATAGGTATAAATCGGCAACGCTACAGGCAGGCCTTGCACCGGGCGAAACAGTAGGCGATGGTATTGCCGAAATGGAACGTATAAAAGCTAAATTATTGGATGATACTTTTAGCACCGCATTGAGCGGCCCATCAAGGGATTATGCCGAGGGTTCGTCAAACATCCTGTTCGCGTTTGGGTTTGCCTTATTGCTGATCTACCTGGTGCTTGCCGCCCAGTTCGAAAGTTTTGTGGATCCGTTTATTGTGATGCTTACCGTGCCATTGGCAATATCTGGGGCGTTCCTGTCGCTTTGGTTGTTCGATCAAACGTTTAACATATTTAGCCAGATAGGTATCATTACCCTGGTAGGTTTGGTAACCAAAAACGGCATCCTGATAGTAGAGTTTGCCAACCAGCGTATGGAGCATGGCCTCAGTAAATATGAAGCTGTTGTTGAGGCGGCCACATCGCGTTTACGCCCTATATTAATGACTAGTTTGGCAGTGGTACTAGGTTCGGTACCTATTGCGTTAGCATTGGGTGCAGGTGCAAAAAGCCGCGTATCGTTAGGTATTGTAATTATTGGGGGGATGTTGTTTTCGCTGGTATTAACCCTATATGTTATCCCAACCATGTACATGGTGTTCGCCGCTAAAACCCGCCGCGATCCTGATCATGAGCCGGAAGAGGAAGTGGAAACCAAAGCGCCTTTATTAATCGAAAAACTTTAAGCAATATGAATCTTAAAAAAATAATTTGCTTGATCTTTTGCGTTGCTACCGTTGCGGGTGCAAAGGCGCAGTATGGCCCTATGCTTACCCTGAAAGAAGCCGTTGAAATAGCACTAAAGAACAATTACAATATTAAGCTGTCGCAAAATAACGCTACCATAGCGGGTAATAATGTAACGCTTGGTAATGCCGGGTTCCTGCCTTTAGTAACCGGCGGTGGTGCGCTTAACGCCAGTAATCAAAAAATAAAGCAAACCCGTAGCGATGGTACGGTTAATAACCTTACCGCCAATAACAACAACAATAATTACGGCGTAAACCTTAACTGGGCCATATTTGATGGCTTTAATATGTTCGCTAATTATGATATACTGAAGGAGCAGGATAAACTGGGCGCCATCCGTTTGCAGGATACCATTCAAAGCACGGTTGCCAATGTTATCAATACTTACTATAACCTCATAAACCAAACTGAGCAGATAAAAGCTTTACGCGGTGCGATAGAGATCTCGCGCACGCAACTGCGCTATTCTAACGATAAGTTTACCGTAGGCCGCGTTTCCAAACTGGATGTTTACAATGCCCAGGTGAATTTGAATACCGATACGGCAAACCTGATAACACAACAGCAACAGTACCGGCAAACAAAAATTCAGATGAACCAACTGCTGGTGCGCAACCTGCAAACAGATTTTGTTGTTGGCGATACCATAGCGGTAAACAACATGTTGATATTAGGCGATATTATCACCAAAGCCCAGGCGCAAAATCCTAACATATTATCGGCACAAATAAATAAGCGCCTTGCCGAGATCAGTCTGCGCCAGGTAAAATCAACCCGATACCCGGTTATTGGGGTAACATCCGGCTATACATTCAGCAATAGCAAAACACCGGCAGGCTTTACGCTTAGCCAAAATGCGCATGGTTTTGCTTATGGCTTAACGGCTTCTGTAAATATATTCGACGGCCTTAACCAATGGCGACGCGAACGCAATGCCAAACTGCAAATTGCCAATGCCGACCTAAGCCAAAAGCAGGTGATGCTGGATGTGGAAGCGCAGATCAGCAATTTTTATGTGGCCTACATTTCGGGGTTGGATCTGATCAAGATAGGGCAATCCAGCGTGGAACTGGCTAAAAAAAACCTGGACATCTCGTTAGAGAAATATAAGATAGGTAACATCACCCAATTAGAGATCCGCGAAGCGCAAAGGAACTACCTGGATGCACAATCCAAGTTCTTTTCGGCACAATACCAGGCAAAAATGGCCGAAGTAACCTTGCAGCAAATAACCAACAGCATAAATATTCAATAAACTATATTTAATTGCATTAAAAGTTTATTTTTGAAAAACGATGCCTATTCGCTTTAATACATGCCTGCTCATTGATGACAATTTTATTGACAACTTTGTCACGCGTAAAATTTTAGAGACTGCCAACTTCGCAGATAACATAATTGTAATACAATCAGCACAAGATGCTATAAACGCCTTGCGCGATGGGAGCGTTAAGCCCGACGCTATTTTCCTGGATATCCGCATGCCTATGATGAGTGGATTTGAGTTTTTACAGGAGTACGAAGCGCTTGATCTGGACAATAAGGACGTAGTGAAGATCTTTATGCTTTCCTCGTCTCTGAATCCAACCGACATGAACAACTCAAAAAGCAATAAATACGTTGCCCAGTTTGTTCATAAGCCGCTTACCCTCCAGGCGCTTGAGGAACTTATTACATGATATTAGTAGCAGATAGCGGATCATCAAAAACAGACTGGCTACTCTCAGCACCGGGCCAGGAAAACAAAGCTTTTAAGTCCGCCGGATTAAACCCATACTTTTTAACTGAAAAGGAAATAACCAAGATCATCCAGGAGCAAGTGCCTGATATGGTAGCGCTGGCCGCGGATATTACCGAGATCTATTTTTTTGGCGCGGGCTGCTCCAGCCCGGACAGGCACGAGATCGTATCTAATGCTATCAGCAGTTTGATCCCGAATGCCTATGTAAGTGTAGACAGCGACCTGCTGGCATCGGCGTACGCCACCTGCGGGCAGGAGAAGGGTTTTTGTTGTGTGTTAGGTACAGGCTCCAATATTTCTTTTTTTGATGGCGAGGACATCCACGACGGGCAGCACGGCCTGGGTTATGCACTGGGCGATGAAGGATCGGGCACATGGTTTGGCAAAGCCCTGGTAACCGACTACCTGTACGGCAATATGCCCGATGAGATCAATGCCAAATTTAAGGCTGCTTATAACCTGCAGAAGGAAGAAGTTATTATTAATACCTATCAAAAGCAACGGCCAAATTCCTACCTGGCAAGTTTCTCTAAATTTTTAACAGAGATTCGCGCATCGGAATATGGGCAGGAGCTGCTGAGAAAAGGCTTGCTTGAATTTGTAGATACCAACATCAAATCTTACCCGCAATTCAATAAATTCAAATGCCATTTTGTAGGCTCTATTGCCTATGTTTTTGCCGATGAGCTAAAAGCCGTTTGCGAAGAAAATGATGTGCATATAGGCAAGATCATCCGCCAGCCCATTGCAGATTTGATGGAATTTATTTTGAAAAGGGGATAGGCTATTACTGGCCTCCATCACTGGTCTAAGTTTTCAACTTAGACCCAAAATGAGTTAAGCTTTCAGCTTAACAGTACTATCCAATGAATTTTAAACCTATTTAGTGGCTTGTTTCGCAAGCCGAAAGCTTGCTTTGTTTTAGGTCTAAATTGAAAACTTAGACCAGTATTGGGGTAGCTTGCTTAGTGACTAAACCCCTTCTTTACCCCGATCAAAAATATCCCAAGCACGGCTAAAAAGCTCGCGATCTTAGGCAGGTAATCGCCATACTCCACGTAAAAAGTAATATCTGAATTTAGATTGATATCCTGCTTTAATGCGGTACGTACCCACCATTTGCTTTGCTGCACAATATCGCCACGCTGGTTAATGAATGCCGAAATACCTGTATTAGCCGAGCGACAAACCCAGCGACGGGTTTCAATGGCGCGGAGCTTGGCGTAATCCAAATGTTGGTCTTTACCCGAGGTGTTTTCCCACCAGCCATCGTTGGTGATAATGGCGATGAATTGCGCGCCCTGCTTTACGTATTTAGATACCCATTCGCCCCAGATAGATTCATAGCAGATTACTGGTGCAGCGCCTATCCCACTTTGCGAGTACAGTACGGTTGGTTCCGTTTGGATGCCATAAGCGCCCGTTGCACCCCCCAAATGTTCAAAGGCAGGTTTCAGGAATGATAAAGTATTGCCAAAGGGCAATGATTCTGCCCCGGGCACTAACCTCGATTTATGATAGAACTGTACTTTAGATGAGTTTTCGATATTGATGGCCGTACTAAACCGGTCATAAAATACCCCCGGCTGACCTGGCATTTCGCTTGCCGTATTTGTAGCGCGTTTGTTGTAGAATTTATGTGTTTCGCCACCTGTTAAAACGTTAGCGTTTTTAAAACGGGTTAAAAACTTCCTTACTTGAAGGTAGCTGGCTTCGGTATAAATATGATCCTCGTCCATGTCCTGCGAAAGGGCGGTTTCGGGCCAGATAAAGTATTCGGTATTGCGTTGGCCAATAGAATCTGAAAGATGTGTAAGCGCTTCTATTTGCGTTTGAATAGGGATGATGCCCTCTTTCTCATAAGGATCAATATTGGGTTGAGCCACTACAATATTTGATGGATTGATCTGTTCCTTGTAGCTATAATATTTAAAAAGCGACAGGCCTAAAGGCAGTATTAAAACTAAAGTAATGCTGATAATAAGCTTTTTCTGGGTGTGCTTAGCCTGTTTCTCACGTAAGCCAACATAAAGTAAAAACAGCAGGATGTTTATTGCCCATACCCAGATGGTGCCACCATAAACGCCGGTGTATTCATACCACTGGACCCATTTATGCGAAGTGGCAAAGCCGTTACCAAGCGTCATCCATGGGAAGTTAAGGTCCCAGCTTTGGTGCAGGTATTCGTAGCCTATCCAAAAACAAACCAGCGCGATAAGTGAAAGCGTACGGCCGGCTATCAGCCTTGCCCTGTAATACAACCAGCAAGCCGTAGCCATTAACAAGGGCCCAAGCGCGTAAGGTATTAAAGTAATAGGTATTGCAACAATAGGCCCAATAATTTTTAATGAGTTATACACCCAATAGATACAAAGCGTATTCCAGATGAAAAACCCTATGAATGTGGTATTAAAGATCTTTTTGCCTTTCCCGTTAGCATCAGATTGAATAATGTTTTCCATCGCCAGCAGCATCGGAACTAAGCCCACAAATAAAAAAAACGTGGTGTACTGTGTAGGCGGCCAGGCAACCCAAAGCAGCAGTCCGGAGAATATAGAGAGTAATAGGTTTTTTTTCATTTGGTTTTATTAAACTAACGTCATTGCTTCGCGCCTCGTAATGACGTGTGGGGAAGTGGACTGAGGCTAATCCTCCTCCTCTTCCTCAGCATATTTCTTTTTCTTTTTATCCTCGGCGGGCGCGGCACCGGCAACGCACATTACAAACTCGCCTTTAAGCGGGTGGGTTTCAAAATATGCTTTTACCTCGGTTACTGTACCCCTTACAGTTTCTTCGAACATTTTTGTCAGCTCGCGCGATACGGACAGCTGGCGGTCGGCACCGAAAAAGGTGGCCATTTCGTCGAGCGTTTTTAATAAACGGTGCGGCGACTCGTAAAGTATAATGGTGCGCTCTTCTGTCGCCAGGAATTTATAGCGGGTTTGGCGGCCTTTCTTCAACGGTAAAAACCCCTCAAAGCAAAACTTATCGGTAGGGAAACCAGAATTAACCAGTGCAGGCACAAAAGCCGTTGCACCGGGCAGGCACTCTACAGCTA
The DNA here is from genome assembly GCF_034345625.1 of Mucilaginibacter sp. 5C4. NCBI lineage: Bacteria > Pseudomonadati > Bacteroidota > Sphingobacteriia > Sphingobacteriales > Sphingobacteriaceae > Mucilaginibacter > Mucilaginibacter sp. 5C4. The sequence goes on along the minus strand of NZ_CP133775.1, from coordinate 4,265,751 downwards.
TGTTGAACTTCAAAGCCTCGCGCACCAGGAAAAACCCCGGATCGGATATAGCAGGCGTACCTGCGTCAGAGATCAGCGCGATGTTTTGGCCCATCAGCAGGAATTTGATGATCTCGTTGCTGGCTTGACGCTCGTTATGCTGATGATGCGCGAATACCTTGTTCTGGATGTCGAAGTGCTTTAGCATAGGCGCGGAGGTACGCGTGTCCTCGGCCAGTATTAGGTCGGCCTCCTTCAAAATGCGGATAGCCCTAAAGGTCATATCCTCCAGGTTGCCAATGGGTGTGGGTACTAAATATAGTTTGCCGGTGGGTGTTGGGTTCATAGTTGATGGTTGATAGTTGATGGTCAAAAGTGTAATTCGGCTATGAACCATGAACCACAAACCATCAACTAATTTATATCTTTGCCTTTTAAAATAAAATCAATGCTGCAAGTTAGTTATATCCGCGATAACAGGGAACAGGTTTTAGAACGTTTGGCTGTAAAAAATTTTAAACAGCCCGAATTGGTAGATAGGATCCTTGAACTGGATAGCGAACGTTCGATTGCGCAACGCGGTGGAGAAGAAGAAAAAGCAAGGGCCAATGCATCTGCCAAACAAATTGGCGAACTAATGCGTGCCGGTAAAAAGGAAGAGGCAGAAGTGCTAAAATCTCAAACCGGCAATTCAAAAGAGAGTATTAAAAAGTTTGATGAAGAATTAGCAAAAGCAGAAAAAGAGCTTTATGACGCGCTTGTGCAGTTACCCAACCTGCCGCACTCATCAGTACCCAAAGGGTTAACGCCCGAAGAGAACGAAGTAGTACTGGAGAATGGTAGCATCCCGGAATTGCCCGCCAATGCCTTGCCGCACTGGGAGCTTGCCGCGAAATATAATCTGATAGATTTTGAACTGGGTGTTAAAATAACCGGTGCCGGTTTCCCTGTGTATAAAAACAAAGGTGCCAAACTGCAGCGCGCGCTCATCAACTTTTTTATTGACGAAGCCGAAAAAGCAGGTTATAGCGAAGTAAGTGTGCCATTAATGGTGAACGCGGCTTCGGGCTTTGGTACAAGCCAATTGCCGGATAAGGAAGGACAGATGTATCATGTAGGTGTGGACGATCTATACCTGATCCCTACTGCCGAAGTGCCTATCACCAATATGTACCGCGATGTGATCTTGAAAGGCGATGAACTGCCTGTTAAAAATTGTGGACATACGCCCTGTTTCCGCCGCGAGGCAGGTTCTTACGGCGCACACGTACGTGGCCTAAACCGCCTGCACCAGTTTGATAAGGTAGAAATAGTACAGGTGGTACACCCCGATAATTCGTACGAGGTATTGGAAGATATGAGCGCACATGTACAGGGCCTGTTACAAAAACTTGGCTTGCCATATCGTGTATTGCGCCTTTGCGGCGGCGATATGGGTTTCGGCAGCGCCCTAACCTATGATATGGAAACCTGGAGCGCCGCGCAGCAACGCTGGTTAGAGGTATCATCTGTATCAAATTTCGAAACCTTCCAAAGCAACCGCTTAAAATTACGTTTCCGTAATGCCGAGGGTAAAACTCAACTGGCCCATACACTTAATGGTAGCGCTTTAGCTTTACCACGTATAGTGGCTACGTTGTTAGAGAATAACCAAACGGAGAAAGGTATTAAAATACCTGAGGCGCTTGTGCCTTATACGAAGTTTGAGTGGATAGATTAAAAAGAGTTTGATCTCCCCCTATGAAAAAAATTAAAGGCTCACTTTCTTTACAAACTTGTTACCTGTCTTGAATACTTTAATACCAAGATATATAATTAACGATGGCACAATGAAAGTTCCGATTATATAGCCAATATTGTAGAAAAAATCCCCGTTTTTGTCGCGTTGAAGAAGCACCGTGATGAACGCTACTACTGCTACTATCCATAAAACTATCGCAGCTAAATAGAGTAACATTGCATAAATTTTATTCATTACAAAAGGTTTAGAATGCTAATATAGTGAAAGGAGCCCGCTTTACTTGCGCTCGTCTATGATGAGTGCTTAAAATGGTTTAGCTCTGTGACGCGACTTCAGGTTTGTTTACATAATCCAAAAAGACTGTTAAATGATCTTTGTTAAAATACGTTAACACTTGATTTACAAGTATTAATATGTGTTCACGGCAGTGAACGTGAACGCTTTTTATCAATATTTATCCGAAAAAAGAAAATTTTGTTCAAGTCGTTTATGAGCGAATAAAAGCCGTCAAAAGCCGTTAATCCCGCAAGTTAAGCACTCGTCAAAGACGAGCGCAGTGTGTTCCTTACATCCCCTTCTGTATCGCCTCATAAACTGCATCCTGTATCCTTGGGCGAATGTTTAGGCTGCCCAGTTTGTTGCCCACATTTGGATGCACGCGGTTTGAAAGGAACACATACACCAACCCATATTTAGGATCTACCCAAACGCAGGTGCCGGTGAAACCGGTGTGGCCATATGCCTGGTCTGATGCTAATTTAGATGGGTAATTTCTGTCGGCTATCGGGTCCCAGCGGTCAAAACCCAAACCACGGCGACTAACTGCCGATTGTTTGGATGTCCAAAGGTCTACCGTTGCGGCTTTAACATATTGTACGCCGCCATAGGTGCCGCGGTTAAGCATCATTTGGTACATGATAGCAACATCATTAGCGCCTGCAAATACGCCCGCATGGCCTGCAACGCCACCCATCAGGGCGGCGGTTGGGTCGTGCACGTAGCCATCAATTAATGTTTTGCGGTCTTTTCTATCGTCCTCGGTTGGGGGGATCCGGTTGGCCGGGAAACGGTACAGCGGCAAGAAGCCTGCAGTTTGCATCCCCAACGGGTTATAAAATTTATCCTGCACATATTTATTTAGTGGGATAGCTGTGATTGCTTCCTCAATTTGCTGCATAAATATCATACCCACATCACTGTACACATATTGCCCACGGGTTTTCACCAGCGAACGCAGCGCTGCAGGCAGCATCACTTCATCAAAGTATCCTTTACTAACATAATAGTTATCACTCACCTTAACAGGGAACGCCGCGGACGAATCGGTACTATGATCGGCCGGTTTAATCATCTCGAAGGTGGAAATATCCGGGATCAACCCTGCCTGGTGTTCCAGTATTTCACGAACGGCCAAAGTCTTTTTGTTGCTGTTGCGAGATATGGCTAAGTAAGTTCCCAGGGTCGAATCCAGGTTCAATTTGCCCTGATCATAAAGCTGCATGGCCTCCATTGTGGTAGCCGAGATCTTGGTCATGGACGCGATGTCGAAGATGTCGGTTATCCTGTCGGGGATGCTGTTGTCATAGGTGTGGTAACCGTATGCTTTGTTGAAAATTACCTTGCCATCTTTAGCAACCAGTACCACGCAACCTGGTGTAGCCCTGTTGCTGATCGCTTCCTGCGCAATGGCATCAATTTCTTTCAGGTTGTCGGCGTTAATGCCGGCGTCTTCGGGCACCGTGTATTGCAAACGGGTTTTGGAGGTTAGGTATCCTGTATTGGTAGCGTACTTTGGCGAGTACGTTTTAGTTAGCTTTTGCGTAATAGCCACCCCGCCAAAAATGACTTGCGCGCTGTAAAACGCCGCTATCTGCGATTTTTTGGTCGACCAGATAATGGGCGATGTTACATCGTTCAACTTAGTAAGTGATGAGTTAGTACCTAACAACGACACCACCACATTCTTCATCTTTTGATTATTGTTGATGAAAGCGATGATAGCCGGGTTGCCCGCTTCGGCATCAGTTAACTGAACGATAAGCATGTTGTAGAACTTGGTATCCTGCACCAGCATATCAAGCGTTTTAACGCTCATGTAATCGTTACCGTTAAAGGCATCAACCTTGGTGTACTTGTTAAGCAGGCTATCAAAAGATGTACTGTTAACCGACGAGAAATGGATGCTGGCTATCTTGTTATTGTCCAGGTTTTGCAGGGGGATAAGTTGCTTTTCGTTATTCAGTAAAACCGTGGCTTGCTCAACCGACAGCTGCTCTTTTACATAAGCCTTACCCGTTAATGGCGGGTTTTGCGCACATGCCGAATTGAAAAGCGCGAACCCGGATAGCAGCAGGAGATACATACGCTGCTTATTTTTTCTCATAAACCTTAACACCATTTATATACGTTTTTAAAACTTTAACATTTGGCAAATTACTGCCCTTGGTTTTCATTATATCCTGGTCAAGTATTACAAAGTCGGCGTATTTGCCAACTTCAATGCTGCCTTTTTCTTTTTCCTCAAAGTTGGCTTTTGCCGCCCACATGGTCATGCCGCGCAGGGCTTCTATACGGCTAAGCGCATTATCCATCTGGAAACCACCAGCGGGCTGGCCTTGTAAATTTTTGCGCTCGGTAGCAGCATAAAACGTGTACATGGGGTTTATATTCTCTACCGGGAAATCAGTCCCCAGCGGGATCCATCCGTTCTGTTTCATCAGGCTTTTGTAAGCGTAACCGGTTTTTAATCGGTCGGCACCAAGGCGTTTTACTGCCCAGGCCATATCAGATGTAGCGTGTGTTGGTTGTACCGATGGGATGATATTATTAGCGCCGAACATTTTGATATCATCCGGAGATACGATCTGCGCGTGCTCTATCCTCCATCGTTTATTATTTTTACCTTTCAGGTTCTCGGCATAAATTTTCAGGATCACCCGGTTAGCGCTATCGCCAATAGCATGCGTACACATCTGAAAACCCTTGGCCGCTATCTTTTTGGCGACCTCTTCAAAATGCGCTTTGCTGCTTAATAAAAAACCATTCCAGTTCTTTTGGTCGGCATAAGGGTGCAGCAAACATGCACCGCGCGAGCCTAAAGCACCATCGGCATAAACCTTAAACGAGCGCACGTTTAGGCCGGGTGTTTTGTAGGCACCGCGTTTAAACAGGTATTCATAATTCGCGGGCTGGTCGGCCAGCATTACGTACATGCGCATTTTAAGGTCGCCTTTGTGTTGTAATGCCGCTATGGTACTTATCATGGTGTAAGGCAGGCCGCAATCATCAACCGTGGTTAAACCAACCGCGAAGCAATTACGTTGTGCATCAAGCAAGGCGGCTTGTGTAAGTTGTTCGGTAGGCTCGGGAATCTTGCGTGTAACAATACCAACGGCATTATCTACCAGTATACCGGTAAGTTTACCGTTAATGGTTTCTACCTCGCCACCGATGATCTTTTGGCCCGGTTTTACACCTGCAATGTTCAGGGCCGCCTGGTTGGCAATGGCGGCGTGGCCGTCAATACGATTAAGGATCACCGGGCGTACCGGGAAAAGGGAATCGAGCTTCGCTTTGTTGGGGAATGCTTTATTATCCCAAATGTTTTGGTCCCAGCCGCCACCTATTATCCAGCCATCGGTTTTATGGCTTGCATATTTATTTACGGTATCAACTATGGCTGTCCAGCTTTTTAGGCCAACCAGGTTTACGTTTTGCAGGCCTAAGCCATATTCATAAAAGTGGGCGTGGGCATCAATAAAGCCGGGGTAAACGGCTTTGCCGCCGGCATCTATTACTTCGCGGGCTAAGTATTTTTTTTCGAGGGTGCCAATATCGCCAACGGCGGTTATCTTACCACTGCTTACCACAAAGGCATTCGCGGTGCTAAAGGTACTGTCAACCGTATATACGAGGGCGTTTTTTACGATCAGATCGGCATTATATTCTTTTTGCTTGCATGCCGCGGCAAGCAAAAGCAGCACGGGCCAGAGTTTCTTCATGTTAATAAACAGGTAGATGTAAATAATAATAACGTAAATACTATATACAAGTATGTAAAGGTAAAGTTATGCAATCAAATAATTAATTTAGCACCTGAAAAAGGGTGTATAATAAAAGCCTCACCCAAACCCCTCTCCAAAGGAGAGGGAATTACCTTTTTGACCCCTTTCCTTTGGAGAGGGCGGGGAGAGGCTAAACAGAGAAGGGAAATATTTTTAATGCCAGATATAATTCAGCTTTTACCGGATGCCGTTGCCAACCAGATTGCCGCGGGCGAAGTAGTACAACGCCCTGCATCCGCAGTAAAAGAATTAATAGAGAATGCGATAGATGCAGGTGCCGATAAAATTCAACTGATATTAAAGGACGCCGGGAAATCACTGATACAGGTTATTGACAATGGCTGCGGTATGAGCCTTACCGACGCGCGCATGTGTTTTGAACGCCACGCCACATCAAAGATCCGCAAGGCCGAAGACCTTTTTGCGATCCGTACCATGGGTTTCAGGGGCGAGGCTATGGCTTCGATAGCCGCTATTGCCCAGGTGGAGTTAAAAACCCGCCGCCACGAAGATGAATTGGGTACCTGCATCCAGATAGAAGGATCGGAAGTGATGAACCAGGAGGCTTGTTCGGCCAACTTTGGTACATCTATATCCATCAAAAACCTTTTTTATAACACGCCCGCCCGCCGTAACTTTTTAAAAAGTAACCCGGTAGAAATGCGCCACATTATCGACGAGTTTCAGCGCGTGGCGTTGGCTAATCCGCAAGTGTTTTTAACCATGCACCACGATGGGCAGGAGGTTTACCACCTGCCTGCATCTGCTATGAAACAGCGCATTGTGCACCTGTTTGGTAATAACTATAACCAAAGGTTAGTGCCTGTTGAAGAGGAAACTACCATCATAAACTTACGGGGTTTTGTGGGCAAGCCCGAATTTGCGCGTAAAACCCGCGGCGAGCAATTCTTTTTTGTGAACAACCGTTTCATTAAAGATGCTTACCTAAACCACGCGGTGCTAACGGCTTTCCAGGAGTTGCTGCCCGATGAAACTTTCCCGCTGTATGTGCTATTTATTGATATCGACCCGGCCAAGATCGATATCAACGTGCACCCTACAAAAACCGAGATCAAATACCAGGACGAGAAATCCATCTACGCCATCATCCGCTCGGCGGTAAAGCGCTCGTTGGGTAAGTATAATATTACACCCACGTTAGATTTTGACCAGGAGAACAGCATCGGCCACCTCATCACCCCAACACCTTTTGAGGAAATTAAACAGCCGACCATCGCTTTTAATCCGGACTTTAACCCCTTCGCTTCCGAAAAAAGAACGAGCGAGCGGGAGATCCCTTTTCTGCGCGATAACAAGAATCATCATACGGCCATCCCGCGTAATTGGGATACGTTATATGAGATAAGTAAGAAAGAAGAAACCCTGCAGCACGAGATGCACGAGGAAACAAGTATCCCCGTGAATGAACAGGCGATCAGCAAAAGCAGCGAGAAGCAGTTCTTTCAGGTGCACAACCGGTTTATCCTGTCGCAGATAAAATCGGGCTTCATGCTTATTAATCAGCAGGCGGCCCATGAACGGATCTTGTACGAGCGCTTTTTACAGCAATTGCAGAACCACAGCGGGGTTAGTCAGCAGAGTTTATTTCCGCAATCCGTCACACTAAACAGCAGCGATTTTGAGTTATTGAAAGAACTATTACCTGATATCCGCGCGCTTGGTTTTGACATTCGTGAGTTTGGCCGTAACACCGTTGTGGTAGAGGGCATCCCGGCAGATATTACCAACGCCAGCGAGAACGAATTGCTGGAGCAATTGCTGGAAGGGTTTAAAAACAACCTGGCGATATTAAAGTTAGATAAGCGCGACAACCTGGCACGTTCGCTGGCACGTAACGCCGCGTTAAAAGCAGGGGTAAAGCTAAGTATGGAAGAAATGAACCAATTGGTTGACCAGCTTTTTGCCTGCCAAATGCCAAACCTTGCGCTAAATGGCAAGCCTGTAATTAGTACCTTTACGCTGAACGAATTAGCAGAACGATTTGAAAAGTAAGAAAACGATGCACAATTTATTGTAGAGACGCGATACTTAGCGCCTCCTGCTTAAACCATATATATAATTACACGTACACAATATGCAATCACCATTTGCCAATATGCCGCCGGTTACAAAAAACCTGCTTGTTATAAATATCCTGTTCTTTATTGCCACGTATGCCTTAGCAAAAGTGATAGACCTTAACGCACTGTTCGCGGCATACTACCCACTATCGCCGGCGTTTAGGCCATGGCAAATAATTACCTACATGTTTATGCATGGGGGCTTAACGCACATTTTGTTTAACATGTTTGCGCTATACTCTTTTGGGCCGATGTTAGAATATACCCTGGGTTCAAAAAAGTTTTTTAACTACTATTTCATCACCGGTATTGGTGCTTACGTTTTGTACATGGTTGTGCAGGCAGTACAAATTCACACTTTAACAGGTTCATTTAGTATCCCTCACCCCGAGATAGAAGCGTCATACTTTAATTATGGCGGACCCGAAAACGCGCAAAAATTATACGGGTTTATGAACTTCCCGATGCTGGGTGCATCAGGCGCTATATTTGGGATATTGGTAGGGTTTGCTATGCTGTTCCCCAACCTGGAAATGATGATCATGTTTATCCCTGTGCCTATCAAGGCAAAATACGTAGTAATAGGTTATATTGCTATCGAATTGTTTACCGGGATCGGCCGTTTTGCAGGTGATAACGTAGCCCATTTTGCCCACTTAGGCGGCGCGCTATTCGGTTTCCTGCTCATAAAACTTTGGGGAATAAAGCGGCCTAACAATTTTTACTAACAGCTGTTTAAATAGCATATAAATAAATATACTATGAGCACCATTTGGAAAGACTTCCAATACAAAATGCTAAAATCGGATAGCAGGATAACGCTATTGATAGGCATTAATATTGTTGTTTTTTTATTGGCTAATATCCCCTTTACAAGTATTTTAACGAATAAGTACTTACTGCTCTTTCCTAATTTGCCTGAGTTGCTCAGACATTTTTGGACGCCATTGAGTTATATGTTCATGAACGAAGGGTTCTTCCCAACGCTGTTTAATATGCTTTGGCTGTATTGGATGGGGAGGGTATTTGAGGAATACTTAAATCATAAGCGCCTCATGGGTTTATATATTATTGGCGGATTGGTGGGGGCTACACTATACATCGCTACTTATAATATTTTAAACGCGTTTAACATAACCTTACCTGCAATTGGTATTACAGGCGCATCAGTAAGTATTATGAGTATTATGGTGGCAACGGCAACTTTATTGCCTAATTATGAATTGCAATTAATAATTATCGGCCGTGTCAAGTTAAAATGGGTTTGTATAGTATATGTGGCGCTTGCCTTAATTGGTGCCAGGAATAACCCGGGTACACAAATAGCACAGGTTGGCGGGGCTTTAATAGGCTTCATTTTTATTAAGCAATTAAACAGTGGGTACGATTGGATAAAAAGCATTAATAGCTTATTTATGCCTAAGCCAAAAATGAAGGTAGTAAGCTACAGAGAGCCGCAACGTAAAGTATCAACAGCACCCCAAGAGGAGGATATAGATCGCATCCTCGATAAAATAACAGCTACCGGGTACAAGAGCCTAACTAAATTGGAGAAAGAAACCCTCGATAATTTGAGCAAGTAAAAATAATGAAGGCTAAAAGCAAAAATTTACCCTTTATTGATAGCGTATTCCTTTGGATAAACTATGCATTGTGTGCCTCGCTGCTTTTAGGTTACCTGGCGCCGTATGTAGACCCACGCACCTTTTGGCCCATCGCGTTCTTTGGCCTTGCTTACCCGCCTTTGCTTTTAGCAAATGTAATTATCATAGTTTACTGGCTCTTTCGCAGGAGCTGGTTTATTGGCTTGTCGTTAATTACCATCTTAATTGGCTGGAACGTGCTGAACAATAACATTGGCATCCGCTTGCCGGCCGGTGCAAGCCAGTCGGCACCCAAAAAGCAACTAAGGTTGATGACCTACAACGTGCACGATTTTAAACGGTACGGCGCAAAAAACGAGAGCTCTACCCGGCACGAGATCCTGGACCTGATAGGGCAGGAGCAGCCGGATGTTATAGGCATACAGGAATTTTTTACCCGTAAAAAAGGGCAATACGCTATGATAGACTCTGTCAAGAAAGTAATGCGTGCCGGTAATTATTATTTTGAGCCCACCATGATTAGCGCCGGCGAATCTGTGGGAATGGCCATTTTTTCTAAATATCCCATCAAATCATACGGATTGGTGCAGCTGGCAGCAAAGGGTAGCGGCAACCAATGTGTATATGTTGATGTGGAGAAAGATAGCAGTATGGTGAGGATCTACAGCGTGCATTTGCAATCGATAGCGTTTGAACCGCAGGATTATAAATACCTGGGCAATTTATCCTCAAAAGGGAAAGCCGATATTGGCGCTACCAAACGGGTGGGTTGGAAACTGAAGACTGCTTTCCAGAAACGTGCCGAGCAGGTATTTGTGATTAAAGATCACGCTAAAAAATGCCCTTATCCGTATGTTATCTCCGGCGATTTTAACGATACACCATCATCCTTCGCGGTTAACCAAATGGCGAAAGGTTTAAAAAATGCTTTCAGAGAGAGGGGAGCGGGTTTGGGACGTACGTATAACGGCGCTTTCCCAAATTACCAGATAGATTATGTGATGGCGAGCCCCCAATTTGATGTAATGGAGTACAAGATCATCGAAAAAAAATTGTCAGACCATTATCCTTTAAGCACATTGCTGGTATTAAAATAACATCTTCAAAATTAAACTCCACGCCTAAAATTGTAAGTTTGCGCTTATGGAACAAAAATTATTTGTTTACAATACTTTAACACGTAAAAAAGAAGAATTTAAGCCGCTGAACGAGGGCCATGTTGGCATGTACGTTTGTGGCCCTACTGTATATAGCGATGTGCATATAGGCAACTGCCGCACTTTTATTTCGTTCGACCTTATTTACAGGTACCTGCTTCACCTTGGGTACAAAGTGCGCTACGTACGTAATATTACCGATGCCGGCCACCTGGAGGGCGATAGCGACGAGGGTGAAGACAAAGTATCTAAAAAAGCAAAAATAGCCCAGCTGGAGCCAATGGAAATTGTACAGAAATACACTGTAGATTTTCATAAGGTGATGGAAACATTTAACGCCCTGCCGCCAAGCATCGAGCCTACGGCAACCGGCCATATTATTGAGCAGATTGAACTGGTAAAAAGCATCCTGGAAAAAGGGTACGCTTATGAAGTTGATGGTTCTGTTTATTTTGATGTAGAAAAGTACAACCAAAGCCAGGACTACGGCATCCTAAACGGCCGTAAACTGGAGGATATGCTGAACAATACCCGCAGCCTTGGCGGGCAAACCGAAAAACACGGCAAGCTTGATTTTGCCCTGTGGATAAAAGCGAAGCCCGAACATTTAATGCAATGGCCGTCGCCATGGGGACTGGGTTTCCCGGGCTGGCACCTGGAGTGCTCGGCCATGAGTAATAAATACCTGGGCCACCAGTTTGACATCCACGGTGGCGGTATCGATCTGATGCCTACCCACCATACTAACGAGATAGCGCAGAACGTGGCTTGCTGCGGTAAAAACCCGGCATCGTACTGGTTGCATACCAATATGCTAACCATGAACGGGCAAAAGATGTCAAAATCTTTAGGGAACAGTTTTTTACCGCATGAGCTATTTGCCGGTGGCCACCCTTTGTTAAAAAAAGGCTACAGCCCTATGACGGTGAGGTTCTTTTTTATGCAGGCCAGCTACCGCAGCACGGTCGATTTTTCTAACGAGGCGATTGAGGCGGCCGAGATCTTTTACAAGAAGCTTGCAGAGAGCGCCAAGAAGTTAGTTACGTTGCAGCAAAATGAGTTGACCACCATTGATGAAGAGACCAATAAAGCGATAAACGACATCTGCGATGATTGCTGCCACAGCATGAACGACAATTTTAATTCGCCAAAAACGTTAGATGCTCTGAATAATTTATCCAAGTGGATCAACTCGTACACGGCTAACACCCGTAACTCGGGAGAGATCTCGGTAGAAACTTTTGAACGGATGAAGAAAACATATAACGATTTCTTTTACGATGTTTTAGGTTTAAAGCAGGACGATAACGAGAACGCCGATACCGACGACCTGATGAACCTGGTTATTAAATTACGTAACGAAGCCAAAACGAATAAAGACTACGCCACATCTGACAAGATCCGCGAGGGACTTAAAAACATTGGTTTTCAACTGAATGACAATAAACAGGGCACAACCGATTGGGTAAGAATTTAAGCCTTATCCTGTTAAGAAACGTTAAAACAAGTACTACCATTAAAACAATTAGTCCCGTGCCGCCTTTATGTTATCAATTAAAATGATATTAAATTGCCCGGGCAAATCTATACTACGTAAACCATGAGAAGATCATTATTAGCTGCTATTATATTATCAGGATTTAGCCTTTCGGCGATGGCGCAAACCAAAGTTGAGGTTGCCTCAGTTGTGCGTGCCGAAGAAAGTTTTAATAAATTAGTAGAGCGTAAAGGTATTAAAGACGGATTTTTGGCAGTGGCCGATCCTGAAGGCATTGTGTTTAAACCAAACACAGTTAAAATAACCGACTTTTACAGTGGGATACAAAATCAACCCGGTAAACTTAGCTCGCAGCCAAAATTCGCGCGCTTATCAGCTAACGGGGATCTTGGCTTTACTGCCGGCCCGTACGTTTATCAGAATGGTAAAACAGATGATGATAAGGTTTATGGCGATTATGTGTCGATATGGCGATTAGATAATGCTGATAACAAATTTAAATTGCTTGTAAATTTAGGCATCCAGCACCCCGAGCCTGAGCAGGAAGTGATAACCGATTTTAAAGAGCCCGATCTTACCAAACAAAAGGCGGCAAGCAAAGATCCGTTTGCAGGCAAGAGCGTTTTAACAGCTACTGATAAAACACTTAACCACTCGTTAGAATTATCGGCAATGGCTGCTTATAAAGAATTTTTAAGCCCCGAAGCGCGTTACTATTTCCCCGGCTTTGAGCCGATGACCGGTACCGATAAGATCCTGAAATTTATTGATAATGAAGGCATCAGTATATCTGCCGAAACGGTTAACGTTGGCCGGTCTACCAGTAACGATCTGGCTTATACCTATGGCACAGCCCGTATCAGGAAAGGTAATATTGTAAACAACTACAACTATGTGCGCATCTGGGAAATTGATGCCAACCACAGGTGGAACATGCTGCTGGAAATATTCTCTACCGTAGAAAACTAAGTTCGATTTCGGATAAGTTTGCGTCCCGATTTAGAATTTCGCGTTTCGCTTTCAGAATCTAAAATAACTGCGCTATAATATCGTTGGCTGTAAGGCCTTCGGCTTCGGCGTGGTAACTGCGCACTATGCGGTGGCTAAGTATGGGCTTGGCCACTGCCTGCACATCCTCAATGTCTGGCGAGTACTTACCATTAAGCACAGCATGGCATTTAGCCCCCAGAATCAAAAATTGTGATGCGCGCGGGCCTGCGCCCCAGTTTAATAAACGTTTCACCTGCGGGCTTGCAAACTCGCCGTTAGGGCGTGTTTTACCAACAAGCTTAACTGCATACTCCAAAACATTATCGCTCACCGGGATATTTCTCACCAACTGCTGGAAATAAATGATCTGCTCGGCATTTAACTTTTTGTTTACGGTTACGATAGCCGTGCTGGTGGTGTTTTTTACAACCTGCAGTTCCTCTTTAAAAGTAGGGTAATCTAAAGCAACGTTAAACATAAAGCGGTCTAACTGTGCTTCGGGCAGTGGGTAGGTGCCTTCCTGCTCAATAGGGTTTTGTGTAGCCAATACAAAAAATGGCTTTGCAAGGGTGTGGGTAACGCCCGCCGCAGTAACCGATTTTTCCTGCATGGCCTCTAATAAAGCGGCCTGCGTTTTTGGCGGTGTGCGGTTTATCTCATCAGCCAGGATGATATTAGAGAACACCGGGCCTTTTATAAATTTAAAATTCCTGTCCTCGCCCAAAATTTCTGAACCAATAATGTCAGATGGCATGAGGTCGGGCGTGAATTGGATGCGCTTAAAGTCGAGGTCTAAAACCTGGGCCACGGTTTGCACCAATAGCGTTTTAGCAAGGCCGGGCACACCAACAAGCAGGCAATGCCCGTTGCTGAAGATGGAGATAAGCACAAACTTAATTACTTCATCCTGGCCAACTATAACCTTGCCTATTTCGGCACGAATATCCTGATAGGCAATCTTTAAAGCATCGGCAGCCTCAACATCAGAGCGGTATGGCATACTTATTCCGTTTTGGCTTGTGCGGTTGGCTCTGCGGCTATCCAGCTTTTAAGCGGCGCGCAGCTTTGGTACTCGGGGTCAATTTTAATAAAGGTTTCTTTACGGCGCTTATCAAACCATTGGGTAATGGTACGGGTAAGTTTATTGTTGGTGGCAGCTTCTTTCAGTTTAGAATAATCCTGGTCTAAATTAGCTTTGTGCGCGTTAGTAACCGATTTAAGGTACAATATCTTATAAGCTTTTTTGTTGGTTTGCTGATCGGTAAACAACTGAGGTTTTGATACCGAACCCACTTTCATGGTATCAGTAGTAAGCGCAATCTGCGGGTCAAGCTTATCTGTTGGGATGTAGGTAGAACGGGTTTGAACGTTATCTGCGTTTAGCATCATACCACCGTTAAACTTAGTTTCTTTATCATCAGAATAAAAGGCCGCTGCGGCACTAAAATCAAATTTCTTTACCTTCATCATCACGTTATAAACGCTGTCTGCAGTGGTTTTAGAGCGGCCTAAACTCGCCTCGGTAATAGCCGGGATAACCAACAGGTGGCGTACATGCACCTGCTCGCCGCGGCGCTCAATCACCTGTAAAAAGTGAAAACCATTTTCGGTTTCAAATACGTTTGATATTTCGCCGGTTTTTAGTTTAAATGCCATTGCTGTAAACTCTTTAACCATGGCTGTACGGTCAAAAAAGCCTAAATCGCCACCTTCAGGTGCCGAGCCCGGGTCTTGTGAGTAAAGCCTTGCCAATGTGCCAAAGTCTTCACCTTTTTTTACCCTTGCCCTTAGTTCTTCTGCCTTTTGTTTGTAAAACTCTTTCTCTTCTTTATTCAATTTTGGAGAGAATACGATCTCGCCTACCTCTACCTCTTTGTTGTAAGATGGTAAGCTATCTTTAGGCAGCGACTCAAAATACCTTTTTACGTCCTGCGGCGTTGTATTCACTTTCTCGGTGATCTTCGCCCTCATGCGCTGCGCGATAAGAGATTCCTTAATATCCGGGCGAAGTTCATCCTTGTACTGGATCACAGAACGGCCTAAAAAGCCTTCTAACTTGTCCTGGCTGCCTGCGCGTTGTATAAAGCTACGCATACGGCGGTCAACCTCGGCATCAACTTCTTCATCTTTTACCTGTACGCTGTCAATAACGGCCTGTTGTGCAAGCAGTTTTTGGGTAAGCTGGTTTTGCAGGATAAAGCATTTGATATTTGGGTTTGGCTGCTGGCCGCTCACCAGGTACTGGGCGTATTGCAGTTCAACGTCCGACTGTAAAACTATACCGCTGCCTACAACAGCTGCTATCTTATCAAGTGTGCGTACCTGTGCCTGGGCAAATGACAGAAATATGAATGAAGTTATAATAGACAGTGCGATTTTTCTCATGTACTTTTTACTAATTAGTACGGATAGTTTATCCGTTAAAAATGCGAATTTCGGTAAAATTTATTAATAATAAATGTATAATTAAGCCGTAATGCGAATATGCTTATAATGCTTCAACAGGAATAGGTATTTTTGGTTAAATTATGTTAAATATGAAAGTTGACAACCCGCAAGCCTTCGCCTACATTATGCAGGAAGAAATTTACCTGCTTAACAAGGATAAAGGCTTGTATACTACTACCCGGGCTGATGAACAAGCTATTGCCGAAACTATACCTGTTAGCGAGACTGAGCAACCTGTCGCGACTGTAATTGCAGAACAACCGGCAGTGCAACCTACGCCTGTTTCCGCAACACCAAAAACACCCGAACCAACTGTACAAACGCCTGATAACGAATTTAATTATCTGGGTAAAAACAATAAAAACTTTGTGGTGCTGGTAAACTATGCCAACGAAGAACACATCGCGGCAGCACACCTTAGCGCGCTGGAAAGTATCCTGAAACGCAAGGAGCTTACACTTGAAGACGTAGCAATATTAAACGTATACAAATACGCCCCGGTAAAACTTGCTGCACTGGCCGCCTATTTTACGCCAACCAGGCTTGTAATTATGGGGGCAGATTCGTTGCCAACCGGTATTGGTAACCTGCCGCTTAACCAGCCATTACAGGGCAAAAAAACCCACGTGCTATACAGCTTTAGCTTTGATGAAATGATGAGCAGCAACGATAACAAAAAACTATTTTGGGAACACATGAAAACCCTTTAACATGCAGCAATTAGTATTTGCCACCAACAACGCCCACAAGCTGGAAGAGGTACAAGCCAAAGCCGGTACCCAAATAAAATTATTGACACTTAATGATATTGGCTGCCAAGATGATATTGAAGAAACAGGCTTCACTTTTAACGAGAACGCATCCATCAAAAGCCGGCACATCTACCAAAAATATAACCTCAATTGTTTCGGGGACGATAGCGGGCTGGAGATAGAAGCGCTTAATAACGAACCCGGCATCTACTCCGCGCGTTACGCCGGTAAACATGGCGACCATGAAGCCAACATGGACAAGGTTTTGAATAGCCTAAAAGGTGAACCAAACCGCAAAGCGCGTTTCCGTACGGTTATATCATTGATCTGCAATGGTGAGGAGCATTTTTTTAACGGCATTGTAAACGGCACCATCCGCCACGAGCGTTGCGGTACCGCGGGTTTTGGTTACGACCCCATTTTTCAGCCCGATGGTTATGACATCACCTTTGCCGAAATGGGCATGGACGAAAAAAACCGCATCAGCCATCGTGGCCGTGCGGTAGATCTGCTTATCAGTTTCTTAAACGCTCAACCTAAGGCTTAGTAGCGGTCGAATCTTTTTTTGTTTTAATGAGTGCGGCGGGTTTGCTCTTCAGTGTATCTGCCACAGCTTTAGTAACCGGGGTTGGCGTAACCGCTGTTTTATCCTGTTTTGGTTTATCGGCAGCAGCTTTTATTACCGGTGGCGATTTAACCGCTGCGCTATCCGCTTTTGCGCCGGCAGCAGGGGCTTTAATGGCCGGTTTTTTAACGCCCGTGCTATCTTTGCCTCCTTTAACACCCGGCGGCACAATCAGCTTATTCTGTAACGAATCCTTGGCCGTTTTTTCGCCCGGTTTGGTTAATTTGGCCTTAGTAGCATCTGCTATCTTTTTATCCGCCGCGGCTTTGGCGCGGGCAATTTTCTTGTTGTATGATGGGATGATGGATTCTTTAGATACCGGCCTTTCCTTAGGCTTCCATATAAAACCTTTCAGGATCTTTTCATCGGCGGTAAACTTGGCTAAAGGGCCGTAGCGGTGCTCTGGTTTAGATATAAAGAAGATGTTATTGGCGCTGTTGTTTTTAAAATAGATGCGCATTTTGCTGGCTAATGACCGCTGCATACCATCAACCCTCTTCATGGTATCGCGGGTAAACGCGATGCTTTCGGCGTTGCCCACAATAAACATCCTATCCAGCTTGCCGTTTTTAAAGAAACCCTTCATGCGTTTGGCAGCTACCTGGTTAAAGTTGGTGGAGTCGTCCTTTTCAATATTTACAATAAACGATTTAGGGTACATGTTCAGGTTATCCATCTTCTTGTTCTTCATTTGGATGGTGATGGTATCGCCGGACAATTGCGAGCCCTGTGTCCATATCAACGGGTCTATGTAGCAGCGCAGGGTAGAGTCGGCATAACTGTAAAACATCGAATCGGCCTTGGCCTGCAGGTCCGATTTAAATAGTTTTGCGCTGTGGTAAGCTTTAATAATACGCACCCTTGCCGTATCGCTCAGCGTAATAGGCGGGGTGTAAAATATGGGGTCTTTGTCTATATTGGCGGTATCGGCAGCCCTGGCTTTTGATGCATTAGCGGGTAAAGTGCCAAATGCGCCCTTATCAGTTTTTGCGCCGCCAAGTGTTCCAAACGCGCCCTTGTCTGCTTTTGCAGCAGGTGAATTAAAAGCACCGGCATCGGTCCTTAAAGCAGGTTTGCCTTTCGCAGGTAGGGTTAACGAAATGTCCCTTGGCGCAAACTTGTAATTAGCAAAAAAATCTCGGTGCCGGTTAGTTGTATCGCGCCTAAAGCGTGGCATGTTCAAGGTTAAAAACTTATCGGCTTTCTTCTGCTCGGCGGCGGTAAGTTTTTTTACTTTTACAGATGTATCACGGATGGTAGACAGGCGCTGCTTCTCCTGCATTATCTTCACATCCTTGTAAGTCAGGATCTGCGTAACCAGCGTATCCGCTGAGATATATATCGAATCGCGTTTTACCTTCTTCGCCGGGGCGGTAATTTTTACAACCGTATCCTTTGGCGCCATCGGGAACGCGGAGAGGCCTGCCCCTTTAAGCGGCGTTGCGCCTTTAAATGGTTTAGCACCGGGTACGTTAACCCTGGCGGCAATAATGGCGGTTGCTGCTTTAACAGCATTGGGGTTGGCTTTTGCAATTTTAGTAAGCGTATCTGCAAGTACCTGCATAGGTATACCGCCCGTTTTAATAGGGATGGTATTGGCAGGGGGCTGTTTTATGGCTAAAGCATTAGCTGTTTTTATAGTTGCTGCCGGTACGCCTGCTTTTACCGCCAGCGCATTTGCGGTTTTTACACCGGGTTTAGTAACCGGTACGGTATCCGTCCTGGTCGAGTCTTTTTCCTCAGTAACAATAATTACATAAGGGTCCTGCGTTACCACGGTACGCTCGCCTTGTTTATAGTAAGTTGCCAGGTCGCCTTTTAGGGTGATGTTCTGCTCCCTGTCATGAAACGTAACGCGCTTAACCGCGCGGCCGTAACCTTTCAATTTATCGTAAAATAAGCTGTCGCCGGTAAGGGTTTTAGTGCCTTGTTTATAAAGGTTTTTCTTACCGAAAAAGGCCTGCTCGGTTTGCGTATTGTATAGGCCGTTTTCGGTGTAAAGGGTGTCTTTTTTATCCTTGGTATCGTAAATATTAGTTGGGCCGTAAAAATATGCGATACGGCTGCCGGTGTTATAACGCAGGGTATCCGTTTTTATCAAAGCATCGGGCGTAACCAGCACCACGTTGTAGCGAAAGTACGAATCGCGCGAGAAGGCAAAGTAATAGCCGTTTTTGCTGGTAAGCGTATTGTCTTTATTCACAAGTTTACCACCGCCGGTATAGGTGCCTATGCGGGTCGCGGTATTATAGGTAAGGTAATTGGTGGTTAGGGTGGCATCCCTGTCAATAAGCTTTACATTATCGGTAAGGATGGCAATTTTGGTGTTACCGTTGTAGTTTAGCTTGTCCGAATAGATGTTCAGCGTATCGCCCTGGGTAATGTGTACGTTGCTAAAGGCATCAAAAGCGTTATCGGCAACGTAAAAGTAAGCGCTGTCCGATTTCATGACCGAGTAATCCTGCTGAAAAACACCTTGGTAAACCTTAAGTACATTTTTGCCGTTAAGCTGTATAATTTGGCTGCTTTTTGATTGTATAAGCTTCACAACAGATTTTTTCTGTGCCGAAACCGCCAGTGTCATCAATATAAAAAGTGTACTTAAAATATATTTTATCACGATGGCAAAATTAGTTTTTTGCGGGGGTTATTAAATTAATAATTTTGATAACTATTTTAGCCTCACCTAAAATTCTCTCCAAAAGAGAGGACTTAGATTTTTTTTCTTTTTGAACCCTCTCCTTTGAAGAGGGCAGGGAGAGGCGAATATTTAATTTTGACGTATGCTTCCTGTTAAACGCTTTGTTGATTTTATTGAACAAAACAGCCTGTTTACACCCGCCAATAATATACTGGCAGCGGTAAGCGGGGGCATGGATTCGGTATTGATGGCGTATTTATTAAAAGCCGCCGGGTACAATTTTAGCATTGCGCATTGCAACTTTATGCTGCGCGGTGCCGATGCCGATGCCGACCAGGAGTTTACCCGCCAGCTTGCACAACAACTTGGTGTAAGCTTCCATACCATCAAATTTGATACCCAACAGTACACCAATAATAACAAAATTTCTATCCAAATGGCCGCGCGCGATCTGCGGTACAATTGGTTCAATCAAATCAGTCAGTCAGATGGTTACGACACCATAGCCCTTGCGCACCATCAGAACGATACTATCGAAACAATATTGTTAAACCTTACGCGTGGTACAGGCATAGCCGGCTTGCACGGTATTTTGCCCAAAAACGGCCGGTTGGTTCGCCCGCTGCTGTTCCTTACGCGCGACGAGATACAGACTATCATCACCGCCGAAGGTTTAAAATATGTAGAGGATGCCTCAAACGCGTCAACCAAATATGCGCGTAACAAAATACGCCATCAGGTAGTCCCATTGTTAAAAGAGCTGAACCCAAACCTGGAGGCAACCTTTGAGAACAACCTGCGCAACTTTAGGGACCTGGAAGTGTTAATGAATGATAAAGTTGAAGCGCTGAAAAAGGAATTGCTGGTACATCACGAAGATGAAGTGCATATAGCTATCGATAAGATAAAGGAGCTATCGCCACAACGCCTGCTGCTGTTTAAGCTATTACAGGGTTTTGGTTTTATCGAGACCGTGGTAGACGACCTGCTAACCGCTTTGGATAAACATGCAGGCAGGGTATTTGAAAGCCCGGGGTATAGTTTAGGGGTTGACAGGGGCAGGCTCATCATCAGCCCTAAAAATGCGGAGGGGAATGTTGAAGTAAGCATCAACCAAAACGATACGCATGTGGTTTATGGAAACTATAAGCTTAATTTACTGCATGATGATAGCGCTTTAATTGTTAAAAATAATCCATTAGCGGTTTCTGTTGATGCGGCGTTGTTGGTTTATCCGTTAACCGTACGTGCCTGGCAGCAGGGCGATGTATTTTACCCGCTGGGGATGAAAACACGGCAAAAGCTGAGCGACTTTTTCATCCACCAGAAAGTGCCACTGCATAAAAAGCGTGATGTACCCGTGTTGGTTAATGGCAACGGCAACATCATTTGGGTGGGTGGCTACCGGCTTGATGAACGATACAAAGTAGAGGATAACACTAAAAAAGTTACTATATTCGAACTGTTTAAATTATGAGTGATAAATCAGTATTTGTAGAAAAACAGTATCTGGGCCGGGAGTGGATCCCTATCACCATCCGCCTGGTGTTAGCCCTATTTTGCTTTGCCGCTTACTTTTTTACTGACGAACGCGAACGCAACGGTGATCTGCTTGCCATTGTTGGTTTTGTGATCATCATCATCTCCATCATCATGGGGTTCCTGCTGCACTTTAGCACCACGGTAAGCAATAAAAGTATTTTACTTGATGGCTTGTGGAGCACCCGCCGCGTTAAGATAGACTTGAACAGCATTGTTAAAGTGGAGAAAGGCACCTACAGCCGCTACCTGTTTAACAATCCGGTTTACAACCTGCACACCAAAGGCACCATCCGCTTTTACGCCGCCGGTAATTATGCCATCCATTTGACAGACCGGGACGGTTTGATTTACATCATCGGCTCGCAACATGCCAACGATTTTTTACGCGCTATAAACGGCGAAATGAAGACGGTTTAAAGACGGAAAAAAGTCATAAATAATACCTAAAAAGGCAGCTTCTGTACCACAGAAATTGCCTTTTTTTATACAGATTAAAAAATTCTTAATGCGTTTTATAACTGGCCAGATCAGTGTAGATCTGGCGGAACGAGCTGCGCACGCCAAAAGTGATCATGCTGGTTTTATCGTTAAAGTCGCTGTTCTTTTCGGTACGGTAAATGCCGCCAAGCTCCAGCCTTAGGTTATATTTAGGGTTAAGCACATAGCCAATTTTGCCCTGCAGGTAAACCATATTGGTTTTTAAGCCCTGGCCAATAATGTTACCATCTCGTGCCAATGGGGTAGTGTAGTGCCGAAAAATGTCTTTACCGTAGTTGATGCCGTTCATATCCAGTCCGTAACGGCCGTAGTTTGCCTCGCCCATCAGGTCAAAACGTTTGTAAGAGTAGTTTAACAAGGCAACTACCTCGCGGAAGTTAGCCCCCCATGGGTGTGCCAATGGCTCGCTATTGGTCGAGTAGTTTAGTATGTTCGATCGTTCTGAATAGGTATAAGGCCTAACCGTGTTATGCTCTAACAGGTAGTTAAGGTTCTGTACACCAAATAGGTTAGCCCCGCGGATACCTAACTGGTAACCAAATTTATTATTGGAATAGCCCGCGTTATGGAAAAACTCTTTAGCCGTAAATTCATCAAGCGAGAACTGGCCATAGGCAGTTATGCCATCTGTTAACTTGTATTTGGTGGTGAAGCCTATCAGCGCGTTATCCGGTGAGCCGCCGGCCGCCTCTATCGGCCTTAAAAATATTACGGGGCTAATGTAGCTAAAATCAAACCCGCGCGAGTGGCCGGCATCATCGGTACCTGCCCAAATAACCGAATCGTAGAAACCAAACGAAAGGCGGTTGTTAACGTTCCAGTCTAAATAATGGAATATGCCAAATTTATTGCGGCTGATGTTTAGATCACTGGTGCCTGCGGGGTCTGTCAAAAAGGCCCACATAGCCATGTATTTAACATTACCCAGGTTGGCTGTTAATTTAAAGAAAGGGTATGGCGACGCGTAATCTGATAACAGCAACGAGCGGTAGCCATCGCCAATAAAGGTTTTATCGCGCCCCGCGCTGATGTTAATATACTTAAACGGCGTGTATGATACTACGGCAGTAATATAATCCCAACCGTATGCATTTGGTTTATTATTGAAACTGCCTGCATAAGCCATGCCCGGCGCTATGCCTACCTGCCTAATGTAGTTAGAAATATAATTGGGTACTTCGGCACGGTTTAAATAGCCGGTAACATTGTAGTAAAACTTTTTACCAACCGTACCGCCAAACTGCATCCCTATCGAATTTAGGTAGGTATTTTGTTTGGAAGAGAAATCGCGGCCGATGTTAAAATCGGGTAAAAGATCAGCGTAGAAGGTGCTGTTTTGGCCTTTAACATCAATTAAGTGCTCGTTAAAAAGCTTACGGTATAAGATATTAGTTGAGCCATTGTCGCCATAATTCATGATAGAATCATAGCGGTGCATCAACAGCGAATCGTCAACAAAGAACGGTTTGATAGTAGTATGCAGGCGTGTTTTGGTTGAATAGGCATCAGCATTAAACTTCTGATAAAAATCATAAGAGTAGGGCTGATATACCGATTGCGAACGGGCGATGCCCGCGGTAACCAGTAATAGCGTTAGGCTGATAAATATTCTCTTCATAGTATGCCGTTTAACTATTCGAAATAGTTTTGTGTTTTAAAACCGCCTTTTTTCATGTGTTCGTCCTTTTTAGCCAGGTGCAGGTCGGAGTTTACCATATCGGTAACCAGGGCTTGCAGGTTATAACCCGGTTCCCAGCCCAATTGTTTTTTGGCTTTAGATGGGTCGCCTATTAACAGGTCAACCTCGGTAGGCCTAAAATATTTGGCGTCAACCTTAACAACCGTTTGCCCAAATTTTAAACCATCGGGGTTTAAGCCAAGGCTTTCTACCTTTTGCTGGTCAATATCGATGATCACACCACGTTCGTTTTCGTCCTTGCCGCTAAATTCAATATCGATACCTAATTCGCCAAAAGCCATCTTAATAAACTCGCGTACGGTGGTGGTTACGCCGGTTGCTATTACATAGTCCTCAGCCTTGTCCTGCTGCAACATCAGCCACATGGCAACAATATAGTCCTTTGCATGGCCCCAGTCGCGCTGTGCGCTTAAATTGCCTACATAAAGGCAGTTCTGCAGGCCTAAGCCTATCTTGGCAACAGCCCGGGTAATTTTACGGGTAACAAAAGTTTCCCCGCGTATCGGGCTCTCGTGGTTAAACAAGATGCCGTTGCAAGCGTACATGCCGTAAGCTTCGCGATAGTTAACGATGATCCAGTAGCCGTAAAGTTTGGCTACCGCATAAGGCGAGCGTGGATAAAAAGGTGTTGTTTCGCTTTGCGGCACATGCTGCACTAAACCATAAAGTTCTGATGTGGATGCCTGGTAAATGC
Organism: Mucilaginibacter sp. 5C4; assembly: GCF_034345625.1. Taxonomy (NCBI): domain Bacteria; kingdom Pseudomonadati; phylum Bacteroidota; class Sphingobacteriia; order Sphingobacteriales; family Sphingobacteriaceae; genus Mucilaginibacter; species Mucilaginibacter sp. 5C4. The sequence goes on along the minus strand of NZ_CP133775.1, from coordinate 4,241,738 downwards.
GGGTTTTTTTGGTGAAGCCTAATAACCTTACGGCTTCTAAAATGCGTAATACGCCAAGTCCATCGGCATTGGCGGTATATTCCGGCGAATCGAAACTTACCTTAACGTGGCTTTGGGCACCAAGGTTGTAGATCTCATCGGGCTGGATCTCCTGGATAAGCCTGGTAAGGTTCATGGCGTCGGTAAGGTCGCCGTAGTGCAGTATCAGTTTAGCGCCACTTTCGTGCGGATCGTGGTAAAGGTGATCTATCCGGTCGGTATTAAAAGATGATGACCTGCGTTTTATGCCGTGTACCTCGTATCCTTTTTTTAGCAAAAACTCAGCTAAATATGCACCGTCCTGCCCGGTTATACCCGTTATTAAAGCCTTTTTCATTAAAAAATATTATAAAATGCAATATTATTTAAATTAATTGTAAAAGCTTGTATCGGGTGGGGGTTGTTTTAATATCGAACATTGAATGCCCAATGTCTAATGTTTAAGTGAAGACTTAAATATTAGATATTATGTTCCGCAGGGCGTTCTGAAAGAGACCCTGCGCCCATATGCAAGGCAGCGCAGTGTCCACGATGTGAGACCCTGCGACGACATGAAATAAAACCCTTCGACGACGAAAGCTTGTATAACGTTGATCTATTTTAATATCGAATACCGAACGCCAAATACAAATAATGGAAGGAAAGCTTCGATGTTGGATATTCAATATTATTTATAATTCAGATTCCCGCTACAGTATCTTCCAGTTCGCGGTACCAGTCTTCACCGTATTTGCGGATCAGGGGGCCTTTCAAAAACTCGTGGACTTTAACCTGTAGCTCGTCGCCAAAAGAACAGGCAGGGCTGCAAATGCTCCAGCGGTCATAATTTAAAACGTCAAACTCGGGGTATGCGGTAATGCGGATAGGGTACAGGTGGCACGAAATAGGTTTTTGCCAGTCTACAGCGCCTTCTTCATACGCTTTTTCAATAGCGCATTTGGTAATGCCATTCTCCCAGATCACGTAGGCGCATTCTTTATTCACCTCTACACACGGGGTGGTATAGTCACCTTCAAAATCGGTTACGTAGGTTCCTTCGCGCTCAATGGTGGCAATGCCTTTGGCGGTCATGTAAGGCTTTACTTTCGGGTAGATCTCGTCCAGCTTATCCAATTCATCATGATTTAGTGGTGCGCCCGAATCGCCCTCAAGGCAGCATGCGCCTTTGCACTTGTTTAAATTGCAAACAAAATTGTTTTTAATTACATCTTCGTGCAGTAACACGCCTCCTACTTCAATCATTTTCTAATATTTATTTTTGTACCGGGTTTAGCGGGTATTTTAATCCGCTGGCCTGGCTAAGGTCCATCACCAAACTGCCTACAATCAATTCAACATGCGCCTTAACAGGGATGCGGTTCTTATCATCAGTGATCCACAAATATAGCATACTGTTTTTTCTGAAGATGCGCCCGGGGATAATTGTTGGGTTAAACTTTAAACAGTTAAAGGTACCAAGCCCGCATTTTACCTGTTCTTTACCCATGTAAGTAATGGATAATGAGTGGACGCCATCTTCCAAAAAATAACGCAGATCCAGCTTTTCGCCAATTTTGAGGTGCGATACATCGATGTTACGCGCAAAGTAATAGCACGATAAAAAATCGAACACATTTCCTTTAAACGGGAACTGGCCTTTATCGGCGGTGATCACATTCTTATCCCTGTCAAACGTTACCTTATCGGTGTGCCTGTAGTTAGATTCCTGCCTGTTTTCTGAATAATAGTAAGGCAGCAGCGTTACCGGGTCTATGTAAGAGTGGTATTCGTTCTTGGTTTTAAACAGCAGGTTAAAAGTACCCAGCGTACGGGCTGCGGCGTTAATATGCAGTGCGGAGTGCCCGTTAAACTTCAGCGGGGTATTCTCAATTTTTATTACAGCCTCGGCGGCGCTAAAAAAGCCGTATTTAAGTTTATAAGTAATTTGCTCGCCCGCTTTAAAAGCAACCTCTTTGGTTTTAGTGGCCTCGTCCTGGCTAAAAGCACGGGCAAAGGCGGTAAGAAGTATAAGGACTAAATAGTATTTCTTCATTTGATTGATATAGACATAGCCTCACCTAAATCCTCTCCGAAGGAGAGTGCTTTAAAATCTGTTCGCTCTTTAAATCTTCTATGAAGTAGAGAGCGGCGTGCGGCTAACATGCGATATAGACTTAGTTACCTTGTTAGAGTTTAATTCTTGTTCGCAGCTAACCTGCCTTTGTTTTTGAACCCTCTCCAAAGGAGAGGGCAGGGTGAGACTGTTTTAGTCCTTGCGTTTATAAATAGGCACGGTAGAACATGGTTCGCCAAACATCAGGCTTTTTGCAACCGGGGTAAGCCTTTGCGTTAGCTCTACATAGGCCGATACCGGTACAGGCAGGTCGCCGCAGCCTTTTATTACAACGCGCTGGTCGCGGTATTGCTCCACATCAAGCGCGGCTACTTCTTTTACAAATAGTACGGTCTCTAATACATCGGCATCGCCAAAAACAACGGCGCGGGCATAAGGTGCCAAACGGTTTGCCAGCAGCATATAGGCCCATGCAGGTACAATAGCATCGGCAGTGCAGGTAACGGCTACGTTCTTATCCTGGTATTGCGCCCAGTCGTGCGTTTTTACAAACTCCCTAAAATCTTTCTCGCGCAGCATCAGGCCATGGAAAAGGTTATCCTTAATATCGTAAACCACGCGCTCGCCGGGGGCGTAAAACTGGGCAGGGTCTAAAGTGACTAGGCCGCTTTGCGCAACTTTATTGATGATGTTTTCCTGTATTTCCATGGTGTCCTTAAATAAATCGTTAAGCCCCCTCTAATCTCCCCCGGTAGGGGAGACTTTTAAAAACCCATCCTTCGGATACGGGATGAGTAGGCAGAAAGTAACTCGCTTATAAATAAAAAATCCGGCAGCAACTATAACGTTGGTGCCGGATGCAAAATTACTTTAAATTTTTCTTAGAAAAACTTAGCTCTGTTATCTTTTACATTCGCCTTATCTTTCAGGGCATCAAGCACCTGGCCTTGCGAGCGTTGTGCAAGCGTTTGGCCTAACTGTGTTTTCTCGCGAACGTTGTTTGTAAGCTGTGCAGGGTTGGTAAAGCTATCTAAAGAGATAACATAAACGCCTTGCTGGCCCTCGATAGGTTTCGATACCTTGTTTGGCTGTGAGCCAAATACAGTACCTATAACTTTATACTCTGCTGCCGAGCCCGGGATAACTGGGTTAGCAAATACGATGTTTTGCAAAGGAACAACTTTGCTGCCTGCTTTTTGAGCAACCTGGTCAATAGTTGATGCACCGTTTAAAGCAGCATTAAATTTATCTGACAATTGCTTGCCTTTAACCGCGATGCGAACCATTGGTTCAATTTGTTTCTTAACAGCATCTAAAGCTAAAAAACCCGCAGGTTTAATGGCAGATACAAGTGCAATAACGTATTGGTCGCCTATTGTAAAAACCTGGTCAGAGAATGTGCCTTTGTCTGATTTAAATGCCCACTTAACAACTTCGCGCGCGTTATCTAAACCTAAAACTGTAGCTGCATTACCGCTTACATCTTCGGCATTTTTAATAGCAAGGCCTGCTTTTTTAGCCTGCGCATCAAAATTATCGGCAGATAGCGAGCTTAAGAAAGCCTGCGCTTTGCTGTAAACAGCGTTTTGTGTTTTGCTGCTTGGTACCAAAGGTTTATCAACCTGTGCAACTTTAACAACCTTAGATGAACCTTTTTGCGCAGTGATCTGCATTAAGTGAACACCAAACGGCGTGGTTACAATTTTGATGTCGCCAACTTTACCGTTAAATGCTATTTCTTCAAATAGCGGCGTCATCATGTTACGGCCAAACATGCCTACATCGCCACCTTTTTCTGCTGATGCTTTATCAATAGAAAAGTTTTTAGCAAGCTCGGCAAATGATTTACCGCCGGCAATTAGTTTTTTAAGTGAATCTGCTTTCGCGATTGCTTTATCAACACCGCCTTCGGTAGCAGGGTTTAATAAAATGTGCTTTGCCTGTGCAGAATCGGGGCCTACACGTGTATCAACCAGCTTTGCTATTTTGTAGCTGCCGTTTGACAGGTAAGGGCCGTATGTAAAGCCTTTTTCGGCACCAAACATGATCGAGTCAAGTTTAGGCTCTAACTGGCCTTTTTTCTGGTATACAAGCTGTGCTTTTGTTTCTGAGTTGATCTGTACAAAAAGCGAATCGTTTGTTGATGCTTTAAACTCAGGTAGTAATTTTTCAACCTGTGCTTTTACGGCAAGGGTATCATCTTTAGATGGTGCAGCGTTAAAACTTACGTACTTAAAGCTACGCAGCTCGTTAGCGTTTTTGAACTCGCTTTTGTGCTCGTTGTAGTAAGTGCTGTAATCGTCATCGCTTAACTTAACGTTGGCATCAGGTATTGATGCGTAGTCAAGCACGGTGTATTTGAAGTTAGCAAGTTTGTTTTTAGCAAGATAATCGTCCTGCGCATCAAGCGAGTTCACGTACAGGCCGTTAGTAACTAAGGCCATGTACTTTTGCTGTACTTTAGCGGCTTCTAAATTTACTATAAAGTCTTTCCACGCCTCTAATTGCGTTTTTTCGGCTTTTGGCGATTGCAGGTAAGCTAAGAACTGGTTAAGCTTAGCCGGGTCAAACTGGCCTTTCTCGTTAACAAACTGGCGCTGTATCTGCGGGTCAGGATTGTTACCGCTTATCATGGCCTGTCTTTCATCTGGGCCAACAACAAGGCCTAAACGGCTAATTTCTTTGCCAAGCAATTTTTCTGTTAAAAACTGGTTCCAGGTAGTTTCCTGTATGTAGCTGTTAATTTGCGGAGTAAGGCTTTGGCCGCCACTCTGTTGTTTAAATTGTTGTGTTGATTGATCCAGTTTTGTACTGAAATCGGCGTAACCAATTTTTTCGCCATTTATTTCACCAACAGTGGTTGCATCGCCCTTTAAAAAAGAACTGCCCGAACGAACTACTTCCTCGGCAATAAAGCCTAAAAGTGCTACACCAATCACAATTGCGAGAATCTTTCCCATTCGCTCCCGCAAAAAACCCATTATGCCCATATATTTTTTCTATGTTTTATATTCTCAAAAAGAGGCGCAAGATACAATTTTTACTAAAATTCTATAACACAAAATTTTGCGAAAAAAATTGAGGCTATTATTGGGCGAGGCTGCCATCAACATGGATGATGGCGGTAGAGTTTTGAAACACAGGGTTTCGCAGCTTATCATCGCTTACAAAGCTGGTGCCCGTCATCTGGTCGCCGTCGGGCTTGGTCATCAGCACTTGTTTGTTAGAATATGTTTTTTTTTTGGCCTGGTCCCATATCAATTCCTCCGAGCGATAAATGGTGCCATCGGCGCGGGTGGCCACTACGTTCTTGCGGAATACGATCAGATCCTTCTCTTTATAGTAATAGCCGGTATCAGCAACGATGTTACCGGCCTCCTTAAGGTCTGCATTGTAAAATACCACTTTAACATGCTTGGGCAATACGCTGTAAGGGTCTTTTTTGGTATCGTATTGTATAAGCAGGGGTGCTGTGAGCTGTGCCTTAACAAACCCGGAGTCGCTTAAGATCATATCTACGCCGGTTGTGCGCTGGATAGGCTTGGTTGCATCGGCGGCGGCAATAGCTTTTACCTTGTTAAGGTCGTTTTCGCAAGCGCTTAAAAGCAGGGCTATAAAAACAGCCGGTAAATAAATGCTCAGTTGTTTAAGCCTGCTCTGCATTACGATGGATATTAATCGAACTTGTATTTCTGGAACCACTTATCGTTAAGGGTGAACGACAGGTGTAAGTTAATGTAGCTTTCTTTAACTAAACCGCTAACAATTGTACCGCGTTTTCCAACTTCGGCGCCTATGTTTACCTTGTAAAAGGTTGATGTGGTGTTAGACCTTAATGGTAAACCAACCCCAAACGTTGCCGCGTATCGTTTTATATCGGTGCTGTTTACGTTAATGTAAGTTTGATCATATACAAAACCGAGGCGATAATCAACTGCTGCAAAATAGTTGGATAGGGAGTTTATGTTTGGTGTAAACTGGCCGCCTATGTTTAATGTACGGCTATCGCTAAGCCCTTTATTAACACCCGCAACGGTTAATTTAGACCAATTGCTCATGGTATAATCTACCCCTACTAAATATTTACCCTGGTTTTGGAATGCTATACCAAAGCGGTTTATCATAGGTAACTGTATTTTGGCAGATGGTTGCTGGGTATTAACCAAACTATCTGTAGCTACGCCTTCATCGCCGTTAGCATTGCGATAATAGCTGCTAACTATGTAACTGTTTGTGGTATTTAATTTTGTATTGGCCGATGCCGAGTAACCAAATGTTAAGCGTTTCTTTTCAGAAAAATCGATGCCGTATTGCACACCAAAATCATAATTGAAACCTTTTATGCTATTGCTTTCTTCGATACGTGAGTTTAAAGTACCGGGCAGGGTGGGGATCTCGGTAGACTGGCTTTCTTTTAAATTACCAAATATATATGAAGCACTTGCACCAACTGATAAGTGTTTGCCAATGCCAAAACCATACCCTAAATAAAACCTTGATAAACCACCATCGCCATTGTATATATAATTTACAGCATTGGTATCTGCAGATGCGCCTGTACCGAAGTTAGGGTTTACCTGCCTGTAGGCGTAACCTAACTCGCTGTAAGGCATTAAGCCGAAGGTAATGGCAGAGCGTTTTGACACGGGGATACCAAATGCGATATGGCTTAACCTGAAGTTTGCGTTGCGTTGCGACGTTTGGCCCGATTTTTCAAGCGTGTTGAAAGAGCCGTTTACACCAATATCAATTACTGTTAAACCAATGTTTGCGTTTGATGCAGGGTTAAGCGGGTTTACCGAAAAGAAACCGTTGATGGTATTTGTTGCAACCCCAATACCGCCCATGGCAGAATTTTGCGGCAACAACATCGGGTTAATATCACCAATACCGTAACGCGAATATGGGGAACTGGTAGTTGCAGTAGATTGCGCCTTTACGCCAAGTGCCGTTGCAGTAAATAAGAACAGTATTATCAGGAACCTTATATGTTTAGTCATTATGCTTTTGTATCGCTGCGTTTAATCCTTTAAGAACCAGGTAAGGCTCAATTTTAATATAGGGGGCAAAGATGCTATTTTTCAATAGAGTATCAAAAAAAATACTATCGCCCCCGCTTAGTATAATGTTGTACCCTTGTGTTGTTTTTATGTACTCGTTTATGAAGCCTTGCAGCTCATATTTAACCCCGTTTTGCACACCAGATATGATGGCCGATGTGGTGTCATCACCATACGCAGCGTTAAAAGTTTCGTCGGCTTCTACCAAAGGCAGGGCCGCGGTGTAATGGTTAACGGCTTTATAACGCATATTTAATCCCGGTGATATACTGCCTCCAAAATAATTTGCGCCGGCGTCAACAAAGTCATAAGTGATGCAGGTGCCCCCGCTTATTATGATGTTGTTGGTATTGGGGAATAAATAACTGGCCCCAATTACCGCTGCAAGCCTGTCGGCACCAAGTGTTTTAGGGGATCTGTATTGGTTATTTATACCTGCCGTTATACTGCTGTTAAATTGTATTATGCTAAAATTTTCATCCAGCGCGGTTTGCCAGGGTTGTTTATCTGTTTTTACAGATGATATGATAACCCCGTCAATTTTATAATCGCTTAAAAAGCCATTGATGTTTTGCCCGGTTGGTTGCCGGTATTGCTCCACTTTAAGCAGGTCGTCATTTTCAAAAACGGCTACTTTTGTAAAAGTGTTGCCAATATCAATAACCAGGTTTGGCATTTAAGCTCTCGCCAGTGATAATATCGATTCAAAAATAGCCAGTCCGTCTTCGTTGCCTACCAGGCTCTCTGAAGCACGCTCGGGGTGTGGCATAAAGCCAAATACGTTGCGGCCTGCATTGGTAACACCTGCAATGTTTTCGATAGAGCCGTTAGGGTTGCTATCGTCGGTAATGTTACCGGCCTCGTCGCAATAGCGGAATAATACCTGGTCGTTATCATTTATCGCCTTTAATACATCGGCATCGGCAAAATAATTACCCTCGCCATGGGCCAAAGGTATTTTTAACGCGCGTTGCGGGTCTATCAGCTGCGTAACCAACGAGTTTGTGGTTTGCGCTTTCATGTGGATGTTGCGGCAAATAAACTTGCGGTTTTTGTTGTGCAGCAATGCACCCGGTAAAAGGCCTGCCTCGGTCAATATCTGGAAGCCATTGCAAATACCCAACACCTTACCGCCTTTGGCTGCAAACTGTATAACTTCTTGCATAATAGGCGAGAAGCGGGCAATAGCGCCCGATCGAAGGTAGTCGCCAAACGAGAAACCGCCCGGCAAAACAATAAACTCAGCACCTTGCAAATCATGGTCTTTATGCCACAAACGCACCACCTGCTGGCCCATTACATTTTGAAGAACGTGGATGATATCCTCATCGCAATTTGAGCCGGGGAAAATTACTACACCAAATTTCATGGTACAAAACTAATATAACCTATGAAATTTGAACGAATGTAAAAGTTAAAAAGTGTTAAACTGAAAATATATGATGCTGATAAGCAGCAATAAATACAAACTTTCGTACATCCACTTCACATTGGCGTTGATAAAATAGTACGAAAAAAACACCGCTGCAGGCACAGCGCACAGTAAAAAATGGTTAAGGTTAAACTCCGTTTTTACGTAAAAAGACAGCCCGCTAATTAAAAATATAGCGAACAATAGCTGGAACGATTTACGCACCTGCACATAACTTTTAAAATAGTTTTGCTGCAGTTTAAAAAAGTAAAGCACCAAAATAAGCAGTACAGGTATCAACACCAGGTAATTGTAATAGTTGATGTTGATACTGTTTGGGAACTTGCTGCCCAGGGGCGCCCATATGTGATAAAAGTTACCCAGCTTATTATTGAGGTAATAAAACACCGCGAAAAAGAAGAAAACGGTAGCATATCCCAACACGCCCGAAAGCCATTCGCGCCAGTTAACGGGTTTAAATATTATCAGGGCTATCCAGATAGACAGGAACAGGTAAATATAGGGCAGATAAATAATGGAGCCGATGGCAACGATCATCCCCAGATCGTAAGCGGTGGATTTGGCATCGTCGCTTTTGTAGAGGCTGAAGAGCTTGAACAGCATCCAGATGAGCAGGAAATTACAGATGAGCGGTGCGCTCAAAGTCATGAAAGGGGCGAACAACGCGGTTATCGTAACATACATCAGTGCCGGTAAAAAAGTGGAACGGCCCAAAAGGTTGTAATAGTTAACGAGGTAATTTAGCAGTAATGCCTGCGCTAACACCATCAATCCCGCCAGGAAAACATTGGCAACGGGCGAAAAGGCGTATTCGTATGATGCAGGGATGAGCAGGCGGGCAAAGGGCTCCACAAAAATAAACTGGAGTTTAGCGGGCGCTTCAATTAAATAACCGATACGCAGCACAAAGATCAGAATGACCAGCCATAATACGTTAAGCGGATTAAATACCTTAAAAATACTGATCATACCGGTTGGCTATTGGCTGCAAAATTAGCACAAAATTTTAGAGTGTTGGGATGGGCAGTATTAATTCATTCCGTTAGGATGCTAATGTGTGCCTATAAATTAAAAAATTAATGAGGTAATTACCCGTAGGGTTTACCGCTTTGTAGCATAATAGTAAAATGCTATTTGTGCCGCATAGCGGCTACCCATTTGCCAGCCGGATTGCCTATTTTTATACTATAAAAACTAATAAAGGGTAACTCCTAACGGAGCAAAGTTATTTTCTTTTTATAAGCTACAAAGCGGTAAACCCTACGGGTTATAGAAAATGAACCAGCCAAAAGATGTGATTTATACAGTAGACTGAAAGATTAAGAGGCGTTTATACGCTTTTCCTCGCGTATTTTTTCACCATCTCATCCACAATCCGGGCGGTCTCATCCGGGAAATCGACCGTGATGCGGCGGTCGTCGGCTATCCAGTTATTGATGCGCTGTACAAAATCGGGGCCTATGGTATGCACCACCTCCACCCCAAGTTTAGATGCGGATAGGGCGTTACACTGCTGCTCGTACTGGCCGCGCATAGGAATCATCAAAACCTTCTTACCCAGGAACAGCGCCTCGGCAGGGCCTTCAAAGCCACCACCTGTAAGCAGGCCGGCGCAGCTGGCCAGGCTGGTGTTAAACGCCTCGTTATTTACCGGGAACACGCTTACGTTACCCTCGCGGTAGGCTATTTTGGTGCGTTTGCTAAAGATCTGCCACTCGGCATTGGTTTCTTTCAGGTGCTTTATAAGTGTTTTATCGCTATAGGCGGGCAGGTAAACGGCATAATGGCCCAGGTTGCTGGTTGCCATTTGGCGGATGTCGCTGCGGATAACCGGGGTATGGATAAAATCATCATACCGCTCAAAATGGAAACCTATGTGGTGCGTAGTGGGCGAGTAATATTTAAAAAGCCACTCGGCATAGTTCCATTTTTTGGGACGAGGCGTTTTTTGCGATACAAACGAACATTGGTGACTTAACGATACCGACGGCACCTTTTGCAGGCGACAAGCCCATGCACTAACGGGTTCAAAATCGTTAATGATCAAATCGTATTGCTCCAGCGGGATGCTGTGCATATCCTTCCAAAGCCGGCGCAGGTTCATGATTTTAAAGGTGGCCCAATTATCAACCCCGCCATTTTTACCGAAAACAAAGCTAAAGCCATGGAAACGGTATTTAAGCGGCTGGCTCAGGCTCACCTCGGCTTCGGTGCCGCTAACCAGCAGGTCTACCTCGCCATATTGCTGTAACAGGGGCACAATTTCCCGGGCACGACTAATGTGGCCATTCCCTGTACCCTGTATACCGAACAATATTTTCATACGCGTAGAATTGCGGGCAATTTAGTAAAGAAATATGTATACAAGATTATTAAATGATGAATAGGAGGTGAAAGTATACTTGTGCACCAACAATAGGCTTAAATTACATCAACTTATACTAAAATCATTACTGTATTCATCAAGGTGCTGGGTTGCGATATCGATATATTTCATTTGGAATAGCTTCCGTTTTCTATCAGACCATGCATGGATTTTTTTAACAATATTATCATTGTCAATACCTGGATTTTCTTTTTTTACAAAATCCACTGTTGCAAGGATTTCTAAAGACAAAGTTGATTCAAACCCGTTAATAAGCTTAACTAAATTGGTCAGACGGCCTTTCTGATCCGCGGTAAATTCGTTTTTTATATAATCCCTTACTTCTTGCAATTTCTCGTATTGCAATTCTAATGGTTCAAAGGCTTTAGCACTCATCTGCTCTAAGCCTTTGAGGTACTTTCCATTTAGGCTGTGTAAAACGTGTTCAACGCCTACACTATATGGCCCGTAATGATGCGCCTGAAATTTTAATTTATTAAATGAGGTTTCGCCTAAACGTTGTAAAAAATAAGCTAGTTTATTAGCGACGAAAAGACTTGTGTTTTCTCCTAATGAATCATAATAATACATTGCATACAGTAACATTGCTCTTGCAGGTGTGAGTTTTACATCTTTGCTGTAATCCTGTTTTTTAAGTAATTCTTTTACTGCTTCATTCGGTTCATATACCTGTATATCTACATTGGTAAGATGGCCTAAATGTTTTTCTATCATGGGTTTTACTTTATCCCATTTTAAGCCGCCATTTCCGCAGCCTAATGGCGGAATAGCAATACTCTTAATCTGATATTCCTTAATTACTTCTGCCAATTTTTGCAAACCTTTTTCGATATACTCGTATTGAGATTTACGAAACCATTCCGTCTTTGTCGGGAAATTAATAATGATTTTTTCACCATCAATCGTATTTTCTTTTACAACCAACAAATCGCCAATAATAAAATCTTTGCGTTTGCAAGCTGCCGCGTATATTCTAAAATTTTCGGCAAACCGATCTTTAAATTGCAAAGCAATACCTTTACCCATCACACCTACAGTATTGACGGTATTCACTAAAGCTTGCGTATTAGCAGTTAAAAGATTTCCCTTTAAATATTTCATTAATAATAATAGGCCTCGTTAGGATTAATCCTAATGGGGATATCTAAGTTAAGTTTGTTTAATGTCTCTTTAACGATTTTTGCCGTCTCGTTATTGTAAGTAACAATGCCAAGAATGCAATTTACCGGTACATGATTTTTAACTAAAAACTCAGCCTGCTTTTTACGCATCCTGTCAAAATCATCTTCTGTGTCTCGCCAATAACGTTCTGCAACAATATCCCAAGATACTTCGCTAAGGTCATCAAGGTTATTGTAAAAAGCACTAATCCGTTTTTTCGCATGTCCGTCAGTAAAGCACCAATTTCCGCAAATTGCAGTGATGTCGTCAAGTTTGCAAACGATATAAACTATATCTTTTTGCGGTCTTTGCTTAACGCCACTATAACCCGTTTTTATGTTTAATAACATTGGTGACAAAGGACCAAAATAAAACGGTATATATTCACCTAAAGCCCCACCCGGCGGATTGATACCAACAGGATATTCATGACGTTTTGCAATTAAATCACCATCGCCGATATTGATATAATGCGGGTCTGCCTCAATATGTTCACTATGGTACATGCCGTTTTTAAGCAAATATTCAATATTATCAATATGAATTATTCGATAAATCTTTACTGTATCTGGTTGATGACCCGGCACTGTTTTTTGGTGCAATATTAATCATTATTGATAACTGCAACAACTAATATGATTAGCATAATTTTTAATTAACGCTAATATAGTAAATATAAATTATTGAATATTAATAGCTTTATAGAGAGATAGAAAACTCTCCCTTTTCGTATTACGAAGGAAAATGTAGATTTAGACTTACAAAACAATGCAATTACTTGTCACACCGTGCAATTTGCAAATATAATATCTTTATACTGGGCAATAGCTTGAGTAATAAGCACTCTTTCAACCCTACTGCGTTTCCTGCTTAAATCTCTCTAATAAACTGCGTACGTCCAGTTTGGCGTCGAGGTCTTCGGCGTCGGTGATGTCGTCTTCGTCGTTGTCTTGCTTAAAATCTTCGGGGAGGTATTTAAATATGGTCCAGTCGTTGTTGTGGTATTCTAAGGCGGTAAGGCTTTCTACCCAGTCGCCGCTGTTGAGGTACAGTACCGAGCCCGTTTGTTCGGTAGATTGAATGGTGCGGATCTCGGCGTGGTGGATATGCCCGCAAATAACATAGGTGTATTCCTTCTCTACGGCCAGGTCGGCAGCGGTTTGCTCAAACTGGTTAATGAACTTCACAGCATCTTTAAACTTTGCCTTTATTTTTTGCGAGAAACTCATTTTCTCGCGGCCTATAGCCGTTAAAAACCAGTTGGTAATGCTGTTGATGATGATCAGCGTATCGTACCCCACGGCGCCCATTTTGGCCAGCCATTTAGAGTGCTGCATGGTAACATCAAACACATCGCCATGGAAGATCCAGGCTTTTTTGCCGTCGATATTCAGCACAATTTTATCCAGCAGTTGAAAAGTGCCCAGGTTAAAATCGGTGAATTTGCGCAGCATCTCGTCGTGGTTGCCGGTAAGGTAATAAACGGGCACGCCTTCGGTAACAAATTTAAGGATGCGGCGCACCACCTTCATGTGTGCCTCGGGCCAGTACGATTTGCTGAATTGCCAAATATCGATGATATCCCCGTTGAGGATAAGCATTTTGGGCTTTATACTTTTAAGATATTTGAGGAGTTCTTTGGCGTGGCAGCCATATGTGCCTAAATGGACATCAGATATGATAACTATATCTACTTCGCGTTTTGCCATTAAAAATTGCAGGGCTATAAATAGCCGTTAAATTAAATGTGCTGGCAGGCTTGGTTGGCGGGGGGCTTATTCCTCGTCGTCGTCTTCGTTAACCTTTAGTTCGTAAGGGCTTAGATAGAATGCACCAAGCAATACCAGTAATCCTGTTACAAACAAGTAAGTAAATTCAAAATTCATCTTTCCTTATTTTTACAAATATCAAGTTATCAAATTATTATAGTGTTAAGACTGTGTTAAATGTAAAAGGTTACGGTTAACAAAAAATAATTCGAAAACAGGTTTTACAGGCCGTTTTACGGGCGTTTTTATTACGTTAAGTTACCTTTTTCATATGAAATTGACGTGAAATTAATTTGGATAAAGTGGTGGCACTGTTTTGTCAGTACCCGAAAATACAAATGGTTGATGGTGAGTTATTTGCAAACATGCATGTGTGTTCACAAACGTGAACGTGAACATTTTGGGTGTTTTAACCCTTTTTAAAATTACTTTTAATGCGCTCCAACTGTTTTATATGATGCTGCAGGTGTGCGCGGGTAAACTTGAACCATTGGGCCGCGTTAAGCATGCCCAGGCGCGGGTGCAGCCAGCGGGCGTTTTCTTTGGCATCGGCAATCAGGCAGGTAACGCCCTCTATCCGTTTGCGGGTTTTTATGATGAGGTTTTTGGCATCCTCGATATTGATCTTCTTCGGGGCAATTTTATCAGCCACAGCCTCAGGTACTTTTACTTTAAACGGCGGGAACAGGCCGGTAGCCATTACATAATGTCCCCAAAAGCCCATGCCTTTTTTGGTTGGCGGGCAGTTGTTGTGCGTGCAACGCTCCAACGCGATGGTAGACCCCAGGCTCGATTTAAGGATATGATCGTACACCTCGGCATAACTCCAGCCACCCATAGGTGGGGTTTGGATAAAGTGCTCGTCAGAAAAGCCGTCCAGCAATTGGCGGTAGGTATCTAACGCAGTATCAATGGCGCGGCGCTCTTTGGCAATGTTCATAGTAATAAAGTTAACTCTTTTAAATGAGTAACCTGTACGGCCACATCGGCGGGCTTTTCGAGGCCGGCAGGGTTGAAATAAATGGCATCCATACCAACACCCATGGCGCCGCGGATATCGGCTTCGATGCTGTCACCTATCATCACACTTTGGGGGATGGTAGCTCCGGCCAGTTCAATAGCATGATGAAATATCTGCGGGTCAGGCTTGTTAACGCCCACTACTTCGGATATGATGATGTTTTTAAAATACGGCGCAAGCTTAGTGCCCGCTACCTTCATCTCGGTAGATTCTTTAAACCCGTTAGAGATTAGATGCAGCGTGTATTTGCTTTGCAGATAAGCCAGCGTTTCGTGCGCATGGGGGAACAGGTTTGTTTTGGTTGGGCCGAGGTTTACGTAAGCATCCTCAAAATCGGCGGGCATCAGGTCGGGCTGTACGCCAAGCTCAATAAAGGTCGATTTAAAACGTTCATCGCGCAATTCATCCTTACTTATCCTGCCCAGGTGGTAATCTGCCCAAAGGCGGTGATTGTGGCGGGTATAAGTTTCTATGAACAGGTCGGCAGAGTGCAGGCCGATCTCTTTTAATTTGTAAGTGCCGTAAAGCTCGTGCAGGGTTTCTTCGGCGTTTTTGTCAAAATCCCAAATGGTATGGTCAAGGTCGAAAAAAATGTGGCGGTATATTTTAGATGTACGATTTACGATATCAGATTGTGGCATGAAAGCAAAGTTATTATATTCAAATCGTAATTCTAAAATCGTCCATCGTAAATCATTACACCTTTTCCCCAAACGCCAGGTCTCCGGCATCACCCAAGCCCGGGACTATGTAAGCTTTACTGGTCATTTCCTCATCAACAGCGCATACCCAAACTTTGGCGTTGGGTAGGTTGGCGCGTACGTGGGCAATGCCCTCGGTGCTGGCAATAACTGCCACTATGTGCAGGGCCTTCAGTTTGTATTGGGCGATGATCTCTTTACAAACCAGTACGGTGCTTTGCCCTGTGGCCAGCATGGTATCGCACATAATTAATGTTTTACCTTCGAGATTCGGGGCCGAGATCTGGTCTATTTGGATGGTAAACGCCCCGCTCTTTTTAACCTTGCGGCAGGCGGTAATAAAGGCACTATCGGCACGGTCAAAAAAGTTAATAAAGCCCTGGTGAAAGGGCAGCCCGGCGCGCAATATGGTGGCTATAACAGGTTGTTCGGTAACTAAGTTGATGCTGGCGGTGCCTAATGGCGTTTGTACATCAGTGCTTTCGTAAACAAGGGTTTTGCTGATCTCGTAAGCCATTATCTCGCCAAGCCTTTCCTGGTTTTTGCGGAAACGATATTTATCCTGCTGAATGGTAACATCGCGCAGTTCAGCTAAAAAATGGTTGGCAATGCTATTGGTTTTATTGAGGATGAAAGGCTGCATGAATAGATCTGAGACGTTAGCTATGAGACTTGAGATAAAACACTTTCTCAAATCTTGCTTAAAGATTGCGAAATAGACCGAATTAAGCAATCATTATTCAAATAAATTGGTTGTATAAAAAGATGCTGACATAGGGCTGTCACGGGCATATATGTTATTTGTAAATATTACCAGTGATAATGCAACTAAAAAGCTTAGCAATCTTGACAGCCTAATCACAAATCTCTAACCACTAATTGCTACATTTGAGTAATGGATTTTAAAATAACTTCTCACTACGTACCCTCCGGCGACCAGCCCAGCGCTATTAAGCAACTGGTTGATGGGGTAAACAATGCCGACCCTTTCCAAACCCTGTTGGGGGTAACCGGATCCGGTAAAACGTTTACTATAGCCAACGTAATTGAGCAAACCCAAAAGCCAACGCTGATACTTAGCCACAACAAAACTTTGGCGGCACAGCTTTATGGCGAGTTTAAACAGTTTTTCCCCGAAAACGCGGTAAATTACTTTGTTTCCTATTACGATTATTACCAGCCCGAGGCGTTCATCCCCTCATCAAATACCTATATTGAAAAAGACCTGCAGATAAATGAGGAGATTGAAAAACTGCGTTTGCGCACTACCTCGTCGCTTATGAGCGGCAGGCGGGATGTTATTGTGGTATCGTCTATATCCTGTATTTATGGTATGGGTAACCCCGAGGATTTTGCCAATTCGGTATTCAAATTCGCGGTTGGCACCCGCATTAGTAGGAACGCATTTTTACATAGACTTGTTGAGATACTTTATGCCCGCACCACCGCCGATTTTAAACGCGGTACTTTCCGTGTAAAGGGCGATACCGTGGATATTTTCCCGGCGTATATGGATTATGCTTACCGAATCAGCTTTTTTGGGGATGATATTGAGGAGCTAAGCACTTTTGACATCACCACAGGTAAAACCATCGAGAAGATGACGCACATGGTGGTTTACCCCGCCAACCTTTACGTTGCCCCGCGCGAACGCTTCCAGCAATCGGTTTGGGCCATACAGGAAGAGCTGGAAACCCGTAAAAAGCAGTTTATTGATGATGGCCGCTTCATTGAGGCAAAACGACTTGAAGAAAGGGTAAATTACGACCTGGAGATGATCCGCGAGTTGGGTTATTGTAGCGGTATCGAAAATTACTCGCGCTTTTTTGATGGCCGCGAGCCGGGTATGCGCCCCTTCTGCCTGCTGGATTACTTCCCCGATGATTACCTGATGGTAATT
The DNA here is from genome assembly GCF_034345625.1 of Mucilaginibacter sp. 5C4. NCBI lineage: Bacteria > Pseudomonadati > Bacteroidota > Sphingobacteriia > Sphingobacteriales > Sphingobacteriaceae > Mucilaginibacter > Mucilaginibacter sp. 5C4. The sequence goes on along the minus strand of NZ_CP133775.1, from coordinate 4,224,216 downwards.
GATGAGAGCCACGTAACTGTGCCGCAAATAAGGGCCATGTATGGTGGCGATAGGTCGAGGAAGATCTCCTTGGTTGATTATGGTTTCCGTTTGCCTGCGGCGATGGATAACAGGCCGCTAAACTTTCAGGAGTTTGAGCGTCTTGCACCACAAACGATATATGTAAGCGCAACGCCTGCTGATTTCGAACTGGAAAAATCGGGCGGTGTAGTTGTGGAACAGGTGATCCGCCCTACGGGACTGCTTGACCCGATAATAGAGATTCGCCCGGTGATAAACCAGGTTGATGATCTGCTTGATGAGGTGGACAAAACCATTAAAATGGGCGACCGCATATTGGTAACCACCCTAACCAAACGCATGGCCGAAGAATTGGCCAAGTATATGGACAGGTTGGGTATCAAATGCCGTTACATCCACTCGGAAGTAAAAACTTTGCAGCGGGTGGAAATCCTGCGTGGCCTTCGCCTCGGGGAGTTTGATGTTCTGATAGGGATCAACTTGCTTCGCGAAGGGCTGGATTTACCGGAGGTATCGTTAGTGGCTATTTTAGATGCGGATAAGGAAGGTTTCTTACGGTCGGAGCGCTCGCTGATCCAAACCATTGGCCGTGCTGCCCGTAACGACAGGGGCCGGGTTATTATGTATGCCGATAAAATTACCAATTCGATGCAGATTACGATGGACGAAACTAACCGCCGCCGCGATCTGCAGATAAAATACAATACCGAACATGGCATTACGCCGCGTACGGTGGGTAAATCTAAAGAAGAGATCATGGAGCAAACCTCGGTGGTCGACTTTAAAGGGGGTGTACAACAAGCCTACGTGGAAACCGATACTATGACCCTTGCCGCAGACCCAATTGTTCAGTACATGACCAAGCCGGACCTGAAAAAATCTATCGACAACACCCGCAAGGACATGGTCGCGGCAGCAAAAAACATGGACTTCCTGTTAGCGGCCAAGCTGCGCGACGAAATGTTTGCGCTGGAAAAAATGATGGAAGAAAAATTCTCGTAATAAAAACGCCTGCGCTTGTGTAAGCAAGCGCAGGCGTTTTGTTCAGATCTGTCTGATTTTGAGCTAATTTATATCAACCTTAATTGGCTAAATGGAAGGCCTGCTTCACCTCGGCATAATTCCTAAAATTGACGGTTGCGGTTGTATGCACGCCACCGGGGATAATGACATACCTGAAAGTATGTGCACTAGATATGCCGCCGTAAACATTCGTATTGTTGGTCATAACAAGCTGTATCTTACCTAATGTGTCCCTGGCCGGCCAGGTATCAATTTCGGAAGTAAAAGCTTTAGTAAATAGTTTTTAATTTTCAACCCTCTTTTATAATGCTTAAATATCATAATGAAACATTTTTTGCGTTATATGCTTATATTTGTACTATAAAATAAAATACCAGATGGGCTTGATCCGTTTTTTAATAATTGCCATTTGTTCGTTATACATCATCCGCAGCCTTGTGCGGATATTATTGCCTATGCTGTTTAATAGCGTCATTAATAAAGCGCAGGAGCAGGCTCGCCAACAGCAAAATTATCAGCAGCCCAAGCCTGATGGCCGCGTACGGGTAGATTATAAACCCGATGCAAAAAGGTCTGTTCCTGATTCTGAGGGAGAATTTGTAGATTACGAAGAAATTAAATAAACCAATGTTACCCGAAGGGCTATATAAACGCAGGCGCGGCCACAATAATACCCCGCCAACCGTACTGTTAATACTTACCAACTGTATTGTGTTGGCGTTATTAACGCAGTTGTTTACCGGCTGCAACACTATTAATAACTTTTTTTGGGTAGCCATTGCAGGCCTTGCGCTTTACAATGTTTACAACATTCGCCGTAACCGCGGGGAATTTAACAAGCTTAACATTGTTGTTTATGTTGTCAGCATCGTATTAATGATATTCATGTTCTACTATTTTAGCAACCAACCCCATAATTGCTAAGTGGATATCTTATAAAAACTTATCGTTTCTAATCTCATTCAATTTTCTATTTTTGAAGATTATAATTATTATCCCTAAAAGAGTTTAAATGAACAACTGGATCAAGCGGAATAGTGGGCATCTTATAGTCGCTGCAATATTTTTCGTACTAACATTTGCCTATTTCTTTAACCCTTTAATGCAGGGTAAAATAATGTACCAGGGTGATGTTTTGCAGGCCAAAGCCATGCAGAAAGAGATAATGGATGTTAAAGCCGCAACCGGCGAAGCCCCATTATGGACAAACCAAATGTTTGGCGGGATGCCAAGCTACCAAATTTGGGCCAAGTACGGCAAAAACGTAACCACATACGTTATTGATGCTTTAAAAACGGTTTTTCCTAATCCGGTTGATACCATTTTATTATACCTTTTTGGCGCATACTTTTTATTTTGCACCCTTAAACTGAATAACTGGCTGGCAGCAGCGGGCGCTGTAGCGTTCGCGTTCTCGTCATATAACTTTATATATATCGAGGCGGGGCACGCTAACCAGGCTTACGCTATCGCATTCTTTGCACCAATAGTGGCCAGTATCATTCTTACACTTAGGGGCAAATATATTACCGGTGGTGCGCTTACCGCATTTTTCCTGGCGATGGAGATCCGCTCTAACCACGTGCAGATGACCTTTTACCTGCTACTGGCTATCGCCATTTTAGTAGGTATCGAGCTTTACCATGCCATCAAAGCAAAGCAAACTGCTCCGTTTTTAAAATCTATAGCTTACTTATCTGCCGCTACCATTTTGGCGGTTATTGTTAACGCTGGGTCGTTATGGACAACTTACGAATACAGTAAATACACCATCCGTGGTAAACCTAACTTGAAAAGCGAAACGGGTGCGGTAACAACAGGCCTTGATAAAGATTATGCTTACAACTGGAGTGAAAGCGTAAGTGAAGTATTTACGTTTTTTATTCCTAATGCATACGGTGGTGCCAGTGGTGCCCCTGCAGCCGAGGATTCTAAAGTTGTAAAAGTGTTAACCGAAAATCATGTAGACCCTGCTCAGGCACAACAGTTTGCCGGCCAGTTACCCGTTTATTGGGGTAATAAACCAAGCACAAATGGGCCATGGTATTTCGGGGCGATTGTATTTTTTCTGTTTGTTTTAGGATTATTGATCGTCAAAAACAGGATCAAGTGGTGGCTGCTTTCAGCAGTACTGTTAAGCGTATTTTTGTCGTTCGGTAAAAATTTACCGTTCCTGTCAGATCTGTTCTTTAATTACTTCCCGCTTTATAATAAGTTCCGGGCGGTAGAGTCTACCTTAGTTATCGCATCATTATGCTTTCCAATACTGGGCTTCCTGGCGTTGAACGAGGTATTTGTAAACCGCGATAAGCCTTACATCTTTAAAAATGTAAAGCTGGCATTTTACATTACCGGCGGGTTAACATTGGTGATGATCGCGGTTCCGGGCTTATTCCTGAGCTTTAAAACAAGCGAGCATCAAACCTTAATTGGGGGCTTAACACAAGCTTTTCAGGGTAACACCCAAATGGCTAACCAGGTTGCCAACGCACTGATAGAAGACCGCCAGGCTTTAGAGCGTGCCGATGCTATCCGTACCTTCATCTTTATCGCTTTAGCGTTTTGTTTGCTTTACATCGTCATCAAACAAAAAATAAGTTTAACATTTGCTTCGCTTGCATTTATGGCAATTGTTTTGGTTGATATGTGGAGCGTTGACAAACGTTACTTAAAAGACGAAACTTTTGTTGATAAAGACACGTATTCGCAAGCTTATACACCTCGAGATATCGATGAATTTATCGTCCGCGATAAAGACCCGAATTTTAGGGTGATGGACCTGACTCTTGCTGATCCGTTCCGCGATTCGCGTTCATCTTACTTCTATAAAACAGTGGGCGGTTTCCATTCAGCCAGGTTAAGGCGTTTTGATGAGGTTATACAAAACCAGTTTACCAAGAGTATTAACCAGGATGTTTTGGATATGCTTAACGCTAAATACATCATTACTGCCGATCCTAAAACAGGTAGCCCGAGCATGCATGCCAACGCCACCGCTTGCGGCCACGCGTGGTTTGTAAAAAGCGTTAAATATGTAAAAGATGCCGACCAGGAAATGCAGGCTATCAGTAGTTTTTCGCCTAAAGATGAGGCTATGATAGACCAGCAGTACAAAAGTATTGTTGAGGCAAAACCTATAGGTGCTACGGTAAACGGTACTATCGAATTAACCAGCTACAAGCCGGATCATTTGACTTACCAAACCGGTTCAACATCTAACCAGGTTGCGGTATTCTCAGAGATCTATTACGATAAAGGCTGGACAATGTACATCGATGGCAAAGAGCAACCCTACTACCGTGCCGATTACCTGTTGCGTGCAGCAACCATCCCGGTTGGTAACCATAAGGTTGAGTTTATCTTCCACCCAACATCATATTACTTGGGCGAGAATATCTCATTAGTAGGTTCAATCCTGCTGATACTAGCATTAGCCGGCGCGGTATACTCCGAACGTAAAAACAAACAACCGGAGTTAGCGAAAGTATAATTACGGATTTGAGTATATGAAAAGAGCGATGGGGTTTACCTATCGCTCTTTTTTGTTAATGCTATCGCGAGCTTTCAGCTCGTGATGCGCACAAGGTCAGCTTTCAGCTGACGTAAGCAGAATGCTTACACTATGCCGTATCACGAGTTACGCTACGCTAAATTCGCGACAGCGATTATTTAATCATTCGTCCGTTTATTCTTCAACCGATACCAACCCAAATTAAAAGCGATAACCACGTGGTTAAGCACAGTTGGTATCAACCCGTAATGGTGTTTCATAATATCAAAGCGTTCTAAAAGGCTTTGTTTGTGTTTGGCTTTAGACATGCCACCAACCAGGTATTTAGCTACATAACCATCAACGTTAACAATTTTGGTGGCTTTTTTTGCTGCGCGGATGATCCAGTCGATATCGGCACTAAGTTGGTATTTGGGGTCGTAAGGCTCGGTTAGTGAGCGCCTGATGTAAATCGCCTGGTGGCTTATGCTCATGCCGAACTTAAAGCCCTGCCAGGTAAATTTATTGGGCGCTTTGTGGCGGCGCTGGCCAAGGCTTTCGCGCTCGTCGTTCACCATTTCGGTTTCGCCGTAATATATATCGGCATCAGTCGCGGTGGCAAAAACTTTGGCAACGGTATCGTTAGCATAAAATTCATCGCCCGAGTTCATGAAGATCACATAATCGCCGGTGGCAAGGGCAAGGCCTTTATTCATGGCATCGTAAATACCTTTATCTTTTTCGTTGATGAGTTTGGCAATACGGTTTTCGTAGCGTTTGATGATCTCTAATGTGCCATCGTTTGATGCGCCATCAATCACAATATATTCTACAGTATCGTAAGTTTGATCGAGCACCGAAAGCATGGTACGCTCAATATCGCAGGCATTATTATAAACGATGGTAATTACCGACAGGACAGGTTTCATTATTCAGGGGAATTTAGAACTGACTTATACAAGTCGATATATTGCCTTGCCACTTTCTCGTTATTAAACATGCGTTTTACTTTGTATCGCGCGGCAGCGGCATATTTATCGCGGTTGCCGGTATTCAGCACATCGTTAAGGCCGGCTGCCAGGTCGGTTGAAGATTTAAATTCGGCCATGTAGCCGTTCACCTGGTGGTCTATCAGATCGGTGATGCCACCGGTATTAAAGGCAACTACGGGTGTGCTGCAACTCATGGCTTCCATAATCATGTTGGGCAGGTTATCTTCAATAGCCGGCGATACAAAAACATCAGCCATGCTGTAGATCTCGGCAAGGTCGGCTGGTGAACTTATGGTATTTAACTGCTTAACCGGGAAAGATAAGCTGCTTGTATCAAAATGTTTGTTTTTGCCGAAGATCACTATCTCAACAGGCGTATCCTGTGTATAGTCAGCTTTTAAATATGCTAAGGCATCTACCAAGAAGCTAATGCCTTTGCGCCGGTCGTTGATATTGGCGGCGCCAAATAAGATAATTTTAGCAGCCGGGTTTACGCCCCACTTGGTACGTGCCGCGGCTTTATCTTTATACGCGAATAACTCAATATCGATAGGGTTAGGAATGGCCTGTATAATAAACCCTTTGAGCAGGGTACTTTTCATGGCCACTTCGCCCAGCCAGTGGCTGCAGGTTACAATGGATAAGTTTTTGGCGATGCTCAGCGCATCTTTTTTATGCAACCAGCCTGCATGCGACAGGTCGTTATCCTCCGGGTTCCGCAGAAAATAACAATTGCCGCATTGGTTTTTGAAATGGTTACACGGGCCTGCATAATGGCAGCCGCCGGTAAAGGCCCACATATCGTGTAGCGTCCAAATAATAGGTTTGTTAAGGGCGATGAGTTTTTTTACGTCGTTGATGGACAGGAAGCCCGAATTGGTCCAATGTAGATGGATGATATCAGCCTCTTTAATCACTTTTAATTGACTAATATCCGTACCCGCGTTGGCAGGCGAAAAGGCGAACCTAACCTGCTTATCGCGCTCCTGGAAAAGCATGAAAGAAATACGCTCCAGCAGGAAATTTATATTAGATCTGAGTTTGCCAAAGATGTTTCGCTCGATGGTATAAACGGCATCTTCCGCACGTTTTTTATGCTGAACCACCATGGTAACATCCACCTGTTGCAGTTGCAGGGCTTTTAACAAGCGCATGCAAGCCTCGGCCGCGCCGCCGCCAGAATCTGATGTATTGATGAGTGCAACCTTCATTTATCGGGGCAAGTATAATGATACTAAAATTAAAAATTTTACTTTTGAATGCTTCATTAATATCAAAATGAAGTTTAACGGTAAAACCACGAAGCAATAATGAACTTTTTCGCCTATTTATTCCAGGATTGGAGTGCCAACCGGGGCAATATAAAAGGGCAGCTGGTTTTGTTTTTGTTCCGCTCGGTGCAAATAATTAACCGCAACACCTTACTTAAGATACTGTTTTGCTGGCACCTTATCATGTACCACATTGTTGTGGAATGGCACCTGGGTATCGAACTCCCCCGAAAACTCACCGCAGGCAAAGGCCTTATTGTTTACCACGGGCAGGCTTTGGTGGTTAACCAGGGCGTTATCATCGGCGAAAACTGCGTATTGCGCAACAGCGTTACCATAGGCCACAAAAAACTGGCTAACGGCACTTTTACCGCTTGCCCGCGTTTGGGCAATAACGTGGATGTTGGTGCCAACGTTTGTATTATTGGCGATGTTACTATAGGTAATAATGTAATTATTGGCGCAGGCGCGGTAGTTATAAAAGATATACCCGATAACAGCGTGGCAGTGGGCAACCCGGCGCGGATATTGGAACAAAAAACTGAGGCGGCAACCCGTATTGAAAACATTTAATGGAGAATAATTTAACCGACCGTTCCTTCTGGAAATCGTTTTGGGAATCGCGCAAGGGGCTTATATTTAAACTAAAGCCTAATTATGTTTTTGGTGATATTTTAGGCAAACTGATTGCCGAAAAAGGCATTAATAATGCTATTGAACTGGGTGGATTTCCGGGATATTATTCCATCTACCTAAAAAAGTATAAAGGTTTAAAGACAACTCTGCTGGATTATTTTATCCACCCCGAGCTGGTTAATAAATTGCTTGCAGCTAACGATCTTAAGCTCGGCGATATCGATATTGTAGAAGCCGACCTGTTCACTTATAAGCCAGCCGAAAAGTTTGACATGGTGCTTTCATTCGGCTTGATAGAACATTTTAACGATACCCAGTTCATCATAAACGAGCACCTAAAGTTTTTAAAGCCCGGCGGAACGTTGTTCATTACCCTGCCCAATTTTAAAAGTGTTAACGGCTGGGTGCAAAAGAATTTTGATAAAGACAATTACGACAAGCACAACATCAACAGCATGGACCTCGACCTGCTGCGCGATAGCTGCAAAGCCCTTGGCCTAAAAGATGTTAAAGCCTATTACCACGGCAAATTTACCGTATGGCTGGAGAATAAATCAGAACAGAAATCACTGTCTAAAGCTATTGTAAAAGCTATTTGGGTGGCAGGTAAGGTATTCACCAAGGTCATCCCTGTGGATAGCAAAGCGCTTTCGCCATATATTGTAGTGGAGGCGACGGTGTAGGGCCACCCGTTTTTCTCGTGCCTCGCAATGACGTGGTTTATTATTAGACGTAACAAAAACCAAATAAGCCCCGCATTTCTGCAGGGCTTATCTATATAATTCAATTTGTAATTATACCATGTAATTCCAGCCGTTGGTATCTTCGGTACGGCCGTATTTGATGTCATCAAGTGTTGATAATACCCGTTTAGAAAATTCGCGTGTTGCAGGGTCGCTCAAAAAGTATTCCTCACCTTCAAAGCTTATTGATGCTACTGATGCAATAGTTGCAGCAGTACCGGCACCAAAAGCATCGGTTAGTTTACTGTTTTTAGCGCCTTCTATCAATTCGGCAACAGATACCTTGCGCTCTTCAACCGGGATGCCCCAGCTTTTGGCTAAAGCAATAACCGTATCGCGGGTTACGCCGTCGAGGATGGTGTCCTTAGCTTCGGCAGTGATCAGTTTGCCATCTAAAAGGAACATCGCGTTAGCGGCACCCATTTCTTCGATGTATTTATGTTCTTTGGCATCGGTCCAAATTAATTGATCAAAACCTTCTTCGGTGGCTTTGCGGGCAGGCAGCATAGATGAACCGTAGTTGCCGGCAGCTTTCGCGTAACCCATACCACCTTCGGCAGCGCGGGTGTAATGCGTTTCTATTTTAACCCTAAGCGGTTTTGAAAAGTACGGGCCAACCGGGCCAACAATAACCATGTATTTATATGTAGCCGATGGCGTTACGCCCAAATAGGGGTCGGTAGCGAACATGAACGGGCGAATGTACAAAGCGTGGTTAGCTTTTGCAGGGATCCAATCGCGGTCAAGATCAACCAGGGTGGCAATAGTTTGCACAAAAAGCTCTTCGGGCAGGGTAGGCATACAAAGGCGCTCTGCTGATTTGTTAAAGCGAGCGGCGTTCTTGTCCGGGCGGAAGATAGAAGCCTTGCCATCGGCATGTTTGTATGCTTTAATGCCTTCAAAAAACGACTGTCCATAATGCAGCGAAGAAATTGCCGGGCTCATTAGAATTGGGCCGTATGGCAGGATCTCGAAATTTTTCCATTCGCCATCGATGTAATCTGCAGAAAACATGTGGTCAGAGAAAACCTTGCCAAAGGGCAGGGTGTTAAAATCCGTCTCAGCTAAACGTGAGTGAGCGGCTTTGGTGATTTTTATGTCCAGTGTGTCGGTCATGGTAGTAGAATAAATAAATCTGAAAGTGGCAAGTTAAAAATTTTTGAGCGATTATTTAATTTTTAAAGCTTTTGAACGCTATATTACAGCAAATTAACAAAACCCTACATGCCCGAATACAAACTTAGTGCCGAAGGAAACGCAAAACTCAAAAAAACCTGGACCTACACCATCTTAGCATCTTACATTGTAATTATTGCCATTTTTGCGTTTAACCTGCTTTACCGGGGCGGCAGCACCACTAATATCATTACCTTCGCGATCATATTTATGGCGCTGATAGCCGGGTTTGTTTACGGGCAGAAAAAATATTTCAAAGGTATTGACGCAACAAAATTGACTATTAATTACGAGAAAATAGTGTTGCATACGCTGAACCAACCCGACGTAGCCATAAACCTTGCGGATATCAAAAAAGTAACCCATCGCGGCTCGAACATATTTTTGGTAAATAAAATTCCAAAGAAAAACTCATTGACCATCATCAACAAGTTTGAGAGCTTTTATGAGATAGAAAAATTGGTTAATGATGCGGCAGAGGCGAACAACCTGCAGCCAACCGCTATATAGCTATCCGTTCACATAGTTAACCAAAAAGCCAATTAAAGCGGCAACCGGGATAAAAACGAGGATAAAGCCAACCATATCCCAGTAAAACTTTTTTGATTTGGTGGAGAACACCGCGAACGCAACTGTTGTGAGAAAGTAGGGCACAATAACTATGAAAGCAAAGTAGTAAAGTGACATACCTATTGCCTCTCCATCACCATGATTAGTAAAGTCGTAGTAAGCGATGTATCCCATCCAGCACCACAATATTGTGTAAATACCACAAAGTATTATGGCAATAGGATGCTCTTTAAAGCTGGCCGAAATAGTTTTATTTGGCATTGTTATAACTGGCTCACTACTTTATCTACCCAGGCTTTGCCCCAGTTCTCCAGTTCGTAGGCACTCCATAAAGAAGGATAAAAAATGCGGCGCTGGAAACGCGGAGGCAGGTATTTCTGCCAGTTGGTGCCTCCGGTTGCCTTGATTTCTTCAGGCTCGCGGTGCAGGTAGCGCACGGCAGATTTGTAGTGACTTAGCGGCCAGTTCACATTCACGTTTACATCAAGCTGCCTTAGCTGCTCTTCTAATGTATTGGTGCTTTTGCCTTTGTATTTAAACTGCTGTAATAACGAGTTGAAATTGGTGCTGCTAACCTGTTTGCCCAATTCGATGAACGTTTTGGCGTACTTTTTTTCGAACTGGTTTAATGTCAATGTTCTTTTACCGGTAGACAACTCCGTCGCGCCATACTTCCAGTAGATCTGTTCAAATTGATCCTCAACAGGGGCGCCGGCTAATTCCTGTCGATGGTCTGGCGCTACAAGGTTTATAAAGTCGGTAGCGTAAATTTCTATTAAACGGTACTGGCCGCTTTGGAAACCGCTGGCCGGTAGCAAACTCATGCGGAATTGCAGAAACTGCTCCTTCTCCATCCCATCCACCATAATTTCGAATGAATTGGTAAGCGCTTCAAAATAGCGGTTAATGCGTTTGATGCGGGCGGTGAAGAAATCTACGGTAAGGTTTTCATGTTCCGATATCTGCTTGCACTCGTGCAGGCTCAGCTTAAAGTACAGCTCGGTGATCTGGTGATACATGATAAAGATCTCCTCATCCGGGAAGGGTGTTTTTGGGCTTTGCAGGCTCAAAAGCGTATCCAGGTGAATGTAATCCCAATAGGTAAGGAAATCAGCATGCAGCAGGCCATCCAGGTAGGATGTCATATCCTGGCCCATGGCGTTGTATTTTTCCTGCAGCAGGGTAAGCCTTTTTTCTATTTCGGGAGAGATGCTCATGCTTCAAAGATAGTAGTCTTAAGTCAAAAGTCGAAAGTCGTTCGGGTCAATCAAAATAATTCCAAAATAATAATACATTTGTGTTATACAAACAAGGCAATGGTGTTCTGCCTACTTGAACCGCTGCAAAGCTGATGACGCCTACCCCAAATATTTGTTTATTTGCACGTAGGTTATGTTTAAAAATATTGTTTCAAATTCCATTTCGCTTATAAAATACCTGTTCCGCTGGTTGGCTATCGTTGTTCCTGTTGCCGCGGCAATTGGTAGTGTAGTGGCTTTTTTTCTGTGGCTGTTAAGTTGGGCTATCCATTTCCGCTTTGCGCATACATGGTTACTGTACCTGCTCCCTGCCGCCGGCGTGGTTATCCACCTGCTGTATAAATGGTATGGCAAAAGTGCCGAACGGGGCAATAACCTCATTATCGACGAAATTCATCAACCCGGTGCAGGAGTGCCAAAACGAATGGCACCGCTTATTTTAGTTACTACCGTTATTACTCATCTTTTCGGAGGCTCGGCAGGGCGCGAGGGTACGGCCGTACAAATTGGAGGCAGCCTGGCCAACCTATTTGGCAGTTGGTTTAAACTGAACGAGGCCGATAATAAAATCATCCTATCAGCAGGCGTTGCCGCGGGCTTTGGGGCTGTATTTGGTACGCCGCTTACTGGTACCATCTTCGCGCTGGAGGTAATTGCTATTGGCCGTGTACCTTATAAAGCTTTTTTTGCCTGTTTGATTGCGGGGTATGTAGGCGATATCACGGTATCCTTATGGGGCATCCACCATACGCTTTACCATGTTGATATTGTAAACACCGGGCAAACATTTTACGGTATTCACCTACCTGTTAGCTTCTGGCTGTTAGCAAAAGTGATATTAGCATCTGCCATATTTGGCGGGGTTAGTTATGCCTTTGCACAGGCAGTGCACCTGGTGAAAAACTTCTCGCTTAGGTGGATCAAAATTACCTGGGTGATACCTGTTGTTGGGGGCCTTGCCATAATAGGCCTTACGTATATTTTGGGCAAGCCCGACTACCTGAGCCTTGGCGTTGATGCCGAATATCCCGGCGCGGTAACTATTGTGTCGGCCTTTCAGCATGCCGGGGCGGATGCATTCAGCTGGCTCTGGAAACTGGTTTATACCGCCATAACTTTAGGCACAGGTTTTAAAGGAGGAGAGGTTACGCCGCTGTTTTATATAGGTTCGACATTAGGTAATAGTCTTGCCGAACTGATGAACGCGCCGGTCGGCCTGTTTGCTGCGTTGGGTTTTATAGCTGTATTTGCCGGGGCTACCAATACGCCGCTGGCCTGTACCTTAATGGGGATAGAGCTTTTTGGTGGCGAGTATGCCATCTTCTTCGCGATAGCATGTTTTACAGCATATTTTTTTAGTGGCGATGGCGGCATTTATTCGGCACAAAAGGTGGCTCTGTCTAAAGCAGAACTCGCGAAAAGCAAATATCTGAAAAGGATGTTTGGCAAATACAGACTGTAGCATTTGCATCTTTTACTAAAACATATCGGTATTTGATTGTTTAATAAGGGTATACCAAAACTCTAACAGCCATGAAAATTAGCAAGATACTTATAGGGATAGACGACAGCAAGTTTGCCGAATATGCCGCATCATACGGGTTTGATATCGCCCATACCTTTAATGCACACGTTGGCTTGGTTCATATTGTAGAGCCTGCTGTTATTGCAGATACCACGAATAATACTATTATGGGCTTGCCTATACAAACGCCCGATTATAATGAGGTAAATATACTCAGCATCCAGAAAGAGCAGGCGAATAACATTATAGAACGTACAATCGAAAAATATGCGAAAGGTTTAGAGGTTACCCGTTTCAATGAATATGACTCCACTGCCGACGGTATTTTAAGCTGTAGTAAAGAATTTAAAGCAGACCTGATCGTGATAGGTACCCATAGCCGAAGCGGCATAGATCGCCTGTTGATGGGCAGTGTAGCAGAAAGCGTTGTTCGTAATGCGCAGGTGCCGGTACTTGTGGTGCCGTTGGTAAAGGAGTAAAAAACTATGTCAATTGCGACCGATAGCGTTGCAATCTCATAGCACAAGCGGATGTGCTGAGTTTGCCGCGTCACCACGTTCCTCGCAATGGCATGTTGCGCTTATCCTAATACAGTAACCGGAATTTTATCGTTTGCTCAATCGCTTTCAACTCGTTTAATACCTCTGTGCCGTAACCGGTGTTAACATCTGTAATTACGTAGCCAATTTGCGGGTTGGTAACTAAAAACTCACCTACTATATTAATGTTGTGGTTTGCAAAAACCTCGTTTATCTGCGCCAGTATCCCCGGTACATTCTTATGGATGTGAATTAACCTGTGGGCATTATTGATGCGTGGTGGTTGCAGATCAGGGAAATTACAGCTCATGTGGGTTTTACCCTCGTTCATAAAAGCAATTACCCTGCGGGGGATAAAATCGGTATTGCGGGGGTTAGCTTTAGGGTCATCGAATATAATGATGCCCTTTTCGCATGCAGCTTCGGCAAGCTTGCGGCTCACGCGGCCAAAACAGCCAATTACTTTTAAGCGCCCCGCATTTTCTAACTGCTCGGGTTTTGGCAGGTTTGTCTCGTCGCAAAATAAAACACCGGCCTCGTCTAAATATTTTTCTTCTATGCTATCGCGATGGCGGAAGTTGTAGCCCTCGCGTTTCATCTGGCCCAATGCTTCTTCATCAATATCGCCAATAACCAAACATTTAATGCGGTTTTTTGGGTATGATATCGCCCTTGGCAGTTTGTTGATATATAAAAATTCGTCGAAACTTGGGGTAATATGATCTGCTTTTTCGGCAACGGATTTACGTTCGATGTTCTCCGTAAAAGCAAAGAATTTTTTGATCATCCCCGATTCCTTCAGCTGGAAATCCGAGTATCCATCACCAATACCAAAGATCTCTCCCGGCAGGTTCAATTCCTTCAAAAGCTTAACCTTGCCGCCCTCTTGCGATAGTGGGTTTTGGCGGTCGTAGCCTACAATGTTGCCCTCTTCATCAAACACAAAGGTGTTGGCGTAGATGTTCTCTTTTTTAATATGATATTCGGTAACCACCGGTGTGATGAACTCCTTAAAACCGCCGGATACGATAAGTACCTCATCCTGGTGGTTCTTGAAAAACACGGTGTTACGCGAGAACGAGGTAGATACCTTTTTCTTTAAATGGGTGATCAGCATCTTCAGGTGGTCGCGGTTGGCGCAAAGCAGTTTCACGCGCTGCTCCAGGCTATCGGTGAACGATAAGCGGCCTTCCATAGAAGCATTGGTAAGGTCTTCTATCTGTTTATAGATGGCCTCACGGTCGGGATGGTTTTTTAAAGATATGCGGGCTAACTCGTCTAAGGCTTCTACCTGGGTAAAGGTGCTGTCGAAATCTATTATAAAATACTGCTCCATTGGGGTGTGCGATGCTGAGCTGCAAATGTGCAAAAAATGATTGAGGCAGCAACCAGAAAATCATCCACATTAGGTGTTCATTTTCAACAGGAAGCAGATTTTGTCTACTTATAAAACAAAAAGAGTGGCCGCACCCCCCGTGCAGCACCCTCTTTAAAACTAAATAAAAGAAGCCTTTATTTAGTTGTGTTTGCGGCTACAGCCAGTTTGTTTGTACCAGGTTGTTAATCAATTTTGAATTAAAGGTGATCCCTTGCCTGTTGGCGCCAATGTTGCTTTTGATGTACATGGATGATCTTAAGCCTTTGATGCCTTTCATTAAACCGGCGCTTTTAATTTCGCCCGGCAGGGTGATCGGGTCTTTTGATGCTTTTAACATGCTCGAACCCATTGTAAGGCAAAGTTTAGAAAAGCCTAACATTTGATCCGGCGTTAAAGGTTTTACTTCGGTAGCCGGCAGGCCATCAAGTGTTTGGCCGGTTACGCTTGCGTACATTTGGGGCAACATAGCGCGGTTCTCTTTTAACTGGGTCATCATGGTGGTAACCAGGTTAGCTAAAGCGTCAACACCTGCAATCCCATTTTCTTTTAGTGCTTTTAGATTATCTGTTTTTGCCAAAGTTTTTTGGAAATCTTCCGATTTTAGCATTGCAACCAGCTCGGCACGCTGTGCTTTCAGTTCGTCGATAGTTAAAACTTTGGTGTCTTTAATTTTTGCCGGGTTTTCGGCTACAGTTTTATCTTGTGCTTTTGCAGCAAAGCATAATGTTAATGCGAATACTGCGCTTAGTAATAACTTTTTCATAATATTTTAGTGTTTAGTTTGTGGTTGTAAAGTTTATATTATCAGCGCTTTACGGAAATCTCCTTGTAGTGGTATATTAAAATGCGTACTAATACGCATGTCATATTTACAAGTCGAAGCATGTATTGCCGGTTTAACATTTTAATTGGCTTGCATTCTTTGTTTCTATAAATGCCGATGCATATTTTTAAGATCAGGAGCGCTTGAAATAATATTTAATTGTAGTGCCACAATTCATTTCAAAAACTGTAGGCTCTTTTATTAGTTATACCAAGTAGCATTAAATCATAAGGTTATGAGGTCCATCTGGAAAGGTACTTTAGGGTTTGGGTTGGTAAGCATCCCGGTTAAATTATATTCGGCAGTGCAAACCAGCAGTATCGACCTGGATATGCTGGATGCCCGCGACCACGAGCGCATCCGATACCATCGTGTTAACGAGAAAACTAACAAAGAGGTGCCTTACGATAAAATTATAAAAGGCTATAAAATAAATGACGACGACTACGTGATAGTAGAAGAAGCCGACTTTGAAGCTGCCGCGCCTGAGAAAAGTAAGGTGGTAGAGATAGAAAGCTTTGTTGACATTGCCGACGTTAATCCCATGTTCTATGAAACATCATATTATACTGAGCCGGATACCAAAAACAATAAGGCTTATGCGCTATTACTCCAGGCACTAAAAAAATCCGGCAAGGCGGGGCTGGCTCGTTTTGTATTACGCAGCACCGAAAGCCTTTGTATTGTGCACCCTGTAGATAATGTATTGGTGATAACCCGCATCCGTTTTGGGCAGGAGATCCGCAGTACCGAGGATTTGAATATAGCTGATGACGTTACTGTAAGCAAAAAGGAACTGGATGTGGGCCTCACTTTGATAAATCAGTACGCGGAAGATTTTGATGTATCTAAGTTTAAGGATGAGTATAATGATGAGTTGCTCAATATCATCAAGGCTAAAGCAAAAGGTAAACGACCTACCATCAAAAAGCTTAAACCACGTGTAACCAAAAGCGATGACTTATACGAGCAACTGATGAGCAGCCTAAAAACTAAGAAAGGTTCATAGTTTTTTTCAAGCAGCAACATCAGATGAACTGCGTAACGCGATTGAATTACACATCAAGCAAACCGAAAATCAAATTATCCGATTAGATTCGGTATTTGAGTCAATAGGTGAAAAAGCTGTAGCAAAAAAATGTGAAGCTATGGCCGGCCTTATTAAGGAATCTGAAGAAATTGTTGAAAGTACCGAAGACGGAAGCATCACACGTGATGCAGGTATCATATCAGCCTGCTAAAAGGTTGAACATTACAAAATTGCTTCATACGGCACGCTTAAAACCTTTGCAGGTGTGTTAGGCTAAACTGAAAAGAAGCTGCCCGAAAGGGCGGTCTCTTTTCAGTTTATATTAGACTAAGATCAAATACATTAGTCATATTTCGAATTTGCGGGGTGGCTTGATTTAGTTATCTTTAGCAATACTATTAACTACTAACTTATAAAGTTTGAAAAAATATTTACCTATTCTCCTCCCGGTTATTGTCTTGTGCTTCGGCTCTTGTAAAAAAGATGCTGTTGACTATACAGGATACACCGCTTCAGGAACCTTAACCAATACCCCCGGCACCAATACCAACGCTAACGATAGTTATTTGCCAACTTCAACAGGTAGCTCTTGGACGTATCAAAGCAAACTAACCGGTACTGTAGAAAGCACGGAGGCTCATATCTCGGGCGCGATAACACCTATTAATGGCCAAAATTATTACGAAGTTAGAAGTGCTACCAAGGGCAAAGAGAACACCCTGCAATACTATTATGTAAAAGATAAAAAGTATAAGATAATGGCTACCACCGTGCAGGAAAAAGTTACCGTCGAGTTTTTTCTGTTGGATGATAACCTTAAAGTTGGCGACAAGTGGACGGCAAAAATGTCGCCGGATGGTTTAGTAAATGGGGTTCCCGGCCGTACAGTAAGCAAAATCATCGAATCGGGAATTACCAAAACGGTGCTTGATAAAACCTACCAAAACGTGATACATACCCACATGACTGTGCAATACGATTTTGGCTTGGGTGACGGGTTTCGGGATTATGGTGCTTATGATTACTACCTGGCTAAGGGAGTTGGATTGATCCAAACCGATGCCGAATTGTTTGGCTTTAAGAGCTCTACTTATTTGTCCAATTACACTATTAAGTAACAAATACGCATAATAATATAAACGGCTTCCGAGAATTTGGGGAGCCGTTTATTATTAGAAAGTTATAAACCCTTGGTTATAATTTTTTTGATAATTTTTTTAATTACAAATTAACCGTGGCATGGTGGTTGTATTGGTAGTACCAAACAAAATATAATAACTATCATGGAAACTACATCAGAAAAATCAGTAGAAGTATTAAACGACTTAATAGAAATTAATAATGACCGTATTGACGGTTTTGACCGCGCATCAAAAAATTTAGGCGAAGCAGACGTAGACCTTAAGGCCGTATTTGACCAGTTTGCAAGTGATAGTCGCAAAAATGTACAGGAACTAAGCCAGGCAGTAGGCCAGGCAGGTGGCGAGGTTGAAACAGGTAACACTGCAAGCGGTACCATTCACCGCGCTTGGATAGATATTAAAGCTACATTTAGTGGCCACGACCGTAAAAGCATTTTAGAAGAATGCGAACGCGGCGAGGATGCCATCAAAAAAGCATACCGCGACGCATTATCTGAAGATAATGGTTTAGCGCCACAATTTGCTAACGTTGTTGCACAGCAGCAACAAGCTATTAACGAAGGCCATGATCGTATCAAAGCTTTAAGAGATAGCCAGGTATAAGCCTAAATAAATTCTTTTTTTTAAAGCCGCCCGCTAACCAGCGGGCGGCTTTTGTCATAAAATGGATTTGTTAACACTAATTTTAAATCCCAAATAAGGTTTTAATCGTATATTTGTAATCATTATAAATAATACATCCACGTTAAAGCTAATTTTGTGATTATATTAATTTTCTTTCTTGGGCACTGGTTTCTGTCGTTGTTCTTTCAAACATTTTTTCTGCACAGATACGCCTCTCATAAAATGTTTACTACCAATAAGTTTTTTGAACGTACGTTTTACGTTATGACTTACGTTTTCCAGGGTTCGTCATACCTAAACCCGCGTGCATATGCAATTATGCACCGCGAGCATCATGCGTACAGCGATACAGAGAAGGACCCGCACTCTCCACACTTCTTTACAGATGTGTTCCAGATGATGTATTACACGGCTGTGAGCTACCGCAAACACGAAAAAAGTTAAAAGAACCCGAAGAACGTTTTATGGGCAACTACCCTGAGTGGAAGTTTCTTGATTACGTAGGTTCATCTATCGTATCACGTATCATATTTGGGTTATTATACATTGCTTTTTATGTAGCATTTGCTACACATTGGTGGATGTTTTTACTGATCCCTATACACCTTATAATGGGCCCGCTGCATGGCGCTATTGTAAACTGGTGCGGCCACAAGTATGGTTACTCAAATTTCGATAACAACGATAAATCAAAAAATACAACTCCGTTCGATTTTCTGATGCTTGGCGAATTGTTTCAGAACAATCATCACAAGCGCCCTAATAGCGCCAATTTTGGTGCAAAATGGTTCGAAATTGACCCTGTTTACCCCATCATGAAACTGATGCATTGGGCAAGGATAATCAGGTTGAGAAAAGCGTATTTATAAAAGCGCAAAGCTTAAAAGTAAAAGGCGAAAGGTTATAAACTTTTCGCCTTTTCTGTTTCGCCTCTCCACGTCCCTCGCCGAAAGAAAGGGGAATAAATCTCAAATAATATAATAAAGTCTCCCCTTTCGGGGGAGATTTAGAGGGGGCTTTGCTATCTTTGCCTTCAGTAAAATTCTACAAATGAAAGTATCAGTATTAGCGCAAAATTTAAGCGGATCGGAGATCATCAAGATAGCGGGTGAAATTAACGAGTTAAAAAAGCAGGGACAAAACATTGCCAACCTAACCATTGGCGATTTCGATTCTAATATTTACCCTATCCCAACCGAACTTAAGGACGGTATTATTGATGCTTATAACCATAACCAAACCAACTACCCACCTGCCGATGGTATGCTTAGCCTGCGCGAAAGTGTATCGGCATTCCTGAAGAATAGGATGGGTTTGGAGTACGCCGCTAACCAGATATTGATCTCGGGTGGTTCACGCCCGTTGATATATTCTGCCTATTTAGCTCTGGTTGATCCGGGAGATAAGGTGGTTTTCCCTACACCATCATGGAACAATAACCACTATTGTGACCTTACCTGTGCCGAAGCGATTTTGGTAGAAACCCGCCCTGAGAATAATTTTATGCCTACGGCAGATGAAATTGCACCTCATTTAAAAGGCGCGACAATGCTGGCATTATGCTCGCCGCTAAACCCGACAGGTACCATGTTTGGTAAAAAAGACCTGGAGCAAATTTGCGACCTGGTAATTGCCGAAAATAAAAGCCGCAGTGCAGATGAGAAACCATTGTACTTGCTGTACGATCAGATCTATTCGCAATTAACCTTTGGCGAATACAAACACTACGACCCGGTAACCCTGCGCCCGGAACTGAAAGATTACACCGTGTTTATCGATGGTGGCTCTAAATGTTTTGCAGCCACAGGTGTACGTGTAGGCTGGGGCTTCGGCCCAACCGAAATTATCAGCAACATGAAAGCCATTGTTGGCCACATGGGTGCATGGTCGCCAAAGGCAGAGCAGGTTGCCATGGCCGAATATTTGGAGAACGAAACTTACGTTGATACCTACCTTGATAAACTGAAAAGCGGCATCCAGGCCAGTTTAACTACCCTGCACGAGGGTTTCCAGGCATTAAAGGCCGATGGTTTTTCTGTTGATTCTATCGAGCCCATGGGTGCCATTTACTTGACCATTAAGGTTGATTATACCGGCAAAACCACCCCGGAGGGACAGGTGCTAAATAACAGTACCGATGTAAACTTTTACCTTATTAAGGAAGCTAAAGTGGCCTTTGTGCCATTCTCGGCCTTTGGTACAGGCGATGATGTAACCTGGTTCAGGGCATCTGTTGGGGCAAGCACTTTGGAAGATATCCAGCAAATGATTCCACGCATCCGCGAAGCGCTTGCGAAATTAAAATAATTAAACCGCCTCCTCCAAATCTCCCCCGGTTGGGGAGACTTGGAAAGCCCTCCCTTCCGGGGAGGGTTGGGTGGGGCATAACTTAAAATAAAAAACACATGGCTCACGGAACCCTCTTTTTAATACCTGTACCACTTGCAGACGAGGCCGCGGCCCAATCATTTACGCCCTACTTGGTTGATACCATTAACAGCGTAAAAGAATATATTGTAGAGAACGAGAAAACCGCCCGTCGCTTTTTAAAGCTGGCTGGTTTAAAAACTCCGCAAAGCGAACTGGTGATCCACGATTATGGCAAACACAACCGCGATGCAGGCCTTAAAGAGTTTTTTAAAGGGCTGATAGCCGGTAACGATGTTGGCCTAATGAGCGAAGCGGGTTGCCCCGGTATTGCCGACCCCGGTGCTGACATTGTAGCCGAGGCGCATAAAAAAGGCATCAAGGTTGTTCCCTTGGTTGGCCCGAGCTCTATTCTGCTTGCGCTAATGGCGTCCGGATTTAACGGACAAAGCTTTACGTTTAATGGTTACCTGCCTATAGATAAGATAGAGCGCAGCAAACGTATCAAAGAACTGGAAGCCCTTGCAGAGAAGAGCAACCAAACACAAATGTTTATCGAAACACCGTTCCGTAACGATAGCATGCTGCAGGAAGTTTTAAAAAGCTGCAAGCCAACAACCCGCCTTTGTATTGCCTGCGATATTACCGCCCCAACAGAATTTATCAAAACATTACCTATAAGCGAGTGGTTAAAACAAGTGCCCGATCTGCGTAAGCGCCCGGCCATCTTCTTATTATTCCATGCTTAAAATGAAATGATAACCCTGCCGCAACATACCAATGTACTAATTGTAGGCGCAGGGCCTTCGGGCCTGATGATGGCTGCCCAATTACTGCGAAATGGCGTGCAGCCGATCATTATCGATATTAAACAAGGCCCGACAAACCAATCAAAAGCATTGGCGGTGCAGGCCCGCTCGCTCGAGATCTATCGCCAGTTAGGTGTTATAGATAAGGTGATCAGCGGGGGCAAACAGGCCGGCGGCATGGCCTTTAACATGATTGGCGAACAATTGGCAGCCATTACGCTAAAGGATCTGGGAAATACCCAAACGCTGTATCCTTTCATCCACCTGTATCAGCAAAGCAAAAACGAGCGCACCCTTTTAGAATATCTAACCACCGCATGCTGCCCCGTTTACTGGGAAACTACCCTCATCAGCCTAAAACAAAATAAAGAAGGAGTGGAAGTCACCCTGCAAAACGGTGATACTACGCATACCCTAACCTGCGATTATGTTATAGGTGCCGATGGCGCGCATAGCGTGGTGCGTAAGCAGTTAGCCATTCCGTTTAACGGCGATACTTATCAGCACAAATTTTTCCTGGCAGATGTGAAGTTGGCAAGCGAAATGCCGGATGACATCCTGAATATGTTCCTCGCCAAAAATGGTTTCGCTGCATTTTTCCCAATGCCCGAGGAGCGGTCGTTCAGGATTGTTGCCAGTTTGCCTGATGGGTTAGAAGATAAGGGAGATCTAAACATTGAAGATGTGCTACCCAATCTGAAAGCGACAACGGAGATAGATATTGATATAGAACAGGTAAACTGGTTCACCATATACAAACTGCATCACCGCATGGCCGATAGGTTTAGCGATGGCCGCTGCTTTTTAATTGGTGATGCCGCGCATATTCATTCGCCGGTTGGCGGCCAGGGGATGAATACGGGTTTGCAGGATGCCTATAACCTGGGCTGGAAACTGGCTGCTGTAATAAACGGACAGATCAAGGAGGCTATACTCACCAGCTATGCTATCGAACGCATGCCGGTAGCTAAAGATCTGCTTAACAGTACTGATAGGATTTTCAATATCATTACCTCTCGTACCTGGTTTAATGGTTTGTTGAAGCGTTATGTAGTACCTAACGTGCTCAAATTATTCTGGAAAAATGAGAAGCTGCGCGAATATTTTTTCCGCCGGGTATCACAAACGGGCATTAGCTACCGCGACAGTAAAATAAACCTGCAGCTTAGCCGTGATACCAAAATAAAAGCCGGCGACCGCCTGCCATACCTCAAAATCTTCGACGAGAAGAAAAAGACCGAAACCGATATCCACGCTTGGTGCAGCAAACCTGGTTTCACGTTGATTACCCTTGGCGAGATTAAAGAAGATTACCTGTTCACCCTTGCCAAATGGATAACGCAGTATTACCAGGGTAGCATCAACTTTTTCCATCTGCCGCCGTCAAATACCAACTGGCATGTGTTTGAAGCTTTTGAGGTAAAGCCCGGTATGCGCAAAGCCCTGCTCATTCGGCCGGACTTGCACATTGGGTATATGAATGATCTGGTAGATATCGGGATGATGAATAATTACCTGCGTAATGTGGTCGGCTTCATCGCCCAAAAATAAAAAAATCGACTGCTACTCACACAGGCGGGCTAAACACAGAATTTTTATGACGCCATCATGTAATTTACGCTTGATGCAAACAGGCTGATGTCTAAAGGTTTTACAAACAGGGCGTCGCAGTTATAAGCGTCGTCTCGGGTCTTTTTTGTTTTGTAGGCAGTAACAACAATCAACGGTACGCCGTGCATTTCGGCATCATCTTTAAAATCCCGGCAAATATCCGCGCACTCGTTATTCAGTAACAAGTAATCCAATATCACGAGGTCGGGCTTAAGCGCTTTGGCCTTATCGAATACCGCGTTTGGATCGAAAGTGATATGGATGTCGTAATTGCCCAGTTGCATAATATCGTCCACGACAGATAAAATGCGGTTATCCTTATCCAGTATCAGGATAGATTTTTGTGATGCTAAAGTTTCCATGAAAATTATTTTAAGTTTCGTCAACGTATCACCATAAGCTATCTATCCGGTATATATCAGGAAAATTATAAAATAAGTACCCCGCTCATACCCGCGGGCACTTAACAAACCTATTATGAAAAAATCACGTGTATGCTTTTTGAAAATTAGTTGGCCAAAACCTTATGGCCGTTTAGCTTCGTGCCGGTTGTTTCCCGGTAGCTGCTGATGGACAGGCCATCCTGTAGCTTAATAGTGAAGGTTTCCTCGCTATCGCAGGTGCCTAATACCATGTATTCGCCAAAAGTGTTAAGGAGGGTAAGGTCGCCGGTAATATAGTTAAGGGCAACTTTGTGGGCTGCCATGGTGGTAGTGTCCGATTCTATCAGTTCAAATTTGGGTACCTCAAAGGTGATGCTGTTGCCCAGGTTGTCGCTAAGCGCCGGGATCTTGTTCTTTAGCATCTCAATAAAATAACCAATGGCAAAGCTCAGCTTATAATGCAGCGAATTGGCGCGGCCGTCGTTATTCTTCATCTCGCTGAACGTTTTTAAACGATTATCCGGGTTGTATACCTGCGATTTTAGCAGAAATTCCTGGTAGGATGCAAACAGCACATTCTTTTCAAAATCGGTGCCCGATGCCGCGTCGATAACCTGTTTGTAAGTGAGTTTTATAATTGCCTTTGACATGATAAATTAAAAGGGGTGAACGCTTTATAATTAATGTAAATGTAGGGCAGGGGGGCAGGCTACGGAAGGGAGTGTCGGTAAATGGCAGGTATGTGTCGACTATCCGATTTTTTTCATCTTAATTTCATCCAGCGGCGGGCAAAATTGGCATAACTATCACTGATGGGCAGTTCAATAGCGGGCAATTTTACCTTGCGGTTTTGGATAGAGATGATTTTGCTCACCGGTACAATATAGCTGCGGTGGATGCGCTGAAATTTATCTTCGGGCAGTTTTTCCAACACCTTTTTAAGCGGCATCAGTGTAAGCACGGTTTTATCAAACTGCAGGTGGATCTTGATGTAATCCTCCATGCTTTCAATATACTCTATATCCTTTAGGGCTATTTTAACCATACGGTATTCCGAGTATACGTATAGGTTTTCGTCTTCGCCCTGTACGGTAGTGGCTGTTTTGTAGCGTAAATAATCAGCGGCTTTTTCAATGGCTTTGCCAAAGCGTTTTACGTCTATTGGTTTCAGCAGGTAGTCAATGGCCTCCAATTCGAACCCTTCAAAAGCAAAGTTCTTATAAGCGGTGGTAAATATTACCATAGGTTTGCTTTCGAGCGAACGCACCAGGTCTATCCCCGTAATATCGGGCATGTTAATATCTACAAAAAGTAAGTCTACGGGATTATTGCGCAAGTATTCCGCGCCAGATACGGCATCTTCAAAGGTTTGCAGTAACTGTAGGGATGGAAACCGCGAAACGTAATTTTTGATCAGTTCAAGCGCAAGGGGTTCGTCATCAATGGCAACACATTTTAAAACCATAATTTATGTGTGCAAAGTTAATACCACGGTAAACTGGTTGTTATCGTCGGTAATGTTTAGGGTGTGCTTGCCGGGGTAAATGTGCTGCAGGCGTTGTTTAGTATTAGTAATGCCGATGCCGGTACGTTCAATATGCTCTTTACGCTCAAATATAGGGTTGGTACACATAAAGGTAACGGTATCGGCAGCTATCAATAGGTTAATATCTATCACGCTTTCGTGTTGTTTGCTTACGCCGTATTTAAACACATTTTCTACAAAGGTCATCAACAATAATGGCGCAATTTTTTGCTGGGCGATGGTGCCATCGATATTAAAGTTCACATTGGTTTTACCGCCAATTCGTAAACCTTGAAGGGCTATGTAGTCTTCAATGCAATCTACTTCACTTTGCAGCGTCACATAATCAAGCGTAACGTCGTCGGTAACATACCGCATAATGTTAGATAGCTTCATGATGCTTTCGGCCGTGTTCTCGTTATTGGTTATGGCCAGCGTATAAATGTTATTCAGTGTATTAAACAAGAAGTGTGGGTTAATCTGTGCTTTCAGGAAAGATAGCTCAGCACTCGCTTTTTCGGCCTCGGCGCTTATCACACGTTGCTCGGTAACCTGCCATTGCTGCACGGTTTTTATGGCTGTGCTTAACGCCATTATCATCAGGAATAAAAATAAGCTGCTGCTATCAAAATGCCTGCGCCGGTTGCCCCAGCGTGGCTGTCCAAACTGCGGAGGCTGATTGACACCCGGCGCAAATTGTGAATTGCCGCGGCGGGCACTATCACGTGGCGGGCCTTGCCTGTTGACGTTTGGCGGGGGGCCAAATTGTGGGCCGCCTTGCTGTTGCATTGCTGCGTTATATCTGTTTGTATCAGCACCGCGCAAAAGCCTCTCATACGGCTTTAAAAAGTAAATAGCGCTTAGCAGACATAGGCAAATGATGGCGTAGCCGATATATTTCTTTTTCAGGAAAAATTTCGGAAAAAGGATATAGGCGTTTACATAAAAAAGGACAATATACGTAGCGCAGAACGCCCAATAATGCGGCGATGCAATTATGGTAAGCATGGAAGTGTTGCCATCGCGCCCGTTGATAAACAACAAAGGGAAGGCCATAAAAAGCAGCCAGCAGGCAATATGTATAATTACCGAAAAGGTTTTTAAACGTAACATTTTCAAAGCAAGTACTATTTAAGTTGTATTTACGCAATGTATCGGTAAGCGAGTGTTTTGTGTGGATGAATTACCCGTGTATGGTTTCGCCCTTGCCGTAATTTTGGATCACCTGCGCCTCGAAGGCCAAAAACTCCGTCCAGCGGGCATCAACGTCAACTGTTACCGCGTGTTTGCGGGCAAGCCTTAAAAACATGGCGTAGTGGGTAGCCTCGCTTATCATCAGCTCGTGGTAAAATACGGAAAGCTCTTTGTCATTAATATTTTCTGACAGTACCTTAAAGCGTTCGCAACTGCGGGCCTCAATCATGGCCGATAGTAGCAACCTGTCTATCAGTTGTTGTTCGCGGCCACCGCCCACTATCATAAATTTGCGCAGTTCGTTCACGTAGTTATCGCGGCGTTCTTTACCCAATACAAAACCGCGCTTCAGCATTATCTCGTGCACCAGTTTAAAGTGCTCCATTTCTTCCTGGGCAAGGGCTATCATTTCCTGCACCACATCGCTCAGGTTAGGGTTTTGGATAATGAGGGTAATGGCATTGGTGGCCGCCTTTTGCTCGCAATAGGCATGGTCGGTTAATAGTTCTTCAATATTGCTTTCTACCACGTTTTTCACCCATAGCGGGTCGGTAGGTAGTTGAAGTTTAAGGATGGTTTTCTCGCTCACAAAGGCAAAGATAGGTTGTTGGAGCGGAAAGGCGAAAGGAATTTAACCACAGCCCATCATTGCGCGGTACGAAGCAATCTCTACATAGGCAGAGCGGCTCTGTATAGCAAAGAGATTGCTTCGTACCGCGCAATAATGCGCGGAGAGAAAATTAAACTCTGTACAAACTTTTATCCTCTATAAATTTTAAAACCGCATCGGGCACAAAATATTGTATGTTCTTTTTTTCGGCGATAGATTTGCGTATGAATGTTGCGGATAATTCCATCTGCGGCGTCATAGTGATAGTTACTGCCGGATGCGATGCCAGCTCTGCGTTTTCATAACCAGGGCGTGGATAAACAAAAATCTTATAATCGCGCAATATCAACTTATAGTTTTTCCACTTATGCAGGGTAACCAGGTTGTCTGATCCCATGATAAGGGCAAACTCGTGCTCGGGATATTTTTCTTTTAGATGGGTAAGGGTATCAATGGTATATGATGGCTGTGGGAGCTTTAGTTCTACATCACTTACGGCTATGTTGGTAGCGTTATCGGTAGCCAGTTTGGCCATTTCCAGACGGTCGTAGGTATTGATCAGGTCGCCATATTTTTTTAGTGGGTTTTGGGGTGATACTACCAGCCACACCTTATCGAGTGCGGTATGGTTTGCCATGTAGTTGGCAATAATCAAATGCCCAATATGTATTGGATTAAAGGAACCGAATAGTAAACCAATTTTCATGAGTTTGCAGTTAATAGTTCGCAAATCATATTGAACAGGGTGCTCGCTATGTGTATATTTTAATTTCGGCTATTAAAACGAATAGTGTATGGCTATGAACTATGAACCATTATCTATGAATCAATGAAATTATTGACTAATTCCTTTGCTTCTTTACAAGCCGTTTCAAGATCGTAATTTTTAAGGATAATATCAAACTGGGGGGCGTAATTAAGCTCTTTTTCTGCTTTTGCAAAACGTTCCTGTAGTTTTTCGTTGCTATCGGTACCCCGGCCGGCCAAACGTTCTTTTAAAACATCAAGCGATGGCGGCTGCACGAAAATAGCCAATGCCTGCTCCTTATACTTGCGTTTTAAGTGCATACCACCCTCTACGTCAATGTCAAAAATAACGGTTTTGCCTTTTGCCCAAATGCGCTCTATTTCCGTCCGTAAAGTACCATAAAACGTCCCTGTATATACTTCTTCAAACTCTACAAATTGTTTTTTGGCAATGCGGTGGGTAAACTCGGGCAGGCTAATAAAATAGTAATCTTTACCATGCTCCTCATCGCCGCGGGCAGGCCGGGTAGTTGCAGAAATGGAAAACTCTAGATTGGGGATCTGGCCAAGCAGGTGGTGCACAATGGTAGTTTTACCTGCACCCGACGGGGCCGAAAATATGATGAGTTTACCGTTTTGGCTCATTAGTTAATAGTTCATGGATCATAGTAGGTTATAGTTTGGCTTTTACCATTAACTATGAACCATCAACTATGAACTTATAGTACATTCAATAATTGTTCTTTAATTTTTTCAAGCTCTTCTTTCATACCTACAACCAATTTTTGCATGTTGGCATCATTAGCTTTAGAGCCCAGGGTGTTTATTTCGCGGCCGATCTCCTGCGAGATGAAACCAAGTTTTTTACCGTTGGCATCCGCGTTTTTCAAGGTCTCGATGAAATAGTCGCAGTGTGCTTTTAAGCGGGTTTTTTCTTCGGTGATGTCAAGCTTATCTATGTAATAGATCAGTTCCTGCTCAAAACGATTTTTGTCGATGCTTTCGGCACCTACGGCCTCGCTCAAGAATTGGTTCAGGCGTTCGCGGATGGCAGGCACACGTTTTGGCTCTTCAACCTCAACAAGCTCCAAATTTTTCAGGATAATGCCGATGCGCATTTTAACATCAGCCTCCAATACATTACCCTCATCGCTCCTAAACTTCTGGAAATTAGCCATAGCCTGCTGAAAGGTTTTTTCAACCAGTTTCCATTCATCTTCAGATACGGTATCTTCTTCGTACTTAACTACCTCGGGTAAACCAAGGGCAAGTTGCAATAGGTTGCCACCTTGTTCGTTAAGTTCGTCGCTTACGCTTTTTAGCTGGTTGTAGTAATGTTTAAGCAATTCGCGGTCGATGCCGGCTGCTTTAACGTTTGAGGTTGCCTGCTCTACATTGATAGAAAGGTTAACCTTACCGCGGTCTATCTGCTTGCTGCAATCGTTACGTAACTGGAACTCTTTTTCGGAGAAGATCTTAGGTAAACGCAGGGAAAGTTCAAGAAATTTACTGTTCAGGGATTTTATCTCAACGGTATATTTTGTTTTGCCGGAGTCATAGCTGGCAATTCCATACCCTGTCATGGATTTTATCATGTGCAAAGATAATATTTTTAGATTATAGATGTAAGATATGAGATGCGAGTTTGCGCTGCATTTAACAAATCTCCTCCCGATAACTATCGGGACACTAACATAACCACCAACTTTAACACTTTTTCACACTTTGGCAGCTATACATTTTATAAGTTTGCGGCGTTAAATAAATATGCTCTTGAAGTTTATAATTGCCTGTACAATAAATCTGTTTTGCTTCGCCTTTCTTGCTTCGGCACAACAGGTTACTATAAAGGGAGCTATTTATAAGCGCATCTCTTCAGACAGGCTTAACGAGGTTTACATCACTAACCTAAAAACCAATAAGGCTATTTATTGCGATGGGTTGGGTGGCTTTAGTATTGAAGCAGCCGTTGGCGATACATTATTATTTACCAAAAGCGGCTACACGCCCCAAAAGCAACAGGCTACAAGTTATGGTATGGTGGTTTACTTGCAGCCCGAAATGCAGCTAAACGAAGTGCGCATACAGGGCCAAACCAAAAAGCAGGAGCTTAACGATATTATGGGCGATTACCGTAAAAAGGGGACTTTTTACAACGGTAGCCCACCAGTATTATCAATGTTAACATCGCCTATTACCGGGTTATATGAACTATTTGGTAAAACACCCGGCCGTGCAAAACGTTTCGCCGCGTTTAGCAAACGCGAAGTAGAAGCAACGGAGGTTGATCGCCGCTATAATAAGCCGTTAGTTATGCGAGCAACCGGTTTAACCGATAATGACAGTACCACTGTACGTAAGTTTATGGAATATTATCGCCCATCGTTTGAAGACCTGAAAATATGGGGCGATTATGATCTCATCAAAAAAATAAAGGCGCAATACGAATACTTTAAGAAAAGTGGTGGTAAGGATAGTTTGCAGAAGTTGTATTAAGGATGGTGAGTAGTTGATTGGCGAGTTGTTCTAAATCCGAAATCGAAAATCCGAAATAAAACTATATCCCCAACGACGCACACGCTTTCTCCGCAGCTAATTTTTCAGCATTTTTCTTGCTGAACTCTTTGCCCGATCCCATGATCTCGCCATCTACACTGGCTTGTACGGTGAATAGTTTGGCGCTTTCGCCTTCCTGATTCTCTATTACATCAAAGCTGATGTCTTTACCGTGGCGTTGGCACCATTCGATAAGTTTACTCTTAAAGTTTGTTTCGGTTTGCTCCAGCGTGTGGATGTCGATGTGCGATTTAATGATGTGGTTCACCAGAAAATTACGGGTAAAATCATACCCCTTATCCAGGTAAACGGCACCTATCAGGGCTTCAAAGGCATCACCTAAAAGTGAGCCCTGCCTGCCCGAGTTTAAGATCTTGGTATCAAACTCTATCAGTTTGTCAAAACCAAGCTTGCGGGCAAGCTGGTTAAGGTTATTGCGGCTTACAATTTTTGAACGCAGCTCTGTTAAAAAGCCTTCGTCTTCGTATGGGTATAGTTTAAAAAGCACTTCGGCTACTACGCTGCCTAAAACGGCATCGCCCAAAAATTCTAAACGTTCGTTACTGTTTTTTACACCCTTGCGGATGTTTTGCGCTACCGACTTGTGGCGAAATGCCAACTTGTATAACGACAAATTGCCCGGTACAAAACCGAGCAAATTTTTTAAAACCTTAACGTATTTTCTATTTGGCGAAAGGTATAGCTTATAAAAGCGGCTTATTGGCATCCATGCGAAATTAGTGCTGGTATTTTTTAAATATAACTGAAGCATTGTGGCCGCCAAAACCAAAGCCATTGCTTTGTACAATGTTTATCTCGCGTTTTTGGGCGGTGTTAAATGTAAAGTTAATTTTAGGGTCAAAGGCCGGGTCGTCTGTAAAGTGATTGATGGTTGGCGGTACAATACCATGCTGCAACGCCAGGATAGAGGCAATTGCTTCAACAGCGCCGGCAGCACCAAGTAAATGGCCCGTCATTGATTTTGTTGAACTGATGTTGATATTATAAATATGGTCGCCAAAAGCATCGGTGATCGCTTTTACTTCTTGCGGGTCGCCAATTGGGGTTGATGTACCGTGTACGTTTACATAGTCGATATCTGACGGTTGTAAACCGGCATCTTCTAACGCAGCTTTCATTACCAGTGATGCACCTAACCCATCCGGGTGTGGCGCAGTCATATGGTAAGCATCGGCACTCATTCCACCTCCAACCATTTCGGCATAAATTTTAGCGCCGCGTTTAAGGGCGTGCTCCAATTCTTCCAAAATTATGGTTCCCGCGCCTTCGCCGGCCACAAAACCATCACGATCCAGATCAAAGGGGCGTGATGCCGTTGTAGGGTCGTCGTTACGGGTGCTTAGGGCATGCATAGCGTTAAAACCGCCAATACCTGCTTCGTTGATGATAGCTTCAGACCCACCTGTAATAAACATGTTTGCTTTACCCAAGCGCAGGTAATTAAAGGCATCAATAAGCGAGTTGTTTGATGATGCACATGCGGAAACCGTGGTAAAGTTTGGCCCGCGTAAACCATATTTAATAGATATATGGCCCGGTGCAATGTCGGCAATCATTTTAGGGATAAAGAACGGGTTAAACTTGGGTGTACCATCGCCTTTGGCAAAGTTTACAACCTCATCTAAAAACGTTTTTAAACCACCGATGCCGGATCCCCAGATAACGCCTATGCGGCTGGTATCCAGTTTGTCGAAATCTAATCCCGCATCTTTAACAGCTTCTTCTGTAGAAAATAAAGCGTATTGCACGAACGGATCGAGCTTACGAGCCTCTTTACGGCCCAAAAAACCTTCAGCGTCAAACCCCTTTACTTCACAGGCAAATTTGGTTTTGAATTTTTCAACATCAAAACTCTTAATAAAGGCAGCGCCGCTTACCCCATTAATAAGGCTGTTCCAATATTCGGGAACAGTATTACCAATTGGAGTAAGCGCTCCAAGCCCGGTCACTACAACTCTTTTAAACTCCATTGAACAGTTTTAGGGAGCTCTAAATTAAGCTTTAACGTTTTTTTCTAAGTAAGCAACAGCCTGGCCAACAGTACCGATAGTTTCGGCCTGATCGTCAGGGATTGCAACGTTAAATTCTTTTTCAAACTCCATGATCAATTCCACGGTGTCTAAAGAGTCAGCACCAAGATCGTTGGTGAAGCTTGCTTCTGGTGTAACTTCACTTTCGTCAACACCCAGTTTTTCCACGATAATTGCTTTTACTCTTGAAGCGATATCAGACATAGTCTTTATAGTTTAATGATTAATAAATTCAGTGCAAAGAAAAATAAATTATGTTAAATATCAAATCTAAAAACTTTGACAATATTGATTGAACAATTAATTGTGACAAAAGATTTGGACTTGCGTTTTTAACCGGCGTAAAAGTAATGATTTTGAGTAGAACTATTAAAGTTTAATATCTATTTCCAATTAATAGTGATAAAGTTGCATTTAGTGAATGTATCTGCCTTATTATTAGGTAATTAATTAGTTTGTCAAATGGCCGGTAATTAGCAAATTTATTTAAAATGCAGGCCTTTGAAAGCCCAGCGGTGCTTAATTTTTCTTTAAAAATGGCTTAGCTTATCATCCGCCTTGCGGAAAAAATTTCAAACTTGCCGCGCTATTATATTAGTATACAGTTGATGCAAATGAAGGGTGGTTTAAACCGGCAACCCTTTATTTAAAAATGTATCAACAAAAATTTATGGTAAGTGCTTACGTTTTGTATTTTTACCATCTTAAAATGTAAATGGTTTTGAACAGGAAAGTTTTAAAGTTTGAGATCGATCTGGATTTTGTGCTGATAGCGGTTACCACATCTTTGAAAGATTACCGCATTTGCTACCATATAAACAAATGTTTAAATTTTAATTTTACCCGGGTAGTAGATCTATCGCTGGATACCAATGTTAACGGTGCGCCGCTGCTGTTCTCGATGTTCCACTTTAGCTGGGAAAGTACCGAAACCGATTTCTATTTTATTGGAAATAAGGGGAGTGAAGGTTATTTGGTGCCCGAAATGCGCGAGGCCGATTATTTTATAATGATCAAAAATTATATTGATGATGACGACCTTGAAAACGTACTTTCGTGCCTGAATAAGATCCCTGAAATTGTTGCGGCGGTAAAGATTGACCCGAAAAAAATAAAATCACGCGAAAATCTATTATTTTAGCGGAAATTTAGATGTGTAATTTATACACAATACAGTAATATAGCCTGAATTTAACCTGAAAATATGAAATTTTACTATAATCGTACTAAGATTGTTGCCACAATGGGCCCGGCCTGCTCAAAAAAAGAAGTGTTATTATCAATGATCCGCGCCGGTTTAAATGTGTGCCGATTGAATTTTTCGCACGGTAAACCCGAAGACCACAAGAAATTTATTGACCTTATCCGCGAGATAAACGACGAATATAAAACTAACGTAGGTATCCTTGCCGATTTGCAGGGCCCTAAAATTCGTATTGGTTTGGTTAAAGACGGCGGTATCCACCTGATTAATGGTACCCGTATCAACATCACTACCAATGAATGTATTGGTGACGATAACCAGATCTACATTACTTACGAAACCTTCCCGCAGGATGTGCAGGCAAACGAGATCATTTTATTAGATGATGGTAAACTGCAGCTGAAAGTTATTGAGACCAACCGTAAAGACACCGTAATTTGCGAGGTTGTACACGGTGGTATCTTAACATCACGTAAAGGTGTAAACCTGCCAAATACAAAAGTATCAATCCCAAGCTTAACGCCGGATGATTTGGTGAACCTGCAATACGCCCTGCAATGGGATGTAGATTGGGTTGGCCTTTCTTTCGTACGTACCGGACAGGATATTATAGACCTTAAACGCATCATCCGCGAAAGTGGTAAAGCTGCACGTGTAATTGCCAAGGTTGAAAAACCGGAGGCTATCGAAAACATCGACGAGATCATCGCCGCTAGTGATGGTGTGATGATTGCCCGTGGTGACCTTGGCGTGGAGTGCCCGCTTGAAGAAGTGCCTTTGCTGCAAAAAATGATCGCCCGTAAATGCCGCGATGCATCAAAACCGGTTATTGTTGCTACGCAGATGCTGGAATCTATGATCACAACCCCGCGCCCAACACGTGCCGAGGTTAATGACGTTGCCAACTCGGTACTTGATGGTGCCGATGCGGTGATGCTAAGCGGTGAAACATCTGTTGGTGAGTTCCCGGTTATTGTTATCGAAACAATGGCTAAGATCGTTCGTAACGTGGAAGACCTTGGTTATCCGTTCAACGCTTCTAAAGTGGAAAATACAGATTCAACATCTGCAAATTACCTGAGCGACGCGCTTTGCGGTTCGGCTGTTTATTTGGCAGAGCATACCAAAGCAGAGGGTATCGTATCAATGACGGTTAGTGGTTACACCGCTTTCGAGATCTCGAGCTACCGCCCTAAAGCAGGTACTTACATTTTTACATCTAACAAGCAGTTGCTTAACGCGCTTAGCCTTGTTTGGGGCGTACGTGCGTTTTACTACGATAAATCTGACAGTACAGACGAAACTATTGCCGATGTAAACAACATCCTGAAAGCTGAGCAATTGCTTAACGCAGGTGATGTGGTTATCAATACCGCGGCAGTGCCAATTATTAAACAAGGCAAAACCAATATGCTTAAAGTAAGCGTTATTGAGTAGTTTTTAGAGATTAGTTGCTTATCACTTATCAAGACAAAAGAGGGTTATGCTTATGCGCAACCCTCTTTTTATTTAAAGCCGTCATTGCTTCGTACCTCGCAGCAATGACGCTTGATTAACCAATCACTACTTCGCCTTCTCCGCATAACTCTTCGGATCCAGTGCCTTTGGCGACCAGTTCTCAAAAAATCTCATTACTTTGGTTTTGCTATGGCCTTTACCTTCCTCCAGGTAGCCGGAGTTTTGGGTATGCAGGCGTGTGCCTTTAGCATCAAGCACTACAAACACCGGGAAACCAAAACGCTGCGGATAACCGAGGTTGGCCAGTACTTTTTCGTTCATGTTCTCTTTACTGTAGTTTACGTGCAGCACTACATAATTATCATTCATGTATTTGTTAAGTTCGGCATCTTTGGTCACCAGGTCGTTAAACCTCAGGCACCAAATGCACCAGTTACCGCCAAGTTGCAGTAATACGTTCTTATGTTCGGCATTTGCTTTTTTAACGGCCGCGGCAATATCCGCTTTGGCATCCGCAGCAGGGTTATATAAGTTAGGCCCTGCCTTTTTTGTGGTATCCGCCGGCCTTACTGCTGTAGTTACGGGTTTCGTAAGGTTTTGCGCATTTGCCGAAAAAGCAAGGGTAATTATACAGGTTATAAAAAGTAATTTTTTCATGGCTACCTTAATTTTTTCTAAATATATCAATATCAGCACAAAGCCTAAGTAATTACCAGGTAAATATTGGGTATAAAAAGAGCCCCGCGTGTGCAGGGCTCTTACTATTTAAATACTTTTAAGCGTATTTACCTTTACCGCTGGTAGTTTCTTTATCTGGCCTGGTAGAGTAATAAGGCGTCCCGTGTTTATCTATATCGGCCTTAGGTTGTTTCCGGCTTTTATCGCGTATTAAACGGCGGCGCCTGCGTTTTAAACGATAGCGTTCTGTCCAATGGTCAAAGTTACCGGTAAGGGCCAATATCGCTCCAATGATAAACACCACCATCATAAATATAATGAAGAGGTGTAGCGAGTCTGAAAAAAATTGTCTCATAATCAAATTAAATAGTCCAACCAATGTAAGGCAATAGCCGTGCCTTACAGGTTAATTTTATAGATGAAACTGCGAAAAAAGGTAATATTCTTAGGTAAAATGTGCTGTTTTATAAAAACTCAGATAAAATACCTTTAGTATTTCGCTATGGTTGTTTTGTGTACCCTATAGCATACATTTTTGTTTAAATGGCGGTGCCAGGCATGGGTGATTGCCTGATGTGTAGAATAATTTCGTTTTGATGGAAATTGACCGTTAGTTTGTTTTAGAGGTATAGGTCTTTTGGTCTTGATTCCTGGCTCTCATCTTCTTGCTTCTCTCGTCTAAAACCGCCTCAAATACTTCGCATCTACCAATTCCCCGTAAGGGATTGTTGCAACAGCAGTGCCAAGGCTGAACCAAGGCGATCCGTTTTGCAGTACCTGGATATTTTGGGCAGGCATAAAGCTTTGCGCCAGCAGGAATTGCTTTTTGTGGGCGGCATTTTCGGCAATATCCATCACTATAAAGCAATGGCCCGGCGAGCCGCCTTTAATGAATACATCACCCGCTTTAATATCATTAGGGTTGGCAACGGGCTTTAATTCTTTTTGGAGCGATAGCGTGCCTGCGTACGAAAATACGAGGTTCATGTACCGTAAAAAGTTTTGGTAGCTGTAATTCTTTTTGCCTTTTAGCGCCCAGCGATCATTAATGTAACGGTAGCCATCGGCATAGTGGGTATAATCGCATTTAAAGCCGCTGGTAAAATTAAAAGTAATGGCATTATAGTTTTTCTTCTTATATAAGTATTCGGCTCGCAGGCGCATTACGGCATCGGCACATTGCTGCAAGTCTTGTACTCCAATGCTCATATCTACCACAGCCGCGGTGTAAGGGTCGGTACGGGCAATGCTGCCTGTGTAGGTTTTGGTATGGGTGCCGGCGGGTTTTAGCGTCAAGCCTTGCAGGTAAGCCCCAAAGCTACCCGGTGCTACAGCAACACGTGTATAACCTGCCGATGGCTTAAAGCGTGTATGTACATTATCTACAGGGATAAATGCCGCGAGTGCTATCAGTAATATAAAGGCTAAAATGCTTTTCATCGTTTTGTTGATCTAAAAAGTTGCTGGTAGGGGTTAAAAGGCACGGGCAAGCCGCGCACAATTTTAAATGCCGAAAAGTGTAAATGCGTTGGCGAGCGTTTTTTGTAAGCGTTAAGTCCCGTACGGCCAACCTCAGCAATTTTATCGCCAGCCTTAAGCTCATCGCCCGGTTTAACAAATATGGCGCGGTTGTGTGCGTAATAACTAAAGATGCCTGATGCCGGGTGGTAGATCCAGATAAATTTGCCGCCACGCAAAGTACTTGTAGGTTCCCAATTGTTAGTACAGGCTACCACAATGCCATCAGCTACTGCCAAAACATCAACGGGTTTAAGGGTGCTGTCGTCCATGCCATCCTGGTTAACATCTTTAATAAAAATATCATGGGCCGGATGTGCGCTGTGTTTATTGCCATCGAGGTAGTTGTAACCCTTATCGCTGTAGCCATTGCCATTTGTGCCGCCAATGGCGCTGCTTTTGTAGCCTGCAAGCGGGAATACCCATGTAGGGTTACCAGGTGCGGCATTGCCTTTTATCTTCGCCAGCAACGTTTTAAATTGTTTTGCCGCGTCCGCACGTTTAATAGTGCTGTTAAGTACACGGTTATTTAACTCGTTAATTTTTTGGCAAGTGGAGGTTATATCCTGCGAGAAAGCAAAATGGGTAATAAACGTAATGGCAAGTAACAGTAGCAGCTTCTTCATAAATGGTGACTAAATTTAGGTAAAAGCCGGGTGGGATGCAAATGGATATGGCCTTCCGTCCGTTTTTAGGAGCGGGACGATTTGGACAGAAAGCGGACAGAGTTTATACTATAAAGTTATAATATTTATTTCTGCTTTGGCCTTTAAAAAATCACAGGCTTTTATAAATGTATCGTTATCTATTCCTTCATTATCAAAAGGGAAATATATGCCGGTGTTAAAACCTATAATTACCGTATCGCCGGTATGCTGATAGGACTTTAGTAAATGCCACTGAAATTTAAAACTTTTTTCATTATCGGTGTAGTCAAACCAATCGTCAGATAGTACGCAGGTGCAAGCCATATTCATTTGATCATACGCCTGGGCCTGCTTTTTTATCAGCTTGAAATAATTGTACCGCCTTTCAAAAAATTCTAACCATTTCATTAATACATAAAAGCAGAAACCACTTGTAAGCGCTATAGCAAAGGGAAATCCTTGTTCTTT
This sequence comes from Mucilaginibacter sp. 5C4, assembly GCF_034345625.1. Classification (NCBI taxonomy): domain Bacteria; kingdom Pseudomonadati; phylum Bacteroidota; class Sphingobacteriia; order Sphingobacteriales; family Sphingobacteriaceae; genus Mucilaginibacter; species Mucilaginibacter sp. 5C4. Next base: position 4,186,148 of record NZ_CP133775.1, on the reverse strand, counting down.
ATGAGTGAAAATGCAAACAAGCAGCATAACAATAGCAAAAGCAGAATTTTTTAAATAGCTTTTTAGTGCTTTCTTATTGGCGTTAGCCCAAAGTTTTTTATGATTATTAATAAAACTTACTTTGTTAAAAGGGCTGGTTATAATTATGTCTGGCATGTGCTTAGGTTATTGCAAGAAAGGTACAATAAATTTAGACATTGCCATAGTTAGTGCTGTCCGTCAGTTTAGAGGATAAAAATGGATTGGAAAAAGACGGACAAAAACAAATGTTCCGTTGGAACTACCGCTTTGTAGCGCGCTATTGTAAATGTCTTTTGCCCGGTAGGGGTTACCCATGGATTGCACCTATGGAGCAAAGATATGCTGAGCGATTTTGCTACAAAGCGGTAGTTCCTACAGAACACAGAATTAAAGGTATTGTATGTCTAAATCTTCACTTGTTAAAGGGGAGGAGCAATTTACACCCCTATAAATGCTTTACCTGGTAGTTCCTCACTATAAAGCCAGTACACACAAGTGCTATATTAATAGACAATACAACAGCTAAATACATGCTGCTGTGTGGCATGCTGCCTAGGTAATCTGTAATGTCTAATTTATTAATAACGGCATAAGTCAGCATAAAAAACACTACCTCGAAAAGCTTTTTGCCGCCGCTTAAAATGCCCAGGGTTGCTGCCAATAGAACAATCAACACACAACCGTTTATGATATTTAGAATGGAAGCGCTGTTTAACAGCAAAGCATTGCGCATTATCACCGGTAGCGCCAATGCAAGCGCTAAAACCACCCCGGCTAAGATCTGCGCGGGCAGCATGCGTAATAATGGGTTATAGGATGCGTAGGCGAAGTAATGCACCCGGTTGGTTTTCTCTTTGGTTACCAAATCGCTCCAGCGGGTTACCTGTAAAAATAGCAGTATGGGTAGCAGGTAGCTATATGCGATTGGCAAAGGCGCTATAAACATAGCTACCCATAGCCCTGCATTTAGCAGCCACAGCCATTTGTTGCCCTGCCTTACCAATAATAGTAATTCGGTTTTGATGAACGGGAAAATGCCGTAGTTGAAAACCAGCGATGGCATGGCTTCGCGGGTTATGCCTGCGGGGTTAATGGTTAGTTTATTGGCTTCTGTAGGTTGCTTTGCTGCCTTAATTTTCTTTTTGGCTGATGCCTGTTTAAAATCGAACCTATGAAAAAACAGCGAGGAGCAGTACACAAGTCCTAAACCAAACGCCATCCACAACGCACGACTAAACACAAATACCGCCGACCAGCTGATGCCAGCCCATACAAAGGGTTTGTATTTACGGTGCCCGTTAAAAATAAAGCCGAAGGATACATTTTTTACACTTTCGTGAAACTGCGTGTTGATTTGGGCGGTAATGCTTTTAGTGACCAGACTTAAGCCGAATGGGTCAAAAGCGCCGGTAGTATTTTTGCCGCTTTGGGTGATGGTGGACATCACAATTCCACACAAAAAAAAGTAAATGATGTATTGCAAGATGCTGCGCTTGCCCAAAAAAACCTCGGCCACTACAGCCAGCGCTGCCACCATAAATAATGCAGGTACGGCAAAGAACAGGTAGGGCAAAATAAAGTCAGAGATGATAAACGGGTGCCCCTCCCCGCGGATAAAAAACAGTACCAGGCTTACCGAAAACGTGCAGCCCGCAATGGTTATTAGCACCAGGTAATTGCTTAGCTGTTTACATAAAAGGTATTTAAAATTGCTGATAGGGGTGGTAGCGATAATTAGCCCTACTTCGGTATCGATATCTTTTTTAATGCCGCTGTTAACCAGCAGAAAGCCGTAGAAGGATAGCATTACGGTCGTCATGATGGCGGATACATACCCAACCCATGCCGAATTGTAAACGCCCCGGTACCCGGATGCACTTAAGGTGGTATAATTGGCCGTATCCGGCGGTACAAACGAATAGGCGGCATAAACCGTAATGGCCAGCGTTATTAAAAACGAGTAGCTGCGGGTACGCTGCAAATAATCTGCCTTAATAATATTGTAAATGTACGGCATATGCTTAAGCGTTGTTTTGGGTTAAAAACAAGTAAGCATCCTCTAAAGTGGCCTTGATTGGTGCGGATGACGGGGCGGCATCTGCCTGTGTGCTAATGTAACGCGTTTTAATACGGTCGTTTTGGCGGGCGGTGTCTATTACTTTGTAGCGGCCTTTAAATTCGGTAAGGGCGGCGTTATCTAAAAACGTTTCAAAAATACGGCCGTCGGCTTGTTTAATAATATCCTGTTGATAGCCTTTGGTAATCAGTTTGCCGCCCTGCATAATGGCAACCTCATCGGCAATGGTTTCGATATCAGACACAATGTGCGACGACAGGATGATGACACAATCCTGCGCCAGATCGGCGATCAGCTGCCTAAACCGCATGCGCTCTTCGGGGTCGAGGCCAACGGTTGGTTCGTCAAAAATTAACACTTTAGGGTCGTTAAGCAGTGCCTGGGCAATGCCTATGCGCTGTTTCATGCCACCCGAGTAGGTGCCGATAGGCCTTTTGGCATCTGCCGTAAGGTTAACACCCTCCAGCAATATGTCGATACGCTTGCGCAGGCCTTTACCGCCAACGCCTTTCATGGCGGCAATGTATTCTAAAAATTCGTAAGCGTTAAGGTTGGGGTACACGCCAAAATCCTGCGGCAGGTAACCCAATACCTTGCGGATAGCATCCGGATGCTGCACAATATCGATACCATCTAAAAGCAGTGTGCCTGTAGTAGGTTTGCTGATGGTGGCGATGAGTTTCATTAAGGTGGATTTCCCCGCGCCATTTGGCCCAAGCAAACCCAGTATCCCCTTATTAATATTGATGGAAAAGCTACTTAAAGCGGTTTTTTGATTGTTATATTGCTTGCTAAGGTTGGTTATAGATAAGGCCATATAGTGGTTGTATGGCTGTTTGACTGACTAATCAACACCAATGTTACACGCAGATGGAAATAAGGTAGGTTGGGTTAACTTAAAGGTGTCCGTCCGTTTAGAAGTACGAGACAGTTTGGACACAAAGCGGACGGATTACCACTATGTCAATGCTGCGATAGCGTGGCAATCTCAGAGGCAGTTGGATATGCTGAGATTGCCGGGTCACTACGTTCCACAGCAATGACAAGGTTTCTTATGTCTTATGTCTTGTTTCTTGGCTCTTGATTCTAAAAGTCTCTTCACCTACATATTCCGCCTATACTGCCCGCCAACGGCATACAGCGCATTGCTGATCTGCCCTAAGGAGCAATACTTACAGGCCTGCATCAGTGCCTCGAAGATGTTATCGCCGGCTATGGCGCGTTGCTGCAGCTCTTTTAACAGGGCTGGGGCATGCTCCCGGTTCCGTTGCTGAAACAGGTGCAGGGCCGCTATCTGGAACTGCTTCTCCTCTTCGGTAGCGCGGATAACTTCCGACGGCACAATGGTTGGCGATCCCTTTTTATTCAGGAACGTATTTACCCCGATAATAGGGTACTCGCCGGTATGTTTAAGGGTTTCGTAGTAAAGCGATTCCTCCTGGATCTTGCTGCGCTGGTACATGGTTTCCATAGCGCCCAGCACGCCGCCACGGTCGTTAATGGCCTTAAACTCGGTGAGTACGGCTTGCTCCACCAGGTCGGTTAATTCTTCTATAATGAAGGCGCCTTGTATCGGGTTCTCGTTTTTGGCAAGGCCAAGCTCACGATTAATGATGAGCTGTATAGCCATTGCCCTACGTACCGATTCTTCGGTTGGGGTGGTGATGGCCTCGTCGTACGCATTGGTGTGCAGCGAATTACAGTTATCATAAATAGCGTACAAAGCCTGCAGCGTAGTGCGGATATCGTTAAAGTCGATCTCCTGCGCATGCAGCGAGCGCCCACTGGTTTGGATATGGTATTTCAATTTCTGCGACCTGTCGTTCCCCCTGTACTTGTTCTTGATAGCCTTAGCCCAGATGCGCCTTGCCACACGGCCTATCACCGAGTATTCAGGATCTATACCATTACTGAAGAAGAAGGATAGGTTGGGCGCGAAATCATCGATGTGCATCCCACGGCTCAGATAATACTCTACATACGTAAAGCCGTTGCTGAGTGTAAAGGCCAGCTGGGTAATAGGGTTGGCACCCGCCTCGGCAATGTGGTAGCCCGAAATAGATACCGAATAAAAATTCCTAACCTTTTGCTGAATAAAATACTGTTGGATATCGCCCATCATCCGCAAGGCAAACTCTGTCGAAAATATACAGGTGTTCTGTGCCTGGTCTTCCTTTAAAATATCGGCCTGCACGGTTCCCCTAACCGTAGCAATGGCATACGCGCGGATCTGCTCATAAACATCCGCAGGCAAAACCTGGTCGCCGGTTAAGCCGAGAAGCATGAGGCCGAGGCCACTGTTGCCGGGGGGCAAAGAAGCCCCCTCTGTCGTAGAAGCCTCGCCTAAATCCTCGCCAAAGGAGAGGACTTTCCTGTCTGGCTGATTATTTAATTTATCCGTTATTGCTCTTATTACTTCCTGAGTATTTTTTAATACTTCATCGTTTGTAAAACGAATAACGTCAAATCCCTCGTCTTTTAAAACCCGGGTTCTTATTTCATCCTGCTCTGTTGTATAGTTATGATACCCACCATCGATCTCAATAACTAACCCTTTTGGCAAGCAAACAAAATCGGCGATATAACCATCTATAGCATGTTGTCGTCTTATCTTATAACCAATTTGATTATTTCTTAAAAGCTGCCAAAGTAAACTCTCTGTTTCTGTTGAATTTTGCCTGTTATCTTTAGAATTACCTTTTAATAATTCCCAAATCCTCAAATCCGCAGTTTCAAACCCCAGTCTTTTACGCCCCTCCTTTTCAACTCCCTCTCCTTTGGAGAGGGCAGGGGTGAGGCTATTTTCAACTCCCTCTCCTTTGGAGAGGGTTGGGGTGAGGCCTCCTTTGGAGAGGGCAGGGTGAGGCTTCAACGCTAACTGGTACCTCGGCCGTTCCAACCCCTTCTCATCATAAACCCTCTTATACGCATCCTCCACCAAATGCGCTAACTCATGCTCGGTAATATACTTCTCGCATTGCTGGTCAATAGCGGCGTTCATGAAGAAACCCAGCAGCATAGGGGCGGGGCCGTTGATAGTCATGCTTACGGAGGTTGAGGCATGACAAAGATCAAACCCCGAATATAGTTTTTTGGCATCATCCAGCGTGGCGATGCTAACGCCCGAGTTGCCTATTTTGCCGTAGATGTCCGGCCGCTCGTGCGGGTCTTCGCCATATAGGGTTACCGAATCAAACGCGGTAGATAACCTGTGCGCCGGCTGACCAAGCGATACATAATGGAAGCGTTTGTTCGTCCGTTCGGGGCCGCCCTCTCCGGCAAACATGCGGGTTGGGTCTTCACCCTCGCGCTTCAGCGGGAACACCCCTGCGGCATACGGGAACTCGCCCGGTACGTTCTCGGTAAGTAACCAGCGCAGTATATCGCCCCATGCTTCATATTTTGGTAACGAGATCTTAGGTACCTTCAACTGCGACAACGAAGTATAGTACAAAGGCTGTTTGATCTCCTTATCCCGCACCTTATATATAAAGTTATCTGCCTTGTATTTGGCAACCGTTTCCGGCCACTCTTTCAGCAGGCGTTTACAATCGGCGTGCAGGTGGTCTTCAAGGTGGTTATACATATCCTGTAGAGCCTCACCTAAATCCTCAGCAGAAATCGAAGAAACTTTCTTTCCTGCTCCCTCTCCTTTGGAGAGGGTTGGGGTGAGGCCTCCTTTGGAGAGGACCGGGGTTTGGCTGGATAGGCTATCCATCATCTTTCCTACTCCCTCTCCTTTGGAGAGGGCCGGGGTGAGGCTGGATAGGGATGGGGTTTGGCTGGAGAGGGCCAGCGTGAGGCTCCCCCTCACATTAAACATCTGCTGCGCTATCTTACACTGCTCGTTCACCCAATCGGTATAGGCGGCGCTGTTTTCGGCAATCTCTGCCAGGTATCTTATCCTATCCGGCGGAATAATATAGATCTTTTCCGATTCGCCTTGCTCCGGCCTGGCCACTCCGCTCCCCGCTCCAATCAAATCAATTCCCGTCTTATCTTTCACCGTTTTCATGAGCGCTGTAAACAGGGTGTTCATCCCCGGGTCATTAAATTGGGAAGCCATGGTGCCGTACACGGGCAGGTCCTCGTCTTTGGCGTCGAACAACATATGGTTGCGCTTGTACTGCTTGCGCACATCGCGTATGGCGTCTAAAGCGCCGCGTTTATCAAATTTATTAAGGGCTACCAGGTCGGCAAAATCCAGCATGTCTATCTTCTCCAACTGGGTAGCCGCGCCAAACTCGGGCGTCATCACGTAAAGCGACAAATCGCAATAATCAGTTATCATCGTGTCCGATTGGCCAATGCCGCTCGTCTCCACAATAACCATATCATACCCTGCCGCCTTGCAAATATCAATAGCCTCCTGCACGTGCTTGCTAAGGGCAAGGTTAGCCTGCCGTGTAGCCAATGATCGCATATACACCCTCGGGCTGTTAATGGAATTCATGCGGATGCGGTCGCCAAGCAGCGCGCCGCCTGTTTTACGTTTGCTGGGGTCTACCGAAATAATGGCCAGCGTCTTATCCGTCTCCATCAAATAACGCCTTACGATCTCATCCACCAAACTCGATTTCCCCGAGCCACCCGTGCCGGTGATGCCTAATACAGGCGCTGCCTGTAGAGATTGGTGATTAGAGATTGGTGAATAGTTACCTTGCTCGGCAGCCGTTATCAACCTCGCAATATCCCCCTTATCCATCATCATCCTCTTCTCAACTCCCCCTCCTTTGGAGAGGGCTGGGGTGAGGCCTCCTCCCGAAAGGGTTTGGGTGGGGCCCGGCGTCAAAAAGTCACACTGCCTCATCATATCGTTGATCATCCCTTGCAGGCCCATGGTGCGGCCATCATCGGGCGAGTAGATCTTGCTGATGCCGTAGGCCTGCAGCTCGGCAATTTCTTGCGGAAGGAACACCCCGCCGCCGCCGCCAAAAATCTTGATATGGCCCGCGCCGCGCTCGGCAAGCAAATCATGCATGTATTTAAAATACTCCACGTGGCCGCCCTGGTAGCTGGTGAGGGCAATGCCCTGCACATCCTCCTGTATAGCACAATTTACGATCTCGTCCACACTGCGGTTGTGGCCCAGGTGTATCACCTCGGCACCGGTGCTTTGCAAAATGCGGCGCATAATGTTAATGGTAGCGTCGTGCCCGTCAAACAACGAGGCAGCCGTAACAAAGCGAATCTTGTACTGAGATTTATAAGGAGCGATGCTTTCCATGCGGGCGTAATTGGTTTGTATCAACGGTAAAATTAACCAATTTTTAAATAAGCCAAAGCTATGCAAGCATAATAAATGAGCGCGCCATAGTCCCCCTCACCAAAGGGGTTAGGTGTGTGTTATCCAGGTGGAAAGGTATCGAACAGCGTATGGACGACAAAATCGTGACTGCGAACCCAAATTCTAAAAAGCTTGGGGTACGTCATAGCGGCGGGCCGGGCGTATGGCGGGAATGGCGGTTTAGCTTTGAAGACCGCGCATGCGGCGAAAAGCGTTAAGAACCGGCAGGGAGCGGGGAAGCATCGCTATTACTTGATTTTTTGTTACTTTTTGATCAAGCAAAAAGTAATAGCCCTCCGCGGCAATGAGCGGGCTAACGTTCATTAAAAAGCACTGCTGTTAGTGGCCCTGTTAGGAGCGGCAATGAGCGCACTTTAAAATCAATCGCAGTGCCTGTTAGGAGCGGCAATGAGCACACTTTAAAATCAATCGGAGTGCCCTGTTAGGAATGGTAATGAGCACGCTTTAAAATCAATTGCAGTGCCCTGTTAGGAGCTGGTTGGTGAGCAATATGAATCGCCTGTGGATGTTCATTTCTTTTCTCCCAAAAGAAACGAACCAAAGAAAAGTCGCGGCTTGGTAACACCCAGTGTAAGGCAGTGCTGTATCAGTTGCGGTGCCACCCGTCTGTTACACTATGCCGCATTTAGTAGGTTATCGTTCCGTTTGTCAGGCTCGTTTGCAAAGGTTTAATTCCCTCTTCACGAATTGGCGCGCCGCCCAGCCCGTAAAGGCAGGCAGGGTTCACCGCGCTACAAAACCATGAACTAATGAACCAATACATTATTTCAAATCCCGTTAAACCCAACCCCGTAAACCCCACTCTAACCCGTAGCGCTACTAAACCCGCGTACCATAAACCATCATGAAAAAATTACTGCTCCTTGTAGCCATTGGCCTGCTGCCCTGCCTTGCTAAGGCGCAGGCTGTTAACCCCACACCTGCCGATACCGCCGCTTACACCCCCGCCGAAACCTATTGTGTGGTTACCCCAACGCGCCTTATTTTTGGGGAAACGGTGAGCCTGGATGTAGACTACGGCAAAACCAACGAACCCGACGACGATACCACCCTGCGCGACAGTAACGGCAAGAAGCTGAAATTTAACACCCTGGCACAAGCCTTTAACTACCTGGCCCAACCAGGCTGGCTGTTTGTAAACACCCTGCGCTACGGCGCCGACGATAGCTCCCGCTACCTCTTCCGCCGCAAAGTAGGAAGTAGCTGATAGACCATAGTCGATAGTGCATAGATGGATCCGCAGTTAAATGGACCATAGACTAATGCGTCGCTATGACCGTATACTGCGGGCCAATGCGCTCCCATGGACTATGGACTAATAATCCGTAAAACAATAGCAGTAGTGCTTCGGATGCGGCAGCCCCGCTATCCGCTCATACTGCACGAGGCCTTAGCCACACTATTGGTGGTGCTGCTACTGCCATCGCAACTTCTACTATTAATAGAGGCCGGTATCGCTGCTATCTGGTTTAGTGGTAATAACTTTAATCTATTGATAGATTAAAGTTTGACAAAAAGGTAGTTATCATTCATCCTCCTGTTTTTTGAATGAAAAATATGTAAATAATTGATTAAAATCAAAAATGTTAATTGCGTTTTGTATTACAAGAGCAATTGAGTACAAGGTAAAAAATGTAATTAAGAGAAAATAAATGTCATTTACACTATTAGTATACATATCTGAATATAATATATCAAGCCATTTTTCACTTAAGTTAATATTTTCTATAAATACTAAAATAGTTTGTGATAAAAAAGCAAGCAATAAAGTGAATGCTTGGGTTATTATATTTATAGCAAATACTCCACTTATTTCTTCAATCGATGTTGCAGAATTAGTCCCGTGTTTATCTGTTAAAGCTTCTAACAAATTTTTATTAGAAAGGAATCCTATTATTAAAGCATAAGCCCCTAAATTAAAACCCAATAAGGTTGGTAAAATTGAGATGTCAACATCTAATATTTTTTTAACCAAGGTGTAAGCTAAATTCTTTTCATTTAAAATTAATATGGAGCAAAACAATAATAAAGTAACTATAACCGTAAAATAGAATAGTCGATTATTCCAACTAAATAGTTTTTTCCAACCATATAGTTTCCAAATTTGTTTCCATCCGAAGTCCATTATAGTGTTAGTTTAAGGGCCATATATTTCTAATCTTAGCAAAAAAGTTTGATAGGAAGTGAATTTCATTCGAATCAAAAAAATCTTTTTTAGGGAACTGTCTGGTACTAATATCAACTAAGTTTCCGGCTTCGTCAACTATTTTGGCTTTTGCTTCGCCATCCTCCTCGGATAGTTCAAGTGCTCCTTTTATAATTTCACTATCATTAATGTTTAAAGTTTCACTTTTTTTTGCAACCATTATAATAGTTGCATTTTTGGCGTTTGTTTTTTTAAAATCGGTATCGATTACTTCTTTTGATATGGATCCAATACCTGAGTTAGAATAATTTAAATCGATCTCAAGTCTTTTAATAACTCGCGCTTTATATAATTTCTCTGAAAAGTCTTGACTGGTCACAACATCAACGTGAATATATTCATCTTTTTCCTTGACCGAATTTAATGCCTCTTCCCAAAAAGTTCGCAATGGATAGGGAGAAATAGCGATAGATGATTTAGTTATAAAGGAAAATTTGTGTTTGTCCGGATCAAAAATAAAATCTGTTTCTACTGCATCAGGAAATAGCCCATCTCTTAGGTGAAATTGTGCGTCAATATCTAAAGTTCCAATATCAAACCAGCTTTTATTTTCGAAGTACGTAAATTGGGCAACTTTCCCGTGTAGAAACTGCAAAACGTCGTTTTCTTTGTGATCCAATAAATACTTAATGATACAATGTTTACCACTTGATGATGGTTTGTGTATTTTTCGAGAATAAACTTTTCTAATCAAATGAATATATTCTTCACGTGTTGCATCTCTGTTATTGTTTTCTTTTCTTAATTTGATATTAATAGTGAAGAAAGCGCGATGCAAAATTTTGTCTACCATTTTTTATGCTGTTTAGGTAAAAATAAATATCGCATTAAGTCTTTAGTTTTGCAATACGTATAAATACCTGTTTTTCACTTAACTATTAGCTAATACTACCTGCTGCTAAGATTTTATGGTGTAACCATCGGCTCACTTGTCCACTACCACAATCAGGACACATGTAAATAACACACCTTTATTCATAATTTTATTTTAAATCGGCACGAGGAAAAATCTTGTTAAAGAAATAAGTGACATTCGACTATGGAAGAAAAACAACTTAGCTAACTATTAATTTTTTATATTAGTCTACCAATCCTTGTTATGGAAAAATTATCCGATTTCTTCTCTGATTTAAAAGAACGAATTTCAAATCCTTTCATCATATCCTATATTTTAGGATGGTGTGTTTGGAACTATAAAATAGTAGTGGAACTGTTATTTTATAAGACTGCTGAATTGAAAGTTGATGGGTATAATTCATTTTTGGATTTGATAGAAAAGAATAGCAGCACGTGGCATTTTTTGTCTTTGCCATTGATCTCCGCGAGTATATACACATTTATTTTCCTGTGTTTAGAAATGGAATTTTGGTATTTGGAGCGTTTAACGATAGATGGGGAGGAAACGTAAATCTAAAAATTTCTAAAACCAAGATGGTTTCTTCCGAAAAATATTTGGAGTACAGGACAAAATATGAAGAAACAATTGACAAAATAACTAAATACGTAAACGATAAGAAGATTTTTGATGAACAATTACTCGCATCTACTAACGAAATAGTTACGTTGCAATCTGCTCTGTTGCACAAAACAAATGAATTTGATAAAAAAGAGAATTTTAATACCGCTCAACTTGATCAATTAACTAATAAATTAAAAGACTGGCAACGTGTTAATTCTATAGAGGTATTAGATGGGGAGTGGTTTCTTAAAATATCAAAAGAAACCATAAATGCGGGTATTGCCCACAATTCAACGTCTGAATATTTTGGCACGATAAAAAACGGTCATCTAAAAATGCGAAAAGAAAACCAAAGTATGATGGAGTATTACATTGTAAATAGAGTATGTAATTATTCTAACTTGATAGTTCAATTAAGTATGCATCCGACAGGAGTTGGAGCAATAGAAAACGAATGGCGATTTACCCTTGATAAAAGCAATTTCGATATTTTAAATGGTACGGGGAGAGACAATACGTCGATAGGATTGAGAAGAAAAATATCAGTATCTGAACATAATTCCGGTACGGCAGACGGCTCAATTTTAGAATAATCTTTCCTTTCGTCTGCGTCTCTCCCTTCCCGCTTGTGGCTTTACGCAAATCATTCCCCACCCAAACCAACCCCCAAAAGTGATTTCAAAGTTTTAGAAAGAGCAAGTCCTAATATTAACTTTTTTGCCCACCAAATAGCTCATTCCCCGGCGAAAGCAGGGCGGTAAAAAGTAATTTCGGGGCGCAAAAACTCCTGTAATTTTACATACCACGTGGTGGCGCAATTTTGTCAGTACTTAAATTGTTAATGCGTTGGTTATTAACACGTTCATAGTATTCATTGGGTGTTCACTTAAAAGGCATGGCTGTAGCCCGTACAAGTGAATTGTTTTTATAAACAATTAAGAAATATCTTTATTAAATAAAGGAATATAAATTATTTTATTCTGTTTGTTGTAGTTTCAGTTGATGAAACGGGCGAGCTTAACAAAAAAGCCGCATCTATTTAAGACGCGGCTAAGTTTCCGAGAAAGTGCCGGGCAGATTTTATTAGAGTTTTGATGAAACACACTCTACAAATTCTTTCCTTGGCCTTGGGGCTTTAACAGTTTGGCAACACGAGGCGATGGCATTTCTAATAGTTTGTTCACTGGTATACGGAAAATGTTTTTTCATTTGCCTTACCAAGTAATCTACTTCCCAGCTTTCCTCGCATGAAAAGAACAAACGATCTTCCCATTTCTTCTTGCGATTGTCATACTCTGACCAATCTTCGTTTAATACTTTTTGTGCTGACATAATAATTAAGTTTTGGTTGAGTAAAGGTTAGGTTTTAAAAGTGTACTTCCTACACGTATAAATACCTGTTTTTCAATTAACTAATACCTAATAATTCCCTACGGCATGCATCCTCCTTTTGGCTTTATACATACCTTTCCTCACCTAACCAACACTTAAAAAGTCATTCAAGGGCGCAGAAATATTGTGCCCCATACTACCCCGTTTTGCCCGCCAAATAGCCCATTCCCCGGCGAAAGCAGGGCGGTAAAAAGTGATTCCGGGGCGCAAAAACACCTGTATTTTTTAAACAATTCAGGTGGCGTAATTTTGTCAGTACTTAAATTGTTAATGCGTTGGTTATTAACTCGTTCATGATATCCGCCATGTGTTCGCAAGCGTGAACGTGAACATTTGGGGTTACAGTTCGGCGCGTTTGCCATGGTTTGCCCCCCTGTCAGTGCAAGCCTTCTTCCCGCACCCGCCACCCACACCGGCACCTATTTCTAATCGGCTAAATCCCCTAAATCAAAAAAAGCTATCTTTGCGGCAATCATGATGTTAACTAACCAGGCAGGGGTACAGTGGGAGAAGGGCTATAATAACTATGGCCCGTGGCTAAAGCAAAAATACCCCGGCCACCGCGTGTTTAAAGTAATTGTTGATGGTGGCTTTACCTGCCCCAACCGCGATGGCAGCAAGGGCTTCGGCGGGTGTACATACTGCAATGTAGATTCGTTTACGCCGAGTGTTAGCCGTAACGCCCCCACCGTTAAGCAACAGGTAATGGAGGGCATGGAGCGTGCCCGCAAGGGTAACAAGGCAGATAAGTTTATTATTTATTTTCAGCCCAACACCAATACCTACGCGCCCGTGCATTACCTTAAAATGATGTATGACGAAGCCCTAAGCTACGGCACCGAAGACATTGTTGGCCTTAGCGTAGGTACCCGCCCCGATTGTATAGACGCCGAAAAGATAGCCCTGCTGGAAAGCTACTCCGACCGCTTTGACGTTGACCTGGAAATGGGCATGGAAAGCATCTACGATGAAACACTGAACCAGATAAACCGTGGGTGCAGCCACGATGAATTAATAAAAGCCCTTAAACTTACCGAAAACACCAAACTGGATGTTTGTGTGCACACCATATTTGGTTTCCCCTGGGAAACGCACGATATGATGCTTAAATACGCTGATGAGATCAATCGCCACGAACAAATAAAATTTGTAAAGTTCCACCACCTGCACATTGTGGAGGGCAGCGTAATGGGCGTTAAATATAAGCGCGAGCCATTCAAGCTATTCGGCATTGATGAGTACGCCAACTTTTTGTGCGAGCTACTGCCAAGGGTACGCCCCGATATTGTGATCCAACGCCTCTTCGGCCTTAGCGACCGCGAACTGCTGATAGCACCCAACTGGGGCCTCAAAAAATCAGAGATCCAATACTATATCGACCAAAGGATACTGAGCAGGGGCGTGGTGCAGGGAAGTGCTTTGTAAGAAGCCCCCTCTAAATCTCTCCCCGGTAGGAGGGGCTTTAAAACCAAGCGCGCTTTTTACTACCTCTCCGAAGGAGAGGGCCGGGGCGAGGCTTCATTCCCCAAAGTTTTAAATCTTTCTAAACAAAAATCCTGTAAATTTCTTAATTCAAAGGTTCTGATGCGTAGCTGATAAAGGATACTGGTACTTAGTTTGCATAATCTATGCGTACATTTATTCGTAAAACACAAACTTAAATAACTGTTTTGGTGCAAAAACCTTTACAAAACTATATTCCGGCGCTTACCGGTGTGCGCGCTTTTGCGGCGTACCTGGTGTTTATATCGCATTATGCGTACGCGTTTGATGAAATTTTTCCCCGTGCTGTGCAACGTTTTCTTAGCGAGTTCCATATCGGGGTAACCATTTTCTTTGTTTTGTCGGGCTTTTTAATCGCCTTCCGCTATTTCGATAGCTTTAAATTAACCGGCGATTGGTTTAGGCAATACCTTAAAAACAGGGTGGCGCGTATTTATCCCATGTACTTCCTGCTCACACTTGGGGCATTTGTATCCTACTACTTTACACACGACCAAAAGATAACCAACGGCTTTGCAAGCCCTATCGGGTTATTCTTTATGCATATTACTTTCGTTAGGGGCTTTTTCGACCAGCTAAAGTTTACCGGCATAGCCCAGGGCTGGAGCTTAACGGTAGAAGAATGCTTTTACTTTTCGGCGCCTTTTATCTTCTACTTCGCGCAAAAATACCGCAGGTTTTACATTCAGCCGGTAGTAATAACGCTTGCGGGCGCTACGCTGGTATTGATATTTAGCCACGTTGATTGGTATGGTTTCTTCGGCAACTTTACCTTTATGATGCTGTACACGTTTTTGGGCCGCTGCTTCGAGTTTTTCGCGGGCATCCAGCTGGCACTTATTGTACGCAAGAAAAACCTGGATGGACAGAGCAAGAGCAATTATACCTATTTAGGTTTTCTGCTCATATTTGTTTGTGTGGGTATCATGAGTGTGCTGCCGATACCCAAAGGCGAGGTTGCAGGTTTGCATCATCCATTCGGGATTATTACCAATAACTATCTGCTGGCATCATCTATAGCTTTATTTTTCTATGGATTGCTTACCGAAACTACAGTACTCAAAAAGATCTTGTCAAACCCTTTTATTGAACTGCTGGGCAAAAGTTCGTATATATTTTACCTGATACACCTTGGGTACATGTACGATTTTATGCACAACTACTTTAACAAATGGAACGACGATATTTTTGAACTATATGATAAATGGGGCAAGGACTGGATCTCGCCTTTCCAGTACGATGCCCTGAACGTTTTATATGCCTTTATCCTACTGAACGCCATATCCATATTGCTGTTTAAAACGATAGAGGAACCTTTAAATCATTATATTCGTAGGTCGAATTTTTTGATCAAAAATAAGCCCCGTAACCCCGAGAATAATTCAGAAGCTATTAAGGCATAGCCAATAAGTAATTGACAATGAAGAGATCAAATAAGATATTTTTTATACTGTGCTGCACCATAGCAGTATGGTGCCTGCAGTACATTCCCGCCCTTGCTCAGAATGACGAGGACGGCATCTCAACCGTACTTACACCGGGTAACAAGAATGCTATTTTCGACAGTAAGGCAAGCTACACTTTCGAGGTTAAAAACCCTACCGATGCCCTGCAAACAGGTACGGTAGCTTACGAGATAACCCAGCATGGTAAAAAGATCAGCGCCGGTAAGCAAAAAGCAAACATCGGCAAAAAGGGTTCAGAGAAATACAGCTTTGACCTGCCTGCCCTTAAATCGGGTTTTTACAAGGTGGCCTTTATGGTAAACGTATCTGATTATGATGATACCATTCGCCGTGTATTCGGCATACAGCCGGCGGCTATACAATCTAAGTACGCCAAACCTACCGATTTTGATGCCTTTTGGCAAAAAGCTAAAGACGAGCTGGCTAAGGTAGCGCCGCAATTTAAGGTTACCCCAATGCCCAAAATGAATACCGATAACCGTAAGGTTTTCGCCATTGAGATGAGATCGTTGGATAACTACCTTATTAAGGGCTGGATGACGGTGCCTATCAATAAAAACAAAGACCGTAAGTTTTCCGTATTACTTGGTTTGCCGGGTTACCAGGTTAACTTGGCGCCTATTATCGGTTTGGATGAGGACCTGGCTATCATCACCCTAAACGTAAGGGGGCAGGGTAACAGTCGCGGCCCGATTGATACCCGAAGGAATGAGTTCATTTTTTATAGGATAGAAGATAAGGATAACTACGTGATGCGTGGGGTTATAATGGATTGTATCCGTGTGGTAGATTTTGTGTACGCGCAGCCAAACTTAAAGCACGATAATATTTTAGTATCTGGCGGTAGTATGGGCGGGTACTTAGCATTGGCAACAGCAAGCCTGGATAAAAGGGTTAACCTGTGCTCGGCACAAAACCCTATTCTTTGCGATGTAAATAATTTAGATGGCGAGGTTACCTGGCCAATAAATGATATCAAGAAATACATTAAAACACAACCGGGGCTTAGCTTTGATAAGGTACTAAGCAACCTGAATTATTACGACGGAAAGAATTTTGCTGCAGGTGTAAATACTAACATGATAATGGGTATAGGGTTATTAGACCCTTACGCGCCACCTGCAAACGAATATGCTACTTTTAACACGATACCGGGTAAAAAGCGCTTAATGGTATTTAAGGACCTTGGGCACGAGATCTCCCAATCGTACAAAGATTTTGAGCGCAGATGGATGCGTGATGCATTCGCACTATTTTAACAGTTGACCATGAAGATATCTAATACCTACTTAAAATACATACTAATGGCTATAGGCTGCGTACTGCTGGTACCAACCAGCAGCCATGCAGGGGGTTTCCCCGTAAGGCCAAAAAGGCTGTTGCTTTCACCATCGTTCAGTTATTTTTATGCTGATAGGGGGTGGGATTCGCTGCGTCGTAAAAGTCTGTTTGCCAATGGCGGGCAGTTCGAGTCGTTAGGTGTATCATTATATGTAGAGTATGGTTTAAGCCGCAGGTTTACCCTGGTTGCCTTGCTGCCGTATGTGAAAAATACTTACGAGGATAATACAGCCAAAACCGTAAGCAGTGGTTTAACCGACCTGGAGATTGGTGTGCGCTATTATCTGGCTAATATCAATTACATATACTACTTTACTGTACAAGGCACATTTATTACCCCTTTATATAACGATTTGGCATTGGGTTACAAACAACAGGGTGCTGAGGTGAAATTTTCATTTGCCGGTAGCGGTAAGGTGCTTGGCAAAAACTATTATATCACAGCAGAGAACGGTTTTCGCCAATACTTTGGCCCCGATGGCCCTTTTCAGGACAGGTATAACGGTACATTTGGTTTAACGTTAGATAGGAAGTTTCGCCATCAGGTATCAGTATCATTGAGCGGATTTTATTCTACCAGTAGCTTTAAAGCATTCTCGCCAATACAGGCCATTAACAAAAACTTCGCGTTTAACCAGGTTTCGTTAACCTATGGGTACACGTTTAGCAGGCGGTTCTCCACTTTTTTGTCGGCAGGGCATTTCATCAACGGCCGCAATACCGGCGATGGTGCAACGGCAAACGTATCCCTTTTATTTAAGCCTTTTAGATAGTACATAACACTCATGGCCAAATTACTCATCATATTTTTACTGTTACCTTTTTGCTGCTTCGCGCAAAGTGCCGAAACCTATATTGGTGTGGGTAATACCGAAGCCAATATCAAAAATTATAGAGGTGCTATTGAAGATTTTACCAAGGCTATACAGTTAGAGCCAAATAACGCCCACGCTTATTTTTATCGTGGTAACGCCTATAATAACTTAAAAGAGCAGGCTAATGCCTTCGCAGATTACAGCAAGGCCATTCATTTTGATCCTAAAAGCACCTATGCATACTTTTACAGGGGTAATATTAATAACGAAACCGGCAAGTTTGCTGACGCGATTATCGATTTTACCCGGGCGATAGAATTAGCCCCACGTGCCGATATGTACCACTATCGTGCGAACGCTAAAGCCAGCCTTGGCGACCATGCCGGTACGGTGGAAGATTTCACCAAAGCTATTGCTTTAAACCCCAAGGATGCATCCCTTTACGAATACCGGGGTGTTGCCAAAAGTAATTTGAAGGATAACGACGGTGCTGTTGAAGATTACAACAAAGCGATAGCGCTCGACCCTAAAAACTCCGACCTGATCTATTATCGTGGTAACGCGAAAGGTAACCTTGGGGACTATAAAGGTGCCATTGCCGATTACAACGCAGCCCTTGCGCTTAACCCTAAAAATACTGAAGCGGTGTTTTATCGCGGTAACGCATACGGTAACCTAAAGAATTATAACGCAGCCATTGCCGATTATAAAACTACCATAAGGCTTAACCCTAAAATGCCAAACCTGTACAAGTACCTGGCGAATGCATTAGGCAACGTGGGTGATAAAAAAACGGCACTTGACTACTTCGCCCAGGCCATTAAACAAGACCCAAATAACGCTGAGCTTTACCTGTACGATGGCTTAGTAAAATACAACCTGAATGATAATGAAGGCGCACTGGCCGATTTTGATAAATCGATAGAATTGAAACCAAGCTCTGATGCCTATCAAAACCGCGCAGATTTGAAACTCAGCTCGCGTAATTTTGATGATGCTAAAGATGATGCAGACGAAGCCATTAAGTTAGATAGCAAAAACGCCTATGCCTATGTGAGCCGTGCACGTGCTAATTTGGAATTAAAAGATACTACCGCTGCACTTGCCGATTTGAATCAAAGCATTAAAATAAACCCGGCTAATGATTCCTCTTACGTGCTATTAGGTAACATAGAGGCTAGTAAACACAGATACGATAGCGCACTTGGCTATTACGACAAAGCCCTTAGCTACAGCCCTGGCGACTCTGAAACGCTCCTAAAACGCGCGGAAACGCGCCTGAAAGTAAATGACCGTGTAGGTGCGCTGGCAGATTACAAACGCATAGCCACCATCAATAAAAATGATGATAACCAGCGCGACAGGTTTGTAAAATCTATCATCAGGGCTAAGTTTTATACGGAGGCTTTGCCGATATTTAACACGCTGATAACAGCCAATGGTAAAAACGCTAATTTTTACGTAGGCCGTGGTGTAGCAAAACAACACACCGAAAACTTCCAGGGTGCTTTAGCAGATTATGGTACTGCCATACAACTTGATACTACATCGTCATTAGCCTACTTTAACCGTGGCAGCGCAAGGTTCGATCAAAAGGATTATACCGGTGCTTTGGCTGATATTGCCAAAGGTATTAAGATAAACGACGGGCAGGAAGATGCCTACTTTATCCGCGGGCAAATTCGCTTTGCTATGAAGAACTACCAGGGTGCTGTTGATGATTTTAACAGCGTAACGTTCATCAATTTAGATAACACAGTCGCTTATGCATGGAGAGGATTGGCACGTGCGTATGTGGGCGATAAAGAGCGCAGTAACCTCGATTTTAACTACGCTGTAAAGATAGAACCTAAGAGCCCCGAGATCTACTACTTACGAGGACAGGCACGCGTTAACAACAAAGATGTGACTAATGCCTGCACAGATTTTAAGCAGGCAATTGCCTTAGGCTCAAAAGACGCGGAAGCTGCGGCTAAGTTGTATTGTAAGTAATTCTATTTAATATGTTCATTGCGAGCGATAGCGCGGCGATCTCAGCATAGCCGTTGTGCTGCTGAAATTGCCACGTCACTTCGTTTCTCGTACTGACATGGTTTTAAAAAGGAGGGTTAAAACTACATTTTCCCAAACAGATCCTCAACCGCTTTTATACGGTACTCGAATACTTGCTTCACTTTTTTACCCACGAATACATTGTTGGCAATAGTACCAAGCACGCTATAAGGGATGGCGTAATGCAAAATATCCGTCATCTCTACACCGCCCGGTATCTCTTTAAAATGATGCTGGTGGTGCCAAAGGGCGTAGGGGCCAAAACGCTGTTCATCAACAAAATACTTGCCGTCTACAACTTGGGTAATCTCGGTCATCCAATTCATTTTGATGCCGAGCAGGGGCGAGATCTTGTAGGTAATGATCATACCGGCGTACATTTTGGTTTGCGCGGTATAATCCGACGTTACCACAAAACGCATATCAGCAGGCGTTATTTTAGCCAGGTTTAGTGGCGACGAAAAAAATCCCAGGCCTCATTAAGGCTTATCGGGATGTTCTGTTTAAATTTTAGGGCGTATGTTTTCACAAAGATATAACAGGCTTAAGGGCCAGCTGTTTTAAATGTGTGAATTAAAGTCCGTTAGCTTCCGTTGCAATAGGCAGATTGTTACGGCTCCATTCACTCCAAGATCCTACATAAAGTTTTGGCCCTTTGATACCCGCATGCTCCATGCCAAGCAAAGTGTGGCAGGCTGTTACACCCGACCCGCAATGCACTATCACGTCTTCGGGTTTAATATCGCCAATAGCGTCTTTATAAAGGGTTGCCAACGCCTGCGAGGTAAGGTATTTCCCTTCGGGCGACAGGCTGTTGCTGTAGAACAAATTTACCGCGCCGGGTATGTGACCCGCAACAAGGTCTAAAGGTTCGGTATGGCCAAGGTAACGGGCTCCTTCGCGCACATCTATCACTACGCGGTCATCTGCTTTTGCAGCTTTTTTAACTTCTTCAATATCTACAGTATGGCTGTACTGCTCAGGGATGGGATAGGGGCTTGTAGCGGTAGGTTGGTAAGCATCGGTACTTAGTTCAAGCCCTTCGTCGGTAGCGGCCTTTAAGCCGCCGTTTAGCACCTGTACGTTGGTATGCCCTATCGAGCGCAGCATCCACCAAAGGCGTGCACCACCCATCGCGGCATTTCTATCATCATAAACTACCACATGGCTTTCCGGCGTTATGCCCCAGCGGCCAAGTGTAGCCGCAAAATCTTTTAAAGCGGGTAGGGGGTGGCGGCCGCCCTTCGCTGCGTCTTCCGGATGTTGGGCAAGGTCATCATCCAGCGTAGCTAAAATAGCATTGGGCAGGTGGCCTGCAAGGTATCGCTCACACGCGTTTGCACCCGCACGTACATCAATTAATATGGTTGCCGGGTCAAATACCCGTGGGTCGGTAATTTCAATTAGTGGGGACATGGTTGTTGGTGATTAGTTATTAGTGAGTGGAGAGTAGTTGGGATTTATCGCCGAACCAATCTCACATACAATGCAGGCAAGTTAGAAAAAGCCCATCACAAATAAAAACAGCGATTATCTATTCACCAATCACCAATCTCAAATCAACTAATTACTAAACAACTATTGCACCATTTTATTAGCACAGCATGAACTTGCAAAAGCTTCGGGCTTGGCTTTAAACACAAAGCCCATGCTCATGATGTAACCCATAGCCTCGTGCAGGGCCGCGTTGCTTTTAAACATGGGGTTGGTGTTAATGTCGGCGTGTACTTCAAGTTCTACCTCGTAAAGGTCAAGCAGGTCGCAAAGTTTGTAGGCAATGTCAATAGATTTCTGAACTTCGTGCAGCATCCGCTCTTTAATGGTCATTTTTTGGGAGGTGCGCTCCTGGTGGATGAACATGAACGCGCCGCGCTGCTCGCGGATAAACACAATTACGGTGGCGAAATCGGTGACCGTTCCCTTCACCTGCGAATCTGTACCGATACAAACTTTTAATTTATTACCCAAGGCAGTTTCCCGTTCAATGGCAGCTTCAACCTCTTCAAGTATGGGGGTTTGGATAACCTCACCGCTAAATTTTCTCCAGGTCATAAAAATTGTTTTAAGTGAATTTTTCGCTGACCCGTTTTATAGGTCTATAAAAATAAGCGATTAACTATTTTATAAACGTTAATGTACGGTAATTTATTTGTTAACATTTAATTGAATATTAACAGGTTATGTAATTTATTCCCCACGCGTCATTGCATAGCGTGGCAACCTTCGATAGACCAGTAGGCGACAAGCTTATCGAAGATTATTAATGGGTATAATTTTTATGGAATTAATGAGCTCCCTACGGTCGGTTGTCCACGTCCTATTGCTTCTTGCAATAACGCGATAAGGTAAGGCGAGTATGAATCGGCCATAAAAAAAGCCGCTTCCTTTTCAGGAGCGGCTTTAATAATATATTTGTGATCGGTTTTTACTTGGCTTTGTAATTTTTAGCCTTTTTAACCGGCAGGTGTGGTTTACCCTGTGTGTTTATCTCCGGTGCACCAACCATGGTCATCGCGCAGCGGAAACCAATTTCGGCACTGGCGCTTTCCTGGTCGGCAAAGCGGCGTGTTGCCGGGTTTAACCAGTAGGCCATATCGTTCCACGAACCACCTTTGTATACTTTAGAGTGATTGTTAACCAATGTGGTATTACCGTATAAAGCAGTACTCACGGTATCATTAAAGTCGCGGTAATCCGGCGTATAGGCTTTACCTGCTAAGGGGTCTTTTACGGCTGCAGTTGTTGCGCCCGGCGCAGCGCTATTTGCCGTAGGATTAGCATTTTTAGCAACCTGTGCTTGTTGCTGTGCTATCATATCGGCGTACTTCAATTTTTTGTTAGAAGTTGCGGCGTCTTTAATAGGGCGGCCGTATTTGTCTTTAGCGTATAAGCCTTTGGTTGGGTTGGCAAGGCGTTTGTTACTAAACTCGTTACCACGGAAGGGGTTCAGGTCGTCAACCTCTTCGAACGAGGTTTGGCGATAGGTATCGGCAACCCATTCGTTTACGTTACCTGCCATATTATACAAACCAAAATCGTTTGGTGCATAAGTACGAACAGGGGCGGTAATAATAGCTTTATCATTTAGGCCACCACCAACACCGGCGTTATCGCCCAAGCCACGTTTAAAGTTGGCTAAAATTAAACCACGTGTTTTGCGGTTTGGCGAACGTACCCCAAGGCCATCCCATGGGTAAACGCGGCCATCGTTAATGTTTTCAAACTGTGTGTTGCCGGCAAGTGCCAAAGCAGCGTATTCCCACTCAGCTTCTGATGGCAAGCGGTAACCTTGTTTCAGGATACCATCCTCTAAACGTACGGGCCTGCGGGCAGCGTTTTTGCCGGTACCAGCCTGTGCGTTAGGGTTAAGATCACGAATCATTTTTTTACCGTCAACACCCTGGCCTTTATACTGTCCGTTCAAATAAATATCAGTATTAAAAGGTTGGTTTGAAGCGGTAGCTGCACCGCCAGCTGCTGCTGCGCCAGCTGCTGCTGCGCCACCATTGGCACCACGGCCGCCTGCACCACCTTTAGCCTGGTCTTTCCAGGTTACCAGGTTACCACGCTCACGTAAAATGTTTTCATTGGTACGGTCGGTACGCCATACACAGTATTCTTGTGCCTGTTCCCAGGTAACACCTACCACCGGGTAATCCTGGAATGCAGGGTGGCGCAGGTAGTTATCTACATAAGGCTCGTTGTATGATAATGGTTTACGCCATACCAGTGTATCCGGCAGGGCATTGTAATAAAGCTCATTATCGTTAGGGAATGTAATGTTTATCCAGTGCAGGTAATCCAGCCAGTCCTGGTTAGAAACCTCAGTCTCATCCATGTAAAATGAAGGCACAGTTACCCTGCGGCGCACATTATTGTACTCGTAGGTAACGTCTTGGTCGGCACTACCGCCTAAAACAAAGGTACCACCCTCTATAGGTACAAGGCCTGGCCCCGGGGTAGGGTGGCTTTGCTGATACCTTAAGTACCCGCCGTTTTTAGGATCGTTATAGCTTAGGCCCGTCTTTTGCGATTGCTGTTTTTTATTACTACAGCTGCTAAGCGTAACAACTATCCCCAACATCACTAAAGCAGTATTAGTAAGTACTTTCATGTTTTGCAAAATATATTTGGAGGTAAATTTAAAAAAAATCAATTATAAAATTGTGTTATTTATATGTGTTTACAACAAGTATAAACCTACAGGCTTATTTAAACGTATAAATTATCAACGGAGTTACAATAATTTACGCTACTTACGGTTTAATTGCGATCGCCCGAATATTTAACATGGATAATAACCGTGGTAATTTTTATTATTTTTAAATAATAAAACTAAATTGCGCCCAATGAAGTTTTTGAGTACTAAAAACCTTACCGTATATATTTTACTTGCCTTGCCTGCTTTTGCAGTGGCGCAAAGTACAACTACTACAAGTGGTAGCAGTACCAATGCCATACCAACGGCGGTACCATTTTTAAATATCTCGCCAGATTCGCGCTCGGGTGCAATGGGCGACGCGGGTGTAGCCATCTCTCCCGATGTTAACGCTAATTACTGGAACCCTGCAAAACTGGCGTTCCTGGAGAACGATAATGATATATCATTATCATACAGCCCCTGGCTTAGGCATTTGGTACCCGATGTTAATTTGGCTTACTTGGCTTATGCGCATAAAATTGACGACCGTAATACCTTTGGCGCATCGTTACGTTATTTTAACCTGGGTTCTATCCAGCTGATAGATGCCAACCAAACCGAGCAGGGTGTTTACAAACCAAGCGAGTTTTCTATTGATGCATCATTCGCGCGTAAGTTTGGTGCAAACCTTTCATTAGGTTTAACAATGCGTTATATCTACTCAAACTTTAGCAATGGCTCATTCGTGACCGGCTCAGGCCAGCAGAACAAAGCGGGTAACGCGGTATCGGCAGGGGTATCTATGTATTACAATAAGCCTTACGGCGATGGCTCAAACTTTGCGTTTGGCGCCAACATCTCCAATATTGGTAATAAGATAAGTTACACCAGCACCGGGCCAAGCTACTTTTTACCGGCCAACTTAAAGCTGGGTGTTGCCAATACCTGGCAGCTTGATGAGTTAAGCAAGTTTACCGTTGCTTTCGATGTAAACAAATTATTGGTGCCAACACCACCATTGCGTGATGCAAGCGGCAACATCATTAGTGGCAGCGACGATAACGTATCCGTACCTGCAGGGATCTTCCGGTCGTTTGGTGATGCACCGGGCGGCTTTAGCGAGGAGTTAAAAGAACTTAGCTTTTCGCCGGGTATGGAATATATGTATAACGATCTTTTCGCGATACGCGCCGGGTACTTTTATGAGAACCCGGATAAAGGCGGCAGGCATTATGCTACTACCGGCTTTGGCTTAAAGTATAAGGATTATAAGTTCGATTTCTCGTACCTGATAGCTTCCCAGCAAAACAGCCCGTTGGCTAATACACTCCGTTTTACCCTATCAGCAAGCTTTGGCGGGGTTAAAAATGCTTCAAAAAAATAATGGCTAAAATTAAAGTAGGCTTTGGGTTTGATGTACATCAGCTAAAGCAAAACCATCCATTTGTTTTGGGTGGCGTAAACCTTGAACATACCAGCGGCGCGTTTGGCCACTCTGATGCCGATGTAATGCTGCACGCTATTTGCGATGCCCTTTTAGGTGCAGCCAACCTGCGCGATATTGGTTTTCATTTCTCTAATACGGACGACCGCTGGAAAGGCATCAGCAGCCTGGTATTACTACAACACGTGGTAGCGCTGCTTGCTGAAAAGAACTGGCAAATAAGCAACATAGATGCCATGGTTTGCCTGGAAGCGCCAAAGATCAATCCGCACATACCCGCCATGCAGGCCAACATAGCCAAAGCCGCAGGCATCGATATTGAAGACATTTCCATTAAAGCCACCACCAACGAGCAACTTGGCTTTATAGGCCGCGAAGAAGGCGTTGTAGCTTACGCGGTTTGTTTGATAGAAAAGGTTAGTTAATGTGCAGATGTGGAGATATGCAAATGATTTTATCTGCACATCCAAGCATCTGCATATTTGCACATTATTTCTCCGGCTGCTCGTCCCCCTGCAATTCGCTCTTCTTCATCTTAACATTACCGGTACGTTTTAGTACGCCCCAGGTGTTTAGCTCGCCTTTTAGCGCTTTACGAATGGATTTGAACAATATGTAATACATCAGTTGGCGCCAGATGAAACGTTGTGGTATAAGGTATACCAGCTTATAGTATTTCTCTTTTTCCATACGGAAGGCTACTACGCCCACCAGGAAATCGACCAATAAAAACGCTACATAAAACACTAACATTTTCTCCGGATGGCTGCCAAACAGACCAAGGATCATGATAAGATCCGCCAGGGGAGAAAACAGCGGTAGTATGATCTGGAAGATGAGGATATTTGGCATCCCCACCATACCAAAGTAGCTGTATTTTTTGTTGAACAGCGCGTCTCGGTTTTTCCAGAAACTTTGGATCACCCCAAAACTCCAGCGGAAACGCTGTTTCATCAGCATGTTCAATGTCTCAGGTGCCTCGGTATAAGCAACGGCCTCGGCACAGTTTTTTATCACATAGCCCTGTTTCAGGATACGCATGGTTAAGTCGCAATCCTCAGCCAAGGTATCGTAAGTAAAGCCTCCTGCCCTAAATATCGCCGACTTGCGGAACGCCCCGATAGCACCCGGCACTACCGTGATACTATTGATAATATCAAAAGCGCGGCGATCCATGTTTTGGGCGGTTATGTACTCTATCGACTGCCATTTGGTGATGATATTGGTTTCGTTACCTACTTTAACAGTACCTGCAACGGCACCAATTTCCTCATCGGTAAAATAGGCCATCAGGTGGAAAATCGCGTCGGTTTTTAGCTGTGTATCGGCATCAATACAAACCACGTAGTCGTGCTCGGCGTGGGTAATACCAAAGTTTAGTGCGGATGCCTTACCGCCGTTTGGCTTGGTAAACACCTTTACTAATGGGTTATTCGCATAAGCCTCAGCAACCATCTGGTAGGTTTTGTCTTTCGATCCATCATCCACAAAAATAATGTTGAAGTTGGGATATTCTGTCTTTAGCAAGCTATCAATAGTACGAATGGCAGTTATCTCTTCGTTGTAGGCAGGAACGATGATACTTACCGGCGGCTGCGTGTGCGGCAAGTGCTCTATCTTTTTATTCATGGCAAACTGCCTTGACGCCAGGATACCTATCAATATAATACGCCCCATCGCCAAAAATATAGCCGATAGGAACAAGTAAAATATAAACCGGTTACCGATGAAAAAGCCCACTACCACTACATCATAAAAACGACCCCAAAAGGTTTTGTCATCGCTGGTAGGCATTGGCATCAGGTCGTCTTTACTTTTACCAAGTATGTCGGCAATGGTCGTAAACTCGTAACCATTCTTTTTAAAATAATGGATGATCTCGGGTAGGGCCTTAACCGTTTCCTCGCGGGTATCGCCGCCGGCATCGTGTAGCAATATCATACTGCCATTGCCTCTTTGGCGAATGGTGCGTGCCACAATACTATCGGCAGTTACGCCCGGCTGCCAATCCCATGGGTCGATAGACTCGCCAATGGTAATGTAGTTTTGCCTGCGGCTTTCTGCCACGGGGATAACCTCGGCAAGGGTTTGTGGCTCTGCATCGGCATTAAATGGCGGGCGGAAGAGTATAGTGCTGCGACCGGTAACCGATTCTATCAGTTTACGGGTTGCGTTCAGCTCCAGATTTACACGTTCTATACTGATGGTAGAAATATCGGGGTGTAAATAGGTGTGGTTACCAATTTCGTAGCCTTCATCATAAATACGCTTCAGAAGCGGGATGTTCTTTTCCACCATCGACCCAACCACAAAGAACGAGGCCGGTACTTTTTCTTTTTTCAGGATATCTAAAATTCGCGGGGTAAAATCAGGATCGGGCCCGTCATCAAATGTTAAAACTACTTTACCGGGTTTGTAGCCGTACCTGCGTATAACATATTTGGTGGGTAGCTCGATGTATTTTTGATTGGTGATAGTATAGCTGGCCGTATCGAGGCTTACATCAATTTTACCTGTTTTTGGCACAGTGACAAGGTCTAAAACCTCGCCGCCTTCGCCCGCGTAATCTATTTTATTATTTAAACCAACGGTGGTTAAACGTTTAATATCAACCCCGGTTTTTCTCAAAGAATCAATAGAAAGATTTTTTTGGAAGAATGTCCACAGGCGCGGGTCTTCGGCACCTAATCGCCAAAGGGCAACACCGCCCGTAGCCCAATCATCTGCCATGCGGATGATGTTAAAGTTGGTAGCCGCGTCCGTAAAGTATACAATATGGTTAAGCCCGTCGCTACCCAGGTAATTGTAGTGCAGGTTGGCCGATAGCGGATCATAGGTTATGGTGCTCTTTTTTTGCTGGGCAGTACTAATAGCGCCAGGATAGCCTACAGGTGAGCCTATGCTATTTTCGGGCCAGTCGAAACCACCACCCGCAACGGTTAGGATAACCTTTTCGCTTGGGATGGTTGTACATACCTTGTCCAAAATTTCTTCAACCCAATGCTGGTTAGATATATCGCCGGCATTGCTGCCATCGTAATGCTGGTCTATAGCCATCACAAACAGAAAGTCGTTTACATGCTGCAGGCGCTTCAGGTCGTACTCATCATCGTTGGGGATAACGTTTTGAGTAACCAGTAGGTTGTTGGCTTTGAAAATTCGGTAAAGATCGTTTTGAAAAGCGATATACTCTTTTGAATTGCGATTTTTAATATCGTCAATATCAATGTTAACACCGTTGAACTTGTAAAACTGCAACTTGGCCACCATGCTGTTAATAAAAACAGTACGCAGCTTTTTATTTTTGAAGATGCGTTCTACATCTTTACTATCATACCCACCACGTACGTTATCGTAGTTAACATAATTGGATAAGGTAACCAGTATTTGCTTTTTGTATTTTTTGTTGAGGTTGATAAGCCCGGTATCTATACTAACTTTAATGGTATCGGCATTTGGCGAGAACGAGAAACCCTCAGTAACAACCATGTCCAGCCGGGGCATATGGTCAACCAATGAGTTATATGCCTGTGCCTCCCATGCTTTGTAAAAGCCGGCATTTATACGGTTATCGTTATTGGGGTGCTTTAGCTGGTGTAAGCGCCTGGCTTTGGCAAGTACCTCGATCTCGGCTTTTTCTATCTTAAAATCTTTGTATTTTTTTGATTTCTTTAGCGCGTCCATCTCCTCTTTAGAGATCTTTTTAGGAACGGGATCAAAATTAGGGAGAACGGGGTATTCGGTTGAGGTTACTGTAATAACAGCTGCTACAACGCCAGTAACAAAAACTATTATCAAGACACGGCTAAGCCATTTAAAACGGTTCCACCTGCCGGGATTATCGGCCTGAAATATCTGCTTATTAGAAGACATGAAGGGGATTTAAAACTGTGAGATTTAGCGACAAGATAACAATAATAACAACGAAATTATTTAGTTTGTTTAACGGCGTCAACGCCCGAAAAATCAACCCCGCATTTGCAATTGCTGCCGCAGGTTTTTTTAGAGAACAAGCTTTTATACAGTAAACGGCAAACGTAAAAAACTGCTGCAATAAATAATACAATGATAATAATTGCCTGTATGTTCATGTCACAAAATTAATAATTTATTTATATACGTATAGACTGCAAAAATAGTATAAAGTTTATTTGTGCATAAAGGCTACTGTGGCGCCTACCCAGTCGAAATCTTTATTGTACCTAACACCTATCATTTTACCGCGGCTAAGCCTTGCAAGGTTTATGGCAAGCGTAGGTTTAGCATCACCATCGGGCCATAAATATAGCAGGCGGATCTCTATCTTCACCCCATCGTCTGGCGATTGCAGTACAGGTTCATAGATCACTTTTTCCTGCAGGATCCAGTTTTTGGGGTCTTTTATTTTATCGATATCGCCATCTATGATATCGATAATGACCCCCTGCCCTGCAAAGCTGAACAGTGGTTTTAAAACGTAGTTTTGCAAATCTTGGGGTATCTGCTTCACCTCGTGCAAAAACTGTGTTTTTGGGATATACTCGCCCTCCAAAAAAGGCATCGTGAACTTACTGATGCGATAGAACCAGTTGGGGTGGGCTATCCATTCCACATCAAGCGGCTGGCGGATATCAACCACTTTATTGAAGATGGCCGGCTTGCTTTCTATCTCGTCGAAGATCAAACGGTTATAAATTCTGCGGATGCGTTTCTTTTCGCCTGATGCGGTTTTGTAAAATAGCTGGTTGCCCTCCTGGATCAGATCGGCAAGGGAAACTACCGGTGTGCCGATGTAGCCTTCGGTGATATAAAAATCGACCGCGGTTTTTTGGTTGGGGGCATCAATATCCATTAGCACCACTTCATCCGGCTCGTAAGAGCCTATGATGGTTTTACGAAGTAGATCCAGGTAACTGCTTTTACTTAAGCCGTTAAAAAAGATGGTTTGGTTACCGGGGATGTTAAATGCATGCCGATAATTTTCTGCCAAATGCAACTGGAACCCATATAGCGATGGGAAGCCCTGCATCTCTATTAGTTTTGGTACGATGTTACCCGTATCATCCTTACAAACGCCAAAATCCAAAGCGATGAAATGTGAGTGGCCGTTCTCGTTTGCTACCCGCCACCTTTCGGGGATGGCACGTTCGCTCAGTTCCTTAAAATCTGGTTTTAGGATGGTTGCCACTATTTCTTCACCAGCCAGCAAAAGCTTGTCCCTAAAATCATCCGTTAAAAAAACAGGGGTTTCTGCAATGCGAAACTCTATCGGTTTTTTAAGCCCGGCGTTAAGGTCCACCAAAAAATCAGCATACTTTTCTTCACTGAAGTTTTGGTTGAATGTTTCTCTGGCTGATGGGTTCATAATGATGTTTTTTTCCTATTGTTATCCTGAGCGATAGCGAAGAATCTATTTGCCGACTAATGTACCACCCTGCTCAGTATGCGTGTTTATTGGCGGCCATTCCATAATGTCATTATTTAAAAAAGTCCAACTTGGGTTTTCTTGTTCTAATAAATTTATTTTTTTTGCCCTTCTCCAACCCTTAACTTCTTTTTCGCACTCGATAGCATGATTAACATATTGATGTCGCTCATCCCAAACTAAATAGAAGTATTTGTATTTTATGTAAAGCTACTTTCCTGGTTGAGGCCGAAATAATGTTCATAAAGGCGCTTCTCAATATCATTAGTAACGCAGGTGTATAATACCGTTTTGTTGTAATTAGTTAAGATATATGTGTAGTAATTGTGTTGTCTCATATATCAGGTTCGTTACTTGGCGTACAATAGATGCTTCACTATCGTTCAGCATGACAAAAACTCAATATCGCTTCATCCAAAAAATTAGGGATGATGGTTTTTTGGGTGTGTACTATCTTGTCGGGATCTTCTAGTCGCTCCAGCATTTCTTTATACTTGGCTTCGCCATGCTCGTTAATCACTTCATCTTTCTTATCCTCGCGTTGCAACATCACACTCATACCGTGGGCATCTGCCTCGGGGTGAAACTGGGTTGCGAAAAAGTATTCGTTAAAACGGATAGCCATTAATGCCTGCGGAAGCTTAACATGCGGGCGCTCTTTTTCTAACGCCAATATCTTCATGCCCAACTTTTCAATACGGTCCATATCCGGTTTTATGACCTGCCAGCTGCGCGAATCTACCGTGTAGAACGGATCACTAAGTCCTTCAAAAACTTGCTCGTTACGGCCTGCTTCGGTTAAATGTACCGGTAGCACACCAAATGATGGCGAGCGCCTTAACGCGATATCGCCCAAATTATACCTGCGGCACATTAACTGGAACGAGTGGCAAACGAAAAATACGTGTTTTTTCTGTGTGCCTTCCTGCTTGTTATGTGCTTCCAGTTTATCTATCAGTCGAAAGTATTTTTTTTCCCACTCGGTACCCTCACTATTCAGCGGACTGCCCGGCCCGCCGCTTGAAATGTACACATCAAAGCTGGTATCGGGTACCTGGCCTTTTAGGCGCACATCGAAAATTTGGTAGGTTAAATCAAGGTTGTGCTGCCCCTTGTAACGCTCCAGTATATCCCGGAAACCACGCATCCCTTCGTTGGCCACACCTTCATAAAGGTCTAATACGGCTACTCTCACTTCCGGTTTATCTGTGTTCATTAGCCCCTCCTACATCCTCCCCGGCAGGGAGGACTTTTATTTTTTAGTTATTAATTTGCCCATAATCTTAAGTCTCCCCTACCGGGGGAGATTTAGAGGGGGCCTATATTCCTTTTAAAGTTTGCGATGTAATGTAGTCCACCACATCTGCAAAGTTATTGTTTTGGTTGTAAATAGCCAATTGCCTATCTGCACCTGTACCGTTCTCTAATATTTTGTGCACGTATTGCAGGTCGTCGCGGCAGCCAAGGTCATCAACTACATCATCTATGAAGTCCAATAGTTCTAGAATCAGTGCACGGGTATTTACCTCAAGCTCCTTGCCAAAATCTATCATTTTACCGTCAATGCCATAACGGGCGGCGCGCCATTTGTTCTCGTTGATCAAAGCCCGGTTATAGGTGATAAACTTCATGTTGCTCAATCGCAACTTGTACAATTTGGCACAGATACATTGGAACAGTGCTACAAAGGTCATTGTCTCATCTATCAGCATCGGGCAATCGCACACGCGGAACTCGATAGTTTCGAAGAAGGGGTGTACCCGCAGATCCCACCAAATCTTTTTGGCGTTATCGATACAATTGGTTTTTACTAACAGCCTGATGTACCTGTCATAATCTTCAATGCTGTCAAAATAATCGGGAATGCCCGTCCTTGGGAATTTATCGAATACCTTGGTACGAAACGATTTATAACCCGTGTTCCTGCCTTCCCAAAAAGGAGAGTTGGTTGATAGCGCGTAAACGTGCGGCAAAAAATACCTGGCCTGGTTGGCAATATGGATAGCCATATCCCTATTCTGGATGCCTACGTGCACATGCAGCCCGAAAATAAGGTTAGAACGCGCGGCTTCCTGCAATTCGTCTACTATCTCAAAATATCTCGGATGGTCCGTTATCAGTTGGTGTTGCCAGTGCGAAAACGGGTGCGTGCCGGCAGCGCCAATGCGCAGGCCAATATCACCTGCCAGTTGGGCTACGGTTGTACGCAGCTTGCCAACTTCTTTACGCGCTTCTTCGGTATTGCGGCAAATGTGGGTACCCACCTCCACAACGGCCTGGTGCATTTCGGCCTTTACCTGGTCTTCGTGGATCTTTTGCGCGCTATCCACAATTTTTTGTTCATGCGATTTTAACTCCCTGGTTACGGGGTCAATCACCATAAACTCTTCTTCAACACCTAAGGTGAACTCGTTCATAATTGGTTAGGGGTTATTGGTACTTATCTATTTGTCATCCCGAATTTATTTCGGGATCTTACTTGCAAAGTGGCTATCCTGCTTGTGAGGTGCTGAAACAAGTTCAATATGACTTGTATTTTAATAGCGATGGGTTTTATTTCTTAGCCACCTTCTTCGGCGCTGCTGCTTTCTTCTTTGGTTTTGCTTCATCGGCTATAGTATGGTCAACTTTGGCAGTGGTTACATCGGCTTTGGCTGTTTTTGCTGTTGCTACCAATGGTTTGCCGTTTACACCCGTGCGTACATATTCGCCCCAGGTAAGATTGTCCTTGTTGTCTTTTTGTGCTTTTGCGCGTTCTATTGCGTAAGATGCAGCGGTTTCTACAACCCACTCAAAATTGTCTTGCCCAACGCTGGTAACTTCGGCATCGGGTGCAGGGTTACAAAAATCTATCGCGTAAGGTATACCATCGCGCACTGCAAATTCAACCGTGTTAAAATCGTAGCCTAAATACTGATTTAATTGCAATACATATTTGGTAATGGTATCCAGCATTTTTTTAGATGCCGGGGCTTTGCCATGCTCGTAACGCAGGTGGTGCGGGTTGCGTGGCTCGTACTGCATAATGCGAACGTGTTTGCCGCCAATGCAGTAACAACGGAAGTAATCATCAAAAATGATCTCCTCCTGCAACAACATCACCAACTGCTTGGTCTCTGCAAATTTCTCCCAAAGGTCGTCTTTGTCGCTAATCTTGTAAACATCGCGCCAGCCGCCACCGTCAAACGGTTTCATATATGCCGGGAAACCTACGTAATCAAATATAGCATCCCAATTCAAAGGGAACGCCAGGTTACGAAATGAGCGGTCGGTTGTGCTATCCGGGTGATCTTTTGATGGAAGTAATGCCGTTTTAGGCACAGGTATACCCAGCTTTACGGCTAAAGCGTTGTTAAAAAATTTCTCGTCAGCGCTCCACCAGAATGGATTGTTGATAACCGCGGTGCCGGTGATGGCTGCATTTTTTAGTGATGCGCGGTAAAACGGCACATCCTGCGAAATGCGATCTACAATTACCGAGTAGCCCAAAGGCTCGCCCTGCATCATTTTATCAATGCGTACAAATTCGGCTTTAATGTTTTTTTCAGCCTTATCGTTTATCCTGTCAACAAATGCCTGCGGGAATGAATTTTCCTGTCCGAATAAGATCCCTATTTTCTTTTCCATGTTAGATGTTTTATAGTGTAGTTGGTTTATGTCTTATTATTTGTCTTGATTCCTAACTCTTGACTTCTTGTTTCTATTTTATTGTTGATAAATAATGCGGGAACATTTCCTTCCATATCGGCCAGTCGTGGTTAGCAAAGGGACGGATATCCAGCCAGTGGTTTATGTTTTTTGCATTCAATATGTTCGACATGGTGATGTTATAATCCTTACACATATCGTGATCAGACGTGCCGAGGATAATGTTCATATTCCACAGATCGGGCTTATTACTGCCGGGTAAAAAATCTACCGGGTTATTGTAAAATATATCGTCGTTATAAAAGCCGTCGGTAAACATTTTTATATCGAAAGCGCCGCCCATGGTGAACAGATGCGCCACCATTTCGGGGTGTTTGAATGCGAAGTTTGCCGCATGGTAGCCGCCAAAGCTGCAACCTGCAACGGCCACTTTGCCAACGCCGGTTTCGTGCATAGCCCGGGGTGCAAGTTCTTCAACCAGCATTTTATTGTACCAGGCGTAATTACGGGCACGGTCGGCAGGGTTGATGCCCTTGTCATACCAGCTAAGTGCATCGATTGTGTCCGGGCAATAGATCTTCACCAGGCCTTCGTCCACAAACCATTTTACGCTGTCAATCAAA
Organism: Mucilaginibacter sp. 5C4; assembly: GCF_034345625.1. Classification (NCBI taxonomy): domain Bacteria; kingdom Pseudomonadati; phylum Bacteroidota; class Sphingobacteriia; order Sphingobacteriales; family Sphingobacteriaceae; genus Mucilaginibacter; species Mucilaginibacter sp. 5C4. The sequence continues at coordinate 4,151,248 of NZ_CP133775.1, read as the reverse complement.
CCAAAATCTTTATTTTGATGGTAGCGGCCTTTGGTAGTTGGGAAAAGGATAACCGGGAAACCGCGGTCGCCAAATACCAGCATTTCCAGGTCGAGGTTTAAATTTGGGGAATGCCAGCGATGATATTGTTCAGTCAAAATGTTGGTTTTAAGATGGTAAGATAGCAGGATTGTGTATAAATGTCAACAACGTGCCAAATAATTATGTTTTAGGTAGTTTTTAAAAACTATAACGGTATTTTTGTCCCCTTAATAGGGCCTCACCCTGCCCTCTCAAACAGAGAGGGTTCTAAAAGAGGTTGTTAAGTCCTCTCTTTTGGAGAGGATTAGGTGAGGCTAATTTTTGTTCCCTTAATAATTTTTACTACAATGTACTACAGTACAGATTTTGAAATGAAGATAGCCCTGCAGGAACTTATCATAACCTCAACCATACTTGAACGCGACGTTACCTGCACCCTACTGATGCCCGAATATGGTGCTGTAGCAGAGCTTCTTAACTTACTTTTATTGAACGATGGCCAGGAACTGGAAAATCTGAAAATGGTTGACACCCTGGAGGACCTATACGAACGTAACTGTATAAAACCACTGCTTACCGTGGCTATCCACGCCGGGGAAGACCGCATACAGGAATACGGCATAGCCGGCAAACCCGACTTTAAAAAGCGCGGTGCCAAGGCCGACCTTTATACCCAATTTATCATAATAGAATTACTGCCCTTTATTACCGAACATACCGGTATAGAGCATTTTGAAACTACCGCTTTCGCGGGATTTTCGCTTGGCGGTTTAACCGCTATGGACATTGCCTGGAACAACCCGGAACTGTTTGATAAAGTTGGCGCGTTCTCGGCCTCGTTCTGGTGGCGGAGTAAGGACCTTACCAAAGGCTACACCAATGATGACCGCCTGATGCACAGCATGCTGAAAAGCACTATAGGCAAACCCGAACTGAAATTTTGGCTGCAAACCGGTACCAAAGATGAAACTGCCGATCGTAATAAGAACGGCATTATTGATTCTATCGACGATACCATCGATGTGATCAAAGAACTGCTTGCCAAAGGCTACGAACGCCCCGCCGATATCCAATATCTTGAAGTATTAGGCGGCACCCACGATACCGAAACCTGGGGTAAAGCCATGCCTAAGTTTTTACAGTGGGCGTTTGGGAAGTAGGATAATAGCACAAGACGCGAAGTAAAGAGACGCGATACTTCGCGTCTCTTTACAGAAAGGCAGCACACAATTCCATCGCTCCCCCATGTTAAGCAACAATTAAGTAATAATCAGATAATTGTAAAATGCTTCGCGGCCTTTCAAATGCCATTTCTAAACCGTATCTTTGCGCAAAATTTAGAGGCCGCAGTACATGCAAAAAATAAGAAATATCGCGATTATCGCACACGTTGACCACGGTAAAACCACTTTGGTCGACAAAATTTTACACGCTTGCGCTATCTTCCGTGATGGACAGGAGACTGGTGAATTAATCTTGGATAACAATGACCTGGAACGTGAGCGTGGTATTACCATCGTGTCAAAAAACGTTTCGGTAATGTATAAAGATGTTAAGATCAACATTATTGATACCCCTGGTCACGCCGATTTTGGTGGTGAGGTAGAGCGTGTATTGAAAATGGCTGACGGCGTTCTTTTACTTTGTGACGCGTTTGAAGGCGCTATGCCCCAAACACGTTTTGTAACCCAAAAGGCTTTGGCTTTAGGCTTAAAACCAATTGTGGTTGTAAATAAGGTAGATAAAGAGAACTGCCGCCCTGAAGAAGTTTACGAACAAATTTTTGAATTATTCTTCAACCTTGAAGCTACTGAAGACCAACTGGATTTCCCGGTTATCTACGGTTCATCAAAACAAGGCTGGATGAGCACCGACTGGAAACAACCTACCGAGGATATTTTCCCGTTGATGGATGCTATATTAGCTAATATCCCACCTGCACCTATAGAAGAAGGTACATTGCAAATGCAGATCACTTCGTTAGATTATTCATCTTTCGTTGGCCGTATTGCAATTGGCCGTGTTGCACGTGGTACTGTAAAAGAGAATATGCCGGTTTCGTTGGTAAAACGCGATGGTACTATCCAAAAAACACGCATAAAAGAACTTTACACTTTCGAAGGTTTGGGTAAAGTTAAAGCTACATCTGTTAGCTCGGGCGATATTTGTGCTGTTGTAGGTATAGAAGGTTTTGACATTGGCGATACCATTGCCGATTTCGAAAAACCGGAGCAATTGGAAGTTATCCATATTGACGAGCCTACCATGAACATGTTATTCACCATCAACACTTCACCATTTTTTGGTAAAGAGGGTAAATTTGTAACATCGCGCCACTTACGTGACCGTTTGTACAAAGAGATGGAGAAAAACCTTGCGCTTAAAGTTGTTGAGACAGAATCTCCGGATTCATACTTAGTATACGGCCGTGGTATCCTCCACTTATCAGTATTGATCGAGACCATGCGTCGCGAAGGATACGAGTTACAGGTAGGCCAGCCACAGGTTATTGTAAAAGAAATTGATGGTGTTAAATGTGAGCCGGTTGAAACCTTAATAGTTGATGTACCAGGCGAAGTTGCAGGTAAAGTAATTGAGCTGGTAACACAGCGCAAAGGCGACCTGTTGGTAATGGAGCCTAAAGGCGACTTACAACACTTAGAGTTTGATATCCCTGCACGTGGTATTATTGGTTTACGTAACAACGTATTAACCGCAACCGGTGGCGAGGCTATTATGGCCCACCGTTTTAAAGCATACGAGCCCTGGAAAGGTGTTATCCCTGGTCGTTTAAATGGTGTATTGGTATCTATGGATACTGGTAAAACTACAGCATTCGCTATAGATAAATTACAGGATCGTGGTCGTTTCCACATCGATCCGGGAGTTGATGTTTACGAAGGCCAGGTTTTAGGCGAGCACATCCGCGATAACGATTTGGTTATTAACTTAACCAAAGGTAAGCAGTTAACCAACATGCGTGCATCTGGTAGCGATACCAACGTGCGTATCGCACCTGCTATTAAATTCTCATTAGAGGAATCTATGGAGTACATCCAGGCTGATGAATACATTGAGGTAACCCCGCAAAGCATCCGTTTACGTAAGATCTACCTGAACGAGAACGAAAGAAGAATTAACGCTAAGAAATTTACTTCACAGTAATCTTTAGCTTTTCTGATACTACAAAGAGCCCTCGGTTTAATTACAGAGGGCTCTTTGCTTTTTATATATTTGCATATAAATTATGCGCATACCAAGCATTCCCGGATTTGACCAGCAGGCTTTAGAAAAGTATTTTAAAAATACGGGGATGACCTTTATTGGAAAGGTGGGAAGCCTACTTATTAAACTTATTGTAAACATAGCCGTAGCGCGCTACTTAAGTAAAGACAGGCTGGGAATCATCACGGGCGGCATTACTTATATCTACTTGTTTTCGGCCATTGCTACCTTAGGGCTCGATCAGTTTATTGTTAAAGAGCTTCACCAATTCCCCAAAAATCGCGATAGCATATTAGGTACATCATTTTGGATGAAGGTTGGTGCAGGCATTGCCTGTATTCCGTTGATATGGCTATGCTACCAGGTGTACCCTGCTAAAGGGACCCCATACACCTATGTACTTATTTTTTCTGTGATAGGTATTGTGCAGGCCTTTAATGTTATAGATTCCTATTTCCAGTCGGAGGTACAATCCAAATATATTATGCAGGTACAGGTTACGGGCAACCTGTTATCTGCAGCAATAAAACTGGTTCTTATTTACTTAAAAATGCCGCTTATTGCATTTGTGTACGCCTATTCATTTGATTTTTTCCTGCTGGCAATTGGATATTATTTCACCTATCAGCGTAATGGGCGTAATATATTTAACTGGGTATATAATAGCCAATTGGCAAAAAAGTTGCTGCAGCTTTCGTGGCCATTAATTATATCGGGTATAATGGTTTCCTTGTATATGAAAATAGATCAGTTAATGATTCAAAACATATCGGGCACAAAAGAAGCAGGGGCATATGCTACGGTAGCGTCGCTAAGCGAAGCATGGAATTTTATACCTACTGTTATTGTAACCACGCTGTTCCCGGCCATATTAAATGCCCGCAGGGACGACCTGGAACGCTACAAAAAGCGCATCCAAAACCTGTACGACCTGATGGTTTACCTGAGTTTGCCCGCGGCTGTTATCATCACTTTTACATCACATTTAATATATAAAATTTATACCCCGGAGTATGCTTATGCCGCGCCTGTGTTATCGGTGCATATTTGGTCGGGTGTGTTTGTATTTTTGGGTGCGGCTAACAGTCAGTACTTGATTGCCGAAGGTTATGTAAAGCTTACCTTTTGGCGCACAGGTTTTGGGGCGATAGTAAATATTGTACTTAACCTTTTCCTGATCCCGAAGATGGGTATGATGGGTGCAGCTATTGCAACGCTGATAGCTTATGCAAGTTCGGCCTTTTTTGTTTTACTAATACCAAAAGTAAGCAGGCAGGGCGTTATGATGTTAAAATCATTATTTTTAATTTCACTGTTTCAAAAAATCATAAAACGTTGAGTACATTTTCATCATTAATAAAAGTATTAACTAATCCGTCGCATTTGCGTGCGTTGCTATCTTTCGATAAAAAAGGTTATTTGGATGATATTGGCTGGTTTAAAGCTTTTGATACCAGGTCACCCGTTGATAGGGATGGCAATCCCATTCCCTGGGTTACTTACTCGTTTATAGATTTCATTAAAACACGGCTTACCAAACAGCATTCCGTTTTTGAGTTTGGATCTGGCAATTCCACCTACTTTTATGCAAAATATGCAGGTAAAGTGGTTTCGGTAGAGCATGATAAGGAATGGTTTGATAAAATAGAAAAATCGGGCAAGAAGCCTGATAACTCCGAACTGATATTTTGCGAACTGGTACGCGATGGTGACTACTGCCGCAAGCCTGTTAAACTTGCAGAAAAGTTTGATATTATTATTGTAGATGGCCGCGACCGTGTAAACTGCTGCAAACAAGCCGTTGAAGCGTTAACGCCAAACGGCGTTGTAGTGTTAGATGATTCGGAACGCGAAGTGTACAAAGAAGGAGTAGAATTTTTACTAAGTAATGGTTTTAAGCATTTACTGCTTAGCGGTATTTCGCCGGGCCTTTTCTACCGTAAATCAACCTCGGTGTTTTACAAAGCTGATAACTGCCTGGATATCTAATTATGGCAAAAGAAATTATAAGCGAAAACGTAAAAACCGCGTACGACGATTTTTACAAAACTCATGATGAGGCTTGGCGTATGCTGGGTGCCAAGTACAAGGCGTATCATATTATTGATGTTTGCAAAGGGCAATCGTTTAAAAAAGTATTGGAAGTTGGTGCGGGCGATGGCAGTATACTGCAAAAGCTATCTGATTATAATTTTGCGACCGAGTATCACGCGGTCGAGATCTCGGATAGTGGGGTAGAGCACATTAAAACTCGTAATATAAAGAACGTAGTTTCGGTACAGGAGTTTGACGGGTATAAGCTGCCCTTTGAGGATGATAGTTTTGACCTCATCATCCTGTCGCACGTGTTAGAGCATGTGGAGCACGAGCGCTTGCTGCTACGAGAAATAAAGCGTGTAAGCAAGCATTTTGTGATAGAAGTACCCATCGACTATAAAACTAACGTAGATAAGCGTATAAAGCATTTCCTGGCGTATGGGCACATCAATATGTACACGCCTACCTCGCTTAGGTACTTGCTGCAAACCGAAGGGTTTGAAGTTAAAAAAGATCTTACCTCTATCATTGGCCCGGAGGTTACCCGTTTCAATACGTTTATCAACCAAAAAAAGCCTGATAACTTTATTAATAAGTTTAAAATATTGGCACAGTTTGCAGTGAAGAATACGCTGGTTGAGCTTAGCGACAAACTAAAAGAACGCTTTGCAAACGCTTACACCGTATTATGCACTAAAACAGACAAGCAAGCCGATATCTTCTAAGAAAAATCAATCACTATCCCGATAACTATCGGGACAATCAATCAATAATTGAGTTCTACTGCACCTATAGCGCTATTTGTATATAACCGGCCTGGCCATACCGGCCAAACGCTAAGCTATTTGCAAAAAAATTTGCAGGCGGCGGAATCCGATCTGTTCATATTTTCTGACGGTGCAAAAACGGATGCCGATAGGATTGCAGTTGAGGAAGTAAGGCAGATTGCTGCTAAAGCCACCGGATTTAGATCGGTACAGGTGATAGCCCGCGAGCAAAATATGGGATTGGCTAATTCCATTATTGCAGGCGTTACGCAATTGGTGAATGAATATGGCAATGTAATTGTATTTGAGGATGATTTAGTATCATCTCCCTATACCTTGCAGTATTTTAACGATGCCTTGGCTCGCTACGCGGATGAAGAGAAAGTAATGCACATAAGCGCGTATATGTTCCCGTTGCAGGATGAAGCCTTACCCGAAACGTTCTTTTTTCGTGCGGCATTTAGCTGGGGCTGGGCTACCTGGGCAAGCGCCTGGAAAAACTTTGAGCCTGATATTGATAAACTGATGGCGGCTTTTGATGAAGAGGAAATTAATCAATTTTCGATACAAGGTACCATGAACTTCTGGAAGCAGATGCAGGATTTTAAGGCCCGTAAGAACAATTCGTGGGCTATCCGGTGGTATGCCTCGGTTTTTTTGAATGAAGGGCTTACGCTTAATCCAAGCCGGTCGCTCATCCATAACATTGGGCACGATGGCACCGGGGTACATTCCAATATAGAAAACATGTACGGCGTGCAGGTAGCACAGCAGCCCGTTAAATATTATCCAGAAATATTACAGGAAAATAAGCAGGCTTACGAAGCCATAAAATACTTTCTGAAGAACCGAAAAGGCAGCCTTTTACAGCGGGGATTACGCCTCGCTAAACAGCTGATGATTAAATCGCTGCCTCTTAAAAAGTAGTTTATTAACATTTGGCCAAATTTTATTCAGTTGTTGATAAAAATATATCATTTTAATATTGTCTACTAAGTATATAGATATTATATTTGGTCAATTATTATATATTCTACCCAACCAATTGTTCTTTATAATATAATGAGGTCAGTAAAAACACAAAAAGAGAGAACCCAAAAAGTTTTCTCTTTTTTGTTTGTGAAACATTGGTAAGCTCTTTGGTGTTATACCCAATATCAAAAGAACTAAACCATGATTGAAGAGAAAGACATCACCCCCGCAGATAAAGACGGCAAATACGAGTTTGCGTTATATTACTCGGGCCGCGAAGTACCTTGCCGTGTAGAAAAGGTACAAGACAAACTTATAGTACATATAGAAGATAACATAGAGGCCGAGTTGACCATCCAACATGATGGCAACGTTATACAAACCGGTGGTAACGAGCTGGCAGAATCTGCTATAGATTACATCAAGAAACGCATACTGGGCTAACCGGCCTGATCAACAAGTTTCACAAAGGGCGCAGGGTGCAGCGATTGAAATATCTGTTAATGTTGATATCGCTAAAAAAATTACTCGCCCTTTATGGTTTTCTATGATTTTTTTACAGGCTTTTTAAGAAAAAAAAGTAGACTTTAAATGACTTTTTTCCGTCCCCAAATCGACTTTGAAACGCCATTAATTGATCATTTTTCGAACTTGATTTAATCCTTATTTCGCCGCCACAAATCCCTTAACTCTTACCGAAATAATACTGGCATGTTTCATGCCCAAAGTTTGGCCGGATATGGTGGTTAAAAAAAGTTTCAGATAGGTATTCATAATACCGGTTGTTGCGCGGATGGCCGCGGCTTCGGCTACCTTGTCGTCTAAAAAGCCAATTAAAGGTTTGTTATAATGCCACGTGCCGGCAGCATCTATGGTAGCCTCAAATAAGTAGTCGAAATCCTGGTAGGCTTTATGGATCACAATATCATAAACCGGGCTAAGGTAATCATCATCGGTGCTGTATTTGTTATCTAACAGGCTGGGGGTTGCTTTTCGTTTTTCAACCGCTACGTTTGGGTTTGTGCTGATGAGCTGCACCGGCTGCGATGCCGCAAATGCTTTTTTGATGTCGGCATTGGCCTTGGCTACTAAACCACGTACATAAAGGGTATCCTGCCTGGTGGCGCGCTTTAAAACAGACACATCGGTGTGCAGCTTATTTTTGATATAATCTTCAGAGAACAACCTCATGGTTACACGCGACTTGTTCAGGTTGATTGAATCGCCCTCTGCCTCCAGTAACTGGAATACCAGGCTATCCTTGCTCAGTACCTTCATCTTCAAAAACGCATGGGCGATATTGAAAACCGAATCGGTACCCAAAGCCAGCGGGAAGTTGAAGAACTTGCCTTTTTGAGGGCTGTAAAGCGCCGCCGAATCTGCCGATACAAAGCGCAGCTTCCAATCGGGTATCAAATGGAAACCGTACTCATTATACGACAACCCATTATTTTGCTTCCGCGATACCTCCAGAAAGGTAATGCCCTCAACACTTTTAAAAGATATTTTTGATTTCGCAGGTTTGCGTGGGCCGCAACCTGCGAGCGTCAAAGCTATAAACCCCGAAATCAGTAAACTTATTTGTAGATGCTTATTCACGTGCTCAATTTAGTAATTATCTGTTAAATTTTTACCCCAACACCTCTTCCAGTACCTCGTGCGAGCGAATATTCCCGAAACCTTCTATATGCATGGCGTAGTACTCCAAAAGCTTATTGATGAGGTAACGCCTTTCGTCGTTACTTAGTTTTACGTCGTCGATATTGGCGAAACTGCTTTTAAGCAAGGTATAAAAATTTTTGGTATGCGGTGGTGACAGATATGAGACACTATCGGGTTTATAATTACTGAACACGCCATCCTTCATATCAAAAAAATCAGCTTCAGACATTAGTCCGCCATGCGGATAAAAGCCCAGGTATCGTGTTAGCTGTACTAAAAACAACAGGTGGAAGTTTGCAAGCCCGCGGGTTTTGTGGTCCAGCAGTTCAATGGCGTTAAAAATGAAATCAAATATGTTCTCGTCCGGTGTTTGCTGTTTAACGGCTTTGTACAGCACCTCGTTCAGGAACATGGCTATGCAGCTTTTAATCACATCGTAAGGGATGGTTAGTAGGGTGGGCGCGTTCTTCAGTTCGGCTATGCGCTGCACGTTGCCGTTGCTTTTATGGTAAACCACCATATCAACCAAATGCAGGGGCTGTAGCATATTGCTACCAATTTTGGCCTTTGGCTTTTTAGCCCCGTTAATGATGTACGATTGCAGGCCGAACTTTTCGGTAAAGATCTGCACCACTACACTACTCTCGCTGTAGTCGGTAGTTTTAAACACAATGCCACGGGTTTTATGCAGCATGGAAAAGCAATAGTATTTTCGGTAAAAAAATAATAACGCCGGTAACCAATGTAAATATGGCTATTATCAAAACCGCTGCTGCGCTTACATCTTTAACACGCCCTGCCAGTTCGTTGTAACCCGGCGATACCAGGTCTACCAGGGCTTCGATACCGGTATTGAATAGTTCCATCATCAGCACCAAAGCGATGCAGAGCGTTACCCAGTGCCATTCGCTCGCGCTGATGTCAAAATATAAACCCATCGCAATAGCAAGCAACGCTACAGATGTTTGGATCCTGAAGTTTAGCTGTGTTGCAAAGGCATGCCTGATGCCTTTAAGCGCGAAACCAACACTCCGGATAAACTTTTTCATGAGCGTTTTTTAAAATGATCTACCAGCATCAGCACAAAGCTGATGCAGCCTGCAAGCGCGAAACCTGCCGAGCCGCCGTTCATTAGGTCCTGAATTTTACCCGATGGTACAAACAGTGCCGCGCAGGCAAATAGTATAAGTGCTATGCCCAGCAATAAGTATGTACGGGCAACCTGGTTTTTCATATAAAATTATCAATGATGAGTAAGCCCTTAAGCTTAGTACAAATATATTTTATTTATGTTAGCAACGGTTAATGGGTTTTTGCAATAAACATAAACACACCCCATGAATGGCAGTGCCGGTTGCCGCTGCTGTGGTTCCCTCTCGAGAGGGGATTTGTAAGGTATTGCCAAACAGCAGCAACATTAACAGGGGTGTGTTATTAAACAACATGTGTAATTCAAATGGATTTAAAACTAACTAACAAAGTAGCCATTGTACTGGCGGCAAGCAAGGGTTTGGGCAAAGCTATCGCGATGGCGTTATCTGCCGAAGGGGCGAAAGTGATCATTGGCTCGCGCGATGAAGAAACGCTAAACAAAACCGCTGAAGAAATAAAGCAAGCCACCGGTAACGAAGTTATCGCCATACCGGTTGATGTAGCTAACGCCGCGCAGGTAACCGAATTTATTAGCAAGGCGGCTGATGCCTTTGGCCGGATAGATATTTTGCTGAACAATGCCGGCGGCCCGCCCTTTAATAAGTTTGAGAATTTTGATGACGCGCAATGGCAGCAAGCGTTCGACCTTAACCTGCTAAGCATGGCGCGCACCAGCCGGCTGGTGTTGCCCCATCTGCAAAAAACAGGCAGCGGGCGCATTATAAATATCATAAGCGGTTCGGTAAAATCGGTATTGGGTGGTTCGGTATTATCTACCGCTATGCGGATGGGCGTTGTGGGGATGGCCAAACTAATGGCCGATGAATTTGGCCCTTATAACATCACCGTAAATAACGTAGCGCCGGGATTGATCCTTACAGACCGTATTAAACATACTATGCCAAAAGATGTTGATCCCGACGAGGCCATCGCACAAAAAGCTAAAACCATTCCCCTTGGCCGCATTGGCAAACCCGAGGAACTGGCCGCGCTGGTAACCTTTCTGGCGTCAGAACAGGCCGCCTACATCAGCGGGCAAACTATACAGGTTGATGGTGGGGCAGGACGTAATATTTATTGAGGTTTTTTATTTTCCAGCCTTTTCTTTTTTGCCACGCGGAAACCAATGGCAAGCATGCAGCCAACGGCAGCACCCAATAGTACGCTGCCCCATTGCTCGCCTTGTGTGCCAACGGCATAAAGGCTGTACATGGCGAACAGGATAATAAGCACGCCCACAAATATTACCAGGTAGATCTTAAAATTCATCCTGCAAAATTACAAATTACTATCTATCCACGCTACACGCTGGGTAAGCCAATATTTAAGCTGTGCAACTTCTCTTGAGTAAGTGCCCAAAACAACAGGGTTAGGCCATACATATTTGTTTAGGATATCCTACTTGGTTAAGTTCTCCTGGGCAGGCAAGGTCAAATATGCCTGCGAATCATCAATGCTTTTATACATGGCGGGGATGCCGTTAGCCTTAAGGAATTGCCATCGGGTACGTACCTTGGTCAAAAAAGCAGGATCCTGAAACAAGCGCTTAAACCAGGAGCCGTTTTTACCCACCAGCCATCAGGACGGGTGGTATCGCTGTAATCTACATTACCCGCAACGTAATCTCCTTTTGATACTACGGGTGCCGCTGTGGTAATGTTAAAAATAGGTAGGCCGGTAAAATTGTAAATGCCTACGGTGTAATCCTTACTTGCGCCTTTACTATCGGTTACGGTATATACAACAGGTTTTGTAAAATCATTTAAGGTAACGCCGCTTGCCTGTACCACATCTTTAACTTTTACTACCGATGCGGCATCCTTAAGCTTAAAAGTTAAAACCAATTGGCGGCTGATGCTCGCCGGGCCGGCGGTGTAACCTTTTAAGATGTCACCTTCCTGGGTAAGCGTAATGTTGGTAAAAATTTTGCTGTTGTTTTTTACCTCAGCGGTTAGCGTAATGGGCGGGGTGTTATCCACCACAACAGGTGGCGTATCTACAGGTGGTGTAATAGTGCTATCTTTTTTACAGCCATAAACCAATAACAGTAAACACAGGTAAGTAAGGCTTTTTTCATGAAAGGATTATAATTGGTGATGCAAGGTATTAAAAAAAGATTAACACTGCGTTAACAACCTGCTTACTTAATCATTACAATAATGTTTGCGGGTTTATATATACTTGCAGCCATTATGGAACAGGCAACTTCAACTCAAAAATATAAAGCTTTAAATAAGCTATCCGCCGGGGATTTTCAAGCGTTTTTATACGATTGCGACGGCACCCTTGCCGATAACATGGGCGCACATAAGGAAAGCTATATCCGCGTAGCTGCCGATGATGGTTACGTTATTGAAGGAGATATTATTGATGAATTTGCAGGCCTGCCGATACTGAACGTGGTTGACGAGATAAACAAACGCTACCATACCACCTTTGACCCGGTTGATTTTGCCGCACGTAAATACAAGGTGTTTTTTAGTGAATACATTGAGAAAACCCAACCTATTGACTATGTGGTGAACCATTTGATAAACCACGCGGGCAAAGTACGCATAGGTGTGGTATCCGGCGGCAGCCGTACATCCGTTGAGAAAACTTTAGAGATTTTAGGCATCCTTGATAAAGTGGAAGTACTGATCTGCGCAGGCGAAACTAAACACGGTAAACCCTACGCAGACCCATTCCTGGCCGCTGCTAAAAAACTTGGCGTAGACCCAAAATACTGCCTGGTATTTGAAGACGGCGAACCCGGCGTACAAGCCGCAGAAGCTGCAGGCATGCAATGGATTAGGATTGATAAGGTGTAAGTAAGGAATATCAAAAAAGAACGTTATTGCGAGGTGCGAAGCAATCTCTTTAGGACAGTTATACACCATGCATAACCGATTTGCTTAAAGAGATTGCTTAGTACCTCGCAATAACGCGTGGGATTTGTAATGTAGAGACGCAATACTTCGCGTCTCCTTGCATACAAGTTTCCCGCATTACCACCGCATCATTATTTCGCCATCGCTTTATCCCTGATTGCCTTAAACTCTGAGCCTTTTTTCCAACCCGGAAAAGTGGTTTCGCCGCTTAACTTAACGCCAAGCTGGTACATGAGGTTGGCGGTTTGGGCCATGCCTTTGGTATCCATCGCTTCGCTGTACTCGTCTGATGGTTGGTGGTAATGTTTCTCGTTATATTCTTTAGCCTGCGTCTTGCCAAATTCTTCGCCGCGCTGGATGCTTTTTGACCCGTTGTGCAAGTCTAATGCAGGTACGCCAACCTTGGCAAAGTTGAAATGGTCGGAGCGATAGTAGCTGCCCGAGCCAGGTGTTTCATCACCCACCACATCCCAGCCTTTTGGTTTGGTTAGGGCTATTACGTAGTCGTCCAGGTCGTTTTGTCCTTTACCGGTGATAGAGAAATTACTGGTTTCGCCAAAGTCAGATAACGCATCAATATTTAAGTTGGCCACCGTTTTGTTAAGCGGATAAACAGGGTGCGTAGCGTAATATTCCGATCCTAAAAGGCCCTGTTCTTCGGCAGTAACGGCTAAAAAAACAATGCTGCGTTTTGGTTTATCTTTTTGCTGGGTGAACTTTTTAGCCACCGCTAAAATCGCGGCAACACCGCTTGCATTATCTATGGCGCCGTTGTAGATACTATCGCCTTTTGCATCGGGTTTGCCCACGCCAAAGTGGTCCCAATGCGCGGTGTATAAGATGGTTTCGTCCGGCTTGGCCGTGCCTTTAAGAGTGGCAATTACGTTATGCGATTTTGAATATTTAAGTGTGTTTTTTAAAGATAAGGACACGGTGCTATTCAACTCCACAGCCTTAAAATCTTTCTTGCGGGCATACGCGCGGATATCGCCCGTTATACCTGCCGATGAGAGCAATTTGGTGGCAGCTTCTTCGCTCATCCAGCCCTCAACCTGGCAGCGGTTCATGTGCTTATCGGCCTGTTGCAGGTAAAGTTTTGCCCCGCTAAAGCTGTTTTGGATCACTTGCCAGCCATAGCTTGCCGGCTCGGTTTGGTGTACGATAATTACACCCGCGGCACCTTGCCGCGCAGCTTCTTCATATTTGTAGGTCCAGCGGCCATAGTAGCTCATGGTATCGCCTTTAAATAATTTTTCGCCCGCTTTAAAGCCAGGGTCGTTTACTAAAACGATCACGGTTTTGCCTTTTACATCAAGTCCTTTATAATCGTTCCAACCGTATTCGGGTGCAACCACACCAAAGCCCGCGAATACTAACGGCGAGTTTTTCAGGCTCAGGCTATCCACCTCACGTCGCGTAGCAGCCACAAAATCGACACCCGGTTTAAGTGCTACGGTAGCCGCGCCGCTAATGTTCATATCCTGCGCGGCAGAAGTAATTTCTACTAGCGGCACTTCCTGGAAATAACTCCCCTTGTTGCCCGGCTCAAGTCCCAGCTTTTTAAATTCGCCGGCTATGTAGGCGATGGTTTTATCCTCGCCTTTGGTAAATGGCTTGCGGCCAAGCAGGCTGTCGTTAGCTAAAACGGCAATATGTTGCCTTATATCTGCCGCCATCCCGGTGTCGGGCGTAGTGGTGGTAGTCGTTTTCTTTTCGTTACCGGCGCACCCGGCTAAAAGGGCGGCAGCGGCTAAAACGCTTATGAAGTTTAATTTCATGGGTTTGATGAGTTTGTTAGTCAAATATAGGAAAGAAAGATATTGTTTGATGTGGGCGATTTTCTCACCCCGACATCACCCCGACATCGCTTCGCTTGTCGACCCTCTCTCCGCTTTGCGGAAAGAGGGTAAGAAATTTCATTGCCGTTGGCTTTAGCCAACGGATAATCAATAATAAATACCCGGCTTTAGCCAAAATGAATATGCAGTTTTGGCTAAAGCCAATTTGTACAGTTTGGTATTCCATCCCTTAAACGGGACGACAATGAATTAGTATAATTGAATTAGCATGTTTTTCCTCCCTCTCCGAAGGAGAGGGCCGGGGAGAGGCTGAAATCTCTCCGTCATAATTCCCTATTTAACTATCATTTAATAATAAAATTCGCTATTTTTGCAACCTTTAAAATTCGACGCGAACACATTGATGTACAAGGAATATAAGCAGTTAAATCTATCCCAAACAGGTAAAGACGTGCTGGATTTCTGGAAACAGAACGGCATATTCGAAAAAAGTATCAGCAGCAGGCCGGCAAGCAAGCCGTACACCTTTTATGAAGGCCCGCCCAGCGCTAATGGTATGCCCGGTATCCACCACGTTATGGGGCGGAGTATCAAGGATATTTTTTGCCGTTATAAAACCCTAAAAGGTTACCAGGTAAAGCGTAAAGGCGGCTGGGATACCCATGGTTTACCTATCGAGTTAGCTGTCGAAAAATCGTTAGGCATTACTAAAGATGATATCGGTAAAAAGATAACCGTTAAAGAATACAACGATGCCTGCCGCAAGGAGGTAATGCGCTATACCGATGTTTGGAACGACCTTACCCTAAAAATGGGCTACTGGGTAGATCTTGACAACCCGTACGTTACCTACGAGAACGAATATATCGAAAGCCTTTGGTGGATCCTGAAACAACTTTACGATAAGGACATGTTGTACAAAGGTTACACCGTACAGCCTTATTCGCCAAAATCGGGAACGGGCCTTAGCTCGCACGAGCTGAACCAGCCGGGCACCTACAAAATGGTGAAGGATACCACCATTGTCGCCCAGTTTAAAGTAAAGAACGATAAAGATTCGGCCTTTTTATTTAACGGAGTAAACAGCGATGTATTCATTCTTGCCTGGACGACCACCCCATGGACACTGCCTTCAAACTGTGCTTTGGCAGTTGGCGAGGGCATCAACTATGTACAAATAAATACCTTTAACCCTTACACCTACGACCCCATCAGCGTTGTATTGGCTAAGGACCTGGTGAAAAAATATTTCAAGGCTGAAGGCGAGAACGCGTCTTTTGAAGATTACAAAGGCGGCGATAAAATTATCCCCTGGACCTTAACCCGCGAGTTTAAAGGCACCGACCTGTTGGGCATCCATTACGAGCAGTTAATGCCGTACGTAACCAATGCCGACCTGGAGAAAAATGCCTTCCGTGTTATCCCGGCAGATTTTGTGACTACCGAGGATGGTACCGGCATTGTACACACCGCGTCTATTTTTGGTGCGGATGACTTTAGGGCATGTAAGGAAAACAACGTACCATCGGTACTGATAAAAGACGAGAACGGTAAAGATGTGCCTTTGGTTGATAAGCAGGGCCGCTTTGTAGATGAGGTTACCGATTTTGCCGGCCGTTACGTTAAAGAAGAATATTACACCGATGCAGACCGTGCCGCAGAAGGTTTTAAACCGACTGATGTATTGATCTCCATCAAATTAAAAACCGAGAACCGCGCGTTCGACGTTAAAAAATACGAGCACAGCTACCCGCACTCGTGGCGTTCTGATGAGCCGATACTATACTATCCGTTGGATAGCTGGTTCATCCGTACTACTGCGGTGAAGGATAAAATGGTTGCGTTAAATAAAACCATTAACTGGAAACCCGAAAGTACCGGCACAGGCCGTTTTGGCAACTGGCTGGAGAACCTGGTAGACTGGAACCTGTCGCGTTCGCGCTACTGGGGTACCCCGCTGCCTATCTGGCGCGAGGAAGATGGCAAGGAAGAAAAATGTATCGGCTCGATTGCCGAGCTGAATGCCGAGATAGAAAAATCTATCGCGGCCGGTTTAATGCCCGTGGGCTTTAAACTGGAGGATATGCACCGCCCTTATGTGGATGATGTGATCCTGACCTCATCAACCGGTAACCGCATGTTACGCGAGGCAGACCTGATTGACGTTTGGTTTGATAGCGGCGCTATGCCTTACGCGCAATGGCATTTCCCTTTTGAGAATAAAGAAGAGTTTGCTGCTGCTTACCCGGCCGATTTTATTGCTGAGGGTGTTGACCAAACCCGCGGCTGGTTCTTTACCCTGCACGCCATTGCGGTGATGCTGAGCGAAGCCAGCGACGAGGTAAAAGCCGTAAACGAATTAGTTGGCAATAAAGGTGTAGCGTTTAAAAACGTGGTATCAAACGGTTTGGTGCTGGATAAGAACGGTAACAAAATGTCTAAACGTTTAGGCAATGGTATCGATCCGTTTGAAACTATCGAGCAATTTGGTGCCGATGCCGCCCGCTGGTACATGATCAGCAACGCGTCGCCATGGGATAACCTTAAATTCAATATCGATGGTATTGATGAGGTTCGCCGTAAGTTCTTCGGTACGTTGTACAACACGTACTCGTTTTTTGTGCTGTATGCCAACATCGATAAGTTTAAATATGAAGAGGCCGAGATAGCTTTAGATAAACGCCCGGAACTTGACCGCTGGATCATATCATTACTAAATACCCTGAGCAGAGAGGTTGATGGTTTTTATGCCGATTTTGAACCAACCAAAGCTGCCCGCGCCATACAGGAATTTGTTGACGCGCACTTTAGCAACTGGTACATCCGCTTAAGCCGCCGCCGTTTCTGGAGGTCGGATAATTCGGAAGATAAGCTATCGGCGTACCAAACGCTTTATACTTGTTTAATAACTATTAGCAAGCAGATGTCGCCCATTGCGCCATTCTTTGCAGAGCGTTTATATACTGATCTGAACAGCGTTACCGGTAAAGAGGAGTTTGAATCGGTACACCTTGCTTACTACCCGGAATATCATAACGACCTGGTAGATACCGCCCTTGAAGAGCGGATGCAAATGGCGCAGGATATCTCATCGCTGGTATTATCGCTTCGTAAAAAAATAGAGATCCCGGTTCGCCGCCCGTTAAGCAAAATATTATTGCCGATATTGGACAAGACCTTTAAGGAGCAGATTGAGAAGGTTAAAGAACTGATCCTTTCTGAAACGAACATCAAGGATATTGAGTACATTACCGATGCCGCCGGTTTCATTAAAAAGAAGATAAAACCAAATTTTAAGGCCCTGGGCGCTAAGGTTGGTAAAGATATGAAAGATGTAGCCGCGGCTATCAATGCGTTTGGCCAGGAACAGATCTCGGAATTAGAAACTACAGGCACAATTGCGGTGCTTGATGGCAAATACGATATCCTGTTATCGGATGTGGAAATTATCGCAGAAGATGTTCCGGGCTGGCAGGTTGCAAATTTAGGCAAACTAACCGTGGCTTTAGATGTTACGATAACCGACGAGCTGAAAGAAGAGGGTTATGCCCGCGAATTTGTAAACCGAGTTCAAACTGAACGTAAGAACAAATATTTTGAAGTTACCGATAGGATAAATGTTGTCGTGAATTGTGGCCCCGAGATCTGGAACGCATTGGAAAATAATTTAGCCTATATTTGCGCCGAAATTTTAGCTGATAGCCTTGTGCTTGATAATCAGCTAACTGAAGGCGAAAAGGCCGTTATTGACGAATATGAAATTTTGATTGCTATAATTAAAACTTAAATGGAAAACCAAAAAACAAGGTACTCTGATTCGGAATTAGTAGAATTTAAGGACCTACTATTAGAAAAATTGCGCAGCTCCAAAGAAGAGCTAAATGCATTAGCTACTTCGTTAAGTTCGCCAAATGCGAATGGTACAGATGATACTGCAGGTACTTACAAAACATTGGAGGATGGATCTGCAACGTTGGAAAAAGAACAAATTAACCAGTTAGCTGCCCGCCAAAAGAAATTTATTGAGCAGTTAGAGGCTGCTTTGATACGTATCGAAAACAAAACCTACGGTATTTGCCGCGAAACCGGTAAGCTTATTCCTAAAGAACGCCTGCGTGCGGTACCGCACACAACGCTAACTATGGAAGCTAAACTGAAGCAATAAATGAAGGCTGCTTATACAAAACCTTTTTTTACTGCTGCTTTAATTATCCTGCTCGATCAGATTATCAAGATCTGGGTGAGAAAACACATGTTCCTGGGCGAAGAAATTCATTTCCTGGGCAACAGGGGGATGCTGCACTATACCGAAAACAACGGCATGGCCTTTGGCATGGAATTGGGCGGCGAGCTTGGTAAACTGGCTTTAACGCTATTCCGCATCGTCGCGGTTTGTGGTATTGGTTACGCTTTGGTTTTCCTGGTAAAACATAAATACCACCGCGGCCTTGTGATGATGGTAGCCTTAATATTAGCCGGTGCGCTGGGTAATATTATCGATTCTACCTTTTACGGGGTCATCTACAATTATGCCGGGATCTTCCACGGCCGTGTAGTAGATATGTTTTATTTCCCGCTGTTAACGGGCGTGTTCCCGGCATGGGTGCCCATCTGGGGAGGCGAGGAGTATATCTTCTTCCGCCCGGTATTTAACCTGGCTGATGCTGCCATATCAGTAGGTGTCATCATGATACTATTAAACCAAAAGCGCTACTTTAAACAGGAAGAGCCCGAGGTAAGCAGCCCCAATAGTGAAATGGTAGAAGAGTAAAGCCTCAAAATTCGTAATATTTTAAAGCCCTCTCAACGGTAGTTGAGAGGGCTTTTTATTTATAAAAGCACAGTTCATTTCGAACAAGGTACGAGGAGAAATCTTGTTAGATAAGACAGGTAGACGCTGTTCCATCTCTGCGCGTCATTGCGAGCGATAGCGTGGCAATCTTCGATAGAAAAATCTACAATTAGTTCTTAGTTAGGAGTGGGTGAAGCGTATTTTCGCCTGTGGATGTTCATTTTTTCGTAGTGTGTTTATTTTTGTTTTGGTGCTCAAGAGGGCTATGCCGTTCTTTTTTGTCGCAAAAAAGAAACGAACCAAAGAAAAAACACGCGGCTGTACCGCTTTGATGTTAAAGGGTGGTAAGGCAATGCCTGTGCTATCCGCAACGCGCTAAGGCCGCAGTAGGAGAGTAGCTGTTAGGTTCTTCAAACTCGTTCTGAAAATTCCTTAATTCGGAAAACGGCGAAGCTTTCTTGAACGCCCCAAAATATAATAATTTGAAAAATCCCGGTTCAGATAAAAAATCAAATGAATCGTATAAATCCGTTTAATCCCGCTTCAAGACAATTAGTAAACCTTCATTACTTCGTTACAGCAATGACGACTTGGCTGTAGAGACGCGATACTTCGCGTCTCTTTGCATTCAAAAGGTGCGTTAGGGATTGTAGCGGATACCGGCCTCGCGCCTAATGCCTGTAGGCGTATGAGCGTAAAGCCCGCCCGCAGGGAACGCCCTAACGATACAACTAAACCAATTGTTCGTAAAGAAGTCTGATAAAGCAATTACTTTTAAAAATTCTGTCAATTCATAAATTCGGCAAATTCTGGTTCAGACATATTTTATTAACTTGCACTTATAAACCAAAAATTCCTGATGAAAAAATTCCTGATATTGATCTCTATGTTATCCCCATTTTTAGGCACCGCGCAGCAAAAGCCCAAAAAGTCCCTTTTCCCAAAAAGCTATGATATTGTTGTTGGCGCTTATACAAGCGGTAAAAGCAGCGGGTTATCCGTTTATCGTTTTTATACTGAAAGCGGCCGCATAGCTTATCTTAACCGTATCGATGATATAAGCAACCCATCGTATGTGGCGGTATCGGCCAATAATAAATTTGTATACGCGGTAAACGAGAATGATAACGGCGAGGTTAGCTCATTTAAATTTGACGGTAAAACAGGCGCCTTAACTTTCATCAATAAAGTATCGACATTGGGTGGTTCGCCTTGTTATGTATCGGTTGATAAAGAACAGAAGAACCTGTTTGTAGCCAATTACTCGGGTGGTAATATCGCGGTGTTACCTATTAATGTAGATGGGTCTATTGGCGCTGCGGTGCAAACCATTAAGGATGAAGGCCATGGCGTAAATAAAGAGCGCCAGGAGAAAGCACACGTGCACACGGCAGTTCTATCGCCCGATGAAAAATATGTGCTGTACACCGACCTGGGTACCGATAAAATAAACATCACCAAATACAAAGGCGGTAAAGAGAACCCGATAGTGCCTGCTAAACCGGCATTTGTAAGTGTAACCCCGGGTTACGGCCCACGCCATTTGGCTTTCTCTAACGATAAAAAATACCTGTACGCCATTATGGAAATGGGAAGCGCGGTTTTAGTGTACGACTATAACAACGGCAAACCTAAATTGAAACAAGACATTACTTTATTGGCTGATGGTTTCAAAGGCGCTACAGGTGCTGCGGATATCCACATCACACCAAACGGAAAGTTCCTGTACGCCACTAACCGTGGCGATGCTAATGATATATCTGTATTTTCAATCAACCAGGAAAATGGCGAGCTTACCTTTATCGAGCGTAAGCCTACAGGTGGCAAAGGCCCGCGTAACTTTGCTATCGATCCATCGGGTAGGTTTATCGTTATCGCGCATCAAACCAGCGATAGCATCATTGTGTACAAAATAGATGAGAATACCGGCAAAATTGGGCAGGCCGTTAGCCGTGTAGAAGTTGGCAACCCGGTTTGTGTGAAGTTTGCATCAGCGATGTAGGAGGAAATTCAAAATTCAAAATTCAAAAATAGAGGAGCCGAAAGTGTCATACACTTTCGGCTCCTTGTATTTATTAGGTAAAGATTTTGAATTTTTACTTTATCTACTGGGCTTTGGTAAACGAGTAAACGATGTAACCTTTGCCGCTGTTACCAATTGGTACAGGTGAGCGTAAGGTCATGTTTGCATTGTCTATATTGCCAATATCTAAACGGTAACCTTCGGCTACGTTTTTAGCTTTATCGCCCTGGTAAAGTTTTTTGAACTGGAACTGCGTACCGGTGCTGCCACCGTTAAACACCGACCAGAATATGGGTTGCGACGCGCCGTTTTGTAAGGTATAAATACCGTTACCGCTATTAGTAAATTTCCAGGTGCTGCCTACAAAATCCTTTGGCGATGCCTGGTCAAATACGTTTTGTACAGCGCCTGGTACAAGGCCGTCATAGCTTACGTTAGTAAGCGTCCAGGTGCCGGTAAATTTACCGCGAGACACATTTGAAGATGTTGTAGTACCCGCGTTTGTTTGCTGCGGTGTTGAACAGGCCGAGAAAATAAACGCAACGGCTAAAATGGCAATGGTTGTTTGGAATATCTTTTTCATGTTATATCTTATTATAATATATGTTGATTGGTGTATAAACACAAATCAGGCCAAAAGGTTATAATTATGTTACACTATTTATTGCTGCATTTAGCAACTTCCAGTTTGTTCTTCTCTATCACTTCTTTGTAGAAGTTTTCGTACAGTGGCATAATGTTGGCAAGCTCCAGTTCTTTAGCTCGTTTAAGGGCGTTTTCTTTAAATTGGTTAAGCCTGTCCTCGTCCTCTAAAATATAGATTGCTTTCTCGGCCATGCCGTCAACATCGCCAATATCCAGTAAAAAGCCGGTAACACCTTCTATGTTTAGCTCGGGCAACCCGCCCGCGTTACTGCTGATAACAGGAACTTTGCAGGCCATAGCTTCTAATGCTGCCAAACCAAAACTTTCGGACTGTGACGGCATCAGGAACAGGTCGGCTACCGACAGAATCTCTTCAATAGCATCCTGTTTGCCTAAAAAGCGTACATGCTCGCTAATGCCCAGGTCGCGACACAGGCGTTCACATAAAGAGCGTTCGCCGCCATCGCCAACCATTAATAATTTAGCCGGGATCTTCTCTATCACTTTGGCAAACATCTTCACCACATCTTCGGTACGTTTTACCTTACGGAAGTTAGAAGTATGCACCAAAACCTTTTCGCCATTAGGGGCGATGGCTTTTTTAAAGTGATCCTTCGGTTTAAGGCTAAAACGGGTAAGGTCGATAAAATTGGGGATCACCTTAATGTCCTTCTCTATCTTAAAATATTTGTAGGTGTCGTTCTTTAAATGCTCGGATACCGCGGTTACGCCATCGCTTTGGTTAATGGAGAAGGTAACCACCGGTTTATAGGTGCTATCCTGCCCAACTAAAGTAATATCGGTACCGTGCAGCGTAGTGATGAACGGAATAGAAATGCCGTAAGTAGCCAGGATCTGCTTTGCCATAAATGCTGCAGACGCATGGGGGATAGCGTAGTGTACGTGCAGCAGGTCCAGTTTCTCAAACCTTACCACATCTACCAGGCGGCTGGCAAGGGCCAGTTCATACGGTGGGTAATCAAACAATGGGTATTGCGATACCGATACTTCGTGGTAAAAAAGGTTTTCGGAGAAAAAATCGAGGCGCGCAGGTTGGTTGTAGGTAACAAAGTGAATTTGGTGCCCGCGGTCTGCAAGGGCTTTACCTAACTCTGTAGCAACAACCCCGCTTCCGCCGAAGGTGGGATAACAAACTATTCCTATTTTCATTTTGTGTGATACGCTTTAAGCCCTCACCAATGTTATATTTTTTGCACTGATAATGAGCATACAAGTTTAACAGCAATTTGTTGTAAAAGTGTTACCCGTATGTAAAATGATTGATAGGGGAGATGTAAGTAAAAATTCACAAGTCAAAATTCAAGAAGGTTGAAAATACGGAAGGTTGAGAATTGCAGAGTACAACGCCAATGCCCCAATCAACTAATGAACCAGTGAACTAATGAACACTTACACCACCCCGGCCATCAGCTTCAATAACGAAGCGTTCACCAGATTGTTGATAGCGTTTAGCGCGGCATTACTTTTGGAAGTTTTTTGCAGATCGGCATGATAGATCATATGATCTACACCCAAAACTTTAAGCGTGGCATCGGCAGTGATACTTTCGTTACACTTGTAGCAGCAAATTTTAATGTGCTTATAAAAAGGGTTGGTTTTCAGGCGGCGTAATATGCGTTCCAGGTTGCCTGCCATGTGCGCATGGTCAAACAGGATCACATCGGGCTTTGTTTCGTGTATCTCCGGGAATATCGCGGTAATGGCAAAAATATGTTTCACGTTATCGTACTCGGCCAGTAGCTGGTCGGGGAAAGCTTGCGGGGCAACCAAAAGTACTCTTTTAGAACGTGTACGTATCATGCTCAAACAGTTAGGGGACACGAATATAAAATGTATATTCTATATTAACAAACTACAAGCAATATTTTAGTTATAAGCAACTGTTAATGAATTGGTCGCGCGTTTAGGGTATCGCTTGCGCCGCGGCCGCTTGGGTCGGCATTGCCTTTGTTAAGGCTGTCCGCTTTTGTTGAATCGGCCGCCCGGGTATCGTTTGGATCGCCGGTTCCCACCTTGGCTACGGTATCTGCCGAGCCGCCTACAGCCTTGCTGCCGCTATCTTTACAAGCAGTTACCGATGCTGATAATAAAATAACGATGGCAAAATATTTTAACGTTTTCATAAGGGTCAATTTACTTTTTATAATAACATGCCTGTAAAATAAATGTTTGCCGTAGCCCCAAAACAAAAGCGGCCCCGATTACTCAGGGCCGCTTTAATATACAGGGTTAATTATTTTATCTCGAAAATGGCGTTGATCTGGAAGCTCAGTTTGATCTTACGCACATCGATGTCAGAAACCGGCGCTACATCAGCGCTTGCGGCTTTTGACATAAACATTACGTTACGTGGCTGCGGGAAACTGCTGTTATCGCTTTCTGTAATGTTTAGCGCGCTGCCCAATTTATCGCCAAGTCCGTTCACTAAAAACGCTGCTTTATCGCGGGCAGCTATCAAAGCTTTCAGTTTAAGGGCGTTTTTAATATCGTTGATCTTAGAGTAATCGTAGCTATCGATGTTAGTGCTCTGGATGCCTTTAGCATCAACCTGGCTCAAGATCTGGTCAAATTTATTCAGATCGCGGAATTTGATGCCGTATTGTTTGCTGGCTAAAAAGTCCGGGTTTTTCTTTTTCTCGGTCTGGTAATTCCATGATGATAGGCTGTTGATGGTAAAATCCTCTTTGGCAATACCGGCTTCGGCAACCGCTTTTTCTAATTGTTTTTCCAGGGTAGAAATGGTCACTTTGGTTTTACCGTTCATGTACTCTTTTAAAGAGATAGATACGTTGATAATATCGGGCGTAACCTCCTGCTCGGCAATGCCGGTAACTTCAATTTTACGGCGCAGGTCTGCGTTTTGTGCGAATGCCCCAAAGGTGGTAGCAACAAGAGTGGCTATTAAGAATAATTTTTTCATGTTTTGTGTCTTTCTAATATTTGTATAATGTAGAGTTAATTACGTGCCGAAAGTTTAATCTGCAACACCTAATAAATATAAATTAGTAACCCGTAACGCGCTTTGATGTTTTAATAAGGGGATAATAAACACTTAAGCCAATAATAATGAGCGGAAAATATTTAATAATATTTGTGTGGGAGCCCGTAAGCAGGGAGGCGGGAAGTATCGCGTCTCCACATTATAAAATTCGTGGAACCAAGCTAAACAAAAAAGGCGCCGTAAGGCGCCTTTTAATATTCTGTATATTCTGATCTTATTTTATCAAATGCTTCAATTGTATCACTTCCTTCTCATCAAGGTATCTCCAGCGGCCACGCGGAAGATCTTTTTTGGTAAGGTTGGCATAAACCGAGCGGTCGAGTTTTACAACATCGTAACCAAGCGATTCGAAGATGCGGCGCACAACACGGTTTTTACCGCTATGGATCTGGATGCCGATCTCTTTTTTTGTACCACCCGTTACATACGATACGCTGTCAGGTTTAATCACACCATCTTCAAGCTCTACACCAAATTCAATCTTGTTTAGATCGCCCTGGCTAAGTGCTTTGTTAAGCTCTACCAGGTAAAGTTTAGTAACACTGTTACGGGGGTGAGAAAGTTTATCGGCAAGGTCGCCATCGTTGGTCATTAATATTAAACCGGTTGTGTTACGGTCAAGGCGGCCAACAGGGTAAATGCGTTCGCGGCTGGCTTTTTCTACCAGGTGCATAACGGTACGGCGCTCCTGAGGATCATCCGTAGTAGTAATGTAGTCTTTTGGTTTATTAAGCAGTACGTAAACGTTTTTTTCGCGTTTTAAAGCCTCGCCGTTGTAACGTACCAGGTCTTTAAGCGGGTCAACCTTGTGGCCCAGTTCCGAGATCACCTCGCCGTTTACCGATACCACACCTGCAGCGATCAGTTCATCGGCCTTACGGCGACTACAGATACCTGCATTGGCAATATAACGGTTAAGGCGTATCAGGCCGTCGTCTTTAGTTTTAACAACCGGGTTTTTACGGCCACGCATAGTAGGTTTTGCCGGGGCATCATCACCTTCGCGTTTGCGGAAACCTGTTGAAGTACTCGGAAAATCTTTTACGCCACCACGGGTATTGTTAAATTTTTTCTCACCAAAGCTTTTCTTTGGTCCGCCTGAGCCATCGGTACCGGCGGGGCGTCTGTTAAATGGTTTATCACCGGCAACAGGGTTTTTGCGTGGGCCGTACGATGCGGGGCCTAAGCCTGGTTTGCGGAAAGTGCTGCCACCTTCGCTGTCGCCACCCGGTGTGCGGCCGCTATAAGGCTTATCGCGCGGGGTAAAACTTTTACGGTCGCCTTGTGGTGCATCGCCGCCGAAGCTGCGTTTAGGGCGGTCGTTATCTGCGGGCCTGCCGGTATATGGGCGGCCTTTTGGTACAAATGCTTTTTTATCGCCACCGCTAAATGATGAGGACTGGCCATAGGCTTTTTTAGGCCTGTCGGTGCCTTCAGCATCTGGTTTACCGGTTTTGGGTTTTGAGTAGGTAGATTCGCGTTTATCTACCGAGAAGTTTTTTTTGCCATCTGTGCGGCCTGCGCCAAATGATTTTCCTGTAGAGGATGATGATGGCCTTTTGCCGTTTTCGCCACCACTTTTCGAGCGGTTTTGAGAGTTGTTCGGCCTGTCGTCGCGACTACCTGCTGGTCGTTTAAATACCATAATTTTTTGTTTTGCGCTTTCGCAGCGTGAGGGTCAAAAGTACAACTTTTTAACCAAAAAAGCAACTTTTTAATCGGGCTCAA
This sequence comes from Mucilaginibacter sp. 5C4, assembly GCF_034345625.1. NCBI lineage: Bacteria > Pseudomonadati > Bacteroidota > Sphingobacteriia > Sphingobacteriales > Sphingobacteriaceae > Mucilaginibacter > Mucilaginibacter sp. 5C4. Next base: position 4,124,533 of record NZ_CP133775.1, on the reverse strand, counting down.
AAAGTACGTTTAAACCGTTTTAAACCACGATTTTGGCACTGTTTTAAAATTCTCGAAACACTAAGTAATTAGTAAGTGTTTGACAATCTGATTAATATAACATACCTTTGCACTATATCATACCAAAAAGTATAATTAATGAGTAAAATTGAAATGACTAAAAAACACTTAATTACGTGCTCCGTAATCCTGGTGCTGGTTATCATTTCCAGACTTAACATTTACAGTACAGAACCCGTTTTTACCCCGAAAATCATCGTTAATACACATTCAAATTACATTTTTAACCACGCTGTTAATGATGCCGAAGTGGCGTATAATTTTGCAAACGAAGCACTGCCTGTAAACGACAAAAGAGTAGATTTTAAATTAAAAAAATCAATAGCAAAGCACGGGTATAAAACAGTTCAATCGAACGTTTTACATGCAAAAGCCGACAAGATGTTCCCTATCATAGAACCTATCTTAAAAGCCTACGGGATCCCCGAAGATTTTAAGTACGTACCGTTAGTGGAATCGGGCTTATGCGAAGGTACATCACCTAAAGGCGCACGTGGCGTATGGCAGTTTATGCCTGGCACCGCACGCACCTATGGTTTAAAGGTTGGCAAGGGTAAAGATGACCGCTTAAACCTGCGTAAATCTACCATAGCAGCCTGCAAGTACATTAAGGAGCTGTACGGTGAGTTTAACAGCTGGACATTGGCCGCTGCTGCTTACAATAACGGTTCTATTAAACTGGAACGCGCCATGAACAAGCAAAATGAGGATAACTATTTCCGCATGACGCTTAACCGCGAAACCGGTTCGTACGTTTACAAGCTTGTTGCAATGAAAGAGATCATCAATAAGCCTGCGAAATATGGTTATAAAAACTTTTATAGCTATATGCAAAAGCCAATGCCGTTTTTAGTGGCACACAACAATTAAAGTAATTTAATATTACGGAGCACATTCAAAAAGCCATCCCTGTTGGGGTGGCTTTTTTTGTTATAAATACCTTAAAATAAAGTATAAATACATTTTTATAGAAAAAAATACGTTATATTTATGTAGTAATACTAAAACTGAGTGTAACCCGTACTACAATGCCCCGCCCTTAAGCAGCAGTTGACCTACTGCTCCGGAGACTCCAAATTTTTATCGATGCTAATTTATATTTGCTATGAGAAACATGGAGCATGCAATACGGTATTTACTTGCCGTTCAGAAAAAAAACAAGGGTTACTTTACCGAACATCGCCTAAAAATAGCCGACTGCGTAGCTATAACAGGCGTCGGTAACGCTATGGGTGTGAGTGTTACTAACGCCACATTGCCACAACATATTAAAGATGATATCGATGCTATGTTTTGGATTTGACGAACAATAAAAAAAACTTGATCGTCCCGAAATCCAACCCCACGGTAATATCCGTAAATAGAGTAGACCGAACCGATCCTCTATTTTCCCCCTGATTAACTTGAGGCCTTGTCGGCTGTATAAACATTTCTAAAAAATTAAATTGAGATGCTATGAGTAACAGGGAGCACGCTTTAAGGTATTTGTATGCCGTCGAGAAAAAAAACAAAGATTATTTTACCGGAAATCGCCTAAAGATCACCGACTGTGTAGCCATCACCGGCACCGGCGATGATGTGCAAGTAGAAGTTATAGACACCGCCTTGCCGCCATCCATTCAGGATGATATAACGGCTGTATTTTGGATATAGGGAAAACTTCGGATAAATATTAACATTTGGTAGTTACCTTAATTATCATTCCCTGAAGGTATGAAGTCCCTTATTAAAGCCAGGGTGTAATAATATATTTAAACTACTATTATATGAAGATTTTTCATTGCGTATAACAGAGAAATATTCAGTATGTTTTAGGGTCTTGTTTACATTAAATATAATTCCCAATCTATATAATAGTTTTAAAAGTTGTTCAGCATCAAGTCCAATTTTATTTTCGTAAGGAGCATACTTTGATCGGAAAACATTGAATGAAATATGACTTTCTCCAAGGTTTCTAAGAAATTCATAAAGCTTTGATTTATCAAGTACAAGAGGCCCAAATTCATTCGCTAATTCACCTAATAACCAAGACGAATATTCTTTCTCCGCATCTAATATATTTTTCACATTTAATTTTTTCCATTTTCTTGCGTCTTCTTGAATTTTTATGCAAAACTGAACTATGTCTCTTGGTCTATGTAAAGATTTTTTGACCATGTAAGCAAATACACTTTGTTTAGAGCTATTATTATTTAGCAAAGAAATATTTGTCGGATTAAAGATTTTAAAAAATGGGTTCTGATCTTTGATGTCAACCAAACTTCGTTTAATACGACTATTTAGAAGTTTTAATAAAGCTGGATTATCCCAGTCTGATCTGTTAATAATTGCCCAATTTAATTGTAGTTTAAACTGATCCCATCTTGCGCTTTCTGCGTCATAATTATTTATTTCATAAAATATGTCAGATCTTAGATAGCATATTATTTTAACTGGTACACTAATTTGATGAAATGTCTGATTTAAATCATACACCACTTTAAAAAGACTAATGATAGATTGAAAGTAATGGTCATTTTTAATATAGGTTGTATAGTTGTCATCTAATTGATCAAATTGAATTATATATGATGATGTTGAACTGGTTTTCAAATATCCTTTGATTAACTGCTCAAGTTGGGCATTAATTAGTGTGATATTTGTTAACTCATCTCCCAAATCCTTTGCCGTTTCAGATGTATATCCTATACCCGACCCTTGTAAAAATAATCCAGATGTGGTTTTAGTTGTTTGTTTAGTGACTTTTTTATGCAAGTCATTTAAATCAGTTCCAAATTTATATCCAACATAACTTCTAATTTGTATATAGTCGTCATTTATAGAAGACTTTTCATCTATAATAATGTGTTTTGCAATTTCAGATAAAATAATATTTCGCCAAATACTTTGATATTGATTAGGCCTCGAAAAATCGTCATCCGTTAGTTGTAAAAATTTTTCAAAAGGAAAAGTCTTGAATGATAAATTTGAAACTAAAGTTCCTTTATCTCCCTGTTGTGCATGAATCCAATTATAAATCGCTGATTTGCCAGTACCTTTACGACCAATGACAAAGAATTTCCTTCCTTCCACCAATTGTTCCCAGTAATTATCATCAATAAAGTACTCTGAAATATTGGGATCGTACAAGCCATCAATGTCTCCGAAATCGATAAGATCAAGGGCTTTATAAGCATCAAATGAATTCGATTGAATGGTTTGGGGTTTTGAAGAGTATTTTGCCACAGTTTGTGATTTGGTTACCGAAAATTACTGTTTTTTATCTACAATCAAGAGATTAGATTTTTAAACTTTTTAAAAATTACGGAAGGGAAATTTGTGTGAGTTTTTAAATTTGGTTTCAGGGATTATAAATCAATATCTATTTTGATGTTAATCATGGATATCTATTAATGAATTCTAATGTGAAATCAAACTATTAATATGCCTCTTTTCACATAAACTCGAATGGCGGAAAAGCTTTGCAGCGTTAGGGTGACGATTAGGGGCAAAGCTCGTACAGAAAGCGGGGCTATATTAACGAAAAAGCCACTACAGTACCTTTTCTTAAAAATAACAAAAGCCCCCTCCGTGCAAAGAGGGGGCTGTATAAGTAATCTCAAGTAAAAGAAATTTTTACAACTTCAGTTTTACAAAGTATAACCTGTTATGGTCTATGGTTTTTGTAGATGGCAGTATTTTTTGAGCGAAACCGCTTGCGCCGTTATCTACCACACCAAAATCATCATCGTTTGATATAACCAGGATGTTACCTTTTAACAGGGTGATACCTTCGGCTTTATCATGCGGGTAAATGGTTGGCAGGTCTTTTAACAGATCCAGCTGCAGGGTTTTGGTCACCGGGGTAATGCCGGCTGCCTGTAAGCCTGCCGCGTCATTTAATTCCTCTATCGTTTTGCCGTTGTAAAGCTTACCTGTCGCGCTGTTTGTGGCGTCAGAAATATCGGTAGCGTTGCTTACATCTATTTTAAAGATCTTTTTAAAAGTAGCCGGGTTAGTTGGGTTGCCGCCATAAAGGCCATCTCGCTCTATGGTTAAGAAAGTAGTGGCGTTAACCGCCATGATCTCGCTGCAACCGGTAAGCGTGGTGTTTTTCATAGTGTATGCATATTGCTTGGTTTTGCCGGTAGCAATTTCATAAGTTAATATACGTAACACTACCGAGTTGGCTACAGCGGCCTTTGTAGGGTTGTACATTGGCGATTGCATGTTTGGCGGAGGTGGCAACGGCTTGATGGTGAGGCTAAAATTTTACATTAGTAAGTACTTCATATCTGGGTGAGGCCTATAAACCGACGTCGGTTTTGCGTATATTTGCGAACTTTTTTAGTAATAACGCGGCCAATTAAAACCAAGCCGTATCTGTCTTGTTTTCTGGAAGAATATATGAGCGAAAAAACATTAGACCTGGGCGAGCAAAGTGAAGTTGAAGTTTATGGTGCCCGGGTACATAATTTAAAAAATATAGATGTTTCTTTCCCGCGCAACAAGCTGGTTGTTATAACCGGATTGAGTGGCAGCGGCAAGTCATCATTAGCTTTCGATACCATTTATGCCGAGGGGCAGCGCCGATATATGGAAACATTTTCGGCCTACTCGCGCCAGTTTATGGGTGGGATGGAACGGCCTGATGTTGACAAAGTATCGGGCCTGAGCCCGGTAATTGCAATCGAGCAAAAAACTACCAGTAAAAACCCACGCAGTACCGTTGGTACTATTACCGAGATCTACGATTTTATGCGTTTGCTTTTTGCCCGCGCAGGGGATGCCTACAGCTACACTACCGGCGAAAAGATGGAACGCATGAGCGAGGAGCAGATCCTGAAAACCATTTTTGATAAGTTTGACGGGCAGCCGATTAATATTTTGGCACCCGTGGTAAAGGCCCGCAAAGGCCATTACCGCGAACTTTTTGAGCAGATCCGCAAGCAGGGCTACCTAAAGGTTTACATTGATGGCGCCATTGCCGATGTGGAAGCTAAAATGCAGGTAGACCGTTACAAGATCCACGATATTGATATTGTGGTTGACCGTTTAGTGGTGAGCGAGGCCGATAGCAAAAGGTTATATACCTCGGTACAATCGGCATTAAAAATTGCCAAGGGTATTATCCGTATTGGCGATAAGGACAATAACGTAGCCTACTTTAGTAAATACCTGATGGACCCGGTTTCGGGTATTTCGTATGATGAGCCTCAGCCAAATACTTTTTCGTTTAACTCGCCATATGGCGCTTGCGGAAAGTGTAATGGTTTAGGGTATATCTTCGAGGTTGATGAAGCATCGGTAGTGCCAAACCCTAAGCTGAGCATCCTAAACGGCGGACTTGCACCTATTGGTGAGTACCGCGAAACCTGGATCTTCCAGGTGTTGAAGGCACTGGCTAAAAAGTATGAGTTCTCGCTATCTACCCCAATAGATAAACTTACCCGCGAACAGCTGGATATGATATTGAACGGCACGCCGGATATGATAACCGTTGCCGTGGAATACAATAAATGGAACGTGCAAAACTACCAGGTTACGTTTGATGGTATCATAAGGATGCTGGAAGAGCAGCAGGAACGCCGCAACGACGAAGGTATGGACGATATGGAAAACTATCGTGTATTGCGTACCTGCCCGGTTTGTGATGGCGCACGTTTAAAGAAAGAATCGCTGCACTTTAAGGTCGACGGGAAGAACATCTTCGAACTGGCCTGTATGGATATCACCACACTTAATAAGTGGTACACCGGCCTGGAAGACAGGCTGAACGAACGCCAGAATGTAATTGCCAAAGAAATCTTGAAAGAGATTCGCGCACGTATTGGCTTTTTGCTGGATGTGGGTTTAAGTTATTTGACTTTAGACCGTACCGCCAAAACCCTTTCGGGTGGCGAGGCGCAGCGCATTAGGCTGGCTACACAAATAGGTTCGCAGTTGATGAATGTAATGTACATTCTGGATGAGCCAAGCATCGGCCTGCACCAACGTGATAACGAACGACTGATTAATGCCCTTAAAAACCTGCGCGATCTGGGTAATACCGTTTTAGTTGTGGAGCACGATAAGGATATGATACTGGAAGCCGACCACGTGATTGACATGGGCCCGGCTGCCGGTGTACACGGTGGTACAATCGTAGCACAGGGAACCCCTGCTGAGCTAATGGCACACCATACGCTTACCACATCATACATCAACGGCGAGCGTGAAATTGCCATCCCCGAAAAACGCCGCGAGGGAAATGGTAAAACCTTGTCGCTTAAAAAGGCTACAGGACATAACCTTAAAAAAGTTTCTGTCGATTTTCCATTGGGTAAACTGATTGGGGTAACGGGTGTGTCAGGTAGTGGTAAATCAAGCCTGATCACCGAAACCTTGTACCCGATATTAAACCATCACTTCTTCCGTGCTAAAAAGGTGCCTTTGCCTTACGATAAGATAGAGGGACTTGAACATATTGATAAAGTAATAGAGATAGACCAAACGCCAATTGGCCGTACGCCGCGTTCAAACCCGGCTACTTATACTGGGGTGTTCTCGGACATCCGTAACCTGTTTGTGGCGCTGCCCGAGTCGAGGATTCGCGGGTACAAACCGGGCCGTTTCTCGTTCAATGTAAAGGGTGGCCGTTGCGAAACCTGCCAGGGTGCAGGCCAAAAGGTGATAGAAATGAATTTCCTGCCGGATGTACAGGTGCCCTGCGAAGAATGTGGCGGCCGCCGCTACAACCGCGAAACACTGGAAGTACGCTACCGAGGTAAATCCATTAGCGATGTGCTGGATATGAGTATTGAGGATGCAACGCCGTTCTTTGAGCACATCCCGTCTATTTACCGTAAGGTTAAAACCTTGTTTGATGTTGGTTTGGGTTATATCACCTTAGGGCAGTCATCAACAACCCTATCCGGCGGTGAGGCACAACGTGTAAAACTGGCAACAGAACTAAGTAAAAAAGATACCGGTAACACTTTCTATATATTAGATGAACCAACCACAGGCCTGCATTTCGAGGATATTAACGTATTGCTTGGGGTAATTAACCAACTGGTAGATAAGGGCAACTCGGTATTGGTTATCGAGCATAACCTGGACGTGATTAAGGTGGTAGACCACGTTATTGACCTTGGCCCCGAAGGAGGCTCGGGCGGTGGTAAGATCCTGTTCAGCGGCACACCGGAGGGCTTGTGCAAAGTGAAGGATAGCTTTACCGGTCAGTTCTTGAAAAAGGAAATGGGAGTGAAGTAAAAATAGCGGTATATTGTGGATTGAATGAAGCAAACCAAAATTTTCCTGTCCGCAATTGCGCTCTTGTTAGTAGGGGTAGTTGCTTTTGCTTTTATACAGGATGATGCTATTTTCCTTGCCTATCGGGTCAACCCGAAAGAACTGGATGTAAAACTGTACTGGCAGGACGAGCACAATCAAAACTTCGGCAGCATTCAGAACTTAAAACAAGCTCTCGCAAAAAATAAAAAGCAACTTCTCTTTGCCATGAACGGAGGAATGTATAAGCCAGGTGGTCCACCTCAGGGTTTATACATTCAAAATAAAATAACCCTGTCGCCGTTAGATACTGCAACGGCTAACGGGAATTTTTACCTCAAGCCCAATGGCGTGTTTTACCTAACTACGGACAACACAGCAGCCATCCGTACTACACCAAATTTCAAGGACAACGGTAAAATAAAATATGCTACCCAATCTGGCCCAATGTTACTTATTGATGGACAAATTCACCCCTCTTTTAAAGAAGGCTCAAGTAACAAGAATGTCCGCAACGGTGTAGGTATTTTACCTGATGGCAGCATACTATTTGTGCTATCCAAACAAGCCATCAACTTTTATGATTTTGCCAACTACTTTAAAAAGCAGGGTTGCAAAAATGCGCTGTACCTGGATGGGTTTATTTCCCGGGCTTATCTGCCCGAGAATGGTTGGGTGCAATTGGATGGAAACTTCGGAGTGATTGTCGGAGTGACGGCTAAATAAACATAGTGAAGAGCTTTTTACCGTAGGCAACGGTCGTGATATTGCAATGCAGATATCATTATTTTCTTCCCCCAAAACAAAACCATAAATCCTATCTTTAGGATATATGCTGCCATTACTCGTATCCAAGCAAATTCGCGAAGCTGACGCTTATACTATAGCTAATGAGCCTATTAGCTCTGTCGATCTGATGGAGCGGGCCGGTAAAGCCTTTGTGGGTTGGTTCATCAATCATTTCCAGGATAAAAAACAAACCATTGCGGTTTACTGTGGCACGGGCAATAATGGCGGTGACGGTTTAGCCATTGCCCGCATTTTGTGCGACCATGGTTACTGCAATATTGATGTGAAAATTTGCCGGTTTAGCGATAAGGCCAGCGACGATTTTAACGTAAATTTTAAGCGTTTAAAAGCGACAAAAATCACCATAAAAGAGCTTAAAAACGGCTCTAAAACGCCCTTAGAACAAGCCGAGATAATTATTGACGCCATGCTGGGGAGTGGGCTTAATAAACCCCTCGCCGGCGATTACAAAACTTTGACCGACTACCTTAACAGCCGTGGCAAAACCATGGTAGCCGTTGATGTGCCCACCGGTTTTTACGCCGATGGCGAGATCCCCAAAGATGCCACCGTTTTAAAGGCCGACCTGGTGATCACCTTTCAGCAACCAAAACTTAATTTCCTGCTGCCCGAGAGCGGCCCGTATATCAATTGCTGCGAAGTAGTGAAGATCGGTTTAGATGAGGATTTTATCAACTCGGTTGATACGCCTTACTTTCTCGTAGAAGAAAAGGATGCAAAGCAACTCATCAAACCACGCCATCGCTTTAGTAATAAAGGCACATATGGACATGCGCTGATCATAGCCGGTAAGTATGAAACCATGGGTGCGGCATTGCTCTCAGCATCTGCCTGTGCGCATGCGGGGGCGGGGCTAACTACAGCGTGCATCCCGCAAAGCGGATTGGTTGCCTTGAATAGTTCTATGCCCGAAGTGATGGCTTTGGTGCGTTCTGAAATTAAGCTACCGGAAATCGAATGGGATAAATTTAGTACCATTGGTATTGGCCCGGGTTTGGGCCAGGAACCTAGTACTTTAAAACTGCTGAAAGCTATATTTAAAAATTACAATAAACCCGTTGTGATCGATGCGGATGCGCTGAACGTGCTGTCAGAAAATCAGAGCTTGTTAAAAAAGATCCCTGCCGGGAGTATCATTACCCCGCACATGAAAGAGTTTGACCGCCTGTTTGGGAAACATACCAACTGGTGGCAACGCCTGCAAACGGCTAAAGCTAAAGCAAAAGAGTTAGGCATTTACATCATCCTTAAAAACGATTATACCATTACGGCTACGCCGGATGACAAACTATATTTTAATTCGACAGGGAACGCGGCTATGGCTACGGGTGGGATGGGAGATGTGCTTACAGGAATCATCACATCACTGTTAGCGCAAAAATATTCGCCAAAGGATGCGTGTACATTAGGCGTGTATATTCATGGTAAGGCGGGCGATGAGTTAGCTTTGCCCAACAGGTTAAATGTGGTATTACCTACCAAAATTATTACCCATTTGCCGGTTACAATGGCAAAATTAAAGGCATAAAAAAAGCGAGTGTCAGTATCAAACACTCGCTTTTTAAACTATTAACTGATCTTATAAAGAACTATATACTTCTAACTAACTGTACATATGACGTGCAAGCCATACATTAGTTACATTAACAACGCTAAATATTCAATTGTTATATAAAAAGCCTGCTTTTTAACAAAACTTTAACAAAAAAGCCGCTCTGCACATTGCAAAGCGGCTTTTAAAATATCTTAAAATCTCGTTAAAATGTGCCGATAACCACCATTTGATCCATGCTTGGGTTAATGCTACCACCGTTTGGTTCAAGCGTTACAGCAAAGCCCTGTGCTGATGCAATGGCTTTCATTTCCTTTACACCTACGGTATCTGCCTTTGGCTGGTCGAACACGCCCATATCTACAGGTTTGCCATTTACAAGCGCCCATAGTTGGTACTGGTGTTTCTCATCGTGCTGTGGCAGCTTCACGCTTGCTACAGCTACCATAACCTTTTTACTAACCGAGTTCCATGCTAAAACCATTGCGGCTGTAGGGGCTTTGGCAGTGCCTTTAAGTTTTAAAACTTTAAAAGCGGTATCACGGTAAACCTGTAATTCGTTGTCGCGCAGGCTAACCTGGTTGGCTATACGAATCTTATCTGTTTGTAACGCGCTAAGCTGGGTATTTGATTCCTGCAATTTGCTGTACAAGTTCACCAGGCCATAAACACTTATTAAAAATAAGGTAAGGCAGGCAGCAAAGGCGTATTTATAAAAACTGGTTACACGTGCGGCAGGTAAGCTACGTACGTTGTCATCGTCCTGGTGTGTTCTTGCTTTTGAGAAGGTATTGTCATCGCCCAGGTTAACCAGCAAGCTGTTCAATACTTTGGCGCGTAAGTTTTCTGATGGCTCAACGGCATGCTCTTCGGCATAAAACTCCATTGATCTTTCTATTTCTATGATCTCAGCCCTTATCTCCGGATATTTCGTAGCCATCTCCTCCACCTGCGCTTTTTCAGTAGCGCTGATGTCACCCAAAACATAAAGTTCTAAGGTGCCTGATTCGATATATTCCTTAACGTTTTCCACTATTCATTAAAATGTTTTCTGAGTTGGAGTATGCCCATCCTTAATCTTGTTTTAATGGTGCCCAGCGGTACGCCAAGTTCTTCGGCGGCTTCCACGTGGGTGTAACCTTTAAAATACACAAGGTCGAGGATAGACTTTTGCTCGGGTTTTAGGGTAGATACTAATTCCCTGATGCCCAACAACTCAGGCTTATAAACTGTATTTCTTTGTTCGTCAATAAAAGTTACGTTATTTTCAAGCTCATGGTTTTTGCTCTGGTTTTTAAAATCCTTCGATCTAACCTTATCTATAGCTAAATTGCGTGCGATATTTACCATCCAGGTAAATAAGCGCCCTTTTTCGGCGCTATAGCCCGAAAACGAGTGCCAGATTTTTACGAAAGTTTCTTGTAAAACATCTTCGGCGATGGCCTCATCTGTGATGATGCGTGAGATAACACCGAATAATGATGCGGAATACATATCGTACAATGCCTCAACCGCAATCTTTTCACGGTTGCGCAATGCAAGGACTAATTCCTCTTCGGATAATGATATTTTACGTTTGGGGCTCAACTTGATGAAGATATAAAGGATAACTTACATTTCAAACAAATGTTTTTCGGCATGGTAAGATGAGCGCACCAGCGGGCCGCTTTCTACATACCTGAAACCTTTTTTCAATCCCCATTCCTTGTAACTGGCAAATTGGTCCGGGTGGATCCAATCAATTACCGGGTGATGGTTACGGGTTGGCTGCAGGTACTGGCCTAAAGTAAGGATGTGTACGCCAGCTTCCAGCAGATCGTCCATTGCTTCCAGTACATCCGCTTCTTTTTCGCCCAGGCCAAGCATAATGCCCGATTTGGTGCGCAGGCCGGTAGCCGATGTGCGTTTCAGTGCCTCAAGGCTACGGTCATATTTTGCCTGGATACGTACTTCGCGGGTTAGGCGGCGTACGGTTTCTAAATTATGTGATACAACTTCGGGGCGGGTTTCTAAAACACGGTCAAGATTATCCCAAATGCCACGGAAATCGGGCAGTAAAGTTTCAAGAGTGGTATCCGGGCTTTCGCGACGGATTGCGTTGATAGTTTCGGCCCAGATGATAGAACCACCGTCTTTAATATCATCGCGGTCTACCGAAGTAATAACGCAATGTTTAACCTGCATCAGTTTTACCGAATTGGCTACACGGTTTGGCTCGTCAGTATCCACAGCAAGGGGCCTGCCGGTTGCTACCGCGCAGAAAGAGCACGAGCGGGTACAAATATTACCCAGTATCATAAACGTAGCTGTACCGGCTCCCCAGCACTCGCCCATATTAGGGCAATTACCGCTTTCGCAAATGGTGTGCAGCTTATGTTCGTCAACCAAACCACGTACGTGGGCGTATTCCTTCCCTACCGGAAGCCTAACCCTTAACCAATCGGGCTTGCGCTGCGGCTGGTTGGCGGGTACTACTGGCAAATCTATCATGCTACAAAAATAGGTAAAAAGCAATTAGGTGCACCCCGTATGTAAACGAATATTACGCAGAAAGGATAATAAGGGGATGGGGTGCATCTACCCCGACCGTCATTGCTTTATTAGATCCCGTAATTGCTGTAAGCGATAGCGTGGCAATCCCCTACTTACAGAGCCGCAGACAAGTCTATCGAAGATTGCCAGGTCGCTATCGCTCCTCCAATGACGCCGCGCGGTTTTGAAGTAGGGGGAGGCCATAAAAAATCCGCAGGATAACTCCTGCGGATTTTTTATATTTTCAGTCTTGATTCCTGATTCTAAAAATCTTTATTCCCTTAAGAAACCACACTCATGGCCTCGTCAACCGAGATAGAGCCGTGTGATTGATCGAGCAGGCATTCGCCATCTTTTATCAGCAACATTTGCGGCGATTCGTGGTAAACAGAAAAATCCTGTGCTACTTTGGCCGATAGGTCGCGGTGTTTGATCAGGTCTAAAAAGTATAGCGGCATGTCTGATGGCAGGTTCTCCCAGTCCATCTCAAAACGCCTTTTAGCCATCATGCTGATAGAGCAACGGGTGCTGTGTTTAAAAATTAAGCTGTAGCCCGCTTGCTGTTTAATATTATCTATCTGATCTGCCGTGTCCAACGATATCCATTCCATAAAACAAAGGTAATATATAGTGCCTGTTCAATCGTAAAAATAATGTAAAACTACTTTTAGTTTTAGGCTAAAGGGAATAAAATGATAAATGGGTGTGTTAGCGGTGGTTAGGGTACGAACCGTATGCAGGGCATAATTTGTTAGAGCATGAAGCCATGCTGCCTAAAGCCAGTGCGAAAAGTGCTATGTATAAAATTTTTTTCATGTGCTTGTTCAACTTAGTATTTATACGGGTTTACCCAATTAAAGTTTCGTTCAGTTTGGCCATTTTAATGGCGGTTACAGCGGCTTCGTCGCCTTTGTTGCCATGTTTGCCGCCACTGCGGTCAATTGCCTGCTGCTGATTATCAGTAGTTAACACACCAAATATAACAGGTTTTGAATATTTTATGGCAACATTAGTTACCCCATTTGCAACCGCGGCGCAAATAAAATCAAAATGGCGTGTTTCGCCCTGTATCACACAGCCTAAGGTTATCACAGCATCAAGCTTTTTGTTTTTAAGCAAAAGCTCGGCACCGCTGGTTAACTCGAAGCTGCCGGGTACCGGGAACGAATGGATATTCTCGGGCCTGGCGCCATATTTTACCAGGCTATCGTAAGCACCTTGGTACAATGCGTTGGTTATTTCGGCATTCCACTCGGCAACTACAATACCAAAGCTATAGCCTTCGGCCGATGGGATCTCGCTCGCGGTTGAAAAATCTGACAGGTTTTTTAATTGAGTAGCCATAAGTACCGTAAAGATAGAAATTGGTTTAAATAAATAATGCCTGCTTTTTAGGCAGGCATTAATATGCTTTATAATGTCGTGTTAATTATTTCGTGTCAACACGTGCAATGTACTCGTCAATATTTTGTGCTTCGGCGCTGTCAAAGTAATCAGTCTTGATTTTTTTGTAAGTGTCGGCAGCCGCTTTGTTGTCTTTTTTAGCTTCGTAAACCAGGCCCAGTTTTTTAAGGTAAAACGGGGTAAGGAATTTATTGCTTGCTTTATCAGCAGCTTTTTTGAAATAGGTTTCGGCTTTATCTAAATCTTTCAATTCAACATAGGCATCACCCGTGCTCCCTAAAGCCTCGGCAGCAACCATATTATCATCGCCACGGTAATTAGTAAGGTTATCAATTGCCTGGCGGTATTCGCCTTTATTTAAGTAAGCAGTGCCTAAGTAAAAGTAAGCAAGGTTAGCAACTTTAGTGTTGCTGTAATCTGTTATAATTTTTTTGAAACCAGGGTAACCGGCATCGCCATTAATAGCTTTGTCCCAATCTTTTTTAGCCCAAAAATCTTGCGCTACGTGCATTTGGTTTGCAGCGGTAACTTCCCTTGGTGCAAGGTAAAGTTTAAGGTATGCTATGTAAATAAAAATCATTACAACAATAGCTGCTGCAATAAATAATAAGCTTTTTTGGTTCTCCTGAACAAAACTACCGCTCTTTACAACACTTGTTTTATCTGCTGTAGTTTTTGTATTCACCTCGGGTACTGACATCTGTATTTAAAAATTAAGTTTGCAAAAATACGGTTTTCAATCCTTTTAGCAAATTTAAATTTTGGATAGTTGTGATATGGGTAAAGGGTTTGTTATTAGTGGGTAATGGAGTGTAAATTGCCTTTCTGCAAAGAAATACGAAATGTCGCGTCTCTACATTGTTGCTGCCCGTAGAAACGCGATACTTCGCGTCTCAGAATATATCGATCACAGAAATGCTCACAACAAACTAATGTCCCGTTGAATTGATAATTAATACTCTTGCACCGGGAGATGCGAAGTATCGCGTCTCTAAACTAATGCACCATTGAACTAATAAACCAACCAAAAAACACTAAATTTGCTCCCCGCTTATGTATTTGCAGCAACTCTCATTCATCAACTTTAAAAACTACACCGAGGCCGAAATTTCGCTTTCCGAGGGGGTGAATGTCTTTGTTGGTAATAACGGCGCGGGTAAAACCAACCTGCTGGATGCGGTTCATTATCTGTCGCTTTGCAAGAGCTATTTTAACCCGATAGATACCCAGCAAATAAAGCAGGGGGCCGATTTCTTCATGATCAACGGTGTGTTCCAAAAAAACGGGAACAAAGAGGTGGTGGCCTGCGGCGTTAAGCGTAACCAAAAAAAGCAATTCAAGCGTAATAAAAAGGACTACCAGCGCCTGGCCGACCATATCGGGCTGTTGCCACTGGTGATGATCTCCCCGTACGATATCAGTATTATTATAGAAGGCAGCGAGGAGCGCCGCAAATTCATTGATAACGTTATCTCGCAAACCGACCATAATTACCTGGACGAACTGATAGTATATAATAAGGTATTAGCTAATCGCAACGCGCTGTTAAAGCAAATTGCCGATACAGGCCGTTACGACCCTGAACTGCTTTCTGTTTTTGATGAGCAACTGATCGCATCGGGCAAGCGCATCTTTGAAAAGCGCAAGGCGTTTATGGAAGCATTTACCGGCATCTTTAACCGGCACTACCAGTTCATTAGCGAAGATGCCGAACAGGTGGAGTTAAATTATGAGTCGCAATTGCTGAATGATGATTTTGCCGCCCTGTTGAAGAAGAGCATGGAACGCGACCGGATATTGGAGCGTACTACTATGGGCATCCACAAGGACGACCTGCAATTTAACATACATGGTATGCCAATGAAAAAGTTTGGGTCGCAGGGGCAGCAAAAATCTTTTCTGATAGCGTTGAAGCTGGCGCAATATACTTTTCTTACACAGAAGAATGGATTTAAACCCCTGCTTTTGCTGGATGATATTTTTGACAAGCTGGACGATAACCGCGTTACCAAACTGATGCAGATGGTATCTAACAACGATTTTGGGCAGGTATTTATCACCGATACCAGCAGCGCGAGGGTAGAGGGGATCTTCGAGAAAATAAATGTGGAGGTGAAATTATTTAAAGTAACGGAGGGGAATGTAAATGCGTAAGGCAAACGATAAATCGCTTAAGGAAGCCATTGAGCAGATGCTTAACGTTTATAAAATAAAACGGAAGTTTGATGAGACTGCCATCGTAACCCTATGGCCAGACATTGTAGGTAAATCGGTAGCTAACCGTACCAAGGAGTTATTTATAAAAGATAAGAAATTGTTTTTGCGGATAGAATCATCAGTTATTAAGCACGAGCTTGTAATGATGCGAGAACAAATAATTCAAAAAATAAATGATTTTGTTAAAACCGAACTGGTTGCCGATATCGTATTTATCTAAAATTGGATAACTACCTACCGCGGGTTAAACGTAAGCGGTGGCTTACATTACGGAAGCTATCGTCCATGATCTGCGAAAACGCAAGCATAAAGATCCCCGGAAATATAAACGCGAACTGAGCCTCGGGATGATCCCTGAAAATACTCATAGAAGTTACAATAATACCTATAATAACTACAGAATAGATAAGGTATTTAATAAGCGACTTCATGATACTTACGTTTAAATACGGGCGTTTGGTCGCCCGGATATGTAAAGATACATATAAATAGTTAATTTGCAAGAAAAGCACCAATAAAAAAGCGCTTTGTAAAAAATATTTACAAGGCGCTTTTTTATTGACTGTCAGTAGCTTAGAAACGCTCGAACGCCGAGAAGAAGAAGTTGCCTTCTATTGCTGCATTGTCGTCAGAATCTGAACCGTGTACCGCGTTTGCATCAATAGATTTTGCAAATAGGTTACGGATGGTGCCTTTATCAGCCTTAGATGGGTCTGTAGCGCCGATCAGTTTACGGAAATCTTCGATAGCGTTATCTTTTTCTAAGATAGCTGCTACGATAGGCCCTGATGACATAAAGCCAACAAGATCTGCAAAGAAACCACGCTCAGCATGTACCGCGTAAAATTCGCCTGCTTTTTCTGCGCTAAGTGATGTGTATTTTAATGCTACAATTTTAAAACCTGCTTTGGTTATCTGGTCTAAAATAGCGCCAATGTGGCCGTTTGCAACTGCATCGGGCTTTATCATTGTAAAAGTTCTGTTATTTGCCATTGTATGATGTTCTTTTTATTATTAAAGAGGCGCAAAAGTAGCGTTTTATAACTGAAACTTAAAGCTTTTGCCATAAATATGCTACACGTATTTAATTAATTTACTTAGCTTTGCAACTCTTTTAAAATTGATGTTAGATTTAGCTTCGCTTACTGAACTTTTAAGTCAGCCCCGTAAAATAGTAATTACCACCCATCATAAACCCGATGGTGACGCTATGGGCTCGTCATTAGGGATGTATAATTACCTTATACAGCAAGGGCACCACGCTAAAGTAATTGCCCCTACAGATTATCCCGAATTTTTAAACTGGATGCCGGGCAACGGGGAGGTGATCATTTTTACCGAAAACCGCGACCTTTCTGCCAAATTAATTGCCGATGCAGAGATCATCTTTTGCCTCGATTTTAACGCACTGAGCCGTATTAATGATATGGGCCCGCTGGTTGGCCAAAGCAATGCCTACAAAGTGATGATAGACCATCACCTGGAACCTGAGGATTTTGACGATTACCGCCACTGGGATATCAACGCCTGTGCTGCCGCGCAATTGGTTTACACCTTTATAGCAGATCAGCTGCAACACGCCGAGCTTATTAATAAAGATGTGGCTACCTGTTTATATACAGGCATCATGACAGATTCCGCATCATTCCGGTTGCCAAACACAACATCAACCGTGCACCGTATTGCGGCCCACTTAATTGATGCAGGCGCCAATAACTCACGCATCCACGAATTAATATACAGCAGTTCATCAGAAAACCGTTTGCGCTTTTTAGGCCATTGCCTTGCAAACTGTTTAGAGATACTGCCCGAATACAATACAGCCATAATGGCCGTTAGTAAAACCGATATTGCCAAATTTGATGTAAACACCGGCGATACCGAAGGAATTGTTAACTATGCACTTTCAATTGCCACCGTACATTTGGCGGCCTTTATAGTAGAGCGCAACGATAAGGTTAAATTATCCTTACGTTCAAAAAATGAGTTCCCGGCGAACGAGATATGTAAAAAGTATTTCCAGGGGGGCGGCCACCGCAATGCGGCAGGCGGCCAGTCTGACGAATCGCTGGAGGCTACCGTAGCAAAATTTAAATCAATATTACCCGAGTATAAAACACTATTATTACAATAAGAACTAACAAAAAAAAATGAGAAAAAACTTAATGATCATAGCAGTTGCAGCATTAGGGCTTGCAAGTTGCAAAGGTGGTTTTAAACAAGGTGCAGGTGGCATGTTGTACAATATCCGTACAGATAAATCTGGCGCAACCATTAAATCAGGCGATTTTATCAGCCTTAACCTTATCTTAAAAACAGATGGCGATTCTGTATTAGGCAGTACCTACGAATTAGGCCGCCCTTTACCGCAGATAATGGAAAAAGAACCTCGTAAAGGGGATGTTTCTGCTGCATTCGCGTTACTAAGCGAAGGTGATAGCGCGACTGTTAAGTTAGCTATCGATTCGATGTTTAAAAAAGGCGCTCCAAGGCCTCCGGGCATAAAAGGTAAATACCTTATTTACGAGATCAAAGTTGAAAAGGTGATTCCAAGAGGTAACCAAACAGAGCCGGTTTTCCAGGCACATGTTACCGATTACTTTAAAGCACAAAGCGAGATCATTAAAAAACAAGAGCCGGCTAAGATCAAGAAGTATGTAGACGATAAAAAACTTAAAACTACTGTTACAGCATCTGGCTTGCAATACGTAATTAATACCCCGGGTAGTGGTGCTAACATCGTTAAAGGCGATACTGCTATTGTTAATTACACAGGCAGGTTGTTAAATGGTAAACTGTTTGACACAAGTGTTAAAGAGGATGCCAAAACCGACCCTAAAATTTACGATGCCCGCCGCAAATACGAGCCTATTAAGATCCCTATTGGCGAAGGCCGCGTAATTAGCGCATGGGAAGAAGGTTTGCTATTGTTAAACAAAGGTGCTAAAGCAACTTTTGTAGTGCCATCAGCCATTGGTTACGGCGAGCAGGGCTACCCGCCACGTATTGGTTCATTTGCACCGCTAACTTTCAATATAGAAGTAGTGCAGATCATCAAAGCTAACCCTAACGCGCCAAAACCGTTACAACAACCGGCAATGCCACCGCAAGCAAGATAATTTATAAAACTTATACAGCCTTCCGGAGAATACCCGGGAGGCTTTTTTTATTATGAAGAGTACTATTTTTTTAGGTTTAATACTTTGCCTGTTTGGCTTTAAGGCCAGCGCGCAGTTTCAGCGTACCGCAAAGGGTGTGCAGTATCAAATAATCAGCAGCAGCCCGGGTGCAAAACTAAAGCAGAACAATGTTATTACGTTTAACGCTATCCAGGCAACCGATGCCGATTCGGTATTGTTTAGTACCTACAAACAGGGGCAGCCAATAAAAACGCAGATCCACCCGTCAACCAATGTTGCCGACCTGATGGATATTTTCCCACTGATGTCGGTTAACGATAGCGCGATAGTGAAAGTGCCGGTTGATTCGGTTTTTAAAGGCCACGAAACCGAGATGCCCCCGATGTTTAAAAAAGGTGGCAACATTGTTTTTAAATTAAAAATCATTAGCTCGCAAACTTTAGAACAAGCCATGGCCGAGCGTAATACCGCTATGGAAAAGGTTAAAGCCGAAGGCGAAAAAGTTAAAGCGACTGAAATGGCAACTTTGGCTAACTACATTAAAACCAAAGGCCTTGTTGCTAAAACTACACCGTCTGGTTTGCATTACGTGGTTAGATCTGCAGGCATTAAACCCAAACCGCTTAATGGCGATACCGTATATGTAAACTATACCGGCCGCACATTAGAGGGTAAAATGTTTGATAGCAGTGTAGAGGCTGATGCAAAAGCCGGTGGCTTAAACCAGCCGGGCCGCACGTACGAGCCTATTAGCTTTGCTTTAGGTGCCGGCCGTGTAATAAAAGGCTGGGACGAAGGTTTGGCCCTGCTTAACGAAGGCTCTAAGGCAACGTTCATTATCCCATCGGCGTTAGCTTATGGCGAGCGTGGTGCAGGTGCTGATATCAAACCATACTCAACACTACTATTTGATGTAGAACTGGTAAAAGTGGTGAGGGTTAAACACGATGCTGTGAAACCTGCAGCTAAAGCGCCGTTAAAGAAAAAAGCGCCGTTAAAAAAGCGAAATTCAGCTAAAAAGAAAAATTAATATAGAAAGCCCCTTTCTTACTTTTGTGCCATGGTATTTACAGACACACATACCCATTTATATTACGAAACGGAGGCAGATAAGCGTACGGCTTTAATGCAGCGTTGCCTGGATAGTAACGTAAGCCGTTTGTTTTTGCCCAATGTTGATGCCGCATCGGTACCGCTGATGTTTGATCTGCTGGCTGCTTATCCCGATAACTGTTACGCCATGCTGGGCCTGCACCCATGTTCGGTAAAAGAGGATTGGGAACACGAGCTATCGCTTATTGTAGCATCGTTACATAAATACCCGTTGTATGCCGTTGGCGAAATTGGTATAGACTTGTACTGGGACAAAACCTTTTTAACCGAGCAGATCCAGGCGTTTAAATTACAGATAGATTGGGCAAAAAGCATGAAAATGCCCATAGTGATCCACTGCCGCGATGCGTTCGACGAGGTTTACCAGGTTTTGCAGGATAGTAAAGATGAGAACCTGCGCGGCATTTTCCATTGTTTTACCGGTACGCTGGAGCAAGCCAACAAAATTACTGAAATGGGCTTTTATTTGGGAATAGGCGGTGTAGTTACTTACAAAAATGGGGGCCTGGACAAGATATTACCACAAATTGACTTAAAGCATGTGGTTTTAGAAACTGATTCTCCGTACCTTACACCCGTTCCGTATCGTGGTAAACCTAACGAAAGCTCTTATTTAACTTACGTAGCCCAAAAAGTGGCGGAGCTATATCAAGTATCTATTGAAGAGGTGGCAGCTATCACCACCCAAAATTCAAAAATAATATTTGGTATATAGTATATATTATTTTACAGTATAAACCTGACCTAAATGAGCCAGATATTGATCATCTATACCGGAGGGACAATTGGTATGATGAGCGACCCTGTTACAAAAACGTTGGTACCCATCAACTTTGAACAGATAATGGATAACGTTCCCGAACTGGAAAAGCTTAATTGTAAAATTAAGGTGCACTCGTTTGAGCATATCATCGATTCATCGAACATGAACCCCGAAGTTTGGGCCGAACTTGCCGCGCTTATAGAAGCCAATTACGACGAGGTGGATGGCTTTGTGATATTACACGGATCGGATACGATGGCTTTCACTGCATCAGCGCTAAGCTTTATGCTGCAAAATCTGGACAAGCCGGTGATTTTCACCGGGTCGCAGTTACCCATCAGCGCGGTACGTACCGATGCAAAGGAAAACCTGATGACTGCGATAGAGATAGCGAAAGCTAAAAAGAACGATAAATCGCGTGTGCCCGAGGTTTGTATCTATTTTGATTATAAACTGTTTCGTGGTAACCGCGCGTTCAAATATAATTCATCAAAATTCGAAGCATTCCGCTCGCCAAATTACCCAATACTGGCCGAGTCTGGCGTTCACCTGCGTTTCAGCGTGAACGACATCCGCGAACCTGGAACAGGTCCGTTGAAAATTCATAACACGTTGGTTAACGATGTAGCGGTACTGAAACTTTATCCCGGTATTAGTCCTAAGGTTGTGGAAACCATTTTAGGTGCCGATGTACGCGGTATTGTAATGGAAACCTTCGGCGCCGGTAACACCACTACCGACCAATGGTTTATCGACCTGCTAAAAAACGCTATCGATAACGGCAAAGTGATCCTTGATATTTCGCAATGTAAAGTGGGTACCGTTGAGCTTGGCCGTTACGAAACCAGCAAACAGCTTAAAGACATCGGCGTAGCCAACGGTTACGATATGACCTATGAAGCAGCCGTCACCAAAATGATGTACCTGCTTGGCGAACTTGATGACCCTAAAGAGGTAAAACGATGTTTGGAAAAGGATCTAAGGGGAGAATTGACGGAATCGTAGGTAACCCACATGCTCAAAAAATGCGTCATTGCTGAACGATAACAACGTGGCAATCTTCGGTAGATTTGTCTGCGACTCTGTAAGTAGGGGATTGCCACGCTATCGCTCGCAATGACGTGTGTTTTAGTAAGGCTCCTAAAACATCCTCTCCTTTATCACCGCCATAAAACCATCTCTAAACTTTTCACTAACCGGGATCTGTTTATCGCCAATGTAAATATGGTTATCCTGTATTTTACTGAGCAATTTGGTGTTGACGATATAAGAGTTATGCACCCGCACAAAAGGTGACGATAGCTGCTCTTCAATATCTTTTAAACGGCGATAGATCAATAACACCTCGGCACCGGTAACCATGCGTACGTATTCTTTTTCTCCTTCAAAATAAAGCACCTCATCCAGCAGGATCTTGCGTAGGGTTTTGCCTGTTTTTACAAAGAAGTAACCCTCATCGGGTTTGCTTTCTGCTACCGGCTGTTTACCAAATGCAGCCTCAATTTTTTGGGTGGCCGACAGGAAACGTTTTAATGTAATAGGTTTTAACAGGTAGTCGATAGTTTGGAAAGCGTAACTATCTGGCTGCGCGATACCAAAGTAGAAACGCGGGCTAATCAGCAGGTATTGGTAACCAGCCCGCATTGGTATGGCAGCGATAGCACCAGCTACCGCACGGTTTACTCGGTAAACCGCATGAGCGATTTCGCGCCGATATACCATGCCGGTAAAAACCGCGCGTACAATTAAGGTGCCGATAAAATTAAAGGTGCAGATACGGTTGCAAGCAATACAGCCAAAGATTTTTCGCTGGATTTTACCTCGCACAACTTTAATTGGAATCTGGATATGGAAACCTTCCAGATGCTGCCATTGGCTGCCGGTAAAACCTTTGCCATTAACTTTTACGACGCAGGCCTGGGTAAGCCCGATTATATTATTTACAAAGTAATTGGCAGCGAAGTGATGATGACCATGGATAACCAAAAGGTTGATTGCTGGAAACTTTTAATGAAAGCGATTACAAAGGCCAGCACGCCACCGAAACATTTTGGATCAATAAAAAGGCCACGAGTTTATAAAGGAGGAAGATGTTTTCCCCGGTGGTTTCCGTTATAAAGTAAAAATGCCCGGCGCGGCATATAATGTGCTTTCAAGGTTCGGTAAGTAGAACAATTTGCCTGTACAGCATGTTCTGAAACTATGCATGCAACAAGTATCACGCTCATTTTTCCGCACCAGTTGTTTGAGAAACATCCGGCCGTGAAAGATGAGCGTTTGGTTTATATGATAGAAGAGGAACTTTATTTTAACCAATATACTTTTCATAAAAAGAAACTGGTGCTCCACCGCGCATCCATGCAGTTTTATGCTGATTTTCTGCGGGATAAAGGCTTCAACGTAGAGTATATTGAAGCTACGGAAAAGCTTTGTGATGTACGTAAACTCATTCCGCACCTGGCTAAACAAGGGGTGGAGAAGATCCACTATGCCGATGTTGCTGACTATTGGCTGGAGAAACGTTTAGATAGCGGCTGTGCTAAACATAACATCGCGTTAGCAAAATATCGCAGCCCCAATTACCTCAACAGCGCCGATGAGGTGGCCGATTATTTTGATGGACGCAAAACCTATTTCCAAACCGATTTTTACATTGCGCAGCGGAAAGAAAGAAAAATACTGCTTGAAGCCAACGACAAACCCATAGGTGGCAAATGGACCTACGACGGCGAGAATAGGTTGAAGTTTCCAAAAAATGAAGCGGTGCCCGTGTTAGATGTACCTGCCGAAAACAAGTACGTAACCGATGCGCAGCAATGGATTGATAAACAGTATCCGGATAATTACGGAAGCACCGCATCGCCATTTAGTAACCTTGGTGGCTTTTACCCGGTTAATTATCAGGAGGCTGAGCAATGGCTACAAAACTTCCTAAAACAGCGTTTCCATCACTTCGGGATCTATGAAGATGCCATGGTGTCGCAGCAAAGTTTCCTATATCATTCGGTGCTTACGCCGATGCTTAACATTGGCCTGCTAAACCCGCAGCAGGTGATTGATGGGGCGCTTGATTTTGCCGCAGAGAATAGCATCCCGCTAAACTCACTCGAGGGTTTTATTCGCCAAATTATGGGCTGGCGCGAGTTTATCCATATTGTTTACGAGCGCGAAGGGATAAAACAACGTACCAAAAACTACTGGGGCTTTAAAAGGAAGATCCCCGCCTCATTCTGGAAAGGAGAAACCGGGATTGTGCCGGTAGATGTGGTTGTTAAAAAGGTTTTGCATACAGGCTACAGTCACCACATAGAACGGCTGATGGTAATGGGCAACTTTATGCTGCTTTGCGAGTTTGACCCCGATCAGGTTTACCAATGGTTTATGGAGATGTATATTGATGCCTACGACTGGGTAATGGTGCCCAATACCTATAGTATGACGCAGTTTGCCGATGGCGGGCTGATGACGACCAAGCCCTATATCAGCGGTAGCAACTACCTCTTGAAAATGGGCGACTGGCCAAAAGGCGACTGGCAGGAAACCTGGGACGGCCTGTTTTGGCGCTTTATGCATGTGCACCGCAACTTTTTTCTGCAAAACCCAAGGCTGGGCATGCTCGTTAAAACCTTCGATAAAATGGCTGCCGAAAAGCGTGATAAACATCTGGCGAATGCCGAAAAGTTTTTAGAAGAACTTGATAACCAGGGCGGTTATATAAAGTAATACGCAAATATTTCCTGTGAATAATATTTAGATATTAATATCTGTTAAGTTGAGCGTTTTTCTTATTTCTTATTTTAAAACGGATGTTACTTACACCCATAATGAGTTAAATAATTAAACATTAGTTAAGCGATTGTTGTTCTTAGTACTCAACTAATCAAATAATTATTAGTGTTACATTAGAGCAGGCAGAACAACTGAGCTGGTTATTCAATTTCTCGGGCAAACCATGGCTAACGCAAAAATGGGCAAGGCTTATAGGTCAGGAGTTTTACGGTACCGAACCTATCCACGGTTATGGTTACGGGCAGGACGAAGACCAGGGGCAACTTGGTTCCTGGTATGTAATAAATGCTTTGGGCCTGTTTGATGTGAAAGGTTTTACAGACCTGCGCCCGATAATTGAATTAGGCAGCCCGATATTTGACAAAGCAACTATCACACTGGGCGATGGCAAAATCCTAATTATCGAAACCAAAAACAACGGTAAGGACAATGTATACATCCAATCGGCAGAGTTTAATGGCGCGCCGCTTGATAATTGCTGGCTATACCGCGATGAATTAATGAAAGGCGGCAAGCTAACCTTTGTGATGGGCAGCCAGCCAAATACCAATTGGGGTACAAAAACGCCTCCGCCATCGGTACAATAATTTATAAAAAAGCCCCGAGTGATCGGGGCTTTACTATAAATTATTTTTCGCTGATTTATCGTTTGGTCGATTTTGGCCCAAGAACGTAATCGTAAGGTGGCTCGGCACCTAACAGGTTCTTCACAAAATAATCCCAGCGGCGGCGCATCATGTAGTATGAATACTGGCCGTATCCATGCGCGCTGTTAGGGAATATCACCAGGTCAAAGCTTTTGTTGGCTTTCTCCAATGCTTCGGCAACTAACAGGGTGTTGTATGGTGGCACGTTGTTATCCATCATACCGTGGGCAAGCATCAGTTTACCCTTCAGATTTTTAGCGAAGTTTTGGTTTGCCTGTGCATCGTAGTTTGAGTTTTCTACTAAACCATTGTAGCGTTCGCCCCAATCATCCTCGTAGTTGCGGTTCTCGTGGTTGCCAGATTCTGAGATCCCTACCTTAAAAAAATCAGGGTATTTAAACATCGCGGTAGCAGTAGCAAAACCACCACCAGAGTGCCCCCAGATACCCACTTTAGTAGTATCTATAGGGTATTTGGCAGCTAACTGCTTAATGCCTGTGATCTGATCCGGCAGGGTGTTGTCGCCCATATTACCATAGCTCATATCATGGAAGCTTTTTGAACGCAGCGGGTTGCTGGTGCCTTCTATCACTACAACAATAAAGCCCAGTTCAGCAAGTGCCTGGTGGTCGCCACGCGATGCGATGAATGACCAGCTGCCTACACCACCACCTTGCGGGCCGGGGTAAATATAATCTATAACCGGATATTTTTTACCTGCTTCCATTTTGGTTGGCGTAAATACCAGGCCATAAATATCGGTTGTGCCATCATGTGCTTTTAGTTTAACAGGAGCAGGCGCTTTCCAGCCTGTAGCGGCAAGCCTCGATACGTCCGTTTTTTCTAAAGTGGCTAACAAGTTGCCTTTCATATCGCGCAGTACGGTAACTGGAGGTACATCGGGCTGTGAGTAGCTATCCACAAAGTAATTTTCATTTGGCGAGAAGTTAACATTGTGGTTGCCAGTCTCTGGCGTAAGCAAGGTTAAACCTTTACCATTGAAACCAATTTTATAAAAGTGCGAAAAATATGGGTTGCCCGGCTCGCGGCCACCTGCAGCAAAGTATAGGGTACGGGTTTTTTCATCAACTTTTAGCAGTTTAGTAACTGCAAAATCGCCTTTAGTGATCTGGTTCTTTAGTTTGCCGGTTGTGGCATCGTAAAGGTACAGGTGCCCCCAGTTGTCGCGTTCCGAGAACCATATGATCTCTTTAGATGTAGGCAGGTAACGCCAGTTGATGGCGCCCCAACCCGATTCATATTGAGTTTTAACGGTTTCTTCAAATACCTCGCGTACGGCACCGGTAGTGGCATTCGCTATTCGGAATTTCTCATTCTTATGGTCGCGAGAGGTTGATACAAATGCAAACTCGCTGCCATCGGCTTTCCAGTCGGCATCATCAAAGCTGCCGCTGCTGGCTATATCATCGCTCAGCGTAGCACGGTGCGGATCGGGCGCGATATTAAAGCGGATAATTTTTGGGTTCTCTACATCAATAATAACCCGTTGGATAGTAACAATATCTTTTTCTCCCGGCAATGGATATTTCCAGGACATTAAGGTTGGTTTACCCACGTTGGTAGTAACCAGGTACATGTCGCTCACCTTTCGCTGGTCCTGCTGAAAGGTTGCCACTTTCTTAGAGTCAGGCGACCACGATACAATCGGCCTGTCGCTCATGGTCCAACCGGCGTTGTCGGTAGCATAGCCAAAATCTTTTACGCCATCGGTAGTCAGTTGGGTTTGTTTGCCGCTGGCGACATCACGCACCCAAAGGTTATAGTCTTTTATAAAAACGGCTTTGCTACGATCGGGCGACATCACCTCGTTGCCACCACCACGTGCGGCACGGCCTGTTAAAGCAGCCGTTTTACCCGCAACAGGTTTTGAAGTATCGGCGGTCACCTGGTTAGTTGCCGGGTTATATGCCCATTTTTCAGCATCCGCAGAAAATAAAACAGATTTGCCATCGGCAGAATAACCAATGCTTTGAAACGGCAATTTGTTAGCATCATAAGTTTTGCCGGATGCTGTTGATAAAGCTGCGGCAAGTTTCTGTGAATCGAAAGCGGTGGTACGTGTTTTTTTAGCGGGGTCAACCAGTATAAATTCGTTGCCTTGCGCGGTTGATACGCTATACCAGAATTTATCGCCCGGGAGCCAGTTAGGGGAAACGTTTGCCCTGTCAACCAAATGGGAAGTATTGTAGCCTAAAAAGGCCTCGGCACGCTCATAATCCTTAGCGGTTATGGGGGCATTTTGCTGTGCGTTGGCACCCAAAGCCATCGCGAAAGCCGTTACCGTTAGTAAGTATTTGTTCATTATTTATCAGTTAGTCAGTAATAACATTTGAAGATACCAAGGTAAAGCATTTTAACAATTTTATAAGGTATAATAAGTATAATGATTGTTACATATAACCGGAGTGTGGTTTCTTTTAAGTTTATAAATTATTCTAAAAATATAGTTTGTTAATGCGGTTATTATAACATCATATACAAACTAAAACTATGGAAAATATAAAAGCAAAAGGCTACGGGGCATCAGGCTCGATTTTTAACAGACTCTCGATAATGGAATTTGAGCGTAAAGCGCCAAAAGAAGATGAGGTACTGATAGATATTTTATACTGCGGTGTTTGCCACTCGGATGTGCACCAGGTAAAAAACGACTGGAAGAATACCATTTACCCATGCGTGCCCGGTCATGAAATTATTGGCAAGGTAACCGCGGCAGGCAGTGGCGTAACCAAATTTAAAGTGGGCGATACCGTGGGTGTGGGCTGTATGATAGATTCTTGCGGCGTATGCCCGGCCTGCCAGGAACAACTGGAAAATTATTGCGAAGGCCCTGTAAGCTGGACCGCGACTTATAACGGTTATATGAAGCCTGATGGTAGCGACTTTAATACTTACGGTGGATATTCAACTAATCTGGTAGTAAAGGAATCGTTTGTATTAAGTATACCGGATGCTTTGGATATTGCCGCAGCAGCGCCCATCCTTTGCGCGGGTATCACTACGTACTCGCCATTAAAGCACTGGGGCATAAAGCCAGGCGATAAAGTTGGTGTTGTAGGCATCGGCGGTTTAGGCCACATGGGTGTGCAAATTGCAGCAGCAATGGGTGCCGAAGTAACTGCTATTACCCGCACGGAGGAAAAGCGTGAAGCCGCCCAAACTTTAGGCGCAAAAGCTGTGATCATATCAGAGAATGAGATGGCTGCGCATGAGTTAAAGTTCGATTTTATATTGAACACCATTCCCGACCCATACGACATCAACCTGCTAAAACGCGATGGTACTATTGTGGCAGTAGGGGTGTTGGCACAATACAAGGCACCTACTAACAACAAGGAAGTAGCTATGCACCGTCGCTCGGTTGCCGGCTCTGCAATCGGTGGCATTGCCGAAACACAGGAAGTGCTTGATTTTTGTGCCGAGCATGGCATTTTGCCCAATACCGAGTTGGTCAAGATCCAGGATATTAACAAGGCGTATGATAAGATGCTGGATGAGGAGGTACGCTTCCGTTATGTGATCGATATGCAATCGCTTAAAGAAGAGGAAGTATATAAATCCGTCAACTTATTTTAGGACGATTCATCTATTCAAACAAATATCAAAACTATCTGGGTAGCAAGAGTGTTGATGTTTGTTTAGCAAGCCATTGCCGCTAATTATTAAATTTGAAAAAGCCTTTTGCCATGAGTGAGATCAAAAAAGAAGATGTTAAGCAGGAAGTGTTTGACCTGTATGATGATTACGCACACAACCGCCTGGACCGCCGGGTATTTTTAGAGAAACTATCGCTTTATGCGGTTGGCGGTTTAACCGTGCCCGCCCTGATGAGTTTCCTGATGCCCGATTACAAGAATAAAATTCAGGTTAAGGCAGATGATCCGCGATTGGATTCGGGGTATATCAATTATGCTTCGCCAAAAGGTGGTGGCAGTATAAAAGGTTTGCTATCCAAACCAAAGGGTGCTAAAAAGAAACTTGGCGGTGTGATTGTAGTGCACGAGAACCGCGGCTTAAACCCATACATTGAGGATGTGGGCAGGAGGGCGGCACTCGCTGGCTTTATTTCGCTGGCGCCTGATGCGCTTACACCACTTGGTGGTTACCCCGGTAATGATGATGCCGGCCGCGAACTGCAAAGCAAACGAGACCCAAAAGAAATGCAGGAAGATTTTATAGCAGCATACGAATACCTTAAAAACCATAAAGATTGTAACGGTAAAATTGGTGTTGTGGGATTTTGTTATGGAGGAGGTATAGCCAACATGATGGCCGTACGCGTGCCCGAACTGGCAGCAGCAGTACCTTTTTATGGCGCCCAGCCGGCAGCTGCAGATGTGCCGAAAATTAAAGCACCGCTAATGCTGCACTATGCATCGCTGGACACTCGTATTACCGGCGGCTGGCCTGCGTATGAAGCTGCATTAAAAGAGAACGGCAAAAAATACCAGGCATTTATTTACGAGAACGTAAACCACGGTTTCCATAACGATACAACACCAAGGTATGATAAAGCCGCTGCAGAACTGGCCTGGAAACGAACCATCGATTTCTTTACAGAGAATTTGACATAAGCCGTTAATCGGTTTTGGTTCGTGAAGTATAATACGATTACTACCGGTGCTATAAACTTATAGCGGCATAATTAAAACTAAAAGCCATACTGGGGTGGCTTTTAGTTTTGTGAGAATATCCGGCTATTAGTTAGCCTATTTCAGTAATTTGCTTCACTCAACATCAACCATTGTAATTCAACTTAACTGCTATGCAAACTATTAAAGTACTTACTTTATATATCTTATTGATAATAGTTTTGCCGGTTACATTACTTGCCCAACGGAATGACGGTGCCGTTATTCCGGGCGATTTTGCCGACCCATCCATTATAAAAGTTAATAATAAATATTTTGCAGTGGGCACATCATCCGAGTGGGCCCCGCACTTCCCAATTTACCAGTCTACCGATCTTAAAAACTGGCATCAAACCGGTTATGTATTTAACAAAACACCCGAATGGGCATCGGGGTCGTTTTGGGCGCCCGAATATTATAAGATAAAGGACACCTATTACATCTATTACACGGCACGGCGCAAGGCTGATAATACATCTTACATCGGCGTAGCCACATCCAGGTTTCCTGATAGAGGTTTTACCGACCATGGCGTGATCATAGCATTTGGGAAAGAAGCTATAGATGCGTTTGTTTTTAATGATGGCGGGCAATTGTACATCACCTTTAAAGCCTATGGCCTCGATAAGCGCCCTATAGAAATATTGGGTAGTAAATTATCCGCAGACGGCCTTAGGTTAAAAGGCGAACCATTTTCATTACTAAAAGATGAACAACGTTTAGGTATGGAAGGGCAAAGCATCCTTAAAAAGGACGGTTATTATTACCTTTTTTATTCGGCAGGTAATTGTTGCGGGGCGCAATGTAGTTATAATGTGAGCATAGCTCGTGCAAAAAAATTTGCAGGGCCTTACGAAATGTATTCGGCCAACCCTATTTTATATGAAAACGAAAAGTGGAAATGCATGGGGCATGGCACTTTTGTTAAAGGGCCGGGCGGTACCGATCTTTATTTGCACCACGCCTACAATAAGCAAAGTACAGTATTTACGGGCAGGCAAGGGCTTATATCCGAATTAGTATGGCCGCAAAAAAATGGCTGGCCCGTATTTAAGGCGCAAAATATATGGAGCGTTGCTGCATCGGACATTCATGACAAATTCGCATCACCATCCATAGCTAAATATTGGCAATGGGATTTTCGCAACTCGTCACCAGTTGTAAAACAACAAAAAAGTGTATTGCATTTATCCGGAACTGTTAAGCTTGCTAATCAAACCGGCATTGTGTTAACTGCAAGGCCTGTTTCCGGGAATTTTGCAATGGTAGCAACCGTGCTTAACAATAATACAGCACTTAAAGGCCTCACTTTTTATGGGGATGCTAATGTGGCTTTAGGTATCGGTACCCAAAATAACGAGATAATATTATGGCGGGTTAAAGACAATAAATTTTCTGCTTTAGCGCAGTCAACCTTGAATCCACAAACTGCTGTGCAACTTAAATTAGAATTAACAACCAACAATACATGCAAGTTTTATTACATGCAGGGAAAAATGGAATGGAAAGAACTTACATCCGAAACTCCGTTGAAGGCTGATTTTTTACCACAATGGGATCGAAGCCCAAGGGCAGGACTGCACTTTAAGGGTGATAGCAATCAGGAGGCACTTTTTTCTGATTTCTCTATCACAAATTATTAATTAAATTATAAGTGACGTGTTAAAAATATTATCCAACATTCCTACAGAATAGGATAGTAAATAGCATTAAAATTAACCATCATGCCAAAATCTAGTATAATAAAAGCGTTTACCATTATTGGCGTTGCGCTTGTATCTTTAAATGCTTCGGCCCAAACTAAAACCGGCTTACATATTCTTAAAAAGCATGCTATAAAAAGTAGCGGCGGCTGGGATTATATTACGGTAGATGCTGCCGAAAAAAAGATCTACGTATCGCACGGTACGCAGGTTAATATTTTAAGCACGGTTACGGGCGATTCTATTGGTGTTATCCCTAACACAAACGGTGTGCATGGTATTGCATTGGTTAAAACTTTAGGCAAGGGTTATACCAGTAACGGGCGCGATAACAGCTGTACCGTTTTCGACCTGAAAACGAATGCAGAGATCGGCAAAATAACCGTCGGCACAAATCCTGATGCTATATTTTATGACGAGTTTTCTAAAAAAGTTTACACATTTAACGGCCGCAGCAGCGATGCTACCGTAATTGACCCGGCTACAGATAAGGTTGTTGCAACCATCCCGCTTGGCGGTAAACCGGAAACCGGCGTGTCTGACGGTAAAGGGAAAGTTTTTGTAAACTCCGAAACCACTAATGAGGTTGTGGTAATTGATGCCAATACCTACAAAGTTATCAAACGATATAAAATAAATGATGGCGATGAGCCCTCAGGCTTGGCCATAGACAGGGCGACTAACCGCTTATTCATCGGCTGCGGCGGCAATGCTACCATGGTTGTGATGGACGCCACAAATGGTAAAAATCTGGCCAAATTTAAGATTGGTGATTGTGATGGCGTTGCTTTTGACCCTGCCCTAAAGATGGCGTACTCATCAAATGGCGATGGCAACATGTCGGTTATTAAAGAGGTGAATGCCAATAAATTTGTATTTGTAGAGAACATCACTACCGAAAAAAGCGCGCGCACTATTGGTATCGACTTAATTACTCATCATTTATTTTTACCTGCCGCGCAAATGGAAGCAACACCGCCAACGGCAGAGAATGCCCACCCGCGCCCACACATGATAGCCGGTTCATTCCACATTATTGAAATAGGTAAATAATACCCCTAACACTTGTACATTGAAGAAAGTCATCTACCTGATACTTTGCCTTGCGGGATTTAACGCCTCGGGGCAGGTAACCGATACAGCTAAGAAAGTAAATATTGCAGATACCTTAAAAAAGGACCTTTTTACCGCGCCGGATACGGTTAAGCATTTACGTGGTAAAGCCTGGGCATTAGTGCCTCCGTCGGTTTTGATTGCCTACGGGGCAAGTAATTTTTTTTTCAAACCGGTAAGGAGGTTGGATGTAAGCATTAATAACGATATTATGGAGAATGCCCCAAACTTCCGCCATCACCCCGAAAACTTTTTTCAATTTGCGCCGGTAGCCTTGGTTTACGGGCTAAACCTGGTAGGCGTACATGGCAAAAATACTTTTATTGATCGCACCCTTATTTTTGCAATGGCCGAGGGTATGATGGGTTTAACAACGTTTGGGATAAAAAAGATAAGCCACAGGCTTCGCCCGGATGGTTCTAACTATTACTCCTTCCCATCCGGCCATACGGCAAATGCTTTTTTGGGTGCCGAGTTTATGGCACAGGAACTGGGCGATAAATCTATAGCGTACAGCGCCGTGGGTTATAGTTTTGCCACCGCCACGGGCATACTCCGTATGTACAACCGCGACCATTGGTTTAGCGATGTTGTTGCCGGGGCAGGTTTTGGTATCTTATCTACCAAGGCGGCATACTTGCTTTATCCTTATATCCGCAACCGCCTGTTTAAGGCCGGCCGCGAAAAGGAAAACAACAGGGATTTGCCTGCTGAGTTGAAAAAAGAACCTAAAACAAGCTCTATCCTGCTGCCATCATATAACCAGGGCAACCTAGGTTTGCAGTTTTCGATGCAGTTTTAATTTTACCTTATTTCTTGACGAAAACATGATTACGGTAAAAGATCCGCAGCATGCTTGGCAGTACAATTAACAGTAAAGGCAGTGCGGCTAAAAATCCGCCGATAACAGCAATAGCCAAAGGCTGGTGCAATTGAGCACCTGCACCAATGCCCAGTGCCAGTGGCATTAGCGCTATAATAGCACCTAACGCGGTCATTAATTTAGGGCGAAGGCGGGTTGATATGGAATATACAATGGCATCGTCCACACTACTTGTCCTTGCGCTTTCGCGGAACTGCCAAAAGGTGAAGATGGCATTCTCGCCAATAATACCAACTATCATGATCAATCCCGTATAGCTACCTACGTTTAGTGGTGTATTGGTGACAAACAAGGCCAGCAAACTGCCGCCGATACCTAAAACCGCTATCACCAATATCAGGAACGCTATCCTGAATTGTTTAAAAAGGAACAAGATCACTCCAAAAACCAACAGGCTTGCGGTAACCAGTATCATCAAAAGCTCTTTAAAACTTTGCTGCTGCTCGGCATAGGCGCCGCCGTATTCCACGTGGTAGCCGGGCGGCAGGTTTACTTTTTCAGCTATGCCTTTTTGAATGGCGGGTATAACGCTGCCCAAATCACTGTTCTCTAAACGAGCGCTTATGACACCCATTGCCTGAAGATTTTCGCGTTCTACTTCGGCATCGCCGGCGCGCAGGTTTACATTGGCTAACTGGGTAATGGGTATCAGCTTGCCATCGGGTAAAAACAAGTTGAGGCGTTTGATGCCTGCTACATCCTGCATGCGGTTACCCGGGTAAACCATGCGGATGGGCGACTGTTGCTCCCGCTCGAACAGGTTGCCGATCACGTTACCCTCTAATGCCGATTGCACCTGTGTTTGCAAAGCCGCCGGGGTAATATTGTATTGCGCCAGCTTGGTATAATCGGGCACTATATCAACCGATGGCCCGGCTATTACAATGCCATCAAACACATCCGCAGTACCTTTTACATCGGTTACTATGGCGGCTACCTGTTTGGATAACGCATGCAATTTAGCCTGATCGTCGCCAAAAACTTTTATTTCGATGGGTTGGGTAGATGTCATCAGGTCGCCCAGCATATCGCCTATAACCTGCCCAAAATCAACCCGTAGGGCCGGTTGGGTAGATTCTATGTGCGAACGCAGGTCGCTAATAACCTCTTCGGAGGTTTTGCTGTGGCCTTTTTTTAACTGGATCAGGTAATCGCCGGTATTGGGTTCGGTGATAAAGAAGCCCATTTGCGTACCTGTACGGCGCGAATATGCCGCAACATCAGGCTCCTTGATAATTACTTTTTCTATCTCGCGCAGCATGCGGTCGGTTTCTTCAAGGGATGTGCCGGGAGGGGAGGTGTAATCTAAAACGATACTGCCTTCGTCCATATCCGGTAGGAAACCGGTCTCTAAACGGCCCGGAATGACTATAATAACCGCCACCAGCCCCAGAATCAAAATAATGCTCATGAACGGCCGCAGGATGAAGAACGAAACCCAACGTTGCCTTTTTACTTCATGTGCCACTTCCTTTTTACCAAGCGTATTTACTTCCGAATTTTTAGTAAGTAGCAAGTAAATAACAGGCAACCCTATCCATGTCACAAAAAAAGACGACACCAGGGTGATGATCATGGTATCTGTCATCACTTTAAAGTAAGCACCTGCAACCCCCGTCATCAGCAAAAACGGGATGAATATAACGATGGTACTTACAGATGAGCCCACCATAGCCGGGAACAGGTAGTTGATAGCTTTTTCCAGAAGGTTAACCGTAGGCTCTTCGGGATGCTCCTCATGCGTGCGGTGAATTTGCTCAACCACCACAATGGCATCATCAATTATCAAACCTATGGCCGCTGCAATAGCCCCCAGTGTCATGATGTTTATGGTATAACCAGCGGCATATAAAATGATGAGCGTCAACCCTAATGTAACCGGTATGGTGATCAAAATTGTTGCACTTGCCTTTAAAGATCTTAGGAAAATGATAGCCACAATAATGGCCAGTGCCAAACCTATCCATAAACTATCGCTTACACTTTTTACAGACTCATTTACAAAATCGGCCTGTACATAATATGGTTTTATAGATACTCCTTTGGGTAGTACCTTTTGCAGTTCGGCCACTTTGTTAGTCATGGCTGCTGACAGGTCGACCAGGTTTGAGTTGGGCTGTTTGATAACTGCTATCAGCACACCTTCGTGGCCATTGGCGTTTATCTTGGTGTATTCGATGCCGGGATTTATCTGAATCTCGGCAACGTCTTTTAACTGGATAACACGTTTGCGATTATTACTCACTACCAGGTTTTGAAGTTGCTCGCTGGTGTTAACGCTGGCATCGGTAACGGTTAGGTACAGCATCTTAAAATCTGACAGATAGCCGTTGGATTTGATGAACGCCGTTTGCGCTAAAGTGTTGGTGATCATATCAGGCGTTAAGCCTAAAGTGCTCATTTTTTGGCGGTTTAGCACCAGCCAGTACTCTTTGGTTTTACCACCGATGACCCGGATCTCCGAAACGCCATTCACCTGCGAGAGGAATGGTTTTACGGTGTAAGTAGCCAGTTGCTTTAACTCGATAGGCGACAGGTTATGGCTCTCCAAGGTATACCCGCTAACAGCCAAGATTGAGGGGTTCATCTTCTCCACCGTTACATTAACCTCAGGTGGTAGTATGTTTTTTATTTGCGCTATGCGCGATTCTATCCGCTGCTGGCTCAGATCAATATCGGCATCCCAGTTCATATAGGCCGAAATCTCGCAGCTACCGCGGCTGGTAATACTGCGCACGTAATGCAAGTCGGGTACTTGTTTAACGGCATTTTCTAACGGTTTGGTAACCGTTACCATCATCTTGTTCACCGGCTGTAAGCCTGCATCGGCAATGATCTTTATTTTAGGGAAAGTGATCTCAGGGAAAAGAGACGTTTGCAGCCTGGAGTAGGCGAACCCGCCACCCAGAAGTATAATAAAAAGCATTAGGCTGATAGGCTTTTTATGAGTGATGAAAAAGTTATTTAGGCTGTCCATTATTTTAAAATTTTAACCTTTGCGGTATCTGCCAAACCATAATTACCGGTTAACGCTATACGGTCGGTCGCTTTAAAGGCGGGCGATAGTATCTCAATCTTTCCGCCCGATTCGATGCCTTTTTTAACAGGGGTTTTAACCGCTGTGCTATCGTTTATCAGTTTCATTACCCAAAACTCGTTTTGTGTTTCATTTGATAAAACGGCAGATTTTGGCAAGGATGGAGCGCTGCTTTTTGCTGTTTTAATAATAAGTGCTTTAGCCACCAAATTTTCGGGAATAGAGTGGCTGTTGTTCACTTTTATTACAATGCCCTGCGTTTGCGACAGGGTATCTACCGATGGCATTAGTGAGGCAATGTGGCCGTTCAGCTTTTCGCCATCGGGCAGGGTGAGGGTCATGTTTTGGTTGTTGGCAATAACGCTCCTTAACTCGTAGGGTAGCTGCAAAACAAAGGCGAAACTCTCGCGGTCGCTAATGATGGCCAGTTGCTCGCCATCCTGCACATAATCGCCAACCTGGTGCAATAACCGGGTTACAAAGCCACTGCGTGATGCGCGGATATTGATAACGCCCGAGAACTTGAAGGTGGTATCCAAAACGTTAATGGTATTGCCAATGCTTTGTGCCTCCTTGGTTTTTAGGGTGAACATCAGCTGGCCTTTTTCTACATAGTGGCCCGGCTGTACATTTACCTTTTGGATGTAACCGATTGCATTAGCGCTTACATAATTCTTTTGAAGGAACGATGAGGTAGCGTTTAACTCAATGGTATCTGCCAGGGCACTGTTACCAATAGTGGTAACAGTTATAGGTGTTTGCGATGCTGAGGCGGTCTCTTCGTGGGCAGGCTTAACGCCCCCGCATGAATAAAGTACCGCCGTTACTAAACAGGCAGAAAATATGGTGAATGGCTTGTAATATTGGTTCATATTATCGGCTCCAGTAGTTAAGTTGATTAATGAGTTGCAGCCTGCTGATGGTGTTTTGGGTGAGCAGGTTTTTTATTGTGAGGTAGTTGTTAACGGCTAATATCAGGTCGGCAATTTTAAGGTCGCCGGTTTGCAGCAGTTTAGTATCTACCTTGATCAGGCTTTCGGAGTATTTGAACTGGTCGTTTATTTCGGCAATTAGTTTATCGTACTCGCCAATCTGCTGATTAAGCTGGTTAATCTGCTGGGTGTATTGGTTGTTAAAAAAAGCTTTGTAACTGCGGCTGGTTTCCTGATCAAGCGAAAGCTTTTTGTAAAGCAGTTTGCGCTGCCCGCCATCATATAAAGGCATACTTACACTAAAGCCCACGCTGGTGCCAAAGTTTTTGTAATACTGCGCGGTTAAATTAGAATTGTAACCACCATCGGCAAAAACACTTAACCTGGGGCGGTAGCTATAATCAATTAGCTTGCGGCTATTATTTAGCCTGATGCTATCTAACTGGTACTGCTTAAAAAAAATGCTGGCGTTTCGGTCTGCAGTATTTATAGCCTTTTTCAGTTCGGGTTTGGTTATCTCAAAAATACTGGTATCGGCTACCCCGGATAAATAATTGAGCGTAGCGTAATCTGTTTTGTATTGTAAACGTGTTTGTGATAGCTGCAACTGCGCCTGCTTTAAGGTAACCAAAAAGGTAAGGTAATCGCTTTGGCGGTAAACGTTGCTGCGGGTAAGGCGTTTCAGCAGGCCTTCTTCTTTACTTAGCAATTCAACCACTTCCTGGTTAAAGCGTTGCTGTTGAAGGCTGCCGTATGCGGTAATATATTGGCCGATGATGGTGCGCCGAAGATCCTGTTCAGACAATTTAATACTGTTACGTAACGAATCGTTTTGGATGCCTAATGACGCAAACTGTGCGTTTAAATAACCCTTACCAATAAATGCTTTACTAACGGTTAGCAAGCCGCTTAACGATTGCCCGTTGGTAATGGCCGATGAGTAACCGTATCCGCGTATTACCGGCGCGTACAAGCCCGTGCTGCTGGCCGTAACCTGTGGTTTAAACCCGGCAAGGATGCGCACACTATCCAATTGGGCCGACAGGATCTGGTTGTTAAGATCTTTAATCAGCGGACTGTTTTTTACCGCCTGCTGCAGGTAATCGTCCAAAGTTTTACTTTGGCCAAAGCAGGTTGTGCTGAATAAAAAAAGCAAAAACAGGTTGATAAAATATTTCATCTAGTGCGTAAAGTATTGGCTGTTAAGTTAAATTTTTCAATTGTAAATCTCTCATCTAATTCTGTAAACATTTTGTGGGATATGGAGATATAAAATAAGCCGGGGATGGCTTTATCCCCGGCTTATGAACAGCCACAATTCCTCGATGAATGGCTTGAATTTAATATTAATCCTGGGCTATTTTAATGAATTTGCCCGTGCTATCAAAAAGCAGGTCTTTACCTTTTACTTCGGCCTCGTAATTTATTTCGCCGTTTGCTTTGGTGATTTTGGCGGCTTCTTTTATAATTGCGCCTTTGTAATGTTGTTTTAAGTATACAATTACGGTTGCAGGCAGGGTAGCTGCATTTATTTCCAGTTCAGATTCTACCTGCGTGCCATCAGCCTTAAACACTGCGGACATTTCATTATTGCCCTGTTTAAAGCCTGCTTCAAAATTACCTTTTTCTTTTTCCCATTTAACGGCTTTTATGCCGGGATAAGCTTTTTCAAAAGATGTTTTTACCGCTGCCGGCACCTTTGCCGAATTAAGTTTTTGGGCCATAACTGTTACACCCAAACTTGTTGCTATTAAAATAGCCGCTGTTGTTTTAATAAATTTCATGTTTAGTATTTTTTACACTAAACTATCAACCCAATCTGTACTCAATTTGGAATAAAACTGTAGGGAATTGGGATAATTAAAATATAACGGAGAAAGTATGCATTTTATCATCCTGTTCGTACCCGAGCGTAAACCCATAATTATCGCAGATCTGTTTACAAAGAGTTAAACCAAGGCCAATTCCTTCAGATCCATCCGACTTATGAAAACGTTTCAGCACTTGGTCAAAATTAAAACTACCCTTGCCTGTATTGGTAATGGTAAGCTTTTGTGCATCCAGTATAACAGATAATTGGCCATTATGATAATTATGCCTGATGGCGTTACTCAGCAGGTTGTTAAGCAAGATCTCGATAAGCGATTTATTAGCATGGATCTTTTTATCATGAAGATCGGAAGCCAGTTTAATATTCAATTGCTGGATCATCTCCTCGTGCTGATAAAGGCATTCTTCCAACACTTCTTTAATGTCAACATCGTGGATGTCTTTTATCAAGCCATTTTCTATTTTGGCAAGTAACAGCATAGATTTATTTAGCCTTGTAAGGCGGGTTACTGTGCCGTAAATATCATTCAATAGTTTGCTTTGCTTATCTGTAAATTCATCAGTTTGCAGCAGTGTATCCAGTTTTGAATTGATGATAGAGATCGGTGTCATCAACTCGTGCGAGGCATTTTCGGTAAATCCTTTCAGGTTTTGATAATCGCTTTTCACCCTGTCGGCCATGCTGATAACCGCCTGGTTCAACTCGGTAAATTCATCAATAGTAGATAGTGTGCTACTAACAATAGGATTACTGGCTAAACTAAATTCCTTTAGTTGAAATAATACTTTATAAAAAGGTTTCCAGATGCTTTTTAGTATTACCCGGTTCAGGATTATCAGAATGGCAAGCAAGGTTATAATCACGCCAATAGTTATCAGGAAGATGATCTGGATCAGGTCCTCGATTTCTACTTTTGACTGTGTTACAACTATACTATAGTTCTGCCCCGATACCTTTACCGAACTGATAAGCGCGCGTGCCGCTTCTAAGTCTTTTTCATCGTAATCCCGGTAAACGGTATCTAAAAAGCGGCGTTGAACGCTTTGTTGGCCAAGTGGGGCAAAAACTATTTGCTGATGGTTGCTTTCATAAACATCGGGCAGGCGATGGTTTTTGCTTACGTAGCTAAATGCCTCATTCTCTTCAAGCACCAGGTCTTTATCTATTTGCCCGGTTAAAATATGGCTGATGGTATAGTAATAAACAATACCGGTAACCAGCATGATTATAATGGTTACGCCTATGTTAATGCGGTTGTACTTGTCAAACAGTTTCATGCATCGGTAAATTTATAGCCCATGCCATAAGCCGCTTGTATGTAATCGTTAGCGCCGGCCTCAACCAGTTTTTTGCGGATGTTTTTAATATGTGAATAGATGAAATCGAAGTTATCGGCAATATCAATGCTATCGCCCCAAAGATGTTCTGCAATGGCACTTTTAGAAACTACTTTGCCTTTATTTGCGATAAAATATAGTAAAAGCGAATATTCTTTACGGGTAAATTTCACAACCAGGTCATTTACTTTTACCGTTTTTGCGTCCAAGTCGATATTGATCTCGTTAAATTTAAGAATGCTGCTGCCGTTAAAAGACCTTCGCCTTACAATGGCCGTAACCCGCGACTTTAATTCAGACAAATGGAAAGGTTTGGTAAGATAATCATCGGCACCTAAGTCAAGCCCGGTAAGGCGGTCATCTAGGGAGTTTTTAGCTGATATGATGAGCACACCATCGTTATGCCCATTCTCTTTTAAGTGTTTAACAATGTTCAGTCCGTTTCCATACGGTAGGGTTAAATCAAGAATCACGCAATCGTAACGGTACACACTAACTTTTGCCAGGGCCGATGTAAAGTCGTTCGCGGTTTCGCAAATGCTGTCGCCGCCGGTAAAGTAGGCTTCTATGCTATCGCGTAAGCCGGTCTCATCTTCTACTATCAGTATCTTCACAATATAAAATTAATACTTAAAGTTGGAGAAATGCTGAGTAAATATTAGTCCTTAATCATGCAGCAATTGATCGATACGAGCAAGCTTATGTTCCTGCAACAGCCTACCTAATCAATTTATTTAACGCCATCAGGAAATTAAAACGTTACTTAATCAACATTTTAAAAAATGGTGCCGCCTGTTGGGCCATAATAGCGTGGTCTTCCACACTGGGGTGGCCGCCGCAACCGTGCGCCTCCATGGGTGGGAAGAAGAATATCTCAACAGGTTTTTTACCAGGGTATTCGGCATTGATCTGGTTTTTTACGGCGGTGATGCAATCTTCCAATATTTTGCCATTTGCTAATTTTACCATGGGACTACTCAATAAGGCTATGCGGGCTTTAGGATATTTTGATTTCACCAGTTTTACAAAATTCACGTAAGTAGCAATAAACTTTTCGGGGTCGAAAGGCTTGCGCGGCTTTATACCGTCGCCATTACTAAAATCATTTGTGCCAAGCGCAATGCTTACTACTTTTGGGCTATAGGTTTTAAAATCCCACTTAACCGGATTGTTGTATTGTAGGTCTATATTTTCATAAACCTGTGGCATGGTAGGCACATCGCTGTTCCAATTGCGATAAACGCCAATACCACTTACGCTGCTGAGCATATAGTTTGCACCAAGGGCACGCGCCAGCCTCGGGCCGTAAGCCATGTACGCGTTGTGGTGGTCTATATAATCACCTTTGCCGCATGGTGTTTCACTGGTGTCGGCTGCTGCGCCGCAAGTAATGCTGTTGCCAATAAATTCAATCGATGGTGTCTTTTTTACTTTGATGGATTTTACATGGTTGCCGGTTATTTTACTGATCAAAATGTCGCCACTCGTCGCCTCTGTACATTTATAGATCCATATTTTGTGATTGCCCTCTTTGGGTGCAGTTATAATAATGGGCAATGTTGAATTTGCTTCCACTCTTATACGTTTTTGGTAAACGCCATCCAGTTCGTACTGCAAATAATTGTGAGCTCCCTTGTCTTTTAGGGATAAATAAATCTTACAAACAGTCCCTTTAAAGCTAAACCCGAAATGCACTGCCGAGCTAATGAGTTCCAGTTCTTTTTCGCTGTTGTAGTAATATCTTCCATAAGGGTTTAGCTTATTTGCAGCGAGGGTGTCGGCTTTGCCATTATTTGCACGGGCAGTACTCATGCTAAACAGAACAATTAAAAATAGAACGCAGTATAGAAGCTTCATATAAGTTTAAATGTGGAATTTATTATTATTATCGACGTCCAAAATCTTTCTGCAGTGCTTCAATAGCGTTAGCCAAATAGGCTACGGGTGCATTCCAATTAATGGCTACTTCATTGACAGCATATGCACGGTCATCGTCTACATACGCTTCATCCGGGGCTATCGATGGTACTTTAACGCCGTCTTGCATGCCGGGGTTAGGGCCGCCTGCCATTAACCCGGGGATAGGCTCAACTATTCCATCAGCTGTAGATGGTCTGTGGTGTGGGTTCATCGTGCTTTTGCTTCCGTAACCTGTTATATAGGAATAGCCCGACCCGTTACGCCCTAAAAGATAGTCGAGGTTAGCTAATGCGCAATTTAGATATCTTTTATCGTGCGTTAGCTGATATGCTTTAATAAGCAATATACCTTGATTAGCCGCATTGCTGTTGCTGCCCCAATTGAAGTTATTAGCTGATTTGCCCATTACTGTTTGATAGGCATTTTTATCTGCGTTAAACGACAGATCTCTTGCGAAATTTAATACCCTTGCTTCAATTTCCAACAAAGGATGGGTATGAGGTTGTTTTTTTATTAAGGAGTAATAGCCCAGTAATTTTACATTACCCCATGCAGGTAACAACATTTTAGGATCATCGCCGGCTATAACGGTTTTTAAATATTCTTCTTTGCCTGTAGTTACATATAGTTCTGATGCAGCCCAAATCAGTTCATCTGCAAAGTATTTATCACCGTAAGCCCCCGTTGTTATTTCGGGTTTAAATTTTTTGTTCATCAGGTCCTGGTCATATATCACGTTTGGATTTTTTAGCGCCCAGGAGTAAGCTTGTAAAGACGCTTTTAAACAAGAATCTGCAAGACCAGGTAACTGATGATGGAATTTTTTTAAGATGCGGGCCGCCTGTGCGGTTACAGCGGCAAAATCAAGCGTCGCAGCTGTGCCTTTTTGAACAACATAACGCGGCTTTACAGCTTTATCTGGCATGATCATCG
Source organism: Mucilaginibacter sp. 5C4 (assembly GCF_034345625.1). Classification (NCBI taxonomy): domain Bacteria; kingdom Pseudomonadati; phylum Bacteroidota; class Sphingobacteriia; order Sphingobacteriales; family Sphingobacteriaceae; genus Mucilaginibacter; species Mucilaginibacter sp. 5C4. Next base: position 4,080,914 of record NZ_CP133775.1, on the reverse strand, counting down.
CATCAAATTTGGTGTTAGTCAATTTATGATAAACACCTCCGTCATTAGGGTCTTGCATAGTAAGCATCCAGCGAAGGTTCCATATAACTTCATCCAGTATATCCGGTAGCTGGTTGTTGCTTTCCGGTATATTAAGTTTTACAGTGTTCATGTAACCAGGAAAATCCTCGTATAATGAAAGTAAGGTTGCAGTACTGATGCCGCTGTTTACGATGTATTTGTTATAATCGCCGGCGTCATACCATCCTCTCCGGCTTGATATTATCGTACCTTCGGGCCTTTTGTTGTTAGCGGCAGAGGCATGGATAAGAACTTTATTGTCGGGATGGCCAGCCGCTCTGTGCCATTTCCCTGCATATTTTTCAGCTAACGGTAATGATGCGCGTTGGTAGTAAAATGCTTTAATGGTAGCATCTGCAACACTTTTATGAATAGATGGCTTGATATTAAACGGATAAGAATATCCCATCAAAGGAATGAAAATGCGATAAGTGCCAGGCGTAACAAATTTAGTAAAATTAGCCACAGCCATTTGCTTTCCAGAAAATGCAGGTTGTGTGTCTAATACTAACCGGCCGGTAAAAACAGATTGCCCCAGACTGGTTTGTAAATAAAATTTACCCGTATCGGCGCTTGTTACTATCGCTTTTTTTTCGGCATCCGGATAGAAACCAACTTGATTTAAACGGATTTTTTGCGCTGACGAATTTGTTTGGGCAATGGATATCAGATAGTTACAGCAAGCCATCAGCGTTAACAGCAATTGTTTATTTGGTCTCATTTTGTTCATATTGTAATTTAATTACAATATGAACAAAAGACTGCTCTTATCGCTGAGTTTTATTTACTATTTACGAATACTATCTCTAAAGATTATTATTGTTAACTTAGGTTACCAATAATAAGTCAGTAATCCCTGTCCATTTTATACGCATGAAAAGGTTTTTTACGATTTTTTTTGTTTTTTACTCTTGCGTGGTGTTTGGGCAAAGCAACGAATTTCAATTCTCTAAATTAGATATCGGTGAAGGCCTGTCGCACAACCAGGTCAATTGTATTTTAAAAGATCATAGTGGCTTTATGTGGTTTGGTACCTTGTCGGGCTTGAGTAAGTACGACGGATATAAATTTAAAATATTTAAGCACGAAGAAAGTGATACGGCGAGCCTGAGTGATGATTTTATAGTAGGCTTAACCGAAGACCCCGACAATAATTTGTGGGTGGAAACAAGAAATGGATTTAATATTTATGATCCGCTTAAAGAAATTTTTAGCCATAACATTGCAGGCGCACTCAAAGCGTTTGGTGTACCATCCCAAAATTTCACAGCGCTAAAAAAGGACAAGGCAGGTAACTTTTGGTTCCTCAACTCATTTAGCGGCATTTATAAATATAATCCCCTTACAAAAAAAACCGAACACATCAGCTATAAACCCGGCGGTAAAACTTCCATTTATAGCAATGCTGTCGCCGACTTGTCTGTAGATGCAAAAGGCAATATCTGGCTGATTTATAATAAAGGGATTTTGGAGCGCCTCGATCCGTTGACACACAAGGTCAATTATCGCAGGCAACTGAGCGAACTGCCAACCGGGCTAAATACCTCTTACAAGGTTTTTATTGACAGGCAAGACGATGTTTGGGCTTATGTGCCAAGTTATTCATCCGGTGTTTATTACTTAAATTCAAATACAACTACTTTTAGGCATTTGGATAAAGACGGCACGCCCTCAGGCCTCAATACCAATGTAATTGCCGCGGTGGTACAAGATGATCATAACAGGATTTGGATAGCTACCGACCATGGAGGGATCAATTTACTTAACAAAGCAGATTTTAAGATCAGGTACCTGCTTAACCGTGAAGACGATGAAAAAACCCTCGGGCAAAATAGCTTAACAACACTTTATAAGGATAACACAGGTATTATTTGGGCAGGTACGTACAAGCGCGGCATTAGTTATTACCACGAGAGTATTATCAAGTTCCCGTTGTATACGCATCATTTGTCTGACCCGGGAAGTTTGAGTTTTAGCGATGTAAACAAGTTTATCGAAGATGATAAGGGTAACCTGTGGTTAGGTACTAACGGCGGGGGTTTAGTTTATTTTAACCGTAAGGACGGCAGTTTTAAACGCTATATGCATGATGCGGCAAACAGTAACAGCCTCACCAATAATGTTATTGTAAACATGTACCTGGATCATGAACAGAAACTTTGGATAGGTACCTATTTTGGCGGGCTTGACAAATTTGACGGTAAAACCTTTACGCATTACCGCCACCGCGATAACGACCCCGGAAGTATTTCTGAAGACAGGATCTGGTCTATCATCGAAGATCGGGATAATAATTTATGGGTGGGGACCCTTGCCGGCGGGCTAAACCTCTTTAACCGAAGTACCAATTCATTTAAGCATTATAAGATGATGGTAGGGTCATCTAATTCAATGCATTCCAGCTATGTCGCCGCCTTGCTTGATGATCGGCACAAAAACCTTTGGATTGTAACATCCTATGGCGTTGATGTGCTTAACCGGCGTACCGAACAATTTATGCATTATGTGCATGATGACAAGGACCCCAACAGTTTAGTAAATAACAACACCAATAATATATTAGAAGACAGTAGCGGGCTTATATGGATAAGTACGCGCGAGGGCATCAGTATATTAAATACTGCTACAGGTAAGTTTAAAAATATTACTAAGCAGGATGGATTGCCGGATAATACCGTAATTGACCTGCGGGAAGATGACGCCCACAATATTTGGGCAAGCACACCCAACGGCCTTTCGAACATTATTGTTGACCGTAAAAGTGCAGGACTGCCTTTGCACTTTATCAACTATAACGAAAAGGATGGCCTACAGGGTAGGGAGTTTACAGCTAATTCCTCTTTTAAAACGCGGGAAGGTGAACTGATATTTGGTGGTGGTAATGGCTTTAATATTTTTAAACCAGCCAGTTTGCGTAACAGTACAAATGCCCCAAAACTGGCCTTTACCGATTTTCAGGTGTTTAACAAAAGCGTAAAGGCTGGTGAAAAGATCTTCGGGAATGTGATTTTGCCAAAAGCCATATCACATAGCGATACCGTTGAACTGAAATATAATGAGAACGTTTTTTCGGTTGAATTTGCCGCCCTCAATTATTTTGACGCGGATAAAGTAAAATATGAGTACATGATGCAGGGGTTCAATAAAAACTGGATCAGTGCCGATAACCTTACCCGTAAAGCTACTTATACCAACTTAGATGCAGGCGATTATACCTTTAAAGTACGCGCTGCTAACCCCGGGTTTTGGAAAAGTAAAGAACTCACACTATACATTAAAATACTGCCCCCATTTTGGAAAACAACGGTTGCGTATATTTTATATGCCTTACTATTTATAGGTATTTTATTATTTATCCGTAGCAGGGGGATCCGCAAACTAAGGCTCGAATTTCTTTTAGAGAAGGAGCGCGAAGAAGCACAGCGGATGCATGATCTTGACCTGATGAAGATCAGGTTTTTTACCAATGTAAGCCATGAATTCCGCACGCCATTGTCGTTAATTATTGCACCGGTAGATAACATTGTTAAGCAAATTGCCGAACCGGGTATAAAAAAGCAGTTGCTTTTGGTGAACCGTAACGCCAAGCGTTTATTAAACCTGGTAAACCAACTGCTCGATTTTAGGAAAATGGAGTACCAGGAGTCAAAGCTCCACAAAACACCGGGAGACATTGTTGAATTTATTCGCGACCTATCTTACTCGTTTACCGATGTTGCCGAGCAGAAACAAATAAGATTTGTATTTGATAGCGAAATAGAAGAATACTACACCAGTTTCGACCATGAAAAGATAGAGCGTATTCTGTTCAACTTGTTATCAAACGCTTATAAATTTACGCATGCAGGCGGGCAGGTAAGCGTATTGTTAAATTTAAAAAGCTACACGGCTGGCGGGGAAAACCAATTTGAGATCAGGGTAATTGATACGGGCATTGGTATCCACCCGGATAAACAGGAAAAGATCTTCGAACCGTTCTTTCAAAATGATATCCCGGGCACAATGCTAAACCAGGGCAGCGGTATCGGCCTGTCAATTGTAAAGGAGTTTGTCCGCTTGCATGCCGGCGAATTAACTGTAGAAAGTGAATTGAACCAGGGGAGTTGTTTTACAGTAATGACCCCTTTACAGGAGTTAAACAAAAATTTATTTACAGATAAATCTGTTCATCTACAGCATTCCGACGAAAATATATCGATAATCAACAACAGGGAAATCCAATTGAGGGATAACCGGGACGGTAAAAAACCGGTTGTGCTTTTGGTTGAAGATAATGATGATTTCAGGTTCTACATCAAAGACAACCTTAAAGACTCTTTCCATATCATCGAAGCTGAAAACGGGAAGCGGGGTTGGCAAAAAGCGCTTGCACAGCACCCAAATTTGATAGTGAGCGACATTACAATGCCGGAGATGAACGGGATTGACCTTTGTATCAAGATAAAAAATGATAAGCGTACATCACATATCCCGGTGATATTGCTTACCGCTGTAGCGGGCGAAGAGCAACAATTAAAAGGTTTAGGAACAGGTGCTACAGATTACATGACCAAACCTTTCAATTTTGAGATCCTGCTTTCTAAGATCCGCAATATTTTATTGCAGCAGGAGCATATGCGTAAAACTTACCAGAAACAGGTTGAAGCGAACCCTACTGAGGTAATAGTGGATTCACCAGACGATGGGTTTATAAAAAAGGTATTAATGTTGATAGACAATAACATCGCTAACCCCAATTTTTCTGTAGAGGAGCTAAGCAACGAAATGTTTGTGAGCCGTTATACGCTGTACAAAAAAATACTGCAGATGACCGGTAAAACACCAAATGAACTGGTTAGGCAAATGCGGTTAAAACGCGCAGCGCAGTTGTTAGAAACCGGCCATTTAACTATTTCACAGATCTGTAATAAGGTTGGGTTTAAAAGCCAAAAATATTTTGTTAAAACCTTTAAGGCCGAATATGATATGGTGCCATCCAGGTATGCTGAAACACATCAACAATAATTTGATTTGCATATTAATATCGGGTGCATTTGTAAATTCCGGGGATAGGTCCGTCAATATTTTGTATTAATAAACTCCGCACATCTATTATAACTAACTATAAACCAGTCTTTTAAATTCTGGTTGACATTTGTGCCCCTATTTATCCACAACAGGATAATAAATACACCATAATTTTATCTCCGAACCAAATGGCGGCGCACCGGTATTCTTTTGCCTTTGTGACCACATTACCAATTTTAACCAATTTATTGTAAACACATTCGAAACTGTTAAACAGCAAGTGCAGAGGTCAGCGTGATCCTGGCATAGCCGTGCAATTTTTTGAATATGCTGCAAAGAACCAATCAAAACCAATATAAAATTATAAACCAACAAAATCATTATGGGAAAAATTCTACGATCAGTATTACTTTTTGCCTCCTTTTTTATTTGCGTAACTACCATGGCGCAAACAGGGGGTGTGGTAATAAAAGGAACAGTAACAGATGAAAAAGGGGTAACCCTGCCGGGAGTTACGGTATCTGTTAAAGATGGACAGGTTAGTGCGCTTACCAATGTAGATGGTAAGTATAGTATAACTGTGCCACAACAAGGCCGGATACTTGTATTCAGTTTTATAGGTATGCAACGCCGGGAAATTACTATAGGCGGCCAAACACAGGTTAACGTACAGTTGCAGTCGTCTACAACCGCTTTAACAGATGTTAATGTGGTTGCTATTGGTTACGGTTCGCAGCGCAGGCAGGATGTAAATGGCGCTATATCATCTGTAAAAGCGGCAGATATTGCTAACATACCACAAGCCAGTATCGATCAGTTATTGCAGGGTAAAGCCGCAGGTGTTACCGTGACACAAAATACGGGTGCGCCGGGTAGCCAAACTTCAGTACATATCCGGGGTATTTCTACATTCAATTCGGGCGAGCCTTTATACGTTATTGATGGTGTACCTATCTCCGGCGCTGCCAACGCCAATGGCGGTACCGCGCTAAATGCTAATAATGGTGCAAATTCGCCAAGCCCGCTTGCATTGCTTAATCCTAACGATATCGAGTCATTAGATATATTGAAAGATGCATCCGCAGCAGCTATTTATGGTAACAGGGCGGCTAATGGTGTAATTATCATTACTACAAAAAAAGGCCGTAGTGGTACTGCCCGGATAAATTATGATGGTTATGCAGGTTTTCAGCAGCCACAAAAATTTTTGAAGTTGATGAATTTGCCGCAATATGCGAACCTGCAAAATTCATTGGCTGATGCTTATGGTACAGGCCGCCGCGGCGAATTTGCCGACCCAAGCCTGTTGGGTAAAGGTACCGACTGGCAACGCGCTATTTTCCGTACTGCTTATCAGCAAAGCCATCAGTTGTCAATCTCTGGCGGGAAAGACGGGCTAACATATTACCTGTCCGGCGGATATTTTGATCAGGATGGCATCGCCATCGGTTCAAACTTTAAACGTTACTCGTTCCGTAGTAATGTAGACGCGCAGGTAAACAACTGGTTTAAGGTTGGCTTAACCGTATCGGGCAGCAAATCGAACGAAAATATCATATACAGCGATAACGGCGGTATCATCTACAATGCATTGTTACAGGCACCTGATGTGGCCATATACAACGCCGATGGCACATTTGCAGGCCCGCCAAATACACCGGATGCTGTTGCTGGTATCTTAAACCCTGTTCAGCAGGCAACAAGTATTTCTAATATCCTTAACCGTAGCAACCTAAACGGAAACCTTTATGCGGATATTAGATTTATAAAGGACCTTACCCTGAGAACAGAGATAGGTGGGGACTTTGGGTTTTCTAACAATAATATTTTCACACCAAGTTACTCGTATGGTAGGTTCATCAATCCTACGGCTACCCTTCGCAAGCAACAGAACACCAATAGCTATTACAATTATAAAGAGTACCTGACATATAATCATACTTTCGCGCAAAAGCACAGCTTAACCGCGTTATTAGGTTACGAGGTATCATCATCAAGATGGGGCTACACGCAGCAAAGTATTTCGGGTTTCCTAACCAACTCGTTGGGCAGTAATGTACCTACAGAGAATTTAGGTACTGCTACAACCGCTGTGATAGATGAGCGCAAAAGTGCGCCGCATAACCTGGAGTCGGTATTTGGGCGTGCTATTTATACGTTCAACAACAGGTATAGTCTTACAGCTACCTTGCGTACAGATGTGTCATCCAACTTTGCGCCGGGCCATCAACGCGGTTATTTCCCATCATTCGCGGCATCATGGCGTTTATCTGATGAGGACTTTTTCAAACCCATTAAAAGTGTTGCCGATAACGTGAAGATCCGTTTAGGTTACGGTCAGCTGGGTAACGAGGCCATCCCGCCTTATTCATTCGGTTCGCAGCTAAACCCAACCATTACGGGTTTAGGTACAGGCTTTTTGGTGGCAAGGATCCCCAATGCTGATCTTACCTGGCAGCACCAGATAGAGTACAACGCAGGTATTGATTTTAGCTTGTTCAATTACCGTATTGAAGGTTCATTCGATTATTTTCAGCGTAAAGCAAGTAAGTTCCTGTTTCAGTTGCCGTTGCCAGCTTACGTAGTAGGCGGCCCGGATTATTTGGGCGGCGTCGCCTCGCCATTTATTAACTCAGGGGGTATCACTAATACAGGTTTCGATATTACTATCAACACCCGTAATATCGTATCAAAGGATTTTAAATGGAGCAGTACTTTTATATTCTCTCATTATAAAAACAGGGTAACGTCTTTAGCTAATGGTTTGCAACAGCTTGTTCAAAGTGTAACCAACGGGTTCTTAAGCTTGCCAATTACCCGCACAGTAGTGGGCGGCCCTCTTGGAGAGTTTTACGGCTACAAGGTTAAAGGCGTATTTAAAACTGATGAACAGTTAAGGAACGCGCCCGTGCAATTTGGCTACCCGGTATCTAACGACCCAAACCTTGGTAATAAAAGGACATGGTTAGGCGATGTGCAGTATCAAGACCTTAATGGTGATAACGTTATTGATGCTAAGGATCAAACTTCGTTGGGTAGTCCGCAGCCTACGTTTACTTATGGTTTTACAAACAATTTCAGTTACAAAGCTTTTGACCTGGGCATATTTTTGCAGGGTTCGCAAGGCGGGCAGATCCTGAACCTGCTTGACCGCACCTTAGGCGGCCTGGCAAACCTTTACCAGAACCAGTACGCATCACAGGCGAATTTCTGGAGCCCTACAAACCCAACGTCTGACATCCCAGCACCAAGGGCGGGTACAGATAATGCTAACCTTCAAATTTCAGACAGGTTTATCCATAGTGCTTCTTACCTAAGGATCCAGAATGTGAGCATAGGTTACAATTTCCCGGTTAGCCTGATCAAGCATGTTAAGCTTGCACGTTTAAAAGTGTATGCCAGCGGCCAAAACCTGTACACATTTACCAAGTACAACGGTTACGACCCGGAGATCGGCCTACAAAACCAAAACCCGCTATTAGCTAACGTTGACATCGGTAGGTACCCATCTGCCCGCACCATCACGTTTGGTATTAACGCCCAGTTTTAACCTATAAATAAGAATAAAATGAAAAGACATATAAAATATATAGCAGGCGTAGTGGTAATGATGTTAGTTACTGCAACAAGCTGCAAAAAAGATTTTTTTAATAAGGCACCCGAAGATGCGATAACGCTGGATAACTTTTATCAAACAGCAGAGCAGGTGCAGTCAAGCACTAATGGTTTGTACAATAATGTTTGGTTCAGCTGGAATAATAAAGCATCATGGGCAATAACAGAAATTGCAAGCGGCAACGCGCGGTCTTATTCAAGTGATGTTGTGGCTTTCGGCAACTTCTCTGCAACGGGTGATAATACCGAGATCTCTAACGCGTGGACATCTTTGTTCACCGTAATTGCGCAGTCAAATGCACTCATCAATAATCTGCCATCGAAAGTGCCGGCATCTGTACCATCAGCAACAACTAACAATGCGCTTGGCGAAGCACACTTTATGCGCGCAGCTGCCTATTTCTATTTGGTTAGGTTATTTGGCCCGGTTCCAATTATCGAGAACAGCTTGGATTATGTGAATAATTTCCAGATCAACACTAACACCGTTGTAGATGTATACAAGTTTATTGAGAATGACCTGAAATTTGCTGAAGCGAATTGCACTCCAATGGTAAGAAGTGGATCATCTGTAGCGCAAGGCCACGTGTCAAGCGGTTCGGCAACGGCAATGCTTTCAAAAGTTTACCTGTATGAACAAAAGTATGCTGATGCACGCGCATCAGCCGAAAAGGTGATTAGCAGCGGCGAGTTTAAATTATACGGATTGGACATTGCCGGCAAAACCTATAACAACCTGTTTGTTACCGCTAACAACAATAACGAGGAGTCTGTTGCTGCATTACAATGGGCTGCCGGTGCTCCATATGGTCACGGTAACTCTTTGCAGGCATATTTCGCTATCAATTCTATCATAACCGGTACGGGTGATGGATATTCTGTAATTGGCCCCACTATAGATCTTCAGAATGCCTATGAGCCGGGTGATATTAGGAAACACGGTACGATCATGTTAGCGGGGGATAAGTATCCTGAACTAAACCAGGCTGCCGGTGGCTTTACCGTACCTGCAGATGTTAATGCACAAGGCACCAAAGCGGGCATTAAAAAATATGTTACCGGTACACCGGCTGATAATGGCGGTAAAGGTGCCTCGCAGTCTACAGGTAACAACACTTACATTATGCGTTATGCCGATGTTTTGTTAATTGAGGCAGAAGCCGTACTGGCCGGTGCAACAACTACAAGCGACCCGGCTGCGTTGGTTCCGTTTAATAAAGTAAGGGCACGTGCAGGGCTTAACCCTTTACCTGCTGTAACTAAAAATGATATCTATCACGAACGACGTATAGAATTTGCTATCGAGGGCGATTATTGGTTTGATTTGGGCCGTTTAGATGGCTTTAATGTTGCATCGCATCCGCTGGCTGCTGTTATAATTGGCAAACAGGAACGTGGAACCTACAGTAACGATACGCCACCGGTAGTGTATTCCCAAAAGATACCGATCAGTTCAAGTGGTTTCCTGTTCCCGTACCCAACTACAGAGGTTGCGGCTAATCCGAAACTGAACGAAACACCGGTACCATACACGTTTAAATAAAAAACCAGATTTAAAAGAAGATGAAAAATTCAAAAATATATTATGGGATATTGGCTGTACTAATGATAATTGGTATTGCATCCTGTAAAAAAGATAGTCAGGAGCAGGGTGGTAAAGGCGCGCCGGTAATCACCAGGGTACGTACTGTAAGCAAAGCGGATACGATAGTCGGTGTTGAGCACCGCATAACGCTCGATTCGAGCAGCGTTTATGATGATCATACAGTTGTTGCATCCGATTCGACCGTTACTAACGGGAAATTAAACAATCAATACGCCATCCTTGGCGAAAACCTGCTAACCACTAACGCGGTATTATTCAACGGTGCATCGGTTTATTTTAACCCCGCGCTGATTACCGATAAAGTGATTATCATCACCATACCTGATGGTACGCCATTTGGCCCAAGCCAAAGCAATAAATTAACCGTTGTTACCAAATATGGCAAGGTTGATTTCGATTTTAGCATCCAGCAGCCACCGCCATCCGTTACCAATTTTAATCCGCTTGCGGCGGGTTCGGGTGATATTGTAACCATTAATGGTAAAATATTTAACGGTGTTACAGGTGTGAAATTTGATGACGTGCCTGCCGAGATCGTTGGCACTCCAACAAATACCCAGATCCGGGTTAAGGTTCCTGCGGGTGTGGTGCAGTCGTATATTTATGTTACCACACCGGGTGGTACAGCTAAATCGGTATCTTCATTTGGGTTTAAATACATTATTTATGACGATGTACTATCAGCAGGATGGGGCGGCCAGGGAAGCGGTGGTTACGACGGCTATGGCAGTACTAGAAAATATAACAGCACCGAGCACCCTAAACGCGGCGCTAATGCCATTGCAGTAACAGTTGATAACGGCTATGGAGCTTTACAATTAGGTTACGGTGGCGCTACGTTAAACGTTACCACAGCAGGGCTAAAATCTCTTAAATTCTCTATCTACGGTGGCGCAGGTTTCAAAGCAGGCGACAGGGTACAGGTTGTAATAAATGGTAACTATGGTAAGGCTTACCCGGTAGAAGTAACCGTAGGTGCTTATACGGATTATACCATTAAGCTGAGTGACCTGGGCGACCCCGCAACAATTAGCGAAATAACTTTCCAAACATTAGGCGTTGCCGCACCCGGCACCTTCTATGTTGATGACCTTGGGTTTATTTAGTACTGGTTATAATTAAATCACGCTATCATCGGTTACAGGCCTTTGGCTTACCGGTGGTAGCTTTTTTATGTTCTAAAATAAAAGGATCTAATGAAAATGATGATAAAGGGGACAGCTGTAACTTTAGCAACTTTTATTGCCCTTGTGGCTTGTAAAAAAGATGGAGCCACAGTTTCGGGCGTAAATAAAGCCGATACCACAGGTAACAATACGGTAGTGATAAAGGAGCCTGTAGACCCTGCCGTGGGCGCTACACAAGGTTTTTTCCTTGATGGCTGGCAGCCTAAACAGTTTACATTATCTAACAATATTGTAAAAGCCACCAAGCCTGCCGCGGGCAATATTATTGCAACGGTAGATGTTGCACAGGTGCTTACCAAAGCATCAAAAAAAATATACGGTAATAATACAAACCCATATATGGGCCCGTATATTACCGACCCTATATTGATGAACTATTTAACCAAACTGGAGCCAAACATATTACGTTTTCCGGGTGGCAGTTTATCTGATGTTTACTTTTGGAACAAGGGAGATAACACACCGCCCGCCGATGTCCCGGCTACACTACAGGATGCTAAAGGCGTTGTTACAAATGCCAATTACTGGTATGGCAACAGCCCCGGGGGTAACGCGTTTACACTTGACAATTATTATAAGGTACTGCAGCAAACCAATAGCGCGGGTATCATAACTGTAAATTATGGTTATGCACGTTATGGTAAAGGGCCGCATCCCGATCAAACAGCAGCTCATTTGGCTGCAGATTGGGTGCGATACGATAAAGGCCGAACCAAATACTGGGAAATAGGTAACGAGAATTGGGGCAACTGGGAAGCTGGTTACCACATTGATCTGGCTGATAATAAAGATGGGCAGCCACAAATACTTACCGGTTTGATATATGGCACCCATTTCAAGCTTTTTGCAGATTCGATGCGCAAAGCCGCCGCGGAAGTAGGTAACACGGGTATTAAAATTGGAATGGTAATAACAGAGGCTGATGAGCATCTGAACCCATCCGTTATTACCCCCGCCTGGAATGCTGATGTGTTAAGGCAGGCAGGGACAGCTGCAGATTTTTATGTAGTGCATAATTACTATACCCCATACTTTAAAAACTCTACCCCGGCAGAGATCCTGGCTACGGCATCAAGCGTAACCAAATCTACCATGGATTGGGTAAAAACCTCGGCATCAGCGGCAGGGGTTACTCAAAAGCCGGTTGCTTTAGACGAGTGGAATATTTTTGCAACAGGGTCACAGCAGATGGTATCAAATGTTGCAGGCCTCCACGCGGCAATGGTTTTGGGCGAAGTTTTAAAGAACCAGTTTAGCATGGCAAGCCGATGGGACCTGGCAAACGGCTGGGACGATGGTAACGACCACGGTTTATTTAACAAAGGCGATGAACCTGGGGCTGATAAATGGAACCCGAGGCCGGCTTATTACTACATGTATTTTTTCCAACGTTATTTTGGCGACCGTATGGTGAACTCGAGTGTGGCGGGTAGTGGCGATATTGTAAGTTATGGCTCATCTTACACATCCGGGCATGCAGGCGTAGTATTGGTAAATAAAGGCAGTAAGGATCAGGCTGTAATGATCAAAATCAAAAATTTTGTGCCGGGTACCAAATACTACTACCATACCTTAAACGGGGGGACGGATAACGCGCCGTTTTCGCGCAAGGTATTCGTGAACGGATCAGGCCCTGCGGGTGTATCCGGCGGGCCACTAAACTTTATGGATGTTGCTGCTAAAACCAGCGATATTGCGGGTGGCATAACCGTTAATGTGCCGGCACTGGGCGTGGTGTTTTTGGTTGCAGAAGGGAAATAAGCATGAAGAGATCTAAAATATATTTTAACCTCGTTTTCATAGCAGTTTTGATCATCTGTACAGCAACTGTTGCAAAGGCCCAACTATATGCACCGGCAGATAGGCAGGCCACCACAGAAACACGCGAACTGTTTTATAGCATGCAACGCCTCGTAGGTGCCGGGGTGATCTTTGGTCACCATGATGATACCGCTTACGGTGTTGGTTGGCGGCTGGATGTCGGCCGTTCAGATGTTAAAAGCACAGCAGGTAGTTACCCGGCCATGTACGGCTGGGATCTTGCTAAAATTGAGCATGATAGTACAAAAGACATCAATAACATCACGTTTAAACGTCAAAAAGAACTTGTAAAAGAAGCTTACCAGCGGGGCGGCATAAACACCTTCTGCTGGCATATGGATAACCCTGTGAACGGTAGATCGGCTTGGGATACCACGCAGCGAACAGTTAAGGACATCCTGCCGGGTGGGGTTGCTCACAATCAATATAAGAAATACCTTGACAAAGCCGCGGCTTACCTCGGCAGTATGAAAGGCTCTGAGGGCGAACCGATCCCTATATTATTCAGGCCGTTTCACGAGCTTACGGGCAATTGGTTTTGGTGGTGCGCTAATACCTGCACTCCCGATGAGTTTAAAAGTCTTTGGCAGTTTACCATCGGCTACATCCGCAATAATAAAAAACTGCATAACCTGCTTGTCGTGTATTCTGTAGCCGACTTTGATACCGAGGCCGACTTTATGACCCGATACCCCGGAAATGATTACGTAGATTTTGTTGGCTTTGATAATTACTGTGTTAAAAGCGTTGACCGTTATCAGCAAAACCTCGATAAGCGCTTGGCACTCTTAGATATTATAGCCGCAAAAAACCATAAGGTTGCCTGCCTGCCAGAAACTGGGTATGAACGCGTTCCGCAAGCAGACTGGTGGACGAACGTATTGCTAAAAACGCTATCGAAATACAAAACATCATATGTAATGGCTTGGCGCAACGATAATCCCGGTCATTTTTACGCCCCTTACCCCGGGCAGGTAAGCGAGGCTGATTTTAAAGAATTTGCTTCCAAAACGCTGTTTCAAAAAAATGTAACGCCGCTTGCTTTGTATGGCAAGTACATGCCTGTTCAATAATTTAAAAATCAATATTTAAAAAATGTCAATTACCCCTAATAAACGACTTGCAATATTTTTACTGCTTTTGCTACTATCATTAAGTACGCAACAACTTTTCGCGCAATCGGTCGGTGTTAAGCAGGTGCAATTAAAATATTTCCAGCTACAATCATCAGAGTTGGTCCAATTAGGCGGGAAGCAACTTTCGGCCGCGTCATATTCATCAAAGGTTAAATGGTATCCCGTCACTGTACCTTCTACCGTACTAACCGGCTTGGTTGCCAACAAGGTTTACCCAAGCCCCTACCAGGGTTTAAATAACATGTTGATACCCGATGCATCAGATGAGTTTAATAAACAATATCAGCTCGAAAAGTATAGCCATATCCCCGGTGTTAGCAACCCTTGGAAAAAACCGTATTGGTACCGTACAAATTTTACAGTTCCAAAAGTAGATCAAGGCAAAGTATTTCAATTGATATTTAAAGGCATAAACTATCGCGCAGAGGTTTGGCTGAATGGGAAACGCATTGCGGATAGTTCGCAAATGGTGGGGATGTTCGCAGAGCATAATTTAAATATTAGCGGGCAGGTCACCGCAGGAGGTAACAACAACTTAGCTGTAAAAATATATCCTTTAGATTATCCCGGCCTCCCGGCAAAAGAACAGCTGGCAGCACTTGGTCCGTTTTATGAAAATGGCGGGCCGACAGGTGATATCGGTAAAAATGTAACTATGTTATGTTCTGCCGGATGGGATTGGATGCCCCCCGTACGAGACCGTAATATGGGGATTTGGCAGCCGGTTTACCTGCGTACCACCGGTGCGGTAACTATCGGCAGGCCAAAATTGGTTACTGCTTTACCAGCTCTGCCAGATACAAGCAAAGCATCTCTTTCTTTAGCATTAACACTATCAAACTATACCAAACACACCACGAAAGGCGAGTTACGGGTGAGTATCAAACCCGAGAATTTTAAGGGTAATGCTATCCAATTTTCTAAACCTTTTACAGTAATTGCCGGCGAGGCTAAAATTGTAAGTTTAGATGCTAAACAGGTACGGGCTTTATCCATTAACAATCCAAAACTATGGTGGCCTAACGGTTATGGTCGCGCTAATTTGTATCGCATCCGCTTACAATATGTAAACCAGGATAAGGTTACTGATGATACAACCTTTGTTTTTGGTATCCGTACCGTAAGTTCTACTGCAACTGATGTGAAAGGCTTTACCCGCCGCGAATTTTTTGTAAACGGCAAGCGGGTGCATCTTAATGGCGGCGCATGGGTGCCCGACCTGATGGTTAACCGAGATTCGGCAAGGTATGATCACGAATTACATCTTTGTAAAACTGCAAATGTAAACCTGGTACGCATCTGGGGCGGCGGTATTACACCTCCCGACCAGTTTTGGAACGATTGTGATAAATATGGTTTGATGGTTTGGTCGGACTTTTGGATCACGGGAGATACCCAAGGTGAATTTAAAGGCTCACCAGATTGGCCATTGGAAAGCAACGTATTTATCAATAATGTAAAAAGCACTATATACCGCATCCGTAATCACCCAAGCCTTTTGGTTTGGACGGGCGGAAACGAGGGCCATGCCCGTAAAGAACTTTACGATGTGATGCGCCATAGCATTATAACCTTAGATGGCACACGGCCATATATCCCAAGCTCATCAGGTTTTGCAAAACTGCCTTCGGGTTGGGATGGCGCCTGGCCGGATAACAAGCCGACCGGTGTTTACAGTAGCGGGCCTTATGCCTGGCAAGATCCTAAAGTGTATTTTAAATTAGCTGCCGCGGGCCGCGACTGGGTTTTTAAAGACGAAACAGGCCTGCCATCGCAACCACCTTACAATACCCTGGCTAAAAACATTCCGGATACTACGTGGGACAAGAAACTGCCCTTTCCTCTTAATAATATGTGGGGATATCATGATGCAGCAACGGGTGCAGGTAAATATGATGAGTATTATAAAGACATGGTAAGCCGCTACGGGCAACCCGTAACGCGCGAAGATTTCTCCAATAAAATGCAGCTGATGAATGCCACCGGTTACCAGGCGATATTTGAAGCTGCCGGGCATAAGCTGACTGAAACCGGGGGTGTAATGTTGTGGAAACTGAACGCGGCTTTCCCAAGCGTAGTTTGGCAAATTTATGACTGGTACCTGCAGCCAAACGCCGGCTATTACTTTATGCAAAACGCGGTTGAACCCATACATGCGCAGTTCAATCAAAACGACTCGACAATTACAGTATTGAACCGTACCCACCATAGCACAGGTCTATTAAGCCTACAGGCAGATGTTTATGATGCGAACAGTAAGCCGATTAGCCGCCAGCAGGTAAGTGTCAGTTTAACTGATGAAGGTGTTAAATCTGTATTGCAATTAGCAACTGTTTTGCAGCAGCAAAAAGCACTAAGCTTTGTAGTATTGAACGTGAAAGATAATCAGGGCAAGCTTGTATCGCATAACGCTTATTGGATGGCACCCGGAAATGATTATAAAGCGTTAAATACTATACCTGTTACACAAGTAGCAGCTCAGATGTTAAGCAAAAGCACTGATAGGGAACAAGTTAGTTGGGCTTTACTGCTAACTAATAACAGTAATAAAATAGCATTTTTTGTGCGCCCGCAATTAATGGTAGGTAACGCGGAGGTAGCGCCAAGTTATTGGAGTGCGAATTATGTTACACTTGCGCCGAATGAAAGTGCAAGGATCTTGGTGTCGGCCCCGGTCGGAGTAATTAAACAAAAAACTGTAAGAATTGAAGTAAGTGGGTGGAATGTTCCAAAAAAGGTAGTGAATGGAAGCAACTAACTAATTCAATATTATCAGTTTAATTTCTTGAGTGGATCTAAAAACAAAAAGCGCTTTAAATGAAAATTAAAGCGCTTTTTGTTTTATTTGAGACCGAATAGGTGACTTCCATGAAGCCATATAAAAACTGATATCCGCATGCTGGCTTTTAATAAAATAACAATCCCGTAACTTCAATAACCTTTTGGTTTTTTAATTTAGCCTAAAAAGTTATGATTTCTATGGTTGCTAAGATTTCTAAATCAGTTTTACTGTTATTGTTAATAGGTACAAGTGTATTTGCCCAGCAAAAGGTTAAAAAGGCCTTGTTTATAATTGCCGATGGCATACCTGCGGATGTTATTGAAAAGTTACCAACGCCAAACCTAAATGCAATAGCCAAACAGGGTGCATACCTGCGTGCCCATGTTGGCGGCGATAAGGATGCATACAACCAAACGCCAACTATATCTGCCGTAGGTTATAACAGCTTGCTTACCGGCACCTGGTTTAACAAACATAATGTGCCCGATAATGACATCAAAGATCCTAATTATAGCTATCCAACCATTTTTAGGCTGTTAAAAGATCAGTACCCCAATAAAAAGATAGCTGTATTTTCAAGCTGGTTGGATAACCGTACCAAGTTGGTTGGTGATGGATTAAACCAGACCAATAAGATCCATGTAGATTACCATGCCGATGGTTTTGAACTGGATACCATCAACTTTAAACACGATAGCGCCTACATGCACCGAATTGATGAAAAGGTGATAGAGGAGGCTTCGGCAAGTATCAAAAAAAATGCGCCCGACCTCTCATGGGTTTACCTGGAATACACTGATGATATGGGCCACCGTTATGGTGATGGTCCGCAGTATTACACCGCTATCGAGATGATGGATAAACAGATTGGTAAAATTTGGGCAGCGATAGAATACCGCGAAAAAAATTTCAACGAGGACTGGCAGATCTTTATCACTACCGACCATGGCCGCGACGAACGTACCGGCAAAAACCACGGTGGGCAATCGGTAAGGCAACGCTCCACCTGGATGGTAACCAATGCAAAAGGGTTGAACAGCTATGCTAAATACTATTATCCGGGTATCGTTGATATTACCCCAACCATTGCCCGATTCATGAACATCACCATCCCGGCAAAATATAAACAAGAACTGGACGGCACACCACTTACCGGCCCCGTGTCAATAGCCGAACTTAAAGCTAATTTAATACAAGGGAATATAGATGTAAGCTGGAAGGCCCTTAACAAAGGCGAAAAGGTTAAGATCTGGGTAACGGCAACTAATAACTTTAAAGAAGGCAAACCTGATGATTATAAGCTTGTAGGCGAATTTGATGCCGATGCCGGGCATGCGCTAGTATCTGTTAAAGACATGCCTTCTACATTTTATAAGGTAGTGGTTGAGGGAAAGTACAATACTGCAAACAGGTGGATTACGCCCGAGGTTAAAAAATAATACACCCTAAATCAATATCAGAAAGGCCACGGGATTTTATCCTGTGGCCTTATTTTTTATATGAGTTTGTTATTAGGGCTAATTAAACTTTGCTGCTATAATTTGCTCGCAAAGGCCAAATGATAAAGTCATACCATTGCCGCCGAGGCCGTTTATGATGGTTACGCCCGGCTCTGCATCTACAACCAGTTCAGTTTGGCCAGTGGTCATTTTTGCGTAGGTACCATTCCAGGTTTGTATAACGCGGGTATCTTTAAAGCTGGTAAACGTTTGCAGGTATTTCAGGATCATCTGGTTAATGAAATCTTTATCAAAAGGGTCGTGCACCAAACCGTACTCGTGCGAATCGCCAACGGTAATTTCGCCGGTATGGTTTTGCGCCGCCATTACGTGGATGCCCCATGTCAGGTATTCGGCATATTCTTTTTCGTAACGTTTACGCAACGTGGGCAAGGCAGGTGCCGCCTGGAAACCCGGGTAATGGATCATACTTAAACTACCGCAAAGTGCAGGGCCAATACGCCAGTTGTTCGGCTGCGCGGCAAGGCGCATCATTTGCAGCTTACATTTAGTGATCTCAAACGATGCAAATAGCTCGGGGTAAAGCGTTTCAAACTCTACACCGCTGCAAATAAAGATCTCATCGGCATGGTATTGCTTTGTGCCCGATGTAACGGTGTTGGTAGTAACCTGGCTAATGGCTGTATTCCAATAGAATATAACGCCCTGCTGCTCTGCTAAATATTTGGCAACCGCAGCAATTGCTTCGCGTGCTTCAACGATCATCTCCGTGCTGCTCCAAAGGGCACCTTTAAGCCCGTCGGGGTTTACACTTGCAGCCTTATTTAAGGCCTGCTGCGGGGTAAGCAACGCGCATTCGCGGTGTGATTTATTGATGTTAGCATATTGCTCAATCACCTCCAGTTCATCGTCATGATAAGCAAGGTGCAAGGAGCCAACTTCGTCATGCCAGATGCCGGCTTCTTTACAGGTTTGTTTCCAGATGCTGCGCGATAGCATGGCGCGTTCAAACAACGGGCCGGTAGGCTGCCCGATAGGCCAAACCATCCCAAAGTTTCGGATGGATGCACCCACGGCACGTTCGTTACGTTCAAAAATGGTTACCTGGTAACCGCGGATTGCCAGGGCCCGGGCTGTTGCCAGCCCAACAATGCCTGCGCCAATTACAATGGCCGATGGTTTGCTCATACAGTAGAAAAATTAAGTTGAGGCTTTGTCTCTTTACTTTTGCGGGCCGATTGTAAGAAGTATATCAGCGACAAAATGCCACAGATACCACCTACAATGGCTACTATCATTACGCCTTCTTTAAAAAAGTTACCCCAGCTAATATTAGGGTGGCCAAGTTCTTTTATCAACAAAATGCTT
Organism: Mucilaginibacter sp. 5C4; assembly: GCF_034345625.1. Classification (NCBI taxonomy): domain Bacteria; kingdom Pseudomonadati; phylum Bacteroidota; class Sphingobacteriia; order Sphingobacteriales; family Sphingobacteriaceae; genus Mucilaginibacter; species Mucilaginibacter sp. 5C4. The sequence goes on along the minus strand of NZ_CP133775.1, from coordinate 4,060,872 downwards.
ACGCTGCCCAGGTAGCCCATGGAGTCGGCAACATACATTACAAAACCGACATTGCTTTTGTAATGGAAAGTAGCTATCATCCGCTCAAAAAATATGGCGTTGTAGGGTACATAACCAAGGTACAGCCCAAGCCCGGCCATGGTCATCCAGCTTACAGGGTCAATCATTTTTAAGGAATACATTATGGTTGATGCGCCAACCAAAACACAGCCTCCAATGATCATTAAATGGATAATACTAAATGCCCGCAGGTTTTTACGGATGAGGATCAGCAGGCTCATAGCAACCAATACTATGATGGATATTTTGGTGTCTATTTTTGTGTAGATGGTACGGTCTTTAATGCCAAGGCTATTCCAGATCTCTACCTCAAAATTATCGCGGATATCGCGCATAATAGTGAGCAGCACGTAGATGATAAGCGTTAAGATAATGCCCGGTAAAAAACGGATGATGAAATGTTTGCGCTCTTCTGCATTCATGGGTAAGCGTTCGGTACGCAGGGCTTTATCCTGCGCGGTTTGTGGGGGCATCACTTCCAGTATAAATACGAAAAGCATTAGCGGGATAGCAAATAATGCGCCGGTTAAAAAAGGCATATTATACTCGCTTACATGGTAAACATGTATCAATGTTTGGCCTATTGTTTTCACAAATCCCGATCCAAAGATCAGGCTGATAGATAGCACCGCAGCCATAAATTCGGTAGAGCGTCGCCCTTCCAGGTAACCAAAAACCAGCCCCCATATTAATCCAAGCGGGAATCCGTTAATAAATAAAAACGCAATATTATAAGGCGCAGGTACCAGCGCAAAGCCCAACAAGGCCAGCCATGAAATACCAATAAGTGTTAAAATAGTTATCCCACGTTTGGCACCTTTAACCTCGGCAATAAAGCGGATACCGTAAAACTTGCTTAGGGTATAGCCAACTATCTGGGCAATAACCAGCCATACTTTATAATCTATATGCAAAAACTGCTGGCCTGGGTATGTGCCCGCTGCGAAAGCCTTGCGGAAAGCATACATAGAAGTGTACGCGCCAAAAGCCGATATAGCTGCCAATACAGATATTACAGCGTACGGCAATGTTTCTGCCCTTGCTCTTATTTTATGAATTAAAGCCATTGGGTTTAGCTGATGATGCTGATCACGTCCGCGATATCATCAATAATATGGGTGGGGTTATATGGTTCCAGCTCGGCACGGGTAAAGGCACCTGTAGTAACTGCAATTACATACTTGCAACCTGCGTTTTGCCCTTCGCGAATGTCAACTTCGGTATCCCCAATTTTGGCAACTTCCTGTGCGTTGGTAACGCCGGCAAGAGCCATCATACGATTGATCATGGCAGGATTTGGGCGGCCTTCAACGACCTCGTCCGACCCAATAAGGTAATCTATTAACCCTTTTTCGCACCATTGCAGGCGCTGAATTATAGTTTCGGCAATGTCTTTAGAAAAACCGGTATTGATGCCAATTTTAACTCCCGAATATTTTAATGCCGCAAGCGTGGCCTCGGCGTGTGGCAGGGCTTCCAAAACAGGTGTAGTGCGGTAATAGCTTATCATCAGGTTTATAAATTCCTGGTGAATATTATGGATGAGCTTGGGTGTTATTTTGCTTGTATCAAGCTCGTGCTGTTGCAGCATTTTGGTGATGGCTACACTTTTTTCGTAACCCATGAGCGGGTTAACATCGGCCACGGTTACGCTATAACCGTATTTTTGCATAGCCGCGCTAAAAGTGTCGGCTACTTTATTCTCATCCCTGACCGTGGTACCGGCCATATCAAAAACAACAAGTTTTATAGGCATTGCTAAATGGTATTTTGTTTAGCAATAGTAAACTTTGTTTATTAATTATAAACTAACGCAGTGTTAAGATATGTTTAAGTTTAGTTTGGGATCTCGAAGAAATATACAACCAGCATGCTGGCTTTTTCTGTTCCCTTATTTTTCGGGGTATGGGGTATGCGACCATCGAACAGCATAGAGTCGCCCTGGCTTAGGGTGTAAGTATCATCGCCCAATTGATATTCGATAGTACCATTAAGAATGTATTTATATTCGTAAGCCTCGGTTTCTACCTGCGGGCGGTAGGCATCGGGTTCAAGTTCTAATATTACGATATCAACGGTAGAGTTTTTAATGGATTGGGTAAAAATCCTCTGATAATGAAAACCTTCGGCGTGCTCCTTTTCGAAATGATGATATTCTGATTGCCTGCGGATGATCAAAGGGAAGTTTTTACCGGCATCTATATCTTTAAAGAATACATTAAGGTCAATTTCTAAGGCTTTAATAATATCTATTAGCACAATAAGGGATGGTATGGTGCGGCTATTCTCTATCTGCGAAATAAGGCCCTTGCTTACGTTTGCACGCGAAGCCAGTTCCTGTACAGTTATGTTTTTTTCGCGACGCTTTTCTTTGATCCGGTTACTGATCTGGATCAGTACATCATCTTCCATTAATATTTAACATTTGTTGAACGGCGGCAAAGTAGATAATAAATTTAAACGCGGCAAGGCATTTAGTTTTATTTAACAACTAACAAATTAGATGATGCAAATTTAATTTTAGGGTAATATAAGGATGCGTCATTTGCCATAAATACTATTATTATGACCCCACTTGCGTCTACCCCCGAAGAAATTGTGAACGACGTGTTTGCTTTATATGAGCAACACGGCGACGAAGATTACATCGGCGAGCCGGTATCACAGATAGAACATATGTCGCAAGCCGCTGCGCTTGCCCAAGCCGAGGGTTACGATGATGAAGTTATACTGGCCGCATTCTTTCATGATATTGGACACCTGTGCGCCGCCGGTACCGAGGTAGGCAGTATGGACGGGATGGGCAATATTGATCACGAAAAACTTGGTGCAGATTATTTATTAGACCGTGGCTTTTCACCCCGACTTGCCAACCTGGTTAACGGGCATGTTATTGCCAAACGATACCTTACTTATAAGCATCCCGAATATTTTAAAAAATTATCGCCTGCCAGCCGGGCAACGCTAAACTTTCAAGGCGGGGTAATGAGTGCTGATGAAGCCGCCGAATTTGAGGCCAATCTGGATGCCGACCTGATCATCCGCATGCGTTATTGGGACGATGAAGCGAAACTGCAAAATATGCCTATTAATAATATTGGCTATTTAAAGCAAATAGCTGTAAAGCATATTTCATGTAATTTATAGCTGTTTTATAGCCTATGTTAAGTTAATTTAATTAAGATGTATCGAGTTTGTTACCAATTATGTTGCCCCTTAATTTAAAATCAATAAAGGTTTAAAGTTTACTTAACCTAAACTTAGTTTACAAATAATAAACAAAGTTTAGTATTGTCGTATAATTTCTCACAAACGTTATTCAGCAGCAATGAAACAAATTTACCCCAACTTTAAAAGGCTCGCACTCATCATAGTGTGCTGCCTGTCGCCTATTATTTTGTTTGCCCAAACAAAGATAGCAGGAACCGTAAACGACGAAACCAAACAGCCTTTACCGGGCGTTAGCGTAATGCTAAAAGGAACAAGCCAAGGCACCACTTCTGATGCCTACGGCCGTTTTATTATCACAGCAAGCCCGGGCCAGGTGCTGATATTTAAGTTTTTAGGGTTTGCACAGCAAGAGGCTACCGTTGGTAACAGTAGTACTATGATAGTAAATCTTACGGGCGATAACAAAATACTTAATGAGGTAGTTGTAACCGCATTGGGTATTAAAAAAGAAACCCGCCGCATTGGTTATGCCGTATCAACCGTTAGGGGTGAAGACCTTACCCTTGCCCGCGACCCCAACCCTATTACCGGTTTAATTGGTAAAGTGGCCGGTTTATCGGTAGGCCCATCGGCAGAGTTACTTGGTGCACCAAACGTAGCAATACGTGGTAACACTATCTCGTTATATGTAGTAGATGGTTTTCCCATTAACACCGATACTTATAACATCAGCCCGGATGATATTGAATCGTACACTGTATTAAAAGGCCCGGCAGCAGCGGCATTATACGGTAACCGTGCATCGTATGGTGCTATTTTAATTACCACAAAAAAAGGAAACAAAGGCAAAAAAGGCCTAACTGTTGATATCAACAGCAGTACTATTATAAACAAAGGCTTTTTGGCTTTCCCGCGTGTGCAGCATAAATATGGTGCCGGTGAAAACACTTTTTATGAATTTGTTGATGGTAAAGGCGGTGCACCAGGTGGTGTAGATGCCGATTACGATGTTTGGGGCCCGTACTTTAATGGTCAGCTAATAAAACAATATGATAGCCCGGTTATTAACGGCGTTCGCCAGGCAACACCATATACCGCACGTGGTGCAAATAACTTAAATAACTTTTTGCGCACCGGTTACCAAACCAACAATAACGTAGCTTTAAGTGGTAATGGCGATACTTATAACGTACGTTTTTCTGCTTCGCAGCAACACCAAAACAGTTACATTCCAGAGCAATATTTAGATATTGCTAACGCGAACATTTATGCTTCATTTAACCCAAACCCGCGTTGGAAATTTGAAGGTAACGTAAACTTTAATCGCCAAACTACCGATAACTTCCCCGATGTGCAATATGGACCAAACAGCCTAATATATAATTTAGCTGTTTGGACCGGTGCTGACTGGGATGTTAACGCACCTGATATTAAAGCTATTTGGCAGCCGGGTAAGGTTGGTGTCCAATCGCAGTTTGCCGAATACACGCGTTACCATAACCCCTGGTTTATGGTTAAAGAGTGGACCCGTGGACATTACAAAAATGATGTATATGGTTATTTATCAACCAACTTTAAGATCAACAGTAACTTAAACGCTACTTTTCGTTCGCAGATTGACACTTACAACATATTGCGTACCGAAAAAATGCCTTTCTCTGCCCACCCTTATGGCCGCGAAGGTAACGAAGGCGATTACCGTGAAGACAGGCGCGACCTGTTTGACAACAACACCGAGTTAATGGTTAATTATGACTATACCATTAAAAAATTCCTGAATCTCTCTGGCGTAGTAGGTGGTAACATGCGTAACCTATCATACAAATCAAACTGGACGTCTACTGACTATTTAAGTGTACCTGAAGTATACTCTTTTAGTAACTCTAAAAATGCTATACAGGCCACCAGCTTTAATGCGGATATGCGCGTGTTAAGTGCATACTACTCTTTAGATGCTACCTTTGGTAAGTACGCTACTGTTTCAAGTACAGGGCGTATAGATAAATCGTCAGCATTTAAGGCACCTACTACTTATTATTACCCAAGTTTATCCGTAGCAACAGTAATATCCGATTACATTAAAATGCCGGATTTTATAACCTTCTTAAAAGGCAGGGCATCATTTTCAAGCATCCGTTCAGACGCCACTTCTACAACAATTGGCCCTGCTCCGTTTAGCTCAATCACAGTGTTTGGCGGTGGTACAGGCGCGTCATTGTTTAACAACCCGCTTGATTATGGTACAACTTATGCATCGCCATACAACGGTCCGGATTATTCATTAAATTCAACCTACAACACCAGCAAGCCTTACAACAGCCAGGCAGCAGGTTACTCATCAGATTACTTGTTTCAAAACGGTATCAAAACATCAACCCGTGTTAATTATGAAGAGGGCTTTGATATTAAATTTTTACAAAATCGCTTAGGCTTTAGTGGTACCGCTTTCCAATATATCGATGGGCCAAGAATCTTGCCAAACGCTATATCAACAGGCACAGGTTATACTATTGAATTTATTAATGCTCTTAAAACAAAAAAGACGGGCTATGAAGGATCTTTAAGTGGTGCTATATTGCAAAACCCGCAAGGCTTTAACTGGAATATATTAGTAAATATATCAACCTTTAAAGAAGTGTATAAAGAATTACCTGCAGGCCAAAGTGTTTATGCTACCTTTTTTAAAGTAGGCGACCGTACCGATAAACTATACGGTTCTGCTTTTGTAAGAACACCTGATGGTAAAATAATTAACGATGCGGCTGGTAAACCTTTAAGTAGCCCGGTATTAAAGTTCTTAGGTAACGAAATCGCTAAATACAGCTGGAGCATCTACAATAAATTTCAGTACAAAAGTTTTAGCCTTGGTGTACAGTTAGATGGTTCTGTAGGTGGTGTTATTGTTGATTATATGCACAACAAAACCATGCGTGGTGGTGCTAATGCAGAAACTGCTGAAGGCGCCCTTGGCGATGCCCGTTTCAAAGACTGGAGTAACTTTGGTAACGCCAATTATAATGGCTCGTTTGTTGGCGAAGGTGTAGTTGTATCTAACGGTACTGCTATCAACTACGACTCAAATACCGGTGCGGTATTAAACTACAATCAACTACAATACGCGCCAAATACACAGGTTGCTTTCGTGCAGGATTACGTAAGTAAATATTACGGCGTTGCCGAGGCCAACCTAATGAGCAAAACCTTTACTAAGCTTCGTGAGGTAACATTTGGTTTCGAATTCCCGAAAACAATGCTTCAAAAAACCTTTATCCAAAAAGCTTCGGTTTCTATTTACGGCCGTAACCTGTTGTATTTTTATAAGGATAAACGCTTTAAGGATGTTGACCTTGACCAATACAACTACGCTACCGCTTCTACAGGTTTGCAATCGCCAACCGTACGCAGCTACGGCCTTAACTTAAACGTATCATTCTAACATTTGATAAGCAGAAATAATCATGAAAAAGATATTTAAAATATATGTACTCCCGGTAGTTATGCTAATGTTGGCAACGGGTTGTAAAAAAAGCTTTGACGAACTCACGGTAAATAATAATAAACCTAACAATGTACCTGCATCGTTATTGTTTAACGGCATTTTGAACAGTATGGCCGAACTGCCGGATGGTCAAAAAGAAATTTACAGCCAGTATTACATTTACAACTACGATTATTACGGTAACAACCGTTACGATTTTGATGGTGGCGACGATTACTACGCCACACTTAAAAACGTTGTAGATATGGAGAAAAAAGCTTCTGAAACAGGTGGAGCTGCCATTAACCCATATGAAGCTTTAGGTAAATTTTTTAAGGCTTACTTATTTAGTAAAATGAGTTTGGAGATGGGCGACATCCCGATGACCGAGGCTTTAAAAGGACTTGTTAACTTAGAGCCTAAATACGACACCCAAAAAGCGGTAATGCTGCAATCGTTAGAATGGCTGGAAAGTGCCAATAATGACCTTGATCAGCTAATTAAAAAACCAAACGACTTTGGTACAGGCGCGGGTGCTATTTTAAATAATGATATTTACTTTGACAACGATTTAACCAAATGGCAAAAAGCGGTTAATGCATTGCAGATACGCTTATTGATCCAATTAAGTAAAAAAACCGCTGATGCAGACCTTAAAGTAACTACCCGTTTCGCAAATATCATTAACACACCAGCTAAATACCCGTTAATGGCCGGCTCATCGGATAATCTACAATACACTTTTGTAGCACCAAACAATTATTATCCTCAAAACCCAAACAATTTTGGCCAAAGCGGATCAAGGAAAAATTCGTCTGCAACTTACATAAGCTTGCTTACCCAGTTTAAAGATCCACGGGTATTTGTTACCGCCGAACCATCTCGCGACCTGGTTGATAGAGCCAAACAAAGCCCTACCGACTTTGCATCATTTGTTGGTGCCGATGCAGGCCTTGACCTTGGTATAATGTATAACAACGCTGGTTTACAAAAATACTCGTTTATTAACCGCAAGTATTTTTACTCAACCTACACCGGTGAGCCAAGTGTACAAATTGGTTATCCCGAATTGATGTTTAACATTGCCGAAGGTATTAGCCGTGGTTGGGCACCTGGTGCCAATGCCGAAACTTACTACCAGGCTGGTATTAAAGCATCTATGGCTACTTACGGTATTCCCGAAACCGGCATTTTCCTTGCTCACTTTTATCGCCCGGGATCAACCGATGTAAAAATCGCTGCCAACTACGATGATTACAGTGTTACAGCAAACTTTACTACCTACTACAACCAGGCAGTTGTTAAATATACTGCAGATGCTGCAGGCATCACTCATATTTTGCAACAAAAGTACCTGGCATTGTTCAGGCACTCGGGTTTAGAATCGTACTTTACCTATCGCCGTACAGGCATACCAACTTTTACAACCGGTACTGGTACGGGTAACGGCAGCCGTATAGCTTTGCGCTTTAAATATCCATCGGCCGAGCGTACTTCAAACGCTAAAAACTATCAGGATGCCCTTGCCAACCAGTTTGGTGGCAATGATGACATCAATGGTGTTATGTGGATACTGAAATAATACAAAATGACAAAGCAGGGCCTTAAGGGCCCTGCTTTGTTTAATACAACAGATATGAAAAAGTTATTAATTACAATTGTTTGTGCCTTGGCTATCGGTCAAACATTCGCGCAGCATAAAACCAAAAACCTTATTGTTGTAACGCTTGATGGGATGCGCTGGCAGGAGGTTTATCGTGGTGCCGATTCGGCCATGATCAATTCCAAATACACTACTGATCAAAACGATGTTCGGAAAAAATACTTGGCTGCGACAGCTGAAGAACGTAGGGAGATCCTGTTCCCGTTCTTATGGTCGGTAATAAGTAAACAAGGGCAGCTTTACGGTAACCGCGATGCAGGGAATAAAGATGAGCTTGCTAACCCATACCGATTTTCGTACCCCGGCTATAACGAGATATTTACAGGTTTTCCGGATGTGCGGATGAACACTAACGACCCGATAACTAACCCTAATATGAACGTACTGGAATACATTAACAAGCAAAAGGGATTTGAGGGTAAGGTTGTAGCATTTTCATCATGGGAGCGATTCCCGCAGATCCTGAACGCGAACCGCTCTGGTCTGCCTGTATATTCGGGCTATGCCGATCTTAAAAATGCAGATGCCAATATCCGTTTAAAATATCTAAATGAATTACAGCATAATGTTCCGGCTTACCTAGGTGACTCAACTCGTTTAGATTTTATTACTTACGAGTTCAGTAAAGAATATATCAAGCAATACAAACCACGTGTATTGTACATGGGATTTGACGAAACCGACGATATGGCACACGAAGGCAACTATCGTTTTTACCTTGACAGGGCAAAGCAGGAAGATGGCTACATCAAGGCTTTGTGGAATATGATCCAGGCAGATCCATTTTATAAAAACAACACTACGCTATTGATAACCACCGACCACGGCCGCGGTAACGAGCCCATGGACAAATGGCGCGACCATGGTGCCGATGTTAAAGGGGCTGAAAATACCTGGTTTGCTGTAATTGGCCCCGATACGCCGGCGACAGGTGTCGTATCAACCCCAACAACCACCTACCATAAACAACTGGCGCAAACCATGGCACAATTGCTTGGGTTCGACTTTAAAGCAAACGCCGGCCACGAGGTAGGCGATGCGATTAAAACAGTACTAAAGTAGTTTACAGGGAATTTACTAAAGAAGCAACTATTAGTATCTATATCAGTTTAAGAACGAGGCCGTTTTTTAAATAAAATGGCCTCGTTCTTTTTGTTCATACTATTCACTTTATTAATTGCCCGTTAAAGAACTTATAAACGTAGTAATCTGGTAACTTTCAGGAATAAAACCTGTATTAAGTATAAGTTATACCAAGTTAAGTTACTACCTCAAATTTATAGTTACTTATAATCTTTTATGACCCATTGTGTCAGGTGCCTGCCAGGTCACCAAAAGGTCACCAAAAGGTTACCAGAACAATGCGATTTATTGAATATTTTTGGGTCGGTCTAAAAATAAGAAACGCCTTAAATGCATCATTTAAGGCGTTTTGAATTATTTGAGATATCCTATGGCGGAGAGGGAGGGATTCGAACCCTCGATACCCTTTTGAGGTATACACACTTTCCAGGCGTGCTCTTTCGACCACTCAGACACCTCTCCGTTTTTTTTAAAGGATTGCAAATGTAAAAATAAACGGCAATAAAAAAGCGGAACCTTTTGGGCTCCACTTTTAAAATGAAAACTTTAACTCACAAAAACTAAACTTATATGTAGTTATTACTAACTATTATAATAGAGGGTAAAAAAGGGCGAAGGTTTAATCAGCGTAAAAGTATTTGTGGTTTATGTATATATATTTTTTTAAGCTTATGTTTGCTGCGGATTGCCAGGTAAGGTAATTGCATAAAAAAGCGTGTTTTGTTTCAATGCTAAACATCAACGAAATTAAAAAACCTATTGCTGCCGAGATTGATGTTTTTGAAGAGAAGTTCAAAACCTCAATGCAAAGCTCTGTGCCGTTGCTGGATCGTATTACCCATTACATTGTAAAGCGCAAAGGCAAGCAGATCAGGCCCATGTTCGTGTTTTTCTCGGCCACCATTTGCGGAGGTATTAACGAATCCACACACCGTGGGGCTGCATTGGTAGAACTGCTGCATACCGCCACCCTGGTGCACGATGATGTTGTTGATAATTCTTACCAGCGCCGTGGCTTTTTCTCTATCAACGCTTTATGGAAAAATAAGATAGCCGTTTTAGTGGGCGATTACCTGCTGAGCAAAGGTCTGTTACTATCCATAGATAATGGCGATTTTAAACTGCTTAAGATAGTATCTGAAGCGGTTAAGCAAATGAGCGAGGGTGAATTGCTGCAGATAGAAAAGGTGCGCCGCATGGACATTAGCGAGGCCGTTTATTATGACGTTATCCGCCAGAAAACGGCTTCACTTATTGCATCGTGCTGCGCTTGTGGTGCAGCATCAGCAAATGCGGATGAAGAGACCATCGAAAAAATGCGCCTGTTTGGCGAGAAGATAGGGATCGCCTTCCAGATCAAAGATGATATGTTTGATTTTGGTACCGATGATGTAGGCAAACCGCTCGGCATCGATATCAAAGAAAAGAAAGTTACGCTGCCACTGATCTACGCGCTTAACAACAGCGACAGCAGCGAGAAAAAACGCATGATCCAACTGGTTAAAAACCATAACGACGACTCCAAGAAGATAACCGAGATCATCAATTTTGTTAAACAAAAAGGTGGACTGGAATATTCTGAAACCCAAATGAAAAAATACCAGGACGAAGCCTTTGCCATCCTCAACACTTTCCCCGATGGTGAGGCCAAAACCGGCCTGGAACAATTGGTACGTTTTACTACCGAGCGGAGTAAATAATCATCTTAATAATTACAATCTTCAAATAATGATGTTAGCAGAAACTTGTTAACTTCGTGACATGCCTTCGTTTGACTTTAGCAGCTTTAAAATAACGCCATTTGCCATACTGGATATATTGCTGTTGGCAATAATCATTTATCAGCTATACAACCTCATAAGGGGTACCATCGCGGCCAATATTTTTATAGGGTTGGCCATCATTTATGCGCTATATTTTATTGTTCCCGAAAGCAGGATGCCATTGCTTGCCGGCATTCTTAAAAAAGTAGCCGACGTAGGTATTATCGCCGTTATCGTGTTGTTTCAGCAAGAGATCCGCAGGTTTTTATTGCTAATGGGGAAGAATGCATCACTACAGCGTAACAAAGCATGGTGGCTATACTTTTTTGGCAAAACCGAAACAGAGAAAAACAACTACGCCCGTATCAAACCTATTATTGATGCCTGCAAAAGCATGAAACAAACCCGCACGGGCGCGCTGATTGTTTTCGCTAAATATTACGACGAGCAGTTTTACCAAAATAGCTGCGAAGTGCTGGATGCCAGGATTTCTAAACGGGTGCTGGAAAGTATCTTTCAAAAGAATAGCCCCCTGCATGATGGCGCTGTGGTGATCTCAGAGAATAAAATCAAATCGGCCAGTTGTATATTACCGGTGACCGAAAAGTCCGACCTGCCCGCTCAATTTGGCTTACGCCACCGCGCAGGTATTGGTGTTACCGAAGCTAATGATGCTACGGCCATCATCGTATCAGAAGAAACCGGCGAGATCTCGTACGCCAAACAAGGCCGTATCAAAATGGATATCAGCTTCGCTGAATTGGAAAAGTTACTGAATAAGGATTTTTAACTACGGATGTACCAAAGTTGTCTTTTGAGCTTTGGTCATTCCTTTACCTGCAACAGGCATCTTAGAATATCCCTCTAACACCACAATCGGCGTTTTAGAGATATTATTCAAATTAAGTATCGGCATATTATAACCCTCAGCCGCAATAAGCAAAGGCTTTTGATTTTCCAGTTTAAGTTTGCTTACATCAACATCTTCCTGTTTGAAAAACTGATCGGTAGATAATGCGGGTGGTTTAACACGCCATGTGCTATCCACTTTAAACGGTTGTAATACCTTACTGCCAAAAGTACTGTCAAACGGAGCTATGGTTGCTTTTTGAGCCATGAGTTGACTTGCGCAGAAAAACAGCGCTATAAATAGTAGTGATTTTTTCATAGCAGTTTTAGTTAGTAAAAAGTTAGCAAATCCTTTTTTTATTATAAAATACATAAATGTTAAATAATGTTTTTTAACATTTTGAGGCGATTTAATAACCTTTTTTGCTGCTGAGCTATAGTGAAGCATCTAATCGCCGCCATGTCGCCCACTTGTATATTCGTTAATAGATCCTTCGCGATGCTCAGGATGGCAAAACGGAATACACAAAAAAGCCCCTCCGGATTGTGGACTGCCCCCGAAAAGTTAGACAATTATTGGGGGCAGTCCATTGGAGGGGCTTCGTTTATTAGAATAAAAATTATTCAGTTTTGTTTAGCTCAACAGTAGCTTTATCAATAGCAGCAACAGTAGCTGTATCGTTTAGTTTAGCACGGTCGGTTTTAACACCTGCTAATATGCCTACCACTGGTGGGGCAACACCATATTTTTTATATTTCATCCCAAAGTCTATCATGGCGTTTGTTCCTTTTAAAGCCTGCTCGTTGCTTTTAACACGGCCGGTAAAATCAGCAAACTTTTTCATGATGCCAAACTGGGTTTGTGGCTGGCCTGCGATGAATGCTTTGTAAACGTAGTCGTACTGTGCATCGGTACCGCTGGTTGCGTACACGTTTAAGATGGCTAGGGTTAAAGCACCTTCGCTGTCATTCTCGTAAGTTTTAGCCAGGGTTAAGGCATCGGCAGGGTTTAACAAGCTAAGCGCGGTTAAAGCAGCGCCCTGTACCGCGTATGATTGGCTCTTTAAGACATCTTTAAACAAGTTTGTATTGCCCGATGCTTTTAACTTGCCTAATACCGTAATAGCGGCAGCCCTAACCAAAGTGTTTGGGTCGGTTTGTACTAACTTGATAAGGATTGGCTGTGCAGCATTACGCACATCGTCATTGGTCATATCTGCACCACGGATGGCTTTTATCTGCAGCTCGTAGTATTTATCGTTCAGCGCAGCAATAACTACTTTACGCGCACCTGCATTACTTTGTTGTTTAGCAGCAGCGGTGATCGCTTCAGAACGGTCTAAATATAAAGGCGCGTTAAAGTACTGGAAGGTAAACTCATCGATTGATTTACTATCTGTTTTTTTAACCAACAGCATTTTATCAGCATCAACATTCACCAAACTTGGTTTTACACTCGAGTGGAATACTAAGCTATCAACCTTATTGCGGATCCAGAATTTTTTTCGGTCCATTTTACCACCGGCATAAACGTCAATAGCAATAGGTAAAATAAAGGCGTTACCATCCTGCGTTTGGTTCATGTAAACCGTTTGCGTTTTGGTTGCATCATCCCATTTGTAGGTGATGTTTAATATTGGGTGGCCTGCGCCAAAATACCATTGGTTAAAGAACCAGTTCATATCGCGGCCGCTGGCTTCTTCCATCGCTAAACGCAATTGGTGGGCTTCGCCATTTTTAAATGCATTTGTTTTGAGATAGATGTTCAATCCTTTGTAGAATGCGGCGTTACCAAGGTAGTTGCGCATCATGTATAAAATGCTGCCACCTTTTTGGTAGGTAACGGCGTCAAATATCTCCTCTTTGTCTTTGTAATGGAAACGAACCAGGTCCTTTGTTTTAAGGTTTGGCTGGCTCAGGTAGTTCTCCCTGTCGTCATTAATGTGCGCGTCACCGGCATCTTTGCCGTATTTATGCTCGGCCCAAAGGGTTTCGCTAAAATCAGCGAACGATTCGTTAACGGTTAGGTTGCTCCAGCTTTCTGCAGTAACGTAATCGCCAAACCATTGGTGGAACAATTCGTGAACGATGGTACTGCGGCCCTGGCTGTAATAAGCGTCGATCAGTTCGCGTTTAGTAGCCTGTACGTATTCGCCGTGCAGGGTAGCGCTGGTATTTTCCATCGCGCCGCTCACGTAATCGCGAACTACAATCTGCGAGTATTTATTCCATGGGTAATCAACACCCAAAGTTTTTGAATAGAAATCGATCACCTCTGGTGTAAAACCGAAAATATCCCTTGCATAAGGGGCGTACTTAGGCTCCAGATAGTAGCTAACTTCTTTGCCTTTCCAGGTATCTTTTACAATTTTAAAATCACCAACAGCCATCATAAACAAGTATGGCGAGTGTGGTAATTCCTGTTTCCAGGTATCGGTACGGGTACCATCGCCATTAACTTTTTGTGAAGCTAAACGGCCGTTTGATAGCGTAACATACTTAGCCGGAACGGTCATGATGATCTCGTCGGTAGTTTTTTGGTTTGGCTTATCAATAGTTGGGAACCAGGCAGACGAACTCTGGGTTTCGCCCTGTGTCCAGATCTGGGTTGGCTTATCCTTCTCGGTACCATCCGGGTTAATAAAGTATAAACCTTTAGCATCGGTAATAGCCGCGCTACCTTGTGCTTTAAGCAGGTTTGGTTTAGAGGTATAATCGATGTAAACGGTGTAGTTCTCGTTGTTACGGTAGGTCCTGTCTAACTGGATATTAATGGTCAGGCTATCGTAAGTAAATTTAAGCGGGGTGTTTTTACCGGCTTTAACAATAGATACGTTTTTGATATCCATGCCCTGCGCATCTAAACGCAGCGAATCTGTTGGGTAAAAGTGTGGTTTTAAGGTTGCCCACTCTTTACCATACATAAAGCGTTTTTTGTAATCGAAACGCACATCAAGTTTTGTGTGCACCAGGTCGTTATATTTCGGCGTGGTTTCGCGGTAGATACTTAGGGCCGGGTCTGCTGCCGGGGCTGCAGTTTGCGCTACAGCAGTGCTAAGGGCACAAGCGCTGATACTACCGATAAGTACGGCAGCGTAAAGAGTTTTCATATGAATTTAGTTTGATTGATATGCGTGCATAATAAAAGCTAAAATATTAGTTTTTTATTTGATTTAAGACGGCTAACTAATATTAATGTTACAGGTAAGTATCCCTTTTTTACGCAATTGCTCCGGCACTGCCTCTGCCTTCCCTTTTAAAGGAGAAAACTGCGACCTCTACCAAATGCAATTGCGATGATGAGGGATGAAATTCGGGTAATAAAGTTGTTACTAAGCTCAAAGTTAGATTAAACTCCTAAATTAGCCATTACCAATTATTGCGCTTTTACATCACCAAATACCTATTTGTTATGCAACGCAGAAAATTTATCCAAAATGTGGCCCTCACCGGCACCAGTTTTTTAATAGGCTCTAACCTGGCCGTGGCCGGCATTTATAAAGGATCGCCCGCCAAAAAAGTAGTGTTAGGGGTAATGGGCGTTAATAGCCGGGGAGCCTTCCTTGCCCAGAAATTGGCCGCTTTGGCCGATGTGGAGATTGGCTATATATGCGATGTGGACAGCAACGCCATGAATAAATGCATCGCCGAAATTGAAAAAATAACCGGCAAAAAGCCGCAGGGAATTACGGATGTGCGTAAGCTTTTAGAAAAAAAAGACTTGGATGCCCTGGTAATTGCCGCGCCCGACCATTGGCACGCGCCCGCAACTATCCTTGCCTGCCAGGCAGGTAAACACGTATACGTAGAAAAACCCTGCAGCCATAACCCGCACGAAGGCGAAATGGCGATAGCCGCCGCCGCTAAGTATAACCGATTGGTACAAATGGGCAGCCAGCGCCGCTCGTTCGATAATGTACAAAAAATGGTGAACGAGCTGCACAGCGGCATTATTGGTCGGGCGTATTTTGCACGCGGCTGGTATGTAAACAACCGTAAAAGCATCGGCATTGGCAAACACGTACCCGTTCCTTCAAACTTAAATTATGATTTATGGCAGGGCTATGCCCCGCGCAGGCCTTATGTTGATAACCTGATCCACTATAATTGGCACTGGCATTGGAACTGGGGAACAGGCGAGGCATTGAACAACGGCACGCACGAGATTGATGTAATGCGATGGGGCCTGGGTGTCGATTTTCCGAATAGGATAACCTCATCGGGCGGGCGTTTTGCTTTTAAAGATGATTGGGAAACCCCCGACACGCAAACCATATTGGCAAACTTCCCCAATAACACGGCGCTATCCTGGGAGGGTCGCAGCTGCAACGGTTTTAACTCGGAAGGGGTTGGCCGAGGTGTAGTTTTTTACGGCGACCATGGTACCATAAACTATGGCGGCGGTAATGGTTACCAAGTTTTTGATTACGATAACAAACTGGTAAAAGAAATAAAGGACGAAACCCCGATAGATGCATCAAATAAGGTTAGCCCTACGGAAATGCTTGATCGTGTGCATCTGCAAAACTTTGTGAACGCCATCCGTGGCGATGAAAAGCTGAACCAGACGATCATCAACGGACACCGTTCTACACTGATACCGCAATTGGGTAACATTGCCCAAAGGGTAGGCAGGGTGCTTAACCTCGATCCATCAAACGGACACATCCTGCATGATGCGGACGCCACTAAACTTTGGGGCCGCGAGTACGAACCCGGATGGAATTTAAAAGTTTAACACATCAGCCTGATACATATTATGAAGAACTTAAAAATTTATCTGTTGGCCTTGACACTTGCTGCCGGCCTGCAAAGCGCATCGGCACAAAATAAAGCCGGTTATACCAATTTGTTTAACGGCAAAGACCTAACCGGATGGAAAATACTGGCCGGCAAAGCCGAATACAAGGTAGAGAACGGCGGTATTACCGGTACGGCGGTGCTCAACAGCGGCAATACCTTTTTAGTGACTAAAAAGGAATACGGCGACTTTATATTAGAGCTGGATGCTAAAACAGAAAGCACGTTAACCAACTCTGGCATCCAAACACGCAGCCATTACAACCCCGCAGGGCACGAAGGTAAAGGCCTGGTTTATGGCCGCCAATGCGAAATAGACCCCAGCGACCGTAAATGGACCGGCGGCATTTATGACGAAGGCCGCCGCGACTGGCTGTACCCAATGGATTTAAACGCCAAAGCACAGTCTGCCTGGAAGAATGGCGAGTTTAACCACATCAAAATTGAATGCATCGGCAGCACCACCAAAACCTGGATAAACGGCGTGGCTACCGCTTATGTGGTTGATACGGTGGATACCAAAGGCTTCATTGGTTTACAAGTACACGCCATTGATAATGAGCAACAAGCGGGTAAAAAGATCTTCTTTAAAGATATTCAAATTAAGACTACTAACCTACAACCCGAAGTATTTGCCAAAGATGTGTATGTGGTAAATCTGCAACAAAACATACTATCAGCCTACGAGAAACAAGATGGCTGGAAACTACTTTTCGATGGCAAAACACACCATGGATGGCGCAGTGCGTCATCCATGGTGTTCCCGGGTAAAGGCTGGAAAGTTGAGGGCGGTATGCTATCGGTTATAGGTGCTAACGGCGGTGAGGCTGCCAACGGAGGTGACATTATTACCGACGGCCAATACGCAGCTTTTGACATGTCGTTTGAGTTTAGAATGAGCAAGGGGGCCAACAGCGGGGTTAAGTATTTTGTGACCTTATCAGAGAAAACTGTTGGCTCGGCTATTGGTTTGGAGTACCAGGTTTTGGATGATGCCGTACACCCCGATGCCAAATTAGGCAGGGATGGCGACCGTACATTAGCGTCCTTATATGACCTAATTCCGTCCAAAAAACAGCCTCGGTTCGTCCATCCTATAGGTGCATGGAATATTGGACGGATAGTGGTGTCGCCAAACAACCATGTAACCCATTATTTGAACGGCGTGAAGGTTTTGGAGTACGATCGTGGGTCTAAAGAGTACCGCGCCCAGGTAGCCATTAGCAAGTACAAGGTTTGGAAAGAATTTGGCGAGGCCAAACAAGGCCACATCCTGCTGCAGGACCACGGCTTTGATGTGGATTACCGGAATGTAAAAATAAAGGAACTAAGGTAGCGGTTATCCTGATCTTAAATGGTGACGATACTATGTCAGTAGTCAAACTGTCGAACAAAATTAATGCTCACCATGGTATTGTTAATGGGTTATAATTAACTGCTTATAACCGAACACCCCACCGTCCGTTTACGAACGATTTTGCGAAGTTAAATCTTATTAAATATCTGACAATCAGTTTTTTGTGAAGTTGGCACGTATGTTATGATATATAATGCTTAGCAAGCTTGCTTGCTAAGCATTGCCAACTAAACTTAAACTGTCATGTTCAGAAACTACCTAAAGATCTCTTGGCGCAACCTTACTAAAAATAAGGCACATACTTTTATAAATGTAACCGGCCTGTCTGTTGGTATGGCGGTGGCTATACTTATTGGTTTATGGATCTGGGACGAACTGTCCTACGATAAAAACTTCCAAAACCACGCTAAAATTGTACAGGTATGGCAGCATCAAACCTTCAACGGTAAAGTAAGTAGCCAAACAGCTATGCCCATTCCGTTAGGAAAAATGCTGAGGGATGACTATACCGGTAAGGATAAAGATTTTAAATACACGGTGCTCTCCAGTTGGAATTTTGAGCATATTTTAGCTTTAGGCGATAAAAAAATCACCCAAAAAGGTAGTTATATGCAGGCCGAAGCGCCGGAGCTGCTTTCGCTAAAGATGCTGAAAGGTACGCGTGCAGGCTTGTCAGATCCATCATCTATCATGCTATCCGAAAAAGTGGCTAAAGCCATATTCGGAACGGAAGACCCGCTGAACAAAACACTTAAGCTTGATAATAAGGAACTGATAAAAGTTACCGGGGTTTATGAAGATATCCCGCATAACTCTTCCCTTAACGAATTATCTATTATTCTCCCATGGGACCTTTACGTGACTACTCAGGCCTGGCTTAAAAGGGCCTCAACACAGTGGGGCAATAACTCGTTCCAGATCTTTGCGCAGCTTAATGATAAAGCTGATATTAACAAGGTTAATGCCCGCATCGCAGGGTTAAAACAAAAGAATATTGCTATGGCAGGCGACAAGGTTGGCGCTTCATTTAAACCGGTGGTGTTTTTACACCCAATGGATAAATGGCACCTGCGCAGCGAATTTAAGGACGGTGTAAACACCGGCGGCGCTATTCAATTCATCTGGATGTTTGGCATCATCGGCACGTTTGTGCTACTGCTGGCTTGTATCAATTTCATGAACCTGAGCACCGCCCGGTCAGAGAAACGCGCCAAGGAAGTAGGCATCCGCAAAACCGTAGGCTCGTTACGCAGCCAGCTGATTGCCCAGTTCTTCAGCGAGTCGTTAATGATCGTAGCCTTTGCATTCATCTTATCCATTATATTGGTGCTGCTGATATTACCATGGTTTAACCAGGTGGCCGATAAAACCATGAGCGTGCTTTGGGCAAACCCGGTGTTCTGGCTAATGGGTTTAGGCTTTAGCCTGCTTAAAGGGATCATTGCAGGGAGTTACCCGGCGTTTTACCTGTCGTCGTTCCAGCCGGTAAAAGTTTTGAAGGGCACGTTTAAGGCAGGCCGCTTCGCAGCGTTACCACGCAAGGTGCTGGTAGTACTCCAATTTGCGGTTTCGGTTACGTTGATCATCGGTACTATTGTGGTTTTCTTACAGGTGCAGCACACCAAGAACCGGGTAGTAGGTTACGAGCGAACAGGGTTATTGCAGATGAACATGAAATCGGACGATATCCATAAAAATTTCGCTGCCGTTCGTAATGATCTTTTGCAAAGCGGTGTTATTGATGAGATGGCCGAATCGGGCAGCCCGCTAACGGGCGTATATTCTAACAGCAGCGGCCTTAACTGGCGCGGCAAAGCGCCCGATCTGCAGGACGATTTTGGCACCATCGGCGTAACGCACGAATTTGGTAAAGTGGCTAAATGGAAAGTTGTAGACGGTCGCGATTTTTCAAGAGCGTTTGTAAGTGATTCTAACGCAATGATCCTGAACGAATCGGCCGCAAAATTCATGAACTTTAAACATCCGGTAGGTGAAATTATCGACTGGGGCGAAAAATACAAAGTGATAGGTGTGGTAAAAGATATGGTGATGTCGTCGCCGTACGAGCCGGTAAAGCCAAGCATATTTACAATAAGCAAGAGGTTAGAGGGTGGTGCAGTTGATATCCGCTTAAAAGCAAGCGTAAGCACCCGCGACGCGCTGGTTAAGATTGAAAGCGTATTTAAAAGATACGATCCCGGAAGCCCATTCGATTATAAATTTACCGATGACGAGTACAACAAGAAATTCGCGAATGAAGAGCGTGTTGGCAAACTGGCCGGTTTCTTTACCCTGCTGGCTATCTTTATCAGCTGTATGGGCTTGTTCGGTATGGCATCCTTTATGGCCGAGCAGCGCATTAAAGAGATTGGCGTTCGTAAAGTGCTTGGTGCATCAGTATTTAGCCTTTGGAGATTGATGTCGACAGATTTCATCATCCTGGTAAGCATTTCCCTGCTAATAGCCATCCCGACGGCCTATTACTTTATGCACGGCTGGCTGCAGGATTATAAATACCGTACCGAACTTTCCTGGTGGATCTTTGTGCTGACCGCTGTTGGGGCCATCGGCATAACGGTGCTAACAGTAAGTTACCAAAGCATAAAAGCCGCGCTTACCAACCCGGTTAAAAGTTTGAAAACGGAATAATAAGGATCAAAACAGTAATAACTAAACATTTAGAATATCATGATTAAAAATCATTTGAAGATAGCCTGGCGGATATTAATGCACCAAAAAGTGTTTTCGCTGATCAATGTATTAGGGCTGGCTATTGGATTAGTGGCTTGCATGCTTATAGTGCAGTACATCAGTTTTGAGCTTAGTTATGATAATTTTCAAAAAAATGAAGGTTCTGTTTACCGCGTAAAACACCAGGCTTATACTGATGGTAATTTAACCGAGAACTTTGCCAAAACCTATTCGGCTGTTGGCCCGGCGTTAAAGGCTGATTTCCCGGAGGTAAAAGACGTGACAAGGGTATCAAAACTGGAGGGCCAGGTAAGTACGCAACAACCCGGTGGCGAAGTGACTGTATTTAACGAACGCCGCCTTTATATGGTAGACGCATCCTTTTTAAAAGTGTTTACTTTCCCGATGTTAAAAGGAACAGCAGCCGCACTGAATAATCCAAATTCTGTTGTACTTACAGCAACATCCGCAAAAAAATATTTTCCTAACCAAGATGCCATAGGCAAAACTATTAGGATACAGCAACAGGGCTCGGGTACCAATATTACCGCGGCAGTTACGGGCATATGCTTGGATGCGCCTGCAAATTCGCACCTGCAATTTGATTTCCTGGTATCGCAAGACCTTGGTGCAGGCGATTGGCTATACCCCGATTTTTATACTTACGTTTTATTATCGCCAAACACAAATCGGCAGGCATTTGAGGTACAGTTGCCGGCCTTTATACAAAAACATATTAAGGATGGTGGTAGAAACTCCAGTTTTACTTTGGGAAAAACCAATTTAGATAACATTCGTCTTTCGTTGCAGCCCTTAAAGGACATCCATTTATACTCTAATCTTACGCAAGATATAACTGCAGGCGGCAATGGTAAAATGGTGTGGTACCTGGGGTTAATAGCAGCGCTTATACTGCTTATTGCTTACGTTAATTATATTAACCTTTCTACTGCTAAAGTAATAGAGAGGGCTAAAGAGGTGGGCATCCGTAAGGTATTGGGTTCGCAGCGCATTCAACTTGTTATCCAATTTTTGTTTGAATCGGCACTGATCAATGTCTTCAGTATCGTAGTAGCGGTGTTTGTGGTGATTGTAACTATGCCGTGGTTTAGTGATCTATGCGGTGTGCAAATGCAATTTACACTTTGGAAAGAACCTCTATTTGTATTGGGCTTTACCGGGGTTATATTGGCCGGCATCGTCCTATCGGCATTATACCCGGCGCTTGTACTGTCTAATTATAAACCGGTACAGATCTTAAAAGGAAAGTTTCCTAATATGGCTGGCAATGTTACCCTGCGCAAATCATTGGTAGTGTTTCAATTTGCTGCCACCATAACCTTTATGATAGGTACACTTGTAGTTTACCGGCAGGTTAACTTTATGAAAAATGCCAACCAGGGCATGGATATGAAACAAACCTTAATTGTGTTAGCGCCGCAAAATGTAAGGGCTGCTGCTGCTGCCGCTATTAAATACGCTTCTAAGGACAGCGTTTTTCAGGCAGAGCTTTTGCGTAATCCGCGCATCCAAAGTGCTACCTCGTCATCCAGCATACCGGGACAAAATATTGATTACGTAATGTCTTACAGTCGCCCCGCAATAGGTGCCGAAGAAAAAGCGGTACGGCTACCAACATTTGAGATCGGTGGTAAATTTATCAGCCAGTTTAAAGTAAAAGTAATTGCTGGTGATAATTTTAAGTTTGACTACATGGCCAGCAGGCAACCTATGATGCTTAACGAGGCCGCGCTGATATCTTTAGGGTTTAAAAACCCGCAGGATGCAATAGGAAAAATTTTGCAAACAAAAAATGGCAGGGGCCGCGTTTTTGAGAATGAAGTTGTGGGTGTGGTTAAAAACTTTCATCAAACCTCGTTAAAAGACGCGTTTACACCAATTGTTTTCAGGCAGATAGACCCATCGAGCATTACCTATTACGAACTAAAGGTAAACAGTGCCGATATGGGAGCCACTATTGCGCAGGTACAAAAAACTTACAAAGGGGTTTTTACCGATGCTGCCTTTGACTACTTTTTTTTGGATGAGTTTTTTAACCAGCAATACAAAACAGAGAAAAGTTTTGGGCAAGTGTTTAGCCTTTTCTCCGGGTTCGCAGTTTTTGTAGCGTGTTTGGGGTTGTTTGGCTTAACGCTTATTACGATATCGCAACGGGTAAAAGAGATTGGTATCCGCAAGATCCTGGGCGCATCTGTCCCCAATATTTTAATGCTGATAACAAAAGATTTTGTTGGGCTAATAGTTATTGCCAACCTTATAGCACTGCCACTGGCTTATTGGGGCAGTTACCAATGGTTGCGAAATTACCAGTTCAGGATTCAATTTAGTGTATGGTTTTTTGTATTGCCCATGTTGGCGGTATTATTAATAGCTTTAACAACAATAAGCTTTAGGGCGGTAAAAGCAGCTATAGCCAACCCGGTTAAAAGTTTGAAAACGGAGTAATATATTTGCATCATGAAGAAAACAGGATGTGTTTTACTGCTGCTATTATTAGCCGCCTGTTTAAATGTAAGTGCCCAAGCATCTGCTACTGATACGCTTCAGAAAAAGATCAGGGCTGTGGAAAGTAACCTGTCGGGTTTGATCCAGACTGAAGGCCAGGCACCTTGGACGTTAAAGGAACGAATGGCGCATTATAAGGTTAATGGTGTTACCATCGCGGTTATCCGTAACTATAAAATGGAGTGGGCAAAAGGCTATGGTTTGGCTGATGCGGCTGCAAAAATACCGGTTACTAACAGCACGCTTTTCCAGGCAGCATCAATAAGTAAATCGTTAAACGGGGTTGGTATTTTAAAACTGGTACAGGATGGTAAGCTGGACCCGGATAAGGACATCAACCAGTATTTAACTACCTGGAAGTTCCCGTATGATACCGTTGCCAAAGGGAAAACCATCAATACAAAAAACCTGCTTAGCCATACCGCGGGGATAACCGTGCATGGTTTTGAAGGTTATACCAACAAAGATAGCGTGCCAACTATTGTACAGGTCCTGAACGGCACCAAGCCTGCCAATTCTGACCCAATTCGGTCGATGTTTGTATCGGGCTTACGGTCAGAATATTCGGGCGGGGGCATCACCGTATCGCAATTGATGCTGATGGATATTACCCGCCAACCATACGACAAGTTCATGTACCAGAATGTGCTTAAACCGCTGGGGATGACCAGCAGCACCTACGCGCAGCCACCTGTTAATACAAAGCCCGACCTACTCGCTACCGGCTATCGCGGCGATGGCAGTACGATGAAGAGTAAATACAATATTTACCCGGAGCAGGCCGCTGCCGGCTTGTGGACAAACCCTACCGATCTGTCTAAATACATCATAGAAACTCAGTTGGCTTTGCAGGGGAAATCTGCAAAAGTGCTAAACCAGGCTAATACCAAACTAAGGCTTACACCTTATATGGATAAATCAGCAGCGCTTGGCGTTTTTATAAACGATTTTGATGGTACAAAGTATTTTGAACATGGCGGCGCAAATGAAGGTTACAGGTGCCAGTATTTTGGCAGTTTAGATGGTGGTAATGGTGTTGTAGTGATGGTTAATTCTGATGATGGCGCTATCATAAACGAGATCATAAACAGCGTAGCTAAAATTTACAATTTTAAAGGTTTATACCATTCTATAGTTTATAAAGAGGTTGCTGTTGACAGTACAGTTTTGCAAAGTTACGTAGGGAAATATGAAATGAATCCGGGCCGGATCCTCGCTATATCCCGCGAAGGGAACAAGTTATTCGGACAGGCCACGGGGCAGGGCAAACTTGATTTGTTTGCCGAAGCGCAGAATAAATTCTTTTTAAAAACGGTTCCGGTTGAAATAGAATTTATTAAGAATGATAAAAGGCAAGTAATAACCTGCCGGATCTACCAGGGTGGAGCGCACGATGCAAAAAAAATAGAATAATTGAATATGAGCCTATCTAAAACATTATTTTTAGCAGCAACGTGTTTGTTTACAGTAAACTGCTTTGCCCAATTGGCACCGCCAAAAACGAGCGACCTAACTATCGTTAACCGCAAGTTAAGTTTTAGTACTGATGGCAGCCTGAATCTTGATGAGGCTGATAATGCCGGTTTCGCTTGGATCAATAACAAGCAGTTCAAGAGTGGCACTATTGAGTTGGATGTTAAAGGAAACGATAAATTACAGGGTAGCTTTGTGGGGATAGCTTACCATGGGTTAAACGACAGCACTTACGAATGCGTGTACTTTAGGCCGTTTAATTTTAAGGCCGACGACGCAGTAAGGAGAAGCCACGGCGTACAATACATCGCCTCGCCAAAATACGATTGGCCCGTATTGCGAGAGAAATTCCCTAACAAATATGAGCAAGCGGTTGTGCCCGCGCCGAATCCTAACGGATGGTTCCATGTACGTATTACCATCAGCACAAAAAATGTAAATGTTTATGTTAACGGGATACAAAAGGCGATGCTGATAGTTGAGCCATTAGTAAAAACCGGCGGCACCAAAATTGGCTACTGGGTTGGCAATGGCTCGCCCGGCGATTGGAAGAATCTGAAAATAACCGACGCGAATTAGGAAGAGCCAAGAAGTCAAGAATCAATATACAAGAATCAAGACCGAATCGTCATTAAACACAGAAAAGCCCGATGCAATATGGACTGCCCCCAATAAGTGTCCAACTTTTTGGGGGCAGTCTAATGCAACCGGGCTTTGTTTTTTGTAAATTTTAAAATCCTGTAAATTCTGATTTAGACTTAAACCGTCAGTTTTTTATACCTTATACGTTTAGGTGCCACATCGCCAACACGTTTTTTATGATTTTCTTCGTAATCGCTGTAGTTACCTTCAAAAAAGTAAACCTCGGAGTTACCTTCAAATGCAAGTATGTGGGTACAAACCCTATCCAGGAACCACCTGTCGTGACTAATGATTACCGCGCAACCACCAAAGTTTTCCAGTGCTTCTTCTAATGACCGTAAAGTATTCACGTCAATATCATTCGTAGGCTCATCCAGTAATAGAACGTTCGATCCTTTCTTAAGTGTGATAGCCAAGTGGACACGGTTACGCTCACCACCTGATAGTACGCCAACTTTCTTCTGCTGATCGGCACCGTTAAAGTTAAATTTAGATACATAGGCGCGCGAGTTTAGCGGGCGGTTACCTACCATTATGTTATCCAATCCGTCGGTAACGTTCTCCCAAACAGATTTGTTAGGATCAAGGTCATCATGCATCTGGTCAACATAACCCAATTCAACGGTATCACCTACACGGAAAGTACCTTTATCAGGCTGGTCCTGCCCGGTTATTAAACGGAACAGTGTAGTTTTACCCGCACCATTGGGGCCAATAATACCAACAATACCTGCAGGCGGCAACGAGAAGTTAAGATTCTCGAATAATACTTTATCGCCGTAGGCCTTGGTAACACCATTTGCTTCGATAACTATATTACCCAAACGCGGGCCCGGCGGGATAAACAACTCCAGTTTTTCTTCCCTTTCTTTTGTTTCTTCGGATGCTAATTTGTCGTAGTTTGATAAACGGGCTTTTGATTTGGCGTGGCGGCCTTTCGCCCCCATGCGTACCCATTCCAGTTCGCGCTCCAAAGTTTTCTGGCGTTTGCTTTCGCTTTTCTCTTCCTGCGCTAAACGTTTAGATTTTTGATCTAACCATGACGAGTAATTACCCTTCCAAGGCAAACCTTCGCCGCGGTCAAGCTCCAGTATCCAGCCGGCAACGTTATCCAGGAAGTACCTGTCGTGCGTTACGGCAATAACAGTTCCTTTATATTGTTTAAGATGTTGCTCCAACCAATCTATAGATTCGGCATCCAAGTGGTTAGTAGGCTCATCTAATAATAACACATCCGGTTCCTGCAAAAGCAGGCGGCACAAAGCCACGCGGCGGCGCTCACCACCCGATAGTACCGAAATTTTGGTGTCCGGCTCTGGGCAACGCAGGGCATCCATAGCGCGCTCCAGTTTCACATCAAGCTCCCAGGCGTTCACCGCATCAATCTGATCCTGCAACTCGCCCTGGCGGGCCATCAGCTTATCCATTTTATCGGCGTCGCCATAATATTCTTCCAGGCCAAATTTTTCGTTGATGTCTTCGTATTCTTTTAAAAGCGCGGTAGTAGCAGCAACGCCTTCCTCAACAATTTCCTTAACGGTTTTGTCGGGGTCAAGCTCGGGCTCCTGGCTCAGGTAGCCAACAGTGTAACCCGGCGAAAACACTACTTCGCCAATATTTGTCTTATCGATACCGGCAATAATTTTCAACAATGATGACTTACCAGAACCGTTTAAACCGATAACGCCAATTTTAGCGCCATAGAAAAACGACAGGTAAATGTTTTTTAGTACTGTTTTTTGAGGAGGGTAAACTTTGCTTACCCCTGCCATTGAAAATATGATCTTTTCGTCTGCCATTGTTGGTTATAATTTTAGAGGAGACAAATATAGGATGGAAATTGATTAATTAACATCCTTAAATCGCAGTATTTTCCTGGGGTCTTCATCTATAAACGGCGCGGCACTACCGCGGATATAAATAACCGGCGGCTTAGTAGAAATTGTCATAATAAGCACTCCCGGGAATGTCGTTTTAAAATATTCCGTTTCAGCGGCCCTTGTCAGCGTAACTGTGTATACCCTGCTTACCGGTAAGCATTCAAAATATAAATAACGGGCATTGCAAACTCTTTGTGGTCTGCATGGGCTTTAAAAATATCCAACAGGGATAATTGTTTAGCATCCATTAACTGTTTTAATACCTGGTGGTCTTTTAATTTTATAAACATCGCCCTATTAGGGTATACGCTATTATCCGTAACCTTTATATCGGCTATTTCTTTAGCATCAATGTATGCGAGGTAATTATTTATTGAATCCATACGGATAGAGTCAATAAATAATTCAGGGCGCTTAAAATATTTTGCGTGGGGGGCTTAAGATTCCGGGTTGCGAGTAACTTATAAAAGGCATAAGTATTAATAAAGCGGCCAGGGTTGTTTTCATTTGCTTATGGTTTATTGATGCGTTAACAAGGCCAATTCCATAATACGGCTATTAATTTTTATTTTGCGCTATGCAAAGAACAATACAGTTTGTTTTAAACCATCCATTTACAAAAGGGCACCGCTTAATCTCGTTGGCAAGGCTTTTTAAATGGCAGCTATTATCGCGGCTACGCAAACAGCCAGTTGTTCATCAGTTCACAAAAAACAGTAAGCTTTGGGTTTGGAAAGGGCTTACAGGCGCTACCGGAAATATCTATTGCGGCCTGCACGATTTTGAAGATATGGCCTTTTTACTACACTTATTACGGCCCAATGACCTGTTTATAGATATAGGTGCCAATATTGGCAGTTACACCATGCTGGCCTCGGCCGAGGCAGGCGCAAAAACAATTGCTGTAGAACCAATTCCGCAAACGTTTGAAAATCTTACAAAAAACATCGCGCTTAATAACATCGGCAATAGAGTAACTGCATTAAATATTGGTATGGGGAGTAAAAAAGATGTTTTAAAATTTACCAAAACACATGACACGGGTAACCATGTGGCTACTAATGATGATGCAGAGACAATAGGGGTTAATGTAGACACAATTGACAACATCCTTGAAGGCAAAACGCCGTTACTGTTAAAAATTGACGTTGAGGGCTTTGAAACCGAAGTTTTGAACGGCGCTGCAAATACTTTAACATCACCCGGGTTAAAGGCGATAATTATTGAATTGAATGGCGCGGGCAATAACTTTGGTTTTGATGAAGATAATATACACAAGCTACTGCTATCGCATGGCTTTAAAGTTGTGGGCTACCTGCCGTTTCAAAGGGAACTGGCTGATGCCACCCGCAAAACCGAACACAATACGCTATACATTAAAGACGAAGCATTTATAACTGACCGCCTAAAGAGTGCGGGCAAGATTTACGTACAGGGCTGGCCGTTATAGCAAAAAAGCGTAATTAACATAGTGTGCGTAATTTTCTCCACAAATTCATCTTATAATTTGTATATTTCCATTGTAAATTACTTTTTTTGTTAAAAGTGCGTTTATAACAGGCAACCCTTTCTACAGCGTATGCCGTATTGTCATAAACAATGACTATTTGCCTTGCTAAACGCTGGCATTTATATATAATTCGCAATTGGGTTAAACCATTTAAGAACCGGCTTATCAAATAATAAAGTTTTACCCGTTTAATATTAGTAATCAGGCGTTTTGTGGGTTTAAGAAGCGAAATTCCGGCTCTTTCAATTTTATTTTAGCAGGCCTTATATCATTAAATTGTCTGTTTACCATAAAGCTAAAAAGTTGGCAATATTGTTGATAAATGTTACAACAATAGTCTTGACAGATAAAAACAAATTTATAGATTAGGACGATCAATAATCAGAAAGGTATATATGGAAGCTAAATTTTCGCCACGGGTTAAGGATGTGATACAGTACAGCAGGGAAGAGGCGTTACGCCTTGGGCATGATTATATTGGTACAGAGCACCTTTTGCTTGGCCTTATTCGCGATGGCGATGGGGTGGCAATTAAACTATTAAAGGGGCTAACCGTTGATACCGCTAAATTACGCCGCGCCGTTGAAGATGCTGTTAAAGGTACAATTGGCACTAATGTACATATTGGCAGTATCCCGTTAACCAAACAGGCCGAAAAGGTTTTGAAGATAACTTACCTTGAAGCAAAAATTTTTAAAAGTGATGTGATAGGCACCGAGCACCTGCTTTTGTCTATCCTGCGCGATGAGGATAATATTGCTTCGCAGATA
Organism: Mucilaginibacter sp. 5C4; assembly: GCF_034345625.1. NCBI lineage: Bacteria > Pseudomonadati > Bacteroidota > Sphingobacteriia > Sphingobacteriales > Sphingobacteriaceae > Mucilaginibacter > Mucilaginibacter sp. 5C4. The sequence continues at coordinate 4,031,156 of NZ_CP133775.1, read as the reverse complement.
CTGACGCAGTTTAATGTAAACTACGAAGTATTTAAAAGCGAAGTTGAATCAAACAAAAATGATGTAACTGATGAAATGCCGGGTTCATCAACAGGTGGCGATGACGACTTCAAAGAAGACGATTCATTTAGCCAGCCTAAAAAAGTTTCTGACATCAAATCAAAAACACCGGTACTTGACAATTTTGGCCGCGACCTTACCAAAGCTGCCGAAGATGGTAAGCTTGACCCTATAGTAGGCCGCGAAAAGGAAATTGAACGCGTATCGCAGATATTATCCCGCCGTAAAAAGAACAACCCTATCCTGATAGGCGAGCCTGGCGTTGGTAAAAGTGCCATTGCCGAAGGTTTAGCCCTGCGCATTGTGCAGCGTAAAGTATCGCGTGTGCTGTTTAACAAACGCGTGGTTACTTTAGACCTTGCCTCGTTAGTGGCCGGTACAAAATACCGCGGCCAGTTTGAGGAGCGTATGAAAGCCGTGATGAACGAGCTTGAAAAATCTCCGGATGTTATCTTATTTATCGATGAGATTCACACCATAGTTGGCGCAGGTGGCGCATCGGGTTCGCTTGATGCATCAAACATGTTTAAACCTGCCCTGGCACGTGGCGAAATCCAGTGCATTGGCGCGACCACACTTGACGAGTACCGCCAGTACATCGAGAAAGATGGCGCTTTAGATCGTCGTTTCCAAAAGGTAATGGTAGAACCTGCCACCCCTGCCGAAACGGTTGAGATATTGAACCGCATTAAAGAAAAATACGAAGAGCACCATGGAGTAACTTATACCGACGAGGCTATCAACGCTTGTGTATCGTTAACCACCCGCTACATTACCGACAGGTTTTTGCCGGATAAGGCTATTGATGCTTTGGACGAATCGGGCTCTCGTGTACACTTGACCAATATCCATGTTCCGCAGGAAATTTTGGATATCGAACAAAAAATTGAGCAGATAAAATTAGAGAAGAACAAAGTTGTACGCAGCCAGAAATACGAGGAAGCGGCCAAATTACGCGATACGGAGAAAAATTTGCTGGAAGAACTTGAACAGGCTAAAGCCGTTTGGGAAGCTGAAACAAAATCTAAACGTTATACCGTAACCGAAGATAACGTTGCCGAAGTGGTAAGCATGATGACCGGTATCCCGGTACAACGTGTTGGCCAGGCAGATAGCGCCAAGCTATTAGCTATGGGCGATACCATTGCAAGCAAAATTATTGGCCAGGATGAGGCTATTAAAAAGCTGACCCGTGCCATACAACGTACACGTGCGGGATTAAAAGACCCTAAAAAGCCTATCGGTTCGTTCATATTCCTGGGCCCTACGGGTGTGGGTAAAACTGAACTGGCTAAAGAGCTTGCACGTTTTATGTTTGATACTGAAGACGCGCTGATTCAAATTGATATGAGCGAGTACATGGAAAAATTCGCGGTATCTCGTTTAGTGGGTGCGCCTCCGGGCTATGTGGGTTATGAAGAAGGCGGACAGCTTACCGAAAAGGTACGCCGTAAACCATACGCTGTAGTATTGCTGGATGAGATCGAGAAAGCTCACCCAGATGTATTTAACATATTACTACAGGTATTGGATGAAGGCCAACTGACTGATTCATTAGGCCGAAAAGTTGATTTCAGGAACACTGTTATTATCATGACCTCTAACATCGGCGCACGCCAGTTGAAAGATTTTGGTCAGGGTGTAGGTTTCAGCACAGCCGCGAAAACAACACAGGCAGATTCGCACTCCCGTGGTGTGATAGAGAACGCTTTGAAACGCGCTTTTGCCCCCGAGTTTTTAAACCGTATCGATGACGTGATCGTGTTTAACTCATTAGGTAAAGACGAGATCTTCAAAATTATCGATATCGAACTTGGTTTCTTATTTGGCCGTGTAAACAGCCTTGGTTACAAGATAGAGCTTACTTTGGCTGCCAAAGAGTTTATTGCCGAAAAAGGTTACGACTCGCAGTTTGGTGCAAGGCCGCTTAAACGCGCCATCCAGAAATATTTGGAAGACCCAATTGCCGAAGAGATCCTGAAAGGTGAAATGACCGAAGGCGATACCCTGATGGTTGACTACGACAAAGAAGCTGACGAAATTAAGGTTATCGACAAAAAGAACGAAGCCAAACCCGAGGAAGAGGAAAAGAAGTAGACGTTTAGATTAAGGATAAACTGAAGCCCTGTTTGCATTTGCAAGCGGGGCTTTTTTGTATTCATAATATTAAGCACATGTTACTTCCCTTCGGGTGTATAATCAACAGGCAGCATTTCTGCAACACGGCTTTTTGCCCAATTACCTTCAAAATTTATGGCCGATGGGTTGATGATGATGCCGTTGCTATCAAATAGCGCGTAAGGGTCTTCAAAAGACACTATGGTGGTTAAGTAATTGGGCATGGTTAACGAGCGAAATATTTTGTTATCCTTATCATCATCGCGCTTTTTGGTGTACATCACGTACAGGCAATCGGTATATTTTAAAGCGTATACCCCTTTCTGATCAGTAAGTGCCGTAAAATCGGCAATGGCTAACGGCACATTCACCAGCGTTTGAAAGTATTTATCATTTAAGCCATTAAAATCAGGGTTAGGTTTCCGGATCAGCCTTAACACCTTAAAGCCATATCCATCTATATCGTTTCCAACAAGCCCACGTAAAAACTGCATTGACGAACCCTCGTAAGCAAGTCTGCGGTTCTTCAGCCATCGTTTCCTATCCTTGGCAGATCCTTTCATTTCCTCGTACAAAGCCGACCCTTCAAAATAGACCAGGTTAATTTTGGTGTCTTTTAAAAACCGGCCTAACAGGTATTTTACCCGATAGCCCAAGGCTTTGTTCTCTATCTCCAAAAAATCGTAAGACGAGCCCGTTAATTTACGGGATGCTTTATCATACTGCAGGCTCACCTCCCCGGGGTTAAGTATTTTACAGTTAGCCGCCATATCTGACGACCCCAGGAACTCCCTTTTAAAAATATCGTACTTACGCGCCCAATCAGGATCAGGCCGGATGCTTACTTCGTTTAAAATGGTGGTTTTGGGCGTAAGCTTAATATCCGGCAGGGTAATGCTTTCGCCGGTTGCTAACACTGTTTGGCGATAAGTTTCGTACCCAATTACGGTAACTACCAGCTCGTATTGGCCGGGTTTTACGCCACGTAATATAAAAGCGCCGTCATTAGCAGATCTGTTGCCTACCGTTGCATTACTCAAGAACACACTCGCGTCTGCCACGGGCGTTTTATCCGCGTTATTAGTTAATTTACCTGTTATGCTTATTTGAGCAAGGCACGTAACAGGCAACAGTAAAAACGCCAACAATAAATTCTTCATAAAATAAATGTATAACTAATTTATTAGTTGTTTAAACCTTTTCCTATATTTTTGTTCTTATGTATATAAATCATGTTATAAAAGCGTTATGATAGTTGTCATAGCTGTTTTTATAACTAAAAAACAAAAATCTCAATATGAAAAAATTATTATCTATTATTTGCCTGTCTATCGTTGTGTTGACAGCCGCATCATGTAAAAAAGAAACCGTAGTTCAGGGCGGTAACACTAATCTCACACGTTACAAAACAAACGTATCTAACTGGCAATTAGTTAATGATGGCGGTGGCTCTTATGTTATGGATTTAAGTATTCCTGAATTAGACAAAACTTATAGCGAAAACGGTGCCGTGCTGGTATACATTACTCAGCCTGGAGGCACCGAATGGGAACAAATTCCTGAAGTATTTGATGGCCGTGCATTTAGTTTCACACACGATGTAGGCAGGGTTTCTATATATGCCCAAAACCCCTCTGGCTCCGGTACTCCAATAAAACCAGGTGCTTATGATATAAAAATCGTAATGATCGACTCTAATATCAATTAAGCAGATCAAAAGAAACAAAAAAGGCCTTCGGATATCCGAAGGCCTTTTGCATTTATAATATTCTGTCAGTCTAACTATTTCTCCATTTGCTCTATCACGGCAGCAGTAACGCCGGTGAAAGAGAAACCACCGTCGTGAAAGAGGTTTTGCATGGTAACCATTTTGGTTAGGTCGCTAAACAAGCTTACACAGTAATCGGCACATTGGTTAGCATCGGCATTACCAAGCGGGCTCATTTTTTCGGCATAGTTTACAAAGCCATCAAAACCTTTTACGCCGTTGCCTGCAGTAGTGCGGGTTGGCGATTGTGATACCGTGTTGATACGCACGTGTTTTTTAACGCCATACTGGTAACCAAAGTTACGGGCGATGCTTTCCAGGTATGCTTTATTGTCCGCCATATCATTATAGTCAGGAAATACACGCTGGGCAGCAATGTAAGTAAGCGCCACAACTGACCCCCATTCGTTTATAGCATCAAGCTTCATGGCTGTTTGCAATATACGGTGAAAGCTTAATGCAGATATATCTAAACCCTTGTGAGTAAAATCGTAGTTGTTTTCGGTATAGTGGATGTTTTTACGAACGTTAACGCTCATACCTATCGAGTGCAGCACAAAATCTACACCGCCGCCAAAATGCTCCATGCTTTTGGTGATCAGGTTAGTAACGTCCTCGTTACTGGTAACATCCGCCGGGATAACAGGGGCATTACATTCCTCTGCAAGTTTATTCAGTTCGCCCATGCGTAGTGCTAGCGGTGAGTTGGTTAAAACGATTTCGGCACCTTCTTCGTGGCAACGTTGCGCCACTTTCCAGGCTATTGATTGCTCGTTAAGCGCACCAAAAATAATTCCTTTTTTACCTTTTAATAAATTGTAAGCCATTGTTTTTAGTTTTATGAGTGGGGTAAAGTTATATTTTTTATTTACGATTGAAGAATTACGATTTTAGATTGAGAAGGTAACACCGTCATGTCATTGCTGTAAGGGTCAACTAATTCTGTTACCGAATTAGTTGACCTTTACAATTGCGAGAAGCGTAGCGACGTTGGAATCTCATAGGACATGCGGACATGCTGAGATTATTAATGCGTTTGATTTTTCTATAAGGAATTAATGAGCTCCCTATGGTCGGTTGTCCACGCTATTGCTTGCAATGACATTGTTTAATATTTTACCCCGCCAGCAATTCCCTTGCATTTTGCAAAGCGCTCTCGCCGGGATTGTCACCGCTCAGCATTTTGGCAATTTCAAGCACACGTTCGCTATCGCTAAGTTTTTTGATGCGTGTTTTGGTGACAGATTCGGAATCGTCCTTATAAACAAAGTAATGGCTTTCGCCCTTACCTGCAATTTGCGGTAGGTGGGTTATGGTAATTACCTGTAAGTTGTGCGACAAGCGTTCCATCACCTGCCCCACCTTGTTGGCAACTTCGCCGCTTACGCCGGTATCTATCTCGTCAAAAATAATGGTTGGCAGCGCGGTGTATTCGGCAATGATGGATTTGATACTCAGCATCAGCCTGCTCAACTCCCCGCCCGATGCTACCTTGCTCATATCTGCCAGTGCATGGCCCTTATTCGCTGAAAACATAAAGCGGATGGCATCATTACCATTTTTTGCAAGTTCACCCAGCGCCGTTTGATCGATATGTAACACCGAATTAGGCATCCCCATTTCGGTAAGGTTAGCCAGCACTTTATCCTGTATTACCGGGATGGCTTTTTTACGATTGGCAGATAGCGTGGTAGCTATACCCTCCAGTTCCAGTTTATCTGTAGCAATTTGCTTTTGTAATTTCTCTACCGCTTCGTCGCCAAATACAGCCTGTTGAATCTTGTCCGACAAGTCGTTTTGGATCTCCAGCAATTCCTGATTGCTGTTAACCCGATGCTTTTTCTGCAGGTTATAAAGCATGCTTAGGCGCGTATTTATCTCTTCCGCACGGGCCTCGTTGGTAAAAGTGCGTTGTTCTATAGTATCCAGCTCAGCGGCAATATCTTTAAGTTCTATCAGGGTACTTTTTAAGCGCTCGTGCAGGTCTTCTACCTCGGGGTTATATTGTTCTATAGTTGACAGCTGTTGTCCGGCTTCACGAAGCTGAATAATAGCTGATGTTTCGCCCTCGTGCATTAAATAATACGCACCACTTAGATTACGTTTAATCTCTTCAGCATTAGACAGCGTAGCCAGTTCTTTCTCCAACCCATCCTGCTCATCGGCTGCAATAGCGGTTTTTTGCAGTTCATCAAACTGAAACTGGTAGTAATCAAGATCAGCCTTGGCCTTGTCATTTTGCGCTATCAGTTCATCCAAATGCTTAAGCGATTTTTTATAGGTGCGAAATTTGGTTTGATAGCCGCCTAACAGGTCGTGGTGACCAGATACCCCGTCAACAACCAGAAGTTGAAAATCGGGGTCGTTAATTTCATAAGTGGCGTGCTGCGAATGAATATCTATCAGCTTTTCGCCAAGTTGTTTTAAGGTAGTCAGGTTAACAGGTGTATCGTTCACAAAAGCGCGCGATTTACCATCGGCAGAAATCTCTCGGCGCAATACTGTTTCGCCGTCGTAATCCAGGTCGTTATCTTCAAAAAAAGTATTGAGGTGGAAGCCCGCTATTTTGAAACCGCCTTCTATCACACATTTTTTTTGCTGATTAAAAAAGTAACGGCTTTCGGCACGCTGGCCCAATATCAGCGATAGCGCTCCTAAAATGATTGATTTACCCGCGCCGGTCTCGCCGGTAAGGATGTTCAGCCCCTTATCAAAATTGATTTCGAGGTTATCTATCAGCGCGTAATTTTGTATGGTTAGCCTTTGAAGCATAAAAAAAGTATCCCCTTTTTTGAGGATACTAAATTACTAATTTTAATAGGAATTGTATTGGTTGATTAAGTTAAGTAGTGAGTAGTTACCAAAAATTATTTACTCAATCAACCACTCACTATATCTTAATTACTTTCGACAGGTTCCGGTTTTCCGGCTTCTCCGTCTTTTCTGGTTTCTCAGGTTTGTCTGGTTTCTCGTTGTTGTTGTCGTTATTATTATCGTTCCAGTTATATGCACTTTCCGGATGATTTTTCCTGTACTCGGCAACCTTCTTTTTAAACTCGAGCGATTTGGTGTAAGCCTTTAGTTTCTCGGATGCCTCTTGCAGTAATTTTTTCTCTTTTGCTATTTCGGGGCTTTTTTGGAATGAATTTATTTTTTGACTTAATTGACCAATTTCAAGTTGTTTTTCTTGGATATTTAATCCTTGCCTTACAGAAATCAAGCTATCATTTAAGGCAGTCATTTTTTTGCCTCTTTCTAAATACTCCGGCGTATTGTATAATTTACTCATTTCAGACCCTACCTGAGCTAATATCTTACGATTACGCCTAACATCCTCTGGCATACTTTTGAAAATTTCAGCTCTATAACTTTTGTAATTTTCACTCCAATCCGGAGAGTCGCGACTTACCATATTTTGATACGGAATGTGATACTTTTTTTCGAGCTTTGTCGCCAATGCTTTGTAAGCAGAACTTCTGTAATAGTTTGTTACAACATTACTGCTATTTTCCATTTGCTTACTTAGTTTTTCTGTTTTACCTGAGTTTACTTCGTACTCTTTACTTATTAGTTGTTGTTGGTCGTAAATCTTTCTAATCTCGGGGCGGTTATAATATTCTTCAATAGCTTTGCTTTTTTGTTGTATTAATTCTATTTGGGCTTTAAACGCAGGGCTATCATAATATTTGCCTACCGCATCGCCGTGCTTCTCAACTTGTTTGCTTAAACGCTCCAGTTCAGGGTCGTTGATTCCATTGTTGTAAATACCACCGTAGTTAACACGCAAATTGTGGTCTACATTTGATTTTGCACTAAACTTAGCTTCGGCCTTTCCCTTTTTGGTTGCAGCTTTAGTAGCCTTTGCCTGGAATTTAACCGCTTTGTTTGCGGGGATGGTATCGGCAAGTATATCCTTTATCGCTTCGGGGGTAATCTTTTTTACTGATATTTTACCTTGCGCAATTTCGGGGTTTAGCAACGCTAAGCTGCCAACACTTAAGGTTAATATAAGCATGGCCATTAATGTTGGCCGCAAGCTTGGAATTTGTTTTTTTGTTTTCATGATTCTTTCGATTCGGTTTAATAAATGATACTTTTTGCCGGTTACAGCCAGCGCTAACTGTAACTCATTTTGCCGGTTTTGCTCTAATTTAAATAAAGCTTTGGCATAAATAACAGGGTTTTGCGTAGCGTCTACAACCATGTCGTCGCAGCTGTTCTCGCGTTCTTCGCCTATTATTTTATTGATAAGTAACACGCACGGATTAAAGAATAACAACGTGGTTACAACTTGCTGCAGCAGGTTAATAAGGTAGTCGTTACGTTTAATATGAGCCAATTCGTGCATTAATATGGCTTCAATTTCTTCGGATCCAAGGTAGGTTGACAGGGTAAAAGGCAATAAGATAACCGGTTTAAAGTAGCCTACTATGCAAGGCACATCAACCATCTGGCTAAAGCCAACTTTTACCGTTTGGGTTATATTTAGTTTTTTAGCGAAGGCGCTTATTTGCTGCTGCAATTGCACGCCAAGGCTCATAGCACGTTTAATGGTTTGGATCTTGCGATGTGCCAATAACACTCTTGCCATATTCAATAGCAAGCCTAAAACGTATATGGCGGTTACATAAGGCAGGTAGCGTTCTATACTGTAATAGTACCTGATGCCCAGATTACCAAACTGCTGGATGTTTTGCGGGAAACCTGCCAATAGCGGCATATTTTTAAGATCGGCGGGTTTGGCCAGCCAGTCGTAAAGTTGCATCTCGGTAATTAGCGTATAAGCAAACCAGCCGGTAATAGCCAGCAGACTACTTACTGCAAACAAATGTTTTTTTGACGATGAAAGCCCTGTTGCCAACAACAAAATCACCCTTAACAGGAAATAAATAAGCAGCCCCTGCCATAATGAGTGGATGATGGTGATCCCCAAAACCTGGCTGATGTTGTACAGTATGTTTTCCATAATGTCAAAAATTCTAAATACTAAACTCTAAATTCCAATGAGGCAAATCCACTGACCTCTAATCTCTTTTCTCAAACTGATCTAAAAAGTTCTTGATCGCGTCAATCTCATCTTTTGAGGCGCGGTGCTGGCCAAGGGCCTGTATCACCAAATCGGATGTGGACCCTTTAAATACGGTTGATATAATTTTGTCGAGCGCGCCCTGCTGTGCTTGTTCGCGGCTGATAAGTGCTTTATACAAGTGCGTTTTCGCTGCCGTATCGCGTTCTACCAAACCTTTTTCGTGCATTATCTGCATTAGTTTTAGAGTTGTGGTGTAGCCTGCATCTTTGCTTTTTGTCAATTCCTCGTGCACATCGCGTACGCTGCATTGCCCACTTTTCCAAATCACCTGTAATATTTCCAGCTCGCTTTCTGTCGGTTTCAGATCCATTGTTATAAAGTTATACGAATTTCTTCGTACAAATATGTACGATAGTTTTCGTATATCAAAATTTATTTAAATTATTTTTCAAAAAATTAGTTTTAACCACAGAGGACACAAAGATAAAATCACAAAGCCCACAAAGTAAAAAGGTCTATTTTTGTGTTATTTATGCAACAATTGTCGTAGGCAAAGTGGTTAGTTAATAGACGATGCAGATTATAAATCGTTACAGCTTATATTTGCACAAACACTACGCTAATGGAAATTTTTGCTTTGGGCGAGGGCTCGTATTCGGTTGATGTTACTAAAAAGTTTATCCCCTTTAACCCCGAAACTGATAACAAACGCGATCGCCCGGGCTCCCTCTTCATCCATGTAAATCCCTTCCTCATCAAAACTGCCGACGACCTGATCCTATTAGATGCCGGCCTTGGTTATAAAGATACCCGCGACGAACTACTGCTTCACCAACACATCCGCAATGCGGGCTTCGATCCGGAGGATGTATCGCTGGTATTGATGTCGCATTTGCATTATGACCATTCTGGCGGATTGGTGGTAGAACGCAATGGGCAACTGGAACCAAGCTTTCCGCAGGCAACTCACGTGATCCAAAAAGATGAATTTGAGTTTGGGTTAAGTGGTAAATCAAGCTCATACCATGTCGAGATCTTCGAAGCTTTGCAAAACAGCGCTAAAATAGATTTTGTAGAAGGTAGCGGCCAGTATAAGCCGGGCATCAATTATGAACTATCCGGCGGACACAGTAAGTTTCACCAGGTGTTTTGGATACATATAGAAAATAAGAAAGTATTTTTTGGTGGCGATGAATTGCCGGAACCCGAGCAATTGATCAGGAAGTTTGTAGCGAAGTATGATTACGATGGGCACCGCGCGGCAGAGTTACGCATCCAATACGGTAAAAAGGCGGCGGGAGAAGGCGATATATGCTTGTTTTATCACGCAAGGGCAACAGCCATTGGCACGGTTAAATACGAGAATGAAACTTTTTCGATTATCCCGGCTTAGTTTGACGATACGCCGAATAGCTCTTTAATTTTTTCTACGTTAAGCGGTTTCGAGATAAAATCCTTAACCAGCGGATACGAACGCGCTTTGTTAATATCATTACTAAACACCGAAGAAGAGATAATATAGATCTTGCATTTACCTAACGGATCAAGGTTTAAGCGCTTGTACTCATCCAAAAACTCCCAACCGTTCATAATAGGCATGTTGATATCCAACAGGATATAATCCGGCAGCTTAGCAGGGTCTTTTTGTTGAATTTCAGCCAGTTGATCTATCGCGTATTTACCATTAAGGCAAGCCATAATATCCGTATTGGTCAAAGCCTTTTTTATCAATTTTATAGAGATAAAGTTATTTATTTCGTCATCGTCAACCAATAAAACACTTACTGTTTTGTCGCTATTAGGGCTCATATGTTCTTTTATACGGAAATGCAAATTAAAAGGTTATATTCCTTTAAGTTGAACGTTGCAAATTTTACTATGTTATCGTAACACAACTGTTAAAAAAATTTACTCCCATTTGCAGAGTTTAACAATAGTTTAAGGTGCTGTAAAGGTATATGTACACACATACGTATATGTTGTGTTTGCAGATTGGTACAAATCTTTAAATGTGCGGATGTTTTTATTTTCAACAAAAAAAGCGATGAACATTACTGTCCATCGCTTTCATTATTTTATCTGCACATCTGCATCCCGATACCTGTCGGGACACATCTAATCTCACGTTCCGTATTCCGGTGTGGTTACTTCACTTTCTTCAAACTCGTAATCGCTTAACGGCGGGCATGAACAAATTAAAGTCCTGTCGCCATAGGTATCGTTTACACGGCCAACCGACGGCCAGAATTTAAATTGCGCCACATAAGGTAGTGGATAAGCCGCTTTTTGGCGGGTGTATGGGTGCTCCCACTCGTTGTCGGTAATTACAGCAGCGGTGTGTGGCGCGTTTTTCAACGGATTATCTAATTTATCAGATACTCCTTTTTCTACATCTTCAATTTCACCACGGATAGAGATCATGGCATCGCAGAAACGATCAAGCTCATGCTTGGGTTCAGATTCTGTCGGCTCTATCATTACCGTACCCGCAACCGGGAACGATACTGTTGGCGCGTGGAAACCATAATCCATCAAACGTTTTGCAATATCTACCACTTCAACGCCATACGTTTTAAACGAGCGGCAATCCAGGATCATCTCATGTGCACAACGGCCTTTGGCGCCGGCGTACAATACGCTGTAATGGTCTTTTAAGCGGGTTTTAATATAGTTAGCATTCAGGATAGCGTAACGGGTAGCGTTGGTTAAACCGTCACCGCCCATCATGGCGATGTATGCGTGAGATATGATCAGGATAGATGCAGAACCCCAGGGCGCGGCAGATACCGCGTGGATGGCTTTGCCATTATCAATATCAACAACCGCGTGGCCTGGTAAGTAAGGCACTAAGTGCTTGGCTACACCAATTGGGCCCATGCCCGGGCCACCGCCACCGTGTGGGATGCAGAAGGTTTTGTGTAAATTCAAGTGACAAACATCAGCACCAATATTAGCCGGACTTGTTAGGCCTACCTGGGCGTTCATGTTGGCGCCATCCATGTAAACCTGGCCGCCATTTTGGTGGATTGTCTCACATATCTCGATGATTCTTTCCTCGAACACACCGTGGGTAGATGGATAAGTTACCATTAAGCACGATAGCTCGTTTTTGTATTGCTCGGCTTTGGCTTTCATATCGGCAACATCGATGTTGCCGTTGTCATCACATTTAACCACAACAATTTTCATCCCGGCCATAGCTGCAGATGCAGGGTTGGTACCGTGTGCCGATGAAGGAATTAAAGCGATGTTACGGTGGCTATCGCCCCTATCGTTATGATAAGCGCGTATCACCATTAAACCTGTGTACTCGCCTTGCGCGCCTGCGTTTGGCTGTAAGCTCATGGCTGCAAAGCCGGTAATTTCGCTTAACCAGCGGTTTAGCTCATCAAATAATTGCATGTAACCACCAGTTTGGTCGGTTGGTGCAAAGGGGTGCATTTTGCTGAACTCTGCCCAGGTAACGGGTACCATTTCGGTAGTAGCGTTCAGTTTCATGGTACATGAACCTAATGCGATCATCGAGTGGCAAAGCGAAAGATCTTTTGCTTCTAACGATTTGATGTAACGCAGCATCTCGTGCTCTGAGTGGTGCAAATTAAACAAACCGTGAGTTAAGTATGCCGAAGTACGTTGCAGTTCGGTTGGGATAACCCCTTCAACGTTTTTCTTAAGCGTTTCGTAGTTAGAATCAGCAAAGTTTTTGCCTTTAACCTTGGCGAAGAAACGTATGATAGTTTTGATATCTTCCGGCGATGTGGTTTCATCTATAGCAATGGTAGCTACCGTACCTTTATAGTTCAGGTTAAGCTCGTTATTTAATGCCTCAGATTTTACCGGGCCGGCCAATGCGCCAAGTTCAACTTTAAGGGTATCAAAATAAGTATCGTTCAGTTGCTCGTAACCAAGTTCGGTTAACGAGTTGGCAAGCAACACGGTTAAACCGTGAATACGTTGGGCAATTAATTTTAAGCCTTGCGGGCCATGGTACACGGCATACATACCGGCCATAATAGCCAGTAAAGCTTGCGCGGTACAAATATTTGAGGTCGCTTTATCCCTTCGGATGTGCTGCTCGCGGGTTTGCAGTGCCATACGCAAAGCATAATTACCTGCGGCATCAATGGTTACACCAATGATACGGCCGGGGATAGAGCGTTTATATTCGTCTTTAGTCGCAAAAAACGCGGCGTGCGGGCCACCAAAGCCCATGGGTACACCAAAACGTTGGGTGCTGCCAACAACAATATCCGCGCCCCACTCACCCGGAGGGGTTAACAGTACAAGGCTCATAATATCGGCTACAACTGTTAGCTTAATATTTTTAGCGTGTAACGCGTTGGCAAAATCGGTGTAATTATAAACCGCGCCGTTGCCTGCAGGGTATTGTACCATGGCGCCGAACATATCGTCGGTTAGCTCGGTGGTGGCGTGGTTGCCAATTTGCAATTTAATGCCGAATGGTTCGCTGCGGGTTTTTAAAATATCAATAGTTTGTGGGAATACCTCTTCGCTCACAAAGAAAACATTTGCGGCAGTATTCTTACGCAGGCTGTATTGCATAAACATTGCCTCGGCAGCGGCAGTACCTTCGTCCAGTAGCGATGCGTTGGCAATTTCCATTCCGGTTAAATCAACAACCATGGTTTGGAAGTTTAACAAAGCCTGTAAACGGCCCTGTGCAATCTCTGCCTGGTAAGGCGTGTATTGGGTATACCATCCGGGATTTTCGAGGATGTTACGCTGAATTACACCCGGTACAATTACATCATAATAACCCTGGCCGATGTACGATTTAAACACCTTGTTTTTTGAAGCTGTTTGCTTGAGTGTATTTAGGTAATCGAACTCGCTTTTGGCAGGCGGCAGGTTCAGCGGGTTTTTCAACCTTATTTTTGCCGGCACGGTTTCGTCTATCAGTTCATCAAGCGAATTTACGCCGATAGTTTTTAGCATTTTATCGGTATCTGCCTGGTTTGGCGCTATGTGCCTTTGCTGGAATTTTTCCTGGTAATCTATGTTCAGCTTCATTGAAATGGGTATCCCTTAAATTTAGTGCAAAGGTACAATTTAGCCGCTGAATAACAATTGGGTAATAAGATTTGACATTGGTTTTACAAGGAAATTTTTTACCTTTATGTTACCGAAAATCTTATGCTTGTTAAAAAACTTTTACTGTTAATTGCTTTTTTATTTCTTATAGCTCACCTAAGCTTAGCAGCTACCTTCACTGTCACCAGTAATGCTGATGCCGGGCCCGGTACTTTACGCGAAGCTTTGGCCAATGCGGCTGCAAATGGCATCTTAACTCAAGATGTTATTAGCTTTAATTTGCCTGGTCCGCTTGAATCTGATCGTATCATCCGGTTAAAAACCCAATTACCCAATGTTTCATCAAACCTAATTATTGATGGCACCACACAACCGGGTATTGTTTTTGGTGTTTCGGACGCCAGGGTTGTTATTGAACCTGAAACATCGCCGGCTAATTTTAACGCGCTAAATATTTATGGCGATGTAAACAACAACGGTACTGCTGCAAAAAACATTGAAATATATGGTTTGTATATCCGCAATTTCGCCAAAATAACCAACGTAGCTACTCCTGATAACAGCCAGGGATCGGGCATTGTGCTTACCGGCGATGCATCTTTTATCACTATTGGTGCGCCGGGTAAAGGCAACGTTATCTGCGGCAACATCAATGGCATTGTAAACTCAAATTACACTTACTATACCGGTGCCGACCAAATAGTGATACAAAGCAACATTATTGGCTTGCTTGCTGACGGGTTTACCGCAAATACAAACATGTATGGTATTAATCTTAGTATCGATAAAAACGCACTCATTGGTGGCGCAAATGCTAACATGGGTAATGTTGTTGCCGCCAATGTTACCAACGTAAGCGTTACACGCGGCTATAATTTCGCGGCAAACAATTCAATTACAATCCAAAACAATAAAATAGGTACTAATTTTTCGGGTAATGCCGATTTTAAAAACATCCCGCTTTTCCAGCTTAGCGCGTTCATTCAAACTTTTGGCATCTTCATAAACGGCAGCGGCATTATCGCTAAAATCACTAACAACATCGTTTCTGGGCAGCGCTACTGCGGGATATATATCGATAACGCCACTTTTGAGATAGAAGGCAATAATATAGGTACCGATAAAGTAGGAACTGCCGACCTTGGCAACGGCGAAGGCATCCGTGTAGGGGTTAATGCGGCGGGCAATATTGGCGGCGCGGCGGCTATGGCCAAAAACATTATCGCCTATAATAATTATGGCATCGAGGCGCTAAACAATGCGCATGCACTAATTACCCGCAACAGCATGTTCTGTAACAAAGATTACGGCATTAGCGTAGCCACTAATTATTACCAGCCGCCATTTGTAAAGGTTCTTAGCTTTGGCGCCACCAAAGTATCGGGTGTAGCCACGCCTAATTCAAAAATTGAGTTGTTTTTTGCTGATGTTTGCGGCTTTGTTAACTGCCAGGGCAAAGCCTACATTACTACCGTAAATGCAGACGGAAGCGGGGCATGGACGTATACCGGCGCTATAAGCAGCCCGGTTATTGCAACCGCCACAGATGGTAATAACAACACATCGCCTTTTTCATCATTAGTGATACAGGATAACGACATTGTTATTAAACAACTTACCTGCGCCTACACAGGTAGTATTACCATTACGCCTGATTTTAGCGGGCTCGAATTCCATTGGGATAAAAAAGAACTAAATGGTACTTTGACCTCAAAAGGTGACACTAAAAATTTAACCAACCTGCAGCCGGGCACTTACCAGCTTACCGTACAATACCCCGGTGGCTGCCAAAAAAGCACCAAACTGTTCGAGATAAAAGACCAGAGGGTAAAGATCCAGAATATACTGCCACCCACGCCGGAGTGCCGTCAAAAATTCTTCCCGGTGGATGTTAATTTCCAGGGGGGTACAGGGAATGTGAGGTTTGAGTGGAAAAACGCAGCGGGTGAGGTAAAATCTACCGATAAAAATGGCGTTGTGCCTGCCGGCACTTATACGCTAACCATTTCTGACGATGCAGGCTGCGCGGTTACATCCGCAGCGTTTACCATAACGGCTAAACCCGGCCCGGATTATGACCTGAGCACCATGAATGTTGCAACCGCCCGTTGCGGCATTGCCGAAGGCTCTATTAAAGATATAACTACTTACGTGGGTATTGGCACATTAAGTTACCAGTGGTATGATAGCAATAATAACCCATTGCCGGGTAAGACCAATAAAGATCTGACAAACGTTAAAGGCGGCTCTTACCGGCTGGAATTAAGGGACCAAAGCCAGTGTAGCCCTTATTCCACGCCTTACATTGGGATCCAGGAAACTAACTCGGTAAATATTTCAGACGCGTTTATAAAACATGCTACCTGTGGCTTAAATAATGGTGCTATTAGTAATGTTGATGTTAGCAATGCCGATTTCTTCCAATGGACAGGCCCCAACGGCCCTATACCTACTGCCCCCACAAATTACCATGGTTTAAGCCCCCTGGCCGATGGAGTTTACACCCTATATGCAAAAAACACATTAACCGGCTGTGATAATAGCAGGTCGTTTACAGTGTTAAGGTTGCAACCCGAGGTTTTCAATTACACTTATAATATTAACCACGCAACCTGCGATTTAAATAACGGCAGCATAAGCGTGCAATTTAATGTTAATAACATACCACAATCGTTAATATGGGTTGATGCAAATAATACACCAAGGGGCGGCAGCAACCAAATAACAGGCCTCGAGCCGGGTTTTTACAGCCTTTTAACAATTGATAAATATGGCTGCCAAAATCCCCTCGCTACGTTCGAGGTGAAGAAAACACCTTTACTGGTATTTGCAACAGCTAACAATCCTTTTGGTACCGCCGACCAATGCAATCAAAATTTAGGGCATATAGATGGTGTGCTGGTAACGGGTGGCGTACCTCCTTACAATTACAAATGGACTAATAAAAATACCGGCCAGCCCGCAGGCGACAATACCGCCGATTTGACAAATATTGGCAAAGGCGATTATAGCTTAGTAGTTACCGATGCAACCCCATGCGCTATCCCTCTTACCTGGGATGTTACGGTAGATAACATCCAGTTTATACCTACTGCACCCATATTAGCCGACAGAAAGATATGTGTACCCGAAAAGGTAACGCTAAAAGTGCTTAACACAATTATCGGTAATTATAATCTGTATAAAAACGAAACCTCGCAGGACCCTATACAAAAAAGCGCGACAGGGCAGTTTAGTGTACAGGTGAATGAAAGCAGCGATTATTATGTATCGTACAATATTGGCACATGCGAAAGCCCACGCAGCAAAGTGCACGTAGAAGTGATTTTGGTTGATGTAAAATTCCCAAATGTGTTTAGCCCAAATGAAGATGGAATTAACGACTATTGGAAAATAGAAGGCTTGCAAAAATTCCCGGGAACGGTGGTGCAGGTATTTACCCGTGGCGGCCAAAAGGTGTTCGAGTCTAAAGATTACGCCACACCATTTGTGGGCAAACAAAGCGGGAAGCTACTGGCTGCCGGCGTTTATTACTATATCATAAACCTTAACACAGGCTGTGAGTTACTATCAGGCAACGTTACCATTTTGCGTTAGGCCAGTTGGCGCAGGTACATCTGGATAGTATTTTCTAACCCGTAGTACAAAGCATCGCTGATCAGCGCGTGGCCTATGCTCACCTCGTCCAGCGCGGGGATGTTTTTGGCGAAGTATTGCAGGTTCTGCAGATCGAGATCGTGCCCTGCATTTATACCCAGGCCAAGCTTGTGGGCTACATCGGCAGCCTTTACATAACGCGCTATAGCTTCTTCTTTGTTTGTTGGGTAATTGTGTGCGTAGCCTTCGGTATAAAGTTCTATGCGGTCGGTTCCGGTTGTTGCGGCGGCTTCTACCATCTCGGTAACGGGGTCAACAAATATGGATACACGGATACCGGCATCTTTAAACACCTTGATAATATCTTTCAGGTATTGCTGATTTGCAATAGTATCCCAGCCATGGTTGGAGGTGATCTGCCCCAAAACATCGGGCACCAGGGTAACCTGCTCGGGTTTACTGGCCAGTACCAGGTCAATAAATTTTTGCTCCTGGCAGTTGCCTTCAATGTTAAACTCTGTGGTCACGATCTTTTTAAGGTCGAAAACATCCTGGTAACGGATATGCCTTTCATCGGGCCTTGGGTGCACGGTGATACCCTCGGCGCCAAAGCGCTCGCAATCTTTAGCAACTTGTACCAAATTTGGGTTATCGCCACCGCGAGAATTACGCAGAGTAGCTATTTTGTTAATGTTGACAGATAAGCGGGCCATAGTATCGATGTTTAGGCAAATATCATTATTCCATCATTAACAATAAAAACATATTTATGATTGTGTTTATTTGTAGTAATGATGAAAGCGCTTTTTACATTTTTAATACTATCCTGCTTTGCAGCCATGGCTAACGCGCAGGCAAACTATACCAAAATAACGAACTACGAAGTTTACTACGGATGGGCCAAACACTACCCGCAGGACTGGATGATACTGCGCAGGTTTGAGAACAACGGCAAACCCTACCTGCTCATGGTAAATCCTCAAACGCTGGAAACCAAAGTAAATGATGCCGGCTTCTATCAAATAAAACCCATGAGCATGGCCGATGCCCGTAAGTTTTTTAGCAGTACACCCTATCAGAAAGCATTAAGCAAAGCCGAAAGCCAGTCGGTAGCCATACAGGATGCTGGAATTGAGCGTGGCATCCCTAAAGAAACAGGCATCAGCCTAACGGCAGATCTTTGCCCATCGCACCGCCCGCTGGACAGGCGCATATTTACCGACATTATTACCGGGTTTAAACAAGTGGAAACGCCTGTGCCAATTGCCCTGTCGGTAAGTGGTTTATGGATTAAGCACCATGTGCAGGACCTTGCATGGTTAAAACAATTGCAGGCCAATCACCAAATTTACATCACCTGGATCAATCACTCTTACAACCATCGCGTTAGCAAAACCAGCCCGCTTAAAACAAACTTTTTGCTGGAGCCGGGTACCGATATTAAATACGAAGTACTGGAAACCGAAAAATTGATGCTTGCGGATGGCTTGCTGCCTTCGGTATTTTTCAGGTTTCCGGGGCTGGTGTCAGATCAACAACTGGTTTATAAGATCACCGATTTTGGGTTGATCCCCATTGGTACCGATGCATGGCTGGCTAAAGGCCAACAACCGCAGGCAGGCAGTATTGTGTTGATCCACGGGAATGGTAACGAGCCTGTGGGCGTTAATGATTTTATAAAGCTGCTCCAATCTAAAGCATCATCCATCGCCAACAAACAATGGCTGCTTTACGATTTAAGAGAAACGGTTGAAAAGGAAGCGGAAGAGAAGTAATTGTGTCATGGTGAGCCTGTCGAACCATTAGCGAGGCGCAAAAGTCTTCGACAAGCTCAGACTGACACCCATTTCCATAAAAACAAGGAAGCCCCGATTTGCATCGGGGCTTCCTAATATAATAAGTAATCCTATTTAAGCGGCGGGAATTTCGCACCGTCAGGGATACTTTTTTCGGCAGCCATTTTCTCCACATCCTGCCATTTTCTTGGTGCATCTAATGATAAAATGATGCCTTTATCTTTACCGATAACCACATCATCTTCGATACGTACACCGATGTTCCACCATTTTTATCGCACTTGCTGCCGGTAGGTATGTAGATCCCCGGTTCAACCGTGATCACCATATTATTAGTTGGTGTAGAGCTACTATTAGTTAACGTCAGTAGTTAAATTTGCTTATAACCTGCATATTATAAAACAATTATTCAATATATACGTACAAAGTAGTAACAGCAAAAATTTGAGCAGCTCACCTAAACCGTCCAACGAATTGGAACGCTTAAAAGCGCTCGACGACTACGATATCTTAGATTCGTTGAGCGAGCACGAGTTTGACCGCATTACTGAACTGGCAGCTATTATTTGCGATGTACCCATTTCTATCATATCGTTAATTGACGAGCATCGCCAATGGTTTAAATCGGCCATTGGGTTTGATGCAAAGGAAGTGCCGCGCGAGTTTACTTTTTGTCGCCATACCATTGCCGATGCACGGTATATAGAGGTTAAAGATGCTACCAAGGATGTCCGCTTTATGCACAACCCGATGGTAACCGGCGACCCTAATGTGCGCTTTTATGCTGGTTACCCGCTTATTGACCCGAATGGCTATGCCTTGGGCACGCTATGCGTTGCAGACAGCACTCCTCGTACGCTTTCCGTTCATCAAAAGCGGGCCTTACAATTACTTGCCGACGAAGCCATTGCACTTATAGTAGAGCGCCGTAAAAAGCAGGATCTTAAAAATTTTGAGAAACTTTTCCAAACCTCAAACGATCTGGTTTTTGTGGGCCGGATGGATGGTCTTTTTAAACGCGTTAACCCTGCTTTTACCAAGGTTTTGGGTTGGAGCGAAAAGCATATGCTTACTACCTCATCGTTTGACCTTATCCACCCTGATGATATTATAAAAACCGAAGCGCAGTTAAAAAATATGTTGAACGGTGGCGATACCACCAACTTTTTGCAGCGGATGAAAACCATTAATGGCAATTATAAAACCATTGAATGGACCTCGACACACGAGACCTTAACTGGCAATATTTTTGGTATTGGGCGCGATGTATCTGCCATTGTTTTAAAAGATAAACTCCTTGCCGAAAGCGAGGAGAAACTGCGTGTGTTTTTTGAGAATTCGCAGGGGTTGATGTGCACGCACGATGTTAATGGTAAGTTCCTGTCGGTTAATTCTGCCGGTGCCGGTATCCTGGGATATGCCCCTGATGAAATTGTACAACTAAGCCTTTTTGATATTGTTCCCGAAGAACTCCATGGTTTTTTAAGAGCATATTTAGAAGAAATTACATCGAAAGGTAAATCGCAGGGGCAAATGCTTACGCGGCATAAAAATGGCAGCTTAAAGGTTTTACTATATAATAACACGCTGCAAACTTCACCGCGAGAGGGCACCTATGTAAAAGGTAATGCCATTGATATAACAGAACGCTACCTGTTGGAGAAAGAGCTGGAACGCACTACCGAAATGCTGGAGCAAACCAACCAGGTTGCCCGCGTTGGTGGCTGGGAACTTGATGTTATACAACAAAAAGTTTACTGGACACCTGTTACCAAACAGATCCACGGCGTATCGGCTGATTATGAGCCGTCGTTAAATACCGGTATCAACTTTTATAAGGAAGGCGACAGCCGCGACCGCATCACAAAAGCAATTAATAAAGCTATTGCAGACGGCGCATCATGGAATGAAGAACTGCAGATAATTAATGCCGAAGGGAAAGAAATTTGGGTGCGCGCCCTGGGTAACACCGAGTTTAAAGATGGCGCTTGCACAAGGTTGTACGGTACGTTCCAGGATATTTCAGGATCTAAATCGGCCGAACTTGCCCTCAAAAGATCGATAGAAACACAGGAGGCCCTTAACCTTGCACTAATGAAACAGGTAGCGTTGGTTAAGGAGCAGGATAAAACCATCGAAAAGATCCAGGAGTTTAAATTCCTGGCAGATTCTATCCCGCAGATCATCTGGACATCCAACCCGGATGGCACCATGGTTTACTACAACAAACATTGGTTTGACTATACCGGTTTAAGCCCCGAAGACACCCTATATTACGGCTGGGAACCCGTTATACACCCCGAAGACGTGCCAAAAGATTATGCGGACTGGCACCACTCGTTAGCTACCGGCGCGCCTTACAGTTCGGAACGGCGTTTCCGCAGGGGGGGGATGGGGTTTACAAATGGCACAAATCTATGGCGCAACCTATGCTGGCAGCAGATGGCAGCATACTGAAGTGGTTTGGATCGTGCTATGATATTGACGAGTACAAACGCGCGCTTGACCTAGAGAACCGCATTAGCCAGTACGAAGATTTTAACCGAATTGTGGCGCATAACCTGCGCGGGCCATCGGGCAGTATCCGCATGATATTGACCATGATAAATGATGCAAGCGACGAACAGGAAAAAGCGGAGTTATTCCGGATGCTTAACCAAAGCAGCGAAACACTAAACGAAACACTGAATGAACTAATGCGCTTGCTGGAAGTACGCAACAGCAAAAACATTGCTTATGACACCTGCGACCTGCAGGAGATGATAAAAGTGACCGCTGCCATGCTAAAGGGCCAGATGATGGAGGAAAAAGCTAAGATCACCACCGACTTCGGCGTAACCAGCATGCAGTTCCCAAAAATGTACCTCGAGAGTATATTTTATAATATGGTGAGCAACTCGCTTAAATACAGCAAGCCCGGAGTGCCACCTGTAATCAACATTGTATCAGCATTAATAAACGCCCATGTTACCCTAACCTTTAGCGATAACGGCCTGGGCATAGACCTGGAACGACACGGCAAGGATATGTTTAAGCTGAACAGCGTTTTCCACGCCGGGCATGATAGTAAAGGCATTGGTCTGTTCATGACCAAAACCCAGATAGAAACCTTTGGCGGAAAAATAAGTGTAGAAAGCAAGCCCAATGTTGGCACAAAGTTTACCATCGTTTTTTAATGACCTACATCTGACCAAAATGCGACCGTGAACTAACCCGCGAAAGCCAGTGGCACCACTGCGCCCGGGTAGATCTTAACGACCTGTTCAAAGGAAAATCCGACGAGCTGGTACTAACCTTTGATAAACTCCTTGCAAAGGTTGCCGAATGGCCCGATGTACTGATAGGCGTTACCCCAAATTGCATAACCTTTGTGCATAAGCAAACCTTCTTTGTGATCCGCCCCATGCAAAAGGTGCTGGACCTTAAGTTTTACTCAAAAACCAAAATGGAAGAGCCACCTGTTACCAAAAGCATCGTTTCTCGGTCCAAGCATTTTGAGAACCACGTCAGGCTAAGTACTATAAATGATCTGTGACCGCAGTTATTTGCATGGATAAGGGGGGCGTATGAGTTGTTGTGAAAAGCCAGTTTGTCATCCTGAGCAATAGCGAAGGATCTATATGCTATGCAGGACGGTAATGCACGTCGGCGATTAGATGCTTCGCTATAGCTACCTATGACAAAATGGATAAACAAAAAAGGGAAATGGCTCACACCATATCCCTTTTCTTTTATCTTGGTTCCTGACTCTAATAGTCTTGGCTCTTTTCTTAGTAACGGTAGTACTCCGGTTTAAACGGACCTTCAACCGTTACGCCGATGTACTCTGCCTGGCCATGGTCTAAAACTTCCAGTTCAACACCAATTTTTTCTAAGTGTAAACGGGCAACTTTTTCATCAAGCATTTTAGGCAGGGTGTAAACTTCGTTTTTGTAAGCAGCACCGTTTGTCCAAAGCTCAATTTGGGCCAAAGTTTGGTTGGTGAACGACGCGCTCATTACAAAGCTTGGGTGGCCTGTAGCACAACCCAAGTTTACCAAGCGGCCTTCTGCTAATACAATAACATCTTTACCGTCGATAGTGTATTTATCAACCTGTGGTTTAATTTCAATTTTGTTGTTGCCATAAGCACCGTTTAACCAGGCCATGTCAATCTCGTTATCAAAGTGGCCGATGTTACAAACAATAGCCTTGTCTTTCAACGCGCGGAAGTGCTCTTCGCGAACTATGTTTTTGTTACCTGTAGCGGTAACTACAATGTCGGCTTCTTTAATAGCGGTACCCAGTTTCTTTACTTCGAAACCTTCCATAGCTGCCTGTAAAGCACAGATAGGATCAATTTCGGTAACAATAACACGTACACCAGAGTTACGAAGCGAATCTGCAGAACCTTTACCAACATCGCCATAACCACAAACAACAGCAACCTTACCGGCCATCATCACATCAGTAGCACGGCGGATGGCGTCAACCAATGATTCGCGGCAACCATATTTGTTATCAAATTTTGATTTAGTAACAGAGTCGTTTACGTTGATAGCTGGCATTGGTAAAGTACCGGCTTTCATACGCTCGTATAAGCGGTGTACACCTGTAGTGGTTTCTTCAGACAAACCTTTTATCTCGCCGATAAGTTCAGGGTAGCGGTCTAAAACCATATTGGTTAAATCGCCGCCATCATCCAATATCATGTTTAATGGTTTGCGGTCTTCACCAAAGAATAAGGTTTGCTCTATACACCAGTCAAATTCTTCTTCGTTCATACCTTTCCAGGCGTAAACAGAAGTACCCGCGGCAGCAATAGCAGCAGCAGCATGATCTTGTGTTGAGAATATATTACATGACGACCAGGTAACTTCCGCACCCAGCTCTATCAATGTTTCAATTAAAACAGCAGTTTGGATGGTCATGTGTAAACAGCCTGCAATACGTGCGCCCTTTAGTATTTTAGACGGGCCGTACTCTTTACGCAGTGCCATTAAACCCGGCATTTCTGCCTCGGCCAATTCAATCTCCTTGCGGCCCCATTCGGCCAGTGAAGTATCCTTCACTTTACTTTTCACGTATGCAGTTTCTACAGTCGACATATTATTGCTTTTATTGAAGTACAAAAGTAGTGAATATAAATATTTTAAAGAAATTGGAAGCGATAACATTACCGGATAATTACACAACTACCAGCAATATTACGTACCATGTAAAAAAGCTTTGGGGCACTTACCTAAAGGCTGATCTTTTTAGTGGAGAATTGATCGGTACTGAACACGAGGAACAAAAACATTATTGCCATAGCAGCCGTCCAAAACAGGTTAAAGGCAAGTAATAATTGATCGCTGTAATCCCGGTCATCGCTACCGAGAAATGGGTACAACATTAAAATGGAAAAAGACAGGCAATAGGCTATAACGAAAATAATTAAGTGCCTTAACCGTTTAAACTGTTGCTTATCATAAAGTAAAAGTAAAAACCCTGCAAAGCATAAGTACTGGCAAATATCCTTCAGGTTGCTCATTTGGATATAGTATAGCCCACTGTGGCTGCCTTGTATCAAAAAGTAGTAACCAATGCGGGTTATTACTATCCAAAAACAAAGCAAAGCTATCTTCATTATCCGCAAGGAGTAAAGTGGCCTCCATTATCGCAGCTGCCGCAACGGCCGGCATGGTCAGCCTCACAAAGTTGTTGCGGGGTCAGATCAGATAAGCCACCCTTAATTTGTTTCATTGCTTCTCGTGATAAACGACCGTTTTGAACTTCGTTTGCAGTTTGGTTTTTTAAATAATTTTCCATGTTAGTAGAATTAGATTTGTTTAGCTAATATAAGAATTTATAACTAATACAAAAAAAATGCCAAAATGTTTATTCACACTTAAAGTATTTATTATAAAAGAGATACAAGCCTATAATTACCTGGCAAAACATACTACATATTTAAACTTAAATACTGTTTTGGGTTAACGGGTTGCCCGTTCCTGCGGATCTCGTAATGCAGGTGCGGGCCGGTTGAGCGGCCCGTTGAGCCAACTTTGCCTATCAGGTCGCCCACGGTTACGCGTTGGCCTTCTTTCACATTAATTTTGGATAAGTGCCCATACCATGTTTCGATATTATTAGCATGGCGTATTTTAATACAATTGCCATAACCGCCTGCTTTGCCTGCAAATACTACTTTGCCACTTGCGGTACATTTAACCGGGTCGCCTTGGTGGCCCGAAAAATCTATACCCGGATGGAATTCGTGCCCGCCAAAATCAAACGGATTACCGCGCGATCCAAAGAATGAGGTGAATGAGCTTAGCCTTGGGTAGCCCATGGGTACATAAGCGATATTGTTTACCAGTTTATCCAGGTAGTTACTAAAATCCGAATATAGTTTGGTATCGCTTTTTGGCTTCTCGCCAACATTAAGGTTCCTGAACGGCAAACCGCGCAACCCGCGTTTGCTCATGTAGTTGTTAATCGTTTTAAGTTTTGCCTGGATATCCTGAATGTAGGATACTGCTTTGCTGCGGTTGCCTTCTTTTTCGGCATTTACCAGTAAAGCATCCTGCGATTCCTTGTCTATCTGTCCTTGTAATGCAGCCACCTGCGATTGCAGCCTGCTGTTTTCCTGCCTTTGCGCTAAAGTTTGTGTGCTTAAGCGCGCTATGGCCGTCATCAATGCCATCACGATGATCAATACTGCCGCTACGGTTACTTTTAACGAATTAAAGTGCCTGGCTTTTACTTGTACAATACGCGGTTGGGCGTTATTTTTTTTCGTAATAATTCCCATACCTAAATCTTAAATTTTAAGTTCATTATATAGTTTTAATTAGGGTTAAAACATTTGGAATGCAATATAGCAATCTCCATTATAAATCCTGCTCGCCTACTCCCTTTTGCTATTATAACCGAAACGTCAATTATTACGGATTATTCTGATTGAGGGTTGTTTTTATTTTGAAATTGGTATTTTTGTGCCGAAAATAAGCGAAGTAAAAATTATGTACCCAGAATATTTAGTTGCCCCAATGAGGGAAGAATTAACCAAAGTTGGTTTCGAAGAGTTAAAAGATGCTGATGCAGTTAACGCGGCTATTAAAGGCGAAGGAACTGTATTTGTAATGGTAAATTCTGTTTGTGGCTGTGCTGCTGCTAACGCGCGCCCTGCTGCACGTGCCGCTGCCGCTAACGAAAAACACCCCGACCGTTTGGTTACTGTTTTTGCCGGTATGGAAACCGAGGCGGTTAATGCTGCCCGTAACCTGATGCTGCCTTACCCCCCGTCATCGCCATCAATGGCTTTGTTTAAAGATGGTAAATTGGTGCACATTATAGAGCGCCACCAAATTGAAGGCCGCCCTGCACAAATGATAGCAGATAACCTTATTGGCGCGTTTGAGCAATATTGCTAATTAGATTCAAGACTACAAGAGTCAAGAACCAAGACATAAAACAATCAGATTCAAGACTGTAATAGTCAAGATATAAGAATAGAAAAGCCCGGTTGCATTTTAGACTGCCCCCAAAAAGTTAGACACTAATTGGGGGCAGTCCATACACAGCCTGGCTTTGTTTTTTATACTTCATGAGAGTAACTAAACTTTCAATGCCGAAAACTTTCTTTTATAAGTTTTAAAAGCTATCCATAACCCAGCCCCTACAAGTATCAATACCCAAAGGTTAGCAAGCCCCAGTATCAGCTCAGCAAACAAATACCAGCCATTACTTAGTGCCATCAGTAATCTATTACCAAAAGGCATTTTGTAAGCCGACGGATCGTCGTTAGCGATACGTTCTTTATAAATAGTATTGCTCCGGTAAAAATTTAGGCTTACTACGCTGTAATTCACGGCTTCATCTATTCGCTGATTATTTATTTGTCCATCTATCATGTCATCTTTTAACCAAAGCACCGCGGCAGGGTCTTTGATCTTTATTTTACCTGTTTTTTGCTGGGCTACCATTTCGCGGCGGTTCTTTAATTTGAGCTTCGCCGATAGGTAATCCAACGATTTGTTTTCGATATCCATCTTGCGCGAGGTTACGTAGATGCCCATATGGCTAACATAGTTCATAAAGTCTTCCAGCTTTTCTGACGGGATCTTCACCGTCATATCGGCAGTGGTATTAAAGGCGGATACCCGCATAACGGAATCTGTACTTAACCTGATATCCTCGCTGCGTTCGATGGATGAACCCATTTGATAATGCGTAACCATACCGCTAAGTTTAGCGGTGATGCGGGAAATGGAGTCGCCGGTTTGCTGTACGTTTTTAACTTTGAAGCTCATGTCGGCAGTTTTAACCAGTTTGGCTGTGGCGACAGTGTCGGCCGAGCTACTTGCTGTGTCTGCATTGCTGCTATTACCATTGTTTGCAATTTCGTAACTGCCATTCCTGCCTTTGCAAGCCGCGAACAGCGCTATGGCTGCTATCGCGATAAAAATTCTTGTTTTCATAATTGTTGATTTTTGGTTTGGTATTTATACCAACCAGAAACCAATAGTAACCCATCAAATTTTGATATCCAGAATGTTACAATGAGAGATGCGGATAGTGGGATGCAGGAAGCAGGAGAGAAGAGCAAAAATAAAAACCATGTCATTGCGAGCGATAGCGCGGCAATCTCAGTATATCCGATTGTCCTATGAGATTGCCACGTCGCTACGCTTCTGGTAATAACATCATATTGTGTTCCTTACCCCGGGCAATTATCCTTACGCCTGGTATCTACAATATAAATAACCTTCCAGCCGGTGGCGGTTTTCATTAGCTGGTAAAAATCTACACCGCAATGGCTAAACTGGCTGCCTACGTAAAATTTGTAGGGTGTCCAAACACTGGCAAGGTCGCCGTCAATTTTGATGTCGCCCCAGGTGATTCGCTCGTCGTAAATTTCTTTGTGGGGGGTGCCAACCTGTTTTACAAAATCATCGGCCTTTTCGGTAACCAGGGCGGTAGAGCCATCTTTTTTATTTAAAACACTCTGTAGCACCATGTCTTTATGAAATGCGGAGCGCAATATAGTAGTATCGCCTTTTCGCATCCCATCAAACATGGTGGTAATTACTTTCTTGATATCGTCTTTAGCGGTTTGGCAAAAAGAGTTTGTTGTTGATGCCATTAGTAAGGTTGCAAGGAATAGTTTTTTCATAATTGTGCTGTTTGGTTGGGGAAATTTAAATAAAAATCCATTAAATTTGTCATGCTGAGCGATAGCGAAGCATCTAATTTCCGACTGATATGGTGTACATTAAATGCTTCGCTATCGCTCAGGATGACAAACTATTCTAAACCAAAAAAGCCCTACATCTCCGCAGGGCTTTCTAATATCTAATAATTCAACTATGACATTTTTAGTTTCTTTTGGATATCGGCTACATAACCTTTGAATTTTTTATCGGTATCGATCAGGTCTTCAACGGTTTGGCAGGCGTAAATAACGGTAGAGTGGTCGCGGCCGCCAAAGAAGCTGCCAATTGATTTTAACGAGCTTTTAGTGTGTGCCTTTGCAAGGTACATCGAGATCTGGCGGGCCTGTACAATTTCGCGTTTGCGGGTTTGTGACTTTACCATTTCGATAGGTACTTCAAAGTACTCGCAAACAAGGCTCTGGATGTATTCCATTGAAATCTCCTTGGCCGAATTTTTTACAAAATTCTTAAGCATCTGCTTAGCCAGGTTCAAATCAATTTCTTTACGATTTAAGGTGCTTTGTGCTAATAAGGATACCATTGCACCTTCCAGCTCACGTACGTTGTTATCAATGTTGTGGGCAACATACTCAACCACATCATTTGAAAGCTCGATACCGTCCTGATAAATTTTGTTCTTCAGGATAGCCATACGGGTTTCCAGGTCAGGAATCTGCAGATCTGCAGAAAGTCCCCATTTGAAACGAGATAGCAAACGTTCTTCTAATCCAGCAAGATCCTTTGGTGCTTTATCTGATGTGATGATCAGTTGTTTGCCGCTTTGGTGCAGGTGGTTGAAGATATGGAAGAAGAAATCCTGTGTTTTTTCTTTACCGGCAAAGTTGTGCACGTCATCCATGATCAGTACATCAATGGCCTGGTAAAAGTTCACAAAATCGTTTATATTATTGTGTTTAAGCGCGTCAACAAATTGTTGGGTAAATTTCTCGCAGCTTACGTAAAGTACAAGCTTATCCGGCAGGGTACGTTTAATTTCGTTACCAATGGCTTGTGCCAGGTGGGTTTTGCCAAGGCCTACGCCACCATATATCATTAGCGGGTTAAATGATGTGCCGCCCGGTTTGGCAGCAACAGCATAACCTGCAGAACGCGCCAAACGGTTGCAATCGCCTTCAACAAAATTCTCGAAGGTGTAGTTGCGGTTTAGCTGCGGGTCTACATTCAGCTTTTTAAGGCCCGGTATTACAAACGGGTTCTTAATGTCTTTATTTATCGAAATTGGTATCGGCATAGACTGATTTTTTGATTCAGCACCATTTCCATTCGAGGGCATGTTGGTCGTATACGGTTTGCTTGTGGACTGCTCTACAACAATGTTATATTCTAAACGGCCTTCGTCGCCTAATTGTTTCTTTATTGTTTTGCGCAGCAAGCCTACATAGTGTTCTTCCAACCACTCATAAAAGAATAAACTTGGTACCTGTATCGTCAAAACGCTACCTTCCATACGCAATGCTTTTATTGGCTCGAACCAAGTTTTAAAGCTTTGTGCCGGTATGTTGTCTTTTATTATCTGAAGGCAGCTATTCCAAACGTTAGTACAAGTTTTTTCCATATAAGTATTAAGTAATATCCTGATTTACAGTCTCCGAAGCGCCGTGTTTTTGTGCCGTTTCGGAACATCGAATATTCTAAAAAAAAGCGGATAAAAAAATAAATTTTAAGAAATATATTTATAAAAATTATGCCTTTTGATTGCGAATATTAAAGTTATTAACATTATATTTCGCATGCAGAAGGCTGTTTTATGCACCAGTTTTGCAGGAATGCGGTTTTAAAAGTTTAAACATTGGTAGCGCCAAAAATGTGGATTAGTTTTTGGCGGGATGTTTTCAAATTTTCTTAATTAGTAAGATAATCTTCATTAATATTCACCAAAAATATTTCGTAGGGTATCGGCGATCTCTCCAAGGGTTGCATAGCACTCAACCGCATTTAAAATATAAGGCATCAGGTTGTCGGTTCCGCGGGCTGCAACTGTTAAATTTTGCAGCGCTTTTGCCACTGCATCGTTGTTTCGTTCCTCTTTTAAACGAACAAGCTTGTCTATTTGTTGCCTGCGGATGGCATCATCAACCCTAAACACATTTGGGTTCACCTCTTCGGCTTGCGTAAATTTGTTTACGCCAACCAGTGTCTGATCGCCGCTTTCTATGTCGTTTTGGTATTGGTAGGCAGCAGCGGCAATCTCCTGCTGAATGTAATCTTGCTCAATAGCTTTTACCGAGCCACCCATCGCGTCTATCTTATCTATATATAATTGCGCAGCTGCTTCCAGTTCGTCGGTTAGTGCTTCTATAAAGAAAGATCCTGCAAGTGGGTCAACCGTATCGGTAACACCGCTCTCGAACGCGATGATCTGCTGGGTACGCAGGGCTATCTTAGCAGCGGCCTCAGTAGGCAGTGATAATGCCTCATCGTAACCATTGGTATGTAGCGATTGCGTGCCACCCAGCACCGCGGCCAGGGCCTGCATGCTTACGCGCACTATATTATTCATAGGTTGCTGCGCCGTTAGCGTAGAGCCCCCCGTTTGGGTGTGAAAACGCAGTTTTTGCGCACCCGGGTCAGTAGCGCCAAGTTCTTTAGTGATATGTGCCCACATACGGCGTGCCGCACGGAACTTCGCTATCTCCTCAAAGAAATTATTATGGCAGTTAAAGAAGAACGACAGGCGTTTGGCGAATACATTTATATCCAGCCCTTTTTCTAACGCTGCCTTTAAATAGGTTTTGCCGTTAGCTAAAGTGAAGGCCAGTTCCTGCACGGCGGTTGAACCTGCCTCGCGGATGTGGTAACCCGAGATAGATATGGTGTTCCACTTGGGCACTTCTTTACTGCAGTATTCAAAAATATCGGTAATCAAACGCATGGATGGGGTAGGCGGGTAGATATAGGTGCCCCTTGCCGCGTACTCCTTTAATATATCGTTTTGTATGGTGCCCGAGATCTGCTTCAGATCGGCCCCTTGTTTTTTTGCTAATGCGATGTACATCGCTAACAGTATGCTCGCTGTAGCGTTGATAGTCATGCTGGTGGTGATATTCTTTAGCTGGATTCCATCGAACAAGATCTCGATGTCCTTTAATGAATCTATCGCTACGCCAACCTTGCCAACTTCACCTTCGGATAGTTCGTGGTCACTATCGTAACCTATCTGGGTAGGCAAATCAAAGGCAACGGAAAGGCCCATGGTGCCCTGGCTTAATAAATAATGGTAACGCTTATTGCTTTCTTCGGCGGTAGAAAAGCCGGCGTACTGGCGCATGGTCCACGGTTTGCCGCGGTACATGTTTTTCTGAATGCCGCGGGTGTAAGGGAATTGCCCGGGCAGTTCCGTCATGCCCGATGGCTCGGTATAAACCTCCTTAAGCTCGATGCCCGAAATTGTGATGAATTTTTTATCGGCCATGGCGGTTAAAATAAATGTTCAAGGTCTTTCCTTATCATATCTATGGCAATATCATAAGGGTTATCTTCTAATTTACTCAGGTGTGTTAAAACCACTTTGCCCAAGTCTAATCCGGTAGCATTTTCGGGCATGCCTTTTACGGCGTTGGTAACCAGGTTTAAAGTATCATCTTTTACACGCCTGATAACTGCCCATGCCTGCGGGCTTACATAAATTTGCTGGGTAACATTATGCTGGTACTCGGTACGTACTTCGTTTAATATAATGCTGTGCAGTTCGGCAGCCGAATAGCTGTTGCCATTGAGGCGGATAAGCAGGTTTGACGGGTTTATCCTGTCTGCAAATAATACCAAACGCTCATAAGCCTGTAAACGCAGGGGCAGGGTTTGGGTGGTCATGGCTTTTTTAAACTCCAGCACCTGCAGGTTTGATGTTTTATCGAGGTAGGGCTTAAACAGGTAAAAAGCGATGTATACAACGCCTATCCCGGCAACGGTATATTTTAAAACATCTAATAGTAAACTGTATAGTTGCATTTTTGTTAATGTTATGCGGAGGTCATAAATAAATCGGTCGGTGCAAAAATCCGCATTTTACCTTATATTTGTGTAGTTAATTAAAAATAAGATGAGCGCGATTGTTGATACCCTAACTGCCCCGGTAACTTTTTCTGAAGGTGCCGTTAAAGAACTTTTTAAATTAAGAGACCAGCAAGAATTAGGCGATGATTTTGGCCTGCGCATTGGCGTGGAAGGCGGCGGCTGCTCTGGTATGAGTTACGTTTTAGGCTTCGACCAAAAGAAAGACGGCGACCAGGAATTTATGATCGACGGGATTAAAACCTACATGCACAAAGCACACGGTTTATACCTTGCCGGTATGATGATTGATTTCCAGGATGGCTTAAACGCGCGTGGATTTACTTTCAATAACCCTAACGCGGCAAGCACCTGCGGTTGCGGTACGTCGTTCTCGGTATAATCAGAACTTGATATATATTATAAGGGCCCTCGTTATAACGAGGGCTTTTTTGTTGGCAAACAAATAATAATACCCGCAAATAAATTAACAGTTTGCCTGTAACAAACCCCCGCATCTCATAGTCATACAGCCGAGTTTTTTATATTTAAGGCATGCCGGTAAAAACCACCTACAAAGAAAATATAGCCATCGCGTTGCAATCCATAAGTGGTAACCGGTTGCGTACATCGCTTACCGCGTTAATTATTGCCATAGGTATTATGGCCCTCGTGGGTATTTTAACGGCTATTGAAGGGGTTAAACAATATACTAACGATGCCTTTGCAGGCCTCGGCGCAAACTCATTTACCATACAAAACCGGGGCAGCGGTATCAACTTTGGTAACGGCGGCCACCGTAAAATATACCCTGCCATTAACTACGACCAGGCAGAGCGTTTCGCCAAGCTTTTTAAACTACCAGCCCGCATTAGCATCGACTTAAGTGTTACCGGCACGGCCATCGCCAAATACAACAGCATTAAAACCAACCCCAATATATCTGTAACCGGCAGTAACGAAAATTACCTGGCTATAAAAGGGCATAAATTGGCACTCGGCCGTAACTTCTCGGCATCAGAGTTGGAGCATGGCGCCAATGTGGTTATTATTGGTGACGAGCTTAAACTGAAATTGTTTAAAAGCGAAGACCCGATCAACAAATCGATATTATTAGGGAGTAGTAAGTTCAGGATAATTGGTGTGATTGCTGCAAAAGGCAGCAATAGCTTTGGTGGCGATAAATTTTGTATCATCCCGGTACAAAAGGCAAGACAAATTGCGGCTACTTCTAAACCATCTTTCGGGGTAACGGTAAACGTTAACAGCCCTGATGTGCTTGATGCCAGCATCGGCGAAGCCACATCTTTAATGCGTAACATCCGCGGCATCCGCATAGGGCAGCCCGAAAATTTTGAGATCTCGCGTAGCGATTCCATTCAGCAGGAATTATCAGGCCAATTAGCGGGTATTACCGCGGCTGGTTTTGCTATCGGTGCAATAACTCTTATTGGCGCTGCCATAGGTTTAATGAATATTATGCTGGTGTCGGTAACTGAGCGTACCCGCGAAATTGGGTTACGTAAAGCCATCGGCGCAACGCCATCGGTGATCCGTAAACAGTTTTTGATAGAGGCTATCGTAATTTGCCTTATCGGTGGCGTTATGGGCATTATATTAGGTATGGCTATTGGTAACCTTATTGCCGTGCAAATTAGCGGCACGTTTGTGGTGCCGTGGTTTTGGCTAATGGCTGCATTAGTGCTTTGTACCTTTATAGGCCTTTCATCAGGGTTCTATCCCGCTAAAAAAGCATCCAAACTTGACCCGGTAGAGGCGTTGAGATACGAGTAGGTAGAGAGGCAAGAATTTTAGAATCAGGAATCAAGACTAAAATATTATTAAAAGGAAAAGGGCTGAGATACTATCTAAGCCTTTTCTTATTTCTTGATTCTTACATTTTGATTTTTTGATTACAGCATTACATTCTTCAGCGGATAATCAAACAATAGTTTCTTCAGGTAAGGCATTGCCAGTGTGCTCTCAAAAGCGGCAGCATGGCGTGGATGGTGCATGTCGCTTGATATAAAATCAACCATTTCGTTATCTATCATTTCCTCGGCTATCTTTTTGCTGTGTTTGCCGTAGTAGCCGGATAGTGATATGGTGTTTAATTGCATATCGCAGCCCCAGCTGCGGATGATTTTCATTTGTGCTATATCCATATAGCCATATCTTTCCGGGTGGGCAAGGATGGGCTTGTAACCTTTATCCTTCATTTTTTGGATAACCGATATTACATTTGGCGGCTGGTTGATGAACGATAGCTCGAATAACACAAAGTTATCGCCCATAGTAAAAAGATTGCCATCCTCAACGCGTTTTTCAAAGGTCTCGTCAAAGTAATGCTCGGCAGCTGCAGAGATGTCTATATCGATGTTTTGGGCAACCAATTCCGCTTTAAGCAGGGCAAGGGCGTTACCTATGCTGGTAGCATCATTGCGGTAGTAGTCTATCATCACGTGCGGGGTGGCAATAATTTTTTTGATCCCCAGCGACATCATTTTTTTAATCAGGAAGATAGATTCCTCCACATTTTGTGCGCCATCATCTATGCCGGGCAATACGTGCGAGTGCATATCTGTTATAACGTTGCTGTAATCAAAATTCACAACCCGTTTAGCTTCATTCTTCTTAAATAGTCCGAACATTTTTTTCTTTAGCGATTGTTATACTGGCCTTTATAATAGGCCTGGTAGTGGCCGCTGGTAACATCGTTTAGCCAGCCTTCGTTTGCAAGGTACCAGTCTACCGTTTTTTCCAAGCCTTCTTCAAATGTGATGGATGGTTCCCAATCTAACTCATTTTTAAGCTTGGTGGCATCTATCGCATATCTTAGATCGTGGCCGGCGCGGTCTGTTACATAGGTGATCAGTTTTGCCGATTCACCTGCTGCACGCCCCAGTTTCTTATCCAGTATAGTACACAACAGTTTAATCAGGTCTATGTTTTTCCACTCGTTATGGCCGCCAATATTGTAGGTGGTACCTACCGCTGCTTTATGGAATATTACATCTATAGCTCTCGCATGGTCTTCCACCCAAAGCCAGTCGCGCACGTTCTCGCCTTTGCCGTATACAGGCACAGCTTTATTTTGCTTGATGTTATGGATAGCCAGCGGGATCAGCTTCTCGGGGAAGTGGTAAGAGCCATAGTTGTTTGAACAGTTGGAGATCACCGTACCCAAACCGTAGGTATCATAATAAGCACGCACAAAATGGTCCGAGCTTGCTTTTGATGCCGAGTACGGCGAGTGCGGGTCGTAAGCGGTTTCTTCGGTAAACATACCCGTATCGCCCAGGGTACCGTAAACCTCATCGGTTGATACATGGTAGAAACGTTTTTTATCATACTGGCCTTTCCAAAGGTTTTTGGCGGCGTTCAACAAATTTACCGTGCCCACTACATTGGTCATCACAAACTCCAGCGGGTTGGTAATAGAGCGGTCCACGTGCGACTCGGCCGCCAAATGGATCACCGCATCGGGCTGTTCTGTTTCAAATAGGTTATTTATAAATTCAAGGTCAACAATATCACCTTTTACAAAGCGGTAGTTGGGTTGGTCCTCAATATCTTTAAGGTTGGCCAGGTTGCCCGCATAAGTAAGCTTATCCAGGTTGATAATGGTATAGTCAGGATAGTTGGTTACAAACCGGCGCACCACGTGCGACCCAATAAAACCGGCACCACCTGTAATAATTATCTTTTTCATAGCGCTATGTTATTATAACGGGTTTTCGGCAATGTATTTTTCCCATGCCCATGCCGATGACATCATGGTGCTTAGGTTAAGTTCTGCCGTCCAGTTCAGTTGCTCGGTAGATTTGGTTATGTTGCCCCAAACTTTCTCGATGTCGCCGGCACGCGGGGCACCTATCTGGTAGTTTAGTTTAACGCCGGTAGCATCTTCAAAAGCATGGATCACCTCTAAAACGGTTGAGCCATTGCCAGTACCTATGTTAAACACATCGTAACCGGTAAAAGTATCTTTCTCCATTGATTTAAGCGCGGCAACGTGTGCTTTAGCCAGGTCAACCACGTGGATGTAATCGCGGATACAGCTACCATCCGGGGTATCGTATTTATCGCCAAACACAGTAATTTTTTCGCGTTTGCCAATGGCCGTTTGGGTGATGAACGGGATTAAGTTTTGTGGAACACCGATTGGCAGCTCGCCAATTAAAGCGCTATCATGTGCGCCAACCGGGTTAAAGTAACGTAAGGCAATAACTTTGTAGTTAGTGCCGGCGGCAACTGTATCTTTCAGGATTTCTTCGGCTATTTGCTTGGTGTTACCGTATGGCGATTCGGCCGGTTTAACTGGCGCGTCTTCGGTTACGGGTAAAATATCGGGCTGGCCGTAAACGGTACAGCTTGACGAGAACACAAAGTTTAATGCTTTACCATTGTAGGCGTTAAGCAAATTGATAAGCGAAAAGAAGTTGTTGTAGTAATATTTTAGCGGGTTCTCTACCGATTCGCCAACCGCTTTGGAGGCGGCGAAATGGATAATACCTGCCACATCGGGCTGTTTTGCTGCAAAATCTTTTACAGCGGCTTCATCACATAAGTTAAATTCGTAAAAGGCGGGCTTGTATCCAATAATGCGGGCCAGTTGGTCGAGCATTTTTACACTGGAGTTTGACAGGTCGTCGATGATGATCGGGTCGTAACCCGCTTTAACCAACTCAACAACGGTATGTGTGCCAATAAAACCTAAGCCGCCCGTTACTAAAATTTTCATAGGGATATTTTTAATAGATTTAAGGATAGGCGCATACCTTGCGGTACGCGCCCTATGAAATGCCGAAAATACTATTGTTTATTGAAGTACGTGAAATCTTTATGCAGTATTTCTTTCTCGGGCAGCGATTTAAAGTACTCGTAAGTAATTTTTAAGCCTTCGCTGCGCGATACTTTTGGCTCCCAACCCAAAATTGCACGTGCCTTGGTAATATCCGGGCGGCGCTGCTTAGGGTCGTCTGTTGGTAAAGGCAGGCTTATCATTTCCTGGTCGGTACCGGTAAGTTTAATGATCTCCTCACCAAACTCGCGGATGGTAATTTCATCGGGGTTACCAATATTCATCGGCTGCGCGTAATCGCTGTGCAGCAAACGGTAAATGCCTTCAATCAAATCATCAACATAGCAAAACGAACGGGTTTGTGAACCATCGCCAAACATGGTTAATGGTTCGCCGCGCAGGGCCTGGCCAATAAAGGCAGGCAATACACGCCCGTCATTAAGGCGCATACGCGGGCCGTAAGTATTAAAGATACGGATGATCCGCGTTTCTAAACCGTGGAAGGTATGGTAAGCCATAGTGATAGCTTCCTGGAAACGTTTAGCCTCGTCATATACTCCACGCGGGCCAACAGGGTTAACGTTGCCCCAGTATTCTTCGGGCTGCGGGTTAACGTTAGGGTCGCCGTACACTTCAGATGTAGAGGCAATAAGCATCCTTGCGCCTTTGCTGCGTGCCAAACCTAACAGGTTATGTGTACCTAACGATCCAACTTTTAAAGTTTGGATAGGGATCTTCAAATAATCTATAGGGCTTGCAGGTGATGCAAAATGCAGGATGTAGTTCAGATCGCCCGATACATGCACAAACTTGGAAACATCGTGGTTGTAAAACTCAAAGTTTTCAAGCTTAAACAAATGTTCAATATTGCGCAGGTCGCCGGTGATGAGGTTATCCATGCCAATAACATGGTAATCTTCCTTAATAAACCTGTCGCAAAGGTGCGAGCCTAAAAAACCGGCTGCGCCGGTTATTAATATTCTTTTGCGTTCTGCCATGTTAGCTGATTATTTTTCTGCCGATACTGTTATAATAGAAACCAAGATCGACCATTTTTTGAAGATCGTAAAGGTTACGGCCGTCAAATATAACCTTGTTTTTTAAGCGTTCGGTTATCTGTTCAAAATCTGGTGTGCGGAAAGCCGACCATTCGGTAACGATCAGCAGCGCGTCGGCATCATCTAAAATTCCGTAAGCATCGGTGCCGTAAGTAATTTTATCGCCCACCAAAGCTTTAACATTCTTCATCCCTTCAGGGTCGAACACGCTGATGGTAGCGCCTTCTTTCAACAGTTCATCAATAATGTACAAAGCAGGTGCTTCGCGGATATCGTCCGTTTCCGGTTTAAAGGCAAGGCCCCACATGGCAAAGTGTATGCCCTTAAGATTACCATTGTAATATTTTTTCAGTTTTTGAACAAGTACTTTTTTCTGGATCTCGTTAACTTCCATTACCGAGTTAAGGATCTTGAAATCGTATTTATTCTCTTCGGCAGATTTTGCCAAAGCCTGCACATCTTTAGGGAAACAGCTACCGCCGTAACCAATACCCGAGAAAAGGAAGCGGTTACCTATGCGGTTATCTGCACCAATACCACGGCGCACCATATCCACATCGGCACCAACCAGTTCGCAAAGGTTGGCAACCTCGTTCATGAACGATATTTTGGTAGCCAGGAAAGAATTGGCAGCATATTTTGTTAATTCAGACGAGCGCTCGTCCATAAATATCACCGGATTACCCTGGCGTACATATGGTGCATAAAGCTCGGCCATTAACTTGCGTGCGCGTTCGTCGGTAGTACCAACAACCACACGATCTGGCTTCATAAAATCTTCTACAGCTACACCTTCGCGTAAAAACTCGGGGTTTGATACCACTGCAAATTCAACACTGGTGTTTTCGTTCATTACCGCGGTAACCTTATCGGCAGTACCAACCGGCACGGTGCTTTTTGTAACGATAACTTTATAGTCGGTAATTAATTTGGCAATGTCTTTAGCGGCGCCTAAAACGTAGCTAAGGTCAGCAGAACCATCGCCACCCGGGGGGGTTGGCAGGGCCAGGAAAATGATCTGCGCATCGGCAATTGCCTCGGCCAGGTTGTTGGTAAATAATAACCTTTTTTGGTTGATGTTACGGTGAAAAAGTAATTCTAAACCGGGCTCGTAGATGGGAAGCTTACCTTCCTGCATCATTTTTACCTTTTGCTCATTAATATCAACACAGGTAACCTGGTTACCTGTTTCTGCTAAACATGTACCTGTTACCAGGCCAACATAACCTGTTCCAACAACAGCTATTTTCATAAATACTTTTTGTTATTAATGTTATTACTTTTATGCCGAACGAAGATAGGAATACAAATTTAAAAATGCTTGTACTATACAACATCGGTATCACTTTATACTACACACTTGTGTATATGGTTTCACTTTATAAAAATAAAGCCAAACTGTGGATAAAGGGCCGCAAAAAGCAGCAAGTACAACAGTTAAAATCAAGTATTTGGTTCCACTTTGCCTCCTTAGGCGAATTTGAACAGGGCAGGCCGGTTTTAGAAGCCCTAAAAGCCGACTACCCACAACACAAAATTGTAATAACTTTTTTTTCTCCTTCGGGATACGAGGCGCGTAAGAACACCCCGCTTGCCTATGCTGTGTATTATTTGCCCCTTGACAGGGCTGCCAATGCCCGAAAATTCATCGGCACCATAAAGCCGGTGATGGCTATTTTTACAAAGTACGAGTACTGGTACCATTTTTTTAACGAATTGCACAAGCAGCATGTGCCGCTCTACATTATATCGGGCATTTTCAGGCCCGGGCAGGTATTTTTTAAATGGTATGGCGGCCTGCACCGCAAAATGCTGAAACTGGTAACCTGGTTTTTTGTGCAGGACATCCCCTCCAAACATTTACTGCACGATGCCGGCATCACCAATGTAACCATCAGCAGCGATACCCGGTTTGACAGGGTATGGGCTAATGCGCAACAAACTAAAGAGTTACCGCAGGTAGCGGCCTTTAAAAACAGGCAAAAATTATTCATAGCCGGCAGCACCTGGCCTGCAGATGAAAAACTGATAGCAGAATTAATTACTCAACACCCCGGTTGGAAATTCATCATCGCCCCGCATGAGATAGGGGAGGATAAAATAAATGGGTTGATGAGCTTGCTGCCGAATGAGAGCACGATCAGATTTTCTAACATCTCAAATCTAACATCTCAAATCTCATGTCTCATTATAGATAACATCGGCATGCTCTCCTCCCTATATCAATATGCAGATATCGCCTACATCGGCGGTGGTTTTGGCGCAGGTATCCATAATACTTTAGAGGCCGCAGCTTTTGGGATGCCGGTGATATTTGGCCCTAAGTATGATAAGTTTAAAGAGGCTAAAGATTTGGTGGAGTTAAAAGCAGGGTTTAGTATTAACTCGCAGGATGAATTAAATACTGTTGCAGGTTTATTGATGAATGATGAAGCCGCGCGACATACCTCGGCTGTTATCGCGAAGAATTATGTGGAGCAAAATATTGGGGCGACGGATGAGATAAGGAAATATATTAAAGAGAGACACTGATTGGTTTTAACCACAGAGAGCACAAAGAAAAAATCACAGAGGACACAAAGGAAAAACTCAGTGTACTTTGTGAAAAACTTCGTGCCCTTTGTGGTTAAATAATACAGCATTCAATCCCTAAATCATAAAAATCCGTTTCATCCCGGTTCATTTTTTCTTAATATTGCCGCTATGGGCTTTTTGGACATCCCCGGCTTAGGTAAGGCACACTATCACCAATACGGCAGCGGCATTAAACCCCTGCTGGCCTTTCACGGTTATGGCATGACGGGCAGGCAATTCCACGTGCTCGAAAACTCCATCCTTAAACAATACCACGTTTACGGCTTCGACCACTTTTTTCATGGCGAAAGCAAACTGGGCGACTGGGCCGAGCAGCAGATCATAGCGGGTATGCCCAAACTAATGGTAAGGGCCTACATGGAAGAATGGTTTAAAGTATACGGCAGGCAGCGTTTCTCGGTAATGGGCTACTCTATTGGTGCCAACATTGCGCTGATATTGATTGAAGAATACGCCGGGCTGATTGATGAAGTGATATTGATGGCGCCGGACGGGTTATCGGTTTATAAAGGCTTTCATTTTTTGACGCATAAACCTGTAGGAAAGTACCTGTTTAAGCACGTTACCAAAAGTAAATGGCTGGCACCAACACTGCTCAGGAACCTTAAAAAAGTAAAGTTTATTGACGAGAGCCTGTACCATATTGCCTATAATGAAATTGATACCGAACAAAAACGGCAAGATGTTTATTATACCCTAAACCTCATCCGTTTGTTAAAACCCGACACTCATAAGATCGCGCAGCTTATTAATCAGCACCATATTAAATGCAGGCTGATATTTGGCAGGCACGATAATTTGTTCCCGATGAAGGCGGCAAAGCCTTTTATTGATAAGTTGCCAAATGCCGAAGTGCACGAAGTGAACATGGGCCATTGGCTGGTTACCAAACAATTGGATGAGTATTTAGTAAATTTACCGCAATGATACCCGCCCGCCGAGTAAAACTTTTCAGTAACTGGTTTGCCGTGTACATGCGTTTCCGCATGCGCAAAGCCTTTAACAGGTTGGTGGTAACGCCGTTTACGCCGAAGCCCGGGCACTCTGTTTTGCTGCTTTGTAACCACTTTAGCTGGTGGGATGGCCTTTGGGGCAACTATCTGGCCTACTGGCACCTGGACAGGAAGCTGTACATTATGATGCAGGAAGACCACCTTAAGAAGCGTATGCTGCTAAATCTGTTTGGCGGGTTTTCGATAAACAGGTCGTCGCGCGAGATGATCAAATCATTGCAGTACGCTGCCGGTTTGCTGAATGACCCGGAGAACCTGGTTGTTGTGTTCCCGCAAGGCGAACTGATCTCCAACCATACCACAGAAATTAAAGTAGAGAAAGGTATAGAACGCCTCATCAAAAATATAAAAGGCCCCTGCCAGATCGTTTATAACTGCGCCCTGATAGATTATTTTGAAAGCCTTAAACCATCGGTATTTTTTCACCTGTACGATTGTGGGATAGCCGGCGAAGTGCCGTTTGATGAACTGATAACCCGGATAAATACCTTTCATCAACAAGCGTTAAAAGCGCAGATAGATGTGGAACATTAAGTGAAAATTCTAAACGCTAATCCCGATAGATATCGGGACGAAAATCCGAAATCTAAAATCAAAAATGACCTATCCGCAGAAAAATAAAATTATCACCTGGTTCTTCCATAGTTACATCCTGCGGATAGTAAAGGGAAATTTTCACGAAGTGAAATTTGATAGGGTAGGAGTGGAGCAGGATAAGTCGGTACTGCTATTAGCCAATCACTTTAGCTGGTGGGATGGTTTTTTAATGTATTACCTGAATGAGAAAGTCTTTAAGAAAAGTTTCCATGTAATGGTGATAGAAGAGACGGTGCAAAAGGTATCCTTCTTTAAATATATGGGGGCTTTCTCGGTAAGTAAAAATTCCCGCGAGATGCTGGCCTCGCTGGATTATGCCGCGCAATTGCTGAACGACCCTAAAAACCTGGTGCTGATATTCCCCCAGGGAAAGCTATATTCCAACTTTGTTGATGAGGTTGATTTTCAGAAAGGCTTGTCGAAAATCATGCAGGCCGCAGCGGGGAAATTCCAAGCCATAATGGCCGCAACATTTATTGAGAACCTGCAATATAAAAAACCAACGGTTAACGTTTATTTAAAAACCGAGAACGAATTAGCTGATATACAAAGCGCCTATCAGAAGCATTACAATAACGCCAAGCAGCAGCAAACCAAAACAGTAGTATAGTGATCATCGCCCTATTAGTAACATTCATATTCCTGATCCTGCGCTTTACGGTTACGCTGTTCAATTTTATGTCGAACCCTAAACTCCCGCGCATCGGCAAACATTACGAGGATAAGGTTTCGATCCTGATCCCTGCCCGCAACGAGGAGCAGGATATAATCGCCCTCTTACAATCTATTGTTGAGCAGGATTATCAGAATTATGAAGTGATTATTTTGGATGATAATTCCACGGATAACACCTATACACTTTGTGATGTTTTCGGGGCGAAAAACAAGCGGTTTAAGGTGATAAAAGGCGGTGAATTACCCACACATTGGCTGGGTAAAAACTATGCCTGCCACCAATTGGCCCAACAAGCAACCGGCGATTACTATCTGTTTTTAGATGCCGACGAAAAGGTTTACAATGGCTTAATAAATAGTTCAGTCCACCGTGTTAATTTGCGCGGGTTAAGTTTGCTGAGTCTGTTTACCAACCAAACCATGATAAC
Organism: Mucilaginibacter sp. 5C4; assembly: GCF_034345625.1. Classification (NCBI taxonomy): domain Bacteria; kingdom Pseudomonadati; phylum Bacteroidota; class Sphingobacteriia; order Sphingobacteriales; family Sphingobacteriaceae; genus Mucilaginibacter; species Mucilaginibacter sp. 5C4. Next base: position 3,987,376 of record NZ_CP133775.1, on the reverse strand, counting down.
CTCCGGCGAAATGATGGTAGTACCGCTAATGCATTATATATTGTTGAATTTGTTGCCTTTGCGACTGGTTTACCTGGTTAAAAGTGCATCGGTAGCGGCAGCAAGCGGGCAATTTATGCTGTTTACTGCTGCTGAATACCGCCAATACCAATGGCACCAATTAGTTAAAAATAAGGTAGTTGAGGATGTAGAGATCATGAGACTGGTGAAAGCGTCCAAGTTGAACGGCGAGGCCCTGTTGGCCAACGGCATGATCAGCTGCCGCATGTATAAAGGTTATGATGAGGCCATTAACGGTTTCGGCAAAAACTTTTTGGCAGCGTTTAATTATAATATCATTGGCTTTTTAATATACTTGTTGCTTATCATCGGTGGCCCTGCTATTGTGATCATGACCATGAACCTTAACTTTATACTCATGATGATTGGTTTGATCGGCCTTACCCGCATCATGATCTCATTATCATCAGGGCAAAACGCTTTACTTAACCTGTTTCTGCACCCGGTACAAATGTTTAGTTTATTGCTGATCGGCATTACCTCGATACAAAGGCATCTCACCAAAACCACCGTATGGAAGGGGCGGAAGATATGAACATCCCGCCACGGATAGCCATTGGCATTATTATCCTGTTCCATATCGTGGGGCTGGTAGGCTTGTCATTGCCCGCAACCAAACCCCTGTTTTTACAGATCGTGCCGTTTCATTTATTACTGATGCTGGGCGTGATCGTATTTAGTCACCATAAACTGAACAGCAGTTTTGGCATCTTTATATTGCTCATATTTTGGCTTGGCTTTTTAGCCGAGTGGATTGGGGTAAACAAAGGCTGGCTTTTTGGGAGTTATGCTTATGATACTACGCTCGGCGTAAAGCTATCCGGCATCCCGCTCATGATAGGCGTAAACTGGTTCCTGCTCATTTATGCCACCGGCGTAGCTATGCAGCGCAGCCGTTTAAAAAGCCCGTTCTTTAGGGTAATAACCGGTGCCGCGGTTTTGGTATTGCTGGATCTTTTGATAGAACCCATAGCCATCAAATTTGATTACTGGCATTGGAACAGCCCCCGCATCCCGCTTGAAAATTACATCTGCTGGTTTTTAGTAAGCATGGTGATGTTATACATCTTTGAGCAGTTCCGGTTTAAAAAGCAAAGTATTGCAGCCCCGGCATTGCTGGTAACGGAGTTTGTGTTTTTTGGGTTGTTGAATTTAGTGGTGATACTTTTGTAATCCCAGCAATCCTAAAAATCCGCTTAATCCCGGTTTAAAACAATGACTAACCTTTTACCGTTAACCTTACGCCTTTAACTTTTTAAATAGTTATTTTTGTACCACAATGGGTAATTATCAGCTACAAGTTACTATCGATCAGGACTCCGGCTTTTGCTTTGGGGTGGTTTACGCTATTGATATGGCCGAAGAGATTTTGGCCGAAGATGGTTACCTGTACTGCCTGGGCGATATTGTGCATAACGACGCGGAAGTGCTTCGCCTGAAAGCTATAGGCCTGCGCATTATTGAGCATGCCGAACTGGCAAATCTCCGCGATGAAAAGGTCCTGATCCGCGCGCATGGCGAAGCGCCGGAAACATACAAAATAGCTTTAGAGAATAATATTACGCTGATAGATGCATCGTGCCCTGTGGTTTTAAAACTGCAGAACCGAATCAAAACATCGTACGATAATAACGAGAAGATCCTGATATTTGGGAAGCACGGCCATGCTGAAGTGGTAGGCCTGCAAGGGCAAACTAATGGTGATGCGCTGGTTTTCCAGGATATTACCGAGCTTGAAGATGCCGACCTGCCCGCCAGCTTTACGCTATATAGCCAGACCACCAAAAGCATGGACAAGTTTTACAGTGTTAAAGAGCAACTACTTTCGCGCGGGTACGAGGTGAAGGCCAACGATACCATTTGCCGCCAGGTTAGCAACCGCGATAAGGACCTGCCTGCTTTTGCGGTAAAGTTTGATAAAGTTGTATTTGTATCAGGCAAAAAATCATCAAATGGCAAAGTGCTTTATGAGGTTTGCCGCAAGCATAACCCAAACACTTATTTTGTATCATCCATTAGTGAACTGAACACAGATATGTTTGCCCCGGGCGATACCATAGGCATTGCGGGCGCAACATCAACACCTATGTGGCTAATGCAACAGGTAAAAGCCGAACTGGAAAGCTATTAAACAATTACGTTATTTAAAGCCATCCTTACGGGGATGGTTTGGAGGGGTTGCTCATCTTGCAAAAATCACCATCATATATCGGTTTATTTATTGCCCTGCTTGTGCTGGGTAGCTGGATAACATCCACTATTTTACTGATGCAGTTACAGGTGGATTTTAAAAATCCGCTGTTATACCTTATGATCCTGGTGCAAATGCATCTTTATACCGGCCTTTTTATTACCGCGCACGATTCCATGCACGGTACAGTAGTCCACAACAAAGCTTTAAATAACGGTATTGGATTTATCTGCACCTTCCTTTATGCTTCGTTTTGGTACCCTAAACTATACACCAAACATCACCAGCACCACAACCACGTACATACAGATGCCGACCCCGATTACCATAACGGTACATTTTTTAGGTGGTATGTGCAATTCATCCGCAACTACCTGTCTATCTGGCAAATTGTGATCATGGCGGTTTTATTTAACGTATTGAAGATCTGGATCCCGCAACCTAATCTTCTACTATTCTGGGTAGCGCCATCTTTACTGAGCACTTTGCAGCTATTCTACTTTGGCACCTACCAACCCCACAAAGGCGAACACGATAATAAGCACCAGTCGCGCAGTTTACAGCGCAACCATTTCCTGGCATTTTTTAGCTGTTACTTTTTTGGTTACCATTACGAACATCACGATACCCCCTGGACACCCTGGTGGAAATTGTGGCAGGTGAAGAAATAATCCATAGCCGTTGTTAGTTATCTTTCTAAATTAACATTAGCCTGATATTTGACCCCTACAATCACAAATACTTATTTTATTTTTGCATATTATGGCAAAAAAGGGAGTTTTACTGGTAAACTTAGGTACACCAGATAGTCCGTCGACAGCGGATGTACGTAAGTATCTGAACGAATTTTTGATGGATGGGCGTGTTATTGACGTTAACGCAGTATTGCGCACCGTTTTGGTTAAAGGGATTATTGTTCCTTTCAGGGCGCCAAAATCTGCAAAGCTTTACCAGGCCATTTGGGATAAAGAAACCGGCTCCCCTTTATTACATTATAGTTTATTACAACAAGCCGCTTTACAGCAACGCCTTGGCGATGGCTACGTGGTTGAACTCGCCATGCGATACCAAAGCCCTTCTATCGAATCTGCCTTGCAGCGCTTGAAAGATGCCTTGATAAGCGACATCCAGGTGATCCCGTTGTTCCCGCAATATGCATCGGCAAGTACAGGCTCGGTACAAGAAAAAGTGATGAACCTGGTTAAGGATTGGCAAACTATCCCTACCATTTCGTTCCTGAACTCGTTCCATGATAACGAGCTAATGATAGAAACCTTTGCCGATAACGCAAAAAAGTATCAGTCCGAAACGTACGACCATATTCTCTTCAGCTTCCACGGCTTGCCGCAACGCCAGTTAAAAAAATGTGATCATACCCACAGCTACTGCCTGCAGGTTGATGGCTGTTGCAATACCTTCAACGATACCAATAAATTGTGCTATTCGGCGCAATCGCATGATACAGCCCGCTTAATTGCCGGCAAAATGAATTTGCCGAAAGATAGGTACACCGTTTGTTTTCAATCGCGCCTGGGCAGCGACCCATGGGTACAGCCTTACACCAGCGAAATAATTGCCCGGTTGGCTAAAGAAGGTAAAAAACGCCTGCTTGTACTGTGCCCGGCCTTTGTAGCCGACTGCCTGGAAACCGTTTTTGAAGTAACCCACGAGTATGGCGACGAATTTAAAGCCCTCGGAGGCGAGCATGTGCAATTGGTAGAGAGCCTGAATGATTCTCCAAAGTGGATAGAAGCGTTGGCGGGAATGATTAGTTAAGGGAGCCAGGATTTTTAGATTCAGGAATCAAGACAAAAAAAGGCCATCATTTCGAACGAGGTACGAGGAGAAATCTTGTTAGATAAGATATGTAGCAGACTTACCTAACGAACAGGATTTCTCGTCGCCCCACCTCGCTATCCATCCCACTGCTCGCTCGAAATGACACGGTTTTTATGAACGTTATATCATCATCTCACTCACAATCTTCGCCGATAACAAACACAACGGTATCCCACCACCCGGGTGCACACTGCCTCCGCAAAAATATAGCCCGGCCACTTTTGATGATTGATTGGCATGCCTTAAAAAGGCCGCGAACTGGTTATTGGAGCTTGTGCCGTATATGGAGCCCTTATAAGATGATGTTTTACTTTCGATGCTTCGGGGATCAAGAATGCTTTCTGATACGATAAGCTGGCTGATATCCTCGTCCAATATTTTAGAAAGTTTGCTGATGATATTTTGCTTCGCATCCGTGATCAGTTTATCCCAATCCTGCCCGTTATTGGCGGGTACGTTGATCATTACAAACCAATTTTCGCAACCTGCAGGGGCATCATCAGTTTTGTATTTCGAACTGATGTTGAGGTATACGGTAGGGTCGTTGTAAATATTCTGCTGTTTCCAGATATGGTCGAACTCGGCTTTATAATCGGCACTAAAGAAGATGTTGTGCAGGTTCAATTCCGGGAACTGCTTTTTTATCCCCCAGTAAAATATCAATGCCGAACTGCTGCGTTCCTGGCTTAATATTTTCTGCGGATGTAATTTGGGATATTTGCCAAGTAAGCGCTTGTAGGTAAACCAAACGTCCATGTTGGAGACCACCAAGTCAGCCAGAATATTTTCGCCTTTGGCACGGATGCCTTTTGCTACGCCATTTATGACAACGATCTCATCCACCTTATAATGATAGTTGAATTTTACACCCAACTCTTCGGCCAGTTTCACCAGGCTTTGGGTAATGCTGTACATGCCACCATCCGGGAAGTAGGCGCCGAAATGGTGTTCGAGATGCGGGATAACATTCAGCGTGGCCGGTGCCTGGTACGGATCAGAGCCATTATAGGTAGCATAACGGTCAAAAAATTGTACAACCCGGGCGTCTTTAAAACCCGATGAATTCGCCTTGTGCAAAGTCCTGAATGGATCTATTTTCGGGAATCTTAATATTGACCTGATTGTATCCCAACGCAAAAAAGTCTTTAACCTATGCAGCGACCGCTCCAAAAATACATGATTAGTAATGCTGTAGATGTCGCTACTATTAGCCAAATGTTTTATGACGGATGCAGCAGGCTCACCGGTTTTGTTTTCTATCTCTTCGGCAAATTGTTGGGTATCGGCGTAAGCGCTTAGTTGGGTGCCGTCCTCGTAGAAATATTTGCAAACTACCTCCAGCTTTTGGTAAGTGAAATAGTCGGCGGGGTTTTTACCGGCCAATTTAAAAAGTTCATCCACATATTGCGGCATGGTAAATAGGCTCGGCCCCGCATCAAAACGGTAACCGTCTTGCTCAATCTCGGAGAGCTTACCACCGGGATAACTATTAGCCTCGTAAAACTCAACCGCGTAACCCTTAACCGCTAAACGGATAGCCGAGGCTATCCCCGCGATTCCGGCACCAATAATTACAGCTTTTTGTTGAGGCATGGGGTAAAGATAAGATAAAGCGCCCTAATGGTACAAAAACAGTTCATTTCGAGAAGCGTAGCGACGTGGCAATCTCAGAGGACAAGCGGATATGCTGAGATTGCCACGCTATCGCTCGCAATTGACACATGCTTATACATCAGTCGTAAATAAAAATAGGGATAATCATCAGATCATCCCTATTAAAATTGTATTTGTTACGGTGAAGAAGCCAATCTCTAATCTCTAAACAGCTACGGCCTGCCCAATTAAGTGCTTTTCGGCTAAATACTCGGCAATTTGCACGGCGTTTGTAGCGGCACCTTTGCGCAGGTTGTCTGATACTATCCAGCAGTTAAGCGTATTGTGCTGACTTTCGTCGCGGCGAAGGCGGCCGATAAATACATCGTCTTTATCGTGCGCGTCAAGCGGCATTGGATATTTCAGGTTAGCAGTATCGTCCACTACCACAATGCCCGGCGAATTTGCCAGTAAGGTGCGTACTTCGCTCAGGTCAAAATCGTGCAAAAACTCGATATTAACCGACTCCGAGTGGCCGCCCATAACCGGGATACGCACCGTAGTTGCGGTAACCTTAATGCTGTCGTCGCCCATGATCTTTTTGGTCTCCAAGATCATTTTCATCTCCTCTTTGGTGTAGCCGTTCTCGGTAAACACATCAATTTGAGGGATCACGTTAAGGTCGATGGTGTAAGGATAAACCTTCGGCCCGTCGATGCCTTTACGCTCGTTAAAAAGCTGGTCAACCGCTTTTACGCCGGTACCGGTTACCGATTGATAGGTTGATACTACCACGCGTTTAATTTTATATTTATCGTGCAGTGGTTTTAAGGCCACTACCATTTGTATGGTTGAGCAATTTGGGTTTGCGATGATCTTATCATCAGCGGTTAAAACATCCGCGTTCACTTCGGGCACAACCAATTTTTTGGTTGGATCCATACGCCAGGCTGATGAATTATCAATAACGGTTATGCCTGCTGCCGCAAATAGGGGTGCCTGCTCTAAAGAAATATTGCCACCGGCACTAAAAAGCGCAACGTCCGGCTTTTGCTTTATCGCATCCTCAACAGAAACCACCTTAAATTGCATACCCTTAAAAGTGATCTCTTTACCAATACTTTTTGCGGATGCTACGGGAATTAATTCTGTAACGGGGAAGTTGCGTTCGGCAAGCACCTGCAACATTTTAGTGCCTACTAATCCTGTGGCACCAATAACTGCGACTTTCATTCTGTTTTAAATTATATGTGTATGTTAACTAAACTTCAAATATGCAATTTTTTTGCCGAAAGTCTACCATTTTAGTATGCAAAATGTCTGAACCTGAATTTTAAGAATTAGGTGAATTTTTGGAAGGAATAGCTGCAGCGGCCTGCTTCTAACTGAAATAATACAGTAAAATACGTTAAATTCCATCAATTCGGGTTCAGACAAAATTCGGGTTCAGCCAAAAAAATTTACCTTTGTACCCAAACCTGTGACTGCATGAGCGAAAAGATTTTAGTGATTGGCGCCAATGGCCAAATAGGTACCGAACTGGTAACTGCATTAAGGAGTATACACGGTGCCGAAAACATCATCGCCTCTGATATAAATAGCCCAAACTACGCCCTGCGCAATACTGGCCCGTTCGAGTTTGCCAACGTGCTCGATAAAGATAACCTGCACCACTTGTTTGAAAAACACCAGCCAACGCAAGTGTATTTACTGGCCGCCATACTATCTGCCGTAGGCGAACAAAAACCAAAAATGGCCTGGGACCTTAACATGACCGGCCTGCTTTACGTACTCGATTTTGCCGTTGAGTTTAAAACTTCAAAAATATTCTGGCCAAGCTCTATAGCTGTTTTTGGCCCGCACTCGCCCCAGCACAACACGCCGCAATATTGTGTAATGGACCCTAACACGGTTTATGGCTTTAGTAAACTGGCCGGCGAGCGCTGGTGCGAGTATTACTTTACCAAATATGGTGTAGATGTACGCAGCATCCGTTACCCCGGCCTTATTGGCTGGCGTGCAAACCCGGGAGGCGGCACAACTGATTACGCAGTGCACATTTTCCACGAGGCATTAAAGACAGGCAAGTACCAGGGCTTTTTATCATCACAAACGGGGTTGCCGATGATGTATATGGACGATGCCATCCGTGCTACCATTAATTTGATGGATGCGCCTGCCGAGAACCTGAGCATCCGCTCGAGCTACAATTTGGCGGGCATCAGCTTTACACCCGAGCAACTGGCCGAAGAAATTAAAAAGCACATCCCCGAATTTGAAATGAGCTATGCCGATAAAGACCCGCGGCAGGCCATTGCCGATAGCTGGCCAAAATCGATAGATGATACGCAGGCACAGCAGGATTGGGGCTGGCAGTTAGATTACGACCTGGCTAAGATCACGGAGGATATGCTAACCAACCTGAAAAAGATTATTTAAGAAAACAATATTATATTCGCTGTGTCCATGGTCTATAGTCCATGGACCATGGACAAACTAATAAATATGGGAAGAGCATTCGAATTCCGTAAAGAAAGAAAATTTAAGCGTTGGGCCAAAATGGCCGTGCAGTTTACCCGTTTGGGTAAAGAGATTGTGATGGCTGTTAAAGCCAATGGCGGCGACCCTAATACCAACTCGCGCCTGCGCACGGCTATCCAAAACTCTAAGGCGGTTAACATGCCTAAAGACAGGGTAGAGGCCGCTATTAAACGTGCGACAAGCCGTGATGAGAAAGATTACGAAGAAATTGTATACGAAGGTTATGCGCAACACGGCGTTGCAATCTTGGTAGAAACCGCTACCGATAATCTTAACCGTACCGTTGCCAATGTGCGTAGCTATTTCACTAAATATGGTGGCACATTAGGTAAAACAGGTTCGCTTGATTTTATTTTCAGTCGTAAATCGGTATTTACGTTTGACCCCGGCGACCGCGACCTGGAAGAGCTGGAGTTTGAACTGATAGACGCCGGGTTGGAAGACCTTTTTGTAGAGGCCGACGAAGAAGGAAACGATATTGCTGTGTTACACACAGCATTTGAAAACTTTGGCAAAATGCAAAAAGCACTGGAAGAGATTGGTATCGAAACCAGATCGGCCAAGTTAGAGCGCGTTGCACAATCAAATATATCGGTAACCGAAGAGCAATCTGTGGACGTATTCAAGGTCATCGACCGTTTAGAAGAAGATGACGACGTGCAGGCCGTTTACCATAATATGGCGGAGTAACCCGCCCCACCCAAACCCTCTCCGGTAGGGAGGGCTTTCAAAACTTTTAAAACAAAGTCTCCCCTACCGGGGGAGATTTAGAGGGGGCCAAATATGCCACTATTCTCATCAAGCAAGCATAAAAAAGAAGTTAAGGTAACCTTTGCAAACGGTTTGCTTTTTGTGGAACGTGCAGATGGTAAGCAACAGGCTTTCCCGCTGGAGTGGTTCCCTAAACTGATGAACGCTACCGAAGAGGAACGCGCAGACTGGAAACAAACCGCAACCGGCATCCACTTTAACGCGCTGGATGTGGATGTTGCTTTGTAATTAATCAATTTGAAGATGCGGCAATTTGAAAATGAATATCAATTTTCAAATTTTCAAATCAACAGATTTTCAAATTATCTAAATGACTTTCGAAGAGTTCTTTAACAAGAAGCGGATAGACCTGATTGCCTTAAAGGCAGCAGAGCCGGGCCTGTTTGCCGAATTTGAAAAACACTTTACACAAATGGGCGAAAAAAGCTTCGACCATACCAAAAAATACTGGTTCAATAAACTGAGGCTGCAATACCACCTGGCACCCGAGCTTAAGCCCGAGAAAATGCATCAGGAAAACCAACTGGCCGAGCAAACCATTGTTGAAACGCTTACGGATAGTATCCCCGCGCCAACTACAGGCTTTAAGCCAAGGTTTAAACCGGGAATGGTGAGCAAACCGGCAGAAGAACAAAAAGATATTCCTGCAACCGAAACACAACCGGAAGCTGAAACACCATCGACTGAAGGCACAGCGCCAAAACCTGCATTTAAGCCACGTTTTAACCCGAAAATGGTAGCGCCGAAATCTGTTGAAACGGATGAGGTAAAATCGGTTGCGGAACCTGCTAAAGAAGAAGCCGAACCAACAATATCCGCAGAAACTACAGCGCCAAAGCCGGGCTTTAAACCTCGTTTCAATATGAAAACGATAGCCGCGCCGAAACCTGCTGAAGCAGAAGAAGCAAAATTGGAAGTAGATCCTGCAAAAGAAGAAGCAGAGCCAACACCATCCGCAGAAACTACAGCACCAAAACCGGGCTTTAAACCTCGCTTTAATATGAAAACGATGGCAGCCAAACCAACTGAAACGGAAGATGTAAAAGCGGAAGAACCTGCAGAAAAAGAAAAACCTGCCGCTGAAGAAGCACCGGCCGCATCTAAAGTTGGCTTTAAGCCAAGGTTTAATGCCAAAACAACCAAACCACAAACACCACCCGAAGAATAATATTATATACTACTGATATGGATGCCGAAGAATTATTGAACGAAAGAACAGGTGGGAAAGAAGAGCCGAAAAAGGATAGTCCGCTGGTTAGTTTAGAGCGCGACCTTAAATTCTTTAACGAATCTATCCGCGAAGTGGCGGTGGAGATCATGGCGGAAGGGCTTTCATTACACCCGATCTTCATAGCCCATCAGCACGAAATAAAACTGGGCGAACTGATCCTGGACAGGATAGAGCTAAACACCCAATGGAGTATCCACGCATCAACCATCGAAGAATTTACAGAGCGCGGCATCATCAAAGCCGAACTGAAAGAACGCTTCCTCACCACTTATAAAAACCCTAACGATTTTATGTGCCTGTTTGTGGTGGTACCCGAGGGCGCTAATTTTGTGTATTATCCATACGTTAAAAGTTAAGTTGAAAAGTTATAAGGTTGAAATGTTGTAAAGTTATTTTTAACTTTAAACCGTATCAAACATTCCAACTTTTAAACATTCCAACGTTACAACAATCTCTACATGCCTGATAAAAAGATCCTGATATTAAACCAGCAGCAAATACAGCAAAAGATAGATCGTATTGCTTACCAGATCTTGGAAGATAATTTTGACGAGAAGGAAATCCTGATTGCGGGTATTCTGCCACGTGGCAACCACATTGCCCAACGTTTAAAAACCATTTTAGATAAAATAGCACCATTTACCAGCCGCTTATTAACTATAGAACTGGACAAGCAAAGCAGCCAGCTACATGCCAAAACAAATTTTGATGTGCAGGAATGCAGCGATAAGGTGATTGTTTTGGTGGATGATGTACTTAACAGCGGCAAAACCCTTGCCTATGGTTTCGGGGTATTTTTGGATGTTCCCCTTAAAAAACTCCGTACGGTTGTATTGATCGACCGTAACCACAAGAATTTCCCGGTAACTACAGATTATGCCGGCGTCGCCCTTTCAACCGTTATAAAAGAACATGTTGATGTGGTAATTGATGTTGATGGACAGGAAGATGCTGTTTATTTGAGGTAAAATTCGTAAATTTGTATATGTCGATAGCTGAGATAAAACAAGCGAAGTTAGGACTGATAGCCTGGATAGAACAGCTATCGGATAGTAATATGCTTGTTTTCTTAGAAAGTTTAAAGGATTCTAAAACCGAAACAGATTGGTGGGATTCGCTTACGCCAGATCAAATTCGACATATTAATGATGGCATTGCAGATGCAGATAACGGCCGGGTGATTTCTTCAGAAGAAATGTGGAAGAAATTGAAAGATGCCTGATCCTCAAATTCTGCCTGTCTTATACACCAATAGGGCTGTTTCGGGTTTAATAGGGATAAAAGAATATTTACTGAAACATTTCACACAAAGAGAAGTGGATAGGTTTTATAGTATGTTGCAAAGTTTCGAGAAGGTTGTTTCAATATTTCCCGAACTGTATCCGATAAGTGCCAGAAATAATAAGATACATCGTGCTGTTTTGAGTAAGCAATTGTCGATTTTCTACCGAGCTTATGAATGCAAAATATCGGTTATAGCCATTATAGATAACCGGATGGATTATTCTAAATGGCCTTAAGTCCTACAACTTCCACCAGCCCCTCTACACTCATATCTATCCCGCTAATGGTGTGGGTAGCCTTTAAATAGAAATCTTCGCGTTCTGCTAATTTGTGTTCGATGAATGCTACGAGTTCGTCGCCTTTTTTGCCTTGCAGCACGGGGCGGGGCGTTTTAGCATTTTCTAATCGGTTTGCCAGTGCTTTGGGCGATAGTTGGATATAAAGCGTTTGCCCATGGCTGTTCATCCAATCCATATTGTCAAAAAAACAGGGCAGGCCACCGCCGGTTGATACAATGGTATTTACCGGATAATCGGTTGTTTTTAAGATCTCAGACTCCAGTTTGCGGAACGACTCTTCGCCGTGCGATGCGAAATATTCCGCCACGGTGGAACCAACGTGGGCTTCGAGCGCATGGTCAAGGTCGATAAAATCATAACCCAGCCCGGCTGCGAGTTTGCGGCCCCAGGATGTTTTGCCGCAACCCATAAATCCAACTAAAAATATCAGCCCCATTATTATTTGCTCAGGTATTTTTTAACAATATCCTCGTACTTTGGCATATTATGGAAATGCCATTTATTGATCACGGTGCCGTTCTTGATCAGTATGATGCCCGGGTTAGCGCGTACCATACTTTTCAACGGCACACCATCAGCGTAAAATAGCTCGCTCACCAGCTTATGATCTTTGGCGAATTTTTGAGCATTCTCGGGGGCGTTTGAGGTTAATAATATGGTACGGGTGTTATAGTTCTGGGTGAGGTTTGCAGCAAGCGCATTAATGCGGTTAACTGCTTCCGGGTTGGTGTCATCCAGATTGTAAGCCACTATCCAAAGGCTGTAAAACGGACTGGAAAGTAATTCCTGGTTATAATTATTCGCCTGCGCATCTTGTATATTCAAGTCGCGGATCTTTGGCTCAAAGCCTTTTTTGATCAGCTTGCTTTCGGGTCTGCCCTGTACCGCCCAGGTGGTGTCCTTCCAAATGCCCGATTTAAGGTATTCCTTGTCCGACATGGTTTTGGTGTCTTGCGTGTTTTTGTTCTTCAGCACGTAAGTAACCTCAAACTCGTCTGCCGCGCCACCCGGCGGCGTTTTCATTTCCTGCAGGATGTTGGCGCCAACTTTATAAGGTAGAAAATCCATCACGGGTAAAAAGTTATAAGTGTACAGCCCAAAACCTATCGAAACGATGGTAGCGCCAATTAAAAGCTTATCGCTGGTTTTGGCATTGGTTAATGATTTAACCGTTTTACGATTGACAAACAATACCAGCACTAACAGCAGTAATATCAGATCCTTTGTAAACGATTGCCACGGTGTAAGCGGGATGGCATCGCCAAAGCAGCCGCAGGTTTGCACCACTTTAAAGTATGCCGAGTAAAACGTAAGGAACGCGAAAAAGATAATTAGCAACAGTAACCCCCATATTACCTGTATAGCGCGTGCGCCAACAAGCAGGGCGAAGCCCAATATCATTTCGAGTGCGCATAATAGTATGGATAAGCTTAGCGCAAATCCATTAAGCCACGTGGTGTGGAATACCTCAAAGTACTCTTCCAGTTTATAGGAGAAACCCAGCGGGTCATTGGCTTTTATAAGCCCGGAGAATATGAACAGCAGGCCAACGGCTATCCTGCAAAACCAGATCAGTTTGTTTTTCATTATACGCCCAGTTTTATCAGCGCGAACACCGCGTAGTTTAGCATGTCCTGGTAGTTGGCTTTTACACCTTCGGATGCCAGGGTTTGGCCTTTGTTATCTTCAATTTGTTTTACGCGAAGGATCTTCATCAGTATCAGATCGGTAAGCGAGCTGATACGCATATCGCGCCAGGCTTCGCCGTAATCGTGGTTTTTGGCAAACATCAGGTCGCGGGTTTCGGCAACCTTGCCATCGAAAATCATTTCTACTTCGGCAGCATTCAGTTCGTTAGGTGTCTCGGGGCCGCAATCCAGCTGCATCATGGCAATAATGCAATAATTTACAATGCCGATGTATTCGCCGGTGATGTCCTCATCAACTTTAGAAACCTTTTTTTCTTCGAGTGTGCGGATACGCTGGGCCTTGATAAAGATCTGGTCGGTGATAGATTCCGGCCTGAGGATGCGCCACGCGGTGCCGTAATCGCGAGTTTTTTTAATGAAAAGACCTTTGCAAATATTTATTATCGCTTCGTATTCTGCTGCTGTGTTGCTCAATTTTTGTTGTAATGTTTTAATGTTACAAAGTTGTAATGTTGCTGTTGCTAGATAGAAAGATTTGAATAAAGTTGCGTTAACTTTACAACATTCAAACCGTTTAACTTTTCAACAACACAAAGTGGCTAAAGATACATTTTTTCAGAAAAAGGCAACCATAAATGCGGGCGGTAAATTGATAGATATGTCTACCCCAAAAGTGATGGGCATCATCAATATCACCCCAGATTCTTTTTATGCCGAAAGCCGTAAAACAGGGGCGAACGATGTGCGTTTTCAGGCCGAAAAAATGTTAAATGAGGGTGCTGATTTTCTTGATCTGGGCGCCTATTCGTCGCGCCCCGGCGCTGTTGATATTTCAGTTCAGGAAGAAACCGACCGCCTGTTACCCGCAGTGGAGACCATTGTATCCAACCATCCCGAAGCTATTATTTCTATAGATACCTTTCGCGCAAGTGTTGCCGAAGCGGCTATCAAAGCAGGTGCGCATATTATCAATGATATATCCGGAGGCAGCCTTGATGAAAATATGTTTGCAACCGTTGCCCGGCTGCAGGTGCCATATATTTTAATGCATATGAAAGGCACCCCGCAAACCATGCAGCAACTGGCTGATTATGAAGATGTTTTTGCTGAGGTATACGACTACTTCGTACAAAGGATCTACCAGCTAAAGCAATTAGGCTTGTATGATATTATCCTTGATCCCGGCTTTGGTTTTGCCAAAAAAGCGGAGCATAGCTATGCGCTGATGAGCAAGATGAATCAGTTTGATAGCCTTCAATTGCCTGTGCTCGCGGGGGTCTCCCGCAAAAAAATGATCTATGGTTTGTTGAATATCACTGCTGAACATGGACTTAATGGTACAACCGCGCTGAATACCATCGCCTTAATGAAAGGTGCCAGCATCCTGCGTGTACACGATGTTAAAGAGGCTGTTGAAGCGGTGAAAATATATGCAGCAGTTACTTCTTTATCCTAATGTATTTATAGCTTGGCCAGGGCCAAAGCCACCTGTTACGGAATGTAGTTCCCATTTACCGTTCAGGGTAGGTATAACCGGGTTGTCTTTTTTGCAAGATGCAAGGCAGGCAATTAGCGAAATCATTAATAAAGCTTTTTTCATCTGTTAAGTTTATATAACTATTACGGCTGATTGCCCTACAGTCTAACATGCTGTATGTTAAATGATAATGAAGCTATGTTAAATAATTGGTAGTGCGATAAGCAGAGTTTAATTACTGATAAACTCCGTCATCTTCAGAATGGAGTCCACATACTCGCGGTTATTTGCCAAACGAGGTACCTTATGCTGTCCGCCAATTTTGCCTTTCTCTTTCATCCAGTTAAAAAAGGTGTTTTGGGCGACAACCTTTACCTGTGGGCGGCGTAAAGCCATATCTTTAAAACGTTTGGCGTCGTAATCGGAGTTCACGCGGCGCAGGGTTTCATCGAGCAGATCTACAAAGCGTTCAAATTCGGCAGGGCGTTTTTCAAATTCTATAAGCCATTCGTGCGCGCCGCACTCTTTATCATTAAAGTAAATAGGGGCAGCGGTGTAATCGCGGATAATGGCACCCGTTTGTGAGCAGGCCTCGGCAAGGGCGCGCTCGGCATTATCAATAATCAGTTCCTCACCAAAGGCATTAATAAAATGCTTGGTGCGGCCGGTTATCTGTATGCGGTAAGGTACTAAAGAGGTAAAACGCACGGTATCCCCAATCATATAGCGCCAAAGGCCGGCGTTGGTAGTGATGATAAGCGCATAGTTTTTATCAAGTTCAACCTCATCTAAGGTTAATGTTTTAGGATTTTCCTGGTGTAGGTTCTCTATTGGTAAAAACTCGTAAAAGATGCCATAGTCAAGCATTAGTAACAAGTCGCCGGGTTCTTCCAGATCTTGTATGCCAAAGAACCCTTCAGATGCGTTATAGGTTTCCAGGTAGTACATATCATCGTTCGGGATCAGTTTTTTGAACTGCTCGCGGTAGGGCGTAAAGTTTACCGCGCCGTGGAAATATAGCTCCAAATTTGGCCAAACTTCCAGAAGGTTGTTTTTACCGGTAATTTCCAGGATGCGTTTAAACAATAAAATGTTCCATGTAGGCACGCCGCTTATGCTTGTAACGTTTACATCTTTAGTGGCATAAGCCATCTTCTCGATTTTTTCTTCAAAGTTTTCGAGTAAGGCTATATCCAGATGCGGTGTACGGTAAAACTCGGCCCAAAGGGGTAGGTTCTTCATGATCACAGCCGATAGGTCACCAAAAAAGGTATCAGAATTAAGCTGACCGATTTGATGGCTGCCGCCCAATGTTAAACTTTTACCTGTAAATATGCGAGCATTTGGGCGGTTGTTAAAGTAAAGCGTAAGCATATCCTTACCGCCCTTAAAGTGGCATTCCTCTAACGATTCCTCGCTAACGGGAATAAATTTACTCCTATCGCTGGTGGTGCCCGATGATTTGGCGAACCAGCGGATCTCTGACGGCCATAGCACATTTTGCTCACCTTTAAGCATCCGCTCGATGTATGGCTTTAAAGTATCGTAGTTTTGGATAGGGACGCGCTCCTTAAATTGAGCCAGGTTTTCGATGCTTTTGTAGCCATACTGCTTGCCCCATTCGGTATTTTCGGCACCGGCAATAAGCTGCTCAAACCATTCTTCCTGTACCTCGTTAGGGTATTTCATAAAAAGCTCTATCTGGTGGATACGCTTTTTCATGAACCAGGTAAATACAGAGTTAAAAATGGTCATAAGTTTTTGGCTAATAGATCATGGTTGATAGTTCATAGCAATAGTCCTACTATGATCTATGAATCATCAACTATGAACTTCTAAAATAATCAATTACTGCGGGAATGTTTTTCTTTTCAATACAAAGTTGGCGCCCAGGTAAACCTTACGCACCATCTCGTTCTCGGCCAATACTTCCGGTACTCCAGATTCTAAGATCTTGCCTTCAAAAAGCAGGTAAGCACGATCAGTAATAGACAGCGTTTCCTGCACATTGTGGTCAGTGATCAGGATGCCGATGTTGCGATGCCTCAACTTGGCAACCATCGCCTGGATCTCTTCAACCGCTATAGGGTCAACCCCTGCAAATGGCTCATCCAGCAGGATAAAGTTTGGCTCGGCAGCAAGGGCACGGGCAATCTCGGTACGGCGGCGTTCACCACCAGATAGCAGATCGCCACGATTACGGCGTACCTTATGAAGACTGAACTCGTCTATCAGCTCCTCCAGCTTATCCTGTTGTTTATCCTTGGGCATTTTACCCATCTCCAACACGGCCTTAATATTGTCTTCTACAGAAAGCTTGCGGAAAATGGAGGCTTCCTGCGCGAGGTAACCAATACCCTTTTGCGCGCGGCGGTACATCGGGTCGGTAGTTATGTCCTGGTCATCCAGGAAGATCTTGCCCTCGTTAGGTTTTATCAAACCCACGATCATGTAAAACGATGTGGTTTTACCGGCACCATTTGGCCCGAGTAAACCCACAATTTCGCCCTGCGCAACGTTAAAGGTAACGTCGTTTACAACAGCGCGCTGCTTATATTTTTTTATTAAGTTCTCTGCTCTAAGTATCATAAGCCCTCTCTAATCTCTCCCGGCAGGGGAGACTTAATATTGCTTTTCAAAGCCCTCCCTGCCGGGGAGGGTTGGGTGGGTATAATCCCCTTTATATTTAATTGTATGGTGCGTTGCTCGCGCCATACGTTCTTTTCTATGCTGTAACAAATGTCAAAAGGTACGCCCGGTTTTAATTGAGGAAGCAACTCGCCCTGGTTAAAGGCGATGCTGCTAAATGCTGCCGAGCCTGGTTGCATCACAAACATTTTAACGTGTGCACTGCCAACTAAACCCGCATTACCGCTAACATACACATTTTTACTGAGGAACACCGGCGACATATTCTCCGGCCCAAAGGGCGCAAACTGGCTAAGGATCCTGAAGAATTTAGAGTCGATATCCTTTAATTCTATCTCGGCATCGATGCTTATCTGTTGTATCAGTTGCTCGTCGGTAATGGTCGAGCCAACCACTTCTTCAAACTTTTCGATAAAGGCCGGTACATTTTCGGGGTGCATGGTTAACCCCGCCGCATACTTATGTCCGCCAAACTGAATAAGTAGATCGCTGCATCCGCAAAGCGCCTCGTATAGGTCATACCCCAAAACAGAACGTGCCGAACCTGCCACATGCCCGTTGGAGCGGGTAAGTACTACAGTTGGGCGGTAATATTTTTCTGTAAGGCGCGATGCAACGATACCAATAACGCCTTTGTGCCAGGCCTCATTAAATACCACGGTAGATTTTCGGGCTATCATCACCTCGTCGTTATCTATCATGCTCAGCGCCTCGTCGGTAATTTGTTGGTCGTGGCCTTTGCGTTCGGTATTGCGGATGTTGATCATATCGCCTTTTTCTTTGGCGGCATCTTCGTGGCAGGCTATCAACAGTTCAACCGCGTGCTTGGCATCATCTATCCGGCCGGCAGCGTTGATGCGCGGGCCTAATAAAAATACCACATCGCTGATTGTATATGTACTGCCACGGCCTGCAACCTGCATTAAGGTTTTTACACCGATGCATGGGTTTTCGTTGATCTTTTTCAACCCCAAATATGCAAGTACGCGGTTCTCGCCGGTAACATGCACAATATCGCAGGCGATGCTGATGGCTACAAGGTCGAGGTATTCGGCAACGCCCTCAAATGGCAGGTCGTTCTTTTCCGTCCAGGCCTGGATCAGCTTAAAGCCTATGCCTGCGCCGGATAATTCTTTATAAGGATAACCGCAATCAGACCGTTTAGGATCAAGCACTGCTACAGCCGCAGGTAATTCCGCGCCGGGCAAGTGGTGATCACAAATTATAAAATCAACACCTAAGGTATTTGCGTAAGCAATTTTATCTACAGACTTAATGCCACAATCCAGCGCGATAATTAAACTGAAGCCATTCTCGGCAGCATAATCAATACCCATTGTTGAGATGCCATAACCTTCTTTGTACCTATCGGGAATATAGTATTCTATATTTTTATGGATTTTCTCGAAAAAGCTATAGGTAAGTGCAACGGCTGTTGTGCCATCCACATCATAATCGCCATAAACTAAAATTTTTTCGTTTGAGGAGATGGCTTGCTCTATCCGTTCGATGGCTTTTTCCATATCCTGCATCAGGAAAGGATCATGCAGGTGCAGCTCAGTAGGGCGGAAGAAGTATTTGGCCTCATCAAAATTGCTGATGCCACGTTGTGCCAACAGGGCCGACAAAACCGGGTTTATGTTAAGCCCGGCAGCAAGTTCCTTTACTGTAACCGCATCTGCCGTATCTTTTAACACCCAACGTTTAGTCATAAATAATCTGTCGCTTAAAAAGAGTAAAGATAGTTAATTCGTCTGAACCCGAATTTCGAGAATTAACGAATTTTTTGAAGTTTGGGTATAAGTTGCCTGGTAATTCTATAAATTCTTTAATTCGAGTTCAGACAATGTAAAATAAATTAGGAAGCTACATAACTAACCGGTATGTTTGTGTTACATACTAATCGGTATTTAAAATGTCTAAAGCTGCCAATACACGTACTATGATTCTGACCAAATCCTTTGAGCTTATTTATAAGCAGGGGTACCAAGCTACGAGTATTGATAATATTTTAGCGACAACTAAAGTTACAAAGGGGGCGTTCTTTTACCATTTTAAAAATAAAGATGAAATGGGGTTGGCGATGATCAACGAGATAATTTATCCTGGGATGTATGTTTCATTGGTAAAACCACTGCTTGATGCTAAAGATCCAATAAATGATATCCACGAAATGATGCGGGT
The DNA here is from genome assembly GCF_034345625.1 of Mucilaginibacter sp. 5C4. Classification (NCBI taxonomy): domain Bacteria; kingdom Pseudomonadati; phylum Bacteroidota; class Sphingobacteriia; order Sphingobacteriales; family Sphingobacteriaceae; genus Mucilaginibacter; species Mucilaginibacter sp. 5C4. The sequence continues at coordinate 3,967,608 of NZ_CP133775.1, read as the reverse complement.
GGTGTTATTGAAAGTTCCGTTCCTGCGTGCCAAGTACGGTTGCCCAGCGGTGAATTTAATAGAAGAAATGTCGCCCCTTAACGAGGATTTTAAAAAAGGACTTTTAAAACTTACGGACCATTGGCAGGATGCGATCAAAGAAAGCATTAACCAGGGCAAAGCGTTAAAACAGATCCGCCAGGATGTTAACCCGGAGTACGTGGCCTGCTTTGTAGTGGCCGGTTACAGCGGCATCCGTAATATGGGTAAAGCTATGGGGTCATCGTGTTATAACATATTTTTGCAGGAGTTTAAAAACTACCTTAAGCAATTAGCATAACATACTGTCTGGTATTTACCTTGCTTTTAAACTTTGATATTTACCGCCATTAGCCGGGTCGGCAAGGGAAAGGATATTCATGGCCTGCATCCTTTCCTGCGGTGAACCATTGCTGAATATGGAAACAAACTCTGCATTTTTAGCTGTAAAAAAAGCCAGCGGGAAGTAGGAGCCTAACCGCTTACGATCTACCTGGCTTAGTACCGGTAATATACTGCCGATGTATTTGCGGCCTTTACTGGCATTATCTGCCATAATATCCAGCCCGTTTCGGTGATAGTTATAGATAAACTCGCGCAGATTGCTATATATTTTGTTGTTCAGGTTCTCTACCAGCCAATAGCGGTTAAGGTTATTGTCGAACGCTTTCCAGCCTTTAAAAGATGTTGTTTGCGCGTTAATGGCAATGGTTTGGGCATTGGCAAAGTACTGTGTACCTCCGTATTTAGAGAACGAATCGTAATCCATCCCCACAATAATGTATGCGTAAAACGCCATTACCGAGCTTAAGTTACTCTGAAAATTCTGATCGCTATAGTCAATGGTCTGGCCTTCGGTATAGGTAAAATCAAAGTCCTTGTCATTAATATTAACAAGCGTAGCGGTGTAAGTAGAATTAAATACCGGCCTTGACGATTGTACCTGCAGCTCGCCGCTAAAGGTGCTGCTGCCATCCCAGGCGGTAATATTCAATACAAAATTGCAGTCTATACGTTCTTGCGGGGCAATTTCATCGGCGCTCCACTTACGGCCGTTCAGGAAATCTTTCATGGCGGTTTGCAGGGTTTGCAAGGCGCGCTTGTTGGTAACCTGTATTTTGGGGGCAACAACCTTTACACGAGCGTTCAAATCCTGGGCATGTGCAGCGCAGCAGGTAAAAAATAACACGGCAAGGGTTATATATATCTTCATTTTTTTAGCAGTTGGGTAAGCTTAACGCAAATATCATAGGCCACGTCGCCCTTGTTTTTAAGATCATAGATGGTTTTATTGAGGTCGCGGTCTATCAAAGTTATTTTATTAGTATCGCTTTTAAAGCCCGCCCCGGCATCATTTAATGAATTTAGCACAATAAGATCCAGGTTTTTCTTTTGCAGCTTACCAATGGCATACTCTTCTTCATGCTCGGTTTCCAAAGCAAAACCTACCAATATTTGCCCTTCGCACTTTTGCGCGCCAAGCGTTTTTAGTATATCCGTCGTTTTTTTTAGTTCGATGTTAAGGCCATCGTCGTGTTTTTTTATCTTTTGTTCTGCAACAGTAACAGGCGTATAGTCTGCCACGGCGGCACACATTACGCAGGCGTTAGCTGCCGGGAAATAGGCTAAGCACTCCTGAAGCATATCTGCCGCGCTGGTTACGTTTATCCGTTTAATGCTTTGGTATTTGCTTGCTTGCGCGGTTGGCCCGGCTACTAAAGTAACATCCGCGCCAAGCAAAGCCAGTTCATCTGCCAAAGCGAAACCCATTTTACCTGATGAATGGTTGCCTATAAAACGTACCGGATCTATAGCTTCGTAAGTAGGGCCGGCTGTAACCAGGATATGTTTACCAAATAAGGGGAGTTTTTTTTTGATGTTCTCCGCCAGGAAAGCTACTATCTCTTCCGGCTCGGCCATGCGGCCTTCGCCGTGCAGGCCACTTGCCAGTTCCCCGCTTCCCGGTGGGATCAGGATATTGCCAAAGCCTTGCAGTTCGGTAATGTTATGCTGTGTAGCATTGTGCTTCCACATATCCAGGTCCATCGCAGGGGCAAAGTACACCGGGCATTTAGCCGATAGGTACACCGCGGTAAGCAAGTTATCAACCAAGCCCGTAGCCATTTTGGCCATAGTATTGGCACTTGCCGGCGCTAATATCATAGCATCGCCCCAAAGCCCAAGCTCTACGTGGTTGTTCCACTCGCCGGTCTCGGCTTTAAAATAGTCGGAATATACCGGGCGTTTAGATAGGGTAGACAGCGTAAGCGGGGTAATAAAGTTAGTGGCATCGGGCGTCATCACTACCTGCACCTGCGCACCGGCCTTAACCAGCAGCCTCACCAGCGTTGCCGATTTGTATGCCGCAATACTCCCGCAAACTCCTAAAACAATCTTTTTACCTTCAAGCATATAACTCCCCATCCCCCTAAAGGGGAAATAAAAACCAAATATATAAATTAGCCAACGTTATTAAACAAATAAAGCCCCCATCGATATGACAGAGGCTTAATATGTGTAATCCCGTAGGGATATATCTACAAATCCCTAGCTTCTTTAGCCGGGTTGCGGTAGTAAATTTTGTTATCTAAAAATTCCTGTATAGCTACCAAAGTAGGTTTAGGTAATTTTTCGTAGTATTTAGATATCTCAATTTGCTCGCGGTTTTCAAACACCTCTTCAAGGTTATCGTTAGCTGATGCAAACTCAGAAAGTTTTTGGTGCAACTCTTCTTTTATGTTGTTTGAGATCTGGTTTGCCCTTTTTGACATAATTACCAACGACTCGTATATATTGTCGGTTTTCACATCCAGTTCACGCAGGTCACGGGTAACTGTACTGCTTGCTACAGCTGGCTTGTTAGTTGGGTTGTTAACGTTCATGTCTTTTATCTGTTATTAATATGGTATTTTCTGATTATGTCTGTCCTTAATTGACGTAGGTTGGCCGGCCTTAGTGGTCGTATCTTTTTTAGCTAATTTCTCGGCCGCTTTATAGTCGATGCTTGCTTCGGCCAATACGCGTTTAGCTCTTTCTATGCCTGCCTGGCTGTTCTTCTTGTAATTATTAGCATCCGGTAAAAACTTGCTTGCCGGGTATTTTTCAATAAACTGATCGGCATAGCTTATCGCTAGGTCGTAACGTTCAGGTTGCTTACGCTCAAAACTAACCTTAGCAAATTCATATTGCGCACGTATGGTCAAAAACTCAAGTTCTTCGGCATACTTCGTATCCGGGTAATCGCGCAGGGTATTACCAAACGCAATAGCTGCCGATTGATAATCGCCAATGGTTAAATATAACTTAGAGTTAGCGTATGATTTTTGCTCCAGCTTATCGCGTAAGTTTTGGATCAGCTTGCTCGCCTCGGTAACACGGTCGCTTTTAGGGTAAAGGTTAATAAACAACTGTAACGATTCAATAGCCTTGGTAGTGTTCTCCTGGTCTAACGAGTAGATAGGCGAATCGAGGTAAAAACAGTAAGCAGCAATAAAGCGGCACTCCTCGGCACGCGGGCTCGATGGGTAAGTATCTGCAAACGTTTTAAAGTGGAACCTTGCCGATGTATAATCCTTAAGCTTATAGTTAGTATATGCATAATAGTAAAACAGATCCTCAGCCTCGGCACGGCCACGGTAACGAGTTACCAGGTCTTCAAATAAGCCAAGGGCTTTTGTGTAGTCCTTTTTATTGTAAAACTTAACGGCCTCCTGGTATTTTTTAGCGTTATCGTTACTTGCTTTTAACTTTTCGTACTTGCTTTTACAACTGCCAAGCGTAACAATAAGCAGGAACATTACGCCCGAAAATATGAGTAGTTGTTTTTTAAACATTTTGCAAAGATAGTTGAATATTATAAATCAGTCAATTATTTATTTAGAGGACGAATATATAACGACAAAACCGCTCCTTATATATATAAGGTAAGTATTTAACATCTTTTAACGTTAGGCACGGTGAGGTATGCCCGTGGCATGAAATCTATAGCCGGATAACAGCTGCTTATATATACTATATAGTAATGCGTTTATATAGTATATATAGGTATGCATTGTGGGGCTTATATTATATAGTATATAGGCATAGCTTTTGCCGGTGCTTTTGTTTTTATATTATGGCGTTGCCGCTGATAGAAGCGGTCCGGTCCGTTAGCCAACGGATCATACTTCGCAGGCCTTATCCGTTAGCCAACGGACGGTATCCATATTTACGGATAGTACAGTAATCACTTTCTTTCCATCATTGCTACAAGAGGGAAGCAATCTATTATGAGTAAAGGCTGCTATCCTCAGCATTCTGAAACCTTATAACGACTAAATGCCAAACAAGCGATGGTTTTTTAAACTTACTACTACATATAAGTTTGTTGCGATTGGGTATGTAAATGATCATTTAAGCACCTAGCAGCTATAGAATGCACTGTACCAGCCAAAATTAATATTTCTCAAAAATTGTTTTTAAGCTCAAAAATCCATTTAAAACACCCCTCGCTGCATCCAAAGGCGTATTTTTTTAAATACACTGCATTTTTTCTGCTTCATTTACAGTGTGTTAAAACTACACTATCAATAAAAGCATCAAACCATTTGCGTAAGTAAAATTAGTGCGTACCTTTGCAACCCGCAAACGAAATAGCGGGACGTTCTCTGAAAGTATAGCACAACATTTATTTGAAAATAAAGTTTGCAAAATCAACAAAGGTTAATACCTTTGCAGCCCGCAAAAGAGGAAACGAAATTGCGGTTGTACATTGAAAAGCAACTTTAAAATATTAAAAAATAAAGTTTGCAAAATCAACAAAGGTTAATACCTTTGCAGCCCGCTAAAGAGGAAACAATTTGCGGTTTGTACGTTGAAAAAAGCAAGCGAAATTATTAAAAAATAAAGTTTGCAAATTCAGAAAAGGTTTTTACCTTTGCAATCCCAAAACGAAGGGAAAAAATCGGAAACGGTTTTTAAAAAAACGTTAAGCTTAGAGCAATTCGAAAGCTACACAAGATTGAGAGTTTAGATCGCAATGATCGACGACATAAAAGCCGAGCCGAGATGGTTAGGCGCAAAGTTCTTAAAAGAGATAGAGAATAAATTATGCAGCGTAACGGCAGCGGAATCGAAAGATGAGGTTGATTGTTATCAAAGCGAACTTAAGGGAATGGGATAATGTAAGAGAATATTTTTTTTTACAGATTTCTATTGATTGAGTTAATAGGGTCTGGATTTGAACAAACACATTATACAATGGAGAGTTTGATCCTGGCTCAGGATGAACGCTAGCGGCAGGCCTAATACATGCAAGTCGAACGGGATTGAGAAGCTTGCTTTTCATGAGAGTGGCGCACGGGTGCGTAACACGTATGTAACCTACCTTAATCTGGGGGATAGCCTCTCGAAAGAGAGATTAACACCGCATAACATTACCGGACAGCATTTTCTGGTAATCAAATATTTATAGGATTAAGATGGGCATGCGGAACATTAGCTAGTTGGTAAGGTAATGGCTTACCAAGGCTACGATGTTTAGGGGATCTGAGAGGATGACCCCCCACACTGGTACTGAGACACGGACCAGACTCCTACGGGAGGCAGCAGTAAGGAATATTGGTCAATGGGCGCAAGCCTGAACCAGCCATGCCGCGTGCAGGAAGACGGCCCTACGGGTTGTAAACTGCTTTTGTACCGGAATAAACCTTTTCACGTGTGAGAAGCTGAATGTACGGTAAGAATAAGGATCGGCTAACTCCGTGCCAGCAGCCGCGGTAATACGGAGGATCCAAGCGTTATCCGGATTTATTGGGTTTAAAGGGTGCGTAGGCGGTTCTTTAAGTCAGGGGTGAAAGACGGTAGCTTAACTATCGCAGTGCCTTTGATACTGAAGAACTTGAATACACTTGAGGTAGGCGGAATGTGACAAGTAGCGGTGAAATGCATAGATATGTCACAGAACACCAATTGCGAAGGCAGCTTACTAAAGTGTCATTGACGCTGAGGCACGAAAGCGTGGGGATCAAACAGGATTAGATACCCTGGTAGTCCACGCCCTAAACGATGAATACTCGATGTTGGCGATATACGGTCAGCGTCTAAGCGAAAGCGTTAAGTATTCCACCTGGGGAGTACGCCCGCAAGGGTGAAACTCAAAGGAATTGACGGGGGCCCGCACAAGCGGAGGAGCATGTGGTTTAATTCGATGATACGCGAGGAACCTTACCCGGGCTTGAAAGTTAGTGAATGATTCAGAGACGAATCAGTCCTTCGGGACACGAAACTAGGTGCTGCATGGCTGTCGTCAGCTCGTGCCGTGAGGTGTTGGGTTAAGTCCCGCAACGAGCGCAACCCCTGTGAATAGTTGCCAGCACGTAATGGTGGGGACTCTATTCAGACTGCCTATGCAAATAGAGAGGAAGGAGGGGACGACGTCAAGTCATCATGGCCCTTACGTCCGGGGCTACACACGTGCTACAATGGATGGTACAGCGGGCAGCTACCTGGCAACAGGATGCCAATCTCGTAAAGCCATTCACAGTTCGGATCGGGGTCTGCAACTCGACCCCGTGAAGTTGGATTCGCTAGTAATCGCATATCAGCAATGATGCGGTGAATACGTTCCCGGGCCTTGTACACACCGCCCGTCAAGCCATGGAAGCTGGAAGTGCCTGAAGTGCGTAACCGTAAGGAGCGTCCTAGGGTAAAGTCGGTAACTGGGGCTAAGTCGTAACAAGGTAGCCGTACCGGAAGGTGTGGCTGGAATACCTCCTTTCTGGAGCATTATCCAAAAATTACCTGAGTACGCAAATGACAGTTTAACTGTTACCTGCATGATTATTTTCTTATTTATTCTCTAAAAAAAACAACCCGGAAGATGAAGCCATCGGTTGTGGTGCAGCCATAATAGTGGCAAGATTGTAAAGATAAACAAACAGTCCTGTAGCTCAGTTTGGTTAGAGCACTACACTGATAATGTAGGGGTCAGCAGTTCAAATCTGCTCGGGACTACGAGGTGAAGATACCAGAATGACTTGGTATTAACAAACATCTGAAAGGGGGATTAGCTCAGCTGGCTAGAGCACCTGCCTTGCACGCAGGGGGTCAACGGTTCGAATCCGTTATTCTCCACCAAGTTTGCGCGATGCAAACATTAACACTTTGAAATAAAGTAAAGGAAATCAGCCGAAAGGGGCTGGAGCAACCCGATTTACATCGGGAGGTTTATCGGTTCGAATCCGTTATTCTCCACTACACCCTCCGTTTCCTTAACAGGATAGGATATAATGCAAGTTATCATGCACGTTGTATGATATAGGGTAAAGTTCTTTGACATATTGGAAGAAGTAATTAAAAAGAGAAAACAACAGTAGAGACGTTGTTTGGCTTTAGTTACAAGAAATAAGAGACAAGATAAAAGATAGAAAGCTTCGGCAATAAATCTTGGTTCCTGGTTCATGACATCTTGCATCTAAACGAGCAACATATCAAAAAGCATACAGTACTGAGCAAAAGCAGTACAAGTATAGAAGAAAGTAAGAAAGGGTACACGGGGGATGCCTTGGCTCTCAGAGGCGATGAAGGACGTGATAAGCTGCGATAAGCTGCGGGGATTAGCAAATATGAATTGATCCGCAGATTTCCGAATGGGGAAACCTAACTAGTTGAAGACTAGTTGCATATATGCGCAAACCTGCTGAACTGAAACATCTAAGTAAGCAGAGGAAGAGAAAATAATAATGATTTCCTGAGTAGTGGCGAGCGAAAGGGAAGAAGCCCAAACCAGATATGTTACGGCATAGCTGGGGTTGTAGGACCACAACATGAATATCAAAATGAACCGGAAGGGGGTGGGAAACCCCGCCATAGAGCATGAGAGCTGCGTACGGGTAAGTAATGATAGGATAGTGGTATCCTGAGTACCGCGAGGTCGGAGACGCCTTGTGGGAATCTGCCGGCACCATCCGGTAAGGCTAAATACTCCTGAGAGACCGATAGTGAACCAGTACCGTGAGGGAAAGGTGAAAAGAACCCCGAACAGGGGAGTGAAATAGAACCTGAAACCGTGTACTTACAAGCGGTCGGAGCACCTTCGTGGTGTGACGGCGTGCCTTTTGCATAATGAGCCTACGAGTTACTCCTCTCTGGCAAGGTTAAGTGTTTAAGACACGGATCCGAAGCGAAAGCGAGTCTGAATAGGGCGTATAGTCAGAGGGGGTAGACGCGAAACCTTGTGATCTACCCATGGACAGGTTGAAGGTGCCGTAACAGGTACTGGAGGACCGAACCGATAAACGTTGAAAAGTTTCCGGATGATCTGTGGGTAGGGGTGAAAGGCTAATCAAACTGGGAAATAGCTCGTACTCCCCGAAATGTTTTTAGGAACAGCGTGGTGGTTAAGTTATATAGAGGTAGAGCTACTGATTGGGTGCGGGGGAGTCAAATCCTACCAAATCCAGACAAACTCCGAATGCTATATAATATACACTGCAGTGAGGCTATGGGTGCTAAGGTCCATGGCCGAGAGGGAAAGAACCCAGACCATCAGCTAAGGTCCCCAAATTAACGCTAAGTTGAACTAACGAGGTCCGATTGCATAGACAGCTAGGATGTTGGCTTGGAAGCAGCCATTCATTTAAAGAGTGCGTAACAGCTCACTAGTCGAGCGATCGGGCATGGATAATAAACGGGCATTAAGCGTTATACCGAAGCTATGGATTATATACTATGTATATACTGGTAGGGGAGCATTCTAATTGCCGGTGAAGCAGGAAAGACAATTGACTGTGGAGGAATTAGAAAAGCAAATGTAGGCATAAGTAACGATAAGGCGGGAGAGAAACCCGCCCACCGAAAGACTAAGGTTTCCTGATCAACGCTAATCGGATCAGGGTTAGTCGGGGCCTAAGGTGAAGCCGAAGGGCGTAGCCGATGGACAACTGGTTAATATTCCAGTACTTTTTATAACTGCGATGCGGTGACGGAGTAGTGACACTGACGCGAACTGACGGAATAGTTCGTTAAAGGCCGTAGGTATAGGTTTGGTAGTTAAGTACGCCAGATTTGCTGAAAGCTGATAGTACACTGAGCCTTCGGGTAAGGTGATAGTTCAGGTAATCAGACTTCCAAGAAAACCCGCTAAGCTTCAGGTTATAAAAACCCGTACCGTAAACCGACACAGGTAGTCGAGGAGAGAATCCTAAGGTGCTCGAGTGAATCATGGCTAAGGAACTCGGCAAAATGGCCCTGTAACTTCGGGAGAAGGGGCGCTGGTAGCAATATCAGCCGCAGTGAAAAGGCCCAGGCGACTGTTTAACAAAAACACATGGCTTTGCAAAATCGAAAGATGACGTATAAGGCCTGACACCTGCCCGGTGCCGGAAGGTTAAGAGGGGATGTTATTCGCAAGGAGAAGCATTGAATCGAAGCCCCGGTAAACGGCGGCCGTAACTATAACGGTCCTAAGGTAGCGAAATTCCTTGTCGGGTAAGTTCCGACCTGCACGAATGGTGTAACGATCTGGGCGCTGTCTCAGCCATGAGCTCGGTGAAATTGTGGTATCGGTGAAGACGCCGGTTACCCGCAACGGGACGGAAAGACCCCATGCACCTTCACTACAACTTAACATTGATATCGGATACAGGATGTGTAGGATAGGTGGGAGACTGTGATCATGCTTCGCTAGGAGTATGTTAGTCAACGTTGAAATACCACCCTTTTTGTATTTGGTGTCTAACTCGATTATGTCGAGAACATTGTTTGGCGGGTAGTTTGACTGGGGTGGTCGCCTCCAAAAAGGTAACGGAGGCTTTCAAAGGTAAGCTCAGTACGCTTGGTAACCGTACGTGGAGTGCAATAGCATAAGCTTGCTTGACTGTGAGGCAGACAAGCCGAGCAGGGTCGAAAGACGGATATAGTGATCCGGTGGTTCTGCATGGAAGGGCCATCGCTCAAAGGATAAAAGGTACGCTGGGGATAACAGGCTGATCTCCCCCAAGAGCTCATATCGACGGGGAGGTTTGGCACCTCGATGTCGGCTCGTCACATCCTGGGGCTGGAGAAGGTCCCAAGGGTTGAGCTGTTCGCTCATTAAAGTGGCACGCGAGCTGGGTTCAGAACGTCGCGAGACAGTTCGGTCCCTATCTGTTGTGGGCGTTGGAAGTTTGAGTGGGGCTGACCTTAGTACGAGAGGACCGGGTTGGACTAACCTCTGGTGAATCTGTTATGCCGCCAGGTGTACTGCAGAGTAGCTACGTTGGGAATAGATAAGCGCTGAAAGCATCTAAGTGCGAAACTAGCCACAAGATGAGACTTCCATTGAGGATCGTAGCAGACTACTACGTTGATAGGTTACAGATATAAAGGTGGTGACATCATAGTCGAGTAATACTAATAATCCGAAGCTTTCTCATAGCAGGTAATGAATGGTGGTAGAGAACCAAGACCGTAAGAAGTAAGAACCAGGAGCAATCCAGGTTCCCATATCCGATCTCTTGCCTCTATCATCGAGCAAAACAAAGCTGTTGTTTTCTCTGATACTTACTTCTTTCAATTATGTTTAAGTTTAGCCGAAAGCTGATAGACGCAAGTCTGAAGCCGAAAGTGAAAACAAATACCGAATTATAAAAGGACTAGCCTTAAGCTTTATGCTTTTCGCTTTCACCTTAAAAATATTCAGGTGCCTATATCGGCGGTGTCCACCTCTTCCCATTCCGAACAGAGAAGTTAAGCCCGCCAGAGCCGATGGTACTGCAGTAAAATGTGGGAGAGTAGGTCGGTGCCCAATCTTAATCCGTTAGTAAACGGACTAAACGAGAACCCTTCAACCAAAAGTTGAGGGGTTTCTTTGTTTAAAACCTTTTCCTGTTTGCCATGGTGAGCCTGCCCGGCCACGCATTTCCAACAAGCCAAATGTTCACGTTCACGCTGGTGAACACACGCGCATGTTTGTAAAGCGCTCAAAATCAATGCTTCCAAAATTACACTACTGACAGTATCGTGCCACCACGGCCTGTTGTTATAACCGGTATATTTGGGGGTAAGATCCGTCCGGTATCTTGCTTAAACCCACCTAAATACCGCCCCTAAATGACCCAAAACCACTCCGCAGAAAGACCTGCCTTTATTGAACAACTGCGCGCCGAAGCCCGGGGCGTAGCATACCGCCCGGCTAAAAGGAAAAAAGCGGCCGCGCCGCCTCCCGACCCTGAGGAATGCCGATACCTGTTTAACGTTGCTACCGGCAACCGCTGGATGGACCTTGGCGAACGCGAACCCATACCCCAAATGCTTTTTGGTGAGCTTTGGTACCAGGGCGAACTCGCTATTTTGTTTGCCGATACCAATGTTGGCAAAAGCGTACTGGCCGTACAAATTGGCAACAGCATAGCCGAAGGCAAGCCCATTGCGCCCTTTGCCCTGCAGGCCGAACCTGCCAAAGTACTATACATTGATTTTGAACTTGGCCTGATGCAATTTTACACGCGTTATACCGATGCGCAGGGCAGCTACAGTTTTACCGATAGGTTTATACGCGCTCAGTTTAACCAAAATACCGGCCTCGCCGGCGGCGATAGCAACTATGATGACCATCTGATTGCCGGCATTGAGTATAGGATACAACAGTTAAAGCCCACGGTATTGATTATTGATAACATTAGCTGCCTGCGCGGTGGTACCGAAAGTGCTGCTGTGGCGCTAAGCCTTATGAAAAACCTGAAGGGGTTAAAAAACGATTACAACCTATCCATTTTGGTGCTGGCCCATACACCTAAACGGCGCAACCCGGGTATACCGCTCTCGGCCGATGACCTGCATGGCAGCAAACTACTGATGAACTTTGCCGACAGCGCCTTTGCCCTGGGCACCAGCGCGGCCGACCCACACCTGCGTTACTTGAAACAAATTAAACAGCGTAACACCGCGCAGATCTATGGTGAAGATAATGTATGCCTTTGCCGCATTGCTAAACCCGGTAACTTTTTGCAAATGCAATTTGAAGGCCAAAGCCACGAATACCTGCACCTGCGTACCCGCTTAATAAACCAACAGGTATTAGCCCCAAAGGTAGCCCAACTGGCCGCCGCCGGTTACAACCAGCGCCAAATAGGGAATGAATTGGGTATTGCTGTGGGATTGGTTAATAAGTTGATGAAAAAGTGAGATAATATTCAATCATAAAGATACAGTCAATGTAGAATATTTATAAAACACACTCGAAAATTCCAAGTACTTTGAAATCAATAAGGTCATCTTCTGGAATTACTATATTTTCAAATTTAGGATCATATGAAAGCGGCTTCAAAATTATAGATTGATGATGCCATTGGTCATTGTTAATACTTTTTGAACTTAAATATTCTTTAACAGTATAATTAGAGCCAAAATCTTTATCTTGAATGTTGGTAGATGCAACTAAAACAATCTTTCCATTTCTGGAGCCGCCGCCATCTTTTCTAAATAAACATAAAGCACCATTTGGTATTACTTTATTCATGGACTCGCCAACAACTTGACAAGCAAACAAGTCTTTAGATGGTTTGTATCGTGAAGGTATTTCCACCCAATCGAAATCTTCAACGTTGTCACTAGCCATTTGCAATTCGCTAAATCCGCCGGCTGCCGCTTTTAAACTAACGAGTGGAATTGAATTTACGAACGGTATTACATTAGACGAGTTCAAGAAAGTTGCTTTTCTGTTTGTAGCAGCAAGTTCCATGTGCTTCGAAAAGTATTCTCGTAAATTTTTATCACAAACATATACGTAAGTGCCTTTGATAGCTCGAAGCATTATAGTCTTGTAAATGTTTAGGATAAAATTTTTTAATTCAGAAGGATCGCTAATGGATTGTTTCCCGTTTTTATCAAAATAGTTTTCTTTCAAAATCACTATTTCTTTTTTTATTTTATCATAACTAATTTCATTTCCAAATATTATCCCGGAGTAATTAAGATCATAACCTTGAGTTGTGTGGATACATCCAACCTCATTTATAGCATTAGCTGAATTTATAAAATCTATCGCTACACTATTCCATTGCAACTTATATCCGTCTATTTCAATGTCATATAGTGTTTTGTCAGTTTTCGAAATCCATGGCCAGGAGAACCCGGCAATTAATCGTGATAATCCGCTTTCTTCATTTCTCAATTTTATTTCTTTCACCATCGTTTCGATAGAATCAAAAAGAGTAAATTCATAGTTCTTTGGATGATATACTTCCTTTCCCAAATCAATTGAGCATTTTAAAAGATTATCAATGTGTCTTACATACCCATTTCCACCTTTTACGCGAAATTGAGACTTTAGAAACTTTACCTTAGTTGATGATGAGAACTTAAGCTTGTCGAAGTCCTCTTTTTTTGCATCAGACGGCTTAATAGATTGCCCCTCATCGTAAAATAATATTGCTTTGTTTGATTGTTTAGTTATCCAATCCAACTCACTGCATGCATTCCTATCAAAACCCAATTTTTCGCATGCTACATCAAAAGCGTGGAAATAAGCGCCTAAATTTACTCTTCTTCTCAACCTATGGGACTCATCAACAACAAGTATATCAAAATGATTATCCTTTAAATCTGCTGGCCCAATTACCATATTGGCGCTTAGACCCTTAATGTTTTTAAATACCTTTTTTAAAGTATCTCTAAATGATGCCATAGGAACTACAAGAGCTATTTTAGGATTTGGAAACCTTCTTTTTAATTCAATTATAGCGTTAGTGAATTGACTCTCATCATCGCCAAATTCTTTATAATTAAAATCCTCCAATTTTGAATGGATAAGTTTGAATAAGAATATTGCTAGTATTGTTTTTCCTGTCCCGGCTCCTCCTTCAACAATAATATTTTTAAAGCTGTCGTTTAGTAGGGCCGTGATAATTGTCATCAACCCTTCTTTTTGTTCAATACTTAATGTCTTGTAAGGGGAATATTTAAATAAGTCAGAATTATTAATATACTCAATTGAGTGTTTTGTTATACCCTCGGTTCTTAACTTATTCCAGACAGATTTGAAAATATCCCAGTAGACTTCTTTTTTTTGATAATAGTTATGATTAGCTAAACCAATGTTTCCATTAAGTAATTTGTACTCGCCATCACCAGAAATATACTTTATAAGATTTGATTCAATATCTAGCGTTGCAGATTTGTTGAACTTTTCGCTACTTATCAAATGTACTGTAGAAAGAACGCTTTTGTTATTGCTTTTCAAATGCGAAGCCATTCTCGCGAAAGTATCTGTAGTTTCGCCTACATATGCTTCCTTGACCACGCCGTCACTTAAAATGTAAACTATTGGCCATAAGTCTTTAGCGAAGTGGGCGTTTTGAAAATCGTTGAATAAATTTGGTGTGAAATCGTATCTTTTTATTTCAAATGAAGCTGCTGGAATCATAATTCGGTGTATTTTTTAGCATTGCCCTTTGCCTTATCTACCGGATATTTCTCATTGTTTTTAGTTATTTTGTTATTAACAATTTCAACGATGTCAAAATTGTATTTCTCTGCAAGAAGTAGTGCATATCCAAATACATCAGCAAGTTCATCTTTAATTTTTTCGACATTAGCCTCTTCTGATTTTTTCCAAAGGAATAATTCGTTTAACTCAGCCACCTCGATGGAGAGAGCCAATGCTAAATCTTTAGCATTATGAAATTGATTCCAATCACGCTTATCCCTAAAATCGATAAGTTTTTTCTGTAAATCTTTTAACTCATTCATAAACGTGTACTAAGTTATTGGAAAAATAGGAAATATCATCTACATCGAATTAATAGAGTATTTGTTCTGTGCTTATTTATGTAGGTTTAGCGTTAATTTACTTGAGATGATTTCTACAAAACGGTTGATTGATGAGTTAGAATATGTATATCCTAACGGATTGCAAATTTCCAATGGAGTAGGGATTATGAATTCAACTAAAGCAATTTACATTCGCAAATCGCTAATTTATCTGTTTAGTATGGGAGATGCTTTTCTCTTTAGTTCAGCAAATGGTTACACAAAGGAAGAATTTGTAATTGAATATAATATTTGCAATTGGAAAATAGAGGAGATTATAAGTTAATTTGAAACTGTATACGTCTATTTCTAATTATGTCCTCAAGTTCTTGGATAGTCATTAACGAAAAGGATGGTGATTTTTCATTAAGACATACAAAGCAAAATCGGAATTTCGGGCCAAGGGCCTCGCCAAACTTAAATTCATTTTCTGTAGCGCCAAAGAAAAATCCCTTTGGGTTTTGCGGCAAATATTTTTTCGTCGTTTTTAATTCGATAAGAACGATGTTTTCCAAATTGGCCACAATGAATCCATCTGTAATATGTTTTCCGACATACTCCGGGATATAAATCATGTCAAAAGCCTGGAGAAACTTGTGACTTAAATCCAATGCATCAAGCAATTCCTTCTTAAACGCCCTATCAATTTTGAAAAAACCGGTGTGGTTTTCAATCAAATAATTAATACCTTCTTTTTCGGTAAGATTATTGGAAATGGTAATAACAAAGGAGTGCGCTCTAGACATCGAAATCAGATTTACTCTCATAATTCTTATAAGAATGAGAACGGTTTACCTGACTTAAATCCAATAATTCTGAAATCGATATTTCAAATATCTTGGCAAACACAGCAATGTTAATCAATGAGATATTGCGTTCCCCTCTTTCAATCATACCTATATAAGTACGGTGGAAGCCGGTTAAATTCGCAAGAGATTCTTGGCTAATGTTTTTCTTGGCTCTTAATGCTTTTAGGCGGTCACCAAATTCCTTTAACAAAAACTTATTGATCACAAAACAATAGTATACATATTGTATGCAGCGATCAACATACAATATGTATCATTGCGATTAAGAAAAATATTGATTTAAGACAAGGTATTACTATAGTTAGGTTTATCAACTATCTCTCTAATAAGAATTATCCTCGTACTTCATTCGAATGACAGGTTGGAAAGATGGAGTTTGGGTTTCTAAACTACGGCATACTAACGGGCGCAAAAGTCATTTACCACCAAACAACGCCTCGTGCATTAAATAAAAGCCATGTACCTTATATTGCGGGATGGGTTTGTTTACGTTCCACATCAATCGTGCATCGTCTTTTGCTTTCTCCTGCTTTAGTTTGCAAATACGTTCGGCATCTTCTTTTTCGCGGTAGATGTCTACAGATTAATAATTTGATAGATTAAATATGTGGTTATCCGCTATCACCACGTACACTTTTCTTACGCCCTTTGCCAGGGTTAAATTTGCTCGTCGTCCATTTTTACCACTTCAGTTTGGCTGGTATGCAGGGTTACCCGGCTCCTTAATTTGTTGTACCGCTGGTTGCGGAACATAGCCATGTGGCCGCGTAGATCATGCAGCATTTCCATGGCTTCTAAAAGCATTTCGAGGCGTTGCGCGCTTATTTCCTTTATCTCATCCATGTGCATTTCTTTTTTTCAAAATTAGGTAACAGGCATTGTAATTGCTAATATTTTTAGTATAAATTTGTAGTAATTAATTTTGATAGTATGATAAGCAGGGGAGCAATAGCAGATGAGCGGGCGGTTTTAGAAGGCAATACACAGCCTTTTAAATTGAGGGTAACAAAGGATAAGGGAGCTGTACAGGGCGAAAACACAGCCCTGTTAGAGGCTACCATTTACGAAGAAAATGGTTCGTTTATACCTCAATGTAGTTACTTGTTTGAGGCCGTGGATAACAACGACCAACCACTTACCTACGTTAACTTAGCCGAGTTTAAAAAGGCTGTAGACGAATATTGCACCGAAGTGCTGGCTACCGGGTATTATGTAAAAAGCATCCCCAAAGCATCCAGCCTGTGTAGTAAAGCAATGCAGGCATTTAATTTTTAAATGACCGGGCGGGGTTAGAGTGTGGTTCGACAGGCTCACCATGACAAACCAATCTGTCAGTCTGAGCTTGTCGAAGACCTATGTGGGCGACGAGTGGTTCTACAGGCTTACCATGAACATCTTCGACAGGCTCAATATAATAAACATAGTAGTACAACCTCCTCATCCCTAAACCCGATAGGCGGGAAAGCCTTTGCTGCGTTGGCCTGCGCGTTAGTGGCAAAGCTTGTACAGATAGCGGGGCTGCGGCATCCGTACGTAGCACTGCAGCACATTTTCTTGTGGTTCACCGGTTCACTTGTTCATTAGTGCCTGGCCAACTACACATCTACTACCTATCTTCCCATCTGCACATCCGCATATCTTCCCATCTAAAACATATCTGCACATCTGCACATCCGCACATTTGCATATCTGCACATGTAACCCTATCTTCATCGGTATAATCCTAAAACAATAAATTTTACCGTTATGAAAATTGCTATGCTTGGCTCGGGCTTTATAGCGCGTTTCTATGCCGATTCGCTGATAGGGCACCGCAGGCTGGATGCGCTGCATGCCGTGTACAGCCGTAATATAGATAAGGCCAAACAATTTGCTACCGACTATAAGCTGCCTGTATACAGCGACAACATGCACGAGGTGGTGAACAACCCCGAGGTGGATGTGGTGGTGATCTCGCTCCCAAACGATTTGCACCTTGCCGCCGTTGCCGCCTGCGCCAAAGCGGGTAAGCACGTGCTGTGTACCAAACCGCTTGGTCGAACAGCTGCCGAGGCCAAACAAATGCTGGATATGGTAGAGCAGGCGGGCGTAATGGGCGGCTACCTGGAAGATTTGTGTTACACCCCCAAGTTTAATAAAAGCCTGGCCAGCGTAAAGGCGGGCGCGCTGGGCCGCATACTGTGGGCCAAAAGCCGCGAGGCGCACCCCGGCCCCCACAGCAACTGGTTTTGGGATAAGGAGCAAAGTGGCGGCGGCGCCATTGTAGACTTGGGCTGCCACTGTATCGAAATAGCCCGGAACTATATCGGTAAGCACATTCGCCCGGTGGAGGTGATGTGTTGGGCGGCCACGCAGGTACACCCTATTGATGCCGAAGACAACGCCATTGGCATGGTAAAGTACGCCAACGGCGCCATTGGGCAGTTTGAGGTAAGCTGGTGCTTCCGCGGCGGTATGGACCTTCGCGACGAGGTAATGGGCACCGAGGGCACCATCTGGATCAACAACTTTATGCGCACCGGGTTTGATATGTTTAGCACCGGCAAGGGCGGCGGCGGCTACGTTGCCGAAAAGGCCGAGAGCAGCAGCGGCTGGCTCTTCCCCGTGGGCGACGAGGTGAACGAGCTGGGCTACAACCACATGTTTACCGATATGTTTGACGCCATTGACCAAAACCGCCCCCCGGCCGAAACATTTTACGACGGCTACATCGTTAATGCCATTATCGACGCGGCCTACGCATCGGCCAAAACCGGCGCCTGGGAACCCGTGAAGATCGACGATTGGCGCGGCAGCACCAACACCCAAATAGCAACAGACTTTGCCAGTTTTAACGACCAATACTATTTAATAAAAGAAGAAATATTGCCCCACGGCGAGCGCAAACTGATATTGAAAGATAAAACAAGCGGGGAGGTAGTGGTGAGGGATGTGTAGTTTGGTGAGTGGGGAGTAGTTAAGTGGTGGGTGGTTGTAATTGGTGAGTGGAGGGTAGTTAAATGGTTAGTAGTTATATATCGTTTACCGCATACAAGAACCATTCACCAATTATGGCGTTCCCTGCGGGCCGGGCTTTCCGTTGCAAGTCCTCGCCTGCCCGGTCACACAGGCCCCCACACGCTGTGGGCTTTCCACTGCAATCCCTAACGCAAAGGGCTTGCATGGCGGGTATCGCGTCTTTAACAACCATTCACCGCGTGTTATTGCTGTAAGGGAGGGTTTTGAAAAGCGTTGGCCCAAACGTCAAAGCGGGCGGGCCGGGAGTATGGCGGGAATGACGGTTTAGCTTTCGAACTCGCGCATGCGGGAGAAAGCGTTAAGAACCGGCAGGGCGGGCGGAAGCGTCGCTTTGACTTGGCCTTTTCTTTTGGTTCGTTTTCTTTGCGGCTAAGGCAAAGAAAATGAACATCCACAGGCTGATGGAAACTCGCTACCGCACCTAACGAAGAACTAATAGGCGGCTCTGTAAAGTAAAGAGATTGCCACGCTATCGCTCAGCAATGACGGATTTTGAATAAGGACAATAAACTAATGAACATCCCGATAGCTATCGGGAGAACCAATAATCAATATGAACAGAAGAAACTTTATATACAGCAGCGGGATGCTGGCGGCACTGTCGGCCTCGTCTGCGATGGGGGCACCGCTAATCGGGCGCACAAAACCTGCCCGTGGTATTCAGCTTTACATGGTAAAAGAAGATATGGAGCGCGACCCTATAGGCACGCTTAAACAACTGGGCGCCATGGGTTACACCCAAATAGAAAGCTACGGCAGCGACAAGGGTATTTTTTGGGGCAAAACCAACACGGAGTTTAAAAAGATTGCCGGCGGCTATGGCCTTAACCTGGTGAGTACCCACTACAACCCCTGCACTTTAGAGGAGTTTGACAAGCTTGCCGCGCAGGGTGCCGAGATAGGTATGAAGTACCTCATATGCCCCTGGCTTGGCCCGCAAAAAACCATCAACGCGTTTAAAACCTTTGCCGATGATTTTAACAAGCGTGGCGCTATTTGCAAAAAGCATGGCCTGCGCTTCGGCTACCACCCGCACGATTACCCCTACAAACCGGTAGACGGGCAACTGCCTATTGATGTACTGCTGGCCGGTACGGATAAGGCACTGGTAGATTTTGAGATGGATGTGTACTACACCGTAACAGAGGGCGCCGACCCATACGCCTACATGCGCAACCATAAGGGCCGCTTTAAACTCGCCCACCTGCGCGATGTGCTGAAGAAGCGCCTCCCTGCGGATAGCAAAGAGGAATCTGCCTGTGACATGGGCGAGGGGATCATCAACTTTAAAAAGTTTATTACCACCGGGCAGGATACCGGCATGCAATACTTTTTTGTAGAGCAAAGCCGCTTCTACCACGAAACCCCGCTGCAAAGCGCGCGGAAGAATATGGGGTATTTGAAGGGGTTACGCCTCACCTAAATCCTCTCCAAAGGAGAGGATTTTTATTTTGTCTTGTCTCTTACTGCCTGAATCCCTACAATAAATATATTTTAAAGAAGCGTTTACCGTATTCGCCCCAACCTTCCATGGCTTTGGTGAGGGTGGTTTTGAGGGCGGCGGAGGTAGTTACCTTGCCTTTTACAGGGGCACGCAGGCTGGTTTCGGCAACGGGCACGTCGGTAACTTTGGTGGCAAACCAGGTAACGTTCTCATGCGGCAGGGCAAGGCCCAATATCATCCCCGGCAAACCGCTGAACGATTCGGGTCCGCCCGATAGGGGGATCTCATCGCTGTAAAAAGCTACCACGTAAATGGAATCCATCACGATGGCGTTGGCGCGGCGGCACATGTAGCCGGCAATCTCGCGGGTTTCATCGGTGATCTTCCAGTTAATCTTGCGGGCGGTATCCTTTACCAGAAACGTTTCCTCGAATATCTTTTTGTTGGTGGCGCTCAGGTTGGTGTTGAGGTCGGTATACGTGGTGTTTATTTGCTGTGCCAGGGGCATATCGCTAAACCAGCTGTTTGATGCCGTGGCGTTGTCTGCAACGGGGGCGTAAAGCGTTTTGTTGCTGCCAAAGGTAAGCGTGCTTTTCAGCACCTTAAACTGCGGGTTGCTTTTTTTGTACTGCTCGAAGGCGGGGGCGTACCAGCTTTCGTTATCCTTGTTAATTACGGCTTTTATTACACCGTACATGTTCACCCTTTTCTCGAACTCGATAGTGCCCGATGTGGTGAAATGCGCGTTCTGTGCAAATAAAGCGCTGCCGCTAATGAGGCAGGTTAGTAGTAGTAATAGGTGCTTTTTCATTGCTATATATTTTCTGTGTTATAGTTCCCTTAACTTATTTTTTTGCCGGTGTACCGCCGCCCATGCCGCTAAAATCCCAGCTTAACGATACCATGTAATACCTGCGGATGGTGGTGTAACGGTTCTCGGTAATGTAGGTGCTTGATGCGCTACGGGTAAAGCCCGCGTTTTGGTTCAGTAAGTCGTTACCGCTTAGGGTTAGTTTTAAACCATCGCCTTTCAGGAACGCCTTGCTCAAACGTGCGTTGATGATGGTCTGGCGGAAATCGGTAGCGAAGGATTGCGTTGCCGCAGTGTACTGGTACTGGCCATCGCTGCTCACTTCTATCTTCCATGGCAGGTAAACCTGTACCCAGTAATTGGCACTAAAACCACGGCCGTTGTTGTTCACGTCCTGGTTAAGTGACGATTGCGCAACGGTGTAAGTAGGGCCACCGCTTAAATATATCGAGTACTTTTTCTCTTTATTTTTCGACAGGCCTAAAGTACCACCATAGGTGTTTGATTTGGTTTTATTCAGCGCGTTATCCTGCATACTAAAGTAGGTGTTACCATTCGTATTTAACCTGGCGTTTAAGCTTATGCCGGCAAAACCAAGTTTGCGGCTCATTTGCAGGTCAAAACTAAAGTTGTAGGGTTTTTGGCCCGGCAGGTTAACCGCCTGGGTGGTACTTTTACCTAAGGTTTTATCGGTAGT
Organism: Mucilaginibacter sp. 5C4; assembly: GCF_034345625.1. Classification (NCBI taxonomy): domain Bacteria; kingdom Pseudomonadati; phylum Bacteroidota; class Sphingobacteriia; order Sphingobacteriales; family Sphingobacteriaceae; genus Mucilaginibacter; species Mucilaginibacter sp. 5C4. The sequence goes on along the minus strand of NZ_CP133775.1, from coordinate 3,946,042 downwards.
TACGTTGTTAACGATGGGGTTTGTGGTAAAGCTATAGTTACCGTTTAACCATACCGATTGGTCGCTTAATACCTTGTACATGTTGTAATAGCCATAAAAGCTATTGGTGAATGATGGTTTTAAGTTAGGGTTACCAATGGTAATGTTCAACGGATCTGTATTCACTAAAACGGGTTGTAACTGATCTATTGTTGGCTGGGTTTGGCTACCATAATAGCCCAGGTTTAAATTGCTGTAGGTAGAAAACTTGTACGAGTAGTTTGCCTGTGGCGCCCAGTTGGTAAAATTACGGCCTATAGATGTATTGGTGATCTCGTTCTCCTGCTTATAATCTACATTGGTAACGCGTGTGCCAAAACGCAGGGTGCTTTTGCCTTTTTTGTAATTGAAGTTGATGCCTCCCTGGTTTGATGTTTGGTTAAATATGTAGTGGTTACTTAACGATGTATTTAAAAGATCATACTCGCCGCCTGCCGATCTATCGAAGGATTTTCTATCCGCATCGCTGTTATTTAAACCGAAACCATAATTAAACACTACCGCCAAAGCTTTGGTGATAGGCTCGGTGTACGTTAAATTGGTATTTAATCTGGATGTTTTAGTATTATCCGTTTTACGCTGATCGATGATCTCCTGCGTAGTTGGAGCGCTGGTAAGGTCAAAGTAATCAATCTCCGATCTCAGGAAACCGTTTGCCTTGTTTTCGGTACGGCCTGCTGTTACGTTTAATGAAATGGTACGGCCCGGTTTCTTAAATTTTTTATTGTAGAAGACAGAGGCATTATATAATTGCTGATCAACGCTGTTATCTATCCGTTTTCGGTTGGTATTCAGCAGTGTTTCGTTCTCGCGCCTGCTGGTAGAGGTATCCCTGGTGTGGGTATCGCTATTTTTAAGCGTAGCATCCATAGAGATCTTTAGGTTTGATGTGGTATCCAGCTTAACCGAATAAGTTGCATCCAGCTTTTGCCTGAAAATGCTATTGTTGAAGGTATTGTCAGATGCTGTTTTTATCACCCGGTTAGCTGTTGGGTCGGCAGGGTTTTCCGGTAAGTTTTGTTGTGATTTGTTGTTGCGGGTACCATCAACCTCTAACGAGCCTGCTTTGTAATTGGTGTTTAGCGCGTATTTGTCGTTTTTCCATTTATCATCGTAGTGCACACCACCTGTGTATGCCTTAGGGATACCCTGGTTGTTGTAGCGGCCATCAAACGAATCCAGCTCATCGTTGCCACCGCTGCTAAAATACATACCGCCGTCATCGCTAAATTGCATCCCGTCACTGGTACCCAACTTGTTATTGTCCTGCCAGCTAAGGCCTATTTTACCGGTGTTGGCACCAACACCGTAAACGCTAAACTTCTTTTTGCCCTTAAATTTATTGTAAAGGCCTTGCGCCTGGTAATAACCGTCGGTACCAATACCGGCATCCACCTTACCAAAGTAGCCGTTCTTTTTATCTTCTTTTAGCTTGATGTTAATGGTTTTGGTTTTCTGCCCGTCGTCAATCCCCGTAAAGGTAGCCTGGTCGCTTTTCTTGTCGTAAAGTTGTACTTTATCTACCATATCGCCACGGATGTTTTTGGTAACCAGGGTGGGGTCATCGCCAAAAAACTCTTCGCCATCTACCAATACTTTTTGTACGGTTTGGCCTTGGGCGGTTATCTTGCCATCCTTATCAACCTGTATGCCGGGTAGCTGTTTCAGCAGGTCTTCTACCTTGGAATTTGGCTGAATGGTGTAAGCCTTCGCGTTAAATTCGGTCGTATCACCCTTGATCTTAATGGCGGCAATGGTGCCTTTTATCAGCACCTCGTTCAATAACCTCGATTTAAGGTTCATGGCGATGCTGCCAACGTTAAAAGTGGTTTTGGCAGAATCAAGCGTAAAGTTTTCTACATAGTCGGCATACCCGGGGTAGGTTACCAGCAGGATGAACTTGCCTTTGTTAAGGTTTGTTAAACTGAACGACCCAGTGGACGAAGCCCTTGTAAATTTACGAAGTGTAGAGTCTTTAGCGTTTAATACGCTGATGGAAGTATTGGCCAATTTTACATGAGCAATGCTATCAACAGATACGCCTTTTACCAAATAGTTGGTTTGCGCAAGCGCAGATAGGGAGCACACGCAGCATAACACGAGCGCCGTAATTGTGAATTTCATAACAGGTTTAATGAACTACTAAGATATAACTAAAACCTTAGTAATAGAAAGGCCTTTGTTGTTAAAAAGTGTTAAATCTGCGTTTATCGCATATCAGTAACATAATTGTTACGGTGCCTTCACAATTTTTGTACTGTAAATTATTTCCCCCTTTTGGGTGATGACGCTTGTATAAACACCCGGATATACATTGATGGGGACTGTGTTTTGTAACCCGTTAAAGGTTTTTGTAAGGCTCAGCTTCCCCATGGCATCATAAAGCTTTAATTCATAATCGTTAGCCTCGCCGCTTAAAATAGTGAGTTGGGCGTTCACCGGGTTTGGGTACAAGGTAAACTGGTTGCTTTGTAAAAGTATGGCGCTTGCCAGGTCTGAATTAACGTTGGTACCATCTACAGTAGTAAGCTTTGCGCGGTAATAGTTGATGCCTTTTTTGGGTGAAGCATCGGTAAATTGATAAGCTAACACGCCATTAACAACATTGCTAGTGCCGAAGGCGGTGTATTGGTTTGTGCCCGTCAACTTTTCCCACGTGATGGTTTTTAAATTGAGGGTACTGCCTACCTGCAAACTCAGCCCGATGGTTTTGTTATCCTTAACCTCTGCCAATAGCGTACGGATATAGCAGCCCACACCCTGGGTGGTAAAATCAATGGTGAAGCTTTTTACACACTCAAAACCATCGCCTTGTGCACTCACCGCAAAGTATTTGGAAGATTGCACATCCGCAGGGATAACAATAGAGGTATCGGTAGATGTGGTCAGTTTTTGCAGGAGGTTATCTTTGATGGTATAGATCACATATCCTGTTGCGCCGGGTTGCGGGTTCCAATGCAGTAAAGTGCCGCTGGTGCAGTTATAGCCCACCTGCATAGTTAAGGGTTGGGATATGGTAAACTTTTTACTAATATAATCTTGCGTACCAATGTGCATTTTTAACATCGCCTGCGTAAATTTATCGGGCGTAGCCCATTCATAGGTATTGGCACTTAGCGAGATCCCGTTCGCCAGCATCTGCCAGGTAGCCCCATGATCGTAACTCACACTTAAGTTGCCTGTAGTGTTGCTAAAAGTGCTTTGCCAGCGCAGGTAGTTATCTTCATTCGCCAAAAACTCATTCTTGCCTGATGGGGCCGTCCACTCAAACTGGTTATTGAGTTTGCTTTGATAGGCGATGTAAAAAGCCTGCGGCCCTTGTGTTACCCTGCTGCCCTTTATATTGATAGTGTAAACCCCCGCGGGAGGGTTTTGCAAGGTTACCTGCTCGGTGTTGTTTAACGTATCGCGTTGCCTTTTAGCCGGGCTTAATAACGAATCGATAAGCGGGTAGGTGCTTAGCATCCATGGTAGCAGGGTAGCGCCTGTCGGCGTAGTAACCGACAGGTCCAGATCATTTATTAAAGCATAGGGCGCGTTAAGCTGCGCCGGCGCATCATTCCATGCCAAAGAAATTTTTAGTGCGTTACAATTAGCGGGTACAATTACCTGGTAACTGGTTTGCGCTTTATTGGCAACGGTGCCTGTTTTAAAACGAGCGTCGGCTATGGTACGGACAGCCTCCAACGCGTTTAATTTACCGTATCCCGTTTTATAATCTACCGCGGCTGTGCCAATATCATCGGCACTGTTTATTAATATGGCTTTTATTAATGCTGATGATGGCAGCGCGTTGTTTTGCTTTTTGTAGGCTTGCTGTAATAAGGCCACAGCGCCCGATGTAAGCGCCGCCGCGCCCGATGTGCCGTCTTCTCCATCGGCCACCAATTCGGGCTTTATACGGCCATCGTAGGCCGGCCCTGCAGAGCTTAATGCTTCGGGTATAGCTGTGCGGCCTGTACCACCCACAACCAGCACGTTTTTGGCCTGCTTAAAAGTTCCGGACAGGTTAGCCATATTGGCTATGCCGCTATATACGCCCGTAGCAGGCGCGGTTGTGCCGATATTGCCGGATGAGAATACGTGGACAATATCATCGTTGCCGTAAACCTGTCTGTCGTAAGCTTCGGCCTCGATGCCGTAATAATTTTCGATGCCCGTACCGTACGAGTGGTTTTGCAGTTTGATGTTAAAGGTTTTAAAAGCGGTAATGGTATCGGGCAAAAGCCTGGCGAAATCTGACGAGGTGAATTTTGCCGCCGGGGCAGCACCTTTACCTTTTATAAATGAATTGCCGTTGCCGCCTATCAGCGTAGCCATAATGGTAGCATGGCCGGAATTGTTTTCGGCAGGGGTAATGGAGGTGAACGAACGGCCAAGCAGGTCCAGGTCATCCTCATCATAGCGTTCCTCTTTAACGCTTACGTTAATGTCGCTGCCGGTTAGATCTGTAAAATTATCGGCCACTGCCGATATATTGTTCGCGCCAAGGTCAAGGTCGTCAATAACCAGCTCGGGGTGGGGTTTCCTGTCCAGCCCGGCAAAGGCAATATCCGGCTGCTGTAACAGCGCCGGCAGTTGGTTTAGTTTTATTTTCAGGTTAATGATGTTCCCATTAGTGGAAACAATGGTGCCGTATTTTGTGATTGCGGCAAGTGTGGCTGTGCTATGCTTTTTAAGCACCAGGTTAACCACTTTAGTGGTATTGGGATGGCTGGCGTTTAAACGCGCCAGGTTATCGTCGGCCTTCCATAAAGCGTTTGATGGTACAGCGCTGATGATATTTTCGGTTGGGGTGATGTTGCTTCGCGATGAAGCGATGTAGTAATTATACGATACCCTTTTTAAAAGGTTTAAGTTTTTAAGCTGGGATGGCTGGTTTACTTTAATAAGATAGTAATGTAGGTTGTCGGTTTTAAGTGTTTCCACCTTAGGCGAGGCATACATCTGCGTTACCGATTGATCGCTGAGTGTTTTTTGGGCATATGATATGTTGAAGCTGGCAATAAAAAGAAAAAGGCAGGCGGTCTTTCTTATCATATTTATACAAAACAAGGGGGAGCCGGTAAAACTCCCCCTTAAAGTAACACTATTTAGTTGATCTCAAAAGCGATATGGCTTAGTACAAATAGTTAAGCGCTATTTTATCATTCGCGTTAAAGGTGCGGTCGCCGCCGTTAGAGCAGGCAAGCATCCAGGAAGCAGCATCAGCAGTAGATGGTGTGCCCGGGATACGTACTGCGCCAATGTTTGATGCGCCCTCATTAACCGCGGTACCACCACAGCTGTAAGCGCGGTTGTAATAATCGGTATGGCGGAAACCAATGCAATGGCCCATTTCGTGCTGTAAAACAGAGGTTAAGTAATTAACATCCGGGTTACTGCCGTAAGCCGCTGCATTGGTATTCATCTGGATCTCGTTATATGGGTTGCCAGAACTTGTTGGGAAGCCTGATGAGCCTAAAGTGATGTACCCCCCGCTTGGGCCTTGGTTAAACCCAATGATCTGGATTTGGCCGCCGCTGCTTACAAACTGGAATTTTAGGGTTAAGTTAAGCGCGTTGTAACGTGCAATTGCATTTTGTGTAGCCGTACCATACACCGTTGGCAGGTTAGATATTGATACCGTAACCGTACGCGGCAGGTTTTTTACCACATTGGTTGTTCGGTACTGCTCAGTTTCTGCAATACGAACATTCGGGCTGGTGCTTGCCTCGGTCAGGTTGGATTCGGTCAATAAAATGTCGCCCTCTACCAGGTAGCCATTATTCACTTTACGTACCTGGTCTGTACTAAAACCAAGGTCGTTAATATTTTTTAATACGGCAGCAGATACCTCTGTTTTTGAAACAGCGGTTACTTCTTTAGTAGATTTGTTGTCTTTTGTACAGGCAAATAAAACGGTTGCGCCAAACGCAGCGATAACGCCGGTTTTGAATAATAATCTTGTTTTCATGTGTTTGAAAGTTGTTTAGTGTTTGATAAGTTTTAATTATAGACGCAGTGTAGCCGGCCAGCTATGTATTGTATACGAAAGCAATATAACAAAGTTTCATTTGAGTTAACAAATAATTATTTTTTTTCCTTGAAAAATAAACACTATTGCTGTGAGGCAGTTTAATAGTCAATATTAAGGCAGCAGCAGGCGCCAATTAACCCTAAATTAATTGAGTTAATTATTAAGAAATGTAGTATTGACGGCTAATGGAGGTTTTTGCGGTAAATTTTAATAAGTAAACGGGCTGTCGAAAGTAGCGAAAGCGGGTTGTTCCTGGTCTTTTGCCGATAGCAGGGCATCCTTTTCGGCAATGCCCCAGCCAATGGCCAGTTCGGGGTCGTTCCAGGCCAGGCCGATCTCCGATTCTTTGTTGTACAGGCCGCCGCTAACCTTGTAAACAAATAGGGTATTATCCTGCAGGGTTAAAAAACCATGCACACAGCCGGGAGGGACCCATAGCTGTAATTTATTATCGGCACTAAGCTCTACCGCCACATGCCTGCCGTAAGTGGGCGAGCCCTCGCGGGCATCAACCGCAACATCTAACACGGCGCCTTGCAGCACCCGTACCAGTTTGCCCTGGGCATACGGCGGTGCCTGCGCGTGCAAACCGCGGATGGTGTTTTTTTGGGATAAGGATTGATTATCCTGCACGAAATCTGCATCGATACCCGCCTCTGTGAAAGCACGTTTGCTGTAGCTTTCATAAAAGTAGCCACGGTCGTCGCTAAATACTTTTGGCTCGAACAGGAATACGCCGGGTATGATGGTTTCGGTAAAGCCCATGGTTAGTCTACCGTTTTCATTAAAGTATTGAACAATACAAAACGCTCGTTAAACTGCGCCTGGTGTAAATCCTGATGCTTAAACAAATGCTTGGTGTAATATTCCTGGAACTGCTCAATAGTATCCGCGTTAAACTGTACACAGTAAGTGATGCCATCGTTAGGCGAATCTACAATGGTTAACAAACGGTACGAGCTAAAGTAACCGGTAGACATTACCAACGGGATGTGTACGTTCTTCATCCAGTCCAGCCATTCCTGCTCAACGGTATCATCTAAAATTACGGTGTCATTATATACGATCATGCTGCAAAGCTACAATTTGGGTTTGGGATTACAATTACCCTATGTCATTTCGGTGCGATAGCGAGAAATCTTGTTAGATCAGATAAGCGAACTCTGCAAGCGGCTGTGCATATCTAACAAGATTTATCTGCGATGAGCTCCCTTCGGTCGGTTCTCCTCACTATCGCATCGAAATGACATACTTTTTTAACTAATCGCCAATCACCAGCCTCTAATCACTATTAACTCGCATCATTCTTATCGCCCCTCAGCAACCTGAACCGTTTGCGTGCATCGTTTATCCAAAGGCTGGCGGGATAGTCGGTAATTATTTTTTGGTAGTAGGTTTTGGCAATGTTGGCATCGTTCAATTTGGTTTCGTAAATATCGCCAAGCATGTACACGGCATCATCGGCCCAAAGGTCGTCGGTGTGTTTTTCGGCGATGGTTTTTAAAACGATAACGGCATTGGTAAAATCCTTCTGCTGGATCAGGATGCGGGCTTTTGCCATCAATATATCGGCCTCTAAAGCATTGCCCGGATATTTTTTGTCGATGCTATCCAGGGTGATCACCGCTTTTTCGGGCTGTTCGGCAAATATCAGCAGGTCGGCACGTGAGTAGATCTTTAGGGCATTGCCGCTACTATCGGCATGCAGGTTATCAGATATTAATAAGGATAAATTAAGCGCGTCGTTAGCGATCAGTTGTGTAGTCGCGGCTTTTAAAATATCCAGCTGGCGGCGTGCCCAGTTAAAGTCGCCGGTGTAGTAGGCCATTTTGGCGTTGCGCAACAGGGCTTCCTGGGCGATGTTGCTGTTGGGGTTATCTTTTTCTACCTGGCTATATAATAAAGTAGCATCCCAGGGTTGGTTGTTAAGCAGGTAAACATCCCCAAGATCAAGTTTACAAGCGGCTATAAGCGCGGGCCTAACGCCTTGTATGGCAATGGCACTCTCCAATAGTGCCTGCGCATCTTTTAATTTATGCAGTTTAAAGGCCTGTAGGTTCGCCAGCTTTTCCATCGCGAAAACGGTACTGTGGTTGCGGCCAACCTCGTCCAAAAGGCTGATGTAATCTTTCTCCAGGCTTACCAGATCTGCCTGTACGTATTTACCCGATGTTACTTTTAGGTTTTTAGTATTGATGAGTTCTACTTTGGCCTGGATGTAGTTTTGATTGCCCTTATCGCCGCCTTTACCAATAATGTACTCGTAACCACGGATGGCGGCATCGTAGGCCTCGTTAGCTACCAGCGTGCGGCATAACTCAAATATTGCCGAACCATCATCGTTTTGGCGGCGGCTTAAAGCCAGCGACTGGTTAAGCGCCATATCATACTCTTTTTGATGCAGGTATTGCCAGGTAAGCAGGTTAGGGTAAATAATCTGCTGCGGGTCTTTCTGGATGCGTTTTAGCAAGGCCACTTTCAGCATTTCGTAATCCTCGGGACCTTCGTAAACGCCGGCCAGGGTGCTTTCGGCCTGGCTGATGAATACCGGGTTGGTTGGCAAAAAGTTGAGGTATTCTTTGGTCAGTTCTTCTTTATCGCGTTTGTAACGGTAAAGGGTGATCAGCTCAAATGCAAAAGCAGATTCGTTATGGAGAAGTTTGCGGCCTTGCAGGAAGATCTTGATGGCATAATCTGCATTGGCGCTCTGGTAAAACTGGGAAGCGATGCCCGCAATGGCATTTTGATCGGTAGGCAGGTTTTTGATCAGGTCGTTGTACAAGGCATCCGCTTTAGCGGTATTACCCTGTTGCGTATAAGCCGAACCCAGCGCAATAGTGTACTCATTATTACCGGGATATTTACGCAGCATTTTTTTGGCGATGGTTTCGGCATCGTCATATTTCTTAAAGTTCAACAGCGTATTAAAATATTGCTGAAAGTAAGTTTCGCCGTCCTGTTTAAACAGCTTCTGGTATATATCAAGCGCTTTTTGCTGCTCGCCATTCGCTGTATACTGGCGGGCCAATAGCGGGTCGTTATTTTGGGCAAAAAGCTTTGTGCTGCCAATAAATAGTAATAGCATTAGTACATACAGTCGCTTCATTATTTCTTTATAGTTTAGCAGGGCCGGCATATAGGTTATGTAACGTAAAAAGCGGGTAAAATTGTAGTGACATTTGTATAAAGGTTAACTAAAATAACTAATTTGACCACTCTTTACAATTAGGATAAACCAAATGCTGGGTCGTTTAAGATCATTATTATTTGTTACCGTACTACTATTTGCCTGCGCCTGTAAACAAAACAACGTAAGGCAGATCCCTGTTAATGATTTTTTTAAGACCCCCGAAAAAAGCTTTTTCAAGATCTCGCCTGATGGTAAATACATCTCCTATTTAAAGCCTTATAAAGATAAACAAAATATATACATCCGGTCTTTAGCAGATGGCACCGAACAAATGGCTACCACCTTTACCGATTACTCGGTACGCGATTACACCTGGACGTACAATAATCAGATCGTATTTACGCAGGATATCATCGCGGTAGATGAGTTCAGGATCTACACGCTGGATGTGGCTACGCTTAAATTTAAGAATCTTTTAAACCTTGATAAGGCCCGCATTCGCATCCTTAACCGCAACCGCCAGCAGCCCGATGTTATCACCGTGGCTATGAATAAGCGCGACCCGGTCAACTTTGATGTGTACCGCCTTAACGTTAAAACCGGCGAACTAAAACCATACCTGCTTAACCCCGGCAACATCACCAAATGGTACCCGGACCCGAATGGTAACATCCGTTTGGTAAAAGTATCTGACGGGGTGAACGAGAGCATCCTTTACCGCGCGGACGTCAACGCGTCGTTTAAATCTATCATCAAAAGTAACTTTAATGATAGGGTGGAGCCCATTGCCTTTACCGGCGACAGCGATAATTTTTACGCGTTATCAAACGTTAACCGCGATAAAACAGCCTTGGTTGAGATCAACGCCAAAACCGGTAAAGAGAATAAAGTGATCTACGCCAGCGATAAGGCTGATATTTTGGATGTTGGTTATTCCAAGATCAAACGCCGCATCGAGCTGGTATCATGGGAGGAAGCTAAATCCCAAAAATATTTTTTAGATAAGGGTATTGAAAAGATTTACACCGATCTGTCTAATAAGATCAAAGGCAACCAGTTAGACATAGTTGACCGCGATAGCGCAGAGAATAAATTTATTATATCGGGTTCTAACGATAAAAACCCGGGATCGTACTTTTTATACGAACGTAATTTGAATAAGCTAACCAAGCTGGCGGACATTAACCCGGAGATAAACTCGGCCGAGTTATCGGATATGCAACCCATATCATTTAAGGCAAGCGATGGCCTTATGATCAACGGTTACCTAACTATCCCCAAAGGGAAAGAACGTAAGAACCTGCCGGTGGTGGTGATGCCACATGACGGGATCTGGGGCCGTAACTCGTGGGATTATAATGCTGAGGTGCAGTTTTTGGCTAACCGTGGTTACGCGGTTTTCCAGGTAAACTTTAGGGGCTCGGCAGGGTATGGTAAGGCTTTCCGTACCGCGGGCTTTAAGCAGGTAGGCGGCAAAATACAGCAGGATATTACCGACGGCGTAAAATGGCTAATTGCGAATAAAATTGCTAATCCTAAAAAGATAGCCATATTTGGTGGTAGTTTTGGCGGGTTCTCGGCCTTGTATGGCGTATCCTTCCACCCGGAACTATATAATTGTGCTATTGTAAAATACGGGTTGATCAACTTTTTTACCTATTTAAAAGATGCGCCGCCATTTTTTAAGCCCTTCTTAAAAATGACCTACGAAATGGTTGGCAACCCCGAAACGGACGCCGAGCAACTAAGGGCTATATCGCCGGTCTTTCATACCGATAAGATCAAAAGTCCGCTATTAATATTCCAGGGGGCAAAAGACCCGAGGGCCAACATCAGCGAGCTTAACCAGTTTGTGCGCGAGCTGAATAAACGTAACGTGCCGGTAATTTACCGCTTAAAGGAAAATGAACGTGCCTACTTTAAAAGCGAGCATAACCGTATGGAGATGTATGCCGAAATAGAGACATTCCTGAACACCAACATGCAGGTTAAACCCTAACCTGTTATGAAAGGGCAGAAAAATATATATCGCAAAAATTTTTCGCTGATAACCGCTTTCCTGGTGCTGATAACCGTGAGCCTTGTTATAGCGGTCATCATTTCCTATAACCTTACCGCCAAGTATGTAGAGAACGAGTTTGCCTCCAAAAAAATAGAGGTGCTCGACCAAACTATCAAACCTTACTATGATTTCTTCCAGATAAAAATCCCAGAGATAACGTCTTACCAGGGCTTTTTAGATTCGTCATCCGCGGCAAATTATTCGGCTACGGTGTTTAAAAGCTACCCGTTTGTGCGCCGTGTTTTGTTTTACGATATGCAGATTGGTAACCCCACATCAAAAACGAAATTTAGTAATAACGCGGGGATATCGGTAAAAGCCATCTATCAATACAAGCCCAAACGGGGCAAAGTAAGGGGGGTTAAAGATATGGCATGGTCCAATACCGACGACTTTAGGCAGATGGCTTTAAAGCTGAGTGAGTTTATCAGCGTGGCCGATACCTCGAGGTTGCCTACGCAGGACGAGATCTTCCGTACGTTTTATAATGTAACGCCCGATAAGATCAGTTACCTGAACATCCCCCGACGCGAGGATATCCGCATCTATAAATCGTTATTGAAGAACGAGAACATCAAGGCATTTTACAAACAAAACATGATGACCTTTTTGCTGGATGCGCACCAGTTAAAAGTAAAAAACACCCACCCGGAACTGTACCAGCAGGTTACCATACAACCCGTGGTGTACGACCCACTTGATGTGGAAGAAGGCCGCAAAGTAACGGAGGCTGCGCTTACAGGCGCGTTCTCCAACTTTAAGCTGTACTTTATATCAACGGATGAACACCTTAGCCGCGAGATTGACCGTCGCTTTTTGCCAATAGGGGCCATTGTACTGCTCATCTATTTCTTTTTGGTACTGATAAGCTGGTTGATCTATCGAAACTTAAATGTCAACTTAAAAGTGTTTAAGCTCCAGTACGATTTCATCAACAACTTTACACACGAGTTTAAGACGCCGGTTAGCGTGATCAAGATCGCGGGATCTAACCTTAAGGGCGATGCCGAACTGAGCGAGCGCCAGCGCAGGCATTACGGTAAGATATTGGATGAGGAAGCGGATAAGCTGAACGAGCTGATGAACAAGCTACTGTCGTTTACGCAATTGGAGAATAAATCGATAACCGTTAAGCGCGAGGAAATTGTCCTTAAAGATTTTGTACAAGGATACATCGAAACCTTTAAAATAAAATACCCCGATTTTAAGCTGGAGTTTAATATTGAAGGTGTAACAAAGTTCCACAGCGACCCTGTGTTACTGGGTAGCGTATTCCAGAATTTAATGGAGAATGCCTACAAATATTCGCACCCCGGCAAAAAGGAATTATTTATAAATATTAAGCCCGAAAAGCGCAATATTGTATTGTCATTCACTGACAAAGGCATTGGCATGGCCCGTTATGAACAGGGCGATGTATTTAAAAAATTTTACCGGATAGAGAACCAATACAACCAAAACGGGAGTGTTGGCCTGGGGCTTGCTTTTTGCAAAGAACTGGTTAACTTTATGAACGGAGAAATTGACGTTACAAGCAAACTTAATGTGGGTTCGGCGTTTATAGTAACGTTACCGTTAGACAATTAGACAATCATTAAAAATGAATAAAGAAATTAAAATAGCGCTGGTTGAAGATGATGAGAACCTTAGGTTTTTAGTATCTGAACGCCTGCAAAGCGAAGGATATAAAGTTTTAGAAAGCGGTAACGGCGAAGAAGCCGAAGCTATGATAGTTGCCGAGCAACCCGATATTGTTTTGCTTGACTGGATGCTTCCCGGCAAACAGGGCAGCGAGGTATGCGCCAGCCTGCGCGAAAAAGGTTTTGATAAGCTGATCATCATGATGACGGCTAAGGCACAAGATATCGACAAGATAGGCGCCTATAACTTTGGCGTAAGCGATTACATTACCAAGCCATTTAATATGGATGTTTTGGTGGCTATGATAGACAGTAAGATCAAATTCTCGCTGAATAATGAGAAAGCCGAATCTCACAAGTTTGGCAATATGGAGCACCTGCCAAACACCCATTTGCTTATTCGCGATGGCCGTAAAACAGAGCTGACCATTTTAGAGAATCGCATCCTGCTGTATTTCTTAAAAAGCAAAAATAAGGTAATAAACCGCGAAGAACTGATGATGGAAGTGTGGGGCTACAACGCCGATGTTAACACCCGTACACTTGATATGCACATTGTGCGCCTTCGCAAAAAGATAGAGAACAACCCCGATTCGCCAACCTACCTGCAAACGGTAAGGGGTATAGGGTATAAGTTTGTTTATTAATATTTCACTATGTCATTGCTGTAGGAGCATAGCGACGTGGCAATCTTAGAGGACAAGCGGATATGATGAGATTGCCACGCTATCGCTCGCGATGACAGGTTTAAATAAGTTTTTTACAAACTTTCGTCACCACAAAATCCCCGAAAAAGTTTTTTTCTTCCAACACCTTATAGCCAGTCGCATTAAACTCCCTCGCCACATCCGGCAAGTGCCAGGATTCTACCCCGCAGAGTATTTTAAAGAATAACAGCATGCTTTTCAGCATGGCGTATTGCCACCATTTGCCCGTTAGCTGGAAATCGGTATTAAGCCAAAGCCCGCCGGGTTTTAGGGTTTGATGGATGTGAGTAAAAATTAGAAGCAGGTTTGCTTCCGTAAAATTATCGAACAGGAAGGGGGTAATAACCACATCAAAGTCCTGTACAAGATGGGCTTGTTCTACGGCCTGGTTAATATAAATAACATTATTGCCGCCAATATTTCGCTTACGCGATAAAGCCATCATATTGGCCGAAATCTCCACATAAGTAATGCTTAAGCCGGAGGGATGTATTTTGCTAATCTCTTCCAATATCCAGCCGGTACCGCCGCCAACAATGAGGATCGTTGAATTTTGCGGGATGTGTGGTAACAGGTAAACTTGGGCGTTTATCAAAGCTTTACCAAAAAACAACCGCGACAAGCGGTCATAAAAACTTGCCGAGTTATCGTAATTAGCCGGCATAGTGTCCATACATCAAACTAAAACCTATTAAGATCACATACTGTAGGATCAGTACGCCATCCATGTAGAAAAAATAGTAATACTCATTCTTCTCCCGTTTAGATTTGAAAATAAGCCAACCCATTAAAACAGCTGTAGTAGTAAGCGCGAAAAAATCAACATTGAAGCCATTATTCCTGAATAAGAAAAGCAGTACAATATAACCGGCCAGCAGAAACTGGCAAAACAGGTACGCGTTTTTTTCGCCCCAGGCAACAGGGATGGTTTTAAGACCTGCCTGGCGGTCGCTGAAAAGGTCGCGGATGTCGAAGGGGATAGCCAAAGCAAATATCAGCAGGAAGCGCTTCGCCATCATAATGGTGATATCCCTTGTAGTTATATCTGCCATGTGCAGGTCTTTTGCTTCCAACACTGGTAATAGTACCGAGCTTAATGTCCAAACCAGGCTTATTAAAAAGGTTTTTAGCCCGGGGATATTGCGTAGGCCAAACTTTTGCTCACCCACGGTAAACAGGGGCAAACTATAGCTGAAAGCTAATATAGCTGAAAACACCAGCAGGATCCGCGATTCCATCGACAGTAAAAAGAACAGCGGAATAAGTGATAGTAGCGAGATGATGGTGAACGTTATCATCAACCTGTAATGCGCAAAAAACCAGCGTACACGCTTGTATGGCGACCGCTCGGGGTGCTTTGGTTTGCTTAATAAAATGCTAAAGTTATAGATGCCGAGGGTGGAAGTGAATAGCAGCGCTAATATGGCATAAACCGGTTTGGAATCGATAAGATGAAACGTAACCAAAGCCTGCGCCACCGCGCACAACGACATGAAGATGTTACTGAATAGCAAAAAATCAAACGCGCTTTGGAAGGCTTTTTTCATCGGTTTTGCTAAAATACGGCAATGCAGGTTAAAAAGGAACAATTATTTAAAACGTCCTCGTAGAGTCTTCTGAAAGAGACCCTGCGTACTTAGGCAAATCAACGCAGGGCCCACGATGTGAGATCCTGCGCGAACAAAAAATAGGTCTTAAGCTTTTAAGACAGGGTCTTCACCAGCTTTAAGGGTAAACACCGTAATTTCGGGTAACATACCTATCCTGCCCGGGTAGCCTAAAAAGCCGTAGCCTACGTTCACGTAAATTTGCTGGTGCTTTTCGCGATACATTCCCGCCCATTCCGAGTATACGTATTCGATTGGGCTCCATTGGAAATCCGGTGTGCGGACACCAAACTGCATCCCATGGGTATGGCCGCTAAACATTACATCAATCTGCGGATATTTAGGGATTACCTCGGCGCGCCAGTGCGATGGATCATGCGAGAGCAGGAGTTTTACCGGCAGGTCATCCGTGCCTTTTATGGCCTCTTCCATATTGCCATATTTAGGGAAGCGGCTCATTTCGCCCCAGTTACCTATGCCTAAAATGCCCAGTTCCTGGCCATCAATTTTTAGACGGCGATGTTCATCGGTCAACAGGTCCCAGCCCAAAGTTTTATGTGCCTGGTGCATGTCCTGCAGGTTTTTAGCTTTCGCGGCCGGGGTAGGCCAGTTGAGATAATCGCCATAATCGTGGTTGCCCAATATAGCGTAAACACCTAATGGGGCTTTCACTTTTTTAAATACATCAATAACACGGTTCACTTCTGATGTTTGGCCGTTAACCAAATCGCCGGTAAAAAATATAACATCTGTTTTTTGGTTAAGCAGCATTTGCACGCCGCCCTGCATGTTATGCACGCTATGGAAACTGCCCGAGTGGATGTCGGAAATTTGCCCAATGCGCATGCCATCAAATGCTTTTGGCAGGTTGGGCAGATAAAGTTCTACATTGATCACATGGTAATCATACAACCCTTTAGACATGTTGTGTTTGATCAGATACAGCGGAACAGCACCGGCGAGTATCCCCGCCTTCATCAAAAACTCCGACCTCGGGATAGATTTAAAGCCGTTATCCTTTTCAGGATCGGGCGCGGTTTTGTTTTTATGGATGAGGTAGATGATAAACCTGCGCAAATCATCAACCGCGATGAACAGTACGTAAAAGATCTTGAAAAGAAACGTAATAAAGAACAGGAACAGGAACGCACCGCGTGCCCCAACAGACATTTTGCTGTAAATACTCAGCAGCAAAATAGTGATCAGGAATAGCGAACCAAACCAATACAGGCTTAAAAACCACTTTTTACGGGTAAACTGCCGTTTAATAAAAGCGGTTTGGATGCCCCGTAAAATGTAGTAGTCTATGATGATAAGTACAAGCGGTACAATTACAAAGTATAGGGTGTTTCCCTGCATTACATATTAAAACTGATGAATAAAAAGATTAGTAGCGGTCGTCGCGGTCAAGGTCATCTTCGTCCGGCTCTAAGTTAAACAAGCTGTTAAACATATCCGAAAAAGCAAACCCATTATCTAAAAATCCTTTATTCAGCTGCGAAAACTCGGCCAACCCGTGCAATATGAACTCCATTAATAGTAGTGTTTGATTCTCGCTTAGTTTTGGATGGAATTTTTTAACAACATCTTTCAACCCCGGTACAGCGTTCAGGCCTTTTTTGTAATCCACTAACGATAAATCATCCACCAACGATAGCGTATTACCATCGCTAAACCAATTGATGATCTCAGCATACGGGTTCGGCGTTTTGGCTTTCTTGGTTTTCTCCGGATCGGGGAAGAATTGTAGCAGCAATGTTTTGATGGCTTTACCTATCAGGATGTTAGCCACTTTACCTGGGCCTTCCAGTTCGCCTTCGTAAACCAGTTCAATTTTACCGGTTATGGCCGGGATAACACCCAGGAAATCGGAGATTCTGACGAACGTACTTTTCTCGCCATTGATGATCATACGGCGCTCGGCGTTGCTGATCAGGTTTTCGTATGATGATATGGTTAAACGGGCAGATACGCCAGATTTTTTGTCGATATATTCGGAGTTACGCGCCTCAAACGCAATTTGCTCTACCATATCCTTCACCAAACCATCAGCCTCAATAGTGCTGCGCTGCTCATCAGTTAACAACGCTTCCTGCTGGGTGATTTTACGAGAGATCTCTACCGTGCGCGGGTAGTGGGTCAAAATCTGACTTTCTATACGGTCTTTAAGTGGCGTAACTATCGAACCACGGTTGGTATAATCTTCCGGGTTGGCGGTAAATACAAACTGGATATCCAAAGGCAAACGCAGTTTAAATCCACGGATCTGGATATCGCGCTCTTGTAAAATGTTAAATAATGATACCTGGATACGTGCCTGCAGATCGGGCAATTCGTTTATCACAAAGATGCCTCGGTGTGCACGCGGGATCAAACCGAAGTGGATAACACGCTCATCGGAGTAAGTTAGCTTCATAGTAGCTGCCTTTATCGGGTCAACATCACCAATTAAGTCGGCAACGGTGACATCGGGCGTAGCCAGTTTTTCGGTGTAACGTTCGCTGCGGTGAATCCAGCCGATTGGTGTATCATCGCCCTTGCTTTCTACCGTGCTGTGCCCAAACCAGCTGATGGGTGCCAACGGGTCATCAAATAATTCTGATCCTTCGATGTAAGGTACATATTCATCTAAAAGGTTTACCAGCAAACGCGCGATACGGGTTTTTGCCTGTCCGCGTAAGCCTAACAATAAAATGTTATGGCGAGATAAGATAGCAGTCTGCAGATCGGGAATAACGGTATCCTCAAAACCGATGATACCTTCAAACCCACCTTCTTTTTGCTGTAATTGTTTAATTAAGTTAGCCCTTAACTCATCCTTAACAGAACGGCTTTTGTAACCGCTTTTCTTAAGTTCGCCAAGGGTTTTTATATCTAATTGTTTGCTCATGTTATAAATTTGAAAATTTGATGATTTGAGAATTTGAAGATGTATGAATATGGATAATTTTCAAATTAACCAATTTTCAAATCGTCAAATTATCTTACGTTTTTCCTTCTGTTCTTGGCGTAATCCTCAAAAATGTATTCGCCAAGATTGTTTAACGAACTGTAGAACGCCTTGCCGCCATTGGTTTCTGTAAACTGGCGTACAAACTGCTGCAGGTAGGGGTCTTTTGCTATCATAAATGTAGTGATAGGTATTTTAAGCCTCTTACACTGCGCAGCCATGTTCAGCGTTTTGTTCACCACTTTTCTATCCAGCCCGATGCTGTTTTTATAATACTTGGTGCCTTCCTTTAAACAGGTTGGTTTACCATCGGTTATCATAAAAATTTGCTTGTTGTGCGTTTTACGGCGACGAAGCAGATCGGTAGCCAGTTCAAGCCCCGCATAAGTGTTAGTATGGTACGGCCCGACTTGCAAATAAGGCAGATCCTGTAACTTAATAGGCCATGCATCATTACCAAACACCACTATATCCAAAGTATCCTTAGGGTACTTGGTGCGGATCAGTTCGGCCAAGGCCATCGCTACTTTTTTGGCAGGGGTTATCCTATCCTCACCATAAAGGATCATGGAGTGCGATATATCTATCATCAGCACAGTAGAGGTGAGGGTTTTATAATCCATTTCCTCCACTTCCAAATCGCGCTCGGTCATCATAAAATCGCCGCCTATACCGTGGTTAACCTGCGCGTTCTGGATGGATTGCGTCATGTCTATCTGGTCCAGGCTGTCGCCAAACTCAAACTCGCGGCGTTCGGCATTTTTTTCATCGCCCTGCCCGCTTTGCGGCGAACGGTGGTTGCCCTTGCCCGATTTTTTTAGTTTCCCAAAGATCTCTTCTAAAGCCGAAGTACGGATGCTTTGTTCCGTTTTGGCCGTGATGCTAAAATCGCCACTTTGGTTATCCTCGTTCAGGTAACCTTTTTGCTTTAGCTCGTCAATAAAATCGCCCATGCCATACTCGTCATTGGTGATGTTGTATTGCTTATCCAACTCATTTAGCCACGCCAAAGCCTCCCCGGCATCACCGGCGGTATAGTTCAATAATTCCAGGAATAGTTTTAGTAATTCTTCAAATCCGCCTTTGGGGATCTGGTTTGGTTTAAACTGTGAAAATCCAAAACCACGCATATGTTACCCTTTCGTATGAGTATAAAGTAACGAATTATTTGATTGAAAAGTTTGAACCCGCGCCAATTTAGCGCAATTGTTAACTAAGCATGACAATAGGGGGCCGAAACGCTTAACGGTTTAACTTTTTTTGATCCTCACAATCTCGTCCTGTACATAAACCGGGTTTGCACCGCGCTGGCTAGTAACGTATGCACCAATAGCGCAGGCATTCAGTAATATTTTAGGGAAGGGTTTATTGTCAATTATACCTGCGATAAAAGTAGCCAGGAAGGCATCGCCGGCACCAACAGTATCAACAACATCAACCGTAAAACCGGGGTGTTCAAAAAACTCGTGATCGTGCCAGATGATGGCGCCGTTCTCGCCACGGGTTACGCAAATGGTTTTGGTGTGGTACTTTTTCTGGAACTCTTTTATTTTGCCTTTTAAATCGCCACTGCCGCCGCCAATAAGCAGGTCGGCCTCTTCTTCGTTCATTTTTATAACGCTGGCACGGGCGGCAAGGGTCTCTATAGTTGCCAGTGTATAATGCGGATGGCGCAGGTTTACGTCGAATATTTTAATAGCGTCGGTTTCGTCCAGCAGGTTAAGCAGGGTATAGTGCGTGATTTTTTCGCGGCAGGCAAGGCTGCCGAAAACAATGATAGAAGCACCTTTTCCGCCCTCTTTAAGGTTGTTATCCAGCTGGATATTGTCCCATGAAACAGGCTCGGGTATAATATAGGTGGCTTGGTTTTTATCGTCGAGCTTCACGGTAACCTCGCAGGTTGGCAGGGTATTATCCCTTTGGATCATAGGCGAGTACAGGCCATTGCCTTTAAGGAATGTTACCAGTTCATCGCCCGAAGCATCGCTGCCAACGCGACTGGCAAACTTAACATCCACATGCTGCTGCACCAGGTGCCTTGCAACATTCATTGGCGCGCCGCCGGCTTTTTTTTCATCGCCAAAGGCATCCCATAAAACTTCACCAAAACACAGTACCCTGTTTTTCATATATAGTGGAACAGTAAGGCCGCAAAGCTAAAAAGGATTTATGGTAAACCATGTTAAATTTGTAATAATAGCTTGTATCATTTGTTAACAATTGTTTAACAATGGGGTTGAATACCCTTAGGTTTAGATTTCAGTTTCTGAACCATGATTGAAGGATTTCTGGATCAGCTTGATTCCAATTATGTTGTTATTAGATAAATCATGTCATCAATTAATCAAGTAAATCATGGTTCAAAACAATTATATTTATCCCTATGAAAAAGCTTATCTTATCCTGTTTCCTGCTGCTTATCACCTGCTTTGTTATTAAGGCACAAGACAGGGAAGCCATTATCAAACTGATGCACAACCAGCAAATTGCCTGGAGCAACGGCGACCTGGATGGCTTTATGCAAGGTTATTGGAAATCGGATTCGCTGATGTTCATAGGGAAGCGTGGCCCAACTTATGGCTGGCAGCAAACGCTGGATGGTTACAAGAAAGGTTATCCCGATAAAGCCGCTATGGGCAAGCTTACCTTCAGGATAGATAAGGTACAACTCCTCAGCAAAGCCGACGCCTTTGTGATGGGCGCCTGGAGCCTCGCCCGCGAAAAGGACGCACCCGGCGGATACTTTACCTTATGGTTTAGAAAGATAAACGGTGAGTGGAAAATAGTTTGCGACCATACGAGTTAGGGAATATGACGAATATTAAATCACCGCTTAATATCATATCTTACAATACTGCTACCGATGATTACCCATACCCAATAGAAGCCATGAACATGACTTACGACGGCCTGCACCCATCAGACAAAGGGCACCGCATTATAGCCGATATGCTCGTAAAGATCATGAAGAAGTATTGATCTTACAGTTGCTTGCTGTCTTCCTGTGCTAAGATTGTTTGCGCATGCTTTGCTTAATCTTTTCGCGGTGCTGTTCGCCCCAGGCGCCTAGTTCGCCTATTACGTTTTTTAAAGTACGGCTGTATTCCGTTGCTTCATAAATAATAGTTACCGGGGTGGTGGGGTAAACTTTGCGTGCAATAAAGTCATTCAGCTCCAGATCTTTCAATTCTTTAGCCAATACCCTGGGGGATATACCGGATACCTCAGTCTGAATTTGGTTAAAACGTTTTGATGACTGCACCAGCGAAAGGATCAAAGCAAGCTTCCATTTTCCGTTAAGTACATACAAGGCATCAAGGATATTCCTGAGCGATCCCGCGCATTCTGCTTTATTTGGAAGGGCCTCATTTTTAATCACTTTCATAGCTGCAAAGATAACCACTTACCTCCATGTAACCGCTTTCCTTTAGGTAACTACTGACTTTTTAAGAGTTGGTAACCATAGTTTTGCATTGAAATAAGCAAGTAAAATTATGAAACACATCCTTCATTTAAAATCGAGCATCCAAGGTAAAACATCATACAGCCTTCAACTAGGTAACGCCATCGTCGGGAAAATTCAGGATAAATATCCGGGAAGCAAAGTAGAAGAATTAGATGTTGTGGATAGTGAGATACCGCATCTTACGCCCAATGTCCTTATAGCGATGTTCACGCCAGGCGACCAACTCCCGGCAGATAAAAAGGGGCTCACGCATCTTTCTGATGAATTGATCAGGCAATTGTTTGCTGCAGACATTATCGTGATTGGTGCGCCGCTGATCAACTTTACCATTCACTCGGCATTAAAGGCCTGGATAGATCATATTACCCGCCCCGGGATAACTTTTGGCTATGGCGAAAACGGCCCGGTTGGGATGGTAACCGGCAAAAAAGTTTATGTGGCCATGTCGTCGGGCGGTGTTTACAGTGAAGGGCCGGGCAAAGCGAATGATTTTGTTGCCCCTTATCTGAAAGCCTTTCTTGGCTTTTTGGGGATGACAGATCTTAAGGTGTTCCGTGGAGAAGGATTAAAAGTGCCGGGCGTAAAGGAACACGCTATGCAAAAAGCGATTGATAGCATAGTAATTGACTAATGACAAATGCAGTCTGTTAAAGCGTCCACACCTAATAAACAGCGTGGACGCTCGAACAGGCAAAAACAGATGAATACCCTTACATTGTAGAACCCATGAACATTACCTACAATGGCCTGCACCCATCAGGCTGGGCATCGCATCATAGCCTATATGCTGGTGAAGATTATGAAGAAGTATTGAGTTGGTTGGTGAGGTGATAATATGACCACAGCCTGAATGGATAGCTGACTTTTCTATTATCAACCCACTGTCATATCCTACATATTAATTGGTATATCGGGAAAAGCCGATATATCTTTGTGGCATGGATCAGGTAGAAATTTTTAAGGCACTCTCTAATAAGACCAGGCTACAGATACTCAACTGGCTAAAAGACCCCGAATTGCATTTCCCCGAGCAAAAGGAAAATGGTTTTGAAAACGGCGTTTGCGTGGGGCAAATCCACCAAAAATCCGGGCTTACCCAATCTACCGTGTCCGAATATTTAACCAGCCTGCAGCGTGCCGGTTTGGTAACGGCTACCCGTGCCGGGCAGTGGACCTACTATAAGCGTAACGAAGAAACGTTTGCCGCTTTAAGCCGGCTTATTCAATCAGAAATTTAATCAACAAGAATATATATATTATGAACACAGATAGCTTATTCAGGCCGTTCAGCCTGAAATCATTAAACATCAAAAACCGCATCGTTATGGCGCCTATGACGCGCTCATTTTCGCCAAACGGTGTACCAACGGCGGATGTTGCCGCTTATTACCGTAAACGTGCCGAAGGCGAGGTGGGTTTGATCTTGTCGGAAGGTACGGTTATCAACCGCGTAGCATCATCAAACGATGCCAACATTCCGCATTTTTATGGTGCCGATGCTTTGGCCGGATGGAAAAATGTGATCGATGGCGTGCACGCCGAAAGTGGCGCTATGGGCCCGCAAATATGGCACATGGGTATTATGGATAACCACGCTTCAGGCTGGGTTCCATCAGAACCGTTCGAAGGCCCGTCGGGTTTAAACAGGCCGGGCAACAGTAACGGTAAAACCATGACCGAGAAAGATATTGCCGATACCATCGCGGCTTATGGCCAGGCAGCGGCAGATGCCAAAGCTTTAGGTTTTGATACCGTAGAGATCCACGGCGCTCACGATTATTTGATAGACCAGTTCTTTTGGGACGCTACCAACCAGCGTACTGATATTTACGGTGGTAAAACCCTTGCCGAGCGCAGCCGTTTTGCCATTGAGGTTATTAAGGAAGTACGCAAACGCGTGGGTGAAGATTTTGCTGTGATCATCCGTCTGTCACAGTTTAAACCATCCGCATACGATACCAAACTGGCTAAAACTCCGCAGGAAATGGAAGCCTGGATAAACCCATTGGCCGATGCCGGTATAGATATTTTCCATTGCTCGCAACGCCGTTTTTGGGAACCCGAATTTGAAGGCAGCGACCTAAACTTTGCCGGCTGGGCCAAAAAGGTAAGTGGTAAAACCACCATAACCGTTGGTTCGGTAGGTTTAACGGGCGAATTTTTGGCCGCTTTTGCAGGTGAAAGTTCACAACCAAGCTCGCTTGATGAATTATTAAGAAGGTTTGACCGTGGCGATTTTGACCTGGTTGGAGTGGGCAGGCCTTTATTGGCAGACCCATTCTGGACTCAAAAGATCCGCGAAGGTCGCACCGGTGAGCTTAAAGGTTTCACCAAAGAAGCCCTTGGCGAACTGGTAATGTAATTAGCTTGAAGAGAAAAAAGAGAAGTTCCGGTTTATATACGTAGCCTGGACTTCTCTTTTATTAATATGTAATCAAATCTCCCTTAATATGGTTTGCCGGCAGCCAGTTCCTGCTCGGCCCATTTAATGGCGATGTGTTCGCGGTATTTAGCGTATTTTTCTTTAAAGGCCATTTTCAGCAGGCTATCCACACCGCCTTTTATTGCCAGGTTATAAATACTGGCAGCTTTGCGGGTGATGGAAGCGTCCCATGCGCGCAGGCTAAGCGAGTACGAGCCATCGATATACTTCATCCAGTGCCAGTAGCCGGTGGGCATAAACAGGGTGTCGCCATGTTCCATGAACACCTCTGTGCCTTCTACTCCTTCAAGGGCAGGGAATTTTTTAATGTCGGGGTTTTGTACATCATAATCCTCTAAAGCATAAGTAGCATTAGGGATACAATATAAGCGGCGTTTCCATTTATTCTCGAACAATATTACGTGCTTGCGCCCACCAAAATGGGTATGGAAAATGTGCGGAAGATCGATGTCGTAATGTAAAAACGTAACCGAGTTTGAACCGCCAAAAAACATAGATGGCATGCTTTCGATAAAGCCACCCATCAGATCTTTAGGGAAAACGATATCATCCAGCAGTTGCGGCGCTTGTTTAAATATATTAAAGAAGAAGATACGTAGTTCTGTTGGCTGCGATTTGATCAGGTCGATATAATCATCAAAAGGCATTTCTGCCGCCGATGAGTTGATGGGCTTGGACGGGTCGGCCTTAGAGTTATCGTACAACGGCACCACCTTTTTGCCTACTACCTCTTTTAGGTATTCGGGCGTCCATTTATCGCGGGCGGGCCAGCTTTTGGTCAGGCCTTTAATAACCAGCGGGCGGCGTGGGTCAAGGTAGTTTTTCTTGAAATCTTCGGGGCTTATGTTCTCAACAGTATCAATCGGGTGCAGTATAAAGCTCATATCGCTAACGTATCGGATTTTACAAATAGTTACTTTTAGGACGTAACTATTGCCCGAAAGTTATCAAAATAACAAAATAAAAAGCAGATAGAGATATTAAGAATATGTTATGGGCATTTATAAACGCAAAATGACGCGAAGTATCGCGTCTCTACGAAAACTGTTTTACGGTTTACCCGCAGCCAAAGCTTTATCTGCACGTTTAACGGCCAGCCTTTCTTTCCAGTCCATATACCCTATCCTGAAATTCTTTTTCATGATATCATCAAACTTGCGCTGTATAGTAAGGTTGTAAAGGCTTTTTGCCTTGATAACCCAGGAACTATCCCATGCACGTAACGAAATAGAGAACGACCCATCCAGGTACTTCATCCAATGCCAAAAACCGGTGGGCATAAATAGAGTGTCTCCGTGTTCTAAAATAGTTTTATGCCCTTCTATGCCATCCAGCGCCGGGAACTTTTTAAAATCGGGATGCTCAATATCATAATTCTCCAATGCATAAGTAGCAAAGGGAATCTTATACAGTCGCTCGCTCCATTTAT
Organism: Mucilaginibacter sp. 5C4; assembly: GCF_034345625.1. Classification (NCBI taxonomy): domain Bacteria; kingdom Pseudomonadati; phylum Bacteroidota; class Sphingobacteriia; order Sphingobacteriales; family Sphingobacteriaceae; genus Mucilaginibacter; species Mucilaginibacter sp. 5C4. The sequence goes on along the minus strand of NZ_CP133775.1, from coordinate 3,920,550 downwards.
TATCAAACAATATCACGTGCTTGCGGCCATTAAAGTGCGTATGGAAGATGTGCGCCAGGTCTATATCGTAATGTAAAAATGTAACGGAGCCTTTCCCGCCAAAAAACATGTTAGGGTATTTATCTAAAAAACCACCCATCAAGTTGGTAGGGGAGCGGTAATCATCCAGCAAACCCGGCGCGTGCTTTATGGGGTCAAATAAAAAGATGCGCAGATCGGTAGGCTCTTTTTGGATCAGGTCGATGTAATCGCCAAACTTCATTTCGGCAGCAGACGCGTTGATGGGTTTAGACGGATCGGCTTTCGAGCTGTCGTAAAGCGGCACCATTTGGTTGCCAACAGTTTCCTTTAAATAATCAAAGGTCCACTTTTGCAGGGCAGGCCAGTTTTGGGTAGCCTTGCGGATAACCAGCGGCTTGCGTGGCTTTAAATAATTATTGATAAAATCTTCTTTGCTGATATTATCAACGCTGTCTATAGGGGTAAGGGACAAGCTCATATGCTATGCTATACTAAAAAACGATACAAAATTAATTATTTAACATAGGCATAACATTTGAAACGCCATTTGTGATGTTTTTTGACAAAAAAATAAGCCCGGCGCTTTTGCAACCGGGCTTGATAGGTAGTATTAAGTAGTTGCAGTGGCAGTATTAAGTGCAGCCGCTACTGCCACTTTTATTTCGGCATCAACACAGCATTCACTACGTGGATAACACCGTTGCTTTGGTTAACATCAGCAATGGTTACCCAGCTTTTGCCACCTTTTTCGTCAACAATGTATATTTTTTTGTGGGCCATTTTCGCTTTTAGTACGCCACCGCTAACGGTAGTTAATTCGGCAGTACCTTTGCCCGCTTTGATTTTAGCAATTAGGTCTTTAGCGCTAACTTTACCTGCTACAACGTGATAAGTTAAAATTTTGGTAAGTGTTGCTTTGTTCTCTGGTTTTACCAAAGTTTCAACAGTGCCTTTTGGCAATTTGTTAAAAGCTTCGTTAGTTGGTGCAAACACGGTGAACGGGCCTGCAGATGATAAAGTTTCTACTAAACCTGCAGCTTTAACAGCAGCAACCAATGTGGTGTGGTCTTTAGAATTTACTGCGTTTTCTACAATGTTTTTTGTTGGGTACATTGCTGCGCCACCAACCATTTTAGTTTGTGCATTTGCTTTTGGGGCTATTGCTATAGCTGCTAAAGCAAAGGCCGCGATGATTAATTTTTTCATGTTTTTTGGGTGAATTTATTTGTAAGAAGATACGCAGTAAAATTGCAGGCGGTTTTTAATTGGTTAATATATTTCTAACAACCATTCGCTATAATATATTTACTCACCCCAATACCAATAGCTATCGCAACAAACTCGCCGACCTTCGCTGCGCGGAAAGAGGGTAAACAGAATATTATTGCCGTTGGCTTTAGCCAACGGATAACAAGTAAGCGTGCCCGGCTCTAGCCGAAACAGGACAGTAATATTTGGCTAAAGCCATTTAAATTAATTGCTATCCCGTCCCTTTTAAGGGACGGTAATGAAATAAAAGAATAAGATCGCCGTGAAAGTATAAATGAGAAAGTAATGAAAAGTTAAAAAAACAAATTCGCCGCAATATTATCTGCGTAGAGCTTGCCGTGGGGGGTAAGGGTTAAAATATTGCCCGTTCGGGTAAGGCTGCCATCATCAAAATATGGCCTGGCAGCTTTTAAAACATCGTTTTTAGCGCCGGATGCAATGCTGTCAAGTTTGTCAAGGTCCATGCCCCAGCTGGTGCGGAGCGAGGTCATGATGTATTCGTTCAAACGGTTGGTTTCTGTCAGGATCTCAATTTCGGCCGGGATAGTGTTTTCTGCTAAACTTTTTATGTAATTAGTATTATTAGCAATATTCCATTGGCGGGTATCGCCATTAAAGGAATGTGCCGATGGGCCGATGCCCAGATATTTTACACCCTTCCAATAATTAGAGTTATGGCGCGAGTAATGGCCCTGCTTGCAAAAGTTAGAGATCTCGTACTGCTCAAAACCGTTGGTTTGCATAGCCTCCAGCATCATGTTAAATTGTTCGGCGCTTTGGGCCTCGCTCATGGGCTGCTGCTTTTTTTTGCTGATGAAGGTTGCCAGCGCGGTTTGCGGTTCAACCGTCATGCTGTAAGCGGATACGTGGGGGATGCCCAGTTCAAAAACTTTTTGGAGGTTATGCTTCCACTTAATATCTGTGAGTAAAGGATAGCCATAAATAAGGTCGACAGTTATATTCTCAAAGCCTGCATCCTGCGCGCGTTTTACAGATGCTTCGGCTTCGCTGGCGCGATGCACGCGGTTCATCCATTGCAGGTCCTCATCAAAAAACGACTGGATGCCTATACTGAAACGGTTTACCGGCGTGTGGCGGAAAGCGTTTATTTTATGATGGTCCAGGTCGTCCGGGTTAGCCTCCAGCGTTATCTCGGCATCGGCACTAACGGTATGTAGCTCTGTAATGGTATTAATAATGCGGATGATCTCGTCTGCCGAAAGTACCGACGGGGTACCGCCACCAAAATAAATGGTTTCGATAGTTTCGTTGGTGAGATAGTTTTTTTGCAGGGTTATCTCTTTCAGGATGGCCGCCACCATCTCATCCTTATACTTAGGTGATGTGCTGAAATGGAAATCGCAGTAATGGCAGGCTTGCTTGCAAAAAGGGATGTGGATGTAAATACCTGCCATGGGGCAAAGGTAAGCGTTTAACCAAATTAGTATCTAATAGAATTGCCCGGATTATTGATTTTATTATTCGGTCCAAAGCACCCCGATAGCATAAGTTTTGGCATAGCCTGAAATTAGTACCCGGTCTCCTTTATCAACGCAATATAGTTCGCCCGTCCGGTCGGATAACTGGATGGCCTTCATTTCTTTTTTTTGAAGCCGCTCTGCCCAATAGGGTATTAAAGAGCAGTGCGATGAGCCGGTTACCGGGTCTTCTAAGATGCTCGATTGCGAGGTGAAATACCTTGAAACAAAATCATATACATCACCTTTTGCCGTAACCACCACACCACCGGGATCAAGGTTGATCTGGTCAAACAGCTGGCGGTCAATCTGAATATCCCTTACCTCTTTTTCGCTATTGTAAATCAGCACATAATCGCGCGATTTAAGCACAATTGCAGGTTGTATATTTAATGCTTTCTTGATAATCTCGGGCAACTCACTTAAAACAGGTTTCCTGGAGGGGAAATCTAAGGTATATAAGCCATCGCGCTCCGACACTAACAGATCGCCGCTTAGGGTTTTAAACAGGATGTCTTTCTCCGGGTAATGCAAACATGTTTTAAGTACGTGTGCCGCAGCTAAAGTGGCGTGGCCACATAGGTCCATTTCAATTTCGGGGGTAAACCATTTTAGGTGTACGTGGTCTTTTTCGATGATAAAAAATGCCGTTTCGGCTACGGCGTTCTCTTTTGCGATATTCATTAACACATCGTCGCTAAGCCAAAAATCTAACGGCACAACACAAGCCGGGTTGCCTTTAAAGGTTTCCCTTGTAAAACTGTCAATCTGGAACAGATCTAATTTCATGTTCCGAAGTTAAGAATTACTTGTTTGACTGAACTTTATAATGCCGCTAAATATAAACACACCGACCATCACCTAAGGCAATTTTGGTAAGTAAATGAAATTACGCATGCTTTAGCCTAACCGCTTTTATTTGCCTAAATTTGCGCCTATTACAAGGGTTTATATACATGCGCTGGTTTATTTGCTTTTTATTTATGGTTGTTACAGGATGCACTGCCGCGTATGCACAGGCAGATTCTGTACAGAAACCCATAGATAGTATCCGCGCCCGGCCAAGGTTTAAAGGGCCACTGCCTTTCCTGGATTCGGTAGCACAGGCAACAGCAGTACGCGAAAAATTCGAGTCGGACTCGCTGGCGATGCTATACGTTCAGGCCCCCGATCCTAATCGCCCTAATATGTTTGTGGATAGTATCTTAAAGGCCAATGCCTACAAAGGCGACCACTACTTTAGCCTCTCCACCAAAGCGCGGATAAAGCAGGGTTACGGTCATACGCGTCCATCTCGCGATATTTGGGTTATTGCCATTATCATCATTTTATTGCTATTTACATCGGGATTGAACATATTCTCCAGTAAGGATATGAGCAATGTTTTCCAGTCGTTTTACAACCGTAAAAGCAGCGCCCAGGCAGGGAAGGAGGATAGCCCCATCAACTTTTGGACGTTTGTGGGTTTGTTCCTGCTATTTGGTTTTACCTGCGGTTTGTTCCTGTACTTATTAACTACAGGTTACTATAAAGTTTATTATACAATTGCCGGTTTCCAGCTTTTTGCGACGCTGTCCTTAGTTATCATCGCGTTGTTTGCCAGTAAGTTCCTGGTATTAAAGTTCTTAGGTTTTGTGTTTGATATTAATAAGCTGGTGACCGATTATATATCGGCACTATCACTTACCTATTTTAATATAACCTTTGTTTTTTTGCCTGTAGCGCTATGTTTCAGCCTCATCTCAGATAAGTTCATCCCCTTTTTACTGGTGTTAACATTACTGTTTGTAGTAGTGATATTTATATGGCAATACCTGCGCAGCAGCGTAAGTATTATTTCAAATTTTCGATTTCATAAATTTTATTTATTTATCTATCTTTGTGCCCTTGAAATTTGCCCCATATTGATATTGATCAAGGCACTTAATATAGGATTTAGGTAGATACATATGGCATTGGAAGATAGAAAGAAAAAGGTTAAAAGCATATTAGTTACGCTTCCAAAACCTGAGAATGATAAAAATCCTTATGCTGAATTGGCCAAAAAGCTTAATTTAAAAATTGACTTTAGGTCGTTTATTCACGTAGAGGGGGTGCCTGCTAAGGATTTCCGTAAGGAAAAAATTAACCTGGCCGATTTTACCGCAGTGATCTTCACCAGCCGTAACTCTGCAGACCATTTCTTCCGTATTTGCGAGGAGATGCGTTTTGAGGTACCGGTAGAAATGAAATACTTCTGCCTTTCAGAAACTATCGCCCTGTATCTTCAAAAATACATTCAATACCGTAAGCGGAAGATATTTTTTGGCAAACAAACCGCTGCCGACCTGGCCGAGGTTTTGAAAAAACACTCTGCCGAAAAATTCCTATGTCCTTGTTCTGACGTAGCTGCCGAGGAAACCCAAAAATTCTTGTTAGATAACGGTTACGATTTTACACCTGCAGTTCTTTTCCGCACCGTATGTAGCGACCTGAGCGACCTTGCCGAGGTGTTTTATGACGTTATCGCATTCTTTAGCCCGTCTAGCATCCAGTCGTTATATAAAAACTTTCCCAATTTTCAGCAGAATAATACCCGTATAGCGGCTTTTGGTGCCACAACCCACAAAGCAGTTTTAGAAGCCGGATTGATCCTGGATATCCCTGCGCCAACACCTGCTGCACCTTCTATGACCATGGCAATTGACCAATATGTTAAGCAAGCCAACAAATAAATAAATTTTAACAGTTGTAATACTGCAACATTCTTCAGAAAAACCCCGTATAACGGTGAAAATATTTATGCAATAACGAAATATTTTTATCGTACTCTTTGCTTTTTTACCAATATAGAAGGCGATTTATTATAACTAATAATAGCAACTGTTATATATAAAAACATTTTTTTCTGTTTGGTTAGTGTAAAAGTGATATATTCGGGGGTGCGTTCTGTTAAATAGGATTAATAGATATTACTGATTTTGGATACAAAATGAAACAAGTATACTTTTTAATAATAGTTTTGGCCGGTACTATATTAACAGGCTGCGGCATAGGCGGCGGCGGCGGCGCTTCAAGTGGCGAGGTTATAGGGGTAAGGCAACGATCTTTCAGGGCAACAACCCCCTTAAACATGGTTTATATTAAAGGGGGTACATTTTTAATGGGCCAAACAGACCAGGATGTAACCTTTGCCCAAACAGCTCAAACAAAACAGGTAACGGTACCTCCGTTTTTTATGGACGATACGGAGATCTCCAACACAAAATATAAGCAGTTTGTATTTTGGGTGCGCGATTCTATTGCCATCACCAACTACCTAAACGACACAAAGTATTATTACCAGCCTAAAAAAGGCGCTGCGGCGGATCCAAACGGCAGGAAATACATCAACTGGGGATATGTTGAGAATAACCCGGTGTTTAGCACACGTGGTAAAAATGCATCAGCAAACCAACAAAAACTACAGGGATTATACTACCAGGGCGATGACCGGGTATTTGACCGTAACGAAATTGACGTTAAGTTATTAAAATACAACTACGCTTTATTTACACTGCGCGATGCATCAAACTATCGTAACGATAAAACAAAAAAACGTTCGGATTTTATTTTACGTGATACTGTAGGGGTTTATCCGGATACACTGGTTTGGCTTAACGATTTCTCTTACGCTGCTAACGAGCCAATGGTTGAGGGTTACTTCTCTCACCCGGCATACCGTAACTACCCTGTTGTAGGTGTTACCTGGCGCCAGGCCCGTGCATTTACCGCATGGCGCACACGTTTAAGCGATGGTGCTAAAGACAAACGCCATATCCCGCACAATCAACCTTATGCATTACCAAACGATGCTGAATTTGAGTACGCCGCACGTGGTGGCCGTATAGGTACCGATTACCCCTGGGGCGGTCCGTATATTAAAAATGCGAAAGGATGTTTAATGGCCAACTTTAAACCCGGCCGTGGTAATTATACCGATGATGGTGGCGCATACACAGTAAATGTAAGATCATATTTCCCTAACGATTATGGCTTGTACAATATGGCCGGTAACGTTGCCGAGTGGACATCATCTGCATATGATGAATCTGCATCAACATTCGTGCATGACTTATCGCCAACATTCGATTACGAAGCAAAAAGAAATGACCCCGAAGTACTGAAACGTAAAGTTGTACGCGGCGGCTCATGGAAGGATATCGGTTACTTTCTTCAAAACTCTACCCGTACTTTCGAGTACCAGGATACCGCGAAATCATACATCGGTTTCCGTTGTGTAACACCATTCCTTGGCCGCGATATCAAGGACAAACGCTAAACAAATCAAACTAAAATAATACAAAATCATCTTTACAAAAGTTTATGGCTGGGAAAAAGAAACCTTTCGGAATTGGGAATATTATATCAATTGGAGCAACAGTTGTTATAATTGGGTTGCTGTTTAAAATTCAACACTGGAAATTCGCTTCTGAATTTATAACACTTGGATTAGGTACTGAAGCTATATTGTTCTTTATCCTCGGTTTACAACGCGAAGACAAAGAAGTGGACTGGGTACGTGTATATCCAGAATTGAATGAAGACTTTTCGGGCGAATTGCCAAAATCATCTTCAAGGCCGGCAATATCAGGCGGCGATAATTTTTCAAACACGGCCGCTTTAGACAAAATGCTGTCTGATGCTAAAATTGGCCCCGAGCTTATCGGCAGCTTAGGCGATGGTCTTCGCACCTTTGGTGATAAGGTTAACGCTATATCAAGGGTAACTGACGCAGGCGACGCTACTGTCGCTTTTACAAACAAAGTAAAACAGGCAACTGCAAGCTACGATGGTTTAAGCGCGGCATTTGAAAAAGCATCTGCCAACCTTAACGAAATGGCAAACACCAATATCGATTCAAAGGCTTACCATGACCAGGTTAACAATTTGGCTAAAAACCTATCGTCATTAAACGCGGTATACGAACTGGAGTTACAGGATTCAAGCGCGCATTTGAAAGCGATGAACAGCTTCTACAAAAATCTGTCGTTAACGATGAATAACTTTAACGAATCGTTAGATGATTCGAAACAGTTTAAAGAGGAGGTTGGCCGTTTAGCTAAAAACCTTGCTTCGTTAAATTCAGTTTATGGTAACATGCTTACAGCAATGAACCAGCCAAGGGTTAACTAACATATTTAAGTATACCAACACAGAATATATAAAGCATGGCCGGAGGTAAAGAAACCCCAAGACAGCGGATGATAGGTATACTGTACCTGGTACTTTTAGGGCTTATAGCGCTAAACGTTCCGGACAGCCTATTGGACTCATTCAAAAATATCACAAACAGCTTAGATCAATCACGTGTAAACGTTACTACTGGTTTAGATAATACGTATTCAGCTTTCGAGGCTACTAAACTAAGAGAGCAGCCCGAAAAAGCAGGTAAATTATTAGCTAATGCAAAAGAAGCCACTAAAACATCTGGCGAGCTTAACGCGTATATCGAAGAACTTAAAAAGGAACTTGTTGAAAAAGGTGGCGGCATAAACCCCGAGATCAATGATGTTAATGCAAGAGAAAGCCTTGATATATCATCAGAGGTGATGATAAACGATAAAAAGGCCGATGTGTTAAAAGAAAAGATCGAGGCTACTAAAGCGAAACTGATCTCTCTTTTGGGTAAAGACGCAGCGGGTGTTAATTTTTCATTAAACGCTAACGACCCGCCCATGCGCCCGGGTTATCCCGGTAAAACCTTCCAGACAGGTTATTTTGGCGAAGGCATCCCATTGGGAGCGGCTTTAACCACATTGGCTAAAATACAGGCTGATAATAAAAATGCCGAGAACGAAGTAGTTAAAAAAATATTAGGCAAAGTTGACCAGGCGCAGGTAACCCTTAATCAATTTCGGGCTGTTATCGTTGCACCCACCGGTTATGTATTATCAGGCCAGCAATACAAAGCCGACATCTATTTAACCGCATATGACGATAAATCTAACCCCGTTATTACCGTCGGTGGTTCGCCAGTACCAATTGCCAATGGTATTGGTACATATACCACAACAGCAAGTGGTGAAGGGATGCACAAATGGACAGCCTCGTTATTAGTTAAACAGGTAGATGGCCCGGCAAAACCTTACACGGTTGATGGTAGCTACATGGTTGCAAGACCATCGGCAGTAGTATCGCCGGATAAAATGAACGTATTATACATTGGTGTACCAAACCCTTTGTCAATTTCGGCACCGGGTGTACCTAAAGAAAGTATAAAAGTAAGCATGAGCGGTGGCTCGGTAAGCGGTTCAGGCGGCCATTATACTGCAAATGTAACTACCATAGGTACCGCGAAGGTAACAGTATTGGGCGATAAAGGCATGGTATTGGGTGCTTCGGAATTCCGTGTTAAACGGATCCCGGATCCTAAAGCGATGTTTGCCGGCAAAAGCGGTGGTAAAACCAGTGCAGCCAACATCCGCGCGCAAGACAGGCTTTTTGCCAAATTGGACGGATTTGAGTTTGACGCTAAATTTAACGTTACCAGGTTTAGCCTGGTCATCATAAAACCACGCCAGGATGCTGTTAGCTACACCGCGACAAGTGGCGAACTATCGGGCCCTATGCGTGCTGCTATGGGTAGTGTTACACCGGGTACAACCGTAGTATTCCAGGATATTATAGCTGTTGGCCCTGATGGCACACAGCGCGGACTTGACGGTATAGTATTACAGGCTAATTAAGAAGATTATGAAAACAAGATTTTTGATCATTGTACTTTGTCTGGCTTGCAGCGCTTCATTCGCGCAAACCAAAAAAAAGGCAACCAAAAAAGCTGGTACGAGGGCAAAAACACAGGCCTCTGTTGCTTCGGGTGTAAACCCGAATAAACAGGTTTCCGGTGCCGCAAACGCGGGTTTATCACGTGTTGATACCACTAGGAAAAAGCCTTTTGACCGCCCTATGGACGGTTATTACAGGAAAAATAATATCCTTAGCGCTAAGGTAACCCCTTACGCCAACCTGCGCGAAGCCGACGTAATGTTTGCTAAACGTGTTTGGCGCGAGATAGACCTTCGCGAAAAAATGAACCAATACTTGGGTTCGCCAAAAGGCAGGTTAATTGATGTATTAATGGCAGCTATTGATTTGGGTGAGCTTACCGCTTACGACCCGGCGCCTACTAAAGATGACCCTAACGGTGATGGATTTAGCAGGCCGCTTGCTACAGGACAGGCACGTGCCCGTATGGCAGATAGTGCTGTTGTAGATCAGTTTGATAAGGATGGTAACAAGATAGGATCAAGGGTGCAGGCCGGCGAGTTTAACCCGGATAGCGTTGTTAAATTCCGTATTAAAGAAGATTGGTATTTTGACAAACAGCGTTCGGTTTTCGAACCACGCATCATCGGTATAGCCCCGCTTTACAAACCCAAGGCAGCAGGTATGGACCTGGATTATCAACCGGCGTTTTGGATCTATTTTGATGAAGCACGCAAGGTTTTGGCCGTTAAAGAAGCGGTTAGCCGTAACAACGATGCAACAGGGCTAAGCTTTGATGATTGTTTTGTGAAACGCATATTTACCAGTTACATTGTTAAACAATCTAACGATAAAGACGAACGCATCCGCGATTACGCGCAAGGTATTGATAAGCTATACGAATCTGAAAGGATCAAAAAAACGATCCTGGATTACGAGCTTAACCTTTGGAAATACGGCGAATAATTAGTCCGCTTAAAATATTGAAGCCCGTTTGCGTAAGCATACGGGCTTTTTTGTTGCCATAGCGTCATTGCGAGGTACGAAGCAATCTCTTTAAGCAAGTCCGGCAAGCAAGGTGTATAATTGTCCTAAAGAGATTGCTTCGTACCTCGCAATGACGCGCAGAAAAATATGCTGTGATTATTAGGATCTACTGCAACCCCGTAACATCACTTACCGCCGGATTGAAGTATTGGATAATAGCTTTCGCTTGCTTTAAGTTCACTACTTCCTGCAACTCGGTTTCGGTTGCTTCGCGGATCTTTTTCACGGATTTGAAGTATTTTAAAAGCTTCTCGGCGGTGGTTTTGCCGATACCGGGGATCAATTCCAATTCCGTTGCTAAAGTGCCCTTGTCGCGTTTTTTACGGTGAGCGGTGATACCGAAACGGTGGGCCTCATCGCGCAGCTGCTGGATCACTTTAAGTGTTTCAGATCGTTTGTCCAGGTACAGCGGGTACTGGTCGCCGGGGTAATATAATTCTTCCAGGCGTTTAGCGATGCCGATGATAGTTACTTTCTTTTCTATCCCCAATAGCCTTAAACTTTTCATGGCTGATGATAGCTGCCCTTTACCACCGTCAATGATGATGAGTTGCGGCAACTCGGTGCCTTCATCCAGCATGCGGCGGTAACGGCGGTGCACGGCCTCTTCCATAGTGGCAAAGTCATCCGGGCCGACAACCGTTTTTACGTTAAAAAAGCGGTAATCCTTCTTAGATGGCTTGGCATCCTTAAACACCACGATGGCAGATACCGGGTACGCGCCCTGGAAGTTGGAGTTATCAAAACATTCGATGTGGCGTGGCAGGGTATTCATGCGCAGGTCCTTCATCATTAGCGTAAGCAGGCGATCTATCCGCACGTCCGGGTTCAGCTTTTCGTACTGGTCTATCTTTTCCTTTTTAAAGAACATCACATTCTTTTGCGACAGATCCAACAGCTTACGTTTCTCGCCTAGCTTGGGTACAGTAAACTTTAGCTTCTCATCCTCTACGTCGATATTAAACGGTACGATGATCTCTTTAGAGGTACTGTTATACCTGGTCCTAAATTCGGTTATGGCGATGCTTAGCAACTCCTCGTCGGTTTCGTCGAGGCGTTTCTTAAGCTCGATGGTTTGTGTTTGGGTGATGGTACCGTTCATCACTTTCAGGAAGTTTACGAAGGCGTATTTTTCTTCGGATGCAATGCTGAACACATCTACATCAGTAATAGAAGAGTTTACTACGGTAGATTTACTCTGGTAGTTCTCCAGCAGGTCTTGTTTCCGTTTTATGCGGTGGGCCAGTTCGAAGTTGAGGTCACCAACAGCTTTGTCAAGGTCGCTTTTTAAGCCGCGTACAACGTTTCCTATCTTGCCATTGAGTACATCTGTTATCTCGCCAATATTATTGTCATAGTCGGCTTCTGACTGGTAATCCTGGCAAGGGCCTTTGCAGTTACCCAACTGGTACTCCAGGCAAACCTTAAACTTGCCTTTTTCGATATTCTCGCGGGTAAGGTTAAGGTTGCAGGTACGCAGGGAATAGGTTTCTTTGATCAGCCCCAAAATAGTGTGCATCATACTTACGGAAGCGTAGGGACCAAGGTATTTAGAGCCATCCTTAATGATGCGGCGCGTCCAAAAAATGCGGGGGTAATTTTCGTTTTTGATGATGATCCACGGGTAGGTTTTATCATCCTTCAGCATCACATTGTAGCGCGGCTGGTGCTTCTTTATCATGCTGTTTTCCAGCAGCCAGGCATCCACCTCGGTATCTACAATAGTGAACGTGATGTTGCGGATCTTGGATACCAGTACCCGCGTTTTAGCATTAATTTGCGTATCTTTGTTAAAGTAAGAGCCCACACGGTTACGCAGGTCCTTTGCCTTACCAATATAGATCAGCTGTTTCTCGCTATCCCAATACTGATATACACCCGGTTTGTGCGGTATATTTTTTAAAGCTTCCTTGTAATCGAATTTCTCCATCTGGTGTTAGAATGTTGCAATGTTTTAAAGTTGTAATGTTGAGCCAATAGATAAAAACAACCTTTAAACCTTACAACATTTAAACTTTACAACAAATGTCTAAAAATCAAGTTTCTTATCCACCTCGTTAGTGCCTTTTTGCTGTTGGCTGTAGGCACCACAATCGAGCGTGATGGATACGCCGGATTTTGGCGGTACAAAGTCTACGTTCTTTTTTATGCCGAGGGATGTATTGGCGTAAACCCGCTTCATAAACCCTGCGAAAATAGGCAGGGCGGTGTTTGCACCTTCGCCAAGGCGGGTAGATCGGAAGTGGATATCGCGATCCTCGCAGCCTGTCCACACGCCGGTAACCAGTTGTGGGGTAATGCCCATAAACCAACCATCGGAGTTATCTTGCGTGGTGCCCGTTTTGCCACCAATAGGGTTTGTTAAGCCGTATTTGCCGCGTAAGCGATAGCCTGTGCCTTCGTCGATAACGCCTTTAAGCATATAGGTCATTACGTAAGCGGTTTGCTCGTTCATAGCTTGCACAATGCGCGGCGAGTTGTTGTATAATACGTTACCGTTTTTGTCTTCGATACGTAACAAATAGGTAGGCTCCGTCCAAACGCCCTGGTTGGCAAATGCCGAGTAAGCCCCCGTCATATCAAATACCGAAGCGTCAAACGTGCCCAGGCAGATAGAGGGGTATGGCGGTACATTACTGGTGATACCCATCTTTTTGATCAATTCCATAACGGGCGTTGGTTTTACCTCGTTCATAACATACGCGGTGACCCAGTTTTGCGAACGTGCCAGAGCAGTGCGCAGTGTAATAACACCCGGCACAGTTTCGCCTGGCGATGAACGTGGTGTCCAGTCGGCGCCATAACCGGTAATGGTGATAGGCTCGTTGGCTACTTGCTGACAAGGAGATATCCCATCGTCGATAGCCACGGCATAAGTAAATGGCTTAGCTGTAGAGCCCACCTGGCGTGTACCCATTTTTACCTGATCGTATTTAAAATGCTCGAAGTTTATGCCGCCCACCCATGCTTTGATGTAGCCGGTAGTAGGGTCCATACTCATCAACGAATTGCGCAACATCATTTTACAATATACTATCGAATCGATAGGCCTCATCACCGTATCGATATCGCCTCGCCAGGTAAACAAATTCATTTTAGCGGGCTTGTTAAAATCGGCACGGATCTCTTCTTCGGATGCTCCCTGCGATTTTAGGGCGATGTACCTGTCAGACCTATACATGCCCTTATCAAGCAGGCTTTTGAATGTCGGGATGCTTTTCCAAAGACTGATGCCTTTCCAGTGCGCGTTAAATTGTGCCTGAAGGATGCGCATGTATTCTTTCTGCGCGTCCTCGGCATATTTTTGCATGGTGGCATCAATGGTGGTATATATTTTCAGGCCATCACGGTCAAGGTCATAAGGGGTGGTGCCGTCAGGTTTTAGGATCGATTTATCAACTAAGATCTTTTGTACCTGTTTTTTTAGGACTGCCCTAAAGTAGGTGGCGATACCCTCGTTATGATCTATCGGACTAAACGTTAAACCCAGTGGTTTCGCTTTATATTCATCGGCCTGTCCCGAGCTTAAAAAGCCCTCTTCATCCATACGTCGCAGGACGAAATTACGGCGGTTTTTGGCGTTTTCGGGGTGGTTTATGGGCGAGTAAATACCCGGCCCGTTTATCATGCCGATCAATAGCGCGGCCTGGTCCGGTGTAAGTTTATCGGGGGTGCTGTTAAAATAAGTACGCGACGCCGAGCTGATACCATAAGTATTATATGCTCCAAAATCAATGGTATTTAGGTACAGGGTAAGGATCTCTTCTTTGGTGTAGTTGCGTTCTATCTTAACTGCTGTGATCCATTCCTGTAATTTTTGGATAATACGCTTAAAAGGGTTGTGCGACCGCTCCGAGAACAGGTTAAGTGCCAGTTGCTGCGTAATGGTACTGCCACCCTGCTTTTTACCTATAAGGTTATACAAAACTATACTGAAAGTACGCTGAAAATCAATCCCCGAGTGTTGGTAAAAGCGGGTATCCTCGGTAGCTATCAACGCATTGATAACATTTGGCGAGATCTGCTTATAAGGAACGCTCGAACGGTTTTTGATGTAATATTTACCTATGATCTCTTTGTCGGATGAGATGATCTCTGATGCCTGATCGCTCTTTGGGTTCTCCAGCTCGCGGAAAGATGGCAGCGGGCCAAACACCTGGAAGGCTATGAGCAATATCATAATTACGAAAAACGAAAAACAGGCAATTACAAAACGCCATATATACCAGTTGTAACGTTTTATATCCTGTTGCGGAACTTTATTGATCATCTCTGTTTAGTAGTTTTGTTGATAATAGTCTGTATAACTATCTAGTTTTTTTCGGTCGGCTAATTTATCCAGATTTTCTTGTGTTATGATAAAAAAGCTGTATTTATCCTTTGGCACCTTCATTATATCGGGCATCAGCGGTAAAATTTTGCGGGCATAATCCTTAACCCCGGCAAGGTTATTAAAGCGGCCAATGTAAATCAGCTGGTTATCATAACCAACGGCTTTAAGCTGGTGTTTTATACCTGCGCTATTATAACTAACCCTGTTAAATTGCCCAATACCAAAACGCGACGATGATAAATTGATTGCACCGCTGCTTACATTTATCACCAGGTAATAGTTGGTGCTATCGCGCATGCTAAATATGGATGGCGCTTGTTTTACCGGCGCTACTGTTGATGCCGCGGTAATTGGTGCCGCAACCTGTGCCGATTGCGTTACCAGAGGCAAAATATCGGTTTTGGTTTCAACCGGTTTTTCTTCTTTTAAAGCTTCTTTAACTGTGGCAACTTCAGCTGGTTTTTTTACCTCCACAGATGTAGCTGTTATGGCCGATGCTTTGTCTTCCGCCTTTAATGGTGGCGTAACCGGCTTTGGCTCGGGCTTGCGAACGTCGGGTCCGGGTATGTATTTTTCGGCAGGCACCCTAAATTCTGTTTCTTTTTGGTAAACGATGGGCAGGGTAAACTGCGGGTCATTCGTTTCGCGGTCAGATATTATAACCTTGCGTAACGCCAGTTCTGATTGATTTGCAATTATGTAGGCCACATGCTGATTAACCAAAGGGGTGATCAACTTATCATCGGGATATTTGGTGGCTATGCTTTGCAAGTCGGTAATAAAAGCAGTAAGTGGCTCCAGGTGGCCGGCCGCGAAAGTACGCAGGTAGTAGATCTGTGATGCAAACCTGTTATTCGGATACTGCGCCAGCAGGGCATCAGATGCAGTGATCACCCTTGAATATTGGTGGGTAGCATATAGGTCGTATATATTATTATATAAGATGCTAAAACCGTTGTCCTCATCATTAATGTGTTTGCTGTATTCCGGGTCGAGGATGATTCTGGCGAAAGGCGTTTGCGGATAATTTTTCACCAGCAGATCTTTATACCTGTTTGACGATGCCGGATCTGTATCGCTGTACAAACGGTATAGGTTATAATAGATAGCCGCGGTATTATCGTTATTAGGGAAGTGTTTTAAAATCAATTCATAGGCTGCAATAGCTTCCTTTTTATCGTCCAATACATCGCGGTAAAAATTGGCTATATCTAAATAAGCATCGTACATGCGTTTATTAGATTGCGCCAACAGGCCGGGGGTAAGCGGCAAATTTTGTAACAACTCCTGCCTGTAATTGCCGGCATTCACTTTATTAACGTTGCTTAAAAGGTCGTTAGCGCCACCATCCGGGTCGGTGGCTTGTATGGCTACAGAGTTATTTTGTGTGATGTCGCTGCCGGCGCGGTTGGCCCTGCGCCAGTTGTCCTCTAAACGGCGGTTACCCCAAACCTTTTTAAAACTGCTAAAGCCCTGGCTTACCGCGTTGGCATTGCTAAAATAAAAGTTATTTCCGTTGGGTAAACTTTCTTGCGCCGGCTGGTTTACGTTGACGGCGCCACTTGCCTGCGCGTTGCTTACTTGTGTCGGTTGTGATCTTAGTATTTTGGCCTCCACCATCTTATCGATACGGGTAAGGCGGGTTGGCTCATCAAGCTTGGCAAGCATTTGCAGGGTGTCTTCGCGGTCTATAATTTGCAACCTATCGGCCAGCACCTGCAGGTTCTCGGCCTTCTTTTTAATAACCTGGTAGTTAGGGTAATTTGGCGATAAACTCACCAGCGCGCTATCGTAAAAGTTTTTGGCGCCGGTATAGTCCGCTTTGTTTTTAAAATAAACATCGGCCATACGCAGATAAGACAGGCCCTTTTGGCTCTGGTTTTTTGTGCTGTAGTTGATGGACTGCCTGTAGCTTTTCAAAGCGTTTTCAATCTCGCCATCATTATATTGGATCTGCGCTATCTGGAAATATACTTGGTCGGTAAAGTCTTTATTATTTGAGTTTTTTAGCAACGAGCGCAGTCGTGTAAGCCGACTAACCTTTACACCATTCTGCATATCTTCTATGCGGATGCGGTTAAGGTTGGCATTAAAGGCCATGTCAAATATTACATTGCTTTTGCTCACGCGATCATAATTAGCAACGGCATCAGCAGGCTTGTGGTTCATCTCCTGCAATTGGGCCAGGATGAATGTCCAGCGTAATTCACGTTCTTTACCGTGCGCATTCTCTACCGCCAGTTTAGCCATGGCCTCGGCATCCACATAATCCTGTATGTTTATATCATACTGCAATTTTGTGGCGTAAACATCGCCGGTGATATTCTTTTTTGGGTTGATATCAGAAAAAGCGCTGTCTAAAGCAGCCTTGGCATCATTAGGCTGATTGATGTATAATAAAGAACGTGCTTTATAAACAAGCGCTTCCTGTTTCAATTCGGTGTTTTTGCCAAACGAGCGAATCACATAGTTGGCATATTCTACCGCGTCAAAATAATTACCATCCAGGTAATTGGCTTTGCTTAACAAAAAGTAGGCATCGCCCAGGTAATGGCTTTGTTCTTTAACGCTGATGATGGTATTGGCTTTTTCCTTAACCAGGTCAAGGTCTTTATCGGGCACGTCACTTTTGGTAACGGTATCTCGGTAAACGCTTAGCAATTCGCTGTAATCGTCAACGTACCCGGCCTCATAACCTTCCTGTTTTTGGCGAAGGATCTCTTTGGCATTGAACAGTATATTATATTTGGCAGTAAGGTTTTGCAGGCCACGGTTAAGGCCGCTCTTTTTCTCAAGCGAGCAGCCGGCAATAACCAGTATAATGGCGAGCAACAATAACTTTGGTACAGAAAGGGTAGACGTATGCCTCAATGGGGTATAGGTTAATATTTATAATGGCTTGTTAGCGATTTTATCTGCTTTAATCAGATGTAGATCCGGTTTGATATTGTAATAATCCCCTATTTACAACCTTTTCAATTTTACCGGGAAACAATTTATTAAGCCACTTATAGTAATTATGTCTAAGGCGTGTTACTTCCCTTAAACGTTCAATAACAGGTTGTTTTAACCAATGCTCTATATAAAGCATTTCTTCTTCATCCTGCTTAATAATGTTAACCACCGTTTCCATTATTGGTATCCTAAATGATCTTACTAAGGTTTATAAATGCATTGCTAAAATACTAAAGATTATGCAATAGGTTTAATAAATTTGCCGCATGGCACAAAATGAACAAAAACAACCCAATGATGGGGGCAAAGCGGTAAATGCTTACGCCAAATATACAGGTATGGCGTTCCAGATGATAGCTATTATTGGCATCTTTGCATTCGCCGGTTATAAAATAGATAAGGCCTACCAACACCATACCATGTGGGTAACAGCAGCACTGTCGCTTGCCGGGGTGTTTATATCATTGTTCATCGTTATCAGATCTGTAAAAAATTGAAACTCCAACCAACGCTTATTGCCTTCGCCATTTTTGTAGCGGCACTGGCATCGCTGCCTTTAGCCCTTGCTTTTGCCGGGCATACTAATTTACTAATGCCTTATTTTTGGGGGATGTTCGCCTACATTACAGGCCTTACTTTTTTAATAGTTATAGCAATATTATTTACCCAAAAAATAAACCCCGAAAACTACGCCCAGGTTTTTTTGGCCGGAACCACTTTTAAAATATTGGCCTGCCTGGCATTTATGGTAATATTTTTGCTGAAAAACAAGGTAGAAAAGGGCGTTTTTGCAGGCAATTTCTTTTACTTATATTTCTTAAATACGGCCTTTGAAGTTTACGTGTTATTACGTAACTTGCGCAACCAAAATTCAAAGTAAAAAACTTTATTTAGATATATAAAAGCTCAATTTTGAAATCAAAAATTTTTACACTTTTACGAATTTGTGCCGTTTTTTTAACACTAACCGCATTTTCAATACCGGCGTTTTCGCAAGATGAGCACGCAGAACATGCCGAAGGCGCTGAAAAAAAGTTTGAGCCAAGCGAGGTTATTTTAGAGCACATTGCCGACTCTCATTCACTGCATATTATTGGTCATACCCATTTGCCTTTGCCGGTTATTATTTATACCGATAAGGGTTTAGAGATGTTCTCATCGGCCAAATTTGCTCATGAAGCAGGCGGACACGAAGCGGAAGCTGCAGGCATATATAAAGGCAACTATAACTATAAGCTGGTTAGCGATAAAGTTAAAATAGTTAACGAAGCCGGCGAAGTTGATGAGGCTGCCTCAAGCAAACTTTATGATTTCTCTATTACCCGTAACGTGGTAAGTATGTGGATGTCTATCGTTGTGCTTTTAATTGTATTCCTTAGTGTATCATCAGCCTATAAGAAACGACAGGGTAAAGCACCAAAAGGCTTACAATCTTTTATGGAGCCTATCATTCTTTTTGTAAGGGATGATATTGCCCGCCCAAACATCGGTTACAAATATCAGCGCTTTATGCCGTTCTTGTTAACCGTGTTCTTTTTTATCTGGATAAATAACATGATAGGCCTGGTGCCTTTCTTCCCCGGTGGTTCAAACTTAACGGGTAATATAGCGGTTACGCTGGTGCTTTCGATTATCACCTTATTAGTGGTTAACCTTAACGGTAACAAACATTACTGGCAACACGTTTTTGTGCCGGGTGATGTACCCGTTTGGATCTGGCCTTTGTGGTGGGTTATCGAGCTGGTAGGTATCATATCAAAGCCTTTCGCCTTGATGATACGTTTGTTTGCCAACATTACGGCAGGGCACATTATTGTGCTTAGTTTAATATCATTGATATTTGTGTTCAAGTCTTTTGCTATTGCACCGGTATCAGTTGCTTTTGTGGTGTTTATGGATGTATTGGAATTGCTGGTAGCGGCATTGCAGGCTTTCATCTTTACGTTGTTAACCGCTTTGTTTATCGGTACAGCTATTGAGGAGCACCACCATTAATATTTGTAAATAATTATGTACTATATATTCACTTTAAATTTAAAACAATGATTGGAAGTATCGCTGCACTTGGTGCAGGTTTAGCAGTAATTGGTGCCGGTATCGGTATCGGTCAAATTGGTGGTAAAGCCTGCGAAGGTATCGCCCGTCAGCCAGAAGCTGCTTCAAAGATCCAAACTGCAATGATCATCGCTGCTGCACTTGTTGAAGGTGTTGCTTTGTTTGCTGTGGTTGTATCTTTCTTAGGCTTGAAATAATATTTCATCCCTTTAAGAGGATTTAAAAATTAACCGTTCCCGCAGCGATTGGCTGTGGGCACGGTTATTAAATTGATTTTTTAAAATATATTATCATATAATAATGAATCCATTAGTTACCCCCGAGATTGGTTTAGTGTTTTGGACAACGGTATCATTTGCAGTACTGTTTTTCTTACTTGCCAAATTTGCCTGGAAACCTATTATGGGAGCCCTTGACGACCGCGAGCGTTTTATAGAAGATGCGCTTTCAAAAGCCGAGGCAGCTAAAGAAGAAATGTCTCGTTTAACAAACGAGAACGAAGTTCTTTTAAAACAAGCCCGTATAGAGCGTGACGCGATTTTGCAGGAAGCTAAAAAGGTTAAAGACCAGATCATAGCTGATGCTAAAGATGCTGCACATAAAGAGGGTGCACGCCAGATCGAGCTTGCCCGTATTGATATCCACAACCAAAAAACAATTGCTATGGCAGATGTTAAAAACCAGGTTGCTGCTTTATCAATAGAAATTGCTGAGAAAGTATTACGCAAGCAATTTGAAGACCAGGGCAAACAGGATGCATTAGTTGCAGAGTTGTTGAAAGAAGTGAAATTATAATAATAGACATGAGATATTAGATTTGAAACATGAGACAAAATACAATAGTCTCACATCTCACATCTCACATCTCAAATCTCAAGAACGATGTCAGAAATAACAGTAGCATTAAGATACGCGAAAGCACTAATTGACCTTGCCCAAGAGCAAAATGCCCTTGAAGCGGTTAAGACTGATATGGAGCTTTTTCTGAATACTGTAAAAGGTAGCGCAGAGTTGGCAGCTGTTTTAGGCAATCCTATAATATCGCACAGCAAAAAAGTAAACATACTTGCCGACATTTTTGGAAACAAAGTAAGCAAGGTTACTATAGCGTTCTTAAACATCATGGTTAATAAAGGCCGTGGCGAAGTATTATTTACCACCGCCAATGAGTTTATTGGCTTGTACGATATTAAGAACCACATCACCAATGCTAAAGTGGTAACAGCATCACCGCTATCTGCCGAGAACAAGCAAAAAATGCTTGACGATGTACAGAAAGCAATTGGCGGTACTATTAAGCTGGCTGATAAAGTAGACCCATCGTTAATTGGTGGTTTTGTACTAACTGTAGGCGACAGGCAGGTTGATACCAGCATTGCCAGCAGTTTAAAACGAATAAAAAAGGAATTTGCACAGGCTGCAATTAAATAGTATTAAATTAAAACTCTAAAATAAATTCAAAAATGGTAGAGGTAAGACCAGACGAAGTATCAGCAATTTTGCGTCAGCAATTAGCCGGCTTCAAGTCAGAATCTGAATTAGAAGAAGTGGGTACCGTACTCCAGGTGGGTGACGGTATTGCACGTGTTTACGGACTAACTAAAGTACAATCAGGTGAGCTGGTTGAATTTGATAACGGTTTACAAGGTATTGTATTAAACCTTGAAGAAGATAACGTGGGTGTGGTATTGTTGGGTAGGTCTGACGATATCAAGGAAGGTGACAATGTGAAACGTACCAACCGCATCGCTTCTATCAACGTTGGCGAAGGCATGCTTGGCCGTGTTGTAGACACTTTAGGTACACCAATTGACGGTAAAGGCCCAATATTAGGCGAAACTTACGAAATGCCCTTGGAGCGTAAAGCACCGGGTGTTATCTATCGCCAGCCGGTAACTGAGCCATTACAAACAGGTATCAAAGCTATCGACGCGATGATCCCGATTGGCCGTGGCCAGCGTGAGTTGGTTATTGGTGACCGCCAAACAGGTAAAACTGCCGTTTGTATCGATACCATTATCAACCAAAAAGAATTTTACGATGCCGGCGCGCCGGTATATTGTATATATGTAGCTTGTGGCCAAAAGGCTTCAACCGTTGCAAACATTGTACGCACATTAGAAGAGAACGGTGCTATGCCTTTCTCTATCGTTGTTGCGGCTAATGCTTCAGACTCTGCTACCATGCAGTTCTTTGCTCCGTTTGCAGGTGCTGCAATTGGCGAGTACTTCCGTGATACAGGTCGCCCTGCGTTAATCGTTTATGATGATCTTTCTAAGCAGGCGGTTGCTTACCGTGAGGTATCGTTGTTACTACGCCGCCCACCGGGCCGTGAGGCTTACCCAGGTGATGTGTTCTATCTTCACAGCCGTTTATTAGAGCGTGCCGCTAAAGTTAACAGCAATGATAACATCGCGCAGCAAATGAACGATTTGCCGGAGTCTATCAGACATATCGTTAAAGGTGGTGGTTCATTAACCGCTCTTCCAATTATCGAAACCCAGGCTGGTGACGTATCTGCATACATACCAACCAACGTAATTTCGATTACCGATGGTCAGATCTTCCTGGAGTCTAACTTGTTCTTAGCAGGTATCCGCCCCGCAATTAACGTAGGTATCTCGGTATCACGTGTGGGTGGTAACGCTCAGATCAAATCTATGAAGAAAGTTGCCGGTACACTTAAACTTGACCAGGCACAATACCGCGAGCTTGAGGCATTCTCTAAATTCGGTTCGGACTTAGATGCATCAACCAAAAACGTTATTGACAAAGGTGCACGTAACGTAGAAGTGTTAAAGCAAGGCCAGTTTTCGCCGGTAACGGTAGAAAAGCAGGTGGCTATCATCTACTTAGGTACTAAAAACTTAATGCGTAACGTACCTATTAACAAGATCCGTGAGTTTGAAGCAGAATATACCAGCCAGTTAGAGCAACGCCACCCTGAAGTGTTGGCAGCCCTTAAAGCAGGTAAATTTGATGACCAGTTAACCGGCGTACTGGAAACAGTAGCTAAAGAACTGGCAGGTAAATATTAATTAGTAGTAAGTAATTAGTAGCGAGTATCAAGACAGAAACATGATACTCGGTACTTGATACTAAAACAAAAGAATGGCTAATTTAAAAGAAGTAAGAAACAGGATAGCATCCGTAAGCTCAACACAGCAGATCACCAAGGCCATGAAAATGGTTTCGGCAGCAAAGCTGAAAAGGGCAACCAATGCTATTGTTCAATTACGCCCGTACGCTAATAAGTTGAAAGACCTTTTGTCAAACTTATCGGCAAGTTTAGAGGATGGTGCATCGCCATACCTGCAACAGCGCGAACCGGTACGTGTATTGGTTATTGTTGTATCATCAAACCGTGGTTTAGCAGGTGCTTTTAATACCAACGTTATTAAAACTGCCAATAATTTAATCGCCGAGAAATACAGCGAGCAGTTAAGGGCTGGTAACGTTTCTATTGTTGCTATTGGTAAAAAGAGCCAGGAGTTTTTTCAGCGTCGTAAGTTTAACGTTATTGGTAACAATAACGATTTATACCTTGACCTGAACTTCATAAATGCTTCAAAAATTACCGAAGGCATTATGCAAGGCTTTATTAATGGCGATTACGACCGTGTTGAATTGGTTTATAACCATTTCCGTAACGCTGCTGTACAGTTTCAGGTTGCAGAGCAATTATTGCCTGTACCAATGGCTGAAGCTAAACCTAAAGAAGAAACCTTTAAAACAAAGGATGCTGTTATTGAAACGCAGGTTAACTATATCTTAGAGCCTTCGCAGGAAGATATAGTAGAGCAATTGATTCCTAAAAATATTAAAATACAGTTGTACCGTGCCGTTTTAGATTCGAATGCATCTGAGCATGGCGCACGTATGACCGCGATGGATAAAGCAACCGAAAACGCAGGCGACATGTTGAAAGCTCTTAAGCTTTCATACAACCAGGCGCGCCAAGCCGCCATCACTACCGAGCTTACCGAGATCGTGAGTGGTGCAGCAGCATTAGGTGGTTGATTAGTTCGACAGGTTCACTATGACAACGATTGTCAGTTTGAGTTAGCCGAAGACATACAAATAAGAAAGGCTTTCCATATTGGAAAGCCTTTCTTATTTGTACTCCACGCGTCATTGCGATACGAAGCAATCTCTTTAGGATAATTATACACCCTGCATAAGGGCTTTGCTTATATAGCGATTGATTCGTACCTGGCAATGACTGTTGTTTATTATAATGCTGGGTTAGCCGCGTAATCCTTCCACAGGTCATCAACCGATTTGCCTGTAAGTTTATTCCATGACTCAGCGGTGTAAGTATGGTTGCGCATTTGGCTGTCCAATTTTTTAACGGTGCCTTTTTTAACCTTGGTTTCTATCCAAACTAAAAAGCGGGCGGTTACACGGTAAGCGTTATCGTAATTTTGAGTGGGTTTAAAATCGGGTAGTTTCCATTTCGCGGCTTTGTTGGCTACGCCTTGCTCGTTACGAACGTAATCGGCAATGCCTTCCGTTAACCATCCGGGCCCGTCAAAACTGCCGTAATCTTGGGCAATGTGCATCACCTCGTGTGTAACCACATCAATATCATTACGGTGCTTGGTCATATAAGCCGGACTAAAAACCACGCGGCCGTTATCTGTAGCTGCAACACCTTTGTAAGCGGTATCAATAAAAAACTCAACCTGTTTAAGGCTTTTCTTATTGTACTCGTTCACGATTTTTGGATAAACGATAAAAAACGTGCTAATCAATTTATCAGTAATAGCTTTATCAAAATACTCGTCGTTACCATGTACAATCAGCGTGTAGCCGTTACGTTTTATGGTATCAGGCCCGGAAGCAAAGCTTACTCCGCATATTAAGCTGGTTAAAAGTACCAATGCTAATTTTTTCATAAATCAAAAATAACTTTAATGAGCAATTACGGGCATTTTATCCGTAAAAAGGCTGATACAATGCTATTGTTCAGAAATCGCGTTTAAGGCGTCCAGTGCTTTTGGCCATGTTGCCGTAAAATAATCCATTATATCTTTGTCCATATTTAGCCCGTTCAGGTCAACTACCAGCAAGGTTTTATCACCATCTGGCGTTAATGTGTAATTTTCAAAGGCACCTGCAATTTTCTTTGCATTTTCACTCGTGAAATCCTCAACACCATTAACAAGTTGCCCCAACATTTTAAACGACATATGTTCGTACGGGGTGTTCCGTACTATTAATGAGATCATGCCCCGGTCCTCATGGTCTGTAAATAAAACCTTACTGCCTTCTTGCCAATTTGTTACAGCTTTTGAGCCTTCGCAGAATGGGGCAGTCCATTTCGGGTAAGTTTCATCGCCCCAAAGTGTTTCCCAAATTTTTTTTATGTGGCGAGTTAATGACGATCTTAAATTGCTCTTTCATGATTGCTAAGTTTATAATACAATATGGGCGTTAAATAGATACCGCATGGGGGTGTGGATGCGACAAGATAAAAGGCCAATCGGGACAAGAAGATGATTGATTACCAATTATTAATAAAATAAAATTTGCATTTATATAAGTACTTATATAAATTGCATTCATGAATTTGTATCAAAGTTTAGGTTACCTGGTATTGGGAAGTCGCTTAAGGCGGATGAGCGAAACCTTCCTTGCCGAAATAAACCGCATATACCAGAACGAAGGCATCGAGTTTGATGCCAGCTGGTTCCCGGTGTTCTATTTGCTATCAAATAACGATTCGCTTTCCATCAAAGAATTAAGTGAACAAACCGAGGTATCACACCCGGCGGCAAGCCAGCTAATAACCAACCTGAAAAACCGCAAATTGGTAGAAACTACAACGCATGCCGATGATGGCCGCAGGCAAATGGTGCAGTTTACCGACAAGGGTCGCGAACTGCTAAAACAGATACTACCCGTTTGGGAAGCCATTACTGCGGGCATGAACGAGCTGGAAGCAAGCGACGCTAAAATCGCTGAGATATTGCCTGCCATTTCCGCATTAGAAAATACATTCCGCGCTTACAACCTATCCGGTAAGGTTGGCGAAAAACTAAATCCAATACCCAATGAAAAACTTTAATTACGGTATTGAGCACCTAACCATAGGCCTTAGCATAGATATTGCAGCGGGTAAGGTTAAAGGTGTTATAAATGAGGCTGCTGCCACTTGCATCCATACTTCCTGGAAAGAAGTTGAAAAGATTGTGCACGCGCATTTGCCGGTGTACGGCATCAATACAGGTTTTGGTCCGCTTTGCGATACCCGCATCTCTGAGAAAGATACCAGCCTATTGCAAAGCAATATTTTAAAAAGCCATAGCGTAGGTGTGGGTAATCCCATCCCAAAGGAAATTGCCAAGCTGATGCTGATAACCAAAGTACATGCTTTGGCGCAGGGCTACTCGGGTATTGCAGCTGCAACATTAGAGCGGATCATCTGGCATATCGATAATGATGTTACCCCGGTTGTGCCCGAGAAAGGCTCTGTTGGCGCATCGGGCGATCTGGCGCCGCTTTCGCACCTGTTTTTGCCTTTAATTGGTTTGGGGTATGTGAATATTGGTGATGAAAAACATCCTGCGGGAGAAATCCTGAAACAGCATAGTTTGCAGCCGTTGGTATTAGGCCCCAAAGAAGGGCTTGCATTAATCAATGGTACCCAGTTTATATTGGCTTTCGCGATAAAAGCGGTAGAGCGTTTAAATAATGCCCTTAACGTTGCCGACCTGATAGGCGCCATATCTTTAGAAGGCCTTATGGGCTCCGCCCGCCCTTTTGTTGCGCGGTTACATGCCATTCGCCCGTACAAAGGATCTAAACTGGTTGCTAAACGCTTGGCTACATTACTGGAAGGTTCATCTATCGGCAGTTCGCATGTGGATTGTGATAGGGTGCAGGATCCATACTCGTTACGTTGCATGCCGCAGGTGCATGGTGCATCACGCAATGCGTGGTTGCATTTAAAAGAGCTTACGGAGATAGAATTAAATTCTGTTACCGATAACCCCGTAATTTTTAATGCCGATGATACCATAAGTGGTGGTAACTTCCACGGACAACCGCTGGCTTTGCCTTTAGATTATGCCACCGTAGCCGCCGCCGAGTTGGGCAACATTGCCGACCGCCGCTGCTACCTCATGAGCGAAGGCCGTTATGGTTTGCCAAAGTTATTGACGGATGATGCCGGCCTCAATTCGGGCTTGATGATCCCACAATACACCACAGCAGCCTTGGTTACCGAAAATAAAACATTGTGTTTCCCGGCAAGTGCCGATAGCATACCTACTTCACTTGGACAGGAAGATCATGTTTCTATGGGATCTATCAGCGGGCGCAAGCTGCACATGGTGTTGGATAATATCGAATATATCCAGGCTATTGAATTGCTTTATGCCTCGCAGGCATTAGATTTTAGGAGGCCTTTGCAAAGTACCTCGGTGATAGAAACCCTGCACCAATTGGTAAGGCAGCATGTGCCCTTTATTAAAGAGGACAGGATCTTTGCAGATGATATCAACGCCTTACATCAATTAATTATTAGTGGGCAGTTCCAGTCGGTTGCCAACGAAACCGCTCAAAAAAACAACATCAATATAAACGACGATGACGAATTCGGAATTTATTAATACATACGCCAACCACCCGGTTTATTACGCGCCGGTTGGCAACCAACTGCACGCCAAAAGCTGGCAAACAGAGGCGCCCTTGCGCATGCTGTTAAATAACCTTAACGGGCAGGTTGCCGAAAATCCCGACGAATTGGTGGTTTACGGCGGAATCGGTCAGGCCGCCCGTAACCCGGAATCGCTGAGGAAGATCATAGAACTTTTGCTGGAACTCGATAACGACCATTCGTTGTTGGTGCAATCCGGCAAACCAGTAGGGATCATACGTAGTCATCCGCAGGCGCCAAGGGTTTTAATAGCCAATAGTAACCTGGTTCCTGCATGGGCAACCTGGGAGCATTTTAACAAGCTGCGCGCCGATGGCCTGATGATGTACGGGCAAATGACCGCGGGCAGCTGGATCTATATAGGCACGCAGGGTATTTTACAAGGAACCTACGAAACCTTTGTGGAGGCAGGCCGACAGCATTTTAATAATGACCTTACAAGTAAACTGATTGTCAGCGCCGGTATTGGCGGCATGGGTGGCGCGCAACCATTGGCTGCGACAATGGCAGGCGGTGTATTTTTAGGAGCCGATGTAGACGTTACCCGGATCCAAAAACGTATCGACAGTAAATATATCGACAGGCTAACCCACTCGTACGAGGAAGCAATTAGCTGGGTGCAGGATGCCATGAACAAAGGCGAAACCCTGTCGGTAGGGTTGGTAAGTGATGCAGGGGATATGCTGGAACGATTAATTGCCGATGGCATTGTACCTGATATCGTGACCGATCAAACCTCTGCACACGACCCGCTGAACGGATATATCCCTAACGGGTTAAGGTTGGAAGAAGCGCTCGATCTGCGAAAGGCTGATCCTGAACAATACAAGCACCTTTCGCTAAAAAGCATGGCCCGCCACGTGGGATTTATGCTGCAGTTGCAAAAGCTTGGCTCGGTAACTTTCGATTATGGTAATAACCTGCGCGAGTTTGCGAAACAAGGCGGCGAACAAAATGCGTATGATTTCCCCGGCTTTACACCGGCGTTTATCCGTCCGTTGTTTTGCGAGGGGAAAGGGCCGTTCAGGTGGGTAGCCCTATCCGGCGATCCTGAAGATATTTATACAACCGACAGGGCGTTAATGGAGGCTTTCCCCGAAAATAAACCACTAATCAACTGGCTTGAAAAAGCGCAAAAACAAATTGCATTCCAGGGCCTGCCTGCACGCATTTGCTGGCTGGGCATGGGCGAGCGTGAAAAGGCTGGCCTGATATTTAACGAACTGGTAGCAAGCGGCAAAGTAAAAGCACCTATAGTGATAGGTCGAGATCATTTGGACTGCGGCTCGGTAGCATCGCCAAACCGCGAAACCGAATCCATGAAAGATGGCTCGGATGCAGTATCCGACTGGCCATTGTTAAACCTTATGGCTAATACCTCTGGTGGTGCAACATGGGTGTCATTCCACCACGGTGGTGGTGTAGGAATGGGATACTCGCAACACGCGGGTATGGTAGTAGTTGCAGATGGTACCGAACGCGCTGCAACCTGCCTTAAACGCGTACTGCACAACGACCCTGCCATGGGTATCTTCCGCCATGCGGATGCAGGTTATGACAAAGCGCAGGATTGGGCGGATAGGTTTGGATTGAAGGTGTGGTAGCTGGATGGTGAGTAGAGAATGTTTTATTGGTGAGTAGTTGAAATTCAAAACCAAACCGTCATGCCGAACTTGTTCGGTATCCCACAGGACAGATGGCGACTTTGCAAGAGGGATCCTGAAACAAGTTTAGGATGACAATAAAGAAATTAATAAATGAAAAAACTAATAGGTCCATTCATACAAATAGCACCCTTAACAGGGCTACCCTTAAAAGGCGCTCTGAAGGATGAGCAACTGCACATTATCCCCAACGGTGGTGTGTTGGTTGAGGGTGGACTGATTTTAGCGGTTGGCGATTTTGATAAATTAAGAAAAACCAATCCATCGGTACAAATAGAAGAAATTACAAGTCCGCAGGTGTTGCTGCCAGGCTTTATAGATTGCCATACGCATATCTGTTTCGGCGGCAACCGTGCTAAGGATTACGCCATGCGGATCGCGGGCAAAACCTATCTGGAAATTGCTAAAGCCGGAGGTGGTATTTGGGATACTGTTACACAAACACGCGCGGCTGATGAGGCAGCGCTTGTGCAATCATTGATGCAACGTGCCAACCGACATTTAGCCGACGGCGTAACTACCATTGAAGTGAAAAGCGGTTATGGCTTAAGTGTTGAGGAGGAACTAAAACAGCTTCGTGCGATAAAGAATGCATCGGCACAAACCAAAGCAAGACTGATACCTACCTGCCTTGCAGCCCACATGGTGCCAAAAGATTTTAACGGATCGCAAGCTGAATATCTGGCGTATGTGGTGAATGATCTGCTGCCTATTATCAAACAGGAGAACCTAACTAACCGCGTAGATATATTTATTGAACAAAGTGCTATAGATACTAAAAATGCTTTGGTTTACCTCAACAAAGCAAACCAATTAGGCTTTGATATAACCGTACATGCCGACCAGTTTACAACAAGTGGAAGCGCTGTTGCCGTTGAGGTTGGTGCGGTATCTGCCGACCATCTGGAGGCAAGCGGTGAAAAAGAAATTGGCCTTTTGGCTAAATCGAATACTGTTGCGGTGACACTACCGGGTGCATCTTTAGGCTTGGGTATGCCTTATGCACCCGCCCGCAAACTGCTTGATGCCGGTGCATGCTTTGCAATTGCCAGCGACTGGAACCCAGGCTCGGCACCCATGGGCGATTTACTAATGCAAGCCGCGGTAATGAGCGCGTCAGAAAAGTTATCTGCTGCCGAAGTTTTTGCGGGGTTAACCTTCCGTGCGGCATCGGCATTAAAAATTGAATGTGGTATATTAGGCCCCGGGATGGCCGCCGATATGCAGGCCTACCCATGTGCCGATTACCGCGAAATATTATATTACCAGGGAAAATTGAAGCCCAACCACGTTTGGGTTGCAGGAAACTCTCATGTCTAACATCTCAAATCTAAGAAATGAACCAACTAATAGAATGTGTGCCTAATTTTAGCGAAGGTGTAAACCTGCTTATCATTAAACAAATAACGGATGAGGTTGAAACTGTAGAAGGTGTTCGCCTGCTGAATGTTGACCCCGGTAAGGCCACAAACCGTACAGTAGTGACTTTTGTGGGTGAGCCGAAGCAGGTGATTGAAGCGGCTTTTTTGGCGATAAAAAAGGCCGGAGAACTGATTGATATGAGCAAGCACAAAGGCGAGCATCCAAGGATGGGCGCAACCGATGTTTGTCCGCTGATACCTATCGCTAATATCAGCATGGATGAAACTGCTGAGTACGCTAAGCAACTGGCTAAACGGGTTGGCGAGGAACTGGGCATCCCTGCATATCTGTACCAACATGCGCAGGCAGATAAGACCCGTGATAATTTATCTGTTATTAGAGCAGGAGAGTACGAAAGTTTCTTTAAAAAGATAAAGGAGCCAAAATGGAAACCCGATTTTGGCCCTGCAGAAATGGATGCGAAACGTGGTGCAACGGTTATTGGTGCGCGCGATTTTTTGATCGCCTATAATATCAACCTCAACACCACATCAACCCGCAGGGCAAATGCCATTGCGTTTGATGTGCGCGAAGCTGGTCGTGTAATGCGCGAAGGCGACCCGGTGAACGGCAAGATTATTAATGACGAGAACGATAAACCAAAGTCTATTCCCGGCACGCTAAAAAGTGTAAAGGCGATAGGCTGGTATATTGAAGAATACGGCGTTGCCCAGATCTCGATGAATCTGACCAATATCGAACTGACCCCGATACATGTAGCTTTTGATGAGGTTTGCAAAAGAGCGGCCGAGCGTGGCATCCGTGTAACGGGTAGCGAACTGGTTGGATTGATCCCGCTGAAAGCGATGTTGGATGCGGGTAAATATTTCCTGAAAAAACAACAGCGTTCGGTAGGAGTGAGCGAAGCGGAAATTATCAAGATCGCCATTAAATCGATGGGGTTGGATGAGCTTGGTCCGTTTAACCCGGATGAGCGTATTGTTGAGTATCTGCTCCGCGATGCAAGCGCTGGCAAGTTAGTAGGCATGACCTTAACCGCCTTTGCCGACGAGACCGCGAGCGAAAGCCCTGCGCCTGGCGGTGGCTCTATATCTGCCTATATGGGTGCATTGGGAGTATCGCTGGCTACCATGGTGGCTAACCTGTCATCACACAAAAAAGGCTGGGATAATCGTTGGGAAGAGTTTAGCAATTGGGCCGAGCAAGGGCAGGCTTTAAAAGATGAATTACTGCGATTAGTTGATGTAGATACCACTGCTTTTAATAAAATAATGGAAGCGTTTAGCTTGCCAAAAGGCAACGAGCAGGAAAAAGCAACCCGCGACCAAGCCATTCAGGATGCTACCAAATATGCTATCGATATCCCGTTCAAGGTAATGGAAACCGCTTATGAAAGTTTAACGCTTATACGGGCAATGGTAGAAAGTGGTAACCCAAATTCGGTAACAGACGCCGGTGTGGCAGCACTTTGTGTACGTTCGGCTGTGATGGGTGCTTTTATGAATGTGAAGATCAACGCATCAGGCTATAAGGATAAAGCATTTGTGGATGATGTTTTAAAGCGCGGTGAAGCGATAGAGCAAAAAACTATCGCTGCCGAGGCGGAGATAATTGCTTTGGTTAATGAGAAGATAGAATAAATTATAAACATAAAAAAATGTCATTTCGAACGAGCGATAGCGAGGAGAAATCTTGTTATTTCTTACAGGTCGCAAACTTGTCATGTCTAACAAGATTTCTCCTCGTACCTCGTTCGAAATGACACAGCGGTAGGATAAAACAACAAAAAGAGCCGTGATATCGTCGCGGCTCTTTGCATTATATTGGTTTAGTTAAATTAGTAATTAAACCTTACAAACGCTTCCATAGCGGCATATTCTGCCATGCCTAAGCGGTCGTAATTTTGGGCGCTTTCTCGGTTGCGGTCTTCGGCACGTACCCAAAACTCGCGTGCATCATCGCCGGGGAAAACAGGGCGGTCCTTTTGCGACTGGTGTTTAAAGATGGCGTTCCGTTTACGCAGCACTTCGGCTGGCGAAAGCGGTACGGCCATTTCAATTTCGTGGGTGGCAAACTCGTGCCATGCACCGCGGTACATCCACACCCAGCAATCATTTACCCAACTTTCTGTTTTACGAAGGCGCTGTAACGATTCTATAATAATATTGAAACATACTACGTGTGTACCATGCGGATCGGCAAAGTCTCCAGCGGTAAACACCTGTTGTGGTTTTACTCTTTGTAATAGCTCCATAGTTAGCCTGATGTCTTCTTCGCCAACCGAATTTTTCTTGGTTTTGCCCGATTCATAAAATGGCAGGGCCTGGAAGTGGATATTGCTATCCGGCAAACCCGCGAAGCGTGCACCCGAGATAGCCTCTGTTTTACGAATGAAACCTTTTACATCGCGGATCTCGATAGTATCTACCTGGTTAGGTAGTTTTTGATCGATGAACTTGCGCATGTCTTCATAAATGCCTTGTAGTTTGACGGTATCCTCGCCTACACTGGCTTTAAAGTCGATAGCGAACTCCATGTATCGCAGCACGTCATCATCCCACACAGCGGTGTTGCCCGATGTTTGGTAGGCCACGTGTACATCATGACCCTGGTCAACTAAGCGGATGAATGTACCACCCATTGAGATAACATCATCATCGGGATGCGGAGAGAATACGATAGATCGCTTGCGGGCAGGCTCGGCACGTTCCGGGCGCTGGCTGTCATCAGCCCCTGGTTTGCCTCCCGGCCACCCGGTAATGGTGTGCTGCACCTGGTTGAAAATATCAATGTTGATCTGGTAAACGGGGCCTTGCTCTACCGCAAGTTGCGCCATACCGTTGTTGTTATAATCTTCTTCAGTAAGTTTCAGTATGGGTTTACCAACCGAGCCTGAAAGCCATATAATCGCTTTTTTCTTCAGGTTGTTATCCCAAACACAGTCAGATACTAACCAAGGGGTATCAAAACGGGTAAGGCCCGATGCGGCGTCAACATCTAAAACAAACTCCACATTATCTGATAACTGCAGGAAGGTAGCAGGTACTTCACCTGAGATCTCGCCTTCTACCGCTTTGCGAACAATTGGCGCTTTCTTTGCACTCCAGGCCATCAGGATAATTTCGCGGGCTTTAAAAATAGTACCCACACCCATGGTAATGGCTTTTGTAGGCACGTTTTGTTTACCCCCAAAATCACGCGATGCATCGTTACGGGTAAGGTCATCCAGCGTAACCAAACGTGTGCCCGAGTTTGGTGCCGAGCCCGGTTCGTTAAACCCGATGTGGCCAGTACGGCCGATACCCAAGATCTGTAGGTCAAGTCCGCCCAGTTCCTCTATCTGCCTTTCGTATTCCAGGCAAAAAGCGGCTACCTCATCTTGTGGAAGGGTACCGTTAGGTATGTGTACTAAGTTTTTATCAATGTCTATATGGTCGAACAAATTCTCGTTCATGAAAGTAACATAGCTTTGGGCTGCGTTGGGTTTCATGGGGTAATATTCATCGAGGTTAAACGTGATAACGCCTTTAAAAGAAAGCCCATCTTCTTTATGCAGGCGGATCAGTTCGGCGTAAACCTGTATGGGTGTAACACCTGTTGCCAAACCTAAAACGGTTGGCTCGCTTGCCGCTTGTTTCTTGCGGATGAGTGCCGCGATCCTTCCGGCTACCGCTAACGATGCGGCGCGCTGGTCGGGATATACCGTAACGGGCAGTTTCTCGTAACGTGTTTCTTCTAATAAATTTAATCTTGCCATAATCAGGTTAATATATTGCTGTATTCAGTTTTATCTTTTCAAAAAATCGGTACAAAAAAAATCCTCACCGAAGCGAGGATTTACCAACCAATTAACTATAAAATTTATCCCCTCCAGAAGAGATAAAAAGTATGCATATTTTAATGATCTTTCTTTCATTATCGATACAAACTTAATAAAGATAAATCATAAAATCAAAATACTTATTAAAATAATTTAAAAAGATTAAATTGAAGGATGAGCCATTTTAGTTATCGGGCAACAGAGGGGCTTGTTTACGTTTACCAATATAATAAATGGTAAGCCCAAGGGCATAAGCCGCAAGGCACCAAAAGGCCGCGAAGGGGTTTTCTTTAAAGGTGATGAAGATGTTAATGGTTACAAACCAGTAAGCCAGAATAAATACAATGGGAATAAGCGGGAACCATTTAATGGTATAAATATCCGAAACATCTAAATACTTCGTTTTTTTGCGAAGGATAAAAATGGCGATGGCAGCTAAGGATATGCCGATGAGTTCAAAGAACATTACGTATTTCAGCATATCGCTGAACGAGCCTACAAAAAATAAGATGATGAGGATAGCCACTACAAAAAAGCTCATGCCAAATTCCTGCACCTGTGTTTTTGGGTTTATTCTTTTAAATATCGGCGGCAGGATGCCATCCTCGGCCATGGCGTAATATACCCTCGGGCTCGACATGATGTTTACATTTACATAGGCCACTACCGATACGAACATCAGGATGGAAGTGATCTTATAACCGGTAGTGCCGAATATAATCCCGGCCAGTGTTGCCGCCAGCGTATGGTTTTGCTGCAGGCCGCCAATGCCTAAAACATAATAGTAAGCGTAGTTGATAGCCAGGTAAAGGCTGATGATCACCGCCATTCCAAAAAATATAGCTTTGGGGATGTTCTTTTTAGCATTAATAATGTCTCCGCCAAAATTAATGGTTTGAGCATAGCCTGTATAAGTAAAGAACACGGCCACCAAACTTAAGCCAAAAGCGGTGATCCCACTGCCTGTATGCGGAATTGCAGCAACAGGGTTTACTGCATGCGCATCACTTTTAAAAACTACGGTGCAAAGCAGCAGGATCATCACCACTTTAAATATTGTGAGCACATTTTGTGTTTGGGCGCTCAGTTTTATACCTAAAAAGTTAATACCATATAAAGCCAGCACGGTTGCAATGGTGGTTAGCCTGGTGCCGGTGCTGTTTTGCAGGTTTTGCGGTAGTAATATCGGGTTAATGTATTCGGCACCTAAAAGCGCCACTGCTGCCACCGATGCGGCATTGCTGATCACCAACACCCAGTTGATCATGAAGGCGAAGGCCGGGTGGAAACAAAAAGAAAACACTTTGTAAAAGCCACCGGTAGTTGGGTAGCGTGCGCCAATTTCGGCAAAGGTGAGCGCGCCGCAAAGGGTAACAATGCCCCCAAAGATCCATGCGCCAAAGAATATAGGCGCACTACCGGCTTTAACCGCTACATCGCTGGGCGTGCCAAATATGCCCATACCAATCACCAAACTGATAACTATCATACTGAGGTCGAAGCGGTTAAGGCGGGGTTGTATACTCATATTTACCTGTGCGTTTATTTTTTAAATTTATATTATAATTTAATTTTTATTTAATGTTCTAAATCATTTAAATTCGTTCATTGATTTAGTTACCCTAATTAGCCGAACTTACAATTTGAAGCAATTTAAACAAATATTACTTACGGGGATATTGTTGTTTTGTATTACACCTGCACTGTTTGCGCAGGTAAAAAGGAAGTCTGTTCGCCAAAAATCAGTAAGTATTAAACATACAATTACATCTAAACCGACCGAAAAACCAGCGGCACCCATCAGTCTACAACTTAAAAATTTCCTGGCATTAACGGCGGCGGCTAACGTTAATTTTATATTCCCGAAGGGTTTCAGAGAGATAAAAGCCCCCGATAATGAGGACCTTTCTTTCGACTATGCTATGGAAATACCGGGCAAGGAATTCGAGATCTGGTTCCAGGTAAAATCACAAAAAGAGAATTACGCCAGTTACCAGAACTCTATCGGTAACAAGAATACAGCACAGGCCAACCCCGATTCGTTATACATAGGTATGGGCACCGCACAGGCACAGGCCTTTACCGGTGACAATAATTATTTGATGCGTAATATACCGCCAAAATACCTGGCGAAGTATAATGGAGATGCGGGTAGAACATACCTGCTAAACCTGCCTGATGAACAGGTAACAAAGCACTATAAATACGCATTGTTGTTAACCCTGCAAAAAGACCACACCGGTACCATACTGGCGGTTTGCTTTAGTAACGAAAAAGGCCCCGAGTTTTTCAAGGACATTGATAAGGCCAGCAGCTGCATTAAATTTAAACAATAGCCCTGCAAATGTTAATAAGTTGGCACATTTAAATACTAATTTAAGTGGCATAACTTTATTTTTGCGTATCGGGCTAAATCAGCACCAAAAACATTTGATCTTAACATGGCAGAAACAGTAAACTATGATGATGATAGTATCCGGTCGTTAGACTGGAAGGAACACATTCGCTTAAGGCCGGGTATGTACATTGGTAAACTGGGCGATGGCTCTGCTTATGACGACGGCGTATACGTGTTGCTTAAAGAGATCGTTGATAACTCGATAGATGAGTTTGTAATGGGTTCTGGCCGTACCATTGAAGTCACCATGAGCGATCATAAAGTTTCTGTACGTGATTATGGCCGTGGCATCCCGTTGGGTAAAGTGATAGATTGTGTATCTAAAATAAATACCGGTGGTAAATACGATAGTAAGGCGTTCCAAAAATCGGTAGGGTTAAATGGTGTGGGTACCAAGGCGGTTAACGCTTTGTCAAACTCGTTCACCGTGCAATCATACCGCGACGGGCGAACCAAAATTGCCGAATTTGAAAAAGGCGAACTGATCCGTGACGAACCTGAAAAGGAAACCTCGCAGCGTAATGGTACGGCTATCAATTTTATCCCTGATGATAGCATCTTTCGCCATTACCGCTTTATACCCGAGTTTGTAGAGAACATGATCTGGAACTATGTGTTCCTGAATGCCGGGTTAACACTAAGCTTTAACGGGAAAAAATACCTGTCGGAACGTGGCCTGTACGACCTGCTGGTACGCAACGCCGATGCCGAAAACCTGCGCTACCCTATCATTCACCTAAAAGGCGAGGATATAGAACTAGCCATGACGCACGGGCAATCATACGGTGAAGAATATTACTCATTCGTGAATGGCCAGCACACTACCCAAGGTGGGACACACCAGGCTGCCTTCCGCGAGGCGGTGGTGAAAACTATCCGCGAGTTTTATAAAAAGGAATTTGATGCTTCGGATATCCGCGCATCCATCGTGGCTGCTATCGCGATAAAGGTACAGGAGCCTGTTTTTGAATCGCAAACCAAAACCAAACTGGGTTCTCAAAACGTTGGTCCGGAAGGCCCTTCGGTACGTGGTTTTATTAACGATTTCCTGAAAAAGGAACTGGATAACTATTTGCATAAAAACCCGGCTGCTGCCGATGCATTATTAAAACGTATCCTACAGTCAGAACGTGAGCGTAAAGACATTGCGGGC
Organism: Mucilaginibacter sp. 5C4; assembly: GCF_034345625.1. NCBI lineage: Bacteria > Pseudomonadati > Bacteroidota > Sphingobacteriia > Sphingobacteriales > Sphingobacteriaceae > Mucilaginibacter > Mucilaginibacter sp. 5C4. The sequence goes on along the minus strand of NZ_CP133775.1, from coordinate 3,882,585 downwards.
ATTAAAAAGCTGGCTAACGACCGCGCCAAAAAAGCATCGTTACATAACCGTAAGCTACGCGATTGTAAGCTGCATTTTGACGATAACCACGAACGTAAGCAGGAAACAACCCTGTTTATTACCGAGGGTGATTCGGCCAGCGGGTCTATCACCAAATCGCGGGATGTGCAAACCCAGGCGGTATTCAGCTTAAAGGGTAAGCCACTAAACTGTTTTGGCCTTACCAAAAAAGTGGTTTACGAAAACGAAGAATTTAACCTGCTGCAACACGCGCTCAATATCGAAGACGGCATTGATGGACTGCGTTATAACAATATTGTAATTGCCACGGATGCCGATGTGGATGGTATGCACATCCGTTTGCTGCTAATGACCTTCTTCCTGCAATTCTTCCCAGATCTGGTGAAGGCCGGGCACGTGCATATTCTGCAAACGCCGCTGTTTAGGGTGCGTAATAAAAAGCAAACCATATACTGTTACAGCGACGAAGAGCGCCGTAATGCCATTGCCAGCCTGGGTGTTAAACCCGAGATAACCCGATTTAAGGGTTTGGGAGAGATCTCGCCCGATGAGTTTGGTTTGTTCATAGGTAAGGATATCAGGTTAGACCCTGTGTTCCTGAAAGATGCCAACATCAAAGCCCTGCTGGAATATTTTATGGGTAAAAATACGCCAACCCGCCAGCAACATATTGTAAATAACCTGCGCGTAGAAAAAGACGACGAAAGCGTAAATCCGTTAATAGCCGAAAATTTGGATGAGGTGGAATTGCCGGTAGCGGTGTAGTTTGATATTAAAGAAATAAGCCTTAACTTGTATCCCCCAATCTGTTTAAGATTGGGGATTTTTATTTCATAAATTATAAAGAACCCTCTCCTTTGGAAAGGGCAGGGTGAGGCTACCATGACAGAACACGATATAAAAGTATCTTTTAAAGAATACGATACCATTACCGAACTTTATACCACAGACCAGGCCCTTTGTGCAGAAGCTGTAAAAGCGATGGCAACTTCGCATTCGCCGTATTCGAAATTTAGGGTGGGGGCGGCGCTGCAATTGCAAAGCGGTAAAATTATCCATGCCAGTAACCAGGAGAATGTGGCTTACCCATCGGGGCTTTGTGCTGAGCGGGTAGCGCTGTTTCATTGGGGGGCAAGCCATGCCGATGATCCGATTGTGAGCATGGCGGTAACCGCGCATACCGACGATTTTGCTTTATTGAAACCCGTTACTTCATGCGGCGCGTGCCTGCAGGTAATGGCTGAAGTTGAGAAAAGGCAAAACAGTCCGTTAAGGGTGTTGTTGTATTGCATAGATGGCCCCGTGTGGGTTATTGATGATGTAAAAAGCATGATGCCTTTTATGTTTTTTGAAGAACGTTTAGTACAACCGGTATGAAGATAAGGATAATATTACTTTTAGTTTTAGCAACCTTTGGTTTAGCTGCCCACGCGCAAACAGGTTTCCCGTTTGATAACGAGATCCGCGATTTTAAACACCAGGACAGCCTGAAAATGCCCGCCAAAAATGGCATCCTGTTCATCGGTAGTTCATCCATCCGCAAATGGACTGACCTGGAGCAACGCTTTAGCGATAAGCCCATTATTCGCCGTGGTGTTGGCGGTTGCACAATAGAGCAGTTGGTAAGCTATTATACACCTTACATCTTGTACCCTTACCATCCGCGTAAAATCTTTATCTACGCCGGCGAGAACGATATCGCCGCAGGTAAAACGGGTAAATTTACCGCCCGTCAGTTTTATACCCTTTGGGCTATGGTCAAACAAAACCTACCTAATGCAGAGATCTATTATATGGCCATCAAGCAAAGCCCAAGCCGCGCTAAATATTTTTCGGAAGTTAGGATCGCCAACGAAATGGTGCGTAATTTCATTAAAACCCGTAAGAAAACCCACTACGTTGATGTGGCTTCGGTGATATTAGATCCAACCACCAAAACGCCTGATACCAGCCTTTTCGAAAGCGATATGCTGCACCTGAACAGTAAAGGCTATGATAAATGGCAGGCAGTGTTACTCCCTTATGTAAAGTAAAATCAATATCGAACATCGAATGTTGAATTTCGAATGATGAAATAGAAAAACTTCGATATTGGACATTCGAAATTCATTATTCGATATTCTTTTTAATTAGAAAGGCCCCCCAATATACTGGGGAACCCGTCACACTCAAACACAAACTATATATTATTTATAAACGCTGTACACGTTGGTGATCTTCCAGCCGTTGCCGGTTTTGGCTAAGGTTGCGTAGTTGCTGCGGGTAAATTGGTCAAACTATATATCTGCTTTTTACTACGGCCATATACGCGTTGTTCTCTACTACAGTGTGCTGGTAGTGCAGGCCTGCTCAACGTTTTTGCCGGCTTTTAAAAAGTCGGTCATTTCTTTTTTATTGTAGCTAACACGGTATTGCCGCGTTGTATATCAAACTTTGCCGACTGGTCTATCACCTGGCTCAGGTTGCTTACACGGCCTCGGGTCATGGCGTCTATGTAGGTATTAATGGCGTGGGTTTTTGTTAAGTTTTCTGATGGTACACCTTTAGCTTTTGCGAAGCTGCAGGTAATTAAAAGGGCTAATGTAAGTTTAACTGATTGGAAGGTTTTCATGATGATGTAAATTAAAATTGCAAATGATTTGTGTTTTTTATGTTTGAAACCTATCAGTTAATTTCTGTATATAAGATGAAAGCGGTTATCGAATAGTTACACCTCGAAATGTTAAAAGCGGCTTTTAACAAACATTTAATATTTAGGCCTTAATGATTTTATATTTGGCTATGGTTGATTTTACCACCATTATACTACAGGTAGCCGAGCAAGGCGACAGAATGGGCTGGACTTATATTGAAGTCCCTGCCGATGTTGCGCAGCAGTTATTACCGGGCAATAAAAAATCGTTCAGGGTGCGTGGTAAACTGGATAATTTCGAGATAGCCGGGATGGCCTTAATGCCGGTGGGGAGCGGCAACTTCTTTATGTCGTTGCGCGAGGATATCCGTAAGGGCATCCGCAAAACTAAGGGCGCAACTCTGCGGGTACAGTTGGAGCACGACATAGATTTTAAGATAGAAATGCCCGATGACCTGAAAGATTGCTTCGATTATGAGCAATCCGAAGCGTTTGAGTACTTTAATAGCCTGGCAAAATCGCACCAGGGCTATTTTATAAAATGGATAACCGATGCCAAAACCGAGGATACCCGCGCTAATCGCATTGCCAAAACCATCAACGCCGCCATAAGGCGAATGGACTACGGCGCTATACTGCGCGAACAGAAAAAGTTAAGAGAATAAAAAACCCGGCAGGGCCGGGCTTTTGTGTTTTTCAGTTTATTATTTCTTCATACTAAAGTGCCTTGCATATTCATGTAGTTTGGTCACCCTATTATTTTTGATCAGCATATCATTTACAAGGGCGACAGAATCTGCCCTGCCCGCTTTGTCTTTAGTTTTTTGGATGTACCAGATAGATACCCACTCGTCATTAGGTGCTTTTTTGCCTTTAACAGATTCTACATCAACTATTCTCAGTTTTACTTCGCTGTATGGGGCAAGCTCTTCTTTTATCATTTTATTCAGTTGGCCTACCTTGCCGTTAAACTGGCCGCCATCGTACCAAAGTTCAACGCTATCCGCAAAGTAGTTTCTTAGTTTGGCAGTATCGTTGCTTTCAAATGCCTTTAGCAGGTTAAGGGCCAGCAACGAATTTTTGGTATCGTGGTTCATATCCCACTGGTCGGGCGTTTTAACACCGAAGGGATAAGTAAACGTGTCCTTTTTTACTTCGGCGATATTAGCAGCGGGTTTACTTTGGCATGCCGCAAATATTATGGGCACAAAAAACAGAAAATAGATCTTTTTCATATTGCGAAGGGTTTGAGCTTAATTTGACCTAATGTACAAAATGAAATTAAGATACTGATAATAAAATGTTTAGGAAGTTATTGATTGGTGTCTTTTGTAAAGATTAGTCGGTCAAACCAAAGCTTTTGAATTGCTATTCTATTAGTCACTTCTTCATGGGTGAAAATTCTGCTTTCTTCTATGTATTTGAGGCCGGCTTTTATACCTTCCATTTCCACGTCCGATATTTTAACCTTGTGGGAATAGTAGATGTGTTTATCATACATTAAGTTTTTTACAGGTTTAAGTTTCTCTACTATTTTCCTGAACCTGGTGACTTTGGCATTGTGTTGAGATTCCTTTTTCACAGTGTTAAAATAGTCGGTTTTGTGTATAAAAACAACCTTTTAGCACACCCTGTTTTCTGCGCATTTGCCTATCTTTACCAATCCATAATTTTTTAGCTACAGAATGAGCGACGATCTGAACACTCCTGATATCCCTGAAAGTAATAACGACGAAAATAAACTCAATAAAGTTACTTCTCTTGACGGCCTGTACGAAAACTGGTTCCTGGATTATGCATCTTATGTAATACTTGACCGTGCCGTTCCTCACTTAAATGATGGTTTAAAACCTGTACAACGCCGCATCCTGCACTCGCTTAAGGAAATGGACGACGGGCGATTTAACAAAGCCGCCAACGTTATTGGTAACACCATGAAATATCACCCGCATGGGGATGCTTCTATTGGCGATGCCATGGTGCAAATAGGCCAGAAAAACCTGCTGATTGATTGCCAGGGTAACTGGGGCGACCCTATAACCGGCGACTCGGCAGCAGCCCCGCGTTACATCGAAGCACGCCTTTCTAAATTTGCGTTGGATGTTGTTTTTAATGCCGATACAACTGTTTGGCAGGCCAGTTACGATGGCCGTAACCGCGAGCCGATAACGCTGCCGGTTAAGTTCCCGCTGTTACTTGCACAAGGTGCCGAAGGTATTGCTGTAGGTTTGGCTACCAAGATACTACCGCATAATTTTATTGAACTGATAGATGCATCCATTGCTGCACTAACCGGCGTAAGGCCGAATTTATTGCCCGATTTTCCGACAGGGGGTATGGCAGATGCTTCGGCATATAACGAAGGCCAGCGTGGCGGCAAAGTGCGTGTGCGTGCTAAAATTGTAGAGCGCGACAAGAAAACCCTTGCCATTACTGAGGTTCCTTTTACCACCACTACAGGCAGCCTTATCGATAGCGTGATATCTGCTAATGATAAGGGTAAGATTAAGATAAAAAAGATTGAGGACAACACCGCGCAGGATGTAGAGATTGTGATCCATCTGGCGCCAGGCATCTCTCCCGATGTTACTATAGATGCGCTTTATGCATTTACCGATTGTGAGGTATCCATATCGCCAAATACCTGTGTGATCCAGAGCGATAAGCCGCGCTTTATGAGCGTGAACGATATGCTTACCGAAAGTACTTTCTTCACCAAAGAATTGTTAAAGCAGGAGCTGGAAATAAAGCTGAAAGAGTTAATGGAGAAGATCTTTTTCAGTTCGTTACTGAAGATATTTATCCAGGAAGGGATGTACAAACACCCCGACTATGAGCAATCATCAGATTTTGAAGGCGTATTAGTGGTTTTGAACAGGTTGTTCGAGCTATTCTTTCCGCAGTTTTACCGTACCATCCTGCCGGAAGATTACAAGAAGCTTATAGATAAACCGATGAGCAGCATCACCCGTTTCGACGTGAAGAAAACGGATGAGCAGATAAAGGCTTTAGAGGCCGAAATAAAAGTGGTTAAAAACCACTTAAAACACCTTACCGATTACACCATTGCCTGGTTTGAGAAACTACGTGAAAAGTACGGAAAGGACCGTGGTCGTAAAACCGAGCTACGCACATTTGACAGGGTGGAAGCCTCGCAGGTTGCTTTGGCAAATGTGAAACTTTATGTGAACCGCGAGGACGGTTTCATCGGATCGGGCTTAAAGAAAGACGAGTTTGTGTGCGATTGTTCGGATATCGATGAGATCATCGTGTTCCGTGGCGATGGTAAATTTGTGGTGACCAAGGTGCAGGACAAGGTATTTGTAGGTAAGGATATTGAGCACGTTGCCGTGTTTAAAAAGAACGACGAGCGCACCGTTTATAACATGATCTATAAAGACGGGCAAAGCGGCGTGAGCTATATCAAACGTTTTTCGGTAACGGGCGTAACCCGCGATAAGGAATACGATTTGACCAAGGGCAGCAAGGGCTCTAAAACGCTATATTTTACCGCTAACCCTAACGGCGAGGCCGAGATAATTAATGTGCAACTGAAACCGCACCAAAAGTTAAAGAAACTACAGTTTGATGAGGACTTCGCGGCAATTGCTATAAAAGGCCGTGCGTCTATAGGTAACATAGTTACCAAATACCCGGTTAAAAAGGTGATACTGAAAAGTAAGGGGATATCTACATTGGCCGGCCGTAAGATCTGGTACGACGAGATCCTGAAGCGCCTTAATGCCGATGGACGTGGTAAATACCTGGGTGAATTTGACGGTGACGACCGCATCTTGAATGTATTAAGTAACGGTAATTACGAGTTAACCAGCTTTGACCTTAACAATCACTTTGATGATAAGATGATCATCATCGAAAAATATGATGCTGCTAAAATATTTGCCGTGGTGCATTACGATGGCAAATCGAAGAACTACATGGTGAAACGCTTTGTGTTCGAGAATACGGTTATTGGTAAACAAACCAGCATCATCAGCGACGAAAGCGGCTCTAAATTAGTATTGATTTCGGGCGCGACACAGCCTATTGTAAAAATAGAACAGCTAAAAGGCAAAACGCTGATCCCTGAAGAGGCCGACCTTAACCTTACCGATTTGATAGATGTAAAAGGTATGAAGGCCATGGGTAACCGCTTATCCGTCCACCAAATAAAAAGTGTGGAGCTGTTAGCCGAACACGATGATGAAGCCGATGTACCAGACCCGGCACCAGATTCTGTTGAGGATACCGAGATCACCATCACCGGCGAGGATAAGGAAGTTACAGATACTGCATCGGTATCACCCATAGTAGCGGCCCCGCAATCTGAGCCAAAAAATCTCGTTATAGAGCAGGAAAAACCGACTGAAACTGCAGCAATAAAGCCAGAAGTGCCATCAGAGGAATCGTTGAAATCACCAGAAATAAAATCGGTGGAATCACCCAAAAAAATAGATTTCGAAATAACCAACCCGGATGATATTGATATAGACGATAAAGGACAGTTGGGATTGTTTTAATACGAAAAAACTATGTTGAAGAGAATATTAGTTTATTGCGCCCTGTTGTTTAGCGGCGTTATAGCGGTTAATGCACAGGAGGTAAGCCATACTTTCGCCTTTGGCGATAACGATTTTTTGCTGGATGGAAACCCCCTGCAAATGATCTCGGGCGAGATGCACTATACCCGCATCCCCCGCGAATCGTGGCGCGAGCGTATTAAGATGGCCAAAGCTATGGGCTTAAATACGATTGGTACCTACGTTTTCTGGAACGCGCACGAGCCTGTGCAGGGTAAGTACGATTTTACAGGAAATAATGATATAGCCGAATTTGTACGCATAGCCAAAGAAGAAGGAATGTGGGTAGTAATGCGCCCAAGCCCTTACGTTTGCGCCGAATGGGAATTTGGCGGTTACCCATGGTGGCTGTTGAAAGATAAAACCCTAAAGGTGCGCAGTAAAGAGCCCGCCTTTATCAACGCCTATCGTAATTATATGATGGAGGTTGGCAAGCAACTGGCACCGCTGCAGGTAAACCATGGCGGTAACATCCTGATGGTGCAGATAGAGAACGAGTATGGCTCGTTCAGTAACGATAAGGAGTACCTGGCTCAAAACGAAAAGATTTTCCGCGAGGCGGGATTTGACGGCCTGTTATTTACCTGCGATGGTGCAACCCAAATGCCTGCGGGTTATTTGCCGGGCTTTTTACCGGCTGTAAACGGCGAGGACAACCCTGCCAAGGTAAAAGAGCTGATCAATAAGTATCATAACGGTAAAGGCCCTTATTATATAGCCGAATGGTACCCGGGATGGTTTGATAGCTGGGGCAAGCCGCACACTGGCAGCAATGCCGATGAAGACTCCAAAAAACTGGATGAGGTTTTATCGGCAGGTATCTCTATCAATATGTATATGTTCCACGGCGGTACCACACGCGATTTTATGAATGGTGCAAACATGAGCCGTACGGAAGCCTACGCGCCCCAGACATCAAGCTACGATTATGATGCTCCACTTGATGAAGCGGGCAACCCCACGCCAAAATATTACAAGTTAAGGGCGGTAATTGCTAAACATTTACCCGCAGGACAAACCCTGCCTGATGTACCCGAGCGCAAGCACCGCACTTTTGGGTTAGAGGTGATCAAATTTAGCGGTGTGGCAAACCTGTTCAGCAATTTGGGGAAGTCTGTAGAAGCCGAAAAGCCTATGAGCTTTGAGGACATTGACCAGGGATACGGCTTTGTACTTTACCGTACCACATTAAAAAATGCAGCAAGCGGTTTGTTGAAAATCAAAGAACTAAGAGATTATGCAACCGTTTATCTGAACGGCAAACGCATCAGCGTATTAGACCGCCGTTTAAGGCTGGATTCGCTGCAATTGAACAGTACCACACCAAACAGCGTACTGGATATTTTGGTAGAGAACAATGGACGTATTAATTACGGCCCGTATTTGACCGATAACCGCCAGGGAATCACCGAAAAAGTAACTTTAAACGGCCAGGAACTGCTTGGCTGGAAAATGTACAAGTTCCCGTTCACTACAACGGCAGGGTTTAAATATCTGTCTGTGCAAAATCAAACGGAATTACAACCGGCCTTGTATCGCGGAACATTCTCGCTTCGCGGAGTAGTTGATACTTATCTGGACATGAAAAGCTTTGGTAAAGGGTTTGTATTTATCAACGGGCATAACCTGGGCAAATATTGGAACATAGGCCCGCAGCAAACTTTATATGTACCTGCCGCATGGTTAAAAAAGGGAGTTAACGAAGTGGTTTTGTTTGACCAGCTAAAAGGCGGCCATACCGAATTGTCGACACTTGACCATTCCGTATTAAACCAGGTTGTTAAAGAATAACACGAAGTTATAAGCAAACAAAAAAGGGCACCATTTTGACGCCCTTTTTTGTTTGTAAATGTCTTGGATGATTACAAGATCAGGATCAACACTAATATGATGATGATAATTGCACCAACTGAAAGGTAAACGCCACCGCTACCCATAGCCTGGGCTTCTGATTTTAGTTCTTTCAATTCAGATTTTAATTCTTTCTTTTCAGCTTTGTTTAACTGAGATTTATCCATTGATTTGATCTCGTTAACACGTAGCTTTATTTCTTCAACACGAGCTTCTTTCTGCTCTTTGGTCATGTTGGCAGCAGCTTCTTTGTAAACGTCTTTCTTGTCGTTAATTGTAGCAGCATTACTGTTAAAGGCAGCTACAGTCAGTAGCATCGTCATGGCAATTAAATAGATTTTCTTTTTCATAGTTGTAATGTTGTAAGTTGTTATTTTACAGATAAGCTTAAAAACAAATCAAATGTTTTAAAAAAGCTAAAAAAATGTTAAGTTTTTATACACTTATATAAAAAGATGCCTCAAAAACATGGCCTGCAACCACTTTTTGTATATTCTCCTTAACGGTAATATCCTTTGGTTCACCGGCGCTATCGGCGCAGCCCAGCCATGGCTCGATACATAAAAAATCGGCACCCGGTTTAGACCACAAGCCCAGGTAGTTAAAATGTGGGAAGTCTACCGAAAGTGATTGATCGTGTTTGGTGCTTTTTATAGTCACCATTCGCGATTTTAGGTTTTTAAACACCAGTGCGTCTGCGGCAAACAGGTCGCGGGTTAGGGCAAGCTGCTTGTTTGGAGTGGGTACGGGATGCGTTTCGCCGTTAAAAAGGCCGTCTTTATTAAGCTCGTGGCTTTGCAGGTTTTCCTGCGTTTCAAACTCAATATAATAATCCTCATATTTTTCGCCCGCGTTAAAAGGTACGTTAAACGCGGGGTGCCCACCCACCGAAAAGTAAACAGGTTTTTTATCGCGATTAATGAGTTTATAAGTGATCCTAAGTGCGTTATCTATCAGCGTGTACAGCACCTGAAAATCGAATTTATAGGGGTACACCGCCAGTGTTTTTTCCGAATATGGCAGCGATAAGCCTGCATGCACGTCATCGCTCTCCAAAACAATAAACTCCGAAGTACGTGCAAAGCCATGCCTGCTCATAGGATGGGTTTGTCCATCTACATGCAGTTCGTTGTTCAGCAATCCGCCTACAATAGGGAACAGGTTTGGCGCGTGGTAGCCCCAAACATCAGGGTTGGCCTGCCACATTTGTTCAACACAGGTTTCCTTATTTAATAACGAGCTTAATTGTGCGCCCTTGCTGTCTATGGTAACCTTTAAAAATTCATTCTCAAGGATAGTCATTACGTATTTTTTTGGTTTAGGCTAACTTAACAATTTAATCGTCGTCATGTTTCTTTTTCTCCAAAATTACAAAGGCACTGCGCTTAGGGGCCGGCATTACGGCATCTTCGCCTTTAACAGATTTCCACACTACCTCGTTCAGGTCAAGGTCGGGTGCTGCATCGGCTTCTTTTAAATTAAACGCTGCCGACTTGGCACTGCTTTTATTAACGGCTATGTTGCGTTTTTCCAGGTCGACCTCCGCAGGTTTAGCGGTGTAGGGCTGCAGGTTTGGGGTAGCTGTAAAGCAATCGTACAATGGTACGGCGGCGGCATCATACTGGCTCATAGGCGGCAGGCCCAAAATAAGTTCGATGGTGCGCAGTACGCCGGATGTAGAATACATGTTATGGTTAACCATATTGCGTTTAACATACGGCCCGGCAACAAAAACCGGCGAGCGGTGCGCATCTATGTGGTCGGGGCCGTTTTGGGCGTCATCTTCCAATATGAACACAACCGATTCTTTCCAGATACTGCTTTTAGATAAATGTTCTAAAAATTGACCGATGGCAAGGTCATTATCGGCAACACAGGCGATAGGTGTAAAAGCACCTTCTTTTTGCCCGCTGGTATGATCGTTAGAAATACGGATGCTGTTAAATTGTGGCACAGCATTAATGGTTAATAACGAGTCGAAATCGTGCTTCCAGATAGCTACACGGGTAACGTCTTTTACATCCATATCAAAGCCCGGCGACTGCTTGCAATAATGCCCCTCAAGCGATTTTAGGCTGGCTTTTGAAGGTTCGCCATCGGTAACAAACTCGCCATACGTTCTGTAGCTTACCCCGGCACGCTTGCAATAATCCCAAATGTAGCCATCACGCGGGTATGCTATTTTGCGGGTACCCTCGTAATCGTAAGTTCCGCCGCGGCCACCGTAGCTGGTTGGCCATGTTTTTTCAGTATAATCGGTAGCGTATGCTGCCATGCTCCAGTTGTGGCCATCGGCGCTAACCTCTGCATCTACATAAAAGTTGTCCATTAGCACAAAATCATTTGCTATAGCGTGATGGTTTGGGGTTACTTGTTTGCCAAAAATACATAGGGAGGTATCACCGTTACCGGCTGTAACATCGCCCATCACCTGGTCATATGTGCGGTTTTCTTTGATGATATAAAAAACGTGTTTAATGGGCGATTTTTCGCCTTTTCGGCGCGGTATTGGATTGCCATTTTCGCCATTTGCTTTCGCGGTAGTTTTGGTGTTGAAAGGTGTGTTGGCGTAAACCTGTTTGGTATATGCTTTAAGCTGAATGTCGTTTGGCGCGTCAATAAATGATAGTGTGCCTTTAAATAGCCCACCAATATATTGGTCGCGGCTGTTGGTAGCCCCGGTTTGGTAGCCGCTGTTATCAACCTTTTTAACCGGCTGCGGGCCTTGCGGATTGGCCATTGAGGTAAAACCTTTTCCGTTAGAAACCAGTATCTTTTTATTTAAAACCTTAACATTGGTAGGGTACCAGCCTACGGGGATAAAGCCCAGGCTTTTACTGTTGCCCGGGTTAGCTACATCAAAAACAGCCAGGCAATTGTTATCGGCATTGGCTATGTAAATTGTTTTTTCGTTTGCAGATAACGCGAAGCCATTAGTTGTAGAGCCTGTTAAATGCGTAGGGTATAAGGATGTGGCAACCGTTTCTAAAACTTTGCGTGTAGCTGTGCTGATCACCGAAACCGAGTTGTCGTTAGCGTTGGCTACAAAAAGGAGCGAACCCTTTTTATTTAGCAACAGCTCGTTAGGGTGGCTGCCGGTTTTAATAAAGCTTAGCTTTTGCTCAACAGTATTATAAAAGGCTACTTTATCACCTCCCCATAATGATATGTACAGTGTTTTGCCATCGGGCGATAAAACGCAGCTATAGGCTTCGGCAGGCAGCTTTACCTTATTGATGACATAATTGTTGCCGGGGTCGATCACATAAAGTGAGCTATCTTCTTTAGTAACCGTATACAGGCGGGTATTTGCTTTATTTACGGCTATACCTGTTGGGCATATTTTGTTTTTTGGCCAGGGGGCGCCAAGTTTAATGGTATCGGGTATCCCTAACTTATTGTTATTGATGTTAAACGTTAAGATGCAGTTATCGTTACCGCCGGATGCATAGAGCTTTTTTTCATTGCTGCTAAACACGATGCCATACCAGGATTTTTTTAATTCCTGCTGATCCAGCAATGTCTCGCTTCGCGGATCTATCAATTGTAACGATTGTGTGCTTTGGCCGTTGTTGGTTACGGCAAGTAATTTGCCCGAAGCAGATAATTGAATGTTAAGCGGCAGATCACCCAAGGGCAGCGAGCGGCCTGCCGGACTAAGTTTCCACCCGTTAGGCAAAAGTACCTGGCCGGTTGGCTGTTTACCGGGTTTGTTTTGTGCTGATGCGGTAACCGTTAAGGTAAAAGTAAGGATCCAAAGTAAAAATAGCTGTTTCATATCAAGGCTGTGTACCCAAAAGTACGTAACGCCTTGGTAAATGAAGAGGGCTTAACAAAAACTTAATATGGCTACTGTCTATCCACCTTTACCTTTGCCCTAATAATCGAATCCTTTTGCGCGCCGCTTAGCTTATAGTTGTAATTGAAAAGCGAACCTTCAAAATCGCCGTATGACGGATTAGGTATCACAATGTATTTATTGCCAAACTCTTTTTTTAATTGCCCGGTAGCAGCAGACCGGTTCATTTCATCGGGTTTATTATCGTAAAGGGCATCAAAATCGGGCAGGTTATCGCCGCAAAGGAGTACGATATTATAATTCTTCAGCACCTGTTGGCGGCGGGTTTCTTTACTGGATGCGGTTTGTCTTAACAGCGCATGCTCATTATCAGTATTTGGCATATTATAACGTTGCAGGTTTTTAATGGTTCCCGCGCGTTCGTCCTCATCGCGGTTGGTAATGTAAAATACGGCTACACCTTTTGATGCCGCGTATTTAAAAAACGCGGGTGCGCCTGGCACGGTATCAGCCTCAGCTTTGGCCGTCCATACTTTCCATGTGGCAAGGCTATATTCCTGATTATTGGCAGCGCGCATGGCATCATACGGACTATTATCTAAAACGGTCTCATCAATATCGGTAACTACAGCTAATGGCTTGCTTCCCGGGTTTTTTAGCGCTTCATCCAAGCGCCATTTGGCGGTGTTGTAAGCCTGGAAACAAAGTGCTTTATACTCCGCCGCACGCTGCTGCCATACCGAGGCCCAAACTTTGCCATTGTTGGCGATGTAAGCGGTACTTTCGGTTTTCTTTGGGGTTGAACAGGCGGCTAATAAAATAGTGCCGGCCATCAGGGCGGTTAGTGATCTTTTCATGTAAATGCGTTTAACCGGTTACAAAAGCTCTGGCTTTATTTTATCGGTAAATTCCTTCACAAACTTATTTAATTTGGGCTGGATCACCAAGGCGCAGTAAGGCTTCAGGTTGTTATCATTGTAATAATTTTGAAGATGATCTTCGGCCTTATAAAATTCGCTTAAAGGGCTAACTTCGGTTACAATGGGTCTGTCAAAAACCTGTTCGTTGGTCAATTTCTTGATTATGGCGTCGGCTTGCTGTTTTTGCTCTTCTGTATTGTAGAATATGGCCGAGCGGTATTGCGTGCCCACATCGCCGCCCTGTCGGTTTAGTAGTGTGGGGTTGTGCGTTTTAAAGAAGATCAGCAGCAGCTCATCAAATGAAAGTTCATCGGCATCATATTCAACCTCAATCGCTTCAGTATGGCCGGTTTTACCATTGCTGATTTCCATGTAGGTTGGGTTTACAGTATGCCCGCCCGTATAGCCCGATGCTACCGATATTACACCTTTTATATGTTGAAAGATAGCCTCGGTACACCAAAAGCAACCGTTGGCAAATGTTATTTTCTGAATGTTCATTGTATGATAAACGGTGATATGAGGGCTTTGGTTTATATAGAAATAAACACAGTTCATTTCGAACGAGGTACGAGGAGAACCGACCGTAGGGAGCTCATCATAGATAAATCTTGTTAGATAGACAAGTGGACGACTTGCATAGAATAACAAGATTTCTCACTATCGTTTCGAAATGAACTGTGTTTAAAAGCAAATAATATTTGAATGATTTTCGTTGTGTTTTATTTTTTGTGTCCCGATGGCGGCTTATACCCACTTACTCAAAAACTTACTGAACTCATCCTTATATTGGTCGCCAACGGCGATATTGATCTTGCCGATGTGCAGGGCGTTACGGGTGATAGAGTTGATCTTATCTAACGATACGATGTAGGAGCGGTGCACCCGCATAAAACGTTTGGCAGGTAGCTTTTCTTCCAGCGCTTTCAGGCTGCTGAGGGTGAGGATGGCCTTTTCGGTATCTTTCAAAAATATCTTTACGTAATCTTTCAGGCTTTCCATATATAAAATATCGCTGAGGGCTATTCGTATCAACTGATACTCCACTTTTACAAATAAGTAATCGTCTTCCACACGCTCGGGTGCAGCTGCTGGAGTTTCTACAACTGTAGGCGTAGCATTTGATTTATGCACTAATTCAACATAAGCGAGGGCCTTGTTTGCAGCATGCAAAAACTCCTCGTAGTTAAAAGGTTTAAGCAGGTAATCAAGCGCATCTACTTTATAGCCCTCCAAAGCGAATTGGTTATATGCAGTAGTGAAAATGATGCGCGGCTTGTTTGGGCCGCGGCTATCCAGCACCCGGGCAAGCTCTATCCCGTTTAAGTTGGGCATCTGGATGTCTAAAAATATCAAGTCGACCTTGTGGTCCTGCAATCCACCCAAAGCCTCCACGGCGCTGCCGTAGCGGCCAACCAGGTTAAGGAAAGGTGTTTGCTCAATAAAAGCGGATATGAGCCCAAGGGCTAAAGGTTCGTCATCAACGGCGATGCAATTTATGGTCATGGTGCTTACAGGTTGATGGTTAAGTTAACAAGATACGTATTATCATCGATGCTCTTAGCTACCTTTAAAGTATATTGGCCGGGGTATAGCAGGTCTAACCTGCGGATGGTATTATTTAAACCGATGCCCTGGTTCTCTTCGATATTGGTGCCCTGGGTTTTAAAAATACCGTTTTTCACCATCAGGTTTACTTTGTTGTCATTCTGTTCGATAATTACCTCAATGGTGCTGGGCTGGGTGTCGCTTACCCCGTGTTTAAAGGCATTCTCTACAAAAGTCAGGAACAGCATTGGCGCTATGGCAAAATCCTTTAAAGGGTTTGGGGTGATGAAATTTACGGTTACCCTTTCGGTCAACCGCAGCTGCATCAGGCTGATATAATCTTTTATAAAGGCAATTTCCTGGCTAAGCAGGGCGGTACTGTTTTGGGTATCATAAAGTACATAACGCATCATTCGGGATAGTTGGTGAATAGCGGTGCGCGATGTCTCTACATTAACCACCGTAAGGGCGTAGATGTTATTTAGGGTGTTGAAAAAGAAATGTGGATTGATCTGCGCTTTAAGGAATGACAGTTCCGAGCTTATTTTTTCCTGCTCCATCTCCTGGTGGCGCTGCTTGTCCTTCTGCCAGATCTGTGTGGTGGTGATACTGGTGCTGATGCCTATCACCAATGCAGAAATTGCCAGGGTAAGTATATCGTAACCGTGATGCTTGCGTTCGCCACCTTTGGGTGGCCCCATTTTCATAAAGGCTTCGCGGAAAAGGCGCGGTAGTTCTAAATATCTGTCTAACCAACTGGTGGTGATCATGATTACAGCTACAACCAGTATAGCCGATAGGAAATAAAAACCCATGTGGTTCTTGAGTAAAAACTTGGGAACGAGGTAGTAAGCATTTAAATAGTATGCTGCGACCAATAGCCCAAAAGTGTAATTCTGCTTTACCCAAAATTCGTGAGGTACCTCAATACCCCAGCCAATGGGTTGATTAAACAGCAATACAATGCCCAGCACCACCCATATTAAGGTTTGGATAAGGATGCTTACCAGCTTGCTTTTAGATTTTTGAACTATCATTTCCCTTGGGTTTATAATTAACAGGATATCACAATATTACAAAGGATATAGCCATAATGCCAATTGAAATCTACAGGCGGGTAAAGTTTATCGACGGGCACCTATTTTTAACCGTTGTAGGTAATCCAGGCGTTATTTATCACCACAAACCGACTTTTAAAGACCAAAATCCGCCCTTCGTCTACTTCTTTTTGCTGCCGGTCTATCGCGTTTTTTTATTCGCATAAACCGCTGTTTCTTTGGGTATTGAAAGTCAATAACAAAATTTAAAGAAACATAATTTAAAAAAGAAACATCATGAAAAAGTCATTTACATTAGCAGCATTATTATTAGTATTAAGCACCGGTTTATTCGCAGCATCACCTGCCAAAACATTTAAAAACGAGGGCGATGAAAACGGCACCGTGCTTATCCAGGCCATGCGCACCGCTTTAGGTTTCGGCGTTAGTATCCAAAACCCGGCGAAAGCTACCGTTACAATTATCGATAAAAACAACAATGTAATATTAGCTGATAATTTAGGTAGAGGTAAATCGGTTGAGAAGGCCTACAACCTGTCTGAATTAGAGAATGGTAACTACACCGTAACCATTAACAACAACAATACTACTATAACCAAACAACTGCACGTGTACGAAGAGTACGGCAACAAAGCGTACATCTTTATACAGTAAGCAGCCCAATGGGTGGTGGCCCGTGCGGCCCTCCACCATTCTAAAAATATAGCAGAGGGCATGGGTGGTTTCTTTTGTGAGATTTAGTTAACCTCTGTGCTCTGCTGCTTTGTAAATGTTGCCTTTATGGCTTAATTTGTGTGTAGCGTTTAAGAATATATACGCATACTTTTAATTAAAACATTTACACACTATGAAACTTTTCAAAACATTGATGCTATCAGTAGTAGCACTTGGTACTGTAGCATTTAGTTCCTGTACTAAAGATGATGACAATAATGTTGCAGCATCTGCGACAATTACTACCAATATCGATGGTACATTAACAACTTTTGACAAAACGTTTCAGGTGTTACCGGTTCTTTAAACGGAAGTAGCTACACATCTATACAAGCTACCGATGACAAGGGTAATACATTAATGATAAAATTAACAGGTGAGGTAAATGCCGATAAAATATTTGCATCTAACGCCGCTAATGATGCGGATAAGCCTGTTGTAAAATATACAACTGCAAACGGATCGGCCTATCTAACCAATAACGGAGATATTTCGAACATAGTAAAAGTTGCAGTTTCAATCGCGAAGTCAAATAACACCCAAGGCACTTTTAACGGCACCCTTACCGGCTCGTTGGATAGTCAGAATCCGGTTTTTGGTGACAGAGCAATTACCAACGGTAAGTTTAATATAACGCTTGATAGCTAATAAACGGTGTAGCGATTAGCTACAGAAACCGATATAAAAGCCTCCCGAAATATTCCCGGGAGGCTTTTTGTTATTGCGTAACTTTTCTTGATTCCTGCATTGGGTTGGCGCCGCTTGTAGCACCACGTGGCAGGGTTTGCTGTTTAAACAGTTCGAAACGTGTTGGTGCAAACTCCTTTGGCCAACTGTTGTTGCCTTCGTCAATGTCGGCGGTTTCGCGTTCAGGGTCGAGTTTGATGGAGCGCACCTCTTTGTTTTTAGCGAATACCTTGGTTATTTTTTGTTCGTTATGGCGCCATATGTAGGCCGAGATCTTTTCGGTTTCTTTACTGCCATCAGCATACGTCCACTCTATAATTAATGGCGATACACAGCCTCCACGGTTGGTCAAGCTAAGCTCGTAAAAGAAGTTTTTGGTGTCGTACATTTTCTTCTCGTCCGCACTTAAGCCGTTGTACATAGCCTGATAGCTTTGGGTGGTCATCGGCGTAGCGGCAAATCTGTCCCACTTGCTGTAAAAATCTTGCAGGGCGGTGTCGGCCTCCACCGTAAATTTATCGCCCGCGGCTTTGTTACGTTTGTTGCTGATGTTCTCCATATTGCGGTCGAACTGTGCGCGGTCGAATGTAGCTTCGTTAGCCGGGTTTTTGGTGTTGATGCGGTAATATTTTACGCTATCCAGGGATATGTCAACAGGGTCGGTCCCGTAGAACCAGCCGCGCCAAAACCAATCCAGGTCAACCGCCGATGCATCTTCCATGGTACGGAACAGGTCGGCAGGGGTAGGGTGTTTAAACGCCCAGCGGTGCGCGTAAGTTTTAAAGGCGTAATCAAACAGTTCGCGGCCCATAACGGTTTCGCGCAGGATATTTAATGCCGTTGCCGGTTTAGCATAAGCATTAGGGCCAAAACGGGTGATGTTTTCCGAGTTGGTCATGATGGGCTCCAACTCGTTCTTTGGCAGCTTCATGTAATCAACGATCTTATAAGCCGGACCGCGCTGCGATGGGTAGTTAGGGTCCCAGGCCTGTTCAGTCAGGTACTGGCAAAAGGTGTTTAAGCCTTCATCCATCCATGTCCACTGGCGCTCATCAGAGTTTACGATCATCGGGAAAAAGTTATGCCCAACTTCGTGGATGATCACACCGATCATGCCGTTTTTGGTAGCCTCGCTGTAGGTACCGTCCTTTTCGGTACGCCCGTAGTTAAAGCAGATCATCGGATATTCCATACCGTTTGATGCCTCGACAGAAATAGCCACCGGGTACGGGTAAGGGAACGTATGTTTTGAATAAGTACGCAGAGTATGCGCAACAACCTTGGTTGAGTAACGGCGGTACAAAGCATAGGCCTCGGGGCCGTAGTACGACATCGCCATTACTTTTTTACCGCCATCAATTTGGGTCGACATGGCGTCCCAAACGATCCTGCGCGAGCTTACCCATGCAAAATCTCTTACGTTCTCTGCGTGGAAGGTCCAGGTTTTGCGGGCGGTTGAGTGGCCTTTCATCAGTTGTTTAACCTCGTTCAGGTTTACTACTTCAATAGGTTGGGTAGCGTTTTGCGCGTCGTTCCAGCGTTTTAGCTGTGCCGCGGTTAACGTTTGCGCGTAGTTGCTGCACTGGCCTGTACCACCAACAAGATGGTCGGCAGGTACGTTAATGTTTACTTTAAAATCACCAAACGTTAGGGCAAATTCACCACGGCCGGTAAATTGTTTATTTTGCCACCCTTGAAAATCGCTGTAAACAGCCATCCTTGGGTACCATTGCGCCATTGTGTACAGGTAATTGCCATCCTCGGGGAAGAACTCGTACCCACCACGGCCACCTATGGTTAAGCGGTCGCTGATGTTATACCACCATACAACTTTAAACTTAAATTTCTGGCCCGGCTGCAAAGTAGCAGGCAGCTCTACACGCATCATTGTTTGGTTAATAGTGTAGGTAAGTGGGTTGCCGTTAATATCTTTAATGCTCACGATATGGTTACCCAAGTCCAGGTTGTGGCCCATGATGCCCTGCAACTGGAGGAGGCTCATTTTGCTTTGCATTTTACTTTCGTCGAACTTCAGGTTCTCAGCATCTTTTTTATGTTCGTTCTCGTCCAGTTGTAACCAAAGGTAGGTAAGCGGGTCGGGCGAGTTATTGGTGTAGGTGATGGTTTCCACACCGTCAAGGCGTTGCTTGTCATCATCCAGTTTGGCGGTTATTTCGTAATCGGCCTTTTGCTGCCAGTATTTTGGCCCCGGCGCGCCCGATGCCGAGCGGTACTCGTTGGGGTCGGTTATCATGGTGCCCAGTTGTTCAAATTTGTTGCCGTGGTTGGAGCCGGGGTTGTTTTCGTTTTGCGCTACCGCGGGTGCAGAGGCGAAAAGACAAAGTGAAAGGACGTAGTAAATTTTCTTCATCTGAATTTGATTAATACAAAGCGCTCGATGCACATAATGAAAGCTACCCCAAATATAGCTGATGAAAGGAACAACACCCAATCCCTGCGGGGCGTTTTTAGTAATTTTATGATTACATGGGCTAAAATAAGTACCGTAAGTACAATTAATACCTGCCCAAACTCTAATCCCACGTTAAAAGCGAATAACTCCGCCGTAATATTGGTGCTGGTACCCAGCAGGCTTTTTAGATAATTAGAAAAGCCCAACCCGTGAATCAACCCAAATATCAGCGCTAAAAAATAGCTGAAGCGGACGGTTTTGGCAGAGCGTTCTTTATTGAGGATGTTCACCAAACTGGTAAGCACAATGGTTACCGGGATGAGAAACTCTATAAGGGATGTGTTTACCCTCACCACGTTTAACACGCTTAGGGCAAGAGTGATGGAATGGCCAATGGTGAAGGCGGTTACTAATACCAGCACTTTGCGCCAGTCGGCAAGGAGGTAGGTGCCGCAAAGCACGGTAACGAAAAGTATATGGTCGTAGCCCTGCCAGTCGCAAATGTGTTGCCAGCCAAGCTGAAAGTATAAGCCAAAATCCTGCATGGATATTAATTAGCGTTTAACAATAAAAATAGCGTTTTTTGCGTAAAGATATATTTTACAAGCAATATGCAGGCTTTATTCATTCTTTGGTTCGGATTTATGCACCCCTTTTATGTGAGCGTCACCGAGATTAAACACAACCCCAAAACGCAAGCCGTTGAGGTAAGCTGCCGCATGTTTTATGACGACCTGGAGCATGCACTCGAAAAAGATAACAAAGTTGCGCTGGATATTGTAAAGCCTAAAGATAAAGCCCAGCTTAATCGTTTCATAAACGAGTACGTTAAAAGGCACCTCAGCATCCGTGCGGATGGCAAGGTATTAAACCTGAGCTATGTGGGTTACGAAATACAGGAAGATGGCGCCTGGGCTTATTTTGAAGTAAAAGGCATTTCGTCTGTAAAAAAGATAGACATCCACGACGATCTGTTAAACACCCTGCACCCCGAACAGATCAACATGCTGCATGTAACTATTGGCGGCAACCGCAAAAGCACCAAGCTTGACGCGCCGGATTCGGATACGAGTTTTAGTTTTTAGGAAACGGAATAAAAATCCGTCATTGCGCGGTACGAAGCAATCTTTTTGCTATACCGAGCGGCTCTGCCTATGTAGAGATTGCTTCGTGCCTCACAGCAATGACGCTTGTAAATAAGAGACCTACTCCGTCAGCACCGTAAACTTAAAATCTAACGGTTCAAAATTGCGGATAAGTTCGTCAATGAAAAGCTGGCCCCATTTTACGTAGCTTAAGCCAAAATTCTCTGAACGTTCCTGCAGGCTGTTGTTTGGGAAGATATCCGCTTTGATGGATTCTATTTGTTCCAGGCGGGTATGGTAGTTGCGTTTTTCGGCTTTTACCATTTTCTTTTGCAGGTTATCAATAGCATGTTTCAGCCGTGCCTGTACCGCACCGGCAGATGGCTCGAGGGTAGGATCTATCTTGTGCGACCGTGATTTTATTTTTTCGAAAACACGTTCCAACTCGCGCCATTCCTCGGCAAGGGTAAGGTCGTGGTTACTATGTGCTTTTACCCAGCCGTTTTTAATTTCATCTGCACTTTTAAAGATCTCGGCAGGGGCAAGTTCCATGCTTTTTATTTTGGCAGCGGTTTCCTTGCGGATAACCAGGCCTGAATTACGCAGGATCAATATTGGGAAATCAACCTTATAATGGGCGAAGTTTGATTTTAGCTCCAGCCAGTAAATTACCTCGGCACCACCACCTACGTAGGCTATATTTGGCAGGATGCATTCCTGATACAAGGGGCGCATCACCACATTCGGACTAAACCTTTCAGGCGCTGTCTTAATTTCCTGTTTCAACTCCGCCTCGGTAAAGCTGATGTCCGTATTCATTACGTTGTAACGGTCGTTCTCAAAAACAAGGCGTTCGCGCAGGTTATCTTTCAGGTAAAAGAAGTTGATCTCGCGCGGGTTTACCTGGATATGCACGCCAAGCTTTTGCAATTGCTCGTTAACGGCGGTAATATTTTTAAAGCTGTTTTGCTGGATGATGTCCTGCTCGATAATAGGAGCAAAGGACTCTTTAAGGCGATGATCATCAGCATCGATAATAACCAAGCCGTAGCGGCCAAAAAGAGCATTCACCAGGTAGCGGGTAGCATCGGCAAGGTGATCGAACTTGGTGTAAGCGGTTTCTACCATTTCGCCCAGTTCAGACGAGTGTCCGTCTATTCCAAGCACACCCTTGTACTGGTTTAGTGCCTGGCGCATGGTATCGGGATTGATACGCCCTGTAGCGCCCGAAGCCTCGTACCACCAATGCACTTTTTTACCACCAATATTGGTATAGTTTATTTCGGCAAAATCATGATCCTCAGATGCCATCCAGTAAACCGGGACAAAATTCTTATCGGGATGGGCTTCTTTTAGTTGCCTGCACAGTTTGATGGCGGTAACTATTTTGTAAATGAAGTAGAGTGGCCCTGTGAATATATTAAGCTGGTGACCTGTGGTAACGGTGTATGTATCGTTGTGTTTAAGTAGTTCGATGCGTTTGCGGATAAAATCGGCAGATTCCAATTCCGGCTCGCCATTTTGCGAGTTGCTAAAGTATTGTTCCAATAAAACTTCGGCAAGCAGGTCGCGGTTGGCAATAACTTTTTTGTGCTCAAAAAACTTCGCGAAACCTTCAAGAGTAGGGCGCTCGCCGTAAAATGACCTTAACTCCGGAACATTCTCCAGATAATCGATAACCGTTTGGGAAAAATACCCCGTGTCTTTATAGTCAATACAGGCTGCGTCCATTGTTTGTGAATTTCGGATTTCGGATGTTCGATTTCGGATTTAACCAAAATCAGATATCTAAAAATGAATGTCGAAATTAGATTTTAATATTTTAATAGCAACACGTGGCCTGTAAAATTGGTTTTATTTTACAATTTGTCCATAAAGGTCAAAGTCCTCGGCGGTGTCGATCTTTACGTTAACAAAAGTGCCAACTGCCGCGTAATCTATAGACGCGTCGATCAAAACTTCATTATCAACCTCGGGCGAATCAAATTCGGTACGGCCAACAAAATAACCACCATCTTTTTTATCGATAAGCACCTTATAAGTGGTGCCGATCTTCTCTTGGTTTTTGTCGAAAGAAATGCCTTGCTGAATTTCCATAATGGCATCGGCGCGTTCCTGTTTTACTTCTTCAGGAACATCATCAACCAAGCTATGGGCATGTGTTTTTTCCTCGTGAGAGTAAGTGAAACAGCCCAAACGATCAAACTTAGTATCTGCTACCCATTGTGCCATTTCTTCAAAATCGTGTTGCGTTTCGCCGGGGTAACCAGTGATCAGTGTGGTACGCATGGCGATGTTGGGCACCCGGTCGCGGATCTCGTTCACCACATCAATGGTTTTTTGCTTGGTCAACCCACGGCGCATTGATTTTAGCATGTTATCTGTAATGTGCTGTAGCGGCATATCCAGGTATTTGCAAATGTTATCGCGTTCGTTCATCACATCCAAAACTTCCATAGGGAAACCCGAAGGATAAGCGTACTGCATCCTGATCCACTCCACACCATTAACGTCGCTAAGGCGGCGCAGCAGTTCATCCAGGTTACGTTTGCCATATAGGTCGAGGCCGTAGTAGGTAAGGTCCTGTGCTATCAGGATCAATTCTTTTGTGCCATTTTTTACCAGGCTCTCGGCGTTTTTAACCAATTGATCCATCGGTGTGCTAACGTGTTTGCCGCGCATCAATGGGATAGCGCAGAAAGAGCATGGGCGGTTACAACCTTCAGCAATTTTAAAGTAAGCAAAGTGCGATGGCGTGGTTAATAAACGCTCGCCAATTAATTCGTGTTTGTAGTCGGCGCCGATGCTTTGCAGTATGTTTTGAAGGTCATTTGTGCCGAAATAAGCGTCAACATTGGTGATCTCGGCCTCTAATTCGGGCTTGTAGCGCTCGCTTAAGCAACCGGTAACGATCACTTTGCCAACCTTGCCCTGCTCTTTAAGCTCGCTGTATTGCAGGATGGTATCTATAGATTCCTGCTTGGCATTATCTATAAAGCCACAGGTATTGATGACGATGATATCATCGCTTCGCATTTTATCAGACTCGTGAACCACATCATAGGCACTGCCCTTAAGCTGGCCCATAAGTACCTCACTATCGTATATGTTTTTTGAACAGCCCAAAGTAACCACGTTTACACGGGGCTTCTTTTTAAGTATCGGCTTTGTAATTTCTTTTGTTCTCATTGCTCTATTCCCACGCTGTTATTGCGAGGTATGAAGTAATCTCTTTGCTTTACAGGGGCGGCTTGTCCTCTGTAGAGATTGCTTCATACCGCGCAATGACGCTTTTATTTTATTAGCGCTTAGGCGCTCATTTATTTCTTACTTGAACAGACTGTTTACGAATTCATTCCTGTCAAACAACTGCAAATGTTCAACACCTTCGCCTACGCCTATATATTTTACCGGGATCTTAAACTGATCCGAAATGCCTATCACCACACCCCCTTTTGCCGTTCCGTCAAGCTTAGTTAGGGCAAGGGCGTTAACAGCAGTAGCTTCGGTAAACTGTTTACATTGCTCAATGGCGTTTTGCCCGGTTGATGCATCCAGTACAAGCAGTATCTCATGCGGTGCGCCGGGGACTACCTTTTGCATCACATTTTTGATCTTGGTAAGCTCGTTCATCAAACCTACTTTATTATGTAAACGGCCTGCGGTGTCAATAATTGCCACATCGTCGCCATTGGCAACTGCCGAACGCAACGTATCATATGCTACAGAGGCAGGGTCGCTGCCCATGGCTTGTGCTACCACTTTAACATCAACACGTTCGCCCCAAAGCTTTATCTGGTCAACCGCCGCCGCGCGGAAGGTGTCTGCAGCACCTAATACTACCTGATTGCCGGCTTGTTTTAGCTTGTGGGCCAGCTTGCCAATGGTAGTAGTTTTGCCTACGCCATTAACACCGACCACCATTATTACGTATGGCTTTTGCGAGCCGTACTCAAAAGTGTGGAAATCGTTACTGTTGTTTTCGGCAAGCAGGTTTTGAATTTCGTCCTTTAACAGGTTGTTAAGTTCGGAGGTATTAACGTATTTGTCTTTTGCAACACGCGCCTGGATGCGTTCGATGATCTTTAACGTGGTGCTTACGCCAACATCAGATGTTACCAGTACTTCTTCCAGGTCATCAAGCACATCATCATCAACGGTACTTTTACCGGCAATTACTTTGGTTATCTTGGAGAAGAAATTGTCCTTGGTTTTTTCCAAGCCGGTATCAAGCGCCTGCTGTTCCTGCTGCGTGGTTTCCTTTTTCTTGAAAAAATCAAATAGTCCCATAAGTCAGATGTGCAGATTTTAAATGTGCAGATTTGCAAATTAACAATTCGGAGCGGGATGTTTGATGCCGGATAAACATATTCGTGCAACTTTCCGTCAAACGTCCATTCATAATAAAAAAAGCCCTCTCGTTATGAACAAGACGGCTTTTATGTTTTTACTAAAAGTGATTACTGTTTACCAGTAATAGCATCTTTGATGTTATCGTTTGGAACGATCTGCTCTTTGAATGAGTAAGCACCGGTACGTGCTGATTTGTTCATCGTGATCACTTTTGAAAACTCTTTACCTTTACCCTGTACTTTTAGGGTTGCAACTACTTTCTTAGCCATGTTTTTATGTTTTTATAAGTTGTGCTTACAATTACAGGTTAAAAAATCAACCCGCTATCTACAGCAAATAAACTTAGATTATTTAATCTCTTTATGTACAGTTACTTTCCTTAAAACCGGGTTGAATTTTTTCATTTCCAGTCTTTCAGTTGTATTCTTTTTGTTTTTGGTGGTAATGTAACGAGACATACCCGGCATGCCGCTGGTTTTATGCTCTGTGCATTCTAAAATTACCTGAACCCTGTTGCCTTTCTTAGCCATTTTCTTTTATGTTTTGAGTTGCCTGCCAATCGTTAAGATATCACATCTTTACCGTAGCCCCAACAATCTATTAATATTAAATAGAGCCTTTTTTTACAAACTTGTTGATACAAGCAGTAATACCATTTTTGGTGATAGTTTTAAGTGCTGAAGTAGATACTTTTAGAGTGATCCATTTATCTTCTTCAGGGATATAAAACCTTTTAAGTTTTAAGTTTGGATAAAACTTGCGTTTAGTTTTAACGTTTGAGTTAGAAACGTTAAAGCCATTCATGTAGCCTTTTCCTGTTAAATCACAAATTCTTGACATGACAAATATTTTTTAATTCTCGTTCTTTTCCTAAAAAGAGTTTGCAAATATCAGCTTTTTAACTGAAATAAACAACGGTGTTTTTAAAATATTTCAAAAAAGATTTAGATAGCTAATAATAGATGATTTTGCGGGTGACGGTATCTATAAAAGTGCCTTGTACTAAAGGGGGGTAACTATGCCTGCGTAAGATCATATTCTGCCAATTACCATTATAATCGAAATTTGAATAGGTATAGGTGTTTTTAGATAATGGTAAATCTCTACCAGTCTCAAACAAATTTTCTTCTATAATACGTTTGCTACTATCATACTTGAATGTATAAATATCCGGCTCTCTGTGCTGGTCAGGAAAACTGATAGTGTCTGACTTAATTAATTTGTAAATTTCATATCTCAATTGCACGGTATCGGTATAATTTTTAGAAAGGTCTGGATAATGAAAGAAATTATACCGATTAAATAATGTTTGCATTAATCCAACAACTTGGTTGTTTTTGTAAAGGGTTTTATAGGACGCTTTCGTCGTTTGCACTGTGGTATCGGTTTTGCCTCCTAATGAGGCGATATCCGTTGATTTCATTATCGAAAAAGACATATTACCCTGCTCATCAAAATCAGTTACATTGTAATCGCCTTTCATAGCACGGCTATAGCTTATAGATAAGCGTTTTATTCTGCCATCTAATTTCTCAAAGAAAGGCCGACCATCATATCCCTCGTTGTAATACCAAGTTTTTGCCGTTGTATTCTTTTGATTACAAGAACTACTTAAGATTATTGTCATCGATAACCAGAAAAATAAATTAAGAGGATTTTTAATGCTTGGCATAATTAACACAAATCAATATTGAATACTAATGGGATATTATAATTTGAAAATATTATTGTTTCAAAACGAATATAAAATGGCGCAAACGTTTGCCTTAATTATATTACCTGTATGTTGAATTGCATAATTTAAACTAAAATTAGAATAAATCCGCATATTAGCGTTAGTAAAACCTTTTAGCAAGCTAAATCTATTATCATAATACTTTTTAAATTTTTTTAAAAAGATTTTAATTCGGTGTAACTATATTGTTAAAAATAACTAATTTACGCCACCATTATATACCACCATGCAAGTTAAATCATTTGAAGAGTACCAGCAGGTTTACAAAAAAAGTGTAGACCAACCCGAGCAATTTTGGGCGGAAATAGCCGATAATTTTTTATGGAAAAAGAAGTGGGACAAGGTTTTAGACTGGAACTTTACCGAACCAAAAATAGAATGGTTTAAAGGTGCCAAACTAAATATCACCGAAAACTGCCTTGACCGTCATTTAGAAAAGAACGGTGACACCCCCGCTATTATTTGGGAACCAAATGACCCTGCGGAAGATCATCGCATACTGAGCTACAAACAACTGCACGATAAAGTGTGCCAGTTTGCCAATGTGCTTAAGAACAATGGCGCCAAAAAAGGCGACCGCATTTGTATTTATATGCCTATGGTACCGGAGCTGGCCATAGCCGTTTTGGCTTGTGCCCGTATCGGCGCTATCCACTCTGTGGTGTTTGGGGGCTTTTCGGCACAATCTATTGCGGATAGGATCAAGGATGCTGAATGTAACATCGTGATAACTGCTGATGGTAGTTTCCGCGGGACTAAAGAGGTGCCGCTGAAATCTATTATAGATGATGCGCTGGTACAATGCCCGTCAATTAAAAAAGTAATTGTGCTTACCCGCAGTCATACGCCGGTATCTATGATAAAGGGCCGTGATGTTTGGTGGGAAGATGAAGTTAAAAAAGTAGAGACCCAGGGCAATCCGGATTGCCCCGCCGAAGAAATGGATGCCGAGGATATGCTTTTTATCCTGTATACATCAGGCTCGACCGGTAAACCGAAGGGTGTGGTGCATACTTGTGGTGGTTATATGGTTTACACGGGCTATACTTTTAGTACCGCGTTCCAATACCAGCCGGGCGAAGTTTATTTTTGTACGGCCGATATCGGCTGGATCACCGGTCACTCGTATATTGCTTATGGTCCGCTTACACAGGGCGCAACCTCGGTAATGTTCGAGGGCATCCCGACCTGGCCGGATGCAGGCCGCCTTTGGGACATTGTAGAAAAACATAAAGTTAACATATTATATACCGCGCCAACCGCCATACGCTCGTTAATGAGTTTTGGTGACGATGTGGTGAAAGGAAAAGATTTTAGCTCGTTGAAAAAGCTGGGCTCGGTAGGCGAACCGCTTAACGAGGAAGCCTGGCATTGGTTTGATGAAAAGATAGGTAAAGGTAACTGCCCTATTGTAGACACCTGGTGGCAAACCGAAACAGGTGGTTTCATGATCTCGCCAATTGCCAACGTTACGCCTTTAAAGCCGGGCTACGCTACTTTGCCATTGCCGGGCGTGCAACCTGTGCTGGTTGATGAGAACGGCAAGGAGATAGACGGAAACGGTGTGAGCGGAAATCTTTGTATCAAGTTCCCGTGGCCGGGGATGCTGCGTACCACCTACGGCGACCACGAGCGTTGCCGAACCACTTATTTTGCTACCTATCCCAACTTGTATTTTACGGGTGATGGTTGCTTACGCGATGAGGATGGTTATTACCGCATTACCGGCCGTGTAGATGACGTGCTGAATGTATCCGGCCACCGTATTGGTACTGCCGAGGTGGAGAATGCCATTAACATGCACAGTACCGTGGTAGAAAGTGCTGTTGTGGGTTATCCGCACGATATTAAAGGGCAGGGTGTTTATGCCTTTGTGGTATGCCCCAACCTGCACGACGATGCGGAACTGACGAAGAAAGATATCATGATGACCGTATCTCGTATAATTGGTGCCATTGCCAGGCCGGATAAGATCCAGTTTGTAAGCGGCCTGCCAAAAACACGCTCCGGCAAAATTATGCGCCGTATCTTAAGGAAGATAGCAGAAGGTGATACCTCCAACTTAGGCGATACCAGCACCTTGCTTGACCCTGCGATTGTGGAGGAGATAAAGGAAGGGGCTTTGTAAGGAGGTGTTAGATAAATATGCTATGCTTTTTTCTTTAATTTGAATAGCGTAAATTTGTTGTACCAAACAAAATACTATGTCGACTTTAACAGTACATCCAAAGAACGAACAGCAAGAAAATGCGCTTAAAGCTATTTTCGATGCGTTTAGCGTGAAGTATGAAAAAGAACTTAACGAAACAGAATACTTAATGTCAACTGAGGCTAATGTCAAGGCATTAGATAAAAGTATAGATGAATTAGAAGCTGGAAAAGGAATTAAAGTCTCTTTAGAAGATTTATGGAAATAGTTTTCTCTGCCGATGCTTTAGAGCAACTACAGTATTGGAAGAAAAGCGGAAATAAAAAAGCTATTGAAAAAATAAAACTGCTGATAGAACAGATACAAATAACTCCATTTGAAGGGACAGGTAAACCGGAAGCCTTAAAACATAACTGGACAGGATATTGGTCGAGGCGGATAACAAGCGAGCATCGTTTAGTATATAAGGTAGAAAACGATACTTTATTTATCGCTCAGTTGCGGTTTCATTATTAACAGGAACTGAAAAAGAACGGCCTTGAACATGACCGATACCCCCATCATCAATGGCAATAAACAATATATTTTTATTAGCGGCGAAAGCCACGATAATCCGGTGTTACTGTACCTGCATGGCGGGCCGGGGACACCGGATTTCTTTTTTGTACGGGATACGCTCAAGCCATTAGAAAAACTATTCACCATTTGTTATTGGGAGCAGCGGGGCGCAGGCCGGTCTTATGCAACACTTCAGGATAAGAACTCGCTAACACTTGAGCAGATGATTTTGGATGCTGAAGTGGTTACCCGCTACCTGGCAGATAAATTTGGACAAAGTAAGATTTATGTTTTAGGTCAATCATGGGGTACGTTTCTTGGGTCGCAACTGGTGAACCGCCACCCGGAACTGTTTCACGCCTATTTAAGCGTTGGGCAGGTGACAGATCAGTATCGATCCGAACTGGAATCTTACGAATTTGTAAAAGAGCAAGCAGCTATCCGTAAGGATAAAAGTGTGCTTGGTAAGCTGAATAAATACCCTGTTCCTGCGAGGGATGCCGGGATCAAGGCATGGTCGGCATATCTGAATTTCCAGCGATGGTATGTGGCGGTTTATAGCGGTAGCATGCGCAAGAAAAACATCTTTTTATTTGCGATATGGAAACTAATTATTTTTAAAGAATATTCTCTAAAAGATAAGCTTAACTACATGAAGGGCGCATCTCTGAGTTTAGATAAACTTTGGGATGGTATTATCACTACCCACATCAGCGATAACATAACTAACTACCAAATACCCGTTTATTTTTTCCACGGTGAACATGACCACCATACGTATTATGAGGGCGCGAAAAACTACTTCGAAAAACTGACCGCACCGCAAAAGCGATTTTATGCATTTCCCGATGCCGCCCATTTCCCGCATGTGGAATGTTTTGAAGCGTTTGAGCGGGTAGTGGTAAAAGAGATTTTGGGGGTATAATTTATTCTAATCCCTCATCTTTTGCTTATTTGAAAACCAAACTAACCCCCACCTGTTATTCTTATACATCTAAATTAAGGAGAAACAAATAATGGATAAGTTAGAATTAAAAGGCGGCTGGAACGAGCTAAAAGGTAAAATAAAGCAAGCATACGGCGATTTAACCGACGATGACTTGGCGCACGAAGAGGGTAAGGACGATGAAACACTTGGCCGCCTGCAACAAAAAACAGGCAAAAGCCGCGAAGATCTGATAGACTGGTTGAAAAGTTTATAGTATATGAGCCCCGATTCTTCGGGGCTTTTTTTTGGCCTCATATTTTCACCCAACTAATAAAACAGCGGTTGTGAACAGAATAATTTAATAAACATCTACCCAAAGCTTAATTCAATTATAGTTATTTTTGCCGCATGGCTAAGTCTAAACAACCCACGATACTTGTAGTAAACGATGATGGTATAACCGCGCCGGGCATAAAAGCTCTGATGCACACCATGAAAGAGCTTGGCAGGGTTGTGGTTGTTGCGCCCGATAGTCCGCAATCGGGCATGGGGCATGCCATTACCATTGGTAAACCGCTCCGTTTAGATGAGGTTGATATTTACGAAGGCATAGAAATGTATCGTTGCAGCGGTACACCGGTAGATTGTGTTAAACTTGCCGTAACCAAAGTATTCAATGGCGTAAAGCCCGATCTTTGTGTGTCGGGGATTAATCACGGACTTAATAATTCCATCAATGTATTGTACTCTGGTACCATGTCGGCGGCTGTTGAGGGTGCTATAGAAAGCATCCCGTCTATTGGTTTTTCTTTAGACGATTACTCTATGCAGGCCGATTTTGAGCCTTCCCAAAAATATGTGAAAGAGATAGCGCAGCAGGTGCTGGCCAACGGCCTGCCTGTGGGTACAGTGCTTAATGTGAATTTCCCGGCCAGGGATAAGATAAAGGGCATTAAAATTTGCCGCCAGGCCAACGCCAAATGGGCTGAAGAATTTGATATGCGGATGGATCCCTACAAACGCCCTTATTATTGGTTAACGGGTGTGTTCCAGAATAACGACCACGGCGAGGATACCGATGTTTGGGCACTCGACCATAATTACGCGTCTGTTGTGCCCGTGCAATTTGATATGACCGCGCACCACGCTATACCCGTTTTAAATACCTGGACGTTTAATGTTTAAAAAGAATAACCTTTCAACCACCTCTAAATCTCTCCCGAAAGAGGAGACTTTAAAGTTCTCGCCAAAGAATAATCTTTTTGTAGGTATATTATATGGCATGATACCACCAGTGCTTGCATGGGTGATATTCGTGGTGTTGTTGAAGAATGACGCTGTGATAATGGATAAGCCAGCTATGCCGTATCTTATAGCCATTGGGATAAATTTGGTGATGCTGCGGTTTTCTGCAAGGGCCTACCTGGATAAAACTTCAACCGGGATAATGATAGCTACCTTTGTGTGCACGCTGTTGATATTCATCTTAAAAGTATACCGATAAATGAAGTACTACCTGGTAGCCGGCGAGGCATCCGGCGATTTGCACGGCGCGAACCTGATGAAAGCTTTAAAAGAGCTAGACGAGCAGGCCGATTTCCGCTTTTTTGGCGGCGACCTGATGAAGACCGAAGGTGGTACCCTCGTAAAGCATTACGCCGATATGGCCTTTATGGGTTTTGTAGAGGTGGTTATCAATTTGAATACGATCCTCAAAAATTTAAAGAAATGCAAAGCGGATATCATGGCTTACAAACCGGATGTTTTGGTACTGATAGATTTCCCAGGTTTTAATTTGAAGATAGCTGAGTTTGCCAAAGCGCAGGGAATTGAAGTGTATTATTACATCTCCCCAAAAGTTTGGGCCTGGAACCAGAAACGTGTATTGAAGATTAAAAAGGTTGTCGACCACATGTTCTGCATCCTGCCGTTTGAGGTGGAATTTTACAAGAGTTGGGGGATGGAGATCGATTACGTAGGCAACCCCCTTTTGGATGCTGTTGATGCTTTTAAACCCAATCCTAATTTCATTGTAGATAATAACCTTACCGGTAAAAAAATAGTTGCCCTTTTACCCGGCAGCCGCAAGCAGGAGATAAGCCGCTTACTGTCCGAAATGCTGGGCGCATTAGAAAAATTCCCCCATCACCAATTTGTGGTGGCAGGCGCGCCGTCGTTCAATGCCGAATACTATAAACAATACCTTGGCGATAAAAATATCCCCGTGATATTTAATGCCACTTATGATATACTCGCCAATGCAGAAGCCGCGGTTGTAGCATCTGGCACAGCAACATTAGAAGCCGCTTTATTTAATGTGCCGCAGGTAGTGGTTTACAGGGGCAACGCGCTCACCATTGGCATTGCCCGTATGCTAATTAAGATAAAATTCATATCGCTGGTAAACCTTATTATGGACAAGCTAGTGGTGGCAGAACTGATCCAGAAAGATTGTACCTCATTGAATATTACTGAAGAACTGAATAACCTGCTGCACAACGCCCACCATCGCCAACAAATGCTAGCCGATTATGATGTGCTTGATGAGCGGATGGGCGCGCCCGGCGCCTCGGCCAAAACGGCTAAACTTATTGTAAAATACGCCCAAAACAATAAAGCCTTGCTAAAATAGCAAGGCTTTATTTTCTTAAAGGAATGTTGTAAATAGATGTTGTAGATTATATGATTGATCAGGCGGCTCCAACTGTTGTTGTGCAACTTTCTGTTTGTTGCTTGATATAAACTGATTTCTCTCTCTGAAAGCCTTAAGGTCTTCCATTAATAAGTTTTTTAATTCGTTATCAAAACGGGTAACTAATTTACTTGTTGCAGGTTTGTATTGAGCTTTAATAGTAGATAGTTGTGTATGAGTTAAGTTTTGTTTGATTAACTATGCAGCTATGCGGCTTGCAATTTTTAATTTTTTAAGGTCTTTCATCAAAATGTTCATTAACTCTTTATCGAAACGGTTAACTAATTTGCTGGTAGATGGTTTTTGGTGAGTTTTCATAATTCAATATTTTAAAGTTTTTTTAGTTTTTAGTTTGTTCTTCGTTGTTCTCTTTGTCCTGGTTTTCGCTAAGGTTATCATGTCTGCGTTTAGCTTCTTTGTATTGCCTTGCTATTTGCTCTTCGTCCCGCTCGTCAGATGTATTTTCAGGAGCTTTAGGGTTTTCCCACTCTTTCTCTTCGTCCGGGTTTTCAGTTGTTTCGTCGATCATAATTTATCTCCGTTTTATATATACTATTCCAAACTAATGCCAAACTTTTCATCACAATGAAAAAAAATGACATCAGGTACGATATATTTTTACATTAAAACCAAAAATGTGCAGAAACGTAAGTTTTAGACCGAATATTAAAACAGTATTTAGCAAAGGTGTATGCAAAAGCAGTACACGCTGTTGTAAAGAATAGTCAACACGTCGTTTAATGGCCAAATAAGTGTCCGTTTTTAAATTTTGGGTTGTTCGGAAGGGTATCCGATAATTGGCTAATTAAGCTCCAAATTAAAATATTTCAAATTAATTCTATTAAAACCATGGGCATTATAGAATATATTATATATTTGCATCATTAATTCGTTCTTTTAATAACTTATCCAGAAAGACAGAGGGAAAGGCCCTACGACGTCTTAGCAACCTGTACCGCTTTAACAAGTGTGTAAAAGGTGCTAATTCCTGCTCCGAACAATTGGGAGAGAGATAAGATGACCATACATTAAAAGTTAATAGCTTTATCCTTTGTGTCCTCTTTTTTTTGAGATAAGTTACTAAAGCAACGCCGGTAACATTTTTAAAAACAGACACGATGAGAATTTATTTGGATAACGCAGCCACTACCCAATTGGATAACGAAGTATTTAAAGCCATCACCCCATATTTATTAGAGTATTACGGTAACCCGTCGTCACACCACGAGCATGGCCGCGAGGTGAAGCAAGCTATTGAAGGTGCGCGTGCTACTATAGCCGACATGTTGAATGCATCGCCAAACGAAATTGTATTCACCAGCGGCGGCACCGAGGCTGATAATACCGCCATCCTGTCGAGCGTGCGCTCCCATCAAATAAAACATGTTATTACCACCCCGTTTGAGCACCATGCCGTGCTGCATACTTTAGAAGTATTGAAAAATAACGGCGAAATAAAACTAAGCTTCATCAATACCGATAGCCACGGTAACCTGGATATTAACCACCTGGATGCTTTGTTAAGAAGCAGTAGCCGCTCGCTGGTATCGGTAATGCATGCCAATAACGAAATTGGTAATCTTAACAACATCGAACTGATTGGCCAGGTCTGTAAAAGCAGGGGCACACTTTTTCACTCAGACACGGTACAGACCATGGGTCACTACAGGCACGATCTGTCGAAACTAAACACGCATTTTATAGCGGCATCGGCACATAAATTTCACGGGCCCAAAGGGGTAGGGTTTATTTACTGCCGTGATGGTGTGCAGTTATCACAATTATTACACGGCGGTACACAAGAACGCAAGCTACGTGCCGGTACCGAAAATATCCACGGTATAATAGGCCTGGCAAAAGCTTTAGAAGTTGCTTACCGAGATATTGACGAGCACCATGTTTATATCCAAAAATTAAAAAACAGGATGATAACTAAACTGCAGGAACAAATAGGGGATGTATATTTCAACGGCAATTCGGCCATTGCAGATAAAAGCCTTTATACTGTACTAAGTGCAAGCTTGCCTGATAACCACGTAGCCGGCAATCTGTTGACTTACCTTGATCAGAATAATATCTCGGTATCGGGAGGCAGCGCATGTTCAACAGGTACGGCATCACATGTGCTAAAAGCCATAGGTGCAGATCTGTCAAGAAACACCGTCAGGTTCTCTTTCAGCAAATTTAATACTGGCGAAGAAATTGATTACACGGTAGAAAAGCTATCGGCATTATATAAAGCCATTGCAGCATAATAGTTAATCCCGATTTCCCCGGAACGTATTAGCGCTGTTTACCATAGCGGCAGGTAGCGAATAGGCTCGTATAATCAAATAAAAACAAAAAAGGCCGACTAATTAGGAGGTCACTGAAAAAGTCCTTTAGAAATGCCCCCTGAGCAGGAAGTAATAGCCCCGGTTCATTGACAAAATTCCGGAAGCTGCGATTGAAGGGTGCTGACCCGTTGAACCTGTTGATAGGCAAAACGGTCTCTATAGCCATTGAGAAGGGCATTATCCGATTCAAATCCATTATAGTTGATGCTACTCATTCGCTGTCAAGATCCAACCCATATTCAGCATTGGAGGGATTGAATAACGACAGATGGACAGAATATCAATTGAAGACCTAGAGCCGGACGCTTACAAAGCCATGCTTGGCTTGGAGCATTATATCAGGAACTCCCCAATTCCCTCAACTAAATTGATTGGCAAGGTGAATTTGGGCAAGTTATCGGAGAAGGTTTTTTTGAGTTATAACGAACAAGGTTGTCGATCAAGCATATGAAGCTAAGAATATTTCATTTAAATAACTTATCCAATTAAGGGCATGCCAAAGTGTTTTTAGCGGGACTAGCCTACATAGAACACATAAACAAGCCAGCAAATTGCCATTCCAATACCTAATAGTATTAATCCGTTTACTCTCTTTTTTTTAATAAAAAAAAGCATTACAAGTCCGCTTAAGGAAACTAGTGTTAAAAATATTGCAGAAATATCAATTAGCCATCCCCACGGCTTACCGCTATCGCGTCCCTTATGTAAATCATTCAGTACCGCGACCATGCCCAGTTTTACCTCTCTTAGATAAAAGTTTCCATCTTTGCGGCTGATGAATGCATCTGCGCTGTAGCCTGGCCCCTTGAATGAGACCGTACATTGGTCATCCTGTATCAGGAAATCGCTCACAAATCCTTTAATATTGTAATTCTTGCGCAGAAATTCGACAATTTCAAGTTTCCTTATCTTGACTGTGTCTTTCATCGTTACCCATGCAGGTGAAAGTTTTCCTTTGTATTTCTGTTCAACTTGTTTGCCGTCAAACCAGTCTGCATGGTTAAGGGTAAGTCCAGTCACTGAAAAAAATAGAACTACAAGAAAGCTCAGCATGGAGAGATAAATATGCAACCAACGTGAAAAAACGGCTGTACGCCGCTTCAAGTCCTTGTTATTTCCGTTTGCTTGTTTGTTTTTTACGTTGTTAGTTTCCATCTGATTTTTTACGGTAGTCAAGTGATGCTGATGCAACTTCCGGGTTCCCTTGAATATTTATATGCTGCATCTTTTTTACATCGATCTCCTGGGTCATAAGTTGGTGGCTACCATGTTCTCGCGCAGCTTCTATATAAATAGTATATGCGCCCTGCTTTACGTAATTGCCCTTGTCGTCTTTCCCGTCCCATTTCAACGTGTATTTTCCGGCGGACCTTGTTGCGCTCGTGGTTGAACTGATACTATTTTTCCCCGAAGCGAATGTGTCATAATAAGTTGCATACCATGCTGCCATTTCGTCCAGCCACCGGGGTTTACTGTACCACAACGCGATCTGCTTAATGGGCTTCTTGTTAGCATCAACTACCCAAACAGCGACAAATGGCCTATGCACTCGCATGCCTTCTAAAGTTGCAAGTTCAAGATTAATAGCCAACTCATAAGCGGGATCCCATAATTTATCGCTTTTGACTGTAGTCGCCAAATCCGCCTTTTGATTAACATTACCTATCTCATACTTTTTCCAGCCGTCACTTTCTATCCGTTTTCCGTCAGCAGTGATCAGCATAAACTCGGCATTCGGGACAGTGGAAACCAATCTTTTACCTTCTTCAGGCGATAGCACATTCAACGCGGTTGCCAGTGCGCCAGCGTCTACAGAGTTATTAGTAATAACCGTTGCGCTGATCACGCTGCCAGCCGGTTTACCGGTACGGGGGTCAACAATATGGGAATACCATTTGCCGCCGATCAATTCGCCTCTCCGGTAATTGCCGCTGGTCGCAATCGTCTTGTTTTGGAGCTGAAGTCTTGACATTGGAGGGTCATTTTCGGCGTCCGCCTTTGGATTACTCACATCAACCTCTTCGGTATGTTTACCGCGTATAACAATATCGCCGCCAATGTTCAGTACAATCCCGTAAACACCGGAAATTGCCAGTGCTGCATTCGTGGCCTTGTTCATGATATAGCTTTTGGTAAAGGAGTTGAGCATTAGCGGAGCATCGCTAGTGCGAAAGGCTGTCTGATTTTCAGCGTTGAGGATATAATGTCGTTCACGAACTAATGAAAGTGCAGTTGAAATTTCGGTAGCAGAAGGAATTCTGTTGTGTTTTGCAGCATTCCGCCAAACGCTGTTAATCGTTTCTGCCGACGCGTCAAGTGCTCCGCCGCTTTTGATACGCCAGTCTTCAAATAAAGAAAGAACGTCAAAGAGCTCCCGTGATATTTTCAGCGGGGCCTTTGGGGCGTTCATCCAGCGTCTGAATTCGCTGTTAAGATCATAACCGCTTAAAACCTTATTCAACCGTTCAATTTCATCCAAAGCAGTAATTTCCCCTTTTGCGGCTTGCCCATCGTCCGCAGCGGCAATTTTTATCTCCAGGGAGGTTCCAAGAACATTTTCATAGTCGTCAACAAAAAGGTGTTCATTTTTGTCCGACGGCAAATCAGCGCTTGAAAAGCCATAAAAGCTGGCACACAATACTATCGCTAAAATTTTTTTTTTCATTTTTTTAATACTTAAACGCTACTACTTTCGCTATAGCCTGCGGAATTGTTTTGTTATCCACTTTAATAGATTGGGTTTTTTAAACTGAATGAGTCCTGAATGCATACAATGGGAACCGGTTGGGAGCTTATCTATTGATAACTAACACTTCAAAAGTTCCAGGTATTACAGAAGGTCTGAATTCCCCCTTTTTCTTTGGTGCAGGAGCGCCCGTTGTCGAATATATTTTATGCGTAACCTGATCTACAGTTAAAGTCCTTGCACCTTTTTTAGTTTTTAAAGTTTGGGCAACAGCAAATTTGATTGGCGATATTTCTTTTATAACGGTCAATGTTCCCTCACCATTAGAAGAATATATGAGTTTCGACTTTTCATCAAAACCGATTGCATCCGATTCATCCCCAATTGGCAAGGTTGCAATGGTCTTTCCGTTCCGGGCGTTTATAACAATCAATTTTTTTTCGTCGCACCCTGCAAAAAGAAGCATGTTTTTTCGGTCAATAGCCAAACCCGCGGCCGCTTTTGCTGGCCTATTAGGCCACCTATGAATTACCTTGTAAGTGCTTGCATTTATAACATCAACTTCTGCCTTTTCTGAATTATTAACATATATTTTTCCCTTACCGTCACTTACTGCCGTTTCAGGCCAGCCAGTTAGTTGAATATTTGCCACAGCTTTGTCAGTTCGAGGATCTATCACCGTCAAATTTTTACTTTTCCCATTACAACAAATGACTTTTTTTGAAAAATCATCGTAGAAAATACCGTCAGAAAAGTCACCGGCGGGCACATGCCCCAATACTTTAAGTGTTTTCAGATCAAAGACCAAAACACTTTTTGCAGATCCGTTGGATATATAGCCTTTCCCAAATTCATGAACCAGGGCTATACCATGGACATCTTTTTTGGAGGAAATTATGGCAATCGAATCGCCTGTAAATTTATTGATGACATTTATTTTGTTCCCATGGGATATGTAAAGCCTATTGGATGCACTATCGACAGTAAGATAATCGTAATCTCCGCCGCTTTTGATATGAAAAATATCGGAAATTTTGAACACGGATTTTTGTTGAGCAAAGGCTCTAGTCGAAATCAAAAGGGTAAATAATGCTATTAATTTGAATGTTTTCATAATAAAAAATTGTTTGTAAATTCTTAGATTAAATTCGATGATATAAGTGGTTACTGGTTATGCTAAGGTATCTAAACTTGAAATCAGTTTGTTTTAAAGTCGACCTAAATTATAATATAATAGACGTGTGGCTGGTTTTTAACGACGTAAGACTAAAAATCTGATTGATAAGCCACTAAGGAGTCGCCAGTAAAAATGATATACCTTTTTTCTTTGCATAGCAATCATCGCGAGGTACCTACAATCCTATTAAATTTATCCTTGAAATGATCCGATACGGGAAACATGGACTTACCAATGAAAACTGAGTTTTTTGTGATCGACGTGATTTTTTCAGTGACACGATATTCTTTTTAGGATCAAGTTATTACAGAGTATTAATTTGACAAGAATATTCAAGCCTGTTAGACCACTATACAAATTAAGATTTTATCATAGAAATTTAGACGAAATTCCCGTTGTTAATTATTACCGCCATTGTTGTCCTGCTTCAGGTCATCATTATTGATGGTCTTCTTAGGCTTTTTAGGCTTGTTGGTCAAACCACCAAATTTGTAACTAAACTTAATTTCGAAACTGCGGTTGTAATTTACGTTAACTGCGTTTTGGCTGATGTTACCGGAATTAACAACCGTAGGTATATGAAAGCCATTAGTCAGGAAATTATCTGCACCGATGCCAATACTCCCCTTTTTACCGTTAAAGTACCGGTTAATACTCAGGGCGTAAACGCCGAAACCACCTTGATAGCCTTGTAACTGGACCTGATTGGAGCGGCGGAAAGCAAATGCCTGCAACGAATATTTATCGGACAGGTCATAACTGCCAAACAAACGGTAATTGGCAACCCAGCCGCTGTTTGAAGCATGGAAAACTGGATCAGGATCCTGGTTGTCGAGGCTTATGTGGTAAAAGTCAATACCACCATTAATGCTTAATTTGTTGATTGGTGATATATTAACAGATAAACTCATACCATAGGCATTTTGCCTGCCCAAATTTTGATAGCTTGTTCTGACGGTATCGCCGCTGCTTGTCCTGATGGTTTGTATTGCATCATTAGTATTACGCATAAATGCAGATACATTGAGACTATTGTTTTTGATGTGCGTGCTGTAAGCCAACTCAAAATTGTTAGTGAATTCCGGTTGAAGTGACGGGTTGCCCACCGTAATATTCAAAGGGTTTGACGACTGGATATTTGGATTTAAGAACTCCAGTGATGGCCGCTGTATACGGCGATTGTAACCCAGCTTGATCATATCACCGCCATCAAACTTCCTGGCAATATTAAAGCTGGGCACCAAAACGCTATAATTGGGTATACTAACTGCCGAACCTGTTTGAAAATTTGCATTGATGCTGGTGTATTCAT
Source organism: Mucilaginibacter sp. 5C4 (assembly GCF_034345625.1). Lineage (NCBI taxonomy): Bacteria > Pseudomonadati > Bacteroidota > Sphingobacteriia > Sphingobacteriales > Sphingobacteriaceae > Mucilaginibacter > Mucilaginibacter sp. 5C4. The sequence goes on along the minus strand of NZ_CP133775.1, from coordinate 3,841,351 downwards.
AACGCGCGCCTGCCTTAACTGTATAGTTTTTTGGAAGCGCGAGTGTATATGACAAATAACCTGCTGTTACGTTTTGTTGATAATTGAAGGCATTAGACAGACTAACTGAAGAAAGCGGCAGGTAATTAAGCGTCGCGTCATCAGCTGAAAAAGAAGAATAGTCGCTATTTACCTTGCGTAAAATATTCTTGACGCCAAACTCAAGCAACTGATTTTTGAAAGTTGGCGTTTGGTAATCCGCTTCAAGCGTAAACTCTTTGTTCAAACTGTTATTAATGTTTTTTAACCCATTGGTAACCAGGTTGCTTTGATCAAGAAATATGCTTTCAAAATTATTGTCCCTGTTATTTTGGCTGTATCCGGCAAGCAAGCTGAATTCACGTTCCGGCTTTTTACCGCTCAATGTATAGGTCAGCGTAGCATCAAACTGATTTGAACTGTTCGTGATATTGTTGTTTTGCAGCGTAGAGCTGCTGAGCATATTGTTAAGGTAGCTCTGGGTAAACAGGTTGTTCTGATTGATAGGACGGTTGTTTGCACCAACTACAATGCCCAGGCTTAAAGAACTTTGTTTGTTGATGTCATAATCAACGCCAAAATTATATCGACCGAAAAGGCCTTTATTTTTCGTGGTTGCAGACTGTGTCGTTAACCTAACATCACTTGTAGTAAGACTGGTAATCGTTTGGCTGTTGTTAAACTCGCCCGGCGTATTGTAAATGCTTCGGCCAAATCCGCCCAGTGAAAAATTAAATTTTCCCACTTTGTATCCGCCGTTCAGGCCAAGATCGGATCCGCGTGTACCTAGGCCTGTATTAATATTGAGCGACAAGCCTTGGAGCGTATTTTGTTTCAGCACGATATTCAAAATACCTCCGGAGCCCTCTGCATCGTATTTAGCAGACGGCGATGTGATCACCTCTACACTTTTAATCAGGTCTGCCGGGATTTGCTTTAAGGCATCAGAAACGCTTGCCGACATCATGGCGGATGGTTTGCCGTTAATCAAGACTTTTATATTAGAGCTACCCCTGACACTTACATTACCATCCATATCTACCGACACCATTGGCACGCGTTTCATCACATCTGTGGCATCTCCACCGCGGGCTGTCAGATCATTTTCGGCATTATAAACAGTGCGGTCAATCTTTTCTTCGATCAATGCTTTTTTCGCCGTGACTTGTACTTCCTTTAGCGCAGTTGCACTTGGACTGAGCAATATCTTACCTAATTTTAAACTGCCACCCTCAGTAATCTGTATATTTGAAACCGTTTTATCTGCATAGCCAATAAAAGTAATTTTTAACTTATAGGTACCGGCTACTAAATTGTCAACCGTAAATTTGCCACCGGCGTCAGCCATGGAACCGGATACTATCTTTCCTGTGCCTTGTTCGAAAACGGCTATGGTAGCGTAATCGACAGGTTTCCCGCTTACAGAATCGATAATGGTGCCGGTAATTGCCACGTCAATAACATTTGGTATCTTGGTTGACAAGAAAATGTCTTTTGAATTAGCCGTTAATGCTAAAAACGATACCAGTAGTAAAAGTAGATATATTTTTTTCATGTTTTGTTTATCTGTCAGCAAATGAAAGGAAACTCGCGGCTTAAAAAAACTGCGATAGACCATACTGGCAAACTAATCGACATGCCTGGCAAATGCTGGTAAAAAGTGCTTCTGCTGCATCGAAAAAACAGGATATCGTTAAAAACAGCAAAATGGTCGATTATTAGCTCAAAATAGGCGATCTTTCGGTTGTCTTCCAGTTACTATCTTTATCATTGTGTTATAGTAATGTCTTCATGAACGTTTTCAAACGAAATAATATATTCATCCTACTTCATGTTTTCTGTTGGCTGATCTTAGGATTTGGGTTTCTGTATACTCGTCCGGCAGATTGGGGCGACCAGATACCTAAGGTTTTCCTGATTAAGCAAAGCGTGCTACTTGTAATTTTGATCGTAACCTTTTATTTGAATTATTATGTGCTGATTCCTCGCTTGCTTATTCAGCGGTCGGTATTGATATACGTAGTAATTACTATTGTGCTTATTGGTGTATTTACCCTACTGAAGAGCGTTATCAACGAAGCTTTTGATTTGAACGAAATACCTTTTCGGCAGGGTCGTGGCGGGCATTGGAATACTTTTGTGCCGGGTATGATACTTCTTACAACCGGGCTATCCATCACTATTAGTTTCATCAGGAAGTGGCAGGCAGAGGTTAATTTGCGCCAGCAACTAGAACAGGAAAAGGTAAGTTCAGAGCTAACGTTTCTCAAGGCGCAGATTAACCCGCACTTCTTTTTTAATACATTGAACACCATCTATTCTTACACATTGTCTGACGGCGAAATTGCGAGAACCGCTATAACAAATCTTTCCAAGATGATGCGCTATGTTTTATATGACGCAGCAGGAAAACATACGCCGTTAACCAAAGAATTTAATTTTATCAGGGAATATGTTGAACTGATGAAGCTTCGCACCGGTAGAAAAACAACGGTACATTTGGAAGTGCCGGAAGAGGCAGGTGACATGATGATCGCGCCAATGGTGTTTTTGCCTTTTGTAGAGAATGCTTTCAAACATGGTGTTAGCGGAATCCAGGAAGGTTATATCTCAATACATATTTTACAAAACAACGGGAACGTTGAATTAATTGTAAGAAACACGGTTTATAAAAGCCGTCGTGCAAACGAAGATGAAAGTAATGGCATCGGTATTAGAAACACAAACCGCAGGCTGGAACTGTTATATCCGGATAAATATACGCTTAGCATGGGTATGGTAACTGAGAATGAATACGAAGCCAAATTAAAGCTACTGATATGATATTAAACTGTATAGCCGTAGATGATGAACCGCCCGCACTTGATCTGATACGCCGGTTTATAGGCCAAACGCCTTTTTTGAAGCTTACTGAAAGTTTTGATAATGCTATCGAGGCATTAAGTTTCATTGGTAAAAACCCGGTTGACCTCATCTTTCTGGACATTCAAATGCCTGATCTAAGCGGCATCGAACTTGCCCGTATACTAAGCAATAGAAATATGCAGGATGCCCCTGCTATCATATTTACTACCGCATTTGACCAATTCGCAGTAGAGGGCTACAAGCTCAATGTGATTGACTACCTGCTGAAACCATTCGGTTATGAAGACTTTGTCCGTGCGGCAACTAAGGCAATGAAATTCGCCGAAATGACAACTAAGCCAGAAGAGGTATCGTCAAGCTTAGACGATTATATCTATCTCAAAGTAGAATTTCAAATAGTGAAAATAGCATGCGACAATATTAGCCATATTGAAGGGCTGAAGGACTATGCGAAAATTTATCTAATAGATTCGGAGAAGCCGGTTCTTTCTTTAATTACGTTAAAAGCCATCGAAGACAAACTACCAAAAGAAAAATTTATGCGGATACATAGATCAACTATAATATCGCTTGACAAAGTAACTTCTGTAACCAAAAATTCGGTGAGTATAGGAACAGGTACATATAACGTATCTGAACAGTATAAAGATGACTTTGCACGCTTTTACATTACCTGGAAATAGATTTCAACATCAATTCAAACGGATTTACAACAAGATTTGATTATTGGGATGTGCATACTTGACCAGTACCAAATAGTTTTTAAGAATAGCAACGTTGTGGAGGAAATGGAAACGTTGGATATACTGAGTGCAAAACTGAATAAAAGAAAGCCCTCTATAATTATCAATAAAGGCCGTGCCCTATTGGCATCTATACTTGATAGCTACACGTACCTGATATCAGTTTACAAAACCCTTGCTCATATTCAGATGCTTTCACCAAATTTTAAACGATATGACATGGTTAAGTACCAGCATGATTGGTGTAAGGCATCGGCAGGCTCAGATGTAAAAGTATTGGTAGCAGAAGTGGTTAAGGAATTGATTGACCCGAAAAAGCACCCGAAAATCTCACCAGACCACAACAAGTTGAGTTGTTAGCAAAGCAAATGAGCAATGAAACCAAAAGAAACTGTATAAAAAAGTGCTAAAACGATAGTAAAAACGCCATTTTTATCAGACTTTCGAGTGCTAATTTCGTGCTGAAATCCCCCGGTTATCGCCCCATTTTCAAACTAAAAACCCCCTAAAAAGCCAATTTTAGAGGGTTTTATTATGTGTGGAGAATATCGGAGTCGAACCGATGACCTCTTGCATGCCATGCAAGCGCTCTAGCCAGCTGAGCTAATCCCCCGTGTGTTGGGATGGCAAAAGTAGCAAAATTTGTGAAACGTCAAATGCTTGTTGTGATTTTTATCTTATCAGGTTTAAAAAATCTTTTAAAAAAGTAAAGCCCCTGATGGGCAGGGGCCTTTACTAACCAATTATAAACCTAAATTATGAGAAGACTTTTTTGTTATTTTTAATAGTGTAAAATTAACACTAAGTTTTTATATGCAAAGAGTTTTTTTGTAATTTTTTTGTAACATTTTTACAGATACTCCAAATAAATTATTGCATTTGCAACAATACAACAATTTGGTTAACAAATGTTTAAATCAATGTTAAATTATTAAATAATTGTGTTTATGACGGCTTTGTTTTTTTAAAAAAATTCAAAATGAGTCTTATTTTATAACAATACACTCTTAAAGCGTTTTTTTGGTTCATTTTTTTTGCTAAAAATAGGATTTATTTTAAAATTTTAAATTTTTTCGATAAAAAGTCATTTCCGAATGGTGTAAACAACTTTTTATCACCATGATAAGGCGAAATTTAAAAACTATATGCGAAGCTTTTAGGAAAAGTACGTATGCCATGATTCTTTTAGGAACTACCATGAGGCAAGCTGGTGTTTTTTATAGATGAAAGATTGCTACATAACCATGCGAACATTCGGCGATGTTACAGGTACATGTGATGCGCATAAAACAAAAACGGCGTTACCGTAGTAACGCCGCCTTGCATTTTGATTAGGTTTGGTATTAGGTATTGTGCACCGGTGCATTATTTAGCATCGGGTTGGTTAATAAACCGCAATCGCGAAGCAGCTTATTATCATCGTATTGGCATTTTTTATAAAATTGCGGGTATAATGCTGCTATATTTTCATCTTTTAAAATAAGCGCTAATAAAAATAGTTTTGACAGCCTGTGTTCGCCTGCAACCTGTGTATGTGTTTTAACATCCTCAATAATATGGCTGTATTTTTTCAGGTGTAAATTATTCTTTATCCTTAGCGCGTAAAACATGTTTTTCATGTAGTTGGTAAAAGCGCTGGTGTCCTTTTTATAACAGGCCGAAAAGGCTTCATAAATTCTTGTTAATTCACCGGTATTACCTAACCTGTAATTACAATCGGCTATAACAACATTTAAAAAGTAGCTATAACTGTTAATAGTGTCCAAATCGTTTTTTTTGTAATGCTTTTCTAAAGCATTTACAAACCGAAGCGTTTTTTGATGCGTTTGTGTTAACAATAGGGTATCTGCTGCCAAAAGATATATTAAATCATTTGAGGCGTTATCTTCAAAGTAGTTGCCGTCGCTTGATGGGTTAAAATAAAACCTGGTTACGTCTGCAAATACCTCTTTCTTAATTTCGTTGTGTTTGAAGAAGGAGTATAACGCGTCGAGACATTTAAGCGGGTTTATGGCAAAATTGTGATAATCTTCTGCCGGGATTTTTTTTAGCTTATCTATGTATAAAGCCAGGTCATCCATATCTAAGCGCATTACCGCCGAGCTTGCCAACATGGCATACACCAATATACGTTTGCGGTTTGATAACTCAAACTTAAGCAGGCTGTAAAGCGTTTTTTTATAGCCTGTTTTAATAAACTCAAGGCCAAAAAAGTAATTAAACAACTGTGGGCTGCAATCTTGCTTAAAGTACTGAATGAGCGATTCTGATTTGTTGGCTGCAGCACATTCTTTATCTAGCAAATCGCCCATGAAAATGATCAGGTCCGATTTTTCATTTAAGTTTAGCTGCGTTTGCGAAAGCATTTCGAAACTTTTTTGCTGTCCTGTTTTTATAGCATATATCACACACCATTTTAAAATGGGTAACTTATGTATGCTATTTGCAAACCTGTTGTTAAGGTCTTTGATCAATACCAGGTCAAATATAAAGTTGTTTTTGTGGAGGATGGTTTTTGCAATGGTATACTCCAAAAAATTATCATTTACGAACTGGATATTGGTATGGTAATGCAGATGGGTACTGTTGTTTAACTCGCGGATGAAACCAATGCTTATCAACTCGTTATAAGCAGCTGCGGATTGCTTTATAAGGCCATTTACTCTGGTTTTTACGACATCAAATTTATCGTTTTCAAAATCCATTTGCTCAACAAGGCCTTTAAGCAACAAAACTTTTTCTGCAGAGTAGTGGCCAAGGTAAACCTTGTTTAATATAAAGGTAGATATCAATTCATAGGCGCAAACATAGTTTATATCGGTTAGCGAAAAATCATCCTTGTGTTGTTTGTAATAGAACTGGAAATATAGCGGGTGGTTAAATTCATTGGCCATATCAACCGCTATAAAGGTTTTAATTGCCGGGTTGATTTTTAGGCAAAGCTCTTTTATTTCGTTCACGTTAAAAAGCGGCACATTGGTAGCCCAGTTAACATCGTTTAAGAACCCTTTAAACCATTTGCAGTTGCCGTTATCCAGCTCATGCTTATTATTTATCCAGGTTGCCGATCGCATGGTTAGTATTAGTTTGAACCATGGCGCCGTTTGGTATAACGAAAAGATGTCTATCAGTTGATTAAGCAGCAATTTAAACTGCTCGGGTTTGTAAAAGTGTTCATCAAAATCGTCTATCACCAAAAAGAAATTGCCGCCTTTTTGTTGCTGCGTATCTACCAGGGCGGATATATCCTCATCCGGCGAGTAGCCTAACAACACCAATAGCCAATGGTTAAGATCGCGGCCGCTTAAAAAAACATTCATTAGCGCGTTGGTGCTAAAAAACAGGATAATGTCGTTTGATTTGCCCTGTGTATTCAGCTCTATCCGTTCTTCTACCCAATGGCACAGGCCAATAGTTTTACCGTAGCCTGCCTGGGCTGCTACTACAGTAGCTGTATAATCGCCTGCTAAAAATTCTTCGAAGTGGTCATCAAGAAATTTCCGTTTGATGGTTTGACCATACGGGATGCCCGATTTATTGCGCAGCACCTGTAATGTAAAGTTGGTTATTTTGCCCGCGTTAATTTTAAGGCTATCCCAACTTTTGCCGGCGCTATCGGGCTGTTTAACTAATGTATTATTTTGTTTTTGGCAAAAATCATCCCAGCCCTGGTAGCTACAAAATTTGGCCATCACATCAATGGTAAAAAGGGAAGGTTTAAATTTACTGTAAGCAAAGCCATATACGCGTTTTAGCGTGGTTTCGCTTATACTTTGCTTAGTTTGTGCCAATATCTGGTTAGATATTACCTTACAATCACAAGGGGTAATAGTAATAAACCCCGATGTTATTAAAACGGATGTTTTTAGTACTTCGTAGTATTGAGGTAATAATGAAGTCATACACTGCAATTATTAATCTACTTTTCTTGTTAGTGATTCTTATGCTATAACAAGTTGAATACATTCGCGTACGGTTAAGTTTTGTGATACATCCCCCTTCTCAACCCTTTTTCCTGTATTATACTCTTCTGCAACTATGCGCAGCTTTTCTTCAAGCTGCCTGCATAGTTCCTGATCCTTGTCATAACCTATCGATTTTAAAGGGGTGTTAGTCAATAAATTATAAGACTGATCAACCGGTAAACCGCAAATATTTAATATATCGTACTTGATCTGGTTACTAATAAAAACTATATCCATCTGCTAAAACTTTTCAGAATGTTTTAATTTATACGTAAATATAAACATTACTTTGACTAAAAAATTTCTTAGAGTTTTATAAAAAATGGTATTGTTAATTATTGAGTAAAAATATATAAATAAACGATTGTTTGGCAATGGTATTTACGTTTTGGGCAATAAGCTAATCAATAGTGTCCGAAATTTGGGGTTATAGTACAAATACGCATTTTTAAAATCGCGTGTTTGTACGTGGTTTTAAAGGGCAATATCTACAAGCCTGTGTTTTAACGCAAAAAGCACTAATCCGGCTGTGTTTCGGCACTTAATTTTATTAATCAAAGCAATGCGGTGCCCTTCTACAGTGCGTACACTTAAGTACAGTTCGGCAGCAATTTCGGTGTTATTAAACTCTTTACAAATTAGGTTAAGTACCTGCCCCTCGCGTTTTGATAGCATAATTGGCATACCGTTTAATATATCCTGCGAGTTTGAGCGGTGGTTTGCACTATTGCGCAAGGCTTTTATTACATCGGCATTAAAATAAAAACCGTTTTTATATACGGTATTAATAGTAAGCAATAATTCATCCTTATCGCAGTTTTTTACCAGGTATGATGCTGCGCCGCCATCTATCATTTGGGTTATGAGTGTTTCGTTAGCGTGTACGGTTAATATGATCACCTTAATAGCCGGGTGATGCACATGTAGGTATTTATTAAGCCCGATACCATTTATGCCGGGCATATCCATATCTATAATGGCTATATCGGGCTTTATTTTAAAAGTTTTAAGCGTATCAATAAATGCTTGCCCGCCCGTGCACTCAGCAACCAATGTAAAGTTTTCTATAGAGTTTACCAGTAATGCCAGGCTTTGCCTAAACAGGTTTTGATCATCTACTATAGCTATGCTTATCTCTGCCATGGTTATGCGTTAACTATTGGGCATTCAATTTTAATTTGAAAACCCTTACCGGCGTAAGGCTCCAATTTATAAGTTGCATTAATGTTTAGCAAGCGGCTTTCTATATTTTGCATACCCATGCCTTTTTTTGCCGTTTCAATATCTGCCGGTAAGCCCTTGCCATTATCGGTATAGGCTATCATAATAAGCCCTGCATCAACCTTAAAATCAATACCGGCCTTGCTTGCGCCCGAGTGTTTTATGGTATTGTTCAATAATTCTTCCATTACCCTGTAAATTGCTGTAGAGGTAGTTATGGGCAGGTTTTCTAAAAATTTTTCGGCATTGTTGTTAAGGGTTATCTCTAACTTGCCCGATTGATTGATAATGGTGCAATGTTCGTTAACGGCTGCTGCAAGCCCGTAATAACTTAAAGTTGTGGGCGATAGGTTGTGTGATATATTGCGTACATCCTTCACTATTTTATCAATAATGGTTTTGGTGCTTTGCGCAAAGTTCTGGTAGTTTTTATCATCGCCACTACTGGGTTTAAACATCTCTATCAATAGGCGCAGGCCGGATATAGTTGTGCCAACATCGTCATGCAGGTCCTGCCCAATACGTTTCCGCTCGGCCTCCTGCGATTCGATAACCGCCTTTAGCAATTCTTTTTGATGCGTAATTTGGGCCTGTTGAAATTGCTGCCGCTGTTTCAATAGCCTGTTTTGGTTACGGATAGAAAAGAGTATGAACGACACGACCAATAAAAAGGTCCCCGCCATCCCTAGGGCTACTAATATGAAGATATTGTCTGTTGTGCTCTGCATTTATAAAATCCTACGGCGAATAAAGTGTATTCAAATATCAACACGGTATCATGTATGGCCCAAACCAACCGGCTAATATCCGGGCTTTCAAGTAAATAATTAGAAAAAATGAACATGAACAGGCAACTTGCAAAATATAAAAGTATGCCTGCATTTATCCAGTTGTAAATATTATCGCCCCAGCTTTCCTCGTCGTTTTGGTTTTTAAGTATAAATAACAGGCTATAAGCAATAATAATTATAGCTCCCAAAGGCCTTGTGTAAGTGTTAAACTCAATTTTATTTTGAATAAAAAAGTAATTAATAACGCACAATGTTGTAAACCCAACCATTAAAACTATAAATATATTTCGCTTTTTTTTACTAAAAAACATGCTGTAAAAAAGCGAATGGACTATAAATTCGATAATAGCATAGAGGTGTAACGTCCATGTGGTGGTCTGGTGCATAGAAATTAAAACCAAAGCCACCAGGTTAAACAACCCCGAAAATATTAAATACCAAAAAATTATTTTTAAAGGTTTTGTTAAATGGTTAAAGTTAAGTAATGCAAATACAATGGGTATCAGCACAGTAGGCGGCACTATATACATTGCATAAATACTAAAGGCCGTTATGTTCATAAGCTTTAAATATATATAAAGCTTATAAACATAACGGGTAATACTTACAAAATTTTAATTGTCTAAAGTGTCGCCTACAATTGTTGAACAAGTTGGCGGGCAGGCCGTAGTCATATCATAAATATTGCTTTGCGTATCGCCAACCGGGCCGCCTACAAGTTGCAGGGTATGCGCCTCCTGGCCTGCAACAACAGGCACCAGCATTAATTGTGCGGTTAAAGGGGCGCCAATATCTTTAAGGCCTATAAAAGCTTTAACAGATTGGGCAGTAGGGTTGTAAAGTAAAATGTTCTGAAAATCTACAATGGGGATCTCAAACGAACGTGTGATAAAATCAGAGTCGGCAGTTAGGAGATAATCGCGCCAGTTTGTGGCCCATTCTTTAGCGGTTGCTACGGGGATGGTACCATCTGGATCAGTAAGTGGCATACGGGTTAGGTTTAAAGTGTTAAAAAATTACAATAATACTTCTGATTAATTTTGGGGTATGTATAGTTGTTGAAGTGTGTGCTTCAAATTGTTAAAGTGTAACGCTACAAGCCCAAAGTTGAGCCAAATTAATAAATTCAAACAGCTGTTTTATCAATTCGAAATCAATGAACAAAATGAACAGTATACTGGCTTGTAGGTATTTTGGCAATTAACAGACGGGCTTTCTTATGAATATTTGTTGATCTGCTATTGACCGCCGTGGTAGCCTGTATCGGGCCTGGCTTGTTGTGCTACTTGTTCAACTTTTTCAGTAGCGTAGTTTTTTGCTTTTTCAAACCACTCCGGTGCATCTTCGGTAATATCATCCAGGATAGAGCGGCCGTCAGGTCCTTTTTTAGTAACGTAGTTTATTCCGTATCCAATGGCGGCACCTACCGCTATAAATTTTAATAAGCCCATAGTATTATAATTTAAGTAAATGTATTTTTAAGTTTAATTACAAGTATGATGCCAAAGGCCGGGCGTTGTTACAGGGGATATGTATATTAAAATAGTTGATAGCCGTGGTGGCACCATTTTGTCAGTACTCAAATTTTGAAACTATTGATTATTAGGTTTTTATAAACATTAGTGTGTGTCCGCAATCGTGAACGTGAACATTTTGGTCGGTTTTGGGCCTGGTAAAGGGCGTTTAAGGTGTTGCAATGCTCTTTTTATAATTGCCAAAACTAAAATCTATTTATAAAGTTGTACGGTGATAAATTATACGGAATGGAAAATTTTACAATGCTGCAGTTTTTTGAATGGTATTACCCCGGCGACGGAAGCCTGTGGGAGCATTTGAAGAATGAATCGGGGCGGTTGAAGGGTATAGGCATAGATGCGGTATGGCTGCCACCGGCTCAAAAGGGCGCGGCTGGCGGATATTCGGTGGGGTACGATGTTTACGATATATATGACCTTGGCGAGTTCGATCAAAAAGGATCGGTACGTACCAAATACGGTACAAAACAGCAATTACTTGATGCGGTTAACGCTGCCAAAGAAGCCGGATTGAACGTTTACGTTGATGTGGTGCTAAACCACATGGGCGGCGGCGACGAGGTGGAAAAGTTTACCGTGCGCAAAGTTAACCCCGATAACCGCAACGAATTTATCAGCGAACCGTTCGAGATAGAATCGTTTACCAAGTTTACATTCCCCGGCAGGCAGGGGCAGCACTCGCAATTTGTGTGGGATTGGCAATGCTTTAGCGGGGTAGACCATGATAACGCCACAGGCGAGAACGCCATCTTTAGCATCCAAAACCAATATGGCGAGGCCTGGGAAGATGTTGTAGGTACCGAGAACGGCAATTTTGATTACCTGATGCTTGATGATATTGATACCCGCAACCCCGCTGTGCGCGATGAGCTGAAACGCTGGGGCAAATGGTATTACGATACGGTAGGCTTTAGCGGGATGCGCCTTGACGCCATTAAACACATCTCGTTCGATTTTTATAACGACTGGCTGGACCACATGCGCAACGAAACCGGGCAGGAACTGTTCACCGTTGGTGAATACTGGAGTTACGAAGTAGGTTTGCTGCAGGAGTATATCGAAGCCACCGCAGGCCGCATATCGCTTTTTGACGCGCCTTTGCATAACAACCTGCACGAAGCATCGGTGCAGGGTAGTGATTATGATTTGACCACTATCTTCGATAACTCGCTGGTAGCAGCTAACCCGGATAGGGCGGTAACATTGGTGGAAAACCACGACACCCAACCGTTACAATCGCTTACCCAACCAGTAGATTTTTGGTTTAAGCCAATTGGCTACGCCCTTATTTTGCTGCGCAAAAGTGGCTACCCTTGCGTTTTTTACCCCGACCTGTACGGCTCAAAATATACCGATAAAGGCGAAGATGGTAACGACCACGAAATTACGTTAGCCCCGGTTGCCGAACTGGAAAGCCTGCTGCACACCCGCAAGCATATTGCTTACGGCCAGCAGCGCGATTACTTTGACCACCCCAACTGTATAGGCTGGACACGTGAAGGCGACGATGAGCATGAAAACTCGGGCTGCGCTATCGTGATCTCAAACGGCGAAGAACGCAACAAAAAGATGAAAATAGGACAGCGCCATGCGGGCAAAACCTTTGTAGACTACCTGGGCAAGCACGATGCCGAGATAACCATTGGCGACGATGGCTGGGCCGAATTTTTTGTACGCCCCGGCTCTGTATCGGTATGGGCAGTAAAAAATTGATTGCTTGGCAAAATAGCTTATTTTTAGGCCGCGGTACCAAAAGTATCGCGGCCTTTTTTGCTGCTAACATCAATCTCACAAAAAATGAAAAATTTCTTCCGGGCGATATTATGCATAAGCTTTTTAATAGGCTCATACGCTGCATTTGCCAAACCTGTTATCTATGTAAACCAAATAGCTTTTGATAGCAACGCGCCGAAAACAGCGGTGATTGAATTGGATAGCAAGGCTGCAGGTAAACTTTCTTTTAACTTGATTGATGCTAACGGTAAAATAGTCTTTATAGGTTTCGCCGCCGCTCCGCAGATAATAACCGAATGGTTCCCGGGTAAGGTGTTTTACAAAGTGGATTTTTCAACCTACAACAAAACGGGTAAATACAAATTGCAGGTTAAGGCAGGTAGCACGGTTTTTACATCATACCAGTTTGAGATCGGGGAGAACGCTTTGGCTAAACAAACGGTATCAGCCATTATCCACTATTATAATAAGCAACGCGCCAATACCCCGCAGGAGTTAGGTGCCGATGCCCACATGAAACTTTTCGGCAGTGATAAAACGGTTGACATCCGTGGCGGCTGGTGCGATGCCTCGGGCGATGTAAGCAAATACTTTTCGCACCTGGCCTATGCCAATTATATGTCGCCCCAGCAGATCCCGCTGGTTACCTGGTCCATGCTTAGCACATCAGAAAAGATCCCTGGCCTGCTTAATAAATGGAAGCTAAAAGATTCTTTAGACACCGAAGCGCTTTACGGTGCAGACTACATTATGCGCGATCTATCGCCTGAGGGCTATTTTTATATGACGGTGTTTAGCTATTTTGATAAAGACCCTGCCGCCCGCCGCATTGTTGGCCTGCTGGCAAACAGTGTTACCACTAACCAGTATGAATGCGCTTTCCGCGAGGGTGGGGGGATGGCGATCGCTGCTTTGGCCCGTGCATCGCAATGGCAAAAACATGGCGAGTATACTTCGCAGCAATATTTAGATGCCGCTAAACGTGCATTCGCCCATCTTTTAGCTAATAACACGAAATACGATGACGACGGTAAAGAGAACATCATTGATGATTACTGCGCCCTGATGGCCGCTACCGAACTTTGGATAGCCACAAAAGAAAATCTTTACCGTGACGAGGCTCGTAAACGCGCCTATAATTTGAATAAACGAATAACCACAACCGGTTACTTTTTGGCGAATGATGCCGGTCGCCCGTACTGGCATGCATCTGATGCGGGGTTGCCTATTGTGGCATTATCGCGCTATCTGGATGTGGAGAAAGATGAAACCCATCGCGCAGCAGCATTAAAAACTATTAAGCAAGCTTTAGATTATAATGTAGCTGTAACCAACAGGGTGGCTAACCCATTTGGCTATGCCCGCCAGAGTTTTATTTTTAAAGGCAATGTGAAAGATGGTTTTTTTATCCCCCATGAAAATGAAACAGGCTGGTGGTGGCAGGGCGAAAACGCAAGGCTTGGCTCACTGGCAACAGCGGCGGTTATAGGTGGCCGTTTGGTTTACCCGGCTGCTGGTAATTGGGGAATTAAGGCAACACTTGGTGCATATGCTTCACAGCAACTCTCGTGGATAATGGGCGGCAACCCCTACAATCGCTGCTTTATTTATGGTTTCGGTAAAAATAATGTGTCGTATATGTCATCCAGTTTTGGGCACGGAAGCCAGCGTGGGGGCATTTCTAACGGTATTACGGGCAAAGATGGGAGCGCAGATGGATCGGGCATTGATTTTAAAACCGAAGCAAAAGGCGACGAGTGGCGATGGACGGAGCAATGGATTCCGCACGCGGCCTGGTTTTTGCAAGCTGTTGCTGCAACAGCACAACCAGAAAGAGGTAAGTAAATATCTACACGGAATATTTATTAAACTAACTTTGAGAACAGATGGATTTGTGACGGAGCAATAATTTAAACTAAACAGATTACTTATACAATTATGATCATTTCATTAGTAACCGGCGGCGCCGGCTTCATTGGCTCGCACGTAGCAAAACATTGTTTAAGCCTTGGGCATAAAGTTGTTGTATTGGATGACCTGAGCGGCGGTTTTGAAGACCACGTTCCCGAAGGTGTTGAGTTTATAATAGGCTCTATTAATGATGTTGTGCTTTTAGAAGGTTTGTTTGAAAAACACAAGTTTGATTACGTATACCACCTGGCCGCTTACGCTGCCGAAGGTTTATCGCACTTTATCCGCAGGTTTAATTACAACAACAACCTTATAGGTTCTGTTAATTTGATCAACCTTGCTATATTATATAAAGTAAAATGTTTTGTGTTCACCTCGTCTATCGCGGTGTATGGCGCAGGCCAGCTGCCAATGTTAGAGAGTATGGTGCCACAGCCCGAAGACCCGTACGGTGTAGCTAAATATGCTGTAGAGATGGACTTAAAGGCCGCTAAACATATGTTTGGCTTAAACTCGGTTATCTTCCGCCCGCATAATGTTTATGGTGAAAATCAGAATATTGGCGATAAATACCGTAACGTGATCGGTATTTTTATGAACCAGATCATGCAGGAAAAACCAATGACCATTTTTGGAGATGGCGAGCAAACCCGCGCGTTCAGTTATATTGATGATGTTGCCCCGCACATTGCAAATTGTGTTAACGTACCGGCATCATATAATCAGGTATTTAACGTAGGTGCCGATAGGCCTTACACCGTTAACGAACTGGTACAGGTAGTTGCCAAAGAACTTGGCGTACAACCCAAAGTTACCCACCTGGAGGCCCGTAAAGAAGTATTGCACGCGCACAGCGATCATTCTAAGGCTGCCGGCGTATTTGGTAACAGCAAAAACGTAAGCCTCGAAGAAGGTATTGCCAAGATGGCTGCCTGGGCAAAAGTGGTTGGCTCACGCGCCAGTGCCGAGTTTGAGAATATCGAGATAGAGGAGAACCTGCCACAGGGTTGGAGCAAGAAAGAAAAGCCGTTTAATTCGTAAAAAAAATTATCGCTTTTTCGGTAAACATTTATACTTTTGTGGCAAATAAAAAAGCAAATGCAAAATTCAACAGAGAACGCCAATTCAGTAAGTCACTATACGTTTTTAGTTATTACCGTAATGATCGGTTTAGTAGGTGTATACTTACGTTTTGTAGATTTTCCACACGCTACATTAGTATCTAACATCATATTATTATTTGCTGCTATCATTTGTCTTAGAGCAGTTTTCGGCATCCTGAAGTAAGTAATTATAACAATAATTAAAAAGCGCTACCGGTTTCGGCAGCGCTTTTTTTGTTGTTTAAATTTTTGTGTAGATGTGATACTTCGCAATTTATTGCAATTTTCAAAGACATGAAGTGTTGGGTCTTTATTCTTTGACATTCTTCGGCCGATATTTAGCTTCATTGAGGATCTTTTGAGCATCCCTGTCGTTCATCAACTGTTGCAGGGTAACGTTGGGATGCTTATCCATATATTGCTTAACAATTTGCCAGCCCGTCCAAACGCCAAGCTTTGGTGCCGATTCATTTTTATCGCCAAGGCCGGGGGTGAAGGGCGCCTCGTTAAGGTATTTTTGGATCTTTTGGAAATCGGTTTCGTAAAGCAGGTTCTCCTCCAGGAAAAATCCCCAGATATTACCTTTAAAGTCTTCGCACCATTTTAGTTGTTGCGCCGTGTAGCCTATTTTGGTAGAATCGGGCACATCGGGCAGGGTTTGGTCCATAAAGAATAGTATCTTGCCGTTGTATATCATTTTGGCAAGTAATGAATTATCGCGGTCATCTTCGGGGAACATATCCTCGCGGGCTAAACCTTCTACCACGCGTGGGGCAATATTATCGGAAGTAAACCTGCGCGACAGGTAATGCGGAAAGCTCTCTACCAACGCCGGGTAAAATTTAGAATCGGCACCCAAAAAAAGATCAAGCCCGATACCAAAGTAACCATCCCCAATAGTAGTTTGCGCCTGGAAGCCTGAGAAGTAAGCGTATACTTTTGGCAGCTTCTTTTGCGGGTAAAAATATTTTATCCTGCGGAAGGCATCCGTTAGTTCTGCATCCTGCTTATCGGTATTGGGGTAAGCAGCATCCACATCATGTTTAAGATCGGTATATGCCTTGCCGGCAAAAACATCGCGCAGGTTTTTGTAATAGTTTGTATCGGCAGTACTACCTATCTTTAAAACGCGTTCAATAAAATCTTGGTAAAATACGCGGTACTTGCTTTGCAAGGCAGCTATCTGCGGGTTAAGTGGTTTTGTATGCAGCAAATCAAAATCCTTGTCGAAGCGTTCAATCTTAACATCAACAGGTATATTGCTTACATCAACCTTTTTATTGCGCTTGCAGGCCGTAAAAGCCAGGCACAAAAAGAAACTTGTATAAATAAGCGTTGTTTTACATGAATTAGACATCATTAATAGCGTTTTAGCAAAAATAATTTTTTTATTTGCATTAGGGGGATTAGTGAGTAGTTAAGTGGTGAGTAGTGAATGGTTTTGTTTCATTATAAGCTTATTAACCACTTGTCAAATAACCAATTACCACTCAAAATAACATGAAGATAGCATTAGCCCAGCTTAATTATCACATCGGTAACTTCGAATCTAATACAAATAAGATCATAACCGGCATCCGCGAAGCAAAACAAAACGGGGCCGACCTGGTGGTTTTTGCCGAGTTATGTGTTTGCGGTTACCCCGCGCGTGATTTCCTGGAGTTTAACGAATTTATCAGTCTTTGTGGTGATGCTGCTAAAAAAATAGCAGCCGAGTGTATCGGCATCGCGTGTATTATCGGCTTACCAACCTCAAACAACAATCCGGAGGGTAAGGACCTGAATAACTCTGCATATTTTATAGAGAACGGTGAAGTAAAAGCGGTGGTAAATAAAGCCCTGCTGCCCAATTATGATATTTTTGATGAATACCGGTATTTTGAACCGTCGACCCAGTTTAGCTGTATTGATTTTAAGGGTAAACGCATAGCGCTAACCATCTGCGAGGACTTGTGGAACACCATTGAGAACCCGCTGTATGTTACCCGCCCTATGGATATATTGATCCAGGAAAAACCTGATGTGATGATCAACATCGCGGCATCACCATTTGCTTATAACCATGATGAGGAGCGGATTGCTATTTTAAGCGATAACGCCCGCAGGTATAACCTGCCGCTCTTTTACGTGAACCATGTAGGCGCGCAAACCGAATTGATATTCGATGGTGGATCTTTGGTGTTTGGCAATACCGGTGAGATAGCCGATGAGCTGCCTTACTTTACCGAGAATACCGCTTACTATACTTTGCAGGATGATGCGAGTATTACCTTTGAGCATCAAACCACCCAAAAAACAGATCGCCCAAGTGATATAGATCAGATTCACCAGGGGCTGATATTGGGGATACGGGACTACTTTTATAAATCGGGCTTTAAGCAGGCAATATTAGGGTTATCGGGTGGGATAGACTCTGCCGTGGTATGTGCCCTGGCTGCCGAGGCACTGGGTGCAGAGAATGTGATGGCGGTACTGCTGCCGTCAAAATTCTCCAGCGACCATTCCCTTAAAGATGCCGAAGACCTGGTGACCAACCTGGGTTGTAAATCAGAAACTATCGCTATCGAAAAAATAACCGATGCTTTTGAAAGTTCGTTACATCCACAATTCAATAACCTGCCTTTTAATATTGCCGAAGAGAATATCCAATCGCGCAGCAGGGCTGTATTGCTGATGGCCATGTGCAATAAGTTTGGCTATATCCTGCTCAATACATCAAACAAAAGCGAGGCTGCCGTAGGTTATGGTACGCTTTATGGCGATATGTGTGGCGGTATCTCGGTTATTGGCGATGTGTTTAAAACACAGGTTTTTGAACTGGCACGCCATATTAACCGCGACCGCGAGATCATCCCCGAAAACACCATTGTTAAACCACCATCTGCAGAACTACGTCCCGACCAAAAAGACACCGACTCGCTGCCCGAATATGATATTTTAGATGCGATATTGTCGCAATATGTAGAACACCGCCGTTCATCTGCCGAGATCATTAAACAAGGTTTTGAGGACGCCGTAGTGCACAAAGTACTGCGCCTGGTTAATATGGCCGAGCATAAACGCTATCAAACTCCGCCAATACTCCGCGTATCGCCTAAAGCCTTTGGAATGGGCAGGCGTATGCCAATAGTAGGGAAATACCTAACATAAAAAATAGTTTAATTTTTGATAAAACAGATTAAACCTTTGCGAAGTAATTAGTCTAATACACAATTTATAACTGGTGAGGCAATGAAAAAAAATATCTATTTAACGCTGACTGTGGCTGTCGTATCGCTACTATCGGCCTGTAGCAGCTACAATTACTACACAGCTGCCCAAAACAAAACAAACTTATCAACCTACAAAACCTTTGCATGGGCAGCACAGCAAACTAACCCAAACAAGCAGTGGCGCCCACTCAACGAGATTGGAAGCGGCAAAGTACAAGAAGCTACAAGGCAAGCACTGGTTGGCAAAGGCCTTGTACTTCAAAACCAAAATCCCGACTTGCTGGTGCGTTATTTAACGGTTAGCGGCCGTGGTACTAAAACAGAGTTTTACTCACCTTACTACGGTGGTGGCTTTTACGGCGGTTTTGGTGGTGGCTGGTACCGCCCATGGGGATACGGCTTTGGCTGGGGAGGCCCCTGGGGCTACGGCGGCTGGGGAGGGCCAACTTTTGCCGAGAAAGTACATTATAAAGAAGGTACGATTATTATTGACCTGATTGATAGCAAAACCCAACAGGTAGTATGGCGAGGTTATGGCGTTGGCGAATTGCATAACCCAAAACAAACCATGCGCGATATCCCTAAGGTGGTAGAAGGTATTATGAAACAGCTGGAGTTAACCCCGCCGATGCGTAAATCATAAAAGGATTTTATATAACCAAAAAGGGGATGCAATTTGCATCCCCTTTTTGGTTACCGTATTTAAGGCCTTTAGTGTTCATGTTCACGCAATGAACACACCACAAGCAGTTATTAATAATCTGATAATCAGATGGTTACTACTAATAATAAGTTATTAGTAGTTTAGGTGAACATTATAAAGCATGTTACGCCCCTGTAACGTTTTAAAACGCCCTTTAAACGCTCAGTTTCTTTTGTTTTTGCTGAATCTTATAAACGCCGAATATAATGAAGGCAAGTACTAATAAATATACCCAGGTATCAAGGGGGCAGGTTTCCTCGTTATCGACGCCAAGGCACAGGTTAATTATCTGCGCGTACGATACTGTATTTATAATTAGTAGTGTAAATAACACTAAAGTCTTCTTCATTTGTTCTCTTACCTTTTTTAATTATAATTTTACAAATTTTCCGTTCCCAATCACTTTTTTGGTGTTGTTGTTTATCACCTGCACAAAATAGGTGCCCGGGTAAAAGTTACCAACATTATCCTGCCAGTTGGCTTTTGCAGATTTAGTTGAACGTACAACTATACCGCTTCCGTTAGTTATTTTAATTGTAAAGGTTGCCTCTTGATTTTGGTTGGGATTAGTAACCGATACGTTAACCATATCGCTAACCGGGTTAGGGTAAACGTTAAATGTTTTGTCGGTAAGGTTAGTGGTGTTTGCGTACATAATGGTAATAACCTTCGAGTAGCTGATCGCTCCGTTAATATCATCTTGTTTTAAACGATATTGGGCGGTGCTTTTTGGCAGGTTTTTATCAATTAAAGTATACGTGCCCTTGCCGGTAGAAATAAAGCCGCCAACTACTTCAAAAGTTTTGCCGACATCTGTGCTGCGCTCAACTGTAAAGTTGGTGTAGTTGGCTTCGTTCTCTACAATCCACCTCAGCTTGTTGCCATCTATTAATTTAGTACCGTTAAAATCAAGCAGTTTTAAACAGATGGCTGCATTTTGGCATATAACCAGTTTAAACCTTGCTTTACCAAAACTTTCTGCTACAGATCTGTCGATATTGAAATTATACGTGTCGTGCGCACGCATATCAAGCGAATCTTTTTTATAGCTATCCATTAACCAAACCTGGTAAATAGAAGATAAGCCGCTTAAGGCTTCTATTTTTAAAGCATATAAACCATTTGTTGTAGCATAAACCGAAACAGGTACAACCTGTGGCGTTAATTTGGGTAGTGGTAACCTGTTTATACTCAGTGGTACATCGTCTGAAGAATAGGCCGTTAAACTAACCTGGGCGCCATTGCCACCAAAGTCTATGGCGTCCTCATCAAGCACATATTTTGTATGGTTCCTGTTGTTTAATACAATAGAGAAAGCATCGGAATTTACGTCATCCTTAACAAGTTTTATCCTCATAGAAGCTTCTGACTGATCGCCGGATGGCGGTAACGAAGTGCTCATAAGCGTTATAACGTTTGCTGCAGCGGCCTGTGTAGTGGTTTTGGCCGATTCGCGGAAGGTAAGGGTTTGGCTTGGCGCGTTAGCGATTACAAAGAAACCCTGGCCGCTTGATATCATATTACTAACCACACCATCACTTGAAAAAGTTGCACCGGTGTTAATGGTTGATGTAGTATCGGCTATTGCAGTTACAGTAGTTTTTTGCTGATAGCTGGCGTATTGTTTAGATGTTGAATTAAATTGATAAATGGTGCTTGAAATAGGCGTGGCTGCAGGCGTTGTGCCGCCGTAAATAGACGAATTGGTGCCATTACGATTGAATTTTTCCCAGTTGATGGTTGCCGCATAAGGGTTACCCACCAGGTTATAGCCCCGTATGTTATTAGGCGCCACATTATTAGCGATAGTAGTTGTATACAATAAAGCTGTGCTACTGCTTGCCCATGGCTTCACTACTATTGTTCCACTGTTTAACGTACCTGCTTGCGTAAACGTAACATTTTCAGGGAAATCATAAGGCGACGTAGTTTTAGTGCCACCCTGCGTGCCGTTATCAAGTACACTACTTCCTCTAAAGAAGAATAAGAACCCGTTACCTACAGGTAAATAGGTTTGCGAGTCGTTTGTGTTTGTTTTGGTACCAACTGCATTTATACCAAAACTGTATGATGGGGTTTTGTTTAATTGCGTAATCCCTTTAAAATTACCTGCGGCAAAAGTGGTATTGTTAGGCACAATATCATCTCTGAAAAGATAAATACTCGGGTTTGCGGTAGTGCTTGTGCCCGTTGTAAAGCCATTGCCTGAACCATTGATACCGGTAACGATAGAGGAATTTTTGAGGAAATTAAGATCGTACACGTTATTGCCCGATACTGTAGCAGCGTAAACAGGCGACGAGATTAAACGATAGCCCCTTCTTGCAAGGCTTGCAGTGCTTCCGGATACATAACGTTCTACACTAAATAAGCCTGTTATGATAGATGCTGTAGGTACAGGGCCAACAAAAGCAGTCGCGGTAGCATCAGATTTTAATGTGAATGTTGTTGTTGGATCTATGGTTAGGCTGCCTTTTGTAAAAGTGAGCGAAGTATAAATATCTACAGGGCCGCCACTTACGGTAACTGTTCCGTTAACCGAGTTGTTAAGGGTCATGTTGCCAAGTTTGGCTGTGCTTGCGGTTGCAGAACCCGCGTAGGTTTGCGCCGTAACAGCACCTGCCCATAATAGGCCGGATGCAGTGTTTGTGCTGGTAATTTTACCACCGCTGCTATTGTATATATTACAGCCAACACTTAAAGTAAAGCCGTTAAGGTCTAAAGTTGAAGTAGCGGCAGAAAGCGTAAGGCCCGATATTATAGCATTAGCTGTTAATTTTGGATAGTTGGTTGTAGTGGTATTAGGGATAGTAAGTGTTGCTGTACCATCTAATGGTGGTGCAAGTGACGCTACTGACGGTATACTGCCGGATGATGAAGTCCAGTTGGCGGCAGCGGCAGGATCTGTACTGGCGGCAGTGGTTTTCCAGGTGAAGGGTATGCCACCACCTACTGCCGATACCGCATCAGCGGATGTAGCCGTAATTGCCGTATTGGTTGTTGTATAGGTTAAATAGTTATTTTGGTTGTTATATTCGGCCTTTATCCAATCAAGCGTTTTTACTGTATTAGAAACCCTTATCTCATCCATGCTCCCTTTAAAGAAGTTGGCGGCCCCAAAGTCGGACCCTATATTGATAGGGCCACCTGTGGCGGCTGCCACCCCGGTAGTGGTGCTTCTGTCAGTTGCACCATCATAGTAAGTAATAAAGTTTGTACCATTATACACGCCTTGCACATAGTGCCATTGGCCGGTTGTAACATTTGTACCACCGGTTTCGGCCCTGTTTAAAGTAGCGGTGCCGTTAGATGCACGGGTTTCAACCTCTGCCTTAACCGTTGTGGTAGAGCCACCGTAAAAGCCCAGTTTGTAGCCACCTGTAGCGGAACTGGTTTCATTAGTTATAATTTTTTGATCTATACTGGTAGCAAAATCGGTAACATAAGCCCAGCCCGATAGTGTAAAGTTGCCCGTAGCATCTGCCGCTATAGTAGATATAACCTGTGAGCTTGTACCGTTAAACGCATACGCCGACGTTATTTTACCGGCTGTTGTAGCTGTAATGCTTGTTGCTGTTGCAGACCGTTGGTTGCTTGTAGCATCTACCACCGTACCGCTGGTTTCGTTAAGGTGGTAAACTGCAAGGTAATCGCTGCTCCAGGTACCATAAGCAAAAGTGGCATCATGTGCCGGCGCTGTAGACCCAAAGTAGAATGTAAGCGGTGTAGCTGCATTAGTTACCGATGGCACCTGTACCCAGGCAATTAAAATTCCATTAGTGGCATCAAAGCTCTCTACCTGGTAAAATAACTCGGTAGTGGTACCTGTTTGGGTAAATGCAAAATCGTAGCCATTTGGGGCCGATCCGCCGGGGTACTGTACATTGTTTGTACAATTTGTACCCGATTTTAATGCATCCTCTTTTATATAAACCAACATAGGGAAGTAAGAAAGAGTGCCCGTATTACCAAGCGCCGCCATGCTTATAGGCTGGCTAAATGCATAGTTACCGGCAACAAAAGTTTTACTAATTATTATTGTTTTTGTTGTAGTTGTGAAACAGCCACTGGTATTTGTTGCGGTAAGGGTAACCGTTTTTAAGCCTGCTGTAGCCCAGTTTATAGTTATAGCGGCCGCCGTAGTAGAAGATGGTGTGCCGCCATCCACTGTCCAGGTGTATGCTATACCGGCGGTAACGGGAGCGCTAAAGGCGACAGCAGTGCCCGGTGTAGCCGTAGCCGGTGAAGTTATTACCGGTGCGGTAGGCGCGGCGTATAAAGTAGGGACATAATTTGCTGTTGATGCACACGCGCCCGGCCCCCCGGTTACGGTAAGTACATAAGTACCCGCTACTGCAGCCGGGAAAGTGGCGGTGTTGCTGGTGCCGCTTTGTATAAAGCCGTTCGGGTCTGCCCAGCTGTAGGTAGCCCCGGTAATTGCAGGCGAATAAAGTGTTAAAGGCGCGCCTGTACAGGTTGTAGCTGCGCCAATGAGGTTAAGGTCGTCAAGGGTAGCGATATTGGCGGCAGAGAGTTCTGTATTGTATATAGAAACATCATCTATTGTGCCTGTAAAATAATAACTGGTTGGTGTCCCGGATCCCCAGTTGTTCATATTGGTACCACCAACTTCCCAATATCCGTTGCCTTGGGTTTCTGCCGTGGTATAGGCTGCATTTGATGCTTTTAAAACATTATCCACATATAGTTTTGTACCGTTTGATGATAGTGTTGCAACCGCATGGTGCCAGTTACCATCGTTGTAAGTTGTTGTGCCCGAATTTATAATATTAGTAGCGCCGGAGTAAACCCCAAAATTTAATGAACCATTATTAGACATCCATATATGCCTGTCGAAAGCACCCCCACCAACTTGGGTTTGTGAGTATCCAATAAGCCTGCCGCCTGTAGTAGTATTAGTTTTAAACCAAACGCTTAATGTAAAAAGCTGTGGATTAAATACAGATTTAGTGGTTTGTATATATTGATTGCTGGTACCTGTAAAATTGTAGGCACTATTAGCGGCGCCATATCTATCGGTAGTTAATGTAGGGGCGTTTTGTAGTATACCATCATTGCTATTGCCCGAAACATCTCTGGCATCGCCATTAAACGGGTATGATATGTATGCGCTTGTTAAAGGCGATGATACAATTGGATTAACCGTAGCAGTAACAGCAGTACGCGTACTTACAGACGTGCCGTAGGTGTAATCAACGTAAAACGTTGTGGTAGCACCCAAAGTAGGGGCATAAGTTGCGCCTGTGGCAACAAGCGTGCCACCTGTAGTGGCGGTGTACCAATTGTAGGTTCCGCCGGTAGGCGAACCGCCGGATGCTGTTATAGAAACTGTACCCGCCCCGCACAACGCGGTAGGGGTTGTAACTGCCAGCCCTACACCAATAGCTATAGTCGCAGTAGTGCTGCCAGAGGGGTTAGTGGCCGTAATAATATAGTTTGCAGTGGCTATTGTCACTGTTGGAGTACCGCTTATTACGCCGGTAATATTATTGAGGCTTAACCCGACCGGTAAAGGTGTGTTTACAGTATAGCCGCTGGTAGGTGCAAGTTTTCTGATCTGGTTGTTGTACCTATCTGCTATAAATAAATTGCCGTTTGCGTCTCCCTCAATACCCCATGGCCCGTTAAAGGTAGCACTTAACGCACTGCCATTGGTTAACGGCGATGACGCCCCCGTGCCCGCTATAGTAGTGACTACAGCTCCTGGGATAGTTATCATTCTTATTCTATTGCCGTTAACAACGCTTACATAGATATTTCCATTACTCATAGAAACGCTTACCGGCCGGTTAAAGCTGGCCGCCGTACCTGTACCGTCAACCGATCCTGCAGTTCCGCTACCGGCATAGGTACTTACTACAGCGCCTGCGGTTATCTTCCTGATCAGATTGTTTCCCGCGTCGGCTACAAACATATTGCCGTTACCATCATCAGTTATGCCGATAGGGTTAAAAAACATAGCAGCTGTTCCGGTACCATTGGCCGAGCCCTGGGAGCCGCCCGCAAAAGTACTAACCGCACCGGTGGCCGTGATTTGTACAATAATATGACTGGTAAAACTGGTGGCGAATAAGGTGCCTGTTACCGAGTTGTATGTAATGCCTGCCGGCGCTGTAACAGTTGCAAAGGTAGTTACTACGCCCGCAGGGGTTATTTTCCTGATCCTGTTATTGGTATAGTCGGCAACATATAAATTGCCCGATGGCGCGATGGTAATATCAAAAGGTGAGTAGAAAGTAGCGCCTGTGCCTGTGCCATCTGCTAAGCCAGCTACACCGCTGCCTGCAAAAGTAGTTACCACACCCGCCGGGGTTATTTTACGGATCGTGTTGTTGCTTACATCCGCTATATAAAAGTTCCCGGAGGCGTCCTGGGCAATTCCTACGGGGTTGTTGAACCGGGCAGCTATACCTGTACCGTCAGTAGTGCCTGAAGATACGTTGCCTGCAAAGGTAGTTGCTGTATATGCGGGGTTTGTAGTTACCGGCCCACCGCTGTTGCTGGGGTTAATTGTTACCGCGGTATTTATTATTAAATTTTGAGGAGTAGTGTAAGTAATACTGGGGGCTTGCGCAAACAAACCGCCGCCCATACATAATAAAGCGACTATAAAAAGGAGGGTGTGTAAACGTGTCTTCAAATTACAGGTATTATGTCGCGAAAATACAACTATTAGATGTACTATGTGGCTTTAAGTCTGTTATTTATACGAAGAAAATGAGTTAAAGTTTAGTTTTATTTATCGACGAAATGGATATTTAGCAACAGTTAATATTTCGCCAATTGTTAATTAGAAATTTCATAAATTTCTTCAATAGAAACTGTGTGTTATTTAACTGTCCAGCAATGAAATGTTTTTTTGTTTCTGATGCATTTTGTAAGCACCAAAAATAACAAAGGCAAATACTAAAACGTAAACCCAGGTGTCAAGTGGGCAGGGTTCGTCATCATCAGTGCCACCACAGGGGTTGATCAATTGAGCGTATGAGATAGTATGAATAGTAAGCAGAGTAAACAGGGCAAATATCTTTTTTATCATTATCATTTATCTTAATACCGCAAAAGTATTATAGTTTTACAAATTTACCATTACCTATTACGGCTTTGGTAGTGTTATTAATAACCTGTACAAAATACGTTCCGGGTAATAAATTACCTACGTTAGCTTGCCAGGTAGCCTGGGTTGATACCGCGTTTTTTATTAACGCCCCGCTACCGTCAGATATTTTAATACTGTAGGTAGTTGCAGTAGCTGCCGGGTTTATAACGCTAACGTTTACAGTGTTGCTAACCGGGTTAGGGTACACATTAAACGCGTTGATAGTAACCCCTTCAACATCAGCGTACATAATATTTACCGTTTTAGAATAACTGATGGTACCGTTAATGTCATCTTGTTTTAAGCGATATTGGTTTAAACCTTTTACGGGTTTGGCATCTACTAAAGCATATGTGCCATTGTTACCGGCATGCAGGCCGCCAATAATGTCAAAAGTTTTGCCGCCATCAATGCTGCGCTCTACAGTAAAGTTTGTGTAGTTGCTTTCATTTTCGCTAATCCAGTTAAGTTTAACGCCGGCTGTAACTTTAACGCCATTAAAATCAAGTAGTTTTAAAGCAAGCGCGGGATTTTGGCGGATAACTATCGTAAAACGCTTTTCGCCATATGTGTTAGAATTACCTTTATCTATATTGAAATTATAGGTATCATGCGCACGCATATCTAATGAATCTGCTTTAAACGCGTCTTTCAGAAAAACCTGGTATAAGGCAGGCATGTTTTCAAGGGCATCCATTTTTAATGTATATAAGCCTGTAGCTGTGGCATCTACTGTTAAAGGTAAAACCTGCGGAGTTAATTTAGGCAGCGGTAACCTGTTTATACTCAATAAAAAATTGTCAGATGATCGTGCCGACAAGCTCACCTTGGCACCATTGCCACCAATGTCTAACGCGTCTTCGTCAAAAGAGAACTTAGTATCATTTTTATTATTTAAAACAAAGGTTACAGCATCTGTATTAATATCATCTTTAGCAAGTTTAATTCTAAAAACAGGATCGTTCGCGGTTGTGGTAGCTACAGGCGTACCCATCAATTTTTTTAATGGCAGGCTCATTATTTTAGCTATACTGGCAGTTGCCGGTAACGTTGATGTTTTAGCTGTTTCGTGAAAGGTGAGCGCCTGTGTGGTATTATTAGCAATTATAAAAAAACCCTGCCCGCTGGCTATCATATTATTTACTACACCATCGCTTGAAATCGCATTACCTGGTTTAATTGTGGTGGTAGTGTCAGCAATAGAACTTATAATATTGGTGTTTTGCTGATAAGGGGCGTATTGTTTACTATTAGTATTATAAATATATATGGTTGCAGGGAGGTTATTACTACCATATATTGATGAATTGGCGCCATTACGGTTGTATTTTTCCCAATTAATGGTTGATGGGTATGGGTTACCAACCAAGTTATATCCGCGTATTGCTGTATTGGCAGTGGCTGTGCTATAACCCAAAAAGGCGTTACCTGGTGTATACCATGGTGTAACGGTATAGCTACCTGTATTTATTGCACCGGTAGCTGTAAAAATTGTTTCAGTAGGGAGGTATGATGATATAGTGGCTCCAAGTACTGTCGAAATCGATCTATCGCCCCTGAAAAAGAATAAAAAGCCATTACCCACGGGGATATCATACGTGCTTCCCTCGCCATCAAAAGCATATTTTGGTGTTGGGAAACTATTTACCCCCCTGAAATTTCCGCTGGTAAAAGATAATTGTGAAGGCGCCATATTTTCGCGAAAGAAATGTATGGTGGGGTTACCGGTTTTGTCAAAACCACCACCGGTGCCTGTTGTACCTGTGATCCATGCATTATTTTTTAAATAAGCCAAAGAATAATTTGTACTGCTTGTATTTACCGGCGATGAAAATAAACGAACCCCCCTTACTGCCGAAACATACCGCTGTACAAATGTTTTTGCAGCCGCGCTTGTTAAAGTGGAGCCAACTAATGCCCCTATTGATCCCGAGCCGGTGGCATCAGAAAGTAATGTTAGGGTACCGCCATTATTTATATCTGTAGAGGAAGCTGATAATGTTCCTGTGGAATTTATTACTGTGGAGCTTGATGGTCCAAGTGTTAAAGTGCCCTTGGTTAAACCAATTATGCCCGATAATTGTAAATTACCTCCGGCTTCTATTGTTATACCATTAGTTGCAGTTAAATTTAGCACACCTAATGAAATTTTTGTGCTATTATTTATGCTGCTTATAGTGTTTGGCCCAACAGTGATTTTACTTACAGTTGGGCTAATTGTGAGCATAGGTTGTGTAGTAAAAGTGTTACTCCCAACCCCAAACCGGGCAACATCACTCGATCCCGGTGCCGCGCCCTGGACCCAATTTAAATTATTAGACCAATAATATAAGCCAGTAACTAAGTCTGCTGAGCTACCTTTCCAATCGTAGCCCCGCCCAAAGGTAATAGGGTTGCTTGTTGCACTTGTGTTTGTGTAACTTAAACCTGTAGAAGTATTATATGGACGCTCGTAAAAGTCGTTTACACCGTTAACGGTGATAGTTCCTGTTGGCGCGCTGCCATAGTTTAAGGAAGCGCTTGTTGTGCCAGTAAAAAAATAATATTGCGGTGTAGATAACGTACCATCAGTTTGGCCACTTGATGCTATTGTGTCTGCTATATTAGAGGCGTATATAGCGCCATTACCGGGTCCGCCTAACTGTACAGTTGTACTAAGTGCGCGATCATTAGTTGTAGAATAAAATGAATTAAAGGACTTGTATAATCCACCGGAATTTTGGCCGAAGTAGGCATTTAGTGCCACACCACTGGTATTAAGATACATTTGGGTAGCAATAGGAAAGTTGCCTCTGCTTTGTACTTGTAAGCCATAAAATATTACAGTTTGGTTTTCGCTGTAGGGGGGTTGTGTAATGCCATTAGCTGCGCTGTTTGCATTTGTGCCAACAAATTTTAAAACTCGGGTGTACATATCAAATTTATCCCACTGAAAACGATTTGTAGTAGTGCTGGTGGCTTGCAAGTATGAATAATAATATGTGCTATATGTGCTACCTGTTGTGCCGTTGCTTATAGTTACAAGTGTTTTAGCAGTGGTCATACCGGTAACGTACTTATCCATATATATAGCCCATGTCCCGGCCTTCATTCTTTGTACTTTGATCATATAGGCGGTTTGATCATTTGCTAACGGGGTAGATAATATTTGATTATAACGCCCGGTACCGGCGAGCGCATCGTAACGGTACCGTAATATTAGATTGCCGGCAACATGTGTAATGTAAAAGCCCATGATGTCGTTGCCGTTGGTGGCAAATCCGTTTGCGATAAGCCAATACCGCCAGGAGTTGGTGCCGGCAGTTATTACGTCCGGGTCATCATTTGCTGAGGTACTTGTGTTTTTATAAAGAAAGTTCCATTCGTAGTCTGTTGAATTAAGATTAATACCCGAAGTTCCATTGCCTAAGAAATCCCAGCGAATAGCGCTAACAGCACTAAGGTTTGTAGATGCCAGGCTTACCAAGCCTTCAAGCGGTGATGTAGTAGAAGCGTCGATAGTAACATTAGCACTTGTACGTGTGGCGCTACTAACACCCGCGGCACCTAAAGACGCTGTGTTGCCAGCCGTCGCAGTTTCAAAATTATTGTAATAGTAAGTTGCATTATCGCTATATTCCTGAGCGTAAATCACACTTATATTAAGTGTAAAAATTATGCACAAAAGACATTTAAATAATAGTTTTTTCAACGGATTAAAATATTAGGTATTTATTGAAAAATTGTACTAGATAATTAATATCAGCCTGTTATTCTTGTAATGTTTAAAACAACAGTATACACGTGAAAATTAATCAAATAGATTTTGCAAAAAAAGTGCAATAAATCAAATACATGCAAATAGTCCTTGTGTATTAAGATGCCCAAAATGGGCAAGTAAGTCCACAAACAAAAATATTTATTAGCTAAGCAATATGAATAAAAACACTATTATATGTTTAAACAGATTTGGCGCATAAATTTATACTGCTTTATAAATTAATTTGTTCAAAAATCGCTCCGTATTATTTTTTAATACGCCATTTAATACGGAAACTTGTAAATACTTCGCTTGAAAATTATGAGGAAATTTTATTCAGCAATACTTTTAAGCATTTTACTTTTTTGCTGCATTTCCCCGGCCATTGCCCAGCAGCAGATCCCGGTTGACGCGGTTAAGAAAAGCCGGCTGGATGCGTTGGCGATCAGCTCTCGGGCAAACTTCACTACAGGGTATCAAAAGGCTTTAGCATTGGCCCCTCAAAACGGCTGGGCGGTCCGCCGCGTCACCAAAGCCGGTAACCTAGTTGCCTTGCAAGGGGTTAACAGCCACGGTTTCCCTGTTTATCTGATCACCCATAACAATACCACAGCTGCCGCTACCACCGGTACCAATACCGTACAACCCGGCGGCACTTTGGGTTTAAACCTTACCGGCAGCAGTACTTTTTTAAACAACAAGCTTGGTATCTGGGATGGCGGCCAGGTTTACCAGGCGCACCGCGAGTTTGAGGGCAAAACTATCACCGCGAAAGACAATACCGCCATCCTGGATCACTCCACCCACGTGGCCGGCACCATGATAGCCAAAGGCGTGTACGCGCCTGCAAAAGGGATGGCCTACGGTGCCGCCACACTATCCGCCTGGGATTTTGATAACGATGTATCTGAAATGAGCGCCGCGGCCTCCGGTCTATTGCTTTCCAACCACTCTTATGGTGATGTTGGTGGCTGGGATTATAACAGTGCCGACACCCGATGGGAATGGTACGGCCTGCCCGGCGATAACGAAGATTATAATTTTGGCTTTTACGATTCGCGCGTGCAATCGTTTGACCAGGTTGCTTATAACGCGCCGTACTATTTAATTGTGGAGTCGGCAGGTAACAGCCGCTCTAGTAACGGGCCCGCGTTAGGGGATACATACTATGGGTTTGAAAGCCGTACCAACCCAGCTTTTGTAAATAAGGGGGCAAGGCCGGCAAACATCAGTAGTAATAATGGGTACGATATTATCACCACCACCGGTAATGCGAAAAATATACTAACGGTAGGCTCGGTAGGGCCGCTGCCAAACGGGCCGGTTAACCGTACAGATGTTGCCATATCATACTTTAGCAGCTGGGGCCCAACAGATGACGGCCGCATAAAGCCCGATATTGTTGGCGATGGCGAGCAGGTGTTATCCACCGGGGTACAGGGCACAAGTTCGTACCTGACTTTGTCTGGCACCTCAATGGCGGCGCCAAACGTTACAGGATCGTTATACCTGTTGCAGGAGTATTACGCGCAAAAAAATAACGGCAATTTTATGCGTGCCGCTACTTTAAAAGGGCTTGCCTGCCATACCGCGTTTGATGCCGGCAACGTTGGGCCCGATTATATTTACGGCTGGGGATTACTGGATATGCACAAAGCCGCGCAGGCAATAACAGATAACGGCACAAAAAGCATCCTTAACCAGGCTACTTTAACGCAGGGGCAAACCCGTACAATTAAAGTGACCGCTTCGGGCGTTGGGCCGCTGGCGGTTACCATATCATGGACAGACCCTGAAGGTACCCCAACCAACGGCACAACCATAAACGACCGTACCCCAAAATTGGTGAATGACCTTGATGTGAGGGTTAGCGATGGTGCTAATACCACAATGCCCTGGGTGCTTACGCCCGATAATCCGTCTGCACCGGCCACAAACGGGGATAATGTAAGGGATAATATAGAACAGGTTTACATTGCGGATGCCGTGCCGGGGAAGGAATATACCATTACCATATCGCATAAGGGTACTTTAAGATCGGGCAGCCAGGCTTATTCGGTTATTGTTACGGGTGTAGGCGGCAATCCGTATTGCGCATCTGCCCCAACATCTACCAACGATTCTAAGATCAATAGTTTCTCGTTATCAAACATCAGTTACACCGCACCTGCAGGCTGTACCGGGTATACCAATAACACCGCGCTTTCTATCCAATTAGAAGCGGGTAAAACCTATCCGTTTAGCCTGGCGCTGGGTACCTGCGGCGCAAACTTTAATAAAGCAGCAAAAATATTTATCGACTGGAATGGTAACGGGACATTTGATGCCGATGAACTTGCCGCAACCACCGCAATTGTAAGTGCTACGGGCACCATCAGCGGTAATATAGCTGTTCCTGTTACGGTTTCGCCGGGTAACATTAGCTTGTTGCGTATTGTGTTGAACGAAACTAATGATGCATCGGCAATTACAGCGTGCGGCACCTACGCTAAAGGCGAAACGCAGGATTACAGCGTACAATATTTAAAACCCGCCATTGATGTGGGTGCTGTCGCGATAACAAATTCTGATGTGGGTGTTACCTGTGCTACTGCTGTTGCTGTTACGGTACGGCTTAAAAACTTCGGCAGGGCTGCTGTTAGTAATATCCCGGTTACGGTAACAGTTGCCATAAACAATAATACGCTAACCACCTTTAACGAAACCTATACCAGTACGCTTAACCCCGAAGAAGAAACAGATTTTACCCTGAGCGGAAAGTTCAATACCACACCAGGGGCAACCTACATGGTAACTGCAGAAACCAAACTAACTGCGGATCCGCTTGCGGCGAACAACAAGGCTACCGGCGCTATATCCATTGGCTTCCCGCCGGAGGTTAGCAACTTATCGGCTTATTTCTGTACAAACAGCAATGCTTATTTATTGGGCGGCAATGGCGATGGTGAATTGTTCTGGTATAAGTCGCTTACAGATGTTGTACCGATTGGTTATGGTTCGCCGGCTACAATTACGGCTGCCCCGGTAAATAATACTTTTTACGCAGGCTTAAATGACTTTAGCGGCAAGGTTGGCCCTGTAAATAAAAATGTATTCCCAACAGGTAGTTACAATCAGTTTACAACAGATGTAAATGTAACTACCAAAATACCGGTGGTTATAGAAAGTGCAAGGCTATACATTGGTAACCCGGGCCGAATGACGTTTACGGCAACAAATGATAATGGCGAAGTGGTATCATCAGTAACCCTTAATGTTACGGCTACCCGCAGCAAAGCCCTACCCGGCGACCAGCCTAATGATATTGCCGACCAGGGCAAAGTTTACGCCCTGAATTTGACATTACCTGCTGCTGGTAATTATACTATAACGCCAACTTATGAAAACGGTGCAACCCTATACCGTAATAAGGATGGTGTTACAGGTTATCCGTTCACCACGGGTGGCCTGTTCTCTATTACCGGCAATACAGCCACCCCCGATCCCGAAATTTACTACTACTATTTTTATGATATGCAGGTACGCAGCCTGGGTTGCGCATCGGTAACACGTGTGCCGGTAACCATTACCAAGCCAACGGTTACCCAAAACGTAGCTGTATTAACATCAAACATAACCACAGGCAACCAATGGCTGTTGAATAGCAAGCCGATAGAAGGTGCTACAAGCGCAACTTATACGCCGTTGGTTAGCGGTAATTACCAGGTGCAGGTTACGCTTGCTAATGGTTGTGTGGCTATTTCCGATCAATTTGCGTATGCCATAGTCGCTAAAAACCCGGATAGGTCTACCGATATTGGTTTAACTGTATTCCCGGTGCCGGCTACAACTTATTTTAATGTGGTGTTTGAAGTTAAAGCCGCGGGTAATTTAGAAATATCGCTGGTGAACACAGCAGGGCGGGTTGTTTACCGGTCAGCCCAAAAAGTAGCCGCCGCGGGTAACTTTAGTACAGTTATAAATACTACAGACCGCCTGCCCGGTACTTACGTGTTAAAAGTAAACCTTAACGATAAAGTATATTCCAAAAAAATAATTATTGTGAATTAACAAAAAAACCTGCGCTATTAGCGCAGGTTTTTTTGTTGTAGGATGCCCGGCGTTAAAACGCGTATTTCAACCCTAATCCCGGTGCAAGGTCAAAGAAAGGGCCGGTAGCAAGTTCTAAACGGGGGTTAAGGTCAAGGCTGAAAGCTATTGGCGAGTCTTTCAATTTATATTCCAGGCCCAAAACGCCATCGGCACCAAGTAATATGTGGTTATCGTTGTAAACGTTATCGTCGCTGCCAAAGCGCTTATAAACACCTTTACCTACCGAGCCGGCGTGCGCGCCAAAGCCGTAATAAAATTTCAATAGCGGCGTGTTAAAGGCAGGCTGATGTAATTCGTATAAGCCGGTTAATACCGCGCCGTGGCTGCGGATGCCTACTATACCTTCAATCGCGGTGGTACTGTTCATGAAGTATTTAACAGAAAGGCCGTTCTCGTAACCGCCAAATTTTAAGCCGACAGCGGTGTTATAATCCTGCGCGGCAGAGCGTTTGCTAATGAATAAAAACGAAGTAAGTAATACTGCAATAAGGGTAAATTTTTTCATACGGGGTAGTGTTTTTGGGGTAGATCTTATGACGGAAATTCCGCCCGTGCCTGCCCATGTGTAAATGTTGGTTTCGCGTTATAAACGGCGAAAATGCCTTTTTATGCTCTTTTAACAAAATTATTGATGCAGAAAGTTATCAGTCCATTGATAAACAACCGCAAAATTATGAATGCTGATAGCTTGTAATTGTATATTAAAATAGGTTAAATTGCCAAATATTTACACCTGCTAAAATGAGTTTAAATCCGCGGCTATCTTTTAAAATAAGCCTTTTTATAATAGCTTTTGGGCACGTAGCCTGCGCGCAAGATCTGCCTGCCACCAACCCCAAATACAAAAGCGGGATGGTTGTTTGCGCTTATCCCGATGCATCCAAAGCCGGGCTCGAGATCCTGAAAAAAGGTGGTACCGCGGTTGATGCTGCCATTGCGGTACAATTTGCGCTTGCGGTTACCCACCCGCAGGCGGGTAATATTGGCGGCGGTGGTTTTATGGTTTATCGCCCGGCAAATGGCAAGGCAAATACGTTAGATTTTAGGGAGAAGGCACCCGCAAAAGCAAGCGCTGATATGTACCTGGATGCAGCAGGCAATGTGATCCCTAAAATGAGCCTGTACACCCACCAGGCATCTGGCGTGCCCGGCTCTGTTGACGGGATGGTACAGGCACATAAAAAGTATGGTGAATTAAAATGGGCTACATTGGTGCAGCCTGCAATAAACCTGGCTTTCAAAGGGTTTAAGATGACCAAACGCCTGGCAGCAGGTATAAACCGCAATGATTCGGTTTTTAAAAGCCTTAACCCGGGAAAGAGTTACTTAATTAAAGAGGGCGGTTATAAAGAAGGTGATATATTGATACAGGAAGATCTTGGCAAAACGCTGGCTGCCATTCGCGATAGGGGACGCGCAGGGTTTTACGAAGGCCCGGTTGCCGACCTGATTGTTGCCGAAATGCAGGCGGGCAAAGGCATCCTCACTAAAGCCGACCTTAAAAATTATCACTCGGTATGGCGTAAGCCTGTCACCGGTAAATACAAAAGCTACAATATCATCACCATGCCGCCCCCATCAAGCGGGGGGATAGCTTTGTTACAATTACTGCGCTCGGTACAGAAATATCCATTGCACCGTTATGGCTTTAACAGCGACAGCACAGTACAATTAATTACCGAAGCAGAGCGCCGCGTTTATGCCGACCGCTCCAAATACCTGGGCGACCCCGATTTTTACAAAGTACCGGTAGATAGTTTGTTAAAGCCAAAATACATCGATAGCCGTATGCGAAATTTTAACTGGGATGCAGCCACACCAAGCACCACCATACAACCCGGTACTTTTGTAGGGTACGAAAGCGACCAGACCACCCACTACTCCATAGTTGATAGGGATGGCAACGCCGTATCAATTACCACCACGTTGAATGACAGCTTTGGCTCCAAAATATTTGTATCAGGTGCGGGATTTTTGCTGAATAATGAGATGGACGATTTTAGCTCGAAACCCGGCGTGCCTAATATGTACGGTTTATTAGGGGGCAAGGCCAACAGTATACAGCCGGGCAAACGCATGCTGTCATGCATGACGCCTACCATTGTAGAAAAGGATAACAAGCTTTTTATGGTTGTTGGCACGCCCGGTGGCTCAACTATTATCACCTCGGTTTTCCAGACGTTGTTAAATGTGATAGAATTTGATATGGATATGCAACAAGCGGTGGCTGCCAGGCGTTTTCATCACCAGTGGCTGCCAGATGATATCAAAAGCGAGGACGGTGCTCTAAGCGACCCTGTAAAAGATAAGCTTGCTAAAAAAGGATATACATTAACCAAGAGCGGAGCCATTGGCCGGGTAGACGGTATTTTAAAAACCAAAACCGGCTACGAAGGCGGCGCCGATCCAAGAGGAGATGATACGAAGGTGGGGTATTGAGATTGGTTCATAGGTCATAGTTGATGGTTTATAGCCGAAGATTAAAGTTCGTAGTAGCTACTATGAACCATTATCTATCAACCATCAACTAAAAAATGTTATGTTTGTCTACTTATGCGAAGCAGTGTAAAACACCAGGAAACAATTGATTACTTTTTAAAGATCGTTTGGCAAACCGTTGCTAACCGGTACAACCAGTTAGTTACCGATTTTGGTATTACACAGTCTATAGGTTACCTGCTTATCAATATTGAAGAGGAGGGTACAACCGTATCGCAGGCGGCGGCATTGCTTGGCTTAAAATCTACCAGTTTATCGCGCATGCTTAACCAGCTGGAGCAAACGGGCCTCATCTACCGCGAATCAAACAAAGGCGACAAGCGATCAGTTAAAATATATTTGACAGACCTGGGCAAAGAAAAACGCCAGTTGGCTAAAACCGTTGTAAAACAGTTTAATAACTACCTAAACGCCCACATAAGCGATGCAGATAAGCAGTATTTAACAGATATGCTTAAAAAAATCAATCAGCTTACACTTAATTACAAACCCTGAACGTTAGCTTTTAGCAACCGCTAATTGTTAAAAAGTGTTAAGCTGCTGTAATTGCCATATAAAACAATAAATTTGCCTTTTGAAAACTGAATGAACAGGGTACTGTTGATATTATTTTTGAGTATAATTTGTTTCTCATCTTGCAAAAAGGGTTACGATTCTATTGCCGAAGAAAGAATACAGGCTGATATTGATCAAAAAGTAATTGAGGATTATATTGCCGCTACACCCGGTTTAAGCGCTAAGATTAAGCAGGTTGACAGTGTGGGAATTAAAACCGGTGTTTATTACGTTGAAGAAAAAGCCGGAACAGGGAATGCGATATTTACAAACTCGACCCGGATAACGATAGATTATACCAGCAAGATACTTACAACAGGAGAAGTATTTGCACAAAGCAATAACTTCCACCCATCGTTTACTTTGGGCGAAGTGTTAAGGGCCTGGAAGCTGGGGATCCCAAATATGAAAAAAGGCGGTAGGTTCCGTATCATAGCGGCATCGCGCTATGCATATGGGCCATATGACCAGCCCGAGATAAAATTACCTGCAAATAGCGTGGTTGATTTTGATATTGAACTTTTAGATGTAACGAACTAATTTTAGATGAAACAAAAGATCTTTACTTTTTTATTGATAGCTGCCGCAGGCTTAACAGCTTGCAAAAAACTGGATAACCAACCGGATATCAGGGCGTATGATAATCAGCAGATAGAAGCTT
The DNA here is from genome assembly GCF_034345625.1 of Mucilaginibacter sp. 5C4. Classification (NCBI taxonomy): domain Bacteria; kingdom Pseudomonadati; phylum Bacteroidota; class Sphingobacteriia; order Sphingobacteriales; family Sphingobacteriaceae; genus Mucilaginibacter; species Mucilaginibacter sp. 5C4. Next base: position 3,802,884 of record NZ_CP133775.1, on the reverse strand, counting down.
ATATAAGCGCGAACGGCTTAAGTGATTTTAAAGCTGATACCACTAAAGATGGCACCGGCACAACCGGTATGTACTATAAAGTATTAACCCCAGGCAGTGGCGATACCTTAAAATATGCCGATAAGGTATCATTGGTTTATACCCTGAAATCTTTCGACGGTAAGTACGTATCATCTGATACTATCAATAATCACATGAACGATTTTTTAGGACACTTAACTGCCAATAATTTGCCCAAAGGTTTACAATTAGCTATCCATAACCTGCTTAAATATAAAGGCGGCAGTATGCGTTTGCTGATACCATCGCGTTTAGCGTACGGCGTAAACGGGTTTGGCTCTGGTAGTATTACCAACGTAAATACCCGTATTGCAGGTAACCAAAGCCTTGATTATTATGTACATGTAATTGGCGACCAAAATGCTTACGACGACCTGGTTATTAAAAATTACATGGCGGCTAATAACTTAACCGGCTATCTAAAAGACTCGGCAGATGCTTCTGTTAAGGGGCATTACTGGTACAAGGTTACTACCGGTGGTACAGGTGCAGCCGGAGAGATCAGCGAATTTTCTACCGTTACAACTACTTATACCGGCAATTTATTAAATGGCGTAGCTTTTGACGAATCGGCTAAAACAACTGCCACTACCTTAACCCCGTTTAGTTTAATTGAGGGCGTAAAGGATGGACTTATAAAACATGCGGTAACGGGTACATCTATATCCTTGTTTATACCATCGGTATTAGGTTATGGTACAGCTCCACGAAGCACAATACCTGCCAACTCGCCGCTTAGGTTCGAGTTTCAGGTAACTAAGGTTGAATAATATTATTTGCTTAAAGCCTCTTTAAAAACTTTTAAACATCTATCGCGCGCAAAAGCGTGGTCTACAATGGGTTTTGGATACTTGCTGAAGTCGGCATATTCCGGAACCCATTTTTTTACGTATGCTAATTTCGGGTCAAACTTTTTCAGCTGGCTATCGGGGTTAAATATTCTGAAGTATGGCGCGGCATCGGTACCACTACCGGCAGCCCACTGCCAGCCGCCAACATTACTTGCCATTTCATAATCTAATAACTGGCGGGCAAAGTAACGCTCGCCCCAGCGCCAGTCTATCAGCAAATCTTTAGTTAAAAAGCTGGCAACCACCATGCGCACACGGTTGTGCATGTAGCCTGTAGCGTTCAGTTCGCGCATACCTGCATCTACCATCGGGAAACCGGTTTCGCCTTTGCACCAGGCCTCAAATTGCTCTTCGTCGTTTATCCATTTAATGCGGTCGTACTCCGGGCGAAAGGCGTGGTCCATGGTTTGCGGGAAATGGTGCAATATCATCATATAAAACTCGCGCCATATCAATTCGTTAAGCCAGGTTTTTTCGTGTGCTTTGTGGGCATCCATCGCGCAACGCCTGATGCTTACCGTACCAAAACGAAGGTGTACCCCAACGTGCGAAGTGCCCGTTATTGCCGGGAAATCGCGGTTTTTAGCGTAATCTGCAATAACACTGTCGTATTCTTTTTCCGGGTAATCTATTTCACTTTTAACAAAACCCATTTCATTTAAAGTGGGTATTGCCGCGGCTTTAAATTTGCGCAGGTTTGTCAGGTGTTTTTCAGATGGATAAGCCTTCAAATAAAAGGGCTTCAGCTTTTGATACCACTTGTTTTTATAGGGCGTATAAACGGTGTAGGGTTTGCCGTCGTCTTTGGTCACTTCATCCTTTTCGAAAATTACCTGGTCTTTATAGGTTTTAAATTCGATGTTGTGTTTGGCGAGTAACTCTTTAATATCACCATCGCGGTCTTTAGCGTAAGCAGGCTCATAATCATGATTGGTGTAAACAGCGGCAACGTTATATTCTTTGATGAGTTGTTTCCAGGCATGTTCAGGCTTGTCATAAACTACCAATAGGCTACTATGGTGTTTTTGGCATTCTTTGTTGATTTCTTCAATTGCTTTATAAATGAAACTTACACGGGCATCGTCTTTATCTTCCAGTTTATCCAATATCTCTTTGTCAAAAATAAAGACGGGTAGTACGGGGTTGCCGCTTTTTAGGGCATGGTACAGGCCCGCGTTATCTTCCACCCGAAGATCGCGGCGAAACCAAAAAATACTTATAGGGGTATCTTTATCCATAAATTTCTTTTAAAGCCAAAGCTACGTTGGGGTATTTAAATTTAAAACCCGCTTCCTCAATTTTTTGTGCCGATGCTTTTGTACTGCCCAGTACCAAACTTGCCATTTCGCCAAATAACAGTTTTATTAAAAAGGCCGGTACATTGGGTGCCCAAAGCGGCCGGTGTAATTGTTTAGCCACAGCTGTGGTCAAATCTTTATTGGTAACCGGTAACGGCGCAACCATATTATAAACGCCTGTAAGGTGCTCGTTAACCAGGCCATGCAGGTACATGCCAATAGCATCCTGGTGATGAATCCATGGTACCCATTGCATGCCCGTGCCTAATGGCGACCCTATAGCCAGTTTTACAGGCAAGGCCAGTTGTGGTAACGCGCCACCCCCGGTGGTTAAAACAACACCGGTACGGAATTTCAGGATCCGCAGGTCAAACTGTTTGCCTTCATCAACCGCCTTTTCCCATTCAACACAACAGTTGCCAATAAAATCATTGGCGGGGGTGCTATCTTCGGTAAGCAGTTCATCACCACGGTTGCCATAATAATTAATGCCCGATGCCGATATCACCGTGTGCACTTTGTGCGCCTTGCTTTTCATGAGCCCGTAAATTAAGCCGATGGATTTTGTGCGGCTGTCCAAAATTTCGCGCTTGCGCTCATCCGTCCACCGTTTATCTGCAATGCCTGCACCCGCCAGGTGGATAATGGTATCAACCCCGTCTACGCAATGCGGATCGATCTGCCCTTTATTCACATCCCACAAAAATGTTTTTACCTGCGGGTTTTTACCCGCGCTGCGGCTTAAGTGGCTCACCGCGTGGCCAAGCGCTAAAAGCGCTTTTGTTAATTCCCTGCCCAATAAACCCGAGCCGCCTGTGATGAGGATGTTTTTACTCATTTGTTGTAGTTCGTAGTTGTCCATAGTTAATAGATCATAGTTCATGGTGAGGAATTAATGGTTGAAGTTAAGATGAGAAGTTCAGTATTATCAACCATCAATTATGAATCAACTATTCCCCCTCCTTAAAATCTGTTATCCTTTTTGCCATTCCCTTAAATATAAAAAGGTGAAAAGGCCACATCATATACCAGTATAACCTGCCCCAAAGGCCCTTGGGCCTAAAGGTAGCAACCTGGCTCAAAAAAGTTTGGTTGTGGCGCTCAATAATTTTAAATTCTAGCCAGGCCTCGCCGGGGAGTTTCATTTCGGCATAAAGTAACAGGCGGTTGTTGGTTTTATCGGCCAGTAATACCCGCCAAAAATCTATGACATCGCCCGGCGAAACGCTTACGTTACTGGTACGCCCACGCCTGCTGCCTACGCCGCCAAACAGCTTGTCCAGAAAACCGCGTATGCTCCAGATCCAATCCCAGTAATACCAGCCGCGGTTACCGCCAATAGCCATAATGTTCTTAAGCACCTCTGCACTGGCGCGGTTAAAAGGCTGCTTTACTTTATACTCCAGCGTGCCGTTTTGAGGTACTTTTATCTGGTCCATAAAGCCGGAGGTAAGGTAGCCGTTGTTCAGGGCGTCCTTCCAGCTGCTTACAATGGAGTTTTGTTCTATTTTATTGAATGCCAGTTCCAACGCTTCCTCGTAGGTAATGCAGTCGCGTCTTACCACGCTATCAATATCATGGTTTTTCATGATGGTTTCGTTCTTCATGCTATCTACCAGGCTTTGGGCAAGCGAGTAGCTGGTTGATGTTACAAAGTATAGCCAGTACGACGAGATCTTGGGCGACAGGAACGGTAGGGTAACAATGTAGCGATCAAGCTTACGCACTTTGGCGTATGTAAGCATCATTTCTTTAAATGTGAGCACATCCGGCCCGCCAATATCAAAAGTTTTGTGGAATGATGACTCATTCATTAGAACCCCTTCCAAATAACCCAATACATCACGGATAGCAATAGGCTGGCATTTGGTGTTTACCCAGCGCGGTACGGTCATAACGGGGAGTTTCTCGGTAAGGTCGCGGATGATCTCGAATGATGAACTGCCCGAACCAATAATAATAGCTGCACGTAACACCGTTAGCGCTGCTGTGCTTTCCCTTAAAACATCTTCCACATGGCGTCGCGATAGCAAATGGTTGGAGAGGTTGTCGGCGTTGGTAATACCGCTCAGATAAATAAGCTGGCGGCATTTTGTTTTATTGAGTGCCACAACAAAGTTATGCGCGGACAGCTCCTCCAGCATGGCAAAGTCATCGGCCTGGGCCATGGAGTGTACCAGGTAATAGGCGGCATCAATATCTAAGGGTATGGTTTCAATACTTTCCTCTTTCAGCAGGTCGCCGGTTAGCAATGTTACCCGTTCGCTGTAATCATTTTGTTCATGAAAGCGGCGTTTATCGCGTACAAGGCAAACCACGGTATGGCCTTTTTCCAATAAAACCGGGATAAGGCGTGTGCCAATGTATCCGTTAGCACCTGCAAGTAACACTTTCATATATATGCAACAACGTTAAGGGCGGCGTGTTTTAAATAGCGGCGTTTGTTAAGCAGTTATTCCTAAAAGCGCTGTATTAACCCGGGATTGCAATCGTAATGTAACAAATTTGTTAATTACGGTAATTATTAAGCAAATAAATAAATCCAGAAAACCTTTTTTTGTCGCGCATGTTAAATAAACATTAAGAAAATCCCCAGTTTATGTTTACAAGCAGTTTTCAATTAGTTCTAATTTTTTCTGCCGCTACTTTTATTGTTATGTTGGCGGTTTATGCCGTTTATTGCCATAACAGGGCACTGGCTTCTGCAACCAAAGGCCGATTAACTGATGTTGAAACTTGGGCCATGAAATCTACTATAAGCTGGATAGGTACCTTTTTTTTAATACTTGCCGCTATAGTTCCTTTTATGATTGATTAATAAAGGTTTATTATACTTTAGCCGATCCTCCGGCTCTTCGGATAATATTTATAGCTTGTTTGTGTGTGATTTTTTATGTATTATGGCAGCCGCTCACAAATCTTTTTACCGGCAAAATCCGTTTATACAATTCAGGTAATATTAAATCAATGTTAAATCGCAATTTTAGGATCATTATAATTTGTGCACTGGCAATATTTGCTTTGTGCAGTCTTTTTTATGGTATATACAGCCGTAGCAAATATAAATTGTTTTTAGGTAGTGGCCGTGTGCCCGAGTTACAGGCATGGTCGGCAAAGGCCTCAATTAGTTGGGTGGCCAGTGTTATACTAACCATTTTGATGATAGCCCAGCTGGTTGTGGAAGAGTAAGCCGGGTGCCAAAATTTCCCAATTATATCAATATTTCCCCGCTTACAAATTTAACATTCGCGTAATCATTTCCACATAATTGCCGTATAGATAACCTGAAGGGGCTATTATTATAATAATAGCCAAAACGGTAAAGTTTTTGCCCTGTTATTATTCTAATAGATATAACAGAACCCCAGCTAAAATAATAACATGTTAACATACGATTTTCATCGATTAATTATCTGCTTTTTTTGCGTTGTTTTATCCTGCTGATAGCTTTCGGTATGTATTGCCGCCATCGCTCAAACTCTTACATAGGCACAGGCCGGGTAACAAATATTGAGGCCTGGTACTTGCGGGCAAATATAGCGTGGGTATCTACAGCCTGCCTTTCGCTTGCGCTGGTATTCAGGTTTATCTAAATTTCCCTAAGGCTAATTTATCCAACCAACTCTTCTACATGTGGCTTGTACGTATCTGTTTTAACGCGGGCCTGTAACTCATGTAATATATTGTACAAGCCAAAGTTTGTGCGGTTTACATAGATGAAATGCTTTACACCACGTGCTTGTTTAAACTCGGGCATTTTGGCAACTTTTTCGCCAAAGCCAAACAGGTCATCAAAAAATTCCTTCTTTCCAAAATCGAATGTGTTAGTGATGTATGGTTTGGCAAACAGGCTTATCATTTGCTTAAACATGGTGTAAAAAAACTGGATCTGCGCCGGGGTGTCATTAGGCAATATCATTTCCAGTTTGCGGAACGCTTTAATGGTTTCTTCTTTGTTCTCGAACAGGTCGGTTGAGGTGAGCGAGAAGAAAGGGTAATAGAAATCATCGGGCATCACCTTTATACAGCCAAAATCTATACAGCCCAGTTTGCCCTCGGGTGTTATCAGGAAGTTACCGGGATGCGGGTCGGCATGTACGGCGCGCAATTCGTGTTGCTGGTAGTTGTAAAAATCCCAAAGTGCCTGGCCTATCTGGTCGCGCAGTTCCTGCGATGGGTTGGTAGCTAAAAACTCTTTTAAATGTTGCCCTTCCAGCCAATCCATGGTGATAATGCGCTTTCTCGATAGGTCGGGATAGTATCCCGGGAACACTACATTGTTCAGGTGTTTACAGGCGATAGAAAACTCTATCGAGCGGCGTACTTCCAGCTCATAATCGGTTTCTTCTAAAAGGCGTTCCTCCACTTCGCTCATGTAAACGTTAAGCTCCTTTTCGCTCATGCCCAGCATGCGGAACGCGAAGGGTTTTACCAGTTTAAGGTCGGATGAGATGGAATCGCCCACGCCCGGGTACTGAATTTTAACCGCCAGTTTTTTACCGTTCAGCTCTGCCCTATGCACCTGGCCGATAGACGCCGCGTTGGTAGAACGGATGTTGAACTTATCGTAGATCTGATCGGGGTTTTTACCGAAGTATTTCTTAAACGTTTGCACAATAAGTGGCCCCGATAGCGGCGGCGCATTATACTGCGACTGCGTAAATTTATCTACGTACGCCTGCGGCAGCAGGTTTTTATCCATGCTCAGCATCTGTGCTACTTTAAGCGCGCTGCCTTTTAATTCGCTGAGGGATTGATAGATGTCGGTAGCATTATCCTCATTCAGTTGCGATTTATCCATTTCTGGATTGAACAGCTTTTTTGAATAATGTTTAATATAGTTGCCGCCAATTTTAAAGCCTGTTTTCACAAACTTGGCGCTGCGTTCAATCTTGCTGGTGGGGATGCTGTTCTGTTCGTTAGAGGTATTCTCGCTCATGTTATTACTTGTCAAATAGTGCGGCCATTTTATGCAGATCTATGTCGGCATAATCATTAATTACCAAATCGGCCAGTTTGGTAACGGTTTCTGCGGGGTGGGCGGTGGTAATGCCAACTACTTTCATACCCGCTTTTCGGCCCGCCTTTAATCCCGAAATGGAATCTTCAAACACCACGCACTTTTCGGGTAGTGCATTTAAATGCTCGGCGGCTTTTAAAAATATCTGTGGTGATGGTTTAGGTTCGCTCACCATGCTACCGATAATTATGGCATCAAAGTGTTGGCGAATATGCATCGTCCCGAAAATAAAGTCCACATCTTCCATACTTGATGAGGTGGCTAACGCGATCTTAACCCCGGCGTTTTTAAGGTCTAAAAGAAACGTTTCAAGGGCGTTTATCGGTCGTAAAAAAGGCGTGAAATCTGCCTCATAAAAGTCCTTTTTTTCCTTGATCAGTTGCTTCATTTTGGCCTCATCGGTATCATCACCAAAATACTTTTTCAGGGTATTTAAAATGGGTACACCGCTAATGTTGGTCAGGTAAGTTTCCCTGCTCAACTCCGGCATATCATACTTTTTAAAAAGCTGCTGCCAGGCCTGGTAATGGTATGGGGTATTGTTTACTAAGGTGCCATCCATATCAAATATGGCGGTGGCCCCCTCTAAATCTCCCCCGATAGGGGAGACTTTATTATTTTTATTTGGGATTTGCTTATAGATCATTTATATTTTTAAGCCCTCGCTCACGGGGAGGGTTTGGGTGGGGCTTCCTTAAAACCCCATTTTCTCCTTCAATCCGCCATTTTTAGCCAAAAACTTGCCGTACTCAAACAGGTTATCTATCGGCGAACGCTGAAACAGGTCGAACGTTACGTTAACGCCTTTCTCAATGGCTTCATCGGTTTTCTCAAAACCTACAGAATCATCATTGATCCAGAAATTCAATACAAAGCCAAACTGCACCCATAGGGCATCCTTGTAGCGTTTGCTAAAGAATTTTCGGTCTGTTAGTTCTTGTGTTTCAATGCCTTCGTTCAAAATGTTTTCGGCGAAATTTTCGAACACGTCTTTGGTTGGTTCTAAAACCTTAGGTGTGCCCAGGCTGCGGTGCTTTTTAATGCTGTACACAGCAAAACTGCGGTTGCTTTTCAATAATTCAAAAAAGCTGTAAAAAAATGATAATGCCTTCTCTCGCGATGAATACTGCGACCAAACCTCCTGCGCGCGTACTTCGCTTAAGGTTTTAAGTGTAAGGTCGGCCCATACGCTTTGTTCAACAGCGTCAAATGATCCAAAGAAACGATAAAATTCTTCTTCGGCCATTTTGTTCTTTTTCGCAAATACATACACCGATTTTGGCTGTTGGCCGTCGGTCAATACATAATCTATATACGCTTTCTGGATACTTTCGGTAGTTGCCATACTATTGGGTTTTATGATATAAAATTAAATATAATCTTAATCTGATTTGTCATTACTATCTACAATTAAACGGTTGGCTTACAACCTTAATTTTACAAAGGCCTTAAGTTGCCAAGCCCACCATCAATACCTATGATCTGCCCGGTTAGCCAGCCGCTATGGTCGCTTAGTAAAAACTGGGTGGCAAAGGCAATATCATCCGGCATACCAATTTTACCAAGCGGGTGCCGTTTGGCTGATGCTTCCCGCCGCTCATCGGTGCTTAACAGGTTTTTGGCAAGCGGGGTATCGGTTAGCGATGGCGCAATGGCATTTACCCTTATTTGGTTAGAAGAAAGCTCGGCTGCTAATGATAAGGTTAACCCCTCAATAGCGCCTTTCGCCGCCGCGATACTGGCATGGAAAGGCATCCCCGCTTTTGCGGCTACCGAACTGTAAAGTACAATACTTGCACCACCCGCGTTCTTCAAAGCCTTAAGGCTGAGCCTGATGATCTCTGCTGCGCCAAGCACATTCAATTTGTAATCGTTTAAGAAATCTTCCTGCGTTAAACGTTGAAAAGGTTTTAGGTTGATGCTACCAACTGAGTAAACCAATCCATGGATAGTTTGCGGTAGTTGATTTTCAATAGTACTCAAATTATCTAATACATCGGCCTGGATATGAGTAACGCCCCCGGGCCAATCGGTTGCCGGGCCGCGCGATATATTAAATATGTTTGCTTCCTGTATGGCTAAATGCTTTATTAATGCAAGGCCAATTCCGCTGCTGCCACCTACTATCAGGATGTTTTTATTTTTTAAATTCATATATTACATAACACTAAGCAGTACTATTTGTTATAAATAATAATATGGCTCGGATACTTAAAGAAAACCTCCCCACAAAGCTTTGCCCCGTGTGTAAAAGGCCGTTTACGTGGCGTAAAAAGTGGGCAAAATGTTGGGACGATGTCAAATATTGCAGCGAACGGTGCAAGGGAAATAAATAATTACCATTTTTGTAATCAATCTAAATAAGTTTAGATCAGATGTTCATATGAGTGATAAAGTTATATTGGTTTGGTTTAGAAATGATTTGCGCATACACGATAATGAAATATTATCCGAAGCCGTGCGCAGGGCTGATAAAGTATTGCCGGTATATGTTTTTGATCCGTTCTACTTTAAAGCCAGTGCTTTAGGCGCGTTAAAAACCGGCAGTTTCCGTGCCCGTTTCCTCTTAGAAGCTGTTGCAGATCTAAGGGAAAACCTACAGGCTTTTGGTGCCGATTTGCTGATCCGCACAGGTGATCCTGCCGAAGTACTTACCCAAATAGCCGAAGAATACCAGGTGAGCGAAGTATACCATCACCGCGAAGTTGCACCCGATGAGACCGATGTTTCTGAAAGGGTGGAGGCCGCTTTATGGAAAATGAAGCTTAACCTGAAGCATTTCATCGGCCACACCATGTATCATAAGGAAGACTTGCCATTCCCCATAAAAGATATCCCTGATAGTTTTGTAACCTTTAAAAAGAAGGTGGAGCGCGATAGCACGGTAAGGCCAAGTGTGGTTAGTCCGGAGCAAATCCTTATCCCCGAAATTACCGATGCCGGCGAATTACCAACCCTTGCAGGATTGGGCGTGCCCGATGCAATAGACGATGCCCGTGCCGAAGAAAAATTTACTGGCGGCGAAACAGCCGCTTTAAAACAATTACATACCTACTTAGAGAACTGTATTCAAAATCAGGGAAAAAATGTGCGTAGCGCAGACTGTAATTCATCGGGTTTGAGCCCATGTCTTGCGGTTGGGTGTATCTCGCCAAGGCAGGTGTACTGGGAAGTGGTGAACTATCACCGAGATCACCACCTTACTAATACCGACCCGATAATGCTGGAGCTTTTGTGGAGGGATTACTTTCGCTTTATGTTTAAAAAGCATGGGCAGAAGTTTTTCCGTTCCGAAGGTTTTGGCGATGTGCCCGATACCGCCAATAACCAGGACGAGCTTTTTGAACAGTGGAAGAATGGCGAAACCGGTGTGTCTTTTATTGATGCTGCCATGCATAAGCTAAATGCCACGGGCTACATTAACAATTACAGCAGGCAAGCCGTTGCCAATTACCTAACCAAAGACCTGAAAGTCGACTGGACAAAAGGAGCGTTGTATTTTGAAGAAAAGCTGATAGATTACTCGCCTGCCAGTAACTGGGGCAATTGGGCTTTTGTAGCTGGGGTAGGTAACGATACTAAAAGCAACCGTTTCTTTAATGCGACCAAACCAACCGACCAACTGGATAGCAAAAGCGATTTTATAGCTACCTGGCTACCCGTTAACGCCGCTAAAATTAAAGCATAATATATAGACGGTATATTTTACGCAACAAAGCGCGAAATATACCGTCTATATATTATGAACTCATTCGAACAATTCACGATCATTATCGGCCTGCTTGCAGCTTTGCTCGAGGGGATAGCATATCTGCGCGAATTTGCGCGTAAAATTCTTCATTCAGGTTCAAAACATACCGGTTAGTTTCTTTTGAAGGTTTTGTCTAAAACTAATTGCATATTATTTCAGCATTTGAATGTATTATGCTTAATTTTGCTACCGTTTCACAACATTGGTTTCTCATGGATCGCCTAAATTATATAAATAGCGCCAACGCCGCTTACATTGACACACTTTACGAAACTTATAAACAAGACCCTGAATCGGTAGATTTTGGCTGGCAAAAGTTTTTTGAAGGCTTTGATTTTGGTAAAGATAACCATGTGGCCCCTGTAGTAGCAGTTGCCACACCTGAAAATTTGCTAAAAGAGATCAATGTGATGAACATGATAAATGGATACCGCACACGCGGCCATTTATTCACCAAAACAAACCCCGTACGCGAACGCCGCAAGTACTTTCCGGGTAAAGAGTTAGAAACATTTGGCTTAAGCGAAGCCGATATGGACACCGTATTTAATGCAGGTGTTGAAGTTGGCTTAGGCCCCGCCAAATTGCGCGACATTCGCGAATTATTAGAACAAACATATTGCCAGGCCATTGGTGCCGAATATACTTACATCCGCAACCCTATAAAACTGAAGTGGTTTGAGGACAGGATGGAAAGTAAACGCAATACCCCAAGCTTTAACGCCGACGAAAAAAAGCAAATGCTTGCCAAGTTGAACGAGGCTGTTGTTTTCGAGAACTTTTTAGGAACAAAATTCTTGGGACAGAAGCGCTTCTCGTTAGAGGGTGCCGAGGCTTTGATCCCCGCGCTTGATTCTGTTATCACAAAAGGATCTGAACTGGGTTTAGAGGAATTTATTATTGGTATGGCTCACCGCGGTCGTTTGAACGTGCTGACCAACATCATGGAAAAAACCTACCAGGAAGTGTTTACCGAGTTTGAAGGCAAAAACTTCGATTCGGAATCTCCTTTTGGTGGCGATGTTAAATATCACCTGGGTTATTCAACAGATATCGAGACCAAACAGGGTAAAAAGGTACACCTGAGCCTTTGTCCAAATCCATCTCACTTAGAGGCGGTTGACCCCGTTGTTGAAGGTATAACCCGTTCAAAAATTGATTTTAAATACAATGGGGATCATTCAAAGATCGCCCCGATATTAATACATGGTGACGCATCTGTAGCCGGGCAAGGAATTGTTTACGAGGTTTTACAGATGGAGAAACTCGATGGTTACCGCACCGGTGGTACCATTCACCTGGTGATAAACAACCAGATAGGTTTTACCACCAATTATAAAGACGCCCGTTCAAGCACATACTGTACAGATGTTGCAAAAACTGTGCTTTCGCCCGTGTTCCACGTAAATGGGGATGATGTTGAGGCATTGGTTTATGTAGTTAACCTGGCCATGGAATACCGCCAGGTATTTAACGAAGATGTATTTATCGATATCCTTTGTTATCGCCGCTATGGCCACAACGAGGCGGATGAGCCTAAGTTCACCCAGCCGGTATTGTACAAAGCTATCGAAGCGCACCCTAATCCGCTACAGATCTATAGTAAAAAATTAATAACCGAAGGTACTATAGACGATAAATATGTAAAAACGCTGGAAAAAGATTTCCGTGGCGAATTACAGAAAATGCTGGACGATGCAAAAGCATCAGACAGGTTTACCGATACCATCCCGATGTTTGAAGGCGCATGGAGTGGCTTACATTTAGCCAACCACAGCGAATTGATAAGCGCAGTTGATACATCGGTAACAAAAGAAACTATTACCGAAATAGGTAACAATTTAACGGTATTGCCTAAGGGTAAAGAGTTCTTCAAAAAAATTGAGAAATTATTCCAGGACCGTAACGCCATGGTTAACAAAACCGGCGTATTCGATTGGGCAATGGGCGAGCTGCTTGCTTACGGTACACTATTGAAAGATGGTTTCCCGGTAAGGTTAAGCGGTGAGGATGTTAAACGCGGTACATTCTCGCATCGCCATGCGGTATTAACCCTGGCCGATTCTGAGGACGAGTACACTCCGCTGGAAACCATTGATACCGAAGCAAAACTGAGCATCTTTAACTCGTTATTATCTGAGTACGGCGTATTAGGTTTCGAATACGGTTACGCCCTGGCTAACCCTAATGCATTAACCATTTGGGAAGCACAGTTTGGCGATTTCTTTAACGGAGCACAGATCATTATTGACCAGTACATTGCCAGTGCCGAAACAAAATGGCAGCGTGGTAATGGCTTGGTAATGTTGTTACCGCACGGTTACGAAGGCCAGGGCCCAGAGCATTCATCGGCACGTGTTGAGCGTTTCTTAGAGCTTTGCGCTGATGATAATATCCAGGTGGCTAACTGTACAACGCCTGCAAATTTCTTCCACATATTAAGGAGGCAGATGAAACGCAGTTTCCGTAAACCGTTGATCATTTTTACACCGAAGAGCTTATTGCGCAGCCCTAATTGTGTATCGCCACTTGCTGATTTTACCGATGGTAAATTCTATGAATTGATAGACGATAACTTTGTTGACCCTAAAAAGGTTAAACGCGTACTGCTTTGTACCGGTAAAATTTATTACGACCTGTTAGAGAAACAACAAACCGACAAACGTAAAGATGTTGCCATTGTACGTGTGGAGCAATTATACCCTACACCTGTACAACAGATCCTGAAAATTAAAGCCAAATACGATAAGGCTACTGAGTTTTTCTGGGTACAGGAAGAGCCGGAAAACATGGGCGCATGGCCGTACATTTGCCGCAAGTTTCATAACGATAAGTTGATGAACCTGAATGTGATCTCTCGTTTAGAGGGTAGCAGTACCGCGACAGGTTTTGCTAAACAGCATGCCGCGCAGCAGTTACACATTATTTCAAAAGCGTTTGAAGCACCTGCAGGCAAAGCGATTAAAGAAACCATCAAAAAAACAACAGAACAAATGGCTAATGCTGGTGCTGATTGAGGTAAGAGAATAGAGATTGGTGATTAGAGATTAGTTACCGTTCATATTTCCTTTTACAATTCATCACTCACAAATAAAAAACTACAACTAATACAATATGAGTTTAGAAATAAAAGTTCCGCCGGTAGGCGAATCCATTACCGAAGTAACCCTGTCAGCCTGGAAAAAAAAGGATGGCGACCAGGTAGAAATGGACGAAGTAATAGCCGAGCTGGAATCAGACAAGGCAACTTTTGAGCTTACCGCTGAAAAAGCCGGGACTTTGAAAATTGTTGCAGCCGAGGGCGATACATTAGCTATTGGCGCGGTTGTAGCCAGTATAGAAGATGGCGGTGCCGCTGCACCTGCCGTAGCTGCTGATATAGCACCTACAGCACCTGTTGCCGCTAAGGATGAACCTGCGAAAGCAGACAGCCCCGAAGCACCTGCTAACGCGCCTGCCCCTGCACCTGCGCAAGGCGGTTCATCATCATTAGAAATTAAAGTACCACCGGTAGGTGAGTCAATCACCGAGGTGACGTTGTCACACTGGATGAAAAAAGACGGCGATGCCGTTGAAATGGATGAAGCCATTGCCGAACTGGAATCTGACAAAGCAACTTTTGAACTTACCGCCGAAAAAGCAGGTACGTTAAAAACCATAGCCAAAGAGGGCGATACTTTAGCCATTGGCGCGGTAGTTTGTACCATTGAAGGTAGCGGCGCTTCGGCAACTGCTCCTACATCGGTTACCCCGGCTGTTGCCGATAAGGTTAACGAATCACCACAAAGCGCTCCGTCAAAAGGAACAACCTATGCATCAGGTACGCCATCGCCTGCTGCCGCGAAAATATTAGCTGAAAAAGGTGTCGACACTGCATCTGTAAACGGTACAGGTGTTGATGGACGCATTACAAAAGGTGATGCACTTAATGCGCAAAACCAACCCGCTGCTTCACCGGCACCAGCCGCTAAACCGGCAGCCGCTGCAACTCCTTCTGCACCGCAAGGCCCAAGAAGCGACCGCAGAGAAAAGATGTCGTCGTTACGTAAAACAGTTGCCAAGCGTTTGGTAGCCGTTAAAAACGAAACCGCCATGCTTACCACTTTTAATGAAGTGGATATGCAGCCAATAATGGAACTGCGTAGCAAATACAAAGATAAATTTAAAGAGAAACACGGCGTTGGCTTAGGCTTTATGTCGTTCTTCACCAAAGCGGTTACCGAGGCACTAAAAGAATGGCCTGCAGTTGGTGCCCGTATAGAAGGCGAAGAAGTAGTTTACAGCAACTTTGCTGATATTTCTATCGCGGTATCTGCGCCAAAAGGTTTGGTGGTTCCGGTTATCCGCAACGCGGAAAGCATGAGCCTTGCCGAAATTGAAAAAGCCATTGTTGTTTTAGCAGGCAAAGCCCGCGAAAGCAAACTGACTTTGGAAGAAATGACCGGTGGTACATTCACCATCACCAATGGTGGCGTATTTGGCTCGATGATGTCTACACCAATCATTAACTCGCCACAATCGGCCATTTTAGGTATGCACAACATTATCGAACGCCCGGTTGCCGTAAACGGACAAGTGGTTATCCGCCCGATGATGTACCTTGCCTTGTCATATGATCACCGCATCATTGATGGTCGCGAATCGGTAAGCTTCCTGGTAAGAGTTAAACAACTATTGGAAGATCCTGCGAGATTGTTGTTAGGCGTTTAAGCGTTTCCTTTTATATAGAATTGAAAGCCATCCGATACATCGGAGGGCTTTTTTTTCTATAATATGTCATTGGAGCGTAGCAACGTGGCAATCTCAGCATATCCGCTTGTAATCTGAGATTGCCACGCTATCGCTCGCAATAACACGAGGGAGAAGTTCCTACACCAACTTCCTCAAACTCATCATATACCCAATATGCAGCCCGTCATGAAACGGCAGGAAAGCAATTGCCTCATCAATACTGCTAACTACGGCACCGTAGCGGGTGGTCCAGGTGGGGTAATTGGTGAAGATGGCGGCGGCGTAATCCTTTTCAAAAGCATCCAGGCTGGTAATCAATCTTTCTTTTATATCATCTAATTGTTCCTGTGTTATTGGGCCTTCGGGTTTGCTGTCGGCTTTGTAGAGTTGGTAAAATCGCTCGTCCACTTCCAGGTCCGCGCGCTTGTACCAAATGCCTAATTGTGCGGCTACCAAATGCCCAAGGTTCCAGGCAATATTGTTATTAAAACCGGGTGGGATGGTGTTTAACTGCTCAAGGGTAAAATCTTTTAATATGTTTAACACCATCAGGCGGGGCTGACGGATAAATTCTAATTGTTTATCAAGCATGGGTATATGAATTAATTTTCTGAGGTCAAATCTACATAACCCCGCTGATTTGGCATATTGTGCTTGCCACTTTTATTTTACCTTTGCAACAATGCAGGCCAAAACAGCAATTCATCCTATCCAGTCTAATAAACCTATCTGGTATTTTATGCTGTGCTGGACGCTGCTGAACGCCATACAAGCCTACACCTTAGAGATCCATGCAGATGAAGCCTATTATTGGCTTTATTCCCGCTTTTTAGATTGGGGTTATTTCGACCACCCACCTATGGTGGCTTTATTTATAAAGGCAGGTTATAGCCTGTTCCATAACGAGTTCGGTGTACGCATACTCACCATTTTAAGCAACAGCGTATGCATTTACGTAATGTGGCTGATGGTGAAGCAATACGGTGTAAAAGCGAAGTGGTTTATCCTGCTGGTTTCGGGGCTGTTCATCTTCCATATTTATGGGTTTACCACCACGCCGGATGTGCCGCTGTTTTTATTCACCGTGCTGTTTTACTACGTGTACAAAAAGTACCTGAAGGATGATGATTTAAAATATGCCTTGCTGCTGGCAATCATCATCGCCTGCTTATTATACAGTAAATATCATGGAGTTTTACTTATTGTATTTACGCTTGCATCCAATATATTATTGTTAAAACGCAGATCCTTTTGGTTGATTGTTTTGGGTGCGATTGTGCTGTTCATCCCGCATATTTGGTGGCAGGTTAGTCATGGCTACCCATCTGTAAAATATCATCTTTTCGAGCGTAATGGTTCTGATTATAGCTTTGCCCGTGTGGGCGACTACATTCCAGCGCAATTGGCTATGGGCGGCCCGCTTATTGGCTGGTTTGTTTTTTATGCCGCTTTTAGGAACCGCATTACCGATGTGTTTACCCGCACACTGGTAGTGAATGCTGCAGGTACATTTATCTTCTTTCTGCTAAGCACAATTAAAGGCGGGGTAGAAGCGCACTGGACACTTATAGCCTTTGTACCGCTGGTAATGTTGGCGCTCATCTATATTACCAAACAAAACAAGCCATACAAATGGTTGAGCATTTTAGCCATCATCAACATTGTTTTTATTGTAGGTCTGCGGATAGGCATAATGTTTGGCCCGGCGATACTGAAAAAACCTTTACAGTTGCGCAGTTATTATGGCTTTAAAGATTGGGCGCACAAGATAAAGGAGAAAGCCGGCGACAGCTATGTAGTATTCAGTGAAGGTTTTCAAAACCCAAGCAAGTACGATTTTTATAATAACACTACTAAAGGTTTCAGTTACGACGCCCGCGATTATCGCCGCACGCAGTTCAGCATTTGGCCAATTGAGGATAGCCTGCAGCGTAAACGTGTATACCTGGTGCTGAACTATTACAACAAAGGTGTAGTTAAAGATACCATCCAGAACGAGGCCGGTACCTGGTATGGCGGCTGGGTTGATGATGTGCGTACCTATCAAAAGATCATAATAGACACCAAGCCAAAAACTATTACTGCCAAACCGGGGCAAAAAGTGGAATTTGACCTTTCTATAACCAACCCTTATCCGTTTGCGGTTAATTTTACCAACGTTGGCTACAAACACCCGGTGTATTTTGAAACCTGCTTTTTTGAACATACTACGCAGGTGAAAGTACAGACTGCCGACAGTACTTTTAATAAAATAGCCTTACAGAAAAATCAAAGCACCGGTTATAAGGTAATAGCGACAGCGCCAACAGAAAAAGGTACATTTGACCTGTTCTTTTCGCTACGTACCGAGCCGTTTACAGGTAGCAGGAACAGCCGGATAATAAAATTTGTAGTTGAATAACAACGATATAGCATGATCAGAAAGATATACTTAGCTTTATTAGTAACCATTTTAGCTGCCGGTGCGTTAAGCGCCCAAAATGTAGATTTCCACCTGAACGGGATGGGCTTTTTTGATAACCGCGAATACAAGGATTTTGTCGCACGTTCGCGTACCTATTCGGGTGTGCGTATCGCAGCGGATGTTGGGTTTAATATCGATAGCAATAACCACTTTATTTTTGGTGCAAATGCCCTGCACGAGTTTGGGGGTAACCCGTTTTTTGTGCGTGTAAACCCGGTTGCTTACTATAGCTATACCGGTAAAAACTGGTTATTTAATGCAGGTGCGTTTAGTCGGGAAGGTTTACTGACAGATTACCCGCGTGCTATGTTGAACGATACCCTGCGTTACTTTCGCCCCAATGTAGAGGGTTTGCTAACGCGATTTAAGAGTAACCACGTTACCGAAACCGTTTGGATAGACTGGGTGAGCCGGCAAACCAATACTGATAGGGAACAGTTCCTTTTCGGCTTCTCTGGTAAGTATCAACCATCATTAAATAGTCCGTTTTATGTATCGCATTATTTCTTTTTACTGCATGATGCCGGCGCGGCTATACTACTGCCTAATGACCATATCCAGGACAATGGCGCTGCCCAGGTAAAAATTGGAGCCGATCTTAGCCATAGGACATTTCTTGATTCCTTAAGCATTGAGGCCGGTGGTATGCTGTCATTAGAACGCACAAGGGGCGTGGACGATTTCCAAAAGCCTAAAGGTTTTGTTGCCAATGCGTATTTGAGTTACAAACGTTTTGCCCTGTTTGATGAATTTTACAAAGGGGATGGCCATCGCATCCTTTTTGGTGACGCCTTTTATGAGAAAAGCACTTACAACCGTTTAGATATTATTTACACCCCATTCATCGCCAAAGGCTTAAAAGGCCAGTTTGTATTTAGCCTGCACAATACCCCGGGCTACAGCAGCAACCAGGAAGCTTTCCGTTTGATATATGATATCGGCAGGAAGAATTTGGTGAAGTTTAAGGATTAGGGTATCCTTTTTGTCATGCTGAACTATAGCGAGCATCTATTGGCCGCCTTATATGATGTACATTGGGTCCTTCGCTATCGCTCAGGATGGCAAAGTTTTTTATATTCGCGGTCATACACTATTTCCTATGAAAAAAGCATTAACCGTACTTCTACTCATCACCATATTAATTCCTTGCAAGCTCTTCGCGCAGGATAACCGTTTTTCGGGATGGGCGGCATTGTTTCATTCGCAGAAGTTTTCTGATAAATGGGGGATGTCGTTTGATGCGCAGTTTCGGTCGGCTAATCATTACGATTATTTGCAGAACGTGTTACTTCGCCCATCTGTAAATTATTATTTCGATAATAATAAAATGGCGGCTTTGGGTTATGCCTATATCGCTACCAATAATAAAGTTGCCGGTGTGGAAACCTTTAGGCCCGAGAGCCGTATTTGGGAACAGCTTATCATCAACACCAAAATAAGTAAAGCAACTACATTGCAGCACCGCTTTAGGTTAGAGCAGCGTTTCCTTGGCAATACCACCGCAAAAAACGACCATTATTTTGCCCAGCGTCTGCGTTATTTTGCAAGGGCTGTAGTGCCACTTAAAAAAACAGATGCATTTACTAAAGGCATGTTCCTTGGTTTGCAGAACGAGATTATGGTTAACGTTCAAAACAACCAAAAAGTAAACAAGCACTTCTTCGACCAAAATCGTGCTTATGTAGCCTTGGGTTACCGCCTGCATAAAAAAGCGGATATTGAGTTTGGCTACCTTAACCAGTTTGTACAGCAGGCATCAGCCACCTATTTTAACCATGTATTGCAAGCCGCTATTTATACGAGGTTATAAATGAGTTTTGGTTCAGTTCCCCTCCTGAGAGGGCGCGCGCGGGAATGTGTGATGGAAGGGGTGTGTTTTTCGCGCGAATAACACACCCCTAACCCCTCTCAAGAGGGGATTTTTTTATTAACTTGCACTATGCCGCAGCTTAGTACCGATCAGCATATTCGCCAGCTGGCCAACCTGGAACTGCTTGCCCGGCAGGTAGTAGAGGGTTTTATAACCGGTTTGCACCAAAGCCCGTTTCATGGGTTTTCGGTAGAGTTTGCCGAACACAGGCTATACAATAACGGCGAATCTGTAAAGAACATCGATTGGAAACTACTTGCCCGCACCGATAAGCTTTTTGTAAAACAGTTTGAGGAAGAAACCAACCTGCGCTGTTATTTGCTGCTTGATACTTCCTCAAGTATGAACTTTCCGGCAGATGGGATCAATAAGCTGCAATTTTCAGTATACGCCATTGCTTCGCTGATATACCTTTTTAAGAAACAAAGGGACGCGTTTGGGTTGTGTTTATTTTCGGATAAGATGGATTGGATGAGCCCGGCGAGATCTACATCAAGCCATATGTTCCGTTTGTATGCGGAGTTGGAAAAGGCTTACGATAACCCTAGGCAAAACACGCCTACCAATATTACACAAGTACTGCACCATATCGCCGGCGAAATCCACCAACGATCTATGGTGATTGTTTTTAGCGATATGCTGGAGAATAGCCTCAACCCCGAAAAAATGCAACAGCTTTTCGCGGCCATTCAGCATTTGAAATATAAAAAACACGAAGTAGTGATATTTAACGTTACCAGTAAAAGGCAAGAGATTGATTTTGACTTTGATAACCGCCCGCACCATTTTGTAGATATCGAAACCGGTACCGAGGTGCGCGTGCATCCAAACAAGATCCGCGACAGCTACCAATCGGCACTAAAAGAATACCGTCATCAACTGGAGCTAAAGTGCGCCCAGCATCACATCCAGTTAGTGGATGCCGATATTGAACAGGGTTATAACGAGATCCTGAAAACCTATCTTATCAAAAGAAACAGCATGATTTAAACTACCGTGCTTTTTATCGGTCTGGTATTTGTGCACCTTTGAATAATAATCGGCCAAATCTGAAATTTTAAACGGTTATTTGGTGAGTTACTGTAATATTTACAGCCTTTAACAAGCTTTATTAAATTGCTCAAATCAATTTAGCAGGCATAGTTTTAATGACTAAACGCATATTTTAAGTATGAGACTTTCTGTAGAACGAAAACCAATAAGAGTAAATCCCGATCCAAAACGTGTAATAGCGCGCTTTTTTTTCAATGGAAACGACCGGGCCAAGGAAGTCCTGGAGCGTGTAATGGGCATAAGTGAAGAAACGGCCTTTGGCATTGTTTCGCCTTTATTGCAAGAATATTCTAAACGCCACCGTAATATAACCCGTGTGCTTAACCGCCATTGCAGTAAGCTAAAACCGCTTATTGCCGAACTGGGGATAGATTTTGATACCCTAACCGTGTACCGCAAGCTGCTTATCGGCTCGTACTTTACGCACGAGTACTCTATCGAATCGGCGGCATTTTTCAACCCATCTATCGTAGAAGACCCCGATCAAACCGAAATGGAAGATGGGCAACGCCGCGTTATTATCAGCTTTAGGGCAGTGGGCGAGGGGCACATCTCCTCAATTACCTTCCGCAGGGCTTTGATCGATAAGAATAATCAAATTACGGTATTACCCGCAGGTAGTTATATTGATGAGGCCGAGATTGTAAGAAACGCGGTTTACAATAAAAAACTGTTTTTGGATAAGGCTGCCATCACCCAGATAGATATCAGTGTGCTGAAGGAGCTGGAAGATAAACTCGACCATCACTTTGAATACTCTAACCTGCGCCGCATTATCCTCGATTCGCAAAAGATCCAGGAGAATGATAATATGCGCCTGGAATACGATAAAGTGCTTTGGCTGGCCGACTCCTACTACGAGATCGTTTTCTCATTAGATACGGATATCTCCGATAGGGTTATTTTCCCGATCTCAGAATATGAGCGAAAAGGTATTGAGGATGCCCGTTTTGTTAAGTTTTTTAATGAAGACGGCACTTACGCTTATTATGCCACGTATACCGCATATGATGGCTCGCTGATAATGCCTAAGCTGTTGCAAACCACCGATTTTTACAACTTTAAAATAATGCCTTTGTATGGTGCCGGTGCGCAGAATAAAAACTTGGCATTGTTCCCCCGTAAAATTAACGGCAAATATGCCATGATCTCCCGTATCGACGGGTGCAATAACTATATCATGTACTCCGATAAGATAAACATTTGGGAAAAGCCAGATTTGCTGCAAAAGCCCAAATTTACATGGGAGTTTGTACAGATAGGTAATTGCGGTTCGCCGATTGAAACCAAAGATGGCTGGATAGTGATCACTCACGGTGTGGGCCCAATGCGCCGTTATGTACTTGGTGCAAGTTTACTGAAGTTAGATGACCCGACTGTAGAGATAGGCCGCCTGAAAGAGCCTTTGCTTGTCCCTAACAGTGATGAGCGCGAAGGTTACGTACCAAACGTATTATACTCTTGCGGTGCTATTG
The DNA here is from genome assembly GCF_034345625.1 of Mucilaginibacter sp. 5C4. Taxonomy (NCBI): domain Bacteria; kingdom Pseudomonadati; phylum Bacteroidota; class Sphingobacteriia; order Sphingobacteriales; family Sphingobacteriaceae; genus Mucilaginibacter; species Mucilaginibacter sp. 5C4. The sequence continues at coordinate 3,780,311 of NZ_CP133775.1, read as the reverse complement.
TGCATAACAATAAACTTATTATTCCTTACGGTATCTCCGATTCATCAACCTCATTTGCTGAGGTTGACCTGGACGAATTGCTGGCTAAGTTTAAGGAAGATGGAATAGATTAATTTTGAGGTGAAAGGTTTTCTTCAACAAGAATAGCGGTGAGATAACCTCATCGCTATTTTATTATAGGTAAAAAACTATATCATTGCGAGGAACGCAGTGGCGTGGCAATCTTAGAGGGCGGGCGGATATGCTGAGATTTCCACGCTATCGCTCGCAATGACATAGAGCTTAATTATCCCAATATCTGCTGATACAACCTAAAATAATCCTCCGCCATTTTTTCCTTGGAGAACTGAGAGTTAGCCCACTCCCGGCAATATGCTCGATCAATGGAACCAAGCTGACCTATAATATCCACCGCTTCGTTCACAGTATTTACTAAAAAACCTGTTTTTTCGTGTTGGATCAGTTCCGGCATCGAGCCTTTTTTGAAAGCGATAACTGGTGTGCCGCAAAGCATGGATTCCGCTACACTCATGCCGAAAGGTTCGGCAAAGTTTATTGGGTGCAACAGGGCCAGGGCATTGCCCAAAAGCTCGTTACGCTTATCGGGGCCGGCGGGGCCAATGTATTCTATCTGGTCGTTAAGCTGTGGTTCTACTTGTTCTTTAAAGTAGTTTTCATCCTGGATAATACCCGCAATTATTAGCCTTTTATTCGCCTTTTTTGATATCTCAATCGCCTCTAAAGGGCCCTTATCGTGGTGGATCCGGCCAAAATAGAGCAGGTAATCCTGAGGTTGTTCAGTAAACTTAAAGTCTTTGGTATCTAAGCCATTGTAAACGGTAGCAATGTAATCCAACTCAGCGCTGCGGTCTGCATTGCTGATGGATACATAATGCCCACGAGAATTGTATTTCTTATAAACCGGTATGATCCGTGGCGATGAAAAACCATGTATGGTAGTGATAACCGGGGTGTTGATGAGCCCGGTATAACTCAGCGGCAAAAAATCAAAGTTGTTATGGATGATATCAAAATCGCCGGCTTGCTCCATCAGGTTGCTTATGTGCAGGCACTCTAAAACTTTGGCATCCTGGGTGCGTTCTTCCTCGTAACCCTGTTTGCAAATGGATTGCAGTTTACCTTCGGTGATGGAATCGCCGGTGGCAAAAAGGGTTACATCAACGCCAAGTTTAATTAAGCCTTCGGCAATGTTAGAGGCAACCTGTTCCCACGGGCCGTAGTGCCTGGGCGGTGTGCGCCAGGCAACGGGTGCTAATATCGCTGCTTTCATCTTTAGCAGACTTTTAACTGCTGGTCATCGGATATTTTATTATACTCATACTCCAGCTCGAAAGCTTTCAATACGGTAAGGTGCGATATCATGTACGCCAATGTACTTTCGGCGCCCTGGTTACGGTTGATACCTGTTGGCAATAAACCGTCGCAACAGCCTTTAGTTTCGTGGTCGTACAATGGTGCCCGCAACGAATTTTCGCCCAGGAACCATTTGTAGGTCAGGAACATTTTCTCGATATATTGAGGCTTGCGGAAGATCTGGTAAGCCTGGAAATGCATCAGCACCATAGCCATCGTTTCTATAGCCTGCTGATCGTAAACCGGGAACTTGCCGCCACGGTGGTACCATCCCTCGTTACCAACCGGGCTTAAATAACCGTTTGATAGTGTAAGTTTATCCAGGAAGGCCATAGTTTTTAACGCGATGTCTTTCGCTTTTTGGTTACCTGTTATTTCGCAAGAATGTAATAACGCTAATGGAAGGATCGCGTTATCATAGGTCATGCTTTCTTCAAACCATTCCCAGTCATCGCTGCGGATAGTTTCGTAAGCATCAATTAATGGCTGTGTCAAGCGTACCAATTCGGCAACCATACCTTCATCTGTAGGGAAGGCCTGTAGGTACAAAGAGATACCAATAATGGTATTTGCCTGCCCGCGGATATGTTTTAACGCGCTAAAGTGCGGGTAAGATTTATGGAAGATCTCCATTGCAAATTCGCGATAGGAATTGCTTGCCGCACAGCTAATTAAATATCCCAATGCCCAAATGGTACGGCCGAATGAATCTTCTGACCCAACCTCGTCCAAATACTGGCGACTAAAACTCAGGAAATTACGGAAGTTACCGTCATCCGTTTGCATGTAATGGATGTAACTTAAATATATGGGCAGCAATTTAAATGCTTCATTGCTTCCGCTGCGCTGGTATGCCATTAATGCCATGATCAATGCGCGGGCGTTATCATCTAAACAATAGCCTTCTTTTAAGTTAGGGATACCATATTTAGCATGTTGCACAATACCGGTATCATCCGTTAAGCGCAATATGTGCGTAAGACTAAACTTTGGTAATACTTCCGGGTCAACAATGCTGTTCTTTAAGATCTTGTCGCTAAAATCGTGTTTTGCGGCAGCTTCCTGTGCAACGCGGATAAACTCGGCGCCGGTGGCAGGCCAGCGTAAATGCAGGCCATATTCGTAAGCGTTTGATTTTAATTCATCAAGCACTTCTTTATCATCCAAAAGTTCGTTAACGGTTTCAGCCAAGGCTTCCGAATTTTTAAAGTCGAACAAACGGCCGCGGCCATCTGCTAAAAGTTCGGTAGCATGCCAGTATGGGGTTGATACTACGGCAGCACCTGCACCCACAGCGTATGATAATGTACCGCTGGTGATTTGCGCTTCGTTCAGATATGGGGTTACGTAAACTTCGGCTGCTGTAAGGTAGTCTATCAGTTCATCCTCGGCTACAAACTTATTAATGAATGACAGGTGCTTGGACACATTAAGCTGCGCGGCCAATGTTTTCAGGTGGTCGCGATATTCCTCGCCCGAGTTTTTGATAACGCCGGGGTGGGTGTTACCCAACACAACGTACATTACATCGGGGTGTTTCTCTACTATTTTTGGAAGGGCCTTTACAACGGTTTCCAAACCTTTGTTACGGCTAAGCAAACCAAACGTTAGCATTACACGGTGGTTTTTAAACTGGCTCAGGTTTTTAACCGGGTTAATTTCCGGTGCTTCCAGGTCTGGTACGCCGTGCTCTATAATTTGAATTTTATCTTCGGGGATATCGTAAATGGTGGTCAAAAACTCAACCGCGCGTTTGCTCATCACGATGATCTTTGAAGATTGCTCGGCAATTTCGCGGATGATGATACGCTGTACATAGCTTGGGTCTTTTAATATGGTGTGCAGTATAGAGATCAGCGGTTTCTCTAAACGGTTGATGAGCGGTAGAATATAGATCCCGCTCTCGCCGCCGTAGATCCCAAATTCGTGTTCTAAAATAACAGCATCCGCAGTACTGGTATTGATATAGTTTGCAGCGCGGATATAATCTTTTTGATGATTTTGGCGGATAACATATTTAACATGCGAGGGGTATTCGTACTCCTGCAAATTTTCGGAATCGTTAAGGGCAACCACAAATCCCCCCTCAAGCGGGCTCTTCCTATCGGGAAAGTTTGCATTGATGGCGTTCATTAAATTATGGTTGAAGGTAGCGATACCGCACTCGCGGGGAGGATAGGTAGATATGTATGCGATTTTCATATTGTAAAGTAGCTGTTATTATCGTTTTAATAGTGGAATGCTTATTTTTTAGCAAAAATCAAACCCACCGACCCGAAAAGTATGCACTGTTGACCTCAAAAACGATAGTTATGTTGGTATAAGGCATATTTGCACAGGCGCATATCACACAGCATAAACTATACCAATAAACCAAAATAAAGTACCTGAACTTTCTTTTTACAGTTAAATTATTAATTAAAATTAAAATGAAAAGCAGATGAAATTACGTTATTGCAAATTATCTGTATGAAAATCAATGGCCTGTGTAATGATGTTACAGGCATTTATCAATTGCTCGTTAGTGATAATAAGCGGAGGGGCTAAACGCATAGAATTACTGCAATGCAGGAACCAGTCGGTAATTACACCATTTTCTATACAGGTATCAATAATTTTTTTGTTCAGTTCGAAGCTTTCAAACTCGGCGGCCAGCATTAAGCCTTTACCGCGGATCTGTTTGATGGCCGGATGAACGAGGTGTTCGCGGATGATCACTTCCTTTTCAGCAACCCGGTCAATCAGGTTCTCATCAAGCAAAACTTCTAAAGCGGCGAGGCCGGCTGCGCAGCAAACAGGGTGGCCGCCAAAGGTGGTAATATGCCCGAGGATAGGATTTTCTTTAAATACCGACATCATAGCCGCCGAAGATACAAAAGCGCCTACAGGCATGCCGCCGCCAAGCGCTTTGGCAAGCAGCAGTATATCGGGCACAATATCAAAATGCTCAAATGCGAAAAGTTTACCCGTACGGCCAAAAGCAGCCTGGATCTCGTCCAATATTAGTAACGCGCCAACATCGGTGCAACGTTTACGCAGGGCCTGCATGTAAGCAACATCCGGCACACGGATGCCCGCTTCGCCCTGGATGGTTTCTAAAATAACACAAGCGGTTTGCTCGGTTATCAATTCAAGATCGGGCAGATTATTAAGGCTCATGAAGTTAATGCCCGGTAACAACGGGCGATAAGCTTGTTTATATTCCTCGTTCCCCATTACGCTTAGCGCACCGTGGGTACTGCCGTGGTATGAGCCTTTAAAAGCTAACATCTGCTGCCTGCCGGTGAAGCGTTTGGCCAGCTTAAGAGCGCCCTCAACCGCCTCGGAACCCGAGTTGGTGAAGTAAACAGAGTTTAATGTTTTGGGCAGGATGCTCACTAATTTCTGAGCGAAGCATACTTGCGGGGTTTGTACATATTCGCCGTACACCATCAGGTGCATGTATTTGTCAACCTGGTTTTTAACGGCCTGCACTACTTTTGGGTTGCTATGGCCCAGGTTGCTTACCCCAATGCCCGAGATGAGGTCGGTATAGGCTTTGCCTTCGCTATCGTACATGTAAACACCTTCTGCACGTTCAAACTCCAGCAGTAGCGGGAAATGGGTTGTTTGGGCGTTATTATTAAGAAATAGCTGGCGAAGGGTTAACATGGATGTTGTTTTAACGTTGGAATGTTTTAAGGTTACAAAGTTAGCAGTATTGTTGAAAACCTGGAATGCAATAGGTGAAGAACTGCAGCCTTCCCGGAGTAGTTTATTAATGAAAAAAATAGGCTTACTTCAATCTTAATTGAATGTTTTATCCATCAAACAAATGGGTAAATATTTAATATGTGGTCGCTCAGATGGTATATTCCGGTCATCAGACATGGGCAAAACATGGAAAAACTGTTACTTCCTGCTATAGAAAATTATGGCTTCAATTTATCTGTTTCAGGCAACGTAATTTATGTCGTAACAAATAAAGGATATTGAAAAACTCCAAACTCAGAAATAATATGTATTGCTGATCTTCAATGATTCAACTCCGCTAATTCCCCGCGCGTACGCTGCGCTCGCTGAATGTTTTGATGAGTTCGTGGGTAAATTCAACCTCGCTTTTATACAGGGCACTTACTTTTTCGGGAGGTAAGATCTTTAGGAACTCATCACGGTAGTGCTTGCGGATCTGTACCATCTGGTTATCGTACTCCAATTCTTTATCAATCTGCTCCATACCGTTGGCAGATGAACTGGAATTATTTTGTTTCTTCAGGATCTTGATAGCGGTAAGATCCTCCTGGTACTGGCGGTAGATAGGCCAAAACTTGCGCGATTCGTCTGAAGTAAGTGAAAGTTGCTGGCCAATAAATTTATCGCGGGCTGCCTGTAGTTTTGGGTTACGTATAATCCTTGCCTTTGTTACAGGCGAGGGGCGGCGGAAGTTATTTACCTGCGCAAAAACATCGTCGTTACCTATTGCAAATACTAATAAAAAGAAAATATATCTAAGCAGCCTGTTCATTAAAAGTATTATTAATTAATATCAATATAATCCTGAAGATCGGCATTCAGGGCATCAGTATTAATTTGCTTGTCGTTATCCATTAAGCCACGCGTATCGTTGGCGTCTATATTTAATTCAAGGTAGTCTTTAATTTCGTCTACCGGTATGTTTGATACCTGCTTGTGCAAAAGCGTTTGCGAATGCGCAACCGGTTGTTGTGCCTCCCTCAGGAATGCGCCTGTACCAACAATTAGTAATACACAGGCAGCAGTTGCATATTTAAAGGTGTTTGATGCCCAAAGCTTACGTACAATAGTTTTACGTATTACAGCCTCCTGGTTAATCGTTTTATTTAAAATATCGCGGTTAAGCTGTTCAAAATAATTATCCGGAACGGTAAACGCAGGTTCTTTCTCCAGCAATTCCTCCACGGCAATGCGGGCGGTTATCTGCTGCTGCAGGTTATCAAAGTAACCGGCCGGCACGCTAAAGCTTTCGGCTTCGCTGCTTGCGGCGGTTTCAATGTTGATGCGGCTTTGTATATTTTGGGTAAGCTGGTCAAAATATCCCGTGGGCACTGCAAAACTTTTTTCTTCGGTACCTGCAATTGCCTCGATATTTATTCTGCTTTGGATATTCGTGTTTAATTCTTCAACGTAATTTGTTGGCACAGCAAATCCCTGTGCCATATCATCACTTTTTAATTCATTTAATTTTATAAGGGACAATATGCGCTTACCGGCCTCTTCAAAATAGCCGGATGGCACTGTAAACGGGGTTTCTTTCGAAAACCGTTCAAGTGACATTTCATCGCCCGCCCATTCGTTATTCTCCATATCGCTTTTCATACTCTCTTATAGATGAATAAACTTTCAAAAGGTTTAATGCTAATTTAAATATTCTACCTAATTAATCGATATTGGTTACAAACGCTTCAATCTTTTTAACCGCAAGGTGGTATGATGCCTTTAAGGCACCTACGCTTGTGCCCAAAACCTCGCTCATTTCTTCATATTTCATATCATCAAAATACTTCATATTAAAAACAAGTCGCTGCTTATCGGGCAGGGTTAAAATGGCATCCTGCAATTTACGCTGAATCTGGTCGCCGGTGAACTGGTCCGAGCTCGACAGTGTGTCTGCCAGCTCAAAATCCACATCATCAAGCGATATATTGTTCTTTGCTTTTTTCTTGTTCAGGAAGGTGATGCATTCGTTGGTGGCAATGCGGTACATCCAGGTGTACAGCTGTGCATCGTTACGGAAACCCGGAAGGTTCTTCCAGATCTTGATGAATACATCCTGTACAATATCGTCGGCATCGTCATGGTCAATAACCATACGGCGCACATGCCAGTATATTTTTTGCTGATACTTTTTCAGCAAAAGGTTAAATGCCTCGTTACGGGTCTTTTCGTCCCTAAACTTACTGAGTATCTCTTCGTCTTCTGCCTGAATGGCCATCTATTAAAATTTATCTTTAAATAAATATAAAGCGTTTTTGTTTGATATAAGTTTTAACCCCCCTCTATAAGCCCCCTCTAAATCTCCCCAGGTAGGGGAGACTTTTAATTCTTGGGTGCGGCTTACAACAAGTCTAATACCTGCTGTGAAGAATTTTTTGTATCAACCTTCTCAATCACTTTATCAATAATACCATCGCCATTGATGATGAAAGTAGCGCGGGCGGTACCCATATATTTTTTACCGTACATGTTCTTCTCCACCCAAACGCCGTAAGCTTCAACAATGCTATGGTCTGTATCGGCAATCAAAGTAAATGGCAACTGGTATTTGGTCTCGAATTTTTTATGCGATTTTTCGTCGTCCACACTCACCCCAATAACCTCAAAGCCCTTGCTCAGCAACGATTGATAATTATCCCTAAAACTGCAGCTTTCTGCCGTGCAACCCGGGGTATCATCTTTTGGGTAAAAGTAAAGGATAACCTTTTTGCCTTTAAAATCACCTAATGAAACGGGTGCGCCGTTTTGGTCGTTAGCTGTAAAATTCGGGGCTTTGTCGCCTGCTTTTAGTTCTGTTGCCATTACCTGTAAAATTCTGCTGTGAATGTACTAACGTTATTTTTTGCATCAGTAACCGTAAACTCAAATTTATGTTTGCCTGCGGCGATGCTGTTATCAAAGGTATAACTTAAAACCTTTGTTTTATAATCCCACTCTACCAGTACCCATTTGCCGTCAATTTTACCTACGTAGCTTTTAATACCACTCAAGTTATCGCTCATGCGCAGCTTAATGGCCCTTAAAGCCTTCATATTACTGCCATTGCGAATGTTAATAGGGGTGATGATCGGCGGAACGGTATCGATCTTGATATAATAATCGCCAAAGACTTTGGCTGTAGCCTTTACCCAGCCACCTTCGTAGGTGCCGCCTATACTGCCCGTGGCCGCGTTTACAATTACCGCTTTATCTGCATTGGCGCCAAGGTTTACGTCGGGTTTTATCCAAAGGTCGTACCCGTCATGTATGGGCGTTAATTTATTGTGGATGCGATGTGTTAACGATACTGCCCCCGGTTTTGCCGGCATAGCCGAATAGATGAAATCCAGGTCATCATACAGGTTGCCCGGCATAATGCTCACTTTAACTTTATCGTTGGCAAACTCGCTTTTACGGTCATAATGCAGTAAAGTGCCTGTAGGTTTCTCAGGAATGGCACTATCCGCCGAGGTATTGGATTGCACTTTTAATGTTAGCGTTGACGTATTCCCGGCTATATCTTTCACCACATATTCCACCTCATGAATTTTATCATCATTAAAGGCCATAATGCCCCGGTTGATAGATTGTGGGTACAGCGAGATGCGACTGCCGGGCAATATAAAACACTTTTGCACCCAGCGGCGGGCGGTTATAAACGCGGGATAATCTATATAAGCGTTAATGGCATGCGTTTGATCGAACGCGAAACGTTCTACCGCGAAGGTGTACATGGTAGCGCCATCCAGTTTCAGCTCCAACGAATAAATACCGTTGCGGTTAATGGACGCGCTGTTTTGATCGATAACCGATATGCCGAAACCGGTATTGCCACTAAGGTTAAGCACCTGCGGTTTGGTTAGGTGGTAGTTGCCGTTTGCGCCGATGACCGCTAAAAATTCTTTGGGCGTTTTATCGCTGAATGGGTTGCCGTTTAAATGATAGATGCCTATTGCCGTAATAGTCGGCGGGATCTGGTCAGGAATGGTTAAGCCGAATAGTTGCGGGTTGATGGTTTCTTGGGTTAAGGTGTCACGGATCTCAAAGTGCACGTGCGGCCCTGCTGATGCACCACGGTTGCCGGATACCGCTACTACATCACCCTTATTTACTTTATACGTACCAACCGGCATGGCTATATCAGCCTCGTAGGTTTGGTTTTTGTATTGGTAATCGCGAATGTATTTTGCTATCTCGGGGGTAAAAGCTTCGATGTGCCCGTAAACGGTGGTGTAGCCGTTTGGATGGGTAATGTACAAAGCCTGCCCAAAACCGCCAAACTGCACGCGTACCCTGGAAATATAACCATCGTATGCGGCATGTACCGGGAAACCAATGCGCTGGTTGGTTTTAAAATCTAACCCCGAGTGGAAATGGTTTGCCCGCAACTCGCCAAAAGAACCAGCCGTAGTTGGCGGCAGATCTAAAGGGTAACGGAACTGGTTTTTGGGATATTGTTTGCTTTGGATAACGTCCTGGGCGCGGGTGATAGTGCTTGTAATAGAAATCGTGACAGCGATTATAAAAAAACGAAATGACAATTGCGTAGTACTGTATCTATTTAACATAAAAATCTAAAAGCTTTTCACCCTCCAAAAATCCTTCTAACCTGTCACCGACGGCAACTTTGCCAACGCCTTCGGGAGTGCCTGTAAATATCAGGTCGCCTTTTTTTAGGGTGATGTACTGGGAAACAAAGGCTATTATACGCTCAAACGAAAAGAGCAGATCTTTGGTATTGCCTTTCTGGCGGATTTCGCCGTTTATGTCCAGGTTAAAGTTTACGTTGTAGAGGTCGGCAAATTTATGTTTGGGTAAAAAGTTGCTGATGGGGGCGGAATTATCAAAAGCCTTGGCCAGTTCCCAGGGCAGGCCTTTCTCTTTGTGTTTCGATTGGATGTCGCGTGCGGTAAAATCAACGCCAAGGGCTATCTCCTCAAAATAGTTTGAAGCGAATTTCTCGTTGATGTGCTTTCCTTCTTTACTCACCTTTAGTACTATCTCTATCTCGTGGTGGATATCCTGCGAAAACTCCGGGTGGTAAAAGGGTTTATTGTCCTTAAGCAGGGCGGTATCCGGCTTCATAAATATTACCGGGGTGGTAGGCACGGGGTTATTTAATTCTTTGGCGTGCTCGGCATAGTTGCGGCCAATGGCTATTATTTTCATAAACAAATGTTATAACGCCAAAATTATAAACTCTAAATTCTAAAACCTAATCCCGATAGCTATCGGGACTAAAAAAATATTGGAAACTTTCTTTCCGGATGTACGGAATACGCCGTCGCATATATCAAAATGTTCACGTTCACGATCGTGAACACACAAGGGTAACGCTGGAGGTGTTCATAATCAGTAATTTAAGAAATTGACAACTGACAAAATGGTGCCACCATGGCTGTCAAATATTTTAATACCTAAATTGAAAAATGTCGTTAAAGAATTACTCACCCTTCAGGGGGCTGGGGGGCTTACAGTATTACCGAAATGCGCTTATTAACCGACTCCGTACCGACCACTATCCGCACGAAATAAAAACCGCGGGTTAGTTTATTGGCAACGTTGTAGCTGATGCTTTGATCGCCAAACTCCACCCTTTGCGATTGCAGGGTAAGTACATTATTGCCCAGTATATCCATTACGTTTACATTAACAAACGCGCTACGGGCTACCGTGTATTTTACGTTAATAATATCGGTAACGGGGATAGGGTATACCTGTACGTTGGTAAGCAACTTATCATCGGGCCTCGATAAATTGATCTTGGCTGTTGATACCGCATTTGGTTTTAAAGGGGGCAGGGCCAAGTGCAGGCCGTTCTTTAAATATGATGCTTTGGTTTTTGCTTTAATGGAACGCAGGTACGATGAGTCACTTTTTTGGGCGTTAACTCCTTTTGCAAGCGCAAAATTCACAGCTATTGCCAGCGCAATTACGGTGAACCAGGAATTAAGATAAGTAGATTTTCGAACCATATTATTATGAACTTTACAAAAGTATAAATAAAGCGCTCATCAAGTGATAATGTAACGATTATTTAAATAATTTTAACAATTTTTAACAAAAAAAGGCTTTGTTAGTTATTGTATTCATAAGACTTATACGTTTATAGATAGTTTAAGTTGTAATGGTTTTTTTTAATAGTTTTGTATCTTTTTAAAATATAGTGTCAAATCATAAAGATCTGCAAAAACTATCAGCCGCGGGGCTGCTTATTAGTTTAGGAATAATTTACGGTGATATAGGTACATCACCTTTGTACGTGTTTAAGGCTATCATTGGCTCCGAACACTCGAGCAATTCGCAACCTATATCGCAAGTTTTGGTACTGGGAGGCGTTTCCCTTATCTTCTGGACCCTTACGCTACAAACCACCTTAAAGTATGTTATTATCACCCTCCGGGCCGATAATAAAGGCGAGGGTGGTATCTTTTCGCTCTTTTCGCTGGTGCGCCGTAAAGCAAAGTGGCTTGTTGTGCCTGCCGTAATAGGAGGGTGCGCGCTGATTGCAGATGGTATCATTACACCGCCGATCACCATTTCATCGGCAATTGAGGGGTTACAAACTTATTATCCGCAATTACCAACGGTGCAAATAGTCATCGCCATTATTGCCGTGCTGTTTATTATACAGCAGTTTGGTACATCGCTGGTGGGTAAGGCATTTGGGCCTATCATGTTCATTTGGTTTACCATGATGGGCGTTTTAGGCGTATCGTTTATTGTGCAGATGCCATCTATCATCAAGGCTTTAAACCCTTATTACGCTTACCAGTTGCTCTCGTCGGACTATAACGCCTTCATCATATTAGGTGCGGTGTTCCTGTGTACAACGGGAGCCGAGGCTTTGTATTCAGATCTTGGGCACTGCGGCCGCGATAACATCCGCATCAGTTGGATCTACGTAAAATCCTGTTTGGTATTAAACTACCTTGGGCAGGCGGCATGGCTGTTACAGCGTGAAGGACAAGTGATAAACCTGAACCTGAACAATCCTTTCTACAAAATAATGCCCGAGTGGTTCCTGATATTTGGGATAGGTATAGCCACTATCGCGGCAGTTATTGCCAGCCAGGCCTTAATATCCGGGTCGTTTACGCTGATAGCCGAGGCGGTTAGGTTAAACTTATGGCCAAAGGTGCGCATCAATTACCCGTCAGAACAAAAAGGACAATTATACGTACCAAGCGTTAACTGGCTGCTATGCGCCGGTTGTATTGGTGTGGTATTGCTGTTCCAGCATTCGGCACGTATGGAGGCGGCTTATGGTTTAAGTATTACGGTAGCCATGTTAATGACCACGATACTGGTATCCAAATTCCTGCAAAGGAAAAAACTGCCTGCTTATATTATCGGGACGTTCCTATTGGTTTATTTGGTTATCGAAGGTACCTTCCTGCTGGGTAATCTGGTGAAATTTATCCATGGTGGCTGGTTTACGTTATCTATCGGTTTTGTGTTGTTCATTATCATGTGGACCTGGCACGATGCCCGTAAGATCAAGAACCGCTACGTTAAGTTTATTGAAATAGACGATTACTTCAACATTATTAAAGAGATGAGCGAGGACGAAAGCGTACCCAAATATGCTTCGCAACTGGTTTATTTAACCAGCGCTAACTTTAATTCGGAGGTAGAATCGAAGATCATATACTCTATCCTGCAAAAGCAACCTAAGCGTGCCGATGTATATTGGTTGGTACACGTTGATGTGGTGGATGAGCCTTACAAAAGCGAATACGAGGTAGACTTTTTGGTGCCGGGTAAACTGATCCGGATCGACTTTAAACTCGGTTTCCGTGTAGAGCAACAGATAAACCTGTTGTTCCGAAAGGTAGTTGAGGATTTGGTTAAGAATGGTGAGGTTGATATAACCAGTACCTACAAATCTCTAAATAAACACAAAATTGTGGGCGACTTTAGGTTTGTGGTGATCGAGAAAGTGCTATCGCGCTCGCATAACCTGTCGTTTTACGAGAAAGTAGTGATGTTCCTGTACGGACATCTTAAAAGGATCAGCCTGTCAGAAGAGCGCAACTTTGGCCTCGACCTAAGTTTTGTAACGGTAGAAAAAGTACCGTTGATGCTTACCTCGCCCGAGAGTGTAAAGATAGACCGGATAATGCCGCAATAGGCGTTATCAAAATATATAGCAAAGGCTGCCTGTGAAAATGGGCAGCCTTTGCTGTTATATGCTGATCTAAGCGGATATAAGTTAATGATGTTCCCGCAGGGTCTCTCGTAGAGAATCCTGCGAATCTGTAACTTGCAACGCAGGGCCCTTTTCAAGAGACCCTGCGAGGACGAAAGGAAATTTTATGTTCCCGCAGGGTCTCTCGTAGAGGACCCTGCGGATGTACAGACAATTATAACGCAAGGTCCTTTTTCAAGGGGCCCTGCGACGACGACGAACAGATCCTTCGCTATCGCTCAGGATGACAAGTCGCCAAACAAAAAATGCCGATGTCTCCATCGGCATTTAAATATTGTAGAAGTAATTACCTACCTCGCTAAATGGGCATTTTCGCCTTTACCCAGTTTACTATGCTTATAACCGTAAGTAAAGTAAATAACAAGGCCTATGATAAGCCATGCCAGGAAACGGATCCAGCTGTCGTAATCAAGTTCGGCCATTAGGTAAAAACAACTTGCAAGGCCTAATACAGGTATCAGCGACAGTTTTTTAACAAACGATAGCACGGCCAAACTTGCGGAAAGTATGATAAACAAAAAGTAAGGGAACTTATGGTGCAGCGCTTCGCCGCTAACTAAGTTAACGATGTTATGGCGGAAGAAGAACACGCCCACTATAAATAACACCGGCACTATAAATTGCGAATTAATGTATGGCAAGTGAAACTTTCCTTTAACAGCCGCTTCGCGTGGTAATAAAAGTACGCCGCCGCATACCAATACAAATGCGAATAAGGTGCCTATGCTGGTTAGGTCGGTTACTACGGTAAGGTTTAAGAACAGGGCAGGGACCCCAACTACAAAACCGGTAACTATAGTAGCGAACGATGGCGTGTGGTATTTGGGGTGGATGCGCGAAAATACTTTCGGCAATAAACCGTCGCGGCTCATGCTCATCCAAATACGGGGCTGGCCCAGTTGGAATATCAGCAACACACTCGCGGTAGCAATAACCGCACTAATAGAAATTACATAACTGATGTTTTTTAACCCAACTTTAGCGAATACAAACGCCAGCGGATCACCAACCCTAAGTTCTTTATAGCTAACCATACCGGTTAACACCAATGCTATCAATACATATAAAACGGTGCAAATAACCAGCGAGTAGATCATGCCACGGGGCAAATCTTTTTGCGGGTTTTGGCATTCTTCGGCCGTGGTAGATATAGCATCAAACCCAATGTAAGCGAAGAAAACCCCCGATACGCCTTTCATCACCCCACCAAAACCGTTTGGTAAAAATGGGTGCCAGTTAGCCGGTGTAACGTAAAAAAAGCCTATCACAATAACTACTAATACAATGGCGATTTTTAAATAAACCATGGCGTTGGTAGCCTTTTTGGTTTCGCGGATGCCGATGTAAACCAAGTAGGTTATGGCGCATACTATGGCCAACGCAGGGATATTGGCGATCAGTTTGATATTGCCTATCATGGGCGCTGTGGTCCATGCCAGGGCATTTTCTTTTAACGTATCTGTAATGGCAGCAAGGTTATGGCTTACCGTTAATTTCGTCACTTCTTCGTGTGCTCTAAATGCCGACAGGTAATCGGTATATAAAAATTTAGGCATGTGGATGCTAAAGCCCTCCAGCAGGTTCACAAAATATTTACTCCAGGATATGGCTACCGCGATGTTGCCGATGGCATATTCCATCAGTAGATCCCAGCCAATTATCCAGGCAATTAATTCGCCAAAAGAGGCGTAAGCATAGGTGTAAGCGCTGCCTGCAACGGGTATGCGCGATGCAAATTCTGCATAACACAGGGCAGAAAACCCACAGGTAACGGCTGTGATGATGAATAATACACTAACCCCCGGCCCGCCCTGGAACGCGGCTTCGCCGATGGTAGAGAAGATGCCTGCGCCAACAACGGCGGCAATCCCCATCAGAGTTAAATCCTTAACATTTAGCGCTTTTTCGAGCTGGGGTGCGCTGCCCGGGTGTTCACTATCACTAAATCCGCTGGCTACATCGGCCAAAATTTTAGAAACAGATTTTCTGCGAAATATACTCTTAGACATGTATTTTAATCAGTTTGGTCTTTCCAAACCAAACATAACCATTTTTTTGCATTGAAAAAGTATATGCTAACTTTGGCAACGATGAATGCAGGCGCTAAAGATGTTTTATACAAAATACGATACCTTTTTATCCCTTACATAACCCTGTTATGTGCCTGCCTGGTGATCAAATTGCTCTTCACCCGGACGGAGATCTTCTTCGCTGTGAACGGCATCCACAGCGATTTTGCTGACGCTATTGAACCATACATCACCCACATTGGCGATGGGTTTACGGTTATAACACTCTCTCTGATTTTTGCGCTGTTCAACTACCGCGCATCTTTCCTGATGATCACCAGTTACGCTTTAACGGCTTTAACCGCGCAGATCTTAAAGTTTAGTTTTGATATGCCGAGGCCAAGGGTTTATTTTGAAGATCAACTCGATAAAATTCACTTTGTGAAGGGGCTATACATTTTGGCAGTACACAGTTTCCCATCCGGGCATACGGTAACGGCATTTTCGGCAGGGGTGGTTATCACTTACCTGGCCAAGAATAAAAGCTGGGGCCTACTGCTGTTTTTTGTGGCGGTGATGGTAGGCTACTCGCGCATGTACCTGAGCCAGCATTTTTTTGAGGATGTAACGGTAGGCTCGGTAGTAGGCGTTTTTATAACGCTGGCATGGCTAACCTTTATCGACCGTAAAAAATTTATAAACAGCCCCCGTTGGGATAGGGGACTGCTTACAAAGTCTTAAATTACGCTTCTTCGCGCTCTTTCTTTTTCTTGCGGATAACTACCACGACAATTATGATAATGATTAGCGGTACGCCGCCAAACAAACCATACATAACTGCCGGCGATAAACCATTACTCATAGATAGGTATTGGTCGGTACGTTTCAATTCCGGCGATACCTTGATGGAACCCGAGTAAGCTTTATATTCCTCTTTCACTACGTCTTTTCTTAACTCTTCGTAGTAGTACTCAAAAGTATAGGTAACATCTTGTGTGTAGATGATGATGAAGTTACGCTCCTGCAGGCCCGCGCCCTGGTCGGTTTCCAGTGTAAAGGTTTTGGCTTTTAAGTGGCCGATGGTAGTATCGCGCACGTTTTGGGTGCTACCATCTGCCTGGCCTTTTATGCCTTTGATATAATCTTGCAGTACTTTATTTAAGTCGCGTTCCTTTTTTAGCGGCTCGTTGTTATTGGCATTTGGTGCGCGGATAACCACCATGTAACCATAAGAACCATTACCAGAATAAATGGATTGGCCCAGAGTATCTTTCTTTATATATTTCTCCGGAAGGGAGATGGTAACCAGGCTATCTATCTTAACCGGCTTTAATGGGATCTGTGCAAATGCGGCAGTTGCCGACAGTATTATGCTGAACAATACAAGTATCTTTTTCATAGTTTGTTAAACTTAAAAAACACATATAAGTTTCAACATATTTTAAAATAATGGGTTGCGCGTATAGGTAAACAGCTTATATACATAGGCTTGCCATAGTCGTACTGCTGTGATATTGAAGCAGCATCTGGCATTACAAGCAGGGTGTCAAATTGTGAGCCCTGCGTTTGCCTTGCATACGGGCGCAGGGTCTCTTTTCAGAACACCCTGCGAAAACATTATAGAACAGGCAAAAAAAAGCCCTCTCGGGTTGGAGAGGGCTGATGGTATTTTTAGATCTTATCCATTTCGGCTTTTACAAATTCTGCCAGTTCTTTGACATAGCCCGCGCTGAAATCAAATTTGATACCGGCGGTTTCGTAAATTTCGGTAATGGTTTTGGTGTAACCCAGTTTTAGGGCATCCAGGTATTGCTGCAGGCCTTTTTCGGGGTTCTCTTTGTAGTTTTTCCAAACGGCTATGGCGCCAAGCTGGGCCATGCCGTATTCGATGTAGTAAAACGGCACTTCAAAAATATGCAATTGTTTTTGCCACAGGTTTTGCCCGGCTTGCGGGTGCTCGCTCCAATCGGCAAAGCCTGCCCCAAATGGTTCGTAGATCTTTAACCAGGCCTCGGTACGCTCGGCATCGGTATGGTTCGGGTTAGTGTAGATCCAGTGTTGAAACTGATCTACCACGGCAACCCATGGCAGGGTTTTCAATACATCAAATAACTGATCGCGTTTAGCGCGTTTCAGGTCTTCCTCGTTATCAAAAAACACATCCCAGTTATCCATCGATATCAACTCCATAGACATGGAAGCCAGTTCGGCAACCTCGCTTGGGCAGTGTTTAAAATCGTTTAGCTCCAGGTCGGCAGTCAGGAAGGTGTGTACCGCATGGCCTCCCTCGTGCACCATAGTGGTCAGGTCGCGGAAAGTGTTAGCCGAGTTCATGAAGATGAACGGCGCGCCCGTTTCAGATAGCGGGTAATTATAACCACCCGGCGCTTTGCCTTTACGGCTTTCCACATCAAACAGGTTGTTATCTTTCATGATCTCTAAACGCTCGCCCAGGTAACGGTTGATGTTGCTAAAGCATTGGATAGATTTCTCTACCAGCTCGGCACCGCTGTTAAACGGTTTCAAAGCAGGTTTGCCCGAAATATCAACATCCATATCCCATGGCTTTAAAGCATCGAGACCTAAAGCTTCTTTGCGTTTTTCGGCCTGCTCGCGCAGGATGGGTACGATCTCGGTTTCGATAGCCGCGTGGAAAGCGTAGCAATCCTGCGGGGTGTAATCAAAACGGCCAAGCGCCTGGAACATGTAATCCCTAAAGTTCTCAAACCCGGCATTCAAAGCCACCTTATGGCGAAGGGCACGCAGGTGATCGAATAGGGTATCCAGCACTGTTTTTTCCTGCAGGCGGCGGGCGGTTATCTTTTCCCAAACTTCCTGCCTTTTGCTACGGTCGGTATCTTTTAGGAAAACAGAGGCTTGTTCCAATGTATATTCTTTTTCGCCGATGTGCACGCTCATGGCGCCGGTTATCGACTGATATTTTTGCTGCTCCACCTGGATCTCGGTTTGCAATGGAATATTCTCCTCACGGAAAAGCTCCAGAGATTTTTTCACCGCGCGCAGCATAATGTAGAATTTCTCCTCATTCAACTGGTCTACAAACTCGCTGTTAACTAGTTTTTTGTTTAGCTCGTTATTGTAGGGCGCTGTTTGTGGTTCTATCTCAGTAGCAAAGTACTGAAAACTTGCCAGCAGTTCTTCGCTGTTGGTATCACAGGTCATGCGGATGTAGCGCCATGCAAAATCCTCTTCAAGCGCGGCTTGTAGTTCGCTGCCATCTTTAAGCCATTGCTCCAACTCTTCAACAGAATTTATAGAGCGGTTAAGCAGTTCTTTGTATATCGGTTCCAGCGTTTCCCATTTAATTTCAAGGTCGGCAGGGATGTAGGTTCTTGTTTTTTTATGGATCATATAATTGATCTGCAGATGTGCAGATATGCAAATGTGCAGATTATTTGGGAAGATGGAAAGACCGTAAGCCGTTAAGCCGTAAAGATGTTATAAAAATAAAAGTCCGAAAGCTTTTATCTTACGGACTTCCCAATTTCTGCGGCTTTTCGGACTTTATTCCGGTTTATATATTGTCCTCGCAACCTCTTTTATCCCATCCTCATAACTGGTGGGTTTAAAATTAAAGGCCTTTTCAAACTTATCGCTGTTGAAGATATAGTCATGATCTGTCTGGTAATACATTTCTACTGTGCCGGCAATGAGTTTGTCAAACAAGCCCAGGATCCATAGCATAAACTTGCGTACCCGCATAAATTTTGGTTTAACGCCATAGATACGTGCGGCAAGTTCTAAAAACTGCTGACCCTTCATTACCGGGGCGGTTGGCAGGTGCCAGATCTGGTTGTCGCTTTCGGGGTGTTGGCCCAGTAGGTACATGGCGCGGCCTGCATCGGGGATGTAGATGAAATTATGCAGCTTGTTTGGGTCCCCCATCCACTGCGCGATTTGTTTTTTGGCGTATTTGGATAGCACCATCATATCTAAAAAAGCATTGGTGCTGGTAGTGCCGTAAAAATCCGGCGCGCGGGCTATGGTGGCGTTGAGGGTGCCGGCGTTAACCTCTTTCATAATAGTATCGGCAATGGCGGCACGTACTTTACCCTTTTCGCTAATGGGGCGGTAGGGCGTATCCTCTTTCATGGGGCCGTTAACCAGGCCGTACATGTACACATTATCGAAAAATATCAGCCGGGCGTTGTTCTCTTTGGTTACATTAATAACGTTTTGGATGACTATAGGCCATTGCTCGCGCCATATATCGGCATCGTAAACCAAACCTGCGCATAAGTATATTACGGTTGAACCTTGTGCGGCTTCCTGCACTTGTTTGTAATCTAACAGGTCTGCTTTGCGCCAGGTTAAGTTATTGCCTTGTATATCTACCGGGCGGCGGCTAACCAGCCTTACCGGTTCATGATTCTTTAAAAATTCGTTGGTTAGCGCGTTTGCTACCGGCCCGCCGGCCCCTAATATGGTGTGCATAGTGTTTTCGTTTTGATGTATATTGCAAATGTACGGTAACCTTGAAAATCAAAACGTTAACAAAAGATAAGAAAAGCCCCCTCTATATCTCCCCGGTAGGGGAAACTTTAAATATGGAAGGCAATAAAGTTGTATGAAAGTCCTCCCTACAGGGGAGGATTAGGAGGGGCTTAATATCCTCTTCCTGATCCTGGAAAGCGATACAGGCGTGATCCCTAAAAAGTTAGCGATGTAATGTTGCGGTATGCGCTGCAAAACATCTTTGCCGGTTTGCAGGAGTTTTAGGTAACGTTCTTCGGGTGTTTGGGTGAGGAAAGCGGTTATCCGGTCTTCGTAGCACATCAGGTAATGCTCGGCTACCAAGCGGCCAAAACGTTCCATTTTGTAGGCCAGCATGGGGTTATTAAGCATAGCATCCATACTTTTCCTGCTGATGAGGATAATGGTGCTGGGTTCCAATGCCTGTATGTAATTAATTGCCGGTTCGCCTGTTAAGAAACTTTTGTAGGAACTTGCCAATTCATTCTCGAAACTGAAGTAACCCGTAATATCGTTACCATCAATAACATTGTAATAACGTACAGAGCCGCTCAAAATAAAGCCAAAGTAGTTGCAAACCTTACCGGCCTCAACAAAATGCTGTTTCTTTTTATAACTTGCTACCTGTAAGTGTTGAATGAATACGATCCACTCGGCCTCGTTAAACGTAACGTAGGGCGTAATGCGCTCACGGAACTGATTTAACTGTGCCTGTGTTAGCGCATCCATACCCTATCCATTAAAAAGAAGGCCGCGAATACCACGCTGGCAATGCCGTTTGTGGTCATAAAGGCGAAGGTTACCCGGCTCAGGTCGTTTGGTTTTACAAGGGTGTGCTGATAAATAAGCATCGCACAGAAGAATACGATGCCGATGTAGTATAGCCACCCAACATTGGTATAAAATACCGGCATCAGCACAAACGCCGCCGAAAATACGTGAAGTACCGATGATAGCCTTAAGGCATTTACCTTACCCAACCATGCAGGGATAGAGTGCAGTTTTTGGTCGCGGTCAAAGTCCTCATCTTGCAAGGCATAGATAATATCAAAACCACTCACCCAGCAAAGTACTGATAGCGAGAAAAAGATAGGTGTTAGCGCAAACGCACCGGTCACCACCAAATAAGCGCCTATAGGGGCCAGCGATAAACCTAAGCCCAATACCATGTGGCAAAGCGCGGTAAAGCGTTTGGTAGCGCTGTAACCTAATACCACTAATAAAGCAATGGGCGACAGGTAAAAGCAAAGCGGATTAATAAACCAGGTGGTCAAGATAAACAAACCACAGTTAACCAGGGTAAAGGTTAATGCCGCCACGGGACTAATTCTCCCTGCGGGGATGTCGCGCTGTTTGGTGCGCGGGTTTTTAGCGTCGATGTTCCTGTCCAGGTAGCGGTTAAACGCCATGGCCGAGTTACGGGCAAATACCATACACAATAGCATCATCACCAGTTTTTGCCACTCAAATTTATGATCTGTAGTGGTAACCGCCAAAAAGAAGCCGATGAAGGCAAACGGCATGGCAAATATGGTATGCGTAAACGTTACGAGAGAGAAGTATTTTTTCATTGTTATTTATAGTTCCACTCTTGAGAGGGGTTAGGGGTGTGTTCTAAAATATGCTTAACAAACACACCCCATTAATGTTAGTACGGTTTGTTGTGTATGTGCTCCCCTCTCAAGAAGGGAACCAAAAACCTTTATTTATAGTGCTCTTCATCAAACTCCGGCACTTCAAAACTATTGTTAATGTTGCCTATAAAACCAAGTATTTCATCGCGGCCGGTATGCAGTTCAGATGAGGTTACAAAATGCTGAGGCGCTTCTTCAAAAAAGTCCAGCATCGCTTTGCGGAACTTGGCTACATTTTGGTCTGTTTTAAGGTTGCTTTGTTTATCGGCCTTAGTAAATATCAAAACAAACGGCAGGCCTTTTTCGCCCAGCCAGCTGCAAAATTCAAGATCTATTTTTTGAGGCTCCAGGCGGCTGTCAATCAGCACCATTACGCACTGCAGGCTCTCTCGCTTGTCAAGGTAGTTTTGGATGAATTTATTCCAATCGGCTTTTTTGGTTTTGGATGCACGGGCATAACCATAACCCGGCAAATCGACAATAAACCAGTTCTCGTTCACCAAAAAGTGGTTGATGAGCTGTGTTTTACCCGGCGTTTGTGATGTTTTTGCCAGCCCCTTTTTTTGAACCAGCATATTTATCAATGATGATTTACCAACGTTGCTCCGGCCAATGAAAGCATATTCGGGCTTTAAAGGCGGCGGCAGTTTAGATACCTGGGTATTGCTGCAAATAAAGTCGGCAGATTTTATGATCATGCTGCAAAGGTAGGGTATTATGTTGAAAGGTTGTAAAGCTGGAATGTTATGACAAGTTCAAAGTAAATGTTTAAACATCTTTTTACTTATTGCTGATACAAACAACATTCCAACCTTGTAACTTTACAACATTTAAACATGTAATTTATGAGCGATTATAAGATCCCGGCCCAAACCCGCATTGGCCATGTACATTTAAAAGTAAGCGATCTGCAAAAATCGATGGCCTTTTATTGCGACCTGCTGGGTTTTGAATTGGTAACCATGTACGGCGACCAGGCGGCGTTTATCTCTGCCGGGGGTTATCATCACCATATAGGGTTAAACACCTGGCAAAGTAAAGGTGCGCCACCCGCGCCGCAATATGCTCCGGGCTTGTTCCATACGGCTATATTATATCCTGAAAGAAAAGACCTTGCAGCTATTTTACAGCGACTGATAGATAATGAATACCCGCTTACCGGCGCATCAGACCATGGCGTATCCGAAGCCCTTTACCTGGATGACCCGGATGGTAACGGCGTTGAATTGTATTGGGACAGGCCAAAAGATAAATGGCCAACCGATGAGCATGGCAATTTAACCATGTACACCCGCCAGCTGGGTTTCCCGGGATTATTGGCTTTGTTAAAGTAAAACTATTCGTTAAGCATATATTTATTTACACCGGCGGCAGGTTGCCATTTGCTGCCGGGTTCGTAGTAATGCCATAACAGGGCCGATACTTTTTTGATAAGTATATCAGCCTCGTTGTCTTTTGTCCAACGCTGGTCCTTATTGTTTTTGGTGATAACGGAGAATACATAATCGCCGTGCGGGGCGTTCACCAAAACCGTTTCAGATCTGGATGCATCAACTGCCCCTTGCTTAGACATGGTTTGCACATATGGCGGGATCTGCGATAGCGAGGTTTCGTCCCAAAAGATGCGGTTGAGCATGCGGCTCATGCGTTCGCTGGCGGCCGGGCTAACTACCTTACCCTGTCGGATCATGGTAAACAGGCGGCACATTTCGCGCGGCGTGGTTACCCCCCAGCCGTACTTTTCCCAAAAGGATCGGCGCGCCGGGATGCGCGAGTTAACCCGCATCACTTTAAAACCATTAGCATCCAGCAAATTGTTAATATATTCGCCACCTACCAGTTTTTGCAGCCACACACTGGCGGTGTTATCACTCATGGTGATCATTAGCAGGGCAACTTTACTCAGCTGTATGGTATCTTTATCTTTAAACGATCCCAGGATATCCTCGCCCGCGTAAAGCAACGAATCGCGGTAAACCAGCTTTTGGTTGTATTGCATTTCGCCTTTTTCTATCTTATCCATCAACCCGCTTAAAATACTCACCTTGATCATGCTGGCGGTAGGGAAGAGAGTATCAGCATTTATCGCCACTGTTTTTCCTGTTTTTAAATTCTGCACGTAAATGCCAACATCGCCGTTGAAACCTTTGGTAGCGGCTTTTAATTGGGCAATAAGTTTTGCATCGGTTTGGGCCAAGGTTGTGAGGGTGGAGAGGAGGAATATGGATAAAAAGATGTATCTCATTATAGATGATTTAGAGTAGTTAAACGAATATAAATAAATTTTGTAAATTTGAGTATGCAAATTCAGGTTGATATTGGCTTTAATGACTTGGTAGAGATCGTAAAAAATCTACCCAAGGATAAGCTATTGCAGTTAAAAAGGGAATTGGAAGAAAAGCCCGCAAAAGTTGAAAAAGACCAGTTTAGAGAACTTTTAATAAACGGCCCCACGTTTTCTGACGAACAGGTTGCAACAATGGAAGAAGCACATAAAGCTATTAATCAATGGCGGACAAAGTAATTTTAATTGATACCTCCATCCTTATCGACCACTTCCGAAAGTCGAATAAATCAAACTCCAAGCTTATTGCGTTATAGGATCAAGGGTATGAATTTCGAATCTCCGTTGTAACTGAATTTGAAATCTATTCGGGAGCCCCTGATTCACAAATAGCATATTGGCAGCAATTCTTAGCGGGCATTAGCATTCTTATATTCGATAGTAAAGCATCAGAACAAGCCGTAGATATCTATAAGAAATTAAAATTGGCAAGTAAGCAGATTGATAATGCCGATTTATTTATAGCAGCTATTGCGCTAAGTAACAATTTACCTATAGCAACCTTAAACAAGAAGTATTTTGAGCGTATTGATGATTTGGTACTAATCGATTAACAGCTTATCTCTCTTAAACCCTTTTCCTATATTTACAGCATCTATGCAATACCTGCGCTGGCTTTTATTACCGTTTTCGTTGGTTTATGGTTTGGTGATTATCATCCGTAACTGGTTTTACGATACCGGCCTGTTTAAAAGCCGTGAATTTGATTTGCCGGTAATATGCGTTGGCAACCTGGAAGTTGGCGGCGCAGGCAAAAGCCCCATGACAGAATACCTGGTGCGCCTGTTCAAAAAAGACTATAAATTGGCAACGCTAAGCCGCGGTTACGGTCGCGAAACTAAAGGGTTTATAACTGCTACAGCAACCGCTACTGCCACCCAAATTGGCGACGAGCCATCTCAATTCAAACACAAATTTGCGGATGTTACGGTTGCCGTTTGCGAGGACAGGGTAGCGGGGATAGAACAACTCAAAGCCGATCATAATCTAATCATATTGGATGATGCCTTTCAGCACCGCGCGGTAAAGGCAGGCTTAAACGTTTTACTTTTCGAGTACAACCACCTGCAAAAGCCAAAATTTGTATTACCCGCAGGTAACCTGCGCGAGCCATTGAGCGGGCGCTGGCGGGCCGATATTATGGTAGTGACCAAATGCCCTGATGGTTTAACGGAGCAGCAAATGGCTAAAAGCTATGAACAGATCTCGCCCTTAAACTGGCAACCGTTGTTTTTTACATCGATAGTGTATCAACCCTTGCAGGATCTGGCAGGTAAGCCGGTGGATATTGTTATTGATGCTGATACTACCGTTTTTCTGCTTACAGGTATAGCTAATTCGAAGCCGTTAGTTGAGCATATCGGGCAGTCAACCACAAATATTATTCACCATAATTATCCCGATCATCATCAGTTTACGTTAAAAAATATCGCTAAACTTGCGGGTGAGTTTTCTGCCTGCAAATCACAAAAAAAATTGATCATCACAACAGAAAAGGACGCACAGCGTTTAGGGGTACACGAGTTGTTGCCGGCCCTTGCGCAGTTACCCATTTTGGTGCAGCCAATTGGGGTTAATTTTTTAAATAACGGGCAGCAGCAATTTGATACATTACTATTGAACTATGTTAGAGAGCATACAAAACACAACTGAATATATTAAGAAACGCATCGGCGATTTTGTGCCCGAGGCGGGTATAATTTTAGGTACCGGCCTTGGCGCCTTGGTTAACGAAATTGAGGTTGAAAAACAACTGATGTATTCCAATATCCCCGATTTTCCGATGTCGACCCTGGAGTTCCATTCCGGTAAGTTGATATTTGGTACGCTGGGTGGTAAAAAAGTGGTTGCCATGCAGGGCCGTTTGCATTATTACGAAGGCTATACCATGCAGCAGATCACCTTCCCGGTTAGGGTGATGAAGATGCTGGGTATTAAAACGCTTTTTGTATCAAACGCCAGTGGTTCACTTAACCCTGATATTAAAAAGGGCGATCTGATGGTGATAGAAGACCACATTAACCTGCAACCACTAAACCCGCTTATAGGCCGTAACAATGAGGAGTTAGGCCCCCGTTTCCCGGACATGAGCGAGCCTTACCGCCACGACCTGATAGAAAAAGGGTTAAGCATCGCTAAGGCGAACAATATTACCTGCCATAAAGGAGTTTATGTTGCGGTTACAGGCCCAAATTTAGAAACACGTGCCGAATACAAATACCTGCGCATTATAGGCGGAGACATTGTAGGCATGAGCACTGTGCCGGAGGTTATTGTAGCAAACCACATGGGACTGCCCGTTTTTGCCATATCGGTAATTACTGACGAGGGTTTCCCGGAGGTGTTAAAACCGGTATCGTTAGAAGAGATATTGACCGTGGCAAGGGAGGCCGAACCAAAACTGACCACTATACTTAAAGAATTAATAGCAGGGCTTTAATGGCGAATAAGCTTAAATACTTACTTATATTATTGCTTTGCGCATCTGTGCAGGGTTTGTTTGCGCAGATAAACAACACGCGTTTCCCCGGTCAAAATAAAAATGATCCGGTCTATAAACGCGATACCGTCAAAAATAGCAGGACCGGCGGCGATTCGCAAAACCTCGATTCGATACGTAAGCGGGAGGAAAACCGGAAGGATTCGATCGTATTTACTTCCAAATTTATTAAGGTAACTAGCGAGCGTTTGCTGATGGACAGCATCCAGCTTTTCCCTTTGGATACAGGGTTAGTAAACTTTGAAAATTATAGTCCGCTAAACCAGCCGCGCAACCCCAAGATAAGTTTGGGCTACCCTGGCGTTGCACAGCGCGACCTGCTTTTTAACCCCCGCAAAACCATTGGCTTTGACGAGGGCCTGCATTCGCTTGATGCTTACATGGTAAACCCACAGGATATTAATTATTTTAATGCCCGGGCGCCATATACCTTGCTATCGCTGTTTAGTTCGCTTGGTGGTTCAAAGGAGCAGCTTTTTAAAGTAGTGCATACCCAAAACGTTAAACCCAACTGGAACGTAGGTTTGCTGATGAATTTCAACGGTTCGCGCGGCTATTACAGTACCAATGGTATCCTTGCCCAAAACGTAAGCGACTTTAACTTTGGCTTGTTTACCTGGTACCATACTGTTAATAAACGTTATAATTTATTGGCAAATGTACTGTTCAATAACCTTAAGGCGCCCGAAACAGGGTCGATATTAAAGGACACCATATTTAATAGTTCATCATCATCCTTTGATAAAACCGGGGAGCCGGTGCGCCTGCCCGGCAGCTTTAATAACTGGAAAAGCACGGGCATCTACATAAAACAGTTTTACTATATAGGCCATATCGATAGCCTTAATCAGGGCAAGGCGTTCTCAAAAACGGTTTTGCCTACGCAGCGTGTATCTTATACGTTGTATTTCAACCAGCGTAAGTACAACTACCTGCAAAATGGGCTGGATAATTATGGGGTGTTCCCCGATTATTATTTTAGCTCGGCGCGGTCAAGGGATTCGCTGAATGTGACGCACTTACAGAATGATTTCTCATACAGCTTTTACCTGCGGGGCAAATCGCTTAAGATGGTTAAGAACGAGCTAAAAATTGATGTTGGCCTAACCCAGGATTATTATAAGGTTAGCCAGTTTGTGGCCGATACGGTGATAAATCAGTTTGGCAACAAAGAGATAAAACCATCAAGGGTACAAAATGAAAGCTTCCAGAATATCACACTGAAAGGAAAGCTTGGCTATAAATTTAGCGACCGTGTAGTATTGGATGCCGACCTGCGCCAGATAGTGCAGGGCCGTAATTTTGGTGACCTTTTGTACGATGTAAAACTTGCATTGGCAGGCGGAAAAAAGGCGGGGAAGATAGTGCTGGGAGGGTATCTGCAAAGCAGTTCGCCGGGCTTGGTTTACACCAATTGGATCTCTAACCACTTCATTTTTAACAATAGGTTCAGTAACCAAAAAACCACCAACCTGTCGTTTAATTATGTGAACGATGCTTTGCAGCTTGACCTAAAGGCCGAGTATTTCCTGATAACCGATTACCTGTACTTTGCAGCGCAGCCGGGCGGGATAGATGCCAGCCCGAGGCAGTACGGCTCAACCATCAACATGCTAAAGGTTAGCCTTGGTAAAAACATGGAGTGGCGCAAATTCCATTTTGATAACTATATTGTTTACCAAAAAACAGATAACGCCGCAATTTTGCGCACGCCAGAGGTTTATACTTACAGTAGCTTATACTACGGTGCAAACCTGTTTCATGTGTTAAACTCGCAATTTGGGGTGAGTGCACGTTATAACAGCCAGTACCTTGCACCATCATACGCGGTTGGCCTTGGCCAGTTCTACAACGGGCCGGATGTTAAATTTACATCATACCCAATTGCAACTGTGTTTTTTAAAGCCACACTGGAGAAAACAAACCTGTTCATCCAATACGATTATGCCAACCAGGGCCTGTTCAGCAATGGTTTTTACACCGTTAACCGCTACCCCCAAATGGATAAGATGCTAAAGTTTGGCGTAGCGTGGACGTTTTATAATTAATAGGAAAACGGTGCCTTAACTGAAGGGGGAAACAGAGTTTAATATACAAGAAAGTCCATTTAAAATTTGGGCTTTCTTATTTTATATCAATAATCTGGTAGCCTGTTTAAACGGCGTCCTCTCCCAAGTCATTGATAATTAATTTAAGTTCTTTAAGATACTTACCGTATTTAGATTTAACGTGTAAGTTGATAAAAAGGTAGGTGCCCGCAAAACTAATAAGCAAAACGCCGAGCATAATTAGCAAATGTGCCGTAATGTTATGCGAACCTGTTAAGCCTTGTAGAATATAGGCCGATGCCTGTTTGCCACAAAGGATGCCAATGGCCACCATTATGGCAATGGGAGTTATGCAAAAATTATATGCCTTGTATATCTCAATGTTAAGTTCTAATTCGTAAGCTATTTTGGTAATACTATTTCTTAGGCTCGAATTGTATCCCGCCATAGAACGATAGAATACATAGAATTTAAAAAAGTAATAGGTGTTTAAAACTACCATTGTGAAAAACAACAGGCTGGTAATATTAAACAAAAAAGCATCAGTTTGCCT
Organism: Mucilaginibacter sp. 5C4; assembly: GCF_034345625.1. Lineage (NCBI taxonomy): Bacteria > Pseudomonadati > Bacteroidota > Sphingobacteriia > Sphingobacteriales > Sphingobacteriaceae > Mucilaginibacter > Mucilaginibacter sp. 5C4. The sequence continues at coordinate 3,751,432 of NZ_CP133775.1, read as the reverse complement.
AAAAAACAAGAACCAGATAAAAATAACGTAGGAGAACAACGTGGCAATAAACTCGCTTTTCATATTTCTGCGAAGCCTGTTTATGGCGGATGTTGTTTTACCATGCATGGCATCACTTATGGGCAAATGAGCAAAACCAGGCTCTTCATTTTTCCAAGCGCCTTTTAAATCATCTATATTCATAATTCATACTTTTTACTATATCCTTAAGTTTGTTCTTAGTTCGGTTAAGGCGTACCCTTACGTTAACTTCGCTGATCCCGAGATTGACCGCAATATCTTCATACGGCTCATCTTCCATATATAGGAATATTAGCGCCTTTTCAACCTTGTTAAGCTGTTGTACTGCTTTGTAAAATAGGGTGAGTTGTTCGTCTTTTAAGGTATCTGTTCCCTCGGCTTCTAAGTGGTCGAGTTTCTCGGGCAATTGTTCGGTGTCCGGCCTTCTTTTTTGCTTTTTGAAAAACAGGATGGCTGTATTTAATGCCACCCGGTACATCCATGTGCTAAATTTGCTTTTCCCTTCAAAAGAATCAAAAGCCAGCCAAAGCTGCAGTATCATTTCCTGCATTAGGTCGTCACGATCTGTACTGTCATCCTGGTAAATGCGGCATATTTTAAAAAGCAATGCTTTATGCTCTTCAATCAACTGTATAAACCTGGCGGCTTTGTTCTCCACTTATAAATTAATTATATGCCATTAGTATTCAAACTCAAAATATGTTACAATAAATAACAAAAAAAGAGGCAAAGAAATTAATTGCGCTTTAAAATACACGATGAAAGGTATTCAGTTCCACAGTAATTTACAGCTTAATATATTTGGATGAAGAGGAAATGAGAGATATGCCCGGCCTACGTTTTCTGTTTCTTCTTCTTCGCAGCCGGGAACAATACATTATTAAGTATTAGCCTATATCCGGCCGAGTTGGGGTGCAGTTTGAGGTCGGTTGGGGGGTCGCCAACGGCGTGCTGGTAATCTTCGGGGTCGTGGCCGCCGTAGAATGTCCACTGGCCTTTACCGTATTCACCGTGGATGTAGCGGGCCTCGTTGGCGGTTTTCATTTCGCCCATAATGGTAACGCCGGGCTTCAATTTGCTTTTATTGTAGGCGGTGGTAAGGCCCATAAAGCCTTTTATAACTTTGTCGTGGTCCTGCGTGAGCATGCTGGGCACCACATCCCACTTGGCCGAAAAATCAAACAGCGTAAAAAAATCGCGGCTGCGTTCTACCTGCCTCACCGGGGTAACATCAATATTGGCGAACTGGTGCGAGGTTGGGTTTTGATCGAGCGTAAAATTCTGGAACGCGAAGGTTTGCGTAAAATCCAGTTTAGACTGCGCGTCCGGGTCGGCAGGGTCACCGTCGAACATGCTTTCTACAATATCGGTTTTTGATGCTGCCAGGGCAATATCGAAAGTATCGGTACCGCTGCACATGGCAAATAGGAAGCCGCCGCCCGCGCAAAAATCGCGCACGTGCTCTACAACGGCCAGTTTCATTTGCGATACCTTTTTAAAGCCCAGCTTAGCAGCCATAGCCTGCTGGCCTTTTACATCGTCCATATACCACTGCGCGTAGCGGTAAGCGCCATAAAACTTGCTAAACTGCCCCGTAAAATCCTCGTGGTGCATGTGCAGCCAGTCGTACTTAGGCAGGTCGCCGCGAATAACTTCCTCGTCATAAATAACATCGTACGGGATCTCGGCATATTTTAAAACGAGGGTAACGGCATCATCCCATGGGAGTTTATTTTTGGGCGAATAAACGGCCATTTTAGGTGCTTTCTCCAGCTTTACAATGTCCATATTAACGGACGGATCGCTCACCTCATTCAGGATCTGGTTTGCAGAAGCATCTGCCAAAACCTGGTAGCTTACCCCACGGATCTTGCACTCATCCTCCAGCCGTTTATCATACTTCATCATAAAACTACCGCCACGATAGTTAAGCAGCCAGTCTACCGTTTCGCCGTTCTTTAAAGTCCAGAAAGCTATCCCGTATGATTTCAGGTGGTCCTTCTGCTCGTCATCCATAGGGATCAGTAAGGAAGCCGCTCTTGTCAGGATAGGTAAAAGCAGAAAGGTGAAAGCTAAAAGAAACTTCTTTAAATTATTCATGGCCGTTACCAAATGTAACGATTAATTGGAAATGGTATTATATTAGGCCCTTAAAGTTGAAATCTATACCATGTCTAAATTTTTAAGATTGTCCTTTACGCTGATATTATTAATAATATCGATAAACGCTATTGCCCAAGAGAAAGGTGATCCACCCACAGTAAAAGAAGGAATGCCGGTGAGCAGGGCGCATTTAATCATGCGTATTAAATCCTCAGACAGCTCAATGGTTTTTAAACAAACTGCAGATGTTAATGGTACACCGCACTATATTGGTATAGACAACAATGGTACATCCGTAGAATTTTTTGGCGAAGAAGATGGATTAAAGAAAGCCGTATTCACTTATAAATTTACAACAAACCTTGATATTAATAGCTTACAATATACAAGGATGTCATATTTCGCATATTTATTAGCAGGAAAAAAAGGATTGACATGGCTTGAAGATTGTTTGTCGGAATTTGTAAAAGATTCACGAAAGCCCATCAATAAAAAAGAAGAATTTTTCTTGAACCTAAAAGGATTTTGTAAATATGAATCTTCGGATAAAGCAATCGTAGTGTCGTTTACAGATTAAATTTGAGGTTAGGCATCATGATTTGGTAATATCGAACACCGGATGCCAAATTTCAAATGATAAAGTTTTACTACTCACCACTCACTTAATCAACCACTCAACCATTTCCACCTTTCACCCCAAATACTTACCTTTGCCACCTGTTTAAAAATTAAAACAATGAGCAAAGCAATTATTAAAACCGAAAAGGGCGAGATGACCGTTCAATTTTACGATAAAGATGCGCCAAACACTGTAGCTAACTTTTTAGAATTGGCTAAAACAGGTTTTTACGATGGTGTAACTTTTCACCGTGTTATCCCTAACTTTATGGTGCAAGGTGGCGACCCAACAGGTACCGGTGCAGGTGGCTCCGGCAAGCATATCGACTGTGAATTAACCGGCGATAACCAGTACCACGATCGTGGTGTACTTTCAATGGCACATGCAGGCCGTAATACAGGCAGCTCTCAGTTTTTTATCTGCCATAGCCGCGAAAATACCGCGCATTTAGACCGTAACCACACCGTGTTTGGTAAGGTGGTTGAAAATGTTGACGTGGTTGACGATATTCGCCAGGGCGATAAAATTTTAAGTATCGAAATAATAGAGGAATAGTATATGAATTTACAGGGAATTGTTGCGGTATCAGGTAAACCTGGTTTATGGAAAGCGCTTGCGCAAAACAAAACCGGTTACGTTTTAGAAAGCCTTGATGCGCAAAAAACTAAGCTGGTGGTAAACCTATCTACCGCTAAACTGGCAGCCTTAAACGAGATCACCATCTTTGGCCTTGAGGGTGATATTAAACTTATCGACGTTTTTGAACGCATGAAAACTGCGGCAAGCGTACCAGCTGTTAAGGACGATGGTAAAAAACTTCGTGAGTTTTTCTACGAGGTTGCTGCCGACCATGACGATGAGAAAGTTTACTCATCTGATATCAAGAAGATCTTGAGCTGGTTTTATATCCTGAAGGACATGCCTTTGTTTACCGAAGCACCTGCCGCCGCGCCGGTTGCCGAAGAAGCACCAGCTGCCGAACCTGTAAAAGAAGAAGCACCAGCCGCCGAAGCCCCAAAAGCCAAAGCAAAAAAAGCTCCTGCTAAAAAAGCATAAGTTTTTTTCTTGCTGATAATATTAAAGCCCCGATAGGATTTTGTCCTGTCGGGGCTTTGTTTGTTATAACGATTTGTCATTGCTATAAGGAACGTAGCGACGTGGCAATCTCAGAGGACAAGCGGATATGCTGAGATTATTAATGCGTTTGATTTTTCTATAAGGAATTAATGAGCTCCCTACAGTCGGTTGTCCACGCTATCGCTCGCAATTACATGATTTTTATATGATTGCTGTAATTACCTACGCATCCACCGCATCATAAACTATAACCTTTTCCCAAAGGTGGCTGTGGTCTTTAATAAATTGCTGATGAATGGGGTGGGTTTGATAAGTGGCCTGCCCGGCCAAATCGGCGAAGAACATTACTTCAGATACTCCCCAGCTGTTATCAACCACGTCGCGTTTCTCGGTACTGGCAACAACGCCTACGTGCAATTCTTTAATGGTTTCTATTTTGCCGAGCGATTTTACACCGGCAACCAATTTATCGCGGTCTTCTTTTGAATTGGGGTTTTTAAGCCAGAACAACGCGTGGTGAACAATAGGATATCTGTTTGTCATGGTAGTTGGTTTTATAATGGTTGGCATAGCCGATGCTACAACGGCGCCGGCGGCAACGGTAACTGCGGTTGCGATGAATTTACGACGGTTGGTTGTGCTCATAGGGTATTTTATTATTTTTAACAATCCGGCTGCTCACATTTTTCATTACTAAACTCCGGCTCAAAAGTACTGTGGCTGATGGAAAGGTGTTCTAACTTGTGGCGAAGGTCGTGTTTGATCTCATCGAAAATGCCCATATCCTCCGGACTAACCACCAGGTGGGCGGTAAGCGCGTTTTCGGTAGTGCTGAGCGCCCAAACATGCATGTGGTGAATATCTACCACACCTTTGGCTTTCATCAGCTCTGTCTTTATCTTTTTAAGGTCCATTTCCTTAGGTACGCCGTCCATTTCCAATCGAAGGCTATCTTTAAGCAAGTTCCAGGTGCCGGTTAGTATTACTACACCAATGATGATACTCACCACGCTGTCTATCCAGGCTAAATGGGTAAAGTAAATGATGATACCGGATATTACCACACCCAATGATACAATGGCATCAACCGCCATGTGCAGGTAGGCGCCTTTTACGTTTAGGTCGCTGTCTTTATCCTTCACAAAAAGCCATGCGGTAAAGCCGTTTATGCCAATCCCCACAAACGCTACCCAGGCAACGGTGCCGCCGGCAACAGGCTCGGGGTGGATGAAACGTACAACGGCCTCGTAAACGATAAAGCCCACCGCTACGATCAGTATCATGGCGTTAAAAAACGATACGATAATGGTAGAGCGTTTATAGCCGTAAGTATAATCCTTATTTGATTTGGCTTTGGCAAGTTTAAAGGCTAATAGTGCAAGCGCGAGTGATGCCACATCGCTCAGGTTGTGCCCGGCATCGGTAAGCAGGGATAACGACCCGCTGATCAAACCGTAGATCACCTCTACAATTACAAATGCGGAATTAAGTACTATTCCCCAGATAAAGGCCGCGGTCAGGTGGTCTAATTTTGGAGCGTGATCGTGGTGATGATGGGAGTGGTCGTGTGCCATACTAATAAATGTGCGAATATGCAGAAATGCAAATGTGCAAATAAATGTCTGAACCTGAATTTAAAGAATTTAAGAATTTCCAGAATGTATACTAATATCTGCATATTTGGAATCGGCACATCTGAAATCTATTGATGATGATACGGCTCGCCCTTTATAATGCTGTATGCCCGGTACAGTTGCTCTACAAAAAACAGGCGCACCATTTGGTGGGAAAAGGTCATACGGCTAAGGGAGATCTTGTCGTTGGCGCGCTGGTAAACAGATTGGTCGAACCCGTAGGGGCCACCTACAATGAAGATAAGGTTGGCCGACGAGGATACCGAACGTTTATTGATGTAATTGGCAAACTGTACGGAGGTAAACTCCATGCCGTTCTCGTCTAAAAGGATCACATGGTCCTGCACGGTTATTTTTTTGAGGATCAGCTCGGCTTCTTTGGCTTTCTGCTGGTCTTCGGTTAGGGCTTTGGTGTTTTTAAGCTCGGGGATGTCAACCAGTTCAAGCTTGGTGTAGTGCTTCAGTCGTTTTACATATTTTTCGATGCCATCCTTTAAATAGGCGTCTTCGGTTTTGCCAACGGTTATAAACGTTATTTTCATGAAGGCTTGTAACTTATTAAATAGAAATATGCTCTTATTGTTGTAACATTGACCGCAATGTTACCTATTAATAAGCTGCAAAGCTACATGGAGCAAAATATTATAAACAACTACACGCAGGCCGCCGCGCTGGCAAAGCAGGAGGCCGATAAATATAAAAAGCTGGCTAACACCTATTCGCTGCTTAGGCTGGGCATTTTCGGGTTGATGATCTTTTCGGTTTACCTAACCATTACGCAGGATAACTTCAGCATTATGGCCGTGGCATTTGTGGTGTTACTGGCCGCGTTTGCCTGGCTGGTTGGCCGCCAGGGCGAATATGAGCGCCAGCGCAATTACTACCTGGACTTGGAGCGCATTAACCTGAACGAAGTAAACAGCCTGCAAAGCAATTCCAATTTGTACAACAACGGGCAACGGTACAGTAACGAAAAGCACTTCTATAGTTCTGATCTGGATATCTTCGGTAATGCATCGCTGTATAATCTTATTAACCGCACGGCCACATCTACCGGGAATGATAAACTGGCGGAATGGTTAAACACCCCTGCGGATAAACCTACTGTGCTGTCGCGACAGCAAGCCGTACAAGAAATAGCCGCTAATAACGATTGGAAGGTTAATACCCAAACCAAGCTGTTGTTTGCCACCAAAGAAGACACCGACCAGATGAAACGCCTTTTTGTGTACCTAAGCACACCTTTAGAATTGCCGGGCGAACAATGGCTGAAAACCTATATCAAAATAGCGCCTTTTTTGTTATTTGGTATTTTGTTGGCCGGTGTATTTTTATATCCGGTCTTCAAGCTTGTTGCTATAGCGATAGCTGTTTTTAATTCGTTTATATTAATATCCAAAAGTAGCTACATACTAAAAGCAGGTGCCATTGCCGATTCTATAGGAAGTGTGCTGGCCAGCTATGCCGTGGTATTTAAGGCCATAGAAGGCCAACAATGGCAATCGGATAAGTGTACCGAACTGAACGAAAAACTCCGGGTGAACCAAACTTCAAAAAACATAGGTGAACTATCAAAACTCATCAATAAGCTTGGTTACAGCCTTATTATGATAGTTGGATTTGTGCTGAACCTATTCTTTTTATGGGCGCTTAAGCAGATCATCCAGATAGAAAAATGGAAGCGCGACAATCACCAAAATTTTGAGGAGGCCTTTGATGTCATAGCCGAGTTTGAAGCGCTGATAAGCATTGCGGTCCCGGCTATTAATTACCCCGAGTGGGTATACCCCGTTATTGCCGATACCGAAGGTTATACCGTTACCGCTAAAAATATTGCCCATCCGCTTATTCGCGGTAAGCGGGTTGACAATGATTATGATTTGAAGGATGCTTACAGTATCGACATTATTACCGGCAGTAACATGGCCGGCAAAAGTACATTCCTGCGTACCATTGGTATCAATACCGTAATGGCGCTGGCAGGTGCGCCGGTGTGTGCGGCAGCTATGGAGGTTTCTGTTATCACGATAGTAAGTTACATGCGGATAAAAGATTCGCTGAACGAAAGTACATCCACCTTTAAAGCCGAACTGGACCGCCTGCAAATGCTATTGGCTGCGGTAGAAAACGAGCACCGTGTTTTCTTTTTGATTGACGAGATGCTGCGCGGAACAAACTCGGTAGATAAATACCTGGGCAGCAAAGCGGTAATAGAACAACTCATCAGCAAAAAAGGGGTAGGCATGGTTGCCACCCACGATCTGCAGATTGCCCGCCTGGAAGATAAGTATCCCGATTATGTACGCAATTATTACTTCGATATACAGGTGATTGATGGCGAAATGCTATTTGATTACAAGATAAAACACGGCGAATGTAAAACCTTTAACGCGTCGTTGCTGCTGAAGCAAATAGGGATAAATGTGGGGGAGGAGTAGTCGGTACAAGGCAACCGCCAATTTACCGATGCTCATTCCTTATAGGAGTACATTTACCGACATTTTGCATCCGTTCACCTAATAATGCTGTTAAAAAGTTTGGTTTTGATACACTTTTGTAGTGTTAAAACACTAAACATCATGACAACTTTACTCACACTTCCTGTACTCATCACCATTGTGGCTTTGCTTACAAAAGCTATTGTTCTCATTAGTTTGTTAGGCCATTTGATTTTTTAAAAGCCCCACGCAAACCCTCCCCGGAGGAGAGGGCTTAAAGTCTCCCCGACCGGGGGAGATTATTCACAGTTGTTTGCTTTATGGTGTTCATGAGGACTGCGCCGTTTGGGGGGGCTTTGGTTATTAAACAAATACAACGCATATTTACGGTATGGCAAACAAACCTATTATCACGGTTAAAAACCTGGTTAAAAACTATGGCGATTTTGAGGCGGTAAAAGGCATCAGCTTTGAGGTTTACGAAGGCGAGATCTTCGGCCTGCTTGGCCCCAATGGTGCCGGCAAAACCACCACACTCGAAGTGATAGAAACCCTGCGCGATAAAACATCCGGTGAGATAACGGTAGATGGTTTCAACATCGAAACTGATGCCGATAATATCAAAAAACGCATTGGCGTGCAGCTGCAGGCTGCGGGATATTACCCGAATTTGAACCTGTCGGAATTGATCGTATTATTCTCGGGCCTATACGGTGTAAACAAAACTCCTACAGAAATGCTGGAGAAGGTAGCCCTAACTGATAAAGCAAAAGCCAAATACAAAGACCTTAGCGGTGGGCAAAAGCAGCGCTTTTCTATCGCCACAACACTCATTAACAATCCACGCATTATTTTCCTGGATGAGCCAACCACCGGCCTCGACCCACAGGCACGCCGTAACCTATGGGACCTGATACGCGAGATCCGCGATGCGGGCACTACTGTGGTGATCACCACGCATTATATGGACGAAGCCGAAGTACTGTGTGACCGTGTAGCCTTTGTTGATGGCGGCCACATCATCGGCATAGATACCCCCGATCATTTTATTGACCAACTGGTGGCAAGCGGCTTTGAACGTTCCAAACAAACTAAAGGCGCTAACCTGGAGGATGTTTTTATTAACATGACAGGCAAGGAGTGGCGGGAGAGTTAGCCACTCTAAATCTCCCCCGGTAGGGGAGACTTTAAAATGAATTAACGACTTTCTCATTTAAAGCCCCTCTCTTTCGGAGAGTGGTTTGGGGTGAGGCTTAATGAACTATTGAACCAATGAACCAAAATTATAGCAATACCCGCGCAACCCTGGCCATTGCCAAAGCCAGCTTCCGTTCTATTTTACGCAGCCCGTCGGCGGTGGTGTTTAGTTTGGCTTTCCCGCTGATATTTATACTGGTGTTTGCCAATATTGGCGGCGGCGGTATGTCTATAGATGTAGGTGTTGCCAAAGGCTGCGATACGCTGAACCCGGTTTACAAAGCGCTTGCCCAAAACAAGATCGTCCATCTGATAAAAGACCAAAGCGCAAATGAGATGGGCAAAAACCTGGCGAAAGGTAGTATAGACGCTATTATTAATGTTGGGCCGTTTACGCCGATGAAACCCATTGATATGAGCGTGCAATACAGCCACGCCTCGGGCGATAAAGGGTCGATATTAAAATCGGCATTGAACAATATTTTCTATAGGATACAGTCCGTACAATTAAGCAAAATGCAATCGTACTCAGGCATCAAAATACCCGATGCCGTAAACCTGAAAGAAACCGTAGTTACCGGTCGCGAGTATAAGTATATTGATTTTATATTGCCTGGTCAGTTGGGCTTCTCGTTGCTAAGCAGCGGGGTGTTCGGTACAGCTTTCGTATTTATCAGTTTGCGGTTAACGCTGGTTATCAAACGTTTTTTTGCAACGCCGGTTAAACGCTACAGCATTGTACTGGGCGAAGCTTTGGCGAGGATCGTTTTCTCGTTATTAGGCGCGCTGTTTATTATTATGGTTGGGCATTACGCGTTCGGCTTTACGCTGATCCATGGCGTGGTTACGGTGCTGAATATGTTGGTGCTGTGTGCCATCGGGCTCATCATATTTATGGGCTTTGGCTTTACCATATCGGGCATCGCCAAAAATGAAAGCACGGTACCGCCGTTATCTAATATTATTACGCTGCCGCAGTTTTTATTGTCGGGCACGTTCTTCTCGGTAACCGCATTCCCAACCTGGCTGCAGCATTTAAGCAATGCCCTGCCGCTTACACACCTTAACAATGCCATGCGCAAAGTAGCCTTTGAAGGTGCCGGCCTTGGCGATGTTACCCACCAACTTTTTATCCTGTTAATATGGGGTGTAATTATTTATGCCGTAGCGGTAAAAACGTTCAAATGGGAATAGGGGAGAATGGAAGCAGGGGTTTTAGAATCAAGAGACAAGACAAAAGAATATATGTAGAGATGCGATACTTCGCGTCTCGTTTTAAATTTACTTAACATTAAATTAACATAAGCATCAATCCTTAACATATTAATAATATTAACACTTGTGTGGTTAACACGCAGGTAACAATGAGGAAATACATTTGCATTAAATTAATATTAAACAAATGTTAAAAAACACCTCAGGCTTAGTACTACTGCTTGTTGTTTTTACGGTGTGTTCATTTAAAGTTAACGCGCAGGATTCTAAAACCGGTACATGGGGCATCGTAACCGTTGTAATGGCCGGCGACAGCGCTCATAGATGGGGCGGTTATACCGAGTTCCAGGCACGTACAAACGGCGCGGGTTTCAGCCAGTTTCAATATTACGAAGCCAAGGCCGGCGTAAGCTACGATATCGACAAGAATTTTACTGCCTTGTTAGGTACGGGCACTTACCACACCTACGATTATTTTGATGTAGCTAAAGGCCCGCTTATCAATGAGTTTCGCGTTTGGGAGCAGATGACCATTAACCAGTTCCTCACCTCGTTAAAATTTGAGCACCGTTATAGGGTAGAGCAACGCTGGGTAAACGGCGACTACCGCAACCGCTTCCGTTATCGTTTAAATATGTTTATCCCGCTGAATAATAAAAAGATCGTAGCTAAAACCTGGTTTATATCGATGTTTGACGAGATCTTCTTTAATAACAAAGCGCCAAACTTCGAGCGCAACCGGGTATCGGCAGCATTGGGTTACCAGTTTGATAAAAAGTGGATACTGCAGGCAGGGTGGATCAACCAGCGTAACTACATCGCAGTTAATAGTAGCGCCAAAAACAACATGATGCTGACGCTGATGTACCGTATAAACCGAAAAAATAGCGCCGAGGGCGAGCGTGTGCCAACCACAAGCGATTGATCTGATACCGAAGTTCTGACGGTGCAATTTCATAATTTGAAGCAAAAATGGATGGTTTTAAAAACAACGGTATGTTAATAAACCATTAATAATCATTACAAATGCAAAATTTGCGTTGCTATTTCCTGTTTTTGCACTTAACTTAGCCCACCAAATTAGTATAGTATATCACTCAAAATTCGACAATAAAAAACTATGAGCTTAATAATTGCTGTTCATGCGCGCCAGATACTTGATTCGCGCGGTAACCCAACAATCGAGGTAGACGTAATTACAGAAAACGGTGTGCTTGGCCGCGCTGCAGTACCATCTGGTGCTTCAACCGGGATCCACGAGGCTGTTGAGCTTCGCGATAACGACAAAGCCGTTTACATGGGCAAAGGCGTATTAAAAGCCGTTGATAATGTAAACAACATTATAGCCGACGAATTAAAAGGTGTTGATGTATTTGAACAAAATGCTGTTGATGCTATTATGATAGCGCTTGACGGTACCGAAAATAAAAGCAAACTGGGTGCTAACGCTATCCTTGGTGTTTCTTTAGCGGTTGCTAAAGCAGCAGCGCAAGAAAGCCGCCAGCCTTTATACCGCTACATAGGTGGTGTTAACGCTAACACTTTACCTATCCCAATGATGAATATTGTTAACGGTGGTTCTCACTCTGATGCGCCTATCGCGTTTCAGGAGTTTATGATCATGCCGGTTGGCGCTTCATCTTTCTCTGAAGCTTTGCGTTGGGGTACCGAAGTGTTCCACAACCTTAAGAAAATATTACATGACAGGGGCCTGTCTACAGCAGTAGGCGACGAAGGTGGTTTTGCACCAACCTTTGAAGGTACCGAAGATGGCGTTGAAACCATTTTACAGGCTATTGAAAAAGCTGGTTACAAACCGGGTGTAGATATCTGCCTTGCGTTTGACTGTGCCGCTTCTGAGTTTTACAAAGACGGTAAATACGATTACACAAAATTTGAAGGCGAAAAAGGTGCTATCCGTACCAGTGAGCAACAGGCAGATTACCTTGCTGAGTTAGCTGCTAAATATCCGATCATATCTATCGAAGATGGTATGGGCGAGGATGACTGGGCAGGCTGGAAATTATTAACCGAGAAAATTGGTGATAAAGTACAGTTAGTGGGTGATGATTTGTTTGTAACCAACGTAAAACGTTTACAACAAGGTATCTCTACCCAAACTGCAAACTCTATCCTGGTAAAAGTTAACCAGATAGGTTCGTTAACAGAAACTATCAATGCGGTTACTTTAGCGCAAACTAACGGTTACACATCTGTAATGAGTCACCGTTCTGGAGAAACTGAAGACGTTACCATTGCCGACCTTGCTGTTGCCCTTAACTGTGGCCAGATCAAAACCGGTTCTGCGTCACGATCTGACAGGATAGCTAAATACAACCAATTGCTGCGCATCGAAGAAGAACTTGGCGATGCTGCACGTTTTATTGGTAAGGACTTTAAATATTACAATAAGAAATAATTTAGCGCAAGCTTAATTGAAATAGAAAGCCGGTCGAGTAATTGACCGGCTTTTATTGTTGGGATAAATCTTATCCGTCATGCCTAATTTATTTCGGCATTCCACATGCAAGGTCGATAGTTTGCATGGTTACTTGCCCTGAGAGATCCTGAAACAAGTTCAGGATGATATGGGTGGGGAGATACAAAAAAACGCCCCTTCAATTTGAAGGGGCGTTTTGCTTATATGTAATTGTTGTTTTGGGCTATTATTATCTGCCGCCTGCGGGTGCTGCGCCACCACCGTTTTGGTCGCCACCTTGTATCTGGTCGTCGTTATTAACGCCTTTCTTTTTCTGGGTAGGGTTTGGTGCTTTAAAGCTTATTTTACCAAAGCTGTAGCTAAATGTTATACCAAATGATTGGAAAGGGAACTGGGTGTGTGATGTTTGTGTGAATGTAGGGCTTGAGATATTCTGATCGAACGATTTGTTAACTGCAAAAGGCTGCACTGTGTTGAAACCGATAGACGCCTTTTTATCCAGGAACTGTTTTTTGATCCCGAACGCGTAGATCCCGAAAGCAGGGCTTGCACCCTGGATGGTCCGGCGGGCCGAGTTGGTGAACCCAAATGCCTCTACAATAAAGTTCTTAGGCAAATTAAGCTGCGCGCTACCAAATAGGGTAGACACTAAGCGGGTTTTTAACGCGTCCTGGTTAACAAAGCCTGCGTAAGCATCATACACACTTGGATTATAGGTAAACACGTTGATGCTACCACGAATGGTTAAAGCTTTGATAGGGTTTATGGAACCAAAGAAACTTGCACCTACAGAGTTATTTGCGGCAACGTTATTTTGGATAGTACGGTTAACCACAACACCATTATCAGTTATTGGTGTAGCAATACCTTCAATAAGGTCGCGGGTGTTTTTGTAGTAAACCGAGAAGTTTAATACCGATGATTTAACAAACGTGTTATAGTTTAACTCAACCGTTTGCGATACTTCCGGTGCAAGGTTAGGGTTACCTACACTTTGGCTTTGCTGCTGTGCACGGTTAATGAACGGGTTTAACACCTGTAAACTTGGGCGCTGTATACGTTTGCTGTACGATAATTTAAACGTATTGGAGCCCAAAGTTTTTTGCAACGTTAAGCTTGGTACATAAGTATTATAGCTCGCGCTAAATGGTTTTAACTCCTGCGAGTTGCTGCCCGGCGTTGCGTAAGGTGTTTGCGGGTCACCTGTGATCTGCGTGTTTTCGTAACGGAAACCGGCTAAAATCGCATAGTTCTTAGGCAAATTAAAGGTGACCACACTGTAACCGGCATATACGTTTTGATTGTAATTGTACAGGTTAGAGTTTAGGTTATCCCTAATAGGATTTATACCAACCGGGTTAGGGTCGTTGATATCGCCCGGCGTAACGGTGAATATATCGTACACACTGTTAATGCGCCTTTGGATGGTTTTACCACCAGCCTCCAATTTTAATGTTTTGCTGATAGGGTTGGTATAATCTGCCTGGGCGGTGTACTCGTTGTTTTTGCCGTTGTTGTTACCTTTTTGACTTGCATAGCGGTCGCTGAACTCATTCAGGTAATCCGATTTAACAATGCTGTGGCTCCACTGACCGGATACTACTATCTCGTGACCTTCTTTTTTAAATTTGTGCGTGTAGTCAACATTCCAGTCAAATCCACTAAATTTATTGTGTGATATTGAGCGGCCTATGTAGTCTTTCACGATAGAATTAGCGGCATCTTCAAAGTGGTAATCACCACCACCGTTGGCGTTAAAACCACCATCGTTTAAGGTAAGCGTACTGTTAATGCTGTTAAAGCCGTTAAACTCGTAGCCTGCACTAAGCGAACCCCTCGCACCATGGCGTTTAATTTCGTTACTGGTTTTGCTTGAGTTTTTCTCTGTAGCAGCACCAACTTTTAATTCTTGCCTGAAGTCTGAAAATGACCTTTGCGGCCAGGTAAGGTTACCACCAAGGTTGGCCGAAAAGTTAAAACGGTTTTTGTTGTAATTGAAGTTGATGTTACCGTTGTTTTGGCGTGTACCTACACCACCGCTAACACCACCGCTGATGCCCGATGCATTTTTGGTTTTAGTAATGATGTTGATGATACCACCAGAACCCTCTGCATCGTATTTAGCAGATGGCGAGGTTAACACCTCTATGCTTTTGATCTGATCGGCAGGGATGGTTTTTAATACGTCGCTAAGGCTTGCTGATGTTGCACCCGATGGTTTGCCGTTGATCAACACACGAACATTCTGATCGCCGCGGATGGCTACGTTACCGTTCATATCAACAGATACCAATGGCACTTTCTGCAAAACGTCTGTAGCGTTACCGCCTGCTGCGGTAAGGTCTTTTTCGGCATTGTAAACTATCTTATCAATTTTGTTTTCGATAAGCGCCTGCTGGCCAACAACCTGCACCTCTTTTAAGGTTTTTGCGCTTGGGGCAATAACTAACTGGCCCATGTTGTTATCCGGTTTTGAAGCCGTGGTTTCAACAGGGTCGAAAGTTTTGGTAGGGTAACCGATGAATGATACGGTGATTTTGTATTTACCTGCACGGATGTTATCCAGCTTAAAGTTTCCTTTCGCATCTGTTAACACACCGTTTATAGGCGTTTTTGCACCGCTTTTAAAGATGCTGATGGTAGCATAATCAACCGGTTTTTTGGTAAGTGAATCTATCACCGTGCCAGAGATTTTGCCGATGATATTTGAGCCGCCACCACCGCCAACCCCAAACTGGGCTTTGGCTGATATTGAGGCACATATAACTAATAAAAGTAAAAGTATTCGTTTCATATAAGAACTATTTAGAGCGTTTTTAGTAATTGGAGGCGAAAATGCCAAAAATGTTACAGGCAGTTATCGCTTTTGTGTAAATTATGTGTTAATGTAATGTACATGTTACACTAAGGGGCAGCAAAAAGCCCCTGCGCCTGCTGCTTATTAAAGCGCTCAGGCACAGGGGCTGAATTATTTTATTGTTAGATAACGATGTTTACAATACGGCCTTTAACAACAATTACCTTTTTAGGGGTTTTGCCATCAAGGTATTTTTGCACATCGGCATTGGCTAAAATTGCAGCTTCAATATCAGCTACCTCCATAGACAACGAAAGGCTAACATTAGTTTTCATTTTTCCATTAAAAGATACCGGGTAGCTAAATTCCTCCTCAACCAGGTAGGCCGGGTTAAATTTAGGGTATGTCGCGGTAGAGATACTGCCCGCCGGGTTACCCAGCAATACCCAAAGTTCCTCGCAAATATGCGGGGCATAGGGGGCAAGGGTAATAACCAGTTCCTGTAGGATAGCGCGTTTGTTGCACTTCAGGTCGGTAAGTTCGTTAACGGCTATCATAAAGCTGGATACGGATGTATTGAACGAGAAACGTTCAATATCCTGCTCCACCTTCTGGATGATCTTGTGAAGTGATTTTAGCTCGGCTTTAGTCGGTGCCTCGTTGCTTACGTTAAAGTTCCAGTCCGCATCATGGAATAACCTCCAGAATTTACGCAGGAACTTGAACACCCCCTCGATACCATTGGTATTCCAAGGTTTGCTTTGCTCCAGCGGACCAAGGAACATTTCGTACATACGCAAAGTATCCGCACCGTAACGGGCTATCAGATCATCCGGGTTAACCACATTGAATTTGGACTTGGACATTTTCTCCACTTCCACGCCGCAAATGTATTTTCCGTTTTCCAGGATAAATTCCGCGTCAGCAAAATCTTCTCTCCAGGTTTTAAACTTGTTTAGGTTCAAAACTTCGTTCTCTACTATGTTTACATCAACATGTAGCGGAGAGGTTTTGTATTCTTTGATCAAACCATGCGATACAAAAGTGTTGGTTCCTTTGCCTTCGTCATCAATTAAACGATATACAAAATTACTCCGTCCCTGTATCATCCCCTGGTTGATCAGCTTTTTGAATGGTTCTTCCTCAACCACTTTGCCTATATCCTTCAAAAACTTGTTCCAGAAACGGCTGTAGAGCAAGTGACCTGTAGCATGCTCGCTGCCGCCAATGTATAAATCTACGTCCTTCCAGTATTCGATCGCTTCGCGCGATGCAAACTCCTGATCGTTATGGGCATCCATATAGCGGTACCAATACCAGCTGCTGCCTGCCCAACCCGGCATGGTGCTTAATTCGTATTCACCCTCCGGGTGTTTCCAATCGGTCGCGCGGCCTAATGGCGGTTCGCCGCTTTCGGTTGGTAAGTATTTATCTATCTCGGGTAATAATAATGGCAGGTGTTGCTCGTCGATAAGGTAAGGAAGGCCACCTTTAAAGTAAACCGGTACGGGTTCTCCCCAGTAACGCTGGCGGCCAAAAATGGCATCGCGCATCCGGAAGTTCACTTTTGCTTTACCCAAGCCCAGTTCATCCAGTTTAGCAACTACAGCTGCGGATGCTTCTTTGTAACCCAAGCCGTTTATAAAATCGCTGTTGATGTATTTACCTTCTTTGGTTGGGTCGGCTTCTACCTCAATATTTTGGATATCGATGATCTGGATTATCGGCAAGTTAAAATGCTTCGCAAACACAAAGTCGCGCTGATCTCCCGATGGTACGGCCATAACCGCGCCTGTACCGTAACCTGCCAAAACATAATCAGCTATCCAAACCGGGATCTGGGTGCCGTTAAGCGGGTTGGTTACATAGCTGCCCGTAAATGCGCCCGATACGGTTTTTGTATCGGCCATACGGTCCAATTCGCTTTTCTTTTTAGTTTGGGTAATATAAGCATCAATATCGGCCTTTTGCTCCAACGTGGTTAGTTCGGCAACCAACTCATGCTCGGGCGCTATTACCAAAAAGCTTACACCGAAAACGGTATCAACACGGGTGGTGAAAACCTCGATGTAGTTTGTAGTGAGTTGTGAAAGGTGAGTGGTTTTATCTAACGGGAACCTCACACTTGCGCCAACGCTTTTACCTATCCAGTTGCGCTGCATTTCTTTCAAAGGCTCTGGCCAATCAATATGGTTTAAACCTTCTAATAAACGCTGGGCGTAGGCGGTGATGCGCATGCTCCACTGCATCATTTTCTTTTGCTCTACAGGGTAGCCCCCGCGCTCGCTAAAGCCATCTTTTACCTCGTCGTTAGCTAATACGGTACCCAGTGCAGGGCACCAGTTAACGGTGCTTTCGCGCAGGTAGGTTAAGCGGTATTTTAACAGTTCGGCTTGTTGTTGTTGCTCGTTAAAGGCTTTCCACTCAGTGGCGGTAAAGCTTTGTATTTCTTCATCGCAAACAGCGTTGATCCCTACCGAGCCTTTGCTTTCAAAATGCTCAACCAGGTTGGCAATGCTTTGCGCTTTATCCGCACCCTTATCATAGTAGCTATTGAATAACTGGATAAAGATCCATTGTGTCCATTTATAATAATCTGGCGAACTGGTGCGCACTTCCCTGTCCCAATCAAACGAGAAACCTATCTGGTCCAGCTGGCGGCGGTAGGTGGCAATGTTAGCCTCGGTAGTAACTGAAGGGTGCTGCCCGGTTTGTATGGCGTACTGCTCGGCCGGCAAGCCAAAGCTATCGTAACCCATTGGGTGCAATACGTTAAAGCCTTTTAAACGCTTATAACGTGCAAAAATATCAGAGGCAATATAACCCAGTGGGTGGCCAACATGCAGCCCCGCGCCAGATGGGTAGGGGAACATATCCAGCACATAATACTTGGGTTTGTTGCTTGTGTTTTCGGCCTTAAAGGTTTTATGCTCGGCCCAAAACTGCTGCCACTTTTGCTCTATATCTTTAAATTGATAATCCATTTGTTTATTTACCGTATTGAGGTTGCGAAAATAGTAAAAACTGCTTTAAAATCAGCTAAACCCCTTCTAAATCTCCCCCGGTAGGGGATACTTCACTGATCAACAGGAAGAGATTTCAGCTCCCTCTTCCTCGGATAGGGCTGGGGAGAGGCCAAAGTTTCAATAAAGTCTATATATTATATAGGTTAACATTAAAGTTGGCAAGCCATTTTTTAAGCGTTATTTTCGACACTTAATGATACAGCGGTTTAAAGATAAAGACATGCAGGTGGTAATAGGGTGGGTACTGCGTGCCGGCGTTTTTATTTCTATGGCTGTAGTTTTTATCGGCGGTGTTATTTATTTGACACGCCATGGCCAAAGTATAGCCAACTATCACAAGTTTGTAGGCGTGCCCGATTTTATCCAGAGTCCCCGTGGTATTATTAACGGCATCATCAATTTAAGGGGGCGGGCTATTATCCAGGCAGGTATTGTGCTGCTTATTGCAACGCCCGTGGTAAGGGTGCTATTCAGCGCCGTTGGTTTCATTCTCGAAAAAGACCATCTGTATACAGCCATCACCTTCATCGTACTGCTTATTATCATTATTAGCGCCTTTAGCGGCCATGCGGGGTGATTTTCTAAAACCATTTTTGCGTTGCCCTGCTTTTAAATAATTAAAAACAAAATTTTAAGCCAAGATGTATGGATGAATTCATATGTAACGCCTAATATTAATTAAATAGTTTTGTTTGGTTGTCCGCTTATGTGGGCAACCTTGTTAACATCAAACATATTTTTTGGTGTTAAATCCTGAATGAAAAGTGTAGTCTTATTGAGGCGGTTTCATACGATTTTGCTCATCCTCGTTACCGGTTACGTGCCGTGCAGCGTTTTTAACAGTTTTTTTACCAAAACGATAGCTAAAGTTTAGGTAAACTTTGCGGTATTCGCGCCTGTCTAACAGGTTAATATTAAGATTTTGGTAATTGATAGAGATTTTGTCGCGGTTCAGCTTAAAAACGTCGTTCCCAACCAAACTAATACGGCCCATTTTGTTAAGGATCTGCTTGCTGATGCCCGCGTCCATAAAACCGGCCGGCCTAAATTGTTTAATGCCATAAAAAGTAGCAGTTTCAAACTTGCCCGATAGCTGCGCCGCAAAGCCACCCGGCAAAGTAAAGGTTTGGGTAGAGGTAACTATTACATCGGCGGTGCCTTTATTAAGGTTGCCATATTCCGCGTAGGCTACATAGCGTTGGTACGATGCATCTACATCATAATTACTGGCCCACCAGCTGGTGAATTTTACAGGCGTATTAATGTTAATGCCATAAGTATAAACCCTGCCCAGGTTAACATCGGCACTCAGGCTTAATTTACTGGCATCGTCCTGCTCGTAAAACGGGAATGTGGCGCCTGTTGCCAAATCGGCACGGATGGATGTAACCGTTTGGCTATTATACGTGTGGCTTAGTATGATGGTGTTATGGTATTCGGGCTTTAAATATGGGTTACCTGCCTGGTAGGTGTAAAGGTCAACAAAGTACAGGAACGGGTTAAGTTTATCATACCCCGGTCTGGTAATGCCCCTTGTTAAATTTACGGCAAACTCGTTTTTATCGTTATGCCTGTAATTTAATATCGCCGTAGGGAAAAGGTTAAAATACTTACGCGGCGTTACTTCATTAGTGGTTAATGAGTTGCCCTCGTTGTTGGTATACTCGCCACGTAAGCCACCGTCAAAATCAAACTTGCCAAATTTGGTAGTGTAGTTAATATAGGCGGCCCCAATTTTCTCGTTAAACAAAAAATGATTGCTGTAAGTAGTGTTAACCGTGTATACGCCATTTACCTGGGGGCCAAACACCAGGTTATTATCTGTTGTGGTATAGCTGTATTTTAAACCCGCATCAATTTTGCCCTTTGGCAAAGGGTTGGTATACGCAAGCAAGCCACTCCAGTTTTTTATTTTTGTGGGCGATAAATTTTCCAGCAATAACGGGTCGCGGTAAGCAAAACCCCGGTCATCTGCAAACGTGTTTGTAATATATTCGTCCGAGTGGCGGTTAGAATTGCTATAAGTTGCGTTGGCTGTAATGCTCCTGCCCACCTTATCCAGTTTGGCGGTGTAGTTAAGGTTGTAATTGATGTTGCTGATGTCCCTGTCGATATTGGAACGGGCAACAATGGTAGAATCAAACACGCCATTATTGTAAATTTTAAGCGTGTTATCTTTATCAATGTTGTTGTTGTTTACAAAGCCCGATACCAAAAAACCAATACTTTGGCTTGGCGACAAGGAGAGATCGGCACCTAACCTAAAATTATGATTAAGCGACTCGATGATACTTTTGTAAGTAGTGTTGTAATCACTTTTTACCCCGGCATAATTAATGGCGCGGTCGGTATATACATCTTTCCATTGCTTATTGGCTACAACACTATAACTACCAAAAATATTATATGTTTTTGTGCGATGGTTTAAGCTTATGCCCGTGCTTCCCTTATAATATTTGCCGTAACCTGCCGATGCATTAAAGGTACCGTTAGTGCCTATGTTAGTGCCTTTTTTATAAATAATGTTGATGATACCGCCGCCGGCAGCATCATACTTGGCCGAACCTCCTTTTATTACCTCCATGCGGTCGATATTGTTGCCCTGGGTGCTTTTTAGTAGTGCGGCAAGGTCGGCGCCGGTTAGGTTGGTGGCTTTACCATCAATCATCACCAAAGCATCCTGGCGGCCATTAATACTCACGTTGTCGTTATTGTCTACACGCACCCCCGGCGATTGCCTCAGAATTTCTAATACCGATTGGCCGTCGGCAACGATACTGGCCGATGGGTTGATGATCATTTTACCCGGCTTTACTTCGATATAAGGCTTTTTGGCAACTATCGAAACTTCCTTCAATTCTTTATTAAGGGATGATAGTGTGATATGGGCGGTGGTGATATCAAGCCCGGCTGTAACAGAAATATTTGTGGAGTAAGCTTTTTTAAACCCAAGCCTTGTGGCAAGTATAATATACTTGCCGGGGTTAACAAAATTAAAACGGAAGGTTCCGGTATTACCAACCAGGGCAGACATAGCCACAGACGAGTCTGGCAGGTTTAACAGAATAACCGTGGCCGCCTGGGCCGGTTGGTTATTTTGTATTAAAACAGTGCCGCTTATAGTTGACGTACCCGTTTGGGCGTAGCAAAAACTAAATAGACTTGACAGGATAGCTATAAATAAGCACCCGATTTTAACCCTCATTAATATTACCTCGTAGAAATTTTTCTTATAGTGTCCACATTTTAAAGCCTTAAATATAAGAACAATTTTAAATTGGATAGGAATGTGTTGTTGTTTTTTACGGCTTTATACTATTAAATGTTGCTTTAAGTTATTAGTATAAAAGTAAATCCCTTCTATTTATTAATTTCGCCAACAGACAATTAGAATATTACATGAAGAAAATATACCTGATAGCTTTTGTTTTATTATTTGCCGCACAGCTTAAGGCGCAGGAGCCTGCCAATTACGCGGCTGTCGCCAATAAATTTAAGCAGTTTTATAACGCCAACCAGCCCGATAGCATCTTTGCTATGTTTAGCCCCGAAATGAAGGCAAGCTTACCTTTAGATAAGTTTAAGCCTACCACAGTGCAGCTAAAATCACAATTGGGAAGCCTTAAACAAATCGATTTCTTAAAATTTAGTTCGCCGCTGGCAATTTACAAGGGCACGTTTACTAACGCGGTTTTTCAGCTTAACCTGTCGCTTAACAGCCAGAGCAAAATAATAGGGTTGTTTCTTGCCCCATATGTGGAGGGAACTAAAGCCATGGCGATGGACCCATCATTAAAAGAAGCACCAATATTGCTTAAAACCTTTTCGGGGTCTATATCTGGAACGTTAACAACACCCGCTAATGCATCAGGCAAAATACCGGTAGTGCTTATTATACCAGGATCTGGCCCGACTGACCGTGATGGCAACAGCCCCAAACTTGGCCTTAACGGCAATACCTATAAAATGCTGGCGAATGAACTTGGCAAAAATGGCATAGCCAGCCTGCGTTATGATAAACGGCTGATAGGCCAAAGCATAACCACCACCAAAGAAAAAGAACTGAAGTTTGAAGATTATGTTGACGATGCCGTAGGGTTGGTGAATTTGCTAAGCGATGATCAGCGCTTCTCTAAAGTAATTGTTTTAGGGCACAGCGAGGGTTCGCTGGTGGGGATGCTGGCCATTCGCGACCAACCGGTTAAGGCGTATATATCTGTTGCGGGCGCGGGCCGTTCGGCAGATATTGTGGTAACTGAACAAATGAAAGCCTACCCAAAATTTATCCAGGATAATTTTAAAAGGATGCTGGATAGCTTGAAAAGAGGCAAGTTTACCGATAATATCGACCCCAAACTTTACCCCATTGCCAGGCCGGATATACAGCCGTACCTGTTATCGTGGTTCAGGTATTCGCCAGCGCGCGAGATAAAAAAAGCTAAAATACCTGTACTGATCGTGCAGGGCACTACAGATCTGCAAGTGCCTGTTACTGATGCCGACCTGCTGAAGAAAGCAAAATCTGACGCGGTGCTGTTGCTGATCCCTAACATGAACCACATTTTAAAGGAAGCCCCGGCAGATAAAGAGCAAAACACCGCCACCTATAGCAAACCCGACCTCCCCCTAAAACCGGAGTTGGTAACCGGCATAGTGAATTTTATAAAGGGGTTGAAATAGTTCTCACGCGTCATTGCTGCGAGGAACCGTAGCGACGTGGCAATCTTCGATAGACTCGTCTGCGGCTCTGTAAGTCGGGGATTGCCACGCTATCGCTCGCAATAACGCGCGGAGAGACTCCGCACATCTGTTACTTGCTTTTCCAAGCCCCCAGCAATCGCCTCAATAATATGATCTCTGAGGTGTGGTACGATGTATGGTCGGCTGCCTGCAAGGCTTCTCGCAGTATGCTTTGTCCGTCACCATGAGGGATCCTCTCGTAAATGTCCGCGCTTTTTAGTAAGACTATAAATTCGGCCCTGTCGGTATTAATTTGTTCGATGGTTTTATCCCATGCGGCATCATGTTTTGGTTCGGCTTCTTTAGGCCAGTAATCATCGGGCCATTTTGGCGATTGATGGCTGCCGTCTTTACTAAATTCCAGCATATCCCGCTGTGCAATGCGGATATGCTCGGCCAGTTGCCAAATGCTGTAAGGCAGGTTATGCGGCTTTACACCGCGCAGTTCCTTAGGCAGATCTGCCAGGGCATCTTTTAAAGTAGCATGCGCGCCGCCGCCTTCGATCAGTTTTATTAATTCGTTTATGAGTATTTCGTGCTGATGGTCCATAATAAATGTGTTTGTTGTTTAACAAATTAGATACAGGTTTGATTTATATGGTGCAAAAGTTTTAAGTTTATGCACCAAAGTTAAATTGTACCATAGTGATTAAAAAACTACTATTAATGGCCCTTTATGTGGCTGCTTTTACCGGTTGTAAAAAGGACGGCGAAATGATGCAGGACTTGTCTTTAAAAGATGATGCCGCTTTTTTAAGATATGAAGACCACTTTTTAGAAGAGCTATGGAAAAACAAC
Organism: Mucilaginibacter sp. 5C4; assembly: GCF_034345625.1. Classification (NCBI taxonomy): domain Bacteria; kingdom Pseudomonadati; phylum Bacteroidota; class Sphingobacteriia; order Sphingobacteriales; family Sphingobacteriaceae; genus Mucilaginibacter; species Mucilaginibacter sp. 5C4. The sequence continues at coordinate 3,727,327 of NZ_CP133775.1, read as the reverse complement.
CCCGACTGGGCTACCAGTGTAGGCTACCATAAATACGACAGCCTTTTGTTGATACCCAGCGCTAAAACCCGCGACCTGGCTGTTAAGTTTGCCAAAGTGCAGATAGATTCGTTAAGCCGCTACCAGCCTAATACGCTGAGCGACCTGAACAAGATGGACAGCCGCATGATGCAGAACGAGCTGGAAAAGATTCAATTCTACAACAATCAGTTAAAAGCATACGAGTGGGACCCTACATCATATAATGTTATTGGTTCTTTCGCTACCATATTAAATGAAAACTACGCGCCGCTAACTAAACGCCTGCGCAGTTTTCATCAAAAAATGGAGAACATCCCGGCGTATTACAAAGAGGCCGAAAAGCAAATTAAAAACCCGGTTGTGGAACTTACCTCACTGGCTATAGACCAGCACCTGGGCGGCGTTGGCGTTATAGAAAATGACTTTGCCGATTCCCTTAAAAAAACAAATATCCCTGCTGCCGAGCAAACATTGATGCTTAACAGGGCTAAAACAGCTGCCGCTGCCATAAAAGAATATGCTGCATGGTTAAAAGCATTAAAGAATGATAAGCCACGCAGCTTTAGGCTGGGCAAACAGTTTTACGAAACCAAGTTTAAATACGAGATCCAGGCAGAGGGCACAGCCCAGCAAACCTATAACTCGGCAGTAGAGCGTAAAAAGTTTTTGCATAAAGAGATGGCTAAATTAAGCCGCACGCTTTGGCCAAAATATTTTGGTACACAGCCTATCCCGAAAGATTCATTGGAGTTTATTGCTAAGGTGATAGATACACTTTCGGCCAAACATGTTGCCCCCGGCGATTTCCAGTTGGCAATTGAAAAGGAGATCCCTAAGCTTACCGCGTTCATCAGGAGTAAAGACATTGTAACGCTCGATCCAACAAAACCATTGGTGGTGCGTAAAGAACCCGCTTATATGGCCGGTGTTGCAGGCGCGTCTATCAGTGCGCCCGGCCCGTATGATAAAAATGGTAATACCTATTATAACGTGGGCAGCCTTGCGGGCTGGTCAAAAGAGAAGTCGGAGAGTTACCTGCGCGAGTATAACGACTATATCCTGCAGATCCTTTGCATCCACGAGGCTATCCCCGGCCATTATACACAATTGGTGTATGCCAACAAAGCGCCAAGTATGATCAAATCTATTTTTGGTAATGGTGCGATGGTAGAAGGGTGGGCGGTTTTTAGCGAGCAGGAAATGATAGATGCCGGCTTTGGCGATAGCGCCCCCGAAATGCGCCTGATGTGGTACAAGTGGCACCTGCGTTCGGTATGTAATACGATATTGGATTACAGCGTGCATAGTTCCAACATGGCCAAAGAGGACGCTATTAAAATGCTAACCAAAGAGGCTTTTCAACAACAGGCCGAAGCCGAGGGCAAATGGAAGCGTGTTAGTGTAAGCAGTATACAGTTGACCAGTTATTATACGGGTTACAAAGAAATTAACGCCCTGCACGAAGAATGGAAAAAAAAGAAAGCGGATAAGTATAAGCTTAAAGAGTTTAACGAGAAATTCCTTAGCTATGGCAGCGCCCCGGTGAAGTATATTAAAGAGGCGATGTTCGCGATACCTAAGATAGATCCGAAGAACCATTAATTAGGAATTCAAATTTAAACTATCATTAGCTCCGCATCTTCTTCAAAAGGTTTTCAATAACCTTTGGGAAGTGCTGGTGCTCTAACTGCTGGCCTTTAAATTTCACCATCTCCAGGTTATCGCCGGGCTCTATCTTAAAGCGCGACTGGTGAATCACCTCGCCCTCATCAAACTGGGTGTTCACAAAGTGGATGGTAATGCCAGATTCTTCTTCGCCGGCTTCCAGCACGGCTTTGTGTACGTTATCGCCATACATGCCTTTGCCACCAAATTTTGGTAACAGGGCAGGGTGCAGGTTAATGATTTTATTAGGGAACGCGTTTAGCAGGCTTGGTGGTACCAGCCATAAAAAGCCTGCCAGCACAATAATATCTACCTGCAGGTTTTTAAGCAGGCTTATCACATCGTCGGTATCGTAAAACTCCTGGCGGGTAAAAATGTGCGATGGGATCTCGAAGTTATCGGCACGTTGCAAAACGTAGGCCTGTGGGTTGTTGGTTAATATCAGTACAACTTCGGCATCAGCATTACGCTTAAAATGCTCCATTATCTTTTGGGCGTTAGATCCCGACCCTGAGGCAAAAATGGCAATTCTCTTTTTCAAAATAAATGGTAGCTTTTGTTACGCAAAATATAAAATTAATTCAAATTATTGGGTAACATTGGGCTTTATCCTGATAAAACCCCAACGCCGTATGGTCCGCCAGTCGGTTGCGGTATAATAAGTTTGCAGATCGCCGGTTTCCAGCACCATCGAAAACTCGCCAAGGTTGCTGATGCGCGAGTTTATAAAGGGCTGTTTGGTGCCTGCTGTTGTTACCGTAGGGTAGGTGATATCGGCAAATAAAAACAACCTCGTGTCAGACAGGGACCACTTGCCACTTACCGTGGATAATTTACAATCAAGGTTACTGTAGCTGCAGGTCATGTCGTCGTTAAATTTGAAGATCTGGGAATGGTCGCATTTCAGGGTATCTTTATTGGTTTCCTGTCCGCCTAAATATTTATACTCTATAACTGAACCTAACTCCCATTTACCATTGGTGAATAAGCTTTGTATGCTGTCGGTTTTATCCTTTTTGCAGGAGTTAAACGTAAAGCTTAAAACCATTAATCCGGCCAGTAAAAAGTATAAATTTTTATTTTTCATTTAAGCTACAAAGATAGTTTTTTAAGCGATTTCAAAAGCCGCTTTATTATAACTCATTATCTATAAAAATATTTCGGGCGGATATAATTATACAGCGTGCCCAAGCCTGCTATATTTGCTTTATGCGCATACCCTACCAACAGCTTAAAGCCGAATTTGAACGCGTGCTTACCGGCCTAAATATTAACAACACCATTGCCGGTGCTATAGCCACCGTATTTGCCGATAACAGCCGCGACGGCGTACATAGCCACGGCCTTAACCGTTTCCCTACTTTTATCGAATATATAAAAGAAGGTTTGGTATTCCCTGATGCTGTACCAACCAAAGTAAATGCTTTTGGGGCGATAGAACAGTGGGACGGTAACCTCGCCCCCGGCATGTTGAACGCGCGGTTTTGTATGGACAGGGCCATCAGCCTTGCGAACGATAACGGCATTGGTTGTGTAGCCATTAAAAACACCAACCACTGGATGCGCGGCGGTACCTACGGCCAGCAAGCTGCAGATGCCGGTTACATTGGCCTTTGCTTTACCAATACCATAGCCAACCTGCCGCCCTGGGGGGGCACCGAGCCGCGACTGGGCAACAACCCGCTCATTATTGCTATACCCCGCGAGGGTGGGAATGTGGTGCTGGATATGGCTGTCTCGCAATATGCATTTGGCAAACTATGGCAGTACGAGGCGCAAAACAAACCGTTACCCGTTCCCGGCGGTTACGATACCGAAGGCAATTTAACTACCGATGCCGCCGCGATAGTGGAGAGCAAACGTGCCCTGCCCATCGGTTTCTGGAAGGGTTCGGGGTTGTCATTGGTGCTCGATCTGTTGGCTACCATACTAAGCGGGGGCGATTCTACCGCGGTTATTACCCAATCGGGGCGTAAAGAAACCGGGGTATCACAAGTGTTCATCGCCATTAAAACTGATAACGAAAGGAATGCATCATTGATAGAACAGATCATTGATTACACCAAAAGCAGCGAGAGCGATACCGAGATCCTTTTCCCCGGCGAAAACATGCTGCGCACAAGGGAACAAAGCTTAAAAGAAGGCGTTTGGGTTGATGAGCAAGCATGGGCGAAAGTGAAGGGGTTGTAGTACCCCGCGCGTCATTGCTGTAAGGAGCTAAGCATTCTCTTTAGGACAAGTCGTCGATTGGTGCTTCGTTAGGTTCGGCAGTAAGTTGTCGCCAAGCCTGTGGAAGTTCATTTTCTTTGCCTTAGCCGCAAATAAAACGAACCAAAAGAAAAGGCCAAGTCAGAGCGAAGCTTCCCCCGCTCCCTGCCGGTTCTTAATGCTTTCTCCCCGCATCCGCGGAGTTCGAAAGCTAAACCGACATTCCAATATTTATAGACTTTAAATGAAGACGAAGATGTCCAGGTACTCTAATTATCGTTACCGCATTTATTACAAATCATTCTAACCCTACCTTATCAACCCCTCAAACTTCTCCCAGAAACCATCTTTTGGCAGGGGGGCTACAATTAATATCGGTTCGTTTTTTACGGGGTGGATGAATTGCAGGCGGCGGGCATGCAGGCAAATACTTTTGCGCAGGCTGCCGCGGGGGTAACCATATTTATTGTCGCCAACTATAGGGCAACCCAGGGTTGATAGCTGCACCCGTATCTGGTGCGGCCGGCCGGTTATGGGGTCTACTTCTATTACATAGTAGCCGTCCAGTTCGCCAACCAGTTTATAGTTCAATTCGCTGCGCTGGCTGCCGGCCACTTCTTTATCGTGGGCTTTGGTAACGTTTTTCTGCGGGTTTTTGATGAGGTAATGCACCAGGTTACCAGCCTCGGGCTGCGGGCGTTTGCGCACGATGGCATAGTACGTTTTATGCATTTCGCGGCCCTTAAACATTTTGTTGATACGCTCTAAGGCCTTGCTGGTTTTAGCAAACAAGATCACACCGCTCACTGGCCTGTCCAACCTGTGTACAACACCTAAGAAAGCGCCATTAGGCTTGTTATATTTTTGGGCGATATACCGCTTCACTTTTTCATCCAGCGATTCATCGCCGGTATCATCCACCTGCACAATATCGCCTGCGCGTTTGTTCACCGCAATAAGGTGGTTATCCTCATACAGTATATCAGCGTCGGTAATGTCTTTACTTATATAGTTGAATTCCGGTCGGGCCATATTTTTAAGTCAGAAGTCCTTAGTCCGGAAGTCCGAAAGTGTTTATTTTTATATCTCCCTCTCCGAAGGAGAGGGACGGGGAAAGGCTGCTAATACTCTTCCTTCTCGTTAGGGAAACTTTTTGCTTTTACATCGCCAACATAGTGGCTAATGGCATCGTTCATTACATCAAACAGGCTGGCGTACTGGCGTAAAAAGCGGGGTTTAAAACCTTTGTTTATGCCCAGCATATCGTGGATCACTAATACCTGCCCGTCGCAATGCTGGCCTGCGCCAATGCCTATGGTTGGTATGGTGAGGCTTTCACTTACTTCTTTAGCAAGTTTTGCCGGGATCTTTTCTAACACAATACCAAAACAGCCCAGTTCCTGTAGTTTCAGGGCATCTTCCTTTAGCTTTTGCGCTTCTGCTTCTTCTTTTGCACGAACCGTGTACGTGCCAAATTTATAGATGGATTGTGGGGTTAAACCCAGGTGGCCCATTACGGGGATACCCGCGGTTAAGATCCTGGTTATCGATTCCGCGATCTCTACACCACCTTCCAGTTTCACCGCGTGTGCACCGGCTTCTTTCATGATGCGGATGGCGGATGCCAAAGCTTCTTTAGAGTTACCCTGGTACGAACCAAAAGGCAGATCGACAACCACCAGCGCACGCTTAGCCGCGCGGACTACCGACGAGGCGTGATAGATCATCTGATCGAGCGTGATGGGCAGCGTGGTTTCGTGCCCGGCCATTACGTTACTGGCCGAATCGCCCACCAGGATAATATCCATACCGGCATTATCTACAATGGCCGCCATCGAAAAATCGTAGGCTGTAAGCATGGCAATCTTCTCGCCACGGTTCTTCATTTCCTGCAAAATATGCGTGGTAATGCGTTTAACTTCCTTATTTACCGACATGGTGTTTCTTTAGTTTTGAAAAGCAAATGTAGAAACTACTTTTGGGATTACTAACAATCATTAAAATACATATATTTGGTTACCCCATCGGAGAATATAAGTTTATGAATTATCCGATGTAGAAGGGTGTTCAATTGTCCCTGACTACGAATCTGGAGACTGTCAGGGCCGGGGTTCGAATCCCTTTTCACCTTTCTTATTGCCCGGCACATATTCGCCACTACTGTAACGCTGTCTAATGGTATACCATCGAAAGCGTTTCTAAAATGTTAGGCCATACCAATATTAAAACAGTTATACCCTCGTAAAAGGATTGTAGTGTTTCGATAAGTAGGCAATCTATTGCCAATATCGTAAAACCAAATTTATTTTTACTTTATCACAAAATCCCCGGTCACAAAAAAAGCTATACCCTAAAAGTGTGAGAGTTTGGAACCTTCGAATTAAATTTCATTCATTTCATTATTCGTTCCTGCTTGATACCATCTATTATTACATTAATAATAGGTTTCCTTTCCCAGAATAATCACAGGGAAGTTACCGTTAACTTTTTGCTTTGCCGACTTTGCTTCTTTTGTCGCAGCAACTTGGTTATAGACACCCTCTTTGATGCTGTAAAAAACATTGTTGGTTTGGTCGAAACTCAAAATGGTATTATTGTAATAAGTATAATTTGTTTCAGGATTTCTTTTAGAGTAAACATAGTCTTTTACTCCAACTGTTAAATGGTAATCACTTTTGGTATTCCCGGTCAACTTTAGTTTTATAAAGTAACCCATTTTTTCATCGCCTGAGTCCCAATTTGTGTACCTCAGGACATGCATCGCTTCAAAAAGCCTGTTATCTTTAACACATAAAATTAGGACATTTCCCAATCCCAAATTTGAACCGCCTCTAACTTCGTAACTTATCTTAACAAACTTCTTATTTAACTGTTCAATTTTAGGAGGTACGCCCCAAAAATCAGGAATACTTATTGTATCCTTCAAACATGACATTCTTAGCACTCTATTAACATAATCAGGTATTACCTTTACTATGGTTCCTTTGTCGTCAATTGATACTACATGAACTATTTTTGTATCCCTTTTTGTATCTTGTGCCTCGGCGGTTCTTAGGTTATCTTGTGCGGTTGCGTTGTCAATGAAAAGGGTAATAATTAAGCATATAGTTTGTTCATTGGTCTAGATTTAATAAGTGACTTAAAGTTTAATCTGATACTAAACTAAGTAAATAGTAAACATAGTTTACTATTATCGGACATGAATCCACAGCAATGGGTGCTATTTCAGAATTGACTTGGACACTAAATCTTATAAAACTTGAAAGAAATAAAAATTAAACGTAGATGGCTGTCACTGTCGGTAATATTCTTAGTTATATCAATATTGCTTTTAGGTTTTGGCTGGATTAATAGCGAAGTAAGTTATAAATATGAAGTGCAGGATACAGTTTATTCAGGAAAACCACTTGATGAGCGTCAGAAGGACATTTTATATTATATTTCATCCAGTAAAATAGAGTTGATATGCTGTGTTGCATTATTGGTTTTTGTATTGTACGTGATAAATACTGAACCTACTTTTAAAGGTAGGTTATCATACTATGACGGAAAAAAACAATAACCATGAGTACTAAGAAACGGGGTAAACTTCGAGCATTAATAAGTCTGCCAAAAGTCTGCCAAAAAAGCGAAACAACAAGCGTGGTTTAAGTATAAATTGAACCTGTTTTTCAATGAAAAAGGTCTAAAATCAAATCCCTCCATCTCCGCTTAGTTTAAGTTAGCCCCCCGTTTAAATAGTAATCGAAACTGATAAACGGGGCTTCTGAATTTAAAGATATCTACCCATTTTGTAAAAGTTCAATCTATCTTCAAAATTTCGAAATTTCTCCCTACATTTGCGCCGTGAATAAAGAGGTATCTTACTTCAGCCATCCGGTTTGTTTTCACGGAGCTTCGTGCCAGAAAATCCGAATCAATAACCCTTTCAATTTTTTTGCTAAATGAATCATTTCACCAAATTACCTGCAGTTTTATTATTAGCCGACGGAACAGCCTTTTATGGCAAGGCCGCCGGGAAAATTGGTACTACCACAGGCGAAATTTGCTTTAATACCGGCATGACCGGCTACCAGGAAATTTTTACCGATCCGTCTTACTTTGGGCAAATTATGGTAGCTACCAATGCGCACATTGGCAACTACGGTATCGCTAACGAAGAGGTTGAATCGGGCAATATCCAGATAGCCGGTTTGGTTTGTAAAAACTACAACATCGCTTACAGCCGCAAACAGGCCGATGAAAGCATCCAGGATTATTTCCAGGAGCAAAACATCGTTGGTATTTCTGATGTAGATACCCGCCAGATCGTTCGCCACATCCGCGATAAAGGCGCCATGAACGCTATTATCTCTTCAGAAATTTTAGACCTTGATGAACTGAAAGCCAAACTGGCCGAAGCACCAGATATGGACGGCCTTGAGCTATCATCACAGGTATCAACAAAAGAAACTTACACCTTTGGCAACGAGAATGCTGCCTACCGCGTTGCCGTGTTGGACCTTGGTGTGAAGAAAAACATCCTGCGCAATTTTGACGACCGCGACGTGTATGCCAAAGTTTACCCGGCAAAAACCACGTTCGAAGAAATGGAGAAAGATTTTTCTCCTTCGGGATATTTCATCTCTAACGGCCCCGGCGATCCATCGGCTATGCCATACGCTATCGATACCGTTAAAAAGATCTTAGAAACTGATAAACCGTTATTCGGTATTTGCCTTGGCCACCAATTACTGGCTTTGGCTAACGATATCCCAACCCAAAAAATGTTTAACGGCCACCGCGGTTTAAACCACCCGGTTAAAAACGTTATCATCAACCATTGCGAAGTAACCTCGCAAAACCATGGTTTTGGCGTGGTACAAGATGCCGTGCGCGCGTCTGACAAAGTAGAAATTACCCACGTAAACCTAAACGACCAGTCGATAGAAGGTATCCGTGTAAAAAATAAGAATGCCTTCTCGGTACAATACCACCCCGAGTCGTCGCCAGGCCCGCACGATAGCCGCTACCTGTTTGATGATTTTATAGGGATGATGAAGAAGTAAACCGGGATTAAAACGATTTTTTCGATTTATAAGATTAAGCCTTTCATTTATTTGAAAGGCTTTTTTGTTTTTCCAATCACTGGTCTAAGTTTCCAACTTAGACCCAAAATGAGTTAAGCTTTCAGCTTAACATGTTATTGTACAATCTCCTGGTCATTGCTTTTACTTGTTTCGCAAGCTGAAAGCTTTGTCTTCGCAGGGTCTTCTGAAAGAGACCCTGCGCCGTGTGTAAGGCAGCGCAGGGTTCACGATGTGAGACCCTGCGGCGACAAGTTGACTGTTGTCTTCGCAGGGTCTTCTGAAAGATACCTGCGCCGTGTGCAAGGCAGCGCAGGGTCCACGATGTGAGACCCTGCGGCGACATATAATTCAATCACTGGTCTAAGTTGAAAACTTAGACCAGGCTGTGAGACCCTGCTCGTATGTAGGGCAACTGGGTCCACGATTTGACACACTGCGGCGACAAAAAAAGCTTTTTTTATTTGGCCTAAACCAATAATTATTTAATACATTTAGATCAAACCTATTCCACTTGTTATGAAATTTTTTTTACCATTAGTTGTAATTGCCTGTCTTTTTGTAAGCTGTGTACAATCCCAGGATTGCCCGGAAAATATCAACAAATTACCCATGTATGGCGGCGTTAAAAAATGTCCGGAACAAATAGGTTACGATGCGGAATTTATTGCATCTACCAGTAAAGGATATCCAAATAGGAAAGATGCGGCAAAACATTTTGTAAAGCGTGGGTGGGAATATTTATACGCTCAAAAATTAGATACCTCAATGATGAGGTTTAACCAGGCGTGGTTATTGGATAGCACAAACTATCAAATTTATTGGGGTTTTGGAAATCTTTTAGGGCTTCAAAGAAAATATTCAGAGTCGCTTAAACACTTTAAAAAAGCTTTAAAACTGTATCCAAATGATGAAAAAGTTTGGCAGGATTATTCAATCAGCTTAGGAAATCTTTTTTTTGAAACTAAAGATGTTAGCTATTTAAATACTTCAATAGATGCGTTGAAAAAAGCTGTCATTATTAGTCCCCAAAATCCTCACCCATATGCACAGTTGACCGCGGCTTATACCTACTTTACTCAAAAAGACAGCGCATATAAGTACTTGAAAATTACAGATCAAATTGACCCAACAGCAATCGATCCTGAAGTTCGAAAAATGCTTGACAAATGACTTTGTCTTCGCAGGGTCTTCTGAAAGAGACCCTGCGCCGTGTGCAAGGCAGCGCAGGGTCCACGATGTGAGACCCTGCGGCGACAAGTTGACTTTGTCTTCGCAGGGTCTTCTGAAAGAGACTTGCGCCGTGTGCAAGGCAGCGCAGGGTCCACGATGTGAGACCCTGCGGCGACAAGTTGACTTTGTCTTCGCAGGGTCTTCTGAAAGAGACCCTGCGCCGTGTGTAAGGCAGCGCAGGATCCACGATGTGAGACCCCCTGCGGCGGCATAAAGTACAACCCTGAGTGCAATACATTGTACCCCAATTGCCGCGCAAATATTTTTTTCTATTTTCGTCCCAATGAAATTTACAGGCACCCCACGCATTATAATTTTCCTGGTTATACTGGCACTAAACGTAATTGCCGACCAGGTAACCAAAAGCATGATGCGCGCGCATATTGGGATTTACGACCAGTACCGTTTTTTTAACGACCATGTAACCCTGCTGCGCGTTGAAAATACCGGCGCTTTTTTAAGCCTCGGCGATAAACTGGTGCAGCCGTTCAGGTTTATAATGCTTACCCTGTTGCCTGTTATAGCTTTATTAGGGGCGTTAATTTACAGCCTCGCCAAAAAAGGCTTAAGTAACCTGATGGTTACCGGCATTATCTTTTGCATAGGCGGCGGTGTGGGTAACCTGTACGACAGGATAACAAAAGGGTCGGTTACCGATTTTATGCACCTGAAGTTCGGCCCCCTGCAAACCGGCATCTTTAATGCAGCCGACGTTTCTATTATGATAGGCCTTGGGTTGATACTGCTGGACACTTTTTTGAAGAGGAAAGAGCATAAAAACGATGAGGTAGCGGTAACCGAGAAGTAATCTCAAGTTCAGAGACGCGAAGTATCGCGTCTCTACGTAGACCATAATGTAGAGACGCGATACTTCGCGTCTCCCTGCATGCAGTTTTAAATTATAGATCAGCCAACTTTCTCTACTTAACCACACTCCACTCACCACCAACCCTGTCACTATTTCATCACATTACGGCCGTTAACACTACTTGCTTATAAAAAACGTATCTTTGCATTTAATTACCCGTTGATTTACGGTTTTGATCATTAGACACTCTTCAGATCCGCTTAATGCTTCGCGTTAGCACATATACATTACAAATAATACATGTCATTCGAAAAATTAGATTTAATTGAGCCTATTTTAAGGGCTTTAAAAACAGAGGGTTATACAACCCCAACCCCCATACAAGAACAAGCGATACCTTATATATTACAACACCGCGATCTGCTTGGCTGTGCCCAAACCGGTACAGGTAAAACCGCGGCCTTTGCTATCCCTATCCTGCAATTGTTATTTTTGGATAAGCAAAAGCACAAGGAGCAAAAATCTATTAAGGCGCTTATACTTACCCCCACCCGCGAGCTGGCTATCCAGATCAGCGAAAGTTTTACCGCTTACGGTAAAAACACAGGCCTTAAAAACCTGGTTATTTTTGGTGGTGTATCGCAAAACCCACAGGTTGACGCTTTGCGCCGCGGTGTAGATATCCTGATAGCTACCCCGGGCCGCTTGTTAGACCTGATGAACCAGCGCCACGTACACATCGACCAGATAAAAATGCTGATCCTTGATGAGGCCGACCGTATGCTGGATATGGGCTTTGTGAACGATGTTAAAAAGATTATCGCCAAAGTGCCTGCCAACAGGCAAACGCTTTTCTTTAGTGCTACCATGCCTAACGAAATTCAACACCTGGCAGATAGCATTCTGCAAAAACCTGCAAGGGTTGAGGTTGCCCCGGTATCATCAACTGCCGATACCATTCAGCAATCGTTATACTACGTAAGCAAGAACGATAAACGCCTTTTGCTTAATCATATTTTAGAGGATAAAGGCATCAAAACCGCGTTGGTATTTACCCGCACCAAGCACGGTGCAGATAAGGTGGTTAAAGACCTGCTTCGTGCCGGTATCACTGCCGAGGCTATCCACGGTAATAAGTCGCAAAACGCGCGCCAGCGTGCGTTAGCCAACTTTAAGAACCGTACTACCCGCGTGCTTATTGCTACAGATATTGCCGCCCGCGGTATTGATATCGACGATCTTACCCACGTGATCAATTACGAGATCCCTAACATCCCTGAAACATACGTACACCGTATTGGCCGTACCGGCCGTGCAGGTGCAAGCGGTATAGCTCTTACATTTTGCGATGGCGAGGAAGAAATAGATTACCTTAAAGATATTCATAAATTGATCGCTAAAGAGATCCCGGTTGAGCTGGGCCATCCTTACCCGTTAAGCTATGATGCGATGACGGCCAAGATGATGAGCAAAGCCAAGAACGGCACACCCAAGAGCCCGGCTTCGGCAGGTGGCAGGCATGGTGGTGGCAACAAGCGGGCCGGCGCAGGCGGCAGGCCATCCGGTCATCGCGGTAGCGGCGGCGCAACCAATAGTCGCGGCGGTGCCAGCGGCATGAGCGGCGCCAGCAGGTCATCATCGGGCAGAAGATAGTACCTTTTAAGAGGTTAGATATTAGAGGATAGAGATTAGGTAAGCCGTAATTTTTATCCTCTTTTTTTATTGCCTGTTTTTTGGCGTTAAACCGTCGTTTTTTGGTGGTTTAGGGGCGAAAAATGGTGATTTTTTTACCTGTATTTTGCGGCAATTTTCCAATACCAGGGCAACTATTTTCCAGTTATAAAAACTTTTTTGTTAGGATGTTAATAACCATATTTGCAACCTTCAAAGAAATTAAATAGCTTTAAAGTGAAAATCGAACCCACACAAATGAGACGCCTTTTAGACCTTATCAAGAACAAATTCTTCCTGGTTACGGTGGCTTTTGTAGTGTGGATGACCTTTTTTGACAAGAACGACCTGTTCTCTCAATACGATTACCATCAGCAACTCAACAAGTTAAAGCAAGAAGAAGCCTTTTATCAATCTGAAACAGAGAAGGTTAATAAAGACCTGTCTGAACTTACCTCAGATAAAGCTAAACTGGAGAAGTTCGCCCGCGAAAAGTACCTCATGAAAAAGGATAACGAAGACGTATTTGTGATCGTTCACGAGAAGAAAAAATAAGTGGTATTGGACGGATATCGCCAATTGTAATTCTGGTAATCAGAGTATTAACTATTTTTAATCTCTTCCCCAATTTGTTTCCAGCGCACATTAATCTGTTCGTATAGGTCCTCAAAAGTGGTCTGTAACGTACTGGTGCTGATGTTTACGGTTGAGCCGTACATCCGGTAGTTCATCCGTGCTGCGCGCCTGCCAAGGGTATTGCTTTGCCTTTTGATATAGTCCTCTGTATCAGCTATTTTTACTACTAAATTTTTGGCGGCCAATGTCTATTACAGATAACCCTATAAAGTCTACCCAGGAGATAAAACCAACCGAAAATGCGCTTGGATTATCTACAATGCCATTGTCGTCAATAACAAAGCCGGGGCCTGCATCAAACATCTTATTGGCTATAAACAAGGCAGATATGCCAAAAAATATAATCGCGGTATAGCCTACAATTGTTATTAGCAAGGGGCTTTTATGGAACATAGCCGGGTGGTTAACAAACCAAATGCCGGCGGCAACAAATAGTTAGCGCCTAATAATAATGCTGATATTTTTTAGCTTGTTTAAGGGGATTTCGATAATATTATCGGGCGTGGTAGCAGGGGTAGTCATTTTATTTATCAGTTTTATTATTTGCACTACAAGTCATTAAAAATAATGCAATTAATCTACTTTAACTAATCTCAAATCCTTACCTTTGCGGCTCAAAAATTCCCTGTTGTAATGAGTCATTCTGTTCAAATAAAAAACGCGCTGATTTCTGTTTATTACAAAGACAACCTCGAGCCTATAATTCATGAGTTGAACCGCCTTGGTGTGAAGATCTATTCTACTGGTGGTACCGAAACTTTTATACGCGACCTTGGTGTTGATGTAATTGCTGTTGAGGATCTTACGTCGTATCCGTCTATCCTTGGTGGCCGTGTAAAAACCCTGCACCCAAAGGTGTTTGGCGGTATTCTTGCCCGCAGAAGTTTTGATAGCGATGAACAGCAACTGGCCCAGTACGAGATTCCCGAAATTGACCTGGTAATTGTTGACCTTTATCCGTTTGAAGAAACGGTAAATTCGGGCGCAGGGCAGGAAGATATTATCGAGAAGATCGACATTGGCGGTATCTCGCTTATCCGCGCGGCAGCCAAAAACTTTAAGGATGTAGTGATCCTGGCTTCTAAAAACGATTACAGCGAACTGGAAGAGATTCTGAAAACACAGGAAGGTAGTACTACCATTGATCAGCGCCGCCGTTTCGCTCAAAAAGCATTCAATATTTCATCAAACTACGATACCCATATTTTCCAATACTTTGACCAAAGCGAGCCGATGCCTGTTTTTAAACAAAGCATCCAAACCAGCCAGGTTTTACGTTACGGAGAAAACCCGCATCAAAAAGGTACATTCTACGGTAACCTTGATGCCATGTTTAACAAACTGAATGGTAAAGAGCTGTCATACAACAACTTGGTTGATGTTGACGCTGCCGTTGCTTTGATAGATGAGTTTACCGAGCCTACTATCGCTATATTAAAACATACTAATGCTTGCGGTATTGCATCGCGCCAGCACATTAAACAAGCCTGGATTGATGCTTTGGCTTGCGACCCAGTTTCGGCCTTTGGTGGTGTTATTATCGCTAATGATGAGATTGATGCCGCTACCGCGACAGAGATTGACAAGATCTTTTACGAGGTATTAATAGCACCGGCTTATACAGACGAAGCGGTTAAGATCTTATCGGCTAAAAAGAACCGCATTGTATTGGTTCGCCAGCCGGTGGAGCTGTCGCTTAAGCAATTTAAAACCTTGCTGAACGGTGTTATCGAACAGGATAAAGACCTAACCGTTGAAGGCCCGGCACAAATGAATTCGGTTACCGATAAAAAAGCGACCGAGCATGAACTGCGCGACTTGCATTTTGCCAATAAAGTGGTTAAGCATACCAAATCTAATACTATCGTGTTCGCTAAAGACAACCAGTTAATGGCAAGCGGTGTGGGCCAAACATCAAGGGTGGATTCTTTGAAACAGGCTATCATCAAGGCCGAAGGTTTTGGTTTTGACCTGAAAGGCGCGGTGATGGCATCTGATGCTTTCTTCCCTTTTCCTGATTGTGTGGAGATAGCCGCCAATGCAGGTATCACAGCCGTTTTACAGCCGGGTGGTTCTATAAAAGATCAGGATTCGGTAAACATGTGTAACCAAAAAGGCATTGCCATGGTTACCACAGGTGTGCGTCACTTTAAACATTAGGGGTGAGTGGTTTATTGGGTGAGTGGGGGTGGTTGTTAAATAGTTTAAAATATAAAATTGACAGCTACTCACTTAATTAACTCAATTAACCAATAACTAACATATACGAATTATTAAAAATTAGAGTTATTAATTACTAATTTACACGAATACAGCGGCCGTGTTATTTGTCGCCAAAAACAGTTTTAATATCACATTCCAGCTTAAATAGAAATAACGCCAAATGGGTTTATTTAATTTTTTCACACAAGAGATAGCCATTGATTTGGGTACCGCAAATACCCTTATCATACATAATGATAAAGTTGTTGTTGATGAGCCATCTATTGTGGCCTTTGACCGTACAACAAACAAAGTAATTGCCATTGGCCGCCAGGCTATGCAAATGGAGGGCAAAACCCACGATAACATCCGTACCGTTCGCCCGCTTAAAGATGGTGTAATTGCCGACTTTAACGCTGCCGAGCTGATGATACGCGGGATGATCAAAATGATAAACCAGGGTAAAGGATGGTTTTTCCCATCATTACGTATGGTTATCTGTATCCCGTCGGGTATTACCGAGGTAGAGAAACGCGCGGTACGCGATAGCGCCGAAATTGCAGGTGCCAAAGAGGTTTACCTGATCTACGAACCAATGGCTGCTGCTGTAGGTATTGGTATCGATGTGGAAGAGCCTATGGGTAACATGATCATTGATATTGGTGGTGGTACTACCGAGATAGCGGTTATCGCTTTATCAGGTATCGTTTGTGACCAGTCTATTCGCGTAGCGGGAGATAACTTCGACTCTGATATTGTACAATACATTCGCCGCCAGCACAATATCATGATTGGTGACCGTACTGCCGAGAAAATTAAAATTGAAGTAGGTGCTGCTTTACCGGAACTTAGCGAACCACCTGCAGATTTCGCCGTACAAGGCCGTGATTTGATGACAGGCGTGCCGAAACAGATCACCGTATCATACACCGAAATCGCGCACTGCCTTGATAAATCGATCTCGAAAATTGAGGAAGCAATCTTGAAAGCGTTAGAGATCACTCCACCAGAACTTTCTGCGGATATATACCAGACCGGTATTTACCTTACAGGCGGTGGCGCATTACTACGCGGACTTGATAAGCGTGTGGCTGCCAAAACAAAATTACCTGTACACGTAGCCGAAGATCCACTTCGCGCCGTAGTACGCGGTACAGGCACAGCCCTTAAAAATATAGGTAACTTTAAGTTTTTAATGCAATAGAGGATTAGTGAGTGGTGAATAGTTGATTAGAGAGTGGTTATGGCCGCTC
Organism: Mucilaginibacter sp. 5C4; assembly: GCF_034345625.1. Classification (NCBI taxonomy): domain Bacteria; kingdom Pseudomonadati; phylum Bacteroidota; class Sphingobacteriia; order Sphingobacteriales; family Sphingobacteriaceae; genus Mucilaginibacter; species Mucilaginibacter sp. 5C4. Next base: position 3,710,564 of record NZ_CP133775.1, on the reverse strand, counting down.
TGAAAACCATTCACCACTTACCCAATCAACCACTCACCAACAGATGCGCAACCTCCTGATATTTATCACTAAGTACAACGCATTCTTCCTGTTCCTTATTTTTATGATAAGTTCGCTTATCATTTATATCAAGTACAACTCTTTCCAAAAGGCATCTTTCATCAACAGCACCAACCAGGTAACCGGTAATTTGTACGCTAAAGCGGATGAATTTAAGGGTTACTTAAGCCTTAAAGAAGTTAATGATAAACTTGCCAAAGAGAATGCCGAATTACGGAACGAACTGCGTTCATCCAAATATGTTGATACCATATCTAAGCACCAGGTTACCGATTCGGTTTACAAACAGCAGTACGTTTACATTCCTGCGCAGGTTATCAGTAACTCGGTAAACAAGCGGAACAACTATTTAACTATTAGCCGCGGCAGTAAAGATGGCATAGCTAAAGGTATGGGTGTAACCTCTGCCGATGGGGTAGTGGGCAAGGTTGTTTTTGTGGGCGAGCATTTATCTATTGTACAATCCCTGCTTCATAAAGATTCGCGCTTTAGCGCCATGCTGGCTACCAACAAAGCCATTGGCTACCTGCAATGGGGCGAAGATATGAACCCGCATAAAGGTTTACTGATTGATGTATCAAACAATGCCCAGCCAAAGGTTGGCGAGTTGGTGGTTACGTCAGAGTTATCCTTATTCCCGGCGGGGATCCCAATTGGGAAGGTAAGCAAGCTAAACGCTAAAGGAGGTGGCTTTTTCCTGAACATGGAAGTTGCCCTCGCTGTTGATTTTAGTAAACTGGAATACGTAGATGTGGTAATTAATAAATTTGCCATAGAGCAGGCTACCTTAGAAGCACAGGAGAAAAAAGCCGATGAGTAGGATACTGATCATTAACCTTATCCGTTTTGTAGTGCTGGTAGCGCTGCAGGTTTTCCTGCTGAAAAACATTTCGCTGTATAATCTTTCTACTCCATACCTGTACATCTTATTCATAATGTTGCTGCCGTTCGAAACGCCAAACGTGGTGCTTTTCGCGCTGGCGTTTGTACTGGGTTTAACCATAGATGCCTTTTACGATACACCGGGCCTGCATGCTGCATCGTGTACCTTGCTGGCATTGGTTAGGATAATGTTCATCAGCATAACGGTACAAAAAGATGGGTTTGATAACGAGCCCGAGCCTACGCTGAGCATTATGGGTTTCAGGTGGTTTTTTACGTACGCGCTTATCCTTACGCTTTTTCACCATTTCTTCCTGTTCAACCTCGAAGTTTTTAGGTTTGATGAGATAGGTTACACACTAAGCCGGTTTATATTCAGTTCAATATTTACAGTATTTTTGATGCTGGTTTCGGGCTTATTATTTTTCAGAAAGAAAGAGCGTAAATAATGAATAGTTTTTTTGAGCGGAGGTACGTTATTGCCGGCATTTTTATCACATTGATACTGGTGCTGCTTGCCCGTTTGTTTTATATCCAGGTGGTAGATGACCGCTACGCTTTATACGCCAGCCAAAACGTTGTACGTAAATTTGTAAAGTACCCGGCCCGCGGCCCCATACTTGATCGTACCGGCAAAATAATGGTGCAGAACGAACCCGTTTACGACATTACCGTTGTACCCAAACAAGTTAAAGCATTTGACACCGTTGAGTTTTGCAAGTTATTAGGCATCGACCGGGAAGGTTATGATAAGCGCATGATCAAGGCCCGCAAGTACTCGCCGTATCGCACTTCGGTTTTTGAGAAACAGGTAACGGTAGAGCAGTACGCCGCCTTCCAGGAACGCTTGTCGGAATTTCCCGGTTTTGATACTCAGCAACGCTCGCTACGTACCTATCCGGATACTGCCGCCGCGCAATTTCTTGGTTACATTGGCGAGGCCACGGATGCCATCATCAAAAGATCTAACGGGTACTACAGTCCGGGTGATTATGTGGGCATTACCGGGGTAGAAAAATCATACGAAACGGTTTTGCGTGGGCAGCGCGGTGTAGAGAATATGATGGTAGATTCGCGCAACGTGCGCAAAGGCAAATATGCCAATGGTGCTTTCGATACATCGGCAGTAGCCGGCGAACGCCTGATCTCGTCATTGGATATGACCATCCAAAAACTGGGCGAAAAGCTAATGACGAACAAGGTTGGCAGTATTGTAGCCATTGAGCCATCAACCGGCGAGATCCTTTGCTTTGTAAGCAGCCCAACGTATGATCCTAATTTGCTTGTAGGCCGCCAGCGCGGAAACAATGCAGCCGCGTTATATAAAGACCCGTATAAGCCATTTTTTACAAGGCCGGTACAGGCTTATTATCCTCCGGGCTCTTCATTTAAGCCGCTAAGCGCTTTGATAGGTTTGCAGGAAGGAATTATTAAACCAACCGACACTTACAATTGCATAGGCTATTATATGGCCGGCAACCATAGGGTTAAATGTACGCACGTGCATGGCACGGTTAATTTGGCAGGTGCCATTGCCGGTTCTTGTAACGGATATTTTAATATGGTATTTGCCAAGGTGCTAAACGCGCAGGGGGGTAAAAATACCGATGCCAGTTACACCAGCTGGAAAGCAAATGTAAACAAGTTTGGTTTTGGTGAACGTTTAGGGGTTGATATCCCGAGCGAAGGCAAGGGACTTGTACCTACCGCTAATTATTATGATAAGATCTATCATCGCGGCGGCTGGCGTTCTACCACGGTAGCATCGTTAGCCATTGGCCAGGGGGAATTACTGGCCACACCGTTACAGTTGGCAAATATCGAGGCTACCATTGCTAACCATGGGTTTTACTATAAACCCCACCTCATAAAGGCCATAGGCGATAAGCAGGTAATTAAAAAGGAATATACAGTTAAAAATTATGTAGGTATTGATGCCCAGTATTTTGAACCTGTTATAAACGGGATGCAAAGTGTGGTTGATTATGGTACGGGGCAAGGCTCTAAAATACCGGGGATTGTGATGTGCGGTAAAACGGGTACGGCACAAAATCCGCATGGTAAAAACCACTCGTTATTTGTGGCATTTGCACCACGTGATAACCCTAAGATAGCCATAGCGGTTGTAGTAGAAAATTCCGGCGATGGCGGTACCTGGGCTGCGCCTATAGCCAGCTTTATTGTTGAACAATATTTAAAGGGAAGTATCTCCAAACGTCCGTCGGGCATTTACCCGGAGTATTACATCGAGAAAAACCTGTTGCCTGCCATAATCGTGAAACCTGTCGATAAAGCAAGAATTAAAGCTGATAGTATTAAAAAAGCCACTGCCGACTCTGTAAAAAAAGCTGCTATAGATTCTGTAAGCAAACTTAAATCGGCAAAAAACAAACCGGCAAAAAAAGCCGAACAGAATAAGTTAACCGCCTTGCTGCCAAAAAGGAGGGGCGATGAATAACCAGCGGAGCTTCTTTTTTAACGTGGACTGGTTAACGGTGCTGCTTTATTTGGCGCTGTGTACCATTGGCTGGTTCAACATCCACGCGGCGGTGTTCGATGAAAACCATCGGAGTGTTTTTGATATGGATACCCAATACGGGAAGCAATTTATTTACATTATGTCGGCGCTGGTTATTGGTACGGTTATCCTTTTGCTGGAAAGCCGTTTCCTCTCGGCACTCGCGCCGGTGTTTTACGTCGTTACGGTGCTGCTACTTTTGGTTGTGCTTGTTGCGGGCCGTAATGTGGGCGGTAACCAGGCCTGGATTGATATGGGGGGCGGTTTTAGGCTGCAACCATCTGAGTTTTCCAAGTTTGCCACCTGTTTACTGCTGGCGCGATACCTCAGCGCTACCAACGTAAAAGTAACCGATCCAAAATCGTTCCTGATAGCGGGCGGAATTATCTTCCTTCCCATGCTGCTCATCAAAATGCAGCCCGATGACGGGTCTACTTTGGTGTTTTGCTCCTTGATTTTGGTGCTTTACCGCGAGGGGTTATCGGTTTATTTCCTAATCATTATCGGTTTATTGGTAGCTTTGTTTATATCGGCATTACTGGTAAGCGTTTGGTATATCATCATCGCCATAATAATTATAGTAGCCCTGCTGCTGTTTATGTTTGGCCGCAACCGCAAGTTTGCCACCGGAGTTATCATCGGGTTGGTAGTAGCCATCGGTTTTGTATTTGTAGCGAAGCCGCTATACATGCATGGTTTAAAACCACACCAGCGCGTACGTATCGATGAGGTTTTGGGCTTGAGTAAAGACTTGCGTGGCGTGGGTTACAACCAAAACCAATCTAAAATTGCCATAGGGTCCGGCCGTGTATGGGGTAAGGGGTATCTGCAAGGCACCCAAACAAAATACGCCTTTGTACCCGAGCAAAGCACCGACTTTATATTCTGCACCGTAGGCGAGGAGTGGGGTTTTGCAGGCTCGGTTGTGGTGCTGGGTTTATACCTGTTCCTGCTGTTGCGCATTATTGTAATTGCCGAGCGACAGCGCGCGCCGTTCTCGCGTATCTATGGCTACGGGGTCGCATCCATTATCTTTTGCCACGTTATTATAAATATAGCGATGGCTATCGGTTATATGCCTGTGATCGGGATCCCGCTGCCATTTATTAGTTACGGTGGATCTTCGTTATGGAGTTTTACCATCCTGCTATTCATCCTGCTCAAGCTGGATTCTAACCGAATGGGATTATCTACAGACAGGTTTTAATTACAAAGGAGGTATTGCCGAATTACGTGTAACGCCTTTTCAGCAACGCGTAAAACTTATCCATAGTAGCCTTTTTACCTTCCCAGTTGTTTTTGGTAACGTAGTTGGTTTTTAGGAAGCGGTCGGCCTCTTCAAAATTAGCGAAGCGATTCACTATCTCAATGGCTTCGCTGTAGGCAAGGCTGTAGCCGTTAAAAAGGTCTTTCACAAAAAGCAGTTTATCATTCAGGCTGATGGCCGCTTTAATATCCTTTATCGGTGCTTCAGCAGGCTCAACGCTTGTTGCGCCCTGGTTGCCCTTCAACTGTGCCGACATCCGCTCGTTAAACGAAAGCGGCTTGGTTTCCTTAACAGGTTCGGGAGTGGGTGCAGGAGCAGGCACAGGTTCTTCTTCCTTAACTTTTGGTGTATTATCAATAACCGGCTCGGGGTTGGTTGGTACTATGTTGGGTTCCTGCGTTTCGTCGTCGGTATTGATGATCTCACCATCCAGGATGTTCTCCATGGTAACCGCGTTGGTTTTTGGCACTTCCTTTTTCTCGGGCACTACAACCGGGGCTTCATCTTCCTCGTCCCGGTCATCAGCCTCATCCAGGATCAAATTATGCTTAATAATTTCCGGCTCCTCGCGTTCAAACGAGTAGCTGTCTTTATCGCTGCCGCTGCTCAGATCTACGTGCGGAGTTGGCTGTTCGTCCTCAACCGGGGTTATCTCTATTTGTAGAGGCTTTTGTTCAACAGGTTTTTCGGGTTTAAACAGTGTGCGTTCAACCACCGGCCTCGCCTGGTGCACAAGCGGTTCAAAATATTTGGGTTCGTCGGTGCTTGGCCTCTTTGTTTCTACTACAACGGGCTTTGCAGGTTCGGGCCTCAGGTCTGCAGGTTTTTGCAGGTCTAGCTTTTTTTCCTCCACGTGTGGTGGCAATGTATGCTGTAGCTGTACCTTTTGCAGGTTCAGTTTCCTTAAAATTTCGGCGTGGTCTTTTAAAAAGTGGGTGTTGGCAACAAAAAGTTCAAGTTCAAGGTCGTTAAGGTTATCTGCAGTGCTTTGCAGGTACTCATATTGCTCGTTAAGTTCTTTTATTATTGCGCCGGTCTTTTTAAATACTTCCTGCTGCTTCATGGCTTTAATGTTAGGAAATTGCTTACCAAAAATAGCATAAAATTCTGATATTAGCCCCTCACTAAAGTTTTGAGCGTTTGTATACCGAGGAAGTTTTTAAGAGGCGAAATGAGATTGGCGGGAGTTTGGAAGTGGTCTGTGGATCAATGTTTTCGGGTAAAACCGAAGAGTTGATCAGGCGGGTTAACCGCGCGCGGATAGCAAAAGTAAATGTGGAGATTTTTAGCCCGGTGGCCGATAAGCGCTACGATAAAAGTGCCCTCGTGTCGCATAACCTCAATTCTATCCCTTCAAAAGCAGTTACTAAAGCCGCCGAAATTTTGCCACTGGCAAGCCACATCCAAATGGTTGGGATTGACGAAGCCCAGTTTTTTGATGACGAGCTTCCTTCAGTTTGCCAAACCCTTGCAGATGCCGGCATCCGCGTAATTGTGGCCGGTTTAGATATGGATTTTAAGGGCCGCCCGTTTGGCACTATGCCCCAAATAATGGCCATGGCAGATTCTGTTACCAAGCTGCATGCAGTATGCGTAAAATGTGGGCAACAGGCTATGTACTCGTACCGTTTGGTACCCAACGAAAGCCGGATCCTTTTAGGCGAGAAAGAAAGCTACGAAGCCCGCTGCCGCAATTGCTTTAATTTGGACGGGAGCATATAACTGTTTGTTACTTGGTGAGTTTACTCACCCCGACATCGATACGCTTGCCGACCCTCTCTGCTTTTCAAAAAGAGTAAGAAATAAAGGATTTTTTTTTTACTCTCCTTCCGCGCAGCGAAGGGAAGTTGGTCGAGCGAAGCAATGACCGGGGTGGGTAAACTCGTCGCCATGCTAAAAAACATCCGCAATTAATCCCCCAAATCCCCTAAACATCCCGCAAACACACTTTGTATAAATAAAATTACAATAGGCAAATAAACAATAACCCAATAATTAAGCTTATCTTACTAAGATAACCGATACACCATGAGCATTAGCTTACTTGCCTCTATACACTGCAAAAAAGATGCAGAGGGAGCGTTTGATACAGAGTTGAAGAAATTGGTAGAAGCATCGTTAAAGGAAGAAGGCTGCCTGGCCTACGAACTTTACCAGTATAAGGATGAGCCTACCAAATATGTTATAGAAGAGGAATGGGCAGATGAGGATGCGTTAAGCCGTCACATGGAAGCCCCTCACTACAAATACTTTGTACATATCTCTCCGGCGCTTTTAGAAACGCCTGCCGATGTGAAAATACTTACACGCTTAATTTAAGGCATTTTTGCTTGTATCAACATAAACAATAATTATAATTTACTGTTATAATTAAAAATTAATATTGATTGAAGTTATGGCCAAGAAGATTTTAGTAATTGAGGATGATAAAGATATTAGGGACACGGTTACGCTCGCGCTGGAAAGCGAGGGGTATGAAGTGATCTCTTCTGATAATTCCCGTATACTAAAATCGTTGGACCAACACAAGCCTGACCTGATCATGATAGACAACTGGCTAACCGAATGGAAAAGTGATGCCAACGGCCAGCAATTAAGCCGTGAGCTAAAATCAGATCCTAAAACAAAGCATATCCCCGTTATCATCGTATCGGCAGTAAGCAATATCGCCGAAATAGCCGAAGCCGGATTGTCTGACGGATATCTCAAAAAACCATTTAACCTTGATGAGTTATATGGGATAGTGAAGAAACACTTATAGCCCCCCAAGCCTTCGTTAGCTAACGAAGGAGTTTTTGAAAAGCATAAATAATAACAAAGCCCAACTCCGAAAGAAGTTGGGCTTTATTATATATAAAATCCTGCTCCCCCTTTAGGGGGCTGGGAGGCTTAACTTTGGGCTACAGCTTCACACCCAAACCAATGTTAAACGAGATACCATCGCCGGGCAAAATGCCGGGGCCGGGATACATGTTTATGCGGCGGGTAAAGTATTTCTGATCGGTAAGGTTGTTGATGTTGAAATTAACGTGGTAGTTTTTCAGAAAACCATAGTTAAACGCCAGATCAACCAATTTGTAGGCCGGTACCACTCCTGTTGCACCAGTTGGGTTAAACGCGGTGTTATTGGCATCGCTAAACTGCTTGCTTACATAACTGAACAATACTGTAGAAGTAATGTGGCTGGTTAGGTAAGTAAGGCCTGTACGGTTGGTCCAGTCTGGTGTGCCTTCAATTTTATGGCCTGCCAGGTTTGTGTTTACACCGGCATTGTTGATGCTGTCGCTAACATATCTGCCATGGGTGTAGGCCAGGGTGTTAAACAAACGCAAATCGCTGTTTGCCTGCTTATTAAACCCGCGGATGAGTGATAGCTCGATATAAGCTTCTACACCTTTAGCTTCGGCATTGCCAACAGTGGTTAAATAAAAATGATTTGCACCGCCTGCATTTTGCACGGTTAAAGTACCTGCGCGGTTGTTAAAGCGTACAAAAAAGCCGTTCACATCAAATGTAAAGGCCTGGTCTGATTTACCGCGGTAACCCAGGTCGGCATTGTAGCCTTTGCTGTCCTTCATGTTAGGGTCAACAATAGTTAGCTGATCGGCAGGGGTAACAGCCGCGTAAATATACGGGCGGTAAGCCTGCGAAATATTACCATAAAGCTGTGTGGTACTGCCCGCCTGATATTGCAAACCGGTACCAAATAATGGGAAGCTACGGTCGCGTTTGTAATTTACATTGGTGCTGCGGTTATTCACAACGCCATCGATAGTGGTTTTAATACCCTCGTAACGTATGCCCGGCGTAACCGATAATTTATTGGTGATGCGGAAGATGTTTTCTGCAAAAGCCGCATAGTTAATGGCGTTCAGGTCAAGGTCGATGCCATAATCTTTAACCAAACTCAGGTCGAAATTGCTGGCGGTTGTGCCCACACCTTTTTGCTGGCGATGGGTAGATCCATCTGCAAACCTTAAACCTGTAGTAAGCGTACTGCTTACGTTGCCAATATGGTAGTTATGCAATAAACGGGCTTCGGTGGTAAAGCTTTTGTAATGGTCGCGGTCAACCTGGCGCGGGTTGTAGGTGCCTAAGGCGGGGTTTACCAAATCGGCTGTGCTGGATGGCGCTATAAACTGCACACTACTGCGCTCGCCAAACAACACGTGCGAGGTTATCTCTAACTTAGTATTAGGGCTAAAGTTATAATTGAAAATAATAGCGGGGATATTAATAGCCGGCCTAAAAAAGTTGCGAAAACGGTTCGATTGCCTGCTGGTAGCATTGTACATATCATCGGTTAAGCCACCGGCAATTTGCTGCACATAATCTGACCGTGAGAACTGGAACGACAAGCTACCTTTCGTGTTGAACTGGTACTTGATGTTGGCATAGTATGCATGGGAATTAAAGGCTGCATCCGGGCGCCAGCCATCGCCGCTGCGGGCGTCAAAGTAAGCGTAGTAACTCACTTTGCCCACCTTGCCGCCTATGGCATTGTACGAGTTAAAGAAACGGTTGCTCCCTGCTGTCTGCTCGCTTTCGATGCCGAAGGTTTTGGTAGTATCCGGCTGTTTAATTTTAAAGTTTATCATCCCACCAAACTGGCTGCCAAATTGCAGGGATGATGCGCCACGCACGTATTGCACCTCGCCGATAGCCTGGAAAGGCATATTATAGTGATTTTCGGGGTACCCTACCACATCCGAGTTGGTGTTATAGCCATTCTGGCGGATGTTGGTTTCTATAGAGCGGTGCATATCGGTACCACGTGTACCAATGTTAAGCTGCAGGCCTGCGCCATCCATTTCCCAAACATTGATGCCCGGTACTTGCGAGAACAGGGTACGGGCGTTGTTGCCCGCTAAGTTTGCCTTGCCCGGGTCGGCATAAATAATATTGGTTTTTTTGCCCGAGAAGATGTAGGTGCCCGATACATCGGGCAGGTTTTTGTTGCGCGATTCTTTAATGATCACGCTATTGAGTTTAACGGTGTCCTTACTTGTAGTTTGCGCCTGCGTATGGTACGCGCTTGCAGATATAACCACTGCTAACAGGGTTTTATAAAAATTTTTCATGTACAGTTTTTAAGAAATAGAAATTATAGGGTTAAATAAAATAGCATTGGCACAAAGCATTGTAGTGCTGTGCATTGTTTAACAGGATGCTATAAAATGAAGTGTTAACCTATAACTTCGGGAGGCTGGCCCGCTACCGGGATATACTGCGGGGTAGCAAGGGCATAAGTTTTGGTGAAGCCTTGCGGCGGGATATTATCGAAACGGAGGAAATTGATCACCAGTTGCATGTGGTCGTAAGTGTTGTCAACGCCGCCTTTTTTAACGGAATTATCCTTAGCGTTTTTATCCGTAGGGATGTCGTTTATTTGCTTGGCGTAAATAACGTTGTTATCTATCAGCTTGGTTTTTTCGCAGTTAGGCACACACATTACATAAAGCGTGTCCTTAGTAAATTTCAGCTTAACATAGTTGTAGCAAGCATTTTTCAGCTGGATAGATCCGCTTACATTCTTGTAATCGCTCCATTCGTTTATGCCGGGCAGGTTTTGCTTTACCTTAAGCTCAACCAGCGCGTTTGGGTCGTACAGGTCGTTGCTGATCAATTCGTTCATATGCCTGTCGGCGCGCTCCACCATGTAATTCTGCAGCAGCATGTATCCTCCCCAATTAAAAAAGTGGATAGTTAACAGAAGTATGGCGAAAATGCGTTTCAAATGTAATTAGGCCTGTAAAACGCAATTTAAACTAAAATTTTTATGAGTCGCGCTACTGAGCGCATTTTTTAACGTATGTATAATAGTTGCACGTTGGCGGCCAAAAATTAATAATTATTTAGTTATTTTACAGTTGCAAACATAATTTTCATATAGGCCTTAACACCCTTTTAAAACCGGTTTTATAATATTTTTTTTACTGATGCAAAGCAAAAAGCGAGTGCTGTTTTATTTAGTCGACGGCGCCCACAGTGAAGTTTTACCCGAATTAATAGAGAAGGGTGAACTACCCAATATAAAACGGATAATAGACGAGGGAACCTATCGCAAGGCTACCACCTGTTTCCCATCTACCACCGGCCCTGCATACCTGCCATTTTTAACCGGGCATTTCCCCGGCACCATGGATATTACAGGCATCCGCTGGTTCGATAAAAAGGAATTTAAACGCAGCCGCCTAAACAAAATGGCCATGCGCAGCTACTGCGGCCCCGAAGCCGCCTGGTTTAATACCGATATGCCTGCCGATAAACCCACGCTGTTTGAGCTAATGGGCGAATCGTACAACTTGTACAACATGATAACCCGCAGCGTACCCGATGAATATGACCTGGGTAAAAAAGGCAAGGGTTTAATGTACACCCGCGCACACTTTAAACTGCGACACCACCCGGTAGATATACAGGGCCATGCCCGAATTATGGAAATGATAAATTCGGGTAAGGATTTTGATTTTCTATTTGCGGTGTTCCCGAGTGTAGACTGGGATTCGCATTACCACCACATCCGCGACCCGCGCACGGTTGAGGCGTATAAAATTGCGGATCGCAGCCTGGGCGAAGTTCGCGCCAAGTTAGAGGAGCAGGGCAAATGGGAAGATATCCTGTTCATCATGACATCAGACCACGGCCTTACGCCAACAACCAAACATCTTGACCTTGCCGACTGGATGACCGACCACGGGCTAAAATCTGTGTACTACCCGGTGATCTGGAAAAGCAACCCGAAATGCGCGGTGATGATATCGGGCAACTCGTTCGGCAGCATCCATTTCCTTAATCACGAGGGCGACCATGTGCTACGCGAACAAGGCATCATCGAAGCCATGGGTGCCGAGCGTTTAGCTTTATTACTGAAAGAGGATGCCGTTGATTTTGCCATTTACCGTGGAGATGAAGAACAAACCTTTATTGTACAAAATAAAGATGGTAAGGCGAAGATCTCGGTTAAGGCTGATGTGTTTACCTACGAACCGCAAACTGCCGACGTTTTAAAATACGGTGTTAAGATAGAAGTTAAGGGGCACCGTGCGATACTTGCCGCTACTTTTGATACCAATTATCCGGATGCGATATTCCAGATCTATCAATTATTTCAAAGCCGCAGGGCAGGGGATATTGTAATAAGTGCCGCCTTGGGTTACGATCTGCGCGATTTTTGGGAGTACCCGGAACACAAAGGTTCGCATGGTTCGTTACACAAATACCACATCCATGTACCGATGATCTACAACCAAAAAGGTTGGGACGAAAAGCCAATGCGCACTGCGGATCTGTTTGACAGCATCCTGAAATGGAAAGGCATCACCCCAAAAAGCTCCGAAGGCGAACCATTATTTTAAGTATTACTGCCCCGTTATAAATGACACAAAATACCCAGCAAACCGCCGAACCCGAGAAGCAGGACGCGAAAAGTGTATTCAACAGAAAAGTTATAATCAAAGGTGCCTTTTGGTTCGCGCTGATCACGGTTGCTACCATAGCGGTGGTTTTCTTTTACAATAACACCGGCGATACGTTAAAGGCCTTGTCGCATATATCCTATAAGTACATCGCCATTTGCATTGTAATGCTTTTTGTAGACCTGATGCTGGGCAGCTGGCGCAACCATATTTACATCCGCAAACTGGCGCCCGGTTTGTCACATTGGGTAAGCTTTAGGGCCAATGTGGCTAACATGTTTATGGGTGCTGTAACCCCGGCCCATGGTGGTGCAGGCCCCGCGCAGATCTTTGTTTACACCAGCAACGGCGTAACGTTTATAGATTCTTTCGCGGTGACTTTATTAAACCTGGGCGCTACGCTGATATTTATGCCATTGGCAGGGTTTATAGCTATTATGCTGATGGATACCACCGAGGTTGGCAGTGTAGTGCCGGGGATGCTTAAATATGGTTTTAGCTTTTTCCTGCTTTTTCTGTTAGCATTCCTGATGGCTTTTTGGAAACCACTATGGGTGGGTACCATCATCAAAAAAATAGCTAAGGGCCTTTCAAAGATCTTCCCTAAACGGAAAGAGGAGCTGGAAAAATGGGCTGATAACACATTCCAAAGTATTAGTAAATACCAACAGACCTGTAGCGTCATCATCCGCAAACACCCGTATTTATTCCCGCTAAGCTTGCTCATTACAACCGTATTATATCTTAATAAATATTGTCTGCAATGGGTGTTATTAATGGGTTTAGGCATTAGTGTTAATTTGGTACAGGTAATATCTATCCAGATATTGATCCAGTTCATGATCTATTTTGCACCAACCCCGGGTGGCAGCGGCTTTGCCGAAGGTTTTATAGCTACGTTATTTGGTAAGATAGTGCCCGCTGCTTTCATCCCCGTTTTTACATTGCTGCAACGGTCGTTCCTGTTGTTTTTCCCTGCATTGATAGGGGCTTATGTGGTACTTAACTTACTGCGTAAACAAACCATGAAGAAGGCTTAGCGTCAGTCGATTAATTTATTATTCTGCAAGTAAATATTTTTATTAATAGCAATAATATATATCTTTAATAAACAAGTCTTATTCCCCTGATGAGAAAGTTATTATTGATACTGTTGCTGTGCATTCCGGTTTTTGCATTCGCCCAAAATAAAACTGTTGACAGTTTAGAAAAGGTACTGGCTAATGCCAGGCCCGACACCACCCGGTCGGACCTGTACTACAATATAGCGCTGGAACTGCAGCGGATGGACCCCGCACAATCTCAAAAAATGATAGACCAGTCGATGGCTATCGCTCAAAAAGTAAATTTCCAGAAAGGTATTGCCAATGTCTATTCCTTCAAATCAATCCAAAGCTCGTATAAGGGGGAGTTTGATTCCATGAAAGTCTATAGCGAGAAATGTATCGAGATAGCCACGAAAGCCAATTTTCCGCTGGGCATCGCCAAAGGCCAAAATGGCCTGGGCATATTTTACTGGCAAACGGGCAACTTTAGCGAAGCGATAAAAAACCACCTTTCAGCATTAGCCATTCGCGAAAAACTAAAAGACACGGTTGGTATAGCTACTTCATTAGGAAATTTGGCGCTGGTTTATTTTGATAATCAAAATTCCAAAGAAGCCGAGCGTAATGCGCTGCTAAGCGTAGAACTTGCCAAAAAAGTAAATAAAAGCAATGTCGTTATCAGCAACCTGCAATTGCTGGCCAACGTTTACGGGCAGGACGGTAAGTTTGATAAAGCCCTTGCCCGCGATGCGGAAGCTTTGATACTTTGCAAGCAGCATAATGATATGCGCGGCTTATCGCAGGTATATTCTAACATGGCTAACTGCTATACCGCAATGAAGCAGTACGACAAAGGGCTAAAATACCAGTTAGAAGTATTAAAGATCGACGAGTTTTTTGGCGATAAAAAGAACATAAGCGATACCTACATGAACATCAGCGCTGCTTATGCCGATCAAAAGCAATTTAAACCCGCGCTCGACTGGATGCTGAAAGGCCTTAAATACGCCCGGGAAAGTAAATATAAGCAAGGCGAAAAGCAGGGCTGGGGTGCGCTTAGCAATATTTACGAGCAATTGGGCGATTATAAAAATGCCCTTGCCGCTCATCAGAAGTACCAGTCGATGAGTGTTGACCTTATCAACGAGAAAAGTAACCAGCAAATAGCGCTGATGCAAACCCAATTTGATACCGAGAAGAAGGAGCAAAAAATAACCCTGCTAAATAATGAGAATACCATTCAAAAGTTATCCATAAGCAAACAAGAAACTACTATTGCTATAATTATAGGTTTGCTAATAGTCGCGGTAGTGGTGGCCTGGTTAATATACAACCGTAATAAGCTAAAGCAAAAGGCACAGTTGCAAGCCCAAATGCTGGAGTATCAGGATACGCTGACCAAAGCCGTGATAGATGCGGAAGAGCACGAGCGCAAACGTATTGGTGCCGATCTGCATGATGGAGTGGGGCAGTTATTCTCCGCAGTAAAAATGAACCTGAACGGTTTGTTCGAAAGGATAAATTTACAACGGGATGAGGACAGGTTTTTGGCCGAAAATACGCTGGCACTGGTTGACGAAAGCTGTAAGGAAGTGCGTGTGATATCGCACCAAATGATGCCTAACAGCCTGCTTAAATCAGGCATTGCTTCCGACCTGAAAAAGTTTATAGAAAAGATAGACGCAGACAGCCTCAAAATAAAACTGGAAACTACAGGGTTTAAAGACCAATTGGAAAGCAATGTGGAAACCATGCTTTACCGCATCATCCAGGAAACCATTAACAACGTTATTAAACACGCCAATGCCACCCAACTGGACATTACTTTGAAACGGTATGATAATGAAATAACGGCCGTAATAAAAGATAACGGTGTTGGTTTTGATACCACAAAAGCAGGAAGCTTTGAAGGCATCGGGCTAAAAAATATCTTAACCCGTATCGAATATTTGCGTGGAACAATAGATTGCCAATCCGCACCGGGCATGGGTACAACCGTTACCGTTAACGTGCCCGCCTGATTATTGCAAAACCATTACCATTACTTGCTTTTTTAAAAAGATATTTACAAATATGGCAGGCAAAAAAATAAAGGCGATAATAACAGGTGCTACCGGCATGGTAGGCGAGGGCGTAATGCTGCAATGCTTACAAAACCCGGATGTGGAAGCGGTGCTCATTATCAACCGTAAACCATCTGGCTACAAACACCCAAAACTAACCGAGATAGTCCATACCGATTTTTATAATCTGATGCCCATTGAAGACCAGTTGGTGGGTTATGATGCCTGCTACTTTTGCCTCGGCATCTCGTCAGTAGGATTAAGTAAGGACGATTACTATAAAACCACATATATGCTTACGCTTGGTGTTGCCCAAACGTTGGCAGCGCTAAACCCGGACATGACCTTCTGCTATGTATCTGGCGCGGGTACAGAGAGTAAGGAAAAAGGCACCGGCTGGGCAGCCGTAAAAGGCAAAACAGAGAACGACCTGATGAAACTACCCTTTAAGCAGGTTTTTGCCTTTAGGCCGGGCTTTATAAAACCTATAGCAGGCCAAACCCGGGTAAATAAGCTTTTTAAATTTATTGCTTGGATGTATCCAATAGGTAGGGCAATGTTCCCCGGAGGTTTTGCACAAGTTAAGGAGATAGGAGAAGCGATGATAAAGGTTACGCAGGATGGTTATCATACCCAGGTCATTGAAGGTAAGGATATTATCGCCCTTGGCAAAACAGCTTAAAATTAATAGTACGATATTTGAAAAGTCCCCCGCAATAATTGCGGGGGACTTTTTGTTTAAACCGATAGGTGAAAAACAACCTAATTAAAGGGTTTTTACACCCTGTGAACATTATTACGCTCGCTGTAGTTTTACATCGTTAATATAAGAACACCTAAACCTTATTAGTTAATACAATTAAGTGCTGCATGCGGGAAATCGGGGGATGACCGTGCGTGGTACTTTTTTGTTTTTTTGGCTTTTTGCTATCAAAAAGCGCTTTGTTCAAAAATTAGTCGACATAGTAAGTTAAAACAATTATTTTGGGCGGATGGTTGTATTTTGCGTAACCCCAGATAAATGAAAGTACTGCTTGTAGAAGATGAACCGGGATTGGTATCGGTAATTGTGCGTGGCCTAACCGACGCCGGTATGGAGGTAAGCGTAGCCGCCGATGGCATTATGGGGTTGGAGATGGCGCAGACGCATAAATTTGATATTATTTTGCTGGATATTATGCTGCCGGGTATGAACGGCATCCAGGTTTGTAAAGAGATTCGCAAGCGGGACGATGGTATTGCCATACTGATGCTGACCGCACTGAACAGTACAGAAAATATTGTAACCGGCTTAAACAGCGGTGCCGACGATTACCTTGCCAAACCTTTTAAATTTGCCGAGCTGGAGGCCCGAATCCGCACGCTTGTACGCCGTAGCAAGGCTGGTAACGCACCTAAAAATGTAATTACCGTTGCTAATTTGGAGATAGATACTGTATCTAAAACCGCTAAACGTGCGGGCAAAGCCATATCGCTTACCGCTACCGAATATCACCTGTTAGAGTATTTCGCTAAAAACCAAAATAGGGTGTTGTCGCGGATCCAGATCCTGGAGAATGTTTGGGATATTGATTTTAACATGGGCACCAATGTGGTTGACGTATACGTAAACTACCTGCGTAAAAAGGTAGATACCGGTTACGATGCCAAACTGATCCATACCGTATTTGGAATGGGCTATATTTTTAAGGAAGAGGTGAATGAAGCTTCAAACTAAAATAACCCTGCTGTTTGTAGTAATATCTACCATTGGTTTGGTGTTGCTCAACGCGTCTATATTTTACTTTGTGTCCGAATTTAACTTCGAGGATTTTTTTAAACGCCTCGAAGCCCGCGTAAACCTTGCCGCCGAAATAAACATCCAGCCGGATAAAGAATCGGTAGCCTATAAGCAAGTACGTACCCGGTATCTCGAAAAATTGGCGAACGAGCAGGAATATATTATAAAACTCGATACCACTAAATCGCCTGCTTATACAAAAATAATAGACCTGCCCGACGAATTTTATCAAAATATCCTGGCAAAAAAGAAAGACCGTTATACCCAGGAAAATCATTTTTATGCCGGGGGATTGTTTATTGTGCATGGCGAAAAGTACATTGTTATTGTAACCGCTAATGACCCTTACGGCTTTAAGGAATTGGAACAACTGAAACGGGTGCTGCTTATTATTTTCGTAGTGTCCATCATCATGACGTATGTAGCGGGTAAGATCTTTTCCTATTATACGGTAAAGCCGGTTCGCAATATCATTAAAAGTGTAAAAAATATAAGCGCCAATAACCTGCACATGCGGCTGGATGATGTAAAAGGCAAGGATGAAATTGCCGAACTGGTGCTCACCTTTAATAATATGCTTACCCGGCTGGAAACCGCCTTTGAAACGCAGAACAACTTTGTAAGCAATGCATCGCACGAGTTACGTACCCCTCTTGCCATCATCAGCGGCGAAACGCAATTGCTTTTAATGGGCAACAAAGTGACCGAAGACGGCAGGGAGGCTGTCAATACTATTTTGGCCCAAGCCGAAAAACTTGGACATATTTTGGCAAGTCTGCTTGGCCTGGCGCAAACAGGTTTTGATGGTAAAAAACAAAACTGGACAAAAATACGGGTAGATGAACTGGTAATGGACGTTGCCGATTCGGTGAAAAAGATAGACCGCAATAGTGTTATCGATGTGGATTTTTCGTCCCTGCCGAATGATGAAAATTTGCTTTACACCGAGGGCAACGTTAACCTGCTGCAACTGGCCGTAAGTAATATTGTGCTCAATGCCTGTAAATATTCTAACAACCGCCCGGTTAACGTACAGGTTACCGCGCAGGATGGCTGCATCATTATCAAAGTAAGCGATAAAGGTATTGGCATCCCCGAACAGGAGCAGCAACACATCTTCGAGCCGTTCTTTCGGGCATCAAATACAGGAGAGTTTAAGGGGCATGGCATAGGCCTGCCGTTAACACTGAATATCATTCGCCTGCATAAAGGCACTATCGGCATCCGCTCGGAAGAACAGGTGGGGACGGAGATCCAAATCATACTGCCGGTGGCTTCTTAGTTCCCTTCTTGTGGGGGTATGGGTGTGTCTCTACGCGCGAACTTGGATTGGTATATCTTTCCATACGCAGAAACACATCCCTGCCACAACACAGCCATCCGCGCCCTCTCTCAAGAGGGGATTTAAAGCACAAAGCCAATAATATAGCAAAGTGTTTCTAATAACTTTCTAATAAGTTATCCCTGTATCTTATACAATAAACATTTATTTGTATTTTATGTACTGATAATCAGTATTTTATGTCGAAATAAAAAGCCCACATTCTAATAAATTTCTAATAGCGCTCTTAATTCATTTTAATAGGTGCGAGGTAGTATTGTAATAAGCAAATAACAAAATGTTAAACTTAAAGCATCTACCTATGAAAACGATATTAATCCCAACCGACTACCAGGCAACATCTTTAGATAGCATCCACGCCATTTGCAGGCAATTTAAGAACGAGGAATTGAACTTTGTATTTGTACACGTGTTTAAGCTGTCAGATTCGTACAGCGACCTGCTGATGTTAAGCCGCCGCAGCCGCGAGTACGAAAAAGTAAGCGACGAGTTTTACCGCTACTGCAATGTGCTGCGCGCCCAGTATCCGCATATCCAAAACATCAAGATCGATTTCTTGTATGGCGGCACGCTAAGCATGTTTAAAGACTTTATTGAAGATAACGATGTGGATATGGTATTGGAAAGCGATAGCTATACGTTCACGCCCATCCATCAATCAAGTGTAGACCCTGGTCTGTTGATCAAACGTTCGGGCCTGCCGGTAATTAATGTGCCTAAAGGCGACTATGCTAAAATGATGGGTGAACAAAAAGCTGCCGTGCCCGCTCAACAGCACGAAGAATTGTTAGAAGTATAACCCCTAAAACAGCTGCCATTATGTTATTAAAAGAAAATATCCCCGTAACATACATCTTCGGGAAAATCAAAAAAGAGGTGCTGCTGGTAACCGTGTACTCGGTATTTATCGCCATTATGTACAGTACGTTCCATTTTACCCGTATTTCTATACCCATTGCAGTGCCTACCATTTTGGGTACGGTAATATCGCTGCTGCTGGCCTTTAAATCTAACCAGGCCTACGACCGTTGGTGGGAAGCCCGTACCCTTTGGGGCGCTATTGTTAACGATACCCGCAGCTTAACCCGCCAGTTGTTAACCTTTGTTGACACACCTTACGCCGAGCACGAGCAAAAAGAATTCTGCGAAAAAATGGCCAAACGCCAGATAGCCTGGTGCTACAGCCTGAGCCATCACTTACGTAAAGAGGACTCTTTACAAGGCCTTGAACGTTTGCTAAGTGAAGAAGATATTGAGCATTTAAAACGGTATGATAACGTGCCCATGGGCTTGTTAGAACTGCAGTCGGCCGACCTGCGTAGCGCCTACAAATTGGGTTGGATAAACGAGTTTCAACAGGTTGCTATAGATGAGACCTTAACCCGTTTCAGTAACGAAATGGGTGGTTGCGAACGCATCAAGAATACCGTATTCCCGGCTACGTATAGTGTGTACATCCACCTGTCGGTATTGCTGTTTGTGTTGTTGCTGCCGTTTGGTTTGATAGAATTTTTTGGGGTGATAGAAGTGCCTTTGGTTATTGCTATAGCATCGTCGTTCTTTTTGATAGAGAACATGGCCATCCACCTGCAGGATCCGTTTGAGAACAAACCTACAGATACCCCAACCACTACTATCTCGCGCACTATTGAGCGGGATATCAAACAAATGCTGAAAGAGAACTACAAGCAAGAAGAACCTGCAAATGGTGCATCGTATAATAAATCAAAAGTGTTTTATATACTCTAAATAGTTTGGGGCGATTTGTTTTAATGAGAAGGCCGGTTAGTTGTGAGAGCTACCGGCTTTTTGAGTAGTAAAAGGTGTAGTAACAACACCGCCGCCAAGCAATTGATTTTACTGTTTTGTACCGGGGTGTCCCACTAAATATTATACAAATGAGAAATTTTATTTAATGTATTGATAACTAATTATTTACAATATTGACTTTTGCATTAAAATAGTTAGCAAAAATTATAAATTATTGATTATAAGGCATTTAAAAAATTAAAAGGGTGTCCCACTGGTTTCTGAATGGGACGGAATGGGACACCCTATTTTATCGCTTTTTTTCGTCATTTTTTCGACTTTGGTTCGGCCTGGAAGATTGCATTAGCGGTGCAAATTAGTCACTGAATGGGAAAAAATGGGACACCCTATTTTCGTTACATTTTTTGGCTTGGTTTCGACTTTGGTTAGGCGTGGAAGTTTGCAATGGTAGAAGAAGATATGGCAAAAGGTAGTTCCCGGCATTGGAATAATTATGCTTGTGAGCCTGAAATCGATTGGAAAAAAGTAAAGTAAAATAAATTCATTTTTTATTCCAGGAAATTTTTTAAATATACCTGGGTTAAAATAAATTTGCGCCAGGTATTGTTTTTGTCAATTCCAGGTTGTATGTTTGTATCTCCAAAAACCAACAATTATGACGTCAAATTATTCTCAAGTAGTATCTTTAGAAGATGCTTTAACCAACCAAAATACTTACGGACGACCTGTTAAAACTTTTATAGGTTTTAATATCGGTTACAGAACCTTTACTTTAAGTTTATCCCTTTTTGAAATTCAAGAAATGACGGAGGTTGCAAATGAGCAATCAAAATCATCAACTGAAATTGCTCAAAGAAAATTAGACTTAACCCATGCTACAGGAATTGCTAATTACATTGTAAAGGGCTTACTAACTGCAGCTAAAAGAAAGAAACTTAAACAAGGACAACCTGTGTCAAAGTCATTTGATGAAATACAGAAAAATTTAGGAATGCAACCCTACTTATCTATTCCTCCATTAGTAGCGTCTTTGAGAAATTGTGAACCCAATGGTACCAATTTAAAGGTTACACCTTTACAAAATTTAGAGGGAGAAACATCTTGTTTCAAGATTTATTTAAATCCTGGAGATACACTTTGGATTGTTGATGGGCAACATAGAAGAATGGGGCTTAACATAGCTTATGATTTTTTAAAAAATGTCGCTTCAGGCCATAGATACCCAGTTAGAGGTTCGTTATACAAAGGCGATACAAAAACAGACATGTCTACTGAACATTTAAGTGTTTGGGCAGATTGCTTTGAAATGCTTAGAGAATGCTATGTATCTGTTGAGGTGCATTTAGGATTAACAATTGATCAGGAAAGGCAGTTGTTTCATGACCTTAATAACTTAAGCAAAAAAGTAGATAAAAGTTTGGCACTAAACTTTGATGGGTCAAATCCTGTAAACTCATTTGTTAAGGAAGTTATTATCGATGACTTATTTAACGAATTTAATTTCCCACTTACTAATGAAAAAGAAAAAGCAGATTGGAATAGTGCCGGTTTAACAAGACAAGAATTAGTTTCAATAAATGCTCTTTTGTTTATGAATAAGACCAATATCAATGGAGCCGTACCTGCTGTTATTGAACCTAAAACAGATACTGCCCGCGCATTTTGGGAAAATGTATTATCAATTGATAATATTGCAGAAGGAAATGCAAAACATCTAACTGTCGCTGCACAACCTGTAGTGTTAAAAGCATTATCTAAATTGACGTTCGATTTTGTTTTTGGTAAAAACAAAGAGTGGGTAAAAGATGATTACGCTGAAAGATTATCGTCTGGGATTAAAACATTTGATTTCAGCCATGATAATCCGATTTGGAGATATTACGAACTTAGTGATGAAGAAAAGATCGCTAATGGTTTTGTATCACTCAAAGAGTATTTACCATCAGAAGATGAAGGTTTTAATAGAGATATGGGTAAATATGATGAGCATACAAAAGTATTCAGATTTGGTGCTAAGCACAATGACATATATCCAATAATTGGGGATATGATACGCTGGAAGCTTGAACTACCAAGCAGAAAAAGAGCCATTTAATTAATATAGACCTTAAGTCCTTTAGAATTCTAAAGGACTTTTTTGTTTCCTAACCACCCCGTCATTTCAAATAAGCTGACTTTAGTTCCGCGGTGAGGCGAAGAGGAATTTGCTTCGCCCTGTAAGTTTGCCAAGTCGCTTGTATAAGATTTCTCCTCGTACCTCGTACGAAATGACAGGGTGGAGAGGAAGGTTTTGTGTTGCCGCTCACCTCTAAACCTGATAGCAGCGATACCGGCCTCGTGCCGAAGGCCTGTGCAGTATAAGCGCATAGCAGGAACAATCTTATCCCAAGTACCACTGCATTTGCTTTTCATAAAACTTCAGTAATTAAAATGGCGACAGCCGCATTCTTTTGAGGGAACGCGGCTGCCGCCGTGATAATTAACTATGAAACTGTTTGGGCTTATTATTCGGTGGTGGTGGGGATAAATTTCCAGGTGAATGTATCGGTGGCTTCGGGTGCTTCAAAGCGGATCTCGGTGGGCATGTCAGCCCGCTCATTGCCGCGGAGGGCTACTTCTTTTGTCTTGATACAAAAGAAGCAAAAAATCAAGTCAGCAAAAAGGCTTCTTTGCCGCACAAGGCCCCCGCCGCAAATCGGTCAGAACCACGGGCCGGAAATCTTTTGCCCTCACCCACAATCCACCCCTCTACAAAAGTTCCCTATGCCCTTACCACACACGGGGCCACCATCGTTCTGCCCAATTTCGGACGAAGCTGGTTTGCTGACGGGGTAGAAAAGAAATCCTGTAAATCCTAAAATCGGGTAAATTATGGTTCAGACAATGAGTTTGACAAACATAACGTTAGCTTTCCTAATGAGGCCTTAGCGTGTTGCGGATAGCCTAGGCACTGCCTTAGCAGACCCTTAAACAGCGACACGGTTAAGCCGCGTGTTTTTTCTTTGGTTCCGTTTCTTTTTTGCGACAAAAAAGAAACGGCGTAGCCCTCTTGAGTGCCAAATAAAAACAAACAACTACCAAAAAATGAACATCCACAGGCTTGGCAAAAACTTACTAACCCATTCCTAACGGAGAACTAATCGGCTACTTTTCTATCGAAGATTGCCACGCTATCGCTCGCAATGACGCTTGGTAATATGGTGAATTGGAATAAGGCACTTATCCCCCAAACGAATAAAACTTATGGTTGCAGTAATAGCATTTATACCTTTTAAAGGGCAGCCAAAAAAGCAGCATTTTGAGCAGGCCATTGCGATGGATGCGTTCCAGTTCCGTTTTGCTGCAGCATGGGCAGGAAATAGTGTTTGCACTGTGCTTTTCCCCGGGGGAGCCAATAACTGTTGATACAATCATAATATGTTTTATGGCAAACCTATCGGCGTACCCAATATTAATTAAGTTGTCGGCATGTTTGCCAGGTGAGGATCTGCTAAGTATTATAAGGCTACGCTTTAGAAAGCCATCCTCCGCCTAATCAGTATGCTATCTATGCGTTTACCTATGGCATTGATGATCTGCTCATCCAAAAAGTCTTCGTTACGCTGCATCCAGTCGCTGCCAAGTTTAAACAGGGTAGCTACCTTGCCGTCGGGGAATTTTACATTCCATACGTGCCAGGTTTTAAAGTATGCGCTTGTAATTTCAATAAGGTGGGCGGTTCCATCGGGCAGGTTAATTTTGTGTTTCATATAGGTGGTAGTTGTAAAGCGATGTCCTATAAAGACGTATAAAAATGCCCGGATATTGCATGTTGTTTGTAGTATTATTTGTCTGATTTGGGGTTTTAAACTTAAGCGGTTAATTATCAATCAATAAGAATTTTGATGACAGACAAGAGATTTAAAAAGGTAAGACAGAACGCCCCATACTTAAGCTATGCAGGTATTTTATATTGCAAATGGTAGTGAGAGCCGCCCAGCAATTGCTTCTCTCCCTGCTCCTCAAAACCCAGATAGGTGTACAGTTTTTTGGCTTTATCGTTGCCTTTGCTAACCAATAGGCCAACAGTATTATGCCCTAATGCTGCGGCGTGGTCAAATAGGGCGGTAATGAGCTTTTTGGCTATTCCTTTGCCTTGCTGATCGGGGTTTACGGCGAGGCAATCTATGTAGTATTCGCCGGGTTGGGTTTCGTCTTCTGGTGTGCCGGTAAAGCCAAGTTGGCTGCGGGTGTAATCCAAAAAAGGTTTGCGCAATTCATCAAGCTTAGCGCCATCATAGGCAATGATCATACCGCAGGCTTCGCCTTGCTCAGCCCAAACTAAAATATTGGTGAAGCTATACTGGTTGCCGGTTAGCTTCGCGAAGTGTTCAAATAATTCAAGCGGTTTTGCAGGGTCATCGCTGTTGGCGAATTTCGCGGCAACCGGGCCCATAGCCAAAACGATCAGTCGGGATATGGCGGGCGCGTCGGCGGGGGGGGCTTGTCGTATCATGGTTGTGCAAAATAGTAAGAATGTCCATCTGTTTATAAGGTTTATCCATGCTAAATTTTGGCTACCACCTGTAAATTTACCCACCGGTTTAATAAACTATTTTGGTAAAGCATTGTGCAAAAACCATAAATTTAATGGCGCGCAACAAATACAAATTACTTTACCGTAATATTGCCTGTAGCTAATACAACCAATTTAATAAACGTGAGAAGTAAAAATTACCTGTTCACCGCATGTCTTATCGCGGCCTCTTTATTCGCTAAAGCACAAGTTGTCACCATCCCGGTAGAAACGCAGCACAATGCCCTGGTACTACAAACCGACGCCGGCAAAAACCTGAAGATGGTTTACTTTGGTGCTAAGCTTAACGATAGCAAGGAATACGCAGGCATCGCCAAAATGTATAAACCGAATGATGATTCGGGGATTTTGGATGATGCTTACACGCCGTCGGGTTCGGCTAACCTGGCAGAGCCTGCCATTACGGTTACCCATGCCGATGGTAATAAATCGCTGGACCTCCAATATGTTAGTTATGCCGTTACTAAGGTGGATGATAATGTATCGCTGCTTACCGTAACCCTTAAAGACCCTGCTTACCCGTTTGAGGTGAAGCTATACTATAAAACATTTTTTAAAGAGGATGTTACCGAGCAATGGAGTGTAATTAAGCATAACGAGAAGGGCGTGGTAACGCTGAACAAATTCGCATCGGCCAATCTTAATTTTAAGGCTGATGGCTTTTGGCTGAAACAATATCATGGCAACTGGGCATCAGAAATGAAACCCGAGGAAAGCAAACTTACCCACGGCATCAAAACCATCGATAGCAAACTGGGTACGCGTGCCAACTTGTACGAGCCATCGACTTTTATTATCTCGATGGATAAGCCCGCTACCGAGGATGAGGGCAAAGTGTTGCTGGGTTCGCTGGAATGGTCGGGGAATTTTAGGTTGGATTTTGAGCTGAGCCCCGAGCCATCAAATTATTTAAGATTAATTGCCGGTATCAACAATGCCGCTGCCGAATATCACCTAAAACCAAACGAAGACTTTGTTACCCCCGCCCTGGTGTACACCTACAGCGGCCACGGTACGGGCGATGCCAGCCGCAAAATGCACCGCTGGGCACGCAAGTATAAAATTGTAGATGGCGAGGGCAGCAGGCTTACGCTGCTGAACAACTGGGAATCTACCTACTTCGATTTTAACGAAACTAAACTGGCGCAGCTGTTTAAGGATACCAAAAAACTTGGTGTTGATATGTTTTTGCTGGATGATGGCTGGTTTGGTAATAACCACCCCCGTAACGGCGATAACGCAGGCCTTGGCGACTGGCAGGAAAACAAGCTGAAACTCCCCAACGGCATTAGCGCGTTGGTAAAAGAGGCGGATGCCAATGGCGTAAAGTTCGGAATTTGGATAGAACCTGAAATGGTTAACCCCGCCAGCGACCTTTACAAAGCCCACCCGGATTGGGTGATCAGAGAAAGCGGCCGCCCCGAAAAGTATTTCCGTAACCAGTTGGTGCTGGACTTGACGAACCCCAAGGTGCAGGATTTTGTTTTCGGCGTGGTGGATAACCTGTTCATCAAAAACCCTTCGCTGGCTTATATTAAATGGGATTGCAACGCGGTTATTTACAACGCGCATTCGCAATATTTAAAGAAAGATCAATCGCATCTGTATACCGATTATGTGCGCGGGTTGTATAAAGTGCTTGACCGGGTGCGGGCAAAATATCCAAAGGTTCCGTTGATGCTCTGCTCTGGCGGTGGTGGCCGTGTAGATTATGGCGCGCTTAAATACTTTACCGAATACTGGCCGAGCGATAACACCGACCCGCTGGAGCGGGTATTTATTCAATGGGAGTATTCTTATTTCTTCCCGGCCATAGCCAGCTCTAACCATGTTACAGATTGGGGGAAACAGCCGCTTAAATTTAAGATAGATGTGGCCATGATGGGTAAAATGGGTTTTGATATTGTGGTGAGTAAACTAAACGAGCAGGAGCTGGCTTATGCGCACATTGCCCTTAAAAATTACGACGGACTTAAAGATGTGATCTGGCATGGTGATCAGTACCGCCTGCAAAGCCCATGGGCAAATGATGTAGCATCGCTGATGTATGTGAACGATTCAAAATCAAAAGCGGTGGTGTTTAACTATTTGGTGAACAACCGCTATAACGCGGGTGCCAAAGCTCCGATACGCTTCAAAGGCCTCGACCCAAGCAAAACGTACTCGGTAAAAGAGATCAACCTGTATCCGGGTACCGTTACGGTTTTAGAAACCGAACCCAAATACAAAGGCGACTTTTTAATGAATGTAGGCATCAACCCGCAGGTGAGCAGCTATCATACCAGCGTGGTTATTGAATTGGATGAGGTGCAGTAATTAAGCCGCTAACGGTACACCATTGCCCCTACTTGTTTAATATCCAGGTCTACGAGGGAGATCAATTCTGAACAGCACAGCAGGCAGGTATGCTTTTGGTGAAAGGTAGATAGCACGTAGGGGAGTGATAGCACAAGCGCATATTTATGGTTATACACCGAGCCAAAGCAGGCGTTGTTAAAGCAGTAGTATGATATGCTTAGTTCAGATTTCATAATTATTCGCTAATAAAAAAAGCCTCTTGTAAGAAGCTCGTTTCCATAGTGATATGGTATATATAGATCAGGCGATAAAGCCCGTAAATTGCAATTGATTAAAAGTTTTTAAGCAAAAAGCTTTTTGTTTAAATAGGCTTACCACTTTAGCTTCTATCTTTTTTACGGTGCTGTTTGTTTTGATATGTACTACTTTCATAATATTGGTTAATCTAAATCCATGCCAGTATTTTATACCCCCACTCATTTTAGTTAAAATCATTCATTTGCTGTACAGAAAACAGAAAAGGCTGTCTAAAAAATAGACAGCCTTTGTAAAATATAGCTAATAAGTGTACAGTCGGCAGGTTACTTAGCCGGTGTAATGATGATGTTGCGGTAATCGATAGGGCCGTGGTCGCCTTGTATAAACAATGGGCCAGGTTCGCCTTCTTTACTATCTATAGCGCCACCGGTAAGCCCCGGTATAATTTGGCGGGTAATAACCTCGGTACCGTTAGCCGAAAGGGTGATCATACGGCCAATCAAAGTAATATCATACGACTGCCATTCGCCGGCATTTTTTGCCATCATTTTATTTGGCGGCAAAAAGCCATATACCGAACTGAACTGGTTGTTGATAGGCTCGGGCTCGCCGCTTTTGGTATCTATCACCTGGATCTCGTAACGCCCGCGCAGGTAAACGCCGCTGTTGCTGCCCTGTTTGTAACGGAACTCGATGTGCAGTTTAAAGTCGTTAAATTTTTGATCGCTGATTAAGTTAGCGCCCGATTTAAGGCTGCGTAAAATGCCATTCTCTACAATCCACTGGTTCTTACCATCGGTATGGAAACCTTTGGTGTCTTTACCGTTAAACAAGCGGATAGGTTTGCCCCAAACAGGTGCTTTGGTGCGGATAAGCGCCGGCGCGCGTACGCCGGTAAAGCTATAGCTTTTGCCATCGGTATAAACCATGGCGCCTTTTAGGGTGTTGCCGCTTACTTCAAATTCAAAATCCATATTGCGGGCGCCTTCTTCCCATTGTGGCGGGATAGAAAAGCTAAACTTGCCGCCATTAGGTTTTACTTCAGAGATAGGGCGTGCACTACCAAAAGCATAGGTAAAACGGCCGATAAGCGTATGCGTGCCCGATTTTTGAACCTCTAACCACGATGGGATGCTTTTGCCGTCTTTCTCCATGGTGATATCCCAGCGGCCAATAACGTCAGGGTCTTTAGCCATTGCATGGGTTTGTGCCGAAGCTTTTATACCACAAATTAATGTTAACGCCATAAGGCTGATGCCGAAAA
Organism: Mucilaginibacter sp. 5C4; assembly: GCF_034345625.1. Classification (NCBI taxonomy): domain Bacteria; kingdom Pseudomonadati; phylum Bacteroidota; class Sphingobacteriia; order Sphingobacteriales; family Sphingobacteriaceae; genus Mucilaginibacter; species Mucilaginibacter sp. 5C4. Next base: position 3,682,022 of record NZ_CP133775.1, on the reverse strand, counting down.
AGCGGGTAAGTGCCCCCGGCTTTGAAACAAGTGTGTTTTTCATAAACGGTTTATATTGAGATGTTAAATCTACAAACTAAATTGGCAATTTGAAATGGAAGTGCTACAAGCGATGTGGAGTTATGCTTGTCTCCTGATGATCCGATCTGCAAAATCGCCTGTTTTAGCAAAGGAATATCCTTTAGCTTGCGCCCAGCCTATAAAATCTTTCAGTCGATTTATGAAGGGCTCGCCCGAGTTTTTGGTGACATATCCGGGCAAGCCGAGTTTGTCTTTATCGCTGAGGTCGGTAAATTCCCAGGGGTGGAAGTAGAGGTTGAGGTAACCGTCTTTTTTATAAGCAGCCCCGCTAAGCCATTTAATAAGCGGCATGGGCAGGTTATGGAAGCTGAGCCAAAAAAGCGGGATCCTTATTAGCGGCGATACCGATGCCGGGATCTGCAATACGTTATGGTCGTAAAACCAGGTGCGCGGTTTATCAAAGTTATTGTATCGGCCCGGCAGCCAGGTAGGGTTGAGGGATGAGTTGTAGGCGTATCCCGCCTGCTCTATCTCCGCCTCATCTACAGGCATCATCCGCGCCATGCGGAAACCGGTTACCGGCGCCCCCGAGATCTCCTCGAGCTTGAGTTTGGACTGTTTAAGATGCTCGGGTTTGAAATTGGAATGATAGTACCCATGCGAGGCTATTTCGTGGCCCTGCTCAACAATAGCACGGATGATATCCGGCTTATGGATGGCATAATTAGCGGTGCAAAAAAACGTGGCTTTTATGCCTGCGGTCTTTAATACATCCAGCACTTTAATTGTGCCACTGGTTGAAATGGCTAACTGTTCATCAAAAGGAAGCGATTTGCCGTACTCTAATGGCATATCAAATTCTTCTACATCAAACCCTAACAAGATCATTATTTACCAGCATAAGGTTTGTAGAACGGATGATGTAAGTAGGGCGATGTTTCGATTGCATGAATATTTTACCTACATACGTACCTATAATACCCAACACCAATAATTGCAGGCCGCCAAAAAACGCGATAGTTGCCATAATGGATGCCCAGCCGGTAACCGCTTTACCGGTTAAATAGCTAATGAGCACATACGGGATATACAAAATAGCCAGGGCCGAAAATGTTAAGCCGATGCCGCTAACAATGTATAGCGGGCGCGCGCTAAACGTCATGATGCTGCGCAAGGCCAGTTTAACCAATTTAAAAAACGAATAACTGGCTTCGCCGGTATGCCTTTTAGATGGGGTGTATGGGATGCCGAGTTGTTTGTAACCAGTCCATTTGATAATGCCGCGTAAAAAGATCTCGTACTCGTCTATCTGCGTTAGCTGCTTTACAACCTTTTCATCCATCAGCCTGAAATCGGCAGTGCCGTTCTCCAGTTTAATGTCTGATAGCATGTTGATGCCCTTATAGAACATTTTTGAGGTTGCCTTTTGGTACCGCTTTGCGTGCGGATTGGCATTTTGGCGGTAGGTGTAAACGATATCGTACCCGTTTTCCCAATAGTTCAGCATCTTCAGGATCATCTCGGGCGGGTGCTGCATATCTGCATCCATGGTTATTACCGCATCGCCTTTTGCCATACCGATGCCGGCCTTAAGGGCGTGGTCTTTACCAAAATTGCGCGAAAGCTCTATGTAGTAAACATTGCGGTGCAGTTCCGAATTAAATTTTAACTCGTTAAGGGTATTGTCTTTACTACCATCGTCTACAAAAATGAGTTCAAAATCGTAGTCGGTAGGCATTAGGGTCTCATTGATCTGTCCGATCAAAAAAGCTATATTTTTTTCTTCGTTGTACGAGGGAATTACAATGGAGATCTTCTTTTTTATAGGGGGTATCATCATGTTAAACAATAATTAGAAGATTTAATAAGTGACGGTTTTATAATGTAAATATTTAACAGATCAATTTTAAAAGCGAATTATTATTGATTCAATGATTCTATTACGCAATGTTAAACCTTAATGTAACAGCTTGTGTAACATTAAAGTTGCAATAGCGCCCAAGTCGTAATATTCGCGTTACAAATATACACAAATCGTATTAACACAAACGAAAATTCGCTATAGTTTACAAAGATGACAGTTTATTTACGATGAGTATTTTACGCTATACTTTCCGTCTTTTTCAAGGTTTTTTCTCCCGAAAAATCGCGTGTTAAGGTTTCGTAGATTATTTTAAGCCAAATTAACAAACATGGCAATGCCTTTAGCTTATATGGCTGTATATAAAAATGGTAGAGGGGTTTAGGGAAAAGATCTGACCCAGCGAAACTAATAACGATGGCAAATACCAGCAGGAAGATCTCGAACCCGGTAGGCTTATCTAAATTCATAAACCAGATAGACACACCAGCAATAGGGATGATGTAAGTTGCCGCCTCTGCCGAACTGCTAAAGATCACCGTGAAAATTAAAACTGACGCCAGTATAAGCAACTGGTATTGGGTTGACCTGTAGTGTTTGATCCGTAAATAGGAGAGCCCAAAAAGCACCAATGCCGGTGCTATCACAAACAGGTTATTAAGTGCCGGGTAATTAAACAACCGGCGGATCATCCCCATTACGCAAATATCCTGCATTAGAGAACCCTCGTTCTCGGCGTTCTTGGCAATCAGGTCGTAAAACCAATCATGATAGGTGCGTACGATAAATGATGGTGAAGAGATAGCCATTGGCAGCACAAATAATACTGCCGACCAAAAAATAAAGCTGGCAATAAACTTCAGCTTATTATCCGAAAAGAAAAAGAACGCCAGGCCAACAATGCCATAAAGTTTAGTAAACATACCCAGGGCAATCATCAACGCGGCCCAAAAATCCTGCTTCCGTTTAATAAAATTAAAGCTTAAGATGATGAGCGCTGCTATAAGCGGGTTAAACTGGAAATAAAGTGTCGACCCAATAAGGTCATTAGCGCACAGTAGCAAAATAATAAGGAATTTACCCGGCCCCAAAGGAAGCATCTGTATGGCTTTAAAGAGTATAAAAGCGCTGAAGGCTACCCAAAGTACTACGCCAATACTATCGGGCAGTAGGGCGAATGGGGCGATGATCAGCGAGAATACAGGCCCGTAGTGGTTGCGGTCGTAATAAAATTCGGGCTGCTGAATGTATAGGCTCTGCTGCGATATGGTATTTATAAAGTTGTGTTTGAATATCAGGTAGTTATTGATGGATTGATGCGTCAATACACCTTTTAAAGCTAAAAGTATGCATACGCCAAACCATAAAGAATACACAAAAGGCTTATTATAAATAAGCCGGGTAAGCGCTTGTTTCATTATAGGAGTTTAATAGGCGCGAAGATACTAACTTGGTTTATATCCTTTAAACAAGCTACAGGTTTTTTATCTGGTTGATGTAGACATTAAGCTTTTGGCAAATGAGATCCAGAGGGAGATCTTGATTAGGGTCTATCAGGATAGATTCGTATTGGTCTTTTGGCTTTGCACCTCCCACCGGTTGCTGCAAACTTTTATCGAGGCAAAAGCCCATTTTAAGTTTCTTATGATCAAGCCAAAGATAAGCCAGTTTTTTGCCTCGGTAAGTAAAAAACGGGATCTGAAATTTACGCTCATGAATAATTTCTGCATCTAACCGCAAAATAATATCCCTCAAAGCCAGCAAGCAACTTTGATAAGGCTCGGGCTTGGTGAGGTAATAGGTTTCGAGGGTTAGGGTTTGCATGAAGGCTAACTATTGCGGCTTTATTACTTCTATCGTATCACAATTATATATTTTTGATATTCCCCTATATGCCACCCGAGTGTATCTGCGAAAAATTGCAAAAACCTTCGCCGAAAAGTAAAATTGTCGGCAATCAGTTTATTAGAATCAATATCCCTGTAATATTAGAAATAAGTTTTTTTACACGTTATTTAAATTTCATAAGGGTTAAATCACCCTTGACAAAGCTTTACTTTTAATATTAAATTTGTTAAAAATCTAACCTGTAACGATGGCTTATTACCTAAAAGAAGTTCTTGAACAACTAGATGTAGGGACAGTTGGCCAAAATGTTTGTTTTTATTTGATGATAACTGTAATGCTGTTAATTGTTATCGTTCAAATTTCAATTCTTAAAAAGCGAAAAAATTAACCATGAGGTTTGTTAACCATGACAAATATAAAAACATTAAACATCGGTTAATGTTAACGATTTTTAATGCTAAAACAGATGCTCAAATTTAAGCTTGATACGTTATTAATTTTTAATTACCTCCATTGGGTCAAACTTCAACCTGGTAACTAACTAACCTAATCTCATCTCTAACTTAGGGTAATTAGCTTATCCGGCACTCATCATTGCTGTAGGCATCTAATAACAGTGTACTTGTCATTGTAAACAGCAATCTTCCAATACACAGCCGGGAAGTTAGCAACAGTTTTACCATCAGTTACAGTGCCTTTACTTCCCCAGGTGCCAGCCGAATTTAAATTCAATGGATTTTACCTTTTTACAATCCTATAATTTTGATATTCGCCAATATGCCATCCAAAGGTATCAGCTACAAATTGTAAGAATCTTCGCCGGAAAGTGAAATTTTTAGTTATGGGTTTATTAGTAAAATCAATATTCCAATTTGTTGCTTTGATGCGGCGTAGTATAACTTTTGGATGCTTGCCTTCAAATTTTTTTAATCGATCAGCATTGTCATAATTAAATTCAAAAGTTTCGGGTAAGTGCTGCTGAACCCATGCATCATCATGGTAAAAACAATTAAAATTTCGGGCCTTATTTGATAAGCCTGTTTGCGGCTTTGCCCATCCATAATGATAAACATAAGCGTCAATTAATTTCACGTTAATTTTGTTGCCATTGAGCCTAAAGCCCTGCGCATCCCGATATGATCGAATACCTTTTATATTTTTAAGTATTCTAATTTCTCTCCTATACCACCGCCGCGAATTTCCTACGTAATCATAAGAGCCATAAAAATGAACATATTTTAATAACAGACCTTCGATGTCTATATCATTTAGATTTTTCTGCATCTCGGCCTCTATTAACGGCAAGTATTTCTCATGAATAACTTCATCGCCCTGGATGTAAAACGCCCAGTCTGCCTCGGGTGAAATATTACAAAAAGCAATGTCAGTTTGGTCTGCGAACACTTTGCCACCCTCTTTTAAAGACATATCCCAAACGGTGTCAATTATTTTAATTTTAGGAGATTGGATGCCGACGATTAACTGCCTTGTTTCATCATCTGATTGGCCTACCGCAACAATAAATTCATCACAAAGTGGTAAAATGGATGTAATAGCTTCTACAATAGGATAGTCGTTTATTACAGCATTTCTAATAAAGGTAAAACCGGAAACTTTCATAAATGTAGGTGATGACCGGCTAAATTAATAAAAGAATATTGCATGCATTATAAAACCCATTAGTCAAATTGGTTAATAATATCATATCAATTGTCAACAGCTATAATATTGTTTGGATGATTAAAAATATTGTAGCCCCCATAAAAAAGGGAAGCAATTGACCTTTAAGTAAGTTGCCGGGCAATAGCTAAATCAGATTCATCTTTCATTCTAAAAGAGTAAGAAAATTATTCCAAAACAAAAAAGCCTTTAATCTTTCGACTAAAGGCTTTTTGTTTTTGGTGGTATCAGCTGGGATCGAACCAGCGACACAAGGATTTTCAGTCCTTTGCTCTACCGACTGAGCTATGATACCGCTCCGTTTAAGGTTTGCAAATGTAGCGTTTTTTTTATTTCTGGAAACATTTTTTTCAACTTTAGTTGGATGGATCTCATCTTCTGTCGCTCGGTAATTGAAATTCAGGGAATTACAACGCGAAAATATTTTAAGTTTTTTTCGGAGGACATATAACGGACCTTATTTAAACAAGTTCTAAGTTTAAAACATTTCGGCAATATCTATCTTTACTTTAAATCAAATTCCTACTTTAGCTTTAAATTACTATGCACGCATAATATTATATATGGTCGGACAGGTTATCTTCATCATCATTTTACTGGCCGCTGCCTACCTGTTTGGCAGGAACGTAGCCAAGGTTAGGCGTAATATTTTGTTAGGCCGCGATACCGACCGCAGCAACCGCCCCGCCGAGCGCTGGGCCATTATGGCAAAGGTTGCCCTGGGCCAAACAAAAATGGTGAAAAGGCCAACGGCCGCCGTAATGCATTTTTTTATTTACGTAGGTTTTGTGATTATCAACCTCGAGGTACTGGAGATCATGATAGATGGCATCTTCGGCTCGCATCGAATATTTTCCAAACCATTGGGCAGTTTATACGGCTTGCTTATAGGCGGGTTTGAAGTATTGGCGCTGCTGGTGTTGGTATCCTGCGTGGTGTTCCTGGCCCGGCGTAACATCCTTAAATTAAAACGCTTTACAGGTGCCGAGATGACCACCTGGCCAAAATCGGACGCGAACTATATCCTTGTTATCGAGATCCTGTTAATGACGGCCTTCCTCACCATGAACGCCGCCGACTATAAACTGCAGCTTTTACATTTTGGCCATTACGCTACCGCGGGCAGTTTCCCGGTAAGTGACCTTATCGCGCCTTTGCTGCCTTTGGGTTCAGGCGCGCTGGTAGCCATAGAACGTGGTTGCTGGTGGTTTCACATCATCGGGATATTGGCGTTTTTGAATTACCTGCCGTATTCAAAGCATTTTCATATTTTGCTGGCGTTCCCGAATGTGTACTACTCTAACCTGGAACCAAAGGGCGAGTTCAGCAATATGGCGTCGGTTACCAACGAGGTAAAGGCCATGCTCGATCCATCGTTCGTGCCCGAGCCTGCCGAGGTAAGCCGTTTTGGGGCGAAGGACGTAACCGACCTCTCCTGGAAAAACCTGATGGAAGCCTATACTTGTACCGAATGTGGCAGATGTACATCGGTTTGCCCCGCTAATATTACGGGTAAGCTGTTATCGCCCCGCAAAATCATGATGGATACCCGCGACAGGCTGGTAGAGGTGGGCGATAATATTGATAAGCACGGTAAGGATTATACCGATGATAAAACTTTATTGGATAACTACATCACCCGCGAGGAATTATGGGCTTGTACCACCTGTAATGCTTGTGTAGAAGCCTGCCCGGTGAATATTAACCCGTTAGAGATTATCACCGAAATGCGCCGTTACGTGGTGATGGAAGAATCGCAGGCACCTGCAAGTTTGAACAACATGTTCGGTAATATGGAAAATAACGGCGCCCCATGGAAATACAGCCAGGCCGATAGGTTAAACTGGGCCGAAAAAGAATAAAAAACATGTCGCAAGATTTAGAAATAAAATATATAGCCTTTGTAGAAAAGGTAGCCGCCAGCAAACAGGTTTGGGGCTTAAAAAGTAAAGCAGGATGGGCTAATGCCGATGCTACCGAGAACGCGGAAGTGGCCGTGATCCCGTTTTGGTCAGAGCGGGGGCTTGCCAAGCTTGGTGCCCGGGATGACTGGAAAACCTATACACCAACGGAGATTCCGCTGGCTATATTTTTAGAGGACTTGTGTATAGATATGGCCGAAAATGATGTTTTGGCTGGTGTTGAATGGGATACCAAAATGTTTGGCACGGAGGCTGTTGCTTTAGTGGTAGCGATGGATATTTTAAACAGATTAGCGGCTATCAATTCGGCCATTACATTTACCAATTACAGCAGCATACAAGAGTTTATTACCGAGTTAAGCGAAGAACAATAATGGAGCATAATATCCCAACCATGGCCCAAATGGCTGCCGAAGGTAAAGAGCCAGAGATTTTATTTTGGGTAGGCTGTGCCGGTAGTTTTGACGAGCGCGCCCAAAAAATAACCCGCGATATCTGCAAGATTTTGCACCATGTAGGCATCAGCTATGCTGTATTGGGTACGGAAGAAAGCTGCACCGGCGACCCGGCTAAACGCGCAGGTAACGAGTTCCTGTTTCAGATGCAGGCGATGGTAAATATTGAGGTGCTGAACGGTTATAACATCAAGAAGATTGTAACCGGCTGCCCGCATTGCTTTAATACCATCCGTAACGAATACCCGGGGCTTGGCGGCACTTACGAAGTGATCCATCATACTCAATTAATACAGAGCTTAATTGACGAAGGCAAACTAAAGGCCGAGGGCGGCGAAAGCTTTAAGGGCCGCAAAATAACCTTTCACGACCCATGTTACCTTGGCCGAGCCAATAACGTTTATGAAGCGCCCCGAGCGGCTTTAGAGATATTAGATACCGAACTGGTAGAAATGAAACGCTGTAAAAGCAACGGCCTTTGCTGTGGTGCAGGCGGCGCGCAAATGTTTAAAGAACCCGAGCCGGGCAAAAAAGACATTAACCACGAGCGCATGCTGGATGTGATCCAAACAGGTGCCAGCGTAATTGCATCCGGCTGCCCTTTCTGCATGACCATGCTGACCGATGGTGTTAAGCACATGGAAAAAGAGCAGGAAATAAAGGTGCTGGATATTGCCGAGATTACGGTTAGGGCTAATGGGTTATAGCCCTTTCCCCTTTAAAAAATTAAGCGCTTGTTTTAAACTATCCAGCCTTTGGGGTGATAATTTTTTGACCGGGATATCCCAATGGGTAGCCATAGAGTCGATGTCGCCTTGCGGGTCTTCATAGGTTTGGTAGATAATATCATCTGCCTGGGTCTTCATTTCAAGGGTGTCTGTAGCAGCGCTGCCGGGGATGTAGTCCAGTTCCGAAAATCGCTTTAAACTAAACGAATAATACTCCTGTTTACCCTGTTGATAAGTTTTGCGCAGGCGTATAAAATGGTCGGGTGTTAGGTTGATTTCGTGCTTTTTAAGAGTAGGCTCAACGGTAGGGTCGTAACTCTCGTTAAGGAAGCGGTTGCCCCAGCTTATCCATTCCTGCTCGCTCATAATCGGCCTAAAACCACCAAAAAACAGCCCCGAAAGGGATATTAAGGCAATTATAAAGGTTTTAATCTTCGCAGGCAGAAGTGATGTTTGCATGACAACTTATAATAAACCTAAGTTAATAATTTGATAAATTTGCGATATGGAATTTTCTTCACACTCGAGAGTTTGGGTATACCAATCCGACCGTAAATTAACCAACGCCGAAACCCTGCAAGCGCAGGTTTTGCTGGATAACTTTACCACCGGGTGGACGGCCCACAACAATCAGTTGCTTGCCAAAGCCGAGATAAGGTACAATCGGTTTTTGATCTTGATCGTGGATGAAAGCCAGGCCGGCGCAAGTGGGTGCTCGATAGATAAATCGGTAAATTTCATGAAGCAGTTGGAGCAGCAATTCGGCATAAACCTGTTCGACAGGTTTAACCTGGCCTACCGCGATGGCGAAGAGGTGGTATCCGTGCCCCGCCACCAGTTTGAAGACCTGCTAAAAGCCGGCACCATTAACGCTGAAACGATCGTATTTAACAACCTTGCCCAAAACCTAACCGAACTGCAAACCAAATGGGAAGTGCCGTTTAAGGATAGCTGGCATATCCAATTGTTTAGGGATTTGGTTGGTTAATTAGTCGTTCTAACTACTTTGCTATTGCCTGCTTGCTTGTCGGCGAATCGATGCTTCGCCACGTTCAGCATGACAAATTTAAATGGCACGGAGAGGGCTAAAACTCCAGTGGCCCTAACCGTTGCATGTTTTTCATGATAAGGTATTGCCTGTGCCTTAGGTAGCGGGTAGGGTTGGTGGCGCTCCACCGCAATGGGCTCGGGAAGATTACTGCTATGGCGGCAGATTGCCTGCGGGTAAGCTGCAATGCCGGTTTGTGGAAGTAGGCCTGCGATGCGGCCCCGATGCCGTAAATGCCATCGCCCATCTCAATTACGTTGAGGTAAACCTCCATAATACGTTTTTTGGTCCAAAAGGCCTCTATGAGGATGGTAAACCAGGCCTCGAAACCCTTGCGCACAAACGAACGGCCGGGATACAGGAAAACGTTTTTGGCGGTTTGCTGGCTGATGGTGCTGCCGCCGATAAGTTTTTTGCTTTTGGCGTTCTTTTGAATGGCGCGCTCAATGGCTTTAAAATCGAAACCATGATTTTCCAAAAACGATTGATCTTCGGCAGCTACCGCGGCGCGTTTCATGTTATCTGCAATATCATCAAAGGCAACCCATTGCTTGTCTATCTTCCAATCCTTGCCATCGGCCTTGCGTTCAAAACCGCGCTGTATCATTAGCCAGGTAAAAGGCGGGTTTACAAATTTGAACAGCAGCACGCCAAACAAGCTGGCTGCAACAAATACAATAATTACCAGCTTTACTACGCGCAAAACCAGCCTTACCACGCCGTTATTAAAAAACCCCTTTGTTTTGCTGCTGCTTTTACGGTTTTGTGCTTTTTTGGCCATTGCGATATTTGATGCCCCGCTAATTTCAGGATAATCTTCTTATTAAGCACAAAAAAGGTGTTTAGCATAGCTAAACACCTTTTTTGTGCCTCTAAATCTCCCCGGAAGGGAGACTATTTATTTTTAAAGCCCTCTCCGGAGGAGAGGATTGGGTGAGGCCTTACTCAGCAACAACTGAGAAAGGAACCTGAACTTTTACTTCTTTATGCAGGTTCACTATTGCGATGTAATCACCAACAAATTTAGGCTCCTGGTCAAAAGTGATACGGCGACGGTCAACTTCAAAACCTTCTTTTTTCAATGCATCAGCTACCTGGATGGTATTGATAGCACCGAAGATCTTTCCGCTTTCGCCAGCTTTTGCGCCGATAGTAAGCTTAACGCCTTCTAATTTAGCTGCAATCGCGTCCGCGTCTTTGCGTATTTTTTCTTGTTTAAACTGTGCTTGCTTCAAGTTTTCTGCTAAAACTTTGCGTGCGCTTACAGTTGCTAATATTGCGTAACCTTTTGGGATAAGAAAGTTGCGGCCATAACCTGGCTTTACATTCACTACATCGTCTTTATCGCCGAGGTTTTTTACGTCTTGTTTTAAAATAACTTCCATTGCTTTTTACCTCCTGATTATTTTAATGAGTCTGTAACATAAGGTAATAAACCGATGTGGCGCGCACGCTTAACAGCCTGTGCCACTTTACGCTGGAACTTCAAAGAAGTACCTGTTAAACGGCGAGGTAATACTTTACCCTGGTCGTTAATAAACTTTAATAAAAAGTTAGCGTCTTTGTAATCGATATACTTAATACCATTCTTTTTGAAACGGCAGTATTTTTTACGGTTATCCTCCACTTTGGGAGCGGTAACGTATTTAATTTGGTCGTTTGCCATTAGTTTTTTTCCTCCACTTTAGCTGCAGGTTTCTTGTTAAAGGCACCGCTGCGTTTTTTATCATTGTAAGCAATGGCATGTTTATCCAAAGCAATGGTAAGGAAGCGCAAAACACGCTCATCGCGCCTTAATTCAACTTCCAGTTTATTAATTAAATCACCCGGAGCCTTGAATTCAGTTAAGTGATAGTACCCTGTAGTTTTCTTCTGGATAGGGTACGCTAATTTTCTCAAACCCCAATTATCCTCCTGGACAATTTCGGCTCCGTTATCTGTTAATGTCTTGCTGTATTTGGCAATTGCCTCTTTAGCAGTTTCATCAGATAACAATGGGGTTAGAACGATCACGATTTCGTACTGTTGCATTATTATTTTGATTTTTAATTATTTATCCCTGTATATCGGGGCTGCAAATGTAGTAAGAAATTTATTACCAAACAAGCCGATTTTGTTGTATTTTAACAGTCTAAAACACACCAAAATATACATCCCCGGGTATGAAAAGATCTTTACTACTCTTAGCTGCAGCTTTTGCATTTTTTGTAACAACAGCCAAAGCCCAAACTACGGCATCATCAACTATTGAAAAAAAGTTAACCGACAGCGTTTGCATCATTTTAAATAAAATGGATATAAGCAAGGTAAGCAACAAAAAAGAGGCTGTTGCGCTTTACACCGAAGCGATTAGCCACCACGTAGATATCCTACAGGAATGGGCTACCGCGCAAGGCATTGAGTTTACCGATGCTAAGGCGATGGAGGCCATCGGTATAAAACTCGCCCAAAACCTGATGAAGCAAAATTGCGCCAACTTTATGAAGCTGGCCACCAAAATGAGTGGGGCAGATGCGGATGAAGTGGCTACTGAAACTACCACCGGTACCTTTAAACGTATAGATGTTAAAGGCTTTAATTATATAGTGCTAACCGATGGCAAAGGCAGCGAACGCTCGTTCATTTGGCTAAGACAATTCCCCGGCTCTGAAAAATTCATGGGGCTTACCACCAAATACGCCGGCAAAAAACTAAAAATAAGCTGGCAAGAGATGGAAGTTTATTTACCTGCCGCCAAAGGCTATTATAAGGTTAAGGAAATTATTGGGGTTGAAGTTTTGTAAGCCTAATATTGCTTATGAAAGCCCAAACCGTAAACAATGCCCAACGCCGCATAGCTGTGTTTGGATACATTGCCCGAAAGTTTAAAACCAATGCTTCCGCCAAAGCCCGTTGGCCTGCCCACCGGGATAATATGATAAATGCGGAAACGCTCTTTTGATTTTTTAAACCACATGATATTTACCTCGAATGGCAGGCCAACATAGTGTTCTTCTATCCGCTGGTTTTGATCGTTGGCATCTTTATATTTAATAACACGGTTATTAGTTGATGCACCCAGTGCGAAGCTAAAGGCATGGCCATCTTTTGGGAAACGCAGGCCGTAAAGTAAGGCGTACTCGCTAAGGCTGCCGTTATCTTTTATTCCCGGGATTGCTGTAAATGGGCTAAGCAACGTAAAATTAATGTTAAGGTCGGCAATGCCAATGTACCTTAAGGTAAATAAGTTGTGGTTAAACTGGTAATTTAAGCTGGTGCTTATTTGCGGGCCTTTGGCGCCTGCTATACCAAGCCCAAAACCTATATCGCCATATATAATGAGGTTGGTTTTAATTTTTGGAGCAATTGTGATACTATCGGGCTTTACAATAATTGTTTTTAAACTATCCTGTGCAGCGGCGAACGTTGTAATTAAAAATGATAATGTTGCAATGAATAGTAGCTGCTTCATAATAGGTTTATGTTGCCCTAATATATAGGTTTTCGATATAACATAAGCAGTTAAACTGTAAATTAATAAAAACATAAAGCCCTAAAAATCTGTCTTTATTAAAAACACCAACGCTATGCAATTTGCCAGCCAACACCCTGATGAGAATGCCGAAGATTTTGCGGATGACCTTAATTTAAAACCCACCGACGAGGGCAACCCTGTTGAAGGCGACTGGGAGGATGAAGAAGACGAGGACTTTGACGATAGTATGGAGTTTGAAGAAGATATGCGTGAAATTCGCACGGGCGATGATATTGGCGAACCCGACCCCGAAGATGCAGACCACATGCCAAACGGCGACCAGAAATAGAGGGGTGCTAAAGCATTTTATTCACAAACCGTTTTAGGGCTTTTGGGTAAAGCAAAATCTTTCTACCTTTATGCCTGTGGATAATTTCATAGTTTCGGCACGTAAATACCGCCCGGCTACCTTCGAAACCGTTGTAGGCCAGCAACATATAACTAATACGTTAAAAAACGCTATTAAGAATAATCAGCTGGCGCAGGCTTTTTTGTTCTGCGGGCCGAGGGGCGTAGGTAAAACCACCTGCGCGCGTATCCTTGCAAAAACCATAAACTGTACCAATTTACAGCCCAATGGCGAGGCCTGCGGCACTTGCGACAGTTGCCGAGCATTTATGAACGGTAACTCGTTTAACGTGCACGAACTGGATGCGGCATCAAACAACTCGGTTGATGACATTCGCAGCTTGATAGAGCAGGTACGCATCCCGCCACAAGCCGCCCGTTATAAGGTTTATATTATTGATGAGGTGCACATGCTATCGCAGGCGGCGTTTAACGCTTTCCTGAAAACGCTTGAGGAACCACCTAACTACGCCATATTTATATTAGCCACTACTGAGAAGCATAAGATATTGCCAACCATACTGTCGCGATGCCAGATCTTTGATTTTAACCGCATCAAGGTAGAAGATATGGCCGGCCATTTGGCAAACATCGCCCAAAAAGAAAGCATCACTTATGAGGACGACGGCCTGCACATCATCGCCCAAAAGGCTGATGGCGGTTTAAGGGATGCCCTGTCGATGTTCGACCAGATCGTGAGCTTTAGCGGGGGGGACGTTACCTACCGCTCGGTTATTGATAACCTGAACATACTTGATTACGACTACTATTTTAACGTTACCGATAAACTGTTAAGCGAAGACAGCGCGCAATCGCTGTTGCTGTTTGATGAGATACTGGGCAAAGGTTTTGACGGGGCGCATTTCATATCGGGCCTGTCCGAACACTTCCGTAACCTGCTGGTAGGTAAGGATGCATCAACCATAAAATTACTGGAGGTTAGCGAAACCATTAAGGCGCGTTACCTGCAGCAATCGCAGGCGGCGTCGGTCTCGTTCCTGCTATCCGCTATGAATATTGCTAACCAGTGCGATATTAGCTACAAGCTAAGTAAGAACCAGCGTTTACAGGTAGAACTGGCTTTGTTAAAGATGAGCAACCTGCTCTCCATATTCAATATGTCGGTACTGCCGGCCGGCCAAAACGTAGCTGCCCCAAACGGGGAGTTAAAAAAAAACCTGATACTTTAGCAAATAGTGCCCCACCGGCCCAAAATACGGCGGATGAAATGAGTGTTGCGAGGGATAACCCGGTTACTTACAATCGTACGGCGCCGGTTACAACACCAGCAACACCAGCGATGGCTACACCTGCTACGGAAGCTAAACCCGAGCCAGCCGAAAAACCAAAGTTCTTTGTACCTAATGCGCATGCAGGGGCAACATCTGTTAAGATACCATCCTTAAAAGACCTTGGTAAGCAGGTAGAAGAAGCGGCGTTGGAAGAGGAAGACCCCTACTTAAAAGGTACGGATAAAGAAAGTTTTACTTCCGATCAGTTTTTACAACTGTGGACGGACCATGGCGCTAAGCTGAAAAAGGAAAACAAGGCGGCAACGCTATATACCATATTTACATCGGTTACACCAAAGGTGTTAGGCCCCGAAAATTTTGAGGTGCCGGTATCTAACAAAGTACAGGAGCAAGCCTTTAGGGACGAGCGCCCTTACATCTTAAACTTTTTACGAACTACGCTTAAAAATTTCAGCATCGAGGTGAATGCCAGGGTAGAGGAATCTACCGTGGTGCGCAAACCATATACCGCTATGGAGAAATTCCAGCATATGGCCGCCAAAAATCCGCAACTGATAGATCTAAAAAATAAATTTAATTTGGATTTTGATTAGCGCTGATTTAACCACAAAGGACACTAAGGATCTTATTACTCGATAATACTAATAGCACAAAGGTTTGCCAGTTGCAATCTCTGTGCTATTAGTGATTTTATCTTTGTGTACTTTGTGGTTAAATCGAACCAATTACACGCGCGGTGTATCATTTTTAGGATAACCTTCTTCGTCAAGGTCATCGCGGTCATCCTCGGGCGTGTGTGCCAAAGCGGCATCGCGCGGGTTAAGTTCTACTATTTTACCGCTATCAATATGCATTCCTAATGCATCCGCATCGGTTTCTAAAGAACGGTCGGCATCGTATTCGCCTTTGGTATCATAAGGGTTAGCTTCGTCATAGGTCGAGTTCATGTCCTCGCCATCTTTAACAGAGGTATCGTAAGGGTCGGGGTGGTCGTAGTCGGGGTTATCGCTCTTAACATCGTACTCGTAACTGTTTGTAGTCTCGTCGTAATTAAGGTTTTCGCTATCTGCGGTTTCGTTGCTATCGTTATTCAATGAAGTGTTCCTGTCCTCAGGGTCAGTTACAAAATCCGGGTTTTCGTTTTCGGGTATCATAGGTTATGTATTTGATGTATATACCCTAAAAACCCTGCCAAAAAATTATTGTTTTGGGAAGTATAGCTTATTACTGTACCGATTTTCGGTACGAGGTAACATCGCCAAGGGCAAACTTTAAACCAATAGAGTATTGTACCAGTTTATCAGTGCTTTTACCGGTGGTAAAGCCATCCATGTTATCCGTAAAATCGTTATTAAATTGGTAGGCAAGGTCTATTTTAAAAGATGGCTGATTATACTGATTGAAAAATTTAATCTCATAACCCAGGCGCACGGGTAGAAAAAGCTCGTTGCTTTTGTTTAAGCCGGGGGTGAAAAATTGCGGGGAGGTGTTTGAGGCCCGGTTAATGTTGTCATCGTGGATATTATTAAGGATGTAGCCTAAACCGGCAGATATATACAGGCCTTTAATAGCATTAGCTATACCACCGTTAGAGTAATCCATCAATTCGCCCGCTTGTAACTGCGCCCTAAAAACAAGTGCGGTAAAGTTGTTTTTAAAGTAGCGTCCCGATAGGTTCTCAGTTCTGCTGCCGCCTTCCAGCTTGCCGGTTTGTATTTCTATAAGGTAATTTAAGTAAGGCGTTTGGTTGTAGTTAAAGTTTACAAAAACAGATGGGGTGCTTTTTATTTTTCCTTCGGCATCGCCATATAGCTGGTTAACAGTACCGCCAAAACCAACGTCATATTGGGCGTAGTCGTAACCAATTTGGGCTTTTGTTATAGATGTTATTGCAGATAATAATAGCGTAAAAAATATAGTTTTAGTAAGCAACTTTATCATAATGTAAAAGCCAAATTTTGCTGAAGGGTGTATTCTTTATTTTTATAAAAGTAACATCAAACTTTTAAAAAGCAATACCATGTTTGATATTAAATGCATTTACCGTTTTAAACGCCGCATTTACCCATGTATTTTAACCCGGTAAAATATTATCAAACAAAGGGGATAAATAAATTGTAATTTTTACGCGCTTGAATTTTTACAAATAAAATTTTATGTAAGTTTGAAACCGTTTCAAATAAAAATTAACCACAAAAATCTGGTATGTCAAAAATTAAAGTAGAAAACCCGGTAGTAGAGCTGGATGGTGATGAAATGACCCGTATCATCTGGAAGTTTATTAAAGATAAACTGATCATCCCTTATCTGGACCTGGATATAAAATATTATGACTTGGGTATCGAGTATCGTGATGAAACCGATGATCAGGTTACCATTGATGCTGCCAACGCTATCTTAAAATATGGTGTAGGTATTAAATGTGCTACCATTACCCCCGATGAGCAGCGTGTAGAAGAGTTTGGCCTTAAACAAATGTGGAGGTCGCCAAATGGTACCATCCGTAATATATTAGATGGTACGGTTTTCCGCGAGCCAATTGTGATGAACAATGTACCACGTTTGGTTCCAAACTGGACAGCCCCTATCTGCATTGGCCGCCACGCTTTTGGCGACCAGTACCGCGCTACCGATTTTGTTACTAAAGGCAAAGGTAAATTAACTATAAAATTCACCCCTGAAGATGGCAGTGCCGAGCAAGCATTTGAAGTGTACAACTTTAAAGGCGATGGCGTAGCATTGGCTATGTATAATACCGATGAGTCTATCCGTGGGTTTGCACACGCTTGTTTTAACCAGGCGCTGATGAAAGGCTGGCCTTTATACCTGTCTACCAAAAACACCATCCTTAAAAAATACGATGGCCGTTTTAAAGATATTTTTGAAGAGATCTATCAGGCAGATTACAAAACCAAATTTGCTGAAGCAGGCATTACTTACGAGCACCGCTTAATTGACGACATGGTTGCATCGGCCCTTAAATGGAACGGTAACTTTGTTTGGGCTTGTAAAAACTACGATGGCGACGTACAAAGCGACACCGTAGCACAGGGTTTTGGTTCATTAGGTTTAATGACGTCTACCCTGGTTACACCGGATGGTACCGTTATGGAAGCTGAGGCTGCACACGGTACGGTAACCCGCCATTACCGCGAGCACCAGGCAGGCCGCCCAACATCTACCAACCCAATCGCATCTATCTTCGCGTGGACACGTGGTTTAGAGTTCCGCGGTATCTTAGATGGTAACCAGGAGTTGGTAAACTTCTGTAAAGCATTAGAAGAAGTTTGTATCGAAACTGTTGAAAGCGGTAAAATGACCAAAGATTTGGCCATCACCATAAAACCTAAAGTGGAGCACGGTACCGATTACCTGTACACCGAAGAGTTTTTAGAAGCCATCAACGAAAACTTAAAAGCAAAGTTGGGTAAATAGTATTGTCCCGATGAAATATGAAGGCCCGTTCTGAAAAGAGCGGGCTTTTTTTGTGGAGATTAGAATTTTTCTGAAACCTATTCCCTCATTCCGCAAAATCCCTAACTTAGCCGCATTAACAAGACCACACTACTATGTCAACGCTATATCCATTAAAATTTAAAACCATATTTAAAGACAAAATATGGGGCGGCCATAAAATTGAAACTTACCTGCACAAAAACATTGGCGACCTGCCAAACTGCGGCGAAACCTGGGAGATCTCGGGCGTTAAGTCGGATGTTTCAGTTGTGGAGGGTGGCGAGTTGCAGGGGCAATCGCTTGCCGATCTACTGGAGAAATTCCAGGGCGAGTTGGTAGGAGAGAAGGTTTACAAACACTTCGGCAACATCTTCCCGCTATTGGTAAAATTTATTGATGCCAATGATGACCTGAGCGTACAGGTGCACCCAAATGATGAGTTGGCCAAAAAACGCCACAACTCATTCGGTAAAACCGAAATGTGGTATGTGATTGAGGCTGATCCGGGTAGTAGTTTAATTGCAGGTTTTAACCGCGAAATGACCCAGAAGGAATATGTAGACGCTTTAAACAGCGGCCACATTATGGATATACTGAACAAGGAAGATGTAAAAGCGGGCGATGTTTTCTTTTTACCGGCAGGCCGTGTGCATACCATTGGTAAAGGTTTACTGATCGCCGAGATCCAGCAAACATCTGATATCACCTACCGCATTTACGATTTTGACCGTGTTGACGATAAAGGCAATAAGCGCGAACTGCATACCGAAGAAGCCTTAGCAGCTATCGACTACAAACATTACCCGGAATATAGAACCCTATACACCCCGCAAAAAAACGAGGAAGTGCATTTGGTAACCTGCCCATACTTTACCACCAACGTGCTCGACTTTACGCATGGCGTGGATAAGGATTACTCAAACCTCGATTCATTTGTGATCTATGTTTGTATCGAAGGCGAGTTCACCATTAAATACAACGACCTGGCTTACCCCGTTAAAATGGGCGAATGTATCCTGCTACCGAAAACTATAGGCAAGGTAGAACTGAAAACCACGGCAGGTTTCAAAATTTTAGAAAGCTATATAGAGTAATGATTTCACCGATTTTTGGTGAATGATTTCACCGAAAAAAGAAAGACCGGCTTGTATAACAGGCCGGTCTTTTTATGTTTTAGTAGGATATATATCTTTTTGATGAATCTAATCGGTGAAATTATCCCGATAGCTATCGGGACCAATCAGTGTAATCCCAATTAATTATACCTTCTCATATCCGTTGGGTTTTGCAACGACGTAAAAATTTCTGTAAGGCAAATTTCATCAATAGGTTTCAACAAATAATCTGTCACCACAGGGTTATCTTTCGCACGTTTAATGTCCTCAAGGTCAATGGATGAGCCGATGTTATAAATTACGATATTTTTACCCAACTGCGATTTTATTTCATCAAAAGCATCGTTAAATTCCCAGCCATTCATCACCGGCATGTTAATGTCTACAAATAAAACATCGGGTAAATGGTTGCGGTTTTGGGGGTTAAGTAAATAATCTATAGCTTCTTTCCCGTTGCTAAAGTTCATTATTTCATCAAACAAGCCCTTTATTACTGAAAGCTTTTTGAAACCGTAAGTAAAAATTTCATCATCATCAACAATGCCGGCAGTCACAATTTTTTTTTCGGTAATCATTTTATGGTATTAGCTATACCAGCTTTACAGTAAATTTCGTGCCAATATTTACAGCGCTGTCAATTTGGATACTTCCGCCCAATGCTTCCACCTGGTTACGGGTCATAAAAAGGCCTATGCCTTTAGAGTCGTTATTGTGGTGGAAGGTTTTATACATGCCAAACACCTGGTCGCCATAGCGTTGCATATCTATGCCAATGCCGTTATCTTCAAAAACCAGGTAAATTTCGTTACCAACCCTTTGGGTATGGATGTTTATAACCGGTGCGCGGTCGGCGTGTTTATACTTTATAGCGTTGGTGAGCAGGTTTTGGAAAATGCTCTCCAGGTATGCCGGAATATAATCAATTTGTGGGCAGTCAGAAAAATCGGTTTTTATCTTAGCATCCGAGTTTAAAATATTGGTATGCAGTGCCGATGCTACGTTATTAAATATGGTCTCAAAGCCAATAAGCTTGCGCTCCTTGCTAATTTCTGATTGTATACGTACTATTTCATCCAAATGCCCCATCGTGGCGCTCAGGCTCTCGCTAATGGTTTTTATGTGCGAGAAGATCTCCATGCGGTCGTCCTTAAGCTGGCTATCCTCAAAAAGGTTCACCATAAACTTAAGGTTACCCGCATGCGAACGCAGGTTATGCGATACGATGTATGCGAAGTTTTGCAGGCGCTTGTTCTGGTCGTCCAGTAAATTAATGGACGACTGCAGCGTTATGCCCTTCTTTTTAATGCTATCAATATCCTGGAAAACACCGCGCAAGGTTATACACTTGCCATGTGCATTCAATATCGGTACCCCTTTAGAACGTACCCATATCACGTTATTTTTAGCCGTGCGGAATTGCAGTTCAACATCGTAGGGCTTACAAAACTTAATGGCCTTATCTATAGAATCAGTTATTAGCGTAAGATACTGCGGTTCAAAAAAGCGGATAGCCTCTTCAACCGATAATTTGGGGTGATCATTCAGCTCGAAGATCTCGTACATCTCTTTCGAGAAAGACAGCACCATAGTGGCCGCATCAATTTCCCAGCTCCCCAGTTTGGCTATACGGCCTATCTCGGCGTTTTTAAAATCACTTTCGGCAACCCTAATCTCGCAAATTTTAAGCGAGTTTATATTAGTGATAACGCCGTAAATAACCGGACCATCGCTGGTATCGTGCTTTTGGGTGGTGCTTTCAAACCATAGGTAGCCACTTTGTTTGGTAAGCAGCCTTATTTGTACAACGGGCGAGCCGCCATGCCTTGGGTGATAGGTGGCTTTTAGGAATGCCTGCCTGTCGTGATAGTATAAAAGGTATTCAAAAAAGTAGTTGTACGAGCATTCGATCTCGCCCGGGGTATACCCCAGCGCAGCATAAAACCCCACCGACCATTTTGCTTGCCTGGTATCGGTGTTATACTCCCAAATGCCTAAGTTAATATGATCAATTATCCGCGCAATATGAGCTATGCTTTCGCCAGAAAACTTATGTTCTTCAGAACTCATTGTACACCTAATCTCTAATTTATTTTAATTACCACAGGGTATTATAAAATACATGCCAAACAGGCAAATATCCATCATTTACAACCGCGTGTTGTTACAAACTATTAAACAGCATAAATATTTTATACTACCTTATGCATAACAGGGTATTTACAAATCCTTTACAAGGTAAAAACGCTATTACGCTGAAAATTACACTATTAATATAACGTAAGTGTCTTATACGGTTAATTAGCCGCAGGGTTATGAAAATTTGGGCATGTAAAAATAGTATAATATTTACCGGAATAATATTAAAGTTTTAAGAAATAATATTGCTTTTTGGGGTACTATTTAGTGGGCTATTATGAGATATTTCGTCAGATATTGTATCTGTAGTTAAAATAAATCCTGCTATATTTATCTTTGCCAATTACAAACATTTATGAAAAACCAATTCCCGAGACTACTCGCAGTTTTATTACTGATAACTACAAGCGCATCCGCGCAAAAAGCGACGCCGGGCAAAATATGGCCGGTAATTAAAGCAAATACCTGGTACGCGCAGCATAAATGGATGAGCGGGTCCGATTTTATACCCAGCACTGCCATTAACCAACTGGAGATGTGGCAGGCCGATAGTTTCGACCCAACAACTATCGACCGTGAATTGGGCTACGCGCAAGGCATCGGTTTTAATACCATGCGCGTGTTCCTGTATAGCCTTGCCTGGAAACAGGATAAAGCAGGCTTTAAAAAACGCATCTACCAATACCTAACCATTGCCAACAAACACGGCATCAAAACCATGTTTGTGTTTTTTGACGATTGCTGGAATGGCGACGCCAAAATTGGCAAACAACCCGCACCAAAGGTTGGCATCCATAATTCGGGCTGGCTACAGGACCCGGGCAACCGCCTAAACAACACCGGCGAAACCGCCATGCTGCAAGCTTATGTAACCGATATATTAACTACCTTTAAACACGATAAACGCATTTTGTTGTGGGACCTTTACAATGAGCCCGGCAACTCCAATAAAAAAGAGGCATCGATAGGATTGCTTACCAAAGTATTTGCATGGGCCCGCGCCGTAAACCCGGACCAACCACTATCTGTGGGCCTTTGGGACTGGAGTTTTGAAAAACTAAACGCCTACCAGGCCTTAAACTCTGACATTGTTACCTACCACGATTACACCGACGAGGCATCGCACCTGAAAACTATTCAACTGCTAAAAAGCCACGGCAGGCCGTTGATATGTACCGAGTATATGGCCCGTACCCGCGGCAGCAAGTTTGCCAACGTAATGCCAATGCTTAAGAAAGAAAACGTAGGCGCGCTAAACTGGGGTTTTGTAATGGGTAAAACCAATACCATTTACGCGTGGGATAACCCTATACCTGATGGAAGCGAACCAAAAGAATGGTTTCATGATATTTTCCGCAAGGATGGCACGCCGTACAAGCCGGAGGAAGTGGAGCTTATTAAAAAGTTGAATGGGAAGTAAGAAATAACCTCTGCAGCCATGTTGCAGGTATTTTGATAGCTTTGCAGCCATGAAGGCCAGCCCCAAATTATTCGACTTTACGCAACGGGTTAACTATAAAACCGAGATCTTGGCAGGCCTTACCGTAGCCATGACCATGATGCCCGAATCATTGTCCTTTGCGATACTGGCCGGGTTTCCGCCTCTGGTGGGTTTGTATGCCGCCTTTATCATGGGGCTTGTTACCGCTGTATTTGGCGGCAGGCCTGGTTTAATTTCGGGCGGGGCAGGGGCTACAGTTGTAGTGCTAATTGCCCTCATGAAAACCAATGGCATCGAGTATGTTTTTGCTGCCGTAACTTTAGCGGGCGTCATTCAAATTGCTATTGGTTTATTTAAACTGGCAAAGCTGATTAGGCTGGTACCACAACCGGTTATGTACGGTTTTGTAAATGGTTTGGCTATCATCATATTTATGGCCCAGCTGCAACAGTTTAAAACTATGGTTAACGGGCACGAAACCTGGCTTAGCGGCACCCCTTTGTTAGTTATGGCGGGGTTAGTTGTGCTAACTATCGCCATTGTAGTTGTTTTACCTAAAATAACGAAGGCTGTGCCTGCATCGTTAGTAGCTATAATTGTTGTATTCGTATTGGTTCTTGGCTTTGGTATCCACACCAAAACAGTAAGCGATATTGCGTCTGTTAGTGGTGGTTTCCCGCCGTTTCATATCCCGGCTGTGCCCTTAAACCTGCATACGCTAAATATCGTTTTTCCTTATGCCATAATTATGGCCGCCGTGGGTTTAACCGAGGGTTTATTGACCCTTAACCTGGTTGATGAAATGACAGCAACAAAAGGAAATGGTAACCGCGAATGTATTGCACAAGGCAGTGCCAATATTTTAAACGGTTTCTTTTTTGGGATGGGCGGCTGCCCTATGATAGCGCAAACGTTGGTAAACCTTTCGGCCGGTGCAAGGGCACGGTTATCCGGGATAATAGCATCGCTTACCATCTTAATAATAATACTTTTTGGCGCGCCCGTTATTGGCCGCTTACCAATGGCAGCACTTACCGGCGTAATGATAATGGTGGCGTTCGGCACTTTTGAATGGATCAGTTTTAGGATCTTTAATAAAATGCCAAAGCAGGATGTTTTTGTAGGCATACTGGTTGCTATTATAACCGTACTGCTGCATAACCTTGCGCTGGCCGTGCTTATAGGTGTTATAATATCTGCACTGGTGTTTGCCTGGGAGAGTGCCAAACGCATCCGTGCCCGTA
The DNA here is from genome assembly GCF_034345625.1 of Mucilaginibacter sp. 5C4. Classification (NCBI taxonomy): domain Bacteria; kingdom Pseudomonadati; phylum Bacteroidota; class Sphingobacteriia; order Sphingobacteriales; family Sphingobacteriaceae; genus Mucilaginibacter; species Mucilaginibacter sp. 5C4. Next base: position 3,657,952 of record NZ_CP133775.1, on the reverse strand, counting down.
AATATATTGATGACAACGGTGCTAAACATTACGAAATTTATGGCCCGTTATTTTTTGGATCGGTAACAGCTTTTACCGAAAAATTTGATGTGGCGAATGATCCTGATGAGGTTATCATCGACTTTAGAGACAGCCGCGTGGCAGATATGTCGGGCATAGAAGCCCTCAACAAACTAACAGAACGTTACCATAAAGCAGGTAAAAAACTTCACTTAAAGCATTTAAGTACCGATTGCATCGCTTTGCTAAAAAATGCCGCAGATGTAATAGATGTGAACATTATAGAAGACCCCAACTATCGCGTAGCAACAGAAAAAGGGTAGCAATTAAACTTTAAATGCCGGTGCAAAGTGGCTTTTGCGTTAGGGGTAGGAGCCGATACCGGCCTTGAGCACAATGCCTGCAGGCGTATGATATGTTGGCTAACGGACCAGGCCGCAGGTAACGCCATGGTTAGTGGTTAGTTATTGGAGAATAGGGGATTAGTTAAAGAAAGAAAAATCCCCTAAATCAATAAGATCCGCTCAATCCGGGTCATTTTTTTCTACCTGTATTACAATCAATTAAATCAGGGATTTGTAATAAAATATAACGTCTATAGGGATTATAGAATTAATATCTATTTTTGTGATCTAATCGTTCTTTAAATATACTTATCCAGAAAGACAGAGGGGAAGGCCCTATGATGTCTTAGCAACCTGTACGGCCCTTGTGGCTTGTGTAAGGTGCTAATTCCTGCTTCGCGGTTTAGCGAAGACAGATAAGCTGACTTAATAGAAATTGAATGCCACATGGCATTTCTCTTATCGCCTTTTTACAAGGCTCTCTTAAACGCTTTTCCCAACGGATAATTATTGAAACTATTTTGCAAAACTTAGCTTTATTGATATATGCCCCACCCAAACCCTCTTGGTTTGCAGAGGGCTTAATAACAAAGGCTATATTAACATAAAAAACCAACAACATGAGTTTACGACTTGGCGACGACGCCCCAAACTTTAAAGCACAAACATCACAAGGCGAGATTGATTTTTACGAATACCTGGGCGATAGCTGGGGTGTGCTATTTTCGCATCCGGCCGATTATACCCCGGTGTGTACCACTGAACTTGGCAAAACCGCATCCCTCAAAGATGAGTTTGAGAAACGCAATGTAAAGGTAATTGCCTTGAGTACCGATAGTGCAGAATCTCACAAGGGCTGGATCAGCGATATTAACGAAACGCAAAACGTGGAAGTTACCTTCCCGATCATTGGCGATGAGAGCCGCGAGATCTCGCAGGCTTATGATATGATACACCCGAATGCTTCATTGGTGGCTACCATCCGTTCGTTGTTTATTATAGGGCCGGATAAAAAGATCAAATTGATCATCAGCTACCCGGCATCAACAGGCAGGAACTTCCAGGAAATTTTGAGGGTGATAGACAGCCTGCAATTGACAGCTTACTACAGCGTGGCAACCCCTGCCGACTGGAAAGACGGCGAAGACGTTGTAGTATTGCCATCTATCAAAACAGAAGATATACCGGCAAAATTCCCTAAAGGGTTTACCGAGGTGAAGCCTTATTTGAGGATGACACCACAGCCCAACAAATAGGGTTTAAATGATATAAAGTCGCGTGGCCGAGAGGATAGGTGTGGGTCTGCAAAACCTTTAACGGTAGTTCGAATCTACCCGCGACGTCTAAACTGACTGACTAATAATGACTGGGCGGTGGGCTGAGGAGCCCATCGCCTTTTTTTGTTTTTTACTTACCCGGTAATCGCTACGCTTCCCCACCCTCTCTCCGCAAGCGGAAAGAGGGTCAAAAACAAAATATTACCCACCCTCTTTGCGCAGCAGAGAGGGTGGGGCACGGAGTGCCGCGGGGTGAGTAAAATAGCAAACGGGCTTATTTAATAACAATCCCACCCTTCACTTGTATATTTAAATATGAGTAACCCAACCCACGCCTGGCCCAAACTCGATTTCCATTACCTGAAAGATACCATTAACACCGTACATATGTGGACGCAGATGATTGGTAAGGTGCGTCTCAAAAAAATGCCCTGGATCAATCACTCCTGGCAGGTAACACTTTATGTTGGCGCTACAGGTTTAACAACCGGCAGCATCCCGTATAGTGGCGGTGTTTTCCAGATAGATCTTGATTTTATAAACCATCAGATACATATAACTACCAGTAACGGGCAAAAGATCTCGTCAGCCTTATGTGCCGAAACTATTGCTGCTTTTTATCACCAACTGATGAACAACCTTAAAGCTGCAGGAGTAGAGGTGGATATTTACGCCGTACCAAATGAACTTGAAGTAGCTATCCCGTTTGCAGAAAACACCGTGCCATGCACCTACCATCCCGAAGTGATGAACACCATTTGGCAGGCGCTTATCAAAATCCATAATGTATTTACCGATTTCCGGTCGGGCTTTTTGGGCAAGTGCAGCCCTGTACATTTCTTTTGGGGCGCGTTCGATCTGGCGGTTACCCGCTTTAGCGGCAGGCCTGCACCCAAACATCCCGGCGGCGCACCAAACATGCCCGATGATGTGATGCAGGAAGCCTACTCGCACGAGGTTAGCTCATGCGGTTTCTGGTTGGGTGGTGAACAGTTCCCGCACCCTGCATTTTATAGTTACTGCTATCCAACGCCCGAGGAGTTCAGTAAGCAGCAGGTTAGCCCGCCCGAAGCATTTTACAGCGGCGAAATGGGCGAGTTTTTACTGACCTATGAAGTAATACAACAATCAGAACATCCCGAAGAAACCCTTCGTCAGTTTTTGCAAAGCACCTATGATGCCGCGGCAATCACCGGCGATTGGGATAAGAGTTTAGAATGTGATTTGCAGGGGTTGAAGGAGTAGAAAGCCTCTCCCCGGCCCTCTTCTTCGTAGAAAGAGGTAAAAAGATGTCTAAAAAAAGCGCCTGAAGGCCGTTTTTTTGTGGTGTGTTCACGGAAATCCCAAATATTAAAAAATTTATGATCTGATAATGAGTGGTTTGTGAAGGTGTTGCTGTGTTTACACCGTGAACGTGAACACGCGGTACAAATCAAAACGAGAAGCTATTCTCCCTCTCCTTTGGAGAAATCCGGGGTGAGGCCTTTTGCACACACCACGTGGTCATACATCTCAATCCCTGCACATTGGTGGTCTTTATCGGCTCAAAAAGCTCGCCGCCTAACTCAGAGGTATATTCTAATAATATCTGTTCGTTAACCAAAAAACGTTCGGAGCCATCAGGCAGGGCAAAGCAACTATTGCCCAAAGCGACCACCTTATCCTCTATCCCGATATCAGACGCCAGCCTTGCAAACAGATAACCACCAGGTTTTAGCACCCGCCACATCGAGCGCAGCATGGCATCGAAATGGTTGCTATCTGTTGCAAAATGCAATACCGCGCTGCTGATCACCAGGTCAAACTCATTATCCTTAAATGGCAGCTTTTCGGCAGGCGTAACTTTGAAGTTTTTGGCTGATAGTTTTGGTGCAAGTTCTTTAACCAATTCCTTAACATGCGCAACTGCGTCGGGGTTTGGGTCGATGCCGTGAACTTCGAAGCCGTTTTGCAGGAAATAAATTAAGTTACGGCCGCCGCCACAACCTGCATCAAGTACTTTTTTACAATCATCAAACCGGCCTTTTAAAAGCTGATCGAACAGGTAAATATCAATATTGCCGAGTTGTTGCTGGAGGGTATTTGCCATGATGTTAATTTTCTAAGTCGCAGTCTACTCACCCCGATATCGCTTCGCTTCGAGGCCGGGGAGAGGCTAATGTAACAATATTGCAAGCCCTTTAACAATCAATTCTTTTGACGCGCACATTATCACATAATATTTATATTATTGTGTATCGCTAACACACCTGCGATGGTATTATCTCACAACCTAAGTACCATACTAAATTGCCTAAAATTAAAACCATACTGTTACTGCTGTGCTGCTGCATGCTTAGTGGTTACGTATCTGCCCAAAAAAAGAACGCCGGTTATCAATACCACATCCGCCGGGTGGCGTCACCCATAAAAATTGATGGTTTGCTTGACGAGGCCGATTGGCTCAGCGCCGACACCGCTGGTAAATTTTTTATGGTTTTACCTATGGATACCAGCTTTGCCAAATTACGTACCGTAGTACGCATGGCTTACGATAACGATAACTTTTACATTTCGGCAGAGTGTTATATGCCCACACCGGGGTACATGGTAGAGTCGCTGAAGCGCGATTTTAACTTTCAGAAGAACGACAACTTTATCTTTTTTATGGACCCGTTTGATGCCCGTACCGATGGCTTTAGCTTTGGCTCCAACGCGGCCGGTGCCCAATGGGATGGCACCATGTACGAAGGCGGCAAGGTAGACCTCAGCTGGGATAACAAATGGTACTCGGCAGTTAAAAACTACGATAATAAATGGGTGTTCGAGGCGGCTATCCCGTTCAAAAGCATCCGCTATAAAAAGGGTATTAAAGAATGGGGGATCAATTTTAGTCGTAACGACTTAAAGACCACCGAAAAATCAAGCTGGGCGCCTGTACCAAGGCAGTTCCCAACGGCATCGCTGGCCTATACGGGTACTATTATTTGGGACGAAGCACCGCCTGTAGCCACCCGCAATATTTCCATTATCCCATACGCATTGGGTGGTATCACTAAAGATTTTGAAAATAAAAAAGATGCTGTTTACCACAAAGAGATAGGTGGCGATGTTAAGATAGGCCTTACCTCGTCCTTAAACCTCGACCTGACCGTTAACCCCGATTTTTCCCAAGTGGAAGTGGACCAGCAGGTGATCAACCTGAACCGTTACGAGTTGTTCTTCCCCGAGAAACGCCAGTTCTTTTTAGAGAACGGCGACCTGTTTGCCAATTTTGGTTATGCTGATATCCGCCCGTTCTTTTCGCGCAGGGTAGGGCTGAATGCACCCATCAGGGCAGGGGCAAGGCTTACTGGTAAAATAGATAAGGACTGGCGCATCGGCGTAATGGATATCCAAACGGGACAATCGGGTTCTGCTAATTTACCGGGGCAAAACTTTGGGATCGTAACACTGCAAAGGCGGGTTTTCGCGCGCTCCAACATCGGGTTTATGTTTGTGAACAAGGATGGTACGGGCAGCGCACCAATGGCTGGCAGTACAGCCAATGCCTATAATAGAAACGTGGGTGCCGAGTTTAACCTAGCATCATCAAACAACCTGTTAACAGGTAAGTTGCTTGGCCTAAAATCATTTACACCCGGCGTTAGCGGCAGCGATTTTGTGGCCGCAGCCAACCTGCAATACCTAAGTAAATATTGGACGTTTGCCATGCAGCAGCAGTACGTAGGCAAAAACTACAATGCCGAAGTGGGCTATGTGCCGCGTGTGGGTTACAATAAACTAAACCCATTAATCCAACATAACTTTTTCCCAAAAAGCGGAGCCATACTCTCGCACGGCGTGCAAGCCAGCGGAATTTACTTTTTTGACGAAGGTTTTAAATCGACAGATAACGAAACGATCCTGAGTTATCTTATCACCTTCCGTAACCGCAGCACACTGACGGTATCAGGACTGGATGATTATGTAAAATTACTGCGCCCTTTCGACCCTACAAACACCGGCAAACCAATGCTGGCAACTGGTTTTACCAACCACTGGAACACTATAGATGTGCAATATGCCTCCAAACCACAAAGCGTGTTTACCTACCTGTTTGAAGCTGCCCGCGGCGGGTATTACGATAACGGAACAAAAACCACGCTGATAGGCCAGGTGGGCTACCGCTTCCAGCCTTATGTAAATTTGGTGTTGAATACCTCGTATAACGATTTGCATTTGCCCGCGCCATACGGCCATAATAAATTCTGGCTCATTGGTCCGCGTGCTGATGTTACTTTTACCAACACCTTGTACTTTACCACCTTTGTGCAGTATAACGAGCAGGCTAAGAACATGAACATTAACAGCCGCTTCCAATGGCGCTATAAACCTGCATCAGATCTGTTCATTGTTTATGGCGATAACTCTATCCCCTCGCCGTTCACTGTCAAAAACCGCCAGTTAACTATCAAGTGGACGTATTGGTGGAATATATAGGGGAGATGTGTAGGTGCTTCCTTTCAGCGCGTCATTACGAAGCAATCGCACATAGGCAAGTGTGATATGCAGGGTGGACAATGTCCTAAAGAGATTGCTTCGTACCTGCAATGACGCATTTTAAAAGCAGGGCATTAACACACTAATGTTAATTTTAAATAAACGCAGGGTGTTGCATTGGCAATATTATTACTTTTGCAACATCAGAAACGCCTTATACCTTCTCTTATGGTGTAACGGTAGCACTTCTGATTCTGGTTCAGACAATTGAGGTTCGAATCCTTGTGAGAGAACACTAATTTTTATATATCTCTTTATACCAGTCTGTTATGGACTGGTATTTTTTTGGTGTAATCAGGTGTTTATTTGGTGGTATATTTATTCAAAGCCATCCGCCAGTTAAAGTAATTCTCATCCTTAGCCGCTTCGTGGATAACCTTTAGATAATCATCATCAAAAAAAGCAGCAAGCGAGAATATATAGATGCCATTCTTAGGTTCAAATAGGGTACCCGGCGCATATCCCTTTTCACCGTTCTCCGCACGTTTTTTATCGAAAGGTACTTTACTGTTTACAAATTCTGGATGCGTTTTTTCGCCGGTCATGTAGGGCGTCATGTAATCCACGCATTTTTTCAGGGTCGATTCGTTGACGGTTTGCCAGGTGAAATAGTTTTTGCCCGTTGCCCGGTAAATGGCTATGCAGGCCGATAGCAGCGGCTCAATATCGTAGGTCTGGTAATGAAAAGCGTCGCGCTCCATCAAATCATGCGTGGTACCGTCGGGGTTTAGGTTAATGTTGAGTTGCTGCTCTAATGCCCGGGTTATGGCGCTTTGGTAGCTGCTATCATGCAGCGTATAAGCGATCAGCGTGAACATCTTTATCCGGTGCGAATTCCAGTTGTTGATGGCTGTGCCCTTATTGCCTTTAGCCGTGCCGCTGTACAGTTGGGCATCGGCCATACTCTTCATCCACGCGTCGATTAATGTTCGGTCAGCAGGCTCTATATCATTCCTGATGAGGTCGTAAGCGGTAACCATATCCTCCAGTTTGGTTTCGTTGATAGGGTCTTGGGTAGCTTTGTTGGTTTTGGCCCAGTCTTTTAAAAAATCAGCCGCTTTATTTAGATATTCTTTTTTGTTGGAGTATTTGTAAACTAGCGCCAGCGCGTAGGTTTTATCGGCATCTTCCAATGATTTAAGACTTGCAGTCTTCTTCGTATCGCCCGCCAAAAGGCCTTGCGACAGAATAGTTTCTATCGGGTTAGGCGTTTCATTTAGCGCCTTATCCGCTGTCTTTTGGATAGGTTCAAATGCTTTTTTATATTGATTGTTTGCGTTGATTGCTTTGCGCATCAGCGCTATTTCATTTTTATCAAGGCTTACAATTTGGCCCTTTACAGAAAGTACTAAAACAGTCAGGATCAAAAAACAAATGAACTTTTTCATGTGGATGTTACAGGTTTAACGAACGTTTGATCCCCAGTTCCAATCCGCGCAGTTCTGCTAAGCCACGCAGGCGGCCAATGGCAGAGTAGCCGGGGTTGGTTTTCTTATCCAGGTCATCCAGCATCTTATGCCCATGATCGGGGCGGAATGGCATATCAATATCTTTGCGACCTTTAGCTATCCTCTTTTGCTGCTCTTCTAACAACGCCTTCATTACCGCATACATATCTACATCACCGTTGAGGTGGTCGGCTTCGTAAAAGTTGCCATCCGCATCGCGTTTGGTGCCGCGCAGATGGATAAAATGGATACGGTCGCCAAGGCGCTGCACCATGTCGGGCAGGTTGTTACTTTCAATAACACCGAAAGAACCTGTGCAAAAAGTAAGGCCATTATTAAGGCTATCCACCGCGTTATAAACATCAAGTATATCTTGCTCATTACTCACCACGCGTGGTAAACCTAAAATAGTATAAGGTGGGTCATCGGGGTGGATGCACATCAGCACACCCGCTTCTTCTGCGGCGGGGATAACCTGTTGCAGGAAATAGGCGAGGTTAGCCTTTAGTGTCGCGGAATCTATATCGCTATAACTGGCCAGCATTTGCAGGAATTGATCTGTGGTGTAACCTTCTTCTGATCCCGGCAAACCGGCAATGATATTTTTTACCAGCTGCTTTTGCGCGGGTTCGCTCAGGCCATTGTAATAGGTTTTTGCTTTTGTTTTGATGTCTTCAGTATAATCCCTTTCAGCACCGGGGCGGTTCAAAATATACAGATCGAACGCGGCAAAGGCGGCGGTATCAAACCTCAGAGCGGTAGAGCCATCCGGCATCGGGTAATCCAGGTCGGTGCGTGTCCAGTCCAGTATCGGCATAAAATTATAACAAACGATATTTAATCCACATTGGCCGATATTAAGCAGGCTTTGGCAATAGTTAGCCATATACTGCTCATAATTACCGTTGCGTTTTTTAATATCCTCGTGCACAGGCACACTCTCGATCACCGACCATCTCAGGCCCGCATCCTCAATCAATTGCTTTCTTTTCAGGATCTCATCCACCGGCCAAACTTCTCCGTTGGGGATATGGTGCAGGGCGGTAACAATGCCCGTGGCGCCCGCCTGTTTGGCATCAGCTAAACTAACCGGGTCATTTGGGCCGTACCAGCGCCATGTTTGTTCTAAACTCATTTTGGTGGATTTTCGTCGGCCTAATTTACAAAGTATATTGTTCGCTGTTGTTGCCTAAAAAATACCGGCGGGCGGGACTAAAGCCGTCCACCAGCATGCCGTCTTCCAAACAAACGCAGCCATGCACGGTAAAGGGCGGCACATAATAACCGTCGCCCTTGCGGATGATCTTTACCGTTTCGCCAATTGTCATCTCAAAAGCGCCGCTTTCTACATAGCTCACCTGCGAGTGGGCGTGGCTGTGCAGGGTGCCGCATGCACCCTTGGCGAATTTTACTTTCACCAGCATCAGCTTATCATCGTAACCCAAAACCTGCCGTTGCACGCCCTCGGCAACGGTTTGCCATTCGGTAGTTTCCTCAAACTGGAACAAGTTGCCTTGTATCATATCCTAATTCTTTAATCGGCCAGATATATTGAGAACAGGCTTTTTCTCCGCCAACCGTTTCTGGCGAAGTAAGGCTTCCAAATAGTAATAATCTGCATATATTATCGGCACATCTATCTCGCTGTTGGCCGGTTTGTGGCCGGTGCTGTGCAGTAGTAAAAAACCGCGCGCGCTATCCGTTTGTGCCTGGTATTTGGTGGCCAAACTGTTTAAAATTTTATCGGCAGTGTTTTTATAAACCCTGGCGTTTTTGCTGAACGTACTCAACTCATATAATGCCGATGCAGCAATAGCCGCGGCAGATGCATCGCGGGGTTGGTTACCCAGTTTGGCGGCATCGAAATCCCAGTAAGGCACAAGGTCGGCAGGCATTTGCGGGTTGCTAAAAATGTACTTGGCGATCTTTTCGGCCTGTTGCAGGTAAATTTTGTTTTTGGTTTCGCGGTAGCACATGGTGTAGCCGTAAAGCCCCCAGGCCTGCCCGCGTGCCCATGCCGAACTATCTGCAAAGCCTTGCGCCGTTTGCTTGTTCAAAACCTGCCCTGTTGCAGGATCGTAATTGATAACGTGGTAAGAGCTGTTATCTGCACGGAAATGATTTTTCAACGTAGTGTTGGCATGTATTACAGCCACTTTATAAAAGCTGGAGTCGCCGCTTAGTTTGGTAGCCTCGAACAGTAATTCCAAATTCATCATATTATCTATGATCACCGGGAACTGCCATTGCTTTTGATGGTCCCATGATTTGATGCAGCCGATGGTTGGGTTAAAGCGGGTAATGAGTGAATTGGCCGCCTGTATAATATCATCCTTGTATCTCTGCTCGTTTGTTAAGCGGTAAGCATTCCCCACGCTATTATATACCATAAAGCCCAGATCATGGGTGCCGATGTTACTTTTTTCCTGTTCCATCACGGTAGTAAAAGGCTCGGATTGTTCCTTCCAAAATTTATCGCCCGTGTACTCATACAAAAACCAAAGATTACCCGCGAAAAAACCGCTGCACCAATCTTTTGGTGATACAATGGTTAACTTGCCGTTCTCTACCGTGCGTGGCGATAGCAAGTTTGGCTTTGCAGCAGTTTTCTTAGTTTCCGCGGTTTGTTTTAGCAATAATTTGGTTTGATGCTCCGCAAACAGGATAGCCTTAGCCGTATTGTTTTGTGCGGATGCGCTGATCGTTGCTGCGCTTAAGGCTATAATGGGGAACAGGTGTTTTATATTCATCTTAATTGGCCACTTTAATTTTGATAACTAATTTTTTAACCACATCATACCCGTCCACTTTAATGTTGGGGCGATGCACATCCTGGGGGAAGAACAGGTAGAAAGTGCCTGGTTCAGCAGTATACGAGGTACCCTCAGCGGTATAGTTAGCCGCATCTTTAGCCTCGTTGTAAGGATTGGTTACGATTGCTTTGCTAATATCTATAACATCAATCCGCTCCTTACCTTTGATCACATATTGCAAGTCGATGTATTTCTTGTGCGATTCCCAGCCCGCCTTGTCCAGTTCTTTGGATGGTGTTTCGGTAATACTGGTATAGGCATTATCGCCGTCAATAGGGTGTTTGCCGGTGCTTAGGGTATCCAAATTGGTCTGTTTCAGAAACAGGAACACCTTATCCCAAACAGCTTTATTATTATAGTATTGTTTGTAAAACTCGGCGGCATTTACCGATGGGGCTACTTCCATCTTTAGCCCATCTTTCCATTTACTGCTTTTAAGCCAGTTTTCGGCTGTTTTTTGGCTTACGCTGCCGTCTGTTTTGGTTTGTGCGATCGAGGTGTTTTCCATCGTGATAAAAGTAATAGCAACTATCAGCAGCCGCAATAATGATTTGTTTTTCATTTGGTGTACTAATTGGTTTTGTGCGGATAGCGGGCCGTTCCGGGGCGAAACGTGGGCTATCACACGTCAATATTACAAGGAAATCCGCTTAAAAAGATGACGTCGGGTTACTATTTCTACGCAAACGTTATCGTTACAAGGCCGGGAAAATTTCTTCGATAACGTTATCGTAGAAATAACGCGCCAATTACTTTTGATTGCTGCCGCATAATTGTACACTTGCCTGCAATTATAATTAAACCTAACATTCCTTTGTTTTGAGAGTAATACACAGCGTTCATCCCGACGACTTTAAAAGTTATAAGACTGAGCAGATACGCGACCGCTTTTTAATAGATAACCTTTTGCAGCCCAACCAGGTAAACTGCGTTTACACCCATTACGACCGCATTATTGCCGGCGTGGCGCACCCTGTAAACCAACCCCTAAAGCTGGAAACTTATGATAACCTCAAAGCAGAATACTTTTTAGAACGGCGCGAAATAGGTATCATTAACGTGGCTGGCGAAGGAACAGTCACTGTCGATGGGCAAGTTTACCATCTCCAAAAAATGGATTGTTTATACATTGGCAAGGGTACAAAAGAGGTAATTTTTGCGCCCGAAAATCACCAAAATCCGCCTGTTTTTTACCTTTTATCGGCACCTGCACACACAAATTATCCTACCGCATTAATGACGTTAGAACAGGCCGAAAAAGTGCATGCCGGGGCTGATGAAACCGCTAATAAACGCACCATCAATAAATATATCCACACCGCGGGCATCCAAAGTTGCCAGCTGGTAATGGGGCTTACCATTTTGCACCATGGCAGCATATGGAACACCATGCCACCCCACGTGCACGACCGCCGGATGGAGGCCTACTTTTACTTTGACATCCCCGCGGGGCAAAGGGTTTTTCATTTAATGGGGGAAGAAACGCAAACAAGACATATCTTAGTAGATAACTATAGCGTACTGATATCGCCGCCATGGAGTATGCACTCCGGCGCGGGCACCAGCAACTATAGTTTTATATGGGGTATGGGCGGCGAAAACCTGGACTATACCGATATGGACGCTATAAAAATTGAAGACATCAGGTAACAGACCATGGAAAATAATTTCTCTTTAAAGGGTAAGGTAATAGTAGTAACCGGCGGTACCGGCATACTGGGCAACTCGTTCATCAACGGTATTGTTGAGGCGGGCGGCGCGGTAGGCATTTTGGGCCGCAATAAAGAGGTTGCCGAAGAACGTGCCAATGCAATTAACAAAAACGGCGGACAAGCCATTGCCTTAGTCGCCGATGTTTTGAACGAGCAGGACCTGCAAGCCGCCAAACAAACTTTGCTTGATAAATTTGGGCGATTGGACGGCCTGGTGAACGGTGCTGGCGGCAATATGCCCGAAGGCGTTTTACAACCCGATGAGGATATCTTCAAAATGAATATTGATGGCATGAAACGCACGCTCGACCTAAACCTTTGGGGAACGCTTTTACCTACACAGGTTTTTGGCGAGGCCATTGCCAAAACGGGTAAGGGCAGTATCGTGAATATCTCGTCCATGAACTCTAAACGGGCTATAACAAAAGTGCTGGGATACAATATGGGTAAGGCCGCGGTTGATTGCTATAACCAATGGTTCGCGGTGGAGCTGGCTAACCGTTATGGTGATACTATCCGCATGAATGCCCTGGCGCCCGGCTTTTTCCTTACCGAGCAAAACCGCAACCTGTTAACCACGCCCGATGGTGGTTTTACAGAAAGAGGTGAAAAAGTTATTAAACAAACGCCATTTAAACGTTTTGGTAACCCGGATGAATTGATAGGCGCGCTGGTTTGGCTGCTGAGCGATGCCTCGGCATTTGTTACCGGGTCTATGATATGTGTTGATGGTGGGTTCTCGATATTTGGCGGCGTATAATGGACATAGCTAATTCAAATAACGGTATGGTTTTAACCTTTGGCGAACTGCTGCTCAGGATCTGCCCCGATGCGGATGGCGATTGGCTGAAAACAAACCAGTTGCCAGTTCATGTCGGCGGTGCCGAACTAAACGTTGCCACAGCGCTTGCTTTATGGGGCATCGATACAAAATATTTTACGGCGTTGCCTGATAACGGGCTTGCAAGTACGTTGGTTAATTACATGGCTAACCGGGGTATTGATACCTCGGCCATTTTTAAAGGCGGCAGCCGCCTTGGCCTGTTTTACCTGACCAAAGGTGCAGATATGAAACATGATGCCGTGATCTATGACCGGGCAGGCTCGGCTTTTGCGGAGTTAAGTCCCGGTATCATCGACTGGAATAAAGTGTTGCAGGGCGTAAGCTGGCTTCACTTTAGCGCTATTTGCCCGGCGCTAAGCCAGCAAACCGCCGATTTTTGCGAGGAGGTTTTAAAAGCTGCATCGCAACGCAATATTACAATATCTATCGACCTGAATTACCGAGCCAAACTTTGGCAATACGGCAAGCTTCCGCAAGAAATTATGCCGAAACTGGTAAAGTATTGCAACCTCATCATGGGTAACGTTTGGGCAGCCGAAAGCCTGTTAGGGATAGCGGTTGATGCGAATATCCATAGCATCGGTATAAAAGAAAACTATTTGAAAGAAGCAGCGAATGTTTCCGAAAAAATCATGGCACAATACCCAAAATGCAGGGCAGTTGCCAATACCTTTAGGTTCAATCATCAGCAGGGGATAAAATATTACACTACCCTTTACCAGGACGTCGAGTTTCATAACAGCGCCGAATATGTTGCCGAGCAGGTAATAGACAAAGTAGGCAGCGGCGATTGCTTTATGGCCGGGCTAATCTATGGTTATTGCAAACAAATGCAGCCGCAAGATACGCTTGATTTTGCCACAGCCGCGGCTTTCGAAAAACTATCTATACCCGGCGATGCTACAAAAAGCACCGTGGCGCAAATAACCAAAGCCATTAAACATGACAGATAAAAAAGCCATACAGGATAGCATTATTAAGCAAGGCATATTGCCGTTGTTTTATAACGACAGCCCGGAGGTAAGCATCGTTATCACCCAAAAACTGTATGAGGCAGGCATCCGTGTTATCGAATATACCAACCGTGGCGGGGCTGCTATCGCGAATTTTAAGGCACTAAAAAAGTTGGACCTGCCGGGTTTGCTGCTTGGTATCGGTACCATAAAATCGGCACAAGAGGCCGAAACTTTTGAGGAGGCCGGGGCCGATTTCCTGATTTCGCCTTTGGTGAACCACAAAGTGGCCGCCGTAGCTAAACAGCATAACCTGCTTTGGATCCCCGGTTGTATGACACCGAGCGAAATGTACGAGGCGCAGGAACTTGGGGCAACGCTTGTAAAACTGTTCCCCGCCAATGTGCTGGGGCCGGGATTTGTATCGGCGGTAAAAGACTTGTTCCCGGGGCTTTTGATGATGCCAACGGGTGGGGTGGAGATGAACCAGGAGAACATTAGCAGCTGGTTTAAGGCCGGCGTATCAGCTGTTGGGATGGGCAGCAAGCTGATCACGAAAGATGTTATCGACAATGAAGCATATGACCAATTATATACCGAAACCCTGCGGGCGCTGCAAATGGTAGCATCGGCAAGATAAAATATAAACCAATTATGAGCGATACCAAAAGAACCAACTACCGATGGGTGGTAGTTGCACTGCTGTTTTTTGCCACCACCATTAACTACCTCGACAGGCAGGTGATCGGCTTCCTGAAACCAACGCTGGAGAAAGAATTTAGCTGGACAGAGACCGATTACAGCCACATTGTTATGGCGTTTTCGGCCGCGTACGCCCTTGGTTTGCTCGCTTTTGGTGGCATTATCGATAAAATAGGCACTAAACTGGGCTATACCATATCGCTTGTGGTTTGGAGTTTGGCTGCTATGCTGCACGCCATCGTAAAATCTACCCTGGGTTTTGGTGCGGTAAGGGCGGCTTTAGGTTTAGGCGAAGCGGGTAATTTCCCGGCGGCTATAAAAGTTGTGGCGGAGTGGTTCCCAAAAAAGGAACGGGCATTGGCTACGGGTATCTTTAACTCTGGCGCCAACATTGGTGCTGTATTGGCCCCGGCCATGGTGCCATGGATCCTCGGTATTTATGGCTGGCAGATGGCTTTTATTATAACGGGTGCAATAGGTTTTGTATGGCTGTTTTTTTGGGTGATACTTTACGAGATCCCGTCAAGGCATAAAAAAATAAACGAGGCCGAGTTTGAGCATATCCATAGTGATATAGAAGAGCCGGTAACGGAGAATGTCCCCGAAGAAAAAATAAAATGGGGCAGGCTATTCGGCATCAGGCAAACCTGGGTGTTTTTAGTAGGCAAATTCCTTACCGACCCGATGTGGTATTTTTTCCTTTTCTGGCTGCCGTCATATTTTTCAAGCACGTTCAACCTTGATCTTAAAAAGCCATCATTGCCCCTGATCTTGATTTACACCGCTACCACTATTGGCAGCATAGGCGGCGGCTATTTATCGTCGTGGTTTATAAAAAGGGGCATGCCCATATTTAAGGCACGCAAAACTGCGATGTTCATTTTCGCGGTTTGCGTGGTGCCGATATTCGCGGCGAGGTATGCAACCAATATCTGGCAGGCGGTAGGTTTAATTAGTCTGGCAGCCGCGGCTCACCAGGCCTGGAGCGCCAATATCTTTACAACCGCGTCAGATATGTTCCCTAAACGGGCCGTAAGTTCGGTAGTAGGTATTGGGGGGATGGCAGGTTCAATTGGGGGTATAGCTTTTCCGTTCTTCATCGGTTGGATCCTGGATTCGGCCAAGGCATCGGGGAATATTACAGGCGGGTACAACATCTTATTCATTATTTGCGCCTGCGCCTATTTGCTGGCGTGGCTTATTATGCATTTGTTATCTCCTAAACCCCGAATTGTAAAATTGTAGTGGCCTAATTTAGGCAAACAGGTAAAGATTTTCTATATTGGTACAATGTTAAGCCGGTGCAGTGATGTTTGCTTAACGTGCAACCCAATATGAATTTCAGTTCAATTACAATAAAGGATATTGCTGCGGCGCTAAACCTCTCGGTCTCTACGGTTTCAAAGGCTTTGCGGGATAGTTACGAGATAAGCGAGAATACCAAAAAAGTTGTAAACGAATACGCCAAAGAGCATAATTACCGCCCAAACCCAATGGCCCAAAGCTTAAAGCAGGGGCACAGCAAATCAATAGGTATTGTAGTTTCTACCATCGAAAATCAGTTTTTTTCACAGGTGATCAACGGCATCGAGTCGGTTGCTTACGAGGCGGGCTTCAACGTCATCATCACCCAAACGCACGAATCGTTTGATATTGAGGTGAAAAACGTTGGGCAGCTTACACACCATTCTATTGATGGTTTGCTGATCTCGCTATCTACAGAAACCCACGATTTTGAACACCTGAAAACCCTGCACCAACAGGGCCTGCCCATCGTATTTTTTGACAGGATTACGGATGAGATAGATACCCACAAAGTAATTACAGATAACTTTAAAGGCGGTTACGATGCCACCCGCCACCTGCTGGATTCGGGGTATAAACGGATAGCGCATATCACCAGTCCGCCGAATATTTCCATCACCAAAGAACGCTTCGCGGGATACAAAAAAGCGTTGGAAGAAGCCGGTATTGCTGTAGATGAAAGCATTATAAAATACTGCCCGCATGGCGGCCGCGATATTGGAGAGATAGAAAATGCTTTAGCCGAACTGCTTGCAGTTGACGATAAACCCGATGCCATCTTCACCACATCCGATAGGATAACCACCACAACACTGTTTTTGATGAATAAACTGAAGATCAAAATTCCGCAGGAAATTGCCCTGATAGGCTACACCAATACCAACCTTGCCGATGTGCTTAACCCTTCACTTAGCTCGGTTTACCAGCCCGGTTTCGAGATGGGCCAAAAGGCTACCCAAAAGCTTTTAGAACTTATTTTGGCCAAACGCCCCGTGTACGAATTTGAAACTATTGTGTTGCCAACCCAACTGGTAACACGCGACTCGACCGCTCCCAAAAAGCAATAATTCTTTGCCAGATAAAATTCCCACCTTAGTGTTTTTAATTGTTTGTATGACAGCGCCTGCCTAAACAGGGTTTATAAGCGTCAAAAATTACGTAACTGCCACGTAGCGAAAACGATGTAGTAAATAAATATGCCTAAACAATACCAACGTTAAGCTAACAAAGGTATTTTTGGTTAGTGCAGTTATACATATACCAATTATAAACGCTGTATACATATTATCAATTTTTTTACGGAAATGAAACGCAAGCTGTTTGTTGTAATACTCTTCGTGTATTCAATTGTTACCATTAAGGTAATGGGGCAAACGGTTGCGCTCGATTATTATTTTAACCGGGAAACGCGTACCAATAAAGCAGGGCAGCCCGAGCGATTTCATTATTTATGGGAAGATACGGCCAATACGGGTTTCTCTAAATGGGGCGAGATCTTTAAATCGCAGGGTGCAATTTTAAGCACATTGGAGGTTACGCCAACTATTGCAAACCTCAAAGGAACAGCTGTTTATATCATTGTTGACCCGGATAGCAAAAAGGAAAATCCATTACCTAATTATATCACCAAAGCCGATGCCGATAACATTGCCCAGTGGGTAAAAGCAGGCGGCAAGCTGGTGCTGATGGCCAACGACAGCGCCAATGTGGAGCTGCCGCATTTCAATATCCTGGCAGAAAAATTTGGCTTGCATTTTAATAACGACATGCAAAACCATGTGATAGACGATGCCCATTTTGAGGACGGCGCGACTTTGATCCGCCACAATTTCGTCTTTAAAACGGCCAGGAAAGTTTTCATGAAAGACGTTTGCAGCATAGCATTAACCGGCAGCGCAAAACCGATCTTAAAATCAGCGATCGGCTCAACAATAGCCGCCATTGTACGGTACGGCAAGGGAACAATTTTTGCCGTTGGCGACCCTTGGCTGTATAACGAATATGTAAACGGACGCCTGCCTGCGGGCTTCGACAACGATAAGGCCGCTATAGACCTTACCACATTCCTTTTATCTCACAAACAATCAAACCAATAAGCCAGTGTTAACTAAACCCCAGAAACCAATGACCAATAAAAAACCCGAAAGCCAGTGATATAGATCACCGCTGATGCCATACCCCGACAACCTCTAAAAAAATCAGGTAACATCTTATCGGAAGCAAAAATTTGCGGTGCAATACCCGCTGGGGAACCCTTTTGCCAATTTTTTTGAAAACTTAATTCTTAGCATATAAATATGAAGAATAGACCTCTACAAAAAACGCTAAAAAAGTGCGCCGTTTTCACCACCATATCGTTATTCGCGTTGGTTGGGAACACTTACGCGCACAGCCCCGGCCAGAAGGAGCAGGCCGGTAAAGCAGTTATTAAAAACAACCGGCCAGCAACCCAGGCTAAAATTACCGGTACCGTTACCGATGAAAAGAACCTGCCCTTACCCGGTGTAAGCGTACGCATAAAAGGTACCACCATTGGCATCACTACCGATGTGAACGGCAAATTTACAATTGAAGCAAATGAAGGTGCTGTATTGGTGTACACATTTATTGGATACAACCCCAAAGAAGTAACCGTTGGTGCCGCTACCGAATATAACGTGCAGCTACTGCCAAACTCGCGAGATTTAAACGAGGTGGTGGTTATTGGTTACGGCACACGTGCTGTAAAAGATGTAACCGGCGCTATCACCAGCGTTAAGGCCGATAAATTTGAGAATGACAACCCAGCCAGCGTTACCGATGTATTGCGTGGCGCGGTGCCGGGTATTTCGGTAGGGCTAAACACCTCTGCCAAAGGTGGTGGCGCGGGCGATCTGCAAATAAGGGGTAAAGCCAGTCTGTCCGGTAACGTATCGCCGTTGATCGTTTTGGATGGGGTGATCTTTTTCGGTGACCTTGCCGATGTTAACCCAAATGATATTGATAGGGTAGATGTGCTGCGCGACCCAAGTGCTTTGGCCGTTTACGGCGCGCAGTCTGCCGGTGGCGTAGTTGCCATCACCACTAAAAAAGGTAAAACAGGTGCCCCGGTGGTTAGCCTAAACGCCAATACAGGCATTGCCCAGTTGCTGCAAAACCAGAAATTTTACCAGGGTGAGGACTTCCTGCACTGGCGTTCTGATGTGCAGCGTAGCGCTAACTCAACCAAACCAGCCTATTTTTACAGCGACCCAAGAAACCTGCCGTCGGGCGTAACGCTCGACCAATTTCTCTCAGGCGCTACCGGCGACCCGGTTGATGTTTACCTGCAGCGCCTTGGTTTGTTCCCTAACGAGATAACCAATTACAAAGCCGGTAAGGTTACCGATTGGTCAAAGCTGATCTTTAGGGATGGCATCCGCCAGGATTATACCGCGAGTTTATCCGGCAAAAGCGATAAGGTTAGCTACTACTTTTCGGGCAACTTCACCAAAAACCAAAACCTGATCCAGGGCGGCGATTACAACAATACCCGTTTCCGTGTGAACCTGGAGGGCAAGGCCGCCAGCTTTTTAACCGTGGGTGTTAATGCCCAATACGCGGTGCGCGATGAAAGCCACTCGAGCAACCCGTTCAACGTTGCCGGTTACGACCTTAATGAGGCCGATTGGGGGCAGATCATCCAATCATCGCCTTACGGGGACGTTTACAAACCCGATGGCAATTTAACCCGGATAGCGACGGACGATAGCGGCTTAAACCAGCGTAACCCATTCCTGGGTAGCCGTTACAATAGCAATTTGTACACCCAAAATGTATTGTTCACCACCCTGTTTACCAAGGTCGATCTTCCTTTCGGGTTTAAATACACGCTGAACTTCTCGCCGCAATTCGAGTCGTACAAAAACTTCTTCTTCAGGCCGGGGGCAAACCCTAACGAGATCCCGGTGAATGGGCTTACGGGTACTGCCTACCGCTCGATGGAGCAGCGCTACCGTTACAATCTGGATAACATCTTAACCTGGAACAAAACATTCGGCGTCCATACCTTTGATGCGACATTCCTGTTGAATAAAGAGAAATACCAAACCTGGTACACCCGTGCCAACAACTCGCAGTTTAGCCCGAGCGATGTTTTAGGCTACCACAACATTGGCGGCGGTACATTACCTGTAGAAAGTAGCGACGACCGTGTGTACAATGCCGACGCGATAATGGGGCGGATCAACTACAACCTGTTAGGCAAGTATAACTTTACGTTTACAGCCCGCCGGGATGGTTTCTCGCCGTTCGGTTTAAAAAGGCCACGCCAAAACTACCAGGATGCGGCAGTAGCATGGACATTCAGCGAGGAGAAATTCTTTAAAACTGATCTCTTTAAATGGTTAAACTATGGTAAACTACGCTTTGGTTACGGTACTAATGGTAACCGTTTAGCCAGCGGCACTGCAGATCCAAGCCTTGCCCTTGCTGTTATCAGCGGTGCCAAATACCCAACCGTTGGCCCGGATGGAACGCTGTTGAACAACAACAGTATCTTCATCACCTCTTTACAAAACAACGACCTTACCTGGGAGCGCACCACCGGCCCTAACTTAGGGTTAGATTTTGCCTTTTTGAACAACCGCATCAATGGGTCGATAGATGTTTACAACCGTAAAACAACCGGGCTGATCGTAAAACGCGAGTTGCTGCAATTACAGGGCTTTGCCACCTCAAACCTGTACACCAACATTGGCGAGGTTAACAATAAAGGTATAGAGGTATTGATAGAGGGTAAGATCATCCAAAGCAGGAATTTTAACTGGAGCGCTACGGGTACCTTTTACCTTAACCGTAACAAGATCAATCACCTTTATGGCGAATACCAAACAAAAGACGCTGCCGGCAATACTATTACCAAAGAAAATGACGACCGCGGTAACGGCTGGTTTGTAGGCCATGATATTGATGCCGTTTGGGATTACAAGATCCAGGGTGTATGGCAAACCCCGGAGGTAGACGAAGCCAAAAAATACGGTGCCGTACCGGGCGATTTTAAGTTGCAGGACATGAACGGCGACTTAAAATTCACCAATGATGATAAGGTTTTCCTGGGTTCGACAGCACCGAAATTCAACTGGTCGTTACGTAACGATTTTAACTTTTTTAAGCATTTTGATTTTTCGTTCATGCTGGTATCAAGCATCGGTCAGTTAAAACAGTTTAACCAGGCTACCAACAACGCGGGCGGTGTAGGTTATGGCCGTATGAACTCGTATGTGATGCCATATTGGACGCCGGATAACCCCATTAATGACTACGCCCGCTTAAACTCAGGCTCATCGGGTACAACCATCAACGTGTGGCGCAAAGCATCATTTGTGAGGCTGCAAACGGTATCGCTGGGTTACACATTCGCCCCGGCTTTGATCAAACGCGTAGGCATGAGCAGCACAAAGATCTTTGTAAACGCTACCAACGCCGCCGTAATATCCGACTGGCCATTGTGGGACCCACAAAACAGCGGCCCAACCCCAAGATTTTTGGCCGCAGGTGTTAACGTCACTTTTTAAAGTATAAAGGAAAATCAGAACATGAAAAATATAAATAAAAGTATAATAACCGTGTTTGCCGTTGCTGCCATGCTTGCAGCCGGTGGATGTACCAAGCGGAGCGACCTGTTCCCCGAGGCACCGTCGAAATTTACGCCGGGCAATACCCTAACTAACCCGGGTGCATTCCGCGCGGCATTGCTTAACTTAAACCTGAGCGTAAGGTTCGAATTTTTTGGTGATGCGGCACCCATGCTAACGGAGTCGATATTTACCGATGCTGCTGTGGAGGGTACTACTGATAAAACCACCCCGGCGCAGGATCTTAACATCCGCATAACGCCAACCGCTAACCTAAATAGCGACGACTTTAACAAAATAGGCCGCTACTGGCAGGTTTGGTGGCAGGGTGTGCACGATGCCAACGTGATCATCAGCAGGATAAACGACGTTACCTGGCCATCTGACGATGACAAGAACAGGGTGCTGGCAGGTGCTTATTTCCACCGGGCTTACAGGTATTACCGCCTGGTACACGAGTTTGGCGATGTGCCATTGATCTTGAAAGAAGAAACTATCGTGAACACCGCGTTCCAAAGCACTCAACGCATCGTCATCCTTAAAAAGATGAAAACCGACTTGGAGTTTGCGGTTACTAAAATGGTAGATAACGGCAACAAAGGCGAGCCATCAAAAGGCGCGGCAGCCCACTTGCTAACCAAAATTAACCTGGCTTTAGGTTTGTTTGATGATGCCATCGCGTCGGCAAACATCGCCATAAACGGCCCCTATGCATTGATGAATAACCGCTTTGGTATTGTTGCGAGCGATGCCAGCAAAAATGTTGTTTGGGACCTGCACCGCCCCGAGAATAAATCTATTGCCTCAAACACCGAAGCGCTTTATGTTGTGATCGATCGCGAGGCTTTAGAGGGCGCTACCGCAAACGGGTCGCAGGTGATGCGTAACTGTGTGCCCATGTGGCATAATGGTACCATTCTAACACCTGGCGCGTTAAAACCCGGCATATCTGATAAGATTATTGAGGAGTTCCCGCTTACCTTATTATATGGCCGTGGTATTGGCCGGATGCGTGGTACGCCTTACGCTACCAAATACATCTGGACGGATAACACAGATCTGCGCCACGCCAAAGGCATGTGGGCAGATATGACCGACCTGGTTTATAACCAGCCGGGGCTAAAAACAAGTGACCCAACATGGTACGGCAAAAACCTGCAGCAATACACCGCAGCCAACGTAAATCAACGCTTTTTGAATGGTGCTAAAGATACCATCCGCGCGTGGTTTGGCTGGCCGCACTATAAGGTGTTTATCGGATCCGGTAAAACAGCTGCAGACAAATGGTGGAGCCCGCCACGCGGTACCAATACCGATTGGTATATCTTCCGCCTGGCAGAGACCTACCTGTTACGCGCCGAGGCATACTGGTGGAAAGGCCAAACCTCATTGGCCATGGCTGATATTAACAAAGTAAGGGCCCGTGCAAAAGCAGAGTTATTGACAGACGACAGCAAGGTAAACATAGGCACCATATTAGATGAACGCCAACGCGAACTTTACTGGGAAGAGCCGCGTAAAACAGAGCTTACCCGTATCGCCTTCATATTTGCCCAAACCGGCAAAGCGGCATACAATGGTAAAACTTACCAGGTTGGTACGTTTGCTACCAGCAACTTTTTTTACGATAGGATAATGGAGAAGAACGATTTCTACAAAAATCCTAACGTTTTAACCAACTCGGGTAACCACTATACCATTTCGCCTTACCACGTGTTGTGGCCGGTACCCCAGTCAGAGATTGACCTGAACATTAACGGGCACATCAATCAAAACAAAGGGTATGCCGGTTCCGAAAATAATATTCCCCCTTTAGATAAAATAGTTGAATAAGTGAGTTAGTACATTAAGTTGAGTGAACCCGGCCCGGGTGTGGGCCTGGTTTAATTTTTACCACCGCCTTTATGAGAAACACATTATCCATTATAATATGCCTGTTTGCCGTTCAGCTAAGCTTTGGCAAGGTTTACAAAGTAAGATCGCCGGATGAGTTTAACAAAGCAGCTGCCACCATCGCTCCTGGCGATGAGATTGTGATAGCTAACGGTACTTATACCAGTTGGGCGGTTACCATCAATGCCAATGGCACGGTAGATAAGCCAATTGTTATCCGGGCGGAGCACAAGGGCAAAGTGGTTTTCTCGGGCAAGGTACGCCAATCTGTGTTTTATGTTTTGGGGAGTTATATCCAACTCAAGGGATTAAAATTTGAGGATTGCCAATTGTTTAAAGGACAGGGGAAGGATGTGATACTCATTCAGCTTAACGCGACAAAAAACTGCCGGGTTACTGATTGCTTTTTTACAAAGATCAGCGTTAATAGCCAGTTTATGCCGATAGTGGTTATCTCCGGCGATGGGGATAATAACCGGGTAGATCATAGCCTGTTCATCAGCAATAAAAATAACATGGATGTGCAGGTGAGGATAGGTAAAGAAACCGTACCGTTACATTCCCTTGTAGACCATAATACCTTTATGAACAAGGACAGCGTTACCTGGAAAGGCAATAACGGCGGCGAATGCGTACAAATAGGGCAGGACCCCATCCTGCTGGGTAACCGATATGCTTATGCCACGGTGCGGGATAACCGCTTTATTCGCTGTAGTGGCGAGCCGGAGGTGATCAGTAACAAGGCATCGGGCAATAAATATATCAATAACTATGTTGAAGATTGCCATGGCGAACTGGTGATGCGCGGCGGCCACGAATGTTTGGTAGATAGCAACCGTTTTAAAGGCGGCACCGGCGGCATCCGAATAAACGGTACCGGGCATACCATCAGCAATAATCAATTTGAGAAACTGCCCATCGCTATCAGGCTAATGTATGGCATGGCGAAGGGTAAAATAGATACCGGCTTCTACATTGCAGCCGGCGATTGCATTATTAAAAATAACCAAATCAAATATTGTGATACCGGCATCCTCATAGGTGGTGCCAAAAACGCCGACTGGACCGGTAAGTTCGACACTAAGCGCTATCCATCGCGCACCGTGCAGGACATTGCACCTTATAATAACGAGTTGTTGAATAACAACATCACCAATACTAAAAATCCAATTGTACAATAAGGAAGCCTACGCTATCTCATCAGCGATAAATGGTATTGGCTGCGACCTGTCAACGGGACATAAACGCGGATCCACGGGGCCTCATCAATTAACTTCCACTTATGGGCGGTGCCGGTGGTATCCATGGCTATTAAAATTTCACCGGGTTTAAGGATGAACGTTTCGCCGGGCATAGTTTCAAATTCCAGCGTGCCCGAGAGAGTGATCACATACTGATTGGCGGGGGCGTTATGCCAGTCGTAAAACGAATGCGGTGGCGATTCCTGGAACCTGATGGCTGAGGCCTGGTTAAAAGCGCCCTCGGCTAAAGTGCCGGTTTGGATATGCGAGTGGCCGTCGTCGCCGGTGTATAGTTTATAAGCTTTTATCATGTGTTATGCAGATGGCCGCTAAGCTAAATATTTGCGTTTAAATTGCCGGTTTTGATTTGTGTTATTAGATAGCTGTGATACTATTGGCCAAAATTATATGCTATAATGTGTAGGCATACATGAATAATTTTTTTAGAGGGATAATAGCTGCCTGGGGCGCTAAAAAATAGGCGGTGGTTTCCTGTCGACCATTGTTATTTTTATTGTGATATATGTGCTGCCGGCCAAGTGCATTAATGAGCCAGCGCGTGCGGCAGTTATGCCTGCTAAGGCTCATGTTCAAATAAACAGATAATACAAAAGGCAAATGATAATTCATTTGCCTTTTGTATGCTACTTGTTTTGGTGCTTACAAAGCAGCATCCAATGCCTGCTTAAAATCTTCCAACAGATCTTCTCGGTCCTCGATACCAACCGATAGGCGGATCATCCCTTCGGGGATCCCCATTTCGGCACGTTTGTCGGCACCAAGCTCAAAAAATATGGTTTGCGCCACCGGGATAGCCAGTGTGCGGGTATCGCCAAGGTTACTGCTTTTAATAACCACCTGCAGGCGGTTCAAAAACGCGAAAATATCCACACCATCCTTCAATGCAAAACTCATTAACCCGCCATGGAAGCGGAATAACTTTTTAGAAAGCTCGTGCTGCGGATGGCCTTTTAAGCCGGGATAGTAAACCTTGTCAACCAACGGGTGGCTTTCGAGATATTCGGCCAGTTCGCCTGCATTTCCGCACACGCGTTCAAGCCTTAAAGCTAAAGTTTCGGCACCTAACGATAAACTATGTGCCGCTTCAGGGGCAAGCGTACCGCCACCATCGCGCAGGCCGCGTTTACGGATCTGGGTAATGCCCTGCATGTCGGGTTTTATCTGCTCGCGAATAATAGGGGCAATGCCGGGATAGTTAGCCCAGTCGTACAAGCCGGTATCGGTAACGCTGCCGCCAAGCGCGTTGCCATGGCCGCCAATATATTTGGTTAACGAGTTGATTACCAACGATGCCTTAACCGTAACCGGTTGAAAAATGTATGGCGATGTCATGGTATTATCCACTACGTAGATATAACCTTTTTTGGCACATAATTCGCCAATGTTGACCAGATCGGCAATTTGGGTGGCCGGGTTGGCAATGGTTTCTACCATCACCATGCAGGTGTTATCCTTGCAAGCAGCTTTTACTTTATCTACCGATGTGGCATCAACAAAAGATATATCTAAACCAATTTCGGTAAACGTTTGCAGCACGCTGCGGGTATTGCCAAACAGGTAGCTGCTCGCCACAATATGGCTGCCCTTTTTTACCAGCGCGAAAACAGTAGCCATAATAGCCGCCATCCCGGTAGCAAAACTTACCGATGCCAGGCCGCTTTCCATCATGGTTACCTTGCTCTCTAAAGCGGCGGTAGTAGGGTTGCCCTGCCTGGAGTAAGCGTAACCTTTGGCCTTATTTTGAAACACATCCACAAGGCCCTGCACATCATCAAAACCCCAGGTAACCGTGGTATGTATGGGCTGGTGCAATGCGCCAAACTCCGGTTTGCGAAGGCGGTCGGCATGTAGCAGGGTGGTTGTGAATCCTTTTTGTTTTGTCATGATGGATGAGAAAAAGTAATAATTCGCAATTATAGCCATCTGCGTTATAAAAACCAAAGCTAAAGGCATATCTGGTCAAAAGTTTAGGTTCAAATTACAATATTATGCAGTTAAGTTTTTTATCAATTATTAAGATACCACACTATTGATTTCCCCGGCGGTTACTAATGTTTAAGCCTAAAGTTCAAATATCACCCCGAGCGTAGGTAAGACATTGCCACCTTTATTATCTAAAAGTTTTGATTTAAAACGCGATGGATCGCCGGTGGCATCTTGTATATTGCCGTTTGCATCGCGGTCTGGCACCAGGTACGATTGTAGCTGGTATTGATTATAGCTTAAGTTTTGTATGTCGAGATAAATGTTAAGCGTAAATTTTCGGAAAGGGTATTTCTTATCAACTCGTACATCCAACTGGTAAAAATCTTTAAGTCGTTGGGTATTTAACTGTTGCCAGTTTGGGATGCCTTGCGGGAAAATTGCATAATTACTTTTAAGGGTTGATGAAACAACATCATAAGGGGTATAAGGGCTGCCACCAGTGTACCTTAATTTTGCACCAACCTCCCAGTTACGTTTAAACACCTTTCCGCCTGTGATACTTAATATGTAACGGTTATTCCATGACGATTGCACATATTCACCTGTCTTGTCCTGAAATTCGCTACGGAACAAGGTGAGCGATAAAATGCCATAAAAACCTTTGTTAAGGCGTTGCTGTGCAAAAAATTCAACCCCATAACTACGGCCTTTTGTGGCACCAACAACTTGTTGGTTACCTACAACCCCAAAGTCGGCACCAAGGTTAGCCAGGGGGATACTATCTCCCAAAACACGCACAAGCGGGTAATCCTTATAAAATTTATAAAAACCTTCAATAGTGAAACGTGTGTTTTTTAGGGTGTTGTACTCTATGCCAAGTACTAGTTGTTTGTTAGAAATGTAGTCGACATTTTTATTGGCCTGTGCACCAACATCATCGCGGTAGCCTAAAACGGTATAAGCCGGCAGCTGGTAATAAATTCCGGTGTTGAAGTTAAGGCTAAACTTATCGGTAAAATTGTAAGAGGCCGAAAAACGCGGCGAAAGCGTCTTTGACAGATTGTTCATTCTGGCTGAAAATGTATTGGCATCAGCACGGATTCCTAAAGAGAGGTTTAGTTTATCTTCAAGGTAGGCACGGCTCAACTGCCCAAACAGGCTATATTTAAAAAAGCTGATATGGGATGTATATATGTTGCTCCCAAACGGGAGTAAATTATAAGTATTTGTTTGGTATTGTGCAGATTCGGCTCCGGCACCAAAGTTTATACGGTAATTATGTGTGCTGCTTACGTTCTCAAACCTAAACTTATTCTCAATTTCCTGAGATGTATAATCAAGCGTTTTAGTGCCTGCTTCGTTATTATCATGGTATTTAATAGCCTTGTTGTCTAAAAAGTCGCGGCTTAAAACAAATAGACTGTACCCGTTATTACGAAAGTTTTTGTAGGTGGCACCCACGGTATAGTTATTTTGTGAGTTAACCGGGATGTTTGCCAGCGTATATTGGTTTAGTTCGGTTTTTTTTGCATCAAGGTTAAGTTTAAAGCGGTCTATGGCACCCAAACCTAAAATGGTTAACTCGTTTTTTTGATTGAACTTGGTTTTTAACTTAAATTGAAAATCCTGGTATGACGGCAGAAACGGTAACCCGATAAGCTTAAACAAGCCTTGTAAATACGAATACCGGTATGATGATATAAAGGTAGTTTTTTTACCAAGCGGACCTGCCAGAGTTGCTGCAAGGTCGCTGGAGCCAAGTGTTAATGTAGCGTTGGTGCGGTCGGTAGGGCCATCTTTTTGTTTAAACTCAAAAACGGAACTTAGCGCATTGCCCCGGTTAGCTGGGAATGCACCCGAGTAAAAGTCAACCTCGTTTATAAAATCAACATTTATTAAGCCAACAGGCCCGCCCGATGAGCCTTGTGTGGCAAAGTGATTGATATTGGGGATCTCGACACCGTCGATATAAAACCGGTTCTCGTTTGGGGCGCCACCGCGGATTATGATATCATTACGGAAGCTTACAGGCGACGATACCCCGGGTAGCGATTGGATAACCTTACTAATATCGCGGTTGCCACCTGGGTTACGCTTAATTTCTGTAGAGCCAATTGTGCGTAGCGATACCGGGCTTTCCAATGTTTTATAAAACCTTGCTGCAGATATTTTTACCTCGCTCAGGGTTTGGGCGTCATCATCTAAAGAAACATCTGCTACGGCTACTTTGGCATTGGTTACCTGTATATCATACAATGTTTTTGAGCGGTAGCCAACCAACGATATTTGTAAGCTGTAATAGCCTGGTTTTAGATTGTTTAACTGGTACGCCCCTGTGGTGTCTGTTACGGTACCTTTATCTGTAGCAATTATGGTAACACTTACTGCGATAAGCGGGGTGTTACTTAATGTAGCTGTTATTTTACCGCGAATGGTTCCCGTTTGTCCAAGCGCGATACAAGGCGTTATAAATAACAAGAGTAATAGTATATTTCTCATTCGGATAAGCCAAAGATGAGATTTTTAGCGCTAAGTTTAACTACAGATAATCAATAATATATATAATGAACATAAGGGCTTAATGGTAATTTTACAGGCTTTTAAAAGGATTTCTTAACTTCGCGGTACATTACACCTGCCCCATGAAAAAGTTACTGCTGCTTATACCTGTATTATTTGTGCTTGCCTGTAAGCAAAACCCGGCTGATACGGTTGAAGGTAAAAAACTCAACAAGCTTGCGCAGGATTATGTAACTCTTGGCCTTACCATAGGCCAATACGACGGCGATTTTGTGGATGCCTACTACGGCCCCGATTCGCTTAAACCCAAAGAAATTACCGGTAAAACCTTCCCGAGGGATAGCATCCTGGCTAACATCAACAGCCTGATGAATGATATTAAGGTAATTGCCGACAGGTCGACCGTGGATTCAAATAAGATCCGTGCTAACTGGATGTATAACCAGCTGATAGCTTTTGGCAGGCGGGTTAGGATTTACGGCGGTGAGTACCGTTCGTTCGATGAAGAATCGCGCGAGTTGTTTGGCGTTGCTGCACCATCATATGCCGAGGAGTTTTTTAAGGCAGATATAGATAAGCTGGACAGCATGCTGCCGGGCAATGGTAACGTGAACGATAGGTTTCAGAAACTGGCCAATAAGTTTATCATCCCTAAAAATAAACTGGACGCCGTGATGAAAGCCGCTATTGCCGAGGCCCGCAAACGCACCCTTGCCCATTATAAACTACCTGCCGGTGAAAACTTTACGCTGGAGTTTGTGACCAACAAACCATGGAATGGCTACAACTGGTATAAAGGCAAATATCAAAGTGTTGTACAAATAAATACCGACCTGAAGATTTTTATAGACCGCGCCATCGATGTAGGCAGCCACGAGAGTTATCCCGGCCACCACGTGTACAATATGCTGCTGGAGAAAAACCTGTATCACGACAGGGGCTGGGTAGAGATCTCATTGTATCCGCTATTTAGTCCGCAATCGCTTATTGCCGAGGGGAGCGCCAATTATGGGATAGAGGTTGCCTTCCCGGGGGATGATAAAGTGAAATTTGCTAAAACTACGTTACTTCCGCTTGCCGGGTTAGATACTACAGGCATTGATATGTATTTTAAAGCGTTGGCCATTAAAGGCCGCCTAAACTATGCCCGTAACGAGGCCGCCCGTGGTTTAATAAACGAAACCATGAGCGAAAGCAAAGCGCGAAATTATCTAAGAAAGTATTGCCTGATGAATGATGAGACCGCTGATAAATCTATCAGCTTCATCAAAAAATACCGCAGCTACGTTATCAACTACAATTACGGGCAGGATTTGGTTAAGGATTACATTGAACGTAACGGCGGCACTACTAAAGACACTACCAAACGCTGGGAATTATTCGGGCATCTATTAAGCAACCCGGTTAACCCGATAGATTTGGTAAAGAAATAAGCATCCCTTAAAATTTGCCACTTGAGCCGCCACCGCCGCCTGTGCCACCGCCAAAGCGGTCGGTAGGGTGTTGTGCAGGGGTGGGCAGGTGCGATGTTGCCTGGCCTACTATTAGCGCTTCAATATTTAGTTTATCAAAATCGCTGCGTTCTTCCGGTTCTGCGTAAGTGATGCCGTTATGTGGAGTTTTCAAGTATTTGATAATAGTGTAAGATGCGGCTAACAGGATCATCCCCGAAAGGGTAAGCATAGCCTCTATGGGCAGCAAATGGTAATAGTTGCGGAAAGTAGCTATAGATGCCGCCGCTAAAACCATCCCCAATCGCAAAAACATAGCGCTTTTTTTACGGATGCCCAGCAGGGTATAAGCTACAGGAACCAACATAGTCCAGATCCAGAAAATAAAACCGAGCGGGATGCTTGTATGCGAATCATCCAGGTTGTTAAGCATGTTGTTCAGGCGGTTCACTACAAAATAATTGCCCGCCGCGTAAAGGGCTATCAGGCTGATGATCTTAGCGTAATCAATGCAGCTTTCATAGTTAATACTCCTTATATCTTTGCCCAATTTATTTATTAAATAAAAAGCCATGCCCGCGGCTATCATCATCATAAAAGGCATGGTAGCTAA
Source organism: Mucilaginibacter sp. 5C4 (assembly GCF_034345625.1). Classification (NCBI taxonomy): domain Bacteria; kingdom Pseudomonadati; phylum Bacteroidota; class Sphingobacteriia; order Sphingobacteriales; family Sphingobacteriaceae; genus Mucilaginibacter; species Mucilaginibacter sp. 5C4. Next base: position 3,626,774 of record NZ_CP133775.1, on the reverse strand, counting down.
ACCGAAAGACCCTGCCTTTGCCCAGGTAAAATACACCACCGCGAAAAATGCAATGCAAGCTACTAAGGTAGTAAGCACATCTGCAAAACGCAGGGTTAGGTAAATGCAGAGCAGGCAGATGATAATTGCGCATGGCAGGTTATCACCAACGGTTAAATACATTTTAGAGATCATCCAGATAAACCCGCCCCCAAATAAACATGCCGAGTAATAAAGCAAGGCGTTATCAACCCCAGAATGGAAAAAGCGGTTTTCTTTAACAAAAAACTCTAATGCCCCGTAACATACAGCGCCCAAAAAGATGGGCCAACCCGGCGAATCAATCATGTGTGTGCTTAAACCAAGTAAGCTTAAAAGCCCTGTAGCGAACGAAGCAATTATAAACGTTAGGATAAATAACCCCACGCGTATTACCAGGCGTGGCAAATAAAAATAAAAAGGGTGAACTGTTTTAACAGCTATAAATTCTTCGGGAGTTATGCTGCCTTCCCTAAGTTTATCTTTTAGCCCATCAACAATGCGCATATTATGCACCCATTCTTTATTATAGATGATCATCGGCCTTGATTTTATGGTTAACGTGTATAATAAGATATATCAACCCCACGGCCGACAGTATAAAAAGCAATAACAGTAATTCAAAAGTCCCTTCACTGGCCCTGCTGGTAGCTATCAGTTTTACAAGCAGGCAACAGGTGGCAAAGTAACCGTACAATATGCTTAGCAGTGCAAAGTAAAACGAGTGTTCCTTAAAGCTACCCAGGTAAACGTAAATAGCTAAGGCAAAAACAACCATCAACCATAAAAAACTAAAACCGCTATCGTAATACTCAAAAAAGCCTGCTAATAGGGCGATGAATGTTACATGCACCCCATAATGATGATAACTGAATTTGAAGTGCCGCTTGATATTTAACCGCCCGGTAAGGTAAGCCGCCGCAAGTAATATTATCCCGAAAAGTACGTAGGTGAAAATAATATCCTTATTGTTGAAGGTGCCGTAGGCCAGCAGCGTTTTTGGCGTGACAGATACGCCCATCCACAAGGCTAAACTGGCTATGGACATGCTCAGGATACCCAAATGATCGAAATAATAGGCTACAAAGAACAGCGCCACCGTAGGTATAAAAGTTGCCATGCCATAGTTGGTGCCAAACACGTTATACTTAAACTGCAGGTAACCTAAAAAAGTTACCATACTAATACTGCCCAGCAGCAAAATATAATCGAACCCGGTGTTTGGCGCTTTTACCTTAGCAGGGCTAAAGGGTAGTTTATTTTTGCAGCAGTAGGTAAAACACCCAATGCAGATCAAGGCGATAAATGCCAGAATAACCTGGTGCCCAATGGTATCAATATTTTTGTAAACGAGCGTACCCAAACCACCAGATAGCAGCATTACGCCCAGGTAAAGCAATATTTTTAATTCCCAATGGACAGAGAATAGCTGGGTGGCGTATTTTTGCTTTATTTTTTCAAACGACTCATCACTGATGTAGCCATCGGCGTGTAGCTTGTTGTAGATGTTGTTTTCCAATATGGTGCGAGGTTTATTGCTTTATAAAGATAGTAAAGTAAATATCGCTGCCAACAAAAAAGGGCTGAGCATTTAAAAAATGCCCGGCCCCTCACACTTAACTAAACAAAGGTTATTGCAGTTTTATTTCTACGCGTCGGTTTATTACGCGGCCCGCTTCGGTTGCATTTGATTCTATTGGTTTGCTTTCGCCATAGCCTTTTGTAGCAAGGTTATCTGCAATTACACCAGTGTTAACCAAGTAAGTTTTTACCGCGTTAGCACGCTCTACAGATAGGAACATATTATGCTCGTTGCTGCCTTCGGCAGATGAATTACCATTCAATATAAATTTCACTGTTGGGTCTTTCTTCATTTCGGCAGCTGCTTTATCCAACGCGGGGTAAGCAGCTGTTTTTAAGATACCAGAGTTAAATTCGAACTGGATGTTTTTGAAATTATAGTCGGGTTTTTCAACCGGGGCTGGTGGCGGTGTTGGTGCTGGCGGTGGCGGTGCAGGGGTTGGCGCAGGTGCCGGCCTGGTTTCTGCAACCGGTTCCGGTGCTTTAACAATGGGCTTTTTTGCCTTACATGCCGGCAATACAGCTATGGCAGTTACAATTACGATAGGGAAATAGAATGTCCTTAAAAACTTCATGTTTTGTTGGTTTGGTAAGTATAAAAAACGTTTTCGGCAGGCCGATATTGTAAATATATCAATTACAGGCACATTGCGGTGCTAAATTTTAACATTAAAATCTTGCAGTTTATTTAGTGTACAACGAAAGTTACCTGCCTGATAACGAAAAACCTATATGGTTTATTTGCATAGGTTGTGGCGATGGCTAAAAAAAGCTTCTGAAAAAGGGCGATTTTACCCTGTTTTAAATTTCGGCTTTTACGTTGCTTTACATCCGATATCAACAGCTATTTATCCCATGAACTTACGTAACACCAGGCATATCATTATAAAAACCACTAAGGGCAGCTTTTTAGTGCCCACGCATAGTTATATAGAACAAACCGGCAATGTGGTAAAAGTTAAATTTACCTTCGACAAGAATTTAAGCAGCCCCGAATTTGAATATGTTATTGCCGATAACGAGGATGGCTACATCCGGATGGTTACCTCAAAAGGCATCGGGTTTAATTCGGGCTCCCTGTTCGACCAGCTCTTCGTGTGGTTCGATTTTATCATCAAAAATTAAGCTTGCCGCAGTTGGGTAACTGCGCTTTATCCTGCGTTTTAGCCATCAATATTGCACCTATCATGGCGTACAGCGTGTTCGACTGTGTATCCCAAACTATAACCTTGCGTTCCCAGGAATGAATCACCGGATTGGCCGGATGCGATGGACACAAACCACTCTAAAAATTCGTATAGCACACTGATGGTTGTGCAAACGCAAACAGTTAAAAGGCCATCCAGTTTCTTTTTTGGATCACGCCAAGGCGGATGAATACCTCACGGCAGAGTGCTATTTTAAAGCTAAAATAAGCAATATCCAGCTTACCTGGGCGGTTGATGAACAGCGCGCCCACTGGGCCGAAGGTACAAGCAACACTACCGAAATAGACCAGGATGTTATTACAGGATGATACGGCGGGTCGATAACCAATGCGGAGGTGTTTATGGTTAACGAGCCACGCATCACTTTTTATTTTAAACGTTTCATATTGTTGTGTTTGATGACCGGGTACTGGCCTTTGAGAATTTTGTTAAATCCGGGGCGCAGGTTTACGCGCCAAACGGCGACCTGAACATCGGCACTAAAGATGTGTTTGTGCAGTATATTGATAAGAATAAAGTAGAATATTCTACCGGGGGCTTCCATACAAACAGCTTTTAAACGTAATATCAACAACCATTGTACCCGCCCAATCCGGTGCGCCCGAGCGGATAAAAATAAAGCTTAAGTTACAGTTTACGCTACGGCCTAAAGGCGGCCCCGGCCCCGCTATGCAATTAACTGATGGCGAAGCAGTGATCTACATTAAGCTCGACTAATCCTAAATACGATAGCCGGATAACGCCTGCTATTTTGTCGTTTATTCAATTGTTGGATACTACAGCTAAACAACAATGCAAGTATCTGATAGTTAAAATTATATGGGTATTTATACGCGCTTTTAATAGCTATATACGCTTCTTATAAAGGGTTATTAAACCCTATACAACCCTTTCCTTTTTGTGTTGCTTTACCAACGATATCCACAGCAACCTTTTAACAAAATTTTGGAAGCGTGGTTATCACAATTCACAAATTTTTCACCTAAACCTTAAATCATTATGTCAGCATCAAGCGACGCTATGCAAACCCTTTCCGCACAATGGTACAATGCCATGGTAGCAGGCCTGAGTTTAAGCAACCAACAATTTCAACTTTTCCAGGGCACGGGCACAACGCCTAAAACATCCCAGGATCTGTGGTCTATTTTTAATGCCGTACCACCACAGTCGGTAAACAATTTTTACGACCCAACCCAGGCAAATAGTTTTGCTTCTGACTACGGTCTGATCCTTAGCTCGCTGGTAACCGGCAGCGATTCGGATTTCCAAAGCTGTATGGGCGATTTCTATGGGCAATGGCTTACTTATTTTAAAGCAAACGTTCCAAGTCCGTTTAATGCCTCTACTGTATCTGATGTATTTAATACCTGGGCAATGATAAACGCACCAGGCCAGGCCGGATGCGCATCTGCTTTAACAAAAGCATTTATTAACCCGGTGTTGTATGCTACTAAAATTTTTGCGGGAGCTAATGGCAGTTACGCCTGGAACCAAACTATTGATGCACTGCAAAATGCGTTAAGCGGCGGCCAGTCAAAAAGTTTTACCTTAAACACCGCTACAGCAAGCAGCGATATTTCGCACACGTGGGCAAGTGGCAGTGCATCAGGCTTGTTTGATTTCTTTTCGATTGACGGCGGTGCCAGCTATGATAACCTTACCACCAATTTAACATCGGCTGGTTTAAATATCAGTGCCAGCTACCAAAAGGTAACTACATTTGCCGCAGGCCCTTACGCACAGGCTAACAGCAATAACCCTGCTCTAAGCAGTTATTCACCGTGGTACGCAAGTTCGGTGTTGGCATTGGCTTACACTACAAAAGATAACACCGTTTGGAATAACGCTAAACCTGTTACCTGGGATAAGGCCTTTGGCGCGGCAGGTTTTCTGCAGCGTATGGCAACTGCATTAGTTGTTGCAGATGGTATTAATATTACCATTGTTTCTGCCGCAACCTTTAGCACGTCAGATCAAACCACTATTACTGCAGCAGCTTCGGGCGGTTTCTGGCCATTTTTTTCGGCATCGGGCCAGGGTGGTTCATCTACCACGGTAACGTTTGACGACCAGGGCAGGATGACAGCTACAACAAGCAGCCCGCTTGGTAACCCGCAAATTTTGGGCGTATTGCAATCATCTGTTGGGTCGATATTTAGTTAATCCAATTTATTATAGGCCTCCCTCAAGGAGGCCTATTTTATAAAAAAGTATGAACAACAAATGCCTGTATTGCCTTGCATTTTTATTGCTTTTTACAAAGCTGCTTTACGGCCAGCCTGATAATGGCATAATGATAGGTTACTGGCATAAAACGCTCGCTCGCCAATTAGGGGTTTCGCCGCAATCTTTTAAATTGAGCCAGGGCAGTGTTACCGTACTGCGATCCTCAAATTGGATGTGGAGTATATTTGACACCATTACGGCCGATACTTCAGCTTATTATTACAACCCCGATCAGCATAATAGTTTTTCGGACTATTACGGTAGTTTATTATCACGGGCAAAACCAATTCCTTTTGCCATCCCGGTTTTAGCCGATAGTTGCCAGCTTAACACAGCCATACTGCGTTATATTGCCGCGAACAACCAATACGCCTGGGACAAAACCATCGATCAGTTATTTGCCAAAATCCCCCTAAGCCACGGCTTGCATTTTATTGCCGATACTATTATGCAAACCATTACCGATCAGCTTTTAAAACCATTATCAATAAATAACCTCTTGGGCTTAACAATTACAAGGGTAAACGTAAGTATTAGCTGTGATTTTGGCCGCGCGCTTATCTTTAACTCCAGCCCATACGCAATTGCCAATCCCAATAATTTCGCCCTGAATAATTATAGCCCCTGGTTTACCCCCTGTGTTTACAAAAATTTAGTCGTACAGGGTTTGGTTGCGCAGGCAGTACGCAACCCTCTTGAAATCAGCAGTACTAAACCGGTATTTAAGGCCTGCATAGCTTTGGTGATTGCAGATAGTATAAATGTGAGCTTAAAGCTGCAATCGGTTTCAAAGACCATATTATTGCAAATTGCACACTATTTTCCCGTAAACCCCGATGGAGCCATCACCAGTAAGGTGGTTAACAAAGGAATTATTTATACCCTTACAGCCAATACATCCAGCCCGGCCGGTAACCCTATTTTGATTGGTGTGTTACTTATGCCTGTTAATCTTTTGTACTCGCGGTAGTTTGGGGGGATATGATTTGGCTTGGGTAGATTACACAATTTAGATAGGAGTATGTGACTTTTAGAGGTTTGTACTACATGGACGCCGGTGTTATTGATTAATACTGTAATTATTCAAAACCCCACCAAGCGTTTTGTTTTGGTGTATCACCCAAGGTATAGGGTTCGCCAATACGGGGCATATTTACCGGGATATCCAGTTTTTTAGCAGCGGGTAGGAGCTTTTTTATGCTCTCATTCCAGGGGTGATCGGCTTCTACAAACTTAGCCCAGTGGATGGGTTGTAGCAGATCGGCCCGCAGGTCAACCGCGGCTTGGGCAGCTTGCCCAAACCATAGGTGTGCCCAGGGGAAGTTTGGGCTATACTGCCCGCACTCTAACAGCGCCAAGTTAAACGGACCATATTGTTGGCCAATTTGTTTAAAAAATGGGCCATAGCCGCCGTCTCCGCCGTAAAAAATACGGTATTCGCCGGCCTGTATCACATAGGATGCCCAAAGCGTTTTGTTTTCTTTTGAATACGTGCGGTTGCTTTTATGCTGCGCCTGGGTAGCGGTTATTTGGAGGCCGCCGGGCAGCGTGGTAGATTGCCCCCAGTTCAGCTCAGTGATCTTCTTTGGATCGAACCCCCAATACACCAGGTTTGAACCTACACCCATGGGCACAACTGCCAGTTTGATACGGTTTTTCAGCTTTTTAAGCGTGCGATAATCCAGGTGATCGTAATGGTCATGGGAGATGATCAGCACATCTATTGGCGGCATATCTTTGGCGTGGTAATGTGTAGTACCCGCAAATGCTTTCATCAAGCCGGGAACCGGCCCTGCATGGTTGCTAAAAATGGGGTCTATAAGAATGTTCCCCTGTGCGGATTTGATGAGCAAAGAAGAGTGGCCAAACCAGACTATGGTAGGTGCCGCGGCTGTTAATGTATTCAGATCTGTTTTAACCCAGGGCAACACGCGGGAAGGTCTTACGCTCCCGGGGTGGTTACGAAGAAAAAGTAAGCGCTTTTTAATTGTGGAGTCAGACCGTTCTGCCAGGTTTTCGAAACTGCCATTTTTATAATTAGGCAAGGCCTGTAACCGTGCAAGTTCTTCGCCCTCAGGGTTTTTACCTACCGACTGTACTACATCGCAGCCTGCAATGGCCAATAGCAAAAAAGCAACTATCCAAATCCCCAAACACCTATATTTCATACTTTACTAATGAAAATAACGTTTGGGCTGGCTGATTATTTTATGAGTTGTGCAACGCAAACAACATCTGCCGGTGGATAAACAAAGGTTTAGGGCTATAAATTCAGTGTAAACCCGCTTTTATACACATTTTCAATCACCTAATAATATTACACCACACCGGGCTTTTTAGTTACCTCAAAATCTTCCTGGTGGGAAAATATACGCCCATCGTACTCCCAGTCAAGTAGCAGTTTCCATTTACCTTCGTTACAATCGCTCACGGGTATTTTCAGCAAATTATCTTTAGAACTCTCCACTTTCATCCGCAGGGATAAACCTCCAATACAATTAACCGGCGATAAAATGGCGTTCCCCTTCACCGGGTGGTTAAAATTAAATGTTATCGTTTTCATAATGGTTGAATTTAAGTGCTAATTTAAGTACGGGCGATCAATATAAAAATGACTACGGTCACCATTGGTTTTTTTAGGCCCGATTGCAAAACTAATAGGTATCAGTGTGTGCCGTTAGGATTTTAAAAAATGTGACCTCTGTCATATATTTACGGCCTCTGCGTCATTCATCCGATGTACTTAATAGGCCACCTTTGTTATATAAAAATTAACAATATGGCAACCTTAACAAACACCGCCGCTCAATGGAGCGAAGTTTCTTTAGCTAACAGCAACAGTAAGTTATTAACAAAAATAACAGCCTGGGCAGATGGCCAGGCTCCCAACCGCACGCTATGGTTTATGGTATCGTTAATAGCCCAGGGCGTACTGTTTTTGCCTATTCCTGCTGTTTTGCTTTATTATTTTAATGCGCCGCTTGCTGTGCTGGCGGTAACATTAGGGCTTTTCTTTTCTAACATTATCGCAGGTATGGGCGGTGCGGGTATCCGTGTTATGCTTGGCTTTTTTTCTGTTAGCATCCTTGCGCATTTATTAATGATACTGGTATTTACGATATAAATTATGATTCCAAAAACAATGAAAGCAGCCGTTATCCATCAATTTGGGCAACCGCTGGTAATAGAAAATGTGCCGGTGCCAACCCCTGGCGATAACCAGGTATTGGTTAAAGTAATAGCCTGTGGCGTTTGCCACACCGACCTGCATGCCGCAAATGGCGACTGGCCCGTAAAACCGCAGTTACCGCTTATACCCGGGCACGAGGCCATTGGTTACGTGGTAGCCTTAGGGGCAAGCGTAAAAAATGTAAGCATAGGCGATATAGTTGGCGCCCCGTGGCTATACAGCGCATGCGGGTGCTGCGAGTTTTGTATAACCGGCTGGGAAACCCTTTGCGAAGAGCAAAAGAACGGTGGTTATAGCGTTAATGGCGGTTTCGCCGAATATGTTGTTGCCGATTCGCGCTACATAGCCCATTTCCCGAAAGGGATAAATTTTGCAGAAATGGCACCGATCATTTGCGCGGGTGTAACTGTTTACAAGGGATTGAAAGAAACTGAAGTAAAGCCCGGAGAATGGGTGGCTATATCCGGGGTTGGCGGTTTAGGGCACCTGGGGGTGCAATATGCAAAAGCTATGGGCATGCATGTTGCCGCGGTTGATATTGCCGACGATAAATTAGCACTGGCCAAACAGCTTGGTGCGCAGCTTACTGTTAACGCCCTTAATGAAAACCCGGGCGAAGTATTAAAGAAAGCTACGGGTGGTATGCATGGTGTATTAGTTACCGCCGTATCGCCAATTGCTTTTGAACAGGGGATAGGCATGCTGCGCCGTAAGGGCACTATTGCTTTAAACGGTTTGCCAAACGGTAGTTTCGACTTGCCCATATTTGAAACGGTATTAAACCGCTTTACCGTGCGCGGATCTATAGTAGGCACCCGGAAGGATATGCAGGAAGCCATCGCTTTTGCTGTTGAGGGTAAAGTAAAAGCAGACGTACACACCGCTAAACTGGAGGATATCAACAATATTTTTGATGATATGCGTAAGGGAATTATTACCGGTAGGGTGGTGCTGCAGATAGCAAGCGAATAAATTTATATAATGCAATAACAAAGAAAGGCTACCCAATTGGGTAGCCTTTCTTTGTTATTGACCGTCGATGCTTAACAGTTGGGGATGTGGTTCATCCTTCCATAGCCCGGCAGTTTTTAGCGCATACACATGCTTTGCCAACACATTTATTTTGTTGCCATAGATCGAGGTTTTTAATGGTTTGGTTGGCTATACCTTGCAGTGCTTCGCGGGTTAAATAAGCTTGGTGCGGGGTTATCAATACATTATCAAACTGCAATAGTTCTTCAAGTAACTCATCTTTAAAACTATCTTTTTCATGATCTTCAAAAAACAGGCCTTTTTCAAATTCATAAACATCAAGGCCCAGGTAACCAACCTTGCCAGTATAAATAGCCTGGATAATATCAGTAGTTTTAACCAAAGGCCCGCGCGAAGTGTTAATGAGCATTACCCCGTCTTTCATTTGATGTAACGACGTTTTGTTGATGATATGCTTCGTTCCATCATTAAGCGGTACGTGCAACGATATAATATCTGCATTGGCGTATAAATAAGGGAGGGTTACCTGTTCAATAACATTGTTGCCTTCGGGGAAATTAAGGTCGTAACCAATTACGATACAGCCCAGCCCTTTAAATATTGCTGCCGTTGCCAGGCCTGTGTTGCCAAGACCTATTATGCCAACCGTTTTGCCCGAAAAGTTAAACCCCATTAAACCATTGTTGGTAAAATTAAAATGGTGGCTATGCTCGTTAGCTTTGATCAGGTTGCGATTTAGCGCGAAGGCAAGTGCAACCGCATGTTCTGCGATAGCCTCCGGCGAATAATAAGGCACGTTGGCAACTTTTATGCCGTGCCGGCTGGCGGCTTCTCTGTCGATATGATCGGTACCTGCAGAGCGAGTGGCAATATATTTTATATCAAGGCCGGCCAATTTTTCGATAACACCCGCAGAAACATCATCGTTTGTAAAAACAATGATCGCGTCCTTGCCTTCTGCATAGCTGGTTGTTTCTATACTCAGCGGGTTTGATATCAGGGTTATTTCGTGTTTTTTTTGATTCGCTTTTGAAAGAAACTCTTTCTCAAACGGTTTTATACTATATGCTACTACTTTCATCCGCAATAATTTATTTTTTCAAAATTATAGCGAATAGCCGTTGATTTAATTGAGCGCGGTCACCCCCAAAAGTGACGCTCGTCAGTTTTTCATTTTAGCGATCCGTATTTCATCAAGTACGGTAACTAGGCTGCCCTTTTTTTCTATAAGGCCCTCGTCCTTAAAATCTGTTAGCGTTCGGCTTACGGTTTCGGTGGCCATACCTGTCATCGCAGCCAGGTCTTCACGGCTTATTTTAAACCCTTGCGGCGCATCATTTTGCTTATGTAAGCGTAATAAGGCCTCGGCCATGCGTTTACGTACCGAATTATAGGCCAGGTGTAATAATTGTTCCTCTTTATCCCTAACATCGTTAGCCAGTATATTAATAAATGCGCGTGCAACATCGGGGTATTGGTTGATCATTTCGTCCAGCTGTTCTTTTGGTATCAGGCAAAGTTGGGAATCTTCCATGGCGGTTGCTGTGTCGGCATATGGTTCGTTGGCTAACATGGCGTTTATACCCAGGTAGTCATCAACAGCATGTATCCCTGTCATCAGTTCGCGTCCGTCTTCGGCAAGTTTCATGGTTTTGATCTTACCGCTTAATATGATGTAGAGCCCGTTACCTTTATCGCCATCGTAATAAATAACCTGGTTCTTTTTAAACTGTCGGCTCTTGCGTTCGGTTACAATACGCTTAAGTTCGGCCAGCCCATTGTTTTTTGATAGCAGGCTGTTTAACTTTTCGAGCGGATTACTGTAAAAACTTTCCTGTACCACTTTCTTTTTTAGCCGGGTTTCTATGGCGTTAAGCAGCTCAATATCGTCAAAGGGTTTGGTCAAATAATCGTCGGCACCCATTTCCATACCTTTTCGCAGATCAACACGCTCGGCTTTGGCCGTTAAAAATATAAAAGGTATGGTGGCGGTTTCGGGATTTTTGTTTAGCATATACAATACGCCGTAGCCATCCAGATCGGGCATCATAATATCGCAAAGGATAATATCAGGTTTGTTTTTAAGTGCCAGGTCTACCCCAGCTTTTCCGTTACTTGCCTGTAATACGTTAAAATCTGCCAGTTCTAATATCTCAACAATATTTTCCCTGATATCGGTATTATCTTCAATAATCAATACTTGCTTACTCATATTTTATCAAACGAAATTGTAAACGATGTGCCTTGGTTAACGTTACTTTTAAATGCTACGGTTCCCTGCATTAGTTGGGTGTAGCGTTCAACAATGTTTAACCCCAGGCCCGTACCCGGTATGTTGCCGGTGTTATGGGCTCTAAAGAATGGTTCAAAAAGGTGTTTTTGGTCTTTTTCGGGGATGCCAATGCCGTTATCTTTTATAATGACGGTGCAACCTGTTTCGCTTATCTCGGTATTAAACTCTATAAAAGTATTTTCGCCCGAATATTTGATGGCGTTGGCTATTAAATTAAATACACAGTTTTTTAGCAGGTTTTGATCCAATTTTACCATACTCTCTTTACCGGTATGCTGGTAAATAATATGCTGGTTTTGCTTAGCTACCATTTGCATTTCTTCGGTTATCTCTTCAGCTAATTTAACAAGGTCAAATTCCATAAAAGTGGGTTCTACTTTGCCGGCTTCCAGTTTTTCGAGCGAAAGAAAATCGTTTAAAATAGTGGTGAGGTTACCTACCGCGTTTTTTATCTTACCCACATGTTTGGTGATGTTATCGCTGCTAAAAGCCTGTGCATATTTATCAACCAGCGAAGCCGATAGTTGTATGGCGCTTAAAGGCGTGCGAAACTCGTGCGATGCCATAGATACAAACCTGCTTTTTAACTGGCCCAACTCTTTTTCTTTCTCTAACGATAAGCTTACTTCCTCTTTGGCACTTTGCAAGGCCAGTACCGTTTCTTTTAATGATTGGGTGCGCTCTTGTATCAGTTCTTCTAAATGTGCGGCGTAATCCTTTAATTGCTCTTCGGCTTCCTTTTGCTTGCTTAGATCATGTATAAAGCCGGTATATATTTTTCGGCCCGAATAGGCAACCTCACTCACCCCTAATCTGAACGGGAACATAGTGCCATCTTTACGCAAACCGGTTACCTCACGCCCTATGCCAATTATATGTGGCACGCCGGTATGCTGGTAGCGCCTAAGGTATTCGTCATGCTGGGTACGATCCGGAGGGGGCATCAGGAACGAGATGTTTTTGCCGACAACCTCTTCAGGGGCGTAGCAAAACAGCGTGCAAGCGGCAGGGTTAATAGTTTCTATCAATCCCCTTTCGTCTATTGTGATGATACCATCAATGGCATTTTGAATGATCGCTTTAAGCAGCGCCGCGTTTTCCATAGGCTAAGTTATCCCTTTATAACTAACATCCCGCAAATATCATGACCTTGATGCTTTGAAATGATAGGCGGTTATGCATTTGATGTACCCCGCTTTTAAATGTGATGCAGATCATGTGTTGTCGAAGCGGCATTGCCCACCTTTACAACGCCGGTATGCAATTTTTAACGAGACATTCACCCGGCTATTTGAAAACAAATAAAAACAGATCATACATGGAAACATTAAACGCATTATCCGCACGTTCCTTACAATATTATGTGATGGCAGAACACTGGGAATTTGACCTCGAATTTTCAAGATAGAGTCTGCCTTTTTTGATAAACTCATCAATAAATATTTTAGCCTCATTGAGAAGATTGCCGTAATGGAAGCACTACACCAGATATTCTATGAGTTAATTACTTCGATACCTGGCATCGGGCCGCAAAGCAGCGGCAGTAATCATGGCTGAAACTAATGGATTTGAACTCATGAGAAGCAAAAGCAGTTAACCAGTTATGCAGGCCTTGATGTCAAAGAGAAAGAATCCGGAACGTCTGTAAAAGGCAAGCCCTGCATATCCAAAAGAGGCAGCCGGTATTTGCGAAAAGCAATGTATATGCCAGCTATCAGGCATTCGGAAAAGTATAAAGAAATCTTTGTGAGAATAGTATCAAAGAATGGCATAAAAATGAAAGGATGTGTAGCTGTACAAAGAAAACTACTGGAAATAGCTTACACCATTTATAAAACTAAAACACCCTATCAGGTTAATTACCTGCAAACTCAAAAAGAAAATAAACTGGTATTAAATAATTAGAGCAGCCACTTAAAAAGGGCCGTCCTAAACAGGCTGGCATAAAGCCGCCTTAAGACTCAAATATAAAAATACTTTTAATACTTGCATATCAACACAGAATCTAACGCAAATCCTTTATGGAACGAGACGCGAAGTACCGCGTATCTACGGGTGCTGTAACGTAGAGACGCGATACTTCGCGTCTTTTACCAGATTTTGTCTGAATCTTAATTTACAGAATTAAAGAATTTTCAAAAAGTTTTCTCTAAAGAGCGTTGGCCAAACGTCAAAGCGGGCGGGCCGGGAGTCTGGCGGGAATGTCGGTTTAGCTTCGAAGCCCGCGCATGCGGCGAGAAAGCGTTCAGAACCGGCAGGGCGGGCGGAAGCTTCGCTTTGACTTGGCCTTTTCTTTTGGTTACTTTTCTTTGCGGCTAAGGCAAAGAAAATGAACATCCACAGGCTTGTAATAACTCACTTCCGAACCTGACGAGGCGCCAATCGACGACTTTTCTATCGAAGATTGCCATGCTATCGCTCGCAATGAAGTAGACGTATACGCGCGACAAATGGTTCGACAAGCTCACCATGACATCGTTTAGATGATCCCGTGCAGCACCCCACCAATTTCACCCATTTTATCAACCAACTTCTCCACTTCCGGGTCGCGTTCCAAAACCGGGGCATGGTGTGGTTTGATGCGGGCATCTATCATTAGCGGGCCGTTGCAGCCCCAGTGTTTGTGCTCGGTAAAGCTGTTGATGCCGTAAATGTCATGACTTGGGTTGCTGCGGGTAAAGGTTACCCATACAAAATTATTGATGCTTTGCGCGGTAAAGGTGGCATCATCACACAATACCATCAGCGGCAACCCGCTTAATTCAGCTTCGGCTAAATGTTCCTGTAGTATTTCCAGCATTAAAGGCATATCGCTGGTGCGGATGTTTTTAGGCACCTCTACAGCTAATACGCCCGGCATCACTATTTTATAATTTACAAAGGGGCGGGGCAGGGTAAAGGTTGATGGCAATTCGTTCCAAAGCTCGCGTTTGATATCACCGGCTACGGTAATGGCAACTTTACTGCCGCTGTTGAGGCCATCGCCGCTATAATCGAGGGTATCAATAGTAGTACGGGTATGGAAATGAAGGTCTCGGGTAAGGTCTATGCGTTGCAGGATATGTTTTAGGAAACCGCCTATATCGTTCACATCCAGACTTGGGTTGTCCTCTTTCGCGGCGATGAACAGGTATTTGGCAAGGCTCAATTGCCCTTTGCCTAATATATGGTTGGCAATGGTGATGATCTCCTGCGGGTAGCGCTCTTTCACATAAGGCGTATAACGCTCGCTGCCAATGGCAAACAAAAGCGGGTGCACACCGGCAGCATCCACCGCGTTTACAGCATGCAAACCTGGGATCTCCTTCGGGATGGCACTGCCGGTAATTTCGTGGATCAAAGCGCCAAAGCTGGTATCCTCCTGCGGCGGGCGACCAACTACGGTGAACGACCATATCGCATCCTTTTTATGATAAACGTTATGCACCTTCATTAGTGGGAAAGGGTGCGCAAGGCTATAGTAGCCCAAGTGATCGCCAAACGGGCCTTCGGGTTTATTTTCCATCGGCATCACTGTACCGGTTATTACGAAGTCGGCATCGGCAGAAATACAGAAGCCTTCATCGTCATAAAAATAACGGAACCTGCGATTGCCTAAAGCGCCGCCAAAGGTCATTTCAGATAAGCCCTCGGGTAGGGGCATTACGGCAGCAACGGGGTGTGCAGGCGGGCCGCCTACAAAAATGCTCACCTTTAGGGGTTGGCCTTTAGCGTTGGCCTTAGTTTGGTGCACACCAATACCTCGGTGTAGCTGGTAGTGCAGGCCTATCTCTTTATCCTGCACGTAATCGTTACCACCAAGCTGGATGCGGTACATGCCCAGGTTGGCATTCATAATGCCCGGCATATCGGCATCCTCGGTATAAACCTGCGGCATGGTTACAAAAGGGCCGCCATCTTTAGGCCAGTTTACTATTTGCGGTATGTCGCTAATTAAGGCTTTATCAAAACTTATCGGCGCATCTTTGCGTACTTTCATCGGCAGGGCCGATAGTGCTGTCATTGCTGTATTTGCGTACTTAAAAGGGTGTTTGATGGCCTTTATCGGGTCGTTTTTAATATCAATTAAGGTCTTTATTTTCTCCAGTGTATCCCTAAAAATAAAGCGCGACCTATCCAGCGTACCAAATAAATTTGACACCGCCGGGAACTTGCTGCCCTTTACGTTTTCAAATAAAATGGCAGGGCCCTGGTGTTCAAAAACACGTAGGTGTATGGCAGCCATTTGCAGGTAAGGGTCAACCTCTTCCTTAATGCGGATGAGGTGGCCGTTCTTTTCAAGGTCGGTAATGCAAGCCTGTAAACTATTGTAACCCATTTTAAGCTGATTAAAGCCCAAAGATATTATACATTTTAATGTTTTTAGCGATATTTAGGTCATGAAACCGCTTATTGTATTACTGGCCGTATTTGGCGTGAGTTCGCTGGCAATATTTATTGCAGGCCACCCGCCCGATTATTGCTTCTGCGGAAGGCTGGCTATGTGTGTAATGCTCATCTTCGCGGCTACGGCACACTTTAAATTTACCAATGGTATGGTACTGATCATGCCAAATTATATACCTTATAAAAGGCCTTAGTTTATATTACCGGCTACTATATTGAGATCCTGGCGGCTATAGGTATGCTGGTTAAAACCGTGCGCGAGCCTGTTGCCTGGTTTGTGATATTCTTTTTGGAGTTATTACTTCCTGCAAATATCCACGCGGCCCAAAATAAAGTGAACCTGGAGAAACCGGATGTATGCGGTAATGGAAACAACCAAAGTTTATTTTGATAAAATAAAGGCACCGAAAAAACAGATGATATTAGTGCCCAATGCCGCACATGGTTTTAACCAGGCGGTTTTAAATGCGCAGTTGAAAGCCATAAAACATCTCAATAGCGTAAAAAAGTAATACGATAGATTTACTTCCTTTTTATCATTTAAAAAGATATATTACTTTTGGCCTGACACCAATACCAGCCTCTATGTCGGTACTTATTTTTACGATCATCATACTTGTTGGCGCTTATTTCGCGGGCTTGTTGGGTTCATTGACCGGGCTTGGCGGCGGGGTGGTTATAATTCCCTTACTTACCCTTGTATTAGGCGTTGATATTCATTATGCTATCGGCGCTTCGCTGGTATCAGTTATCGCTACTTCATCAGGTTCTGCAGCGGCATATGTAAAGGAGGGTATTACAAACATACGGCTTGGTATGTTTTTGGAAATAGCTACAACCACAGGGGCGCTCATAGGCGCATTAATAGCCGTTTATATTCCGGTACAATACATTGCGGTGCTATTTGGGGTGATACTGATCTTCTCCGCAATCATGTCGTTACGTAAAAAAGCGGAAAAGATCCTGACAGAGCCAACTTACCTGGCAGCCAAACTAAAACTCTACGGAAGCTACCCCGACGGTAATGGCGAGCAGATTAATTATGGCGTTACCCGTGTAAGCGGCGGTTTCTTTATGATGCTCTTCGCAGGGATTATCTCCGGTTTATTAGGTATTGGTTCGGGTGCGTTAAAGGTGTTGGCAATGGATACCATTATGCGCATTCCGTTTAAAGTAAGCACCACTACCAGCAATTTTATGATAGGGGTAACGGCTGCAGCAAGCGCGGTTGTATACCTGCAACGTGGCTACATAGACCCCGGTATTGCTATGCCGGTGGTAATAGGCGTACTCTTCGGTGCCATTACGGGTTCCAAGATCCTTGTCCACACGAAATCATCGCGCTGGTTACGCTGGGTATTTGCCGTAGTAGTAACCTTTTTAGCCAGCCAGATGATATATAACGGTATTACGGGGAAGATATAATTTAGTGAGTGGTGAGTAGAGAATGGTGAGTAGTTTTTAATCTTTATATTTACCTTTTATCTTGCAACCACTCACCAATAAACCATTCACCACTCACAAACGCATGAAACGCCTTTTCAGCAACCTTACTTTCCAGGTTATTATTGCCATTATATTGGGCGTAATAGTTGGCCTTGAGTTTAAAGGTTTTGCGCCCACCGCGCAGATGATCAGCAAGATCTTCATCAGCTTGATAACGATGCTAATAGCTCCTATTATCTTTTTCACCATTGTGCTGGGTATTGCCGGCATGAGCGATATGAAAAAGGTAGGCCGGGTTGGTGGTAAAGCCCTGTTATACTTTGAAATTGTGACCACACTGGCTTTAGTGATAGGTGTTACCGTTGCAAACATCATAAAACCCGGCGCTAACTTCATTAATAACCATGTTAAGGTTGATACCGCCAAGCTTACATCCTACGAAAAAGCCGCTGCAGAAATGAAATGGGGCGATTTTATAGCGCACATAGTACCAACCAATGCTTTTGAGGCGTTTGCCAAGGGCGATATTCTACAGATCCTGTTTTTTGCTATCCTGTTCGGTTTTGGCTTAAGCAAGATGGGCGAAACAGGCCAATCCATCATCACCACGTTTGATAAACTATCTAAGGTGTTTTTTAACATCATGAAGATAGTGATGAAGGTGGCGCCTATAGGTGCTTTTGGCGGGATGGCATATACTATTAGTACATACGGATTGGCTACGCTTAAACCACTTGCCTTGCTGATGGGTTCGGTTTACCTGAGCATGTTCCTGTTTATTTTTGTGGTGTTGAATATTATCGCCTACCTGTTTAAATTCAGCCTTTGGCAATATTTGAAACATATTAAGGAAGAGATCCTGATCGTGCTGGGTACATCCTCATCCGAATCGGCCCTGCCGGGGATGATGGAAAAACTGGAGAAGTTTGGCTGCTCCAAATCGGTAGTGGGCTTGGTGATCCCTGCGGGATACTCTTTTAATCTGGATGGTACTACTATCTACCTGTCTATGTCGGTAATTTTCCTGGCGCAGGTATTTAAGGTAAATCTTTCGATAGAGCAACAACTCAGCATCATCGGCATTCTCATGATCACCTCAAAAGGTGCGGCAGGCGTAACCGGCAGCGGCTTTATTGTGCTAACATCCACATTGGCGGCTATCAAAATTATCCCGGTAGAAGGGGTGGCTATCCTTTTAGGTGTAGACCGCTTTATGAGCGAAGCACGCGCTATTACCAATGTGATAGGCAATGGGGTGGCTACAATTGTGGTGGCTAAGAGTGAGGGAGAGTTTATCCAACAGCCCCCTGAAGGGGGAGCTTTTTAATAGCTATTCGCTATTGCTTGACGTATCCACCTTAAAATCCGGCTTGGTAAATTTCGCCGCTACTGTCTTTGCCCTAAACCTTTGCAGGTTCTTTAAAACTGGTGGTGATGGCTTGCGGCTGCTTTAAAATTTTGTCGAGCCCGCCGCCGGATACGATCTCCGTACCCTTATCAAGCAGTTTTTTTGCCAAAATCGCCAAACTGCGCCTGGGCCGCTGTTGTGAAAAGTAAGCTTGTAAAGATGTTAAAGATGAGTAAGTTGTGTTTTTTCATGTGGTATAGTAGGTGTGTTTTTAAAATATAAATTATAGTCGCAAAAACCAAAAGTATAAATTTTAAAAACGAAAAGTATAAATTTTAGCCTTTGTTCAAAACGGCCTCGTTATAGGCCTCCTTTTAAAAATCATGTATAAAAGCTGTTTAAATGACCTTTAAACGCACTAAAAAAAATTGGCTTTACTTAAACACCTTGATTTATTGAGGCCTCTGTAAATACACTACAATATCTTAATCCAAACCAAACGGGCTAATTTAAGAGCATGACTTTAAAATAAATAAATTTTAGACCTCCTTTTGAAAATCTAACAAATAAGGCGCTTGAGATCTCACTCAAGCGCCTTAAATTTTTAGGTAATACTTAAACACCTTGCTGTTTCGGGCTCTCCTAATCTACTATTTTGATCACCCTGTACACCGCTTTTGATGGCTGCATATTGTTATGTCCAACCTGAGCATCAGCCCCCGCTTTTAAAGGGCCACTAACATAGTAGACAGGGCCACCGCCGCCATCGCCGGGTTTGCCACGCGGGCCAACCAAACCTGGTACTGTTCCAGTCGGGGTGGCGCTCTCACTTTGTGATAATTTGTGCAGCCTCTCACCGACATTTTGCCCCATCTCATAAACGGTTTCTTCTCCACTTACAGGATCTGTATAAGTGCCAGCCGCGATGAGCGCCATACCGGATGTTCCAGGCGTGCCGTTTTCACCATTATCGATTGCCCATCCATACCAACGAGGTGTAACACCAAGGCCACTCTCATCAAAGTTTGGCCTGAACGTTCCATCAAAATCATAGATTTCTTTATAAGCGCCTTTAACATCACTATTGGCAACTACATCGCGGATATACTGCTTTAAATCGTACAGAGTAGTTGTTATTTTAATTTGGCGCTGATTGCCATCTGTTGAATTTACAATAGCGGCTTTAGCCTCTCTATAAACATTCTTTTGCGAACCATCTCCAAACTCCTTTTGATCTGATGTAACATAACCGCCTTTTACGAATGTTTTTGAGCCGTTGGATGCGATATTGTTAGCGCCATCAAATCTCACTGCATCACCCGAAATATAGATTAAGCCATCAGCTATATTAATTGTTCCGTTATTATTGTTAGTTATGGCACAACCCGACAATACCAGGTCAACGCCCAGCGCTGAAAATAGTGAATTGCCCAACGTCAAATTTTCGGATTGTAGATTAAGGACGTAATCCATAACCCTTTTATACCCGCCTGCTAATCTTAAAAGCTCTTTCATATATTAAAATGTTTCAATTGTAAATGTGATACCGGAGAAAATGTATTTTTTTACAAATGCCCTGATGGCATCTGCATTGCCAATAAGGATCTCCGGTATCCTTACTATAAAGTCGTATTGCGAATTAAACTCCTCATCCAAATAATCGAATGTGTAGGGTTGGTGATTCTCCTCATCGAGATAATCAAACTCAGGTGAAGCCCCCTCACTTTCTAAATAGATAAAGGATTGCTCCAGGTAGTCGTCGGGGTGAATGATGTAAATAGTCTCATCTAAAAACTTATCTCTTAATGCCCTTGTGAGCCTGTTGGTTTCGGACGTAATAGTTGCCTCTCTTAACTGTTGATCTTTATAAACTAAAAAGTCATCATACATAAGTTTCACAGGCAACAACAGCGTTTCCAACCAGGCTAAATGTTTTGGCTTGATCAGGAAAAAAGGCATTAGCCACCTGATCATCTTTTTTACATCGTACCTGTAATTTCTCATGCTATGTACGTTAACGTGGTGTCTAAATCGAAATCAGGATCTATCTTGAAATATCCCGATTTAGGTTGATAGCTGCTGGTAAATATTTGGTAAGCATCAGCACCATTTTTGGCTGAGATCTGCAACAGATCAAATTGGTTTTCTATTACCCCTGGCACCGCCTGTATCGCATCAATCAATTTATTTACATACAATGTACCGTCAAAGTTCCTGTTGGTGGCGGTG
The DNA here is from genome assembly GCF_034345625.1 of Mucilaginibacter sp. 5C4. Lineage (NCBI taxonomy): Bacteria > Pseudomonadati > Bacteroidota > Sphingobacteriia > Sphingobacteriales > Sphingobacteriaceae > Mucilaginibacter > Mucilaginibacter sp. 5C4. The sequence continues at coordinate 3,605,856 of NZ_CP133775.1, read as the reverse complement.
CTGCTGGCCGTGTTAAGCTCGCTAAGGAATGTTTGGATAGCTGCCTTAACCGCTGGTTTTATTACATTAATATCACCGGATGCATTGTAGTACACGTTACCAAATATTTTTAAGGTATCTGCCTGCAACGATTGCACAAGCCACTTGCTACCTGATGGCCTTTTTTGTTTTAGGTATGCAGTTAAACCATTGATCTGATCATTATCTAAAACAACCGGCTGGCCTCCAGCTGAGCCAGCTGCTTTAATTTGTACCCTGCCATTAAGTGATGTGATTGAGCAAAATTTCACTATCTGCTTTGATGCATCAATAACCGGATACTGATATATGTTATTTATAAACGCCAACAGATCTCCATGCTGGTAAGCCATCACAATATCAAACCACCACTCATCTGTACCATATTGCTTGCTATCCTGTATTGCCTGAATCCTGACCTCAAACAGATCCATGATCCGCTCAAAAAAGGCAATTATGTTAGATGTTAAAATAATCCATAGCAAGTAAATAGCTGAATTACTTACGCTGTTTAGCCCGTTAAGTTCAGGCCTTGCTGCTTTTTCGGTTAATATCTGATCCTGTATTTCTTCTGCTGAACGTGCCATGTTTATCTTTCTGATTGTATTTGTATATCTTCAAATGAGTTGATCACTGTCTTTACTGTTGTATATCCATCATACTGCATTTGCAGCCTGATCTTTTGTCTGAGCTTATCAATGTTTGCAACGGTAAATGCACTTTTGTAATATTTAGTTATCCCGACACCCGTTAAAGGGCTACCCCTGAAACTACCTTGAGGCGCGATCAGGATCAGCTCCTGATGCTGCTGCTCTGCATCGTCAACTACAAAATCTCCATTCTCAATGGCCAGATCCAGATTGTCATCTAATAGAATATCGTTCATTGTAGTATAGATTTGTTCTCAATATCTTTTTCCTTTATGAGAGTTGCTTTTGCAGGTGTAGCCGTTTTGGTAATTGGCGTTAAACCACCACCTAAAGAAACACCGGGATGCTGATGCTTTGCAAATGCATCGCTCAAATCATTCACCTGCTGCTGTAGATCACTGATGATTTTGGTAAGCGGTTTTAATAGTGGTATCCCTCCATTTTTACCATCATTAAACGTTGTTAAAACGGTATTTAAACTAAGTTTACCATCTCCTCCAATCAGCAGCTTAAGCGCGGTATCCGTATCAAGGGCAATGCTCTCAACCTCACTGAAACTCAAAACACATAGATCTGTATTATCTTCATCAACCTGGCCAATGATGACAAATGAGCCCGTTGCCGGAAACATGATCAATCCCATCTTTGCGAGATCTGCATCATTGTAAACCGGCTTCAATTTCACGCCCTCCAGCTCACTATCATCAGCAACGAGCTGCACCGTGCAGGTAAGCTCATTTTTATCAACCGAGAGCACGATAGCCCTATCTATAATAGCAGAGAAACCGCTGTTTGTAGCCAGCTTCCTGATTGCTTGCTTTATCGCTGTCATTATGCTACTTTCCTTTCCGGCACAACGGATCTCCTAAATCCATTTGTGCTAAATGTTGTTTTAACCGCTTCAACCAGGTATGATCCCTGATGCTCCGGATATTCGGGATCTATCATGATTCCAACATCCCCAGGCTCAATGTAAGGCAGGCCAAATGTTGTATAATCACCTTTATAGCCCTCATATTTTAACGTTTCAATTTCCGCTGTAGCAATTTTCTCCAGCTGGCTTTTATCAAGGTTTACGTAGTGCAACGTGTGCACGTCTCCATCGGGATCACCTAAAGTTATCTCCAGCTTTTTGCCGGTGTGCAATTTTGATGTTGCGATAACTTTTATTCTGGAATCATCCTTAACCTTGTATTCCAAATTGTTTTCGATGATGTTCTGATAGAAATCGTAAATAACCTCTTTGCGTTTAACACGCATAGATCCACCAAAATCAACAACCAGCACATCCTGATCAAAGTAACATTGCAGCCCAAACTTTTTAAGCCCCTCAAGCACCTGAGCGGTGCTTTGCTTTTTTATTACAAACCCGCCAATCTCCAGATCTATAATTTGAGTAGCACCTGGATAAACGTACTTTACCACGTCAGCCACTTTAACCTTTTTCCAAGCTTTTGTAAAGCTATTTTGCTTAAGATTCCACATTTCATCCTGGCAGCTGATCACCAATGGTATTTTAGCGCCAACATTAGAAATATATCCAGTAAACTCTTTGATTAAGTTACCATCATAGCCTAAGCTGATCTCAATTTTTGATTTACGTTTCAGGATCTGGTTAATATCACCGTTCAAAACTTTTAACTTTCTGGCCAGCGTAATTGAGGCTGTATTTGTCAAAGTTTTACGGCTCTTTTCTATCACAACCTCATTCACAAAATCAAACTCCAGATAGTTACTACCTGATGGATCTGTAATTTTTATATAAGATGATAATGTGAGCATTGGATATATTATTTTATGTATGCTTTGAGCACATCTGTAAGCTTACCATAACCTTTTGCATTCAAATGCACCTTATCTCCGGAATCGTAATTTGCGTTCAATCCTTTATTTAAAAATTGCTTATCTAAATCAATAAATGTGACATTCGACTTTTTTGATAGTGATCGATAACCATTGTTCAAAATCTTCCTGGAGATGCTTGTATTATCAATAAGTGAGGTTGGAAATACACTTAGCAGATATATTTCTGTTTGCGGGCTTATCTCCTGAATGGTTTTAATTGTGTTGGAAACGTTATTGATGATTTTTTCAGTGCTTTCGTTAGCTAATAGATCATTAACACCAATCTCTATAAAAACCTTTGCTGGATGTCCGCTTGCTATATCTAAGGAACGATGTAAAACACCTGTTGATGTGTCATAATAAATCCCTCTGTTTTTGACATTTATTGAGCCAAAAAGCTCGCTTACCTCATAGCTTTGGAATTGGCTGTCACCAACGAAAAGAACATCATTGGAATCTTTAGGTAAGTTTTTCAGTACCTGATCCCGATTTACAAAATATGTTAATCGGGGATTAAGATTAGGCTTAGGCATTAGCACATAATGCCTTACAACTAAACCCGCAAACACCAAATTGACCAAAATAGATACCGTTAAAATATGTTTTTTCATGACGTTAAATTATCAATTAAAATTAAACCGCTACCGTAGTTAAAGCACCACCGTTCGCAACAGTTACCCTGTACTTTGTTCCATCGGGTGATTTAAGGATTATGCCATTACCATTAATTAAATTTTCAAAAGTGCCATCAGCATTGATGTTCCAGGCGTTAACCTCATTATTACTCACACCACCGCTTACTAAGAATTGTATTTTACCAGCTGAATAATCATTTTTGATTGCTGTGTAATTAGATTGTGTAAGCGGAATAAATTTTCCCTGTATCCCCCCAATAGATGCAGCTATACCGTTGGTTGTACCTATGGCCACATCGCCTCTTTTTATATCGGGCGCTGTATCAAAAGTGCCACTTGCACCCAAAACAATCCAGCCTTGATGAGGTATATACATCACGTCTTGACCGTTAACGACATAACGGATTCTTAACCCTCCAGCTATAGTCATAACATCACCGCTATCCGATAATTGGATAAACATTTCCTTACCATCAGTTGCCTTTTGAATGATCTTAGATTGATGCTTTAGAATAATATCATTTGCTCCAGGCTCATCAGGGAGGTCGGCACCCGACTGTATCAATTGACTAAAAAAAGCCTTGCCGTTTAATCTAAAACCAGATTTTACAGAGTTTAAAACCCCTACTTTGCCATCAGCATCAATTCCTAAAACAGCACTCCCATCCTTAAGAATCTTATTTACGCTAAGCAATAATTGTTTTATTTCGGCTACACCATTGATGGCAACAGATTGCCCGTGCGAATAAACATCCGGTTTAATTACATCTGTGATGCCACATGCCATTAGGTAATGTCCTGCTGCGTTTGGGTGTACACTATCAGCTACATTAAAATCACCGCCCCTGTCTTTGATATAGTTAAATACATCAAAATACTTAGTGCCAAAAGCGGTGCTTACGGCTAAAGCCGCTGCATTGAATGCTTGTTGAATGGCTAAAGTCACCACACCACCACCGGCACCCGTATTGCCATAAAATGCAGGTTTTTGATAGGTTGTAGAAGTAATTAGTATATCTGAGCCAATCCAGCCTTTCGAAATACAATTATTTAAAACTGTTGTGTAATCTGCTTGAAAATTTGCTGCATTGTAATTCGTTCCACCATAATTAACATCGTTAATGCCATAAACAAAAACGATAAACTTATCAGCGGATGTTTTTGTAGGTATTTGATTTAAGCGGTCAATCATGTTTGGTGCTCCAGACGGATCAACGGGGGCGCGTTTCTCTAAAAACGATGCAGAAACCCCGTAATTGACCTCTGTTAAACCGAGAAAACCAGCCACCAGTGTTGCAAATGGGCTTCCCCCAGCAGATCCCGTTCCACCAGTTATGCTATCTCCAAAAAAATGAATGTTACCCGCAGTCGGGAATGCCACTGATAGAGGGTTATTTAACATAAGAGATTTCGCAGCCGAATCAAATTTTAAAGCACCATCCTGCGCAATTGTACCATCAGCAGCTCCAAATGCGATTTGCTTGTCTTGTAAACCCGAAACCCCACCACCACCGCCGCCGCCAGTAGGGCCTTGAGGGCCAGCAGGTCCTTGTGGACCCACAGGGCCCTGTGGGCCTGGATTAGTTGCAGCAAAATCCGCTACTGCTTTTAAATTATCAGCTATAGTATTTGGATCTATGCTCTCAACGGGCTTGTCGTTATTTATATCTGCATCTATTGCAGTTTTCAAATCGTCTAAAAGGCTCATATTATGAAAATTGATTTGTGAATTGATTTGTAAATCTTGAATTGGATGCAGGTAGTTTGTACCTGAGCTCTCCTGTTGCAGTTTTGTAAAGCGTGTAATTTGAAAGATTTAAAACAGTGGCCTCAGCTTCATCAGCACAAATTGGTGCGTTTTGAATATAGGTGACCATGTCAAAATTACCTCCATCAGCTCCAGGAGGCCCCTGTGCACCATCAGCTCCAGCAGGGCCTTGTATGCCCTGACCACCCTGAGCGCCCGTTTCACCCTTTTCTCCCCTTTCTCCTATAGGGCCTTGAATACCAACAGGGCCAGCAGATCCGGTATTGCCCTTTAAACCTTGAGGCCCAACAGGGCCTTGTAAGCCAGCAGCACCGGCAGCGCCCTGAGCACCTTGTGCACCTGGAGCTCCGGCAGGGCCTTGAGGGCCTTGTGCAATTGCGGATATTAAGGGCGTAACAAAACCTATTACCCACGCTTTAAAAATTGCAAGGCTGTAGCGCTTAACCCCTCCAGCGCCCGAGCTTGTTGATACTGGCAGCTCGTGGCTATCCAGTAACTCTGTGCCCTCTGGCAACTCATGTATCTTTATAATATCCATTACGCGCTAATTGAAATATTGTCGTTTGTTATGATAAATTCATCATTGTTTGTGCCTAATACAGCGGCCTCATCCTGCTCATTGATGCTCACAACTATAATTTGATTTTGCAGTAAATAGGCTGCATAGTCGGGTTGAGCAGATTCGGGATATTCATCCTGTATGTTGATCATTGTACCTGGTTGAATCACTGCATCCAGCTCCAGATCATTATCCAGGCATAAATCAATTACGGCTGCTGCTGATCCGTAATGTTGTACTGCCAGATCTATCAGGTTTTGCCTGTCTTTAACCATCACAGATCTCATAATCCTTGTATAATTGGTTTTTTAGTTTTTACCGATTTAATCTCTAACTCAGCTGGCTCATCGCTTAAACACTCCAGCTCAAAAGGCTGTATGTTTTGGAAACCCTCAGATGATGGCCAATTAGCCCTCTCGATAACAAGGCTGTGAATATCCATCAGATTTAATACCTGCGAGGTTACGCTCATTGCCTTTTTGCATTTAATGATCTGCATTAAATCCTGTAGCTGCTGTTCAGGATATTCCTGTGAATCGTAATTAATTAAAATGCCCCTGATGGTAATTGAATAATCATCTTCTGTGATATATTCTTTTACAGATCCTTTTTTCTTTGTCATCATCGTTTTGGTGATGATGTCCTGGCCGGTTATATCGAACAAAGGCCAATCAGGAAACGTGTAGATCTTTTGTGGAGCGGTGACAACCCCCGCGTTTATGATTGCCGGTATAGTGAGCGCAATTTGCTCGTAAATGGGCGTGCCTAAAGCGCTTTTTATGCTTGATGCAGGTAATGGTATAGTTTCAATTCCATCATACAGCTGCTTTTGATTCTCATTGGTTCTGAGCGCCTTGTTAACAAGTTGCCCAGCAGCGAACGTTGCGGCATTAGCTGCAAAATTCACTGCTGATTTAGCAACATTGCCTAACACATCGGTTTCAGGAATGGCAAACCTAACACCTTTAAGGCCGAAAACCTTTTGGTAAAGGTTTGCAATATTAAAGCTGTTTTGTGATGCCATGATTAAAATTTTATAGTGTCTTTACCGTCTTTTAATGAAAATCTTTGTGATTCAAATTCGAGTGTCCAGCGGAGGCCCTGCCATATCTCTGAGAACTTCTCATCAGATAACTCATCCGGATCTATCTTGAGATGATACCGGATGAGTGCATTGGCTGGATAAAACTCAATAAAATGCCCCCATCAGACCGATTGAAGAAGTACCCTTTTGCCGCGTGATGATGACCCCACTTCGCCAAAGCAAAGTGACCCCTCTCGCCACGCGAAAGTGACCCCCTAAAAGAGCTCGAAGTTTTTGTATTGACGGTACCTGCGGACAAAGTTTTTGTTTACTTTTTAGATAAACGAAAACCAGCGAATACAATGTCCAATAAACCGATCAAGATGAATAAACTAAGGCAGATCATTCGATTATACTGTCAGGGTACCGGGGTCAAAACGATTCACGGGATGGTAGGTATTTCCCGTAACACCATTAAAAAGTACGTACGTGTATGGCACGATTTGGGCATAAGCCACGAGGCATTTGGCGCCAGGAGCGATAGCGAGCTTGCCGTGCTGTTCACTACCCCGGTTGGCAAGACCGAGAACAATCCCCGTATGCAGACGCTGGAGGCCTTGCTTCCCGAGATATGCAAGAAGCTCAAAAAGAAGGGCGTAACCCGCGAGATGCTGCATAATGAGTATATCGAAAAGTATCCTGATGGCTATGGCCGTTCGCGGTTCAATAATGCGGTCCACACTTATCTACAACTCTCGCGGCCGGTCATGCACATTGATCACAAGGCCGGCGATAAGATGTATATTGACTTCACAGGAAGTAAGCTGCAGATCACCCTATCCGAAGGTAGCGTACAGGATGTGGAGGTGTTTGTAGCTATCCTGGGCTGCAGTCAGCTTACTTATGTAGAAGCGGTGGAAAGCCAGCGTAAAGAAGATCTGATCAAAGCCTGTGAGAATGCGCTGCATTACTTTGGCGGGGTTCCTGTTGCCATGGTGCCGGACAACCTGCGTTCTGCGGTAACCCGGGGAGTAAATACGAAGCCATACTTAATGACGAGTTCGCTTCCTTCGCTGAACATTATTCCGTTACCGTTGTGCCTGCACGTGTTTATAAGCCGCGTGATAAGTCCTTAGTGGAAGGAGCGGTAAAGTTGATCTACCGGAGCATATACACCAGGCTGGAAGGCCGCAGGTTCAGCGATCTGGGATCGCTGAACTCGGCTATACGTCCCGCTTTAGAGATCCATAACAACAAACCCTTCTCCGGGCGGACCTACTCCCGCAGGGAACAGTTCGAAGAGATCGAACGGGATGTACTGGCACCACTGAACCCATTGCGTTACGAGGTTAATAAACAGGTAATGGTTACCGTTATGAAGAACGGATATATCCGCCTGGGCGAGGATATTCACTATTACAGCGTGCCTTACACTTATATCGGAAAGAAGGTCAAGGTCTTATATACTTCCGGTTCCGTTAAGATCTATTACCAGTACACTCAGATCGCAGCCCATCCACGTGTCCGTATCAAGTATCGCCACACAACAGATGACAATCACCTGGCCTCGCAGCATCGTTTCCTTACTGAATGGTGCCCTGAAAAGTTTATTCAGGAGGCCGAAGCTATTCATGAGGATGTAGCCCGCTACATTACCAAGGTACTGGAACATAAGGTCTATCCGGAACAGGCTTACAAATCATGCGCTGGCATTCTAAGCTTTGCCCGTCGTGTTGGTGCCGGAAGGCTGGCTGGTGCCTGCCGCTGGGCCTACAACCTCCACCAGTATAACTATCCAATTATCGAAGAGATACTCAAGAAACGCCTGGACCAGCTTCAGCCAGAGGACGAGACATCAGTGATCCCCGCCCATAACAATATCAGAGGAAAAGAATATTACCAGTAACCCATAAAACATAGAACAAATGAATAATGAAACATTAGACAAGATGCGTCAGCTTCGCCTTTATGGCATGTATGATGCCTTTAAAACCAATCTGGAGAGTTCAGTAAAAGAATCGCTTACAGCCGATCAGTTCATCGCCCTGCTGGTCGCCAGTGAATGGGACGACCGGCGAAACCGTTACGTAGAACGAGCCATCAGGGGAGCAGGCTTTAGGTATAAAGCTTCGTTGGAGCAGGTTGACTACGGTATAGATCGTGGTCTGGACAAGAATGAGGTACACAGGCTGGCCGGGCTTGACTTTGTTAAGGAGCACAAGGATCTGTTTATTACCGGTTCCACCGGAACAGGCAAAAGCTATCTGGCGACAGCGCTTGGCTATCAGGCCTGTCAGAATGGGTACAAGGTCTTATACGTCAATACGGCCAAGCTTATGGGCCAGCTGAAGCTGGCCAAAGCAAAAGGTACCATTCTGGCAGAACTGAAAAAAATAGAACGGGCCGATCTGTTGATATTGGACGACTTCGGTCTACAGCCTTTTGATGCCCAGAGCCGGGCTTCTTTACTGGATATTATAGAAGACAGGCACCAAAAGCGCTCTACGGTGGTCACTTCGCAGATCCCAGTCAAGGAATGGTATGATGTTATCGGTGAAAAAACAATCGCCGATGCTATCCTTGACCGCATTGTTCATCACTCATTAAGGGTTGAACTGTATGGCGAATCACTAAGGAGAAGAAACTCTAAATCAGAAAATGTATTTTTGTAAAAATAATAGTTGTTAAACCGGACAAAAGCATCCGCTCCCAGGAGCCTGTCTGTACAATAACTTTATGCTCTTTTAAACCCTTAACTCAAAGGGGTCACGAACGATTGGCGAGAGGGGTCAATTAAATTGGTATATCCATATTGTGAAGCTTAGGTAATCTTTAGTTGTAGTTGGTATCCAGCTCTCTTTTAAAAGCTTGATTCCCTCTTTCCAGTTATGATCATCGAAACGATCCTCCATTGCGTAAAGGCGCTGTATTTGCTTTACATCAAGAAATCCTTTTGTGCGTTCCATAGCGCCCATGATTATATCAAGCACATCCTGATCACCTGCAAATCTGTTGTTGATAAAGTCTCTGATGTGCTTCTCTGCCTGTACCGATCGCTCATCAAAAGTGCCCAGCTGATGCCTTTTAAGGTTCATTTCCATACTGCCATCAGCATTGCGAACCTTAAATGTGCCTTTACCATCTGCATGCCTTTTGCTATATTTTTGCAGTAGCTCATAAAGCGTTTCGGCTTCACCAAAAGCCAGATCTTTAAAGTTTCTCATAGCCTCGTTTAATGCCAGGGCACTTGTAGCCAGCTTCGTTACCGTGGCATCTTTCAGGCTCTCATAACTGTTTCTTTCAGCCTGTTCTTGCTCTTTTTGTTCGGCCAGCCTTTGGTTTAGCAGGTCTTGTAATTGTTCTGTTGTTAGCGTTTCTGCTGTTTCGATTGTCATATCCTAAATATTTATTGTGTTACCGTTTTGTGCGTATAGTGCTATTAGCTTTTTGCGAACCTCAATCCGCTCCTCAACCTGTTGATCAGGTAAGCTTTGCAAGCGATCCTCCAGCGCTTTGATCTCCAGCGCTAAGGAGGTTTTGTCTGTTTGTTTGTCCATGAAATCGTTTTTGATAATTAGTTAAATGAAAATGTAATTCGGCTCTGATCATTATTGCCACGTTGTACTCATAGCTCAGCGGATCTAAGCAATCTGTTAGCTCATAGGTATGGGTGTGTAGTGATGCAGCTTCTGAATATTTCAAGCTGATGATGTACTTTTTTTTAAATGTGTACAGGTATTTTTTTGACACCATTTCACCGATCTGAATGATATTAAATAGAGCATCCAGATCTGCATAGTTTTGCCACTGGATACAATGATCAACTTTGGCCTCATAGATAGCGGGGTTTGTAAACCCGCAAACGGTATAAAGCTGATCTCTATTTAATTTCAACTTGATCACTTTACTGCCTCCTTTTTCCCTTTTTTGTGAAACTCATCCATGCAATAGCCAATCATTGAGCAGCTTTTACGATCCATCAGGTCATCACTTTTAAGCCTTTGGATGTTATGCTGAAATAAGTATTGATCCAGCAGCACCGACTTATCAGCAGATCCTGAGTAGTAGATCAAGAAATCTTCATCCCTTTTTGACCACTCATTTTTCCACCACTGCCAGAAAAACCTTGTTTCAATAAGCATCCTATAACCAAGCTCATCACCATCTGTGATGCGTTTGGCATAGGAAATGCCAGCCTCGTATTTAAACTCACAGTACTGCATCTCATCCCAATTTAGGACGGCCTGTATCATCTGCTCATTGTTTAAAATTTGCAGCTTAACGCTTGTTACATGGCTTTTTCTGGTAGTGTTCATGCTATTGATGTTTGTTGTTATTGGTATTATGCTGCCTGCTCTCCCTCAGCTGGCTCTGTAGTTGCCTTATTTTGAATCAGCTTTTTAGCTCTCCTCAAATCACCCTCACTGCTATTGTATATTTCAGATATGTGCTCCGGATTAGTCACTCCGTTTGCTGTACAGATAGCGGTAACATCCGCTTTTGATGGCTTTTTAAGCTCTATGAAGCGCCTGCCAAATCTTGAGAATATTTCCTGATAGCCTTTTTTGTTAAGGAATAAGCCACGGCTGATCCGTTTCTCCAACTGATCTGTAGCCAGGGCAACGATGCCACATTTATCCTCACATAGGTTGTAAAAGGTGATAATGAAGTAAAAGGCCTCATCTTTTAGTTTGTCAACCTCATTGAGGATAACTAAAGGCCTGAAAGTTTTATTAATGTTGGTTACAGCGCGTTCAACCATCATTGGTACAGTGCCGTCAACGCTTTTGCCCATTGCTTTAAGCAACTCCATCATAAAATATTTTTTGTTGAAGTACTCAGCGCAATTGATTAGGTAAACATCATTTACTTCTGTTGCAAAATCTTTGACAGCTGCATCCTTTCCCCAACCGGCACCGCCTGTAATGGCATGTACACGGCTTTGAGCTTTAGCATCCATTAGAAAGCCACGGATAACTTTGTAATTGTAAGTTTCTACAACTTTCCAGTCACCCATTTCAAAGCCTACTTGTTTACCAATATTGATCCACATGCGATCTGCAATGAGATCCCATTTATCATTCAATATTTGTGAAATTGTACCAGGTGATACATCTTTCAAGGCCTTTGAGGCCTTTGCCTGGCTGGTAAATCCCTCACAGAATTTCTCCAGGAGATCCTTGATTTTTACTTTTGATTGTTCTTTCATTATATTTGTTTTTTATTGTGGCTCGTTAATGGCCCTGCAACGCGGGGCTTTTAATGGGATTACATCATACTATTGATGTCAATATCCTCTGTATAATCATCAAAATCACTTTCCAGTAATTGAGTAGCAGCATGCTTTAACTCTTTCACAAGGCCTCCAGCAGATAGGTAGCTGGCTGCATCCATACGGGCTCTTTGCAATACGCTTTGGCGGGTTTCTTTGGATGTTGCAATCATTTTAACATGGCCGGCTTTTTCGCCTATTCGACTATTCAAGTAGTCGGATGTGTGATCTTCATAATCCGCTTTAGCCATTGCTACAAGCTCATAGTCATAGCACATCAACCTCGTTTTTTCGTCGGCGCTGATGGCCAGTACACCCCTTAAATCGTAAGGATCATATTTGATCTTGCATGTAGTACCGAGGGTTTTTAAATACAGCTCTTTAGGTGCTTCATATATCCTTTTTCTTTCTTGCAGGATAGGTGTAAGGCCTTTATTGGTAAGTGTATTAAGCTCTAACTGGCCTGTGTGTTGATTAACATGATCATAACCTAATAGCATTAAATGCTGCTCATCGCTAATGATCCGTTTCTTATTTTCCTGCATTGCACCGAATGCATTAAGCCATTGCTGTTGCTTAGTTGTTCCGGTTGTTTTATCCGGCATATTTCTAAGCTCATTTATGAAATTCGCTACCAGATCAGCAGCCTGATCCACTGTGGGAAAGCTCTTTTTATTGGATTCGAGCCAGTCTCTGCTGATCTTTGTTTTGGCGGTTACGTTAGGGCCGGAATAGTTGTTAGGAAATAGCTCTCTTAACTTGCTGCTCCAGTTACCTCTAAAGGTTTGCTCAATAACTTTACCTCTGGAGTTACCTAATTGCGTAGGTGAAAATTCAGCCTGGTTACTAAACCATTGAGAGAAATCGTTTTTCGCTTCGCGGTCTATGCCCCAACGATCTGTTTGAATTTGATGCCAAAAATATCGGCCTCCGGTAAGTTCTTTAACGTGGTTTGCAGCATTTAAGTAAGCCGCTTTAATCAGATCCTTTGTATTGGTATCACCAATAGCATAACCTAAAATATAGTCGTTAAACGCATCTATTACGATGTATAAAGTAGGCCTGTAATAGTGATATGCGACATCGTGGCCTTTTTTGTTCGTTTTAACCTGTTGAAAGAATACATCCAGCTCATTATCATCAGAGTTTATCAATAAAAGTGGCGCTGTTGAGCGTTTTCTGTTTATTACCTTACCCGCTTTGTTGTACCAAACATCTTTACCATACCTATATCCGTCAATTTCGACAGCGTTATTGTGCCTATAATTACCAACGGTAACAGCGGTTATTGTCTTGAAACCTGCCTGAACAGCAACGAGATTGTATTTTTCGGCAATAAACAGATCACTATATTGAGCCGGATGGCTGATCATTTCAATCAGTAATGCATTGTTTAGCTCATCCTTAACCTTTTTGCTATTGGTGTTTCCCCATTTGCCGGATACTATACACTCATAGCCAAGATCTTTGTATTCTGCAATTTTGCGCTTAAGAGGTACATAAACCTTAGGTAATTTAATTACATCAGCCTCAAAAATTCTGGCAATGGCATCATATAGCTCTGGTTTTTTATCCATGCAAAGCACCTTTTTGCATTTGCTCCAGTTATTATCAAGCTCTATGAGGAGGTTTAACCAGTTAGCACAAGTAACATATTCCTTTATAGTATCGTTAGGCAGGGCAATGGCATCTTTGCGATATGCTGTGAAATAATCCATTGCTTTAGTATCTGTACGTAGGTATTGCTTAATGATCTGGTTGTGGTAATAGGTATAAGGATCACCAAACCGCTTAATGATCATATCCTGATATTTGGATTTAAGATCCTCATACTGTATCAGGGTTTTGCGCTTATCAGACGGATCTTTGATAGCATCCCAGGAGAGAATTGTTCTCCGTGGTACACCACAAGCTTCCAGCTCCGGCACTTCTAAATACAATATGTTATCAATTATTCTCATTGGTGGTGTTGTGCACCTGGCTGGAGTAGCGATCTCCGTTTATCCTCTAAGCCAGGTTATTTTTAATTATCTATTCAGCGGTAATGCTGATTCGCTTTCACATTGCTCACAGATGCAATCGGGGCATAGTGTGCTCCCGCAGGTTTCGCAGGTTGTTGTTTCGGGCTCTGTAGTGTGTGCTCCGCAATTATCGCAGAATAGCTCTAATAGGGTATTCATTATTGACCTCCCCCTAATAGCGTATCACCGATATGGATACCAAGCAGGGATAAACCCATGGCAATACAGAATAATAGGATAGCCTCATTTTGGGTCATATCATCATTCATTAGTTTAAACCAGATAGCTTTTGAGTAGGTAACGATTGCTTTTTTCATGTTATTTAAGTGTTTTATTGTGGCTTAATTGGTGCTTTCATCAATGGATTCAGCAGGTTTTGACAGGTTATCCTTTGCTTCAAGGATGGTATTATAGGTTGCGAGGATTGCCTCGTTTTTTCTTTTGCCATTAACTACCATTCTTACATAGGAGGCGCTTACACTGTGAGCTCGTGCTGTTAGCGTTGCGGTGTCATCTCTTTTTTCTTTTTCCATATTATTTGAAAGATTTTTGTTTCCTTTGTTGCGAACAACGAAACAAAGATTGTAAGTAATTCTAACAATTGCAAGAATTTCTAACAATATATTTCACATGAGTATTCACGCCCGTATAAAAGCCATTAGACTGGAATCAGAACTAAGTCAGGAGGAGTTTGCAGCTTCTGTAGGACTTAAGCGGGCAAACTATGCGCAAATAGAGTTGGGAAAGCAAAATCCAACGCTTGAAACAATCTCTAACATTGTTAGAATTTATCACAAGCCGTATGAGCTGGTAATAGACGGCAAAGAAATTGCACCTATTCCTGCATCTAATGTTGCACCTATTGTATTAAAAAGCGGTAAAAAGTCGGGATCTTTCCCTGCCTTGAACATGCCTAATTACATAACTGTAAATAGCGATAATGAGGAGAATACCATCTTTGTTACTGCTAAGGCAGCAGCCGGTTATTTAAACGGTTTTGAAGATCCCGAATACAGGGATTCATTGCAGGTAATTAACCTGCCAGGGCTGAACGGAGCAACGCATAGAGCATTTGAAATAAAAGGTAACTCAATGCTACCTACACACCATAGCGGATCTATAGCTATTGGCCGTTTTGTCGAATCGTTTAATGACATTAGGGATAGGCGTATATATATACTTGTTACTAAGGAGGGGATTGTCTTAAAACGCGTTTTAAACCGTATTGCAGACGATAATAAGCTAATACTGTTATCAGATAACGATAACAAAAGAGAATACCCAAATTATCTGGTTTCGCCTGAGGATGTACTGGAGATATGGTACTGGAGAGCATCTATCATTAGGGAATCTCCAGAGCCAGGAACGGTATATACAAGGATCAACGATCTGGAGGGCCGTCTGGCTTTAATTGAAAGCCTTTTAAAGGGCAAATAAACACCGTTTAAATAGTATTATTACAATCGTAATTATACTTACGTCCAAAACATCTACCATATTGAATTAGTTATAACCTTAGAATGGTGCTTAAATGGTAGTGAATTATACTTTTGGATTTTTCGCCATTTTTGGATTGTCTTAAATAAAGTGGCTTTACAGTATCAAAAACGCCATTTTTGCCATTTTTGCCATTTTATATATTTATACTTTTTGTTTTTAGCCCCTTAAAATTAACTAAAAAGATATTAAAGTAATGTTATGCTTAAATTCATTGCTGTTTATTGTCAAAATCGGCGTTTTAGCAAATACATAACTTAAAAGTAATTTTTTGATGAATTTCAATTTAGTACACCTATGCAGGTAAAATATAATTTGACTTTAAGGGCAATAACTTTAGATTTGCCCTACAAAAACTAAAAAGCCGATGAGCGTTCTCGTAAACAAAGATTCTAAAGTTATAGTACAGGGTTTTACCGGTAAAGAAGGTAGCTACCATGCTGAGCAAATGATTGCTTATGGTACACAGTTAGTTGGTGGTGTTACACCGGGTAAAGGTGGCCAAAGCCATTTAGACAGGCCTGTTTTTAACACGGTTAAAGACGCGGTTGACCAAACAGGTGCCGATGTATCTATCATTTTTGTTCCGCCAGCTTTTGGTGCCGATGCTATTATGGAAGCTGCCGAAGCCGGTATCAAAGTTATTGTATGTATCACCGAAGGTATCCCCACAAAGGATATGATTGCGGTAAAAGAATATTTAACCGATAAAGATAGCCGCCTTATTGGCCCTAACTGCCCGGGTGTTATTACTGCGGATGAAAGTAAAATTGGTATTATGCCGGGTTTTATCTTTAAAAAAGGCCATGTAGGTGTGGTTTCAAAATCGGGTACGCTTACTTACGAGGCGGTTGACCAGGTTGTTAAAGCCGGTTTAGGTATCACTACCGCTATTGGTATTGGTGGCGACCCAATCATAGGTACCCCAACCAAAGAAGCTGTTGAACTATTAATGAACGACCCAGACACACACGGCATCATCATGATTGGTGAAATTGGTGGTGGTATGGAAGCAGAAGCCGCTCTTTGGATCAAAGAATTTGGTACGAAACCGGTTGTTGGCTTTATTGCCGGCCAAACAGCGCCTCCGGGCCGTCGTATGGGCCATGCTGGTGCAATTGTTGGCGGTACCGATGATACAGCTGCTGCAAAAATGAAGATCATGCGCGAGTGTGGGATCCGTGTAGTAGAATCTCCTGCCGAAATTGGCGCTGCTATGGCAGAGGAATTGGCGAAACTGAAATAATAGAATCAAGACTGCAAGAGTCAGGAATCAAGATATAAGAAAATCCCGGTCAATTTTGGCCGGGATTTTCTTGTTTAATACCTACTGTGTCATTGCGAGCGATAGCGCAGCAATCTTATAGGACAAGCGGATATGCTGAGATTGCCACGTTGCTATGCTTCTCGCAATTACATAACATATTTATTCTAAAAATCCTTAAATTCGTTAATTCCGCTTCAGACAAAATCATCCCGCTATGAAAAAATACCTTGTTCTTTTTCTTTTAGTCTCCACTACTACTTTCGCCCAATACAAGCCTGCAACCTTTACAGACCCCGACAGGCTGAAGAAAATTGAGGCGACTTTCCCGGTTATCGATAAGCTTTATAAAGAATATGCCGAGCAAAACCACTGGCCGGGTATGGCTTATGGTATTGTGGTGGATGGTAAGTTGGTGCATACGGGCAATATGGGTTATACCGATATCGACGCCAAAATACAGGTAAGCTCACAATCCGATTTTCGCATAGCATCCATGACCAAGAGCCTTACAGCTATGGCTATTTTGAAACTGCGCGACGAAGGTAAATTAAAGTTGGATGATCCCGCTTCGCTTTACATACCCGAAATGAAGAACAATAAGTATCTCACAAAAGATGCTACACCGATAACCATTCGCCATTTGCTTACTCATGCCGCAGGTTTCCCGGAAGATAACCCATGGGGCGACCGCCAGCTGGCGGTTAGCGATGATGAACTGGTAGCCATTTACAAAAAAGGGGTATCGTTCTCTAATAATCCCGGAAATGGGTATGAGTATAGCAACCTGGGTTTTGCAACTCTTGGGTATATCATAAAAAAAGCATCGGGCAAAACCTATGAGGATTACATCAGCGACAATATCTTGAAACCCCTCGGCATGACGCATACTTATTGGGAATACACAAAAGCACCCAAAGATAAGTTGGCCCACGGTTACCGCTGGATGAATGAAAAATGGGTAGAGCAACCCTTACTGCACGATGGTGCATACGGCGCCATGGGCGGGTTGATAACCACTATTGAAGATTTTAGCAAGTATATAGCAGTGCACCAAAATGCCTGGCCGGCCAGGAATGATGCGGAATTGGGGCCGGTTAAACGCAGTTCTGTCCGGGAGATGCAATGTCCCTGGGATGTCAATTATTTAACCCCAGATGCTAAAACCACTACTGGCAGGCCCTGCCCAACGGTGTCCGCCTATGGCTACGGTCTGCGCTGGGCTAAAGATTGCGATAACCGGGTTTATGTTGGCCACAGCGGTGGTTTACCCGGCTTTGGCAGCCAATGGAATATCCTGCCGGAGTATGGCGTTGGGGTAGTTTGCTTCGCTAATTTAACGTATGCTAACGGCGGCAGGGCTAATGCCATCGCGTTAGATACCTTGCTGGCATTGTCGGGTATTAAACCTAGGGCTATTGCGGCCTCGCAAATATTAACTCAACGCCGCGATGAATTAGTAAAACTGTTACCCAACTGGGACAACCCAATAGCAACCAGGATTTTCGCCGATAACTTTTTTATGGATTACTTCCCTGACAAATTAAAAGTCGAGGCTACTGATGTTTACGCCAAAGCCGGTAAAATAGTAAGCGTGGGAGAGATTATACCCGATAACAACCTGCGAGGTTATTTTATTATGAAGGGCGAGAAGGCTGACGTGCGCGTGTCGTTTACCTTAACGCCCGAGAACCCGGCGTTGATACAGGAGTATCATATAGGGGTGGTGAAGTAAATGTATCCTTTTATAATCCTGAATTGAAACATCTATTACCAACTGCAAATTCGTAAGAATAGATATTTTGTTCCTCAGGATTATAAATACACCTTTAAATATTGCTGCTGTTATGCTAAACCATTTATCCTGAAAGAATAATAGTGTTCTTTGTCGGGTTTATTTTTATCTGAAAGTAGCACGTACCTCCATCATCAACTATTTGTATTTGAGTTTTCCATGAATTTTGAACTGAGCAACAGCAATTTACCCAAACCTCTTTTTCTTCTTTAGCATTAGTAACAACTATTACTTGTTTATAATATTTTCGGGCTGTTTAATGGTGCTATTTGCAGTCTTAATAAACGCTAAGAAACTCACAAAAAGGAAATATTTCACGATTACAGTTTATTAAAGTAAATATACTATTCATCCGTCAAAGCCATGTAAACATCCATTCCACAAACAAAATCTGCCCTCAAATTGTCGTATATTTATATAGCAGGAGAGGTGAAGGCGGAACCTCAAATCACTATCCCGATAGCTATCGGGACAATAATTCAATAAATCATTAATTATAATGGCATATAACCAATTAACACCCGAAGAAGAATATATCATATTACACAAAGGTACCGAGCGCCCTTTTACCGGCGCGTTGCTGGATAACAAGGCCGAAGGCGTATACGTTTGTAAGCGTTGCGATACACCGTTGTACACATCCGAATCAAAATTTGAATCGCATTGTGGATGGCCAAGTTTTGACGATGAGATAGCCGGTGCAGTTAAATGGGAAGCCGACGCGGACGGTAGTAGGACAGAAATACTTTGCGCGAATTGCGGTGCTCATCTAGGCCACGTTTTTCAGGGTGAGTATCTTACACCTAAAAATACCAGGCATTGTGTAAACTCGGTTTCTATGAAATTTGTACCGGTTGACGAACTGAAAAAATAAGTCAGTACGACAGGCTTAATGAGCCCCGAAAATTTAAATCCCCGCCGATTTTTCGGCGGGGATTTTTTCTTTTTCCACATGTTGTTTTGTTAAATAATCAGTCACTCAATATTAAATTTTCGGCGCGTAAAAATGGCGTTTTTGAGGCCTTTTACCTTAGGTATTCCTTTGATTTTTAGGCCTGTTGACAACGTGTTTATATCCTGCAAGGATTAACAGTTTTTTATTTTTAAATATTCAATTTATTGGTTTGAAACTTGGTAACATACTGTTTCTTAAGTTCTTGTTTTTAATGTCATTCTAAAATACTTTTGAAGTATTGCTGGATATTGTTGACAACTTATAGGTGATGTTAAAAACTTAGACTAACATGAAACGGTGTCTTAGCCTATCTTTGAATTAGAAGTTCTTTTTAACGTTATCTATGTTGTCGATAGTTCTATCGAAACAGAAAAGAAAAGACCATGGTAAAACATGGGCTAATGTGCAACTAAAAATAGTTTAGAAACGATTAGTGGGGGTGTAGAAAGTGAGTAATATAAATGCGAAAAGCAAATTTTTCGCCGTTTAAGCAAAAACTCGCATGGTATACCTGTCTGCTGTCGGCTCGGTACAAAAGTAGTAGGATAGAGGGTTAATAGGAAGATGAATTTAATACATAATATATAAGGAACCGTTCGTATGGCAGAGCAAACAGAATTACTACTAAAGGAAAACAAAGACCGCTTTGTGATCCTCCCAATAAAATATCCCGCTATTTGGGAAATGTATAAAAAGGCCGAAGCCAGCTTTTGGACAGCAGAAGAGATAGACCTGTCTGACGATATGAAACACTGGGAAGCTTTGAACGATGGAGAGCGCCATTTTATTTCGCACATCCTGGCTTTCTTTGCAGCAAGCGACGGTATTGTTAACGAGAACCTGGCCATCAATTTCATGAGCGAGGTGCAGTTACCTGAGGCACGTTGTTTTTATGGTTTCCAGATCATGATGGAGAATATCCACTCAGAAACTTACGCGTTATTAATTGACACTTATATAAAAGACCCTGTCGAAAAAGACCGTTTGTTCCACGCTATTGATACCGTGCCATGTGTAGGTAAAAAGGCCGAATGGGCGCTTCGCTGGATAAACAACGGAAGCTTTGCCGAGCGTTTAATAGCATTCGCGGCAGTAGAGGGGATCTTCTTTAGCGGTAGTTTCTGCTCTATCTTCTGGTTAAAAAAACGTGGCTTAATGCCGGGTTTAACCTTTAGCAATGAACTGATCTCCCGTGATGAGGGTTCGCACTGTGAGTTTGCTTGTATGCTTTACAAAATGTTGGATGTTAAATTATCAACAGCAGATGCGACCAAGATCATCACAGATGCGGTTGAGATTGAAAAAGAATTTGTGAGCGACGCGCTACCTGTAAGCCTTATTGGTATGAATGCCAAACTGATGAGCCAATACATCGAATTTGTGGCCGACCGTTGGTTAGACGAATTAGGTTACCCTAAAGTATACAACGTATCGTGTCCGTTTGATTTTATGGAGATGATAAGCCTGCAAGGCAAAACCAATTTTTTTGAGAAACGCGTTGGCGATTACCAAAAAAGCGGCGTAATGAACAGCACCGCAGAAAGCAAGGCGTTCTCGTTAGACGAGGATTTTTAGGGTAGAGATTAGAGGCTGGAGATTAGAGATTGGTTTTTAAATCGGTGAAATCGCAACAGCAAAAAATCGGTGAAATCATCCTCAAATCGGTGAAATCCCAAATAATAAAATAATTAACAATAAGCCCTGTCGGGTTGGCAGGGAATAAGGAGGTGGCAAAATGTTCGTATCAAAAAGAGACGGAAGAAAAGAGTCGGTAAAATTCGACAAGATCACAGCACGTATCGAAAAACTGTGCTATGGGTTTAACCTGGTTGACCCAATTGATGTGGCAAAAAAAGTAATTGAAGGTTTGTTTGATGGTGTTACCACCTCCGAACTGGATAACCTTGCAGCCGAGACGGCAGCATCGTTAACCACCAAACACCCGGATTACGCTTTACTTGCCTCGCGTATAGCGGTATCCAACCTGCACAAAAACACCACCAAGTCGTTCTCTGAAACTATGAAACGTATGTATGAGTACGTTGATAAAAAAACCGGTAAAAACGCCGCTTTACTTGCCGATGATGTATACGAGATCATCCGCGAGAATGCCGATATCCTGGATAGCAGCATTATTTACGACCGCGATTTTGGTTTCGATTACTTCGGTTTTAAAACCTTAGAAAAATCGTACCTGTTAAAGGTAGACGGTAAAATTGCTGAACGCCCGCAGCACCTGTTTATGCGTGTATCGGTAGGTATACACAAAGAAGATATCGAAAGTGCCATCAAAACATACCACCTGATGAGCGAACGCTGGTTTACCCACGCTACACCAACCCTTTTCAATGCCGGTACACCAAAACCTCAAATGTCATCATGTTTCCTGTTAACCATGAAGGATGACAGCATCGAGGGCATCTACGATACGCTTAAACAAACTGCCAAGATCTCGCAAAGCGCGGGTGGTATTGGTTTAAGCATCCACAATGTAAGGGCTACAGGCTCATACATCAGCGGTACAAACGGTACCAGCAACGGTATCATCCCAATGCTAAAAGTATTTAACGATACCGCACGTTATGTAGATCAGGGTGGTGGCAAGCGTAAAGGCGCTTTCGCTATCTACCTGGAGCCATGGCATGCAGATATATTTGAGTTCCTTGACCTGCGTAAGAACCACGGTAAAGAAGAAATGCGCGCACGTGATTTGTTCTACGCCCTTTGGGTATCTGACTTATTTATGCGCCGTGTAGAAGCTAACGAGGAGTGGACATTGTTTTGCCCGCACGAAGCACCGGGCATGGCAGATTGCCATGGTAAAGAGTTTGAAGAACTTTACGAACGTTATGAGAGAGAAGGCCGAGGCCGTAAAACCATTAAAGCGCAAGAACTTTGGTTTGCAGTGCTTGATGCCCAGGTTGAGACCGGTACCCCATACTTGTTGTATAAAGATGCTGCCAACGCAAAATCTAACCAGCAAAACCTTGGTACCATCAAAAGCTCAAACCTTTGTACCGAGATAATGGAGTTTACTTCTGATAAAGAAGTTGCGGTATGTAACCTTGCCTCATTAGCGTTGCCACGTTACGTGATCAATGGCGAGTTTGATCACGCTAAGTTGTACGAAGTAACCTACCAGGCTACGTTGAACCTTAACAAGATCATCGATAATAACTACTACCCAGTTGTTGAGGCAGAGTACTCTAACCTGCGCCACCGCCCAATTGGTTTAGGTGTACAGGGCTTGGCTGATGCCTTCATCCTGTTACGTTTACCATTCGAAAGCGAAGAAGCAAAACAACTGAACAAAGACATATTTGAAACCATTTACTTTGCTGCCATGACGGCTTCTAAAGACCTGGCTATAAAAGATGGCGCTTACGAAACCTTTAAAGGCTCGCCTTTATCAAAAGGTAAGTTCCAGTTCGATCTTTGGGATGTAAAACCCGAGAGCGGCCGTTGGGATTGGGAAAATCTGCGTTTAGATGTAATGAACCACGGTGTGCGTAACTCATTGTTAGTAGCGCCGATGCCAACTGCATCTACCTCACAGATTCTGGGTAACAACGAATGTTTTGAGCCATATACTTCAAACATTTACACCCGCCGTGTGCTAAGCGGCGAGTTCATCATTGTGAACAAACACTTACTGCGCGACTTAGTGAACCGTGGTATCTGGAATACCTCAATGAAAGACAGGATCATTACCGCGAACGGTTCTATCCAGGACATCGCCGAAATCCCTCAGGATCTCAAAGAGATCTACAAAACCGTTTGGGAAATTAAGATGCGTAACATTATAGATATGGCTGCCGATAGGGGAGCTTATATCTGCCAGTCGCAATCGTTAAACCTGTTCATCAACGCGCCAAATGCGTCAAAACTAACTTCAATGCACTTCTACGCATGGAAGAAAGGCTTAAAAACAGGTATGTACTACCTGCGTACACAAGCAGCATCGCAAGCGGTTAAATTTACCGTTGAGAACCAGGGTGGTGGTAAAAACATGGAAGCCGTTATACCTGAAGTTGTTTCTGACAGTAACCAGGAAGAAATGCCGGCCGGCCCATCTTGCTCCATGGAAGAGGGTTGTGTTACCTGCTCTGCATAATTTGCCTAATATTTCATATAAATTATAAGTAGTCGGAAAGTCAGAAAGTCCGCAGAAGTCCGAAAGTTAAAAGATGTTTTCTCATCTTTGCTTTCGGACTTTTTAATTAAACAAAAAATCACTTCACGGACTTTCGGTCTTCACCGACTTTCGGACTCAAAACAAATGCTCACTTCACCCAAACACGAAATACTCTATTGCGACCGTTGCAGCGCGCCCTTTGAATGTAAAGCAAACTCATTCACTAAGTGCCAGTGCAGTACCGTGCAGCTAAGTATCAACGAGGTGCAGTATGTAAGTGAGCTTTATGATGGTTGCCTCTGCGCGAACTGTCTTCTGCAATTACAAAAGGAGTATCAAGAGAGTTTGTAGAAGAATTTTCATCTCTGTGTACTTTGTGTTTTCCTTCGTGCCCTCTGTGGTTAACAAATTTTTTGGCAAAACCTTTGCTACAATTAAGTACAAATTCAACACATACTACCATGGCAAAATATTCAGAAAAAGCGGGCGAAAAGGTTGAGGAAACCATGCACGAAATGAAAGAAGGCAAGCTGAAGAGCGGCAACGGTAAAAAGGTTACCAGCAAAAAACAGGCTATAGCGATAGGGCTATCTGAGGCACGTAAAGAAGGCGCTAAAGTGCCTAAGAAGAAAGATTAAATATGTTATGAATCGCCCGGTACATGGGTGCTTTTTTATTGAAATGAAAACTCGTTGGTTAACCAGGCTTCCAGTTTGCTTTCTTTATTAAGCTGTATCAATTGCTCTACATCGTTATCGTGCTTATGGGTAGGCTCTGCGGTGTACTTGGCAATAACAGCCTTTAGCGCGGCTAAATTAGCCTGCGTTTTATTAAAATCTTGCTTGTGTTGTATAGCATATTTAGAAAACTGCGACATATAGATGAACCCTAACTGCGGGTTCGTATCCGACAGGTCCATAATAGCCTGTTTCAACTCAATCACAACATCAGGTGTCCCTTCTGTCCATTTTAAGATGAACTGTGTGGCCGCCTCTGTTTTTACAGGCTCGGTACCCCAGTGGGTATGCATCAGCCAGTCGGCTGTTTTGATAACGTCGGCCTCGTATTTGGTATAATCTTCCGGTTTGGTAAAATGATAATCTTTAGGCACTTCATAGCTTTGGGCAAATGCCTTTGTGCTGATGAACAACGTTAGCAATAAAACAGACCTTAAAATATTTTTCATTCTATTAAGCTGATGCTAAGATAATTCTAATTTTTGAGAGATGGTAAACGTATCCATTATTTTCATCAAAACAACAGCTTCGTCAATAGTACAGGGGTTTGGGCCTTCATCTTTAAAGTAGGCTACTATCTTGGTGATCATCGGCTGCTGAATATGTTCTGGATGGGTAAAATTTACCGTTTCCTCGCCTTTTTCATTCTTTAGGGTAACAAATGTACCAAAGAACGGGAAGGTTATTTTCCCTTTTGTGCCGATGATCTCACAGGTGTCTGTAGCCTCGCTTGGCGCTACATTAAAACACCAGGAGCCGTTCACCACCACTTTGTTCTTGAATACGATCTGCCCGCAAACATGATCGTCTGCAGGGCTAAACCCGCCCTGGTTAAAGCTGTACCCGGTTGAAGATGCCGGTTTGCCAAAGTAATATAACATCAGATCGAGCTGGTGAGGGGCTAGGTCATGAAAATAGCCACCGCCCGAAAATTCGGGCTGCAGGCGCCAGTTGTCTACATCGGCTTGCGGGTTTGGGTTTTGGTATTTCCACATGCGGATCTGCACCGTGCGGATGTCGCCAATGGCGTTGCTGTCTATCAAACTCTTCACATGCAAAAACATAGGCAAAGCCCGGCGGTAATGCGCTACAGTAAGTTTTGCGCCGCTTTCTCGCACGGCATCGGCCATGTTCTGCGCTTCCTGCGCGTTGCGGGTAACGGGTTTTTCTACATAAATATTCAACCCTTTTTCAATAGCGCGCAAGGCATACTGCAAATGTGAAGCCGGTGGGGTAGCAATCGATACCGCGTTAACCTCCGGGTCGTTCATCAGGTCTTCGGCATCGCTGTACCATTTGCCAACATTGTGGCGTTGGGCATAGTCGGCGGCTTTGGCGGCATCGCGGCGCATTACGGCAACCAGTTTGCTATCGGTAATTTTATTATAAGCTTGTCCGCTCTTTTTTTCGGTTACGTTGCCGCAGCCTATAATGCCCCAGTTAATTGTAGTCATGTATGTTTAGCTTAACATTGCCAGCAATTCTTCATCGCTGATGATAGGTATATTTAATTTATTTGCTTTTTCTAATTTGGCAGGGCCCATATTCTCACCCGCCACAAGGTAATTCAGCTTGGCAGAGATACTGCTCAGGATCTTCCCGCCGTTTTGCTCGATAATATCTTTCAACTCATCTCGCGAGTATTTCTCAAACACGCCGGAGATAATAAAGCTTTGCCCGCTGAATTTATCGCTGGCAAGGTTCACTTCTTTTTCTTCGGCCACAAATTGCAGGCCGCTTGCCAGTAGTCTTTCAATTTCCTGGCGATGGCTTTCGTCTGCAAAATATTCGGTGACGCTCTCGGCTATGCGGCCGCCAATTTCTTCGGCAGCAATTAGTTCTTCGGCGGTAGCAGCCATCAGGTTATCAATGGTTTTAAAATGCGCCACCAGTTTTTTGGCAACTGTTTCACCCACGTAGCGGATCCCCATTCCAAACAGCACTTTTTCAAACGGTTGCTGTTTAGACTTCTCGATACCATCCAACATATTGTTGATAGATTTTTCGCCAAAGCGGCCAAGCTTCTTAAGGTCATCGGCACGTTCAAATAAATGATAAATATCGCTGATGTGCTTAATAAAATCCTGGCGGTAAAGAGTTTCAATAGTTTCGTCGCCCAAACCATCTATATTCATCGCTTTGCGGCCAATGTAGTGCTGCATTTTGCCCATGATCTGCGGCGGGCAGCCTTCATCATTGGGGCAATACCATGCAACCTCGCCATCGGCACGAAGCAGTTTGGTGTTGCAAGCAGGGCAATGGGTGATGTATTCAATAGCCTTCGCGCCGGGTTTGCGTTTGTCGAGATTCACGCTAATGATCTTAGGGATGATCTCGCCGCCTTTTTCTACAAAAACGGTATCGTGTTCGTGCAGTTTAAGGCGTTCGGTTATCTCATCAGCGTTATGCAATGTGGCGCGTTTTACAGTGGTGCCTGCCAGTAGTACCGGCTTTAAATTGGCCACCGGGGTAACCGCGCCTGTGCGGCCAACCTGGTAGGTAACAGCCAGTAATTCGGTCTCCACACGTTCTGCCTTAAATTTGTAGGAGATAGCCCAGCGTGGCGATTTGGCGGTGAAGCCAAGTTCCTGCTGTTGCGAGTAGTTGTTTATTTTAATAACAATGCCATCAATGTCATAACTCAGGTCATGGCGGGCGATATCCCAATGGTTAATAAACTCCAATACGCCGTTAATGTCACTTACCAAACGGCTATGGTTATCTACATGGAAGCCCCAGTTTTTAACAGCTTCGAGGCTTTCCCAGTGGGTTTTGAATAAAGTTTTTTCGGTGTAAAGGCCATATAAAAAACAATCCAGCGGACGGCTGGCAACCTCTGCCGAGTCCTGTAGTTTCATAGTGCCAGATGCAAAGTTACGGGGATTAGCATATGGCACTTCACTGTTATCTACACGCTCTTTGTTCAGGCGTTCAAAAGCTTTCAGGTGCATAAATACCTCGCCACGAATCTCGAACAGATCCGGGTAGTTGCCGTTATCTAATTTCTTGGGTATGCTATGGATGGTACGAACGTTAGTTGTCACTTCATCGCCCTGCGTACCGTCGCCACGGGTAACGGCACGGGCAAGTTTGCCATTCTCGTAAGTAAGGCTCATAGAAAGGCCGTCGAACTTCAGCTCGCATACATATTCAAAATTATCGCCTATTGACTTGCGGATGCGCTGATCAAAATCTATTAACTCCTGCTCGTTATAGGTGTTTCCTAACGAGAGCATCGGCCAGCGGTGCTTAACCGTTACAAATTCTTTGGTGATATCACCACCAACCACCTGCGTAGGCGATTCGGGGTCTAAAAACTCGGGGAACTGTTTTTCCAGCGTGCTTAGCTGCTCCAGCTTTTGGTCGAAATCGTAATCAGAAATAGTAGGCATAGCCAGCACGTAATAGTTGTAAGTGTGCTGTCTCAGCTCGGCAGTAAGGGCCTTAATTTGGTCTTTGGCTTCGTTAGGCGACATGATAGCGAAGATAGTTTTTTTAGTTAATGGTTCATAGATGATGGTTCATAGCATTGATTTTTTTACCATGAAATATTATCTATGAACTATTTGCTATAATCCATAACAGCCACCACAGGGTAATGGTCTGAAGGGGTGCGGCCATGGTAAGTGTTTGTTAAAATACCATACCGCTTTACCTTAAATTGTTTGGTTACAAAAATATGGTCGATGCGTTTATCACCTGCGGTATTGGCTTCAAAACCGTTGAAAGTATCGCTTGGCGCCAGTTTTGTAGACGATAATACATAACTATCCTTCAGCACGCCCGAGTTGTTGATCACCGCGTAGCTATCTGATGTTTGATCCACGTTGAAATCTCCTGTCAGGATGGTTGGGATAGTACCTGCCATTTGTTTTATCTTTTGCAATACAAGCTTGGCGCTTTCCCTGCGGGCAACTACACCAATATGATCCATATGAAGGTTAAAGAAATAGAATATTAACCCGGTTTTGATCTCTTTAAACTGCGCCCAGGTACACAAACGTGGGAACATTGCATCCCAGCCTTTGTTAGGTTTATCCGTAATGTTCGACATCCAGAAATCGCCTGTTTTTAACAATTTAAACCTTGTCGATTTATAAAATATGGCTGAATGCTCGCCGCCGTGTTTACCATCATCGCGCCCCGCGCCAACCCATTTGTAGCCGGGCAGGCTGTCAGTAAGCTCAGTCAACTGATGATATTTTGCTTCCTGTGTACCAAAAATATCGAGGTCCTGAAATTGGATGAGTTTAGCCACCCAGGGGTAGCGGCCGCCCCAACCATTACCTGCGGTAGAGTCACCTTGGTTGGAGTAACGCAGGTTGTAGGTGCCGATATTAAACTGTTGTGCCTGGGTTATTGAGGCTGTTGCTGTAAGCAGTAGCATTAGGAGTGTTAATTTGATTTTCATATAGATAGAATTGAAATCCAAATATAAAAATTCATTGCCGTCCCATTTATGGGGCGGACTAATAAATTTCCTAATTGGCTTTAGCCAAAGGTTCGGCTGAAGCCAGAAATGCTATTGGTTATCCGTTGGCTAAAGCCAGCGGTAATGAACAGAATGAACTAATCTTTAATTAACAAATCTCCTCCTGATAGCTATCGGGACTCTAAATCTCTCCCTCTCTCTTCCTCAAAAACCATTCGGCGCTAAGCAGCAATAGTATCAGTACAAAAAACCATTTTACATCAATCAGATCGCTGTAACGTTTATCTTCATAAACAACAGTTTTGATGTTTTCGTTTTTGCGGATCAGGTCGGCAAGTTTACTAATTTGCGATGGCAACAGCATTTGCCCGCCAGATTGTGCCGCAATGCTACGCAGCAATTGATGGTTAGCCGTGCTTTGGCGGGTCTCCAAATTAAGCTGCTTTATAGTGATCTGCCCGTTAGCGGTAAATGCCTGTTTGCCGTTGCTTGTAGTGGCGGCGTAAGTGTATTCGCCAACCGGCAGGGTGCCTGCATTAAGCTGGTAGCTTTGCCCGCTGCGTGTGAACAAAAAGCTGTAGTTCTTACCCGATTGGCTCTTCAAATTGATCTTTACATCCGGCGTGTTGATAAGTTCTAAAGCGTCATTATACAACTCGGCGTTTAGCAGCACATTTTCGCCCTCGTCAAAAACGTTTTTGGACGCGTAAACCCTAAAGCGCTGGCGGTTGGCGTTAGCGGTAAGGTATTGCACGGTTTGGCTTAGTAATTCTTCTACGGCGTGGTGATTGCCAAATTCGCGGTATTCGGCCAGTTGCCAGCGCCATAGGCCTTCGCCGGCAAGCACGGCAGATTTGCGGCCACCCTCATCATTAAAAGCCAACAGGGGATACAGCGTTTCTACATTGCCAATCTTTTGTTTAAGCAGTACCGTAGCTGTGCCCAATGCTTCGTAATTGCCAAAGGCTGCAACCAATGGCGGTAGTTTGCTTAGTTTATTTTGGGTAGAATCCGTCAAAATAAAAGCTGAGAAAGTACTAACCGGCTGCGCAAATGCTTCCTGTACTTCCTGGCTATTGGAGGTTACTTTGACCGATTTTTGCGCGGTATTAAATGCCGACAGGTTGGTTTGCGTACCCGCTATGTGCCAAAGCGGCGTTTTGCTTTGCAGCAAAGTTTGCAATTTGCCGTAACTGCCAGCTGATAGTTGGTAAAGGATAGCCATACTGTAATCCGCCAGTTTAAGGGAGCTTATATCGCTTACCAAGCTTGTTTTCACTTCAAAGTTTTTATTGTTTTCGATGCCTTGTTTAATAACGGCCAGATCTGGGTGGGGGCCATCATATAGCAGCAATATCTTTTGGCGGGCATCCAGCACATCAATATAAATAGTTTCGGTATTGTTTTTTACCGATAGTTCATTTTTTACCGGGGCGAGGCTGATAGTAAACTTGCGGATACCTTTTTTATCGGCATTCAGCTTCACCGGGATAACTTTCTTAAACGCTGCCGAGGTAATGGCAATGTTTTGTGCATTTACCTGACGGCCATCCTGTGTAATACTTAACCGCATTTGTTCGCCCGCGCTCTGGTAGGCTTCGGCTAATGTCTCTACCTCAAAATCGTTCCCCAAAAAAGCGGTTTTATTATAGTTTACGTTGCTAATGAGCAGATCACGGCGGGGGATGGTATCGCCAAGGGCGATGGTGTAAATATTAGTTTTGATGTTTCGCGCCTCGTATTGCGGGTCTGTGCCAAGGTTGTAGAGGCCATCAGTCGCCAGCACTAATGCGCCGATATTACGGTTAACAAAGCGTTCGTTCAGTTGGTGCAGGGCCGAGGAGATGTTGGTCTGCCGGCCGTCATACTTAGTAGACAGGTTATCTTTCAGGTCCTTATCAAAATGAAATTCGTGGACCTCGTAGTTATCGCCAAGCTCTTTTTTTAAAGTAGCAAGCGCCCCCTCTAAATCTCCCCCGATAGGGGAAACTTTTTGACTTAAAACCCTCCCTTCCGGGGAGGGTTTGGGTAGGGCTCCAAACAACTTTATCGATTCCGAATTATCCTGCGCTATCAGCACTACGGGTTTTTGTGGCAGGTAACTGGAAGAACGCACCAATGGCGAAACGAGCAGCAGCGCTAAAAAACTAACCACCAATACCCTGAACGCAAACAAAGCATAGCGTATGCCCTTTACCAATTGCACCGGTTTGCGGTACAGTAACCAAGCATAAAGCAAGCCCAAAACCAAGCAGGCAGGTACCCACAACCCCGAAACTGATCCCCAGGTTAGTGACATTAGTTAAGCAGGTAATGAGTGGTGAAACGTTTGTTAAAGCACATAACATCCATACCCGCAAAATGCGAAATTATTGTGGAACGGTTTAATTAATTTTTATGCGGATTGGCCCTTTAATATGTCTGACATCTACCGGCTTGCCTTTTTGTGTGATAGTAACCTTGCCGCCCTTCTGTAACTCAATAGCCGCATCCCTTAGGTCCTGCATGTGCTTGCGCCAGTTGGTTGGGAATAATGCCCGCGCTACCTCACTCGGGCAAACGGTTTTATCCGGCCCGCGTTCGGTGGCCATAGTTAGGATGGTTTGGGTGATGGAGTTATTGGCCATTCTTTTATAACAAAAGCGACAAGTTTATGCTTGCCGCTTTTGATAATTTATGATGCTTTTAGTTGGTCAAATGTTCACGTTCACGATTGTGAACACAGGTTGTTTTTTACAATCAGCTAATAATCAATATTTTGCATTTTAATCTACTGACAAAACATTGCCACCACAAGGTATCAGTTTTTTACTTTTTATTTTTTACTTACTACGACATCCCACCATCGACAGAAATTACCTGCCCGGTGATGTATGCTGCCAGGTCTGATGCCAGGAAAACGCAGGTATTAGCCACATCTTCGGGCTCGCCGGCACGTTTTAAAGGGATAGCTGCCGCCCATCCTTCGACCACTTTAGGGTCTAAAACGTCCGTCATTTCGGTACGGATAAAGCCCGGGGCAACCACGTTGGTACGGATGTTACGCGAACCTAATTCTTTAGCAACCGATTTGGAGAAGCCAATGATACCCGCTTTTGAAGCCGCGTAGTTAGATTGCCCCGCGTTCCCCTGGATG
Source organism: Mucilaginibacter sp. 5C4 (assembly GCF_034345625.1). Lineage (NCBI taxonomy): Bacteria > Pseudomonadati > Bacteroidota > Sphingobacteriia > Sphingobacteriales > Sphingobacteriaceae > Mucilaginibacter > Mucilaginibacter sp. 5C4. The sequence continues at coordinate 3,574,113 of NZ_CP133775.1, read as the reverse complement.
CCTACAACCGAGCTCATGTTAATAAACACACCCTTACGGGCTTTCATCATAATTTTTGATGCCGCCTTGGTAACGTTGAAAATCGATTTAAGGTTAACATTCAGCACGTCGTCCCATTGTTCTTCGGTCATGCGCATCAGCAGGCCATCTTTGGTGATGCCGGCGTTGTTCACCACAATATCTAAAGCGCCAAAATCGGCCACAATATCGTTGATCAGTTTTTCGGCTTCGTCAAATTTAGAGGCATCGCTACGGTAACCTTTTACCTGTGTGCCTGCGCCCTGCAATTCTTGCTCAAGCGCCTGGCCTTTTTCAACCGATGATAAATATGTAAAGGCAACATTAGCGCCGTGTGCAGCAAATGTTTCTGCTATTTTGCGGCCTATACCTTTTGATGCACCTGTAATAAGTGCCGTTTTTCCTTCAAGTAGTTTCATAATTAAGTATGAGTTTTTCGAGTGGGTGAAGGTAAGAAATTTTGAATTAGCGCAAAAGCGGTGTTTTTTTCAATTGCATTAACTAAAACTGAATGATCAAAAAAGCATTTGTAGCAAAGGTGTGGAAGCCCGGCGTAACGGAACCACCATCCCGTGAGTTATAGTTAGCACCTACAGCACCCAAGCTATATTTTGCCTCGATACCCAAGCTTATATTTTCACTTAATGAGATGTTGAACCCCGCTTTAGGGGCGATATAAGTTTCTTTTTGGCTGGCCGATGCGGAGACGGAGGTCGACGTGCCTTCGCCCGCTGTCATTTCAAATTTGGTAAATACAAAGCCCGCGTTTGCGCCGCCATATATACTTACCAAACCGCTGATGGGCAGTTCGTAGGCTGTTCCCAAATAAACGCCCAGTCCGCTGTAATTGCTGTAGGTAGCTGTGTAATAGTTTACGTCATCTTCGGTATAGGTAAAGCTGCTTTGTTTGGGTTTGTAAGAGCGGTAATCAAGCGTGGCCGAATATACCACACGGCCCATTCTCCGCCTTACAGACGCGCCAAATACTTTGGCACCCTTATAGATCTCCTTCAAGTCGCCCTGCGGCGACTCGTAACCGCCACTAATGGCCATCATCCAGCCATCCTGCATTACATAGCCGCCGCTATTGTAGCTGCTGCCGCCAAGCATATCGCCATCGCCATTGATGCCCTGTGTGCGGCGTTGCGCGTTAGCTGTAAAACAAAAGGTGATGAATAAAAAAGAAAAGGCAATAGCTATCCGGCGGGTGGATGTTTTTGATTTTGGGGTGTACATTGTGTTAGATAAGGCTGGTTAAGGTCTCTAAAATAACAGAAATATTTTACCTGAACGAAAAAAAGGTTCGATTTTTTCATTTGTTAAACCCCTATCCCAGGCAAATAAGAACTAAATTAATCGCACATTTATATCGTCATATCAAACATATAAATCCTTAGTACGTTCACCACTACAAATAAAAGACCACTTCATGCCCACAAAAAAAATAATTGCCCCCTTTTACGAACGCCTTGCCCTTGTACTCATCGGCGTTTGCATCTTAGGATATATTGTTGTTGCCGGTAAAGAGATACTGGACCCTATGATGTTTGGCTTCCTGTTTGCGGTGCTGCTGCTGCCGGTATCAAACCTGCTGGAAAAGAAACTGCGTTTGCCACGCAGCGCGTCATCTTTTATATCCATACTGTTATTAATTAGCTTTGTTGGAAGTATCTTATACCTGATAGGGTCGCAAATATCAAACATAGCCAACGACTGGCCTATGCTGCAAACGCAGGTAAAAGAATCAATAGCTAACCTGCAGGTTTGGGTGCAGGATACCTTCCATATCAACGCGCATAAACAAATAACATACGTAAATAGCACTGCCGATAAAATTATGGCATCGGGCACGGCGGTATTGGGTACCACATTCGGTGCAGTATCATCGCTGTTATTGTTCTATGTATTTATATTGATCTTTACCTTCTTCATTCTTTTTTACAGACGCTTGCTGTTCCGCTTTATTACCTGGGTATTTAGCGACGACCATAAAGAGGTTGTGGTTGATATTGTAGAGAACGTTCAAAAAATATTGCGCCAGTACATCTTTGGCTTGCTGATAGAAATGGTGATCGTATCTGGCATGGCTATTACCGTGTTTTATATCCTCGGCATAAAATACGCGGCCTTACTGGGCATTATTGTAGGGGTGTTTAACATTATCCCGTACATAGGGATATTTAGTGCACTATTACTAAGTACCATTGTAACATTTGCCACCGGCACCATTAGTCAAACACTTTTTGTTACGGGTAGTGTAGTGGGTATCCACCTTGTTGATGCTAACTTTTTACTGCCTGCAGTTGTGGGCTCAAAGGTTAGGCTTAACGCGTTGATATCATTTGTTGGTATTATTATTGGCGAAATGATGTGGGGATTATCGGGCATGTTCCTGTCAATCCCGGTCATAGCCATTTTTAAGATAGTATTCGATAGGGTAGCAAGCCTTAAACCATGGGGTTACCTGCTGGGCGGAAACTATGAGTACAATGAGTCGGCAGAGAAGGAAATGAAAACAGAGTAGCTTAGCCGATGAGTTTGTAAATGCTGATGTAGATGGTGATACCATAAGCCATCAGCATAATAGTGTTCAATACCAATAGCCAGTTCAAGTCGTTTTTGCTGAATTTTTTGATGGAGCAGATGACAAGCAAGGCTATGAACCCCAATATCAGCAGGATAGGAAATACTAACGTAAACGGATTTTTGGGCGATAGGTAAATGTGCTGCAGTTTAGCGGTATCGCCCTGTAAGAATGGCACTAACGCTATAAGCAATAAAAAGAAAAATAAACGGGTTACAACTTTAGCGGCTATCTGGCTTGTTTTCATTAGCGGCCAAATTAGTAAATTTGGCGTTATGTATAATCACCGCAAACTATCCTTGCTCATATTTTTACTGTTACCTGTGTTTACTTTAGCGCAGGTTAAGCCGGCAACTTCGTTCCGCATTGTGCCTTTGGGCGTTTTAGGCGGTGCCGATGAAAGTAACCTATCGGCTTATATGCTGGCGGCAAAAGGCACTAATAATTACATCTGTTTAGATGCCGGGACAATTCATGCGGGTATTGCCAAAGCGCAAGCGTACAAAACTTTTACTGTGCCTGCCGCGGATGTATTGCGGAAATATATTAAAGGTTATTTCATCTCCCATGCGCATTTGGATCATTTGGCGGGGATGGTTATGAACGCGCCGGATGATAGCACCAAGAATATCTACGGATTAAAAAGCACGCTGGAAACCATAAAAACCCATTATTTTACCTGGGAAAGCTGGGCTAACTTTGCCGATGATGGCGGCGCGCCGCTACTCAAAAAATATCATTACAAACCCTTAGAGCCGGGTATTGAAACGGCTATTGAAAATACAGACCTGCAGGTGCAGGTGTTTCCGCTGGCGCATTCCAACTTAACCAGTACCGCGTTTTTGGTGAGGAGCAAGGATAACTATTTATTATACCTGGGTGATACCGGCGCCGATGAAATTGAAAAAAGCCAGAACCTGCACAACCTGTGGGTTTCCGTAGCCCCATTGGTAAAAGCTCAAAAGTTAAAGGCTATTATGATAGAGGTATCATTCTCCAGTGAACAACCCGACAAAAGCCTGTTTGGCCACCTTACCCCGCGTTTGCTAATGAACGAAATGGGCGAGCTGAGTAAGCTCAGCAATACATCCTTAAAAGGGTTTAACGTTGTGGTTACTCACCTAAAGCCGCCTTATAAAAACATCACCCAAATAAAAGCGGAGCTTAAAGCCGGCAACAAAATGCAGTTGAATTTAATTTACCCTCAGCAGGGCAAGGCGCTGGAATTTTAGGGTTTACTTATCATCTAACAGATCGATACAGTTTTTAGACATAGCTTTTAAGCGGGCATCAAGCGTTGCCGCGCCTTGTGTATCTTTCATGTTTTTATAAAGCATTTTTATAATGGCAAGGGTCTCGTCGCTTGGGTCGCAGGCCTGGGCTTTTTCCAAATGGGGCAGGGCTTTTATTGCTGCCGCGATGTACAAAGCGGTAAGGCGTTTATTCTCGTTGATGTCGCTTTTTGCGGCGTTCAGTTTTTCGCTTATAGCGGTAACGTCTTTAAGATAAAGATACCCAAGCGCCCTATGGGCTACGTAATAGTTAGGCACTGCTACAGCTACCTTTTCGTAATACTCAATTGCCTTTACCGATTGTCCGTCGTTTTCAAACAAATTGGCTATTGAATAATAAAAACTGTTGCGCATGCTTTCCTTAAGCTTATCGGCATTGGGGATGATGTCTTGTCCAAGTGTTAGCGCATCAACCTCGCCCTGAAGGCGTTTCAGATTAAAATCGAGGTATTTATTATATACCTCATCAGCGGTTTGCGCATGGGTGGTAGCAGCGGCAAATAATATGAACGACAGGATAATGAGTTTCTTAAACATAAGCGGTTCTGTAATAGCTAATATCGAATTATGAATTAAGAATAATAAACTAAATGTAAATTATTTACACATCGGCATTCATCATTCAGTGTTCGATATTATTATTCTTATGACCGGTTTAAACCACATTAGTTTAGTGCCTTCCATTTTTGATACGCCTCCCTCATGCAATGTCCGCAGGGGCGGTAGTTGTTATCTTTAGCTTCCGATTCGTCAGCAAAAAACACCCGGTTTTCCTCATTCATTCGCTTGCCTGAGGTGCAACTCAGCTTACCGTAGATATTCAACTTACGGTTGCCACCAATTGACACCTTGCCCGCATCTATCGATAGTTTTAATGCTTTGGCGCGACTAAAAGCACTATCGCCCAGATCAACGTGCCTTATCATGTAGCATCATGGAAGATGATCCCCAGCGTGTGCCTGTCGCCCAGGGTTACTTCGCTTACACCGTGTTTCATATTTACGCGGTAGTAACCCCTTGTGCCCATTACCGGCCTAAAGTTGGTGGTGAAAAGCAGCACGTCGCCTTTCTTTGGGTTTAGTACTATGGCCTTCGATTGCATCCTTGGCCGTTGTTCTACCAGTACAAATTCGCCACCCTCAAAATCCTCACCCGGTTCGCTAAGGCACACCACCAGTTGCATAGGGAAGTACACTTCGCCGTAAAGGTCCTGGTGGATAGCGTTGTAGCCGCCCTTGTTGTACTTTAATATTAGTGGGGTAGGGCGCAGTTGGCCATGTTGGTGACAGAGGTCTGTCAACTCGTTCAAGGTGGCCGGGAACTGCTTGTTAATGTTCAATACCTCCATCCATTTATTAGCGATGGGGACAATGTTTGGGTACACGGCTTCCCGCAATTGCTGCACCACGCCCGGCAACGGGTAGCTGTAATATTTGTATTGCCCCAAGCCGTAGCCATGATGCTCCATTACGATGGTTTTGCGGTAACCGGTTTCGTCTGCATAGTGGTCTATCAACTCATCACACTCATCTGCCGATAAAATATTGGGGATGGGAGCATATCCTTTGGCGTGCATGCTTTCGGCTACCTCCACCCAATTTACTTGCGAAATTCTTTCCTGTAATTCCATATTTATATGGCCGTTTTTAAGTCGTGTTGTGCCGCTTCCCAACCTATCATGGCTGTTTTACGGGTGCTGCCCCAATGGTATTGCCCAAACTCGCCTGTGGATTTTATAACCCTGTGGCAGGGGATCAAAAACGCGACTGGGTTGGCACCAATGGCACTCCCAACAGCCCTGCTTGCCGTAGGCATCTGCAACGTATTGGCCACAGTTGAATAGGTGTTCAAACCACCCATCGGTATCTTCAATAGCGCTTCCCAAACTTTCAACTGAAAGTCTGTACCTTTTAGGTGAAGTTTGATGTTTGATAGCTGCGACCAGTCTTTTTTAAATATGAACAACGCGTTTTGCTGCGCGATGTCTACCACCTGGTAGTAACTTGCATTTGGGAATTGCGCGTAAAGCTCGTTAAAGGCTTCGTCCTTATCATCTGCGAAAGCCATATAACAAATACCTTTTGGGGTGGATGCTACCAGGATATTGCCAAATGGCGTTTCGGCATAGCTAAAGTTTATAGATAATGCTTTGCCACCGTTCTTATACTCGGCAGGCGTCATGCCCTCGATGTTAACGAACAGGTCGTGCAGGCGGCCGGTGCCGGATAGGCCGGTTTCGAACGCGGCATCAAACAGGGTGGCTTGTTGTTCTTTGAGAATCCCTTTGGCATAATCCAAGCTCAGGTATTGCAGGAATTTCTTGGGGCTGATGCCTGCCCAATCTGTAAACATGCGCTGAAAATGAAAGGGGCTAAGGTTTACCTTTTCGGCAACCTCGTCAAGGTTGGGCTGGGCTTTAAAGTTCAGTTTTATGTAGCCTATCGCCTCGGCAATACGCTCGTAATTAATGTTGTTTTGTGTTTCCATGATTGATTATTATAACACAAAAGTACCCTGGTGGCATAGGCATTAAAACCCGAAACTTGCGGAGTTGTACCGGGATTAACAAAATCCGTCAATGACGCGCGGAGAAGGATTGCCTAATCTCTAAACACCAACCTCTAATCTCTAACACTCACTTCAACTCATTCAAAACCCTAAACATCTTCTCCCTTATCCCGCAGCCCGGGCCATAGTAGTTGTTAACCATTATAGAAAAACAAAGCTGGCGGCCATCATGCGTTTGGAAACCGGCGTAGGCTTGCACGCTGTTGATGCTGCCGCTTTTCATTTTCATGTCGTTATACACAGGCAGGCTCTCGTAAAAATCATTGAACCAAGCGGCTGCGCGGGCAGATTGCAGGATGCGCGCCATGGTAGAGGTAGTTATCCTGTCTTCGGGAGAAAGGCCGCTGCCATCAAAGATGTTCATGGAGCGTTTATCAATGCCCTTTAGCTGCCAAAAATCCTTCATGGCATCTACACCATCATTGGTAGATACCCCTTTGCCCACTTTGGAGGCGATAGTTGCCAGTAATTGCTCGGCATACAGGTTTACGCTTTTTTGGTTAAGCCAGTAAACTATCTTGCTCAACTCGGGCGATAAGATGGTGGTAATGTTTTTGGTAGCTGTCGCAACGGTTTGCCCTTTATCTGCCAGCATCACGGATGATGTTGGCTCAACGCTAATAGTAATACCGATACGTTTCAGCGTGTCGCTCAGTCGCAGGGCTGCATCATAAGCAGGGTCGGGGATGGCGGCTCCTATGCGTTTCTTGGTTTGGTCTATGGCATAAGTACCACGGACATACATCACTTTGCTGCCGTATGCGGGCAGATAAGGATAGGCCAGGTCGCCGGTTTTGGCGCCGCCGTTGGTTAGTTCGCTTTTATATTGCAGGTAATTGGTTTCGGGGTTGGTGCCGGCTATGCCGATGGTATTGCCCACCGCGCCCGTGCGCAGTAAAATGTCAAACTGATTTTCGCGCCAGCAAAGGCCTGCTATGCCCGCGCCGTAATAGGTGCCCAGGTCCTGCCAGATCCACCCGTCTGGTATCCCCTGGCTTTTGAACGCGCCGTTATCGCCAATAACCCTTCCATTAATTTTTTTGATACCTGCTTTTTTAAGCGCGGTAACCATGGTATTTAATACCACACCCTCGCGGGTAGTAGCCCAGCGCCAGCTACCCAGGGTAGGGTCGCCGCCGCCTTTGATGATCACGTCGCCGGTTAGGGTACCATCGGCACTGATAGTGCCGGTATAGCCCAGTTGGGTTTGGTATTGAAAATCCTTTCCTAAAACATTAAACGCGGTGATACTGGTAACCGTTTTTAAGGTAGAGCCGGGCGCCAAGCCCATATCCGGGTTGGCGGCAAACACCACTTCGCCGGTTTTGGCATCAAGCACCGTTAACGATACCGATGCATAACGGCACTGGCTATCCTGTTGCAGGTGGCCAAATGCTTTTTGGATATTTTGCTGCAGGGTTTGCGCGCCTGCAATATTGGCTATAAATAGAAAACTAAAAAGACACGTCCGTTTTATCCTCATTGGTAACGTTGCGTTGTGATATATAATAAATAGGGATGCCTATTAAAACGATTCCTAAACCATAAAGTGTGTATTCACGCTCGTATATTAAAAGGAGTGTACAAAAGGCCAATCCCATTAAAATATAAATAGCAGGTAACACAGGGTATCCAAAAGCTTTATAAGGGCGTTCGGCATCAGGGCGTTTAGCACGTAAAATATAGATACCTACAATTGTTAATATGTAGAATACCACAACTACGAATGATATCATATCTAACAGCTTTCCGTAAGATCCGCTTAAGCATAATAAGGATGCAACCACCGCCTGGATCCACAAGCCAAATTCTGGTACGCCGTTTTTATTTAGGGTGCCTGTCCTTTTGAAGAACAAGCCATCTTTAGCCATGGAATAATAAACGCGCGATCCAGCAAGGATCAGCCCATTATTACAGCCAAAGGTCGAAATCATGATCATTACGGCAATAATTAAAGTACCAATGTTGCCGAATATTACATGCGATGCCGCAACCGCTACACGGTCTTTATCGGCATTAACAATATCATGCAGGGAAAGCACGCCGGTATAAACCACGTTTGCAGATACATAAATAATGGTTACGATCATGGTGCCGAAGAACAGGCTTAGCGCAACATCGCGTTTAGGGTTCTTCATTTCGCCAGCTATAAAAGTTACGTTGTTCCAGGCATCGCTGCTAAAGATAGAACCTACCATGGCTATCGCGATAGCACCTAAAGCAGCGCTCATGGTGTAATTGGTTGTGGTACCGTCCTTCGCCAGTTTATGCATATCCCAGGCATTGGTCCAGTTGGCTGTCCAGATCTCACTTTTAAAGGCCAAAAATCCAAAAATAATCAAGCCGAACAAACTCAGCAGCTTTGTTAAAGTGAAAGTGGTTTGTATCCACTTACCACCTTTAACACCTTTTGTATTGATAAAAGTTAGAAGGAATATCAATATGATAGCTACAATTTGCGCGGCACTTATTTTAAGTGAGCCAATGGTATATAAAATATTATCCTCACTTAATGGTTTGTATAAATAAGAGGCAAACTTCGAAAATGCCACACCCACAGCAGCTATCGTCCCGGTTTGGATCACCGCGAAAAAGCTCCAGCCATATAAAAAAGCTATGAGTTTATTGTACGATTCTTTAAGGTAAATATATTGGCCACCTGCCTTTGGGAACATGGCGCTTAATTCGCCGTAGCTTAGGGCTGCGGTAAGCGTCATGAAACCGGTGATCAACCAAACGGCTATCAGCCAGCCGGCCGAGCCTACGTTGCGGGTAATATCCGCGCTTACTATAAATATACCGGAACCTATCATGGAACCCGCCACCAACATGGTGCCGTCAAGCAGGCCTAATTCGTGTTTTAACTTGGGTTGGGTAGTCTCGTTTGACATTAGGGTTTAGTTTAAAGTACTAAACTATTCAAAAACTTTAAATTGACAGGCTATTGTAAAGAAATTAATTTACTATTTTGCGGCAACCAAATTATAAACAGCGCTCTGCGCAAAGTACATAGCACACTTATAAACTAATTATACAATATGGATCTTTTGAACACTTACTTAATTTATTTGATCCCTGTTTTCGGCCTCGTAGGTATCATCGTGATGGCGATAAAATCTGCATGGGTAACCAAACAGGAAACAGGCGATGCCTCCATGAACCAGCTTGCAGGCTATATTGCTGATGGGGCAATGGCCTTTTTACGCGCGGAATGGAAAGTATTAGGCTATTTTGTTGTTGTTGCGGGTTTACTACTTGCCTGGAGCGGTACAATAGTGGGGGACAAATCAAGCCCGGTTATCGCGGTGTCATTTATTATCGGCGCTTTCCTGTCTGCTTTTGCAGGTTATTTGGGGATGCGCATCGCTACAAAATCAAACGTGCGCACTACACAGGCGGCTAAAACAAGCCTGGCGCAAGCATTAAAAGTTTCGTTTACAGGCGGTACCGTTATGGGCTTGGGCGTTGCGGGTTTGGCTATTATTGGCTTAGGCTCGTTATTTATAGTGTTTTATACCATGTATGTTACCAGTAAAGGCGAAAGCGTTAATGGTGAGGCTATGGCTAAAGCGCTTGATGTATTGGCGGGCTTTTCGTTAGGTGCCGAGTCTATCGCGCTTTTCGCGCGTGTTGGCGGTGGTATTTATACCAAAGCTGCCGACGTAGGTGCGGATCTTGTAGGTAAAGTTGAAGCGGGCATCCCTGAGGATGACGTGCGTAACCCTGCAACCATTGCAGATAACGTGGGCGATAACGTAGGTGATGTTGCCGGTATGGGCGCCGATCTGTTCGGATCCTACGTGGCTACAATGTTGGCTACTATGGTATTGGGCCGCGAGATCGTATCGCATGATAAATTTGGTGGTATTGCTCCGATACTATTGCCAATGGTGATAGCCGGTTTAGGTTTGATCTTCTCTATTGTTGGCGCATCGCTGGTTAAAATATCTAAAGAGACCGATAGCGTACAAAAAGCTTTAAACATAGGTAACTGGGCTTCGATATTATTAACAGCAATTGCCACTTATTTTGTGGTGCAATGGATGTTACCTGCCGATAGCTTCCACATGATCCGTGACGAGGATGCTTCAGGTGCTATTAAGGCAGGCTCCCTGGTATTCACTAAAAACGGTGTATTTGGTTCTATCCTGGTAGGTTTAGTGGTAGGTACGCTGATGTCTATCATTACTGAATATTATACCGCTATGGGCAAACGCCCGGTGATGAGCATCATCAGGCAATCATCAACAGGGCATGCTACCAATATTATTGCGGGTTTAGCTGTGGGTATGGAATCTACCGTGTTGCCTATCCTGGTATTAGCAGCAGGTATCTACGGTTCATATTTCTTCGCAGGTTTATACGGTGTGGCTATCGCCGCTGCAGGTATGATGGCTACAACAGCTATGCAGTTGGCTATCGACGCTTTCGGCCCAATTGCCGATAACGCAGGTGGTATTGCCGAGATGAGCCGCTTACCTGAAGAGGTGCGTGGCCGTACAGATAATTTAGATGCTGTAGGTAACACTACTGCCGCAACAGGCAAGGGTTTTGCTATTGCTTCGGCAGCGTTAACCTCACTGGCCTTATTTGCGGCGTTTGTGGGTGTTGCGGGTATCGAACATATTGATATTTACAAGGCCAACGTGTTGGCCGGTTTATTTGTGGGTGGGATGATCCCGTTCATCTTCTCGGCATTGTGTATCTCGGCAGTAGGCCGCGCGGCAATGGCGATGGTAGAAGAGGTTCGCCGCCAGTTCCGCGAGATCCCCGGCATTATGGAGTACAAGGCACGCCCCGAGTATGAAAAATGTGTGGAGATCTCTACCAAAGCATCAATCCGCGAGATGGTTGCACCGGGATTGATCGCCTTAATTACCCCAATTGTTATTGGTTTTGCATTCGGCCCCGAAGTATTAGGTGGTTTATTGGCAGGTGTTACGGTTTCCGGTGTGTTGATGGGGATTTTCCAAAGCAACGCGGGTGGTGCATGGGATAACGCTAAAAAATCATTTGAGAAAGGTGTGGAGATAAACGGCGAGATCTACTACAAAAAATCTGAACCGCATAAGGCATCTGTAACAGGTGATACCGTTGGTGATCCGTTTAAAGATACCTCTGGTCCATCAATGAACATCCTCATCAAGTTGATGTCAATCGTTTCGTTGGTTATCGCGCCGCACTTAAACACTGCCGATAACACCAATAAAATGATGCAGAAACAAGAGAAGGTACAATCAATGAACGTACACCAGGTCCATGTAGATAAAAAGATCTAACAGGATTTGAATGAAATAGGAAAGCCCTTCGAGTTATCGGAGGGCTTTTTTTGTTAAAAATCTTTTAAGTTTTATTATTCCTGAAAATCTTTCAAAAGTTTAAGTGCTCTTTCCATGTCTTTATCAGATATCATTACTTTTACCGGGGCAACTCCGCCTGCAGATACTTGCCAGGGCGCAATTGTTCCCATCAATCCATTTTCGATGAAAGATTCGATACCCTCGTTTTCGAGCAGGAATTGAACTTGTGATGCGTCGTTAAAACTCCCGGCGTAAACTTGCATCATCGTATCATTATTGGTAGCCATAATTTGTAGTTTTAATTGAAATACAATATCACAAAAAATATCCGGTTATTAGAAAAGGTTTATATTAGGGGTGATGAAGAAACCGACAGTCCGATATATCCTCTACACCCTCTGCCTGTACGACCTATACCTCTACCTGCCGGATCTCTTCGACCTGTTTAAGCTGGACATCCAGCCACCTACTACAGATTACCTGATGTATTTTGATGCCGCCATGTTATTGGCAGGAGGGATTGTAATTGGCATTATGCTGATCCGCGCAGGCGGGAAGTTTAACAAAGCTTTAGGCATCACCATGATATTAATGAACGTGGTATTTACGCCCTGGTTTATTTTGCGGGGATTACCGGGATGATACCCAACGCTTCATTGCGAAGCGTGGCAATCTTCGATAGATCGGTCTGCGGCTCTGTAAGTTGGGGATTGCCGCGCTACGCTTACAGCAATGACGATGTGGCTGTAGAGACGCGATACTTCGCGTCTCTTACCATGCAGGTGTCGGCTACTTAGTGTTTTCAACACCGCTAAACATCCCACCAATATCCACCACTAAATCATTCACTATCACAACCTTTAATTCTGTGGAAAACACGTATAGCCTTGTTACATTCTGCCCTTTAACTTTTCAATAAATTTAAGTACGTTTGGGGAAACTGATTTCAAAACTATTATAACTGATCTATTAAATTAAAACATGAAGGTATTTGTAAAAAAATCTATTGAACAGCTAACCTCTTCTGTAGATGCAGAAGGAAGCCTGAAGCGAACGCTTGGGGCGGGTAACCTTATTGCGTTGGGTATTGGTGCTATTATTGGTGCAGGTTTGTTCGTAAGAACGGCTGCAGCAGCAGGCGAGCACGCGGGCCCGGCGGTAACGTTATCATTTATTGTTGCGGCTATTGGTTGTGCATTCGCGGGCCTTTGCTACGCAGAATTTGCTTCTATTATCCCTATTGCAGGTAGCGCTTACACTTACGCCTACGCCACCATGGGCGAAATTGTTGCCTGGGTTATTGGTTGGGCATTAATATTAGAATACGCACTTGGCGCGGCTACGGTATCTATCAGTTGGAGCGAGTACGTCAATAAGCTCCTCGGCGGGGCCATACCCTACGAGTGGTGCCACTCTCCGTTAGAATCTGTAATGGTTAACGGGGCATCGGTACATGGTATCGCTAACCTTCCTGCATTATTGATCCTGTTGATTTTATCGTTACTATTAATAAAAGGTACGCAAGAATCTGCTACTGTAAACGGTATCATCGTTTTCATTAAGGTGGCTATCGTATTGGTATTCATCACTATAGGCTGGCAATATGTTAACCCGGTTAACCATACACCATACATGATACCTGCTAACGCGCCGGATGTTGTATTGGCGAATGGCAAAACGTACTCATATGCGCCGTTCTTTAATCACGGCTGGGGTGGTATCATTAGTGGTGCCGGTGTGGTTTTCTTTGCCTTTATTGGTTTTGATGCCGTATCTACCGCAGCGCAGGAAGCAAAAAACCCTAAACGCGATATGCCTATTGGTATCTTGGGTTCGTTAGTGGTTTGTACTATCCTTTACATTTTATTCTCTTGGGTATTAACAGGTGTTGCACCTTACCAGGATTTTATGAAATCTGGTAAAGAGGCTTCTGTAGCTTACGCCATAACCACTTACATGCACGGTTATGCATGGTTATCTACTTTGGTAACTGTGGCTATCCTTGCAGGTTTCTCATCAGTTATTTTGGTGATGCTAATGGGCCAGTCGAGGGTGTTTTACACCATGTCGATGGATGGTTTGCTGCCAAAAGTATTTTCAGATCTTCACCCCAAATTTCGCACTCCGTACAAAAGCAACATCATCCTGTTTGTTTTTGTGGGCTTGTTTGCGGCGTTTATCCCGGGTAGTGTTGCCGGCGATCTAACATCGATCGGTACGCTGTTTGCCTTTATATTAGTATGTGTTGGCGTAATGTTATTACGTAAAACCAACCCCGATCTGCCAAGGCCGTTTAAAACACCTTTAGTGCCATTGGTGCCTATTTTGGGTGTGATAGTATGTGCCGGTATGATCGTTAGCTTACCGGGCGAGACACAGGTGAGTGCGCTTGTTTGGATGCTTGCCGGTTTGGTTATTTACTTTGGTTACAGCCGCAAACGCAGCAAACTGGGTAACATAGCAGATGTGCTGCCTACAGCATCAGATTTCGAAAAAAAGTAATTTAAATTATTACCATATTAAAAAGGTTCTGCAATTGCAGAACCTTTTTTGGTTTAAACCCTTTTGTAAGCAATGAATACCAAACGGATACTGTGGGTGCTTGTGTTTATTGCCATCATCAACTCCATGGGATTTGGCATTATTATACCCCTGCTATACCCCTACGGTAAAAAGTTTGGCGTTACCGAACATACCATCGGCCTGCTAACCGCGGCTTACTCCATAGCCCAGTTCTTCGCAACGCCGGTGTTAGGGTCATTGTCTGATAGGTTTGGCCGCAAGCCTTTGCTTGTTTTTAGCTTAATAGGCACATGTGCTTCCTTTATTATGTTTGGGTTGGCCAATAGTATTATTATGCTTTTCGCTGCGCGGATATTGGACGGGTTAACGGGCGGTAATATCTCGGTAGCCCAAGCCATGGTATCAGATATTTCGTCCCCAAAAGAACGCGCCAAAAACTTCGGGATCATCGGGTCTGCATTTGGGTTCGGCTTTGTGATAGGTCCTGCAATAGGGGGCTTGCTGAGTAAGTTTGGTTTGAAAGTACCCTTCTACTTCGCGGCGGGCATAGCTATCCTTGGCGTGCTGCTTACCCTGTTTTTCCTGAAAGAAACCAACAAGAACAAGACCGGAAAATCGCCTTTTAAAAAGAACAGTTTTAGTTTTGTATCCCTTTATACGGTGTTGAAAATGCCTGTTGTTGGTACAGCCATATTTACCGGGTTTCTACTGACGATGGCGCAGTTTACCATGCTGATAGGTTTCCAAACCTTTAGTGTCGACGAACTGAAACTGAACCCTACGCAGATAGGCTTGTTCTACGGTGGCTTTGGCCTCAGCGGGATATTGATGCAGATGATGGTGCCTGCGGTAAAAAAAGTGATCTCATCTCAGGCTATTATCCTGCTCATCTCCACCCTTTTTTGTTTGGGGATGATGATCCTGGCGGGGTTCGCAACAGGCATCATACTCTTCGCAGTATCAATTGGTATCTACGGCTTGTTCAACGGCCTGCGTAACCCTATGCTAAACGCTATTATAGCCGACCGTAACGAAGGTAACGAGAAGGGCGAGGTAATGGGTGTCAATCAGTCGTACGCTTCAATAGGGCAAACCTTAGGGCCTATAACGGCGGGGCTTATCACAGCTATATCAATACACAGTATATTCTTTTTAGCATCTTTCTATATTTTAATTGCACTTTTGTTTAGTATTCGTTTGATCACAAAAGAAAAACAATCCTAAGCTTATGCATCCACTTATCTTTAAAGAGGTATTATCCGTAACGATGATTCTTTTCGCCATTATCGATATCCTTGGCGCCATCCCGGTAATTATTCAGTTGCGCCAAAAGGCAGGGCATATCGAATCGGAAAAGGCAAGTATAGCGGTGCTGGTATTGATGATAGGTTTTTTATTTGCGGGAGATGAACTGCTCGCGGTGATCGGGCTGGATATCTCTTCCTTCGCGATAGCAGGTTCCATCGTGATCTTCATCATTGCGCTGGAAATGATATTAGGCGTAAACTTTTTTAAAGAAGAAATGCCTGAGGCGGTATCAATTGTCCCACTGGCCTTCCCACTAATAGCAGGCGCCGGTACTATGACCACTCTGCTTTCCTTAAAATCTCAATATCAAACCCAAAATATCATCGTAGGTATCATCCTAAATACCCTGTTTGTTTACCTTGTGCTCAAAAATGTAAAGTGGCTGGAGAAACTGTTCGGTAAAACAGGCCTGCATATCCTGCGTAAAGCATTCGGGGTTATCTTGTTAGCTATCGCGATAAAGTTGTTCAGGAGTAATAGCGGGTTGTAAAGAGAGGTTAGAAGTCAAGAGGCAAGAATCAAGAAGAAAATGTCCCAACGCATTATTTTTATCCGCGCGTCATTGCTGTAAGGCACGAAGCAATCCCCTACTTACAGAGCCGCAGACCGGTCTGTCGAGGATACCCATGCTACGCTTACATCAATCACGGGTTTTTACGTTTGTTTTTGTCTTGTTTCCTGATTCTTAATTTCTTGCTTCAATTCCTATTCCGTCCTCAAACTCTTCACCGGGTTTGCCAATGCCGCTTTTATTGTTTGCAAGCTAATGAGCACTGCTGTAACCGCAAGCAAAGCAAATACCGCAATCACGAATGGCACTACGGTTAAATTGATCTTACAGGCATAATTATTAAGCCATTTATTCATCATCCAGTAGGCGATGGGGCAGGCGATAAGGCCGGCAATTACTACCGTCCCCAAAAAATCTTTCAGGAAAAGCAGCATTACATCCTTAACAGATGAACCCAGCACCTTGCGGATGCCTATCTCTTTGGTGCGTTTCTGGATGCTGAGCGAGATCAATCCCAACACGCCAAGCAGTACTATAATGATGGCTAAACCCGTTGCCAGGTACGATGCTTTCTTTAGCTGTAGTTCGGTTTTGTACATTTTGGCAATGGCCTCATCCATAAAACCGTATTCGAATGGTGCACCGGGTAACACCTCGGCCCATTTCTTTTGCAGGGCAGCAAGGCTGCTTTCGATATTACCCGGTTTTAGTTTGATAGAAAAGTACCTGTAAAACGGCGACCAGTTTACATTGATAAATGTTACCGGCGTTATCGGGCTTTGCATCGATCCGAACTGAAAATCGGCCACGACCCCACGTATGGTTAACGGCGGCATCCCCTGCGCATGGAACTGTTGCCCTATAGCGTCTTCGGCCTTTTTAAAGCCCAATGCTTTTAAGTGCTTTTCGTTGATCACAACCTCGGCCGAATCGCCGGGCGCATACTGTGGTTTGAAAAATTCACCGGCTTTTAGCGGGATGCCGTAGGTTGCCGCGTATTGGTTATCTACAGTTAATAGCTGCGATGCGAACGCTTGGCTTGGGTTATCAGCCATTTTGTAAGCTTGCATGCTACCACCATTATTACCATCGGGGATTGCCCATGATAATGCGACTGAGCTTACCTGTGGCAATTGAGACAGCCGGTACCGTTTGTCCTCCATTTTCTGTACGCCGGGTTTGCTCCAGTCGCGCGGAAGTTGGGCATATACCACATAATCTTTATCATACCCCAGGCTTTTACCAAAAAACAGGTTGATCTGTTTGGAGATAACAATAGCACAGATCAACACCACCGCAGCCGTCCCAAATTGGAACGCGATAAGCGATTTGCGGAACAGCACGTTATCTTTCACCCGGTCCAGTTTGCCTTTCAGCGAATCGATAGATTTTAGGGACGATAAAACCAGCGCCGGATATAGCCCGGCAAGCAGTCCAATCATCAAAGCCAATAGCACCGGCAATGCATAGAAATAAATAGGGAAAGAGAACAGGCCGTTAATGTCGGTAGCCAATAGGTCTGTAAAGAATGGCCTTGCCAATACATAAAGCACCAAGGCTATCAGGGTTGCGATCAGCACCATCAAAACCGATTCGATGAGGAACTGCCAAATGAGTTGTTTCCTTAACCCGCCCAGCACTTTGCGAATCCCCATTTCCTTCATCCGTTGCGATGAGCGGCTGATGCAGATATTCACAAAATTGATCACCGCCATCAGCAAAATGAATAGCGCTATTGACGATAGCGTGTAAAGCATCTTTTTGATGCCGGATTCTAAATAGTAGGTTTTTAGCGGAACAATATAAGGCGTAAGGTTCTCTGCTATTTGCGGTGAAGCATTTCGTTTGATGAGGCTTTTCATTGGCCCGGTTAAGGCTTCGGGTTTAACGCCATCTTTTAATTCTATTAAGCCTACTATATTGGTATTGTTCCAGCCGTCCAAACTACGGCCCAGGAACTTTGCCGCCGCGGCAGGCAAAAAGAAAGTGCTGTTACTGGCGTCGGCCACATTGGTGACAGAGTTCTTTTTTAGTTGATCCAAAACGCCGGTGATCATAAAATCGTGCTTCGTGCCGGTGAAACTTTCGATGGTTAGCGACTGCCCCACCACATCACTTTTACCGAAGTATTTAATGGCCATTTCCTGCGTTATCACGGTCGAAAAAGGGTCATTCAAAGCCGTTTTTTGGTCGCCATATAGTAGCTTAAAACCATACATATTTAAGAAAGTACTGTCCCCAACCTGCAAGCTTTCGCGGAAGTGCTTATCACCTTTTGATATGTTTGAGCTTACGCCATCCCAATGATAATAATTAGCAACCAAATTTGGGTATTCATCCTTAAGCGCCTTAGGCATGGCGGCAAGGGCCGTCAACACAAAACCCATATTAGGATCTTTCCATTTGCTTTGAATAATGTACTGGTTATCAGCGTTTTTAAGGTCGGCGTTTACGTTAACCTCGTGCCACACATAGGCCGCTATCAACAAAGTAAACGCTATCCCAACAGATAGGCCGAAGATATTAATGAGCGAGAAAAGCTTGTGTTTCCAGATGTTTCTCCAGGCAATAGTAAAGTAGTTGTGCAGCATAGGTAACGGGTTTGTTAAACTAATTTAGCTGCTAATACGCAAGTAATGAAAAGATTAACACTTTTTAACGTCTTGATAATATTACCATGTCATTGCTGAGGAGCGTAGCGACGCGGCAATCTTAGAGGACAAGCAGATATGCTGAGATTGCCACGCTATCGCTTACAGCAATAATGACATGTTGATTTATTCTCCTGCCTCTTGCTTCTTATTTCCTTGCTTCTCTTCCTTCGCTATCATCCTCGCCACAAACATGGTATCAGCCTTATTTTCATACCCGGTTAGCACTTTCATTTCTTCTAGTTGCAGGCCAAGTTGTTTGGTGATGTAAGTTACAGCATCCTCATTCTCAGCTTTAAAGGCTGAGCAGGTGATGTAAATAAGTGGCTTACCCGGCTTAAGGTGTTTGGCAACGTTGGTAACTATGGCCTGTTGCAGGCGCTTAAAAAAGTCAGTTTTATGGATCTCGAACTGGCTGATCATTTCGGGTGTGCGGCCCCAGGTGCCCGATCCACTGCAGGGAGCGTCTAGTATAATACCGTCGAACTCGTACTTGTATAAAAGCTGTTCGTTATTCTCGGTCAAATCCATTACCTTTTTCTGGTATTTGCGCAGACCGGCATTCTGGAAACGTTCATCCAGGTTAGACAGTATAGACTCGCGGATATCAGATACAACCAGCTTAATATCAGGCTGGAGGCTATGCAATAGTAAAGATTTACCACCGGATGCCGCGCAGGCATCCCACCAGCTATCCCATTTCTGGGGCTTAAAGTAATTAGCAGTTTGTTGCGACGATAGGTCCTGCACCTCAAACCAATGCTGTTTGGGGAAAATGGTTTCCAGCCGCGTTCCGTTTGGCAGCGAGAGGCAGTTATTGCCCTCGTCTTTAAAGATAACTCCTGCTTTTGTAAGCTCGGCTTTTACCTGTGCCTCGTAACCTTTAGCTACGCGGATGAACAGATCGGGCTGAATGAATAATGATTTCAGGAAGGCATCCTTGTCAATTTCTGCCGAAAGCTGCGCTGTCCACGGGAATACATCCTCCAGTTTAAAATCGGGATAGGTAGTTTTGATAAGGTTTATCTTTTCATCTATGCCAAAACCTATACAGGCGGCCCAGTCGGGTTTAAAGTGCTGCAAAAACGAGTTTGATTGCTTGTTGCACAGAAACTCGGCCACCATCAAACGATCTTCAACGGGTGCATCAGGCAAGGCTCGCCCCAGTCGGAAATAGTTATAGATCAACCTGCCAGCAACGCGCCTGTCGGTAGATCCCATCTGTTTATTTTGACGATAAAAGCCGGGTAAAAACTTACCTAAAGGCGTATCTGCAGGGTATTCGCCCAATATTCGCTGAAACGTCTTTAACTGGTTTATGGCTTTCATTCTACTTTCTTTAGGTCGAAATTTTGATATTTAAGAATATCCACGTGGGTATTTATCCAGCCCAGCCCCGGTTTTTTGATGAAATGGAAACTGTTGTGCAAACCAGTATAATCTTCAAATTCGGCCTTGCTCATATCCTCACCATCGGCCAATAATTTACCAAAGTACAGGCCGTGGTCAAAGCCTTTAATGGCGAAATCGGTAGGTTCGGTATGATAAGTATGGCGATAGCTGCGTAAAAATGTGTTTGTTTCAGCGCTTTTGTAATCAACCTTATCGGTGGAGGTGATGTGCGTGTTCAACCGTTGTAAAAGCGCGGCTTTCAAGAAAGCGAACTTCTCCCAGCTTGGGTGACCGAACAGCGTTACAGGGAATTTTTTAGATAAAGTATCCAGCGACCGCAACGTAACCATCAAAAAGGCTTGTTTTGTTGATGACACCAAGAAAATGTTTTGATCTTTTGCGGATAGTTGTGCGACCAAAGGGGTTAAATTACCGCGTGTAACCGTAATGTTTACCACCTGGATCTTACGTTTGCTCAGGCTATCTAAAGTGCGTTTAAACGGAGAGGTATATAGCTTTTCATCGCTAAAGCCTGAGTTTAAAATGAATACTTTTTTGGGCTTAATGCTTTTGGCGATGTAGGTTGCCGCGCCCATAGCATGATATTCCAGCGGGGGCGTCATAGTAACCAAATTCTGATTTTTAAAAATAGCAGGTGCGGCAGGCGACAACGGCGAAACTATGGGTTTGCGAGCTGAAGTAAGCATTGCTGTAAAAGCCTTTACATCATCAGGGAATACAGGGCCGATAATGATCTCGCTGTTTTTTACCTGCGGATTTAGGCTAAGGCTGTGCGACTGCGCCGCATCGTCCTTACTATCAAAAATTTGTAATTTGTAATTGCTACCTGTGGAGGTGAGTGAATCCAGCGCCAGCTTAAAGCCCTGGTAATACTCAATCGACATGTTCGCGGTTTTTAGTTTGGCAGCAGTGTAGCTTTGCCCCGCAACGGCATGATCAAGACCCAGCGGAAGGATAAGCGATATAACCGATGCCTTTGCCTCAGGTGTTTTCACCGGAGGCTTTTCGGCAGGTTTTTCTTTTTTAATTACGGGATTTTTAGTTGTTGTTTTTACGGTAGATGAGGGTACAGTCCGGATCTTAGGCGAACATGCACCAATTATTAGCGCCGTTAAAACAAATATAAACCACTTATTCCCACTCAATTGTGGCCGGTGGTTTCGAACTGATGTCATATACTACCCGGTTAATTCCTTTTACGTTGTTGATTATCTCGTTTGATATTTTTGCAAGCAGATCGTAAGGTAAGTGGCACCAATCTGCCGTCATCCCATCTAATGATTCTACCGCTCGCAGGCAAATTACGTTCTCGTAAGTACGCTCATCGCCCATAACCCCTACCGATTGTACCGGTAAATATATGGCGCCTGCCTGCCAAACTTTATCATAAACACCGCCACTGCGTAAATTGTTGATATAAATCGCATCGGCTTGTTGTAATATGTCAACTTTCTCCGGCGTAACGTCGCCAAGGATCCTGATAGCAAGGCCTGGCCCCGGAAAGGGGTGGCGGCCAAGGATGTTTGGGTCTATACCTAAAGCGGCCCCAACGCGGCGTACTTCGTCCTTAAAAAGGGTGTTTAACGGCTCTACAACCTTCAGTTTCATAAAGTCGGGCAATCCCCCAACGTTATGATGCGACTTGATAGTTGCCGACGGCCCTTTTACCGAAACAGATTCGATAACGTCCGGGTAAATAGTACCCTGGCCAAGCCAGTTTACACCTTGTACCTCGTGCGCGGCATCGTCAAATACCTCTATGAACACGCGGCCAATGGCTTTACGTTTTTTCTCGGGGTCGCTAATCCCGGCAAGCGCATCGTAAAAACGTTGCTTGGCGTCAATCCCTTTTATATTAAGGCCCATGTGCTGGTAAGAATCCAATACAGATTGGTACTCATCTTTACGCAATAAGCCATTATCAACAAATATACAGTGCAGGTTTTTGCCGATGGCCTGGTGCAGCAATACCGCCGCTACCGACGAATCGACACCGCCCGATAAACCTAAAACCACCTTATCATCACCCAATTTCGCCTTCAGTTCGGCAATGGTTGTTTCAATAAACGAATCCGGGGTCCAATCCTGGCTGCAATGGCAAATGTCAACCAAAAAGTTTTGCAGCAATTGCTTGCCATCAATACTGTGGGTAACCTCCGGGTGGAACTGGATGCCGTAGGTTTTGGTGCCGGTGATCTGGTAAGCGGCAACTTTCACACTATCGGTACTTGCAATAATTTCAAAATCATCTGCGATCCTCGCGATGGTATCACCGTGCGACATCCACACTTGTGAACCTGCAGGCACATCTTTAAAAAGGATATTATCCGGTTTGATGTAATCCAGATTGGCACGGCCGTACTCGCGTGTGCTTGATGCCAATACCTCGCCTCCATGGAAATGTGCCATGTACTGCGCGCCATAACAAACGCCTAAAATAGGCAGTGTTTTGTGGTGTTTAATGAACTCGAAATGAGGTGCATCGTCCTGGCGTACAGAATATGGACTGCCGGAAAGGATGATACCTTTTACGCTTTCGTCTACTTCAGGAACTTTGTTAAAGGGATGGATCTCACAGTAAATATTGAGTTCCCTGACACGGCGCGCGATAAGCTGGGTGAACTGCGAACCGAAGTCAAGAATGAGGATTTTTTCTTGCATGGGCAAAGATAGGATTTTGAGCGGAAAAGTTTGATATGAGATTGTAGAAATTTAAAGGCAATGCAATAGCTAATATTGTAAATTGCAGCAATATGCTTGATACAATAAAACACGAACTTGAAGAATTAGAAATAAAGTACAGTATAAAGGTGCTCTATGCCTGTGAATCGGGTAGCAGGGCATGGGGTTTTAAATCGCCTGATAGCGATTTCGATGTAAGATTCATATATGCTCGTAACACGAATGATTATTTATCTATTACAGAGTTGAAGGATGTTATAGACCTACCGATTAATGATTTGTTGGATATCGGCGGATGGGATGTTAAAAAGAGTTTGAAATTATTTCTTAAGTCAAATTCTCCATTATATGAGTGGCTACAATCGCCAATAATTTATAAAGATGACTCTGGTTTTGCTACGGAAGTGAGGTTTTTAATGCATAATTATTATTCGTTACGGTCGGGCGGTAACCACTATCTGTCTATGGCAATAAATACCGTTAACAACGATTTGCAAGGTGGCGAGGTGAAAATCAAACGTTATTTTTATGCATTAAGATCAACATTAGCTTGCAAGTGGATCATCGAAAAGCAGGAAGTGCCACCGATGGAATTTGAAAAATTACGAATATTGGTTGACGATGAGATTTTTCAGGCCAGTATCGACGATCTGTTGAAACTAAAAGCTGTAAGTGATGAGAAAACGTTGATCAAACAAGTTCCAGTGGTGAATAAATGGTTAAATGATACACTCGAGTTTTGTAAAGAAGAGGTGAGCAAATTACCTGCAAATCATAAAACAACTGAAAAACTCGACTTGATCTTTAGAAAATATATCTCAAAATGACTTACGAGCAATTGATAAATAAAAGACAATACATCTTACTAGATTGCGTAAGTGGAAGCAATGCTTATAATTTAAGCTTGCCCACATCAGATATAGATAAAAAAGGGATATTTATCTTGCCTCAAAAGGAACTATATGGATTTAACTTTCAGGATCAGGTAGCCAATAATACTAATGATGAAGTATATTTTGAAATAGGTCGGTTCCTGGAGTTACTCGGAAAAAACAACCCCAACATATTGGAGCTGTTGAACACGCCAGAACAACATGTGATTTTCAGACACCCTATTATGGATCTGGTCAAACCATCCGATTATTTGTCAAAACTTTGCCGTGATACTTTTGCAGGGTACGCCCAAACGCAAATTAAAAAAGCAAAGGGCCTCAATAAAAAGATCAACAACCCAATAGATAAGGAGAAAAAATCGGTGCTTGATTTTTGTTACGTTATCCAAAACAGTGGAAGTGCGTTATTAACGGATTGGTTGGAGCAAAACGCCTTGTCGCAGGAAACCTGCGGGTTAGTAAATGTTGAGCATTTTAGAAATGTTTATCTTTTGTATAGCCAGGCGCAAGTAGCCGGCAGTTCATTCAATGGTATTGTTTCTGGGTCAAACGCAAATGATGTGCAGCTAAGTTCGGTACCTAAAGCATTAAGCCCGTTAGCTACGATGACTTTTAACAAGGACGCTTACTCTATCTACTGTCGTAATTATAAAGAGTATTTAGAATGGGAAGAAAAGCGGAATCAGGTAAGGTATGAAAGCACTTTATCACATGGGAAAAGTTATGATGCTAAAAACATGATGCACACTTTTAGGCTGTTAAACATGGCAGAAGAAATAGCCTTGTATAAGGAAGTAAGGGTTCATCGACAAGATCGTGATTTTTTACTAAGTATCCGAAGTGGTGCTTTTGAATTTGATGAACTGATGGGAATGATAGATGAAAAAATGCACAAAGTAGATGAACTCTACAAAAACGCAGACTTACCCGAACAACCTGATGTTAAAACTGCTGAGGATGTTTTAGTTCAAATTCGTGAGCGGTTTTATAAATAGATTTCCTCACTAAAAACTCGTCCCGATCCTTATCGCCTGGTTTGCACCTGCAACTTTGTTGTTGAACGATGTGCCATACATTACCCTTAAGCCGATATTGGTTTGGAAGCCTACGCCCAATTCGGTATAGTTTTTTAAGGTTGGGGTGGATAGGTAATTAACGTTGATGATCTCTTGTAATTTCAGTTTACGGATAAGCGGGATCATATTGGAAAGTAAACCTGTAAAGTTATGCTCTAAATGGCCTTCCAGATATTTATCGCCGGTGCTGAACTGGTAGTAATCTAACAGCAGAAACTTATTAATGCCGCCTTGGTAAAACAACACCTGGTTACCGCTAAAATGCCCGTAGTCGGTAAAGTAAATGCTTTTGGTATTGAAGAATTTACCCGCGCTGATGTAGAACGAGGTTTTTCCGTAAAAGCCCATGGGGATATCCGACTTGGAGATATCTGCCGATACCAAATTATAATCCGCATCAGAGCCAAACACGTTTTTAACCGCCTTGGTAAAGTTTAAACCAATGGTTGGGTATTTGGACGGGATGTAACGTTTACCTGTAGGGTAGGTTTCGTAACGGTTGCTAAAATCATACGTAGTGCGCACGTTTACATTGAATGATTGGTTCTCGGGGAACAAAGGCGCGTCTACCGCAGGCGATAAGGGGTTATTTGATGTAAACTCATGCCCCTTTGGGTGGAAGAAACTATAATCGGTTGTGTTTGACAAATACTTACGGTTTGCCCACTCGGCGCCAACGCTTGCCTGCCATCCGCCGTAAATACGTTTAGATATAGTGGCCGCTGCATATTGCTTTTGGTATAGCTTTTCAAAGTTCTGCCTGTTCAAAAGGGTGTTAGCCGTGTTCATGAACGAACTGATAGGCTCGCGGTTATTCATATCTATCACATCGCTTCCACCTGCTAAGTTTAATGTATATGATCCAACAGGCATAGTGATACCGCCACTCGCGTTAAACAGTTTGTTAGAGAAACCATAACGGACTTTACCGTAGATATTCAGATAACGATTGTTAACACTGTCTATCTGTTTGGTGAACGAGCCGCCGTATCCCAAAGCCAGACCTTCAACGGTATTATAGGTTACAGAACTTAGGAGGGAATTGAAATTGTAATACTCATGATCGTACCGGTTGCGGTGACGGTAACCCCCTAACAGGAATTTACCTATGCTAAATTTATTATTCACCTTGTCGAGCGAATCGAGATAGGGTTTAGATTCGCGTTTGGCGGCGAGGACGGCTTTTTTCTGGTAATCTATTTTCTCTTCGTCGGTAAGGGGAATGGGGCGTTCCTGTTCCCAATAGGCCGAATCTTTTTTGTTTACACCTTTGTTAATGCGCAGCACCTCGGCAAATTTTTTTTTATCCAGCTTAGGGTCTATCTCATAATTCTTATAAACCGAGATAAAATAACCGCCAAATTTAAAGCCGAAGAAACCGCCTGTAAATTCAAACTTTAACGAAGATGGCATCCATACTTTATCGCCCACCGGGAAAAACTGCTCGTTAACCTTTAGGGTATCTACAAAGTTGATGTTCGATTTTTTGGTGATGTACAGACCAAGGCTTTGGATGCGCCAGCTATCGTCCATAATATAAATATAGCC
This sequence comes from Mucilaginibacter sp. 5C4, assembly GCF_034345625.1. Lineage (NCBI taxonomy): Bacteria > Pseudomonadati > Bacteroidota > Sphingobacteriia > Sphingobacteriales > Sphingobacteriaceae > Mucilaginibacter > Mucilaginibacter sp. 5C4. Next base: position 3,547,746 of record NZ_CP133775.1, on the reverse strand, counting down.
GCTAAAGCAAGGGTCGTAAGCATTGCGCGGTGTAACTAATATCTTGTTGATGGTTTCGCCATTTTCGGTAGTAAAACCAACGTATTTGTATTTGTAATAGGATAGGGCGTTATCTGCAATGGGCGAAATGAGCGGGCGGTTACTTAATCCTTTCCAGTTTTGCAGGTTCTCATAAAAATTCACCTGCATATCTGATGCGCGGTTAAAGGTAAACGCCCGGTTACTGCCCGAGAATTTGGAGGAGATGATCTCCTCGTGCACCTTATCCGGCCTGATGAAGCTGAGCTTTGATTGCGATTCCGACAGATAAATAATTCCACGTCGGTTGGAATCCAGCCCGTTCTCGCGGGCTATCTTTTGCACATCAACACCCAGTAATTTCTTTGGAGCGGCCAGCAGTTTTTGCAGGCCTTTGATGTAGATCTCGCAGGTGTATGCATTCACTTCGTTCAAATAAGTCTTGCGCTTTTTTATCGCTTTGCGGATGATGGCGTAAGCCGGGTCTTCGGCACCCGCGTTTATTGAAACCTCTTTCAGCTGGTAATCTTCGGCCTTTAAAGAGATGTTGATGGTTTGATTTGCTTTCAGTTCTACCTTGCGGCTTTCCTGCTTAAAACCTATGGCCTGGTAACGTACATCGTACTGGCCGGCCTTTAAATTTAACGTATAGTTACCGTCGTTGTTAGCTGACGTTCCCCTTGTAGTATTGCGGATATAAACTGTAGCGAAAGGGACCGCATTACCTGCGCCATCGGTGATCTTACCGCTCAGGGTAAAGTCCTGCGCGAATAAACCGGATGTCAACAGCAAAAATATGGCGACAAGGAAAAATGATTTCATGAAGAAGATTTAGTAGCGTAAATATGGGTAAAGATTTTAGATGCAGAATGTTAATGTTTGTTAAACAAAAAGGCGTATTTATTTCTAAATACGCCTTTTTGAAGTTTTAAGTTGTTTAAAACCTATTTTAAGATCGTCTCTATTTTCTCTAATTCTTCTGATGAAAAAACGATGTTATCCAATGCCTTCAACGAATCTGCTAACTGTGCAGGTTTGCTGGCGCCTATCAGTACTGATGTTACGCGTTCGTCTTTCAGCAACCAGGCTAATGCCATTTGGGCCAAAGTTTGTCCGCGTTTCTCAGCAAGGGTATTTAGTTTTTTGATCTTGCTGATAACTTCATCAGTAACCTGGCTTTCCTGTAAAAAGCCGGTTGATTTTGCCGCGCGCGAATCTTCAGGGATGCCGTGCAGGTATTTGTTGGTTAGTAAGCCCTGTGCAAGTGGAGAGAATGGGATACAACCCACGCCGTCTTTCCCCAATACATCCAACAAACCAGCCTCCGCATCGCGGACGAACATCGAATATTTTGGCTGATGGATAAGGCATGGCGTGCCTAGTTGTTTTAATATAGCGATAGCTTTCTCTGCTTCCTGCGCGTTGTAGTTAGAGATGCCCACATACAAAGCTTTTCCCTGGCGAACGATGAGGTCTAAAGCGCCCATGGTTTCTTCCAGCGGGGTGTCGGGATCCGGGCGGTGGTGGTAAAAGATGTCTACATAATCCAACCCCATTCGTTTTAGGCTTTGGTCAAGGCTGGATACTAGGTATTTTTTTGACCCCCAGTCGCCGTAAGGGCCATCCCACATGGTATAACCCGCCTTGCTGCTGATTATCAATTCATCACGGTAACCTGCAAAATCTTCTTTCAGGATCTTGCCAAAATTGGTTTCGGCACTACCCGGGGGCGGGCCGTAGTTATTTGCCAGATCAAAATGGGTAATACCGCTATCGAATGCCAAATGCAGGATGCTGCGGAAGTTTTCCATCACATCCACATGGCCAAAGTTATGCCACAGGCCTAATGAAACAGCCGGCAGTTTTATACCGCTTTTACCGCAACGGCGGTATTGCATTTTATCGTATCGTGCGGGGGAGGGTAGGTAGGTCATGATTTTTGGTTTGTTTGAAGCTAAAGTAGGGTTTTTTGTCTGAACCCGAATTTTCGGAATTAAAGAATTAACAGAATATTAATCTTTGCATTCGGTTAATTCAAAAATTCTATCAATTCGACTTCAGACAACCTCTGCTACTACAAAAGTACTTCCACCTGCAAACACCAGATCTTTATCTGTAGCGTTTGCTTGTGCCGCACGGAATGCTTCTTTAACAGACCCGTATGCTTCGCCCTGCAAACCAAAGCTTGCGGCTTGTTGTTTGATGCTTTCGGCTTCGAGACCACGCGGGATATCCGGGCGACAAAAATAGTAGGTAGCGTCGGTTGGCAGCATAGAGAGCACTTTGCTGATGTCTTTATCGTTCACCATCCCTATCACGAAATGCAGGTGCTCATATTTTACCGACGCGATGTTTTTGATTACTTCGGCAATGCCTTCGGGATTATGGCCGGTATCGCAAATGGTAAGTGGCTTATGGCTCAACACCTCCCATCGGCCATGCAAGCCGGTTAGCGTTTTAACCTGTTTTAAGGCTGCTGTGATGTGCTGATTAGTAATGTTGAAGCCTTGTTTGCGCAATTCATCAACAGCGGTTAAAACTGTGCGTAGGTTGTTTAATTGGTAGCTTCCAGGCAAATCGAGTTGGATATGAAGAGCGGGGAGTGGGGTTTGAGGAGCGTCTATTTCCAGATACTCCAGGTTCTCTTCTGACTTTTGACTTTTAACTTTTGATTTTACATCCGATGCAAACACAAAATCAGCATTTACCGACTTTGCTTTACTGATAAACACATCCGCAACCTCCTGTTGGTATTCTCCAATAATTACGGGGGTATTTGATTTAATGATACCCGCTTTTTCGCCTGCTATTTTTTGAAGGGTATCACCCAGTAAATTCATATGGTCCCAACCGATATTGGTGATGATGGATAGGAGGGGGTTGATGACATTGGTAGAATCTAACCGCCCACCTAAACCCACTTCTACAATGGCAATGTCAACCTGCTCTTTGGCAAATACATCAAAAGCGAGCGCGACCGTCATCTCAAAAAATGAGGGCTGGATCTCTTCAAAATCTGATTTGTGTTTAGCTACAAAATCGATAACGGTTTGCTTGCTGATCATCTCACCATTGATACGGATGCGCTCGCGGAAATCTTTTAGATGCGGTGATGTATACAGCCCGGTTTTATAGCCCGCAACCTGCAAAATTGCCGCCAGCATGTGCGATGTAGAACCCTTGCCGTTTGTACCACCCACATGCACGCTTTTAAACTTGTGCTCGGGATTATTCAGGATCTTCAGTAGCGCAATGGTGTTGGTCAGGTCTTCCTTGTAAGCAGAAGCGCCTACACGGGTAAAAACGGGTAGCTGGGTGTAGAGGTAGTTGAGGGTTTGTTGGTAGTTCATGAGAAGAGTGGTTCATAATTCATGGCCGAACTACTTGCATACAAATGTAGCATCGAAAACTGATAAGAGCTATCAGCCAAAGAAATTTTACAATGAACTATTAAATGGTATTATTGCCGCTTAAATACAAAAGTTTGTGTGTAAGTCCGGTCTTCGCTTACATTTGCTGAAGGGTTTACTTTTGCATTTTTAACAGCTTGTATACACTTATCAACTATGTCACCTTCGATGGATGTAGAACCTCGGGCAACGCTTGCAGAGATAATATTTCCATCAGCGTCTATTTTGAATGTAATCACGATTTTACCTTCAAAGTTGGTAACAACAGGTTTTGAAGGTGGTCGTGTGAAGTTACGAGCGGTTAACGCATTACCACCATTACCATCACCTGTTCCATTATAGTTATTGGTAAGCGTTGTACCGGTTGGTTTGCCCTGGTTACCCGGAGTGCTGCCTGTACCGTCGCCTTCGCCGGTGCCATTATTGGTTTTGCCTTTGTACAGGGCGTTTTGGTTTACTGCCGGTTTAGCAACGGTTTTGGTTGTTGGTTGTGTAGCTACGCTTTTGCTTGGTTTTGTTGTATTCGCAGCTACTTCGGGCGCATCGTCGGTGCTTTGGGTAACCACGTTTTTATCGCTGTTCTCCACCTGTTGTTTTTCTTCGGTTGGTGGGGCAGGGGTTACCTTATCGGGTTTGGTGTTGTTGGCTTTATCGGCTACTGAGGGTTCTTCGGTACTCATATAGTCGCTGCCCATACCTTCATCCACCGTACCGTAATTTACCAGGATGCCGCCGGTTCCCTCCTCATTTGGCGGCGGATTATGGAAAACAAGAAAATAGCATAGCGCCATCACCAAACCAAGTATGATGCCTGTAGCCAGAAATGCCTTTGGATAATTATTTTCTTCCCTGTAGTCCATTTATATTTAAGTAAAAGGCGAAAGGTTAAGGGTAAAAGGTTTTAAAAGTTGATTGCAATTGGCGTTACATTTTGCCTTTCAGCTTTTACCTTTCACTTTCCTGTCTATCCCTTCGGTTCTGTTGCCAGTACCATTTTTATGTTTAGTTTTTGTGCTATATCCATCACCTGCACCACATCCTGTATAGCCACGGTGCGGTCTACATAAAGTACTATGGTCAACTCCGTTGCAAGGCTTTTGTAGCTTTGCAGGGTAGGCTGTATCTGATCTACCGGTACCTGCTTTTTATCGATGGTGTAAACCAAATTCTTATCGATAGATACGTTGATAGTTTTTTTGGATACCGATTGCCCGCTTGATGATTTTGGCAGCATCAGCTTTACCACGTTGGGGTTGGTTACCGTAGACGCGATCAGGAAGAACAAAAGCAGGAAGAACATGATATCGTTCATGGCTGAAGTATGTACCTCTGCCGATGCACCTTTATGTCTTTTTCTTAAATTCATTTGCTTGGCTCCTCTAACAGGTCAATAAATTCGATGGCGTCAGTTTCCAGTTTCAGGATCACCTTATCAACCATCATATTTAAAATGTGGTAACAGATGTAGGCGATGATACCCACAAACAAACCTGCTGCCGATGTAACCATTTTTACGTATAAACCTCCCGAAATAACACCCATGCTGATGTTATCGGTTTTAGAAATATCATAAAAGATCTTGATTACACCCGCTATAGTACCCAGGAAACCAAACATGGGCGCTATACCGGCTACTATGCCGATGATACCGATGTTTTTCTCCAGTTTGGATACCTCCAGCTTACCTATGTTTTCGATAGCGCCTTCAATATCTTTAATCGGGCGGCCGATACGTAATAAGCCTTTTTGAAGCATACGGCCCAAAGGTGAATTACTATTACGGCAAATAGCAATAGCCGATTGCAGATCGCCGGAGTGGATGCTGCTGCGTACCTGGCTCATTAAATGCGATTCGTCTTTTGATGCCTTGCGGATGGTAAAGAAACGCTCGAAGAATATAACAAGGCCCAGTATAGCCAGTATCCCGATAGGTACCATTACCCAACCACCTTTTATCAACAAGTCGCCAAAGCGCAATTCTTCTTCGGGGATTTTTGCCAGTTGTTGGGTTGCGGCCGTATGCGCGGTATCAATCAGTTTTGCGGTGGTATCTGCTGCAACCTGCAATAATAACATCATAGTTTTTGTTTAATTCTTAATGTAAAATGTAGACCCTGTAGTGGGGATAATTATCTAACGTCTATCGGTAATATATAAACCTGCGAAGGCTTAATTTTACCGGTATTTAATATTTTATCTAATGCGGATGCCGCATCGCCTTTTAGCCTGTAAGTGCCAAGCGATATATTTTGCTTTTTACCCGGCACGCCTTCGGCAATGTGTGCTGTAAAGCCCATTTTTTCGTAGTTGGCTATTTCTATGTCAGCTTTAGCTATCGTGCTAAATGCGCCAACTATAATCTCATAACGTGGCCCTGTAATTTTATTGTCTACAATCGGCGCGCTTTTGGTGATCGTATCTTTTACAGGTGGTTTAATATTTGAAACTATGCTATCAGCCTTTACAGTCTTTTTAGTAGTGTCAACCGGTGCAAGCGTATCAACTTTGGCGTGTATCACTTCCGCCGTTTTGGTAGATTTTGGTTTTGGCGCTTCCCGGTTAAATATGGTAGAATCGTACCGGTTAACTAAATAAACTGCTATCCCGGTAAATACTATAGCCAGCGTAATAAACAATATGGTGGAGTTACGGCGTTTTTTACGGGTCAGTTTAACCAGGTAAGCTTCGTGCTCTTCATCAGTTTCATAGCGATAGCCTTCTGCTGCCGGCTCTTCTTCACCGGCCACAGCAACCGGGGCAACAGAAGTTGTTTGTTCGGCAGGCTGGTTTGTTGGATATAATGCCGCACTTTGTTCCGGTGCGTTCCCTAGTTTATAAAGACTTAACGGTTCGTAACCAAAAAACTCAGGATCGGAACTGTTACCTGTGCTTGGGCGGAAGTAAAGCTGATCGCCTTCGGTATAAAACCAGCCAAGATCGGCCAGGGCAACTTCCTCATACTGCGCCTGTAGTTTTATGTTATTGATGAATTTTTCGGTAAAGTATTTTGATGAGGCCAGCGAAATGTTCTTTCTATCGGCAATATATTGTGCCAGCGTTTCATCCTCTATAAATTGCGGGTCAAACTGTACGCTGTAAGTTGGCGGGTATATTTTATCCTCCCTTTCATTATAATGGCCATTAATGCGGGTATGTGCAAAACAGCCCAAACCCGGCACACTTACATCTCCATGTTGCGCCAGCAGGTCGCTTATAAAATTGCCTACATCCATTCGCTAAAAGTAAGGATAATTATAAAACATCAAAAAGCTTAAAATGCATAGCCTACACCACCGAATATATTAAACCCGTAATTTGGATAATAAACCCATGTTTTGCTGCTGGCATTCAAGATATTATTGGCCTGAACAAATACCGATAGCTGTTTGTTTATTTTATATGTAGCGCCGCCGCTTATATCGGCAAACGAATTTATTTGCGTGTATTGCGGTGCTGCCGGTGTGCTGCCCGTTACCAATAATGGGTCCTGCGTGCTACCGCGGAACATCAAAGATCCATTGATGTCAACCTTATCATTAATGTGGATGCTGGTACCCGCGGTAAGGATAAACTTAGGCAGGTTCCATGGTTGCGCTTCGCTTGCCATTTTGTAATCTTTAAATTCAACACGGCCATAAACGTTTACATCTTCGCTTGCTTTGAAATCAAGTTCGCCGTTAAAGCCGCTTACGCGCGCGTCGCCGTTATCATAAATAACCTGGTATTTGTTAAAGGTTGTTGCAAAGTTGTTGACGAACAAAGGCAGGTTTTTAATGCTGTTGCGGTAGATGGCTGCTTTAAAGCCAAGGCCCGGTGCGAGTGTTCCTTTTAAACCTACGGTGATGTCCAATTTATCTACCGAATTAGCCAGATTGATATTTTCGCCCAGGAAAGGGTTAACATCGGTTAGGTCTTTAATAGATGCGCGGTTTACGTCCCCTTTAGCTTCGGCAAAAAGTCGTACATACTTTGGCACTACCTGGAACTCCAGTTTTGCGGCAGGGAAGATGAAGAAACGGTCTGAAAAACCAAACTCTTTGGCAATGTTCACACCCACGTCTATCTTATAATTTTCGCCCTGGAACTTAATGTATGGGTTAGCCCTTACAATGCTGTTGTTTTGAGAGTAAAGCACATCTTTTTGTGAACCAAGGTCTAACGAGGCACTTAAGCCCGCGTAAAATTGTTTAACGGTTTTGTTTAAAAAACCACTGATAACCACGTTGCTTTCTTTGGCACTGAACGCATTGTTAAATACATACCCTTTAAATTTGGCGGCATAAGTAAACGCGTTCTCTACGTCTTTAAAGTTTTTAGCTATTTCTCCTTCGGCACCAATGGTGTTGAATACCTGTTTAGCGGGTTCAAAAGCGACCGGTGGGTTATCCTGGTCTATCCCGTAAAAATAGGTTTGATGGCGTTTGTAAGTGATGCGGCCGGTCAGCGTATTTTCTGCGCCAATGCTTTTGCCAAATACGCCAACCTCCTGGCGACTGTCGTTCTGCTTATCAAGCGATGAGCCCGATTGCGCGAAGTGTTTCAGGTAACCGCCAACCTGTAGTGCCTGGTCTTTACCGTTGCCAAAGTAAGCTTCGCCAAAGGTAGTTTTCATGCTACCGATACCCACTTTTGCGTAATTATTAGTTTGTATCGAATCTTGTTCCTGTGGCCTTTTCATGGCGTCCAGCTGGCGGATGTTGTTATCTTGTGATAGTTTTTTGTCTAACGGCACATAGTTCAATGGCGCTTTGTATGGAGTTTTATCTTCCAGGTCGGGGTTACGGCGGATTTTTACCGCCTCGGCTAATACCGGTTTGTATGATGTGGTTACTACAATCTCTTCGGCAAGGCTGCTGTTATTATCATTCGGATTATTCTGTCCGCCTTTTTTTGTAGTATCCGCCGCTACTTTTGATGCCGCATCGCCAAGGTTTTTGGCACCCGCTTTTTGCACGGTGGTGCTTTTAGCAGGTGTTTTAGCTTTGGATACAGGCTTAGCGGTAGTCTTAGCCTGTTGTTTCTTCACCGCGGGTTTCTTTGTTTGTGCCGAGGCCGGGACAAAGAAGAATACCGTTAATAAGGTAAGCAGTGCTATGGTGTGTCTTTGGTTCATTGCTTGTCTTGTTCTATTGTTCTTTGTTTTCCTGTTTGGTTGGTTCTGTAGTGGCAGGTGTGGTTGTTGCAGGTGCCGTCTCTGTTGGTTTTGCTTCCACAGGTGCTGTTCCTGCCGGTTTGGTTTCTACCGGTGCTTCCTGTTTAGCTTTAGATGGTTCAAGCACGCCCAGTTTCTGGCGGGCTATGGTTAAAATATCATCATCGCCTTTATAGTTATCAATAACACTTTGCAGCGTAGCTTTGGCCTGGAAGGCGTCTTTCAAACCGGCGTAATTGTCTGATAACAATATGTATGTTTTTGCCACCCAGTAATCGTAGTTTGGCAGATCCTTCACCAAGTCGAAACAGGTTTTTTGTGATGCCTTGTACTTGCCTTGCAGGTATTCTACATTGGCAATATTATATTTGGCTTCTGCTGCTGCGATGGTTTTGGTGTTGGTAACGGTGTAGTTCAACTCTTTAATAGCCGCTGTGGTATCGCCTCTTTGCAGGTAAGCTTTACCGGCGTAAAGGCCTGTTTTGAATTTATCTTCTTGTGATGATTTTTCGTTATCGCGTACCAGTTTGGCGTATTTCAATACATCATCCGGCATGTTTATTTGCGAGTAGCTCAACAACAGGTTGTTCACCGCGAAGCTATAATCAGCTTTATATTCTGAATTGGTTTCCAGCCTTTTCAGGAATACAATGGCATCGTTGTATTTCTTTTGCGCCATGTACAACTTAGCCATGCTAATCAATGATTTCTCGCTGTAAGCACTTGTCCAGTCGTTCAGGATCACGTTGTAGTCTACAACAGCATCATCTCCTTTATTCAGTTTAACCAAACTTTGCGCACGGATGAACCTTGATTGTTTCTCGTAGATCTGTTTGGTGGGGAATTTATCAAAGTAGGCGCCAACGGCATTAACCGTTCCCTGCCAGTCGCCTTTTAAGTAAAGGTTGTTTGCAGCGGTGTATAAAATGCTTTCCTGCTCGGCAGTGGTGTAGTTACCTATTGCAGTAGAGTTGGCGTAGTTTAAGAACGACGATGCGTCACCTTTATCGGTATATATCTTTTCAACTTGTTTTAAGGCCTGCTTAGCCTCGTCAGATGATGAGTAATCTGATACCACCTTTTTGAACGAGTTGGTTGCTTCGTCGTCCCTGCCGGCATTGTAATCAATTAAACCGATGGTGGTGTAAGCACGCGGTATATAACTGCTACGTGGATATTTGGCTATCATGGCGTTCAGGTCGGCCTTGGCACGGTCGCCATCGTTTTTCAGGAAGTAAGCGTAAGCGATCTCGAAAGATGCATCATCCGCGTAATCCGAATTTGGGAACTGGTTTAGCAGGCTGTTCAGCGTGCTGATCTTAGCATCCGGGTTGTTCTGTAAACCCTGTATAATACCACGCTGGAACAAGGCATATTCCTGTCCCTGGCTGTGGCGGCCAATAATACGGTCGTAATTTTCTAAGGCGTTGCCATAGCTTTTTAGCGCAAAGTAACTATCACCCAAACGGCTGATGGCATCGTTCTCGGTAGCCTGGTCTTTTACATCTCCACGCAAAAACTTCTCAAAGTAAGTAGCGGCTTTTTTGTATTGCTCATCGTAAAATGCGGCGTATGCAAGGGCATAATTGGCAAAGTTGGCTACGTCGGTCTGTTTAGATTCCGGCATCGCTAAAAACTCCTCAAAGTTTTCAACCGACTCGGTGTATTTCCTCACCTCATACATCGATTCGGCCATCCAGTAAAGGGTTAACGCTTGCACCTTAGTATCAACCGGGTTGCGTAAAGAGCGTAGGAAAATGCCTATAGCGTTTTCAAACGCGCGTTCGTTGTAAAACTCTAAACCACGATAGTAGGTTACCTTCTGGTAAGCTATCTGCGCGCTTTCAGATTTATTGGGAATGGGCTCCAGTATCTCAACAGCTTCCTTGTAGTTTTTTGAGTTAAGCAAAGCTTCGCCCAACAAGATCTTCACCTCATCGTTACGGGTAGATCGCGGGTAATTCTTCAGATATGCACGGGTGGCTATCAGCGCCTCGTTATTAAAATCGAGCTCGTAAGAAAGTTTGGCGTATTGGTACAAAGCGTCTTCCTGTAACTGTTTGTCGTAAGTTAGTCTTGATGCGGTACGGAATGCGTTACGGGCACTTTGCTTGTTGTTCATTTTCAGAAACACATCGCCCAGGGTATAACTACCACTTTGGCTGTAATTATCATTTTGGGCTACCAGTTTTTCTAACACGGTAGCGGCTTTGCCGTAGTTGCCTACTTTATAGTAAGCGTAACCTATCTGGTAGCTATCCTGCGTGTTTTGGGTACGGCCCTGGTCCTGTTCTTCAAAGCGGCTGTAATATTCCACCGACTTGTCGTAATTTCCCTTGGCAAAATACGATGCACCAATAATGCGCAGCATTTCAGTTTCATTTTGTTGCTTGGTGCTGTTGATGATCGGGATAGCGTAGTTGATCACATCATCGTAACGCTTATCTAAAAAGTAAACGGCAGTGATGTAATAAGGGTAGCTGTTCTCGTATTTTTTAGAGTTTTTAAGTTTCTCGAAGTTGAGCAGTGCTAAGTGGTAATCTTTATTCAAGTACGCGATGTAGGCGAAGTAATAGGTAGCATCATCGGTAAACGGCGAGCGTTTGTTTTTCACATCGGCGAATAATAATTGCGCGTTCTTATAATCGTTAGTTACAAAGTAGGCGTAACCCTTGCGGAATTTGTATTCAGTATTTTGCGAACCGGTTAAATCAACTGCATCCACTTTGTTGAACCAAATCAAAGCCTCGTTATACTTACCCTGTTTAATGTACGATTTACCAACCTGGAAGTACGCCTGCTTGGTGAGCGGGTTTTCCGGGTGCTCCTTTATAAAGCGGGCAAACATGCTTTCGGTATCATCATTACCCAATTCAAGCGCGCAAAGGGCTTCGTAATATTGCGAATTCTCTTTAAGCAAAGACAGTTCCGACTCGAATTTTGATTGCTGGCCGGTTTTTAAGCGGATTTGTTCAACCAGGCGATATTGCTCTGCAGCGGCAGCATATTTACCCATTGCCAACAGGTTGTTCGCATTCTGATAAATGCGGTTAGTGTGGAATGATGGGTTTTGCTGCGCCAGTGTTGGTAGGGCCAAAAGCACCGGTGCAATAAAGGTGATGTATCTAAGTTTGATCATAAAGCGCAATAATGATGGGTGCTAAATTAGCTAAACGCAAAAATGCAATCCACATTAGTAATTAACAAATGTGGATAATCGCTTTTTTTAAAACGATGCACTCTTATCTGTGGTATAGCTGTGGAAAACTTTAAATAGTGGGGTTTAATGGTGCTTTTAAAAGGTTTTGTCAAAAGAAAAAGCCAAATGTTGGTATCATTTGGCTGCAAAAATATTGTATTGGGAAAGTTTTAAGCCGCTGTGGACAATTGCTTCTTAATAGAGTTTAGGAGTACATTAATATCAAATGGTTTTGCTACAAAATCGTTAGGGCCATTCTCGTGGTTTAAGGTAGCGCCTACATTGTGGCTGGCAGAAATCATGATAACCGGGATTTTTTGAGTTTTAATTTGCTGTTTAATAAGTTTGCATAATTCCCGGCCATCCATATTGCCAAGCATAATATCAAGCAAGATCAAGTCGGGGTGTTTTTCCTGTATAGTGTCCAGTAACTTATGTCCATCAGACAGAGTGTCTACTTTATAGCCCGAATCTTCAAGGATGAATTTTAGTGCTTCCAGTATATCGTGATCGTCATCCACAGCTAAAATCCTTCTCATTTTATTATATTCTTAGTATCTCAATGTTTTATAATTTGTTACGAAGCAATACTTATACCAAAATAAAATTAATGTGAAATTAGTCTACTTTTTAATGATGTATCTGGCTTTTTTACAATTGGCGCAAAAGTATTTTTTGACCGGGAGAAAGAATAAAATATTTTTCACTAACCAGCTTCTGTGCAACTGGTGATGAAATAGATTGCCGCATTTTGGGCAATGTGTGCTGGATGGTTTAGGTTTATGGCTCAAATTGTTTCTACTATTATAGTAGTGTTGTAACTACGTTGAATGTTAGGGTTTGGTTTGCTTAGTGTTAAATATTAATACGCCGGGGTGCGCATTAACCATTGCAATGAGTCAATAGTTGTTTAACCTTATCAAGGTTGTAAAGTTAAAAAAAATGCTTTTTTTAACTTTATCCAATTTGTTCATTATTGATGTACTGCATAAATTGTTACAAAACGATTTTAATTCGACATTAAGTTAATGTAAAATAAATGAGATTTAGAATAAAATTATGAAACGTTCTTTGTAGTTAAAAATACGGGTTGAAAAGACAATTTCAACCCGTATTTATGCATTGATAATTAATATCCGAAGATTTGTTTCATATCAGGCTTGGTTAGCTCGCCGTATTTTTTAAGGTCGTCATCAGTAACGCGTTTGTCTGATGCTACGATACAGTAGGTATATGGTTTGCCTTTTAATTCGGTATCATGGAAAGTACTCATGTCAGCAAAGCTGATGTTGTTCACTTTTTCAAAAGTTGCTTTACGCGCATCATAATTTAAACCTTTGCGTTGTGCCGCCAGGTAAGTAAAAATGATACCATCCTGGGTAATGCGTTCGGTCTCAATTGATTTACGGATGTTCTCCTTAGCCGATTTAAACCCTTCTGCAGATTCAGGCATTTTGTTTAATAACTTGTTCATGGCTGCGATCGCATCGTTCATCTTGTCGCTCTGTGTGCCTACGTAGCCTGCAAAAGTGTTATCATCATTCTTCTTCTGCGATTCTATATAAAACGCGTAAGTAGAGTAGGCCAGTGCCTTTGATTCGCGAATGTTCTGGAACACGATAGAGCTGATACCAGATCCAAAATAATTGTTAAACAATTCAATGGTTGGGGCTTTATCTACATTGTAAGCATCCTCGTTGCGTACCCATTGTATTTCGGCCTGTACCATGTCAAAGTTGCCAAACAGCACGGTATTTTTATCAGCCTTAACACGCGCGAATTTTTTCATGGCAGGGTATGCCTGGAAGGTTGCCGGTGTTTTATGCAGCTTAGCTAATGTTGCGCCTGCCTGTACCGCGGTTTGCGGGCCATAGTATAATATGGTGTGTTTATAATTAACCAAACCATGTAGTATGGCAACCAGGTCTTCGGCTTTAAGGTTCTCAATTTCCTCGTCGCTAAGTACGTTGTTGAACGGGTTTTGCGCGCCGTATTGGGCGTAGTTTACCAGCCCCTGCATAATAGCGCCTTTGTTTAGTTTAAGGTTTTCTCTTGATCTTTTCAGGCGGGCCTTTAACCCGACAAGTGCTTTATCATCTGCTTTGCAGTTTGCCAGTAGGTTCTCAAACAAGGTAACAGATGCGCCAAAGTTTTCCTGCAACCCATTTATGCTGATGGTAGAGTTTTCGTTACTGGCGCTAAAGTTAAAGCTTGATGCTAGTTTGTAGAATGCCTTGCTAATGTCCTCTGCGCTTAGTTTATCAGTACTCAAAAATTGCAGGTACTGCGCAGCAATTGGCAACATTTTGTTGTTCCAGCTGCCCATATCGTAACGGTAGTACAAGCGGAAAAGGGCGTTGGTTTTATTTTGTACTGATAATACATCAACGGGGCCTGCTTTAGCACGCTGTATATCCTTATTAAAATCCAACCATACGGGTTGTACCGGGTTGGCCGGCATAGCGTTAATAGTTTTAACGTAAGCAGATTGCTCGCCCGCGTTCACCTCAACAGGTGTAATGGTTGGTTTATCAACCTTCATGATGTTTTTATGGGCACCCTGATGTTTGTAAACAATTACAAAATTGTTGGCCTTTAAGTATTTATTAGCGAAGGCCACGATCTGCGCCTTTGTTACTTTAGAAAGCTCGGCTATCGAAGCCACATCCGTACGCCAGTCAACACCCGATGTAAAATCATCCATTAGGTTGCTTGCGCGTTGGTTATAGCTTTCGTCCTGCTCAATTTTGCCCTTTTTGTAGTTATTAACGATAGACTGGATCAGGTCGTCAGAAAACTCACCTTTACGTAACTTGTCAATCTCGCTCAACATCAAAGCTTTCACATCATCAAGCGATTGCCCTTTAACAGGTGTGCCGCGTAGCACAAGTACGCTGTAATCTTTTAAAGTATTGGCTGATGCAAAAGCGCTAAGTAGTTTTTGTTTCTTGGTCAGGTCAAGGTCGAACAGGCCTGCCTTACCGTTGGTCAATAATGAACCCATCAGGCTCAACAAACGTGCATCACGTGTGCTGGCGCCGGGGAAACGGTATGCAATGGTCAGGTTCTCGGGGTTAGGGCCGTAAACGTCGCGCTGAACAGGCGCGGTAATTGGCACTTCCGGCGCGAAGGTATATGGCGGGGTAGCCTTGGTTTTCATATACCCAAAGTTTTGCGCCACTTTTTTGATCATCACATCAGGATTAAAATCTCCCGACAGGATAATACCCATGTTGTTGGGTACGTAGTAATTGTAATAATACTTGCGGATAGCTTTTAATGATGGGTTTTTCAAATGCTCGATTGTACCGATGGTAGTTTGTTTACCGTAGTTATTATTAGGGAACAATGCCTCAAACATGGCTTCCTGCACTTTACTTGGGTCGCTGTCAATTCCGCGGTTCTTCTCTTCGTAAACGGCCTCTAACTCGGTATGGAAGATACGAAGAACCGGCGCACGGAAACGTTCGCCCTGCATAGCCAGGAATTTATCTATAGATGAGCTTGGGATATCCTCGGTGTAAACGGTTTGCTCAAAAGAAGTAAACGCGTTACTATTTTGGCCGCCCATGGCTGCCATCATTTTATCATACTCGTTGGCAATGGCAAATTTCGCAGCCTCGCCCGATGTTTTGTCGATCTGTTTGTAGGTCTCTTTACGTTTTGCCTCGTCTTTGGTAGAGTTGTATTGCTCGTAAAGTTCGTCTATCTGGCCAAGCAGTGGTTTTTCTTTTGCCCAGTTTAGCGAACCGAATTTGTCGGTACCCTTAAACATCATGTGTTCCAGGTAGTGGGCAAGGCCGGTATGGTCGGCCGGGTCTGTTTTGCTGCCCGCCTTTACAGCGATGTATGCCTGGATACGTGGTTGCTTATCAGTGGGACTAAGTATTACAGTTAAGCCGTTCTTAAGTGTGTAAAACCGCGAGTTGGTTGGGTCGCCGGTTACATATTTGTAGGTGTAACTCCCGGAAGTGGCTGTTTTCCAGAGGTTGGTGGTCTGCGCCGATATTCGGCCCGCATAACCGCCTACCAGTAGTAGAAGTAATATTTTTAGTTTCATGTTAATAGTTAAGTATATAAATATAAACAAGCGACTTAACTATTTACTTAGGTGGAAGATTTAAAATAAATCAATCGGTGCTTTGTAATAAGAAAGTTACAGATTGGTAAGTCTGCCTAAAACAAAAAAGCCCCCATTACAACGGGGGCTTTCAAAATTATTAGCGAGTACTTAGCTCCAAAGGTTGCTTGGGTAAGTACCATTGTTAACCAATTGGGAGATCGAGTTTTGAACGATAGGTTTATCTTCTTTATAAGTTACGCCAAACCATTTGGTAGCAGTTGGGATAACTTTGAATGATGCTGTACCGCTTTTGATCAGTTCATCGGCCACCAACGGGATAAAGAACTCTGATTTAGGGTTGGTTTTATTTGCCTCAACAAATTTCCTGAACAATTCCTCGCTCTGTCCAAACACAGCCGGGGTAAAGCCCCAGAAGTTCATAGATACACGCGTATCATTAGCTAAACCATGTTCGCCTGTAGCATCTTTGTATGCTACTGTGCCGTCTTCTTTAAAATATACTTCGGTACGCTCGGTTACTTCGGTCATGTTACCGTTATCGTCAACCGCACAAACACCACGAGACACGGTACCATGGTCTGATAAGGTTTTATCTATCTGGTAACCAATAATAGCGTATTTGTTATCATCTACTTCGGTAGTAAGGAACTTCGCCATTTTTTCAAAAGCATCGTAACCGTAATAATCATCAGCGTTGATCACACAAAACGGCTCATTTATCTGGTTGCGGGCAGCTAAAACCGCATGGGCAGTACCCCATGGTTTAGCGCGCTCAATTTTTTCGCTGATGCCGAATGGCTCCAGGTCAAAGCTCTGAAAAACGTAATCGGTTTCAATACGTCCTGCTAATTTAGGATCAAATATAGCTTTAAACGGTTCTGCAAATTCCTCGCGGATAATGAAGCTAACTTTTCCAAAACCTGCTTTAATAGCATCGTAAATAGAATAGTCGATGATGGTTTCGCCGTTAGGGCCAAAGCCGTCAACTTGTTTCATGCTGCCGTAGCGGCTGGCCATACCTGCGGCCAAAATCAATAGTGTTGGTTTCATTCTTTCTTAAAATAGGATATAGGTGTGCGTGTAATACACAATGCTAATAGTGTATAAATGTTTTAAATTATTTGATGTACCTAAAATCTTGCCCGTTCTGGATGTTCAATAACGATTCATAGATCAAACGGATCACGTTATCAACGTCCTCTTTGTGGATCATCTCTACCGTGGTGTGCATGTAACGCAGCGGTAACGAGATCAGTGCTGATGGTACACCATCGTTAGAGTACGCAAACGCGTCGGTATCGGTACCTGTCGACCTACTCGACGCCTGGCGCTGGAACGGGATACCTGCTTTTTGTGCCGATTCTATTAGTAATTTATTCAAGTTGTTTTGTACCGCAGGGGCGTATGAAATAACCGGGCCTTTACCACAAGCCAGATCGCCCTGGGTAATTTTATTGATCATTGGGGTACCGGTATCATGTGTAACATCGGTAACAATGGCAACATTTGGTTTAATGCGGTGGGCTATCATTTCGGCACCACGCAGGCCAATTTCTTCCTGTACGGCGTTTACAATATATAAACCGAATGGAAGGGTAACGTTGTTCTCTTTCAATAAACGGGCAACCTCGGCAATCATAAAACCGCCTGCACGGTTGTCTAAAGCGCGGCCAACGTAGTAACGGTTGTTAAGGACCATAAACTCATCTTCGTAAGTAATTACACAACCTACGTGGATGCCAAGGGCTTCAACTTCGTCTTTGGTAACGCAACCGCAGTCAAGGAAAATGTTTTTTAGTGTTGGTGCTTCTTCCTTTTCGCCGCCTAAGCGGGTGTGGATAGCAGGCCAACCGAACACGGCCTTAACAATACCATTATCGGTATGGATGTTTACACGTTTTGATGGCGCGATTTGGTGATCGCTGCCGCCGTTGCGGATAACGTAAATCAAACCATCGTTAGTAATATAATTTACAAACCACGAAATCTCATCGGCATGTGCCTCAATAACTACCTTGTATTCGGCCTGTGGGTTAATAACACCAACCGCGGTGCCGTAATTATCTACAAAATGGTCGTCGATGTAGGGTTTTAGGTACTCCAACCAAAGTTCCTGGCCTTTGTATTCAAAGCCGGTAGGCGAAGGGTTATTGATATATTTTTCGAAAAACGCTAAAGATGTTTCAGTTACTATAGCCGGTTTTTGCTCGGCCTCAGGTTTCTTTTTTGCCATGTACAGGAGTGTTTATAAGCTATTTAATAGAATAGCACAAGGCAAATATAATAAAGCAATTGTGATAACGAAGAAATGTCTTTTAAACAGTTATAAAGCTTGTTTATTATTTAACATTCACTTTATACTGTAACCGCACCTTTGCGGCGTAATAAAAGATCAGTTAATTAGTTAAAGTCACACGAGGTCAGTTTGCGCAAGGCGAGCTGACTTTTTTTATTTTATATGCAGGCTTTTCTCCATGATGATGTAGTCGACACCATTCTTATGAAATTCTTCTCCAACCTTTATGTAGCCCAGTTTCTCATAAAATCCTGTCGCAAATAGCCTCGCATTACACCAAAGCCTTGTACCATGCTCGCGCTCCACAAACCCGGTTACACAAGCAATTATTTGTGTGCCGATGCCTTTACCTTGTCCATCAGCAACAACAGCCAGTTTGCGGAACTGCCAATCATCGGCATGCTTAAACAGCGATACCACGCCCATTAGCTTATTATCTTCAAACGCCCCAAAATGGTAACCTTGGTTATCCTCCTCCATTTCCATGTTATGCATGTACTCGCCGGGGTACAATACGTCCCTGCGCAGGCGCCATGTGAGGTGAGGGGTTATTTGTTCGATGGAAAGCATTTTGGAATTGAAAAGTAAAAGGTAAAAGGTTTTTTAATTTGGAATGTGGGCTGTTGGTTGCCCATGTAATAGTTTTGCTCTTTTGCTAATACGGATATAAAGATAAAAAGCCACAGCAATTGAGGTGGTGACATACAATACTAAGCCTAAATTATAATCTGTTGGCCATTTAGCATCAAAAACAGGAACAAACAACGCATTATTTGCACCATCTAACCCCAAAAGCAAATGCAGTATAACATTACTGATAACATGTGTGCTTATCGCTGCCCAAAGCGAACCGGTTAAAATAAACGCGAAGCTAAACACCATTGAGTAAAAGGCCGTTGTGGTTACAATATTTAAACCCCACGAAACCGATTCGGTGCCTGGGAGATGGAATAGCCCAAAGGGCAGGGCCATAACAAATGCAGCCTTTCGCCACCCAATGGTTTGGCTTAAAACAATCAATGGGAGACCGCGAAATATGAGTTCTTCGATAGTGTTTCCTATTAAAAATGAAAAACTGGTCTTAAAAACTTCGGCAACACTCATTGGCCCTTTTGTGAAATGATAGGGAACAAAAAGATACATTAAAGTGCTCATTATAACCATTGCTATAATCCCTATAGATATGCCTAATAGAAAACCAATAGATGATTTTACAGAAAACTCTAATCCCAAAGAAGATGCAGGAAGTTGATTTGCTTTAAGTAAACGAACATTAGTAAACAACACAATAACTAACGCAGCACACGCTATTAAGGAACGTATTAGGAAAGGGATCAAATTGTTAGAGGGAAAGGTTACCTGGCCAAATAGATTTATTGTCCATGCAAACGCTGCCATCAACGCAAACATTAATAATGTTTTAGGTTTAAATTTGATACCCGTTTTTTGGATCAAATAATTTGTAACAGGGTGATGAAGTGCGTTCATTAAAACTGGTATAGATATCAAGATAAAGGTAGGTCAATAATGTGGAGCACAGGTGTTAAATTTGAATGTCAAGGGAAAAATATCATTGCCGTTGGCTTTAGCCAACGGATAGCCAGCAAATAAAAATGGCTTTAGCCGAAATAGAGAGTTTGCTATTTGGGCCAAAGCCACTTAAAAATCTTATGTTATCCGTTTCTTAAAAGGGACGGTAGTGAGTTTTAAAATCCGAATTTACAATGGAATATTTCCATGCTTCTTCTTTGGATTATTCACCACTTTATTCTCCAGCATTTTAAAGGCGTGAATTAATTTAACGCGAGTTTCTGACGGGGCGATTACTTCATCTATAAAGCCACGCTCGGCGGCACGGTAGGGGTTGGCGAAGATGGCTGCGTACTGCTCTTCTTTTTCGCGCCATTTAGCTTCCGGGTCTTCTGCGGATGTTATTTCGCGTTTAAAGATGATCTCGGCAGCGCCTTTAGCACCCATTACCGCAATCTCAGCACTTGGCCAGGCGTAGTTCATGTCGGCACCAATATGCTTGGAGTTCATTACATCGTACGCGCCGCCATAAGCCTTGCGCGTAATAACCGTAATACGCGGAACGGTAGCCTCGCAGAAAGCATAAAGTAGTTTTGCACCGTTGGTAATAATGGCATTCCACTCCTGGTCGGTGCCCGGTAAAAAGCCCGGTACATCTTCAAATACCAACAGTGGTATGTTAAAACTATCGCAAAAACGCACAAAACGCGCGCCCTTAGTTGATGAATTAATATCAAGTACCCCAGCCAAAAACGCTGGCTGATTGGCAACTATACCAATACTACGGCCTGCTAACCGGGCGAAGCCTACCACAAGGTTCTCGGCAAAATCTTTATGAACCTCCAGGAACGAGCCGCCATCTATCACCTGTTCAATAACCTCGCGGATATCGTAGGGTTGCGAAATATTCTCGGGTAATATATCTGTTAATGCGGGGCGTTCCTCGTTCTTCACCTCGTAAGGCAGGGCAGGTGCACGGTCCTCGCAGTTTTGCGGCATGTAGCTCAGTAGTTTTTTTACGTGGTTTATGGCGTCTATCTCGTTAGCACAGGCAAAGTGGGTAACACCGCTTTTGGTTGCATGAGTATTTGCGCCACCTAATTCTTCGGATGTTACTACCTCGTGTGTTACGGTTTTTACCACGTTAGGGCCGGTCACAAACATGTAGCTGGTATGCTCTACCATCAAAATAAAATCGGTAATGGCAGGTGAATAAACCGCACCACCTGCACAGGGGCCCATAATGGCCGAGATTTGCGGAACAACGCCGCTGGCCATGGTATTTTTGTAAAATATATCGGCGTAGCCACCAAGTGAAACTACACCTTCCTGGATACGTGCACCGCCGGAATCATTAAGGCCAACTATGGGAGCTCCATTCTTCATGGCAAGGTCCATTATCTTAACGATCTTTTCGGCATGGGTTTCTGACAGCGAGCCACCAAAAACGGTAAAATCCTGCGAGAAAACATAGATCAAACGGCCATTTACAGTACCATAACCGGTAACCACACCATCGCCGGGATACTTTTCTTTCTCCATCCCAAAATCGGTGCTGCGGTGCGACACCAGCATCCCTATCTCCTGAAACGAACCCTCATCCAGCAGAAAATGCAGCCTTTCGCGTGCCGTTAATTTCCCTTTTTTGTGCTGACTTTCAATACGTGCAGCGCCTCCACCTTCAAGCGCTTGGTCGCGCTTTTTTTGTAAAATTTCCAGCTTTTTTTTCACGATGTGGTTTATTGGTAAAGCGATAAAATTAGTAATTATATTGCTAATTATTTAGCCTCACCCCAACCCCTCTCCAAAGGAGAGGGACTTAAAGAAGCTTCTTTGAACCCTCTCCCTTGGAGAGGGCAGGGTGGGGCTATTAGTAATTATATTGTAAGATTAGCTTTAAACGGCATAATGATACTTTCCATTTCCAAAAAACGTTATCTTTGACACGCATGAAAAACAGAATTTTCAAAAATTCAATTGCAGCATTGTTTATGGGCATCTTTATTATGAAGATGGTTATATCTGTTGCGCCTGTTTTTTTATGTATGGATAACAAAGCCGTTCGCGCGGTGATTATGCAACTGGAGCATGAATCAAAAAATGAAAAGGAAGACCCTGAAAAGGATGCCTTTAAAGACAAAAAGTTTTTTGATGAAAATATAAACCACCTTATAGTTTACAGGCCAATTGTTATCGAGACCAACATCCTGCACAACCAGGAACGCTCCCTTTACAAGCAGGTATACCATCCTGTTGTACCAACACCCCCTCCCAACGTTTAATTAAAATTTGCCGGATATTTTGGTATCCGGTGATTAACCGCATACCGCTGTTTTTTTATAACAGCCGGGAAAAACTATGTATTGTTTACAACCCTGCTTTGGCGTTGCTAAACATGCTGTTTACTAAAGTTTCATTATAAAATTATTGTTTATGCAAATCAAGCAAGGCGGCGTTCCCGCCGGCGGCCTCAACCTGAAAAAGTATTTCTTAGCTAAAAATTTAAAAAAGGACCTGCCCGCGGGCTTAGTCGTATTCCTGGTAGCCCTACCCTTATGTTTGGGTATCGCGCTGGCGTCCGGCGCGCCGTTATTCTCGGGGATCTTAGCGGGTATCATCGGCGGTATCGTTATTGGTACGCTTAGCGGTTCGCAGTTAAGCGTGGCCGGGCCTGCTGCAGGTTTAACGGTTATTGTTTTAAATTCTATAGCTTCCCTTGGTTCGTT
Source organism: Mucilaginibacter sp. 5C4 (assembly GCF_034345625.1). Classification (NCBI taxonomy): domain Bacteria; kingdom Pseudomonadati; phylum Bacteroidota; class Sphingobacteriia; order Sphingobacteriales; family Sphingobacteriaceae; genus Mucilaginibacter; species Mucilaginibacter sp. 5C4. The sequence continues at coordinate 3,525,331 of NZ_CP133775.1, read as the reverse complement.
CGATGTGTTTTTGCTTGCGTTGGTGCTTGCCGGTGCTATGCAGATCATCTTCGGATTGGTGAAAGCGGGTACTGTAGCTAACTACTTCCCATCATCGGTTATAGAGGGGATGCTTGCCGCGATAGGGATCATCCTCATCATGAAACAGTTTCCGCATGCCGTAGGCTTCGACAGGGATTTTGAGGGTGACGAGGGCTTTAGCCAAACCGATCAGAACAATACTTTTTCGGGTATCTTTAGCGCTTTACATAAGATAAACTACGGCGCGGTTATTATAAGTGTTGTATCGTTATTGCTCATGATTTACTGGCCTAAAGTTAAAAAGCTTGCCATGATACCCGCACCGTTAATGGTTGTAATTGTGGGTGTGGCATTATCTGCACTGTTTGCAGGCACAGGCCTTGCGCTTTTGGATAAGCAATTTGTACAAATCCCTTTAGTAAACAGCACGGGCGAGTTTTTTGGCCTGTTTAAATCACCAAATTTTAGCGGGATAGGCAATAAAGCGGTTTGGATAACAGCGGTTACCATAGCTATTGTAGCCAGTTTAGAAACCCTGCTAAGCCTGGAAGCGGTTGATAAAATTGACCCTATCAAAAGGATATCGCCAACAAACCGTGAATTGGTTGCCCAGGGGGCTGGCAACTTAGTGAGCGGGCTGCTGGGTGGTTTACCTATGACGGCCGTTATCGTACGTTCATCAGCAAATGTTGGCGCGGGTGCCCGTACAAAAATGAGCGCTATATTCCATGGGTTTTTATTGCTGATCTGTTTGCTTGCCATACCATCGTTGCTGAATAAGATCCCGCTATCTTGTTTGGCGGCCATCCTGTTAACGGTTGGTTATAAGCTGGCAAGGATTGGCCTGTTTAAACACATGTGGCATAAGGGGCTTGATCAGTTTATCCCATTTGTGATAACGATAGTAGCCGTTGTATTTACTGACTTGTTAATAGGCGTAGGTATTGGTATGATGGTAGGCATATTCTACATTTTACGCACCAACATGCGTAACCCATACTTCTACACCATATCGCCGAACGGCGAAAAAAATACCATCCGAATAAAATTGGCCGAGGAGGTTTCGTTCCTGAACAAAGCCGCCATCCAGATAACCCTTACCAGCCTGCCAAAGGGCAGTGATGTGGTTATTGATGGCTCAAACTCGCGCTATATCGATCCGGATGTATTGGAGATCATTAATAACTACAAGCACAATGCCTACACTAAAGGCATAATTGTGCAGTTGAAAGAGATAAAGGAAAGGTATGAAGTGCCGCCTTTAAAAGATTTAATATATAATCCGCCACCACCCAACCCTCCCCTGTAGGGAGGGCTTAATTCTCCTCAACCGGGGGTATTTAGAGGGGCTAATTTGTTTAAAATCATTTAATTAAAAAACTACCATGAACAATACAGAAAATAAAAACGGAAAAAACGGTATTGATACCAACAGTATAAAACTGGCGCAAAGCGCCGGCTATAACAAACTAAAGAAAAACAACAGCGACTGGGCTGCCAAGCGTACTGCCGAAGACCCTGAGTTTTTCACCAACCTTGCAAAGGGCCAAAGCCCCGAAGTTTTGTGGATAGGTTGCTCGGATAGCCGTGTGCCTGCAAACGAAGTTACCGGTACTAAGCCGGGCGAGGTGTTCGTGCACCGTAATATTGCCAACGTGTGTGTACATTCGGATATGAATATGCTGAGCGTGCTGGATTATGCCGTGAACGTGCTTAAGGTAAAACATGTGATCATTGCCGGGCATTATGGTTGCGGTGGTGTTGCAGCAGCTTTAACAAATAAGCAGTTTGGTATTATTGATAACTGGTTACGCCACATTAAAGATGTTTATCGCTTACACGCCAACGAGCTTGACCGTATTACCGATGATAAAGCCAAAGTGAACCGCCTTGTGGAGCTTAACGTTACCGAGCAGGTGTACAACATCTGTAAAACATCTATCATACAAAACGCCTGGATGGAACGCAACGATCTTGAAGTACACGGTTGGGTGGTTGACATCAGCACCGGTTTAATTAAAGACCTTGGTGTGAGTAGCAGCAGCCCGCATAACCTGGGTTACGTGTACGAGTTTGATAGCAGTGTAGACGCGATAGCCGCGCATTAATAAGCCTTATATCTCTTTATATATTTGCCCCCGGTTGTTTAATACAACCGGGTTTTTGTTAATGTGTAAAACAGGATATAATTATGTATGTTTAGCAAATATGTTAAGACAACCACAGGAAAAACGCACATTAAATCAAAACCTGATGCTGGCGTCATCATCCGCATTTGTGGCGGGCATAACCGATGTGGTGGGGCTGCTGGCTTTTTTGGCGTTTACCTCTAACGTTACAGGGCATGTGGCAAATCTGGCTAAAAATATCCTACAGCAGAATTTTAACGACATTATCATATTTGTACTATGGCTGCTGATGTTTATGATCGGATCCTTCACATCCAACTTTATCGTACAATCTTTAAAACACAAAAGCTCTTACAGGGCGCATTCGGTACCTATCATCCTGGAAATTATTGTGCTGCTTTTTGTTGCAATTTACGGGCATAAATTTTACCAGGAAACCGAAATTGAGCGTAAAGTTGTAATCGGTTCGCTACTATTCGCTATGGGCTTGCAGAATGGGCTGGTATCAAACATATCGGGCGGCTTGATCAAATCTACCCACCTTACCGGTTTGTTTACTGACCTGGGTAGCGAACTGGCCGACTGGCTGCACCCTAAAACCAAAGAAAGCCAAACCTTAAAGAATAAGATCTACGTGCGGTTAACTGTGCTTGCTTTTTTTATTTTTGGAGGGCTGGTAGGCGGTTACTTTTTTAACATATACGAGTTTAAGGTGTTTTACTTTGTACCTGTTATATTACTTACCATATTGTATTATGATATGTTACCTGTGTTTTTCCATAAGGTGTACCAGGTGATCTATCCAACCAAAACAAAAATCACAAAGAATAAAAATTTATAAAAAACAGATGCTATGTGTGCTACAAAATTAATTCACGACACCAGCCATATCACTTACGAAAGTCTGCTGGATGGCAACCGCCAGTTTGTTGAAGATACTTTAAAAGAAGATCCTCAGTATTTTGAAAAGCTGGCTAACGGCCAAAAGCCACCTGTTTTATGGATCGGTTGCGCCGATAGCCGCGTACCCGCCAACCAGATCACCAATACCAACCCGGGCGAGATATTCGTACACCGTAACATTGCCAACATGGTGATCCATACGGATATGAATATGCTGAGCGTGCTGGATTATGCCGTAAATGTATTGCAGGTAAAACACGTGATAGTAACCGGCCATTACGGCTGCGGTGGCGTGCTGGCAAGTATGACCAACAAACAATTTGGACTGATTGATAACTGGCTGCGCCACATTAAAGATGTTTACCGCGTACATGCCAAAGAGCTGGATGCCATTGCCGATGAAACCAAACGTGGCGACCGCCTGGTGGAACTGAACGTGGTAGAGAACGTAAGCAACCTTTGCAAAACATCTATTGTGCAAAATGCCTGGGCAAACGGCCAGGAACTAGATGTACACGGTTGGGTTTACAGCCTTGCAACCGGCGTTATCACCGATATGCAGATTAGCACCAGCAACAACTCAAAAATGGCTGAGGTGTTTAGGTTTGCAAAATAGGCGGGGAGAATCAAGATTTTAAGAGCCGGGAATTAAGAAAAGATTAAAATTTGTAATCCTGAGCGATAGCGAAGGATCTGTTCTACTACATGCATGTTCGTTTGCACAGTTCGTTATTAGATTCTTCGCTATCGCTCAGAATGACAAATAACATAAAAAAGGCGAAGGGTTCTTAAAACCTTTCGCCTTTTTATGTTGCCTTTCGCCTAAGTTAGTGCTCTGGCGTTAAAAACGGATATCTGTAGTCCTTTGGAGAATCAAACGTTTCCTTAATAGTACGTGGCGATACCCAGCGCAGCAGGTTGATCATTGATCCGGCTTTGTCGTTAGTGCCTGATCCGCGGGCGCCGCCAAATGGCTGCTGGCCTACCACCGCACCTGTTGGTTTATCGTTGATGTAGAAGTTGCCGGCAGCGTTGCGCAGGCGTGTGGTAGCCTCGGCAATGGCGTAACGGTCTTGCGACAGTATGGCGCCTGTTAAAGCGTAGATAGACGTCTTGTCGACAATGTTCAGGATGTTATCCCACTCGTTATCCTCGTAAACGTAAACGGTTAATACCGGGCCGAACAATTCCTCGCACATAGTTACATAGTATGGGTCCTGCACCTGCAGCACGGTAGGTTGTATAAACCAACCCTGGCTTTTATCGTAAGTACCACCGGCAATTATTTCAACGGCATCATCCGCTTTAGCGGCATCAATATATTTAGCCAGTTTATCAAACGATACTTCGCTGATAACGGCATTAATAAAGTTCTCGAAATCTTCGGTAGGGCCCATTTTAAAGGTAGCCATTTCGCGTACCACATGCTCCTTAACCGCGGGCCAAAGGCTTGCCGGGATGTACGCACGTGAAGCAGCCGAACATTTTTGTCCCTGATATTCAAACGCGCCGCGTAAAAGGGCAACCGCAACCGCGTCGGCATTAGCGCTTGGATGGGCAAGCACAAAATCTTTACCACCGGTTTCGCCTACAATGCGCGGGTATGTTTTGTATTTATGAATGTTGGTACCAATAGTTTGCCAGATGTGCTGAAATACCTTGGTAGATCCTGTAAAGTGGATACCTGCAAAATCGGGGTGGTTAAATACCACATCGCCAACCTCGGGGCCATCAGCGTAGATCATGTTTATAACACCTGCAGGCAGGCCGGCTTCTATCAATACCTGCATAATCACATTAGCGGCATAAACCTGTGTATCGGCCGGTTTCCAAACCACAACGTTACCCATCATGGCGGCAGATGTTGGCAGGTTACCAGCAATAGCCGTAAAGTTGAACGGCGTAAGCGCGAACACGAAACCTTCCAGCGGGCGTTGCTCTAAACGGTTCCAAACACCTTTGCCGGATACCGGCGGTTGTTGCTGGTAAATTTCGGTCATGTATTGCACGTTAAAGCGCAAAAAGTCTATGAATTCGCAGGCGGCATCAATCTCGGCCTGGTATGCGTTTTTACTTTGGCCAAGCATGGTAGCCGCGTTAATGGTAGCGCGGTAAGGGCCGGCCAAAAGTTCGGCGGCTTTTAAAAATATGGCGGCACGTTGTTCCCATGGCAGGTTCTCCCAATCGGCCTTAGAGGCAAGGGCCGCATCAATGGCAGCAGTCACATGGCTTTTATCGCCATAGTGGAAAGTACCCAAAAGGTGTTTATGATCATGCGGCGGGCGCAGTTCCATCAGCTTACCTGTCCTAACTTCTTTACCGCCAATATACATGGGGATATCTACTTGTTTTGAGCGGGCTTCAACCAAGGCCGCCTTAAGCGCTGCACGTTCCAAACTGCGCGGGCCGTAGTTTAATACAGGCTCGTTTACAGGGGCAGGAACATTAAAAAATCCTTTTAACATAGGTGTTTAATTTAGTGCCGCAAAGATAGGGGTTAATGTGCAGATGTGCGAATAAGCGGATGTGCAAATGAAATTTGTGACTTGGGATTGATGAGATAACGTTGATAGTTTTAAGCGTATTTCAGGCAATTATAAAAATACAACAGTTCTTTCACTTTATCCTTGTTATTTGTTGGATCAGGAAAGAGGTGTATCCTGCTGTCCCGTTTTGTTCACCAAATGGTTTCGCCCCCGGCGAAAACAAGTCGGAAAAAAGTCATTTACGGGCGCGGAAAGATGGTGTCCCATTCCGTCCCATTCAGAAATAAGCGGGACACCTATTTTAAAATTTAAATATTTGTTAATCAATTACTTGTAATTATAAGCTGACTTGTTATTTATAAAAGTCAATTTTTAATTCATTGATAATCAATTTATTATATTTTTAAGTGTTTTCTAATAAAATAAATGGGACAGTAATAAAATCACCGATGGTTTTTTCACAAAAACCTGCCACTTTGCCAAAAATGTTTATAATTGTACCATGTCTGACGAAGCGGTTGTAAAACGGATAAAAGTAATAGTGAAGGAGCACGGCGGGCAGCTGGCACTGGCCAACGCTATAGGGGTAGACCAGGGCTTTATCAGCAAGGTAATCAACCAAAAGCAGGAAATCAGTTACTATCTTATCCGTAAGCTTTGTTTCCAGTTAAAGTACTCGCCCGAGTGGCTGATACTGGGTACGGGTGATAAGATGATCCACAAACCCGATTCGGCCAAGCTGATCACCGAGATCCAAATGCTGCGTACAGAAGTAGATATACTGCATGCCAGGATGCGCACCTACGAAATTCAGCTGGGAGAATTAAAGCAGTACAACTTAACTGATAGGCAAAAAGCTGGTTAGCAGTACGTTTAGGCCACCCGTTAATGCTGGGATAATATTAAGTGGCGGTTATGGTAATACATTCGTAACATTCAACTAACATCGTGGTAATAGTTTTGCGGTATTAAATTAATACACGTGAAAAAAATTTTATCCGCAATCACCGTCATGGTTATTATGACGCTTACGGCAGGCAATTTGCTTGCCCAAACCACGGGCCGTATCTCAGGTAAGGTCATCGATCAAAAAACCAGCGAAACCTTAATAGGTGCTACGGTCAACATAGAGGGCACCACCAAGGCTACCGCTACCGATGTTGACGGCCATTATGTATTAAGCGGCATTGCGCCCGGTAAATACACCATTCTTATAAGGTATATAGGCTACCAAAGCAAAACAGTATCTGAAATTGAAGTAAAGCAAGGTGCTAACACCGCTCTTGATATTACTATAGGCCAGGCCGAGTCGCAAGCCCTTAAAGAGGTTGTGATTAAAGCTACCTATAGGCAGCAATCAATCGGCGCCTTATACGCCATGCAAAAAAATAGCGTATCTATTTCTGATGGTACATCTGCCGAGGTGATCAAAAAATCACCGGACAGGAACACTGCCGACGTTTTAAAACGTGTAAGCGGTGCCACCGTGCAGGATAACAAATTCGTAGTTATCCGTGGTTTGAGCGATCGTTATAATAACGCTATGCTTGATGGCGCATCGTTGCCAAGTACCGAGCCAAACAGGAAAGCGTTCTCGTTTGACATCGTGCCATCAAACCTGGTAGAAAGTTTAACCATCACCAAAACTGCTACCCCTGATCAGCCCGGAGATTTTGCAGGTGGTTTGATCGCGATAAATACCAAAGATTTGCCCGAGCAAAATTCGATATCATTTGGTATTGGTGCCGGTTACAATACGGCATCAACAGGTAAAACTTTTTTAAGTGGGCAGCGTAATGCCAGCGATTATTTTGGTTTTGATAACGGTAAAAAACAGTTGCCAAATGGCTTTTTACCATACTCTAAAATTGTTAACGGTTTAACCCAGCAACAAAATAATTCTTTGTTAAAAAGTATTTCACAAGATTATAACATCTACAAAAATACAGCACTGCCAACTCAAAATTACCAGTTTACATTAGCCAGGGTTAAGGATAACGAAAAAAACGGCACCCGTTTTGGAGCTATTTTCGGTTTAACTTACCGCAATGCCCAAACTATAAGTAATGATGTTAAGCGCAACGCTTACGGTTATGATTACAATGATGATATTTATAAATTCTCTACCAACCTTGGCGCGTTATTAAACTTAGGTTACACTTTCGGTAAAAACAAGATCACGTTCAAAAATGTGTACAATAGGATCTATGACGATCAGTTTTTGCAACGTACGGGTAGCAACCAGGCATCTGGTGTTGATGTAAAATATTATGCTTTTGACCTCCTACAGAAAGCTTTACTAAAATCGACCTTAGAGGGTAACCACCCAATTGGCGAAAAAGGAGCAAAAATAAACTGGGACTTAAGCTATAGTAATGTACTTAATGATCAGCCGCAACAACGCAAAATAAGCTACTCGCGCAATATTGGTAGCGGCGAACCTTTTGAGGCAAACGTTTCAACCCTGGGTAAAGATAATGCAACTTTATATGCCAAACTTAACGAAAACTCATACTCTGGTGCGGTTAATTACTCTATGCCATTTAAAATGTTTTCACAATCGGCAACTTTCAAAACAGGTTTAACAAGTTTATACAGAAAGAGAAGTTACAACGTGCGTTTCCTTGGGGCTGTAGTTGACGGAAGTAATCCCGACATTAACGATCCTGATTTCCTTCGTCCGTTAAAACAACGTCCGTTAAATACCTTGTTCCGCAGCGATGTTATCAATGCAGGTGTTTATAAATTAGATGAGATAGACGGATCTGATGATTCATATGATGCCCACTCATTAACTAACTCTGGTTATGCGATGTTAGATAACAAGCTTACCGATAAATTGAGATTGGTATGGGGTGTTCGTGTAGAACAATTTGATGTAAATGTTACCCCGGTTAGTAAAAGAGCCGATGGTATTGTTAACCAAAATTATGTAGATGTTTTACCATCTGCTAACTTAACTTACAGTTTATCAGAAAAGATAAACTTAAGGGCATCATATTCGCGTACACTTGCACGCCCTGAGTTTAGAGAATTATCTATCTCGCAATATTATGACTACGAGCTATTAGCGTTGCAACAAGGTGATCCAAATTTGAAAAAGTCAAATATTGATAATTTTGACGTCCGCTTTGAGCTTTATCCGCAAGCCGGCCAGATCATATCGGTATCGGGTTTCTACAAAAGGTTCAAAAACGCGATAGAAACTTATAATAATGATGTTAACTCGACCCGTACCATTACATACTTCAACTCTGATAAGGCTAACGTAATTGGTGCCGAGTTAGAGATTCGTAAAACATTAGATTTTATTTATGCTAACGATTTTATGAAGAACACAACCTTATATGCAAACTTAGCGGTTATTAAATCTACAGCCTATAACCCAACTAACGCGGGTATTAATTTTAAATACACCAAACGCTCGTTAGTAGGCCAGGCACCATACGTAATAAACGGCGGTGTACAGCATTCGTTCCTTAATAATAAATTAAACTTCAATGCATTGTATAACAGGGTAGGCCGCAGGCTTAACGTTGCAGCAGGAGCGTTATATGAAGATATTTGGGAAGCACCACGTAACGTATTTGACGCGCAACTTGGCTTAAAAGTATTTAAAGGTAAAGGCGAGATAAAAGTTACCGCTGCAGATATTTTCAATAACGCCAGCACTTTTTATTATGATAATAATTTTAATAAAAAGGTTGACGCCGGTGACGGTATCCAAAGTAGCTATAAACCAGGGTCTACGTATTCATTGGCATTTACATATACACTTTAATATTAATACGGGCTTAACACTAAGCCATGTTATTTAACATATACATAAACAACCCTTAACTTTAAGTAAAAGGTGCTTGTGTTACTTTGAATTGAAAATTAAAAAATCAAACAATGAAAAAAATTCTATTAGTAGCGGCACTGGGCTTCACAATCTTAGCCTCAAGTTGTTCAAAAAACACTGTTGATGCCGGTGATGGCGGCGGTATTGTTACCCCACCAGACGGTGTTGTAACAGTAAACGCTGATATTACTACAGCAACCACATGGACTGCAGATAAAATTTACCTTTTAAAAGGTAACGTATTTGTAACCAACAATGCTATATTAACTATCCAACCGGGTACAATCATTAAAGGTGATAAAGCAACAAAAGCTGCTTTGATCATCACCCGCGGTGCAAAAATTGAAGCTGCCGGTACTGCAGATAAACCAATTGTATTTACATCTAATGTAGCAGCCGGTGGCCGTTCACAAGGCGACTGGGGTGGCGTTATCCTTTTGGGTAAAGCCCCTAATAACGTAGGTGCTTCTGTAACAATCGAAGGTATATCTGATGCTACCGATAAAGGTAAGCATGGTGGTACCGACATTGCCGATAACTCTGGTACAATGAAATATGTACGTATAGAGTACGCCGGTATCGCTTTAAGCCCCGATAATGAGATCAACGGTCTAACTTTCGGTAGCGTTGGTTCTGGTACAACTATCGATTACGTAGAAGTTTACCGCTCTGGTGATGATGCTTTCGAATGGTTTGGTGGCAGCGTAAATGCTAAACACTTATTAGCTATCGATAGCTGGGATGATGATTTTGATACTGATAACGGTTTCTCTGGTAAGATCCAGTTTGGTTTAGCTCAGCGTTTAGCTGCAACTGCCGATGTATCTGGTTCAAACGGTTTCGAATCTGATAACAACGCAACCGGTACTAACGGTACGCCACAAACAAGCGCGGTATTTTCTAACATGACTATATTAGGTCCAAAAGAAACTGCTACATTCACTGCAATCAATGCTAATTTCCAGCATGGTGCTCAGATCCGTCGTAACACAGCTATCAGCATTTTAAACTCTGTTATAGTTGGGTATACCGAAGGCGTATTTTTTGATGACGCTTTACCAGCAGGTGGTACTGCTAATGCATCTGCTAACTTAGCTTCCGGTGCATCTGTATTTGCTAACAACCTGGTAGCAGGTAGCAACGTTAAAAACAACCAGATTAAAGCAACAGGTGCTGCATTAGCTGCTGTATCTGCTAAACTAATGTTAAACAATACTTTCACGCCTGATCTTTATGCAGCTGGTATTTACACTGATGCCTACAAATTTGGTGCTGATATTGCCCCTGCTGCAAGAGCTGGTGTGCCGGTATTCACTCAAATAGGTACTTCACCTGCTTTAACAGGTGCAGTATTTACTGATGCAAAAGTTACCGACGCTTTCTTTACTAAAGTTGCTTACAAAGGCGCTTTCGGTACTGAAGACTGGACTACTGGTTGGGCTAACTTTAACCCACAAGCTATGGCTTACACCTCTCCTGGTGCTGTTAAATAGTCATAAAGCATAATAATATTATAAGCGGCTATCCATTTGGGTAGCCGCTTTTTTGTTGACACATTTCCCACTTTGCTTAACATTAATTTAACATTAACAACACTATTCTAATCCCATTCTAATTTCGGCGTAACAAACGCGTAATGTAGCGGGTACACTTTTGGGGTAAATAAAAACCCCTTCTATAATGAAAAAAATTTACCTGATAATTTTAACCCTGCTGGTAACAGTAGCGGCTAACGCACAGATCACAACGGCCGTTATAAGCGGTAAGGTTGTTGATGCTAAAGGCGTTACCATGCCGGGTGTTACCGTATCTGTTTTAAACACCAGCACCGGCACACGCTACGGTTCACAAACCAATGCCGATGGCCGTTATACCATCCCCAATGTAAACCCGGGTGGTCCTTATATTTTAAGCGCTTCTTTTGTAGGTTATAAAAAAGATGAACGTACAGATGTTAACCTATCTTTAGGTAGTGCCACTTATAATTTTATTTTGGCAGACGAAACCACTTCCCTCAAAGAGGTGAAAATTGTGGGTAATAGCGGCGGCACCAAAAACGGTGCAAGCACCCGCATCAGCCAAAACCAGATCAAGAACATGCCGTCGATAAACCGCAGTTTGCAGGATCTTACCCGCGCTACGCCGCAAAGCAATAATAACTCTTTCCAGGGTGCCAACTACCGTTACAACAACGTAACGCTTGATGGTGCCATCAATAACGATGCAATCGGCTTTAGCCCTTCATTAGGGGGCCAAAATAACGCGTCTGGCCAGGTGGGTAGCAGCACGCGTACCAGCCCGGTATCGTTAGATGCCATACAGGATATTCAGGTACTTGTAGCCCCTTACGATATTAAAATTGGTAACGTATTGGGTGGTAGTATCAACGCGGTAACCCGCAGCGGTACAAACGATTTTTCAGGATCTGTTTATGGCTACGGCCGTGGTGCCTTCATGGTTGGTCCCAACAATGCAAAAGCAGCATCTGGTGGCGATGGCTCAAGCCTGCCCTCAACCTTTCATGATTACCAGACGGGTATCCGTTTAGGTTTCCCTATCGTGAAGAACAAATTATTCTTCTTTACCAATGAAGAGATCGCCCGTAGGCAAGACCCTGTTATCGCGGCGGCAGGTACAGCCGGTTCGGCTCAAGTATTAACCTTGCAGGATGCCATCAACATTAAAGATAAAATGGCGTCTTATGGTTTTGATGCCGGTAGTTACGAGAACGCGTCTATCTTTTCTCGCTCTAACAAATACTTTAACCGTTTAGACTGGAACATTAACGATAAAAACCAGTTGACCTTGCGTAATAATACCATCTCATCAACCGCTACCAACCTGGAGCGCGATCAGCAGAATTTCCGCTTTAGCGATATCGATTACACATCGCACAATAACAGCAGTTCTACCGTTGCCGAGTTAAAAACAAGGTTCAACAACAACCTGAACAACAGTTTAGTAGTAGGTTACTCAAACGTGCATGATTACCGCACACCAAACTCAAACCCGGCTTTACCACAAATTGAGATCACCGGTAACACCCCGGGTACAACCATATTTTTAGGTACCGACAGGGAAGCTGCCATATTTGATATGCGCCAAAAAACAACCGAGTTTACCGATAACTTAACCTATACCAAAGGCAAACATACTTTTACTTTTGGTACACACAACGAGTTTTACGACATTACCTACAACTTTGTAAACGCATGGAACGGCCGTATAGCTTACAGCAGCGTTGCCAACTTTTTAGCTAACAACCCATCGCGTACACGCGCCAATTATAACTATATAGATAACACCCGCGACTATATCCTTGCCCATCCATCGGCACAGTTTAAAGTTGACCTATTGAGTTTTTACGGACAGGATGAAATTCAACTAAGCGATAAATTTAAGCTGACTGCAGGCGTACGTTTTGACTATGCCGGTATCCCAAACAAACAGCCTTTAAGCAGCAAAACAACAGGTGCCCCGGTTGATGTTAACTATGGTAACACCTTTACCTACACCAAACCGGCAGATATCAAAAATAACTACTTAAATAACCTGGAAATAAACCCACGCGTATCATTCAACTATGATATTAATGGAGACCAAAGCGCGATATTGCGTGGTGGTAGCGGTTTATTTACTGGTCGTGTGCCGTTTGCATGGTTTGGTTACGCGTTTTACAACAACGGTAATACTTATGGCGCTTATGACCGCAGTCCAAAAGCTGCCGCCCCAATTACGCCGGGTACAAACCCTGTGCAGGCCCCCGCTAACGGTGGTTTAGGTTATGTAAACCAGCAGAATAATCCGGCAGCTAATACGGGTGCATCCGGCCCTACACAGGTGGATTTGATAGACAACCACTTTAAAATGCCGCAGGTATGGCGTACAAACTTAGCGTACGATTATCAAACAGACGATAAATGGAAGTTTACTTTAGAAGGTATCTACACAAAAGTAATCCACGATCTTAAATTCCAGCAGGTAAATACTGTAGATAGTGTTACTTATTACCCTTACGATGTAAATAAAGAGCAACCAATATTTGTTAACAAAAAAGTTAACCCTTCGTATACTAATGCTTATTTGTTATCAAATACCAATCAGGGTTATCGTTACAGCTTAACCGTGCAGGTTGCTAAACAATTCCCGTTTGGTTTGAATGCATCGGTAGCGTATACTTACGGTCACTCTAAGGATGTTACAAACGGCATCCGTAACTCAATGGAATCTAACTGGCAGTTGAACCAGGCGCTTAACCCAAACAACCCGGGTTTGGCTAATTCAAACTTTGATATCCGCAGCCGCATCGTATCAAACGTAAACTATGTGTTTAACTGGGATAAAGCCAAAAACTACACGGCAAACTTTACCTTCTTCCTGAGTGCGCAAACAGGTAACCCGTACACCTACGGTATTTACCCTAAAGCTATCGACGGTACAGGCCAGCAAGTGAGCTTATCTTACATCCCTAAAACAGGCGAAACCGTTAATTTCTTTAGCGATATAGCAGGTGGTGCAACAGCCGCACAACAGGCAGTAACTTTTGATAACTACATTGATGCCAACAAATACTTAAGCTCTCGTCGTGGTAAATTCACCGAGCGTAACGCGGCTTACACTCCGTGGAATAACAACCTTGATTTCCGTTTCTCGCAAGACTTTAAGTTTGGCAGCGGCAAACGCAAACAAGTGTTAACTTTTACTTACGATATCATCAACCTTACCAATCTGTTGAACAAGCACTGGGGCCAGTATTACTTCTCGGCTAATACGTTCAACTCAACGGCAAGCGTTGGTTTAACACCAAAAACAACCCCTGCATTTACAGCAGTATCAACAACGTACCCTAAATACACCTTTACCGACCCGGGTGTACCGTACTCTGTTGACCTATTTGCATCACGCTGGCAAATGCAGTTTGGTTTACGTTACGCATTTTAATTTTCACTCGTTCTTTATATTTAATCAAAACGCCCCCGAGCAATCGGGGGCGTTCTTGTTTTGTAAATAATTAATACTGATTATACATTATAAGCGTTAAGTACCTCTTTTAGGTTGAATAGGTTGATAGAACCTACCTTGTTTCCTTTAAGCATCACAGTAATTGTATCCTCGCTTTTATGAAACTGTATCCTGCCTTTAAACAGGCTTCCATCTTCTACGGATGCTAAAAATCGGGATAGTTTGCCTGTAGTTTCCTTACGGCAAGCCAACTCCATTGTGTCATCAGCTACTACCAGTCGCAACCTTCAACCAGCGGTTTTTATCAGTAACAACAAGTCGTTATTAAGTTTTAGGATTTTTATCTACCGTTAAAGTTAATAATAACTATTATTGGCAAAACTATTTGTTTCAACATTTGTCGTATAGGGCAAGAACTAAAAGCCATGATGCCCATTTTTTTTACCGTCGGAAATAATAGACCTGTGAAGATAATACCTAATACGCAGGCGCAGGTAAATGGCCACCAGGTACTCACCTATACCTATAATATTTATAGCAATAGCGAATTGGACGAAGTAGAAGAGCATCGGCAGGAAAGCGAATTGTTACTTGAAACAAAAACAGACCCCAACTATCTCGGCTATATTACCTTTGAATACCCCGGAAAGCTATTTACCTATACTGCCGATGGCCATGATGAGCTTACCTCGCACGAAATAGAGGAGATTATCGAGAATATAACCCATTACCGCGACCATCCCGGTTTGTGGAGTGTGGAAGGGATAGATTAGGGAGGCAGTATGTCATGAATCGAGAGACAAGACACGCTACACATAATTCTGCAATATAATTCACCGTCAATCGTCCCTTCACCTATGAAGAATATTTTATTTTTTGGCGATAGCTTAACGGCAGGCTACGGGCTGGCAAGAGCGGCTACAGAATCGTTTCCGGCGTTGATCGGTACAAAAATCAACGCTGATGGATTAAATTATAACATCATTAATGCCGGTGTTAGTGGCGATACTACAGCAGGAGGCTTATCCCGGTTAGAATACTGGCTAAGTAAACATGTTGATGTTTTTGTGCTGGAATTGGGTATAAACGACATCCGCAGGGGAGTGCCTCCACGCATCATCGCCCAAAACCTGCAGCTTATTATCGATAAAGTAAAAAGCAAATATCCGCAAGCAAAAATTGTATTATTAGGAATGGAAGTACCGGTATTTTTAGGGGGCAACATCGCGATAGCGTTTAATGGCATCTACAAAAAACTTGCGAAGGATAATAACCAAATAGCATTTGTTCCCTTCCTGCTGGTGGCGTATCGGGCGTAAAGCACCTTAACCTGTGGGACAGGCTGCACCCATCTGCAGAAGGCTACAAAGTAGTTGCAGAAACCGTTTGGCCGGTGATAAAGGGGCTTTTATAAAAATAAGGGTAAAAAATGAAAAGGATGCTATTGTTGATGTTATCGTTTACAATCGTTAATTTCAGTTTATTAAACCAATTTTAATGGCATATTTAAATTCAAACGAATTTGCGGCTAATACTTTTGATGCTATCGTTATAGGGTCGGGTATAAGCGGCGGCTGGGCGGCCAAAGAGCTTTGCGGCAAAGGCCTTAAAACGCTTGTGTTAGAGCGTGGCAGAGACGTTGTGCATTTAAAAGATTACCCAACAGCTACCAAAAACCCCTGGGATTTTCCACATCGCGGCCAAATACCCCTATCTGTTAAACAGCAAAACCCAATAGTAGAAAGGTGTTATGCTTTCAGTGAGGCGTCCGAGCATTTTTTTGTGAAGGACAAGGAGCATCCCTATGTGCAGGATAAACCTTTCGATTGGATCCGGGGGTATCAGGTTGGGGGTAAATCACTGCTTTGGGCAAGGCAAACCCAGCGTTGGAGCAAGTTTGATTTTGAAGGCCCCGCCCGGGATGGTTTTGCGGTAGACTGGCCAATACGCTATGACGACCTGGCCCCCTGGTACGCTTATGTAGAGCAATTTGCCGGCATAAGCGGCAACCATGACGGATTAGAAACCCTGCCCGATGGCGACTTTTTGCCCCCATGGGAGATGAATGTGGTAGAAAAGGAGATACAGCAGCGTATTATGGCAAATTATAAAGATCGTAACGTAATTATTGGGCGCTGCGCTCACCTTACCCAACCAAAAGCAATTCATTTGCAGCAAGGGCGTGGACAATGCCAGGCGCGCAACCTGTGCGAAAGAGGTTGTCCGTTTGGTGGATACTTCAGTTCAAATTCGTCAACCTTGCCGTGGGCAGCCAAAACGGGCAACTTAACGCTACGGCCAGATGCTGTAGTGCACTCCATTATTTACGATGAAAAGAAGCAAAAAGCCGTTGGTGTAAAGGTTATAGACGCGCTTACCAATAAGGCTATAGAATACTTTGCTAAAATTATTTTTGTGAACGCGGCGGCATTAAACAGTAACCTTATCCTGCTTAATTCAACATCAAACCGCTTCCCAAACGGCTTGGGGAATGATAATGGCTTATTGGGCAAATACATCGCGTTTCAGAATTATCGTGGCTCTATCACTGCCGGTAAGGATGGGCATATGGATAGTTACTACTATGGGCGCAGGCCAACAGCTGTAATGATGCCAAATTTTAGGAACGTACATAAGCAGGAAACAGATTTTTTACGCGGCTATATGGTGTTTTATACCGCCACCCGCCCCGGCTGGGGGCACTTTACCAACGGCGACCCAATTGGTGCCAATTATAAAGATGCCATCGGTGAGGCCGGGCCTTGGGGCGTTTACATGATGATGCAGGGCGAAACCATCCCTAAAGAGAGCAATTTTGTGCAGTTGAGTAATGATCATAAAGATAAATGGGGGATACCGCAACTACGTATTTCTGTTGATTATGACGATAATGATGAAAGATCTTTAAAAGACTTTTTGGTGCAGGGGGCCGAGATGCTGGATAAAGCTGGCTGTAAAAACATAGTCACTAATGATAGCAAGCAAGCACCGGGGCTTGATATTCATGAAGTTGGCGGGGTGCGTATGGGGCACGATGCTAAAACATCGCTGCTTAATAAATGGAACCAGTTACATAATTGCCCCAATGTGTTTGTAACTGATGGCGCCTGCATGACGTCTACAGGTACGCAAAACCCATCGCTAACCTTTATGGCCTTAACCGCCCGTTCGGCAAACTATGCTGCCGATGCGTTGAAAAGGGGAGAGTTATGATAGCGCGAATAAATAAGCAATATGCCCTGAAAGGGTTGCTGAAACGAAGCAGCCAGTACACCGGCATAAAACCCTTTACTGCCAATCTCTAATAGCCTCACCCAAATCATAAACTGGCACATTGCTTATCGCAGCCTCAATGATCCCCGTTGCCGCTGTAGAGCGGTAACCTGCCGCGCAATGCACTGCAATAGGTTTATTTGTTGGGATCTCACCAACACGCTCGCGCAGTTCGGGTAATGGAATAGTTAGTGAATTACTAAAGATTTTCCCGCCTTTAATCTCTGTCCAGTTACGCACGTCGATAATAGTATAGTTATCCGGGTACGCTTTAAAATCAGCATAGTCAATATTAGCAGACTGTTCTTTGGCATTCGCCGGGACAAGTATAGCCGCGATAATATTTTTCTCGTAACCTATCTTAGCCGTTTTGCGGATAACAACTTCCAGTTCTTCGTCGGTTGCGGCTATCAAATAAAACTGCTCATCAGGGCCTATAACAGAACCTAACCAGCTCTCGAATTTCTCGGCATCCTGCAGGTTAATGGCATTTTTTACGTGGCCGCTGCGGTAAGCCACTTTGGTACGGCTATCAACAATTAAAGCGCCTTTCTCCAGCTTAATATCTTTAGACGGGCGGGTAACCATGCCAATGCTTTCTTCAAAATTTGGCGCGCCGGTTTTGTTTAGTTCCACATCGTAGCCAAAGTATTTTGGCATAAAGGGCTGGTCGGCCATTAGGGTTTTTACAAAAGCGAGTTCGTCCATCAGTTGCAGGGCGTAATTATCGCGCAGTTCCTTACCAATGCTGCTTTGCAGATCGGGGCTCATGCTTTTACCGCAAAGCGAGCCGGGGCCGTGCGCGGGATAAACAGTAACATCCGCAGGCAAAACCATCAGTTTTTCGCGAGTGCTGTGATACATTTGGCGGGCCAGTTCTTCTTTTTTTGCAGTGATATTACCAACGCTTTCGCGCAGATCGGGGCGGCCAACATCACCTGCAAACAGCGTATCACCAGTGAAAACGGCGCAATCGCGGCCTTTCTCGTTCTCTAATAAAATACAGATAGAATCGGGTGAATGCCCGGGGGTATTAATAGCTTTTAGCTTGATGTCATCTAAACGGATCACATCGCCGTCATCAAAACTTTCGTGAGGGTATTCGGCACCGGCAAGCTTGCTTACATAAATAACCGCCCCAGTAGTTTGGTGTATCTCGAGGTGAGAGCTTACAAAATCGGCATGGGGATGGGTCTCGATAACGCCGGTGATGTCTGCATTGTGCAAAGCGGCAAAATCATAGTAAGGTTGCGGGTTGCGGGCAGGATCAATAACAACCATCCTATTGCTGCGAATAATGGCGTACGAAGCATGCGCCAATCCCTTATCGTAAAATTGATGAACTATCATATCATGTGTCAGTGCCGCAAAGATATAGGTTTAGATTAAACGTCGAAAGTAGAGATTGTGGGGGAGAGGTAAAGATTATATAAAAATTATTAGATAGGAAATTCTATTTTAGCAAGACTAATTAAAGAACATGGCAGATACACCATTCGTGCGGGGTAAGGTTGTTTGGTTGTATACCATCCCGCAATTTATATTGCTTTTTTCGCTGTTTTGGTTTTTCTCGTTATTTACTGAGGACCGCATGGATTTGATCTATGGTGTTTTAGTTTACTGGTTTATTATATATTTTTTAAGAAATTTAATAGCAAGGCAACACAGGCAAGGGGTAGCACTTTTGAAAAAGAGTAATTTTGAACAGGCTATATTACATTTCCAACAAAGCGTTTTTTATTTTGAACGATACGCGTGGGTTGATAAATACAAGTATATAACGTTATTAAGTGCATCAAGAATGACTTATCGGGAAATGGGGTTGTGCAATATCGCTTTCAGCCTTACCCAATTAGGGCGGGGTGCTGAAGGTAAAGATGTTTATATTAAAGTATTAGAAGAGTACCCTGAAAACGGCGCTGCCATCGCGGCGTTAAAAATGATGCAATCAGTATAAAAGGGAAGCCCGATTCTGGACCAGGCTTCCCTCTATCTAATCTTTATTCACATCCCGATAGCTATCTAATCGCTAATCTCTAACCTACCACACCCTTATCCGCTCTTCGGGTTTCTTGTACATCTTATCACCAGGTTTTACATCGAAGGCGATGTACCAGGCATCCATATTAACAACAGGGGCGTTGGTGCGGAACTGCTCGGGCGAATGCGGGTCGGTTAGGATGCGTTGCGCGGCCGCCTCGGGGCGTTGCGCGCTGCGCCAAACCTGCGCCCACGACAGGAAGAATCTTTGATCAGGCGTAAATCCATCGATCTTAGTAGTTGATTGTCCTTGTTTGGTTTTCTTGTAGGCTTCGTAAGCTACGTTTAAGCCGCCAAGGTCGGCAAGGTTTTCGCCAAGGGTAAGTTTGCCGTTTACGTGGATGGTATCCAGCACGGTAAATGCATTGTATTGGCCAACCACCTGGTCGGCGCGGGTTTTAAATTTGTCGGCATCGGCTTTGGTCCACCAGTCGCGTAGGGTACCATCGGCATCGTACTGGCGGCCTTCATCATCAAAACCATGGGTCATTTCGTGACCTATAACCGCCCCGATACCACCATAATTCACCGCGTCATCGGCCCCAAAATCAAAGAAAGGGAACTGCAGGATCCCCGCAGGGAAAGCGATCTCATTATTGGTTGGATTGTATGATGCGTTAACAGTTGGCGGGGTCATGCCAAAGCGGGTCTTGTCCACAGGCTTACCCAGGCGGCTCACGTTAAAATTGTAACGCCAAACGGCAATGCGCTTTAAGTTACCGGCGTAATCATCACGGTTGATCACTAAGCCATCGTAAACTTCCCATTTATCTGGATAGCCAATTTTTACAGTAAACGCTGCAAGCTTTTTAAGTGCGCGGGCTTTGGTTTCTTCGCTCATCCAGTCCAGGCGTTTGATGCGGTCGCCAAGGGTTACTTTCAGGTTGTTCACCAGGTCTATCATGTATTGCTTAGCCGCTGGTGTAAAATATTTTTCTACGTAAAGCTGGCCTAACAATTCGCCTATGCTGCCATCAACCAGGCCGCTCATGCGCTCGTTGCGCGGTGTTTGGGCTTTTTGGCCGCTAAGCGCTGCGCTGTAAGCGAAACTCGCGTTCACAAATGGTGAGCTTAATGATGAAGCCGATCCACGCAGGATATTCCATTTTAGATAGGTTTTCCAGTCCTCAACCGGGGTGGAAGCAAGCAATGCATCCGCATCCTTAAAGAAAGCCGGCTGACCAACAATGATCGTATCCTGCCCGGCTGCTTTTAACATCGGCAATATCTGCACCCAGTTTAAATGCGGGGTGGTTTTGCTAAAATCGGCTACCGAGAATTTGTTGTAAGTAACATTAGGGTCGCGCTGTGCTACGCGGCTTAACTGTGATTTGGCAAGGGTTTTTTCCAGTTCAAAAATGGTACCTGCGTTTTTGGATGCCGCATCAGCATCTGTCCCGGTTAGGGTGAACAGGGTGGTGATATATGTCTTAAGCGCGTCCTGGATCTTTTTGCTGCGGGCATCATCTTTCAGGTAGTTGTCCCTATCGGGCAGACTGGTGCCACCTTGCCTAAGGCTGATGATGTATTTATCTACATGCTTGTCATCCTGCCCAACGCCAAAACCAAATAGCGGGCTGCCTATGCCATTAACGCGTTCGTAAACCAATTCGTTAACAATGCCTTTCAGGTCGCTTATTTTGTTGATGCGGGTAAGGTCGGTAGTGATTGGGGTATAGCCTTTCTTTTCAATGGTCAGGCTGTCCATACCGCTGGCGTAAAGGTCGCCCACGCGTTGTTTAAGGGTGCTTTTTGGCTGGCCGGGCGTTTTACTAACCTCGTTAAGTAGGCCTAACAGGCGGTTGGTGTTTTCCTGGCGGAGGATATTGAAGCTGCCCCAGCGGGTTTCTTTGGCGGGGATGGCGTTCTGTTTTATCCAGTTGCCGTTGGCGTAATCAAAAAAATCGTCGCCTGGTTTTACCGACAGGTTCATATTGGCCGGGTCGATGTATTTTTTGGGCGGATCGTTTGGTGATTTTGTTTTCGGGGTTTTATCGCCATTGGCGGCAAAAACATTGGCAGACAGGCACAGGGCACCCATCAGCATTAAGTTGGTGAACTTTAATTTCATGTTAAAATCAGTAAAACGTGAAGTTAATTATTTATCTGCCGGATGGCAAATAATAGGGCAGCGGCAACTACTTGTTGAACCAGTTTATAACAAATGACAAACGCGACATTCTTATAAAAGCTGCTAAAAAACGATTTACAGGCAATGTTTTCATACCGGGCGCAAAGTTTATACAGTATAAACGGCTGTATGTAAAAATATTGTTGCTGATGGATTGAAGGGCGTAATTTATAATTATTCCACCTAAAACGTGTAGGTTTAACTCAGCCCGCGGCACTACATGCCCCACCCTCTTTGCGAAGCAGAGAGGGTGGGGAAGAAGCCTCACTCAAATCCTCCAAAGGAGAGGGCTTTAAAATTATTTTCAAAGTAATTATTGGCTCCCTCTCCAAAGGAGAGGGCCGGGGAGAGGCTATCATCATTTTACCTGTTCCCAATTAGCGCCAAATAGTTATTTTTGCGGCCTATGAGTATTGCAAAAACCTATTCGCCCGCAGAAGCCGAAGAAAAATGGTATAGTTACTGGTTACAACACAACTTTTTCAGGTCTGTGCCTGATGAGCGTGAGCCGTATACTATCGTCATCCCTCCGCCAAATGTTACTGGTGTGCTGCACATGGGCCATATGTTAAACAATACCATACAGGATGTGCTGATCCGCCGTGCCCGTATGAAAGGCAAAAATGCCTGCTGGGTGCCG
Organism: Mucilaginibacter sp. 5C4; assembly: GCF_034345625.1. NCBI lineage: Bacteria > Pseudomonadati > Bacteroidota > Sphingobacteriia > Sphingobacteriales > Sphingobacteriaceae > Mucilaginibacter > Mucilaginibacter sp. 5C4. The sequence continues at coordinate 3,502,902 of NZ_CP133775.1, read as the reverse complement.
GGAACCGACCATGCCAGTATTGCTACCGAAGCAAAGGTTGTTGCTATGCTGAAAGAACGTGGCATCAATAAGAAAGACCTTAGCCGCGAAGAATTTTTAAGCTACGCCTGGGAGTGGAAAGAGAAATACGGCGGTATTATCCTCGATCAACTAAAAAAATTAGGCGCCTCGTGCGATTGGGAACGTACCAAGTTCACGATGGACGAGGACATGAGCGAGTCGGTTATCGACTACTTTGTACACCTGCATAAAAAGGGCCTAATATACCGTGGCGTACGCATGGTAAACTGGGACCCGCAGGGTAAAACAGCGGTAAGCGATGAGGAGGTAATTAGGAAAGAAGTAAATCAGAAGTTATACTATATTAAATACCCTTTATTGGGGACAAAAACCGCGAAAGATGTAAATCATACGGGCGAACAAATTGATTATGTCCTTATAGCTACAACGCGTCCAGAAACAATCATGGCAGATGCGGCAATTTGCGTTAATCCTAATGATCCGAGATATGTAGATTTAATAGGTCGCCAAGTACGTATACCATTAATTGATAGGCTGATACCAATCATAGCCGATGAGTACGTTACAATGGATTTTGGTACAGGTTGTTTGAAAGTAACCCCGGCGCATGATCTGAATGACTATGAACTTGGGCAAAAACATAAACTACAGATCATCGATATATTGAATGACGATGCTACGCTGAACGAAAAAGCGCAGATCCTGATTGGTGAAGACCGTTTCATCGCCCGTAAAAAAATAGCCGTGCTTTTAGAAGAAGCCGGTGCTTTGGAAAAAACGGAAGACTATACCTCACAAATAGGTTATAGCGAACGTACCAACGCAGCTATCGAACCAAAGCTAAGTATGCAATGGTTTTGCAAAATGTCCGAATTAGCAACACCTGCTATGTCAGATATATTAGACATGTCGGTGAATTTAATTCCTGATAAGTTTACTAATTCTTACATGCATTGGATGCAAAATGTTAGGGATTGGAACATCAGCCGCCAGTTGTGGTGGGGCCAGCAGATCCCTGCTTATTACCTGCCAAACGGCGAGTTTGTGGTTGCCAAAACCAAAGAAGAAGCTTTGGTTGAAGCACAAAAGATCGATGCATCATTTACCATTGATAACCTAACCCAGGACGAAGACGTTTTAGATACCTGGTTCTCATCGGGCCTTTGGCCGATCTCTGTTTTTGATGGTGTGCGTAACCCGGATAATGCCGAGATAAACTATTACTACCCAACAAATGATTTGGTTACCGCCCCCGAGATCTTGTTCTTTTGGGTGGCAAGGATGATTATGGCCGGGCACGAACTGCGCGAGACCAAACCGTTCACTAACGTATACCTAACCGGTATTGTTAGGGATAAGCTTGGCCGTAAAATGTCAAAATCCTTAGGTAACTCGCCCGATCCGCTTGACCTTATCGCTAAATACGGTGCCGATGGTGTGCGTGTAGGGATGTTGCTATGCTCGCCTGCCGGTAACGACCTGATGTTTGACGAAAGCTATTGCGAGCAGGGCCGTAATTTCTCAAACAAGATCTGGAACGCTTTTAAACTGGTAAAAGGTTGGGAGATTGACGAGAGCATCGCCCCAAAAAACCAAATCGCGATAGAGTGGTTCGAGAGCCGCTTTAACCAGGCTTTGGTTGATATTGAAAGCGACTTTAAGCAATACCGTTTATCTGAAGCGCTGATGACCACCTATAAATTAGTATGGGACGATTTCTGTGCCTGGTACCTGGAAATGGTGAAACCTGCCTACCAGCAGGATGTAGAAAAGCAAAAGATAGATGCCGAAACCTACAAAGCTACCGTAGCGTTTTTTGAAAATATATTAAAAGTATTACACCCATACATGCCGTTCCTGACCGAGGAACTTTGGCACGACGAACTGTTTGGCACACGTGCCGAATTAGATTGCTGTATTGTTGCCCAATTACCAACAATCGGGGAAATAAATACCCGCCTGGTTGCCGAGATAGAAGTTATACAACAGGTTATTGCGCAGGTTAGAAATACCCGCAACAGCAACCAGCTCTCGCCGAAAGAGGCCTTGCCATTGGCAGTAAAAACAACATCGGGTATTGATTATTTGGCGTATGAGGGCGTTATTAAACAATTGGGTAATATTAGCGAGCTAAGTACCGTTACTGATGCTGTAGCAGGTGCAAACAGCTTTATAGCCGGTACAGACGAGTTTTTTATTAAACTTGATATAGAAATTGATGTTGCTGCTGAAACAGAACGACTTAATAAAGAAAAAGAATACCTGGAAGGCTTTTTAAAATCGGTAAACGCTAAGTTAAATAATGAACGTTTTATGGCAAATGCCAAACCAGAGATAATTGACAACGAATTAAAAAAGAAGGCCGATGCAGAAGTGAGGTTAAAAATTGTTGAAGACAATTTAAGGGTATTGGCAGGCTAATTGCGCTATTTATCGGCATTACATAATTAAACAACAAGTAATTGCGTATATTAAACAACTGTTTATTATAATTATTTAACCTATATTAATAGCGACAACTAAGTAAGTGAGCTTTTTCAATTTTTCTATAAACAAGATACTTACGAGGGAAATGTCAATTCTTGACCAAGCCCGTATCCGTTTGCTGTATTTTGGTTTGTTGTTAGCTACCGTAGTTATAGGAGCTTTATTCTTAAGCATTTACGTGCAAAACCTACACGTAATGACTATTGTGGCAGGCGGTGTACTTGTATCGATTGTTGCGCTTTTTAAATACCTTACGTTTAAACCGCACTGGCGTACTATTTCGCACATGCTGCTTATTATTGGTACGCTGGTTAACCTGTTAACAGTATTTGTTATTCTGCAGGATGTAAATATTATTTCTGTACAAATTATCATACTGGTAATTGTATTTAGCTTTTATATGCTGGGGCAAAACTGGGGCATGTTTTTCTCGCTGTTAAACTTGCTGCCCGTACTTATATTTATGGTGATGAAGTATGACCATAATTATTTCATCAATTTTAAACCCGAAACGGCCGACGGATCAACTACCATTATAGCGGTATTTGCAAACTTTATCCTCATCATATTTATTCACAGCCATTTTTATACCGCGTTTTTAAAGAATATTAAACAACTTAAAGAAACCGGTGAACAGCAGGCAGCATTAAATATTAAGTTTGAGCGGGCTATAGAAAAGGCCGAAAAATCGTCACAGGTACAATCGGAGTTCTTATCTACCATGTCGCACGAGATCCGCACACCGTTGAATGCCGTTATTGGTATGAGCAACCTGCTGCTGATGAATAGCCCAAGGCAGGACCAGGGCGAGAACCTGGAGATCCTGAAATTTTCGGCCAATAACCTGCTGGCTATTGTGAATGATGTGCTCGACTTTAACAAGATAGAATCGGGTAAAGTAGTGTTCGAGAAGATCAAGTTCAATCTTGTCGACCTGATGCAGAACATCTGTGGCGGGCAGATGATCAAAGCCGAAGAAAAGAGCCTTTTATTTAAGCTCGACATTGATAGCGAACTACGTCGCAAAGTAATATTTGGCGACCCCACCCGCTTAACGCAGATCATATTTAATTTGGTGAGTAATGCCATTAAATTTACCTCGGAGGGTAATATTTTGGTGAGGGTAACCTGTTTGGAAGATCGCCATAATAATATCACAGTTGGCTTTTCGGTAAAAGACTCGGGCATCGGCATAAAAAAGGAAAACCTCGATACCATATTTGAGCCATTCACTCAAGAATCTATTACCACTACGCGTCAGTATGGTGGTACAGGTTTAGGCTTAGCCATTGTTAAACGTTTGCTGGAGCTGCAAAGCCTGCAAATGCATGTAAGTAGTAAGGTAAATCAGGGGTCGGAGTTTTCGTTTAATATGGAGTTCCCTGTTTCTACGGAATTGGCTTCTACAAAAGAAAGGTCTGCTGTGCCACAACAACTGGCGCAAACCATGGCAATGGCCGAAGAGCAAGGCAGCAACCTGCGCATTCTGATAGCAGAAGATAACCCGGTTAACGTAATGCTGATGAAGAAGCTATTTTCTAAATGGAAGATAGTGCCAACCATAGCCGAAAACGGCGAACGGGCGGTAGAAATTATGCAGTACGGTAATTTTGATGTTGTGCTAATGGATTTGCAAATGCCGGTAATGAACGGGTTTGATGCATCGATGGAGATCCGTAAAATGACCGACCCTGCCAAAGCAAAAGTGCCAATTATCGCGTTAACCGCTTCGGCATTATTTGACATCCGCGACCAGGTAACCAATGCGGGCATGAATGATTACGTTGCCAAACCGTTTAAACCCGATGAGTTGATGGAAAAGATCCAGAACCTTGTTGCTGCCGTAAACTAAAGCTCTTTATAACCGGGCAATTCCTCCAAAAATTTATAAGTTTCGTTTTCGTGGCTGATGCTGCAATAATAATGTTGTAAGCCGTTGCTAACCGCCAGCAGTTTTACTTTGTGCACCATGTTATAACGCGCGGCCTGGTCAAACGTCGCCTGGCTTATGGCTACCGAAGGCGCCTTACATTCCACCAATAAGATCTTTTCGCCCGATGAATTGAACACCACAATATCGGTACGTTTAGCCATGCCGTGCAGCCTTAACCCGCCTTCTAACTTTATAAGCGATTTGGGGTATTGCTTTTGCCTGATGAGATATTGTACAAAGTGCTGGCGTACCCATTCTTCGGGGGTAAGTATAATGTTCTTCTTCCGCAGCTCATCAAAAAGTGTAAGCTGCCCGTTATCGTCGGTTAGTTTAAACGGATAGGGCGGGAGATTAAGCGGCTGGAGCATTTTGTAAATTCAAAAGTATAAATTCAAAAGTAAAAATGCACTTTCCATAATGATGTTTATTACTTTATATCTCGTAAAATAAGGTTTTTGAATTTTAACTTTTTACTTTTGACTTGATGGCCGCCTCTGCTCCCGATATTATAAAAGACCTTAAGAACCGCAAACTTAAACCCGTGTACCTGCTGCATGGCGAGGAGCCTTATTATATCGATTTGGTGAGTAATTACATCGAACATAACCTACTGACAGACGCTGAGAAGGGTTTTAACCAAACGGTTTTATATGGTAAGGATACCGATGTGATGACGGCTATAAACGCCGCAAAACGCTATCCTATGATGAGCGATTACCAGGTGGTGATGGTTAAAGAGGCGCAGGATATGAAATGGGGCCGCGATGATGACGATAAAAAAAGCATCAACCCGGTATTAAGCTATCTGGAGAACCCTTTAGCAAGCACAGTTTTAGTATTCTGCTACAAATACGGCAAGTTTGATAAGCGCAAAAAAACTTATAAGGCCATTGAAAAGAACGGGCTGATATTTGAATCGACCGCGTTGTATGATAATAAGATCCCGGGTTGGATTGAAGGATATGTGTCTGATAAGAAATATAAGATCAACCAGCAGGCATCTGCCATGTTATCTGAATATTTGGGTAACGACCTATCCAAGATAGCCAACGAACTGGACAAGCTGATGCTGAACATCAGCGCCGGGCAGGAAATTACTTTGCAACTGATAGCAGATAACATCGGCATCAGCAAAGAATATAATGTTTTTGAACTGCAGAGCGCGCTTACCCGTAAGGATGTTTACAAGGCAAACCAAATTGTAAATTACTTTGAAGCCAACCCCAAAGCCAACCCTATCGTTTTGGTACTGGGTAACCTCAATAACTTTTTTAGCAAGGTGCTGGCGTATCACTACGTAAAAGATAAAGGTAACGCTGCCCGCGAAATAGGTGTTAATCCGTACTTTTTAAAGGATTATGAACAGGCGGCACGCAACTATAACCTTGGCAAAACCTTCCAGATAATCAGCTACCTGCGCGAGTACGACCTTAAAAGCAAAGGCGTAGAATCAAACACGGACCATGGGGGTTTGATGAAAGAACTGATGTTTAAGATATTGCATTAACCGCACAACCCAACCTACTTTATCGTATCCTCCACCCGGCTGTTAATATCTTTGATGATAAAATGCACATTAGCATAAGTATCTCAATTTCCTGATTGTTTTTTCACAACAATTGAAACGTTGTTGAAAAATTAATAGAGATTAAACAAAACAGGAATAATTGTAGATGTTTAAACTTGTATTTAATGAGCGCGTTTTTGCTGCAAAATTCCTAATTTGCCGCTATATAAGGATGCATCATATGAACCATTGGTTAGTAAAAAGTGAACCGTTTAAATATAGCTGGGAAAAATTTAATAAAGAGGGCCGCACATTTTGGGATGGCGTGCGCAATTACCAGGCGCGTAACAACCTCAGGCTAATGAAAGAGGGCGACCTGGTGATGTGGTACCACAGTAACGAAGGCAAAGAAATTGTAGGCATTGCCAAAGTTGTAAAAGAATTTTACCAGGACCCAACAACAGAAGATCCGAATTGGGTAGTGGTAGACCTTGAACCCGTAGAACCCCTTAAAAAACCGGTAACCCTCGAGCAAATTAAAGCCGATGAACGCTTAAAAGATATTGGCCTGGTTAGGCAAGGCCGCTTATCGGTAATGGGCATGAAACGCGAGGAATTTGACAGGATATTGGAACTGGCGGGCGAGTAACTCTTGTTAATCACAAAGAACACAAAGATTTTATATTTTATAGCAAAGGTCACAAAGTATTCTTTGTGACCTTTGTGCTTTATTTTAGTGTCCTTCGTAGTTAAAATCAAATTCAGGATCTTATTTCTCCGCGCCGAAGAACAAAGCTTTTAGTTCAGTAGCGTCGGATGGTTTCATTTTGCCACCCAAAATTAAACGTAACTGGCGGCGGCGTAATGCACCTTCGTAAAGTTCAACTTCGTCCTCGGTTTCGGGCAGCATTGGGGGTACGGGCATGGTGCGGCCATTCTCGTCTAAAGCTACAAATGTGTAATATGCCTCGTTGCTTTTAACTTTCGTACCGGATGGTATGTTTTGGGCGTAAACATCCATTCTTACTTCTACCGAAGTGGTGAACGCGCGGGAAACTTTTGCTTCGATGGTAATTACATCACCAAGTTTTATAGGGTGCTGAAAGGAAACATTATCTACAGATGCGGTAACTACCACCCGGTTGCAATGTTTTTGTGCAGATATGGCAGCGGCAATATCCATCCAGTGCAGCAAACGGCCCCCCATTAAATTATTAAAAGTGTTGGTATCATTGGGTAATACCAACTCGTTCATAATAGTGAATGATTCTTTGGACGATTTTCCTTTCATGCTGCAAAGATAAAATTTAACAGGAAAGTAAAGCCGCTAAAACGCCTGTAAGCCAAAGGTTTTGTGCACCTATTTCTTAGTTATGGCCATTTGGGTAGCCTTGCCGTCTTTGATGCCTATCTTCACGATATCCTTACCTAGCTGGTAGGTTAGAAAAGCAATGGCGATAATTGCACCCGCCGAAATCTTTTTTGCTTTGTTGCTCATGTGATTTTAGTGTATTGGATATAGCGCTTGTTAAAGCATTTTAATAATTATTGCCTTGCGCTATTCAGTAAATTATAGCCCACCAGTTGCTCGTAACGCGAGCCGGTTTGGCGGTAGTAAACCAATAGCTGGTATTCGTTCTCGGTTTCAAAATAATTGCCTTCTATAGCGATATCGTCGGGCTTGTTGGTGGCTTTGTTCACCCAAACGTATTGGTAATCGTATACGCCTTGTTTAAGCAGCAGATCGGTGTACCAGCGGCCTCTGCTATCAAAAGTAAGTTTGCTGCGGTCATCCAGCTTATAATCATTAAACTGGCCTACAATGTAAGGCGTGCCATCCTCCGGCGATTTATTGGCCGCCAGGTTAAAATACATGTGCGCGTAATCGGCATCTCGGCGGGCATCGCTGCCATCCTGGTTCAGGATGAAAAACTTGCCATCGATGTCATATAGCAAAGTGTAGTTAGGCAGGTTGCGGTTTGGGTCGCCCAGTAGCATAACGGTATTGGCGGTATCTTTATAGATCTTGGAAATGCGTTCCGAGTTTAGTTTAAGCGTACGCGTATCAAAATGCCTGAACTCGTTACGGCCCGCAAAGTCGTTTATGTTAACATCGTTATAAACCAGTTGCGTACCGCGGATGTAAGTCGGTACATTGTTCATGATGCCTGTTTCGGGCCTTGCGTTCTGCATTAAAAATGCACGGATATCGGTATTGGGATTTTGTACCGGCAGGCCGCCGTATTCAATGGTGAAATTTACCTTTTGGTTTGTACGCCTTGTCGCTACGTTGTTAGAGCTTATGATAGTGGCACTCACCGAAACACGTTTGCCCACAACATAAAGTCTTCGGGTAAGGATCAGGTTATTAACGTCGCCATCCTCGTAAACCTTTAAAATATAATTACCCGATACTTTTGGAATGATGTTGCGGTTGGGGATCTTAACCTCGTAGTGGGTATATTTTTGAAACGTTGCTGAAGAATAGGTGTAATCGTTCATGCGGTCATCGGTAAAGCTTTCCAGGTATTCGGCGGGGGATAGGCGGGATGGGTTCCAGTTAGCGTCGCAATGCTGTATGGTGTAATTAAAAGTACGGCTGGAACCGCTTAGGTCATCAAAACCAAGGGTAACCGTTTCATTACCACCCAGGTCAATAGCCGGGAAGGATGCCGCCTTTTTTGAATTGTAAAACTCAACGCTTTTTATCTCGTGCTTGTAAACGTTATTATCAAAAGGCGGGTTTTGTGCGAAGCAGTATAGGCTTGCGAACAGGCAAAAAACAATGGTGCAGAAACAATTTTTCATTGATACAAGGTAGGAAAAACCCACGTTATGCCGAATTTATTTCAGGGTATAAAGTTGTTGGTTACAACACCAACAATGGCGGGAAAATTAGTAACATGTCCCGTGGAATCCCGATCCGGTCGCCAGCGGATGGGATGGCGAAGGGGCCTAACAAAAAAGGCAGCTGCTAAGCAACTGCCTCCTGAAGCATAAAGCTTTTATATTAACCTTCTAATTCCATTATCTGGTCGGCAAGGGCTTCCCAGCGTGCCTGGTTTTCTCTTAATTCAAGCTTTATTAGCTGATGGCTATCACTGATCTGTTTTAGCTTTTCGGCCTGGTTGTAGATGCTATTATCGGCCAGTTGGGTTTCTAATACTTTTACTTCTTTTTCAAGGCCTGCAATGTGCTCTTCCATTTTGGTCAGGTCCTGGTTAAGCTTTTTTAGCTGCTGCGTTTTGTTTTCGCTTTGCGGCTGTTTGGCAGGCTCAGGTTTTTTCTCTTCCTTTTTAGGCTGAGGGGCCGGCACTTCTGCTTTAGGGTCAAGCTTGCGGTTAGCGTTCCACACATCATACTCGGCATAAGTGCCCGGGTATTGTTTTATTTTTTGGTTTTCGATGAACCAGATCTTGTTGGCAACATTATCCAGGAAGTACCTATCGTGAGATACCACGATCACCGTACCCTCGTACTGTTGCAGCGCCTGGATCAATATATTTACCGACGCCATGTCCAGGTGGTTGGTAGGCTCATCCAGTACCAAAAAATTTGCATCCGCGGTAAGGGCTTTCGCCAACGCCACACGCGATTTTTCACCACCCGATAGTACTTTTATCTTTTTAAATACATCATCACCCGTGAATAGGAACGAACCTAATATCGAGCGCAGCTCCGTATCGGTATGCTTTGGGGCGAACGACTGCAACTCCTGTAAAATCTGATGTTCTAAGTGCAGGCTCTCCAACTGATGCTGGGCAAAGAAGGTTTGCGAAACGTTATGGCCTGTAACGGCAGTACCTGCATACTCTTTATCGGCACCGGCCACAATACGTAGCAGGGTTGATTTACCTTTACCGTTGGCACCTATCAGCGCTATTTTATCACCTTTTTCGATGATCGCTTCGGCATCAGCTAAAATATCAATTGTAGGGTATTTTTTGGTGATATGCTCCAATGTAGATACGTGGCGGCCAGATTGCTTGCTGAAACGGAAGCTGAAGTTAACCTCAGGGTTATCATCATCCACATCATCCACTCGCTCCAGTTTATCAAGCATTTTGATACGCGATTGCGCCATTTTTGCTTTTGATGCCTTCGCACGGAAACGCTCTATCAAACGCTCCTCTTGTTTTATTTTTGATTGCTGGTTCTTGAACTCGCCACGCTGAATTTCGGCACGCTGTGCTTTTTCTTCCAGGTAAAAAGTGTAGTTACCGGCATAAACGTTCAGTTTACCCTTGCGCGATTCCACCGTGCGGTTAATAACCTTATCTAAAAACCACCTATCGTGAGATACGATGATGATAGCGCCGTTAAAGGCTTTCAGATAATCCTCCAGCCATTGTATCGACGGTAAGTCCAGGTGGTTGGTCGGCTCATCCAGTAAAAGGATATCCGGCGCCTGTAAAAGGATTTTGGCAAGCATCACGCGCATCCGCCAGCCCCCGCTAAAGGTACTTAACTTGCGCTCACATTCAGCTTCAGTGAAACCCAAACCCGCTAAAATTTCGTGTGCTTTATACTCGATGTTGTAACCGTCAAGCAGTTCAAACTCGTGTTGTTTATCGCTAAGCTTGTGTAGCAGGTCCTCGCTGTAATCTGTTTCCAGTTTTTTAAGCAGCACCTCTATCTCGTCATGTAGTTGGTTTTGGCGCTCAAAGGCTTCCATGGCAACGTGTACGATGTTTTTGTCGGATGAGTACGATAACAAATCCTGGTTAAGGTAACCCATGGTAAGGTCCTTAGCCATAGAAATGGTACCCGATGTAGGCTTGTAATCGCCCACAATTATTTTTAACAGAGTGGTTTTACCCGTGCCGTTAGCACCTATAAGGCCAATTTTCTCTCCCGGTTTAATGTGCCAGTTGGCTTCATCATATAGGGCGCGCGCACCAATCTCGAACGTAAGGTCATTTATAGCTATCATTTCGGCGCAAAGATACGCTTTTGAGTCGAAGCCTCAAAAGCGAGATCAGAGATAAATGATGATAGATAAGCGTTTGTGACGTTATTATGCCAATTACAAATCGCTGATCACCAATTAGCTAATCACTAACCCTTTACCGTTTCCATCCATCCCTGTGCCATTAGTTTTGCGCCGGCAAGGCTTGGGTGCACGCCATCAAGCGTCCAGTAGGTAGCGGGGGCTTGTTTAAGGGCGTTGTTAAATATGGTTTGGTAGGGTATAAAAGGGGCGTCGTATTGCGATGCGATGTCGCGCGCGGCCTTGCGGAACAAGTCAAACGTTGGGTACCAGCGTGCATCAACAGACTTGGTACCTATCATGGCAAACGGTTCGCCAATAATGAGTTTGATACCCGGGAGTGCTGCTTTGGTACGGTCGATGAGTTTCCGGTAATCGGTAATGTAAGTTTCGATAGTGCCGGTATAGCCGCCGCCAAGTGTATGCCAAAAATCGTTCACGCCAATGTGGATGCTTAATACGGTTGGTTTTAGTGCCAGGGTGTCGGCATCCCACCTGTCGGCCAGTTGAAACACTTTATTACCGCCCACGCCTTTGTTGTAGATCTGTAGGTTTTTTGCCGCGTGCTTTTCCAATAATTCGGCAGCGGTAAGCAAAACGTAGCTGTTACCCAGCGAACTATTGTCGTTCGCTATAGTTTTATTATGATCGCGCCCCCAGTCGGTAATCGAGTCGCCCTGGAAAAGGATTACATCGTTATTGTTTAGCCGCACCTTTTTGCTGCCAAAGCTTTTTGCAGAAGCAGATACAATTTGAGGGATGCTAATAGCAGCGACAGTGCCCAAAGCAGTGGTTTTTATAAAACTCCGAAGGGAGTTTTGATCGTTGTTTTTCATTTGACATGTATAGATACCCGTCTTAATAACGGTTAATTGGTGCTGCCAAAATACAATATTCTAAACTATGTTAAACCTTTTTGTTAAAATCGGTAAATTTGCAGCATGTATCAATTGCTTAAGCCCCTGCTGTTCCGGTTCGACCCGGAGAATGTGCATTATTTTGTAACGCGAAACCTCAGGCGTTTTAATCGTTTCCCGGGCGGCGCAGCGTTAAGCAAAGCCCTTTGGGGTAGCGAAGATAAGCGATTGGAACGTGAAGTTTTTGGCCTTAAATTTAAAAACCCCGTAGGCCTTGCGGCAGGTTTTGATAAAAATGCCGAGCTGATCAGCGAAATGGGTAACCTCGGTTTCGGCTTTGTAGAAGTTGGTACCGTTACGCCATTACCACAAGCCGGTAACGATAAGCCTCGTATGTTTCGCCTGCCCGAGGATGCGGCGCTGATAAATCGTATGGGGTTTAATAACCATGGTGTTGATGTAGCTGCAGAGCGGATTGCCGCTTACCGTAAAAGCCTTAAACCGGGCCAGCAGGCGCTGATCGTAGGTGGTAACATCGGCAAGAATAAATTGACACCTAACGACGATGCCGTAAGCGATTATATCAAATGTTTCGACAAGCTTTTTGATGTAGTAGATTATTTTGTGGTGAATGTAAGTTCGCCAAATACCCCGGGCCTGCGCGAGTTGCAGGAAAAAGGGCCGCTGATGCATATTTTAAACACGTTACAGCAACGCAATAGTAAGAATGGTATAAGCAGGCCTATTTTATTAAAGATAGCGCCAGACCTTAGTAACGAGCAGTTAGATGATATTGCAGATATTGTAAAACAAACCGGCATCGCGGGCATTATAGCTACTAATACCACCATTAGCCGCGAGGGTTTAACATCCGTGCATAAAGGCGAAACAGGCGGGTTAAGTGGCGTGCCCTTAACCAAGCGCTCGACTGAAGTTATCAGTTATCTGTATAAGAGATCAAGTGGTTCGTTCCCGATCATTGGGGTGGGTGGTATCCACTCTGCTGAGGATGCGATGGATAAGATTGCCGCTGGTGCATCATTAGTGCAGCTATACACCGGCTTTATTTACGAAGGGCCGGCTTTAATAGGAAGAATAAACAATGAAATATTGAATAAAAAGTAATGAGCGTAGAAGAATCGTTAAAGAAGGTTTGTAAAGCCTTGAAAATTGAATTTGACCCGGGCGATATGCAGGATTGGGGAATTGTAAATTCGGACCCGACGAGGGTGGCCGAGTTTATTAAGTATTACAAAAGTGTTGACCTGGACGAGGAAACTAAATTCCACGTGTTTGAATTGGTTGTTGCATCCTACAACGATGCCATTTTAGGCCGCTTAGCTAAAGGACAGGCCAAGGCCGATTTTTTGGAAATTATAAAAGAGTCGCACAGCGTACCGAGGCTAAAAATTGTGCGCGATTACTGGAAAGAGATCTACAATAAGGAGAATTTCCCGGTTGGGAAGTTATTGTAAAGCGAATTACATAAGCACAAAAAAGGCGTACCGGTTGATGGTACGCCTTTTTAATTTCTTAAAAAAGAAAGAATTAGTTGCTTGCAGCAGCTTTAGCCAAAACCGCGTTGTTTTTATCAATTTGGTTGCCTTTTTTCTGCGCAGAACGATCACCTAACTCAATGTTAGTAGCTAATTTCAAAAACTGAACTTCTAAACGTGAAGTAGTTTTGTTCCTTCTATCTTTTCTTTTTAAACGAGTAACGCCCATGACTTTTTATTTTAAATGTTTTTAACCTTGAGGTCGGGAGCGGATTCGAACCGCTGTAGGAGGTTTTGCAGACCTCTGCCTAGCCACTCGGCCACCCGACCAATTTTAAGGATTGCAAAAATAGTAATTATTTGTTGTCAATCAATTTTTATTTAAACGATTTTGCAGCAAGTTGTGAACAGCATATGGCTGTAGCTATCGCCACGTTCAACGATTCGGCCTTGCCAATACGCGGAATAGTGATGGCTTTATTCACTAAAGCCTGTATATCAGGCCTAATTCCGTTGCCTTCGTTACCCATCACCAGTAAACCTTCGGTGCCAAAATTTGTGGAATAAATATTATCGCCATTTAATAAAGTTCCAAAAACAGGCAGCTTCGCGGCCGAAATGAGGCCCGCTAAATTAGTATAAGTAACGTTTACGCGCGCCAATGAGCCCATGGTAGCCTGCACAACCTTGGGGTTGTAGGCGTCAACCGTGTCTTCCGAACAGATTATATTGCTGATGCCGAACCAATCGGCCGTGCGGATGATGGTACCCATGTTACCCGGATCTTGCAAGCCATCTAACACCAAACTAAACTTATTTTTTAGCGTTGTGTGGTTTAAACCGCCCCATTGCGGTATATTAACCGTGGCAATTGCATCGGCAGGATTTTTTAGGGCGCTTATTTTTTGCAGGTCGATTAAAGAAATCTCCTGAAAGTTTATTTTTTGGGATAATTTAAGCAATTTTGGGGCTGTATCAGGCGTATGATATATGGTGTGGACCTGGTAATCAGAATCAAAAAATTCGGTTATCGATTTATAACCCTCCACCATAAATAAACCATGTTCCCTGCGAAACTTTTTATGTTGTAAGGACGTTAGTAAACTTATCTGTGATTTTGAAAGCATATCATATACCCGGAAATTTCCGTCTTGCAATATTAAGTATTTTGATGGTTATTATAGGTGCCGGCTGTAGTGTTACACGCGGGCTAAAAGATAACCAGGCCATTGTGCGTAAAGTTACTATTAAAGGTATTGATAAACAATTTTCTGAAGCTGCCATTAACTACGTTGATAAAGAGCAGCAACCCAATAACTGGCTTAACCTGCAGTTTTATTACCTGTTCAGCAACAAAGGCAAACGTAAAATAGGCGAGGCACCCGCCTTGCTGGATAGCAACCTTGTTGAGTTTTCGCGCCTCCAGATTCAAAAGTATTTAGTTAACAAAGGCTATTTGAAGGCCAAAGTGGCCGATTCCATTGTGGTGAAAAAGAGAAAAGCCCAGCTGTATTTTACCGCTACACCAGGCCCGCTGTTTAAGATCCGCAATTTTAAAGATAGTATTTACGATGCTAAGGTGAGGCAGCTTTACCGCGATACCCGTAAACAATACTCGCATGTAAACACAGGCAGCCGGTATGATACCGATAGTTTGGCTTACGACCGCGACCAGTTTTACCAGGTGATGAAGCGGAACGGTTACTATGACTTTTATCGCCAGTACATCAGCTACACGCCCGATTCGAGCTACAAAAAAAGCGTGGTAGACCTGGTGATGATCATCGATAACCCGGCAGATAAAAAGGAGCACCCTATTTATACCATCAACAACACCCTAATTACCATTGCCCGCAGCAATGGCCGCATGGCGGGTAAAGCCGATACCATCCAGGTAGATTCGCAGTTTAGGTTTGTTGATTACTCGGGCAGGTTTAAACCCCGTACGGTTACCGATTACACCTTTCAAAAGAAAGGGGAGATCTACAACCTTGATAAGCAAACGCTGACCACCACCCGCCTGTCGGAGTTAAACGTGTTCCGTAATGTGCCCAACCCCACGTATGAGAAACTGCCGGATAGTACCAACCGTTTAAATTCTAAAATTGATATCGTTCCTTTAAAACAAAAGACAGACCGTGTAGAGGCCGAGTTTTTGTTTAACCAGGGGCGTTTTGGATATAACTTGGGCAACACCTTTACCAACCGTAACATATTTAAGCAGTCTGCCATTTTGCAGGTAAAATTAAACTGGAGTATCTTGTTTGATAATGGAAACTCATCGGTTAACCAGGGCATCCAAAACCAGGATTTTAGGGCAGGCGTGAATTTGATCTACCCTAGGCTTTTATTGCCGTTCCAGTTCCCAAATTTGGCGAAATTTGGCGTTCCACATACTACATTTTCTACCAATTTTCAGTTGTTTTACCAAAAAGGACTGGTTGAGCGCCGGAGCTTTATCAACTCCATCACTTACGACTTTTTTGAGACCGCCCGCAAGCAACATTCAGTAACACCACTAAGCATCGAGTTCTCCAGCGGTACTATCGACCCTATTGCAAAGGCCGAGTTATTGAAGCAAAACCGTTTCTCATACGTGTACCTGATAGGCCGTACCACGTTTACTACAAGTAGCCAGTACACCTTCCAGTACAACGCGCAGGAATTAAACTCTTATAAAAACTTTATCTATTTCCGCGGTGGATTAGAGATCGGCGGTAATATACTTAGCTTGTTAAGTAATGCTGCAAACACACCAAGGGATTCCCTTGGGCAGCGTACCGTATTTGGTTATGCCTTTACGCAATATGTAAAAACCGAGATAGATTACCGCTGGTACCGCAGTTTGGGTGGCGAAAAACAATTCATCTTTCGCTTTAACCCCGGGATAGGTATACCCTACGGAAATAGTAGGCAGTTAGTGTTCGAGAAGAATTTTTACACCGGTGGTGCAAACGATATCCGTGCCTGGTTGCCACGTACTTTAGGCCCCGGCCAGTTTAACCGTGAAAGCTATGGCGTTGGCGGCGGTGCCGATACCGCGCGTGCCCGCCTAAAATATCTTGATCAATTTGGAGAGATAAAGATTGTGGCTAACGCCGAGTATCGCTATAAACTTGCCGACAATTTTTTTGGAGCTAAGCTTAAAGGGGCATTTTTTGTAGATGCCGGTAACGTTTGGCGCCTGCATAAACAGGTAGAAAACCCCAATGGGGAGTTTAGGTTCAACAATCTTTGGAACTCTACTGCAATTGGTATTGGTACGGGTTTAAGGTTCGATCTGGCCTTCTTCATCTTCCGCCTGGATGCGGCCTTTAAGTTTAAAGACCCTCAGTTTAACGGGTCTGATCAATGGGTATTTATTAAACACTTTAACGAAATTTTTGGCAACGGAAGTTTTAAAGAATCCTATTTAAGGAACAACAAAACAGGTGTCGACACAAACGGCAAAATCGTAGGCGATGGCTATAGCTTTATGCAGCTGAACTTTGGTATAGGGTTGCCGTTTTAAGCGCTTCGCTTAAGTGATTAAAGAATGGTGATTAGAGATTAGATTGAAAAACTTAAAAAATATAAGTTAACAAAGCATTCCCCTCTAATCTCTACTAATAAAATACCCCCTTTAACCCATCAATTACACTTTGGAAAAAGGTTGGAATGCTTAGCCCGTTGCTGTGGTTAAAGTACAGGAATATGCAAAAGATAATAGCGGCGATAATAATAAAGCGCTTGAACAAATAGCCTAATAAAATCAATCCTAAAGGGATCGCTATCAATACTATCCAGCTTATTTTAACTGGGCTCAGCTTACTATCGTGCCTGTAAACGTAATACAGCATAGAATGTGTTCCGCTGTCGTTCTCGTGGCGAGCAAACACAAACATCGATTTTTCCATTTTATGCCTGTAAAATGCTGTGCCTTTATCAAAAGTCAGCTGCTCGCTAAAGCCATTCACGCTGAAGGTGAATAGTCCGTTTACCTTTTCCTGGATGGTGCCCGCGGTATCTACCGCGACAATAGCAACCTCATCTTTAGCAAACGGGTTCTCTTTTACAACAAAATGATTAATGGAAACGGTATCCGCAAAACAAAAGGCGGTGGCGATAGCAAGGACGTAGGTAAGGAATAATCTTTTCATTTTTAGGTACACGGTAAACGTGCAATAAAAATAGCGTTTTTATTATTTGTTGATCACAAAAATACTCAGGTTTAATAGCATGGCGTAACCAACCCATAATAAATAGGGTACCAGTAACCAGGCGGCGGCCCTGCTAAACCTGCCAAACCACGATATGTTAAGAATAATGGTTACCAGCAATGCTATAATAATCACCAATCCGCCCAAAATATCGTGCATCCCAAAGAACACTATCGGCCATGAAAAATTTAGCACCAGCTGAATAATATAGATAGTTAAAGCGGTTTTATACGTGCGCGAACCATCGCGCAGCTGCCAAACCAGGTAGGCAGCAATACCAATGAGGATATAAAGCGTTGTCCACGCCACCGGGAAAAGCCAGTTAGGCGGCGTAAAATCGGGCTTTTTTAAAGTAACGTACCAGCCTGTAATTTCGGGGCGTGTAAATATAGCCGCAACTACGCCGATAGCAAGGGTTATTAAAAGGCTAATAATAAGAGCAAAAGGTTTAAACTTAGGATCGGAAATATTGGTTTTCATGAAAAGGGTATAAACTCGTTTATTGCTAAAATTTTTAAACTAAGGTAGGATAGTTTTTTATTAAATGTAAATAAAAAAGCCGGGTGATTTCACCCGGCTTAGCCTCACCCAAATATTAAAAAAGTCTCCTCTACCTGGGGAGATTAGAGGGGGCTTTACAAGTTCCCTCTCAATTCCTGTTCACGCTCAATAGCTTCAAACAAAGCTTTAAAGTTACCCGCGCCAAATGATTTTGCACCCTTACGCTGTATGATCTCGAAAAACAGGGTAGGCCTGTCTTCCACCGGTTTGGTGAAGATCTGCAGCAGGTAGCCCTCGTCATCACGATCTACCAGGATGCCCAGTTTTTCTAATGGCCCAAGGTCCTCATCAATATGACCCACACGCGCCGTTAGTTCGCGATAGTATGATGTTGGTACGGTTAAAAATTCCACGCCGCGGCTTTGCAGGTCGGTAACGGTTTTAACAATATCAGCAGTGGCTAAAGCCATATGCTGTACGCCTTCGCCTTCGTAAAACTCCAGGTATTCTTCAATCTGGCTTTTCTTTTTACCCTCGGCAGGCTCGTTTATCGGGAACTTTACATAACCGTTCCCGTTGCTCATTACCTTACTCATCAATGCCGAATATTCAGTCGAGATCATTTTATCATCAAACGTAAGAATGTTACGGAAACCCATAATGTCCTCATAAAAGTTAACCCATGTATCCATTTTATGCCAGCCTACGTTACCCACGCAATGGTCTACATACAGCAAACCTGCAACAGGTGGCTGATATGCGGTTTGATGCGCTTTATACCCCGGCAAAAATGGCCCGCTATAGTTTTTACGTTCGATGAACAGGTGAACGGTTTCGCCATACAATTTGATACCGCTGGTACGCACTTCACCAAACTCATCTGTAATGGTTTGTGGCTGCTGGTAAGGCTCGGCGCCGCGTTTGGTGGTTTGCTCAAAAGCATCGTAAGCATCATCAACCCAAAGGGCTAATACCTTTACACCGTCGCCATGTTTTTTAATATGCTCTGCAATCGGGTGGTCCGAATGTAGCGGCGTGGTTAATACCAAACGGATTTTGCCTTGCTGTAAAACGTATGACGCACGATCGCGCACGCCAGTTTCAGGACCCGAGTATGCCAGATCCTGGAACCCAAAAGCGGTTTTGTAATAATGGGCTGCCTGCTTGGCGTTGCCCACATAAAATTCAACATAATCCGTACCGTTAAGCGGCAAAAAATCTGTTGTGGTTGGTTTTGTATCTAATGTTAATGTTTCCATTTGTTATTTTAATTAGTGATTTAGTGAGTTAGCGAATTAGTGATTTTTTAAAGCCTTTTACCTTTCAGCTTTTACCTTTCACCTTAAATAACCCAGCTTTTATAATAACTTTCGTCCTCTATATTCACGGCATCTTCGGTTAGCATCAGCGGGCGGAAAGGGTCTATCATCACGGCCAGTTCATCTGTAAATTCCTTACCGATTGATTTCTCGACCGAACCCGGCGCAGGGCCATGCGGGATGCCGCCGGGGTGCAGGGTTATTTGCCCTTTTACCACGCTCTTGCGGCTCATAAAATCGCCATCCACATAGTATAGTACCTCATCGCTGTCCACATTGCTGTGGTTGTAAGGCGCAGGGATAGATAGCGGGTGATAGTCAAATTTGCGCGGCACAAAAGAGCAGATCACAAAGTTGTGGCCCTCGAAAGTTTGGTGTACGGGTGGCGGTTGGTGTACGCGGCCGGTTATCGGCTCAAAATCGTGAATGGAAAATGCCCAAGGGTAATGGAAGCCATCCCAGCCAATAAAATCGAAAGGGTGGGTGCCGTAGGTATATGGATAGATAAGCCCCTGCTTTTTGATCAGGATCTTAAAATCGCCTTTTTGGTCGATGGTTTCCAGGTCGGTAGGGCGTTTAATATCGCGTTCGCAGTAAGGCGAATGCTCCATCAATTGGCCGTATTCGTTGCGGTAGCGTTTTGGGGAACGTATCGGACTAAAGCTTTCTACAATAAACAGGCGGTTATTCTCGTCATTAAATTCCAGTTGGTAAATGGTGCCACGTGGGATAACCAGGTAATCGCCATATTCAAATTTTATCTTACCGAAACCCGTTTTTAAAGTACCCGAGCCAACGTGGATGAAGATCACCTCGTCGGCCTGGCTATTCTTGTAAAAATAGTCGGTCATGCTTTTGCGCGGGGCAGCAAGCGAAATATGCAGGTCGGCGTTTACCAAAACCGGTTTTCGGCTTTTCAGGTAATCGTCTTCGGGCTGTATGTTAAAACCAATGAGGCTGGTATGTTTCAGGTGCTTTTCGCGGGCAATCTTCGGCTCAACAGAATACGGCTCGCCCAGCTCTTTTACGATAGTTGGCGGATACGCATGGTAAACCAGCGAATACAGGCTCGAAAAACCTTCGGTTGATACCAGTTCTTCGGCGTATAAAGTGCCATCGGGCTTACGGAATTGCGTATGCCGCTTATGAGGGATAGACCCTAACGTGTGGTAAATAGGCATGATTTTTTGGTTTAAAAGTTGGAATGTTTTAAGGTTGTAAGGTTTTGAAAAAGAAAAACTTACGGTATTAAAATCATTTATAATTAAACGTTTGCAAGGCAGGATAGTTTTAAATAGGCTCGTCGGAATAACATTCCAACTTTTTAACCTTAAAACTTTTCAACAAGAAAATTAGAATTGCGCCAAAGCGATCTTGGAGAGCACAGCATCCCTGAAAGAAGACGAGTTACTCATAGAAGTAAGCCCGAGGGAAAAGTAAAACTGTTTTTTAATACTCATCATTATTATCAAAATTACGGTATAAGAATTTAATATGCAAGCATAATATTGGTGAGTAGTGATTGGTTGCCGTAGAGACGCGATACTTCGCGTCTTATTGAAGCGTCTTGTTGAAGCACAGTAAATGATCTGCACACCCTGAGACGCGAAGTATCGCGTCTCTACAAATAATTTCAATCAACTATTTTACTACTTTTGATTTCCAATAAACCAATTATACCTTATGAAATTAGTATCCTACAAAACCGAAGACCGGGAGCATTTGGGCATTTATATCAATGGCCATATCTATAACCTAAACTCGTGCGATAAGTTGATACCCGATAACATGAACGAATTTTTATGGGGTGGCGATGAGTTGATGGAGCACGCTAAACGGGTGAACGGGGCCATCAAAAGCGGCAAGTTAGAGGCTAAGGAAGAATTGTTTTATGAACTGACGGCACCCGTGCCGCATCCAACATCCTGCCGCGATGGATACGCCTTTCGCCAGCACGTTGCCGCTGCCCGCCGCAACCGCAAGGTGGATATGATAGCCGAGTTTGACCAGTACCCGATTTTTTACTTCACCAACCATAACGCCATACAAGGCCCCGGCGAGATCGAGTGTATGCCCGACCATTTCCAGAAGCTCGATTTTGAACTGGAAGTAGCCGTGGTGCTCAATAAAAAGGGCCGCAATATCCGCGCGGCAGAGGCCGACAGCTACATAGCCGGATATATGATAAT
This sequence comes from Mucilaginibacter sp. 5C4, assembly GCF_034345625.1. NCBI lineage: Bacteria > Pseudomonadati > Bacteroidota > Sphingobacteriia > Sphingobacteriales > Sphingobacteriaceae > Mucilaginibacter > Mucilaginibacter sp. 5C4. Next base: position 3,481,403 of record NZ_CP133775.1, on the reverse strand, counting down.
GAACGACATGAGCGCCCGCACCCTGCAAATGGAAGAAATGCTGCTAAACCTTGGCCCGGCAAAAGGCAAAGATTTTTCGACAGTGATAGGCCCGTGGTTGGTTACGCCTGATGAGTTGGAGCAATACAAAACCAGCCCTAAAGAAGGCCACACCGGCGTTACCTATAATTTAGTGATGAAATGCCATGTAAACGGCGTAGAAGTAAGCAGCGGCAACATGGCCGATATGGACTGGACCTTCGCCGAGATCATAGAGCGTTGCGCATACGGTTGCGATGTACTGCCCGGCGATGTAATAGGCTCGGGTACGGTAGGTACAGGCTGTTTCCTGGAATTAAACGGTACTGGCTTGTTGAATGATGCCAATTATCAACCCCAATGGCTGCAACCAAACGATTTGGTTGAAATGGAGATAACCGGCCTTGGCGTATTAGGTAATATTATTAAGAAGAGTGATGATGATTTTTCAATTTTAGGACTCAAAAAGTTGTAATGTTTAAAGGTTGGAAAGTTGAAATGTTGATTGCCAATGGCTAAAATTGATAGGTTTGAAGATTTAGAGATATGGAAAATTGCTGTAGCAATCACCGTTCAGGTTTATATTTTATGCGATTCTGAGCCTTTGAAATCCGATTGGGGAATGAAAGATTAGATCAGGCGGCATGTTCCATGTCGGACAATATCGCAGAAGGATTTGAGTACAATAACAACCCTGATTTTATTAGATTTCTTAATTATGCTAAAGGGGCGTCCGGGGAGTTTAGGAATAAATTGACGATTTTGGTTTCAGCAGGAAAAATAGAACAATTGACATTTGACGATTTATACAGTAAGAGTTTGGAGTTTTCCGGTAAAACGAAAACGTTGATAGCGTACCTAAAAAAGTTTGAGGTAAAAAATAACATTATAACATTATAACATTCCAACACTTCATTATGCTTACCCTCAACACCAACGACCTTACCCCGGTACAAATCCAATCTTACCTGAACCACGCGGTGGCACCAAGGCCTATTTGCCTGGCCTCAACGGTGGATAAGGATGGTAATGTAAACCTTAGTCCGTTTAGTTTTTTTAATTTGTTTAGTGTTAACCCGCCGGTATGCGTGTTCTCGCCGAGCCGCAGGGTGAGAGACAATACCACCAAGCATACGCTGGAGAATATTAAAGAAGTGCCCGAGTGTGTTATCAATATCGTTAATTACGATATGGTACAACAGGTGTCATTATCCAGCGTGGAATATCCGGCCGGCGTTAACGAATTTATAAAAGCAGGACTAACCGAACTGCCATCCACCATGGTGAAACCACCCCGCGTGGCCGAATCTAAGATCCAATTGGAGTGTGTAGTGAGGGAGGTTATAAGCCTGGGTGATACGCCGGGAGCCGGTAATTTGGTGATTGCGGAAGTAAAGGTGATTCATATTAATGAAGATATTTTAAATGCCGACGGCTCTATAGATCAGCATAAAACCGACCAGGTGGCCCGGCTTGGCGGCGACTGGTATTGCCGCGTTACCGCCGATAGTCTGTTTAAGGTAGCAAAGCCCGTGTCTACTATAGGTATTGGGGTAGATGCTATTCCGTATGCCATCCTTAACTCCAAAGTGCTTACAGGCAATAACCTGGGGCAACTGGGTAATGTGGTTGCTTTACCAACTGATGATGCGATTGAAGCCTATTCGCAAAGCGACGAACTGAAAGAGATATTTGATGCCACCATTGGCGACAGCCAAACCCGCGACCTGCAACTGCATTTAAAAGCTAAACAGTTACTGGATGAAGGCAGCGTAGAAGAGGCCTGGATGGTGTTGCTGATGTAAAACCATTATACAGAAAATTATTTTTACAACATCCCGCTGATATCAGAAAATGACAAACACCCGTCGTTCGTTGTAAACAATGTGCGTTGTTACGCTGTTTACAATGCATGGATAAGCAAAGTTTAAGAACAATAGCACAAAGGTTAATGGCGGGCGACAGAGGCCTTTTAGCCATGGACGAGAGCATCCCTACCGCCAATAAGCGTTTCGAAGAAGCAGGCATCCCCCAAACAGAAGAATACCGCCGCAAATACCGCGAACTGATCGTGACCACACCAAAATTAGGCGAATGTATCAGTGGGGCTATCCTGTTTAGCGAAACCACCAAACAAGCTACTGCCGACGGCACGCCTTTTATCGAGATATTGGAACATGCGGGAATCATCCCCGGGATAAAACTGGATGAAGGGGCTAAAGATATGCCCGCGTTCCCGGGCGAAAAATTAACAGAAGGGTTGGACGGCTTACGCGAAAGATTAAAAGATTATGCCGACCTGGGTTTAAAATTCGCCAAATGGCGGGCGGTGATCACCATTGGTGATGATACACCCACCAACGGCAGTATTTACGCTAATGCATATGCCCTTGCACACTACGCTGCATTATGCCAGGAAGCCGGCCTGGTCCCTATCGTAGAACCGGAAGTGCTGATGGACGGCAACCACACTATTGAACGTTGCTTTGAGGTTACCCAAAGGGTTTTACATATAGTTTTTGAAGTGCTCATCAAGCAGCGCATTTACCTGGAAGGCATGATCTTAAAACCGAATATGGTGCTTTCCGGTTCTGCCGCTTCCACCCAAGCAGATATTGACCAGGTAGCCGATCTAACCGTTCAATGTCTATTACGTTGCGTACCGGCGGCGGTGCCGGGTGTGGCTTTCCTATCGGGCGGGCAGGCAGCAGAGGATGCCAGCGCGCATTTAAACGCCATGCATGTAAAATATAAAAATGAATTATCCTGGGCGCTTACCTTTTCATTCGCCCGTGCTGTGCAGCAACCGGCGATGGATCATTGGAAAGGTAAAGACGAGAACGTAGCCGTAGCCCAGCAATTGCTTTACAAACGCCTCAGCATAAACAATGCAGCCCGCCGTGGCGAGTATTCGGTTGAGTTGGAAGGTTAAATGTTGCCGGATTAACGGAATGTGAACGAGGCATAGATAGTGTGTTGATGCAAAAATTAAATCGATTTGTTGAGATACTACGTACTTGCTATATATAACCAACTTATGAAAAATATTTTTGCCACGCTTGCCTGTACTGTAGTGTTTTGCCTATCGCTATCGGCACAAAACCCGTCTAAGCCCTTAGCTGTTGGCGATGCGGTACCCAACTTTACGCTGAAAGACCAAAACGATAAAACGTTTAACATTAAGGACGAGATAGGTAAACATATCTTGGTTATTTATTTTTACCCGAAAGATGAAAGTATGGTTTGTACCAAAGAAGCCTGTGCTTTTAGGGATAGTTTTAATGATTATACCAGGGCGGGTGCCAAAGTTATTGGGATAAATGGCGGCACGGTAGCAAGCCACAAACAGTTTGAGCAGCACTATAAATTACCCTTCATATTATTAAGCGATCCTGAAAACATGGTTTACAAAATGTTCGGTGTCCGCAAAAAGTTCTTCATGAGCGGCAGGCAGACTTTTGTGGTTGATATAAAAGGAAATATAGCTTTCTCTTACGAAGCCATGCTAAGTGGCGCCGAACACTCGAACCAGGCATTGGCAGTTGTCAGATCGTTAAAAACAAGGTAGGGGATATTATATCCCCAGCACCTGTTTCAATTTTACATATCCTGTTTTACTCACCGGGATCTTGGCGCCCGATTTTAGGATGGCCAGGTGGCTGTCTTTCTCGTATGGGTCTAAGCGGGTAATTTGCTGTATGGCTATGATATACGAACGGTGTACACGTACAAAGTAACGCGGATCCAGCGTTTTTTCGAAGAAGGCCATGGTTTTGTTTTTAAGGAAGGCACCTTCGGCGGTGATAACGCTTACGTAGTCGTCATCTGCTTGCAGGTATTCTACATCCTGCACGGCTATGATCTTTACTTTGGTGCCGGTTTTTACCACAATACGCTCGTTTTGCCCCGGCGATTGCGCCGCTTCTTCCAATAACGGGTTGGTTTTAGTTACAGGGGTAGGGCCGGCGGGGGCTTGCGCCAATAATTTTTCTATCGCTTTGGTAAAACGCTCTTTACTAAAAGGTTTTAAAAGATAATCAACCGCGTGCGTTTCAAATGCTTTAATAGCGTACTCGTCAAATGCAGTCGCGAAGATCACCGCGGGTGGGTTATCTACCAGTTCCAGCATTTCGAAGCCGTTTATTTTGGGCATTTGCACGTCCAGGAATATCAGGTCGGGCTGGTGCTGTTGGATGGCTTTTAGGCCCTCGAAACCGTCGCCACATTCCTGCAGTACGGTTATCAGGGGGAAATCCAATAAGTATTCTTGTACAACCATCCGGGCCAGAGGCTCGTCGTCAATTATTAAAGCGCTGATCATAACTGCGGTATTTTTATTATGGTTGTAAATATATTATCATTTGCGTGAGTTTCCATTAAATCATTACGGGCAAATATCAAATAAAGCCTGCGCTGTACCCCGCTTAGGCCAAACCCGGTGCCTTTACTGCGCCTGCTGGTTTTAGGGTCGTAAGGGTTTTGGATCATGATCACCAGGTATTGGTCCTCCGTTTCGGCACGTACGCTGATGATAACATCCTCTATAGTATCATATAAGCCAAATTTGATGGCGTTCTCTACAAGTGGTTGCAACAATAACGATGGCAGCAGGGCTTCGCCACATTTGTCATCGCAGCTTATTTCGGTTTGCAGGCGGTGGCCAAAACGCACCTTTTCAATATCCAGGTACAAATTTAAATGTGTAAGCTCATCACTAAGGGGGACTAACAATTGATCATCTTTTTTTAATGTCCCGCGTAAAAAGTCTGATAGCTGGTGGATCATCCTACGTGCTTCATCAGGCTTAAAACCGATAAGCGCGTTGATAGAGTTTAAGCTGTTGAACAAAAAGTGTGGCTGTAATTGCTGGCGAAGGTTATATAACTCGGCATCGCGGGCAAGTTTCTCGGCCTCAGTTTTGCGCTCTACGGTTTTTTTATGGTCGAGCTGCGAATACCAAAGTGCGCTGATCATGGCCATCCAACCAATAGCTAAAAACAGGGTAAAGAAACGTATAACCAACGATTGCTGCAGGAAGTTGAAATAAACCTGCCCCATATTAAACAGTGGCATACTATAACGGACGCCCGCTATACATGCGCCGGCAAGTGCGGCACACCATATCAGCAAATACACGTAGCTTTCTTTATCGGGCTGGTAATAGCGTAGGTTGTTGTTAATGAGCCAGCACGCACTTGCCAATAGCAGGGCGCTTACGCCCGAATCGTTCACGGCGGTCATCCACGGGAAGCCGAAGCCATGTATGATGTATGCTTGTAAGGCAGTCCACACCAACCCGCAGACCGCGAAGGCGCCGATTAATTTTGATTGCGATATGTGTGATGAAGCCAAAGCTTTTTGTTTAGGTGAAGCCTCACCCAAACCCTCTCCATAAGAGAGGGCCCGGACAAAACGTTTATAAATTTTTGTTAATAGCTGCGGATATCTACCCCCGCAAATATGGATACCCCCTTAAGCACCAGCACCTTTTCGATAGGGTTTGGCTTGCTGGTTTTTATGCGCTTATCGTCCACGCCGGCAAATACAGCGGCCAGGTCTGGCACCACATGCCAGTTGGCAGGAACGATGATTTTGGTGCCGCCAAACATCTGTGTAATATCGATAGTAACGCGGCCGTGGATGTCTGCCTGGGTAAAGTCGAGTTCGGTACCACCAAATACGTTGGTAATATCGCCCCCCTGGAAGTTTTTCGACAGGATGGTTTTGTTAACGCCGCCAAATATCGCGGTAGCGTTAAGGTAATCATCCGGTGTAGGCGGGGGGATGCTGCCAATGGGCTGCTCGGCAGTTTCCGGCCCGGCAGCGCCCTCGGTATCAAAGTTTGCCAAAGGTTTTTCGGTAGCTGTAGCCGGATTGCCGAACGGGTTGGCTTTATATTTTTTGTCCCAGTAGTCGCTGTTAGGGATAACCGGCTCGTTGCGTTTACGCATAATGATCCATAAACCGAAAGAGATCAGGATCACCGGGAAACCGATATCGCCCCAGTTTACCCTCGGGAAAATATCATCAAGTAAATTGAACGCGCCTATGATAACCAGTATAAACCATACCGGTTTACGGAAGTTATGTTTAGCCCCAAAATACAAGCCTAAAACAATGAGCCCTAAAGGCCAGCTTAACAACCAGTTGGGGAAAAAGAAAAAGTTAAATTGTTTTACAAGCAGTACACCGCCTACTGCCAATAGTATCACCCCGGCTAAAACCTTGTTTTTTGGGGTACGGTTTGTTTCGTCTATATGATCGGACATGGTGTTGTTCTATTTTAAATATTAACCAAAACTAACTTAAGATTACAAATCTGCAAACTCAATATTGGCAATATGATTGAAGAAGTCGGTAAGTGTGGCAGAATTGTCGGTGAAAAAATTGCGTTACCGGTTTGCAAATTTCGGATAGGGTATATGGATGGTGGATTTTTCCGTAGAGACGCGATACTTCGCGTCTCTAATTTGCAATTAAATAATATTTCGTCGACCGCCCTAAAGGATACGCGAGGTATCGCGTCTCTACGGTTTGTAAAGATTTTCAAAACTCTTACCATCCCATTCCCACTTATCGGGATTGTCGTATATGTATTCTTGTATGTTTAGATATTCTTTTTGATCCCTAATGACCCTATCATAATAGCGGGGTTGCCAGGTAAAATCAATATCATTAAGCATTGCATATTGTTTTACTGCTGACTTGTATCCCCTGATTACTGAAGCTAAATTCTTTGATTGAGAACCAGCCTTATTTAATTCCCAGGTTATTTTATCGGGCTTATTTATAAATAATATCCCATGAATATGATCGGGCATAATTATAAATTCATCTAATTCAACATAAGGGTGATATTCTGGAATTTTTAGCCAATTATCATAAGCAACATTTGCAATATGTGTTTTTTGTAAAGATGATATACCTTGCAGGGTAGTTTCGATTTTTCCAAAATACGGGGCGCGATCTTTGGTGCAGATGGTTACGAAATACGAGGCATGAGAGCCATAATCCCAACCCTCTAATCTGGCTGAAGATACGCGATGTTTATTCTTGTATTTATCTTCCATTTTATCGTAGCGGCGCGATACTTCGCGTCTCAAATTTGCAATTAATTACCGTTTCGTTACCGTTCTAAGGGAGACGCGAGGTATCGCGTCTCTACGGTTGTTATGATTGTCAGTTAACCCCTTACACCGCCGGTTCCTGCTGGCTTAAACAATGGAAACTTCCCAATCCCCAGATGATATCTGTGGAATCTATACCCACAACTTTTCTGTCGGGGAAGCAGCTCTGGATAATGTCCAACGCCTTATCGTCATGGTGCGAGCGGAAGGTTGGTACTACCACTGCGGCATTGGCTATGTAGAAGTTGGCGTACGATGCAGGCAGGCGCTGGTCGTCGTAGATCACCGGCTCGGGCATTGGCAGCTCTACAATGTTTAGCTGTTTGCCGTTTAGCAGGCGCATAGTTTTTAGGGTTTGCAGATTTTCCTGCAGCAGGTGGTAGTTTTCGTCGTTCTTGTTTTGTTCCACAACGGTAATAACCGTATCTTTGTTAACAAAGCGGGTAATGTCATCTATATGCCCATCGGTATCGTCGCCAACAATGCCATCTCCCAGCCAAAGAATTTGCTCCACACCATAATAATTTTGCAGGTATACTTCTATTTGCTGCTGGTTTAAATGCGGGTTGCGGTTTTTATTTAGTAGACAAGCGGTAGTGGTGATCAATGTGCCCGCGCCGTTAAAATCAACCGAGCCGCCTTCCATCACAATACCGGGATGGTATACCGGTAGGCCAAACTGGTTGGCAATTTTTGTAGGGATAACATCATCCAGATCATACGGAGGATATTTATCGCCCCAGGCATTATAACCCCAGTCTACAATAACTTTTTCTTTGGTTTCGTAATTTACCAAAAACGCCGGGCCATGGTCGCGGCACCAGGCATCATTAGTGCCAAATTCAAAAAACTCAACCTTGCTCAGGTCGGCGCCAACAAGCTGTAATTGTTGTTTTGCAAAAGCCGTCATCTGCTCATCAACCACATTTATGCGGACGGTTTGCCCTTCGGATACCACCTTAATAAATTCGCAATACTTAGGATAAATAAGTGGCAACTTGCCGGGCCACGAAGCCTCCTTATGCGGCCAGCTAAGCCAAATAGCGTCTTGCTTAGCCCATTCGGCAGGGAAATGAAAGCCGGTTGGTAGAGTGTTTTTGTCCATAGTCGATGGTCGATGGTTCATGGTATGGGGTTTATTAAAACCGTCATTGCGAGGAAGCCTCACCTAAACCCTCTCCAAAGGAGAGGCCTTTAATCTCTTTTTACCCTCTCCTTTGAAGAGGGCAGGGTGAGGCTAAGAGATTGCTTCGTACCTCGCAATAACGCGTGGGTTAATGGTCGGTTAACTATAATTAATCGTTATCTAACAGGCGTTTCGTTATCGGTTGATAGCTGTCAATCCTTCTGTCGCGTAAAAACGGCCAATGGCTGCGGTAATAATCACTGGTAGCCAGGTCAAGTTCTTTAACGATCACTTCTTCCTGTTCAACGGTAGTTTGATGCAAAAGTTCGCCAAACGGATCGGCAAAGAACGAGCCACCCCAGAATTTTACGCCGGCTTCTTCGCCAACACGGTTTACACTTACTACGTGTACGCCATTGGCAACAGCATGGCTGCGTTGGATGGTTTGCCAGGCATTGTATTGTTTGGCGTTGGTAGCCTCATCCTGCGTGGTTGCCCAGCCGATAGCGGTGGGGTAAAACAAGATCTCGGCACCCATCAACGCGGTAATACGGGCAGCTTCGGGATACCATTGGTCCCAGCAGATGAGCACGCCTATGGTAGCGAATTTGGTTTTGAAAACCTTGTAACCCAGGTCGCCCGGGGTAAAGTAAAATTTCTCGTAAAAGCCCGGATCATCAGGGATGTGCATTTTACGGTATTTGCCCAGGTAGCTGCCATCGGCATCTAAAACAGCGGTGGTATTGTGGTAAACGCCCTGTGCGCGTTTCTCAAATAACGAGGCGATGATCACCACGCCCAGTTCGCCGGCTACTTTTTGCAAAGCATCGGTTGATGGGCCGGGGACAGGTTCGGCTAACTTAAAGTTATCGTAATCCTCCACATCGCAAAAATACAGCGATGTAAAAAGCTCCTGCAGGCAAACGATCTGCGCGCCATTGGCGGCTGCTTCTCGTACTTTAACAATAGCTTTATCCAGGTTTTCCTGCTTATTTGCGGTGCAGGTCATCTGCACTATCCCAACTTTTACCTTACTCATATCTGATAGAAATTTGGTGCAAAAATAAGGATTTGATTGGTGGTTTCACCGATATTAATGAATGATTACACCGATTTGATGGTTTAGAATTACACCGATTAAGAATGATTCACTTCGACTTGATATGGCAATTAACTGTTAAAAACTGTGAAATCAATCTAAAGAAATCGGTGTAATCCAAAAAAACATAGCTTTGCAGGTAATGAAAGACTTAGCACAAGCCGAAGAGGACGAAGCACAGGAACTGGTTGCCCCCAAAACGTTAAAACAACGCCTGTGGGGTATCACCAAACTGGTACTTAAATTCGCGGTGACAGCTGCACTGCTGTATTATGTGTTTAGCAAAGTGCCCTTGCAAAAGGTTAAGCTTAGGCTTATCCACGCCAATTACTGGTGGATGCTGGCCGCTTTGGTTTGTTTCTTCCTTTCGATGATCATGTCGTCGTGGCGCTTATCAAGCTTCTTTAAGTCTATCAAACTAAAGCTCGACCCACGATTCAACTTCCGTTTGTACCTGCTGGGCTTATTCTATAATTTCCTGCTGCCGGGTGGCATCGGGGGCGATGGATACAAGATCTACCTTTTAAATAAAACTTATAAATTACCTGCCAAAAAGGTGTTTTGGGCAATAATGTTCGATAGGCTGAGCGGCCTTTGGGCGATTGGCTTAATTACTGTTGCGCTGATATTTTTGATCCCGCAGATAGATATCCACATCGGGATTCCGTTGAGTATTTTTGTGGTGGCCTCGCTGATCTATTACTTTGTGGCTTATAAATTCTTTAGGGAGTACACCCATTATTTTTGGCAGGCGCATTTAAAAGCGTTGGTAGTACAAAGCTTACAGGTTACCGCTATCGTTTTCATATTGTTTGGGCAGGATTTTACCGGTAAATTTTCGCCTTATTTGCTTTCATTTTTGATCTCGGCCCTGGCTACTATTATCCCTATCAGCGTAGGTGGTGCCGGTATCCGTGAAACCGTTTTTCAGCAGCTGACTAAAGTTTTCCCGATGGATGTTGACCTGGCGGTTTTCCTGCCGATCTCCTTTTACCTCATCTCTATAATCGTGGCATTGTCAGGTATTTATTATGTACTCCGCCCGAGCCGTTTAGAAGAGGGTTTGCCTAAAACAGAAGATAATTTGGAAAATCAACAGGCTTAAAATATTTAATACTGAACTGATTTTTCGAACCCCAATAAAAGGTAATATTTCTGCAATTTATCTGATACAATCCGCTTTTAGCTAAACCTTATTTCCTAATTTCGTGTTTCTATTTTAGTAAACCTGATTTTGAAATGAGCGATTTTAATGATTTTAACAACCCGCAGGTTGCGGCGTTGCCCCGCCATTTAAAGCAATTTATTGTTGACCAGCACTACGGGCATTACACCCCGGTAGACCACGCCGTGTGGCGTTACGTAATGCGCCAGAACTACAGCTACCTTAAAGATGTTGCTTACTACCCATACATCCCCGGCCTGCAAAAGGCGGGGTTAACCATAGAGAAGATCCCTGATCTACAAGACATGAATAACGCTTTAGCCAAAATTGGCTGGGGCGCTGTAACGGTTGATGGCTTTATACCACCTGCGGCCTTTATGGAGTACCAGGCTTACCGGGTGCTGGTTATCGCTGCCGACATCCGCCAGTTAAAACATATTGAATATACCCCCGCGCCGGATATTATCCACGAGTCGGCGGGGCACGCGCCCATCATTGCTGATAAGGATTACCACGAGTACCTAAGCTACTTTGGGTCCATAGGGGCCAAGGCGATGTTTAGCGCGCAGGATTTTGAATTGTATGAGGCTATCCGCGCCTTATCTATATTAAAAGAAATGCCCGATGCCGATGAGGCCGAAATTAAGAAGGCTGACGAACTTGTTTCCTGGCACCAGGACAACATGGGCGAACCATCTGAAATGGCCCTGCTAAGCCGCCTGCACTGGTGGACGGTAGAGTATGGCTTGATCGGTACTTTACAAGAGCCAAAGATCTATGGTGCCGGCCTGCTGTCATCCATCGGCGAAAGCGCCAGTTGCATGCTGGACGAGGTGAAGAAGCTGCCTTACACCATAGATGCGGTAAATTACAGTTACGACATCACCAAAACGCAACCACAGCTTTTTGTAACACCAACCTTCCAAAACCTGATAGATGTGCTGGAGCAGTTTGCCGATACCATGTCGTTCCGCCGTGGCGGGGCATACGGGCTTCAAAAAGCTATCGACAGTAAAAATACCTGTACGGCGGTTTACAGTTCGGGCCTGCAGGTTTCGGGTACATTTACAGAATTTAAGGCTGATGAGAGTGGCAATCCCACCTTTATCAAAACTACCGGAGAGGCCGCGCTGGCCGTTGGCAACAAACAGTTAAAAGGCCATGGCAAAAATTATCATCAGGATGGTTTCAGCTCACCGGTTGGCAGGTTAAAAGGTTTCGATAAGCCACTCGAAGATTTTACTGCCGATGATCTGAAAGCCGCCGGAATTGAAACCGGAAACGAAATTTCCTTGACTTTTGAGAGCGGTGTCACCTTGTCTGGTAAAGTGTCAAAAATAAGTGCAGAAAGTAACAAAATAGTGCTAATCAAGGTCGAAAAATGTACGGTTTTGGGTGAAAAAAGGCGCGTCCTTTTTGACCCATCATGGGGCGTTTACGACATGGCGGTGGGCGAAAAAATCACCTCTGTTTATTGCGGCGCAGCCGATAAGGACGCGTTTCTGGAGATAGCTTATAAATCGAGCACAGGCACCCACCATTTAGATTATGACCACAATACCAGGGAGTTACACAAGCTTTACCAGCAGGTACGCAACCGCCGCCACACCGGCGGCGACCTTGGCTTTTTAGGTAACGTATGGAGGATGCTGCAAAAGTTCCATCATGGCGATTGGCTGTGCGCTTTAGAGATTATGGAGCTTTTAGACCATGAAGATGCAGAGCCAAATCTGGCCGAGGAAATCCGTCAATTCCTTGAAAATAAAGCAATTAACGAACCTGAATATAAGAAGCTAATAAGCGATGGCCTGTATCTTATCAAACATCCGGTAGAGGAGAAGTTGATAGTTTGAGATCTTCCATTAAATTTGCCAAACAACTATTTTATTCCTCCTTCAGGGGGATAGGGGGCTATCTATGAACATCATTATAACAGGCGCCAGCAGCGGTGTAGGATTTGAAGCTGTATTGGAATTGATCTTATCGGGTAAACACAAAGTTATAGCCCTTGCGCGTTCGCAGGATAAACTTACCCGTTTGTTAGAAATTGCCAAAAGCTTAAATCCTGATTGTGAGGTTTTTGCGATTGCGTTTGATATTGTACATGACGATTACGCCGGTTTAGAGCAGTTTGTCACCGCTAATTTTGATGGCAAGGTTGATGTGCTTATTAATAACGCTGGCGTGCTCATCAATAAACCTTTTTTGCAACTGCAGGAAAGCGACTTTGTAGAAATGCTGCAAAGCAATTATATAGGCCACGTACGCATCATCCAAAGCCTTTTGAAATTTATGGGCGATGGTTCGCATATTGTTAATATAGGTAGCATGGGCGGTTTCCAGGGGAGTGCGAAGTTTAACGGGCTATCGGCTTATTCCGCAAGCAAGGCTGCTTTGCATACCCTTACCGAATGCCTGGCACAAGAACTGGTTGAGCAGGGTATCAAGGTAAATTGCCTTGCACTTGGCTCGGCACAAACCGAAATGTTGGAGCAAGCTTTCCCGGGCTACGAATCGCCGGTTATGGCCTTTGAAATGGGCAAATATATTGCCGATTTCGCGGTTTCGGGCCATCGTTTTTTTAACGGAAAGATCTTGCCGGTTGCTGTATCTACGCCATAATAAAGTAAAGTACGCCCGCGTATACATTGTAATTGCGGGCATATTTGAACTATTGGTTCAATTGACAACTCATGGATTGTACTGTATTAGTTTGATAATTATTGCCGTTAAAAACTTCCATAGTTTTGGTGTTTGTTTTTTCTACCGCCCTAATTTCTTTTTCGGTTTTATCGCACTCGGTGCTTAGTATTGGGTTAGAAGTATTTAAGTAACCTTTCGAGTTCAACTTATACATTGTACATTTCCAACAAAACTTTGGCTCTTTTTTACAGCCTGTTGTGGAGAGGATAATTAATATGGCTAAGGATAGTATTTTTTTCATATTCATTTTAGTAACAATTGGTTCTGATAATAATTGTACTTTATTCCTTACCGCCCATTTTTACAAACTCGTTCACTACAACTTCGGTAACGTAACGTTTTACGCCATCCTTATCAGCATAAACACGCGATGCCAGTTTGCCTTCAATAATCACCGCATCACCTTTTTTAAGATAGCTTTCGGCCATGGTGGCCTGTGCGCCCCAAAGCACTATGTTGTGCCATTGCGTATCGGTAACTTTTTCGCCTTTATCATTCTTATAACTCTCGTTGGTGGCTATTGATAACCGGGCCATTTTACGGTTATTATCAAATGTCCTTACATCCGGGTCCATGCCTATATTGCCAATTAACCTTACACTGTTTTTAATAGTTGCCATTTTGTATTACGTTTAATTTATTGATGTCACAAAGTTGCAGCATGTGTTGAGGGTTAGTCGGTCAGTAAATAGTTATAAGCGCTTGTATCCGTTTGCAAGCGTTTGCAAACGGATAATTTATTAGCTACCTTTAGGGTATGATAGCTGAAAGAAAATGCTTGGACTGCGGTACAACCCTGCATGGCAGGGCCGATAAAAAGTTTTGTAACGATTTATGCCGTAACAATTATAACAACCAGCTTAATAGCAATAGTTATAATTTGGTGCGCAACATCAACAATATTTTAAGGCGAAACCGCAGGATAATTGAAGAACTAAACCCCACAGGTAAAACCAAAACCAACCGCGAAAAAATGCTGGTGAAGGGTTTTGATTTTGATTACTTTACAAGCAGTTTTAAAACCCAGGCCGGAGCGCGCTACTTTTTCTGTTACGAATATGGCTACCTGCTGCTTGATGCCGACGAAGTACTGTTGGTAAAAAGTAAAAAGGAAACCGACAAATTTGCTGACGCCCCGGCGTAACTATCTGTACTTATTTTAGCTTTCTTCATTTTTGAGTAAATTAAACCTTACGACTATGTTAATGACAAAACCATGAACCACGGTTTGTGTTACTTATTCATATTTGCAAATCAAATAATCACAACATGCCGCATCTGTTTTCTCCAATCAAAATAAAAAGTATCCAATTTAAGAACCGCATCGTAGTGTCGCCAATGTGCGAATACTCGAGCATCGATGGCTTTGCTGATAACTGGCACCTGGTGCATTTAGGCGCAAGGGCTGTTGGTGGTGCAGGGTTGATTATAACCGAAGCTACAGCAGTATCACCCGAAGGCCGCATCAGCTTTGCTGATTTAGGGATCTGGAAGGACGAACACATCGCGAAGCTGAAAGAAATAACGACTTTTATTGAAAAACAAGGCGCCTATGCAGGTGTACAATTAGCACATGCAGGCCGCAAAGCAAGTCACCAGCAACCCTGGAACGGCGGTAAACAAATTCAGCCGGAAGAAGAGAACGGCTGGCCATCGGTAGCGCCGAGTGCATTGGCATTTAGTCGCAGCGAAACCGCACCTTTGGAACTTGATAAAGCCGGAATTGATAAAGTTATAGCCGATTTTAAAGCCGCTGCAGAGCGTTCGTTAAAAGCTGGTTTTAAGGTGATTGAATTGCATGGAGCACATGGTTATTTAATTAACGAGTTCCTTTCTCCGCATAGTAATAAACGTACCGATGAATATGGCGGATCCTTTGAAAACCGCAGCCGGTTCTTGTTGGAGGTTATTGATGCCGTTAACGAAGTTTGGCCTGCGGATCTGCCTCTGTTCGTTCGCCTTTCAACAACTGACTGGACGGAAGGTGCATGGACTATAGAAGATTCCATCGCGTTAGCAAAAGTACTAAGCGAAAAGGGTGTCGACCTGATCGATAGCTCAACAGGTGGTAACGTTGCCGGCGCGCAGATCACGTTGAAACCTGGTTACCAGGTTGAATTTGCCGAAGCGATAAAAAAACATACCAATATCCTGACTGGCGCTGTCGGCTTAATAACCGAAGCAAAACAAGCAAACCAGATCATCGAAACTGGCCAGGCAGATATGGTAATGATGGCTCGCGAATTATTACGCGATCCACACTTCCCGTTGCGTGCTGCGCATGAACTGGGCATCGACCTTAAATGGCCGGTGCAGTATGAACGCGCGAAATGGTAACATTAAAATATTTTATATATCAACCCAACGAAGTAAATTAGCAAAAACTTAGAAAAACATAACATTATGAAACGTACAGCGAATGCACATTGGAATGGCACCTTACAAGAAGGTAAAGGCGAAATAACCACACAAAGTACCATCCTTAACAAAACACAATATTCATTCAAAACCCGCTTTACGGATGGCGTAGGCACCAATCCCGAAGAACTGATAGCTGCAGCGCATGCAGGTTGCTTTACTATGGCTGTTGGCGCTGCTTTAACCCAGCAAGGCATCACCCCGGGTGATTTAACTACTGACGCTATCCTTGACTTGGATATGCAGGCTTTAGAAATTAAAGGTATCCACCTGGAATTGAAAGCGTCTGTTATTGACGGTGTGGACGAAGCCAAATTTAAAGAAGTTGCAGAAGGCGCTAAAACCGGCTGTATTGTATCAAAAGCGCTTAGTGTGCCAATTACATTAAACGTTACATACGCGTAAATTAAGTATCAAATATTCTTGTTAATAGCGATGGTGCAAACCATCGCTATTTTTGTTTGTAGGTATGTGTAAATAGCCGCAGCATGTTAAATACCCAGCGTTCCAAAATATCGCTTACCCTTGTATTCGCCCTGGTCATCACCGGGTTTTTGATCTTCCTTTTCTTTTACATCAAACATGAATTTAACACTACCCGTACCGAGGTTACTGAAGACGCCATGGTATCGCGTGTAATAAGCATGGGGAAACTGGAACTGGTTAAATATGCCATGAAAGATGTAGTGGAGAAGAAAGAATTGTACCGCCTGTTGCCCGATTCGCGCGTGCTGTTTGTTGCTGTAGGAGAGGTTACCGCTTGTATCGATCTTACCAAAGTTAAGCGAGGAGACATTAGCCAAAGTAAAGACACGGTTGAAATTACTTTGCCCCAGCCCGAGATCTGTTATGTAAAACTCGATCACCAAAAGTCGAAGGTATATGATGTATCGGGCGTTTGGTTCCCCGATAAGGCACGCGCTATGGTAGAGGATGTGTACAAACTGGCCGAAAAGAAAATGCTTACTACCGCCACCGACATGAACCTTTTAGGTAAAGCCCGCGAGAATGCCAACCTGATCTTTAAACCATTCCTGGAAAATGTATCGGGCAAAAAGGTGGTGATCAAGTTTCGGTAACAACCTTTAGCTATTTTCAAATTACTTGTAATATATTAGGGGTATCATAATCTAACCTCATATCAAAGCAAGTATATGACCCTAAAAATCACTAAACTATTAACGGTTACCGCCGTGGGTATGCTATGTGCCCTATGCGTGGTTGCCCAACCCCGGCTGCCCGAAGGCTACTTTTACAAAAAGCTGCCAAACGGATTGGATGTTGTTGTTATCGAGAACAGCAAAGTGCCGCTTACCACTATCGAAATTGCTGTAAAAAATGGTGCTTACACCGAGGGTCCCGAGTACAGCGGCCTATCGCACCTTTTTGAGCACATGTTTTTTAAGGCTAATAAGGATTACCCCACACAAGAGAAATTCCTGAAACGCACTCAAGAAC
This sequence comes from Mucilaginibacter sp. 5C4, assembly GCF_034345625.1. NCBI lineage: Bacteria > Pseudomonadati > Bacteroidota > Sphingobacteriia > Sphingobacteriales > Sphingobacteriaceae > Mucilaginibacter > Mucilaginibacter sp. 5C4. The sequence goes on along the minus strand of NZ_CP133775.1, from coordinate 3,464,289 downwards.
TTGGCGCTATCTGGAATGGTACTACCGGTAACGAGCGTGTAAACTACTACTTTACTGTTGGTAAGGATAGCCTCGACGGCGGCCTTAAGCTCATAAATGCTTCGATCCGTTTCCCTATTTACCGTGAAGAGGATATGAAAAAAGAACGCCCGGTTGTTGATGGTGAATTTCAGCGTAATGAGAGCAGTCCGGGTTTCCAGCTATACTACGATATCAGCAAAAATCTTTGGGGCGACCTCATCACCCGCAAAATGCCCATCGGGATCCACGAAGTGATCAATACGGCCACGCCCGAGAAGATGATGGTCATCAAAAACAAATACTATTTCCCTAATAATAGCCTGCTTATAATTTGTGGGGATGTAAAGCACGAAGCAGCCTTTAAAAAAGCAGAAGATATTTTTGGCGATTGGGCCAATAGTGGCTTCGACCCGCTTGTAAAATACCCAATCCCGGCCTTTAAACCGGTGGAAAAAAGCGTGGCGTTTGTAAAAGAAATGTCGATAGCGCAATCGCCGCTGATGTGGTTTGGATGGCAGGGCCCGGCGTATATGACAGATTCTGCATCTACCATAGCGGCCGATGTTTACACTACTGTGCTTGGCCTCAACTCATCAAAGCTACAGCAGGCACTTATTGATAAAGGCCTGGCATCATCAGCAAACCTAAGTTACAGTACAGGCCGTTACCCCGGCATGATATCGCTTATTGTGAGCCCTAACCCAACAAAAGTTAAAGAGTGCTACGATGAGGTGCAAAAGCAAATGAGCCAGTGGGGTAAAGCTGATTATTATACCGACGAACAGTTGACCGATGCGAAGGCCATTTTGCTTCGCCAGCATAGTCGTGAGTTGGAGAAGCCGTCGTCGCTGCCATCGCAGTTAAGCTTCAACTGGTGCAGTACCTCGTTTAATTACTATACTGACCTAACGGATAATTATCAAAAGGTTACCCGTGTGGATATTGCCAAATATATGAACACTTACATTGTAGGTAAACCGGTAGTGTCTGGTATTATATTAACGCCCGAGGCAAATAAAGTGGCCAATGTGGCTTCATTTTTTGTAGCTAAATAATTTAAACAGATCATGATGAGGAAATATATATATGTATTGCTTATTGCTGCAGCAAGCTCGGTTGTTAACTCAGCCTCGGCACAGCAAAAAGCTTATGAAATGATGGTTGATGGCGTAAAGGTTATTGTACAGCCAAGCGGTAACGATATTGTAGAGATACAAACCGTAATAAAAGGTGGTGTACAAAATTACCCCGCAAACAAGGCAGGTATTGAGGCTATGGCCATGAATGCCTTAAACGAATGCGGAACGCTTAAGCACGATAAAAACGCTTTTAAAAACCAACTGGATAAAATTAGCGCTGCTGTTTATGGCGTTGCGCTCAAAAACTATTCGGTAATAAAAGTAAACTGTATAAAAAGCGATCTGGCAACGGCATGGCCCTTGTATGTGGAGGCCATAACCATCCCCAGGTTTGATGCAAAAGAGTTTGAACGCATTAAGCAGGACCAGTTAAGCCAGATTAAATCGGAAGACTCTGACCCGGATAACGCTATTGATAAATACGCGGATAAGGTTGCCTTTAACGGCCTCGATTATGCAAAGGATCCTAACGGTACTGCCGCAACCATAACGCCGCTTACCGCCTTGGAGACAAAAAACTACTACCACTCCATCCTAACCAAATCGCGTATGGTGATAGTGGTAGTTGCCGATCTTGAACGTGCCGATATTGAAGCGAAAGTGAAAGGCTTGCTAAACACAATCAAACAAGGCGCGCCATTCGAACTGAAAAAATCATTCTTTAGGGTTTATAAAACCACCTTCTCTGCTGAAAAGCGCGATCTGGCTACAAATTATGTGGAAGGTGTAAGCAGCGGTCCGTCACCGGGCATGGCGGACTATGATGCCTTTTCGGTAGCTATGCGCATTTTTTACGATAAGCACTTTTTAGATATCCGTACCAACAACGGCCTGTCGTATGCGCCTTCTGCATGGTTTAGCGGGGGGGCGACCTCGGTATCAAAAGTTTCTGTATCAACTACCGAACCTAATAAATACATCGCCGTTTTTGATAAGCTTGTTGACAGGATAAAAAAAGACGGTTTCAATGCTGCCGATGTGGCTGATATGAAGGTTACCTACCTAACCGGTTTTTACTACAAGAACGAAACCAATACCGCACAGGCAGGTTCAATAGCATCTAACGAGGTATTGCAGAACAACTGGAGGCGATCTTTAACCTTTGCCGATGATGTTAAAAAACTAACCCCAACGCAGGTAAGCGATGCTTTTCGCAAATACATTGGTAATATGATATGGGTGTACCAGGGCGACCCTAAAAAAGTAAACCCGCTATTGTTCACAAATGGTACGCTTAACAAAGCTGACAATCCGGTTAGTCATTAAGATTTAGTTGATAGTTCATAGATCATAGCCATTGATTGATTTATAACAAAAAAGTCCGCGACTGAATTGCGGACTTTTTTTTGTTGCAGCTACCATGAACTATCAACTATGATCAATAAACCATTTACCATTTACTTTTCTGATACCACCACTTTCTTCCTACTCCGGTTTCCCCATCGCTCTCCCATGTGGTGGGTTGGGATGTTATCGCCAAGTAGTTTACCCCATGGTTTAAGGTCGTCTATGCGGTCGAAAACGATCTTTAAAACTGCCACAAAAGGGATAGACAAGAACATGCCCGATACGCCCCAGAGCGCGTTGCCAAGCAGCACAACTATGATGGACATCAGCGCGTTTATCTGCACTTTAGATGATACGATGCGTGGCACCAATATGTTGTTATCAATAAATTGGATTACGATGTAAGCGATAATAACGCCCAACTGTGTAGAGTAACCATCTTTAGTAACGGTAGCCATCAGCACAGGTAATGCTATCGCGATGATGCCGCCAAGGTAAGGTATCAGGTTAAGGATAGCACCTATACAGCCTATCAGGATGCCGTACTTAACGCCTAATAAAACCAGCGCGGTAGAGTTCATGATAGCTACGATGATCATTTCTATTAGTAAACCAACGATATAGCTTTGTATAGCAGTTTTGGTTTCGCTAAGTACATCGCTTACTTTTTTAGTATTCTCTTCAGAAAACACCTCGTATAAAAAATTAAGAATAAGCGTTTTGTAAAGCAGCATTAAAAAGATGTAAACCGGCAGCAGGAATATAATAGCCAGTGTGCCCAGCAAACCGTTTACTGTTTTGCCCACCATGGCCTGGCTGTTGTTTAGCGCGTCCTTCAGCATTTTTTCCTGTTTACTTATCTCAACACCAAAGGTTTCCTGGATCCAGTTTTTCAATTCAAAGGTTATCGATTCAAACTTCTTTTGCAGCATCGGCAACGAATCGCTAAATTGTACTATCTGTGTGCTCAGGAAATAAAATACCGTTGCCACAGCAATTATCGCTACCAGCATTGCAATGGCAATGGAGAGCACCTTCGGGATCTTAAACCGCACTAAACGGTTAACAAGGCGATTTAGCAATATGGCCAAAAATGCCGCGAAGGCAAGTGGCACCAGTATATCTGCCAGTTGTACCATTACATATACCAGTAATATAAGCCCAAAAAGCACCATGGTGCTTTGAATATAAAATGGCTGATCTTTAATTTTTACCGACATGTACTTGTGTTTTCATATACACACAAAAGGAGTGTGTAAGAAAATTGTTTGGGGATAACAAAAAAGCGCCCGTTACAGGCGCTTTTGTTATTACAGACTTTCGTTCTTCGTTTACTTTCGGACTAATAAATTATCCTAACAAATTTTTCCAGCTAACCATGTCGCCAATTATTTTCTCCAACTGGTCGGCAGGTACACGCTCCTGGGCCATGCTATCGCGATGGCGGATAGTTACGGTATTATCTTCAAGCGTTTGGTGATCTATCGTTACACAAACAGGTGTTCCAATAGCATCCTGGCGGCGGTAACGTTTACCAATGGCATCTTTCTCCTCGTACTGGATGTTGAAATCAAGTTTCAACCTGTCCATTATTTCGCGGGCTTTCTCCGGCAAACCATCTTTTTTGGTCAGCGGGAAAATAGCGGCTTTAACCGGGGCAAGGCAAGGGTGCAGGCGCAGCACGGTGCGGCTATCCTGTTTCTCTTCGGTGCTCAGGTCTTCTTCCTCATAAGCGTTGATCATGGTTAACAGGAACATCCTGTCTAAACCTATCGAAGTTTCGATAACGTAAGGGATATAGTTACCGTATGGCTTGCCATCCTCGCCCAGTTCAGGGTCAAAGTACTGCATTTTTTTACGCGAGAATTTCTCGTGCTGGCTTAAATCGAAATCGGTACGGCTGTGTATGCCTTCTACCTCTTTAAATCCAAAAGGAAATTCAAACTCGATGTCGTAAGCGGCATCAGCGTAGTGTGCCAGCTTGGTGTGCTCGTGGTAACGGTATTTGGCAGCATCGGTACCCAGGGCAAGGTGCCATTTTAAGCGGGTTTCTTTCCATTTGGCAAACCATTCTTTTTGTGTGCCGGGGCGTACAAAGTATTGCATTTCCATTTGCTCAAACTCGCGCATGCGGATAATGAACTGGCGGGCAATAACCTCGTTACGGAAAGCCTTACCAATTTGCGCGATACCGAACGGAATCTTCATCCTGCCGGATTTTTGTACGTTAAGGTAATTTACAAAGATCCCCTGTGCCGTTTCCGGGCGCAGGTATATCGTTTCAGATTCATCGGCAATGGCGCCAACTTGTGTGCTAAACATCAGGTTAAACTGGCGTACATCTGTCCAGTTGGCGGTGCCGCTTACCGGGCATTTTATGTTTTGTTCGATGATCAGTTCGCGCAGGCGTGGCAAATCTTCGGCCTTTAGGGCGTTATCCATTTCTATCTGCAGTTCTTCCGCTTCGCTTGTTTTGCCTTCTTCATCAAGTTTGGCTATGCGGTCTTCCAGTAACTGGTCTGCACGGTAACGTTTATTGCTGTCTTTATTATCAATCATTGGGTCGCTAAAGCCGTCAACGTGGCCGCTCGCTTTCCAAATGGTTGGGTGCATAAATATGGCCGAATCTATCCCGACAATGTTATCGTGCATCTGCACCATTGATTTCCACCAATAGGTTTTGATGTTGTTTTTTAACTCCGAGCCGTTTTGGCCGTAATCGTAAACGGCGCTAAGGCCATCATAAATCTCGCTCGACTGAAAAACAAAGCCGTATTCCTTACTGTGCGATATAACATTTTTAAAAAGTTCGTCGGTTGATTTGCTCATAATAGGGGCAAAGATAGTTTTTAGTAGGAAAGTCCGAAAGTCTGAATGTCAGAAAGTCAGGAAGAAAGAAACTTTGATTCGTCATCTTTAAGACTTGCGGTCTTCGGACTTTCCGACTTAATCTCTAACTTTACCGCATGAGCATAGTGGTAGATGCATTAACAAAAGTTTACGGGCAGCAAAAGGCTGTGGATGGTATCAGTTTTAAAGCAGGCGTGGGCGTATTGGGCTTTTTGGGGCCAAATGGCGCGGGCAAATCTACCACCATGAAAATGCTTACCTGCTTTATCCCCCAAACATCGGGAATGGCATCGGTTTGCGGGTTTGATATCAGCAAAGCCCCCCTAAGTGTTAAACGCAACATTGGCTACCTGCCCGAGAGTAACCCGTTGTATACAGATATGTATGTGAAGGAATCGATGGCATTTGTGGCGGGCATCCACGGGATGAAGGATGCCGATAAACGCATTGCCGAAATTATCGAAGAAACCGGCCTTGGCCCCGAGCAGCACAAAAAGATAGGCCAGCTATCAAAAGGCTACCGCCAAAGAGTAGGTTTGGCACAAGCCATATTACACGACCCGCAGGTACTGATACTGGATGAGCCAACCTCCGGTCTCGACCCCAACCAATTGGTAGGCATCCGCCAGTTAATTACTGATCTGGGCAAAACCAAAACCATTATCCTATCAACCCATATTATGCAGGAGGTTGAGGCCGTGTGTAGCCAGGTAATCATTATCAACAAAGGAGTTATTGTAGCCAACGACACGTTACAAGCCCTTAGAGCTAAAAATGCTGATAAAACCCTCGAAAATATCTTTATAGAACTCACTAACGTGTAGGGGTTACAGAAAAATTCTATTTGGTAAAAACCTTTTCGTGATAAACTTGTCTTAATTCCGAAAGCATAAAGGTGCTTTTAGTATTAAATATTTACCATAAGTTAACATCATGAAAAAAGTATTACTTCTGTTGGCCGTAGTTTGCGGGCTATCCATCACATCATTTGCACAATCAAAAAAAGACGGAAAATTTAGTTTAGGCCTTGAGCTTGGCGTACCTGTAGGCAATGCATCTACCGCTTACAGTGCGGTTGTAGGCGGTTCGTTAAAATATGATCTTCCAATTGCACCAAGCACTTATTTTAATGTATCGGTAGGTTATAGTTCATTCATTATTAAAGACAGGTACAAAAACTTTTTTAGTTCATACGGTGCCGTGCCTTTAAAAGCAGGACTTAAGTATTATGCAGACCGCCGCTTTTTTCTTGAAGGCCAATTAGGTGCTGCATTTGGTACCGCAAGTGGTGCAGGTACCTCATTTGTTTATTCACCGGGCGTTGGTTATACCTTTGATGGTGGCTTAGAAGCCGGTGTACGTTACGAGGCATGGTCAGATAACGGTACATTAGGCCAGTTGGCGCTTCGTGTAGCTATTAATTTATAAGTACAAGTATATTTGTTGAGGCCTGTTTAGCCTCTAACATTTATCAACTATCGAAAAAGCCTACCAGCATTAGTTGGTAGGCTTTTTCGATTAGAACTTTTTTAATGGATTGGCTTTGATTATTTATGATATCTTTTACATTGGTTGCTATTAATCAACTTTATAACTAAAAAAAATTATTGTTGTTATTAGCGATTGTAGGTGGTATTTCATTCACCGCGTCGGCCCAGTCCCACAAAGCAAGATTCAGTATCGGCTTCGAAGGCGGTATCCCCGTGGGCAATGCCAAAAATGTTTATGACATTGGTTTGGGCGGGTCACTTAAATACGAAACGCCTATTGCTGCAAGTACCTTGTTCACCATATCTGGTGGCTACACCTCATTTAAAATTAAAGATGATTTTGGTGGTGGTACTAATGGTTTTGTGCCATTGAAAGCCGGTATCAAATACTTTTTTGACCAGGGCTTTTATGGCGAAAGCCAGTTAGGTGCAACATTTAGTACAGAAAGTGGTGGCGGTACTGCATTTGCATATGCGCCAGGTATAGGTTACGCACTCGAAGGCGGTTTTGACATAGGCGTGCGTTACGAGGGATGGTCGCACAACGGCACCATTAGCCAGGTTGGCGTGCGCATTGCATACGGTTTCTAAAATCAGAACCAAAACTTTATATGAACGCCCCACGATATATTGTGGGGCGTTTTATTTTATGTCTGAATTTTAATTCTCAAAATTCTTTAATTCTGAAAATTCAGGTTCACACTATTAATCGTATTTTCGGGCGTTTACTCATAACAATTCCAACAAAGTGTTCAGCATCCTCAAAAAAGAAATAACAACCTATTTAAGCTCGTTGGTGGCGTATATCACTATTGGCGTTTTCCTGTTGGTTTTGGGTTTGTTTTTATGGGTATTCGCCGATACCAGCATCCTGGCATACGGTTACGCCGGGCTCGATAGTCTGTTTAGCACCGCGCCATACCTGTTTATGTTTTTGGTGCCGGCCATCACCATGCGCTCGCTTGCTGAGGAACGGAGGGAGGGTACCTTTGAGCTTTTGCTAACCCGCCCCTTAACGGATATCCAGATAGTTTTAGGTAAATATTTTGCAGGCGTAGTTATTGTGCTTTTTGCATTGGTGCCTACGCTGGTTTACTACTTCAGCGTTTATACGTTGGGTACACCGCAGGGTAATATAGATACCGGTGCGGTTATTGGCTCTTATATCGGTTTATTCCTGTTAGGCTCGTCATTTGCGGCTATCGGTTTGTTTGCTTCATCGGTAAGTAAAAACCAGGTGATATCGTTTACCATCGCTGTGTTTCTTTGCTTCTTTTTCTATAGTGGGTTCGATTCGCTAAGTTCGATATTATCGCTTCAAAACCTAAGGCTACAGGGCTTAGGGATAAACGAGCATTATCAATCTATAAGCCGGGGCGTGTTAGACACCCGTGATCTGATGTATTTTATTATATTGGTGATATTCTTCCTGTGGCTTACGCTGTTTGTATTGCACAGGCAGGCAGGAAAAAAGTTTATCAATACGGTGTTTTTAAGCATCCTGGGCATCATGTTTTCGTTAACCGCCGTAACTATTGTATCCGATAAGCTATTTACCCGGTTTGATTTTACTAAAGAGAAACGTTTCACCATATCGCAAGTGAGCCGCAACGTGATGCATAGCCTTAAGCAACCCGTTAACGTTACCGTTTATTTAGAGGGAAATGACTTCCCGGGGGGGATGAAAAAGCTGCAAACCTCCGTAAAAGATATGCTGGCCGACTTGCAGGCCTACAGCCGTAGCGAATTGAAATATGATTTTGTAGACCCCATAAAAGGCCTGTCTAACGAGCAGCAAAACCAGGCTTATGAAGATTTGGCCGCCAAAGGTATCGAGGCGCAAAACCTTAGCGTTAAAACTGATGACGGCGTATCGCAAAAAGTGATCTTTCCTTACGCTTTAGTTACTTATGGCGATAAAAGCATCCCCGTTAAACTGCTGCAATCGCAAAGCAACATGAACCTTTCGCCCGATGAGATCCTGAATAATTCTATCCAGAATTTAGAATATGCCTTTACATCGGCCATAAAAAAAGCGGTGTATGGCGGTAAACAACGCATAGGTTTCACCGAAGGCCACAACGAACTTACCGATCTGCAACTTAATGATGCTATGCGTTCACTGGGTGATGGATATTTAGTAGGCCGCATCAACCTTGCCAGCATACCTATAGATAGCCTTGCTAAAGTGGGCATGCTGGTGATAGCCAAGCCCGACAAAGCTTTTACCGAACTGGAAAAATTTAAGGTAGACCAATATATTATGCACGGCGGCCGTGTGCTTTGGGCTATTGACCAGGTAAGCGCCGAACTGGATAGCCTGCGCGGCCATGGCGGCGAGCAACTGGCCTTTAACAAACAACTGAACCTGGACGATCAGTTATTTCGTTACGGAGTGAGGATCAACTATGATCTGATTGCTGATATGAACTGCGCATCCATCCCGGTTACTACAGGTAACGCAGGCGGGCAGGCGCAGATACAAATGCTGCAGTGGTTATATTACCCGGTTTTTTTGCCGTTATCTAAACACCCTATTGTAAAAAACCTCGATGGTATTACCAGCCAGTTTGCAAGCACCATCGATCTGCTGGACACCAAAAATATCGAGAAGACCATACTGCTTACCTCATCGCCCTACAATAAAAAAATAAGTACACCCAAAGTACTGTCGTTACAGGCTTTACAGGATGAGCCAAAGCCCAAAGATTTCCGAAGCGTGCCAAAAATTACAGGTGTATTGTTAGAAGGCAGCTTTACGTCTGATTTTAAGAACCGCCCGCTGCCAGAGGGATTAAACGAAAAGGTGGCCATACAGCCCCAAAGCACACCAACCAAAATGATCGTGTTGAGTGATGGCGACATCTTGCGCAACCAGGTAGGTGCCGATGGCTCACCATACCCGCTTGGGTACGACCATTACAGCCACCAAACCTACGGCAACAAAAACCTGCTGCTAAACATTGCCGATTACATGGCCGATGATTCGGGCCTTATTGCGCTGCGTAGCAAAGAGATCCAGATCCGACTGCTGAACCGTGCCCGCATTCGCGAGGAAAAGCTATTTTGGCAGGTCGTAAATAATGTTGTACCCATTGGCATAGTGTTAATATTTGCTATTTTTCAACATTATATCCGCAAGCGAAAGTATGCTCATTAAATTTTATACTTTTGGTAGATAAACGTTATTAGACATTATGAGATTTATTGTTTCCACATCAACACTACTTAAGCAATTACAGTCTGTAAGCGGGGCTTTAAGCAACAGCACCGTATTGCCTATACTGGAAAACTTTTTGTTCGAGATAAAAGAAGGGAACTTAACCATTTCTGCTACAGACCTGCAAACCAGCATGACTACTTCGTTAGCTGTAGAGGCTAAAGAGAATGGACGCATTGCCATACCATCGCGTATATTGTTAGATACCTTAAAATCGTTACCTGAGCAACCTGTAGCCTTTTCTGTTGATGATACCACCTTTGCCATTGAGATAAGCGCCGGAGACGGTAAATACAAGCTTAGTGGCGAAAACGGCGAAGATTTCCCGAAGATCCCGGTTGTGGAGAACGCATCATCGGTAAACCTGCCTGCATCTGTATTAGGCGAGGCTATCAACAAAACCATATTCGCGGTTAGTAACGATGAGTTGCGCCCTGCCATGACGGGTGTGTTTTGCCAGTTAAGCAGCCAGCACCTTACCTTTGTAGCTACCGACGCCCATAAGCTGGTACGTTACCGCCGTAAAGATGCCAAGGCAGACAGCACAACATCATTCATATTACCAAAAAAAGCTTTAACGTTATTAAAATCGGCCTTGCCGGCAGATGATGTTAACGTTTCTGTAGAATATAATAGCACAAGTGCTTTCTTTAAATTTGGCAACATCAATTTGGTGTGTCGTTTAATTGATGAGCGCTACCCCGACTACGAAGCGGTTATCCCTAAAGAAAACCCTAACAAATTGGCTATTGATCGTTTGGCGTTCTTAGGCTCGCTTAGCCGCGTTGCTATTTATGCCAATAAAACTACCCACCAGGTTAGGTTAAAAATAAACGGAAGCGAACTAAATATATCATCAGAAGATATTGATTTTGCCAACGAAGCACACGAGCGTTTGAGCTGCCAGTACGAAGGCGAGGATATGGAAATTGGCTTTAACGCCCGTTTCCTGATAGAAATGCTGAAAAATTTAAACTGTGAAGAAGTATCGTTAGAGATGTCGACACCTAACCGTGCAGGTATATTATTACCACAAGGTGGCGACGAGAACGAAGACGTACTGATGCTGGTTATGCCGGTTATGCTTAATAGTTATGCATAATTAGTGAGTGGTGAATAGTTAAGTAGAGAGTGGTTGCCGCTCGCTTATAACTACTCACCAATAAACCATTCACTATTCAACCACAAAAAAGTCTGGCACTTCAGCCGGACTTTTTTGTTCGTCTTATAACAAAACTCGTTATAATTGAGTTATATAGCATCTGCTGATAAATGATGAAATTTAAAATACCGGTTTTTATTGTTCTGATAGGGCTTTTGGCTGCGGCTGCATGTAAAAAGTTTGATGAAGCACCGCCTAAGATCCCAACAACTTATCTGAATTTTATAAATGCCTCTGCCGATACGCTGAATGTTTATGTGAATGGGAGCAGGCTAAATAATATATCCTCAACCTATCCTTTAGGTTCGTCAGGCTATATCCAGTCGCCTTTGGGCGAGCAAAATTACCAGGTAAAAAGGTTTGGCCGTGGCGATGTATTATTTACAGTGCCCATTAAATTAGATTCGGCCGGTGTGTACTCATTTTATGCAATTGACCGCACAATGGAAAATTCATTCGTTACTTTAGATACCCTATCCACCCTATCAAATAAAGTTTCTTCTATAAGGTTTGTACATACCTCACCAAAATTAGGGCCTGTGGATATTGTATTAACAGATGACTCAAAAAAAATTATTAGGATCAATAACAGAAGCTTTAAAACAACATCAGTATTTTTGACTTTGAAAGAAGGTGTAGAAAACATACAAATTTATAAAGCCGGCACCCTTACATTGTTAAGCCAGGAAGAACGCATTTTGCAAATTGGACGTGCGTACACATTATTCACCAAAGCGGGATTATCGGATGCGGGAGTCACAACCCCTGCTACAGGTTTAATTATTAATCAATAATAATGGCTAATAAAAACAAAAGCGGCATACTACTGGGTCTTTCTTTGGCTATACTGGGTTCGTTGATTTTGCCGTTAATACAATCGTGTAGTAAAACAGGGGTAAACGCCAGCAGCGGCACAAACGCCAGGCTGCAGATCGTTAATTTAAGCCCGGATATACAGCCGTTTAACTTATATGCGTTTTTTATAAAGCAAGGTACAGGCGTTTATTCCTATCCCAACGCGTCGGGTTATTTTTTGGTGAACAGCATTGATACACCTTTACAGATCCGCACTTCCACTACTAATGGTATAAATCAAATAAATTTATTAACGCTGCCCGGCTCGTTAAAAGCCGGTGTGCCGTACACCTGGTTTGTTACAGGCATAAGAAAAGATAGTGCGCTTGCCACAATTTTAACCGTTGATACCGGTAGTGTCCCCGCTAACGGAAGGGGCAAAGTACGGTTTGTAAATGCAGCCCCCTCGGCTATTAACATGAATTTGTCGCTTAACGATACCGTGGCATTTAAGAACATTGCTTACAAAAAAGTAACCGATTTTGTTGAGGTAACTGCAGGTGCTTATAATTTTAAGGTAGCAGCAACAAACTCGCCATTAGCAGTACTTGCACCAGTACCTAATTTTACTGTACTCGATGGTAAATTGTACACCGTTTATTTCTACGGGCTGTCTAACAACACCGATAGCGCCAAGTATAACGCCAACATCCTGTTGAATACATTACCGGTGGGGACTAAATATTAAAGGTTGGCTATACGTATTATCTTTCTATTTTTGCTAAAATTTTAAAGCCTTGGAATTAATACACAGCATAATCGACTTTATATTACACATTGATAAGCATTTAGTGCAGATAACCAGCCAATACCAAAGCTGGACCTACCTTATCCTCTTCATCATCATATTTGCCGAAACCGGTTTTGTTGTAACCCCGTTCCTCCCGGGCGATTCGTTATTGTTTGCTGCAGGGGCACTAATAGCTGGCGGTAAATCGGGCCTTGATATTTACCTGCTTACCGTTATCCTGATCATTGCTGCTGTTAGTGGTAATACGGTAAATTACCTTTTGGGCAAGTTTTTAGGAGCGAAGGTATTTAAAGAAGAGAACAAAATTTTAAAGTTAAGTTACTACCTGCAAACCAAAGCGTTTTTTGACAAGCACGGCGGTAAGGCGGTGATATTTAGTCGTTTTGTGCCCATAATACGTACAGTTGCGCCGTTTGTAGCCGGGGTAGGGCATATGCCGTTTACCCGTTACACGCTATACAATGTGGTTGGTGGTGTATCCTGGATATTGATCTTTTTGTTCTGCGGGTTTTGGTTTGGTAAAGTGCCTTTTATCGAAAAGAACTTCTCGTTGGTGGCTATCATCATTATCCTGGTATCTATCATACCACCAATAATAGCCATACTGAAAAGCAAATTCAGCAAAAAGGAAGCGGCCTAATTGATAATTACAGGCCTGTATAAACTTTCCCGGCTTTGTACAAAGCTTCTTCCTTGTCTATCTTTTGCTTTTCTTCTTTTGTTAGTGGTTTCAATATCAGTTTATCCAGATCAGGCTGCCCGGCATCTACCCATGCCGAAAACCAGTAGCTGCCTACGCTGAGGATGCTTGCCCTCATTTGCCTTTGAACCATACCCCTTAACAGCCTATGATAGGCCCTGCTGTAAGCCACCGCGTATGCTTTTACCTTGCGGTTACCGCGTTGCTCCATGGTGTACTTCTGCGCGGGAGGGAAGGTTTTGTTTAGCACCCGTTCAACACGTAACACAGTATCAATACTTTTAAATGAAGCGCGGCAAATCTTAAAGGCCTCGGCAAGCGGGTTGCTAATGTACTTTGCCTTGCCCACGTTGTAGTTATAGTTGTTGCTAAACAACTCGGGCAGGCGGCTTTCCCAAAGGGAATGGATGCCCTGCTGATTGGTTAGTTGCCCGTCGTAATTTTGGGTGAGGTGCAGGGGCGTATGGGCGTCAGAAATGTAATGCGCCAGGTTGGCCGACGAGATGAGGATAGCCATGGTATCCCTCGCCTTAAAGGCCTTTACCAGCCAGTAATAGTTGGATTGTATAGCCCAGGGAACGGTGCCGTACTTGTTTAGCGTATCGCTGGTGTATTTTGCGGCAGCGCCTATCCATCGTTGCGGCACATCCCTAAAAGGCTGCTTGCCGTAATGGTCGGCATTAAAAAAGTGGTGAGGCGCCTCGGTACTGTCCACGTAACGCTTTTTATCGGCGCTAACGGCGTGTTCGGTAATAAAGTTGATATTGGCCCTGTAAAATCCCGCCATGCTCTTAGGTAGCGTAAAAACGGCAAGCCTGTTGATGCGGTAATGCGCAAAGAAACCCCACGACGAGCAGAGCGTAACAACAATTAAACCCGATAAAACCAAGGCAAGCAACCGTTTCATAGGGTAAATATGATTAAATAATCAGGAAATTAAGTAAGATTTATCCGCCCGGCATATACATTGGTGTCGTACTGAATGGTGATAAGGCCTTTTTGCTGATACTTATCAAACAGTCTTTTTAGATCGCTGAGCATATTCTCATACCCCTCATCGTTTTTTGTTGGCATGTATGATGAGGATGCTAACCTGCCAACCACGTCGTCAAAATCAAAAATCTGCTCGTTATAAAAAGTTTGCAGCACGTAAGTTTGCGGTGCGAAGAATTTGGCGATATGCGCTGCATCAATATTGCGGTGGTCTGCCTGCACATAATCCTTACCATGTTTAATGATGAGCTCGTCGTACTCCTTTTCAAAAGCCGACCCGGTCTTTCTTTCGTTCCATATCAACGCTATAATGCCGTTTGGTTTTAGGATCCGTGCAAATTCGGCCCTGGTCTTTTCAGCATCAAACCAATGGAAGGCCTGCCCTGCAATAACAGCATCAACACCGGCGGTTGCAAGGCCTGTATCTTCGGCAGTGCCGTTTTGGGCCTTAAAGCCGGGCCAGTTACCCAATAGTTCAATGGCTTTATTGCGCATATGTTCGTTAGGTTCAACGGCTATTACGTGATAGCCGGCGTTTAAAAACAATTCGGTGGATATGCCTGTACCTGCGCCAATATCAGCTACCAATTTATCGTTGTCAAGGCCAAATTGCTGCTGCAAAAAATCAATGAAGAGGGTAGGGTATCCGGGGCGGTATTTTACGTAATCGTTTACACGATCGCTAAAACGGGTGGTGCTATTTGTGGTCATGTAAATTAAACGCAGGTACAGCTGCGTTGTTTTGTCCGTCCGTCCGGATGTGCCGTTGCTTGCGGACGGTTTGCGGACAAAACCCACACTATGAACCTCCCGATACCTATCGGGAAAACTAATGAACAACCCCTTATTTATCCACAATTGAAAAATAACGTAAATAGGCTTGCATATTTAAAAATGTGTCCCTATATTTGCAACCTCAAAATAAAGAAAAGAATAACAAAGCTATACGATGGCAAATCATAAATCATCCATAAAAAGAATCAGGTCAAATGCTGCGAAGCGTCTGCGTAACAGGTATCAGGCAAAAACCACCAGAAATGCAATTAAGAAATTAAGAGGTACTACAACTAAGGTTGATGCTGCTCCTTTATTATCTAAAGTGATTTCAATGTTAGATCGTTTGGCTAAAAAGAATGTTATCCACAAAAACAAAGCTTCGAACAACAAATCAAAGCTTACTAAATTTGTAAACGCTTTAAGCTAATAGCTTAATTTAACAATATTTAAAAGGGATAGTGCATTGTGCATTATCCCTTTTTTGTTGCCTTTTATTTCCTACTTTAGGCAAACAAAACCTAACCTCCTGTGGAAGATTACCCCAATAAAATAAGTATTAAAAGCTGGGCCGAAGAAGACCGCCCGCGCGAAAAACTAAGCGGACAAGGCCGCCGTGCGCTTACGGATGCCGAGCTGATAGCCATATTAATAGGTAGCGGCAGCCGCAACGAAAGCGCCGTTGAACTAAGCAAGCGCATACTGCACCATTACGAGAACGACCTGAACAAGCTTGGCAAGGCCGGCATCAGCGAATTAAGCAAGTTTAAAGGTATCGGCGAAGCCAAGGCGATATCTATTATAGCTGCGCTGGAAATAGGCCGCAGAAGAGGCGATACAGAGATAAAAGCATTGGACGAGGTAAAGAGCAGCCGCGATGGTTACAACATTATGCGCCGCCATTTAATGGATTTGAACCACGAAGAGTTTTGGATTATGCTGATAGGCCGGTCAAGTAAAGTGCTGGCTAAAGAACTGGTGAGTAAAGGTGGCTTAAGTGGTACCGTTGCCGACCCTAAGATCATCTTCCACATGGCATTGCAGCACCAGGCAAGTGCTATTATTATGGTGCATAACCATCCGTCGGGCAACCTAAAACCAAGCAGGGAAGACCTGGTGCTCACTAAAAAGATAGCCGATGCAGGCCGCATGCTGGATATTAACGTGCTGGATCACCTCATTATAACCGATAGCGGGTACTTTAGCTTTGGGGATGAAGGGCTGTTGTGATTTGTTCCCGCGCGTAATTGCCCTCAATCGCTAAAATCTGTTTAATCCCGGTTCAAACAACCAGCCTCTTGTAACGTTCTATCTTTACAAAACTTTAAAATCATAAACTATGATAAACGCACCAGAAGAGCATGACGATCAGTTACAACAGGATGATCAGTTAAGCCAAACCGAGAACGAAGACCAGATGAGCCAGCAGGATGTGCATGGCAACGGGTTTGATGATACCAACGAAGATATTGGCGAAACAGACGAAAGCAGCCAGGCACAACGCGCCTACGATGCCGCAGAGCCATCATATACCCTTAACCTGGATGATGATGAAACCAGCACCGGCGATGGCGAATAAATAACGATGTTTTGTCTGTCCGTCCGTCCGGAAGTGTGCGCACTTCCGGACGGACGGACAGCATAACGTTCTGTTTAGTAAAGCCCAATACCCTACGGCAATCCATCCATTGCCATAAAAACGTTAGCAATCCCAAAGGTTAGCGTGTTTGGTAATCAACCTTAATCCACACTGATGCTTTTATTGCTACTAAATAAAGATATAAACCATGGGTTTATATAATACCCCTCCCTTACTAATATTTATATAGACATATAAAATCAGACGGCTGGGTAACGTGGTTGCTGTAAGTTTGCTTTGGAGTATACAAATTTACACATAAATATTTGATTTACAAATAGTTATTAAAAGTAAACTTCATTAATACTGCTAATGCAAGGGTGTCCGTCCGTCCGCAGGAGACGACATTGGCGGACAGAAAGCGGACACCCGTTGAAGCGTCCGTAACTGTCCGCAGGCAACGGCATCTGCGGACGGACACCTCTCTCGTTGGAAGGGAATAGTGTTTCAAAAACCTTTCTCCTTTTACCTTTAACCTTTCGCCTCCAAATCCTATCTTTGCCGATTATCATTCTCCTATAATGAAGATATCGTACAACTGGCTTAAAGAATTTATTGATACCGATAAAACCCCTGCGGAATTATCTACCATACTTACAGGTACCGGCTTAGAGGTGGAGAGCCTCGAGAAGGTGCAGGCCATCCCCGGCGGTTTAGAAAGCCTGGTGATAGGTTACGTTAAAGAATGTGTAGACCACGCCAACTCCGACCACCTGCATGTTACCAAGGTAGATGTAGGCACCGGCGAGGACCTGCAAATTGTTTGCGGGGCGCATAACGTTGCGGCAGGCCAAAAGGTAGTAGTGGCAACCGTGGGTACAACTATTTACCCAACCGTTGGCGAGCCGTTCAGCATCAAAAAATCGAAGATCAGGGGCGAGGTATCCGAAGGGATGATCTGTGCCGAAGATGAGATTGGCTTAGGGCATGACCATGCTGGTATTATGGTGCTTGATGCCGATGTTGTAGTAGGCACTTTAGCTAAAGATTACTTTAAGCTGAACGACGATTACCTGTACGAGATTGGCCTAACCCCAAACCGTGCCGACGCGGCATCGCACCTGGGTACGGCACGTGATATTGCCGCTTTTCTGAAGCTGGGCATCAAAAAGCCCGATGTAAGCGCCTTTAAGGTTGATAGCGATACCAACCCTATACAGGTGGTGGTAGAAAATGAAACTGCTGCCCCAAGGTACAGTGGCTTAACTATCTCTGATATTAAGGTGGGCGAGTCGCCCTCGTGGTTAAAAGAGCGTTTGGCCGTAATAGGCGTGCGCAGCATTAACAACGTTGTAGATGTTACCAACTACGTACTGCACGAACTTGGGCAGCCCCTGCATGCTTTTGATGCCGCTGCCATAACCGGCAACAAGGTTATTGTAAAGAATGTAGCCGAAGGCACCGTATTTAAAACGTTAGACGATGTTGACCGCAAGCTAAGCGCCGATGACCTGATGATATGCAATGCCGATGAGGCTATGTGTATTGCCGGTGTGTTTGGCGGTGCAAAAAGCGGTGTAAGCGAAAGCACTACGAGCATCTTTTTAGAAAGCGCTTATTTTAACGCTGTAGCGGTGCGTAAAACATCCAAAAGGTTTGGGTTGAAGACAGACGCCTCGTTCCGTTTTGAGCGTGGTACAGACCCGGATATGACCGTATTTGCCCTTAAACGAGCAGCCCTGCTGATACAGCAGGTAGCAGGTGGCAAGGTTACGTCAGACATTTTTGACCATTACCCGCAGCCGGTAGCGGCGTTCCCTGTCGAGATCACTTATAACACTATCGATAGGCTGATAGGTAAAGCCATTGGTAATGATACCATCAAAAGCATCATAACCGCTTTGGATATTAAGATCGTTAACGAAACTGCCGAAGGCTTATCGCTTGAAGTACCCCCATACCGTGTGGATGTAACCCGCGATGTGGACGTGGTGGAAGAGGTACTGCGCATTTACGGTTACAACAATATCGAGATCCCTACGCAGATCAGGGCGTCGCTGAATAATTCGGTACGTCCCGAGAAAGATACAGTGCAAAATGTAATTGCCGACTTGCTGAGCGCGAACGGCTTTAACGAGATGCTGGCCAATTCGCTTACTAAACTCGCTTATTCAGATAAACCCGAAGCAGCCGTAAAGATAGTGAACCCGTTAAGCAGCGACCTGGATGCCATGCGCCAAACCCTGTTATACTCGGGTTTAGAGGCTATCGGCTATAACCAAAACCGCCGCAGTGCCGATCTGAAGTTTTACGAGTTTGGCAAGGTGTATAGCACCAAAGAAGATAAGTATATCGAAACACAACGTTTCAGCATCTTTATCACCGGTGCCGGTACCGCCGAGCAATGGAACCAAAAGCAAAAGCCGGTAACGTTCTATAATTTGAAAGCTATTGTTGATGGCATCCTGAAGCGCCTTAAAATTACCGATGTGGTGGTAGAAGATAGCACTTGCAGCAAACTGGCCTTTGGTTTACAGTACATGCTTAACGGCAAGCAACTGGTTAAATTTGGGCAGGTAGGTGCAAACGCATTAAAAAAGGTTGATGTAGATAAAGAAGTATTTTATGCCGATTTTAACTTCGATGTGGTACTGAATGCCGTACGCAAGAATGTGATTGTTTACCAGGAGGTATCAAAGTTCCCGGCGGTGCGCAGGGATCTGAGTATGCTGGTATATCTGTCCGTTACTTTCGGACAACTGAAGCAGATAGCCGGACGGACGGACAAGAAACTGCTGAAAGAAGTAAATGTATTTGATGTTTACCAGGGCGATAAACTACCTGAGGGCAAAAAATCATACGCGTTAAGCTTTGTGCTGCAGGACACCGAAAAAACCTTAACAGATAAAGCAGTTGATGCCGTGATGCAAAAATTAATTTATAATTTAGGCAAAGAAGCAGGAGCGGAGATCCGTAAATAGTGAGTGGTTAATTGGTGAGTAGTTAAGTAGTTGTAAACAAGAACCATTCACCATCAACCCAATCAACCAATAACCAAATAAATGGCCTCAGTAGCAGAACAATTAAGTAAAGTTGTAGAAAAAACAGAGCGGTTAATAGAGCTTTGTGCTGCGTTGCAGGAAGAGAATGACCTGCTTAAACTGGAAAGTGAAGCATTAAATGTGGCCCTAAAAGCCAGTACAAACAAGACCAAGGACCTCGAAGAAAAGCTTCGTGTGTTAAAGCTGGCAAAGTCGTTTTCAGAAACAAATGAAAAAAGTGTTGACATTAAGCAAAAAATTAACGACTTTGTGCAGGAAATAGATAAGTGTATTGTATTGCTGAAGAAGTAATACAGAAAGTGAAAAGCTCAGATGGGAGAAATCTCAATAAAAATAAATATTGCTGACAGAGTTTACCCCTTAAAGGTAAACATGGAAGAAGAGGAAATTATAAGACGAGCAGCTAAGCTGATCAACGACCGTATAAAAGAATATCAGGAAAATTACGCGGTTAGGGATAAACAGGATTTGCTTTCGATGTGTGTGCTGCATTATGCAACATCGTCATTAAAAGCGGATAAGAAAGTTACTACGGATGATACCGAGGTAGCCGAAAAGGTTTATCAACTGGATCACTTACTGAACGATTTTTTTTCGAAACAATAACGTTCTTACATATTACAGAGCCATTTTAAGATTTAACCGCAGTTAAATTTTAAGTTTCACTATTAAAAACTTAACGCTTCAATATCTTCGGATTACAAAGAGGCATGCGTTGATCGTGTATTTAACGGTAACCCGTGATCCACTCCATCCGACAAGAAGTTTTAACAATACATGACACTTAGAAGTTTAGTTGCGGTTTTTTTATTTTATAACCTAAATAACCAATGAACACCATATTATACATCATTATTGGGCTGCTCGCGGGCATCCCAACAGGAATTGTCATAGGGCGTTTCCTGCTCCGTAAACTCTTTAAAGACCAGGAAGTAAATGCTCAGAACAAGGTGAAAAAGATCTTGAAAGACGCTGAGAACAACGCCGAGATACTTAAAAAGAACCGCCAGCTTGAAGCAAAAGAGAAGTTTTTGCAGATGAAAGCCGAGCATGAGCAGGAAGTAAACGCTAAAAACAACGTATTAAACCAACGCGAGAACGGCATCAAACAAAAAGAGCAATCTTTTAACCAGAAGCTGGAAAACATGACCCGCAAGGAAACGGAAGTGGACAACGCGCGTAAAAAACTGGAAGCCCAAACCGATATCCTGGTGAAGAAACAGGAAGAGGTTGACATCCTGAAGAACCAGCACGTACAGCAATTGGAGACCATTGCAGGCCTATCGGCAGATGAGGCGCGTGACCAGTTGGTAGATAACCTGCGCGAAGAAGCACGCAGTAAGGCCATGGCGCAGATCAAGGATATTGTTGACGAAGCCAAGCTAACCGCTACCAAAGAGGCTAAAAAGATAGTTATCCAAACCATCCAGCGTACCGCTACAGAAAGCGCTATCGAGAACACGGTATCTATCTTCAACATCGAGAATGATGAGATCAAGGGCCGTATCATTGGTCGCGAAGGTCGTAACATCCGTGCGCTGGAAGCAGCAACCGGTATCGAGATCATTGTGGATGACACACCGGAAGCCATTATCCTATCGGGCTTTGACCCGGTTCGTCGTGAGATCGCCCGTTTGGCTATGCACCGTTTGGTTACCGACGGACGTATCCATCCGGCACGTATCGAGGAAGTAGTTGCTAAAACTAAAAAGCAGATAGAAGAAGAAATTGTTGAGATAGGCGAGCGTACCGTTATCGATCTGGGTATCACCGGGCTTCACCCCGAGCTGATCAGGATGGTAGGGCGTATGCGTTACCGCTCATCATACGGGCAAAACCTGTTACAGCACTCGCGCGAGGTAGCAAACTTCTGCGCTACTATGGCAGCAGAACTTGGCTTAAATGTTAAATTGGCTAAACGTGCAGGCCTGTTACACGATATTGGTAAAGTGCCTGATGATAACCCGGAATTGCCACACGCAATTTTAGGTATGCAATTAGCCGAAAAATATAAAGAACACCCTGAAGTTTGTAACGCCATTGGCGCCCACCACGATGAGGTGGAAATGACATCGATGCTATCACCAATAATACAGGTTTGTGACGCTATTTCAGGCGCAAGGCCGGGTGCAAGGCGCGAAGTTGTAGAAGGTTACATCAAGCGCTTAAAAGAGCTTGAAGAGCTTGCATTATCGTACCCCGGTGTCGAAAAAACATTTGCTATACAGGCAGGCCGCGAGTTACGCGTTGTGGTAGAAAGCGAAAAGATCAGTGATGCACAATCAGAGATCTTAGCGGCAGATATCTCCAACCGCATCCAGACAGAAATGACCTACCCTGGTCAGATCAAGGTTACCGTAATCAGGGAAACCCGTTCGGTAGCGTTTGCCAAGTAATTAATAAGAAGCTTATACAGGCCCTCCCTCACATAGGAGAGGGCTTTTTTGTTTTATGGGAAAGCAACAATCAAACATTAAACTTCAGCCGGCCAAACCCGGCGATCAACGTAAGATAGACGTGTACTTTAAGCGTTTAGATGCTAGCCATCAAAACCCAACCAACCAACTGATGCACTACTTTTTTGTACCGCTGATGGTGCTGGGCATACTGGGCATGGCTTGGGCTATCCCATTCCCGCATATTGGTTTTATAGGCAAGTATAACGGCTACTTTAACTGGGCATCGTTTATCATTGCATTTGGAATATACTACTATCTTAAGATGTCGCCGCTGTTATCCTACTTCGCGCTATTCTTGTTCTTTGGCCTAAGCTACGGCATTATGCAGCTGGAACTTTACGAAAAAACAGGCGGGGTAGAGCTAAGCGTTATCAGCGTAGCCATCCTAATGGTATCCCTTGCAGGCCAGTACATCGGCGGCAAAATAGAGGGCAACGAAAAATCTTTTAACGATGATACCAAACTGGCCCATATAACCCCGTTATGGGTGTTTTATAAGCTTACGCAGAGGTTTGGTTTGAGATATTAAGAGATTAGTTATGAAACGTCCAATATTCTATTTTGAAAAGTTTAAGCCTTGGGATATTTGGTCGATAACAATTTATGTTGTTATTAGTGTCTGCGTATTTCTTTATCGCGATAAAAATGTCATATCGCTATATACTATATCAACTTATCTTTTTATCTATATATTTAATTATAAGTCGTTAAGAAACCTATCGGTTTATTTGGTTTGGCTGTTTTTGGGTCTTGTTCAATTTTTCGCCTATCTCCACTTAAAAGATGACTATTCATTAATGATGGCACAGGGGGGAAGTGCAGCATTAGGTTTACGGAACATATTTATAATGCTTGTAGTATTTCAAATATTAAGAATTGCAAGTCTCAATATCCAACATCAGGAACTCGTTGCCCCTAATCGGGGAAGCACAACTGATATATTCGATGAAAGATCTATTAATTGGTTAGATTACGTGTTCTTTATAATATACGCGTTATGTGCATTTGGGTTGATCTATCTTGGAAAATAGTGTCCGCTTTCTGTCCAAAGGTGTCGCACTTAGAAACGGACGGACAAGATAATATCAATCTGTCATGATGAGCGATTGCGAAGCATTAATCGCCGACATGCATCTTCAATAGTAAAGTTCAATAATAGATCCTTCGCTATCGCTCAGGATGACAAAGTAAATAGTTTACAGGTTCTTCCCCAATTTCTCTAACATATCCTGCGGCACTTGTTCCAGGTCTAAAACCAGGAACCCATCCAGGCAATCGGCAAACTTAGGGTCGATGTTGAAGCTGATGATATGTGCGTTAAGGGTAAGGTACTGGCGAAGCAGCACAGGCACCTTCATATTATGCGCTTCCACTTCAGATATCAGGTTATCGAGGCCTTTAAACGTATCTCCTGCCGACATTAGCAGGTCGGTATCTATATTTTCAAAGTTTACTTTAAACTTCTTACGCGGCTTAACATATTGGGCCAACTCATGGTCGAAATGGTTGCGGTTAATATAATCTACAATAAGCGATTTGCTGAACTGCGAGAAAGAGTTGCTGATGCTTACCGGGCCTATCAGGTAACGGTAGCGCGGGTTATCAATCACAAACTTCAGGATGCCTTTCCATAACAGGAACAGGGGCAAAGGCTTCAATTGATATTCTTTACGAATCCATGAGCGGCCAAGCTCCAGGCTTTTCTTAAGCACCGGGGTAAACTGCTCTTTTATCTTGAACAGCTCGTTAATGTAGAAACCTTTTTTACCTACGCCGTAAAAGATCTCGTCGCCCAAACCAAGGCGGTAGGCGCCTACTATCATCCTTCCTTCGGTATCCCAAATAAAAAGGTGATGGTAATAAATGTCGTATTCATCAAGGTCGGTGGCTTTATTAGTGCCCTCGCCAACCTCGCGGAAGGTGATCTCACGTAAACGGCCAATCTCGCGGATCACGGTTGGGATCTGCGATGTTGGGGTTATGTATACCTCGTAATTCTTCTCCGTCCAAACCTTGTAGTTCTCACGCAGTCCATCAATTTCTTTCTCCAACTTAATTGCAGAGGTTTCGGGAACTATCGCTTCGGGGAGGCTTTTTATTTTAAAAAGGTTGCGTGGGTTAAATAGCTTTTTCTCCTCATCCAAGCCTGCACCAAGGGCATAGGTTTTAGCGCGAAGGAAGTTAAGTATGCTGGCGCTATTCCGGTTATCGGGAATATTCTCCACCTTAATAGGCTTGCCGATCCGCAGTTTAATGGTTTGTCCCTGCTTGTTAAATAACTCTGATGGTAGCTTAGCCGTGCGCAGGGCAGGGTGTATCATACTCAGCAGGTTAAACAGCAGGCCATTATTACCATGGAAATATATGGGCACAACAGGTACCTTAGCCTTGGCGATGATCTTACCCACAACCGGATGCCAAAGGCGGTCGGTAACCTCGCGTTTATCTAATTTGAAGGTTGATACCTCCCCGGCAGGGAAAATACCTATAGGAGTACCGTTATTCAATAATTCAAGGGTATTCTTTAACCCGCTGATGCTGGACGAATGTTCAACGTTCTCGAACGGGTTTACAGCTATAAAGTAATCGCTTAGGTTAGGGATCTTCTTTAATAAGAAGTTAGCCATCAGCTTGGCATCGGGCCTTACCATGGTCAGTATTTTAAGCAGGATAAGCCCCTCTATACCACCATAGGGGTGATTTGCTATCGCGATGAAAGCGCCATCTTTTGGGATGTGCCTTAGCTCGCGCTCGTCAAATTCGATCTCAATACCACAACCTTTTAAGATAGCGTCCACAAAATCAGGGCCTTGCTTGGGTTGGGCTTGGGCGAAAAGGTCGTTCACCTGGTTAATTTTCATCAGCTCCATTAACATGGCTGCTAACCCGGGCATTTTTAGGGTGTCCAGCTTGGTGGCTTTGGCAAACTCTTCGGTGGTTATAATTTTCATGCTGTGATTAACGCGATAAAAGTCTTAGAAATTACTAATTTAACGGCTTTATAGCCATTGATAATGAAAACGCAGTTCAAAAATTACATATCCCTTACCAAAAAAGAATGGAACGGTATGGTTGTGCTGCTGGTACTGATTGCCGCTGTGCTTGCGGCCCCATATATTTATCAGTTCTATCACAAAGATAATACAATAAATGTAACGGAGTTTAACGCCGATTTTGCAGCGCTAAACCACGCCAATCCACGACTTTTAAACGGCCCTGAATCACCAAAAACCGACCTGTTTAAGTTCGATCCTAACACTGTATCGACAAACGACTGGCAACGGCTTGGCATCACCGCGAAACAGGCTGCCATCATCAAAAATTACACCACCAAAGGCGGCAGGTTCCGCAAGGTGGGGGACCTGCAAAAAATTTACGGATTGACCAAAGTTGATTACGCCCGGCTGGCACCATTCATCATCATCCCGGAGGAGAAAACGAAACCGAATGTAGTGGTAGAAGTGAACTCGGCTGACTCAGCAAAACTCACCACCATAGATGGGATAGGAGGCGCCTTTGCCAAACGCATCATCTACTACCGCGAACGCTTGGGTGGCTTTACATCTAAGGAACAACTGAAAGAGGTGTTCGGGATTGACGACCTGAAATACGATGAGATAAAAGGACAGGTTAAGGTTGATGCAGATCGCATCCGTAAGATCAACATCAACACCGTTACGTTTGACAAGCTAAGGCCGATGCCATACCTCAACTACAAGCAGGTAAACGCCATTATCGAATACCGCAACCAGCACGGCAATTACGCCTCCATCCACAATTTAGAGAACATTGCCATTATAGATGCCGATATTTTGCGTAAAATTGGCCCATATTTAATTTATAAATGATAGAGCAGCAGATCAAGACCGCTATCCGCGATATTCACGATTTCCCGAAGCCGGGCATCATCTTTAAAGATATTACCCCGATACTGAAAGACCCCCAGCTTTGTAGCAAAATAAACGATGCCTTTTTAGAAAAGATAAAAGACATGCAGATAGATGCCATTGCAGGCGTAGAGAGCCGCGGGTTCCTGTTCGGCCTGTCGTTAGCTACCAAACTGGGTGTGCCTTTTATACCGGTGCGTAAGGCAGGTAAGCTGCCCTATACGGTTAACCAAAAAGTTTACGAACTGGAGTATGGTACGGCCACTATCGAGATCCATACAGATGCCTTTAACCCGGGCGACCGCATCCTGATCCACGACGACCTGCTGGCTACAGGCGGCACCGTAACGGCCACCAGCGAACTGATCCAGGACATGGGCGGTATTGTTGCAGGCTTTAGTTTTGTGGTTGGTTTAAGCTTTTTAAAGGGGGTAGAAAAGATAAGCCCCATCAGCAATAACATTATCGTATTGGCCGATTATTGATTTTATACAAAGATACGGATTAATATTCAGCCTTATATTTTTGGCCGTTTAAATCATCAAAAACCCTCTAATTTTAAAAATTAGGGGGTTTTAGGTTATAAAATATTTTTGGCGATTGATATTGATGCGCCATGCGGCAAATGTGTTTTAATTTCAGCAATTAATTGGCGGCAGATACCAATATGCTGCAGGTGTTAAACAGGCCTAAGGCTGTTTAACAAACCATTGCTAAACCATTCAATAAAAACATGAAATTAAATCGCTGTATAGCCATTGCTGTAGTTTTTACGGCTTGTGCCCAACTCTTATCTGCCCAAAGCCCAATAAAACAGGTGGGCAAGGTAACCGCTGTTGCCGTAAACAACCAGGACATTGATATTACTACCGAGAATGCTTTTGTAAAGCTTACCGTGTATAGCCCCAACATCATAAGGGTGCGGATGAATAAGCAAAAGCTTGCCGCCGACTTCTCTTACGCCGTTATTGGCGAGCCTGTTAAAACAAAGGTAAACATCACCCAAAACAATGATGAGATAAACCTTACCACCGATTCGTTGAAGGTTAACATCCGCAAAAACCCGTACCAGGTAACCTTCAGCACCCTATCGGGCGAGGTGATTAACCAGGATGAAGCCGGCCTCACTACCTCATGGGTAAATGAAAGCGTTACCACCTATAAGCACATGCAGGATAATGAGCACTTTATTGGCCTGGGGGAAAAAACAGGCCCCCTGGACCGTAAAGGAAATGCTTACACACACTGGAACAGCGATACCTACGCATACACAACGGGGCAGGATCCTATCTACTCAACCATTCCGTTTTATATAGGTGTGCACCACAATGTGCAGTACGGGATCTTTTTTGATAACACCTGGCAGTCTGATTTTAATTTCGGCGCCAGCAACAACAGGTTCTCTTCGTTCGGCGCTAAGGGTGGCGAAATGAATTATTACTTTGTATATAATAGCCACATTGCCGATATCATTAAATCTTACACCTCGCTTACCGGTTTAATGAAACTGCCACCGCTTTGGAGCCTTGGCTACCAGCAAAACCGCTATAGCTACTATCCCGAGGCAGAGGTGATGCGCATTGCCGAAACCCTGCGCGAGAAAAAGATCCCTGCGGATGGTATCACCCTGGATATCCACTACATGGATAAATACAAGGTGTTTACCTGGGATGCCAACCGTTTCCCCGACCCAACCGCCATGATCAAAAAGCTGAATAATACCGGCTTTAAGGTAACCCTGATCGTTGACCCGGGTATTAAAGAAGAAAAAGGCTATGGCGTTTACGAGCGTGGGCTAAAAGAAGATATTTTTGCTAAATATCCCGATGGCACCAACTACACAGGCCAGGTTTGGCCGGGCTGGTGTAACTTCCCCGATTTTACAAACCCTAAAGGCCGTGCATGGTGGGGCAGCGAACTAAAGAAATATGCTGCCGAAGGTGTGAGCGGCATCTGGAACGATATGAACGAGTTTAGCACCTGGGGCCAGAAAGCGCCGGATAACATCCTGTTTAATTTTGAAGGTAAAATGGCATCGCACCCGCAGATCCATAACGTGTACGGTTTAGAAATGATCCGCGCGAGTTATGAAGGCTTTAAGGCAGCGCGCGATAATAAACGCCCGTTCATTTTAACCCGTTCTGGCTATGCAGGTTTACAACGCTATGCCGCTATCTGGACAGGGGATAACCGTGCCGAGAATGACCACATGCTGTTAGGGGTAAGGTTAATGAACAGCCTTGGCTTAAGCGGTGTGCCATTTGCAGGTATGGATATTGGTGGTTTTACCGGCGGTGCATCACCATCGTTATACGCCCGCTGGATGCAGATCGGCGCGTTTAACCCATACATGCGTAACCACTCGGGCATCAACTCCAAAGCATCAGAGCCATGGGCTTATGGCGAGGAAGTATTAGAGATAACCCGTAACTATATAAACCTGCGTTATCGCCTGCTGCCATACCTTTACTCGAGCTTTTACGATGCTACCCAAACCGGCAGCCCTATTATGCGCTCGCTTACTATAGATTATACGCATGATGAGAACGTGTACAACGGCCAGTACGAGAACCAGTACATGTTTGGTAAAGCATTTTTGGTGTTTCCGTTTGACGGGGTAACCAATTATGGTAAGCTATACTTCCCGGCAGGTAAATGGTATAACCTGTACAACGGGCAGGTACAACAGGGTAACCAAAAAATAGCGCTCGACCTCGGTATCTCTCAATTACCTGTTTATGTAAAAGAGAGCAGCATTATCCCGATGCAGTCGCAAATACAAACCACGGCAGAAAAACCTACCGATACGCTTTATGTGCACGTTTACAAAGGCGACGTAAACAATAAGTTTGTTTATTACGAGGATGATGGCGAAAGCTTCGATTACGAAAAGGGAGCGTTTTACAAACGTACCATCAGTTATGATGCGGCTAAAAAAGCCATCTCGTTTGCAAAAGTGGAAGGCTCTGGAAAATCGAAATTCAATAATATTAAATTATTACTGCATGGCTTTGGCGATAATCCTGCTATAAAACTTAACGGCAAACAAAGTAAGGTCGAAAACAGCTTCGAAGCTTTAATGACGCCCATTTCAAGGTTCGACCCTACTGGTTTGTCAAACGCTATTGAAGGCGAAAAGGTAAAAAGCTTACTAATTAAAAATACAAGCGGCCAATTTAGCATCAGCTATTAGTTTTTAATAGATTTAAGCAATTTATATAGTAACCCGCATCTTATTTTTAAGATGCGGGCTTTTTTATTAGTGTATTTGCAAAAGTACACACTGTTTAAAATTTTTGGTTGATTATTGCTAATATTACGTTTAGGAGAGTTAGTAGTTATTCTATAAAAACTGAACATTTATCGCAGTTAAAAGGGTTGAATATTTAACTTTATGCTTTTTTGCAAGTATAATTTTAGGACTTAATTAAAGTGTTAATTGTATTCCCTGTTATAATTTAAATATGAGATTTTTTCTAAAGGTTTTATTTACGATGCTGCTTGCGTACCCGGCCGTTTCTTTAGGTTACGGTACTGATAGTTTGCTTACAGCCTTAAAAACAGAGATTAGTAAAAAAAATATTTATGAAGGCAAAAAGCAAACCAGGATACTTAGTCTTAAGCAGCAACAACACGCCACGTCAAGGCTTGATTATGCCAAACAGTACGACTTATGCATTAAATTGTATGATGAATATAAATCATACCAATATGATTCGGCCTATGTTTATGTAAATAAGCTAAAGGAACTAAGCGTATCTATGAACGATATGTCGAGGTCCTATTACAGCCAGATCAAATTGGGTTTTATCCTCCTTTCGTCGGGCATGTTTAAGGAAACTTTTGACAGCATGAGTAAGGTTAATCCAAAAGTGCTTAACGATTCGATGAAGGTGGAGTACTATTTTATTATGTACCGCTGTAACAGCGATCTTGCCAAATACAACAATGATAAATATTCATCTCCGGGCTATATTAAAACCAGTAATGCCTATATCGATTCGGCCATCGGTCTAACCAAAAAGGGATCGACAGAGTGGATGCATTATACAGGGTTAAAGGATGCGCAAATTGGCAATGAGCCAACAGGCAATGACGAACTAAGCAAAATATTAAAGTCGGGCAGGCCAATTTCTATGCACCTGCGGGCTATGATTAATTGTTCGCTTGCCATTACTTATCTAAACTCCAATAGGAAAGAAGAAGCGTTACCTTTACTCATTCAATCGGCCATTGCAGATGTTAAATCATCAACAAAAGAAACTGTAGCGTTATTTACCCTTGCAGAGCAGCTTTACAAAACAGGTAATATAAAAGATGCTTACGCTTTTATTCAACTGGCTAAATCTGATGCTGATTTTTATGGTGCAAGGCAGCGTAAAATACAGATCGGGGCTATATTACCGTTGGTAGCTGCCGAGGAACTAAACCATTCCGAGAACGAGAAGCATACCATATTAATGTACCTTTTGGCTATAACCGCTTTGGCATCATTGGTTATATTGTTTTTGGTTATGATATACAAACAGTTAGGGAAACTTAAACACAAAGAGTATATCATTGAAGAACAGAATATCCAGTTGAAAGATATAAATCACAAGTTAGGGGAAGATGCGCACATTAAAGAAGAATATATAGGGCAGTTTTTTAAGATCATATCAGGCTATATTTTAAAACTGGAGAAATTAAAAATGTCGGTAGATACTAAATTGTCTATAAAGAAATACGATGATATCCGGCTGATAGTAAATAACATCAATATAAAAATGGAGCGGGAGGCGTTGTATTACAGCTTCGACCATATTTTTTTAAAAATTTTCCCAAACTTTATACCGGTATTTAATTCTCAGTTTGAAGAAAAAGACCAGGTATGGCCACACGAGCATGAGGTGTTAAATACGGATTTGCGCATATTCGCGCTTATTCGCATGGGCATAAATGATAACGAAACTATCGCGAAAATTTTAGAATATTCTGTAAATACCATTTACGTATATAAAATGCGTATCAAAGCCAAAGCCAAAAACCCCGACCGGTTTGAACAGTGTATCATGAACATTAAGGCCGTTGCAGCCGTTGAATAATTAAATTTTAAATTGTAATATTTCTGATACTTTAAAAACTATATAAGTAACCTAATTGGTAGGTTTTGTAAAGAAAAACCGTTAACTAAGTTTATATTTTTTAGGGTATTTTAACAATTAAAACATTGATAAACAAGTATTTATGTTTTTTAAAGTTTATATTTTTTTGTAACGCCAATAAAGTAGTAGGGAATGAGCCGTGAGACATACATCTTTGTATTCAGATAAAAAGTTTTTTGAGCTTAACCAACTTTAAAAACCAGATATGCAGCTTTAAAGAGCGCATTTATAAACCAATATATACTGTTTCAATTTTTCGAGTTTTTATTACACAACTAACTATTGTGTGCGTCTGTAAATTTGTTTGCCTGTTTTAATAGCGTAAGCCATTTCCGGAGATTCATATGAACCATGTACTAACAATTATATAACCAATTATTAATTAAACCCCAAACTATGCAAATTAAAAACTTACTCACACTATGTTTTTTTGCTTTAACTTGTTTCTTTGTTCAGCCAGTATTGGCTCAAAACAAAGTTATTACAGGTAAGGTAACAGACAAAAAAGACGGTTCAACGCTCATTGGCGTATCTATTGGTGCTACAGGCGGTGTTGGCACCTTAACAAGTGCAGACGGTACCTTCAGGCTTTCTATACCTGCAAGCACAACTTCTTTAAATATAACCTATATAGGTTATAAAGCCCAGGTAGTAAACCTTGAGGGCAAAACATTTTTGGCTGTAAGTCTTGAGTCGACAAATACAGCGTTAAATGAAGTTGTTGTTATCGGTTACGGTACACAGCGTATTAAAGATGCAACAGGCTCTGTAGCTTCATTAAGTCCTAAAGATTTTAACAAGGGTATTATTACAACTCCAGACCAGTTATTACAAGGGCGTATTTCGGGCGTTCAGGTTACACCATCAAGTGGTGAGCCAGGCGCGGCTGCCACTATTAATATTCGTGGTGCCGGTTCTATTCGTTCTGGCGATGGTCCGTTATATGTAGTAGATGGTATTCCGTTAGATAATGGTGGTACATCTGGCGGCTACGGCGTAGGTGCAGGTAGCTCATCAGCACGTAATCCGTTGGCATTTCTTAATCCGGCCGATATCGAAAATATATCTGTATTAAAAGATGCATCATCTGCTGCTATATACGGTTCTCGTGGAGCAAATGGTGTAATATTAATTACCACACGCAAGGGCCGTAAAGGGCAGGGCGTCCAGTTCTCTGCAAATACGAGTCTTGCCACAACAGCAAAAAGATATGATATACTTAACCGTAGTCAGTTTCTTGAAGCAGTAGCAGCAGTGGGTGCTAATGCAGGCCCTGCATCGTCAGGTGGTGTTGATTACGGAGGCAACACGGATTGGCAAAAGGAAATTTTCCGTACAGCAATATCTCAAAACTATAATGTTGGTTTTGGTGGTGCAAACAATACATCTAACTATCGCGCGTCAATCGGTTATGATGACCAGAAAGGCATTGTTAAAAATTCTGGGCTTAAACGTTTAAATGCACGTATCAACGCTTCCAAATCGTTTTTTAGTGAGCGGTTGAAATTTGATCTACAATCAGCTTATTCAAACGTAAAAAATCAATTTGCTCCAGTTACAAACAATGCTGGTTTCAACGGTAGTTTAATTGGTGCGGCTATTCAACTTAACCCAACTGCACCTGTATTTGATGACCAAGGCCGTTATTTTAATTTAAACGGTTATAACTCTGATGGCTTCCCTAACGGTAATGGCTTTAGAAATCCGGTTTCATTACTAAATCAAATTGATGATAGGGATAATATTAACAGGTACTTAAATAACCTTACTATGACGGTTAGGTTATTTGAAGGCCTCTCTTACAAAGGGAACTTTGGAGCTGATATATCAAGGGGTGTTAGAAAAACGTACTACGATCCCAAAGTTGTTGGTTATACCGATGCAATTGGTATCAGACAAGTTAATTTCCCTTCTCCAACAGGTAATGGTACTGCAATTAATCAGTATAATGAATTAACAAATTATACTACTGAGCATACTTTGAACTATGATAAAAAATGGAGCGACAATAGCAGTTTAACTGCCCTATTAGGTTATTCATACCAGACATTTAAAAACTTTAATCGTAATGAATTTGGGTTTAAAACAGCCCAGCCAGGTGTATTAGTTAAAAATTATAATGATTTTCAGCAACACTTGCCTTACCCTGTAGGAGATAGCTCGAGCTATCGTTTGCAGTCGTATTTTGCACGAGTAAATTACTCGTACAAAGATAGATACATTGTAACCGGTACAATACGCCGCGATGGCTCTACCCGCTTTGGTAATAACAACAAATATGGTAACTTCCCGGCCGTTGCAGTTAAATGGCGCATAAGCAGTGAAAGCTTTATGCCTAAAGGTGGCTTTTTTGAAGATTTAAGTTTAAGACTGAATTACGGTAAAACGGGTAACCAAGAAATTCCATCTTATGCATCTTTGGATGTTGTGCGTCAACTGAACTTCGATGGAACTGCAGTTACATCAGATTACCAGGGTAATCCCGATTTGAAATGGCAAGCCAACACCACTTACGGTGCAGGTTTAGATTTCTCATTAATAAAAGGTCGTTTAAACGGATCGTTTGACTATTTTAATAAATCAATTACCGACTTGCTTTTTTACCAGGATATTGCACAACCATCATTGTCTTCCAGGGTTTACTTAAACCTGCCTGCTAAAGTTGAGAACAAAGGGGTTGAGTTAGGTTTAAATTTTGCCGCTATACAAGGTCCGAAATTTACCTGGGATATTTCGTATAACATGACTATTATAAAGAGCAGCGTAAGTAACTTTGTTGGTCGTAACATAGTAACAGGTAATGTTGATGGTCAAGGTTTATCAGGTGCATATGCACAGATCATTGCAAATGGTTATCCTTTATTTAGTTTTAACGTGCCAAATTATAGTGGTTTAGATGCAAACGGCTTTGGTATTTACCCTCAAGGTATAGATGCATTGACTATACAAGGAAGCCCTAATCCTAAATTTACCGCTGGTTTAACCAACAATTTTAATTATGGTAACTTTAGCCTAAGCTTCTTCTTAAATGCTGCTACTGGTTTCCAAATTTACAATAATACAGCTAATGCTTTTTTTTACAAAGGCAACCTTGTTAGCGGCCGTAACGTAACTAAAGCAGTAGCTGCTACTAATGAAAATGCTCTTAACTCTGGAGAGGTGTCAACACGTTTCCTTGAAAAAGGTGATTTCTTGAGACTAAGCAATGCTACTGTTGGTTATACATTCCCATTACAAAAAAGTGTATTTAAATCTTTTAGGTTATCCTTAACAGGTCAAAACTTGTTTTTGATTACCAGCTACAGCGGTCTTGATCCTGAGGTAAACACAGATAAGCAAAGAAATGATGTTGCTTCACGAGGTATTGATTATACATCTTACCCTAAAGCAAGGATATTTACATTAGGTTTAAACGCAAGTTTTTAAATAAATATTAGTATGAAAAAAATAACTATTAAAGCATTAATCTGCGGGCTTATTGTCGTAACAGCCGCAGGATGTGCAAAACTGGATGAAAAGCTATATGGCTCAAAGTCGTTAAAAGATCCGAATGCGGCATCGGGTTCAGCCGATTTAAATGGTGTTTATTCGCAATTATACGGACAAACAAATCAGGCCAATACTTATGCGTTGCAAGAGCATTCTACCGATGAAATGATGGGCCCAACTCGTGGCACCGACTGGGGTGACTTTGGTACATGGCGTAAATTGCATACCCATACCTGGACGTCAACGCACAACCAAGTTAGCGATACATGGGATGAATTAAACATTGGTGTGTTTCGTGCAACACAAGTAATTTCAAAAGCTGCTGATAATAATATTAAAGCACAGGCACAGTTTTTACGGGCATACTTTATGTTCCAAATTGTAGATCTGTACGGGCAAGCCCCTTTTCGTGAAGCAGATGCACCGGTGCTTTCAGTACCAAAAGTAATGTCACGTTCTGAAGCAACTGCCTTTATTATTAAAGATCTTGAAGAAGCTGAAGTTAATCTTACTGCTAGTCCTGCAAACATTGGTGTTGCTTCAAAAGCTGCTGCAGAAGCTTTGCTTGCTAAAGTATATCTTAACAAAGCAGTGTATGCATCGGCTACAGTTGGCGGCCCATTCACTTTTGCCGCAGCAGATATGAATAAGGTAGTTGAATACGTTAATAAAGTTTCGGCTGCCGGCTACATGTTGGAGCCTACCGGTAAATACTTCCAAGATTTTGCATGGGACAATTCAGAGCAATCTCATGGCAATATATTTGGTTTTTATAATACAACAACCAGCGCGCCAGCATCTGCTAGAAATCGCTGGAGAATGGGGTTACACTATAATCAAACCCCAGACGGCTGGAACGGCTTTACAACTCTTGCTGATTTTTACAACTCATTTCAGGCCACTGACGAACGCCGGGGTGTTGCTTATCCTGGCTTAACTGATAAAGTTGGTTTGAGAGCCGGTTTCGCAGTTGGGCAACAATATGGCCCTGCTAACAAAGCTTTAACACAAAGAAGCGGTAAACCATTAGTGTTTACTCCAGAAGTAAATCTCAACTTCTCAACAGAAGCTCAAGGCATAAGGGTGTTTAAATACTTTCCGCAACCATCTGCAAATAATACGGTTAATGACGATAACTCATCAAACGATTATGTTATTTTACGTTACGCCGATTTATTGTTGATGAAAGCTGAAGCAATTATGCGTGGTGGTATAGATCCTAACGGTCAAACTGCGATAGGGCTTGTTAATGATATACGTGTACCACGCGGTGCAACTGCCTTAGCAACCATTACACCTGCCGATATGCTTGCAGAACGCGGCCGTGAGTTATACTGGGAAGGTTGGAGAAGAAACGACCTTATTCGTTTTGAGAAATTTAATGATCCGGTTGATCAGCGTTCAATAGCATCACCTAAAACTCGCACCTTATACCCAATTCCACAACGTGCGGTTGATACTAACCCTAACCTAAAACAAAACGCGGGTTATTAATAACTAAAACAATTTCCAATTAGTTATATTTGATTTGATTTTTATAAACGTAGCGAAGTAATTCGCTACGTTTGTTTTTTGTTCCCTTTACAAATGATTAAAAGAAGTAGCTTTTTTATCCTGACAGTTATTATTATTGGTTTAACATCTTGTCATAGAAAAGGCGTAGAAAACCCCTTGTTTTCTATACAGGATAACAATAAGCTGGGCATTAACTTTATAAATAAGTTAGATGAGCAGGACAAAACTAATGTTTTTACCTTTCGTAATTATTATAACGGTGGCGGCGTTGCCATTGGTGATATTAATAACGACGGGTTAAATGATATTTACCTTACATCAAACCAGGGGGGTAATAAGCTATACTTAAACAAAGGAAACTGGAAATTTGATGATATTACGGATAAAGCCGGCGTAAAAGGAACCAAGTATTGGAGCACAGGCGTTACCATGGTTGATATTAATGGTGATGGCTGGCTGGATATTTATGTTTGCCATAGCGGTAATATAATCGACAGAAGGGGTAACGAGCTTTTTATTAATCAAAAAGATGGCACTTTTAAAGAAGAAGCCGAAAAGTATGGTTTGGTAGACAATGGCTTATCAACCCAGGCAATATTTTTAGATTACGATAATGACGGTGATCTGGACTGTTTTGTTCTAAATAATTCGTTTAGGCCTATCGGCTCTTTTGATTTTAGTCAAAACCTGCGCGCAGTTGTTGATAAATTGGGTGGAGCAAGATTTTATCGTAACGATAACGGCCACTTTACAAACGTAACTAAAGAGGCCGGGATTTTTTCAAGTGATATAGGCTTCGGCCTTGGTGTATCTGTAGCGGATATTAACAATGATGGTTACCCTGATTTATATGTTTCTAACGATTTTTTTGAACGCGATTACTTATATATCAATCAAAAAAATGGCACGTTTAAAGAAGATATTCAAAATGAAACAGGTCACCTTAGCCTGGCCTCGATGGGGTCAGATATCGCGGATATAAATAACGACGGCAATCTTGATATTTTTACAACCGAAATGTTGCCTGAAGGTGATAAGCGGTTAAAAAAAATGACGTCGTTTGAATCATACGACGTGATAAAACTAAAACAGCACGATGGCTATTTTAACCAATTTATGCAAAACTGTCTTCAGCTAAATAATGGCGATGGCACGTTTTCTGAAGTTGCGTTTAAAGCCGGCGTAAGCGCGACCGACTGGAGTTGGGGCGCGCTTTTTTTTGATATGGACAACGATGGCTGGAAGGATATTTTTGTATCGAACGGAATTTATAAAGATCTAACTGATCAGGATTATGTAGAGTTTTTGGGCAACCGAGAAAACATGGATAAGATTGCAGAAAAAAAGAAATTCGACTATAAGGATTTTACTAATAAGATGGTTTCTACGCCATTAGTGAATTACGCATACTTAAACAACCACAATTTAACGTTTACTAATAAAACTATCGATTTTGGCCTGGATGAACCAAGCTTTAGCAACGGTGCCGCCTACGGCGATCTGGATGGCGACGGCGATAACGACCTTGTTGTTAATAATGTAAACATGCCTTTGTTTATTTATAAAAATAACGCAGAGAAATTACATAATAACTTTATTCAAATAAAGCTGCAAGGTGCTAAACTTAATCGTTTTGGGGTGGGCACTACCATTAATGTTTATTCAAAAGGTTCGCTAATAACATATTATCAGCAACCAACACGCGGGTTTGAAAGCAGCACATCGCCAAATTTACTTACTATAGGTATCGGGAAAGTTAAACAAGCCGATTCAGTACAAATTATTTGGCCTGGAGGTAAGTACCAGCTTGCCACAAACGTGCATAGCAACAAAGTTTATACTTATAAAATTACAGATGCTCATCTGCAATACAATTTTACTAAACCACCTGTAAAAACCATTTTTGTTGAGGCTGGAAAGGCTTTGTTTGATACGATACCAAAGCATACCGAAGATGGCTTTATAGATTTTGACAACGAACGGCTGATGCTGCAAATGTTATCTACCGAAAACCCTTACATGGCCAAAGGTGACATTAATAAAGATGGGTTAACCGATTTTTATTTCGGCAGTTCAAAAGATAGTCCGGCTGCTATATATACGCAGCAAAAAGGCGGCAAATTTAAACAATACATTCCTCAGGATTTTGAGAAGCAAAGTTACCTTGAAAATGCAGGCGCGGCGTTTGGCGATTTCGATGGTGATGGCGACCAGGACCTGATTATTGGTGTAGGCGGTAATGCCGAAGAAGCTGGTACCAATATTTATTACCCACGATTTTATGAGAATGATGGCAAGGGTAATTTGCATCGCAATGCTCAAAAGGCTATCAAGCTATCGGTAAACGCTTCTGTTGTTGTCGCTTGCGATTATGATAAAGATGGCCACCCTGATCTTTTTATTGGTGGGCGTAGTGTGCCTGGTACCTATGGGGTTTCGCCAAGGTCATATGTGTTACACAATGATGGCAAGGGAAATTTTACTGATGTATCAGCACAGGTTTTAGGAGATGTTAAGCCTGGAATGGTAACCGCCGCCAAATGGGCCGATATTGATGGTAACGGTTGCCCCGATCTTGTAATTGCCGGTAATTGGATGGGTATCAAAATTTACATGAATAATAATGGTAAATTTACACAGGATAAACAGCTTAACGGCTACAAAGGATGGTGGAGCAGCTTGGAAATTGCCGATATAAACAACGACGGGAAATTAGATATTATTGCGGGTAACCTGGGTCTTAACTCAAAGTTTAAGGCAACCACAACCGAACCAATGAAAATTTATATTAAAGATTTTGATGGTAACGGCACAAAGGAATGCGTTACATCAATATACCGGGAGGGGTTGCCATTCGTATTTCATATGAAGCCCGATTTGACAGGGCAAATTCCTATCCTAAAAAAGCAATATTTGAAATATGCAGATTATGCCGGCAAGCCTTTTAACGAAGTTTTCACCAGCGAGATGCTTAAGGGTGCAGAGGAACACGAAATGAATTACCTGTCATCGGCAGTATTTATAAATGGAAATAATAACAAGTTTACATGTAAACCACTTCCTTATAATGCGCAGTTATCAAATGTAAGTACCATTTTGTGCGATGATATTGATAATAGCGGCATACCAGCTATTATACTTGGCGGTAACTTTTATGGTTTTAAGCCCGAGGTTGGGCGTTTAGATGCAAGTTACGGCCCAATATATAAATATACCAAAAATGGATTTGTATACTTTTCACCTGCAAAAAGTGGTATCAAACTTACCGGGCAAATACGATCTTCATTAATGATAAAAAATAGCAGGGGAGAAAAATATTATTTGTTCGGTGTAAATGACGATAAGCTTAAAGCTTACAAACTACGTTAGTAATATGCCAAAAGCTAAAAATAAAAAGCCAATAGCTAAACCCTATAAACAACTGTTACTTTTTTGCTGCATTATATTGGCAGGTGTAGCAATTTATACATCGTGCAAAACAAAGAAGGTTGGTTATGGTATTTTTAAATTGTTACCACCGGGTAAAACCAACGTTAATTTTGTAAATAAAAATACTGTTTCAGATTCTGTTAACATACTGGACTACCTTTACTTTTACAATGGTGCAGGTGTGGCATCTGCAGATTTTAATAATGATGGGTTGGAAGATCTTTATTTTGTATCAAACCAAGGCCCTAACAAATTATACCTAAACAAAGGCGACCTTAAATTTGAGGATATTACCGCCAAGGCGGGTGTTGCCGGTACCGGTAGTTGGAAAACCGGGGTAACGGTGGTTGATATAAACGGAGATGGCTTAAAGGATATTTACGTTTGCGTAGTATCAAATTATAAGGGGTTTAAAGGCAAAAACCAGCTCTACATAAACAACGGTGACTTAACTTTTACCGAATCTGCCGCCAAATATGGATTAGATTTCTCGGGCTTTTCAACACAGGCGTCTTTTACCGATTACGATAAAGATGGCGATTTGGACATGTTCCTGCTCACCTCATCTGTGCATAGTAATGATACTTACGGCGACTCTACCCTGCGTTATAAGATAAGTCATGATGCCGGCGATCACCTGTTTAGGAATGATAACAATAAGTTTATTGATGTAACCGCCGGCTCGGGGATTTACTCGGCACCCATTGGTTATGGACTTGGTGTTAGCGTTGGCGACTTAAACAACGATGGCTGGGACGACATATATGTAAGTAACGATTTTTTTGAGCAGGACTATTATTACGTGAATCAAAAAAATGGAACATTTAAAGAGGAATTGAAAAGTGCTTTTGGGCATACCAGTCTGTTTTCAATGGGTAATACATTAAGCGATGTAAATAAGGATGGATACCTTGATGTTATTAGTACTGATATGCTTCCCGAAGAAATGAAGGTGCTAAA
Organism: Mucilaginibacter sp. 5C4; assembly: GCF_034345625.1. NCBI lineage: Bacteria > Pseudomonadati > Bacteroidota > Sphingobacteriia > Sphingobacteriales > Sphingobacteriaceae > Mucilaginibacter > Mucilaginibacter sp. 5C4. Next base: position 3,423,523 of record NZ_CP133775.1, on the reverse strand, counting down.
ATCAACCATAAACGACGAACCGCTGGATATATATAACCAAGAGGTAAACGCCGGGTATTACTACCAATATTCTAAAAATTGCTTGCAGTTAAATGTTGGCAATGGTAAAAAGTTTGTAGATATAAGCCTATACGCAGGCATGTCTGCAACGGACTGGACATGGTCACCGTTAGTACAGGATTTTGATATGGATGGTCGTAAGGATATGTTTTTTTCTAATGGTATAAAAAAGCGCCTTAACGATATGGATTATCTCAAATATTTGGGCGACCCCAACGTGATAAAAGATTTTAAGACCAGTCGCTTTTTTGATAAGGAGAAAATAAACCTGATGCCAGATGGCGACGTGCATAATTACCTTTACCACGGAGGCGATAAACTAAAGTTTAATGATGTATCTGGCGGTAACGATATGCAGGATGCTTCAATATCTGCAGGCTCGATAGCGGTTGATTTGGATAACGACGGTGATCTTGAACTGGTAACGAATAATATGAATGCTCCGGCCTCTATTTATCAAAACATGACAATGGAGAACCACAAGAATAAGCCATCGTTTTTGAAACTTAGCATAAAGTATACAAAAGCCAACCCGGATGGTATTGGCACAAAGTTTTACCTGCGCTCGGCGAAACAGGTAGACCACCAAGAGATACAAACCAGCACTGCTTATGAAAGTACCCAGGGTAATAACCTACTTTTTACTTTTTTACCCGGTGATAAACCTCTGGAGCTTTTGGTGCTCTGGCCGGATAATTCTTACCAGATAATTAAAAAGTTAAATCTTGGTGAAAAAACAGTTATTACTTACGCCAAAAGTAAAACGCAGCCAGCTTTAGATGTATCGGGTTTAATTTCGTCGTACATAAGCGATAAAAAGCAGTTTACTTATGCCAATGTCAAAGCAAAGTTACTTGCCACGGTTCAGCCGTTTGAAACTCCCGATTTTAATTATTATGGCTTACTACCACATACTTATTTGCCACACACACCCGGTATTGCGGTTGCCGACGTAAATGGGGATGGTATAGAAGATATTTACGTCGGCGGTATTGCCGGCGAAGACAAATATATTTTAGCAGGTAACCAAAATGGTGCCTTTACCAAAGTTATGGTTGATGCCTTTGCCCCATTTAAGCAACAAGGCGATACTGAAGCCGAATGGGTTGATGTAAATAACGATGGCCTGCCCGATCTGGTTGTGTTAAGTGCCAACCACCCTTTAGTAGAATCAGGCAAAAATACACAGCCTCGCTTGTACATTAATAAAGGGAATTATAAGTTTGAATATAAAGCACTGCCAAAAATCAATAATTTAGTATCAAAAATATTAGCTTATGATTTTGATGGCGATGGCATTAAAGATTTGTTTTTTAGTAGTAGCGTATCATTTCAAAATTATACATTACCTGCGGCATCGGTTGTATTGCTAAATAAATCCAATGGTAATTTTGCAATAGCAGCCAAAGATCGGTTTGCAGATTTGACGAGTATTCCCTATATCACCAATATTGCTACCGCAGATATTGACCACAACGGAGTTGATGACCTGATTATTTGCGCCGAATGGCAACCGATACAGATATTTCTCAACAAGAATAAGAAATTACTTAAATTTTCATCACCGGTACTTAACAATGAAAAGGGTTGGTGGCAGTCGGCAATAATTACTGATATTGATGGCGATGGAAAAGCCGACTTGATAGCCGGTAATTGGGGCACGAATAACAAGTATAATGTAAATGGCAAGCAGCCACTTTATGCTTACAACAACGATTTAGATAATGATGGTAAAAACGATTTGATCCTTTCTTACTTTTATAAAGAAAACTATTACCCTTTCCGCCCCAAGAACGACCTGGAGCAAGAATTGCCGTATCTAAAAAAAGAGTATTTAAGCTATCAAAAGATGGCTGATAAAACTACTGCCGAGATATTTAAAGATAAGCTTACAGATAGTGGACGTTTAGAAGCAAACCAATTTAGCAGTATTTATATAAGCGATATTTTAAATGCCAAAAATGTAAACGAATTGCCGTACCTATACCAGCAGGCGCCAATACGTTTTATAACACCATTAAATAATAAGCAAGATGATGTATTGATTAGTGGTAATTTTTGGGGCATTGTACCGTACGAAGGTAAATATGATGCCTTAGGATTAGTAACTGCCCATTATGATAAGCGCACTAAACAGTTTTCGACGCCTGAATATTGGATTAACGGGATGATAAATTCGCAGGAACTAACTCATTTGTATAATTACAAAACAGTTAATGGAAATAGTTTTATTATTACTACCTACGATGGCAAAGTTATGTTGCTAACTAAGTAAGAATTTTAAAAAATGGGCCAGAATATTTTTGTTACCCATTTGGCAGTATCTTTTTCTGTAAACCTGTTAGTTATAAGCGATTCATATGGCATAGCAGGTGATATTAAACGATGTGCTGTTTGGTAATTTTTTAATTGAGCATAAGCATTTAAAATAACATTTTTGCCACCTTTAACATTGGTTTCTAATTGGTTACCATTTTTAACCAGGTTGTTTATTGCCATATTTTTACCTGGCATTATAACTTTGTTTATAGGTATGGCAATCATTATCTGGTAGCCTTTAGTTTCGTTAACGTGTATGTTTAGCATAGGCGAATCTAATCCCATTGCATTTTGTTCGTTTATTTGTTTTTTAAGCTCGCTTACAAGGTTGTAGATTACTTCGGGAGTTGGGTAGTTGGGTGTATTTGTGGTTAATGCAAGTACAATTGGGTTTTTAATCCGTGAGATCTTAATAGACATACCGTAAACATTAACATCAGTTTGCATAAATTTTTTAAAGCTCTTTAATATACCATCAATGTCCTTGGTAATGCGTTTAATTTTTATAAAATCGGCCACACGCGTATAAGGGTTAAGGCTGCTTTGCATTTCGGTGAACCAGGTTACTTCGCAAATATCTTCGCCTGTTGTAGCATAAATTAATTGTGTATTTAATTTAATATCATCAAATTTAATAATCGCCTTCATTTCGCTGTTAGTGCTTTCTTTCAATGTATATATTACACCCTTTAAGCTGTAATTACTGCTATCAATAGCATTGTGCTGGCCCGGCCACCATTTAGCCCACGCTTTTTTATTAACTAAAAATTTAGAAACGTTAATATCAGTCGCATCAATGTCAATAACATTGGTAGTTTTTATTTTTTGAGGGATAACAAAATAAATGCTGATAAAAGCTAAAAGCAATAAGCCGAAGAGAATGAGAACCGGTTTTTTCATGGAAATCAGGAAATATTTTATGGCGGGGGCTTAACTTATAACGAGGCCCTTTCGTACTGTAAAAGTAATTATTTAAGCGGGTTAATATCAAATAATATATGTACTGGGCTATCACCTAAAAAACCTTATATTAGCCTATAATCAAAGAAAAGCAAATGTAAGTTTATGGTACATGCCATCACGTTTTTCTTAAACTAAATTATGATATGAACCGTTTCTTGTTTTTGCTTGCAGGTGTGATCTTTGTGTTTACATCCTGCAAAAAGCCCGACTACCAAAAGTTTACTCACAACCCCGAACTTTATCGCGCTACAGTAAAAAAGCTAAATGATATCGTGCTCGAAAATAATTTCCCGCCGGTTATAGCATCTCGTAATTACGTATATGCCAATATTGCCGCATATGAAGTGATTGCCGCCGGTGACCCCCAACATTACCGCTCATTGGCCGGGCAGATTAAGCACTTGCTTAAAGCACCACAACCAGAAAAGGGAAAGGTAATAGATTTTCAATTTGCATCGCTTTTATCATTTTGCTTTGTAGGTAACGCGGTTACCTTTCCCGAAGGTAGTATGTCAATATATGTTGATGAGTTAAAACAAATGGTTAAAGACGCCGGTATGCCGTCAGATGTTTTTGAAAATTCGGTAGCCTACTCAGATAGTGTTGCTAAACACATTATGAAATGGAGTAAGAAAGACAATTACGCTCAAACCCGATCTGCAAGTAAGTATACTGTAACACGTAAAGATGGCCGTTGGATTCCTACGCCTCCAATGTATGCCCAGGCCCTTGAGCCGCATTGGGGCGAAATTCGCACAATGGTGTTAGACTCGGCCTCGCAGATATCCGCACCTGAACCTCCTGCTTATAACATGACAGATAAAAGCGGTGTGTTTTACAAGAATGTAATGGAGGTTAAAATTTTAGGTGATAGCCTAACCACCGATCAAAAGAACATGGCTGATTTTTGGGATGATAACGCCTTCAAATTAAATGTGATAGGCCACGCATCATTCGCTACCAAAAAATTTGGCCCTGCTGGCCACTGGATGAATATTGCAGCCATTGGCTCTAAAATGAAAAATGCCGATTTTGGCACAACCGCCGCAGCCTATACTGAAGCATCAATAGCGTTATTTGATGCTTTTATAAACTGTTGGTACGTAAAATATACATCTAACAGCGTTCGCCCCGAAACTGTAATAACCAAAATGATTAACCCTGATTGGAGGCCGTACATTCAAACCCCGCCATTTCCCGAATATATTAGCGGGCATGCCGTAATATCAGCAGCGGCCGCCGAAGTGCTTACCCATGCTTTTGGGGATAATAAGGCTTACACCGATGCTTCCGAATCTGAATTTGGTATTCCTGCACGCACCTTTACATCATTTAGGGCAGCAGCACAAGAGGCAGGTTTATCGCGCGTTTATGGTGGGATCCACTATAAAATGGCATGTGTTGCAGGTAATATGTCGGGCCGTAAAATTGGACGTCTGGTGGTAGAAAAGTTACATCTAAAAATTAGGTAACAATGCTTTTTATGAAAAAAACAGTTTTATTTTTTATAATTCTAAATGCGTTTGCTGCCCCGAATTTAAATGCGCAAAGCGTTAGTCCGTGGGTTATTAAGGCTGGCAAGATAGATCCAAATAACTATTATGGTATTACAGTTGCCAATGGGATGATCGGTGTAGTATCGTCTCCCGAGCCATTCAGAGTAAAAAATGTAGTACTCGCCGGGGCTTATGACCTTTATGGGCGTGGCAGGGTAAGTAATTTTCTGAACAGCTTTAACCTGCTAAATATGTACCTGGAGGTTGACGGCAAACGCCTTGATGTCAAGATGATAAGCAACATGAAGCAGGAACTGGATATGCAACATGCCGCTATGACAACTGCCTTTGATTATGGTGACAAGGCGAGCATTACATATACTTATTACTCCTTACGCCAGTTGCCATTTACCGTGCTGATGGATGTTGCTATTACCGCAAAAAAAGCTATTAATATAACCGCTGCCAGTGTAATGGAAGCACCGGACGCCCTAAAGGATGTACAAAATTATTATAACGAAATTGACCGCCCCCATGTAACTATCAGTCTGCTTACATCAACGGCAAAATCGCCTACAGGTAAACTACAGTTATGTGCATCAACGTCGTTTTTGTTTAACGAAGAGCACGGCAAAGAGCCTCGGGTTATCCACGAAATGTGGGACAATAACATGCACCTGATGAAGTTTAGTCGTGCTATAACTGCCGGGCAAACCTATAAATATGGGGTAACAGGTTCCTCAATTACATCGGCTCATCATGCCGACCCATTGAACGAAGCAGAGCGCCTTACTATTTTTGCAAAGTTAGAAGGCCGCGATAGGCTGATCCAATTCCACAATAAAGCATGGGACGAGCTTTGGAAAAGCGATATACAAATAGAGGGCGACGCACAGGCACAGCAGGATGTGCATAGCATGTTGTATCACCTGTACTCATTCTCGCGCGCGGGCACCGCTTTGTCGCCATCGCCAATGGGGTTGTCGGGTTTAGGGTATAACGGCCACGTGTTTTGGGATACCGACCTTTGGATGTTCCCGGCTATGCTGGTGATGCACCCTGAGATTGCCAGATCGATGGTGGAGTATCGTTTTGAAAGGTTGGAGAACGCTCGTAAAAATGCATTCTCGCATGGGTATAAAGGCGCGATGTTCCCCTGGGAAAGCGCCGATAGCGGGGTAGAAGAGACACCCGTTTGGGCATTAAGCGGCCCATTTGAGCATCACATAAGTGCCGACGTAGCCAACGCCGCCTGGGCATATTATTGTGTAACGCAGGATAAGCAATGGTTGCGCGACAGGGGCTGGCCGCTGCTATCTGCCACTGCAGATTTTTGGGCAAGCAGGGTAGAACGTAACGGTGCAGGCCATTACGATATTAAGAACGTGGTGGCTGCCGATGAGTGGGCCGAGAATATCGATAATAACGCGTTCACCAATGCAGCTGCAAAAGCCAATTTGATGAATGCCACAGCCGCCGCGCAGATCCTGGGCATACAAGCTGATAGCGATTGGGTGAATGTTGCTAACAATATCCCTATCCTTAAAATGGCAAACGGCGTAACGCAGGAGCATGCACAATATAAAGGTGAGGGCATTAAGCAGGCAGACGTAAACCTGCTGGCTTACCCGCTTAAAACCATAACCGACCCGGCGCAGATCAGAAAAGACCTGGAATATTATGAAACTCGTGTACCAAACGAGGGTACCCCGGCCATGACGCAAGGCGTATTCGCCCTGCTTTACGCCCGCTTGGGCGATGGGCAAAAAGCCTATAAATGGTTTAAGGAAGCTTACGAGCCAAACCTTAACCCACCGTTCCGTGTAATTGCGGAAACCAAGGGTGGTACCAATCCATACTTTGCAACCGGCGCGGGTGGCATTATCCAGGCCATGCTGATGGGTTTCGGTGGATTGGACATTACACCGACAGGTATCATACAGATAAAAAGCAAACTGCCGGCTAACTGGAAATCGTTAAAAATTACCGGTGTGGGGGTTAACAAGACAACCTATACTGTGAAATAATCTCATCTTAAAGTAATACCGTAGAGGCGCGATATCCCGCGTCTCTTTTTTATTTTACAAGCTAACAAATTATGATTTTAACGGTTAAACAGGTATGAGCACAGCTGCAATCATTAAAGATCTTTCTACTATTGATATTGACCGGGTAATCGAAATGGCTTGGGAAGACCGTACGCCATTTGATGCTATTAAAGCACAATTTGGCCTAAGCGAGCAAAATGTGATAGACCTTATGCGCAGGCAAATGAAATTATCCAGTTTTAAAATGTGGCGGGCAAGGGTGCAGGGCCGCCAAACTAAACATGCCAAATTACAGGTTGATGGTACCGACAGGTTTAAATGTAACCTTCAACGCCAAATAACGCTGAACAGGATCAGCAAACGGTAACGCATATAATACAAATTCATTTCCTCTCAGCAGTTGTAATTTTATAAATTGCTGTCATGAAATACATCGGCCTGTTTATCACTTCTCTTATAACTATTTCGGCATCGGCACAAACTACTGTGAAGCAGGATGCGGGCATCAAACAAATGGTAGAAGAGGTTTCTTCCAAAAAAATTGAGGCGATAGTGCGCAAACTGGTGAGTTTTAAAACCCGCCACACATTAAGTGATACCGTAAGCAAAACTGAAGGTGTGGGTGCCGCCCGTAACTGGATCAAGGCTGAATATGAAAAGTATGCTGCCGCTTCAAATGGCCGGATGAAAGTATCTTTCGACGAATTTATCCAGCCGCAGGGCAGCCGAATTGATAAGCCAACACCCATGAAAAATGTACTGGCGATTTTAAAGGGAACGGATACTGCCGATAAGCGCATTTACATCATTTCTGGCCATTATGATTCGAGGGTGACGGATGTAATGAACGTAAAATCGTTCGCGCCTGGCGCGGTTGATGATGCATCGGGCACCGCGGTTTCGATGGAACTTGCAAGGGTGATGGCTAAGCGGTCGTTCCCGGCGACCATTATATTTATGGCCGTGGTGGGCGAGGAGCAGGGGCTTTATGGCTCTACCAATGTTGCCAAACGCGCCAAGGCCGAAGGCTGGCAAATAGATGCCATGCTGAACAATGACATTGTTGGAAATACCTTTGGTATGGAAACCGGCCTCAAAGATAACCGAAGCGTACGCGTTTTTAGCGAAGGTGTGCCTGCTGCCGAAACAGAAAAACAAGCCGCAATCCGTAATTCTGTAGGTGGAGAGAATGATAGCCCGGCACGGGAACTGGCCCGTTATACCAAAGAGGTTGCCGAGCGATATGTGGAGCAACTGGATGTAAAACTCATCTATCGCCGCGACCGCTACCTGCGTGGCGGCGACCATACCCCGTTTTCTCAGCAAGGCTATACCGCCATCCGCATCACCGAAATGAACGAGGACTTTAACCGCCAGCACCAGGATATCCGCAAGGAAAATGGCGTTGAGTATGGCGACCTGCCCGATTTTGCCGATTATGATTACACCCAAAAAGTAGCACGGATGAACCTATCGGTATTGGCAAACCTTGCACTTGCGCCGGCATCGCCACAAAACGTAGGCATCATCACCAGTGGCTTAACCAATAAAACGCAATTGAAATGGGATGCCTCAAAGGGGAAAGCACCCGCAGGTTATTATGTGCTGATGCGCGAAACCAGCAGTCCGTACTGGGAAAAGAAATTTTATGTACCCGGAACTACCGCCAACATTGGCTACTCGAAAGATAATTACCTGTTCGCCGTACAAGCCGTTGACGCTGAGGGGCACGAAAGTTTACCGGTGTTTCCTAAGCCTGTAAGGTAGGAGATTTAATGAGCTGCGCGGTTAAGCTGAAAGCTTGCGAAGCAAAGGGATAAATTACTCCCCCTGCTTTTCCTCATAATGATACCGATTCATCAACTTCAATAACACCCCATTCGTCCAGCCGAAGCCGTCTTGTAGCGGGTATTCGCCTCCGCCTGCGGTTAGGCTGGTATCAACTACGTTATATTTTTCTAACAGTTTGCCGGTCTTTTTAAATACGCGGATGTTTAGCTGCAGCCAGCGTGTGGCTATGTCTTTCGCCAGTTCGCTGTGTCCGTAATTCTCCAATCCGTCAATAGCCATATATTGCAGGGGTGCCCAGCCGTTCGGCGCGTCCCATTGCTGGCCGCTAAAGTTTAGGGTGGTAACCAGCCCGCCCGGTTTCAGGAAGTTGGCCTTTAAACCGTCGGCTATTTTATTGGCCTGTGCAGGCGTGGCTATCTTAAATTCCAAGGGGAAAACTGCTGCTAAAGTTGGGATGGGCGAGAATTTTTGAGTGGTAAAATTATAATCGCCAAACCAGCCGGTTTTTTCATCCCAAAAGTATTTTAGGATGGCTTTTTTACGGGCATTTGCTATAGCGGTATAGGCGGTGTAAAGTTTGGTATTGCCCTTGATTTGGTAGCTGTGGGCAATGGTTAGTTCCAGGTTGTAAAGCAGGCAGTTCAGATCAACCGGGACAAGATTAGTAGTTTCTATAGTGCCAAGTGTAGTAGCATCACTAAACCAGCGGCTGCTAAAATCCCACCCGCTGGCAGCTGCTGCACGCACGTTGTGGTAAAATACCGGTAACGGTTGTTTGGTAGTTTTAGCCGCATCTACATCTTTAATATAGCTTTCCTCGCGTGGTTCGTCGCTTTCGTCCCAGTAGCGGTTAAGTAGGGTGCCGTCGGCCATGCGCACTGCCCGGTGGGTAGCTTTGTTATTTGTTAGCGTTGCGCCGCCCAGCATCCAATAATTATATTCTTTGATGAGTTGCGGTTGGTATTTGCTAAGTATAGTATTGCCCTCACTTTTTGCAAGCAGGTTTACCATCAGCGAGAAAAACGGCGGCTGCGAACGGGTCAAATAGTAAGCGCGGTTCCCGTTGGGGATAAAGCCATAAGTATCTATCAGGTAAGCAAAGTTATCTATCATGTTGCTGATCACCTTGGTTTGTTTGCTTTCCTGCAGGCCAAGCATGGTAAAATAGCTATCCCAGTAATAGATCTCGCGGAAACGGCCGCCCGGTACAATATAAGGTTTAGGCAATGCCGCTAATGACGATAGTTTTGAAGTAGCATCGGGCTTGCGTTGCAGCACCTGCCAAAGGGTATCAATATGCTTGCGGATACCATCTTCGATATTGGTTTGGAAAGCGTGGGTAACACCGGATGGTACCGTAAAGTTAGCCATCACAAACTCCTTAAGATCGAACCCTGCCTTGCCCAATTGTTCATTATATGCTTTCATGATCTGCGATGGCGCGTACTTTGGCGTACAATCCACAAAGGTTTTATTATCAGGGAATATAGTTGATGATTGTACCGATTCGAACAGGTCTGGAAATAATTGGCGGGGTGTTTTTTGCTGCGCTTTCACTACAAAAGTGCAAAGCAATAAGGCTGCCACAATAAAGGTCTTTTTCATTTATAAGGGGTATTATTGGTTATAATAAAGCCCTTAAATTTAAGCTTTTAATGCAGTAAACACAAACGGTTTATGAGGGGCGCATACTTAATTTTCGTTGTTTTTAAGTGTATCCAGCTTCAGCATTTTGCGTACGCCAAGGAATATCAGATATACCAGGATGGGCGCCGCAACCACATCAATGGTGTAGTGGATATGCTGAACAAGCAATAGTACCATAACAGCAACAATGCATATAAAACCCAGGATCTTATCGTTACGTTTCTCCAAACATAAAAATATAAGCACCATGGTTGATGTGTGGCCGGAGAAGAACAGGTCGCGGGTTATAACTGTATTGCCGTAGAATACCCCGGTAAGCGGGTCTGCCAGGTGGATAAGGCCAACAGGCGGGTCCAACGCTATGAGGTAAATGGTTATCATGCGTGCAAGGTTGATGAATATCAGCGTCCACACGTAGTTAATGTAGATAACAGGGTTATACAATGCGCGCACAAATATCAGTGTAGCCATGCCCCAAATAATGGTGAATATTATGATGGAAACGTCGTATGCAGGCACATGGGCCAAAATCCAATCATGAAGTACAATGCCTTGTCGTTTTTGTATATAGCTAAAAAATATGGGTAAGGATGATAGCAGGATGGCAACAATAAAAGAACCTATTAATAATTTATCACGTTTTTTTGGTGATTGCAGGGCAGCAGTCCAGGCTTGTTTTATAGAAGGTTTACCTAATTCCGACACTATACATATTAATTAAGGGAGCGCAAATTTACAAAAACCCCCAGTATTAATTTAGGGTTAGTTGAATATTACATTTTCGTTAGAATAGACTGAGATGGTAAGCAATTGTTACTAAAATTGTTGCGTATAGTTGTTTTTGTTTGGGTAATTTTAATGAGTATCTTAAGGCTTTGTAAAAATCATAAATATCAAGCCTTTGGAAAATATTGACGCCAAGCAACTGAAACGTGTTTTAAAGCCTATCCACCTTTGGGCCATAGCGGTAGGCCTTGTAATATCCGGCGAATATTTTGGCTGGAATTTGGGTTGGGCGGTATCGGGCACAATTGGTTTTTTGGTAGCCACATTGGTAGTCACGCTGATGTACGTCACCTTTATATTTAGCTATACCGAGTTAACAAGCGCTATTCCGCATGCAGGCGGTGCATTTGCTTATGCTTACCGTGCCATGGGGCCTTTTGGTGGGCTGATAGCCGGTTATGCCACGCTGATAGACTTTTTGTTTGCCACCCCCGCCATAGCTTTTTCTTTGGGGGCGTATCTGCATTTTTTGCATCCGCAAATAGGGGTTTTACCATCGGCACTGGTTTTTAACGTGGTGTTTATATTGTTGAATATTTCTGGGGTGAAAGAGTCGGCGAGGTTCTCGGTATTTATAACCATTTTAGCTGTTGGCGAATTGTTGCTTTTTATGGGTGTGGTTGCGCCATCCTTTAAAATGGATAACTATTTAGCCAACCCCATGCCTTTCGGCTGGAGCGGCGTATTCGCGGCCCTGCCATTCGCGGTATGGTTTTACCTGGCGATAGAGGGCGTAGCTATGGTTGCCGAAGAAGTGAAAGACCCAAAGCGTAACATCCCGCGGGGCTATATCTCGGCACTAATTACGCTTGTGTTTTTAGCTTTAGGTGTAATGATATTAACCGGCGGTGTTACCGACTGGCGCAAACTAAGCAACCTGGATTACCCCCTGCCTGAGGCTATCGGCATCGTTTTAGGCAAGGCAAACGGATTCACCAAAATATTCGCCAGTATAGGCTTGTTCGGGTTGATCGCATCCATCCATGGGACGATTCTGGCATCATCAAGACAGGTGTTTGCCTTGGCCAGGAGCGGTTATTTACCCCGCGGGTTGGCATTGGTCAATCAAAAATTTAAAACGCCGCACCGGGCTATTATAGCGGGCGGGGCAGTTAGTTTTATCGCCTTGTTTACCGGTACCACAGGGCAGATCATCATCCTATCGGTAATGGGGGCGGTGGTGATGTACATGATGAGTATGATCAGCCTGTTCATCCTCCGCAAAAAAGAACCCCGTATGGAGCGGCCTTTCGCTGCTATATTTTATCCTTTGTTCCCGGCTATCGCGCTGGTGATATCTACCATTTGCATGTTCGCCATTATGTATTATAATTTTATGCTGAGCATAATCTTCTTTGCAGGGCTTGCTGTTGCCATTGCCATTTTTATGCTGATGGGTAAACATAAGCAACGGATAATGGACGATGAGCTAATGGAAAAAGCTTTGGAACAGCAGGTTATCCCAATCAGTAAATAATCCCAAAAAACATTATCGGCACAAAGCAACCATCCTGCAATTGTGGGCGTAATCATATTAAACACTAAAACCATTTAATATGAAAAAGTACATCTTAGGGGTATCATTTATGATTGCGGTTGTGGTTATGGGTATTGCAGCCTGTTCAAAATCGGGCAGCAAGGATCCTGCACCAACCACGCCCACTACGCCTACTACTCCCACGACCCCCACCACAGGCGGCGCTTCTGTAAGTATTTCGGGTTTCGCCTTTTCTCCTGCAAGCGTTACTATTAAAGCCGGCGAAGCCGTAAAATGGACAAATGCCGATACCGCGCCACACACAGCGACCGATGTTGCCGGCAGCTTTGACAGCGGCATGTTAAACCAATCCGGTTCGTTTTCGCATACGTTTGCAATGGCCGGTACTTATACTTACAAATGCGTTATCCACTCAACTATGGCTACTGCTACTGTTGTGGTACAATAATTAATAAGTGAGCATTCGCCATGTTTAAGGTTGGTGAGGATTTTTATTATCCGTGGTGGTGCTCACTTCATTTTTCTTCTCTGTCTTGCAGTTCCTCTAAGACATGCCAATGTTAAGCTTTTATTAAAACAGCCCATAATTGCGGGTTTTTACGCCGAAGAATTTATCTTAGTAAAAACTAAAGCAATATGCCGTATCAGCATACCGTACAGGGTAAGATTTACAGGTTTGATAACCTGCGGATATTGCTGGCAAAAGCCTCGCCGTTCCGTACCGGGGATGCCCTGGCGGGATTAAGCGCCGAAACCTACGAAGAACGTGTTGCCGCCCAGATAACATTGGCTGATGTTCCCATTAAAACTTTCCTGAATGAAGCTGTCATCCCTTACGAAGAGGATGATGTTACACGACTGATAATCGATAGCCACGATGCAAATGCATTCGGACTAATAAGCCATTTAACCATCGGTGAACTGCGCGACTGGTTGCTAAAGGATGAAACGGATACCCTTGTTCTAAAGAGTATCGAAAATGCCATTACGCCCGAGATGGCCGCCGCGGTTTCAAAAATAATGCGCAACCAGGATCTTATCGCGGTAGCAAAAAAATGCGAGGTGGTTACCCGGTTCCGTAATACAATAGGCCTACACGGCCACTTCTCTACCCGGTTACAACCCAACCATCCCACAGATGATCTGCGCGGTATTGCTGCCAGTTTGATAGAAGGGATGCTGTATGGGAGCGGCGATGCGGTAATAGGTATCAACCCGGCAACGGATAGTCCGCAGGCGGTAATGCAGATCCTCGTGTTGGTTGACAACCTGAGGCAGCAATTCGACATCCCCACCCAAAGCTGTGTGCTTAGCCATATCACCACTACGCTTGAACTCATCAATAAAAATGCACCCGTCGATCTTTGTTTTCAATCCATCGCGGGTACGCAAAAGGCCAATAAAAGTTTCGGGGTGAGTTTAAACTTATTGGATGAAGCTTACCAGGCCACGTTATCATTAAACCGCGGCACGGTAGGCAACAATGTAATGTATTTTGAAACAGGCCAAGGCAGCGCCTTATCGGCAAATGCACATCACGGGGTAGATCAGCAAACCTGTGAGGCGAGGGCTTACGCGGTAGCTAAAAAGTTTAACCCGTTTTTGGTGAACTCGGTAGTGGGTTTTATCGGTCCCGAGTATTTGTACGATGGTAAGCAGATCATCCGCGCAGCGCTTGAAGATCACTTTTGCGCCAAACTGCTCGGCCTGCCCATGGGGATGGATATTTGCTATACCAACCACGCCGAAGCCGACCAGGACGATATGGATAACCTGCTCACCCTACTTGGTGTAGCAGGCTGCAACTTCATCATGGGCATCCCCGGCAGCGATGATATTATGCTGAATTACCAAAGCACATCCTTCCATGATGCTTTGTATTTGCGTAAGGTATTAGGCTTAAAACCAGCGCCTGAGTTTGAGCGATGGCTGATAAAACAAGGCATATTTGATGAACAAGGCAACCGCTCTGCTACCGCTGCAGCCGGTTTGTTAAAAGATATGGGGGGCTTATGGATAAAATAACCAAACCAGACCAAAACGATCCATTGAGCTTTTTAAAGGAGTTTACCGCCGCGCGCATCGCCATTGGCGCAACGGGGAGCAGCATCCCAACCAAACAATCATTGGAGTTTAAACTGGCGCATGCCCACGCCCGCGACGCCGTTTATTCTGCTATGGACACCGAAGGTTTGGAAGATGCGCTGGGGCAATTCCACCGCCCCGTTTTGCAACTGCATAGTATGGCTGACAGCCGCGCGCAATACCTGCAACGCCCCGATCTCGGCCGAAAATCCAACGAAGAATCCCTTAACCGACTCGCCGACCAGATAATAGGGGACGATGTAGTGATTATTATTGCCGATGGGTTATCCGCGATAGCGATAAATGAAAATGTGCTGCCGCTTTTGCAATTGCTCATACCCAAATTATCAGCCGCCAATTTAAAAATTGCGCCACTATGCCTGGTAGAGCAGGGCAGGGTAGCCATTGGCGATAATATAGCCCACGAGTTACAGTCAAGACTTTCTATCGTACTGATAGGTGAACGACCAGGGTTAAGCTCGGCAGATAGTATTGGCGCTTATCTTACTTATCAGCCCAAACCCGGCTTAAAGGATAATTCTCGCAATTGTATCTCCAACATCCGCCCCGGCGGGCTGGATTTTAAATCGGCGGCAGATAAGATCTTTTACCTGGTGCAGGAAAGTTTCAGGCGCAAACTTTCGGGCGTGGACTTGAAAGATAATGAAGGTTTGCTGGTGGGGTGATTATTGTTTTTTCATTTCCTGTTTCCGCATCGGCATCGCATCAATAATTCCGTAAAGTTTTTGCAGGGTTATGGGTTGCGAACTACGGTATTTCTCACCTCCGTCTTTCCCCGTTAATGTAACTGTAAAAAAGCCTGTTATCTTATTTTTATTAAATACAGCAGCGTTTGCGTCACTGTAAATATAAGTCTGGATAACAACATTCCTGCTGGCAAGGCCGGGCTTATCGTCATTTAATATTTTCAATTGCTGTGTATAGGCAGCATTATCAGCACTGGTGGTATATAGCGCTAAAACACGTTTTTCATTAGTTTGAAAAAATAACATTATCGACAGGATTATTAAGCGTACCATAAATATTGTTTATTGAGTAATAGAATTGAACCCGAAATTGTTTGTTGCGATAAAATTGCGAAAAGCATTACAACTTTAAAACTACAAGGAATAATTGCCGTTTTTGGATGGTTTTTTGACAACCATTTAGAATAAATATACGTAATTAGGTTCGATTAATTCTTATATATGCTAAACAACCCGATCCCCGAGAATGAAATGGAAAGGATTATCAGTCTGGCCGACTATGACCTTGATTATACGAGCTTCCAGGACAGTTTTAAAGATCTGGCGAAGTTAGCCGCGAAAGTTGCAGGTACCGAAATATCGCTGATTAATTTAATCGATTCGTTTACACAATGGACGATAACCAACCACGGTTTGGATACTGACCAGATGCTGCGCGAGGACTCGGTTTGCCAATATACCATTGCCGGCAATAACGACCACTTTGAAGTGCAGGACCTTAAAGCCGATGACCGTTTTAAAGATAAATTTTATGTGGCAAGTAAACCCAATCTGCGCTATTACTATGGCATCCCCTTAACCACAAATGAAGGCCATAATTTGGGGGCATTGTGTATGCTTGATAAAGACCTGAAAACGTTATCGCCAGAGAAGATAGAGCTGTTAAAGATCATAGCCGACGAAATAGTTAACCGCCTGAACGTGCACCGTTTAATTACCGGCCTCAAAACCAAATTGCACGAAGCCAACGAAACCAAAAAGAAGGTAGCACATGACATCCGCGGGCCTTTAGGGGGTATTATAGGCCTGGCGCAGGTAATAAGTGAGCAGGGACACGAGAATAAGATAGAAGAGGTGCTGGAGTTTATTAATCTGATCCAGCGAAGCGGCCGCTCGTTACTGGAACTTGCAGACGAGATATTGACCGCCGACAAGCCCCAGTGCGACCTGAAAGCTGACGAGTTTAACCTGATTGTTTTTAAAGACAAACTCGAAAAGCTTTACACGCCGCAAGCCATGAATAAGAAGATCGCCTTTACTGTAAGTACATCGATAAATTCATCAACCATACCATTCTCTAAAAGCAAACTGCTGCAAATTACCGGTAACCTCATTTCAAACGCCCTGAAGTTTACCCCAATAAGCGGGAAGGTAACGGTTAGCCTGAGCCTTAAAATAGAGGAAACGCAAAACTTGCTCCAAATAAATGTGACGGATACGGGAGTAGGTTTAAGTCAGCAGGCTATAGATATCATACTAAGCGGCAAGGCCCAATCTACCGATGGCACAAGCGGCGAACATGGCTACGGCTTTGGGTTGGCATTGGTAAAACATTTGGTAGATAGCCTGAAGGGTACGATGCATATTGACTCGCACCCGGGTAACGGCGCTAATTTTGAGATAGCGTTACCGCAGTTGCAAGCGTAAAACTTTTAATACACCGTTTGATGCGTATTATAAATTGATAACTTTAAACCAACCAACAGCCCTGTGCCGTTCATCGAGAAATACCACGACCCCATCACCAGCATGCACATTAAGGACCGCAAGTTTAACAACGGGCCAAACGCGGTGTGGGGGCAGGGCGGTACGCCTATAAAAGAAGTACTTTCCTTAATGAAGAAGAATAAATACAAATTCCCGGCTACGATAGAACTGGAATACAATATCCCTGAAGGGTCTGACGCGGTGAGGGAAGTAAAAGCCTGCCGCGCGTACGCCACCAAGGCTTTAAAATAGTTTGCAACGGATTAAAAAACGAGGCGTCTATTAGGCTATAGACGCCTCGTTTTTTTAAGACACATTTTTATATTCGTTTTATAAAAAAATACATTTATCTTTTTTATTGTTGCCCTTATTGCCAGCAGCTGCAGTTACACCGTTTATGATATGAGCAAAGGCGAACTGAAGATCGCTAAGAAAAGTTCTTATAAAGTGGAGTATACTTCAGAGATCCCGGATGGTACAACGGCTCTTATCTCATACTAGGATCAAGACAATGTAAGCATATAGAAAAGCACCACAAAGGCAACTTCAATAAAACTGTAGAGTTATCATCTGGCCAGGGCGTAAAGCTTACTATTGATGTAAAACTGCCAAAACTGATTCTGCAAGTCAGTTAGTAACCACCATTAAGGTAGATGGCGGGGTAGTTAATGCCAAAACCCAAACCGGGAAAAAGGTTTTATACCGCTTTGAGTTTAAACTGCCATAATCTTAAAAAACAAACATATCCGGGGATTAGCTAAATTAGCACCCCTATGTATCCACAACTACTTGCCCATATTAAACGCCATGTGCAGCTTACTCCGCAGGAAGAGCAGGTGCTTTGCGATGTTATGGAGCTGAAGAAATATAAAAAGAAGGAGATCATCCTCGAGCCCGGCCAGCATTGTAAAGGTGAGTATTTTGTATTGAGTGGCTTGCTAAGGCAGTACTATGTTAATGCCAAACTGAATGAGCAGATAGTACATTTTGCTTTAGAGAACTGGTGGATTGCCGACCACAACAGTATTTTGAACCACGTACCCGCGGGGACCTATATCCAAACTATTGAAGCATCAGAAATATTGCTGCTTAATAACCGCGATAAAGGCCCGCTGCTGGAGCAGATCCCCAAACTGGATACTTACTTCAGGCTAACCATGCAAAGGGCTTTCATGGCCTCGCAACGCCGTATAGGCTTCCTGTTTAACCAAACCGATGAACAGCGCTACCGCTACTTTATTTCACTATTTCCAGACTTTGTACAGCGCGTGCCGCAATACATGCTGGCATCATACCTTGGTTTTACCCCGCAGTTTTTGAGTAGGATAAGGGCGAAGAGAGAGAAGTAGGAGAATCAAGATTATTAGAATCAAGAATCAAGACAGAAACCTTTTGGCCTTGTCTTGATTCCTGACTCTTTACATCTTGATTCTTTTCTTAACCTCAGTTCATTTTTTGAAGGGGTGTTTGTGCGCAAATTTGTCTTAACAAAAAACAAAGACAATCATGAAAAGAGCAAACATTTTAACCACCCAGCCCGATGCATATAAAGCTATAATGGCTTTAGAAAATTACGTTATCAGCAGCGAGATAGACCCGATCCATAAAGAACTGATCAAACTACGGTCATCACAAATAAACGGTTGCGCGTACTGTTTAGATATGCACAGCAGGGATGCCCGCAAATTAGGGGAGACCGAGCAACGCATTTATACACTTAGCGCCTGGAGGGATACCCCATTCTTTGATGAGAAAGAACAAGCTATACTGGCTTTAAAAGAAGAGGTTACGTTGATAAACAAAGCAGGCGTATCTGACGAGACCTATAACAAAGCAACCGAACTATTAGGCGCTAAATATGTGGGACAGGTAATTTTGGCTATCGTCATCATAAACGCATGGAACAGGATCTCTATCAGCTCGCACTTTCAACCGGCGTTGCAGAAATAATTTCAGGATTTAATTGTTCATGTTCACGATTTTGCAAAAAAATGAATTTATTAATCAACTGTTTATCAATTTATTACAAATATGTTGCGAGTGTTCATGCGTTAACGTGAACATCTATGGACATAAAAAAGCCGCTTACTTTAAGTAAGCGGCTTTTTTTTTTTAATATCGGTATAGCTTATTTAAAAGCAGATACGTGGGTAGTTTTAATGCTCAGCACAAAAGATTTACCTACGCTTATTTTGATATTTTTGTCCTGAAGCATCTCTTTGATGGCCTCGTCGGTTTTAAGGGCTTCATACAGATCGCGTGCTACAGCTGAGCCGCTAATGTTGTTGGTTACTTTACCGTTTTCCATCGCGATGTTAAACGTGTAGCCAGATTTGCCCCTGTCGCCTGCCGACTCGAAATCGGTGATGTTCAGTTTAAAACTTTGATCCTCATTCAAGCTCCTTTTCAGATGCAGGCGTATAACCGGGATGTATTTTCTCCAGGTTGTTAAATATTTTCTTTCTTCCATGTGTGTGGGTAAAGGTAGACTAATTAATCGGTTACGCTAACTATTCTACCTTTTATCTATCACCGGGAACTGCGTTATGCGTAAACGGCTGCATCCGTAAGGTATCAAAATCAGTTCTTCTTCCTCTTTCGATGTCTCCAAATTCCATATCGTACTAAATGGCAGCGGCCCCGCCGAGTCGTTATATAAGCCCCATGACGGGATGCGCCTGCCCTTTGCTTTTATTTGTAAAGGCGCGTTTGTGGTTGTCCACGGGTAAATGCCAACAGCTTTTATGTTCTCTACTTTAAAGGCTTCATCCAGTTTTTTATCATCTACACGTACCAGGCCGTAGTTCCATGGCGTAGTGGGGCGGATTTCGGTATAGCTGTCGCCATATTCGCCGGCATCTTTGGTGTTTTTTACTTCTTTTACTTCTTCGCCAATTTTTAAAGCGTAAACAATCGGGCCTCGTTGTACCGAAATGGAGTTTTCATAACCCACGTTTTTAGAAATGTGCATAGGCAGGTTTAACTCAACTACATCGCCGGTTTTCCATGCGCGGTTCATGATTACTATTTGGTTGCCATCGGCTTGTTTAAATTCCGTACCGTTAATTTTGATTGTAGCCTTTGTACACCACTCCGGGATCCGCAGATGGAACGGAAACGTAACCAAACCGCCTTTTTTAGCGCCATAGGTGAACTTGATGGTTTCATCAAACGGATAATTGGTTTCTTCTTTAAACGATACCTCCGTGTTGTTACCCACATAGGCCTTAACCTCGCTTGGCGAATAAACCAATGCCGCCAAACCTTTATCAGGCGTAGCATACCATAAGTTCTGCGCGAATTTTGGCCAGCCCTGGTGCATGTTTGATGTACAGCAGGCGTAACCTGTAAGTATGCCGTAGCAAACATCTGTACCATCGTGGTTTACATCAAAGTTGCGGGTAGCGCGGGTAAGCATTACTTGATTAGCCTGCTGGAAATATTGTCGGCCTACAAAATTCTCATCAACCTGGGTTGGCATCACGTTAAAGGCTACTTTCTCCAAATGATCGGCGTAGCCTACATTGCCCGTAATAGCAAGGGTGTTCTCCAGTGTGTACATCATTTCAACCGCGCTGCAAAGTTCTGACCCTTGGGTAGGGTTATTGCCATGCAACGACTCATCGCCGCCAAACATGCCGGGAACCGATTCATTGTATTTGCGCAGGTCTTTAAAACCTTTCACCATCGCGTCGGCATATTTTGCTTCGGGATGATGCTGATAATAGATGATCGGTTCTTTCATACCCTCCGCAAGGTTAACGCCATGGATGCTGTTATCTGTTTGTAGCAGCTCGGTATTTAAGAAGGCGTTGGTATAATCAAAGGTCTGCTTGTGAATCACCTCGGCAAGGTCGAGCAGGAACTTGTCGCCGGTTTTGTTGTACAGCCAGTAAACCATCGCCAGGTTATCGCCGCCGCGGTATCGTGCCCAAAACGTCCAGTGGTCCAGGTGGTTTTTGGGTAATTCCTGTAGCTGGTACTTAAAATAATTGGTCATGAAAGGGATAACCCTTTTATCGGCCGTGGCCGAGTAATATTGCTGCATTACTTTAAGCATCACCATTTTGGGCCACCAGTCCTGCGCGTTATCTCGCTGGATACCATTCTCAGGGCCAAGATCTTTCGACGGGCCGAAGTAACCGTCGGCACGCTGACTTTTCAAACTCCATTCTATCCATGGTTTTACTTTAGCGATCAATTCTTTATCCTGCAAAATGTAGGCAAGTGGCAATAAACCATCTATCCAGTAGGGGCCACGTTCCCAAAGGTCGCCGTCGCCTCCAAGCCAGCCGTTTCGCTTGCCCATTACCAACGGATATAATTTATCAAGGTTGCCGGTAGCCCCCGTCTTCTGGCGGATCAGCATTTCGCGCAGCCAGCCTTGCGGTTTAATAGCGCCAAGAGGAAGCTCGATATAAGGGCTTTGGCGCAAAGGTGCTTTGGCAGGTGTGTAAGCAGCAATAGAAGTATTGTTGCTTTGCCCTACAGCATTAAAGCTAAAGGCAGCAAGCAACACGGTCAGTGCAAATTTGATCTTCATGATGTAGGTAGCGTTTGGTTAACTGAATTCGACATTACAATAATAGTCATGAATACCCTTAAAACAAAAAACCGCCTTAAAATTAATTAAGACGGTTGCTACCAGTGTTCCCGATGAGATTCGAACTCATATCGACGGCTTCGGAGGCCATAATTCTATCCATTGAACTACGAGAACGTTTTGCAAAGATATCTTTTAGAATCAAGATACAAGGAATCAGGAAATAAGATGAGCTCGTCCTGTCTTGTTTCCTGATTCTTAATTTCCTGATTCCCTAAAACTACACGTTAAACCTAAAGTGCATAATGTCGCCATCCTGCACAATGTATGTCTTGCCTTCTACAGACATTTTACCGTTTTCTTTGATTAATGCTTCAGATCCTTTAAATTTCACAAAATCATCATACTTGATCACTTCGGCACGGATAAAACCTTTCTCAAAATCGGTGTGGATAACACCTGCCGCCTGTGGGGCTGTAAAGCCTTTGGTAATAGTCCAGGCGCGTACTTCCTGTACACCCGCGGTAAAGTATGTGGCAAGGTTAAGCAGGCTGTAAGCCGCTTTAATAAGCTTGTTAACGCCGGATTCAGTTAATCCCAGATCGCCCAAAAACTCCTGGCGCTCCTCAAATGATTCCAGTTCGGCAATTTCGGCTTCTATTTGGGCAGATATCACCAAAACTTCGGCGCCTTCTTCTTTGGCTACTGCCTTTACCTTCTCCACGTAAGCGTTACCGGTGGTAACCGAACCTTCGTCAACATTACAAACGTACATTACCGGTTTTGCGGTAAGCAACCAAATATCTTCAATGTATTCTTTATCTTCTTCGGCAACAGGTGCGGTGCGTGCGCTTTTACCTTCAAGCAAATGGTTTTTGTAAACGGTTAGCACATCGTAGGTTTTTTTAGCTTCTTTATCGCCACCGGTTTTAGCCATTTTTTCTACCTTTTGGATCTTCTTTTCTATCGAATCCAGATCTTTCAACTGTAATTCGGTATCGATGATCTCTTTATCGCGGATAGGGTTAACCGAACCATCTACATGGATCACATTATCGTTATCAAAGCAACGTAATACGTGGATAATAGCGTTAGTAGCACGTATATTAGCCAGGAACTGGTTACCCAAACCTTCGCCTTTGCTGGCACCTTTAACAAGGCCGGCAATATCTACGATCTCTATAACATTCGGAACGATGCTTTTTGGGTTAACAATCTCTGTTAATTTTGTAAGGCGTTCATCGGGTACGGTAATTATACCCACGTTTGGCTCAATGGTACAGAACGGAAAATTTGCCGCCTGCGCCTTGGCATTTGATAAACAGTTAAAAAGTGTAGACTTGCCCACATTTGGCAAACCCACTATACCACATTGTAAACCCATTTGTTTATTTTTTGAATCAAGATTACAAGACGCAGGAATCAAGAAAAGAATCTTGTCTCTTAATTCTGTTTTCCTGCCTCTTTTAAAAGCGCAAAGATAACAGAAAAAAAGCCTTGTAATTTGAAAAAATAAACGACTTTTGCCAACGTCATAAAAGGCAGCAAAATAGGTTAATAACATGTAAAAACGGGGCTTATGGAAGAGATGGTTGAGCAGATAGAATTATTACTGGAGCAGGAAGATACTACGCAGCTACAGGAGTATTTAAATAATCTCAATATATCTGACGTTGAGGAACTTATAGATGAACTGCCCGAACATGGCCCCAAATTTATTGAGATCCTGTCCATCAACCGGGCGGTAAATGTGTTCCGCATACTTGATTTTCCTACACAGGAACGTATCATCAAAAAACTTTCGGGAAAAAAGGTAAGCGAGATCATAAACGAACTGCCACCCGATGACCGTACCGCGTTTTTTAGCGAATTGCATGGCGATGCGGTTACTAAACTGATATTGCACCTATCGCCTGCCGACCGTAAAGAGGCGCTTTCCCTGTTAGGTTATAAAGAAGATAGCGTTGGCCGTTTGATGACGCCCGACTACATTGCCGTTAAAAAAAGCTGGGATGTAAACCGCGTTTTAGCGCACATTCGCCGCTACGGTAAAAATTCCGAAACCATCGATGTTATATATGTGATAGGGGATAACGGTATCCTGCTGGATGACATCCGGATCCGCGAGATTTTATTGGTAGCACCCGAAACCAAAATCAGCGACCTGATGGATGGCCGCCTGATTGCCCTTAGCGCCAACGACCCGCAGGAAGACGCTATCAATGTGTTCAGAATGAACAACCGCACCGCGCTGCCGGTAACCGATGCTGATAACATCCTGTTGGGTATCGTTACGGTAGATGACATCCTTTGGATTGCAAATGAAGAATACACTGAGGATATCCAGAAAATTGGTGGTACCGAGGCTTTGGACGAACCTTATCTGGATATAAATATCTTTCGCCTGGTAAAAAAGCGTGTAAGCTGGCTAATTGTGCTTTTTCTGGGCGAAATGCTTACCGCTACTGCTATGGGGCATTTTGAGAATGCTATTGCACAAAAAGTTGTGCTGGCTTTATTTGTGCCGCTTATTATATCAAGCGGGGGTAACAGCGGCTCGCAGGCATCAACCTTAATTATACAGGCAATGGCCTTGGGCGAGGTAACAATTTCAGATTGGTGGCGGGTTATGCGCCGCGAGATCATATCGGGTTTATTACTGGGTACAACCTTGGGTGTAATAGGCTTTATGCGGATCTATATTTGGACGCTATTCAGCAATATCTATGGCGCCGACTGGATGATAGTTGGTTTTGTAGTGGGTATAGCACTTGTAGGGGTAGTGCTTTGGGGCTCGTTAGCGGGATCTATGCTGCCATTACTTCTAAAGAAATTAGGGGCCGATCCTGCAACGTCATCCGCACCATTCGTGGCAACTCTTGTAGATGTTACCGGCCTTATTATTTACTTTACCATAGCCGTGCTGTTTATGCCAGGCATTAACCATTAAGAATATTTGTACCGAAAATTTAGTTTATTTCTTGTTTCGATTTTGATAATTTATATCTTTAATAGAATTTTAAACACCTTAAACTAACACAATGGAAATTGACGAAATGCCGGTACAACCGGTAACCCCCGAACCACAACTTATCCTGAACGAGCAAGCACAGTATTACCTACTAAAAGCCGGCCAATAGGCGTGCTTTTTAGGTATCATGGGCTTTATTGGCACCGCTTTTATTGCTATTATGGCATTATTTGTTGGTGCTATTTTCACTACCATGGCCGCTTTAAACCCAATGATGGCTGGCGCTGTGGGTGCAGGCGGTGCAGCTACAGTTTTATATTTACTTATAGCCGCGGTAAGCTTTTTCTTTGCCTTGTATCTTTATCAATTTGGCGATCTCATCAAAAAAGGAGTGACGTTTCAAAACCAGGAAGAAATCAATCTGGCTTTTGGTAAACTGAAATTGTTTTTTAAATTGTGGGGGATATTTGCTATCATCTACCTTTCATTTATGGCGCTGTTTATTCTTATCGCTGTTCTTGGCGGTGCCGCAGCAATGATGGGTAGGTAATTACAAAATCAAATAAAATAAGAAATCCCTGCTTAATTAAGCGGGGATTTCTTTGTATAATTTAGGTTTGTTATTTCTTATTAGAAAGAGAAATCCTCGTCGGCTTTTGCCGTTTCAACGTTCTCGCCAAACTCATAGCGTTTTTCAACTACTTCCTGGTGGTCTTTAATATAATCTACCGTGTCTTTAAAGCCTTCGGCAAATTTCTCAAAGTCTTCTTTATAAAGAAAAATTTTATGTTTTACAAAAACACCATCCTCTAAACGTTTTTTACTTTCTGTGATAGTCACGTAGTAATCGTTAGACCTGGTTGCTTTTACATCAAAAAAATAAGTGCGTTTACCTGCCCTTACCTTTTTGGAGTACACTTCTTCACGCTCTCTATTGTCAAAATCTCCCATATTTTTTTTATTGTAATAGTTTTGGTGGCATAAATATATATAAAAAACTAATTGCAAGTATTTAATCTGGCAACAAATAAGCCTTTATTTCATTTTTTTACGCCAATTAGGAGTAAAGGGTTGCGTTTTAGGCTTGCTCCTCTTCCTCGAGAAGTTGTTTTTCGTATAACTCAAAATATGGGCCTTTAAGTTCCATCAGCTGGCTATGTGTGCCCTGCTCTACAATTTCACCATTATCAAGCACTAAAATATTGTCGGCATTTTTAATGGTAGAGATGCGGTGCGATATGATAACACTGGTTTTGCCTTGCATAATGCGGCCCAGGTTGCTTAGTATTTCTTCCTCGGTACGAGTATCTACTGCCGATAAGCAATCATCAAATACCAATACCTGCGGGTGTTTTACGATGGCCCTGGCGATGCTTACACGCTGTTTTTGACCGCCAGATAGCGTAACGCCACGCTCACCGATCAAGGTCTCAAAACCTTTCTCCAACTCCATAATGTTGTTATAAACGGCAGCATCTTTGGCGGCTTGCTCTACACGGGGCATATCCAGTACATCGGCGCTAAAGGCAATGTTGTGGGAGATGATATCCGAGAACAGGAAAACCTCTTGTGGTACAAAGCCAATTTGCGAGCGGTAATTATCCAGGTTGAGTTTGGTGAGTGGTAGGTCGTCAATTAAAATCTCGCCGCCGGTGGTATCATACATCCGCATTGCCAAGTTGGCAATGGTGGATTTACCCGACCCTGTACGACCAATTATCGCCACCATTTCGCCCGGATTAGCCGTAAAAGAAACATTTTTCAGGGCGGTTATGCCCGTGTCCGGATAATTGAATGAAACGTTCCTGAATTCTATTTTTCCGGCAAGTTTATGGTCGACAGCCTTTGGTGAAATGATCTCCGGCTCTTCGTGCAAAAACTCGTTGATACGTTTTTGGGAAGCCGCCGCACGCTGGATCAGCGAGGTAACCCATCCTAAGGATATCACCGGGAAGGCCAGCATATTCAGGTACACAATAAACTCGGCGATGTTACCGGGGGTGATGTTGCCTTTCATTACTTCAACGCCACCGATGTACATGGTGATCACATTACTCAAACCGATCAGCAACAGCATCGACGGGAAAAACATAGCCTGCACCTTAGCCATGGCCATGCTTTGGGTTTTGTAATCTTCACTTTCGGCGGCAAACTTTTCGCGTACAAAACTTTCGCGCACATATGACTTGATGACACGGATGCCCGAAAAGTTCTCTTGTACAAAGCTGGATAGAGAAGACAGGCGCTGCTGGATCTTCTCGCTGCGGTATTCGATAACTGTATTTACATAAAATATGATCACCGCCAAGATGGGCAATGGCAGTACCGAAAAAACGGCCAGCCTTACATTCACCGTAAGCATGGCATATATTACCAGTACAAATAATACAATGGTATTAATGGTGTACATGATGCCCGGGCCGAGGTACATGCGCACACGGCTTACATCCTCAGTAACGCGGTTCATCAAATCGCCGGTGTTGTGGCGGCGGTAAAAGGCAAGGGATAAAAGCTGGTAATGGGCATAGATCTCGTTCTTCAAGTCATACTCGATATGCCGCGACATCAGGATAATGGTCTGCCGCATAAAAAACAGGAACAAGCCCCTGAGCAATGCCAGCACCAACACCAATATGCCAAACAGCAACAAACTCGAGCCGAAAATATCGTAAATAACCGTTTGCCTGTTAAAACCATCGAATAATTGGTAAACGCCGATATTCTCTGTAACCAGGTCAAAAGCTATGCGGATAACCTGTGCCGGCAGCACACCAAATATGTTAGATATGATCACAAACAGTATACCCGGCACCAGGCGCCAGCGGTATTTATAAAAGAATTTATTGAGGTATGCGAGGTCTTTCATTTATTAGCAGTCCGAAAAGTCAGTAAAGTCCGCAAGACGGGAAGATGCTGCCTTGTGTTTCAAAAGTACATGTTTAATAGTAACTCTAAAGTAAAAAGTAGCTATAATGTTCTTCTTTCGGACTTTCCGGCTATCGACTTTCCCGACTTTAACTTTGCCACGCAAAAAAAAACCTCTACTTTTGCCGAACGATAATTAATATACATTTGCCACGTCCATAAAATGTCTGTTCAACAACCCACCGATAGTATATTTAACCAGCTCGATGCCTTCGGACATAAAAAAGTTGTGTACTGCAGCGACCCGGATACCGGTTTAAGGGCGATCATCGCGATACATGATACCACGCTTGGCCCTGCTTTTGGCAGTACCCGTATGTGGGCATACAAAACCGAGGCAGATGCTTTGAATGATGTTTTGCGCCTTTCAAAAAGCATGACTTACAAGTGTGCTATTGCCGGCTTAAATATGGGCGGTGGCTATTCGGTTATCATCGGCGATTCGCGCAAGGATAAGAACGAGGCGCTGATGCGTAAGTTCGGCCGCTTTATCAAAAACCTTAATGGGGAGTTTATTACATCTGAAGATGTGGGTACCAACCCGCGCGACATGGAGTACATCCGTATGGAAACGCAGTACGTTACCGGCATCCCCGAAAGCTTAGGCGGTAGTGGCGACCCATCGCCAATTGCAGCTAAAGGTGTTTACATGGGTATTAAAGCCTGTGTAAAAGAACAGTTTGGCAGCGATAGCCTTACCGGCAAAGCGGTAATTGTACAAGGCATTGGCCATGTTGGCGAAAACCTGGTGAAGTTACTGCGCGACGAGAACGCCAAGGTTTACATCAGCGATATTAACGACGAACGCACCCGCCAGGTATCTAAAAAATACGGTGCCGAAGCAGTATCCAACAATTCGATATTTGATATCGACGCGGATATTTATTCGCCCTGCGCATTAGGCGCTACTATCAATACCGAAACCATTGTCAAGATAAAATGCGGCATTATAGCCGGATCGGCCAATAATCAATTACAGGACGAGCATGAGCACGGGCAGATGTTACTGGAGAAAGGCATCCTGTTTGCGCCCGACTATGTTATAAACGCGGGCGGTATTATTAACTGCTACTCGGAACTGATGGGTTTTAGTAAAAAACGCACCCTGCAGCTTACCGAAAATATTTACGAGGCAACCCGTAATGTTTTGAAACTTTCTAAGTTGGAAAATATTTCTACTACTAACGCGGCAAATAAAATTGCCGAAAAGCGTATTGCTGATATTAAAAAAGTAAAATCAACCTATTAAAATTTATCATCAGCCCATTGTGGGCATAATCGTTCTTACAACATGTTAAACAGAAGGCACCTTAGGGTAAAAGTGTTACAGTCGCTGTACGCGTTCCACCAATCGGATACAAGAGATATTAAAGCGCACGAGAAAAACCTGCTCAGCAGTATAGACCAGGTTTTTGAAATGTATATCTGGATGCTATCGCTCATAAGCGAAGTTATTGATTACAGCGAAACCGATGCGACCGAGAGGGCCAACAAACATTTGCCAACAGCCGATGACCTTAACGCCAGTATTAAGATCATGAGCAACCGTTTCCTGGTATCGTTAAAAGATAACCGCGATTACCTTATCGCGCTTAAAAAGTATAAAGTTGAATGGTCGTTTGATCCTGAACTTGCAAAATCACTTTTCACCACGCTGAAAAATTCAACCGAGTATGCGGAATACATCGCAAAAACGGACGATACCCTGCAGACGGATAAAGACATTATTAAGTTCATCTTTAAAAAGGTGATCCTTAAATCGTCATTAGCTGAGCAGGTTTTTGAGGATAAATTTATATACTGGCCGGTTGACCGCGAGGTGCTTCAGGCTTTGATCGCAAAAACATTCAAAAATTTTTCATCAGATAATTACGCCGAAAACAAGCTTGCCGACATTAGCGGTAACTGGGTTGAGGACAGGGAATTTGTGGTGAACCTGTTTGAGCAAAGCATCCGCCATGATGTAGCTTACCAGGAGCTTATAGCACAAAAGACCCTGAACTGGGAGCCTGACCGTATCGCGATGATGGATACGCTATTAATGAAGATGGCTATTGCCGAGTTTATTAACTTTACATCCATCCCGGTTAAGGTTACCATTAACGAGTACCTGGAGATCTCGAAGGAGTTTAGTACACCTAAGAGTAATTCGTTTATAAACGGTATCTTAGACAAGATTTTGTTTGAGCTTAAAGAGCAGAACAAAATAAAGAAAATAGGCAGGGGATTGATTGAGTAGTGTTGGCGAATGCCTATCACCAATATAAGAAAAATATTTGATAATCCCGTTAGCTATCGGGTAGTAAATTAAAATAAACCCAAATGAAAAAGCTGTTTTTATGTGCAATTGTTGCAGGTATGCTGTTTACAGCCTGTAACCAAACCGGCCAGAATGCAAGCGCGGCTGTTGCTGATAATGGTAATACAAGCGCAACCAACGCGCCTGTTATGAAGTTTGAAAAAGAAACCCACGACTTTGGCAAAATTGCCGAAGGTGCAAAGGTTACTTATGAATTTAAGTTCACTAATACCGGTAAATCGCCTTTAATTATTAAAGATGCCGTGGCAACTTGTGGCTGTACCAAGCCCGAGTGGCCTGCTACCCCAATACAACCGGGTGCCGATGGTGCTATAAAAGTAACTTTTAACAGCGCCCACAAAATGGGTTTGCAGGATAAACAAATTACCATTACATCCAATACCAACCCTGCGCAAAGCATGGTACATTTAATTGGCGAAGTAACCACACCAACAACTACTAAATAATTTAAATATACAGATGATAAATACAGTTTTATTACAAGCCGGCGGAGGCTTAGGTTTACCACAATTACTTATGTTTGGCGCAATTGCCGTGGTGTTTTACTTTTTCATGATCCGCCCCCAAATGAAGAAACAAAAAGACCAGAAGAAATACGTTGACGAGCTAAAAAAAGGCGATAAAATTGTAACCACTGCCGGTATACACGGTAAAATTTACGAAGTTGCCGATACTACTTTCCTTGTCGAAACAGAAGGCGGAGGCCGCATCCGTTTCGATAAATCTGCCGTATCGTTAGATGCTTCAAAAGCATTGAATACGTCGGTAGTTACTAAATAAGGTTAAAAGGATAAAGGTAAAAGGCGAAGGGTATTGGCACAGGTTTATAGCCTGCCTTATCTTTCGCCTTTTCGCATTAAAAACTTTTGCTTTACCTTTAACCCTTGACCTTTTACCTCAAGAAATATGGCAATAATTAAATTATCTGCAATTGAGCGCCGGCGATTATCAGCCTTTGTAACCTGCTTGGTGATTGCCATAGTTGCGTGGATCTTTACCACGTTGTCCAATCCCTACAAATTCAGTATAAAACAGGTAATTGTATTTAAGAACGCACCTCAGAAACGCGCTTTTCATCCATTACAGCCAGATACGGTTAATGCCATGGTACAGGGTACAGGCTGGCAAATGCTGATGTTCAGGATGAGTGACGAGAAGAAGGTAGTTACGGTCGATCTCCATACCATCGACCCCAAAAATTACGTGGTACTTAGTTCGCAGCTAAAGCAAATTAATGCCAATAAGGATATGGAGCACGAGATCATCGCCATAACTCCCGATACCTTATTTTTTGATTTTAGCAGCCGTACGGTAAAACGTGTACCTGTCGAATTGGTACAGGCAGTTAACTATCAAAAGCAGTTTGCACAATCAGATAACATCAACATAAAACCCCGTTATGTGACCATTAGCGGCCCGGCCGAGATTTTGAAGAAGATAACTTCGTGGAAGACAGACACCGTTAAAATTAATAATGCGAACGAGGATTATTACGGCCGCATAAAGGTTCAGGGCGTTAGGGAGGGTAACCTCAGCGTACTGCCTAAAACGGTTATGGTGAACATTCCTATTGATGAATACACCGAGAAAACGATAGAAGTGCCCGTAAAGCTGGTGAACAACCATAATTATTACGATGTGAAGATCTTCCCGCAAAAGGTTAAGGTAACGTTCACCACATCGTTAACCAGTTACCCTGATTTGAGCGAGGATGATTTTGAAGCCGTTGCCGACCTGGAACTATGGCGACATAATGGCTACAGTGTATTACCGATAAAAGTAACGCGCATGCCATCGTACAGTAAAGTGGTAAAAATAGTGCCGCAGAATATTGATTTTATCATTAAAAAATAATGTTTAAAGTAGGCATCACCGGTAATATAGGCAGCGGCAAAACCACCGTTTGCAAGATATTTGAGGTATTGGGTATCCCGGTTTTTTATGCTGATGATGCCGCCAAAGATGTGATGGTAACCGATGCCGAACTTATTGCCGGCATTAAACAAACCTTTGGTAACGAAGCCTATTTTGAGGATGGCATGCTCAACCGCAAGCACATTGCAGGTATTGTGTTTAACGATAAAGAGCAGCTTGCCAAACTGAATGCACTGGTTCATCCGGCTGTTTTTCGTGCTTTTGATAAATGGGTGCTCAACCAAAAAGAGGCGCCTTACGTACTAAAGGAAGCCGCCATATTATTCGAGAGTGGCTCCTATAAAAAATGCGACAGGGCTATAATGGTTACCGCACCATTAGAACTCCGCATAAAACGAGTTACCCAGCGCAACGGCATTACCGCCGATGAAGTAAAGGCCCGGAACGACCGCCAGTTTACCGAAGAAAAAAAACTGGCCTTGGCCAACGATGTAATTAAAAATGATGATACGCAGCTCGTTATCCCGCAGGTATTAAAACTGCACCAGCTGTATCTATCCATCGCCCAAAAAAATTCATGATATTAGACGATTTTATTGCCTTTAATGCCAATGGACTGTACTGCCGTTACGCCGATTTTTACCTTGATCCGCAATTGCCGGTTACCAACGCTGTAATAAGCCACGCCCACGCAGATCATGCCAAAAGCGGTAATACCAATGTTTACACCACCGCTGCTACTTATGCCTTTATGCAACTGCGCTACGGCAAAGGCGCGGCTAAAACAAGCCATATAATGGCTTACAGCGCGCCGTTTACTATTGGTGAGGTGCAGATAACCTTTATTCCGGCGGGCCATATGCCGGGTTCCGCACAGGTGCTGATGGACTACCAGGGCACACGCTACCTGTATACCGGTGATTATAAACTACAGCCCGATACCACCTGCGAACCCTTTGAGTTTGTAAAGGCCGACGTGCTGATAACCGAAAGTACCTTTGCCGACCCCAACACCGCGCACCCCGATCCGGTAGAGGAGATCAAGAAGCTGAACGACATTAAAATAAACATCTTGCTGGGCGCTTACAGCCTGGGTAAAAGCCAGCGATTGATCAGGATGATAAATGATTACGCGCCGCAGAAAAAGGTTCTGGTACACCACCGCATTATGCCTATCAATGCCATCTATCAAAAGTTAGGCTTCGAGTTAGGCAACCACCAGATCTATGGCCGCAAACTGATGAAAACGCAGGAGGAGTGGGTATATATCGTTCCGCCGTTTACATTTGAGAGTTATATAAGGGCTACGGGGGTGAAGCGCCTGTTTGCATCGGGTTGGAAAAACCTGCAGGTGAACAACCAGGATACCCTATATATATCTGACCATGCCGACTGGAACGACATCATCAAAACTATCGAACAAACGGAACCACAACAGATATGGACGCTGCATGGCGATGGCACACATTTAAAAAATTACTTTAATAACAATATTTTTGTGAAATTGCTGAGCTGATGCTGCAGGAGAATGTAGATTATTATATAAATGAGGATGGTAACTTCGTTTTTACAAAAGAATACCATTTAAAGCGCGGTTATTGCTGTAAGAACCAATGCCTGCACTGCCCGTGGAATTACCGGGGCGAGGATAAAACTGAACAGAAAAGAAAAAAATAAATAGGTTATATTTGCCGAATAGTTAAATTATGGGAATAGAGGAAGATATAAAAAGCACGAATTTTGAGGATAATTACCACAAAGCTGTAATTAACCTTAACTATACGTATGGTTGGATCAACAACTATATGCGCCCGGAATTTGAGCGTTATAAACTTACCCAACAACAATTTAATATCCTGCGCATCTTACGCGGCCAGTACCCAAAACCTGCCACCGTAAATTTGTTAAAGGACAGGATGATAGACAAGATGTCGGATGCATCCCGTATTGTAGATCGCCTGGTTCAAAAAGGCCTGGTATCGCGCTGTACAAACTCCCGCGACCGCCGCGCCGTGGATATCCGCATTAGCGACGAAGGTTTAGAGATCCTTAAAAAAATGGATGCCAGCTTTAAAATCAAAGACCTGTTCAAACAAAACCTTAGCGAAGAAGAAGCAGGACAATTGAGCGATCTGCTGGATAAGATGAGGGGATAATTTAAGAGAGTCAGGATTTTTAGAATCAGGAAAATATACCAGGCGCTTAGTAGGCGCCTTTTTTGTTTGTAAAATACTTGTCAGTCTGAGCTTGTCGAAGACTTATGCGAGCGACAAATGGTTAGACAGGTTCACCATGACATTTATAGTTTTGTACGATTCCTACGCCTGAAAACCCGGCACTACCTTTCTAAACGCAAACGCAAACAGCACCCCTACCAAACTGCCATAAATAGCCCCACCGGTAACATCAAGTGGGTAATGTACACCCACATAAACCTGTGCAAAGCAAATGATAGCTGCCCATACAACCGTTGCTGGCAGTACCCATTTCCACCGTTTAAAAAATATAAAGCTTAAAAATGCGGCTATGGCAAAATGATCTGTAGCGTGTGTGGATGGGAAGCTATAGCCCGGGCCGCAGGCTACGCGGTTAATGTCGGTTTGTACAGTCGCCGGGTCGCGGCAGGGGCGAAGGCGGTAAACATAGGGTTTAATGATACTGGCGCTGGTAAAGTCAGCAAAGCCAACGGCAATAGCTAAAAATATTACCAGTATAATGCCCTGTTTCTTGTATCGCCAGATGCTAAAAATAATGATGAACAGGTACAGCAGGATCCAGAATTTGGGGTTGCGCATCAGCGGCATCAAACCGTCAAAAAACGAGTTTGAAAGGTCGTGATTGATGAAGTAGAATAAATGCCGGTCAAAGTTTAGTAGGAAATCGGGCATCGGGTTATGGTGGTGATATACTTAGTGTTTTGAACCGGGGTAAATATAGCCAATAAATTGATGTGCAAACTATTGCTTTTTTTACAATGCTATAGCTTAAATATTCTTATTTTTGCGGCTAATCATCTATATATTTTGACACTCATAAAATCAATTTCGGGCATCAGGGGTACCATAGGTGGTGCAGCCGGCGACGGTTTAACCCCTTTGGATATTGTAAAATTTGTATCTGCATACGGTAGCTGGGCGGTTAAACGCACGGGTATTAAAAAGATAGTTTTGGGCCGCGATGCCCGCCTATCCGGCAGTATGGTAAACAACCTGGTGATAGGCACGCTGCAAGGTTTGGGTATTGATGTGATAGACTTAGGCTTGTCAACCACTCCAACTGTTGAAGTTGCCGTGCCGGATGAAAAGGCTGCAGGTGGTATCATCCTCACCGCAAGCCATAACCCAAAACAATGGAACGCCCTTAAATTATTGAACGAAAAAGGTGAGTTCATTAATGATATTGATGGTAAAGAAGTTTTAGAAATTGCTGAGAACAGCGATTTTATATATGCAGACGTGAATGATTTGGGTACTGTTACCAACGACGACAGCTACCTGCAAAAACATATCGACAAAGTGCTGGCCTTACCTTTGGTAGATGTTGCCGCGATCAAAAAAGCAAATTTTAAAGTAGCTATTGATTGCGTTAATTCTACAGGTGGTATTTTTGTACCGGCCTTGTTAAAAGCACTTGGTGTAGAGGTTATCCATGAGCTTTATTGCGAGCCTGATGGCAACTTCCCGCACAATCCGGAGCCACTGCCGGAAAACCTGGTAGCCTTGTCGCAAGAGGTTTTAAAAACCAAATCTGATTTGGGTATAGCTGTTGACCCGGACGTTGACCGCCTTTGCTTTGTTTGCGAAGATGGAAGCATGTTTGGCGAAGAGTATACATTAGTTGCCGTTGCTGATTACGTGTTGAAAAATGCAAAAGGTAACACGGTATCAAACCTTTCATCAACCCGTGCCCTGCGTGATGTTACCGAAAGTGCCGGTGGCGAATACCATTCTGCCGCGGTAGGTGAGGTGAACGTGGTTAACAAAATGAAAGAAGTTAATGCCATCATCGGTGGTGAAGGTAACGGCGGAGTAATTTACCCCGAACTGCACTATGGCCGTGATGCTTTGGTTGGTATAGCTTTGTTCTTAACACATTTAGCTAATTATGGTAAACCGGTATCGGTTTTAAGGGCATCATACCCAAGCTACTTTATCTCTAAAAATAAGATCACGTTAACACCGGAGATGGATATCGACGCGTTGTTGTTAAAGGTAGAAGAGAAATACCAGAAACAGCCGCACTCTACCATCGATGGTTTAAAAATAGAGTTTGACAAGCAATGGGTGCACCTGCGCAGGTCAAACACTGAGCCTATTATCCGCATTTATTCTGAAGCAAATTCGGAATCTGTTGCAGAGAGTTTGGCTAACAAGATCATCACTGATATAAAAGAAATTTTGAATTTAAACGAATAACAGATAAACCTTTAGGG
Organism: Mucilaginibacter sp. 5C4; assembly: GCF_034345625.1. Lineage (NCBI taxonomy): Bacteria > Pseudomonadati > Bacteroidota > Sphingobacteriia > Sphingobacteriales > Sphingobacteriaceae > Mucilaginibacter > Mucilaginibacter sp. 5C4. The sequence continues at coordinate 3,387,290 of NZ_CP133775.1, read as the reverse complement.
TTGGGAATCCTGCTGGTTAACTGTTATTTTTACTGACTGTAATAATTAAAAGAAACGATGCGAGTTTATTTCGACAACGCCGCTACTACCGCTATTGATCCGGAAGTTTTAAAGGAAATGTACAAGGCGATGGAAGGCCAGTTTGGCAACCCTTCGTCCATCCATTCGCATGGGCGCGAGGTACGTACGTTAATAGAGCGTTCACGCAAAACGATTGCCGGCTTGCTGCATACATCGCCTGCCGAGATATTTTTTACCAGCGGCGGTACCGAGGCCGATAACATGGCCATCCGTTGCGGTATTGTTGATCATAAACTAACGCATGCCATCACTACTAAACTGGAGCACCATGCGGTGGTGCATACGCTACAGGCAATGGAAAAAGGAGGTGTTATCAAATTAAGTTATGCCGATGTTGACTGTAGGGGCAACGTTGATTATGAGCACCTGGAAACTTTATTAAAAATCAACGACCGCAGTTTTGTATCCCTGATGCATGCCAATAACGAGTTGGGTACCTTAACAGATATCCAACGCGTAGGGGAGATCTGCGAGGCTTACAACGCCATGTATCATAGCGACACGGTACAAACGGTAGGCCACTACAAGCACGACCTTAAAAAGCTTAAATTGCACTTTATGGTTTGCGCGGCACATAAGCTACACGGCCCAAAAGGCATTGGCTTTTTACACATCAACCATAAAGTTAAAATTAACCCGATGATATATGGCGGATCGCAGGAGCGCAATATGCGTGGCGGTACCGAAAATGTTTATGGAATTGCAGGCCTCGCCAAAGCGCTTGAAATGGCTTATGCCGATATGGATGCCCACCAGGCGTATATTCAGGACTTGAAAAGTTATATGAAAGCCCAACTGGAGCAAAACGTTCCGGGTGTAGAGTTTAATGGCGAAACTGATCCTGCTAAAAGTTTATATACCGTATTAAGCGCTTCTTTCCCGGAGATGGAAATGGCAGATATGCTGTTATTTAACTTGGATATTGCAGGTATCTCAGCATCGGGCGGCAGTGCCTGCAGCTCGGGTACGGATATTGGCTCACACGTGTTAACGGCAATAGGCGCTAACCCTAATAGGCCATCGGTTAGGTTCTCATTTTCTAAATATAACACTAAAGATGAAGTTGATTACGTGGTAGCTAAGCTTAAAGAGCTTTGCATGGTAAACGCATAATATGCAAATGATTTCTAAATTGTAAAAAATGGCCTTGTTTTTGATAATTTATTAGTTAATAATTAAAAACTAAAACCATGGAAAGTAACGAAAAAAACCCGGAATATATTCCGAACCACAACCCGAACGAAACACCTGAAGAAAGCCAATCAGATAACGAAGGCACAGGATACCGCCAGCAAAACGAGCAGGAACAACAGCAGGATGGTGCTGATACATCATATAGCGAACAAAATGATGTAACCCCGCCGAATAGTCACGAGTTTCCGGCCACAGGGGCTGCAACTAAAACAAATTTTACCAGCCGTAACCAAGGCCGCACCACAGGCCGTATGTTAGGCCACGAGCCGGGTACCGAGGGGATATAATTTAAATTCCCAATAGTAACTTGTCATGCTGAACGTATGTGAAGTATTTATTATTCGTTATGCATGGCTGCGATTTGCATAGTTCACTACAGATCCTTCGCTATCGCTCAGGATGACAAAGTGAAATAGAAAAGGCCATTCGTAAAACTAACGAATGGCCTTTTGTTTAAATGATATTTTGGGTTAAGCCTGTGGCTCAGCTTTTTCTTCTTTAGTCGCAACCGGTGCAAGCATTTTTAAGAATGATGCCAGTTTCTCTTTCATCTCGCGTCGGTCAACTATAAAATCAAGGAAACCGTGCTCCTTTACAAACTCAGCGGTTTGGAAGCCTTTTGGAAGGTCTTTTTTGATAGTTTCTTTAATAACCCTCGGGCCTGCAAAACCTATCAGCGCGCCCGGCTCGGCAATGTTAATGTCGCCCAGCATCGCGTATGATGCGGTTACACCACCTGTGGTAGGGTCAGTCAATAAAGATATGTAAGGAACTTTTGCCTGGCTTAATAAAGCAAGTTTAGCAGATGTTTTAGCCATTTGCATTAACGAGAATGCAGCCTCCATCATACGTGCACCACCCGATTTGGAGATCATCAGGAAAGGTACTTTGTTAGCGATACTATAATCTATAGAACGTGCGATTTTTTCGCCCACTACAGATCCCATCGAACCGCCTATAAAGTTAAAATCCATACAGGCAATAACCAGTTCCTGTCCGTTCATTTTACCATGAGCGGCGCGGATAGCATCGGTTAAACCTGTTTTGGTTTTAGTTTCTTTTAACCTGTCGGTATATTTTTTGGTATCGGTAAATTCTAATGGATCGCCTGAATGCAGGTTGGTAAACAGTTCGGTAAACTGGTTATCATCAAACAAAACAGAAAAATATTCTTTTGAACCAATGCGTAAATGGAAACCACAGTAGTGGCAAACGTATTGGTTTTCAACCTGTTCAGAGTAATGTAAAGGTTTTTTACAATTGGGGCATTTATTCCAGATGCCATCAGGGGCTTCTTTCTTCTCCTCAGTAGTCGTAATTATCCCTTTAATTTCTCGCTTAAACCACGCCATGTCTATTTCTAAGTCTTTCAAGTACTGCAAAGAAACAAAAAATATCACAACAAGTTTGAAGAATATTTACAAGGATGCTAAGGTTCAAGTATGGGTTTGCATTCTAAAGCAACCTTGTTCATTGTATTTTGAGGAACTGGTACCATAACAGAATTAGGATACATTTTCTTGAGTTTTTCTAAAACACAGTCACAAAATTTATCTGTCGTCTTTGGATATTTGGGCGAAAATATCGCTTTAAAGTTATCTCTAAATGTTTTATCGATCAATGGCGTCCATCGTTCGTAAACAGGGATAAGTTCGGTTATCTCGCCATTTTGATAGGCTATCAAAGCATATTCACGGCCAAGCCTTATGTTTAAGTTTTTTAGGCTATCCTTTGATACGGAGTTTAAACCATTGGGAATCTCCTGCTTTAGCCGCTCAAGAAAAAAGTTTACATATTTTTCTCGTTGCACCTTGTTGGGCATCGTTGGTTTTGATGTAGAGTCAAGATAATTATAGAAACCCTGTTCGTATTTTTTTGTCCATACTTTAGGATTTGGTTGCGCCTTGCATGCCGTTGCCGTTATAATATTATATGCAATAAAGATAATTAGTAGCCTGTTCATTTACTTAATTTCATTTTTATCAAATGTAATTATTTACGCCGCACAAGTACAATTGTCTGTAATGCCTATTAAAACGGTAGCATTTATTAAAATTTACAAAATTGCTAAGTGTAAAAATAACACCCTATATAAAGCAGCAGGCGGGTTTTATGCACATTTATTGGCATTTAGCTAAGCGTAATTGGCTAAAACTTTAATAATGATATAGGTAAAACCCATAATTTTTATAACTTCGAGCCCCAAACATACGCTCATGGATTTAAAAAATATTAAAGGTGTTCTGCATGGTGACCAAGTGCAGGAACTATTTGAAGCAGCTAAAAAACATCAGTTTGCTTTACCTGCCGTTAACGTTATCGGCACAAACACTATTAACGCGGTAATGGAAACAGCTGCGGCTGTTAACTCACCTGTTATTATCCAGTTATCAAACGGTGGTGCCCAGTTTTACGCTGGTAAATCATTAGATAACTCAAAACTACAGGCCTGCATTTTAGGTGGTGTATCTGCTGCAAAGCACGTGCATTTATTAGCCGAGCACTACGGTGTTGCGGTTATTTTACATACCGACCACGCCGCTAAAAAATTATTGCCGTGGATAGACGGTTTATTAGAGCATGGCGAGAAATTTTTTGCTGAAACCGGCAAACCGTTGTTCTCATCGCACATGTTAGACCTTTCTGAAGAGCCTATCGAAGAAAATATTGAAATATCTGCCAAATACCTTGAGCGCATGGCCAAAATGGGCATGACCGTTGAAATTGAGCTTGGTGTTACCGGCGGCGAAGAAGACGGCGTTGACAACTCTGATGTAGATAGCTCACGTTTATATACCCAGCCGGAAGAGGTTGCTTACGCTTACGAAGAACTTTCTAAAGTTAGCCACCGCTTTACCATTGCTGCTGCATTTGGTAACGTACATGGTGTTTACAAACCGGGTAACGTTAAATTACAACCGGTTATCTTACACAACTCACAAGAGTTTTTGAAAGAGAAACATAACCTTACTGCCGAGAAACCGATCAACTTTGTATTCCACGGTGGTTCTGGTTCAAGCCAGGAAGAAATTCGCGAAGCGATATCTTACGGTGCTATTAAAATGAACATAGATACCGATATGCAGTTTGCATTTTGGGAAGGTATAAGGGATTACTACCAGGCAAAAGAAGGCTACTTGCAAACTCAAATTGGCAGCCCGGATGGTGAAGATTCTCCAAACAAAAAATATTACGACCCACGTGTTTGGTTACGTAAAGCAGAAGAGACCTTTGTTAAAAGGCTAACCGAAGCTTTTGGCGATCTTAACTGTATAGACGTTAACAGCAAACTGTAATTGTTACAAAACTATTAGGAATAAAAGAAGCGCCGGTGTTACAACATTGGCGCTTCTTTTTAGTTGTTATTTAAATTTAAAAACGATGGCTAAGGGTAAAAAGAATCTATTTGAAAGGTTTGCCAACTGGGCAACAGCAGCAACTGGTAGTTCGGCAGCATTTATCATAGCTATCTGTACCATTTTAGTATGGTTGGTAACCGGGCCGATATTTAACTACTCGGATACCTGGCAGCTTATTATCAATACCGGTACAACTATTATTACCTTTTTAATGGTGTTTTTGATCCAAAAAACGCAGAATAAAGATTCAAAAGCTATCCACCTTAAGTTGAACGAGTTGCTTGCATCGCACCAGGGTGCCAGCAACCGGATGGTTGTTATTGAAGACCTGACCGAAAAAGAACTGGATCAGCTGCATAAATTCTATGTGCAATTATCTGACTTGGCCGAGAAAGAGGATGATATTACCTGTACGCACTCAATAGATGCGGCAGAAGAGAACCACGAATCTAAACTATCCGGTTACCGGTCGAAACCACATTACCAGCATGCCATCAAAAATAGAAGTAAAGCCGGTAAATAATCCCGCAGACCTGGAGACGGCTTTTGCTATACGGCACGAGGTATTTGTTATAGGCCAAAACTGCCCTGCTGACCTTGAACGGTCGAATGAAGAAGAATCTCACCATTTTTTAGTTACCGTTGATGGTGAACCTGCCGGGGCATCGCGCTGGCGCAAAGCTGCCGATGGCTATAAGTTGGAACGTTTTGCTGTGCTTTCAAAATTCCGCGGTTTTGGCGTAGGGCAGGCGCTTGTAAAAGCCGTATTAGCCAATTTGCCTGCTGATGCCGATTACATATACCTTAACTCGCAAACACCCGCGGTAGGCCTTTACGAACGCTTCGGCTTTGAAAAAGTAGGGCCTCAGTTTGAAGAGGCGGGGATGATGCATTATAAAATGGTTTTGAAGAAATAGAATCAAAAAGTCAAGAGTCAGGAATCAAGACACTATCGTCATCATCCAAAAACTTTCCCCGAGTAATCCATAGCTTCGCTTAATTTGCCCAGATCAAGCCCAAGGTCGAGGTTTTGGTGGAGGAGATATGCTATAAGGTTTTCGGTTGCGATGTTGCCTGTGAGGTCATCTGCGGCCATCGGGCAGCCGCCATGTCCTTTTAAGGCTACATCAAACTTTTTACAACCTGCTTCATAAGCGGCGGCTATCTTTTCCTGCCAGGTATCGGGCGTGGAATGCAGGTGCACGCCAATTTCTGTAATTTCTGATAAGTTGGTGAGGGCAGGGTACAGGCTGATGATCTGTTCAGGTGTAGATGCGCCTACGGTGTCTGATAAGGCAATATAACCAATGCCTTCTTCTATCATCTTTTGCGCCCAGTGCTGCACTATTTCGGTATTCCACTCGTCCCCGTAAGGGTTACCAAAACCCATGGACAGATAAATTAACAGGCTTTTATTATTAGCGCCGCACAGCTCGTTAATGCGCTTCACATTGTCAAACGCCTGTTCTATAGTAGTGTTGGTATTGCGAAGCTGAAATGTTTCTGAAATTGAAAAGGGATAACCCAGGTAGTGGATCTCCGGATGAACAACCGCATCCTCAGCGCCGCGGTAATTGGCGATGATGGCTAAAAGTTTCGATTTGGTATTATCCAGGTCGAGCTTGCTTAAAACCTCCGCTGTATCGCGCAGTTGCGGTATGGCCTTTGGTGATACAAAGCTGCCGAAATCAATCGTATCAAAACCTACCTGTAAAAGCAGGTTGATGTAAGCGGCTTTAACGTCAGTAGGTACAAAGTCGTGCAAGCCCTGCATGGCATCGCGTGGGCATTCGGTGATCTTAAAATGTTCGGCCATTGGTTAGTCTGGTTTTGATACCTGCTCGTCTTTTTGCACAAGCTCTTCGCGTTTAAAGTTACGAATTATCAGCCTGCTGCCACCATTATAGGTAACGTAGCTGGCAACCCAGTTAATGAATACAATAACGCGGTTACGGCCACCCATAAGTGATATTAAGTGCACAAACATCCATATCAGCCAGGCAAAAAAGCCCTGAAATTTTAGTTTGCCCAGATCGGCAATGGCTTTGTTACGGCCGATAGTTGCCAATGAGCCTTTGTCATTATACTTGAACGGAACGGTTGGTTCGCCTTTTATTAATCGATAAATATTTTTACCTGTAGTTTCACCCATTTGGATGGCAACCTGTGCCACGCCGGGGTGGCCTTTAGGGGTTTCTTCGGTAATCATAGCCGCCACATCGCCAATAGCAAATATGTTGGTGCTGCCGGCAACACGGCAAATAGTATCGGTTTTTATACGGTTGTCTTTTTCAATGGCATCTTTAGATACGCCCTCGGGCACAACGCCCATCACACCTGCCGACCAGATTACATTTTTGGTAAGGATGCTTTTACCACCCTCAAATTTTATTTCTTTACCGTCAAAGCTTTCTACTTTAACATTCAGCAATATCTCAACGCCCATTTTGTGCAGGAAATCCTCGGCAGCTTTTGAGCCTTCGTCAGAGAATGAGCCTAACACCTTCGGGAGAAAGTCTACGAGGTAAACTTTCATTTCCTCTTTCATCAGTTCGGGGTAATCCTTATTCAGCACGTGGTTACGTAACTCTGCTAATGCGCCTGCAAGCTCTACACCGGTAGGGCCGGCGCCAACCAATACGAATGATAGGAAAGGCGCGCGTTCTTCCTTAGAGGGTTTTAAAATGGCCTCCTCCAGGTTTTGTAGCACCATGTAGCGCAGGTTTAATGCCTCGGGGATAGATTTCATGGGCATCGCGTAATGCTCTATCTCTTTATTACCGAAGAAGTTGGTGGTTGAGCCTGTGGCTACAACCAAGTAATCATAGGCAATCTCACCTATACTGGTTATGATAACATTACGTTCGGCATCTATTTTGCTCACCTCGGTATGGCGGAAACGCAAGTTCTTTTGTCCCTCAAAATTCTTCCGGAGCGAGAAAGCGATAGATTCGGACTCCAAACTACCCGTAGCTACTTGGTATAACAGGGGCTGAAAGGTGTGGTAGTTGTGCTTATCTATCAGGATAACTTCTACAGGCTTATCTGCAAGTTGTTTGGCTACCTGTATGCCGCCGAAGCCGCCGCCTATTATTACTACCGTTGGGAATTTTGATTGATCAGTGGGGTTCATGAGCAAATGTTTTATTAAGCCATCCCCATCCCCACCCAAACCCTCCCCTGAAGGGAGAACTAATGATTTTTAAAGTCTCCCCTTCCGGGGGGAGATTTAGATGGGGCTGGCGGACTGTTAGTAGTAAAACAAAAAAGGCCCCAAATGTTCTTTGGGGCCTTTAAAATTATATTGAAATGATTATTTCAGGTCTTTCTTTCCAAAATCGATGATAACCGGTGTGGCTACACAGATAGACGAATAAGTACCAAAAATAACACCAATTAACAACGCGAATGAGAAGCCTTTGATAACATCGCCACCAAAGATGAACAATATCACTAATATCAGGATCACTGTAAACGCAGTAATAATGGTACGGCTTAAGGTATTGTTAATAGCGTGGTTAATAACCTCTTTCGGGTCGGTATTTTTCTCGTGCAGTAAGAACTCGCGGATACGGTCAAATACTACCACGGTATCGTTAATTGAGTAACCAATTACGGTAAGCAATGCAGCGATAAACGCCTGGTCGATATCTAAAGAGAACGGAAGGATATCCTTAAACAACGAGAAGAATGATAGTACCAGCAATGAATCGTGCGCGGTAGCAACCATTGCACCAAGGCTAAACTGCCATTTGCGGAATCTGATCAAAATGTAAGCAGAGATAACGATGATAGCAAAAATGATGGTCCACTTAGCTGAAGCTTTAACCTCGTTTGCTATAGTAGCCTCCACTTTCTGGTGGCTTAAGATCTGGCTCTTCTCAATTTTAGTATCCGGGTTAGCAGCTAAAGCTTTTATAAGTGCTTCCTCTACTTTATCATCGGCATTTGGTGAAGTGTCATTGATCAGGTAGTTAGTATTGATACTCATTTTGTTACCAGTACCGTATGTTTTTACCTCGGCACCATGGCCAATAACACCGTCAATAGACTCGTGGATCTGCTCGGTAGTAACCGGATGGGCAAACTTAATAATGTAAGTGTGGCCACCACCAAAATCAACGCCGTAGTTAAAACCACGTGTCGCCATTGATATCAGACCAGCTACGATAAATATACCAGAGAAGATATAAAATTTGAAGCGATTTTTAACAAACGCGTAGTTAGCATTTTTGAAGGTATGAGAGCTCCAAGGGCGAGAGAAGGTAATGTCCCAACCTTTTTCTAACATAAACTCAAATATCAACCTCGAGATCAATAATGAACAGAACAACGTTGTTATGATACCGATCATCAATGTAGTTGCGAAACCTTGTATAGGGCCGCTACCAAATAAGAACAATATAACACCTGTTAAGAAGGTACTGATGTTGGCATCAAGGATAGATGGTAAAGCGTGTTTAAAACCATCGGCAACAGCTATACGGATAGACTTGCCTAAGCCAAGCTCTTCGCGCACACGCTCGTAAACCAATACGTTCGCATCAACCGCAACACCCAATATCAGGATGATACCGGCGATACCAGGCAGTGTTAACACCGCACGGATACTTACCAATACACCCAGCAGGAAGAATACGTTGATCAATACCGCTATTACAGCTACAGTACCTGCGCGTTTGTAGTAGGCTACCATAAAGATAAGGATAACTACTAAACCAAGGATACATGATAATAAACCTGCGCTGATAGCCTCCGCACCTAATGATGGGCCTACAACTTCTTCGCCAATGATACGGGCAGGTGCCGGTAAACGGCCTGCTTTTAATACGTTGGCTAAATCTTTTGTATCTTCTTGTGTGAAGTTACCGCCAGATATTGATGATACACCACCAGAAATTTCGTTTTGAACGTTAGGGGCAGAATAAACGTTATCGTCTAACACGATAGCGATAGCTCTTTTTTGTGCTGAAGCTGATGCTTCTGCAGTAACGGTTTTCCATTTTTGTGCACCCTGAGAATTCATGTACATGGTAACCTCAAAGCCGCCTTTTTGCTGGTCAATATCGGCACGTGCATCGTTGATTACGTCGCCTTGTAATACCGGGCCATTTTCGGCACCCGCAAGTTTAATGGCATATAATTCAAATACCTTTGTTTTTTTGATAGGTTTTACACCCCAAAGGAATTTCATGTTTCGTGGTATAACAGATTTGATATCTGCACTGTGTAGATAGTTGTTAACCTTAGCGGTGTCTTTAACTGCCGAGTAGCCTACGATAGGGCCCGGGTTTAATTGCTGCTGGCCGCTTTGGTCCTGGTAAGTAACCGGCGACATTACTGCGAATAACGGGTTCTGTGCAGCAATTTGTGTTTTGTTTAAACCTGCAGAATCTTTACCCGCTGTTGCATTTTTTAATTTGCTTAACAAGGATGCGGCAGAATTTTTAGCTGTTGCCGGTTTAGCAGTAGCTGCAAGTTTTGCTTTAGCAGTGTCTGCTTTTGCGGTATCTTTTTTAGGAGCAGCAGCTTTAGCTTTAGCAGCCAATAAACCGTTAATGTTGTTTAACAAAGCGTAAACCTCGGTATTATCATAAGTTTGATAAAACTCCAATTTAGCCGAACCTGATAATAATTTACGAACACGCTCCGGCTCTTTAACACCTGGTAGTTCAATTAAAATCCGGTTGGTGCTTTTTTGTAGCTGGATGTTTGGTTGTGTTACACCAAATTGATCAATACGGGTATGTAATACCGTGTATGATTGTTGAACCGCTACCGATGCCTGGTCTTTCAGGTAAGTTTCAACTTCGCTGTTTGATGAATTGTATTTTAACTTATCCTGATTGTTGCTGTTTGCAAATATGGCGGCAAGTTTGCTGTTTGGTGCCAATTTTTCATACTCGTCAACAAAAAGGGTTATGTAATCCTTTTGCTCGGTTACGCTAAGTTGTTGCGCGTTTGTTAAAGCTTGGTTAAAGGCAACATCGGTGTTGTTGTTTGATAACTTAGTTACCAGCTCGCGCAAAGAAATTTGCATCGTAACGTTCATACCGCCTTTTAAGTCGAGGCCCAGGGCAAGCTCCCTGTCTACGCAATACTGGTAAGTATGGCCAAACACCGGGTAAACCGGTAATGTTGAAATAGAATCGAGATAAGCCTTTTCCTTTTCAAGATTGCCTTTAGAATATGCTTTGGCATCATTCTCAACTTTGTTGGCCACCCATGTGAATGAAAGCTGGTATAAGCAAACCACAGCCAGCAGAATGGCGAAAAATTTAATAACCCCTTTACCTTGCATCGCGAATTAAATATGTAATTAATTAGTTTATAAGCTTTTTAAATAAGACGGCAAATCTAATAAAATTTCACAAGCCTGAAATTTTTAATTGAAACAAAATATTCTAAGTTTTTGTTACCGGCGGTTTAGTGTGATAAATGAATAAGGGAGCGGGTTTTTCTCATCCGGCTCGTTATATTGCCGGCTGGCTTCGTCCCATTTCACGTAGTCAATTTCGGGGAAAAAGGTATCGGCCTCAAAATCTTTGTGGATTATTGTGAGGTAAATACGGTCGGTTTTATCCATAGCCTGGCGATATATCTCGGCCCCGCCGCCAATAAACACTTCATCATCGTGCGCGCAAAGCGACAGGCCTTCATCGATAGATTTTACCACTTCACAGCCGGGGATCTCTATATCCTGTCTTGTGACCACAATATTGCGACGGTTTGGCAGGGGCTTGCCTACCGACTCGTAGGTTTTGCGCCCCATAATAATGGTGCGGCCGGATGTGATCTCCTTAAAATGTTTAAGGTCCTTCGGCATGTGCCAAAGCAACTGGTTGTTTTTACCAATGGCGTAATTTTGGGCTATGGCTACTATGATACTTATTGTCATTGGGCAAGTCTTGTAAAAAGTTCTTTATTTTCCTCAATGATGTTTTCTATATGCTTAGCAATGGTAGCATCATTTATAATATGTTTTATGTATTGTAAAACTTCTAATAAATGTTTGTCAGGTAGTTCATTTATCAGATCATGTATTTCTTTTCGTGTTTGTATTGCAAACATATAAATATTGTTAAACCGCAACCATCCCTTTAATATGCGGATGCGGGTCATAGTTTTCCAATGTAAAATCTTCAAACTTAAAATCGAAGATGTTTTTTACATCGGGATTTATTTTCATAGTTGGCAGTGGCCTTGGGTCGCGGCTTAATTGCAGCGTGGCTTGCTCCAGGTGATTGTTATAAATGTGAGCGTCGCCAAAGGTGTGTATGAAGTCACCACAATCAAGATCACACACCTGGGCTACCATCATAGTAAGCAGGGCGTAGGATGCAATGTTGAAGGGTACCCCCAAAAATATATCGGCACTACGTTGATATAGCTGACAGGATAATTTACCTCGGGTTTCGCCTTTTGAAGCATCAGCAGGCTGCACGTAAAACTGGAACAGGCTGTGGCACGGTGGCAGCGCCATCTGGTTAACGTCGGCAACGTTCCAGGCCGATACCATCATGCGGCGCGAATCCGGGTTGTTTTTGATCTGGTTTACAACCTGTGTTATCTGATCTATGTGGCCGCCATCGGGCGTAGGCCAGCTGCGCCATTGGTAGCCGTATACCGGGCCAAGGTTGCCGTTCTCGTCGGCCCAATCGTCCCAAATGCGTACGCCGTTATCTTTCAGGTATTGTATATTGGTATTGCCGGTTAAAAACCAGATCAGCTCGTGGATGATAGATTTCAGGTGCAGTTTCTTGGTGGTTACCATCGGGAAGCCATCCTGCAGGTTAAAACGCATCTGGTAACCAAACACGCTTAATGTGCCCGTACCGGTGCGGTCATGCTTTTGCGCTCCGTTATCCATCACATGCTGCATCAGGTCGAGGTACTGTTTCATTTGTTAGTTTATTGGTGAGTGGTTAAATGGTGAGTAGTTAGAAAAGAGAATAACCATTCTCCCAATCAACCACCCACTATTCACTTTTAAAAATCACTACAAATAAAAATAATCTATTTTTGGTATCCTACTGATGTGTATAAATACATGCGGTGTTAATTGAATTTTTGATGATAGCATTTCCCAACGCCAAAATAAATATCGGCCTTAATATTATTGCCCGCCGCCCCGATGGTTACCATGATCTGGAAACCGTTTTTTACCCCGTCAAAATTAACGATGTGCTGGAGGTGGTGGAGGCCGATAAACTGAGTTTTGAATCTGACGGTTTGGACATCCCCGGCAGGCTGGAAGACAACCTTTGCATCAAGGGTTATCATCTACTGAGACAAAATCACGATATACCGCCCGTGAAAATTTTCCTGAAGAAGAATATTCCGATAGGCGCGGGGCTTGGAGGCGGATCTGCCGACGCCGGATTTTTCATTAAACTGATGAACGATAAATTTGGGCTTGAGCTTGGTGATGACAAGATGGAAGATTACGCCCGCGCGCTTGGCGCCGACTGTGCTTTCTTTATCCGTAACAGGCCGGTTTTCGCGTTTGAGAAGGGAGATGAGTTTGAACCCATCAACCTTGACCTATCAGCCTATAAAATTGTATTGGTGATGCCTGATGAGCATGTATCTACCGCAGAAGCGTACAGAGGCGTAAAACCGGCTGCCGTTCGCGACTCGTTATACGACCAGGTAAAAACACCCCTTACGGCATGGAGAGGGCATATTAAGAATGATTTTGAAGGCCATATCTTCCGCGACCACCCCATTATACGTGGCGTAAAAGCAGAACTGTATGAGCATGGCGCCGTTTACGCGAGTATGAGCGGAAGCGGCGCATCCGTTTTTGGCATTTTTGAGACAGCGCCAAACCTTGATGACATGAAGGAACACTACCAGGTATTTGAAAATGTGTGATAAGGTATGGAATGTGAATCTATCTCAAATCTAACGTCTCATACCTCACATCTAATCTTTGCTGATATAATCCCTGTCTTCGTCACTTAGTGTATTTTTATCCTCATCTGCGTGCAGCTCATCATAGTGCTCGCTGATGTTGTACTTCTTGTTTTTTGGGCGGCCAACCAGTATGCCTAAAATAAACGCCGACACCGCGATCGCTGTCATCACCGGCAACTTCGACATGTAGCCCGTACTAAACAAAAGTGTGAATTTCACCTCGTCGGTATTTTGCATGATGATGATGGTTAGTAACACCACAATTACAAGCGCGATAATATTTTTGATGCTCATCGTTTCTTCCCCGGTTTTAAGTTTCTACAAGATGCGATTTTAAAACCTATTTTTAAAATACCGGATTTTGATAATCGAAAACCTGACGGGAAATTCTGACCGGAATAAAACCGGGCGGGTCAAGACACCCTAAGATCTATTTTTAAAATCGCAACCCGGCAAATGGCTTTTCAATTTCCCCTGCAAATAAATTCTATCTCAGTTTTTATGGCACGATAATCGCCTTATACCGATTGAACGGGCGTTGAATTTTGATCCCGATTTTTCGCTCAAAATTCAAATCTGTATACGCGTTCGGCATCTGCCCCAATTTATTTTAAATCTCAACTTTCCAGTTCGGTACACTATCTTCCGAATTACTTACTGTTTAAGCAAAGCGAATTTTTACGTTATTTAACCTTGTTTAAATATCTCATTTACAATAAACTAAATGAGTTATATGGTGCTTATAATATAAATTACTACAATTATTAGTATTTGTAATTTTTTTAAATTTGATATATGTCAATTTTTAATATATATAAATTTCATATTGCATTGATTATCAAACTATTATTTAATTTTTATGAATTGTATATTCAAACTTTATTATGAAATTTAAGCCGTTTTTAGGGCTTGTTTATAAGTAAAAGTGGATATTAAATTTAATACACTAATTGATTTTGGAAAATGGCACCATTTCGCCCAAAAAGTTTGTGGTGTGAAATCGTACCTCTAAAAATCAGGATGGCTTACAATGGCTTAAAATGCCTTGGAAATGGAGGCGTGCTTTGCCCCTACCCGTGGAGTTGAGGCATAAAGGAGACATGATCTTTACGAAAAAAGGATGTAAAGATTAACGGTTACGGCGCTTGGCCACCTGCTTTTGGGCAACAGGAAACAGGAAAACGGTAGACAAAATAATAACAGACCCAACCCAAAAACCAATCGACATTTTATTCATATCGCCAAAGAAAAGGAACGACATAATGATGCCATACACCGGCTCCAGGTTGGTAACAAGCGCTACTTTAAAAGCCGAGATCTCGCGCATTACAGATACACCTGCAACGTACGCAAGGGCTGTACATACGGTGCCGAGGATAACCAGGTAACCAATATCTGAGAGATTAGGTATGGCAAACTCTGCCAGCCCGCCGGTAGCAAAAAGGTAAATAGTGATCCATAACAGCGCGCCGCTCAGCTCGTAAAATGCGATCACAGGGGCGTCCATTTTCTTTACAAAGCGGCTGTTGATGATGGAGAAAAGGCTGGCCAGTATAGCGCTTACAAGCCCGGATATGATGCCCTTAGTGTATTTAGATTCGAATTTGAAGATCAGAATGATGCCGATAATTATTAAAATTCCGGCTACGATTTCCATTTTAGAGATACGTGTTTTATTGATCAGTGGCTCAAAAATGGCGGTAAAAAGGGTGATAGATGAGAGGCAGACCAAGGCCACAGGGATGGTAGAAAGCTTGATAGAAGCGAAAAAAAGTATCCAGTGACCGCCCACTAAAGCGCCCGTAAACGCCAATTTTCGCACCGTTTTCGCCTCAATTTTGAACGCGGTTTTGTTGAATTTGAAGTATAAAAACAACGATAAGGTTGCAATTAGCACCCGATACCAAACCAAATTAACGGCCGAAATGGTGATCGCCTGGCCCAAAATTCCTGTAAATCCCCAAATAAAAACGGTAAAATGGAGGATTAATAGGTTTTTATTTAGTCCCGAAATCACATTTTTTCGTCCTGAATTGATACCCGTTTCGGCCATTATTGTTGATTACTTTGGTGCTTTGATGATGAGGATATAGGCTAAGGTGCCAAAAATTAAGCTGGGTGTAAGCACTGCTATTAATGGCGGGAAGCCTCCTTTAATGGCAAAAACCAGTGCGAATTTGTTAACCACGATGTAGGTAAAGCAGATAAAAATCCCTATCCCAAGTGGCAGCCCAACCCCTCCGCGAACCTTCCTGGAGGAGATAGCAACGCCTATACAAGTGAGCACAAAGGTTGATAATGGTTCTATAAAACGCCTGTATTTTTCGAATTGCATATCTACAATAACACCCGTGCTGCGGGTCTTTTCTTTCTCAATTCCTTTGTTTAAAATAGACAAACTCATGGCCCCGTAGATGTTGCTGATCACGTTATCGTGGGCTTCAAAGTCTACCGGGCGCATGTCTAAAACGGTATCTAAAGAAGGCATGTTTTGTTTTAAAATCTCCTTTAAACCGTTCACATAACGGATGGTTGGCGTGTTCAAAGTCCACCTGTTTTTGAGCGAATCAAACTTAATGCTGGTGGCAGTAAGCTTCTCTTTTAACTCATCCCCATCGAATTTTTCGAGGGTAAAATTGTAGCCTGTTTGCAGGCTTGGGTCGTAAGTTTCGAGGTAAACAAAGGTGCGTTTATCCAGTTGGATGTGCACTTCGCTCTTGGACGGAGCGTCGTTTTTAAAGAAATGCAAGGCTTCGAATGTTACTTTTAGCTTGTTGGTGTATGGTAAAACGTAAAGATTTAGCAGTATAGAAACTGAAAATATAAGTGATGCGGAGATTAGATACGGCCTCATAAACCGGTAAAAACTGGCCTTACTGGTCAGTATCGGGACGATCTCGGTCTGGTTGGCCATCTTGGCCGTGAAGAAAATTACCGCTAAAAAGTTGATCAGCGGCGATAGTAGCATCATATAAAATGGCACAAAGCCGGCGTAATAAATAAATATTACATCATGTATCGTGGTAGCATCCCCCAGGAAATTGTCCAGGTGTTCTGATACGTCAAACACAACCGATATCACCAAAAAAATACCCAGCGTGAACACGAATGTGCCCAGGTACTTCCTCATGATAAAGGAATCTATAATGGTTAAATGCTTATCTAAAAAGCGCTTCATTTACAATCTTTGGCCTAAACGGGTTACCATAACTTTCTTCCAGTCGTAAAACTCACCGCTGATGATTTTATTGCGTGCTACCTTAACTAACCATATGTAAAAGTGCAGGTTATGCAGGGTTGCTATCTGCGCGCCCAGCATTTCGCCGCTATGTATGAGGTGGCGCAGGTATGCTTTGCTGTAACAGGTATCGGCAAAAAGATCGCTATCGGCCTCAATGGGGCTAAAATCGTTCTTCCACTTTTCGTTTTTAATGTTAATGATGCCCTCTTTGGTAAATAACATGCCGTTACGCGCGTTACGGGTAGGCATCACACAATCAAACATATCAATACCTAAAGCAATGTTTTCCAACAGGTTAAGTGGCGTGCCCACACCCATTAGGTAACGTGGCTTATGCTCGGGCAGTATATTACAAACTACCTCGGTCATGGCGTACATTTCTTCGGCCGGTTCGCCTACGCTGAGGCCGCCAATGGCGTTTCCTTCGCGCTCAAAAGACGCGATAACCTCTGCAGAACGCACCCGCAGATCCTTATAAACCGACCCCTGTACAATAGGGAACAGCGTTTGGTCGTAACCGTATTTAGGTTCTGTAGTGTCAAAGCGGTCGCAGCAGCGTTTAAGCCAGCGATGGGTCATCTCTATAGAGCGTTTGGCATAGTTATAATCGCAGGGGTAGGGCGTGCACTCATCAAATGCCATGATGATATCGGCACCTATAATGCGTTGGATATCCATCACATTCTCGGGCGTAAAAAGGTGTTTAGACCCATCTATATGCGACCGGAATGTTACGCCTTCTTCCTTTATTTTACGAACATCGGTAAGCGAATACACTTGGTAACCGCCGCTATCCGTTAAAATAGGGCCTTCCCAACCGTTAAATTTATGCAGGCCACCGGCCTGTTCAATGGTGTTTAACCCCGGCCTTAAGTATAGGTGGTAGGTGTTCCCTAATATGATCTGCGCCTTAATATCGTCCTTCAGCTCGCGCTGATGTACTGCTTTTACCGTGCCGGCTGTGCCTACAGGCATAAAAATTGGCGTTTGTATAACCCCGTGGTCTGTAGTCAGCTCGCCCGCGCGGGCTTTAGAAAGGGGGTCTTGTGCTGTTAAATTAAATTTCATTTATCCCCGTAAAATTAACAAAAGTTTGCGGGTTATGAGGTGACAGAAATGTGGAGATGCAAAGTGGTAAAGGGGCAACGTAAAGTACACGATATGAAGCCTGCGAAAACAAAATAATTTAGATTTTATTGCCGTCACTTTTAAGGGACGGAATAGTTAAACATATTAGATGGCTTTAGCCAAATATTCATACTTAATTTAGGCTAAAGCCATTTATGTATGTTCGCTATCCGTTGGCTGAAGCCAACGGCAATGAAATTGTTGTATCTCCAAAACACGCGAAGTATCGCGTCTATACGTTAAAAACATCTGTAGACACGCGATACTTCGCGTCTCCTTGCATAGCAGATTTGCGTTAAGGATTGCAGCGTATGCAGCCCGTTGGCTAACGGATAAGGCCTGCGCAGTATGAGCGTAAAGCCCGGGCCGTAGGTAACGCCATAATTAGAGATTGGTGATTATTTGAGCAGCCTACATACTAATATAACCAAAATAATCGATATAAATGGTGTGAAATTGGCGGTTATGGAATAATACACATCAAAAGTAGGGGCTTATATTAAATATATTAACATTTCGACCTTAAAATGTTACAACATTACAACCTTTTTTATCAACTTTGCACCTTATTATTAAGGGGTTTGGAAGCTTATATACAAGAGGCATTATTTGTTCTATTTCAGTTATGTTTTATTGTGCAGCTGTATTACCTCATTAGTAATCACAGTAAGCTTATGCGCTATAGCCTGCAGGATGCAATACCAGCGCCAAGCGTGCCCATTTCCGTTATCATCAGCGCCCGAAATGAGGCCCGCAACCTTACCGAAAACTTACCTTATATATTACAGCAAAATTATCCCGATTACGAGGTGGTTGTGATAAACGATTGCTCGAGCGATAATTCTGACGAGGTTTTGCAGGATATACAGCGCGAGTTTGCACACCTTAAGGTGGTTACCATTACCGAGCATGTCCGCTTTAAAACCGGTAAAAAGTTCGCTTTAACACTGGGTATCAAAGCGGCTAAAAACGAGCACCTTTTGTTTACCGATGCCGATTGCAAGCCCGATACCCTAAACTGGATCACCCGTATGGCGGCCAAGTTTACCGGCAGCACGCAGATCGTTTTAGGCTATTCGCCATACACCCGTACAGGTAATTTCTTAAACCCGTTCATTAGGTTCGAGACCTTGAAGACTGCTCTTAACTACCTATCGGCAGCGCTTAATGGTAACCCTTACATGGGCATTGGCCGTAACCTGGCGTATACCAAAACCTTATTTTTTGGGGCGAAGGGTTTCGCGGCGCATATGCACGTAATATCCGGCGATGACGACCTTTTTGTAAACCAAAACTCCACACCGGAAAATACAGTAATTGAGATACACCCCGATACTTTTATTTATACCGATGCTAAATCGACCCTTGGTGGTTGGTTCAGGCAAAAGAAAAGACATATGGGCGTAGGTAAATTGTATAAAAATATCCACAGGCGCGCGCTTAGTTTTGATGCGGTTAGCGGCTTTTTATTTTATGTTTTATTTATATTGTGCCTGGTGTTCAAATTTGAGCCGCTGTTAGCTATAGGCGTAGTGGTTTTTAGGTTAGCATTACAGTTAATTATTTATAGCAAGGTATTTAAACGATTGGCCTGCGGTGATCTGGTATGGTCATTGCCCTTTTTTGATATGATATATTACATATATTTAAACGTGTTTGGATTGATAGGTACCTTTATTAAAACCACCAGATGGAAATAAATAAGAATTTTACCGAAAATGCGAAGAACGATTTTCACTTGGTTGTAAAGGCAAGGGAGGGCAGCCAGAAAGCTTATGCCGACCTGATGCACCGCTATAAAGATTCCATTTACTTTATGGTGTTGAAGATGGTGAACAACAAGGAGGATGCCAACGACCTTATGGTTGAAACCTTTGCCAAAGCCTTTGAAAAACTGGAAAAATACCAGCCTGAGTACGCCTTTAGTACCTGGCTTTTCCGTGTGGCTACCAATAACTGTATAGATTTTATCCGCAAGAAAAAGCTGAATACTCAATCGATACACGGGATGCTGGATGAGGATGGCGACGAAAAGCCGCTGCAGATCAAATCGGACTTGCTGAATCCCGAGGAGTCGTCCATCAAAAAACAACAGACAGAAGAACTTAAATTACTGATAGAAAGTTTACCCATCCGTTACCGTAACCTGATCACCCTGCGCTATTTCGACGAGTTATCGTACGAGGAGATAGCACAACAGCTGGACCTACCTCTGGGCACCGTTAAGGCGCAATTGTTTAGGGCACGCTACCTGTTAGGTAATGTGATTAACCGCCATAATAAGGATGACATCTGATATCCTGCTCAAATACTTTCCCGGCCTAACTCCTGAACAGCAAGCACAGTTTGCCCGGCTGCAGGAACTTTACACCCTTTGGAACAGCCAGATCAACGTAATATCCCGTAAGGATATCGACCTGCTTTACGAGCGCCACGTGCTGCACTCGCTTGGTATAGCCAGGGTGATGCCCTTTTTACCCGGCGAAAATGTGCTGGATGTAGGCACTGGTGGTGGCTTCCCTGGGATACCATTGGCTATTATGTTCCCCGAAACAAACTTCCATTTGGTTGATTCTATCGGCAAAAAAATAAAGGTAGTTAACGAAGTTGCCGCGGCTTTAGGCTTGCAAAACGTTAAAGGCACCCACGCCCGTGCCGAAGAGATTAAGCAGCAGTTTGATTTTGTGGTATCGCGCGCGGTTACGCAGCTGAAAGATTTTTACCCATGGGTGAAGGGCAAATTCAGCAAAAAATCTAATAATAAATTAGCTAACGGCATCCTGTATTTAAAAGGCGGGGACCTTACACAAGAAATTGCCGAAGCGGGTTTAGCCGTTCAGCAATATCATCTCAAAGACTACTTTGAGGAGGAGTTTTTTGAAACCAAGCAGGTTATTTATGTGAAGGGGTAATCACTTAACTATGATTGATGATTTACCAAATAGTTCTATAACGCGGTTTTTTGTTTCGGCTCCCACTTGTTTAAAGCGTATGCATCACCTTTGGTATGTACAACAGATGAATCTGATGCGGTTATATATACTTTTTTACCGGTTGGCACCGGCTCGCTTAATTTAAACCTTTCGCCATTTACAAATATTAGTGGCGCTTTTGCAGTGCCCCAAACTTGGGCTGCATCATTCTTCTTAACAGCAGGCGGCACAATTTCAATTGGCTCAACAGGTTTTACGTTAGCTGATCTTGCTGGTTTTGGCGGGGCAGGCGGCGGTGGTGGTGGGGTTAGCCTTTTGCGCTGCTCGGCTGTCATACCTAAAACATGAATTTCGCCTACATAGTTACCCGGTTTTGCCGGTGACGGGAAAGTAACCGGTTTTGCTCCAATGATAATAAAGTTCACAATCATGGTATAATCGCCGGCTTTATCTTTTATTTGGCCTTTATAGCCGTTTACTGAGTTTAATAAAGCATCATCAAAGCCCATTCTTTGGTTTCCGCTTAGTTTTACATTGCTGATGTGACCATTTTTATTAACGCTAAATGTTAACGATATACTTCCCTGGCTTTTTTTATCAAAGGCGGCTTTCGGATATTTAACATTCATGTTTAAATAATCACCAAAATCCCGGAAACTTGTTTTTAAAGGAGCAATAGGCGGCGGTGGGGGCGGCATAAGTTTTTGTACAGGGGGAGCAGGCGGCGGTGGTGGTGGCAGAAGCTTGGGATTTGTACTAAAGGCCTTGTCTGTTACCGATGCTTCTTTGATGAACGCCTTCATATTATAATTAAAAAACTTGTAGTTGTACTTTTCCATTAGCATCTTACGGTCGGCCGCTGTGGCATTAGTGCTGTTATAAGTTTTTTTGTTGCCGGCTTTATCTGTTATGGTAACTGTAGCATATTCTGTTTTTTTATTTATTAGGTAACCATTTTCCTGTAGTACGAAATTTTTACCAAAAATGGCCGGCGGGCGTACAGCAAAAGTGGTATCAGGTTTAATTGCGGGTACGGCAGTTTTTCGCGGGGCCAGGTCAATAAAGCCATAATCTTTACTAAACACCAGGGTAGATGCGCAGAGCATGCCCGCGCAAAGCGGTAGCGCTGCCAGGTACTTTAGCCTCGCTAACTTACCCGATCGGTTTTTGTTTAACATAATGATCCTCTTTTTTAATAGGTTATAATTGAAGAATGAATGCGCTATAGTACTGCCCTGTATGCCGTAGGCGTTGTTCAATAAAAAAGAAGAGTAGGCGAGGGCGTCCTGCTCATAGGCGGCGGTTTGCTCGTCGGCTATGTACTCGTGGATGGTTTTAAGGCTGCGTTGGATAAGGTAGATGAAAGGGTTAAACCAGTTAAAAACTTTTACAACTTCCAAAAAGATAATATCTGCCGAGTGTTTTTGGCGGATGTGCACTAACTCGTGCGCTATAATGGTTTCGGCCTGGGGTACGTTGCTGCCAATGAACAGGTAATTGAAGAATGAGAAAGCGGTGTTCTCATCAGTCAGTTTAACCAGTTTGTACTGATCCTGATACAATGAATGATTTTTACGTGTAAGGATATACAGCTTACGCAGGCGGAATATCAACACAAAAAGTGCAATAACCACACCCGCTACGTAGATATAAACCATAGCGTCGTCAAACGTAAAGTGTTTAACGGGTTCTGCAAATTTGATTTGCTGCACCCTTACCGGGTTAAAATTTATCGAAGGAAGCGGCTCTTCAATTCTTATCTCAGGAATCACCGGTTTTAAGATACTCAACTGCGTAACCGGCAGTACAAAGGCAATTATGCAGCTAAATATGAGGTATACACGGCCCAGCAGGTAATGGGTATCACCGTTCAGGAATAAGCAATAGCACAAATAAAATACACTCAGGTAAATATTTGCCTCGATCAGGTAATGCAGCCAGCTCATTTTTTTTGAGATTTAAGTTTGTTGATCAGTTCAGTCAATTCATCCAATTCTTTCAGGCCAAGGTCTTTTTCATCGGCGATGAACGATACCAGGCTTTTGTAGGAATTATCAAAGTAGTTGGTCATCAGCTTATCAAACGTAAACTTCTTATAATCGTCCTCACTAATAAGGGGGAAGTACACATGCGAATTGCCGTATGCTTTATGGTCTATAAATCCTTTGCCCTCCAGCACGCGCACCACGGTTGATACCGTGTTATAAGCGGGCTTGGGTTCGGGGATCTTCTCCAGTATATCTTTTACTATTCCTTCTTTCAATTGCCACAGTATCTGCATGATCTGTTCCTCGGCCTTGGTAAGTTCTTTTAATTGCATAGCAAACTATTTTTGTAGTTGAATAAAGGTAGAACTATTTTTATAGTTTGCAAACTATTTTTGTAGTTTCTTTAAATTATTTTTAAAATAGAGGTTGTCAGTTTGAGCTTGTCGAAGCGCGCGCGGGGGGAATAGTCCGCTAATGGTTCGACAGGCTAATCATGACAAGGCTGTTTGATTGCCGCTAACAAATTTATTTCACCTATAAATGCTAATTATTTTAGGAAAATATATATTTTAGGGCTTCAGAAAAATACATGTCACTACTACACCAGGTTGCTTTAACATTTGTAAATAAAATAGGGCCGGTGCTTGCCCGGTCAATGGCGAGCCACTTTGGTGGTGCCGAAGAAGTATTCAAAAAATCGAAGGAGGCCTTAACCCAAGCCCGTGGGGTAGGCGCGAAAAGACTTGAACTATCCGACTTTAATGAGGCCTTGCGCAGGGCCGAGCAGGAGTTGAAGTTCATCGAAAACAACAAAGTGGATGTATTATACTATACCGATCCACGTTTCCCGCGAAACCTGAAAAACTGCCATGATTCGCCTCTGCTACTCTATTCAAAAGGTAACGCCAACCTTAATAATCATCGCATCATTAGTATTGTAGGCACCCGTAACGCTACTGATTACGGCCGTAATTTGTGCAAGCAACTCATTGAGGAACTGCAGGATTATAATATTTTAATAGTAAGCGGGCTTGCCCTTGGTATTGATACAGCCGCGCACCGCGAAAGTATCGCGCTAAATGTGCCAACGGTTGGTGTACTTGGGCATGGTTACGATAGGATGTATCCGACCCAAAATAGTTCACTTGCCGAAAAGATGCAGCAAAATGGCGGGCTTTTAACAGAATATCCCTCGGGCACAAAGCCAAACAGAGAGAACTTCCCGTCGCGTAACCGCATTGTTGCCGGCATGGCAGATGCTACCATTGTGGTAGAAGCCGGACTAAAAGGCGGCGCGTTGATCACTGCCGAGATCGCCAATAGTTATAACCGTGATGTGTTTGCTTTCCCCGGCAGGTTGGGGGACGAATATTCTGAAGGGTGTAATTTCCTGATCCGTAATAACAAAGCGGCCCTGCTAACCTGCGTTGCCGATCTGGCCTACAGCCTGGGTTGGGAAAAAAATAGTGATATCACAAGCCCGCCTGAACAATTAATACTGCCGATTGACCTATCTGCGGAAGAACGCGCGGTTTACGAAATCATCCAACAAAATAAACTTCCCCTGGCAATTGATGACCTGTCGATAAAAGCCAATATGCCTATGAGCCAGTTAGCTATGACCTTGCTTGATATGGAGTTGCAGGGTTTTATCCGGTCGTTACCCGGGAAAATGTATAAGGTGAATTAACAGCCCCACCCAAACCCTCCCCGAAAGGGAGGACTTAAAATAAAAAAGTCTCCCTTACCGGGGGAGATTTAGAGGGAGCCCGGCGTATCATAAAAGGCAAGTTTTCCTGTTGCTTCATAGATCTCTGTCCAGGTGTCCAGTTCAAATTCTATTAGCGCTACCGAGCATGGGGGCACTTCCCTAATAGCCCCGCTTAGGTAATAAAGCACTTGGCTAATACCCGGATTATGACCCACAAGGGCAATAAAATCTTTATCCTGCGGTAAACCGTCAATCACTTTTAATAATGCACTTTCGCTGGCATCGTATATCGCCTTATCAGTAATTGCTTGCTGTAATCCTAAAACCTGGCTAAAAACGTTTGCGGTAGACAGGGTACGCAAAGCGGGACTTGCAACCAATATTTGCGGTTGAATGCTGTTCGCCTGCAATCGCGCGGCTATCAATTCGGCTTGCCGGAAACCTTTATCGGTTAACGGGCGTTCAAAATCAACAAAGCCACTTTCGTGGGTTGCCTTAGCATGGCGGATCAGCAATAACTTTTTCATGGCGTGTAGATATATAGTAATTACAGCAACGCGGCTGCATTGTTTGTAAACGCAGTTATAGGTTCTTCGGGAATGTCGTGCATGCATTTAAAATGCCCGAGCGGGCATTTTTCAAGTCCAAACTTCGAGCATGGGCGGCAGCTCAGGTCAATCCCGGCTACTAAAACATCTTTAACCATGTAGGGTTGTACGCCCAAAAGATCGGGCACGGTGCCGCCCCAGATAGATACGATGCGCCTGTCGAAAGCTTCTGCAATGTGGGTAAGGCCGGTATCAAAACCAATAATGCTTTTGGCTTGCGATACCAGGAAAACCGATTCATCAAGCGTGGTAACCCCGCAGGCATTATAAATATTTGTGCCGATAGCCGCGGCAATTTCGTCGCCATTGGCTTTTACATCGTTACCGCCCAAAAGTATAATTGGCGAATTGATCTGCCTGCAAATGCTGATGATCTTTTTGTTGGGCATCCGCTTTGTAAAATGTGTAGCGCCAATTACAAAAGCCACATAATTTTGGTGGGATGCCGGGAGCAGGGCAGGTAGCTGGTAATCTTGTTTAATGTAGTAATCGATAGGTTTACCGTCATTGGTCACGCCTAAAAACCTGACTGCTTTTAGGTACCTATCCACCAAATGCGTAGGCGGCACCAGCTTCAAATTAAACTTAAGGCTGAGCCACTTACGGATGCTTTGCTTTTTATAGGTGGACGATCTGATCCCCGTACGCAATTTGATTATAGCGGTACGCAGGTTATTATGCAGGTCTATAATACAATCATACCCCTCTGCTTTGATCTCCGCTATGGTTTCGCTAAGGGCTGGTTTCAGCAGCAGCAGCTTATCAACGTAGGGGTTATTATCGTAAATATATTTAAAGGCTGGTTTAGTCAGAAAGTGCACTTCGGCATCCGGCAACTGCTTTTTTAGGCATCGCACAACTGGTGTGGTATATATAATATCACCCATCGAGCTAAAGCGGATAACCAATATTTTCATCAGCTTACCGTTTGTGCCCGTATTTTATTAATGATGGAAGTAGAAGAATAGCCATCAACCAATGTGATGGTTTTCACTTCGCCGCCATTGGCTAATACTTCTTTGGCACCGGCAATATTTTCTACCGTATAATCAGCACCTTTAACCAATACATCGGGCATCAGGTGGGTAATTAGTTCGCGTGGGGTATCTTCTTCAAACAATATTACGGCATCTACAAAAAACAGGGCCGCTAATAGCGCTGCACGGTTATTCTGATCATTTACCGGGCGGCTTTCGCCTTTTAATCTTTTCACCGATGCATCCGCATTTAAGCCGATGATAAGTTTATCGCCCAGTTCGGCAGCTTTAGATAGGTAGGTAATATGCCCCAAATGCAACAGATCGAATACGCCGTTGGTAAACACCACTTTTTTGCCTTCGCTTTTCCATGCAGCGATGCTTGCGATAAGTTGGGGCAGGGTAGTTATTTTGCCGAGGAGTGTTTTTTCGAGATCGTGGCGCATGTTATAAAGCTAAGAAAATTAATAGGCTTCATCCACAGCCTTGCACAGGATATGGCCGATAAGGATATGCATTTCCTGGATCCTTGCCGTAATGTCTGATGGAACAATGATATTCAGATCGCAGATGCCATTCATTTTGCCACCATCGCGGCCGGATAAACCAAGCGTTTTACAGCCAATTTTAGTAGCTGTTTCAAATGCATTCAAAATTCCCTGGCTGTTACCGCTTGTAGAGATCCCGATAAACAAGTCGCAGGGTTGGGCCAAAGCCTCTATCTGGCGCGAGAATACATGGTTGTAGCCATAATCATTCGCTATCGCCGTAAGGGCCGATGTATCAACCGTTAAGGCTATACCGGGCAGGGCTTTACGCTCTTTTACAAAACGGCCGCTTAATTCCGCAGCTATATGCTGTGCATCGGCCGCGCTGCCGCCGTTACCGGCAATTAGTACCTTTTTACCATTTTTTAATACAGATACCATGGTATGGCAAGCCGTCTCGATATCGCCCGTAAGGTTTTGGATAACCAGCTGTATTAATTTTTGATGCTCGTATAGTTCTTCAATAACCATCTCTTTTAAATCCTGATTTCTAAAACTTTAAATTCTAAAGCTAAAATTAAATCTTAAATTCTAAGCTCTAAATCCTAAATTTAAGCAACCTTAAGTTTTAAGATTTAAAATCTAATCTCTTCCCTATAGCTATTGGGACACAAATATCTAACTTCTGCCACTAATGTCTTCCAGTATTTCATCAACTGTAGTAACTGCTGCGCCGGTTTGCCTAATTACAATGGCGGCAGCATGGTTAGCCAATTCGCAGGCTTCTTCTACATTCATTCCCTGGGCTATAAAGTAAACCATGGTGGCAATAACGGTATCCCCTGCGCCTGTCACGTCAAATACGGATGTAGCTTTTACCGGTAACAGTTTGTAAGTCAACTCACTAATTATCACCATACCTTGTTCAGATAGGGTTACCACAATGTATTCCGCACCAGTTTGTTTTAGGATGATGCGGGCTGCTTGCTGCACTTCTTCAATATTGGTGATCTTTTCGGTTTTGGCAGCCTCGGCCAGTTCCTTGCGGTTTGGCTTGATGATGTAGGCACCTTTATATTTACCGTAATTAAGGCCTTTAGGGTCAATAACTACTTTTTTACCTTGGTTGTTGGCCTCATCAATAAGTTGCTGTGTAAGTTCCTCAGAAAATAAGCCTTTATTGTAGTCCGAAAATATAACAATGTCCGCTTGCGCAATGCCCGCTTTTATCTGCTCAATAAATTCGGCTTGCAGGGCTTCGGTTAGCGGGTTTGTAACCTCCCTGTCTACACGTACCAACTGGTGGCTGCCTGCCATTATACGGGTTTTTACCGTAGTAGGGCGGGTGGTATCTTTAAAAATACCATCTATATTTATCCCTTCTTCAACTAAAATATCGGTTAATCGCACTGCATCGGCATCATCACCTGTGATACCAGCTAAAGAAATTTTAGCACCAAGCGACAATAAATTTTGAGCGACATTAGCTGCGCCACCCGGTGTAGTAAATTCCTTTTTTACGTTCACGATGGGCACGGGTGCCTCGGGCGAGAGCCTGGTGGCATCACCTATAATATAATGATCGATCATTAGGTCGCCAATTACCAAAATGTTTGGTGTTGGGCCCGACTGTTGAAGTTCGCGTACTTTATCTGTTAACATTCTTTCGTATCATTGGGTCATTAAATCATTGCTGACTTCAAACCTGGTCATTCTGAATATTCTTTAATTCTGAAAATTCAGGTTCAGACAAATTCTGTCTTTACTGACCTTTTCTCTTTTTTTCAAAAACTTTGGTAATCTCTGCTAAAGATAGCGCGTTTAAGCACATTTCTTTTGTTACCCCCCCTTTGCGGGCAACATTTGTACCGTACTCCATATCGTGGAAGCCGCTATTACGGTGCGCATCCGGGTTTATAGATAGCATAACGCCTTTATCCAGCGCATATTGGTGGCAGCGCCAGTCAAGATCCAGCCTTACCGGGTTGGCGTTTATTTCTATCACCACATTGTTGGCAGCGCAGGCGTCAATTACTTTTTTGTAATCTATATCATACCCTTTGCGGCTTAGCAAAAGCCTGCCGGTAGGGTGGCCTAATATAGTGGTGTATGGGTTTTCTATCGCTTTTATTAAACGGGCGGTGGCTTTGTCCTCACTCATTTTTAGGTTGGAGTGTACCGATGCCACAATAAAATCAAACTTTTTCAGGATCTCGTCCGGGTAATCCAGCGCGCCGTCATTCAATATGTCAGATTCGATACCTTTAAAAATATGGAAACCGGTTATCTTTTTATTAATATGGTCAATCTCTTGCTGTTGCTGTAATACCCGCTCGATGCTTAAACCTTTTGCATAAAAGGCGCTTTTGCTATGGTCGCAGATGCCAAGGTATTCCAGTTTCAACTCATCACGGCAGTAAAGCGCAATTTCTTCCAGCGTATTTACGCCATCGCTCCAGGTGCTGTGGTTGTGCAGAGTTCCTTTTAAATCGTGATAACTTATCAGTGTTGGCAGTTTATTTTCTGCCGCTTTCTCTATAAAAATGGTGCCTTCGCGCAACTCGGGTTGCATCCAGGCGAGGCCTGCTTTTTGATAGATGATTTCTTCGGTTTCAGGCTGCTCCAGCGGGATGTTGATGCGGGATAGTACTTCCTCCACATGATCGGTTGTGCCGGTATTTACAAACAGCTCGTAATAGTAGTCTGCCTTGTCAACACAGATAATATCGATCAGCAGGCCGTTTTTCAGTTCCGCGGAGATATGAGTTCCGTTTAAAACAACATTTTGTAAGGTATCCAACTCAGCTAAAGCTTCAAAAGCTACTTGCTGGTTTAGGCTGCCTACAACTATAACCAATTCGCTGATGATCTCGTTAAGCCTTCGAAATTCGCCGGCCACATGTTTAAGCGCATCCGGAAAGATTCCTTTAATCTCTTCCATCAGGTTTTTAACTTCCTTCTCTACCTGCGAATAAAGAAACTTACCATTCCCCGCCATGCGGAACTCGATCACCTTTTTGATCTCGTCCTGGGTTTTTAACCCGAAGCCTTTGGCTTCAATAAGGCGGTTCTCGTTACAGGCGTAGTATAGCTCGCCAACGTTTTCGATGCCAAGCTCTTTCCAGATGATGGCTACTTTTTTTGCACCGATGCCTTTGATATTCATCATCTCTACTACACCCTCGGGCGTTTTGTCGAGCATGTCCTGCAGTTCGGCCATGGTGCCGGTTTCCAGCAGTTCGGCAATTTTTGACGCGATGCTTTTGCCAATGCCGTCAATCGTCTCTAACTCGGCAAGTGATTTACCTGCAAGCTGAAAGGGTAGCTTATCTACCTTAAAGGCAGCATTAGCTATCGACTTTATTTTGAACGGGTTTACCTCGTTCAATTCCATCAATTGCGACAATAAACGAAGCGTACGCGCTATGGGTTTGTTCTCCATAATTTAGATATGCGGTAAAAATACAAAAGTGGTGGGGGAGTTCATAGATAATAGTTAATGGTTCATAGTTTCAACAGCACATTTCGTACCATCAACCATGAACCATCAACTATAGGCTCGAAAATATTATTTTATCACCACATCATAAGGCATGCGTGCCTGCGGGGTGCGCATCATTTTGGTAACGCCTTTTATTTGTTCGTAGTAACGGTAGTTGTCGCCAAGTTCGGATTGTACGAAATGCGCTTTAACCTCGGCAGATAAACCTTCGCCAAATTTGTTGAAGATGCTTTTTTGCTCGGGGTAGGATACCAGCTTGTAATCTTTAAGTTTTGCCTTTTTAGCGGCAGAAGCTACAGCGTCGTTAATGTTACCCAACCTGTCTACCAAACCATTTTTTAAAGCCTGGGTGCCTGTCCACACGCGGCCCTGGCCAATGCTGTTGATGTAAGCCTGTGTTTTGCCACGGCCTGCGGCTACCGCTTTTGTAAAATCGTCGTAACCATGGTTTACGCTATTTTGCAGGATAGCCCTTTCTTCGGGTGTAAGGGGGCGACTAACATCACCCAGATCGGCATATTTACCGGTTTTTACGCCGTCAAAACTAAGGCCCAATTTATCGGTAAATAGTTTTTGCATGTTGGGCAGTATGGCAAAAATACCAATGGAACCTGTAATGGTATTTGGCTCGGCAATGATAGAATCGGCCGCGCAGGCTATATAATAACCGCCTGATGCTGCAACATCACCCATCGAAACAATAATAGGTTTTACTTTTTTGGTGAGCATTACCTCGCGCCAGATCACGTCAGACGCCAGCGAGCTGCCACCTGGTGAGTTTACACGCAAAACAACCGCTTTCACCTTATCGTCCATACGTACTTTACGCAAGGCTTTGGAGATGGTTTCAGACCCAATGCTGTTATCGTTGCCATCGCCACCGTTAATTTCGCCCGATGCGTAAACAATGGCTATACGGTTTGATGAAGATACATCATCAGGATCTGTAGTGGTTTTAGTACTGCTTTTTAGGTAGTCGGCAAGTTCAACGCTCGATATATCTTTTTTCTCAGATTTCCCGGTGCGGCTTTTAAGGTCGCTCAGGATCTCGTCCTTATATTTTAAGCCATCAATTAGCTTGTATTTTAGGGCATCTTCCGGTTGTTGGATGAGGCCGCTGTTGGCGTAATTAAATAATGAATCTTTATTGATGTTACGGCTTTTAGCAATTCCCGTAAGGAAATAATCATACATCGACCCTAAATAAGAAGTAACCTGCAAACGGTTAGCATCGCTCATTTTGGTAAGGATGTAAGGCTCTACAGCGCTTTTGTAAGTGCCTACTTTTATAACCTGTGCCTCGATGCCTAATTTATCCAGTGCGCCTTTCAGGAAGGTGATCTCGGAGCTAAAGCCCCTAAACTCGAAAATGCCTTTTGGGTTGATGTAAACCTTATCTGCAACAGATGCCAGGTAGTAAAACCCCTGGGTGTAAATTTCAGAATAAGCGATTACGAATTTCTTAGATTTTTTAAAGTCGATAAGCGCGTTACGGATCTCTTCGGTTGTGGCCTGGCCGCTCATCATGTAGCTTTCATCCAGGAAAACACCTTTGATGTTATCGTCGGTTTTGGCTTTTTTAATGCCTGCCAATATATCGTTAAGGCCGATAGATTTTTCGCCATCGAGGCCCAAAAAACTCAAATTTGCTAATGGGTTATTTGGCGTACGCTCATTTATTGGGGTTGTAAATTTGATATGCAGCACCGAATTGGCGTCCACATCCACCGTCTTATCACTACTGGCTGCAGCAATTATTCCTAATAAAATTGCAAACCCTATAACGAAAATAAGGGTAAAACCTACTATTGTGGCGAATACAAATTTGAAGAATTGTTTCATTAACTGTTATAAATAATCTATATATGCAAACTTAGTAATTAGCTTACTATTAAGAGCCTCGTACACACTATTTGTTACAACATGATTAATGTTTTTTTACTGCTGGGCAGCAACCTTGGCAACCGTAATTTGTTTTTGCACAGCGCAATATCGCGCATAGGGCAGGAGATAGCGCCTATACAACAAACCTCGCCTGTTTACGAAACACAATCATGGGGAAAAACGGACCTCCCCGATTATTTGAACCAGGTTATATTGCTGCAAACCGTTTTATCGGCACAAAAAGTATTGGAAAAGATATTGGCCATTGAGATCGAGCTGGGCCGCAAGCGGGAAGAGAAATGGGGAAGCCGCACGATTGATATCGATATTTTGTTTTATGGGGATGAGATCATTAAAGATGTAAATCTAACTGTGCCCCATCCACAATTACATAACAGAAGGTTTACCTTAGAGCCTTTGGGAATGATAGCGCCCAATTTGGTGCATCCTGTGTTAAATAAAACTATATTAGAGTTGAAAAATAACCTTAACGACGATTTGACCGTAAAAAAGGTGTAAATTTAAGATCATAAACTTGTACGATGCCAGATAACTTACCACCACAAGACCTTGACCTGTCGTTTTTATACGAAATTGCCGATGGCAGCGACGATTTTATTGTTGATTCTATCGGGATGTTCCTGGAGCAAACACCTCAGTTAATTACGGCTATTACTGATGCCATAAATGCCGGCGATTGGGTTGTTGCGGCACAATCTGCACATAAATTAAAACCAAACCTGGGCTTTTTTGGGATGCCACAAAGCCAGGCTAACATACAAGTTGTTGAACTGGCCTGCAAAGCCGGCGGTGAAAACCCCGAAGAAATAAAGGCCAATTTTAATGCCGTTAAAGAAGTGGTAGAAAACAATCTTATCGAACTGGAGAAAATTAGGAAAGAAAAAGAAGCGAATTTGTAGGAGTCGAAAGTCTTCCAGTCAGAAGTTTTAAGTCATATAACAGAAAGGGCAATCACCATGTGATTGCCCTTTCTGTTTATTTTGTGTAACCTTTAAAAAGACTTTCGACTGTAGAATACAGACTTTCGACTTTAACTATACTTCCTCAACCGTAAAGGTGTAGCTTTCCATAATAAGGTTGGCTAACAGGTTTTTGCAGGCTTGGTCAACTTTAGCGTTGGCGGTTTCGGTGCTGTCGGCTTCAATTTCGAGGGTGATGTGTTTACCTATCCGTACGTTTTGTATTTCAGATAAGCCCAGGTTTTTCATGCTGCCGGTTACGGCTTTTCCTTGTGGGTCAAGTATTTCTTTCTTCGGCATTACATCAATTTCGGCCAGGAATTTTTTCATCAGTTTTTTTGTTGAGAGGATAGTAAAATAACAAAGGCTTAACTATGTTTTTGTGAGCCGCTTATTACAGAACCATCCGCAAATTTAAGTTGAATTAAAGATAAGGTGATGTACATAACTATGATCACCGGAACTGCCGCAAATTTAAAAAATAGAATGAGTATTGCCGAGAATAACAGCAATATATAACGATAAAAATTTTTATGCAGATCGCGGTTCTTAAACTTAAGCGACATTAGCGGGATCTCGGCAACCAGCAAGGTACACATCACAATAATAAATATCGTTAAACCGTAAGGGTTAAGTATATAGCGTGATATACTGCTATATTTTTCTAATATCAACGGTATAGAGGCGATCAGGATAGCGTTTGCGGGAGTTGGGAGGCCAATAAAACTTTCGGCCTGGCGGGTGTCGGTATTGAACTTAGCGAGCCTTAGGGCCGAAAATACCGGGATTAGGAACGCTATAAAATTCAGATAATCACTTACATGCGGTATTTGCGGGGCTTGCAGCAATAGCTCGTACATAATGGCCGAGGGCAGTACGCCAAAGCTCACCATATCTGCAAGGGAATCAAGATCCTTGCCTATGCCCGAAAAGGATTGTAAAACACGTGAGGCGAATCCGTCGAAAAAATCAAAAATAGCTGCCAGGAAAATTGCATAGGCGGCAAAAACAAGATTATCCTGGAAAGTAAAAACAATGCCTATGCAACCGCTGAACAGGTTTGCACACGTTATAGCATTTGGAAGATGTTTTTTTACCCGTCGCCTCATAATGGTCATGAAGGTATCATAAATTTTACAAAAACCCAAAGGAGTTGTAATTAACGTTCTGTTAAATATTAACTCCTTTGGGTGTAAAGATATTATGAATTCATTGATATCAAAAATTCTTCGTTAGTACGGGTGCCTCTAATTTGCGTCTGTAAGAATTCCATTGATTCCTGCGAGTTCATATCTGCAAGGTGGTTACGCAGTATCCAGATGCGTTGCAGCGTGTCGCGGTCAAGCAATAAGTCGTCTCGACGGGTGCTTGATGCGGTGATATCGATAGCAGGGAAAATACGTTTGTTAGATAGTTTACGATCCAGTTGTAACTCCATGTTACCTGTACCTTTAAACTCTTCAAATATAACCTCGTCCATTTTAGAACCGGTTTCTGTTAATGCTGTCGCGATGATGGTTAATGAACCGCCATCCTCGATATTACGGGCGGCACCAAAAAAGCGTTTTGGTTTGTGTAATGCGTTGGCATCAACACCACCCGATAATATTTTACCGGATGCAGGCGCTACCGTATTGTAAGCACGTGCCAAACGGGTAATAGAATCCAAAAGGATAACTACATCGTGCCCACACTCAACCATACGTTTTGCTTTTTCTAACACAATGTTGGCAATTTTTACGTGGCGCTCTGCAGGCTCATCAAATGTTGATGAAACCACTTCGGCGCGTACGCTACGGGCCATATCGGTAACCTCCTCGGGGCGTTCGTCAATCAGTAGTATGATCAGGTAAACTTCCGGGTGGTTTTTGGCTATCGCGTTGGCAACATCCTTTAACAACATGGTTTTACCTGTTTTTGGCTGCGCCACAATTAAACCACGCTGGCCTTTACCAATTGGCGAAAACAAGTCCATAATACGGGTAGAGTAATTACCTGCATCAGTAAACAAGTTTAGTTTCTCTGACGGGAAAAGCGGCGTTAAGTGGTCAAAAGGTACACGGTCGCGCACTTCGGCCGGGATACGGCCGTTAATGGCTTCCACACGTACCAGCGGGAAATATTTTTCGCCTTCTTTTGGCGGGCGGATGCTACCGCGAACAGTGTCACCTGTTTTTAAGCCAAATAATTTTATTTGCGAT
Organism: Mucilaginibacter sp. 5C4; assembly: GCF_034345625.1. Taxonomy (NCBI): domain Bacteria; kingdom Pseudomonadati; phylum Bacteroidota; class Sphingobacteriia; order Sphingobacteriales; family Sphingobacteriaceae; genus Mucilaginibacter; species Mucilaginibacter sp. 5C4. Next base: position 3,352,096 of record NZ_CP133775.1, on the reverse strand, counting down.
TGTGATACGTAAATATCATCGGGAGAAGTCAGATAGTTATAGTCAGACGAGCGCAGGAAACCGTAACCATCAGGCATAATTTCTAAAACGCCTTCGTTAACAATAACGTTATCAAAGTCGAGGTTTATAGCTGGCTCCTGGTTTTTTGACTGCTGCGGCGCGCGGCGCTCAAATTTTTGAGGGCGGCATTCAGTGGCAGGTTGCTCGGGCTGGCCGGCTTGCTCAGGTTTTTCACCGGTTTGCTCTTCGGTAGCTTCAGTAGCAGGTGCTGCTTCGGCATTTATTGAATTGCCTTCGTCTTCCTGTTGCTGCTGGGCATCTTCTTCCTGCTCAAATAGATTGGTATCATCTAAAGGTACCTCAATGCGTGGGGTATCTTTGGTTTTTACAGAGCGGATGCGTTTGCGTGTTTTCTCGGTATCTGGGGCGGCTTCTTCTGCAGCCGGTTTTTCTGCGTAGTTGTTTTCAACAGTATTATGTTGGTTCCTGGCGACTTCTATTAGCTGCTGTTGTTCAACTATTTTTGTGACCAATGATGCTTTTCTAAGCTCATCTGCTTCTGCAATACCCAAACTTTTAGCAATTTCGCGCAACTCAGAAACGAGTTTGTCGTTCAATTCGATTGTATCAGACATGATATGAATTATAGTTCAAAAGGATTTTATATATGAAAATTGTTTTGTGAAACCCTGATTATGCAATTAAAGGCCAGGTAATGTATTAACTAATAAAGTACGTGGAGATGAAATTGTTTCTTTAGTGCAAGAAATAATTCAGGAGAACAATGCAATTTTAACGAAATTATCTTAAAATTCAAATTTATTAAAAAAATAAAGGGTTGATTTTAATTTTTTAGTTTTGCAAACCATAATAAATTCAAAATCTACATGATATCTCGCGCACAGCTTATTGAACAGATCAAACAGAAAAAATCATTTTTATGCGTTGGCCTTGATACCGACATAGATAAGATCCCCCAATTTCTGCTGCAATCCCCCGATCCTGTTTTTGAATTTAATAAGCGCATTATTGATGCCACTAAAGATCTTTGTATCGCCTATAAACCAAATGCGGCCTTTTATGAGAGCCGTGGATTGAAAGGTTTGCAGAGCCTCATCAGCACCGCGCAATATACCCCTAAAGATATCCTGAACATTATTGACGCCAAGCGCGGCGATATTGGCAATACATCTGATAATTACGCCAAAGCCTTTTTTAATGAGGAAACATCGGGTATGAGTTTTGATGCCATTACCGTTACACCATATATGGGTAATGACAGTATTACGCCGTATTTAAAGTACGATGGTAAATGGGTGATCATTTTGGCGCTTACCTCATCAGTAGGGAGTAAGGATTTTCAGTACCTGGAAACTGAAACCGGCTTGCTATATGAAACTGTGATCCAGAAAGCCAATACGTGGGCAGGTGCAGATAGGCTGATGTTTGTGGTTGGCGCTACCAAAAGCACCGAGTTTACCAATATCCGTAAATACGCGCCAGACAATTTCCTGCTGGTACCCGGTGTTGGCGCGCAAGGTGGAAGCCTGGAAGATGTGTGCCAATACGGTATGACCAAAGATTGTGGCTTGATCGTAAACTCATCCCGTGGGATCATATATGCAAGCAACGGCGAAGACTTTGCTGACGCAGCCCGTGCCGAAGCCCTAAAACTGCAACAACAAATGCAGGCGGAGCTGGAGAAGACAGGAGTAATTTAAGGATTCAGGACAGTAAAAATCAGAGACAAGACAGTACAGGAAAAATTTTCTTTATTGATTCTTGTCTCTTGAACTTTTGCCTCCCTTATTATATTTCCAGTTTCCCTTCAATAGAATCATCAAGTGTTTTGCCGATGGCAGCACCTACCAGTTGTTTAACAAATGCAACAGCGTTACCATGTTTGTTATCCCAGTAGTAGCCTTGTGTGGGCGATACTTTAATGACAGAGATCCTCGGGTCGTCCACACCTTCGGTAAACCATGTTTTTAGGATCGGTTCCCATAATTCTTTAATTTTTTCCTTGTCATCGGTTATTTCGGCTATGCCGTAAATGTTAAGGAAATCAGCGTACTTTGATCCCTGGAACAATAGCTGCACCATTGGGTCTACCGCTATCTCCGCGTTCTTTTGGCTGTCATTGGCGCTAAGGAACCATAGGTCGCAGTTATCGTCAACCTTTTGTGGCGACATAGGGCGGGTGGAGAAAGGTAAGCCGGTTTTAATGTTACTGCAAAAAAAGCAGCTTAAGCCTTCGGCCATTTCTTTTAATTTTTTCCAGGCTTCGTTGCCTTCCAGGTTCTCAAAATTATCTTCAGGTTGATTTTGGTTAATGCTATCCATAGTAGGTTTTGTATATTTAAATGATAATATATTAACCTGTTAGAAATTTATTTGTTTGAGAAGTTGGAAAGTAAATGCTGATGCTTTTAATAACTCTTTGGAAAGGAAGTGGTAGACGCGATTGTCCACATTGTCATACTGAACATCGTGAAGCATCTAATCGCCGACATGCAAAACGAAGAGTACAGTTCAATAATAGATCCTTCGCTATCACTCAGGATGAGAAAAGAGAATTTCCTTTGCTTTTCGAGCGATTTGTATATTAATATTATAAATGATAGCTGTGGTGGCGCTATTTTGTCAGCATTTAAAATTTTAAATATCTGATTATTAACAATATGTGGATATTCGCGTGTGTTCACAATCGTGAACGTGAACATTTGGCTCATTCTACTCGCGCAAGTTTAGCGTAGCGTAACTTGTGTGGAAATTTACAGCAAGCTTTTAGCTTGCGTTAGCTGAAACGCTGACCTTGTTTTAGGCACAAGCTGAAAGCTTGCGCCAGCCTTTGGCGAACATTACGCCGAAAAAATAACCTTTCTTTGTGGGAACCTTTCCGCATAACCCGTTACAATATTGCGGATATAATCATTTCCCGGGTAGGGTGTAAGGTAGTTCTTAAGCGCCTGGATGTTGCCAACATCATAGTAATGGGAAATATAACCCATACCATAAAAGCGGCCCTCTTCTATCAGGATGCAGCTATGCTCATCATCGGTGCGGCCTTCATCGCGGATAGCAAAGGTTGGCAGTACTTTTTTCAATTCATCTAAAGCACCCTGGATGCGGTCGTTATAAACCTCGGGCAATTCGTGCCCTTCGCAGGCGCAAGTACCAACATTAGCACCCGAGCATGGCTGGTCGTTCTTTTGAATAAAACAAAGTTTTGGGCATAGGCCGAAGGTATCTATCAGGTTAAGCAACAGGTTACGCCCTTCGTAAAGCGAGTTGCAGGCATAAACTGTCGGCATGTTTTTGCGGTGCTTATCTACAGCCAGGCGCAGGTAACCCCGCTGGTCTTCGTACATATAAATGCCAAAGGTATTCTCGAACCGCTTAAGCGAACGGTTGTACTTTGGCCATAGCCGTTTGATCTCCACTGCCTCGGTTACCAGCGCTATAAGTTCGTTTCCGCAAACCTGGTGACTAATGCGATAAATGTTCTTTAAAAACTCCTGGCGCTGTAGGTTTGGATTATTGCCGGTAAAGTGACTGCAAACGCGTTTTTTGATATTCTTGGCTTTGCCTACATAAACCACTTTGCCCTTTTCATCATGGAAATAGTAGATGCCCGGCGATGGCGGCAAGGCTTCAATGTCCGCTTTAGGCAGGTTGGCAGGTAGTACCTGTTCTTTACTATTTTGCTTTAACGCCGCACTAATATGGTTTGAAGTATCGCTTTTTAAATATAGGCTTAACAATTGCGCGGTTGCCTCTGCATCGCCCATGGCACGGTGGCGGCTGTTGTTTTGGATGCCTAAATGGGTGCACAGTTTACCAAGGCTGTAAGACATCAGCCCCGGCATAATTTTACGGCCTAAACGTACTGTGCAAAGCTTGTTTGCATTCAGTTCGTAACCAGCTGCATTCAGGTGATATCTTAAGAAAGAATAATCGAAATTTACGTTGTGGGCCACAAAGATCTGGCCTTTAAGCAGGTGGTAGATCTCGTGCGCTACATCCTCAAAAAGTGGCGCATTCTGCACCATTTCGTTGGTGATGCCTGTTAAGGCACGGATATAAACCGGTATATCCCGCTGCGGGTTAACCAGCGACTCGAACCGGCGAGTTACTTTCTTGCCATCGTGGATGCATATAGCAATCTCGGTAATGCCATTAGCGCTGGCATGCCCGCCCGTCGTCTCGATATCCACAATTGCATACATGGTTTCAAATGTAAAACAATTTTGCTAATATTTTTAGTTGTAAATATTAGAAATTTTAAAAAACTGATTCCAACAAAAAACCCACAGCGGTTAGCTGTGGGTTTCTAAATATTTAGGCAACTAATCTCTAATCAACTAATCACCATTAACTTACTTCTTCTTCGCCTGCACTTGTTGTTGCTGGCGCATCATTTCTTCGAATTTAGCACCGAAGCCTGTTTTCTTCTTATTAGGATCATCAGGTTTCTTTTTGTTCTCCTGGATCTGCGCGTGAATCTTTTTATCATCAACCATAAACTTAATTAAGTATTGCTGTAAAAAGGTTAGCATGTTGGCCAAAAAGTAGTAGTAGTTCAAACCAGATGGGTAGCTGTTAAGCGTAGCCAGGAAAATGATAGGGGTAATGTAGCCTATGTATTTCATCTGCCCGGTAGCACCCGAGATCTGATTGTTGAAGTACGTGTATATCAGTGTAGATATCGTCATCAACAAACACATTAAACTAATGTGGTTACCAATAAAAGGGATCTTAGCGAAGGTAATAACCGCATCGTAAGTGGATAGATCGTGCATCCAAAGGAAACTCTCGCCCCTAAGCTCAAATAAGCTTGGGAAGAAACGGAAGAACGCGATCACGATAGGCATCTGGATCAGCAATGGCAAACAACCACCCAATGGGTTCACCCCGGCCTTTTTATAAAGCTTGAGGTACTCCTGTTGTAAAAGGGTAGGGTTATCTTCGCCAACTTTGCCTTTTATTTCGTCCATTTCCGGCTTTAAAACACGCATTTTCGCCATCGAAAGGTACGACTTGTATGTAAGCGGCGCCAAAACCAATTTTAGTACGATTGTTAGTATCAAAATAATGATACCGTAGTTCCAGTTGAATTTGTTCAAAAAGTTAAACAATGGTAATACCGCAAACTGGTTGATGTATTTCAAAGGTCCCCAGCCCAGGTTAACCAATTTTTGCAGATCGTAACCCTGATCCTTTAAAGTATTGAAACGGTTAGGGCCAAAATAAAACTCTAAAGGTACCGCACCTGCCGCGTTTGGCGTAAGGGTAAGGTTGGCCTTCATCTGTTTAACATTAACAGTATCTGCAACATCGGTAGCAACCTCAAAATCTGACTTCGCGATGCCATCTTTAGCGATCAGCACGTTAGAGAAGAAGTGTTGCTTGAACGCAACCCATTGCATTTTCTTTTCTACAATAGCTTTTTTATCATCTTTGGTTTCGCTCAGGTAGTCAACCTCGTTATCGGTATTTTTGTAATACACGGTAGAGTATTGGCGCTCCTGCGTCATATCCTTTTCCTTTTTAGGCAAACTTGCGCTCCAGTTAAGGTTATAACCGCCTGTGGTAGATACTACTTGCTCTAAACCGGTAGATTTGATGTTCAACCCAACTTTAAAGCCTGTGCCTTTAAGCGAGTAAATATAATCTACATACTGCGTTGGGCTATAGCTTAAACGCATAGTGATAGACGATGAATCTTTATCTGCCACCTGTAAACCCGTGCCGCTTGGCGTAAAGTAAAGGTCGTTGGTGTTTAAGGTCCTGTCGCCTGCTTTTAGGGCAATGCCAAACTTGTTATCGTTACCATCAAATAATATTAATGGTTTTTTATCGAACGTTTTGTAGTTTTTAAGCTCGGCAGAGTAAATGCGGCCACCTTTGGTAGATAGCTTTAGGCGCATCTCTTTGTTTTCGATGGTTACAAATTGCTCGCTGCCAACAGTAGCTGCGCCAAAAGGTGTTTTTAAAACGGCCGAATCAACAATACCTGCTTTTTTAGCGGTATCAATTTTGGTTGCGGTTTTGGCGGCAGCTATCGCAGCCCGGTCTTTTATCAGTCCTTTTTTGATCGAGTCAAGGTGAACGGTAAGCTGTTCTTTTTTGATATCAGCTTCAGAAGGTTTCATGAAATATATGGAAGCGCCCATAATAATCATGATCAGGAATAACCCTGTAAACGTATTTTTATCCATTATGTATTGTATCGTACTATTAATCAGTTCTTGCGGGCATAAGCCAGTGAAGCGGCGACAAAGTTAATAAAAAGCGGATGCGGATTAGCAACTGTTGATTTTAATTCGGGGTGAAACTGCGCGCCCACAAAAAACGGGTGATTTTTCAATTCCACAACCTCAACCAGGCCGTTATCCGGGTTGATACCTGATGGGGTTAAACCTGCTGCTTCGTAATCTTTTAAGTAACTGTTGTTAAACTCGTAACGGTGCCTGTGGCGCTCGCTAATGTGTGTTTTGCCGTAAGCTAATGCCGCCTTGCTGCCTTTTTTAAGGTCGCATGGGTAAGCACCTAAACGCATGGTACCACCTTTATTTATCACAGTTTTTTGGTCTTCCATCATAGCGATAACCGGGTGAGGGGTAGCAGGGTTCATTTCGGTACTGCTGGCGTCCTTCAAATTCAATACGTTACGGCCAAACTCCACAACAGAACATTGCATACCTAAACAGATACCAAAGAACGGAATATTGTTTTCGCGCACATAACGGATAGCTTCAATTTTACCCTCAAAACCACGCTCGCCAAAGCCCGGTGCAACAAGTACACCATGCAGGCCACGCAATTTGTCAACCGCGTTCTCAATGGTTAACTGTTCCGACGGGATATATTGTACACGCACCTTACATTCGTTTTTAGCACCCGCGTGGATGAACGATTCGATGATAGATTTATAAGCATCCGGTAGCTCCACGTATTTACCAACCAGGCCGATCTTTACTTCGGAAGTTGGATTTTTTAAGCGGCCCAAAAAGTCTTTCCAGTTATCCAGGTTAGGTTCGTTTTTGTGCGATAGCTTTAATTTGGTTAAAACCGTTTTATCTAATTGTTCTTTTAGCATCAGCAACGGCACATCATAAATTGTTGACGCATCCATCGATTCGACAACCGCGTTGATGTTAACGTTACAAAATAATGCGATTTTTTTTCTGATGTCCATATTAATATGGTGCTCGGTGCGGCAAACCAATATATCCGGCTGGATGCCGTACTCCAGCAACATCTTAACCGAGTGCTGGGTAGGTTTGGTTTTCAGCTCGCCCGCTGCAGCAAGGAAAGGGATAAGCGTTAGGTGGATAACCAGCGCGTTGCCCGGGCCGGCTTCCCATTTAAACTGCCTTACAGCTTCTACAAACGGTAACGATTCGATATCGCCCACGGTACCACCGATCTCGGTGATCACAATGTCGTAATCGCCGGTTTCGCCAAGGATGCGCATGTTGCGTTTTATCTCGTCGGTTATGTGTGGTACAACCTGCACGGTTTTACCAAGAAATGCACCCTCGCGTTCGCGGTTGATGACATTTTGGTAGATACGGCCGGTAGTAATATTGTTGGCTTTTGATGTTGGCGTGTTCAGGAAACGCTCGTAATGGCCAAGGTCAAGGTCGGTTTCGGCACCATCCTCGGTAACATAGCATTCGCCGTGTTCGTAAGGGTTTAAAGTTCCCGGATCTATGTTAATATAAGGATCGAATTTTTGGATGGTTACGCGATAACCGCGTGCCTGTAAAAGTTTAGCTAATGAGGCCGAAATAATGCCTTTTCCTAACGATGAGGTAACTCCACCCGTAACAAAAATGTATTTAGTCATGATTTTTTTGAAATCCGGTAAGCGGTTTTAAGGCCGAAACCAATTGTTTGTGTACGGGATACAAAAGTAGGAAAAATAACGGCATTTTGGGAGTGATTTTATATTTGTGGAAAAGATTGGGAAAGAGAAAATTTGAGTGTGTTAAGGCTTGCAAATAATCGGTTAGCAATTTTTAGAGATTTGATGTACGATATGTTATCTTTAACAAAACCTGAATCATGAAGATCAACGCGCAGATTTTAATACTCTCACTTTTTATTGTTTTAAGTTCATGCAGGATAGAGGCGCAGCGCTTTGCCTTCAAACCTAAAGATTCGCTTTATAATAGTAGTTATTTACCTGGCTTAACGGTAGATAAAATAACACCTGGTTACACCACCCTTGCCGATTTAAAGAACACCGGGTTTAAATTGTCGCGGGTTAAGGTGAATGATTTAAATATGGGTGACATAGATAGCATAAACGCTACTTTAAAAGGCAGTAGCTGGGGGATTAATGTTTTAAGCCATGGTTACACCATAAAACCGGGCATGATTGTGTTGCAGGGAAATGATAGCACGGACGTTATTACCAAAATAAGGTTACTGAAAGGTTTTTCGGGAAATATAAGGGGATTTAAAACGGAGCCCGGGAAAACTACCGTAAAAGACGTAGAAAAAGCCTTCCCCAATTTTGAATGGTCATCTACCGATGCGTCACGGTATTTTTATTACACTAATAAGGATAGTATTGCTTTTTATGTAGCAAAAGATACTACGATTAAGGAATGGCCTTTTGATGAAAAGTTTTATTCGAATAAGATAATAAGCGCTGTTGAAATTATTAATTGGAAGGGTTTTTATAATCAGGAATATGGCGCAAATGATATCAATTATCAAAAACCCTTATATGCCCCCCTAAATGATGCCCATTTAAATTGTTTTGTTATTGTAGAAAAGCAATTTTCCACCGCTGCAAGTATTATTGGGAAAAACGAATACAACGAAGTGCGTCTTGGCATGTGGCAGGAATATTCATCAGATCATAAACTCATTTTTGAAGCTGAGTATGATAACACGGGCAAGCTTATAAAAATGATACTCCCCATTAAATAGTTTAAGAAAGCATGCGTGCGGCCACAAGCGGGACGCTTGCGATAGCAATAATAACGATAGAAAACTGTCATGGTGAGCCTGTCAAGCCATTAGCAAGGTGTATGAGCCTTCGACAAGCTTAGACACACAACAAAGAGCTAAAACAACCCGTTCACTTCCCGCTCTATCTTCTCCACAATAGAGGCCATATCTTCGGTGTTGTTGGCAAAATCGAGATTGTCTTTATCCAGCACCAGCAGCTTGCCCAGCTTGTAGCCGTTAATCCACTTGTCGTATTTTTCATTCAGTTTGGATAGGTAGTCTATCCGGATGCCAATCTCGTACTCGCGGCCGCGGCGTTGGATGTTATTTACCAGGGTAGGGACAGATGCTTTAAGATATACCAGCAAGTCCGGTGGTTTGATAAACTCGGTGATGTTATCAAACATGCTTTGGTAGTTTTCGTAATCGCGGGTGGTCATCAAGCCCATATCGTGCAGGTTTTCTGCAAAAATGTAGGCATCCTCATATATGGTACGGTCCTGAATAATATCGCGGCCACCTTTTTGGATGTCTACGATCTGGCGGTAGCGGCTGTTCAGGAAATAGATCTGCAGGTTAAAGCTCCAGCGTTTCATTTCGTTATAAAAATCTTCCAGATAGGGGTTATTGTCAACCGCCTCGTAAAGGGGGTCCCATCCGTAATTTTTCGCTAACATCTCGGTAAGAGTAGTTTTACCGGCGCCTATATTTCCTACAATAGCTATGTGCATTTTCTAAAGATATAATTCAAAAGTTGAAAGTACAAATTAGCCCCACCTAAATCCTCCACGGTAGGGAGGACTTTTTGTTTAATTTTAAAGTCTCCCCTTCCGGGGGAGATTAGAGGGGGGCTCTAAAAATTCCTGAAACCGATAATTTCTCTTACTTCTTTAATGGTTTTGGCAGCACTTTCACGTGCCTTTGCAGCGCCGTAGCGGGCCACCTGCCTCAGCATTGGTGCATCATTAGCTATATCGGCAATTCTTTCGCGGATAGGCGTTGTGGCAATGATCATATCCTCAGCAAGCTGTTTTTTAAGGTCACCGTAACGGATAGCGCAGGTGTTGTACAGGTTATCGAAGTGCGCGATAGTGTCTGGTGTGGATACCACCTTCATCAGGTCGAACAGGTTTTGGATCTCCTGCGGCTTGGCTTGGTTATCTTCTGTCGGGCCGCTATCTGTAACGGAGCGCATTACTTTTTTGCGGATGGCCTCCGGCGTATCGCTCAGGAAAATGGCATTGCCTTCGCCTTCGCTTTTGCCCATTTTACCTTTACCGTCAAGCCCCGGTATTTTCACCAGGCTCTCGCCCATGCTAAACGCGTATGGCTCGGGGAAGTAATCATTATTATAAAGCCTGTTAAAGCGGTTGCCAAAGGTGCGCGACATTTCAAGGTGTTGCTCCTGGTCTTTACCCACGGGTACTTTTGTTGCTTTGTGGATCAATATATCGGCAGCCATTAAAACCGGGTAGGTTAAAAGGCCGGCGTTAACGTTATCGGGGTTGGCGCGTACTTTATCTTTAAAAGAGGTGCTGCGTTCCAACTCGCCCTGGTAAGCATTCATGTTTAAGTACAGGTACAGTTCGGTAACTTCCGGCACGTCGCTTTGTACGTAAATGGTGGCTTTTTCAGGGTCGATACCGGCCGCCAAATACTCTACCAAAACTTGCTTTACGTTGCCGTGCAGATTGGCAGGGGTAGGGTGCGTGGTTAACGAATGCAGGTCGGCTATAAAAAAATAGCATTTGTATTCACTCTGCATTTTAACGAAGTTTTGAATAGCCCCGTAGTAATTACCCAGGTGCAAATTTCCGGTAGAACGTATACCGCTAACAACAGTTTCCATATAGGGGGCGAAAGTAAGTATTTTTTGGCCTCACCCCAAACACCTCTCCCGGGGAGAGGGGCTTTTTTTAAAATAAGTATTCCCTATCGGGGAAGATTATTCACAGCGTGTTTGTCCTAATAGCGCCCATAAAGTCTCCACCGTTTAGCGGAGGCTAAAACGTCACTATTTTTTATATTTTTGACGGCGATGAAAATGATATTGAAGAAAGTGCACCTATACCTTTACCAGGGTAGCGTTGGGCTTTTCTATTTTCTGTTTTGGCCTTCACTATATTACTTTTCACGCAAAGCCGAAAGATACAAGAACATGAATGCCGTTCGCCGGGTGTGGGGGCTGGTGAGTTCGTTTTGTGTGGGAATAAGATATAATTACCAGTTCGAACAACCCATCGACTGGAGTAAAACATACATTGTTTGCCCCAACCATACGTCAAACCTTGATATCACCGCCCTTAGCATCCTCGTAAAAAGTAACTGCTGTTTTATGGGTAAAGAGGAATTAGTTAATGGTATAGTTACGCGCCTTTTCTTCCGTACGGTTGATATCCCGGTTAATCGCGAAAGCAAAATAGCATCCTTCCGTGCGTTTAAAGTGGCTATGGAGCGTTTGGGTAACGGCGTAACGGTGATCATCTTCCCCGAGGCAACCATACCGGACCGGTTCCCACCCCAACTGCATACTTTTAAAAACGGCCCGTTCCGGATGGCTATCGAGCTTAAAGTGCCCATCATCCCGGTAACATCATTAAATACCTGGAAGATTTTTTGGGACGATGGCAAGAAATATGGCAGCAAGCCAGGCGTATGTGATATATTTGTACATAAGCCGATTGAAACGGCGCACTTAACCATAGATGATGCCGATGCCCTGCGAGACGAGGTGCACGCCATTATCAGTAATAAAATTAACGAGCATGACCATAGACGAACAAACGGTTGATAAAATAGCCCACCTGGCCCGCCTTAAACTGGCCGACAGCGAAAAGCAGGACATGATCAAAGACATGAACAAGATACTGGGGTTTATGGATAAGCTGAACGAGGTAGATACCACCGGTGTTGAACCATTGGTGTACATGACCGCCGAACCAAACATACTGCGCGAAGATGTGGTAAAACAAGAAATCACCTCTGCAGAAGCACTCGAGAATGCCCCCGACCATGACGAAAGCCACTTTTTGGTGGAGAAGGTTATTAAGTAGAGCGGTATAAGATGAACAAAAAATCAATTAAGCCAGATTACAATCGTAAGTTAAATGATAAGGAGCAACGGATTTTTAAAAACCTTAAATCATCATTTAGTCAGATTGAATTACACACGGCAGGAAAAATTGATCTAAAGGATGCAAAAGAGTTGTTGAAAGACCTTTAATCTTGCCTCTTGCTCTTATAATCTTTTATCTTTCCCTGCTGTAACATTTCCTACCACTCTGCTGTCAAAGTAACAAAATACGGAACATGCCAATAGTTACCAAAAAGGAAGAGCCTCTTATTATAATTAAAGATATCGGTCGTAAATACGTTATTGGCTCGGAGATTATCCACGCGATAAAATCGGTAACCTTAAATATTAATAAAGGCGAATTTGTGGCGCTTATGGGTCCGTCGGGTTCAGGTAAATCAACCCTGATGAATATCTTGGGCTGTTTGGATACCCCCACCAAAGGCGAATATATCCTTAATGGCATCAACGTAAGCCACATGACGGATAATGACCTTGCCGAGGTTAGGAACACCGAGATTGGTTTCGTTTTCCAAACGTTTAACCTTTTACCGCGTAACAGCGCTTTAGATAATGTTGCCCTGCCATTGGTTTACGCTGGCATCAGCAAAGAAAAACGTAACGAACGTGCCCGCCTTGCCCTCGAAAATGTTGGCCTTGGCAATCGTACCGATCACAGGCCTAACGAATTATCGGGTGGGCAGCGCCAGCGTGTGGCCGTAGCCCGCGCGCTTATTAACGATCCCTCTATTATCCTTGCCGATGAGCCTACCGGTAACCTGGATACCAAAACATCTATAGAAATTATGGGCCTGCTGGAAGATATCCACGCTAAAGGCAACACCATTATACTGGTAACCCACGAGGAAGATATTGCCATGCACGCCCACCGTATTGTGCGCATGCGCGATGGCCTGGTAGAGAACGACTACCAGAACGAGAATATCCAAACTGTAAGCAGGCGCGTGCCGGAGAAAGTCGAAAAAGAAGGTATTGATTTAGGGAAATAATATTCAACCGCTTACAAATGCCTTTAAAAATCGATAAGTCAAATTACGAAACATATAAAAAGGTATTTGAAATACTTTGGCAGCATCAGTTAAAGATAATGCAATCTGAAGGCTTACCGACGGTTTTGATGTCGATGAGTTATCTCCAATAAAAGTTCTTAATAATTGGGAGGCTGAAAGCAAAACAATTGCCCTGAGAGGATTAAAGTCTGGATTGCCTGACGTAATTAGTGGTATAGGCAACAACTCATCTAGTGATGCTCAACGTTTGTTAGATGCTGAATTAAAAGCTGCCCAACTTCCAGGTTTCTTTGAAATTTATTTGAAGGTGAAAGAGGCTCTTCCAAAAGTACTGAAAAGGCAAAAAATTAATTCGATAGAAGAGTATTATGCAATAATAGAGATCGTATCTGATACCACGAATAACCTCACTCAAAACGATACTGATATTTTAAATAATGCTATAAGAGCATTTGAATTAAGTGCCAAACCAGATCCTAACAAAGTTTAAAACAAGACATCTTGGAAACGCTAAAAACAGGCAGGTTTTACGGCCAAACCAACCAAACCCTCCACCTGGATTTTGCAACCATTATCGATACCTAATACACCCATAATAAGGTAGACTGGCACTACCACGAAAACGCCTACTTTACCTTTATTTTAGATGGTAAAGTAACTGAGGGCAACAAAAAAGAAGTTTACAATTGCACCGCCGGCAGCCTGCTATTTCATAACTGGCAGGACCCGCATTATAACATTAAACCCAAAGGTTACACCCGCGGTTTCCACATCTAACTTCACGAGCAATGGTTTAACAGCCTCGAATTATACCGCGATAATTTGCAGGGTAGTTGCTTTGTGAATGGGAAAATGATGCGGCCAATATTTCCTGAAGGGCACCATACAGGCGGCAAAACTTACCGATAGCGATATGTTAAAAGAGTTGACGATAACATCAACAAGTAACCTAAGCATGCTGGCTTTTATGGGTAACTCTTTGACTAACTATCAGCACCAAATAGCGCCAAACCTTACGGTTGAGCAGCTTAACCAGGGCTATGCCCACCCACAGGTTGATAAAATGATGCAAAATTATATTCTACCGGCGGTATTAAAATAATGCCCGGATTAACACTTCAGTTCCGCCAGCCGCGCTACAAAATCGGCAAGGTAAAGGGTATGCTCGGGTGTTATGGGTTTGCGGTTGCCGATGATAAGGGTATGCTCGAAGATCTCCACCACAAAATCGGTTTCTTTGATAGCCATCATGGCATCTCTAAACTCTTGTGTAATGGCATACTCTGCCTTGCGTTTATCGTCGGTTAGTACGTAGTAACGGTCGCTAAAGGGCTTGTCCTCCTTAAAGTCGAGCTCTATCGGGAATATGATCTCGCGGATCTTATCGATGATGGTTTCGGTGCGGATAAAAACCCTGCCAAAATCGCGCTTTAAGTATGCGAGGGCCCAGGGTTGGTATTCGGTAATTAGGGTTTTGCGGCCTTTTGGAGGGGTATGCTCGGTATCCATATCCACAAACAGCAGGTAGCTATCACCGCAGGCATTTTTTATGGCGAAGGTATCGCGGATATTTACCGCTTTATGGTGATTTAATACCTCGAACTGCTCCAGCTGAAAATCGATAAATCCTGGTACTTCTACCCTAAATTGTTCTTTTAATACCTGGCTGGTGGCTTCAAAATCGTTGGTTTCGGTTGAAGATAGCCCGGTTGTGTCAAATAAAAATTTATCCATTCGTTACTATAAAAAAATCAGACTAAAGATAATATCAGATGTTACAGTTTGGTAACAAATTCATTATGAAACAGGCGGCAAATGAACAAAATGGCAAATTAAACGTATTTTGCATAACTAAACATTTTGTAAATAATATGAAAAAAATATTACTCCCGGTTATTGTGCTTTTGGCTGTTGCGCTTGTATTTCAATCGTGCAAAAAAAGCAAAATAGTTACAACAACGCGTGGCATTAACATCAGGGGGCTGCTTACATTAACAGGCAGCGGTAATACATTAGGCATAACCTCCAGCGCGGCTATGCAACTTGCTGCCGATGACGTTAATAAATACTTTGCAGATAAAGGCTATACCTATAGCATTGGTGTAAGCGTAGTAGATACCAGGCATTCTGCCGACCTGGCCGTTGCCCAGTTTAAAAATTCAAAAACCGATGGGGTTAGTTTTATTGTTGGCCCGCAAAGTAGTTCAGAACTGGCTGCCATAAAGCCCGAGGTAGATCAATCGAACATTATTGTGGTAAGCCAAAGCAGTACCGCGGGCAGCCTGGCTATCCCGGGTGATGCTATATTCCGTTTTTGCCCGGCAGATAAAATTGAAGGCACGGCAATGGCAAATACAATTTACAACAAAGGCCGCACGGCTTTGATAACGGTTGCGCAGGACGATGCCGGTAATAAAGGTTTGCAAACAGCTGTAGGTGCGGCATTTATTGCTAAAGGTGGTGTGGTTAGCGCTGCAACGCCATACGCCATAGATGCAGATTATGCCGCGGTTGTTGCCGATATTAAAACAAAAGTAGCGGCGTATACCGCAACTTATGGCGCCAGTAAAGTTGGCGTTTACCTGGCATCGTTTGATGAGGGTGTGAAAATAATGGAAAAGGCAGCTGCCGAACCTACGCTTACTGCAGTTAAGTGGTATGGTGGCGATGGCTCAGTATTAAGCGCTGCATTCACAACAAGTACTACAGCTGCTGATTTTGCAATCGCGACGGGCTTTTTTGCACCATCTGTTGGTTTACCTGCTGCTTTGGAGCCTCAGTACAAACCTATATCCGACAGGATAAAAGCAAAAACTAAATTAGATGCCGATGCTTTTGCATTGGCGGCTTACGATGCTGTATGGGCTATTGCTTACACTATCGAAGCTAATAATGGCGATTTAACTGACTTTGCCAAGCTGAAAACCAGCTTTATAGAGCAGGCCAATAAACACCAGGGCATTACCGGCAGCGAGGCCCTTGACGCTAACGGCGACCGTGCAAGCGGCATTTACGATTACTTTGGCATAACCAAAGGTGCTGATGGTAAATACAGCTGGGCCTTTATAGAAAAATCTGAATAAATAATAAATGCGGTGGGGACACCAAATTGCAGATAATAAAAAAGGGGAACCATTAAGCTTGGTTCACCTTTTTTGTTAATAGCTGCCAACTCAAGCGCCCACGCTTATCTTATTGACGTAAGCGTGGACCCTTGCAATTTATATTGTTCAAGCGTTGACTCTTGAACGGCGATGCTACTAATACTTATACGGTTCCATTTTGCCGCAGCTGCATGCGCAGTTATCATCGGTTACCCCCAATTTTTTAAGGAAGAACTGGTAAAAGCCAACACGGTCTTTCATGCTGTAGTTGTCTTCACCTTTATTACATTCCAACTCACCGTTAACAATAAGTATGGTCATGCCAAAACCTGGTGTGCGGCCTTTAGCTTTATCTACGGCGTTTGGCTGCCATTTACCTATCATTACATCATGTGCCGATGGTTTGTGGGTTTCGGGCGTCATCCAAAAATAGATAGCCGTTTTAAAGGCAACAACCGGGTCCGTTTCTATTAAGGCAGGGTTGTTAAGCAATACGTGCCTGTCGCCAAAAATACAATCTGATGCGTAGCCGTAGTTGCCGTTATAGCTAATCTGCATCGGCCCGCGGCCATAATATTTTTGCCCTTTAACGGGTGGGTACTCGTCGCTATCGCTAACATAATTTAACGAGGTGTTATTTTCGTGGATCAGCATTAGTCCATCCGTGTAACTTTCATTCTGTCCGTGGCGGGTTTCGTGTGCTATCTGGGCAAAAAAGGCTGCCAGTTCGCGTTTGTTACCTGCCGCGTCTTTCTCGGCACAAAAATTTCCATAATTTACGGTGTAAACACTATCGGGTTTCACTTTGGCCCAAGCTTCGTTCCAGTCGCCGTCCTGCCGCACGGTGGTGGCCTTGCCGGTGGTTTTATTGGTACGAATGAATTGGTATACCGATACCGCCCTGCGGGTAACCTGCACCTTTATTTGCGCCAGTTCGTTAACGGCCTGCACAAAGGCTTTGTAGGTATAAAATTTGTCGCGCTGGGGAAACAGGGCGTTGAACTGTTTTTCGGTTAAAAAGGTGGCAAAATCTGCCTTTGGTTTTGGCGCTTCGACAACGATTTTTTTTGCATTGCCGTTGCTGCATTTAAAGCTTAGTAATGAAACTGTAATTAAACAGATAAGCGACACTTTGGCCGATGATATTATGGGTTTCATAGTTTCTAAATAATATATTTGAACAATATAATACTGTACAAGTTTAGCACAATATGTTAAAACGCTGTTAAAATTGTTAAATTGCTATTGTAGTTATGAAGATATACACTAAAACAGGGGATAAGGGCTATACATCGTTAATTGGCGGTACCCGCGTGCCCAAGCACCACCTACGGATAGAAAGTTACGGAACGGTAGATGAACTGAACTCGTACATCGGCCTCATCCGCGACCAGCAAATTACCGACTACGATAAGGACATCCTGAAACAAATACAGGACAGGTTGTTCACCATAGGCTCATCATTGGCGGCTGATCCTGAAAAATCTAAAATGGTTATACCGGACCTTTACCCCGAAGATATTGAGCTGCTGGAGAAAGAAATGGACCGCATGAACGAGACCCTGCCCCAGCTGCGCCACTTTATTTTGCCGGGCGGTAATAATACCATATCTTACTGCCATATAGCGCGCTGCGTATGCCGCCGTGCCGAAAGGTTGAGCGTACATTTGGCCGAAGAAAGTACCGTGGATGAGAAAGTGAATATTTATCTGAACAGGTTGAGTGATTACTTGTTCACTTTAGCAAGGATGGTTGGATACGCTGATAAAATCCCTGAAAATCAATGGATCCCGCGTATGTAAAAAAAAACACAAAAAAATATTGATAATCATTTTAAAAATATTATACTTTTGCGAAAAAGCAAAATTTACCACTTTAACATAAAAACATGTATTGGACACTTGAATTAGCATCGCACCTTGAAGATGCGCCATGGCCTGCCACAAAAGACGAATTAATAGATTACGCCATACGTTCGGGAGCGCCTGTAGAGGTTATAGAGAACCTGCAGGCACTTGAAGATGATGGTGAACCGTATGAAAATATAGAGGAGATCTGGCCGGATTACCCTACCAAAGACGACTTCTTTTTTAACGAGGACGAGTACTAACGCGCCCCCGGTTAAGTAATTTAGAAGCCCTGCATGCAGGGCTTTTTTATTTATACCTCTTTTTTGGAATGATTTTAGTATAAGTGCTGTAAATACATTTACTTAAACTAGAAAAAACATTTTACCATGAGAAGCTTATTGTACCTTATCGCTGTAATCCTTGTAATAGCCTGGATCTTTGGAGCATTTATATCACCATTTGGTGGTAACATTATTCATGTTTTATTGGTTATAGCAATTATTGCTGTAATATTAGGCGTGATCAGGAGGGCTTAGTAAAAGCGATTAAAATATAAACCCGGTATATGCCGGGTTTTTTATGCCAAAACTTTTTATAATAACGTTGGTTTATTATTTACATCTATTTAAACATTAACTAAACACACAACACTATGAGAGGCTTATTGTACATCATCGCAGTTATTTTGGTAATAGGATGGATCTTCGGATTCTTTGTAAACCACGCGGGCGGCTTAATTCACATTTTACTGGTAATAGCAATTATCGCTTTATTACTTGGTGTAATAAGAAGGGCCTGATAATCTTATCAGATATATCTACAGCCACCATTCGTTATTAACGGATGGTGGCTTTTTTATTTATAAGTGCTTCTGCAATGGTAATATCCTCGGGGAAGGTAATTTTGATATTGCTGTAACTACCTTCTATCAGCGTTATGGCAACGCCGCTTTTTTCTACAACCGAGGCATCATCGGTAAAATTATCGGTGTATGGCTGCTCGTAAGCTTTCTTTAATAAAGCTAATTGAAACGTTTGCGGGGTTTGTACCAGGTAGATGTTATCACGGTTTAAGCTGGTAGATCTTCTATCAACCACCTGCCTTATCGAATCGCGGCTTTTTACGGCTGTTACAGCGGTGCCATCCTTAAAAGCGCATTGGTAGGCTTCGTCGATGATTGCAGCGCTTACAAGCGGCCGTACGGCATCATGCAAGGCAATCAGGGCATCCTTACCGTCAATTGTATCAATAGCATTTTTTACGGAATGGAACCGGGTCTCGCCACCGGTAATTACGGTATGGGGGATAGTGAAATTATGTTTGTTGCAAAGTTCGGCCCAAAGCCCGTGATAGCCTGCATGCAACGCTAAGATGATTTTTGGCGATGAATTGCTTTGCTGAAACGCCCTGATGGTATGCATCAAAACCGGCTCGCCACAAAGCTCAATAAATTGTTTGGGCAATACCGACTGCATCCTGCTGCCCGAACCACCAGCGACGATGACTGCATAGGTAGATTTGAGATATGAGATGTGAGAGTTGAGACCGGGCATGTGCAATTATTGATAAACCAAAGCTATAAAACAAAAATGAGATATGGACTTCCGTCTCATATCTCATTTTCTTATCCGGATAAATTGATTTTAATCTCAAATCTCTTATCTAACGTCTCAGATCTAATTTTATATAATCAGCATCGCGTCGCCGTAGCTGTAGAAACGGTATTTTTCTTTAACCGCTACTTCGTAGGCGTTCATTACATGGTCGTAACCGCCAAATGCTGCAACCATCATCAACAAAGTTGATTCGGGTGTGTGGAAGTTGGTGATCATGGTATTTGCGATACTAAATTCGTACGGCGGGAAAATGAATTTGCTGGTCCAGTCGTTTGCGGGTTTCAAGATCTTACCTGCAGATACTGCCGATTCAACTGCACGCATAGATGTTGTACCAACCGCGCAAATCCGTTTTTTTCTTTCGATACCACGGTTAACTATCCTTGCTTGTTTATCTTCAATAATGAATTGCTCAGAATCCATTTTGTGTTTGGTCAGATCCTCCACCTCAACCGGGCGGAAGGTGCCTAAACCAACGTGCAGGGTAACCTCGGCAAATTCAACACCTTTTAATTCAAGGCGTTTCATTAGCTCGCGGCTAAAGTGTAAGCCGGCAGTAGGGGCTGCAACAGCTCCTTCGTGCTTGGCAAATATGGTTTGGTAGCGCTCTTTATCTTCGGCAGTAGCCTTGCGTTTTATGTATTTTGGAAGTGGTGTTTCACCCAGAATCTCCACATTGCGGCGAAACTCTTCATCGGTACCGTCAAAAAGGAAACGGATGGTACGGCCACGTGATGTGGTGTTATCTACAACTTCGGCAATAAGCAGGTCGTCGTCGCCAAAGTAAAGTTTGTTACCAACGCGTATTTTACGGGCGGGGTCAACTAATACATCCCAAAGGCGTAATTCTTTATTTAATTCGCGAAGCAAAAATACTTCGATGGTAGCGCCGGTTTTTTCTTTGTTACCATACATACGCGCCGGGAATACTTTGGTGTTGTTCAGGATCATTACATCCTGGTCATCAAAATAATCCAATACATCCTTAAATATTTTATGCTCAATTTTACCAGAATCGCGGTGTAGGACCATCAAACGGGATTCGTCGCGGATATCTGACGGAGAATGAGCAATTAACGATTCGGGTAAATTGAATTTAAATTGAGATAATTTCATGCTTATATATATGAATTTTCAGGGCGCAAATGTACGGAATATTTGTTATTTTCCACGCTTTTTTTGATACGGCTACATAGTTAATAGTAAAAGTGAAAATTACTGTAACTTAAATAGTTTAACACCGTCTAACAAATACTGTTTTAAACAAGGCGAATCAATCACCCGGTTACATCAAAATAACGATATGATATTACTTAAACTTATCCGCGAAAGTTTTTTGTTTGCGTACGATGCGCTTAGGCAAAACAAGCTGCGTACCATGCTATCATTATTGGGCGTAACCATTGGTATTTTTACCATTATAGCGGTATTTTCGGCAGTTGACACGTTGCGGAACAACCTGCAAAAAAGCGTTAATAAGCTGGGCAGTAACAGTATTTATGTGCAAAAATGGCCATGGGTAGGGGAGGATAACTTCCCTTGGTGGAAATATATGCAGCGCCCGGTACCTAAGCTGCGAGATTTTGACCAGTTAAGCCGCCGTAGCCAAACTGCAAAAGCCCTTTCTTACGAAATTAGCATTGATAACCGCACCGTCAAATACCTAAGTAATACGGTTGATGGCGCGCAGATAGATGCCGTATCTCACGATCATGATAAAACATGGAATTTTGATTTTCAGGATGGCAGGTACTTTACCGATATCGAATCGCGCACGGGCGCACCGGTTACCATTATTGGCGCTGATATTGCCGACGCGCTTTTCCCGGGAGGTACGGGTGTGGGCAAGCAAATAAAAATTATGGGCCGTAAGGTTACCATTATTGGTGTTTTTGCCAAAGAGGGTAAAGATATATTAGGCATCACCAGCGATAACCAGATCTTGCTGCCGCTTAACTTCGCCAAAAACGTTATCGACATTGAGAACGAGAAATATAACCCGCAGATAGTTGTGCGTGGCCAGGATAACCTGAGCGATATAGAGGTAGAAAGTGAAGTACGCGGTTTGATGCGTTCTATCCACAGTATCCGCCCCGGTGGCGAGGATGATTTTTCGTTAAATAAATCAACCATCCTTACCAACCAGCTCGACCAGTTATTTGGTATTGTAAATGTAGCCGGCGCCATCATTGGTGGTTTCTCCATACTGGTAGGTGGTTTTGGTATAGCCAACATCATGTTTGTATCGGTTAAAGAGCGTACCAATATCATCG
This sequence comes from Mucilaginibacter sp. 5C4, assembly GCF_034345625.1. Lineage (NCBI taxonomy): Bacteria > Pseudomonadati > Bacteroidota > Sphingobacteriia > Sphingobacteriales > Sphingobacteriaceae > Mucilaginibacter > Mucilaginibacter sp. 5C4. The sequence continues at coordinate 3,330,179 of NZ_CP133775.1, read as the reverse complement.
GCATCCAAAAGTCATTAGGGGCTAAAAATTACTTTATCCTGCTTCAATTTTTGATAGAAGCCATATCATTATGCCTGATGGGAGGGGTTATAGGCCTGTTGCTGGTGTATTTGGGTACCCTCGGCGTTAAGGCAGCATCCGGTATTGAAGTGGTGCTTGATATGGGCAACATCATATTTGGTATCGGTATCTCGGTTGCCATCGGTATGATATCTGGCATCGTTCCCGCCTGGTTTGCTTCAAGGCTTGACCCGGTAGAGGCGATAAGGACAAATTAAAGTTACAGGGCTCTTGTTTTGAATGAGTGAAGTATCTGATCTGCACTATGTTTAACAGGGTGAAAAACTAATATAAACAAAGAGAGACGCGAAGTATCGCGTCTCTCTTTATATCTTTTGATTCAGCCTGTTAAGCCGATATCGCGTTAATGATATCGTACTGGGTGATGATCTCTATTTTACCATTATCATCCTCAACCAATACGGCAATATTATCCTTATTGATCATGCCCGAAATTTTATCGATAGAAGTATTCAGGTCGATAAAAGGGAATGGCGCGGTTGAGATATTTTTAACGGGTTGCGATTTGATGCCCGGGTTCTCTATCAGCGAATCCAGTATATCGCTTTCGGTAATTTTGCCGATCACCATACCTTTTTGGGTAACCGGGATCTGGCTGATGTTAAGTGATTTGATGGTATTGATAGCCTCCAAAACAGTTTTTTCGCAATCGATGGTAACGATCTCCTGATTTTCCTTTTTGCTGATGATGTGGCGTGCGGTTAGCTTTTCTTCTTTGATAAAGCCGCGGTCGCGCAACCAATCGTCGTTATACATTTTGCCCAGGTAACGGGTACCATGATCAGGGAAGATGATCACAACTACATCACCCTCTTTAAACATGTCCTTCATCTGCAATAATCCCGCGACAGCAGAACCGGTTGAGTTACCTGCAAAAATGCCTTCTTTGCGGGCAATTTCGCGGGTCATCAGGGCAGCATCTTTATCGCTTACTTTTTCGAAGTGGTCTATCAGGCTAAAATCAACATTCTGCGGCAGGAAATCTTCGCCAATACCTTCGGTGATATAAGGGTAGATTTCGTTCTTATCAAACTCGCCTGTTTCCTTGTATTTTTTAAATACCGAGCCATAGGTATCGATACCTAAAACCTTGATAGCAGGGTTCTTTTCTTTGAGGTAACGGGCCGTACCACTAATGGTTCCGCCGGTACCAACACCTGCAATAAGGTGGGTTATTTTACCTTCGGTTTGTTCCCATATCTCGGGCCCGGTGCTTTCATAATGCGCCTGCGAATTACTCGGGTTATCGTACTGGTTTGGTTTCCATGAATTAGGTACCTCGCGCTCCAAACGGGATGATACCGAATAATAAGATCTTGGATCTTCCGGCTCTACATTGGTGGGGCAAACAATGACCTCGGCACCGAAAGCGCGCAGGGCATCAAACTTTTCTTTGGATTGTTTATCGGTACTGGTAAAAATACATTTATAGCCTTTTATTACCGCCGCGATAGCCAGACCCATACCGGTATTGCCCGATGTACCTTCGATTATAGTACCGCCGGGTTTAAGTTTACCGCTTTTCTCGGCGTCTTCTATCATTTTAAGGGCCATACGGTCCTTAATAGAGTTGCCGGGGTTGGTTGTTTCTATTTTAGCTAAAACGGTAGCAGGGATGTCCTTTGCTATCTTATTAAGCTTAACCATCGGCGTGTTGCCTACAGTTTCGAGTATATTGTTGTACCACATATTATAAAATCTACTAACCTGTGTACTTAACAGGATAGGCGCCAAAATTAGCAATTAATGGTGAATAGTGAGTGGTTGATTAAGTGAGTATTTGACATAGATTTCAAAAAGGTTCAAACCACTCACCATTCACTAACCCCTAAAACTTCAGGTGCTTAACCGTCAAGCCACCGTTTATCAGTTGCTTTAACGATTCGATACCTACCCGCAGGTGGGTTTCTACGTATTGGGTAGTTACGTTGCTGTCGCTTTCGGCGGTCTTTACGCCCTCCGGGATCATCGGCTGATCTGATACCAGCAGTAATGCTCCGGTCGGGATCTTGTTGGCGAAGCCGGTGGTAAAGATGGTTGCTGTTTCCATATCTACCGCCATGGCGCGCAGGCTTTTTAAATACTTTTTAAACTCTTTATCATGCTCCCAAACGCGACGGTTGGTGGTGTAACAGGTGCCAGTCCAATAATCACGTGCCTGGTCGCGAATGGTGGTGGAAATTGCCTTTTGAAGGGCAAATGCAGGTAGTGCAGGTACTTCTGCAGGTAAATAATCGTTTGATGTACCCTCGCCCCTTATAGCGGCTATTGGCAGGATCAGATCGCCTACGTTATTCTTCTTTTTTAAGCCGCCGCACTTGCCTAAAAATATTACCGCTTTAGGGTGAATAGCTGTAAGAAGATCCATTACCGTGGCGGCTACCGAGCTCCCCATTCCAAAGTTGATAATAGTGATACCATCGGCTGTTACGCTTTGCATTGGTTTATCTAAGCCCATAATAGGCTCATTATTATGCCATTCAGAAAACAGATGTAGGTATTTGGAGAAATTGGTCAGGATGATATATTCGCCAAAGGCATCAAGCGGGCGGCCGGTATATCGCGGCAGCCAGTTGGCCACTATGGCTTCTTTAGTTTTTAAGCCCGATTTTACCGGGGTTGAAACTTCTTTAATTTTCTTTGCGGGGTTTGTGTTGTCGTCTTTTTTTACGTCTAATTCTTCGTTCATCTTTTTTTCCTCTTTTTTGTGTGTATGTGTATATAATTTAAGGTTATAAAACCTTTTTATACAGCAAACCCCGGTGGATATCACCAGGGTTAGTGTGTAATGTACGAAAATAATCTTATACTATCAAATTAATGTTAAGCTACCTTTAACTTTTTAAGGTCGCTCTTCTCAAATTTGTCTCTCGCGTACGCTAAAGTTACGTTCAAACGCTTCACATCTTTTTTGGACGGGAATTCGAACATCGCATCAATCATGATAGCCTCACATATCGAGCGTAAGCCACGCGCGCCAAGTTTAAACTCCATTGCCTTATCAACAATAAAATCAAGCACATCAGTATCAAAATCAAGCTTTACACCTTCATATTCAAACAGTTTTTTGTACTGTTTAAGTAACGAGTTTTTAGGCTCGGTCAGGATATTATGCAATGCTTCGCGGTCAAGCGGGTTCAGGTAAGTTAATATCGGTAAACGGCCTATTAGCTCGGGTATTAAACCAAACGATTTCAGATCCTGCGGAGTAATGTACTTGTACAGGTTCTTCATATCAATCTCGCTGTCGTCGCGTTTCATTTTGTAACCAACTGTTTGGGTACGCAAGCGGTTAGCTATCTTTTTCTCGATGCTATCAAAAGCGCCACCGCAAATGAACAAGATGTTATTGGTATTTACCGTTATCATTTTTTGATCCGGGTGCTTACGGCCACCTTGTGGTGGTACGTTGACCATTGTACCCTCCAAGATCTTCAATAAAGCCTGTTGCACACCTTCGCCGCTTACATCGCGGGTGATGGATGCGTTATCGCTTTTGCGGGCAATTTTATCAACCTCATCAATATATACTATACCACGCTCGGCAGTATTCACGTCGTAATCTGCCGACTGCAGTAAACGGGTAAGAATACTTTCCACGTCCTCGCCTACGTAACCAGCCTCTGTTAATACCGTAGCATCACAAATACAAAACGGAACATTAAGCACTTTAGCAAGCGTTTTAGCCAGCAGAGTTTTACCTGTACCGGTTTCGCCCACCATAATGATGTTCGATTTTTCGATCTCTACCTCATCCTTATCAATACGCTGGTTTAACCTTTTGTAGTGGTTATATACAGCTACCGACAATACCTTTTTGGCATCGTCCTGGCCTATGATGTATTGGTCGAGGTGGGCTTTTATTTCGGCTGGTTTAAGCATAGAAGGTATTGCCGGTGCCGCTTTTACTTTGCGCACCTTTAATTCTTCTGCCAGTATCTCGTTTGCCTGGTCTACACATTTATCACAAATGTGTGCGTCCAAACCGGCAATCAGCATCAGGGAATCCTGCTTGCCGGCGCCACAAAACGAGCACCTGATCTCCTTGCTGTTCTTATTCATCTTTTGTATACTTTATTCAAAAATAGGAATTTGGCTTCGTATAAACCAATTTTAAGTAAGTAATGATCAAGCTGATTGTTTGACTGGTATAGTACCTTCCGTAAACTCAGCCTGATCAATTATCACTACTAATAAATTTATTTTGCTTTTGTTTTATTCCCTTTTAATATTTCGTCTATCATACCAAATTCTTTGGCTTCTTCGGCAATCATCCAATAATCACGATCTGATGCCGCGTAAACTTTGTCGTATGATGCACCGCTGTGGTCAGCAATGATCTGGTATAATTCTTTTTTCAATTTTGTGATCTCGTGGTAAGAGATCTCTATGTCAGATTGCTGGCCCTGTGCACCGCCTGATGGCTGGTGGATCATTACCCGTGAGTGTGGTAACGCGGCACGTTTGCCTTCTGCACCGGCGCATAATAATACCGCACCCATTGATGCTGCCATACCTGTACAGATAGTAGCTACATCGTTTGAGATCAATTGCATAGTATCATAAATACCTAAACCTGCATAAACCGAACCACCCGGTGAGTTAATGTAAAGCTGGATATCGCGTTTTGCATCGGCAGATTGCAGGAATAACAATTGTGCCTGGATAACGTTAGCGTTTTGGTCGTAAATAGGGTCGCCCAGGAAAATGATACGGTCCATCATTAAACGCGAAAACACGTCTAACTGCGAAATATTTAACTGGCGCTCTTCTATAATATAAGGCGTATAACCCATTGGCGGGGTTACAATACCTGTTGGCATACTGTTACGGTTTACACCGCCAATAAACCTGTCTACATAAGTACTGCTGATACGGTGATGTTTAACAGCATATTTTCTGAATTCGTTTTTATCTGGATTACTGTTCATGTGTATGTTATTTTAGTTGTTGTAGAGCGGGCGCTTACCCGCAATAAATATAGTTTTTAGTTGAATAGATTTTATACTATTTAGTTTTTTGAAAGTAAAAAAAAGTAGCCCCACCAGCCCCCTTTAAGTCTCCCCCGGAAGGCGAGACTTAAAAAAATCTTAAGCCCTCCCTTCCGGGGAGGGTTTGGGTGGGGCTGTCGGGGCTGCTCTTATAGCACAAAAGCACTTGCTGTTGGGCAAATGCTTTTGGTAAATTATGTTATTTGAACTTTACTGTTTATGCAGTAAGCTTGTTAAAATCAGAGAACAGGATCTCTTTATTATCAAGCGTAATAACACTCTTAATGTAATCAAACACCTTAAGCGCTTTTACTTGCTCAAATACCTTGTTAGCATTTTCTTTATTTTGAAGGTATTGTACAGTGTACTGGCCTAACTGCTCTTCTGTTAATGCCTGTGGGCTGTACATACGGAACTGCTGGTCTAAACTGCCTTTTGCAAATTCAAACACTTCCTCGTATTTAATATCGATGTTGTTTTCCTTCATCAATTTATTTTCGATAAGTGTCCATTTAAGGTTTTTTGCAAAATCGTTGTAACCACCTTCCAGTTCTTCCTCGGTAAGCTTTTCGTTTGTAGCTTTTAACCAACGTTTTAAAAATGCATCAGGTAGTTCAAAATCTACTTTACCAACGCTGTAACTGTAAATTTCGTCCTGCAGTTTGCGGTCAGCATCCTGGGTCATCATCATTTCTAACTCTTCGGTAATTTTAGCTTTGAAACCTGCTTCGTCGGTAACAACACCTTCACCAAATATTTTATCAAAGAACTCCTGGTTCAAATCGCCTTCTTCTAAACGGTTAACATTTTTTACCGTTAGTTTAAAGTTCGATTTTAAGTCAGCTGCTTCATCTTCTTCAATTTTTAATAAACCGGCAACCTTAGCTGCATCGTTATCAAAAGCCGCGTTGATGTCAAATACCAGCTCGTCGCCTTTTTTCAAACCTAATAGAGATTTTTTGATTTTCTCATCCTTGATCTGGTCTAAACGTACAGATGCGATATTGCTTACACCTCCTTCAAAAACAGAACCATCCGGAGAAAGTTGCGTTAATTCAGAATAAAGCACGTCATCATCTGCCGATACGTCAGGATTTGTCATTTTGCCATAGCTACGGCGAATGTTTTTGATACGTGATGCTAAAGTCTCGTCATCAACTTTAATTACGTAATGCTGTAATTTATCTTTCGATGAAAAATCGATATCAAACTGTGGGGCCAAACCAACTTCGTAGTTAAACTCAAAGTTATCGGCAAAATCCCAGTTGTATTCTTTACTGTCGTCAACTTTTGGTAAAGGCTGGCCTAATACTTCAAGTTTTTCTTCGTCTAAATATTTATTTAAAGTATCAGATAGCATGTTGTTGATCTCATCAACCAAAATGCTTTTACCGTACATTTTTTTTATGTGACCAACCGGAACCATACCCGGGCGGAAGCCTGGTAATTTCGCTTTCTTAGCCTGGTCTTTCATTGCTTTTTCAACACGTGGCTGGTAATCTTCCGGGTGGATGTTGATCTTAACAACTGTATTCAGGTTATCAATTTTTTCCTGTGATATATTCATCTTTTTTACCTGGTATTAATTTAATCTTTTTTGAAAATATAGCCCTGTGGCTGCACAAAATTCGAGGCGCAAAAGTATAAATTTATTTTGAATTTAGTTATGCATTTGGCTTGGCTTTGAAATTTAACCACCCTGTTGTTTACTGGTTTAAGCTTTTTAAGATAAACGCCCAATGTACTATGGATTTTAAAATTGCACTAAAACAACAATGGCGGCTAAAAGCCGCCATTGTTTAAAAACAGTATATAAATTATATTTTTTTAGTCGATCTTTTTAACAGACGACGCGCCCGATTGATCGTTGTTTACTTTTGATGGGTTACCGCGGTATTGGATGTCGCTCGAGCCGCTGGTATGTACATCCAACTCGTTCAAAACATTTATTTTACATTCGCTTGCGCCCGATGTGCTGATCTTGTATTTACCTACTACAAAGTCAAGGGCTTCAACTTTACCGGATCCGCTCATATCAATATCATTTGATGCCGCCTGGCCTTTCAGATAGATCTCGCTTGAGCCGCTTGCACCTGTACGCACTTTGCCGGCGTTAAGGTCAAGGTCAATTTTTGTTGAGCCCGATAGATCGATACTCAAATCTTTTACGTTTAAGCGACCGTCAGATCTTACCTCAACAGCGCCCGATGCACCAATCTCTTCCAGGTTTTTAACACCTATTACCAATACGCTTTCGCCGCTTGGGCAAATGTTACGGCGACTGTGTACTTTTAGGGTACCGCCTTCCACTGTTGTTTCTACATATTTAAACAAGTTATCATCTATGCTAATGGAGATAGATTCGGTACTATCCTGTTTTAAGGTAACTTTGTAACCGCCGGAGATATCTATTTTGGTGAAACCTTTCATTTTACGGGTTTCGGTACGTACGTTACCGGTACCTTTTATACACCTGAACCTGCGGCACGATGAGAACAAGGTGATAGATACAGCTGCTACCAGCAGCACTATTTTAAAGTTTAAGTTTTTCATGTTTTGTTAGTTTAGTATTTGGACGATGGTTTATGGGTTGAAGTTACACTAAAAGTAAAAAAGCCGCTGATTAATCTAACGGCTTTTAATATATGATGGACTTTTGTAAAGTAGGTCTGATTATAAAACTGCTATTTCGTTTTGTTTTGCTTTGGCAATTGCCGGCCCTGTGGTTTGTGCGGTAGTATTAACGGCTACAAAATTTTTGTGGCTAACGTTTGCAGGGTGTGAGCAGGTTAAGTTGTAGTTGTTGATGTTACCTGTTAAACTTACTTTGGCATCATCGTTAACGTTTACTGTTGCTTTGTAGGCTTCTACATTTAAATCGGCAGTTGCGGTGTTGTATAAGTTAACTTCAAGGTCTAATTTTTCTAATTTACCAAATGATCTTACTTCAGCATTATCATAAGCGTTGATGGTTTGTAAGTCTGCTGCGGTTACCCAAACCACTAATTTTTGGTTTTTGTAAGATGAGATTCTTAACACGCCATTTTTGCTTTGTACCAAAGCGCTTTCTGAGTAGTATTTGTTGTAAACCTTAACCTGGTCGGTAGCGCCGTCAGATACATAAAGCTCAACATTTCCGTGGATTTCTATCTTGTTGATCTTGCTTATATTGGTTAATACAGTTGCTGCTTCTTCATTGGTATTATTAACGCTTGCATAAGTGTTTGTTGTGGTTACCACTGCCATAATCATTACGGCTACCATGGTGAAGATTGTTGTTTTCATTTTATTAATATTTTGATTATGAATACTATAAGTTGTGTTATTAAATACACCTATATGACGAACGTGCGAAAGAAACGTTACAGCCATTTTGGGTGTATTAGATACAGTGCGGGTTTCTATCGGTAAACGCTAGAAAACTGTCGGTGAAAGGGAGAGGGGATTTTGATGGAAGAGGTTAGGAAGCAAGAGCCAAGACAGGGTGTCATTAGTTTTTTCATGCTGAACGTATGAAGTATCTATTACACCATATGATTCGTCGCTTTACGAGTTTACTTACCACTGCCTCCCTTTCTGCTGCGCAAAGAGGGGGTGATTTATTTATAACAATGTGCGTTACCCCTTTGCGCAGTAGAAAGGGTCGACTAGCGAAGCGTAGTCGGGGTGAGTAAACTCTTAGCGTGCCAAATCATCTATAAACAAAAAAGCCACCGCTTATAGCGATGGCTTCCTAAATATATGTTGAACTTTTGCAAAAGTAATGCTTACAGTACGGCTAACTCAGATACATCAGCCTTAACAAATTTGTTTGTTACTGTTTTGCTACGGTTAGCAGCAGCCAGGTTAGTATGGTTTACAGTTGCAGACTGGTCTTGTACAAGGCTGTAGTTGTTAACGGTGCCACTGATATTTGCTTTAGCACGGTCATTTACGTTGATGCTTGCTTTGTAAGCGTCAAGGTTCAAATCGGCAGATGAGTTGTTGTTCAGCGTTACGTTGATATCCAATTTATCAAGACTACCGAATGATTTTACGGTTGAGTTGTCGTTGGCAACAATTGATTGCAGGTCGGCAGCTTTTACCCAAACCACTAGTTTTTTATCAGTGTATGATGAGATACGCAATGTACCGTTCTGGCTTTGTACCAATGCGCTTTCTGCGTAGTATTTATTGTAAACCTTCACTTCATCCGCGTTGCCGTCAGATACGAACAGTTCAACGTTTCCGTGTAATTCTATTTTGTTGATCTTGCTAACATTTGTAAGTACTGTACTTACTTCTTCGTTGTTGTTATTTGTAACAGATGCAAAGGTTGATGTTACTGTACCTAATGCTAAAGTGAAGATGGTTGCTATGGTTAAAACTGAATTTTTCATTTTATTATTGTTTTGAGTGTGAGTGTGTTAATTATTTTCTTGTTTTTAAATACACCAATATGACGTCACCACTTTCAAAACGTTACAGCCATTTTGGCTCTAATAGATGTACGGGCAGTTTATGTCGGTAAACGGACTGTTTGTGACGGTGAAATGGTAAAGTTTTTTGAGGCGGGTGTAACAGCAGCGGGGATATAGCGGATTGAAAAGGAAAACCTTATTAAAAACGCGTCATTAATGATGACGGGGAATCCCTCTACAAATAATAATTTCCGCCATCTGTTTTAACTTTGCCTGCATCAAGCAGCAGGCGGATGGTTTCGATGCGTTCTTTTTCGGTGCCGAGCTTTAGGGAGGTGATCAACTCGTCTATAGTATAGGTGTCGGTGCTTAGCAGTTGCACTATCTCATTGGTGATGTCATCGAAGATCTCGTCGGCGTTTTTTTGTCGGCGTTCTTCCAGGCAAATATCGCAAACGCCACATTTGTGTGCGTTTTGCTCATCAAAATAATTCAAAAGCATCTGGCTTCGGCAACGTTTATGCTCGGCGTAGGCAAAAACAGCTATCATTTTCTGGCGATAGGTTTCTTTCCGCTGGTCTATAAACACTTTATTAATATATAGGTTATTGGCATGCTGCCTTGGCTTAAGCCAGGTTATCTGTGGTTTATCGGTTTGCGGCAGGTAGCTTAACAGGTTAAAATCCTGTAATTGCTTTAGTCCATCTATCACCTGCTGGGTGTTCATGCCGGTACGTTTGGCTACATCGTATTCCTTTATGCGCACATAGTTTTCAAACGAACCACCGTAAGAGCGCAACAAAGTTTTAACAAACGGGTCCCACCCCGGGTTCTGGATCTGGAAATTATAAAGCTCTTCATTCAAAACCTCAAATTTAAATCGCGACGGTAAGAACACACTTTCGTTAAAGGCGAGGTACTCATCCTGCTCCAAAAACTTGAGGGCATTGATGGTTTTAATAGCATCCAGTTGAAAACGACTGCAAAACTCGCCCAAGTCAAGGTCAAAGCTGGTGCCTTCCCCTGCATCATAGGCTATCTGGCAATAATTCGCCAAAAAATGATAGATCTGTTTTATCTCATCAATAGATGGAAAGTTCTGGATAAAGCGCTTCTCCTGCCTTAGCCTGTCGGTTGGGTTGTATAATAAGATACCGTAAGCACGTTTTTCGTCGCGTCCTCCTCTGCCTGCTTCCTGATAGTAGGCTTCCAGGCTCTCGGGCATGTCTTTATGAATTACAAACCTAACGTCCGGTTTATCTATCCCCATCCCGAATGCATTGGTGGCCACAATTATTCGGGTACGGTTATTTTTCCAGGCTTCCTGCTTTGCCGAACGTTCTTCTGTTGGGAGGCCTGCATGGTAATAATCGGCACTAATGTTATGTTGATTATAGTGCTTGGCTATTTCAAAGGTTTCCTTGCGGCTACGCACATATACTATACCGCTGCCGCTGATGCCGTGGGCAACATCCAATAGTTTGCGCAATTTATCTTCAGTGTTTTGTACCACATACCGCAAATTCTTGCGTTCGAAACTTTGCTGGTAAACAATGCCATCTTTAAAAAGAAGCTTGTCCTGTATATCATCGCGTACTTCGGCAGTTGCGGTAGCGGTAAGGGCAAGTACAGGTACATTGGGGTGCAGTTCCCGCAGGTCGGACAGGTGCAGGTACGACGGGCGGAAATCGTAGCCCCATTGCGAAATACAGTGTGCCTCATCAACCGCGAACAGGTTTACCTTCATGTACTTGATCCGCTCGCGCACCAGGTCAGACAATAAACGCTCGGGCGATAGGTACAAAAACTTCACCGGGCCGTAAACGCAGTTATCTAAAGCGATATCCACCTCACGTTTACCCATGCCCGATACAATATATATCGCCTCGATACCTTTGGTCTTCAGATTCTCGACCTGGTCTTTCATCAGGGCAATAAGCGGGGATACCACAATACAGATTCCCTCCATAGCCATAGCCGGCACCTGGAAACATACCGATTTACCACCACCTGTAGGCAGCAAAGCCAACGTATCCCTGCCTTGCAATACGGATGTGATGATCTCCTCCTGCAACGGCCGGAAGCTGTCATGTTCCCAATATTGTTTAAGTAGTTCGCGTGGTGTCATCGTTTTACAAAAAAAGCCCGTCGTTCGGCGGGCTTGTAGCTTCACCTAAATCCTCGCCAAAGGAGAGGATTTAGGTGAAGCTATTATATTTTACTCCCTCTCGTTGGGGAGGGCTGGGGTTAGGCTTTTAATTACCTGTTTTTTATATCAGTATAATCTTTATTGGTTTCACCAACATAGATTTGGCGTGGGCGGCCGATAGGCTCCTTGTTCGCTTTCATTTCTTTCCATTGGGCAATCCATCCCGGCAGGCGGCCTAAGGCAAAAAGCACGGTAAACATTTCTGTAGGGAAACCAAGCGCGGTATAAATAATACCCGAGTAAAAATCTACATTAGGGTAAAGCTTACGCTCAACAAAGTAAGGGTCGCTTAAAGCAACTTCTTCCAGTTTTTTGGCTATCTCTAAAGTTTCGTCGTTGATGCCTAATTTCTCCAGGATATCATAGCAGGCCTTTTTAATGATCTTAGCGCGCGGGTCGAAGTTTTTGTACACACGGTGGCCAAAACCCATTAATCGAAAAGGATCGTTCTTATCTTTTGCTTTGGCAACCCATTTATCAACGTCGCCGCCGTCTTCTTTAATTTTTTGAAGCATTTCTACCACAGCCTGGTTTGCACCGCCATGAAGCGGGCCCCAAAGTGCCGAGATCCCTGCAGATATAGAAGCATAAAGGTTAGCATCTGATGAACCAACGATACGCACGGTAGATGTAGAGCAGTTTTGCTCATGATCTGCATGCAGTATCAGTAATTTATTCATCGCGCTTACTACAACAGGGTCAATTTCGGTATCCTCGGTACGCTGGCCAAAGGTCATGTGCAGAAAGTTTGTCACATAATCCATTTTATTGCGCGGGTAAATAACCGGGTGCCCTAACGATTTTTTATAGATCCAAGATACTATCGTGCTCATTTTAGCAATAAGCTTAATGATCTCGATGTTGATCTCTTCGGCAGACAGGCCTTGTTTTAACGATGCAGGGTTAAATGCAGCCAAAGCGCCAATTAACGATGACAGCTGACCCATTGGGTGCGAACCCGAAGGGAAACCATCGAAGAACTTTTTCATATCCTCGTGTACAAGGGTATGGTGGCTTATTTCAAACTCGAAAGATTGCAATTGGTCTGTAGTTGGCAGTTGACCGTATATCAACAAATAAGCAACCTCAATAAAGGTCGATTTTTCGGCAAGTTGCTCAATTGGGTAACCGCGATATTTTAATATACCTACTTCGCCATCTAAAAAAGTGATGGCACTTTTGGTGGCACCTGTATTTTTGTAACCAATATCTAAGGTAACATAACCGGTTAGGTCGCGCAGTTTAGAAATATCAATAGCCTTTTCGCCTTCGGTACCTTCTATCACCGGCAAATCGTATGTTTTATCACCAATTTTTAATTGTGCAGTTTCAGACATAGAAAAAATATGTATTTGCAACAAATGTAAATAAATCTGCGTATTAATGGCCTGTAAGATATATTTACTCTTTGTAAAATTCTTATTAACTAATTCTTATTAACTACCCAATTTTGTTTGGCTTAAATAAAAATTCCCCTACTGTATATGTCATTTAAAAACAGGGCGCTGCTATTGGTTGAAAACGACATAACTATTTACAGGCTTATTTTATTGGGCTTATTAATAGCCAGCCCTGCGTTACATTACCTTTGTTTCGATAATTCTTACGACCCGCTTTGGCTGCGTGCTATTAACTGCGCTTTTTGCCTGGTAACATTGGGGTTATCATATAGTAAAAATGAAGGCCTTTTTAAAGCTATGGTATATACTACCATATGCTCTTTCCTTTTTATAAATAATTTTGTGCTGCTTAGTGTAAACGGTTTTTCGCACGTTTATGTTTTTAGTTCTATCACTATATTTATTGCGTTATCGTTATTCTGTAAACAACGGCGCGAATTTGTAAGTATCAGCCTCGTTAATTTTGTAGCGGTTGTTGCCGCTTATTACACGGCGCCAGAAGTTGCCATATCGGTTAACATATTAATGATTTTGCTGTGTATATTTACCGTGATAGCCTACGTTTCGTTTTTAGTGATGCTGGCATATAAAATGCAGTTTACCAAAGCGGTAAATAATATTATACAACTTAACGAATCACTTTTAACCAATACCGAGAAGCTGCGCAACAGCCAGCAGCAAATGCACGCGCTGATAAGTTCGGTTAACGATACTATTTTCGAGTTTGATGAGAACCGTATTTGCATTAACGTTTGGTTTGGCCCCAACAGCCCCGATTATTTAACGGTTGATGCATTCTTGAATAAAACTATTATCGAAGCCATTGGCCCCGAGAGGGCTAAGCCTTTTGATGAAGTGTATGAAGATGTAATGCGCTTTCAAAAAACCACCACGGTAGAATTTCAATCGGTTTATGGCGAGCCGGGCTGGTTTGTAGCCAAAGCTTCGCCGGTGCTTGATGTTCATGGCAATTATACCAAACGTATCTCGGTTTCGGTAACGGATATTTCTGAGCAAAAGAAACATGCCGACGCCCTTATCGAAAATAAAAATCTTTTGCTACAGGCGCAGGATATTGCCAAAACCGGTAACTGGTGGTACGATGACGAAACCAAAGAAATCTACTGGTCTGAAAGCCTTTTTAAAATTTTAGAAGTTGAAGAAGCGCCTGAAGATTTAAGCCGTTTTGAATATTACATGGGCATGGTTCACCCCGATGATCGTGAGTTTGCTGTTAACTATTTCACCAACATCAATTCCGTTAGCGAAAATAGCTTGGAGCATAAATTCATCACACCACAGGGTAACCTTAAATATCTGAGGATATTACGCGGTGAGGTATCACAAAACGAAGACGGCAGTTTAAAACGGGTAGTAGGCATTATACAGGATATTACCGAATCTAAGCTGGCCGAAAAAGCTGTAAAGGTTAGCCAGGCCGAATTAATAGAGGCACAAACCATTGCCAAAATTGGTAACTGGAAATACGATAGCAACACACATATGCTATCGTGGAGCGACGAGGTAAATTCTATTTACGAGGTTGAAAACCAAGATGGTTCAGCATCGCGCTTTGGCCGGATGCTGCTAAACCAAATCCACCCCGATGATAAATATATTGTAAAACATCTGTTTAAAAGTGGCGATAGCAGCGGCTCGTCTTACGAATACCGCATCATTACCCCAAGTGGCACTATCAAGCACATTAGCGTTATTACCGGCAAATTAATGTACCGCGAGGATGGCAGCGTGCGCAAGATCATCGGCACCCTGCAGGATATTACCCAACGCAAACAGGCCGAAATTGATTACCGCCGTACCGAAAATAAATACCGATTGGTGCTGGAAACCATAAAACTGGCAGCTGTATCGTTAAATGCTGATGGTAAAGTCATTTTTTGTAACAAGTACCTGGCAAACCTGCTTGGGTACAGCCAGATGGAAATATTGGGTATGGACTGGATTGAACGCTTTGTACCAGACGAACATCAAGACATCCTGACAATATGGTTCAAAACAAACTCGATACGGGCACACTACGTTACCCCTGTTATTTGCCGCGACGGCGAATTGCGCACCATTAGCTGGCAAAACACGGTTAGTTATGATGAGAACGGCAACATTAAAGAAACCACCAGTATTGGCGAGGATATTACCGTACAGCAAAAAGTAAGGCAGGAACTGATCTCGGCTAAGGAACAGGCCGAGCGTTCGTCGCACTTTAAATCGGAGTTTTTGTCGATCATGAGCCACGAGATCCGCACGCCCATGAATGCGGTTATTGGCACAACAAACCTCCTGCTCGAAGAAAACCCCAAGCCCGAGCAATTAGAATACCTGAACACCCTAAAATTCAGCAGCGAGAGTTTGTTGGCTATCATCAACGATATTTTAGATTATAATAAGATAGAGGCTGGTAAACTTCAATTAAGCAATATACCGTTCAACATCCACCAACTGGCGCAAAACATCAGGCAATCATTCTATGCCAAAGCGGTTGAAAAGAACCTGGATATTGAACTGATCGCCGACGAAACTATCCCCGACTTTTTAATGGGCGACCAAATCCGCCTTGGTCAGATATTAATAAACCTCGTAAGCAATGCCGTTAAATTTACCCATGAGGGAAAAGTAAGCATCATCCTTGAAAATGAACAGCTGAACAGCGATGAGGTGAGCATCAAATTCACTATTAACGATACAGGCATCGGTATAGCAGCGGAGAATATGGCTATCGTGTTCGATCCGTTTATACAAGGCCCGCAAACCATTACCCATAATTATGGTGGAACCGGCCTTGGCTTAACCATTACCAAACGCCTTATAGAGCTTTACGAAAGCAGCATCCACGTATTTAGTGAACTGGGGAAAGGCACCCGCTTTACCTTCAGCATCCGCTTCAAAATTGCTGCGCCTGTTACCGAACCGGAGCACACCAATGCCATTGCAGAT
Organism: Mucilaginibacter sp. 5C4; assembly: GCF_034345625.1. Classification (NCBI taxonomy): domain Bacteria; kingdom Pseudomonadati; phylum Bacteroidota; class Sphingobacteriia; order Sphingobacteriales; family Sphingobacteriaceae; genus Mucilaginibacter; species Mucilaginibacter sp. 5C4. Next base: position 3,314,146 of record NZ_CP133775.1, on the reverse strand, counting down.
ATTGTATTGCCGCCAAATCTTAATGGGATGAACATTTTGGTAGTTGATGATAACAAGATGAACCTGATGATCGCTTCCAAATTCCTAAAGAAATGGCAGGCTAAAGTAGATGAGGCCATGAACGGGCAAATTGCGGTTGATATGGTGAACGCCGGAAACTATGATATTGTTATTATGGACTTGCAGATGCCTGTAATGGATGGTTTTGAAGCTACCCGGGTCATCAAACTAAGCTACCCTAACCTGCCTGTAATTGCTTTTACAGCCGATGCCATGCCCGAAACCCATAGTAAAGCCTACGAAGCCGGTATGTGCGATTACCTGACCAAGCCCTTTGCACCCGACACCTTATTTGAGAAAGTATCCAAACATCGAAAGCTGGTTATACCTGCGGATGATCTGAGCGGAATTTAGAGGGATCGTATACTTTGTCACCTTTATAGCGAAGGCGATCTGATAAGGGAATCAAAAGGCGGCGATAAGATGCTTCACAATTGTTTAGCTTGACAAGGATTGATTAGATTTAGTCAGTCTGAGCTTGTCGAAGACTTATCAAATCGATAAATGTTTCGACAAACTCATCATGACACACATTTTACTGTAACCTTTTCTTAGCCAGTTCTGCCTTGTAAACTTCGTTGAGCTTGGGCGATGGGTTGATGATGAGGTAGATCCGCGAATTATGCTCGCGGGCCAGCGGGTTTAATACTTTTCCTGTTTCGCGGTAGCTTTCTACAAGCGGGCTAAGCCTGCGCTCTACGTTGTCATCATCATCCACATAAATAATATAGTGCGCGCTCAAACTATCTGCAGCCCAAAGCTGGAAACTGCTGTTTAGGCTGATCACTTCGGGCAGATTGTATTTGTGCCTATAATGATGCAGCGCACCTGCCTGGCCGTAATTATCTGCAAATATTTGGGTGTGCTTTTGTTGCTCTGGGGTAAGGCTATGGTAAGTATCAGCGGCTTTTTTAGCCATTTCGTCCCAGCCCAGCATGTCGGCATAATCTTGGGTTAGGGGATGCTGTTTTTGGTCTTCCCATCTCGTGAGGAAGGCAAAAAACGGTAAATGCTGTTGGGTACTTTTGATGAAGTTAACCGTGCGGCCAAGTGGTAGTATTGGTAATACCAGTGGCAGTAATAGCAGGTTAGGAACAACAAATAGTAAAACTGCTACCGTGCGCAACACATAGTAGGTACGGTTCAGCATCCGCTCTAAAGCGAACCCACCTGCTGCAAATAGCATAGGGTAGGCACCAAACAGATAATAACTTTTACCGTTCATCTCCAGCAAGAACAAAAATATCAATATGTATGCGATAGCGAGATACCTGAACCGGCGCAGTTTAAACGCGAATAGCAGAAAGCAAAACCCGGTGAACCAAACAAATAGTGCAACACCATTTACCAATACCTGCTGCATCACAAAATCTATAGGCTTTACATAATCAAGCTGGGTTTCGCGCAGTTCCCGCATGTGGTGGATAACCGGCAAATGGTGCGCAAACTGCCAGATTATATTAGGCAGAAATATCAAAACGGCTATCAGCGCTGAGTAAATAACATGTTTATTAGACAACAACTTTCGCTCACGGCTAATAAGTATCCCTACAATAAGCGAGGCGGTAAAAAATGCCATGGTATATTTGGTAAGCATCCCTATACCTACAGCTGCACCAATCCAGTAAAGGTAGTTTACATCTGCTGTATTTAAATACCTGGCAAATAGCCAAACCGTTAGCACCCACCAAAGTTGATCGAACACCACGGGTTGGAATAAATAGCCGCTCGCGGCAAAGGCAGGGGCGAAGATCAATGATAAACAAGCGATGGTGATGGCATACCTGCGGCCACCCAGTTCAGTGGTTATCTGGCCGGTAAGCCAAACAATAAAGCCGCTTGCTATGGTGCTGAAGATACGCGCCGCAAAAACAGAATCGCCAAAAACGGTAAGGGTTATTTTTGCCAGTAAGGCGATGAATGGTGGTACTTCTTTATAACCCCAATCCAGATGGTCGCCTAAAACCAAGTGCAAAAGTTCATCTCGGTGGAAGCCAAAATTGCTGATGGCAAACAGGTTAAGGATGATTTTTAAAGCAACAAAGATCAGTATAAAGGTTGAATACGATGACCTCCGGTTTTTATAAGGCATTATAGGGTTTTAGGATGGTTTGGCTAAAGGTAGGAATATTTTGGTTGAGGTAAAAGGTTAAAGGTGAAAGGTAAAAGATGTGGAAGTTAAAACCTTTCACCCTTTACCTTTCGCCTTTTGCCTCAATATTAAACGCGTTTTATATCAGCACCAAGCGCAATAAGGCGCTCATCTATATTTTGGTAGCCGCGTTCTATTTGCTCGATGTTGTAGATAGTAGATTGTCCCTGTGCCGATAATGCAGCAATTAGTAGCGATACTCCCGCGCGGATATCCGGCGAGGTCATGGAGATACCACGCAGCTGCACCATTTTATCAAGACCGATAACGGTAGCACGGTGCGGATCGCAAAGGATGATGTTTGCGCCCATATCCAGCAATTTGTCCACAAAGAATAAACGGCTTTCGAACATTTTCTGGTGAATCAACACCGATCCTTTTGCCTGTGTGGCTACTACCAACACGATGCTTAATAAGTCGGGGGTAAAGCCTGGCCATGGTGAATCTGCAACGGTTAGTAATGATCCATCGATGAAAGTATCAATCTCGTAATGGTCTTGTGATGGGATGTAAATATCATCACCACGGCGTTCCAGTTTAATACCTAAGCGTTTAAATACGTCAGGGATCATCCCTAATTCGTCGTAATGCACATCTTTAATGGTGATCTCGGAACCCGTCATGGCGGCAAGGCCAATGAACGAGCCTATCTCGATCATATCCGGTAGCATACGGTGCTTGGTACCACCAAGTTCGGTAACGCCTTCAATAGTCAGTAAGTTTGATGCGATGCCACTTATTTTGGCGCCCATGCGGTTAAGCATTTTACAAAGCTGCTGCAGGTAAGGTTCGCAGGCCGCGTTGTAAATGGTTGTTGTCCCTTTTGACAGTACCGCTGCCATTACAATGTTAGCCGTACCGGTTACCGATGCTTCATCAAGTAGGATGTAAGTACCCTGCAGGTTTGATGCATCAACGTTATAAAAACCGTTCTCGGGGTTAAAATCAAAGCGTGCGCCCAGTTTCTCGAAACCCAGGAAGTGGGTATCCAGCCTGCGGCGGCCAATTTTGTCGCCACCCGGTTTTGGGATAGATGCCTTACCGAAACGGGCCAATAACGGGCCCAATATCATAATAGAGCCGCGTAAACCGCCGCCCTTGGTTTTAAATGCTTCAGAATTAAAGAAATCCTGGTCAATCTCTTTGGCTTCGAATGTGCAGGTATCGCGCGATATGCGGTTAACCTCAACGCCCATGTCGCCCAGTAATTCTATCAGTTTGTTTACATCCTGTATATCCGGGATGTTACTGATGGTCATTTTTTCGGCGGTTAATAAAACCGCCGCTATAATTTGTAATGCTTCGTTTTTAGCGCCCTGGGGGATGATCTCGCCTTTAAGCTTTTTACCGCCCTGTATTTCGAATGCGTTTCTCATTTTTAGTTCATAGTTGATGGTTCATAGTTCATGGCCTAATTCATATGGTCAGATCATGCTTATGGCACAAAGATTATAAAATAATCGCAATTGTAGCCTGTAGCAAGTTCTTGCTATGAACTCTTAACCATCAACTATGAACTAATGATCAATTAGTATTTTTTTGCCCCTCCCGGGTTACGGTTGCGATTGTTTTGGTTGTTGTTATTGTTGCTGCGCGGGTTGTTATTATTGGTACGCCCGCCGCTGCTGCTACCACCACTGCCACCGCGGTTGTTTTGGTTATTGTTGGTACGCCCGCGGCTGTTGTTATTGTTCTGGTTGTTTTGGTATGGGTTAGCACGGAACTCGACACGGTTTAGGTTGATGTTCTCTTCCAGTTTTAATGTACCGCCGGATAATGCGTAAAGATCCGACAGAATGGTTTCATCAGCAACCGAATCTTTGTTCCACTGCACGTAAGCCATTTTCATGAAGTTGGCTATCGCCTGCACCATGTGGCGTTTACGCTCCGGCTCTTCAATCGCTTTGGCCTTCTCGATCATCATCTCGATGGTTTTACCATAGTGCTTGTACCTGATACGCTGATGCGGGTATTTAAGCGGCTCGGGTTTCATGTGTATGGCCTCCGGGCTTGGTTTTGGGTACGGCGAATCAACATCCAGCTGAAAATCTGAAATGATGTGCAGGTGATCCCAAAGTTTGTGTTTAAAATCGGCCACATCGCGCAGGTGGGGGTTTAAAAAGCCCATCAGGTCTATCACTACCTGCGCGTATTTGTTGCGCTCGTCTTTTGTTGGTAACGCCACGATGTATTTCACCATGTTTTGTACGTTACGGCCGTATTCGGTTAATAAAAGTTTATTCCTGGTTGAGTTATAATCAAACGGACCAGGCAAATTTGTTAATACCATGTATTTTTTTATTTAAATAAATTGTCTTGAAGATGTTTTTCGATGCATGGACGGCTTCTTAGAACAGAGGGCAGAAACCGGAGAACCGAAATGAATTAGTACGAAGTACTAACGCAAATATAGTATAAATGTGTTAATGTACAATTTTTGTTAAACCGACATTTAATTCGCTTAATTTAGCGATAAGCAATTCTACCATGTCAGTTACCATCACTTCCATCGATATATACCGTTTCAGCATCTCCATGGAGCCATTTACCATTGCAACCGGTACTATGGACCACGCGCAAAATGTGTTTATCCGCATCCATACTGATAAGGGTTTTTATGGCGTGGGCGAATGTTCAGCCTTCCCGATGATCGTCGGCGAAACGCAGGATACCTGTTTGGTGATGGCTAAATATTTTGCCGGGTTGTGGATAGGCAAGGATGCGCTTGATATCCCCGCCCGGATGCAGCAATTACATGATGCCGTTGCGGGTAACACTACTATTAAAAGCGCATTTGATATTGCACTTTATGATATTGCCGCTAAGAACGCGGGTTTGCCTTTATATCAGTTTTTGGGTGGAGAAAAACGTGTGGTAGAAAGTGACATTACTATAGGCATCAGTACGCCGGAAGTAATGGCAAAGAAAGCCATCGACTTTAAAGCATCCGGCGCAAATATACTGAAAGTAAAACTGGGCAAAGGTGCCGAAACCGATGTGGAACGCATTAAGCAAATTCGCGAGGCTGTTGGTCCGCAAATGAAGATAAGGGTTGACGCCAACCAGGGTTGGAGTTTTGATGATGCTGTTTTTGCTTTGCAGGCGATTGGCGCCTACGATATTGAGTTTTGCGAACAACCCATGCGCACCTGGTACAACGACCGCCTGCCCGAGCTGATGAAGCTATCGCCTGTAAAAATCATGGCTGATGAAAGTGTGTATAACCACCACGATGCGAGGATGCAGATAGAAAGCAATTCATGCGATTACATCAATATCAAAATGGCAAAATCGGGCGGGATATTGGAAGCTAAGAAAATTCACGACATCGCTGTTGAGCATGGCATCCCCTGTATGATGGGTGGTATGCTGGAAAGCCGCATAGCCCTGAGCGCCAAGCTGCATTTTGTTTACGCCAGCCCCAATATTCATTTTTATGATATGGATACCTGCATGCTGGGCCACCTTGTTGACCCATGCGTTGGCGGTGTTACTTACGATGGCTACAAACTAAACATCAGTAACGCTATTGGTATCGGAGCAGATGCTGATGAGGAGTTTTTGAGTGGGTGTGAGAAGATTACAATTTAATATTGTAGAGACGCGATACTTCGCGTCTGCCTCGTACAAAGCCACTTTATGCCCTAAATAAAAAGAGACGCGAAGTATCGCGTCTCTACAATGAAATGTTTTTGATCTTATTTACTCAACTCCGCAAAATATTTGTGGAACAATGGGATAGTTTCGATCCCTTTATAGTAATTGAAGATATCGTACTTCTCGTTTGGTGAGTGCAGTGCATCACTGTCAAGGCCAAAGCCCATCAACACCGTTTTTAGGCCTAATTCCGCCTCAAAAAGGGCCACAATTGGGATACTGCCGCCACCACGGGTGGGGATAGGCTGTTTGCCAAATGCCTCGGCAATGGCTTTTTGGGCCGCACGGTATGCAACGCTATCGGTAGGGGTAACTACCGGCTCACCGCCATGGTGCGGGGTAACTTTTACCTTAACATATTTCGGCGCTATCTTCAGGAAATGATCTGTAAACAATTGGGTGATCTTTTCTGAGGTTTGGTTAGGTACCAATCTCATCGAAATTTTGGCACTTGCTTTTGATGGTAATACGGTTTTGGCGCCTTCGCCAATGTAACCACCCCAAATACCGTTAACTTCTAAGGTTGGGCGGGTGCCGGTACGCTCAAATGTGGTATAACCTTTTTCGCCCCAGGTTTCGGCAATATCAAGGTCTTTTTTATATTCTTCCTCGTCGTATGGTGCTGCGTTTAGTTCTGCACGTTCGGCAGGGGTAAGTTCGGTAACATCGTCATAAAAACCGGGGATGGTGATATGGTTATCATCGTCATGCAACGACGCGATCATTTTAGCCAAAACAGTTGCCGGGTTTGCCACAGCGCCACCGTAAACGCCGGAGTGCAGGTCGCGGTTAGGGCCGGTCACTTCCACTTCCAGGTATGATAAACCACGCAAGCCTGTTTCTAAAGACGGATGCTCCATGCTGATCATAGAGGTATCAGAGATCAATACCACATCGGCTTTCAAACGTTCTTTATTGGCTTTAACAAAAATGCCCAGGTTGTTGGAGCCTACCTCTTCCTCGCCCTCAATCATAAATTTGATATTGCAGGGCAGGGTGTCAGTTTGCATCATCAGCTCAAATGCTTTTACGTGCATGTAAAACTGGCCTTTATCATCACAAGCGCCGCGGGCGTAGATCTTACCATCACGCACGGTTGGCTCAAAGGGTGGGGTATGCCATAATTCCAACGGATCCGGCGGTTGAACATCGTAATGGCCGTAAACCAAAACTGTTGGCAGGGAAGCGTCAATTATTTTGTCGCCATAAACAATAGGGTAGCCTGCAGTTTTGCAAACCTCTACATTATCGGCACCGGCGTCGGTAAGTTTTTTGGCTACGTAATCGGCAGCGTTTAAAACATCGGCCGCGTATTTTGGATCGGCGCTAACAGATGGGAAGCGCAGCAGTTCAAATAATTCGTCAAGCAGGCGTTGCTTGTTCTCTTCTATATATTGCTTTATTACTTGCATAGGAGTGTAATTTGAAGCAAAGATAGAAGATTATTGTGTTTTGTCAGTCTGAGTTTGTCGAAGACTTGCGCGCGCGACAAATGGTTCGACAAGCTCACCATGACAATTAAAATATTTATTCCGCCACTTTCTCAACCACCACAGCGGTACCATAAGCCAATACTTCGGTAATGCCTTGCATCACCTCGTTGGCATCATAACGCATACCTATGATGGCGTTTGCCCCTATAGCTTGGGCATGTTGTATCAACAGGTGGTAAGCTTCTTCGCGGGCGTTCTCGCAAAGTTCTACATAAACAGAAAGCCTGCCGCCAAACAGCGATTGGATGCCACCGGCAAAATTGCCTATAACGCTGCGGCTGCGCACGGTAATGCCGCGTACAACGCCTAAATGTTTAACAACTTTATAACCGTCTAACCCGGTGCTGGTGGTAATTAAGGAAATGTCCATAGTAGTTTAATTAGTGTTTGTTTTTAGTTAGATACTATTTCTTCAAAAATGTTACCAAAGCGGGGTTAACTATCTGGTCCTGCTCAATGTAAGGCAGGTGGCCGGCATCATCTATAGGCAAAAACTCTGCTTTAAGCACACTACGTACCGAATCGCTGTATTTAAACGGTACGGTGTTATCTTCCTTGCCCCATATTAGTAAAACCTGTTTATGTTTATCATTCAGGGCAGTATTGGCCTCGCGGGCATTGTAGTTGTAATTATAAACGGTAGAAACTAACGCCCTGCGGAAGCCTTTGTATTCCATTTGAGGCTGGTATTGGTCAACCCAACTTGGGTGGCGGGTTGGGTGTTTAAAATCAGTCATTTGCCCAAGCGCGCGTTGTTCGGCATGGGTAGCTTCGTAAAAATCAAGCACAAAGGATGGGTACTTTGGTTTTTCGGCAACATAGCCCGGGTCTATTAGTACCACTTTATTTACCGCATTGGGGTAAGCGGCTGTAAAATCTGTAGCTACCTCGCCGCCGAATGATACACCAACCAGGCTTACCGGTTTTTTAAGGTGGAGTTTGTCCAGCAGTTCGTTCAACTGCTCAAAATAAAGCTGTTTGTTGTAAGTAACGTTCGGCCGGTCGGAAAAGCCGCGGCCAAACTGGTCATATCGTAAAACGCGGAAACCGTGTTCGGTTAGGTATTCATAAGTGCCGTTCCAGATGTAATAGGGTACGCTAAAGCCGTGGATAAGCACCACCACTTTGCCGGTATCTGGGCCGTCAAGTTCGTAGTGGGTAACGCCGTTGGTAAGTTCGATGTAGCTGCCGTTGCTGTTTTTACGGAGGTCGTAGGTCAGTTCTTTTTTCTCGACGTTATAATGGTCGTAAATAATATAGCCTGCAGCGGCTACAAATACCAACAGGATCACGATGAACCAGAAAAGTTTCTTCAAAAATTCCATATCAATTAAGTTGACAGATTTAAGTGATTAAAAATACTTTAAATATTTAATTTAGTGCCATCTATTTATGTAGTTGTTATGCGAATTACTATTATTGGTTCGGGCAATGTTGCCACTCATTTGGCGGCGGCATTAAAAAATGCAGGCCATCGTATAGTGCAGGTGTATAGCCGTAACTTGCACAACGCCTCGCTGTTAGCTTACCATGTAGGGGCAGGGGCTACAGATAAACCAGAAGACATCAGCCCGGATACTGATATCTTTATACTGGCCATAAAAGACGATGCCATCGCATCATTTGTCTCGCTTTTATCCACCCATAATAAACTTATTGCGCATACTTCCGGGGCCGTAGGTCTGCAGGAAATCTTAAAAAGCACACCGAACGCGGGTGTGTTTTATCCGCTACAAACCTTCAGCAAAACCAAAGAGGTGAATTTTAGAGAAGTGCCGCTTTGCATCGAAGGTGCCGATGAAGCAATTACTAAAACGTTGGAAGCACTTGCCCGGGATATTAGTAATAGTGTTTACCTTGTAAATTCCGCGCAGCGCAAAATATTGCATTTAGCTGCGGTGTTTGCCTGTAATTTTACTAACCACCTTTATAATATAGGTGAGCAGCTTTTGGCCGGAAGCGACATGGGTTTCGACATGTTACGCCCGCTGATAGCTGAAACTGCTGATAAAATAAAAAAGCACTCACCTGACGGTGTACAAACAGGCCCGGCTGTGCGTAACGATGAACAAACCATGCGAAACCATTTACAGATGCTTAATGGGAAGCCCGACTTGCAGGAAATTTATACACGTTTAAGTCAGGATATTATCAAAAACCAAAACACCCGCAACGGGGATAAGTAATTTTGTTACTTTTGCCAAAATGAATATTTTTAAAGTAAAGATTAACTTTGAGGAGAAGGACCACGAAAGTGTGGAACTTGCGATTGCCGAAGGAGAGTCTGTTTTAGACGTTTGCCTGGAAAACGGCATCGACCTGCAGCATAATTGCGGTGGCGTATGCGGTTGCAGTACCTGCCATATATATGTTAACAAAGGGATGGATAACATCCAGGAAATATCTGATAAGGAAGAAGACTTTATCGATAGGGCTGTAAACCCGCGCATTACATCGCGCCTGGGTTGCCAGTGTGTTATCATTGATGGCGATATTGAAGTTACCCTGCCGGATCAATCGGGTTTTATGGGACACTAACTGTAAAATCAAGACATTTAGAACTAAGAATCAAGAGAAAACATGAACGACGATAAATTCGCCCTGCCAATACACTGGAACGACCATGAGGACATAGCTATGAGCCTGTACGAAAAATTTGGTGACGATTTTGGTGAATCGAAAATATACCGCATCCGCTTTACCGAGCTTTTGGATTGGGTGCTTAGCCTGCCAAACTTTAAAGGCACGCGCGAGGAATCGAGCGAAGGCCACCTGGAGCAAATTCAAAGCGCCTGGGTGTACGAGTGGAGAGATAACCAGTAGTTTTTTGCATGTGCACATGTGCAAATTTTAGATGTGCAGATGCTTTGCAATCGGTGATTTTTATATTAAATCAGTGTAATCCCAAACAATGGAATCTTTTTTAACTAAGCTTAAAGATATTACCACGTTTATTTTTGATGTGGATGGCGTGCTGACCGATGGGTCGATATTTGTGACCGAAACCGGTGTGCAAAGCCGTGCCTTTAATATTAAAGATGGTTACGCCTTGCAACTGGCTGTTAAATGCGGTTATAACGTTGTGGCAATATCTGGTAGCAGGTCTAAAAGTGCTTTGTTCCGTTTAAATAGCCTGGGTGTAAACGATGTTTATTTGGGTGCGCATACCAAATCTGAAAGGTTTAAGATCTACATTGAGGAGAAAAGCATTAACCCGGCCAACATCCTTTACATGGCCGATGATATCCCCGATCTGGCTGTAATGAAATTGGTTGGCCTCCCGGTTTGCCCGGCTGATGCCGCCGAAGAAATTAAGGCCATTAGCGCCTATGTATCACCTTATGCCGGCGGCAAAGGCTGTGCCCGCGACATTATTGAAAAGGTAATGAAGGTACAGGGCAAATGGATGAGCGCCGAAGCGTATAGCTGGTAGGATATTAGCATATAGTTCATGGTTGATGGTTCATGGTCATCGCCATTAGGAATTTAGTAGCTACCATGAACCATGATCTATTAACCATGAACAAATTTCCCTCAATCATTCTCGCATCTAAATCACCACGCAGGCAGGAACTTTTAAAGCTGATGGATATTGATTTCCGGGTAGTTTTAAAGGAGGTTGATGAATCGTACCCGGATGGTTTAACGCCTGCCGAGATCGCCGTTTACATCGCTGCCAAAAAAGCTGAAGCCTTTGATGAAGATATTAACGACGAGATCGTACTTACCGCGGATACCATTGTTGCAATCGATGGCCTGATATTGGGTAAACCCGAATCAACCGAGCATGCTATTGAAATGCTGCAGCGTTTATCGGGGAAGGTGCATGAAGTTTATACAGGCGTTTGCCTGCTTTACAAAGGCCAATACAATAAATTTTACGACAGGAGTGAAGTGTTTTTCCGCAAGCTTACGGATGAAGAGATCCGCAGTTATGTTGTAGAATATCAACCCATGGATAAAGCCGGCTCATACGGCATCCAGCAACGCATCGGCCTTATCGGCATCGAGCGGATCAATGGTTCTTATACCAATGTTGTGGGACTGCCTACCGAAAAGGTGTATCAGCAGTTGAAGAAAATGAGATAATTTTCACCCAACCGTGCGTCATTGCTGTAAGGGTTACGTAATTCGGTAACAGAATCAGGTATTTTATTTGTTGTTTAGGGAGACCATATCTATAGGTTTTTTCCCATTAATACCTTGATGTGGTCTTTCCCAGTTATAGTAAACGAGGTATTTTAACAATTCATCTTCTAATTCTTCCAGGCTATCAAAATCTGTTTCTTCGATAAGATCTTCTTTTAAAGTTCTCCAGAATCGTTCAACCTTACCGTTAGTTTGTGGTCTGTAGGGTTTCATGTAACGGCGTTTAATGCCAGTCTCCATTAGCATTCTTTCAAACGGGTGCTTTTTTTTGTTTTGACTGGAAAATGGCCCAAACTCAGGACCGTTGTCTGCGATCATTTCCTCGAACTGTATACCGAACTCCCGCTTGATTGCCTGCATGCAATGCATAGCAGTAAACATGGTGGTTAGCGCGGTAATGTCTTCCATCACCTGTGCCCATGCTACGCGTGAGTAATCATCCAGCACACACAGGAGATAAAGCCTCCTGTTTTGCCCCCTGATCACACTTTTGCTTAAATGATGACAGTCAATATGCCCTAATTGGCCCATACGTTCCTTAATGATCTTTACCTTTACTTCCCGGTCTGCCGGCTTTAAACGGTTCCGGTTATGCCGCTTCAGGACATTGTATACACCTGAAGGTGATGGTGTAAAGTTATTTGATTTCTGTTTAAGTTGATTCGTGATCTCAAACTTATTGCAACCACGGTCCCGCAGGTCTAATATCTGCTGCTCATCCTGTTCGGACGGCCTGCGCTTACCATACTTAGGTCCGCGCTTACCAGGCAACAGATCATCTTCGTTACCCGACTGCTTGAAAAGATTGTAATACTTAAGAAAGCCCTTGCATCTGTATCGTGAGCCAAATAGAAATCTTTGGCAAACCTGAAATGGGGATGCTCCCGGCGTTTTACCTGTTCGTACTCACCAATCAGAAAACGGTATTTACTTAAATAATTCCGTTTTAAAGTAAGGTCATTATTAATGTTCCGCATAACGTTGTAGCTTTAATTCTTTAAAGCTAATTCTGTTACCGAATTAGTTGACCTTTACAGCAATGACGTGAAGAATATTAAACGCGAAGTATCGCGTCTCTACAACTTCTTACTATTATTCTTCCTGTTTACATCCGGTAACGCATTATCCGGGTCTATGGTAACGCTTTCTACATCCTGCGTGGTTGGTAAAATGTAGGTGGTTACCTTATTTTGCAGCCAGGTTTCTACCGGGAAATAGGTGCGTTGCTTTGTGCCATCTTTAAGTTTGGCTTCAACAGTGAACGGCATGGCCATCATTTCTTTATTGGCAATGGTTAGTTTAACGCCTTTAGTGTGGTCTTTATCTACGTATTTGGCATCTATCAGGGCGATATCCAATTTGTAGTTATTGTAGAACCAACCTTTCCAGAACCAGCTCAGATCTTCGCCGGCGCCGTTTTCCATCGAGCGGAAAAAATCATCGGGCTGCGGGTGTTTGTATGCCCATTTGTTGATGTAGTTTTTGAAAGCGTAATCGAAACGGTCTTTCCCTAAGATCTGCTCGCGCAGCAAAACCATCCCAAAGGCAGGTTTAAAGTAGGTTAGGGGATGGCGGTATTTTTCAGGTATCGCATCCGGCGCGGTCATAATACTTGGCGAATTTGGGTCGATGATATGCTCTATGATCTCATCGGCAGGGTTGCCGCCACCGGGGGCGTATTCGCCATCGCGTTTAGGTGCGTATTCGCCTTTGTTAAACGCATCTGAAGCGTAAATGTCGATGAACGTGTTAAACCCTTCGTCCATCCATGCAAATCGGCGCTCATCACTGCCCACGATCATCGGGAACCAGTTATGGCCTATCTCGTGCGCGGTAACCCAGTAAAGTTCTTTGCCCTTGTCGTTTATGCCATCGAATACAATGCCGGGGTACTCCATACCACCTGCGATACCGGCTTCGTTGATGGCTGTAGGCCATGGGTACACAAACCACTTTTCCGAAAAATATTCCATTGAACCTTTCAGGTATTCTGTCGCACGGCCCCAGGCATCATTGCCCTGGCTCTCCACCGGGTAAACCGACATCGCCATCGATTTTTTTCCGCCGGGCAGGTTCACCCTTGCGGCATCCCAAATAAACGCTTTAGATGCGCCAAAGGCCACATCGCGGGTGTTCAGCATTTTGTAGTGCCAGGTTAGTGTACCTTTGTTTACCGGGCGCGATGAAGGGTCTTTAATTTCTGCCGCGCTGCGGATCATGATGGTTTTATCGCTGTTGCGGGCAGCCTCTAACCTTGCAATTTGTTTAGCGGTCAAAACTTCTTTGGGGTTCAGCAAGTCGCCTGGGCCGGCCACCAATACATCCCATGGTACGGTTACGGTGTAGTCAATATCGCCATACTCGCAGTAAAATTCGCCGCTTCCTAAAAATGGCGCAGTTGCCCAGCCTCTGCTATCGTCATAAACGGACATCCTCGGGAAAAACTGGGCTATCTCGTAGATCTTGCCATTTTTGGTATCCACATAATCGGTACGGCCGCCAAAATTACCGGGAATGGTATAACGGTATTTGATGCTTAGTTTAATAAGCCCTTTCAACAAAGGCGTATTCAAACGCACCTGCATGCGGGTATCTGTAATTTTATAATTGACTTTAGTGCGAATGTTCCCTGAAACAACCTCTACAGATTCAATCTCGTAGCCGGAGGTATGCTGCGTAGCCTGCGCGCCGGTAACAAAGTTAGAGCGGGCATCTTTTTTATAAGTGTTTTGGTCCAGTTGTAGCCATAAATATTGCAGGGCATCAGGGCTATTATTGGTATAGCTGATATCGGAAGTACCGCTTATGCTTTTAGTAACAGTATCCAGCTTTACGGCCAATTTATAATCCACCCGGTTTTGCCAGTACTTTGGCCCCGGTTCGCCGTTTACGGAGTGGAACTCGTTCCCCTTTTCGGTATAAGGAATAGGAGCGAACAGCAGCGCAGGCTGGTAGCTGGTAATAATGGTATCGTTAGTTTTTTTTTGCGCCTGAGCAAAAGCGGCAGAAAGCAGGAGCAAGGACGCACCGATAAGTTTTTTCATGTATGATGACGATAAGGAGAGCAAGATAAAAAAACCTCACGTCATGCCGAATTTATTTCGACATGACGTGAGGTTTAACACAGCATTTGCGCTAGCACCCCCTCTTTTAATGAGTAGGTAGACATAGTAACATCTGCTATGCCCATTTTTTGCATCATATAAATAGTGATTAGGCTGGCCACCACAATCATATCTACCCGTACCGGGATAATACCCTTCATTTTGGCACGCTGGTTATGTGATGATCTGATAAGGCGCTCTATCAGGTCCAGCAGTTCATCGATATCAAACTCGTAAACTTTGGTTTGTTTGAGATTGAAGTTTTTGCCTTTCTCCAGTTCTATCACCTCGGCAAAACTCTCGAACGCACCCGATGAACCGATGAGGATAGTCGGTTTGTATTTAGCTGCCGCCAGGAAAAGCTCGGGTAGTTTGGTGTTTAAATATTGGGTAAGTTCTTTAATGGATTGGACAGGTATAGGGTCGGTTTGGTGGAACTTGTCCATCAGGCGGGCGGCGCCGATCTCAAAACTTTGTTTCCACAGCACTTCATCGGTATTGCCGATAATAAACTCCACACTGCCACCGCCAATATCCATAATAAGGGCGTTATCATCCGTAAGGCATCCGCTTGCGTTAATACCTTCGTAAATATAGGCCGCTTCCTGTTCGCCAGTTATCAGTTCAATATCTATGTGGGCCTGTGCCTTTATCTCGCGGATAAAAGCAGCACCATTTGCAGCGCTGCGAATGGCAGATGTGGCAATAGCCCTAATGTCGGTAACGCTGTTGGCATCAATGTAACTGCGGAAACGTTTCATAGCAGCAATGCCACGTTCAAAAGCCTCGGGCTGGATGATACCTTTGTTGATGCCGCCCTCGCCCAGTTTTACATCTTCGTTAAGATGCAGTATCTCGGTAAAGTTATCTGCAGGGCCTTCTGCTATCAGCAGGTGAAAGGTATTTGTACCGAGGTCCATTACGGCAATGCGCTTGTTATTCATCGACAGCTAAAGTAAAAAATCCCTGCAAAAGTTTTGGCTTAGGCAGGGATTTTTAAAATTTGTTAGTTTAGGAAACTACTCTTTATAAAAGAACCATTTAGACAATTCTTTAAAGCTTGCTTTTTTACCATACATCAGGATGCCTACACGGTAAATACGTGCTGCTACGTAGGTGGTGAATAGGAAGCCTACTACCATCATAAACATCGACAGGGCTAACTGCCAGTCGGGCACGCCGCCGAACGGGATCCTTACCATCATGGCAACCGGGGCTGTAAATGGTATGATGGATAACCAAACAGCCAACGGACTATCCGGTGCCTGGAATAATACTGATACAGACAAAATGTAAGTAAACAATAGTGGCAAAGTAATGGGGAACATAAACTGCTGCGTTTCGGTTTCGCTGTCAACCGCTGAGCCTACCGCCGCGAACAACGCGCTGTACAACAAGTAGCCGGTTATAAAGTAAAACAGGAAACAACCGAGCACGTAACCAACCGGGATGGTTTGCAGGGTTTGTAAAGCACCCATAATGCCACTTGAAGAGTTATTGCCCGCAACTTTTGTGGCGATGATAGATAACACTATCCAAGCAGTAAATTGGGTTAAACCCACCAGGCCAACGCCGATAATTTTGCCCAGCATCAGTTGAAAAGGTTTTACAGACGAAATGATCACCTCAATAATACGGCTTGTTTTTTCTTCGATAACACCGCGCATTACCTGTGCGCCATATATAAACAGCGACATATAAATGAGGATAGCACAGGCAATGCCCACGCCCATACTCGCACCAACATTAGCATCTTTTGTGCCAGCTTCTGTAACTTCCATTGCACTTACATTAACCCTGTTTTTTTTTGCCTGGTTAAGCAATGCGGTGTCAATGTGGTTAGCCAGCATAGTATTGGTGGATGCGATCTCGTTCATTTGGTTTTCTACCTCGCCGGTAAGCGTGAAAGATGGTTTCTTTTTAGAGAAGAACTGCACAGGCTTGTGTGCATAATTTTTAGAGATCAACAGCACCGAAAGATCTTCGTTGTCTTTTAAACCCTCTTTAGCTTTTTCTACCGTCTCATCAGTAGGGATAAACTGGATGTTTTTGGCGTTCTTTAACTTGCTTTCAAATAAATGGCTTTCATCAATGACTTTTACCACTTGCGGTTTAGTTATTTGGTTGTTGTCCTTCGCCACATAAGCGATCAACGCGGTCATGCCTGCCAGCAGCAAGGGCACGGCAAACATCATAATCAAAAAAGCCTTTTTGCGCACACGGGTAACGTATTCGCGCTGTATGATGAGTAATATTTTGTTCATGGCCTAGGCAATTAAGTTTACTTTTTCGATGAAGATCTCGTTCATGCTCGGGATAACTTCCTGCAGCATATTGATGCGTGTTTTGGGTAACAGGTACTGCAGCACATCATTAGCGGTATTGCTGTTGTTCAGTTTTAGCTTGATAGTATTGCTGTGATCCTCGCCCGCAAGTTCGCTGATAATATCAAACGGCTGCGAGCCATCAAAGGCAAGCGGCTCGCCGGTATATTCTACCAGGTAAGTTTCGTTTTTGTACGAGTTGCGGATATGCTTAACACGGCCATCCAATATCTTATGCGATTTATGGATGAGGGCGATAGAATCACAAAGTTCCTCAACAGACTCCATACGGTGGGTAGAGAAGAGGATGGTAGCACCTTTGCGGTTTAGTTCTAAGATCTCATCCTTTATCAATTCGGCATTTACCGGGTCGAAACCGCTAAAGGGCTCGTCCAATATGATAAGGTCGGGCTCATGTAAAACGGTGGCTACAAACTGTGCCTTTTGCTGCATCCCTTTAGATAGTTCTTCGATTTTTTTCTTCCACCAGCTTTCCATGCCCAGTTTCTCGAACCAAAATTTAAGTTTCTTGGTAGCATCATCGCGGGTTAGCCCTTTTAAGCGGGCCAGGTAGATCATTTGCTCGCCAATTTCCATCTTTTTGTACAGGCCGCGTTCTTCGGGCAGGTAGCCAATGCGCTCGATGTGCGACTGGTTTAACCTTTCGCCGTTAAAATATACCTCGCCACTATCAGGCGCTGTAATTTGATTAATGATACGGATGAGCGAGGTTTTGCCGGCGCCATTTGGCCCAAGCAGGCCAAATATTTTGCCGCTTTCAACCTCCAGGCTCACATCGTTTAACGCGCGGTGGCCGGCGTATTGTTTAACAATGTTGCGAATACTTAGCATAGCTGGGTTTAATTTTATGCTAAATTAGATATTGCAGGGCTATTATTGTTACAACCAAGGGCTATTTAAGCTGATTTAATTTAAACCGTAAAAACTCTACCGATTCTTTTTGCCTGGAAATGATCACGTACATTTCGCCATTGTAGAGCGTGCTGACCGGATAGCCATATTGGCCGCCCTTCGATAGTCCCTCTTGTTTCAGGTGGTAAAGCTCATTGGCTATAATGTAGTTTTTGTTGAATTGTTTCCCATCTGCGGATAGAGACGATACTAAGGGATTGCAATCGTAATGGTGCAGGGTATCGGGTATACCTACATAATAAAAACGTTTATCGGGCAGGCGCCCCAATTGAAACTTGCTATCGTTGTCAGAAAAGTCGGTTTCTACCGGCCGCGACCAGGTAACGCCATCGTTTGCGCTTTCTGTTAGCCACAGGCGGCCTTTCCAGCCTTTGCCTGTTACACGCAGCAGTATATGTAATACCTTATTATCCGTTTGGTAAAATGAACCTTCGCACAATGGCGGTAAACCTAATTTGGCCGCGGGTGTATATCGAGCGAATAAATCATTGACGCTATATCTTTAGATGCTGCAACCCCGCTTCTGTTTGGTAATTGTTTTTAATAGCCGGTTTTTGAGCAATGGCGAAATGAAAGAAAAATATAAGGGGTAATATACCAAGATGGCGAGAATTAGGCATGCGTTAAAGATACCGTTAGTGAACTTCTATAAACACAAAAAAGCCCATGATCAATTTGATCACGGGCTTCTAAAATCTTCGTCGTTTAGCTTTCTGCTTTCAACTCAAAACCTATTCAAAATATTCCTTCATCCGTTCGAAAAAGCTTTTTTCGTTTTTGCCGGGGTTGGGTTTAAAGTTTGGTGAGCCTTGTAGCTTTTCTAAAGCTTCGCGTTCTTCGCGGCTCAGGGCTTTTGGTGTCCAGATGTTGATGTGGATCAATTGATCGCCGCGGTGGTATGAGTTTACTTCCGGTACGCCTTTGCCTTTCAGGCGCAATATTTTACCACCTTGTGTGCCAGGCTCCAGTTTTATTTTGGCCTTACCATCAATGGTTGGCACTTCTATACTGGTACCTAAAGCGGCATCAACAAAGTTTACATGCAGGTCATATATCACATTGTTGCCATCGCGTTTTAAGGTTTCGTGAGGGATCTCTTCTATCAATATGATCAGGTCGCCGGGTACACCGCCGCGTGGGGCTGCGTTACCTTTGCCGCTCATGCTTAACTGCATGCCTTCGCTTACACCTGCAGGTACGTTTATGGTGATGGTTTCTTCGCCACGTATAACGCCGTCGCCATGGCAAACGGTACATTTTGACGTAATGGTAGAACCTTCGCCGTTACAAGTTGGGCAAGTGCTGGTTGTTTGCATCTGGCCCAAAATGGTATTGGTAACCCTGCGTACAGCACCCTGGCCGCCACAAGTTTTACACGTTTGGAACGATGATTTATCTTTAGCGCCTGTACCGTCACAGGTTTTACATAGGATCTGCTTGTTTACTTTTATTTTCTTTTCGGCACCGTTAGCGATCTCCTCAAGCGAAAGCCTTACTTTAATGCGCAGGTTACTGCCGCGGGCAACCCTGCGGCCACCACCCTGGCGGCCACCGCCGCCGCCACCAAAGAAACCGTCGAACGGGCTACCACCGCCAAATATATCACCAAACTGGCTAAATATGTCGTCCATATTCATGCTGCCGCCACCGTAACCACCACCATTTGGTGATGACGCGTTGGCAGCGTGGCCAAACTGGTTGTAGCGCTGGCGTTTTTCGGGGTTGCTTAAAACCTCGTAGGCTTCGGCAGCTTCCTTAAACATTTCTTCAGCCTCTTTATCGCCCTCGTTTTTATCTGGGTGATATTTAATAGCCATTTTACGATATGCCTTTTTTATCTCATCAGCCTCTGCGCCTTTGCTAATCCCCAGCACATCGTAATAATCTCTCTTAGCCATTGTTTTTAATTATTTATTTATTGTCCCGATAGCTATCGGGATAGTGAATTGATGATTTCCGCATCACTTATCACTAACGCTTTGTAATCTGTATTTAAATTAAGAAGGATCTGTTGCCGACTAACTTAATCAGTCATTCACTTAATCACTAATTATCCTTACGCTCCAACAATTACTTTGGCGAAACGGATAACTTTCTCGTTAAGCTCGTAACCTTTTTCCATTTCATCAACCACTTTGCCTTTCATATCGTCAGTCGGGGCAGGGATGTTGGTAATGGCCTCGTGCAAATCAGGATCAAACGTGGTGCCTATGGATTGCATTTCTTTTAAACCCTTTTGGGTTAGGATGTTTTTTAGTTTGTGCTGTATCAAAGCAACGCCTTCTTTAACAGGCACAACATCGGTAACCGTATCCATAGCACGTAAAGCGCGTTCAAAATCGTCCAAAACGGGCAACAGGGCAATAATAATGTCTTTACCTTCTGTTTTGCGTGCATCTTCGCGCTCCTTGATAGTACGGCGACGGAAGTTATCAAACTCGGCATAAAGCCTTAAATATTTATCATTTGCCTGGGTTAACTCTTCTTTATGTTTTTCCTCGGCAGAAAGGCCATTTTCGGCCTCTGTGGTTTCAGTAGTTTGTTCCTGTCCGTCAGCTTGTCCGTTTTCATTGGTCACTTCGGCGGTATTTTCAGGAGTTTCTGAATTTCCTTTATTTTTTTTCTTTAGCATGTCGTTAAAATTCATAGCAAGTAGTGCTAATCAAGTATCCTGCCATCGGGTTAAACCCGACAAGCTGGCAGTAGTGGTTTGAAAATGTTGTAAATACTGGCAGAAAGTAATGTGGCAGTTAAAAGTGGCAGTGGCAGTATGTTTAAAACTGCTGCTGCTACCTGCAACTGCTACTAAAACTATGCTATCTGCACGTCCTCTAAAACCTTACCGTTCTCGCATTTGATAATACGCGAGGGGAAGGTGCGGATGATATGATAATCGTGTGTGGCAACAACAACAGCGGTGCCGCTTTGGCTAATTTGTTTAAGCAGTAAAACGATCTCTTCAGATGTATCAGGGTCCAGGTTACCTGTAGGCTCATCAGCTAATATGATCTCGGGATTGTTAAGCAATGCACGGGCAATAACTACGCGTTGCTGCTCGCCGCCCGAAAGCTCATGAGGCATTTTTTTAAGTTTAGAACGCAGGCCAACTTTTTCTAATACATCTAAAATGCGGTCGGTAATTTGTTTTTTATCGTCCCAGCCGGTGGCACGTAACACAAAATGCAGGTTTTGCTCAACAGATCTATCTGTCAATAATTGAAAATCCTGGAAAACTATACCCAGCTTACGGCGCAGGTAAGGCACATCTTTGGTAGCAAGTTTACTTAACTCGTAGCCACATGCGTGGCCCGTGCCGCTGGTAATGTTCAGATCGCCATAAATAACTTTTAGCAAACTACTTTTACCTGAACCGGTTTGGCCAATAAGCCAAACAAAATCGCCTTTATCAATATGCAGGTTTACGTTTGATAAAACCAGGTGCTTTTGCTGAAAAATATCAACGTTATTTAGTTTTATAATAGAGTTTCCAATCATTTTACTTACAGCTCTAATTTTAATATTTTACCAAAGGGCAGCTCTTTAACAACGCCCATAATGTAGTCATGTTTATCAGAAAGGCCAATTTTTTGTAACGATTTCTCGGGCCTGTCTACCCTAAAGTATGCTAGCAAGGTGAATTTATCGTCCCGCAACTGCACGTAATCGGGTATTTTGGCAACGCCTTTTACTTTTATAATGTACATATTTTAAGCTAAAAGCTAAAAGCTAAAAGCAGAGCGCTTAAAGCTTTAGGTTTCAAATTTACTTTTTTTAGCCGAAAGCCGTATCGTTATTCCGAAATAAGCTTTTTGCTTTTAGCATTCGGCTTTCAGCTTAAGCCCGACAAAAATTCCATCGTATCTACACCATCGGCATAATCCCGTAACTGAGGGTGCTGGCTTTGGCCAAACGTTACCACCTGGTTTTCTGTTTTTATATTAGCATTGGTGACAATGCACTGCAGGTTTTCGCTTTGTTCCTGCAATAATCGTTCGGCTGCTGCAAGGTCGGTATAGGTATCGTAAAACAGGCAGGCCAGGGGCGAGGTTAATCGGGTATCCTGTTTCAATAACAGGAAGCCGTTATCCAAATGCAAGTCGCGGTTTACCAGGTAAATAGATTTATTATAATCGTAATTGTTATTGTATTTGTGGTGATGGATGATAGGGGCAAAGTGTTCTATCGATTCAAAAAAGAAATTGAATACATAACCCTCGGGCACCAAAAGCTTAGATACATTACGGCATCCTAAGCCAAAATAATCAAAAATATCGTGGCCTAAAGAAGCTAACTGCTCTGCTGTTTCATCGCCTGTAAGCAACGCAATACTGTTACGGTTTTTACGGATGATGTTGGGCACTTTGCCAAAGTAATACTCAAAATAGCGCGATGTATTGTTGCTGCCGGTGGCGATGATAGCGTCAAAATTTTCTAACCTTTCTACTATGCTGAATTTATCGGCATATGAACCATCTATCTCCACCAATTTGTTCAGTACGTATTTGATCAGGCGCGAATCTTGCGAGGAGGCTTTTATAAGCGCATGGTTGCCGGTTGCCAGCACACAAAGCACGTCATGGAAGCCCACCAGCGGGATATTGCCGGCAAGTACCAAACCAACTTTTTTGTTGCCACCTTGTGCAATATTGTATTTGCCAATCCATTGCTCCAGGTCGGTTTTGTTAAGCATTTCGCCGTTAGCTTTTACGGCGTTTAGTACGCTTTGGGGTGTAAACCAGGCGTTGTGCTGGCGTTCGGTCTCTATTACTTCCATTAGCCCATGATCGGGCGCGGCCAACAGTTCCCCCAACGCCGAAAATATATTTACTATACCCGGAATATTAAATTTTGACATATATATGTTAACGGGCTAAACCCTTAAGGCCTTTTTTTGTTATATTTGCACAACCCGAATTATAGGGCAAAGGTAAATAGAATACTACAAGAATATTTAAATAATATGGCGATTATAATCACCGATGAATGCATAAACTGCGGGGCCTGCGAACCAGAGTGCCCAAATAATGCTATTTATGATGCAGGTGCGGCTTGGCGCTTTAGCGACGGTACAGATTTAAAAGGAATAATTGATTTTGGCGACGGTAATACCTTAAATGCCGAAGAAACACAGGCTGCATTGTCTGACGATATCTATTATATAGTTCCGGATAAATGTACCGAGTGTGTTGGTTTTCATGACGAGCCGCAATGTGCTGCTGTTTGCCCGGTTGATTGCTGTGTGGATGACGAAGATGTACGCGAAACCGAAGAAGAATTGCACGCCAAAAAAGACTGGTTGCATCAAAACGGATAATTTTAAAATACTTATTTAAAAAGGGTAAAGCAGATAATGCTTTCCCCTTTTTTGTTTAACAAAAGTTTATAACTATTTTACCGTCATAATCTGTGACTTGATAAATGGAATACGGGATCTGTAATTTAAGCGTTGTACCCTTACGTGCCGAACCAAATGACCGCAGCGAAATGGTGTCGCAAGTGTTGTTTGGAGAAGCCTTCGAGATTTTAGAGTGGAAAGATAAGTGGGTTCAAATCACCACTGCTTATGATAATTACACTGGTTGGATAGATCGTTTACAGTTTGTTATGCTTGGCCACCTGGCTTATAAGCGCCTTGTACAAACGCCGCCGCCCGTAACCTTTAGTGCCGTTACCCAAGCCTGGAAAATTATAGATAATACTGTAGTTCATCTCCCCGCGGGTGCTTCGCTTGCTTTTTTAGAAGGGACTACAAGCTACGTTGGCAATCAAAAATTTGAGATTATAGGCACCATAGGCGATACTAATAGTATATTAAATATTGCCCAATCGTTTTTAAACGCGCCCTATTTGTGGGGTGGGCGCACGCATTTTGGGATAGATTGCTCGGGTTTTACCCAGGTAGTTTATAAATTAAGGGGAATAGCTTTAAAACGCGATGCCTCGCAACAGGCAGAACAGGGCGAACTGGTAGACTCGGTACTAAAAGCCAAACCCGGCGACCTTGCTTTCTTCAATAACCCCGAAGGGCGCATCACCCATGTGGGTATTA
Source organism: Mucilaginibacter sp. 5C4 (assembly GCF_034345625.1). Taxonomy (NCBI): domain Bacteria; kingdom Pseudomonadati; phylum Bacteroidota; class Sphingobacteriia; order Sphingobacteriales; family Sphingobacteriaceae; genus Mucilaginibacter; species Mucilaginibacter sp. 5C4. The sequence continues at coordinate 3,290,225 of NZ_CP133775.1, read as the reverse complement.
TTATGGGCGGGGGTAAAATAATACATGCCTCCGGCAAGGTTAAGATAGATTCTATCGATACTGAGGGTATCTACTCGGAAGAACTTAAGCGCCATACCCACAGGCTTAAAGTTGTGAAGCGATATTCTTAAAACTCATTTCTTTTTCATTCTTGTTTTTTTGACCCGTTTTTTTGATCTGCTAATAGCGTAAGCACCATAAGCTACTCCCAAGAGCATTAATATGCTTAACCAGGCATCAATAGAACATTAGGTAGCGCCGCCGCAGCAGGGCAGGTCGTCTTGCACAATTGCCATTGTTTGTAGTGTTAACACCAGGCATAAAAGAACCAACTTTAAAAGTTGTGTTTTATTGATCAAAATTTTCGTTCTCATCTTAAATTCTCCTCTGTGCAGGTTATTACAATTGATGGTGCCGCTACCGGCTATTGTAGCATTTATATTTAAACCTGTTGCACCATCGTGCCTTTGCAAGAGTGTCCCGGTAACCGTAAGTGTGCCGTTAACGATAAGATTAACTGTTTTAACAGTGCCCATTGTTACCGAAGCAACGGTTGGCGTATAGCCCGAGTTTATTTGAGGTTAAATAGTAAAAGTGGTGCCGTTACCCCTATGAAAACGTTGTCTATTGCAGTAGGTGGGGTTGCGGGTGCCACAGTAGCAGCGCCAATGCGCCAGTTGGCGACGTTGCTCCAGTCTGCGCTTGTACCTCCGCGCCAATTGTAGGTAGACTGTTATAGTAAAAATAGAATGAACAAAATGAACAGATTAAACTATTGTGAACAAAAGGGAAATTGTTGGTTAATTTTAGAGCTATTGAGAATATTTTTAAAAGGTTGTATTCCAAATAATTACCTTTTTGTCGTCACCTGCAGAAAGCAGTTGAGTGCCAGTCCACGCAAGTTTGTTGATAGATAATACATGGCTGGCGTAACCTTTTTCGCGATTGATGATCTTTCGGAGCTTAAAATCAACCGCATCCCAAATTTTGATGCTCTTATCCATGCTTGCTGTAGCGAAATATGGTTGGGTAGGATGGAAGAGGATATGATTAACCGCAAATAGGTGCGCGGGAATATTTTGAATAAGCGAATACGTTTTAACATCCCAGATCTTTATCTGTGCATCTCGTGCGCCGGATACGAGGTAATCGCCGGTGGGCGAGTATTGCAAGGAGAATACCGCCATGGTATGGCCTATCAAAGCTTTTATCAGGCTGTAATCTTCCAGGTCGTAAATAACAACGCGGTTATCGCGGCAGCCAAAAGCAATGCGGTTTTCGGAAGGGTTTATGGCAATGCAGCGTATGGTATCGTTTGATACCTTTATGCTATGAAGTAGTTCTAAGGTTTTTAAGCTCCAAACAGATACAGTGCCATCCTCGGATGCTATCAATAGTTCATCTTTTTTGGCTGATGATTTTATATCGAAGATGGGTTTTACGTGATGCCTTAAGCGATGCGTTATCTTTTGCTCGATAAAGTTGAACACTAACACTTCGCCGCTGCGTAGTCCTGCAAACATCAAAGGATAACCCGCAGGGCAATGGATAGCATAAATAGAAGCCATCACCGGGAACATTACTTTAATGAACGAGTTGGTTTCCAGGTTCCATTCAACAAGCCCTTTATCATTACCCCCGCTAAACAATATGCCTGGCTTTTGAGAAAGCTCCAGGCTAAATATAGGGTTGCTGTGGCCGGTTAATTCTGCTGATTTTTGTACTTCCATGTTATAGGTTCATGGTTAATAGATCATAGTTCATGGTGTTTGAGCTGCTATGAACCATGAACTATCCACTATGAACTACTTATGTCTTTCCTCTAAATTCTTTGCTATGCGCTCCAAATTTAAGCCTTTTTCTTTTAGTAGTACCAACAGGTGGAACATCAGATCGGATGCTTCATCAACCAGTTCTGTTTCTGTTTCGTAAAGGGCGGCTATTACCACTTCAACGCCCTCTTCACCAACTTTTTGGGTAATCTTTTTAAGTCCTTTTTTACGCAGTTTGTTGATATACGAATCCTCTTTAGGGTTCTCGTACCTGTCAGCAATGATGTTTTCCAGCTGCATCAAAAAGTTCTGGTTGTACTCTGTTTGGAAACAGCTGCGAGCGCCGGTGTGGCAGGTTGGGCCGTCGGCTTTAACTTTTATCAGGATGGTATCATTGTCGCAATCGATATGCATGCTTTTTACATGCAGAAAATTCTGACTGGTTTCGCCCTTGGTCCACAAGCGGTTTTTTGAACGTGAGAAGAAAGTAACGATGTTTTCCTGCACCGTTTTATCGTATGCATCCTGGTTCATGTAACCCAGCATCAGCACCTCAAGCGTTTGCTCGTCCTGTATCACTACCGGCACTAAACCGTCTGTTTTGTTAAAGTCGATGTTCATAAGCCCCCTCTAAATCTCCTCCGCTGGTTAGCGGAGAGACATGTAATTATTGTTGTTAAATTCTTGTTAAGCCCTCCCTTTCGGGAGGATTTGTGTGGGGCTTTACACCCTCACCTCAATATTATTTTCTCTTAAAACCGATTTCAGATCGGGTATCAATATTTCACCGTAATGAAATACGGATGCTGCCAGCGCGGCATCAACGTTTGTTTTTTGAAAAACATCCACAAAATGCTGCACCGACCCTGCACCACCCGATGCTATTACTGGGATATTAACCGTATCGTTTACTAATTTAAGTAAACCGTTATCAAAACCTGCTTTTGTACCGTCGTGGTCCATAGAGGTAAGCAGGATCTCGCCTGCACCACGGCTCTCGGCCTCTTTGATCCAGTCCAAAGTTTGTTTCTCTGTTGGTAAGCGTCCGCCATTCAGGTGGACGATATTTTTATCGCCAATCACCCTTGTATCAACCGCTATCACCACAAACTGTACCCCAAACGCCTTTGCTAACTCATCAATCAAAGCCGGGTTACGTACCGCGGCAGAATTAATGGAGATCTTATCAGCACCGGCATTAAGCAATGCATCGGCATCGGCAATCTCGTTTATGCCACCGCCAATAGTAAATGGGATATTAATTTGCCTCGCTACCGATTTTACTAATTCTACCATGGTTTTGCGGCGCTCTACCGTAGCGGTAATATCCAGGAAAACCAGTTCATCCGCACCCTGCTGCGAATACTTCCAGGCAAGTTCTACAGGGTCGCCGGCATCGCGCAGGTCAACAAAGTTCACACCTTTTACTGTGCGGCCGTTTTTAACGTCAAGGCAGGGAATAATTCTTTTAGCGAGCATGATTTTATAAGATCGTTATTGTGAGGTACGAAGCAATCTCTTTGCTATACAGAGCGGCTCTGTAAGTAGGGGATTGCCACGCTACGCTCGCAATGACGGTTTGGGGTAAGCGTCTTTCGGACGCGATTATATGGACATCAAAGATTCCAAATTCCAATTTTTAATTTCTTCGATACTGATATGGTTTTCGTAAATGGCTTTGCCTACCACGCAAGCTTCCACCTTTATTTTACTTAGTTCGTCAATATCAGCCATTGAGCTTACACCACCCGATGCGATAAGTTTGATGAACGGAGAATGGTCAAGCAGTTTGCTATACAAGTCTACACCCGCGCCGCCCAGTTTACCGTCTTTATTAATATCTGTACACAAAAAACGGAAGAAACCAAGCGCCAGGCACTTGTCCACGTAATCCATTAGTTTAATGGGCGAGCTTTCCATCCAGCCGGAGTATTTTATTACTTCGTCCAACACATCAATGGCAATAACCACCTGGTCGCTGCATTTATCGCGGCCATAGATGGCTTTGCTCAAGTCTTCTAAAAAAGATGGGTTAGTAATAGCCTGTGTGCCCACAATAACGCGGTGAACGCCGGCATCTATCAGTTCCTTAACCTTATCAATACTGCGGATGCCACCACCGTATTGCACCTGCATGTCTGTTTTACGGATCACATCAAACAGATATTGTTGGTTGCTAAAATCGTTTTTGGCACCGTTAAGGTCAATTATATGGATGAAGTTGGTACCGTTGCTCTGGTACCTATCTATCATTTCTTCGAGGGTAACATCGTATTCTGTAACCTGCTGATAATCGCCTTCGCGCAGGCGCACAACTTTTTTATTCAGAATATCAATGGCAGGAATAATATACATGTTTTATATTTTAGAGAAGTTTTTTAATAATATTTCGCCATAAGGGCCCGACTTTTCAGGGTGAAATTGCACACCGTAAAAGTTATCATGCCAAATTGATGCCGAAAATTTATTTATGTAACTGGTTGAAGACAAAGTGAATGATTGATCGTACTCAATAAAGTATGAATGTACGAAGTAAAAGTGTGACCCAAGCGGTATATTTTCAAATAAGGGGTTTTCTTTCTCAGCGAACACCTGGTTCCAGCCCGTATGCGGTACTTTAAAACTGTCTTTATGCGGAAACTTTAAGGTTTTGATAGGGAACAGGTTAAGCAAATTAGCATCGCCCTCTTCGCTATAAGCCGTAAGTAGTTGCATCCCCACACAAATACCCAATGTGGGTTTTTTAAGCGCTTTTATAGCCGGAACCAAGCCTGTTTGTTCCAATTTTTGCATGGCAGCACCCGCATGCCCAACACCCGGAATGATATAACGGTCGAACTGTAGCAGATCGGCCTCGGTGTTCACCATACCATAGTCGATCCCCAGCCGCTCTAAAGCAGCAGTAAGCGAGAAAATGTTCCCGGCGCCATATCGAATTATACCAATCATATTTTAAAATTGAATCAAGATGTCAAGACCTAAGAATCAAGAATTTTTTGTCCTGATTCTTGTTTCCTGTCATCTTGCCTCCCTACAAAAGTCCTTTAGTAGAAGGTAAAACCATTTTATTAACGTCGCGCTTTACGGCCATTTTTATGGCTTTGGCAAAGGCTTTAAATATAGCTTCTATTTTGTGATGTTCGTTTTGCCCTTCGGCTTTAATGTTTAGGTTACATTTCGATGCATCGCTGAACGATTTAAAAAAGTGGTAAAACATCTCAGTAGGAACGTCGCCAACTTTCTCCCTGTTAAATACGGCATCCCATACTATCCAGTTTCTCCCGCCAAAATCTATTGCGGCCTGTGCCAGGCAATCATCCATAGGCAGGCAGAAACCATAACGCTCAATACCCATTTTATTGCCCAATGCTGTAGCGAAAATTTCGCCTAACGCGATGCCGGTATCTTCAATGGTATGGTGCTCGTCGATATGCAAGTCGCCTTTGGCGGTAACTTCCAGGTCGATGCTGCCGTGGCGGGCGATCTGGTCCAGCATGTGGTCAAAAAAGTGCAGGCCTGTTGAAACTTTAGCCTCGCCCGTACCATCCAGGTTTATTTTGATGCGGATGTCGGTTTCTTTTGTAACCCGGCTGTGCTCAAAAACACGTTGACCTAGCTTTAAAAATTCGTAAATATCATTCCACTCTATGGTTTGCAAGGCTACTACACCGGCAATATCGCTATCTGTTTCAGTTTTAAACTCACCATCGCCCAAACCCGACTTGTTATTTAGCCAGATAGCTTTTGCGCCCAGGTTTTTAGCCAGCAGAACGTCGTTCTTACGGTCGCCAATGGTAAATGAATTGACCAGATCGTATTTAGTTGCATCCAGATATTTTGTTAACAAGCCCGTTGCCGGTTTGCGGGTAGGGGCATTGTCAGCAGGAAAAGTACGGTCGATAGCCTGATCCGAAAAGTGTACGCCCTCGTTCTCAAACGTTTTGAGGATGAAATTATGCACCGGGTAAAAGGTGTCCTCCGGGTAAACGGCTGTACCTAAACCATCCTGATTGGTTACCATTACTAACTCAAAATCCAATTCGGCGGCAATTTTTGGCAGGTATTGCAAAGCGCCGGGGTAAAACGTCAGCTTCGCGAACGAATCTATCTGCTCATCGGGTGTTTCGTTAATGATGGTGCCGTCGCGGTCAATAAAAAGTACTTTTTGCAGCTTGCTCATTATTATTTGTATTGCTGTAAGGTTTCTATCAGTGTTTTATTTTCATCTGGCGTGCCGATGGTGATGCGCAGGCAGCCCTCGCAAAGCTCCACTTTAGAGCGGTCGCGGATGATGATGCCGTGTTGCACCAAAAAGTCGTAAATGGCTTTTGCGTTGGTGGTTTTTACTAAAATGAAGTTGGCATCGGATGGATAAATGTCCAGCACAAAATCAAACTCTTTTAAGGTAAGCACCAGTTTGTCGCGCTGTTCAAGCGTTTCTTTGATCCAAAGGTTTACCAGCGATACATTGTTTAGCGCCTGCAAAGCCAGTTGCTGCGATGCTTCGTTCATATTATAAGGTGGCTTAACTTTGTTCATCACCTCGATGATCTCCTCGCTGGCAAAGGCCATACCAACACGTAAACCTGCCAGCCCCCAGGCTTTGGAAAGGGTTTGCAGCACAACTAAATTGGCGTACTCGGTCAATTCCTGTATAAAGGTTTTTTGGCGACTGTAATTGATGTAAGCCTCATCTATAACAACCAAACCGTTAAAGTTTGCCAGTAAGGTTTCAATATCATCACGGTTGATGGAATTGCCCGTTGGATTATTTGGCGAGCAGATAAAGATCAGTTTAGTGTTTTTATCAATAGCTTCGGAAATGCCGTCAAGGTCGAGCTGGTACTCTTCGGTAAGTAATACTTTTTTGGCCTCGATGTCATTAATATTGGCCGATACCTGGTACATGCCGTACGTTGGCGGTACGATTATCACATTGTCTACCCCCGGGTTACAGAAACTGCGAAACAGGATATCGATGGCTTCATCGCTGCCATTGCCCAAAAAGATGTTGCGGGCAGGTACGCCTTTAATTTCGCTCAGCTTCATCTTTACCCGGTACTGCAAAGGGTCGGGATAGCGGTTGTAGGCCTGTTCCAAAGGCGAACCGAACGCGTTTTCGTTCGCATCCAAAAACACACTTGCCTCGCCCGTATACTCATCACGTGCGGATGAGTAGGGGATTAGGTTTTTGATGTTTTCGCGTAATATGTTGTTTAACTCGAACATTGTATAGTCTTTAGTTCCGTCTGTCATTGCGAGGTAGCCTCACCTGCCCTCTCCAAAGGAGAGGTTCTATTGTTTTTAAGTCTTTTCCTTTGGAAAGGATTTAGGTGAGGCTTTCGCCCCAACGACGCGCTTATTTGTTATTTCATTACTTCTTATTTCTTCATCCTCACACTCACCGCATTCCTATGCGCGTGCAGGCCTTCCATTTCGGCCAGTATCTCTACCGAGGGGCCTATATTTTTGATGCCTTCTTCGGTTAAATACTGGAAGGTTATCTTCTTCACAAACGAATCTACCGATACACCCGAATATGCCCTTGCATAACTGCTGGTTGGCAATGTATGGTTGGTGCCGGATGCATAATCACCCGCGCTCTCCGGGGTTAAATTACCAAGGAATACCGAACCGGCGTTGATGATATTTGGCGTTAGCTCCTTCCATTTTTCAGTCGCTAAAATTAAGTGCTCGGGCGCGTATTCATTACTGAAATCCATCGCCTCATCCAAATTTTGGGTGATGATGATGTATGAATTATCCAATGCTTGTTTAGCAATTTCGTAACGTGGTAAAACGGCCAGTTGCTTTTGTACTTCTGCCAAAGTTTTATCAGCGATATCCTGCGAAGTACATACCAGTATCGACTGGCTATCTATCCCGTGCTCGGCCTGTGCCAGTAAGTCGGCGGCTACATAAGCAGGTTTGGCGCTTCTATCAGCAATCACCAAAACTTCCGAAGGGCCCGCAGGCATATCTATAGCAGTTGTAGTGGTTGATTGAATAATGGTTTTAGCTTTAGTTACAAACTGATTGCCTGGTCCAAAGATCTTATCAACCTTCGCAATAGTCTCCGTACCGTAAGCCATAGAGGCGATGGCCTGTGAACCACCAACCAAATAAACTTTGTTAATACCCAGCATCAACGCTACATAGGCGATAAACGCGTTAACCTTGCCGTTTTTTTGCGGTGGCGAGCAAACTACGATCTCCTTGCATCCCGCTATCCTTGCAGGGATACCCAGCATTAAAAACGTAGATGGCAATACAGCCGTACCACCGGGGATATAAAGGCCAACTTTTTCAATTGCCCGTAGCTCGCGCCAGCAGGTTACGCCGGGCATGGTTTCTACCTTGTCCTCGTCTTTTAACTGCGCCTTGTGGAATTTATAGATATTGGCGTAAGCCGTTTGCAAAGCTTCCTGCTGATCTTCGGATACCGCTGAGGCGATCTCTTCCAGTTCGGCCTTGTCCAGGTAAAGTTTGGTCAGGTCAACTTTGTCAAACTTGCTGGCGTAGTCAATCAGGGCGCTATCGCCATGTTGCTTAACGTTTTCTATAACCTCCTCAACCAAAGCACGGATCTCGTTCGCAGGGTCAACATTACGCTGTACCAGGCGGGCGATATCGGTTTTACTTAATTCTGAATAATTGAATGTCTCCATAAGCACCCTCTAAACGGCGTAGCCCTCATGAACACCATAAGAACAACACCTTGTGAATAATCTCCCCCGGTTGGGGAGACTTTTTATTTTTTTAAACCCACTCCACAAAGTCCTTCCGCTTACCAGCGGAGAGGGTTTGGGTGGGGCTTTATAATATTATCTTCTCTATCGGCATTACTACAATGCCTTGCGCGCCGGCTTGTTTTAACTGACTGATGCGGTCCCAAAAATCGCGCTCGGGGATAACGGTGTGTACTGCCACCCAGTCAACCTCGGCCAATGGCACTACCGATGGGCTTTTAACGCCCGGTAATAATGCGATTACCGCGTCAAGGTTTTTACGCTCTACATTCAGTACCACGTACTTGGTTTCTTTAGCACGCAATACCGACTGGATGCGCTGGATCAGTTCTTTGATCAGGTCATCGTTCTCGCTGCCTTTTTGGCCAATCAATATCGCCTCGCTGCTCATCACATCCGCAAATGGCACAAGTCCGTTGCTTTTTAATGTGCCGCCGGTAGATACCAGGTCGCAAATGGCATCGCTTAAACCAAGGCCCGGAGAGATCTCTACCGAACCCGAAATGGTGCGGATATCAGATGATATGCCTTTTTCTTTAAGGTATTTCCCTAATATAACCGGGTAGGTGGTAGCGATTGCCTTGCCGTTAAGCTGATCTAAAGCAGTGATGCTGTTATTGTTTGGTACCGCTATTTTTAGCGAACATTTACCAAAGCCAAGTTTTTGCAGGTAGCTTACTTCTACCTCGGTTTCCTCTATCACGTTTTCGCCTACAATGCCCAGGTCGGCAATGCCGTCTTGTACATATTCGGGGATGTCATCATCACGCAGAAAAAGGATCTCTAACGGGAAATTTGATACGGGGGAGATAAGCGAGCTCTTATAATTTTCGAAATTAAGGCCGCAATTTTTTAATAATTCAACGGATTTTTCGTTGAGCCGACCCGATTTCTGGATCGCTATTTTTAATGTTTTCACAAATTTATTTTTAGGAAATGAATATAAACAGAGGACGATATTTCGCGTAGAAACATATATTATCTGATCACCACATGGTGGTGATGGTGCAGATGTAAATGATATGTGTTAAGTCCGTTCATTTTTATATTTTGCTTTGGGTAAGCGATGCAAATATATGTCGTATTTTATTAAATCAAAATTTTATGTGAAAATGATTATCAAAAATATAATTTTTGATGTGCTTTTTTATAAGAATGGCAATATGTATAAGTGCTTATGTAATTGTTTGAACTCGAATTTTTGGAATTAGTGAATTAACAGAATGAATTAGCCTAAATTCCTAAATTCCTAAATTCGAGTTCAGACTATCTTTCTCCCTCATACTCATAAATAGCACCCTCGTCAAACTGCTTTATAACTTTCAGTTTTTTTACCTTTTGGATGTCTTTAATGTTGATGAGTTCCGGGTTCTCGAGGTTGTTGAACCAGATGAGGTAGAAGCGTTTGATCTTGTAAAATTTCTCTACATCCTTTTTAAAGAATATATGCGGCACCAGGTATGATGACATTCCCGAGAAGAAGTAAACCGCTTCGTGTGCATCCGAATATATACCCACATTCGGCGCAAACATGCCTTTATCAATAGTTTTTAAATATTTGGCAAATTCGGAGTCCATCCAGTCGTTATCGGTATAGCCGGGGTTGCCGTATTCGTCGGCTATCTGGTCGTTGTAGCGCTGTTTGTCAACCAAAAATATCTTGGTGATATAACCCAGCATCATCAGTATAAATATAGCAGCCACAGCTATGCGTACCCGTTTATCTAAAATGCGTTTTAAAAGCAGCAAGCCCCAACTAGTATAACCCCATAAGGCGGGGATGTACATAGGCGCGAGTAGGCGCGGGTTGATGCGTTCGTACCGCGAAAAGGTAGATGACAGTACAATAAACAACCCGTAAACCAGCGCGAAGGTGATGGCCAGGTTCTCAAAGCTATCCAGCTTGCGGCGGGTAAAGTTAAAGGCCAGCGCGGCTATGAAGCCAACCAAAATAATGATGCCTAATGGTAAAGCGAACACCGGGTACATATCCGGGTTCATACCCATCCACTCGCAAAACACGCTGCCAAAATAATAAAGGTTTTGGCTGAAGGATGTTATCGATGGTTCCCTTGGGCCGGTTACCGTGCCGGTGTGCAGGGCGTTGAACGTAAGGTTGGCAACTAGCAGCGAGATACAAACTACGCCATATATTAATATATGAATGATCTTTTTCTTAATAGGTAGTTTCCTGTCCAGCAGTAATAACAAGCCACCTGTACCAACGATAGTTACCGCGGCATAACGGGTGATACAAGCCACAGCGGCAATACCGGCAGCAAAGATGAGCCACTTGCCTGCGTGGGTAAGCAAATATTTGCGGAAAACGATGATGAAGAGCAGTACCTCGAGGATAAAAAGTGTTTCCGACCATAGATAGGAGTACACCTGCAACGAGCCGGGGTTTAATATGATTGCCGCCAATACCAGCCATTTGTATACGTGCGAAGACGGCACGAACCGCGACATGATCCACCCGCTGGTAAATACCAGCGTGGCAAACATAAACATGTTGAGTACCGCGCCAAAAGCAACAGGGTCTGTCTGGCTTACAAAACTAATAAGGCCTAAAAATAGCGGGTAAAATACCGGGAAATCTACAATGGGGATGTTATTGAACGTATGCAGGGTGCCATGCGCGACGAAACTACGGGCGGCACTGGTGTACATGATAGAATCGGGCGAGATGCCTATGCCGCTATAACTGGTAAACAGGTATATGGCATAAAAAGCCATCGCCGTAAACAGCAGCGTGTCGTAGTTTTTTAATTTGTCAGGTATCTGCATGTAGTTCGTTTACTGTTTGTTGGCAGGTTCCAGGTTTTGGATCCATCTGTTTAATAGCGCTTCGGGGCTTTCCATGCCCACGTCGTCCATCAGTTTGGCAAAGTACGCACAAATGCGGGTTTTATCCTCGGCATCAAGTTCGGCATAAAAACCGTTGAAGCGGGATAATCCCAATTTTACATCCTCCAGGAACTTCTTCTGCGAAGGCTCGTTATTCAGCGTTCTTACAAAGTCATCAGCAGAAACGTTTAAGATGTTATTTAGTTTGGATTGCAGTTCGGGCTTAGACAAACCGCGGTAATTGATCTCACCGGTTTCGGTCTTTAGCGTGCTCTTTATTTTAAACTGATTAAGCTGCTGCTTTGCCTGGTAGTTTTCGTCTTGTGCAGATGCGGTAGTAAGTGCAAAAGCCATCAGCATTAATATGATAAAAGATATTTTCTTCATCTGCTATTATGCTATCTGATCCAAAACGGTGCTTATGGGCTGGTCGCTATCAATCAAAATGCCTTTAACGCCTGCGGCAGTGCCGGCCTCTACATCGCGCTCGCGGTCGCCAATAAAGTATGATTGGGATGGGTCGACGTTATATTTTTCGATCCCTTGAAATAACAAACCCGGTTTTGGTTTGCGGCAATCACAGTCGCCGGTAAAGTTGGGGTGGTGGGGGCAATAGAAAAAGTCGGTTATTTCTACACCATGTTCCTGATAGACCTGTTTTAAGTGCGCGTGCATTTTACCAAGTTCAGTTTCGGTATACCAGCCTTTGGCTAAACCACCCTGGTTAGTAGCTACCAGCAGCATATAGCCACGGTCTTGCAGTTCCTTAAGCGCGTCAAAATTATCCAATACGTGGAAATCTTCCAGTTTACAAACGTAATCACCCATTTCGCGGTTTAAAACCCCGTCTCTGTCTAAAAATACTGCTTTAATTTTTTCGGCCATGTTAATATAAGGTATAAATAAGTCCCCTCTATATCTACCCCGATAGGGGCGGATTTAAGCCCTTCCTTACGGGAGGGTTGGGAGGGGTATCGGCAAAATTAGATTATTATGTTAATTTGCTATGTGTGCATATTAAATAAACGTTAAGAATTATTAAATTCATACATAAAGTATATGATTATTGTCGACTTAATAATTGAATTGCAAAAAAACGGCATTGTTTTGATAAATTTAAAAAAATAAGCATCTATTTTATAAAAATATGAAAATTTGGTAATTTCGTTATTACCCGCATCACTAATAAGCGGATAAAAGAATGGACCAAACTGATTGTAACCAGCAGGGCCTATACAGGTCAGAATTTGAGCACGATTCCTGCGGAACAGGATTTATTACACATATAAACGGTCATAAATCGCATGCTATTGTTAGCGATGCCTTAACCATGTTAGAGAACATGGAGCACCGTGGTGCATGTGGTTGCGACCCCGAAAGTGGTGATGGCGCAGGTATCCTTATTCAACTCCCACACGAGTTTTTAATGGAAGAATGTTCTGATCTGGAGATCAGTTTACCCGAGCCGGGCGAGTACGGTGTAGGTATGTTATTCTTCCCAAAAGAGCCTGCTTTGAAGAAGGCCAGCCGCAAAATTATTGCCGCTGCTATCGAAAAACTGGGCTTTACTTTGCTTGGTTACCGTAAGCTAAATGTTAATTCATCTGTAATTGGCGAAACCGCCCGCCAGGCAGAGCCGGATAGCGAACAACTGTTTGTTGCACGCCCCCGCGCGGTAACCAACACCGAAGATTTTGAGCGTAAACTTTACGTTTTGCGCCGCTATATCAATAAAACTGTTACCGAAACTATCCCGGCAGCGGCAGAGCATTTTTACTTTACCTCGTTCTCTTGTAAAACCATTATTTATAAAGGGCAGGTAACCACTTACCAATTGCGTAAGTACTTCCCTGATCTGGCCGATCCCCGCGTTACATCGGGCCTGGCTTTGATCCACTCACGTTTCTCAACCAATACCTTTCCGTCGTGGAAACTGGCGCAGCCCTTCCGCTTAATTGCGCATAACGGCGAGATAAATACGCTCACCGGTAACCTTAACTGGTTCTATTCGGGCGTAAAATCTTTCGCGTCTGCCTATTTCACCAACGAGGAAATGGAGATGCTTTTGCCGGTTATAGATAACAACCAGTCTGATAGTGCCTGTTTGGATAACATCATCGAAATTTTGCTGCACACCGGCCGTTCGTTACCACACGTAATGATGATGCTGATACCTGAGGCATGGGACGGCAACGAGCAGATGGACCCAATTAAAAAAGCATTTTACGAATACCACGCTACTTTAATGGAGCCCTGGGATGGCCCGGCCGCTATCAGCTTTACCGATGGTAAATTGGTTGGTGCCTTGCTTGACCGTAACGGCCTTCGCCCACTTCGTTTTGTGATCACCAATGATGGCCGCGTTATAGCCGCATCAGAGGCAGGTACCTTAAAGATCGACGAAAGTACAGTTATACGCAAAGGGCGCCTGCAACCGGGCAAAATGTTATTGATAGATACCGAAAAAGGTAAGATCATAACAGATGAAGAAATTAAAAAAGAAATCAGCGGCCAGCAGCCTTATGGTACCTGGCTTGATAATTATAAGATCCGTTTAGGTAATTTGCCTGAGCCGCGTTTATCATTCGCCAGCCTTAGTGCTGATGCTGTTTACCGTTACCAGCAGGTATTTGGTTACAGCCGCGAGGATATCGACACCATCATCAAACCAATGGCTTTGGATGGTAAAGAACCGATTGGCTCAATGGGTACCGATGTGCCTTTGGCGATATTGTCTGACAAGCCACAGCACCTTTCCAGCTACTTTAAGCAGTTCTTCGCGCAGGTTACCAACCCGCCGATAGACCCTATCCGCGAGCGTTTGGTGATGAGTTTGGCTACCTTCATCGGTAACAACGGCAACTTGTTGGACGAGGATAAAATGCACTGCCATTGCGTTGTGCTAAACCACCCGATATTGAAAAATCACCAGTTAGAAAAACTGCGTTCTATAGATACCGGGATGTTTCACGCTAAAACCCTGCAAACTTATTATAATGCAGATGGCAACCCGGGATCGATGCAAAAAGGTATTGCAAGGCTTTGCCGCTATGCCGAAGACGCCGTTGATGATGGCTTTGAGGTATTGATACTAAGCGACCGTGCTATCGACTCGGAACACGCGCCTATCCCGATGCTATTAGCGGTATCTGCCGTGCATCACCACTTAATTAAAAAAGGCCGCCGTGGCGCGGTAGGTATTGTTGCCGAAACCGGCGACGTTTGGGAAGTACACCACTTTGCTACCTTGCTGGCATTCGGTGCTACGGCCATCAACCCGTACCTGGCGCTGTCTACTATTGAAACTTTAAAGAATAATGGCCACTTAGAAACCAGCCTTGATATAAAAACCCTTTACAAAAACTACGTAAAATCGGTTAACGATGGCTTGTTGAAGATCTTCTCTAAAATGGGGATCTCTACGCTGCAATCATACCACGGTTCGCAGGTATTCGAGATCTTGGGATTGAATAAAGAGGTGGTTGACCATTACTTTACCGGCGCGGTTACCCGTATAGAAGGTTTAGGTTTGGACGAGATCGCTAAAGAATCGCTTTGCAAGCACAAAATTGGCTTTAACAGCCCTAAAACAGAAAATCATTTATTGCCCGAGGGTGGTATTTACCAGTGGAAACGCCGTGGCGAAGCCCACTTGTTTAACCCAACCACGGTGCACTTGCTGCAGCATGCAACCCGCAGCAACAGCTATACGGTATATAAAAATTATGCTGCCGCGATAAATGAGCAGGCAGACAAGCATTACACCATCCGTGGCTTGCTTGATTTTGCCCATCACCGCGAAGCGATAAGCATTGACGAGGTTGAGCCTATAGAAAACATCATGACCCGTTTTGCAACAGGCGCGATGTCGTTCGGTTCTATCTCGCACGAAGCGCATAGCACTATGGCAATTGCCATGAACCGCATAGGCGGTAAAAGCAATACCGGCGAGGGTGGCGAGGATGAGATGCGCTACGAAAAAATGGCGAACGGCGATTCGATGCGCTCGGCTATTAAGCAGGTTGCATCGGCACGTTTCGGGGTAACCTCAAATTACCTTACCAATGCCGATGAGTTACAGATAAAAATGGCGCAAGGTGCAAAACCGGGCGAAGGCGGGCAACTGCCGGGCCATAAGGTTGACGACTGGATAGCTAAAACACGCCACTCTACACCGGGTGTTGGTTTAATATCGCCACCACCGCACCACGATATTTATTCTATCGAAGATCTGGCGCAGCTAATTTTCGATCTAAAGAACGCTAACCGTGCTGCACGTATCAATGTTAAGTTGGTATCCAAAGCAGGGGTAGGTACTATAGCGGCGGGTGTTGCCAAAGCACATGCGGATGTTATTCTGATCGCCGGGTATGATGGCGGTACAGGTGCATCACCAATAAGTTCGGTTAAACATGCCGGCTTACCATGGGAGCTTGGCCTTGCTGAAGCGCACCAGACATTGGTACGTAACAAACTGCGCAGCCGAGTAGTATTGCAAACGGACGGTCAGCTGAAGACCGGTCGCGATTTGGCTATTGCTACCTTAATGGGTGCCGAGGAGTGGGGTGTTGCAACCGCGGCCCTTGTTGCCGGCGGCTGTATAATGATGCGTAAATGCCACCTAAACACTTGCCCGGTTGGTGTTGCCACGCAGGACCCTGAGTTAAGGAAATTGTTCAGCGGTAGCCCGGATCATGTTGTAAACCTGTTCCGCTTTATGGCCGAGGAGTTGCGCGAGATCATGGCCGAGCTTGGTTTCCGTACTATTAACGAAATGGTTGGCCGCGTACAGTTCTTAAAGGTTAAAGAAAACTTAAAAAGCTGGAAAGCGAAAACCATTAACCTGTCGGCTATCCTGCACCCTGTTACGGTGAGCAAAGGCAGCACGCTTTATAATAGCGAAAAACAAGACCATGGTATGGAGGAGATCATCGACTGGGAATTGTTGAAAGCCGCTAAAGCAGCGCTGGAAGATAAAACGCCGGTATTCGCTACGTTTGATGTTATCAACGTGAACCGTACCATAGGTACCTTATTATCGAATGAAATTTCGAAGATCTATGGTTCTGCGGGCTTGCCTGATAATACCATCAACTATAAATTTAAAGGATCTGCAGGGCAAAGCTTTGGCGCTTTCGCTGCAAAAGGAATTTCTTTTGAGCTGGAGGGCGAAGCCAATGACTACGTTGGTAAAGGCCTTTCCGGCGCGCAATTAGCCATCTATCCATCTGTAAACGCTACTTTTAAACCAGAGGATAACATCCTGATAGGTAATGTTGCCCTATATGGTGCAACAAGCGGCGAGTTGTATGTAAGGGGTATGGCAGGCGAACGTTTCGCGGTGCGTAACTCTGGCGCTACAACGGTTGTAGAAGGTATTGGCGACCACGGTTGCGAGTACATGACCGGCGGCCGCGCACTTATCCTGGGCGAAACCGGAAGGAACTTCGCGGCAGGTATGAGCGGTGGTTTAGCGTGGATCTACAACCCTAAGGGCAACTTTGCAGAAAACTGCAATACCGAAATGGTTGACCTTGACCCGCTATCGTTAAAAGACGAAGAGCAGATAACCGCCTTGCTGAAGAAGCATGTTAGCCTAACCGGCAGCAAGCTGGCGCAAAGCATCTTGAAGAATTGGGGTAAGGCATCATCGCAATTCGTAAAAGTATTCCCTAAGGAATACAAAAAAGTGTTAGAAAAATTAGAGTATCAAACCGTAAGCTAAATATCAGAATGGGAAAAGTTACAGGATTTCAGGAATTTAACAGGGAGCTTCCCCAAAAAACGCCTGTTGTTGAAAGGGTAAAAAACTATAATGAATTTGTTGGTTTGTATTCTGATGAAAAACTAAACCAGCAATCGGCACGCTGCATGAACTGTGGGATTCCGTTCTGCCACTCGGGTTGCCCGCTTGGCAATGTTATCCCCGAGTTTAATGATGCCGTATACCGCAAAAACTGGGACGAAGCGTACCAGATCTTATCATCAACAAATAACTTCCCGGAGTTTACCGGCCGTATTTGCCCTGCGCCATGCGAGTCTGCATGTGTACTGGGCATCAACAAACCACCGGTAGCTATCGAGGAAATTGAAAAACATATTATAGAGGTTGCTTACTCTAAAAACATGGTTAAACCTGTTGCCCCGTTGATCAAAACAGGCAAAAAGGTAGCCGTAATAGGTTCCGGCCCGGCAGGATTAGCCGCCGCCGCGCAATTGAGCAAAGCAGGCCACGCCGTTACCGTTTTTGAACGCGACGACCGCCCCGGTGGTTTGCTGCGTTACGGTATCCCCGATTTTAAACTGGAGAAATGGGTGATAGACCGCCGTATCCAGATCATGGAAGAGGATGGCATCGAGTTTAAATGCAATGCCGAAGTAGGTAAAAACGTAGCTGCCGATGAGGTATTGCGTAACCACCACGCGGTAGTACTGGCAGGTGGGTCTACTATCCCGCGTAACTTACCTATCCCCGGCAGGGAGTTTAAAG
Source organism: Mucilaginibacter sp. 5C4 (assembly GCF_034345625.1). Classification (NCBI taxonomy): domain Bacteria; kingdom Pseudomonadati; phylum Bacteroidota; class Sphingobacteriia; order Sphingobacteriales; family Sphingobacteriaceae; genus Mucilaginibacter; species Mucilaginibacter sp. 5C4. The sequence goes on along the minus strand of NZ_CP133775.1, from coordinate 3,272,367 downwards.
GCGTATACTTCGCCATGGATTTCCTGAAACAACAAAACAAACGCGTTAGCAGCATTGCTGTTGAAGTGGAAGATATTTTTGCTACCGACAAAGATGTAGTTGTTATTGGTGGTGGCGATACCGGCAGCGATTGCGTGGGCACATCAAACCGCCAGGGCGCACGATCTGTAAGGCAGTTTGAGGTAATGGTGCAGCCACCGGAGCAGCGTACACCGCACATGCCATGGCCAACTTATCCAATGGTTTTAAAGACCACCAGCTCGCACGAGGAAGGCGTTGAACGTTCATGGGGTATTAACACTAAAGAGTTTTTAGGCGATGCTGAAGGTAACCTAAGAGCCCTTAAAGTGACCGATGTAAGCTGGGAGATTGATGTAATGGGCCGCCCTATCAAATTCAACGAAGTTGAAGGCAGCGAGCGCGAGATACCTTGCCAGCGTGTATTCCTGGCGATGGGTTTTGTTAACCCGCAGTTTGAAGGCACCCTGGAGCAGTTAGGCGTAGAGCTTGATGAGCGAAAGAATGTTAAAGCCAAAGAGGGTGTTTACCGCACCAATGTAAGCAAAGTGTTTGCAGCGGGCGATATTCGCCGCGGCCAGTCATTGGTTGTTTGGGCCATATCAGAAGGCCGCGAGGCTGCCCGCAAGGTAGATGAGTTTTTGATGGGCCACTCCAACCTGGAAAGTAAGGACGCGGTTAACCAGTTCGACCAGGTGTTTTATTAAGAATAATTAGTCAGTTAGTTATAATCCCGAGCCCTTGTCAGTTAATTCTGCAAGGGCTTTTTTGGTGGGGAATTTCGAAAAACGTCATTGCTGTAAGGAGCGTAGCGACGTGGCAATCTTCGATAGGTATGTCGTCGACTGTTCTATCGAAGATTGCCACGCTACGCTCGCAATGACGCGCTGAGAAGTAACTTACTTATTCTTCCTATCCTTCCACGTTTTAAAAGCTTTCTTATAGCCATCCTCGGTGTAAAGATCGATCTGGAAAAAATTCTTAGGATAATTTATAGCGTACTTGGTTAATGGGCTGCTGGTGTAATACACTATGTCTTTTGTGGTGTAGCTTGCAAGCGCATCGTTAGTAACATGTTTACCATCGACCCAGATGCCATAGATGGATTTTGTTGTCCATGATTGCAGCTGGCGCTCGTTTGGCGATTGTTTTTCCGGTTTGGTAAAGCTGCCCGGTGCCTGAAATTTGAATTTCTTCTTTTCGGCAGGGGTGAGGTCGGCAACATATTTATAAAATACAGCTTTACCGTCATTACCGCGGCGCGAAATGTAGGGGCCTTTGCCTGTCGGTTTTGGGAACTGTACCTGCGCTTTTTGCGGAACAGTGTCAACAACAGGCAGCGCGCTTTTAGCTGTAGCGGTTTCCGGTTTGGTAGATAAAAAAAATACCAGAGCAGTAATCACAGGTGCCAATGCAATTCCCTTTAGCATTGCCCTCAGTTTTGGGGTGGTGTGGGTCATCATCATTAAACGTTTTTTGGTTATGGAATAATTGAAGTTACTTGTTAAATTAATCGCCGGGTTAAGGCCTGCTTTTGATAGCAGCAGGTATTGGTAGCCTTGCAGATCATCACCTGCCGACAGCACATTTTCATCCGCCAAAAATTCGTGATTTAACTGGATGGCGCGTTTGTAAAGGATGAATATAGGGTTGAACCAAAAGGCAATTTTTAACAGTTCGATAAACAGGATATCCAGCGAATGCCTTTGGAGGACATGGGTAAGTTCGTGCTGTAGCAGTTGTGTTTCCAGCGGATTTTCGTAATCGCTTTCATTCACAAATATGTAATTGAAAAAGCTGTGGGGGATAACCTCCTCAGGCACCAAAACTAATGTAGCGTATTCAATAGGTATGTTTTTATTCCTGCGGATGGTTTTATAGATCGATAGCAGGTTGTCGGCAAAACGGATAAGCAAGATTGTAATGCCAATGCTGTAAACAATCAGTAAGTAATCGGTAATTGTAAGCGAATGGGCAACAACTATATTTTGTACCTGTACTGATTGGGTCTCGGTATGGATCTGCTGCGGGATGCCTTCGTTAATAACATAAGTTATTGGCAAAATTGTTGGCACGGAAGCTTGCGGTAACTGGATAGTTATTGCCGGGACAAATAAGCTAAACACCAGGCTTATCAGCAGTAAAAACCTGTTAAAGCGGTGCATCTTTTCTTTTTCTAATAACAGGTGATACGCGGCCAGCAGTACCACAAGGCACAGGGCTGATTTGATGAGGTATGCTATCATTTTTTCTTTTTTTGAATTTCCTGGTCGATGATTTTTTTAAGGTCCTGCAGCTCGGCTTCCGTCAAATTAGTTTCGCGGGTGAAGAAGGACGCAAACTGTGATGCCGAGTTATTGAAGAAGCTTTTGATGAGGCCGTTTACATGGGTGGAGAAATATTCGGCCTTGGCTTTAAGCGGGTAATACTCCCTGGAGTTGCCATAGGTAGTATAATTGACAAATCCTTTATCGGCCATTCGTTTTAGTAAAGTTGCAATGGTGGTAGTGGCTGGTTTAGGCTCGGGGTAAATGTCAAGGATGTCTTTCATGAAGCCTTTTTTCAGCGACCAAAGGTATTCCATCAATTCCTCTTCTTTTTTTGATAGTTGCATATTGCTCTACAATGCTAAAGTTTACTCTACAAATGTAGAGTAATAAATGAATGGTGCAAGAGCTGAGTGAAAATATTTTTTAAATAGGCTGATTTTGGTATCCCAATAAGTGGTTTTATTAGCGAATGAAAGGCGTTTAAAAGTGAAATAAAGGCGAAATATAACGCGGTTTTTGAGTGTCCCATTCCGTCCCATTCAGAAAATAGTGGGACACCATTTTGAAAATTTAAATAGCTAATAATCAACTACTTTAAATTTTATGCTAACTTTTTAATATATAAAGTAAATTTTTAATTAATTGATTATCAGACGCTTATTAAAAGTGTACCGTTTTCTAATATAAATAGTGGGACACCTGTCTGAATGTGCCTATTTTTCCGATAGATAAACGTAGGGTGGTCCAGATGTTATTTATAGCTGCGGATGCTTGGCAAGGAGGCTCATTAGTTAACAGATAATGGTTGATAGTTAATGGTAGCTGCAAATTAGCAAACTTTCCAGCTTGTTTAAGCTTCCCACCATGAACCATGAACTAAGAGCGAACTATCTTCGAGAAGAAATCCCACAAAACAATACCTGCCGATACCACAATGTTGAACGAGTGCTTGGTGCCAAACTGCGGAATTTCAATGCAGGCATCTATATTTTGCATTACCTCGTCGCTTACTCCATTTACCTCGTTGCCGAAGATAAGCGCGTATTTTTCGTTTGATGCAGGGGTAAAAGTGTTGAGCATAATACTGTTTTCGGCTTGCTCAATAGCTATTATTTTATAACCATCTGCACGGAGGGCTTCCACAGCATGCAAGGGTGTTTCAAAATATGTCCAGTTGATGGATTGTGTGGCACCAAGGGCGGTTTTCTCTATCTCGCGATGCGGAGGCTGGGCGGTTATGCCGCAAAGGCAAACCTGTTCAACTGCAAACCCATCAGATGTGCGGAAGATGGAGCCAATATTATGCATACTGCGTACATTATCCAGCACTACGGCCACAGGTAATTTGTCCTGAGCCTTAAATTCATCTACAGTAGCACGTTTCAATTCGTCCAGTTTTAACTTGCGCATAGAAGGGTATTAATAAAGTGCAAATATATCAATGGTTATCGTTTTTAACCACTCTCTACTCACCATTCACTATTTACTGCTCACCACTTCATTCAATGTACCTACACCATCACCAATTAATGATGCATAAACGGATGGCGCGTAACCAATTTTATCGGTGTAATAAGCGCTTACTTCTTCGCTGAATTTATCAAAGGTATCTTTTTTAACCAATGCTATGGCACAGCCACCAAAGCCTGCACCGGTCATACGTGCGCCAGCTACGTCGGGGTTTGTTTTAGCATAATCTACCACGGTATCCAGTTCTATGCCGCTTACCTCGTAAAGGTTGCGCAGGGATTGGTGCGAAGCATACATCAGCCTACCAAACTCGGTAAGGTTATTATTGGTTAGCGCTTTTGCGGCCAGTTTTACACGGTCGTTCTCTTCTACCACGTGTTTGGCGCGGTCCTGTACAGTGGCGTCAGTTATGAGGTGTTTGTATTGTTCGAACGTTGCGCCATCAATATCGCACAGGTAATTGATGTCCAGTTCCTGCTTTAGGGCAACAAGGGCGGTTTGGCATTCCTGTACGCGTTCGTTGTATTTAGATTCGGCCAGTTTACGAGGTTTGTTAGTATTGATGATTGCCAGCAGGTAATCGCCAAGGTTACTGTCGACTGCCTGGTAGTCCAGCGTATCGCAGTTTAGCATCAGGGCTTTATCCTTCTCGCCAAAGGCAACGGCAAACTGGTCCATAATGCCACAGTTTACGCCAATGAACTTATTCTCAACAGATTGCGATAGCTTAACCAGGTCAAGGCGGCTGTAATCTGCCGTAAAAAGGTCATTGAGCGCAAAAGCGGTAACCACCTCTATGGATGCAGAAGAGGAAAGGCCCGAGCCAATAGGGATATCACCATAAAACAGCATATCAATGCCTTGCAGCTTTTTACCATCCTTCAAAAAATGGGCAATCACACCAACAGGATAGTTATACCAAACCTCGCCAACTTTTTTATGCTCGGAGTCTAAAGGTACTTCGGCTTGTTCGTTAAAGTTGAGACTTTTGAAACGGAACACGTTTTCGTTATTGGGCGATACCAGTAAGTACGAGCCGAATGTGATGGCACATGGCATAACCAGGCCACCGTTATAGTCGATATGCTCGCCAATAAGGTTTACGCGGCCGGGCGAAAAGTAGGTTTCGCTTGCTTCTTTACCGTACTGTTTAACAAATTCTTGTTTCAGATCAGCTCTCATAAATTGGTTTTATAGTTGGGGAAACAAATATTGTAAATTATACAGTTATTCCGTAATGATAGGCAAAAGTTTTTTTAGAACAATAAATTTGCATGCTAAACAGAACTTGCAGTTATTTGTTAATTATCCGTTATTAAACACAACTACTATGAACCAATATATTGTTACCGGCTACGACTATACCGACGAAGGCGCCCTTGAACGCCGTATGAACATCCGCCCGCACCATCTTGATGGCGCCAAAGCTTTAAAGGAAAGCGGCAATTACGTTTTAGGCGGCGCCGTACTAAACGACGAAGGCAAGATGATAGGATCGGTAATGGTGCTGCAATTTGAGAGCGAAGACGGCCTCGAAGCCTGGAAGCAAAGCGAACCCTACATCACCCAAAAGATCTGGGAAACGGTGGATGTAAAGCCGTTTAAGGTAGCAACTGTTTAGGAGAGAGACAAGAAATTAAGAGTCAGGAAACAAGACTACTTGGAAAAGAAAGATTATACTTTTCCGGCATATACCCATTGGCCGGCGGCGTTTCTTTTGTAAATAACGGTTTGGTTTGTGCCTTCGGCTTTAAAGCTAAATTCAAAAGTTTGCTCGGCGGGGTCATCGGGCAGGAATTGTTCTATGATGCTGTCAGCTACTAAGCGTACTGTATCTTCTTTGGGTAGCTGTTCTGTTTTAGCTTGAAGGCTGGCTTGATAGTCTGCAAAGATGGAAAAGATTGGCTTATCGCCATTAAGCTCGCGTGCTGCGTTAAAAGCGGCTTCTTCTACTTGCTGGCGGTATTCTTCCATGGCTTGTAGTAAACCATAGGCTGCTATTTCTGGTGTGCCATCCGCGGCATGCGAATAATAGCTGTTTAATATTTCCTCTTTGCTTTTCATCGGCACAAAAATACATATTAACAAAAAAGGATGCTGATCATTTCAGCATCCTTTTTTGTTATAGTAGATATTTTGGAATTATCCAACAGGAGGCGATATGCCATCCAGTTCGTCAATGTCCTCAGCATCCAGCACTACGCCGGCTGTTTTCATATTTTCTTCCAGGTGGGCTACGCTTGATGTACCCGGTATCAGCAGGATGTTTTTAGAGTGGTTTAGTAACCAACTCAAAGCCACCTGGTGTACGCTTGCACCATGTTTCTCAGCTACCTTTTGGAGTTTTTCCTGTGTTGCCACATTACCGGCATTTAGCGGGAACCATGGAATAAATGCTATGTCGTTATCCTCGCAATAATTTAGTACACCTTCCCACTTACGGTTGTCCACACTGTACATATTCTGTACCGATACCACCTCAAAATAGTCCTGTGCTTTTTTAATATCGTCGATATCAACCTCAGATAAACCAATATGGCGGATCTTTCCTTCGGCTTGTGCTTGTTTTAAAAATTCAAAGCTTTGCTCGGCAGGTACGTTAGGGTCAATACGGTGCAATTGGTAAAGGTCTATCTGATCAAGTTTTAAACGTTTCAAGCTACCTTCAAGCGCTTCTTTTAAATGCGCGGGGCTCGAATTTACCGGCCATTGATCGGGCCCGGTGCGTAGCAAGCCACCCTTTGTACCAATGATCAAATCGGCAGGGTATGGATATAATGCTTCGGCTATTAATTCTTCTGAAATATGCGGGCCGTAACTATCGGCAGTATCAATAAAATTCACTCCAAGTTCTACCGCGCGTTTTAAAACGGCAATAGATTCGTCGTGGTCTTTTGGCGGGCCCCAGATGCCTTTGCCGGTAATGCGCATTGCGCCGTACCCTATGCGGTTAATCTCCAGGTCGCCGCCTATGCTAAATGTTTTTGGGGATGTTGATGTTGTTGCGTCACTCATAATATTAGTTCTCATAGTAAAATGAATAAACGCTAAGTAAGGCTTATTGTTCGGGGCAAGGGTTCACAGAAGTGTCATATCGCCCGGTTGGAGTAATTGAAATGATAACAAATATAGGAAATTTTAATACTGATGCTTACCGCCAGGCACCTAATATGGCACCAATAATGGTTAATGATGCCACGCTATAGCCACCATTTATATAAATGTAGCGCCAGCTTTTAAGTTCAAATAATGATGCGGTGGCGATAGCAAAAAACGTCCATATACCAGCTAGGAAACCCGCCGTAGTGCCCCAGGCAACATCTGTTTTAGCATCGGCTAAAAAAGCCGCGAGGTTTGCCGCCATTATCAGCGAGAAAAGAACGTGAAACCAAAGGTCTTCGCATTGTTGCCTTTTTGTAACAGTTCCGTTGTTACTATCTGCCATCCATACTTTGCCAAATACGGGAGGTGCATACCAGATACCGCCAACAGCAAAGCCCGATAAACCTGCTACAGCAACGGCAGGCCAGTTAATTAGTGATGCATCCATACGGGTTAGGTTTAGTTTACCTAAATGTATGTAAATTAATTAATAATGCAAACGTAAGATGCCGATCTACTTTACGGTATACCTAAATATATACCTGCCCAGGTTACCCTCGCTGTCCATACCTTCTATAACCGCGCGGTAACTGCCTTTGCTATCCGAATTAAAGTACTCGAAAGATGTTAAACCTGTTTTGTCGGTTTTAATTTTAGGGCTCCAAAAAATTGTGCTGCGCAGATCGCCGCCAAAGGTGCCTGATTTTAAAGGGTCGTACTTAGGGGAGTAAAATTCACGCGGGATACTGTAGCCCTGCGCATTGTAACTAAGTAAGTTGCCTTTAGGGAGCATCTCTTGCAGTTGTGCGAAGGTTATTTTATCGGTTTTGATCTTACGAGTAATAATGGATATAATACCATCAGACATGTAATTTTTGTTGATGTTGCTTAATCCGTCAGATTTAAATACCTCTATTGTTTCTACATCGTTACCACGATAGCCGTTAAGCGTTTGGTAGTCCACGGGGCTACCGTTCAAAAATACCTGCAGTGGTAGTTTGTTTTGATTGGATATGTTTTTTGTGAAATAGAGGGCATTATTTTCTGCCGATACGCCTAATAACATTGTAGGCAAGCAAACATATAGGTTTGGGCAATCTTTAAAACGTTCGCCGGTAAGTTGCTGGTCGGCCATCATAGGCAGGGCAGATAGGGTGCCGTAGTCACTATGGGTAGCTTTTTTCACTAAAGATGTAGACTTAATAACCACTTCCTTTAAAATGTGCAAATTATCGTATTGGCGCTTACTGTTTAACATTAAATTTTTGTAGGTGCTGTCTATATTGGTAACTTCATCTAAAGCGTTTGTATTTTTTGTAGCCGGTTGGTAGCTGTCTCCGGTTACCGATATCATCATACTTCTGCTATTGGGATTATTACGCGCGCTGATAATTACCTGTGCCGAATCGGGGAAGGTTAATTTGGAGAACCTGAAATTGCCGCTCATATCTGCTACGGTTTCGGCAAAATAATTTTTAGCCGGTATCTGGATACGCAGGTTACCTTTAGAAATTGGCATGCCTGTATTATTGCGTAAAATGCCACTCACTTCCAGGCCCTGCTGCTCGGGTGTAAGTATGATCTGCGGGAACTTGCCGGTTATAATATTACGGTACGAAATGCGGCGGTACCCCTGCGTTAACATCAGAATATCCAAATTGGCATCTACATTAGGATCCTTACTTACAAAATAATAGTTTGGTTTTTCGATGTAACCCTTAATGTCTGATGTTAGCAAAAGGTTACTCATAATAGTGGTTTCGCTGTCTTCATCAACCGGCACTTTGGTTTCATCAATAACTGCTACAGAAAATTCTCCCTCGGCAGGTATAGCATTATTTTTTGCAGATACTGCAAACTTTACCTTTTGCCTTACCGAGAACGCCTTACGATCTGGTGCCATGATTAGGTTAAGCGCGTCATTACGTTTAATAAATACAATACGCTCGGCCAGGGCAATGCCACGCTCGCTAAATAAAGTTAATTGAATAAGCCCTGTTGGGAATTTATTTTTGGGGATGGCCGCGCTGTAGGTTAGCGTTTCTAAAGCAGTTTGGGCCGCAAAATAAATAGCACCGCCGTTTTGGGCCGCTACGTAATAGATCTTGCCCTGGTTGGCTTTAAAATACGGATCGTTTGCAGATAGTTTTATATTAATGTTATCCGCATCGGTATTGTAAACGGATAGCGTAATGCCGGCAGGTTTTATCCGCGGCATATCGTAAGTTGTTGTAACCCCGTCTCCAAAGGTGACGTTGGCTTTGTAGGTTTTACCATCCTCAGGCATTAGCGCAAAAATACCCATGCCCATGTGGGCCGATTCTAAATTTGCTATAACTGCACCCGCATTATCAGTAATGGTGCCTTTAATATTTACACCAAGCCCATTAGCGCCAATGGCCTTAAACGCAATTTTTGAGCGTACGCCAAGAGTAAGCTCGCCACCTTCGGGGAAAAACTGCACGTCGCGGTCAGCGGCGGCGGCGGTTAGCGGGAATTTATTAAGCGTTTCTTTTTTGCCGGGCAGTTCTAAATTAGTTGTTAGCGTGGCGGTTTTTAGCGACGCAGCGGCAGTTTCGGTAAGTACAACATTTAGTACGCCGTTGGCGTTGGTAGTGCCTTTGCCTTTGCTTAATTCATCGCCGGTGGGATTGGTTATGCTCCAGTTTACTTTTTTGTTGGCTAATACTTCACCGGGTTGCGTGTAGGTGATAGTAGCGCTAACTTTGGGTTGGCCTGCTGTGCGGTTAAATACAATACTGGTGTTAACCTGGGTTTGTATGGCATTGCCAATGGCAATGGTTTTATTGTAATAATAATCCGTTTCGAAATTACGCATCCAGTTAGTATAGGCCCTTAAATGATAGTTGCCTTGTTTGTAGGTATCGGGCGATAGGATGATGTTACCATGGGCTACGCCATTTACAACCGGCAGTTTAACCAGTTTCATGATAGAATCCTGGCCGGCAATATCTATATACACTATATTACTAAGGTTTGATGGCTGATGCTTATCAAGCGATACGTATGCTTTAAACCAAATGGTATCGCCGGCGGCATAATAGGGTTTATCTAAATGCAGGTAAACTTTCTCTATCGGGAAGTTGGTGATGTAGTTGGCCGTTTTGGTAATAATGGTACTTAGGGCAACAGTATCACGTTGGGCAAAGGCAGGGGCAATTAAACAGGTGGACAAAAGTGTGGTCAGCGCGAGTTTTTTCAGGCTCATTATAATAGTTAAAGTAGTTTGGCTAATATAAACATTTAGCTTTACCGCATGTTAAGCGGTTTAAGTTTTAACATTTCATTAACTTTTAGGCTGATGAAATTGAAGATTAAATGTACCGTATAAACGGTTTTTTAAAAATAGTATTATTGTAAATTAAGTGCTACAAAATATAAGCTTATGCCAACAGAAATAGAACGGAAATTTTTGATAGACCATGCCAAATGGGAAAAGGTTATAAAACCCAATGGTAAGCTGTATAAGCAAGGCTATATATTAAGTGAAGAAAAACGCACGGTAAGGATTCGTGTTACGGATACAGTCGCTTATATCACGCTAAAGGGGGCATCTACAGGCATTAGCCGAAGCGAGTATGAGTATACTATACCTGTTATCGAGGGTAACGAGATATTGCAAAACTTTGCTACATCATATATAGAGAAAATACGTTATGACATTAACTATGCAGGGCATTTGTGGGAAGTGGATGTTTTTAGAGGCGTAAACAACGGACTTATTGTTGCAGAAATAGAACTTAACAGCGAAGATGAACAATTTGAAAAACCCGACTGGGTAGGGGAAGAGGTAAGCCACGATGGCCGATATACCAACGCCAGCCTGTCAGTAAATCCATATAAGGTGTGGGCCTAACCGTATTAAAAATTAATCCAATAAAAAACCTGCCTCATTGAGGCAGGTTTTTTATTGGAGATAATATTATTTACCAGCCAGAACCTTTTTTTGCATTACCTGCTTTAACGTGCTCTTCTGCTGTAGCTTTGCCCATGATAGCTGCCATTTTGTTACCTTCTGCATCTTTACCTGTAGCAATGTATCTGCCAGATTTGATGTCGATAACCGGATCGATCATTGGAACATTTTTAGTTTTAGTCTTTACTGAATACGCTGTGATTCCTGAAGCTGCCATGTTTAGTTTTTTTAAGTTTTTTAATTGTAACTGGATTAATTATGTTTTTGTTTTTATTATCTGTTAGTTTGTTTAGCACCCTAACAGGTAATGTTTATAATAATGAAGGCAATATATGTATTTATACTTAACTAACAAATTATACAAAAGGTGATTTTTTTGCACATATTAACGAATAAATGGCCGAATCGAGAAATTTACCACTATAATAGAAACTCTGCTTAAAGTAACGCGCTCTTACAAAGCCTGTTTTCTCTAATACAGCTATACAAGGTAGATTGGACGGATTTACTTTAGCATTCGGTATAATGCAGCATAATTTTGTCAAAAGCATAGCGGGTTGTAGCGTTAATAGCTTCGGTCATCAAGCCCCGGCCCTGATAGGCAGGCACCAGCATAATGTGGTAAAGGTTTATATCAGCATAATTTATACCTTTAATATAAGTTGTCTGAAATGATGTATGTATAATAAGGTATCGAACTTTTTACCAACCCCGACGTTTATTAATCAAACAATAAAATATTTAGCATGAAACTATACACTATATTAAGCATATGCGCGCTGGCCCTGGCCTCGTGTACAGGTAATGGAAACAAAGGGACGGATACAACTAAAACAGTTGCAGAAGATACCTCTAAAGCGGCTACACTGAATGCACCCGCCCAAAATATGGAGTATTGCTTTTTGCTTACCGAGGGCACAAGCAACCAGGATACTACAGCAATACATTTAATTATTAATGCCGAAAAGGTAAACGGCGAAATGCAATGGCTACCCAAAGAGAAGGATGCGCGTAAGGGAACCCTTGAAGGTACTATGAAAGGTAACGATATTAAAGCGGTGTGGACTTTTATGCAGGAAGGAACGAAAGATACAATGGCTGTTGCGTTTCAACTATCTGCGCAGGAGTTGGGCCAGAAACCATTTAAGGTTACTAAAGATGGCCGCCAGGAAACTGACGGGGCCGCGGGTTATACTATAATATATAAGCTTGATAATTGTAGCAAATTTAAAACTGCTGCCAAACCGGCCTTATAATATATAAATGAACAATTGAGTTTTTAGTAACTCCTACTTTATTTAATTCCTCGTTATTTATAGCGGGGCATTTTTGTTTTATGTTGATACAAGTCTAACGCGAAGATCAGTCGGCAGTGCCTATGTCTGATTTTGGGGCGGCGGTGTTTTTAACAGAAGTTGTTATAGCATCCTGCTGTAGTTTGTTCACTTCAGCTTTATTATCAGTTTTAATTGTAAGCGAATATGCGGTTACTGCTGATGTTAATATTAATGCTGCGGCTATGATGATCTTTTTCATGATATCTACGATATGGTACTTATAGTTAGTCTGCAGTGCCTACGTCTTTTTTGTTATCTGCGGTACCAACATCTTTTTTGTTTTTAGCGTCTGCAGTGCCTACGTCTTTTTTATTATCTGCAGTACCAACATCTTTTTTGTTATCAGCTGTGCCAACGTCTTTTTTGTTTGTGAAAGTTGCTGCGTTAACGGTAGTTGCTGTTAAAGTGCTGAATATGATTGCTGCTGCTATGGTTAATTTTTTCATGATATGTGTTTTGTGGTTGTGTTATTTGTGAGTTTGGTTGATATATGTTGTGGTTGTTAATTAGTCTGCAGTACCTACGTCTTTTTTGTTATCTGCGGTACCAACATCTTTTTTGTTTTTAGCATCGGCAGTGCCTACGTCTTTTTTATTATCTGCAGTGCCTACATCTTTTTTGTTATCAGCTGTGCCAACGTCTTTTTTGTTTGTGAAAGTTGCTGCGTTAACGGTAGTTGCTGTTAAAGTGCTGAATATGATTGCTGCTGCTATGATTAATTTTTTCATGATATGTGTTATGTGTTTTGTGGTTGTGTTATTTGTGAGTTTGGTTGATATATGTTGTGGTTGTTAATTAGTCTGCAGTGCCTACGTCTTTTTTGTTATCTGCGGTACCAACATCTTTTTTGTTTTTAGCATCGGCAGTGCCTACGTCTTTTTTATTATCTGCAGTGCCAACATCTTTTTTGTTATCAGCAGTGCCAACGTCTTTTTTGTTTGTGAAAGTTGCTGCGTTAACGGTAGTTGCTGTTAAAGTGCTGAATATGATTGCTGCTGCTATGATTAATTTTTTCATGATATGTGTTATGTGTTTTGTGGTTGTGTTATTTGTGAGTTTGGTTGATATATGTTGTGGTTGTTAATTAGTCTGCAGTACCTACGTCTTTTTTGTTATCTGCGGTACCAACATCTTTTTTGTTTTTAGCATCGGCAGTGCCTACGTCTTTTTTATTATCTGCAGTGCCAACATCTTTTTTGTTATCAGCTGTGCCAACGTCTTTTTTGTTTGTGAAAGTTGCTGCGTTAACGGTAGTTGCTGTTAAAGTGCTGAATATGATTGCTACTGCTATGATTGATTTTTTCATGATATGTGTTATGTGTTATGTGTTTTGTGGTTGTGTTATTTGTGGTTGTATTATTTGTGTTATTGTTATTTATCGCTGTTGTTAATTAGTCTGCAGTGCCTACGTCTTTTTTGTTATCTGCGGTACCAACATCTTTTTTGTTTTTAGCATCGGCAGTGCCTACGTCTTTTTTATTATCTGCAGTGCCAACATCTTTTTTGTTATCAGCTGTGCCAACGTCTTTTTTGTTTGTGAAAGTTGCTGCGTTAACGGTAGTTGCTGTTAAAGTGCTGAATATGATTGCTACTGCTATGATTGATTTTTTCATGATATGTGTTATGTGTTATGTGTTTTGTGGTTGTGTTATTTGTGGTTGTATTATTTGTGTTATTGTTATTTATCGCTGTTGTTAATTAGTCTGCAGTGCCTACGTCTTTTTTGTTGGCTACTGTGCTTTTTTCAAAAGTTGCAGTTGGTTGAACCTCGGCGTTTTTTGTGCACGATGGTAACACGCCTGCGCTTAAGATGATGATTGCTGCTGCTATGATTGATTTTTTCATGGTCGTTATTTTTTAATTAGGGGTTGTTATTGTTATGATGTTAGATAATTAGTCGGCAGTGCCAATGTCTTTTTTAACAAGCGCCAGGCTTGGGTCAATTGAAATGTTGGCAGTTGGTTTTACAGCAACCTGTTTGGTGTACGATGGTAAAACCGCTGTTGATAAAATGATTGCTGCTGCTATTAATATCTTTTTCATAACTGTATTATATAATTTTTAGGGGTATTTAATATTTCGATTGGGTTAATTAATCGGCAGTGCCAACGTCTTTTCTGAATGTGATGTTGTTTTGCACAATTGATGCCGCCGGTTTTACACTAACCTGTTTGGTGTATGACGGTAAAACGCCGGTTGCTAAGATTAATGCTGCTGCGATAATTAACTTTTTCATATGCTTTGTTTTAATATTTTTTTATTCCTGTTTGTCTAAAATTAGTCTGCCGTACCAATATCTTTCCTGATACCTGTGGTCGCCTTTAAAAACATGTCCATCGTAATGCGAACATTTGCGGGCTTTACACAGCTGGATACTAACAATCCACCAAGTAGAACTACGTATGCAAGTACTGTTTTTTTCATATTTATTTACCTCTTAATTTGCCAATTTTACTTAGCCCTTAAGCAATTTTTAATTATACAACCATTTGCTATAGTTTAACTAGTTTTTACTAACTATTAGTTAATAAAGCAGTTGTGTTTTAGCTATTATCGTATATTACGATAATGTGTTAATAACTGTGTAACTTATTAAGAATCAGTAAATTAACATCACAAATATAATTATGTTTTTTAATTATTATGCAATGTTGAAAAAAAAATTTTCATGCTGTTTTTTATTAACTTTAACTTAATAAGATATAGTTTGTAATTATTTTATAACTTTCACCATTATATCAACGTATAGAGCCCTAATGAATAGAATTTTTACGCTGCTTTTTATATTTCTGATTAGCTGTACTGCTGCACGCGCCGTAGATAAAACCAACGTTGCCGCGCAGGATACTAATGAGGTAATTAAGCTTAATAAGCTGGCTTATGATAACCGCGGTACAAATCCCGAACAAACGGTTGCCTTTGCTAATAAGGCCTTAACCCTTGCAGAAAAGGCGGGTTATGAAAAGGGTATTGGTGAGGCTTACCGCGTAAGGGGGATAGGTAATTATTATTTGAACCAGGCAAGCGCCGCTATCCGCGATTACTTACAGGCCCTTGCAAGTTTTGCAAAAATCAAAGATCTGCGCAGCGAGGCTAAAGTTTACAACAACATTGGTAACTTATACCTCGATAATAACTATACAAGCTCATTAGAGTACCTGAAAAAATCGCTGGCAATCGGTCAAAAATTAAACGATCAGCAACTTATAGGATCCACCTATTTAAACATTGGTAACGTTTATTACCGTAAGAAGATCTTTTACCAGGCGTTAAGTTATTACGACAAGGGTAACACCATATTTTTAGCAATAAAAGATACATTTAACACTATACAGGCCTTGCAAAACAGGGGGGTAATTTACTTTAACCTAAACCAGTATGATAAAGCCGAACAGCTTTTGCTGGCTGCCAATAAAGCCGCTAAAGAAAAGGATTTGAACAAACCTGTTGCCAGTACCAACCTTACCCTTGCATCCCTATACATAGCGCAAGGGCGCTTTGCTGATGCTACTAAGGTAGTATTAGAAGGCCAGGCTTATTCAAAGGCCCTTAAAGATGAAAAGCTGGAATCTGATTACAATTACACCAACTACCAGTTAGAGGCAAAGCAGAAACACTACGAGAAAGCCCTCACGTATTTACAAACGATATTCAGGCAGGATAGTACTATTTACGCCTCCAACGAATCTACCCAGATTAACATGCTGCAGGAACAGTTTAAGCAGCAGGCAAGGCAACGCGAAAATGAACTAACTATTCAGCGGCAGCAAAATGACCGGATTAAGTTTTGGGCCGTTACAGTAGTAGCAGGCCTTTTGTTGGTAGTTATAGTGTTGCTGGTGAGCAACGTTAAACGCAAAACCATTACTAATACAAAGCTTACCGATTTGAACGAAGAAGTTTCGCGCCAGAAAGATAACCTGGATAGGGTGAACCATCATCTCGAAGAAATTATTGATGAGCGTACCAAGGATCTGCAGATAAAGAACAAGAAACTTTCCGAATATTCATCCTATCTTTCGCACCAGATCCGTGGGCCTATTGCCACCCTGCGCGGTTTAATGAACCTGGAGAAAGAAGGCCTGGTGGACGAAAAAGAATGTATCAATATGATGGATAAGTGCGTTTCTGATATCGACCAAAAGATCATCGAAATGAGCGAAATGCTTAACGATACCGGCAGGACTATAGTTTAAGCGATATATTATAGCCCCGGATAGGTGCTATGGATCTGTGCTTCAATCAACCCTAAGTACATGCAATACCGTGATATCATTTGCAGGATAAGTAATTGCCTGTGCCTTTTATAACCTTCTGTTTCAAACGCTAAGGTCTCATCGCCGGCAGTAACAAAAAACCTCACCTCGCCTTCACGCGGTTTTAAATGGGATCTGAATAGCCCGAATGCTTTAACCTTTAGCTTACTGCGCCTATCGTATATAGTACCTATGGTTTGCTGGTCGGTATTGGCAATAGATATCATGTAGTTTGACATAGTAGTTCACTTCTGTGTTATACTTATGCCATTGCAATTATAAATCCAATTGGGGCAATTGGATTGGTTTTAAACGTAAAACGGTAATAAATCGGCCTTTATTTTCATCTCGCTTAATTAATTAATATTAACTTAAAATAATTAAATGAAAGTGAATAAAAATCGAGCTATCACCGTAATAAAATAGCGACTAACTGTTGTATTTATTGAACAGTACTTGTGGAATTAGATAGCAACATTGCCTTTGCTCAGCAATTCTTCATAAAGTAAAATTACCTTACGTTGCAAATTGGTGATCTCGGCTTCCCTGTCAACCAGTTTTTTCTGGATGATGCTCAGGCTTACATCTTGCGTGCTTGGCTCTTCGGTATATTCAAGCGATAGCAGGTTAACAACACTTACCTCAAAAATATTGGCAATTTGCTCAAGCCTCGATAGGTTAATATCCGTTACTCCGGTTTCAATTTTTGAGAATGCGGGGATAGATATGCCTAAACGGTTTGCAACATCTTCCTGGCTCCAGCCATGTTCATGGCGCAGGGTACGAATATTTTTACCGGCCGATTTATTCGTTTTCTTTTTGATAATTTCGCTCATCATGTACATAATAATAGTTAATTAGATAAAAAGGGTATTAACTATTAATCAAACCCAATGCCATATATTAAATATACGCTTATTGTGTGTAATTAACACATAGTTAATGTTGCCTTGTGGGAAACTGTGGAATTACTTCCACACAAATTGGGAATAATATGTTACTCCACCCCACTTATTATACTCAGTTTGGCAAATTTTAAAAGCAATTGTTTCTGGCCAATTTCTTTAAAAAATATGGTTGCTTTAATATCCGGCTTGTTACCTTCCAGCGTAAGTACTTTGCCAAAGCCAAAACGCTCGTGCTCTACCTGCATGCCTACCTGTAAATTTGAGGTGTCAGACGGTTTAAAATCGGGCGATGGCACATGCGCTTTAGCCAGTATAGATGTTGTTTTTACAGGAGGCGCAGTGGCTGCTTTTGGTTTAGAATAGGTGTCGTTTTTACGTGTCCAGGCGTTGCGTTCATCGTCAAAAGATGACGCCGGCTTGGCTGTAAAATCAAGTTCGAGGTATTTGGCGTCTATCTCATCCAGGAAACGGCTTGGCTCACAACTAATAAGTGTGCCGAATTTAAAACGCGATGTGGCGTAACTGATGGTTAATTTGTACTCTGCACGGGTGATGGCTACGTAAAACAGGCGGCGTTCTTCTTCCAGGTCGCTGCGCGAGTTAAGCGACATTTGCGACGGGAACAGGTTTTCTTCCAGCCCCACAATATGCACCTGCGGAAACTCTAAACCCTTGGATGAGTGGATGGTCATCAACGATACTGTATCAGCATCTTTGTTTTTATCCTTGTCATCATTGGTTAACAAGGCAACATCCTGCATAAAAATGTCAAGTCCTTTTTCTTCGATATCTTCCCGTTCCGAGAACTCTTTGATCCCGTTTAGCAGCTCCTGTATGTTTTCATACCGGTTTAGGCCTTCTACCGATTTATCTTCGTACAGGTCTTTAAGCAAGCCCGAATGCTGTGCGATGTGCAATGCCGCCTCGTAAGCAGTCTGGTTTTTGGTGATCACCTGGAAACTCTGGATCATGGCCGCAAAGGCGCTAAGTGATGCAGGTGCCTTCTCGATGTATCTTGGTGATTCCAGGATCACCTCAAAGGGGGTGATATTATTTTTATCGGCAGCAACAATGATCCGGTCTAGCGTGGTATCTCCAATGCCACGTTTTGGGTAGTTGATAACCCGTTTAAGCGCCTCCTCATCATTAGGATTAAACGTTAGGCGGAAGTAGGCGATAAGGTCTTTAATCTCTTTACGCTGATAAAACGACAGGCCACCATAAATTTTATATGGGATACCATTCTTACGCAAGGCCTCCTCCATAGAGCGCGACTGGGCGTTTGTGCGGTACAGGATGGCGAAATCGTGCCATTTAAGGCCGTTTGAGCTGCGCTGAAACATAATGGCATCAGCCACAAGTTTGCCTTCCTCATTGTCGCTAAAAGCGCGCATTACCTTTATTTTGTCCCCTGTTTCTTTTTCAGAGAACACATTCTTTTTTAGCTGGTCCTTGTTGTTGGCTATAATGCTGTTGGCAACGTTTACAATATTTTGGGTAGAGCGATAATTTTGCTCTAGCTTAAATATTTGAAGATCAGGATAATCCTTCTCAAAATTGAGGATATTTTGAATGGTTGCTCCACGGAAAGCATAGATACTCTGCGCGTCATCGCCAACAACACAAAGGTTTTCATACACAGCGGCTAACCTTTTAACAATCATATATTGCGAGTAATTTGTATCCTGGTACTCATCAACCATAACATATTTAAATTTGTGCTGATATTTATTAAGCACATCCGCATGATCTCTTAACAGCTGGTTGGTTTTGAACAGTAGATCGTCAAAATCCATAGCACCCGCGCGGTAGCAGCGTTGCGCATAAGTTTCATATATCTTTCCGATTAACGGGCGTTTCGCCGAATCATCGTCAGCTTGTATTTGTGCATTATTTTGATATTCACCGGGGGTAAGCAAGCTGCTTTTTGCTGCAGAAATGCGGTTTAAAACAAAGTTTACGCTATACATCTTATCGTCCAGCTGCATCTCTTTCAATATGGCGCGCAGTACGCTCTTGCTGTCGTCGGTATCGTAAATGGTAAAGTTGCTTGGGTAGCCAATGCGGTTGGCCTCCACCCTTAAAAGCTTGGCAAAAACGGAGTGGAAGGTACCCATCCAAATGTTTTTGGCTTCGGGGCCGCATATGTGGTTGATACGCTCGCGCATCTCACGGGCGGCCTTGTTGGTAAACGTAAGTACCAGTATATTAAAGCTATCCACACCGCTGCGGATAAGGTGCGCAACCCTAAATGTAATAACCCGTGTTTTACCCGAACCCGCGCCGGCAATGATCATTACCGGGCCTTTTATTTGTAATACTGCTGCTTTCTGTTCGGGATTTAACCCCTCTAAATAATCCAAATCCTTTTCCTCTTTTCTTGTACCGCGAAATTAGTGTTTTGCGCCGGAAAGCTAAATAAATTGGCAACTGAAATTTTCAACGTAAAGATTTTTGTTAACGATTGAAGAATCATCGGCGAAAGTCCATGTTTCTTAATAGTTAAAAATGCGGCGAAAATTATCAAAATTATTCGCCCTTAAACCACCAAAAAACGACTTTGAAACGCCCTGCAACGATCTAAAAACCACTGATTTTGCACTGTATTTTAAATTTAAAAAACAACCCCTGCCGAACTGTTTTTTTGTAGGTTTTACAACTTCTTTTTTACCGCCTGCCAAATGATCCACCCGAAGGGCAGCAACCAGATCATATCGTTCCAAATATTCACCCAAAAAAAGGATGGGGCCAGCTTGCCCAGCCAGATGTAATACACCGAACCTATAGGCCCAAGCACCTTGCCAATAAAGCCAACCAATATCAGCGGCCAGTAAGCTACCGGGTCTTTGGATGCAAAATAATAGGCGATGCCGTAAACCCCAACCAGCATCCCTACACAACGCAAAATGATGAGCACGAAATCTGTAGGCGGGTTGCCAAAAAGTATTATTTGCGGACAAGCGGATATTATTATACCCCAGAAAATATTATAGACCGCCGCCAGGAACATGATGGTTTTAGCGGCTTTTAGTTTGGTATTCATTAGTGTAAGGGTTAAGGCTTACTTGCAGGAAGCGTACTTAAGCTTTGCCATACTTCTAACCTTTTAATATCTTTCAATGAACCACTCCACATACCTTTGTGCCCGGTATTTTCGCTATCAAATGTACCTTCAATTAAAACATACTTACGATTGCATTTCTTTATTTGGGGCGAAAAAATACTATCTCTTGACATCTCTACCCATAAGCCGTTTTTTTCAATCGCCCTATCATAATCTTCTTTGTGAAAATATAATCCATTAGCTTCAAACTCAAGATTTAAATAACCAATAACACGCACATGCCGTTTATTATACTTTTCCGGATTGGCAATTAATGATATAAGCGAAACCTCTTGATATTCGTTTAATCGTGCGCTATCTATATCTAAGCCGCTACTAATTGGTACGGCGGATTTTTTCTGTTGGCAAGCGATGATTAAAAAAAACAATGAGCATAAAATTAGATAAGGCAAGGTGGTTAATTTCATAATAGGATTTACTTACGCAAGTATAATGTATAATTGTAATCAACTTTTAATTTTTTGCTGATAATATCTTCAATAATAAGTATCAGATTTGCATTCCTTACAAAACAAATTGCATGCTTGTTAATTTCATTAACAGCGCCACTTACATCCACCCGCATGAACAAACTCGCCAACTCCACTTCCCCATATTTACTGCAGCATGCCAATAACCCGGTTAACTGGTACCCCTGGGGGGCCGAAGCGCTGCAAAAAGCTAAGGACGAGAACAAACTGATATTGGTGAGCATTGGCTACTCGGCTTGCCACTGGTGCCACGTAATGGAGCATGAGAGCTTTGAGGACGAGGCCGTTGCCGGGGTAATGAACGAATACTTTGTATGCATTAAGGTGGACAGGGAGGAGCGCCCGGATGTCGACCAGATTTACATGAGCGCCATTCAATTGATGAGTGGGCGTGGTGGCTGGCCGCTAAACTGCATTTGCCTGCCCGACCAAAGGCCTATTTACGGTGGTACCTACTTCCGTAAAAATGACTGGACGAGCCTGCTGTTTAACCTGGCCGATTTCTACAAAACCAAACCCGAAGAAGCCGAAGATTACGCCGTGCGCCTAACCGATGGCATCAAACAATACGAATCAGTCGCCTTTGTGACCGAGCATCCCGAATACACTAAAGCCGACCTGGAAACTATCCTCGCTACATGGCGCAGGTACATAGACCCGGTTGAGGGTGGTTTTGGCGGCGCGCCCAAATTCCCGATGCCGAATAATTCGCTGTTTTTGATGCGTTACGTGCATTTGATGAAAGACAATGAACTTGCCGAAAATGTTAAGCTCACCCTCAAAAAAATGGCATTCGGTGGCATTTATGATCATATTGGCGGCGGCTTTGCCCGTTACGCGGTGGATGGTGTTTGGCATGTGCCGCACTTCGAAAAAATGCTATACGATAACGGGCAGTTGCTGAGCCTCTACGCTGAGGCCTACACCTGGCAGCCCGACCCGCTTTACAAAACCATCGCAGATGAGATCATCACTTTCATCAATCGTGAATTAACATCGCCCCAAAATGGTTTTTACTCCGCGCTTGATGCTGATAGCGAGGGTAAGGAAGGTAAGTTTTACATCTTTACAAAAACAGAGATAGAAGAGATATTGGGCAACGATGCCGACGTGTTCAACATCTATTACCACGTTACCGAAGATGGCAACTGGGAGGAAGAGCGATCCAACGTTTTTTACCGCCGCGAAGAGGATGCCGAACTGGCAAAATTGCTCGGCTTAACGGTTGATGACCTGGTAAGCAGGATAACCGCATCCCGCCAAAAAGTGTTGGATGCCCGCGGCAAGCGCATCCGCCCGGGACTGGATAATAAGATCCTTGCATCATGGAATGGCCTCATGCTAAAAGGCCTCTGCGAAGCCTATCGCGCATTCCATAAACCCCAATACCTGGAACTGGCGCTAAAAAACGCTGAATTTATAACAAGTAATTTATTAAATGGCGCAAAACTCAGCAGGGTTTACAAAAGCTCCCCTCCGCTAACCAGCGGAGAGGGCCGGGGTGGGGCTGGAGAGGTCGCTACATTCCTCGACGATTATGCCAACGTCATAGATGCCTTCATCGCCCTGTACGAAGTCACATTCGACGAAACATGGCTGATCCAGGCGCAAAAGCTTACCGATTATACCCTGGCCCATTATTATAATCAGGAGGGTGGCATATTCTTTTACACAGCTGATAATGATGAGGTGCTTATCGCCCGTAAATCCGAAATTATGGATGGGGTGATCCCTGCATCAAACTCGGTAATGGCGCGCAACCTTAAAAAGCTGGGACTATTTTTTGATAACGAAGGCTACCTGGAGGTATCGGCACAGCTGCTGCGAAATATTGTGCCGCACTTGGCTAAATATGGCACAGCTTACTCCAATTGGCAGGTATTACTGCTCGATGAGGTTTTTGGCACCTACGAGGTAGCCATCACCGGTAACAATGCTGAAGCCAAGCGGATTGAAATGGAACAAAATTACATTCCCAATAAAATTATCTTGGGCGGTAAAGATGGAAGTTTACCTTTGCTGGCAGAAAAGTTTAACAGCCAAACGCGGATATTTGTATGCAGGGATAAAACCTGCGGCTTGCCGGCATACAATATCAGCGACGCGTTAAAACAAATAAATAATTAATTGCTTATACAAATAAACAGGCATTGTGATAACCCGGCCAACGCCGGGATGGAGTTCCAAGCCTACAAAAACTATTACCAATGAAAATTCAACCAGAACACGTAGTATCATTAACATACGACCTGTATGTTAAAAAAGAAGACGGAACCGAAGGCTTACAAGAAAGCGCGACACAAGAGCAGCCGCTTACCTTTTTGTTTGGCGCAGGCCAGATGATCCCAAAATTTGAAGAGGAATTAAGCACCCTGTCTACAGGTGATACTTACGATTTTCATATTAAATCTGCAGAGGCTTACGGCGAATTTGACGAAGAAGCTGTAGCTAACCTGCCAAAAGAAATGTTCCAGGGACAAGATTTGCCGCAAATTGGCGAGGTTTTGCCTTTGCAGGATAATAATGGCAACCGTTTCCAGGGCCAGGTGGTATCTATAAACGAGGATACCATAATTGCTGACCTTAACCACCCGATGGCGGGTCAGGACCTTCACTTTATAGGTGAGATCCTGAACGTTCGCCCCGCAACGCCCGAAGAGTTATCTCACGGACACGCGCACGGCCCGGATGGTCACGCAGATCATTAATCAGAGCCCCCGGCCTCCGTTAGTTAACGGAGGAGCAGGATAAATTGACAAAAAAGCCGAATGATAAATTTCATTCGGCTTTTTGCTGTTCGGTCTTTTTTATATTTTACTCCCCCTTCCGGGTGGTGGTGGGCTATTCAAAATCCAAATGTAACCTGCTGTTTACCACGCACCGGATGATCACCCTGCATGCAATTGCTTCACCATTTAGGGTAGCAGGTGTAAAAACAAGGTCGGCAGGGTCAGGCAGTTTAATATTCATGTTGATGGTTTTAAAAGGTTCTACATTTGCATATTGCATTAGGTTTACCTTATAATCCGCGAGTCGTCCGCCAGGGCTTATCAGCAGTTCAACAGTTGCTATAACCGCATCGCGGTCAATTTCTTTAAATTCCTTTGGGAGTGTAAACAAGGTGAGATAAGGGAGGTAACCAAAAAAAACGCCGCCAATTTTAATAGGTTTTGTAACTTTATCACCCTCTTTAAGTTCCTTATCAACAAAATATCTAAGGCGAGATGTGGTGTCTTCCTTCGCTTCATAAAACAGGCGGTTATTTGAATAATCATATGTTTGTACGGTCACTCCATCGCGGTTTGTAAATTTCCATAACCCTATTTTTTTATCATTTACATAAAGCCCGCTGGCTACCGGGATCTTGCCTTTATAGAGCGCTTTAAATAAACCCTGGCGCGTGTTAACGTCTTTGGCTAACACTTTGTAAACTTCGGTTACATCGGTAGATATCTTGCGCTTTATTTCAACGGTATCCTGCGCCATGCAGGTATTTACAAAGGTTATAGCAGCAAATAGTAGCAGGTAATTTTTTAACATTTTAGCAGGTAGGATATGGTTATTTAACTCCATGAATATACTCAATAGCCGGGTTTATGTTTTGCAGGTCGGCAATAAATTCTTTTTTATTGATGGGCGATATCACCACCGAATCAAACTTGTTATAAAACACCTCGTACCTGTCGAAAGAAAGGGCAGGGGCGCTTAAAATTGTTTTGGTTGAGGTGATTTTGCGGATGCCTTCAATTGGGATCGTAAGGTTCACAAAAAAGCCACATTTAACTTTAAGGGTGTTATCTGCGGTAATGGTGTAGCGGGTATTCAACAACGGGAAAACGATAACGCCTGTTAAAGCGATCAGCAACACTGCCGATAGATACAGCCCGTTAAAAAAGTAACTTACCTCCATAATAAGCAACAGGCCAATTACAATGTAAATAATGAATCCTTTTTTAGTAGGATAAACTTTATCAGCGGTTGTCATTTTATAAAGATAGGTAAAAACCTAAAATTATGCACCACCCCCACCTCGTACACCCCCACCACCGCCACTACCACCGCCACGGCCCTGCCTCCCGGCAAACTGCTGCAGGCGCATGGTAAACGATAACATAAAGTACCTGCCCAAACGGTTGGTGCGCGTATCGATGATCTGGTTACCGCTAACCGAGCGCGTAATCCCTGTGTTTTGGTTGAACAGGTCAAACACCTGGAAACGCAGGGCCGCCAAATGGTTTTTCATAAACTGTTATTCCACGTAGGTTAATTTGTTTACTTGTATGGTTAATTTGATAGGGGCAAGTTGAATGGGCTTGGTATCGTTATCCATTACCTGCGGGAAATGGAACTTGCCGCTTAGGTCGCTGCCCACAACGATGCTGTCCGTCGCCGAGGTTAGTTTAATCGTGACTCCCCCTACATTGCCAAGGGTATCGGTAACCGTACCATTAACATCACGCGGTTGCTGCGCGAATGCCCTTCCGGTAAAAAATATGCCGAAAAGCGCGAGGAGGAAATAATTTGCTATAGATGCCGTTATTAAGCTTTACTACAATGAAGTTATTAGGAAAGTTTGAGCATTATATTATTCGTCATATGATTGTTGCAGGGAGTTGTGCAGTGGTCATATAATTGTTGCAATAGGGCACGTATTTAACTGATAATTTAATTATTTTTTGATTTTTTTAGCGGGTTTTCAAAACCAATGGCTATCTTTATTGCGTAAATTCCACATGATTAACCTATATTAATTAAACTAACTCCCGATACGAATGGCATTTATACATGATGTGCTACAGGAACCATCTTACGGATGGAAGGATGCGAATGGCGAACTATTTAAGCCTACGCCGAAACAGATCTTCTCGGAACTTTTTACACGACTAAACATATTTAAGGATAAAAAAAACTGGCTTTCTTTCATGAGCTGGGGCATGGTATTGTTCCTTGCGCCGTTTTTATTTTTGTTCCTTTTTAAGTACTTTTCTATCACCGGCCTTGTTGTGGCCTTTATTTACAGCATGATGGTGATGGGTACCCACGGTACCATTTGGTACCACAGGTATTGCACACACGGCGCGTTCAAATTCCGTAATAACTTTTGGCGTTTTGTAACTCAAAACCTTACCCTTAAAATTATCCCCGAAGAGATCTACGCGATATCGCACCACGTGCACCACGCTTTATCTGATACCCCGGGCGACCCATACAACGCGCAGGGCGGTTTCCTGTACTGCTTTTTGGCAGATGCGAACCACCAGCCGGTTAACCGTAATTTGGATGAAAAAGGCTTTAACCGTTGTATCACCTTAATGAAACATACCGGTGTTACCTGTAACACTTACGCGCAGTATAAAAAATGGGGATCGATAGCAAACCCGTTCCACATGGTACTGGGTGTAATTGCCAACTGGGCATTTTGGTTCACCGTATTTTACCTGCTTGGCGGCATAGGCTTAGCTTGCGCTATATTTGGCGCGGCCGGTTTTTGGGCTGTAGGTGTACGTACCTTTAATTATGAAGGCCATGGTAAAGGCGAAGACAAACGCCGCGAAGGTGTAGACCATAACCGCAAGGATATGTCGGTTAACCAGCTTTGGCCGGGCATTGTTGCCGGCGAATGGCATAACAACCACCACTTGTACCCAAAAAGCGCGCGTTCGGGCTTTAAGCCGCACCAGGTTGATAGCGCTTGGTATTACATTAAGTTTATGCACACAATAGGTGCAGTAAGCCACTACCACGATTCAAAAAAACAATTCTATAAAGATTATATTAAGGCCGAACCTGTTAAGCTTGTTGCAGAACCGGAGTTTTGCCCAACAACAGGCAAGCAGGTCTTTGCTACAGAGATTTAATAAACAGCATACATAAAAAAAGGGGCACGAAAGTGCCCCTTTTTTTGTTTAAAAGCGATTTAGCGCTGTGGTTTTTAGAAATGAATATATACCTTAGGCAACCAATTATTCATAACCTAATAATCTGATGTTTAAAAAATCTATTTGTGTTTTTACCGGCTTGCTGGTAACTTCTATTTTTGCCGCACATGTATGTGCGCAAAGCAAACCCGTCGGCATATTTGATGGCAGTACAGATATTGGGGTGATAAAACATCCGGGTACGGTGGCTTACGACGCCAAATCGCAGCAGTATACGGTTTCGGGCTCCGGCACAAATATTTGGCTTGACAAGGACGAGTTTTACTTCGTTTGGAAAAAAATAAAAGGCGATTTTTTACTAAGAACAAACGCGGCTTTTACAAGCAACGGAAAAGAAGCACACCGTAAGTTTGGTTTAATGGTACGCACAACGTTAGCAGCTAATTCGGCCCATATAAACACTGTTGTGCATGGTGATGGCCTAACCTCGTTACAATACCGTAAAACAGCCGGGGATAGCACACGAGAACAAAAGAGTGAGATTATTAGTGCCGGCGTATTACAGTTAGAAAGGGTTGGTAATAGTTTTACCATGTCGGTAGCGCGCAAAGGCGAATTATTTGGCCCGCCGCAAAAAATAGACCTTAACCTGGGCGAGGATGTATACGTAGGTGTATTTGTATGTTCGCACAATGCTGATGTTACAGAGAAGGTTGTTTTCAATAACGTTCGCATTGTGGTGCCTGCACCGCCAACCCTGGTGCGCGATAAGGAATACATTGGCAGCAGTATTGAACTGCTGGATATGGAAACCCATAACAGCCGCATTGTATATCAATCTCCAAAATCATTACAGGCACCAAACTGGGCAACTGATAATAAATCGCTTATCTACAACAGCGAGGGCACACTGTACAATTTCAACCTGGCTACCAGTACTCCCAAAGCCATCAACACAGGCAAAGCAAAAAATAACAATAATGATCACGTAATATCTTTCGA
Source organism: Mucilaginibacter sp. 5C4 (assembly GCF_034345625.1). Lineage (NCBI taxonomy): Bacteria > Pseudomonadati > Bacteroidota > Sphingobacteriia > Sphingobacteriales > Sphingobacteriaceae > Mucilaginibacter > Mucilaginibacter sp. 5C4. Next base: position 3,244,594 of record NZ_CP133775.1, on the reverse strand, counting down.
TGGCAAATGGCTCACCATTAGCAGTGGCGATGGTGGCCCGTCAACAGGCTACGTGGTGCCTATTAAAGGTGGCGAAGCACGCAAAGTTACTTTTGGTAAAGGCGCGTCGTACATGCATGGCTGGTCGCCGGATGGTAAATACCTGGTATTTTGCGGTGAGCGTGGTGGCGAATATGATGTTTACCGCATACCGGTTGCAGGTGGCGCCGAAGAAAGGTTTACCACAACCAAAGGCCTTGATGACGGGCCGGAATATACACCGGATGGCAAACACATCTACTTTAATTCGGTACGCAGCGGCCTGATGCAGGTTTGGCGCATGGATGCCGATGGCACTAATCAAACACAAATAACCAACGACGATAATAATAACTGGTTCCCGCATGTATCGCCCGATGGCAAGTCCATCGTATTTATCACCTTCCTTAAAAACGAAGTGGAGCCGGGGGCGCATCCTTTTTATAAACATGTTTATATACGTGTAATGCCAATAGGCGGTGGCGAGCCAAAAGTGGTTGCCTACCTTTATGGCGGGCAGGGTACCATCAATACGCCGTCATGGTCGCCAGATAGTAAGCATATTGCTTTTGTAAGTAATACCAGTTTGCTTTTCCCAACGTTCCCTATAAGTAAAAACTAAGTTCAATTAAATCTCAAATAAAATGAATCCATCACGCAGAAGTTTTTTAAAAACTGGTGCCATTGCAGCCACAGCGGCAGCAATAATGCCTAAAAGTATATTTGCAGCGCCTGCCCAGATCCAAAGGGTAGGCTTACAGCTTTACTCGGTACGCGATGCCATGATGAAAGACCCTGCCGCCACGCTTAAAAAACTGGCCGATATGGGTTACCAGCATGTAGAGCACGCCAATTATGTAAACCGCAAGTTTTACGGCTGGACAGCAAAAGAATTTAAAAAGCGCCTGGACGACCTGGGCATGCAAATGCCGAGCGGCCACACCGTGATGACATCTGCGCATTGGGACGCTACCACCAACGATTTTACCGACGTTTGGAAACTTACCGTTGAAGACGCAGCCACCATGGGCCAAAAATTTGTGATCAGCCCGTGGATGGATGATAAGGTTAGGCACGATACCGACCTGCTTAAACGCACCATGGATCAGTTTAACAAAAGTGGCGAGCTTTGCCAAAAGTATAACATGAAGTTTGGTTACCACAACCACGATTTTGAATTTACCACCATGGTAGGCGATATCCGCCTGTTCGACTACATCATGCAAAACACCGACCCTAACAAGGTATCGCAGCAACTGGATATTGGTAACATGTACGGCCGCGAGAACAACGCCATGGGTATTATTGAGAAATACCCGGGAAGGTTTATCTCCATGCACGTGAAGGACGAGATAAAAAGCGCCGATAAAAACGAAGGTACCGGTTACGAAAGTACCATCCTTGGTAAAGGTGTTTTACCTGTTAAAGAAGTGCTGAAAACAGCTAAAAAGGTAGGCGGTACGGTGTATCTGATCATCGAACAGGAATCATACCAGGGCCTTGACCCGATGGATTGTGTAAAAATTAACTTACAAACCATGAAAAAGTGGGGATATTAGGAGTTAAAAACTACCTTACACTCTCGTAACCGTATTTATAACATTTAATCCCTCACCATTGAATTTAAATATGAACCGGCGCATCGCCATCAGGAACATGGCCCTTATTTTAGGCAGCGCGGCAATTTTGCCGTCGTGCCTAACGGATAAGGGTAAACCTGTTGTACAGCTAAAAAAGCTGAAGGTAGATGCCGATCAGGAAAAAGTGGTTAACAACCTTGCCGAAACCATCCTGCCAAAAACAGATACCCCGGGCGCTGCCGAGTTAGGCATTAACCTGTTTGTTTTTAAAATGATAGATGATTGCTACGACAAAGAGCACCAGGCCGATTTTATAAAAGGCCTTGGCGATTTTGCGGATGCCGCCAAAAAACAACTCGGTAAATCGTTTAACGAAGCCACCGTTGCAGAACGCACAGCTTTTGTAAATACTGTTGATAAGAACGCTAAAGACGAAAAATACAAGGATGTTACTAAGCTTACCGCTTTTTACAAAATGGTGAAAGACCAAACCGTGTTTGGTTACACCACGTCCAAATATTTTATGACGAAACAAATAGTTTATGAATTGGTCCCGGGCAGGTACAATGCGTACTTCCCTGTTAAAAAGCTTGCAGTAGTATAATAATGGCAAATTTAAATATAGATAGTGTTAAGGACCGTACGTTTGATGCCATTGTTATAGGCTCTGGCATGAGTGGTGGCTGGGCCGCGAAGGAGTTTACCGATAAAGGCCTTAAAACCCTGGTTTTGGAGCGCGGCCGCGATGTAAAGCATTTAAAAGATTACCCAACAACAAACTTATATCCATGGGAGTTTCCGCATCATGGCGTTTTGCCCGATGATGTGCAGAAAGCAAACCCCATAGTGAACCGTTGCTATGCCTTTGGCGAGGATGCGGCCCACTTTTTTGTGAAGGATGCCGAGCACCCTTATGTGCAGGAAAAACCTTTCGACTGGATTCGCGGGTACCAAACCGGTGGTAAATCCCTTTTATGGGCACGCCAAACCCAACGCTGGAGCGAGTTTGATTTTGAAGGCCCCGCACGTGATGGCTTCGCGGTAGACTGGCCTATCCGCTACGCGGATATTGCACCATGGTATAGCTATGTAGAAAAATTCGCGGGTATCTCGGGTAACCGCGATGGCCTGGCAGAACTGCCCGATGGTGAGTTTTTACCTGCATTCCCGTTAAACGCGGTGGAAACATTTTTTAGTAACCACATCAAAAAGAATTATAAGAACAGGCACGTAATAAGCGCGCGTTGCGCGCACTTGTCAAAACCTAACCAGATCCATTTGGACCAGGGCAGGGGGCAATGCCAGGAGCGTACACTTTGCCAGCGCGGCTGCCCGTTTGGCGGCTACTTTAGCGCCAACTCGTCTACTATTCCATGGGCTTTGCGTTCGGGCCATTGTACGTTGAGGCCACATTCGGTTGTGGAGTCTATCATCTACGATGAGGAAAAGGGCAAGGCTACGGGCGTGAGGGTTATCGATGCCAACACCAAAGAAGCGATAGAATATTATGCCAACGTTATTTTTGTTAACGCGGCGGCTTTAAATAGTAACCTCATACTGCTTAATTCAACATCGCACCGTTTCCCTAATGGTTTGGGTAACGATAGCGGTACGTTGGGTAAATACGTAGCATTCCATAATTATTCGGCACATATAAATGCCGAATACGATGGCGCCAAGGAATGGACCACTGATGGCCGTAACCCGGCGGGCGGTGGTTATATGCCTCGTTTCAGGAATGTTTATAAGCAGGAAACTAACTTTTTACGCGGTTACGCGGCAGGCTTTAGCGCTTATCGCTGGGAGCAGCACAGCAGCGACGGCATTGGCGAAGATCTGAAAAAGAACCTCGTTAAAAAAGACCTGAGCGGCTGGCACGTAGGCTCGCACATGATGGGCGAAACCATCCCTAAGGAAACGAACTTCGTAGCGTTAGATAAATCGCTGAAAGATCCTTTCGGCGTACCTCAATTGAGAATTTCGGTTGATTATGACGACAACGACGAGAAAATGAAAAAGGATTACGTGGAGCAGATGACAGAAATGTTTACCTCGGCCGGTTTCAAAAATATCCAGGCATCAACCGACCACCGGGCACCGGGGCTAGATATTCACGAAATGGGTGGCGTACGAATGGGTAAAGACCCAAAAACATCAATGCTTGATAAATGGCACCGCCTGCACGCCTGTTCAAACGTTTACGTTACAGATGGCGCGAGCATGACATCAACAGGCTGCCAAAATCCATCGCTTACCTACATGGCCTTTACCGCCCGCGCGGTAGACCATGCAATAGGCGAAATGAAAAAGGGGAATATATAGCCCCACCTAAATCCTCCCCGGAAGGGAGGACTTAAAAAAAAGCCCCTCTCTACCGGAGAGGTGTTGGGGAGAGGCTGATTGTGTATAAAAAACACAATGAAAAAGTTTGTTAAATAATTTTTATTCATACATTAGACGGAACAACCAATTACTAAAACATTTTATTAAACGCTATACTTTTATGTCTACAAACACTTATGACGCTATTGTCATTGGTTCAGGAATTTCAGGCGGCTGGGCTGCTAAAGAACTGACCGAGAAGGGATTAAAAACCATAATGTTGGAGCGCGGTAAAAATATCGAGCACATCAAAGATTACGTAAACGCAAACAAAGGCCCGTGGGAATTTGAACATAGGGGCGGCCGTACGCAGCAAATGATTGATGATTACCCGGTATTAAAACGCGATTACCCACTAAATGAGACCAATCTGGATTACTGGACCAACGAAAAAGAAAGTCCGTATACAGAAATTAAGCGTTTCGACTGGTTTAGGGGTTACCACGTAGGTGGCCGTTCATTAATGTGGGGCCGTCAATCTTACCGCTGGCACGATACCGATTTTGAAGCCAACGCTAAAGACGGTATAGGTACCGACTGGCCTATCCGTTATAAAGACCTGCATGACTGGTATGGTTATGCAGAGCGTTTTGCAGGTATCTCCGGTAATAAAGATGGCGTTCCAATTCTTCCGGATGGCGATTTTATGCCGCCGATGGAAATGAATATTGTTGAAAAAGATGTTCAGAAACGTTATAAAGAGTTTTATAAAGATACTCGTCACTTTGTTATTGGCCGTACAGCCAACATCACCGTGCCGCATAACAACCGTACAAATTGCCAGTACCGTAACAAGTGTTGGTTAGGCTGTCCGTTTGGCGCGTATTTCAGTACACAATCTGCTACTTTACCGGCTGCTGTGGCAACTGGTAACTTAACCCTTCGCCCATGGTCTATCGTAACCAAGATCCTTTACGATAAAAACACCAAGAAAGCTAAAGGTGTTGAAGTATTGGATGCTGAAACCAACAAAACATATGAATTTTTCGCGAAGATAGTTTTCGTTAACGCATCGGCACTAAACAGCGCCTGGGTATTAATGAACTCTGCTACCGACGTATGGGAAGGCGGCTTAGGCAGCAGCAGCGGCCAGCTTGGTCATAACGTGATGGACCACCACTTAGGTGTTGGTGCAGGCGGCCGTGTAGAAGGCTTTGAAGATAAATACACTTTTGGCCGCAGGGCTAATGGTATATACATACCACGTTACCGTAATTTAAATGGCGAAAAACGCGATTACATTCGTGGATTTGGTTACCAGGGTGGCGGTAGCCGCAGCGGTTGGAGCCGAGATATTGCCGAATTAAACATCGGTGGCGATTTTAAAGATGCTTTAACTGAACCGGGAAGCTGGGGCTTTGGTATGGGCGGTTTTGGTGAAACATTGCCGTATCACGAAAACAAGATCACTCTCGACAAAACCAAGAAAGATAAATGGGGCTTGCCAATCCTGGCTTTTGATGTAGAGTGTAAAGATAACGAGCGTAAGATGCGTATCGATATGATGAACGATGCAAAAGAAATGCTGGAAAATGCAGGCGTTAAAGATGTAAAATCTTATACAACTGACCCTGTATTAGGCCGTGGTATCCACGAAATGGGTACGGCACGTATGGGCCGCGATCCAAAATCATCTGTACTGAATGGCAACAACCAGGTTTGGGATGCCAAAAACGTATTTGTTACAGATGGTGCGGCAATGGCATCGTCAGCCTGCCAAAACCCGTCGCTTACTTACATGGCGCTTACAGCCCGTGCGGTAGACTTCGCGGTAAAAGAACTTAAAAAAGGTAATATTTAACAGTATTGAAATTCGACTAACAATGACTGAAGAGAAAGAAACCATAACGAACGAAGAATCAAACCCCTCGAGAAGGAATTTTATAAAATCGGGTGCATTAGCCGCCGCGGGCTTTATGATTGTGCCACGTTTTGTATTAGGCGGAACCGGTTACACAGCACCAAGCGATATGCTTAATGTTGCAGGTGTAGGTGCCGGCGGTAAGGGCGAAAGCGATATCGCGAACTTTGCTAAAAGCGGAAAAGCTAACATTGCTTTCCTGTGCGACGTTGACGACCGTAGCGCAGCAAAATCAAGGGCGGCATTCCCCAAAGCTAAGTACTATAAAGACTGGCGCGAGATGTATGATAAAGAACACAAGCACTTTGATGCCGTGTCTGTATCAACTCCAGATCATAACCACGCTATTATAGCTTACAATGCTATGGCGCAGGGCAAACACGTTTACGTGCAAAAGCCCCTAACGCATGATATTTGGGAAGCTCGTTTATTAACGGATGCTGCCAAGAAATTTAAAGTGGTAACCCAAATGGGTAACCAGGGTGCATCAAATGATGGTACCCGTTTAATGGCCGAATGGTACGATGCAGGCCTTATTGGCGATGTGGATACTATTTACTGCTGGACTAACCGCCCGGTATGGCCGCAAGGCATCAAATGGCCCGATCCAAGCCAAAATATACCAAAAGAACTGGACTGGAACCTGTGGTTAGGTACTGCACCTAAAAAGGATTACGTTGAAAAACTTGTTCCGTTTAACTGGCGTGGCTGGTGGGATTATGGAACCGGCGCCCTTGGCGATATGGGTTGCCACCTGGTTGAAGCCCCTTTCCGTGTGTTAGGCCTTCAGTATGTTAAAGATGTACAGGCAAGTGTTGGTAGTGTTTATGTTGATTCGTTTAGAAAAGGATCGTTCCCTGAGAGCTGCCCTCCGTCAAGTCATATCACCTTAACATTCCCCAAAACAGCTAAAACCAAAGGTGATGTTACCCTTCACTGGATGGATGGTGGCATAGAGCCCGAAAGACCCGAAGAGCTTGGCCCTAACGAAAAATGGGGCGGCGAAGAAGGTAACGGTACCTTATTCATCGGTTCAAAAGGTAAAATGTACGCCAGCACTTATTCTGATGCGGCTACTTTGTTGCCAAAAGAACGTACAAAAGATGCGAAAGTACCTCAAAAATACAAACGTGTACCGGGTGGTGCTAACGGCCACTACGCGCAATGGGTTGAGGCTTGTTTAGCAGGTTACGGTAAAATGGAAGTAAGCTCTCCGTTTGAAGTTGCCGGCCCGCTTACCGAGGCGTTACTGATGGCCAACTTAGCTGTACGTGGCCACGATCTTAAAGGCGGTGCATTCAAATACACATGGGATAACAATGCCATGAAGGTTACCAATTTTGACGATGTTAACCAGTATGTTAAACGCCAATACCCGGCAGGATTTGAGCTGAAAGCTTAGTTATTTATTATTAAATCACAATCCCGGTAGCTATCGGGGCAATAATTAAAAAAATGAATAGAAGAGACGCGTTAAGCAGAGTTGGTTTGATACTTGGAGGAACGGTAATAGGTGCCGAGTTCTTCATATCAGGCTGTAAATCTGGCAGCAAGGTTAATACCGACGACCTTTTTGCAAAAGAAACTACCGCATTTTTAAATGAGGTTGGCGAAACCATTTTACCTGAAACCAAAACTCCGGGCGCCAAAGCGGCAAACGTTGGTGGTTTTATGGCCATTATGGTACGCGATTGTTATACGGCAGCCGACCAGAAGATCTTCAAAAAAGGTTTATCTCAGCTGAACGAAGCAACCGATAAAAAGTTTAAAAAGAGCTTTATGGAAGCAGATGCCAAGCAACGCACCGAGATTTTGACCGACCTTGACAAAGAAGCAAAGGAATACTCAAAAACTAAAAAACCTGAGGATCCTAACCACTACTTCACCATGATTAAACAATTAACCCTGCTGGGTTTCTTCACATCAGAAGTAGGCGCTACAAAAGCATTACGCTACGTAGCGGTACCGGGAAAATATGATGGAAACTACCCCTACAAAAAAGGCGACAGGGCCTGGGCACTTTCATAGGACGTTATAAATAAGCCTTTCCGTTCCTACGGAAGGGCTTTTGTTTTAATTCTAAATTTTATACTTTTAAACCCTCCCTGCTAACTCGCGGGGCAGGGCTTAAAAGTTTATCTACCATAATATGAGTAACAGAAAATTGCGCATGGGCATGATCGGGGGCGGAAAGGATGCCTTTATCGGGGCCATCCACCGTATTGCAGCCAACATGGACGGCCAAATTGATTTAGTATGCGGTGCACTAAGCATGCATGCCGATGTAGCACAGGAAAGCGGTAAACTGCTTTTTTTAGCTCCCGACAGAATTTACGATACCTATGATGATATGTTTAAAGCTGAGGCTCAAAAGCCGGCGGATGAACGTATGGACTTTGTAACCATTGTTACACCAAACTTTGCCCACTTTGCCCCGGCAATGCAGGCTTTAGAGAATGGCTTTAACGTGGTGGTAGAAAAACCCGTAACCTTTACATTAGAAGAAGCCCAGCAGCTAAAAGCTAAGGTTGAAGAAACCGGCCTGATGTTGTTACTTACTCACACTTACGCTGGTTACCCAATGGTTAAAGAGGCCAGGCAGCTTGTTAAAAGTGGTAAGCTTGGTAAAGTAAGAAAGATCTATGTTGAGTATATCCAGGGCTGGTTAAGCCGCTTGTCCGAACGTGAGGGAAATGCCGGCGCTGCATGGCGTACCGATCCCAAAAAATCGGGCAAAAGTGGATGCATGGGCGATATTGGTACACACGCAGCCCACCTTGCCGAATATATTTCAGGTTTGAAGATTACGGAGCTTAATGCTTCCTTAAATATTGTGGTTGATGGCCGTATGCTTGATGATGACGGCGCGGTACTTTTACGCTTTGAAGAAGGCGCGACAGGTACACTGATCGCATCGCAAGTTGCAGCAGGTGAGGAGAACGCCCTTAAGATCCGTGTGTACGGTGAAGAAGGTAGTTTAGAATGGGCCCAGATGGAGCCAAATACCCTAACCGTAAAATGGATAGACAAACCTGCCGAAACTTTACGCGCAGGCAGCAACTATGCCGACAGGTTATCAACCTACGCTACTTCAAACTGCCGCACACCGGGAGGCCACCCTGAGGGCTATTTAGAGGCTTTCGGTAACTTATACCGCAACTTCGCTTTAGCGCTTAGTGCTAAAATAGAAGGTGTGGAACCTAACGCCGAATGGCTCGATTTCCCGTCTATCGACGATGGTATCAGGGGCATGGCATTTATAAACAATGTTGTTGCATCAAACGAGAGCAACGAGAAGTGGACAAAATATACTATCTAACACATGACTACCATTAAAGGACCGGCCATATTTTTAGCCCAGTTTATTGGTGACGAAGCACCGTTTAACGATCTGAAGTCGATTTGCCAGTGGGCAGCCGGCTTGGGTTACAAAGGTGTGCAGTTGCCAACCAATGACCTGCGCTTTATTGACCTGCAAAAAGCGGCCGATAGCAAAACCTACGCCGACGAGATAAAAGGTATTGTGAACGAAGCCGGTTTAGAAATTACCGAGCTGTCTACACATTTACAAGGCCAGTTAGTAGCGGTTAACCCTGCTTACGATAGCCTGTTCGACGCCTTTGCACCCGCTCAGGTTAAAGGCAACCCTGCCGAAAGGCAAAAATGGGCGGTATCGCAGTTACATGCAGCAGCCAAAGCATCAAAAAACCTGGGCTTAAACGCACACGTTACTTTTAGCGGTGCGCTTATCTGGGGCATGGTTTATCCATGGCCGCAGCGCCCTGCAGGTTTGGTTGATGCTGCTTTTGACGAGCTTGCCAAACGCTGGGAACCGATCCTGAACGTATTTGACGAGAACGGGATTGACCTTTGCTACGAGATCCACCCGGGCGAAGACCTGCATGACGGTGTGAGCTACGAAAGATTTTTGAGCAAAGTAAACAACCATAAGCGCGCTAATTTGTTATATGATCCGTCGCACTTTGTATTGCAGGCGATGGATTACCTGGAATACATCGACATTTACCACGAACGCATCAAAATGTTCCACGTAAAGGATGCCGAGTTTAACCCTACGGGCAGGCAAGGTGTTTACGGTGGCTATGCCGACTGGATCGACCGTGCAGGCCGTTTCCGCTCGTTAGGAGATGGGCAGGTTGATTTTAAAGGTATCTTTAGCAAGCTAACCCAGTACGATTACAAAGGCTGGGCAGTGCTGGAGTGGGAGTGTGCCTTAAAAAACTCGGAAGATGGCGCCCGCGAAGGCGCGCAATTCATCAAAAACCATATCATCAGGATAACAGATCGTGCCTTTGATGATTTCGCGGCATCGGGCAGCGATGACGCATTTAACAGATCACTAATTGGATTATAAATAAAACGTAATAAAAACGCTCTAAAATAAACACAACGCAAAATGAAAAAGGTATTCTTAATATTAGGTATAAGCTTGGCATTGGCTGCCTGCGGTGGCAACGCAACGCAAGGTGATAAAACGGACAGTGCAGCATCAAGCAACAACAACGCTATAGCACAACAAAGCAATGCGGCTAACAATACGGCAGCAAATAAAATTGGTACCGATAACAACAGCGGTACACCGGCCAACAAAGGCGAAGCATTAATGGCAAACAGCGATTGTAACACCTGCCACAACGCGCAAAGTAAAGTTATTGGCCCTGCGCTGGTTGATATCGCCAAAAAATACAAAGAAAGCGATATTGATATGCTGGCAGGAAAAATAATAAAAGGTGGTAGCGGTAACTGGGGAACCGTTGGTATGACAGGCCACCCTGACCTGCCTTTAGCCGATGCAAAAGAAATGGTTAAGTACATCTTAACCGTAAAATAAGTAAACCAACCTAACCAATTAATTTAAACCAAAACCAATTATGACCGTAACAACGCGCGTTAAGTTATCTACCATGATGTTCCTGGAGTTTTTTATCTGGGGTGCATGGTTTGTAACTATGGGGACGTATTTAGGCAAAACTTTGGCCGCTACAGGCGTGCAAAATGGTAATGCCTATGCCACACAATCATGGGGTGCTATTATAGCGCCTTTTATTATTGGATTAATAGCCGACAGGTTTTTCTCAGCCCAAAAAGTACTGGGAATTTTGCACCTTACCGGTGCAGCTTTGTTGTTTTACATCACAACACAAACGAATTTCGAAGGCTTTTTCCCAATAATATTTGCTTACATGATCGTTTACATGCCTACCCTCGCGTTGGTAAACTCGGTGTCGTTTAAACAAATGGCAAACCCAAGCAAGGAGTTTCCGCCGATACGCGTATTTGGTACATTAGGCTGGATCATAGCCGGTTTGGTAATTGGCTGGTTAGGATGGGAGCAAAGCAACTCCTTAGTATTAACTTTTAAAATGGCTGCAGGTGCATCTTTAATTTTAGGTTTACTAAGCTTTACTTTACCTGCTACACCGCCTGCAAAAAAAGGCCAGAAAGCAAGCCTTGGCGATATATTAGGCCTCGATTCTTTAGGGTTACTAAAAAACAAATCATACCTAACGTTCTTTTTGGCATCGGTTGCAATTTGTATCCCGCTGGCATTCTACTACAACTTTACAAACCCGTTCCTTAACGAAGTAGGTATGAAGGCAGCTGCCGGCGTACAATCTTTGGGTCAGGTGTCCGAGTTCTTATTCATGGCGTTAATGCCGCTGTTCTTTGTGCGCCTTGGCGTTAAAAAGATGCTGGCAGTAGGTATGCTGGCGTGGGTGATCCGTTACATCTTTTTTGCCTACGGCGATACGGGTGCAAACTACTGGATGCTAATAGCAGGTATAGTAATGCACGGTATCTGTTACGATTTCTTCTTCGTAACCGGTCAGATCTATACCGATAACCTTGCAGGCGAGAAATTCAAAAGTGCTGCACAGGGTTTTATTACCTTAGCTACATACGGTGTGGGGATGCTTATCGGCTCTTACATATCGGGCCCTATAGTTGATAAATTTAAAGTATCAGCAACTACACACAACTGGCAAACAATATGGTTGATACCTGCGGGTATAGCGGCTGTAGTGTTAGTAGTATTCCTATTGGCATTTAAGGATACTAACCAGATCCAAACCAAACCGGGATTGGATATTCAAGAACCGGGTACCGGCAGGGTAGAAGTATAACTATGGCTAATACAAACAGAAGATCGGCTATAAAGAGTTTGCTGGCAGGGTCGGCGGTCATTGGCGCATCGGGCATGCTGTCGTCTTTTAAGTCGGAACATAAAGAAGCCGTGGCTGATAAATTAAAAGGAAACATTAACCATGCGGTTTGCCGCTGGTGCTATGGTGATATATCTGTAGAACAGCTTTGTGTTGCCGCAAAAGACATAGGTATAAAAGGCATCGACCTGGTTGGCCCCGAAGATTGGCCTACGCTTAAAAAGCACGGCCTGTTCTCTTCCATGTGCAATGGTGCCGAAATTAACCTTACGGATGGTTTTGGTGATACACAGTTTCACGCGCAGTTGCACAAGCAATATGCAGCCATGATCCCTAAAGTTGCGGCAGCAGGGTATAAAAACCTCATCTGCTTTAGTGGCAGCCGCAGAGGAAAAACCGATGAAGAAGGATGGAAGAACTGCGTGGAAGGGCTTAAACCAATGGTGAAACTGGCCGAGCAGCACAACGTTGTTTTGGTGATGGAGCTATTGAACAGCAAAATAGACCATAAAGATTACCAGTGTGACCATACCGCATGGGGCGCCGAGCTTTGCAAACGTTTAGGATCAGAGAATTTTAAATTGCTTTACGATATCTACCACATGCAGATTGATGAAGGCGACGTTATCCGTAACATCCGCGATCATCACCAATACATTGCACATTACCACACAGGTGGTGTACCGGGCCGTAACGAGATTGACGAAACCCAGGAACTTTTTTACCCTGCCATTATGCGCGCGGTGTTAGAGGTTGGGCATAAAGGCTTTGTTGCGCAGGAGTTTATCCCTAAGCAAAAAGACAAGCTGGCATCCTTACGCAAGGCGGTACATATTTGCGATGTTTAACTTAAAAATAACTTTTTAAAGTCTCCCCTAACGGGGGAGATTTAGAGGGGCTACAACACTTACATCAACCAATTAAATATAATGACAAGCAGAAGAACATTTTTAGCGCAGGCGGGCTTAGCGTCGGCAGGTATGGTGCTTGCACCATCGTTACTATCGGCAAAAAGCGTGAATGGCGTAGGGATCCAACTATATAGCTTACGCGATCAGTTACCAAAAGATCCTAAAGGCGTATTAGCAAAAATCGCAGAAGCAGGTTACAAAGAGGTAGAAACTTTTGGCTACTCAAAACAAAACGGTTTTTGGGGCTTAAGCGCGAAAGAATTTAGCACCGTATTAAAAGCGAACGGCTTAAAAACACCAAGCGGCCACTACGGTATGGACGAATTTTTTGGCACCGGCAAAACAGATGTGTTTTACAGCTACATCGAAGCAGCCCATGCAACCGGCCAAAATTATATCGTTATCCCATCATTAAACCACGATTTCATCAAAACCGCTGCCGATTTTAATTCGATAGCCGACAAGATGAATAAAGCAGCCGAGGTTTGTAAAAAAGAAGGATTGAAATTAGGTTACCACAACCATAATTTTGAGTGGGAGAAAGTAGAAGGCACAACCTTTTACGATACCATCCTTGCTAAAACCGACCCTAAATTAGTAGCCATGGAAATGGATATTTATTGGGTAGTGCGTGCAGGGCATGATCCGGTTTCCATCTTTAAAAAACACCCGGGCCGTTTCGCCATGGTACACATAAAGGATATGGACAAAACCAACCCTGAATTGAACACAGAGATAGGATCGGGCAGTATTGATTTTAAAACCATTTTGGCTAAGGCAAAACTGGCAGGTATTAAACATTACCTGGTAGAACAGGAAAACTTTACCAATATCGATCCTTACAAAAGCATCGCGCAAAGTAGTGCTTACTTAAAAAACAAGCTTTACTTATAAGCCAACCATCAAATCCAAAAACTATGAAGTATAAAGTGATTTTAACCGCATTGTTAACAGGCACAGCCTATTTGGCAAATGCGCAAAGCAAACCGGAAGATACCGAAAAATGGGAGCCTGTTCCTAAAGTTGTAACGGCAGGTAAAGTAACTACAGATGCACCATCTGATGCAACCGTTTTATTTGACGGCAAAACCGGCCTTAGCGAATGGAAAGACGTTGCCAGTGGCGGCGAAGCAAAATGGAATGTTAAAGGCGATGTTTTAACCGTTAACAAACAATCGGGTAACATCGAAACCAAAAAATTATTTGGCAGTTACCAGTTACACATTGAGTGGAAAGTGCCCGCAAACATCAGCGGTACAGGCCAGGCACGCGGTAACAGCGGCGTTTTCTTAGCCTCTATTGGTAAAGGTGATGACGGTTACGAACTGCAGGTTTTAGATTCGTATAACAACAAAACATACGTTAATGGTATGGCGGGTAGCATCTACAAGCAATTTATACCCTTGGCAAACCCAACCAAGCCACCGGGCACATGGAATACTTATGATGTGATCTGGACTGCACCGACATTTGATGGTGATAAAATTAAAACCCCGGCACGTGTAACCGTATTATTTAACGGTGTGTTGGTAGAAAACAACATTGAGTTGTTAGGCCCAACGCAGTACATAGGTACACCTGCTTACAGGAAAGCACATGGCCCGTCGCCAATTAAATTACAGGCGCATGGCGACAAAAGCGAACCGCTTAGTTTCCGTAATATTTGGGTTAGGGAATTATAAGCTAACCTGCTAAAAATATAAGATTAGCCCACCGCGAAAACGGTGGGCTTTTTGTTTAAAACGTACTGATAATATGTTCAAATAAGCAGCATGCTAAAAGATGCAACTGCGTTATTTTTGAATAAATTAGCAGTCTTAAACTAACCCATTATGCTATATTATAAAACCTTTTTCCGCTGCGCGGGATTGACGTTGCTTTTGGTGGTATCGTCAATGATATTAAAAGCACAATCTGCCGGCACCGGTAATTATTACGAGATAAAAGTTTACCATTTTAAAACCCCGGTGCAGGAGGGTATATTGGATAGCTATCTAAAAAGCGCATACCTCCCCATGCTGCACAAAAAAGGATTTACCAATGTTGGCGTACTAAAGCCGGTAGAAACCGATACTGCCGACAGGAAGATCTATGTTTTTATACCCTTTAAAAATTGGAAGGCCCTTGAAACGTTCAATGCATCCGCAGAAGAACCAAATGCTTTTGCAACCAACAACCAGGATTATACAAACGCCGCTTACAACAAGGCGCCTTACAGCCGGGTAGAAACCATTATCCTGACAGCCTTTGTGACCCGTCCGCATCCTTCGGCTATAAAATTAACCGGCGAACGCGCTAAACGCGTATATGAACTACGCAGTTATGAGAGCCCGACAGAAGCCTTAAACTTTAATAAAGTACGAATGTTCAATAGCGGCGAAACGGATCTGTTCGACCGCCTTAACTTCAATTCAGTATTTTATGGCAACGTTATTGCAGGTAGTAAAATGCCTAACCTGATGTACCTCACCACTTTTAACGATAAAGCGGACAGGGATAAACATTGGGATGCATTTGGAAAGGATGCGCAATGGAAGGATCTTTCGACACGTAAGGAGTTCCAAAATAGTGTTTCCAAAGCGGAGATCACATTTTTATACCCTACAGATTACTCGGACTTTTAATTTGAACTAAGGTGCTTGAAAAAAGGGATTTTGATGCAATTATAGTAGGCTCGGGCCCTAACGGGTTGGCTGCCGCTATACTCATGCAGCAAAATGGCCTAAAAGTTCTACTGCTCGAAGCTAAAAGCGAGATAGGGGGTGGTTTACGCACGGCCGAACTTACCCTACCCGGTTTTAAGCATGATATCTGCTCGGCCATTCACCCGCTGGCAGCCGCGTCGCCATTTTTGAAAACCTTGCCGCTGGCAGATTTTGGTTTGAATTATATCTATCCCGAAATTGATGCTGCCCACCCGTTAGAACACGCCAAACCCGCCATACTATGCCGGAGTATTGACTTGACCGCGCAGCATTTAGGAGAGGACGAGCAGACTTACCGCAAATTGATGGGATCAGTCACTAAAAACTGGCCTTTGATAGATGCCGATATATTAGGCCCGCTGCATTTTCCTAAACACCCGCTTGCGTTGGCAAGCTTTGGGCTGGATGCCATAAAATCGGCTACCATGCTGGCAAATCAGTTCAAAACCAAACAAGCAAAGGCCCTAATTGCCGGTATGGCGGCGCATGCTATTCAACCCATCACCAACCTGGCCACATCGGCAATTGCATTGGTATTGATGGCTGCGGGGCACCTGCAAGGCTGGCCTATACCTAAAGGTGGCTCCAACAGTATAGCCAACGCGCTGGCTGCCTATTTTGAATCGATAGGCGGGAATATCCAGACAGATACTTACATTAAGTCATTAGATCAGTTACCATCCACGCATGCGATATTGTTCGACATTACCCCGAAACAATTATTGGCAATAGCCGGGCATAAATTCTCATCTATTTACAAGTGGCAGTTGGAACGCTACCGCTATGGCATGGGCGTTTATAAAGTAGATTGGGCGCTTAGCGAGCAGATCCCTTTCGAGGCCGAAGCATGCCGTAAAGCAGGCACCGTTCATTTAGGTAATACCTTAAACGAGATCCGCGATGCCGAGCAGCAAACATGGAACGGTAAACACCCCGATAAACCATACGTGCTGTTAGCCCAGCAAAGCTTGTATGATGACACGCGCGCGCCAAAAGGCAAGCATACCGCCTGGGCATATTGCCATGTGCCCAATGGCTCCACCAAAAATATGACGGAGATCATCGAAAGGCAAATTGAACGTTACGCACCGGGCTTTAAAGACACCATCCTTGCCAAACACACCATGGATACAACGCAGATGGAAGAGTATAACCCCAACTATATAGGCGGCGATATCAATGGCGGCGTGATAGACCTTGGTCAGCTTTTTACCCGGCCCGCATTGCGTTATTCGCCATACAAAACATCTGAGAAAGGCATGTATATTTGTTCATCATCAACCCCGCCGGGTGGTGGCGTGCATGGCATGTGCGGGTATTATGCCGCAAAAAAAGCTTTAAAGGATGTTTTTGATATTTCGGTTGGCAACCTAAACTCCGCCGGGAAAGCCTAAAGGAATTTTCAGGCAAATATTATTTGTTTACTTTGCTGTATAAAATATTCTTGCATTGAAAGTATTACATGCTGTACACCATGAAGATTTTAAAACTTACCAAACCGAACTGATAAGGGAGCGGTTTTTAATGGATAAACGACAGGCGGATGGAAGCCTATTTCTATTTCGACCTGCCCGAGGGACAACGGGTTTTTCATTACGTTGGTGAGGTACAGGAAACGCGCCACGTGGTAATGGATAATTACAATGCGATCGTTTCGCCGCCGTGGAGCATCCATTCGGGTAGTGGCACGGCAAGCTATAGTTTTACCTGGGGTATGGCTGGCGAAAACCTCGACTATGCCGATATGGAAGCCATTGCCATTATTGATCTTAAATAAAACAATTTGACAATGAGTAGCGATACCAAAGGAAAAATTTCTACGGGTATTTATGCTGCCGCTATCGCGGTTTCATTTATTCACTCGTGGAGTGCCTTTAGCATGTACTTTATTGTGGCGCTGATCTGGCTGGTGCCCGATAAACGCATCGAACGTAAACTAATCGACGATAACGCCGCTTATCATGTTAGCTAAGTTCTTTCATTAGTTTATCAAAGGCCTCTTTTAGTTCGGCCAGTTCGGTTTCTAACTTGCTCAGGCGTCCTTCCAATTCAGATGTATTTGCCCTGCGGGTTGGCTCGTCCTGTGCATCGTCTTCTATAATTGTGCCGCCTAAGAGGTGGCGGTAGCGCACTTCTTTTTGGCCGGGGCGTTTGGGTAATTGTACTATAAATGGCGTTTCATCGGTAGCCAGTTTCTCCAGCATCGCCTGCACCTCGTCCAGGTCTTCAAACTCATATAACCTGCCCGAGTTGGTGTTGATCTCGCCCGGTGTTTGCGGTCCGCGCAGTATCAGCAAACAGATCACCGCTACCTCTGATGGTACAACCGGGAACACAATTCCAAAATTATGTTTGTATTTAGTAGAACGACTGCTTCCACCTGTAGCGGTAGAGATCAACCCTTTACGTTTCAAAGTATCCAATGCCAGCATTACCGTGTTCTCGTCATAATCTACTACCGGTCGGCGTGCCGTTTTCTGGTTGCAGGCAGCGGTAAGGCCGTTTAAAGTCATGGGGTAATAATCGGGTGTGGTTTTGCTTTTTTCCATCAGCGAGCCAAGCACACGCAGTTCGGTATCGGTTAAAACAGGTAAAGTTTGCGGAGTATCCATGCACAAATATAACATTGGTTTTTGTTTTAGCATTCGCTTGATGCTCCTTATCTTCGCCCTTGTATGACGGTTAGTATTTTAGGTTGCGGATGGTACGGATTGGCACTGGCTAAAGCGCTTGTTGCCCGTGGCGTAACGGTTAACGGCTCTACTACTTCGCCGGATAAACTGCCAATATTTAATGAAGAAGGCATTAACTCCTTCTTAATAGACCTCGCAGCCGACCATTCAAATTACGATACTGAATTTTTTACCTGCGATGTTTTGGTAATTGCCATCCCGCCCAAAGCCCGCTCGGGAGCAGGGGCGGATTACGTGCCCAAGTTAAAGAATGTCATTAAGGCCATCGATCAGCATGGGATAAAAAAAGTTATCCTCATTAGTTCTACAGGTGTTTATGCCGACCAGAACCATGAAATGAACGAGCTAAGCGACCCCAAGCCAAATACCCCGTCAGGCCAGGTTTTATTTGAGGCAGAGGAACTTTTTAAACTTCAAAAAGCTTTTAAAACCACCATTATCCGCTTTGGCGGGTTAATAGGCCCCGGCCGCGAACCGGGTAGGTTCTTTGCCGGGAAGAAAGATATTCCGAACGGTTTAGCGCCTGTAAACATGATCCATCAACAGGATTGTGTAGGCTTTACCCTTGCGGTGATGGATAAGGATGCCTTTGGTTATACTATGAATGCCTGCACTCCGCATCACCCACCTAAATTCGCTTTCTACACCCAGGCCGCCGCTAAAGCCGGACTGGAAGCGCCTCAATTCTTAACCGAACTGAAGGAGTGGAAGATCATCTTCAGCGTAAATAACGACAAGTTTTTAGGCTACGAATACCACATTAAAAACTGGTACGAATGGCTTAAATAGCACGGTTTGCAAATAAAATAATTTATTATTTTAGCACTACCATATCACAATTTACCTTTTCCCTAAAGTAACGCAGGATGGAAAACCCGCACATCGTTTCTGGCTTTTTAAAGATATAGGCGGGTGCCTTTTTTGGAAACCGCTGGGGCTGGTCATGATCATCCCGACGTTGTTTATCTACATCATGATAGCATACCGTACCCGAGATATGGTGTCTGAGCTTTGCCACAACCTGGCAATCACTTTCTGGGATCAGTGCAAACTCCTATTGGATGATAAGCGAATTTATGGGTTTCTACGGGCACTCCGTTTATGGGTTGATCATCTACAAACACCTGGCTATAATCCCTTTTATAATGGGTGTTTTTTGCCTGGCTTATTACTACGCCTACTGGCAACCAAGGCACCCGAATGAGGTGGAAACGCTCTGATGTGTCATGGTGAGCCTGTAGAACCATTCGCAAAGTATAAAAATCTTCGACAAGCTCATACTGACATGTTTGGTTTGTCATGCTGAACATCGTGAAGCATCTATTCACCGACATGTATGATGTACATTAGATCCTTCGCTATCGCTCAGGATGACAAAGGGCTGTCAAACAATATTCAACGGGTTATTCTTCAAATAAGCGATCTTATGCTGAAACATCTCGGCCATTTTAGCTGCACGCCATTTTGCTTCCGTAGCTTTGTCGCCGGTAAATAGTTCATCAACCGTTTGAGTGAAGAGCGCAAGCCATAGGGCGAAATGCTCGGGCCCTACGGGTAGCTGTGCATGCGGGGGGAAAGGCCTGCCATTGTAAGTATATTCTTCCAGCAGTACTGTTTGCCAGAAACGGTACATTTTTTCGAGGTGGATAGGCCACTTGTCCCCAATTCGTTCGTTAAATATCGGCCCCAATAACTCGTCAGACTGAATACGCTTGTAGAAAGTATCAACAAGCAGTTTGATATCGTCGATGGTTAATATTTGAATTTGGGGCATAGTGTAAAAATACGACTTTAATCCAAAATCGTCATTGGAGGTACGAAGCAATCTCTTTAAGCAAATCCGCATGCATGGTGTGTAATTGTCCTAAAAAGATTGTTTCGTAGCAATGACGCGCGGAGAGGTGTGTGCGTTTACTTCACCACAAACTTATAATACCCCGCACTCACATGGTAAACACTGGCAACTGCTTTGCCACCTAAAGATGCTTTTTTACCACCATTCAGCGGGAAAGTAATATCTGCTGATGTATTAGCAGGTACGGTTACCGAATACTCTACCGCATCCACATTGCGTTTCCACGAGGAAACAACCTTGCCATAAGGGCTTGTATGCTCGGCAGTGAATTGGTCTAAGCCGGGAACAAAGTTTGGCTGCAGGATCACGTTTTTAAAGCCCGGTTGTTTTTCATCGGGTTTAATACCTGCAATGCCGCTGTAAAGCCATGCACCAATATTACCAAACATGATGTGGTTAAGTGATATGTCATGCTTGGCATCTATATTCCAGTTTTCGTAAAGGGTTGTAGCGCCGTTCACCATCCACCAACCCCATGAAGGATAGGTTTCCTGCGATGCAATTTTGTAGGCAACATCTGGGTAACCGTTGTCGCTTAAAGCACCTAAAATGGCTTTGCCACCTAAGATCCCCACATCCAAATGGAAGTTATCAGCTTTTACACGCTCAGCAAGTCGCGCGGCGATCTTAGCTTTATAAGCATCAGGAACCATGCCCCAGTAAAGCGGCACGGCAAGTTCTGTTTGCAGGCCTTTATTATAAGAGCCTGTTTTTTCGTTCAGGTATTTATCGTTAAACGCTTTCTTAATTTTACTGGCTAACGCGATGTATTTCTGCTTATCGGCTTTGTTGCCCAAAATGCCGGCCACTTTGGCCGCAATGGTAACATCTGCAAAGTAGTACGCTGTAGAAGTAACCTCCACGGGCGATACCGATTTTACAGGCACCCAGTCGCCAAGGCCCCAGGTGGTAAGGCCGGTAGGGTACAGGTCGTTAATGTGGTTTACGTAGCGTGTGATGTTCTCGTAATTATCCTTCAGGATCTTGGTATCGCCATAAAACAGGTAAATATCCCACGGAATAAGCGCGATGGTGCTGGTCCAATCCGGCCCGTTACCCCACTCGTAACCCCATCCCGCAGTTGGGATGATAGATGGCAATGTACCATTTGGCTGCTGCTCGTCGCGATGATCGGCCAGCCATTTTTCGTAAACGGTGATGCCATCAAAGTTATAAAGGCCGGTTTCGGCAGCTATGTGCGCATCGCCTGTCCAGCCGTTCTTTTCGCGCTGAGGGCAATCTGTAGGGTAGCCAAACAGGTTGCTCAGGTACGAGTTATTGGTAGCAGCCCAGATCTTGTTAATGGTTGTGTTCGATGAATTTACTTTACCAATCGGCGGCACATCGCTGTGCATAAAATATCCGGTAAGGCTTTTGGTGCTCAGTTCAATAGGCTCGCTGCTGGTAACCTCTACATACTGGAAGCCTTTGTAGTTAAACTTGGGCATAAAGGTTTCCTCGCCTTTGCCGCTCAGCGTAAATATATCCACCTGGAAAGGGTCTTTATCATCGGTAGGGCGGTAATGCAGGTCGATGTTCGAGAGATCCACGTGGCCGTTCTTATAAAGTCTTTCGCCATGTTTTAAGCGGATAACCGTACCCTCTTTACCTTTTGCGGTGAATTTTGTAACGCCGGATATATTCCTTCCCAAATCGAAAACGATAGCGCCATCATCCATTTTATTCATGGTTTTTGCGGGGATCTCATCTACATTACGGATGGGGTGCAATGCCTGTGCGGTTACATTTTGCGATGGCACAGGGCGGGCAAATGCCGGTTTCCATTTGGTATCGTCAAAGTTGATGGTGTTCCATCCGGGCTGGTCAAGGCGGGCATCGTAATGCTCGGCAGTGTAAATACTGTTTAAAGTAATGGGACTAAAGCTGGTTTTCCATTGCTCGCTCGAGCGTACTATCTGAAAAGTGCCATCTTCATAAGTGATGCGCAGGTCCAAACAAAAAGTTGGGCGGTTACGCCAAGATGCCTTATCGAAATCCCAAACGGCGGTGCTTTGGTGATTGTACCAGCCATTGCCCAACAGTACGCCAATGGCGTTTTTACCGGCCATAATATTCTTGGTAACATCATAAGTAACATATAAGGTACGCCTGTCGAAACGGGTGTACATAGGGTCTAATCGGTGGTTGCCAATTTTTTCGCCATTGATATAAAGTTCATACAAACCCGCAACAGCAATATAAGCCCTTGCCGATTTTACCTTTTTACCCGTGCCGAATGTGGTGCGGAAATAGGGTGCAGGTTTTACATTTATACCTTGCTCGTCGCTTATCCAGGTGCCTTTCCAGTTGGTCATTTTAAGCATGCCCATTTCAAAACTGCTAACGGCAGATGATATAGCCTTTACGCCATCCTTATCCCAAACATCAACCTTCCAATAGTATTTTTTGAAAGGCTGTAATGCCTTGCCATTATAAGTGGCTAATATATTTGATGAAGCTGTTTTGGCCGATGTCCAGTCGCCGCCTTTACCGCGACTAACCTCTATCGAATCCATGCCTACAAAAACCTGATAGGCAGTTTGTTTTGCGCCCTGGCGGCTATCCGCAAGCATCCAGGTTAAACGGGGATGCGTGTTATCTATACCAATTGGGTTTACAAGGTATTCTATACGCAAACCAATAGCTTTGGCAGGTGTTGCAGCTTGTGTTGATAACGAAAAAGACAAAAAAGTACCAATCAGTATGTTCTGAAATAGGCGCATAGCGTAAAGATGGGTTTAAATTTGGTTAGCTTTAATCGGGTTAAGATAGAATGTTTTCGAATAAACACTGTTACCCGCTGTCTCATAAAAACAACAAAGCCTCCCCTGTGTGCAGGAAAGGCTTTGTCTCTCAATCGTTCTATAGTTTTTTGATCTCTACATTTTTGAACCATACGTCAGCTCCATGGTCTTGCAAGGCTATGCGGCCTTTTTTATAAGTGCCAAAGCCGGGCCATTCTTTAAACTTGCTGCCTGCTATTAGCTTTTTCCATTTAGCATCCCACATCGTGGTTTTTAAAACAACCTCGTGATTAACCAATATGGTTAAGCTGCCATTGTTGGCTATCACTTCAGTTTTATTCCAGCTGCCGGCTTTGTTCACAATCTCTTTATCTATCGACATCAGGTCGTAAAGGTCGCCCGCGCGGTGTTTGATCAGTTTACCGTCTTCGTTCTCTTTGTTATCAGCGATCTGCGTTTCGGGCCCGGTTTGCCATGGGTATTTGTATTGGGTGGTATCCTCATGCACGTAGAACATAATGCCACTATTGCCCGCGCGACTTATCTTCCATTCCACTTTTAGGTCGAAGTTTTCATACTCGTCATTGGTAACAATATCGCCTCCGCCCGCGCTTTGCCAGTCGGCTTTTTTGGATGCATTTAGGTGCAGTTCGCCATCTTTTAATTTCCATGCACTACCAACCGCGCTTTTACCATAGGCGTGCCAGCCGGCCATGGTGCTATCGTCTAAGAGATTTACCCATTCGCCGGGTTTATCTAATGATGCAGTTGTGCTGTCCTGATAATTTGCCGCCCTTTTGCCTTTACAGCCGCTTATCGCGATAGCTGCTAATAATACAAAACTCAGTTTTCTCATAAATGATCTTTACAGGTTACCTTTTTTAATCTCGTTAAAAGCGAAAGTGGCGGCCCTTGCCGTAAGCGCCATGTACAATATTGATGGGCTTTGGTTGCCGGTACTTGCCATACATGCACCATCGGTTACAAATACATTTTTGCAGGCATGCAGCTGGTTGTTGGCATTTAGTAAGGATGTTTTAGGATCTTTACCCATGCGTACACCGCCCATTTCATGAATATCTAACCCCGGCGATTGCTTATTGTTGTGTTTGCTGATGTTTTTTACACCGGCTTTTTCCAGCATCTCGGCTGTGGTATTCAAAAAGTCTTCGGTCATGAGGTCGTCATTGGGATGGTATTCTACCGATGTCACCAATAACGGGATACCCCACTGGTCTTTTTCAGTTTCGCTGAGGCGGACGTGGTTGCTCTCAACAGGTACAGTTTCGCCCTGTAGATAGGCAAATACATGCCAGCCGCCCGGTTCGCAAAGGTCATCCTTGTATTGCGCGCCAACCTGGCCTTGCTCGCTGTCGTTAGGGTGCTGGTCGCGATAAGCATTCATAAAGGTGGTGTAGCCTCCAAAATAATTGGTGTCGCGTTTATGCAGGTTACGGTAATTCACCAATATCAGATCGGTAGGGTTGCGGCCGAAATAGTATTTATCCAGATAACCATCCAGCGTGCCCGATACCGATGCGCGGTAATTATGGAAGGCTATGTATTTACCCAGCATACCGCTATCGTTACCCAAACCATTAGGGAAACGGTTTGATTTTGAGTTGAGTAAGATGAGGTTGGTATTTAGTGCCGAGGCATTCATGAAGATCACCTTGGCATGGTATTCAATAACCTCTTTGGTGTTGGCATCTATAACGCGAACGCCACTTGCCTTGCCCAGTTTTTCGTCATAAATAACAGAATGGACAACAGAATGCGGGCGAATGGTCAGGTTTCCCGTTTTTTGCGCCCAGGGCAGGGTAGAACTTACCGAACTAAAGTACCCGCCAAACGGGCAGCCGCGCACGCACATATTACGCGCCTGGCATTTACCGCGGCCCTGGTCAAGGTGAATTTGTTGCGGCTCGGTAAGGTGCGCCCAACGAGCATGTACCAGGTGGCGGTCGGTATAATTATCTTTTAATGATTGTTTGATGTGCTGCAGGGGCACGTTCATATCAAACGGAGTTTGAAACTCACCATCGGGCATAGCTTCTAAGCCGTCTTTGCTGCCGCAGATGCCTATAAATTTTTCTACGTGCGAATACCATGGCGCCACATCTTTATAGCCAATTGGCCAGCCAATGCCATAACCAAAACGTTCGGGTGCGGTAAATTCAAACTCGCTCCAGCGTTGTGTTGCACGCCCCCAGGTGAGCGATTTGCCGCCAACCTGGTACCCGCGGATCCAGTCGAAAGGTTTTTCCTGTACGTAGGGATGGTCGGCATCTTTCACAAAGAAATGGTCGCAGTCATCACCGTAGCCGGAAGCTTTACTGATCAGCGGGTTTTCTTTGTTATGCTTCAGGTTCATGCGGCCACGGTAGGGAAATTCCCATGGCGGGGTGGTAGCGGTAGGGTAATCTTTAAGGTGTTTTACATCGCGGCCACGTTCTAATACAAGAGTTTTTAGTCCCTGTTCGCAAAGCTCTTTGGCAGCCCAGCCTCCGCTGATACCCGAGCCGATAACAATTGCATCAAATGTGTTCGCGGCCAAAGCGCCCGAACCTTTATCGGTAGAATTTGCTGACATGAAAGTTTATAATTTTGGTATCCTAAAGATGCAATAATTTATCGGAAAAAGTAAAAATTTTGTTCTCGCAGGATCTTCTGAAAGAGGCTCTTCGCACGTATGCAAGGCAGCGCAGGGTCCACGATGTGAG
This sequence comes from Mucilaginibacter sp. 5C4, assembly GCF_034345625.1. NCBI lineage: Bacteria > Pseudomonadati > Bacteroidota > Sphingobacteriia > Sphingobacteriales > Sphingobacteriaceae > Mucilaginibacter > Mucilaginibacter sp. 5C4. The sequence goes on along the minus strand of NZ_CP133775.1, from coordinate 3,218,937 downwards.
ACCCTGCTGCGACAAAAATCGAAGAATTTACTCACCCCGCGGCACTTCGTGCGCGACCCTCTCTTCGCTGCGCGGAAAGAGGGTGTAGCTGCAGTTCTTACCCTCTTTGCGGAGCAGAGAGGGTCGACCAGCGTAGCGTAGTCGGGGTGAGTAAATTCTGCGAGGGTAAAGCCATCATGCTCATCATTGCCGCCCAATTTATGGGACGGATAGTTAATAAAAAGGCATTGGCTTTAGCCAAAGACTTAGTTTGGCTAAAGCCAAGATTTGTTTGTTTATTATCCGTTGACTAAAGTCAACGGCAATGAATGAAATGTTTTGACATCAAGAATAGTTAATGAAGTCTACCGACGTTTTTGTCCTCGCAGGGTCTTCTGAAAGAGACCCTGCGCATGTATGCAAGGCAGCGCAGGGTCCACGATGTGAGACCCTGCGGCGACAAAAAAGATTTGTTTGTTTATTATCCGTTGACTAAAGTCAACGGCAATGAATGAAATGTTTTGACATCAAGAATAGTTAATGAAGTCTACCGACGTTATCCGCTAAAATAAGCAGCCAACTCCGTTATCCCCGGGCTTTTGCCCGTATTCATATAGATATTCGATGTCGAATTTGCCATCATCAAGGCGGCTTCGGCGGCCAATCCTAACAACATAGCCAAACAATAACCCGCGTTAAAATTATCGCCCGCGCCGGTAGAGATCTTCGGATCGGTTATAAGGGTAGGTTCGTTAATGTAAGTGCCATTATTATCCCAGGCAATTGAAATTTTTGAGTTGTGAATAACAAGTGTATCGATTTTCAACGCAGCAAACAGTTTTTCGCCAATTGACTGCATATCCTCAGGCAGAACATCATCTATGAATGTTCTGTAAAGGATATTGGCCTCGTTTCTATTCAAACTTAATGTTACCTGCCCATAAGTACCAAATTGTTCAATCAATTTTATGGCTGATGTGATAGCCCCCGCGCTGCGTTTAGAGCAATCGGACAGGTCAAAAAAGAATTGCTTTTGGGTTGATTGTGTGCCTGTAAAAACATCGTCCAATAAGCCCTGCCACATGCTGTTGCTATGGTCAAGCTCGCTCCAGTTTACCAGACAAATAAGCTCGGCGTGGGTGAAAACCGCTGTAAGTTTATCCAGCCCGACAGTTTGTTTAATGGTATCCCAATTGGCGTGGTTCAGATCGGTCATTTGGGCAAGCATGATCTTGCCATCGGCAAATTCCATGGCGGTGGTAAAGCCGGGGTTGGTATAGCTGTGCAGTTCGCAATTGGCATGCATGCCTGTAAAAGCCGGGGCAACGGTCGGAACCCCAAATGCGCCAACACAATTTACGCCGATGCCCATGCCTGCCAGTGCGTTCGCCATAATAGGCATGTTGCCGCCAAGTTTTTGTATCAGTTCCTCGCTTTCTAAGCTAAAACCCGAGCCGCTTTTACTGCTGATATAAGTGCCAAACTCGCTAATAGTACGGAAGAATACCGTGCCGTCGTCGTTCTTGTAGTTAACCACTTTTACAATAGAATCTACAAAGCCATCAAACCCGGCGGCAACTTTTTTATTTGCCAATGAGGTGGATGCATTTTGAAGCGCTTGTTGGATATGTTGCAACTTTTCGTCCATATCAGGCACCGTGTTCCAGTTCCGAAGCGGCATCTTTATCCAGTAGAATGAACGCGTTTGATAGCGTTTGTAAAATGGATGCAGGTACTTCAGTACCCACCAAACCCTGCAAACTTTCGTGGATGATATCCGCTTTTTTAGCGCCGGTTGCGATCAGTACAGCTTTGCCAGCTTCTGCCAAATGTTTTAAGCCAAGGGTGATGCCTTCTGTCAACGCGGTTTCTTTAGTGAAATATTTTTGACCTACCTGCACGGTAACCGGGTCTAATTCCGATCTGTGTGCATACAAGTCGAAAGGTGTGCCGGGCTCATTTAAGCCTAAGTGGCCATTCATGCCAATGCCTACCATCATGATATCCAGCCCGCCCTTGCTGCTGATGAAGTTGTTCATGCGCTCGCATTCGGCATCCAGATCTTCTGCCTTGGCATCAAACAGGGTGATGTTGGTTAGTTTGGTATTTAGCTTATCAAAAAAGTTATGCTTTAGATAATATTTACAGCTGCCCTGGTCGTTCTCGTCCATGCCCACCCATTCGTCAAGGCCGATAAAGAAGCTCTGGTTCAGGTCTATTTTGCCATCGTTTGCCCATTGCACGATGTAGTTGAGCATCCCGGTAGGTGAATCGCCCGAAGGGAAACAAATTACAGAAGCGGGCTTTTGAGCCAACTGTTTGGCAACCAGTTCGGCTGCCGCTTTCGACATTTCGTCGTTGGTGTCGTATATTGATATTTTCATTTTAATCTTGTTTTGCGTTAAGCCACAAATCAATAGGGCGGTCAACCTTTGGGGCGAATGGCAGCATTATCTTTTTACCCTGCCCGGCAGATGCATAGGCGGCATATAACATTTCCAGCACGGCACGGCCATCTTCGCCGGTTACCAGCGGGGTTTTATCCTCGCGCACGCATTCTATAAAGTGTTTCAGTTCGTGCGGATAGCCCTGGTTAAACACTTCCTCAAAAATGGTAAAACTCCATCCGGCAGAAGTATCTGCCTTTTCCATCGCGTAGCCATAACCTTCCCGACTATAAGTAAGCGCCGAGCTGCCCATAAAAAGGTCGGCATAAATAACGCCGCCTTTACCGTAGATCTCGCAACGGTCGTCCATGCCGCCGTGTTTGGCCCAGCTGTCTTCGGCAACGCAGGTAACGCCGTTCTCAAATTCAACTATTACCACGGCATTATCCTCGCCTTTGGTACGGGCACCATGGAAAACTGTATCCATAGTGGCATAAACACTTTTAACCTTAGCATTGCCCAGCATCCAGCGGAACCAGCCCATGGCGTGGCAGCCCATATCCATCAGCACACCTCCGCCGGCAAGGTTGATGTCATAAAACCAATCGGTGTGTGGGCCGGAGTGTTTTTCGGCTTGTTTAAGCATGTACACTTCGCCAACGGCACCCTCTTTTACTACCTGCCTTGCACGTTCGTATTTAGGGGCGAAGCAAAGCTCCTCGGCATACATCAGCTTTACATTGTTGGCTTTGCAAACAGCGATCATCTCATCGGCTTCCTCTAAAGTAACGGCAAGTGGTTTTTCGATGATGATGTGCTTGCCCGCGTTTGCGGCTTTAATGGTATTTACAGCATGCAAGTAATTAGGAACGCATATGTCTATTACTTCACAATCTGTTTCGGCAAGTAGTTTATCTACATCATCAAAATAAGCGGGGATATGATGCTTTTCGGCAAAGGCTTTGGCCTTATCTATATTGCGGGCGTAAACGGCTACTATCTCAGCCTCGGGTATAAAGCGCTGGTACGATTCTACGTGGATGTCAGATATAAATCCGGCGCCAAGTATGGCAACTTTGGTTTTAGTCATGTTATAGAGTATTACAGGTATTTCATTTTTTTTAGGTAAGCGACCCAAACTACATACGCCTCGGGTTTAAGGTGCAGGCCTTCAAAGGTATATCCGGCGTCCAGTCGGTTTTGTTTATCGAGGAAGAGCGGATGCAGGTTAATATAAGTATACCCCATGCTTGCCGCCTGCGCTTTGAGCATAGCGTTTACCCGCGGGATATGCTCGGCCTTATCGTAATGCTGCGGAAAGTTTTTGACCGTTGGGTTTAACGGCAGGATGCTTTGTACAAAGATCCTGGTAGCCGGACTACCCGCTTTTACCCGTTTGATGATCTTGAAGTAATTGTAAGCGATCACCGAATCGGGGATATCCTTGCCAATGTCATTGATGCCCAGCAAAATAAACAGTTTTTTGGGCTGGCGGATAATTACATCATCAAGCCTTCTTAGTACTCCGTAGGTGATATCGCCGCCTATGCCGCGGTTTACCACAGTGGTATCATTTAGTAGTTTGGCCCAGTTGCCCATTTCGGTAATGCTGTTGCCCAGGAAGATGATACCGCCTTTGGTTATGGGTTGCTTTTTAAATTGTTCCAGCCGGTCGGTAGTATGGTCGGGTATAAAAGGGATGGTATCAAACAGGTTTTGGTTCGACGGCCGGGTTTGCGCCTGCGCGAAAACAGGCAGTAGCAATAGCAGCAGGATGTATTTCATAATTTGTTTATTGGCGGTTAAAATACAATAATTAGTAATCATTAGATGGCGTTTTTGGTTATTTTTATGCGGTTTTTGGTCAATTATTTGCACTGAAAATCGCTGTTTTTTTTGTTATGAAATAGGGGTTAAATATTATCTTCTGACAAATCGCAAACAATTCTAAATACAATAATGTTGCATTTGTATTATCTTTGCAACATGATCTCGAGGTTAAAAACCATAAAACTGGACAATATTGGAATGACGGCGTCTACGCTTTGTGCTATACATTGCGCGGCGGTACCGGTGTTTTTTACCAGTTTGCCGTTGGTGGGCCTCGGCTTTTTGGCTAACCCCTGGGTAGAGTGGATCATGATCATCACCGCCCTGTTTGTGGGCATCTCATCTATCGGTAATTCTTATTTTAAAGAGCATCACCGCGTGTTGCCATTGGCTTTGCTAATAACTGGCTTTCTGATCATCATCATCGGCCATTTATTTACAAAAGGCTGGATAGAGGCCGTTGTTGTGCCTGTGGGCGGTTTTACCATAGCATTGGCGCATTTCATCAATTACAAATACGCGGGTACTTGCAGGGCGGGCGATAACTTTTTCCACATAAAACACGCGCACAATCATGCACATGAACACGAAAGTCACAAGGCGGCGTAATTGCATTTTTTGTTAGATTTGTATTGAAATGGCACAAGTAAAAAATAACTACCAGTTTGAAGATATGCTGCAGAAGCATAATCTTAAAAAAACTGCGCCGCGGTTAAGGGTGCTGTCCATGATGTATTCCAAAAATACGGCCACTTCGCAGCCCGACCTGGAGAGCGTAATGAATGATATTGACCGCGTTACGCTATACCGCATCTTAAACACGTTCGAGGAAAAAGGCATCATCCATAAAGTATTTGACTTGAACGGTACGGCCAATTACGCCGTTTGCCACTCGGATTGCCGGGAGAACCACCACCACGACGAACACCTGCATTTTAACTGCACCCTGTGTAAAAACGTGTACTGTATTAACGAGCTAAATATGCCAAAGCTTACCCTGCCCGCGGGTTTCGAGGCGCAAGGGTTTACGCTTTATGCATCGGGCCTTTGCCCTAAATGCAGTAAAAAGGAACAGGCTAAAGTGAATTGATTTGCAACAAAATTGCTATTAAACCATTGCGGCAAAAAAAACGTCAAAAAACGACTTTCAATCACCCAAAAACGCACTTTATTTTCCTTATTAATACAATGTTGATTATTTTAGCGTTCCTTAATAAAATAAATGATTAAAAAAAGTATTGGGCCGATATTTTCGGTTAGCATATTGTGTTTTTACTTGCTGCTGTGTTCGTTTACGCCCGCGGCAGATACCATCCAGGCTACAGGCTTTAAACTTAAAACCGTTATTATCGATGCAGGCCACGGCGGTAGGGATGCCGGTGCAAAAGGCTTAACCTCATTTGAGAAGAACGTAACCCTTTCCATCGCCCAAAAATTGCAGAACGCCATCAAGGCGCAGATCCCCGATCTGAGTACCGTAATGACACGCTCTGACGATACCTTTATCGAATTGAGGCGTCGGTCGGATATTGCCAATAAATCGCAGGGCAACCTGTTTGTCTCTATCCATTGTAATTCATCTGCCGAGGGCACCGCCTACCGCGCGCACAAGCAAAGCGGGGTAATGCTGCTGGTTTATGCTTCAAAACGGACCGGGGAACAATTGGAGGCTGTGCGCGAGAATGCATCTATCCTGATCGAAAAAGACCAAACAAAATACGAAGCGTTGGATGCTGCCGACCCGGCTAATGCCATTATCCTGGATGCCTTTACCAAAAAATACCGTAAGCAAAGCATTCGTTTCGGCGAGTTCTTGAACCAGGAATTTACAGAAACTGACGGTCGCCCGTCCATTGGCGTACGCGAGCAAAGCCTTTATGTGCTGGCTAACAGCGGTATGCCCGCGGTGCTTGTAGAAACAGGCTTTATCAATAACCCCGAAGAAGAGACATTCCTAAACTCGGACGAAGGACAGGCGCAGATCGTGCAAACCATTATTCGCTCTATTATGGCTTATAGGGCGGCACAAATGGCGCAGTAAAAGCCTCACCTAATCCTCTCCAAAGGAGAGGACTTTGACCATCAAATCATAATTTCCTTTTTTAGGCCTTCTACTTTAGAGAAGGGTTGGGATGAGGTTAACTTTAACATAAACTTTATTTTAATTTTAAAACTAATATGCATAAAAGGTATATATTAGATAAAGTTAGGGTTGCGGGTTTCGCTCCTTACTGTAACCTGTATACATTTATTTAATGCCTTATTATTACCAGCACTATTCTTTTGATCTGTGGTTAACACTCATCAAATCCGACCCCGAATTTAAAATTCAGCGCGCGCGGTTCTTCCACCAAAAGTTTAATAATACAGGCTTATCGGTTGATGATGTCGCCGGGGTTTTCCGTAAGGTGGACCTGATGTGCAACGCCGTGAACGAGAAAACAGGCAAGAACATTGATGCTGATGAAATGTACCTGATGGTAATCAGCCTCATCAATGGCGATCGGTTAAATATCGATGATATAGACTATCCCGCGCTACACCTGCAAATGGAGGAGTTGCTTTTTAAATACCCGCCCCGCATGTATGCCGATGTAACAATTGATACCCTGCAGCATCTAAAGCTAAAAAGCGGAGCAACTTTTAGTTTGTTGAGCAACACAGGATACATCACCGGGAAAACATTAAGAAAAGTATTGGCACTTTATGTGCTGGATACCTATTTCGATTTTCAGCTGTACTCAGACGAGGCAGGGATGTCAAAACCAAACCCCGAATTTTTTAAGGCGATGCTAAACAACATAGATATATGTAACGGGGGCAAAAACATCCCGCTGAAAAACATTATCCACGTTGGCGATAACCCTAAAAATGATGTTAAGCCAGCCAATGAATTAGGCATCAGCTCCATGCTTATTAATTCAAACCAAAACAGCATTTTAAGCCTTTTAAACTAAGCATGATAACCACTACCTATTCATTACACCATATCCACCACGATGATGCTTTTGGCTTTGATGCCGATGATTATAGCCGTTTTAAGTTTGGCGATGGCGCTGTATCAAAAGATTTTGGTATTGCCCTGGCGGATGGTTTTATAAATGAGTACTTAACCAATAACCCCGTCACCAAACAGATCGTGGTAATCTCGAGCCCGTATTCGTTTATCCCAACGGCAACCTTCGCCATGAAAACCTGGTTTGTTTACCGCCTAAACAATTGGCTGGCAGAGCAGGGCTTACCCGTGGTGCAGGAAACCAAGGTACACCGTACCATAACCTACAAAGAGGATTATGGCGAATTGGATGCCGAGCAGCGTATGAACCTGATAGGTAACGATAAGTTCCATATTGATAAGGAGTTCCTGATTGGTAAAACGCTGGTGTTTTTAGATGATATCCGCATCACCGGCAGCCACGAGCGCATGATCATGAAGATGGTTGATGCTTATGGGCTAAAGAACGACATCCACATGCTGTACTTTGCCGAACTGATCAATAAAAATATCCACCCCAATGTAGAGAACCACCTTAACTATCACCAGGTAAAATCTATTTTTGATTTGGATGGCATTATCAAAAGCGGCAATTTTTGCATCAACACACGTATTGTAAAATACATATTAAACTATAGTTTTGATGGCTTTAGGGTGTTCATCCAAAACCAAACTGCCGATTTTGCAGAACTGCTTTACAATATGGCTTTGGGCAACGGTTACCATACTATAGAGGCGTACGAACAGAACCTTATATTTATAAAAAAACAATTATTAGCCTCACCTAAATCCTCTTTAAGGGAGAGGCCTTTAAAGAGAGGGGTTTTAGAACCCTCTCCTTTGGAGAGGGCAGGATGAGGCTAAATATTAAAGAAAACTTACTTTTTAACAATTATAAAATAACAACATAATGGCAATTAATCTTCAAAAAGGGCAGCGCGAAGCTATCGACGCTCCCAAATTTACCATAGGCTTAGGTTGGGATACCAATACTTCATCTACAGGGGCTGCTTTTGACCTTGATGCATCTATATTTATTATGGGTGATAACAAAAAGATCTTGAGCGACGAGCACTTTGTTTTCTACAATAACCTAAAATCGCCGGATGGCGCGGTTGAGCACACAGGCGATAACCTTACCGGTGCAGGTGATGGCGATGATGAGCAGGTAAAAATAGACCTGAGCATAATTGACCCGCGCGTAACCGAAATTTGCATTGTAGTAACCATCCACGAAGCGGAAAGCCGCCGCCAAAATTTTGGCCAGGTGCGCAACTCGTTCGTACGCATTTTTGATACGGCTACCAACGCCGATATTTTGAAATACGAGCTGGAAGAGGATTTCTCGATAGAAACAGCTGTAGAATTTGGCCGTATTTACAAACGCGATAACAAATGGAAATTTGAAGCAGTAGGCGCCGGCATGAAAGGCGGCCTGCAAGATTATTTAAATAAGTACAACTAAGACGGTCGATAATCAATAGTCCATAGTAAAAATCAGGCTATGGACTATCGACCATCGACTATGGACAACCCTTAACATAAACAAAATTAAATCATGGCAATTAATCTTCAAAAGGGGCAACGCATCAGCCTCGAAAAAACTAACGGCAGCAAACTGCAAAACGTTTGTGTGGGTATAAACTGGGGCGCTATAGAGAAAAAGGGCATATTTGGCTTTGGTGGCAGCAAAGAAGCGGTTGACCTTGACGCCAGCTGCGCTTTGTTTGATGAGAATAAAAAACTGATAGACGTAGTGTACTTCGGTAACCTAAAATCGAAAGACAGCGCCGTAAGCCACAGTGGCGATGACCTTACCGGTGATATGGGCGGCGATGATGGTTTAGATAATGAAGTGATCACGCTTGACCTGGGCGGCCTTAACCCGGCGGTTAAACACGCGGCATTTGTGCTTAATAGCTTCAAAGGCCAGGATTTTGGTACCATACCTTTCGCGTCTATCCGTATTTACGAAGGCACGCCAAAACGTGTGAACGAGATCTTCGCAACGTACGATATTGCCAACGGATCCGACTTTAAGGGCCACGTATCAATGGTGATGGGCATCTTCTACAACAAAAACGGAGAATGGAAGTTTAACGCCATTGGCGAACCAACCAAAGACCGCAAGCTGGAAGAAACCGTGAACACGGTAATGCGTAATTATTTGTAACCGTAGTGACGCGATACTTCGCGTCTTATTGAATGCGGCGATATTGAATGTAGTGACGCGATACTTCGCGTCTTATTGAATATATTTATAAAACGTTTGTCACCGTCCTAAAGGAGACGCGAAGTATCGCGTCTCTACGTAAAAATGTGCCAAACATATATTTTAATCAAAAACAATGGAAACCAACCTAACCAACGAGGGTGCCGGCCTGCCGGATTTTGCAGCTACACCGGCTGCGGCAAGCACTAACACCCCGGTTAAATTAGATAAAGAAGGCAACGTAGACCTAACCAACATTACGCCGGATGAGGTTAAAAAGTTTAGTGAAAAAGGCAAGGACTTAAACCCAAGCGACGTAAACTCGATCCTGAATTATGGTACCGATGTGCAGGCGTCTATGGAGCGTTACAGTAATACTTTCCTTACATCGGTACGTACCTTTGATTCGGGCGAGGTAGGTACTTTAATTACCGACCTGCTGCACGAACTGAATTATATTGATGTGGACGAACTGGAGCAAAACGCTTTTGTAAGGATCATATCCCGCATCCCACTTTTGCGTACCCTGGTTATGGATACCAAAAAGATGTTTGCCAAGTACGACCTGGTGGTTAACAACGTTGACAAGATCACCAATAAAATAAAAGCGGGCCGCGTAAACTCCATTAAAGATAATGCATCGCTGCAAACCATGTTTGATAGCAATGTAGACTACATCCACCAGATGGAAGAGCTTATTATTGCCGGCCAGTTACGCTATGCGGAACTAAACGAGCAATTGGCGGTAATGGACGGCAACCCATCTGCCTACCAGGATTACGAGATTGCCGACCTGCGCGATTACGTGAACCGTTTGGATAAACGCCTTGCCGATTTAAAGGTGGTGCGCTTTATTATGCTGCAATCGCTTGCCCAGATCCGCTTGGTGCAAAACAACAATACCACCATTGCAGAAAAGGCGCAGTCGATAGTATCTACCACCATCCCGGTTTGGAAAAACCAGCTCACCATTGCCGTGGCTTTGAACAGGCAAAAGGCCAATGTAGAGATGCAGAAAAAGATCTCGGACACTACAAATACCATTTTGCTAAAAAACGCCGAGCTGTTAAAAACAAACAGCATAGATGTTGCCCGCGAAAATGAGAAAACTGTGGTATCTTTGGATACTTTAAAACGTACCACACAATCGTTAATTGAGACTTTAACCGAGGTTAAACGCATCCATGACGAGGGGACACAAAACAGGAAAACGCTTAATACGGAGTTGCAAACTTTAGAAACTGAGTTGAAAAAGAATGTGACCAATACACGTTAATTGGCATATGGATGAAAACAGGCTAAACATATTAAATGCGTCCACGCGTGATATCAGCAAATTACAGCTGCTATCGGTTTTTTTTAATAACGACGTTATTTATAGGATTTACCTGCGTACACAAGTTCTGCACCAGCTGTTTCAAACCAACCCCGAACTTGATATTAACCAACTGGAGATGTTTCATCTCCAGTTTACACAAACCCTTATTGATCTGCTTAAGAAGATCAAAAAGAACAATGAGGCCCGGGCCGACCTGCTGCTTGATGAAGTACACCTAAACCACCAGCTGATAGAGCAGATGGAAGGTTCGGCATATAGCGAACAAAGTTATGTGAACGATAAACAGCGGCAGGCGCTAAAAATGAGCCAATCGTTACGCAAACTGTTCCAGGTACTTTCAGATAACTCGGCGGAGTACCCGTTCGCGGCAAATATCAATAAGTTTAGCGCGCATTTTTCGGCCGATTACTTTTACAGCATCTCTACCGAGCTGGTTTACGAGCTGCTGGTTTATAACCCGGCTGATGTTTACTCAAATGAATATGCCACCATACAGCGTAAGCTTATGGGCAGCCTTTGCAAGTACGATTTTAAGATCGAGTTTTACTGCGGCGTAAGGGCAAACGATATTGTACTGGAGGTTTATCGCTTCGCGGATGTAAACAAATATTTCCTGTTTTCGCCGCTGAACAATGTTTTGCTGTTTTGCGATGTAGCCAAACTGGGCGATATTGACCTGAAGAACACCGTGAGCAAACGCGAGCGCATAATGCGCGAACTACGCGATAAGAACGTGCAGCTAACAGGCAAGGCCGGTTTAATAAAAACCAACCTGCCAGAAAACATTACGGCCCTGCTGGCCGAGGACTATAAAAAGATATCTGATGTGAACTTTATGGCACACATGAACGCGTTTGACGTGCAGGCTAATATTTTAAAAACGATGTTAAACACCGATATACTTTAAACTAAACACAATGGATTTTTTACACACCTTACTTGGTGAAGATATAAAGGCAGGCTTGCTAATTGTCTTAAACCTGATCGTTATAGAAAGCCTGCTCTCGGTAGATAATGCCGCGGTGCTGGCTACTATGGTTATCGACCTGCCTAAGGAGCAGCGGAGCCGTGCTTTACGTTATGGTATCATTGGCGCTTACGTGCTGCGTGGGGTATGTTTGTTCCTGGCCGCGTGGCTGGTGAAAATCTGGTGGTTAAAGCCATTAGGCGGCTTGTATCTGCTTTATCTGGCGTTCGATTATTTTAAAGGCAAGCTTGCTAAAAAACATGCCGATGGCGGCGATGAATCGGTAGATAAGAACAAGAATTGGCTGTACAAATCAACCGTTGGGCTTATCGGTACCTTTTGGGCAACCGTGGCATTGGTAGAGCTGATGGATTTAGCCTTCTCGATAGATAACGTATTTGCTGCCGTGGCCTTTACAGATCACGTATTTTTGATCTATACCGGGGTGTTCATCGGTATTTTGGCTATGCGTTTTGTAGCGCAGGCTTTTGTGAAACTGATGGAAAAATTTACCTTCCTGGAAACAGTCGCCTTTATGGTGATAGGTGTGTTGGGTATCAAGCTTACGGCTTCACTGTATGTGCATTTCTTTCCGGAGGCAGGTTTCTCCAAATTTATGGAAGGCGAGACTGCAGATATCGCTGTATCGATATTTACGGTGGCAGTGTTTATTATTCCGGTAATTACGTCAATCCTGTTTAATTTCCCTAAAAAGAACATCATCAAACCCGAAATAGCCGAAGAGGCCGAGGGCGTGTTAGATAAAAGCTAATTGGGCTAAACAATAAAACAGCATGTTATTGCGAGGAGCGTAGCGACGCGGCAATCTCAGCATATCTGCATATCCTATGAGGTTGCCGCGCTATCGCTTGCAATGACATGGTTAATTTTTAATAATGAATAAACTCATCGCATCTATATTTGGTATTGGCTACGTAAAGGGTGGGGGCACGCTTGCCGCTATTGTTACCTGCCCGTTCATCTGGCTTTTGTGGCGGTCTGATATGCATAGTCCGCTGTATTTGTTAGGCGTTACCATTATCATAACCCTGTTAGGCATTTACGTTGGCGACAAAGTAGAACCCGCCTGGGGAAAAGACAGCTACCGCGTGGTGATAGACGAAGTTGCCGGCATGCTGGTAACCATGCTATTTATCCCGCCAAATTTGTATTACCTGTTGATAGGCCTGGTGCTGTTCCGCTTTTTTGATATTGTAAAACCATTGGGTATCCGTAAAATGGAAGCCCTGCCGGGCGGCACAGGTGTTATGATGGATGATGTGCTGGCCGGCGTGTACGGCAATATTGTACTGCAGGTTGTGGTACACTTTGTTAAGTTTTAAGCGATACATTTACGTTGTTCAGCAATAATAATTACCTTAGTTTTTAAACTTTAACCATTATCAAGGTATGTATTTTTTTATCTATGCCGCGCTGTTATTGCTTGCTATACGCCTGCGCAGGTCCATAAAGCTATTACCTATAGCGCCAAAATGGAATACGCCGCTCTATGGCATTACTTTGAGCGCCATTGGTTTATATTTTTTGGTAAATAACCTTGTTCCGAGGGATGAAATAAACGGTATAATCATCGCCATGGTATTATTGGGTGTGGTGCTTTTCTTTAACAAGGAACCCGATTTTAAAGGGTTTGGTGTATTGATAAACGCACATTACCCGTTAATCGCGATAGCCTTAATAGCCAATTTAACAGCGCTGATAAACATTAAGTTCTACAACAAATACGATAACTTTTTTGAGAGTGCACAATTGGCTTCCTTCGGTTGGATCTTCCTTCGCGTAGCAACTTCTAAAAAACAACAAAGCGAACTCAAACGCATCAGCGAGCGTAAAGATGAACTGGAAATTTTAGTTGCCGAGCGTACCACCGAGATCACCAAGCAACGTAACGAACTACAAGAAACTGTAAAAGAACTGCAAGCCACCCAGGCACAATTGATCCAGCAGGAAAAACTGGCATCCTTAGGTGAACTTACCGCCGGCATTGCCCATGAAATTCAAAACCCGCTAAACTTTGTCAATAACTTCTCTGAGGTGAGTATGGAATTGATTGACGAGATGGAAGAGGAAATGGCCAAAGGCGATATGGAAGAAGCCACCGCTATTGCCAATGATATCAAACAAAACCTCGAAAAAATTCGCCACCATGGCAAACGTGCCGATGGCATAGTTAAAGGTATGCTGCAGCACAGCCGTGCCAGTAGTAACGTAAAAGAGCTTACGAATTTAAATACCATTGCCGATGAATATTTCCGCCTGGCGTACCACGGCTTGCGCGCCAAGGATAAGTCGTTCAACGCCGACCTGGTAACCAATTTCGACCCGAATTTACCGGAGATCAACATCGTATCGCAGGATGTTGGCCGCGTATTGCTTAATATGTTTACCAACGCGTTTTACGCCGTGCATCAAAAACAAAAAACGATTGGTGGCGACTTTAAACCGAAGGTAGAGGTATCTACACGGGTTATATCGGCCGCAAATGGTAAAGAGTTAGAGATCACCGTAAAAGATAACGGCAGCGGTATCCCGGATGCTATCAAGGATAAAATTATGCAGCCTTTCTTCACCACCAAACCGGCAGGTGAGGGTACCGGTCTGGGCTTATCTTTAAGCTACGATATTATTGTAAAAGCCCACAAAGGCCATATCAATATCCAAAGTAAAGAGGGCGACGGTACGTCATTTATCATTACCCTGCCTTTGGCGTAACGTTGTTATGCTCTACATGATTTAATTACTTAGCACAAAATTGATTTATCTATCTTTAACCACCATATGAAAATATTAGTTGTAGACGACGAAGCAGACGTTCAGCCGCTTTTTTTACAGCGATTCCGCAAGGAAATAAAAAACCATGAAGTAGAATTTAACTTTGCCCAGTCGGGCGAGGAAGCGCTGGACTACCTAAAGGACAAACATTCGGAGGTGGTGCTCATCCTGTCGGACATCAACATGCCGGGCATGAGCGGGATAGAGTTGCTAACGCACATCCGCGAAGATTTCCCAAACCCGCCACCACCCGTAGTAATGATGATAACCGCCTATGGCGACGACGAAAACTATCAACAGGCGATGGCTAAAGGCGCGGATGATTTCCTAACCAAGCCGCTTGATTTTAATTTACTGAAAGAAAAACTTAAAAACTTATAGCACAATGGCTAAGATACTTGTAGTGGATGACGAGGCCGACCTGGAAGTGCTGGTAAAACAAAAGTTTCGCCGTAAAATAAGGGAGAACGAGTACGAATTTATTTTCGCGGCAAACGGGGAAGAAGCTTTAGTGCGCATCAAAGAGCACCCTGACCTGGACATTATCCTGTCGGACATTAACATGCCCGTGATGGACGGACTTACCCTACTTACCCACCTGCCCGATGCCAACCCGATGCTAAAAGCGGTAGTGGTATCGGCCTATGGCGATATGCAAAACATCCGCACCGCCATGAACCGTGGCGCTTATGATTTTGTGATGAAACCTGTGGACTTTGAAGACCTGGACTTGACCATGCAGCGTACCATTGCCTATGTAAGGCAATTGCAGGCAACCTTTAAGGCCATTAAAGAGAACAACATCCTAAAGATGTATGTGGATGAGAACGTGCTGAATTTTATGGCACACAAGGAGTTTGAAGGCAGCCTCATGAAAAATGAACTGTTGGAAGCTACCGTTATGTTTGTAGATGTTTGCGGTTTTACAGCCATTACCGAGCATATCCCGGCCAACACGGTAGTAAACCTGCTTAACGGCTTATTCGATAAAATTGTAAAAGAAATTATAGCCCAGGGTGGCCACGTAGATAAGTTTATGGGCGATGCTATCATGGCAGTATTCCGTGGCGAGTTCCATTTGGATAGGGCCATAGATGCGGCGCTATCGGTAAAATCCCACCTGGCTGACGAGCCGGAGATAGATGCAGGCAACGGCAAGATCTTTAAACCAAATATTTCTGTGGGTATTAATAGCGGTGAAATGGTATCGGGCAACATCGGTTCGGCCTCCCTAAAACGACTGGATTATACGGTGATAGGCGATTCGGTAAACCTTGCCCAGCGCCTGCAGGGCATAGCCACCGCCGGCCAGATCATCATTACTGAGGATGTTTACCACAAAGCAAAAGAATCGTTCCAGTGCAAAGTGAACGGAGAGTTTGCGCTAAAGAATAAGATAAAGCCGGTTAATACTTACGAGGTGGTGGAGTAATTTGATTTCGGATATAATAAAACCGTAGAGACGCGATACTTCGCGTCTCTCGCATGCAAATCCGATCATGATTTAATAAACGCGATACTTCGCGTCTCCCGCATGCAAATCCGGGCATGGTTAAATAAGACGCGAAGTATCGCGTCTCTACAAAAAAGGCATTTAATGTCTTGCTCTTCTCTTCAAAACCCCACCAGCGGCTTCTTTAATAATACTGGTAAAGATGAACGCTTTAGGGTCTATCTCATGCACCATATTGCGCAGGCGTCTCAACTCTAAACGGGTAACTACGGTAAACACAATATCAACCGGGTGGCTCACGTCAAAGCTTTCTTTCAGGAAACCGCGCTCGCCTTTGTAAACGGTAATACCTCGACTAAGCTGCTTCACCAGCATCTCTTTAATTAATGCGTTTTGGCCGGATATGATGGTTACACCGGTATACTCTTCCAGGCCTTCTATCACAAAGTTGATCATCCGCGATGCGGTGTAATAAGTAATGATAGAGTAAAGGGAGGTGATAAAGCCGACCTCTAAGGCAGCTATCAGGAAGATAATCACGTTGATACCCAATATGATCTCGCTGATGGTAAAGCTAATGCGCTTACCGGTATAAAGTGCTAATACTTCGATGCCATCCAGCGCGCAGCCACCCCGTATAGCTAAACCAATTCCGGTGCCCATAAACACCCCGCCGAAGATTGATACCAGCAATTTATCTGATGTGATTTTATCGGGATAAGGCAAATAAAGCAGGCATAGCGCTAAGCCGATGATAGCCATCATGGTGCGTATGGCAAAGGTTTTATTTACCTGCAACGCGCCCATAATAATGAATGGTATGTTAGCCAGGATAATTACGTAGGCAATGTTAACATGGTAAAGCTCGTGGATCAACAGGGAGATACCCGTTACCCCACCATCAAAAAAGGCATTGGGGATCAGGAAACTTTTTAAGGCAAACCCACAAAACAAAATGCCTACAATGGCATAAAGTGTGTCTATAATTATAGATCGTGTGGTGGTGGCTGTATTCATTTCGGCGATGGAAGTTTTGGTTTGTAAATCTCTTAAATTTTCCTGTTTTTTCGGCTCCCTATTTTTCAATGATGTTGGTGTGAAATAATGGTGGTTTTGTAGGAAGCTAACCTGTGTTTTGTCCCAGTCATTAATATTATCTCCCGATCCAAGCGCCTGCATCTCCTTAAAAAGCTTATTACCTGTGGGGATAAAATCCTGTCGGCCCAAGTAATCCAGATCGGCATCGCAAATGATCTGCTCCAACAGCGTGGTAGGCTGCTGCGGCAACTGGGTTGCCATGATAAGCTTACAAACCTGCTCTATGTAATCCTGATCGTAACCAAACTGTGGTAAAGCCTCCCGGGCAATATGGCAGGAAGCCATTTCATGGTCTTTAACACTTTTGAGGTAGCCGCTGTCGTGGTAAAGGGCGGCTATAAGTAAAAGTTTGGTATCGGGTTCATCTATATCTTCCTGCTGTGCGATGGCAGCGGCAGAACGATATACATCAAGAGTATGGTCGATGTTATGGTAATGGAACTGCACGGGCAATTCGTTCCGCAGCCTGTCTAAAATATATTTACCCTCGGGGCTCTCAACCAGATCCATCATTGTTGCGCTAAGATATTAATTTGAAGGGAAATGCCTCACCTAAATCCTCTCCAAAGCAGAGGACTTTTAAAAGTATTTTCCTCCCTCTCCCTCGGGCCGGGCCGGGGAAAGGCCCCTTTTTGTCATCCCTTTCTGGTTTTGTGACCGCAACGTCATATAACATCAAAATAGGCCTAACAGCATCAAATTCGGCGTATTATTGGATAATATATGCCAAAAACGGGTGTTATATCTACAGAATTACACAAACATGAGCGCAAAAAAAATAGCAGATATAAAATATTCGGTTTTAGACCTTGCTTCGGTAACCGAGGGCAGCACACCCGCAGAGAGCTTTAAAAAAAGCATGGATGTGGCGCAGCTTGCCGAAAAGATTGGCTACACCCGTTACTGGTTTGCCGAGCACCATAACATGATGAACGTAGCCAGTTCGGCAACGTCGGTATTGATCGGTTACATTGCGGGTGGTACTTCCAAGATCCGTGTTGGCTCGGGTGGTATTATGCTGCCAAACCATGCGCCACTTATTGTAGCCGAGCAGTTTGGTACGCTTGCATCGCTATATCCCGATAGGATAGACCTGGGCCTTGGCCGCGCGCCGGGTACCGACCAGGTAACTGCCCTTGCCATCCGTGGCGAAAATTTTAACGCGGCGCATAATTTCCCAAGGGATATTGTAAAGCTGCAAACCTATTTCTCGGCAGATAATGCCAACAGCAAAGTAAGGGCTATCCCCGGCGAGGGTTTAGATGTACCGATATGGATCTTAGGATCCAGTACCGATAGCGCAAAGGTTGCTGCCGCATTTGGTTTACCATATGCGTTTGCCAGCCACTTTGCACCAACTTACTTTAAAGAAGCTATTCAGATCTACCGCGACAACTTTAAACCGTCGGAACATTTACAAAAGCCTTATGTAATGGCTTGTGTAAACGTAGTAGCTGCCGATACCGATGGCGAAGCGGAATACCTTTCTACCTCCGTTAAGCAATTTTTCATGGGTGTAGTAACCGGTAAGCGTCAGTTATTGCCGCCGCCAGTTAAACACATGGACAGCGTTTGGAATGTGTTTGAAGAAGAAGCCGTAATGCAGATGCTGGCCTACTCGTTCATTGGCGGGCCCGAAAAGATCAAGGCAGAATTAAGCGCTTTTGTAGAAGAAACCGGCATCGACGAGATCATGGCAACTACGCATATCTTCGACCATCAATCCCGCATGTACTCCTATAAGGTTTTTGCTGATATTATCCGTACATCGGCTTATGCGCCTATAGCTTAATTACCTAACAGAAAATACTGCCCGCATCTGCAAGGATAGCGGGCTTTTTTGTGGATATATCTCAACATCTTAATAAAAACCTACAACAAACAGGCGTAATAAATGTACTTTAGTCTGTAAAATGCTGTTTATATAATTTACGGCACAATATCTACGAATGAGTAAAGTATTTACAATAACAGAGGGACTTGAAAACTTAGGCGCCATGAGCACCGGTGGGCAGGGCTCGGTATACAAGGGCCGCCGCATGGGGCCTGTACTTACGGCCATAAAACTGCTGCCAACACCTATCCATACCGAAAGTGAGGATGATAAGAACTTCCGTAATTTCCGCAACGAGGTTACCAAGCTGCAAAAGGTAAACGAGCAGCCAAACCCCAACGTGGTGAAGATATTAAGCTCGGGTATTACCGATAGCGGCTCTTTCCCCTACATCGAGATGGAGTACATTGAGGGCCCCGACCTTTGCGAACTGCTGAAACCACCTCACGAAAAGATCTTCATGCTTAAAGAGGTCATCCGCGTGGCAGATCAGCTGGCGAGCGCCCTGGCACATTGCCATAAAGTAGGGGTAAAGCATGGCGATGTAAAAAGCAATAACGTAAAATATAATATCCATACGGGCAATTATGTACTGCTGGATTTTGGCCTTGCGATAATGAGCGAAGAGCAGCGCCGTACCAGCATCCGCCATGCAGGGGCTATCGAATTTATGGCCCCCGAGCAGCACGATGGCAAAATGCTGATGGAAACGGATATATATAGCTATGGCATTATCTTATATGAACTGCTAACCGGCGAAGTGCCGTTCCCGCTTCATGGCGGTGGCGATGCGGGCCGTAACGCGGTGATGCTTGCCCATATAGAAACCCCCGTGCCCGATCTGCTGAACGCCCGCCGTAAATCGTTGCCCGATAGCTGGGACGATGAAATGAAAGGCCACGAAATGCAGGTACCAAAATGGTTGTTAAACCTGATCGCGAAATGCCTGCAAAAAGCACCTAAAGATAGGTTTAGCAATGGTATACAATTGCATGACGCCATAATAAAAGGCAGCATCAGCGCATCTGATGGGTTCGACCTGACGGGAGGGTTAAGCAATGCCGCCCTGCGTAGCGAGAACGAACGCCTGCATAATCAGTTGATGCTTTACCAACAGGCTGGTCCGCCGCCTGCACAGGTTATAGCCGAACCGGTAGAAGATGCATCGCGCGTGTCGCTGTCAAAACCATATTACTATACGGTGATAACATTGCTGGTGCTGTTCATGGGCTTTTCGGTTTACTCGACCTTGTTGAAAAAGCAAGGCCCGCCAAAACAGATCAACCAGGATTCGTTACAGAACAGTGGCGCGAGCAAAGGCGATACAGGCGTAAACTTCGGCTCCAAATTCCCAACGGATAATGCTGCAAAAGCGGATAGCATACGCGTAGCTAAAGATACGGTTGTTAAAAAGCCGGTAGTAATACCGCAAAAGCCCGCGCCTGATACGACCAGAACAGAGCCGGACACAATAAGTAATTAAACCATTAAACATCTGCCGTAAGGCAGTATTTCTAAGATATATAAATGGCATCAACACCAAATTTTTGGCAACGCATAGGGATCCAGGATTGGTTTTTAACCAACGAAAGCACCGAGAAGGCCAAGGCGAAAGCCCTTACGCCAGATACGGTTTACAGCTACATTGTAGAGAAGTTCCGCGATTCTATCAAAGACCTTTCTTTTGCCGACCGGGTGGTGTTTTACCACGAGTTCATCATCAGTTTTAATGCCGATGATTACAAGGAGTTTGTCGCCGATAAGCAAGGCATCTTCGGCCTCATCGTACAGGAAACGGTTACCAAGTTCTACGAGATATTGAAAGAATACCGCGCGCAGGGTAAAACCGTAAAGCCGTCGGGCTCTAAATGGGTGTTCCGTTTGGTATCGCACCCGGATTATGCCCGCGGCGATAAAGGCTTCATCGGTAAATTACTACCGGACAATAACCAAAAAGAGCAGAACCTGCGTGTAACATTCATTCCACGCCAAACGGGTATCGCCCAAACTTTTGATGTAAGCCAGGAAGCTTTAAAAGGCTTTACTTATTACAGCGAAGGTTATTTCGAGATCCCATACGAGGAAGAACTGGAACCCCAGGAAGAAAAGGCCGCCAAGGCGCAAGCCAATATAGCACGACTGGAGACCATTATACCCGATCAGCAATTTGCAGGCAAAAAGGTGGAATATTTTATGACGGATGAAGACCTCATCGTATCCGGCAGCGAAGAAACCCGTGAGGATTCTAACATCTTTACCATCCCGAGCGATTGGGTGAACGCGCCGCACTTGCACATTAGGTATAACAAGGCCGCTGGTAAATTTTACCTGGCATCGTTTGGCGAAATAACTACATTGAATGAAGTTGCGGTTGAACGCAGCGAGATAAATTCGCCAAAATGGGTGGAATTGCCCGTAAACTCGCGCATGTTGCTGAATGGTATCATTGGTTTAAACCTGTTTAAAGGATGATAGGGATGTCGCAAATATTATCTATAGGCCTGTTGGCAATAGGGTTTTGCCTGTTGGTAACCCATTTTATTGACATTAAAAAATCTGGTAAACGCAATGGCTGAAAACTATTTTGGATTAACCGACACCGGCAAGGTACGTACCAATAACGAGGATGCCTTTATCACCCAAAAGGTGATGGGCGGCCGCATGTTACTGGCTTCGGTAATTGATGGGGTGGGTGGCTACAATGGCGGCGAAGTTGCTGCCGCGATAGCAAAAGATGTTTTTATTGAGCGGCTGAGCGGCCTTCAGGGCGAGATCATCCCCGGGATGATAGATGCCTTTAAACTGGCAAGCGCCCAGATCTCCGACAAAAAAGCAAGCGACAAAGACCTGGAAAGTATGGCCTGCGTAGCTACCATTGCTTTGGTAGATGTGGAGCATAACCAGTTTTTTTACGCCCACGTTGGCGATACCCGTTTGTATCTGCTGCGCGATAATTCGTTGGTGAAGATCTCTAAAGACCATTCCTTTGTAGGTTTCCTGGAAGACAGCGGAAGGTTAACCGAAACCGCGGCCATGAACCATCCTAAACGTAACGAGATCAACAAGGCCCTTGGTTTTACCAGCCAGATAGATACCGACGAAAGTTTTATCGAAACAGGGCAGTCGCCGTTTTTGCCGGGCGATATGCTGCTGCTGTGCAGCGATGGCCTGACGGATCTGGTAGATAAAACGGCTATCCTGGATATCATCACTCAAAATATTCCTTTGCGGGAAAAGGCTATCCAGCTGATCAATACAGCTAATGATAACGGTGGTCGCGATAACGTTACGGTTGTATTGGTACAAAACGATAAACCGCAGCAACGCCCGCAGGTTACCATGCCTGTATCATCGCCCGTAAAGAGGAATGATGAAACCGATGATGGGATAACTTCAGCCCGTAACCAACCCAAATCACGACTACAAACCGAACCACCTATGGCTCAACATAAAAGTAATGGCTTAACCATTCTGCTCGGGCTGCTGTGCCTGGTATTTTTAGCTACCAGCATTTGGCTGTACATGTCCAAACAACCCGCTGGCAAACCAACCGCGCAATCGGGTAGGCCTACAGAAAAGCTACGCAACGGCGATGAAGTTAAATTGCAGGATGCCATTGATGCCTTTAAAGGAGATACATTGGTATTGTCTGATACATCATTCAAGAAACCCATAGTGCTTACCGATACACTGCACATCGACCATGATACTTTATACATCCGCGTGAAAGGCGATATTGTTTTGCAGCGCGATACGGCCTATAAAGGCCCGGCTTTAGCTATTGGTAAGAATAGTAAGGTCATCGTTTTAGAGAACTTTAAGTTTGAGGGTTTTGATACGGCCATCGATCTGCAAAACACGGCTTTCTCTTTAAAAAACACACTGTTTATGAACTGCCGCCTGCCGGTTCAGCGTAAGTACGAACTGCTTGCAGATAAACCCGTAACCGCCTATTTCCCAGCCACAAAAGTTAACCCGCAAACTGCTAAACCCCAAACCCCTGCCAAGCCAAATGGAGCCCGATAAGATCCAAACGGAAACCCGCTGGAAGGAGAGGGCTTTCCTGTTGCTAATAAGCGTATTATTTGTATTTCTTTTCTTTAGACTATATACCGTTGTGCAAAAACGTTTTGCCGATGTGGATAAGCGCCTGCAGGATGGCACGATGATCAACCTGAATGCGCCTGATCCCGCCGGGCAGCTAAAAACCTTGTTAACCAAAGGCTATTATTTTGAAGATAAGCGCGACATCAACCTCATCACCCAAACAGTTGCCAACAATATAGGCACCGGGCAAAAAATTGATAACATAGGCGAGCTAAACAAGCGCAAGTATTTTATTGCTGCCGATGACGCCTTCCAGCAAGGCGGCGAGTCGTTTAAGGCGCGTGTTGCTGCTTCGCGATCTTTATTAGGATATACAGGTGAGGATTCCACGTTGTTTGTAAACGAGCGCAGCAACCCGATAAAAGCACCCAATGTTACCAACCTGGCGCTGGGCGGGTACAGCATTAGCGGTGTCATCACCAATAAAAAGCAACCTATTGCCGGCGTGCTGGTCCGCATGGATATGATATTGCCGCAGGATAGCATTTTTACCGATGAAGAACTTGACGAATTAAAACCAGTTACTGAGACTGGTAATGGTTATAAAAAAACTTTCCTGCCCGATAGTGCCGGCAAAAAACGCCTGCAGGCCTTAACCGCCTATGCCCGTACCAATGAGCAAGGCATTGCCGAATTTAAAAATCTACCCGAGGGCAAGGCCTTTAAAATATTGCCCTTACAACCCGGCTTTCAGTTTGGTACATCGCAGGGCGTGCAAAATCTGGATGATGACGCGAGCTTGACGTTTAGCCAGGCGCCGCATACCATCAGGCTTTTTTCTACCCGCGATTTTAATATCCTGAAGAAGGAAAAATCCCTCATTATTCGTACCCCGGTTGAGTTTAATAAGTGGTTCCTAATTATTTCGTGCGTGTTTATCGGGGCTTTCCTGTTTGTACATATCCTACTGTCGTGGAAGTTTAGCACGTCAGATCAGTTGATACTGCCCGTGGTGATGATCCTTACCGGCTTGTCTTTCCTCACCTTATTAAGTTTACAAGACCCGCTTCGCGATAGGTTTTTGGCTAAAGATATGCTGGTATTTCTCGGTATTGGTTTGGTAGCCATGCTGGTGATGCTGCAATTAAAACTACGCCGCTTTACACCCGACTCGTGGATCTACCGCATGCTGATATTTAAAAACAACCGCAACGCGGCAAACGGCTGGCCTTGGGTGGTACTGGCGGCTACGCTACTGGCCATGACCATCAAATTTGGTACAGGCCCCGAAGGTAGCGGCGTTAAGGTTAACCTCTTTGGTTTCCAACCTAGCGAGATCGTAAAATATCTTATCATCCTTTTCCTGGCGGGCTTTTTTGCCGCCAACGAAAAACTGATCAGCGAATACACCAGCTGGAGCAAACGCTGGTCTTTCTTCTCCTTCGCGCTGATAGCTATTTTGGTAACGCTACTGCTGTTTCTTTTACTGGGAGATTTGGGCCCGGCGATGGTGGTGTGTTTTACCTTCATTGTGCTATTCTCCTTCTCCCGTGGCGATTTTATGTTCATGGCGGGGGCGGTGGTGCTGTACGTTATTGTATCGTGGGTGGTGAAGAACGTTTGGCTTTCGGCATTGATAACCGCGGCTATCGCGGCGCTATTCATGCTGTTTAAACGTAAGCAATTGAGCGAATCGGCAATGATGGTACTCATCATTATGGCCGCATTTTTAACCATCGACCAGATCCCTTATTTAGGCAAACTATTTCCCGGCCCGGTACAAAGGTTGGTGGATCGTAAGGCCATTTGGCAAGATGCCTGGAATAACGAGGTTTACGGTGGCGACCAGGTAGCAAACGGCCTTTGGGCTATGAGCAGCGGCGGCGTAAGCGGCCAGGGTGTAGGTGAGGGCTTTGCCAAAACCATCCCGGAGGCGCATACCGATATGATCTTACCATCCATGGGCGAGGAGTTTGGGTGGACGGGTATTGTCTGCATTTTTGTGCTGTTTTTGGTTTACCTGCATCGTTCCATCCTCATTGGGCGGCGAACAGGTACACCGTTCCTATTCTATTTATGCGCTGGGATAGGCGTTTCCACCTTTGTGCAGTTTCTGCTCATTGCGGGTGGTTCAACGGGTGCATTGCCTTTATCGGGCGTTTCGCTGCCATTCCAGAGTTATGGAGGGTCGTCGTTGGTGGCAAACTTGATGGCTTCGGGCTTTTTGCTCTCCGCATCACTGGTGAGGGGTACGCCGGTTCAAATGAATTATATATCGCGCCAGCAGGATAAAAACCTGGTGCCTGCCTTGATAGCCGCCTTTGTTGCGGTTACGTTATTAACGGTCAACGTATCGCGCTATTTGTCTAATAATAAAAAATGGGTGGTTCAACCTGCTTTGGTAGCCGATAAAAGCGGCGCCAGAATGTTTAGTTATAACCCGCGGATAGCCATATTGATGAACAGGCTGCAAGCCGGCGATTTGTATGACCGTACCGGTACGCTACTGGCAACCAGCAAGCCCGAAATGGTTAAAAAACAGCATCGTAAACTGGTATTGGCCGGAG
Source organism: Mucilaginibacter sp. 5C4 (assembly GCF_034345625.1). Taxonomy (NCBI): domain Bacteria; kingdom Pseudomonadati; phylum Bacteroidota; class Sphingobacteriia; order Sphingobacteriales; family Sphingobacteriaceae; genus Mucilaginibacter; species Mucilaginibacter sp. 5C4. The sequence goes on along the minus strand of NZ_CP133775.1, from coordinate 3,193,436 downwards.
CGCAGGATTATAATATCGATTCTGCCATGCACAAGCGGTTAAACAGGTATTACCCGTTTGATGCGCAAATGTTCTTTTGGACGGGCGATGCCAATACGGGCGTTTTCAACGGTAGCCCTAACGGTTACTTTGCCGAGTACGAACACGCAGCCGAACTGCGCGGCTTTAAAATGCCGACAGAGAAATACAACGTGACTGCCAACCACTACCGAGAAGATCGCTTTTTGGCGCGTGGCGTAAAAGAAATGGCAGTGGTGAAGAAAGACTACAGCGAGATAGCGCCATTACTCATCGCGGGCATCAACAGCAAGGAGGTGGAAGCCTTTAAAAACCGTAACAGGGATGTTAAGCTGACGATGGATGCCGGCCTGCAAACCAGTATTCAAACCTCTATGGCAACGGATACTTCTCTGTTGGATAACCGCGTGTCGGTTGTGGTGATGGAATCTAACACGGGCGATGTGCTTACATCCGCCAATTACCCGTTGCCGCCCGTGCATGATTGGGAAAAGCTTACCATGAGTTATTACGATCAAAACCAGCTTTCGCAATGGACAACCACGCAAGATCTTGGTTTTACCCTCGCAACGCAACCGGGCTCAACAGCAAAGCTGGCTACATCTATCGCATCGTTCAATAAACTGGGGCTGGCAGCTGCCGATAAAAAGTACAATGTAGAAAGTTACGAGCGCATCCGTACCAAAGGTTTGGAGCCTGATGAAACGGGATTGATCACCTTGGAACGTGCCGTTGCCAAATCAAACAACGTATATTTCATTAAGCTCGCCAACCAGGAGCACTTGCAGGAAGATATGGCTACCGTATATTTAAAAACGGGCATGTTCCTGCATGGGGTGGGTGGTTATTATTATGGCCGCGGTAAAGAGAACGCCGCGCAGGAAGAAAAATGGCGCGAGCTATGGCGTAAAACGGAGTTCAACACCAAACCGAAATACAACCCGGACAATATCCGTAAAACACGTGCTAAGGGTATCTCGGGTATGGCATGGGGGCAGGGTGAGTTGATAGCTACACCGGCATCTGTCGCGCGGATGGCATCAGGCATTGCCAATCATGGTACTATTCTGCCGAACAGGTATGTGTTAAAGGTAGCTGATTCGGCAACCACGGTTAAGCCAGGGATTAAATTGACTAACGACCCTAAATACGCGGCATTGCTTCGCAAATATATGATAGAGCAAAGCGCGCCAAAGGAATGGATCCTGGGCCTTGCGGTAGCAGGTAAAACCGGTACGCCCGAAAGGATCTGGAAGAAACAGCAGATAAATGATGGCTGGTACGTTTTCTTTGCGCCGAAGGCGGATGGAAGCGGAAATGTGGTGGTTTGTGTGCGGATAGAATCGACAAAAGGGTCATCAGATGCAGTACGATTGGCTGCAAAGCACGTAATTCCGTTCCTGAAAGAAAAAGGATACATTAAAAGTATTAAAGAGCAAACAAGTGAATAAGGCTTGGGTTTAACATAATATAAAATGGTTTTTAGGGTTCAATATAAGTAGTACAGCGCAGCATTATGTTCAATTTGTTTAAAAGTGATAAAGCCGACAGGCCTGCTGATGTGAAAAGCATCCGTTATGAATTGTTACAATTTATCAAACAGGAACTGCAAAAGGCCGAAGGCGGAGAAGGCGGCAACATTAAAGGATTAACCCTTTACGTGAACGCTCCTGCGTCTGACATCCCCATGTACGAGGCTTCTGTTTATACTGAAGAACCCGAAGTTTTTAAAGACGAGGTACAGCGCATTGCAGATGATTATGCCGTAAACCTGCCCGAAAGGTGGCTGATGGAGGTGGTTTTTACAGAGGAATTTCCGCCGGAGGCGATCAGGGCTACCAAGCTTGACGCCGCGTTTTTTATCAAAACAAGTAAGAATTTTATTAAGCAAAGCGCTACTGCTTATATCCGCCCTTTAAGCGGAGAGACCGAGCAAAAAGAATATCAGTTAACGTCCGAAGGGGAGAAGATCCACATTGGCAGGGATAAAAAAGCGCAGGGCGATGACGGGTTCTTCCGCACCAATCATATCGCGTTCCCCAGCGAAAGCCAAAGCGATGGCAATAAATATGTGAGCCGCCAGCATGCACGCATCGAATGGAATAATGACGCGGGCAGGTTTATGCTTTTTGCGGATGAAGGCGGCGTACCACCACGAAATAAGATCAAGATCCGTTCAGAAAAGAGTGAAGATATTATCAAACTGACATCTACCCATATTGGCCACCAGTTACAGGAAGGCGACCAGATTATACTGGGCGAATCGGCAGTGTTAGAGTTTAGTTACCAACCGGCAGCAAATGAGTAAAGTTTTTACCATTACAGAAGGCTTAGAGAACCTTGGCGCGCTGCGTACCGGCGGGCAGGGCTCAGTATATAAAGGCCGCCGCATGGGGCCTGTGCTAACGGCTGTAAAACTGTTGCCAACGCCTATCCACTCCGAAAGTGAAGATGATAAAAATTACCGCAACTTTAGTAACGAAGTTGCCAAGCTGAAAAAGGTAAACGAAGAACCAAATCCCAACGTTGTAAAGATCTTAAGCTCGGGCATAACCGAAAGCGGCTCGCTGCCATATATCGAGATGGAGTACATTGAGGGGCCGGACCTTTGCGAGTTATTGCAGCCACCGAACGAAAAGATCTTTATGCTGAAAGAAGCTATCCGTGTTGCCGACCAGCTTGCGGGTGCCTTGGCGCATTGCCATAAAGTAGGTGTAAAGCATGGCGATGTTAAAAGCAATAATGTAAAATACAATATCCACACAGGTAATTATGTACTGCTGGATTTTGGCCTGGCCATCATGAGCGAGGAGGAACGCCGCAGCAGCATCCGCCACGCAGGAGCAATAGAATTTATGGCGCCCGAGCAGCATGACGGCGCGATGCTATTGCAGACGGATATTTACAGCTACGGCATTATCCTGTACGAATTACTAACAGGTCAAGTTCCGTTCCCCCTTACGGGCAATGGAGAAACAGGCCGCAACGCTATTATGCTTGCCCATATGGAAGCCCTGGTGCCCGACCTGCGCGAGGCCCGTAAAAAGAGCATGACCGATGCCTGGACAACCCTGAAACAAACCCAGGAACTGCAAGTGCCCCAATGGCTACTGGATGTGATTGATAAATGCCTGCAAAAATTGCCCAATGCCCGTTTTAAAAACGGGATGGAACTGCATGACGCAATCGTTAACGGAAGCCTATCTGCAGATGGTAAAGTAAGTACCGCGGCTATACAGGTAGAGAATGAGCGACTTGAAATGATAGTAGCCCAGTATCAGCAAGATGAGGTTAAAAAGGAAGAGCAACTATTCTCCCTTAAACATTACGCCAACGAAACCGGTGCACGTTTCAACGAAGCTAAAGGTGTGTACGAGCGGAACAATTCACTGGTATTTCTGCCAAAGAAAGCACTTGCGGGTATTGTAATGGTGGCGCTGGTGTTTGTCGCATTGTTTGTGTATTCCTATTTTAATAAGCCCGCGTCTGTGAATGTTAAAACGGTATACATAAGCCCTACAAATTATTTGAAACCGCCTATGATATTAAGGCCCTATGCGCATGATAGTGTTATGAGGGCGTATAACCGCAAGTTGAACGCCGCGAAAAGAGCTGCCGCAACCAGGGCGATACTTGCTGCCGGTACAGATTCTTCCATTATAAAACCTGTCGTTCCCATAAAGAAAAAGCGCAAGAAGTTCCTCGGAATATTCTAAATTTCGGGAATGAAAAAGATAATCCTGCTTTTGTGTGTCGCTTGTGTTGGCCTTGTTGCCTGCGCGCAAAAAATTAAACCGTTTAAAGTGCTTGCATTGTACGAGAACGGCGGCCACCACGTGGAGTACTCCAAACACGCGAAACTGTGGCTAAATCAACTCGCAGCCAAAAAGGGATTTACTATCAATTATATTCAGAATACTGATAAGATCGACAGCGCTTTCTTAGCCAATTACCAACTCTTCATCCAACTGGATTATGCCCCTTACGCCTGGAAACCGAAAGCCGCCGCCGCGTTTGAGCAATACATTAACGAGGGCAGGGGGGGATGGATAGGCTTTCATCATGCTACATTACTGGGCGAGTTTGATGGCTACCCTATGTGGGATTGGTTCTCGCAATTTATGGGTGGCATAAGGTGGAAGGATTATATCGAAACTTTTGCGAAAGGAACTGTGAATGTAGAAGACAAGCAACACCCCGTGATGAAAGGCGTACCCCAATCGTTTATTATCCAGCAGGAGGAGTGGTACACTTATGATAAAAGCCCAAGGCCAAACGTACATGTGCTGGCCAGTGTGGATGAAGCAACCTATCAGCCCAAACAAACCAAAGTTACCATGGGCGACCATCCCATAGTGTGGACGAATGAGCATTATAACGCACGAAACGTTTATATTTTTATGGGGCATTCGCCAAACCTGTTTAATAACCCGGCTTACACCAGGCTGTTCAGCAACGCTATTTTTTGGGCGGCGGGGAGGTAATTATTTTATCAGAGCGTCAATATTCAGGCTTTTGAATATATTGGTACTGGGCTGCTTATCGGTATTGTTATAGCCGCCATTAATAATGCTTTGGCCCGTTGTACCCGGGTTGGCACCATAACCTAAAGGCCATTTATCCTTGGTTTTGGTGATATTTAAACCGGCCATAGAAGCGGCCTGCAGGCAAAAATCTGTACAGTTGTTATTACTCAGATGATAATCTAAGTCGCTGTATTTTTTGGTGAGGTTCAGGATTCGTTCAAAACTCTTTTTAGAAATAAATTTCCCAACCACTTCATCCCATTGGTGGCTGGCATCATCCTTCAGTTGCCCTTCGGCAGATGGGTCCCACGGAGTGGCAAACAGTATTTTTTCTTTTTTTGGATAGAAACCGAAAGAGCATGATACATAGGTAGAATCGGAATTATATTTTATCAGCGTAATAAAAGTATGCCCTGTATTGCTGAATTTAAACACTTGTGGTTTACCCGATACCGGCTGCTTTACGTGGAAAAGTAAGGCGTAAGCCACAGTTGGCTTACCATCGTTAAAGGTGCCCGCAATACGTTTATAGTTTGTGTATTTGCTTTTCGATCTTTTTAAAACTTCGTTTTGCGCGTTAAGCAGCGAATCATCTTTGGCGTTAATGGGCAATTCGTTAATATTAACATCATCATCGCCATCAGCTAAATGGATCTCGGTTTTTCTTGCTTTTTTATTTGCCTTATCAATGGTTTTAAAAAAGCATTTCATAGCCAGCGGGTACAATTTTAACCTTGCAAAAAGGTTTGCGAAGCGGTATAGTGCTTTATTGTTTTTTTCGTTCTCGGCTACGGAGTTGCCTAATTCAAGCTGTTTTAGGTAACCCATTAGCTGCTTGCGTTCCTGGGTTTTGTTCAGGTTTAGCGAGATGGTTTTTTGTAGTTTGTTATCATCATCGTCATCAAAAATATTAGTGGCGGTAGTGGCGGCGTAGGCAGTTTCTTTAGCTTCGGTAAATGGCAGGGGCTGGGTGGTGGTATCTGGCCTTGGGGCGCGGTATGGCATAGATGCCGATAATTGGCCACGGGCTGTTGTAAAGCTGCTGATGATGAGCAGTACTAAAAGTATCGGCTTAAATAAAATAGATTGTGTTGTGCTTTTCATTTTTTAATATTGTGAATTGATAAGGTAACGAGTTTAGGCGGGGGAAATCCTATAAGCAACAACAATATGGTTAAGTAAACACTTTGCCAACCATTGCAAAGCATTATCTGATAAATATACTAACTAATAAATGTGTTACAAAAATGACACACTTATTTTACATTATTTAACATTATAAACACATATGTTTATTTTTACGCTAAGTTTAGTACCTATTAATTAAATATAATGAATAACGACCTGCAATGCCCGGTAGACCATGTAAAAGTGAACGAAAATAAAGTTAGAATGATTGCCTTGCTGGTATTGGTGCTGGGCTTGTTCTTTTTGTTTACAAGCTATAGTTTGCTCATCATCCTATTGGTGTTCGACTTTTTCACACGGACCTTTAACAAGCAAAAATACAGCCCGCTGGGCTGGTTAGCCGACAGGCTGGTATTCCGTTTCAAGATCCCCTACAAACCTACCGACCGCGGCCCAAAACGTTTTGCAGCCGGGATGGGCTTAACTTTTGTATCCATTATCCTAATAGCTACTATTGCAGAGTGGGCGGTAGTATTGTTGCCCCTTACTGTGTTGTTATGCATTTTCGCCTTCCTGGAATCGTTCAGTGGGTTTTGTGTGGGATGTTATGTGTATACAAGTTTGCAATGGGTGATGAGGAAGTTTGGAAGGGGATAGATTGATCTTTTTATAAGAAACTATAATAAAGAGGCCGCATGATCATGCGGCTTTTCGTGTTTTATGATATAGTTGACCATCAATTTGAACGGCAGGCAGTTTAACCCCGGCAGCGGCTTTGACCCCACCTTACCAGGTAACGAGAATTTCCTGAACACAAATGCCACCATATTTGATGCAGGTGCCGGGGTCTTTTATTACGATGGCGATCCATTGCACACCGCTAATTTTTTTGGTGGTGTAAGCGCGGCCCTAGCCATTGCGCCGGGCTTTTATGATGATGAAGGATAGTTTACAGGTAATAATTGGTTTAGGTTGACCCGGGAGTTATTTCCGGGGTTTTTTTGCGAATAAAACCGGCACAACTTGTTCGAATAATTTACTCTTAAAACGGTTAAGAATGAAAAAAATACTAATTGCCAAATACTTATATTTGTATCAATATAACATTGGCGTACCTTGGTAATTAATGGAGATTAAACGATATATAGAAAGTGGCATCCTGGAGGAGTATATCCTAGGGTTGCTAAACAGCGAAGATCAGCAAGATGTTGTTCGCTTGAGCTTGCTATATCCCGAAGTAAAAGCGGAACTAAACGCTATTGAAGTTGCTGTTGAAAAATTAGCCGCTTTAACTGCCATCGCTCCATCAGATCATTCAAAAAACAGGTTGCTTGCTTCCCTTGGTTTTGCTGATGCCTTACCTGCTTTAGATCTGAATAACCTTCCTTTAACCAATGCGGATGCCAACCACCTGCAATGGATAGAAGCATTGAAGCACCTGATCCCGGAAAATCCTGATCAGGATATTTTTGCCGAGGTTTTAACTAATTCGCCGCTAGTATCACAAGTATTGGTAGTAACCAAATGTGATGTTCCCGAGGAAACCCACGGCGATCTGATCGAAAGTTTCTTCATCCTGAAAGGCGAATGCGTGTGTACTGTTGGTGAGGATACCTTTCACCTGTATGGCGGCAGCTTTCTGGAAATTCCGCTTAATGTAGAGCATACTATCAAAATTGTATCGCCTTACGTAGTTGGTATTTTGCAGCACCGGATGCTGGAAATATAATCCATAAGCTTAATTATTCTCTCTTACTGCCATATTAATTATCGGTTTTTGTCGACCTTTAGGATTAGATCCCTCAAGCCATGGACGCCCAAAACCTTACCGTAATTGATATCGCCCAAAACTCCGCGACAAATGTTTACAAGAATTTCCCGGTTGCGCTGGTAAACAACCATGTTGTGAGGATGAGTGTGATGACAGAGGCCTACTACTGGCATTTCCATCCAAATTAAGATGAGAGCTTCCTGGTGATAGCGGGCTCTATATTCATCGATTTGGAAGATAAAACAATCGAATTATTCCAAAATCAGCTTTTTACCATTCCTAAATATACAATACATCGCACCCGCCCAAACGGGAACAGGTCGGTTAACCTTACTTTCGAAAGCCTCGACCTGGTTACTGTGCAGGTTGATGGTCCGTATTAATTCTACCATTAAAAAAGCTGAGATACCCCCTTTTAATAAGCCCAAACTGGCCTTGGCAGCTTTTGCCTGTCCACGTACTTTAGTGCTTTTTAAATTATATATTTACTAAGCCACAACCCTAACTATCATGAGCATTTTTGACGACATCGGCAAAGCATTCGAAGATCTTTACCACTATATGGTGGATGGTGCTGAAAATATTTTTAATACCCTAACAGACGTGATCTATAGGGTAACGGATGGACACCCCCCCCGACGGAAACCCATTTTATCAATAGTATTTATAAAAATAAGCAGAGGAGAGTAAATACTCTTTTCCTTTTTATTGCTTTTTGTGCTAAATTGCTGTGCATTAGTTATTAATGCGAATACAACAACCTAATCCAAACCCACACCATGAGATTTTATCGTTTTAAACCGGCCCCGCTATTATTCAAATCATCCGTTGAAGACCCCGCGAAATTCAGGGGGGATGAGTATATCGAAAAACTTAAAGAACTGCGTAAATCAAAAGTTGAGGCAGGCAAAAAAGTGATTATCATAGGGGCGGGTATTGCCGGCCTTAGCGCAGGGCACGAACTGAAAAAACTTGGCTACAATGTAACCCTGTTGGAAGCACAGGACGACCATATTGGTGGACGCTTACGCACCTGGCGCGAAGGCGACCTGCATGCCGAATTGGGCGCCATGCGCATCCCTAAAAGCCATACGCTTACCCGGCTTTACATTAGCGAGCAAGGGTTAAAACTGCGACCTTTTGTGCAGGATAGTAAAAAAACGTTTTCTTATATCCGCGGCCATCGTTTCCAGCGTACCGATGAAGGTATCCAGGCATCAAAGCGGTTGTTTAACCTGTCGGATGTTGAAAAGGGTAAAAATTTATCGGAACTGTGGACGGAGGCCGTGTTAGGTATCATCAGCAACTTTACCAAGGAAGAACGCGAGGATATTTTCAGCGTAACACCTACTACTGATAAGATCAAACAGCTCGACCGCAGCAGCCTGAACGATGCCTTTAAAAAAGCTGGTTTGAGCGAAGAGGCGTCTGAATATGTGCTAACGCATTTTGGGCTGGAAACTTACCTGCAAACCTCACTGGCCGAGCACATCCGCGAGGAGATGGATGCCACCTGGGACCCCACAGATTTTGCCGAACTGGAGAACGGTACCGATAGCCTCGCTACCGCAGTTTACGAGCACTTGAAAAAGGAGACCATCATATCGGCCAAAGTATTTAAGATCCATCAGAATGAAAATACTACCGATGTATATTATAAAGATGCAGCGGACAAGGAGGTTAAAGTTACGGGCGACTGGGTGATTTGTACCGCGCCGCTTGGCCTGGTATCAAAAATGGATGTGGGCGGCGCATTATCCCCACAAAAGATCCGGGCCATCCGCAGGGTGAATTACGATTCATCAACCAAAATTGTAGTAAAAACCCGTAACCGCTTTTGGGAACTAAAGGATGGTATTTTTGGCGGCGGTACCATTTACGACGGCCCAGCCGGGCATACCTGGTACCCATCAGATAACAGCGTAGCCCGCGACCCTAAAGTCTCTAATTCGCCATCTTTCCTGCTGGCATCATACACCTGGGGGCAGCAGGCAAGGCGTGTGGATGCCCTGCCGGAAGAAGCTTTGAAAGCCTTTGTGCTAAAAGAATTAAGGAAAGTGCATCCTTACGTATTAGATGAAGATATTATAGGCCTTAGGCGCTGGAGCTGGACAACCCACCCCTGGAGCTCGGGCGCGTTCGCGTTCTTTAACCCGGGCGAGCACCAGTTTTTATATAAGGAACTGAAAACACCCGATGGCAAGGTGCTGCTCGCGGGCGAGCATTGTTCCCTTACCCATTCTTGGATCCAGGGCTCGCTGGAATCTACCATTGATGCCTGTACCTATATTGTTAACAATTCTTAAGCCTTACCCATCATGACTGTAGCACAATACATATTGCAATGCCTGAAGAAACATGGCTGCCATCATATTTTTGGAGTGCCCGGTACATCATGCGCGGGCATTTACTTCGCGGTTGATAACGACCCGGAGATGAAATACCTGGTTACCGTAAACGAACTGGAAGCAGGGTACATTGCCGATGGTTACGGGCGGTTCGCGCCTATGTCGGCAGTGGCGGTTTCTTACGGGGTGGGTAACCTGAGCATGATCAACGCTATAGCCAGTGCCTATACCGAGAAGGTACCCATGATCGTGCTGAACGGTGGCCCAACCGCAAACGAGCAGGCTGACCAGGACGATTACGGCATCCTGTTCTCGCACTCCACGGGTAAACGCAACGCCGATCTGGAGATCTACAAAAATGTTACCGTGGCTGCCGATATGCTAACCGATCTGTCGACCGCGCAGGCGCTGATATCCGGCTTGTTCAAAAAAGCATCCGAAACACCCGGCCCGGTTTATTTGGAGGTTGCCAACAACTTTTGGGATAAAGAAATTGAAGTTGTAGAAGAGGAACCGGCTAAGGAAGAAATTATAGCTAACGAGGACGTTTTAAAAGCGTTTTTTGAGCGGATTTCGGTCGCGAAAGAACCTGTTATTTTGTTAGGATCAGAGATCTGCAGGAGGGGGCTTGCCAAACAAGCGCTGGCGGTTATCGAGAAGTTGAAGATCCCGTTTTGCACCACGCTGCTGTCTAAATCGGTAATAGATGAAGGGCACGAATTATTCATCGGCACATACGACAGCGACCTGGTAAACAAGCCACCGCGCCGCTACGCCGAAGCTTCGGACTGCTTTATCGCGCTTGGCTGCATCTTCGGGATAGACCATGGCTCATTGGTAAAAACCCAGTATAAAACGATGGTTGATGTGTCTTACGGCAAAGCCCGGATAGCATCAACAGCGTTTGAAGGCGTGGTGTTGAAAGGGTTTTTGGAAGGCATTTTATCGCATAAGCAAGCCCAATTATTAATAGTCAATAGATCTAAACGAATTGACAATCAAAAACTTATGCGTAAACCTACCGAAAGGCCAACGCACGATGGTGTTTTTAAAGCCATCAATAAATTCCTGAGCGATAAAGGTGATCAGATGCTGATGGTGGCCGATACCTGTTTAAGCAGTTACCCTGCATCAGACCTGCAAATGCCGGCAACCAAAATGTTTTTGGCAAACCCGGTATGGCTTTCCATTGGGCAGGGCACACCTGCCAGCATAGGCGCGCATTTGGCCACCGGCAAAAGACCGATAATTGTTAGCGGTGATGGCGGCTTCCAGATGATAGCGCAAACGTTCTCTACTATGGTGAAATATAAGATTCCATCCATTATAGCGGTTATTGATAACGGTTTGTATGGGATTGAGCAGTTTTTGCTGGATAAGAAATTCTACACCGACCCATCTACGCCGTCTATCGGCTTTAATACCCTTAACCGCTGGAAGTATGAGAATTTCCCAGAGGTTTTTGGCGGCGGTAAAGGTTTTAGGGTAAACGATACCGATAAATTTTACGAGACACTTGAACTGGCCTTTGCTTATAAGGATGGCCCGGTGATCATCGCTATAGAGATAAACCCTAAAGATATCCCAACCGAATATGTAAAGAAGATTGAAAGCTTAAACTTATAGTTGGATCTCTTTTCAAAAGTAAAAAGCCTTTAGATGTATTTCTAAAGGCTTTTTTTATATTAAAATCTTGGGATCTCCGGTCCGTCGTAAGGTTTCTCAAATGCGGCGGCAATCCTGCGTAAACGGTGCCTGCAACGGTGGTTAGCCGGGTCGCTCATTAGCTCTATATTATTTTGCACGGCCTGCGGTAGGTTATGTTGGGTGGTAGCCCTATCTAAACGTATAGTTTCGGGTAATTTAGCGTGTTCAAAATAAGCGATCAGCTCCTCATCAGTCATGCTGCAAAAGTAAAATAAATGCTATCATGCGAGACAGAAAACTATCAACATAATATCGCATCATAAGGCTACTTGCCTGTGGCAAAATTTAGCGTTAACGTGTTTTTGCCGGGCTTTATACGGAACACCTTGCAGTTATCCGGTTTTGAAAATTCCCCATCGGGTGTGGTTACTTCATAATTCAACCCATGAAATTTGCTGCTGATATCAGTTTTGTTAACCGCAATAAATGGCAACTCCGCTTTCGGGGCTACATTGAGGTCTAAAAACCAATTGGCTGCGGGATCTCCCACCAGCCGCCCATCTCAAAAGAACCGGGAGCAAGGCTTTTAAGTAATTTTTGATAACGGGCATCCATCAGCGCATCGTACTGCAACAGGAACGTGCCGCGCAGTTTATATTTGTTCATGATCTGCACCTGCTTTCCGTTTGGTACAAAACATCTTCGGTAACAGCAGGCGAATGAGATTTACGATGTTAACTATTTTAAGCTTAACCCTTGGTTTTAGCTTGCCCGTAAACGATGACAAGGCAATGATAGAGCTTAAGCCTAATATTAATAATTTAGCAGGTACATTCAATTTAATGGTAGTGGCGTTTGTGTGCTTTGTTCCGACGGTAAATATTGGGGGGCGACGAATTTTACCCTCTGTTTGTAAAAAACAATTTGCGCCTTACACCACTTCTATTTATAATTGACGAATAGGATTAATACTCTGATAAACTAATAATAACATTTATATGAATACTGAAAAAGCCATATTGGCCGGCGGTTGCTTTTGGGGCGTTGAAGAACTGATAAGACAGCAACCGGGCGTTATAAAAACCGTAGTGGGTTATACCGGGGGCGATGTGCCCAATGCTACTTACCGTAACCATGGCACACATGCCGAGGGTATAGCGATAACTTTAGACACTGATAAAACATCGTACCGCAAACTATTAGAATACTTTTTCCAGATCCACGACCCTACTACCCGCAACAGGCAGGGAAACGATGTTGGCATATCTTATCGCTCGGCAATTTTTTACCTGAGCGAAGAGCAGCGTGAAACAGCGAACACGCTAATTGCAGAGATGGATACATCGGGCAAATGGCCGGGTAAAATTGTGACTGAAGTAGTGCCCGCAACCGATTTTTGGGATGCCGAAGCCGAGCACCAGGATTACCTGCAGAAAAACCCTTACGGTTATACCTGCCATTGGGAACGGCCGGAATGGGCAGTATAACATCCAAACAATAAAGGCGAACCATTTGGTTCGCCTTTATTGTTTACTTAATATTTGATTTGCAGGGTCATATAATATCCCCGTGGGTCTGATGGTAAAATACCGGGGCCGGGGTAACCATCCGCACGGCGGGTAAAGTACTTTTCGTTAGCCAGGTTGTTGATACTGCCAGATAGGGTAAACCATTTCCAGTTATAGCTGGCACTTAGGTCCATCACTTTGTAAGCAGGTACCACGCCGTCTACTGCCCTTGGAGAGTACTCTGTATTGGTTGCATCAGAGTATTGTTTGCCTACATACGAGAACTGGTAGCTCACATCAAAGCGCTTATTGCCGAACGACAGGCCCGTGCGGAACAACACCGGTGGTACAAACTCTACCTTGTTGCCTTTTAAAACAGATTTATCCAGGCTGTTCACATACTTTGCATCTATTAGGGCAAAGTTGGTAAAAACTGATAGTTTGTATTTGCTTGTGCCTTGTGTAAATGCTTTCAGCAGATCGGCTTCCAATAAGCTTTCTAAACCTATATTGCGGCTATCGCCAATGTTTTTGCGGAAACGATAGGCAACGGTATAATCATCGCTGGCCGTAAATACAGAGCCTATACGGCGGTTATATTTTAAATAGAATACGCTTACATCGTAACGCATAAAGCTGTTGATATTACCACGCACACCGCCATCAATGGTATAACCACGCTCGTCGGTTAGGTTTGAGTCTACCCGGGCATTCTGGTTAAGCACGCGGATATCATTGAAATTTACAGAGCGATAGTTTTGCGAGATGTTGGCATATACCTCAACCCCTTTGGCCGGTTTGTAGGATGTACCTATGCCAAAGAATACGAAGGAGCGGTTGTTGACTTTGGTTTCGGGGGTTTGAATAAGGTAGTAATCCGGGTATGGGCTTGATCGTTTTGTATAGTACCCATCGGCCTTGGTTGAAATAAACTCGAACCTCGCGCCCGGCGTTACGCTCCATTTATCGGTAATCTGGAAGATATTTTCGGTAAATACGGCTACGTTTATACCCGGGAAAGTATACTGCGAACTGCTTGGGAAAGCACTGCTATACTCAAATACAGGGCCGCTGCCGGCATCTGCCGCGCCCTGGCTGCGCAGGGTTTTGCCCTTATAAACACGCACGCCTGTAAGTAACGAATTAATTTGTGTGCCACCCAATTTGTATTGATGTAACACGCGCAACTCCGTGCCATAATTATCGTAATGGTCTTTAAGCATATCGCGCGGGCCGCCATCATCATCAGTGTTAATAAAATCGAGTATGCCAAGTGCCGTACGGCCTGCATCCAAATGGTAGGTGCGCCAATTAAGTTTTGTGTTATCGCTAAATTTATAATCGAGGCTGATGCTGGCCAGGTTCCAGTTTACCTTGAACCAGTTACGGGCGCGTACAGATTGATGTGCGTCTTCTGCAAATTGCTGATCAGTTAATCCTCCCGGCAGATGCGCAAGGTAATCCATATAGGTATACTCCCCGGTTATTTTTAGCTTGTCGCTTATGGCGTAATCCAGGTGGATGTATGCGCCATGCTGGCTAAAGCGACTATTTGGTCGCCAGCCATCACCGCGTTTGTATTGGTAGTAAGCGTAATAATTTAGTTTTTTGGTAGACCCACCAATACTGTTAAAGGTATTGAAGAACCCAAACGAGCCAACGGTTTGCCTGCTGGTTATCTCAAAAGGTTTATTAGCCGGGCCCTGCTTCATTTTAAAGTTTATGAGGCCGCCAAACTGTGTACCGTACTGCAAACTTGCCGCCCCGCGGATGATCTCGATCCGGTCCACAGCTTCGGTAGTGGGGGTGTAGTAACTCTCCGGATAGCCCAACGCATCGGCACTAATGTCGTAACCGTTTTGGCGGGTATTAAAGTTGGATACCCGGCTTGGGTTTAGCCCGCGCCCGCCAATACCTAATTGCAGGCCGCCGCCATCATATTCTATAATGTTGATACCCGCCGCGCGACTATAAATTTGCCTGGTATTATTGGTAGCCAGGTTAGCATTAAGGCTACCTATATTGATCACCTCGGTTTTTTTACCGGCGTAAATAGCGGTGCCCTCTATCTGGCGCAAATTACCCGATGCCTGTTTAAAGGCGGTATCCTGCACATTAACTTCCGAAAGCTCGCGGGTATCTTCCTGTTTTACATTGACAGATAGGGTGATACTTTGGCCTTTAAGGTTAACTTTTTTGCGGTAAGTTTCGGCACCTAAATAGGTCACCAATACTTCGTAACTGCCGGGTTTTAAACTGTTAAATGCAAAGTGCCCGGCGGCATCGCTTGCAGTTTTTAAGGTATCGGGCAGTAACGTTACTGTTGCGCCTTCAATTACCTTATTGCCTGTTTTTACAGTACCGCTTATCTGCAATTGCTGCGCGAAAGCAGTGCCGGTTATCAGCACAAATACAATGGTAGATATAAAAAGTAATAGTCTATTTTTCATGATCGGTAAAGGGTAAAACCCAGTTATAATGCTGCCAGCTAAGCGGCTGTACAGCAAGGTTAACGGCAGTATCTACATACGGCCGGGAGCGTTCGCCGTTTAAGGCTACAAAACATTGGGCATAAACCGCGGGCTTTTTCAATCCGCGTTTAGCGTAAACATCAGCCAAATAATGCGCGTAACGCAGTATCATATCTGGCTGGGTGCTCATCATTTTATCTTGTAAAGGGGTTAAGAACTCACGGTTCTCTACCTCGTAAGTTTTGCCGGTTGATGGCTCTTTTACAGTGAAGAAAGTGTTGCCAGATTTTTCCATCAGCATAACCCGCCACGAGAAACGGTAACCCTCTTCGTACCAAAATAAATGGCCGGGGTAGAACAGGAACCGTACAGGCACGATGAACTGAATTAAAAAATAAATGCCTATACAAATAGCCAGTATGGGTTGCAGGATAGGGGCGTAGTTATAAATTTTAACCCCGTTACTCAGGTTGCTTTTTTGGAAACGGTTAAGCAATTTTTGGTGATAGCCCGAACTGAAGAAAGCAAAACTGCTAATGATCATCACATACGGGAACAGGCCTATCCCCGGGAAAACTATCGCGGTAGCAATATGGAAACCCAATACAAAAACATATGCCACAGGCCTTGTTTTGCAGTTGATAAGGAAGAAAGCGATGAACACATCATAAAAAGCCCCGAACCAGCTAAACAGGTAGGCTACCCATTCTTTGTACATAAAACTGCCAATTACAGGCAGATGGCTTTTTGCCGGCAGCCAGATCTTCATGGGCTGTGCTTGCAGCATCCAGTCGGGGTTTAGCTTGGCAAGGCCCGCAAAAAAGTAAACTACACCAATTTGTAGCCTAATAACACCAATAACCCACAAGGGGATATGCGTACGTTTCAAATTCGGCCAGATGCGGACATCGAGCGAAAAATACCTGTTGGCAGGCAGCCAGATGAGCAGAAAGCTAACCAGGCTAATGAAATAGTAATGGTTAAGATAGTTGGTAACATCTATCAACTCCACGTAAGTAAAGGCCACAAAAAACACAATAGCCGCCAACCTGTAAAAAAGGCCGGCAGCTATCAATAGAGTGGAAAGCGCTATCAAAGCAAACACCAGGTGCATGCCGGTATTGCCCAATGGGTGCACCCAATCAAACCCCATATAGGTGAAGTGAAATTTGGGCGTAACGTACTGCTGGGCTATCCAGCCATTCATCCAAAAACGAATGGTACCGGCAAGCATCATCAGCCCAAACAACACCCTAAAGGTTGCCAATGGGGCAATGGATACCGGCCGTTGCAGGTTTTTGAGTTGCGCTTTTAAGAATGTTTTCAATGTATGCTGTTAGTCGCCGTCGGTATCCTGGTAAGTAATGCGCACGCCTGTTGCCGATGCTACGTCTGTTTTGATCAGCGTTAGCAGGATCTGGATCTCGCGGTAAGCGGCCTCGATCTCGGTTTTATGTAACGACATGGAAGTAGCGTAAGGGTCAGGCACGGCCTTTAAAGCGTTAATGGCTTTATCAAACTGGGTCAAAACATCGCTGCTCAACTTGTCTTTTTTAAGGGCAATCAAATAATCTGACATGCCTTTGCCGCTGCCATTACCATTAAACATGGCTTTAAGGCTTATCAGGTTTTCGGTAGCAAGGGCCACAGAGATCCCCGCGTTAAAACCTTCGGAGTTATTTGGAAACAAAACACCTGCCGATTGCTTGCCAAAAGGCCAGCCAATGCGCGGCCCTTTTAGCTGGTCCATCTCAAACGCGAACTGGTTGATAAGGAAAGCGATAGGGCTGCCCGAATCTGACCGTGTGTTGGCTATAAAGCTTGCACGATAGGTGTTTTGCCAGCTGGTTAATACCGTGCCGGTAAGCGTTTTTAAACGGGCAATTACATCCTGTACATATTTTTTACGGTTAACTGCATTAGCGCTAAACTCATTTAAATGGTTAGATGAAAACAATAAATAATCTAACGCCGGGAACCCCTGTTGGCCTATAGCGCTGTTTGCGGTAAGGCTGTAAGTGCCACGGGTGATGTTACCTTCTATCGCGATAGAATCTGTAGGGAAGGTGTTGGTAAAGTTGGTGAACAATGCAGCTTCGGCAGGGCCAAACTGGTTAACCGAAACATGCTCAAATTTCAGGTAGGTATCCTTAAAAACAATCTTTAGCGCCTGTTTGTTGGCAAAGGTTGGCGCTGCCAGGAAACTGTTTGCGGCTATTTCGAACACGCCTAACTGTGTTTGTAAACTGGTGTAGGCGGGGGTGATAAGATTATCGGCATAGTTGGTTAACATCGCCGCCTTATCAAAACCGTTCTCGGCTGGGTCGGGCTTGGTTGTTGAATTGTCTGATTTTGAACAGGCTACAAATCCAATTGCAAACGCGGCTATTCCTAAAAATATCCCGGCCCTTAATCTGTTTATGATCATCATAATGGTGTTTTTTTTTATATCAGAAGCTCTTTGGTGTTTAAAACCAAAGAGCTTACTGGGTAATTTTTTATTAAAATATGGTTAATTACAAACCATAAGTTGTTTTAAGAATGGTTTGGGCTTGTACCAATTTGGTAAAGCCCGGCTCGTTGATAAGTGTGTAGAAGTTGGTTGCGAAGATGCTTTTCAACGTAGCATAATCAGCAGCGCTAAGTTTGCTTGTTGTAGCACGGAACTGTAAAGAATGAATGAAACCGAAACCTTCTGATAAAGCGTGGAACTGAGTTGCCAGGTTACCAACGTTAACCGAACGGGTTGGGATGGTTGAATACTCTAAAGCAGCAGCAGCGTTTAATTGCTCCCATTTATCAATAATGATCTTAGCCTGTGCGGCAACAACAACTTTATCATGGCCACCTAAGGCAGCACGGCCTTTCAGGAATGCATCAAAAATAGTTTTACCGGCAAGGATCTCTTTACCACGCTCCGCAAGGTAACCACCCCATAATAAAGGGCGGAGAGGATCAGTATTAACGTAAGTTACGGTTGGGTCGTAATTAACAGGTACGCCTAAGTTGCCAAAAGCTTCATCCCAGTGGCGTTGTGCCAAAGTAGTACCGTTGGTTACTGTTTTGTTATCATCGTTAGGGATGTTGGTTAAAAGCGTAACAGCTTCTTTAAAAAATAAAGCACCCATCATACCTTTAGCAACTGCCTGGTTAGATTCTAAACCGGTTGGGCCTACTAACCTTTTGGTAGTACCAACAACTATAATACCTGCAGTACCATCGGCAGCAGTAACCGTATTGCTTAAGCTGTTTGTTGCTAGTGTAGCAAAGTGGCCTCTGAAGTAAGCAGCATCAGAAGTTTTTTCGGCAAGTGTAACGCCCGATGCATTTAAAGAAGCATCAGTAGTAAACAGGTTGTTTTTATTATCGAAATAATCGTTTGCTTTTGCAGATGTGATAACCGCGTTGTTTGCAGTGCCAAGGTAGCTGTTTAATTCGGCACCCATTTTAACACGCTGGCTTGCTTTTAAAAAATCGGCGTTAGCAAAGTTGTAAGTAGTTGGTACATCATATGGGGTAACTGCTTCATCAACAGGTGCTGTAACCAAGTCATCATTTTTTGTACAGCTTGCTGTAAATAACAATGCCGCAGATAGTACGGTTAGTACGGTAAAGGATCTTTTCATTTTGCAGGATTTGAGTATTGTTTCTGGCTACAAAACTATGGGGTATGGCAAGGCGGGGCAATACCCCCTCGGGGGTAATTTATAATTAGTCTAAATAAATTTACTTAAGATAATCGGTAAATAAAACCAATTCGGAGGCGTTTTTAAAAGTGAAGCCCAATTTTTTAATGATGTTTTTACGATGTGTTTTAATGGTATGCACGCTTAAAAAAAGGCGTTCGGCAATATCTTTATTGGCTAAACCTTCGGCAATGAGATTGATTATCTCGGTTTCCCTAACAGATAAAACAGGCACGGCGTCGCCATTTTTTGTGGGGACGCTTTTACCAAAAATAGTATGCATGGTTATCTCACAATAAAACTGTTCGCCCTTTGCCGCGCTGCGGATAGCTTGTATTAATTCGTCGTGAGTACATTCTTTGCTTACATAGTTCTTAAGGCCAAGGTCGGCCAGTTCAATTATTTCGTTGCGGTTTTGTTTGTTAGAGATAAGAACAATATGGGTATGATTGAATGGAATATGGGTGTCCTGCAAAAAATTCGCTTCAAGATCGTCGCCCTGGTGATGATCGATAATAATAACATCAGGCTGGTGTTTACCTATCATCAACTCCAGTTCTTTAAAGTTTTTAGCCCTGCCAATAACCTTAAGATCTTTAACATCGGTAATTAAAGCAACAATGCCTTTGTAGGTAAGTATCTGATTATCGGCGATGAGTATCTTTAACATTATTTTTATCTAGACTTAATCCAAAGAGTGCGGCGAAAATACGACAAACGTTGCTTCAACTGAAAAAAATTATATTTCGACATGCATTTGCTATCTAATTATTTTTATTACAGGCGTTATAAAGTCGTTTTTCGGTGATAAAATAACGCAGGTGTTACCTATTCAAGTGCTATGGAATGGCTTGGGCATCGCCTGTTTACACAATGCGGATTAAGCAACTATAAGCAATTTTACATAACTGATGGTGGCAGCGTTTTGTCAGCACAATATTTTTCAATTTTCTGATTATCAGTTATTAAAGGATGTTTGATGTGTGTTCACAAGCGTGAACGTGAACATTTGGCGACTGTAACCGACAAGTTTAAGATAGATTTATTACTTTTGAAGGATAGAATAAACTAATGAAAAACGAATTATCTGGCCTGATTACATCCCTTAAAAACAATACCGCTAAGTTTACCGATGTTATCGGTTTTATCGAAACTTACTACAACCACCAGCCAACCGCCTTTAAAAATGGTGAGGCTTATAATGGAGCTACCCAAAACCAGGGAAGCGCGAAGGTTTTCACATTCGCGCAATTGAATAATTTGAACGAAGCAGATACACTTCAATTATTTGCAGAGCATTACCAGGCTGTTTTAAATACGCCCGATGCAACAGACCACCAAAACATCAGGCAGTTTATGATAAACGGTTGGAAGGGGATAACTTTTGAGGGCGAAGCATTAACCCTAAATAGCCCCATGCAAATAGAAATAAAACACACCCAACAAAACGACTCAGAAACAATTTTCGCGCTTTATGATGATGCTATTGTCTACCAGAAAAAGGTTGGTAATAACCATTGGTTGGGGTTTGAACCGGCACTGATAGCAAAAGAAATAGACGAAAATCGGCATTTTAAAATTTTAGCTGATGGTGAAATAGTCGCCACTTTTTGCATCACCCTCAGTGACCCGCTTATTTGGAAAGATTCGGCCACTACGCCTGCTATTTATATTCACCGTATAGCTAACAGCCAATCCTTCCGCGGGCATAACCTGCTTAAACATATTATTGATTGGGCACGGGAATTTGCCGGGGCCAACCATCTTTTATACATCCGTATAGATACGGGTAGCGGAAACGACAGGCTCATAAACTACTATGTAAACAGTGGTTTTACCCTTATTGGAAATACCAGTATTAATTACACCCCAGATCTTCCCGCGCATTACAAAGGAGGTATTTTTACACTGTTACAAATGCCTGTATAGTACGCCTAAACAGGCCGCCCGATAAATGAGGTTTTTTAAACTTTTTTTAAAATGGTCAATTAATTGCTATATCCATTACAGCGGCAGTTCGACAAAGAAGGTCGTCCCGTTTCCCGGTTTGCTGTCAAACCAGATTTTACCGCCATGGGCATCCACGATCTGTTTGGCGATCGCCAACCCCAGACCGAATGATTCTTCCCCGCCTGTACCGACCCTTTTTGCTTCGGTGAACATATCAAATATTTTTGACCCTATTTCCTGCGGGATCCCGATACCATGATCTTCCACGGTAATTCGTACATGGTCCGCTTCCTCCTGTAAGCTCACACGTATAATAGCCCCTGTAGGGCTGAATTTGATGGCGTTTGCAATCAGGTTGCTGACGACCCGCCATAGCTTTTCCCTGTTGACGGGTATCATAACAGCAGTTCCCTGTAAATAGATTTGCTGTCCTTTCGCTTCCGCTTTATGACGCAGCAGGTCAACGCAATAATGTAACAACTGGCCGAGGTCAACCGGTTCTTTTTTTAATTCCTCCACTTTCATATGCACCTGGAGCAGGTTGCTCACCAGTTCGAGGGAATTCTGCCCGGAGATTGTGATCAGTTCCAGCAACATTTTATCCTCTTCCGCGCGTTTCGGATCATCAAGCATCATGGATGCGATGGAAAACATGCCGCTGATGGGATTGCGCAGGTCATGAGCCACGATCTTCATCATCCGGGTATTGTCTGCCTGGCTCTGTTCAAGGGCGCTGAGCGCCTTTTGCAGCTGCTCATTCTGCGTGATGATCTCTTTGTTTTGCGCAAGGATCAGCTTATTGACCATCCGGGAGCGTTTAAGGCTCCGCCACATCAGGATGCCGCAGGCCATCACGGCAAACACGATGATACTGAGCAGGGATATTTTTTTGGTCTGGTTTTCTTTGTTGAGCAGGGCCACCTGGTATTGTTGTTCGTTACTCTTAAAGGCCGCTTCCATATCGGCGTTATCCAGCCCCTTATTGGCATCGGCCACCGAGTCGCGGAGAACATCATATTTTTGCACATAGGCATAGGCCAGGGCGGATTTCCCAGTCCGGTCATAATAAGCCCATTTGAGCCGCAACCATTTGATGCGGATATCTTCACCGCGCATGTGTTGCTCCGGCCTGTGGGCAATGATTGCTTCCAGTGCCCTCAATAGAGAGTCAGCTGCGGGATAATGCGCTGACCGGATATCAAGATCAACCAGCTTGAGCTTAGCCGTCTGTGCATCATCGACGGCATAGCCGGGCCGGTCATTGATCCGGATACTTTCCTTCAGGTATTTTTCAGCTTCCCGGTATTTATTTAATTTGACGTAAACACCGCCGAGGTTACCCAAGACCACGCCTCTGGCTGTTGCTGTAAACCGCTGCCCTTGAGTAGATACGGAAGACTGTCGATCGATCAGGTCAAGTGCGTGCCGGTAATAAGCTACCGCGCTGTCCGGCTGGTTTATACGTTCATAGCACAAGGCAATCGTATTGAGCGTGGTCTGCGGGAAATAAAAGGCATTATAGGAACCTGGACTGGCTTTGCACTGGCCATTTTCGGCCAGTGCCTGTTTTAAATAAGGCATACTTTTCCCGTATTGTCCCTGCCTAAACCTGACCAGGCCCAACTGATAGCTGAACTGGCAGTAATTGCAGTTGTCCAAGTTCTTTTTCGCGGATACCCGACCGTCATAAAAGTTTTTAAAAGCCTCGGCATATTTCTTTTCGGCCAGGAGTATATTTCCCATGGTAAAAAGTGTCCAGGCGTAGGCATAATGTTCATCAGGGGCTGTTTTTTCACCATTCAACACCAAGGCCATACTATCCGCGTAAAACCGGGCTTTATTCGGATTAAAATCATAGTTTAAATAATAATAACTTTTTTGCCGGTATTTTTTCCATAGATCTACCGGGCCCGGGTAAGGAAAAACCCGGTAAACGGAATCAAGATAAACCAGGGATCGCAGGGGATGATCGCTGTTCTGCAACTCATCGGCACGCCAAATGAGGCTGTCGGCATGAGCAGTATGATTGGGGTTTTCTTTAGGCAACTGCCTGCAGGAATCAAGGCCGATAGTCAAAATTAAACTGATCAGGAAAACTTTGTTTTTGAAAGATCGGGAGCGATTTGTGATAGGCAAACAGTACATAGCTCGTTATTAAAATTTAGGTTTTGTTCTTAAAGGTATAATTTTGTTCTTAAGGCATAAAATTTAATTTGAACTATTTGTAATCAGATGGTGATCAATGGTTTGGAGATCAGAACTAAATACATAACCCTATTCTGTAAAAGAAAAAGCCCCTTAATTTCGCAATTAAGGGGCTTTAAATATTTTTGTTAATGTAATCAGCGGAGAGCTAGGGATTCGAACCCCAGGACCTGTTACAGTCAACAGTTTTCAAGACTGCCGCAATCGACCACTCTGCCAGCTCTCCGGGGACAAAAGTACAAATCCGGGGCGAATTGCCAAACTTGATGTTAACTTTTTTTAAACTAATTGTAATGGGTTGACTGTCATTGGCTTATTTAGCCAAATTGTTGGTTTTTTTGGTTCGGAAGGCGTTAAACCTTGGTTTTTGGATGCGGATGGCGCGCTTGGAAAGGTCAACACTGGCGTTTAATTCGAACCCGATGAGCAAAATCATGGAGTTTAGGTACAGATATATCATTACTACGATGAGTGTACCAATGGCACCATAAACCGCGTTGTATGATGAAAAGTTATTGGTGTAGTAAGTAAACCCAATCGAAGTTAATATAGCCAGAGATGTTGCCAGGATAGAGCCGGGGTTGATGAACTTCCATTTGCGCTTGTTTGAAGGCCCGTAGCGGTATAATATGCAAATGGTGGTAAAGAATATCACCAGGATAATTAACCAGCGTGTGAGGGCTATAAGCCATGTCCAAAAGGCCGCTTTGCTATCCAGTTCGTGCATAATAAAATATATTACCGATTGACCGGCCGTCATGATAACTATGGCTATGAGGAGGGATATACTTATTACAATAGTAAGTAACAGCGCTACAAAGCGGCGTTTCAGCCAGGTGCGGGTCTCCAGTATTAACGACGATTTGTTAAACGCCTGCATCAGGTTGCTCACTCCGTTGGTTGCAAAGTATAATGCCGTTAAAAACCCTACAGAAAGTAATTTTCCGTTATGCCTGGAAACAATATCTACAATGGTGCTTTCAAAAACAGCATAAGCATTTGTAGGCATGATCAAAGAGAAAAGATCTAACAGGTTTTTCTGAAATCCTTTAATGGGTATATAAGCTATCAGCGTAAATAAAAAGATAATGGCAGGGAACAACGCCAGCATAAAATTATAAGCCAGGGCAGCCGCGCGGTTAGCCAGCGACGTTTTTTGTATCTCGAAGATAAAAAACACCACTACTGTGTACAAAGGCAGCGGCCTAAAGCCCGGGATGTAAACGGTTTTGGCCCAGTCGGTAAGGTATTGGTAAAATCTAAAACGCAGTAAAAATTTGTGGGCCCATTTCATTATGGCTAAAATTACTCAAAAAAAGGCTTTAGTTTTTCAATAAAATCGGCAGGGGGCAGGCAGGGGCGGTTGCTCTTCATATTAACGAAGGCCAGCAAAGTTTCCCCAAGGTGGATCAGTTCCTCACGCTCGTTAAACAGCTCGTAACGGAAATGGATCTTAACGCCGGGCATCTTATCCATAATAACGTTAATGGTGATCTCCTCGTCGTAGCGGGCGGGTTTAAGGTACTTGCATTTCAGTTCAAGTACGGGCATCATAATACCCGATGCTTCCATACCGCTGTAGGTTAGGCCAAGGCTGCGCAGCATTTCTACACGGCCCACTTCAAAAAACTCGGCGTAGTTGCCGTAATACATGTAGCCCATCTGGTCGGTTTCGCCGTAGCGCACTCTCAATTTGGTAGCGTTCTGAAACATTAGCGCTTTATATTCCTGTCGTTAAGGGCTTGCTGAAATGCTTTGGCATTAACTCTGTGTTCAGCCTCGTTAGTGGCAAAAGCATGGTTGCCGCTAAAATCCGCCTTAGCGCACATATATAGGTAGTTGTTTTTCTTATAATCAAGCACCGCATTAATGGCGTTTACCGATGGCATCATGATAGGGCCGGGGGGCAAACCTTTATAAAAGTAAGTATTGTATGGCGAATTAGTAATTAAGTCGCGATTAAGCACGCGTTTAATGGTAAAATCATTCAAAGCGAAGATAACGGTAGGATCGGACTGTAGCTTCATGCCTTTGTTAAGACGGTTAAGGTAAAGGCCTGCAATGGTGGGCATTTCATCGTCATGCAAAGCTTCGGCATCAACTATTGATGCTAAAACAGAAACTTCCTGGGGTGTAAGTTTTAAGGTTTCGGCTTTTTGCTTCCGCTCGGGCGTCCAAAACTTTTGGTAGTTGGCATACATTCTCGTAAATAGTTTTTCTGCCGATGTATTCCAGTATAGCTGGTAAGAATTGGGTATAAAAACGGTATAAATATTACCGGTAGTAAAACCGTATTGCTGGGCAAACTTGGAAGAATCTAATAGGCGCAATACCGAAACCGAATCGGCCTCGATCTTTTTGGAAACAAAACCCGCGAACTGGTTCTTCAGCCTGATGTTATGGAAGGCAAATGTAACCGGCTCCTGGTTGCCCGATTTTAGCATGTTGATAAAATTGCGGTTACTCATGCCGCTTTTTAGGCGGTACTTACCCGGTTTTACCTTTACAAACTTCATGCTTTGAGCCGATTGCAGGAACGAAGTAGTGTCTTTAACGATGCCCTGCTGGGTTATCGACTTGTAAACGTCATCAAGCGTAGCACCTGTTTTAATGTAAAGGTATTCCTGCTTATCGGTAACGTTTGGCCCAAAAAAGCGCAGGTAATAAAATATACCTGTACCGGCTAATGATAATAGGATGATGACCACCAGCGCTATCCAAAATTTTTTCATGCTATGTTTAGGAAGATGTATTGTTAATATTTAGTTTTAAGCCTCACCTAATTCCTCTTTTCAGAACCCTCTACTTCGGAGAGGGCAGGGTGAGGCTAAGTAGTATTGTTAATATTTAGTTTTTGCAGGGCTTTAAGGCCGCCTTTAAGGTTTAATACATTCGTGAAACCGCTTTCGGTTAAAATAGCCTGTGCCGTTTCACTCCTGATACCTGCACTGCAAATAACGATTATCTTGTCGGTTTTGTTGTAATCAAT
Source organism: Mucilaginibacter sp. 5C4 (assembly GCF_034345625.1). Taxonomy (NCBI): domain Bacteria; kingdom Pseudomonadati; phylum Bacteroidota; class Sphingobacteriia; order Sphingobacteriales; family Sphingobacteriaceae; genus Mucilaginibacter; species Mucilaginibacter sp. 5C4. The sequence goes on along the minus strand of NZ_CP133775.1, from coordinate 3,167,189 downwards.
GTTTTTGATGTGCTGTTTTAGTTTCCCTACCGGGATGTTTTGCCCGCCAATGTTATAGGTATGGTATTCAATAACCTCCCTAACATCAAGCAGGTTTAAAGTTTCGCCTGCCTGCAAACGTTGCTGTAACTGGGCTGCATTAATTTGTTGGGGCATTATCTGCTTTACCTTGCGATACCGTTAAATTAATACGTGTGCCAATACTCGTTTTGCTCAGCGAATCGCTCCGCATTGGCGATTGCGAAACCACAATTACATTGGTAGAGTCGCTTATAGATCCCTCGTAGGTAATGTTGCCCACAGTTAAGCCGGCGCCTTTTATCGAAAACTTGGCCGCATCAAGGTCAAGGTTTATTAACTCCGGTATCTCCACCTCACTTGCGCCTTCGCCATTACCCAATACCAGGTCCAGCTTAGAGCCTTTTGGTAGTTTGGTGCCCGGTTTTATGATCTGGCCGCCAAAGCGCACTTCAAGCACGCGGTCGCGGGCGATGTCCGAACGGTAGGTAGTATCACCAACTTTTAAACCGTAGTTTGATAATACAGCCACCGCTTCGCGGTAAATGCTTTGCTCGGTAGTAAGGTCGGGCAGGGATACGTTTGGCGCCAATTGGGTAACCATGGTAAGGTATATGGTACGGTTCTCTTTAACATTGGTGCCGGCATCCGGGTCTTGCTCCACAATGGTACCGGGTGCCTGGTCGGGCACGTAAACCGAATCTATTTTAAAGTTGAAACCCTGCTCTTTAAGCAGTTCCATAGCTCTGTCAACATTAAGGCCTTTAAGTTTTGGAACAGGGATTCCCTGCCCGTGGCGGGTGTACGAGCTAAGGCTGAAAAAAGCTATCAAAACAATGCTGATAACCGTGGCTATAACCAATAATATAGTGTTTCTGAATTGCCTGGTTTTTAAATAAGCCCAAAAATTACTCATGTTTTTGCGTAGGAAAAATAAATCAAACATAGGGATTTGATTTTGGATTTCGAATTTAAGATTTGGGATTTGCGAAGGAAGAGATTTGATTTATGACTTTAAACTATCTCTACTCTCCAGTCACTGATCACTAATATTGGCCTTTGTTTTAATATGAGCAAAATCCTCCTGTTTAGTAAAATATTCGAGCCCTAAGATCAACAGGGTAGAATTTGCGAAATTTACTTTTTGCATGATGGGCAGTAAACGCCAATCGCTAATGCCCCATAAGTAAACACTATAATAAAACACTAAAAGGCTAATGATGCAAAAGAACTTAAATAAATGAAGCTTTGTTTTTAGGATAAAAACTGTGATGATAACTATGCATGTCCAGAATACGGAAGTTGATACAATCAGCATCACATCATGTAAAGCCGTTACAGTTAAAAACGTGAAAAAGATATTGGCTATGCCACCGTACTTGAGGATAATTGCGGCATTCGTATCGGGTATCTTTTCGACATATTGATGAAAAAGATGGCGTAGGTAACTGGCAGAACTATCATCCCTAAGCACGCCCAAACTCTTGAAGGGTTTTCGGCACCATTAAGCGCTCGCGTTCCAAACAGGTTGCTCATGAAGTTTTTAGTCCAATCATATCCAGCAGCATATTCATTAAGCATGTTGCCACCGGGGTAAACAGCTATAGCTATCAGTATTAAGATCAATGAAATTACTATCCCTATTAAAACCGAATATTTCCTGATCATTGCCGAATGTTTAGGTTTAAACTGCAAATGAGATTAAATTTGTGGATTATTGTTACAAATCAGTTCGCGTCTCCAGTCAAATTTTCCGCGTATTGCCTAAAATCACATCCAATCTCCACATTCAAAATCAAAAACTATCTTTGGCTATCATGAAAACCATAAACGTAGCCCTTTTGGCCGGTGGCTTTACCGGCGAGTACGAAGTATCTATTAACAGCGCCAAAAACATAGCCGCCAGTTTGGATGCCAGTAAATACAAGGTTTATACCATATTGATAAACCGCCACAACTGGGTTTACGAAGCCGATGGTAAAGCCATTGATATTGATAAAAACGATTTTAGCCTAACCCTTAATGATGAAAAGATAACATTCGATTTCGCGTTCATTACCGTGCATGGCACCCCCGGCGAGGACGGCAAATTGCAAAGCTATTTCGACCTGGTGGGCATCCCGTACAATACTTGCGATGCTACCACATCGGCCATTACCATGAACAAAGCTTACACCAAGGTTATTGTGAATGGTATCCACGGGCTGCACGCTGCAAAGTCCATCCAACTGCACCAGCACGACGATCATGATACGGCTACTATCGCATCTGCGCTAAAATTTCCGCTTTTTATTAAGCCAAACAATGGAGGCAGCAGCGTAGGCATGAGCAAGGTTTACAACGTTGGCGGCCTGCACGAGGCGATAGAAAAGGCGTTTAAAGAAGATAGCCAGATCCTGATAGAAGAGTTCATCAAAGGGCGCGAATTTAGTATAGGCATTGCCCGGCTAAATGGCAAAATTGTAGTGCTTCCTGCTACAGAGATCATTAGCTCTAAGGACTTCTTTGATTACGAAGCCAAATACACCCCCGGCGTTTCCGAAGAAATTACTCCCGCCGACCTGCCCGAAGCTAAAAACCACGAGATAGCCGAGATTGTAACCCAGGTTTACCTGCGCCTTAATTGCCGCGGTATGGTACGTGTAGATTTTATTTTGCTGGAAGGCACACAGGAGTTCTATTTCATCGAGATCAACACTACCCCGGGCCAAAGCGCCAATAGCCTGATTCCACAGCAGGTGCGGGCGGCGGGCATGAGCGTTACCGATTTTTATGGTACGTTGATAGAAGGTACAAGGTAAAAATTTGTCTTTTCCGAGATAGTTTTTAGGCGATTTAAATCCGCTTTTTGGTGATTTTTTTGGGTATATATATATATGGACGTTTTAAGGGCTGTTTTAGATCGATTTTATGATGTTCGGATAGGCGTTTTTAAGTCTTATTGAAGCTTTTTTATCCATTTTTTGGCGACTTTTTGCCTTTTAAAGTCGTTTTGAAGGCGTTATTTGGTGATTGGAGGTCGGTTTTAGGTCATATTTATCGCTTGATTTTGTTAAATTTTGTTTGAATTATGTAACTTTGCCTTATGGCTGCTACAGAAACAATAGAAGATTTTTACAGGCAGAAGTTTAATTACCTGCCGGATAACCTTGGGCAGGAGATAGGGCACTTCAATGTTTTCCGTTTGGAGGATTGTTACGCGCCCGGGGCCAAGCCTATTGTTTATACCCGCAGGGATTTCTATAAGATCAGCCTGATACGCGGGAAAAATGTGATCCACTATGCTGATAAAAGTATTGAGGTGGATGGTGCCACGCTTATCTTTTTTAACCCTAACGTACCTTATACCTTCGAGCACAAAAGCGATGATAAATCGGGAGCTTTCTGTATCTTTAAAGAGGCTTTTTTTACGGATGCACTTCGCGCTAATGTATACGAACTGCCTATGTTCGCGTTAAGCGGCAAGCCTACCTATGCCCTTAACAGCGAGCAGGATGAGTACGCCGGCCAGATCTTCAAGAAGATGCTGGACGAGATCAATTCTGATTATCGTTTTAAGTACGACCTGCTGCGCAACTACGTTACCGAGCTGATGCACTACGCGTTAAAGCTGCAGCCACAGGAAATCATTTATCAGCATCCGGATGCCAACTCGCGCATCACATCGGTATTTACCGAGCTGCTTGAGCGCCAGTTTCCGATAGAAACGCCTTCGCAACGCTTTAACCTGCGGTCGGCTAAGGACTTTGCCGACAGGTTATCCGTCCACGTAAACCACCTGAACAGGGCCATCCGCCAAACCACGGGTAAAACCACTACCCACCATATTTCTGAACGCCTCACCAGCGAAGCCAAGGCTTTATTAAGGCACACCAACTGGAACGTGTCTGAAATTAGCTATAGCCTGGGCTTTGAAGAGCCCGCCCATTTCAATAACTTTTTCAAAAAACAAACCAGTTCAACCCCGTCTTCTTTCAGATCTGTTTGAATTATGCAATCATTTGTTTGAATAATGCAAACGGTTAGGGGGCTTTATGTTTTAATTTTGTAATATGAAAAACGCCGATATTACAAACAACAAAAAGACATGGTTCATTACCGGGGCATCTAAGGGTTTGGGGCTCAGCCTGGTAAAGCAATTGCTTGCTGCCGGGCAAAACGTTGCTGCCACGTCGCGCCACCTTGCCGAACTGGTGATTGCTGTTGGTTCTACCGCTGACAATTTCCTGCCAATTGAGGTGGATCTTGCAAATGAAGATAGCGTTGGCTGCGCTATGCATCAAACCAAAAGAGCCTTTGGCCGCATAGATGTGGTGATCAACAACGCCGGCTACGGCATTGGCGGTAGCATCGAAGAACTTACCGATCAGGAAAGCCGCAGTAGTTTTGATGTTAATGTATTTGGCACGCTAAACGTTATTCGTATGGTTATGCCTTATATGCGCTACCAGCAGTGCGGCCACATCATTAACATCTCCTCTATCGCCGGCTTTGCACCGGGCATTGGGTGGTCGGTTTACGCGGCTACAAAATTCGCTGTAGAAGGGCTATCCACTGTTTTGGCCGAGGATGTGCGCGAGTTTGGCGTAAAGGTTACCGTAGTGGCTCCGGGCGCATTCCGTACCAGCTTTTTAACGCAGGAATCACTCGCCATCGCAAAAAACCGCATTGAAGATTACAAAGTGGTTGGCGCGTCATTAAACAAATACCTGGGTTACCACGGCCAGCAAGCCGGCGACCCTGAAAAGGCCGCCACAGCCATCATCAACGTAGCGTACGACGAAAACCCGCCACTGCATTTACTCTTAGGTGCCGATGCCTATGACCGTGCCATGGTACAATTAGAGAAACTGGAAAAGGAGTTCTGCTTTAACGAAGAATTAAGCAAGGCAATGGCTTATGGGGCATAAATTCAAGTCGGTTGTAATTGTTTGAATTTTGTAATTTTTACCTAAAAAAAAGACCAAAAACCGTCTCAAAATCACCAAAAACCGACTTTGAAACGCCTTTGGCATGCCTTCAAAAAGCACCCTATCTACCTGAAATAGCACACGAAAAAACAATCAAATATCCAACAAAAACTAAAACAATGAATAATTAAAAAGTATGGTTTGTAACCGGTGCCTTAAAAGGCCTGGGGTTAAGCCTCGTAAAACAATTATTAGAAAAAGGCTACAACGTGCCGCAACATCGCGCAACATAGCCGACCTTGCAAATGCAGTAGATAAAGCAGAAAGCTTTTTACCATTGGCAGTAAACATCACCGATGAAAAAAGTGTTAACGATGCCATCAGCCAAACCATCAGCCTGTTTGGTAAGATAGATGTGGTGGTAAACAATGCGGACTATGGCCTGGTGGGCAGCCTGGAAGAATTAAGCGATGAACCAATACCGGATTTTAAAAAATTCTTTCCCCAATAGAGGAAGTTGCTTGCTTCTTAAAATGAGATTGAACAACTCGCCGCTTTTTGTGTTGCTGCAATATGGGTTTCTCAATTGAACTGCCGGATATCATCAGCATGTTAATGTCGGTACTGTGCGGTGGCATTATCGGTTTCGAACGGGAGTATTAAAACAAGTCGACAGGCAAGCGATTGGAGCTTTATAAATCTCCGGCTGGCCTAAGCGTAGTGATGCAAATTACAGGCGTTAAAAAAAATGTGGACCTGGTAAACCAAGAAATGATAAATATGGAGGGTATAAGGGATTTCCATTAAGCCCGATATTATTACAGGGAAATTACACGAACAGATACATAATCTGCTCATATTTGACGCAGTGAAAAACTAACAATAAAAACCAAAAAAAACATGATACCAGTAAAAGGATACGCGGCACTAGACCCGCAAACCGACCTTGCACCATGGGACTTTCAGCGCCGCGACGTTGGCCCTCATGATGTGCAATTCGAAATTCTATTTTGTGGCGTTTGCCACTCAGATCTTCACCAGATAAAAAACGATTGGTTCCCGGGAATTTTCCCGATGGTGCCTGGTCACGAAATTGTTGGCCGTGTTACCAAGGTAGGCGACCACGTTAAAAACTTTAAAGTTGGCGACCTTGCCGGTACCGGCTGTATGGTAGATTCTTGCCAGGTTTGCGAAAACTGCAAGCAGGATCTGGAGCAATACTGCCTGGAAGGTAATACTGCAACCTACAACGGTATGGAGCGCGATGGTTCATCACCTACTTACGGTGGTTATAGTAATAGCATTGTAGTGCGCGAAGAGTTTGTACTGCACATTTCAGATAAGCTTGACCTTGCCGCCACCGCGCCTTTATTGTGTGCCGGTATCACCACTTATTCGCCACTTAGGCATTGGAAAGTTGGAAAAGGCCACAAATTAGCCGTATTAGGTTTAGGCGGGCTTGGCCACATGGCTGTTAAATTTGGTGTTGCTTTTGGTGCCGAGGTTACGGTATTGAGTACTTCGCCAAAGAAAGAAGAAGATGCAAAAAAATTAGGCGCACACCACTTTGTGGTAACCAGCGACCCTGAGCAGATCAAAGCTGCTACAGGCACATTCGATTTTATATTGGACACAGTATCTGCCGAGCACGATTTTAACATGTACCTAAGCCTGTTACGTACCAACGGTACCATGATTTGCGTGGGTGTACCATCAGAGCCTGCAAAAGTAGCTGCGTTTAGCCTACTGGGCGGCCGTAAAAGCCTTGCCGGTTCGGGTATTGGCGGTATTGCCGAAACTCAGGAAATGCTTGATTTTTGCGCTGAGCATGGCATAGTTTCAGATATTGAAATGATAGACATTAAAGACATCAGCAATGCTTACGAACGTATGGTAAAAGGTGATGTACGCTACCGTTTTGTAATTGATATTGCAACGCTGTAAGCAAGAATAATTTATTTTGAAGGCGGATATCTGAAAGGATATCCGCCTTTTTTTGTATCGTCTTCGCACACAATATGTACGTTTTTGCACAGTACTTATTTTTATTTTTTTTATAACTAATTGATAATAAGTTATTTGTAAATTGGCATTAAGTTAGTTGAATTGGTTTTACAGCTTGATTTAATAGTATTAAATATATGATTATCAATCAATTAAAATTCGCTTTTAAGAATTTGATTCGTACCAAAATCTTTACGGCTATCAACATTTGCGGTTTAGTGGTTAGCTTAATTGCGGTTATACTAATGTCGTTGTACATTGAAAACGAACTGAGTTACGATAGATATAATAAGCAAGCCAATGATATTTACCGGGTTGTTGATGACAAGCAAACTAATGCATTAACGCAACACGGAGCAGGTTCCCCCGGGCCAATGGCGCCGTTAATGTTAAATGATTTTCCGCAGGTGAAACAGGCGGTGCGCATTATAAGTGGAGAGGCCCTGGTGAAATATGAGGACAAGCTATTTGAAGAAAAGCACTTATACTTTGCAGACCCTGCAATATTTAAAGTTTTTGATTTGCCGATGATCAGCGGAAACGGGGCTACTGCTCTTGTAAACCCTATGTGCATTGTAATTACAGAATCGGTTGCAAACAAATATTTTGGTAAGGTTGATGCTGTTGGTAAATCGCTGTTAATAAACGGCGAAAACCTTAAAGTAACAGGGATAATTAAGGATTTGCCTGCCAACTCGCATATTAGTTTCGATATTTTGGTATCTATGGCTACCGCCATAAAAAAAGACTCTGGTTACGATTGGATGTTTACTAACTGGTATTCGAATAATTTTTATACCTATGTTGTATTGCCACCAAATTATGACGCTAAAAACCTAACTAAGCAATTTGATGCTTTTGCCGACAGGCATAAAGCAAATACGGCAAGTACCAGGCATCACTATAATTTAGAAAAGCTGACAGACATCTATCTGCATAGCGATAGAGAAAACCAAGCAGGTAAAGTAGGAAATATTACAAATCTATGTGTGTTTTCTGCCATCGCCCTATTTGTTTTAATAATTGCCTGTATCAACTTTATTAATCTTTCAACAGCCCGTTCTGCTGAACGTGCCAAAGAAATTGGTATAAAGAAAGTTAACGGGGTTAACCGAAGCGGGTTAATTACGCAGTTTTTTATCGAATCATTTTTAACGGTTGGTGTCGCTTTAATTATAGCCGTATTTGCAGCCTGCCTGCTTATGCCGGCGTTTAATACGTTTGCAGGTAAAAGTATCGTATTTGAAGTGTTTAAGCCATTGCATCTTGCATTGTTATTAAGTATCCTGATGGTTGTGAGCGTTTTGTCTGGAAGTTACCCGGCGTTTGTATTGTCGGGTTTTAATCCTATCGCAGCGCTAAAGGGTACTTTAAGGTCTTCTTCATTTAGTGTTGGTGTTCGCAAAGGGTTGGTAGTTTTTCAGTTTGCCATATCAATTATACTCATTATAAGTAGCATTGTTGTTTACAGCCAACTGCAATTTATGCAAAAGCACGATCTTGGCTTTAAGCCATCACAAACACTCATTTTAAATTTTGAGGGCGATGGTTTTGTTAAAAATCAACTTTCATTTATAACTAATGAACTGCTGCACATAAATGGGGTTAAGGCAGTTACTGCTTCTTCAGATGTTCCGGGTAATTTAACTTCCGGAGCGTGGTCTATGGAGTTTGCAAAAAAAACAGGTGACACCGTACATGCAGAATTACCAATTTACTTAACCGACTTTAATTTCATGAAGCAGTACCATATTCCAATGGTAGCAGGTCGTGGCTTATCGCCTTTATTTGCAGCAGATACAGTTGAGTCAATGATTATTAATGAAGCCGCATTACGTAAACTTGGATTTAAAAATGCCGACGATGCTATTGGCGTTAAAGTGGGCATGTATCCTAATGATGGCCGGATCATAGGCGTTTATAAAGATTTTAATTTCGAATCATTACAAAAAGCAATTGGGCCGCTGGCTATGCGGGTGATCCCCAATAAATTCCGGGTGTTTTCTGTTGAAATAAGCAGCACCGACGTTAAAAAAACAGTAGTAGATATTGAAACGCTATGGAAGAAGATTGTACCACAGCGCCCGTTAGAATACAGCTTTTTAAACGAAAAATTTAATCAGCAATACCAGGCCGAAATAAAATTTAGTCAATTATTTGGTTTGTTTACCATGCTGGCCATTGGAATAGCTTGTTTTGGGCTATTTGGATTGGCTCTTTTTAGCGTTAAACAACGCAGAAAAGAAATAGGGATCCGTAAAGTTATCGGCGCATCTGTAGTGCAAATCACGGCGTTGCTGTCTATAGAATTTGTTAGTTTAGTAATTATTGCGATTGTAATAGCCTGCCCTGTAGCCTTATTTATAATGAGCAAATGGATACAAGCATTTGCCTACAGGATAGAAATAGGATGGTGGGTGTTTGTAAACGGTAGCCTCACAGCAATAACAATTGCATTGATTACTATTAGTTATCAGGCTGTACGCGCTGCTATAGCTAACCCTGTAAAAAGTTTACGCAGCGAGTGATTTTCAAAAAAGTCTTGATTTGTAAATGAAAATATCCAAATACTGGTCGAAGTTTTAGCGTAACTTGGACCTAAAATGTGGTAAACCCTACTGGTCGAAGTTTAGCGATAGCGTAACTTCGTCCTGTAATTTTGCAAGCTCTCAGCTTGCGTATTTCACAAGCTGAAAGCTTGTGGCATTTTAGGTCGAAGTTGAAAACTTCGACCAGGGTGTTTTATTGAAGTGATAAAAACTTAACAACCAATGTAATGTAGTATTAGATATGCGCTACATCCCGATACTTACTGTTTTAGCCGGTCTGTTTTTATCTTGTTCAGACGCCCGCAAACCCACCTATATAATTACCGGCAAGGGAGATACCGTTATGGTTGCTAAACAAGATACCCTACCGCCGCCCGCACCCGATAGCGCTGGGTTGTTCACCCGGATCAATACGGGTAGCACCACGCCGGAACAATTGCTCGTTTTTGCAAATACCCTAAAAGGCATCCCATATAAATACGCATCAATAGATCCTGCCAGGGGTTTTGATTGCTCGGGGTTTATCACTTTTGTGTTCAACCATTTTAATATAGCTGTACCCAGGCGATCTGTTGATTTTACTAATATCCGCGAAGCGATAAACCTAAAAGATGCCAAAACCGGCGACCTTATCCTGTTTACCGGCACCGATAGCACCATCAGGGTGGTGGGTCACATGGGAATCATCATCAAAGCTCCCGGAAAAGAACTAACCTTTATCCACTCCACATCCGGTAAAGCCAACGGGGTTACCGAAACCCCTTTCAATAGCTATTACCAGGGGCGTTATGTGAAAACAGTGCGCATCTTTTCTCATAACGATAGGTAAACAAAGGGCGGATAACTTGTAGGTTAGCCCACATGCATCGCAGGGTCCTTTACAAGAGACCCTGCGGCGACGTAAGGAGTAAACATAATAGAGTTTTCTGAAAGATTTGCAACAGATGATGCTTTGTCCCCGCAGGGTCTCTTGGAAAGGACCCTGCGGCTTTAGGACAGGTAACGAGCATTATAATTAAATAAATAATAATTTAGCCTAATGTCGATCCGCACATCACACCAAATAACAGATAATACATGGTTTATCACTTTTACCTGTTACGATTGGTTACCGCTATTTGAAATTACCGACTCGTACGATCTAATTTATAATTGGCTAAAGTTAATAGATGGCAAATACCAGATTAAAACGCTGGCATATGTAATTATGCCGAATCATGCCCATGTGCTTATTTATTTAACGGAGCTTAATATTAATCTGAATACATTATTAAGCAATGGCAAGCGTTTTATGGCTTACGAATTTATAAAGCGGCTCAAGGCCAGTAATCAAAACTTATTATTGGATAAGCTATCTGCGGGTTGTAGTGAAAAGGAGAAAGCAAAAGGTCAAAAGCATAAAGTTTTTGAACCATCGTTTGATGCTAAAGAAATTTATAGCGTGGGATTTTTAAACCAGAAAATAGATTACATACATAACAATCCGGTACAGGGGAAATGGAATTTAGCGAAAGAATACACCGACTATCCGCACAGTAGCGCAGCGTTTTATATTGACGGTGTACTAAACGAATCTGTGGAGATTACGGATTATCGTATCTATTGGGTGTGACATGCATCGTAGGGTCCTTTTCAAGAGACCCTGCGGCGACATAACAAATTCAAAAGTGGCTCCCAAATTTGTTGATAAAAACCCAGATCAGTCAAGGAAGAATGTTTTGGCCTTTTTTAAGAAAGAAAAACAGAATAGAAATAATTAACTTTTTGATATGCAAGTAATAAAATTTAAGGCATCCTATTTAAATAAGAGTATTTTGTGGTTAATAGTTATTGGCATTCTTATGAGTTTGATGCTATTTCTAACACTAAACTTAGCGACCGAATATGCTTATTTTTTGAGTATGCTATTTGTTTCTGTTGGAACATTAATAGTATTTTACTTAAATAGAAATGAACCGGAACAAGTTCAACTTGATCATGAAAAAATAGCATTAGTCTATTTCAACAATTTTTCTTTAAGAAGCCAGAGGCAAACTATACTATTAGTGAACTTAAATCCTCAGTTGTGAATGATAGAATTGTACTTTCTAAAAATAATTTAGTAGTAGCAATAATTCGAAAGGCTTCCTTAGTTTTAGCAGATTGGGAAATCTTAAAAGAAAAGTTAGGTTGATTTATTAATAATATTATGGTTGAAGTTTTTGACACTTATACAAAAAAAAATAAGCTATATTATACTTTACAAACGGTAAGTATATTGACAATTATCTTTCTTGTAGTGGCTAAAATAATTAATTTAAAATTGCCTTTAAAATTCCCCCCCTATTTAATTGCATTATTTGGAATATGCTTAACTTTAATAGTTGTGAATATGATACTCACTGGAACTAATCTCATCAAAATGTACGTTAAAGATGGGGAAATCAGTATGTCAACGAAATCAATAACTTTTAAATCGTTGACAATTCCAATTACCGATATAAAAAAAATCGAGATAAATGCGAATGATTTTAGAGGGGCAAGATCTAGCGATGGTAGTGGTAATCAAATAAAAATATACGGTTGTTCAAATGAAATATTTCAATCTCGTTTTGTAATTAATTCTATGACTCAACGAGATAACCTAAGACAGATTTTAAATAAACTGAATATTAACGGAGTTAAAATCGTTTTAGATGACATTAGTCTTAAAGAGGGATAGATATAAATTATCTAAAATACGTTTAAATAAGTCTGGCAAAATGTCGGACTTTGTTTTTATAGGGCAGCTATATTGTTTTGAAAGAAATCTTTAAACTTTTTGTCGCCGCACTTTTTGTCCCCACAGGGTCTCTTGGAAAGTACCCTGCGGTTTTAGAACAGCACACACAAGGCCTACGCTTTTACTTACGGTAATGTTGTAAAATCGTAAAAAGGCAATTCTTCGTAATCGTCAATAAAGGCCATATGCTCTTTTAACTCTTCAAAAGCATTTGAGAATTTCTTATCATCGATGGTGACGATCACCAAACCATCCAAAGTTGCTTTGCCATACTTGGCTTTGGCTACATCAAGGTCGGGGAAATCTACTGCCGACATCCATTGCGGATCGAGGTATTTGATAGCGCTTAGGGTATCTATCTGAAATTCTTTCTCGTTAGATACGATGATCCAGTATGGCGATTTGCCGTCGGTTGGTGCTTTTGGCAGTTCAATTATTATTTCTTTTTTGGCACTAACCATGGCCCAGGCAGTTTTTTGCTGCGCGAAGGTGCAGATAGGGATGCTTAACAAAGCGATTATGGTGGCGGATAATATGTTGTTTTTCATGGTGTTAGTTGTTGTAGATGTATTGATAAATACAAATAACAGGCCAAATGTTATCCCCCACAACGGGGCTGCAGCTTTATGTTTAGCTATAAATTACATTAAAATGTGGTCTGCTGTTTATTTACGGGGCTTTACTGCAATTGTTACAAGCCTTTTAAAAGCATTACATTTTACTGATATTGCTGCTGAAACCATACAGCTACCATGAAAACAGAAAAAGAAAAAATGCTTACCGGCGAATATTACCTGGCTAATGAAGAAACATTAGCTGCCGAACGTAAACACTGCAAGCAATTACTAAAGAGGCTGAATGTTGATGAACACGTGGTAGGCGAGGGCACCGCCGCTGTTTTAGCAGAGCTGATACCCAACGCGCCGAAAAGCCTTTATATAGAGCCGCCATTCCATTGCGATTATGGTTATAACATAACCTGTGGCGAGAACGTGTATTTTAACGTGAATTGCGTGGTGCTGGATGTGATGGAAGTAAAGCTGGGCAGCAATGTCTTCTGCGCGCCGGGTGTGCAAATTTATACCGCCACGCACCCTTTAGATGCTGTGCTACGCCGCAGTAAAGAGAATGCAAAGCCGGTTGTAATTGGCGACGACTGCTGGATAGGCGGCGGGGCCATCATTTGCCCGGGTGTTACCATTGGCAACCGTTGTGTGATTGGCGCAGGGGCGGTGGTCACCAAAAATATCCCCGATGATTCTTTGGCGGTGGGCAACCCTGCTGTGGTGATCAGGAAGCTGAACCAAACCGATGAAAATTCTGCGATAAATTAACAGTCACAAATCTGTTATAGTCGTTCAAAATCTGAGGCTGTATAAAATGTATTGCCTTAACCGCAAAATTTATAGATGAATAACAAAGCCCGGCTTGTGGACTGCCCCCCAAAAGTTAGACACTTATTGGGGGCAGTCCAATTTGAGAGGGCTTTATTTTAACCATTTGTCATCCTGAGCATCGCGAAGGATCTATTCGCGAACTGTGCCTCGCCATATGTATGTCGGCGATTAGATGCTTCACTATCGTTCAGCATTACAAATTATATTAATCAGTAGTTCTTAATAAACGGCACATGTGCCGTTTTATACCCGGGCTTTTTGAGCTGCGATCTTAACGCCTTAAAACTTTCCGTTGGCCCTTCAGATGCAAACATATTGCTTAGCCAGGCGGGGATAGCACCTCCGGGATCGAGCTGGATGGTGTATTCAACTTTTACCTCGTTTTTGTTAACAGGGACTATCAACCATTTACTAATTGAGTTTTTTACTCTTACAATGCCATCCCGCTCGGGTACCATGGTAGGGGCCACGGGGCCATCAAGCGTTACTATTTTGGTTTCTTCGTCTTGGGTGGTTATCAGGTGGGCCACAAAGTCGCGGTTTTGTGCCGGCCAGGGTAAGCTTATTTCCGAGTAATAAAAAAGTTCGGAAGGAGATACCTGTTTAACCAAACGGATAGATTTAGTATGGTAGATCCACTCGGGGCGTGTTTTAAGGTCAAGCAACGTTGCCACCATTTGTGTAAGGGTGGTTTCGTAATTGCACTCTATCCTTAAAGCTTTAAGTTTAGAGTTAACAATCTCGCTTGTGTAGATCTTAATACCATCCTTATTGCTTTTTAACGCCCATTTATATTGGGCGGAAGCGTTATAGGATATAACCAGTAAAAGCAATAAAGCGAATAATGTTTTTTTAAACATAAATGCAGCAGGAAGTTACCTAACAAATTTAATTATCCGGTTAATACTGCGTGTCATCGGTACAACACAATTAAAAAAATTAATTAGGCTGTGGCTACCAGTTTACTTGTGCTGCGGTAAACGTATTCGTTATAAATGTGCCTGCGTGCAAACCTGCCCGGCGAATCTGCATTAACCAGTTTTACGTAAACGGCTTTAGGCACGTCAAAGTATTCGTATGAGTTACCGTCGGTAAAATCAACACGTAATACTTGTGATTTGTATTCAAAATCAACAATGGCAGCTGTACCGGTAGTCGCGGTATATTCAGCTAATGATTGGGTGCGTGTTTCTGGCGCTATACTTACTAAAAAGTGGTAAGCCTCAATAATGGTCTTGCTTTTTTCTTCGGCTGTGTGCTTGCTTTCTTCGCTATCCTGGAATTTGTCCGGGTGCCATTCCTTCATCAGGCCACGGTAGGTAGATTTTAATTCAGAAAGCTCGGCAGCTTCAGTTACGTTTAAAAGTTTGCGGTAATCGACAATTTTTTTCATTGTATTTCTATTGTAATGTTTATTGTCGATGAAACTTTATTCAAGGAAAATAATTTTGCAAAGGTACGCTTTATTAATAACGTGGGTATCGATGACGCAAAAATAATATGATCATACCTTATTAAGATAATTAAAAGTAGCGCTATGAGTATTTATAACATGAAAAGTTTACTTTGTATTAGTATTTATACCCAACTAATTAAAAATTGAAAGAGATTCAGGAAGATATAGATGCAGTTGGCCGCATTGATGCGGTTAGTTCAATTTTAGAAGTGGTATGCCGTACAACAGGCATGGGTTTTTCGGCAGTTGCCCGTGTTACCGATGATAGGTGGATAACCTGCGCCGTGCGCGACGAGATTGCCTTTGGCCTTGTCCCCGGTAGCGAGTTAAAGCTTGAAACCACGATATGTAACGAGATCCGCCAGCATCATACCCCTGTAGTGATAGATCATGTGGCTTTAGATGTAGATTTTGCCCATCACCATACCCCGGCCATTTACGGCTTTCAAAGCTATATCTCGTTCCCAATTACTTTAAAAAATGGTAGCTTTTTTGGTACCCTTTGCGCCATAGATCCCAACCCGGCACACTTAAAAAACACCCAGGTAATGGGCATGTTTAAGCTTTTTGCTGATTTGATCGCGTTCCATTTGGATGCGCAAGAAAAGATAGCTTCAACGGAAATGGAACTTTTAGAAGCGCGTAAAACCTCCCAGCTGCGCGATCAGTTTATCGCTATTTTAGGCCATGACCTGGGCAACCCGGTGGGCGCGATACTCAATGTATCGCAACTATTATTACGCATGCCATTAGACGAACGCACCAAGCGGCTGGCAAACATTCTGCAAAATTCATCGTATCGGATGAAGGCGCTGATAGAAAACATACTTGACTTTGCCCGCGGCCGCCTTGGCGAGGGTATTATACTTAAACGTAACGATAACGAACCTATAGCAGAAATGCTGGAGCAGGTAATTGCAGAGCTGGCGATACTTTGGCCCGATAGAACGATCAATACTAATTTCTGGGTAAAATGCGCTATAAACTGCGATGGAAGGCGGGTATCTCAAGTGCTTTCAAACTTACTGGGTAACGCCATTGCTCACGGTTCAAAAGACACACCGGTAAATGTTGATGTAGTTTGCGATGCCGATGATTTTTCCATATCGGTTACCAATTACGGCAGTCAGATCCCGGATGCTGTCAGGGAAAAACTTTTCGAGCCGTTCTCCCGTGGAGATGATCAGGGTAAGGATGGCCTTGGCCTCGGCCTGTACATAGCTGCCGAAATTGCCCGCGCCCACAGCGGTACCTTAACTGTCAAGTCCGACGAACATTCTACGGCCTTTACTTTTAAAATGCCGCTTAATTAGTTCTCCGATAATTTTGGTGAATTGTAACCTAATATATTTCTTAAAAGTAAATATTCTTAATAGTGGCATTATTAAGGTAACTTAGATGACGAATGGAAGATACTTCAGATCCTGATAATAAACTCGCTTACTACCAACAAAAAGAAATAGAACTGCAACTCAAGTTAGAAAAACTGACCGATTTTGTAGAGAACGCTTCTTTACCACTGCACTGGGTAGATGGTAATGGCATTATAATATGGGCTAACCAGGCCGAGCTTGACCTTTTAGGCTATACAAAAGAAGAATATTTAGGCTTCCCGATAACCGATTTCCATGCTGATGAAACCGTTATTACAGATATTTTAAATCGCCTTGTTAATAACGAAACACTCCAGAATTATCCTGCAAAACTTAAATGTAAAAACGGTAGTATAAAGCATGTGCTCATCAACTCAAACGTTTTAAATAAAGATGGTGTGTTTGTGCATACACGCTGTTTTACACGTGATATTACTGAACTTAAGGAGGCAGGTATGCACAGGGATACCATTTTACAGGAGCTTGAACAAAGCGAAGCCAAACTAAAAATGGTGATCGCATCTGTTAATTTAGGCACCTGGGATTGGGAACCTAAAACCGGCCTGCTCACTTGGAGCGATGAATGTAAAAAGATCTACGGCCTGCCTTTAGATAAGGGCGTTACCTTTGAAATATATGCACAGCAATTGCACCCCGACGATAAGGAAAGAGTGTTGCAAGAGATACAGGATAGCATGGATGCCGTATCCGGCGGGGAATACGATATTATATTACGTATTATCCGTTTTGATGATGGCGCCACACGCTGGGTTAGGGCGCAGGGTAAAGTATACTTTGATGTTAACGGGCAAGTAGAACACTTTATAGGTACAGTAATTGATATTACCGAAAGCCGCATAGCTGCTGAGAAAAGTGCCAAACTGGCTGCCATTGTAGAATCATCAGACGATATTATCATCAGTAAAACCCTTGACGGGATCATCACCAGCTGGAATGCATCGGCACAACGCACGTTCGGTTACACCCCCGAAGAAGTTATAGGACACTCGATTCTAATGATAATACCCGAGGATAGGCAGGATGAAGAGCCCATGATACTTTCCCGTTTAAAAAATGGCGAACGGGTTGAGCATTTCGAAACCGTGCGAATCACTAAAGACCGAAGGCTGCTGAATGTATCTTTAACCATTTCGCCAATTAAGGATGAGCACGGCAAAACCATAGGGTTTTCTAAAATAGCGCGTGATATCACCGGGAAGAAACAGGAGGAATTACGAAAGAACGATTTTATAGCCATGGTTAGCCATGAACTTAAAACCCCACTAACAGCCGTAAAATCATACATCCAGATCCTGCTTGCAAAAGAAAAAAATGGAGGCGACGCCTTTAAGATAAGTGCACTATCGAGGGCCGAGGTGCAAACCAAAAAGATGACCTCGATGATCCAGGATTTCCTGAGCCTGGCCCGCCTGGAAGAAGGGAAGATCCAGTTGAATAAAGAAGTATTTGAACTGCATACCCTGATAGAAGAGGTTGCAGACGACGCGCAGTTCTTAACTTCGACACATACCGTTAAACTGCACGATTGCGAGGATATCATCATCTGTGCCGATAGGGATAAAATAGGGCAGGTGTTGATGAATTTGCTTAGCAATGCCATCAAATATTCGCCACGGGGCGGTACTATCGTTATAGGCTGTGTAAAGCTTGAGGATAAAGTAAAAATATTTGTGAAAGACGAAGGTGTGGGTATTAACATCGCCGACCAGAAAAAGCTTTTCGACAAGTTTTACCGCGTGAAGAATGAAAAGGTGAAAACCATATCTGGCTTTGGTATAGGGCTTTACCTGGTATCAGAACTATTGCGTTACCACAAGAGTAAAATTGAGGTAGAAAGCCGTGAAGATGAAGGAGCTACTTTTTACTTTGTGATGGATATGCAGCAAGTGTAATGTTACGCTGCTTGTAAAATATCCGGCAGGAATATTTAATTTTGTAGCATGTAAATATAAACAGAAGCCGAGTGTTTGGGGACGGAAAATATTAGTAATGCTGTAGCCACTACGCTTATCATGGCGTTGTTGATGACTTAACCTTAAAAGAACGCATATTGAAATTTTTACCTTACCAGTTTACCCTATTGGTTTTTGTAATAGGTTTATGTTTCCCCATTACCTTAATCGCACAAACCGCCCAAGATGCTAACAGACTACTTGTAGATACGTTGGCGAAACCCAAACCCCACCGTGCAGGTACGCCATTTTTTGGCACCGTACCGCCCGAAACCAAGCGCTTTGGCCGCGCCGCCGCCGAGTGGGGGCTTGCACAGGCCATACCATTTAGTTACGGTAAGTTTATAGTGCATGCACCTTACTCAAACGTAACCGGCGCCACAATCTGGCGTAACTTAAACCCGGGCAGTTGGCAGTGGGATAAGGATATTTTTCGTACCAACCAGTTTGGGCACCCATACCAGGGTAGTTTATACTTTAGTTCGTTCCGTAGTAACGGCTATAGCTTTTGGCAGTCGGCACCGGCGGCTGTTGCGGGTAGTTATTTTTGGGAAACCTTTGGCGAGAACGAGCACCCATCGCCTAACGACTTTATCAATACAAGCTTTGGCGGTATAGTTTTGGGGGAGATGACCTATCGCTTATCAAACAAAATTGTAAATAACCGCCACCGTGGGTTTGGCAGGCAAATGGAAGAAGTAGCCGCTTTTTTAGCCAACCCTATGAACGGCCTTAACCGTTTGCTTGATGGTAAATGGGGTAAAGTATACGGTAACCCCAAAGACAGGGATTCATCGCAGTTATCTGCGGAGTTTGACCTTGGTTTGCGCACATTTAACAGCTTAACCGGTAAGGTTGGCGGCAATAAAAAAACCGGCATATTTGGCCGCGCGAAATTATTGTACGGTAGCAGATATAAGGATTATCATACACCATTCAGTAATATCATGATCAATGTGGAGGTGGGTAAGGATGATAGCTCGGCAGTGAACGCGATAAATGTGTATGGTTCGCTGGCAGGGTGGGAGTTGGAATCGAACCGGGACCTTAAGCATCTGGTTATCCTGAGCGCGAATTACGATTACATCAGCAACGAAGCCTTTTTTTACGGCGGGGAGAGTGTTAAGATGAACCTGTTCTCTCAATTCGAGGCAGGTACAAAAGTGAAAATCAATACCAATATAGGTACCGGCCCGGTGCTGTTAGCCGCAGTGCCAAGCACTTATTCATCCAACGGCCGTAATTACGATTATACATCGGGCTTTGGCATAAATGGTGGGGTAGGGGTTGTTGTAACTGATAGATTTTTTGCCAGCCTGGATTATCGCGGCGCATTCCTCTATACGGTTAACGGCAATAAATCACAGTACTATTTGCACACGGTAAATAGTGAGCTGCGTTATGCCTGGTCTAAAAAACTATCCGTTGTTGGCGAATCGGGTTATTTCTTTTTGCGGGGAAATTACGATGACCACCCGGATGTGAACAAACGGTACCCGTATGTAAGGCTGGCTGTAAGGTATAGTGTGGGTTTTTAGGGGGTAAACATCCTCTGAAATATCACCTTAAATTTGGGAAAGGTAAACGGTAAGAAAGTGAGAATTTTTTACCGCTAATTTTTATCGCTTGCTTTTCTTTTAACGAGAAAAGCAATCTGATAAAGTCGGCATAATACTTTTTGTCGAGATAAATACTGTATAAATTATTGCTCCGTTTGACAGTTGTGGTATTTTTAAGATTTGGCCAGTCCTTAGGCCAGGGCATTGACTTCTCAGGAGCATAACTGTACCCTGTAGCCATAACTTCAATACTGTCGGGCATCCAATCCGTGGCCGAATTGTTTTTGTAGCCTATCAAGTTATCATAAACATTAAGAAATGGTTTAGGGGTTTGCGATCTTGCTTTTTCGTCTCCTCTTAAATTTCCATATACACTGATTTTAGTTAGCGTATCAAAGTTTAATAGCAACTCATTTGTAGGTTGGTCTGATGCCGAGGACGCATCTATTTGCTTTGGTAATTTTAATAAGGAATCTGTTATCCCCAATTTTGATAAGGTTTTTTTTAATTCTTCAGGCGATAGCTTAACCTGAAAGTATTTTGAAGTTTTGCCAGTTTTAGCATTATAAATTATTTGTCCATTTTGATAAGCAACAAATGACGGTACGTCAGATCCTAATACCATCAACCATGGATTTGTTTTTGTAAATACAACAATCGGTGACCCATATTTAACATTGAAATGCTGTCCAAATGTTGCTGCAGATGAAAGGCAAATCGTTAAAAAAACAAATAACTTTTTCATGATAGTTATATCTGGTAATGCTCAATCACATCCTCGGGCACTTTGGCGCCGCGACCGGTTGCCATGTCTATCATTACATAATCGAAGTAGCCGTCGCAGCAGATTTTGTTGGTGGCCTTGTTGGTTAGGGTGAACGCTACGCGGCAGCCTTTGTCGTTAATGGTTTCAATGCCGGTTTTTACAATGAAGTAGTCGCCCATGGTGAGGGCGCGTTTATAATCTATATGTGCGGTGCGCACCACCCAGCCAAAGCCACGTTCCATAAATTTCTCCATGGCCATTCCATAGCAGCGTTCCATCTGGTCGTAACGGGCGGCAAGCACATAATCAAAATACTTGCTGTTGTGCACATGGTGAAACATGTCTATATCGTCGGGGCGTACCCGCAGTTCGGTCTCAAAGGTGGCGTAACTCATTAAGTCAAAAGTAAAAATTCAAAATTATAAATGGATTATACCTGTTACAATTGTTTTTCTGCGCATGTCTGTTGGGAGACGCGAGGTATCGCTTCTCCACATTGCCTGTGTTCGTAGAGACGCGATACCTCGCGTCTTTTTGCATAAAATCTCCTACACCAACGTGTTTTTCCACTTGCCCTTTTTAAACAGTATATAGGCGGCTATGGTTAACCCAATTTCGGCAACGGGGATAGCTATAAAAACGCCTGTAGGGCCCATTTTAAAATACTTGGCCAATAGATAAGCAAAAGGGATCTGGAATAACCAGAATGTACAGAAGTTGATCTTGGTGGGTGTCCAGGTGTCGCCGGCCCCGTTGAAGGCACTGGTAAATACCATCCCCATACCAAAAATAATAAAGCCCCCGCTTAAGATTTGTAACGACCGGGTAGCTACCTTTTTTACAGCTAAATCATCGGTAAAAAACGATGCGAATAAATGGCCGCAGGTTAAAAACAAGATGCTCACTATCCCTAAAAAAACAACTGTGTATTTGATGGTTTGATAAACGGATTGCTCGGCCCTGTCCACCCGGCCTGCGCCGAGGTTTTGCCCCACCAGTGTAGCAGCGGCATTACTAAGCCCCCAGGCGGGCAGCAAAAAGAACATCATTAACCGCAACGAGGTTTGATACCCTGCCGAACCCTGGTCGCCGCCTGTGGTGGCAACCAGCTGCGCCAAAAAGATCCAACTGCAACTGGCTATTACAAATTGTAGGATGCCCGGTGCCGCCACTTTGATGATGGCTTTGATCTGCTGCCAGTTGGGGATAAAATAGCTTAAGCGTACTATTAAGGCATTTTTGTTATTAAACAAATTATAAACCTGGTACGAAACCCCAAGCCCGCGACCAATAGTGGTAGCTATAGCAGCCCCGGTTAAACCAAAGGCAGGGATAGGGCCAAGGCCCCTGATAAATATGGGGCATAAAATAATGTTGGCGATATTGGCTATCCAAAGGCTGCGCATGGCAACGGCTGCGTTCCCTGCACCTCTGAATATCCCGTTTATCAAAAATAGCAATACAATAATGAGGCTGCCACCCATCATAATTTGAACGAAGCGGGTGCCATGGTTTGCAGTTTCTGTTGATGCACCCATTAATAGGAGCAAGTCGCGGGCGTGGAGCAAACCGGCAATGCTGATGACTACATTTATAAATACAGCTATAACAATGGTTTGCATCCCCGCTTTCGAGGCCGCCTCCGGGTTTTTCTCGCCAATACGGCGGGCAACAACCGCGGTGGCAGCCATGCTTAAACCTATAGCAAGGGAATATATCACCGTAAGCACAGATTCTGTCAAGCCAACTGTTTGGATGGCGTGGCTGCTGTTTTCCAGATGGCCTACAAAATAAAGATCCACCAGGGCAAAAATAGATTCCATTGCCATCTCCAGCATCATGGGTATTGCTAACAATACAATAGCCCGTTTGATGCTGATAGCGGTAAGATCCACACGCCCGCCTTTTAAAGATTGTTTTAAAACGCTGAAAAATGAATATACCTTGCTAGGGGACTTGGCGGCTTGTGACATAACAGGTTAAATTAACAGGCGCTTAAATATACAGCCTTTAGGTAATAATGTATTAAATAGTAACTCATACAAAGTTATATGTAATGCCATTGCCTATTACTGTGTAAAAATGCCATAAGTAGGGGGCAATTGCGACAAGATTTATAATTTACTTTACTGAGGTTTTGCGTTAGGGAGTGCAGTGGAAATCCCACAGCGTGTGGCGGCCTGTTACGGGGCAGGCGAGAACTTGCAGCGGAAAGCCCGACCGAAGGGAACGCCATGGTCAATAAAACCTTGCTTATGAGATGCCGAAACAAGTTTGGTATAACGGTTTGTTGAGCTATTAAACCACTCACCACTTAACTTAATCAACCACTCACCAACCTCTCAAAAATCATTTTTACTTTTCAATTAAAACCGTATCTTTGCACCCAATTAATTAAGTTATTAACGCTTTAATATTATTCACGTAATGTATTTAGGTAAAGAAGCAAAGGCAGAGATCTTTGCAAAACATGGTAAAAGTGTAACCGACACAGGTTCAACCGAAGGTCAGGTAGCATTATTCACTTACCGCATCGCGCATTTAACCGGTCACTTGAAAAAGAACAAACATGATTTTTCAACCCAGTTATCGCTTCAAAAATTAGTAGGTAAACGCCGCGGTTTGTTGGCATACCTGTTCAAAAAAGACATTGAAAGATATCGTGCTATCATCAAAGCGTTAGCGCTTAGGGATATCATCAAATAACTTTTCTTATTTTTTTAAAAAAAGCCGTCCGCATTTGCAGGATGGCTTTTTTACTTTTGAAACTATTATACACACACATAAAAACCGGTGCGCTCCGAAAGATGAAAAGCGTACCACAAAACAAACAAGATGAGTTTAAACGTAATTAAAAAGGTAATTGATTTAGGTGACGGCCGCACCATTGAGATCGAAACCGGTAAACTGGCCAAACAAGCCGATGGCTCTGTAGTAATTAAAATGGGTGATACCATGTTATTAGCTACGGTAGTATCATCGCAGGAAGCAAAAGAAGGTATCGATTTTTTACCTCTTTCTGTTGATTATCAAGAAAAATACGCTGCCACGGGTCGTATCCCGGGTGGTTTTTTACGCCGCGAGGCACGTTTGTCAGACTATGAGGTTTTGATCTCTCGTTTGGTTGACCGCGCATTGCGCCCAATGTTCCCGGATGATTATCATGCGGATACACAGGTAATGATATCATTGATATCTGCCGATAAAGATATTATGCCGGATTGCCTTGCTGGTTTAGCTGCTTCTGCCGCTTTAAGTTGTTCAGACATTCCATTCAATGGCCCTATATCTGAAGTACGTGTTGCTAAAGTGGATGGTAAACTAATTATCAACCCAACTTTAACCCAGTTACAGACTGCAACTTTAGAGTTTATTGTTGCCGGTAGCGAGCACGATATCAACATGGTTGAAGGCGAATCTGCAGAGATACAGGAAGCCGAATTGGTTGAAGCTATTAAATTTGCACACACTGCTATTAAAGTACAATGTTTAGCGCAAAAAGAATTAACTGCCGAGCTTAACAAAACTGTTAAACGCGTTTACAGCCATGAGCATAGTAACGACGAGCTTGAAAAAGCCATCTATGCTGCTACTTATGACCAGGTTTACGCTATTGCAGGTGCGGCATCAGGTAAAGATGAGCGTACCGCTAAGTTTAAAGAAGTTAGAGATGCTTACATCGCTACTTTAGGCGAGATTGATGATATCACTAAATCATTAGCTAAAAAATACTACCACGATGTGGAGTATGATGCTATCCGTAACCTTGTATTAGACGAAGGCAAACGTTTAGATGGCCGTACTACTACCCAGATCCGCCCGATATGGAGCGAAGTTGGTTACTTACCATCTGCACACGGTTCTGCCGTGTTCACCCGTGGCGAAACACAATCATTAACCACCGTTACTTTAGGTGCTAAGGATGATGAGCAAATGATTGATGGCGCGTTCATCAATGGTTACCAAAAATTCCTGTTACACTACAATTTCCCTGGTTTTTCAACCGGTGAGGTTCGCCCTAACAGGGGTGCAGGCCGTCGCGAGATTGGGCACGGTAACTTAGCTATGCGTTCGTTAAAACGTGTTTTACCTGCCGAGGCAGAAAACCCATACACTATTCGTATCGTTTCTGATATTTTAGAATCTAACGGTTCATCATCAATGGCTACGGTTTGTGCCGGTACATTGGCTTTGATGGATGCAGGTATTAAGATCAGCAACCCGGTATCTGGTATTGCAATGGGATTGATCACAAACGAAATGGGTACTAAATATGCTATCCTTTCTGACATTTTGGGTGATGAAGATCACTTAGGTGATATGGACTTTAAAGTAACAGGTACTAAAAACGGTATTGTTGCTGTACAAATGGACTTGAAGATAAACGGTTTATCATACGAGGTTTTAACCAATGCGTTAAACCAGGCTAAAGATGGCCGTTTACATATTCTTGGCGAAATGGCCAAAACGCTTACCGCACCACGTGAGGACTACAAACCACACGCTCCGCGTATCGTAATGATCAAGATAGACAAGGAATTTATTGGCGCGGTTATTGGCCCCGGCGGTAAAATTATCCAGGAAATGCAGCGCGAAACAGGTGCTACTATCTCTATCGAAGAAAAAGACGGACAAGGTATTGTTCAGATCTTTGGTGATAACAAGGACGCTATCGACGCGGCTTTATCACGTATTCGCGCTATTGCTTCTAAACCGGAAGTTGGCGAGATATACGAAGGTAAAGTGAAATCAATTATGCCGTTTGGTGCATTTGTTGAGATTATGCCGGGTAAAGATGGTTTGTTACACATATCTGAAATTGACCACCACCGTATCGAAACCATGGATGGTATCTTTAACGTTGGCGACGAAGTACGTGTTAAACTACTTGATGTTGATAAGCAAGGTAAATTGAAACTATCGCGCAAGGCTTTATTGCCTCGCCCGGATAGCAAGCCTACTGATAACAACTAATCAGACTTTTTTTATAATGCAAAGCCCTCTTTTAGAGGGTTTTGCTATTTAGTCAAAAAATATTAAAACAAGTTATAGCCTTTGGTTGTCTTCTTAAGTTAAGAATAGAAAGTTTCGAGAAACACTAAAGCCGGTCCTAATTTTGCAAATGACAAATACCACCAACGATCCTTTAGATTTTCTCAATAACTCTCATGGGATACAGACCGGTGCGCAAACTGATCTGATCCAAAAGTTATTGTACGAAATTATTAGGGTTAAAGAGCTTATTACCTATTACGATTCCATTACAAATGGCGCGGGGCAGCTCGGCTCATCTATTTTGAATGAGTTGGTTACCGAAGCTTACAACTCCCTTGTGAATTACGATACCGTGTTAATGAAAAAGTATTACGATCTGCTGCTCAACTGCGATTGATACTTAATTAGTGAGTTAGTGAATTTTTGATTTAGCGATTGATAAGGAAAATCGCAAAGCGATTTTCACCTTTCACCTTTCACCTTTCACCTTTCACCTTTCACCTTTCACCTTTCACCTTTCACCTTTCACCTTTCACCTTTCACCTTTCACTCATCTTAAAACCTTATCACGCAGTTCCTGCGAGATCTCGTCCGTTATTTTAATGATATCAGCCGCTTCCTGGGTGTTGTTAATAATGATCTTATTGCAGATATCTCGGTAGGGTAACAGGTATTCTTTATAAGCCGGTACAACGTGGTTTACCCATTTATAGTATGCATCTTCGTTAGAGTAGCCTCGTTCTTCCAGGTCGCGCTTTAGGCGGCGCTGCAGGGCTATGTGTTCGTCGGCCTCAATAAATATGGTCATATCAAGTACATCCTTAATTTTGCCGAAGTGCATGATAAAAAGGCCTTCCACAATAATAATAGATGCGGGCTTTATCTCCAGCATTTTGGGGATAGCGTAAGGGTTATTAAAAGTATACTCCTGCTTCATAAATGATTCGCCCTTCAATAGCTTAAAAATGTCATTTTCAAAGTGGTCATGATCTATAGTTGATGGTAAATCGAAGTTATAATCACGGTTCTCCAGTTTGGTCATGTTATGCGCCACGGGGAAGTAGTAATCATCTTGCGATACCAGGCAAACCTCGTCATCGCTGAAGTGTTCCAGGAAGGATTTTAAAAAGAATGTTTTACCAGATCCGCTGCCACCGGCAACGCCAATTACATAAGGTTTATTCATTAGGTGTACCGTAGCTGATATTTACATGAAAACGTTTGTCTAGCGCGCCTAATGCTTCAGCAACATTTTTGGTCATCACTACTATCGCGTCTTTGGTAGATTGGCTATCTGTAAAGCGGCCAACTACTTTAGCAAAGGTGGTGCGGTTATTCATTGGGTTGGTTATGCGCATAACAGTGCCTATAGGGGCTGTGCGGTGTAAAACTAGTTTCTTATTAGGGTCAAGGCTGGCGTCATCTATCCAGGTGGCTACGCCTTTTTCGTTTTTCTCGAATAGGCCGTATTTGTTACTACCCGGTTTGTGCGCTGCGCTATCGATAGGAGAAGCAACATAAGTTGAATCGCGTTTAACGGTATCAACATGGGCGTCAGTTGCAACAACAGGCTGCACTTGCGGAGCGGCAGTTGTGCCATTCGGTACACTCAAAACCTGTCCGGGTGATAGCGTAGTCGATTTTAATTTGTTTAGGGTGGTAAGCGCTTCAACGGTTGTATTGAAACGCTTGGCTATAGAATACAAGGTTTCATGCGCCGATACTTTATATTCCTGTGTGCCTGGGGTTTTAGCAGGCGCTTGAACGGCTTTCTGCTCGTCTTTTTGAACCGGTTGTTGTTGGGTTAAAACGGGCGTTTTAGCAGGTGCCGGCTCTACCGGTTTGGTGGCAACCGGTGCTTGTTGTACCTGTTTAGTTTGCGGCTGCACTACGGGGGCCTGCGCTGTAACTACAGGCTTGGTTGTTTCCATGATAGAACGCTCGGTAGGTACTTTAATGATCTGGCCAATTTGCATTTTGGCATTATTATTAAACGTTTGGATAACCTTTGGGCTAACACCATACTTACGGCTAAGCGAGTAGTAATTATCTTTAGGATCGAGCTTATGCAGGATAACTTTTTTACCATTCAGGTTCTCAACACCAACGGAATCGGGCAGGGCTGATGCAAATAATGTAGAGCTTATGCTGAGCAGAACGGTGGATAATATTAGTATTTTAAATTTCATAATAAATTCTTATTCAGTAATTTATATTTTTAAAACCTTTATTTCGGCTTTGTTTTTAATATAAACCAGTGCGTTTTTATGTAATACAAACGCCTCGGGTTGTAATTTTTGTATATCCTGGTTCAATAAATCGTGGTAAACCACATCAGTACCATCCATAATATACAGGTGCTGTTGTAAAGCCCCGTTTTTTAAAGTGTGCAAAGATACAATTCTGTAAGTATTATGGTTTAGGTAATGCACCATATTTCCGTAAGGCTCATCGGGCAAAGTGCCCGGAACCATGTCTGCGGGGGGGATCATCACAGGTACGACTATATTATTCTCCAAAGGTTTATCCTGAGTTACATCAGAAGCCCTTACAATTTGCCCGGTAAGCACATCTATCAGTATTAATTTTTTTGGCTGGAAGCTGGTATTATAAACAACCGGCCCATTGATAGAAAGATGATCAAACGCCAGACTGTAGTTACTCCAAAGTTCTTTTGAAGTGGTGGCATCAATGGCAATAATGGCTTTGTGCTCGGGGCCGCTTTCGTGTTTGTAGTAGTGTAAAAGTATCACGCTATTATAAACAGCTTCGATGCCGGTGAGCCAGCGCTCGGGTAGGGTAAAGGAGGTGAAATGCACTTCGCCGGATTCTAAATTAAGCGATGTGAAGCTCGTTTGCTTATCCGTTTCGTTACGGATCTCGATGGCCATGGTATCTGTTAACCCATCAATTTGCAGGCGCCAAACGGTGCCATTTAAGGCTTGGGAGATAAATGGTTGTAGCATTGTCATTAAGTGTGCAAATATGGCTATTTATATCAAAACATATTAATTTTGGGAAACAAAGACCGCTAAAAAACTGTTATCACAACAAAAAAAACACACACATCATGGACGCTGAAAAAATAAGCTTAGAAGAAAAAAAAGTAAAACCCGTAGTTGACCACCTGAACGACTTGCTTGCCAACTACCATATCCACTACCAAAAATTACGGGGTTGCCATTGGAACGTTAAAGGCAAAAGCTTTTTTACATTGCACGTAAAGTTCGAAGAACTTTACACCGTAGCCCTAACCACTATTGATGAACTGGCGGAGCGGATCCTTACTTTAGGCAAGCCACCATATAGCACGTTTAACGATTATATCTCTCAATCAACCCTTAAAGAGATCCAAACCATCGGCTTAAAAGATACCGACATGGTTAAAGCCCTTATTGAGGATATGGCTGCCCTGATAGAAATGGAACGCCAAATCTTAGACATTACCGCTGATGCAGGCGATGATGGTACCAATGATATGGTGAACCGCTTTATGCAATTTAAAGAGAAAAATACCTGGATGCTAAGGTCTTTTGTTAATGAAGATTAGAGTTTAGAGATTAGTTCTGATCTAATGAATAACAAAAAAGGCGATGAGTAAAACTCATCGCCTTTTTTCGTGCAGATTCTGTCTCAAATCTTAGAAGCGGTATCCCAAAGTTAAGTAACCATTATTAGCGGTATTCCTTAACATGGCTGCAGGGCTGCCCGCGCCAATATCATAAGGGAATAGGTTTTGTGTGCCGGTAGAGTGTGCGTATGTAGCATCAACATAGTATGCACCAAAGCGCAGGCCTATACCACCACTTGTGGTTTCAATATCGCTGCCGTTGTCTTTACGGGCATCGCCCTGTATGCCGTAACCACCACGTAGTAAAAAGAAACTGTTTATACGTGCCTCGGCACCAATGTGTGCATTAACGGCCGATTTGTATAACCCTTTAATGTCAGGGTTATCTTTGCGGTCGGCATTATAGTTGTTATTACTGCTTAAGTGGGTAGTGCTATAATCAACATACTCCACATCACCGGTTATAAAACCAAAGTTTTTGATGAATACAGATGCGCCGCCTGCCAGTTTTAATGGCGTACGCAGGTTATAATTTAATTGGTAATCATCAGATGCATTATTGTTTGTTGCATTTGTACCCACTTTTGATGATAAACCTTCGTAGTAAACATCATCTATATTATAAAATGTAGGCGAGGTAATTGTTGCACCAAGTCGCACAGCTTCAACCGGTTTGTAAATAACACCCAGTTTAGCGCTAAAACCTGTACCTGTGGTAGCCTGGTTTTGTGAGTAAGCCGAACTGTAAGCACGGTTTACTGGTAAGCCGCCTTCTATAACTGATGCATTGCCATCCTCATAAAAAGTGTTATGAGAGTTATACTTAATATCGGTAAAGCTTAAGCCAAAACCTAAGTACAACTTGTTGCTATAGTTAGCACCAACCGAAAAATCAACAGCCGACTGGTTGCCCGAACGGTTAAAAATAGCTTCCTGGGCAGTTGATCCAACGTTATTGGCTCTGTACTCAGACGAAGGGGGAACTGTTGCTAAACCATAGCTATCGATCAATTGATGATCGTATGCCCAGCCTGCTAAACTGCCCGCGCCAATGCCAAACTGGTTTGCTTGCGATGCATAGTAGTTGTTGATAGAATTAGCCCCATTATTACCACTATAACGAATATTTTGGTTGAAATTATTGGTACGGCTAAAACTTACACCATAGTTAGCGCTTAACCAGCCTTTGTTTTTATCGGCACCGGCCGGTTTGGTAAGCTGATTATAAATTACAATTGCCGCGTTGTTTAAGTTAAAGTTGTTGCGGGTTGTAGTTGTTTTATTACCTAAATAATTAGCTTCTGTTTTGTTATTATCATAACCCGGGGTAATGCTAAACTCCGAACGGGTGAAAAAACCCAGGCCTGCGGGGTTACCACTAACGTTGCTTAAGTCGCCCCCAACGGCAGTACCTGCGCCCCCAACTGCTTTAATACGCGATGTTGTACCAGTTGTAGTTTGCGAAAACCTTACGGCATCCTGCGAGTATTGGGCAAAAGTATTTTGGGTAAATGCTACTATAGCAATTACACTTAGTATATATTTAAATTTCATAAAATGAGTTAGGTTGATGTTAATACTTAGTTCCTTGCGGGTCTGCCGCCACCGCCGCCACCACCAGAGCTACGGCCGCCACCGCCGCCGCCACCAAATGATGAAGGTGCAGAGCGTTCAACGCTTGGTTGGTATGTAGGCCTATCGGTACGTACGCCACGTGTTGCACGTGCATCCTTGTACCCATTGTTACCATTACTGCTAACGCCACGAGACCCCCTGTTTGGGATATAACCTATACCGTTTGTATTGGTACCGCCGCGGCCGCCAAATGCGGTACGGCCCTGGTTGCCATTGCCCCTGTATGGGCGTGGGTTGCTGCGGTAAGCAGAGTACCCCCCCCAAAGCCGCCGCCATAACCGTAGCCTGTTCCCCAGAACGAGTATGGAGAGTAAAAGCCGCCGTAACCATAACCACCCCACGGGTAACCATAGCCAAAACCTCCGCCGTAGCCAAAGCCACCGCCATACCATGGCGAGCCGAAGCCGCCGTAACCAAAGCCACTGCCGTAACCAAAGCCTAAGCCAATGTTCAAGCCGCCGCCGTAGCCATAACCAAGGCCGCCGTAGCCGCCATAGCCATAATACAGGTTATCATAATAACCGAAAGGTGAGTAATAGCCAAAACGGTTTATGCGCGATGCATAATCGTCATAGTAAAAATAATCGTCTTCGTCGGTTTGGTCGTCGCCATCCTGGTTGTACTGGTCGTTCCGGGTAATGTAAACAGGCTCCTCTGCAGCTGTCGCGTGCGAGAAATAAACGTCGTCGTTGTTGCTTTTAGATGTGGATGTAGTTCGGTTAACGGAGCAGGAACTCAGCGCTACCGCGCCAATCAAAATCATTCCTTTAATAAGATTCCTATTCATTTTGTAAGGATGTAAAGTTCTAAGGTCAAATAAACGTATAAATTTATAAATTTGGGCGTTATTAATATTAATAACAAAGTCAATTTCTATTCCAAAAATCAATATATGAGCAAAGGTGTTATTAGTAAAGACGAAGATTATTCGAAATGGTTTAACGAGTTAGTAATTAAATCTGACATGGCCGAATATTCGCCTGTCAAAGGTTGCATGATCATTAAACCGTACGGTTATTCTATATGGGAAAAGATCCAGGCCGTGCTCGATAAAATGTTTAAAGAGACCGGGCATGTTAATGCATATTTTCCGTTGCTTATACCAAAATCTTTCTTCTCTAAAGAAGCTGCCCACGTAGAGGGCTTCGCTAAAGAATGTGCCGTAGTTACGCACTACAGGCTCAAGAACGATGGAACAGGTAATATTGTTGTGGATGAAGATGCAAAACTGGAAGAAGAATTAATTATCCGCCCAACATCAGAAACCATCATCTGGAATACCTACCGCGGATGGATCCAAAGTTACCGTGATCTGCCTATTTTAGTTAACCAGTGGGCTAACGTTATGCGTTGGGAAATGCGTACCCGTTTGTTTTTGCGTACCAGCGAGTTTTTGTGGCAGGAAGGCCACACCGCACACGCAACATCACAAGAAGCTATAGCAGAAACCGAGCAAATGCTGGATATTTATGCAGATTTTGCCGAAAACTGGATGGCATTACCGGTTGTAAAAGGCCGTAAAACGCCAAACGAAAGGTTTGCCGGCGCGTTAGACACCTATTGTATAGAGGCTTTAATGCAGGATGGTAAAGCCTTGCAGGCAGGTACATCTCACTTTTTAGGGCAAAACTTTGCTAAAGCATTTGATGTAAAGTTCACTAATAAAGAAAACGTACAGGAATTTGTTTGGGCGACCTCTTGGGGTGTATCAACCCGTTTAATAGGCGCGCTTATTATGGCACATTCTGATGATGCCGGTTTGGTATTGCCTCCAAAATTAGCGCCAATACAGGTTGTTGTTGTACCGATTTACAAGCACGACGAAGAGTTAGAAAACATCACCACGTTTGTAAACGCGTTAACAAAAGAATTGCGTGCTAAAGACATCAGCATAAAATTTGATAAACGCGATACCCACCGCCCCGGTGCCAAATTTGCCGAATACGAGTTGAAAGGCGTGCCATTGCGCGTTGCCATAGGCAGCCGCGACATGCAGAACGGTACGGTTGAATTGGCCCGCCGCGATACCAAAACCAAAGAAACGGTAAACCAGGAGGGCCTTGCCGCGCACATCGAGGCTTTATTAGAAGAGATCCAGGCGAACATCTACAGCAAAGCGTCAAATTTCCGTGCGGAGAATACTACCGAGGTAGATACCTACGACGAGTTTAAGCGCCTGTTAGATGAGCAGCCGGGCTTTATATCTGCCCATTGGGATGGTACATCAGAAACCGAGCAAAAGATAAAAGATGAAACTAAGGCTACAATCCGTTGTATACCTTTGAACAATAAACAGGAAGAAGGCAAATGCATCCTGACGGGTAATCCGTCGACACAGAGGGTGTTGTTTGCGAGAGCATATTAATTGCTGGTATGTGGTTGATTGAGTTAAGTGGTGAGTGGTTTTTAGCTGCACTTACCTTGTCAACAACAGTATAACAAACAAAAGCATTTAACGATATTGCATCTTTTACTGAACTTGAAACAAGGAAACAGTCACGCAAGATCAGAAACTTGGTTTCTGATCTTATAAAGAAATTTCCGGGTAAAGAAAAGTTTAGATTAGCAGACCAAATTATACGTTCTTCCCGTTCTATTGGTAATAATTTGGCAGAAGGGCATGGCCGTTTTCATTATCAGGATCACATCCGGTTTTGTATTATTGCAAGAGGGTAATTAACCGAAACCCTGGATCATTTAATTATCGCGTTAGATGAGGAAATTATTATAGAAGAAGTTTTACAATTGTTTCAAATCAGAATACGAAAGCTGTTTGAAATTGATAAACGGATATATTCAATATTTAAAAAGTAGAAAACAGTTGGGTAGTGAGTACTTGATTAGTGATGGTTGAAATTTTCGATCATTCATATATAGACAACCACTCACCGCTTAACATAACCAACCATTTACCATCCCATGAAATTCGGAACTAAAGCAATACACGCAGGGCAGGAGCCCGACCCAACTACCGGCGCTATCATGACGCCGATATACCAAACATCAACTTACTGGCAAAAATCGCCGGGAGATAATAAGGGGTACGAGTACTCGCGCGGTACAAACCCAACCCGCAAAGCGCTGGAGGATTGTTTGGCTGCATTGGAAAATGCCAAATACGGTCTTGCCTTTTCAAGCGGTATGGGCGCAACCGATGCGGTAATGAAATTGCTTGCCCCGGGCGACGAGGTAATTACGGGTAATGACCTTTATGGAGGATCGTACCGCATCTTTACCAAGATCTACGCTAACTATGGTATCAAATTCCATTTTCTTGATCTGTCGAACCCAGACATTATCAACGAATATGTGAATGATAAAACCAAACTGATCTGGATAGAAACCCCAACCAACCCAACCATGCAGGTGGTGGATATAGAGGCGATAGGCAAGATCAGTAAGGCTAATAATTTATTGTTTGTGGTGGATAACACCTTTGCCTCGCCATATCTGCAAAACCCGATCGACCTTGGTGCCGATGTAGTAATGCACTCTGTTACCAAATATATTGGTGGCCACAGCGACGTAGTGATGGGTGCCCTGATGCTGAACGACGAGGAACTTTACAAAAGGCTTTGGTTTATCTATAATGCCTGCGGCGCTACGCCAGGCCCTATGGATAGCTTTTTGGTATTGCGTGGGATAAAAACCCTGCACTTGCGCATGAAAGCGCATTGCGAGAACGGCCGCCAGGTTGCCGGGTTTTTGAAAGACCACCCACGTGTTGAGAAAATTTATTGGCCCGGTTTCCCGGATTCTAAAAATCATGACATTGCCAAAAAGCAAATGCGCGATTTTGGCGGCATGATCTCTATCGTTTTAAAAGATGCAGACTTAAAGGAAACTTTCCGCATCGCGTCATCCTTTAAAGTATTTGCTTTGGCAGAATCATTAGGCGGTGTAGAATCGCTAATAAACCACCCCGTAAGCATGACGCACGGCAGTATCCCCAAAGCCGAACGCGACAAAGCAGGTGTAGTAGATAACCTGCTACGCCTAAGTGTAGGGGTAGAGGATATCGAGGATTTGTTAGAGGATTTGAAACAAGCGTTGGCTTAGACCAATAAAAACCCACGCGTCATTGCGAAGCAATCTCTTCAGGACAATTATACACCTTGCATAACCGATTTGCTTTAAGAGATTGCTTCGTAAGTCGCAATGGCGTTTTTTGATTAGCATGAACGATAACCTCAAAGCCTTCCTCGACCAAAAAGTAGCCCAATACAACCGCCCGGAGTTTATTGCCAATGATCCGGTGAGCATCCCGCATATGTTCAGTAAAAAGCAGGATATAGAGATCATGGGGTTTTGGGCAGCAACGCTGGCATGGGGACAAAGGGTTACCATCATTAATAAATGCAAGGAGCTCATCACCCTGATGGATGGCGCACCTTATGATTTTATCATCAATCACGAGGAACCTGACCTTAAGAAACTACTCCATTTTAAGCACCGCACCTTTAACGATATAGATACATTGTATTTCATCTCGTTCTTTAGATGGCATTATGAGAATTTTGAGAGTTTGGAAGATGCGTTTTTACCTTCAAATAAGCCTTTTGTCATCCTGAATGATAGTGAAGGATCTAACAGCGAGTATATTCTTCGCGATGCCCAGAATGACAGGGTAAACAAAGCCGAAGCTGCCCTCAACCATTTCCGTTCCTATTTCTTTTCCCTGCCAGATTTTCCGCACCGTACAAAAAAGCATGTTTCGTCGCCATCACAAAAATCCACTTGTAAAAGGCTGAATATGTTTCTACGATGGATGGTACGTAAGGATGATAATGGTGTCGATTTTGGCATCTGGAATAAATTAAAACCTGCTGACCTGATCTGCCCGTGCGACTTGCATGTAGACCGTGTAGCCCGCAAACTTAAACTCATTACCCGCAAACAAACCGACTGGCAAACCGCCCTCGAACTAACACACTACCTCCGCGAACTTGACCCGCTCGACCCCGTTAAATACGATTTTGCGTTATTTGGTTTAGGTATAGAAGAGCGTTGGGGATTAGAGGGGATATTGCCGGAGTTTTAAAGAATTACCATTTCAAGACAATGTATTCTATATTTATTTATGGATAATTCTGTAAACGCAAACGAAGAAAGGAAAGAGTAGTTTTTTATAAAGCAGAAATAGAATCTCTGATTGAAATAAAACAGGATTTCTTGGATGGCAAAACCACAGCACGCAATTGGATTGAAATTGAAGAAGAACTTGATGTGAAATATAAATGATATGGCAACCACAGAAGAACACCATCTATCCGATTTTCTAACCGGCAAAAGTGAACATACACTTGCGTTATACAACCACTTTGTAAACAGTTAACTACAACCGGCAGCGATAAATTACAGTGATCTATGCCTCTTCTTTAAAATAAACCTTGTAATAATTCATTGCCTTGTCGTCGTCAAAGCCTTTTTCAATCAGCTTGTTATCGCCGTGGATATAAATATGGAAGTTCTTATCAAGTTTTAAAACGCTTTTATAGATGCGGGCTTGTTTTTTTACGGCATTGCCGGAGATCTCAAAATTATCAGCTATCGGGGTGTCAAATTCCTCTTCATACTGGCTTTTAAAGGTTTTGAAGGATGCGATGGCTTCAGGATTATTGATAACTTCTTCACTAAACTCGTCCAAATCAAAGGTCTCTTTTTCTTTAAAGTACTTCATCGAACGGTTCAATAGGTCTATTTTATCGGCCTTGCTCATGTCAAACTCATTGTCAAGCTTTTGGGTGACAAAGTTTTTGTAGATGCCCAGCGTATTACTGGTTTGGTTAAAACTATCGTTACGGATCTTTAGCTGCAGGAACTCATCTTTCCAATATACGGCGGCATCCTGCCCGCCACTTACTTTATCAACCACAACTACTTTGTAGCCATTCTCTTTCTCAATGTTAAAGATGAGCACACCTTTATCCAACTTATTGATGTTGATGGCGTCTTGTTCATAATCTACCGCGAAACCGCCCTGGTCTGGGTATACTTTAAGGTAGGTTTCTTTATTTTCAGATTTAAAGATGCCGATAGCATCCAACGGATTGCCCTCTATTTGTACATTGTTAAAGTGCACTACGTAAAGTTCGCCGCCTTTAATGTTAGGATGTGTGCTAACTTTATAGAGGTGTTTGGCTATCTGCTCAGACATTTCCTGAAATTTATCCTGATCATCGAAAACTTTGGTAGCAAAATTATGCAGTTCGTTAAGGGCAAGGTCGCCGCTGCTATGCATCAGGTGGTAAACCTCGTTAACTTTTTCGAATGGTTTTAAAAAGTATTGCATCAATAAGTTGG
This sequence comes from Mucilaginibacter sp. 5C4, assembly GCF_034345625.1. NCBI lineage: Bacteria > Pseudomonadati > Bacteroidota > Sphingobacteriia > Sphingobacteriales > Sphingobacteriaceae > Mucilaginibacter > Mucilaginibacter sp. 5C4. The sequence goes on along the minus strand of NZ_CP133775.1, from coordinate 3,129,919 downwards.
GGATGATCTCATCCTTAAGTTCCAGTGGTTTTTCTGACAAGGCATACATTTCACCTGCAGATTGGTTACCCACGTGGTGTACAGAAATTGTATCGAGCGAAGCTTCAAAAAAAGTTACCATAGTGTGGCGAAGTTAAAACTTTTTGGTTGATGGTTAGTAGTTCTTAGGAATAGCGGGATAATTGTTTATGGCATATGGTGCACATAACATTGACTGAAAATAACGAACTTCGCAATTAATAACGGTTCATGGTTTTTACTATGAACCATGAACCATTATCCATGAACTATACTGAAGAAACTATAGTAGCGCTTGCTACACCAAACGGGGCAGGGGCAATAGGGGTTATCAGGCTTTCGGGGCCCGAAGCAATAACTATTGCTCAAAAGGTTTGGAAAGGTAAAGACCTTACCAAACAGGCGTCGCATACGCTTCATTTTGGGCGTATTGTGGATGGCGGCCTGGAGCTTGACGAGGTAGTAGCTTCGTTATTTGTTGCACCGCGGTCATATACCCGCGAAGATGTGGTAGAGATCTCTTGTCATGGGTCGAATTATATTATCGAGTCCATCATTAAGCTGCTTATAAAAAATGGCGCACGCGCTGCTAAAGCAGGCGAATTTACTTTAAGAGCATTCCTAAATGGTCAGCTCGATCTTTCACAAGCCGAAGCAGTTGCCGACTTAATTGCATCAAATTCTAAAGCATCGCAGCAGGTTGCCTTACAGCAATTGCGCGGCGGCTTTAGTAACCAGTTACAGCAACTGCGCGATCAGTTGGTGCAATTTGCATCGCTGATAGAACTGGAACTTGATTTTGCCGAAGAGGATGTTGAATTTGCTAACCGCGATCAGTTAAAAAAGTTAACCCACGAGATCACCCGCGTTATTGGCAGCTTAATACAGTCTTTTGAATTGGGTAACGCCATTAAAAATGGTGTGAATACCGTTATTGCAGGAAGGCCAAACGCTGGAAAATCAACCCTGTTAAATGCCCTTTTGAATGAAGAGCGCGCCATAGTGAGCCATATCCCAGGCACAACGCGCGATACAATTGAGGAGGTACTGAATATACAAGGTATCAACTTCCGCCTGATAGACACGGCAGGCATCCGAGAAGCAACAGATACCATTGAGCAGATAGGGGTGCAGCGTACCATGGAAAAGATAAGCCAAAGCGCCCTGTTAATATATGTTTATGATGCCGGTGAAATAAGCCTTGCCGACTTGAACAGCGATATAGAAAGCCTGCAAAAGCCTGGCGTAACGATGCTTATTGTAGCTAATAAAGCCGACCTGTTAAATGCGGAACAAATATCGGCACTGCCGCATACCGAAAAGGCAATTATTATATCGGCCAAAGAAAAACAACATATCGACGAACTGAAAAGCAAGATCTATAGTACTGCAATAAAAGACCAGCTAACCGGCCACGAAACCCTCGTAACCAATATACGCCACCTGGAAGCCCTGCAGAAAACCGAAGAAGCCCTGATAAGGGTATTGGCCGGAATAGATACTGTAACATCCGATTTCCTGTCGATGGACATTAAACAAGCCCTGCATTATTTAGGTGAGATAACCGGTGCGGTTACAACCGACGATTTACTGGAAAATATTTTTAGTAAATTTTGTATCGGCAAGTAGACCCAACAAACACCCAAAAGTTACGACAACTTACGACAAGTAAATAACTCATTGTTAATAAGTTATGGTGATTTAGATTGTCCAAACTCTTGGATAATTAGCGATGTATTTCTTATATTTGGTTCTAAGATGGTTCTCAAAATGAATTTTTTTTGAGAATTAAAATCAAGGAAGAAATTAGGGCGCTTATTTACCCCTATTTACTCTAATTGCGTCTTAAACACGCTTAGTTACTCTTAAAAATGGAGAAATTACAACCGATATCGATTTAAAATATCATCGGTTGTTAACTCGCCGGTTATGTCGCCAATAGGTGATAATAATCTGATTATTAATGACTTAAAAAAGGCGAAATAATCGCAAGGAATTGTTTTGCCGGAATTTTAACGATTGGTCGGTTTTAAAAGAATGATGTTATGAGTTCAAATTTCACGGTAAACAGAATTTGTGAGCAATGCCGGAAGGTATTTTCAGCCAAAACCACGGTAACACGCTTCTGCAGTAAAGATTGCAACAGCAAAAATAATAAGTTGCGAAGCCGTAACAAAAAGATTGCTCCGCTTGATCAGATGCTTAGAAAAGTAATCGGTGAGCAGGTTAAGGATCCGACTGAAGGGGAATTCCTGAATGTGAAAAATGCGGCTAAACTCCTTCGCGCGTCTGATAAAATGATATATCACCTGATCAATATCGGCAAACTAAACGCTGTTAATTTATCTAAAAGAAAAACACTTGTCTACCGTAAAGATATCGACAAGTTATTTGAGCTGCCTCAGGTAGTTCAACTGAAGGAGCTCAAACCTCTACCGATTTCCGAATGCTACACCATGGCAGAAGCCCAGAAGATTTTTAATATTTCAGAATCAACGCTTTTTAATATGATTAAAAGACACGAGCTATTCAAATTTCAGGAAGGTCGATACACCTACGTCGCTAAATCGGATCTCGATACAATTTTCAATATGAAGCTATAATTCATGGCCAAAGTACACATCAGAAAAAAAACGCTGACTAAAGGGCGACAATCTGTTTATTTAGATTTTTCACCGCCGTTACGGAATCCGAAAACGGGAAAGCCGCAGAGATATGAGTATCTCGATATTTTCCTTTTTTCAAAACCCTCAAATGTCTGGGAAAGAAATCATAACTCCGAAACAAATGAACTAATCGAAAATATTCGGGCTAATCGTTTGCTAGATATTCAAAACCGCAAGTATGGTTTCGTCTCCAATCGGGATCGCAGTTCCAGTTTTGTTGATTTTTTTCAAGAATTTATCAGTAACAAAACCCGTTCGGAATGTGATAATAACGCCATGTCTTACCGATATTTTGTCGCTTTTGCAGGTCATGATTTAATTTTTAATGACCTTGATGAATTTATGTGTGATGATTATAAAAACTTCATGCTCAGCGGACCGGGTATTAGCCGACGTGGTCGGCCGATTTCACGGAATACTGCTGCCAGCTATTTCGCCAAATTCCGAAATGCCCTTAAACGAGCCTGTAGACAGGGTCTGTTAACAGTCGACCTGCACAGCCAAGTCGACCCTATCAAACTTAAAGAAACGCACAGGGAGCAACTAGAACTGGATGAATTTCAGCTTTTAGTGGACACCCCTTCAAAATCTGAACTAATTAAAAGTGCGGCAGTTTGTTCAGGTCTAACAGGGCTGCGTTTCTCTGACATACAAACTCTATGCTGGTCGGAAGTGCGTGGTACATCCGGCAGGTACCATCTCCAGTTTACCCAGGAAAAAACAGAAGGAGCGGAAATTCTTCCGATATCTGATCAGGCGGTTGAGGTGATGGGCGAACGTGGTGAACCAAACGAAAGAGTTTTCCCAGGACTAGCTTATTCCAGTATGCGTGAATGTTTTAAAGTTTGGTTGAATGATGCCGGTATAGTTAAGAACATAACTTTTCACAGCTTTAGGCATACTTATGCCACACTTCAGCTTGAATTCGGTACTGAACTGCTTACTGTTTCAAAAATGCTTGGCCATAAAAGTCTTAAAACAACATTAATTTATACTAAAGTAAAAGACAAAATGAAGATAGAAGCGGCCGGGAGGATAAAGCTTGATCTTGGTAAGTTAAGAGTTAATAAGTAAGCTGGATGAGAATGTACAGGTACTAAGTGTTGTATTTGCACTCGCTTTTATCGTTAACCATATTAGCTAAACTTATCTAGATTGTGATTAATCTTTTTCTGGTTCCTTTTCTGATAATTATTTGCTTCAGTGTTGATTTGAAACGACGTTTTTTTTCGGCTAAGCTTTATCCAGTTTTGAAGTTCGGAACGATTAAAATATAGCCTTTTTCCAGGTTTACTTACAGGGATTTCTTTGCGACTTACTTTAGTGTAAAGCGAAGCAACTGTGACCTTCAGAAACTGTGCAGCTTCTGTAATGTCCATTAGTTCATTTTCGTCTATTTCTTTGGGCTGCAGATTGATTATCATAAATTCAATCTTTTCGACTTTTTCGAATAATAGACGGATTACTTCGGGAAGTTCATTGAAATTAAAAGAATCCATTATTGCAAGTATGCCGGGTTTTTGCCATGTCTTTTGACAAGTATTTCGGTACTACCGAAAATTTTATTAATCTATAAAGTACTTTTTCAAACCTATACTTCAATATGCTGTTGCGGGGAGGATATGCATTATCGTAAATGTAATTGGTTTTATATTCAGGAAATGGACTGGTTTCAGGAAATGAAACACACTATAACGTCAATGTGGATTGCTTAACCCTATATTTTCAAGCAAATCAATGATTTCTTCGACAATAGCAGAATCTGAAGAAGCATGGCTGATAAAAATCTTTTTTGTAGTAAAATTTTTCTGATCGATTTGGACGCCATTGTCACTAGGACAAATAAAGCTCAGCACTTTGCGGCAAAGCTACTTTAGCAGTTTACTTGATAGTTCTTCAAGATTATATTCAAGATTCATTTCTCTCCTGTCAGGCTTGGGCATTAGTTTTTTTGTTAGCTGTTGTACCGCGGTCGGGTCTTTTTTTGTCCTTGCTATTGAAAACAATTAAAGTTGAAAAAATACCGGTTCCCATCTATAATTTTAATCATTTAGTTGATTCCCAGTAAGATTGTAAATGATGTGCCAAATGAAAATGTGCAAGCAAAATAAAGCTGTCTGCCACAGTATGCCCAATGACATGGCTACATTAATTATTCAAATTAAGATTTTGAGTCAGGAAAATATCTAATTCTTTCATTGACATGTTCTTTCTAATAATTGTTCCCGTACTATCAAGTAGAAATGTAGTAGGGAAACTTTTAACGTTCAGTTGATTCGCTTCATGTCCATTTTCATCAATATACTGATACCAGGATAATTCATATTCCTTGACCCTTCTTTGCCATATCGGGACGTCTTTTATTTTATCAGTAGATAAACCAACGATTTCAAATCCTTTTGCCTTAAAATTACTATAAATCTTTTTGAGAGAAGGGATTTCATCCAAACAAGGTCGGCATCTGCTGAACCAATAATTAATTAGTATAAACTTAGCTTTTGGTAATTTTAGCTTGCTGGCCGTCAAATTCACAGATTTTAGTTGTATTAATGGAAACTTTCCGCCTTCTTTAATTTTCGCCTGCTTAACTTCATCGTTTATTGCAATCCATAGCATTTGTCGCTTAATACTGTTTGAAAATAAATTTAAGGTTCGCTCCCTTATTTTTGAGTGCCCATACAAAGCAACCCTCTCTATTAAACTCCAAAGAGAAACGTATGAAGCGGGATGTAAAACGGTATAATCAAATAATAATTGATCATATAGATTGTTTTCGTTTAAAACCATCTCGGATAATGAATCGGTTTTACAATTGATTAACTGATTCTTACAAAAGAACTGATGATAACTACTTCTGTATTCTTTAAATGTTATTCCGTCAATTGTATTGCATTCTTCGGAAGAAAGATCAATAATTATACTTTTTGTTGAAGCATCTAGGAAATATTTACCGCCTCTCCATGCTCTAATGTTTTTATCACTTTTGAACACTATCCGGTACAATTGAGGATAATTAAAAGTGTTTTTTAAAGTAAACTTATTATCCAATATTTGTGCCGCTAACTGTGGTGTCTGATAATATTTATCACTTATGTTAGCTGGTATAAAGTATATAGAATCATCCCTCACCGTGCTTCCAGTTATCTCACCTATAATTAAAGATTTTTCTCTTTCAACTTTTTGTGCGAAACTAAAATAGAAAGATAAAAGTGAAGAGCACACCAATAACAACGTCTTCGTACCAATTCTATTTTTCATACCAATTCTATTATATCCGTTTCATTATTATAAACTAAATATACTGATCTATCAAATAATGACAGATTAATACATTTAGTTTATAGCTTCTATGCTATGCAGCAAGTACTACAGTAACCATTGGCATCAACACATCCCTCTTTGCATCCGGAGTTTGCACCACATCCCGGAGGTTTTGTTGTCGTTCCTCCTTTTACTTGTTTCATTTGTTCTCTGTTCAAAACGTTTTTGACGTTACTGAAATCAAATTTTATATTGTTCATAATTATAAATTTAACCGATAATCGCTTCGGCCTTCAGCGACATGTATTACCAAAGTGCATGTTCCTTTATTAGTTGCAAGTATCTAATTGCTCCGCAATTAAATACTTAATGTCTTTAATAAGGTAATTATCAGGTAAGCGATAATTATTAATTAATATAGTCGGTGTAAATTTGATATCCGCCATAACACACCATTTGTGCTGTCTTTCCAATTTGTAATATTGTGTCGGCTTTGGATCTGCTGGGTGTTGCTCGATCCAATATTGATAATCTTCATTAGGATTGGAGTACCAATGATAGAGAGCGTCCCTAACTTTATTTTTATCTTCAAGTTCATTTAAAGATATGAGGTGCTGCATTATAGCCATTTTTCTGTCAGTCTCCTTGCTAGCAACATTGAATATTATCCTCAATTGAAAGTTAGGATCGTTAAGAAGCCAATCATGTAAGACTTTATGTGTTACACCGCAGGGTTGACAATGAAGGTTACTAACTACAGTTATTATGTTCTCTGCTTCTATATTACCTAAAACGATGCTCTATTTTTCATCTGGCACAGAGTACTTAACCTGTCTTTTCAAAATACTATTAAAAAACGACAAGTAAAACCAGGACGAGACAGTTAGCATCATATGCTGAATTCGTTATCGTTTTTTGGTAAAATAACAGCTAAAAAATAATTTTCAATCATCTCTAATCTGTTGTGACGTGTTGATCGGCTTATCCAGAATTACCCTCTTTGAATTTAAATTTAAGCTTTGTGTGAAGGAATAAGAAAATCTTTATTTATTTGATAATAACGGAATTTCTTCAATTTGAATAGCTTTAGAGGATTTTAGTAATCTTTTTATAAACGTATGATGGTATCATCTAAATATTTTTTTTTACAGCTATCGATTGGGCTTAAGATTATCAAATAATCGTTGGATCAGCCTTTTATCATTTGTAATAATATCAGCTGAACCTTTCAAATCATAATTTAAGCTTAGTTTTATGCCATAAGTTGTTTTAAGATCACTAGGTAAATCAACCTGTATCAAATAATTATTAATTAGTCTATTGTCGCGTCCTCTGGTCGTGTTAGAAGTCATTGAAATTGATCTAACCTTACCCCGGATTGTGCCGAATTCCTGAAATGGGTAACTGTCTAATTTCACAATGACATCTTGGCCAACCTTTACTTTACCTATACCATATGAAGGCATAGTTAATTCACCAACTAACTGAGTATGTGTAGGAACTATTGTAAACAATTCGGTTCCTTGCTTGCCCTGTTAATTATCTGCTAGGCATCACCTGTTTATCGGTGCTCACACGTACATATTTATATTAGCAGTTTTCATCATTAGTTTATTTGTTTTAAGCGTTATTTTACGAAAAGGCGATGTATATTAAATTTAACTGCATAAAATGCACTGCTTTTTTTATTTATTAAAGGCGTTAAATTACTATAAACCTAATGTAGCTTGAAAGCTTTTTAAAGCTGATTTGATTTTTTTATCCATGTTAGCAAGCGACTGCATGACTTTTTTTATAAACCTATTTATTTACTTGCAAATTCAATTATATATAATAATTTTGTAGTGACCTATGTAACTAAGACACTATATATGATAGACGTTAAAGGATTAGAATTCGGCTATGCAAAAAAGAGACCCTTGTTTCAAGGGCTTAATTTAAAACTGGAGAAAGGCCATATCTACGGCTTGCTGGGAAAAAACGGTGCCGGCAAATCGACTTTATTAAAAAATATTACCGGCCTTGCTTTCCCAACAAAAGGCAGCTGCCTGTATAATGGTATTAATGTTGCCAAGCGCCCGGTTTCTGTCCTTTCCGACATTTATTTTTTAGCTGAGGATCTTTATACGCCCTCGCTGACCAGTGAACAGTTCGCTGCAAGCACTGCTACTTTTTACCCCAAATACAGCAAGTCAGATTTCTACCATTATTTGAAAGTGTTTGACGTTGATCCGGCAGCGATGATGGACCAGCAATCATTCGGGCAACAAAAAAAGGCTTTAATCGCTTTTGGTCTCGCAACAAACACTGGACTGCTGATTTTAGATGAGCCAACCAATGGCCTTGACATTCCGTCCAAGGTTCAGTTTCGAAAGCTTATCGCATCCGTATTGACCGAAAACCGTTGTATTGTCATCTCCACACATCAAGTTAGGGATCTGGATAATCTGATAGATACTTTATTAATATTAAACGACCGCGAAATTGTGGTTAATCATTCCGTTGATGAGCTTGTAGAGTTGCTTTCTTTCGGGGTTTACCCTGATACGGAGGGGTTATCGGTGCTATACGAAGAGCATGATTTTCGTGGTAAAAATGCGATCCTTCGAAACCGAACGGGCGTATTCAGCAAGTTAGACTTGGAGCTGCTATTTAACGCGGTGATCAGCGGCAATACATCTGTTTTAGACTTCATCAAATCATCCAAATAATATGTTAATGATCCCGTCATTTAGTTTTATCCGTTTCGTCCGCCTGTTCATCAAACACACCGCAGACCGTTATAAAACCTACTTCATGAGTTGGGCTGTACTTATCGGTGTTTTATTATTGGGGGGAATACTTTTTATTTACGCACTCCCTGATGAAATGAATGTCAGTTTTCAAATTGCACTATACGTTATGGTGATGCTGGCAGCGGGAACCATTTTTACAAGTAACCTTTTTGCTGACTACGGAGACAAAAAGAAAGCCATATCTACTTTAACCCTACCCGCGTCACATTTCGAAAAATACCTGGTCGCATGGGTTTATTCGGTCCCCTTGTTTGTGATGGTTTATACTGCCAGTTTTTATGGGGTGTTGATTTTTTTACTCCGCTTAAAGCCGGGTGGTGAACATGAAAGAATATTTAGTGTCATCTCTGATAATCCCGCGGGATTCAAGATATATATCGTTTATGGCTTATTACAAGCGGTAGCTTTCTATGGGGCAATTTATTTCAATAAATTGCACTTTATAAAAACAGCATTTGCCTTCTTTATAACCATTGCGGTACTCATGATAAGCAATAAGTATTTGCTTGGTTGGATGACGGGCCACAAAGTAAGGCCTAATGTCCCCTTCGGAGAAATGAGGTTTACCGAACAGATGCACAACATCGTGATCAGGACACCACCTCAATATGACTGGATAACGCAATACACGGTAATGGCATTCATCCTGATTTTGTGGGTTGCAGCGTATTTTAGATTAACAGAAAAGCAGGTGTAAATATGGAGTTTAGAGACAATGAAGCTATATACCTGCAAATTGCCGCTTATATAAGCGAACATATTTTGCTTGGTAAATGGAAAGCAGAGCATAAAATACCTTCCGTACGCGACCTAGCTGTTGAACTGGAGGTTAATCCCAATACGATCTTGCGTTCTTATGAATTCTTACAGCAGCAGGGCGTGGTAACCAATAAAAGAGGACTCGGCCTGTTTGTTGCGGTCGACGGCCTTAAAAAAGTAAAGGCTTACCGGAAAGAACGCTTCGTGGCGCAGGACCTCCCTGAATTTTTCCGCAATATATACCTGTTGGATATTGATTTGCAAGACCTGCAGGAACGTTATGAAACGTTTATAACAAATAATTACAAAAAGCCTTTAAACCAAGACAATGAAAACAAGTAACCGTTTAATAGTGTGCGCGCTGCTGCTTATCCTGCTTACACAGCTGGGTTATGATAACCTGCTTAAGGCGGAATTTATCAGCGGCAGGTACAAGGATGCGTACAGGGACTATGTAAAGCTAAACTATAAAGACTTCGATGTTGTAGACCTGGAGTCTTCGACCGCAGCTAATGTTAAATTTGTACAGGGGCCATTTAAAATAATAGCTGACTCTGCTGCTTTATCCAATATAAAAATTTCCCAAGAGGGTAAAAAACTAACCATAAAGGCTGCTTATGACAAAGAATATCTTTGGAATGCCAATCCATACCTTATTGTCATCTCCTGCCCTATACTATCCGCTGTACACGCCGGTGCAACCTATACGGTTAGCAAAAATATTGCAGTTACCGATACGATAAATTATACCAGCTGGAACATGCGCGGGGTATTGATTGATGGGTTTAAACAGGATAGCTTGACGATCATCCAGGATTATGGCAGTACAGTTGAGCTTGCAAACAATCATTTGACTAATGTAACTGCCACAATAGGAAAAAGAGCAGGAAGCGGTTCTAAGATTACTTTATTGAAAGGCAACCAGCTAAAGAACGCAGACTTTGAAATTTTAAACAGAAGCGAGCTCTTGCTCAATAATGAAGGAATTGAAAATATACATTATCATTTAGCCGATAGTGCCAGATTAACGATTGGCGCCCAATCGCAAAACCTGTTCAAAAAACAATAACCATCTTATCCAAATCAAATGCAATTAACCATCAATTCCCTTTCGAAAACCTACTCCAACGGCGTGCAGGCCTTGAAAAATGTTTCACTTCATTTAAGTAACGGCATGTTTGGTTTGCTTGGCCCTAACGGTGCGGGTAAATCATCTTTAATGCGAACGATAGCTACCTTGCAGGAGGCAGATAGCGGAAGTGTCTTTTTAGACGACCTGAATGTATTACAAGACAAAACAAAGGTCAGGCAATTACTGGGTTACCTGCCCCAGGAATTTGGCGTATACCCAAAGATATCTGCCGAAAGGATGCTGGACCATATAGCCCAGCTGAAAGGCGTAGGAAACAAAAGCGAAAGAAAGGAGCTTGTCGCCGCATTATTGGATAATGTTAACCTTTCAAAAGATAAAAAGAAAAGCCTGGGTACCTACTCCGGGGGCATGAAGCAACGATTTGGCATTGCGCAGGCGCTTATAGGCAACCCGAAACTTATTATTGTCGACGAGCCAACAGCCGGCTTAGACCCCGCCGAACGTAACCGCTTTTACAATCTTTTAAGTCAGCTTGGCGAAAACACCATCGTTATACTTTCCACCCATATTGTCGAGGATGTAAGTACACTTTGCTCCAACTTTGCGATCATTTGCCAGGGTGAAGTACTTTATGCCGGCCAGCCGGATAATGCCGTGAAAGAAATGGAAGGAAGGATCTTCACGAAAGCGATATCCAAGCAGGAACTGAGTTTTTACCAGGATGATTTTACAGTTATATCCACCCAACTTAAAACGGGGCAACTGCATATCCGAGTGTTGCAGGAAAGCGATCCGGGGAATGACTTTTCACCGGCAACGCCAAATCTGGAAGATGTATACTTTAGCAATATTGCAACCCGGGTTGATGTAAATACCATTTAAACTACCACAAAAATAAAATTTATGTTTTGGAAAATATTTGTTTTTGAGGCGCAGAACCGCCTCCGGAGACCGGCGGTCTATGTTTATTTTTTGGGCGTATTGCTTTTTGTAACCTTCTCATTTTCAGCAGGTGCATTACCTGTTGGCGAAAAAGAGCATTTTAACAGCCCTATGATGATCGCACGTACCTATGCATGGTTAAGCATCATTATGATGCTGGTCACATCGGCCATCATGGGTATGCCTTTGTATAAAGATATAGAGTATAATACAAAAGATTATTACCTCACCTACCCGATCACCAAGGCGGGATACTTTTGGGGAAGATACTGTAGTTCGCTGCTGTTTGTGTTAATTATAGGTAGCGCGGTGATGTTTGGTGCATACATCGGCACCTTTCTTGGGCCATTACTTGGCCTAAATGATGCCGGACGTTACGGACCAAATAAATTAACTTATTACCTGCAACCCTTTTTATTGATAGGTGTGCCCAATCTCGTATTCACATCATCCTTATTTTACGGATTGGTCGCACTTACTCGGAATATAAAGGTGATCTACAGTGGGGGCATAATTTTGTTTCTGGGTTATTTAATAGCTACGTTCTTTCTTGCTCATTCCAATAACGAGGTAGTAATAAAACTGGCAGATCCATTTGCATTCAACGGTGTACGCATGCAGGTCAATCAGGCTAACGACTATGTTAAAAATATTTCTACTGTGGCCTTTGAAGGTGTGCTTTTAATTAACCGCCTGCTATGGCCGGGTATAGGGTTCGGGCTTTTGTTATTCAGCTATATCAGGTTTAATTTTGAAGATTTTTTTAGTGGAAAAAGGGATAAGAAAATCATCCCCGATGAAAAGGTTAACCGGAATGCCCAGCGGCCGCAAGTCTCAACCAGCTTTACCGGCAGCTATAATTTCAGGACTTTGCTAACACTCACCAAAACTGAACTATCAAACATCATCCGCGACAACTACTTTTGGATCATTATTGGTTGCGGGCTTACCTTCCTTGGCTTCATATTTTACCTGGGGGATAGTTTTTACCGTGTGCCCAACCTGCCGCGTACAGTTTCATTACTGGTCATCTTCTATGATAATTTCCTGTTCTTCATATTTTTTATCATCATCTTTTATACAGGCGAAACCGTTCACCGAGACCGTACAACGCGATATGTCTACATTAACGATTCATTGCCCGCACCAAACTGGGTATTGAATGGTTCCCGGCTTCTGAGCCTTCTTATAATGGGCGCTTTCCTGTCCACCGTACCCATGTTCCTTGGGATTTTTATCCAGGTAATTAAAGGCTATTACCACTTCAATATATCGGTTTACCTGTTAGAAGTATTTGTGCTCATGCTTCCCCGTTTCCTGGAAATGGTGGTGTTTGCTTATGTGATTCATGTCATTATCAACAATAAATTTGCTGCACACGGTGTGGGCATCGCCATTTGGATCATCTTGTTTTTTGCTCACGTAACCGGTGTGCTTAATTATAATTTGCTGTTATATTCTTACCCTCCCAATTATTCTATATCTGATATGGATGGTATCGGGCACATGCTGACGCCGGTCATATGGTTTAATATCTATTGGTTGCTGGCAGGTGGTTTATTAATTATTATTTCGGCCTTATTTTACTATCGTGGAATTTCGTCGGCTTTTAAAGAAAGATGGCAACTGGCCAGGGAACGCTTTGACCGCAAAACCAAATTGATGGCCGTTGTGCTAACAATTTGTTTCCTGGCTGTAGGGTCATTTATATATTATAATGTGAGCTATTTAAATAGCTATTTGACAGGTGCGGAGACCGACCAGCGCGCCGTGGATTACGAAAGAACATTAAAGCGCTACGAGAACCTGCCCCTGCCAAAACTAACCGGTATAAAATTGGTGATAGATCTGTTCCCGGATAAGCAGCAAGCTAAAACACACGGCTATTTTACCTTAACCAATAAAACAGATCAGCCAATCGCTCAAATGCTGCTTGATGGCGAAGGCGTTGACTATACGCTAAAAAGTGACGGAAAAGATATGGCTTATATCGTTCCCCTGACCTACCGCCGCGGCAAATTTAACTGGTTCAGGCCGGCAAGGGATACCGCCGATTTTAGGATCTACACCTTTGCCAAAGCGCTTGCGCCGCATGATTCTATTGTGGTTGAAATGACCTCCGTTGTAAAATGTAAAGGATTTCAGAATAACTCTTACAGCGGTGATATTCTCAACAACGGTACTTACTTTAGCGGAGGCATACCGGGGTTAGGCTATGATGAAGGCGAAGAATTGGGCAGTAATTATGAGCGGAAACGTTATGGGCTTGCCCCAAAAACAGACAAAGAAATACCCCAGGATGATCCCGTTGGAAAAAGTAGGTTGATCATGGGTTCCGCAGCAGATATTTATACGCTGGATATTACCGTCAGCACTTCCGGCGATCAAATCGCAATCGCCCCGGGCGAGTTGCAAAAAGAGTGGAAAGAAAACGGCCGTAACTATTATCATTACGTGCAGCAAGCACCCCGTGCCTATCCCTCTTTTAAAATTTTGTCAGCAAAATATGCGGTGTTATCAGCCAATTTAAAAATCGACAGCGTGCATAACGTGAAAACAAGTATCTACTATCACCTGGCCCACGCGGACAATACCGGGCGGTTTATGGCAGCGGTGAAAGATGGCTTAAGTTATTACTCCAAAGTTTATGGCGCGTACCCTTACAAAGACCTGCGGCTTGCCGAAACTAGTGTTTACAGCGGCGGTTCATCATCCTATCCTACTTTAAACACCTATAATGAAAATACAGGCTGGAATGCTGATTTTAGTTACAAGGGCTTATTTGACTATTGTTATTTCGATGCATCCAAACTGATCTCAAGACAATGGTGGATATTTCAGGCACCACCCAATAGCACAGTCGGCGCACAGGTCATTTCTACAGGTTTGCCGAAGTATGACGCTTTTGTCTTGATGGAACATAAATACGGTAAAGATAATATTGGAGAGTTGCTGCGTGATGAGATCGGGAATTATCTTTTCTGGCACAGCCGCGGCCAGGAAGAAGAAGAACATTCGCTGATCAAGGCGAACCAATGGTACGAATGGGACACAAAAGCGGCGCAGGTATTATATGGGTTACGGGATCTGATCGGCGACGAAAATATGAACGCAGCGCTCAAAGCATTTAAAAATGAATATGCCTTTAAAAAAGCCCCGCCTTATGCAGGCAGTAATGATCTTTACCGCTATCTTAAAATGCATACGCCGGATTCATTGCAATACTATTTAAAAGATACCTGGGAGAAAATAACATTTTATAACAATAAGATAGTAAGCGCCAAAGCCTCCCCATTAGGCAATAACAATTACAAAGTCACTATCAATTTAAATGCAGAAAAGTCTTATTTGCAGGGAAAAGGCAATTACGTAGTTACCCCCATGAATGATTATATAGATTTGGCTGTATTTGGGCCAACATCCAAGGACAAAAACGGGCGGATGTTAATGACCCCCTTATATATAAAAAAGCATAAATTAAAAAGCGGAAATCATACCATTACCCTTATTGTAAAAGGCAAACCGGTATCCGTGGGTGTTGATCCTTATGGTAAACTGATAGACGAAATGCCTAATGATAATTTAAAGAACCTTTGATCTTCATATAATATTGCCAAATCAAAATCTAATAATACTTCTGGTTGCGTATATAGTAGATTTGGTTCATGATTATTTCATCAAGTATCAATTGATTGGGAGGATAAAGCTTGATCTTGGTAAGTTAAGAGTTAATAAGTAAGCTGGATGAGAATGTACGGGTACTAAGTGTTGTATTTGCACACGCTTTTATCGTTAACCATATTAGCTAAACTTATCTAGATTGTGATTAATCTTTTTCTGGTTCCTTTTCTGATAATTATTTGCTTCAGTGTTGATTTGAAACGACGTTTTTTTCGGCTAAGCTTTATCCAGTTTTGAAGTTCGGAACGATTAAAATATAGCCTTTTTCCAGGTTTACTTACAGGGATTTCTTTGCGACTTACTTTAGTGTAAAGCGAAGCAACTGTGACCTTCAGAAACTGTGCAGCTTCTGTAATGTCCATTAGTTCATTTTCGTCTATTTCTTTGGGCTGCAGATTGATTATCATAAATTCAATCTTTTCGACTTTTTCGAATAATAGACGGATTACTTCGGGAAGTTCATTGAAATTAAAAGAATCCATTATTGCAAGTATGCCGGGTTTTTGCCATGTCTTTTGACAAGTATTTCGGTACTACCGAAAATTTTATTAATCCATAAAGTACTTTTTCAAACCTAGACTTCAATATGCTATTGCGGGGAGGATATGCATTATCGTAAATGTAATTGGTTTTATATTCAGGAAATGGACTGGTTTCAGGAAATGAAACACACTATAACGTCAATGGTTAAATCCTTGTAATAATAAATATTTTAAGAGACTGTTTCACTGTAAACTAAGTGCACAGGAAGGATAACGGTCAACCTAATTCAGGACGAGGCACTCTGCTTCTGTGACTTTTGTGGTGCCATGATATTCAATTTCAAAAGGCGGTTCAATTTCCCTCATTGACGAAAACTTTTTGATTTCAAATTTATCTTCAAATTTCTAAAATTGTTTTCAATGCAAAAAGTCTACTACAAAAGAATTATCACTTGGCTGGATTACCCTGACCAAAACGAAATTTGCGAGGATTATATCACTTATGGTTTGTCAAGGCGGGACTGGGCCGAGTTATGCCGGAGTGTTCCCTTGGCAGATATGAAAGAAAGGCATCGGACGTAGCTGAGGCATTAAACGTAGCAATTAGCGAAGTCGAGCTTGTGAAGAAATAACTGCTATACCAACCTTAGATGGCGCATTTATTTGATGAGCAGCAGGCTAATTGCCGAAGATCAGCGTCGGGTCAAAGCCAAGATTTTGAACCAGCTGGTCAAATACTATTTCCCTCTTTTTTAGAACATATCGTTTTTCAGCAGGGTCATTCGGCATCCAATAGCATAATTGAATGATACCGCCTACGTTAGCGTCGTAGTAGCGGATGATCTTGTAATAATGGGAGGGGACAGTATTGTTAAGCTTGCCATTTGAATAAACCTGCTTGCTGCCGAAAGTACCGCACCAGATCATGACGCTGTCTGTAACAGCTACCGTTTTGTGGCCGGTAAGTTTCCTGCAAAGGTCTTCCGTAGCTAATTCTGTTCCGATATTCTGCCCCTGGTACTCCATGGCTGCGTTAAAGGTGTACGTGTCTGAGAGTATGGCCGCATCTGCGGAATATGCAAGCAGTATCCATGGTTGGCAATGGCCTTTAGCGATCATTTCTGACGAATTCGGTTTTCCGATCAAACGGTTTGCTTTGCGGTAAACCTTTGTTTCATCGGGCTGTCCGTACGCGGCATGCCATGCCGCATAAATGCCTGTCCGGGGCAGGTCGAGGGCTTCCTGTTCCAACCGGTGCGCTTTTGTATAGATGTAGAAAGTAAGTACAGGCATGTGTTGCAGGGTGTCTGCGATAGACCTGAAATAGGGATTGACCCACAATTTACAGGAAGGGCAGAAGTCGGATTGTTGGGTGGGGTATTTTTTGTAAAGCGCTTTTACGTAAGCGGCGTCCGGCGCCTGGCCATAAAGGAAAAAGGGCGTCAAGAAAAGGATAAAGGCGGCAATTCTTTTCATAATTAACTGGAGATTCCGGATCCATTGACCATGCGATTCCGTGCGCTTCAGAGCACCGATTTGTGTAAGCAGGTAGAAAAAATGAAATTAATAATCAAGGATTTAATATGGTCAAAGTGTTCCGGAATCGTCTGCCTGACATTCCGGAACGAGGTGTCAATGGCTCCGGAATCTCCACTATGAGCGCCTCATTTGTTTTTAAAGGCCAATGTTACTGCCCGGCTTGCTTCAGTAAAGTTCGGGTACACTTTCTCAAGCAACCCAACTTTAGGGCACGATTCATCCGTTCTGCAATCACGTTATCACGGAGAACTTCCCTTTACGTCATAAATGGATGTAGCGGTACCCAATACGGGTAAAAACCATCTGTTTCAATTACAAAATCCGTTGCCGATATTGCGTAGTCTCAATTGTGCTTATATCTTTTTTAACGCCTGCATAAACTGCAATGGCGATTTGCCAAATTTTTTTTTAAATGCCCTGGAAAAATTCGAGTTGCTTTGCAGGCCAATCCTGTCGGCTACTTCATTCATCGCGATATCTTCATGCGTCATAATCTGAATGGCCTTTTTTAAGCGGATAGTCCTGATAAATTCACCAACCGATTGGTCTGATATACCTTTTAATTTTTGATAGAGCTTGGTACGGCTTATATACAGGTGCTTGCATAAAAAATCAACGTCCAAGTTCAGGTCTTGAATGTTATCTTCAATTACCTTTAATAATTTATTAAAAAACTCTTTGTCCTTTTCGGAGTGTACCAATTCGGTAGCTTCGGCCAGGTAATCGTTAGTGTACCGTTGTTTTAGCTTTTCGCCCTGCTCAAAAATGTTATGTACAGTAAGCAGCAAAAGGTCTACGCTTATAGGTTTGGCAAAATAAAAGTCGGCGCCCGATTCCATTCCTTCAATTTTGGTATCTAAGGCGTCTTTAGCAGATAGAATTACAAAAGGGATGTGACTGGTTTCAAAAGTATTTTTAACAAGCTTACAAAGCTCTATACCATTCATCCCGGGCATCATTACATCACTAATGATCATGTCTGGCACCTTCTCGGTCGCTACTTGCATTCCGGCGTTACCGTCTTCGGCCTCGTATATATGGTAATGTTTTTCAAAGGCCTGTTTTAAGAAGGTGCGCAGCTCCTGGTTATCCTCTACAAGTAAAATGTGCTTGCGGCTTTTGGCCATGATTTCAATACCCTCTTCTTCGTATTGTGGTAACGGGAGTTGAATGGCGTTGTCAATAAGTCTGATCGGCGATTGTGATATGCTTATTTGATAGCTCGTCATTCAGTTGAATATCGCAAGATAAAACAGGTTTGGTTATATAAGTGTATTGATTGCCCAACTCAACCCTACAAGTACCACAACTTCCCATGCCACAGCATAAACCAAAACCCGTGATTGCCAACCGCTCAGAAATCAGGGTCATCCGGCTATAATATTCATTAGCATAAGTATGGATGATATAACTCTCGCCTTTATAGATTAATGTTAAGATAATATTACCTTTCCCTAATGGCATGGCATGGCATGTAGTTAATACTCATTATTTTGAATCAATTGTAACAGCTTACCATCATCTTTTATTGATATGCTTTTTCCTGCCACTGATATGATATTATCGGCCACCAGATCATTGATGGTACGAAACAATGATTCATAGGCCGCACCTGAAAAAGAAGCAAGATCTTGTTTCGCCAATTCAATATTAATAACCCTATCCTCATTTACGCCAAACTGTTTTTTTAGTGTAATCAAAGCCTGTGCAACACGACCTTTAACCGGCATATGGGCCAGATTACGCATTCTCTTTTCTGAATTTTGGAGCTCACCCGCAAAAAAACGCATTAACCTGACAGCAAACCCGTTGTTAATATTTAAGGAGGATTCAAAAAAATCCATCGGAAGGAAGCATACGGTTACCTTATCCAGAGCGGTTGCGGTAACGGGATAGATAAAATTACCTTCTAAGCCGAGGTGACCTAAAATGTCGCCCTTTTTGGCAAACCTGATGATCAAATCCTTTTCATCATCCCATTTTTTATGGACCTTGACAAATCCTTCATAAACAAAATATATCCCCGTTACCGGGTCGCCTTCCTTGAAAATATCCTGGCCCTTTTTAACCCTGTAGTTTTGCTTATTCAATTCGATAGCAGGTTTCCAGTCACCAACACAGGTTTTACATAAAAAACAGGTATCAAGGTCACACTTATATTTAGCTTTTTCCATTCGATCTTTGTGGGGCTTAATAACTAATTGCTAAAATAATAAATCCTTTCCCTAACGGTAATTATTAGTTGAGAGATTTTCTAATGATGATTTTATATGCAATATAATTATGCAAAATTAAACCTTTTTTATAACAATAAAATTGCACATGCAATATAAATCTTTTGTTTCTTGTGGTATCGGTTCAAATAATTCATACTTTTGCCCCGAAATATTTTCGCATTGTATCCATATTTCAAATCATGAAAAATCAACACCAATCAGGTGGCATTCCTATTTCTCCATTATTGTCCGGTATAAGTACAGATTCACCGGGCTCAAACACAAATTTTTCTAAAAGCAGGTTGTTGCGCATATCCGCCCTATCTATCCTGGTGGCGGCGGCTATTAGCTTGATCGCCAAATTTTTGATTACGCTTATCAATATCGTTACCAATCTCTCCTTCTTCGGAAAATTGGCTGTGGCTTATCATAGCCCAGCGGGTAATCACTTAGGGCTATGGGTCATCATTGTGCCCGCTGTCGGCGGTGTATTGGTAGGACTAATGGCGTTGTATGGTTCAAAAGCGATTAGAGGACATGGTATACCGGAGGCAATGGAGCAGATTTTAACCAATCAGAGCCGGATCAAACCATCAATTACCTTATTAAAGCCCATTTCTTCTGCTATCGCCATTGGCACAGGCGGGCCCTTTGGGGCGGAGGGGCCAATTATAGCTACTGGTGGTGCACTCGGGTCAACGCTCGGGCAATTATTTAAAATCACTTCCAATGAACGGAAAATCATCCTGGCTGCCGGGGCAACCGCGGGCATGTCAGCCATTTTTGGAACACCAATAGCTGCCGTTTTTTTAGCGATAGAACTATTGCTTTTTGAGTTTTCCCCGAGATCGATACTTCCGGTTGCTTTGGCCTGTATCACAGGAGCGGCAGGACATCATTTATTATTTGAAGCTGGGCCGGTATTTCCGATGCCCAATTTAGATACGCCTACCAACAGCGCGCTGGCCATTTACAGTGGCATAGGTCTGTTCATAGGATTTCTGTCTATCGGTGTAACCAAAATAGTTTATTTCATCGAGGATGCTTTTGAAAAGCTTCCGATCCATTGGATGTGGTGGCCTGCTCTGGGTGGATTGGCAGTTGGCCTCATTGGCTATTTCGCACCGCATACACTCGGTGTAGGATATGACAATATTATCAGTGTCTTATCCGGGTCAGTTGCCATCATTCTGTTACTGCGGTTATTCTTTTTTAAATTCTTGTCTTGGGCTATTGCTTTAGGCAGCGGAACTTCGGGTGGCACCTTAGCGCCATTACTAACAATTGGCGGTGCAAGCGGGGCATTAATCGGGGCAATTATTCTTTACGTTTTCCCCAACGTTGGTATCAGTGTACCTATGGCCGCCCTGATCGGCATGTCGGCTATGTTCGCAGGCGCGTCCAGGGCTTATCTGACCAGTATTACCTTTGCTTTGGAATCAACCGGACAGTTCCATGCTTTACTGCCGCTTTTGGGTGCATGTACCGCTTCTTACCTGGTATCTTTTTTTTTAATGGAAAATACGATAATGACGGAAAAAATTGCTCGTCGTGGCGTTTCGACACCCGATTCTTTTGAACCTGATGTACTGGGTAAATTAACAGTAGCGGAAATCAGCAATGCGAACGACCTTATTTTCAATATCGGGTTGGAAATCCGCGAGGTAAGGGATATTATAAAATCTGAAAATAACGACACGCAGTATTTTATCGCAGCTGATGATCAGGGAAATTATTCGGGGATCGTAAGTGCTGCAGATATCAATAAACATGACATGGATGGTACTGCCCCTTTGAAAAGTATCCTGCAATCGTCTAATCAGTCAGTAAAAAGCAATGATAATTTACGAAAGGCGGTGGAGTTAATGGCAGAGAGAAATGTTGAAGTATTGCCGGTTGTAGCACAAAATAAGGTAACCGGTGTGATCAGTTGTAAAGACATTATCAATGCATACAAATTTTATCACGAAGAGAATGACCGGGTAAATACTCACATTTCATTAAAAAGACAACGCTTGAAAGTCGTCGTGCGCGGCAGGGAACTATTTAAACCTAAAGCTTAACGGTGTACTAATTTATATGAAATGAAAATTGTAGCCCAGTATCTGATGGCTGTTTACATAGGGGTAAGCTTTTTAAGCCTCTATAGTTATCTGGTTGATAATATTCTACATTTCTCACCATTGACAATGCAGTTACAACATCTGATAAGTTACCTTGTATATTTCATTCTGTATAAGACCTGGCTATTTGGCCTGATCTTACCCGTTTATTATTTTATGTTTTACAAATGCTACGGCATGGAAAAGATCCTTTATAAAATTACATTCATCATTGTATAGGCTGTATGCTTAACCTCAATATATTTAAGGCGGGACTTGGATTTTACGGAGCCCCTAAAGGTATTAGGTTGTTTGTTGTTTATTTTTTAACCGGGCTTTCATTGTTGTTTGCCCATGTAAAATATTGGCATAAAAGGGATAATAACAGTAGCTGCAAATCATCGTCTGTCGACACTCTTTAATATGCTATATGCTAAATAGTGGCTATGTGATCCTTGATTTTCAGGCTTCGTAAATAATATTCAATATAGATTTTAATAAAAAACCTCGCAAGTACCGTTGTACTTGCGAGGTCGGATGTACTCCAAAAGGTATCAATAACCGGACGCTTTTTAGAGGATATACAGACATTAGGGAGTTTAATCGCATAAAGAGCGATAGGTAGCGGGATGGATATTCGGACGTTTTTTAATTCGATTTCCTACCAAAATCTTTTTGTGCTTAAAGTAATATGCCAAAATCCATCAGGGTATTTTAATCCCGAACTGATAGCTCTGCCCATACTGGCGTGTGCGACCAAAATCATACCAGCCACCATTAGGTTTCGGTTTCCCATAGCCAAGCCGTATCAACCCCTGTAGATTGGGGATGCTTACCCTTATTGAATCTACTTTAGATGCTTCCGATAATTCGAGGTTGAGAAATGTCATTTGCTCGCTTTAAAGCGTTATCAAAGGTATCTTTGATATTTCCTTTCCCGATTTGAAATAATAAGCGCGCTTTCTTCAGTTCGCCCATGACTTGTTCGTTGGCCACTTCTGAAATGATCAATTTCGTTCCTTGCCTTTTCATTTCCTTATTTACTTCTCTTAATACCCTGATACCAGTGGCATCGATAACGGGCACATTCCTCATCCTGATGATCAATACCTTGGCAGGCCTCTCCAAAACTTTCATGGCATCCTTAAACTTATAAGCCGCGCCAAAAAATAAAGGGCCATTGATCTCAAAAACGTCAACGCCTGTAGGAATATTTTCCGGCATAAGCACTTCGTCAGTATTATCTGCCGAAGAAACCGCTTGTTTTACAGAACTCGCCTGCATCATTTTTCGCATAAACAGGAAGGCTGCCATTATCATTCCTATTTCAATAGCTACCGTCAGGTCCACGAATACTGTCAGGGCAAAGGTGGTTATCAACACTGCTGCATCACTTTTTGCCCCTTTAAATACATCTATAAAATTTTCTGTTTCACTCATATTCCAGGCCACTACGATGAGTATACCCGCAAGCGTTGCCATCGGGATGAGCGCGGCCCACTTGCCAACAAAAAGTAAAATGATGAGTAAGGTAATTGCATGGACAATACCGGCAATAGGTGTTCTTCCCCCGTTTTTTACATTTGTAGCAGTCCTTGCAATGGCCCCGGTTGCCGGAATTCCACCAAAGATGGAAGAACAGATATTGGCAAATCCCTGGGCAATTAACTCTGTATTGGAGCGGTGATTTCCACCGATCATACCATCTGCTACTAACGCGGATAATAATGATTCTATACTGCCGAGCAGCGCAATCGTAAATGCTGGCCGGATCAGCTGCTGTAAAGTGGCGAAGCTCACTCCGGGTATGACAGGCTTGGGTAGGGAGGTGGGAATAGCACCAAACCGGCTGCCGATGGTTTCTACCGGAATTTTAAAAAAATAAACAGCCAGCGTAGTTAGGACAATGGCAATTAATGATCCTGGAACCTTATGGGTGATTTTGGGCCATAGAAAGGCAATCAATAAGGTAAAACCCCCTATGCCGGCTGCATATAGATTTACAGCAGACAGGTGCCGGCCATACGCTACCCACTTGCTGATAAAATCAGCCGGGACGTTCCCCATTTTTAATCCCAACAAGTCCTTTACTTCGGATGAAAGGACGATGACTGCAATCCCGGTAGTAAAGCCAATAATCAGGGGATAAGGAATATACTTGATGGCACTCCCTAATTTGGTTAGCCCCATAATAATCAGCAATATGCCCGCAATAAAAGTGGCGATAATCAAACCATTGATGCCGAATTGCTGGACAATGCCATATACCACCACGATAAAAGCCCCGGTTGGCCCACCGATCTGTACCCGGCTGCCTCCCAAAACCGATATAACCAAGCCCGCAATGATGGCCGTAAAGATTCCCTTTTCAGGAGAAACACCTGAAGCAATAGCAAATGCAATAGCTAAGGGCAGCGCAACAATGCCGACAATTACCCCGGCAATTACATCTTTAAAAAACTGATCCCGGTGATAGTTTTTTAAAGTATCAATTAACTTTGGTTTAAACATGATTTTTATTTTAACTTATCATTATTCCTATAACAGGGCATGAAACCACCCCGTCCTATTTCATTATCCACATTTTCAATACCCTGCTATAGGAATTATTGACCAATTGGTAACCCGGAGGAACTTGTGTATCAGGGGCATGAAAAGTTACCAGCCTCGTTTCAGGAGGTTTTTCCTCCAGCATTTGGAAAACAAACCTGCTATACAAGTTATATAGTTCAAACGAAGTCCTTACCGTATAATCTATCCGGCTATCGGGCTCAATATTTTCATAGAAAGGATTGTAAAAATAAAAATGGTCGTAATTTTTAAAGTCCAGTTTCCACAGAAAAATGTTTCGGGGTGAAAAAATCCTGCTGTAATACAGAATTTCCCTACACCGCTGCCAATATCCAAAACACTGGTATTGGGAATAGACAAAAAATCACCTGCCTTTTTTGCGATGTCCACAGGTGTCCAATGCATCTGGGACAGTTCCTGGATATGTTCGGGGTACAGATCATCAAAAGCGGTATCATGACGGAATAGCGTAGGGTTTAATAGCTCATTAAGCATTCTTCTGTTTTTTCTTTGGGTTTGAAAATTTCTAAATCGCGAACGTAAAAATTGTACTGTTTCCATTTGGTCAGGTTTTGATCCACATTTTCATCAAGCCATTACAGGAAATATCTGCCAGTTTAAAACCGGGTGGTATTTCCTGCTCAAAACGATGAATGGTAACCAGCCGGGTTTCTGAAGGCTTTTTATCCAGTGCATCACAGAGATATTGATTATAGTAGTTATAAAGGCTTACTGACAATTCTATGCTATCATCTATTTGATTTTCGGGGTCAATGTTCTCATGAAAAGAATTATAAAAGTAGAAATGATCGCACTCCTTAAAATTGACCTGGGTGATGTTGGCGTAAATAAAAGTTACATTGGATAGCTTTGTATATCCTTTAGCCTCTTCGGCCAGGTAAATTAATTCATGCCTTTGTTCAACACCGTAGAAAAAAGTTTCGGGAAAATGATGGCCCGCTGCCAAACAAAACTTCCCAACCGCTGCCAATGTCCAACACCCTTGCACCTAGTTCCGCCAGAAATTCAGCCGCTTTGCGGGCAATAGCCAGTGGTGTCCAATGTTTAAGGGACAGTAATTGGAAATGTTCTGGGTCCAACCAGTCGAATGCAGCATCATTTGTAAATAAGGATGTATTTAAATTATCCTTCTTTAGTTTTATAACAGGTCCGCCCTGATGGTCTTCCGGGAAGGGCGGGAAATAAGAAAATGGGTAAGCTTTCATGACCTGCAAATTTAGCCGTTGCAGGAAAGCGATTTACCGTAAGAAATCAATGCAGAAGCTGATATTTATCAGTTTTAAAAAATTCGTACCTTTATATGATGAGTTTGTCTGGAATTTTCCCTATCGACCGATGGAATTTCACTACGCAATCGATCCTTAATGTCCTTTCCGAAGAAGAATATGCAGATTTGGTTGCTAATCAAAGTGACCAGAAATATCTGAAAGGTGATGTTGTTTTTAGAGAAGGTTCCGTACCCGCAGGTATTTTTTTAATAAGAAGCGGTAAAGTCAAAAAGTACAAAGTGGACAATTTGGCAAAAGAACAGATCATTTACGTGGCTAATCATGGCGAACTGATCGGTTATCACGCGGTTTTATCTGAGGAAAGATACCCTGATTCGGCGGCCGCTATAGAAGACAGTTTGATTAGTTTCATACCCAAAGAAGATTTTATAAGTATTTTACACCGCTCCCCTGCTTTTACACAGCGGTTATTAAAAGCTTTAAGCCATGAATTTACGGTATTAGCGAACAGTATTTCCGTGATCGCGCAACGAACAGCACTGGAACGGCTTGCTATTTCCTTGATCGTACTCCGGGAAAAATACAAAGAAGAAGGATCGGATGAAAAGGAAATTATTTTAAATATCTCCAGAATGGACCTGGCTGGTATGGCGGGGATCGCCCAGGAAAATGTGATTCGGCTATTAAAGGAGTTTAAAGCAGAGGGGATTTTGGAAACGGATGGCCGGAAGATACGGATCAAGGACATCAAGTTGCTGATCAAAAAATCAAATTACAAATAAAAATACTGGTTACTTCTCAGTTAAGGTTCATCAGAAAAGCCACCTAAACAACATCCATGAAAAATGTTCGTCCGGTTGGCAACTGGAGGTGTTCAATATATCCATTCACTAACCTGTTTTGAATAAAAGAAGAATTTTGGCAAATTAAAAATATAAATGAAAAACCCGCAAGTACGCCGGTAGTTGCGAGGGTTTGTACTCGGAACGGGAATCGAACCCTTAGCTTTAACTATTCAAATAATTTAATAAATGTTTCTGCTATGACTTTTTGCAAAGCAGTTTCAACATCACATTGATTTGCATAATGCGGCCACAGTTTAAGGATGCCTTCGATTTGCCTGATGATCTCATTGGGCTTTTTTATGGTCATTTGTTTGGCCACTTCCAGTAGGTCTTTCCGGTCTATGCCCTGTCTTTTGCCGTTAACACTTAATGATTGCTGGTATCATAAGCCATTACATAGGGTAGGGGCAGGTGGCCTACAGTAACCCATGGGCTATCAGGTCGGTAAGCATGGCATACATCATAAGCCGGGGATATTGCCCATTTTCCTTGTTGATCCATTGTAAAGGCAAAGTTCTTCGTATGGTGCGACTGTGTTTGCCGTAGAAATTGTGTCTGCGGTGCCGTTCTTCCAATAAATCGCTGAGTTATACCCGGCCTTATTTATAAAACCTGCTAAATAAACATCATTATTTGCAAAGGCTACTCCCTCTACAGACGAGGCAGAAGTATACC
Organism: Mucilaginibacter sp. 5C4; assembly: GCF_034345625.1. Classification (NCBI taxonomy): domain Bacteria; kingdom Pseudomonadati; phylum Bacteroidota; class Sphingobacteriia; order Sphingobacteriales; family Sphingobacteriaceae; genus Mucilaginibacter; species Mucilaginibacter sp. 5C4. Next base: position 3,103,024 of record NZ_CP133775.1, on the reverse strand, counting down.
TAGTCAATATCGTTTCAATCCCGTTTTTCCAAAATGTTGCTTCCTGAGAGGTTCCATCAATACTTGCGTGACCGCCGACATATACATCCTGACCACTTACGAATATGCAGCGCGCCGATGCGTACGACTTGCTGCTGTTGGTCGGAAGGTGAACATCGATGCCGTTCAGCCTGATAATTTTTTTCTGTAAACGTCTTTTCAGATTAGGTTTGGAATAGTATAATAGGCATGGGCAGAAGATAAGTTATCGGTTATAACAATGAAGATATCATCAGCTCAAGCGAGCGCTGATTGGAATTATCTATCCTGAAATTTTTAAAGATAATTTTCCCATTCTTATCTATTAGGAAATTTTCGGGTTCATCTATTACACCAAAATATTTTTGAGCGAACTCAGCCGTACCGCGTAAGGGGATAAAGGAATATTTTGTGTTTCTCATAAAGGGCAACACATATGGATCTTGCGCAGGTATTATATTTACCCCTAAATACACAACATCTTTCGCTTTGAATTTGTTAATTACAGCCTGAAAGTGCGGGAATTCCGCCCTACAGGGGCCGCAACCGGGAAACCAAAAGGTGAGTAGTACAACTTTGCCTTTCAAGTCGTTCAAGTTTAATTTATTCTTACCGGTATAAAGACCCAGTTCAAATGAATAAGCAGGAACTGCCGTACCGTTTCTAATCGCCTGTATATCGTTTAATAATTGTCCCTCATTGTTGCCGATTTTTTTCCCTACTGATTCAAGCTCGGTGTAAAGCTGATCGGTGGGTAGCTTTGCAAATTTTACAACAAGGCTATCGTAAGCAATTTTAATGTTTCCGGCTTTAACTTGTATGGAAGACTTTTTTATCGTAATGAAGTCATTAATGTAATTGAATCGTGGTAATTTAAGCTGGGCCAGCTCGGCAAGCGCGTCCTTTCGCTACATACGTTCGCCAGCTAATCCCCTGGTCAGCTTGCCACGGAATCACATGGTCCATTTCCCCGGAATATACAATGATAGCGATAACAATAATTAAAACCAGGCTATTTCCTGGAACAATGGTGTGCGATAATCCATGTACCAGTTTTAAGCCTTCGATTGCAGAAGTAATAGAAATAGGAGGAGTAATGATACCATCAGCCAGTAATGATCCGGCACCTACAATGGCAGGGATGGCTAGCCATTTGCCATAACGCCTCACTAAGGCATAAAGCGAGAAAATCCCGCCTTCCCCACGGTTATCCGCCTTTAAGGTAATGAATACATATTTGAAGGTGGTTTGCAGCGTTAGCGTCCAGAAAATACAGGAAATAGATCCTAAGACAAGGCTTTCATTAATTTTGTCCCCTTCGATAAGTAAAGTTTGAAACACATAAAGTGGTGAAGTATCGCCGAAAACTATTCCGAGGGTGATCAGCATTCCTGCAGCTGATAGCTTTTTTAACTGTTGATCCATAGTTTAGTTTTCATCGTTGTTCCTGGATAAATTCACTAAAGTGCGATCTTGGCGCATTAAAAAGACCCAATCCTTACGGTTCATTTATTTCTTTTTCATAGCAATCTGAAATTTCAGGAATAGTTTTATTCAAGAGGATTTTTATTTTAGATACACCAAAAGACCACGGTAATTCTCTCGATTCAGGCTTTAAAAACTTTGAACCCTACCTTAACCTTTATGATCAATTGCCTACTAAGAGTTCTTACCCTAAATCCAACATAATCTTTTTGATTTATAGGGTAATGCACTGTTAAGTGCATGTTAATTTAACTTTATATTAATAATATTAATAATAGATAAATTTATTTAAATTATTGAAAACAATTCATTCGATTTTCGCCTTATAATTATAACAACATAAAAACGAAATTATGAAACATTCACATCACGAGGAAGCTGCAAAGCACCACACAGAGTCTGCAAAGCATCACACAGAAGCTCACAAAAACCATTCTGAAGGGCACGATGAAAAAGCCGCTCATCATGCCCATGCGGCTCAGGGACATTCTGACAAAGCTGGAGAACATGCATCTGAAGCAGCTAAAAAGCATTCAGAAAACGCAGCTCTTCACACTCACACAGTTTAATCCAAACAATAAGCAGGCCACACTATCGTGGCCTGCTTTTGGGTTTTGGATAGTTTTTCGGGCAGCCTGTTAATTGGTATTCCCTTTATTCGCAGTTGAAAATTCCCCGCTATTATAAGCTGATAGGAATTGATTAAAATCATCAGAAACCTGTTTTGAATAATTCATAGCATAGTCTAACAACGGTTTATGCCAATCTTTTTGCATACCAAACGCCACTAGTTCGTCAGTAATTGAAGCGTTTTGTATCCCACTGCTTCGGATCTGTGCAGCCGCAGTTAACATCGCCATATCTTTGATCACCTGGTCTAGATATTTATATTTATCTTCTATCAGTTCAAAATTAATTCTATCTGCCGCAGGCTGCATTTCCTGAAGAACATAAGTATCTTCTTTAAAAATGGTCGGGCTTAACAAAGCGGGTGAAACATTTTGCATTCTTTGCGTAGTCGTTATTACCCGTTCTGCTTCCGACTTCCAGGCGGGTTGTTTAATCGCGTTATAGGGGAACGATGAAGAATCCCTGCTTTCTTTCATTTCCACCAATATATATTTCTTTTTAGTCCGGGTACTTTCCAAAAGAAACATATATCGTTTTAAGCCAACACTACCTGTACCAGCAACCCGGAAGGCAGCGTCTTTAACTTTATAATTATTGGGCCATTCCACGGTGTTTTTTGTCCAGTCAGTTAAATGTCCGGTGAGTTCCGCTTTTAAATTTTTTTCAATTTTAAAATGGATTTTAGCATTGATGTGTATTTCTAAATGGCTGGATTTTGGATCAGTTACACTTTTGATTAAATCGGCTTCTTTCCTTTTTTTTACTGTTTTCATGAAATTTTTCACGACCCCCTCGGCTGTCCTCGGGTCAATTTAATGGGCTTTACTTGGAGATTCCGGAGCCATTGACCATGCGATTCCGTGCGCCTCAGAGCACCTATTTATGTAAACAGGTAGAAAAAATGAAATTAATAATCAAGGATTTAATATGGTCAAAGTGTTCCGGAATCGTCTGCCTGACATTCCAGAACGAGGTGTCAATGGCTCCGGAATCTCCAAGATGCAGGGTATGATGGTTATTTATTTCTTGCATTGTCAGGAGGAATCGCCGCAAAAGCAGGTGGCTCAAGCATGGTAAAAGGTATCATCAGGATCTGCTTTTGGGGAACTATAGCCATGGGGATTACCGCTTTGGTAGGATATTTATTCGGCGCAAAGACCGGGTAAGTTCAAAACAGTTATAAACTTACGTCCAAATATTCATTTTAATTAAAACTTTTACTGCTTTTATGTCTTGTATGAACAGCAGTTCTTAACGGCCATAAAATTGCAATCAAACATAAAAGGCCCTTAAATTATCTTTTTTCCTGCCCAATACTACTGCTTCATTATTATTTTCATTTAAAACCTGCTATGATGAGATCAAACAAAGGCACTGTATTGACCATTAATGGCGGTTCATCCAGTATCAAGTTCGCTTTATACACCGCAGATATTGCTTTGAAGCTTTTATTATCAGGTGCGGTTGAAAATATCGGTACCAAAAATGCCAAACTAAATTTCATTAACGCTGCCACGGGCGAACAACATACGGTTCCTATTAAAACTTCCAATTATCAGGACGTTGTCCAGGATTTCATGGATTGGCTGGGAAAACAAGATGTTTTTAATTCCTTAAAAGCCATCGGGCACAGAGTAGTCCATGGTATGAGCCATACCAAACCTGAAAAGATCACCATTCAATTATTGGATAAACTCAAAGAGATCAGCGCCTATGACCCGGAACATCTGCCGGAAGAAATTAAACTGATCGAACAGTTCAATAAGCATTACCCATCATCCGTGCAGGTAGCGTGCTTTGATACCGCATTTCATGCCGCCATGCCATTAGTCGCTAAATTATTGCCTATTCCGCGCCCCTTCAGTAAGATTGGTATCAGGCGCTACGGTTTCCATGGCCTGTCTTATTCCTACCTGATGGAAGAACTGGAAAAGCTTGCCGGTAGTGCAACAACGAAGAGCAGGGTCATCTTAGCGCATCTTGGAAGCGGCGCCAGCCTTGCCGCAGTCAAAAATGGTAAAAGCATAGATACCAGTATGGGCTTTACGCCAACATCGGGGATACCGATGAGTACACGGACAGGGGATCTTGATCCGGGGGTGGCGGCTTACCTGATACAACACGAAAAATTGAGCCCGCATCAGTTCAATCACCTGGTCAATCACGAATCCGGCCTGCTGGGTATTTCTGAAACCAGCGCCGATATGCAGGAACTGCTCCAAAGCCGTCATACCGATCACCGTGCTGCCGAAGCCATTGATTTCTTTTGCTATCAAACGAAAAAATATATAGGCGCTTATGCCGCTGCTTTGGGCGGCTTAGACACTTTGGTATTTTCAGGGGGCATTGGTGAACATGCGCCCGAGGTACGGGAAATGATTTGCAAGGACCTTCAATTTTTAGGAATTGACCTGGATAAAAAAAAGAATACTAAAAATGAAGCGATAATCTCTAAAGTCACGAGTAAGGTCGCCGTTCGTGTCATTCCAACCAATGAAGAATTAATGATAGCCCGCCTGGTTTGCCGGGTAATAAAACAGGATATAAAAAGATAATTATGGAAACAGATTTGATGAAGCCGGAAACGCTAACGCCCGAATTGTTGTACAAGATCAACGCCTATTGGCGCGCAGCCAATTATTTGTCCGTAGGGCAGCTTTATTTGCGGCATAACCCGTTATTACGTGAACCTTTAAAGCTGGAGCACGTAAAAAATATGTTGCTCGGACATTGGGGTACTACACCGGGGCAAAATTTTATTTACACGCACCTGAACCGTGTCATCAATCGCTTCGACCTGAACATGATCTATGTGTCCGGGCCGGGACATGGCGGGCCTGCAGTTGTAGCAGGCACCTACCTGGAAGGTACCTACACCGAAGTTTATCCAAACATTACACAGGACGAAGATGGTTTAAAAAGGCTCTTTACCCAATTCTCTTATCCGGGTGGCATTTCCAGCCACGCTTCACCACAAACACCCGGGTCTATCCATGAAGGCGGTGAATTGGGCTATTCGCTTAGTCATGCCTTTGGTGCTGTACTCGACAACCCCGATCTGATCGTCGCCTGTGTAGTAGGTGACGGAGAGGCTGAAACTGGGCCGCTGGCTACAGCCTGGCATTCCAATAAATTTCTAAACCCGATTACCGACGGAGTGGTATTACCAATACTCCATTTAAACGGCTACAAAATATCCAACCCAACGGTATTAGCACGTATCAGCCATGAGGAACTGGAACAATTGTTTTTGGGTTATGGCTGGACACCTTACTTTGTTGAAGGGGATGAGCCGATGGCCATGCATAAGGCGATGGCTGAAACATTAGAGAAAGTAATTGAAGCCATTAAAGAAATAAAGGCAAATAATGGTACCGGTCGTCCGCGCTGGCCGATGATCGTCTTGAGATCACCGAAAGGCTGGACAGGGCCTAAAGAGGTGGATGGATTTAAGATTGAAGGTAATTTCAGGTCGCACCAAATACCGCTTGCTGTTTCTGCATCCGCCCCACCTGAGCATTTGCAGTTATTGGAAAACTGGATGAAGAGCTATAAACCGGAAGAACTATTTGATGTTAAAGGGCGATTGATGCCTGAACTGGCAGAACTGGCACCAAAAGGAGAAAGACGGATGGGTGCCAATCCTCATGCCAACGGGGGCCAGTTGTTACGGGACTTACGCCTGCCTAATTTCAGGGACTATGCCGTAAATGTGGAAACTCCCGGTGCTGATGGTGAAGGTGATACCTATGTTTCAGGTCGCTTCCTGCGCGATGTGATCAAAGAGAATAGCGAAAGCCGCAATTTTCGAATTTTCGGGCCGGACGAAACGGTATCAAATAGGTTAGATGTGATATTCGAAACAACCCAGCGGCAATGGGATGCTCCGATAATCGCCAGTGATGAATTTCTTGCACCCGAAGGAAGTGTAATGGAAATGCTGAGTGAGCACCAGTGCGAAGGATGGTTGGAAGGTTACTTATTGACGGGCAGGCATGGCTTGTTTAATTGCTATGAGGCATTCATACATATTGTGGATTCGATGTTTAACCAACATGCCAAATGGCTGAAAATAACTTTAGAACTTCCCTGGAGAAGGAAGATCGCATCCTTAAATATCTTACTGACCTCTACCGTATGGCGGCAGGACCATAATGGGTTTACCCATCAGGACCCAGGCTTTATTGATCATGTGGTGAACAAGAAAGCGACCGTTGTGCGGGTTTATCTTCCGCCGGATGCAAATTGCCTGTTATCCGTAATGGATCATTGCCTGCGCAGCTATCATTATGTCAATGTGATCGTTGCGGGTAAGCATCCTGCACCGCAATGGCTCAATATGGAGCAAGCGGTTGACCATTGTACGCGTGGTATTGGCATTTGGAAATTTGCCAGCAATGATCAGGAAGCAGAACCGGATGTGGTTATGGCTTGCAGCGGTGATGTGCCTACATTGGAAGTATTGGCCGCCGTATCCATATTGCGGGAACATTTGCCGGAACTAAAGATCAGGGTTATTAACGTGGTCGACCTGTTTAAGCTGCAAAAGAGCAGCGAACATACGCACGGTTTAAGCGACCCTGATTATAATGCATTGTTCACCACCAATAAACCGGTGGTGTTCGCTTTCCACGGATACCCATGGCTGGTGCACCGTTTAACCTATAACCGGGCTAATAACGTCAATATGCACGTTAGGGGCTATAAAGAAGAAGGGACGATCACCACCTCATTTGATATGACTGTGCTGAACGAAATGGACAGGTTTCACCTGGTGATGGACGTGATCGACCGCCTGCCGCAAACGGGTACAAAGGGTGTTTATTTAAAACAGTTATTGGAGGATAAACTCACTGAACACAAGCATTATATCAGTGCGCATGGTAAAGATATGCCAGAAATCCTCGATTGGAAATGGAAGCTTTAAAAACACCGGACAGCTTCTGGCAGTTCAGCAAGGCGGATGCGCTAAAACAGGTATCCGGCAATGAAAACGGTTTGGATGAGCCGGAAGCGGGCAAAAGAAGAAAGCAATACGGCCCCAATACCATTAAAGCGGATACAGGTTCATCCGCCATTCTGCTTTTCTTGTCGCAGTTTAAAAGCCCGATTACTTTGATGCTGATCGCGGCGGCCTTGTTATCAGCCGGTTTAGGCGATGTAGCCGATACACTGATCATCCTCGCCATTGTGCTGATCAGTAGTTTCCTTGGGTTTTGGCAGGAAAAAGGCGCTTCGGATGCCGTCAAAGAACTGATGAAAATGGTGCAACTGCATTGTGATGTGTTGAGAGATGGAAAAAAAAAGGAGATTCCGGTCGAAGAGGTTGTTCCGGGCGATGTAGTGATCCTATCTGCCGGAGATGTGATACCGGGCGACAGCCTGATACTGGACTCGCAGGAACTATTTGTCGATGAAGCGGCTTTTACAGGTGAAACCTACCCGGTAGAAAAAAATTCAGGCGTTTTGCCTGCTGATACGCCATTGGCCAAAAGAAGCAATGCCCTGTTTATGGGTTCGCACGTGATCAGCGGCAAAGCGAACGCCTTAATAGTAAAAACCGGGAAGCAAACCGAGTTTGGCCAAATATCAGCTGGTCTGCAAGCCAGGATGCCGGAAACTGATTTTGAAAAAGGTATCCGGAAATTCGGCTACATGCTGATGGAAATCACCTTGGTCCTGGTGCTCCTGATTTTTGGCATTAATGTATTTTTACATAAGCCGGTACTGGATTCTTTCCTGTTTTCGCTGGCATTAGCTGTTGGTTTAACGCCGCAATTGCTCCCCGCCATCATCAGTGTAAACCTGTCTACTGGCGCACGTCGCATGGCGAAGCAACAGGTGATCGTTAAACGTCTATCATCCATTGAAAACTTCGGCAGCATGAATATTCTTTGTTCGGATAAAACAGGCACCATCACCGAGGGTAAAGTGAAATTGAAAGACACGCTGGATATAAGCGGCAAGCACAGCGATAAGGTTTTACAATATGCCTGGCTCAACGCTTCCATGCAGCAAGGTTTTAATAACCCTATCGACGCTGCAATTTGTGCGGATTATAAAGGCCCGGCAAATACATACACCGTACAGACCGAGATCCCCTATGATTTTATCCGCAAGCGCCTCACGATACAAGTAAAAAATAACAAGGAGAACTTTGCCATTACGAAAGGCGCGTTAAATAATATCTTAGCGGTATGCAGCAAGGTTGAAAACGCCGATGGGAAAGAGGAAGCGATTAAGGACAGTAAAGCGTCCATACAACTACAATACGAGCAATTGAGCGCCCAAGGCTTCCGCACTTTAGGCGTGGCTTACAAGCCTGCCGATGCCAAACAGGATTTCACCAAAGCGGATGAAAAGGATATGGTCTTTTTAGGTTTCATCACCCTATTTGATCCGCTAAAAGCCAATGTTGCCGACTTGATGGCTAAAATGAATGACCTGGGCGTAAAACTTAAATTTATTACCGGGGACAACGCCCTCGTCGCCAAAAGCCTGGCTTTGCAGATAGGCATCAAAGATCCGCAGATATTGACCGGTGCCGATCTGCTGAAAATGAGCAATTCCGCCTTGTTCCATAAAGCGCCCCTGACCGATGTCTTCGCGGAGGTCGAGCCCAATCAAAAAGAAAGGATCATCACCATTTTGAAAAAAGCAGGCCATGTCGTGGGTTTTATGGGCGATGGCATTAATGATGCCCCGGCACTCCATAGCGCCGATGTAGGCATATCTGTCAATACCGCAGTTGATGTGGCCAAAGAAGCGGCCGACATTGTATTATTAAGCAGTGGTCTTGAAGTCTTGATCGATGGAATTATTGAAGGGCGCAAAACTTTTGCCAATACCATGAAATATATTTTTATGGCTACGAGTGCGAACTTTGGCAATATGTTCAGTATGGCAGGCGCGTCTTTGTTTTTGAAATTCCTGCCCTTGCTGCCGAAACAGATCCTGTTGACCAATCTGTTAACGGACTTTCCCGAAATGGCCATTGCTACCGATAGGGTTGACCAGATCAATATCCAATCGCCGCAACGCTGGGACCTGGGTTTTATCAAGCGCTTTATGATCACCTTTGGCTTGTTGAGTTCCGTTTTTGACTACCTGACTTTTGGCGTATTGCTATTTGTTTTTCATGCGAATGAAAAGTTGTTTCAAACCGGCTGGTTCGCTGAATCGGTCATTTCTGCAACATTGATCGTTTTGGTGGTAAGGACACGGCTGCCTTTTTTTAAAAGCCTGCCCGGCAAATATTTGGCTATTGCTACGGTATTGATTCTGATGCTCGTATTGGCATTGCCATTGACACCTTTAGCCACCTGGTTCGGATTTACCAGGCTGCCTTTAACTTATTATGGCTGGATGCTGCTCATCATTTTGTTTTACCTGGGATCAGCAGAACTGGCGAAGCGGTGGTTTTATAGAAAAATGAATGCTGCTGCAAACAAGCAAATGTTAACGGTGTTGAAAAAGTAAAACATATGAAATGGATATAAAGGAGTTGAAAAACACCGTTAACCACTTGATGTCCGGCGATAAGGGCCTACTGGCGATGGACGAAAGTACGGCGACCTGCAATAAACGTTTCGAAGCGCTGGGTATTCTGCAAACGGAAGAATATCGCAGAAAATACCGTGAGCTGATCGTTACTACGCCCGGTTTGGAAGCCTACATCAGCGGTGCGATCCTGTTTGATGAAACGATCAGACAAACCAACATAGGCGGTACTCTATTGGGATTTAAACCAATTCCATTAACACAAACCCTTGCTGCAATTGTTTATACTTCGGTATGCTTTTTTATATTTAATGACCTTATTAAGTTTTTCCTATTTAAAATATTGCCGCTGGAGCGCACAGTAAAATTGTAAGCGAAAAAATAACATGAAAAAAAGCACCAATCTTCCTAAGCAACTGCAAAAGTGCCCCACCGGCATTAAAGGCTTTGATGAAATTACGGAAGGCGGCCTTCCGTAAAACAGGACCACTTTAGTTAGTGGAAGTGCCGGCTCCGGAAAAACTCTTTTGGGGATTGATTTTTTAATCAATGGTGCAGTCAAATTCAAAGAATCAGGGGTCTTTATGTCTTTTGAAGAGACAGAAGATCAACTTTATGAAGACGTGGTGAATTACAACCCTGGTTTTTTATCCGTTACCGTGATTCTGGTTATCATATCCGCTTGCGCTTGAATTTAAAGGAAGCGCAAATCGGCCCGGTCTTATTTTATGGTTGCTCCTTACTGCTTTTTTTATGTTTAGTTACTGCTTTTGCACCCTACAAGCTTGCCACTTTTAGTTAAGGAACTTTTGTATTAGAGTAAATTTATATAAGCTTATTTACTTATAAATATAAATTATAAATGAAATAACTTATAATAATATGATATAAACAAAATTACTTATAACTTAGCGCAACAAAATACAAAAGATATGAAAATCTATGCTGTAGTAACAGGAGATATTAAGAACTTTACCAAACTTCCAGATGATAGACGCAGCAAATTAGTTGTAGAAACAGAAATGCTCATGAGGAAAATGGTTAAACACCCTAAAGACGCGCAAGTATTCCGTGGGGATAGTTACCAGTTGCTAACCGAGGATGTTACACAGGTATTAAAAAGGTGTATCCGGTTGATATGTTGGTTCAAGCTTAATTCAGATCGTTTTAGCTTGGGAGAAAACGTCACTAAAAAAGATAGTCGTGTCCATTTAGACACCCGGTTATCAATCGGCATTGGAGAAATAGCGTATGAAGGTAAGAGTGTGTTGGATTCAGACGGAGAAGCATTTCATCTGTCTGGCAGGAACTTCGACATCCTAAATAAAGACGAAATCATCCGATTAAATACTTTTGATGAACAAAGAAATGAAGTTTATGAAATGATATTGATATTTATCAATTCGATCATGAAAACCTGGACGCCCAGCCAGGCAGAAACAATATTCGAACTATTAGGCAAGGACGATAATACCCAAGATAAGATAGCAAAAAAATTAAAGATGACCCAACCCGCAATCGCTTCCAGTTTACGTGCGGCAAGATGGAAAGAAGTAGAAAAGGGGATTAATTATATTACTAAAGAATTGGAAAAGCAATATTTCTTATAATGGAACTCACACTTATATTACGTTTAATATTTGCCCATTTGCTCGGTGACTTTCTATTACAGCCAACAAAATGGGTTAACGCGAAAAACAATAAAAAAGAAAAAGCACCGGAGATGTACTACCATATAATGGTAGTGACACTATTGACCTACCTGTTTTTATGGGACTGGAGCCATTGGTACTTACCGTTGATTATTATGGTTAGCCATTTGGCGATAGACATCTGGAAAAGCCACCGTCCCCATACATTTAACTACTTTATAGTTGACCAAATGTTACACCTGCTCGTAATTGTAAGTGTTTGGGTAATGTTTTATTTTGATACCGATACAGTATGTACCTGGACTGTTAAATATTTAAACTCGGTACATTTTTGGACATTAATAATAGGCTATTACGTAGTAACGGTACCGTTGGGCATTGCCATCGGCAGTGCTACTGCCAGGTGGCAAGAAGATGCAGCTATGAATGCCGGAGGATTAGATAAAGCCGGTATGTGGATTGGCCGTTGTGAGCGGGTTTTGATATTAACTTTTATCATTACCAATCAATACACAGCATTAGGGTTTTTAATGGCAGCAAAATCGATTTTACGTTTTGGCGACGCGGAAGAGCGGGCACAGAAAAAGACCGAATACATTTTGGTAGGGACATTAATGAGTTTTGCATCGGCTGCTATTATAGGCACAGCAGTAAACTACTTCTTACACAAATAAAGCATGCTTTCTATAACCAATATCGCTATAATGATTTGTTTTACAAATAATCGTAATTTTCTGTCTTGCGTTATGCTAAATTGATTTTGTTGTGAAAAGTAAAATACATTGGTAGTATAAGTCACTTTTTATTTTTATGCTGTTCCTACGGCCGGGCTATACGCTATATCTTTCCGGGAAAGAATGCCGCTGCTATCCTTGACAGGGGATTTTAAAAGATCACCTGCTTAAAAATCCTGCTACTGCATTTTCGCTATGCTGCAAAAAGCATCCGCTTCAATAACCTGCCGGAAGGTGCAATTAAGAGCATCATTCAGGACGGTACTGGTTTACCCGCTCCATTGCATTACGCCGGGCAAAAATGCGCTTGCCTTCGCTCTGCACTTAATTTATTGCTAAATGATCAGACACTTTAAGTAGCTATTTTCCAATCGAAACGGAGAAAAAGGCAGCTAAGGTTTTGCCCACATGGCTAAAAGACTTCTCAAACATCCCCAAAGGACTACGGCATAATGAACGCCAATTCACCCTGCGGGACTTATTCCGTTTCCTTTTGCCTGCTGTGGGCACCTTTTAATTGCTGAGCGAAACAGTTGGCAAGCTGATGGAAGGGTTGGATAACAAAAGCGGTAAAAGAGCGGTTAAATATAGTATTGCCTTTGATGGTGTATTGCCGTGTCATTCCGCTGTATTTACCTCTCTAAGCTATGGCAGTGAAGATTTCGCCTTGCCTGAGGTGGTAATGGGACACGTAAAGAAAGAAAGTAGTCATCGCAATATTTATGTGATGGATAGAGGCCTGCAATCAATCAGGACGATGAAAGCGTTTAGTCCCAATGCTATAACATTCATTTGCCGGGCTAAAGAAAACAAAAAGTTAGTTGAATTGGAGTCGTTTGTCAAGGAGGGTCAGGATCTGGACTTAGGTGAATCCATCCTGTTAAAGGACTGTAAGGTTCAATTGTATGCCGGGATCCCAATAAATAATAAGGAGAGTAATAGGCATTTCAGACATGGGCTGGTAGATAGTCATTTCCGTGTTGTTATTGCCGAAAGCAAGTTGGACGGAAAGAAATATTGGGTTTTAACTAATGATTTTGACCTGTCTGCAAAAGAGGTTGCCCATGCATACAGGCGGCGTTGGGATATAGAAGTGTTTTTTAGGTTTCTAAAGGAGGAACTCAACCTAAGCCACCTTGTTTCATTGAACAAGAACGGGATACAGGTAATGCTATACATGACATTAATTGTTGCCATGTTGGTACTGATCTATAAAAAAGCAAATAACATAGGGTACAAAACAGCAAAACGACGATTTCAATGGAAATAAGAAATCTCAATATTGCATTAATAGTTGTACAATGTGGTGGAGACCCTGGGTTGTTTCTTAAAACATAAAAAATGGCCGGAATTTCTTCCGACCATGACTGGCTAAACACCACCTTTGTAAATCAATCATTATAAGTGTTTTAGCAGATAAAACAGATTTTAAGGCTTTGGAAATTAGTTCAAAATGCCTTAAACAACTTGATGAAATAAACAGTTTACATTTAAAGGTTACCAAAATAGATGATTTTGAAATCAGCCTTGCAAGTAATATGCTTAAAAGCGTTATTGACAACAATGGGCAGATAGTGGATATAAGCCGCTCTGCTTAACTCAATTTTATAGGCATAGGGTAGGGGGTATTTAAGGTAAAAAAGAGGCAGGAAGCATTCTTGTAGCCAACGTGTCAGCAAATTAGCGGTCGGTAATGAGCGTATTTGCCGCATTTTAAGTGCTTGAAAGCTTTCTAAAAGCGCCCTGATAAGTGATTTATATGCTTTTAGATAATTCCCCCTAAAATATTTTCAATTTGTTGGAACGTTTTCCAGCTCAATATTGCTCATTTGTAGTCTAAAGTAAAAGTTGCTTCCCTCGCCGGGTTCGCTATTGATAGTAAATTTGCCGTTATGCTTTTTAATAATCTCCGAGGTAATATATAATCCTAGGCCTACCCCCTGATAAAGCATGGGACTAACGACTTACCGCGATGCGCTGGATTTCGAAAATGAAATTAGCCCCGAACTGTTGCAGGTTTTACAAATCCAGTCCGACTTAAACCTAAAAGACGCCACCGATAGTTTTAACCAAATGTATGTTCACGCAATGGTGGTAAACAACCGCAACACAGTGCAAACCTTCGAGAATTATGCAACTACCGGTAAAGATGCCAATATGAAAGCTTTTGCGAAGCAAATGTTACCGATTTTGAAGCATCATTTGGAGGGGATAAAGATGGTTGATATGCAAATAAACAGCGTGGTTAAATAGTTGGTTTTTAGCCAAACTTTGCCATTATTGCGGTGTAAGATATTTACAGGCCGGAAGGCGCTTCTACTGTTTTCCAATTTAGCTGGAAGTATAGAGCGACCCCGGCTTTGTGCTCGTCACATATTCTTCTTTTATCAGCAGTTTAGTTATAAGTAATAATAACAGCGGGTAACACAGAATCATTAATATTGGCGCCAAATATATTTGTGCTCCAGCCAAAGGGAGTTGCAATTCCGGGAGCTACCCATGTGTCATTCTCCCAGGTAGTTTGACTGTAGTATTTCAATTTATTTCCGCTGACTGTAGGGTTTGTGCAAGTGTATCCATATATGGAGTTAACGTAGATAGCCACGTTTGTAAAATATTGTGATCGGCCATAAATTGTATTGTTAATAATTGAATTATGATCGCCCCCTGCAATACCTATCCCGTATTCGCCGGGGTCAACTAATATATTGTTGGAGGCAACCAGGTAGGAGCCACCGTTATCGCCCAATAAAATACCGCCACTACTTGAACTGGGGCCGCCACCTCTTATCCAGTTGCCATTTATAATTATCGGGCTCGCAGCGCTTCCGTTACTTTTATACATACTAATGCCATCCTCTGTCGAGCTTTGCCTTGGAATATTTTCGCCTCTATTATAGCTAACTGAGTTGTTGGGGCCGCTCACGTTATTAAACTGCACAAACTGCCCCCTTGGTAGTGGCCCTTGCATGTTTAAAAACTGATTGTAATTAACCACTATTCCGCCGCCCGATATTTGTTCGGCATAAACACCGCTGCTTACATTGGTAAAATAATTGTAATCAACAAGTATGTTTTTGCAGTTTAGCATGTGTATGCCCACATCGGTAGAATTGTAAAACTTATTTTGGGTGATGTGTATATTATAGCAATTGATCAAGGTAATTGCCGGAACATTGCCACCACTTATAGCCTTTCCGCTTATAGTTATATCGTGAGCGCCATCCAAATATATTGGGTTTGAAGTTGCGTAAGCTGGTGCAGTAACAGCAGTTGCTACATAAGTTGATAGCCTTGAAACCGCAATGGGTGTTTCCATTGTATTATCGGGCAGCATCCACTGCACCGAAACATTATCGCCACCGCCTCCTTGCTTGTGCAAAACTTCAATATAATACTTCCCGTTAGCCTTAAGAGCAACGGAAGCCGATTTTTGTGACGGAAATTTCGTCCACTCTCTAAAGTTGGTCCAGCTAAGTGTGCTTGCTATTTTTATTTTATGCCTTGTGTCATCATCGGTTGATAGCCACAATTCGGCGGCATCATCACCAGCTATCCAAAAAGTATAGTTTCCATTTACCGGTGGGTTGAGGTAACCCCTTATTCGCTCGCCATAATTAGATCCATTAATTAACTGCTCTTCCAGCGTTGTTATTTGTTTGCTGGAGGTTGGAGTAGTTTGCGCCGGGATATTTGCCACGTCATTACCAGTTATATTATCCCATTCTTCGCGTAAAACAGTACCGCTTATGGTAACGGGCGCAGGAGAGAATCTTGAGCCGGGAATCGACGTTTCCGTTGTGTTACCGGGCAAGGCACACTTTACAGAAACACTACCGTCTCCACCACCCTGCTTGTGTAAAACTTCAATATAGTACTTATGGTTAGCCTTAAGCACAATTGAAGGCGATTTTTGCGACGTGAATTTGGTCCACTCTTTATAGCTTGTCCAGCTAAGGGTGTTTGCTATTTTTATTTTATTTGCCGAATTATCGTCTATTGACAGCCATAACTCTGCTGCATCATCGCCGGCTATCCAAAAGGTGTAGCTCCCATCTATAGGCGGATAAATATAACCTTTAAAACGCTCGCCGTAATTAGATCCATAATTTACAGCGCCCTCCAGGGTTGATACCTGCCCGCTCGAGCTTGGAGTAGTTTGCACCGGAATATTAGATACATCATTACCGGTAACATTATCCCATTGTTCATGTAAAATTGCCCCTGAAGCAACCGCCGCGAAACTGGCCTCAGTTACCATTTTTCCGTTTAATGCTGTTGCATTGTCGGGTTTTAGAGAAAAATCCTTGTTACATGATGTAGCAACTGCAAATAATGAGATCAAGGGCACCAAAAAAGCATAGCCACTGCACTTTAAGTTTTTCATGCTCATTTTTAAATAAATTAAATCTTTTGCATAGATACTAAGATTTGGTTAAATTTTTATTTAAAAAATGATTGTTTTTTAATTTAAAAGAAAAAATTAAGTTTATTTAATTAATTTGTTGGAAATTATTGACGTTAATGGTAACTCAGTAAAACTGCTGGCAAAATTGAGGCATCAATTTTTGCGCCCCAGCTGTTGCCATCCCAGCCTATCGGTTTGACATCATTAGGCGATAACCATGCATTATTATTGTAGTTAGATGAGTTATAATAATTTACCTTGTTGTTTGAAACATTGCCATTGGTGATTTTATATCCGTTTATGGTGTTCACATAAAGGCCAACATTTGTAAAATATTGTTGTTTGCCGTAAATGGTATTATTGATAATGGAATTATGATCGCCGCCGACTATGGCCATTCCATATTCGCCCGGATCGACCAGGATATTGTTAGATGCTATAAGGTATGAACCCCCATTATCGCCTAGCATAATACCACCGCCACTTGAACTTGGGCCGCCGCCCCTTATCCAATTGCCATTTATAGTAATAGGGCTGGCAGCAGTACCACTACTTTGATACAAGCTAATGGCATCCTCAGGATAACTTTGCCCGAAAATGTTCTCGCCCTTATTGTTACTTATAGAATTGCCAGCACCGCTTACGGTGTTAAACTGTACAAACTGACCGCGCGGAAAAGGGCCAGCCATGTTCAAAAATTGGTTGTAGTTTACAACGATACCGCCGTTTGTCGTCTTTTCGGCATAAACCCCGCTGCTTACATTGTTAAAATAATTATAGTCGATGGTTATGTTTTTACATTGGTAAAGATAAATGCCAACATCAGTGGAGTTGTATAGTTTATTTTGTGTGATGTGTATGTTGTAGCAGTTAGTTAACGTAATTGCAGGTACCGAGCCCCCGATAATTGATTCGCCGCTTATAGTTATATCGTGAGCGCCGATAAGGTTAATTATTTTTGACGGCTTGTAAGCTGAAGTAGCTAAAGTTGGCAAGAATGGCGAAAGGCGGTAACCGGGTATAGGCGTTTCAGTGATATTGTTAGGTAAGGTCCATTGTACCGAAACGTTATCACCGCCGCCGCCTTGCTTGTGCAATACTTCTATATAATACTTGTGGTTGGCCTGCAGGGCTATTGAAGCCGATTTTTGCGATGCTAATTTAGTCCATTCCTGAAAGTTTGTCCAGCTGAGTGTACTTGCTATATTTTTTTTGTTTGCCGGATCGTCATCAAGTGAAAGCCATAATTCGGCGGCATCGTCCCCAGCTATCCAAAACGTATAATTTCCGGTTGTGGGGGCGTAAATATAACCCCTCATTCTATCGCCATAATTACTCCCATTATTCACGGGCCCCTCCAGCGCTGTTAATTGGCTGCTGGATGTTGGAGTGGTTTGCAAAGGAATGTTTGACACGTCGTTCCCGGTAAGTCCGTCCCACTCTTCACGTAAAATCGACCCTGTCCCCACGGTACTCGTGGTAGCCAAGTTAGCCATTATAGCATTTGCTGATATTGAACTGTCTGGCTTAATAAGGGGACCCTTATTACAGGAAAATAAAATCGGAAGTGTCGCTATAACCAATAAAAAAAAAGCATGGCGGTGCCAGCATAAGTGTTTTGGGCTCATTGTTAAATTAATTAGACCAATTATACGCTGATTTACACTGTTTATTTTATCCTGTATATTACAGAAAACACAGTTTTTTTTTCCTTAAAAGAAATTTTAAGGCTTAAGTGTTTAATTCACAGTATTTTAATTTTAAAGAAAATAAATGAAACTTTTTTATTTCTGATTTGTATAAACCATAAATAAAATCATTCAGGATCGAAATATTTAGATATAAATTTCCAATAAGGAAAACAAAAGCAATTAAAGGCTAAGTTTATTTATCCAGTAGTTAACCAAAATCGACCAAGTACCGTGGAGATACGGTACTATAATAAAAAGTGCAGCAGAATGGTGGAAAAAGTGATAGATGATATACTCTTTTTAAAGAAATTAAACAATAGTAATACCCTGAAGAGATTTAGAAATTGTATTGAATAAAATGAAATTGTCATTAGCATTTAAGCCTTGAGCGGCCGAATAAATATTGAAGTGATAACAGATCAGCTTAAACAAGAACAGCATTTTGTTCCGTATGAACTTTGAAAAATATAATAAACTTACTCCCTTTACCCGCTACGCTTTCTACAGTAAAATTTCCACCTGAGGCGTTAACTATTTTTTTTGCGAGAAACAATCCTATTCCTTGCCCTTCAACATTCTTATTTATCCTGCCGTAGATATCAAAAATTTTACTCATGCTCCGCTTGTCCATGCCAATTCCATTATCTTCTACCGTTAACAGCACACGGTCATTGGATTGTACGGTATTAATTTTAATAACAGGCGCTAATTCCCCCTTGAATTTAATACCATTTGAGATCAAATTGTAGAGTATACTTCGCAAGTTTTTTTTCGAAAATTCAATTTGTTTAACATTAAAATCCCTGATAATTACCGCTCCGGATGTTTTAATTTTATTTTCTAAGCTCCATTCAATATTACCGATGATCTCGTCCAGATCCACCATTTCCATAGCTACCATATCGCTTTCCACTTTGGCAATGGTAGCTATATCTTTAATTAAGGTTTGGAACTTTTTGACTGATATATTGATCAAACCTAAAAATTTCTTTGCTTCGGGATTATTTATCTCCAGTTCATTCACAATGTTCAAACTCCCTTCAATATTGCCTAACGGCGCCAAAAGATCGTGCGAGGCGGCATGGATGAAATTTTCCAGATCGTCGTTTATAACCAACAGAGTATTGTTCTTTTTGTTAAGTTCCGCCTGGGCTTTTTTCAGTTCGGTAATGTCATTAAAGGTGATTATTGCCCCATTCTTTTTATTATCTGCTTGCCGTAAATAAGGCATGGTCATTACCTGGAACCAATTACCATCGTTAGTTTCAATTTCCTTGGTTATAATGGCACCTTCTGCAAATACCTGTTTTATATCTTCGATGATCGTTTCAAATTTTATATTAGTAGAGATATTACTGAGTGGCCGGCCTATATCAGTATCTAATAAGTTAATAAGCTTTACGGTACCCGGCGAAAATTTTATTAACTGCAACTCATTGTTAATAAACAATTGCCCATTAATATTACTTCTGAAATAATTGTTTAAATCATCATTAATATCCAGCAATTCTTTGTTTTTTAACTGGTAATCGGTATTAATTATATCCAGCTCCTCGTTTATGGATTGCATTTCTTCATTGGTGCTTTGCATTTCTTCATTCGCAGATATAAAAGACTGCATATTTTCATTTAAAGCATCCAATTGCTCGTAAGCTGACCTTAGCTTATCATTCAACTCCTTCTGCTGTTCTTCCAGGTTCCTGGTATATTGATCATGGAATTGCTTTTCATCAAAGTCGCTATGCCCTGATGCGTCAAAAAATTTATCTTCTTTAATAGTGACCATTAGTAATTTTGGATCCCCATTTTTTGTAGACAACGGGATTACAGACAGGTTTACTTTCAAAGTAGTTTTATCGCCTTTGATAACAATATCATTAACAGCAACTGGTACACCAGTTTTTAAAACCGTGCTGCTTGATATATTAAATGCAAGCGCCAATTGTTTTGGTAAAAGCTCCTGGAGATTTGAATTAAAGTGTTTATGAAGTAAATATTTTGTGGTGTCGCCGAATGACTTCAGCACCGTATTGTTTTCATCGATACAAAGTACAAGGTAATCAAACTCATTGGCCAGGCTTTGATGCATTACCTCAAACAAAGAATTTTTAGAGATGTCAGCAACATCTTCACGAGACGAATAGTGCTTTACACGATTTATATCCATCAATGCGGGCATCGTGAACGCATCAAAACTTACTGCCTGTTTTGATTTAAGGTTTTTATATACCTTCCATTTTTTATTTACTACTTCCAGGCTCTCGATTACAGGAGTGGGTGCTTCACTGGAACCTAAAAACAAATAACCATCTGTTTTAAGACCAAAAAGCAGCCTGGCAAATATTTTTTTTTGCAATACGGGCTTAATATAGATCAGCAGATTACGGCAACTTATAAAATGCACATTACAATACGGCGGATTCTTGAAAAGATTGTGCCGGGCAAAAATCACCATTTTTCGCACCGCTGGTTTTATCCGGTAATTTCCACCTTCTTTTAAAAAATAATTGTCAAGCTGCACTGATGATATATTTTTAGTGGCTTCCAAACTATATACCCCCTTAGAGGCATAAGCTAATGCATCGCCGTCAATATCTGTAGCAAATATTTTTACCACTACATCTTCAAAAGCGCCCGTCAATAATTCACAAACCGTAATAGCCATCGAGTAGGCTTCTTGTCCGGATGCACAGCCTGCTACCCACATTTTCAATTCCTCACCGGGGGGTAGCGCTTCCAGCAATAGTGGAATTACTTTCTTTGCAATAACGTCAAAAGCTTCTTTGTCCCTGAAAAACGACGTAACGCTGATCAAAAATTCTTTAGTAAGTGCTTTTATCTCTTCGGGATCGGTCTTTAAAAAATCAAAGTATTTTGCAAGTGATGTGACATTCTTAAGTGCAGCCCTTTTTTTAATTCTCCGCAGAATAGTAGTTGGTTTATAATCCAAAAAATCAAGTGGAGAACTCTCCTTAATAAGGTTTAATATAATCTCCAGGTATTTTTCATTATCAACATTTTTATTAGATAACACTTTTTCCTTTTTTATATGATCTTCAATTGCAGCAGGCATAAATTCTGGTTCCAAAACAAAATCTATCATGCCTGTAGCAATAGCGTGCGAAGGCATACTGCTAAATTGCGTAGTTTCCGGATTACGCACCATTGCCATACCACCGGCCTCTTTTATGAGCTTGATGCCCTCGGTGCCATCCGAGCCTAATCCTGAAAAAATTATACCTATGGCGTTTTGACCATTACTGGCTGCCAACGAAGTGAAAAACCTATTAATTGTTAAATGAGGGGCTTGGGATTTTGCCTTTTCTTCGATGTATAATTTCCCATCATTAATGGTCATATACTTATTATTGGGGATAAGATATACTACATTGCTTTTAACTTTTTCAGCGTTTTCGGCTTCCTTTACCGCTAGCATACTATGCCGGGACAATAACTCCACCATCCGGCTCTTAAAGTCTGAAGATAAATGCTGGAGAATAATGTACGAGACACCATCTAAGAGGGTGTGATCAAAAAATGATACGATCTCTTCCAACCCACCAGCCGAGGCGCCGATGGCAATAATGTAAGTGGGTCTCTTTTTATGCATAATTTTATCGGCATTGAAAACAACAGCTCTAAAATTAATTTGTTAAGTTTGACTTAGGTATGCACAGAACAATTAGGCCATTACATTATTTAAAAAGCGCAAGTCGAAATTTTTTGCCATTATACCTTTAACAAAAGGGCGATTTCTTACTTTTTCTCTATAAGAAGGGTGGATATGATTTGAAATAACATAAACATTTATTTCCTTTTTGAAGTATGGATAAATTGCTGCCAATTCATCTAAAAATTCCCATCCATCCATATCTGGCATATTTACATCAACAAAAATAAAGTCGGGGATGACATTCACTTTACCTTTATTTTCGGCCAGGTAATTGATCGCCATGTTACCATCAGTATATTGTTCCGGCCCATTAAAAGTGCTGGAGCTATTGAACAACGCTTTAGCTGAAGTTTGGTAGTCAATGTCGTCATCAACTATTAACGACGTATAAAGCCTCTCTTCGGTTAACAAATGGCTAACTTGTATTTTGATATTGAGATCTTGTTTAGAGATCAGTTCTTTAAAACAATCCTGGCAAAAATAGCTGCTGTCCCGGGTTTTTAATGTAGAAACCTCAACTACCGTACACGAATCAACATTAAAAATAGAACTTTTACATTTTTTGTTAAAACAGTAGTACTTAATTTTATCATCAGCCTTCATCGTATCTTTCATATCATCCTTATTTTAAATGGTAACAAAAATAAATTAACTTAGGTTTAAATTTAAAGTTATCAATACTACATCTATAAATCAAATCCCGTACCAACTTTCATTTATAGAATATAATTATTTAAAATGATAAAAAACAAGCCTTAATTTATAAAAAAGTTTATTTTAAGTAAAATATTTTTGTTTAAAGCTTGATTCTACCGGCAACTGCATACTAAAATAACTACAATTTGCACATTCTGGTAAAAAGAATTGTGGTCCACCAATTAATGATAAAGGCATTTAGCAGGGCAGCATTCGTATCACTTATCTTAATAATTTTAGCAGCTGCTCTGTGGAATTATACTATTATCACGATGGTTTTATTGATATTGGGCTGGATAACCATAATGTTTTATATCGATCCACCCGAAGATTGGAATTAGCAATTGAAGGACAGTCTTTTAAACGAGTTGTTTAAAAAAAATATTGGACACATACTCCCTTCCAAATCCATTTTTAGTTCTCTTTCATGAAATTCAATAGTGATCAAGCCCATACCAGTGAGCTTTTAACAGGGGTGTTTTACTATTGACGCTCTAATATTTCATTTTGCTGACATAACCTTAAATAAATCCTTACTACTGCCAGCACTATTAGTTTAGCGGGTTTCTTCAGCCCTATTTATTTTTCTAAACCAGAAATGCTCAATAGGTTTATTAACAAGCAACGAAAGACCACAAATTGTTAAACCACTATCAATGCAATAATATAATTACTTTAAAAGAAAATATATTTATATGTAAATAAAACTTTTCTTCATTCTTAATGTAGTTACTCTATATTATAATTTATAAACCAAAAAGAATATAAATTAATATTTATTTAAAAACTAAAGAATTGAATGATGAATACTTTACAATGTAATTATATGGGTTATGACATATTTAATGGTAACCTCAATAACCTGCCTGCTTTACCTAAGGTATTGATCAATACCATTAATCAGTATTCTTTTTGCATAGCCGAAGAAGATAAAGACTTTAAAAAAGCGTTACAAAACTCGGATGTTTTGTTGCCCGACGGGGTAGGCATTGTTTTAGCAGTTAAAACAACTACGGGTGAGGTTATAAAAAAGATATCAGGAACTGATATGCATCAGCATCTTATAGCTGAACTCGATAAAAACAGCGGCAAATGTTTTTACATGGGATCGTCGGAAAATACATTGCGTAAAATTAAAGAGAGGTTAAATATTGAGTTTCCCAACATTACTTGTGAGTACTTCTCGCCGCCTTTTACTGAAGTGATCTCAGACGAAGATAATGCATTAATAATTGAAAAAATTAACAGTTTTAAGCCTGATGTATTATTTGTTGGAATGACAGCCCCCAAACAAGAAAAGTGGGCCAGTCAACAAAAAAACAAAATTAACGCAAAACTGATTTGCTCAATTGGGGCTGTTTTTGATTTCTATGCCGGTACTATTGAAAGGCCGGCTGATGTTTGGATAAACCTGGGCTTAGAATGGTTTGTGCGTTTAGGCAAGGAGCCTAAACGCATGTGGAGAAGGTATTTATATTACGGGCCGGTATTTTTATATATTTTAATGAAGGAAAAATTAAGATTAGATCTAGCCCAGATCAGGCCGGTAATTACAGGTTTCATAAAGCTCAAAAAAATATAGTTCATTAAATTTCTAATTTCAATTATCTGCCTTTTTATGAACCGTAAAAACACAAACTTATTCAGAATCTTTTTTTCTTTTTCAGATCTTTTTGCGCTAAACCTGATTAGCTTGATTTTAATACACCAGTTTAACCTGCTGGTATCTAATTCCTATGATTATACAGTTTTCTGTCTTTTTAATAATATGGTATGGATGATCTGCTCCTATGCTACAGGTATTTACATACAGGATAAGATGCTGGATCATAAAAGGCTATTTTACCGGACATTTATTGCTTTCTCTATTTTTGTAAGCATAGATTTCGTTTTTATCGTTTTTTCTCAATCCCATTATAACAGGGTATTTATACTATACAGCCTGCTCTTATTTCTCACTTTTCTGTTGCTAAGCAGATATCTGTTTAAGCTTATTACCATTTACCTGTACAAACAGGAAGAATACCAAAAGAAGGTCATATTTATAGGTTACAATGACCTTTCTCAGCAGTTGATCACTCATTTTAAGTCGAATAAAACAGCAATTGTAATAAACGGTTTTTTTGATGACCATAAATGTAGCAGTAATTCAGAATTCCCTATTCTTGGAAAAATAAACGAATGTATCTCCTATGCTAAGGAGTATAAAATAACAGAAATTTACTCCACGTTATCGCCAAAAATACATCCGGATCTATATACGATAGCCGAAATTGCAGAGCGTTGCTTTATACGCTTTAAGTTTATTCCGGATTTAAGCGACTTTGTAAGTCATAATTGCCATATTGATTTTATAGAAAATACGCCTATATTATCATTACGACGCGAACCTTTGGAGAGTATGCCGGGCCGCGTTAAAAAACGATTGTTCGATATTGCCTTCAGTAGTTTTATCATAGTTTTTGTATTGTCGTGGTTGATCCCTTTACTGGCAGTATTTATTTTATTGGACTCAGACGGGCCCGTTTTTTTTACACAGATCAGGTCGGGGAAAAAGAACCTTCCATTCCTGTGCTTAAAGTTACGAACGTTAAAGGTTAACCGCGAAGCGGATACCCTGCAGGTTACCCGTGATGATGACCGTATAACCAAGGTTGGGCAATTTTTGAGAAAAACAAACTTAGATGAAATGCCGCAATTTTTTAACGTGTTGCTTGGCAATATGTCCATAGTTGGGTCGCGGCCGCACATGCTTAAACACACCGAAGAATACTCAAAATTACAGAACGATTATATGGTTAGGCACTACATAAAGCCTGGTGTAACAGGTTGGGCCCAAGTTAATGGTCACCGAGGCGAAATTAAGCACCATGAGCAATTAAAAAGCCGCGTGGAGCATGATATATGGTATTTAGAGAACTGGAATATATGGTTGGATATCCGTATTGTTTTCCTGACATTATTTTCGACTATCAAGGGCGATAAAAATGCGTTTTAGCAATCAAATTGATTTGCTGCAACAAATGAAAAAAGGGGAACGCTTCACCACCTCTGGTGTGCTGAAGTGTAGGGCAAAGTGTTAACCAGTTGGGTGACGTTCAAAATAGTCTTTAGGTTTTAAACAGCAGGAAGTGCACGAATGAGTGCATTTTTCAAAACCAACTTGTAAATCCTCATTAATTGCTTTACATTTTTTTGGGGTGTGTAGTACTCTTGGTAACTGACAAAAGCATTTTCCCTGTACAGCAACTTATCAGTTGATTTCAATCTTTCATAAAGATTGATCTTATCCTTTAGGTCAGTTACATTACCTGCTTCAAACCGGAGGCCGTTATAATGCTGTTTAATTGTAAACTTTAACTGCCCAATATCCGAGGCAATAATTGGTACACCAGCAGCGAACGCTTCAATAATTACCATGCCGAAGGTTTCAAACCACTGCGACGGAAATATCAGCGCGGTGGCGTCGGCTAATTGCTCATTAACAAACTTCTTATCCAAAACACCCATAAACTGGATGTTTGGATATTTTGCGCTGGCACTTATCACCTCCTGCTCCATAGGCCCCGTGCCGATAATTTTCAATGGTAACCCGCTTTCTGAAAAGGCAGTAAGTAATAAATTAACTCCCTTTTCGATACTAAGGCGGCCAACGTATAAATAATACTTTCCGGTTGCCCGCTTGGGACTTGAGCTTGTATAACAAAAATTGGGTTTAACTATTGTTGCAGCTTCAATAAATTTGAAAGTTGATCTTGAGAATATTTTTTTAGTATCCTGACCAAGGGCGATAAATTTATCTACATATTTCCAAGTGCCTATTAACTGATGAAATATCATTGAACAGCTCACCCAAAAAGTCAGGAGCTTTGAATCCAAATAAACACCTTTTAAAACGGCATTCCATGGATATGCCTGGGTTAACGAATCGGTAAAAATGCTGCCGTTAACAAACAAGGTTGCCGAAGGGCACAGCAGCCGGTAATTATGCAAAGTAAGAACAAACGGAACCTTGCATTTTTTTATGGCATATATTACCGATGGTGAACCGGCGAAATGTAAATTATGAATATGTACGATATCCGGTTTAAAATCCCTTATCCTTTCCTTGGTCCTAACATAAGAAGAATAATTAAATGGTAACTGGATAACCTTCCAAAGGGTATGATGGGCATTTGAAAATTGCAAAACGTCCACTTCCACGTTGACAGAGCGCAATAGCTCCACTTCATTAGCAACTACGGTGTCCTCCCCCCCTCTAAGCTTATAGGTAGTATGAATAACTAATACTCTCATTTTATATCTTCCTGCTATTGCGTAATAGCCTTTTTAATTTTCCTGGTAGCCTTAATAAACCTGTTTACTATTTGCCTGGTAATTAGTGCCTTCAATCCAAAAGGTTTTTTGATCTGTCGCTGCAGATCATTAATAATTAGATCGTCATCGCAGTACTTAAAGGTTCGGTTAACCCCACTATCTAAAGGTGTTTTCAGGAAATCCACCCCAAATGTATTTGTCGATTCTTCATCAAAACCAATGTTATTTACCTTAGATAATACCGGATAAACTACTTTTAAATAGTTCTCCGCCACATGCACCTGCAACTGCACGTCCCATGTAGAAATTTTTCCGGAGAGTTGCTTTTTGATCATTCTCCCCAAGTCATATCCTTCCTCATTCAAACGATATATAAAGCCTGGTGAATGGTCTATCAGGCCTTGAAGCTCTTTAGGGTCCCAAATAACGTTAGTAAAACGATCAGACCACCCCGCCCAGCCATAAGAACAAAACCTTTTATAGATAATGGTATCGTAGGAATAGTGACTTACGTTGATAGGATACACGTAGGCCGTTATACAAAAAACTGTTTGTTTATTACGGTAAAAATTAAGCCCGTCCATCAGGAACTTTATATAGTTAGAAGAAACTATCAAGTCATCTTCTACTATTATAAACTCGTCATAATTGTCGCATAAAAATTTAAGCCCATCCTGAAAATTTGGACCTGTACTAAAATTCCTATCCCTGAAATGTTTAATTACATTTCTGAATCCTGTTATGGTGTTGATGTGATCGCGCGTTTCCAACACGCCGGGTTTATCAACCTCACCCTTGTACCCATCGCTAAAAAATACAATATCCATATTACTGCATTCGGGGTTTTTTAACAATGAGCTTATGCATCGTTTAAGTTTATTTGCCCTGCTGTAGCAAAAAATACCGATAATTATCTTTCTTTCCATTTCAGCTAACCTTTAAGCTTTGCCCACATTACCGGGAACAGCGTTTTCATCCATAATTTAATAAATGCCGCAGGAAGATGCAGCGGGAAATGTAATTTCACAAACTGCAAATACTCATTATAAGCCAAGCCCTTAGGGCTTTTAAGGTATTTTAAACGCTCACTTAAGGATACCTTTTCCGGCTGCCAGTTTTGGTCATGATCGTCAGTGCAATGGCCAAGTACGCCAGGCACAACAACAACCTTAAACCCTGCTTTTTTTGCGCTTAATGAATAATCAAAATCGGCTATGCAATGCGTGTATTTATCAGACAGTATTCCAATTTTATCCACCACCTCTTGCGGAACCAGCATAATATTGGCGTTTGCCATGTCACACTCCAGGTATTCATTGTCACTGAAAATATTATAACACTGAACTTTATTTTTATTGTAAAGCTTTTGTCCGCCATAGGATATTTCTCCCCATAGATCATCCCTCGTACTTCCTACACATATGGCCGGTAATGCCTCTTTGTCTGAGTTGTAATATTCCAGTAATCTTGCTATTGCCAACTCATCTAAAATGGTGTCATCGTTAAGCAGCAGGTACTGATCCGGAGCTGTCTTCCGTGCCTCATTCCATGAATTGCGCATGCCGCCAGCCCAAAAAAGCGAACCGCTTCCTTTGAAAATATTAACGAATGGAAACTCGCTGATCACCGCTTCGACAGTATCATCTGTCGATGCATCGTCGGTAATAAATACATCGAACTCAACATGATCTATATTTTTTTGCTTGACCAGGCTGCTTAAACACGATAGTGTTTTTTCCCTCCGGTTGAAGGTGGCTAAGAGTATTGCGATTTTCATAATTCGAAGCTGTTTGATATATATTGATTAAACACTTTCCAGTAGTTTGCTTATAAACGGCGCCTTCCTTGCCCGTTTGCGTATCGCTCTGTAATAGCTGCTTGAGTAATATTTTATTTTCATTAATGGCGATAAATACGGTATGCCAAGAGTTTTTGAAGTTATATTAATATATTCATGGCTGGTTAAGTTCAAGCCATAATCTGGCAGCATGTTAATTATCATGCGGTATAGATCTGTCAGGCCATACGTTTTCTCCGAGGGCAAGTGCCAAACAACCAAATCCATATCCGACTCATCTACATTTCTGTAAAAAACCGGGTTGGTCCATATTCTTTTCATTAAGCTGCGGCTTGGGCTTGCCTTAAAACCATTTTTGTAATAGATATAACTTAGCGTTTGGGCCTCTTCATTAAACTTGGGCAGGTTTAAACTGAAGCGAACCAGCATTTTGGCCCACACTATTAAAAATTCAGAGAAGATGATCTGAATATTCTTAACATTCGCTAAAAAAAATTCTCCCAAATGATAGCCGGGTATAGTATCGATAGGTTTTCTTAACAACGACTGGTACAAAACCTTCATATCTTTCCGGCTTAGTCCATGTATTATCAGGTCCGTAGTACAATCGTCTTCAAAAGATAGAAAGCCATTGTTCTGATCACCTGCCTCGAACAACGCTGCCGCCGGTTTAAGAAAAATGCAATCAGAATCTAAAATCATGTAGGTATCAGCAGGGTTATTGTTGTTTTTTGAGATGTACTCCAGGATAGAGAACTCGTAAAATTGATTTTGGAACATCTCGAAATATCCCTTTGGCGTTTTATATTTAAAGTCGGTATATACAACTTCAACCTGCAGGTCGGCCAGCATATCAACCACATTTCTATCATCCAAAAAAGGCAGTAGCTTTACATTGGTAAATAATAGGTGCCTTTCATTTTTATTAAAGCGTTTACTGGTAGCATAAAATAAAACGATACAACGCCAGTAGATATCCTGATGCTGCTTGCTGGATGATTTTTGCCCTGTTTGCGGAAAGATGCTTTCTTCCCCTTCTTCATCGGCACAAAACCAGGTACATATATAATTCATTACAGTGTTTTTTAAATGTTAATAGATCGCTAATTCTTCTGTGTGTACTTCCTCATACGGTTGATCCTGGTCATCAATAGTTTCCATAGGTGGCCTTTTCTCTAAATAGTATAAACACAAACCAACATGGCCCCAAAATATCAGCGTCAAAACATAGCTGAATGAAAAAACGAGCCCCGACACTGAAAAGGCAATGAGAATTATTGAATCCCGGCTAAGTCTTTTGCTGAAAGCTTTAAATGATAGATATATTAAGAACCAGTATTTTAATAATAAGCCAATAATTCCTTCGTAAAAAAGCATTTCTACATACCCTTCGTGGAAATGCTGCCCTGATTTTTCGGGCCACCAGTCAACTAACGGGTTTGACATTTCGAAGCCTTCGAAAGTCCAGCCGAAAATAGGCTTCTTTGTAAAAAGAGCCAGATAAATATCACTTTGATCGGCCCTAAATCTACCTGTTCCCCCTTCTTGTGTAGGGTTAAAAATTTCGCTGAACCTATTGGACAGGAAGCCTGTAAATCCAGGCGATACTATGGATAAAATGAGTACTGCAAATACCCCTACAGCCAGCGCAATTGCCATGATATTAAAGAACTTGAGGATGGTTAATTGCTTGTTCCGGATGGTGGCAATTAAAAATATAACCATTGCCACAATTGCACTTGCCCAAACTGATCTGTGCTGGTGTATTACAATAACTATAAAGCAAAACGCAAAAGGAAAAAGATGATTAAGCTTTTTAGTTTCTAAAAACTTGCTGAAATACCATAACAATGGTATGATCATCATTAATATGGAGTGTGCGTGGATGATACGGCTATCGCCGGAGAAGGGGCCATAATCAGCCATATCAACACTTGCGAGGCTAAAGGAAAATCCCCTGCCATAAATAATCATAAAAATCACGTAGACACTGATGTAGAACTTGGCCAAAAACTCTAATAGATCCAATTCAAGTGACCGACATATGCACTTAATGAATATGGTATAAACCACCGGAAATAATATGGTGAACATAGTAAGCTGCTCAAACGGCTTGCTGAATTTAAAAAGGGATTCAAATACCAGCCTGATTATAACGAAGCAAAATAACCCGACGTACATTTTCTCGTTTCTTTTAAGGTTGGTGAAATTATAAAGCACAAAACTAAAAATCAGCAGGCTCATCCCTTTTTCAAAGGCAAGTTCGATAACCGAATTTGGGGCCACCAACCACGAGAAAATATTCTCCATTAATAAATAAGTGAAGAGTATGACCAGCATTTCCTTTACATAAAACTGGTAGCCAAATATTTTAATAATGCGGTTCATTTAATTTTGATTGTTAGTCATGAGTAGCTCAATTGTTGTTTACGCCTTGTTTAAATTCAAATAACCAAAGAGCCTTCTCTTTACCTTTGGAATTAAATGTGTTACCTGTATTAAATTCAAAAGGGTGTTTAGCATGATAACCTTGATGCTGCCCCGGTCATCGATCCATTCAATTTTCTTTTCGTTTTCCAGGTACATAGTTTGAAGAATATCCTCTTTCTCCGGTGTAATACTCCGGTACAGTTCGGCCTTTTTATCCACTATCTCTTTATTTATGTATCCCAAATGTTTTATCCGGTAGTCCGTACCCATTCTTAAACCACTAATGCCCTTAACATTTGGCGAATCGATAATTAAATCCTGGAAATATCCGGATGGATCTTCCCGCCACAACAGTCTGTCGTGCCCAGATGAATAATTTAACCTGAACCATGATCCTGCAAAATGTTCACGGTCGATAAAATGAAAGCGTCTGAACGCGTATTTGTTAATGACCCGGCTGCTCATTAACCTATCAAAATGCTGCCTCGTGAGTTGTGGTTCAAAAATCTCATCAACATCGATCCACAAACACCAATCGGGATCACGCTTACGGGCATGATCGTACATCAAATTTTTATCCCGGCCTTCGTTAAAACCCCCGGTGCGTATAATATCGACTACCTTGGGATGCGCCTTTAATATTTCATAAGTACCATCGGTCGATCCATTGTCCAAAACAACGATCTCATCTGCAATCGTTTCCATACGGGCAAGCCATTCATCAACAAAGAGTATTCCATCCTTAATGCGTAACATCACTACTAATTTTGCCATGGGTTAGTTATGTAAAAAATTATTTCTTATTGTCAACAAATTCCCGGGCGCATACTTTTAATAATATTTATGACTTCGGTGCGCAACACCTGGTCGGCAGTTAGAACAATTGTTATAAACAGCAGCATAAATATTCCGCCGTTGAGCATTAACCTAATTATATGCATATCGGGTTGAATCAGTTGGTTAACAGCAAAATTGCATCCCATTTCCACTATGAGCATCACAGGGACCAATATGGCCCAAAGGCCAAGGGTGCTTTTAATTATTGCAGGCTCCAGGTAGCCAAGCTTAATAAGCCTGAAGGAGAAAAGGGAAAAGTCTATTAAAATATTCCCGGCCAGCATTACTGATAATATACCCGGGATGCCATATTGCCTGGCGGATACATAATATAAAACACCAATTATTAAACCTTTTAAAATATTTACCAGGCTGTTCATTTTTATATCGCCCAGCGCGTAACCTATATTTGCCATAAAGTATCCTATTAAGCCGAAGAAGAAATTGGCAACCAATAAGTAAATAATAGTATCGCCGGCATACTTCCCTGTTCCTGTCCATGCCGTAATCAGTTCGCGGTAGTTAAAACAGAATACCAACGCCATGAAAAGAGCGGCATACGAGTAATATTTAAATTGTGTAGTAATTAAGTTGATGATACCCGCCCGGTCT
Source organism: Mucilaginibacter sp. 5C4 (assembly GCF_034345625.1). Lineage (NCBI taxonomy): Bacteria > Pseudomonadati > Bacteroidota > Sphingobacteriia > Sphingobacteriales > Sphingobacteriaceae > Mucilaginibacter > Mucilaginibacter sp. 5C4. The sequence continues at coordinate 3,070,543 of NZ_CP133775.1, read as the reverse complement.
CCCGTTCCGCTGGCGTGAGATATAGAGGGCATTAAGGCCACCGAATGGCGGCCGACAAGCGATTGAGTCATTTGGATAGGCCGTTTATTGATCTCGAATATGGTGATCATTGAGGGAGGTATAAACCGGGCTAGCACAATGGTGTCCATGCTTGCCGAAAAGCCACCAATGATACTTGCCAATGATGTAAATGAAAAAATACGGATGAATTTTTTGAAATGAGCGTTTTCAAAAATGATCTCCATACCATTCCTATTGAGCACAGTTTTAAGTGTAGAAAAGTTGTAGATATTTATAAATACCGCCCTGCACAAATTGGCAAATGCTATGGATATAATACCAAAGCCGTATATGAGCAATGTTATATTAATAACAAAGAACAAGATATTAGCCAGTATAGAACTTATAGCCACCTGCGACGCATTTTGCAACCCCTGGTTGATGCCAGACATGCTAAAGGAAGTAAGCGTCATTCCGGTAGAGATGATAGTAATGAAAAGTGCAATTTGCAAATTGGGATATTTGGAAACGTCCTTATTAATAATAAGCCCAATGAGCGAATAAAATACAAAGCCTGCTACTATGGCCAATAACAATATTAACCCTGCGGCAATAAGGCCCGATCCTATGGTTTTGCTAACTTCATCATTTAACTTCTTACCCCTTAACTCGGCAATTTTTTGCTGTAGTACCTCTCCGATCCCCGGATCTATCAATGTCATCCACGCAAGTATATTGCCTGTTGCAAGCCAAACACCTAAAGTACTGGCATCAATTTTCTTCAAATAAAAAGGCAACAAAATAATGGAGTTGATAATGTTGGTTATTACATATCCATATTGAAAAATAAAATTCCACCTTAATGTCTTCTTGTCCATTTTGCGTAAACCGTATCGATGTTTTAGAGGTTTCTTTATTGAGTATTCCAGGTGATCAAATGATCTTTTCAATTGACCGGGTCGTACGTGGTAAGATCATGCGATTTTTTTTAATTAGGATAGTAACGAAAGCCATCAACTTGCCGAACCACTTAGCCTCTTTTTAGTATCGCCGTAACCATTGCCATAATTATGACCGTAGCCGTAACCATAATTACCGAAACTCCTACTTGATACGTCGTTGAACACGATGGCCGCATTATTTAACTTATTTAACACATTGTTTTTATCAATTCGGCCGACAAATGCCTTAGGTGTATAACCATGCCGGACGATATAAAGGGTGGCATCACACAGTGGTGAAATAATATAAGCATCAGAGATCGGCCCAACAGGTGCTACATCAATAATGATAAAATCAAATATGCCATCTAAATATTTAAAAAATTCCTCAGCCCTACCATTGGTTAAAAGCTCAGAAGGGTCATTTGATAAGTTGCCGGCTGAGATGAAAAAAAGATCATCACTCACTTCCGTACGGTTTATTATAGCATCAGCCGATACTTTTCCTTCCAAAAAGTCAGTGATCCCCATGCTTTTCTTTACTTTGAATTTAACGTGTAACGAGGGGTTAGTAAGGTCGAGATCAAGTATGACCACTTTTTTGCCTGTTATGGCAAGACTTATCGCCAAGTTAAGCGCTACGAAACTCTTCCCTTCGCCTGCAATACCAGATGTTACTAAAACTCTTTTTTTTACTCCTCCAATTCCTAAATATGCCAGTGTTATCCTTAGTTTTCTGAATTGCTCAGCTATAAGCGTTCGTTGATTACTCCCTATTACAATTGGATCTTTTGAATTACCGGAACTTATTTCAGCGATCACCGGAATATCCGTAAGAACCTCAATATCCGACTGGTGCATAATATTACTCCTTAATGATTCTTTGACCGCGATCATAATTCCTCCTAAAATAAATGCGATCAACATAGCCGCGAGGTAGATGATCTTTCTTTGCGGCGTAACCGGAAATTCAGATGAAGCCGGCTTTTGTATAACTTTACTGCCATCTACGTTCGAGATAAAAGACAATCCGGTTTCCTCTTTCTTTTGAAGTAAAAATGTGTATATGCCGCTTTGAATAGTCAATTCACGATTTATATCGATAAGTGTTTTCTCGGTTTCCGGCATCGATTCCAATTTAGATGAGTAGGTTTTATTCGTTGTGGATAAATTACCTTTACTGGCCAACAAGCTTCGCCGTTGGTTGTTAAGATTTTGAAGTATCTGGGGCTTTATTTTTTCAATTTTATCCACGTACGAAACGATCAATGGGTTATTGATGCCTGTTGTTTTCTTAAGACTTTCAACTTCCAGTTGTAATTCGTAAATGTTTTTAACCATTTGTGTCAGACCGGGATCATCAACTCCAATGGTTGAAGGAACAATTCCGCTGGACAGATTTTTTGATCTTACAGAATTCTCGATTTGATCTAAAACTGATAAATGCATGTTTATTTCGCCCACTTTTTGATCATTGTTGCTTACGTTTTCTAAAAATAGCTTTCCTTGTGTGCTTATGTCAATAGCCCCCCGATCAGCCTGGTAATTTTGTTGCTTATGTTCAATAGCAAGTAAATTATTCTGTGATATGGTCAGACGTTCATCAATAAACTTTTCGGTATTCGCTGCCAAAACATTTTTTTCTTCGGCTATAGACCGGTTATACGATCTGATAATATCCAACACGATCGCTTCGCCCCGATCCGGGTTCTCATCTGTAAATGCGATATCTATAATAGTAGTTAACTTATTAGCCGAACTGACTTTCAATCTGGCAGAAACGGATGAAATAACTTTTTTAGGTGTAAGTAATGAAAAATAGAAAATTTCATCGTTAGATGATGTTTTTATTAAGTGAGGGTTCCTCTTAAATATCAGGTTTCCATAGGGCGTACTAACCAATTTATTAAGAGGATATCTGTTGTTATTAATTAAAACTGTTGAGTCTTGTAATTTGAAATATACCTTTTCAACTTGTGTCAGGCTATCCATATTATTTGTTGAAACAATAATTGGAGAACTATGGTAAGCCAACACATTTTTAAACTTGGACTCTGAGTATACCGGAGCATATAGGTTTAAATCATTAACCACATTACCGATAAGGTCTTTTGACTGAATTACTTCGATCTCATTGTCAATAGATTTCTTAGGCGAAATTATATCCAACGCTTCAAAAGCCTTAGTGTCCTGACTGCCTTTTTTATCATCTTTTATCAAAAGCCTGGATGTAGTTTGATATATCGGAATTGTAAATTGAATATACAGCCAGGCACCTCCAACCCCAATTAATAAAAGAGTCAAAAAAAGAGGCCAATAAATGATAAGCTTAAAAACATAATGTACTAGTGACAAACTATTACTATTTTCCTCTATGGGTTTTCTTATCAATTTCATAACGTTAGCTGAATTGTATTCTAATTAATTATTTCCTTATGATCACAGTAGCTATGATGGCAACAAAAGAGAGTATGCTTAAGCCGATAGGTATTAACTGAGTGGTCTGTGATGAGTTATTAACTTTTGCCCTGTTGGCTTCGACATATACTATATCATTTGATTTCAAATAATAATATTGTGACGTAAAAAGATCTTTCGAATTAAGATCTAGTCTTTTTATTCTTTTTTCGCCATTTTCCTCTCTGATAACCATTACATTATCTTTTTTACCATATATAGTTATATCTCCGGCCAAACCGAGGGCTTCTAACAGTGAGATCTTTTCACTCGGAACGCTTATAACTGTAGGATGGCCAACTTCGCCTAAAATACTAACTTTGAAATTTAATTGGCGTACTACCACAACAGCGTCAACTAAAAGCTTTCGGTCAAGCAACTCTTTTGTGATCATTAACCTTAGCTGGTTGGTGGTCAAACCAGAAACCTTGATATCACCAATAACTGGAAATTGTATAATACCGTCCAAATTCACAAGGTATCCCGGTGACTGCAGACTACTTCCCGTCGCTGTTGTTGCAATCACACTCGAAATATTTGGCGTGTTAAAAATTGCTGTAGCTGTTGGGTTTAAACTACTTACGGTAATACTGAATATATCATTAGGTTGAATAATGGATTGGGCCGCAGTGTTGGATGACTTAATGATTGCATCTTGCTGATCTGCAAAATACTCTGTTTTTCTAACGTTGGCACAGGAAGAAAAAAACAATGGAAATAAAAATGTTGCTGCAGCTAATTGTAAAATGGATTTCAAGCTCATGATATTTTAATTTAGTTGATAATAATTAGGTTTATTTATCGGATCCGGTATCGCTGCGATAACAGAAAATGAATTTTTAGTTGTAGTGGTTGAACTTTTCATGGATTATTTATTCATTTTTTGTATTAATATATTTTCAATAATAGAAATCATATTAATACAAAAGAAAATAAATGGGCAATTGTTTTATATGAGGTATAATTATTAAACAATAACCTTAAATTATTTACAGCAGATTAAATGAAATTCTATATTGAGGGGCTGAATTTCAGGGAAAGGCACAGAGGATCGTGTCCACGGGGATTAGCAAAAAAGCAGGGTGGGTATCAAATGATCAATTACAAAAAGAATACAGGGGTTACTATCCGCTAAGATTGATTACGGTAGCAACCATGCCAGGATGGTTAGGGGTTTACAATTACCAGGTTATTTATCGCTGATACTGTGCTTTTTAAATTGGTGCAGTTCTTCATAAAGCGTAATGACATATTCCTGCAAATGAAGTATCTTGAAGGAATATTCGGTTATAGTTTCCTTAGCCTTTACCAGTTCGTCGGTATATTCTTTACTTTGTTCCGAAGCTGGTAATAACATATCTGGAAGACTTACCCCGAAAATTTCAGCAATTTTTTCAAGTCTTGATAAACTAAGATCGGTGATCTCTGTTTCGATTTTGGAAAAGGCAGGAACTGATATGTCTAGCAGTTTCGCAACATCACCCTGAGACCAAGCTTTTTTTTGCCGCAGTGACTTAATTTTTTTTCCGATTTCGTGCATAGATTTTGACATAAGTACAATTAGCAAATTGTTGGTTAATTATTAATTGATACGAATAAGTTTTGCAAAGTAATTATTAATTTCAATAATTTCAAATTTTTGCCATTAATTTAATTTATTGTTAATTTATTTAATCAATTTAAGATTTTTATTTCTGAAGCTGTATCGGTAGGTTTTTTTGAAGGAAATCATCATACACCATTCTTATCCCTTGCTCTATGCATACTTTATGTTTCCAGCCCAATTTATGCAGTTTAGAAACATCCAATAATTTGCGCGGGGTACCATCTGGTTTTGATGTGTCAAATTCAATGTTTCCGCTAAAACCGCTTACCTCTTTAACCAATATCGCCAATTCTGCAATTGAAAGGTCTTCGCCGGTACCGATATTAATAATACCAGCCTCGTTATAATTGTCCATTAAATAAAAACAGGCATCGGCCAGGTCATCAGCAAATAAAAACTCCCTTTTAGGCGCTCCCGACCCCCAAATGATTACTGATGGAGCCTGTTGTTCGGTGGCTTCATAAAACCGCCGCATCAGTGCGGGTAATACGTGCGAATTTTCGGGATGATAGTTATCATTATATCCATACAAATTTGTTGGCATTACGGAAATGAAATTACATCCATATTGATCTCTATACGCGTCACAAAGCTTTATACCTGCTATTTTAGCAATTGCGTAGGGTTCATTAGTTATTTCCAACTGGCCGGTTAGCAAATGCTCTTCCTTTATAGGTTGGGGCGCCATTTTAGGATAGATACAACTCGATCCTAAAAACAAAAGTTTTGTAACGCCTGCCCGAAATGACTCATGTATTACGTTATTTTGGATCTGTAGATTATCATATAAAAATTGAGCCCGATAGGTATTGTTTGCGACTATACCGCCAACCCGCGCTGCGGCCATAAAAACATATTCAGGTTTCTCATGCTCAAAAAAGTCAGCTACCAGGCGCTGGTCTTTTAAGTCCAGTTCAGATGAATTGCATATCAGAATATTTGTGTATCCTTCGCTTTCAAGCTTCCTTAATATTGCTGAACCAACCATGCCTTTATGGCCTGCTATATAAATTTTATCGCTTTTATTCATATTGGTTTTTAATCAAATATCCCGAGTCTTTGAGAATCTTTTCTTTAATGAAGAGTTCCACATCGGCGTTTACCATTTCCTTTACCAGCGCTTTTAAGTCGTATTTGGGTTTCCAACCTAATTTTTGCTGGCATTTGGTTGGGTCACCTATTAATAAGTCAACCTCAGTTGGCCTAAAATATTGGGCGTCGACACAAACCACTTCTTTACCATATTCTACTAAGTAATTAGGGTTGTTACAATAGGCCACATATCCTTTTTCGTCAACACCGCTTCCTCTAAATTCTACAGTAATATCAAGTTCTGCAAAGGCCAGCCTTACAAATTCTCGCACGCGTGTGGTGATACCTGTGGCAATAACGAAATCTTCGGGTTGTTCCTGCTGTAATATCAGATACATGGCTTCCACATAATCTTTAGCGTGTCCCCAGTCGCGTTGTGCATCCAGGTTACCCAGGTAAAGCTTATCCTGTAAACCCATGGCTATTTTAGCAACTCCCCTCGTAATTTTACGTGTCACAAAGGTTTCACCTCTAAGCGGGCTTTCATGGTTAAATAAAATACCATTACAAGCAAACATATTATACGATTCCCGATAATTTACAGTGATCCAATATGCGTAAATTTTGGCAACTGCATAAGGCGACCGTGGGTAAAACGGAGTAGTTTCGCATTGGGGGACTGCCTGCACCAAGCCATATAGCTCGGACGTTGACGCTTGATATATTTTAGTTTTCGTCGTTAGATCTAAAATTCTTACGGCTTCTAATATTCTCAAAGTCCCTATTCCGTCAACGTTGGCCGTATATTCAGGCGTATCAAAACTTACTTTTACGTGCGACATTGCACCCAAATTATAGATTTCATCGGGTTGGGTTTGTTTTATGATCCTGATCAGATTTGTCGAGTCGGATAGGTCGCCATAATGTAAAATAAAATTCAAGTCGGATTCATGCGGATCCTGATATAAATGATCGATCCGGTCGGTATTAAACAACGAACTCCTCCTTTTAACACCATGTACAATGTAACCTTTTGCTAATAATAATTCTGCCAGGTATGCTCCGTCCTGGCCCGTAATACCTGTGATTAAGGCGATTTTTTTCATAATAATTTTCGTATATTAAATTTCCTGGGGCGTGCTGTAAACATTAAGATTTTACATGAATGAAACATTACATGAATAATGTCAATAATTTAACTTTTGTTTTATAAATTTTCTAATTTGGAATTATAATTTCAATTAAAGACTATAATTCTTTTATTTCTCCATTAATTCGATAAATTCTTCTTTTAATTAAATTATAATAACTATATAATAAACAATTTGCCCCATTATTCAGTTCTGATTTATATCAGCAGGAGTATTGCTTGCCGCTATATTTACAAATAACATAATGTCTATCAAACTTTACATGCCAATAACGGCGCTATTAGTATTTTTTCATTTTTCGGTACTTGCGCAAAAAACAGCCATTGGGATACAAGGCGGGGTGAGCAGCCGGAATTTAACCAATGGTGCATCTCTATCACAATTAGTAACATCCGGAAACCATTTTGTAATAGCCCCAAACTTTGGGGTTTTTGCAGAGTTTAAATACTCAGCCACGTTCTCACTGCAACCTTCGATTGAATATAGTGCCCAAGGCAGTAAAAATGGAACCTTCAAGACAGGTATAAATACCCTACATCAGGAAAACACAAACAGCAGTAACCGGGCTGAATTAAATTATTTGATATTACCGGTTTTGGCCAAATTTGGATGGAACTTACAGGAATCGCCAGTTAGATTTTATATAGCCGCCGGGCCCTTCGCCGGCGTATTGCTTTCGGCCAAACAAACTGTCTTCGATAGTTCACCAAATGCTGTAAATGGCGAAGATGTAAGAGCATATCTACATAGTTTCAATGCCGGCATCCAAGCAAAGGTGGGCTTGATATACATTTTGGGCAGGGGTAACTTATCAATTGAAGGCGGCGGCAATTTTGGATCACTTAGAATACAAAAGGCTATAGTAGCTGATAAAAACAACACCGGTTCCCTTATAATTTCTATTGGTTATAGTTATTGGTTAGGCGCCGACTTCCGCACATCAAACAACCCTATTAGGTTATAACTTTATAATAAATTAGAATATTTTCACTGCGTCCCCGGTGTTCCATTTAGAAACGGGTTGAACGCTGTGGAATATTTTGATGATCAATAGCTTTTCTTTTTTAAAATAATTAAATTACGGCAACTATCTGATGATCCAAGGTATCGTTTTCAAACTTTTATCGACTTTTTCATAATTCACTGAATATCAGCTTACTTTTAAATTTGGGTACTTTGTTTGGCGACCTGCATCGCCAAAAGCCGCTTGCCAGTATATACCCAAATACCTGTCTGCCAAACTTTAAATTCATTTCAGTTTGCTTCCACAGCTAAAACCCCGCGCATTACCGCGGAGGCACTATTTATGAGCCGATTCAAAAAATATTATTTTTTTTTACCTCAAAGAAATATCTGAGTTAATTAATTGTCAATTATATTAAATTACTTTCAAAGAAAAACTTGACAAAATATTTTTAAAGAAATGTTTATGACTTCTTATCAGGGAGTATCCACAATAAGTAATTAACAATTTATTCAATAAAATAACTGACAATGAAAACAAATTTTAAAAGAATAGCCTGTTACAGCTTAGTTAACATACTGTTGGTAACAACTCTGTGCTTACCATTTTATGCCTTTGGCCAATTAACCAAGGTTGGCTCAATTGAATATTTGAAATATTGTAATGGAACTAATGGAATTAAATTAGGGACCGACTTCAATATGATACCAAACTATAAACTGGCGCTTTTGGATGGAGAGAAGAAAGTTGATGCCGACAGTTGTATGAAATTTGAGTATAAGGATGCCAAATTGCTAAAAATGGATAGCGATTTAAACCTCGATTTAATTGGAATTCGCAACTATAAAAGCAAAATTGTAAATATCTATCTTTTTTTGTAACTATTTAGTAGCCAATTTTGCGATTAAAGAAAGTACATAAAAGACATCCAATCCGGATTTTATTGTGGTGTCGATCACGGAGCGGAGTATGGCAAAGCCATCCGCACCACTGGCGGAGCGAAGGAGTCCCTTGCATATTCACCAAAGGAGGAAAATATCGAGGTTTCGTGCGCTAACGTGAATAAGATGTTACAGGTAAGTATAAAAGATGAAGGCATGGGCATTAAACCCGAGGACCAGGAGAAGTTATTTGAACGTTATCACCGGATTGAGAGAGCCAGTACCCAAAACATTTCCGGCTTTGGCCTGGGCCTGTACCTTTCTTCCGAAATTACCCAACGCCATAAAGGGAAGATATGGGTGGAGAGTGAATCGGATAAGGGATCTACATTTTACTTTAACTTTCCAATTGCCTGATGTGTGGTGGGATCAATAAACCGGCTCCATAACGATGCCTGTATGGATAATTTCACCACAGAGCTTCTTCTTAAAAACTCTGTTTACTAGGAGCGTTCTCCGTTTCTCGGTGGTTAAATTTCCCCATGCCAGTGGTTGTAGCGCCCAAAATTTTTGCGTCGATCAAATCTAAAATTTCTGAATCCACAGTTTCATCAAACTTTCTTGCAAAAAGATCATCTGAGGATGCAATGGCCATAAAATCGGTTACCTTTAATATTACCGGATGCGGGTTACTCACCTTTTCCCAAATTGTAAAACGCTTTTCGCTATTCTCAATGCTGCTTAAAAGTCTTTCGTCGGTGCTGTTACCTATTATCATTTGCACAAACACCTCATCTGCTACAAAGGTATTTTTGTGAAAATGCAGGTATTCAGGATGTTGGGCTACATAATTTAAAATGTAATTAAGGGCATACGTATCAAGGTTCCACCAGGTTTGCCCGGTAAAGGGTTTCATTCCGTTAGGTATCTTTCTCCTTAAAAAAGGGATATAAGCAGATACCAGGTTCAAAAACTTTGAGCTAAACAGGTCATACCATTCCAATCCAAAATAATATTTGTCAACCCGGTATAAGCCACCCCGGTCGCTGCCCGGCCACCGTTCATAATTGGGTATAGGGAAATAGTTTATAAACACCGAATATGGAGAGGATACAAAAAATTCATCTATTTCGTCATTGCTTTTTATCGGGTAATCTTGGCCGCTGAGCAGCATAATTCGGTCGAATTCGGTTTCTGAGTCTTTTATCGCTATCAAGCCGCTTAAAAATGGTTGTATGGTGCCTAAACTACCCCATTTCGAATCAAATCGTTCTAAAAAATGCAGTGAATTGCCAAAGTCGTTCAGGTTGTCGAATTGCTTGAGGTCTGCTTTTTTATCAATATGTATAAAAAACTCCGATTTACCATCACTTAACCGGGAAATAAGCCGGTGAAGCTGAGCTGGGGCCTTATGCGCTATAATTATGTATGCTTTTATCATGCAAGTAAAACAATAAATCGGAAAAAATGTTTAATCTATAATTAATAAAATGTCATTATGAATAATAAAATTTACGATTACCTTATTGTTGGTAGCGGTTTATTTGGAAGTGTGTTCGCCCATGAGGCTTATTTGCAGGGAAAAAAGTGCCTGGTAATAGATAAACGAGACCATGCAGGCGGCAATGTATATTGCGAAAATGTGGAAGGGGTCAACGTTCACAAATACGGGGCACACATTTTTCATACTAACGATAAAGCCATTTGGGACTATGTTAATTCATTTGTAGAGTTTAACAGGTACACCAATAGCCCCATTGCAAATTATAAAGGCGATATGTACAGTCTGCCCTTTAATATGAATACTTTTTACCAGTTGTGGGGAGTAAAAACGCCTGCCGAAGCTAAAGAAAAGATCCAATCGCAAATTGATCAGTTAAATATTAATAACCCCGACAATTTGGAACAACAGGCCCTGTCATTGGTGGGTACAGATGTTTATGAAAAGTTGATCAAGGGATACACAGAGAAACAATGGGGAAGGGTTGCTACAGAGCTGCCAGCATTTATCATAAAGCGTCTGCCCGTAAGGTTCACATTCGACAATAATTACTTTAGCGATAAATACCAGGGCATCCCGATCGGTGGTTACAATAAACTTACTGAAGGTTTACTAAAAGGAATTGAAGTGAGATTAAATGTTGATTACTTTGAAGATAGGGAAGGCTGGAGTGCATTAGCAGACCAAGTAGTTTATACAGGTAAAATAGATCAATATTACGACTTCCGATTCGGGCAACTAGAGTACCGCAGCCTGAAATTTGAGCACGAAGTGCATGATATTGAAAACTACCAGGGCAATGCGGTGGTGAATTATACCGAACGTGAAGTGCCCTATACCCGTATCATTGAGCATAAGCACTTTGAATTTGGCACCCAGCCCAATACTGTTATAACAAAGGAATACCCTGTGGAGGGGTCGCTAAAAAACGAGCCCTATTACCCGATAAACGACGAAAAAAATACTGCAGTATTTAAACTATACAAGGAACTGGCAGACCAGGAATACGATGTAATATTTGGCGGCCGGCTGGCCGAATACAGGTATTATGATATGCATCAAATTATTGGTTCGGCTTTAAAGGAAGTTTCCAGGCAGTTTGATAAGCAGGCAGTTGAGGGCTAATCTGGTTCCGCGTAACATATTATCAAGCAAGAACTCAATTCCTATGAAAGTTATAACTGTTATAGTTACCTATAACCGCCTGCAGTTATTAAAAAGATGCGTAAATGCGGTGATAGACCAAACAATGGCGCCCAACGAAATAATTGTTATCAATAACGGTTCAACGGATGGTACGGCAGCCTGGCTTTTGGAGCAAACTGTTACCACTTTTACCCAAAAAAATGAAGGCGGTGCGGGTGGATTTTCTGCCGGTATCAAATTGGCTTATGATCATAGTGCAGATTGGATATGGCTTATGGATGATGATACCATTCCGCAAAAAGATGCCTTACAACAATTGGCGTCGGCATTAAAGGAGTTTCAGTCCAAGCATAATAATATCGGATTTTTGTCGAGTTACGTGCACTGGACGGACGGAAATATCCATGAAATGAATCGTACCTATTTATTAAACGATAAAAGTAAAATTGCTAAGCTTAAGATAAGCAGCGGTGTAAACTTACCCTTGATACAATTTGGCACTTTTGTTTCCATGCTCATTTCGTCAAAAGCTGTGGAGAAGGTCGGCTTACCTATAAAAGATTATTTTATATGGAATGACGACGTGGAATATTCCAAGCGCATTATTGCAAACGGACTGGCAGGTTTACGGGTTGACGGCAGCATAACACTTCATGAAACACCAATTAATAGTATGAGCAGCGTGTTTACTGATACGTATGCTCAGCTTTGGAAATACCGGTTTGGGATGCGAAACGAACTCTTTACCAAACGCTTGCATGAAGGTGAGTTTCAATTTTGGATCACGTGGGTGCACCGCATGTTCATTATGCCATTCCGCCTCGCCATAAACCGTAAAAACCATCGATGGCCATTTATTAAAATGATATGGGAAACAAGCCTGCAGGCTCTTCGCTTCCGTCCAACTATCGAAAAAGTATAGCCGGTTTTGTAGGGTAGGCTTCAAGGTATACTGCTATCCATCTGTCCAATAAGGCCTTTTTATTTTGTAGTTGTACCTCTTTATCATTAATGGGTAAAACGAAGCCGGCCTCTTTTAGTCCCGTTATAATGTTATTGATATTCCCTAAAGCTACCTGAGTGGCCTTAGCGAGGTTGCGGTAGGCCCAGTTTATCCTATCCTGGTGGAGCATTAAATAAAACACGGTTTTAAGGCCGGTTTTGGTAAAAGCTCGGTTGGTAACCGACTTTTCTGTTTCGGTATGTTTATGGCCATCAAGCCATACAAATTGTTCCGGTGTATTTACGTAGATATTACCAGCAGCATCAAGGTAACCTATTTTATTTTCGCGTAATGTTTCTTTAAGGGTTGGAAATATCCGGTCAGTAATAACCATAAAGGGCTTATATTTTCTGGCCATTTCCAGTATGAATTGAATACGCGCACCTCAAAAGTTTGTACGTTGACTTGTTCAATGGCTATCTGAAAATTCTCTGTTTCCATAACTCTAATTTACTGAATAACAATCTATCAATACAAGTGTGAAAATTTATTTGTCGTTAACGATTGAATTGCTAAAAATATTAGCATAATTTTATAGCCCTTTAACTATCGAACTCATGAACACGAACCGTCAAATCATACACATGGATCAGGATGCCTTTTTCGTGTCAGTAGAAGTACGTAAAAATCCGTCATTGATCGGGAAGCCCATTATCATTGGCAGTCTGTCTGACCGTGGTGTTGTAGCTTCCTGTAGTTATGAAGCGCGCAAATTCGGTATTCATTCTACCATGCCCGCCCATATGGCAAGGATGCTTTGCCCGCACGGCATTTGGATCAGGGGAAATATGGATGAATATACGACTGCCTCGCATGAGATCACCGAAATATTAAAACAGGAGGTGCCGCTCATTGAAAAAGCCAGTATCGACGAGCATTATATTGATATGACGGGGATGGATAAGCATTATGGCACACTGAAATGTGCTAAAGAATTACGGCTAAAAGTTATCAAAGAAACTGGATTACCTATTTCTTTTGGGTTATCGGTAAACAAAACTGTTTCTAAAATGGCGACCAATGAATGTAAACCTAATGGCGAACTTTCTATAGAATATATTGGGGTACAACCCTTTTTGAATCCCTTATCTATCCGTAAAATTCCAGGACTTGGAGAAAAGACCTTTATAAAGTTAAGTGATATGGGCATCAAACGAATACATGAACTTGTACAAGTTCACCCGGAATATATGACCAGTATTTTAGGTAAGAATGGGATTTGGTTATTGCAGAAAGCAAAGGGAATAGATGATTCCCCGGTTATTCCTTACCAGGAGCAAAGGACGATCAGCAGCCAAATGACTTTTAAACAGGATAGTATTGACTTGGTTGCCATTAATTATTTACTCACCTCAATGGTGATGGATTTAGCGTTTGAACTTCGTCAAAAGAAGAAACAAACTGCTTGTATAACCGTCACAGTGCGTTATTCGACACGCGAAGATGTGACCAAACAAGCCAGCATACCCTATACTGCTTTAGATGGCACACTGATCAAAAAAACCAAAGAACTTTTCAAACAAGCTTATCAAAAGCGAATATTGATCCGGTTGGTTGGTGTTAGGTTATCTAACCTGGTAAACGGATTTGAGCAAATTGATCTATATACGGCATCGGAGGAACAATACAGTCTTTGTCAGGCGATGGATAAGATACGCCGCCGTTTCGGCCCTCATTCCATTAAGCTGGCCTCCGGCATGGATTTAAACTTGTAATGTCATGTACATCAATGTCCATTCTCAATATAGTCTGCGCTATGGTACAATGTCTATCCCTAAATTAGTGGATGAGGCACTGGCGCGCGGTATCACGCAAATGGCATTAACTGATATTAATAATTCCACCGGCATTATGGAATTTATGCGGGAATGTGACGAAAAGGGATTAAAGCCTATTGGTGGATTGGAATTTAGGAGAGAAAAAAGACTTCTTTATATTGGTATTGCTCAGAATAGAGAAGGGATGAAAGAACTGAATGATTTCCTGACCGAGCATAACTTAGAAAAAAAACCGTTACCAAATACTTCACCTGATTTCAAATACGCCTTTGTGGTTTACCCTTATGGATATCAAGGCGAATTAAAGAATAATGAATACTTAGGTATTCGGTTCGACCAGTTGAACCAACTATTTAATAAAGACATTGCAGCTATTAAAGGAAAGTTATTGGCTTTACAGCCGGTGTTTGTATTAGACCGGATCGAGTATCGCTTACATGAATATTTGCGTGGCATTGACTTGAATGCCGTCCTGACGATGGTTAAGCCGGAAGACAAATGTATGCCAACAGATATGTTTTTAGCCCCCGGCCAATTAGAGGCGAAATTTGCACGTTACGCCTTTATTTTGGATAACACCCGCAACCTAATGAACCGTTGCATAATGGACTACCCCAAAGGCCGTATCAATCTCAATCGTAAAACATTTACCGGCAATAAAAAAACGACAAAGAGTTACTCGAAAAGTTAGCCATGAGCGGTATGGAGTACCGCTATGGTAAAACTAACAAAGAAGCCTTAAAAAAGATAAAGCACGAATTAAAAGTTATTTATGAACTCGACTTTTGTGCTTATTTCCTGATTACCTGGGACATTATCCGTTATTCTTCCTCACAGGGCTATTACCATGTTGGACGTGGTTCCGGTGCCAATAGCATTGTAGCCTATTGCTTAAAAATAACAGACGTTGACCCCATAGAACTCAACTTATATTTTGAACGGTTTTTAAACGCGCAGCGTACTTCGCCACCCGACTTTGATATTGATTATTCCTGGGATGAACGTGAAGATGTGCAGGACTATATTTTTAAAAGATATGGTAGCCAGCATACAGCGTTGTTAGGTACAATGTCAACATTTAAAGACCGCAGTATAATTAGGGAAATCGGCAAAGTAATGGGTTTACCTAAATCTGAAATCGATGGTTTTACAGACCAAACTCGGGCAGCTATCAACCGGAATAATGATACCTTTAAAAAAATCACAGCCATTTACGAGCGCATGGCCAATATGCCTAACCAGCGCTCCATTCATGCGGGTGGTGTGCTTATATCGGAAGACCCGATCACCTACTACACAGCCCTTGATTTGCCCCCTAAAGGCATGGCTACCGTGCAATGGGATATGTATGAGGCTGAAAAGATAGGTTTTGACAAGTATGATATTTTAAGTCAACGCGGTATCGGGCACATTAAGATGGCGGTTAAATTGGTCGAAGAAAACCAACAGCGCAAAATTGATATTCACCAGGTCAAATCATTTATGAAAGACCCGGTAGTGAACGCCCAATTAAAAAACGGAAATACCATTGGCTGCTTTTATATCGAATCGCCAGCCATGCGGCAATTGATCCGGAAATTGGATTGTGATAATTATTTGATATTGGTTGCGGCAAGCTCCATTATCCGGCCCGGTGTTGCAAGTTCAGGCATGATGGGTGCATATATTAAATACCATCATGCTCCTGACACAGTTAACTATCTCCATCCCGTAATGGAGGAACAACTGAAAGAAACCTATGGGGTAATGGTGTATCAGGAGGATGTGATTAAAATTTGCATTCATTTCGCCGGTATGGACGGTACTGATGCGGATATATTGCGCAGGGGTATGAGTGGCAAATACCGCTCAAAAAAAGAATTTGACCGATTGGTAGAACGATTTTTTGAAGAAGCAAAGAAGTTGGGCAGACCGGATGATGTTGTCGCAGAAGTATGGCGACAGGTATCCTCATTTGCGGGTTACAGTTTCTCTAAAGCACATTCTGCCAGTTTCGCGGTCGAAAGCTACCAAAGCCTATTTTTAAAGACCTATTATCCCAGGGAATTTATGGTCGCAGTGCTCAATAATTATGGAGGTTTTTACAACCGTGCCCTATATGTGCATGAATTGCAGAAATCAGGGGCCCACATACATTTACCATGTGTGAATAACAGCGATAGCATTGTTAACATCACCGGAGTAGATGTGTATTTGGGGTTTGTTGGTGTCCACGGCTTAAATGATACTTTCATAATGCTTATTCCCGAAGAACGGCGCGAGAATGGTATTTATCAAAGCCTGGAGGATTTGATAAAACGTACTGGTTTAGGATTGGAACAGACGATAATATTGATACGTGTTGGTGCATTGCGTTTTACTGGAAAAAACAAAAAGGAATTGCTATGGGGCGTTCATTTATTAATGGGTAATAAAGTAAAGCCTGATAATGAAATAGAACTATTTTGTCTGGAAGCAAAGAATTATAGCCTGCCGGTGTTGATAAACACCAAGTTAGAAAACGCCTATCATGAATTAGAAATATTAGGATTTTCCTTGAGCATGTCCATGTTTGACCTTTTGGAAACGGAATACCGGGGCGAGGTTTGTGCAAGTGATTTGATAAACCACGTTGGACAATTGGTTAGAATGGTTGGGTTATATGTTTGTAAAAAAACGGTTCACACTAAAACAAACAAAAAAATGTGGTTCGGGACCTTTTTAGATGTTGAGGGCAATTTCTTTGATACCGTCCATTTTCCAAATTCTACGCCCGCTTATCCGTTCAGAGGAGCGGGGTGTTACTTAATGGCCGGTAAGGTTGTTCAGGAATTTGGTTTTGCAAGTTTAGAGGTTCTTAAATTTGCAAAACTCCCAATATACGGTAACCCGGTAATCAGTTAATTCAATTTATTACTTGTCCCAGTTTTACAATTTAGACTGCTTCCTAGTGTTACATATTATTTTGCTTTAAAAAATTCCTAAAATCTGCAAGTATCCTAAACTTAATTATTATAAAGCTTAAGAGCTACATTCATCACTATTAATAAAATATAGTAACCACGTTAATTAAAATAATTTTTTTATTACTTGTATCTATATGTTTGACCTTCTATAAGCCAGTTGAGGATACCATTTCCTATTAGGTGATACGAAAGCCTTTTTTCTTTTAATGAAACTTAAGCCAAAAACTTTTGTTAATTATCATAGTAATCTATCAAATTACCTATTCAGTCTTTTACTTCCCGGATACGGGCGGTAAGTCGATTCTGAGTCATTATTAACCAAAAAAAAAATACCACATACGCTGGAAATACTGTAATATATTGGATTGATGAGCAGAATTTTACCGTTGAATTAGTACACGATTTTACAATTACAAGTATCTAAATAGATAATAAATTATCATGGAAGGATTTACTACCAACATTGAAAAGGAGACATTGGAAAACAACAGTTTTCGTAAAGTTCTATATACTGCAGAGTATAGCCAGATTGTTTAATGAGCCTTCAGCCTAAAGAGGAAATAGGCATGGAAACCCATGAAAAAAATGATCAGTTTTCCGTTTTGAAAGTGGACAGGGTAAATGCATTATAGATGGTAATGAATATGGGGTTAAAAACGGGGATGCTGTTATTGCACCTGCGGGCGCAAAACATAACGTAATTAATACGTCAGATTCAGAAGCGTTAAAGCTTTATACAATTTATTCCCCGCCAAACCATAAAGATGGGATAATACGACAAACTAAAATGGAAGCAGAAACTATTAAAGAAAAGTTTGACGGTAAAACGACAGAGTAGTTTGATAAAAACGCTTTAAAAGCAATCGTAAATTCAAAAACACTTGATAGGGATTCTGATAATATTGTTGGGTATCTGAAGGTAAATTTAACTAATTAAACATGATGCACGATAATTCTTCGGCTTGGAGGATGTGGATTATTCCAATTAGCATTGTTCTCTTATTTGTATTTGTTTTACTAACAGAAACAAAATGTAAATAAAAGGCGCATCGTGCAGCATATCATAAAAAATATTTATTGCCGATTGTATGATCAATGATAGTGTCTCTAAAAATAACCAGACAGCAACTATCACTTTTAATAAAATAGATGCTTTCGCTTAAAATAAAGAATTATCTAAAAAAATGCAGCCAATTCATCCTTTTTATCATTGATTTAAGTGTAATAAAATGAGTTATGAAATCATACTTGAAGACGAAGTCATAAAAATCGTACACATTACGTCTGCTACTTTTAAAACCTGGAAAATTTGGCGGGTTCAATTTCATGATGGAAAGGAAGCGGTGCTTTATAAATGTGGAAATGAATGGATGCAACGTATTGAAGATCAACTTGAAATTCAATTTTTAATAGCTATAGGTAAATATATAGACGAGCATAGTTTGAAAAATCCATCACTACTGTTCGATAATTAGGACTTTAAAGATTCGTACTCAGGAATGTGTAATTCTTTTATAAAAATTTAAATAATGAATAAAGTAATTCTGTTACATAAAAGGCCCGTTGGAAAACCTGCCTTAAGTGATTTTAAATTTGCCATTGAAGAGGATCCGGTAGCGGATGAGGGCGAACTATTACTGAAAACATTATATGTTTCAGTAGATCCTTATCTACGTGGAAGAATGAGTGATTCTAAATCTTATGTTCCTCCCTTTCAATTAAACAAACCAATCCAATCAGGTATTATAGCAGAAGTTATCAGGTCAAATCATACAGATTTTAAAATCGGTAATTTCGTTTCCGGAAATCTGGAATGGAAGGAATACCAGATATCTGTAGGTAGCGGATTGACCAAAATAAATGATAGTGCTGATAATTTAAGTAAATACTTGGGCATCTTAGGCATGACGGGGCTCACTGCTTATTGTGGGCTGACAGAGATTGGAACTCCTAAAGCAGGTGAAAATATTGTAGTATCAGGAGCCGCTGGCGCTGTAGGGAGCGTAGTTGGACAGATCGGTAAAATACTCGGTTGCAGGGTAGTTGGAATAACGGGAGCAGATGAAAAAGTTGGCCTTTTAAAATCAAAGTTTCATTTTGACCAGGCTATTAATTATAAAACTGCAGGAAATTTGAAAGAAGCAATTGGAAATGCTTGCCCTGCCGGTGTTGATGTTTATTTTGATAACGTTGGGGGTGAGATATCTGATGCTGTTTTAGCCAACATAAATAAATATGCCCGCATACCACTTTGTGGCGCAATATCTCTTTACAATGAAACAAAGCCGCCAGTCGGACCCCGTATTCAACCAGTGCTTTTGGTTAAAAGTTCCTTAATGCGTGGATTTATAGTTTCTGATTTTTCCGATAAATTTCCCGCAGCCATAAAACAATTGGCAAGCTGGCTAAAAGAAGGCAAACTCACTTATGCCGAAACCATTGTGGAAGGATTTGATCATATTCCGCAAGCATTTCTTGATCTGTTTGAGGGAAAGAACGAAGGTAAAATGATTGTTAAAATTTAAAATAAACTTACTTATGAAGGTATTGATCGTATTAACATCGCATAGTGAATTGGGAAATACAGGTGAAAAAACCGGTTTTTGGATAGAAGAATTTGCCGCTCCTTATTATGTGATGGCCGATGCCGGTGTAGAATTAACCATCGCATCTCCAAAAGGTGGCCAGCCCCCTATTGATCCGAAGAGTGAGGCTCCTGGTGCAGAAACACCGGCCACGCTACGGTTTAATAATGATCAGGCTTTAAAAGATAAACTGGCTCATACCATTAACTTAAGTAATGTTGGGCAAACTGACTACGATGCAGTATTTTATCCCGGAGGGCATGGCCCATTATGGGATTTGGCAAACGATGAAACATCTATTGCTTTAATTGAAAACTTTTATAAACATAACAAACCCATAGCTTTTGTATGTCATGCGCCTGGTGCCTTGATAAAAGTCAAAGCACCTAACGGCGAACCTTTGGTAAAGGGAAAGACTATAACAGGTTTTTCTAATACTGAGGAAGAAGCCGTTAAATTAGCTGCAATAGTTCCTTTTTTGCTAGAAGACGAATTAGGAAAACTGGGCGGTATTTACACCAAAGGGCCTGACTGGGGTGTATATGTAAAAAAAGATGGTCTTTTAATCACAGGTCAAAATCCTGCTTCATCAGAAGAGGCAGCCAAATTACTTTTAGCATCGCTTAAGGAAATAAATAGCGAAATTTAAAGAGTTTCAATAATTTAATGCTTCAAGCAATATACTGATAGGTTATTGTAAAGAAATACGTTAGCGTTCGTGCAACTATCCGTAAGTCATAGCTTAACTGATTGCAGAACTTTATTACATACATCTTTATAGTTTTTTTAACAGCAAATGTAATTATATTCTCGAATAGCTAACAATAACATGGTTTGAAGGTTACACTTTGGACAATCCTAGTTAAAGCCTTTAAATGTATCAGGAAAAGCTTAAGCAAGTAGGCCTGGTTGTTGCTCATCTTGACGATGAAACGTTATGGGCAGGGGGCGATATTAAACAATCCTTCATGGCAATGCTTCGTAGTCTGCCTTTGCAGAAAAAATGATAATGAGCTTCCCTCATTTTAGTGACCTCAAACTGGGTGAAAGAGATGTACGTCCGTGATGGCATCAGTGCCCATAATATTGAGGTGTTGCCAGTTAGATGTAATACCGATAGTTTTTTCCTTTTTCCAAAGATGATTCAAAAATCACCGCAGTTGGGGAATCCCTGGGCATACCGCTGATCAACTAATGATATTGACGGTAGGTGGAGATACGGCATCCAAGGGTGCGCGGGAAGTGATGCAAGCACTTGCCACCATTGGCAATCAGGTACCGGATTGGACATACGTTTGTAAAACATGGCCACAGCCCCTTACCTCACAACAGAACCAGGAAGATATGCAACTGGCGAAAAAGCTGGACATTTAAAAAAGTAATTTACGCTACGAGTATTACCTCACGAGATTTTATGCCCAACCTAATTGGGGCTTATGATATTTACGAACGTTCTTCCCGCCTGGAAGGTTTTGGGATGCCGCAGGTAGAAGCAGGAGTCTGTGAAAAACCGGTAATAGGGATCAATGACATGGGTATGCTGGATACCTTAGTTGATGGAGAAACAGCGTTCCTTGCAGGTGTAGCTCAGTATATTGTAGTCAATGAGGTCACAATAGGCGATGAATGCGGATTGGCGGAAAAGCGCACCGTGGTTTTTATCGGCTTTGTCCCTAAAATGGGGTACGATAACTACTTTATCATATTTCTCCTGCTTCTCTAACAATAGTATTTTAAAGAAATTAAAGTTGCTGTTATAGAAATAAAAATCAATAGATGCCTTTCAGAGAGAGCCCCGGCAAAGGCATCGTACAGTAATTTTTTGTGGCTGCTTAGTTTGTTAAATAGTAGCAGAACTTTAACGAATTGATCCACCCGGGTATTGGATATAAAATAACCTTTACCAGGTACAGAATTAATAACGCCGATCTTTTTAAGATCGTTATAAGCACGTGTGATGGTGTTTCTTGAAATATCGAGCGCGATGCTCAGATCATTGATAGAGGGCAGGATATCATCTTTATCAATCAGTTTATCTTCAATAGCCCGCATGATAGAATTATAAATCTGCGCGTAATAGGGCGTAATTGAATATTCGTCAATAAGTAGTATTTTTAAGTAATTTCTCATTGATACGGTGAATATACCAGTTGTTTTGGTTTTTGAATAGCTACAACGGCCCTAATGCCCTTTTACGGTAATCAGTAGGGGGGATTCCGGTTTTCTCTTTAAACATTTTTGAAAAGTAAAATAGCTATCGAACTGGAGATTCTGGAGCCATTGACACCTCGTTCCGGAATTCCATCTTGCTAATTCCGATACACTTTGACCATGATATATTTGATTACTAATTTTATTTTTTAATCTACTTACACAAATGGATGATTTAAAGCCTACGGAATCGCCTGGTCAAGCACTCCGGAATGTCTACTCTAATGGCAATTCCTTATCTGATTAGGCATCCTTTACCTTAAAACAAAATTTGCTGTAAATTGTCTAAATAAAGTGATTAATACCAATCTGTGAGGTTAACTTTTTCAAACTGTGCAATAACGTTATGAATAGTACTAAAAAGCTCTTATAAATGGCTGATAGCTTGAAAAAAAACAGTAAAACACCTACTCTCAAATAAAAATTATCTTCAATACGAGGAAAGAAATCAACTAATTAAAGTCGTTTACTACTACAAAAAAATGAAATTTGGACACTCCTGATTATAAAGCTTTATTCGAGACTTCTTCTGAGTTGTTATTAGTTGTTGATGCAGACTTTACTATTCTCTCTGCTACGGAGGCCTATTTGAAAGCTGTTGACAAATTAACCGAAGCCATTGCAGGTAGAAATATTTTTGAGGTGTTTACAAATGGGTCCTACGAAACCTTTGCCGGTATTATAGATGATATAAAGGCTTCTTTAAAACGTGTGCTTCAATATAAAACTATAGACACTTTAATTTTTTTTATTCCCCCCAATGCTACATCTGAAGCAACTGTCAACTTAAAGCGTTACAAGCTCATTCATTCACCAGCATTGGACGAGTTCAACAATATAAAATATATTACCCAACGGCTTGAAGATGTAACAGAAATAGAAACATTGAAAGCCCGGCTCGAAATAAAAAAAGCAACGTTAATGCAAATTGCAGAAAGCGAGAAACGTTACTATATGATGCTAATGGAATCGCCATTCGCATTCTCCATCATGAAGGGCGAAAACCTCGTCGTAACCCTTGCTAATCATCTGATGAAAGCATTTTGGGGAAAGGGAAACGATGTGGAAGGTAGACCCTTGCTCCAGGTATTACCCGAGTTAAAAGGTCAGCAATTTCCGGCCATGATCATTTCTGTTTTAAATACCGGCGTCCCTGTTTATGCCAATGAAATTTTGGCACAATTAAAACATAATGATAAAATGGAGGATCGGTATTTTAATATTGTTTACCAGCCTTATTACGAAGCCGATGAAACAATTTCGGGCGTTACAACGATTGCTTACGAGGTGACGGAAATGGTGCGTACACGCAAAAAAATTAAAGAAAGCGAAGAACGGTTCCGAAACCTGGTAGAAAAGTCGCCTTCCCCGGTTTATATTTTAAAAGGCGAAGACATGATACTGGAAGTGGCCAATGAACAGGTATTTAAAGTTTGGAACGTAGATAAAGAAGCACTTGGCCAACCGTTTTTGGATATTATTCCTGAAATGCGGGGACAGCCTTTTATGGGATGGCTACTGGCTGTTTATCACAACGGCACAACCCATTACGGCAACGAAGAGCCTGCTTATTTTATACGCGAAAACGGCGAACCGGAAACCATTTATTTCAACTTTGTTTACCAGCCTTATCGAGAGGATGATGGAACTATTACCGGGGTAATGGTTATAGCTACAGATGTCACCGAACAGGTAATATCACGCAAAAAAATAGAAGAAAGTGAACATAGTTATCGTGAAATGGTATTTTCTTCTTCCTCCATGATCGCTATCTTAAAAGGAGAAGAAATGCTCGTTGATATTGCCAATGATGCTATTTTAGAAACTTGGGGAAAGGGAAAAGATATAATTGGCAAATCACTTTTAACGGTTATGCCCGAAATAGTTGAACAAGGGTTTGCCGATTTATTTCACCAGGTATATACCACAGGGCAACCATACTACGGTTACGAGGTCCCGGTTTACGTAGTACGTAACGGAGAAAAAGAATTATCTTATTATACCTTTATTTACCAGGCACAAAGAGATATAGATGACGAAATAGTAGGTGTGGCCATTATTGCCACCGAGGTAACTTGGATATACCAATTTAATTGACCCCTCTCGCCAATCGTTCGTGACCCCTTTGAGTTAAGGGTTTAAAAGAGCATAAAGTTATTGTACAGACAGGCTCCTGGGAGCGGATGCTTTTGTCCGGTTTAACAACTATTATTTTTACAAAAATACATTTTCTGATTTAGAGTTTCTTCTCCTTAGTGATTCGCCATACAGTTCAACCCTTAATGAGTGATGAACAATGCGGTCAAGGATAGCATCGGCGATTGTTTTTTCACCGATAACATCATACCATTCCTTGACTGGGATCTGCGAAGTGACCACCGTAGAGCGCTTTTGGTGCCTGTCTTCTATAATATCCAGTAAAGAAGCCCGGCTCTGGGCATCAAAAGGCTGTAGACCGAAGTCGTCCAATATCAACAGATCGGCCCGTTCTATTTTTTTCAGTTCTGCCAGAATGGTACCTTTTGCTTTGGCCAGCTTCAGCTGGCCCATAAGCTTGGCCGTATTGACGTATAAGACCTTGTACCCATTCTGACAGGCCTGATAGCCAAGCGCTGTCGCCAGATAGCTTTTGCCTGTTCCGGTGGAACCGGTAATAAACAGATCCTTGTGCTCCTTAACAAAGTCAAGCCCGGCCAGCCTGTGTACCTCATTCTTGTCCAGACCACGATCTATACCGTAGTCAACCTGCTCCAACGAAGCTTTATACCTAAAGCCTGCTCCCCTGATGGCTCGTTCTACGTAACGGTTTCGCCGGTCGTCCCATTCACTGGCGACCAGCAGGGCGATGAACTGATCGGCTGTAAGCGATTCTTTTACTGAACTCTCCAGATTGGTTTTAAAGGCATCATACATGCCATAAAGGCGAAGCTGACGCATCTTGTCTAATGTTTCATTATTCATTTGTTCTATGTTTTATGGGTTACTGGTAAT
Source organism: Mucilaginibacter sp. 5C4 (assembly GCF_034345625.1). Lineage (NCBI taxonomy): Bacteria > Pseudomonadati > Bacteroidota > Sphingobacteriia > Sphingobacteriales > Sphingobacteriaceae > Mucilaginibacter > Mucilaginibacter sp. 5C4. The sequence goes on along the minus strand of NZ_CP133775.1, from coordinate 3,045,351 downwards.
ATTCTTTTCCTCTGATATTGTTATGGGCGGGGATCACTGATGTCTCGTCCTCTGGCTGAAGCTGGTCCAGGCGTTTCTTGAGTATCTCTTCGATAATTGGATAGTTATACTGGTGGAGGTTGTAGGCCCAGCGGCAGGCACCAGCCAGCCTTCCGGCACCAACACGACGGGCAAAGCTTAGAATGCCAGCGCATGATTTGTAAGCCTGTTCCGGATAGACCTTATGTTCCAGTACCTTGGTAATGTAGCGGGCTACATCCTCATGAATAGCTTCGGCCTCCTGAATAAACTTTTCAGGGCACCATTCAGTAAGGAAACGATGCTGCGAGGCCAGGTGATTGTCATCTGTTGTGTGGCGATACTTGATACGGACACGTGGATGGGCTGCGATCTGAGTGTACTGGTAATAGATCTTAACGGAACCGGAAGTATATAAGACCTTGACCTTCTTTCCGATATAAGTGTAAGGCACGCTGTAATAGTGAATATCCTCGCCCAGGCGGATATATCCGTTCTTCATAACGGTAACCATTACCTGTTTATTAACCTCGTAACGCAATGGGTTCAGTGGTGCCAGTACATCCCGTTCGATCTCTTCGAACTGTTCCCTGCGGGAGTAGGTCCGCCCGGAGAAGGGTTTGTTGTTATGGATCTCTAAAGCGGGACGTATAGCCGAGTTCAGCGATCCCAGATCGCTGAACCTGCGGCCTTCCAGCCTGGTGTATATGCTCCGGTAGATCAACTTTACCGCTCCTTCCACTAAGGACTTATCACGCGGCTTATAAACACGTGCAGGCACAACGGTAACGGAATAATGTTCAGCGAAGGAAGCGAACTCGTCATTAAGTATGGCTTCGTATTTACTCCCCGGGTTACCGCAGAACGCAGGTTGTCCGGCACCATGGCAACAGGAACCCCGCCAAAGTAATGCAGCGCATTCTCACAGGCTTTGATCAGATCTTCTTTACGCTGGCTTTCCACCGCTTCTACATAAGTAAGCTGACTGCAGCCCAGGATAGCTACAAACACCTCCACATCCTGTACGCTACCTTCGGATAGGGTGATCTGCAGCTTACTTCCTGTGAAGTCAATATACATCTTATCGCCGGCCTTGTGATCAATGTGCATGACCGGCCGCGAGAGTTGTAGATAAGTGTGGACCGCATTATTGAACCGCGAACGGCCATAGCCATCAGGATACTTTTCGATATACTCATTATGCAGCATCTCGCGGGTTACGCCCTTCTTTTTGAGCTTCTTGCATATCTCGGGAAGCAAGGCCTCCAGCGTCTGCATACGGGGATTGTTCTCGGTCTTGCCAACCGGGGTAGTGAACAGCACGGCAAGCTCGCTATCGCTCCTGGCGCCAAATGCCTCGTGGCTTATGCCCAAATCGTGCCATACACGTACGTACTTTTTAATGGTGTTACGGGAAATACCTACCATCCCGTGAATCGTTTTGACCCCGGTACCCTGACAGTATAATCGAATGATCTGCCTTAGTTTATTCATCTTGATCGGTTTATTGGACATTGTATTCGCTGGTTTTCGTTTATCTAAAAAGTAAACAAAAACTTTGTCCGCAGGTACCGTCAATACAAAAACTTCGAGCTCTTTTAGGGGGTCACTTTCGCGTGGCGAGAGGGGTCACTTTGCTTTGGCGAAGTGGGGTCATCATCACGCGGCAAAAGGGTACTTCTTCAATCGGTCTGATGGGGGCATTTTATTGAGTTTTATCCACAAACCCTACTTATTTTGAAAGTATTCTGTTAAACTTAATAACGAATGCTATCAAATATAAATCTCCCACACTACCGTTAATCATCAATATTAATCTGTTTGTAGAGGGTAACTTTAAAATTTTAACTTTTAATGACAACGGTCTGGGCATTGACTTAAAAAAGCACTATGGTCAGCTTTTTGGTATGTATAATACCTTCCACGGAAATAAGGATGCAAAGGGCTTAGGTTTATTTATTATAAAAACACAAATTGAAGCATTGAGAGGGCGAATAGAAGTGAAAAGTCAGTTAGGCGAGGGGACCACTTTTAAGGTTTTTTTTCCGAATACCTTGGTTAAACAGGACTTTATTGTACCAAACACTCGTTTTATTAGCTAATTCATCAAGTTGTCTCGTCCTAGTTTTACTTGTCGTTTGTCAACCTATAGCCGTATAAGACCAGTAGTTTTTTTACCCAAAATGGAAAGGATAGCTAATGTCATATCAACTTACCGAAATGATAAACTCAAGCTGCCTTTTGGCTAATTCATGAGCTCTCCGAAACATTCCTCGATCAAAAAGGCTGATCCCATTACAACTTGCGCAGAATAAGGCATTGCCTCAACACGAGGTATTAGATCATATTAGAAATGTCTACGATTACCTTGTCCAGCTCATTTGCGCTATTTATCATCATTTGATTGATGTTCTTTAGGTTGGTGTCCATTTCCATAGTACTTAATATATTGGCAAGCCCCATTATATTTGCCAATGGCTTACGGATCACGTGTGATTGTAATAAGCCGATCTCCGTTAGTTTACCGTCTTTTGTCACTATTTCGGCTTTGGCATCAACAAGGTCTGATCGGGATTTTACGTACTCCGTAATGTTATACCCGATGCAAAAAATCCCCACCGGTTGGTTTTGCTCATCAAACATGGCCTGCATTTCCCATTGGGTAATTACAAAACCTCCAAGACCATTGTGTTTGCGCAAAGTAGCAGGAAAAAGCCCGCCAGGACTTTGAAAACACTTCATAGCCACTTCAGCGCAAATGCTTATATCATCAGGATGAAGGGTGATAGAAAATAATTTTCCGAGTAATGAATCTTTTATAAAGTCAAAGTTCTTATTATAGTTATCACTCACATAGGAATATTTGCTATCCATACCTATGGCGATGGTGTAGAAAAAACTGCTATTTTTTAGGAGTTTGTTTGTTTCTATAAATCTATCCATTTGATGGTTCCCATGTAGTTATAGTGAAATCAAAGGCGCTATTATCTATAATATCAATGCCGCCCGTTGTTTTTGCGTTATCATAAGCCCAGGAATTGATCGGAAGCTTTAAATTGGGTGTGACTTTCTTTTAAGAAACTTTTTATTAATGTTTCTTCTTCAGGGGGTGTATTAGCGAATGAAGATTCTTTTGGAAAGTAATAAAGCCCTTGCGATAGTTTTTGTAATGCCCTGTCTTCAACAAGCGCTTCTAAGTGCCGGTCTACCGACTTAGACCATTTAACTAAGTCGGACCTGCAATATACCTTACCACATTTTAAATGCTTTTTAAGTTCATCTAATTTGGCCATGACAATCTGTTTGAACATAAAGATAGGCCAAAGTTTAAAATGTAAGAATTGTTATTGAAAATTCATGTAAAATTATTACATTTTAATTCTTGGTCCAATGCATTTTACAGGGGAAATAGTATATTTGAACAGTCAATAAAGTGGGTACCTAACTAAGTACCTGAAGTTTTCTTTTCTACATAAGTTATTGATAATAAGCTAATAACAAAGATATGTTCGAGCCTAAGTAGCCCTCTGCACTAATTCGAAATCGGTTTTATTGGCATTGGCGATAGCCATCGCCGCCGGCTTAAACATAAAGCCGTTGTGTACGCCCACATCCAGGAAATTATAATTCCTGACAGCTTTTTCCAAGCCTTTTAGTCGAATAAATGGAGATTCCGCCGCCATTGACACCTCGTTCCGAAATTTCAGGCAGATGATTCCGGAACACGTTGACCATATTAAATCCTTGATTATTAATTTCATTTTTTCTACCTGCCTACACAAATCGGTGTTCTGAGCGCACGGAATCGCATGGTCAATGAATACGGAATCTCCAGTAAACTGTTTTAGTAGCAATATCGGCGTCAATCTTCGCTCCAATATCATCCGCAAAATTATTGTAGGCGCTTTTAAGTATATGGAAACGGAGGTTTTACAGAAGGAATAAGAGATATTAAAGAGATGTCATTAAAACAACGCACAGCGTACATGTGTTCAAAATCTGTATTGTGGCGCTGTCGGTGTTCTATGGTCTCTGATTATTTAAAAGTTCGTAATTGGAAAGTAATGCAGATAATGGGCATTGTTAAAGATAACGAATATCCTGATACAGCGCCTGCAAGAATTATAAATGGAAAATTGAACTATGAAAAAGAAGGAAAGAAAATAAGGATTTGCGCATTTAATTATATAAACTATGTTTACCAACTTTAACAAAGCAGAACAGGAAATACGCTACCCAGAAGATAGAAGATGGTTTATTAGTATAAAGCCTTATGCGCTTGTTATCATTTTAACCGTATTACTGTTAACTGTTGGGCTTGCCTGGTTTCAATTTATAGCATTTGGTTTACCAGCAGACCCTCCTGTAAAACTCCCCGCTTTATCGCTTTCAGACCCAAAGGGGTTTCCTTTATGGGTAAGTTTAAGCCACTGGGTGAATTTCTTTTTTTTGATTATGATCGTCAGAAGCGGACTTTCTATTTTAGCAGACCATCCCCGCCTTTACTGGAACCGGGGCTGTTCGCCAAACTCGGAATGGCTCAGATTTACACCTACAAAGGTGCCTAACGACCGGATTTATACAGCAAAAGAAGATAGCCGTTATTTAAACCCAATTGTTGGACTGCCGGGTTATCGTCATTCTGTAGGCATAGCCCGTTCATGGCATTTTATAACTGTTCCGTTTTTCCTGCTTAATGGTGTAGTTTTTATCGCGCTGTTATTTTTTACAAACCAATGGAAACGCTTGGTTCCGGTGTCTTGGCAGGTCATCCCTGATTCCTGGAACGTTTTTGTGCATTATGCAACGTTTCACATGCCGGTTGAACCTAACGGTTATTATCATTTTAATGCCTTGCAGCAAGTTTCTTATTTCACAGTGGTTTTTCTTTTGGCTCCTATTGCCATGTTAAGCGGTATGTCTATGTCACCTGCAATAGAAAATCGTTTCCATTGGCTACCAAAGCTGTTCGGTAACCGGCAGGGTGCACGTTCGGTTCACTTTTTAGTTATGCTGGCTTATGTAATATTTATTATCATTCATGTAGCTATGGTCGCAGCAACTGGTTTTACCCGCAACATGAACCATATAACAGTAAATACAGATAGTCAAACTAGTTATACCGGTTTATATATTGTATTAGGTATTGTTTTATTTACCATTACGTTTGGATTTCTGGCACATTGGGTCTCCTGGCAACGTCCACGGTCTTTACAGCAAACTGAAGCTACGATTAATGGAACATTATGGCTAAATACAATCAATAAATTTAAGCCTAAGCTCTACTACAAGAAAAAAGATATATCGCCTTATTTTTGGGTAAATGGGAAAATGCCGGTGTCGGAAAAGTGGCAAAAATTAGCTGCGGATAAATTTATAGATTTTAAGCTTTCGGTAGGTGGCCTGGTTAAAAACCCGGTAGAGCTATCACTTGAAGAACTTAGGAAAATGGGGTTGGAACAAAATATTACCATGCACCATTGCATACAAGGATGGTCGGGTATTGCGGAATGGGGTGGCTTGCCTATTAAGGCGTTGGTAGAACTCGTTAAACCTGAACCATCTGTTAAAACTGTAGTGTTTTATTCTTTTGGTGAGGGCTTATATGGTGGGACCTATTATGATACCCATAGTTTAGATAACTGCCTGAAGCCGGAATCTATACTAGCCTGGGAAATGAACTATCAGCCGCTTCCGGAAAAATATGGCGCTCCGCTCCGTTTGCGGGTAGAGAATCAGTTAGGTTATAAGATGGTTAAATGGATTTGCAAAATTGAGTTTGTAGACAGCCCTAATCATGTAGGGAAAGGTTACGGCGGTAAAAATGAAGATGATGAATATTTTGACCTGCTGGCTGATACATAGACGCATAGGTCGAAACTGCCCAACCGGATTTTTGAAAAAATGGATACCATCATATCAGCATACCTGGCTTTAAAATGAGAAGAAACCTCCGCCTTTTTATTTAAAGTCGTTTTTATGCCTTTAGTCAAAATGAAATATTAGTAGGGTTTATAAACAGTTTTTCTCCTTTATGGAAAAGATAAATTGTTTGAGGGTTGACATTATGGCAATAGCTTATTGCGAACAAAATTACAACTTGTATAAGTAATTGGAATGCAAAGGTCAGCGTTAGCTCAAAAAACCTCACTTATCGTATTCAGCCTGCTTCTGCTTTTCGCAGGCATTGGTCATCTTACTTTTGTAAGATTTTTTTAAGCATAAGTTCCACCGTGGTTGCCCATAAACCCGGATTTGGTAGTTATTTTATATGGAGTTATAGAAATACTACTCGGGCTATGTCTAATTTTATTACAAAAAGCACGGTGGTAAAGTTGGTTGGATAGTTGCGATCTTTTTTGTTTTGGTTTTCCCAGGAAATATCGCCCAATTGGTTGAATACAGAAATGCTTTTGGCCTGGATTCAGACTTGGCCAGATGGCTGAGGTTACCGTTTCAGATAATCCTTATAATACTGGCCTTATGGTCTACGGGTGCGTGGCAACAATTGCGACAAAAGTAATTTAAAGTTTATATCGTGAATTTAGTGATTAGCATAATGTATATCAACTGATATATTTAAGCCCATTCTTACTGGTATATATGTACCAGTAAGGGGTACAGTATGCAAAGATTTACTGACTTTCAAAAGTATTTCAGTTTCATAAAGCCGTAAGAAAGTTTATTGCGTAGTTTATGTATGCTTTCTGAATCAACTGCTTCGCTAAACTTTGTTGTTGGCGAGAAAATCCTAACTAAGTTTAGATGTGACCATTTGCATATTTAAAATATTTTAAATATGCAAATGGTCACATCTAAACTACCATGAAATGCTGTTCTATTGTCGTAAATTATCTTTTAGGTTTCAGTAACCTGTTTACTCCTAACTGCATTTTTCGTTCAGAAATTCAACAAGATGCTGTTCAAGTAAGTCAGAATTGTATTCGGTATTGTCACCATTGTTAGAAAGCTCAATTTCATTTTCATTTACGATAAGGGTGAAAACTGTGCCTTCTATTATTTCCGGAAATGAAATATTGATTACATCGTAAACGTGCGCATATTCTATGCTCAGGCTGGAATTCAGTTTAGTATTGATCTCGATTGCGAACTCTCTCTTTAAAAGATTGAAAAGCACTTCAGCACTTAACGGATGTACATTTTTAATAGTTGTCATAGTTTGTAAATTATAGGGTATTATTAGTTTGGTTGTCGTAGTTGGGCATAATTCATTAGATTTTATTGGGATCGCCTAATGGGTTTTCCGCTTGCTTGAGTAAGGCGGCTTCACTTTCTGAGGTAATGTGAGTGGATGTATTATCTGGTACAGGGGTATTCATTCCGTCATTAAGCGATTTTTTGTGTTTCTTTTTACCCGTCTTTTCCAGGTCTTTGTTCTCAATACTGGTTCCTTTATCCTTTAACATATGCTATTTTAATTTAATGATAAGTTGAACTTTATTCGCTTTCTAAAATTAATTTAACCCAATAGCGGAGTCCGCATCGGGTATGGTGAACCAAAAAGTAGTTCCTTTACCTAATTCACTTTCTACCCCCATCTCGCCGCCATGTAATCTGATAATTTCAGCAGAAATATATAAACCAAGTCCCAAACCTGATGCACGGTTATTATCTTTCGCCAATCTAAAGTAGCGGTCAAAAAGGTTACCTAAATTTTCAAGTTCGATACCTTTACCCTTATCGCTAACTGATATTTTAGTTGCTCCATTGATATGTTGAGCATTGATGGTGATCTCTAAAGACTCGGATGCATACTTCACTGCGTTGTTAACTAAGTTTACCAGCACTTGGTCAACTTTCTCCCGGTCTGCAAATATGGTATAGGAAGTGCTACTCGTATAATTTATATGATATTTACCCTCCAAACGAATGTGACTGCAACATTCGTCAACCAATTCCTTCAAAATAAAAGTTGTTTTTTTTAAAGACAATTGACCTTGCTCTATTTTGGTAGAACTTAACAGATCACTTACCAGAAAACTAAGCTTAATTACATGTCTTTCTGCATTTTCTGTCATTTTAATGAGACGTTCTGTGACAACTGTTTCCGTCTTTAACATCCGGCTCATTAACTGTAGGTTTACTTTCAGGCTGGTGATGGGTGTTTTGAGTTCATGGCTTGCCACGCTTATAAATTCTTCCTTATGCACTTTTAACTGATGTTGCGCCGATACATCATCAATAATTGTATAGCCTAGTGATCCGGATTCGTCCGGAAACAATATGGAAGTCACCTGGCACCAGATCATTGTCCCGTCCTTTTTTATAAGGCGCGTTTCTAAGGAAAAAAAAGGAGTTTCTTTTTGCCAAAGTTGCTCTTGAAGTGATTGCCAATGCGAATGATCTGCCGATGGAGAATAATCCAATATTCGCGTGCCTATAATTTCCTCCTTGGTGTCATATCCCAGCAGCCTAACCAAAGCCATGTTGGCTTGAAGTATCTTTAGGTCGGGCGAGATTACCTTATTTGCCAATCTCGAATATTCAAAAATTGTCCGAAATCTGTTTTGACGATCTTTTTGTTTAAGCCGTTGGGTTTCCAGCTTTAAGGCCGCGTTCTGTTTCTTTAACGATTCGATAGTATCCATCAGTATGAGTACTGTCCTTAGATTCCAACAATGTAAATGTAGCAGAAGTGGATAATCGCTCCCTCATATAAGCATAAAAATGGCCGTATTGTTTTAATTAGTTTAGGTAGTAAAACGGTTAGTAGCTCTCTCGTTAAAGTTGTAGGTTAATTTAAGGGTAGGGTGAAACTGAATATGCTCCCTTTACCTAATTCACTTTCCACCCATATCTTTCCCTGGTGCCGTTTAATTATTTCCGAACACAAGTAAAGGCCTATTCCAAACCCTGATATCCTTTCGGTTTCTTTACTTTCAACCCTATAGTGTGGGTCGAACAGCTTTTCAATATTTTCGGGACTAATGCCCATACCCGAATCTTTTATATTAATCTGGACCTTATCGTCAACCTTGTGGCAAGATATTTCAATTAGCGAGTCTTTGCTCGAATATTTCGCTGCATTACTTAACAGATTAATAAGTACCTGCTCAATTTTCTCCTGATCAGCATGCACTTCAATCGTTTCACAAGGAGCTAAAACAGTGCTATCTGATGCAGTTATAAATTGAGTTTCTTCTATCACCTCTATGATCAAATCGTTGATTAGGAAATCTTGTTTATTTAAATGAATCTTCCCTGATTCAGCTCCCGATAAGTTTAGTAGCCTGTTGATCATATTCAGCATTTTCTTAACCTGTCTCTCGGCTTTCGATAATGCGCCAATTGTGAAATGGTCTTTCTGCTTTTTTGCCCAGGTATTCAGCATTTGGATATAAGCCTTTAATACAGTAAGGGGTATTTTTAGTTCATGACTTACCATGCCGATAAATTTGCTTTTCCTTAGATCATTGTGCTTTTGTTCGGTGATATCCATCACAACACCTGAAAAATAGCAGTTGTCGTCCTCCATATTATTGCAGCCACCTAAAATGCTTAACCACCGTTGTTTGGTACCACCATCCGCAATAGGGAATACGATTGAAAAACTTTTGCGTTTTGTAAAAGCATTTTCGATGGCCGCGATCACCTCCGGTCTGTGTCTCTCAGGTATTTGGTGCATCGCCCCATCGAATGACATTTCTTTATCAGTCGCACATCCGAATAATTCTTTTGCACAGGGGGAAGGAAGAAAAGCTCTAGTCGTAATATCTATGATCCAAATACCAACGTTCGTGGATTCAAGGGCAATGCGTGCTATATCTAAAGATTGGAAAGGCTTATACATCTCTGCTTCCGGAACACTTTTTTGAAACGCGTTTTGCTCATTAATCTTATCCATCGTAAATTAATCTGATACAGTACCTTTGTTGCAAAAATACAATAAAAAGTTGACCAAACAGGGAGAATCGGCTGCCTATATCAGGATGCTATTACGTGCCTATGAATTTAGCGCGACCGTGCATCAGGAAGATATGGATAAGATGGAACTATATGTGAAGCAATGCGACGCGTTTAAGGAACCGGCTTTAGGAAAGTTAAACTTTCAGAAATAAGAAAGTTTCGGTTATCGTTTTTTGCAAAACAGTTTCAACATCACATTGATTTGCATAATCCGTCCACAGTTTAAGGATGCCTTCGATTTGCCTGATGATCTCGTTGGGCTTTTTTATGGTCATTTGTTTGGCCACTTCCAGTAGGTCTTTCCGGTCTATTCCCTGTCTTTTTTCGTTACCACTTAATGATTGCTTTTTACATCATTAATAGATAAATAAGCACTTAATGATGGATATTTTAAGCATAAATATTCTGATTCGTTTTATGCTGTCCCTATGACCAGGCTATACGCTATATCTTTCCCGGAAGAATGCCGCTATTATCCTTGACAGGGATTTTAAAAGATGGTCTGCTTAAATATCCTGCTAATGCATTTTCGCTGCGCTGCAAAAGCATCCGCTTGATTAACCTGCCGGAAGATGCAATTAAGAGCATCATTCAGGACTGCACTCAGTTTGTCTCGTCCTGGTTTTACTTGTCGTTTTTGAGTAGTAATACTGGAATCGGTTTACACCGATATTTCATTAGTCCTGCTTTTACTTTACAAGGGTACGCCTTTTATTTTCTTAATAGCTGAAAGCTTACCTCTTATTGTTATTATTAGCGTGTTAGGATGTGGGAAACTCCTTCAGTTTTCCATATCCTAATGCGTTTTTCTTTTTTGCTTCTTTTTTTCTTTTTGCCAGCACGGTCTTAAATGCCAGTAACCTGATTTTCCTCCTTTCCTTTTTTGGGGCGTGGATATCCCTTCCAACGCTTTTTGATTTCACCGGACATGCCATGAGCCTGCTCCGGTGTATGGTAATTTAAGCTTGCGTGTGGACGCCTATCGTTATAATGACCAATGATTGCTACAATGCATTTCTTTGCTTCCTTGTGGTTCTGATAAACCTTTTTAGGAAAGAACTCATTCTTGATAATTCCGTTAACGCGCTCGGCAAGTGCATTTTCATAAGGACTGCCGCTTTGAGTCATACTAATGGCGATCCTATCCTGGTTTAGCAGTGCTGTATAATTCTGGGAGCAGTATTGTATTCCTCGGTCAGAATGATGTATCAGGATAAATGGAGATAGCCGTTTCCTTCCGTCTACTGCCATTTCCAGGGCTCCAATACATCCAACTGCTTCCAGGCTGGGATGCAGGGCATATCCAACGATTTTTCTGGAATAGGCATCTGTGATCAGGCTCAGGTAGCTGAAGCTGGATAAAACTCAATAAAATGCCCCCATCAGACCGATTGAAGAAGTACCCTTTTGCCGCGTGATGATGACCCCACTTCGCCAAAGCAAAGTGACCCCTCTCGCCACGCGAAAGTGACCCCCTAAAAGAGCTCGAAGTTTTTGTATTGACGGTACCTGCGGACAAAGTTTTTGTTTACTTTTTAGATAAACGAAAACCAGCGAATACAATGTCCAATAAACCGATCAAGATGAATAAACTAAGGCAGATCATTCGATTATACTGTCAGGGTACCGGGGTCAAAACGATTCACGGGATGGTAGGTATTTCCCGTAACACCATTAAAAAGTACGTACGTGTATGGCACGATTTGGGCATAAGCCACGAGGCATTTGGCGCCAGGAGCGATAGCGAGCTTGCCGTGCTGTTCACTACCCCGGTTGGCAAGACCGAGAACAATCCCCGTATGCAGACGCTGGAGGCCTTGCTTCCCGAGATATGCAAGAAGCTCAAAAAGAAGGGCGTAACCCGCGAGATGCTGCATAATGAGTATATCGAAAAGTATCCTGATGGCTATGGCCGTTCGCGGTTCAATAATGCGGTCCACACTTATCTACAACTCTCGCGGCCGGTCATGCACATTGATCACAAGGCCGGCGATAAGATGTATATTGACTTCACAGGAAGTAAGCTGCAGATCACCCTATCCGAAGGTAGCGTACAGGATGTGGAGGTGTTTGTAGCTATCCTGGGCTGCAGTCAGCTTACTTATGTAGAAGCGGTGGAAAGCCAGCGTAAAGAAGATCTGATCAAAGCCTGTGAGAATGCGCTGCATTACTTTGGCGGGGTTCCTGTTGCCATGGTGCCGGACAACCTGCGTTCTGCGGTAACCCGGGGAGTAAATACGAAGCCATACTTAATGACGAGTTCGCTTCCTTCGCTGAACATTATTCCGTTACCGTTGTGCCTGCACGTGTTTATAAGCCGCGTGATAAGTCCTTAGTGGAAGGAGCGGTAAAGTTGATCTACCGGAGCATATACACCAGGCTGGAAGGCCGCAGGTTCAGCGATCTGGGATCGCTGAACTCGGCTATACGTCCCGCTTTAGAGATCCATAACAACAAACCCTTCTCCGGGCGGACCTACTCCCGCAGGGAACAGTTCGAAGAGATCGAACGGGATGTACTGGCACCACTGAACCCATTGCGTTACGAGGTTAATAAACAGGTAATGGTTACCGTTATGAAGAACGGATATATCCGCCTGGGCGAGGATATTCACTATTACAGCGTGCCTTACACTTATATCGGAAAGAAGGTCAAGGTCTTATATACTTCCGGTTCCGTTAAGATCTATTACCAGTACACTCAGATCGCAGCCCATCCACGTGTCCGTATCAAGTATCGCCACACAACAGATGACAATCACCTGGCCTCGCAGCATCGTTTCCTTACTGAATGGTGCCCTGAAAAGTTTATTCAGGAGGCCGAAGCTATTCATGAGGATGTAGCCCGCTACATTACCAAGGTACTGGAACATAAGGTCTATCCGGAACAGGCTTACAAATCATGCGCTGGCATTCTAAGCTTTGCCCGTCGTGTTGGTGCCGGAAGGCTGGCTGGTGCCTGCCGCTGGGCCTACAACCTCCACCAGTATAACTATCCAATTATCGAAGAGATACTCAAGAAACGCCTGGACCAGCTTCAGCCAGAGGACGAGACATCAGTGATCCCCGCCCATAACAATATCAGAGGAAAAGAATATTACCAGTAACCCATAAAACATAGAACAAATGAATAATGAAACATTAGACAAGATGCGTCAGCTTCGCCTTTATGGCATGTATGATGCCTTTAAAACCAATCTGGAGAGTTCAGTAAAAGAATCGCTTACAGCCGATCAGTTCATCGCCCTGCTGGTCGCCAGTGAATGGGACGACCGGCGAAACCGTTACGTAGAACGAGCCATCAGGGGAGCAGGCTTTAGGTATAAAGCTTCGTTGGAGCAGGTTGACTACGGTATAGATCGTGGTCTGGACAAGAATGAGGTACACAGGCTGGCCGGGCTTGACTTTGTTAAGGAGCACAAGGATCTGTTTATTACCGGTTCCACCGGAACAGGCAAAAGCTATCTGGCGACAGCGCTTGGCTATCAGGCCTGTCAGAATGGGTACAAGGTCTTATACGTCAATACGGCCAAGCTTATGGGCCAGCTGAAGCTGGCCAAAGCAAAAGGTACCATTCTGGCAGAACTGAAAAAAATAGAACGGGCCGATCTGTTGATATTGGACGACTTCGGTCTACAGCCTTTTGATGCCCAGAGCCGGGCTTCTTTACTGGATATTATAGAAGACAGGCACCAAAAGCGCTCTACGGTGGTCACTTCGCAGATCCCAGTCAAGGAATGGTATGATGTTATCGGTGAAAAAACAATCGCCGATGCTATCCTTGACCGCATTGTTCATCACTCATTAAGGGTTGAACTGTATGGCGAATCACTAAGGAGAAGAAACTCTAAATCAGAAAATGTATTTTTGTAAAAATAATAGTTGTTAAACCGGACAAAAGCATCCGCTCCCAGGAGCCTGTCTGTACAATAACTTTATGCTCTTTTAAACCCTTAACTCAAAGGGGTCACGAACGATTGGCGAGAGGGGTCAATTAAATTGGTATATCCACGCTATCAACGAGATGTTATAGGTAAACGAACGAAAAAATTAATAGTTAAATTAGCGAGGAAATATGGTTTACCCGAGTGGGTTTTTTCCGGTGTTGAAACGAAGTTTGAAAAGTAACAAGTTATATATTCATGAAATATCTTATTCGCGTCCTACTGGTGTTATTATGTTTTCTGCTTTTTGATGCTCAGTTATTTTCACAGATTCCGACTGTTGCATACTCCAAGCGTTCTCAAAAACACCTAAAAATGGTTTACCTTCCATATGTGCGATCAACAGATTCAATGTATTATAAGATTCCTTAGTGATTTCCCCGATATAATCAAAACGGATCGCAAAATGCCTTTCGATTAGTTTCAAACGTTCAAAATAATAAAGATGCTTTTTAGCTAGGGCGAGTAAGGATTCTGCCGGAGCCATTTGCAATGTAGTAGGCGTAGAACCCGGTATATGTATAGTGAACTTCTTACCCGATCCAATATCCCTCAAAAAGGTGATCGTCCGGAGTTCATCGTTCAAGGCGCCATAATCGCCCGTGCGCAAAAGCTTAAGTTCATATTGCAAATTGACCATTTCCTCAGGCGAAGTGTAAAATTTCAGATCGACGTTTGGAAACGGAAAAGAAAAGATCAAGTGTGTTTGGGTTTTGAACAATTCGACTTCCAGGTTATCGTATTCGGTACCATCATCGAACACGATAGCGATCACCGCCTTACGCACTGGTGCGGAACTAAAGGTCATTGGGCCGCCGCCATCCGGTGCTGAGATCTTAATATCATTAAAATATACGTTCAAGTTCAGCACTGTTTCTGCGTCGAGTGTGACTGTACCCAGTTCTTTGTTTTGTAACACGTTTTCCAGGCGTTCAATAAATTCCTGCTTATCGATAGGCACACCAAAGGTCATTCGGGTCGTTAAGGGCTTGCTCAAACCCGCTAATCCCGAAACTTTGAACTGATCTTCCTCTGTCTTTAAAGTAGGCGCGAGATCGTTCTTTTGGAGGAAAATGCGGAAGGTGTCCGGTCCGCACCATTTACGCTGGAAATCTTCATAAATATGATCTTTAATATTGGCCAAAAGACCATCCACAAATATTTCAGCAGTACTGTCAATATAATGAATACCATCTTTGATCAACCGTTGCACCTTGGGTAGTTTCAAAGATGGAGCCAATAGAAATAGTTCTTTGTGATTGTCCCCCAGGTTCTCCTTCATTTTTCGGAAGATGGATTCCATGTTGACGTCGTCCAAATTGTAACCGATGAACAAGACATGGTGTGTAGTCAAGCGTTCCTTCACCACGGTCCAAAGCACATCTTCTTTTTGGGAATCAAAAAAACGGGTGTAATCCGTTTTTGTGATCAAAATGCTATCCGGCAATGATAGATCACCATGTATTTTAAATATCTCCGGTTTGTCTTTTTTGATATAAGGCAGGTCAGCAGAAGAGCGTATCAAACTGTGATCCTCGTCAAACGCCAGTTCGAACAACCGGTCATAATTTGTAGTCAGGATTGTTTTGATATGGGGAATCCCAGCTAGTTTATGATGCAGGCTTTGATCCTTTGGCGCTTTGGCGTAAATGTCTTTTAATATGGTGGTTAACGAATTTCGGCTCATGCGCAAATTGACCAGTTCTTCCGTTAATTCCGGAAGTGTCAATCCTTTACCTATTTCAGTCGACTCGGCAGCGGTCAACTGTTCATAGATCAGTTGAGAAAGCTGGTAACCAGAGGGATATCCCGCATATATGGACATTCCCGCTCCGCAAAACAATACTACATCTTCTTTTCTAATTAGTTCAAACAATCTTTCTAAAGCCATAATCAAATATACTAAAGTTATTAGCCAAAACAATCAGGCGATATCATGATATAATTCATACATCAATGAATAAACCGGGGTAACGTCTTGTTTAGGTAGACTGGCTTGCAGTTTGGCGATCTGCTTTTTGAAGCTTTTGTGTTTATCGTTTGCTTCAATGATGGCCCAAAGACCGTATCTTTTGAAAGCGCGCTCAACATATACATAAAATTGCTTGTGTTTAAGGATGGCCTGAACCCCAAAACTGATCCAATCTTTATAATCGGAGCCGAACCGCTCTTGCCTGCGGGCGCTTTCTATGGCAAACAAAAAGCTGAGGTGCTGATAAACGCTATCCACTAAGGTTTTGCTTTTAAGCTGGTTACACCATTTATAGGTCTGTAGTTCCCTGGCTTTTTCTTTAACATCCATGATTAATGTATCATGCGCATCAACGTCGGCGGGGGTCAGTTGGTAGCCTCGCTTGAACAAGCTTTTGATCAAGGGCTGACGATAGCTCAAATGCTCATTGTTCAGGATGTGCTGGAAGGTCGTGGTGCCATCGTCGTCACTGATGTTGGAATCGAAAATGATACGGTCATCACTCAACAGATAATGAATAAAAGAATGTTGTCCTGGTATGGCGTTAGCTATGTAGTGATTGATGAGACTTTTGCCTTGCACGCGTTTGTCGGCAAAGCGAAATCTGGAATTCAGGATCTCTAAACCCATAGCTGAAAGTTTATCCAGTTCCTCACTGAACTTGTAAAAGCTCCAGTTAAGGCTTTTGTATTTTTTTAGTTTTTTGATCACGACGTCAGCATCTTGGGCCGCTTGTGCCCGCCGTTCAGCGTTCCGCTCTTCGCGCTCCCTTTGCTCGTTCGCCTCGATCTGGGCTTTCAATAATTCTTCTGTTTCCCTCAGTTTTTGCTCATAGTTCAAGAAATAGATCTGGAAGCTTTGCGCGTCAAACGTTACCTGGGACAAACTCACCGACTTTGTCTGCCAGGGTGCGATCACCCGGTCTTCTTCCGAAATAAATGGCGATTTATAAGTACAGGACAGCTTAAAATCTACTGCTTTTTCATCCAGTTTGAAAAAATTCTGAGAGGGCGTGAGGTATTTGATGTCCCGTTCCATGGTGGACTGGCCATAAACATCAAAATCATCCAAGATCCAGACCAGGTAAATGCCCGATGCTTTGTAAAACTTGTGCCTGCCTAAGAGGTACTTCTGTGATAACTTAGAGAGTTGGATCTCAAATGCCATTTGCCTGCCCTGGTAAATACAGTAAACATCTGGCCGTCGTTTTTCGATGTCGTTGAAAAAATAACGGGTATCGGCAATGACCGACCCGGAATCGACAAGATCTGTTTGTTTCAATAGTTCAGCTATCCGATTTTTTAAGAAGATATGCCTTGGCCGTTCGTGCGCTCTTATGATATTGGTAAAATCCTGAACATCTTCGTCGGTCATTTTACCATTCTTCAGCGGACAATCATCGGCATTGGGAAAATGCTTGAAATGCACGTTGTCATTTTTGCTATCTGAAATGAGCAAGGGTTGATTACATCGGTAACAACCCAAATTCAATTCCCATGAATTATAACGCTTACGCAACTCATAGGCTTCCTTAGCGACTTTGAATGAGGTCGCTGCGTCATAGCATTCACCAGTATCCCTGTCGTAAGCTAAATCTATCGTTCGTTGAAATGCCATTACAACAAAGATTCGGATTTATAGCCAGAAGCGATCCTGACTTCGAGGATCTTATTTTCTTTTACCAGCAGTACCTGCACGCGTTCGCCTCCCGCCAGCTGGTATTGGATATGGGCATATGCGAAATCGCTGCCTTGCGGATCAAGCCAGGCCTGGCCCAAGCCGTTAATCATGCCAAACCGTTCCGCTTCGGACGCTTTCATGGCGGGATATTCCCAATTCTGTACTTTTTGTAAATGCGGAATCAGGAAATTAAAAGGCACCATCATGTCCGAGGGAATGGGTTTCAGGTCTTGATCGTGGTAATACTGTTCCAGGATTTCTTCGGAACGGGTATAGGCATGCCACATAAAAGCCAATTCTTCGTGGTTCAGGCGGCTGAAATCAAGTTGGCAGTAAAGGTCATATAAGGCTTTAGGCCCGGGTAGGATGTGATGACTTACCCATTGCAGGAGTAAGCTACGGACCAGGCGTACGTGATCGTCGGCGAAATATTTAATGACAATATCGGGAAACAACAGTAACTGCTGCATCAGGAATTTTCCTTCGATAATATGGATCGGGAATGATTCGGTCTGCCGGGCTTTATCCAACCAGTCGCGGGTGGCGGTGGTTAGATAAGATGATACGATCAGCAAGAAATGGTCTGCTTTTTCCACCCTGGCCCAATTGATTTTTTCGACAACCTGGTCAAGGGAAAGGCCTTGACTATGCCTTTTACATTCAATAAACCATTTTTCGATATAAGGGCTAGTGATGGTATCGGTCACAGTACGGCGGGCTTCGATATCACGGCCGTGGTCTGCGCCTCCCTGGCGCCAGGCCATGCTATGAAATCGGAACCTGACTAGGAGGTCGTAGCAAAGTTCTTCGAATTGTTTCCAATCGAGGCGGTCAAAATCGATATCTTCTTCCTGATAGGCCATAACCGATGCTTAACTATACCAGGCCTCGGGGATCAGCTTATTGCCATCACGCCAAACTTCAACTTCATGGACACCTTCCAGGTTACCGTAAATGGTATCGTCGGCGTGATCAAGGATAATGCTTTGCCATCTACCGTTCATAGCGCGGATCGAGTCCGCGATAGTTCTGAACATGCCTTTAACAGCTTCGACGTCTTCGTCGGGAAACTGCAGATCGCTCTCGGCCGGAATCTGGTTACGTTTGAGTTTAGGAAAGTAGACCTGGCTCGGCTGGTCAAAGATCACAAAACTTGGGACGCAGGACAGTGGCTGGCTGAGAAAATATTCCTGTAAGGCGCACATGATTAATCGGAATTTCATTTACCTGCTGGGTACCCAATACAGCCAACGAACGTACTCTCTGGAAACTGAGGCCATCGGGTTGAATCATCACTATTGTCAAATCAATTTAACCATGATAAATATCAGGTACCCAGCTGATGTTTTATCGGAATTTTGTAATGCTCAACTGATAACTTAGCGCATAATTACGGTTTTGGGATTTTGCCTTAGGTTAGTTCCCTCTTATCTTCAATCAACACATCTTAGAAAAAACATGAATCGACTTCATCGCGTAGTAGTTACCGGGCTTGGTGTACTGGCTCCATCTGGTAACAATATCAAATCCTTTTGGCAAAATATAATTAACGGAAAAAGTACAGCATCGCGAATAGCAAGATTTAATCCCGACTTATTCCGGACGATGTTTGCCTGTCAGCTTAAAGATTTTAAAGCAGCTGATTTTTTAAACCAACATGATCTTAAACGATCAGATCTTTTCACTCAATATGCCTTAATATCGGCTGATGAGGCCATTAAAGATTCTGGATTTGAAATGAATAAGCTATCGCCGTATGACGTAGGTGTAATATGGGGCTCCGGTCAGGGAGGGATGGGTGTTTTTGAACAACAGGTAACCGATTATGTTGAAGGCGGGAAGAAACCGAGACATAGCCCATTCTTTGTACCTAAACTTATCTCCAATATGGCTTCAGCTATGATTTCAATCCGGCACGGATTCATGGGAATCAATTATACAACAGTATCTGCTTGTGCAACGGCCAATACCGCCATTATGGATGCATTTAATTACATAAGGCTGGGCAAGGCCAAAATTATTATTACAGGAGGTTCCGAAGCGCCGATCACTGAAGCATCAGTTGGAGGTTTCTGCGCTATGAAAGCAATGTCAACCCAAAATGATAATCCAGAACAAGCCTCCAAGCCCTTTGACGTTTCCAGGGATGGCTTTGTGATGGGTGAAGGTGCCGGAGCACTGGTACTCGAAGATTACGATCATGCTGTTGCCAGGGGAGCAACTATTTACGGGGAATTGAAAGGGGCGGCAATGACGGCAGATGCCTATCATATTACTTCCACTCACCCGGAAGGAATCGGTGCAGCTAAGGCCATGAAAATTGCCTTAAAAGAGGCCGAAATCACCATGAGCGATGTAGATTACATCAACGCTCATGGTACATCAACACCTATGGGAGATCTTTCAGAAACGAGAGCAATCAAATCACTGGCTGGTTCGGGAAAACTTAAAACGCTGATCAGTTCAACCAAATCCATGACAGGTCACTTGCTTGGTGCTGCCGGAGCAATTGAGGCGGTAATATGCCTGCTCTCCATTCGTGACCAGATCGTGCCACCAACGATCAATACCGTAAATATCGACCCTGAAATTCCTTCGGACATGCGCATCTTATTAAAAGATGCCGTTCAGGCCAAAGTGAATGTTGTCCTTAGCAATACCTTTGGTTTTGGCGGCCATAATGCAACGCTAATATTCAGAGGAATTTAACTCTTGCGAATTGATGTTAAGATGACCCATCTTACCATCGCATGTTCAAAAATGGAAAGTCCGAATGTGATAAAAATGATGGATGTCCTTTTTAGGGGAGTGTTAAAAAAAGCTACAAAAACATTCTGGCCCGTGGTAGCGAAACAAGAAGCTAACAGAACGGCAACCAAGCCCGCACTCCATAAAGCAAAATGTGCATAGGCGTAGCGGGAAGTAATCAATTTTTTGCGGGAGAAGAAGCCGCTCAAAAGTAAAATGTGGGCGGCGATGAAAATGCAGGCAGTTACGGTTAATACGTTAAACATGGTCATCGGCAGTGCGATTTATTAACTATCATTTCTGAAAATAGCTGACAATGATAATTCCCGCTATGATCCCCACAACCATCACTACATAGAGGAGTATCTCATTTCCAGCAAACTTTTTATATTTTGTCCAGAAAGAATAATCTGTTTTACCTTTTGACATAGTACAAATTTAACTTATTAGCTGCTTTAAAGACATAATTGCCTTATGATATAAATCAGTATTCCGGCTGATGTTTTACGGTCTTTCGGGTACAGCGCAATCGTACTTTTGTATCAAAGAAATGCGTTTCAAGACGCAGTAATATCCTTCAAGTATCCGCTTAAATTAACAAAGGCGGGAAATCAACAAATAATATGAAAGATACATTTCATATGGGTTACGACTTAGAGCTGGCAGGTTTTGATTTTGCTGCTATAAATAAAAGAAACAACCATAATATAGAATTACTCAACGGAATTGCAGAAGCTTTTGTAAAAGCTTCAAATCATAAGGCAGGGATCAAATGCGATAAAGAGGAAATATTTTACAGGTTTTACGAAGCTATCCCGGCATTAACAGTCGGTGAACCCGTAATGATCCTATATATTACGAGCAGTTCAACGATAACTTTAAAGTTCATTAACAGGACAAGTCCATTGTTCAACAACTTATTTGTTGAAGAACTTCAAAAGATCTAAACTACGGTTTTCAGCTTAACTGACTATTAAAAAATAAAGTAATGATAGGCTTACCGCTATGGGTAAAATATCAGCAACGGGCATACTTGTATTACATCTTATCCCCGCCTTGCAAAAGAAACTCAACCTTTGAAATTCTTTTGGAAGGAAAGAACTGTAAGATTTACCTGAACGCGGAAAAGATATGGGTCGAAAGCGACGAATCAGGCCCAGCAAGTTTTGATATCGAATTGATCCAGCTGATCGGCAAAGCCATAATCAGCCACTTTCACATCAAAAAGCATCATTATAATTGAGGAAGTTTAACTTATTTACACCTCAACAATAATTCCTGCATAGGTTAATCCACCCCCAAAGCCCAGCAAAAGAGCTTTGTCACCTTTTTTAACTTTACCTGATTTAGCGGCGATATCCCAGGCTAAAGGGATGGATGCTGATGAAGTGTTTCCAAAGTGCTCTATACTGGTGAGCATTTGCTCCATCGGATAGCTGATCGCTGAAGCAACTGCTTCGATGATCCGCAGGTTCGCACTGTGCAGGATTATCCAATCCAGGTTTTCCGTTTGCATATTGTTAATTTTCAGCAATTCAAGGATTTTCTGGCTCATGTTCTGAACTGCCCATTTGTAAACAACCTTTCCGTTTTGATGGATTTTGCCATTTGCGACAACCGCATTACTATCGATGTGCTGAGCGTTCTGACTTAAATAGAGGTCTTTGCCATGACTGCCATCAGTTCCGTTTACACCTTTGAGCAATCCGGGTCTATCCGCCACCTCTATCAGGGCTACTCCTGCGGCATCGCCAAACAGGATGCAGGAACTGCGGTCTTTATAATCTGTGAATTTCGACAAGGTTTCCGCACCTAATACGATGATCTTTCGATGTGTCCCGGACGCGATCAACCCTTTCGCTAAGATTACCCCATAAACAAACCCGGCGCAGGCAGCCATCACATCAATACAGCCGCAGCCGGGAATATCAAAATGATATTGCACCTGGCTTGCCATACTGGGCATAACCTGGTCGGCGGTGGTGGTTGCCACGATAATAAAATCTACTTCTTGCAGATCTATCTCAGGATTTTCGTTAAGGAGGTTCTTTATTGCCTCAATACAAAGGTCGCTGGTAAACTCGTTATCGGCGGCAAAGCGCCTTTCCCGGATACCGGTTCTTGATACGATCCATTCATCCTGGGTTTCAATTTTGTCTTCAAACCATTTATTACTAATTACCTGGTCCGGCACATAGGCGCTTAACGCGGTTATTTTCGATTCTATCATTTAATAAAAAAATTAACTAATGAGGGGATGAACTGCATAGTTCATCCCCTCATTAGGATAAGTAAGATTAAGAGGCTTTCTCTAATTTTTCATTTGATGGCACAACATCGTAAATTCTGAACGCTTTTGCGATCTTTTCTACTGCCTGCTCGATCTGTGCAAAAGAATGAGTAGCCATGAGCGAGAACCTTAACAATGATGAATTGGAAGGCACCGCCGGGGAAACTATGGGGTTAACAAAGACACCGGCCTCCTGGAGATATTTGGTTGTCAGAAACGTTTTATCGTTATCACGGATGTAAATGGGCAGAATGGGACTTTCCGAATCACCCAGGTCAAAACCTTCAGCTAACATCAGTTTAGTGGCATAATGAGTGTTATCCCACAATTTTGCAATTCTTTCCGGCTCTGTTTCGATAATGTCAAGCGCGGCAAGCGTACTCGCTACTGTTGAGGGCGGCATACTGGCACTGAAGATCAGCGAACGTGCCCTGTGTTTGATATAATCAATGGTCGCGCTGTCGGAGGCCACAAACCCGCCAATCGAGGCCAGGGATTTACTGAAAGTACCTGAAATCAGATCGACCTTGCTGGTCAATTTATAATGTGAAGCTGTACCTGAACCGTTAACCCCGATCACGCCCAAGGCATGGGCATCGTCTATCATAATGTTGGCTCCGTATTTATCGGCAAGAAAAGAAATTGCCGGTAGCGCAACAAAATCGCCCTCCATGCTAAAGATTCCATCAACAACGATGAGCTTAACTGCCTCTTCAGGCAAACCGTTTAGCTTACGTTCCAGATCAGCCATATCATTGTGCCCGTATTTGATGATCCGTGAAAAAGAAAGGCGGCAGCCGTCAATGATAGAGGCATGATCCATGTCATCCAGCAGGATGTAATCGCTTCTCCCGGTCAGGCATGATAATACCCCTATGTTAACCTGAAACCCGGTACTAAACAATATGGCTGATTCCTTACCAACAAATCTGGCTAACCGTTCTTCCAGTTCAATATGAATATCAAGTGTGCCGTTTAAAAAACGGGAACCGGCACAGCCCGTGCCGTATTTATTAACTGCACGTATAGCGGCCTCCTTTATATAAGGATGATCTGTTAAGCCTAAATAGGAATTAGAGCCGAACATCAAAACCGGGTTTAGATTAATTATCACCTCTGTATCCTGGGCTGATTCTATTGCCCTGAAATACGGATACAAACCTTTCTCCTTAATAGCCAAAGCATCAGTGAATTGTGCTATTTTTTGATGTAGTTTCTTTTGCATATTTAGTCAGTGCTACAATTAGTCATTGGTTAAGAGATGGTTTCTTCCTGGTAGTCTGTTGTTGCCGGGCAGGTACAGATCAGGTTCCTGTCACCGATGGCATTGTCAATGCGGTTGACTGAAGGCCAGAATTTATTACTTTTTACCCATGCCGAAGGGAATACCGCTTTCGATCTGCTGTAGGGCTTGTTCCAGTCATCTGCCGTAACATCGTCGATGGTATGCGGGGCGTTTTTAAAAACATTATTCAGCTGATCATATTTATAAAAGATGATTTCATCTATTTCCTGCCGGATTGCTATCATAGCCTGGCAGAACCGGTCAAGTTCCTGTTTATTCTCACTTTCTGTAGGTTCGATCATCAGGGTATCGTGAACCGGGAAGCCCACTGTGGGTGCATGAAATCCGTAATCCATCAATCTTTTGGCGATATCACCCACTTCAATATTTGCCGCCTTTTTGAACTCCTGGCAATCTATAATGAACTCGTGGGCACAGCGGCCTTTTGCACCGGTATAAAGAATCTTGAAATCTGCTTTGAGGCTGTCTTTTAAATAGTTTGCATTGAGGATGGCAGTTTTGGTGGAAACGGTAAGCCCTTTAGCACCCAGTAATTTGATATAGCCGTAAGAGATGAGCAGTATCAGTGCACTGCCGAAAGGGGCGGCTGAGATGGCAGATATCGCATGTGCGCCGTCATTTTTGGCTACTGAAAAATGTCCCGGCAGAAAAGGCACCAAATGACCGGCTACCGCGATAGGCCCCATACCCGGCCTGCCACCGCCATGTGGTATAGCGAATGTTTTATGCAGGTTCAGGTGGCAAACATCTGCCCCGATGAAACCGGGACTGGTCAGCCCCACCTGGGCATTCATATTTGCACCGTCCATGTAAACTTGCCCGCCCGCGTCATGGATGATTTTCGTTATTTTTTTTACCGACTCTTCATAAACACCATGTGTAGAAGGATAAGTGATCATCAGGCAGGCCAGTTCCTTTTTATGCTGCTCGGCTTTCTTTTTCAAGTCCGCCACATCAATATTTCCGTTAGCATCGCAAGCCACTACAACGATCTGCATACCTGCCATTGCTGCCGATGCCGGATTTGTTCCGTGGGCCGAAAAAGGGATCAGCGTAATATTACGGTGAGCATCACCCCGGTGTTTATGATAGGCACGGATGACTATCAAACCGGCGTATTCACCCTGAGCACCTGAATTTGGCTGAAAACTGATACCCTCAAACCCGGTGATCTCACAAAGATCCTGCCCAAGCTCCCTTATAATTTCAACATATCCCTCTGCCTGATTAAGCGGTGCAAACGGGTGCATTTCTGAAAATTCAGGCCAGGTAAGCGGTATGAGTTCAACAGCCGCATTGAGTTTCATTGTACAGGAACCCAATGGTATCATACTGTGAACTAATGAAAGGTCTTTGTTTTCCAGATGCTTGATATAGCGCATCATTGCGGTTTCACTCCTATGCAGCTTAAATACATCCTGTTGTAAAAAGTCGCTATTTCTTTTCAGGGAAGAGTTTAAAAATGGAGAGGTACTGAAATTATTACGTTGCTCATACTGCTGGCCGTTAACGTATGCCAGAATATTTAAAATCGTGGCGATATGCTCCGGCTCGGTTGTTTCGTCAAGGGAGATCGCAAACATAGAACCGTCAATATACCTGAAATTGATCCCGTTCTTTTCAGCATGGGCACGGATAGCTATCGTGTTTCCTTCATAAGCCAGCGTATCAAAAAAGATCCGTGTTTTACGAACGTAGCCCAAACGGTCTAATCCTGCTGCAAGCGTGAGTGTTTTTAAATGTATGCGGTGCGCGATATCGGTTAAGCCAGCAGCACCGTGATATACGGCATACATCGAAGCCATGATCGCCGGAAGCGCCTGGGCTGTACAAATATTGGATGTCGCTTTATCACGCTTAATATGCTGCTCCCTGGTTTGTAAAGCCATACGCAAGGCGGGCTGCCCATGGGAATCTTTAGATATGCCTATGATACGTCCGGGTGCCAGCCGCTTAAAATCTTCTTTGCAGGAAAAGAAACCTGCATGAGGTCCGCCAAAACCAAGTGGCATTCCGAACCTTTGGGTGTTGCCTACTACGCAGTCTGCTCCCCAGGCACCTGGAGGTTTAAGTAATACCAAAGCCATCAAATCGGCAGCAACGCAAACTTTGATGTCCAGTGATGACAACTTAGCAATTACCTCCTGATATTCGGTGATCTCTCCGTAAGCATCAGGGTATTGCAGCAATACGCCGAAATAAGAGGAATCAAACTTCGCCTTTTCGATATTATCTACCACTAATTGAATAGAAAGTGGTTCCGAGCGCGTCTTTAAAACACTGATGGTTTGAGGAAAACATTTGTCTGAAACAAAAAACCTACTGCGTGCTGTACCGATATTGTTTTTTTGCTGATCATGATAAAACATAAGCATGGCCTCGGCTGCCGAAGTTGCTTCGTCCAAAAGTGACGCATTTGCAATGGGCAGTCCTGTTAGTTCTGCGATTACCGTCTGATAATTTAATAAGGCTTCAAGACGTCCCTGTGCTATTTCCGGCTGATACGGCGTATAAGCCGTGTACCAGCCGGGATTTTCAAAAACATTCCTTTGAATCACAGCAGGCATGATCGAATTGTAATACCCTAAACCTATATAATTGCGGAATATTTTGTTTTTTGCAGCCAGCTTTTTCAGCTTGCTGATATATTGGTACTCTGTTATGGCAGGCGCTATATTCAAAGGCACTTTTAACCGGATGTCAGCAGGTATAGTTTCATCAATGAGCGTTTCAAGCGAACCTACACCAATAACTTCAAGCATGGCTTTTTTTTCCTGTTCATCCGGTTCAACATGGCGGTGTGCAAATTGCTGTGTTAATTTCATAAGTTTCTTATTTAACTTTACTTTGAAGAAAGGGAAGGCGGCAAACTTTAGCTTTGTAATACTGGTTCCTAATCTCGATCAGCAATGGCGTTCCCGGCTGTTTTAAATTAATGTCCACATAACCTAAACCGATACCCGTTTTAATACTCGGTGACTGTGTTCCGGATGTGATGATACCAACCGGTTCCTGGTCGCTGTTCATGATCCGGTAGCCGTGTCTCGGAATACCCTTATCATCCATCATGATACCAACCAAAGCCAATTTTGGGCCCTTGTTTTTTTGTTCCTGTAAGATGCGCCAGCCCGTGAAATCTTTACTGAATTTAGTGATCCAGCCCAAACCGGCCTCGAATGGTGTCGTCATATCATCAATATCATTCCCATAAAGACAATATCCCATTTCCAGTCTAAGGGTATCCCTTGCACCAAGGCCGATAGGGCTGATACGGTAATTGCGTCCGGCGGCAAAGATGGCGTTCCATAGTTCAACCGATAAATTTTTGGTCAGGTACAGTTCAAATCCGCCTGCCCCGGTGTATCCTGTATTGGATATAATGACATCCGGTATTCCGTACATCATGCCGGTTTTGAAATGATAATAGGGAATATCTTTCAGCGATACCGAGGTTAGTTTCTGCAAGGTATCGACCGCGTAAGGCCCTTGCACGGATAGCAGGGAAGTGAACTCCGAGGTGTTCGTTAGTTCAGCCCCATGGTTATTATGTTCCACTATCCAGTTCCAGTCCTTTTCAATGTTGGAAGCATTGACCACCAGCATATACTTTTCCTCTGCTAACCTGTAAACTAAAATATCATCAATAATTCCCCCCTTTTCGTTGGTTATGCAGGAATATTGTACCTGGCCTATAGCTAAAACGGAAGCATCGTTAGTGGTAAGTCTCTGGATAAGATCCAATGCCTGATCACCGGTGATGATAAATTCACCCATGTGGGAAACATCGAATACGCCCACCTCATTTCTGACCGCATCATGTTCTGCATTTATTCCTGTGGAATATTGTATAGGCATATTAAACCCGGCAAAAGGAGCCATCTTCGCACCTAAATGCTGGTGAACGGGTGTAAGAACTGATTCTTTCATGTTTATTTTTTAATCGTGGTTATTTACCAATGAGTTCTTTGTATTCATCAGCCGATAATAAAGACCCTTTATCGTCAGAAGTCAAAAGTACTTTCACCATCCAGGTGTTATAAGGTTCCTGATTGATTAATTCAGGCGTTTTATCAATTATAGGGTTGACCTCAATGATCTTTCCGGTTACCGGCATAAAAAGGTCGGAAACCGTTTTTACCGCTTCGACCGTACCAAAAACACCTTCTTTCAAAATGATCTTGTTTAAGCTGGGTATATCCAGATAAACGATATCACCTAACTCTTTTTGCGCAAAATCCGTAATTCCGATCAATACAAACTGATTCTCAAAGCTGATCCATTCATGGTCTTTGGTATAAAATAATTCTTGTGGAAAATTCATTTTAATGTTTATTATGTTAGTGAAGGGATATCATGCACGGTCTTAACTTAGGGCCTCCGCCTATTATGGCCGGTGTCGAGAAATCTTTATACTGGTCAAAGTTTTTAATAAATGCCTGCGCCAGCCTTTTTGCTGTGAGCTGGTATTGATAAGCATCTGCCCAGGAAGTTTCCGGATTTAATATTTCCGGTGGAACACCCGTGCATTGTTTTGGCATTGCTAATCCGAAGGTATAGTCGGTCACAAATTCAGCATGGTTAAATTCGCTGCGTAAGGCTGCTGCGATCAATGCTCTGGTATAATCTAAAGAAATGCGGTTACCGACACCGTAACTGCCACCGATCCAGCCGGTATTAACGAGCCAAACATTTATCGGTTCTTTCTTTAATTTTTCGCCCAGCATCAAAGCATAGGTCATCGGATGAAGCGGCAGGAAAGGTTTACCGAAACATGCTGAAAAAGTAGTGGTCGGTTCTGTAATGCCAATTTCTGTTCCCGCAACTTTGGCGGTGTAACCTGAAATAAAATGATACATCGCCTGGTCAACCGTTAATTTTGAAATAGGCGGCAATACGCCAAAAGCATCAGCAGAAAGAAAAAAGATATTTTTAGGGCTTTTACCGACTGAGGGGTCGGCAATGTTTGTCATATTATGGATCGGATAGGCCGCTCGGGTGTTTTCTGTTTCGGAGATATCCGCGTAATTTACGTGGTTACTATTAGGATAAAAACAGGTATTTTCCAGTACGGTGCCGTACCTGATCGCATTGAAAATCTGCGGTTCTTTAGCAGCAGTCAAATTCACACACTTGGCGTAACACCCCCCCTCGAAATTGAACACTTCGTTTTCATCCCAGCCATGTTCGTCATCACCGATTAGCTGACGTTCGGCATCAGCCGAAAGGGTTGTTTTACCTGTGCCTGATAATCCAAAAAATACTGCCGTTTCACCGTCTTTACCAATGTTTGCGCTGCAATGCATCGGTAACACTTTCTTTTGCGGCAGCAAAAAATTGAGTATGGTAAAAACCCCTTTTTTGATCTCGCCAGTATAAGCCGAGCCGCCGATCAGAATAATTTTTTTAGTAAAATTAATGATCGTAAAATTTGCAGAGTTGGTTCCATCTCTTTGCGGCAGTGCAAAAAAGCCTGGCGCGGAAACAATCAGCCAGTCTTCTTTGAAGGTTGCTAATTCAGCCTCCCTCAATCTTAAAAACAAATTATGAGCAAATAATGCCTGCCAGGGGTATTCTGTTATAACCCTTAAATTTAGTCTGTAGGCTTCAGCCGCACAGGCATAACCGTCGTTGATGTATATCGTTTTATCTTCCAGGTAAGTCAGCACTTTTAGAAAAAGGTTTTCAAATCCTACGCTCGAAAAGGATTGATTGATTTCTCCCCACCAAACAAGATATTCGGTTGATTCATCATCTACAATATATTTATCCTTTGGCGCTCTTCCGGTGAAAACTCCGGTATCGCACATCAATGCACCCGTGTCTGTAATAAATCCCTGCTTGGCCGCCAATGTTTCTTTAACCAAGGCCGAGACAGGCAGATTTCTTTTAACGTCGGTATTATTTAAACCCAGGTAGGCTAAAGAATATTGTTGATCTATTGGCATAATTGTCTGGATATGATTTGATCTAATGGATAAGTTGGTTTTTCATGACCATCGTAGATCCCAAAAGCAAGATTTTCGTTTATGGCTTTAAAAGCTTCTATTGTTTGAAAAACATTGTCAAAGGAATGGATCGCAGTAGGGATCA
Organism: Mucilaginibacter sp. 5C4; assembly: GCF_034345625.1. Classification (NCBI taxonomy): domain Bacteria; kingdom Pseudomonadati; phylum Bacteroidota; class Sphingobacteriia; order Sphingobacteriales; family Sphingobacteriaceae; genus Mucilaginibacter; species Mucilaginibacter sp. 5C4. The sequence goes on along the minus strand of NZ_CP133775.1, from coordinate 3,015,377 downwards.
GGCGAAGGATGATCAACCCTTGCGGAATTACCGGATATACAACCATTGAGCAAAAAATACTGTGGTGTTCACGTAGATCTTCTACCAGCCGGGTTGCCTGTTTTATCGAACCCCGTAAATAAACCGGTGTAACTGGCGACTGTGTGTCGCCAATATCTAAACCTGCTTGTCTTAGCCCATCCTGCAGGGTTTTAGTTATCTCCCAAAGTTTCTTTCTCAATTCGGGCGTCTCCTGTATCAGTTGTAATCGTTGATGCAAGCCGAATACTACGGGCATCGACAGTGATTTTGCGTAAATCTGTGAACGCATATTGTAGCGTAAATATTGGATGATTTCCTTTTTTCCGGAAACAAAAGCACCTATAGCCGCAAAGGCTTTGGCGAAAGTGCCGAAATAAAGATCAATAGAATCCTGAACGCCCTGATGCTCACCTGTCCCGGCACCATTTGGCCCCATAACACCAATACCGTGAGCATCATCGACCAATAAAGTAAAGTCATAGGTCTTTTTAAAGAGCGCTATTTCTTTCAATTTACCCATATCACCCCTCATACCGAAAACACCTTCCGTAATGACTAAAATTCCGCCGTTAGCAGCCTGGGTCAACTTCTCTGCTCGTTTTAACTGCTTTTCAAAATCTTCAATATCATTATGTTTAAACACAAAACGTTTTCCTGCATGTAAGCGGCAACCGTCAATGATACAGGCATGTGCTTCCGAATCATAAACGATCACATCGTGGCGGTCAACAAGGCAATCAATAATAGAAAGCATGCCCTGATAGCCATAGTTGAGCAGGAAGGTATCCTGTTTGCTTACAAAGGCAGACAACTTTTTTCCAGGAGTTCGTGCAAAGTGGAATTGCCGGTCATCATTCTGGCACCCATCGGGTAAGCCAGCCCATATTGTTTAACCCCTTCTTCATCGGCTCTTCTGACCTCCGGACAATTCGCAAGGCCCAGGTAATTATTTAAACTCCATACCAATTTTTCTTTTCCGTTGAACATCATTTTATTTCCTAATTCACCTTCCAGCTTTGGATAAGCAAAGTATCCGTGTGCGTAATAGGCGTGAGAACCCAAAGGCCCTAATTTTGACAAAGCTTTTTCTAATAAATTCATTTGATGATTTTCAAATTGGTAAAACTATTAACGGCCTTTCCAGTGGTGGTTTTCAAGTCAGGCTTATCCAGTTCCGGGTGATAGTGAACCTTAGGTGAAAGCCAGTACAGCAAAAACACCCTTGAATACCTGAAATTGACCGGAGCTGTCAGCAGACATCCTGTTGTGATCGTACTTACATACAGCCAGGGTGAATCGGCATTGTGAGTAATGATATAAGTGAGGAAACAAAAGAAGCCCACCTCCATAATGTTAAGCGCATAACTGACATACATCGCCGCATAAAAATATCCCGGCTCGATTTCAAAGGTCATTTTACATTGCGGGCAATGAATATTGATTTTATTGGCACCGAAACTATACATCCCGCCTTCAAACATATTTCCGCGTCTGCAACGTGGACATTTTGCATGTAGCATAGCCCAGGATTTTGGCGTTTGTAAGTCGGTCGTTTTCATTACTTTTTGATCCACATTTTTAGCAGGCTGTTGTAGTTATTATCAACGAGATTATAACTTGAGGGTATCTGTGTTTCCCTGGCGTGGTAAGTTACCAGCCTTGTCCCTGATTTTTTTGCAACGAGCATGGCGTAAACGAAACGGCTGTAGCGTTCATACAGCTCAAACGATGTTCTAACAGCGTAATCAATCCGGCTGCCCGGTTCTATGTTTTCGTAAAATGAATTGTAAAAGTAAAAGTGATCGTAATCATCATAATCGAGATCAGTCAGATTGCCATGAATGAAATTCACATTATCAAGGCCAATTTCCTCCCTGGCGATCTCGGCGTAGTTACATAACTCCTTACGCTGTTCTATACCAATAAATTGCGTTTTCGGAAAATGTGCACCCGCCGTAATGCAGAATTTTCCAACTCCGCTGCCGATATCCAACACCCGCGCGTTTGGTATAGCCAAAAAGAATGCGGCTTTCTTTGCAATATCTATCGGTGTCCAGTGCATTTGGGATAGTTCCTTAATGTGGTCAGGGTACAGATAATCGAAAGAGGCGTCTTTTCTGAAAAGGTAGAAATTCAGGGTATCAGTTTCCATTTTTTAGTATTAGTAAGATAATTGTATAGGGTAAGAAAAATCATTTTTCTTTGATCCACATTCGAAGCAAACCCGTTTCAGAAACCCAAGCCAATTTGAAGTTGATCTGTTCTACTTCTTCCAAACCCTGGTATGTAACCAGACGTGTTCCGGCTTTGAGGTCCTTTAAAGCAGATAAAAGATATTCCGTATAGTAGGTGTAGAGGCTGAAGGATGTTTCTATGGTATCATCTATCGCATTCTTACGATCAATGTTTTCATAAAAAGCGTTAAAAAAATAAAAATGGTCGAACTCCTTAAAATCAATTTGGGTAATATTGGCATGGATAAACCCTACATTATCCAGTTGTGTGTAATTTTTCGCGACTTTTGCGTAATGGTGTAATTCATGCCTTTGTTCGACACCAAAAAAGGTTGCTTCGGGATTAAAAAAGGCTCCGGTGAGACAAAATTTACCTATGCCGCTGCCAATATCCAATACTTTAGAGCCAGGTTCTGCTAAAAACTCCGCGGCCTTACGTGCAATAGCTAACGGTGTCCATTGCTTTTGTGACATCAATTGGAAATGTTCGGGATAAAGCCAGTCAAAATCTGCATCCGTTCTGAAAATAGAATAATTGATATGTTCCGCTTTAAAAGGTACCATCACACCGGTTTTAACCTGCTCTTTATATATAGGCGGAAAATAAGAAAAAGGGTAAGCTTCCATTGAAAGCAAATCTACCCGCTTCAGATAGCCGATTTGCCGAATAAAATCAACCCATAATACGATATTTATCAGTTTTTTATATTATCGTATCTTTGCAGCATGAGTTTATCAGGAATCTTTCCGATTGACCGGTGGAATTTTACAACGCAATCCATTTTAAATATTTTATCGGAGGAGGACTACCAGCTACTGGTGGCTAATCAAAGCGAGCAGAAATATCAGAAAGGTGATGTGATCTTCAGGGAGGGTTCTGTTCCGTCCGGCATCTTTTTGGTAAGAAGCGGAAAGATAAAAAAGTACAAAGTTGACCAGATCGGAAAAGAGCAGATCATTTACGTTGCCAACCAGGGCGAACTGATCGGCTATCACGCTGTTTTATCAGAGGAAAGGTATCCTGATTCCGCATCAGCTTTAGAGGCCAGTTCATTAAGCTTTATTCCTAAAGAAGATTTTTTTGAGGTCATTCACCGTTCACCCACTTTCAGCGGACGGCTTTTAAAAGCCCTGAGCCATGAATTTACGGTACTTGCAAACAGCATTTCCGTATTCGCTCAAAGGACAGCCTCAGAGCGCCTTGCTATCGCACTTATAGTTTTAAGAGAGAAATATAAGGACGACGGCCCGGCTAATGAAGAAATCGTACTCAATATATCCCGTACTGACCTGGCTAACATCGCAGGTATAGCGCAGGAAAATGTGATCAGGCTTTTGAAAGAATTTAAATCAGAAGGGATTTTAGAAACAGAAGGCCGTAAGATCGTTATCAAAGACATCAAATTACTGGTTAAAAGAGCAAATTATAAATAGTCTTTATTCCGTGTGTTTGATCGTGCGCTTAACGGCATTTACGCCCGTACGATAATATCGCTTAGCCTTAATCCTTAGCAGGTCATATAACAATGCGAAGAGCAGTATTGTTATTGGCGCAAAAAATGATGGAAAACCATAACGGTGAAACAGGTAAGCACCTATTACAGCTCCGGTCATAAAAAAGAAAATAATATACAGCCGGAGTTTAATCTTGGATTTCAGATTTGGCCGCTTTGATTTATCGCCATGTACTATTTGTGCAAGGTCTATACCAAGATCGGTGAATGTCCCGGTGAGGTGCGTAGTCCTGACCACCGATCCCGATACCATGGAAACCAAAGCGTTTTGAAGTCCCATTGCAAAAAGCAAACTTCCCGCAAAAAACTCTTTTGATGATAGCGTTCCGTTGTATTTATAACCATATAATGCAGAAACTAAAAGAATTAAAATTTCAATGATCACAGGGATAAAATAAGAAAAACGCTGATTTTCGCCAGTAAAGGAAAGAACGATGCTGGTAAAAAAAGCACCCGCTAAAAAAAGAAACATCCAAAGAGCAATAACCACCGCTGTTTTCCAATCCTGAAATGCAATCCTTTCCGCAAATAAAGCGGCATGGCCGGTGACATTAGTAGTCAGTACGGAGAATCCTAAAAACCCCTCTGCATTAACAAAACCTGCTGTTAATCCCAGGAGTGTTGCTAACTTTAAATTATGCTGCGAGGTTCGTTTTGCTCCTAAGTGCCTTAGCATCTTTTGTTTTTTAATTTATATAATAAGCAAACCTGTTACATACAAAAATCATTTGTGAAGATAGAGCTATTTATTGATTGTAAACTTTAGAAAAAATAAATCAGATGCACGCATTAAATTCAATTGCAGTACAAAGTATAAATTCAGGTAAAATAAAAAGTCCCGAGCACTAACTTACAGTGCAAAATCTATCAGATTTCCGATCAACCTTTTTTAACGAATTCTGATTTAAGCGCCATAGCACCAAAACCTTCGATCTTACAGTCAATATTGTGGTCGCTATCCACTAAGCGGATGTTTTTTACCTTGGTGCCGGCTTTGATTGGCTGCGGGCTGCCTTTTACCGGGAGACTTTTGATCATGATCACTGTATCACCATTCTTAAGCTTATTGCCATTGCTGTCTTTCACCAGGAAGCCCTCCTCATTTGCGGTTTCTTCACCCAGACTCCACTCATGACCGCATTCAGGACAAACTAATAAGCTTTCCAATTCATAAGTATAAGGGGATTGGCAAATGGGACAAGGGACAAGTTTACTCATGGTGATTAAATTTATTGAGAGCGCAAAGGTAACAATAGTTCGTGTCTAAGCGCCAATGGAAGCGGCTAACGACTTAAAGTAATTTTATTCACTTACAATTTAGGTTGCTACTATAAATATCAAAGAAGTCAATCTGATCCAATTTGAAATTGGGTTATTTGAAATGACTTTATGATTTCGTAGTTTAGGGTAATATCCAGATCAAGCTCCTTTAGATAATTTAATTCTGATAATGCGATGTGTTAGGCTTAACAGCACTGATAGGAGGCATGATTTATTCAATTTCTAATTGTGATAAATAGTTATTACCTTTACAACAAGGATAAGACCCATTTTTTAGGTCTTATCTCCGAACAAGAGGTAAAATGGCTGCCAGTGTGTACATATCGAAGAATTTAACAGAAACTCAGGTAGCATTTCTGAAGTTGCTGGATGAGTATGAAATTCAGCTATTTAGGTTTGATGAAATTGAAAAGCAAATTGCGCAACAATTTGACAACCTGAACGAAGTGCTTGAAAATCTCGTTCACAAGGGGTTGCTGGCCAGGATTGAGCGCGGTAAGTTTTGCCGCCCGAATTTTACGGATGAAAACGTGATCGGGACATTTGTAGTAACGAATAGCGCGGTCGCCTACTGGTCGGCATTAAATCAACATGGATTAACGGAACAGTTTTCCAATACCGTCTTTATACAGACGACCAAGGAAAAAGAGGACAAAGTTATTTTTGGCACCTCCTATAAGTTCGTGAAGATCATTCCCACAAAGCGCATTGGAATTATGTGGAACGGACAAGGAAATTTTAAGTATCCCATAACCGACGTAGAAAAGACGGTCATTGATTGTTTTGATCAGCCACAGTACTCCGGCGGCTATGCTGAACTTTTACGGGCATTCGTACAAGCTGATTTAAAGGCCGACAAAATGATCGCTTATTGCAGAGCAGCGGCAAACATTGCGGTAACAAAGCGTATCGGCTTTCTGACGGAATTTTTTGAAAAGAAGTCACTTAGTGCATTTGTGGATTATGCCCAAACGCAGGTCAATGAAAAGTACAGCCTGGTTGATCCTTTAGGTAGCGAAACAGGCGACTTTGTATCAGCCTGGAGATTAAGATTAAATATCAGCAGACAACAATTGGAGGGCATCGCCCAAAAGGAATATTAGTGTGATACTAAAAAGAGAAATAGATAATAAAGCCAAAGAACACCTGGTTTCCAGGAGTACCATTGATAAGGATTGGGTATTAGGCCATTTTATAGACGCCATTTTTTCCATACATCGGTGCAGAAACAGTATCGTGTTTAAAGGCGGAACCTGTTTGAGAAAGTGCTACATCAATGATTACCGGTTTTCTGAGGATCTTGATTTTACAGTAACCAGTCCTGATTTTATACTGGATAAGGCATTACTGACGGAGATCACAACATTAGTTACCGAACGGACGGAATTACCCTTATATGTTGAACAGCTTACCCAACTACGGCATAAGAACACCCCCACGGGCTATGCGGCAATAGTCAAGTTTTGGGGAGCGGATCATTCTAAAGATCAGGCTGTACCGCCACCAGAACGATGGACGACCAGCATTAAAATTGAGATGATACAATATGAAAAATTACTGTTCCCGGTAATAGTGCGACCTGTTACGCATGGCTATTGCTGAATGATTGCAAATTATAGCCATCGCAATACAGCGCGGCCATAACAAACAAAGGATCAAATTAAAAGAATATTTTATGAAAACTGCACAATCGTTTCGAATTCACTTTGTCTTAAGGGCGTATTTAGCCAAAAATGGAAAAGCGCCGCTTTATGTCAGCGTAACCGTTAATAAGGAAAAATGCCTGATCGGGTTAAAGCAAAGTATTGACCTCAATAACTGGGATGCTGAAAAAGGGATACCCAAAGGAAACCGTGAACAAGTAAAAGTACTGAACAGCTATCTCGACGAAGTTAAATTGGCACATGAAAGCCGCCGTAAAAGGACAGGATATCGTCTATATCAACCTGGCCGGTGACCTCGAAGCCATGACCAAAAACATTGTAGCTGCGATGAAAGAGAAAGGCGTAAACAAAGTGATCTTCATCAGTTCTATCGGCATATACTGTATGCCGCTAAAACCGGTACTTAACGCTTACCGCAAAAGCGCTGATGTCATTGAAGACTCCGGGCTTGATTATATGATTCTCAGACCGGAATGGTTCAGTAATGACGACCAGATCAATTACGAGACCACTCCTAAAAGCGCCCCCGAAAAGGCGGAACCATATCACGGAAAAGCTTGGCTGCATTAATTACAGCGATCATTCTATCCCCTGAAAAATACAGCCGTGCGAACCTGGGTGTTAATCAGAAATTAACCGCCATTTGAATTCGGCCTTCCTTATTTAAGCGACAGAACGTGCGGCGACAGGCAGAGAGAACCAAAAAGTGCTGCCTGTCCCTTTTTCGCTGATCACCCCGATTTCGCCATGATGGACTTTAATGATTTCCGCGCAAATAAATAGCCCGAGCCCTAATCCTGTATATTGGCTGCCACTATTGTCCACCCTGTAATAACGGTCAAAAATAAAACGCTGCTTTTCGAACGGGATACCCGCACCTTGATCACTCACGGAAACCTTGACCATGCCATTGGCTTTTTCAATAGCTATATTGATCAGTTTAGAATCAGGCGCATATTTAATGGCATTGGTAATAAAATTAGTGATGACCTGGTCGATCCTTACCGCATCTGCGTAAACTTCCACGCCCATATCCCCCGCGGTAGCGATGGTATAGATACCCTCTGACCGAATATACTGGCAAGATTCCATGATCACATGGGCCAAAACCACATCTTTTGGACTGATATTCAATTGTCCCTCATTTAATTTACTGGCATTGAGCAGGTCTTCGACCAGCAAATTTACCTTGGCCAGGCTTTTATTGGCCTGGACGATCATCGGCAACATCTTAGGCGAAGGATTATCTTTCATCCGGTCCAATAACTGCAGCGCCGCTTTCAGGCTGGTGAGCGGCGTCTTTAATTCATGGCTGGCAATGCTGATGAAATCGTCCTTTTGTTGCTGCAGTAACCTCAGCTCTTCAATATCAGTGGCAGTCCCTACCCACAATTGCAATTCGCCATTTTCGTTTTTGATCGGCATGACCCGTAATAAATGCCAGCGGTATGACCCGTCCGCCCGTTTAAGCCGGAGCTGAAACTCCCCGCCGTCGCCATTTTGCCGGATGAGGCTGAACCTGGCTGAGCCCTTGGGCAAATCGTCGGGATGAACAACTGTTTTTAATCCGGTTATATTATTCCTGTTTGCGCTTAAGCCCGTATAATCATACCAACGCACATTGAAAAAAATAAATTTGCCCTCGGTCGTATTTGTCCAGGCGATCTGTGGAATGGTTTCCATCATATTTCTGAACCGGTGCTCACTTTCTGTTAAAGCCTGGGTACGACGGCTTACCCTATCCTCCAGTTCCAGGTTTAATTGCACAAGCTCGCTGTTTAGGGTCTTTAACTTTTCATCTGTCACCTGCTTTTCTTTCTTTACGTTGGCATCGTTCAACGCCCGGGTGATCTTTACGGATAAGCTGAATAACTTAGACTTGGAAGCGTAATCTGTCACCCCGTCTTTGATCAGTTCAACTGCATTCTCCTCGCCGATAATCCCCGAAACGATAATAAAAGGCGTATGGGGATGGCTGGCTTGTTTGATACGGAAAGCAGTGACAGCATCAAAAGCCGGGAGTGAATAATCAGATAAAATGATGTCAGGTTTGAAGTCAAGCAGTGCCTTTTCAAAGCCCATACGGGTTTGAACTACCTCTGCAATAAAAAGCAGGCCGGACTTTTTCAGCTCACGACGGAGCAGGTCTGCGTCGCTTTGATTGTCTTCAACAATAAGTATCCGGGTATCGGCTATCATGGCTATTAGTGCGGCGGTTGGCTAAGTACCATCCAGTATAAACCAATTTCTTTGATCGCCTGGAAAAAATTATCACTGTCCACGGGCTTTACGATATAGCTGTTCGCGCCGAGCGCAAAGCATTTTTCAATGTCCGGTCCCTCATTGGAAGAGGTCAGCATCACGACCGGTATAGATTTGGTTTCGAGATTAGATTTGACCTGTTCCAATACCTCCATTCCCGATACTTTGGGCATTTTCAGGTCGAGCAAGATGAGTTTTGGGAACTCCTTAGGATCTCTGGAGGCATAATCACCCCGGCAAAAAATGAAATCAAGCGCTTCAGCGCCGTCAAGCACATGGTGTAGCTTATTCGTAAAACCACTTTTGGTTAGCGCTCGGATAGTTAATATCGCATCATCCTTACTGTCTTCGGCAAATAAAATCTCCACGTTGTTGTAATTCATAATTAATGGTTATAGTTCGTGCTTGCTCTCCGGCAGGCTGAAATAAAAGGTTGTTCCCTGATCTAATAAAGATTCTGCCCATACCGCGCCCTGGTGACGGCTGACAATTTTTTGCACAATGGCCAGCCCGATCCCTGTACCTTCAAATTCTTCCTGGGAATGCAGTCGTTGGAAAACGCCAAACAGCTTATCGTAATATTGCATATCAAAGCCCGCCCCGTGATCTTTAACACTATAAACGACCTGATGTCCCTGTAATTTGGAGCCTATCTCTATCGTTGTTGTTTCTTTGTACTTTGAATATTTGATCGCATTGGAGATCAGGTTAATCCAAACCTGTTTGATGAGCGATTTATCGCCATTAGCCGGTAATAGGCTGCCGATCTGATATACCGGCATATTTTCACCCTCCTCGGTGATCAATTCATCGATGACGGCAGCCACGAGGCTTTCCATATCAATGGCGGAAATAGCCACTTGTTTTCTACCCAGTTTGGAGAATGCCAGCAGATCATCGATAAGGTTACCCATTCTTTTTGAGTTATGGATGATCGACTGCAGGATGGTGGTGCCGTCCGCATCAATTTTGTCCCCATAATCTTCTACCAGGATCTTTGTGTAACCATTAATGGCCCTGATCGGAGCCCGGAGGTCATGTGAAACGGAATAGGAGAATGAACCCAGTTCTTTGTTGACCGATTCCAGCTGCGCTGTACGTTCCACCACTTTTTGCTCCAGTTCATCGTTTAATTTCCGGATATCTTCTTCCGCGTTTTTTAATTCCCGGTTGGCCGTGATCAATTCTTCCGCCCGTTTTTCCTTTTCTTCATTTTGAAATGCCAGCTCTTTATTGGCAATGACTAATTCTGCCGCGCGGTTTTCTTTCTCTTCGTTTTGAAAAGCCAGCTCTTTATTGGCGATGATCAATTCATTGGCACGCTTTTCTTTCTCCTCATTTTGGAACGCCAGCTCTTTATTGGCGATGATCAGTTCGTCTGCCCGCTTTTCTTTTTCTTCATTTTGAAAGGCCAGCTCATTGGCGCGTTTTTCCTTTTCTTCGTTTTGGAAGGCCAGTTCTTTATTGGCAATGATCAATTCATTGGCCCGCTTTTCTTTTTCTTCATTTTGAAAGGCCAGCTCATTGGCGCGTTTTTCCTTTTCTTCGTTTTGGAAGGCCAGTTCTTTATTGGCAATGATCAATTCATTGGCCCGCTTTTCTTTTTCTTCATTTTGAAAGGCCAGCTCATTGGCGCGTTTTTCCTTTTCTTCGTTTTGGAAGGCCAGTTCTTTATTGGCAATGATCAATTCATTGGCCCGCTTTTCTTTTTCTTCATTTTGAAAGGCCAGCTCATTGGCGCGTTTTTCCTTTTCTTCGTTTTGGAAAGCCAGTTCTTTATTGGCGATGATCAATTCGTCTGCCCGCTTTTCTTTTTCTTCATTTTGAAAGGCCAGCTCATTGGCGCGTTTTTCCTTTTCTTCGTTTTGGAAAGCCAGTTCTTTATTGGCGATGATCAATTCATTGGCCCGCTTCTCTTTTTCCTCATTTTGGAACGCCAGTTCCTTATTGGCTACGGCCAGTTCTGCCGCCCGGTTCTCCTTTTCTTCGTTTTGAAAAGCCAGCTCTTTATTGGCGATGATCAGTTCGTTCGCCCGTTTTTCCTTTTCCTCATTTTGAAAAACCAGTTCCGCATTTGCAATAATTAATTCTGCTGCCCGCTTTTCCTTCTCTTCATTTTGAAAAACAAGTTCCTTATTGGCAATAATCAATTCGGCTGCGCGGTCTTCCTTCTCCGCGTTCTGGAACTTCAGTTCCTTATTAGCAATGATCAGTTCAGCCGCCCGGTTCTCTTTTTCTTCATTTTGATAATCCAGTTCCTTATTAGCGATGATCAGTTCGGCTGCCCGGTCTTCTTTCTCCGCATTTTGAAACTTCAGTTCTTTTTTGGCAATGACCAGCTCAGCCGCGCGGTTTTCCTTCTCCTCATTCTGATAATTCAGTTCCTTATTCGCGATAACTAATTCCGCGGCGCGGTTCTCCTTCTCTTCGTTTTGGTAATCCAGTTCCTTATTGGCGATAACTAATTCTGCCGCACGGCTTTCCTTTTCACGATTTTGTAAAGCCAAACGTTCATTAGCGATCATCAATTCATCCGAATCGTTTTTTTTCATAGCTTGGTAAAGAAGTAGTATGGGTGAGGAAATGGCTGCTTTATGCTGACCTAAACGCAGTCGCTTTTTTTTAGAAGTTCCTAAAGTTAACCTTTAAAAACGATAACAAAGAATCGTTAGGATTTAATGTATCACGTCTCCAATGCGGATAGCATTCATGATCCTGTTGTGTAGCAGTATAGGAGGTGCCGATAACTTTAAGGAGCAGCTGTATTTTACACCTGTTGAGCCGACTGATAAAATGAACACACCATAACGACTCGCGTTTGTGCAGGGGCTGTTTTTCTAAACACCCAACCCTGTTGATCGGTATCGGCAGAAGCTTCTTATTTTAAATAAAACGTGGCATCATTATAGACCGACAACGTATATGGCTGACTTACAATGATTATTAAAAATCCGCGGCTCACTGATCATGAGCTGCTTGCCAAGGTCCGTGCCCAAAGCCGGGAAGATGCGGAAGCACTGTATGACCGCTATGCGAAAGCTCTTTTGTTGGCTATCCTGCGCCGTGTGCCCAACTAATATTCAGCAAATGATGTTCTTCTTGAAACTTATCGTTGTGCCTGGCAGAGCATTAATTCCTATCGGAGAGATGAAAGCACCTTGCTCAGCTGGATGATGACGATTGCTAGAAATCAGGTGATAAATCATTGTGAGGCTAATAGTATCTTGAAAACCATACACCTAACTGAAGCTAATGTCAGGGATTAATAAAGTGATTTTAGTAGGTCACGCAGGAAAAGAACCGGATTTAAAAAAATAGCTGATGAAGTTGCGGTCTTGAGTTTTCCGCTGGCAACCTCCGAAAAATTGAACAAGAATGGCGTGAGTGCGGAAATCACTGAATGGCACAATATTGTTATGTGGCGGGGACTAGCGGAAAGTGCTTATCTGTTGTTAAAAAAAGGAAGCCTCGTTTACGGCTACCCTGACTATAACCAGGTTGTATATCCGCTTCAGCCCGTTGGCTCCAAAACCGACCTTAGCGTAGAGCAGGGCGACTTTTCCGTTTTTAAATAAGGTGAAGTGTTTTTAGGGAATACGCAAAATTTCTCGGATGGTGCGGTTCAAAAACTAAAAGAATTGGTAGAAAAAAATATATCTGAAGTGAGAATCAAATGCATTGTTTGATCAATCCTATGACATAAACTCTTATAGGATTATAAATATATATTTTAGTATAAATTAATTTATACTTTTTTGTATATATTTATTATTTATCTATCTTTGTAATAGTAATTTGAATTACCATTATAAAATTCTATAAATTATGAGCAAAGAATCATCCACAACAACCCTTGAAAATTATACAAGAAGTGATTATAAATATGGATTTACTAGTAATATTGATACTGAACTCATTCCAAAAGGTTTAAATGAGGACATCGTCCGATTAATATCTTCTAAAAAAGAAGAACCTCAATGGTTACTTGACTGGCGCTTAAAAGCCTTTAACCACTGGGAGAAAATGACTGAACCTAAATGGCCCAACGTAAAATATCCACCAATAAATTATCAAGAGATCATTTATTATGCCGCCCCGAAAAAGAAAAATATACTCAATAGCCTGGATGAAGCAGATCCTGAACTTTTGAAGACATTTGAAAAACTGGGCATTTCAATAGATGAACAAAAACGATTGACAGGAGTTGCGGTTGATATCGTAATCGACAGCGTATCTGTTATTACTACCTTTAAAGAAGCATTATCTCAATTAGGCATCATCTTTTGCTCGTTTGGGGATGCAGTAAAAGAACATCCGGAATTAGTAAAAAAATATATGGGGATGGTTGTTCCGGCTACTGATAATTTTTATGCCGCGCTTAATTCTGCAGTGTTCACTGACGGTTCTTTTTGTTACATCCCCAAAGGCGTTCGTTGCCCGATGGAGCTATCTACTTATTTCCGTATCAATGCCGAAGGATCCGGGCAATTTGAAAGAACATTAATTGTAGCCGAAGCAGGTAGTTATGTTAGCTATCTCGAAGGGTGCACCGCCCCGGTGAGAGATGAAAATCAATTGCATGCGGCAGTAGTTGAGCTCATAGCGCTTGATGACGCTCAAATTAAATATTCCACCATTCAGAACTGGTATCCGGGTGATAAAGACGGGAAGGGGGGCATCTATAACTTTGTCACTAAAAGAGGATTGTGTGCCGGAGTGAGATCAAAAATAAGTTGGACACAGGTTGAAGCTGGTTCTGCCATTACCTGGAAGTACCCGAGTTGTATTTTAAAAGGAGACTATTCAACCGGCGAGTTTTATTCTGTTGCTGTTACTAATAATTTACAACAGGCCGACACAGGAACTAAGATGTGGCATATTGGTAAAAACACTAGTAGTACTATTATTTCCAAAGGCATTTCCGCTGGCCGAAGCAATAACTCGTATAGGGGATTGGTTAAAGTCGGTAAAAATGCTGAAAATGCAAAGAATTTTTCACAATGTGATTCCTTATTAATGGGAGATAAATGTGGTGCAAATACTTTCCCTTATCTCGAAATAGATAATGAAACAGCTCAGATTGAACACGAAGCCACTACTTCTAAAGTGGGTGAAGACCAGTTATATTATTGTATGCAAAGAGGATTGAAACAGGAAGATGCCATTAACCTTATTGTTAATGGTTATTGCAAGGATGTATTTAGAGAATTACCTATGGAATTTGCAGTGGAAGCACAAAAATTGCTGGCGGTAAGTTTAGAGGGTAGTGTTGGATAATAAATATTAAATAAAAAAGAACAAATGTTAAAAATAAAAAATTTACACGCCGAAATAGAAGGAAAAAAAATATTAAATGGCATTAACCTTCAAGTAAATGCTGGTGAAGTGCATGCCATTATGGGTCCAAACGGAGGTGGTAAAAGTACGCTGGCACATGTTTTGGCAGGGCGTGAAGGCTATAAGATTACAGAGGGTAGCGTTAGCTATATGGGTAAAGACTTGCTTGAATTATCGGTTGATGAACGTGCCAGGGAAGGTATATTCCAGGCATTTCAATATCCCATAGAAATACCGGGTGTAAGCACTGCAAACTTTCTTAAACATACCATTACCGCGGTTAGGAAGCATCAACAAAAGAAAGAACTGAGCGCCAAGGAAATGATCACTTTTATTAAAAAGATGGCAAAAATGGTGGAGATGGAGGATGATTTTTTGAGCCGTTCCCTAAATCAGGGATTTTCGGGTGGAGAAAAAAAACGCAACGAGATATTACAAATGGCTGTATTGGAGCCCAGGCTTGCCGTATTGGATGAAACTGATTCCGGGCTTGATATTGACGCATTGAAAATAGTTGCCAATGGCGTTAACCAATTAAAAACAAAGGACAACGCTTTTATAGTGATTACCCACTATCAACGATTACTCGATTATATTATCCCAGATTTTGTACATGTGCTATATAATGGGCAAATCGTGAAATCGGGCGATAAAAATTTAGCATTGAAGCTGGAAGAAAAAGGTTATGATTGGATTAAAGAAGAAGTAGAAGCGCTAACAATAAATTGATTTTAAAATGTGCTACTGTCTAAAAATAAAAGAACAAGCAACATCTTAAAAAGGTAAAATATAACTATGATAACTCCACATACACCAGATAAAGAAGATAGAAGGACAAAGTTTATTGAACTATTCCGTATATACGAAAATACGTTAAATGGACAGAAGGATTATGTAGGGCATGCTATACAAAAATCGGCTATTCAACGATTGAGCAATGACGTAGATTTTCCGACCAGAAAAAATGAGGATTGGAAATACACCAGTGTTGCTGAAGTACTTGAGCAGCAATACCGGCAGCCTAAACTTGTTGATATGACAATGGAAGATATCAGGCCTTTTCTTTTTAAAGGGCTGGATGTATTCTTGCTGGTTTTTGTGAATGGTAAATATAATAAAACACTTTCGGCAAAAGACGAATTACCGAAAAGTATTATAGTACAGGATATTTCCTCGGGTTTGAAAGAAGATGGCCTGACAAAAGCAATATCGTTTGAATATTTGTCTAAATGGGCCAAAAAAGAAAAAAATCCTTTCATTGTATTGAATACTGCTTTTGCTCAAAACGGAACTTTTATTTATGTACCCGACGGGCTTGTTTTGGATCGGCCGATTCATATACTCAATATAAATTTTACAAAAGATGAACCAATAATTATTAGCCCGCAGAAAATAATTGCAGTTGGAGAAAATAGTAAGCTTACAGTTATTGAAACCTATCACCATTTAAATAATCCACAACAAACTTATTTCACAAACACAGTGAGCCAGATGGTTCTAAAAAGAAATGCGGTAGTTGATCATTATAGGATACAGGATGAAGGAGAGCATGCATTTTTTATTAATAACACAGAAGTTGAGCAAATGCGTGAAAGTATATACAGCTCTTATGTCGTCGATTTGGGCGGACAATTAGTAAGGAACAACCTTAGTTCCATTTTAATGGGTAGCGGGACAACTACCAATTTTTATGGTATTTATGTTGGCAGGGATAAGCAACATATAGATAATCAAACCTTTATAGATCACGCATATCCAAATTGTAACAGTAACGAGTTGTATAAAGGAATCCTTACGGATAGTGCTAAAGGGGTATTTAATGGTAAAATTATGGTACGGCCGGATGCTCAGAAGACAAATGCTTTTCAGAAAAACCATACCCTCGTGTTGTCAAAAGCCGCTTCGATGAATAGCAAGCCCCAGCTGGAAATTTTTGCGGACGATGTTAAATGCAGTCACGGTGCAACTATTGGACAATTAAATGAAGAAGCGTTGTATTATATGCGTTCCAGGGGGCTTTCTAAAAAAGAAGCTATATCAGTTTTAAAACAAGCTTTTTTAACAGAGTTAACTGAGTTGATTCAAATTGAACCTGTAAGGGAAAAAATAGAACAGATGCTTCTTAATAAATTCAAGCTATTAGCGGACACAATTAATAAACCATTAAACTGATAAACAATATGTCTGAAATAACCGAAGATGATATTATAAAAATACTGACTCCCATTATTGAGCCCGACCTCAAAAGAAGTATTATTGAGTTAGGATTAGTGAGCGGTATTCATATCGAAGGAGATATAGTCACTTTCAGCGTTATGATAAGTAGTCCCACCATGCATAGTAAAAAGCAAGTGAACGATGACTGTACTAATGCTGTCAGACAATCATTAGGTGAGCATATTCAGCTAAATATAGATATAAAAGCCCTCCCCGGTGTTAAACATAGAAATCCAGAACTGCGCTCATTATTACCAGGTGTTAAACATATTATTGCAATCGCCTCTGGCAAAGGTGGTGTGGGGAAATCTACAGTTGCCGCGAATCTTGCAGTGGCATTAAGCCTTTCAGGTGCAAGGGTAGGGTTATTGGATGCTGATATCTATGGCCCTTCAATGCCGCTTATGTTTAATTTAGTGAATAGAAAGCCAATTTTTGATAATACATCTGGCCGCAATATGATGGAACCGATCCAATCCCATGGAGTGGGAATTTTATCTATTGGTTTTTTTGCTGAAGCATCACAGGCAGTTCCCTGGCGAGGACCTATGGTCTCTAAAGCCCTTATGCAATTATTTCAGGATGCAGATTGGGGTAGTTTAGATTATTTACTTGTGGATCTTCCACCAGGCACCGGCGATATTCACCTGACCCTGGTAGATAAAATTCCTCTTACAGGGGCTATTGTAGTCAGTACGCCACAAGAAGTAGCTTTGGCTGATGCCAGGAAGGGCATTAGCATGTTCCAGATGCCTACGGTTAATGTAGCGGTGCTTGGCTTAGTTGAAAATATGGCATATTATGTACCAGAGGGTAATCCTGATAAAAAAGATTACATATTCGGACAAGATGGCGCAAAAAAATTAGCAGATCAAATGAAAGTTCCCTTATTAGGTCAAATACCTTTAATAACACGAATACGAGAAGCGGGCGATGTTGGAATACCGGCAGCATTGAATGAAAATTCCATAGAAGGTAAAATGTTTAAAGACTTAGCCCGAAATGTAATTGAGTGCATAAAAAATTTGAGTGCGGCTCCATCGAAAGAAAAAATCGGAGTTTAAAGGTCATAAAAGGACCATAAGACATAGAAAATAAAAATAATTAAGGTTATAAAAACACAAAATGGAAGTAGCAGATAAAATAGCATTAGAAACAATGGTCATAGATGTTCTAAAAACTTGTTTTGACCCGGAAATACCTACTAATATTTATGATTTAGGATTGATATATGAAATAAAGATTGATAAGGAAGCCAATGTGCACACCATAATGACACTAACGTCACCTTCCTGTCCGGTAGCAGGGATTCTTCCGCCAGAAGTGGAAGATAAGATCAGGAATATTATTGGAGTGAGCAGTTCTAAGGTAGAAGTAACCTGGGAACCGCCCTGGTCAAAAGACATGATGAACGAGACTGCTCAATTTGAGCTTGGAATGCTATAAATTTAATAACTAAAACCGAAAAAATGGAACTATTTAATGTAACAAAAATGACCCAGCAACCTACTTATGATGCTGTTAGTGTTCAACCTATGAGAGATGAACTGACCGCTGTAGGCTGCAAGGAATTATTAACACCGGAAGACGTGGATAAGGCCTTAGGAAGACAGGACGATAAAACGGTATTTGTTGTATTAAACTCCGTGTGTGGTTGTTCTGCGGGTAGCGCACGGCCTGCTGTAATGGTAGCATTGCAAAATGGCATTATTCCGGATGAGCTATACACGCTATTTGGCGGAATGGAAAAAGATGCGGTCGATCTTTACAGAAGCAAATATCTTCCAAATTACATTCCTTCTTCGCCCGGAATTGCCCTTTTTCGAAATGGCGAGCCTGTGGCCATTTTTCAACGTTCTGACATTGAGAAACATACAGCAGATAGCATTTCAAAGGAATTGGTATCTATTTTTAATCAAGAGTGCAATAATACAGGGCCATCAATTTCTGCGAAAGATTTTGAAAATGTTACAAAAGGTAAATATGGTTGTTATACTGACCGCTCGAAGGTTAAAGAATAAATTGACATTGTTTATTTAGTTTGTATAAACCATCAACAGCTGTCAAATTAGCTAAGTTTTTCTCTGGAGAATTTGCTTGAAATAGTAAATTAGATGCAAAAATAAATATAATTATGAAAATAACAGCCCAAGTTGAGTACGGTTTAAGAATAATGTTGAGGATAACAGCGTGCAGGGATGAGAAAGGATTGAGTATCCGGCAACTCAGTGAAGCAGAAGGATTATCTACAAACTATGTTGCTAAATTAACGAGAGTCCTTCGTATGAAGGGATTGATTAACAGCACAAGAGGGCATGTGGGAGGGTATATATTATCAAAGCCACCTGCTGCTATAACAGTTAACGATACGTTGAAAGCATTGGGCGGAAGCTTTTTCGATAAAAAATTCTGTGAAAGCCATACAGGAATGCTGACGTTATGCACCAATTCAGTTGATTGCTCCATCCGGTCGCTCTGGTCAATGATGCAGGCTTCGCTTGATAAGTTGTTGGATAAGGTAACTCTTGAAGACATGGTGAAAAATGAAAATGATGTTACTGTTGTTTTGCGGAATATTATTGTTGGGAATTTAGTTTAGATTTTTTTACTATGGCTATAATAATAACAGAAGAGTGTATTAACTGCGGAGCATGCGAGCCCGAATGTCCGAATAATGCAATTTATGATCCGGGAGCAGCCTGGAGATTTTCGGACGGTACTGAATTAATTGGCATCATTGATTTAGGTGATGGGGATACCCTTAATACCGAAGAAACACAGGCTGCATTATCAGATGAGATATATTATATAGTACCCGATAAGTGTACCGAGTGTGTTGGTTTCCATGATGAACCCCAATGTGCCGCAGTTTGTCCTGTAGATTGCTGTGTGGATGATCCAGACCATAGAGAAACAAAAGAAGAATTACTAAACAAGAAAGAGTTTATGCATATCGTATGAGTACTATACTTGAAAAAATACAAATAGAAAAGGTTGGTCAATTTATGGGGCATGGCGGAGCCATTTTTACTTTAGAACCTGCACATGATCACCATTTTTATTCTGGAAGTGGTGATAACTTGGTAGTAGAATGGAATATTAAAGATCAAAAGCAAAACAAAGTTGTTGCCAAGTTGCCTGCCAAAGCAATGGCATTGAAATATATTCCAGATAGAAACTTATTGCTTGTTGGCCAGTCATTAGGGGGTATCCATGTTATTGACCTAAACAAGAATGAAGAAATAAGGCTTTTACAGCTTCATCGACAATCCATTTATGATATCCAATATCTTCCGGAAAAAGAATGCTTTTGGGCATTAGCTGGCGATGGTACGTTTTCAGTTTGGTCAATCAACGATTTCTCACTTATTACAGCATTGAAAATTTGTGACAAAAAGATACGAAGTATAGACTTCAATATTATTTTGAATGAGGCAGCTATGGGATGTGGGGATGGAACTATTCGGATTTTTGATTTTGAAACGTTTGTCGAAAAGAGAATTCTTAAAGGCCACTGTGATGACTTTTCGGTAAATACAGTACGCTATCATCCAAATGGAAGATACCTTTTATCTGGTTCAAGGGATGCCTTCTTAAATGTATGGGATAGTGAAAATGATTATACCTTGATTCATCATATTCCTGCCCATAATTATGCTATTTACAGCATTGTTTTCAGTCCGGATAAAACCCTTTTTGCTTCTGGAAGCAGGGATAAAACCATTAAAATATGGGATGCAGGAAAATTCGAGCTGTTGTTACGCATTGATAAGTCACATCATGGAAGTCATACCCATTCAGTGAACAAGCTTTTATGGAGTGATTTTAATAATTACCTGGTTTCAACCGGTGATGACAAAGCGATCATGGTATGGAAAATTGCCTGAATTAGCTCGATTATTCCTGATTTACTGCTGATGCAACGTAAAGTCGGGGTAATTAAAATAACTTATGGGCGGATCCCCCCTTGTGTAGATAAAATTACAAAACAGTCAATTTTATTATGAACAGAAAAAAAATAGTGATTGTCGGTGGGGGTTTTGCAGGCATTCAATTCATTGAACATCTTGACCAGAATTTATTTGAGGTATTACTTATTGACAAACTCAACCATCACCAGTTTCAACCTTTATTCTATCAAGTTGCCACTTCACAATTAGAGCCAAGTAGTATTTCGTTTCCACTTCGTAAAATTTTTCAAAACAGAAAAAACACTCAAATTAGAATGACTGAAGTATTGAGTATTGAACCAGGCACAAATAGTATTAGCACAACAACAGGAAGTTTTAATTACGATTATATGGTAATAGCAACCGGTTGTAAAACGAATTTTTTCGGCAACCGGGAGATCGAAAAATATGCTTATGGGCTTAAAACAACTTATGATGCTATCAAAATAAGGAACAAAATTCTGTACAATTTTGAATACTTGCTATCCGTTGATGAAAGTGAAAAAGAATATCTGCTAAACATTGTTATTGTTGGTGCAGGGCCAACGGGTGTTGAATTAGCCGGTGCTTATGCGGAAATGAAAAAAAACATCCTTCCAAAAGATTTTCCATTAATTGATTTCAAAAATCTTAAAATCATTTTATTGGAAGGGGGCTCGCATACACTTAGTAACATGAGTAAAATGGCACAAAAAGCTTCAGAAAGTTATTTAAAAACATTAGGAGTGGAAGTAAAAACAAATGTAATTGTAAAAAACTACGATGGTAGAATTGTAACACTTAATAATGGCGAATGTATTAAAAGCAAGCATGTAATTTGGACAGCCGGAGTTACCGGAAATATAATCAGCGGCATTGATGAAAAAATAATTGTGAACAATCGAATTAAAGTTGACAGATATAATTTAGCACAAGGCTATTCAAATATTTATGCAATAGGCGACATTGCTTATATGGAAACCCCCACTTACCTAAAAGGCCATCCTCAGGTTGCTAATGTAGCTATCAATCAAGCAAAAAATCTGGCAAAAAATTTTACCTCTTTATTGCAAAATAAACCCTTGCGGCAATACGAATATACAAATCTGGCTTCAATGGCTACGATCGGTAAAAATAAAGCCGTGGTTGATTTACCCTTCATTAAATTCAAGGGATATTTTGCCTGGTTAACATGGATGTTTGTACATCTGGCGTTGATACTAAGTGTAAAAAATAAATTAATAATTTTCATTAATTGGGTCTGGAGTTATTTTACAAAAGACTCGTCATTAAGATTAATACTAAAAGAAAATAACAGATGACCATTCCAACAATTCACGAGATGAACGCAAGCGTGCAGTTACCACATACTATTTATGCCCAGATGACCCCAAATCCTGCTTCGATGAAATTTATTCTCAATTCTTTGTTGATTAAGGAAGAAGGTAAGAGCGTGGAATTCCGTACCATCGAAAGGGCAGAAGCATCACCATTGGCAAAAAAATTATTTGAATTTCCTTATGTCAAAGGGGTTTTCATCGCTGCAAATTTTGTAACAGTAACTCAGGACGAAAGCACAGAGTGGCATGAAATTATTCCCGAACTGAAAGAACTCATCAAGTTACATATTGCATCAGGCGAAGAAATTTTTAGTGAGGAAATGATTACACAGGTTGGTTCGGAGGTTGCTCCTGAAACAATTTCGGGTAATCTCGATAAAAAAATAATGGATCTGTTGGACGAGTTTATCCGTCCTTCGGTGGAAGGCGATGGTGGAACTATTCACTTCAAATCATTCCTCAACGGCAAGGTAACGCTCGTGCTGAAAGGTGCGTGCAATGGATGCCCCTCTACCAAAACAACTTTGAAACAGGCTGTTGAAAATCTTCTGCGTAGAATGGTTCCAGAAGTGGAAGAAGTGATTGCTGAGACTGCTTGAAATATTCGGCATTTCTTTAATTTCCGTTCAAGCAAAGCCATAAAAAGGCAATAAGGATAAAAAATAAAAATGAGTAAACATGGAAAGATAGTGGTAGCAATGAGCAGTGGAATTGATAGCTCCATTGCTGCTATAATGCTACATGAAGAAGGATATGAAGTGATTGGAATTACCATGAAGACATGGGATTATGCTACCGCAGGTGGTTCAAAAAAGGAAACAGGATGCTGTAGCTTAGATTCAATTAATGATGCACTCATGCTCGCCGTTAAATGTGGTTTTCCTCATTTGGTTCTTGACATTAGAAAGGAATTCGGCAATTATGTTATCGACAATTTTGTTGATGAATACGTTGCTGGACGGACACCGAACCCTTGTGTCTTATGCAATACACATATAAAATGGGACGCCCTCTTGAAAAGAGCAGATCGGTTAGATTGCGAATTTATTGCAACGGGGCATTATGCTCAAGTGCGTTATGAAAACAACAGGTATGTTGTTTCGAAGGGGGTAGATGAAAAAAAAGATCAATCGTATGTGTTGTGGGGATTGAGCCAGGAAAGCCTTAAACGCACCAAATATCCGTTAGGTAAGTTTCATAAAAGTGAAATAAAAAAAATAGCAATAGAAAGCGGATACCCTGAGCTTGCCTATAAAAGTGAAAGTTATGAAATATGCTTTATTCCAGATAATGATTACAGGGGGGTCTTAAAAAGAAAAACAGAAGGATTACAAGAAAAAGTAAATGGTGGAGCCTTTATATTGACAGATGGAACGGTAATAGGCAGACACAAAGGATACCCATTTTATACCGTAGGACAGCGTAAAGGATTGGATATAGCTATGGGCGAACCGAGATATGTAACTAAGATAATCCCCGAAACCAATACCGTTGTACTGGGAACAAAAGAAGATTTAAAGCAACAAGAGATGTGGGTTCGTAACTATAATCTGATTAAGTATCCGTCTTTTCCAATAAATAAAGAACTATTAACGAAAATCAGATATAAGGATGCCGGTACAATGAGTTCTGTTAAAGAGGTAAATGGAATGATTAAGGTATTGTTTCATAATAAAGTTTCTGCAATTGCCCCGGGTCAATCCGCTGTATTTTATGAAGGAAACGATTTAATTGGTGGGGGATACATTGTTTAAAATAGCTCAAAAAATAGATTTATGTCAGAAAAAATTGCGGCAGAAAAAAATTATAAAAAACCGGATTGGCTTCGTGTAAAACTACCCATAGGAAAAGAGTATACCCAAGTAAGACAGATAGTAACCGAACACAAATTACATACAATATGTGAGAGCGGCAATTGTCCTAACATGGGCGAATGCTGGGGAGCCGGAACTGCTACATTTATGATATTAGGAAATGTTTGTACACGATCCTGCGGATTTTGCAATGTAGATACCGGTAAACCGTTGCCAGTTGACCAGGATGAACCTAAAATGGTTGCCGAATCAATTCGACTAATGAAGTTGAAACATGCTGTAATAACTTCAGTTGATAGAGATGATTTAAAAGATGGTGGTTCTATGATATGGGAAGAAACCGTAAATGAAGTAAGAAAGGCAAGCCCAGGAATTACCCAGGAAACGCTTATTGGAGATTTTCAGGGTAAATGGGAAAACCTCCAACGAGTTATTAATGTGCACCCCGAAATAGTTTCGCATAATCTTGAAACCGTTCGCAGATTAACGAAACAAGTTAGAGTACAGGCAAAGTATGACAGAAGTCTTGAAGTTCTCCAAAGATTAAAGGAAGCCGGGATGAAAACAAAATCAGGTATCATGTTGGGTTTAGGTGAAAAAGAAGAAGAAGTATATGAAACTATGGACGATTTGCGAAATGTGGGTGTTGATATATTAACTATAGGCCAGTATCTGCAGCCCACTAAAAACCATTTACTTATCATAGAATTTATCAAGCCTGAAATATTTGCAAAGTATAAAGAAACAGGATTGAATAAGGGGTTTCGATTTGTTGAAAGCGGACCATTAATAAGATCATCTTATCACGCAGAAAGACATTTATTTTAAATAAAATTTATTTGGTATTCATTTTAAAAACAAATCATTATGGCTAAAACAACAATTACAGTAAATAACAATGGGTCTCTGAGAATAGAAAGTGATTTTGAGATTGTAGATAAAAACGGAAATGTATATAATTTAGCAGGAAGGGAGGTCGTTTCTCTTTGCCGTTGTGGTCATTCTAAAAATAAACCTTTTTGTGACGGTTCTCATAACGGACATTTTGAACATGTTGCTGTTGCATTTGACCTACCTCCCAAAAAATAGGCATTAGTTTTCAAAACCAATCGCGTGGAACAATAATAAAGGCGAACATCAATACGATAAAAACATGAACCTACCATTAAATGTATCGCAGAAACTTATAAAATCTCATTTGGTTTATGGTGAAATGAATCCAGGAAAAGAAATAGGATTAAAAATTGACCAAACATTAACGCAGGATGCTACGGGAACAATGGTAATGCTTGAATTAGAAGCGATGGGGCTTGACAAGGTTAAAACAGAAATATCTGTGCAGTATGTAGATCATAATTTATTGCAGGAAGATCACAAGAATGCTGATGACCATCTTTTTTTAAAATCTGCTGCTCAAAAATTCGGCTTTTGGTACAGCAGGGCTGGCAATGGGGTAAGCCATCCTGTGCATATGGAAAGAATTGGGATTCCTGGAAAAACTCTCGTAGGCTCAGATAGCCATACCCCTGCCGCCGGAGCTTTAGGAATGTTAGCGCTTGGAGCAGGTGGGCTCGATGTTACTTTCGCTATTGCAGGAGAACCTTTGTATTTTAAAATGCCGAAAATTCTTGGTGTAAACTTAACAGGAAAACTGCCTGATTGGGTAAGTGCAAAAGATGTGATACTTGAAATGCTAAGAAAGTATGATGTCCATGGATGTAAAGGTATGATAGTAGAGTATTACGGTGAGGGGCTCAAAGAACTTAGTGCAATGGACAGGCATGTAATCGCAAATATGGGTACTGAGTTGGGAGCAACCACTACCGTTTTTCCATCAGATGACCAGGTACTGAAATTTCTACGACAACAAGAGCGGGAACAGGATTGGAGAGAGTTAAAAGCAGATGAAGAAGCAAAATATGACCTTTATGATGTAATTAATTTATCCGAATTGGAACCTATGATAGCATGCCCAAGTAGTCCTGGAAATGTAGTAAAAGTAAGAGAGGTAGAAGGGAAACCTATAGGACAAGCCGTAGTAGGCTCTTCTGCCAACCCCGGATTCAGAGACTTCTGGATTGTAGGAGAAATACTTAAAGGTAAATTAATTCATCAAGACGTTTCTTTTGATATAAATCCTACGTCAAGACAAATTATAGAAAACCTTATTTCTACATCTTCGTTTGCATCCATGATAAAATCAGGAGGTAGATTTCACCAGGCAGGTTGCCTTGGTTGTATAGGTATGGGGCAAGCCCCGGCAACAAACAAAATAAGTTTAAGAACGATGCCTCGTAATTTTCCGGGGCGCTCGGGAACAGTTGGCGATCTTGTTTATTTATGCAGTCCGGAAACTGCGGCTGCTTCTGCATTAACAGGAAAGATTACCGACCCCAGAGATTTAGAAAAGATTTACAAAATGAATTACCCACAATTTATAGAACTAAAAAAACAAATTATAAACAAAAACTTACTACTTCCTCCCCCACTCAATAGAGCTCACCTTGTATTAGAAAAAGGCCCTAATATAAAATTGCTACCTGGATTTACCGAGTTGATAAATGAGTGTAGCGTACCGGTATTGCTTAAACTAAATGACAATATTTCAACAGACGAAATATTAAAAGCAGGTGTTCATTCGCTTTCTTTCAGAAGTAATATTCCCGAAATAAGTAAATCGTGTTACGTCGTTATAGATAAAAATTACTATTCCAAAGCACTTGCGACAAGAGAAGAATTTGGCGGGCATATAGTAGTTGCAGGCGAAAATTATGCTCAGGGTTCGAGCCGGGAACATGCGGCAATTGCACCAAGATATTTGGGACAGATTGCAGTTATTGCAAAAAGTTATGCAAGGATCGGCTGGCAAAACATGGTCAATTTTGGTATAGTGCCGTTTGAGTTTTTGAATAAAGACGATTACGATACTATTGATGTAAATGATTTCATAAGACTTGAAAACATAAGAAAAAGCTTCGAGGAAGGAACCCCTTTTTTTGCGATTAATAAAACAAAAAAAAATAAATATTTCTTAAAACATGACCTTAGCCTGCGTGAAATTAAAATTATTTTATCGGGAGGAGCATTAAATTATTTTAGGGTGAATTCAAAAAATAGAATCATTTAGCATTCATGGGAAACCGAAGTTAAGTGAAAATAATTTTTAATTAATGATGGGAAAATATAAAATATCATTGGACAGGGAGACCTGTATATGCACACATAATTGTGCTGCCGAAGCACCTGGTTTTTGGATAGAGGCAGAGGACGGAAAAATAGATCTTATTCGTGCTGTTTACAATAAGAAAACCAATATATGGGAACTTAAGGCAGTAGAACTGAATGAAAAAGACCTTAAAGTAAATCTGCTCGCAGAGGCGGGATGCCCTGTTGATGCTATCGAAATTGTGAAGGTAGAAGTGTAAGGAATGAAAAATATTTTTTAACAAACAACAAATAATTAGTGAAATAAACAAGAATCATGACTGACGTTGATATTAAATTTGATAATTCTTTTCAAAATCTTCCTTTATTTCTACATGAAGATAGTGCGCCAACCCCATTAAAGGAGCCTATACTTATTCATGTAACGGAGTTAGAAAAAGAACTTGGGCTTGAATCACTTGGTCATCTTGTTTTGAAAAAGTGGCTAAATGGAGAAATTAGGCTTAGTAATGATCAAACCGTTGCGACACGCTATGCCGGGCATCAATTTGGTGTCTTTGCTGGACAGTTAGGTGATGGCAGGGCAATTTCTTTAGGGGAAATTTTGACTTCAGATGGAAGGCGATTGGAAATCCAGACTAAAGGATCAGGCAAAACTCCTTTTTCCAGAATGGGAGATGGCAAAGCCGTCATTCGTTCATCGGTAAGAGAATATCTTTGCTCAGAAGCTATGCATGGCCTAAAAATCCCTACTTCAAGAGTTTTGGCTATTATTATTGGTGAAGATAAAGTTTATCGGGAAATAACAGAAAATGCGGCCATTATTGCGAGAGTTTTTCCTACGAATATCCGCTTCGGGCATTTTGAAATGTGCTATCATTTTAATCGTAAAGATGTATTAAACGATTTGATTGAATACACTCGTCATACTTTTTTTGAAGGGGTTTCCGTTGAGGAAATGCTTGGGCAAATTATAGATAAAACTGCAATGCTCATGGCACATTGGCAAACCGTAGGATTCTGTCACGGAGTGATGAATACAGATAATATGTCTATCATGGGAATTACTATTGATTATGGGCCTTTTGGGTTTTTGGAAGATACAGCCTTATCTCATGTGTGCAATCACTCTGATCATGAAGGCAGATACGCTTATGATAACCAGCCTTCCGTTGCCGCGTGGAACCTGGAAAAATTATTACTTTGTTTTAGTGATTATCTCTCCGAAGCAAGTTTAAGCAATTTACTTAATACGTTTTCGGAATTATTTCACACCCATTATCAAAAACTTTGTCAGCGTAAAATCGGGCTTACTACGCTGGAATCGGAAGACTATCAATTATTCGTTTCTCTTTTACAAACGCTGTCTAACCTTGCAATAGATTATACCTAATTCTTCAGACAATTGAGTAACTATAAAATTAATCAGGTTGATTCACTTTCTGAACTTTGGAACTACTATGAAAAAAGTGACGGACTTATCTTATGGCTTTCCCTTTATGACCAAAGACTGAAAAGAGAATTATCTGATGACTTGAAACGATCGGTGGAAATGAAAAGTGTAAATCCAAAGTATGTATTAAGAAACTATATCGCTCAGGAAGTAATCGAGGATGTGCAAAGAGGAGGAAAGGAAAAATTAAAAAATTGGTTAGAAATTTTGTATTCGCCATTTGCCGAACATTCGGAATATGAGTCTTATTCAAAACCAACTCCTACAGAGAAGAAAAATTATATCGTTTCCTGTTCATCTTAAGTTCTTGTGAAAAAAATAAAATAGTGTAAAAAAATAAAAATATCAAAAAACATGTCGGAACATAAAGTTTATTTAAGATGGGAAAATAAAGGAGGAGATTTCTCTTACAAAACGTATGACCGCAGCCACTTGTGGGAATTTGAAGGAGGAACTTTAATAAAAGCTTCTGCTGCTCCCGATTACCTAGGCAAGGCAGAGTTGGTAAACCCGGAAGAAGCCTTTGCCGCATCGTTGGCAAGTTGCCATTTGCTCACATTTCTTGCTATTGCTTCCATGAAAAAATATACGGTAGCAACGTATGAAGATAATGCAGTAGCCATACTGGGCAAAAATGAAAAATTGAGAATGGCGGTAACAACCGTGTATCTAAGGCCGCATATCACCTTTAAAGGAAATAACATACCGGACAATACAATAATAAATGAAATGCACCACCTTGCCCACCAAGAATGTTTTATTGCCAATTCGGTTTTAACTGAGATAATTATTGAGCCGGTGTATTAAAATAATGGAGGAGGGTGAATATTTTTTCTAGTAAAAAAATAAATTTAATATGCTCCTCAAAAGGAACAATCTATATAATTGGCAAATATGAAACACGAAAGTTGTGTAACAGACGAGGATTCTCCTTCAGAATACAGAAATAATGTATCCTACATTGCTGATGGAGGTAGTAAATTAAATGTATATGATTGGCTTGC
Source organism: Mucilaginibacter sp. 5C4 (assembly GCF_034345625.1). Classification (NCBI taxonomy): domain Bacteria; kingdom Pseudomonadati; phylum Bacteroidota; class Sphingobacteriia; order Sphingobacteriales; family Sphingobacteriaceae; genus Mucilaginibacter; species Mucilaginibacter sp. 5C4. The sequence goes on along the minus strand of NZ_CP133775.1, from coordinate 2,986,142 downwards.
CAACATACCGATGCCATCCAATTATCAAACATTTAATATTATTGAAATAAAATTTAAAGGAGGACGTAAAGATTTTTATCTAAATCCTGAAAAAATTCACCTCAAAAAAGCAGATATAGTGGTTGTTTCAGCCAATGGAGGGTATGATATAGGCCATGTTTCATTAACTGGAGAATTAGTTCGTTTACAACTAAAAAAGTATGCTGTTCGGCCAGAAGACGTGGTCAAAAATATCTATCGAAAAGCAATACCCAGGGATATTGAAAAATGGGAAATAGCCAAAAGTTTAGAATCTGAAACAATGTATAAATCACGTGTTTTAGCTAAAGGGTTGAACTTAAAGATGAAAATATGTGATGTTGATTATCAAGGGGATCAAACCAAAGCGACATTCTATTATACGGCTGAAGGCCGAGTAGATTTTAGGGAACTCATTTTGTTACTTGCTAAAACGTTTCGTGTAAAAATAGTAATGCGACAGATTAGTGTGTTGGAGGAAGCCAGTCGTTTAGGTGGAATTGGCCCTTGTGGAAGAGAATTCTGTTATTCTACATGGTTAACCGATTTTAAACAAAGCCCTACCTTATCCACCAAAAAAAAAGATAGGCGATGGACAGAATTTAAATGCTGTTTGACGAAAGATCCCCAAAACTATAAGGCTTCATTAAAGCATCAGGATATTAATAGCATAAAAACCATCAAAGGTACTGCAAGACTTCAAAAAACAGATATAGAAAAAAGAATAATGTGGTTTAGTTATACAAATGATAGCAACTTAATACCTGTAAAAATTGAAAGGGTTAAAGAAATACAAAAACTAATTCAGGAAGGCATGGCTCTGAAAGATTTGATGGAGGAGGCAGCCATAGTTAAGGAATATAATTGTTTAAAAGTGCCGGATTACGTAAACGTAGTTGGTCAATATAATATAACAAGATTCGATAAAAAAAGAAAATGAAAATAAGAAATTGAACTAATGACACAAAAAAAACATATAGAAAAAAAAGCGCTTTTCGATGTGCAGAAAATCCGAAAAGACTTTCCAATCCTTTTGCGGACTATGAATGGTAAGCCGCTAATTTATTTTGATAACGGCGCTACTACACAAAAGCCGAAACAAGTTATTGATGCCATCGTAAAATATTACACCGGGCAGAATGCCAATATCCATCGCGGGGTTCACCGTTTGAGCCAGGATGCTACCGATGAATACGAGAATGCCCGTGTTACTATTCAAAAACACATCGGCGCAAAACATGAGCACGAAATAATCTTTACCCGCGGAACTACCGAGAGCATCAACTTGGTAGCCACTGCGTTTGGCAAAAACTTTGTTAATGCCGGGGACGAGATTATAGTTAGCGAGATGGAGCATCACAGTAATATTCTTCCATGGCAACAGTTGTGCGAAGAAAAAAATGCCGTACTGAAAGTTATCCCAATGACGGACAACGGAGAGTTGCGGATGGACGAATACAAAAAACTGCTTTCGGCAAAAACAAAATTGGTTGCCATTGTGCATGTGTCAAATACGCTCGGCACGGTGAACCCCGTAAAGGACATCATTTCCATGGCTCACGCAAAAAATATTCCAGTGCTGGTGGACGGTGCCCAATCAATCTCTCACATGATGGTGGATGTGCAGGATTTAGATGCGGATTTTTATTGCTTCAGTGGACATAAGGTTTATGCGCCAACAGGGGTAGGGATTCTTTACGGCAAAGAAGCGTGGCTGAAAAAACTTCCGAACTATCAAGTGGGAGGCGGAACCATCAAAACGGTATGTTTCGATAAGACAGAATACGAAGGGTCTCCGCTAAGGTTTGAGGCCGGCACCCCAAATATTGAAGGCGGAATTGGGCTTGCCGTGGCGTTGGATTACATCAACGACCTTGGCCTTGAAAATATTGCAGCTTATGAAGAGGAACTGCTTGCCTACGCTACAGAAAAAATTTCTGCCATTGAGGGTTTGCGAATTATCGGCACGGCAAAAGAAAAAGTAAGCGTACTTTCGTTTGTGGTGAAAGGCATTCACCCGCTTGACATAGGCATGCTCCTGGATGCGCAAGGAATAGCCGTGCGAACAGGGCATCATTGCACCCAACCGCTGGTGGCACACTATCAGATTCCGGGCACTGTGCGTGCAAGTTTTTCATTTTATAATACAAAAGAGGAAATTGATGTTTTCGTAAATGCAATCATTAAATCAATTAAACGGATAAGCAAATAAGGACTATAGATGATGGCAAATCGTTATGTTCTTGCATAACTAATGAGGCGTTATGGGGCTGCACATCGGGCAATGCTTGTGTGGAGGTGTGTACTGTAAATATTGATCTATTAAGTATGAAAACCACTCAAGAAACAACATTTTCACCACTTCAAAGAGGTGTTAAACTAATTGGTATCGGTAAGCATGGAAGCAAAAAGCTCCCCGACGAATTGATTATTGAAATTAATGAAGAGCTGGGGGAAGGAAAAGCAAGTCCAATATTAATAGGCGCTTTTTTTGGTGCTTTAATGATGAAAGAGATAGCGCCTGCTTATTTGTTATTAGAAGAATATATAGAGAAAGGCAGTTTATCCGATGCTTCAATAATGTGGAATAAATTATGTTTCGATGCTCCCGCTAAAATGAAAAGTATAGGCGTGAAATTGATACAAAAACAAACGCTAACACTTGAAGAAGCTACTGCATTAGGCTCATTTTTATTTTCGGAAGAGCCCGGAGAATCCTTTCGCGGCATGGCGGTAAGTATATTGAGGATACGCTATGAATCTGACGAAGAATATGAGGGTTTATATAATGCCATTCAAAACTCAGTAATCAATAACACCATCGCATTTACAGAGGCCCCGATTATTCAATTAGCCGAACCATTTGATGGAGTAGAACATTCATATATGATAACCCCAATCATTGCTCATGAACTGCAAAAACAAGATTACAATGTTGTTGTTATTTGTGGGCGTACATCCGGGCCAAAAATAACGTTGAATACATGGGATTTGTATAAAGGTTTAAATGCTGAATTTTTAAATACTCAAATGCGTGTAACTGAATCGAAACATCCATTTGGCTGGGGATTAGATCAGAAAATATTTTATCCCATCCTTGATAAATGGGTCGAAAGAAGGAAGATCATTATGAAAAGGCCTTTTTTGTCTACACTTGAAAAAGTTTTGAATCCGGTGAAAGCAAACATTCTTATCACTTCGGTATTTCATATACCCTATTTGGAAAAGATGGCAGAGCTTGGGAATATGACAGGGTTTGATGGTGTTATTGTTTTAAAGCGAGGACTGGAAGGCACTCTGGCTCCTTCCTTGGCAAAAGCTACCGGCGTTTTCTGCGCTGCTAAAATGTGGGATGGAACTTTTATAACAAAAACAATAGAGGTAAATAACAACGATTTCGCACAATATAGGTCGGATGCCGATGCTATAATTGAAAATCTTTCCATAGAGCAGAATATAGAATACATAAACCAATATATTGCTGAAGGTAAAACAGGAAACTTGGATTTTGATTGCAGAATAGCGCTTGCAATAGAACTTTATAAACAAGGTCTTGACTGGATAAAACAAATAAGACAAGCTTAGAGAAAAGTTTTCGCCACCCAACCTTTTTGTATTTGTGTAGGTAAATTAGTAATAAAAAGCTAAACTATTTAAAAAATGAGCGAACCATTAAAAGTAACTACAATGGCTGAGTACATGACAGCCAGGGAGATACCGGAAATTTTATTTTGGGTTGGCTGTGCCGTAATTTTTGATGACAAAGTAAAGAAAGTTACCAAAGCTTTAGTTAAAATTTTAAATCATACTAATGTAAAATTTGCAAGTTTGGGTATAGAAGAAAGTTGTACTGAAAACCCTGCAAAAAGTGCAGGTAACGAGTTTTATTTCAACTGTAGGCAATGAATAATATTACGGTGTTGAATGGTTACAATGTGAAAAAAAATTAAACGACTGTCCGGATTTTTTAACACATTGAAAAACGAATATCCTTCTCTTGGTGGAAATTACGAAGCGATTTATCTTATGCAACTATTACAAGATTTATTAAACCATATTAGAATAAAAGTTGAAAGGGGCAGTTTTGAAGGTAAAAAAATAACATTTCATGACCCTTGTTATTTGGGTCGTGGCAACGATGTGTACCAAACCGCAGGTGAAGTTATTTTAAATTCAGATGTTTAACTTGCTGAAATGAAACACAGTAAAGCAAAGAGATTGTGCTGTGGAGCAGGTGGAGGGCAAATATTTAAAGAAGCTGAAAAGGTAACAAAGAAGTAAATGTTGAGCGCATAGAAGAAGCCTTGGCATTGAATCCTGACGTTATTGCTGTTGGTTGTCCGTTTTGTAACACAATGATGACGGGTGGTGTAAAATATTTCAATAAAGAACAATCAGTTAAAGTAATGGATGTGGCTGAGCTAATTGCTCAGGCAGTAAATTTATAAATAAATTAAACGGATAAGCAAAAAATGACAGAGATGAAAACAATAGAAAATACAGAGCAGGAACTCGTGGAAGAGTTTAAAGTGTTTGAGGATATTTTTGATAAATTTGGATACTTGATTGATTTGGGTAAAAATATAAAACCATTAGATGATTTCTTGAAAACAAATAACCGTATGATTAAGGGGTGCCAGGCACATGTTTGGCTGTACAGTGAATTCAAGGACGGAAAAGTTTTTTTTCAAGCAGATGCGAACGCAGACTATGCGAAAGGACTTGTAGCGATGATGATTTATGTACTTTCAGGACATACTGCTGATGAAATTATCAGTGCCCCACTTAATTTTATTGAAAAGATAGGATTTAAGAGTATGCTTTCGATGAAACGTGCTGGTGGACTTGAGAGTATTATAAAACAAATGAAACTCGATGCAGTGGTGTACAAAGCCAAAGGTTGAGCTACTTTCTTGCCGGTAAAAAAATAAGTTCTACCGAAGAACAAATTTCTGTTTTTCCTGAATGGCTTATCAATCGTTATTCTTTAAAAGATAAAACACTATTCCAGCGGTAGTTTCTAATTGCTGGGTATAGCTTGCTAAAGCGTATTCATACACATTATTTACGATGTTGGCATAATGGGTAGATAACAGGTATAATTTACCTTCGGCTAAGTTGGTCAGCATTTCTTTATTAGGTGCCATTGCGATATGTATTAATTTTTTCACTTCGATATCGGTAATACGTTGGATATTCCGGCATGCTTGATCAGGCTATTCCGTGCGCTTTAGAGCATCTAGTTGTGTTGATAAGAAGGGAAATAGCAATTAACACTCAAGAAGTTGATGTGGTCAAAGTGTTCTGGAAATGCCTGTCTGTAGTTTTCGGAATGAGGGGTCTTATACGTCTATAGGTTTACAGATTGTCTCGTCCTGGTTTTACTTGTCGTTTTTGAGTAGTAATACTGGAATCGGTTTACACCGATATTTCATTAGTCCTGCTTTTACTTTACAAGGGTACGCCTTTTATTTTCTTAATAGCTGAAAGCTTACCTCTTATTGTTATTATTAGCGTGTTAGGATGTGGGAAACTCCTTCAGTTTTCCATATCCTAATGCGTTTTTCTTTTTTGCTTCTTTTTTTCTTTTTGCCAGCACGGTCTTAAATGCCAGTAACCTGATTTTCCTCCTTTCCTTTTTTGGGGCGTGGATATCCCTTCCAACGCTTTTTGATTTCACCGGACATGCCATGAGCCTGCTCCGGTGTATGGTAATTTAAGCTTGCGTGTGGACGCCTATCGTTATAATGACCAATGATTGCTACAATGCATTTCTTTGCTTCCTTGTGGTTCTGATAAACCTTTTTAGGAAAGAACTCATTCTTGATAATTCCGTTAACGCGCTCGGCAAGTGCATTTTCATAAGGACTGCCGCTTTGAGTCATACTAATGGCGATCCTATCCTGGTTTAGCAGTGCTGTATAATTCTGGGAGCAGTATTGTATTCCTCGGTCAGAATGATGTATCAGGATAAATGGAGATAGCCGTTTCCTTCCGTCTACTGCCATTTCCAGGGCTCCAATACATCCAACTGCTTCCAGGCTGGGATGCAGGGCATATCCAACGATTTTTCTGGAATAGGCATCTGTGATCAGGCTCAGGTAGCTGAAGCCTTCCAACGTACGGATATAAGTTATATCACTTACCCAGAGCTGCTCTGGTGCTGATACGGTTAGGTGCGTGATCAGGTTAGGATATTTTCTTAACCAGTGATGAGAATCTGTTGTTTTCACCATGCGTCTTCTTCTGCGAATCAATAAGCCGTGGAAACGTAGCAGGTCATACAGCAGGTCCCGGCCCATCTTTATATCATGTTTTTCCATCTCCGGAATGAGCATATGTAATAGTTTTCTGGTTCCAAGCATAGGAACAGCAGCACGGAACTCACCAACCAATGTTAACACAACCATATGTGCTATGCTTGTCCTTGCAGCCTTATGATGAGCTAAATAGTAAGCCTGACGGCTTACACCAAACAGTGCACAAATAGCTACCAGGGTATACTCTGGCCGCTTTTGCCGCATTCTTAAGACTGTTTGGTACCACGCTTTTTTCGGATCTTGATATGTAGGTCACTTTCAGCTACCTCGATCATCGTTTCCAAGGCAAGGTTCTTTAATTGAGATAGCTCTAATGCCTTAGTAAGCTCATGTATCTTCTTTACGAGTAACTTTGATTCCTGACTTTGGGTCATCCCGGGAAGCGCTGAGGAATTGTTGACATTCAGCAAAGTAGTCAAATTAAGCTTACCTGCCCATGCCTTTATGGTGTTTCTTGGAACCCGGTATTTTCGGCTTGCCCCAAGGCAACTGATCATCCCAGTTTTTATTTCTTCGACAATCTTTATTTTGGTCTGCTCATCGACCTTATCAAATGGCTTCCGCCTAACAACAATTGCGACTTTCTTCTTTTTTACTGATACTGCTTTCATTTTCTTGTCTTTAGTGACAAGCTATATCAGGACAAGACAGATCAAACCGACGAATTTATATCTCGACAAAATCATTCCAGCTAGAATTCAGAGTCTTTTGTCATTTTTGAAATTTACGGTTTGCAAATACTGGATAAATATTTAGATGCACTTCGCCAAGAGGTTCCCCGGAGCGCCGCATTCGAACAATGGCTGCAATGGGTGCGTCATCGCCACCGCTTATTCGACCCGATAAAGCAGCGAATTAATACCTTTTGCTGAATTTATATTTTCCGTTGTTGTCATTTATTAAATTTATGCAACAGCAATGACACCGATTCCGCTACAAACCTGTGAGGTAATAAATTTTGAGTACAGTAATTCATTATTGTAGGTGTTATTTATTCTATTTGCTTGAAATAAGCTTTTGACTCGGTGGTAAGGATTTGAGTCCAGGTAAGATTTTAGTTACTGCTTACTAACAAAAAATACTATGCTTTTCAAAATAGGTTGATGAAATTTGTATGCATAGCAAAAAGAGGGCTGCTACAGCCTAGATAATAAATTATATCAAAACCGTCTTTATTTTTAGAACATGACACGTAGATGAATAAACGTTGACGAATTGATAGTTATTTTTACGTTATAGCCAATTAGCGAAAAAATATCCCGTTATACCACATCAATTAAATTTCAAAAAGTGATGCACGTTAAATCGGGGGTCAGACAATTTTTTTTATGTACATAAATCGTTCTCTGAACTACAAAGTACCAAACTTAATTTTGTACTTACAACCGTTTCGTTGAATAATAATTTATTTTGATAAAGCGCAAAAAATTTGATTGAATTGGGAGGTAAATTTTGAATTATCTAGGTTATTTAGTCTTAATTGGAATGATATAAAAATGCATATAAAGTTTACTTATCTTCTCATCGATTTTTTTACGATACTTTTTCCATTATGCTTTTCTTTCCACTCCAGATTTGGTTTTGTTAAAATTTGGCCTGTATTTCTCCCTGCTTTGGTAATTACATCATTTTTTTTTATATCCAACGATATTTTATTTACAAATTTAAAAATATGGGGATTCAACTTCAAATACGTAATGGGACCTACCTTTGTTAACTTACCGATTGAAGAGGTATTATTCTTTTTTTGTATCCCTTACGCTTGCGTATTTACTTTCCACTGTCTGAACATCCTATACTTTAATGCTCGAACGCCATATAATGATCGTCTTTTAACTCCAATATTTATCGGTTTTTTAATTACATTGTCAATTATATACCATAATAAAACCTATCCCTTATTTGCATTTACCTTATTAATTGTTTTATTATCGATAGCAAAATATGTGCTGAAAGTAAGGTGGTTAGTCCGTTTTTACATTACTTATGCAATACTTCTTTTTCCATTTTTCGTTGTTAATGGTTTGTTGACAGGGACTGGGCTGAATGAGCCCGTAGTTTGGTATAATAAATCCACTTATACTGGTTTGCGTATTTCTACAATTCCAGTTGAAGATATGTTCTATGGCATGGCGCTTATCCTTATGAACATTACAATTTATACGGTGATGAGCCAAAATAAAAAAAACCTAAGTTCTAAGTCCCTTAGCACTTAAAAAACGGCTTGATCATAGGCCAAAGTTACAATCTAATGGGAGTTTGCTTTGTGCAAAATCGATAACGTCTTTCGACTTAAATGCAATATTGATTTTTCTTCGGACGGTATTAATTTACCTTGTTTATTGTGTCTAACCTATCATTGATCCTTATATCATAATACATGCTATGCATGACCTGAATATGCGGTGCTGTTAAAACAGCGAGACTTAAAATTATATAAATTATTAAGGTATCATGGCTTAAGAACATAAAGCCAGCCATGCCGAACAACATAATACCTATAATTGCAATTATGCTATATAAACTAATTTGCTTAATAAAATTGTTCATTGAAAAATTACAATCAGTTTGAAGGTAGATGGTAATATTTCGTAAAGATGTTGCCGAATGCCATAAAATAAAGTAAAAAGTAAACCCTAGGAATAGCGGCAGGGTATAAAGAATTATTACAGTTGAGGTAAACGTAAAGATAAAATTCCAGGTAAAAATCGTATTTGCACGAGTGATAGAAGAGTAACTCAAAGCAGTGATAAAGAAAAAGAGAAGCGAAAACGATAAGATTATAAGCTTGTAATTTTTGACATAGCTAATAAGATTAATGTTATCTCTGCCGGATTTAAACAATATCAATAGGGAACTGGCTTTGTCAAAATGCACTAAAACAATCACGCTTACAATTGCAAGCCCATAGCCGAAGGACATAAGCTTTCCTTTAAATGTATGGGTGTCAAATTTATATAGGTCAGTTTCTCCAAAATGAAAAGATGCGAATATTATGAATATTATGATACCAACAGAAGGTAAAAATAAAAGGAGTAAAAGAAATGCACCTAATCGCCCTAAATAGAGAAAAAAAAATTTATAATACGAAAACAGACTTTTTTTATCGTTTGCGCTTTTCATCGAAATTAAAAGGTCTGCAGCACCATGCGGAATACCTAATAATATTATACCAGCTATAAAAACATATGTTTGAATACTTTCAGAAAGAGGGAAAAAAAAAAGTTGATTGATAGCTACGAGTAACCCGGTTATTATTAGTGATGTCCTCAACATAATAGCTTACAATTTAAGAAGAAAATTAATCGGAGCAACTGTATAAATAGTTAAAGCAACTAATATTAGAAGTTATTTTGAAAAATTAACACCCTAATATATAAACAGGTGCTAATCTTTCAAAACAACCTAATAAGCAGAAAATTATGCTAATGTCGGTTTATCAGACTGTGCTAAGGAATAAATAACAAGGCCAAACCCTATTTTATTAATTGCATCACCAATGTTGTACACGATATCTAAAGAGAGACCATGAAATACATCCATTCCAAATAAACCACCATGTGTTCCTGCAATGTAACCAATTGGATAAATAGCCCATCCTACCAAAACAAACCATGCTAGGGTTTTGTTAGCAGTTGCCACTGCTGTACCAGCATTATTAGCGAGTTGTGCTACCTCACCAAACCATATTAAGTAAACTATGTAGAAATAACCAACACTACTTAATGTACCCCAAACCCAACTTTGAGTTTCCGCTCCATAGATAGCTTCCCCTATGTAGCCGGTTACTAACATAAAAACTGAGGCTGTTATCAACTTCCACAATAAACCAATTTTAGCTCCGGCCTTTTTGGTAATGAGATAAAATTCCACACACATTAAAGGAACCGTTAATATCCAATCTACATACCGAAAGAAAGTAGGCGATGTATTTGTCGCCAAATAATAATCGCGCATGTAGTAGTAATGAACAGCGGCTATAAAAGTAATTAGGCCTGAAACTAACACCGACGTCCTCCATCTTTTGTCGGTATTTGAAACTTCAAAAAAGAAAAAAACGGAGGCGGCAAGCATAGCCATGCAACCAACAAAAAAAGTAAAAGCAACGTAGTTGTTGTTCGAGATCGGTAAGACCGTCATTAGAATGTTGTACATCGTAAATAGTTTAGTTTTAAAAAATTGGTTAATTTGCAGCAGGAGGATTATCCATCGCTTGGTGTAACAAAAATATTGAAGAAAGTGAGAGTCTTTAAATTTATATGTAATAGAAATGTAAAATAATCGTCTGTAAATCTACACTAAACTAAGTATAACTACTATTCCTTTGATTGGCGGTAAAAGTATTTGGATAGTCGAAAGGTTGAGGCCTACTTATGACTTGAACACCTAGTAATACATGGATCTTCTTGTCTTAATGTTGCTAAAGCCATACAAATTCGCACGCTTACCGCCCGGATAGCCCGTGAGTTAGCCAGCAATCATTAAATGTTAACGGCAAAAGGCAGGGCATAAACTGAAAGATTCTCCAGCGTTCCCTCGACCTGTTTTCTAAGCAGGTATTTTCTCGCGATCGTAAAATATTCTTTCTCTTCCGTGAAGAAAAATTGTAAAGTCAGCTTAACATCCTGTTTAATCTTAGTCTCTATCCCTTCGGCAAGCTTCGAAAGGTCGGCGCCTTTGATCTCTATATAAATGGAATTGACATCGGTATTAGCGCCCTTCAGCATCTGGATATACGATAAGAACTCCAGCCAGCCTACCCATAAATGATTATTCAGATCAATATTCTTCTTCAGATAAGCGATGATATCTGTTAATGACTGACTTTTTGTGGGAAAGAAAAGCCCGCCTTGAAGGCCTGAAGCGATCTGTTGGGGGCTGCTGGCGACCGCAACCCTTTCCATGTGGCTGGTACAAATATCCTTAAAAGGGTTGGAGATCGTTTGAAAGGCCTCCGGTTTGTAAGCCTCAAAGTTGTCCAGCTCGTCTTCATGGACATATACACCGTTGCTACGTAAAAAAGCCTCTGCTTTGCGGACACTGACGGAGCAGAACGCATTGGTATCCCGGTATCTTAATATGGAGGTCACCTGCTCCTTCGGATTGATTACGCCGCAACCGGAGTAACCTCGGCATTGCGCCGTGATCGTCGTCGAGCCGGAATCCAGGACGACGTCGTGCTCGTGGTCAACAATTAATATATCTTTCACCTGCCCGTCCAGTTTCGATCCTACCGACAGGCCTTCCTCGGTTTTTGGATGTCCGTGTGCAGCCCATTCCGTACCAAGCACAGGCGCTTCGTTACATAGCCTGGCCTTTGCAGACGCCTGGTGGGTCTTTGTCTGCAGTATCGCCAGGTCATGCTCTTCACTATAGTTTTTGACAAATACGATGATCTCTATTATGATGGTGTTATGGGTATTTGCCGGATTAGGCCAAAGTCTTGCCGAAATGCCTTCCGAAACTTTGATCGGTGAAAATATTGCGGAAAATGAACAGGGCAAAGTTTACGGTTCACATTTCGCATTCTCTCATTTATGGTGGGCTATTGCTTACCCAATAGCGGGTTACACAGGTAGCCATTTTGCAGGAAAGGATTTCTTGTATGGCGGAATACTGTCACTGGCGCTTTTGGGTGTGGCCTTGTTCTTTATGAAAAAGGGTAAACGCAGCGCAGCCTAAGCAGGCTGGCATTTGTCGATGGCTTCGCCGATCTTTTCGAGCAGGCCATCGGCTAATACGTTTTTTGGATTTTCATAATACCACCGGATCGCTGGTACTTTACAGATATTGACCGTTTTGCCGCAAAGGATCTGTACCTGTAAGATTTCATTGACATATTGGATATTGATAATTTGTACGTAATGATTGGCATCGTCATGATTGACCTTCAAAACTAAACCAGGTTTTAACTTCATTTCGTGCGATAAACTAAAAGGCTTGCTTCTTTGTCCCCGTCCGCCCTCGCAGCGATCAAAAACAAACTCAATTCAGGAACTAACAGCGAAGTACGGGCACCATTACGGGTTTTGATACTGGCTATTTTTTGGTAATCCTTATCTCCGGCCTGCTTAAAAATATTGACTTCTCCACCGCCGCCACTGATAAAGATCTGCTTACTTTCTTTATCCCAATACAGGTCGTCCACATCGCCTACCATCGGCGCGCTAAAAATCTCTTTGCCTGTTTCACTGTCATAAACGATCAGTTTAGCAGGTAACCGGTAACCGACAATGATCCGGTGCTGCGCTTCATCATAAGCCATTGGAAAGTTGGCACGGGGTAATAGCTTTGACCATTTAGCAATTAGCTTTAATTGTTTTAGGTCACACACTCCCACCACGCTCGAACCGGGCAGGTTAACCCACAATTTATTCGTTTTGGTATTCAATTGAAAAGATTCCGGATGCGCAGGTAATGGAATATCGCCAACCAGTTTATGGGTAGCACTCTCAATAATGGCAATACCGCCACTACCATAGCCAACATATATTTTATCAGTTTCGGCATCATACCGCACATCATCCGCATCATCTGCCAATTTGATGCTTCCCGTCTTTTTAAGTGTTATTGCATTGTAAAAACCACACTCGCCCGTACCTCCATTGGCGACAAATATTTCCTGATGTTTTGGAATATAAGTAACACCCTGCGGCTCATCAAAACCTTTAATACTGCCCGTTACTTTACCTTTTTTCAGGTCAACTATTTCCAGCGTGTTATTGCCTAAAGCAGCGATATAGGCTATCTGATCCTGGAGGTTAATATCTATATGGTCTATCCGGCCTTTTACGCCCGGCAGTGCGATTTCTTTTTCCAAAGTGAGCAACTGCTTGCCCTTGTTTGTCTGTGCCTGACAACTTAAAAGCATCAGCGAAAGTAAACTCATAAAAGTCGTAATGCTTTTCATTCCACCAAGTTCTGTTTTTTTTGTGAATCTCCGTTTATATTTACCAAATGAAATGGATCACCCGTGAACGCCCGAAAATTGACCGCATCGCCTGTCCCTGGCTAATCAAGCGGTTCGTTGATAAAGAAGCGGAGATCATTTACGTTCCTTATGAAGAAGTATTAACGCAGGCCAAGGCTTTGCTCGCTATCCCGTTTGATATACCAAAAGTAGAGTATTCACATTACCAGGATCAATGTACCTTTGATTTTTTTCTTTGGAAACACCAGTTAAAAGACCCGGCACTTGACAGAATCGCTGCTATCGTTCGCGGAGCAGATACCGACCACCACGAATTAGCGCCGCAATCAGCGGGTTTGGAAGCTATCTTTTCAGGGCTGGCCTATAACAGTACCGATGACCAGGAATTGTTAGCCTTCGGAATGCGCATCTATGACGGCTTGTATAGCTGGGCACAGCACCTGTACCAGAAAAAACATACACAGGCTGGCCCGGTAGAACAGATGCTGTTAGATGTATTTACCAAGTACCTGCAAGATACTAAAGGGAAAAAAGCGCCTGCCTGGGCAAAGGAACTTAAAAACATGATCCAGGACCAAATGGATACCAATATGGGTTTGAGTTTGCAGCAGGCATCTGACGAACTGGAGATCAACCCGGCTTACCTGTCAAGAGAGTTTTCCAAGTATTTTGATAACTTGTCTTTTGGGGATTATATCCGCAAACTAAGGATAGAAAAGGCCATTACCCTGATTGAAACGACCGACTACTCGCTGACCGAAATCGCTTATCTCACCGGCTTTTCCGACCAGAGCCACTTTAACCGTATCTTCAAAAAACAGACCAGACAAAATCCATCTTTTTATAAGAAAAATGTCCTAAAAGGTAAAAAGGATACAAGTAGTTAAATCTGTACAATTTTATTTGTTTTTCTAATGGTAGTATTGTATCACCATTACTATCAGAACTAAATATGAAAGACAACCAGATCAACCGCAGGCAGGCGCTACAGGCAACTGCCTTATTAGGAACAGCTTTGCTGTTACCGCTTGAAAAGATCAGCGCATCGGCCTTACCGGCTGCTAAAACCCCGCCAATAACCCCGGAAGAAATAGCGGCAATTGATGCTGCTTTAGGTAAGAAAGGCAGCTATAAAGATGCCGAACAGGTATATACTACGCCGCTGCCCCGCAACGATCTTAAAATGAAGATCAAAGGCGAACCTGTCCCGATCCCGTTTGGATTTGGCGGTTGGGTGTCCTTCAAAAAAACTGCCGACGGTAAATCGGCAATGGTGATGAGTGATACGGTATTGCAGATGGAAGAAGTTAACCCTTTGATCTCTGCCGCCCATGCCAACGGATTGGAGATTGCGGCCATACACAACCATTTCTTTTACGAAGAACCACGCATTTTCTATATGCACATTCACGGGATGGGCAGTATTGCCGACTTGGCAAAAAAGTATGCTGCTACGATCAGGGATAGCAAAATATTCCCGGCCAATCAACCTGCACCATCAGCACCAAACCCGGTTACCGGTAAAGAAAACTTCGACCTTCCGGCACTGGATGCAATTGTTAAATATACCGGCACGGTGAACGGGCCAACTTACAAATACACCATCGGTAGGGCTGATCTGAAGGTCATGGCGATGGGCGTGGAAATGACGACCAATATTGGTTTAAACTCCTGGGCTTCATTCGCCGGTAAACAGGATGACGCACATATCGCGGGAGATATTGCCATGCTGCAAAGCGAGGTAAATAGTGTGATAAAAATACTTCGTGCCAATAACCTGGAAGTAGTGGCTGTACACAACCACATGCTGGGTGACGATCCGCACATGATATTCCTGCATTACTATGGCCGTGGTAATGCCGCTACGCTTGCAAAAGGTTTCCGGGCTGCCTTAGATATATTAGGTCAAAAACCCGAAAAAATGGGCGGTATGAAAATGTAATAAATTAAACCCCTTTTCTTATGAAATGGATCACCCGTGAACGGCCAAAAATTGACCGTATCGCCTGTCCCTGGCTTATAAAAAACTTCGTTGACCCGAAAGCACAGTTTATTTTTGTGCCTTCGGCAGAGGTTGTTGTGCAGGCAAAAGTATTGAATGCGATACCTTATGATATTACCGGCGTGGAATATACCCACGAGGCCGAACGTTGCACCTTCGATTATATCATCAAAAGACATGGCTTGACCGACCCGGCGCTGTTAGTACTTGCCGATATTGTTCGGGGTGCTGATACATCACGCTTTGACCTGGCACAACAGGCGGCAGGGCTTTGGGCGATCTCCGCCGGGCTATCCTATAATTTTATAGACGACCACGAACAATTGGCCTTTGGCTTAATCCTTTACGATGCCTTGTATAGCTGGGCAAAATATGTACAAACAGAAACCCACACATGGAAGAACAATTGACCAAGAGCAAACCTATTTATTCTTTAGGGGAGATTACCCTCTATTACCTCAAACTCGGCACCTGGGGCTTTGGTGGGCCGGTTGCCCTGGTTGGATATATGCAGCGTGACCTCGTGGAAAATAAAGGCTGGCTGACCGAAGAAGAATACAAAGAGGGATTAGCTTTAGCACAGCTCGCGCCGGGGCCTTTAGCCGCCCAATTGGGTATCTATATCGGCTTTGTACATTATGGGCTGATCGGTGCTACCTTAACGGGTCTGGCCTTTGTGATCCCTTCCTTTATTATGGTGGTACTATTAGGGATGGCTTACAAGCTATACGGTGGCTTACCCTGGATGCAGGCGGTCTTCTATGGTGTAGGTGCTGCGGTAATTGGTATTATCGCGATGAGCGCCTATAAACTTACCGTTAAATCCATCAGCAAGTTTGAAATTACTGCTATGAAGTCCAAATGGTTATTATGGCTTTTTTATATTGCCGGTATCGTGGTTACAGTAATTACCGAAAGGGAAGAAATACTTTTATTCCTGGCTTGCGGTATCGGGTATATGCTGCTCAAAGCGCCGCCCCAATGGATCAAAAAACCTACCGTATTACCTGCGGGCATATTGATCAGTACCGGGTTTTGGAAATACGAGGGTAAAACGTTGGAACAGATCGCCTGGTTTTTTGCTAAAGCAGGGGCATTCGTTTTCGGCAGCGGCTTGGCTATCGTTCCTTTTTTGCATGGAGGCGTGGTTACCGAATTTGGCTGGCTGAACGAACATCAGTTTGTTGACGCGGTTGCTGTAGCCATGATTACACCCGGCCCGGTGGTGATTACCGTTGGCTTTATTGGTTACCTGGTTGCAGGCTTTCCCGGTGCTTGTGTAGCGTCATTAGCCACCTTCCTGCCATGCTATCTATTTACCGTAGCCTTGGCACCATCTTTTAAGAAGATTGCTAAGAACGCCAGTATAAAAGCTTTTGTGGAAGGCATTACCGCATCCGTCATAGGCGCGTTGGTTGGTTCGGTTATCATTATCGGTTTGCGGTCTATCATTGATATTCCGACAACTTTGATTGCCGTCGCTGCTGTATTTGCACTTATTTATATTAAGAAATTACAAGAACCCTATATCATCGGGATCGCGGCCATAATCGGTATCCTCATCAAAACGCTATGAATATGATAAAATACATTACCACAACCTTATTATTATTGTTAATCTTAAAAGTGGGATTTGCGCAACAAACTGCTATTTATCCAAAAGTAACAGGCTACTTTAGCATACTTCAACCATTAACCACTTACAAAGACGGGAGCTTTACCAGCAATTTCGGAAATGTGTATGTTATTGCTTTTCCTTTTGGGGTTAATCTAATTAAGAGCGACAGTTTCGGTATCAGCTTCGAGGTCGCACCTGCTATCAGAACTGAAAAGAACATTTCTAAGGTAAACTCGGTTCTTTTTCATCCCGGTGCAATGTTCCGTTTTAAACATGGGTTTACTTTTATAGGGCGTATGGCTTTTGAAACCAGCGGTCGCTTCGGGGTTACTCCTGTATTTAATCAGGTTATTAAAAAAGGGAAGGATGCCAGTCTTTTTGTCTCGGTTCCGTTCCCGGTAAGGTTTGGTAATGGTCTGCCTGCCTCCATAGGTACAGGCTTACAATTGGGGGTATCTTTCTAAAACTTATACAACATAATCGAAAAGTATTGCCTAACCTCGCAAAGTTCTCCACACCCCGGAAACAAGATGGTACCAAAAATGACCTAAAAAAATGACGAATTTTTTGTTGCTAATTTGTTACTAAAAACGCATAAATTCCTGATAATCAGAATCTAATTACTTTCTGTATCGGAAAGTAGGCCTTAAAAACAACGACTAATATTGACAATTAACGCCATTTAATATACTCATTGTTAGTAATTTATGATAAATTTTTGGTCTTTAGTTAGTGTAATTTTACGCTATTTTTCCGGCATTTGTTACTCGGAAATTTTTCATCACATCTTAAAATCAAAATGGAGGAATTACGTCGCTAATTTCCTCTTATAGCACCTTATGAGTACCTGATCTCCTGAAAAATCCAATTGCAGGGTTTTTTACTCACGTCGCACACGGATCAATTCCTGCCCTTCCAAAGCTGATTTAAGCGCTGCTTCACTGACGTTGAGTTTTTTCGGCACTGTGATTTCTAGCGTCCGGACTTTTTTGCCAGAGTATTTACGGTTTAAGATGCGCGAAAAAACGGTTAAATCTGGTAATTCTGCAATGTTTTATCAACAGGAAAGTTCAGTAAAAGTTTATTAGACCAAATTTACTGAAGCACCTTAGGCAGATTAAACAATATATAAATAAAAAGTATTTTGGTTCTACCAAGAATTTTTTCGATTTGATACTCATGAGATGGGTTCGGCACGCATGGGTTATGATCCCAAACTTCTGTACTTAGTCAATGGAACCAGGTATGGGGCGCGCCAAATATTTTTGTTACGGAGAATCTTTCATGGATCAGGATCGTGCGTTAATCCATCTCTTACTTAAATGGCCTTTACCATGAGGGCAGTAACGAATTGAAAAAAAATTATAGTTTTTAAGAAAAATTGTAACAAAGAATCGCTCGAAGGTACACCTGTATACCACTTTTTTAACAAAACGGCCTTTAAATCACTTATACACTGTTCTTGTGTACTTAAATGATACAATAGTGGATTATAGTACGGCCCTTAAGCGCCTATTATTGTCCTCATAAACCAATTATCAAAATTATGAAGAAATATTTTTACACAACATTTGTGTGTATGATGTTTTTGCTGTTTAATGCTGTAACTGCATTAGCCCAGCAAAGGCAGATCACAGGGGTAGTGGCCGATCAGCAAGGCATTACGCTACCCGGCGTTACCGTAAAGCTGAAGGGCACAACGGTAAATGCCGTTACTAATGTTAAGGGCGAATTTAAACTGGACTTAACAGCAGGTAACAACACCTTGGTATTCTCGTTCATCGGGATGCAAACGCTGGAAATAGCTGCAGGCCCTAATCAAACAAAATTACAGGTAACCATGCAAAATGCCTCGCGCGACCTTAACGAGGTTGTAGTGGTGGGTTATGGTACAACCAAAAAGAGCGATGTTACCGGTTCGGTAGGTTCCATTAAAGGGAGCGACCTTAACCGCACCCCATCAGGTAGTGTTGACCAACTGCTGCAAGGTAAAATTCCGGGTGTGCAGGTTATTGCGCCATCGGGCCAACCGGGCGCGGGTGCAACAATCCGCGTAAGAGGTTTAGGCTCGCGTAGTGGTGCCAATGCATTGGTGGTTGTCGACGGGATCCCGTTAGGCGATGCCGGTAACATCAAGCAAGTTAATCCGGATGATATTGAATCGATAGAAGTATTGAAAGATGCATCATCGGCGTCTATCTACGGTTCTCGTGGTGCAAACGGGGTTATCTTGATCACAACACGCAGGGGCAAAACAGGCCAGGCGCGTATTACCTTAAACGCTTTAACTACAGTATCTACATTAGGAAATAAACTGGATGTTTTTCATGACCCGGTTGATGTAGCCACGTTAAATAACGAGTCGCGCTTGAATGGTGGCGAGGCCTCACAGTATGTAGGCCAAAACATTGGTGGTACTTACTACCCATCGGTTGCAGAACTAAGGGGCATTGACCCAAGCAAAAAACCATGGCCTTACAATACCAACTGGGCAGATCTTGTTTACCGTAACCCGGTATCGCAAAGCTATACCTTATCTGCCGATGGCGGTACAGAAACTACCAAATACTCGGTATCAGGTAATTACTATAATGAGCAGGGTCTGGCTATCAAAAACGGCTACGAAAAATATGTGGGCCGCGTTAACTTGGAGCAAAAGTTAAAAAGGAATGTGACCCTGGGTGTCAACATTATTTCTACCTGGGCAAAAAACTATGGGCAAGGCCTATCGGTTGATCGTAATATCATTTTTCCGGCGCTAAACCCGGATGGTACTTACTTCCATATAGGTTCTAATGATTACGGCAACCCGTTACAAATTGCTAACGAGGTGCTTAACCAAAGCAAAACTATCGACATTTTATCTTCGGCTTTTATCAGCTGGGATATCATCAAAGGGTTAAACCTGCGTAGCCGCATCAGCAACACCTATGGTAACTCGATAGGTGATAATTACCAGCCGCGTGATGCTACAGGCACAGGTTACCAGTTCCAGGGGTTTGGTGTGGTTGATAATTACAGTGCCAACCATATGATCGTTGAAAACTTCCTGACCTATGACCGCGACCTGGGCACCAAACACCACGTTAATTTTGTGGCAGGTACCAGTTATGAAAATACCACGGTACGTACATCAAACATACAAGGCCAGGGCTTTGTAAACGATATCCTGAAAAATGAGAACATTGCAGGCGCTACTACTTACGTGGTTAATAATAATGCCACCCGCACGGTGTTAGAGTCATATTACGGACGTTTCAACTATACATTTTTAAACCGTTACCTGTTCACCTTTACCGGCAGAACGGATGGTTCATCAAAGTTTGGTGCAAATAATAAATACGCATTTTTCCCGAGTGGTGCCGTTGCCTGGAAGGTTAACGAAGAAGCTTTTATGAAAGCCATTCCGCAGGTGTCTGAATTAAAACTGCGCGGTAGTTATGGTATTGTTGGTAACCAGGGGATCTCTCCATACCAGTCATTATCATTGTTAGGTAGCTATAAGTACTTTACCGATGGCGGCTTTCAAACCGGTTACGGCCCGCCGTTCTTCAACGACGGATCTAATGTAAACGGGAAAGTTTTTAATGGCTTGGGTAATAATAGCCTAAAATGGGAAACAACGCGCCAGATGGACTTAGGTATAGACTTAGGTTTATTTGACCAGCGCTTTACTATCACTGCCGATTATTACTACAAACATACTACCGACTTGCTTCGACTGAACCAGATCGCGTTATCGTCTGGCTATAGCGTAATCCAGATCAACGATGGTGTGATAGATAATAAAGGTTTTGAATTAGGTGCCAACGCACAGGTCCTGACCGGTAAATTACAGTGGAGTTTAGGCGGTATTTTCAGTCTTAACCGTAATAAAGTGTTGCAAATTGGCGGCGGTAATTCTGTAGAGGCGGCCGGTGGCGATATCGAAGCCATCCGTGCACCGCTTAACTACTACATCAACGGCCAGCCGGCATTGGTATTTGCAGGTTACCATTATGGTGGCATTATTCAACAAACAGGTGGTGTATCACCGGTTGATGGTACGGTACAACGTGCAGGCGATATTCGGTATATTGCCGGTGGCCCGCTTCCTGTTGGCCAAAACGGTAAATATATTATCGGTAACCCTAATCCTGATTTTACGTACAGCTTTAACACCTCGCTAAAATATGCCGGCTTTGATCTGTCGGCACAGGTATACGGTGTAAAGGGTAACGATGTGTTCAACTTCTCAAAATTTACGCCAAGCGCGCAATTACAACGCTGGACACCCGATAATCCAAGCACAACCTACCCAAGTGTTAATTCAACAAGGGTTAATTACGCATCAGATTGGTACGTAGAAGATGGTTCATTTCTGCGGATCCAGAATGTTAACCTGGGTTACACCTTTAAGCCAAATACCATTAAGGGTATCTCAAACCTGCGGATTTATTTTTCTGGCAACAACCTGTACACTTTTACCAAGTTTAACCCAAGTTTTGACCCTGAAGTGCAGGAAAACGGCCAATTTGACGGTAATTACCGTAAACCAAGGGCGTTTTCACTTGGCCTGAACGTTAGTTTCTAATTTTTAAAGATGAGATCAAACATGAAAAATTTAAAATATATAGCGCTGATCGTGGCAGCCACTTCTTTCACTGCCTGCAAAAAGCAGCTGGAAGAAAAACCTTACGGTTTCCTTTCCACAGCAAATTTTTACAAAACGGAGGCTGATGCAAATTCTGCCTTGATATATGCCTACTCAATATTGCCCGATCTGGATTATTACGCGCGCAATTTTATTACCCTGACAGAGGCACCGACAGAGGATATTGAGATAGCGGCCGGTAAAAGTGCCGACAATGTTTTGTTGGATAAATTATCTGTATCCCCGGTAAATGCAAGCTTGCGCCCCGGTTTTCAATTGCCTTATGTAGGCATTAACAGGGCTAACCTGGTTATTACTTACGTGCCTGCCATTGCCACCATGAGCGAGACCTCACGTAACGAAGTAGTAGGCGAGGCTTACGCCTTACGTGCCCTGCATTATTTTAACCTGGTTAGGTTATTTGGTGCAGTGCCTATGCACCTGGAGCCCGTTGATGACCCAAGCAAAACTAATTTGCCAAAATCATCGATGAAAGTTATTTATGATCAGATCATAGACGATTTGACCAAAGCTACAGCCAAGACAGACCAGGTAAGGCGTTTGGGCCGTGTAAATCAGGTTGGTGCCTGGGGTTTATTATCAAAAGTGTATTTAACTTTAGCATCCGGTAAATCTTCCAACGCCCCTGGTTATGATTTTGTGGCCAATGCCGATGAAATGTATGCCAAAGCTAAAGAATACTCGAGTATGGTTATCAATAAACAATCGGCATACGGTTTAGATCCCGATTTGGTATCAATATATGATGTAAACAAGAAAGCTGGTCCCGAGCATTTATGGGATGCCTCAACGGACCGTACAGGTACCAATGAAGGCTTATATTCCAAATTGCCAAAAATGTTTATGCCGAACCTGAATTTTAGACTGCCGAACAACGTTTTCGTACCGGGTGGGTTTAACGAGTTTTTGACCGAGGCTGCTTTATATAACAGCTTTGATGCGAATGATAATCGTAAGAACTTACTGATCATATCAACAATTAAAGATGTAAATGGCGGTAACTCGGGCACTGGCCCAACGCAAAATCTAAGCATTACTGATGCTTATACCCGCCCGTTCAGTAATAAGTTTAATGACTCGGGATGGCAGGCTGGCGATCAAACCAGCTGTAATACGCCAATACTAAGGTATTCTGACGTGTTATTGGTTTACGCAGAGGCCAGCGGCCCAACTGCAGAGGGTTATGCAGCGGTTAAGGCCATTCGCACCCGTGCCGGCCTGGGCGATCTTCCTCCGGGATTATCTGTTCAGCAGTTTAGGGATGCCGTGTTACAAGAACGTTCCTGGGAGCTTTGCTTTGAAGGCCAGCGCCTGTTTGACCTGCGCAGGACCAATAGTATGGAAAAAATACTGGTACAAAAGTATGGCAAAACCATCACCGGCGACGGCTACTTTTTCCCTATTCCGCAATCAGAGGTTGACCGGAACCCTAATTTAAACAACTAATAAATCAACTGACATGAAACGTATAAATTATATATTCATCATCGCAATTCTTTTTCTTGCGGCCTGTAAGAAAGACCCTGCCGCCGGCGTCAGAAGCCATGAGCGGGCTATTGAGGCCGTATCGCTTGGTGACGGCCTTGTGCAGGTTGGCCCTGCCGTGGTTGACAGGGCAAACGCTAAAGTAATTGTTAGGGTGCTGGTGCAAACCGGTACTGCCTTTGATGCGGTAAAGCCCACTATCCAAACATCTTATAAAGCAACGGTATCCCCGGCATCCGGCGATGCTATCAACTTTGCATCGTCAAATAACGAGGCGAAATACACCGTGACGTCCGAAACCGGCGAGACCCGTGAATGGACGGTCGTCATCCAGCCGTTTAACGAGGCGCTTTTAGGCACTTTCAAAATACAGGATTATACCGTGTATGGCGGTACCGGCCCGCAATATGGCGGCGGCTCGGTATTTAACATAGCATCCAAGTCGGTTTGGCCGGCTGCCGGCCCGGCGCAGGAGTATGATAACACCTTAACCTTTACTTACACAGGTGTAACAGCCGATGGTAATACACAAGGTACTGTTGTGAACTCCGCAGGTGCCGATGGTTTATATGCCGATTTTGTGTACTCGAAAAACCCGGTTACCGATGTGAATGCGAAGTACCGTGTTATCCCGAAAGGTGAGGGCAAATGGCTGCACAACTACAGCAACAACACCATTGTGTTCACCTTCCCGAATGGTACTACCACGACCTGTACATATGATGCTGCCGGCACAACAGCTTTGGGTAACGGTTTAACCAAAGCCATAACAGATAATGCCTTTGTATTTACACTGGCAGGTGCAGATGACTATGGTAATATCTATTCAGATTTTGATAAGATCGTTAAAAGGCCTTACAAACTTTGGGTGGATGTTAAAAAGCAATAGTTAAAAAGCAGCGGGCCCCCGGTGTGGTGCCCGCTGCTTTTTAAATGATACAAGCTATTAATAAAGATTATAGTGTTTTGAAAAAATTAAAAGTGTTGACATTATTCATTGCAGACCTTATGAAAAAGAGATATTTCCCTGTTATATGCCTATTTGCGGCCATTATTTTATTTACAATTGTAAGATGCAGCAAAGGTGGCGAAACAGCCCCGCCGGCTGTTGATCCGCCAAAAACCGACCCAGTTGTTACCGTCCCCCAAACGCCGTTTAAAACGCTGAAGTATTTATACAGCATAGCGGGTACAAAAACGATGTCGGGTATCCACAACCGCGAACCAAACGTTACCCCGGCGGTATGGACGGACAAGATCTTTACCACAACCGGTAAATATCCGGGCATGTGGAGTGGTGATTTCCTGTTTCAGGCAGATAATATTAATAACCGCCAATTGATGATCAATGAAGCGGCCAAACAATATAAAAAAGGCGTAATGGTGAACATTATGTGGCACTCTTGCAACCCGGCGCTTGCACAGCCTTGCGGCTTTGACAGCAATGGTGTATTAAGCAAACTTACCGATGCGCAATGGGCCGAACTAACCACCGATGGTACACCCATCAATATCAAATGGAAAGCCTTGGTTGATGAAGTTTGCGTTTACCTGCAGCAGTTAAAAGACCAGAATGTAGAAGTGCTTTGGCGCCCTTATCACGAAATGAACCAGGGTAGCTTTTGGTGGGGAGGCAGGCCCGGTGCCGCCGGTACCCGCAAGTTATACCAAATGCTGCATGATTATATGACCAATACTAAAAAGCTGACCAACTTGATTTGGGTTTGGGATGTGCAGGATTTTGGCAGCCTTGGCGATGATGTAAATAGCTATAACCCCGGTGATGCGTATTGGGATATTGCCGCACTTGACATATATGACGGCAACAGCTATACTAAAGCAAAGTATGATATTATGGTGAATATGGCGAAAGGTAAACCCATTGCCATAGGCGAATGTGATAAGCTGCCAACATCAGATATTTTATACACCCAGCCTAAATGGGCCTTCTTTATGAGTTGGAGCGAGCTAACCTATGATAAAAATACCGATGCACAGATCAAGGCACTTTACAGTGCACCAAACGTAGTATCGTTAGATGGAATGCCCGGCTGGAACTAAATATAATTGTGCTGAAATATTTTAAATTGCTGAATGATAGTTTTTTATCGGATTCCCTTATTGTTGTGTTTTACTTTGCTTTTTAGCCCCGCAGGGGCACAACGAAAAAGTATCAGTTACCGGTTGCTTAATCAAAAAACAGTTGAGTTTGAGAAAGCGGAGTGGGATATTAATTTATCTGCTCCGTACTCAAACCCTTTCGATCAGCAGGATATCAGCTTGGATATGGTGATCACCAGCCCTTCCGGTAAGCCATTGGTGCTGCCGTGTTATTTTGAAAAGGGCGGTACGAAGGCATCCGCGTGGAAGGCGAGGTTTGCCGCGCAGGAAACAGGTACCTATAGTTATTACTTCAGTCTCAAAGCAAAAGGCCTGAGCGAGGAAAGCGAAAAAGCAAAATTTACCGTACTGGCATCCACCCGAAAAGGGTTTTTGCATAAAAATGATCTGTGGACTTTCAAATTTGATAACGGCGAACTGTTCCGTGGAATAGGGGAAAACGTTGCCTGGGAGGCGCGGTCGTTCGAAAATCAAAAGTTTAATTACGATTACCTGCTACCAACCTTGTCGAGAAACGGGGCCAATTTTTTCCGCACGTGGATGTGTTACTGGAACATGCCGCTGGAATGGCAAAAGGTGCGGTCTACCATGCGCTATAACAATACCGACGAGTACTTTAACCCCGGAGCACTGCAAAAGATGGACCACCTGGTGCGCCTGACAGATTCATTGGGCCTATACTTTATGCTAACGCTGGATTGGCATGGTCACCTGATGGAAGATGGCGGCTGGAAGAACAGCCCATATAACCAGGTGAATGGCGGCCCGGCTAAAAAACCTTCGGATTTTTTTAGCATGACGGCGGCAAAAAATAAGTACAAAAACAAGTTGCGATATGTTATTGCCCGTTGGGGATATAGTACCAATATTGCGGCCATCGAGTTTTTTAATGAGGTGGATAACGCGGTATTTAATAAGCAGGACAGTATATTGATCGCGCACCAGTATGTTACCCAATGGCATGATGATATGAGCAGATATTTAAAAGATATCGACCCTTATCAGCATTTAGTTACCACCAGTGTATCCCATCGGGATATAGCAGGTATGAATGCCTTGGTCTACCTGGATATTAATCAAAAACACATTTACAAACACACTGAAAAGATCCCCGCCATTTACCCGGATTATATTGAGGCTTACCATAAACCCTACATCGTAGGCGAGTTTGGCCTGCGTTGGGAAGATGATGACCCCAAATATGCCAAAGAAGCCAATTACGACTTTAAACGCGGGCTTTGGTATGGAATGTTTAGCCCTACGCCGGTATTGCCCATGAGCTGGTGGTGGGAATTGTTCGACGATCAAAAAATGGCACCATATTTTAAAGGCGTACGAATGATAAGCGATATGATGCTCAAAGCAGGCAAGGGCAAATTTGAGCAGGTTGATGTAAAGGCAAGCAAGCTGCACGCGCAGGCAGTAAAATGCGACAACCAATATTTTATTTACCTGTTAAATAATACTGGTGCGAGCATCAGTTCCCCTATATCGGTGCCGTTTATAAATTCAGGAAAGCCATCGGCACAACAATTTAATCCATCCACATTGGAAATGGCAAACATAGCCGGTTTTACCTTAGCGAATAAGATTATCAGCTTGCCCGAAATTAAACTTGATGCAGGACAGGAAACCATACTAATTCTGTCGGTAAATTAGGGGACAAGCTATTATATGTGTTTATTTAGTACATGGTTAAGTGAATGATAATCTTCTCTTATGCAGGTAAGGCATGTTTTGTGATGCGGTTAACATTAATAAATGTTAAAATAGTATTATCGATATACGGTACCTATCGTTAGCTTTGTATACCAGTTATAAATATATCTTCTTGTTCCTTTCATAAAATACAATACTGTTTTAAAAGCAGGGGTTTGTTTATATCTGTTTATATGACCGCATATGAAATATTTATACGCTGCCCTGTTTGCCTTTGTAACTATGCTTTACGGCAATACCTGCCTGGCGCAATACACTTATCAGCAAATTGATAACAGTACGGGCTTATCCAACAGCTGCATCAATACCATTTACCAAGACTCTGACAATATCATTTGGTTTGGCACCTGGGATGGGCTTAATTTTTACGATGGCAACAATATCCACGTTTTTAATTACGAAAAGGATGATAACAAGCGTGCCATAGCCAGCAACGTTATTTACCAAATAACCGGCGATAAAAAGCGTAATATTTGGATAGGGACTGTACAGGGCCTATCTAAGTTCAATAAAAATACAGGCGATTTTACCAACTACTTTTACAACCGCCAAAAAGTAATATCTAACGGGTACACCGTTGTGGTTGATAACCGTGATAATGTGTACGCCGCCCGGCGCAACAGTTCCGAAATTCTGAAATACAACCCGGTAAAAGATGTTTTCGAAGAAATAAAGATGAATGGTACCGGCGAGTTCATGCTGCTCCGGATCTTATTTGACGAGCAGGGCACACTTTGGTTATTAAAAGATAAAGGCAAACTGGAAGCCTATCAGAATACCGCAAACGGCTTTACACTGCAGTCGCGATTTAATGCAGTAGAAGATGTGGACAATATTTTCATGGCTAATCACCAGGTATTTTACACCACCCATAATGGCAACCTGGTTAAGATCACTAATGATTTCGAAAGGCAAGAGTTACTTAAACTGCCTCACGAAGTGCGCTCGATGGACTTTTTTAAGCAGCATTATGTTTTCGCCTGGTCATCAAAGGGCATAGGTGAGTATGATGAACAGTTTAGACCGGTCAGCACTATTGCAACGCAGATCCCGGTATTGCAAAACGTACGCGTCACCTCCTTGATGAGCGATGCTACCAACTTGTTATGGTTCGGTACAGATGGTAACGGTATTTTAAAGATTGTAAAAAAAGAAAATTACTTTGGTATCGTACAAAAGCAGCCTAACGGGCAATCGTTCCATATCCCGGTAAGGGCTTTCTCTGACATTAACGACGAACTTTGGATAGGTACCAAGGGGAACGGTATCATCACCATAAAAGACTGGGGCAAAAAGAATGTCACCTTTTCTGCCATCAAGTCGTTCCACACGAGTGTCGATCTGCTGGATAACTGTGTTTACGCTATCGAAAAAGGGGGTGATGGCTTGGCCTATATTGGCTCTGATGCACCTGGTGTTACCCTTTATAACCTTAAATCAAAGCAATTTATAAAATGGGAGGATATCAGCAACAGTAAAGATTACCCCGCTTTTGGCTCTGTACATTGCATCCTGCCGGATAAAGATGGCTCCGTTTGGCTGGGCCTAAACGAGAGTGGCCTGGTACACCTGAAACTGGAAAAAAAGGCCACCGGGCAGGTAAAGATCAGTTATTTAAAAACATACCACTATACGGGCAATCTCAACGGGCCCGGAGGGGACGTGATTTATACCATTGTTAGCGGTAATAATGACAGGCTTTGGATAGGCTGCCGGTACGGCGGACTTAGTTACTTTGATAAAAAACAGCAAAGATTCACTACGCTAAAGGCTTACGCTTATGAAGGAAGTTTGTCTAATAATGATGTACTATCATTATACTTGGATAAAGCCAGGCGCCTGTGGGTAGGCACCAGTTTCGGGTTAAACTGGATAGATGAGGCTGCCGCGGCAAAAACAGCCACGCCTGTCTTTAATAAGTTGCATGTGGACAACGGCCTGCCTAACAATACTATTCACGCCATCAGCGAGGATGAAAGAAACAATATCTGGATCAGTACCAACAAGGGCCTGGCCAAGATTAATCCGCTGAGTTTAAAGATAGTGCATTACAAAGAATCTGACGGGTTACAAAGCGACGAGTTTAGCGATAATGCTGTTTGGAAAGACCGTGCCGGCGTGATGTACTTTGGCGGTATTTACGGCTTTAACTACTTTATGCCGCAAAACATCCATGTGAGTAACGAGCAGCCGCATTTGCTGATATCTGATATGCAGTTTGCCGGCAAAAACCAACCCGAGCGCGGCCTTAAGGTGCTGACCAAGGATGGCTCTGTCGTTAACCAGCACTATATTTTAAAACCACAGGATAATTATTTTGAGCTGAACCTGCAACCCATAACCTACGTTAATTCGCAAAAATGCCAGTATGCATATTTTTTAGAAGGCTCTGACAAAGGTTGGCATTACATTGGTAAACACGAAAAAATTATTTACAATAACCTGCCTCCCGGCGATTATACGCTGCGCATCAAATGGTCGAACGGCGAAGGAGCTTGGACGCGCGGCATCACTGCGTTTACCGTAACAGTAAAGCAATACTGGTGGTTAACCGGATGGGCGTTTATAGGTTATACTGCTTTGATCTTGATATCAGGATTCCTGTTTGTGCGCTATCGTAAAAATAAGTTTGTGATGGAGCAGGAATTGAAAATGGAACACATGCTACGCGAAAGAGAGGAGAACCTGCATCAGGACCAGATCAACTTTTTCACCAATATAGCACATGAACTGCAAACGCCATTGACGCTTATCCTGGGTTCTTTAGAGCGCTACCTCTTCAAAACCAAAACAAGTGATCAGCCAAAACAAGGGGGAAACTTCCTCTCTATTGTGAAGCAGGAGGCATCTCGTCTGCACTATTTGGTGCACCAGTTACTTGAATTCCGCAAGGCGGAATCGGGGCAATTGAAGAATCACTATACTCATATTGATATTTCTGATCTGCTAACCAACCGTGCAGGCCTGTTTAATGCTTTGGTGGAGCAAAAAGGATTGGATTACTCGATACACATCGAGCCGGGCATCAGCATGTGGATGGATAAGGATAAGCTTGAAAAGATTGTATTTAATCTTTTATCAAATGCCTTTAAACATTGTGATCATGACCAATATGTCATCTTTTCGGTACACAAAGCGAAGGAGGTCGGCCAGTTGGAAGTTGTAGTGGCAAATTCCGGCTGCAAGCTAACGGCAGAAGAAGTGAACCGCTTATTCGATAAGTTTTTTGTGGTGGATGGCAGCCAGCGTAATAAAGTAAGCTCAGGTATTGGCCTAGCCTTTACGCGCCAACTGGTGCAACTGCTGCACGGCAGCATTCATGTAAAATGTGAAAATAACTGGGTGTCGTTCCATGTTAATTTACCGCTGAAGTATGTTCCGCAGGCAGATGAGCAGCTAACGGATACAGACAAGGCTGAAAGTTCATCATACATCTTTAATTCGCTTACGGCCGCCCCGCAGATCAATACGGTAACGGTTGGCGATAACAATAAAAGATCAATGATCAAAAGCCTGGAGCAGGAAGAAAAAAAGGTGATCCTGATCGTAGATGACGAAAAATTCATCAGGTACCTGCTTAAGGATATCCTTAGCGATACTTATATTATTTATGAAGCTTCTACAGGCAAAGAGGCGCTGGAGGTGATCCACAGGGCAACACCAGACCTCATCGTGAGTGATATTATGATGCCGGATATGAACGGACTAGAACTTTGTAACTTGATCAAAGACACGTCCGAAACTTGCCACATACCATTTGTGCTATTGTCTGCCCGTGCAACCATCCAGCACATGACGGAAGGTTACAGTTGCGGTGCCGATGCTTATATCCCCAAGCCATTCCAAACAGAACATTTACTGGTGAGGATCCAAAAACTTTTGGAATATCGCAGCAGGCTGCACCAGTTATTTAATAATGGCAATGTGGCCGCGCAATTGGATAGTAAGGATGTAAGCGAAAGCGATAAAAAATTTATTGAGAAGGTGACCAGGGTTATCGAAGAAAATATTGATCAGGAGCTTGATGGCGCCTTTTTAGAGAATGCGCTCCATTTAAGTAAGATCCAATTGTACAGGAAGATCAAGTCGTTGTCAGACATGACACCAACAGAACTGATCAGGAATATCCGTGTGCAAAAAGCGGCAGCACTGCTTACCAGTTCAAACCTAACGGTTTCTGAGATCTTTTACCGTACTGGCTTTAATAACAAAACTTACTTTTTCAGGGAGTTTAAACGGATATTCAACTGCTCCCCTAATGAGTTCAGGGTGCAAAACAGGCTGCCAAACGTTAAAGCCTCCAAATCAAATTAGTGTGTGCCTGATCATGAAAATTACCATGGCGTGCCTGTCGTTACTGTTTTGTGCCGATATCGTGCTTGCTCAAAATATCTCCCGGCCATTGCAAATTGGCGTATCATCAGGATATGAGCGTCACAATTTTGATTGGTCTATAGCAGGTAATGTTAGCGGGCAAAGCCCAAATGTATATTCGGAACTTAAATGGAAAGGGATAAGCGGCCCTGCCGTGTCTGCCACCGTGCAATACACTTTCTGGAAAAAATTTGCGGGAATGGCGTCTTATTCGCGCCTCTTTATAAGAACGGGCCGGGTAACAGATAACGATTACAATGGTGACAACCGCACCAACCCGACATACGACGAAACATTTAATTCAAACAGGGGCAATATGTATCAGTGGAATGTAGGGCTGGGATTTGAGTTGATCAATAACGAAAAGTTTAGCCTCGTGCCTTTTGCAGGGTATGAAACAAGCAGGCAATTACTATCAATCCTTGACCTTACCGGCGACTTCCCCGAGCTGAACAGTAATTACGTGCCGCTATGGAAGGGCTTGTTTATAAAGTGCCTGGCACAGGTACGGTTAAACAGTGCTTTCAAAATTATAGCTGATGTAAGTTATAACCAGTCGCGCTATACCGCTACTGCAGATTGGAACGTGATTCAGACATTTGAACACCCGGTAAGTTACCGGCATACGGCTAATGGATATCGTATTAATACAAATGCATCGCTTTCTTATAGCGTAGCTAAAAATGTAGCTATAAATATTGGCGGAGGTTATTTAGCAGCGACAACAGGTACCGGTATCGATGAACTTTACTTATCCTCCGGAGGGTCAGAAAAAACACAGCTGAACGGCATAAACAGTGCAGCTTACCGGTTACTTGGTGGGATTGTATTAAGTTATTAGAAGGCGGCTATTTAGTCGCCTTCTAATAAAAAAGTAAGCTTAGTATGTTACCATGTTGTACATTTCGATCTGCTGGCCTGCAGGGTTTGATCCGCCGTACCAGTGGTTAGTACCAACAAAGTAGTAAAAATTGTTGTAATAGCTGCCGCTATTGTTTGTTAAGGTACATTTATAGGCACCATCCACATAAAAATCTACCATATGTGTGTTATCTGCACGTGCCTGGCATTTGTAAGTATGGTAGCCATTATCATTGTCAGATAGTAGGTAGGTAATGTATTGGCCGCCACCTTGCAGGTAAGCTTTCAGATCGTTGTTTTCCAACGTTTTTACGAAGCCCATCTCGTTGCCGTTCCACTGGGTAACATTGTCGCATACAAACACGGCCTGCTCGCTGGCGCCGCTGTTGGCATTGCTGCCGCCTTTAAAGGCACCGTTAAATTGCATGCCATTTGCAATTTGCCCTGTATTTTGCTGTGCAGCATCAATATCTGTACTGCAATTACCTACCGGGATACAAATACCATTGGTGCCCGAAATGTTATAAGGCGTACCATTACAGGTTTTCCAAAGGTTAAAGGCGCTTTGCGGTAGGGCTGCACGGGCTACCGTGGTTTTAGAATCATTGGTAGTTGGTGATGGTTTGTTGGCATCTTT
Source organism: Mucilaginibacter sp. 5C4 (assembly GCF_034345625.1). NCBI lineage: Bacteria > Pseudomonadati > Bacteroidota > Sphingobacteriia > Sphingobacteriales > Sphingobacteriaceae > Mucilaginibacter > Mucilaginibacter sp. 5C4. The sequence goes on along the minus strand of NZ_CP133775.1, from coordinate 2,953,402 downwards.
AGCACAGCCAAAAGCAAGCGCTAACAGCATTGCGCCGCCAACGGTTAGTTGATCAATTTTTCTCATAAAATTTGGTTTTATTGGTTTTTAATTGATCAAAGCTATATTACCTGTACTTTAATTAAGTACACAAAAGTTTCCTTTTAGTACACAATTTAAACAACAAGAAACCTGGAGGTGCCCGATTTAAGCCAGAGTTTAAGCTACGAAGTTCGATTAATACGCTTGATGATTTCTAAACAAGCCCTGCTGTTGTGATAAGGGCATTTCCATAAGCCGGCTTTGTCTTCAGTGCGCATTACGTCGCCGTTGGCGTAAATGCCCCAAAACCATTCGCCATTTTTTTTATCGAGGATACGTTGATTTACGAATTGCCAGTTCGCTATTGATAATTGCAGCCAATTATCATCGCCATTGATTTCCCAGCTATTAAAAAAACCTACCATGGCCTCGGCCTGCGGCCACCAGTGCTTTTCTTTAATGAGATGGGGACTTGTAGTTTCGTATTCATACCAAAGGCCGCCATCGCTATCTAAACCTTCAAGCGTGACTTGTGATATTTCAATGCAGACCGCTTTTACTTTATTTATAAATTCCTCATGATGGATTGCTTCTGCGGCTTCGAGTAACAACCAAGTGGCTTCAATATCGTGTCCGTATGATACCGTGTCCGACCTTTTATTCCACACCTCATCAAAAAATAGCACCAGATGATTGGTTTTGTGATCAATGATATGATCAAAGAAATTGTTCAGCAGGATTTCGATCTGTGATTTTAAATTCTCATCCGGCCAAATGGTGTACAGTGCAGTATACGCCTCCAGAACATGTAGGTGTGTGTTCATGCTTTTCTTTTCGTTGGCGTCTTTAGCACTCAACCGAAGATCTTTGATCGGTTGCCATTCGCGGGTAAAGGCCTCCAGGTAACCGGTGTTTAGGTTATCATAGCTTTTATCTACCAATAACTGATAAAGATGAATAGCCTGCTGTTTGGCATCCTCCAAACCTGTCGCTTTGTAAAATTCACTTAAAGCATAAATAGTAAATGCCGATGCATAAACCTGTTTTTTAGTATCCAGCGGGTTACCTAAGTGGTCTACCGACCAGTACACACCGCCATACTCCGCGTCTATAAAGTAATACGTAATATACGTATATGCCCTGTTGGCCAGTTCCAAATATTTTTTGTTAGGCTGATGATTATAAGCGGCAGAAAAACTCCACAAAATACGTGCGTTGAGTACAGAACCCTTTGGCGATTCCGGGATTAGCTGGTTATCGTTATCTATTTTGCCATAGAAACCGCCATCTTCCTCATCAACCGTATTATCTATCCAATAATTCAGGATGTTGTGCAACTCTGCTGCAAGTTCGTTTTTGTAGTTATTCAACCGCTCTCTCATCAATCTTATAGATTAAGCTAATTGTTGCAGCTCTTTATTTTTATCAACAATACTGTTAATTGCTTGCACCGATAATGCCGAACGCAAACCATCTGCCGGTGTATGGATCACATAATCTATCAATTTATCAACGGTAGTTGTTGCTACATGCATACGCGTGTCTGACGATGCATAGTAGACAAATATCTTGCCGTCTTCATCTTTAATCCAGCCATTACAAAAAGCCACGTTACTTACATCGCCAACCCGCTCAATACCTTCGGGCGCTAGAAAATAGCCGGCCGGTTTGTGAGTTACTTTGGTCAGATCGTTCAGGTCGGTCATAAACATGTATAAAGTATAGCGTAAGCCTGCTGCGGTGTTACGTACGCCATGGGCAAGGTGCAGCCAGCCCTTTTCCGTTTTAATAGGAGCGGGCCCCTGGCCATTTTTGGCTTCGTAAACGGTATGATACTGTTTGTTATCAATGATGATTTCTTCCTTAATAACCGCGTGTTCCATATTATCGCAAAGGCCAAAACCAATGCCGCCGCCTTTGCCTGCGCTAATAAAACTATCCTGCGGGCGGGTATAAAGCGCGTATTTACCATCCACAAATTCCGGATGCAATACTACGTTACGCTGCTGCGGAGATGGCGTTTGCAGGTCGGTTAGGCGCTCCCAGGTAAGCAGGTCTTTCGTGCGGGCTATCCCACAAGCCGCTGTTGCCATGCTTTGATCGTGGATAGGCGCTTCGGGGTCGCGCCTTTCGGTGCAAAATAAGCCATAGATCCAGCCATCCTCATGTTCGGTTAAGCGCATATCATAAAGGTTGGTATCAGGCTCGCTGGTTTCGGGCATGGTAACAGGATGTTCCCAAAAAGTAAAGTGATCTATACCATTCGGGCTTTCGGCAACCGCGAAGAAAGACTTGCGGTCGGCCCCTTCAACCCTGACAACCATTATATATTTGCCGTTGAATTTTATGGCACCTGCGTTAAAGGCAGCGTTAATGCCAAAACGTTCCATCAGGTACGGGTTGGTTTGCGGATCAAGGTCATATTTCCAGTTGATAGGGGCATGTTGCGCAGTAAGCACGGGGTTTACGTAACGGTCAAAAACACCGTTGCCCAAGCCATCTGTCTGGTTATTCATATGGATAAGCTGTGTATACGCTTGCTTTAATTTGGCCAGTCTATCTTTAAATTGCTGAGTCATTTTTATCTATTAATATTCTTTTAATTTATTCCACCAGGTTCTTTTCAGTATCACCATCATCACTGCTAAAATGGCTATTGTAACCAGTAGCGGTACTTTTTGCCATAATATGAGGTACATGGGCAGTATGGTTAAGCAGCATTGCGCAATTGTTCCCACTACCACATTAAACATGTTTATTTTAAAGTTTTTATTAGGCTGAAAGGATGGGTCGTTGGCTAACGCTATTTCTTTAACAGGTTCCCAAAAGCCCCAAGGGCGTACGTTGATATAAAAGGATTGCAGCACAGCCATATCTGTAGCCGGAGTTGCGTATGAGCCAAATACAGAACCCGCCAGTGATACGCTAAATAATACGGGGAACCAGTACAATAACTGCCCTTCAGGGATGTAACCAAAGCTTACCAGTAATGATAATGCCATAGCCGCCAGGATACCTGAAAGCATCCCCCAGAAAAAGCCATTTGCGTTAAAGCGCCACCAATGCCATTTAAGTACGTTGGCTGCTATATAGCCACCGTATAGTGCAGATACGATCCATTGCAGTACGCTGTTGATATCTTTTACAAAAAAGCCCAGTATCACGCCTATCGCCACCACTACAATACCTACCAAATAATTCATGGTGATGATTTTTTTATTGGAGGCAGCCGGATCAACGTACTTGAGATAAATGTCGTTTACAATGTAAGCCTGTGCAGCATTCATAGTGCCGCTAAATGTGCTCATAAATGCACCAAGTAAACCGGCAAGCAGTAAACCTACCAGGCCCACCGGCAAAAAATTATTGATAACTGCAGGCAGTATCCGTTCAAAATCTATAGCGCCTGTACCATCTGCCAGGTTCATCTGGCGATAATATATTAGGCCTAAAATAGTTAAGCTGATGATGAGTGTATAACGAATAGGCAACAGGATAACACTTACAAAACCATTCATCTTGCTGGCCTCCTCGGGCGAGCGTGTAGAAAGGATCTTTTGCATATCGTAATTTGGGGCCGGGCCAGCGAGTGCTGCAAAAAATCCCTTAAAGGTCATCATCATAAAGAAATAGGCAAACAGCGAGTAGCCATCGCTCTGAATCTTTTGATTCACCTCGGTGATAATACCCGTCCAGTTAAGTGCTAAATGTTTTCCAAAGAATGGATTATACCAGCCCTGCGGTACGTTTAAATGATGGCCGTTCAATTGATCTGCAGCAATAAAGCCAATCCAGACACAGGCAATGGTCATGATGCCGTATTTGATTATATCGCCCGTTACAATGCTGTGCATACCCCCTAGTATAGAGTAGAACATGGCGAACAGCGTAAAAACTATACCATATACGTGCGGCACATATTGCGGCGCCACGTTAAAAGGGACGAAATCTTTAACAACCCCCCATGGAATAAATATTTCGATAAACTTTCCTAGGCCGATAAAGCCATAAGCCATAAAGCCGAGGCAGCTTAATAAAGCGAAAGCAATGACTACCAGGTGCGAACTAGTTACGCCTACACCTGTTTTGCCAAAACGCGTAGCCAGCCATTCGGCACCAGTTGCCGCATTAGAGCGCCGCAGCCAGCGCGACAAGTACATCATTAGGAATACCTGATTAAATACCGGCCATAACCAGGGAATCCATATACTTTTCATACCGTACACAAAACAGAGGCTCACCATCCACATGGTGCCGCTGATATCGAACATATCCGAGGCGTCGCTCAGCCCCAGTTTATACCAGGGTAACGATTTGCCGCCTAGCATATAGCTGTCCTTCGTTTCGCGGGCTTTTTTACGATACCAAAGCCCGATAAACACGGTACTTAACAGGTATATCACAATAATTGCAATATCGATTAGCGACAATTTCATCTTTAAGAAATTAGTTCAAATTGGTTGCCGCTAAATTAGAAGGTTAATCTGCGTTGATATAATACTATTTTAACATTTTTTAGTTAAAAATACATAACATATTAAATAAAAATACGGTTACCGTTATAGGTTTCCCTAAATTCTTTTGGAACGCAAGCTTTCTTACGCTTAAAAATCCTATTAAAATTAGATATGTTATTAAATCCGCACCTATAAGCAATTTCTGCAATAGTGTTAGTAGTTTCTATAAGCATACGTGATGCGTGGCCAAGTCTTATCTCGGTCAAACTATCTACAAACGTCTTCCCAGTACGTTTTTTGATAAACCGGCTAAAAGACGCTTCGGGCATGTTGGCGATGCGCGCTACTTCGGCAAGGGTTACCTGGCTGTGGTAATTTGCGCTCATATAAGCAAATGCTTTTTCGATTCGGCGGCTGTTATAATGTAATTTTTGTGCAGAAAAGCCGGCATCAGACAGTAGCTTCATGTTTGGTGAAACAGACAGCACATGCAGGATAGAGATCAATTCGAGTACAGAATCGAAGCCCGTTTTTTTGTCTAATGATAATAACCTGTCTTTTAGTGCCGTGATAGTTTCCTGAGAAAAGGAGATACCCAATTGCGACCGCTCGAGCAGGGTTTTTATAAAACTCAGCTGGTTGCGTTGTAGGAATTTGTCGTCAAACAGATCTTTATGAAATTGAATGGTTACCTCGGTTATTTTTTTACTTGTGCAATTATGAGTATACCAGGTATGGTACAGGTTAGAGCCCACGAATACCAGTTCCAGTTCACTGATCTCTTCTATACTACCGCCAACGATGCGTTTTGCGCCCGCAGCATTCAAAATGAGGTTCAGCTCAAACTCTTCATGATAGTGCAGCGGGAAGTTGAAGTTGTTTTTCACCCGCGAGAAAATCATGAAACAATCGTTAGCGGTAAGGGGCGTTGTTTCACGCATGACAATATTAGACATACATTGATAATTATGATACAAATTTAACATTTTTGGCTATCTGACTATTATGGGAAATTTTTTGTCTTAATATTATAAGTAAGGAAAAGCTCATATGCATGTTTAAACGGGGCTTTTGAAATCAATATTGAGAAAAGCGGAAGAGAACGATGTTGTAATTACAAATAGTTAATTTCGAACTTAGAATATGTGACTTTGCACTATATGTCTAATTGGTCACCGGCAGTGGGACGTAAGCAGCTAAGCACAAGGGCTATAGGCTAACCCTCGTAATTTTAATAACAATGCTAACTGTATGATAATGAAATACTTAAAGCCATTAAATAGAGACGGACTATAAATGAGTGGCATTTAAAATCGTGATGACTCTATATATTAATTGCCTTTATTTTATTACGAAATACAATTAAAATTGGGCTTACTTTATTACAAAACAGATATAAATTGGACTGAAAATTGCAGCTATTATTTTATCTTCGTAAAGGCAATCTGAAAAGACAAGTTTTCCACACCCTAAACGGTAAATTTATCCTGAAAAATACGCGAATTTTTTGTTTCTGAAAACTTATAAATAATTTATAATCAGAATATAAATACTTTATTAGAAGGCAAATAGTTATTGTAAATAATTGATTATCATATATATAATTACTTTTTTAGAAAGTAATATTCCTATGTTATTTAAATAATATTTCATTTGTATTAAAAATTATTTTTTTTTGTGGCAAATGCTAATCTTTTATAATGACCGTGTCAAACTTAGTTTAGATCGTAATTAACAAGCCGATAGTTAGCCTATAGCCGTTACGCTCCACTATGTTTAGTTGGGTTTTATCAATTTCGCCGCTATTTAAAAACAATTCATCTATGCCTTTACCTGTTTGCCAGGTATAATAACCGCCGTCGGCTTGTAGCGCAATGTTTTCGTAAAGTGTATATCTCAATCGAAGTTCCCCGTCGATACCAAAACCCTTGGCGGTATGACGGTAGCTAACCGGGTGCTGAAAAGTTTGGATCAGGTTCCAATCCGCGATAGCGTTGTAGTTTACCTGGTTGTAGGTTATAGCGGCGGATAAGCTAAATTTATTGCTGATGCCAAACGTTGATGAAGCCCTGATAAAAGGGCCTTTCCAGTTGGCTTTATAAGTACTGTTCAGGTCAGGGAAGTTACCAGTCCGATCTAAAATGTAAAGCGATTGGGTGCTAATGCCATAGCCTGCATTTGCACTTAAATTAAATTTGGCGTTGTCGATCAGTTTGTAACCCGCCGATGCCGACCAATCTCTTGAATATCCCTTGTCGGCGTTAAAACGTTCGTTATACACCATATTGGTACGGTTATCACCGTTGTAGTCATTATCTGTAACCGTCCCCGATCTAATATATACGTGTGAATAATTGGCGGCTAATAACAGCTTACCCCAAATATTCCAATTCAATGCCGCTGCAACGGATTGCCCGCCAACCTTCGTCCATTGCAATTCTGAATATACATTTGGGTTTTTGCCGGCAATGTTACCCGCAATAGACCATTTCAAATCCTGTTGGGAGTAGCCTGTAGTTAGGCTAAGCGATAATTTTTGAGGCTTGGCTTGCCCGTAACTCATACTTATGCAGGTAATTATAATCAGGCAGGTAAATAAAAGTCTTTTCATTGGTATATAAAAGCCTGCCTTTTTAAGGGCAGGCTTAAACTTATGTATTTATTGGTTAATGCCAAATGCTTCCCATCCAGATGCTGTAGCTCTTGTGCAGGTCATGGCCTGTGTACCATTTTCGCTGGAAATAAACTTACCATTATTGCCCCTAAAAGTTATTTTACCATCGGCGGCAGGTACCCAGTCGAATTTTTCCCAGTCGCCTATAGTAGTTCGGCTACAGGTTATGGCTTGCGTGCCGTTTTCTGATGATACGTATTTATTCATGGCGCGTAAAGCAACCTTGCCATTGCCTGCATCAATTATCGTGAATTGCTCCCATGCCTGCGCTGCTACACTTGTACAGGTCATGGCTTGCGTGCCGTTCTGGCTATTTACATACTGGTTGTTAAAGCCTTTCAGCGTAACTGTTTGGCCAATTGGTGCAGTGGTGCCTGTGCCGCCGGTTATGTTGTAAACACGTACATAATCTACCAGCATATTGGCAGGCAACGCACTGTTGTTAATGGTATTGCCCGGCAGATCGCCGCCTACGGCAAGGTTCAGGATCAGGAAGAACGGTAACTGAAACTCCTCGGTACTATTAATGTTGTTTTGGATATTGCCGGTATTGAATAACGTGCCATCTACAAACCATTTAATGCTATTTGCATCCCATTCAACCGCGTACAGGTGGTAATCCGTAACGTTATTAACCTGGGTGTTGCCGCCATAATAAACGTGCCCGTTATTGTTCCAGTGCATGGTGCCCAATATAGTATTGCTGGTATTAGTTTGCTCCATAACATCAATTTCGCCACATTGCGGCCAGTTCACTTGGCCTATATTGGCACCCAGCATCCAAAAAGCCGGCCAGCTCCCCTGGAAAGCAGGCAGTTTAATGCGCGCCTCTATCCGGCCATACTTTACCGTAAATTTACCTGCGGTGTTTATTTTACCCGATGTATATGGCTGACCGCCCATGCTTTCATTTTTGGCAGTAATAACCAGGTTGCCCCCGGTTACGGCAACATTGGCCGACGAGTAATACTCTTTCTCGTTATTTACGTTGGGGTTGCCGTTATCTATGTTCCATTTGCTGCCGTCTAAGCCGCTGCCGTTAAACTCGTCAGACCACACCAATGTTAGTGCCCTCGGTGTGGTGGTGTTTTTGGCGTCCGCTTTAGCATCGCCAGACTGGTTGATATCTTTTTTACAGGATATAATAACGATTCCCGCCACCAGGACTATGCCGGCGCCTTTTAATAATTTTAATAATTGCTTTTTCATATAAGTTTGGTTTATTGGTTAATGCCAAATGCTTCCCATCCAGATGCTGTAGCTCTTGTGCAGGTCATGGCCTGTGTACCATTTTCGCTGGAAATAAACTTACCATTATTGCCCCTAAAAGTTATTTTACCATCTGCAGTAGGCACCCAGTCAAATTTTTCCCAGTCGCCAATGGTAGTGCGGCTACAGGTTATAGCTTGTGTGCCGTTCTCTGATGAAACGTATTTATTCATGGCGCGCAAGGCAATTTTACCAGCACCGGCATCAACTACCGTAAATTGTTCCCAGGTAGAGGCAGTCGCGCTGCTACAGGTCATGGCCTGTGTGCCGTTCTGGCTATTTACGTACTGGTTATTAAAACCTTTAAGGGTGATGGTAGAGCCAATTGGTGCGCCACTACCGCCGCTGCCCGGCGTGCCTGTCCATTTAAAGGTTGCCACCGCACCTGCCGCTAAAGTATAACTGAACGATTGGTTGCCCCATTTTACTTTGAAATTCACATCACCGTTGCCGCTGTTTGAAGCGATAAGCACTTTGGAATCATCGCTGTTTTTAAAGGCAACGTTTTGGATACTGCCCGCAATGTTTGAGCTAATGCGGACCGCGCCCGGCCTTACAAATTTGGAAGCATGGGCTACAATGTAATAGCCGACATTACGGGTGATAGATGTACCGCTAACCGTAATGCCACCTAAACAGGTGCTGCAACCTCCGTTGGTATGCGGGTTGTTGTTAGGATCGGCAGCTAAATTCCACTCCAAAACATTGCGGCTCCAGTTACGGGTTGCGCCAATGATGAGGGTATTGATATGCCAGCCCAGGTCGCCGCCAAAGTTGCTTGGCGCGCCAACCCATTGCTCGGTGAAGTACACGTTTTTGCTTGGATAAGCATTGTGCACATCGGTAAGTGTACTAATGTTGCCTGCATATAAGTGAAAGGCAGAGCCATCTACATACTGGCCAGCGTTACCAACCACGGTGGTAGCATAACTTGGCACATCGGTATTATGATCATAAGCGATGATCTTGGTATTTAACCCGGCGTTGCGCAATTGCGGGCCAAGGTTATTATTGATGAAATTTACCTCCTCGTTGGCCTGCATTACCATACTTGGGTTATTGTATGGGTTAAGTGGTTCGTTTTGGGGGGTAATGGCATCAATGGTAATGCCCTGCGCTTGCATGGCTTGTATGTATTTTACAAAATAACGGGCGTAGGCGTCATAATAAGCGGTGTTTAGGCTGCCGCCGGTATAGCCATTGTTGCCGGTAGTATTAACCTTCATCCAGGTAGGGGCGGTCCACGGTGTAGCCAGTATTTTAATATTTGGGTTGATAGCCAGGATCGCTTTCAGGATAGGCAGGAAATCGGTGTTTTCCTGGGCGAGGCTAAAGTTATTCATGTTAACATCGCCCGAGGTTTGGTTATAGGTAAAATCGGACGAGCTAAGGTCAGACGCACCTATGCTGATACGCAGGTAGCTGATACCTATTTGCCCATTGCCAGTACCAAATAGTTCGTTTAGCACGGCGGCTTTATTGCCGCCTAATCCATTCAGCAGGCTTGCACTACCGCCGGTAAGGGTAAATCCAAAACCGTCAATGCCTTGGTAAGTCACACCTTCGTCAACGGTAATGGTGTTTGTATTTGTACCTGAATCGGCGGCAAAACTCACCGTACTCTGGGCCAATAGCGCACTTTTGTCCCCTTTAGTTAAAAATACATTTACCGGCCCGGTTGCGGCACGTGCTGTAGTGCCCGTTGCTCCGGGAACATCTGAGGCCGGCGGCCGAATATCCTTTTTGCATGCATAATTTAGCAGCACAAAAGCAATAAGGCTTGCTGCCATCATCTTTAAACTGTGATTAATTTTCATAATAGTTATTTGGTTTGAGTAATTGGTTTGCATTTTTTGATTTCAGCAGGCACAATAACTAATTAACTGTTGTTTAAAAAGGTTAGCGTAAGCGATCCGAAAGAGGGAGCCTTGAGCTTTTAGTTTTTCAGGAAAATAGCAGATGCCGTTATAAATTGGTTAAAACAAATTTAAGGTAATTTCTACGTTATAAACAACTATAAAGTTTATAAATGCCTGATAATTAATTAATTGTATATTATTTGATACGCTTGTATCACATTGTATTTTTACAGGTAAGTGGGTTTGAACTGTTTAAACCATCATTGAAAAAAAATAAAAAAAAATGATGATACGCTTTCGTCGCAATTTAATTTTAGCGAAAAAGCATTAAAGGGTGTAAATATCAGACCAACTTTAATTATTATATAAATAAAGTGGTAGGGGCTTTTTAATTTATTAAAAGAAGTAGTAACAATTGATGAAAAATCAAAAGCAATAAATCATCAACGAACTTGTTTTTTGTAGCTATTTTGTTGACGTAGTTTCCATAACCAGTTTACTCCAGCCTTTGCTACCGGCATTGCGTAGTCCTTTTTTCATACCCTCCATTATCTTCCTGATACGGGTACTGTAAGCCCAACAGGTGCTTTGACGGATGGATAAGATCTCGGATAACTTATGTGATGATATCTGGCCTTTTGTAGAATACATCAAAAAGATTATATAAAAAGCTTTGTTGATGGGTATGCGGGTATTTTGCAAAATAGTGTAAGCAATAACAGATTCCTCATACCCACATTTAGAACATCGGCGGCTGTAAGGCTGGTGCCCGTTACCATAATGATCGTTAGCGCATTTTTTGCAGGTGTACCCATTCACCCATTTGATCTCTGCCATGAATTTAAAACAGGTTTCCTTATCGGGGTAGATCCGGCTAAACTCCTCAAAATCAACATCCGTAAGCATAACCCGATCATGTGTTACTTTTTCAATATCGTTATGCAGTAAAAGGTTGTCCTTTTCCAGTAAGACATTCATCCGCGAAATCTCTTCAGCTTGCTGCTGAAGCAGCTTATTTACCTGGATAAGCTCGGTGTTCTGTATCGCGATAACTGATGATTGTGCCATTATCTCCTCTGTACGTACTGCCACCTGTTCTTCCAGTCTTTTATTAAGCATGTCCTTTAATTCCTCATTCTTTTGCAGTTGCTTTATCATGCGCTCCTGTGCCTGGTCTTTTTCGCGCTTAAACAGGCGAAGGCGGTCACCAATAGCAAATGTGATGAACAGCATCTCCATTATAAAGCAAAAGCTAAGGCTGTAAAAATTAAGGGCTGTAACCGGCAGCCACCATATGTTTAAAGCAATAAGCGTTTTAATAACAAAACCAAAAAACAGAAAGCTATACCCAATTAAAAAGAACCGAGCAGGCCTGTAGCCTTTATATAATATGTAGCAACCGGCGGCATATGAAAAAGATAAAGGAATAAACTCTATTATTTTATACTCGAACCAGGCCCTGTTGATAAACAGGCACGCCAGGAAAAATATGCAGCGGCTTATAAGGATGCCATTGACTATCTTATTAAAGCGGGGGGCGTTGTCTTTTAAATTGAGCAGGCTTTGCGCAAAAAGGGTGGCGAATATGCTGGCCAAAAAAAGTGCTATCCCATAGGCATAATGGTTCCAGGCGGGGGCCATTTGCCACAGGTATTGGTAGGCGATGCCATCGGTACACATTTCATAAAGGCCTATGCTGAGGTTGTAAACAATGTAATATAGGTATTGCCTTTGCCTCATGGCAATAAACATCATGAAGTTATAAAGGCCAAAAACCAGTATCATACCGTAGAATATCCCGAAGAAAAAATACTCATCGAGCGCGTAGCTAATAAACCAGTTTACAGACCGTAGTACGATTATAACATTAGCCGACTGGTTGGAGCGCAGGCGGAAGTAATATACATTCTGTTTCTTCAGATCATTACTGAGGTTAAGGCCAAAGTTTTTATGGCTGTATAAACGATCTGCGAAGGGGCGGTTGCTACCTAATTGCGTAACGGTATACCTGTTGTAGGCTGTCGGTGAATAAACGGTTATGCTATCGATGGTTTGGTCAAAAAACTCCAGGATCCAATTGTTCTTTGTGGCGATGGATTGGTTGAGCGTAATGCGGTACCAGCAGGTAGCATTAATATTTTTTAACTGAGGAGTAGGATTTAGGTTTGGTTTAAACTTGCCGCTAAACGCAGGGTTGCTAATTTGCGAAATGTTTAATCTGTTGCCATCTTCTACGTAATATTGTATTTCGCCATACCTGAAAACATGCTGTTTGGCGGTATCGGTTACAGGTACTATTACCTGTGCTTTTACCAGGGTTAAACTGCAACCCAATAAAAAAACAAGGCATAAAAAGCCGGGGTAAACTTTATACATGCAATAAACAGATGTTTTGCATTTTGCACCCGGGGAGGCTATACAAAAGCAGGTTTATAATTTAACTAAGCTAAATAAATTTAGTTAAATCGATAAAAAATAGCTTTTTAAATTTCTTGTAAAAGTTGGTTTATTATTTTTAGCTATAAAAGCCATAGCGACCCTAAAGAAAATAATAGCGCGACTGTCATAACTACAGCGCCAAGTTTCAGAATTGCCTAGGCACTAACTGTCTGGCCTTCGCGCTTTAATGCAACCAGCTACAATATGGTTGCAAGCGAGCCGGTAATAGATAGGCTAGGGCCAAGGTCAACACCTATTAGAACTGCACTTGTTATCAATTCGGAAACCCGGCCCTGTACTACATTACCCGCAATTAAACCCGCTGGTAAATTATTCATGAGGTTACAGATAAATGCTACAATTACAACGCTTCCCCAGGCTGTTGCCACTACAGAATGTGATGCCTGTTGATGGAGGAGGTGGGTCAAAGTTTGGATTAATCCTGTTTTGTTAAGTGCTTCTACAATAACAAACAGGCCTGCAACAAGCGGCAATATTGCCCACGATACGCCTTAACGATCTTTATTGGATTCTTTTTAGCACGAATAATTACGACTATTGAAGTCAATATTCCAATAATAGCTGTGGGTAGGCCCAACTGAACGTCTAACGCTCGAAGCTACCAATAAAATAATTGCTGTAACACCAATGCCTATTAAAGCAGTTTTTGCCGCCCTGTGATAATTTAGGTATAGGGATTCTATTATTTAAAAAAGGGCGAATATTAACACCTGCTATGGCTAAAAAAGAAATGATCCAGATGAAATTGGAAAAAAATGCAGAAATGTTAATTTATAATCTTTCTTAATTAATACATTGTTATACTATTTTATATATTATAGTACAAAATTGAATTAAATTTGATGCGAATTAATACTTCACAACAGCACATAGCCAACACTGCAGAAACAAGAAGGAAGTGTTATACCAGATAAAAGAATAATTTATACTAATGCTAACATAATTTCATGATAAATAACGACAGCATAAATAACATAATGGTAGAGCAGGTAATAACCGACCTTGAACAAGAACATTACAGTTCTGCTTTTGATACCCCATTAAGGCCTGATGCATTTGAGATGGATGATGATACCAAAATGGAACTGATAGCCAAATATTTTACCGGTATTATGCAGGTTTTAGGGATGGACCTGGATGATGATAGTTTAAAAGATACGCCGAAGCGGGTGGCTAAAATGTATGTAAAGGAAATATTCAGCGGCCTTAATCCGGCTAATAAGCCTAAGCCGACATTATTTAATAATCCATTTCAATATAAGCAAATGCTGGTGGAACGCAATATTGCGGTGTTCAGTAACTGTGAACATCATTTTGTACCAATAGTAGGCAAAGCTCACGTGGCTTACATCAGTAACGGGCAGGTAATCGGCTTATCAAAATTAAACAGGATTGTTCAGTATTGTTCTCAACGGCCACAGGTGCAGGAAAGATTGACCATGCAAATTGCCAATATGTTGAAAGAAGCTTTAGGTACAGATGATGTAGCGGTTATTATTGATGCACATCATCATTGTGTATCCAGCCGGGGCATAAGGGATGCAGGCAGTACCACGCTTACGGCCGAATACTGCGGGCAGTTTTTAAATGCAGAAACAAAGAATGAATTTTTAAAATATATCGGGTAAATGGATTTTAGTGTAGAAATGGTTTAGGCAATTAAAAAACAATTTGAGATGACAAACTTTAAAAGTGACGAGATATATGAGTTAGAAAAGCATTACCGGATAAGCCTTATCAATAGCTTAATTGGTTACCGGGCTTTAAATTTGTTGGGTACAAGCAGCACAGATGGCATAACCAATTTATGCATTATAAGTTCTGTTTTTCACCTGGGGGCAAATCCTCCGCTTATTGGTTTGGTGCTTCGGCCGGAGCGCGAGCATAACGATACCCTTATTAATATTACATCAACAGGGGAGTACACACTTAATAACGTGTTACCCGATTGGTATATGCAAGCACACCAAACCAGCGCCAGTTATCCATCCGGCGTTTCTGAATTTGACGCATGCGGTTTTAAAAAACAATATATTAAAGGCTTTAAAGCGCCTTTTGTAGGCCAGTCCAACATTCGTATCGGGCTGGAACTTCGTGAAGTTATTGATATGGAAATTAATGGCACTACTATAGTCATCGGCGAAGTTGTTCATATTTTAACCGAAGATGCTTTGATAAAAGCAGACGGAACTATTGATCACATTAATGCAGGAACAATGACTGTCGCCGGCTTAGATACTTATTATCTTCCGCAACTTGTGGGGCAATTGGGTTATGCAAAACCCGGTGTAAAACCTTATTTGTTATCAGAGGATAGCGATCTTATCATAAAGGCATGAAAAACGACGCTGAGGTAATTATTATTGGAGCCGGTTTAGCCGGTTTAACCGCTGCCAAAGTATTAAAGGAAGCAGGCAAATCAGTACTCATACTGGAAGGTTCTGATGCAGTAGGCGGCAGGGTACGTACAGATGAGGTTAATGGTTTCCTCCTCGACAGGGGGTTCCAAGTGTTTTTAACCGCCTACCCTGAAGCAAAGCGTTTTTTAGATTATGACGCATTAAAGCTTTGTAAATTTGACCCGGGCGCTTTGATACTCAATAGAAAAGGGATTACTAATATGGGCGATCCTATCAGGCAACCTAGTTCTCTTATAAGTACACTACTGTCTCCGGCAGCAACATTTGTGGATAAAATGCGGATGTTAAAGCTCAAATTAGTACTTGGCCGAAAAAGTATAGAGGAAATATTTGCCGCGCCGGAGATTACGACCACGGAGTATTTGAAACGTAAGGGTTTTAGCGGAAGGATCATGAATCAGTTTTTCCGGCCTTTTATGACGGGGATATTTCTGGAGGATCAGTTAACTACATCAAGCCGGATGTTCGAGTTTGTGTTTAAAATGTTCAGCGAAGGCGATGCGGCAATACCGGAGGGAGGAATGGGGATGATTCCCAAACAGCTGGCCGAAGGATTGTTACCTGAAGAGATCATATTTAAACAGAGAGTATGGATTATAGAATCTAATTCTGTAACAACAACAAACGGGGAAATTTACAAAGGCAACTTCGTGCTCAATGCAACAGATGAGTTAAATTCGCCGGCGCCAATTGCAACAATGCCTGTTGCTTACCATTCTGTGAGCAATATGTACTTTACATCGGTAAAAAAGCCTTTTAAAATGCCACTCATTGCTTTGAATACTTTGCCTAGTAAACTCGTTAACAATATAGCAATTATGGATAGTATATCACCTGCTTATTCAAAAAGTGGTGATGCTTTAATTTCACTATCGCTAATTGGCAACCATATCAAAGCCAATCAAAAAGAACTTCAGGAAAATGTTATTAATGAGCTTAAATTCTGGTATCCCGATGCTATCAACTGGAAGCATTTAAAAACATATCATATCGATTATGCATTGCCGAATGATGAGCATGTGCGGAACCTGCCGGATTATAAAGACATTCGCTTAAATGCCCAATGCCTTGTTTGCGGTGATTATTTGATGAATGGATCAATTAATGCAGCTATGAAAAGTGGCAGGCTTGCTGCTGAAGCTATTATACAAGCAATACCCATAAATGAATAGTAACACACCATATAACAATGAGCTGCTAAATAAAAAACGGTTGTCGGGCGATCGGCAGGCTGATGAATTTATTAGGCTCGTTTTTGCGGATGAAGCAAAAAAAAGCAGTTACAGCAGTGGATGGTTGGCAAATCAGGATTTGAACATTTGAAGTCATTAAAGGATGCTTTCCCTGGTTTTGATTTTATAGATAAGGCTAACAGTTTACCTAAATGGGCGCAACCAAGATTAATGAAGGCCGGAGCCTCTTTTTATAGCCGGCATTCCGAGATCATAATGAGCTTATTGGGCTTGTTATCATTACCTTATTGCTATACCGCCGCTAATGGTGCTATGGTGTTGTATTTATCTGAATTGATACGCAAGCAAACTACCAAGAGGCTTTATGATACCGCCATTTTTGTTTGGGAAGTGATGGGGCCTGATGCTTTTAGTAAGGATGGAAAAGCTTATGACGAGATCTTAAAAGTACGTATCATGCACGCTGCGGTTCGATATTACACGCTTCAAAGCGATAAGTGGGATAACAGCTGGGGAGTGCCAATCAATGAGGAGGACATGGCGGGGACCAACCTTTCTTTTTCACTTATAGTTATTCGCGGGCTTCGGATGCTGGGGTACAATGTAAGCCACGAAGATCAGGCAGCGTTTATGCATATTTGGGCGGTAGTTGGATCTTTGTCGGGATTGGACCAAGACCTTATTCCTGAAAATTCTAAAAGAGCGCATCAACTGGATTCTATTATTAAACAACGGCAATTTCAAGTTTCTAAACATGGGCAGGAATTGACTCAGTCCTTAACCAATCATATCTTAGCTGTAAATAAAAGCAAGGCAACTGCAAATGATATATTAGGCCTGATGCGCTATCTTCTTGGAAAGGAAATTGCTGACATGCTGGCAATTGACGCGCCTGAATTACCCGCTTATAAGCTTACGCTCATAAAAACATTGAACTTGCTAAAAAGCTTTAAACCGCAGGGCGATAGTAAGCAAAGCTACTATAAGGCTTACGCTGCATTCAAAATGCAAAACCCGGAAGTAAGTAAAAGGAACTAAATTTGAACACCCGGCCGATACCTTTTAATTTTAAAGAACTATGAAATCATACCAACTTATTCACCAATTGATTAGCCTTGTAGAGGAACTGGAAGCTGAGAACCATGCGCGTGAAGTTTCCATTCAGGATTTTACAGGTTTTTTGCTGAATAAAGTTGGCGACCCTAGCGGGAACAATATTAATAATGAAGTGAGGTTTGGCAACAGTGATACCACAGCATTGGATATTGCCTATCAATTGGATAATAATATTAGCCGGATGTTTGTTTTTATGAGCCGTTACGCGAAATCTTATATTAAAAAAGCTTTGGAAGGAACGCCTTTGCAAACTACAGAAGATTTTACGGCGTTGGCAATTTTGCTTACGCATAACCATTTATCGAAGAGTGAACTGATCAGCCATAATTTGCAGGAAAAAACATCCGGTACAGAAGTGATCAGGCGGTTGATTGCTTCTGGGCTCGTAAGGCAATGGGACGATGTAAAGGATAAAAGAAGTAAGCATATCGCTATTACTGCCGAAGGGAAAGGGTTATTATACAGCGTATTTGAACATACCAGTTATGTGGGTAAGATCATTACCGGAAAACTAACGGTTGCTGAAAAATTCACCTTACAATATCTTCTACAGAAGCTTGAAAGCTTTCATTTGGAACATTACGAAAAGAAGACGATACTGAACAAAGAAGACCTTAAAAAAATAGCATCGGAAGTCATACCGGCCTAATCAAAGCCTTAGTTTTCGAAAAGATAACCGCTATAAGCCAAGCCCTTGGCTACGCTTTTAAAATTATCTCCTGAATTAAGTTTGACATGCGGGAACTTTTTCCTGAACAGACTTTGAATACTGCTAACCATTGATGTACCCCCGGTAAGGAAAAGACTGTCGATATCCTTGGGGTCGATATTGTTTTTTTGCAAGAAACTTTCAAGGTAGTTTGCGATCCGTTCAATATCCTTGGATATGATATTTTCATATTCAGCCAGGCTGATATTCTCGTCTATATCTATTCCCGACTGATGATAGCGAAACGATGCTTCGTTTTTTTCGGTCAGCCTGATTTTCATTTGTTCGATGGATTGAAAAACCGAATAACCCAAGTTATTGTCGATCAAAGTAATCAGGTTCTTGAACTTTCGGTCGTTGCCCGAAAAATAGTAATAATCTTCAATGTCTTTTTTAATACGCAGGCCGTTAAAAAAATTCATTTGTTCCCAGGAACAAATATTGGCGAACAGGGAGACCGGTACGGTTAAGACTTTCCCCGGTGTTGCTTCATATTTGGAATTCTTGCCAAAATAGGGTGTGCCCTTTTCCCACATAAAAGTCGAATCGAAACTGTCGCCACCTATGTAAATGCCACCATTTGCCATCATGTCACTTTTACGGTCATTACTGTTCGCTTTTTCAGGGTCCAGCACCAGGTAGGTGAAATCTGTGGTGCCGCCGCCCAAATCGGCTACCAATACCTTTTCCTTTTTAACAAGGCTTTTTTCATATGCGAAGGCCGCTCCAATTGGCTCAAACTGAAACCGTACATTTGTGAAACCGGCAAGCACGGCAGCTTTCTGAAGCCTGGTTTGTGCTAAGGTATCCTTTTGTACGTCGTCATCATCAAAGAACACCGGTCTGCCTATCACCGCTTTTTGACAATACTGGCCAGTCAATTGATCTGCACGGTCTTTAAGCTCTTTTAGAATGATGGCAACGAGGTCTGACGCATTGTAGCGTTTATTATGGATCCGGGTCTCAGTAAAACTGCTGCGCGATAGGACCTGCTTTACCGATTTGATGAAACGCCCTTTCATATTGTCGCTGAGGTAAGCTGCAACGGCCGCTTCACCAACCACATGTCCTTCGGCCACATTTTGATGAAAATAAATTAGCGAAGGAATAATGATCGTATGGGTTATTTCGCGGCTTTCCTCGTCAAAAATAGCCAGGGCCGAGTTGGTCGTACCAAAATCAATTCCGTATAAGTATTGCTTCATTCCTTAAAATTGAAAGGCGGCGAAAGTAGAAAAAAATAGTTTAGGAACGAAATTAGGGCTTTCAATAAAACCCTTTGAACTTTCGGGCAACAAAGTAAGCAACGGCCGATGGGATTTATCCACATAGCTTGCAGGCCGGGGCCGGGTTGCTTACTTTCGCCACAACCAGATATGAAAGTAATTATAGCCGAGAAACCATCCGTAGGGCGAGAGATAGCCAAAGTATTTGGTGCTACAAACAAGCACGACGGTTACCTGGAAGGTAAAGGTTATACGTTTACCTGGGCTTTTGGGCACTTGTTACAACTGGCCACGCCGCAGGAGTATGGCTATTATGGCTGGAACGTACAAAACTTGCCTATGCTGCCAGCTAAATTTAAATTAACGCTTCGTAAAAAGGATGGTAAAGAGGATGCGGGTGCTAAAAAGCAACTGGATATTATCAAAAAGCTATTTGACGAGGCGACTGAGATCATTGTAGCAACGGATGCGGGGCGCGAGGGTGAGCTTATCTTCCGCTATATCTATTACTTTCTTAAATGCAAAAAGCCCTTCAAGCGGTTATGGATCTCATCACAAACAGATGAAGCTATTAAAGATGGTTTTCGGAACCTGAAGCCGGGTTCAGATTACGACACTTTGTTTAGTTCGGCGCATTGCCGTTCGCAGTCCGATTGGCTGGTAGGA
This sequence comes from Mucilaginibacter sp. 5C4, assembly GCF_034345625.1. NCBI lineage: Bacteria > Pseudomonadati > Bacteroidota > Sphingobacteriia > Sphingobacteriales > Sphingobacteriaceae > Mucilaginibacter > Mucilaginibacter sp. 5C4. The sequence continues at coordinate 2,933,332 of NZ_CP133775.1, read as the reverse complement.
ATGAATGCGACGCAGGCTTTGAGTTTGGCTTCGGGTAATAAAGGGGTTTTATCATTGGGTAGGGTGCAAACACCAACGCTGGCAATGATCTGCGCCCGTTACCTGGAAAACAAGGATTTTGTACCGCAGCTTTATTACCAGGTAGCTATTCAGCCGGATAAAAATGGCCAGGCATTCCGTGCCATTTCAGAGAAGAATTATAAAACAAAAGAAGAAGCGCAAGCCATATTAGACGCTGTTGAAACTACCGGTAATATTTTAGCGGTGGAAGCTAAGCCCCGTAAAGAACCGCCGCCTTTGTTGCACGATTTGAGCAGCCTGCAGCAGGAAGCCAATAAACGCAAGGGCTTTACCGCGGATCAGACACTGGGATTGTTGCAGAATTTATATGAAGGTAAATTAGTTACTTATCCGCGTACCGGTAGCCGCTACATAGGCGATGATGTTTTTGCTCAAGTGCCGGATTTGATCAGTAAATTGGCAGATCATCAGGCTTTTGGCAAGCAAGCCACCTTACTAACAGGTGCAAAATTGAGTAAACGAAGTGTTAATGCCAAAAAGGTAACCGATCACCATGCCGTATTAACTACCGGCGTAACGCCGTACCAGCTCATGCCCGATCAGCAAGCTATTTATGATATGGTGGCAGGACGGATGCTGGAAGCTTTTCACAAGGATTGTATTAAGGAAATCACCAAAATTACTATACTCTCGGGCTCGAAGTTTATGGCCAGCGGTACCGTTATCCAAACACCGGGATGGCGCGCGGTGTTCAACGATAAGGATGAGGAGAAAAAAGATGAAGAGAACCCTACGCTGCCTAAAGTGATACAGGGGGAAGACCTGCCTATCCTGAATAAGGCCGTACTTGAAAAGCAAACCAAGCCCAAGCCGTTGTATAATGAAGCCAGTTTGCTAAAAGCCCTGGAAACTGCCGGTAAGGAAATTGAAGATGAAGAACTACGGGAAGCAATGAAAGAAAGCGGCTTAGGTACACCGGCCACCCGGGCGGCTATTATAGAAACTTTACTAACGCGAAAATACATCCTCCGGGAAAAGAAAAACCTTGTACCCACCGAAACAGGCCTGTCGGTATACGAGATCGTGAAACACCAGCGTATTGCGCAAGCTGAACTAACGGGCAACTGGGAAAAACGATTGGAGGAAATTCGCGGCGGTGCTTCGGTAGCTGATTTCCAGGAAGAGATTAAAACCTATACCCGAACTATTACGCAAGAATTATTACAATCCGGCAAAACGATGCTTAAGCCGGTATAAGCGGCCATTCGTAACCTGCCTTGAAAAGGGCAGTATCAGTATCCTAAGTATTACTGTAAGTATACAATTAAAAGTGCCGAATTTTTAAGCGTGGTTTATCAGAACTTAATTTATCTTTGGGGCTTAAATTTACAATAGCAATTTACATGGCAAAGGCATCTGAAATTAAAGTAGGAAATATATTACGCTTTAACGGCGAGTTGGTAACTGTTACCGAAGTTTTACACCGCACACCTGGTAAGGGAGGGGCGTTTTACCTGGATAAATTCCGCAATATTAAAACCGGTAAAATTGTTGAAGCCCGTTTAGCAACAGATGAGCAGGTGGAGATTTGCCGCGTAGAAACCAACGATTTTCAATACCTGTACGAAGATGGCGAATCTATGGTGATCATGGATAACGTTACTTACGACCAGCATAACATCCCCAAGGCTTTATTTGGCCCCGCGGTTAAGTTCCTTAAAGAAGGTATGAACGTAATTGTATCTTTTGAAAGCGAAGAGCCTATTATGGCACAAGCCCCTAACTTTGTGGAGTTAGAAATTACCTACAGCGAACCTGCTGTTAAAGGCGATACTTCATCGGGCGCGTTAAAAGCCGCTACTACCGAAAACGGCGTGGAAGTTAAAGTGCCTTTGTTTGTAAACCAGGGCGATAGAATTAAAGTTGATACCCGCACCGGCGAATACGTTGAGCGCGTTAAATAATATCACACCATAATATATTGGAGCCTGGATAACTTATCCGGGCTTTTTTGTGGCTATTTAGTTAACCAGGTATTTATCCATAATCAGTTTCATGAGTGCGCGGTTACCCTTGATAGATGGTTGAAAACTTCCGGATCTATCTTTTTCCTATTCTGAATAAACGCACTCGGGGTAAAGGAGCGGACAGCACCCACCGAAAAGCGTTCGTTCAAATAGCGCACAATGATAGCGAGCAGGCAGGTAAGCTGAACTATAAGGTAGTTCATAAACGAAAATACAATAAAATCACAAAAAAAAGGATGCGTTTTAGCACATCCCCATTTAAATTATTGTTGGTAAAATCAAGCATTTTTATGACATTTTTCCGTCCTGAAAACGACTTTCAAACGCCTTTTTTTCGACGTATATGGTATCGGAATAGATGCGTTTGTTTATGACTAAATTTCATCACATAAATTACTTATTTTGCAGTACCAATTATTGTAAAGTTTAGTGAATGAGAACCGGTGGCCTATATAAATTTATACTGATTTGTTGCAGCGCATTATTTGTGCTGTTGTTGCACGCAGGAAATGTGAAGGCCTCGGATAAAATTGACAGCCTGCAAAAAGTGCTCAATACCATCCTTGATAATAAAAAGCAGAACGACCAGGCGAGGGTAGTGGCGATTGATAAGATCAAACTGGAGCTTAAGTTAAACTACTCGTCGCTAAACGCGAGGTATGGGTATTACCAAAAATTGTTTGATGCCTATAAATCCTTTGTGCACGATTCCGCCTACGTATACAGCAAAAAGCTGAACGTATGTGCCTACCAGCTTAAAGATCAAAACAAGATAAACTACGCCAAGGTTGATATGGGCTTTGTGCTGATATCTGCCGGGATGTTCAAAGAAGGGCTGGATACGTTGAGCAAGGTAAACACCCGCTACTTAAACGATCAGCAGAAATTTCAATACCTGTTCCTGCAGGCCCGCAGCCACTTTGATATTGGCGATTTTGATAAGATAGACGATTATTACTATCACTACAGCGCCATTGGCCTAAAGTATTGCGATTCGATACTGAATACGCACAAACCAAACACTTACGAGTACCTGTCGGCGGCTGGGTTGAAGGCTTTGCGCAGCGCGGACTACAAAGCGGCTTTAGCACCTTACCTGGCTATTATGAAACTGCCGCAAACCTATCAGGACAGCGCGGTTAACTTAAGCTGCCTTAGTTATATTTACTTTTTAAACAAGAATAACGATCTGGGGATGCAGCATTTAATGCAGGCGGCTATTATCGATAACATGCACTCCACCAAAGAATCTGTAGCACTTACAAATTTAGCAACAAGATTGTATGAAAGTGGTGACACAAAAAATGCATTTCTCTACATTCATAATGCTATAAACGACGCTACCTTTTACGGCGCCCGCCATCGCGAAGCACAAATAAGCAGCATATTGCCCATTATAGAGAACGAGAAGATCAACGGGATAGAGAAACAAAAGCGCTCGCTGATGATGTATGCTTCTATTATTACGCTGCTCATTGTAGTGGTCATCATCTTCTCGGTGATCACATCGCGCCAGCTAAAGAAACTGCGCATTGCAGATGAGATCATCGTTAAAAAGAACAACGACCTGAATACGGCCAACGCGTCGCTCACCAAGGTTAATAATACGCTTGATCAAGCCAATCGCTCGCTTACCCATACCAATATTAAGCTGGATGAGGCCAACATGATCAAGGATGAGTACATCGGCAACTTCTTTAACATCCACTCGGATTATATCGAAAAGATCGACCGCCTCAAACGCTCGATAGAAAAGATCGTAAAAGAGAAACGCTACGATGAGGTACAGCTTGTGCTAAACCGCCTCAATACCAATTTTGAGCGCGAGAACTTGTCGCACAGTTTTGATAAGGTGTTCCTCAATATCTTCCCGAATTTTGTGGAGGATTTTAACCTGCTGTTTGATTCCGACCACCAAACCAACCTGTTCGAGGGGCATTTGTTGAACAACGAGCTGCGCATCTTCGCGCTGATAAGGTTAGGGATAGATGAGAACGAAACCATCGCCAAGATCCTCAACTATTCGGTAAACACCATCTACACTTACAAAACCAAAGTAAAGAACCGGTCCTTTGTACCCAATGATGTATTTGAGGATAAAGTGATGGGCATTAAAGCCGTTAAAGATCTTCCGGTAATAATTTAATTTTATGTTTTGTCTACAAGCCCGATGTTATGGGCAGAATTACGCTCCATTTTCTCCCGAAAACTCTGTTGCATAATGTGCTAAATCCCTTTATTTTAGATATTACACTTGTGATTATCTATATCAGCCTCCCTGTTTTTTTTTAATAAATACCTCATTATCAAATAATTGATAGTTATACCGTCTTGGTTTTTTTAATATCAGCTTCTATACATATTGTATACACGCGTAAAGCTCTTTTACTTTGATCCTGTTGCCGCTCTCATAACGGCAGCCCAATTATTAAACCAAATTAAACCGTTTTAAATGAAACACATTTCCTTATTCAAGTACGGCTTGACCGTGCTTTTCCTACTTTGTGCTACGCTAACTTTTGCGCAAAATGCAACCTTTAAAGGTAAAGTGGTTGACGAAAACAACCAACCTTTACCGGGCGCCGTAGTTCGCGTAAAAGGTACCGAGATAGCTACCGCTACAGATGTAAACGGTGCCTTTGAGATCAAAAGTGCGCAGCAAGCTATTGTGGTAAGCATAACCTTTGTTGGTTATGATGTAACCGAAAAAACGATGGTGGCTAACCAGTCACTTACCGTCCAGATGGCGCAAAACTCAAAATCACTGTCAGAAGTGGTGGTTGTGGGTTACGGCACCAGCCGTAAATCAGACATTACCGGTTCGGTATCTAACATTGGTGCTAAGGACCTAAACCCCGGCCCAATTACCAACCCGCTGCAACAGCTGGCAGGTAAAGCGGCAGGTGTTAATATTTCGCAGGTAGGCAGCGAGCCGGGTGTATCGCCAAGTGTGCGCATCCGTGGTATAACGTCGCTGCAGGGCGGTAACGACCCCTTAGTGGTGGTTGATGGCATCCAGGGTAACCTTGATCTGTTAAACCAGGTGCCGCCAAGCGAGATAGCATCGGTAGACATCCTGAAAGACGCGTCTGCGACAGCTATCTACGGTTCACGTGGTGCGCCGGGTGTTATTTTGGTTACCACAAAAAAAGGTATAGCAGGTAAAACCAGTGTAGAAATCACCGAGAATACTTCAATAGACGTGATCGCTAAAAAACTGAAGTTTTTGGATGCCGCGGGTTGGTCAGCGCAAGCTTCTGCACAAGGTGTAGATGCATCTGCAAACCACGGTTCCAATACCGATTGGTACAACATCCTTACCAAAAACGGTATTACGCAAAACCATACGCTGGCATTTGGCGGCGGCGCTAATGATTTCAACTACCGCGCATCGGTAACCGCTATAGATCAAACTGGTATCGTTATCAATTCGGGCTATAAAAAATACATAGGCCGTATCATAGCAACCCAAAAAGCTTTAGATAACAGGCTTACCCTTACCATGAACCTGAACAGTGGCATCAACAAAACCACTTACAGCCCAACAGGGGTAGGTAACGTTGCCTTCAACTCCAACCTGATAAGCCAGGCGTACGTAGCAAGGCCTACCGACCCGGTATTAAATGCCGACGGTACTTTTTACCGCGACCCCAACGTGTTCCAGTACACCAACCCATACGCGGTGGCTACTACAATCAAAAACGATAACAACATTAACAATCTTTTTGGCAGCTTAAACGCTAACCTCGATATCTATAAAGGGTTATCGGCAGGGTGGTTTGGCAGCTGGAGAAAGGTTGACGAAAATTCGGGCTACTACGCACCGGTTTCATCAACCATCCAATCAGCTATTGATTTTAAAGGTGTTGCTAACGTGAACAACAAGCATACCGATGAGAAACTGATGGACATTAACCTGAGCTACAAGCACGATTTTGGTTTGCACCATATTGATGCTACAGCCGTTTACGAGTGGCAGGCCCAAACCTACAATGGCAATTTTGCCCAGGCCAAAGGTTTTATTAATGATATTGCTACCTACAACGCATTGCAATTAGGCGATATTTCAAGAGCTACCGTTGGCGATATTTCATCATACAAAAATGAGAGAAGGCTGGTATCGTTCTTAGGCAGGTTCAATTATTCGTACAACAATAAATACTTGTTAACCGCAAGTTTCAGGCGCGATGGTTCAACCGTGTTTGGTGTGAATAACAAATGGGCCAACTTCCCATCGGCATCATTGGCATGGCGTATAGATCAGGAAGATTTCATGAAAAACCAAAGCATCTTTAGCTCATTAAAGCTACGTGGCGGTTATGGTGTTACAGGTAACCAGCAAGGTATTACGCCTTACAACTCTATCCCGTTAGTGGGCCAGGCAGGTTCGGTTTATTTTGGTGGTGCCATTATCCCTAACTATGCGGCAACACAAAACTCAAACCCAAATTTAAAGTGGGAAACGGTTAAGCAAACCAACTTAGGTTTAGATTTTTCGCTGTTTAACGACAGGCTTTACGGTAGTGTTGATGCCTATTCATCAAATACAGACAACCTTTTATTTAACTACACCGTGCCACTTGTTGGGCCGTTTTTAACAGGTAATATACTTGCAAACGTGGGTAGTTTAAAAAGGCAGGGTTTAGAGTTTGCTTTAAGCTACGCCGTTATCCGGAACAGCAAAATGACCTTGACCCTTGCAGGTAACGGGTCTATCATGAAGAATAAGGTAACAAGCCTTGGCGGTAACATCCAGGGTTACGATATCCCTACCAACTATGTATCATGGGGTGCAAATGCATACCTGATCCAGGGCAAGCCAATTGGCACTTACCTGATCTTGCAGCACGATGGCAAGAATGCCAACAATGCCGAAACTGTGGTAGATCAAAACAAGGATGGCAAGTTTGATACCAGCGTGCAAAGCGCGGATAGGATAGAAGAAGGCCAATCGTTACCTAAATATAACTACGCGTTTACACCAAGCTTTAGCTACAAAAACTTTGATGTATCTATGGTATGGCGTGGTTCCGGCGGTAACAAGATCTATAATGCTATCAGGCAAAAATTTAGCCTGTTAGAAAACCTGGGTAAATCAAACCTGCTGCAAAGTGCTGTCCCGTTGGGAATTGCCTCTACAGAGTACGGGTCTGACCTTTGGTTAGAGAATGGTTCTTATTTAAGATGGGAAAACCTGTCGTTTGGATACAAGATAAATGTTAAGGCCAAATACATCAGCGCGTTCCGTGTATCGTTAACCGGCCAAAACCTGGCATTAATTACAGGCTACAGCGGTTTAGATCCTGAACTGGATGCAAGCGGCGGCAGCTCATCAGGTGTAGATAACGGGATCTACCCGCGTACCCGTACCTTCTCTGTAGGTTTAAATGTTGTTTTAAAATAACCAATCATGAAAAAAATATTACTAATTACCGCAATTGTTGGCCTGGTTACCCAAAGTTGTACCAAGGTTAACGAAAACGTTTACGATAAATACGGTACCAACGAGTTTTATGCTTCGCCGGCAGGTGCCAATGTTGCTTTGGCCAACGTTTATAGCAAAGTAACCGGCAGCTGGGGAAGCAACTACGCAGGCCGCGATAATTGCTGGTACGATCTGAACTCGTACTCGAGCGACGAGCAGGTGATACCTCACCGTAACACCGGCGACTGGCAGCTTGATTTTGCGCAGCTTTACACCCGTACTGCCCAAACAAATCTCAGTATTATCAATAACACCTGGAACTGGATCTACTCATCTGTTTACAGCGCTAACCTTGCAATTGCCCAGCTTACCGCGGCAAAGGCCGACCCGGCAAAAATTGCCGAAGCAAAGGTGATAAGGGCATGGTTGTATTATTTGGCTATAGATGATTTTGGCGATGTGCCATTCTATACCGATAACAATACCGATGTATCTAAGATACCACAGGCTAAACGCGCCGAGGTTTTCAAATTTATTGAGACAGAATTAAAGGAAAATGTAGACCAATTATCTGAAACCCGCGGCACGCAGTACTATGGCCGTTTTAACAAATGGGCAGGTTATATGGTGTTGGCAAAGCTTTACCTAAATGCGGAGGTTTATACCGGTACACCGCGTTGGGCCGATGCACTTGCCGCGGCTAATAAAGTAGCAACAGGTGGCTTTACCTTACATAGCGGCGCGTTAAACGCAAGTAGCCCGCTTGGCTCGCAGTACTATGAGTTATTTGGCGACGTTTGCCCTAACGACGAAACCATCCTGGCTTTGTTTATAACCGAAAATGTTATCAGTGGTAATATAATAGGCATCCGCAGTTTAAACAGTGCCAATGGTAAAGCCCTCATCGGTTATTCGGGCTGGAACGGTACGGTTATCCCATCAGAGTTTTACGATAAGTTTGATGATAAGGACGTTCGTAAAAAGCAATTCCTTGTTGGTGCCCAAGCGGGTAGCGTTACCTACACCAGAGATGTATCATCACTGATCGACCCGGGTGCTGCACCAGATGAAGGTATCAGGGATGTTAAATTCTTCCCTGCCGCACCTGTTGATGCCAGTGGCGCTTCAAACGATTTCCCGGTGTACAGGTATGCCGATGTATTGCTGATGCAGGCAGAGTGTAACGTACGCTTAGGCAACCCCGGTGCTGCTGCACCTTTCATTAACCAGATAAGGACAAGGGCAGGTTTAGGCGCAATCGCCGGCCCAACGCTTAACAATATTTATGATGAGCGCGGCTTTGAGCTGAACATGGAAGGCCATCGCAGGCAGGACATGATCAGGTTTGGTAAATTTACTTTAGCGCATGGTTTTGTACCAACATCACCAGCCTACAAGCAAATATTCCCGATACCTACGGGCGCGCTTGATGCCAACCCTACATTAAAACAAAATCCCGGTTATTAATCAATTAATAGACATGAAAAAATTAATATACCTTTCAATTGTACTTTTTGCAGGCTTGGCGGCTTGTAAAAAGGAGGCGGAGATAACCAAGATGACAACCGTGTCATTTGTTTCGGAGCCAACCGTGTCTAAAAGCGCGGTAACCCTTGCTAAGTCTAACGATACATCATCCGTTGTAACGTTTGCATGGCCGGCGGTTAAGTACCCGGTTAAGGCATCGGTAACTTATACCTTACAAATAGATGTTCCTGCAGATACTGTGGGCAACAACGCCTGGGCAAACGCCAAAACGGTTGTGGTAGGTAAGGATGTGCTAAGCAAATCTTACTTAGGTAAAGATCTGAACACCATGGCGCTCAACCTGGGTTTAACACCCGGTGCGCAAGGTGCGCTGGTAGTAAGGATCCAATCTTACCAGGATCAGTACGCTTACACCAGGGCGCTTACTTTAAAGGTAACACCTTACCAGCCAGTTGCGGTATACCCGTTATTGTATATCCCCGGCAACTACCAGGGATGGAACCCGGGCGAAGCACCAACCGCGGCAGCGTTAAAACCCAAAATTTACGAGGCGTACATTTATATGCCTGCTACGGATAACTATTACTACAAATTTACCACCGCGCAGGATTGGAGCCATATTAACTATGGTGACGGCGGCAACGGTGCAGTTACCGGAGATGGTTTAGCAGGTGGTTTGGTAGCGCCTGGGCCCGGCTACATGCAGTTATCCATCAACCTCAATACCAATACCTGGTTGGCAGTGAAAACCACCTGGTCAATATTGGGCGATGCCTCACCGGGGGGATGGGATACCGATACCCAGCTTGCTTACGACCCTGCAAAAAAAGTATGGAGCGTAACCTGCGACATGAAAAAGTCGGGTTCGTTCAAATTCCGCGCTAATAACGAGTGGAAAATTGATTTTGGTATTGACGCAGATGGTAAACTTACTTATGCTGATAGCCCTGTTTATGGGAATGTATCGGGCATCAATAACATCACCGTACCGTCTGATGGTAATTACACCCTTACGCTTGATCTGCACGATCCGTCAAACTACAATTACACTATAAAGAAAAATTAATTCATGGGGCGGTGCCTGCCATCGCCCTATTTAATTTGATATCATGAAATTCAAACCAACACTAATGAAACTGCTGCTTTTATCGCTCGTAACCATTTTTAGTTTTTGTAAAAAGGATAGCAATAACAACGTTAAAACTGATCCGGCTTACGCGCAGTACGGTACGCCATTTGCCGGTGTGCCCGCCACAACCGATGCCGCAATTTACCAGGTAAACCTGCGTGCATTCAGCCAAAATCACGATTTTAAAAGCATAACCGCCAAGCTTGATAACATCAAAGCCCTTGGTATAAACGTAGTTTACCTGATGCCAATTTACCCGGTAGGGGTAGTAAAGTCTGCAGGTGGCTTAGGCTCGCCTTACTCAGTTAAGGACTACAAGGCTGTAAATACCGAATTTGGCACACTGGATGACCTGCGTGCTTTAGTTGATGCCGCGCACGCGAAGGGTATGGCCGTAATGCTCGATTGGGTTGCAAACCATACCTCTTGGGATAACGCCTGGACAGCTAACAAAAGCTGGTACAAGCAGGATGCGAACGGTAACTTTATCCCTCCCACAGGCACCAATTGGTCGGACGTAATTGCGCTCGATTATACCAATAAAGATATGCGTGCCGCGATGATAGACGCCATGAAATACTGGGTTTACAACGCCAATATCGATGGTTACCGTTGCGATGCCGCCGATTTTGTACCGCTTGATTTTTGGAAAGAAGCCAATGATGCCATGAAAAGCATCACCACCCACAAGCTACTGATGCTTGCAGAAGGTACCCGCGCCGATCATTTTAAGGCCGGTTTCCAAATGGTTTATGGGATGGGTTATTACTCAGACCTGAAGAATAAAGTTTTTGATGCAGCCAGCTCATTAAGTGTTTTGCAAAACACTAACACTGCCGAATATGCCTCGGCATTGCCGGGTTCGCAGGTGGTTAGGTACACTACCAACCACGATGTTTACCTGAGCGATGGCAGCCCTGTAAATATTTATGGCGGCAAAACAGGCTCAATGGCAGCATTCCTGGTAACGGCTTATATGAAAGGTGTACCGATGATCTACAACGGACAGGAAGTAGGCACCACACAAAAGATAGATTTCTTTTATAATACACCTATCGACTGGACAACCAACCCGGATATGACGGCCGAGTACAAGAGCATCCTAAACTTCCGCGCCGGCAGTGAAGCCGTTAAAACCGGCGACCTGACCGTTTACAGCAGCGATAATGTGGCCGCGTTCACAAAATCGAACGATAAACAAAAGGTTTTGGTGATAGCTAACATCCGTGGCAACAACGCCACTTATACCGTGCCTCCCGCATTGGCAGGCGCAGGCTGGAAAAACGCTTTCACAAATGCTGAGGTAACTTTAGGCAGTAGCCTATACCTGCAGCCTTACCAGCACATGGTATTAGTGCAATAAAAATTATTTATTAATTTTTATATTTGATTTAAGCCCGCGGTTGAGATGACGCGGGCTTTTTTATTGTCGAAGAATTATCTGCATATGATGTTTATTTTGTCATTAACTTTTAAGTTTGCGCGTTAAACCTATATATGCAGCACGTACTCGATAACCCCATCTATAATGCCCTTGTAACCGGTAGCAAACATCTTGATGTTGGCGACAGCGATGCTACTTATTTCCAAAGGGATGTTGCGCCGTTTGCGGGTTTAGCGGGTGTTACCGAAGATAATTTTGCTGCTTTACGCGACATGGTGCCTGATAATGGGCCTTACGTTTTCTTTAGTACGGATGAAATTAAATTCCCCGAACAATGGCAGGTTGTTAAGACTTTTGAAATGAAGCAAATGGTTTACGATGGGCCAGTCCCGGCACACCAATCGGCACAAAATATTACTGATCTGGGCGAGGGGCATATCCCCGAAATGCTTGCCTTAACCGAGCTTACCGCACCCGGCCCGTTCCTGCAGCGCACTATAGAATTTGGCGAATACACCGGTATTTTTGCCGAGGGCAAATTGGTAGCCATGGCAGGCCAACGCATGCAGCCACTGCCGTATGTAGAGATCAGCGCAGTTTGCACCCATCCCGATCACCTGGGTAAAGGTTATGCGGGCATCTTATTGAACGAGCAGATCAAACGTATTATGGCAGCAGGGAAGACCCCCTTTCTGCATGTACTGGCCGATAACCCGGCTATTAGGGTTTACCAACGTGTGGGGTTTAAAAACCGAACAGATATTTTGGGATATGTGTGTAATATTTGATCAGATCCCCGAATATGCCGTTGGCACCAACATGGTTGATGTTATTTTAGATACCAGCAAAGCATCGGCATAACCCGGTACTACGCTTATCTTTTTCCATTGTGCGTCATCCACAAAACTTTTCCAGTGGGCGGCTTTGTTCTCCATATCCTTAAAAGTAACCATGTAGGTTAGGTTCGGCCTGTCGTTACCAATAATGGTTTCACCGAAGAATACCGGCTTAAAGCCAAGGCGTTTAAAAATATCAATTTCGCCCTGGTCGTTAAACATCTCTATCTTTTTTTTACCGGCAGCTTCGCTCGCGCTTTTATACTGGCGAAGTTCAAAGATGCGCTGGTCGCGCGGAGGGAGTTGTTTTGAAGGCATGTGCTTAAACGCCTTCATCATCGAAGTTTCCAGGTGCTCAAATGCCGGGTTATCCGCCGGGGCGTTCAGGTAGGCTGCGCCGCGTGTCCAGTAATCCTTATTATCTTCTAAAAAATAATACAGGCCTTCTGCATGCACATAAGTGTTAAAAGGGATCAATACATAAAGTTTTGTTTGCCCCGCGGGATTTAATTCCGTAAAAACACCTACGGTTTCGTATCGTTGCTGTTTAATAAGCGGCACAAAAACATCCTTGTAAAAATCTTCGGTAATTTTTTGCTGGCGCTCGTCTTTAAAAGTGTAAACCCTTAGTTCGTAGTGTTCTACATAGGGGATCTTATCTTTTAAAGGTTTGGATTGTGCCATGGTTGCTATAGGTGCAATAGCGGCGGCGGCGCCACTTATTAATGATCCTTTTACGAACGAGCGTCTTTGCATTTTATTTAGGGATTGGTAGGCCTAATATAAGGATATTATCTTATTCAAAATTCTCGTCGTCTTCATCCTCTGGTTCGGGCACGTAGTTGGTAATTGCCTGGCCAATGGCATCAACTTCGGGGTCGTTATCAAACATGGGGGTATCGGTTTCCGGGTTTAGTTTTAGCCAAACATTATCGGTGTCCTTTTCTATTTTGCCAAACTCGGTTCCGGCCTTAAATATGGTGTAAACGTTATCTTCTTCGGGGAAAACAGCGTAAACAACTCCGCTTACCAATACATCAAATGGTTCTTGTAACTCTTGCATAGTATATAATAAAGGGCGCAATTTACCATTTTTACAAATACCGCTTTAAAAGATAGAGAAAAGTTTACCCATTGATTGCTTATTTAAGCGCATATTCATTTACATTTGCGCCCACAATTGCAGCGGCCCGGGTATTAAAACTTTGGCCGATTTTTAGCAGTATAATAAGCATGAAAAGAGTTGTTATTACGGGCCTTGGTGTAGTATCGCCTGCGGGGAACGATATTAAAAGTTTTTGGACAAACATTGTAGCAGGCCGTAGTAACGCTGCTAAAATAACCCGTTTCGACGCGAGCGGTTTTAAAACCCATTTTGCCGCCGAGATAAAAGATTTTACAATGCTTGATCACCTCGATCGTAATGAGATAAAACGTAACGATCTTTACACCCAATATGCCTTGGTTGCTGCCAAAGAAGCTATTGAAGATTCGGGTTTTGAGCTGGATAAGATGTCGCCGTTTGATGTGGGCGTTATTATGGGTTCGGCACAGGGAGGGTTCGAGACTTTTGAACAACAGGTGCGTGATTATGCCGCTAACGGCTTTCAACCGCATTTTAACCCCTTCTTTATCCCTAAAACTTTGGTGAACATGGCTTCGGGCCTTATTTCTATCAAGTACGGTTACATGGGGATCAACTTCTCTGCCGTATCGGCTTGTGCATCTGCTAATACTGCCATAATGGATGCCCTTAACTACATCCGTTGGGGTAAAGCAAAAATTATTATAACCGGTGGTGCCGATGCGCCTATCAGCGAAGCATCTATTGGTGGTTATAACGCTTTAAAAGCTTTATCAAACCGTAACGATTCGCCGGAGACCGCTTCCCGCCCGTTTGATGTAGATCGGGATGGCTTTTTGATGGGCGAGGGTGCCGGTGTTTTGGTATTTGAAGAATACGAACACGCCGTAGCCCGTGGCGCAAAAATTTATGCCGAGGTTGCCGGTGCTGCAATGACATCTGATGCGTACCACATTACTGCTACCCACCCTGAAGGTAAAGGCGCTATCCAGGGGATGAAATATGCCCTGCATGATGCCGGTTTAAACGCTGATCAAGTGGATTATGTGAACGCACACGCTACCTCGACCCCGGTTGGCGACCTAAGCGAATCCAAAGCGATAAGCGCGGTGTTTGGGGGTAACAACAACCTTGCAGTAAGCGCGACAAAATCTATGACGGGCCACCTGTTGGGTGCTGCCGGTGCGATAGAATCCATCATTGCTATAAAAGCGATCACAGATGGTATTATCCCGCCGACAATTAATACGCAAACCATCGACCCTGAGGTTCCTTCTAATTTGCATATTGTAATAAAAGAAGCTATCAACAAAAAAGTTGATGTGGCTTTAAGTAATACGTTTGGCTTTGGCGGCCACAACGGTATAGCACTGTTTAAAAAGGTATAAGCTATTTTTAATATATTTATGCCGATGGATAACAGCCTTTTGCTTAGCAGTATTGCCAAATACGTAACGCTCGATGAGCAGGAAGAGCAGATGCTGTTATCCATCCTCCACTATAAAAAAGCCAAACGCAAACAGTTTGTGCTGGAAGAAGGCGACATCAGCTCCAAAATAATTTTTGTTACCAACGGATGCCTGCGCAGTTACGCGGTTGATAAGAATGGCACCGAACATGTACTGCAATTTGCCCCCGCCGGTTGGTGGATCACCGATATGCGCAGCTACATCACCTCCGAGCCTGCCCGCCTCAATATTGACGCTATTGACGATAGCGAATACATTTTCATTAACAAGAACGATTTTGAGGAACTGAACCTTAAAGTACCCAAGTTTGAACGCTTTAACCGCATTATTGGGCAAAACGCTATTGCCACCTATCAGCACAGGCAAATAGACAACGCCATCTTCGCGGCGATGGAGCGTTATGCTAATTTTTGTCAGCTTTACCCATCGCTTATCAAAACCCTTCCCCAAAAACAGGTGGCATCATATATTGGTGTTACTCCTGAGTTTTTAAGTAAAATGCTGAATACGCAGATAGTGAAATAGGTTGCGAGGAGGGAGCGGGAGCGAATAGTAGCCTCTGTGCCTATGATCGCCAGTCAATTTAGGATCATATAATAAAATGAAAATTGAACGCTCCTCACACCCCACACCTCGCTCCAATAACAAACCTGCTCATCCTCTTAATCTACATTAAGTTTTCTTCTTAACATGCCATAAGTATTGGCGTTAACCTATATTATTGGGCTGCGTGCGTGTGCAGGCTATCTTTGTTATATCAAATCGAAAGAGATATGAAAAAGAAGATCCAACACATACTTGCAGGGCGCGAAAAGCAAATAACCAAAGAAGTAAGTGTAAGGCAGCCATTGCCACACATGGATTTCAGGTTTGCTAATCCGTTCATAGTGCTACATCATATGGGGCCAAAGCAAATTACCCCGGGGCAGGAGTCGAGGATCCACCCGCATCCGCACCGTGGGTTTGCACCGGTTACCTTTCAGCTGCAAGGCGAAGGTTACCATAAGGATAGCGCAGGCCACAATGGCATTATCAACGCAGGCAATGTACAATGGATGTTTGCAGGCAAAGGCGTTCTGCACAGCGAAGGCCCCACGGCCAAACTGTTGAAAAATGGCGGCACACAGGAACTGATCCAATTATGGATCAATGTACCCAAAGCCAATAAATGGGATGAGCCAACCTATCAATCGGCTACCAAAACGCAGCAGCCAAATGTGTTGCAGCAGGAGGGTGTAAACCTGAGATTGGCAAGCGGTACGTATGACGGCCAAACAGGCCCGATAAAAAGTATTACACCGGTGGTGTCTGTTGTTGGCGAGATAGCGAAAGGCAAAAAGGTACAAATGATGGCAACCCCGGGTTACTGGACATTGCTTTACATAGCCAAAGGCAGCGTAAATGTAAACCAGGAAACGGTAGGCCAGTACAATTTGGTGGTGTTTGAAAAGGATAACGAAGAGATCATCCTCACCGCCGAAGAAGATACGCAGATCCTGTTCCTGAGCGCCGAGCCCATTGATGAGCCGGTTGCTGCTAAAGACAATTTTGTAATGAACACCGCCGAAGAAACCAACCAAGCCATTGAGGACTACAAGAACGGTTTATTCGGCACACTTGAATTTTAAAAAGAAACTTAAACATTAAATATAAAACACACACGATCATGGAAAATACAATCAACGGCATCCACCACATCACAGCAATAGCAGGGAATGCCAAACGCAATTACGATTTTTATACCAAAGTATTGGGCCAGCTCATGGTTAAAAAAACCGTGAACTTTGACGACCCCGAAACCTACCACTTATACTACGGTGATAAACAAGGTACGCCCGGCACTATCCTTACTTTCTTCCCCTGGGAAGGTGTACAAACAGGCAGGAGAGGCGCAAGGCAGGCAACTGAAATTGGTTACTCCGTACCCGAAGGCAGCTTTGATTTTTGGTTAAAACGCTTCGAAAAACATAACGTAACCTATAACAAAGTAGCCGAAAAATTTGGCGAACAGTACCTTACCTTCTTAGACCCCGATGGTTTAAAACTGGAATTGATATCCTCAAAATTTTTAGACACCCGTTTGCCGTGGGAAACCGACGAGATCAAGGCTGATAACGCTACTAAAGGGTTCCATAACGTAACCATCACTACCAACAAAATGCAGCCAACAGCTGATATTTTAACCAATGTATTTGGCTACAAATTATTAGAACAACACGTAAACCGTTACCGTTTTGTAACCGATGCGGTCGAGGGTGCTAATATAGTCGACCTGGTAGAAGTGCAGGGCGAAGTTGCCGGGCATGTTGCAGGTGGCTCTGTTCACCATGTAGCGTTCAGGGTTAAAAATGAGGAAGTATTGATGCAGTACCGTGATAAGATTGCCGCTTTAGGGTTGAATATCACTGATAAGATAGACCGTAACTACTTCTACTCACTATACTTCCGCGAACCGGGAGGAGTATTGTTTGAGATAGCGACCGATAACCCGGGCTTTAGCGCTGACGAATCTGTTGAAGAGTTAGGCCAAAATCTAAAATTGCCTGAACAACACGAACGTTTACGCAGCCATTTAGAAAAATCGTTACCAAAATTAGACTAAGTAATGTACACACACAGCAAACAAATAAGCATTGGCGGCGCACCCGCCGCCAATGCAAAAGCAGCCCTCATTATGTTACATGGCAGGGGCGCTTCTGCTTTAGATATCATGCGGCTTGCCGGCGAGTTTAATGCTAAGGATATCGCCATTTACGCGCCGCAGGCAACCAATAATAGTTGGTACCCCTACAGTTTTTTAGCGCCTGTAGAGGAAAATGAACCGGCTTTAAGCTCTGCACTTTCTATAATAGATGAAGTAGTAGAACAGGCTTTGGCCGATGGCTTTACTGCCGATGAAATTTACTTTGCAGGGTTTTCACAAGGGGCGTGTTTAACGCTGGAATATATTACCCGCAACGCCAAACAATACGGCGGCGCGGTAGCTTTTACAGGTGGGTTAATTGGTGAGGAGTTAAATATCGCCAATTACAAAGGAGATTTTGCATGCACACCTGTATTGATCACCACCGGGGATCCCGACCCGCATGTGCCGGTAAGCAGGGTGCAGGAAAGCGTGGAAGTGTTGAAAGGCATGAATGCGAACGTGACCTTGAAAATATATAAAGGCCGCCAGCATACCATAAGTTTTGACGAGATTGCATTAGCAAACCAACTTGTATTTAAATGAAGAAACTGATCGATTATTTACTGGCGCTATGGACATCGCGCCAGTTTAAAAAAGTAAGAAAATGAATTACGAGGATATCGGGATCACTAATAACGAAGCCATCCACAACTTTGAGTTTGTGGTAGGCGGGCACCGCTCGTTCATTGATTATAAAACAAAGGGCGACAAGATCTACCTGGTACATACCGAAGTACCTGCCGAGCTGGAACGTTGTGGTATTGCTGGAGTAATGGTTGAAAAGGCTTTTAAATACATCGAAGAAAAGGATTTAAAGCTTGTGCCGCTGTGTAGTTATGTACAATCGTATTTAAAACGCCATCCCGAATGGGATAGAATTTTAGCCCTGCATGGAAAAATTTAAATTAACCCGCGTATACGCCGATGCAGATGGCGAAAGCCGTTTTGATGAATTGGAATACCCATTAACTGATGCCGGGGCGATAGGCCATTTATCCGATAATGTAGCGGTTAAGCAAGTCCAATTTAGAAAAGTGCCGGCGGGATATAACGATCTGCATAACGCCCCGCAAAAGCAATACGTAGTTTTGTTGGATGGTGGTGTGCAGATAGAAACTTCTACGGGTGAGAAAAGGTTATTTCAGCAAGGCGAAATACTGTTAATGGAAGATACTACAGGCAAAGGCCACCGCAGCAGTAACCTGGAGCAAAAGGAGCGGAGCTCGCTTTTTATCATCTTTTAAAGCAGCAGCACATCTATGCGGTGTGCATGCACCATATTCAATTCTACCGACCAGGCGAAAACTGTAAACTGCCCGTCTTGAGATGCTACCAGCGCCACTGCATCATGCTGATCGCTTACAAACTGGGCGGCTGCCAAATGGCGGCTGCCACCACTTTGGGCAGGGTGCATTTTAACGGCTTTGCCATCAGCAATAGGCTCTGTCATAATAATTTGCCCTACAGGTTCGCTACGTTCAGACCGCGCGGCCTTTGCGCCAAAGGCCAGCAGATCATATTTATCTGTAATAATGGTTGCGCCATCCACAGCGGTAAAACCGCCTATCAGGTCAATAGCTTCCAGTAACGATTCCTGCCACTCCAGTTTTTTGCGCTCCTGTTCGGTTAATGCCATTAACTCATCTATAGATCCGTATGCGGGTATTACCGGGTATTTAACGGGTTGTACGATAGATTCCTTCCACTTGCTTGTGCCTGCAGGTACCATTAATACCAACCCACCACGTTTATGCTGGCGCATAGATGCTGCCAGTTGTACCAACACGTTAAACGATTCGCCCATATAAGATGGCAGCGGCATATTGGCAAGCGATTTAAGCAACTGCGGGCAATCGGCTACGCCCATGGTGGCTTCATCTAAAACTTTTATCTGGTCGCCTTGTAAAACTGCTACGTTAACAAACTTACCAAAGCCATCAACACGGCGGTGTTTGATCACTAACAGTCCCGGTTCTATCACTTCCAGTACAAAACAAATAGCAGGCACACTGTGCGTGGTTCCCCAAATAAACAGGTCGTCGCCATCAGGCCAAACACCCAGGTGGATGCCCGGCTGTTCAACAGCTGGTGCAAGTTTGATGAGGTTTTGTGTGGTGAGTCTTAATTTCTCGCCAAAAATTAATGGCTTGTCGGATTGTGAGGGCTGTAATAATGCCAACGAAATATTTGGTGAACGCCCTTCCTCGCGCCTCATGCTGGCCCAAAACGCGGTATCAATAACTACTTCAATGATGTGTTCATCGGGTGCTGTAGCCACGTTACTATCGGGGATATTTTGCGCCTCCGACTGGTGCTTCTTAAAATGCGCCTCAATTTCGGGGGCAACTATACGGGCCGGGAGGTAGGTGGGTTCAGATAGCATCGGTATAAACGTTTTTCAATACAATAATAGTTAATATCCGCGGGCATTAGTGTTAATGTTGTGTATGTAAAAATTGTTTGGGGATAGTGTGACAAATGAGATTGTCAGTCTGAGCCTGTCAAAGACTTTTACGGTTTGCTAATGGTTTGACAGGCTCACCATGACAATTCTGACTGTTGAAAATTAACCGCGCTAAAGCTTTTAGTATTTGCCTAAAATGGTTTACTTTGTAATTATGCCGGTGTTTATAGCGTCATTGAATTCGGGGAGTAACGGCAATTGCTATTACGTTGGTAACGAGCACGAAGCGGTGCTGGTTGATGCCGGCATATCCTGCCGCGAAACAGAAAAGCGAATGCTGCGCCTCGGGCTTTCCATGCAAAAGGTGAAAGCCATCTTTATTTCACACGAACATTCTGACCACATTAAGGGCCTTGCCGTACTGGCTAAGAAATACCGCCTGCCCGTTTATGTTACCGATGGCACCGTTCATCATTGCGGTGATGTGCCTAAAGAACTTTGCATCAGCTTAAGATCTTACGAGTCGGTGAGGATAGGTAGCCTTGAGGTAATGCCGTTCCCAAAACACCACGATGCTGTGGAACCACATAGCTTTATGATCAGTGATGGCGATACCCGCATTGGTGTATTTACAGATATTGGCGCGCCCTGCGAGCACCTGATCCGCCATTTTGCGCAATGCCATGCCGTTTTCCTGGAAGCAAATTACGACGAGGACATGATGGAACAGGGTAGGTATCCGTTCTTTTTAAAACGCCGCATCTGCGGCGGCAAAGGCCACTTATCCAATAAACAGGCGCTGGATATGTTCATCGATCATAAACCCAATTACTTGAGCCATGTTTTGCTGGCGCATTTATCAAAAGATAATAACTGCCCCGACCTTGCCCTTAAAATGTTTACCGAGCATGCCGGCGATACGCACGTTTGTGTTGCTTCGCGATACGAGGAAAGCCCTGTTTTTGTGATAGACCCACAGCCGCTTGCACCGGGCGAAAGCAATGTACTCAACCAAATTACCGGGCAGTTTCAATTTGCAATAGGTTAATAAAACAGGGTGTCTCACTAAATATTACACAACGTGGGACTAAAGTACAAATATTTAATAATCAATACATTACAAAAGGCTATTTTGCAATTTTAGTTGAAAAAATACTTATCAAAAATAAGCTAACTAATTTAAAATAAGTTATTTATATATTTTATGAGGGGTGTCCCACTTGTTTCTAAATGGGACGGAGTGAGACACCCATCAACACCGCCTTTAAAAGACCTTTTTTCGCCCTCCATATGCTCGAGATACTTCATCAGGACGACCATTTAATAGCCATTAACAAACCGCACGGACTGTTAGTTCACCGCTCATCCATCGCCGCCGATGCCGAGGAATTTGCCCTGCAATTACTGCGTGACCAGATAGGGAAAAAAGTAAACCCCGCGCACCGTATAGACAGGAAGACAGGAGGGGTATTGCTCTTTGCGTTTGATAAGCCTACCGAGATAGCCATGCAGCAGGCCTTTATGGAGAACCGGGTGAAAAAGAAATACCTGGCCGTTTTGCGTGGTTACACGCCCGATGCCGAAGAGATAGACTACCCGCTGCGTAAAGAGAACGGCAACTTACAGGAAGCGTTAACTAAATATGTAACCCTGCAACGGGCGGAGTTGGATGTGCCTTTTGGCAGCCATCCAACATCAAGGTATTCGTTAATTGAAGCATCGCCTGAAACAGGAAGGATGCACCAGTTACGTAAACACTTCGCCCATATATTTCACCCCATTATTGGCGACCGTACGCATGGTTGTAACAAGCAGAATAAATTTTTTAAAGAAACCTGGGAAATGGAAACCATGCTGCTGCACGCGTCGCAATTAACATTCATGCATCCGGTTACGGGGGCGGAAATAACTATTAATGCACCATTGCATGACGAGTTTAAGCGGGTAATGGAGTTGATGGGCTGGGCGGAGTTATCCCCGGCTATTAAATAACTTTAAAATTCTTTTGGCTAAAGCCATCTAAGCTTAATTTATAAACCGTTGGCTGAAGCCAACGGCAATGATAAATGTTGAAATTTTAGTTTTAATTCATTGTCCCACTTATGGGGTGGATAAAAAACCGACATTTTATTAGGCTAAAGCGATTGAGCTTATTTGTAGTCCGTTGGCTTTAGCAAACGGCAATGATTTTGAAGAGACTTTAATTTGAAAATTCATTGCCGGCCATTTATGGGGCGGATAGCGAAACAAGCACGTGGCTTTAGCCCAAAATGCTAACAATAACTTATATTTGCAGTATGAGCAATAACGATATCATGAAAAAGCTTCGTGTGGCCCTTCAGCTGCGCGATGACCAGATCGTCGAGATACTAAAACTGGCCAATTTTCGTACCACAAAGACGGAGTTGAGCGCTATCTTCCGTAACGAAGATCATCCAAACTTTCAGCCCTGTAAAGACCAGTTGTTGCGTAATTTCCTGAATGGTTTAGTATTGCACCTGCGCGGCCCTAAAGTAGAGAAGCCCACAGAGTCTTAAGTCTATAGTAGGTAGTATTAAGTATTCTGAGTATAGACTTAATACTTCAAACTTAGTACTTCTGTATCAACCGGTACTTGCCGCTTTTAATCAGTTTTTGCTGTTCTTCGCTAAAGGCCTCGCGGCCGCCAAAATCCTGCACCCAGTATTTGTTATTCTCGGCAACGCCAACTTCTTTATAGCCGGGGTTCATTAAGTTTTTACAATGGCCTTCGCTTTTAAACCACCCGGCCATCACTTCTGGTATGTTGGTTTGCCCAAAGGCTATATTCTCGCCAATGGCAAAACTTTTCCATCCTTTAAATACATAGCCGGCGGTAACAATGCGGGTATTCATGGTGCGGCCATCTTTGCTTTCGTGGCTAAAATAGTTTTGTTTGGCCATATCTTTCGCGTGGCCTTTGGCTGCCTCTTCCAGATCGTTGTTCCAAACCATTGGTGGGGCAGGCGGGTACCATTTACTGCCGCATTTACAGCCTTTACCACGCGTTTCGTTTATCAGGTCTAAAAATTCTTGCTTGAATGAGGTATAATCATTAGCCTGGTTTAGAAAAATAAACGAGCTAAATGCAAGGATCGAAAGGGAAAGTGTTGCGCCGAAAATGTATTTCTTCATATTGCCAATTATGACACTATTAACGTGTTATGGTTTAAATTATATATAAACCAAAGCAATAATTTTTGTGAAGATAAGAGGGTATTATAACGAGGCCAGTTTACCAACAGCTATCGCCTTTGCAGGTTTTTTAGTGGTAACAAGTACCTTTTTCTTTTTAATTACCACAGGTTTTGAAGGTGAATTATCAAAACTTATAAGAACAGGTTTATCCGCGTCGCGTGCGGCCTGTGCGGTAAGTTCGGTAGCGCGTTTTTCGGCGGCATCTCCTTTTTCGTAGTCTTTTAAACGATTGTAAAGATAAGCGTAATTCTGTTGAACAACGGCTTCCAAAGCGGGCATGTTGATAGACCATCTTAAGGCCTCATTCAAATCGCGCATGGCCATTTTGTATTCTTTGAGTTCCATTTTAATGGCTGATAGTTTTACCAGGGAGCTAATGATATTCGGGATATCTTTTACCTGGCGCGAGATCTTGTTTGATTGCAGGGTGAACCATTTGGCTTCGCTGAATTTGCGTTGTGCCAAATACACTCGTGCAAGGTCATCAAAGCTGGCGCGGATGCCTGTAGTATCTTCGTAATAGCTATAGTTATGCAGGGCCAATAAAGTATAGTGGATAGCTTCTGTTTGGTAGTAAGCTTTTAAATTACGGTTGGGCTGCTTGTCGAATTTCAAATATTCGGACGCGATCTGGGTGTAGATCACACCTTTAAGTGTATCGTTGGTGGTAAGCTGCAGTTTTTGTTTAAGGCTGTCAATGTTGTTTTTGTCAACGTCATCGGCATGCGCGGCAAATGTAGTAGCGGCTAATATAAATGTGAAAAGTATAAAAAGTTTTTTCATCTGCTTAAGATCTCAAAATGTGAGATGTTATACCATGTTCAAATTTAATGCCCGTTATTGCCATTATTTAACGGCGGGGCGGGCAAGGTACAATAAACTACCCTAATTTTACAATTAGTTTGATTTATAGCTACTTATGGGTTAATAAATAGATATCAACAGTAATAAAATTTATTAACAGTTAAATAGTGGGAGTACATAAAAGTGTACAGTATCAGCAAATTGATATAGTTACTGTATTAAGCTTTCGTACTTGTCCAGGAAAGTGTTAAACCTGGCCGATCTTGATCTTACCAAATTGAAGATCAATATACCTAATGTGGCGCAAGCAATCCCCGCAAGTACATCAAGCACGTAGTGGTGGCTAGCGTACACGGCGGTAAACCATATGCCAAGCATCACAATACCAAAAAACCAATTGATGAGCCCCAGGCGGTTCTTAATGCCATAATAAACCACTATAACCGGGTAGGACGAGTGCAGCGACGGCATAGCAGCGAATACATTGGAGCCTTTAGCGTAGATCGATTTAAACAAGTTTACATGAAATAGCTTATCAAACCTGGCCAAACCGGCAGTGTTGCCTCGTGTAAGCGGGTGAAAATTAAAGCCATGGAACTGGATATACCATGGTGGTGCGGCGGGGTATAAATAGTAAACGATAAAGCCCAGCATGTTCACCAGCACAAATGTTAGCGAAAAGTAAAGGAACTGGCGTTTGTTCTTAAAAAACAAGTAAGCTGCAAAAGCCAGCGGCACGGGTATCCAGCACAGGTAAAACAGTCCGGCCATGGTATCTAAAAAATCGGTACCCTGCATGCGCAGGTATTCATTAGGGGTTAGGGATTTTCCGTGATAAGTGATGCCGAAAACATATTTTTCGGCATCATATAAACCGCCTACGGCCACATCATTATAGTTATAATTAGGGAATGCCTTCATATAATCAAAAATGATCCAGTAAACGATAAAGATGGTAAAACCCAGTATAAACTTGCGGGTAATTACCGATGCATAAAACAAAACGTTAAATATGCCAAGCAAAACAAGTTGATCTGTTTTAAAGCCAACTAAAAAATACGATAAGATAAGGTACGCAATGGATACGCCGGTAACAATGCTTATACTTTTCGCATTGATCCGGATAGCATCGCCAGCAGCATTAGCCATTCTGCTTTTTAATGAAATCTGAACTGAATATCTTATCCCACAGGGGTGAGCTTACGCCGTAACCTTTGGTAGGGTCCTGGTAATGGTGAAGCATGTGGTGTTGCTTAATGCGTTTCCAAAAGTTGCCTTTAAAGTTAAAGTGATGTATGGCATAGTGCGATATATCATAAAACAGGTAACCTAAAATAAAGCCCGGGAAAAACCCCAAAATATAGTTGGCAGGCAAAAAGGCGTTAAACAAAAGGTAAAAACCGGTAGCCAAGGGGATACTTGCCGATGGTGGCATCACTAAGCGTTTCGCATCGCTGGGGTAATCGTGGTGTACACCGTGGAATATAAAGTGCAAACGCAAAGCCCACGGTTGTTTTGGCACAAAGTGGAACACAAAGCGGTGCATAATGTATTCGGTAAGTGTCCAAACAAACAGGCCGCCTATAAATAACCAAATGTAGTTAACCACACCGATATTTCTATCGTAAGCCAAATAACTGGTTACTAAAATAACCGGTAAAAAAATTATAACAGGCACAAAGTAGTGCACTTTTGATAAGCTTTCTAAAAAACTGCTTTTAAACATCCTCACAGATTCCTGCGAGTTCGATACAAAATTCTTTGCCATAGTAATCAGGGTTTAAAACGTTGGGTAACCTCTTTTCCTGTAACGGGGTCTGTACCTTTCATTTCTACAAAAATAACATTTGGTGCCCAAAAAGTGCCACCCTCTATCTTTATAAAAAGATTTTGGAGTAACATTTGTTTTTTGGATACAATTGCGAAGATATGATATTTTCCGTCGGCAGCCTTCATTAAAGTAAGCGGAAATTGATTGTATGACATAATTCTGATATCATACTTATCGTTGCCCAAGGCTTTAGAAGTTACACCATACGCAAATTTACGCTGTAAATAAGTTAATTCCGATGGTTCGCCATGGCCCTCTGCATATCTTAACCAATATACATGTATGGGCGAGTCTTCATCGGGTTTGCCTGTAGCTTTATCTATGATAATATCGTACGATAGCGCGTTGATATTTTGCGAACGCTGCAGGTAAAATAAACGTTGAGGATTTGGCGGCGGGGTAGGGTAAGCACGTTCTTTATCGTCTGTGCGTTTTGTAGTATCTGTTTGGTATACTTTGCCGTGTTTAGCAGCGGCGTGAAACACAGCCATTGCAAACACTAAAAAAAATACAGCAAAATACTTCAAAAGCGTTTTATTCATTCTCTTCTTTCTCGTCCAGTGCTTTTTTTGCATTCACCAATCTTTTAAAGGCTGTTAAATTAGTTAATACGGCAAGTACTGCGATAGGGAATGTAAAGATGGTCATGGTTTCGAAAACATGCCATTTGATGCCCGGGATATATAATTTATAATCGGCCGGGAGGTATGAAGAAGCAATGCCACAAAATATTGCAAACAAACCAATGGTAACCACACGCTCTGGGCGTTGCATCAGGCCGCCTTTTGCATCAACGCCTAAACCTTCGGCACGGGCACGCACATAGCTAACCATCATGGAACCTATAAGGGCGATGAAGGCGAATATTGAGCTTAAGAAATAATGATGGGCAACAAGGTAATAACAAATGCCCAGAAACATGATCAGTTCGCTGTAGCGGTCTAAAACAGAATCGTACAAAGCGCCGAAAACCGATTTCATATTACCCAAACGGGCTACCTGCCCGTCGAGCATATCAAAAAGACCTGCAAACAGGATAAGGCCACCGGCCCAGCCAACGTAGCTAAGATCGCCACGGTTGCCATCCTCGGCACCAATAATAAATATTGCCGCCACGCCCACATTTAAAACAAAACCAATAGATGTAACGGCATTAGGTGTTAAACCTATCTTGATCAGAAGCTTAACAAATGGGTCGATAACCTTATATATCCCCAGTTGAAGGCTTGTGCGTACTGATGTTTGTGATTCCATTTCGATGCTAAATGTATATAAACCTAAATTAACTATTATTGATTAAAAGTCAAATTTGATTTTTACACGGATGCCCCATTTTGCAATGTCGGGGTGGTCCAGGTAAGTAAATCGTTTGACGTAGTCAACACGCACAAACTTGAAGATGTTTTCGATACCGATACTTCCTTCAATATATGGTGTTTTTCCTAAGCCGTAGCTTATAGGGTTGCCGTTCTCATCAACAGGGAACTGGTATAAATTGGGGTGTAAGGATGGTGTGTTTTGCGCGCTTAAGCCACCCCATAACGCTTTACCGGACAAGGTTTCGCGCCATTTTAGTTTTTTAAGCAACGGGATCTTGTTAAAAAAGTAACCCCCAAAGTGATGGTCGATGATAACGCTGGCAGATTTATCGCTCACAAACTCCAAAAAGTTCATCAGGTTATACGAGTCGATAACGTAAGAGAATGTCTGGTTGGCGCGGTGGATGTTTAATAACGGGTAAGGGATCTGCCCGAAGGTTTTTGACCCTTCAACTATCACATCCGAGAAGCCGAACGGCGCCAGGTAAAAACGCTTATCACCCCTAAAGTCTATTTTGTCGTAACCGTACTCGCCTCCTAAAACGTTTCTTAATCCCTTTGTATAATCGAGCGATAATTTAGGGTACTGGTTGATGATGGGCGCACGGAATAATTTACCCTGGTAAAACTGTTCGTTTGGCGCATAGCGTATCCCAACGTTAACCTCAGATGTGGTTAGGTTGGTAAAGGTACTTGTTCCCTGTGTATTGATGAACGGGAACAGGCTACCAGCAGGTGTTTGCATCAGTTTTTTTAAGCCTATGTGGTACGAGAAATGGTTTTCGTATTCGCTTTGGTAATCTATTTTGTAAATATCGTTGTAGTAATACTTATCGTTCCGGCCACGCTTAAAGGATAGCAAAAAGTTATCCTCCTGAACAAACTGAAGTTCCTGGCCCGGTATTTTGGTATCGCGCTGGAAACTACCGCGAATATAATGTTGCGGAAACCTGTAAACGCTTTTGCCATTTAACGAGTAGGTTGTGGCGAAAAGATACTTCCATTTTTGGTCTTTAAAACCGTAGGCGCCATAGCTTTCAAAAAAGATCTTTTTACTAAAATCGGCAGTGGTACGGCCACCAACGCGCAGCCTGAAACCCTCTATCGGGTTGAAACTGTAGAATGTACTGGCCGGGCCTATTTCAAATTTGCCAAAGTTTTTAAAACCGGCAAATAATAAGTTAACGATATCCGCTGTACGCCTGAAGGACGGCATATGCACCAGGCTATCGATGTTTTTGTAAACTTTAGATTCGGCAGTGGTCAGGGTATCTAAACGGTTTTCTGTCCAAAAACTTTCGGGGCGGCTGCGCAATTCTTCATCCCCCAGTTCGGCCTGTGCTTTGTATAGGGTATCCTGGTGAGGTTTATTGATCTCGAAATTTTTGATAGTAAGCGTTCGTGTACCAAAAAGCCCGCTTTTTCGCTTGGCGGTTATACCAAAATCGGCAAAGGTGTTGCTTTTGCTCAGGTGGTAACGGCCGTCGGTACTTAGTTCAAAATCCTGGTCTACGTGCATGGTGCGCACAAAATTTACGTTGATGTTTTTGTTGATGGTTAAGCCGGCCTTTTGCACGGCGTAGTTACCATCAAGTGTGATGTAGATATCGCCCTCAAATAAAATATCGTTGGTATTGCGCGGGGTAAAGCTAAGCTGTACCAGCTTTTTACCGCTTTGGAGCGTAATGGTATCAGTTATAAAGTATTTGTAAAAGTTTGGCGCGGTGTTAGCTATAGGGCTTAAAAATTCGCGGCCTAACAATAACGTGCTGTTATCGTAAATATCAACCTTTTCGTAAAGGTGTTTAAAGTATTGGCCTATACCTTCGGCATCAAAACCGGGCCCAAAATCAACCGATTTTTCACCAAGTATCACATTACGGGTAGCCTCTGGCGCTTTACGGTAATACACTTTTGACAGGCTCTCTTTTAAATATATAGGCAATAGCGTTTTGCCCGGATAACTTGTGCTATCCTTATTTTCAAACACAAACTTATACTTACGGAAAAGCCTTCTTTCTTTAACTTTATCAGAGATATTGCTGAGCGAGAACTGCATCTTATCATACTCTTTGTACTCCACGTAGTTATAGGCACTTGGGCGGTTCTTCTCTTTATTCTCAATAACCTTATGGATCAGCGCCACGGCAGGGTTCTCATTTACATACTTGTTTTTTTTTGCAGATTTGATGTTTACCTCGCTAAGTGCGGTAGCGGAAGGTATCATCTTTACATTTATGACCTGCTCTTTACCAGGGGCTACATTGTAGGTAGCCTCTTTAAAACCAACGTAGCTAACTTTTATTTGGTTATAACTGCCGGTTATGCGGATAGTATAATGGCCTGTACTATTTGTAACCGTGCCTACATTGCTGCCAACAAATGCTACGGATACAAAAGGTAAGCCGTCGCGGTTGCTGCCATCGGTCACCTTGCCCGTTACAATGGTGGTTTGCGCTGTCGCCGCAAAGCCTATTAGTAAAAAAGATACAAGAAATATGTATTTAATGGGATATTTAAAATTCATTAAAATTTATTCAGTTATGCAAATACAAACTTCTTTTGCAGGAAATAATTGTATGTAATCCCTACAGTAAATGATACAACGATCTTTGAGATCTTGTAATCTAACTTTATATAGTGCGTAACTAAAAATACGCCTAATGTATTTAATGCCAAATTACCACACCACACCAAAAGGTATTTAAACGCCTGTAGCGGTATGGTCTTCTCTTTGCGTTTTCTAAACACCCAGGCCCTACCTAAAGCAAAATTGGTAAAGCCGCCGGCAACTGTCCCTATAAAGCTTGCCGTAACATACCAAATTAAAAAAACCTCCTTACATACTATCGTAGTCAGAAAGTCAATTAGTGATGCTATAAAGGACGAGGCTTGCGCCTTAACAAATGTTGCCATTCATGTTTTAAATAATCCGGCTAATACGTTTTAACCTTGCCGTAAGGTTATTAGTTAACCTAATTTGTGGTATATCGTAGTAGACTATAGTGAATACTTTGTTTCCATCTACGTAAAAAATACTACAATTAGTTTAACTGAAACAAAAATACCCTCGGGGGGAGGTTTGTGCTTTGCTGCAAATGTCGGTATTTTAAACCTAAAAACCCCGCAAAATAAAAAACTGGTTAGCACCCGTTAGGGCAATAACCAGTTTTTATGTAATTTGTTATAAATTACTGACCTGCGAACATATCGTCATAATAGTCGAGGCCCAGATGCGTGATCAGGTCTTCGCCCATTAAGTAACGTAAGGTGTTTTCCAGTTTGATAAGTTGTTTGAAGATATCATTCTCGGGATGTAAACCCGGCGCAGTTTGCGGCGATTTAAGGTAGAATGATAACCACTCCTGGATACCGCTCATATTAGCACGTTTAGCCATATCGCAAAATAAAGCTAAGTCTAAAGCGATAGGTGCTGCCAGGATAGAGTCGCGGCAAAGGAAGTTGATCTTGATCTGCATTTTGTAGCCTAACCAGCCAAAAATGTCGATGTTATCCCAGCTCTCTTTGTTATCGCCATGTGGCGGGTAGTAGTTGATACGGATCTTGTGAAAGATCTCGCCGTAAAGTTCCGGGTTATCTTCGGGGCGAAGAATATCTTCTAACACACCTAATTTAGATACTTCCTTAGTTTTAAAGTTATCCGGATCGTCTAACACCAAACCATCGCGGTTACCCAAAATGTTGGTAGAGAACCAACCGTGTACACCTAATGAACGTGCTGCAAGGCCTGGTGCCAATACAGTTTTCATTAAAGTTTGTCCGGTTTTAAAATCTTTACCTGCAATTGGTGTTTTGGTGATCTTAGCCAATTCTATCATGGCAGGGATATCAACCGTTAAATTAGGGGCGCCATTAGCAAACGGTACACCAAGTTTTAAAGCCGCGTAAGCGTAGATCATGCTTGGCGCGATGCGTTTGTCATCATCTAACAAAGCCTGCTCAAATGCAGCAAGTGTTTGGTGAATCTCAGATCCTTCGAAGTAAACCTCCGTAGAACCACACCATACCAATACAACGCGGTCTAAACCGTTATCTTTCTGGAAGTTTTTGATGTCTTCCATAATCTGCTGTGCAAGTTCGTGACGGGTACCGGTTTTAACGTAAGTACCATCAAGGTTTTTTGCGTAGTTTTTATCAAACGCAGCTTTCATCGGTTTAATGGATTCTAAACCTTCTCTAACTGAATCTAACAGGTCGCGCTCAAGTACTTTAGCGTTTACAGCTGCCTGGTAAACGTTATCTTCATACACATCCCAGCCACCGAAAACAATGTCGTTAAGGTTAGCCAATGGTACAAAATCTTTAATTTTTGGATGACGTGCTTCGGTACGTTTGCCTAAGCGGATGCTACCCATTTGGGTTAATGAGCCTATAGGCTTAGAAATGCCTTTTTTTACAGCTTCAACACCGGCAATTAGTGTAGTAGCTACTGCGCCTAAACCAGGTATTAATATACCTAATTTACCTTCTGCAGGTTTAATGTTAATTTTCATTACTTACTGTTGTTTTAA
This sequence comes from Mucilaginibacter sp. 5C4, assembly GCF_034345625.1. Taxonomy (NCBI): domain Bacteria; kingdom Pseudomonadati; phylum Bacteroidota; class Sphingobacteriia; order Sphingobacteriales; family Sphingobacteriaceae; genus Mucilaginibacter; species Mucilaginibacter sp. 5C4. Next base: position 2,901,677 of record NZ_CP133775.1, on the reverse strand, counting down.
AGGATAATGCTACCTGCCACAAACAGTTTTAAGGCTTGTTTGTGATAGGTTATTTAGTTTATTGTTGCTTTATATAGTAGTGATCGCTCACGGGTACTATCAGTATATCACAATTAAAAACCGTTAGGGTTCGCCTTAATTGTGGGGTAAAAGAATATAAATTTTTGTTTGGAAATTTATAAATGTTACAGGCAGGTAAAGATTGGCTATAACTATATAGCCTTTTCGTATATCCTGTAAGTTTTGTACTGTTCGCCGCCAATTGCTTCAATGGCACGGTTTACCATGTCGTTGTTTTCAAGTGTCCATGATGCTTCGGCATATTTTAAGCCTTTGCGCCTGTACTCTTTAATAATGCTGCCATATAGCGATGCCTCTATACCCAGTTTACGGTACCCATCAATTACGCCTAAAAGCATAATGCGGATGCCGGTTACCTTCTTTTTGTTTAATAATAATTTAAAGATACCTGTAGGCAATAGGCGGCCTTTTTTAATAGTTTTTAGGATCTGGTTAATATCGGGGATGGCTACACCAAAGCCTACAATTTTACCGTCCTGTTCTGCCACAAAAGCAAAATCGGGGTCAAGTATCATTTTAAGATCTTTAGCGGTATAATCAAACTCCTCGTTAGTCATCGGGAAAAAGCCAAGGTTTTTATCCCAGGCTTTATTATATACATCGCGCAGGGCATCGGCCTCCTGCTTAAAATTCTTTAAGTTTATTTTACGGATTACTACATTGCTGTTGCGTTTTAAACGCTCTGAAAGCATATCCAGCATCCTTAACGATTTATCGTTGTAGTTTGCGCCATCCCAGTACCATGCAAGTAAGTCGGTTTGTTTTTTGAAACCGGCATTCTCTAACAAGGTAATGTAATACTCCGGGTTGTAGGTCATCATCACCACCGGCGATTTATCAAACCCCTTGATCAGCAAACCGCATGTTTCATTTGTTGAAGGGTTTACCGGGCCAATAATGTTTTGCGCGCCTTTTTCTTTAACCCATTTAGTAGCGGTTTCAAAAAGCAGGTTAGCGGTTTCCTGGTCGTTCACACAATCAAAAAAACCAAAAAAACCATCGTTCACTTTGTTAAAGCTATTATGGTTTGTGTTGTAAATGGCTGCTATACGGCCAACTATTTTATCGCCATCGTAAGCCAAAAAGGTTTGCAATGATGAGTGCTTGTGGAACGGGTGCGTGGTTAGCAGGTCCTTTTGGGCAATAAATAATTCGGGTACGTAAAGCGGGTCGTTCTTATACAGGTCATGCGGGAAGTCAATAAAAGCAGCAAGTTCTTTTTTCGACTGTACCGGTACAATTTTTTTCATTTGGGTGGGGTGGGTTAATAGCGGTACTATGCAGTCGTAGTACCGCTATAATTTTAAAGAGACTATATGTTTTCTTTAACAGTATTGTTATCAACACCTACCGCTTTAAACGCGGCAACAAGTTTGTCAACCGCTTCGTCTATCTGGTCAAATGTATGCGTGGCCATTAGTGAGAAACGTAACAGTGACGAATCTGACGGTACGGCTGGGGATACAACAGGGTTTACAAAAACCCCTGCAGACTGCAAGTGTTTGGTAACCGCGAAAGTTTTCCCATTATCACGTACGTAGATAGGTAATATAGGGCTTTCAGTAGGGCCAAGGTCAAAACCTTCGTCAAGTAAAAGCTTCATGGCATAATTCGTATTGTCCCAAAGTTTCTGGATCCTTTCAGGTTCAGATTCAATGATATTTAAAGCAGCAATAACACTCGCTACAGAGCCCGGAGGCATACTTGCGCTAAACATTAAAGAACGTGCACGGTGTTTAATGTAATCGATAGTCTCGGCATCAGCAGCGATAAAACCACCTAACGATGCTAAAGACTTGCTGAATGTACCCATAATAAGGTCTACATCATCGGTAACGTTAAAGTGAGATGCTGTACCGGCACCTTTATGGCCTATTACACCCAGGCTATGTGCGTCATCTACCATAATGTTAGCACCAAACTTTTCGGCAAGCTTAACTATCTGTGGTAGTTTAACAATATCACCCTCCATGCTAAATATACCATCCACGGCAATCACCTTCACCGCTTCTTCTGGCAGGATACTCAGCTTGCGGGCCAGGTCATCCATGTCATTATGGGCATATTTAATAACTTTAGAAAAAGACAAACGGCTGCCATCTATGATGCAGGCATGGTCATATTCGTCTAATATTAAATAATCGTTACGGCCGGTAATGCATGACAGTACGCCAAGATTTACCTGGTAACCTGTACTGAATAATACGGTAGCCTCTTTACCAACATACTGGGCAAGCCTATTCTCTAACTCAATGTGGATATCCAGTGTGCCATTTAAAAACCGGGAACCTGCGCAGCCTGTTCCGTATTTGTCAATAGCCTGTTTTGAAGCTTCTTTTATAAGGGGATGGTTAGTTAGCCCCAAATAAGAATTAGAGCCAAACATTAAAACTCTTTTTTTATCGATAATTACCTCAGTATCCTGGGCAGACTCAATAGGTCTGAAAAAAGGATACAGTCCCTGTGCCCTGATCATATTTGCATCCTGGAACTGGGCAATCTTCTCGTGTAACTTTTTAACCATTTATAAACGCTGCTTAAATTTTTTGTAAAAATACCATGAATAAGCTTATAACTTGCATGGAGAATGTAAATTTTTTACACACTACCTTAATAGTATGGTAATATACTTCCAACAGGCAAATTAATTAAATTTTTTATTTAATTACTACCATTATTTTACATTTGTTTTAAAAATGTTCAAAATCGTGCCAATTATCATTGTAGTCTCCTAATTACGTAATATTCCTGTGGATGATTTTAAATAAGTTTATAATAATATCATATTCGCAGTCCTTATTAACAATTCTGGAAATAATAAGAAAACTATTCTTCATTATTTCCGATTTTTTGCATCTAAGCATTTTATGAAAAAACTACGTTACTTATTCATTCCCAATATACTGCTTTTTTTGCCGGTAGTATTATTTGCACAATCCCCAGCCGATACCACAACAGCTGTAGTTAACTTAAAGCAAAGTATTGATTTTGCCTTGCGCAACCAGCCGCAGTTAAAGCAGGCCAATATTGATGAGCAAATTAACGAACGCGATATAAGGATAGCGTTATCGGCATGGTTGCCACAGCTAAACAGCAGCAACTCTTTTCAGCATTTCATTCAAAGGCCTGCGCAGCTTGGAGTAGGTCCGGGAACCGGCCAGCAGAACTTTGCCATAGCGCACAATGTATCTACTATAGGTGTAAATGCCAGCCAGATTATTTACAATAATGATGTGCTGCAGGCATCGCGCGCATCTAAATACTCGAGGCAATATTATAAACAAAACACCGAAAGCAGTAAAATAGATGTAGTATCTTACGTAAGCAAGGCATTTTATGACGTATTGCTATCGCAACGCCAGTTGGATATTATAAAAGAAGATATTGTGAGGCTTCGCCGTAGTTTAAAGGATGCATATTCGCGCTACCAGGCCGGTGTGGTTGATAAAACGGACTATAAACAGGCCACCATCGCCCTAAACAATTCACTTGCATCGCAAAAGCAAACACAGGAGGCTATTAAAAGTAAAACCGCTTTGCTAAAGCAAATAATGGGCTTTAACCCCGAAAAAGGATTGGCCCTTTCTTATGATTCGGCTCGTTTAACATCAGAGGCGGTTGTTGATACCAACCAGATGTTGAACTATACCAACCGGGTAGAGTACCGCTTGCTGCAAACTCAAAAAAATCTGCTTAACTTAAATATATCTTATTATAAATGGGGTTTCCTGCCGTCGCTGTCAGCCACCGGCGGTTACAGCCTTGCTTATTTTAACGACAGTTTTTCTAAGCTGTATAATAACGGTTACCCAACATCATTTGCAGGCCTGTCGTTAACTTTCCCGATTTTTACGGGCGGTAAGCGTTTGCAAAATTTAGCCAAAGCGCGTTTACAGGTAGAGCGCAGCGACCTTGACCTGATCAACAGCCGTAATACTATCAATACCGAATATGCACAGGCATTAGCCAATTACAAAAGCAATTACAATAACTGGTTGATATTAAACGAGAACGTAACCTTAGCCAAGGATGTATATAAAGTAGTTGACCTGCAATACCGCGAGGGGATAAAAACCTATCTGGATGTAATTGTATCACAGGCAGACCTCCGCACAGCCGAGCTAAACTACTATAACGCGCTGTTCCAGCTGTTATCAAGTAAGATAGACCTGCAAAGATCACTGGGTACATTACAACCCGAAACCATACAATAATATATAGCCGTACAGAAATTAATAAGATAATCACGAAATCACCCGACACTCACTTATAATGAAAAATAGATATACCTATACCATCGCCGCCATCGCATTAATAACCATATCGTCATGCGGTGACAAAAAATCAAAGGATGCCGCCGCTGCCCAGCCGCCTACACCTGTAAATGTTGTAGAGGCTAAAAAAGCCGACGCGATTTACTATGATAAATACCAGGGCACTGTTACCGCACTTAACTCTGTTGAGCTGCGCAGCCAGGTTGGTGGTTTTATAACCGGCATCTTTTTTAAAGAAGGTGATGTGGTACAAAAAGGCAAGCCTTTATATGAAATAGACCGCCGTAAATATGTTGCCGCTTATGAGCAAGCCAAAGCAAACCTGCTTAGTGCCAATGCAAACCTAAGCAAAGCACAAAAAGATATTGACCGCTATAACATGCTGTTGAAGAACGACGCTGTGGCCCGCCAAACGGTTGACCAGGCTACTGCCTCTTACGAAATCAGCCGCAGCCAGGTTGCTGTAGCGCAGGCAGGGGTTGAGTCGGCCGCTACCGATCTTTCTTACGCTACCATTAGGGCGCCGTTTACGGGCCGTATTGGTATTTCGCAGGTTAAATTAGGTGCACAGGTTTCACCGGGTACTACCTTATTAAACACGATATCAACAGGCAACCCAATTGGTGTTGACGTGGTGATAAACGAGCAGGACATAAACCGCTTTTACAAATTGCAAAAAGCAAGTACCGATATTACCTTCCTATTGCAAACTGCAGATGGTACTATATTTAATAAACCGGGTAAAGTATTCGCTATTGACCGTGGCGTTAGCGACCAGACAGGTACCATTAAAGTACGGATCCAGTTCCCTAATGCTGACGATCAATTGAAGGATGGCATGAGCTGTGTGTTGCAGGTGTTGAACGATAATTCGGGCGACCGCGTGCAGATCCCATATAAAGCCATTACCGAGCAAATGGGCGAGTTTTTTGTATTTGTGTCGCAAGATACCATCGCGAAGCAGGTGAAAGTGCAATTGGGTCCCCGCATCCAAAGCAATGTGGTTATTATGGACGGCGTTAAACCGGGTGATAAAATTATAACCGAAGGTTTCCAGCGCTTACGCGATGGTGGTAAAATAACGCTTGGCCCGCCGGCTGGTGCAGGTGGAGCCCCGGCTGCTAAATAATAAACGCGTTTTTACGATAGCTACTTAATGGGGCATATCCCGAATATTTTAAGCAAAAGACATATATAATGATCGCAGATACTTTCATAAAACGCCCGGTAACCGCTATAGTAATATCACTTGTTATACTGATCGTTGGGTTGCTGGCCATGTCGAGCCTCCCGATAGGGCAATACCCCGAAATTACACCGCCTACCGTGCAGGTAACAGGTACCTATACCGGTGCTGATGCCTTAACGGTTGAGCAAACCGTTGCCACACCTGTAGAAGTGCAGGTGAATGGTACCCCCGGTATGACCTACCTGCAAAGTAACAGCACAGGTAACGGCGCCATGAGCATGACCGTTAACTTTGAAGTTGGTACCGATATTAATAACGCCGCGCTTGATGTGCAAAACCGTGTAGGTATAGCCCTGCCAACCCTGCCGCAAGAGGTACAGCGCTTGGGTATGATAGTACGTAAACGTAACCCAAGTATTTTGATGCTGGTGGCCATGTACTCGCCAAAAGGATCGCACGATGTTACCTTTACAGATAACTATACCAACGTATTTATAAAGGATGCACTACTGCGTACCAAAGGTGTGGGTGACGTGTTTACACGTGCCGATGACTTTAGTATGCGTATCTGGCTTAAGCCGGATAAACTGGCTGCCCTGAACATGACATCGGCAGATGTTACGGCTGCTTTGGCTGAACAGAATGCACAGGTAGCTGCCGGTACGGTAGGTGCAACACCGCAAATGAAGGGGCAAACCTTTGAGTACAGTGTACTGGTTAAAGGCCGTTTAACAGATAAGGCGGAATTTGAGAATGTTGTGGTGAAGACCATCCCGAAAACTGGCGCTGTAGTGCATTTGAAAGATATTGCACGTGTAGAACTTGGTAAATTTAATTATGCGGGTAACTCGTTTGTTGATGGTAAAAGGGCATCCTATCTGTTAATATACCAGGCACCGGGCAGTAACGCTATCGAAACTGCTGATAATGTAACCGCTACCATGAATGAACTTAAAAAATCGTTCCCTGCGGATATTGATTACGTGGTTCCGTTTGAATCGGTTACGGTGGTAAAAGTGTCCCTTAAAGAGGTTATAGAAACTTTGGTTATAGCTTTGTTCCTGGTGATTGTGGTGGTATTCTTATTCCTGCAAAACTGGCGTACAACGCTTATCCCGGTACTGGCTATCCCGGTATCTATAGTGGGTACTTTCATCTTCTTTGTGCCGTTAGGCTTTACTATTAATACACTTACGCTATTCGGTTTTGTACTGGCCATTGGTATCGTGGTGGATGATGCCATTGTAGTGGTAGAGGCCGTGCAGCATTACATGGATGAGAAAGGAATGAGCCCGCAAGAGGCAACCCACCACGCCATGAAAGATATATCGGCGCCGGTTATCGCTATCGCATTGATCCTTGCTGCGGTGTTTGTACCGGTGGGTTTTGTGCCGGGTATTGTTGGCCGTTTGTACCAACAGTTCGCGATCACTATTGCTATTTCGGTATTGATCTCGGCATTTGTAGCCTTATCGCTTACACCTGCATTGTGTACCATATTATTACGCCCGCATAAAATTGATGAGAAATCGACAGGATTAAATAAACTGTTCTACAAATTTAACCAGTGGTTTGACAGGATTACCGGCCGCTACCGTAACGCGGTAGATAAGGGGATAAAAAACTCCAAATTTGTGGTAATTATATTGCTATGTATTGTTATAGGCACGGTATTGCTGTTCAGAAAGAAACCATCGGGTTTTTTACCGCTGGAGGATGAAGGCCGTATCTATGTAACTTACGATTTGCCTGAAGGTTCATCAACAGAGCGTACCGTAGCCGTATTGCACGAAATGATGGATACGCTTAAAACCGTACATGCTATTAACCACTACGCCGCGTTGGGTGGGTTAAATGCGGTTAACTTTGCAACAAAAAGCAACAGTGCAACCATATTTGTGCAGCTTAAACCGTGGGAAGAACGTACAAAAGACGAAGACAAGCTAAACGGTGTTATCGCAACCATACAGAAAAAACTGTCTAAGTTTAAAGAGGCCAATGTAGTTGTTATCTCTCCGCCTGCAATTCCGGGTTTAGGTAACACGGGTGGTTTCTCGTTCATATTACAGGAAAAAGAGGCAGGCGGCGACATCAAGAAGTTTGAAAAGGTATTGAACACGTTTGTGGCCGCAGTTAATAAACGCCCCGAAATTGCGAAAGCATTTACTTTCTTTGGTGCGCATACACCGGCTTACCAGTTAACTATTGACAGGGAAAAAGCTAAGAAATTAGGTGTGAAGATCTCTGATGTGAATGCTACCCTTCAAACCTACATGGGTAGTGCTTATGTAAACGACTTTACCGTATACGGCCGTAACTTTAGGGTGGTGGCACAAGCCGATACAAACTATCGTACCAATATTGCAAACATAGGCCAGTACTTTGTACGTAACGATGCGGGTGCAATGGTGCCATTAAGCACATTAACCAGTTACAAGGTTATTGAGAACGCCCCCTTAATATCGCATTACAACCTTTTCCGCTCTGCGGAGATAAACGGTAGCACTAAGCCCGGCTTTAGTAGCGGAGATGCTATTACAGCCTTAAAAGAAGTGGCTGCGCAAACCCTACCGCAGGGTTATGGTTACGAGTTTTCGGGCTTAAGCCGCGAGGAGTTGTTATCGGGTTCAAAAACCATTTACATATTTGCACTTTCGATAGGCTTTGTGTTCTTGTTCCTGGCTGCGCTGTATGAAAGCTGGTCGGTACCGTTCTCGGTGCTGTTGGCTGTGCCACTGGGTGCGTTTGGTGCGATCCTGTTCCTGATGTTTAAACCAAGCTTAACCAACAACGTTTACGCGCAAATTGGTTTGATAACGTTGATAGGTTTGGCAGCCAAAAATGCCATCCTGATCGTAGAGTTTGCCAAGGAGCGTGTGGATAGGGGGATGAACCTCGAGAAAGCGACCCTGGAAGCGGTAAGGCTTCGTTTACGACCGATCATCATGACATCGATGGCATTTATATTGGGTGTGTTACCATTGCTATTTGCATCAGGTGCCGGTGCCGAGTCAAGAAAGACCATTGGCTGGACAGTTTTCGGTGGGATGTTGATGGCTACATCGCTGGCTATTTTTATAGTGCCGGTGTTGTATTACATCATTACTAAATTCGCTTACGGAGATGCTAAACTCGCCGAAATGGAAAAGAACTACAAACCCGATCCTGAAATAGATCCCGAATCATAATATTACAAAGCCTCCGTTACAACGGGGGCTTTTTCATGTATGGAATAATTTTATGATGCCAAATCTGAACACCAGCCGCAATTTGCTTTGAAAAAATCGTCCTAAAATCCATAAAAACTACACTTTTAGCAAATAACCGACACTTTTTAAAGTTGTTCACAAATGTTAAATAACTTTTTTTAACATTATTTGACCACGGCGGTTTAAAAGTCAAAATTATATTGATTATCAACACATAAGGCTTTAAATTAGCTATAATGAAGTGTTTTTATGTGTCACTCCAAAATCATTTAACCGTTAAATTGTGCCAATTGGCAGAGTATTTGATTATTGCCGTGTATCACAATTAATAATTGTATTACTAAAAAACACGACAATGAAAAAAATGACAAAAATTATAGCCGTTGCTTTTACAGCAGCAGCTTTATTTATCGGCACAAATGTTATTGCACAATCTACTCCAAAAAGTGCCTTCCGATTAGGTTTAGGTGTGGAAGGTTTACTACCAACGGGTAATCTACATGATATCTCTAATGTTGGTGTAGGTGGTACCGCACGTTTACAATATGGATTAGCTGATAATTTGGCTTTAACTTTAACATCAGGTTACTACAACTTTTTTGGTAAAGAACTTGGTAATACCAATATTAAAACAGCTTCGTATGGTATGATACCTATAAAATTGGGTGTTAAGGCATTTTTTACTCAAAATCTTTATTTTGGTGCTGAAGTTGGTGCGGGTTTTGAAACTAAAACTTTTGGAGCACTTGAAGGTCAAGACACAGAAGGGTTAAGTAAAAATACAAAATTAATTGCGTCACCTGGAATTGGTTACGCTTCTCAAAAATGGGATGTAGGTGTTCGTTACGAGAATTATTCAGGCCAGAGTAATAACTTTGGTACAGTTGGTTTACGTATAGCTTACGGTTTCGGTTTATAATATTGCCGAAATTCTACTTAACAAAAAGCCCCTCGTCAATTTGGCGAGGGGCTTTTTTATTTGGTTTGAATCAGGATTGTCCAAACTTTCAGAATTTACAGCATTCTGAAAATCCTTTAGTCCAGTAAATTCCGATTCAGAATACTACACTAATTTAGCCAGCGCTGTCCTTATCCTATTTACAGCTTCTACCAATTTATCTTCGGCAGCTGCGTAAGAAATGCGGATAGATTTTTTATCGCCGAACGAATCACCACCTACGGTAGCAACATGTGCTTCTTCTAATAAGAAAATGCTCAATTCATCAGCATCGTTAATGGTTTTGCCGTTAAAGCTTTTACCAAAAAATGAGGTGACGTTAGGGAAGAAGTAAAACGCGCCATCGGGCAAGTTCACGGTAACTCCCGGAATGTCTTTTAGCAAACCATAAACAAGGTCGCGGCGTTTCTGGAACTGCTCGCGCATTTGATGAACGGTTTCTAAACCACCAGTGTAAGCGGCAACGCCGGCTTTTTGGGTGATAGAGCATGTACCTGATGTTATCTGGCCTTGGATCTTATCACATGCGGCAGCAATTTCACTGTTTGAGGCGGTATAACCAATCCTCCAGCCGGTCATGGCAAAAGCTTTCGACCATCCGTTTACGATCACCACGCGGTCTTTAATACTCTCAAACTGGGCAATCGACTCGTGGCCGCCAATAAAGTTAATATGTTCGTAGATCTCATCGCTCAGGATATAGATCTCCGGATATTTTTCAAATACTTTAGCCAGGCTCGCCAACTCTTCTCTACTGTAAACACTGCCGGTAGGGTTACAAGGAGACGAGAACATGAACAATTTAGTTTTAGGCGTAATAGCCGCCTCTAATTGCTCTGCAGTAATTTTAAAATTGCTTTCAACTGTGGTTTCAATAAAAACGCTTACGCCTTCGGCAAGCTTTACAATTTCAGAATACGAAACCCAGTAAGGGGTAGGGATAATAACTTCTTCGCCGGGGTTAACCAAACACAATACGGTGTTGGCAAGGGCCTGTTTAGCGCCGGTAGAAACTACAATTTGCGTATCGGTATAATCCAGGTTGTTCTCTGTCTTTAACTTACCAACCACGGCCTTGCGCAGGTCCGGGTAACCGGCTACAGGTGTATAATAAGTAAAGTTTTTATCCATTGCCGTTTTAGCGGCCTCCTTAATATGCTCGGGGGTATGAAAATCGGGCTCGCCAAAGCTAAGGCTTATTACATCTACACCTTTAGCAGCCAATTCGCGGCCCATTTTAGCCATCTTAATGGTTTGGGATTCTGACAGGTTGTTTATCCTGTTACTTAATGCGCTCATATTGTTGTTTTTGTTACTGCGGCAAATATAGAAAATTAGTTTACACACCTTTTGCGATATCTATAAACTATACCTAAAATGTTTAGTTATGGGCGAATTGCGAAATGTGTTGCAATAAATAAACTGTATCAGAACCATTCTAAACTAAACATGTTGCAATTTTAACCGAACGGCAAGGTGAAATTTCCGTAAGTTTGGCCTCTCTAAAAAGGTTGGGTTTTGAAGGAACATAAAAGGATAATTTTAATGTCGCTAATCACCGGTGTTGTGCTGATGGTGATGAAATTTGGCGCGTATTTTTTAACAAACTCCAACTTTGTACTAACCGACGCTGCCGAAAGTATTGTAAACGTAGTGGCAAGTTCTTTCGCGTTCTTCAGCATCTACCTGGCATCGCAACCGCGCGATGAAAACCATCCCTACGGCCATGGTAAGGTCGAATATTTTTCCGTATTTATAGAGGGTGCTTTGATAGGTATTGCGGGTGTCATCATCATCGCGAAATCAACTTATAGCATATTTTATCCCGAGGTTATTCATGATCTTTTGTTGGGTGCCATTATTATAGGTGTAACCGGCACTATCAACGGCGGGTTAGGTTATTATATGATCCGTAAGGGGAAATTGTTACGTTCTATTACTATTGAAGCCGACGGGCATCATTTATTAACAGATACCGTTACCAGTTGCGGTCTTGTCATAGGCTTGCTGCTGATATATTTTACTAAGATATTATGGCTGGATAGTGTGCTGTCTATCCTTGTTGGTTTTTATATATTATTTACCGGGTACAAATTGATCCGCCGTTCTGTTGCCGGGTTAATGGACGAAACCGATTTTAACATCGTAAGCGATGTGGTTACTGTTTTAGGCGAACAACGCCGCGAAGAATGGATAGACATTCACAACCTGCGCGCTCAAAAATACGGCAACGAACTGCACATAGATTGCCACCTTACTTTACCAAACTATTTCGACCTTAACCGGGTGCACGAGGAAGTGAAACTGGTAGAACAACTGGTGAATAAAAATGCAGATATCCTGACCGAATTTTTTATTCATACCGACCCATGCCTGCCGGATTGCTGCCACTACTGCAGCATGCCAAATTGCCCCATAAGGAGCGAGGCCAAAACAGAGGATATCCCCTGGACGATGGATAAAGTAATGCGCAACAAAAAGCACTATGAATAACATGTTTTTCAACGTACGTGTTTACGGCCTGCTCATAAACGCAACCAATGAGGTTTTGATAAGCGATGAGCAGGAGTATGGCTTCCGCTTTACTAAGTTCCCCGGTGGTGGGTTAGAGTATGGTGAGGGGTTGATAGAAGGCCTTAAACGCGAGTTTGTTGAAGAATGCAATACAGAGGTAGAAGTGACCAGTCATTTTTATACTACCGATTTCTTTGTAAAATCGGCCTTTAACGATTCGCAGATCATCAGCGTTTATTACCTGGTGAAGGCAGTATCCGACTTAAGGTTTACCACCAAAATTGAGGTGTTCGACTTTGAGGGCGAAGGCGATATCTTACAATCTTTCCGCTGGGTAAAGCTGAGTGAGCTTAACGTTGATGCTTTTACCTTCCCAACCGACCAGTATGTTGCCGATCTATTATTAAAAACAATATGAACTTAGCCGAACGCGATCTAAAAGTTATCTGGCACCCCTATACGCAAATGAAAACGGCGCAGCCGCCAATCCCTATTGTTAGGGGCGAGGGCACCTGCCTGTATGCCGAAGACGGTACAAAATATATAGATGCCATATCATCGTGGTGGGTTAACATCCACGGGCATTCGCACCCATACATCGCCAAAAAAATTGCCGAACAGTTAACGGTTCTGGAGCATGCTATCTTCGCAGGCTTTACACATCCCGGAGCAGTTGAACTGGCCGAGCGTTTACTTGCTATCCTACCAAATAATCAAGCCAAAGCATTCTACTCTGATAATGGCTCTACCGCTATAGAGGTTGCTATAAAAATGTGCCTGCAATACTGGCACAACAAAGGCGAGCAGCGCACCAAGATAATCGCGTTTAAGAATGCTTACCACGGCGATACATTCGGCGCCATGTCGGTAAGTGGGCGTAGCGCCTTTACAGCTGCTTTTGATAGCCTATTGTTTGAGGTGGAGTTTATTGACCTGCCGAATATGAGTAATATCGACGCTCTTAAATCTCAAATCTCAAGTCTCAAATCTCAGATCTCATCTTTTATTTTCGAGCCATTGGTGCAAGGCTCTGCCGGGATGATCATGTACGAGGCAAAGTATCTGGATGAACTGATGGCGCATTGCCAAAAGGAAGGTGTTTTGCTGATAGCCGATGAAGTGTTCACCGGTTTCGGCCGCACTGGCAAGTCTTTCGCCTGCGAACATGTACAAACACAACCCGATATTATGTGTTTCTCTAAAGGCCTTACAGGCGGCACCATGGCTTTTGGGTTGACAACCTGTACGCAGGAAATTTACGATGCGTTTTTGTCTGACGATAAAATGAAGACGCTGTTCCACGGGCATTCATACACGGCTAATCCAATAGCATGTTCTGCAGCTTTGGCCAGTCTGGATCTGTTCCTTGAGCCATCAACCCAACAAAATATTGACCGTATTACTGCCAAACACACAGCCTTTGCCGAAAAAGTTAAAGGGCATAAATCCATAAAAACCACCCGCCAAACAGGTACAATCCTGGCGCTGGAATGGGAAACGGGGAATAATACGTCATATTTTAGCGGCCTGCGCGATAAATTGTATCACTACTTTTTAGATAAGGGCATAATTTTAAGGCCCCTTGGGAATATAATTTACATTTTACCCCCATATTGCATTACTGATACCGAACTCGATTACATTTACACCACCATCAGGCAAGCCCTCGATGAGATCTAAACTATGGAACTAAATACAATATTACCCCAAATAATTGCCGATAACCAGCTGCACGCGCGTTGGTTAAATACGCTATCGTTAATGGAGAACACCGGAGCCCGTAAGATCTCCGCAAGTGAAGACCCTGCAACGGTTACTTACATCATATTAAAGCATGCTGCAGAAGAGCATCGCCACGCGTTCTACCTAAAAAAACAGATAGAAAAAACAGGTAAAGAATTGCCAACCTATTCTGCCGAATACCTGATAGCACCTGCTTTCAGCAAGTATTACTTGAACCAATTGGATATTGATGTTTGCCGTTACCTTAAAAAGGAAATGCATTTAACCGGCTCCGAACTACGTTTTGCGGCATACCTGTTGGTTACCTACGCTATAGAGGTACGTGCCGATGAACTTTATCCAATTTACCAAAACGCGCTTGATGCCGTTGGCAGCAAGGTGAACGTAAAATCGATTATCTTGGAAGAAGAAGGCCACCTGGAAGAAATGATAAACCAGTTGCAAAAGTTCTCGCCAGATTGGGAGGGCCACGCGCAAAAGGCCGTTGATATGGAAACCCGCTTGTTTGGACAATGGGTTAACAGTTTATCGTCAGAATTAGTCTGAACAAAAATTTCCTGAATTAATGAATTTGCAGAATATCTTTGTAATCTGCTTAAAAAACAAAGCCCGGTAATTAAAAACTACCGGGCTTTAACACTATAACGGGTTGGCTTAGTTGCCGCCGCCGCCCATAGATTTTAGGTCGTCCATTGAGATCTTATCAAAATCCGCCGGAACGCTGAATGTACCTGCAGGCACTTTTTGCTCTACAATACTTTTGATAGTAACCTCAGATGCCTGTCCGTTTTGGAAAGTTACGTACTGGATAGGGAAACCACCTGCTTTAGCATAAAATTTAGATGCTGAGTTTACAGGCAACGAAACATCGTTAGTTACCCAAATGTCGTAAGATTTGCTTGTTTTAGGATCTGTAGCAATAACTTTTTTGCAGTTAAAACCATTGATAACTTTAGTTTCGGTACCCGGTTTAAAATCAAGTACGGGTATTTTTGACATTTGTTCTTCAACTTCGGCAGGCGTAGCAATAGCCGCTTTTTTTATGGAAGCTACAGGTACGTCAACCATAATAGCCATGTAAGTGCCTTTAGCGTCTGTTAAAACCTTAATAGCAGCAGGCCCCGAGTTAAAAGCAACTGCAGATGAGTCGGTCCTGAAGTAATTTTTTGCTTCGATAGACTGGCCCATAGCGTTCATGCTTATGGTAGCAATGCCCTCTTTATAAACTTTTTGCGCGCTGGCGCTAATAGCTGTTGCGGTTAGGGCTATACCCATGGCAACAGTAAATAATTTATTCTTCATAGTTTTAATTTGATGGATACAATTTAGTGTGTAATTAATTCGTGTGCAAACTTTTTTAAGATATTTTTTAATTATTTATGTGGATTAGATACGATACAGACCGATTTGTTACGTTTTAATATATTATAATTCACTTGTATCGGCTTTACCCTGTCTTTAAATTCGGTAATGTAGCTGTTTGAATTATCAGCATTAATAATAACTGTTTTATTCTTCATTAAAGCTGTATCTAAAAATGCGTTACCGCTCACAAATAAATAATTGATACCCAATTGCTGGGGGATAGACTTTATTTTACTGCTATCGTTTAACAATAGTAGTTTTTTATTTTGGAAGCTAATGAAGTTGCCTTGCTTTATTAAATAAGGCTTACGAATATTATCGGCTGTATTATAAACCTTATAATCCGTTATTCGGTTGCTATCAAGCCCCGGCTGTATAGCATATTTAAAGTATTTGTCCATTTCAGGCAGATCGCTTATGACCACGCCCTGGTTACCGTTCTTAAATACGATGCCGGCATGTTTTCGCAGGTTTAAAAAGGTAATGGTGCTGGATGTATCGGCTTTAAGTTTTTTAAGGCTGATGCTTATGCACAATATAAGCACACAAACCAAAGTCACTTTTATCAGCCATTTTTTTTTGTCATATAAGTAATAAAACAGGAGGATGATGATCGCGTACAACAACAGGTGTTCAAACTTTGTTAACCATATTTTGCCAATACTGGCATAGGGCGAATGTTCTATAAAAGCGAGGGCTTTGTTTATTAGCAATATGCTTTGCTCCAACACATATCCTAGGGCTTTAGATACATAAGGCAATTGCGGCAGCAGCAACAAAAGCAAGCCACTGTACATGACGATGATGATAGGAATGGTTATCAATAAATTGCTCACCAAAAAGTAAACCGGGAACTGATGAAAGTAATAAGCACTCAACGGAAACGTAATTACCTGCGCGGCAATAGAAACAGAGCAGGCCAGCCAGATCTTATCTATCCATTTATTCTTAACGCTAAACCACTCATAAACTATTGGCTGGAAAACAACCAGCCCGGCAACTGCAAGGTACGACAGTTGGAAACCTACATCCGTCAGTAAAAACGGATCATATAGTAACAGGCCAAAAGCTGAAGCCGCCAGTAAGTTTAACGTATTAATGTACCTGCTGTAAGTTTTACCGGTGATAACCAAACTGATCATCACCGCGGCCCTGCAAACCGCCGGCGAAAAGCCTGTGAGCAATGCGTAAACCCATATCAAGATGACAATTACAACAGCCTTGATGATCTTGCCACGTTTGGATGTATCCAGAAAGCCAAGCATCCAACCCAATAGTAAATAAATAATAGCCACATGCCCACCCGATACCGATAGAATATGGATTGTGCCCGTTTTAGAATAGGCCTGCAACACATCGTTATTCAGATCGGCCTTGTAGCCCAGTATCAGAGTGGATGCTACCGCGATGGCTGTAGTATCCTGCATATTACGCTTGAATTTGTCTACCAGGTTTTGCCTGGTCTTAAGCGCATAAGCAATAACAGGATTGCCATTCCCCGTGGAGATGATTTTATATTGCTTTGGATACAAGAACGCCTGGTAATGAACATTTTTATTGGCCAGGTATTGCTTATAATTAAACTCGCCTGGGTTAAAAGACGGGTCGACTGCCGAGTAATTTGCGGGGATAAGTAACTGCTCGCCATAGAACATATTTTTAGCCAACTCATCTTTAATGGTAATAAGTAAAGTGCCGCTGGCTTTGCTTGCCTGGTTACCGTTTATTACTTGTTTAACATCAGCCGTAAAGCGCACCAGGTCGTCTTTTACTTTAGGTTCTGATGTGATAAAGGCAACAAGCTTTCGGGCTGATATTTTACTGAAGTGATTAGTTTTATTTAGTTCATTATGTTCAAACGTAATCAACCAACCCAGTAAAAACAAAATGGAATAAAGCAGTACCCCGCCAAGCCAGCGTGCTTTATAAACGCGCAGTTGGCTGTAAGCCAAGTTCAGCCCGACGAATAATAGTGTTAGTACTATCAGCCCTGCTAAAACAATACCATCAGATGTATTTAAACAGAAAAGCGCGCCGGTGATGCCTGCTAAAAAGGGGAGTAGTAATACTACAACGGGTATTTCGCCCTTGTGCTTAGCAATCATAGGTTTAGTATTCAGCTCCCTCTCAATCTCCCCAAGCGGGGGAGACTTTTTTATTTAAGCCTTCCCTTCCGGGGAGGGTTTGGGTGGGGCTGCATAAAAATAGAATAATTACAACTGGTCGCGCACTTCCAACAGGAATTTTTTCATGCTTTCCAACGAATCTATCACGCGCTGGCTATCGCGGGTATCGCCCATGTTGGTTTTCAAGTGGTCTTTAGCGCCTTGCAGGGTGTAGCCTTTGTCGTTAATCAGATGAAAGATGATTTTAAAGTTCTCCAGGTCCTCGGGGGTGAAATACCTATTGCCCTTTTTGTTTTTTTTTGGCTGCAATACATCAAATTCTTTCTCGTAAAAACGTATCAACGACTGGTTAACATCAAACATGGCCGATACTTCGCCCATGGTATAATACATTTTGTTGATCTCGCGGTCTTTGTAAGGCATGTACAAATGTAGTATTTTAGTAAGTAAGTGTGCAAGTGCTTAAAGCGTAAAACAATTAATCATAAAGCTACAAATACCTATTCATAATGGCAGGGATCAAATTCTATTTCAACAAAACTATAAAATGTATTATTTTAGTAACTTAATTAAGTTATGATTAAAACCTTTACCTTTTGTGCCATAGGCATATTATTTGTCAAAATTGCTTTTAGTAATACGGCAGATTCTGTTGTAACTATTAGTTCGGCAATAGAAAACTACCAATTTGTTTATAACACAAAAACCGCATCGGTAGAGATAAAGCAAAAGCTCACCACTACTTATATTGCCAATAACTTCCAGGCCAGCGTGCCGGTGGTACAAGGCTATAATAACCACTTTACCATAACTAATGTTGAATGTAAGGTTGATGGACGCATCCCCTGGGGCTTTAAGCCAACCTACACTTACTATGGCAGCGATGATATTTTCTACTCCGATCAAAAGATCTGTTATTTCCCCCTAATTATTCCTAAAAAGGGTGGGCTTGGTGTAGTTACTTTTGCCGAAACGGTTGATGACCCGCGTTACTTTACCAATATTGGTTTTTCTGAAAGTTATGTTGTAAACCAAAAACAAATTGTTGTAAAGGTGCCCCGCTGGATGAAAGTGGAACTTAAAGAGTACAACTTTAACGGTTTTAATATCACCAAAAGTACACAATACATTAGCGGCGAAGATGCCGATGTAATTACTTTTACTATTAAAAATTTGCCGGCTACCAAGCAAGAAAGCAACAGCCCCGGCCCAACGTACCTGTACCCGCATTTAATGGTGCTGTGCAAATCGGCAACGGTTGGCGGCAAAACCTTTACTTACTTTAACACGCTCGACGATCAGTATAAGTGGTATCATAGTCTCATTAAAAACACCATTGCAGATCAGGGCGCAATAACAGCCAAGGCTAAAGAGCTTACCGGCGGGCAAACTAACGATATCGAAAAAATAAAAGCGATATTTTACTACGTGCAGGACAACATCAGATACATTGCTTTTGAAGATGGTATGGCCGGTTTTAAACCCGAGAATGCCGACGAAGTATTACGCAAAAAATATGGCGATTGTAAAGGAATGGCAAACCTTACCAAGGCTTTGCTAACAGCAGCCGGTTATGATGCCCGGCTTTGCTGGCTGGGTACTAAACATATAGCTTATGATTATCAAACCCCATCGCTGGCGGTTGATAACCACATGATATGCGCCCTTAATTATGAAGGCAAAACCTATTTTTTGGATGCAACCGAAAGCTACCTTGGGTTTGATGAATATGCAGAACGTATCCAGGGAAGACAGATCCTGATAGAAGATGGCGAAAAATATCAACTTACTAAAGTGCCCGTTGCGCTTGCAGGGCAAAACGCTAACGCACAAATATCAAAACTATCTATTACAGCCGGTGCTATAACAGGTACGGTTAATTACGTTTGGAAAGGCGAGGATAAAGAAGAGATACTTACAGGTATAAACAGCATAAAACGCGAAAAGACCGAAGACGCCATGGTCAGATACCTGTCGGGCGATAACAACGATTATAAGGTAACCAACCTCGCACTATCAGGTACAAGTAACCCCGATAAAGATTTAACAGCTACTTACGCTTTAACCACCAAAAATGGCATTTCATTGTTTGGCAAAACCTACTATATCGATTTGGATAACACTAAGGAATTTATAAATGGTGCAATCAAAACCGACGAGCGCCGGCACGATTACTGGTTTAGCCACAGGCAAAACCTAACACGCAATGCAGAACTGGCTATACCCCAAGGTTATAAAGTTGCTTCGTTGCCGGCAGCTTTAAAAATTGTGAACCCCAATTACGAGTTTCATGTGCAGTATGTGCCCGCAGGCGATAAGGTCACCTACAAAAAAAGCATTATCATAAAAAACACGCATTTGCCCAAAACCGGCTTTGCTCAGTGGAATGCGGATATTGAACAATTGGTCAAAACATATAACGACGCACTAACTATAAAACCTATTTCTGAATGAAAAAACCTTTACTCTTATTATCCTTTTTAATAACTACCTGTAGCGCAGTTTATGCGCAAAGCTATAACGAAAAAGCCGCCGAGATACAAAAAACGGTGTGGGGTAACGCCACGCCTGAATTTAGTTTAAAAGAGGTGCCGGCTAAATATGCTAACGAAAGTGCTGTAATATTAGCGCAATCGTATAACATACAGCGTACATCTAATTTAAAGTTTAAATTCCTGATTGTAACGGCTAGTATTGCCAATCGGGTTACCAGGGTATCAACCCTGCACGAACGCGTTAAAATAAACGATAAGTCTGCATTGGAACGCTACTCAACTCTTGAGTATCAAAAAAAGCTGGACAAAAGCATGTCGTTCCTTATCGCTAAAATCAATGATGTGCATAACACCTACATTGGCGCTAAAATAATTAAACCGGGCGGGCAGGAAACCGTAGTGAATACCGGAGAAGAGGTGTTGTTGAAAAATACCGGAAAAGATCAGAAAGGAAAGCTTGCAATACCCGGCCTGCAGGTTGGTGATATATTAGATTATTACATCAGCAATAACGATCTGTCGGAAAATGCCATGGAAGATTCTTACAAAAAGAATGACCAGGTTTATGTATTGGCAGATGAATACCCCATACTTAACTATTCGCTTTATTTTCAATTTAACAGTAAAACTTCAGTTTACTACATAGCTGCTAATGGTGCGCCCAAACTTGAGGAAAGCACCCTGCCTAATGGCGACCTGGTTTATAAACTGAGCAAGAAGGAACTGCCTAAATATCAAAGCCAAAAATGGGTTTCGGTATATCGCCAATACCCTTATATCGAGATAAGCAGCGCTGCCAAATCAAAAATGATGAGCATGGGTAACCCCACTGCAAAGGCCGGCGGCCTTACCGCTAACAAAGAGCTTTTCCAAACTTTTTTTCACGAGGTAAATAACCCCATTGATGAAGAGCCTAAAAAGATCATGAAAGATTATTTTGACAGTAAGAAAAACCTGAAGGCAGCGCCGCTTGATAGTTCAATGAAGATTTTATATGACGCCTGGAAGCTGCGCTTATTTGGCAATTTTGATAAGGATGACGTGGATGATTTAAAAGCGTTAAACTATCGTACAGCAAAAGGCACCATAGCTACCATAAATATGAGCCGCCTTTTAACAGATATGGATATTGTACATGAAGTGCTGTTGGTTTGCTCGCGAAATACCAGTAGTCTGGATAACGTTTTCAATTTTTCTGACCTTGATGCTGTGATTCGCATAAGCAACGGTAACAAGCCATTATATATGTGCTTTGACGATGCTGTAACCCATTTTAACGAGATACCGGCGAAGTTCCAGGGCGAAAAGGCTATTAGCCTTGTGCCTAAGCGTAAAAGCGCCACCAAGTATGTGTTTGATGAAATGAACACAACCATCCCAATGGTAAGTGCCGACAAAAACCATGTTGAGGTAAAAGTTGAAGTATCTTTACTAGCCGATATGCAAAAGTTAAAAGTGCAGCGATTAGTAAAGCAAACCGGCTACATGCGCCACGATGGCCAGAAAAGCCTGCTGAGCGCAATGGATATCGATAATGGCCTGATGGAACTGGTAAAAGGGGCCCCGCTTGCCAAACGACTTTCAAAAAATTACGAAACCAAAAAATCTGCAGATGCCTTTTTAGGTGGTATGGGCAAATCACAGGTAGAGGTCCGTAAAAGCTTTATGGACGAAGCGCAAGAGCAGTTTGGGCAGGAGCCCGTGCAAATAAGCGACTATAAAGTGATAAATCCCGCCCTCGAAAATAACAAACCGGTGTTTGAGTTTTCATCAACGGTGATACTTAATAACCTCGTTAAAAAAGCCGGTAACAGCTATATACTAGATGCTGGTAAACTTACAGGCAGTTTTGTTCAGTTAGATGAAAATGACAGGAAGCGTACGCTTGATATTTATATGCCTGCCGCACGCAGCCTTACTTTTAAAATAAACCTGGCCATACCGCAAGGATACCAGGCAAAGGGAGTGGAAGAATTAAATACCAAAAAAGCTAATAAAACAGGTTCTTTTACCTCTTCGGCCACAGTTAAGGGTAATGTGTTAAGTATTATAGTTAGCCGTGTTTATGCTGGTAATTTCGAAAAAGCCGCCGACTGGCCCTTGGTTACCGAACTGGTTGACGCCGCCTTTGCGTTTAACAACCAAAAGATCCTTCTTGAGAAATAATCATTGCGGTTATACATATAAAAGGCGGTGATTTATTCTCCGCCTTTTGCATGTATGATCAATTCAGTTAATTCCAAAATTCTATTAATTCAGGTTCAGACAATTTTCTACCTTTGCACACTATGACCGCTAAAGAAATACGCCAGGCTTTTCTTGATTTTTTCGCTTCTAAAGGCCACATAATTGTGCCAAGCGCACCTATTGTTGTAAAAAACGACCCCACACTCATGTTCACCAACGCAGGGATGAACCAGTTTAAAGATGTGTTTTTGGGCGAAGCCCCTGCAAAAGCCCCACGCGTGGCCGATACCCAACGCTGCCTTCGCGTTAGCGGTAAACATAACGATTTGGAAGAGGTGGGTATTGATACCTATCACCACACTATGTTTGAGATGCTGGGTAACTGGAGCTTTGGCGACTACTTTAAAAAAGAAGCTGTTGACTGGAGTTGGGAGTTATTGACCGAAGTTTACAAATTGGATAAGAGCCGCCTCTACGTAACTTATTTTGAAGGCGACGAGAAAGAAGGACTTGAAAAAGATACCGAAACCTACGAACTGTGGAAACAATATGTAGATGAAGCGAATATTTTGCCCGGCAATAAAAAAGATAACTTTTGGGAAATGGGCGAAACCGGCCCCTGCGGACCTTGTTCGGAGATCCATTTTGACAGTCGCCCGGATAATGAGCGTGCGGAGGTTAGCGGTGCTACTTTAGTTAACGCCGATCACGACCAGGTGATAGAGATCTGGAACAATGTATTCATGCAGTTTAATCGTATTAAAGATGGTTCGTTGCACCCGTTGCCGGCCAAGCACGTGGATACCGGGATGGGGTTCGAGCGTTTGGTGCGTGTGTTGCAAGGCAAAAGTTCAAATTACGATACCGACGTTTTCCAACCGATGATCCAATTCATTGCAGAGAAAAGCGGTAAAAAATATAACAGTGCCGCTAAACCCGGCGATGCGGATTGGGCTGATGCTGTGGCCATGCGCGTACTGGCAGATCATATCCGTGCCATTAGCTTTGCTATTGCCGATGGACAATTGCCTGCAAGTAATAAAGCAGGTTACGTTATCCGCAGGATTTTACGCCGTGCGGTACGTTATAGCTACCAAACCTTAAATTTTAAAGAACCATTCTTTAATGAGTTAGTGCCATTACTGGCCGAACAGTTTAAAGGTGTGTTTGATGAGTTATACTCACAAAAAGATTTTGTGCAGAAGGTGATTTTGGAGGAGGAGGTTGCTTTTCTTAGAACTTTATCTGCTGGTATTAGAAGGTTTAATGAGTTGACCTCTGTTTTTGCCTCTATAACAAGTGTGGAATATCCTGAGGGCACAATAAAAGATATACCCACCGGTCGAAAAATTAAAGGAGAGCATGCTTTTGAACTGTCTGATACCTACGGTTTTCCAATTGACTTAACCGAATTAATGGCTCGAGAACAAGGTTTTGCAGTTGACATGGAAGGCTTTGAACAAGCTCTTCAAACCCAAAAACTCCGTTCACGCGCTGCAACCGCTGTTAGCGCTGGCGACTGGGTAGTACTTCGAGGTGGCGATAGTACCGAGTTTGTGGGTTACGATGAATTATATACGCAGGCCGAAATCTTAAAATACCGCAAGGTAACCACACAAGGTAAAGAGCAATACCAGATCGTACTGAACCGCACACCCTTCTACGCGGAAGGTGGCGGCCAGGTGGGCGATACCGGTAACTTAATGAGCGAATGGTACGATGAAACCAAAGGCAACCTGAATTTTGAGGTTACTGATACCAAGAAAGAGAATGGCTTGATTATTCATTACGCTAACCTTTCGCCATATTATAACATGGAAACAGGCGAGCAAAAAGTATGGGAATTACCAAACCCTATGCCAACCCGTTTCCAGGCGGCCATCAACATGGGTAACCGCATCATGACCAATGCTAACCATTCGGCAACACACTTGCTGCATGCCGCGTTAAAAGAAACCCTGGGCGAGCACGTAAACCAAAAAGGCTCATTAGTAAACCCGGATCAGTTGCGTTTCGATTTTTCACATTTCAGCAAGGTTACGGATGATGATATAGAAGTATTAGAACGCATCGTTAACCAAAAAGTGCGCGAGGCTATCCCTTTAAAAGAAGAGCGCAGTGTACGTTACGACGATGCCATAGCAAGCGGCGTTACAGCCCTGTTCGGTGAAAAATATGGCGATTATGTACGCGTAATAACCTTTGATGATAAATTCAGCAAGGAACTTTGTGGTGGTACCCACGTACAAAACACCGCCGAAATAGGCTTCTTCAAAATAACAGGCGAAAGCGCTGTAGCCGCAGGTGTGCGCCGTATCGAGGCTATTACCAGTTACCACTCGCAAGATTATATCCAAAACCAGGCACGCCAAATAAAAGCCTTAAAAGACCTTTTAAAGAACCCGAATGACCTTTCAAAAAGCATCGAAAGCCTGATAGAGGACAACAACCGCATGAAAAAGGAACTGGAGAAAGCAGTCCTGATGAAAGCATCCGGTTTAAAAGATCAGCTGGCTATAACTGCGGAAGAGATCAACGGTATCAACTTCATCGCCCAAAGGGTGGAGCTGCCAAATGCCGATGCGGTTAAAACTTTGGCTTATCATTTGAAAGATATTGTTCCAAACCTGTTCCTGGTATTGGCTGCCGATATCAACGGCAAACCAAGCATTACCGTAATGATAGATGAAACTTTAGTAAAAGATAAAGGCCTGCATGCCGGTAACATCGTAAAAGAGCTTGCTAAAGAAGTTAAAGGCGGTGGCGGTGGTCAGCCATTCTTCGCTACAGCGGGCGGCAGCGATTTAAGTGGTATTGATAATGCGCTGGCTAAAGCCAAAAGCTTTGTAAGCTAAGTAATCAACTTACTACATACTTTAAGCAGAACGATCGCCTTATTAGGCGGTCGTTCTGCTTTTATCAGTTAGTGTCGTCCATTGCCACCACCGTGTCCACCCGGTCCACGGTCACCGCCATGTTTACTGCCGCCATTTCCGCGGCCACCGCCATGTTCTTGTCCTCTTCCCGGTCCACGGTTCCAGTCACGTCCGGGTCCTCTACCTGGGCCACGGTTTACATAGCGTGTGCGGTTCACAATGGTTTTATGCGGGCGGTAATACCTGTCGCGGATAATGCCACCCCTTACGCCGCGGTATCGTGCATATCTAACGCGGTCGCTGCTGTAATAGTGGTATGGGTTGGGCCTATATACAGCCACTTTATAACCATTATTGATGTTGTAATAATTATAGCGGGGCGGTAAGGTGTTTCTCCAGATCCAGTTGTTGCCATTCAAATAAATGTATTGATGTGTTGGTGCATAATAATAGCTATTCACATCCGGCAGGTAATAATAATTGGCATCGGCATATTCTACAGGCGGGCTCCAGGTGCCTATGTTAAGGCTAACGCTCACCTGCGCTTTTGAAGGGGTTACTGATGCTGCAAGGATGAACATCCCGGCAAGCATTCCCAAAACTGTTCTTTTCATAATATGTGTTGTAAGTGCATGGAATTCTGTAACGATTAAAGTAACAGACACCTCATTAAATAAAAGGTTTAACAAATTGTTTTCGCCGTGCAAATCCATTTCAAAAAATAGCTATGAAAAATAGATATATAAACTATATTTGGCATGTTTCATCAATGCTGAATAACAGCTGAATATATAATATGGCAGTTCTAGAAAGCGGCGTGAGTGATAAATACGAGTTGGTTGTTGGGTTAGAGGTTCACGCGCAGTTATCCACTTTAAGTAAGGCTTTTTCATCAGATTCGGCAGCATTTGGCGCCGAACCAAACCATCATGTTAGTCCGGTTTCACTGGGGCACCCCGGCACGTTGCCGCGCATTAATAAACGCATGGTAGAGTATGCCGTAAAAATGGGCCTGGCCTGTAATTGCAGCATCAACCTGCAAAACACCTTTGCCCGTAAAAATTACTTTTATGCCGATCTGCCCAAAGGTTTTCAAACCACGCAAGATCAGCAGCCGATCTGCCTGGGCGGTAGTGTAACTGTAAAGTTGGCTAACGGTACTTCAAAAACCATCGCCATCCATCACATTCACATGGAGGATGATGCCGGCAAAAGTTCGCACGATCAGCACGACCATTATTCGCTTATTGACCTGAACAGGGCAGGGGTACCACTTATCGAAATTGTATCCGAGCCCGATCTGCGCAGTGCCGAAGAGGCCGGCCAGTTCCTGACCGAGGTACGCCGTTTATTGCGTTACCTTGATATTTGCGATGGTAATATGGAGGAAGGCAGCATGCGTTGCGATGCCAATATATCTGTACGCTTACGAGGCGCTGCTGAATATGGCAACCGTTGCGAGGTGAAGAACCTTAACTCTATACGTAACGTGCAGCGTGCCATCGAGCATGAGTTTGCACGCCAGGTAGAAGTGATAGAAGCAGGTGGCCACATTGACCAAAATACATTGAACTTTAATGCAGATACCGGCGAAACATCCGTACTGCGTTCCAAAGAAATGGCGAACGATTACCGCTATTTCCCCGAGCCGGACTTATTGCCTGTTCAAATAACTGAAACCCAACTGGCAGACATCCGCAATAAAATGCCGGCATTGCCAAATGAGCTGTTTGAAAAATACACTGCAAAACTTGGCCTGTCGGATTACGATGCCGGGGTTATCATTGCCGATAAAGAATTTGCCGCCTACTTTGAAGCGTTAATAAAACACACTGCCAACTATAAATCTGCCGCTAACTGGGTGATGGGTGCGGTAAGATCTTACATTAATGATAATAGCATCAGCATAGCCGAATTTAAGTTATCGGCACAAAACTTAGCCGGGTTAATTAAACTGGTTGATGAGGCTAAAGTGAACAATTCGGTAGCCGCGCAAAAATTATTTCCCGAAATGTTGAAAGGAAATAACAAAACTGCCGACCAACTGGCTAAAGAACTAAATTTGCTGATCAGCGAAGACACCAATGAGGTTGACGAATTTATCCGCGCGGCCTTAGCAAAATATCCCGACAAGGTTGTAGAATACCAAAAGGGTAAAAAGGGCGTTTTAGGCTTGTTTATGGGCGAAGTGATGAAGCTATCGAAAGGAAAGATAGACCCGCAAAAAACCAATCAGCTTTTAATAAAAGAATTAGAATCTAAATAAAGATCATGAAAAACCGTATTGTTACCTGCCTGACATTTGTGGCAGTGTTCGCTATTTCGTCTTGCAAGCAGGCTACCACATTTACCATTTCGGGTAAGTTGGAAAACCCCGTCAGCATTAAAAAAGTTTACCTTTTAGCTGCAGATAGCGCCCAGGTGAGTATAATAGATTCAACGGACGTTAGCGCCGGTAAAGATTTTACCTTTAAACATTCGGCGCCATACGCTAATTTGTACAAACTGCGCATCGGCGGCAATATCTACGATTTTGTGGCAAAGAATGGTGACGCCATCACCTTCAAAACAGACATCGCTAACGTTAACCACGATTACGAGATTAGTGGTTCTGAAACTTCTGAAAAAATTAAGGAGTTCAATAAAATAAGCAACATTTACGGTGCTAAGAACAGCAAGCTGTCTGACGAGTATACTAACAAATCGGCGGCGTTGGGTAAAGAGTCCGATTCGTTATTGAAGATCTATATCCCGCAATTCCAGAAAAACATTGCCGACTACAGCACCGAGGTTTTAAAATTTGTGGGCGATAACAAAAAATCGCTTGCAGGTTTCTACGCCGCAACATCATTAGATCAATACAAGTACGAGCAGCAAATGGTTGCTTACGCTGATGATATTAAGGATGAATTTAAAGATAACCCTGCCGTGCAAACCTTTTTACGCCAGATGGCCGCTGTAAAACCTATCTCGGTAGGCCACAAAGCACCCGACTTTACCATTAAGAGCATTGATGACAAAGAGGTAAAACTATCCGACTATAAAGGCAAGTATGTGATGCTTGATTTTTGGGCATCATGGTGCGGCCCTTGTCGCCAGGAAAACCCTAACGTGGTTAAGCAATACAAAATTTACAAAGAAAAGGGCTTTAACATCCTGGGCATCTCTTTAGATATCGAGAAAAAAGACTGGAAACAAGCTATTAATGCCGATGGCTTAAGCTGGACGCATGTATCAGACTTACAGCGCTTTGACGGCCCAACAGAAAAGCTTTACCACATCGAAGCTATCCCATCAAACTTCATCATTGACCCGCAAGGAAATATTGTTGCAAAAAATGTTACAGGATCCGACCTTGAAGGGTTTTTAAAGAAAACATTTAAATAACCTGAATTAAAGGTTAACTTATGGTGCTATTTAACAATTTGTTAATATTGGCTTAACCGTTAGCTTCTATTAAGCTTATACATTTATGCAAAATTAAATATACATGAGCACCAGCAAACAGAAGATATTAATTGTTGACGATGAACCGGATATTTTAGAGCTGATTGAGTATAACCTTAAAAAAGAAGGTTATCAGGTATATTCGGCACGTAACGGCCAGGAAGCTGTTGCCGAAGCCAAACGCACCCAGCCCGATCTGATCGTTTTAGATATAATGATGCCCAAAATGGATGGCATCGAAGCGTGTCGCATTATGCGCACCATGCCCGAATTTAAAAATACCTTTATGGTGTTCCTTACCGCCCGCAGCGAAGAATATTCGGAAATTGCAGGCTTTAACGTAGGTGCCGATGACTATATCGCTAAACCTATTAAGCCACGTGCACTGGTTAGCCGTATCAACGCTATCCTTCGCCGTAACGCACCGCCGGAAGAAGTTACCGACAATAAACTGGAAATTGGCGATCTTGTAATTGATCGCGAAGCATACTTGGTTTACAAAAAAGGCGCTAAGGTAGTATTAGCAAAAAAAGAATTTGAGTTACTGTACCTGCTGGCTTCAAAACCCGGCAAGGTATATACCCGCGAGGTGATCCTTAAAAACATCTGGGAAGACTCGGTAGTGGTTACCAACCGTACTATTGACGTGCACGTACGCAAATTGCGCGAAAAACTTGGAGACGATTGTGTATCTACCGTTAAAGGGGTTGGTTACAAATTCGAAGGATAAAAAAAGCCTTCGTTAACACTAACGGAGGCTTTTTTGTTTTATAACCCGTACCACTTATTTAACCACGGCTACTTTTTTTTGCTGTAGTTGTCGCTTTTGTAGCGGCAGTTTTAGCAGCGGCAATTTTTTGCGCAGCCGCTTTTTTAATAGCATCAACTTTGGTTTTGGCCTCAGTAGTAACTCCTTTAGCTTTTATACCAGCTTTGGCTTTTACATCGGTACCAGTTTTTGTAGCAGAAGCGGTAGTTGCTTTTGCTTTGGTAGCGGCAGTAGTTTTTACAGCGGTTGCTTCTTTTTTAGCTTTATCGGTAGTGTCGGTAACTTTCTTGGCTACGGTTGCTTTAGCTGCGGTAGCTTTTTTTACGACAGTGATTTTAGCTGAGGCAAATTTTTTGGTGTCCGTCGCTTTTTTAGCCGTTACCGATTCTTTGATATCTTCAAATTTGTGTTCCGCTTTGTCTTTAAGGTCTTCGGCAGTTTCTTTGGTGCCATCCCAAAATTCTTCAATGGTTTCTTTTATCTTTTCGAAAAAGCCTTTTTCATCGGGCTGTGTTTTTTTTGTGCTCATGATGTTTTGTTTTAGGTAGATGATGAATATTAGGTGATTAACATTGTTGAATAAAATTTGTTTCAGCCTCATCCCAGCTCTCTCCGAAGGAGAAGGGGTAATAAACACGCCTAGGTAACTCACCCCGCGGTACTTTGTGCGCGACCCTCTCTGCTTCGCAAAGAGAGTGAAGAATATATTTTAGTCTATAAGTGGAAATCGGCAACCGTTGTTTTTACGCTCTTTGCGAAGCAGAGAAGGTTGACCAGCGCAGCGTAGTCGGGGTGAGTAAACTTGCAAAGCGATGTTTAACACCTATACCACAATTAATTTAATTAACCGTATTTTTACCGGCTATGAAGTTTCCAAAGTTTGCCGACCTGATACTATTTGAAGACGATGATGTTATTGTGGTTAACAAGCCGCCGTTCATCAGTTCGTTGGATGAGCGCGAGGGTGGCGAGATAAATATGCTGCGCCTGGCTAAGCAATATACCGATGATGCACAGATCTGCCACCGCCTGGATAAAGAAACCTCAGGGGCGCTCATTGTAGCCAAAAACCCGGAAGCTTACCGTACGGTATCCATGCAGTTTGAAAGGCGTAAGGTGAAAAAGGTTTATCACGCGGTAATCGATGGTACGCATGTTTTCGAAAGCTTATTGATCGATCTGCCTATTCTTAACGTGGGGAAAGGAAACGTAACTATTAGCCGCCAGGAAGGTAAACGAGCCGAAACCTGGTTCCAGTCACTAAAATACTTTAAACATTATACATTAGTAGAGTGCCGCCCGGTTACAGGCCGTATGCACCAGATCAGGATCCACCTGGCTACGCAGCGGGCTTCAATTGCAGGCGATGAAATGTATAAAGGCCAGCCTGTTTTTCTTTCAAAGATAAAACGTAAATACATTTTAGGTAAAGACCAGGAGGAATTGCCCATCATGAAACGTTTTGCTTTGCACGCTTATGAAGTTAGTTTTAAGCTGCCGTCAGGCGAGGATATTACGGTACACGCCCCTTATCCAAAGGATTTTGAAACGCTGCTTAAGCTTTTAGAAAAGTTTGACAGCTAAAAAAGCCGTTTAAACCCGTATATATATTACACAATTGCTTGCATTTACGCCTCCATATAGTAAATTTATAGGAAAATGAATTGCATGCGCAGGAAGCTTTATCTCACTATAGCTTTTATACACTTAATTACATGTGCTTTGCATGCGCAAGAGATAAGTATTAATAAGGATACACTTATTGATATTATTCAACAAAAAGACAGGCGCACCCAGCAAAAACGGCTCATCAGGTTTATTAAATCATATTTTCAGAATGTAAAGCCCGATGGCGCGATTTGCGGAAAGGATACCCTTATTGGTTTATTCAATAAGTATGATTTGCCCGAGAAAAATTCGTTCACAAATTTCACCCAAAGTATATCTGCTAACAAAATACATAACCTTAAAAATGCCGAAACACAAATGCTTAGGTCTATAGACCTTGCACGTAAGCAAAATAATAGTTATCTGCTTTATCAATTTTTAAGTCATCTTAGCTTTATACAACTGACCAGGGGAATTTTACCGGTGCCATTTACAGTTATCGCATGGCAAAAAAAGAGGCACTAAGTTTAAATGATGACTACTTTCAGACCTTACTTGATATTAACATATCCGACCTTTACTACAAAGCCAGTTTATATAATCAATCCATCAACTATCTTGATCAGGCGCAGGAACTATTGCGGAGCGAAACTGCCGGCCGCAAGGAGCAGCTTAATACTATCATCAGGTATAATAAATCTGAAAATTATTTTAGGATGCGAAACTACGATTCGCTGAAAGTTTACCATGATAAATTAGGCAATACAAGCAACAGATCGTATAAAATACATATCTACAGGTTGCGTACGGCCTATTATTTAAGTTTGCTTAAGGGCAACTATCCCGATGCTATCAAACAGATAAAGGCTTTAAAGGCTGATGCGAAATATGTATCCAACGAGTTGGAGAACCAGCATTTGGCGGATGCTTATTTCAGGAATAACCAGTTAGATTCTGCAAAACTATTGGTGAATGATCTGCTGGTTAATACTACAAATGATAACCACCCCGAGATAAGGTTCCATTTATATGAATTGCTGGCCCAGATAGCAGACAAAAAAGGCGATGCAAAAGCAGCAGCCAATAATTATAAAATGGCGTTAAAAGAAGCAAAGGAGAACAATGCGCGAATAACACAGGTAGGGGATATCTCCTCGCAAATAAAAATTGACGAAACTGAAAGCTCCTATATACAACGCACCGAGGCTTATAAACGCGAACGCCTTTGGTTGATATTCACCGTGATAGTGGCCGCACTAATAATTGCGGCGATAGCGCTGATGTATCGAAATGGAAAACAAAAAAGACATTACGAAAAGTTGCTTTTTGCATCAAAACGCAAAGAATTGGCGTTCATCAACTCGCACGAGGTACGTAAATACCTCACCAATATTTTGGGGATAATAGATATCCTTAAACACAGCGATAATAAATTGGAAGAATATCAGCAGGTAGAAGAGTACCTGCATAAATCAGCATCATTGCTGGATGAATCGATTAAAAATATCTCGGAAAAATTAAATGATGAGTAGGAGCTTTGCCCAAATCCTAAAAACTAAATTATAAAAGGTTAGTAAATGTTCTTTTTTTAGAATTTAGCATTTCTCGTTTAGAATTTCCTCTTTAGAATTTAGAAATTAGATTTTAGGATTTCCCGTCAGGGCTTAATCTAAACTTATCAAAGTAGTTTCCCGGCCTATGATATCAGCAACACTCGTTTCAGACAGGATTTTTAGCGTAGCATCGCGCACTTCAATAAACACATCGCGGATGCCGCAGGTATGTTCTTGGTGGCATTCATCGCAACGATGATAGAAGTTTAAGCTGGCGCAGGGTACCATGGCAATAGGGCCATCGGTAATACGCATAATGCTAACCAGAAAAATTTCTTTAGGGTCCTTGTTGAGGCTGTAGCCACCGCCTGCACCTTTTTTGCTATAGAGGTAACCCGCGTTTCTAAGGTCGAGCAGGATCTGCTCCAGGAATTTTTTTGGAATTTTTTCCAGCTCGGCGATCTTTGAGATCTGCATAGGCGGCTTGTCCATGTTTTTGCCCATGACAACCAGCGCCTTTATCGCGTATTTAGTTTTTTTGGATAGCATCTATAAATATAACGTTCAAAATTACATAAACAAATTTATACTACATAATATGTATGCATAGTAAATTAAGTAGCAGATCTATCCGAATGCCCAAGGCTTTTATCGGGGCTAACCACATCACGCACCAGTTGTTTTAACTCCTTAATTTCGGGGAAACGGCCCTGCTCTTTACGGTCGAATATTACTAATTCATTTACCCTAATGTTGTATATACCAGAGGTTTCACTGGGTTGTAAGGTAACGCCGTAAATATCATCCACAAATGTGGTTAGTAACTCTTGCGCCATATATGCCGCACGTAACAGCCAGTTGCATTTGGGGCAATATTCTATGGTGATGGTTGGTTTCATAACGGGTGTGGTCATGTAACAAGCTTGTGTTCAATATGTCTGGCAGACACAATAGTTGGTTGCCGGATATTTTTTGTAATTTCAACATCCAAACACCAACCAATTATAAAACATATTTCATGAAAAAAATAATATTTTTTCTGCTGATGCAAGTTGCCTGCGTGCCCTTGTTCGCGCAAAAAGGCGTAGAGGTAAAAATCGAGAATGGCATTGTGGAAAGCGTGACTGAAAAGTCGGGCGTAAATAGCTTTAAAGGCATCCCGTTTGCACAGCCGCCCATTGGCGAACTGCGCTGGAAAGAACCAAAGACTGTTAATAATTGGACAGGTGTTCGCAAATGCGATGCATTTGGGTACAACCCCATGCAAAAGAAGGTTTTTGGCGATATGGCTTTCCGTACGCCGGGCATGAGCGAGGATTGCCTGTACCTGAACGTTTGGGTACCTGCAAAAGCATCTAAAGCTAAACTGCCTGTGCTGGTTTACTTCTACGGTGGTGGCTTTGTTGCGGGCGATGGATCTGAAGCCCGTTACGATGGGGAGAGCATGGCTAAACTCGGTATTATTGCTTTAACGGTGAACTATAGATTAGGAGTGTTTGGTTTTATGTCGCATCCGGAATTGACAAAAGAATCGGCACATCAATCATCAGGTAATTATGGTTTGCTTGACCAGAACGCTGCCCTGCGTTGGGTGAAAAAGAATATAGCGGCCTTTGGCGGCGACCCAAACCGTATAACCATAGCAGGGGAGTCTGCTGGTTCAATAGCGGTATCGGCACAAATGGTATCGCCATTATCGAAAGGCCTGATTGCAGGCGCTATTGGCGAAAGCGGTGCCATGATAAAACCAACACTTGCGCCAGTTACTTTGGCAGAAAGCGAAACCAACGGAGTGAAGTTTGCGGAAAGCGCAGGAGTAAAATCGCTTAAGGAATTACGTGAGATGCCTGCCGATAAATTATTGGACGAGGCCGCTAAACCGGGCACGCCGTCAATGCAATCGGCTACCATTGATGGTTATTTCCTTACCAAGAAACCGGTAGAATCATTTATGGCCGGTGAACAGGCAAAAGTGCCATTGCTGGTAGGATGGAACTCTGCAGAGATACCGTACCAAGCCGTAATGTATGGCAAAGCGCCAACTCCCGAGAATTACACCGCCCAGGTTAAAATGCTTTACGGCGAGAAAGCGGACGAAGTTTTAAAATTGTATCCCGGCAATACAAAAACAGAAGTAATTAAATCGGCCACAGAACTGGCCAGCGACAGGTTTATTAGCTATAGCACCTGGAAATGGGCTGATGTGCATGCGGCTACAAGCGGTAAGCCGGTTTATCGCTACCTTTTCTCGAAACCACGCCCGCCAATTACGGCTAAAATGGGAAACGCCAAAGCCGGGCTAGCAGGCGGCATTATAAAAGGTGATGATAAAGCCAAGCCAGATGCAAATAAAGCACCCGAGCCGTACGCGGGGGCAGCCCACGCTTCAGAGATTGAATATGCCATGGGTAACCTTGCCACAAATACTACTTATGCCTGGACGCCCGAAGATTACAAGGTATCTGCCACCATGGAAAGCTACTTTGCTAACTTTATTAAAACAGGTAACCCCAATGGTGCAGGCCTGCCAAAATGGGGTGCAAACTTAAAAGATGGCGCGGTGTCATTCATTAATATCGATGTAAAAACTGTTTTACAAAAAGAGAGTAGCAATCTTAGCGATCGGTATAAATTTTTGGATAAACAATATTTGAAATAGGAATATCCGGGTAACAAAAAGCCGCTTTGGAATTTTCCAAAGCGGCTTTTTTATGAGTACTTATTATTATAAGTGTATTACTTCGCCGTAGGCATCAGCAGCGGCTTCCATTACAGCCTCGCTCATGGTAGGGTGAGGGTGTACCGATTTGATGATATCGTGACCAGTAGTTTCCAGCTTACG
The DNA here is from genome assembly GCF_034345625.1 of Mucilaginibacter sp. 5C4. NCBI lineage: Bacteria > Pseudomonadati > Bacteroidota > Sphingobacteriia > Sphingobacteriales > Sphingobacteriaceae > Mucilaginibacter > Mucilaginibacter sp. 5C4. Next base: position 2,866,441 of record NZ_CP133775.1, on the reverse strand, counting down.
CGCGGTAACCACTTCGGCTATCATTTCGGTAACGTTCAGGCCCAGCATGTGCGCGCCAAGGAACTCGCCGTATTTAGCATCAAAGATCAGTTTAACAAAACCATCTTTAGCGCCGGCGGCACTTGCCTTACCCGATGCCGAGAACGGAAATTTACCGATCTTAACTTCGTAACCTGCTTCTTTAGCCGCTTTTTCAGTATATCCTACAGAGGCAACCTCGGGTGAGCAATAAGTACAGCCCGGGATGTTGTTATAATCTAAAGGCTCGGGGTTTTTACCCGCGATTTTTTCTACGCAGATGATACCCTCGGCAGATGCAACGTGTGCCAGTGCCTGTCCTTTAACAATATCACCAATTGCGTAAACACCTTCAACGTTGGTTTTGTAAAAATCATCAACCAATACTTTGCCTTTATCTGTTTTTACGCCGTTTTCTTCAAGGCCAATACCTTCGATGTTGGTAGAGATACCGATAGCAGATAATACTACATCAGCCTCCAATATCTGGTTGCCGTTAGCGGTTTTAACGTTAACACGGCAGCCTTCGCCATTGGTATCAACAGATTCAACGGTAGAACTGGTCATGATGTTGATACCTTGTTTTTTAAGTATGCGTAATAAGCCTTTCGAGATCTCCTCGTCCTCTAAAGGAATAATGTTATCTAAAAACTCAACCACGGTAACTTTTGTACCTATGGCATTGTAGAAGTATGCAAACTCGATACCGATAGCTCCAGAACCAACCACAACAATCGATTTAGGTTGCTGAGGTAATATCATAGCCTGGCGGTAACCAATTACTTTTTTACCATCCTGTTTAAGGTTAGGCAACTCGCGCGCGCGGCCACCTGTTGCCAGGATAATGCTGGTAGTGGTAAAATCTTTTGTAGCACCATCGCTTAATTTAACAGAAACGGTACCTTTTGATTTAAGTGAGCCGTAACCTATAATAACGTCGATCTTGTTTTTCTTCATCAAAAACTGAACACCCTTGCTCATGCCATCGGCAACGCCACGGCTACGTTTTACAACGGCTTCAAAATCAATTTCGCCACCGTCTACTTTAATACCGTAATCGGCAGCGTGGTTTAAATATTCAAAAACCTGGGCGCTTTTTAATAAAGCTTTTGTTGGGATACAACCCCAGTTAAGGCAAATGCCCCCAAGCGATTCTTTTTCGACAATGGCGGTTTTTAAACCCAATTGCGATGCACGGATAGCAGCAACATAGCCGCCCGGGCCAGAACCAATAACAATTAAATCGTAATCCATATATTATGTATCTTTTATGATTTTTGGAATGCCAAAGCTAATTAAAAAGCAGTGGAAATGAAAAATTGGGGAGTGATTTAGAAACAGAGCAGATAATTTAACACAAATAGCTAATAATCAAAAAGTTTATTAACGGGAATGACAGTTGTAATGTAAATATTACACTAACAATTCATCAAAATTTCATTGTTACTTAAATTACGTGTAAAGTGTTGAAAAATATATAATTATTGTTAACATTAACTTAATATACCAAATAGGGCTAATATATATCTTTGCCCTATTAATTCAATTAATTATTAATTCACTTAACAGTTAAACTAAAAAAACAACGTATGAGGAAGTATTTACTCTTATTATTTTTTTCTCTCGTAACAGCTGCGGCTACCTTTGCACAGGTAACCACAAGTAGCTTGTCGGGTACGGTGGTAGACGAAAAGGGCTTACCCTTGCCCGGTGTAACCATCATTGCCTTACACGGGCCAACCGGAACTAATTACACAACCGGAACCCGTGCCGATGGTAGGTATAACCTTCCAAACTTACGTGTAGGTGGCCCTTACACAGTAACATTTAAATTTATTGGTTTTAATAATAACGTACAAAGCGACGTTTCATTATCATTAGGACAGGAATTTAAGATCAATGCCAAGTTATCGCCAACAAGCACATTGCTAAACGAAGTGCAAATTACAGGCACACAAAACAAGGTAATCAACAACTCTCGTACAGGTTCACAAGAGATCATTACCCGTTCACAAATTGACCGTTTGCCAACAATCAACAGGTCTATTAGCGATTACACCAAACTTACGCCTACAGCAAACGGTAATTCATTCGGTGGCCGTAGCGAAAAAGGTAACAACTTAACTGTTGATGGTGCTTTGTTTAACAACTCTTTTGGTTTATCAAGTTCATTGGGTGGCCAAACAGGTTCACAGCCAATTTCGTTAGATGCGATCGAGCAGATCCAGGTTTCTGTTTCTCCTTTCGACGTTACTCAGGGCAGGTTTGCGGGTACCGGTGTTAATACCGTTACTAAATCTGGTACCAACACATTTAAGGGAAGCGCTTATTTATACAAACGCAGCGCAGGTTTAGTGGGTTTAAAAGCCATGACAGCCGAAGTGTTAAAACCAAAAATTGATTACAACCAACGCGGTATAAGTATAGGTGGCCCTATCATTAAAAATAAGTTATTCTTTTTCTTATCTGGTGAGCAGGAAAGAATTAACGACCCTGCTACGGCTTTTACAGCAGCACAGCCCGGCCAAACTTCCGGCGGTAGTGTATCGCAAGTTACCAGTGCCGATCTGACTAAGCTTAGAGACTTTTTGAAAACAAACTACCAGTATGATGCCGGTGCCTTTGATAACTATCAGTTAGCTACAAAATCTGATAAGATAGCCGCAAAATTAGACTGGAACATCGATAAAAATAACACCTTATCGGTTAAGTATTTTTACTTGAAATCATCTAAGAACATACCTCCAAGTGGTTCAGGCGCGCAAGGTAGCCGTAGCCCAAGCTTAACAACCTTACCATTCTTTTCATCTTACTATACCATCAACAACAACTTTAACATTGGTATAGCCGAGTTGAATACCCGTATTGGCACCAACTATGCAAACAAACTTACTGTAGGTTACCAGGCTTTACGTGATTATCGTACATCACCGGGTGGTGGTAACTTCCCGCTGGTTGATATCTTAAACGCAGCAGGTAACACTCAAACCACTTTTGGTTATGAGCCATTTACTGCCAACAACGTTTTAAATACTGATACCTACCAGTTAAGCGATCAGTTTACCATATTTGCAGGTAAACACGAAATTAACCTTGGTGCATCTTACGAGCTTAATAAATTTAAGAACGGTTTTGCCCCTAACTACAATGGTGGTTACCGTTTCAATAGCTTTGATGATTTTTACAACTCAGCCTCTAACGGTGCTTCTACAGCTGTACGTTACGATTTCCGTTATTCTGCTTTGCCAAGCGGTGCTTTCCCGTTTGCATATATCAAAGCATACACAGTGGGTATTTTTGCACAGGATAAATGGCAGGTTAACGACAACTTTAAATTAACTTACGGTGTACGTGCAGATGTGCCGGTTTATGACACCAAAGGTGAAGATAACACGGCTGCTTCTGCTTTAACAGGCTTTAGAGGTGGTTACCAGGTAAATACCTCGCAATATCCAAAAACAAGGATCCAGGTATCGCCAAGGGTAGGCTTTAACTGGGATGTTAATGGTAATGGTAATACACAGGTACGTGGTGGTGCAGGTATATTTACCGGCCCTGTTCCTTATGTTTACATATCTAACCAGGCAAGTAACAACGGTGTTCAGTTTGGTTCATACAGCCTTGTACCGGGTACAGGTGGTATATCACCAACCGACCAACGTTTGGTGTTTAAACCGGATGTTAATGCAAACAGGCCTGTTGGCGCTGCTGCTAACACATCTTACAACCTTGCTATCACTGATAAAGACTTCAAATTCCCGTCTAATTTTAGGGGTAACTTAGCGGTTGACCAAAAATTACCATTCGGCTTTATTGGTACATTAGAAGGTATTTACTCTAAAGATATCAATGCCGCTTACTACCAAAACGTTGCTTTACCATCAACCGGTACTGCTTTAGTGGGTAGCGATAACCGCATCCGTTACAGTAATACAACAGTTTATCCTTCAATAGGTGCTGGTGGTGCCGGCAATACTGCTGCAAACCCTAATATCACTGATGCTATTTTGCTCAAAAACACTAATAAGGGTTACACATACAGCATTACTGCGCAATTACAAAGAACCTTTAAAGAGTTCTATTTTAACATCGCTTACACCCGTTCTGATGCACGTACTGTTAACGACGGTGGTTCTATCGCGCAATCAACCTGGAGAGACCGTTCAGTATCGGGCGATCCGAATGCTGACGTAACTTCTTACGCTAACTTTTATCAGCCAAATCGTATCATTGCTTCTGCATCATACCGCAAGCAATACTTAAACCACTTAACTACATCTGTTGGTTTAACTTACGAAGCTGCTAACACTGGTGTTGCATCTTACGTTTATAACGGTGATGTTAATGGTGACGGACAAACTTCAAATGATTTGGTCTACGTTCCTAAAGATGCTAATGACATTGTGCTTGTTAAGGATAACGCTGCCGATCCACGTTCGGTTTCGCAAACTTACGCGCAGTTAAGCGCTTACATCAACCAGGATCCTTACCTAAGCAAACGTAAAGGTAAATATGCTGAGCGTAACGGCTTGATCCTTCCTTACTTCCATTTGGTTAACTTTAACTTCACCCAAGATCTATACCAAACAAGCGGTAAAATCAAAAACACTGTTCAGTTTGAGTTTAACATCATTAATTTAGGTAACTTCCTGAACAGTGCATGGGGTAACTTTAAGTTTGTTAACCGTACAGGCTTATTGGCTTACAAAGGTATTGATGCTGCTACAGGTAAACCAACTTACTCTTTCCCTTACTTTGATAATGCTAACCAGGCACCTCTTACCAACTCATTTGGTAATGGCGTTTCGCAAGCATCAAGATGGCAGGCACAAATTGGTCTTAGATACATTTTCAATTAATCAAACGCTGAATTACAATCAGATATAAAAAATTATATATGAAAAAAAATAAATTAACTTATATAGCAAAAATTGCATTATTAGCAGGTTTACCTGCAATTATGTTCTCTTCTTGCAAAAAAGATGATGTTGTTGCAAACCCACCTACACCGGTTACTACAACCGGTACGGTGTCTGCCGTATCCGGTTTGGGTAATGCAGGTTTTGCTAATGGCGCAGCTAGTGTAGCTTTATTTAGTTACCCAACAGGTATTACTTTGGATGCTGCCGGTAACCTGTTAGTAGCTGATCAGTTTAACAACCAGATCCGTAAAATTGTAACTACTACAAATGCCACTACCGGCGTTGTAACCGTTACAGCATCAACTTTAGCAGGTACTTTAGCATCGGGTAGCTCAAATGCTACAGCTATTGGTACTATCGCTTCATTTAACAACCCAAGCGGTGTTGCTGTTGATGCTACAGGTAATGTTTATGTTGCAGATTTTGGTAACAACCAAATCCGCAAAATAGCTTCAACTGGTGCAGTTACTACTTTAGCCGGTGCAACAGCTTCTGGTAAAGTAGATGCAACCGGTACTACTGCCAGGTTTAGTGGCCCGGCGGGTATTGCAGTTAACGCAACAACAGGCGATATTTACGTAGCTGATTTCAACAATCATGTTATCCGTAAAGTAACTGCTGCCGGTGTTGTTACAACCGTAGCCGGTAACGGCGCAGGTAATGTAGATGGTACAGGCACTGCTGCTAAATTTAACGGCCCAAGAGGTATAGCTATAAACAGTGCAGGCGACCTTTACGTTGCTGATGCGAATAACAACGTTATCCGTAAAATTACTGCAGCAGGTGTTGTAACAACATTTGCAGGTAGTGGTGCTATTGGTAATGCCGATGGTACGGGTACTGCCGCTTCCTTCAATCACCCGGCTGGTGTGGCGGTTGATGCTGCAGGGAATGTTTACGTTGCTGATACTAACAACAACCTTATCCGTAAAATTACACCTGCGGGTGTAGTTACTTCATTAGCGGGTAGCGGTTACTTGAGCCTTATTACTCCGTTTAATGCACCGGTAGCTGTTGCAGTTGATGCAGCAGGTACAACTGTATATGTAGCTAGCTCGTTGGGTAACAATATCCAAAAAGTTAAATAATACAGCATATCGCTATTTTAAAAGCCTCCCGAAACCGGGAGGCTTTTTTTGTGATGCAGATTTCAAATCTGTAACAAACAATAACGGCCTCCCAATTTGGGAGGCCGTTATTGTTTGTTATAACTATTTTTTGGCTTAATTATAAATAAACTCGCCGTAAGGTGATGTTACCGTTACCTGCTTTTTATCGGCAGCTTCTACACGGCCAATGATCTGGGCATCCACACCAAAGCTTTTTGAGATGGCAATAATGTCCTCAGAGATCTTCTGCGGCACGTATAATTCCATACGGTGGCCCATGTTAAACACCTTGTACATTTCCTGCCAGTTGGTATTTGATTCTTCCTGGATCAGTTTAAACAGCGGTGGGATAGGAAACAGGTTGTCTTTAATAATGTGCAGGTTGTCAATAAAATGCAGCACCTTGGTTTGCGCGCCGCCGCTGCAATGTACCATGCCGTTTACCTGCGCGCGGTATTTATCTAAAATAGTTTTGATGATAGGGGCGTACGTGCGCGTTGCCGATAAAACCAATTTTCCGGCAGTCATAGTTTCGCCGTTGCCGATATCTATTTTATCCGTAAGCATTTTGCTTCCGCTAAATACCAAATCTTGCGGTACGGCAGGATCAAAGCTTTCGCTGTATTTATTGGCGATGGTTTTGTTAAACACATCGTGGCGGGCAGAGGTAAGGCCGTTTGAGCCCATGCCGCCGTTATACTCTTTCTCGTAAGTGGCTTGCCCATATGATGCAAGACCTACTATCACGTCGCCGGGTTTAATGCGGTCGTTTGATATTACGTCGGCACGTTTCATACGGCAGGTAACGGTGCTGTCTACAATAATGGTACGCACCAGATCGCCTACGTCAGCAGTTTCACCACCGGTAGAGTAGATGCCTATGCCTGCATCACGCAGTTCGGCCAAAATTTCTTCGGTGCCGTTGATGATGGCTGCAATAACTTCGCCGGTGATCAGGTTTTTATTACGACCGATGGTTGACGATAGCAGGATGTTATCAGTAGCGCCCACACAAAGCAGGTCGTCAAGGTTCATAATAATGGCATCCTGCGCAATGCCCCGCCATACAGATATGTCGCCGGTTTCTTTCCAGTAGGTATACGCTAATGACGATTTTGTGCCCGCGCCATCAGCATGCATAATGTTGCAATACTCGGGGTCGTTGGTTAAAATATCGGGTACAATTTTGCAGAAAGCCTTTGGGAAAATCCCTTTATCAATATTTTTAATGGCATTATGTACATCATCTTTTGATGCAGAAACGCCCCGTTGATCATATCTTTGCGGAGAAGTCATGGGCAAATATACTGCTTACAAATATTTTAAGCGTTAAAATTATTACATTGCCACTTCTTCGCACTCCTATGTTAAAATCTATCAGTTACAAAATTGCCCGCTGGCGATTAAAAAAGAACACCCAACGCAACTTTTTAATTTATTGCAGTGTAGTTGTAGGCCTTATTGGCGGCCTTGCTGCCGTGGCTTTAAAGTATTTAGTACACCTGATGGAGGAGTTGAGCCGCAACATTTCCACACACCTACCTTACCACATTATATATGTGTTCTTGCCGGCGTTCGGTATTTTGCTCACCGTGGCCTGGCAGCATCTTATCAATCGTGACAAAATACAAAAGGGGATAGGCAACGTGCTCATCAATATTAAAAAGAACCGATCCAACATCCGCTCCAATAATATCTATTCGCATTTGATCACCAGCTCGCTTACTGTTGGTTTTGGTGGTTCATCTGGATTGGAAGCGCCCATTGTTTGTACCGGCGCAGCTATTGGGTCTAACTTTGGTAAGTTATTCAACCTGAGCCCGTACGAAAAAACGGTATTGATAGCGGCGGGCGCATCCGCGGGTATCGCGGCGGTGTTTAACAGCCCAATCGCGGGCGTGTTGTTCGCATTGGAAATCCTGATCGGTGAGATCACTATCCCAACCTTTATCCCGTTATTGATAGCTTCCGCAACTGGGGTGGTGGTAGCTAAGGTATTATACTCACGCCAGCTGTTCCATTTGGTAACCGATGGCTGGGTGATGACCGCCCTTCCATTTTATGTTATTTTAGGTTTGCTTTGCGGATGGACAGCCGTTTACATTACCAAAGTTGCCGGCAAACTGGAGAAGGGTATTTTTACCGGTCAAAACCGGTATATACGCGCTATCGGTGGCGGATTGATCTTAGGCTTTATCCTGATGATCTTCCCCGCTCTATTCGGCGAGGGCTATCATTATCTGCAAGAGATCTTAAATGGCAATATCGATGCGCTAAAAGAGGAGTCCTTTTTTAGCCAGTGGTTATCAAATCCATGGTTGATGCTGTTATTTATTGCCGCCCTTATCCTCATGAAGATAGTAGCTGCAGGTATCACCATTGGTTCGGGCGGTAATGGCGGTACATTTGCGCCTACCATGTTTACCGGCGCATTCCTGGGTTTGTTTGTGGCATTTGCTGTAAACCAAACCGGGCTGGTGCACTTAAATACAAGCAACTTTATAGCGGTAGGTATGGCCGGGGCACTAAGCGGGGTGATGCATGCACCGTTAACATCAATTTTTTTAATTGCCGAAATAACGGGCGGGTACGTGCTGTTTATCCCACTCATGATCGTATCAGCCATATCCTATATCATCTCGCGGATGTTTAGCAAGCACAATATGTACTGGCATGATCTGATCCACGAAAAGAATATTCATCCCGGACAGGATTATGGGATGTTAAATGAAATAACGCTCGACAGCATCATTAACCACGACTTTAAGGTGATCAGCAAAGAGATGCCTGTAACAGATTTTTATGCAATACTATCAAATAGCAAAGCCAATATTTTCGCTGTATTGACCGATGACGGGCATCTTGAAGGTGTAGTTTGGATGGACGAGATTCGCAAGCATCTGTTTGAGACTGTACAAAAAGAAGATACCGTAGCTGATATTATGGTTGCCCCACCAGCTACAATAAATTTCGATGAGCCGGTAAGTGGCGTTATGGATCTGTTCGACGGGCTGGATGTTTGGCAATTACCTGTTGTAAAAGACGAGAAGTTTATAGGATTCGTATCTAAATCTGCCTTGCTAAATAAATACCGGGAGGTAATTATCAGCCAGCATAAACAGGCGGATCTTTTTGCGAAGTGATAATTTAAAAATAAAAAATGTCATCCTAGGTTTGTGATGAGATTGCAAACATAGGATGACAGGGTTGATCTTGGTGCTGTTTAATTACTTTATAAACAACAACTCCCTAAACTTAGGTAACGGCCATAATGAATCATCTACCAGTTGTTCCAGTTTATCTACATGGTAACGGATAGGTTGGAAATAACTTTTTACCTTCTCGTCATAATCGATAGCACGCTGGCGCAGGTCTTCAATTTTGTTGGCCGTTTTGCGTTCATTTATCATTTGTTCCACATTGGTTTTAATGAAGTTGATGTGCCCGGCTATTTGGGTAATAATATCCATCTGAGCTTCGTAGGTGCCCGGCTCCATGCCAATATCTTTTAAACCTTTTACGTTTGTTATCAGTTTCGACTGATATTCTATAGCGGCCGGAATGATGATATTCATTACCAGTTCGCCAATTACACGGGCTTCAATCTGTAGTTTTTTGTAAAAGCTGTCTAACAAGATCTCATGTCGTGCATGTGCCTCGCGTTTAGTGAATACGCCTGTTTCAGCAAAAAGTATCTCAGCTTTTTCGGATATAAAGGCATCAAGCGCTTTTGGTGTGGTTTTGATATTGGCTAAGCCACGTGCTTCGGCTTCTTTTTCCCATTCCTCGCTATAACCGTTGCCCTCAAAGCGGATATTTCTCGATTCTTTGATGTAACGTTTAATGGTTGTCATTAAGGCCACATCTTTTTTCTCGCCTTTTTTCAGCAGCTTATCAACGTCCATCTTAAATTTCTTCAGTTGGTCGGCCATGATGAGGTTAAGCACCGTCATAGGACTGGCTGAATTTGCAGACGAGCCTACCGCGCGTAACTCAAATTTATTACCTGTAAACGCGAAAGGAGAGGTACGGTTACGGTCGGTATTATCCTTCAATATCTGCGGGATCTTTGGGATACCCTGCCACAGCGAGTTCTCCTCTTTTATTTTTTTGCTCAAGCGCGATGTATCTATGTCATCTAATAGCTCGCTTAACTGGCTTCCTAAAAATATAGATATAATAGCAGGCGGGGCCTCATTGGCACCCAGGCGGTGATCGTTATTTACCGATGCGATAGATGCGCGAAGCAGATCGGCATGGTCATGTACCGCTTTAATGGTATTCACAAAAAACGTCAGGAACATTAGGTTGTTCTTTGGCGTTTTTCCCGGCGATAATAGGTTTTTGCCTGTATTGGTTATCAGCGACCAGTTATTATGTTTACCCGAACCGTTGATGCCGGCGTAAGGTTTCTCGTGTAATAATACCTTAAAATGATGGCGGTTGGCAACACGGTCCATAATATCCATCAATAATTGGTTATGATCAATAGCCAGGTTTATTTCTTCATAAACCGGGGCGCACTCAAACTGCGATGGTGCAACCTCGTTATGGCGGGTTTTAAGCGGGATGCCTAATTGCAGTGCTTCGGTTTCCATATCCTGCATAAAGGCATACACACGGGCCGGAATCGACCCAAAGTAATGATCTTCTAATTGCTGGTTTTTTGCCGACATATGGCCGAACAAAGTTCTTCCTGTTAAAGAAAGATCGGGACGAGCATTAAACAATGCGGTATCCACCAAAAAATATTCCTGCTCTATACCTAAGGATGCGTTTACCTTCTCGATGCTTTTATCAAAATAGTGGCAAACATCAACAGCGGCTTTATCTAATGCGCTTAGCGCTTTAAGTAATGGTACTTTATAATCTAATGCTTCGCCCGTGTACGATACAAATACTGTTGGGATACAAAGCGTGCGGCCTATAATAAACGCGGGGGAGGATGGGTCCCAGGCGGTATAACCGCGGGCCTCAAAGGTATTACGGATACCACCACTCGGGAAGCTTGACGCATCGGGCTCTTGTTGTGCAAGGGCATCGCCACTAAAGCGTTCTATTGCGCCACCATCGCCGGTAGGCTCAAAAAAGGCGTCGTGTTTTTCGGCGGTGGTGCCGGTTAACGGCTGAAACCAATGGGTGTAGTGTGTTGCGCCCTTACCCATAGCCCATGAGCGCATGGAAGACGCTACCTGCTCGGCCATATCGCGGGGGATAGGAACACCATTATCTATTGAATCGATAATCACAGTATAGGCATCTTTTGAAAGAAACTCTTTCATTTTTTGCTTATCAAAAACATTTGCCCCAAAATAGTCGGATATTTTGGATGATGGCAGCTTAATTTCAGGTATCTCACGATTTTGAACAGTTGTTAGGGCCTGAAAGCGAATGTTGGGCATGGTAATTATTATTGGTTCAGCTCAAAATTAGGAAATCATTTAAAATAGCAAGGCTTTTATAAAGATTTATGTTTTAAGCTTTTAAAATAGGTTTTAGGCTTAAATAAACTGTCGAAAAGTAATATTGAGCGATGGTTAAATATTAAATAAAATATTTAACCATTATTATCTCTTTACTAGTTTAATAAGCACTAAAAATTGAATTTTAAATCTGTTTTAATTTGTAAATAAATAAAAGTAAACTTTTTATTGCGTTTTTATAGTTAAAAACACAATAATGTTAATAAAATATCAACTATATTGGTTTTTTATTAAAAAAATGTTTGTTTTTGTAGTTTTTTATTGTGTATTTAGCAAATAATTAATAGAAACGTATTTAATTGTTAAAATTTATAAAGTTTCGTTAATTTATTTACATACTTTTTAAATAAATGCAAAAAGTATAGTAGTTGTATAGGTGTTATAAGTTATGGTTATTGAGATAATTGCCATACTTATTAAATAATAAACAATTAACTAACAATAATTACTTAAAAACAAACTAAATCCCTTATCGATGAAAAAAAGACTTTTACTTTTATCTTTCTTTGCTGCTTCAGCATTAGCAGCCAGTGCGCAGGACACTACCAAGTCCGATCCGCCTTTAATTATCTCGGGTTCTGTTGATACTTATTACAAGTACGATTTTTCTAAACGCAGTAATATCCCTACCAGCTTCGCTTCAGATCAAAATTCGATCTCGATTGGTATGATAGATCTTGGTTTGAAGAAAAAGGTAGGTAAAGCCGCGTTTGTAGGCGAGTTATCATTTGGCCCGCGTGGCCAGTACCAATCAGTTCCAAACGGAGATGGTGCTGCTTTAAATGCCAATAACAGCTTCCATATCCAAAACCTTTATGTATCGTATGATGTAACTGATAAGTTTAACTTAACAGGTGGTTATATGGCTACATTTATGGGTTACGAGGTGATAAGCCCGGTTGGTAACTTTAACTACTCAACTTCGTACCTGTTCACAAACGGTCCGTTCCAAAACCCTGGCTTTAAAGCAACTTATGCTTTTGCAAGCACCGTTAGCTTAATGGCCGGTATTTTTAACGATACCTGGAATTCTTATAACTCTGCCGGTAAAATGAACACCTTTGGCGCGCAGTTAATGGTGTCGCCGGTTAAAGGCTGGACGGCTTACCTAAATGTATTAAGCGGCAAAGTATCCGGTACCGAGTTTGACCTGACCACTTCTTACCAAATTACCGATGCCTTTAAACTGGGCTTAAACGCTGCTGATTTTAAACCGGCTGCCGTTGTTGGTACAGGTGGTTTTACAGGTGTAGCTTTATACCCACAAATTGCAGTATCTAAAGATGTAACATTAGGTTTAAGGGGCGAGTACTTTAAAACTAAAAATGGTACTTATTTAACTGCAGGCCCTGCACCGGGTAGTTCAGTTGTTGCGGGCACACTTACTGCAAACATTAAAGCAGGCCCTTTAACTTTGATACCGGAGTTTAGGTTTGACAACAATAAAGATGTTAACGATGGTTTTACTACAAGCAGTGGTTTAGCTACTAAAAAAGCATCTCAAATTTTAGTTGCAGCGGTATACGCGTTCTAATTTTAAGATTTAAACAATCTGTTTTTTTTATAAGGCATCCGTATCAAATACGGATGCCTTATCTTTATAGTATGAAAAAAATATTCTTTAGCCTGGTTTGTTTGTTTTGCGTGCAGGTAGCATCGGCACAAAAAGATTCTTTAGCTTTTGACGAAGGCAACAATTATATCTATTACCGGGTTATTGATAAACCGGCACTAAATGCCGACACTTTATATAAAAGGGCATGGGCTTTTGCAGCTGCCTTTGATAGATCGGCCAAACCCGCAAAGGGGCAGGGCGAAAATACGCTGAATACATCCGGAAAGCTTTTGGTATATACCGGCGTATCTTTAATGCGTAAAGAAGGCGGGGAAATAAGCTATACGCTAAACATCCAAACTAAAGAGAACCGTTATCGCTACCGCATTAGCAACTTTGTATTTAAACCCTACCAGCGCGACCGCTTTGGTAATATGATACCCATCCCCGGGGTAGAAGTTCCGTTAGAGAAAATGGAAGCCAAATACGGCAAAAAAAATACCGATAATTACCTGGACCAGGTTGCTGCATTTAGCATAAACGCAGACGCTAAACTTAAAATAGCCATGGACAAACTGCCTGCGACAGTGAAAACAGAGCCCGTAAAGAAGATCTCGACCCAAAACTGGTAGATATCTGTCATCAAAAATACTTTTCTTAACCAAATATAATTTGTAATAAACTATTATTTGCAATATAAAAATTGTATTTAATTTGATATTCAATTCATTATTTCGTAAAAATTCAAATTTATACAATATATTGTTTGGCAAATTCGTTAATTGATAAAATAAAATTTTAAACACTATGCTAAACACAAAACTTAATTTATACAATCCCGATTGGATCGAGCTTGTATTCGCCGGCAGGAACAAATCTTACGGCGCCTTTGAACTAAGGCAACATTATGGAAGTACAATGGTAAAAGCTATGTTGATAGCGTTTACCACCATTATTACCGCTGCAGCCGCTTATACTTTCGTGGTGGGTAAAACCCCGGGTAAAATTATAAAGGAAACAGTAGTTGTTTTGCCTGATTTACCTCCGTTAGTTGTAAACCAGCCAAAAAAAGTTGAACCACAGGTAAAGGCAAGTCCGCCTGCAAAACTTTTACCCGCCGCCCCAACCAAGCAGTTTTTAACAATGAAGGTTACTAATGAACCTGTTACTACAAACCCGCCAAAAAACGTTGACCTTACAGGTGAGATCGGCCCAAAAACAACAACCGGTACAGGTACGGTTGCGCCAATTGAAGACCCTGAGCCAACTACAGGTGGTACAGGCGTTGCGCCTGCAGAAGATAAAACTGTCCATGAACCCTTTGGACTTGAGTTTATGCCGGAGCCTGTAGGTGGTAATGCCGCATGGAGCAAATTCCTGAGCAAAAATTTACGGTTTCCATCACAGGCACAGGAGGCCGGTAAAGGTGGTAGGGTTATCGTGAGCTTTGTGATTGAAAAAGACGGCCACCTGTCTGATATCACTATTTTGAAAGGAGCGGGCTACGGTATGGACGAGGAAGCTTTACGCGTTTTAAAATTGTCCAAACCATGGAAACCCGGCATGCAAAACAAGTCGGCGGTAAGAGTTAGGTATACCATCCCGTTAAATTTCCAGTTGAACGAGGAATAAAAAGAATACGCGATGAGAAAGATAAGTGATTTGTGGTAGATGTGTTTATGGCGATGGAGTAATTCATCGCCATTTTTTATATAGCAAAATTGCTTTCGCCTTTTACCTTTAACCTCTTTTAACTCCTTTTTCCCTTTAACCTTTCCGCTTTTTTGCTAATTTTGCGCATCCTTTCAACATAAACAACAACACATTGGAGAACCAGGAATTAACCACCGTTGAAACCGCCCGCGATCTGGGGCTTTTACCCGAAGAATATACACGTATACAAGAGATAATGGGCCGCGTACCCAACTTTACCGAGCTATCAATTTTCGCGGTAATGTGGAGCGAGCACTGCTCATACAAAAATTCTATCACCTGGCTAAAAACCCTTCCTAAAGATAGCCCGCGAATGCTGGCTAAAGCAGGCGAGGAAAATGCCGGCCTGGTTGATCTTGGCGATGGCATAGGATGTGCCTTTAAAATCGAATCACATAACCACCCGTCTGCATTGGAGCCTTACCAGGGTGCCGCAACTGGCGTGGGCGGTATAAACCGCGATATATTTACGATGGGTGCAAGGCCCATCGCGCAAATGAACTCGTTACGCTTTGGCGACCTTAGCCTGGATAAAACCAAATGGCTGGTTAAAGGCGTGGTAAAAGGTATCAGCCACTATGGTAATGCCTTTGGCATCCCTACCGTTGGCGGCGAGCTTTTCTTTGATGAGTGCTACAACATTAACCCGTTGGTAAATGCTTTCTCGGCAGGTATTGTAAAAGCCGGTGAAACTGTTTCTGCCACATCTTACGGGGTAGGTAACCCGGTTTATATTGTTGGTTCTGCTACGGGTAAAGATGGCATCCATGGTGCGGCTTTCGCATCAAAAGATATTACCGAAGATTCGATAAACGATTTGCCTGCTGTACAGGTAGGTGATCCTTTCCAGGAAAAGTTATTATTGGAAGCTACGCTTGAGGTTATTAAAACCGGTGCCGTTGTTGGTATGCAGGATATGGGTGCGGCAGGTATTATCTGTTCGAACTCTGAAATGAGCGCCAAAGGCGAGCACGGTATGATCATTCACCTTGATCGTGTGCCCATGCGCCAGGAGAACATGAAACCATACGAGATCCTGCTTTCTGAATCTCAGGAGCGTATGCTGATCGTAGTTGAAAAAGGTAAAGAGGCTTTGGTTGAAGCTGTATTTGATAAATGGGACCTTAATTGCGCTATTATAGGCGAGGTTACCGATACCCAACGCCTGGAGTACTTTATGAACGGTGTTAAAGTAGCCGATGTGCCTGCTGATGACCTTGTATTAGGTGGTGGCGCCCCGGTTTACGAACGTGAATACCGCGAGCCTGCTTACTTTGCCGAAAACCAGAAATTTAAAATAGAAGACGTTGCCGAGCCTGCCAACTTAGTTGACGTGGCCAAGCACCTGATAGGTCATGCTAACCTGGCATCAAAACGTTGGGTTACCGACCAGTATGATTCGATGATAGGTACTGCAACCATGACCACCAATCGCCCAAGTGACGCGGCAGTTGTTGCGGTTAAAGATACCGACAAAGCTATTGTGTTAACCTGTGATTGTAACTCGCGCTATGTATATGCCGATCCTCAAAAAGGTACGGCCATTGCTGTTGCCGAGGCTGCACGTAACATTACCTGCGCAGGTGGTGAGCCGGTTGCAATAACCAACTGTTTGAATTTTGGAAATCCATACAAACCCGAGGTTTATTGGCAGTTTGTTGGCGCTATTAAAGGTATGGGCGAGGCCTGTATAAAATTCGAAACCCCGGTAACGGGTGGTAACGTAAGTTTCTACAACCAGTCATCAGATGAAGGCCCGGTATTCCCGACGCCAACCATTGGCATGCTGGGTGTGATGGATGACCAATCGAACTTAATGACCCTTGACTTCAAACAGCCAGGCGATTTAATTTATATGGTTGGTGCATCACACAATGATATCGCATCGTCGCAATACCTTGCATCGTACCACAAAATTTCAAAAGCACCTGCGCCTTATTTTAATATAGATGAGGAATACGCAATGCACCAGGTAGTCAAGGAACTGATCAAACATAAAGTTGTACAATCGGCACATGACGTGGCCGATGGCGGTTTATACATTGCTTTGGTTGAATCGGCTATGCCAAACGGTTTGGGCTTTGATATCGAAAGCGATAGTAGCGTCCGTAAAGATGCCTTCCTTTTCGGCGAAGCACAGGGCAGGGTAGTGGTGAGTGTTGCACCTGATGACCAGGAACGTTTCATTGAAATGATGGCCACCAGCGAGGTTGAATTTAGCCTATTAGGTAGTGTAAACGGCACTGGTAACACCAATATCGATGAGGAGTTGTTTGGTAACATCACCGATATTAAAATGGTACACGATAATGTACTGCACGTAATTTTAGGCGAATAATATGCTAAAGCTGAACAGGATACATCACATTGCTATCATCTGTTCGGATCATGAGCGGTCTAAACAATTTTATACCGAAGTATTAGGTTTTAAGGTGATCCGCGAGGTTTACCGCGAAGCCAGAAAATCATACAAGCTCGATCTGGAAGTCAACGGACTGTACCAGATCGAGCTTTTTTCGTTCCCCGGCCCGCCACCAGCGCGCCCTTCCCAACCTGAAGCCCTTGGCCTGCGCCACTTAGCCTTCGAGGTTAATAATATCGAAGAAGCTGTATTCCATTTGAATGAATATGAGGTGATCACCGAGCCCATTCGCATAGACGAAACCACCGGTAAACCCTTCACTTTCTTTACAGACCCCGACGGTTTGCCGCTCGAGTTATATGAGAAGTGATAAAAAACGTGTCATTGCGAGATTCGAAGCAATCTCTACATTAGCGACTTATTAATTCATGTCATTGCTGTAAGGAGCGTAGTGACGTGGCAATCTCAGTATATCCGCTTGTCCTCTGAGATTGCCACACTATCGCTCTCAATGACAGGTGTTGGTTTTATTTCACTACCTCAACCCATTGCCCTTTTATTAACGCGTTTATATCATGGTTATACATCGCCTCGCAATAGGCGGCCGGCAGGTAGTATTTACCTTCATAGGCAGCGTTCAGCATTACATAATAGGTTACCTCTTTGCCCTCTACTAAGCTGAAATACGTATTCACCCTATCATCGCGGATGTCGCGGTAATCGGATGGGGAAGACTTAAACGCTTCATCATTATTCAGCATGCGGCTGTTCAAAATTTCCCATCCCGACGGGAAGATCTGTGTCAGCGCCAAATTATCATAACGGCCACGTTTGCCCGGGTTTTTGATGGTTACCTGCGCTACAAAATCGCTGCCTTGTTTAAGCGAAGTTGGATCAATGGTTTTGCCACCAAGGGTAAAGTAGGCTACACGCATTTGCATTACGTCGGGGTTAACGTAAGTTTTAACGTCCTGCCCGGATGAAGGCTGGCCTTGCTGGATCAGTCGGACATATAGTTTATTCGTGCCCGTATTCTTCATGGTAACCTTACCGCCGTTAGCCGCCAGTTCCTGCTGCCACAAATATGAAGCAGCATTGATATTGCCCTTTGCAGCACCCGCATTGTAATTGAAAGACAATTTCGCTCCGCTTTTATTTATACCGCAATACTCTGCTATCGAGATGAGCGAGTAGGCGGTAGTTTGCGTGCTGTACCAGCTGTCCTGCGATAGTTTGGCTGCTACCTGTCTCACCATAGCAGATGCTTTTTGCTGCTGATTAAGCTGCGTAAGGGTTTCTAATATCATGGCCTCGTCGCGCAGGTCAGATCCATAAGTACCATACATACTGCTGTAAGGTTTGATGGTTGTTGGCAAACCTGCTATCATGCGTAAACCGATCTCGGGCTGACCTGCCAGTTTGTACGCTGCTGCCAATCGCCAGCGAGCTTCCACGCTGATGTATTGGTATTCGCGCAAGCGGTTCATAGCGCCTAACTCAGGTGAGCCTGATAGGGCCAATAAGTATAAGCGGTATGCCTGCACCAAATCGGTATAATAGTAATAACCATGAATATTGGTACGCGGATCCGGCGACCAGTTTACGGCTTTTTGTTTCTGGTATTTTTTCCACTCATCAATAAAACCCGATGGCAGGCTATAGCCTTTAGCTTGTGCGGCTAATAAGAAGTGCCCGGCATAGTTGGTTCCCCATTCGTCGGCATTGCCACCATCAGGCCAGTAACTAAGCCCGCCGCCTTGTACCCTAAACCCATTCAGGCGGTTTATGGCAAGTTTAATGTTGCGTTCACTTTCGGCCTTTTGCCTTGGTGTAAGATCAAGCAGCTGACCCAAATATAATTGAGGGAACGCTGCCGATATAGTTTGCTCCACACATCCATGCGGGTAGGCGATCAGGTAACCCAATCGCTTAGCCAGGTTTAAGGGCGGAATGCCGGATACTTCAAGAGATGCTTTGTTGGTACCGTTTATGCCGATAGCATTGTAGGCGGTTGCATAGGTTTCTCCCGGTTTTAGTTCTTTCTCAAATACGCGGGTTACCGGCGGATTAGGGTTGCGTACATTCAGCTCCACATCATAAGCCGCGGTTTCATTACCCGCCTTGGCGATGATCTTCACCTTGCCGACGCCCACAAAATCTTTCACATTCAGGTCGAATGTTACCAGCTGATCGCCCGGTTTGGCAAATTTTACAATCTTAACATTATTGCCACCCAAATTGCTGAACGCGTTTGATTGCACCTGTACACTTACAGATTTGATGTTGTTCTCCATCGCGAAAACGGTAACCGGTAACTGTACACTTTCTGACGGGCCAAGTACGCGCGGCAGGGTAGCCAGTATCATCAGCGGCTTTTTAACAGCTACGGCTTTTTCGGCCGTACCGTAAGCGCCGTTGTGGCCGGCAATAACCATCGCCTTAACCGAACCTACGTATTGCGGCAGGGTAAATTGATGCGTTTGTTTATCGCCGCTACCCAAATGGAACGGCCCCAGAAATTTCACCACCGGTTTAAAACGGTTAACCGTAACATTCTTATTTGTACCATTTGTACCATCACCACCAATACTTAGGATGCGTTCCAGCCCGCCGCCGAAAGCGCCGATCACGTAGTCGAACAAGTCCCATGTTTTTACGCCCAATGCTTCGCGAGCGTAGAATGATTCATGTGGATCTGGTGTTTTATAGTTGGTGATATCCAGTAATCCTTCATCTACAATGGCAATGGTATAGGTCATTTCTTTGCCCGATGCTTCAGATACCGTTATGGCAGAAGTTGTTTCCGGCCTGATCTTATCCGGCATGCTGATGACCGGTTTCAGGATCGTTTCCGGGTTGTCGACGTTTAGCGGGATAGCGCCATACATACGGATTGGCAGATCGTTAACGGTTTGGGCATGGCGTTGCAATAGCGTAACATTTACAAAAACGTTTGGCGCCATGGTTTCATCTACATTAAAGCTATAGCGGGTTTCGCCTTTTTTGGTATCGATCCAAGTCGTTTTTAAAACTTTACTGCCGTTCTCAAAACTGATCAAGGCACGGCCATCACCACCTGTAGGGATGGTTAGGGTTGCTTCTTCACCAACTTTGTAATTGGTTTTGTTGGATGTAAATGAAAGCATTGCCGCTTCGGTAGGGTCGGTATTTTGTAACCGTTCCGACCAATTTGGCCAATCGGCATAAATTATTTTACCTGTACTGTGACCGGTTTGCGGGTCTTTAATACGGATGAGGTAACGGCCCCAGTCTGCCTGGTTAATTTTCAGGTTCCATTTGCCTTTACCGTTCTGTAATTGTACGGTTTCGGTTTTAATAAGTTTGTTGTAACGGTCCTGCGTAAAGTTGCTTAGTTCGTTACCGGTCTCATCCCACCACCAGCGCCATTGTATTTTGTAAAGTTCCAGCTCAACACTACGGCTGCCTGCAAAGCCATGGCCTTTGGTGTCAACATCAGCAATCTCTATCACGTGGGTTTTATCGGTCACCAGCATGCCGCTCATGTCGCTGCCCTTTGGTGTTTTGATGCCCACATAACCTTCGTAAACATTGTATGGCATACTTGCCTGCTGTAAACTAAAGTTGCCGCCCGGCTCAAATACTTTTACCACAAAATTAGCGCGTAATTGCCCCGGCGCTTGCTTTTCTACATTAATGTTGGTTTTAACAGATGCCACGCCATTTTCGTTCAGCTTACCTTCAAAAACGGTTTGTGTTTGGGTGTTGAAGGCGAGGGTAGGGTCATCAAAATTATAATCTTCGTAACCCTTAAAGCTGGTTGTTTGTGATGACAGGAAAGCATCAACCTTGGCATTTAAATTTTGCGCTATACCACCAAAGAGCCATTGTGCGCTTAATGTGCCGTTAGCACCGCTGCCTTTGGTCAGTTCAGTAGCCCCGCCAAAATCAAGTTTTAATTTGAGGCGATTCGGCATAATGGTTTCCACCTTTATCTTCTTTTCGAAAGTTGCGCCACCCACTTTTATTCGTGCGTTCCAGTTACCTGTCGGGGAAGATGTTTCCGTAGCAACGTGGAAGCTATAGAAACCATCCACAGAACTTGTGCGGGTAAGCTTTCGGTACAGTTGCCCGTTAGGATTGTACAATTCAAATTCAACCGGGTGATCTGCCGGCAGGGTTTTCAGTTTATCTTCCAGAATAAATGTCGTAAAGATAGAATCGCCGGGACGCCATACGCCACGTTCGCCATAAAGGAAACCTTTTAAACCATTCTGCACTTGCTCGCCGCCTACATTAAAGCGGGAGAGGGGAAGGGAACTGCCGTCATCCAGTTTCAAATAACCACGTTCTTTGCCTTGTTTGGCTACCAATAAGTATGGTTTCCGTTTCATGCTGAAAGTAGCCATCCCGTTACCGTCAGATTTGGTCTTAAAGATCACCTGTTTTTGGTAATCCAGTAATTCCAGTTCAACGCCGCTCATGGGCTCGGCACTCAGGATGTTAGTGACTGCGATGGTCATGATGTTATCGTTGCCGCGTTTTGCTATCAGCCCAATGTTTGAAGCGATAATATTACGCGTGGCCCAGCGCTGCTTGCTAAAGTACGATTCGGTACATGGGTTGTTGCGTTCCTGCCAGTTGTAGCCTTCGGGATAATAGTTGTCATAACGCTGCCAAAATGCATCGTCCTCGTCGTTTATTTTACTTAGGTTATCACCGGCATATTCACCGCCTTCATTGTTGTATTCATCGTCACCACTTTTGGCGACAAGTTTGCCTGCGCTGCAGTTGTACAGCGAGTAATCTTTTCTGAACCCTATAATAACGCGGTAAATAGCGCCCGGCTCGGCACGCATCAGCTGGTCAACATCCAGCATAAAGCGGTTCTTTTTGGTAAGGTTGAGGCCTTTATCGGTATCTAAACGGATAGTTTTCTGTACGATGGGTTTACCTACGTGGCGCAATTCGTAACCACCGTCAAAGCCATTATTCTGGAAATATTGCGGAATATTATTTTCATAAATTTTGATGATGGTAACGTCAACGGCGTTAAGATTAACCGCTTCGAAAGGCATCATCAGTTTACCCGAATCTGGCAGGATCACGCCTTTGCCGGGGATGGTAACAGCCGGTTCGCGGTTCTCAAAAAATACGTTGGCTGTAAAGGCTGTTTTTATTTTGCGGTGGTAAATATCCTGCACACCTTCATTTACAAAAACGCTGAAGTTGCCTTGCATCCGCTCAGGAGCGTAAACTTTTACAATACTACCGTCGATAGTGTAGGCAAGGTCGGATGAATTGTTAATGCCGATCAACCCACTCAATTCCTGTCCAACCATAATAGGGTCCGAGAATTGGACGGACACATACTGGTCGTTATCCTGTACGGCTTTTATATCTAGTACTTTAAACTCACCAAGGGCAGGCACGCGAAACTCCTGGTTGCCTTTTTTATCAATGTCCAATTTATCGCCATCCCAATTTACGGTAAGCGGTTTAGCCGTAGTGGTACGGGTTATTTTGGTGATGGTAAATTGATGAGATTTAGCTACCGAATTATGCTGCCAGCTTATTTTTACAGGACTAGCATAATTTACGTCAAGCAGTTTTTCTACCGCCGACTGGTCTTCCCCATCAGCGGTCTGGATATTCCCTATCAGCTTCATGTTTTGGCCTGATGTGGCGCTCTCGCTTTGCAGGCCGGCGAACGTTATACTAAAATCTGGCTTAATGGTTTGGAAACCGAACTTAAAGTGCTCGAAATCGCCGTCTACTTTGATGATCTTACCGAGGTTAAAATTGGCGGTATATTTTTTGTCGATATTCATTGCCGCTGCCGGGCGGAATTCGATGGTGCGGTCGTCTATCCAGTAAGCTTTGCCTTTTACAGATGGCGAAAAATCGAAAATGCCGTCTTTCAGTTCCTCGTTTTGCGCGTGCGAAACCTGTACTTCGCCGGCCAGTTTGATGCGAATGGTGCTTTGTTTGGAGATAACCCCCGTGGTGTACGATTCGATATATTTGCTGAACGCGGCATCAACCTTTAGCTGCTTGTTGCGCTGGTGTTGGCGTGCAAAAAAAATGACTAAAGCAATTAATATTAATGATACAGATACGATGATCTGTCCCCTTCGTGAACGGAAAAGGTTGGCAAAGTAATTCATAGACAGGCTGGTAAATTGCTATGAATTTATAAAAATTTTGGCAGATTAGCATATCCGGGAAAATATATTTGCTCACGTTATTGCGCCTTGAATTTGTAATGGGTAACGATAGTGAAGCATATAACCGTGTACCAATTCTTCGTTAGGTGTGGTAGTGAGCAATATCAATCGTTAGTGGATGTCACGTTTTTCGTAATCTGTTTAATTTTATTTTGGCACTCAAGAGGGCTTAGCCGTTCTTTTCTCTCAAAAGAAGGTAACCAAAGAAAAGCGCGACTTGGTAACTCCCTGTTTAAGTTAGTGCTTTATCAGTTACAGTGCTACCTGTGTGTTATGCTATGCCGCATTTTGAGGTAATCGTTCCGTTCAACGGGCTCATAATCCTGCAACTAATTGTATGGCAAAGAAAATCCATTTAATCCTTCAAATCCCCTTAATCCCGGTTAGCTTTATCCAAACATTCCTGCAAAACCTTGGCGAATTGCTTATCATTTGGTGGGGCGAAGACGGTATTGTGTTCGCCGGGAATGTCGTGAACGTTTACTCCTTTTAGGGCGAATGGTTTCCAGCCTAAAAATTTAAAATCATTCATGTAAAAGGTTTTCTTTTTGGCCCGGAAAAGCTCAATGGTTACATCTACCGGCTCTAAAAGGTAATTCTTTTGCGCGGTAAGGCTCCTGTCGTGGATATCATCAGTGTAGGCTGAAAATCCTTCTTTTTTCTTAATTTTGTCGGGGAAGATCTTCTTGAAGATCTTTTGGACCCGGCGTCCAACCTCGCGGCTTTTATATTCAACGGTGCGTTTTGGGTCTTGTAAAAATAGTACAGGGGTATAAGCCACCTGTTTGATAAACAGCCAGCCGTTATCAATGGCACGCCTTAACGGCGAGTGGAATTTTTGGGTTTGATCCGCGTAGGTATCAAACATGGCCAGCATCTTCAATTCTTTACCCATAGCCAGCATTTGCTTGGCCATCTCATAGGCTATCAATCCGCCTAAAGAGTATCCCGCGACTGCATAAGGGCCAACCGGGTCATGGTTGATGATCTCTTCCACATAATTGGCAGCGATCTCTTCCATCACATCAAGCGGTTCATCAACGCCATTTAAACCTTTTGCCTGTAGGCCGTAAACAGGTTGCTCATCGTCCATATTCATGGCAAGCGCGTTGAATAAAAGCACATTTAAGCCTGCACCATGTACTATGTACAGCGGCATTTTGTTGCCTTGTGGCTTTATCGGGACTAACGAATCCCAGGTAATAGCCTCGGCATCGATCTCTAAACGGGCGGCCAGTTTTTCAACGGTCGAATATTCAAATAAGGTAGCCAGGGGTAAGCGTTTGCCGGTTTCATGCTCTAAACGGGCCATTATTTTAACGGCAATTAGCGAGCGGCCACCTAACTGGAAGAAATTATCGAAGATGCTTATTTTGTTAAGCCCCATTAGTTCTTCCCAAATATCAGTAACCAGTTTTTCGTTACTGGTACGCGGGGCAACATATTTATCGGAACGGTTTATATGGCTGTAATCTGGCTTTGGCAGGGCTTTGCGGTCTATTTTACCATTTGGTGTAGATGGGATAACATCCATCAGCACATAATCATCGGGCATCATATACTCAGGTAATACGGCAAGCAAGGCATCGTCCCATTTATTAAGGATGCTTTTTTCGGGGATGCCGGTTTGGCCCGATTCTAAAACTATGTAAGCCACCAAGCGGGGGATACCCGGGGTGTCTTCGCGGGCAACAACAATGGCTTGTTTAATGCCTTCCTGTTTTCCAAGGTTGTGTTCTATTTCGCCAAGCTCAATACGGTAACCACGAACCTTCACCTGGTGGTCTATCCGGCCAAGATATAGGATGTCGCCATCGGGTTTTAGTTTGGCCAAATCACCGGTGCGGTAAATGCTTTCACCGGGCGAAAAGGGGTTGTTTATAAAGCGTTCCGCGGTCAATTCGGGGCGGTTTAAATAGCCCCATGCTACGCCCACGCCACCAATAAAGATCTCGCCAATTTCGCCATTGGTAAGATTGTTCTTTTTCTCATCAAGGATGTAGATCTGCGTATTATTAACAGGCCAGCCAATGGTAATATCATTAGGGTCGGTAACGTGTTTGATTACGGAGTAGATGGTAGTTTCAGTAGGGCCATAAAGGTTCCAAAGTTCTTTACAAAGCGGGATCAGCTTTTCGGCCAGGTCCTTCGCTAATGCTTCGCCACCACAAAATACTTTCAATGGTAGTGGTTCCGTCCAGCCAACCTCCAGCATCATGCGCCAGGTATAAGGAGTGGCCTGCAGAATGGTAACGCCTTCGTTGCGAACGATATCCAGTAAAGCACGACCATCCTTTGCAGTAATAGAATCGGCCATGATGATCTGCGCGCCGCTACATAAAGGCAGGTAAATATCTATACCTGCAATATCAAACGAAATGGTTGCAACAGCCAATGTGATGTCTTTTGATGTGATGCCCGGTGTTTTTTGGAAACTGTACATCAGGTTCACCAAACTATGATGCGCTATTTGCACTCCCTTTGGCTTACCAGTAGAGCCTGATGTGTACAGCACGTAAGCCAGGTTTTGGCCGGTAACAGCTACTGTTGGATTTTCAACCGGATGGTTTTTTGATGCGGACAGTGCCTCTTCAATTAAAACCTCGGTGGTGTTTGATGCGAAGTGGCCTTTGTGTTTTGTGGATGTAATTAATATAGTTGCTGCTGAGTCATCGAGCATAAACTCGATGCGGTCTTTCGGGTACTCAGGATCAAGCGGTACGTATGCAACGCCGCTTTTTAATACGGCTAAAAGTGCAATAACCAATTCGGTTGAACGGTCAAGCGCAATACCGATGATGTCGCCGATTTTAACGCCTTTATTAATTAGTTCCTGAGCCAGCTGGTTGGCAGTATTATTAAGTTGGGTATAGGTAAGCGAGGTATCATGAAACCTTAACGCAACGTTATCCGGATGCTTTGCAGCACTATCCTCGATAAGGCTGTGAAGCGGCTTCTCTTTTGGGTAATCTACTGTTGTATTATTCAATACTACTTCCATATTTATTAAAACCCCGGAACTGAATTTATAAATCTATTAGTTAAAATTAACGCATCGGGCAGCAAATTTCCCGTTTTTATACTGCTATTTCCGCAACCCGTGTACACTTACGTAATTAATTTGTGCCCGGATTATGCGGGGTGTGAATAAATTTCTTGTTCGCACCCTTTAATTTGAACAGCAAGGCCAGCATCGCGAAAAATATCAACGGTATTTTAAGCACCGCGCCAAGCAATTTACTGTTAAAGAACTGACCAGGTACTGCAACTAATATACCAATGTAACACAAAGCTGTTGCGGTAAGCCACATTTGCCAGTTTGGGCCGATACCCGGCGTTAATAACGATACCAATAGCATGAACGGCATTAACCCCAACATTAATATGCGGGGCAGGATGGCGGTTTGATATATCTCATTAAAGTAGTCGAAATTGCCACGGGCGAATAGTTCCGTAAAGCCTGTTAGTCCATAAGTTTTAAGCAAGTTAAACTGGGCAGATAACCAGCGGCGGCGTTGTTTTTTGAACACCTCGGGGTTGCTTACTTTTTCATCGTAAACAAAGGCCTTGTCGGCATAAGCAACGTGGATCTTTTGGCGGGTAAGCACAAGGCCCATTTCTTTATCAAAACCACCAACGGCATCAATTTGCGCCATGGTTTCCTTAAATAATTTATACTCCAGCACCATACCAGAGCCTATAATGGCTGCCGATAATTTGAACACCTGCTGCGCCTTGCGGAAGATATGGTTGTTGATCTCTTCGCTAATGGCATCCAATATGGCAACAGGGGTTTCAGTATTTTTTGCTACGCGATGGCCTTGTATAACGCGGTTACCATTGTGCAGGTAATTGTTTATCTGGTGCAGGTAGTCGGGTGCGGCAACGTTGTCTATATCGAATACTACGGCGGCATCAAAGTCCTCGTGCGTGGCAGCTATGGCCGCGTGCAGAGCTTTAGATTTGGTACTGCTTTCGAACACAACCTCGACTACTTGTAAAGGCATCGTTTTTAGCTGGTCGATGGTTTCAGGTTGCATCGAATCGGCAATAACGCAAACGTGGAATTTATCTTTTGGGTAATCGATAGTCAAGGCCTGCGCAGCTGAACTCAGGATAATAGCATCTTCTTTATAAGCGCAAATATAAATAACGAATTTGCTGAATGATGTAGCGGCAGGAGGGGTTCGCTGTTTGACCAGTTTCCCTAAAACCGAAAATACAAACAAGTACATACTGTAAACACCCAGGTAAATAAATATGAGTGTAAAAATTAGCGAAAGAATAAATGCGATGATACCCATGCTGTTTTAATGATAATTAAACTTCTGCCTTTTCTGTTTTAGTTTTTTCCAGTAAATGGCTCACAATGCTTTTTAATTCGGCATAACCTAAACTGAATATATCCCTAATGGTGAAATGTAAATATTTTTTTAACGCCCAGTAACCAAATATCGCCCCCGATAAGAAAGTAAATAGTGATGCGATAGCAACGGCATAAAGGCTATGGAATATAAAAATACCCACAAAATCGCCAACTACGTTTACAATAAGCATTAAGATAACTTTCAGCATATTTAAATGTGGTTTATTGATGATATCCAGTGTGATCCCAAAAAACCTGTCAATAGGCATCAGCATAACATAACACATAAACAGGCGGAAGATGTTTACAGCTTCGGTGTCTCGATATTGCTTACCAAATAATATGTCTATTACAAAGCCTCCTAATAAAAAAGCAATAACAGAAACCGGAATAAGAATAACCGTAAGCATACCTGCGTAACGTTTCATAATTCTGGCTACCTCAACTTCACTGCCTTTGTGTACCGCCGCAGATAACTCGGGCATCGCGGTAGCAACACCTGCACGCATAGGTATCTCAAAGATCTCCATTAAACGTTGCGGGATGTAGTAAACCGCCAGCAACGCCGGGTTAAACATTATTTTAATAATGAATGTATCTGAGCTGCGTAATAAGTACGAACTGATAGATGTCCCCACGCTAAATTTTCCAAAGTGGGCAAGTTTGCTTACGGTTTCTTTGGTTCGATATTTTAGGGTACGGATCTTGGACCAACCATTAAAGATGGTGAACAATGATGTTACTGCGCTACCCGCGAAATAGGCGTAAACCGCTGTTTGGAATGATAGCTTATGCAGGAAAATTAGTGTGAGTATCAGCACAAGGAACAGCCCTTGGTTAATTACCTGTAAGATGAGCATGCGGCCAAACTTTTCTTCGGCCTGTAAAATGTACGAGGCAATGGCGGCAGGGAGTGTTGTCATATAAATAATGCCAAACCATTGTATGGTGGTTTCGGCATCTATACTTTTGCTCCGATAAACAAGGTAAACTATGGCATCAATCGCTACAAAAATACCCGCCTGCATCAAGCCCACGTACCAGGCCGAGCCTGCTACTTCAAAACCCTTTTTTTTGCTGGTACCCGCGTAAAATTTAATGAGGGAGGTTTGTACAAAGCCATTCCTGAAAGTATCTGCCAGTAAGATGGTGATTAGCAGGAATATGTAATTACCAAAATCGGCCGCAGGTAGGTTATGCGCCATTAACGAGAGCACAAGCATTCCTATAACAGGCATGGCCGCACTTGTCGCTAAAGATATGGTATGCTTATTTACAAGTTTTTTTAAGTTGGGCATATTGCTTTATACGGCTAAACACGGTCCCAAGTAGCAGTTTCAAAATTATATTTTTTTATAACTTTTGCCGGGTTGCCCACAGCCACACAATATTCGGGTATATCCTTGGTAACCACACTGCCCGCGCCTATTACCGAGTGCTTACCAATAGTTACGCCGGCGGTAATAACGCTGTTGGCGCCTATCCAAACATCGTCGCAAACTGTAATTTGTTTGGTGACCACTTTTTGAAGGCGGGTTGACACTGTAACATCCTCAAAACCATGGTTAAGCCCCGATAGTACGATGTGCTGAGCCAAA
The DNA here is from genome assembly GCF_034345625.1 of Mucilaginibacter sp. 5C4. NCBI lineage: Bacteria > Pseudomonadati > Bacteroidota > Sphingobacteriia > Sphingobacteriales > Sphingobacteriaceae > Mucilaginibacter > Mucilaginibacter sp. 5C4. Next base: position 2,837,109 of record NZ_CP133775.1, on the reverse strand, counting down.
GTAACGTAATTGCCTAAAGTTACCGGGCCTATTAAAATATTGCTAAGGCCGATGCCGGTATGTTCGCCAATAATGATATCGCCAACACCGTTGTTTATTACGGCAAAATCTTCTATAACGCTGTATGCGCCAAGCTTAAAATGGTTAAAAGGAAAAATATCCAATCGGGAATAAAAACTAACTATCGATCTTTTACCACGCGTATGAATAAACGGGTTAACAAACCATTTTACCCACAACCTTGGCGCAGAACGCCTCGATTGCACGATCATCCAATGTACAAAACTTTTTAAACGTGGGTTTGATTTTACTACTGTTAGTAACGACATCTATAATATTTTCAGGCGCTTAATTCGGCGCGTTGTTTATCTGCTTGTTCTTTCTGCTCCTGCTTGTCTATCCGTAAGATAACGCTTAGTAATGCACATGCAAGATAAAATAAAATGTTTGACGGGTATTGCACTAATGCCTGCTGCGGATAATTACCAATATTAAATACAAATATGATCAATATCATGGCCAAACAGTAAATTTTAAGTTCGGGATTTTTGATGAGATAATAATTATTGATCCCCGTTTTTAAGATCACAAACATCAGAAAGCAAAAAAGTATCAAACCCACATAACCCATCTCTACCGCGACGCGCACGTAACCACTATCGGGCGGGAACTTTGCCAGGAACGAGTTTGGCGCAAAACGCCTTCCCCAGATCCCCACCGACCCTAAACCGCCCCCAATAGGGTGAGAAAGTATATACGGTTTAATGCGCTTCTGGTTTTCGGCACGTACGTTAAACGAGGCATCGTCTGATGGTTTAAAGGCCGTTTGAAAACGTTTGATGAACTGGTTGGAAGTGGGCATAAATATCAGCCCCAACAATACTACAGCCGCGCCCACAACAAACATCAATATCTTTTTATTAAAGTTGATAACAGCAAGCATTGCCAAAGCGGCCGGGGGCAACACGAATGCGCCACGAGTACCCGAGTACAGCATCACCAAAAAGAAGAATGGAATGGCGCAGGCAAGCAGCACCTTCTTGTACATTTTTATTTTGGTGAAGATGATGCACATACACAAAACTGCCGCAACCACCATATTGTACGAGAACGTAACCGGGTCCGGGAAGATAGCAACCTTACGCAGGTGGCCGTTAATGTAAAGGAAACTCAAACGTAACGGGTCTGAATAATACCAGGCCTTCTCGAACGGGAAAAGGCCGAAATTCTCCTGTTGAAAACCTGAGATAGCCGACAGGAATGCAAGCCACAACCACAGCTTCACCAGGAATTTAATTTGCGCCATGGTACGCACCTGGTACACAAAAATAAAGTACATCAGCATAATAAACCCAACGGTACGCACGGTATACACCCAAGCCAGTATTGATGGTGAAGCAGGATTAAGCACTTCTATAAAGTTGTACGCCAGCCAGGCCAGTATGAGGTAACTGATTGGGTTTTTAAAGTACGACCAATCCTTATCGTATTTAAATTTAAGCAGGAAGCCGAAGATAAGCAGGTAAGTGATGGCATCAAGCAGTATGCCGGTAGGGGTATCGGGTGGTAAAAACTCTGATACGTAATTTAGGAAGAACGATACCACCATAAGCATCGCAATACCAAATATGGGATAGGCCACAATCCCCAATACCACAGGTATGCCTATAAATACAGCTAACAAAGCACCGGCAGCCAATATGCCGAACATGGAAATGGCTACAGCTATAACAATTGCCACAGGCAACAATATCAGAATAAGCTTTAACGTAGATACCTGGCCCGACAATAGCTTGCGGGAAAAGTTTAAGATAAAGTTATTTTGTGCCTGGTTATGAAGCATTTTGATGCTTTTGGTTAGAAGAATAAAATTTTAGCAGCCCAAACAAACACACTAACAAAAGCAAATGCTATGGCTGCCTTGCGCGATTTTTGTTCGAGAGGGGTAAGGTCTTCAAAAACGTCGCCCTTTTTTTCTGTCGATTTTTTTCTCATTAGTAAAATGAATTAAAGGTTTACAGGGGCAAGTTTTGCCGGGTTTATTATTAAAACCTGTCCTTTATAGGGTCGGTTTTATTTAACACCCAGCCGGCAAATTTACCATTCAGGTTACGAAGGTAATTTACATCATCTTTTTGCCATTTGGCAATACCTTTATTAGCCCCGTATACAGCTACTACTTTGTTGGCAAACAACAACCATTCTTTTGATTTATTAAGTGATGACAGCGGCGGCGTCTCGATAATGATAATATCATACTTCATCTTCAACTCGTTAAACTTGCTACGGATGAAGTTTTCGTCGCTAATTTCAAGCAGGGTAACATCGCCGCCATTGTTGCCCATTACATTGGTGGTATTGCTAAAGCTTTCGTAATTATCGGGGTTGTTCTTAAAGTAATCTTCCAGGTATACCCGCGGACTAACCGTAGTGCTGATGGTTGGGTTATCAAAGTTACCATCAATCAATAATACCTTTTTATTGATCATGGAGTAAGAGTAAGCCAGACTGATAGCCAAAACCGTTTTACCCTCGTGGTTGGCAAGGCTGGTTACGCCTAATACTTTTTCGCCGCGCAGTTCCTGATCAACCTCAAAACGAATAGAGCGGATAAGTTCTTTAAATAAGCGCATTTTATCGCGGTGCTCCACATCCCAAAGTTTCTTTAGATCAAGCGAACCCATTACGGTATTCAGGTGGCCCAATAGCGGCAGGTTGGTGCTTTTAACAAGGTCGCCCGGCTCTTTAATGGTATCATCCATAAAGAAGATCCCGAATAAGATGATCACACAGAATGCGAATGCAATAACACCACTCAGGATGATAAGCAACATTTTTTTAGATGGCTCGGCAGCATCCGGAGTGGCAGATTCTGCAAGGCGCAACCTTATAGAGAAGGTAGACCGTAGGTTGGTTTGGTTATACTTATTCAGTACGTCCAGGTATTCCTTACTGGCTATATCAATATCAAAATTGTAGGTTTTTACCGTAGCATCAAACGGTACAAGGCGATTAAACCTTGTGTTAAGCTCGTTTACCGCTTGATTTATAGATTGTATGCTGTATTTAGCCAGATCACGGGTTACTTCAAGCGTAAGCTTTTGTTTAACAAGATCGTCCTTTGCAGTTAAAGGGTTTACAATGTATTTATCCGACGTTTGGTTTATTTGGGCTGAAAGCTTGTTAGATAACGAATCGATACCTAGTTTAAGTTTAGGGTTAAAGCCGCTACGCACATATCTGTCAGTAAGTATATGAAGCTGATCTTGCGAGTTTAATACATCCTGGTTATACTTGCTTATGGTAGCTTCTATGTATTGGCGATCGCCGGGCTTAAACCTGTTGTTTATCTTTTGGATAGCACCGTTGTAAGAGGCTACATCTTTTTCGGCCTGCTGTTTACGGTCGTTATAAACAATGATCTGGTCGAAAAGTGATTTTGACTGCTCCTCGAGGTTCAGAATGCCGTTTTTGATCTTATAATCCTTTAGTTCGGCCGTTTTTTTGTTTAACGTGTCGCGTTTTTCATCCAGCAATTTGGCCAGGTAATTAACCGCGTCCGTTTCGTTTTTTCTAACGGTGTTGGTATAATAATCTATAAATTGTGTACATAGCAAATTTACAATAAATGCCGATAACTGAGGATTATCAGATTCATAGCTTACTGTTATAAAGTCGCTATCCTCGGCACGTACCATATTGAGGTCCTTACGTAAAGATCGCTCATCATACTTCATCGAACGCAGTAGTTCATTCAAACCTTCTTCATCCTTATTGTAGTAGGATAAGGGCTGCATGGTTTTAAACTTATTGGTGAACAGTTCTACAGCATGTGCACGCGCAGCAGGGTTCATGCTGTTAAATAACTTGCTATGCGGTTTAAAAGGTACGCTATCAGTAAAATCGTGGATGATAAGTTTGTAAGATACCTGGTTAATGAGGGTTTTAAGTTTCATTATCTCTATCAGGTTGCTAAACTCGTGGGCTATCGATTGCTCTTTAGTAGCGCCGGTAGGGTCAGCATCAAGCAGGTGGCGCGATTGATCTACAATACCCGTGGCTATTTGCGCCGTTGATACGTATTTATCTGCCAGGTTTTTGACCAGGAAATAAGAGACGATGATTGTAACCAGCGGAATAATGATCAGCAGGTTCTTGTGCTTCCATAAAAGTTTAAAAAAGTTCCCTAACTCCATGCCCTATTTAACCTCTTCTAATTTAACACCCAAAATTTCTTCAAGATTGGCTTTAGCCGTTAGCATTAACAGTTCGCTTTGTACTTTGAATGAATTTTGATTGTATAAACTTGTTAAAGATTCGTTATAATCATGAAAGGTGGTCTCACCTTTCTGAAACGTGTATTTTAATTGTTTAACTGCAATTTCGCCATCGGTAACCGCCCTTGAACGGTTGCGAAGATCTGCCTGTGCTTCAAGATATTGGAAGTAAAGGCGTTTTACTGTAGCCTCAACAGTTAGGTTATAGGTTTGCTGCTGGTACACGGCGATGTTTACATTCTCCTTTGCCACACGTGTAGCAAAAGGTTTAGATAACAACTGGCCAATATTCACCGAAATACCTATCTGGTAACCATTGAAAAATGTTGGGTTTACAACATTCAATGAATTTTTTGGACTATAAATGTACGATGCTGTTATCGCATCCAGCCATAATACCTTTGATTGTGTAAGGCTTGCCTTGGCAGCGGCTATTTGTGCCTGGCGTACTTTTACCTCGGGGTAGTTCTTTTTTGCGGTGGCAATAAGCTTATCAAGGTATGGGTAGTTTATCTCATTAACAAAGCTTTCCTGTGCGTGCAGAGCAACTGTGCTGAGTAAGAGGAGTATTAATATTTGTAGTTTTTTCAAGGTAGTGTTGATGTTTATTAAACTTTCTCTTTTTGGAACAAGGCAGGCACCGTGCCTACAATGATCTTTAAATCGAGCCATAACGAGTACTTTTGAGCGTAAAAATTATCAAGTTTTTTACGCTCCCGCTCACTCATATCTTCTTTTCCGCGTTTGCTTATCTGCCACAAACCTGTTAAACCTGCAGGGCCTAAAAAGCGCATCGACCATTCGTTTGATGTTAGCATCTCGGCTTCGTAAACTGGTAAAGGCCTGTTACCCACTACCGACATATCGCCCCTGATAATGTTAAACAACTGTGGCAATTCATCTAAACTACTACTTCTTAAGAAACTACCCAATTTGGTTATGCGCGGGTCGTTCTTGATTTTTACGAACGCCGATTTTGATGCACCTTCTTCTTCTGCTGCATACTGGTTATCTGTAACAGCCATTTGCGCTAAAAGTTGGTCGGCATCAGTACGCATACTGCGAAATTTATAAAAATCGAAGATCTTATAGCCGGTACCCACACGTTTGCTCTTATAAAATACGGGCCCTTTCGAATCGAGCTTTATCGCGATAGCAACGGCTGCCATAACCGGGATAAGGCAAACGAACATGCCGCCCGCCATGGCAAGGTCAAGAAAGCGCTTGCCAAATGGCATCTTATAGGTGGTATCAACTTTTATAGATAACTCTTGCAAGCGTGGTTTTATCAGCTTAAACTTTACCAGGAAGTTTAGGCGTTCGCGAAGGTCTGATGTAGCGAAAGGGTAGGTGTAAAAATCATGCAGTTTCATTTGCATCGCTTTTTGCACCAATTTTTTATCCTTACGGGTAGATAGCATTACGATGATCAAACCGTTCATCAAAAAGTTTTGACGAAGGCGGTTAACCAGTTCAAAGCATTGCTCGTCCTTATCAACCTCTACCAAAATAATATCGGGGATGGTTAATATAGATTGGTCGCCCATGTAATTCTCAAGATCCTGGAGGGTGTCGTTAAAAGCAATCGAAAAGTTTGCCAGGTCATTAGCAATCAAGTCCTTTAATTCCAAACCGGCGTATGCAATCCTGATCTGGGAATGAGAATTTTCGTTCCAATCAGTTGCTGTCTTGTTCGTCATAAACTTTTAGGGCTTGATTAATAGCGGTTTTTAGGCTGGTAGGGTTAAAGGGCTTGTGCATGTAAGCATCAACCTTAAATGGCATGTTGGCAACCTGCTCGTCAAGGTCATGGGCTGCCGAAAGCATAATAACAGGAATATCGCGGTAAAAACCGCTTATTTTAACATTTTTCAGGAAAGATTGTCCGTCAAAATATGGCATCTGCAGATCAGAAATTATGAGTTTGGGCATGTTGCCATCTTCCAACCAGCTAAAGGCTTCAATACCGTTGTTTTTAACAACAATATCGTAATCTTTAGACAATATAAAGTTGAGCAATTTTAAAATACTCAAATCGTCATCAACAATCAGTAAAGTTTTTTTCATGCCGATTAATCGTGGTTTCGGTTATAAATATGACATTTTAATATTAAAATACACTAAAAAATATCATGCCAATTATACCCCTTGCAGTTGTAAAACGGATCAAATATTTATATAACAGCTAACTACGTTGATTTTATTGAATCAGATTTTTATTTAAAAGTAGGGTAAAAAAATTGATACCGAATTAATTTCCCCAATTCGGGTAGTATTTGTTGACAAATACTGCCAATGTGGATTAATTTTCCAATATCTTCCGTTATGTTTACGCACCAGTTTTAAATAGGTTTCAAGGTTATGCAAAAATATTTTGTTGGGATAGATTTAGGCACAGGTAGTAGCAAAGCAGTAGCTATGGATGCCCTTGGTAACACACTTGCTACTGCCCAAAGTTACTACCCAACAAGCAACCCACAACCCGGCTACAGCGAGCAAAACCCCGACCTCATCTGGCGAGCTTTTATCAATTGCATCAGCAAAATAACCACCAACTTAAACGCGCCGCCTGCCGCTGTAAGTTTTAGTAGTGCTATGCACAGCATTATGCCTGTTGATGAGCAGGGAAATGCCCTGACCGATGCCATGCTATGGTCTGATGCGCGTAGTGGGGACATAGCGCAAAAGATACGGGACAGTGCTGATGGTGAGGACTTGTATAAGCATACTGGTACAGCTATTTACGCCATGTCGCCATTGTGCAAATTGATGTGGTTACGCGAAAATGACAAAGAATTTTTTAACAAGGCTTTTAAGTTTATATCCATAAAAGAATACGTTTGGTTCAAATTATTTGATGTTTTTGAAGTAGATTACTCCATAGCATCCGCCATGGGGATGTTTGATGTGCTGCAATTGAAATGGTACGATAAAGCCCTTGATTTGGCCGGCATCAGTTCTGCTAAACTATCAACGCCTGTTAATACAGATCATAAACGATATGTTGCTACCGTAGATATTCTCCCGGGCATCGATACTCAGACCGCGTTTATTATCGGCGCCAGCGATGGTTGCTGTGCAAACCTTGGTGGCAATGCCGTTAGGCCCGGGATAGGGGCGTTAACTATTGGTACCAGCGGTGCGGTTAGGGTGGGTAGCAAGGCCCCGGTTTATAATTACGAGGCGATGACCTTTAATTACCTGCTTAACGCCGATACCTTCATCTGCGGTGGTGCGGTCAACAACGGAGGGGGGGCGGTAGACTGGCTACTGAAAGATTTCCTGAAACTGGAGCATGTATCTGATGAGAACTATAAATACCTTTTCAAAACTATCGATACTGTAAAGCCCGGCAGCGAGGGGCTGGTCTTTTTACCCTACCTGTATGGCGAACGTGCACCTGTTTGGGATGCCAAAAGCTCGGGGGCGTTCATAAATATTAACTTTAAGCATCAGCAGCAACACTTTTTAAGGGCTGCCTTAGAAGGTGTCTGCTTAGCACTGAATGATGTGCTTGACGCGGTTGAAAACCCGGAAGAGCCCATTAAAGAGATCGTGATAGGTGGTGGATTTATCACATCGGCAACCTGGGTGCAGATACTGGCAGATATTACCGGTAAAAAACTAGTGCTGCTACAAGGCGGAGATTCATCATCCGTAGGGGCGATTTATTTAGCGATGGAGGCTTTGGGGATTGACATAAACCCTGTTATAAATAAAGAGGCGCAGGATAGGGTAGAGATTGAACCTAACGCAGAAGCGCATGCTATCTACAGTAAGATCTTCCCGATATATAAAAAGCTGTACAGCGACTTAAAATCATCCGTACATCAACTGCACGATCTGAATAATTAAAGGATCATTACTCCTGGTTTGTTCACCACTGGTAATTTAATAAAGTTATCATCTACAATACTTTCCGGCAAAAAGATGAACTTTTTGTCGAAGATCTCGCGGCCGATATAATAGCTTAACCAGTACTCATTGTTTAGTCCAAAAGTCTGTTCGTCTATCGGTTCGATAAGTTTAAAAGAGTTGGCTTCTACAAGTGTGAACGAATGGCGGAGTACAGAAGTTTTAACCAGTTCGCCATCCTTTTCGCCATAACCTTTCGAGGTTATTAGCACATTCTCTAACGGCACCTTTTTAAGATTAATAAGGTACACATACCAGATCTTACTTTCAGGATTTTCGCCTTCAAGGGCAACAGCAACCGCTATATCTTTTACCACGTTAGGAGGAAGATCTTTTATCATTTTGTATTATGGTGAGTGGTTGATTAAGTGAGTTGTGAATAGTTCTTAAATATCTAACCACTTTCCACTCACTCAATCAACCAATTACTTATTTTTTCTTAGCTACAGCTTTTTTCTTGGCCGGTGCTTTTTTAGCCGCGGGCTTAGCAGCCGGCGCAGCTTTACCGAAACGCCCCTTTTTAGCCTCCTTAGGCATGGCATCGGCCAAAGCCTTGCACTGCTCATAGGTAAGCGTGGTTGGGTCGGTAATGTCTTTAGGTATTTTAACGTTTAGTTTGCCAAATTCAATATATGGGCCCCAACGCCCATTCAAAACTTTTACGGTTTCATCCTCAGGGAACGACTTAATCAACCTTTCGGCATCTTTTTTACGTTTGGCTTCTATCAGTTCAATAGCCTGCTCTTCGGTAACGTCAAGCGGGTCGATTTCTTTCGGTACCGATACAAACGCGCTGTTATGGCTAATGTACGGGCCAAAACGGCCTATAGCTACCTTCATCACTTTGCCTTCGTAATCGCCCAGTATCTTTGGTAACTTGAAAAGTTCAAGCGCTTCTTCGAGGCTGATGGTTTCTATACTTTGACCTGTGCGCAAGCTCGCGTACAAAGGTTTTTCTTCACTCTCGTCGCTTGGGTTTTCGCCAACCTGCACAAACGGGCCGTAACGGCCAATCCGTACCGACATTTTTTTGCCACTCTCGGGGTGTACGCCTAATTCGCGTTCGCCGGTGGCTTTATCTGCCGTTTCAATGGTGTTTTGTACATCCTTGTGGAACGGGTCATAAAACGTACGGATCATTTTTGTCCAGTCCTGTAATCCCTGGGCAATCTCATCAAATTGTTTCTCAACACCGGCGGTAAAGTTAAAATCAACAATACCTTTAAAATGTTGTACCAAAAAGTCGTTCACTACTGCGCCAATATCGGTAGGGAACAGTTTATTACGCTCGGCACCGGTATTTTCCGTTTTAGTTTCCTTACTGATGTTATCGCCTTTAAGCGTCAACACACGGAAGTTACGCTGACGGCCTTCACGTTCTTCCTTAACTACGTAACCGCGGTTTTGTATGGTAGATATGGTAGGGGCGTAGGTCGACGGTCGGCCTATACCTAATTCTTCTAATTTTTTCACCAAACTTGCCTCGGTGTAACGTGCAGGGGGGCGCGAATATCTTTCGGTAGCCGATAGTTCCTGCAGATCCAGTTTCTGGCCTTTGGTTAGTGGTGGCAATATGGCGTTCTCGCCATCTGCTGTTTGGTTGTCTTCGTCTTCGTCGCTGCTTTCCAGGTAAACTTTCAGGAATCCATCAAACTTCATTACTTCACCATTAGCAACCAGGTCTTCGTTCCTGGTTGAGATACTGATCTTGGCAACGGTTTTTTCAAACTGTGCTTCGCTCATTTGCGATGCTATGGCACGTTTCCAGATCAGCTCATATAGGCGCTTCTCGTTACTTTCACCGTCAATAGTATGGTTATTAAAGTACGTAGGGCGGATGGCCTCGTGAGCCTCCTGTGCGCTGGCGTTCTTAGTTTTATATTTACGGTGCTGATGGTATTTATCACCATAAGCAGATGTGATCTCCTGTTGCGCGGCGTTCAAAGCGGTATCGCTCAGGTTTACTGAATCGGTACGCATATAGGTAATGTAACCAGATTCGTATAAACGTTGTGCAACCTGCATCGTACGCGCCACAGAATAACCCAACTTACGGCTGGCTTCCTGTTGTAGGGTAGATGTAGTGAATGGCGCGGCAGGTGAACGTTTGGTTGGCCTGGTCTCTAAAGATTTAATCTCGAAGATGGCCTGGATACAATCCTGTAAAAACTTCTCTGCATTTTCCTGCTTGGTAAAACGCTCGGGCAGTTCAGCTTTAAAAGCATCACGGCCTTTACCAAATAGGGCTACAATTTTAAAAGCGGCCTCGGCAGTAAATTTATTTACCTCGCGTTCGCGGTCAACAATCAACCTTACGGCTACCGACTGTACACGGCCGGCGGAAAGTGACGGTTTAACCTTTTTCCATAACACGGGCGAAAGCTCAAAACCTACCAAACGGTCTAAAACGCGGCGAGCTTGTTGGGCATTTACCAGGTTATAATCTATTTTACGAGGATTTTCAATGGCCTTCATAATAGCCGGTTTTGTGATCTCATGGAAAACAATACGGCGGGTATCGGGCTCTTTTAATCCTAAAGTTTCAAACAAATGCCATGATATGGCCTCTCCCTCGCGGTCCTCATCGGACGCGAGCCATACAATGTCTGCCTCTTTAGCTAATTTCTTTAATTCGCTCACTATCTGCTTCTTATCGGCAGGTACTTCGTATCGCTGACTGAAGTTGTTGTTGATATCAATGGCATCTTCAGACTTCACTAGGTCGCGGATATGGCCGTAACTTGATTTTACGGTAAAGTCCTTGCCCAGGTAACCTTCAATGGTTTTGGCTTTCGCCGGTGATTCAACTATGAGTAAATTTTTAGCCATTTAAGCGGGTGTTTTTTTGCAAAGAAAACATAAAATGCGTTAGAAACGCAAATTTGTTTTTTTGTGATGGAATTATTGTAGTAAATAAAGTAGTGGTGAAAATGTTTTAATGTGGACTATCTGCTATTTAAAAAATACCCGTCATTGCGAGGTACGAAGCAATCTCTACATAGGCAGAGCCGCTCTGTAGAGCAAAGAGATTGCTTCGTACCTCGCAATGACAAAGCAATCTTTTACAATAATTCTATATCAAAAACCCTCCGCCCAACAAGTCGTTGCCTTCATAAAATACTGCCGACTGGCCCGGCGCGATGCCCGATACCATGTGGTCGAAAGATACTTTCATGTGGTCGCCAATTTGTACGATCTTGCTTTCGGTACCTGTATCCTTGTAACGGATCTTGGTAACGGCATCGATAGGTTCTTTTATGCTTTCGTATTTAACCAGGTTAAGGTTACGTACCCAAGCTTCTTTCTTTTCCAGTTCTTCTATGGTACCCAAAACAACCGTATTAGTTTCCGGCTGAATTTTAGTCACGAACATCGGCACACCCAAAGCAATACCCAGGCCTTTACGCTGGCCTATGGTATAATAAGGATACCCCAAGTGTTTACCAACAACAGTTCCGTTAGTTAAAATAAAATTACCTGGGCCAACACGCACGTCGAGGTCTTCAACTTTATGACGCAGGAATGCGCGGTAATCATTATCCGGCACAAAGCAGATTTCGTAGCTTTCGCTTTTGCCTGCCAGTTCCAGCTGGCCCATATCAACGGCCATCTGTCTGATCTCCGGCTTAGAGAAACTGCCCAAAGGGAATTTGGTACGCGCAAGGTTTTGCTGCGACACGCCCCAAAGCACGTATGATTGGTCTTTATTTTCGTCTTTACCTTTTGATATTACGTAACGGCCGTTATCCTGCTCGCGGATGTTGGCATAGTGGCCTGTTGCTATAAATTCACAATCCAGTTTATCGGCACGTTTTAAAAGGGCTTCCCATTTAATGTGGGTGTTGCACAGCACGCATGGGTTAGGGGTACGGCCGGCAAGGTATTCGTCAACAAAGTTATCGATCACAAAATCGCCAAACTCGTTGCGGATATCCAATATGTAATGCGGGAAACCATAGCCAACGGCCAAGGCACGCGCATCATTGATGCTATCTAGACTGCAGCAGCCGGTTTCTTTAGAGCTGCCACCGCTTGCGGCGTAGTCCCAGGTTTTCATGGTAAGGCCAATAACTTCGTAGCCCTGTTCATGCAGCATCACTGCCGCTACAGAACTATCAACGCCACCACTCATTGCCACTAAGATCCTACCGTGCTTACTCATATTGGCTGCAAAGATATGGTTTTACCCTTTATGGTGTTTATAGCTTGGGTCAGGGGAGGGTAAAATGAGTTGGGGATGGAATATCGAATGATGAATGATGAACGTCGAATGATGAAGTAAGAAATGCCAGGCACTTCGATATTCTATATTTGAAATTCAGTGTTCGATATTTTACCCCTTCCTCACCTGCCCATTCCCTTTAATAATCCATTTATAACTCGTTAGCTCTTCCAGCCCCATTGGGCCGCGGGCGTGGAGCTTTTGGGTACTGATGCCAATTTCTGCACCGAGGCCAAACTGGGCGCCATCGGTAAAGGCGGTGGAAGCGTTTACATACACCGCGGCGGCATCAACACGGTTCAGGAAAGTTTCGATATTCAGTTCATCCTCAGATATAATGGCCTCGCTGTGTTTAGAGCTGTTAATAGCGATATGTTCCAAAGCCTGCTGGAGGTTACTAACAGTTTTGATAGCCATCTTCATCGACAAAAATTCTGTACCAAAATGCTCGGGTTTGGCTTCTTCCAAAAGTTCGGCAGGGTAAAGGCCATTCAATACCTCGAAGGCTTTTTTATCGGCATAAAGCTGCACCTGCTTGGCGGCAAGTGGCTCGGTGATGTGTACCAGGTCGCCAAGGCGTTTGCTGTTGATGATGAGGCAATCCAGCGCATTGCAGACACTTACACGGCGAGTTTTGGCATTATCAATAATGGCGATGGCTTTCTCCAGGTCGCCGGTTTCATCGAAGTAGGTGTGTACAATGCCTGCGCCGGTTTCTATCACGGGCACTTTGCTGCTTTCGCGTACGTAATTTATCAGGCTTTGGCTGCCTCTTGGGATCAATACATCTACATAACCAACCGCGTTTAGCAAAGCTTCGGTGGCTTCGCGTTCTACAGGTAGCAGGGTAGCGAAATTATTATCGATTTGATGTGCCGATAAAACCCCGTGGATCACTTTCATAATGGCCCGGTTAGAGTTATCTGCGTCGCTGCCACCTTTTAAAATGCTGATGTTGCCGGTTTTAAAACATAAGGCAAATACATCAAACGTAACATTTGGCCGTGCTTCGTAAATTACACCCACCACACCAAGCGGTACGCGCACCTTTTTTATCTGCAAGCCATTCGGCAGGGTTTTATCAGACAATACTTTTCCTAACGGACTATCCAATCCCGCAATGTTCTCGATGTCGTCTGCAATAGCTTTTATCCTGTCGGCGGTAAGGGTAAGGCGGTCGTATTTTGAGTCGGCGCTGTCCATGCGGGCCAGGTCTTTTTGGTTTTCCTGGAGCAGGTAATCCGTTTGGTCGATAGCCGCTTTGGCAACATCAAGCAATACCTTATTTATTACATCAGGGGCCATGGCGGCATTTCTGCCGGCAATCAGCGCGTTCTCGAAGTAGTGTTTGTAGCTCATGTTATCCCTGCAAATAAAGGTAATCGTAATGTACCAGTGCTTTTTGGTTCTTTTGGCCTATTAATTCACGGGCTTTTTCAGAGCCGTACTCGGCAAGGCCAAGGCCTATGGTTTTATTGTGTTCGTCTACTATCTTGATGATCTCGCCCTTTTTAAAATCTGATACAATACTAATAATGCCCACCGGCAATAGGCTTGATGCCTTGTTAGATACCAGTACCGTTTTGGCACCCTCGTTCACCTGTACCACACCGGTGGCGGCAGTTTCTGAATAGGCTATCCATTTCTTTTTGCCCGATGCTTTTTTGGTAGGGGTAAAGCGGGTATGGATGGTTTTATTAGCAAGTACATCCGTTAGGATATTTTCTTTAGTGCCGTTGGCGATGTGTACTGCAATACCCAGCTTAGCTGTTTTTTGCGCGATAGTGGATTTGGTGATCATCCCCCCACGGCCAAATTGCGACCGGCCCGAACTTACGAAAGATGCAAAATCTAATCCTGCGTCGCTTACTTCCTCAATTACCGATGAAGTTTCCAGTTTTGGGTCGCCGGTGTAGATGCCATCCACATTGCTTAAAACTATTAAAGCCTGCGCGTTCAGCATAGATGCTATCAACCCCGCCAGTTCATCATTATCGGTAAACATCAGTTCGGTAACCGATACCACATCATTCTCGTTTATTACGGGGATAACCTGGTGCTGCAGCAAAATCTCCAAACAGTTGCGCATGTTCAAATAATGAAGCCTGTCTCGGAAATCTTCTTTAGTAACCAATACCTGCGAACAAAGGATGTCGAACTTCTCGAATAGGTTAGAATACGTATTGATCAATTTTACCTGCCCTATGGATGCCAGCAACTGGCGGATAGCCACCGCGTCGGATTTTTCGGAAACTGAGATCAAACTCCTGCCGGATGCTACCGCGCCGGATGATACCAATATTACCTCTATTCCCTGCCTTTTAATAGCCGCAATCTGGTCAACCAAATGTGCAATACGTTCCACATCGGGGAGGCCGTCGGCACGGGTTATAACGTTTGAACCTATTTTGACAATAACGCGGCGGTAGTTGAATGACATTTAATGTATAGCAGTTTGGTCGACAATAATACGATTTTCTTGTGTAAATGGCGGCTTTTAAGCCGTTTATCTAAATATTATTTACAAAATAGCACGAATTTTTTTGGACGTTGTAAAAGATTTGATACATTTGTCTACTTATTCTATAGATAATGTATTATTTAATTGCTTCTACATCAGTTTTAATGCCATCAATGCAGCGCCTAACTGCATGCTGTTGTTGTTAAATCCGCCCGGATAACGACACGTAACAAGCTTATTCACAATTTTCTTTCAATCTTCTTTCAATGAAATCTTTTAGAACTTTCTTTAAACTTTTTGTGCTCTTTTTAGCCCTTGTCCCGGGTTTGGCTTCGGCCCAACTGAATGGTAATTACGCCCTTAGCGGTAAAGTAAACGACGACCACGGCCAACCATTAATAGGCATAACCGTAACCATAAAAGGTACCCAGAACCGTACCGCAACAGATACTACCGGTAAATTTACCCTGCAAACAAATGCAAGGCTGCCTTTTACACTTGTATTTACCGGGGTGGGTTTCCAAACACAAGAATTTGTGATCCGCAACGCCAACAGTTCGGTAAATGTGCAGCTATCTACACAGGCACTATTAATAAATGAGGTGGTAGTTACAGCATCCCGCAGGGAAGAAAAACTCTTACGCTCACCTGTGGCTATTGAAAAATTGAGCATAACCGCACTTAAGCAATCGCCCGGCCCCAGCTTTTATGACGCGCTTGAGAATGTTAAAGGTGTGCAGATGACCACCACCAGTATCACACTTAAAGTGCCAAACACCCGCGGCTTTAACAGCCCCAACAACTTTAGGTTTATGCAGCTTGCAGACGGTGTGGATATGCAGTCGGCAACGCTTGGTGTACCGCTTGGTAATGCCATTGGGCCCACCGAACTGGATATTGCGAGCATAGAGCTGACCCCCGGCGCCGCCGCCGCCTTGTACGGTACCAACGCTATCAACGGTTTATCAAACTTGTTTACAAAAGACCCCTTTAAAACGCAGGGACTTAGCTTTTACCACCGCACCGGTATAAACCACGTGGATGGGATAGGCGTTAGCCCAAGCGCCATCAACGAAACGGCCATCCGCTTCGCGAAAGCCTGGAACAACAAGTTTGCCTTTAAAGTGAACGCCAGTTATTTAACCGGTACAGATTGGCAATCAAACACCCGCCTTGATCAAAACCCCGGCAACCTTAAAACGGCTAACCCTGTATATCCGGAACTTACGGGCACAAGCAATGCCGCTTATGACGGCTGGAACAAGTATGGCGATGACGCCCTTGCTGGTAGCAACACGGTATCTATTAAAGGTATCACGGTTGATGGTGTGGCAAGGCCGGCCTTAACCGTTGCCCGTACCGGTTATAACGAAGTTGATTTGGTAGATCCTAAAGTGACCAACCTAAAACTGGATGCTACACTGGCTTACAAAATAACCCCTAACACACAATTATCATATACTTACCGCTATGGCAACATAGATGGTGTTTTTCAACGCGGTAATAAAATATCATTGAATGGTGCATCTGTACAAAACCACAAAATAGAATTAAAAGGAACCGATTTCCTGATACGCGCTTACGAGTCTATCGAAAACACCGGTAAATCATTCAATGTAAAACCACTGGCCGATAATCTTGACCTTAACCACGCCAGTAATTCGGTATGGGGTACCACTTATAAAAATGCGTTAACGGCTTATGCCAATACGCATGGCGGTGCTTTAACATCTGCCAACCTTGCCGCTGCCAATGATGCCGCACGTGCTGCTGCCGATGCGGGCAGAGTGGAGCCGGGTACGCAGGCCTTTAACGATCTGCGACAAACTATCATTGGTATCAATAACTGGGATTTTAAGTCGAGCCTGATCCCCAATGCCCCTGCAACGGGTGGTGCAGCGTTGGTGCAAAAAAGTAAAATGTACAATGCCGAAGCCCAATGGGATTTAACCAAACACGTAAAATTTATTGACCTGTTGGTTGGTGCCGATGTGCGTGTTTATTCTATCACCCCGGATGGTAATAACTTTGTAGACTTTAGCCGTTCCATTGCCGACAGAAATACCGTGTTGCCTGACGGCAGCTTTGGCGATAACATTATCTATAAAAAATATGGCGCCTTCTCGCAGGTTACTAAAACCTTTTTTGAGGAAAAGTTAAAGTTATTCGGTTCTGTCCGTTGGGACCGTAACCCTTATTTCTCCCCTAAATTTACTCCACGTTTAGCCGCGGTTTATTCGCCAACTCAAAACCACAACTTTAGGTTCACCTTCCAGAATGGTTACCGTTTCCCGTCGCTGTTTGAGGCTTTGTCATACGTAAACAACGGCCGTGTTAAACGCGTAGGTAGTTTAGAGTTTATTAACGACGGCTTGGGTTACCTGACCAATAGCTACACCCAACAATCGGTTACCGCATTTAATGCCGCGGTAAAATCGCAATCTACAACGGGCGATGACGCGACAGCTCTTAAAAACAAGAGTTTGCTGCAAGTGGCCAATCTTCCAAAAGCCCGCCCGGAGCAGATAACCTCTTTTGAGGTTGGTTACAAAGGGATTTTCTTTGATGACAAAGTATTTTTGGATATAGATGCCTATGCCAACCGCTATAACGGCTTTTTAGGCCAGGTGCAAGTATTTACGCCAAACAGCTCGACGGTAGGCTCAGACGCAGCCGTATTAGCCATGCTGGACATTAACCGCGACCCAACAACCGCTACAGCTAATAACGCTGCAAGCGCCGGCCAAAGCCGTTACCGGGTTTATACCAACGCTAAAAACGTTTACAATAACTATGGTTCATCTGCAGGGTTAAGCTATAATTTTTACCGCAGGTATACCGTATCGGGCAACGTAAGCTTTAACAAACTGAAGGCACCGCAAACCTCGGATATCTTCGTGACGGGCTTCAACACGCCTGAGTGGAGCGGTAACTTCTCGTTCGGTAACCGCGAAGTGGTGAAAAATGTAGGCTTTAACGTGGTTTACAAATGGCAGCAGAAATACCTTTGGGAAAGCCCGTTGGTAACGGGTAATATACCGGCCATCCACACGGTTGATGCGCAGGTAACTTTCAGGGTTCCGGTTTACTATGCAACGTTTAAAATTGGTGCAACAGATATATTTAATAAAAGATACATCCAATATGCAGGCGGCCCAACAATTGGTGGTTTATATTACGCATCGGTTACGCTGGACGGTTTGTTGAGTGGTGGCAAATAGTTGTTTTAGTTCATAGTTGATGGTTCATAGACGGATTTTTACCATGAACTATCAACCATGAACCAAACGCTATCTCAAAGATCCTATTTGTTTTTTTAGGTATAATTTAGTTTTTCAAAAAGCGGGCGGGCGAGCTGCCCGCTTTTTTTGTGGATAAATTTCCAACCAATCAAAGGGCACATTAATACTAAATAAATTAGTATTAATTAATTATTAGTATCTTTAATACTGATTAAACAAGACTATATAATGGAATTTATAAAAATCCCTGTACCAGATTTCAGCTTGAGCAATTACGTTATAAAAGAAGCCAAAACAATAATTAATACCTATTTGGACGAAGGTAGCATCGATATGTTCTCAAAAGGTTACGAGGAAAACATAGAACTTGTTAAAAATATCGTCCGCGGCAAAATATATGAATATGATGAACTTGATTATAAACTCGTTCTTTTAAGTGAATTATTACTACACTTAGTACAATTAAAAAGTAAGGAGAAGTTTACCCATAAGTTTGTTTCAAATATCGGCGAGGCAAGGTCGGTAAAGGTACGTGATGAAGATTATTACGAGACAATAGAAGATCTGCAATTTTTTCTATATAATCTTGCATCTTCTTTTAATTATAAATTTGATAAAAACACATTTTCAACCGAAGAGTTTATTGATTTAAACAATAAGCTAGATGATATTCTTTATAAACTTGACGAATTAAAAGTTGGTGAAGAAATTCTCTACAATGAGTTTGAAGAACTTACAGCTAAAATTAAGGCTGATTTTGAGGCTTTAAAATCAGATCAACCTTTAGGAAAGAAACGCGTCTATAAACTTATATTAGGTACCATTGGCAGTTACGCTGGAAACAAAGTCGCAGATGAAATATTTGCTCAGCTTCGACCTTGTATTATTGAATTGTTAAAAACACAGGCCCCTCATTTATTAGAAGGTTTCATGAAAATGATAAGATATTAGGTTCAGTTTATAGCCTTTTAATTTTTGTTTCTAATTCTAATAGACGTCCAATAATATTTTTCTCCTCTCTGTTAACTAACATCCCTAAAACGCAAGAACCCTGTACGAGTTGCACTTCGCACAGGGTTTTCTTACCTCACTTAACAGTATATAATAATTGGTTAAAATTATTCAGTTTATTCTACCGACTGGCGCAGCATCAGCGCGCCTACGGTTACATTGGTGCGGCTATCTATAATGATGGCACCGCCGTTTGCTTTGTTTACCTGGTATGGATCAAAGGCTAAAGGCTCGGCCGTTTTTATCACGATGCGACCAATGTCGTTCAGTTTAAAATCTTCGTCGTGTTCTTTTTCCAGGGTGTTGATGTTCACTTTGTAGATCACTTCCTGGATTTTGCAACGTATGGTTTTGGTATTGTGCTGCACCAGGTAGGTCATGGTCGTATCTAATGGACGGGTATCCATCCAGCACAGGTCGGCTTCAATTACGTTTGATAGCTGCGGTTGCCCGGCGCTGTTCACGATAATATCGCCACGGCTGATGTCGATATTGTCCGACAGGTGAACGGTTACCGATGTGCCGGCTAAAGCTTCTTCTAAATTTTTGTCGTAAAGCTCAATTTTTGATATGGTAGAGCTGAAGCCCGATGGCAAAATCGTAACCTTATCATTCACTTTAAACGAGCCGCTTGAAACGCGACCTGCATAGCCGCGGTAATCGTGCAGTTCGTCTGTTTGTGGCCGTATAACCCATTGCACCGGCAGGCGCGCATGAGCCGATGAATCGTCGATAACGATCTCCACGTTCTCTAAATGCTGCAGTAAGCTGTCGCCGGTATACCAGCTGATGTTTGATGATTGGTAAACAATGTTATCGCCCTTAAGTGCGCTCACGGGGATGTAGGTCACATTATCCAGATCAACTTTGGCGGCTAATTTTTTAAAGTCGGCAACAATGTTGTTGAATACTTCTTCGTTGTAATCAACCATATCCATCTTGTTTACCGCAACCACCACTTTAGAGATCTGCAATAACGAAACCAGGAAGGAGTGACGCGTAGTTTGTTCGATAACCCCTTTGCGGGCATCTATCAAAATGATAGCTAAGGCTGCATTGCTTGCACCGGTAACCATGTTACGGGTGTACTGGATATGGCCGGGTGCATCAGCAATAATAAATTTGCGTTTATCGGTCTCAAAGTATTTGTAGGCCACATCAATGGTAATCCCCTGTTCGCGCTCGGCTTTTAGGCCGTCGGTCAATATGGCAAGGTCTATGGTGCCGTCGTCGTTTTTACGGTTAGATGCATGAAGGGCCTCCAGTTGATCGGCCAGGATAGCCTCACTATCGTACAACAGGCGGCCTATCAATGTACTTTTGCCATCGTCTACACTGCCTGCGGTTATAAATTTTAGTATATCCATTGTTGGATTTTAGATTTTAGAATTACGATTTTGGATCTTTTTATTCGGTTAGATTTTGATTTTGCGCATTGCATAAATTCGAAAATCGTCAATCCGAAATTAAAAGTATCCCCCTTTTTTTCTGTCTTCCATGGCGGCTTCACTTACTTTATCATCTATTCGGGCGCCGCGTTCGCTGATCTTGGAGGATGCTATCTCATCGATGATGTCGTCTATCTCAAACGCATACGATTCAACTGCCGCTGTACAGGTCATATCACCAACGGTGCGGAAACGTACGTTCTTATGCTCTATCACATCATCCGCATCCATATTCAGGAACGGCGATGCTGCCATCAGCTGCCCGTTACGGGTGATACACTCGCGCTGGTGGGCAAAGTATATGGTTGGCAAAGGGATGTTTTCGCGGCGGATGTAGTTCCACACATCAAGCTCCGTCCAGTTGCTTATCGGGAACACGCGTACGTTCTCGCCTTTGTGAATTTTGCCATTGTAAATATCCCAAAGTTCGGGGCGCTGGCGTTTTGGGTCCCACTGGCCAAATTCATCGCGTACCGAAAATATGCGTTCCTTAGCTCTTGCTTTTTCTTCATCGCGGCGGGCACCACCGATACAGGCATCAAAGCCATGTTTGGCAATAGTATCTAAAAGAGTAGTGGTTTGCAAAGGGTTCCGACTGGCGTTTTTGCCTTTCTGCTCAATTACTTTGCCTTCGTTGATGCTATCCTGTACATGGCCTACAATTAGTTTTTCGCCGATGCGGGCTATCATATCATCGCGGTAGGTGATGGTTTCTTCAAAGTTGTGCCCGGTATCGATATGTACCAGCGGGAACGGGAACTTGCCCGGGCGAAAGGCCTTTAACGCCAAATGCACCAGGGTGATAGAATCCTTACCACCGCTGAATAATAGCGCGGGTTTTTCGAACTGCCCAGCTACTTCGCGCAGAATATATATGGCCTCTGCCTCTAACTCGTCCAGGTAATCTAACCGGTATTTACTCATTCTTTTAAATCATTTAACGTTACTGCTGCATGTAAACCACACTCTTTTTTACTTTGGTCTTCCCACCACCAGCGGCCGGCCCTAAAATCTTCGCCGGGTTGTACCGCCCTTGTACAGGGCAGGCAGCCTATGCTTGGGAAACCCTTATCATGCAATGTATTGTAGGGTATATTGTATTGTTTGATGTAAGCTTTTACATCATCTAAACTAAAATTAAAAACAGGGTGGAACTTGATCAGCTGATTGCCCTCGTCCCATTCCACATTGTTCATATCCTCGCGGTTTGGCGATTGCTCGGCACGGATGCCGGTTATCCAGCATTGGTTGCCTGCCAGCGCGCGGTGCAAAGGCTCTATCTTGCGGATACCGCAACACTCCTTGCGATTATCAACCGATTCGTAGAAGCTGTTGGGCCCTTTGGCGTTTACCATTTGCTCCAACCTGTTATTGTCCGGATAATAGGCGTGGATGGGCTGCCCGTAGATCTCCATGGTGCGGTTCCATACGTAATAGGTTTCGGGGAAAAGGCGGCCGGTCTCTAAGGTGAAAACTTTTATAGGAATATTGTTAGCGAAGATCATATGCGAGATCACCTGGTCTTCCCAACCAAAACTGGTAGAGAACACGATCTCGCCGGGAAACTGCTCTGCAAGCGCCTGTAGGGCAGCAACAGGGTCTTTCCCGCTCACCAATTGCGATATGTAAATAGTATCGGCCATTAGAAAGGTAGGTGGGTTAAAAAATTAAAAATGCTACGGATACTGATGAGGATAACGATAACCGAGACAGCCATCATAATGGCCTTTGCCGAAATTTTATTGGAAATGCGTGCTGCTACAGGCGATGCCAATGCACTGCCGATAACCAAACCCGCCACAGCATCCCAATGCGAGCTATTAAGCATGGTAATGAACGTTAACGAACCCATCAGCGCGATAAAAAAGCGGGATAGTTTTACTGTACCCAAGGAGAACCTTGGATGACGGCCACCCGCTATCAAAGTAGATAATACGATAGAACCCCAGCCACCGCCGCCAACAGCATCAATAAAACCACCACCAAGCCCTAACAACGGTATGTGTTTGATTTTGGCTGTAGTGCGTTTCTTTCTAAGGTCTAAACCTTTTTTAAAGATAACGATGCCCAATATCAATGTGTAAACCGATACTAACGGTTTGGTGTATTGGGCATAATGCTCTAATGAGGATAATAAATACGCACCCGTTACCGCACCGATGATGCCGGGTAGTAACAGCAGTTTAAACAGTTTCCAGTTTACGTTGCCCATGCGGTAATGCATCCAGCCGGCAATGCCGTTGCTCATGATCTCGGACAAGTGCACACCCATACTTGCCGAAGCAGGCGGGATGCCCATAGAAAGCGAGAATGTAGTAGAGGTTACCCCGTATGACATGCCGATGGCGCCGTCTATCAGCGCGAAAACAAAACCTGCACCCAAAAAGTAGTAAAACATAGGCGAGATGTTCTCCACGTAGTTTTTAAATGACGGGTCTTTTATCCAGAGTGCTATAATGGTTGTTGCCAGGAAACCTACAAAGGTTCCCCAAACCAATAGTTTAATATTGTTATTACTCGGCGCTTTTTTAGGGCCAAGTAATATCTCGGTAACGCGGTTAAGTTCTTTTACCTTATGCGTAAAATCCCCTGACAAGGTGTTGCGCACCTCTGCCATTTGCTGCAGGGTAATGTCCAGCTCGCCGGGTATCGACTGGCTTAAAACTTCTTTTAAACGCTTGGCTATGGTTGGCGATTTACCGTTTGTAGAGATAGCAATCTTGAGGTCGCCTTTTTGTACGATAGAACCAAGGTAGAAATCGCACAACTCGGGTTTATCCGCAACGTTTATCAGCAGCTTACGGTCGTGTGCAGATTGGCGTACGTATTTGTTCAGTTCGCTGTCGTTGGTTGCAGCAATAACAATATCGGCGGCATCAAGGTCGGTATCGGCAAAAGATTTTTGTTTGATAGTTACCTGCAGATACTGGGCGACAAGCGCATGTACCTCCGGTAAAAAATCCTTAGAAATAATGGTAACAGCGGCAGCCGGGCTGTTGTTGAGCAGGGCGGTCAGCTTTTCCAGGCCAACATTGCCCGCGCCAACCAGCACGGTGTGCAGGTTGTTCAGCTTTAAAAACACGGGGAACAATTGGTTACCCTGTGCCTCTGCCGGCCGAACGTCTGTTAAACTATTATCCTTTGGCAACAACGTCATAAACTTCTTTTACCAATTTAAATGTCGGGTGTAAGGAAACCACTTCGCCCAGTATGATCAGCGCCGGAGAGGTGATGCCCTGCTCTGCAGCCAAAGCCACAATGGTATCGGCAACGCCAACAACAACTTTTTCATTAACAGTAGTGCCGCTTTGTATCACGGCAACAGGTAATTGGCCTTTGCCTTCGTTTTTAAAGATCTCTGCAATTTTTGCCAGTTTGTGGATACCCATCAGCACCACAATGGTGGCGTTAGTTTTGGCGGCATCGTACAGGTCGGCAGATATTTTACCATCGGTAGTGGTGCCGGTTATCACCCAAAAGCTTTCGCTTAACCCGCGGTGTGTAACAGGGATGCCTTGCAAACCCGGTACGCCTATAGAACTTGAGATCCCCGGTACAACCTGTGTAGGGATCTTATATTCCGCGGCAAAATCCAATTCCTCGTGTCCTCGGCCAAAAACAAACGGGTCGCCGCCTTTTAAACGTACCACATGGCCGTAGTTTAAAGCGTAATCAACCATCAATCGGTTGATATTGTCTTGCGAGAAAGAATGATCTCCCGAGCGTTTGCCCACGTAAACCTTCACTGCATTGGCCGGGGCAAAATCTAAGATCTCATCGTTCACCAAAGCATCGTACAAAACCACATCGGCAGTTTGCAGGGCTTTAATGCCTTTTAGCGTTATCAGCTCCGCATCGCCAGGTCCTGCGCCAACAAGGGTAATGCGTGGCTCTTTTATATTATTGGGTTCGTTTTGTATCATGATTGCAACACTGCCTCTCTCTTCGTTTTTACGGCTTCTAAAAAGTCTGTTGCCTGTTGTTTGTAAGCAGTGGCAAATTCTTCAGATGGCTCGTTTTTATTTATTTGCAGCACCAGGTCGCTAAAAGTACCCTCAAGGGCAAATTCGCCGGTGGCTACATAATTGTTATCAAATTCTTTTATCACCCCGGTTTGGGTGCTGCTGTTAACGCTTTTATCAAGCAATAACGCCTTAGCCGCGCTAACCATGGTGTTGTAGGAATGGTAAATGGCATCGGCCCATAAACCTTTAGCGTAAGCGCCGTTTGCCCAGCCCAGTTTCTCTTCGCTCTCGAACAACAGCGTAGCTACCAGGTCGATAATTACACCTGCACACTCGCCTACACCAATGGCAGAAACATAAGTTTCCTGATGACCCCAGTCTACAAACTCATCATCTGTAAGGGTGGTCAGGTCGGCCAAAGGTTTTAGCAGGCGGTAGAAATAATCTTTACCCTGCCTGTCGTAATAGGCATGGAATGTTTCCTCTTCTGTAGACAATGTTTTATAGTCATCCAGCACGTAGCGTAAAGCATGTGTAGCGCGTTTAGAGGGCACTTTTATCACACGTTCTGCAGCGCGGCCTTCGCCGTTGCCTACAGTGCCACCGCCAAGCATCACCTGTACAGATGGCAATACTTTGGTGCCCGCTTTAAGCGAACTGCCGTGAAAACCAATATGCGCCAAACCATGCTGACCGCAGCTGTTCATACAGCCGCTGATCTTTATTTTGATCTCGCGGTTGTAGATAAAATCTTCGTACTCGTTGTAGATCACATCCTCCAGCACCTTAGCCATGGTCATGCTGTTGCTGATGCCCAGGTTACAGGTATCTGTACCGGGGCAAGTGGTAACATCAGCCAAACTATCAAAGCCCGGCGCGGCAAGGTCTAAATTGTGCAGACCAACGTATAGGGCGGGTAATGATTCTTTACGGATAAATTTTAACAGTAAGCCTTGGTTTTGTGTAATGCGGATCTCGTCGCCCACATAAGGCTTGATAGCAGCAACCAGTTTGCGCGCGGTATCGGTAGGGATATCGCCAACAGGCACTTTTATAAATACGCCGTAAAAATCCTTTTGCTTTTGCTCGAATACGTTGGTAGCCAGCCATTGCTCGTAACGGTAGGGGTTGGCAATTTCTACATCGCTATAAACATTATCCTCAGGTAGCTGAGGCTGCGGAACGGTATCGCGGTTTATTTTCCAGGTTTTAACCTTAAGGGCGGTGCGCTCCTCTTTTGCAAGGCGAAGCACTTCATCTAACCCGATCTTTTGGATGAGGTATTTTAAACGCGCTTTATTGCGGTTGTTACGCTCGCCATGGCGGTCGAATACACGGATGATAGCTTCGATGTAAGGGATCAGCTGATCTTCCGGCAGGAAATCTTCTACCGGGCTTGCCAAAAAAGGCTGTGCGCCAAGTCCGCCGCCTAAAAGCACTTTAAAACCACGCTCGCCGTTCTCTTTTAGTTTCGGGATAAACCCAAGATCGTGAATATAAGAGTAAGCGGTATCTGCCTCGCTTGATGAAAACGAAATTTTAAACTTACGCCCCATTTCCTGGCAGATAGGGTTCCGCAGAAAATATTCGAACGTAGCCTGCGCATAAGGCGAAACATCAAACGGCTCCAGGGGGTCGATGCCCGAAGTAGGGGAAGAGGTTACATTCCTTACGGTATTGCCACAAGCTTCGCGAAGTGTAATATCGTCTTGTTCCAGTTCGGCCCATAATTGCGGGGTACGGTCCAGGCTCACATAATGGATCTGGATATCCTGGCGGGTGGTTAGGTGTAGGTTGCCGCTGCCGTACTCGTCAGATATATCGGCAATTTTTAAAAGCTGCTTAAAGGTTACTTTACCGAATGGCAGTTTAATGCGCACCATTTGTACGCCCGGCTGCCTTTGGCCATAAACGCCACGCGCAAGGCGCAGGCTGCGGAATTTCTCGTCGTGTATTTTGCCCTCGCGGAACGCGCGGATCTTCCTTTCCAGGTCGATGATGTCCTGTTCCACTATCGGGTTCTCCAGTTCGGTTCTGAAGCTCTGCATATTCGGTACGTAATTTAGTTATCTCAAAAAAAAACCCCTTCTGCTTTGGCTGAAGAGGCGAATATTATCTATTTACACATTTACAGCCATAATCTATCCGCCCACATACAGCAGTTAATCAGGTTGTTATGATATGTAAATCCTATTTGTTTCATTATTATGTTCCAAATATATATATAGTATAGGGGAATAGTAGCATTTATTTGAAAATAGATAGGATTTGATATTGGGATGACGGAATGTATGTGTCATGGTGAGAGCCTGTCGAACCATTAGCCAGGCGTAGGTCTTCGACAAGCTCAGACTTAAATATCATATTTTTTGTCATGCCGAACGATAGTGAAGCATCTAAATAGCATAATGCATTCGTCGACTTGTATGTTGTAGAATAGATTCTTCGCTATCGCTCAGGATTACAAATTGTAAAGAATCCTGCGACGACATGAAAACGTAGTACATCCGCGCCGTTTACCTTTCAGCCTTTACCTTTCACCTCTCCCACAAATAAACCTTTCCAATTCCCAATAGTCTTACCTATCATTAAAACATATTACAGATGAAAACACTATCAAAAATCGGGATGATCGGGGCTATAGCAGGCTCCTTATTCCTGGTATCATGTGCTACAGGGGGTTATGTGAATGAACAGCCGGTAGAACATGTTTACGTTCGACCGGTGGCACCATACGCTAACGCTTATTGGGTACCCGGCGAATGGGTTTACAGCGGCCGACGTTACGTTTACCGCAACGGTTACTATGTGCGCCCACGCGCCAACCGTGTATATGTGCAAGGTAACTGGATACGCGGCTCAAGAGGTTATATGTGGAGAAGAGGGCGCTGGAGATAATCTTTAAAAGAGACAAGATGATTAGAAACAAGACTTAAAAAAAGCCCTTGGCAAAATGCAAAGGGCTTTTATCTTGATTCATTATGTCTTGTTTTCTTGCTTTTCTCCAAACTACATGCGTTCCGGTACATCGATCCCCAACAAACCCATGGCTTTGCTGATGACTTTTGCTGACGCGGCAGACAGCTGCAAACGGAATTGTTTTAAGTTTTCCGTTTCGGCCTGCATAATGGATTTTTCGTGGTAAAACTTGTTGTAGTTTTTAGCCAGTTCATAAACGTAATTTGCAATCAAAGCCGGACTATGATTCGCGGCAGCCTCCCGAATCGTTTCCGGGAATTTGGTTAGGGTCACGATCAGATCGCGCTCCACGCCATCCAGTTCGGTGACATCGTGGGTGCTGTTTTCGGCAGCGTAACCGGCCCTGTTTAGTACCGATTTGATCCGGGCATGGGTGTATTGGATGAACGGCCCCGTATGTCCCTGGAAGTCTATAGACTCTTTAGGGTCGAATAAAAGGCGCTTTTTAGGGTCAACTTTTAATAAAAAGTATTTTAAAGCACCCATGCCGATAGTTCGGTATAATTTGTTTTTATCATCCTCGCTAAAGCCATCCACCTTGCCCATAGCCTCGGTAGTTTCTTTGGCGGTGCCAAACATATCGGCCATTAGGTCGTCGGCATCTACTACGGTACCTTCACGGCTTTTCATTTTACCGGATGGAAGATCGACCATGCCGTATGACAGGTGATACAAGCCCTGCGCCCAGGTTTTACCAAGCTTTTGCAGGATGAGGAACAGTACTTTAAAGTGATAGTCCTGCTCGTTACCTACTACATAAATGGACTCGTCCATCTTGTAATCGTCGTACTTTAATTGGGCTGTACCCAAATCCTGGGTAATGTATACCGAAGTGCCATCACCACGCAGAACCAATTTTTGGTCGAGGCCATCCTCGGTAAGGTCTATCCAAACCGAGCCATCTTCTTTTTTGAAGAACACGCCTTTTGTAAGGCCTTCTTCCACAATATCTTTACCTAATAAATAGGTGTTGCTTTCGTAATAGTATTTATCAAAGTTTACGCCAAGGGTTTTGTAGGTAACATCAAAACCTTCGTAAACCCAGCCGTTCATGGTTTTCCATAGGTTAATAACCGCTTCGTCGCCGGCTTCCCATTCTAAAAGCATTTGCTGTGCTTCTTTAATCAGCGGGGCATTTTTCTTAGCTTCATCTTCGGTCTGGCCTTCTTCAACCAGTTCCTGTATCTGTTGCTTATAAGCTTTGTCAAACCAAACGTAGTATTTGCCCGCAAGGTGGTCGCCTTTTAAGCCGCTGCTTTCGGGGGTTTCGCCCTGGCCAAACTCGCGCCAGGCCACCATGCTTTTACAGATGTGGATGCCACGGTCATTTACCAGATTGGCTTTAATGACATCGTACCCGGCCGCGCTCAGTATTTCTGACAGCGAAAAACCTAACAGGTTGTTACGGATGTGCCCAAGGTGTAAAGGCTTGTTGGTGTTAGGTGATGAATATTCTACCATTACACGTTTGCCATTTGGTTTTGCTGCCGCGAAGTTATCCGTAAGGATGTCGGTATGCAGCGAGTTCAGCCAGTAATTATCGGCAATTACGATATTTAAGAAGCCTTTTAAAACGTTAAAAGAGGCGATTTCGGGGCGGTTTTTTTGCAGATATTCGCCAATTTCGATGCCGGTTTGCTCGGGTCCTTTTCGGGATACTTTGGTGTATGGGAAGGTAACCAGCGTAACCTGCCCTTCAAAATCCTTGCGGGTTTCCTGCAGGTTTACATCTTTGGCGGCAATATCGGTTTGGTATAAATCTTTAACGGCCTTAACAACAGCCTCAATAATAAAATCCATCGCGCAAAATTAATAAATAAGTTCATGGTTGATAGATTAAACTATGCGTTTTTAACTACAGAGCACGCAGAGAGAAAAGCACAAAGGCCACACAGATTTTCTTTGTGAGCTTTGTGTTAAAAGCCACGCAAATCTTAGTGCCCTTTGCGGTTAATTTGATAATTGCAATTATAAACGTGATAAAAATTGGGTGTCCCATTATGTCCCATTCAGAAAGCAGTGGGATACCCCACGTGAAATATATAAAGCATTAATTTATAATTGGTTAAATTTAATATTTAAAAGTATTACTTTAATTAAAATTGAATTTTATTATTTCATATCTAATTGAATATTAATTGTTTGCGATTTTGTCCCGTGTTGTGTAATATTTAGTGGGACAGCTCTATAAATCATAGCCTTTTTTTAAAGCATGGTAAGGCAAACCATCATCCATGAACTATCAACTATGAACCCATGCTAAAAAACAATAGCTTTGTTTCTTCTTTATAACCATTTATGACACTTAATGACCAAGATTTTAAGATAGATGTAACGTCTGAAATAGGCAACCTGCGCTCGCTTTTGGTGCATAGCCCCGACAGTGGTTTGGGCAAAGTTGTTCCCTCTAAAGCGCAGGATTGGCTTTTTGAGGACATTGTGCACTTGGATACCATGCGCCGTAAGGAGTACGATTACTACATTAAACTGCTGATGTATTTTCTTGATCCTGCTAAAATAAAAGGCAAGCTGGCCGATATTGACAGCGATACAGCTAACCGCGATTTTTTTAAGCCGGATAATGCTGCTTTCCATAATTCTACCAGGGTTATAGAGATCCAGACTTTGCTGAGCGATATACTGCAGCAAAATGATATTCGCAAGAAACTGGTAGCAGCCGTTTGCGCTATAGAAAGCTGTAATTACAAATTGCAACTGCAACTGATAGATACTGACCCGGTAGAGTTGGCTAAGATCTTTATTTCGGGTTCGCTGACAGATGATACCATGATCTTCGCGCCGATACCTAACCTGATCTTTTCGCGCGATCTGGGGATTGCCATTAACAACCATATCCTGCTAAACAAACCGGCCAAAAAGGCCCGCTCACGCGAGACTTTGCTGATGCGTTATATCTTTTTTAATCACCCTTTATTTGCTTCATATAAAGATAATGTGATCGAGATCTCAGAAAACAAACAGCATTTCCTGCGCCCCGGCGAGGTAAATGAGGAGAAAACCACTATTGAGGGTGGTGATGTGATGATGGTTAGTCCGCAGCATTTGATCATTGGCTGCAGCGAACGTACGTCCATTAGCGGTGCAAATGAGGCCATAAAGCTGCTTTTTGAAAATGATGTGGTAAGCAAAATTACCATTGTAAAAATACCACATAAGCGCGACTACATGCACATTGATACCGTTTTTACCCAGGTAAAGCGGAACGTATGGGTGCTGTTGCGGTCGTTAACCATAACGGAAACCGAGCAATCGCAAAGTGAACCTATTGCCTGGTTTGCCGATAAAAAGAATAAGGACAAGCCCGAGATAGTACAGTTCAGGAAAGATAAGAAACCAAAGACTTTTAATACGCTGGAAGACCTGCTGGATAACATCAGCCAAAAGGACCTGCAAAGCACTGAGCCGACCAAATTCATTTACTCGGGTAATGATGTATTCCCGTTTGATGCCCGCGAGCAATGGACGGATAGCTGCAACTTGCTGGCCCTAAAAGATGGGGTAGTGGTAGGCTACGACCGTAACAATAAAACCGTAGAGGCATTCAAACAAAGCGGTTTCGAGGTGATTCACGTAACCGACCTGTTGCCGAAAATGGAAAACGGCGAGATCGATCCGCAAAAGATGGAAGATACGTTGATACTGATGCCAAGCGCCGAATTATCCCGTGCCCGAGGCGGTTTCCATTGTATGAGTATGCCGTTGGAGCGGGGCGCTGTCTGAACTCGAATTTATAGAATTAATGAATTTTAAAAATTCTGAGGTCGACAATCCATTATTAAATTCTGTCAATTAAAACAATTCGTTGAATTCGAGTTCAGACAATGACCCAACAAAGCACCAATAACCTATTAATGATCCGCCCGGTGGCGTTTGGCTTTAATGTGCAAACGGCCGAAAGCAACGCCTTCCAAAAACAAGACGCCGACCAACAGGCCGTGCAGCAAAAAGCACAGCAGGAATTTGATGGTTTTGTAAATGTGCTTCGCAACAACGGGGTAAATATTACCGTGGTAAATGATACCATTGAACCACATACCCCCGATTCTATCTTCCCTAATAACTGGGTGTCATTTCATGATAATGGCGATATTTTCCTGTACCCCATGCAGGCCGAGAACCGGAGATTGGAGCGGAGGGAAGACATCATCCGTCAACTGGAAGAGAATTTTAAGGCCAACCATGTCATCGACCTGAGCCGATACGAGGCTCAGGAGCAATTCTTAGAAGGTACCGGCAGCATGGTGCTGGATAGGGTAAACAAGATAGTTTACGCCTGCATCTCGCCCCGTACTAATGCCGAAGTGCTGAAAGCCTTTTGCGATTATACCGGCTACCAAACCATAACCTTTGATGCCTTCGACCAAAACGGACAGGCCATTTATCATACCAACGTATTGATGGCCATCGGCAGCAAATTCGCGGTGATCTGTTTGGACAGTATTATGGATGCCGGAGAGAAGGAAATAGTTATTGCTTCACTAAAATCAACCAATAAAGAGATCATTGATATCACTTTCGACCAAATGAACCGTTTTGCCGGTAATATGTTGGAGGTAAAGAATGCTGACGATGAAACTTTGGTGGTAATGTCACAAACGGCATATAATTCGCTTAGCGTAGGGCAAAAAAGCACTTTAGAAAAATATGGCAACTTGGTTTATGCCGATATTAACACCATCGAAACTAACGGTGGGGGCAGTGCGCGTTGCATGATGGCAGAGGTGCATTTGGGAGTTAGAGAAAAGGAATTTTTTTTTAAACGCAGCTTCGAGTTCTAATATACGCTCTGTCTTAATTATTAAACCTAAATTAATTGGAATACTGGAAACTGAAATCTGTTTTAAACTCGTCGGAATATTGACTACTCTAATATCGCCCGTAAGCATTTGTTAAGGGCGGGCAAATAAAACTCCTAATAAATAGACGCGCGACGATCCTAAGGTTATGTTACCTTTTTTATCTTGATAACCATGCTCGTTAAATATAAATACTAGAGAGCCGCTTGAACCAGGGAAACAAGCAGTGTCTATCATAACCTCTTTTTGCCCATTATAATCGAAATTGGGATGAGTTGCAGTTATTCCCCTTCTTAAAATAGGTTTGTTATTTATTTGATCCCATATACCATTTGGATAACCTACCATTAATATTTCTTCAAGCACTTAAATATCAGTAAGTTGTGCCACACTTGGTATTGATTTATTGCCGAGCGATTTGTGGAATAATTTGATTCCATTTTCTTCAGCTTCAATTTGATAAGAAGTAATTGGCATTGCGCACAAATCAACACTATTATCTGGATGCATCACCCAAAGCGATTCGAAATCATTTAGAACTAACTCATAATGCTCAGTATCCAACGGCTCTCTTGTTTCAGATGCTTTGGTGAAAATTAATTTCCCCGTTTGTGGGCCTACAACAACATGTTTATTAGTAATTACAACTGGATTATGATTTCCAGTTGCATCGTCAAGCAAAAAACTAAAAAAGAAACCAGTTCCGGTTCCATTATCGCACTCTATTCTAATAGTAGAATATGTTATTTTGTTCAGATAGTGATAATTGCATACGCTAAGCTAATGAATGTTTTTTTTGAGCAAAGACTGTATTTGCCATAAGACTTTCTATCGTCAAGCCTTTAGGCGGACGGCTATTTCTTTCTACTGACGCACCCATACCGCATTGGCCTCTTGAACTGTATTAGAGCTAGCTGCGTATACCGTTCGCTAGCTAACCGTTTGGGGCCTTAGATAACTATATGATTTAAACACACTCCTTGAGGCGCTAAACTAAGTTCAGGATGGCCATGAAAAATCGATTTGGTTTTTATCTGGCAATACATTGATGTATAGGGCTCTTATATAAATAAATTCACCTCGCAAACAAATTACATTCCTACTATAAAAAATCCATCCAACAAATAATAAATTCATCCGTATAAAATATACATTTGCCAAAATTTTAATAGATGCAGAGTTACCAGGAATTTCTTGACCTAAGCGTTGGTTTCCCACAGGAAGGTTACGAGATAATAGAGGATGAATTATACTTCCACGATCTTAATTTAATGGAAATGATCGAGACGTATGGCACGCCCTTACGCTTCACTTATTTGCCCATCATCAGCAAGAAAATACAGCAGGCTAAACTGCTTTTTCAGCAGGCTATTATTAAAACTAATTATCGCGGTAGCTATAAATATTGCTATTGTACCAAAAGCTCGCATTTTAAGCACATTGTAGAAGAAGCACTTAAGAACGAGATCCACCTGGAAACATCGTCAGCTTTTGATATGCCGATGATTGATGCCCTGGAGAAAAAAGGTGCAGTAAGCAAGGACATCACTGTGATTTGCAATGGTTTTAAAACCTTTCAGTACAAGCAGTACATTATTGATATGCTGCACGATGGTTACAAGAACATTATCCCGGTACTGGACAATAAAGAGGAATTTAACCTGTACGATGACGAGGTAGAGATGGATGAGCCTTGTAACCTTGGCATCCGTATAGCGGCAGAGGAACAACCCGATTCGCAGTTTTATACCTCGCGCCTTGGGATCCGTATGGAGGATATCATCGATTTTTACCACAATAAAATTGAGAACAACCCTAACTTTAACGTTAAGCTTTTACACTTTTTCATCAATTCGGGTATCTCTGATACACCATATTATTGGAACGAGCTGGAGAAATACGTTACGCTTTACTGCAAGTTTAAAAAGATAAACCCTGCGCTTGATACATTAGATATCGGCGGCGGTATGCCGTTTAAAGATTCGCTGGTGTTTGATTTTGATTACGAGTACATGATCAACGAGATTGTGAGCCGTATCAAAGAGATCTGCGCAGAGCATGATACCATGGAACCGGATATTATTACCGAGTTTGGTAAATACACCGTGGCCGAAGCATCGGGCATATTGTACAAAGTATTAGGCCGAAAGCAACAGAATGACCGTGAGAAATGGCTGATGCTTGATGGATCATTTATTACCAACCTGCCGGATGTTTGGGCATTGAACCAAAAATATGTGTTATTACCGGTAAACAACTGGGATAGTGAATACGAACGTGTTAACCTTGGTGGTATCACTTGCGACGGGCAGGATTACTACAACCAGGAAGCCCACATGAACAGCGTGTTTATGCCTAAAACGCGTAAAGTGCAGTATATGGGTTTCTTTAACACAGGTGCTTACCAGGAAGTATTAAGCGGTTACGGTGGTATACACCATTGCCTGCTGCCATCACCAAAACATGTTATCATCCGCAGAAACCGCGATGAGACATTTAACTTTGAGGTATTTGGCGAAGAACAAAATAGTAAACAGGTATTGAAAATTTTGGGTTACACCACCTAAGTTTCAAAATTATTTGATATTGAAAAGCACCGCTATTTGGCGGTGCTTTTTTTGTACAAACATTTGCCAGTATGAGCCAGTCGAAGACCTATTCAAGCGCAAATGGTTCGACAGGCTCACCATGACATCTTTATGCGAATTTATCAGCCACAACCAGATCTTTACTGCCTGCGGTATACTTATAAAAACCCCTGCCACTTTTAACGCCAAGGTGTCCGGCTATTACCATATTTACCAATAGCGGGCATGGTGCATACTTAGGGTTGCCGAAACCGTTATGCAGCACTTTTAGTATCGCCAGGCAAACATCAAGGCCGATAAAATCGGCCAGTTGCAGCGGGCCCATAGGGTGGGCCATCCCCAGTTTCATAACGGTATCAATTTCGTGTACGCCTGCCACGCCTTCAAATAATGTGTAAACGGCCTCGTTTATCATCGGCATCAGGATGCGGTTAGCAACAAAACCGGGATAATCATTCACCTCAACAGGGTCTTTACCCAGCTGGCGCGATAGTTCCATAATGGTATTAGTAACCTCGTCGGTAGTGGCATACCCGCGGATGACTTCAACCAGTTTCATAACAGGTACAGGGTTCATAAAGTGCATTCCTATCACATTAGCAGGGTTACTGGTCGTTGCAGCTATTTCTGTAATGGATATGGAGGATGTATTTGATGCCAGGATAACCCCCGGTTGGCATACCTCGCTTAACTGTTTAAACAGTTTCAGTTTGATCTCTTTATTTTCGGTAGCGGCCTCAACCACCAGATCGGCATTGGCTGCACCTTCGCTTACATCAGTATAAGTTTTTATATTGCTAAGGGTAGTGGTTTTGGCAGCGTCGTTAATAGCGCCTTTTTTAATCTGTCGGTCCAGGTTGCCGGCTATGGTTTGCAGTGCTTTTTGCAGGGCGGCATCGCTGATGTCAACAAGCGACACGTTAAACCCATTCTGCGCAAAGGTATGGGCAATGCCGTTCCCCATAGTGCCCGATCCTATAACTGTAATATTCTTCATGGTATAATTGGTTGTGCCTTTTGGGCAGTCGTAAAAACAATTGCAAATTAGGAATTATACAATTGAAACTTGCCTAAATTGTTTTTTTATAGCAGCTGATAAATTAGCTAAATTGCAGCAATGCTTACCACCGACGAGATCAGCTTTTACCTTTCCATTTTTAAAGAGCTTAGCTTAAAAGATATGTATGAGCTGGTTACCCTCGCTAAAACCCGGAAGATAGCGGCAGGTGAGGTTTACATCGATATAGATACAATTTGCCATAAAGTAGCTTTCATAAAAAGCGGTTTAATAAGAGGCTATCACCTGAAGGAAAATGGTGAAGAACGCACCTTGCTACTTAGGTGGGAGAACCAGTTTATTGCAGCAGTAGATACAATCGTTTTTGAAAAGCCGTCGCGTTTTATTTACCAGGCGCTGGAAGATACCGTGATAATGGAACTCGACTTTAAAAAAGCACAGCCCATTATTGATAATAACCCACGTTTATCGGCCCAACGTAATACCTTCATTTTGGGTATGCTTGCCGAATCCATGGAAAGGGTGGAGTCGTTTGTGCTTTTATCGACTGAGGAGCGGTATATGAAGCTTGTGCACGATAAGCCCGATATCGTAAACCGTGTGCCCAATAAATACCTGGCTACCTTGCTGGGTGTTACCCCTGTATCGTTAAGCCGCATCCGTAAACGGATTGCATCGCCCAAAAAGCGTTAATTATCTTTTGTTAATTTTTTGCGACATGCGCGCGGCTACATTTGTGCTGTAATAAATTAACAAAGTATGGAAAAGTTACTGCACGCATTGGTCACCATATTCAGCATTATAGCCGTCAGGTATTTTATACTTGCGGGGGTGCCTTTTTTTTTATTCTATAAGGTACTCGCCAATTGGTACAGCAAATCGAAAATACAGAACCGCGCCGCCGACCTTATAGATTTTAAACGAGAGATCCTTCAATCTATGCAAACAACGGCGGTCTTCGCGGTGATTGCTTATGTGGTATTGTATACGCCGCTTAAAGATCACACCCAGTTGTACACCAATTTAACCGATTTTCCGCTGTGGTACCTGCCCGTAAGTTTGGTGCTGAGCCTCGTTATCCACGATACTTATTTTTACTGGATGCACCGGTTACTGCATCATAAAAGGCTTTTTAAACTAACGCATCTGGTGCATCACCAGTCTACCAACCCATCGCCGTGGGCGTCGTATTCGTTCCATTTCGGGGAGGCCTTGACGGAGGGTATGGTGCTGTTGGTAATTGTGATGGTTATCCCTATTCACCCGTTAATGGCGGTGTGGTTTACCATTGTAGGGTTCATTATCAATGTTTACGGGCACTTGGGGTACGAGATAGCACCTAAATGGCTGCGAAATTCTTTCTTTTTTGAGATCATCAGCACATCAGTTTACCATAATATGCACCATAGCAAATTTAAAGGTAATTATGGCTTGTATTTTAGGCTTTGGGACAGGCTGCTAAAAACCGAGCACCCCGATTATGTGAAAGATTACGACCGGGTGCAGGCAAACAGGTTTGGCAAAAAACAAACAGGTGTTATCAGCGAGTCTATAAGCTAATATATCTGCCCGCATTGGCTATGGTTTCTTTGTTAACCGCGTCAAGTTTAGGGATTCTTCCTAAATGAGCTACCTGTGTGTAAGTGGTAATATAATCCTCTGTAGAAGTGTTCTCGTCGCCATTAAATATAATTCCTTTAAGGGGTATGCAGCGCTGTTTTAAAGCTTCGATAGATAATAGCGTATGGTTAATGCTGCCCAGGTAATTTTGTGATACCAGTATCACTTCTGCACCCAATTGTTTGACCAGGTCAATAACCAGGCAATGATCATTTAACGGCACCATCAGGCCACCAGCCCCTTCAATCAATAATTGGATACCAGTTTTTGGAGCAATGATGGTTTGCTCTTCTATGGTAACACCATCCAGCGCCGCTGATTTATGGGGCGAGTAGGGTTGTGTTAAACGATAAGCCTCGGGGTGAAAAACAGATTGGTCATTTGAGATCAACCGTTGCACTTTCATCGTATCACTATTATCCAGTTCGCCGGCTTGCACGGGTTTCCAGTAATCGCATTTAAGTTTTTCTACCAATATGGCCGAGATGAGGGTTTTGCCAATATCGGTACCAATACCGGTTACAAATAGCGGTTTATGCATGGATGATGTTATTAATAGTTGAGGTAAGCAGATTGATATCTTCCGCAGTATTATAGGAGTGAATGCAAATGCGGATGCGCTCGGCACCTTTGGCAACCGTAGGACTTAATATTGCCCTTATGTCCAATCCGGCGTTTTGCAAAGTTTGAGCCGCATGCTTAGCCCTTTCGTTATTGTTTAATATGATACATTGGATAGCGCTATCGCTTTGTAATAAAGGATAGGTTTCACTTTGCTTAATTCCCTGTTTAAAAAGGTTGATGTTATAATGAAGTTTTTCTATTTCTGTTGATGACTTGCTCAACAGTTCATAAGCCATCTTCACAGTAGCTATTTGTTGGAATGATGCCGCTGTAGTATAAATAAACGCACGCGAAAAGTTGATCAAGTATTGGCGAAGCAAATTACTGCCCAAAACAATTGCACCGTGGCAGCCTAATGCTTTTCCGAAGGTTACCACCCGGGCAAATATTTTATCCTGTAAACCTAAATGAGATATTAACCCTGAGGGATATAAGCCAACAGCGTGGGCTTCGTCTACAATTAAGTTCGCACCGTACTGTTCGGTCAGTTTCAATATATCTGCAATAGGCGGGGTATCGCCATCCATCGAATACACGCTTTCAATCACCACATAGCAAATGCCTTTGGCCTGCTTTAGCTTGCTCTCCAGGCTGTCCAAATTATTATGGCTGAATATATAGCGGTTGGCATGACTTAGGCGCGCACCGTCGATAATAGAGGCATGTATCAGATCATCGTGAATAACAGTATCACCCTTTTGTGGGAGCGATGAGAACAAGCCCACATTAGCATCATAACCCGAGTTAAATAGCAAACCCGCTTCGTTTTTATGAAACGCAGCTATCTGCTGTTCCAGTTCTTCGGTGTAGGTGATGTTACCGGAGATCAGGCGCGATCCGGTTGCCCCGTTTAAACTTAGTGGATGTGCATCAATTTCCTGTTGGATGCTGGCTTTTAAAGCAGGGGAGCGTGCAAAGCCAAGGTAATCGTTTGAGCAAAAATCAACCAGGTCACTTTCCGTACTAAGGCTGCGGTAGGTGCCCAGCACTTTGCGTTCATCAAGTCTGTTTTGGATGTATTTTTCTGATGATGCCACACTTTTAAATTTCCGCTAAAATAAAAAAAGCGGACTATAGCCGCTTATTTTATTTTAGCAATAATGTTATTACTTGTTAGATGGTGCACCGCCGCCACTGCCATTTTGGCGTTGAGCGCGTGCTTCGTCCATTTCTTTTTGCCATGCAGCTGCCTGCTCTGGAGTTAATACGGCCTTAACTTTATCAGTAGTAGCCTGCATCATCGGGCGCATCTGTGTACGCATATCGCCGCCTGCATTACGCAAGCTATCCATTGATTTTATTTGAGCATCGTAAATAACTGTAATTTTTGCTGCCTGGTCGTTAGTGATTTTTAAGTAATCTTTCATGGCTTTAACCCTGTAGGCTGTAGTCATTCTCTGGCGACCTCCACCTTGTGCATAGCTAACTGCTGATATTCCTAATACGAATAAGCAAATCATCATAATCTTTTTCATCTCTTGTTTTTAGTTTAACTGATGTTATAGAAAAAGATAATGGTGATTAGTTTAACCTGATGCTATGTAACTTAATTGTTATGAGTTATGGCTTAAGTGTAACTTAAATGTTGCCGTATTTAATTTACTTCCTTATTATTCAAATTAGCTATCGAGCGCTGCATCTGGGCCATCATCGTGGTAAGGCTTTCCATAGTAGGCTCGGGGGTAGGCATCGGCATGTGGGTAGATATGTATGCCTTTGCTTTCCAAACTTCCAGCACATCGTCCGCGCTTATTTCGTAAGGGTCGTAAACGGGATTGTCTGATACCAGTTTAAGGTTGCGGCCTTCTTTATATTTATTGCCGGCACGTTTATAAACCACGCCATCGCTTTTAGAGATAATAATATAAGTTTCGCCAATTTTAACGTCGGCCCAGTTCTCCAGGTATTCGCCTATTATAGTAGTACCGGATTGTAGCGGCAGCATCGAATCTCCTTTTATTTCGAACCCACGATAAGTACCCTGTTTAAACATAGGCAAATAAAGCTTTGGTAACTGGCCCACATATTCAGGATCAGCATAGCCATTTAAATAACCGGCGCTGGCCTTTAATGGTACCATCTCAATGTTCTCATTATCTTCCTTATCTACCGAAATGCTTAGCACCCTGAGGTTTGCGGGGTTGCCTTTTGGCTTCGGCGCCCACTTCTCGTCGATGGTTTCGTTGATGAAATCATCAATAGATATGTCAAAAAATATTGCTAATTGTTTTAGTAGTTCATATTTGGGTTCGGCGCGTTCTTCTTCATATGCGCCTACTAATGAACGTTTTATGCCTACCTGATTGGCGAATTGCTGCTGGGTTAGGCCCTTCTTTTTGCGAAGGAATTTAATATTTTGTGAAATATTTGCCATAAAAATTTGGAATTGCTAAAATTGTTAGTATTTTTATGCTCATAAAATTAGTAATTATTTTTTAACAAGCAAATTTTTTTATCAAATGAAAAGGTTCGTATATATAATCACAGACAGGAACAGGAAAAATTTACACGTAGGTATGTGCACAGACTTGCTTAAAACCCTTAAGTTTTATGGTGAGATGCCTACCTTGTTTTTTGACAGCGCGCAGCAATTAAACCGCTTGGTTTATTTTGAAGAGATAAATACCGAGGAACAGGCTATGGAACGCTTTAAAATGGTAAGCACATATACACGCCCTCAAAAAGAAAAAATGATCCGTCCCGTAAATCCGGATTGGGTTGACCTTACTGCAGGCCTTAAATACGAAAGTGGTGTAAGAGTAAGGCCCGCCATTTACGGCAGGCCTTCTATACAAGCGGTACGCAGGGCGGTTACTTTTTAACAAACACCAATGCGCCCGAGTTCATGCAGTATCTTTTGCCGCCCCTGTTTTTAGGGCCGTCATCAAATACGTGGCCAAGGTGCAGGCCCGTGCTTTTTTCAATAACCTCATCGCGGCTCATGCCAAAGCTACTGTCGTGTACAATTTCTACTTTGTTAGGGTCAACAGCCTTTACAAAGCTTGGCCAGCCGGTACCACTGTCAAATTTATCTTCCGAGCTGAACAATACTTCGCCGGTAGCCGCACTTAGGTAAACACCTTTTTGGTGATTATCATGATAGGCGTTCTGGAAAGGTGGTTCGGTACCACGGTTCACCATTATCTCGTACTGGTTAGCCGTAAGCTTTTGTTTCCACCCAGATGCAGGCTTAGCCATCGGCCTATTCTCCTGTGTTTTTTTATTTTGTCCGTTGCTATTGTCACACCCAAAGGTGGATAACATGCTAACTATCAGTATCGCTAAGATCGATCTTTTCATAATATCTAATTACGAATATCTTGCCTGTTCAGTTGTCATCGCTAAGTCTGATTATAAGAGGCAAAAAAGCGCTCGCAAATTGCAAGTGCTAAATCTAAAATCGTAATTCTCAAATCCTAAGTCAACCTACCATCCCGGTGCAAACGTTAAACCAAATACAGGTTTTTTAACATCCGTACGGTTAAACGGAACGGCAAAGTAAGGTTCCAGTATAAAAGCGCCAAAAAAGTTTACCCTTAACGAGAACCCCGCGCTTAGTGACGGCACACGCTGGTTGGTATTATAAGTGGTTTGCGTTTGCGGGTTGCCGTTGCCATCAAGTACAGGGTTACCATTATTATCTAACACAGGCGTTTGGCCTATGGCATCGGGTGCTTTCTGGAACCTGATGTCGTTGCCTTTGTTCCAGGCTAAACCGGCATCAAAAAACAGGTTAAGATCGGTGAAAAGAAATTTTGATTTGATAACCGCCAGTTTCTCCGGCCCGGTAAATGGTAAACGGATCTCGAAGTTTGCTACCGCGATGCGGCTGCCCGAAAGCTGATCGATAGTAAAGCCATTTTTATTTGCTGTTTTGGAGTTATAAAATGTTTGCGCCTCGTAACCACGGATCAAGAATGGATAACCCACATATAGCGGATATAGACCGCTGACATTATTACCAAAGCGGCCGTAACCATAAAGCCTTGCAGCAAAGGTCAACGGAGCAGCACGTACATATTTGCGCAGATCGATAGTAGGAGAGAAGAAGTTGTAAGTACCCACATTATACTCCGCCTCGATGCGGAAACGGTGTCCGTTCAAAGGAGCGGCAATGCCAAAGTAGGAATCGTCACCAACCAATGCGGCGCTTAAGCCATAGATATTGAATGGTTTTAAGTCGATGCCGTTTTCAGCAAGGAATTGCGTGCGCGAAATTTTATGTTTCTTGTAATCAAGCAGGTTGCCTACAGCCAATTGGTTTACACCATTTGCATCGGGCGTATTGGTGTATGAATAGTAACTGCTGTACCTGTCCACCCGGTAAGAGTATCGCGAAGCTGTTGTCCCTATTTCGGTACGTAAAGTGCGGGATAGGGGGTAAGACGCAAAAGCCTGTATTTGGTCTTCAAAAGTGCGGATGATATCCGTTTTTTCTTCGTAAACAGGTGTCGATTTACCACTAACCTCAATATTGGTAAAGTTGTACCCATAAGTGCCGGATTGGTAAGGGATATGTGATATACCCAAGCCAAAATTCCAGCGACCTTGTTGATTGATGTATAATATTGATCCCCCAAAATCATAGATCGCGCCATTTACGGCAACACCCGCATAGATCTGGTTCCTGCCCAAAATATCGCTGAACACACCCTGTACACCACTTGCCAATCCTGTTCCAAACGAACTAACCGAAACTCCTACACCTGTACTGCCCAAGGCATCTAACTTAAACTTGGGTTTATATGGGATTGCATGGATCGAATCTAAAGGGATCTTGCTGTAAGCGAGATAATTATTCAGGTTATAATTGATCAGGTCGACACCCACAGCGCGCAATGGCGGCAGCATAGCCGCTGTAAAGTTTGTTGTCCCGGCGTCAACCACAACTGGTTTAAAGTCGGATACTTTGGCATTATAGAT
This sequence comes from Mucilaginibacter sp. 5C4, assembly GCF_034345625.1. Classification (NCBI taxonomy): domain Bacteria; kingdom Pseudomonadati; phylum Bacteroidota; class Sphingobacteriia; order Sphingobacteriales; family Sphingobacteriaceae; genus Mucilaginibacter; species Mucilaginibacter sp. 5C4. The sequence continues at coordinate 2,793,999 of NZ_CP133775.1, read as the reverse complement.
CGCGTATTTTTGGGCGCGATAGTAGGAGTAAACCACATCATCGTTATTGGATAAACTCAATGCCGGCGAATACTCGGTAATACCGCAGATGCCGGTAAACAGATCGGTCATTTGCTCCACCTTAGCGCCTGCAAAAGTATACCGGTACATATTGCGGAAGCCATCTTTGTTAGACAGGAAATATACCTGCTTACCGTCCGAAGAATACTGCGGGTTAAGGTTGTTAGCCCCGTCGAATACTTTTATATTAGTTATTTTACCGGTGGTGATATCCAGTTCAGCTAAGTTAAAAGTGATATCCTGGGATAGCTTTTTGTCATAAGTTGCCCTGTCGCTCGAGAAGATGATGTGTTTGCCATCCTCTGAGAAGTTTGGCTGATAATCTGAAAACTTATCGTTGGTGAGCTGAACAACTTTTTTAGATTCAAAGTTATACATATAAAGGTCGCCCTGGCCTTCAGACATTCCCTGGAAAGCTACATTTTTACCGTCAGGCGACCAGGTAAGGTTGCCAAACTGCTCGGCCTTCCCCATCGAAACATCATTTACGATCCTTCCATCCGGCACATCAACAACCAGCATCCTGTTACGCCCTTTGCTAAATATGCTAAACGCGAACTTCCGGCTATCCGGCGACCATGTGCCCGCTGATTCGATAAAGTTAAACTCATCGATATGCGTGTTAGATACTTTGCTGGTTAACTGTTTTATCACCCTGCCCGTTTTAGCATCCGCCAGGTATAGATCGATGCTGAACAAACTTTTTGAGGATAGAAATGCCAAATACTTTCCATCCGGACTAATACAAGGGGCAACGGTCAAATCGCCGCCCAACTTAGCATCGATAAGGCGTTTGCCAACCGGCGTTTGCACGGTATCTTTTAAATAGGGCTTATAAGTGTTTTCGATGGAGTTTTGCCACAGGCGGGAGAGGGTTTTATCGTCATAACCTAAAGTCCGGCGGATTCCGTATTCTAACCCGAAACGTGCCGTATTTTTAAAGAAAGGCACTATGATAGTGTCACCATAGGTTGACCCAAGGAACGACCAGAACGCCTCGCCATATCGGTACGGGAAATATTTATTGCTTTGGGTAAGAGCTCGTATGGTAGGTATGTCGTGATTCAGATAAGCGTCACGCATCCACATGGCGGTATAGGCGTCTTTTTTGCCTAAGGATAGGTATTCGGCCATACCCTCCACCATCCAAAGCGGGATGTTGCCAATATTTTCGAAGTTAGAAGAATCGCGGCTAAGCAGCATATGGTATTGAAACGCGTGAACCAACTCGTGCCCCAAAACGTGGCGGGTAGTTTGATTGGTTTCCATAATGGGCATTACCACGCGGTTTTTTAAACCTTCGGTAATACCACCGGTACCCACGCTTATCTCGCCGTCGATAGCTGTTGTCTGCTGAAAATCAGGGTGATTGGTGTAAAGGATAATAGGGTTGGGCTTGTTAAACGTATCTCGGAATACCTGCTGGTGCAGCGTGTACCACAACTCACTCTCTTGTGCGAAACGTTTTATTAGGCTATCGTTTTTTAGATAGTAATAGATCTCGAAATGCGGGGTTTTGTAAACCTTAAACTTTAGGTTTTTATAGCGCACCTTGTTTTGCCCAAAATACTGGGCTTTAGCCTGTTGGTTAAATAACAGCGCGAATACAAGGCAAAATAATATAAAAGGATACTTGATGGATAAATTACAGGGGTAACGTTTATACATACATAGCGGTTTATACGATATGGCTAATTTATATAATATACGTTCCCCAATCAAGCAGGGTTGCCTTAATTATTTCGTGGCAGGCGGTTTATTTTCCGGCATTTCCTCTTTCTTTTCTTCGGTTGCCGGTACACTAACAGGCGCGGCCGTGGTATCCATCGGCATTTCCATTAGGCTATCGGTAGATGTTGTATCCTCGCGGATCTGCGGCGACGGGCACATGTATTCCTTGGTTATTTTTACCCAGGGCTTAGGGAATGGCCCGTACGTGTAGCCCGAATTAGGATCAGCATAAACCTTTTCCATAAACGCGCCGAATATTGGCAGCGCGGTATGCGATCCTTCACCGGTTTCAGAATTAGTGAAGTGTACGCTACGGTCATCGGCACCAACCCAAATGCCTGTTACAAGGTCCTTAGTAATACCCATATACCAGCCATCCACGTAGTCGCTTGATGTACCTGTTTTACCACCTATCTGGTTGTTCTTTTTCCAAAGGCTTGGATATTCCCACAGGGCTTGCGAAGTACCGCCCGGTTCTTCCATACCGCCGCGGAACATATAAAGCATCAACCAAGCGGTTTCTTCGCTTAAAACGCGCTCGGCCTTCAGCGTAAATTCCTCGATCACATTACCTTTCTGGTCGGTTATTTTAGTAACTAATAATGGGTCAACCTTTTCGCCTTTGTTAAGGAAAGTGCTGTATGCACGCACCATTTCATAAACCGAAACATCGTTAGATCCTAACGATACCGACGGTACCGATTTTAGCGGGCTCTCGATCCCAATTTTGTGCGCGTATTCTACAATTTTATCCCAGCCAACATGCTCGGTTACCTGCGCGGTAATGGAATTTACCGATTTGCCCATAGCCCAGCGCAGCGACATTTCGCGGTACGAGAAGTGGAAATCGGCATTATTTGGCTGCCAAACATCGTCCTTACCGTTATCCTTAAATTTAATGGTCACCGGTTTATCGGTAAACTTATCGCAGGGGGTAAAGCCGTTATCTAAAGCGGTTACGTAAGCAAAAGGCTTAAAAGTAGAACCCGCCTGGCGCTTGGCCTGGTTTACGTGGTCGTAATTAAAATATTTATGGTCGATGCCGCCAACCCAAACTTTGATCTTCCCGGTAGATGGTTCCATGGTCATCATACCCGTATTGAGGATCTTGGTGTAGTATTTAATCGAATCAACGCTGGAGAAGGTAGTATCCTTATCGCCATTCCAGGTAAACACGCTCATGCGTTTCTTTTTCTCAAAATAGTTGTTGATCTGTGTGGTATCGCCTTTGTGTTTTTTGCTTAGTAATTTGTAGATTGGCAATCTTTGCTCGGCTTTTAGTAAAAAGTCTTTAATCTCTACGCCCTTACTGTCTCTCCATGGATTTTTATTGCCCCACAAATTATTGAAGCGTTTTTGCAGCATCTTCATTTTGGTTGCAACGGCTTCTTCGGCGTATTGCTGCAATTTTGAATCGATGGTGGTATAGATCTTTAAACCATCTTCGTAAAGGTCGTAATCGTTTTGCTTACACCATTTGTCCAACCATTTTTCAACCGCGCGGCGGATGTAAGAGTCGCCTTGTCCGGTACGATCAACATAACTCAGATCAAGATTTAGCGGTAGGGCTACATTAGCAGCATAAGCCGGTTTATCGATGTAGTTATACTTCAACATCTGGCTAAGCACCACGTTACGGCGTTCAACCGAGCGTGTGGGGTTTGTTTTTGGGTTATAGGTTGATGTCGCTTTTAACATGCCTATCAGCGTTGCTGCTTCGGCAGGGTTAACGGCATCGGGCATTTTGTTGAAATACTTTAAAGTAGCCGTTTTTATCCCGAAGGAGTTATTCCCAAACGGAACAGTGTTCAGGTACATGGTCAGGATCTGCTCCTTACTGTATTGGTGTTCTATTTTATAAGCGGTGATCCACTCTTTACATTTAAAAACTACGGTGCGCAATAGGGGTATATGTTTTATCAATCCCTGCGATTTACGCTTACGGGTGCTGAACAAGTTTTTCGCCAGCTGCTGCGTAATGGTACTGCCACCCCGGCGTTCGCCTGTTGCCGTAGAAACCAAACTGCCCATAAAACCCAGAAAATCTACACCGCCATGTTTGTAAAAACGTACGTCCTCGGTAGCAACCAAAGCGTGGATCAGGTTAAGGGAGATGGCTTTATATTCGACAGGAGAGCGGTTCTCTTTGTAAAAACGACCGATCAGCTTACCATCGGCGGTATAAACCTCTGATGACACCGACATGGTGGGTTGTTTAATATCCTGCATATCGGGCGAATAGCCGAACAACCAAAGAAAGTTAATTTCGATAGCGCAGAAAAAAACAATTATAGCATATATGAAGATGGTGAAATATCTTAGGTACCGGTTCTTTATTTCTCTGAACATTGGGTAAAGATGTAAAATTAAGCGCCCAAATCATAGCGGGCAATTGACAAAAGTTAAGAACGCAATTTTAATGAGTAAATTTTAAGTTAAGATATTTAGGGAGAGAAATATTTTACAGGATATATTTTGCTTATTACCATAGAGTGCACAGCGGTTTTAGAAAATAGTGTTAGGAGTTTAAACTGCAGAAGTAGCCGGGACGTTTATAAAAAAACGTTCTTCGGTATGGGTGGATAATAAGTTAAGCTCATCGCCCACACTGATAGTTCCTGAGCTATTAAAAGCCAGATTTTGCCCGAATAGGATCTTAGCTCCTTTACGGCGATAACCTGCCAATGTTTTCAGCGGTTCTTTGCTTTTAGCCGTCGTTTCCTGGTCGATGGTGGTCATCACACAGCGGGCGCAAAGTTTTACACCGTACATATCAATACCATTTATACGGATGTGATTCATCTGGTCTTCGCTGTATGGTTCGCCACCCTCAAACACAATATTCGGGCGAAAGCGGTTTATAGGTAATGGCTGCGCCAATCGATTGTTCAGATCGTCCAATGATGCCTGCCCGATCAATAAAGCAGGATAAGCATCGGCAAAAGAAGCGATTGAACCTGATGTTGTATAACGCGGGTCGGTAGCGCGATGAGTTTCATCGGGCATGTAAACCAGGCGGGTGGGGCTGCTCAGCTTTACCGTAAACCAGGCATCAACCGCATCACTTACCAATTGCCCGGCGCATGTGTCGTCCCATATCGTTACATCAAGTAAATCCTGTTTTAGCGGGATAAAAGGAATGTTGACAAACGTGCTATCGGCAGTATAAATAACCTTCAATCCATCACTTAAAATTTCAATTTTAAATAAAGCTAATTGTGCATGTTCGCGTTGCGAAAGGAAACGGTTGTTCTCGTCTATCAGCATCCAGCGGCGGTCATACTCCAGGCCGCGGTCGGTCAGTTGGGCAGTGCTCAAGGCAATGCCTCCCAGGGATTTTATAGGGTAAATAAGTAGCTGACTAACGCTAAGCATAAACAAATGTAAGGCATTGGTCTGTCAAATTACAAACAATTATAATTGTTTGTAATACAGTTGATTTATTGGCTATTATTTAATAGTATTGTTAAACCAAATTATCAATCCGGTTCCCTAAACCGGTTTAAACCTGTAAAAATATGTCAGTAAACGCTCCTAACATTAATGGCAAGGCCACGGCTAATAACACTTATGATGCAATTGTAATAGGATCGGGCATTAGCGGCGGCTGGGCTGCCAAAGAGCTTACCGAACGCGGCCTTAAAACCATTATGCTGGAGCGCGGCTCTAATTACGAACATATAAAAGATTATAAAACAGCTAATTATAACCCATGGGATTTTGAGCATCGCGGCAACGCAACTCAAAAACAACGTAAAGAACGCCCTGTAATTTCCCGTAACTGGGGCGCGCAGGAAGCCATTATGGATGCCTGGACAAATGAACATGACGCGCCGTATACCGAGGTAAAACCTTTTAATTGGTGGCGATCTTACCGCTTGGGTGGCCGCTCTATTTTATGGGGGCGCCAAAGCTACCGCTGGAGCGATCTCGACTTTGAAGCTAACGACAAAGACGGATGGGCGATTGACTGGCCCATCCGTTATAAAGACATTGCACCGTGGTATGACCATGTGGAGAAATTCGCAGGCATCAGCGGATCTATCGAGGGCATCCCCAACCTGCCCGACGGCCAGTTTTTGCCGCCTATGGACTTGAATTGGGTAGAGAAGGACGTGGCCGCAAGCATCAAAAAACATTTTGGCAGGCACATGATCATCGGTCGTGTGGCTAACCTTACTAAGGCTATCCCATACCGTACGGCCTGCCAGTTCAGGAACAGGTGTTGGGAGGGTTGCCCGTTTGGCGGGTATTTCAGCACACAGTCGTCCACCTTACCGGCTGCTTTAAAAACGGGTAACCTAACCGTTAGGCCGCAATCTATCGTTACTAAAATACTATACGATAAGGATACCCAAAAGGCGAAAGGTGTAGAGGTATTGGATGCCGTTACCAATCAAACGTATGAATATTACGCCAAGATCGTTTTTGTGAATGCTTCGGCTTTAAATAGTGCCTGGGTGCTGATGAACTCTGCAACCGATATTTGGCAAGGTGGCCTGGGTAGCAGCAGCGGCGAATTGGGCCATAATATTATGGATCATCACTACAACCTTGGCGCCAGCGGCGATGTGGAGGGTTACGAAGATAAATATTACTACGGCCGCAGGCCAAACGGCCCGTACGTGGTGCGCTTTGCAAACGTGGGTGATGATAAACGCGATTACCTGCGTGGTTTTGGCTACCAGGGTGGCGCAAGCCGTAATGGCTGGAGCCGCGAAATTGCGGAACTGAATATTGGCGGTGCGTACAAAGATGCCCTTGCAGAACCGGGAGGCTGGCGCATAGGCATTGGTGGTTTTGGCGAACTACTGCCATACCACGAGAATAAGATTACCCTTGATAAAACGGTGAAAGATAAATGGGGTTTACCGGTACTTTCTATGGATGCCGAGATAAGGGATAACGAGAAAAAAATGCGTATCGACATTGTAAAAGAGGCCAAAGCCATGCTGGAAGCAGCGGGTGTTAAAAATGTAGAAACGCATGATAGCGGCCACAATATTGGCGACGGCATCCATGAAATGGGTACCGCACGTATGGGCCGCGACCCTAAAACGTCGGTACTAAACGCCCACAACCAGGTTTGGGATGCCAAGAATGTTTTTGTAACGGATGGCGCTTGCATGACTTCGTCTGCCTGTCAAAACCCGTCGTTAACCTACATGGCGTTAACTGCCCGTGCTGCGAATTTCGCGGTAGATGAATTGAAAAAAGGAACCCTTTAGGGGAATCAAGAGTTTAAGAATCAAGATATAAGACAATAGAAATTATGAAGATCAAAAATATATTAACCACCTTACTACTTACATGCCTTATTATAAGTGTAAGCTTTGCCAAGGCTAAACCCAAAGTGCTTGTTTTTTGTAAAACCGCAGGCTTTCATCATGAGTCGATCGCGGTGGGTATCCCTGCGATAATTAAGTTGGGTAAGGAGAATAATTTTGATGTGGACACAACTACCAACTCTGTGAAGTTCACTACTGCTAATTTAAAGCAGTACGCCGCAGTAATATTTCTGAGCACTACAGGCGATGTATTAAACAACGAGCAGCAAACCGCTTTTGAGCAATACATTAAATCGGGAAAGGGATTTGTAGGCATCCATGCCGCTACCGATACCGAGTATGACTGGCCATGGTATGGTAACCTGGTTGGCGCTTACTTTAAAAGCCACCCCGCTAAACAGCAGGAAGCGAATTTGGATGTGGTAGACCGAGATTTTCCGGCAACTAATCATTTACCCGCCACATGGCGCAGACTTGATGAATGGTACAACTTCAAATGGATAGCACCGGACTTGCATGTGCTTATTAAAATAGACGAAAAAAGCTATACCGGCGGCGAGAACGGTGATAACCACCCGATGAGCTGGTACCACAATTACGATGGTGGTCGCGCATTTTATACCGCCCTTGGCCATACCGATGCGTCTTACGCTGATCCGCTTTATTTAAAGCATTTGCTGGGCGGCATACAATATGCGATAGGGAAGAAGTAGATTTGTTTCTATTGTCATCCTGAGCGATAGCAAAGGATCTAATATTGAACTATGTAATCGCAAATTACTCTCGGCGTTTAGATACTTCAATATCGTTTAGTATGAGAAATCAAGAAAGGCCCGCTTCAACTTGAAGCGGGCCTTTCTTATGAGAAACCTCTCTATTAATCTAACCCACCGCGGCGGTTTGCTTTAACAGGCTCAGGCCATTTGGCGGGTTGGCCGTTGCTGCTTGCCGGAAGCGCTGCTTTATCGCGTGGGAATTTTGCAGGGTCTTCGCTGGCCATGTAAATAAGGATGGCGGTTAAGATGGAGTTGCTGCGTACATCGTCAAAAACCAATTTGTCGTAAGTATCGCGGTTGGTGTGCCAGGTGTAGTTACCGTACGACCAGCTGTTTGAACCCAATGAGAAGCCCGGTGCGCCAACTGCAACAAACGATGCAAAATCTGACCCGCCACCACCCGGTGAACCAGGGAAGTTGGTTTTTATTTGGTGACGAATGGTATCCGGCACGGCTTCTAACCAGCGGTTAATAAAATCGCCCGATTTTTCGTAGCCTTGTCCGCCAATATTAACAATGCGGCCCGTACCGTTATCCTGGTTAAACAAAGCCTGCAGGTTGGCTACAATCTCGGGATGGTCTTCTACAAACGCGCGTGAACCGTTCAATCCCTGCTCTTCGCTTGCCCAATGGCCAACTAAAATGGTACGTTTTGGGTGAGGATAAACTTTCTTCAGGATGCGCATAGCCTCCATCATGGTAATGGTGCCCGTACCGTTGTCGGTAGCGCCTGTACCGCCGTCCCAAGAGTCGAAGTGGGCCGAAAGCATTACGTATTCGTTTGGTTTTTCGGTGCCTTTTATCTCGCCTACTACGTTAAAAGTTGGCACCACGCCAATTTCTTTTGATTCGGTTTGGATGGTGATCTTTGGTTTGTCGCCGCTTTCGGTCAAACGGTAAAGCATCCCGTAATCTTCTAAGGCGATGTCAACAGTAGGTACAACTTTGGTGTATGCGCTAAAGATTTTATCAACCCCAAAACCGGCAGACCAGTTAGAGGTAATGATCCCCACAGCGCCGGCTTTTTCAAGGGTAACAGGTAAGGTGCGGTTAGTTAAACCGGTGTTGCTGATGCGCTTGCGCCATGCAGCGGTTTGCTCGGCACGGGCGGCTTTCATTTTATCGAATGAACTGGTCAAGGCAAATTCCTTCCAGTTATCATCCGGCCGGCCTGTCGGCTGGTTCATAGATATCATTACAAATTTTCCTTTAACAGATGGCAGCCATTTTTGGAATGCTACAGAATCGGCCAATTCAGGCAGGATGATCAGTTCAGCAGTAACCGCTTTTTTCATACCCGGGCTCCAGGCCAGTTGGGTGCCTTCCAATGATTTTACACGAGGATAAACCATATCGATGTGAGAGATGCCGCGTTCCCAGCCGCGCCATTCGCCCCATTTTTCTTGTTTGGCGGTGATGCCCCAGCCTTTGTACTTGTCCAAAGCCCATTTACCGGCCTTGTCAAATTGTGGTGTACCCACTAAACGGGGCCCAACGCCATCGAAAAGCTCGTGGGCAAGTTTCTCTAGTTGCGAGTTATCAGTTCCTTCTTTTACAATATTAGCCACCACCGCGTTTTTGGTTTGCGCGTAGGCAGTGCTGCCCGCAAGAAGGGCGGAAGCAACAAATATTTTAGTTAAGTTTTTCATATCGTTTGATATAGGGCTTAGTTAGTTTAAGCAACGAATGTATAAAATACAGGGCTTAAATCAGATTCTGACCGTCGGTGTAACAAGTTTGTTAAAGTTGAATTACGTGATTAAAGTAGCACAGCACTAATTGGCCTGATTAATGCTTATCAAATGCAAATAAACAAGCAATAATAAAATGGCACAGTTAGACGTTCAGCGGAAGCGCAAAGGCTCGGTATTCATATGGATCATATTCGCGATCATCGCTATCGCGGTGGCAGTTTTACTGTTCCGCGGATGCAATAAATCGGCTCCGCTAAAGTTGAACACCAGCGATACCACCAAAAAGGATACTGCTAAAATGGACAGTAATGTTATTGTAACCACAGAACCTGACTGGAACGCTATCGACTTTACTATCCCCAGATTAAAATACGATGAGGTTACCGATACGGCCATTGTTGTAAAAGGCAATGATAAATATACCATCTACAGCCTTGGCGAAAATGTATTATTTGCCGCCGATAAAAGCACCTTGCAGCCAGCTGCAGAAGCTAAACTGAAACAGATAGCCGAATCGCTGGCAAGGCGTTACAAAATGGCCGAGATAGCCGTTTATGGGCATACCGATTCTGCTGGTACTGCCGGCGCTAATAAACAACTTGGTGAGGACAGGGCAAACGTCGTTAAAAACTGGTTATCAACCAAAGCAGACATCGTTCCGGATAAAATTTCTATACATTCTTTAGGGGAACAAAAACCTTTAGCGACAAACGCGACCGAGAAAGGCCGCGCGCAAAACCGCAGTGTGGAGATTGTGGCGTATGCCGAAGGAGAGAAATAATAACATAAAATCTAAGTATCATGGCATCTGATAATAACACAGATTACGATCTGTACGAGTTAAGCGAAAGCGATTTTGAAATAGTTGACGATCAACCAGAAATTTTTGGATGGGACGTAAAAGACACGCACAAAAATAAAGTTGGTGAGGTGTACGAACTACTGTTTGATGAGGAGACTTTAAAAGTACGCTACATCGTCATCGATATGGAAAGCAATGATGTTAACCTGGAAGAAGGCCGCGTGCTAATTCCTATTGAAAAAGTAGAATTTGACCTGGAGAACGACGAAGTGAGGATGCCGGGTGTTAGTGTTACTAACCTGCTGGCATTGCCCCTTTACGAGAAAGGCCGCATTATTAATCAGGGCACCGACCTTGACATTGAACGGGCTTTAGACAAAGCAGAGGCCGGCGCGCCTATCCCACCCGGGTCATTAAATATTGGTAAAACCAAGTTTTACGAGAAGCGTCAAGAGGGTTTTATAGCAGGTGATGATAATGAGGGGTTGTAACACCTAATAAGCGCGGGGTCATCCTGAGTCTGTCGAAGGACGAGCACGGGCATTTTTGCGATTGGTTCGACAAGTTCAGCATGATAACTGTCAGTCCGGGTTTGTTAAAGACTACCTCAAAATATTATCGGTGATCTTGGCGATATCCACAGCCATTTTATTGATAAACCCTAATTGGTCTTTCATAAATACATCGTCTGCAGTTAGCGGGATGGGCTGTGCTTCGGGCATTGGTACAAAATCTGTTTTTGGCGTTGCCTCAACCGGGGTAACACTTTCACCGCTTAGCTTTCTGTCGGTATCCTTTAATACAGCAATACTTTTCTTGACCAGTTTCAGCATATCCTTATGAGGCGTTACCTGTTCCGAGCGAATAAGTGCTGATGCGATATTGGCCGAATAGGAGGCCAGGATATGGTTTAGCACTACAAATTTGTGCACATCCTTTACGCTCTTCTGTTTGCTTTTTGGTTCGGAAGTCATTCGTTCGAACATGGCCGATAAATTGGCCGAGTTTACATATAAATCTTTACGGGCAAGCTTATATTCTGTAATGCCCACTACTTTGCCCGAGATACTTTCTAGGATCTTTTGCAGGTAGTTGATGTTCGCCGTAACAACCGATTTGAGCGTTTCGTTCAATTGCTGAAACTCCCAGGTAGGAAACAGCACATAACTGGCCATAAACGCGATGCCCGAGCCAATAAGCGTATCAATAACCCTTTCCTGGAAAATATTGATAGTACCCAGCCCCAAAAACTTGAACAGAATAAGCACGTACGGCGTCATAAATATTACCGACACAATATAATTTACCCTTAAAAAACTGTAGGTGCCTATCATCAGCACAAGTAATATAATAAATTGGGCTGTTTTATCGGGAATGAAATTCAGGATCAGTATGCCGATTGCGCCACCCGCTATAGTACCGATCAGCCTTTGGTAATTACGCTGTTTAGACAGGCTGAAACCCGGTTTCAGTATCACAATAATAGTAAGTAGCACCCAGTAACTATGCCCCCCAAGGGATACATTCTTTGCCGTGATAAAACCAACCAAACAAACCAATGATACTCTTAAGGCATGTTTAAAAGCACCCGATTTAAAAGTTAAGTTGTCCCAAAATATATGCGGTGCAAAATCCTGATGGGTTACAAATTTGGAGTATTCTACCTGGTTAGGGCTTTGTACCAAACTGTCTGATGCTTTGGAGTGATAGTATTTATAAATATTGGAGATGCTTTTAGTCAGGTCGCGCAGGTTGATCAGGATTTTCTTTAACACCAAATTGCTGGTTTCCTTGTCATCGGCGCCAATGGTATCTATGCGTCGTTTCAAATGCTCCAAACGCAGTTCAAGGTTGCTCAATTTTTCGGGGCGGTTGTTGGCCAAAATGGCATAGCCGATGTTGTCCAGGTCGTCGGCGACATGGTGAAGGAAATCTGCGATTTCTGATAACACACCTGTACTTTCAAACTTTTCGCGGATGTAGTTATAATCGTAGTGGGTAGCCATGATCTGTTCAAACATATCCACCAGGTCGTTAAAAGTGATTACGAGGATCCTGCTGGCCGCGGTAGATTCTTTGACCATCAAACGGCTTTTAAACAGTATCTCCCTTACCGCGTCCTGGTGGTTGCTTACCTGGATCTGCTGCATTACCAATTTGCGGTAATTCTCGTCAACATCCGTCCGGGTGAGGTAAAAATCGGCTTTTATCCGCAGGAAGCGGGCTATATCTGCAACATTCTCGCCCAAGATCTGCTGCGCGGCACGGTAGGGCCTTATGCCAAAAAATATCAGGCTGAAGACCATGTACCAAAGCCCGCCGGCCAAAATAGTTAGGGAAAAGTAGGGAATTTCTGGCGGGGGCACCGCTTTATCCATCATAAATATCATCACCAGTAATGCCGATGTACCTACAGATGCCGCCCGGTTGCCATAAACCGTAAGCATTGAGAACAGGAACGAAAATGCCGTGATCTCCAACCCTAATGTGAACACATTGAAACGTGCGTAGCCTGTAATTATGGCTACTGCCAACAATATGCCGTTGCCTGCTGCCATGGCATTGCGCTTGTGCGAAACTGGCCCCGGCCCGTCAATAGTACATATACAAAGCGCGCCAAGTGATAGGGTAAGGCCAAGGTCGAAATGGCCTAAGTACATCAGTACCAGCGCTGGGGTGATGATCCCAATGGTCATGCGCAACCCGTCAGAAAAATACTGACTATAAAAAAAGCTTTTTATTTCTCTTTTGTGGCTTTGCATTTACTATTTATTGGGTGCGGTATTTGTTGTGCAAAATTAAACAAATAAAACGTAGCCCCCTCTAAATCTCCCCCGAAAGAGGAGGATTTTAAGTCCTTCCTATTGGGGAGGGTTGGGTGGGCTAATAACAATTATTGCATTAAAATGTACTTAATGTTATTAATTTTTAGTTTTTAGCGTATTTTAATTTTAGATACTTAAATTCACGGCGATATTATTCTTATAAATCTTTGTAAACCTGTTCTACCATGCCATCAACCTTAAGGCTCAGTCAAAAAGAATCTATTTTTAACCACGAAGTTGTAAAACGTTTTGAGTTATACAACAGCCTGTTTCAAACGCTGCCTTTTTACCAGGTTAAGGATACAGGTATTTTGCTGCCGTTCTTTAGTTCGCATTGCGATAAGGGCGCGGCAGACCAGGCATCACCTACAGAGATAATCGAATCGTTCTTTAAAAAGTACGTGCCAAATATTGATCACCGCGAGCAAATAAATCGTTTATTCAGGTTTATACAATACATCGAGCGACAGGTTGTTTTGTTTGACGCGATTGAGGATTCATCCTTCGCTAAAGTGGGCCGTGTGGATGATACCGGTACGCTGCAAAGCTTAATACAGCAGGCATCGCAAAGCGAGCAGGCGAGGGCGAACATCAGTAAGCAGCTGAAAGATTTTTCGTTACGATTAGTACTTACCGCCCACCCAACCCAGTTTTACCCGGGTACCGTTTTGGGGATCATGACGGACCTGATCGAAGCGTTAAAAACGAATGATATCCCATCAATAGATGGCTTGTTACAGCAATTAGGTAAAACGCCATTCTTTAATAAAACTTCGCCAACCCCGGTTGATGAGGCCGTAAGTTTGGTGTGGTTCCTGGAGAATATATTTTACCACGCGCTATCGGGCATCCAGGCTAAACTGGAAGATGAGTTTGATATTGAAGGTAACCAGCAGGTATTAGAACTAGGCTTTTGGCCGGGCGGCGACCGCGACGGTAACCCGAACGTTCATATGGAAACCACGCGATCGGTATCGTCATTATTAAGGCAGGTAATTTACCGGTGTTACTACCGCGATTTTAGGAACCTGAAACGCCGGATCACTTTCCGTGGCTTTGCCGATACCATCAGCAAGCTGGAAACCCTGCTTTACGATAATGCCTTCAATCCGCAGGAAAGCCCTAAAGACCTGCAGCCGGAATTGTTGAAATTGCTAAGATCGATGCGCGAGACTTTGGTTAACGAGCACGACAGCCTGTTTGTAGGCATCGTAGATAACCTGATCCAAAAGGTGAATCTGTTTGGTTCATACTTCGCTACGCTCGATATTCGCCAGGATAGCCGTGTGCTGCGCGATGTGTTTAAATATACCACCGAGAAAGTTTATACCGGCGTGCCTAAGAACTACGCGGAGATGAACGAGGAGTCGAAAATTAAAAGCCTTCCGTTTAACCAGGCCGATTTTAAATGCCCCGCCAATGCCGATCCGTTGATAAGCGATACGTTGGATACTATCAGGCTGATGAAGCAGATTCAACACAGCAATGGCGAAAAAGGCTGCCAGCGTTTCATCATCAGCAATTGCCAGCAGGCATCAGATATTTTACAGCTGATAGCGCTGTTCTTGTGGAGCGGTTGGGAAAAAGATAAACTGAGTGTTGATTTTATGCCGTTGTTTGAAACCGTTAACGATTTGAAACAGGCCGGCGATATTATGGAGAAGTTATATACGCATCCATTCTATAAATCGCATTTGAAAAAGCGTGGCAACAGGCAGGCCATTATGCTTGGTTTTAGCGATAGTACTAAAGATGGCGGTTACCTGATGGCAAACTGGAGCATATATAAAGCCAAAGTGGAATTGACCGCTATAGCCCGCAAACATAACATTACCCTTGCGTTTTTTGATGGCAGGGGTGGCCCGCCGGCACGTGGTGGTGGTAAAACACACCGTTTTTATGCGTCGATGGGTAAAGAAATAGCTAACGACCACATCCAGTTGACCATACAGGGGCAAACCGTTAGTTCGCAATACGGCTCTGTAGAAACGGCAAGGTTTAACACCGAGCAGTTAATTAATGCGGGTATTACCAGCGCCCTGCATCCAAACCACCACGATCTGCTTGATGAAAAGCATAAAGCCTTGATCGCGGAAATGGCCGAAGAAAGCCACGGTTTATTCCTGGCGCTGCGCGAACACCCATTGTTTGTAGATTACTTGGAGAAATTTAGTCCGTTGAAATTGCTGTCGCAGATCAATATCAGTAGCCGCCCAACCAAACGTAACGCGGGTGCCAAACTAAAATTGGAAGACCTGCGCGCCATCAGTTTTGTAACCTCCTGGAGCCAGCTTAAACAGAACATACCGGGCTTTTACGGTGTTGGTACTGCGCTTAAAAAAATGAAGGATAACGGCAGCTGGAAAGAAGTACAGGAGCTTTACCAAAACTCGGGCTTCTTTAAAACGATGCTGGATAACTGTATGATGTCCATGACCAAATCTGATTTTAGGGTTACGGCTTATATGGAGAAAGATAAAAAATTCGGTGCGTTCTGGAAAGGCCTTAAAGCCGAGTTTGAACTAACCCGCGATATGCTGCTCGAACTTACCCGTACCACGGTACTCATGGAAGAATTCCCTGTTGACCGCCTCTCTATCGCCATCCGCGAGAAGATCGTTTTACCACTGGTGATCATTCAGCATTATGCCCTGCAGTGCCTTAACAATACCGATGACGAAGAATTGATAGGCATTTACAATAAACTGGTGATCCGTACGGTTTACGGTATTGTAAATGCGGGTAGGAATTTGGCGTAAGATCCCCTAAATGTCAGTGAGGAGCGTAGCGACGTGGCAATTTCAGAGGACAAGCGGATATGCTGAGATTGCCACGCTATCGCTCGCGATGACATGGTTTTATATTCCTGCGCAATTGCTGGATTTTTGTAAACAGAATGTAATAAAACTTGTTACGTAAGTATATAAGCTTAATATTTTATGATGAAAAGAACATTTTGTATTGTATTGGCACTTGCCACTCTGATTTTTACACAAGCTTGTAATAACCGAAAAGCAAAAAACTACAACAACATAAAGCAATCTAACGAAGAAGGGATCTCCTTCGTAAAAAACGCGCTTGAATCCGGCGCAGCCGAAATAAAACTCTCGCAACTGGCTTTAACCAATTCTAAAAACCCACAGATGCTGGAATATGCCAAGAAGGTAATTGCCGACCATGCCTTTATGGATGCCGAATTAAAAATGGTATCGGGCAGTAAAGGCAATACAGATACACTGACCGCCATTCATCAAACCCAGGTAGACAGCCTTACCAAAAAAACAGGCGAAGCGTTTGATGAAATGTATATTCAGGCGATGGTTATTGATCATGAGAACGTGATCAAAGTTTTTAAAGCAGGAGAAACTAACAGTGATAAAAAGCTTAAAGAGTTTGCTATCAAAAGCACGCCTAAGCTTGTACTGCTTTTAACCCATGCTAATGAGATCTGTGCTGGGTTAAAATAGCTTTAACTGGTGCTCTACAGGTTGTTTGGCTTTGCCAAACACTGTGCGGCCGCCATATTTCCAGGAATCATTTCTTTCTTTTTCGATCACCTTATCGAAGTTGGCGTTAGGCGTAAAATTCTTTTCGGCAGCTTGCGCTATGTTGGTGAGGCGTTTAATGGCTTCGTTTTTTTCGCCATTACCCAGTTTGGCCTTATGAATGGCGGTTTGGAGGACGCCAATAGTTTCATCGTAAACCTTTATGGGGACAGGGAAGGGGTGCCCATCTTTACCGCCATGCGCGAAAGAGAACCTTGCAGGGTCTTTAAACCGCGAAGGGGTGCCGTGAATTACCTCGCTCACCAATGCTAGCGACTGCAGTGTACGCGGGCCAAGGCCTTGCAGTAATAATAATTCTTCAAAATCCTTCGGCTGCTTTTCGTGTGCCAGCCATAGTACCGCGCCAAGGCGTTTTAGGTCTACATCTTTTGCTTTTACATCGTGGTGGTTGGGCATCACCAGGTGGCTTATTTCTTTCAGCATCCTGTCGGGATGCTCGGCGGCAATTTGCATTACGCCGGCGCGGGATGAATCCGCAAGCTTGTCGGCCATATTCAATATCAAACCGTTGTTTTTACCGTGGATGCCGGTATGCGGGTCTTCCACAAACGAAGTCAGCTGTTCCGAGTGCCAGTGGTAGCGGCGGGCGGTGCTGCTGGCGTCGCTCATACCTTGTTGTACAACGGCCCATTTGCCGGTATCGCTCAAAATAAAATTGTGGGTATACAACTGGAAACCATCCTGTATAGCCGTATTATCTACCTTAGCGCTCAGCTTGCTGCATTTTACGAGGTGATCGCCATTAAGCCCGATGCTGTTGCAAACGGCCATCAGTTCCTGCGGGGTTTTGGTAGAGTGCTTGCCCTTGCCACCGCAAATGTAAATACCCAAATCACGGCTATGCGGGTTGATAGCCCGTTTTAAGGCACCCATTACCGAAGTAGTAATGCCCGATGAATGCCAGTCCATACCCATAACAGCGCCCAGGCTCTGGAACCAGAACGGGTCGCTAAGTCGGCGCAGCACTTCATCCTTACCGTAATCCATCACAATGGTTTCCATTACAGCGAGGCCAAGCTTGGCCATCCGCTCGGCAAGCCAAACAGGCACGTAGCCATAATGTAAAGGCATATCGGCACTTCCGGAACGCTTCATACTAACAAAGTTAGCAAAAATATTGTCTGAATCAGGATTTAAGAATTTTCAAAATAAAAGGCGTACACCCCGGGGCGTCATTGCGCGGAGCGATAGCGACAAAGCAATGTCTTTAGGCAAGCCTGAACTTGCGAGGTGTATAATTGTCTTAAAGAGATTGCTTCGTACCTTACAGCAATGACGCGCGTTTAGGGGAGGAGTGTCACACCTCAAACGCCACCTTTACATCACTCCAAAACTCATCCAAAGCAATGATGCGAGGCTTGAAGAAGGAGATCAGTTTAGGCCAATCTTGCTGTTGGAAAATGCTTACGGGCGAGATCTCGGTATATATTCGGCTGATGGTTTTGCCGTAATCGTCGGCAGTGTGCAAATCCCATTGCCATTCCTCGCCAAGGGCACTGTGCAGCATGGTTTTGTAGGTTTCGAATTGCTCGAAGAAGAGTTGTTGCAGTTCCGGGTCGGGGTGGGCTATTTCTATGGCGATGCTTGCCGTTTTGTTATCGGCCTGCATCCTGAAAAAGATATGCTTAACGCCCGTTTTATAATTGATCCAGTTGGTGCGCAGGCCTTCGGCGGATAACACCGGGCCCATGTATTGCCCAAACGCCGTCCAGAATGCCTGCTTTAACTGTGATGCCTGATCTTTTGAGTACATAGATGTATTATATAAACCAAATTGCCATTTTGTAGATAATGTTTTGCTTCGTGATGGAATTCATCGGCATAAATAGAAGCAGGAACAAAAAATGGCGGACTTTCATAAGCGTGTTTCAAAGAGGCTTTAAACTTAAAAATAAATTAGCCGCGGCTCAAATATTTCTGCCTAAACATTTACATTAGCATTTCGCAGATTTCATAATTACGATATCGGTTTCGCATTTTACTTTTGCGCAACCTGCCTAAAAAAGATAAAAAATTGCAAGATGAAGTGTAGGTTAACAGTAAGTGTTTATTGTATCATTTTTGGCGTTTCAACGTCGGTTTTTGGTCAACAAAAGCCGCTGTTTAACGCTGACAGGAAGCCAAAATTGATCTCTAATCAATTTGCCTTTACCGAAGGGCCGGCGGTGGACAAAGCGGGCAATATCTTCTTTACCGATCAACCCAATAATAAGATCTGGAAGTATGATATTAATGGTAAACTTTCTGTTTTTATGGATGGTGCGGGTAGGGCAAACGGCACCTATTTCGATAGTAAAGGGAACCTTATTGCCTGTGCTGATGAACACAATCAGCTTTGGCAGATCAGTAAGGATAAGAAGGTGAAAGTGCTGTTGAAAGACTTCAAAGGCAAGTTATTCAACGGCCCTAATGATCTTTGGATAGATAAAAAGGATAATATCTATTTTACCGACCCATATTACCAGCGCTATTACTGGACCCGCACCAAACCCGATATGAGCAGTCAAAAGGTATTTCTGCTGCTAAAAGGCCAAACCAAACCAATTGAATTAGATAGCATGGTACGCCCCAATGGCATTGTGGGCACGCCCGATGGTAAACACCTTTTTGTAGCCGATATTGGTGATGGAAAGGTATATAAATACACTATAAACCCAAATGGCTTGATTAGCAACCGCGAACTGTTTTTTGCGCAGGGCGCGGATGGCATAACGCTTGATGAGCAAGGCAACCTCTACCTGGCAGGCAAAGGCATTACTATTGTAAACCCTCGGGGTATTCAGATAGCCCATATCGATATCCCCGAGCCATGGAGTGCCAATGTTTGTTTTGGTGGGAAGAACAGAGATATGTTATTTGTAACGGCTTCTAAAGCTATTTATGTGTTGAAAATGAGTGTTAAAGGGGTGGAGTAAATCTTAGTTAAAACCATGCTTCGTACGCAATGACGTGCGGAGTAGATTTAGCTTTTTTCAGTCTTTACCATCCTATCCCGACTACTCATGTCTTTGCGTAATTCTATGTTAGTAAACCCCTTATGAGATAATAGCTCAACCGTCTCTTTACCAAGATTTTCGTTGATCTCGAAGAAAAGCAAGCCGTTTTCTAACAGGTGTTCAACCGCAAAATCGGCAATGGCTTTGTAGAATATCAGCGGATCATGCTCGGGTACAAACAAAGCGCTATGTGGTTCAAAACCGGTTACGTTTTGGTGCATTTGGAGTTTATCTTCCAGCGTAACATAAGGAGGATTAGATATGATGATATCGAATTTCGGATTTTTAATTTCGAATTTTGTGTTGAGGATATCGTCATGAACAAAGTTCACTTCAACTTCATTTATTACCGCATTTTGCTTAGCCGTATGTAAAGCATCCGCAGAAATATCTATAGCGGTAACCAACGCGCCGGGCAGGTTCTTTTTGATGCTGATGGCAATGCAACCACTGCCCGTACCAATATCTAATATCGAAACCGGCTTTAGACTTTTAACTTTTAACTTTTGACTTTCAAGAACCCATTCCACCAACTCCTCTGTCTCCGGCCTTGGTATTAGCGTAGCAGGGGTCACTAAAAAGTTCAGTCCGTAAAATTCCGTACTTCCTAAAATATACTGTACCGGTTTACCGGTTTTAAGCTCATCAAGGATGCTTTGGATCTTTTCAGCAGCTTCACTGGGAATATTATCCTCCGGGAATGCCTTTATTTTTGCGCGGGACATACCGGTAATTTCCTCCAGTACCAACAATGCAACCGACTGTATTTCACGGTTATCATAAACCTGATTTAAACCCTGCTGAAAGGAAAGAAATACATCCTTAATAGTTTTCATGCAACAAAGTAACATAAAACCTACTTTTGCACAATGGCATTACATGATATTTATATGCAGCGCTGCCTTGAACTGGCCGCATTGGGCGCGGGTAAGGTTAGTCCGAACCCGATGGTTGGCGCTGTGATAGTATGTGAGGGCAAAATAATAGGTGAAGGCTACCACCAGAAATACGGCGAAGCTCATGCTGAAGTAAATGCCATTAAAATGTTGACAGACAGGTATGATAACTATTTTGACCTGTTGCAGCAAAGCACCATTTACGTTTCTTTAGAGCCTTGCGCGCACTATGGCAAAACGCCACCCTGTGCCGATCTCATCATTAAACACCACATCCCCAATGTAGTAATAGGCTGCCGCGACCCATTTGCGCAGGTAGATGGCAAAGGCATCGAAAAATTGCAGGCGGCAGGTGTAGCCGTTATAGTTGGTGTTTTAGAAAAAGAATGCCAATGGCTAAACCGCCGCTTTTTTACCAGGGTACAAAAGCAAAGGCCTTACATCATCCTGAAATGGGCGCAAACAGCGGATGGCTTTTTTGCCCCCACAGATGGTAGCCAGCACTGGATAACCGGCCTTGAAAGCCGTAAACTGGTTCACCAATGGCGCGCCGAAGAGGATGCCATACTTGTTGGTAAGAACACCATACTGGCGGATAACCCGCAGCTAAACGTTCGCTACGCGGAAGGCAGGTCGCCAAAACGGGTGGTGATAGACCGCAGGTTGGAGTTAAGTAATACGTTGAACGTATTTGACCAATCGGTTGAAACATTGATATTTAACGAGGTGAAGTTTGATATAGACGGCAAGAATAAATACATCGCTCTGGAAGACTTTGACCGTTATGTGCCGCAGTATATTCTGTTCCAATTATACCTACAGGATATCCAATCGGTGATAATTGAGGGTGGCGCGCATACATTAAACTCGTTTATTGATGCGGGTTTATGGGACGAAGCACGTATTTTTACTGGCGCATCTGTATTACAAACCGGCATTAAAGCACCTATGGTTACCGTTATTAAAATTTCCGAACAAACTATCGGTGCCGATAACTTACAGATCATTACAAATACACCTACCTAATTTATAAAAACATGTTATACGTTTTTTTAAGTATTTGCTGCAGCGTAATTGTTTCCGTTATGCTGAAACTGGCTAAACGCTACCAGATAGACGTTTTCCAAGCCATTACGTGGAACTATAGCATGGCCATATTGCTAACATGGTTCTTTTTTAAACCCAGCGTACCCAATCTGCAAAGTGCACCAATAAGTATTTATTTGGCTGTGGGTTTTTTGTTGCCGGTAATTTTTATGGTGATGGCCGTATCGGTAAGGGTAGCGGGTATTGTACGTACGGATGTTGCGCAACGGTTGTCGCTGTTTATCCCGTTACTGGCTTCATTCCTGCTGTTTGGCGATAAGCTGAATACGCTGAAAGTTGTGGGGTTAATTATTGGTTTCATAGCCATATTATGTTCTATACCATGGCAAAAGAAAACGGCCAACCGCAAGGTGGTTTCTAACGCGTGGATGTATCTGCTTATCGTATTCTTCGGGATAGGTATTATTGATATCCTGTTTAAACAGGTGGCCGCTTTTACAGCCGTGCCTTATACCAGTTCGCTTTTTGTGATCTATATTTTGTCGTTTGTGATAGCGCTTATTATCCTTGGCATCAGGATATTTACCAAACAAACCAAATTTTCCTGGCCGCACATTGGTTTTGGATGGTTGCTGGGTGTGGCCAATTTTGGCAATATTTTATTTTACTTAAAAGCGCATAAGGAATTATCCGGCACGCCGTCAACCGTATTTTCGGCCATGAATATTGGTGTTATAGCATTAGGTACCCTTGTAGGTTTGGTTGTATTTAACGAGCGCCTGAGTGTGCTTAATAAGATAGGCGTAGCCTTAGCCGTTGTAGCCATTGTTGTAATAACCCTTTCAAACAACTAACGCGTGCTGTTCGACGATACCTACAAAACCATTAGCGCGCCTATCGAAAATGTCTTCCGCGACCGAGGGAGCAAGTTCCTGGCGTATGCTTACCCGGTTACCTCAGATAGTGATATCAAACCCATCATTGCCAAGCTAAAGGCGGAGCACCCAAAAGCAAATCACCATTGCTGGGCAATCAGATTAGGGATCGACCGCTCTGTGTTCCGCGTTAACGATGATGGCGAACCATCCGGTACAGCAGGGAGGCCGATACTTAATACCTTGTTATCGCGCAATATCACTAATGTGCTGGTGGTGGTTGTTCGCTATTTTGGCGGCACTTTATTGGGTGTACCCGGCCTCATCAATGCCTACAAAATCGCTACCGAAATGGTGCTGGATGTGGCTGAGGTTATCGAAAAAACCGTTAACGACATCTATACCATTACCTTCGATTACGTGCAGATGAACGACGTAATGCGTATTATTAAAGATGAGCAATTGCAGATATTAGAGCAGGTATCTGAATTGAACTGCCGGATAAAACTTTCCATCCGCAAAACGCAAGTGGAGCAGGTAATGAGTAAGCTTAACAAAGTAATCGGCGTAAAGGCAGTTTATAACTATAGCGGGTAAGCAAATTAAAATCCAGCCAATCGTAAAAATCCACTCAATTCCGGTTCGCCTTCTCAGTAAAATTGTTTATTTTGCATGCATATGCAATCTTTTGAAATAGATAAAACCGACCTGCTCCGCATCAAAACCGCTCTCGAGGGCGACGATGCTGAATTACAGGCGGTTCTGAAAGAGTACCACTCTTCGGAGATTGCCATATTGTTTGAGCGATTGCCCCAGGAGGCAAAAGAACGCATCATCAATCTTCTTTCTACCGAGATAGCTACCGAGGTAATCTCTGAAATGAACGAGGAAGACCACCCGGAAGAGCTGTTGATAGGCCTGCACCCCGGGAAGCGTACCGAGATCGTAGAAGAAATGGACTATGACGTTGCGACGGACATTATCTCACAGCTAGACAAGGAAGACCAGCAGGAAATTTTAGAGGATATTGACCACGAAGATGCCACCAGCATCCGCGCGCTATTAAATTACGATGAAGACACCGCCGGTGGTTTGATGAACTCGCAGGTGATCTGCGTAAACATCAATCTGGATAAAAAAGAAGCGCTGGAAGAGATTATCCGCCAAAGCGAAGAGATGGAGGAGTTTTACACCATTTACGTGGTGAATGATACTAAGATCTTGCAGGGCATTGTTTCTATTAAAGACATTATAAAAGCCCGCGGCGAGGCCAAAGTACGCGACCTGGTGCAAACTGATTACGTTTACGTAAAAGCCGAGCTTGACCAGGAAGAGGTTGCCAAGTTGATCTCGCAATATAACCTAACCACCATCCCCGTTGTTGACGATAATATGAAACTGCTGGGCCGCATTACGGTTGATGATATCATCGACGTTATGGAGGCCGAGAATACCGAGGATATCCTGAAGATATCGGGTGTATCCGAAGATGAGGAATTGAGCGGTAACTGGCAGGACGCGGTAAAAAGCCGTTTGCCATGGCTCATCATTAACCTCGGAACCGCTTTTTTGGCTGCCTCTGTAATTAGGCAGTTTACCCATGTAGAAGAAGAACTGCCCATTATTGTAGCTTATGTAACTATTATTGGCGGTATGGGTGGTAATGCCGCTACCCAGGCGCTTGCTGTAACCGTTAGGCGTATTTCGTTAAGTGACCTTACCGACAGGCAAACGTACAGTACGGTTATAAAAGAACTTTCGGTAGGCTTAATAAATGGCGCGGCTAACGGCCTTATTGTGTTGGCGTTCGCTATTTTTTATGATAAAAACCCAATGTTGGGTGTAGTATTATTTTTGGCGATGACCGGTAATTTAATTGTGGCCGGTTTAACAGGCGCGGGCATACCGCTGATACTGAAAAGGGTAGGGATAGACCCGGCAGTGGCATCATCTATCATCATCACCACATTTACAGACTGTATTGGATTTTTGCTGCCTTTGTGGCTTGCAAGCCAACTTTTATTATAATTTTGACCCATCAAAACGAACACGAATATGACCGAAGTTAGATACAACTGGACACAAGAAGAAATTTCAAAAACATACCACTCACCATTGCTTGACCTGATCTTTCGCGCGGGAACCATTCACCGCGAAAATAAAGATTATGCAGAGGTGCAGATAAGCTCGCTTATCTCTATAAAAACAGGCGGTTGCCCGGAGGATTGCGCTTATTGCCCGCAAGCGGCACGTTACAATACGGGTGTAGATGTACACGCCATTATGCCTAAAGAAGAAGTAATCGCGGTAGCGCAAAAAGCTAAAAACGGCGGCGCTTCAAGGCTTTGCATGGGTGCTGCATGGCGCGAGGTACGCGACAATCGTGATTTTGACAAGGTGATAGATATGGTGAAAGCCGTAAATGAGTTGGATATGGAAGTTTGCTGTACCCTGGGCATGCTTACCGAGAGCCAGGCGCAACGTTTGGCAGATGCAGGCCTCTACGCCTACAATCACAACTTAGATACGTCTGAAGAAGATTATAAGCGCATCATCACCACCCGTACTTATGATGACCGCTTACAAACCTTAGACCATGTGCGTAAAGCAAAAATCTCGGTTTGTAGCGGCGGTATCATTGGCCTTGGCGAAACCGCGCAAGACCGGATCTCGATGCTGAAAACATTATCCAATATGCCAAAGCATCCCGAATCTGTACCGATCAATGCTTTGGTACCGGTACAAGGCACGCCATTGGCAGATCAGCCACGCGTATCTGTTTGGGATATGGTAAGGATGATAGCCACCACCCGTATCATTATGCCTAAAACCGTGGTAAGGCTTTCTGCAGGCCGTACCGAAATGAGCACTGTGGAGCAGGCCATGTGTTTTATGGCAGGCGCCAATTCTATCTTCGCCGGCGAGAAACTGTTAACCACCCCAAATCCATCATTTGATGAGGACATGGCGATGTTCCAGTTATTAGGTTTAACCCCGCGTAAAGCCTTTAAAAATGGCCGCCCTAATGTCTCTAAAGAGATCAGGGAAATGAGCATTAACGAGGTGATATAAAAATCATCTTTACTGATAAAACAAAAATGCCATAGCGCTTCTTTTATACAAAAAAGAAAAACGCTATGGCATTTGACCAATACCACGAACCACCTGAAGAACTATCACAGGAAACCCGCACTTTTATACGCATGATCGTATCCCCTGGCGAAGAAGCCGAGGCCATTAACTGGTACGAGCAACGCATCTCGGTAGAGCAAGACAAACAAGCAAAGGCTATTTGCAAAACGCCCAGCACGAGGAGTTTAAACACTTTGGTATGGACCTTGAGTCCCTGCTGCGCAAGAAACCCGTTTGGCGTAAAACCTTGAAAGCCATATTGTTTAAAGAAGGCGACATCGTTGAATTGGGCGAAAAGGCGAAGAGGCTTCGGAGTGATTTTATATCAATACTCCGCAAATTGCTAATCAGTGTAACACCAAAGCCAACGTTCGCCCGGCTGGGCAGATGCTATAACGGGGTGATGCTCGGCATGATAATGTTTGGTCATGTGTTGCTCGTCGCTTTGGTCGCAGCATAGGGTAACGCCGCAGGTTTGGCAAGTACGTAGGTGAAACCACTCGGTGCCTTGTTTTACACATTCCACGCAAACCTGGTCGTCGCTTAATTTAATTTCTTTTATGGCTTGCAAATGCTGGCAAAAGCCAGGATCTAAATCTGGCATTGGTGATGTATTGACATGCTAAGATAGCAAAGGGAAATTATTTATTTGCGGTCTTTCTACATTTGATAAGGAAGAAGGGATAGGACTCATCTATTTCGGCAACTTCATATAATCCGGCATCGCTAAACTCCGCAGTAACCGATTCTTTGTCATAAAAATAGATTTTCACCCCTTCAAATATCTCGTATCGGTCTGGGCTGATAAAATTGCCTTCAACATAAGTATCTGCCTGTTTTGAAATGGCCGTAAAAACCATGTAGCCACCATCAGATAACTAAGTATAACAATCACGGATGAGTTTAGCCCGCTCATCAGTATCCAGTAAATGAATTAAGGCATAACAAAAGATCCCATCATATAAGCGCGTGTCAAACGGCATATCGCACACCGATTCATGATAAATGGCTATATAGTCGCCATAGTGTTTTCTTGCTTACGCGATGGCCGTTTCCGAAATCTCGATACCGGTTACAATCATCCCATTATCTCTAAAAATTTCCGCATTGCGCCCATAACCTATGCCAGGAACAAGGACACTTGTTACCAATTGCTTAACAAAAAGGTCCTTTGTCAAAATAGCGGAGTTAGCTGGTTCAAAACCCCACATCTCCTGGTTTTTAATAAAGCTTTTCTCCCAAAATTCAGATTGATCACTTTTATCCATATATATTATATAATGCTTTATTCGCAATAAAGTTGCAATTAAAATCTTTAATTTTAAAGGGATAAAAATGGCTATACTCCCATAACATCTGAAAAAAAATTCTATATCGACACATGGATTGCTAATTATATTAGTATTTTTGAATTGATATGAATGTAGAACGGATAACAGAGAAGTTGAACATATTGGCAGATGCCGCCAAATATGATGTATCGTGCGCAAGTAGCGGCAGTAAGCGCAAAAACGAAAATAAGGGTTTGGGCAATGCTAGTAATGGTATTTGTCATTCTTATACCGAGGACGGTCGTTGTGTGTCGTTACTAAAGATCCTGCTTACCAATCATTGCATTTTTGATTGTGCTTATTGTGTATCGCGTAAGAATAATGATATCCAGCGGGCTGCGTTTACTGTGCAGGAGGTTGTGGATCTCACCATTAACTTTTACCGCCGCAACTACATCGAGGGTTTGTTCCTCAGCTCAGGGATTTTTAAAGATGCCGACTATACAATGGAACGCCTTGTCCGAATCGCTAAAAAACTCCGCACCGAGCATAAGTTCAATGGCTATATTCATCTCAAATCTATCCCCGGTGCAAGCGATGAATTGATGAATGAGGCCGGCTTATACGCCGACCGCCTCAGCGTTAACCTAGAAATGCCAACAGAAGCAGGCCTCAAACTTTTAGCACCGGACAAGAATCAGGCAGATATGATCAAACCGATGGGCTACCTAAGGAATGCCATCATCCAGCGAACGGAAGAAAAGAAACTGTTTAAAAAAGCGCCCATATTTGCACCCGCCGGGCAAAGTACACAGGTAATTATTGGCGCCACGCCAGAAAATGATAACGAAGTGCTACGGTCTGCCAATTACTTTTACAAGAATTTTAACTTAAAGCGGGTTTACTATTCGGGTTATGTGCCGGTATTGGCCGATAGCCGTTTGCCTGCTTTAAATACCAGCGTGCCCATGGTGCGCGAGAATCGCCTTTACCAGGCCGACTGGCTCATGCGCTTTTACGGTTTTAAAGTGAACGAGATTGTAAATGACAGCCAGCCACATCTTGACCTGGATATCGACCCAAAATTGGGCTGGGCTATCCGCAATATGCAGGCGTTTCCGGTAAATATTAATAAGGCCGATCTGCAGATGATCTTGCGCGTGCCCGGCATAGGCCTATTATCGGCACAAAAAATTGTGAGTGCGCGTAAGTTTGGTAAGCTTAACTGGGATCAGTTGAAGAAGATGGGGGTAGCCCTAAACCGCGCCAAGTATTTTGTTACCTGTAATAGCAATGAATTTGAACGGAGGGATTTAACGGGCAGCAACATTAAGCAATTTATATTGGCAACATCGCAAAGCAAATATTTAAAGAATACCCAAGTACAATTAAGCCTCTTTTAATGATGACTACTTTAGTTTACGACGGCACTTTTGAAGGGTTGCTTACCTCGGTTTTTGAGGTTTATGACCGTAAGCTGAACAGCGTTAATTTGCAAAAGACGCGGTTGGATAGCAACGCCCTGTTTGAAGATAAGCTGAATGTAATAACGGATGATGGCCGCGCCAACCGGGTGTTGAAAGGTTTAAAGCAAAAGATCTCGTCGATGGGGGTACAGCGCCTTTACTCAGCGCATTTGGCGGAGATGGATGGCGAGGATAATAATTTATTGGGTTACATCCGCTATGCTTTTGATGCCGGGCAAAATATTGAGGAAGATTACGGGAATAAATTTGTGATGCGCGTCTCCGAAATGGTACGCATGGTGAGGCGCGAAAAACATAGGATGGAAGCCTTCGTCCGTTTTCAGAAATTGAAGGATGGTATTTTTTATGCCGCAGTAGAGCCGGACTTTAATGTGCTGCCCTTACTCATCCGCCATTTTAAAAGCCGTTATGCCGATCAAAAATGGATTATTTATGATATTAGGCGCAAATATGGTATATATTACAACCTGCATAATTGTGAATATATTTCACTTGATTTTGCAAACGACAGTAAGCCCGGCGATGTGGTTGCCGCCTATACTGAGGATGAGGAGATTTACCAGCATCTTTGGAAGAACTATTTTACCAGCGTAAACATCCCATCCCGCAAAAATACCAAGTTACATGTACGCCATATACCCAAAAGATACTGGAAGCATTTGACGGAAAAAATCTAAAATTACCCATTTTAAGCATTTTTTATTTTAGATAGACGTGCGGATTTAGCTGATACATGTGGGTAAAGGGCGATGTTTATAACCTTACAGTTGATGGCGTAAATTACTATATGATAATGCCAAAGCCATGTGGATAAACCTTAAATAATTGTTGAAAACGTGTTAATAAGAAAAATAAAAAAAATTTGCGAAAAGGGCTTCCATGTCCCTATATTGTAATCATCAAGAACGACGTACTTTGACAGCCTTACAGGAATACAGAAACTTAATCGGGTTAACCTCAGGGTGAACTAAAGATAAGGGAAGTGCCTGAGTCATTTGAAGGGAATAGGATACGAAAGTAATTTACCCTGGAAATGATTAACGAGGTATTACAGATTTTGCCAGAGCCTATGGGCAGCAGCAAACAAAGTAATGACCTTGAAGGAATCGGCGTTTGCGTAACAATGAGACATCGGCATTCAAACGAATAAAGAAGTATCAAAGTTGCACGGATAACGAAGGAGTCGACTTCCCCTCGGGAGAAGTGACAAGATCAGCATCGGTAAATGAGATGATCCATCAGCACTCGCAAGAGGAACGAAGGACACATACGGAACAGATCTGGAGGCGTCACCATCCGCAAGGAGACAGATAAGATCAGCATCAGTGTTAACATTTGAGACATAGGCATTCGCAGAGAATAAAGAGACATCAGCGTTCGCAATAACAAAGAGGGTAGCAGGTCGGTTAATTTTACACAAAACTTGGTGCTTCATGATGGCTATGGTCATTCATGAGGTCAGGAAAAACGGAGGTCATTTCGCAAGAAGAGGCTTCCGTTTTCCTATTTTAAGGGGTTTTTTATTAGCCAGGTCAAACATCCATGCCTAACTTTATATTATTTTCAGCGCCCACGCCGAGTTGCTGACAATAGCGTAAACGCTTAAATGGGCGATACTAAAATCCATTTTTATTCCTTTTCTGAATTGCTTCTTCCGTTCTTGGAATAAAATTTTCCCTTACATTAAATTCGGCAGTGGCCTGCACTTCTTCTATAAACGGTCGCAGCTCTTTATTATAATCCGCAAAGGCTAACTCATAATTACCGTTATGCTTCTGCAAAGCATCGGCTAATGCCTCGGCGCCGATAACCGATAATGAGGCACCTTTGCCTGCGGCCGGCGAAGCGCAATAACCGGCATCACCTACCAGGGCAACCCGGCCTTTTGTCCAGGTGGGCATTTTTATCTGGCAAAACTTATCGAAGTAAAAATCCGGGGAATTTTGAATCTCTGTCAGTAATTCAGCCGATCGCCAGCTTTCATCTGCAAACTGGTCTAAAATGATTTTTCGTTGCTGCGCGATATTGCGGTAATCGTATTGGATCTGCTCCTCCGAATAGAAACAAAAGATGATATCCGTTTTGTTTTTATAGGAATTAAGCATCATACCTATATCAGGCACATTATACATCTGCATCGTTTTTTGCTTAATCAGCAATTTATTGACGATGGTGATAGAAAAATAGGCCTGTAAAAAATGCTCGTAATCCTGCTCGGGCCCAAACCAAAGTTTTCGTACGCCAGAGTGTGAACCATCACAGCCAAACACCAGATGGAAAGATTGTTCCCCGCCATTTTTAAAAGCAACTTTTATATCGTCTTCAGTTTCCGTTAACGCGGCAATACGGTTATTAAAAATAAAATTAATATCGTTTTTTAGGTCGTCGTATAAGATGCCAATAAATTTATCCCTTTCAATTTCTATCTCATTATCAGAAAGTTCGGCTGTACCGGTTATTATCGGCATCGAACCTACCGTAACATCACCGGCATCTTTAAACTCGATCAATTCAACATTTAATCTGTTTGATTTTAATTGCTCAAAAATACCCATGCGTTTAACTGCATCTAAAGCGGCATCTTCTATATTAACAGCCCCGCCGGCAACGCGTGGTTCGCCGGCAAGTTCAACTACAGTTACTTCATAACCTAAATTATTCATCCACCAGGCGGCAGAAAACCCGGCTATACTCGCGCCCGAAATAAGCACTTTTTTATTTTTGATCGACTCCATTTTTCATTATTTAATTAACAGCACAAAGGAACATCGCGCAGCAATCAAAAAAAATGGCAATACAAAGTAAGTATTGGATTAATCGTTGTTTTTATTACGGAACGTTAGAGCAGACATTCCTGTAATCTTAGTAAATAACCGTGAAAAATAGGGGTAATCATCATAACCTAAAGCCCCGGCTATTTCTTTTACTGTTTTATCGGAATGGTACAGCAGACGCTTAGCCTCTAAAATTACCCGTTGTTGTATTTGATGGGAAACCGAATGGCCGGTGGTGTTTTTAACACACTCGTTGAGGTAGGGAGTAGAGATATTTAGCTTCTCCGCATAATCTGCCGGTCGTTTTATCGTAGTATAATTTTGCTCTAATAAATCTTTGAAAGCTTTTGTGACATTATCAAATCGGGATAGCTTATCTGCCGGCTTAGCCAATTCTAAATATTGCGATATAACTAAAGCAACCAACGCATTACAGCTATTTTTTAGTAAGGAATGGTATAGCTTATTGCCTTTACATTCGTACAGGTTTAAACAAAAATTTACCGCGTCAGAGAAGATGGCAAATGTATCATCATCTAAAGTCAGCGGTATTGCTGGGGTGATGTCGGCTAATAATTTCAGGTATTCCGGGTTAATATTATCATTACTTAACGCCCAGCTTACGATAATTACGTCATCGGATGCCGCTGTAGAATGCACCTGATCGGGGTTTACGTAAATGATAGATGGGCTATTAATAATGTGATGTTCGAAATCGATCTCAAGTTTTACCTGCCCGGTCTCTAACAGGAAAAAAGAGTGCCCGTCGTGCCGGTGAACCGCTTTATCTACCTCCAGCGTTTCGGCTATAAGCAGAAGCAGATCTTTCATGTAAAGCCTTTCGATTGTGATACCCGGATCCCGGTCATCTATCATATTGTTTACCGGAATAGGCTGCTTCTGTTTACGCATCGCTTTTATTTCACAAAGCAAAGATAAATTTTGGACCTGCCGCACACCTTTCCCAACAATTACAACATTTTCAACATCTGCTGCAAGTCACCAACCAAAATGCCTATTTTGCATTGATGAAGGAATCTACAGGAAAAACGGACGGAAAGAAGAAAATATTTGTGCTGGATACCTCGGTTATACTTTATGACCACAACGCCTTTGAGAGCTTCCAGGAACACGACGTAGCCATACCTATACAGGTATTAGAAGAGCTGGATAATATGAAGAGTGGTAACGATACCCGCAACTTTGAAGCCCGCAGCTTTATAAGGCTGATGGACGATATGTCGAAAAGCCGCCTCATAAACCAGTGGATTCCGCTTAATGGCAAAAGCAAGGGTAGCTTTAAGGTTATTATGGATGCCAAAAACAGCAGTGCCGATGCCGAGGTTGTTTTTGGATCGGATAAGATAGACCACCGCATACTGAACGCCGCACTGGGTGTGCAATTCGAGAACCCTGATAAAAAGGTAATCCTGGTATCAAAAGATATCTGCCTGCGGCTGAAAGCCAAATCCCTTAACCTTTATGCCGAAGATTACGAAACCGGCAAAGTAAAAAACCTCGAAGAGCTTTACAGCGGTAAAACCACGCTGAACAAGATCACCGAGAAACTTTTAGGTAAGCTCAACAAGAATGATAGCCTGCCCATTGATGACCTTGACCTTGACATCGACCCAAAAGCCGGCAACCAATTTTATATATTAAATAGCAAAAATGGCTCAACATCAAGTTTCTATAATTCGCAAAGCGAATTGTTGGAGAAAGTAACCGAGCAACCCGTACTGAACATATACCCACGTAATGCGGAACAAGCTTATGCCATACACGCTTTATTGCACCCCGATATTAAATTGGTAACCATACAAGGCAACGCCGGTACTGGTAAAACCCTATTAGCCCTTGCCAGCGCGCTGGAGCAGCGCAAGCATTACCGGCAGATCTTCGTAACGCGCCCCATTGTACCGCTTAGCAATAAGGATATAGGCTTTTTACCCGGCGATGTAAAATCAAAGATAGACCCTTACATGGCCCCGATATGGGATAACCTGAAGTTTATTAAAGACCAGTTTGCCGAGGATGAGAAAATGCAGGCCAAGTTGGACGAACTGGTGGCAAATGATAAGATCTCTATCACACCGCTGGCATTTATCCGCGGGCGTACGCTGAGTAAGATTTTTTTTATAGTGGATGAGGCGCAGAATTTGACGCCTCACGAGGTAAAAACCATTATATCCCGCGCAGGCGAAAACAGCAAGTTTGTATTTACGGGAGATATTTACCAGATTGATACGCCTTACTTAGATGCGGAAAGTAACGGGTTATCGTACCTGATAGACAAGGCCAAAGGGCACCCGCTTTACGCACACATTACCCTGCAAAAAGGGGAGAGGAGCGAACTGGCTAATTTAGCTACGGAGAGGTTGTAAAAAAGCCCAAGAGATCCTGAATTTGTTTCAGGATCTCTTGGGCTAAGTATGCAATTGCTTTGCAAGCCGTCATAACAAAATAAATTCGGCATGACGGCTTGTTTTACGTCCTTGGTCTTTTTGGGTTAAACGCCACCAAGTAATCCAATTCATCGGCTATGATGGTGCGTTTGTCAACCTGGCTGTCATCGCGCGTGTACGATTGCTTAAGCCCTGCTTTTACAAGATTTAAAACCTGCAACAATATTTCGGGGCCCATTTTAGTAGCATTGGTTGGGAAAAAGTTACGTTGTATCTTGATCCTGTCGGCATTGGATGCCATGCTAAATTCCCAATTATCGTCGGCTTTAAAACCATGTTCTTTCGAAAGGTTGTTTAGCTCATACAGGTACATTTTTGTTTGTGTCTCGATGCTTTGTTCGCTCATTTAATTATTTTTTGCCTAAATCGGAGGAAGCCGAGCCTTTACCTGATTGATATGCTGATTGTTTTTTGTTCACGTTTACGGTAGGCTGTTTTTTAACTTCCTTAACCGTTTTTCTGTCTTTACTCATGGTGTTAGATATTTGATGTTTAACAAAATGCGATAATCGCGCCTGCAGCTAATGCAGCTTGAAACTACCTGCAATGCCTTATTAAAATGATTGTGTACAGATAGGAATTTCTTAAAGCTAACCTTTATTTATTGTAAATGAGCAGGTTTCGCATTTTTAATAAAATAGTACTTAAATAACTATAAAAAGCTCGAAATATTATGGGCTGATTTACAGCACGCTATCCGTTTAAACAAAGCTTAAAAGATTTTATTTATAGGAAAATCCGTTTGAAATACCTATATTGTACGCTTACGAAGCATCCGCTTTTAAAGCAGGTGCTTTTTTTATTCACTAACCCCGATAAAAACTATGGCTAAATCCCAGGCAACGTTCATGAAAAAGCAGCTCGAAAAAAACAGAGCAAAAAAGAAAGAAGATAAAGCACAGCGCAAACAAGAGCGCCAGGAAAGTTCTACCGGCGGCGACTTAGACGGCATGATGGCTTACGTTAACGAATTTGGCGAGATCGTATCAACCCCACCCGAGAAGAAAACCCAAACTGACGACGAATAACCCCGTCAGAGATATTTGTAGATGGCCTTGCCCCAATATTCTCCTAAAAGGGCAGCGCCTTTCTGTTAAGCGTAGTAAATATACGCAGCCATTAAGTGCATACACATTATTATTAAACAATCAAATCTCTTGGTGAAACACACAGGATAATTTGATATGCTTAATAAACACGTTTTTGTATAAAACTATTCGCTTTTATAAAGTGCACCGGCTTTCTCGGCCGATACTTTAATACCTTTTATCATAGCCGAGCTAAAACCATTATGCTCCATCTCATTTAGGCCGGCAATAGTACAGCCCTTGGGCGAGGTAACCTTATCAATTTCCTGCTCGGGGTGTGATGACAGTTGCAATAACAGGTCGGCAGCGCCTTTAGCGGTTTGCGCAGCCATTTTAAGGGCATCATGCGCGTGGAAACCAATTTCGGTACCACCTTGTGATGCCGCGCGGATAGAGCGCAAAAAGAACGCTATACCACATGCACAAAGCGCGGTGGCAGAGGTCATCAATTCTTCATTGATCTGGATGCTTACACCAACCGTATCAAATAAGGATAGCACTAAACTCACGTTTGCGGCGGATGCATTATCGGTAGCAATACAAGTCATGCTTTGGCCTATGGCAATGGCGGTGTTGGGCATCGCGCGGATCACCTGCACATCCAAATCCAGCTGTTTCCGTATATCCTGACAGCTCACGCCCGATACTACCGAAATTAACAAATGCTTGGTTTGATTAGCGGCGGGTTTTATCTCGTCCAGCAACTTATTCAATTGCTGCGGAAGGATGGCTAATACCACAATATCTGCTTTGGTAACAGCATCTGCATTGCTGGCGGTTACATTGTAGCCTTCATCTGCCAGAGCAGACAGCGTGGGTACATTACGGCGGGTAAGAGTGATTTGCTGCGGGGTAAAAATGCCTGCTTTTACCAATCCTTTGGCTAATGCGAGCCCTATATTACCGCTGCCTAATATGGCTATATGTTGTTGTGTTTCCATTTTACTTACTTAAACGGGTACCAAAACCCTCTTTTTTCTTTAACTTCCCCAAATCATCTGAGTGGCCTATAATAACCGCCTTTACACCGCATGAAATTGCGGTAAAGGCATTATTCAGCTTGGGAAGCATCCCGCTGTGGATGATCTTTTCCTTCTTCAATCTCTCGTATCGCTCGGGGTTTATATCCCTGATAAGCGAATCCTCATCATTAATATCCTGTAATACGCCTTTTTTCTCAAAGCAATAGATAAGCGTGGTTTCGTACAGCTTTGATAATGCAACCGCCAGTGCCGATGCAATAGTATCGGCATTTGTGTTTAATAGCTGGCCTTCACCATCGTGCGTTAAGGCACAAAAAACAGGTGTGAAGCCGCCATCAAGCAACTTGCTTACATTTTTGGGATCGATAGAACCATCGAACAGGTCGCCCGCAAAACCATAATCTATCGTTTTGACAGGCCGTCTTTTGGCTCGGATAAAGTCGCCATCTGCACCGGTGAGGCCAATGGCGTTATTGCCGTAACGCTGCAATTGTGCTACAACGTTTTTGTTGATCAATCCGCCATAAACCATCGTAACCACGCGCAGGGTATCAATATCGGTTATCCTGCGGCCATCAACCAGTTTGGCTTCGATGCCCATACTTTCCGAGATCTGTGTGGCAACTTTGCCGCCTCCATGCACAAGGATCTTAAACCCATCAAGTGCGGTAAAATCCTTCAGGAAACGGTGCAGGTTTTCTGAGTTATCTATTACGTTACCGCCAATTTTAATGATGTGCAGGGCTTGCATAGGGTATTATATATAAGTTCGATGGCAATTATAGTTATTTTTTGGGGATGGCGTAGGTTTTTTAACCACAAAAGGCACATAGTTTTTTCGCAGAGAGCACCGATCTATCAATTAAACCTTAGTTAACTTCGTGTTTTTTTTCTTTGTGAACCACTTGGTTTAAAAATACTAACTTGAAAATCAATTGTTTTTTTTAAAAACTGATAAATAAGTTATTTAACTTAAAATATAGTTGTACAACTGAAATATAAGTTGTAGGTTTGGTTTATGGACGAGTTAACAAAAACAGAAGAGCGCGTAATGCAGGTACTTTGGGACCTGAAAAAGGCTTTTGTGAAAGACATCATCAAAGCCATGCCCGATGACCCCAAGCCGCCGTACAATACCATATCATCGGTAGTTAGGCTGCTGGAGAAAAAGGGGTATGTAGACTATAAAGCTTATGGCAAAACTTACGAATACTTCCCGGCCATCAGCAAAGTAGATTATCGTAAGGCATCTTTTAAAAAGATGTTTACGGGGTATTTTGACAACTCGGTAGACAGCCTTTTATCCTTTATGGTGAAAGAGCAAAAACTGGGGGAAGGTGATATCAAAAAAATTCAGGACATGATCGATAAAAACTCAAAACGATGAAGACCATAATTTATCTACTGCAGGTGTCGGCATGTACCGGTATTTTTTATGCTTTTTATTTCCTGCTGCTGCGCAGGATGACCTTCTTTAAGCTTAACCGCTGGTATTTGGTGGGTACATTATTACTAAGTTTTATCATACCGGCAATAAACCTGCCTGTAGATGCTACGCATCCACCTGCCATTATGCAGCCTGTGGTTTTTGTGAACAAAATGCAGTTGGTAGAGGAGCCCATCCAGGCAATTCAATTTGCCTCGCGGCAGGCTATTGAGCACCGTATTGATTGGGTTAAACTCATCCAAACCGCTTATTTAGCTATTGCTATAATGTCGGTTGTTCATCTGTTGTTCACATTATTAGTTTTCGCAAGGCGGATGAAAAATAAGGAGTTGATGCAGATAGGCAACGTTAAAGTTTTGCGAGGCAGCAAAACGCTTGGCAACAGCTCATTTTTCAACGTGCTATTTATCAATGACGATGAACTGGAGCCGCATGAAATCAAACAGATCATCACTCACGAATTACTTCATGTAAAGCTGATGCACAGTGCCGACAGGCTTTTGGCGAGGGTGGTGCTTATTGTACTTTGGTTTAACCCGTTCACTTATTGCTACATCAGGTCGATAGAGGAGAACCACGAGTTTGAAGTAGACCGTATAGCCGCAGGCGAGGCAGACAAAAGCATGTATGCTACGCTGCTGTTCAAATTATCGGTATCGGGCCAGAGTTACCTGATGCATAGATTTAGTAAAGTGCCGCTAAAAAGCCGCATAGCCATGTTATTTAACAAACCCACCTCAAATATGAAAAAAGCAATTTACGCGCTTGTGCTACCGATAGTAGCAATAAGCTGCCTGGCCTTTGCCAATTTGGAAAGTAAAAATCCGGTTAAAAGACAATTTTTTAATGCATCAACTAAGACGGATACGGTTTTGATGGATACTGTAAAAAAATATCGCCAGAAAATTAAACGTACGCCCGCCCAAAAAATAGCAGATGATAGGTCTACAGCAGAATTTAGGACTTACACAAAATCGGCAGATAGCAAGTATAAAAATGAACTGGCCAAGCGTGTGCAAATGAAATTGCTTACCTATAAAGTTGTAGGGATAATTGATAGCACAGTTAAATTATACCATTTTACCGGGTACAAACTAACACAAGGCGAAGATGAATTTGCACTTAGATACAGATATAGATTGACAAAATCTATCCAAGGATTGTTTAAAGTTGGCGATGAAATCCAATTACAATCATCGGGTGCGATGTGGACAAAAGAGTTCCCATTAATTATTGAGCCGGCATTGATAAAAAAGGATGAGCAGATAATATTTCAATCAACAAAAAACACATTGCGTAAAAGCGCATTTTTATACGAAGTTAACAGAGTGCGCTACGCAAATGGCTTGGTAACAAACATCAAAAAATACCCTAATGGTAAATGGAAAAGCGAAGTAATGGAGTCGAACGGTTTTAACATCAATTTTAATATTAAACTATCAGCTCCGGAATTTACTAACATTAAACAGGGCGATAATGTAACCTTCCGCTTTGTGCACGAAGTTAAAACCGGCGAAAAAGATTATACAGTTGATGATTGGGTAGCTATTAGTAACGATAACAAGTTTTATGGCGTTAAAAACCCCGACTTCTTTCACAAATTCTACGAAAAAATATAATTAACCTAAAATCAGTTAATTAAGAAAGGTTATGGGGACACCTGTCGCTTTTTTTTGTTTGATCACTACAAAAATAACCCTTGTTAAAACACATATCCGCTTTATCCTGTTAGGTAATAAACCCAGCGGTTGTTTATTCATTAATTTGCAGCCGGTTAACTAACATATGGATAAACAAACAAGCGCTATGCCCCGCGTTATCATTATTGGCGGTG
The DNA here is from genome assembly GCF_034345625.1 of Mucilaginibacter sp. 5C4. Classification (NCBI taxonomy): domain Bacteria; kingdom Pseudomonadati; phylum Bacteroidota; class Sphingobacteriia; order Sphingobacteriales; family Sphingobacteriaceae; genus Mucilaginibacter; species Mucilaginibacter sp. 5C4. The sequence goes on along the minus strand of NZ_CP133775.1, from coordinate 2,754,962 downwards.
GCTTTGGCGGCGTACAACTGGCTAAAAAATTAAAGCACGCACCTGTAGAAGTCCTGTTGCTGGATAAACATAATTACCATACTTTTCAGCCTCTGCTTTACCAGGTGGCAACTGGCGCTATCGAAGGCGATTCTATTGGGTTTCCCATCAGGCGCATCTTTAATAAACAAAAAAACTTTACTTTTCATTTGGCTGAGGTGCAAAGCATCGACACGGAAAAACAAATTGTTACTGCCAACATAGGCGACTTAAAATACGATTACCTGGTGATTGCCACCGGTGCCAACACCAATTACTTTGGCAATAAGGAGCTTGAACGCAACACCATGCCCATGAAGAACGTGGCCGAGGCGCTGAATATCCGTAGCCTCATCCTCCAAAATTTGGAAAAAGCTTTAGTTACCACCGATAAGATTGAACGCGACGCGTTACTGACCTTCGTTATTGTTGGTGGCGGGCCAACAGGTGTAGAGTTGGCAGGGTCTATATCTGAACTGCGCAAATTTATCTTGTGTAAAGATTATCCCGGGCTTTGTAATGCCGATATGAAGGTGTTTTTGGTAGAGGGCAAAGCCGAACTATTAGCTGCCATGTCGCCGCAGGCATCCATCAAAGCAAAAAAGTTTTTAACTGATATGGATATCACCATATTTAACAGCGTGCATGTAGAAAGTTATAACGGCATGCTGTTGAAGATAGACGACGGCACCACCATCAATACCCGGAACGTATTTTGGGCGGCAGGCGTTAGGGGCGAGGTGCCCACCGGCATGCCCGAAGAAAGCGTTATGAAAGGCGGCCGCTTAATAACCAACGGAATAAACCGAGTTAAAGGTTTTACCAACGTTTTTGCCATTGGCGATGTATCGGCAGTAATTACAGAGAAAAATCCCGTAGGCTTCCCCGGTGTGGCGCAGGTTGCATTGCAGCAGGGCAAGCAGCTGGCTAAGAACATCATTAATCTGGTTAACGACAAGCCAACGATTGCTTTTACTTACGCAGATTTGGGCACTATGGCAACCATTGGCCGTAACAAAGCCGTTGTCGATTTGCATAAACTGCGTTTCCATGGCTTTTTTGCATGGTTGTTGTGGATGTTCGTGCACCTAATGTCGCTGGCCGGTTTCAGCAATAAGGCAATCGTATTTTTTAATTGGGCGGTTAACTACCTAACCCGCAACAGCGATAACCGGCTGATTATTCATTATTTTAAAACAGATACCATGACGATGGACCCGGTTGCCCGGTAAATTATCAGAACACGTACCCCATGGATATGTTCCTCATTATAGCGCTAATAATTATTGTGAGCGCCGTTTATTCTTACATTAATGCCCGATTTTTAAAACTACCGGGTACAATAGGAATAGTCACACTAGCAATATTGGGCTCTATTTTAACAATAGTTATCGAGAATCTTGACCCCGGCATAGCCAAATACCTTACCGTTTTAGCCAAGCACATTAACTTTTCTACTACTGTGCTAAACGTTATGCTGGGCTTTTTACTGTTTGCAACAGCCTTTAACTTAGATACCCGAAAACTTAAAAGAGAAATGCGCCCAGTATTGATATTGAGCACCTTAGGCGTTATTATTTCCACCACTGTATTTGGCGCTTTATTTTACTGGATAACCGGGCTTATTGATATTAAGGTCCCCTTTGTATACTGCTTGCTTTTTGGAGCATTGGTTTCTCCTACCGATCCGGTTGCAGTGGCGGCCGTGATAAAAGGCTCCAAATTACCTGCAAACCTGGAAACAATTATTTCGGGGGAATCGCTATTTAACGATGGCGTAGGGTTGGTGTTGTTCCTGTTGATATTGGAGGTTACGCAGTCGGGGGTAAATAATTTGGATATTGCCAAAGCTATATTACTTTTTATCCAGGAAGTTTTTGGAGGGATAATTTTAGGGGCTGTTACCGGATGGCTGGCGTTCAAGTTAATGAAATCCATAAACGATTTCCAAACCATTGTGCTGGTTTCTTTAGCGCTGGTAATGTTAGATTCGGTATTGGCTTCGTATTTACATTTATCCATCCCGCTTGCAGTGGTTACCGCTGGCTTATTTGTAGGCGGCAGGTCTATAAACGCTACTAATAAAGAAAAATCGCATGAGGCACTGGAGGATTTTTGGCTACTGATAGACGAGATCCTCAATGCGGTACTTTTCGTGATGATAGGCCTGCAAATGGTTAACGTACCGTTCATCAGCAACTACTGGATCACTGGTGGTATAGCTATTGTAATTATTCTTGGGGCAAGATGGATGAGTATAATGCTGCCACTAACTTTTTTAAGGAAATCGCTGAATGTGAATTACAATAGTATAAATATACTTACTTGGGCAGGTTTAAGAGGAGGAATTTCTATCGCGTTAGCATTGGCTTTACCCATATCGCCGTACAGGCATATGATCCTATCGGGAAGCTATTTTATTGTGATATTTTCTATCGTGGTGCAGGGCTTATCGCTTAACAGGCTTATCAACGCGTCGTACAAAAAAGATTAGTTTTCCTTTTTCATGTAGTTCGCAATTTCGCGCTCTGCCGAATCTGTAGATTTACTTAGTGATTCGATGATATTTTCACGCTCTAACTCCGTGCGGAGTTGGCTGAGTTTCTTTTTGCCCTGCAGATCGGTCACTATCATTTCAAACGCCGTGATGCCGTTCATCATTTTAGATTTATAGTCATCGGGCAGGTTGTCCCACTGCTTGCGATAACCAGCCTCGTAAAATCCTATCATCTTTTCTAGCAAAGCTGCAATATCCTTTTTATCTTCAATTATAGTGGCTTTACCATAAGCATGTACCGACAGGTAATTCCATGTAGGTACATTTTGCTCTTTTTCGTAATTGGTAGGAGAGATGTACGCATGCGGCTCGGTGAAGATCACCAGTGAGGTTTCATTGAATACAGATGCCACTTGCGGGTTTGCTTTGGCGAAGTGAGAGATCAATACAATTTCATCGCCGCGTTGTTCAACTATAAAGGGCAGGTGTGTAGCCTCGGGGACACCATTCATCACCGTTATTATCGTTGCAAAGCTATACTTCTGCATAAAAGAGACAGCCTCCTGATGGTCAGGCAATTGAAAGTGTTTAGGCGTATACATATTGAAAGTGATTCAGGATTTGAAGAATTAAGAGACAAGACAACTCAAAAAGCTGATATATTACAACGCTTCCAGCATTTGTTTCAATACAGCCTGCGCAGCCCAAACACGATTACCCGCTTCATGGATCACGATGGATTTTGGGCCATCCAATATCTCGGATGATAGCTCCAGATCCCGGCGTACGGGTAGGCAGTGCATCACTTTAGCGTTTGGCGCTACAGCATCCAGTTTGGCATTGGTTAACATCCAGTCTTCGTTACCACCTGTTACTGCGCCATAAGGCTCATAAGCCGACCAGTTTTTTACATAGATAAAATCCGCATCTTTTATGGCTTCATCCTGCTTGTAGGTGATGGTAGCGCCGTAGGTAAAATCGGCAGAAAGCTCATATCCTGCCGGGTGGGCAATTGTAAAATCAACATCAGCCTTGCACATCCATTCGGCAAAAGAGTTTGGTACAGCCTGTGGCAGGGCCTTTATATGCGGCGCCCAAGTTAATACCACCTTAGGGCGTGCTGTTGTTTTTAATTCTTCGATGGTTACCAGGTCGGCAAGGCTTTGCAATGGGTGGCGTGTGGCAGATTCCAAACTCACCACAGGTACTTTACAAAACTCTACAAATTTGTTAAAAATGGTTTCGCTGTAATCTTCCTCACGGTCTTTTAAACCAGGAAAAGAGCGCACGCCAATAATGTCAGAGTATTCGCCCATAACACCGGCAGCTTCGCGAATATGCTCTACGGTTGTACCGTTCATGATCACGTTGTCGCGCAGTTCAAGTGCCCAACCTTCTTTATCGATGTTCAACACAATAACATTCATGCCCAAATTCGCGCCCGCCTTTTGGGTGCTCATGCGGGTACGCAGGCTTGGGTTCAGGAAAACAAGGCTCAGGGTTTTGTTTTTGCCCAAATGCTGATGCGCGTATGGGTTTTGTTTTAATTGTAATGCTTCGGCAATCAGCGCCTTAACATCTTTAACATCATTTACCGAAGAGAATAGATTCATAATAGCCTCACCCTAAGTCCCTCTCCGGGGGAGAGGGACTTTATTTTATTTCTGTAAAAATATAATTAAATTCTAACCCACTCAATATCAAGTCTCCCCAACCGGGGGAGATTTAGAGGGGGCGTAAAGTTGTAGCAAAAGCTTCCAGGAACCTATCCGCATGAGCTTTTGTTAAATTCAATGCAGGCAGCAACCTAACCACGTTTGGTTTGGCTTCGCCGGTGAATATCTTGTGTTTAAACAGTAAGTCTTTTTTAATATTGCCTAGTTCTTCGGGCAGATCAATACCGATCATCAGGCCACGGCCGCGAACTTCTTTTACTTTATTGAATTTCTTTAACTCCTCTATCAAATAAGCACCAACCTCTGCTGCGTTTTGCATCAGGTTGTCGCGTTCTATAACTTCTAACACAGCTAAACCCGCGGCACAAGCCAAATGGTTACCACCGAACGTTGTGCCCAGCATACCATAAGCAGGTGCAATTTTAGGGGATATAATAATACCGCCGATAGGGAAACCATTAGCCATACCTTTTGCCATGGAATAAATATCGGCATTTATACCAGCGAAATCGTGCGAGAAAAATTTGCCTGTACGGCCATAACCACATTGCACGGAATCCGCAATAAAAACGGCGTTATATTCATCGCAAAGCGACCTTATCTTTTGCAGGAAGCTAACAGGGGCAACTTGTATCCCACCAACACCCTGGATGCCTTCGATAATTACTGAGGACACCTCATTGTTTTTGAAAGCATCTTCCAAAGCCGTCTCATCATTCCATGGCAAAAATATTACGTTATCAGTTTCGTTAACCGGGGCAATAATTTTAGGATTATCGGTAGCCGCAACTGCAAGCGAAGTACGGCCGTGAAAAGCCTTTTTAAAGGCGATTATTTTCCTTTTTCCGTTGTAGAAAGAAGCCAGTTTTAAAGCATTTTCATTTGCTTCAGCACCAGAATTACAAAGGAATAGTTGGTAATCTTCCTTACCTGAAATATGGCCCAGTTTTTCTGCCAGTTGGGTTTGTAATGGAATTTCTATCGAGTTGGAATAGAAACCTATCTGGTGCAACTGGTCTGCTAACCGTTTTACATAATACGGGTTGGTGTGGCCGATTGAGATAACAGCGTGCCCACCGTAAAGGTCAAGATATTCGGTGCCTTTGTCGTCATAAACAAGGCTGCCAACGCCTTTTACGATATTAATTGGATTGATTGGATATACGTCGAATAATTTCATTTTAATACTGAAATAAATTAATACTTAATGGACTAACGCTAAAGTGGCGAACGCGGCTTAAAAACCGGTCGCCTTAAGTCGTAATCCGGCGCGTTCATCCAGACCAAACATGATGTTCATGTTTTGTACTGCCTGGCCGCTCGCGCCTTTAAGTAAATTATCCATTATGCTCATTATAAAGATCTTATTATCATGTCTCTTAACCTGAATGAAACATTTATTTGTATTCACAATTTGTTTGAGGTCGATATCCTTATTGGTTACATGCGTAAATGGGTGGCCTGCATAGTATTCCTTATAAAGGTTTAAAACCTCCGCTTCGCTCAAATCGCTCTCCGTATAGATCGATGCAATGATACCACGGGTAAAGCCACCACGATAAGGCACAAAATTGAGTTCCTTATCAAAACCTGCTTGTAATTGCCTTAGCGATTGACCGATCTCGCCCAAATGCTGATGGTTAAAAACTTTATAAACCGACAGGTTATCGTTCCTCCAGGTAAAGTGAGAAGTAGAAGAAAGGCTTTGCCCGGCACCGGTAGAACCTGTTGTTGCCGTGATGTGTACCTTGTTATTCAGCAAACCTTTGCTTGCAAGCGGTAACAAACCCAATTGTAGACAAGTAGCAAAACAACCGGGATTGGCTATATTGGCCGCGGTTTTAATAGCCTCACGGTTTAACTCAGGCAAGCCATATACGAACTTTTTATTCTTAAATTCAGCATTTTGGTTTAACCTAAAATCCTGGCTCAGGTCAATCACCTTAATATGTTCAGGAATTTCGTTAGCCTCTAAAAACTTCTTAGCGTCACCATGACCAACACAAAGGAAAAGAACATCAATGTTGTAAGCCAATTGGTCGGTAAATTGCAAAGCGGTATCGCCAAATAAGTCGGTATGCACATCGTAAACGTAGTTGCCCGCGTTGCTGTTGCTGTGCACAAACACGATCTCCACATTTGGGTGGTTTATGAGTATCCGCAGCATTTCGCCACCTGTATAACCGGCGCCGCCAACAATACCTGCCTTTATTTTAGAGGTTAATTCTATCATTTTTTGTAGATGGTGATGAGTAGAGGATAAATTCCAGGTCGCTGCTTTCTTTGTTACTTACAAAGTGTTTTTGGCCCGCTTTAATTTCTATGCCCTGCTCGGGTTTTAAAACACTTATCTCCCCGTCGATGGTAAAAGTTGCCCTGCCTTTCAGTATAAAAAAGAACTGCGAGGCTTTCTCGTGATAATGTAAATGCTCCGCTGTATCGGGCGGCATTAATTCTTGCTTTATTGATAACGCTTCGGTGTCAACATAGTTCCAGCCGTAGCAGTCATCGCCCCATTTATAGGTACTTAAGCATTCGCTTCTCGAAAAGATGGGGTTTGCCATAATTAATCCTGTCCGTTTACTTTGTGATATATCATTACTTGGTTACCAAATATTTTGGAGAACCCTTTAACGTCTTCGCCGCTCCATGAATTATTCATTTCGCCGTAACTTCCAAATTTGTTGCTCATCAGGTCATGTTTCGATTCGATACCGATCACCTGGAAGCGGTATGGGTGCAGCTCGATAAATACTTTACCACTAACGTTCTTTTGTGTATCAGCCAAAAAGGCCTCCATATTACGCATAATAGGGTCGTGGAACTGCCCTTCGTGAAGCCAGTTGCCATAAAATGCAGATAGCTGATCTTTCCATGATAGCTGCCATTTGGTAAGCACGTGTTTTTCTAAGGTGTGGTGCGCTTTGATGATCACCATCGGCGCGGCAGCCTCAAAACCTACACGGCCTTTAATACCAATGATGGTATCGCCTACGTGGATATCGCGACCAATACCGTAAGGTTGTGCAATGGCTTGTAGTGCCTGTATAGCCCTTGTTGGATGGTCGTATTTTTCGTTATCGATGCCAACCAGTTCGCCTTGCTCAAAAACCAGTTCTAAAGTTCTTGGTTCAGATGCGGTAACCTGGGTAGGCCATGCATCTTCCGGCAGACCTAAGTTGGAGGTCAAAGTTTCTTTACCGCCAACCGATGTACCCCAGATACCTTTATTAATAGAATACTTAGCTTTTTCGAAGTTCATTTCAACGCCGTGTTTCTTTAGGTATTCAATTTCCGCTTCGCGACTTAATTTAAGGTCGCGAATAGGGGTGATGATCTTTACCTCGGGTACCAATATGTTAAATATCATATCGAAACGCACCTGGTCGTTACCGGCACCTGTACTGCCATGGGCAACATATTCAGCACCAATTTCTTTGGCATAGTTGGCAATGGCAGTGGCCTGGCTAACACGTTCGGCACTTACCGAAAGAGGGTAGGTATTGTTCTTTAAAACGTTACCGTATATCAAAAAGCGCACACAGGTATTGTAGAAGTTAGTGGTCTCATCAACCACGTGGTGAGATGTAACGCCCATTTGGTAAGCTCGTTCTTCAACGCCTTTAAGCTCTTCGTCGCTAAAACCACCTGTATTTACAATTACTGAGTGAACCTCGTAACCCAGATCGCGTGTTAAATAAATGCAGCAAAATGATGTATCTAATCCGCCGCTGTAAGCCAGTACTACTTTCTTTTTCATGGTAAAAGGTAAAAGGTAAAAGGTGAAAGGTTATTTTCCATCTCTTAAAAATTCAATGAATGAGATAAGCATTGCTTTAATCTCGTTTATGGGTTGGTAAACTAAATCGTGTTGTTCTTGTGAAATATATCCTAAATCGAAAATTAACAAACATGTGTATTCTACTTCAAGGGCCGAACCTAAAGCATTATCAAGATAATGCGTAAAATCTTTATCAGTATTCTTTCCACATCCCTCAACAATATTCATAGGAATAGAATATACTGATCGACGTAATTGGTTGGTTAAGGCAAATTTTTCTTCGGGCGGCATAACAGGTAATATTTCCTGATACACCTGATTTGTAAACAAGTGGGCTTTTTTCCAAATATCAAGTTTTTTATAATCTCTCATTACCTTTTACCTTACAGAATTATTTTCTCTATCCGCCGTTTGATTGCTGCTTCGATTCGCTCAAGCAGTGTCGCTTTATGCGTAATCTTTTTCATCTTTTCTTCGTATTGTTTTTGAACAACTTCCGGGTCGAAAAGCATGGCGGTACACATACAGTTCTTGCGGTCCTTACTCATCAAAATATCGTAGTTAACGCAGCTGCGGCAGCCTTTCCAAAATTCTTCGTCCTGGGTAAGCTCTGAGTAGGTAACGGGTTCGTAACCTATTTCCGAGTTTATCTTCATTACAGCAAGGCCTGTTGTTAAACCAAACAGTTTAGCATGAGGGTATTTACTGCGCGAAAGTTCAAATATTTTATGTTTGATAGCCTTAGCCAAACCTGCTTTACGATAGATTGGATTTACGATCAAACCCGAGTTGGCCACAAAATCACCGTGGCTCCAGGTTTCTATATAACAAAAGCCCGCCCAGGTACCATCTTTATGCAATGCTATCACAGCTTTGCCTTCCAGCATTTTATTGGCGACATACTCTGGCGAACGCTGGGCAATACCCGTACCGCGTGCCTTGGCCGATTCTGCCATTTCATCACATATCGTAGCCGCAAAATCTGCATGTTGTGCAGTGGCTACGGTTATGTCAAAATCTTGTATGGTCATTATAATAGAAAAGTTACCGTTAAATTATTGGCGTTTAAGCCATAATAATTAGAGGGACATTGTTTAAAGAAGTTTAATAATCCTTCTTTGTTTTGAAAGGGTAGACTAAAGCCTGATTAAGACCCTTGGGATGAACAGTCTTCGTCGGGTGGGAGAGAAAAATAAAACAAAATAAAATAAAGCAGTGGTAACCATAGCAAAAAACGCCTCGGTATCCATTCTGTTTATGTTTTGTTTGATCATTATGTGTAAAGTGTTATGCTTTTAAATTTTGTGCAAATTATTGCATAATAATTTACTTATGCAAGAAAAACTTTTAATATGATACTGAGGTTAAGATTTATTAATGAATACAACCAACCCACTTTTACTTACGCTTAACATTATGCCCGAGGCACAATTATTTTTTGATGTGTTACGCAAACAGCATTTCCCCGCCGAACGGAACTTTTTAGATGCCCACCTGATGCTATTTCACCAATTGCCGCCAAACGGGAAAGGGATTGTGGAAGACATCAAAGCTATTGTAAAAGAGTATCAAAACATGCCTTTGCAGGTATCTGGCATATCGAGCATCGGTAACGGTGTTGCTTATAAAATAGAGAGTGACCTGTTACAACAATTACATAAACATTTGCAAACCAAGTGGCAGCAATGGCTCATCCCGCAGGACAATAATAAATTATGGCCGCACATTACCATACAAAACAAGGTTAGCCCCGAAAAAGCTAAACAATTGCTACAAGAACTTTCCGACAAGTTTAAACCCTTTGAAATACAAGCGACCGGCCTAAGCCTTTGGGAATACCAGGGCGGGCCGTGGAAGTTTATTGAAACCTTTAATTTTAAAGGTTAACACCGTTTAGCCAAAATATCCGCTATGATCATGTCTGCATGGATGCGCGAGTTCTCGATAAACCAAAGATGCGTATCCAATCCACCAACCACAACACCTGCAAGGTAAAGGCCCGGTTGGTTGGTTTCCATTGTATCAGGGTTATAGGTTGGGATAAATTTATCTTCGGTTAGCTGGATCCCTATCTTCGCCAGGAAATCGAAATTAGGTTTGTAACCTGTCATCGCCATAACAAAATCATTGGGGATGGTTACCTTGCCTTCAGGCGTGTCAATATCAACCTCGGTTTGGCGAACGGCTGCAAGGCTCGAATTAAAGTAGGCCTTGATGCTTCCTTCTGCAATGCGGTTAATAATATCAGGCCTAACCCAATATTTAACCCGGCTGCTTACCTCGGCACCACGAACAACTAGAGTAACTTCAGCACCTTTGCGGTAGGTTTCTAAAGCTACGTCAATAGCCGAATTACTACTGCCCACAACCACCACCTTTTGCGAGGTGTAATAATGCGGATCCTGGTAGTAGTGTTTTACTTTAGGTAGGTCTTCGCCGGGGATATCAAGGTTAACGGCTATATCATAAAACCCGGTCGACAGGATCACTTTTTTAGCCCGGTATGTGGTTTTGCTCGTCACTATCTCGTAACCACTATGAATTGATTTTACATTGGTAACTTCTTCAAATAAATTAAGCGGAAGATTATTTGATAACGCTACACGGCGATAATACTCTAAAGCATCATTACGGGTGGGTTTGTTGTGCACGGTAACAAACGGCACACCGCCAATCTCCAGTTTCTCCGAAGTGGAGAAGAAAGTCATGGTAGAAGGGTAGTTGTAAAGTGAATTTACCAGGCAGCCTTTCTCCACAATAACAAAACTTAAACCGGCTTTTTGTGCTGCAAGTCCGCATGCTAAACCAATGGGGCCACCGCCAATAATGAATATATCGAGCATAAGGCGAAGATAGGCAGATTACGGCTAAGTAATATCGAATAATGAATGCCGAATGTAAAATTTCGAAGTTGTTGCGGATAGACTGCCTTTCAGAAAAAAAAGAAAAAAAAATGGGATAAGCTACTTTTATCGCGCCGCTCAACTCTCTACCCTTGCTGTGTTCCCACCCTGGGGGAGTTCAAGAGGAGCTGGCCGTAAAAGACTTATCCCGCTGCAAAGATAGAAAAAGGATGCATTTTAGGTTAAAAAATTATTAAAAAAGGAAATTGAAGAGTGGAGGTGTTGATAATCAGTGGGTAAAATTAAACCACTTGTCATGCTGAACGATAGTGAAGCATCTACTCGCCGATATGCATGTTGTACATTAGATACTTCGCTATCGCTCAGGATGACAAAAAATCTAAAATAAGTTTATTTGCTTCCGTACTTCCTTATTATTTACCACCTCTAAATTTCTCATCCCTCTAACCCCGAAAGTTTTAAATGCCTCCCATTTTAGTGAGCCGCCAAACGTTTCACGCTTTACTATTTTTAGTTCTTTGATCCAAAATGGCTCAATAACTTTTTTATGTTTAAAATGCGGCCACAGCGTTTTGAAATCAGCCTCAGAAACATTCCGAACTACGGTTACATGCGGCACCAGCGTTTTGCGGATGCTCAGGTTTTTCTTGAGCAGGGTAAACCAGGCATCCACCGCAGGGGTAATGCGGATGTGCGCATAAATAGTGTATTGGCTATGCAGGTGACTAAAATATTTAAACCCGTCGATATGAAGCAAAACCGGCGGCATGATGTTAATGGCCCGTTCAATTTGAGATACGGTATGATCGGCATAATACGGCTTTTGGCGTTCCATATGTATTACCGAGATATGGGCGGGCGCATCCATGCTTTTGAAATTACCAATGTGCTTTGCCGATGCTTTTTTGTATTTGCCGATAAGCTCTTTAACAGGTTCGGGTGGTGAGAGGAGAAAAAGATAGTCGGAATAGCTGGTCATATATCGGTCAATTATCGATGCAAATTTTACTAATTATTTTAGCAATTCAAATTATATTTTCATATTTGTGCATGGATGCTAAGCGGCATATTGTACATATCGACCTCGATTCATTCTTCGTATCTGTAGAGCGAAAATTCAATCCTTCACTCATCGGCAAGCCCGTTATTATAGGCGGCTCGGCAGATAGAGGTGTGGTGGCTTCGTGCAGTTACGAGGCGCGTAAGTTTGGCGTGCATTCGGCTATGCCTACAAGGCAAGCGTTAAAGCTTTGCCCGCAAGCTATAGTGATCCACGGCACGCATGGGCGTTATTCGGAGGCTTCGCGAGAGGTTACGCAAATTATCCATGATATGGTGCCGCTTTACCAAAAATCGTCGGTAGATGAGTTCTATATAGACCTGAGCGGGATGGAGCGTTTTCATGATCCGTTCAAGTTGGCCTGCGAGTTAAGGCAAAAGGTTATCCGCGAAACAGGGCTGCCTATTTCTTTCGGTATGGCATCGGGCAAAACAATAGCCAAAATGGCAACCAACCAGGCAAAGCCAAACGGGCAGCTTTGGATAAAACATGGCGAGGAGAAAGCTTTTTTAGCGCCGCTAAATATTGGCAAGATCCCCGGACTTGGTGAAAGTGCCTGCCAAAAGCTTTACCAGTACGGCATCGAAAAAATAGGCGACCTGCAGCGGGTTAACCTGAAATTCCTCGAAGCGGTATTCGGTAAAATGGGTTTATATATTTACAACAAAGCTAACGGAATAGACGACAGCGAGATCATCCCACACAGCGACCGCAAATCGATCTCGACCGAAACTACTTTCCATAATGACGTTAATGACAAGCGTACATTAGAAAACGTACTGGTAAGCATGACGGAGGAACTGGCCGGAAAGCTACGCCGCGAGAATAAGGTATCATCTTGCCTGGCTATTAAGATCCGTTACGCCAACTTTGAAACACATACCCAACAAACTAAGATCGCCCTTACCGCTGCCGAGCATATCCTTATCCCCGGTATTAAAAACCTGCTTTATAAGGCTTGGAACCAGCACCGGCCCATCCGACTGATAGGTGTTAAGCTAAGCAACCTCTGCACCGGCAGCTACCAGATAAACCTGTTTGAAGATAACGAGGAGCGAATAAAACTTTACAAGGCTATGGATGATATCAATTTCAGGTTTGGCGATAAAACAGTTTGCCGTGCAGCCGGGATGGAGATTGGGGCGAGGACGTTTAATCCGTTTTAGAAGGGGTATACAAATGCTAATTAAAACCCGCGTAATTGCGAGATTCTGTGTTGATATACACAGAATCTCGCAATTACGCGCGGAGAAAAGGCTCTTTAATAAAGGTCAAGCCTCATCAAAATATCCGTCTGCTCATCATTCCCTAGCATAAACAGGTGGCTGCCGAATTGCTCAAAGCCTTTGTTTTTATAAAAGCTGATGGCTTTGGTATTGTGTTCCCAAACGCCAAGCCAGATGTATTTTAGGCTTTGATCTATAGCGATTTGGATTGCAAATTCTATCAATAGTTTCCCAATTTGCTGGCCTTGAAAATTACTTAGCACATAAATGCGCTCTATCTCCAGCGCTTCAGGGTCTTGAAATTCGGTTTGGGCAAAGTTGTAATTGAGTTTGAGATACCCCACAATTGCATTATCAACCCAAACAAAGTAGAATTGCGAATTTGGGTTACTTAATTCGTTCTCAAATTTTGGCAGGGTAAAGGCTGTTAAGGAGTAGGCCGCCATATCTGCCGCATTATTGCGGTGCAGAAATGCGTCGAAAAATGTTTTTCGGCTTAGCTCAAGTAGGGTAGCGGCATCATTAATGCTTACCGATTTTATTTGGATAGGATGGGTCATTAATTAATCAAATTGCTCCTGCAGGCGAACAAGGCGGTCTATCATCAGGTTTAGTTTCTCTTCCTCGTTTTTAAACATCCTTGGTTTTAGATAGAATGTTGTAAACAAAAACCATATAATAATAGAACCATAAGTAACTCCTTTAAAAGTAGCTGAGGCGTTTTGCAATACCTCTACAAAATAGAGCGCAAGGCCTCCGCTTATTAGTAATGTGTAGATGTAATAGAACCAGCCAATAACTTTGCTGCGGTTACGCTGATACTCTTTTAAACTGTGGAGATATTCGGTAGGGTTAACTGTAGCATCACGCTTGCTCAGGATGTGGTAGTGCCTTATAATTAATGTCAGGTACATCAGCATAGTAACCAACACAATAATAATACCCACGGTGGTAACCCAAGAGTTAAACGCGCCAAACAATGTTATAATAAATGCAAATGCAATTATTATAACCATGGCCACAATACTCCAATATATACGGTTTGTTAAACTGCGCACGCCGTTCTTCACCTGCTTAAGCACTTCATCAACAGATAAATGCTCTTTTTTTGGCTGCGCCTGCCAAACCGACATTAAATGATCAAAGTCTTTCATGCTGATTGTATAACTCTGTCAATTTTTGTTTAATGCGATAGATCTTCACCCTCAAATTCCCCTCTGATATACCCGAAACTTCTGCAATTTCGGGGTACGGCACTTCATCAAGCACCAATGTTATGATAATTCTTTCCGACTCTTCCAGTTTGGAGATACACATGTACAGCAAAGTAACCTGCTCGTTCTTTTCCGAAAATACTTCTGGTTTATTATCGGCAATTGCCGGTGTCAGCTCATCTTTGGCTTGTCGTTTTTCTGATCGTAAATAAGTTAGGCAGGTGTTTACCGCTATTCGATAGATCCAGGTAGAGATGAGCGCCTGGTTACGAAACTTGTGCAGATTTTGCCAAACCTTTAAAAAGGTTTCCTGCAGTAGGTCGTTAGCAGCATCATCATCGCCGGTATAACCATAGCACAAATGGTAAATTTTCTTCGAATTGGCTTCGTATATTTTCCTGAAAGCGTCTTCTCTGTCGGCCACCTGATTAGTTAATTTTTAGTTGGACAAATTAACACCATTAATGTTACAACAAGTAACTTTTTTTATTAAACCAGGGCAATTTGCCTTCGGCATCTTCTAAAAGTTTGTTATAGTCCTGGCTGTAATCGAATTGCAGGTCTTCATGTAATTTGCTGATGGATGTTTTTACCTTCTCAATTTGCCTTATTAGTATCAACCTAATAGGTTTATAGGATGTTTGGCGAATTACATATTGCAGGTAATTCTGGCAAAAGTTTATTAATAATTCAATCTCCGAGGGTTTCGAGCCGATGAATTTGGTGTATTTGGTAAGCATCTTCAATATCTTGCGCAGGCCTTTAGCGGTAAAGTAACTTTGGGCAGGCAGCTGACTAAACATAAACCCAGCCTCTGCTTTTATGCTTTCTACGAAATCATTTTCGTTGTTAGCTTCAAAAAGGAGGTAAGCTAACAATTCCTTATTTTCTTTTTTATAACGTACCAGTCGCAGGCATAGTTCGGCAAGCTGCTCTTGCGATAAATGCTGAACTTCCTTCTTTATTTGTTGTAACCCGTAGACAGTAATACTCATATATAAAGTTTTCAAAGCCTCTCTCTCGGAGAGGGGTTGTGGTGAGGCTAATAGTTTTAATTTTTGTAGTTTTACGGCACCAAATTAACGTATGCAGAAAAGCAAACTAACCCTGTACATTTTTGTGGCCTTAGTATTAGGCGTTATAGCCGGATACATTTACAATGCTACGGTTATAAACAATATTAATACCAAAATAAGCGCCGCCGAGGTAAATATAAAAACAATAGACCAGCAATTAGAGGCGAGCAAAGATACCACAACTGCCGTTTACAAATCCCTTAAAGGTGACCGTTCCGCTCAGGTAACTCTACGCAAAGCTGCCGATACCAGCCGCGAAGACAAGTTGGTCGGCTTTACGGTGTTAAGCGACATCTTTCTAAGACTAATAAAAATGATTGTAGCGCCATTGGTATTTACCACCCTCGTAGTTGGTGTGGCTAAAGTGGGCGATATTAGCGCAGTTGGCCGTATTGGTGGTAAAACATTGCTTTGGTTTTTAAGCGCAACGCTGGTGTCCCTGGCTTTGGGTATGCTATTGGTTAACTTTTTCAAGCCCGGCGAGGCTATGCACTTGCCATTACCGGATAGCCACTTATCTACAGGAATACAAAAGACCGCACTTTCGCTGCGCGATTTTATTGGGCACGTATTTCCTAAGAGTTTTATAGAGGCGATGGCTAATAACGAGATTTTGCAGATTGTGATCTTCTCGCTATTTTTTGGTGTGGGTACTGCCGCCATCGGCGAAAAAGGCGAAGTAGTTATCAAAGCCATGGATGCTATTGCACATGTTATATTAAAGATAACCGGCTATGTAATGCAGCTTGCACCATTAGCCGTATTTGGTGCTATTACAGCAATAATCGCGAAGCAGGGGTTAAGTATCCTGTCCACCTATGCTATATTCATAGGTGAGTTTTATTTCTCCTTGTTGGTGTTATGGCTGGTGATCATCCTTGCAGCATCGGTAGTATTGCAGGGAAGAGCATTTAGTTTGGTAGGCCGTATTAAGGATGCGATGCTTATCGCGTTCAGTACCTCTACCAGTGAGGCCGCCTATCCAAAAGTATTGTTGGAGCTGGAGCGCTTTGGCTGTAATAACAAAATTGTAAGCTTTGTGCTGCCTTTAGGTTATTCGTTTAACCTCGATGGATCTATGATGTACATGACCTTCGCGTCGCTATTCCTGGCGCAATCTTATAATATCCATCTATCGTTTGTGCAGCAATTATCTATGCTGCTGGTGCTGATGATTACCAGTAAAGGTATTGCCGGTGTGCCACGCGCATCGCTTGTTGTTATTGCCGGTACTATTTCCATGTTCAATATTCCCGAGGCAGGCCTTGCGCTTTTAATCGGTATTGATCCACTACTTGATATGGGCCGTTCTGCTACAAACGTTTTAGGTAACGCTATGGCAACAGCGGTGGTAAGCAAATGGGAAGGGGAACTGAGCGGTGGAAATGAAATATCGAACATTGAATAATGAATTTCGAATAACTAAGTTTAATCTCTAAATCAATAATTCAATAAATACCTATAATGGTTACTAAATCTAAAAAAATATTCCTCGTTGCAAGTATCATCGTGCCGTTTTTACTCTATTGTTTTTACTACTACGGTATGATGATCAAAAACGCGCCTTATAAGTTCTCTGAGTTTCAATCCATACGTTTCGAGTATGGTTATGGCGATACGCTAAACAACATTTTCGATTCAAAAACGGGGGAGTACCAGTTTGTTAACAGGCGCGATTCATTGGTGAAGGTGAAGCTTAAATTAAGCAAAGACGACCTTTTATACCTGCATCGCAAAGCTGCCGACCTGGGTTTCTGGGATTTTCCGGCAAACGAGCTTAATCCCGATGTAAAGGGGCATGTACCAAGGTTTGTAATACAGTTTAATTACCTGCGCAAAACTAAGAAGGTGATGTACGATGCATCCTTTAATGGGCACGATAAGCTAAAGGATGCGAATGAAAGGCTGATCAAAGAAATTCAAAATGTATTATCTGAAGCAGAAGCACGCCAAAGAAATAGTAAATAGTGCCTTGCATATTAATTTGTTAATCCATATATTTGCACCTCAAAATTTAAAACAATAATTAATCAACAATGTACGCAATAGTAAGTATAGCCGGGCAACAGTTTAAAGTTGTGAAAGACCAGCAGATCTTTGTACACCGTTTACAAGGGGATGAGGGCGCTAATATTGAATTTGACAATGTGTTGTTAGCAGAAAACGAAGGTAGCTTCAAATTAGGTTCTGATTTGAAAAGCGCTAAAGTATCAGCTAAGATCGTGTCTCATTTAAAGGGTGATAAAGTAATTATCTTCAAAAAGAAACGCAGAAAAGGTTACCAGAAGAAAAATGGTCACCGTCAGCAATTTACCAAGATCGAGATCACCGGTATAACATTATAATTAAATTTTAACCGACTCGGTCACAGGGTCACAAAAGAAATTAAGAAATGGCACACAAAAAAGGGGCCGGTAGTTCAAGAAACGGCCGCGAATCACATAGCAAGCGTTTAGGTATCAAAATTTTCGGTGGTCAGCCAGCAATTGCAGGTAATATCATCGTTCGCCAACGTGGTACCAAACATAATCCGGGCCTTAACGTAGGTATCGGTAAAGATCATACATTATTTGCTTTAAAAGCAGGTAACGTAGTATTCAAAAAGAAAGCAGACAACCGTTCATACGTTTCTGTTATCCCTTTTGAAGTAGCACCAGTTGCAGCACCGGTACCAGCTGTTAAAGCTGAGCCAAAAGCGAAAGAAGTTGAAGCGCCTATTGCAGTTGAAGAAGTAGCTGAAGAGGCTCCAAAAGCTAAGAAAGCAGCAGCACCAAAAGCAAAAAAAGAATCAGCAACTGATGCTGAAGAAGCAGCTGCTGAATAATTAAGCAGAAGCTCATATAATATAAAAAGCCCTTATCAATTTGATAAGGGCTTTTTATTGGGGGGGGGTTATAACCCGTCATTGCGTACGAAGCAATCTCTTTAGGACGAGTGGCTCTGTATAGCGAAGAGATTGCTTCGTACCTCCAATGACGTTTCGGAACATACCTACTCCAATATAACTTTTTTCAAATACCAGCCATCGGCATCAATAACCGGGGTGATTTTACTTTCAATGGTTATCCCTTTTGGGGTTAGCGTCATTCGCTTAGTACCCGCATCGGTAGTAATATCAACAGGCAACTCGGTGTCAATATTTAGCAACGTGATGAGGTATTTGTCTCTTGGCCTTGCTTTTACGCTAACTTCCAGCTTGTTAGTGGTACGCAGATAAAAATCGAATAAAGGTTTTAGTGATTTGCCGTAGGCCTTGCTAAAGTATTGCTCGGCATCATCAGTAACGTTCTGATGGTCGTAAGTGAACCGGGCATCAGTTGCAAAACCCTTTAGTGTTGGGAAGAAAAGGCTATCGCCCATTACGTAATGCAATGTGTGCATAAAGTAGGCACCCTTTACATATATATCATTGTTATAGGCTGATGCTTCGTCAATATCTTTACCTAACACAATAGGCTGTTTGTTTGCAATACCAAAAGCAGATTGTTTAAAGTGTTTGATGTAAGAAGCTTTACCTTCCAGATCAAGATAGGGTAATGCATCGGCATAAGTATCAATACCTTCATGGATCCAGTAATCGGCCCAATCGCGGGCGGTTACTTTATTACCCCACCACTCGTGCCCAAACTCGTGGAACATCAGCCAGTCGAAATCCTGCCCGCCAACTTTGCTATACCTGAATTTGTTACCATAAGCGTTCATGCTTTGGTGCTCCATACCCAGGTGAGGGGTTTCGGCAATGCCCAGTTTCTCTTTAGCCCATGGGTATTCGCCAAAGTACCTTTCTTTTGATTGCGCGGCTTTGATCACCATATCAATAAAATGTGGTGCCTGCGCGGCATGGTATTTTAATACATAGAACTGCACCGATACAACATTACCTAAAACCGACTTGTAACTACCTTTTACCACCTCGTAATCGCCCGCGTTAAATACAATACTATAGTTATTGATGCTGTATTTAGTTTGCCAATGGTAAGTTGCTGTAGTACCTTTTTTGCTCACACCTTTTAACAAGCCGGGGCCTGCAACAACCAAATCCTTTGGCACAGTAATAAACATATCGGCACCTTCATTCGGCTCGTCACTTGGGTGGTCTTTGCAAGGGAAGAAGATCTTGCCACCGGTAGCTTCGGCAGTTACTGCAAGCCATTTGTGGCCGGTAGAATCCTGAGTCCAGGTGAAGCCATCGTCCCAAGGTGGATTTTTGGCGATGCGCGGCTGGCCGGCATAGAGCACTTTAATACTTGCCTTACCGGCGGCTAACTGCTTTGCCAGGTTAATGGTGATCAAACCGTTTTTATGATTGAATGGCGCGCTTTTGCCGTTTACTAATACCGCGCTCACATGCAGGGAATCCAATAAATCCAATATCAACACTTTAGTCGGCTGCGCCATAATAACATCGATAACGGTAGAACCGCTTACCGATTTGGTAGCGAAATCCATATTTAGCGCGATGGTGTAATGGCGCACATCCATTATAGCCTGCTCAGGTTTAAGCTTGCCACCGGAGGTTTGGGCTTTTGTTGCGAAAAAGCACGTAAGTAAAAGTGATGCGAGGAGGTAGGTTTTGTGTATCATGATTTTTAATTATCCTAATCTAAGCGATATTCGTAATAGTTTTTTCATATCAAATTTAATATTCCCTCACCAACAACCCGTCTGCAAAATCGCGCAGATATTGTTTATTTTCTTCGGGCAGGGTTATCTGGTCTAATGCTTCAAAAGCTTTTTCGGCGTAGGCCTGCATTTCGGCTTCGGCAAACTGACGGATGTTTACGCTGTTATAAATCTCGGTAACAGCCTTAACCTTTTCAGGGGCATCGAAAGTTGGAAAGGTGATCCAGCGGGTCAGTTTCTCGGCATTGGTATCTTTAACCAGTTCCAGGGCTTTGATGAGCAGGTAGGTTTTTTTGTTGGAGATGATATCCCCGCCAACCTGTTTGCCGAATTTTTCGGGGTTGCCGTAAACGTCCAAAATATCATCCTGTAGCTGGAAAGCTATGCCCAGGTTAATGCCAAACTCCGAAAGTAAATTAGCGTCTTTCTCATCAGCTTCGCCGATAAGCGCGCCTATCTTTAAAGCGCCGCCAAGCACCACAGCCGTTTTCAGGCGGATCATGTTGATGTATTCCTTAATGGTGATGTTGTTGCTGGTCTCGAAGGTCATATCCAGTTGCTGGCCTTCGCAAACGCCGATTGCGGTGTCGTTAAAGATATCGAGCACCTTGCGCAGGAGGTTGTCGCGCACCTGCATCATCAGCTTATAACCCTCTATCAGCATCACATCGCCCGACAAGATAGCCACGTTATTGTTCCACTTTTCGTGAACGGTGGTTTTGCCACGCCTTTTGGGGGCATTATCCATAATATCGTCATGCATCAGCGTGAAGTTGTGGAATACCTCGATAGCCAGTGCAGGGGGAAGTGCAGCTTCTACATCACCGCCAAACAAATCGCAAGCCATCAGGAGCAGGGCAGGGCGCATACGTTTGCCACCCAAAGCCAATATGTATTTGATGGGTTCGTATAATTCGGCCGGGTATTCCGGGTATTTAAGTTCGGCTACGGAGCTTGCAATCAGCGACTGCAGGTCTTCAAGTTTTCTCATGTTTTTGAGTGTGTTAAAGTGCCGGAGGCGAGGAGTGAAGAGCATAGTAAACGCGCTTCACACTCATATCCTGCACTAATCACATATTAATTATTTACTAATGAAAAGTCTATTTGTTTCTTGGTAAGGTCTACGTTCTTCACTCTTATTTGCACCTCATCGCCAAGCTGGTAAACCTTCTTTTTACGCTGGCCAATGATGGCATAGTTCTTCTCATCCAAAGTATAAAAATCGTCGCTTATATCGCGCAGGCGGATCATACCCTCACATTTGTTCTGTACGATCTCTACATACATTCCCCATTCGGTAACGCCCGAGATTATGCCGGTAAATATGTTGCCCACTTGGTCTTTCAGGTACTCGGCCTGTTTGTATTTAACAGATGAGCGCTCTGCATCCGCAGCCTTTTTCTCCATTTGCGAACTGTGCTTACAAAGCTCTTCGTAATGGTCGGCGTTGGCGCTTTGGCCGCCGTTTAGGTAATGTTGTAACAAGCGGTGCACCATCACATCCGGGTACCTACGGATAGGCGAGGTAAAGTGCGTGTAATGGTCAAATGCTAAACCATAATGGCTGCTGCTTTTGGTGGTGTAGATAGCTTTAGCCATCGAGCGGATAGCCAGCTGGGTAAGCACGTTCTGTTCTTTTTTACCTTCCACATCCTCCATTAAAAAATTGAGTGACTTGGCGGTTTCCTTATCAGACTTGGTATTGATCTTATATCCAAACCTTGCCGCAAATTGCGCGAAGTTGGCCAGCGCATCGGGCTTTGGCGTATCGTGCACGCGGTATACAAAGGTATATTTATGCTTGCCTTTGCCCATTTTGCTTACATGCTCGGCTACCTTGCGGTTAGCTAAAAGCATAAAGTCTTCAATCAGTTTGTGGGCATCTTTACGTTCTTTTACATAAACGCCGGTAGGTTTGCCGGTTTCATCCAGCTTAAATTTAACCTCGGTGGTTTCAAAGCTGATGGCGCCTGCTTTAAACTTGCGGTCGCGAAGCTTGTAGGCCAAGGCGTTTAGTTTTTCTATTTCCTCAACGTAATCACCGGTTTTTGTTTCGATAACGTCCTGTACTTCTTCGTAGGTAAAGCGCCTGTCGGAGTGAATAACGGTTTTGCCGTACCATTCTGTCTGGATATTGGCATCCTCATCCAGCTCAAATACAGCGGCAAAGCAAAGCTTATCCTCATGCGGGCGAAGCGAACAAAGTCCATTAGACAACCGCTCCGGAAGCATCGGGATCACCCTGTCTACCAGATAAACTGACGTGCCACGTTCGTAAGCTTCCTTATCCAAAGCCGAGTCAGGAATTATATAGTGCGACACATCAGCAATGTGTACACCAACCTCGTAATTTCCATTATCCAGTTTTTTGAACGATAGCGCATCATCAAAATCCTTTGCGTCAAATGGGTCGATGGTAAAGGTAAGCACATCACGAAAATCGCGTCGCTTGGCAACCTCTTCGGCGCTTATTTCGCTTGGGATCTCTTCGGCATCGCGTTCAACCTCGGCAGGGAAGGAAAGGGGGAACCCGTACTCGGCCAGGATGGCGTTCATTTCGGTATCGTTCTCGCCCTGCTCGCCCAAAATATGTTTGATACGGCCTATCGGGTTTTTAGCACTTGCAGGCCAGTCGGTAATTTCGGCTACGGCTTTAATACCATTCTTGGCACCGTTTAGATCGCTGATGGGTATAAAAATATCGTGCATCATCTTGCGATCATCGGGGATAAAGAACGCGAAACGCTCAGATAATTTCACCACACCGGTAAACTCCATTTTGTTACGCTGCAATATCTCTATGATCTCGCCTTCCTGGTGTTTGCCTCGGCTTTTGGCGTACACGTAAACCTTTACACGGTCGCCGTTAAGGGCGTTCCGCAGTTTACGGGGTGCTACAAAAATATCGGTTTCAGATGGGTCGTCGGTAACAATAAAGGCCGAGCCATCGTTGGTGAGGTCAACCTTGCCTTCAACAAAAGTTTTAAGCTCGAGCAGTTGGAATTTGCCGGGCGTTACTTCTTTCATTACGCCTTTAAAGGCTTCGTTCTTTAGTATGTCAAGGATTACGCCGCGGGCATCGGGGTCGCGTACGTTTAGCTTGGCAGAAACTTGTTTGTGGTTTAGCGGCGTATTGCCGTTTTGTTCAAATATATCCAGTACCATTTGCGTTAGCACCTGGTCTATGGTAGAGTTGTGTTTATTCTTTTTTGACATTTATTGATGTTTGTTGCTAAGGTACGAAATGCTAAGGCTTTGTAGGGTAACGATTGCGAAACATTTAAAGCCCGCGTAAGCATAATGTAAAAAATGTCGATTTTGTTGGGCTTTATAGGTAACCTGTATGATTTATGATAGTTTTACCACATGAAAACTTTAGGACTTATCGGCGGTACCAGTTGGGTATCTACCATAGATTATTACCGCTTTATTAACCAGGGCATTAACGATAAACTGGGTGGCGTAAATGCCGCGCAATTATTGTTGCATTCTTTTAATTACGCCGATATCGTTAAAAACCATGCTGAAAACAATTGGGATAAAACAACTCAAATGATCATCGACGCGGGAATCGGATTAAAAAACGCTGGTGCCGAAGCCATTATCCTTTGTGCCAATACGTTGCATTTGGTTGCCGAAGAAGCCGAACAGGGCATTGGCCTACCTGTCATCAATATCGCGATAGCAACTGCTAAAGTTATAAACCAGCACGGCTTAACCAAGGTAGCTTTGTTAGGCACCAAGTTCACCATGGAGAAAACTTTTTTTACCGATAAGCTTACTGCCGCGGGCATCGAAGCCATAACACCCAACCAGGCCGACCGCGATTACATCCACCAAACGCTTATGGACGAATTGGGCAAAGGTATTTTACTGCCCGAAACCAAAGCCCGTTACCTGAAAATTATGGAAGACTTAGTACAAAACGGCGCGCAAGCCATTATTTTAGGTTGTACCGAAATACCTTTGCTGATAAAACCCGAAGATACCAATGTAATGCAGTTTGATACCACGCAGATACATTCGGCAGCAGCGGTTGAGTTTGCTTTGGGGTAAGGAAAACGTCGATTTTTTCAAACATTTCTTAAACTCCAAAAATTGCATACTTTTATGTGCAATGGAAGAAAAGAATAACGAAAGAACCATCCGGGCATGGGCTATGTTCGATTGGGCTAACTCGGCTTACAACCTGGTGATCACCACAACCGTTTTCCCGGCCTATTACGTGGCTATTACCGCCAACGCGGCAAACGGTAACCGGGTAAACTTTTTTGGCTTCAGCGTTATTAATACTGCTCTGCAAGATTATGCCCTTGCTGCCGCTTACCTGGTAATGGTGCTTTTACTTCCAATATTAAGTTCCATTGCCGATTACCGCGGTAACAAAAAAGTATTTATGCAATTCTTTACTGCACTAGGCTCGCTTGCCTGTTGCAGTTTGTTTTTTGTGGATGAGCAAAATATTGAGTGGGGCATTGTGGCCTTCGCTATAGCAGCCATAGGTTATGCCGGTGGTTTTGTATTCTATAATTCCTACCTGCCCGAGATTGCCACTCTTGATATGCAGGATAAAGTGAGCGCAAAAGGTTTCACTTACGGCTACATAGGCAGCGTTTTGCTCCAGCTTATTTGCTTCGTATTTATATTAATGCCCGATACTTTCGGGTTAACAAAAGGCTCGGCTTCACGCTTGTCATTCCTGTTAGTAGGCATTTGGTGGATAGGTTTCGCTTTAATTCCATTCAAAATATTGCCTAAGGGCAGCCCTAACGCGCAATCGCACCACAAAAATATTATCAAAGGCGGCTTTATAGAATTAGGCAGCGTTTGGGTTAAAATCAAAAGCATGCCGCTACTTAAATGGTTTTTGTCGGCATTCTTTTTTTACTCCATGGGCGTACAAACCATTATGCTGGTTGCCACCAGCTTTGCCGCTAAAATATTGGGCATGTCAACCGAAGATTTGATCAAGATTATCCTCATCATACAAGTGGTTGCCATTGCGGGTGCTACGCTAATGTCGCGCCTATCTGATAAATATGGTAACGTACGGGTGCTGATATTTGTGGTATTACTATGGATAGGCATTTGTATTGCTGCATACTTCACCAAAACAGCAACGCATTTTTATATTGTAGCCATATTTGTGGGCCTGGTAATGGGCGGGATCCAGTCGTTATCACGTTCTACCTACTCTAAATATTTACCGCAAGATATCACTGACACCGCATCGTTCTTTAGCTTTTACGACGTTACCGAAAAGCTTGCCATTGTAGGCGGTTTATTCAGTTTTGGCTTTATTGAGGAGTGGACGGGCAGCATGCGTAACTCCACACTGGTATTAGGCATATTCTTTGTTGTAGGTTTGTTTTTGCTGTTTTCATTATTAGCAGCCGAGAACAAAGCGAAGAAAAATGCCGAATTTAGCGCCCGTTAACATTTACCCGTACTAATGACAATTGAGTTATTTATCCCGTGTTTTATAGATCAGTTGTATCCGGCCACTGCTTTTAATACCGTTAAAGTGCTTGAGAAAGCCGGATGCAAGGTAAACTACAATCCCAAACAAACCTGCTGCGGTCAGCCCGCATTCAATGCCGGTTTTTGGGATGATGCCAAAGCTGTGGGTAGTAAATTCCTGAATGATTTTCGCGAGGATAGCATTATTGTTTCGCCATCAGCATCCTGCACCTGTATGGTTCGTAATTATTATAACGACCTATTTACCAATACCGCGTTACATAATAAATGCCGCAACATCCAAAGCAACATTTACGAGCTAAGCGATTTTTTGGTGAACATCCTGAACGTTGATTATTTTGGTGCCGAACTGGAAGGCCGAGCCGTTTATCACGATAGCTGCGCCGGCCTGCGCGAATGCAAAATTAAAGACGAGCCACGCCAGCTGCTTTCTAAAGTATTAGGCCTGGAACTCGTCGACCTGAAAGATAACGAAACCTGCTGCGGTTTCGGCGGCACATTTGCCGTTAAGTTTGATGGCATAGCCACTGCCATGGCACAGCAAAAGGTTGATAACGCCCTTGCCGCCGGTGCCGAATATATCATCTCTACCGACGCTTCCTGCCTGCTGCACCTGCAAGGTTATATCGATAAAAACAGCTTGCCCATCAAAACCATCCACATAGCAGATGTTCTTGCACATGGGTGGGGGAATGTGTAAGCCGCTTATTTAAACATTTACTTTCGCTGTATAAATAAAATCCTATTTTTGCGCTAAGTATAGATCGCGTTAGTATGCGATTGGTTATAATTCACTTATTTATTTAAAATTTAAATCATAGTTGTAGATGATTAGTATTACACTTCCAGATGGTTCCGTTCGTGAATACGATAAAGGGATCACTTCTATGCAGATAGCCTTGTCTATCTCCGAAGGTTTAGCACGTAACGTATTGGCTGCCGAAATAAACGGCGAGATTTGGGATGCAAGCCGCCCTATCGAAGAAAATTCGGCAGTTAAGCTTTTAACCTGGAACGATGCAAAAGGTAAATCAACCTATTGGCACTCATCCGCCCACTTACTGGCCGAAGCTTTAGAGGCTTTATACCCGGGTACCAAATTTGGTATCGGCCCGGCTATCGAAACCGGTTTTTATTATGATGTTGACTTTGGCGACGAGCCATTCTCATCAGATGATTTCAAGAAAATTGAAGACAAAGTTATCGAACTTGCAAAAACCAAAAGCGAATACATTCGCAAACCGGTTAGCAAAGCCGATGCTATTGAATATTTTACCGAGAAAGGGGATGAGTACAAGCTTGACCTTTTGAAGGACCTGCCGGATGGCGCCATTACTTTTTACACACAAGGTAACTTTACCGACTTGTGCCGTGGCCCGCACATCCCTAACACAGGTAGCATCAAAGCAGTAAAGCTAATGAGCGTTGCCGGTGCATACTGGCGTGGCGATGAAAGCCGCAAACAGCTTACACGTATCTATGGGGTTACTTTCCCTAAGGCGAGTGAGTTGGCTGATTACCTGCACCTGATAGAGGAAGCCAAAAAACGCGACCACCGTAAATTAGGTAAGGAATTGGAACTGTTTGCTTTTAGCGAAAAAGTAGGTATGGGCCTGCCATTGTGGTTGCCCAAAGGTACTGCTTTGCGCGAACGCCTGACTAATTTCCTGCAAAAAGCACAGGCTAAATCCGGTTACGAGCAGGTAATTACACCGCATATCGGTCACAAAAACCTTTATGTAACATCTGGTCACTACGAAAAATATGGTGCCGATGCGTTCCAACCGATAAAAACCCCGCAGGAGGGAGAGGAGTTTTTCTTGAAACCGATGAACTGCCCGCACCATTGCGAGATCTATAAAACAAAACCACGCTCTTACAAGGACCTTCCGGTGCGTTTGGCAGAGTTTGGTACTGTTTACCGTTACGAGCAAAGCGGCGAGCTGCACGGCTTAACCCGTGTACGTGGTTTTACACAGGATGACGCGCACTTATTCTGCCGTCCCGACCAGGTAAAAGAAGAATTTAAAAAGGTTATTGACTTGGTACTTTATGTATTTGCTGCCCTGGGTTTTGATAGTTATACCGCACAGGTATCGCTACGCGACTCTAACAACAAAACCAAATATATTGGCACTGATGAGAATTGGGCTTTAGCTGAAAGCGCTATCATCGAAGCTGCTGCTGAGAAAAACCTGACCACCGTAGTAGAATACGGCGAAGCGGCCTTTTATGGCCCTAAGCTGGATTTTATGGTGAAGGACGCCCTTGGCCGTAAATGGCAGTTAGGAACTATCCAGGTAGATTACAATCTGCCGGAGCGTTTTGAGCTGGAATATACAGGTAGCGATAACCAAAAACACCGCCCGGTAATGATCCACCGTGCACCGTTTGGCTCGTTGGAACGTTTTGTTGCCGTATTAATTGAGCATTGTGCCGGTAATTTCCCGCTTTGGTTGTCGCCAGAGCAATTTATTATCCTGCCCATATCTGAAAAATATGAAGAATATGCAAAAAAACTTTCAGATGAGTTAAAAGATTCCGATATTTGCGGGCTGATTGACTTTAGAGACGAGAAAATCGGGCGTAAAATACGTGACGCTGAAGTTAAAAAGATCCCCTATATGCTTATTGTAGGCGAAAAAGAGGCAACCGAAGGGTTGGTTTCTGTCCGCAAACACGGCACAGGCGATTTGGGTAGCATGAGCATTGAGAATTTTAAACAACAAATAATTAAAGAAATAACAGTATAACTTGGCTTTAAACAAACCTTTCAACAGAGGACCAAGGCTTCCATTTAAGAAAAAAGAAGCCGAACATAATATCAACCAGTTTATTAGGGCACAAGAAGTGCGCCTTGTAGGTGACAACGTTGAGCAGGGTATATTCTCGTTAAGAGATGCACTTGCCATCGCTCAGGAACAAGAACTTGACCTGGTTGAGATATCTCCAAACGCAGTACCTCCCGTTTGTAAAGTAACCGATTATAATAAATTCGTTTACGAGCAAAAGAAGAAACTAAAAGAGATAAAAAGCAATGCCAAGCAAACCGTTATTAAAGAGATCCGTTTCGGGCCGAATACTGATGACCATGACTTTGAATTTAAATTAAAGCATGCGCAAAAGTTTTTGGAAGCCGGCGAAAAAGTAAGGGCTTACGTACACTTTAAAGGCCGTGCAATTGTATATAAAGAACAAGGCGAGATACTATTGCTGCGTTTTGCACAGGCATTAGAAGATTTAGGTAAAGTAGAGCAATTACCAAAGCTGGAAGGTAAACGTATGTTTTTAACGGTTGCTTCAAAAGCGCAGAAAAAGTAATAATTAAGGCAGGTGCGTTGGTATGCAGCTGCAATTAAAATAAAACGTTGAGATAACGTAAATCATCTAAAAACAAATAAATAGAGTTATGCCAAAAATGAAAACCAATTCCAGTGCAAAAAAGCGCTTTAGGCTTACTGGAACCGGTAAAATTGCCAGAAAAAACGCATTCAAAAGCCACATCTTAACAAAGATGTCGACTAAACGTAAGCGTAACCTTAGTCACACCAGCTTGGTATCTAAAGCTGACTTAGGCAACGTAAAACGTATGCTTTGCATAGGCAAGTAATCAAACAAATTTTTTAACCAGGTATTAGAGTACAGAAGCTCCTGAAAAGGACACTCACTACCAAAAACAACACAACATGCCACGTTCAGTTAACGCAGTCGCGTCGAGAAGACGCCGGAAAAGGATCATGAACCTCGCCAAAGGTTATTGGGGTTCAAGAAGCAAGGTTTACACCGTTGCTAAAAACACAGTAGAAAAAGGTTTACAGTATGCATACCGTGACCGTAAGACCAAAAAACGCGAGTTTAGGGCTTTATGGATCCAACGTATCAACGCAGGTGCACGCCAGCACGGCATTTCTTACTCTCAATTAATAGGTAAGTTAGCCGCTAAAGAAATTGGTTTAAACCGTAAGGTATTAGCTGATTTAGCGATGAATCACCCTGATGCTTTCAAAGCGATCATTGACGCTGTAAAATAATCAGCGCATATTTATAAGAAAAGGCTTTCTGTTTATTCAGAAAGCCTTTTTTGTTTATAACATTGTCATCTTGAACTTGTCGAAAGATTGTACAATTCGCTAATGGTTCGACTGGCTCACCATGACAAGCGTCTCTTACAACACCGAACTCTCGGCACCCGGTGTTTGCCTGCTATCAATAGGCTCAATATGTGAACGGAAGCGGGAGGTATCATCTCCGAGCGAACTATCTTCAACAATTTTTTTCTTCAATTACAATTGCTATGGGTTCTGCATAGTAGTTATCATTTACCTGTGATGTATATGAAGCGATGCCGCCATCAATATCCATATACTGTTTAAAGTTGCGTACATCCTTATCGACCATGTTTTTAAATACAGGGTTTAAGATATGGGCGATGCCACCTCCAAAACCACCGGCAGGCGGGCGGTAGCTGATGATGATATCTACCAAGGTGCCGCTGCCATTAAGGCTATCCTGGAAACGTACTTTACCAGCGTTATCGATTAATGACCCGGGTATTGAACTCCAGCCGATGCTGTAACCCGGCTCATCACGAACGATCTCGCCATCCCAGCTTACTTTGGCTGTGCCGATAGGTAGTTTTAACACCCAATGTGAGCGTTTATTATCTATGACCTCCACACTCTCGAGGTGTTTCATGAAAAGGGGCAGGTTATCCAGCTTGCGCCAAAAGTCATAAACT
The DNA here is from genome assembly GCF_034345625.1 of Mucilaginibacter sp. 5C4. Taxonomy (NCBI): domain Bacteria; kingdom Pseudomonadati; phylum Bacteroidota; class Sphingobacteriia; order Sphingobacteriales; family Sphingobacteriaceae; genus Mucilaginibacter; species Mucilaginibacter sp. 5C4. The sequence continues at coordinate 2,724,708 of NZ_CP133775.1, read as the reverse complement.
TCCTGGCGTGGTTTATCAATATGGTATGATGAACGGATATTTATGTTTACCGGCTTGGTATTGTTACGGCCCATGCGCGAGTATAGTTCGCAATGGCCGGTAAGCCCGCGGTTAAGAAGGTAGCCACCAGCGCCAAGCTTGATAATGCTGGCGAAAGGGCTTTTGAATAATCCTCTAAAACCGGATAATGCTAGTTTAATACCACTTGCGATAGAAATGGTGCGCTCGGCGGTAGAAAGGTTTAAACTTGGTTCCTGGCTTTCCGCCGGGCCACGGTATCTATTTTGCAATGCTAATGATGTCATGGTATGTTGCGTTTGTATTTATTAAACACCTTAAATTACAGCGGGTTTTCGTTAATTGAAATTAATTTAACCGGCGCTGATAATTGCATTTGCCGTTAGCATTTCTAATGCTACATTTGCAGCGCTTTAGGTTCCTGCCACGAAGCAAATTCACAGCAGGATTAAAAGGGAATACAGTGTAAATCTGTAACTGTCCCGCAGCTGTAAGCTCCGTTAACCAATGTCCGTTCAAAATTGCCACTGTGCCGAGTATTTCGGGATGGGAAGGCAGGGCAAAGGGGAGCAAGTCAGAATACCTGCCTCAGCATTATATTATTCATAGCTTTCGGGGATTGAAGCTTGGGTGTGAATGCTCTTCATAAGGCGGTGTATTTCCATTCTTGTATTTTCCATTTTTGTACGCTATGATGTTTTAACATCAGCATGAGGCACGGTTACGATAGTATTTTCAGGTTAGCAAAACCCCCATTTATAAGCAAGACGTTTTGTATTGCGGGCGTTTTCCTATTAACTTCAACTGTTGTTTTCGCGCAGCGCGATACTACAAAACATCTCAAAGAGGTACCGATAAAGGCATCGACTGCACTCAGGCTACAAACGTTAACACCCGCTCAACAAATCACCCAAAAAGATTTTGCACATTACAGTGCTTTTAATGTGGCCGATGCCGTGCGCAATTTTGCAGGCGTTAACATTAAAGATTACGGCGGCATTGGTGGATTAAAAACCATATCGGTACGGAGCCTGGGCACAAACCATACCGCTGTGTTATACGACGGTGTGCAGCTGAATGATGCCCAAAGCGGACAAATAGATCTGAGTAAATTCAACCTCAATAATGTTCAGGAGATCACCCTGTATAATGGCCAACCCGGTGACCTGTTGCAATCAGCACGGTCTTTCGCGTCTGCAAGCGTGTTGAGCATTAAAACTATCCGCCCAACTTTGACGGCCAAAAAAATATACCAGATCCAGGTGGGGGCAAAGGGGGGGAGTTTTGGGTTGATCAATCCTTACCTCCAATGGCAACAGCGGGCTAATAATAACTGGCAATTTGTTATAAACGGCAATTATATAAAAGCCAACGGCCGGTATAAATATGAGGTAGATAACGATGGTTCTGACACGGTATCTACCCGGCATCACGGCGATGTGGAATCAATACAAACAGATGCCGCGCTGTACTATAATAAAAATGATAGTAGTAAATTTAATATTCACCTTAATTACTACAACGCTAAACGTGGATTGCCGGGGGCGGTAGTATCTTATACCGAAGGACATGGGCAGCACCTGAATAATGACGATGTATTTGTACAAACAGGATACGAACGCCTATTTAAAAACGGACTTTCGCTATTACTTAACAGCAAACTCTCCCAACTAAAAACCCGTTACCTCGATTCGCCTTACAATAACATCCAGGGATTTGTTCTTGAAAATTACAAACAACGCGAAGCTTATCAATCGGTAGCCCTCTCATATCATTTAACCAATAATTGGGATATCTCCTACGCTATCGATGCATCCTATACTAAAGTAGATGCTGATATTGATAAGTACGCTTACCCTGCAAGGTTTACGCTTTTAAACGTTATTGCCAGTAGCCTAAAACTGGGTAAGTGGCAACTACAGGGAAATCTGCTGCAAACCAATATTCACGAAACAGTGCAAAAGGGTACGGCCTTTCAGCAAAAGTCGGTTTTGTCGCCAACACTGATGGCAACGGTGCAGCCTTTCTCCAATCCGAATCTTAAAATACGGGCATTTTACAAAAACGTTTTCCGCGCGCCAACTTTAGATGAGTTGTATTATTATGCGTTTGTAGAGCGGGTTATAAAACCCGAATTTGTATATCAGTATGATTTGGGAGCCACATATTCTAAAAACGTAGATGGCATATTTGAATACATAGCTATTACTGCCGATGCTTATTACAACTATGTTAAGAACAAGATCCTGGCTGTCCCAAACAGCAACCCGGCAATATTCTCGTTCAGTAATTTGGGTAAAGTTGATATTAAGGGAATCGATCTTGGTTTTAAAACACAAACCAAACAGCATAATGGCTGGAGCGCTTCGCTCAATACCAATTACACTTATCAGCAGGCTATTGATGTTAGCGACCCTACAAGTTCCAAATACCTGGAGCAGATCCCATATACGCCAAAGCATACGCTTGCAATAAACGCCGGGGTAAATTATAAAGATGCAGGGGTTTACTTTAACCATATCATGTCATCGGGCAGGTATTATACGGGCAACAATTTGCCGGAATACCTCGTGCCCGGTTATTCAGTAACAGATGCATCGGCTATTTATAAATTCATTAGCGGTAAAATGCCTTTGCAAACCTCGTTCGAGGTAAATAATCTTTTTAATACAAATTATGCTATCATCAGGAGTTACCCCATGCCGGGCCGCTCTTATCGTTTATCTATTCAAATAACAATTTAATATATCATCATGAAACAATTTCAACTCAAAACATTAATGATTGCCGCGGCATTAGCATCTGTATTGTCGGCTTGTAATAAAGACAAGATCACACAAACACCAGAACTGCCTGCCTCAGAACAGCGCGCAGGCATTTATATAGTGAACCAGGGCAATATCACTCACAACAACAGTTCGCTTAGCTTTTATAACTACACTACCAAAACTGCCACCGCCGATATTTTTACAGCAGCTAACGGTCGCGGACTTGGTGATACCGGGCAGGATGCTAAAATTTACGGCTCTAAAATGTACATCACTGTGAATTACTCGAGTACATTAGAAATTGTAAACGCTAAAACCGCAAAATCTATCAAGCAAATAAAAATGGTTGATGGCGCTACCGACCGCCAGCCGCGCTACGTAGTGTTTAACAAGAACAAAGCTTTTATATCTTCTTACGACGGTACGGTAGCTGTGTTAGATACCGCTACGTTAAATATCGAAAAATACATCAAAGTAGGCCGCAACCCCGAGCAGATGGTTATTTCTAATGGTAAATTATATGTTGCCAACTCAGGTGGATTAAGTTCAACGCCAGATAAAACCGTTTCTGTTATTGACCTGAATACCTTAACAGAAATCAAGAAAATTGAGGTAGCATTAAACCCAACAACTATATCTGCAGATGCCTTAGGCGATGTATATGTTATAGCTTACGGTACGTATCCATCTGTTCCTAAGATCACAATTATCGACAATAACACAGATGTGGTTAAAACCACAAAAGATATCGATGCAGGTTACGGCACTCCGTTTTTTGTGAGTGGAGATATAGCGTATTATTATTCTGATGCCGGTAAGATTAAAGTTTACAACTTAAAAACCCAATTGGTTATAAATGAAAACTTTACTATAGGCGGTACAACTCTTAATGCACCTTATTCTTTAGCTGTTGACCCTACGACAGGCGAGGTTTTTGTGACCGATGCAAAAGATTTTAGCAGCAATGGTAAGCTATTCGCATACGATAAAACAGGTAAATACGAGTATGACATTGCCACAGGTATCAACCCGGGCGCGATAGTTTTCGTTAATAAATAGCATTTTATTTTATAGTGTATTATCAATAAATTTGCGGTAGATAACCCGAATATGTCTTTACAAAAAACGAATACCCGTACAACCGTACTTATAGTAATGGTGCTTGCTGCCATAGCCATGCGCATTGTAAATACGCAAGTACCTGCCTTAAGCAATTTTACACCTGTGGGTGCAGTTGCCTTATTTGGCGGTGCTTACTTTGCCGATAAATGGAAGGCTTACCTGGTGCCTTTGATGGCACTTGTAATAAGCGATGTGGTTATCAACTACATTTACGCGGGTAAGTTTACGTTTTACACCAGTTCGTTATTTATGTACGGCTGTTTTATGCTGATGACATTTGTGGGTACCTTCATAAAAAAAGTGACAATGCTAAACGTAGCGGCAGCATCTGTAGTAGCTGTTTTGATCCACTGGCTTATAATGGACCTGCCGTTTGTTTACGGCATGCCAAATACTTGGGCTAACTATGGTACGCTGTTAGTTAAAGCGGTCTATCCGTTTGAAACCAATATGCTGATAGCTGATGCCGTTTATGGCGCAATCCTGTTCGGCGGGTTCGAGCTGGCAAAAAGCAAATTCACTGCTTTGCAAGGCAAAAGGCAACTGGCTTTGTAAGCTGATAATATTATTTAGAAAGCGGTTGGCCTTTGGTTAACCGCTTTTTTTGTTAGTGTGCGCGGACAGATACGCGAAGTATTGCGTATCTACATGTTTTTTTATTGTAGAGGCGCGATACTTCTCGCCTTAATAACCATTAATTATGAAAAGAATAGTAGTGCTCACCGGCGCGGGAATAAGCGCTGAGAGTGGCTTAAAAACCTTCAGGGACAGCGATGGGCTTTGGGAGGGATATAACATTGAGGACGTAGCCACGCCTGAGGCCTGGGAGCGCGACCCCGCGTTGGTTCAGGATTTTTATAACCAACGCCGCAGATCCGTTTTAGAAGCCGAACCTAACGCCGCTCATTATGCGCTGGCAAAATTGGAAGCGCAATATCATGTCACCATTATTACCCAAAATATTGACGACCTTCACGAGCGGGCGGGCTCAACTAATGTGGTGCACCTGCACGGCATTATTATTAGGTCGCAATCGAGTATGAATGCTAACCTGACTTATCCGATAAATGGCTGGGAATTGAAGATGGGGGAGAAGTGTGAGTTAGGTTCGCAATTACGTGCGCACGTAGTATGGTTTGGCGAAGCTGTACCAATGATTGAAACAGCCGCAAAAATTTGTTCAGAAGCCGAGCTATTTATTCTGGTGGGTACATCACTTGCAGTATACCCGGCAGCGGGATTGATCAACTATGTTTCGCGCGATGTAACCAAATATATCATCGACCCAAACATCCCAACAGTAAGCAATAAACGAATTGTAGAGATGCCTTATAAAGCCACGGTAGGGGTGCCCGTGCTGGTAGATGAGCTCATTAAAAATGCCCAATAAAACGGTCACAAAAAAAAAGCTTTTTTATTGATTAAATATCATTTAGCTTGTTTTGCCAAATTGTATTAGCAAAAGGGTTATTGGCGTATATAATTACTAAAATAAGCTTCAAAATGCTACCAAATATAATTTGGTTGATGTGTTTTTAATTAACATAACTTATTAATTTTCAGTATTTTAAACAATTTATATGTGTTTTAAATTCGCAATAAATTAATCTAATAAATTTGAAATGTTCGAATTATACTAAAACCACTGCAAAATAAAATTCTGTGATTGAGATTTGTAAAATATAATCATCTATTTTACAAATACTTATGAATTCTATATCTACTAATAGTTATACCTGTAGTAACTTTCCCTAAAGTCTTTGCCCATTTCTACAAAGCGTGCCGAAACGGTCTTCAAAAAGGGTTCATCAAGCAATTCAAAAACGCTGTTAACGCCCTCAGTCAAATCCATATCCGGGATCTTGTAGGTCTGCTCCAATGTGCCTTTTTCTATCTTTACAATAAACTTTTGGTTCATGCTAAGGATAGATATTTTAAAATCGGGGTGTGGTAATTCTGCTATTATTCTCATGTTGTAAAATCTTGTTTTAACAACCCGTCCAAAGGGTTTTTCCCATTAACAGTTCCCGTGGTTTCAATGATGCGGAAACGGGCGAAAAGCTCTTCGCTGTACCAGCCTTCGCTACGCGTTTTTTTGATCACTTCAGCATGCTGTTTACTGCCGTAGGCAAAGGACTTCATGTGCTCCATACTTTCCCAAACCGAAAAGGTAGCCTGGCGGTAAATTGGTGCTTCACCCACACCAAATGAAGTGATGTATCCCGGCGCGTCAACCATCAGGTTGGCCACCTCATCCACATGCGACCAAAAGTTTTTCAGTCTGCTCATTTTAACAGTAGCGCGGGTAAGTACCGCCATTGGCCCGCCTTCGACTTTGCCATCGGGTTTGCCAAAGGGTTCTTTGCCGTCCCATTTGCCGTGGCTTACCACCGGTTCGCATAAAAGTGTCCAGCTTTCGGTGCCGATAGTTTTCCACCATTTGCTTACGAAGGAAGTTTTGGCAAAGCGTTCATAATCTTCCCGTTCATTCCATACTGCCAAAAGTCCCCATTGCTGCCAGTCGGGTTGCAAATCGAAAGTGCCGTTGCGGCCGCTGCCCAACAACTTCCAAAAACTACAGCCATCCTGTAACATCATGGGCAGGCGGTGTACGGCCATGGCCAACAGGGCAAATGGCACAAAAGCTTTGCGGTAACGTATTATAGTGAGGCTTACGATCATCTTGTTACGAAAATAAAATATTAAATATGAGATTTAGCTTATTTACTTTCAACACAGGCATATTACATTTGCTTTATGGCAGAGGATTTACAAATCACAGCATCAGCTAATAAAGAAGAGCAGTACAGGGCGCTTATCCCGCAGATAGCGGCATTACTGGAAGGTGAAACTGACCTGGTGGCAAACCTGGCAAACATCGCGGCAGCGTTAAAAGAACAGTTTAAATGGTTTTGGGTTGGTTTTTACTTGGTGAAGCAGGATGAATTGGTTTTAGGCCCATTCCAGGGACCCGTAGCGTGTACGCGCATTGCCAAAGGTCGTGGCGTTTGCGGTACCTCGTGGGCAAAAGCCAAAACGCTGATAGTGCCCGATGTGGAAGAATTCCCGGGGCATATTGCCTGTAGTTCATTATCACGTTCAGAGATCGTACTGCCGCTTATCCACCGTGAACAAGTAATTGGCGTGCTTGATGTGGATAGTTCGGAATTGAATGAATTTGATGAAATGGATGCTAAGTATCTTAATGAGGTAATCGGCTTAATAAAATTCAATGCCTAAGGTTTATTTGATAGCCGGACTTGGGGCTGATAGCCGTTTATTTAAGGACATTATATTACCCGAAGCGTATGAAGTTATTTTGGTTGACTGGTTTGTCCCAAAGCCGGATGATACTTTAATCACTTATGCGCAAAGTATTATCAATCAATATGGTATCGAAGAAAATTCAATAATAATTGGCGTTTCCCTTGGCGGGATGATCTCGGTTGAGATTGCCAAACAGGTAAAGCTTAATAAGGTAATACTAATATCAAGTATTAAAACGGATAGCGAAGCGCCATGGTACTTTAAGTTCTTCAGTAGCCTGCCGGTTTATAAAGCCATACCCGGTAAATTGATGACACATTTAGGGTTCTTAATAAAGGGAATGTTTGGTAAGATGAATACCAATGACTTGGCGCTATTCAAAAGTATGTTGCGTAACTCGTCGCCTGTGTTTATGAAATGGGCGATGCGGGTAGTGCTGTATTGGAGAAATGATGTTGAGGTTGCAAATCTGTATCATATCATCGGCGACAAAGACCTTGTTTTTCCTCACCAAAACATTAAAAACCCCACAGCGGTTATAAAGGGCGGTACGCACATTATGGTGTTTGACAGGGCAGATGAAATAAACGCCCTGCTGGCCGATATTCTGAAATAAACATTAAACTCGCATAGGGATTTTCAAGTAACAAGGAAATCACTAATTCACTAATTGTTCGGATGAAATTACCCGAAAGCTATTACCATAACCCAGACGTAGTTGCGCTTAGTCGCGACCTGATAGGCAAATACCTTTTCACCAATATCGATGGCGACCTTACCGGCGGATACATTGTGGAAACAGAAGCTTACGCAGGAGTTAACGATAAGGCCGCGCATTCATACGGCGGGCGTTTAACCCCGCGTACCCAAACCATGTACATGCAGGGCGGGGTATCGTACGTGTATCTATGCTACGGTATTCACGAGATGTTTAACGTGGTAGTATCAGAAGAAGGGCATCCCCACGCCATTTTAATTAGGGCTATACAACCTACTGACGGATTGGATGTTATGATGTTGAGACGAAATATGGAAAATGTAAAGCCTAACATCACCAAAGGCCCGGGTTCGGTTGCTAAAGCTTTGGGCATCTCCCGTAAAATAAACGCGGTTAGCCTGCAAAGTGATGTGATCTGGATCGAGGACAGGGGGTTAACCATTTCGGACGAAGAGGTTGCTGCAGGCCCGCGCATTGGGGTTGGTTATGCCGGTAATGACGCGCTGCTGCCGTACCGTTTTTATGTAAAAGGAAATATTTATGTGAGCAAGCCCAACAAATAATTTTTTTGTTGGTTAATGTTCATACGAAATCAACACTAAAGACATACGATGAGCAGAGATTGGTCAAAAACAGAAAGCCTGAAATATTTACAGGACAAAGTGAACGAGGTAAGAACAGCGATGCTTACCACCTATAATGAAGAAAAAGGTTTTAACAGCAGGCCAATGGGCACTGCCGATATTGATGATGAAGGCAACATCTGGTTCTTTACCAATGAATATTCGCCAAAGGTAAGCGAGATCTCGGTTGAGAACACCGTTTCATTAACCTATTCTGATGTTAAAGCGCATACCTACCTTAGTATTGTAGCCGAAGCATCCCTGGTTGATGATAAAGCGAAAATGAAAGAATTATGGAACCCTTTTATTGAGGCATTCTTTCCCGAAGGATTAGATGATCCTAAACTTACTTTGCTAAAAATAGCACCAACAGACGCTGAATACTGGGATAGCAGCAGCAGTAGTATGGTTGTCTTATTCAATATGCTAAAAGCAAGGCTAACCGGCAAGCAGTACGACGAAGGCAAACACGGGAAGATAGAATTATAATTTTCTAAAGGGAATCAATCTTTATTTAAGGCCGCAAAGATTTATTTGTGGCCTTGTTATTTAATATAATTGGTTTTAAGAAATAGCTTTTTTGTAATATTGGCTGATGATTTACCAGGACACTTTACAATTTGCCCAAAAACTGGATGAGCAGGATGTCTTAAAAAGCTTTCGCGAAGAGTTTTTGATCCCTAAACATAACGGCGAACCGGCTGTTTACCTTTGCGGGAACTCTTTAGGGCTTCAACCGCGGTCAGCAAAAAAATATATCCAGGATCAGCTGAACGCATGGGAAGATAACGCGGTAGAAGGCTGGTTTATGGGGGATGAACCCTGGCTCAAATATCATAAGGCATTACTTCTGCCATTAGCCAATATTTTAGGCGCCAAGGAAACGGAAATTACGGTGATGAATTCACTTACAGTGAATCTTCACTTACTGATGGTAAGTTTCTATAAGCCAACAAGTAAACGATATAAAATACTGATGGAAGCAGGGGCGTTCCCGTCAGATCAATATGCCATGGAAAGCCAGGTGCGTTTCCACGGATTCGATCCTAAAGATGCAATTGTTGAGGTTGCTCCACGTGCAGGTGAAACCACATTACGAACCGAAGATATCCTGCACCAGATCGCCGATAACGCCGATGAATTGGCGCTGGTAATGTTCAGCGGCATAAATTACTACACGGGTCAGTTCTTCGATTTGGAAGCTATAAGCAAAGCCGGTCATGAGGCGGGGGCTATAGTCGGTTTTGATTTGGCGCACGCTGCGGGTAATGTGCCCCTAAAACTGCACGACTGGGATGCCGACTTTGCCTGCTGGTGCTCATACAAGTACATGAATTCGGGCCCGGGTGGTATCAGTGGGGTATTTGTTCATGAAAAGCATTTCGATGATAATACACTCAACCGCTTTGCCGGATGGTGGGGCTACCGTAAGGATAAACAATTTTTAATGGCTCCGGGCTTCGAGGCAGAGAACGGGGCAGAGGGGTGGAACGTAAGTACCAGCCCCATCTTACTAATGGCCCTGCACCGTTCATCGCTGGATATTTTTGAAAAAGCAGGGGGCTTGCAAGCCTTACGCGCCAAAAGCGAAACGCTTACCGGTTACCTGGAGTACCTGATAGGTGAAGTGAATAAAAAGTCCGGTGAAGAAGTTTACCAGATCATCACCCCGACGGATAAAAGTCAGCGCGGTTGCCAGCTTTCTGTAATTTGTAAACGCGATGCCAAAGCAATTTTCAATTACCTCGCAGAAAACGGTGTAATTGGTGACTGGCGCGAGCCGGATGTGATCCGTTTAAGCCCCGTTCCGCTTTATAATTCATTTACGGACGTTTTTAGGGCGTCTGAAAGTCTTTTTGAGGCGCTTGAAGCCGTTAAATAACATTGTATGATATACTATAACCCTAAACAATGGTTCTCGCTTATCTTCAGGTTTAACAAGGCTGATACATTACGCGAATTGTTTCCACTGATGCTATGTGTTAGCCTATATGCCGGTGTGGTTACTTTTTTACTGATTGATGTATGGAAGCTTGAAGAGACCAGCATGCTACGTAAAGTGATCTATGTGCACCAGACAATCGGGTTTGTGTTTTCATTATTGCTGGCATTCCGTATCAATTCGGCATACGATAGATGGTGGGAAGGCCGCAAGATCTGGGGCAGCCTTACCAACAATAGCCGTAACCTGGCTATAAAATTAAAACATTTGGTCAGTGATAAAGATGCAGCCTTTTTCAACTATGCCATCCCGCTTTATGCGCGTTCGCTTAAAGAGCATTTGCGTGATGAATACGTGCCCGGCGACCAAACCATATTAGTTACCGATGGCAGCAAACATGTGCCCAACCAAATAGCATCAGCCATAATTAAACAGGTTTACCGTTTAAATAAAGAAGGCCAGATAAACCCGGAGCAATTGATTAGTATAACTACTGAAATAACTTCATTTACAGATATTTGTGGCGGTTGCGAGCGTATCCGTAAAACGCCAATTCCGTTCTCGTATAGTGTATTCATTAAAAAGTTTATCTTCACTTATATCATGACTTTGCCCTTAACCTGGGCGTTTGACCTGAAGTATTTTATTATGCCAATCATCGGGTTTATCCTTTTTGTATTCGCCAGTATCGAGCTGATTGCTGAGGAGATAGAAGACCCGTTTGGTTATGATGCGAACGACTTGCCGCTGGATAATATCTGCGAGAATATCGAAAAGCATGTCGACGAGATATTTGCCGAATAGCACACATGCTCAAGATAGCTTACGACCCGATATATGCGCACCCGCTGCCGACCGGGCACCGGTTCCCGATGCTTAAATATGAATTGATACCAGGGCAACTGCTGCACGAGGGAATAATCACTCAAGACAATTTATTTTCACCAAAAGCTGTTGAAGAAGGAACAATCCTGTTAACTCATGATAAGGATTACTGGTGTCAGCTCCGTGATCTAACTTTACCACAAAAGAGCAAAGGCGCATTGGTTTCCCTTTATCTTCGCAATTAGTAGAGCGTGAACTCCGGATTGCACAAGGCACTATTGATGGCTGCCACTATGCTTTTGAGTATGGTGTAGCGTTTAACGTAGCCGGTGGTACCCACCATGCCGGTACCAATTGGGGCGAAGGTTTTTGTATGCTGAACGATCAGGCGATAGGGGCTAACTACCTATTAAATAAAAATTTAGCTAAAAGCATCTTAATTGTTGATTTAGATGTACACCAGGGTAACGGAACCGCTCAGATCTTTGAAAATGAATCACGGGTATTCACGTTTTCTATGCATGGCGATAAGAATTTCCCATTTAGAAAAGAGCGGTCTGATCTTGATATCCCGTTGGATGATGGGATAGGAGATAACGATTATTTAAAATTATTGTATAATACTGTACCAGGACTAATCAATTCGCATAACCCCGATTTTATATTTTATTTAGCCGGAGTAGATATTTTGGAAACCGATAAACTGGGTAAGCTTGCCCTATCTAAAGAAGCTTGCAAAGAGCGCGATAGGTTTGTGTTTGAGCAATGCAAGTCTAGAAGCATACCAGTGCAGGTTAGCATGGGTGGAGGTTATTCGCCGCAGATAAAAGATATTGTGGATGCGCATTGCAATACCTATTGCGTAGCCAATGATCTATACTTTTAGGTCGTTAATGATGATAAGGTTGTTATTCTTGCTTATCTTTTGAAATCTAAGGAACAACATTAACGAGGCAGATGCCAGCCCGGCAACCAAACCAAACCAAACGCCGACAACGCCAATGCCAAGTACAATTCCTAATAGGTAACCTACCGGTAAACCAATTACCCAGTAAGATAAAAACGTCAAAAAGGTTGGGATCTTAACATCGCCCATACCACGCAATATGCCTAAGCCAACAACTTGCGTACCATCAAATAACTGGAAGAAAGCTGCAACTATAAGTAGCTGTTCTGCAATGTGTATCACGCTTTTATCCGAGGTGTACATCAAGGGTAAAACCTGGTTTAACATCGTAAATATGATAGCCGTACAACACATAAACACAATTACGATATGGTAGTTGGATATAGCCGAAAGTCTAAGCTTATAATGATCGCCCGAGCCAAAGTAATTACCGGATCGTATGGCCGAGGCTGATGAAACACCGGCGGCAATCATATAAGTCATGCTGGCCAAATTCAACGCTATTTGGTGCGCCGCCTGCGGTACCGATCCGATGGTGCCAATAATAATAGATGCCCCACCAAATGCACTTACTTCAAATGTCGATTGCATAGCAACCGGCATACCTATTTTTAACAGCTGCTTTATTCTATTTTTGTCAATATTCTTAAAAGCAAAATCGCTTAAATATCTCTTGAAATTTGGCGACCTAAAAACGTAGATGCACATAGCAATAGCCATCAGGCAACGGTCAATCAGCGTACTATAGCCAACACCTTTGATGCCCATTGGTACAATCCCAAACATCCCTTTTACCAAAACTATCCCAACCACAATGTTGATCACATTACCGATGATGGTAATATACATGGCCTGCCGGGTTAAACCTAAACCTTCGGCAAATTGCTTAAAGGTATTAAACACCATTAAGGGCATTAACGATGATAAAAGCAATATTAAAAATGGCTTTGCCTGTACCACTACATCCGGGGATTGGTGAAGCTTGCCGATGAAAAACGCTACTCCCAGGTAAAATATTAGAAAAAGGACTATGCCAGTAATAACGTTTAGCACCAAACTGTTGCTGAGTAGTCTGCCGCATTCGCTATAATTCTTCCGGCCATTGTGTTGTGCAATTAATGGAGTGATGCCATAACTTATACCTAATGCCATTACAAAAGGTACTATAAACAGGCTGATGGATAAAGAAACAGCTGCCAAAGCGATTGTGCCTGCAAATTGCCCGATAATGATGGTATCTGAAAAATGTACCAGCGTATGCCCAATTTGAGATAACACAATAGGTATAGCCAGTTTTAAACTGTCGCGATAGTAAAATTGATATTTTTGGTAGAGGGCTTTCATTTATTTGCGGGGAGCAAAAGTAGCGAATAGCCCCGTAAATCAGGAAGCTGTGTAAAACTCTTCTTTTTCGGTTGTGTGAACTCGAAGTATGCCGCTCAATACCAGATCGACAAGGATGCGTTGCGCGCGTCTCCTGCCTATATTTAGCAAAGTACAAAACTCCTTTACGGTGATGCGTTCTTCTTTATCGAGGTGTTCTAAAAGAGCTTTTTCTTTAGATGAGTATTCTATCAGTACACCGTTATCATCAGCAGAACGCTTTAACACATCAACCACTACTTTGCTGGCCAATACGCTTTTATCTTTAACACGGATGTATACCCACCATTTGCCATCTTCGGCAAGTGAATAGTGTGGTTTATCTGGGCTTTCAGGAATATCTACTACAAGTATCAGTTTCCCATCAAAATATACTTCTTCAAATAAAGGTTCCAAAGCAGGGCGTGCAAAAAAGTGTGCTGCTTTAGTAATCATATAGCGTTCTTCATCCTCAGCCTTTACGCCTTTAATAGTACCATCATCGAGCACGCCGATAAGCAACCTGCCACCAACGTTGTTAGCGAACGATACCATTGTTTTTGCAATCTTTTCGCAGCTAGTAATGGTTTTTTTAAAATCAAGTGATACGCCTTCACCCTCAAAAATCTGTCGCTTTAAATTCATATCAAATCCCCTTTAATCTGCTATATAAGGCGTGAAAATCTGCATCCATCTTTCGGCGTTGGTAATAGGCGTAAAACCAAACTGTTTATACAACCCGTGTGCATCAAGTGTAGCTAACGACCACCGGCGCAAGCCCTGCAAACCGGGATGGGCCATAATGGTTTGCATTAGCCATTTTGATAAACCAACTCCTTGATGTGCCGGTAGTACAAACACATCGCATAGGTAACCAAATGTTGCCATATCTGTCACTACACGCGCAAACCCGGCTTGTATGCCGTCTCTATATATCCCAAAGCATAATGAATGCGCTATGGCTTTTTTTAACTTCTCAGGTGGCATCCCTTTTGCCCAATATGATTGACCGTCAAGATAATTAAATATCGCGTCAAAATCCAGTAATGTTTTATCTGTTGATATTTGGTAGCCTTTTTTGATGAAGGCCTCATCGTTCATAAATACTGGCATCTTATTAGGTGTCGGCTAGTGTGAAATTAAGGTCGCGTATGTAAACCTCGTTCATTAATTGTGCGCAAACTTCATTACTGGTGTTATATATCTCTACCGGGAAAGCATTTTCATATTTCCCCGTTGTATTTAACGCATGTAAGGCCTGTTCAATATCAGCATCAGTTAATATTATATGAAACGATAAAGAGGAGAGGGCGGGCTTTAAAAAATCTATCCTGGAGGATTTAGACCAGATCCGAAACCTGCTACCCGGCGCTTTCAGAATTCTGTCAAACAGTACCGGGTAAAAAGGATCAGCCGCGGCAAAAATTGTCCCGCCGAATATCGATCCGTTATAATTTTTGTTAAATAAACTCTTAAAAACTTTAACTCTTACGCCCTTAAAGCCTTTATCAAAACCAACCACACAAATCCGCTGAAATAAAAGGGGAGGATAGAGGCGCATGATCCATTTAAAGGCATTTTCTGATATAACCATTACCGTTAAATATCAGAAAAATATCGTTAAAAGTATTGAGTTAACTATGTATTATTTTGACATTTAAAGTACCTGAAACCTTGCCATTTGGCGCAACCTTTGCATAATAAGATCAAGTTTATTAAACAAACTTAATTCTGAGAAAAAAACCGGCGGTAGCTATAGTGCAAGCACAGATTCTGCCACAGCCGTAGCACCTACAACTACTATACCAGATACAGTTAAGAAAGACACTACTGTAAAAGCTACTACTAAGAAATCAATGTAATTGGTTCTTTATATCTACAAAGAAGCCCGGGAAATTGCTGGACTGCCCCCGAAAAGTTGGCCACTTATTGGGGGCAGTCCATTTTGTTTATTAGGATATCAACCTCGGGCAATTGTGAAATTAAATTTTCTATTTGTTGTTTGTCGGAAAAATCAGCAGCAATGCGTTTAATATTCTCGTTGCCGGTTTCTGCAAAAAAAATTTCTGTGCAACTGAATTAATTTTATTTTAATCGCGTCCGTTTATATAAACTACAGCGCCTTCGGTTGCTAATGACTTTGCTATACCGTAACCAATACCGGCTGTGGAGCCAGTCACCAATGCTATTTTATTTTTTAGTTGTAAATCCATTATTGTGTATTAATTGTTTTTGTGAAGCAAGTTTAGATAATATTTATAACCCTTATAACATCACCAATACAAAGATGGTGCACTATGGAAAATAGCTATTTGATACGTTATTTGCATGATAATAACTGTTTAACATAATGTTAATTATCAGACTTTTGAAATTATCGAAGCTAACTCTTTGACATTATGCGAATTACAATAAAACTATTATTTCTTTAGACGAAAAAATAAATACTATTTTTTTCTGTCTAAATCCCTATACACTAACCCATTGAACGTGCTTAGTATTACGATACGTTAACAGCATGTTTTACAGGTTTAATGTAAAAACGGTTGTGGCTTGCGCTGCAACCGTTTTCAAGCGTTCTAAACGCTCTTTAAATTCCAGTCGACAAAGTGCTACGGCACTATCATAAGTCGCTTATAATCTATAAACCCTCAAATTAACTTTTATGATTTCAGACTTCTACGTTTGGTATTTCCAAAAGTATGGCCATTGGCCAAACAACAAATTCATTACTTACCTAACCCTGATTGAACTTTTAGCAGGTGCCCTTTTCGGAGGCTTCTGTTTATGGTTAGTTTATTTCTTTTTCAATCTATTGTAAATTTTTTTAAACCCCTTTAAACTATGCTAATTAAAATTCATCTTAGTAGGTATTTAACAGATACCTAACTACTTACATTATGACAAAAGAAAAACCTTTGGTTACATTCTTTACAAATGCAGACCGTAAACGTCTGCTTGCTTCTTTAGAAACTTATTATATCACAAAACTAAATCAGTACAATTACAATTTAAAAACTTACAAATCCCCAAACAAAACTATAGCCGAAAATTATAATCGGCGTTTTAGATTGGAGGTCAAAGCAATTGAATTGATTTTGTATTCACTTGGTTCTAACTTTATGAAAAATGTCAAGCCAAATTCTCGAAAAACCTCTGAACTTAATGCCAGGTCAAGCGGGCTTATTCAAGGTGAACTCAAACCTGTTGATAATTGAGATAATTTCCTGTTCTAACGGTCTTGTTTATTTTGTTTTCCCATTACGTAATGACGGCAAGGTATTAACCGCTTTCCAGTCTGATATTTACATACCTCTTAAAGAGTTGTCAAAATATTCTGAACTCGGTTTAAAGACTGTTAATCCTCGCCGTCCTTTTACCCCCCGCCATTATGCTTAGAACATCTATTAAACAACAAAAAGCAATACGCGGTACTGAAGCTTTTCGTCCTAAAGCATATAAAGACAGTAAAAATCCAATAACTGGAAAACAACTTTATTCTATTGGCTACGGCCATCAAATACAGAATAATGAAAATTCCCTCCTTTCTGCGGATATTTCTATTGCTAAAGCTGAACAGCTATTTGCTTCTGACCTTGCCCCTCTTGAAAATTTAATCAACTCTAAATGCAGAATAAAGCCTAATCAAAACCAATTTGATGCGCTTGTTGATTTTGGTTATAATTGTGGTGAGGGTGCATTAAATAAGGTCATATCCACTTATAACAGCAATCCACATAATATGGTTGCGGTTACTGATAATATGAAGTTGTACAATAAAACACGGTCTAACAATGACGGGCAACTTTATGTATCTACCTCCCTTTCTTCCCGCCGCTCGGATGAGGCTGATTTATTTCAGTCACCTGTCGCTAAGGGTGCTATGATCGCGGCGGCCGGCCTCGTTGTTGGTTATATGCTGCTGTCATAATGCCTAAATCAAAAACTTACAACGTTATAATCAAGCTATCCCCCGCTCCCACTCGGGATGCTGAAAAATTTACTAAATTTCATGGGCTTGTCGCTCCTGCATCTTTTCGCAGGCTATATATATGGCTCGACAAAAAACACCCTCAATGGTGTTATGGTAATGTCTTTTATTACAGAAAACAAGTAGGTTCTTTTACAAAAAACAATCGCCCTACTTCCTTTTAATACATTTACCTGACATTTCATCAAAAAACGCTGCAAGAGAAACCCCTTTCTTATTGGCTTTAAAGCATTGGCTACCCTTTTAAAATGGTAGTAAAATATGCAATATAAGCGGACATTGGTCAAAAAGTGTCGGCCTTTGCTAAGCCTTTAAGATTGGCGTTTCCTGCTGCTACTTTCTAATTAACTATTTATCAAATCCTTAACCCCCTAATTAAATGCTTGATTCCCTCACAAGCGATACTGCCCGTGTTCTTGCGGGTGGTGTTGTCGCTTCCGTTCCTACTCAATTGGCCTCGCCATTGGAACAACATTCCTTTATAGGAACTGTAATTACCCTTATTGTTCCTTTTCTGTTGTCTGCTCTTTCGCAGGTTGTTTTAACGTTCGTAAACAAAAAATACAATGTTGATAAGGCCACAACCCCACAAAACTAAAAAGTCGCTTAAAACGCCTGATAAGGCCATTACAAGCGAACTTAAAGATTACGGAAAGGTTTCCACTATGAAAATCGGCCATTTACGCCTGAAACGGCGTGAAATAACTGGCTCTCCGTATGCTGCCCGATTGTACGTTACACCTGATACAATCACCTTTCTTAACGCCATTGGCGTTCACCTTGGTGTTACTTGGGATGAAGCGTTACGGGGCATTATAGAGCTTCACAAAGTAAGTAACGACCCTATAAGCGGTCTTCGCTTAGCTACTCCTGCTCTCAATTAATGTACCAAGTTAGTAACACGGTACATACAGTCCAGTCGACTGGACTATTATCCAATTAATTCATTATTTCTTATGGCACTAACAACCCGCAAAAAGAAACCTTCCATGGTTATGCGATTACGTGCAAAAATTCGTGCTTTAAGCGCGAAACGTAAAACTTCAAAAAAAACCAAAACTATGCGTTTTAACAATCGTTCATCCCGTTCATTCCGTTCTCCATTTCGTGGCCGTTCATCTTTTAGGCAACGCCGTTCTGGTGGCGGTGGTTTTTCTCGCCGTGTACCCTTACTCGGTTTTCGTATGCCCTCCATTTTGATATGGATTGCCGTAATAGGCGGTGGTATGTTTTTTGGTAAAGATTACATCAAACCAATGATTGACCGCTTTACAAAAAAATAAGATTTAACAATCTTAGCATTATAAATAAATTAATTAATTAAACTTTTCAATTAGTCTGTGCGAAGCGTACAGACTTTAAACTTAAATTCATAACAATGCAAATTAAACACTTAGAAATTAAAAATCAGACTTTACAAAATATCAAGTTCGATGCGATTTCAGTAAAAGCTATGTTGAACGGTGTTGGTGACGCCGGCTCGCAACAAGTTGATTTTTCCAAAGCTAACATTCAGGTTATTTTAAACCGTGATAACAAACCTCATGTTATCATGCAATCTAACTTAAAGATTTTAGGATTGGCCTCAACTCTTAATACGTTAAATCAGGCTGCTTTTGCTACTGGTGCGCCTATAGCTGAACAGCTTGTGAATGGGCAGTCATCTATGATTTCTTTTAATATCCCTTTAGGCGGTGTTATTGACTTGCATGGAGGTGATACTATTTACGTCGAGGTTCAAACAAATTCAGGCTTATTTCTTAACCCCTCTTTAGAGGCTGCAAGTTATCTAGAAGTAAAACCAATGAAGTGTTACGGTGTTGAAAAAATGATACCTCGCATCCGTGCAATGGTTATTCAACAGAATGAGGCTTCAAATCAGTATATGGTAGGCGATAATCTTATTCGCCTGGCATTGCTCAACTTTGACAAGACAGATTTTAAAAATAACGTTGTAAACAATGTTGTTTTTTCATCTGACCGATTGGATGACACATTTAATTTTTCGGATTTGATTGCCAAAAAGCAATCACAATTTGGGAACCAATTAATTTCAAATTCGGCAAACGACATTGCGGCGTTAATCCAAAACGACCAAAGTTTCCTTTTAACTGATTTCAATCAGGAATTTGATGCTGTTACCCTCGACATTTCCTTTAACGCTCCAAACGTTACAGCCGCAACCAATTATATTGTTACTTGGAATTACGATACTGATTGGACTATCATCGAAAAAGCAAACGCAAAAGTTGCCTCTTTCGATGAACAAACTAAGAAAAAACTTGATCAGGCAACGACCTTAAAAAAGTAATTTCTTAGGTAGTTTTTTTACAAAACGGGTTGCGCTATGCAGCCCGTTTTTAATATCTAAAAAAAATGTCTATTTTTTCTTTTCTTGGTAAGGGCGCAAAACTGATTGGAAAAGCTGCACTTGGTGTTGTTGGTTCTTCAATCGGTCTTTCAGGCCTTTCAAATGTTTTTGATAAAAAAACAACTTCTAATGCCATACCCGCCCCCGCTATGGTTGCCCCCTCTTTGAATATTGGTACTCCCCCAAATTCTAATTATGGTGGCAAATCTCTCGGTTCTACAATTGTTGGAATGTTTGATTCTATTACTGATTTTCTTCAGGGTAGGTCACATGCCCAACTTGACGTAAACGTTGGTACTGGTGGTCGCGCTTCTGACGGTTATAACACAACAAGTGGTTTACCACGTTGGTTATTACCTGTTGCCCTCGGCGGTATCGCTATTTTGTTTCTTTCAAAAAGCGGTTCTTCCCGCCGTTATTAAAAGTATGCCCTTAAATGGGCATACCTTTAAACAGTCTTTTTAACCTTTCTAATCAACCTTATTAATTAAACCAAATACTTGTACCATTTAATAATAAAGTGGCTTGTATTTAAAATCAGTTAAAAATAACATGGAACTTCCTTCACTTATTAATCAATTACTTCGCAAGGCTGCGCCCACTACTGCAATGGAAAATGCCCGAATTGATGACGATTGCAAGCTGTGGTATGAAACCTTAGCAAAAAAAATAAAAGACAAAATTGCCAATGGCGAAAAACCATCCATTTTTGAAATGGGTTTCCAGCAACTTGATAGTTGGTATGGCCGTCTAATTTTGGCAATGTCTTACTTTTTTATTCTCCGCTTTATTCAAGATTTGATGAACCCAGCGGATGACCCGACCGAATTACACAATACAGACTAATGTCATTCGATAAGGACTTTGCCGACTGGTCAAGTGGTAAAATTAAGCTTACGGATTATTTGAATAAACAAAGTGGTTCTGAATATTCCAATACCCGCAAAAGTGATTTGCCACCTCACCCATTGAGGCGTCCACAAACTTCAAAACCTAACTACGTGCAACAAAAACCTACAGCATCCTTCAAGATGCCAAAATTTAACATGCCTAATATCAATATTGGTGCTGTTATTAATCTTGCAATTCTTGGTGCTGTCGGCATTGCAGGTTTTAAACTTTATAACATGTTTTTTGGCGGTGCTTCAAATATTATCAGCAATACCCAAGACAGGGGCGAGAAAGCCCTTGCAGGAACATTTGTAAGTACCGAACAGTCTAAAGCCGATAGTTTAAAAAACACTGCCTCTTCACTTAGTACTAAAGGGCTTTCTATATCAAATCAGCACATTCAGTTAGCACTTAACTGGCATGAAATGTTTGATAGAATGTTTCCTAATCACTCATCTATCATAGCAAATTTAAAAAAATCCAATATACAAACACTTAGACTTGTAGCTTCTGTTTACGGAACTCGTCCTATAGATGGTTTTACTTATTGGAGTATTCAGGACGGTTTGTTTACAGACAATAAGAAAGGATACACTTTTAAAGATGCTATTAAAATGATACTATCAGATAGTGAACTTAAAGAAAAATCAATTGCATCCATTATTAACGTATTACCCTAATGAATGAAACTTTAAACAACCTCATTGTAAAATATATCGATTACGGAACGGAGGAGTACGCAAAAACATTACTAACAAAAGTTAATTCTTCTCGTTCACTCGAAAATATTAACCCTTTTGTTGGTGTGCTTTTGTATCCCTCCGATATGTTTTTACAAACAAATTTAGAATATCACAAGACGGTACAATTTCAAAATAGTACCTACTTGGGATATATGGATTTTCTGTTGCCCCCTCTTGACGCTTTCGTCGATGTGGGGTTAGCTTATACCCTATTATCATTTAATCTTGACGGTGTTAAACGTCAATTTGTTCAAATATCATCGGGTTTAACATCACACGGCGGGCTTTCTTTCAAAGATTTTATCTTGAAAAAATACCCTAAAGGTGACCCGTCTGGTTTTGTCTTTAACCGTTCTGCCTTACACTATATTACAGATATTGAAATTAGTGGCGGCAATGCTGTTATTGACCCTGACGGTACATTTACAATTATCTCAACTGGAACAGGTTCGTTTACACCTTCAATAGAATTTGAAATCGGTGTATCGGGCTACGTCGCAATTATCTTATAATGCGCTTTAGGTCTATAATTAAATCTTCGCTTCATGACATTAGATGTTGTGACGAAACTGTTACTTCCGACCCTGTGTCGGGTGCTGTTACTTCTTGGCGTGGTCAAGTTCCCCTCGATCCTTGTGTTAAGGTTGACGGTGCAAACAATGGTTATATTCATATCATAACCCTCGAACAGTTTGCAATTGACACAGGCATAGTAACAGGTATAACAAAGCCTAATGTTCCCTCGGACATTAATTACATACCTGATTATGTAAGCACCAATACATGCCCATTACCTGTTGTTACTGGCACTCTCTACGCTCGTAACAATACTAACAGGCCGATGGTGGTGTCTTTCTTTATAGAGGGTACAACCGATTACCAAAACAGGGATGTTAATTCCTCGGCATCAATAAGCGAAAACCTGCCTCCAGGTCTTTATGATGTTACTATTCGGGCCGAATTTACACCCCCTGTTAACGGTCCTACATTGCACATGCAATGTAATATTAACGGTGTTACACGAATTACTAATAACGGTTCTTTATTTCATTTTGAAAATGTAAGCGTTCCGATTGATATTTCTGTAATGCCAACTACTTCACCTACTAATTAAAAATTATGTCCATTATATTTGGTATACCTATCACATTAACTGCTGAACAGTTAGGTGTGGTTAAACAGGAAGCTGTTAACGCTTATATTTCTGCGAACCCCCCTATAATTCCGCAAAATTTAGCTGCTTTCGTGCTTCAAAATAATAGTGACATTTCTATTTTTTTGGATTGGTACGATGCCAACGGAGTTTTAGTTTCTAATACTCCTCAGGAAATTTTACCAAATGAACTTTGGTGTACTCCTTACAGTACTAAACCACAAAATTATATAGGTTATAAAGTTCATTTTTCTGCAACGCCTTTCTTTACCCGTACTATGCGTATCCCTTTTGATAATACGCTAATTGTCGGTTCTTCGGGCGGTGAAGGTCAAACGGAATTTGGTCATGTGGATATTTCAACAGTCAACTATCCATACTTTGTACAATTTAATAAAATGCAATCATTATAATGACTAAATCAGATTTAGATGCTCGTTTAAAAAATGATGCAACCGACAATAAATTTCTTATTGACGGTGATTACATTGTATTTGATAAAAAATCAAATCTCAATTATGAAGTAATACCCCATTTTACACTAAAGGTGTTACTTACTTCTAATCCTTTGAGTAAAACACGATTAAGTAAAGGCGTTCTTCTTTCCCTTAATACATTACGGGAAACGGTAGACTGCCCTTTTACTATTCGTGCTTCTTATCACTCCCCTGAATATCATTTACTATCATTTGGTTTTCATGATAGTGACCTGTACACTACTGGAAACGCTTTATCTATAGGCGTTCCCCCCGATTTTGTAGAACCCTTATTGAACGCTGTTCAGTCAGATACTAAAATTGGTGAGTATGGTGTTTATTCATGGGGTTTGCACATTGGTTATACTAAGGATGCAAAAACATGGGATTTCCGAAAGGATGCGCCCAAAAACCAATTATTAACTAATCTTTTAACAAACGACAAAATGAAAAACATTGCGTTAATCGGTGCTGCTGCGGCCGCCGTTTGGTTCTTCTTTATTAAGGGTAAATAATGAAACCAATTTATTGGTTATTCTTTTTGCCTTTCATTTTCTTTATACCTGTAGTTCGTACGTTTTTTCGTTATCGTAACAATGTTCGTACTTGGCGAAAATTAGGTAATAAAATACCGTATGGGTTTAAAGATTTCCGACGTTCTCGGAATGGTTATAATGACCGTAACTATACGTTGCCGTATTAACCAAATTCTTAATACTATTCTTAAACTCCCGCCCCCTAATAAGGGGCGGGTTTATTATTTTAAAAATGTCACTTTTTAACTCCACCTATAATAAGGATTACCATATGGTAATTTATCCCCTTGCTCGGTTTGGGAAAAAAAGAAAAGCTTTTAAAGTTTCTCCCAATCAGCTACATATTTACTTAGGCTCTACTAACGCTAATACAGTGCTTTTAAAGGCTTCAAAAATGCGTACTGATAAACTACGCTTGCTCTTTAGGAAACACGGTACTGTCTATATTTATCTAAAATAATTATGAAATTTTTATGCTATGATATACAATATCATTTGGTATTCACAAAATTTTATTTCAGGTCTGAAACTGGTAACCTGAAAATTAATATTAGCATTCCTGCTAATCGAGACCAAACTTATTTTTTAAACTCACTCTATGTATTTGATTTAAAACCCCCACAAGATGGAAAATTTACTAATCTCGCAAACTCTTACTATTGAAATCACTGTAGATAATGGCACGGTTGATTTTAACCTGTACAACGTTCCTAAAGATGTTTGCTTACCTCTTGCTAACGCTTTAAAATGGGATTATCAAAAAAAACTTGGTGCCTCCTGCGAAAAGGATTTTCGCCTCGGTCGTGCTTTACAGCATGATAGGAATATTGAACATTGCGAAAAAAACGGTATTACACCTAAACAAATTTTTTTGGATTTCCCTATTGACTAATAATTAAACCTTTAATCATGTTACAATTTTTACATCAAACTGCGCTATTGCTTGGCGTTACTGCCTCTGCTATAATAGTGCTTAGGCTTCCCCGAATACTGATAATTTCTATATCAGATATGTTTAACACTAAACCTTAGACCTTACATCAATGGAACGTTTAACAAAAAACGAAAGAAAAATCTTATTAATCAGATTTTTAAAAAAGAAACAATTTACCCGTGGTTTTGTCGATTTTTATTCTATGCGAACATCGTTTCATAGGTATATTCTATCACTTCCCCAACGTTCTCACCGTTTACATTACTTCTTAAACAATTTAACCCCGCTAGAATCACGTTTTTAGTATTAACCCTAATGATTGACACAATTTTATTTAAACTAAACAATGTTTCAAAATATCCTCTTACGCTTACTAAGTTCGAACACACGACACGAACAGGAGAAACCAACTTCATGGTTGACAAAGATACTGGCGAATGCTTTGAAAATCACAAGGTTCGCGCTATACTTCATCATGATAGTGATAGTATTATTCCACTTAGCAAGCGTGCTAAGTTGCATATTCCTTCCAGTAATTATAATTTATCCTATTTCTATAATATTACGCAGGATTTCATAACTTTTGAATTTAGCATACCGAAATATATGTTCGGTACTAATATTTTACAGTTTATAAAATACTTTAAACAGGATAGCGTAACTATTTATAATTACCTTTTAGACTTTGTAAAAGGCTTTTTTATAAAACACACGTATGATATAATCAATATGGCCGATGTTGAGTTATTGAGGCTCGATTTGTGTTATAATCAATTTTTTAATTCAAAAGTTGATGCTTTACGATACTTAGGTGAGCAAAAAGAATTATTGCAAAAATTTGCAATGTCTTCTAAAAATAAATATCGCTGCTATGATAGTAGCTTTATTTACACAACTAAACGGTACTCGTTTAAAATCTATCACAAGGGTGAGGAATTTAAAATCCATGATCGCAAGGAACTTGCAAAGAAAAACCCAACGGGTCATTCTTTGAAAGATTTACAAGAGATAGCCGATAAAGTACTACGATATGAGGTTACTTTTAGAAAGGCGCAAATTGATTACCTTTTTGAAAAAAATGAATTACATACAAAATATGTTTCATTTTTAAAAAATGAAAATGCACGAAAATCATTCAGGTTAACAAACCGTATTTTCTATGATAAGTGTATTACATTTTGCGAACAAAGCAAGCATTTTGTTTTTGCCCATGTTTCCCAACATGACGCAATCGAAAAACAAACGGTTGCTTTTGATAGCACTATTTTTGCTGTTATGTTTAATTTCTTTTGGGATATAGTAAAGAAATATCAACTTGATAGAAAAACTTCTCTGGGTGAGGTAAAGGACAAAATTATTGAACTCAATAATAAAAGAGATACGGCCACAAGCAAGGGCTTGCGCGGCAAGCTTTCATATAATAATAATATGCTTATGGCCTTAACTCTTTTGACTGAACATACCACTCTTGATGAACTTCGCCGTTCCGGCCTCTTTGGTCGTTCTTCTTTTTTTGTTTATCAAAAAAAATTAAAAGAACTCGGTATAACTTCAAATAATCGCATTACTGATATGGCAATACCTTTTCTTGACTATTCAGATTATCAGCATTACTTTGGACACCATCACTTAAAATAATTTATTAATTTGGCCTAAAATAAATTTTATGTCTAAAATAAATAAATTATTCTCTCTTCTTTTCCTTGCCGTTTTAGTTTGGAACATTTCGCTAAATAATCAGATTTCTAAATTAGAAAATCGTGTTTCTGAAATAAACCATAATACGGATGGTCTAAACAAAATGGAACGGAATATTGAATTATTGCAGCTTAACCAAAAAAACCTTTATTCGAATGATAGTTTGATTGTGGTAAAGCAAAATCAATATCAATCTAAGCAGGAAGTAAAAGGATTTTTATCTCTTTTGCTTCATATGCTTTAAGCCTCAAATAAGCCCCCTTAAGGCGACTTTAATTATAGACAGTAAAATGTATCTTCTATCCTTTAAAGTTCCTTAAATCGCAAATTCAATTAAAATAACTTTTTAAAATGCGATAGAGTGGGGGCGAGGTTTTTACACTAAATAAAAATTATTTAACTGACAATCAGTCAGTTATGAATTTACTATTTTATTTCTCCTTTCAAGATATTATATTTACTGCAAGTAAGGGTGTTGCGATAACATACCTACTTGCAAGTCTCGGTTTTGCTACTGGTTACTGATTTTATAATCTACTTACCTACTGCCAAAATGACGGAGATATAATAGTTTCAATCGGTGTTCTCTACACTAAGTCTTTTTAAATTTACAGTTACCATACTGTTAATTATCAGATATGTAACAGTTATTATGTTAAGTAATAATATTAATTAAAGCCGTATTTTTTTACGGGCTTTAATTAGGGCTTCTATATTGAGTCTTATTTCTTCTGTAACGCGTTTATCTGTGCTGTTACTTTAGCAGAGTTAGCACTATCCTTTTTACCCTGGTAGTATGTACGCAGGTTGTTTAATGCATCATACGAAGTTGGTTGTAATTCTACCGCTTTTAACAAATATGGTTTAGCCAATTCAAATTGTGCGTTTGCTTTTGCCATGGCTGCATCATATGCTTTTTGCTGGTTGGTTGGCAATTTGTTAGCATTATTGTAAATATCAATAGCCGGAGATATAATAATGTAACCCATATTTAAGTTAGCTTCAAAATAATTTGGATCAATCTCCAGCGCTTTTTTGTACATTTCAGTCGCTTTAGCAAAGTTTTGGTCTCTTGTAGCTTGTAAAGCTGCTTTGCCTGTAACAGGGGCTTTAGCAACTTTTTGGCCCGCAGCATCTCCTAAGTTAGAATAAACTAAACCTGCATAATAATAAAGGCTTTTGTTTTTTGGATCATTTGCCTGTGCGCTTAAAATTTTATCAAGCACTTCTTTTTGTTTGCCTTGTTGCAGGCTTATTTCAATTTCAGTTCTTCTAAGCGCAGCATTATTAGGGTATTTTGCCAAGCCTTCGCCAACGGCTTTTACAGCCCCAACAGTATCTTTGCTTTCTAAATATATGCCTGCAAGTTCGCTATAAGCTGTTTCTACTTTAGAATATTTTGTAGTTACCAGTTTATTGTAATTAGTAATAGCCGCCGGATAGTTTTTTGCATTTAATGCTGCTAAACCTGTGTAAAGTATAGCGTTTGTATCTTCGGGCATTACGGTGCGGTAAAAATCAAATGCTTTGTAAGCAAGGTCATATTTGCCGGTTTCGTATTCTTTTACGCCTTTGTTTAACTGGTAACGTGCTAAAACGAGGTAGGCATTATCAATAAGTTTTTTGTTTTCCCCTTTTGTATCTAATTCTTTGGCTTTGGCGGCTGCCTCAGCAGCAGTTGTAAACAATGGTAAGGATGTTGTAGCAATTGAATCCAATTCGGCAAGTGTACCATAAATATTAGCTTTTACAGCATAGGTTTGTGGCAATGCTGCTGTTTTTTCATTTGCAGATGCTTTATCGATAGATTCTTTCGCCTTTTTTAAACTTGGTATAGCCATGATGGGCTGTGCTTGCCTTAAAGCTTCAAATTTTTCATATTCTGTTTGTGCGGTGTTCAACTCTCCTTTTTGTGCAAAAGTTGTTGCGGTAATAAGGCTCAAAAGGCCAAGCATTAGAAATTTAATTTTCATTCTACAGTGTTTTAAATTGGTAATGTTAATATAGCCTTTAACTGATTTAGCTATAATATATAGTGTATTAGTTTAATTGTTCTAATCGGTTGTTAACCCTCTCTAACTGGTTTTGATTGCCTGTTTTTGTATAGGCTAACTGCAATAACTCCAGGCATTTTTTATTTTTTGGAACCATTTCATTCGCTTTTTCGAGCCACAATATAGCACTTGTAATGTTTTTATCATCATTATTACCCTTAAGTGTGCTTTTCTTAAAGTAAAGTAAACCTAAATTAAACACTGGCTCATAAGCAACACCGTTTAACTCTATAGCTCGCAGGTATAAAGACTCCGCCTTGTCATACTGGTTTAAATTATCATAGCAATTTGCGGCTACAAAAGTTATTTCGGAATTATTAGCGTTGTTATCTATCAATGATATTATTAAAGGTTCTAACGATTTGTAGTCCCTTTTGTTATTATAGATATTAGCTTCGTCCTGCAATAGTTGCTTGTTTTGAGGTAATAGTCTCCTTCCCTTTTTTACTATTTGTAAAGCCTTTGCAGTATCGCCCAATGACTTATAAATGGTTGATGCGGTTTCCAGATACTCAAGCTTTGTGCTATCTGTATTTATTAGGTTTGAATAGTAGTTGGCCGCTTCCTGCAGGTTGCCCAGTTTATTGCTGGCGTAAGCTATATATGCATTTATTTGTTTATGGGCGGGTGCATACCTTTTAGCCTTTTGAAAAACATCCACTGCGTTCTTGAAATCGCCACTTTTGGACAAGGCAAAACCTTTGCGGATATAAACATTTGCCAGGCAACGTTTTGCATAATCCAACTCCGGCTGATATTTATAGATCTTGCCTTTTTCCTGGAACTTATCAAGTAGAGCAGCTGTTTGAGGCAGGAATGTTTCCGGCTGGTTTAGCTTATTAAGCGAATCAGTGTAAAGGATACTGGAGTTTACAATAATGCGGTAAACATTTTTTTCCAAATCGGCAGAATCTTTACGTGTTACCACTAAACTATCGGCAGATTTTTTGGCGTTACTTAAATATTTAAGATCACCCTTTTGCTTATAAAAAGCAAGGTTGTTAACCACAATCTTTAACGCTTCGGACTGGCCAAAGGCGAAAGATGTGGTAAACAACGCTAAAATCAATAAACTGATTTTTCCGCTTTGCATTAATTATTCAGTTTTATCGTCTTCGGCAGCGGGCTCCTCCCCTTTGCTTTCGTCGGTGTCAGTAATAGTACTTTTTGCTTCACCGGTTTGCTCTGCGCTTTCTGCTAATTCAGCACTTTCAATCACTTCTTCATCCTCTTCGTGCTCAACTTTTGCAACCGATGCAATTGCATCGTTACCCTTAAGGGTAATTAACCTCACCCCTTGAGTAGCACGGCCCATAGTACGTAATTCTGCTATGGCCATGCGGATAATGATACCAGATTTGTTGATGATCATTAGATCCTCTTTATCAGTAACACCTTTAATGGCAACAAGGTTTCCGGTTTTTTCAGTAATGTTTAAGGTTTTAACACCTTTACCACCACGGTTAGTAACACGATAATCTTCAATATCGGTACGTTTACCATATCCTTTTTCAGATACAACCAGTACAGTTGTTTCTTTATCATCAATGGCTATCATACCAATAACTTCGTCTTTCTCGCTATCCAAACTGATACCCCGCACACCTGTAGCGGTACGGCCCATTGGCCTAACGGTACTTTCGTTGAAGCGGATTGCACGGCCAGATTGTAGTGCCATAACAATTTCGCTGCTGCCGGTTGTTAATGTTGCTTCCAGTAAAGAATCGCCTTCGTTAATATTGATTGCGTTGATACCGTTTGCACGCGGACGAGAGTATGCCTCTAAAGATGTTTTTTTAATAACACCTCTACGGGTACACATAATAATAAAGTTGTTCTCCAGGTATTCTTTATCCTTAAGCGATTTAAGCTTGATGTAAGCTTTAATATTTTCCTCTTTAGGGATATTGATGATGTTTTGGATGGCGCGGCCCTTAGAAGTACGCGTACCTTCCGGTATCTCGAATACACGTAACCAGAAACATTGCCCGCTCTCCGTAAAGAACAGCATGTAGTTGTGGTTACTCGCTATTAATAAGTGCTCAATAAAATCCGCATCGCGGCTGTTGCTGCCTATAGCTCCTTTACCACCCCTGCCCTGGCGGCGGTACTCGGTAAGTGAAGTTCGTTTGATGTAACCTTCGCGAGAGATGGTGATTACTACATCTTCATCCTCAATAAAGTCTTCGGTTTGCATTTCTGCAGATGAGTGTACCATTTCAGTTTTACGCTCATCACCATATTTCTCACGTATGTCTATCAACTCGTCTTTGATGATCTGCATCCGCAAGCCTTCATCAGCAAGGATAGATTTTAAGTAATCGATAGTTTTCATTAAGGCATCAAACTCATCGCGAATCTTATCGCGTTCCAGTCCGGTTAAACGCCTTAAGGTCATATCCAATATGGCACGTGCCTGGATATCACTCAAGCCAAACGTACTTATCAAACCTTCACGGGCTTCGTCTGGTGTTGATGACGCGCGGATCAGCTTAATAACTTCCTCGATATGATCGAGCGCAATCAGCAAACCTTCTAATATGTGCGCGCGTTTCTCAGCCTCGGCCAATTCGTATTTGGTACGGCGGATAACCACCTCATGTCTGTGCTCAACAAAGTGATGGATAAGATCCCTCAGGTTAAGTAGCATTGGGCGGCCATGTACCAACGCAATGTTATTTACACTGAACGATGTTTGCAGCGCGGTATATTTATAAAGATTGTTTAACACGATAGCCGCATTTGAGTCGCGTTTTATCTCATAAACCACACGGATACCTTCGCGGTTACTTTCATCGCGAATAGCAGATATACCTTCAATTTTTTTATCGTTAACCAATTCGGCAGTACGCTCAATCATCAGAGCTTTATTTACCTGGTAAGGTATCTCGCTAACAATAATACGCTCGCGGTCACTGCCGTAAGTTTCAATCTCGGCCCTTGAACGTATTACAATACGGCCACGGCCTGTTTCCAAAGCCTGGCGCGGGCCTTCGTAACCGTAAATGATACCACCTGTAGGAAAATCGGGACCTTTAACATAGGTCATTAACTCTGCTATGTCTATTTGGCGATTATCAATTAATGCGATAGTAGCATTAACGATCTCAGTTAAGTTGTGTGGTGCCATGTTGGTTGCCATACCCACCGCGATACCTGATGCACCGTTAACCAGCAGGTTAGGGAATTTTGCAGGCAATACGGTTGGCTCTTGTAACGAGTCGTCAAAGTTAAGCTGGAAATCGATAGTATCCTTATTGATATCGGCCAGCATCTCTTCAGCTATTTTTTGCAGTTTAGCCTCGGTATAACGCATTGCTGCGGGTTGGTCACCATCGATTGAACCATAGTTGCCCTGTCCTTCAACAAATGGGTAACGTAAGCTCCAGTCCTGCGCCATACGTACCATGGCATCGTATACCGATGTATCGCCATGGGGGTGATATTTACCCAGTACCTCGCCCACAATACGGGCCGATTTTTTATAAGGTTTGTTATTTGCCAAACCCAAGTCAAGCATCCCGTACAATACACGCCTGTGAACGGGTTTTAAACCGTCGCGTACATCGGGCAGTGCCCTTGATACAATAACCGACATTGAATAATCAATGTAAGCGGCCCGCATCTCTTCATCAATATTTATCGAAATTATTCTGTCTTCTTGGTGCGAATTCTCGTTTTCGGTTTCTTCAGCCATTGGTTTTTCTTAGTGGAAAATCTTAACAGTAAATGCGTGTATAAAAAGTGATTTTATACACCGTGCGAATTTAAGAAAATATACTCAAAATACTGTGTTTTTTACTAACATTTATACTTGTTTTCCACCTTTTTTAACGTAAACCAACAGTAAAGTTACAATGTGGAATACGAACCCTTAGTTTACCTTTTTCCAGTATTCTTTAACAACTGTTCCATTGGGTAGAACGCTGTTAAAAGTTAAGGTGTCCTTACTGATGCGATAACGATATTTTATGGTGACGTTAAGTAACTTAGAAGGCTCTGCACTAAAGGTTTGGGTTTCCAGGCAGGTATCTTGTTTTAGTGTGTAGCCACCGCGCTCGTAGGTTATTGGCTCCTGCCCATTTTCGATAAAAAGGGCATTATAATGCGCTGCATCGTAATTTCGTTTCAGGGTATAGTCTTTTGGATGGCTGCTCTGCTTTGCCATTGTATATGCCCCCGCTGTATTGCCATTTGCCCTCGAATGTATCTTGTATACGAAATACACAAAGCGCAAGCAGGAAAAATCCTTTTTAACATATCTAAACCCAGTTAATACCTTTTTTTAACAGCGATAAAGTTTTCTCTTCCTCGCTGCCCGGCTGTGCCTGGTAGTTATAAACCCATTTGGCCGTGGGCGGCAAACTCATCAGTATCGATTCGATACGCCCATTAGTTTCCAGTCCGAACTTGGTGCCTGCATCGTAAACCAAATTAAACTCGGTGTAACGGCTGCGGCGCTGATACTGCCACTGCTGCTGCTCATCTGTAAACTGCTTATCGCGGCTGCGGTTTACCAATTCGGTGTAGGTTGGGATAAAAGACCGGCCTAAAGCTTTGGAGAACTCAAAAACGGTTTCCCAGGTGATGTCATCCGTAGCGGTTAAGCGGTCATAGAAAATACCGCCAATGCCACGGGTCTCATCACGGTGTTTTATGTAGAAGTAATTATCGGCCCAAGTCTTAAAGCGCTCATAAAAATCGGTGTTAAACTGGTCGCAAACGGTTTTTAATTGCTGGTGGAAAAAACGTGCGTCATCTTCAACCACGTAATGAGGCGTAAGATCAATCCCGCCACCAAACCAGCGTACCGGTGGTGTATCATTATTAAATGACGAAGGCATCTCGAAGTACCTGATGTTCATGTGGATAATTGGCACCCAAGGATGATTTGGGTGGATAACGATAGAGATACCGGTGGCGAAAAAGTCGTCCTGCTCTACGTTAAGTGCTTTTTTTACGGTGTGCGGCAACTGGCCATACACAGCTGAAAAATTTACGCCGCCTTTTTCAAATATGCTACCGTTCTGGATGATTCGGGTACGTCCTCCGCCTCCTCCTTCGCGTTCCCACAACTCTTCTTCAAACGTGCTTTTGCCATCAGTGGCTTCAAGTGCTGCGCATATCTCGTCCTGTATCTCTTTATAATTTGCGGCTATTTGTTCCTTCGTAATCATTAATTAGTGAATGACTGAATTAGTGAATTAGTGATTAATATGCTGCAAAACTAAACAAACTATTGGTTGGGGTTAGCAATTTTCAATCACTAATTCATTTACTCACTAAATTACTAATTAAATCCCTAACTAATTCCCGCTTCTTCCTCAATATAATTCAAATCCTTACCAAAGGTTTCTTTTAGCTGGCTAAGCGAAAATAGCGAGATGAGTGTAAGTAACACCATCATAATATAACCACTTGTAACCATACCATAATGCACCACAAAGGCATTAAATGCAATATTGATAGGGATCAATGAACCGCGTACAAAGTTTGGAACTGTAGTGGTAACGGTTGAGCGGATGTTTGTACCAAATTGCTCGGCGGCTATGGTTACAAAGGTTGCCCAATAACCAACGGTGCAACCCATGGCGAAACAGGTCCAAACAAACTTATCGTGCGTGATGCCTTTTGAACTTAAATAACTAAATGCGCTTACCAAAGACAATAGCAGGAATACAGCCATGGTTAACTTACGCGATTTAGTAACCTGTGCCAGTAGGCCCGCAAATATATCGCCTATGGAAATACCGATATAAGTATAAAGCACCCCCTCGCCTGCGCTAAGCGGTACGGTTGAGCCCAAGGCCTTACCAAATTCGGGCGATAGGGTTACAAGCACTCCTACTACGTACCAAAGCGGCGCGCCAATTAGTATACAATACAGGTATTTCTTAAATCTTGCTGCATTGGTGAATAGCATAAAAAAGTTGCCTTTTGATACACCGCTGTCCTTAACCTTATTAAACATACCCGACTCGAATGTACCTACACGTAATAGCAGCAATATTATACCCAGGCCGCCACCTACCATGTAAGCATGTTGCCAGCCAAATTTTGCAGCTTCGTATGCTGCCGCAGCGCCAAAAAGGCCAATTACTGCAACGATCATAGTGCCGTAGCCTCGTTTCTCTTTACTCAAAGTTTCGGTTACCAGCGTGATGCCGGCCCCGAGCTCCCCGGCAAGGCCTACACCTGCTATAAATCGTATTATGGCATAAGTATTAACATCGGTTACAAAGGCATTTGCAAAGTTAGCTATGGAGTATAACAGTATCGACCCAAATAACACCTTAATACGGCCAAGCTTATCGCCTATAATGCCCCACAGTAAACCGCCGAGTAACAAGCCAAACATTTGCACGTTGATAATAAACTGCCCTTTAGATAATATATCGGCATCGGCTACGCCAATATCATGTAAGCTGGCCTTGCGTACTATTGAGAAAACTAAAAGATCGTATATGTCAACGAAATAGCCCAGGGAGGCCACAAGTACCAGGAATATAACATTCCGCGAAACTTTTGCTGAAGCAGTGTCGGTCATAGATCAGGGTTGTAATAATTGGTTTGGCTAAGGTATAAAATGGATGCAAAAAACAAATTAAAATGCATAAAAAAACCCCTGCTTATTAAAACAGGGGCTATATATTTTATAGCAGCTAATTAAACTTTTTTTACGTTTACTGCCTGTAATCCTTTACGTCCTTCTTCTTCTTCGTATTCAACGTTATCGTTGTCTTTAATTGCGTTTACGCCGCCTTGTACATCTTTAAAGTGTACAAACAAGTCTTTACCATCATCGGTAATAATAAATCCGTAACCTTTTTGTGTGTTAAACCATTTTACTTTTCCAGTTTTCATAATAATAAATAATTGTATTAATAATTGTGTGTTAAGATCAGTAGGTAATTCAACTGAATTATAAAAATGGCTTAATAATCAATATAGAATGTACAACTATCCTTACCAAATATATAAAATTATTATATAACCAAATAAATTTAAAAACAAAAAAGTCACTGGTGTAAACCAATGACTTTCATTACGATATAAGTTTTAGGTGATTATTTTACCTGCTGAAAGAAATAAACACCGGCACTTGGTGTAACTCTTAACAAAACTTCTTCTTTGTCGTTTTTTAGATCAACAAAATACACAACTGAATCGAAGCCGTTATCGTCGTTATCTAATTTGATAACTTCGTTTGCGAAGTAACCTTCGTATTTAGCTGCGATCTCTTTTTTAGCTTTTGCAGGCAATTCTTTAAATTGTACATTTTCGGTAATACCAATCAATTCACCTTTAAGATTGTAGAAAGCTGATTTTTTTACACCATCAAGTGTAAAGGTTGCTTTCTGGAATTTTGAATTAACCTTCCAAGTTACATTTTCAGCCCTAACAAAATCGCTGTTGAATTTCGAAGAAACTGCGTATGGTACTGCATCAGCATCACCTTCTGCTTTAGTAAGTGTGTTAGCAGCAAAAACATTTACTGTGAACAATGCTGCGATAGCGGTAGATATAAATAATTTTTTCATGATCTTGTTGTTTTTAATTATATAACAAATGTACATTCGTATTGATAATATTCATAATTATTGCTAATTTTTATGAATATTTAATAATTAATGAGCGTTTTTGATTGCAATTTAAAAAATCATGCTGTTACATAGTGTACATTTAAAAATATGTCAACAAAACGCTTAATATCTTATTGTATAAAGTACACTAAGTTAAATTAATGTAAACCGATTCGTTATTTGTGACTTTAAAATGACATTTGTGCATTTCTATACAGGTATTTGCTATCCGTTGCCGTCGAATCCGGGGTATAGCGTCATGCCACCATCAGCAAAAATGGTAGTACCTGTTATATAATCTGCATCGTCAGAAGCTAAAAAAACAGCTAATTTCCCTATATCATCGGGCTGGCCGATGCGATTGTATGGAATAAGGGTTAAAAGCTTGTTCAAAGCCTCCGGCGTTTCCCAGGCTTCTTTATTAATTGGAGTTTGAATAGCGCCCGGGCCTATGCCTACCACTCGGATTTTATGCGGCGCCAATTCCTGCGCAATACTTTTCATAAACATATTAATGCCCCCCTTGCTGGCCGCGTAATTTACATGCCCCGCCCATGGGATTATCTCGTGTACGCTGCTCATGCAGATGATCTTACCCGCAGCGCGACTAACGCCTTCTACCACTCCCCTCTTAATAAATAGTTTGGCAGCCTCGCGCGAGCAAAGGAATTGCCCCGTAAGGTTAATATTGATGACTGTATTCCACTCGTCCAGGGTCATGTCTACAAATTTGGAATCTTTTTGTAGGCCCGCATTATTAACCAGTATATCTAGCGCGCCATATTTTTGGATGATGGCGGCAAACATAGCTTGTACCTCCCCTTCCTTACTCACATCAGCTTTATAGGCAAATTCTTCTCCGCCTGCGGTATTTATTTCGGCAACAACCTCATTAGCTGCATTTGCATTATGCACGTAGTTTATCAATACCTTTGCCCCTGCTTTGGCAATGGCTATTGCTACGCCTTTACCAATACCACTATCAGCGCCTGTTACTAATGCAATTTGTCCGTTAAGTTTTTGAGGATCCATATCGTGTTATATTATGCTATATGCAAGGCTAATAACATAATAAGGTTTTAATGGGACAGGATTTTAGATAAAAAAAATGTCAGTCTGAGCCTGTCGAAGACTTATACTATAGATAAGTAGTTCGACAGACCCACCATGACAAATGTAATTTACAACGCTTTTATATAATCCAAAAACAGATACAACGCTTTCTTCTTATCCTCGGTTAAATCAAAATCGAGTTTGTGCATCAAGTAATCTTCCAGGTCAAAATCTGCGCGTTGAGGCAGGGTTTTTAAAAGCTCGTGCCTGTGGGCAAGGCCATGGCGAAGCGCCTGGTTAAATTCTTTGATGAACTCCTCGGAGATGGGTTTATTAGCTATCCACGCGGCAAATACAAATGGTAGCCCGGTGAATTTTTGCCATTCTTCAGAAAGGTCATAAACATATTTGTACTGATCTTTTTTACCGAATGTACGGTCGCCAATTTGTACAAAGGCAGTTTGCTCATCTTGCGAAGTGGAATAGTCATCGGCACCTGTAATCAACTCGGGCTGTATTTTCCAAAAGTTTTTTAACAGTACCTTAGCCAGGTTATTTGAGCTGCGCGATTCCGGGTCGAGTTGTAGGTGCTTCACATCCTTTATATCGCAATTGCTGAATACAAATACGGAGTTTACTGCGCCAACGGCGCCAATGCAATAGTTAGATATAATCTCCCATTTGGGCAGGCTTAAAGTAGCGGCCACAGGTATTAAACCTATATCAGCCTTATCATCTATTAGTTTTTGGGCACAGTCTGATGGCATATCAAGACTTAGGTCTATCTTATCTTTGATATCGAAATGTTGCAGGCCGTATAAAAAGGGTTTGGTGTTAGTATAACTAACGGCAGATATTCTTATCTTATTCACTTATCGTTCTCTATAAATTTTCAAATGCAATGCGTTATTGGCTTCTACAATGCGGAAACGACTGCCATCATAAGTTACCTTGTAAAGCACAAGGTTTTGGTGCGGAAAGGTATCCATCTGCGTAAGCGGCAGATCTGTTAAAATACACATCAGCAAACGTAATGCACGGCCGTGCATACATACCAATACATTTTTCTCTTCAGGGTGACTCATGATAATATCGAGCGCCTGTAGTTGCCTTGCCTTTACTTCATTAGGGCTTTCGCCACCTTCAAACTTAGTATTGAGCTTACCGTCTAACCAATTGCGCATCAGGTCTAAAAACGCGGCTTTGGTTTCGGGCGTGGCGGGTTGTCCTTCGTGGATGCCCCAGGCAAGCTCATCCAAACCTTCCAGCTTTTCGTATGGCAAGCCAAGGTCTATAAACTGCTGGATGCTTTGCTGCGTGCGCTTTAGTTCGGATATGTAGATCTTATCGAAAGGTACTTCCTTGTAAGCCTGGTAAAATAAGTCGGCCTGGTAGCGGCCTTCGTCGTTTAAATCGGTATCGCGGCCGCGGCCCTGTACAATGCCTTGCTTATTAAGATCTGTTTGCCCGTGGCGTACTATATATAATGTCTTTTCTACTTTGTTCATTTGTTCAATAGTTCATTTGTTCATTGGTCCGTATGTTCATTATAAACCATCGGTCAATTGGTTAACACCAATTACCTAATGAACAAATGAACCAGTAAACTAATTTATAACCGGCAGTTTGTAAAAGCGCGGTTTTACTTCATCAGGAAACTGGTAATCATTGTAATCGGTCACCACGTTATAAAGCGTATCGCGCTCTATTGGGTAGCGCCCTGCATTTTTGATAAGCTCTACTAATTCTTTAGTACTCATGGCCGGTTTTTGCTCTTCTGCGCCCGCCATCGAGTATATCTTCGTAGTATCATCAAGCGTACCGTCGATATCATCCACCCCAAAGTTAAGTGATAGTTGCGCGGTGGTACGGCTGATCATGGCCCAGTAAGCTTTTATATGGTCAAAATTATCCAGGTAGATACGTGCGATAGCGTAATTACGCAAATCTTCAACTACAGTCGATTCCGGCACATTACTCATTTGGTTATCCTGGTTACGGAACTTCAACGGAATAAACGTTTGGAAACCGCCTGTTTTATCCTGCAGTTGGCGCAATTGTTCCATGTGGTCAACCCGATGATGGAACTTCTCGATATGTCCGTAAAGCATGGTTGCGTTTGAGCGCATACCCAGTTTGTGCCATTCCTCATGGATGGCCAGCCACTGGTCACCGGTACATTTATCTTTGGCTATCAGGTCGCGTACTTCAGGATGGAAGATTTCCGCACCTCCGCCCGGCATAGATTCCAGACCTGCGTCTTTCATCAACTTCATGCCTGTAGCGTAATCTATTTTAGCTTTTTTAAAGATGTAATGATACTCGACAGGTGTTAATGCTTTAACGTGCAGATCGGGCCTGTGTGCTTTTATCCTGCTAAATAATTCCGAATAAAAAGCAACATCGTACTGTGGCAATACACCGCCTACAATGTGCACTTCGGTAACGGGCTGGTCGTCATATTTTTTAACAATATCCAGCATCTCGTCCATGGTATACTCCCATCCGTCGGCACGTTGTTTTATGAGGCGCGAGTAAGAACAGAATTTACAATCGTAAACACAAAGGTTAGTGGGCTCGATGTGGAAATTACGGTTAAAGTATGTTTTATCACCGTGTTTTTGTTCGCGTATGTAATTGGCAAGTACTCCCAGATAACCCAGCTCGGCCTTTTCGTAAAGCAGGACGCCTTCATCAAATGTGATGCGCTGGTTATGGAGTACCTTCTCAGCAATCTGTTTTAGTGCCGGTAAAAGCTGAGGATTATTTAGCAAAACCAGAAAATTATCTGATACTTCCATTATAAAAATATTTGAGCAAATGTAACAATTTGCATTAGTTTTAAAATGGAAGTATCATTATAATGAGTGTTTGAACACCCAACTATGACAGTGTGGTTACAGATGGAAAGTCAATCACATTTTTCTGATATCTTTAATATGCACTCCGTTGAAACAATCGTCCTGACAACCTTTGGGTACATATCCTGCCGATGAGATCATCCCTTCGTTAGCGGTCTCAAAGTAAATGTCATTTTGTTTAGGATCCGCCTTTAACTATATACTTTTGGCTTTAGTATAAACTTGATCCAATGTACGCATTTTGAAAGCGCCGCTGTTGGTATGGGTATTTAAAGAAGATTCATTTTCTATCCATGTTTCACTAATAACTAAATCAGCGGTATTGGGCTTGTAGGTACCTGCAATATATTCACGTGCGGTAACCTTGCCATTTGTTACCGTAATTTTCGTTTCGATGTGATTCCCCAATACCGACCCTGTATAAGCAGTGTACGAATAAGAGTTATTACTTTGATTTCTAAAGGTAAGCCATTTGTTATGGCTGTCATTCAACTTATCGCTAAACTCAACTTTTTTACAAGCCGACAAGCATATTAATGCGGCAATAATCAACATAAAGGCTTTTTTCATGGATTAGGTTTTATATAATTACGCAGAAAGTAAATAAAGTGCTACACTTTACACGTTAAAAAAAAATCAATTTATAAATTAGCAGCATTATGAAAATAGAAACTATAGCCATCCATGCAGGTAACCATACCGATGCCTCAACAAAAGCAGTTGTACAACCCATTGTTATGGCAACTACGTTTGAGCGCGATGCTGATGGCGGGTTTTCTGCGGGCTATCAATACAGCCGTTCGGCCAACCCTAACCGAACCTCGTTAGAAAATGTGCTGGCACAATTAGAGGGCGGTGTTGAGGCTGCGGCTTTTTCATCCGGTAACGCAGCAGGCATGTCGGTTTTCCAATCATTGGAGCCGGGTACGCATATCATTGCGCCGGATGATATGTATCATGGCTTACGTAACCAGCTAAAGGCACTTTTTGCGGGGATATTGGAGTTTGATTTTGTAGATGTGAATGATAGTGATGTTTTACAGGCACATATCAAACCCAACACCGGAGTGATATGGATAGAAACACCATCTAACCCATTATTAAAAATTACCGACATTAAAAAGGTAGTGGCGATAGCCCGTCAGCACAATATAAAAGTAGTGTGTGATAATACCTTCGCCACACCTGTTTGTCAAAACCCGCTTGCTTTGGGCGCCAATCTTGTAATGCATTCATCAACCAAATACTTTGGCGGCCACAGCGATTTGATGGGTGGCGCGTTAATTACCGCCAAAAAAAGCGACTGGTGGGAAAAGATCCGCAATGTGCAAACCATGGGTGGAGCGGTGCCCTCCCCTATGGATTGCTACTACTTGGTGCGCAGTATTAAAACCCTGCCTTACCGTGTTAAAGGCCATGTACACAATGCGCAATTACTGGCCGCGTTTTTAGAGAAACACCTACGTATAGAGCAAGTAATGTATCCCGGCCTCCCTTCGCATCCACAGTATGATATTGTTAAAGCGCAGATGAGCCTTCCAGGCGCCATGATGTCGTTCACACTAAAGGGTGGCGAAGCGGAAGCGAAGAAAGTAGTTAATTCCCTTAAAATTTTTACCCAGGCCACCAGCCTTGGCGGGGTAGAAAGTTTGATTGAACATCGCGCCAGCGTTGAAGGAACGGATACCAAAACACCATTGAATTTGCTAAGAGTTTCGGTTGGGTTAGAACATATCGATGATCTGATAGCTGATCTGGAACAGGCAATGGTATAATATTTATAGACGAACACAGCTCTTTTACATCGAAATGATAATTTATTAAACATTTAATTTGGATTATAAATTCCTATTACCCTATATTTGAAACATTATTTGGTAGCAATACTACGATCAATTTTCCCTCACACGGATTTTGGTTTATAAAGAAGCGGCGAGAGATCAGGCTCAGAGAACCGCTGGCAACCCTACAAGGTGTAGAAGGTGCCAATTCCTGTCCCGGAGAATAGTTAACCGGGGGATATAAATTTTTAATCATGAAAAGTTTAACTTACCTACAGCAAAATACATCGCAGGCCCCATCGGCCCAAACTTTAGCATACAACCAATCTCAAGGCTGTATTTGTATGTGTTGTTGCTGCTGTTAATTCGCTAACACGTTCCCTTTTCTGTTTTCCTGAAAATACGTGATCTGCCGAATGGGATAGTTTTATCCTGCCGTAATCTTAACATTTCCAATTAAAAACTCTTAATCTACAGAACATGTCTAACTTAAAATTTGAAACACTGCAACTACATGCCGGTCAGGAAGTTGATACTACCACAGGTGCCCGTGCAGTACCATTATTTCAAACCTCTTCATACGTATTTAAAAATGCCGAGCATGGCGCAAACCTTTTCGCGCTAAAGGAATTTGGCAACATCTATACCCGTTTAATGAACCCCACCACCGATGTTTTTGAGAAGCGCATTGCTGCTCTTGAAGGTGGTATAGCGGCTTTGGCAACAGCATCCGGACAGGCAGCGCAGTTCATCGCGTTAAACAACATTTTACAGGCCGGCGATAACTTTGTTACTTCCCCTTTCCTATATGGCGGTACATACAATCAATTCAAAGTAGCTTTTAAACGTTTGGGTATCGAAGTACGTTTCGCCCAGGACGATACAGCAGAGAATATTGAAAAACATATCGACAATAAAACCAAAGCTATTTATACAGAAACTATTGGTAACCCCGGTTTCAGTATTCCCGATTTTGAAAAATTGGCGGCATTAGCCAAAAAGCACGATCTGCCGTTGATAGTTGATAATACATTCGCAGCAGGTGGGTACCTGTTCCGCCCATTACAACATGGCGCGCATGTGGTTGTGGAATCTACTACCAAATGGATCAACGGACATGGCACAAGCATTGGCGGTGTTATTGTTGATGGCGGTACTTATAATTGGGGTAACGGCAAATTCCCGCAATTTACCGAGCCAAGCGAAGGTTACCATGGATTAGTATTTAATGATGTATTTGGTGTTAACGGTCCGTTTGGCAATATCAACTTTATTATTCGTGCCCGTGTAGAAGGTTTGAGAGATTTCGGCCCTTCGCAATCACCATTCAATTCATGGCTAAATATCCAGGGATTGGAAACCTTATCCCTGCGAGTACAGCGCCATGTAGATAACACGCTTGAATTGGCCAAGTGGCTGGAAAAACACCCGCAGGTAGAATCGGTTAACTATCCGGGGTTAGAATCGTCTGCATATCACACGCTTGCCAAAAAATATCTAAAAAATGGCTTTGGCGCGGTATTGTCGTTCAAGATAAAGGGTGACAAGGAATTGGCGAATAACTTGATTGACAACCTGCAATTAGTTAGCCATTTAGCCAACGTTGGCGATGCAAAAACATTAATTATACAACCATCGGCTACTACGCATCAGCAATTATCAGACATTGAGCAGATCTCTGCAGGAGTACTGCCGGGCGTATTACGCGTGGCGGTTGGTATTGAACATATAGATGATATTAAAGCTGATTTTGCACAGGCATTTGCCAAAATACAGCAGCTTGAATTAGCATAAGAGTTTTTTAGTTTTTTAAGTGATGTTATTATGGGGGCGGTTGTTTTAGCCAACTGCTCCCCAATAACGAAGAATAACAAATGAGCACACAGAGTTTTACATATACCGGAACGTTTGAACTGGAATCCGGCCAGAAACTGCAAGGACTTACAATTGGCTTTACTACCTATGGAAGCCTCAATAAAAACCGGGATAATGTGGTATGGGTATGCCATGCCCTAACTGCAAATTCTGATGTTTTTGACTGGTGGAAAGGGCTTTTCGGCCCCGAAGACCACTTCAATCCCGACGAACATTTTATTGTTTGTGCTAATGTGTTAGGCTCGTCTTATGGTACAGTTAGCCCTCTTGACACTAATCCGAATACAGGCCAGCCATATTACCTGGCTTTCCCGGAGTTTACCATTCGTGATATTGTAAAGGCGCATACATTATTGGCTGATCATTTAGATATCAATCATATCGAAATTTTATTAGGTGGATCATTAGGTGGCCAGCAGGCTATAGAGTGGAGCATTATTGAGCCGGAACGCATCAAAAACCTGATATTGAT
Source organism: Mucilaginibacter sp. 5C4 (assembly GCF_034345625.1). Classification (NCBI taxonomy): domain Bacteria; kingdom Pseudomonadati; phylum Bacteroidota; class Sphingobacteriia; order Sphingobacteriales; family Sphingobacteriaceae; genus Mucilaginibacter; species Mucilaginibacter sp. 5C4. The sequence goes on along the minus strand of NZ_CP133775.1, from coordinate 2,680,684 downwards.
AGCAACAAATGCGAATCATTCACCATGGGGCATTGCCTTTAATGAGTCGCAACGTTTGGCTATCACGGCCGACCGTACCTTTTACGCCGGTGCGCCAGATGGTGGCAGTAAAGGCTTAAAAGCGGCGCGAAGCATAGCGCTCCTATCCTACCGTAGTTATAAAACTTACGGCATCACACAGCAGGAAGATGGTGATGGTACTACTGATAATTTTAAAGCATCAACTTACCAAGGTTACCAGGGCGAAAAATTAGTAAACCGTTTTAACGCCTACAGTTACTGGTATCTATCTAAAGCGATGGATTCGCATAACGTAGGCCGCGGCAGGCATGGGGTTGATAAAGCATTGAGTTTGATAAAGGCACGTACATTGGTTATCGGCATCAAATCGGATGTGCTATTTCCTATCGAAGAGCAGCAATACCTGTTCAGGCATATCCCAAAATCGGCCTTTGCCGAATTGGATTCGTTTTATGGACACGATGGATTTCTAATTGAAACAGAAGACTTAACAAACATCATCACATCGTTTTTTAAAACCGATGTAAAAGGAAAAATAATAGAACTACAAAAAATAGCTTAATGAGCAAGAAACTGAATATAGGCCTCTTCGGATTTGGAGTTGTGGGCCAGGGGTTGTACGATATCATCAAAACAAAAGACCTGAACATCGAGATCGTTAAAATTGCCATCAAAAACCCGAGCAAAGAACGTTCGTTACCGAAAGAACTTTTCACAACCGATAGAGACGAGATTCTGAACAACCCGGAAATCAATACCGTGGTTGAACTGATAAACGATACCGAGGCTGCTTTCGAAATTGTATCACGTGCGTTAAGCACAGGTAAAAACGTGGTATCGGCCAGTAAAAAAATGATAGCTACTTACCTGAATGAGTTGATAGAACTTCAACAGATCCACGGAACGTCTTTATTATACGAAGGTGCGGTTTGTGGCAGTATCCCTATCATCCGTAACCTGGAGGAGTATTATGACAACGAATTGCTCCACTCTATCAGCGGTATCTTTAATGGGTCATCAAACTACATTCTTTCTAAAGGTTATTTAGAGAACCTTGATTACGATACTGCACTTAAACAAGCACAGGACCTTGGCTTTGCCGAAACCGACCCGACAATGGATGTTGGCGGCTACGATGCTAAGTATAAACTGATCATCGCGGCAGCACATGCCTATGGTGTTGTGATCAACCCTGAGGATGTATTGAACATAGGGATCCAAAACTTGTCACCAAATGATCTGCAATACGCCCGCGAGAAGAAATTAAAGATAAAGCTTGTACCGGTTGCTAAGGAACTTGACGATAAGCACGTTACTCTTTTTGTTTTACCTAAGTTTGTGAATGAAACCGAGTTTTTATATAACGTGGAGTATGAATATAATGGTGTAACCGTACAGGCAGCCTTTGCCGATCAACAATTCTTTTTTGGTAAAGGTGCAGGCGGCCATCCAACCGGTTCTGCAGTACTATCAGATATAGCAGCCTTGCGTTACGATTATCAATACGAATACAAAAAAGCTAAGGGTGTAAATAACCTGCAATTCACCAACAATGTAGAAGTTAACATATACCTGCGTTACGAGGATGAAGGTTTGGTTGAAGCTTTAGAGTTTGAGCACATCCACGAACGTTTTTACTCGGGCAGCTATAAGTTTGTGATAGGTAAAATAAACCTGCAAAAGCTTATTGATAACCAGCAGCGCATAGCAGATACAAAAGCCTTCGTGGCCTTCGCCGATCAGTTAACCGGTATTACCTTAGCTGCAGAAAAACTACAGGTAGCCGAGGCATAGCAACGGGCACACATAATATTATAAAGAGATTGGATCGGTAATGCCGGGCAATCTCTTTTTTGTTTAGGGTTTCTCATTTCTGTATTTACCTGTCATTACGTATCATTGCAAAAATCTTAAACCCTGTTATGCAAAAGCTAAAAAGCATCCTGTTCGATAAACGTTTTATACTTACGCTTTGGTTTGGCTTAAGTTTTTTTGCTGTAGCGAAAGATATTATTACACATCCCGAGAACAAGCTTACCACACATAATAATTATATTATTTATAAACATAACTTTTTAAATCTTATACATGAGCAAAGCTTGTTTGGCCCCGAACCACAATACTATTTCGACCTAAACCATTACGGGCCGGTATTTGGATTGGTTATAGCACCTTTTGCCATATTGCCAAACCAAATTGGCGTAATACTTTGGGTGATGTTTTTAACTTTTATACTGTATTATGCTGTATCTAAACTGCCTTTAAATAATTCGCAAAAGCTGGTTATACTGTTACTTAATATAAATAGTATGATGGGCTCGTCGGGTAACGTACAGGTAAATCCCCTAATAGCAGCGCTGGTAATTTTTAGCTTTATATTTATTAGGAATAAGCAGGATTTTTGGGCTGCCCTGATGATCATTCTGGGTACTGCAATTAAATTATACGGCGTTGTTGGTTTGGCGTTCTTCTTCTTCTCAGATAATAAGGTTAAGTTTATTTTGAGCCTTATGTTTTGGTCGGTAGTGTTATTTGCATTGCCAATGCTGGTGTCATCACCACATTATATTTTAAAAACCTATCGCGACTGGTATCCAGACCTGCTTGCAAAAAACGCTGCCAACCTAGTTTCTACCAGAGGTAATGTAAGTGTAATGGGGATGGTCACTAAAATATTTATGGTTAAAAACTTGGCTAACTTATTTACATTGGTGCCGGGTATACTGCTATTTGGCGCATCAATGCTGCGTATAAAACATTGGCGCAACTCCAAATATCAACTACTGCTACTGGCATCTACATTAATATTTACGGTGATATTTAGTACCGGGTCCGAACCGCCAACCTATATTATTGCATTTATAGGTGTAGGTATCTGGTTTGTTAATTTAGACCGGCCAATTACCAGTTTCGAACGTTTACTTATTGTATTTGCGGTTGTCTTTACAAGCTTTTCAACTTCGGATGTAGTGCCGAGATATATACGGGTCAATTATATAATACCCTATGCTTTGATGGCCTTCCCTTGCTTAATATTGTGGCTAAAAATAATCTATGAAATGCTTACCCGGGATTTTGATAAGCATGGAAAAGTCTTACATATAAGCACGGTTACCGAATAACGATAAACAACAAAGGCTTCCGTAATAGAAGCCTTTGTTGTTGTAGAACTCACAAATTAAATTAACTATATATTTCTGTAACTATAAACTCCTGTTAGTGTCCCAGTTTTCCAGGTAATGGGCTACCCTGCTTACAAATTGTCCGCCCAGCGCACCATCAACAACGCGGTGGTCATACGATAATGACAAGAACATCATGTGCCTGATTGCTATTGCATCACCTTTTGGTGTTTCTATAACGGCTGGTTTCTTTTTAATGGCGCCAACTGCTAATATGGCTACCTGTGGCTGGTTAATAATGGGTGTACCCATTATGTTACCAAACGAACCTACGTTAGTGATGGTAAACGTACCATCGCGTACATCATCGGGCTGTAGCTTATTGTTACGGGCACGGTTTGCCAAGTTGTTAACAGCTTTGGTTATGCCTATCAGGCTTAATTCATCGGCTTTTTTAATAACCGGTACAATTAAGTTTCCACTTGGCAAAGCAGTTGCCATACTGATGTTGATATCCTTTTTCTTTATGATCTGGGTACCGTTAACAGATACGTTGATCATCGGGAAATCTTTTATTGCTTTTACAACCGCCTCAATAAATATCGGGGTGAAGGTTATTTTTTCGCCTTCACGTTTCTCGAATGAGTTTTTAATTTTTTCTCGCCATAGTACAAGTTCGGTAACATCGGCCTCAACAAACGAGGTTACATGCGGCGAAGTGTGCTTGCTGTATACCATATGCTCGGCTATAAGCTTACGCATACGGTCCATTTCTATAATCTCCTGCCCGCCTGATACAGATGTTGCAGCAGGTTGCGGAGCATCTTTAAGGGCTTTGGCTTGTGGTACGGCAGTTTGTGCCGGTGCAGACTGCTGCTGCTGCGTAGGTTGAGGTATTTCTATTTTCGGCGTTGTTGCAATGTATGCAGGCTCAGCTACCGGCTGTGTAGTTACGGCTGGTTGTTGTACCTGCGGTTGCTCAGCATGTTGCGGTGCGGTATAGCCTGGTTGTTGTGTAAATACACCAGAACCACGTTTTTGGATATACTCCAGCAGGTCATCTTTTGTTAAACGGCCTTCGGCGCCTGTACCGGGGATCTGGTCAAGTTCGTTATTGCTAATACCTTCCTGGTTGGCTATGTTTTTTACCAATGGCGAGTAAAAGCGATTACTATAATTTACGCCGTCAACCGGTGTATTTTCTCTTTGTTCAATTTGATTGATGCCGGGAATATCAGCACCTGGTACAGTTGCAGGTGCTTCAGCTACGGGCTGAGGAGTTGGCTGCGCTAAAAATTGTGGTGCTTGTTCTGCAACTGGCCGCGGTGTAGGTTCGGGCGTTTGGGTAACTTCAGGCTCAGGTGATGGTTTGGCTCCCGGTTCGGGTTGCGGAACAGGCGGCGGTGCATCATTACTGTCGGCTTCTTCAGTTTCTATGATGGCTATTACAGAACCTACCTGTACTACCTCATCCTCTTTAAAAAGCTGTTCAATTAATTTTCCTGAAACCGGTGACGGGACTTCCGAATCTACTTTGTCGGTAGCAATTTCCATAACTGCCTCATCTGCTTCTATATAATCGCCCGGTTTTTTAGTCCACTTGATTATCGTTGCTTCCGCAACGCTCTCCCCCATTTTTGGCAGTAATAATTGGTATTTGGCCATAACGAAACAATAGTTCTTGGTTCAAAAATATAGAATTAAACCGGGTCCGCTAATTTTCTTTAAGTAAAGTAATCAACATAAAAAAGGCCGCTACAGCGCTCCTTTCGATGTTTTGCGCGCGCTTGTTACCGAATGTGAATTTCTTTACCACGGTTTTGCCGGTTTTTGCCGCCGCTATCCATACGGTGCCCAAGGGCTTATCGTCGCTGCCGCCCCCCGGCCCTGCAATGCCAGTTATTGCTACCGAAAAATCCGACTTAAACCGCCGCAAAGCACCTTCGGCCATTTCAGTAACCGTTTGTTCGCTTACAGCTCCAAACTGATAAAGTGTTTCGTTTTTTACACCCAAAATATTTTCCTTCAGGCCGTTTGAATAGGTTACTGCCCCACCCAAAAATACCTGCGATGATCCCTCGTGCTGTGTTATCAGGTGTGATACATAACCACCGGTACAGCTTTCGGCTACAGATAGCGTAAGCCCGCGCTCTGCCATATAATTCAGGATCACTTTTTCCAGCGGGATATCTTCCTGGGCAACTACATTAATGCCAACCCGTTCAACTATCCTCGCTGTAAATTCCTCTAAGTTATTTTGTAGTGATGCCTCGCCATCGCCGTAGGCACTTAACCTCAAACGCACCTGCCCCATTTTTGGTAGATAGGCAAGCTTTATGTTTGATGGCAGATCGTTCTCTATATCGGCTATCTTTTCAGCAAGGAATGACTCCCCCTCACCTACCGTCAATATGGTTTTATGGATGATGACCGGCAACTTTAACGTTTGCTTTAGCCTGGGTATCACAGCTTCCTCCATCATGTATTTCATCTCGAAGGGCACGCCGGGCATCGATACATATATCTTCCCATCTACATTAAACCACATACCCGGTGCAGTACCGTTGTTGTTCAATATGATCTCGCAATTTTGGGGTACCTCTGCTTGTTTGCGGTTAACCTCAAGCAGCGGTCGGTTATACTTTTTAAAAATATTTTCAACGTTTTGTAAAGCCTCGTTATTTAAAACAAGGCCAACACCAAAATATTCTGCTATAGTTAATTTGGTAATGTCATCCTTTGTGGGGCCAAGGCCACCGGTTACCAATATAATATCTGCACGTTGTGCGGCTTCGGCAAGGGCTTTAAGAATATGTTGCTTATCGTCTGAGATAGATGAGATCTGTTTAACTCTTATACCCTCTTCATTTAGTTTTTGAGCCATCCATGCCGAATTGGTATCTACTATTTGTCCAATTAGTATCTCGTCGCCAATGGTTATGATCTCTGCCAGCATAATTTAGTTAAAGTTTTGATTGTTGGTGTAATCGCTTCGTTTACTCAGTTTCAGATCCTGCAATATTGATGCCTTAACTTTTAGAGTTACGTTGTATGATTTATAGAAACCAAATGGCAGCCACTGCACCGATAAGTCCCAGCAATGCAGATCGCGATAGATAGCAAAAGAGGTAGCACTGCTTAGCTGCCTTGCCTTAATATCGTAACTGCTGTTATACTGTATCTTCCATTTTTGGGTAAGGCTTATATCGCCACTTACCATTATGGTATTACTTACAGAGCTGTTTATAACCTGGTTTGAATAAGTATAGCTGTAGTTAATAGATATGTTCCATGGGATATTAAAATCAATATATGCGCCGGGGTCGCTATTGATCATGGCAAGCCGTTGCGCTTGGTTAGGATCCATAGTGGCCAGAGTATTACCGACAGGCTGCACAGTTTTAGGCTTGAATGTGGCCGGGTTTAAGGCCCCACTCATTGATAAGCTAAAGCTTTGCAGTAAAGGAAATTTACCATCCTGCCAGCTGTAGCGGTTTACGCGCCTAATATATTTCTGAACTTGGTTGCCGGAAATAGAATCGCGAACCTGTGTAGTGTAGGGGTCAAACGAACCGCTAAAGTTGATATTGATCTTTTGATTTAATATTGCCGTGTGGCCCGAGAAATTGATATTGGCAAGTTTAAGTGAATCGGCCGCGAAGTTATAAAACGTAGAAAAAGTTAAGCCTTGTAGGATCGGGATTTTCCTGGCCACGCCCGACGTGTCGGTGCTTTTTGGTTTCACCTTGGCCTCAATAGTATTATCTAACGAAAAACCTATCCCTGCCTGTTTACCTATTGGCGGCCCTCCGTAAACCGATTGCTCATATATAGAGTAACGTTGCGCATAGTATGGGTAGGGAACAGTTGCCGCGCTTACTGCGGTGCGGTAATAACCATAACTTGGGTCACCAAAATCGGGTTGATAGTTAAAGCTGATAGATGGGGTGGTTACGTGCCTTATTGCTATTAAATTACCTTTTCTAAACGGTATAGTACCATATACCTTGGTAGACACACCTGCATTTAAGCTATATTGATAGTTACGGGTAAAGCCTTGTACGGTATCGGTAACCGGTAAGATCTGGCCTGCTACAGTACCTCTGTCAAACCTCCTGCGGATGCTTTGCATATACCAGCGTTCGGAATAGTTAATACCCGTATTAAACTGAAAGTATTTAAGAAACGTGGCATTAAAGGCAACAGGGATAGTATGTTGTACACCGTTTTGCAAACGCTTGGTAAAAGTACTCGATTTAAATAACTCGGCCTCCGGTATCGCGTTCAATTTGTTTGTACCTACCAGGCTATAACCAACGGTAATGCGCTGATACCATTTTTGCTCGCCCACACGATTTTTAGAATCAAAAGGGCTTAATGTAGCCATGTTAAAGCTAAAAGTAGGCAATTCCAGCGTTACCGTTTTAGCGGTAAGGTCCTGGCTGTGGCCTAAACTTACATTTAAGTTGAAAGGTGTGCCCGCCCATGTTTTACCATATGATATACTTGAACGTAAGTTGTTTTGTGTTAACTGTGTTAAGTTATAGTTGTTTTGGCCCGGGCTGTTTCTGTAGAAGCTTGATGTACCTGCGTTAACCGATGCACTAAAGGTTGTACCCGGGTTAGCGTTAGGGTCTTGCGAGTGTGTCCAGGCTATATTAAAATCTTTAATGGCCGGGTCGCCGGCAAGACCGTAATTGTGCGAGCCATAGCTTAAAGTTAAGCTACCGCCGTATTTATATTTTTTCAGGTAACGTGCGTTTGTATTTATCTCGTAAGATCCTTTTGAATACAAGGTAGCCATAGTAGTAAGGTCGATATAATCGCTCAACGCAAGGTAATAACCAATGTTACGCAGGTAAAAACCCAGTTTTTGATCCTCACCAAATGTTGGCAATATAAGGCCGGATGTACGCGAGTCCGGCTTGGGAAAAAAGCCGAACGGTATACCTAATGGCAACGGTACTCCCGCGATTTCTAAATATGCGGGGCCGGATATGATCCGGTTTTTTTGGCCGATACCCTTTGTAATAACAATACCAAAGTGAGTTTCGGGATACGGGAGATCACATGTGCTGAATATTACATTACGGTAAGCTACCTCGGTTTCGTTTAAGCGTTTTGCCTGGCCGCCGGATATAAAGTTACCCTCCTGCTCTGATGCCGGGTTCCAGATCTTTCCTTTTTTGGTTTTATAATCAAATAATAATGAATCTGATGCTACCGGCTTTTCTTTACCTGATTTAGATAAAGGCCGCCCCACATATCGCCTTGTTTTAGGGTCGATTGCGCCACGCGCAAATATCTGGTGCTTGTTTTCATCAACGCGGATGTATTCGGCATCAAGCTCAAAGTCTTCATAGGTTACACGTGCACGACCATATAAGTATTTGATCTTAGAATCGTTATCAATAAAGGATGAATCTTCGGCAGTGGCTTTTAAAATTGATTTTAGCCCACCCGCGCTTGGTGTGGTATCTCTTTTAGTGTTTAATGTTGCCGTATTGGGAGCGGTAAAATTACGGCCTTTTGTTTTGGTGTTATTTACTTTTATTGTCGATTTAGGCTGGATGATTTTGCGGCCCTTTGTAGAATCGGCTTTTATAATGGTATCTTTAACAGTTATATAGTGGAATCCCGTTTTTGCAGAGGCTACTATGTTAACCGTTAATATTATTAAAATTGTAAAAAAAGGCTTAACTAATTTCAAAGTTGATTATGAATAGTATTTTTGCAGGTACAGTTAACAGCGTTCAAAGCTAATGAAAAATAAAATATTGAACAGGTTGAAAAGAACGATTTGTGGCTTTGCCGCAATATTAATTTGCTTCTCATTATTTTCGTTTACTCCAACAGATCTCGTAAAAAAGGACACCGTTGTAAACAGTTTTAAACTTAAAACAGTTATCATAGATGCAGGCCATGGTGTTAAGCCAACCAATCCCCCACCCGGCCATTACTCGCCCGGTGCAGGCGGCTCTTTTTCTAACGAAAGGAATGTAACGCTTGCCATCGCACTAAAATTGCAGAAGGCAGTTGAAAAAGATGTTGAGGGTGTAAAAGCCGTTTTAACCCGCACAACCGAAGAGGATGTTTCCTTTGAAAGGCGTGCCGAAATAGCCAATCAAAACAAGGGGAATTTATTTATTTCCATTCACTGTAATTCCTTGTCAGACAGGGTGGTTCGTGAGCGTGTGGGTACAAAGCGTGGTAAGGCAGTTTATAAGTCGGTACGGGTGCCGGATCGTTCCGGTAAAGGGGCTTTAATGTTGGTTTACGGTTTGCATCGGTCGCGTGAAGAACAAAATGCCATTAAAAATAACCAAGTTGAAGATGAAGCTGGCATTGAAGGTGGCGCTTTAGACCCTAACGACCCTATAGTTGTTATACTTACCGACGCCTATATGCGTAAATTTCGTAAACAAAGTATAAAAATTGCAAACTTAATTAATGAAGAGATTGTTGGGACAAACGGAAGACGAAGCGAAGGGTTGCGCGAACAGGGCCTTTACGTGCTTTGCCACAGTGCAATGCCGTCTGTACTGTTTGAAACAGGCTACATTAATAACCCCGAAGATGAAGAGTATTTAAACTCCGAAGAAGGGCAAACAGAGATAGTTAATTCGATAGTACGGGCTATTAATAAGTATAAAGTGCAAATGGAACAAGTTACAGCAAACTAAAACACAAAAAATATACATACATCTACACACCTTTATGAAAATATCTAACGAAACAAAAATTGGGGCACTTACAGCTGTTGCCATCACCGTGTTAATATTGGGATACAGCTTTCTCCGCGGAAATGATGTTTTCTCATCGGCCAATAAATTTTATGCCATTTACCGCAGTGTAGAGGGATTAACCATCTCAAAACCGGTACTGGTAAACGGTTTCCAAATTGGCCGTGTATCTAAAATGGCATTACAAGGAGATGGCCGCACCATTGTTGAATTTAAAGTAGATAAACAATACAACGTACCCGATAATACCTTGGCTAAATTAGAAAGTACCGACCTTTTGGGCGGTAAAGCTATTGTTTTTCAACTGGGCGCCAGCATGAAATATGCGCAAGACCAGGATACACTGCGTGCCGATATACAAGGCAGCCTTGCTGAAAGCTTACAGCCAATCCAGAAAAAGGCCGAGGTTTTAATAACCAAAGTAGATTCGGCCTTGAGTTCGATCAATAAAATAATGAACCCACGTTTCCAGGCCAATGTAGATAGGAGTTTTGCAAGCATTGCCAATTCACTGCAAACTTTAGAAAGCACTACCAAAAAGATAGATGCCATTGTAGGAGCGCAAAGCACACATATCAACAGTATTATGGCTAACGCCGATGCTGCATCAAGTAATTTAAAAACCAGCACCGGTAACCTTAACGGTATATCTGCCAACTTTGAAAAGTTTAGCACCGATCTGGCTAACTCTAATATTAAAGGGACTTTAGACAATGCTAACAAAGCCATGGGTGGCTTGCAAACCACTATCGATAAAATAAACAGCGGACAGGGATCATTAGGTTTACTGATGAACGATACTAAGATGTACGATAACTTAAACACAGCATCGGGTAACCTTAACAACTTGTTTATTGATATTAAAGCACACCCAAGCCGTTACATACACTTCTCTGTATTTGGTAAAAAGGGTGACTAAGTTTTTAGGATAGCTTTAAATAAAATTAATACGAACGCCGATTTTAATTATCTTAGGGAGTTAAAACCGGCGTTTCTGTTTCGGATGAAATCTCACAATCTACCTTCCGTTCAGAAACCAGTTTTGTTTTAACGATCACCTAAAATCCAATTATCAAAATGAAAATTCTTTCAGAACCAATAGGGAGCATTCCAAGATCTCCTGAATTAATAGCTGCTATTATTTCGCCAAATACTAACAGGGCCGACTTACAAAAACTATACGACAACGCTATAAAAGAAACCATAAAAGCCCTTGAAGATACCGGCTCGCCCGTTATTAGCGATGGCGAACAAACCAAATCGAGCTTTGCCACCTACCCTCTTGAAGGGCTTACAAATTTATCCCCCGAAGGGATGAGGATAGATTTTAAAGATGGGCATCACAGGCAACTGCCATTGTTAAACAGCGGCCCGTTCAAGTACGGCAAGTATGCTGTAGAATATCTTAAAGCTGCGCAGCAACAAACACAGTTACCTGTAAAACAAGCCATCATTTCGGCATCGGCCCTTAGTTTGATCTATCCTCAAGATGGCATAGAGGGTTATACCCAGGCCGAGTTTATGGATGACCTGCTAAACGAATGTGAGAAAGACATCCGCTTATGTTTGGAGAAGGGTGCTTACAAAGTGCAAATGGATTTTACTGAAGGACGCTTGTCGTTAAAACTCGACCCCTCAGGAGGTGTTTTAAAGCATTTTATAGCCGTTAATAATCAGGTATTTGATCGCTTTAGTCAACAAGATCAAAAAAAGCTTGGGGTACATGTATGCCCGGGTGGCGATCATAATTCTACACACAGCGCCGATATTGATTACGCGGATTTTTTACCCTCTTTATTTGATTTAAATGTTGGCAGCTTTTATTTGCAATTGGCAAGCGAACCGGACAGGGTTAAGGTTTTGAAGATCATCAAACAATATCTTAAACCTAACCAAACTGTTTTCGTTGGTGTAATTAATGTGCTGAACCCGGTAGTTGAAACCAGTGAACAAGTAAAAGACAGGATTATTGAAGCCGCGGAATATATACCGTTAAGCCAGTTGGGCACTACAGATGATTGCGGATTTTCTCCGTTCTGCGACGATGTGTCTACCACGCGTGAAACCGCTTTTGCAAAGATCAAAGCACGTATCGAAGGTACGAAGCTTGCTGAAGCTCAATTGCTTTCTTAAGTAATTGATTATTCACTTATAACAAACGTTTTTCCCTCTACAGCAAGTTCTGTGTTGGGGAAAGCGCTTTGGGCTTCGTCAAGCAATTCGTTAAGTGTTTTATAGCGGGCCGAGAAATGTCCTATAACCAGCTTTTCGGCATTAACCCTTACTGCTACCTCCCCTGCCTGTAACGCGGTTGTGTGGTGCGTTTGGTTGGCCCTATCCAGCATGTCATGTAAAAATGTAGCCTCGTGGTACAACAACGTGGCCGAGTTTATCTGTTGCAGGTATTTTTCAGTATATAATGTATCAGATACGTAGGCGTATGATTTAGGCTCTTGTGGCGAAGTTGTAAGTGTTTCGTTTTTGTAGATTGTTCCGTTCGGTGCTGTGTAATCACCGCCTTTTTTCAGGTAACTATACTCAGATACCGGCACATCAAGATTTTCGATCTTCTCTTTGATCAATTTACGCAAACGCTTTTTCTGGCGGAACAAAAAACCCGTACAAGGGATCCGATGATCGAGCGGAATGGTCTCTACAAAAACATCCTGGTTCTCTAATATGATACCTTTTTGTGTAGCATCGGTAAATACATACTCAATAGGATAATTCAGTGTTGTTTCAGAATACTTTAATTGTAGATCGATGATCTCTTTTAAAGGCGCGGGGCAAAATAACTTAAGTTCTTTTTTACGGCCGTTAAGGTGCATTGACGAGAGAAGGCCAACCAAGCCAAGGTAATGGTCGCCGTGCAGGTGGCTAATAAAAATATAGTCTATGCGGCTTGCTTTAACATCAAAACGCAGCATTTGCTGCTGTGTACCTTCGGCACAGTCAACCAAATAAAGCTTTTCGTTTATGTTAAGTACCTGCGCTGTGGGGTTCCGGTTAAAAATGGGGGTTGCAGAGCTGCTGCCCAGTATTGTGACTTCAAATTTCATACCGGGGGGAAAGGTTATTATCTGATTTCTCTTTTCAGTTCTTTTTCTATTTCTTCCATGAAGATAAGGTCGATGCCTTCTTCGCAGGTAGGTACTATTGAAAGAACGTTATCTAATTGTGAGATGGTTATTAAGCGTGAAACTGCCTCATTGAGCCCGCAAAGGATGAATGAACCAGTTGCGTTTTTACATAAGCGATGTCCCACCAATAAACTGCTTAAGCCCGATGAATCTGCAAATTTAACCTGCGAAAGATCAAGGATGATGTTCCTTTGTCCTTCGGTATTGATCAGTATCAACTCGGATTTTAGCTGAGGTGTGATCAACGAGTTTAATTTTGACTCGTTAAGCTTAATAAGAATATATTTCTCGTGCTTGTCAACCGTGAATTTCATTTTGTTATAATTAAGAAGCTAAGATATAATTAATTTATCTTATAATAAAAAACTTACATAGAGGCTAATGCTCTATTTATCGCGTTTTCTAGTCGTTTTACCACATCTGCGATCTCCGGTTTAACAAAGGTTTCGCCGGTAATTTGCTCATATAGTTCAATGTATCGTTCAGATATCGAACTTACGATTTCCGGGGTCATCACAGGCACTGTTTGTCCGTCCTTGCCCTGGAAACCATTATCAATAAGCCACTTTCTAACAAACTCTTTTGAAAGTTGTTTTTGAGCTTCGCCGCTCTCCTGCCTTTCAGCATATCCCTCGCTGTAGAAGTACCTTGACGAATCAGGTGTGTGGATCTCATCTATCAGGTAAATGGTGTCTCCTACCTTGCCAAACTCGTACTTGGTATCAACCAAGATCAGGCCTTGCTTAGCAGCGATCTCGGTACCGCGATGAAATAGTTGGCGCGTATAATTTTCTAACTGAATATAATCAGCTTCGCCTACAATACCTTGTTTCAGGATCTCTTCACGGGAGATATCCTCGTCATGGCCTACCGATGCTTTTGTAGTTGGGGTAATGATGGGCTCAGGTAATTTATCGTTCTCCTTTAAACCATCGGCAAGGGCAACGCCACAAACCTGTTTGCGGCCCGCTGCGTACTCGCGTGCGGCATGCCCAGCTAGATACCCGCGAATCACCATCTCTACCTTAAACGGCTCGCAAATGCGGCCTATGGTAACAGATGGGTCAGGTACATTGATCACCCAGTTAGGAACTATATCTGAAGTTGCTTGTAAAAACTTGGCAGCTATTTGGTTTAGCACCTGCCCCTTGTAAGGGATAGCCTCGGGCAGTACCACGTCGAACGCGGAGATGCGGTCGGTAACCACCATGGCAAGGTATTTATCTTTTATTGTATAAACATCGCGGACCTTACCTTTGTAATAATTGGTTTGTCCGTCAAAATTAAAATGTGTTTCTTTTATTGCGTCCATGTTATATTAGAATCAAGAGTCAAGAATTAAGACACAAGAAAAATTCCTGTCTTATATTCCTGACTCTAAAAGTCTTGCATCTGTTATTGTATATCCCCGTAAGCTTCCAAAATGCGTTTTACCAGTTTGTGGCGTACAACATCTTCTCCGCTCAGGTAAACAATTTCGATACCGCTTATGTCAGTTAATATGCGCAGGGCCGTATATAAGCCCGATTGCTGTTTCTTTGGTAAATCAATTTGTGTAACATCACCCGTTACGATGAATTTGGCTGATGGACCCATGCGTGTCAGGAACATTTTTAGCTGCATGTCTGTAGCATTCTGCGCCTCATCCAAAATCACAAAACAGTTATCAAGTGTACGGCCGCGCATAAATGCCAGCGGGGCGATCTCGATGGTGCGGTTCTCCAGGTAAAGCTTCAACTTCTCGGCCGGGATCATATCATCAAGCGCATCATATAAAGGGCGCAAATATGGGTCGATCTTTTCCTTTAGATCGCCGGGCAAAAACCCCAGGTTCTCCCCTGCCTCAACTGCGGGGCGGGTAAGGATGATACGTTTGATCTCTTTGTTTTTTAATGCCCTTACTGCCAGTGCAACCGCGGTATAGGTTTTACCCGTACCGGCAGGGCCAATAGCGAAAAGGATGTCGTTTTTGGCAAGGCTATCCACCATGCGGTGCTGGTTTGGCGTGCGCGCCCTTACCATAATGCCATTGGGGCCAAAAACCAGTACTTCGCCGCTTGCAAATTTGTCGGGAGTACTTTCGCCGGCTGCTGCGGGTTTGGCTGTAGGCTTGCTGCCCAATATGCGCTCCACATCAATTACGGTAAGTCCCTCAAATTTTTCTACATGCTGTACCAGGTGGTCAAACTTCTCCTGGAAAACGCTTAGTTCGTGTTCATCACCCAAAACTTTAACATCGCTGCCACGCGCAACTATTTTAAGCTTAGGGAATTGCTTTTTAATGATCTCGAAATGGTCGTTATTCGGGCCCCATAATACGGCGGGGTTTATCTGCTCAATTGTTAACTTTAGCTCGTTCAATAGGAATTGATTTTTGACAGTTTACGAATTTTTATGAATTAAAAATTGAATATTTGCACCTTTAATACTCTACAAGATTAGCAATAAATATTTACAAAATTAATGGCAATTATAACTTTAACTACTGACCTGGGCGATAAAGATATTTATCAGGCTGCCCTTAAAGGTAGTATTTATAAATTGCTCCCAACAGTAAATATTGTAGATATTACTAACAATGTTGCCGCCTTTAATGTGCAGCAAGCCGCCTTTATTTTAAAGAACAGTTTTTACTATTTCCCAGACAATACTGTACACCTAATAGGTATTGATACTGTGTACAATACGCAAACCCGCTACCTTGCCGTACGTTACAAAAACCACTACTTTGTTGGGGCCGATAATGGCATATTTTCGTTAATGTTTAACGAGGAGCCGGATGAGATTGTGGAAATAAATATTATGCAGGATCTGAAGTTCCTGCATTTCCCGCTGGCGGATATTTTTGTGAAGGCTGCATGCCATTTAGCCAACGGCGGTACCCTTGCCGAAATTGGCCTGCCGGTTACCAGTGTAGAAAATAAAATGACCCTGCAACCTGTTATCGAAAAGAACCTCATCAAGGGCGCGGTAATCTATATCGACTCGTTCCAAAACGTGATAACCAACGTTACCAAAGAATTTTTTAACCGCGTGCAGCAAGGTCGCCGGTTTGTGCTTTACTTTAAACGTAACGAAACCATAAACCAGTTGAGCTGGCACTACAATGAAGTGCCAGAAGGCGAAAAACTTTGTCTCTTCGGTATTAGCGACCACCTCGAAATCGCCATAAATAAAGGCAATGCCAGCGGTCTGTTAGGCCTAAACCTTGGCGATAGCGTAATTATTGATTTTCAGTAACACTGATTACTTTTCCATTCATCCTAACGTCAATTTTACACACGGGCGTTAAATACAAACTTTAAACACTTAGTTTTACAGGTTGATAACCCAAAAAATATAAATGGCACGAGGCAGACTGAACAGTGGCAGCAAAGCAGAAGCAGAATTACCCAAAGCAAAGTTAAACCTGGATAGCGTTAGGCGCATCAGCAAACTAATATCCTACATAAAACCATACAAAGGCAAATTTATAGCCGGTATGGTCTTTTTATTCCTGTCGAGTTTAACAGGGTTGGCATTCCCTTCGCTGTTAGGTGCATTGATAGATGCCTCGCAAGGCAAACAAAAATACGCTTTTTTACCACCTACCATAAATGCCATTGGGCTATTGGCCTTTGGGATACTATTTGTACAAGCCTTTGTATCATTTTTTAGGGTTGTTTGGTTTGTGCAGGTTGCCGAGAAGGCACTTGCCGATATCCGCCGCGATACCTATTTTAGGCTGATCACCCTACCCATGAATTTTTTCGCTAACCGCAGGGTTGGCGAACTAAATAGCCGCATCTCTGCCGATCTATCGCAGATACAGGATACCATGACCACTACCTTTGCAGAAATGATAAGGCAACTGGTTTTATTGGTTGGCGGTATTACCCTGCTTACCATCGTATCATTTAAACTAACGTTAGCTTTATTGCTGATGCTGCCGGTATTGGTAGTAGTTGCAGTATTCTTCGGTAAATTCATCCGTAACTTGTCAAGGCAGGCACAAGATAAACTGGCAGAATCAAATACAATTATCGAAGAAACACTACAAGGTATAGCTAATGTAAAGGCGTTTGTGAACGAAGCCTTTGAAGCCGGCCGCTACAATAAGAACCTGCGCGAGGTGGTTAAAATAGCTGTGAAGGGCGCTGTTTTCCGCGGGATTTTTGCATCTTTCATCGTATTCTGTTTATTCGGATCGATTGTGGGCGTAATTTGGTACGGTTCCATATTGGTTCACCAGCACGAGCTTTCGGTTGGTAGCTTAACAACCTTTATATTATATTCCATTTTTGTAGGCGCTGCTATGGGCAGCTTCCCTGAGCTATATGCCAATCTGCAAAAAGCTGTTGGTGCCAGCGAACGTGTTTTAGAGATCCTGGACGAAAAGGGCGAGGATGTATCTATCAATGCAGAGGATAACGTCATTAAGCAAAAAATTAGCGGCAACCTGGCGTTTAACAATGTCGTGTTTGCATATCCGTCGCGTTCGGAGTTAACTGTATTAAAAGATATTTCATTTACGGCGAATGCAGGTCAAAAAGTGGCCATCGTTGGGCCAAGTGGGTCGGGTAAATCTACCATGGCAGCGCTTATCCTGCAATTTTACCATCCGCAGAGCGGGAGCATTTATTTCGACGGATTGGATGTCGATGAATATGCTTTAACCGATATCCGCAATCAGGTAGCTATTGTTCCTCAGGATGTGTTGCTGTTTGGCGGCACTATTTTAGAGAACATCGCCTACGGTAAACTGGGTTCAGATAAAGACGAGATCATCGCGGCAGCTAAAAAGGCCAATGCAGATCAATTCATCAGTTCTTTCCCTGAAGGTTATGATACTATTGTTGGTGAACGTGGTGTAAAGTTATCAGGAGGCCAGCGTCAGCGGATCGCTATTGCACGTGCGCTGCTTAAAAACCCTGCTATATTGATACTGGATGAGGCTACCTCTTCCCTTGATTCGGAATCTGAACGTTTGGTACAGGAGGCTTTGGAAGTACTTATGAAAGGCCGCACGTCCATCATTATAGCCCACCGTTTATCAACCATCCGCGAGGCAGATAAGATCATCGTACTGGAGAAAGGTAACATCATTGAAACCGGTAACCACCAGGAACTGATAGCAAACGAACAGGGCTTGTACCGTTACCTTAGCCAGCTACAATTCGAAACCGCGCAGAGTTAATTTACCGGGTGTCCCACTATTTATTACACAATGCGGGATGTATATTTAATTAATTGATAATAAGGTATTTGCATTAATTTGACATTCCAATTTATATCAATAAAAAATTTACATATCAATATATAACTATTTGTATATTAATATTTTATAATTTTAACGTTAGGTGTCCCACTCGTTTATGAATGGGACGGAATGGGACACCTCTTTTACCACTTTTTTCCGCCCCAAAATCGACTTTAAATCGCTATTATTGCATTAGGCCAACACCCTAGTTAACGGCCTGCGAACTACATAAATGAAATTAACTATACACGGCGCTGCCCGCCAGGTTACCGGCAGCATGCACCTGCTGCAAGTGGGTCAATACAAAATACTGATAGACTGCGGGCTGGATTACGAGAAAGACCATAATGTGATGGTGAATGAAGATTTCGGCTTCCGCCCTGAAGAAATCGACGTGGTGATCCTTACCCATGCACATATCGACCACTCGGGTAACCTGCCTACTTTAGTCCGCCTTGGTTTTAACGGGCAGATCTTGTGCACTCCTCCCACTGCTGACCTGACCGAACTGCTGTTGTTAGATTCGGTAAATATATTTTTAGCTAAGGCGCAAAAAGGCCGCAGCCGTGGCCGCAAGCATAAACATAGTAGCGGCGGCCCGCAGCCATTATACCTGCATAAGCATGTAATGGATACGGTAGAGCGCTTTGTTACGATATCTTATAATAAGCCATTCCGCATAACGGGCGATATTGAGTTAACTTTTATCCCGGCAGGTCACTTACTTGGCGCTGCCGCGGCGACATTGAAGATAAATGATAACGGAGAAGAAAAATCCATTGCCTTTACCGGCGATATTGGCCGTAAGAATTACCCGGTATTAAACGATCCTGATCCGCTGCCTCCTGTGGATTACATTGTGTCCGAATCCACTTATGGTGGCAGGATGCATACCAAGGGCAAATCGGTACAGGAAACGCTGATAGAAACAATAGAGAAGGTTTGTGTGGTTGAACAAGGGCGGTTAATTATCCCGGCGTTTAGTATTGGCCGCACGCAGTCACTGGTATTTGCATTGAATAAGATCTTTAATGCGGGTTTGCTCCCTCCTGTTAAGGTTTTTGTGGATAGCCCCATGGCTACCCGCGCAACCAGCCTTTACCGCAAGCACCACGACCTGGTTAATGCCGAAGCGCAGGAGTTTTACAACAAGCAAGGCGACGAGTTTGAATTTGAACACCTCACCTATGTAGAAACGCTTAAAGACAGCCGCCAGGTGTCCAATTATTACGAGCCCTGCATCATTATTTCATCAGCAGGAATGCTGGAGGGTGGCCGCATCCAGGATCACCTTTTTTATAACATTCAAAACTACTACTGCACCATTTTATTCATAGGCTACTGTGCCAAAGGCACTTTGGGTTTTCGCTTATTACGCGGCGACCCTATCGTCCACATCAAAGACCGCGACCTGTCCGTTTACGCTACCATCAAGCAAACCGATGTTTTAAGCGCCCACGGCGATCATGAAGACTTGGTGGACAACATCAAGTCGCAAGACCCAAACAAGCTTAAAGGCGTTTATTTAGTGCACGGAGAGGCTACCAGCATGCAGGCCATGGCTGATTCTTTAGAAGAAGATGGTTACAAGGTAACAATACCGGAAAAAGCGGTGGCTTACGAGTTGTAACCTCTTCAGTTTAACGCATAGTATCTAAAGCTATTAAAACCGAATACATCGCTGAGCCTTGCCCAAATTTACCTATCAAACAGATAAGGCAACAAGCATTAACGATTTGAAAGATAAAGGCTATTCTATAACAGAGGACACCCTAACTGTGGCTGATCTTTTGGATATGAATAAAGAAGAAAAGATTCTTGATATTGAAAAATAAACTATAACGTCAAATACTTAGCCCTTATTAAATTGTAATGGTGCATTTCGTGCCCCGCTATGTGGTAAGCCAGTGCACGCACCGTGGCATCATTAGCCGTGCCGGTGCCATGCCCCATCCTATCGAATGATTCTTCGGGCAGGCCGTTGAATAAAGCGATGGTGGCTCGCCTTACTGCTTCATATTCTTCAAATATATTATCCAGGTCTCGGGCATCGGCGCCCGAGTATTTGGCGTAGCTATCCTGATCAAACCCTATCAGGTTTTGCTGCTCGTTACGGGCAAAGCGCAGGGCACGATAAGCGAAGATCCGTTCATCATCGATAATATGCACCAGTACCTCTTTAATACTCCATTTGCCCGGCGCATACCGGCGCAACAAAGTAATCTCCGGCAGGGAATAAATAAGCTCCTTTACCCGGTAAAAGTTGTTTTGCAGATATTTTAACAGCAAGCCGTCCGTTGGGATCAGTTTCATATACATGTTGGCGTATTCGGGATAATCGCCGGGTTTGGGTGGTGTTATTATTCTCATTTTTAGATAGCTTTAACCTGTTAATAAAATAATGAACTACCTATACAACCTTTTTAATAGGTTGATTGTCTTTCATAAAAATATCTATTTTAAATGAGAAGCAAAATTTTACTTGCCGTAATGTTTTTATTGAATACAACTATTGGCTTCGCTCAGGATAACAAAGCAAAAGCCGATTATCTTGCTAAAAACTCGGCAACCTGGAATGACAACTTTAAGAATATCGACCGCGTGTTCACTCCCGAAATTTTAAAGAACCAGCATTTTATGATCGACGAAGGGCATGGGATCGCATATTCTTACAACATCCGGTACGACCGGGTGAACTACCTGCGACAAAAAGCCGGCGTAAAATACCTGTTTATGGAACTTGGGTATCTTGATGGCATCGTCCTGAACGAATACCTGAGAACAGGCGATGACGCAACTTATACAGCCGCTTTTGAAAAATATAACGGCACTTATTATAACGCGGGCTATATTATGATGCCAAAAGGCAAAAGCGATACCACAAATACAAGCAACAAATACAAACGCGTTGCCAATACCTACGATTACTTTACGGGTAGCTTCACCTATGGCTATCTGCTGGATAAATATAATAAAAGCGGCAAGGCGGTACTTTTTAACCTTACCGCCACAGGCACTCCGTTTAAAGGGCAAAAAAGCTTTTTGATGGATAAAGACCATTATGCCAATGTGGACGAGATGTTCCAGCTGCTGATCCTGATCAATGATTCGCCGGCGGCGGAGCCGCTGACGGGTGGCATGGACCGGGATTAATGGACTTGAGGTATGGCACGATTAAACCGCGCGTAATTGCGAGCGATAGCGTGGCAATCTTCGATAGAAAAGTCGACGACAAGCATATCGAGGATTGCCACGGCGCTATCGCGCCTTACAGCAATGACGGGTTTAAATAGAAAAGGCCTTTTGCAAATTGCAAAAGGCCTTTTCTATTTATATTGATGCTCTTACTTATTAAAGTGACCAATTATCAAACTTGCCAGTTCAACACCTATCCGCTCCTGGGCTTCGTTTGTGGCGGCGCCGATGTGCGGTGTTAATGAAATTTTTGGATGAGAAAGGATCTCAGCACGAGGGGTTGGCTCGTTATCAAACACGTCTAATGCCGCGTATGATACCTGGCCGCTGTTTAGGGCTTCTATCAAGGCAAGTTCATCGATCAACCCACCACGGGAGATGTTGATCAGCTGAACACCTTTTTTCATCTGCGCTAATTCTTCGGCACCAATTAAGGCTTTGTCGATAAAGGGTGTGTGCAGGGTAATAAAATCAGCAGTTTTAATGATCTCGTCAAGGGTAGAAGTTTTAACATTTACGTTAACCTTTGTACCGCCGCTACCTAACACAATTTCAACCTCGGGGTTAAAAGGGAAAAGATCATAGGCGATAACATCCATACCAACACCAATGGCTATTTTGGCAACCTCGCGGCCAATGCGGCCAAAGCCTACAATACCTAATGTTTTGCCACGCAGCTCAACACCTTTAGCATAAGCTTTTTTAAGGTCGTTAAATTTGGTACCGCCATCAACCTGCATTTTGCGGTTACTATCATGCAGGAAACGTACGCCTGTAAATAGTTGTGCAAATACCAGTTCGGCAACAGATAATGATGATGAAGCAGGTGTGTTATACACGCCGATGCCTTTGCCTTTAGCGTAATCTACATCTATATTATCAACACCAACACCACCGCGGCCAATAAGCTTAAGGTTAGGGCAGGCATCAATTAAAGCAGCGCGCACTTTAGTAGCGCTACGTACGGTTATGGCATCAAACTCCTGTAAACGCACAGGCAACTCATCCTGCGGGATATTATTTGTTTCTACAAAAAAACCGGCATCTTCCAACATTTTTTTACCTATTGGGTCGATACCATCGTTAGCTAATATTTTGATCATGATTTTGTATGTTCATTAGTTTATTTGCTCATTAGTTCATTGGTGCGCTTTGTTACTAATAAACAAATGAACCAGTGAACCAATAAACCAACCTATTTATTTTTCTCAGCAAATTCCTGCATGGTCTCGATCAGCACATTAACGCTGCTTATTGGCAATGCATTGTAAATTGACGCGCGGAAACCGCCTACACTCCTGTGGCCTTTTAAGCCAACAATGCCTTTTTCGTCGCAAAGTTTAAGGAATGGTTTTTCGTGCTCGGGGTTTTCGGCAACAAAGCAAACGTTCATGCGTGAACGGTCTTCATCTTTAGCAACAGCTTTAAACAAAGGGTTGCTGTCAATTTCCGCGTACAATGCCTTTGCTTTCTCGTTATTCTCAACTTCGATAGCAGGTACACCACCTTTAGCTTTTAACCATTTAAGGGTAAGCATAGATACGTAGATAGCAAAACAAGGAGGCGTGTTATACATAGATCCACCTTCTATCTGTACCTGGTAGTTAAGCATAGCCGGTATTTTACGGCCGGTTTTGCCTAATAGGTCATCTTTAACAATAACCAAAGTAACACCTGCCGGGCCCATATTTTTTTGGGCGCCTGCGTATATCAAACCAAAATCGGCAACGTTAACCGTGCGGCTGAATATATCTGACGACATATCGCAAACCAACGGAATTGGCGATTTAGGGAATTCCTGCATCTGCGTACCATAAATGGTATTGTTTGATGTTATGTGGAAATAAGCCGCATCCGCGGGGATGGTATAATCTTTAGGGATATAAGTAAAGTTGCTTTCTTTTGAAGTGGCAACAACCTCAACATCGCCAAAGAATTTCGCTTCTTTTAAAGCCTTATTTGCCCACACGCCACTCTCCAGATAAGCGGCTTTGCCACCCTCAGGTAAAAGGTTGTAAGGGGCTAATGCAAACTGTGTACTTGCACCACCTTGTAAAAATAAAACAGAGTAACCCTCCGGCACGCCGAACAGTTCTTTTACCAGGCTAACGGCCTCATCTAATACGGCTTCAAACTCGGGCGAACGGTGCGAAATCTCAAGCAGGGATAAACCGGTTCCGTTAAAATCAATTACTGCTTCTGCAGCCTGTTTTAAAACTTCGTGAGGTAGTATGCCGGGGCCGGCACCGAAATTGTATTTCATAATAATGATTAAACTATATATTTGACTAATAACTAATTATCAACTTTATATTTAGGAAGGCCGAAGATAATAAATCCGACAACTTTTATAGACTATTTTTTATAATTTTATAAAAAAGGACTTTAAAATAACAAAAAGGTTTTAATAGGAGAAATAAATTATCAGATTGATAATTATGGATGTTTTAGCATTGATATAGCCTTCGGCTGATCTGCTGCCGAGAACACCGAATTACCTGCCACAAAAACGTTTGCACCGGCCTCGATTAGCTTCGCGATATTCTGGTTCCCTACCCCGCCATCAACTTCTATAAAAAGGTTTGGATTGGTGTAAGCGCACATGGCTTTAACTTCCGCAACCTTGGTGTAGGTATGCTCAATGAATTTTTGCCCGCCAAAGCCGGGATTTACCGACATCACCAAAACCAGGTCAAGATCGGCAATAATATCCTTTAGTAAAGCGGTTGGCGTAGCCGGGTTTATGGCCACCCCTGCCCTGCAGCCCAATTGTTTTATGGCCTGCACGGTGCGGTGCAAATGCGGGCAGGCCTCGTAATGTACGGTAATGCTGTCGGCACCTGCATCGGCAAAATCTTTTAAGTAACGGTCAGGGTCTACGATCATCAGGTGCACATCCAGCGGTTTGGTGGCGTGCTGTTTGGTGGCCTTTACCACCGGGAAACCAAAGGAGATATTGGGCACAAACATCCCATCCATCACATCCACATGAAACCAGTCGGCCTCGCTGTTATTGATCATTTCAACATCGCGCTGCAGGTTTGCAAAATCGGCAGATAATATAGAAGGTGCTATCAGGTGGTTCATAGCGGTAAATATAGTGGAATTGTATGAACCAGAATTTATAGAAATGAACAATTTACAGAATACTGTAATTCTCCGGGCATTCTTTTAATTCAATAAATTCTTTAATTCGACTTCAGACAATCATCTCCGGTACATCGCCATCAATAATTAACTTGCCTGCTGTGGCTTTTATAATTTCTTCAACCGTAACGCCAGGGGCACGTTCTAATAGTCTAAATCCTCCCTCGGGTAACACATCAAGCACGGCCAGTTCGGTTACTATTTTTTTAACGCAGTTGATGCCGGTTAGCGGCAGGGTGCAATTGGGCAACAGCTTAGATTCGCCGGCTTTGTTTACGTGCTGCATGGCAACAATAATGTTTTCTGCGGAAGCCACCAGGTCCATAGCGCCGCCCATGCCTTTTACCATTTTACCCGGGATCTTCCAGTTGGCTATATCGCCGTTCTCGGATACTTCCATAGCGCCGAGGATGGTCAAATTAACCTTTTTAGCCCTTATCATCCCAAAACTCATGGCCGAATCGAACACCGCCGAGCCAGCCAGTTTAGTAATGGTTTGTTTGCCCGCGTTAATGGTATCCGGGTCTTCCTCCCCCTCGAACGGGAACGGCCCCATACCCAGCAAGCCGTTCTCCGATTGCAGGATCACGTCCACATCATCGGGAATATAGTTAGCCACCAGCGTTGGGATGCCGATACCCAGGTTAACGTAGTAACCGTCTTTTATTTCTTTAGCTATTCTTTTAGCGATTCCTTCTTTATCTAACATGTTTTTTATCTTAAATTAATTAGCCCCAACCAGCCCTCCCCGAAAGGGGGGCTTATAAAATCTCTTAATAAAGTCTCCCTACCGGGGAGATTTAGAGGGGCTTCTTTCTTACCGTCCTTTGTTCTATCCTTTTCTCATAATTCTCTCCCTGGAAAATGCGGTGCACGTAGATGCCGGGGGTATGGATGTTATCCGGGTCGAGTTCGCCGGGTTCTACCAGTTCTTCCACTTCGGCAATGGTTACTTTGCCTGCCATAGCCATAACCGGGTTAAAATTACGGGCGGTTGAGCGGTAAACCAGGTTACCCAGCCTATCCCCTTTCCATGCTTTTACAATGGCAAAATCGGCATCAAAGGCCATTTCCATCAGGTAATCTTTACCGTTAAAATTCCGTACTTCTTTGCCAATAGCAACTTCGGTACCGATGCCTGCTGGCGTAAATATGGCGGGCATACCATAACCTGCCGCCATGCATCGGGTAGCTAATGTACCCTGCGGGATGAGTTCCACTTCTAGTTCGCCGCTTAGCAGCTGGCGTTCAAATTCGGCGTTTTCGCCTACATATGAGGAGATCATTTTTTTAACCTGGTGCTGATGCAGCAACAAGCCGATGCCGAAATCATCAACCCCGGCATTGTTAGAGATACAGGTAAGGTTTTTAACCCCCTTTTTAACCAGTGCAAGGATGCATTTTTCGGGAAGGCCGCACATGCCGAAACCGCCAAGCATCAGCATACTGCCGTCTTCAATATCGCGTATGGCCTCGTCGGCGCCGCTCACAACTTTATTCATGGTGTATAATTGGTTGCGGTAAAATTAGGCATTTTGATCGAAGCCTAATGCTATGCACGCATAATATTTTATTAACTTCCAATTAAAAGATGCAAACAATTAGAAAATCCGATCCTTTATAATATACATCAATCTATAAACAAAATGGAAACTTATAACGATAACAACGAGCAAAATAAACCACATGCTTACGAGATAAAAGACGATGATAATTTAGAAGAAAAAGACCTGCGCCGCACCGCATTTATGTTTGGCAGCGAGGAAAAAAGCGGTGAGGAACCAGGTATGGAGGCTAATGGCGCAGGCGGACAACGCTTTGGCAAGAATGCCAATACCCCATCGGGCGATGATAAGAACAACCCATCGCAAAACGCGGGTTACAGCAACGAGTACTTCCGCCGGACAGAGCCATCTGAAGAGCACCCGGAGAACAACAACTTTAAAGACCCAAACCAATTAGGCCAATCTAACTATACTGCAGCCAGCGGCGCAGCGCCAAACGGGCAGTCTAATGAGGGAAAGGAAGGTTCAGAAAGCGACCAAAAAACGCCCGAGAATGACACCGAGGCAAACCGCAACGAATCGCAGCAAAGTTACCAGGAAGGTACTGCCGATGGTAATGATAATGTGAACATCCCCGGCCCTAATGAAACGCCAGACCAGCAAAAAGTTGGGGAGTAATGCTTGGTGAGTGGTGAGCAGAGAGTGGTGAATGGTTGAAAATTCCACATATAAACCCTATGTCATCCTATGTTTTGTATAGGATGACATGGCGGTTAGTTTGGCGTTAAAAATTATTTCAAAAACTCCTGCTTCAATTCTGCCTTCATCGCCTTGCGGAACTTCATCACTTTAGGTTCGGATACGCTGCTGATATATGGATTATCGCCATTGGTTCGGTAGTAGCCCTGGTGGTAATTCTCCGCAGCATAAAACGCGCTAAACGGCACTACCTGCGTCACTATCGGGTTAGTGTAATGTTTGGTATCGTTCACTTTTTTAATAACGCTTATCAGGGTTTCTTTTTCTTCCGGGGTACGGTAGAATGCAATTGAGCGGTAATCTGTACCTACGTCCGGGCCCTGGCGGTTTAGCGTGGTTGGGTCGTGCGCAAAAAAGAAAGCCTCGGCCAGCGTGGCAAAGCTGATCTCTTTGGGGTTGTAATAGATCTGGGTAACTTCGGCATGGCCGGTGGTGCGGTCGCTCACTTCCTCGTAGGTTGGGTTCTTGGTTTTGCCACCTGCATAGCCGGATACCACTTTGCTTACGCCTTTCAGCTCGATCATGGCCTCGCTCATGCTCCAGAAACAGCCGCCGCCAAAAGTGGCCACAGCCTCGCCTACCGCGGATTTAGGTACTGGCGCCATAGCGTTACGGTTGCCAGTTTGCCCGTTGGCGCAACCAAAGAACAACATCACCGATGCGAGATATATTATTGCAATTTTCATAATTAGATCTGTTTGATATCATTTACGCAAATGGTGTGTAGGCGGATGGTCATTGGAGGGTAAGGAAGTTGATGGTTAATAGTTCATAGTAGCTCTATGAACCATGATCTATCTACCATGAACTATTTACCGTACTTAAACTTTATCTGCCTCAGTAATTGGTCTACCCCGTTGCTTTTTATCTCGAACACAGTACTCAGCAACATACCCAGTTTACCGGCGGGGAAGCCTCCTTTATTGTGCATCCATTCCAGGTAGCTGATGGGCATATCGCAAATAAGTGTGTCCTTATATTTGCCAAAGGGCATGCGCGTGTTTACGCAATCAATTAAAACCTGCGGGTCGGGTACTATATTTTCCACGTTGTAAATGTAGTGGAATTATGTTTAGTCCCACACCTTCCCAACCTGCCTTACCAATAAAAAAATCACTACCGATGCCGCCAAGGCAATAGTTGCTGTACGTTTCATGGTGCCTTTGTATGGCAGGATGTAGCGTACGCCATTCTAGTCGGATATGGCTCCATGCCCAACCTACCTGCCTCTTGCGGCACAGCAATACTCTCAAACCGGTTTGCAAAAAAAGTTTAATGCGGTAGATAATTCGCGGCCACGCGGCGGTTAGCAGTCATATACACATTTACAAAATACAGGCGCATGCCCCAAACACCCTGCGCCACCTGGGATATTTTACACTCATTACTTAACTAAGTGGTTGTATATTTAACAGTTAGGTAAGGCTAATAGTTTTAGTGGAAAGTGAATTAGTATCCCGATAGCTTTCGGGATATTGAGTTAGTGATTTGTAAAAGCCGCTTACTCAAATTAAAACTGCAAACTGTATTTGGGCGTTCCCTGCGGTATGGAAAATCTACGCTACCCTTAACTGCGGCTCGATCACAGGCTTTAAAAAATCGTTGATATCCACTTCAAATACCTCACAAATATCTATCAGTTTTACAAGGGTAACTTTGGTTTGCCCTAATTCCACTTTGCAGTAAGCATTTTGGGTTTGCTTTAACTTAAATGCCATAAACTCTTGTGAGTAGTGCAATTGAGTTCTTTTTTGGCGGATAGCCAGTGCAAGTGTTTTTCCTATTTGTATCATGGTAGCGTTGGTTTGTGGGGTTTATACTTACAACTAACGTATTTAATATGGAGGTCGGTTTTCCCGCTTTACGAATAAACATACTTCTAACAGTTGCGTTCCCGAACCTGTTTAACTGGTTAATGACCGTACAATTGAAACACAAAGGCTATCCCCTTGTTAGAAATGAAATAATAACATTATGGAACAGCAATTTGAAGCGGTACTTACCGGAACAGATACCCCGGTTACCGGAATAGTGAGAGAGAATAATGGCGTTTATGAATTTAACGCGCTCGACGAAAGTCTGCAGCTAACCATTGGGCGCAATAGCGAGGGGCGTTGGGAACGCCTTGCCGGATCGGAGCCTTATCTCTCGGGCTGGGTGGATGAATTAGCAGAGCAAATTCAAACTTCCAATAACCTCTTACCATAATGGAAAAGCGCGAATTAGGAAAATCAGGTATAGCCGTACACCCGTTTTGCTTCGGCGGAAACGTATTCGGATGGACGGCTGATCAAAAAACATCCTTCACCCTGTTGGATGCTTTTGTTGACGCAGGTTTCGATTTTGTAGATACTGCAGATGTTTACAGCAAATGGGTGCCCGGCAATACCGGCGGCGAATCTGAAACCATCATCGGCAAATGGCTTAAGCAAGGCGGCAAACGCGATAAAATAATCCTGGCTACCAAGGTTGGTAAACCAATGGGCGATGATAAAAAAGGATTATCAAAAGCTTACATCACGCAGGCCGTTGAAGCGTCATTAAAGCGCTTACAAACCGATTATATCGACCTGTACCAATCGCACGACGACGATCAGGACACGCCCCTTGCCGAATCATTAGAAACCTTTGATGATTTGATCAAACAAGGTAAAGTACGCGCCATTGGTGCATCCAATTACGCTGCCGATAGGTTTAAAGAAGCCTTACAGGTAAGCAAGGAAAATGGCTTTGCCCGCTATGAAACCCTGCAGCCTGAGTATAATTTATACGACCGCGAAGATTACGAGTACAAGTATGAATCCCTTTGCCGCGAAAGCAATATCGGGGTGATCACTTATTACTCTTTAGCCAGCGGTTTCCTTACTGGCAAATACAGGTCAGAAGCCGATCTTAACAAAAGCCAGCGTGGCGGTGGTGTTAAAAAATACCTTAACGGACGTGGCTATAAAATTTTGGCTACTTTAGATAAAGTCGCAGAAAAATATGATGCAACACCTGCGGCAGTATCGTTGGCATGGGTGATGGCAAGGCCGGGCATAACAGCGCCTATTGCCAGTGCAACCAGCGTACAACAAACAAACGACCTGGCTAAAGCCGCGCAACTCAACTTAAGCGGCGAAGCTGTAGAGCTATTAACCACAGCAAGTAACTATTAATATCGTTCTAAAAACTAAAAGCCATCCCGATGTAAAATCGGGATGGCTTTTTTATTGATAAATGTTGAGGAGGTGATTTTTAGAACCTTGCCTGGCGGTGAGATCCACCACCAAAGCCACCTCTGTTTTGTGCAATTTGTGTATTGTCGTTTCCGCCACGTCCACCGCCGTTGTTATCATTCCTGTTTGATTGTGATGGTTGATTATCACGGCCACGCCCGCCACCGCCGTTATTATCGTTACGGTTTGGCTGTTGTGGTTGTTGGCCTCCACCATTTCCGCCCCAGTTACCACGGTCGCGGGTTGGCTGGTTAAAACCACCTTGCGGTCTGTCGTTTCCTAATGGTCTTTGGCCCCAGTTGCTTTGATTACCACGCCCGCCTCCTCTGTTATCATCGTTACGATTTGGTTGTTGGGGTTGTGCCCACCCACCCTGGTTACCACGGTCGTGACCGGGTTGATTGAATCCGCCTTGCGGCCTGTCGTTGCGGTTCCAATCATTACTTCTGTTCCAGTCATTACGGCTGTTGTTTCTGCCGGCATAATTATTATCCCTGCGGTTCCAATTCCAATCGTTGCGGTTGTAGTTACCGCCCCATTGGTTACGGTATTGGTTGTGGTTCATATATGGCCTGCGGCCTCTTATCTCATAACGTTGTGAAGTTTGCCAATCGTAGTTACGGTATGCACCGGGCAGGTAAGCTGCAGAGATCCATCGGCCGCCGTCCTGGTAATAGTAGCAATGGCGCGGGATGCTATAGTAAGCCTCCACTTCGGGCAGGTAATAATAGTCGTCGCTGTCGTCAAAATCGTCGTTATCATAAACCATAATGGGTTGTGGCGGCGGTGCAGGTACATACACCCTGCGGGCAGGAACATTGAACCCGATATATACTGAAATTTGTGCCTGGGCACTATTGTAAACCAAGCCGCCGAATAATATTGCTGATAGTATAACTGACTTTTTCATACCCTTAAAATTTATACATATGACGACAACTGATTATGAAAGTTTAATTTGTTTACAGATAATATTTACCACCTATATTAAATAAGAATAATATACTTAAATTAAGTAATTTAACAGAATATAGTACCGTTTTGGATATTTGAATTGTGATAACAAAAATCCAATTAGTAGGCCATATTGCATTTCTGCAAAACAGATTTCGGTATTTAAGGTATATTAAGTTAAATTCGCTTACCAATAATAACATCTTACTCCTGCCATTACAAATTATCGATAACACTCACACAAAATGAAAAACAGATTCAACTTTGTATTAGCCGCTACGGCATTAGCCGGGTCGGTATTATTTGCTGCCTGTAATAGCAATAGTAAAAAAAGCAGCGCAGATAATACTGCCGCAACAGCGGATACCTCAGCCAAAGCTGGTTCAGGCTTAACCCTTCCTTCAGGATTTAGTGCTAATGTACTTGCCAAAAACCTTGGCGGTACACGCCATATTGCCGTATCGCCGCAGGGCGATATTTTTGTAAAACTTGGTAAAACTAAAGATGGTAAAGGCATTTTAGTACTGCACGAAAACAATGGCAAAGCTGAAGTTAAAACTAGTTTTGGCGATTTCGGCGGGACAGGTATCTACATTAAAAGCGGCTACTTATATGCTTCATCAGATGAAGGCGTATTCCGTTATAAACTGAATGATAAGAATGAAGTTATCGATCAATCAAAGCCGGAAACGGTTGTTAAAGGCCTGATCAGCCGTAATGAGCACGAAGCCAAAGCAATTGTGTTGGACGATGCCGGTAATCTTTACGTTAACATCGGTGCATATTCAAACTCCTGCCAGGTTAAAGACCGCGAGAAAGGTTCGATGGGTCAGCCGGGTTGTCCTATCCTTGATTCGGCAGGTGGTATCTGGCAGTTTAAGGCTGATAAGCTAAACCAAACCTATAAAGATGGCGTTAGATATGCAACAGGCTTGCGCAACGTGGTTGGGTTAGATTGGAACAAACAGAACAACCAGCTATTTGTAATGCAGCATGGCCGTGATGCACTGCACGATATATTTCCGGACATGTTCACTACCAAAGAGTCGGCTAATTTACCTGCCGAGTGTATGTATGCCATTAAAAAAGGCGATAACGCAGGCTGGCCTTACATTTATTTTAACCAAGACGTAAACAAAAAGATCTTATCCCCTGAATATGGCGGCGATGGAAAAAAGGATGGCGACCCGACTAATAAATACATCAGCCCGGCTGCCGCATACCCCGCCCACCTGGCACCGGATGGTTTGTTGTTTTACACCGGCGATCAGTTTCCAGAAAAGTATAAGAACGGCGCTTTTATAGCTTTTCACGGTTCATGGAACCGCGCACCTGAGCCTCAGGCAGGTTACTTTGTGGTTTTCCAGCCGTTTAAAAACGGCAAGCCCGATGGTAAATGGGAAGTATTTGCTGATGGCTTCTCCGGATCTGCAGAAAATACTGCTAAAGGCAGTGCAGTTCGTCGCCCATGTGGCTTAGCGCAAGGCCCGGATGGTTCACTTTACGTAACCGATGATTCTAAAGGGACTATTTATAAGATCAGTTACAAGAAATAAGCAACATAACGCAAACAAAAAAGGCCGACTAATTAGGAGGTCACTAAAAAGTCCTTTAAAAGAGGCCGTTAAAAAAGGAGCAGGAGAATTAAGATTTTCTGCTCCTTTTTTTGTGTTTAAAAGATGTATTAGGAGGCCTTTTAGATGTTAGCTCAACAACAACAAATCCAGTTCAGCGCTTTTTCATCGTATTGGCCCAGATCATAAATTTCGTCGAAATTTTTAGCTTTCATTTTTGCGCCGGCTACAAGTTGATAGGCGTCGAATATATTTTTAAATATTGTGTTCTTCATGGTACAAATGGCAATACAATTTCTTTGCCATTTATTTAGCCAAACCAATCATAAAGTTCATTCTGCTTCAAATTTTGTTTTTCGGCACCCGCTACATCCTTCAAAATAGCCCCCTCGCCCATCTGTATAATGCGCGAACCATAGTTACCGGCGTCCTTTAAATTATGCGTTACCAGTATAGCGGTGAGCTTATACTCTTTGATCAAGTCGTTTGCAATGCGCAAAACATTCTCTGCCGAGCGTGGGTCCAGTGCGGCGGTGGGTTCATCAAGCAGCAGGATCTTGCAGGTGTCCATTACGCTCATCAGCAAAGTAAGTGCCTGCCGTTGGCCGCCTGATAAAGTGCCGATGGGCTGTTCTATCTTATCCTCCAGCCCCATACCTAATGTGGTTATCTTATCGCGTACCACAGCTTTAAACTGGTCGTTTTTGCCAATGGTTAGTCCTTTGTTTTGTGTACGCAAGGCTGCTAAACGGAAGTTATCTATAATGCTCAAATCGCCGGCAGTGCCTAACAGCGGATTTTGAAAAATGCGGGCTATCCATTTGCTGCGCTTGTGTTCGGGCAGGCGGGTAACGGTGTTGCTATCTATAGTTATTATCCCTACATCCGGCAGGATATTACCCGCGACTAAATTGAGCAAGGTGGTTTTGCCCGAACCATTAGAACCTACAATTACTACAAACTCGCCTGCTTTTATTTCCAGGTTAACATTTTTGATGGCAATAACCTCGTTTGGCTTACCAGTATTAAATGTTTTATGGATGTTGTTTAAATGGATCATGCAGTCCTCCCCGTTAATCTTGGCAAGCCAACGATGATCAAAACGAAAACAGCCGTAACCAATTGAAGCAAATTAGCATCAACCCCGATACTTAATGTAAAGGCCAGCACAAACTGGAAGATCACCGTGCCTGCCATCACTAAAATCAAACTCAGCCAAACGGATGTGATGCGCAGCCAGTTAATAATCGTTTCGCCGATAATAACCGAGCCTAAACCCACTATCATAATTCCTATGCCCATGCTAATATCTGCAAATCCCTGTAGCTGAACAAAGAGATATCCACTTAAAGCAGTTAATCCGTTTGCGATTGCTAATCCTGCAATTTTCATCCTGTCGGTGTTTACTCCGAGGGCGCGGATCATAGGCTCGCTATTACCTGTAGCGCGCATAGCTAAACCAAAATCTGTTTTTAAGAGGTAGCCAATAATGAGCGTGACGATCAATACAAAGCCTAATAAAATCAGTAATGAATTTTGATTGATGTCTTTTATTAAGGTAACTACAGAAAATAACGTCGGCAAATTTAGCAGTGGCATGTTTGAACGGCCAAGAATAGTGAGGTTTACTGAGTAAAGTGCAGTTGTTATCAAAATGCCTGCCAGCAGTGCATGAATTTTTAGTTTGGTGTGGATAATGCCTGTTAATGCGCCTGCCAATGCCCCTGCTACAAGTACAGCAGGTAAAATAATGTATCCCGGTTGGTTATGCGTAAGCATTGCCCCGGTTACTACACCGCCAAGGGTGTAACTTCCACCGGTAGTGATATCCGGGATGTTAAAGATCTTCATGGAGATGTAGATCCCGAAGGCTATCCCCGCAAAGCAAAGTCCCTGTAAGAAAGCGGTCAGGTAAAAATCCATTATTTTACAGTTTCAAAATCGGCAGGGATGCGGATGTTATATTTTTTGGCCACAGCCGGGTTGTAAACACGCTTGCGAATTTTCACCATTTCCAATTTCAGGCCGTCTGTTTTATGCGTTTTAAGATACTGTGCAGCCTGCAGGCCCGATTGGTAACCCCATTGATAGATATCGGCACCAAAGGCAGCTACGGCGCCACGCTGTACAAGTCCTGCTTCGCTGGTGAAGACAGGCACATTCTTTTGGTCGCAGCTTTTACGGATGGTTTCAAAAGCAGAGAATACGGTATTATCCGGGTTGGCAAAAAATGCGTCGATACCTTTATTTAATAATGCCTGTGTCACCAATTGGGCATCCGTAGATGAATTTAGCGGTAAGGCTATAACCTTTATATTTAATTTAGCTGCCAATTCCTGAATCCGTTGCAAGGCATCGGCCGACTGCGGTTCGGATTGGTTATAGATCATCCCGATAGTCAACTGCGCCCCTTTCGGTTTTAGCAGTTTGGGGATAATGGCGAAAGAAGTGTCTATATAATTCAACTCTTCCATAGTACCATACAGGTTAGCGGGACCTTTACCTGTAGCATCGGCCACCTTCATCCTTTCGGGTGTGGGCGATACCATCTGGAAGATGGGGATGTTTTTTGTTTTTTGGATAGCCGCTACGGTTGCCAGCGTGGTTGAAGTTGCCAACAAGTCGACCTTTTCTGATACAAAATAATTAACGATTTGGGTAAGCGTTGGGATACTACCCTGCGCGTTTCGGTATTCTATTTTTACGGTTTTTTGATCTTCGCTAAAGCCGTTCTTTTTCAGGGCCTCAATAAAACCATCTTTTGCTTGCGATATGGTGGCGTCTTCAAACGCATCAACAAAGCCTACTACAGGTACATTGTTTTTGATTGATGATGAGCAGGATGCGATAATGGTAATTGATACAAGTACAGATAAGATCCGCAGAAATTTCATGGTACTAAGGTAGATAATCAACTCAAAAAAGAAAATCATAAAAGTGCAACGTTTTGATACGCAAAACCGTCTTAAATACCTTATCCGCTTATATTTGCTATCCTAGCACCCTTTATGAAACTTAAACTTTCAATCTTCGCAATTTTCCTTTTTTCGGCATGCAACCTGTTTGCCCAAAACGCATCCACCAACCCATTTGATAAATTCGCCAATAATCAAAGCGGACTGATCCAAAAGGCTTACGACAGGCGCGACGATGCCGAAGCCCTGAAGCTAATGACGGAGTTGATGACCAAATACAATCAGCTTAATGCCGATGATAAACGAACATCTAAAGGTTACTTAACCAATAACTGGTACAACGTAAGCTGCCTTTATTCGCTCATCAATAAAGAGCCTGAAGCATTAAGCATGCTGGATAGCGCTGTACATTATGGCTATATTAACTACAGCCACCTGTTGGAAGATAGCGATTTCGCTAAAATCAAAAATGAACAAAAATTTAAACAGATAGCCGGGGGCATGCGCTCTGTTGGCGATTATAACCATAGAGCGTTACTGCACCAATAATGTCGATACTTTTTGGAAAGTTGGCAAGTAATTAAGGTCGTTCATTTTTAAACATTTTAAGGATAGTGCCGTTAATTGGTTAATTTAGCCCCTGAATGATACCTGTTATTTCGAAATTACCCCAAACCGGAACTACGATATTTACCACCATGTCGGCCTTGGCTACCGAACACGGTGCAATAAATTTGTCGCAAGGTTTCCCGGATTACGATTGCTCGCCCAAATTAATAGAGCTTGCACACAAGGCTATGCAAAATGGCCAAAACCAATACGCCCCAATGGCTGGTGTGATGGCCCTGCGTGAGCAAATTGCTATTAAAACAGAGAAAATTTACGGTGCACAATACGACCCGGAAAGCGAAATAACCATTACCGCCGGCGGCACACAAGCCGTGTTTACAGCCATCAGCGCGGTAATCCACCCAAATGATGAGGTGATCATGTTCGAGCCGGCTTATGATTGCTACGCCCCTGCTATTAAATTAATGGGCGGCGTGGTAAAATCTTTAGAGTTGGAACCGCCCGATTACCGCATTGCGTGGGATATGGTAAAAAGGCTCATCAACAATAAAACGAAGATGATCATCCTTAATTCGCCACATAACCCTACCGCTACTATTTTGAGCCGTGAGGATATTGACGAGTTAAGCGCGCTGGTTAAAAACCAGGATATACTCATACTGAGCGACGAAGTTTATGAGCACTTGGTTTTTGACGGACAGGAACATCACAGCATGGCCCGTTACCCGGAGTTGCAGCAACGCAGCATGATCGTGGCATCATTCGGAAAAACATTTCATGCCACAGGGTGGAAAATGGGTTATTGCCTCGCCCCCGCTTATTTAATGGCCGAGTTTAGGAAAATACACCAGTTTTTGGTATTTAGCGTAAATACCCCGTTACAATACGCCATTGCCGAATATCTAAAGGACGAAAACACCTACCTTAACCTGCCGGAGTTTTTCCAAGAGAAGCGCGACCATTTCCGCAAAGGTTTGGAGCAAAGCCGGTTTGAGTTGCTGCCTTGTTCGGGTTCATACTTTCAGTCGGTTACTTATGATGCCATTACAGATGAAAAGGACAGCGACTTTGCAATACGTTTAACAAAAGAAACTGGGGTTGCTGCAATACCTGTTTCAGCCTTTTATCGCAAAGGAACCGATAGGCACGTGTTAAGATTTTGTTTCGCTAAAAAGCAAGAAACCTTGGATAAAGCCGTTGATAGATTGATGAAGGTTTAACCCTACAGCAATATTTACACTAATTTATTTGCCGCTACCTTAAAAAAAGCAAGCACATATGGATAATCTGAAAATTACGGTATACCAGGGATATTTATTTTGGGAAAACACTGATAAAAACCTGCAAAATATTTCGTTGCGATTATCCGGCATTCGCGAAAAAACCAACCTGATTATCCTGCCCGAGATGTTCAATACCGGCTTCACCATGAATGCCGAAGCGCTTGGCGAAACCATGGATGGCAAAACCATGCAGTGGATGCAAAAAACCGCTCAAAAGTACGATGCGGTGGTAACCGGCAGTATTATAATTAAAGAAGACGGCAAGTATTACAACCGCCTGCTTTGGGTACGCCCCGATGGCAGCCACGAACATTACGACAAACGCCACCTTTTCGCCTTAGGTAAAGAACATACGGTTTATACCCCCGGCACTAAAAAGCTTATTGTTGAATTAAAGGGCTGGAAAATCTGTCCTGCAATATGTTACGATCTGCGCTTCCCAGTATGGTTACGCAATGTGGATGAAGATTACGACCTGCTAATGATCGTAGCAAACTGGCCCGAAAAACGCGCCCTTCACTGGCGTACGCTTATCCCTGCCCGCGCGGTAGAGAACCAGGCTTATGTTATTGGTGTTAACCGTGTAGGCCATGATGGTAACGAGGTTTATCACTCCGGCGACTCCACCTGTATCGACCCCAACGGCAAAGTGGTTTACTACAAACGCGACGAAGAGGACGTCTACACCTTCTCCATCATAGGCGATGAAGTGAAAAAAGCCCGCCGATCCCTGCCATTTTTAAAGGATGCGGATAGGTTTAGCATAGAGGAATAATCTCTCGCTTTCCCCTTTCATTTACATACTAATCTTACTATTTTGCGGTAAGTTAAATCCCTTTGTAAATGAGATTGATTGTTCGTGGTGTTGTAATAGTACTTGCCCTGTTTGCTGTGTTTAATGCATCAGCACAAAAGAAAAAGAAGGATCTTACCCAGTTTGTTGACCCCTTTATAGGTACGGGTGGCCACGGCCATACTTATCCCGGTGCGGTTGCCCCTTTTGGCATGGTGCAGTTAAGTCCGGATACCCGTTTAGAGGGTTGGGATGGCGCTTCTGGCTACCATTATACCGATACGGTTGTCTATGGATTTTCGCATACTCACCTAAGTGGCACCGGCATAGCCGACCTTTGCGATGTACTATTTATGCCCACAACCGGCGAACCCCAGTTAAAGAATGCCGATTACCGATCAGGCTTCCAAAAGAAGAACGAAACGGCCTCTCCGGGCCTGTACAGCACTTTTCTTGATAAATACAACATTGGCGTGGAGCTTACCGCAACTACCCGTGTAGGTATTCACAAATATGATTATAAGGATGCCAAACAAGGCAATATCATTATAGACCTGCAACATCGTGATGAGGTGCTGGATAGCTGGATAGAAGTTATTAACGATCATGAGATCAGAGGCTTTCGTCGTTCAAAATCATGGGCTACTGACCAGCATTTGTTTTTTTACGCCAAATTCTCCAAGCCATTTAAAAGCTATGGCATAGCGTTGAACGACCAGGTTCAACAAGGGGAAAAGAAAGTTAGGGGGAAAAATGTAAAGATGTATATCCAATTTAATGACCCTGGGGTAGTCATTTCGAAGGTTGGGATATCATCGGTAAGTGCCGATGGTGCACTAAAAAATATCGACTCTGAAACGCCCGATTTCGACTTTAAAAAGACCGTAAAAAGCACAAAACTGGCCTGGAACGAAGAACTTTCGAAGATCCAGGTAGAAGGTGGCGCCCCTGCCCTTTCGCAACAACAGGAAGCCAATTCAGTTTACAACCCTTACGGTTATAACCCTCCGTCAGCACGCGGAAAAGGCGGCAAAAAAGTTGAGGCGCCTGACTATGCCAAACAAAAGCAGATCATGTTTTACTCGGCCTTATACCATTGTATGGTTGCACCAAGTATCTATAGTGATGTGGACGGCCAATACCGCGGCATGGACCAAAAGATCCATACCGCCAAAGGGTTTAACTATTACACGGCATTCTCCTTGTGGGATACCTACCGTGCCGAAAACCCGCTGCTCAACATCATCGACCGCAAACGCACGCTCGACTTTATAAAAACTTTTCTTGCTATCTATGAACAGGGCGGCTTGCTACCCATTTGGCCGCTGGCTACTACCGAAACCTATTGTATGGTAGGCAATCATTCTATACCGGTTATTGTAGATGCTTATGCAAAAGGCATCCGCGATTTTGATGCTGAAGAAGCTTTTGCAGCTATGAAGGCTGCCGTTAACCGCAACCAGTTCGGGTTAGATAATTACCGTGCTACCGGGGCTGTAAATGCCGATGTAGAGCATGAGTCGGTAGCCAAGACTTTGGATTATGCCATTGATGACTGGTGCATCGCCCAAATGGCTAAAATGCTTAACAAGCCACAGGAATATGCCGAGTATATCAAACGCGCCCAATACTGGAAGAACGTCCATAATAATAAAAATGGCTTTATGCAGGCCCGCGATAATGGCGGTTGGTACACGCCCTTTGAACCTACCGAGATCAACAATAACTACACCGAAGGTAACGCCTGGCAATACAGTTTTCTTGTCCCCCAGGATGTTGAGGGATTGGCGAACAGCCTTGGTGGTAAGCAAGCCCTTGAAACTAAACTTGACGAACTATTCAGCACAAACGCCAAACTAAGCGGCCGCCAGCAGGATGATGTAACCGGTTTGATTGGCCAGTACGCCCATGGTAACGAGCCGAGCCATCACATTGCGTACCTGTACAACTTTACCAACTCGCCCGATAAAACGCAGTATTATGTGAACAAGATATTGCGGGAACAATACAGCGCCAAACCCGATGGCTTATCGGGTAATGAAGATTGCGGGCAGATGTCGGCCTGGTATGTCATGAGCTCGCTTGGTCTATATAACATCGCGCCGGGGCAGCAGCAATACCAGATAACCGCCCCGCAGTTTGCCAAAATGGTTATCAACCTGGAAAATGGTAAAAAGTTCACCATCAGCAACCCGGGTGCTACTGTTGGTCGCGGTAACTTTTATATACAGGGCATGAACCTCGATAAAAAGCCCTACAATAAGCTGTTCCTAAATTATGAGGATTTAGCCAAAGGCGGAGATTTTGAAGTGTTTACAGGATCTTTGGCCAATAAACTGCTTATGCAGGAGTTGGAGAAACCAACCTCTAAAATTACAGATGAACTGATCGTACCTAACCCATACATCACATCGGGTACCAAAACATTTAAAAATGCTATTACCGTTGAGATAGGCTGTGCCGATAACGCTGCAAAGGTCTATTATACTTTAGATGGCAGCACGCCTACCGCTTCGTCTACCCAATATAATAAACCCATTAGCATATTGGTGAATACCGTCGTAAAAGCGATAGCTATCAGCAATGGCAAAAGCAGTTTTGTAAATGTAGCCAAATTCACTAAGATCCGTGGTGACATAAAACTGTCGCTTATCAATAAATACCTACCAAATTATTCGGCACAGGGCGATGAAACACTGATAAACGGCGTCCACGGAACGGCAAACTGGCGCCTTGGCAACTGGCAGGGCTACCAGGGCAATGACCTTGAAGCCATACTCGACTTAGGCCAGGTAAAACTGGTTAAACAGGTTAGTTTTGGCGCTTTGCAGGATACCCGCTCCTGGATAATATTCCCGCCGAAAGTAGAATATTGGCTGTCTGATGATGGTAAGAATTACAAGCTTGCTGCTACAATTAATAGCAAGATAGCTATTAAAGAACTTGAGCCGCAAACCCAGGAATATACCGCGCCCATCAACAAAAAAACTCGGTATATTAAAGTAATAGCTAAACAGTTTGGCGCTTTACCCGGATGGCATGAAAGCAAAGGCAGCCCTTCTTATATTTTTGCGGATGAGATAACGGTGGAGTAATATTAGTGAGAAAAAACATCCTATCACTTCTCCCAACCCGTTTCCTTTAATGCCGGGTCGTTTTCTTTAGCCAGGAAATCGTTATTTGATAATGAGCCTGCATCCCATTCAAGGATAGCTTCATTTGGCACCACATCCACAGGTGTTTTCCACGAGGTTGAGGTTTCGTTATATGCCAAGTTGCTTTGCAACGAGTAGCAGGAAATGATACTCCAGCGCGGTTTATCAGATAAATTACCTTCCGATCGATGCAGCAGGTTACTATGGAAAAACAGGGCATCGCCCGGCTCTATTTCGCAATACACCAGTTCCATAGTTTGCAGGGCGTTGTTCACCATAGTCATATCTGCCCCAACCTGCTCGCCCGAGAAACCGTGGTTTACCCGGCCCAGTTTGTGCGAGCCTTTTATCACCTGCAGGCAGCCGTTCTCTTTGTTGGCTTTAGTAAGCGCTACCATAACACTCATTAATTGATTTGGGAACATAAATTGGTTTTTGTACCAATAACCGTAATCCTGATGCCACTCCCAAGCGCCGCCAACCTTGGGCTCTTTCTGCATTAATTTAGAGTGGAAATGGCAAACAGGCGCATCGCCATCAAGCAATTGCCCAACCGGGTTTATCATCTTTTCGCTCCGGGTTAAATAGCCAAATACATCGTTACCGGGCGTAAACCATAAAGACAGGCGGGTCTTTTTGCCGTTCTGGTCGTTAAGATCGAGCGCGTTCTTACGCATGGCATCGTCATTTAAGGCCGTGCTGTAAAGCCGCTCAATTTCTTGTGCCGAACAAAAATTCTTTACTACAATATAACCGTCGCGATGATAATCGCTCAGCTGCTGTGCGGATAATATGTTGCTTGCCATAAAATTGGTATAAAATGATAGGTAAATTTAAGCAAGTATGTTGATTTTTTTGTAACAAATGCCTTTGCGTTTAGTCAAACACAAAGGCACAGTTAAACATAAATCTCAAATGAATATGAACTGGAAATTTTTATCACGTAAAAAGAAAGACGAGAACAAACCCAAAAAAAGCGCAGTACGCGAATGGCTTGATGCTATTTTGTTCGCGCTGATAGCATCTACTATTATCCGTGGTTTATTGTTTTCGGCGTATGCTATCCCATCCGCATCAATGGAAGGCAGCCTGCTAACCGGCGATTATTTATTTGTTAGTAAAATAGCTTATGGCCCTCGAATGCCTGTTACGCCAATATCAATTCCGTTTTTAGAATCGACCGTTACCGGTGCCAAGATCAAAACCTATTGGGAAGGCTTGCAATTGCCATACTACCGCCTGCCGGGCTTAGGCGAAGTACAAAAAGGCGACGCTGTTGTGTTCAATTACCCTGCCGAAGCCGTTGACCGCCCTGTAGATATGCGCACCCATTTTATAAAACGCTGCGTAGGTACACCGGGTGATATCATTGAGATCAAGGATGCTAAGGTTTACGCGAACGGTAAACAGGTTGCAAATGCGCCCAAAGCCCAGGCATCGTATTTGGTGACCACCACCGGTGCCGACCTAAACCCCGAAATGATCAGCAACCTTAAAATTGATGTGCGTTACCAGTACGCGCCTAACAGTTACGAGATGATCATCCCTCCGGCCAGCCTGAGTGAGTTTAAAGGTTATTCTAACATTGTAGCTGTAAAAGAGGTTATTGAGCCCAAAGGCGAATACAGCCCGCAGATTTTCCCGCATAACGAAAAATTTAAATGGAACGAGGATAACTTCGGCCCGCTGCTGATCCCTAAACGCGGTGCCACAATTCTGCTGAACGATTCTACCATGGCATTGTATGGCCGTTCTATAGAAGTTTACGAGCATAATAAAGTTACTCGTAATGGCGCTAATGTTATCATCAATGGTAGAAAAGCTGATAAATACACGTTTAAAATGAACTACTATTGGATGATGGGCGATAACCGCCACAATTCAGAAGATTCGCGCTTTTGGGGCTTTGTGCCCGAAGACCATATTGTAGGCAAAGCCATGATAACCTGGATGAGCATCGATAGCACCCAAAGTGCATTAAACCAAGTTAGGTGGAACAGGGTTTTAAGGGCGATACGTTAAAGTCTTAACTGCACGTCTCCGTACACTTCCTGTAATAATATCGATCAAACTGATTTAAATGGCCTGTTTTATATATCTAATAATCAGTTAATTAAATTAGTGGCATTTGCTTTGAGGTATATTATGCCAATTGCAAAGTTATGAGCAAAGACAACAAATTCATCATCAGGCGTACCCTTTCGCAGGAGCGCTTTGAAATACTTTGGAAAAAGCGCAGTAACGGACAGGCAACCCTACGCGACCTCACCGAAATGGACGAGATCATCAATCGTGATGCAGTTGTGCGCCAGTTTGTTTTAGAAGAAATGGCAGGCGAAGAGAACCCGAACAATGATGTTGATATACAGGATATGATGAAGCAACCTCTACAAACCCATCAAAGCTTTATCGATAAGTTGAAGTCGTTTTTAAACAAGCTGTTCCACAATTTTACTGCTACCCGTTTGCAACCCACCGGTAATTATTAAACCGGCATCGGTTGTAACTTTTTCATTTAATTCCATCACAACGCATTAAATTTAAGATATTAGGGCTGCATACTTTTACTGCCCTTTTA
Organism: Mucilaginibacter sp. 5C4; assembly: GCF_034345625.1. Taxonomy (NCBI): domain Bacteria; kingdom Pseudomonadati; phylum Bacteroidota; class Sphingobacteriia; order Sphingobacteriales; family Sphingobacteriaceae; genus Mucilaginibacter; species Mucilaginibacter sp. 5C4. The sequence goes on along the minus strand of NZ_CP133775.1, from coordinate 2,636,773 downwards.
TGAAAAGATTTTTACTACCTGTTTTACTGTTGTTAAGCATTTATGCGACTGCCCAAAGGGTTTCTAAAAAGCCGCTTGACCAAACGGTTTACGACGGCTGGCAAAACATAGCTAACGAACGCATCAGCAACGATGGCAAATGGATAGCTTATGTAGTAAAACCACAGGAAGGTGATGCAAACCTTGTTGTATTGGATGCAAAAGGTAAAAACCAAATAAACATCCCAAGGGCAGATACGGTGCGGTTCACGCCCGATTCTAAATACGCTTTGTTTCTCATCAGGCCGTTTTATATGGACATCCGCCAGGCTAAGATCAAAAAGAAAAAGCAGTCGGAATTTCCGAAAGACACCCTGGGCATCATCACCCTCGGTAAAAACTTCATCAAAAAGATCCCGGCTATCCGTTCATTTAAAGTAGCAGATAAAGCATCTGTTATAGCCTACATCTCTCCCGCTGATACATTGAAAAAACCTGAAGCATCAGATACTTCTAAAAAAGCCATTGCAACAACCATTGCCCCGCCAACAAAAGACGGTGCCGAACTCACTATACAGCAATTAGCAAACGGTAAAACCCGCAGCTTTAATTATGTGAGCGATTACCAGCTGACCAAAAATGGTAAATGGCTTGCCTTTTCTGTAACTGCGCCAAAGAAGAACAATACGGTTAAGTCGGGATTGTTTATTTACGATGTAGAAAAGGATTCGCTTAAAGCAGTAAGTACCGGCCGCGGTAATTATAAAAATATAACTTTTGACGATGCAGGCAAACAACTGGCATTTACTGCCGAAAAGAATACGGAGAAGGCATTGGTAAAACCATTTAAGCTGTATTACTACACCGCATCTAAAGATAGCGCTACCGTTATTGCCGAACCAGGATCTAATGGCATGCCTGTAAAATGGGCGGTTAGTGGCGATGGTAAAGTAACGTTTAGTAAAAGCGGTAACAATTTGTTCTTTGGCACAGCTCCCATCCCAAAACCTGCCGATACTACTTTGGTGGATTTTGAGAATGCCCGTGTAGATATCTGGAATTATAAAGACGATTACCTGCAACCGCAACAGCTAAAAAACCTGCAGCGTGAATTGAAACGCAGCTACCAGGCGGTTATCCGCCCTGCAGACGGGACAAAGAGATTAGTTCAGTTGGGCGACCTTTCCATTCGCGAGATCTCCATATCAGATAATAACGACGCGCCATTTGTATTAGGTTTGACCGATACAGGCGCACGTGTACAAGCCCAATGGGAAGGTGGATCCCAACAATCGGCACATCTTATCAACACCAAAACAGGTGAGCGCAAACGTATAAACGACCGATTAAAAGCGCGTTACAGTATTTCATCCGGTGCTAACTACGTGGTTTGGTTCGATTCAAAAGATCAGAACTGGCATAGCTATAACATCGCCACCGGCAGAAAACTTAATATAACCGCAGGTACGCACGTAAAAATGGGTGCCGAGGATAATGACGTACCCGATGACCCGTCGCCATACGGCATTGCTGGCTGGGAAGAGAGTGATAAGCGTGTGCTGATCTACGACCGTTACGATATTTGGGCGGTTGACCCTGCGACAGGTAAATACACCAATTTTACAAACGGCATGGGCCGCAGGTATAAACTGGAGTTCCGTTATAACGCTACCGACCCCGAGGAGAAATTCATTCCATCCAAAAAAACACTTTGGATGATCGTACAAAACGACGAGAATAAACAATGGGGTTATTATAAAAAAGAGTTGGCCAGTGATTATGCGCCTAAAAAGGTGACTATGGCGCCAATGGGCTACAGCGGCTTGCAAAAAGCAAAGGATGCAAATGAATTTATTTACACCAAATACAGCTATACAAAATCGCCTGACTTGTATGTATCAATTGATCTGATAAAGGAAACCAAGCTTAGCGCTATCAATCCGCAACAACCTCAATACAACTGGGGCACTGCCGAATTGGTGCAATGGACAACCCCGAAAGGATATAAATCAAAAGGCATCCTGTACAAGCCCGAGGATTTTGATCCAACAAAGAAATACCCGATGATCGCTTATTTTTACGAGAAACTATCTGACGGTTTGTACAATTACCTGCCCCCTTCCCCTACACCATCGCGCCTACCAATTTCGTGGTTTGTAAGTAATGGCTATTTGGTATTTGCGCCGGATATTAGTTACGAAACAGGCCACCCGGGGGCTTCTGCCGTTGAATTTGTAAACTCGGGCGTGGAAGCTTTAAAGAAAAACCCTTGGGTTGATGGGCAGCATATCGGCATCCAGGGCCAAAGTTGGGGCGGTTACCAGGTGGCTTACCTTATTACCCAAACTAATATGTACGCTGCTGCCTGGGCGGGCGCGCCGGTTGCTAACATGACTTCCGCCTATGGTGGTATCCGTTGGGAAAGCGGCATCAACCGACAGTCGCAATACGAAAAAACACAGAGCCGCATTGGGGCTACCCTTTGGGATAAACCGAATTTATATATCGAGAACTCTCCCCTGTTTCAATTGCCAAAAGTAAAAACCCCGGTGGTAATTATGAGTAATGATGCCGATGGTGCCGTGCCATGGTACCAGGGTATAGAGATGTTTACCGCACTACGCAGGTTAGGCAAGCCTGTTTGGCTGCTTCAATATAACGACGAAGCCCATAACCTGGTTAAACGCCAGAACCGCAAAGACATCAGCATCCGCGAAGCACAATTTTTTGACCATTTCCTGAAGGGCGCACCAATGCCGGTATGGTTGGATAAAGGTGTACCCGCAGTGGATAAAGGCAAGGATTGGGGGTTCGAGATGAGTTGGCAGTAAACAAACTATGTCATTGCGAGCGATAGCGTGGCAATCTCAGCATATCCACTTGTCCTTTGAGATTGCCACGTTGCTATGTTCTTCGCAATTACGTAGTATTATTTGAGGTAATAATGCCTAATACAATTCAACCTGTCATCCAACTCATAAACCCAGGGTGTTGCGGTGGGGATATCCAACTTGGCAACATCTTCGTCGCTTAAGTTTTCTATGTATTGGATAAGGGCACGCAGGCTGTTGCCATGCGCGCAAATGATCACCTTTTTGTTTTCGCGGATGGCGGGCACAATGCTCTCGTGCCAGAATGGTAACGCCCTGTTCATGGTTTCGCTTAAATTTTCTGTTAGCGGAAGTTCGCGATAAGTAAGGTCATTATACCTTAAATAATGGCCGGGGAAACGCTCGTCCTGCTCGGTTATAGCAGGTGGCTTTTCGTGAGGGTCGCGGCGCCATTTTTGTACTTGCTCTTCGCCATATTTCTCAATGGTTTCAGCTTTGTTTAGCCCCTGTAACGCCCCGTAAAAACGTTCGTTCAACCGCCAGGATTTATGCACCGGGATCCATAGCGCATCCATCTGCTCCAACGCAAAATGCATGGTTTTTATGCTGCGTTTCAAAACGGAGGTAAAACCAATATCAAAGGTATAACCATTTTCGGCAAGCAGCTTACCGGCGCGGATGGCTTGCTGAAGGCCCCCTTCAGACAGGTCTACGTCCGTCCAGCCCGTAAAGCGGTTCTCCAGGTTCCAAATACTCTCGCCGTGGCGTATCAAAACTAATTTCTGCATAACTGATAGTTTAACACGCAAGCTGTGTTTGAGTTTAAAAACTATTGCTAATTCGTTTTATTTAAATTAGATTGCATATTATAAACCAAATTTAAACTTTATTATGATACCTACCACTCCTGCACCGGTGGTTGTTAAGGATGGCATTGCCAACCCTGCACCGCTCGGCCTTTGCGCTTTCGGCATGACAACCGTTTTGTTAAACATCCACAACGCCGGCTTTTTTGAAATGAACGCCATGATACTTGCCATGGGCATCTTTTATGGCGGATTGGCCCAGGTTATTGCCGGTGTTATCGAAGCGAAAAAGAATAATACATTCGGGCTTACCGCTTTTACATCATACGGCTTCTTTTGGCTATCGCTGGTTGGGCTAATAGTAATGCCTAAACTGGGCTGGGCGCCAAAGGCAAGCGAAGGTGCTATGTGTGCTTATTTAGCCATGTGGGGTTTCTTTACCTTTTGTTTGTTCTTTGGTACACTTAAATTAAACCGCGCGCTGCAATTCGTATTCGGATCGTTAACCATATTGTTCGGCCTATTGGTTTGGGGCGATGCTACAGGCAACGAGAGTGTTAAACACCTTGCGGGATACGAAGGTATTATCTGCGGATTATCTGCAATATACGCTGGTATTGCAGGGGTGCTGAATGAAGTTTACGGGAAAGAAGTATTGCCGATCGGCACTGTTTAGCCTCTCCCCAACTTTCTCCAAAGGAAAGGGAGTTAAAAAAGATTAGGTGAGGCTCTCAAATATTTCTGCTAAATTGCACGGGTGAAAGATCTAAAAAAATATTACCTGTTACCGGCCACACCCGAGGAGGTGTACACGGCACTTACCAACCCCCTAACGATGGAATTATGGACGGGCGAAAAAGCGGAAATGTCTACCGAGCCCGGTTCTGAGTTTTCCTTGTGGGAAGGCAGCATTGTAGGTAAAAACATTGAGTTTGAAGAGGGAAAGAAAATAGTACAGCAATGGTATTTCGACGGCCAGAGTGATGAGTCTATAGTTACCATCAAGATCCACCCGGATAAACATGGCTCATCTATTGAACTTAGGCACACCAACATCCCTGATGATGATTACAACGACATTACCGAAGGCTGGAACGACAGCTACTTTGGTAACCTGGCAGATTTTTTTGCTGTAGGATAATTGAGAGATGCAAGATAGAAAGAGTCAAAAATTAAGAAGTAAACTAAACAGCATATAACAACAAAAGAGCCGCCCCAAATGGAGCGGCTTTTTTTACTTTAAGGTGTCTTGATTCCCGACTCTTGTGGTCTTGAATCTATCCCTTAGTATAAAGTGAACTCTACACGACGGTTTTGCTGACGGCCTGCTGCTGTTTTGTTAGTAGCAATTGGCTGGCTTTCACCGTAACCAGTAGCCTCGATGCGTGATGCGTTAGCACCTTTGCTTACAAGATAAGTTTTGATAGATTCTGAACGGTCTTTAGATAACCTCAAGTTTAAGGCATCAGAACCGGTATTATCTGTGTGGCCTGCTAATTTCAAGCTGAAGTTTTTATCAGTTAATAAGCGTGCAACACGGTCTAAGCTTGGGAATGATTTATTGCGGATAGTTGATTTACCCAAATCAAATTCAAGGTTGTTGATCGCGTCTTTAACAACACGTTTGTCTTCTTCGGTGATGTAAACAACCGGTTTAGCCAATGGGCAACCAGAACCATCTACCTTAGTACCTGCTGGTGTGTTAGGGCATTTATCGTTAATGTCTAATACACCGTCACCATCGCTATCAACAGTTAACTTAGCTAAGTTGGCGTTAGTAGTGTTCAGGTCATTACGTAACTGATCGTTTTTAGCTTTTTCTGCATCAATTTGTGCTTGTAATAAAGCTTTTGTTTGTGCATTCTGCCATACATACTCGGTACGCATTGAGTTAACCGGGTTGTAAGTAGCCATGTTAGGTGTTTTAGAGCTTCCTAATAAGAACTCTAAACCTGCGTGAGCGTAAGAGAACCTGTCATTTGTATTACCTACATTGTAACCATCAAAGTTATCTGACTGTACAAAGTTAACCTGATAACCAAGATCTAAGTTTATGTTGCTACCTAAGTTGATTTTGAAACCTAAACCTACCGGTATAAAAAATTCGTTGATTGAATTTTCGCCTGCGCCGTTCGTATATGCGGTTGTAACACCGGCAACATTAGTAGTAGTGGTTTTATAGTTCATATAGCCCGCACCTGCAGTTAAGTAAGGCTGGATAGATGATTTAGCATGAAACCAACTGATATTACCTAAAGTAATATTTGTGCTTAAAGCACCAGACCAGTTCATTTTAGTGTTAAAGCTTGTTGGTGTACCTACACCGTCCTGGCCCCTTTGACCGCTAACTTCACCACGAAGGAAATCAGCCTGTAAGCCAAATGTTGGCGTAAATTGTTTCTTAATGTAAGCACCGTAACCAAACTCAGATTGTGGCTGGCGAAAATCCTGACGGCCATTCGCGCCAAAAATTGTGAAAGGTGTTAACAAACCACCGTGGATACCTATAGACCACGTTTTAACAGGGCCGCCAGAAAATGGCTTTACATAGTTTTGTGTATTAACCGAATCGGTTTGTGCGAAAAGAGAGCTACCTGCAAGTAAACCGGTAAGCAGTAGGGATGCTTTTTTTAAATTTATTTTCATGTTGTTAAAATTTGTATGTCCGCTAAACTGGATAACCGGACACATGGCACATACCAACATTAATGCCACTAAGTACTTTTAGTATTATACGCTATAATTAAAAAATGAACTTGATTTATATAAAACACGAATAAAATGCTATGTAATAGCAGATTATACCGAAACTTTGACTGTTTAAATAAAAAGGTCAAGATGATCGTCGATAAAGTTTATAGGAGATATACAAGTGACCCCAAAAATATACAATGCGGGCTTATTTAAGCCATAACCGCTATGGTATTAAATACAGTTAGTGCCCCGGTTTTGGGTAGTTGTTTATTGGTTTAAGGTGTGGCGAAGGTAGTTGGGTATTAAAAGGGCAATGCAGCGCACGCTGCCATCAAGCAGGTGCGCTGCAATATCTTTAACCGTCCACAGGCGTGCAACAGTGGGTTTGTTCCATTCTTCCGGAGATAAGGAAAAAAGCAGGTCTATCAGCAACTTATCCAGTACCGGGAATAAGTGCAAGGTTGGTATAGGTATCGCCTGCCCCATTTATTTGGTTATTCTGATGGATGGATTATTACCTTCCATTGAATATCGGCAGCAGCCTTATAAAGCGTAGCAGCTACAGAGCAATATTTATTAAGCGATAACTCAACAGCCTTTTTAGCCTTATCCTCATCCACATCGCCATAAATATGAAACTCAAGCATGATGTTTTGCCAAAGCGAAGGTTCTTTACCTGCTTCGCGTTCACCAATAATCACCATTTTATAATCGGTAACATCCTGGCGCTGTTTTTTTAGGATAGCAATAACATCAATGGCCGAGCATCCGCCTAAACCCATTAAAAGCATTTGCATAGGGCGCACGCCAAAGTTTTGGCCGCCACTTTCGGCACTGCTGTCCATACGTACAGTATGGCCATATTCGTCTGTGGCTTCAAAGCCGTATTCGCCGCTAACGCGGGATAGTTTTATAGTAGGCATAGTAATGTATTAATTATGCTAAGTTAGGCTTTTGGCAGAATATTAAAATACCAAAGCCATATATTCACGTTTATTACATAAAGTGCTAACATGAAAAAGCTATTGTTATCCATTATGTTCTTTTGCTTCGCGACAACAGGCTATTCGCAAACCAACCTGATCTCGTACGACGACCTGAGTTACCTGCTCCATAATAACATTAACAAGGCCGATACCTTTTTGTAGCCAAAGGTTATACCCTTACCAAAAAGGACGATAAAAAGAGCACCCGCAAATACGAACTAAAGATCTCCGGAGGCACTTATGTTACAAACAGCATACGTGTGGATGGCAGGCGGATGTATATTGAGATGGAAACCAATGAGCTGGGGCAGTATAATATGATCTACAATTCGGTATCGCAATACATCAACAAAGAAAGCAGCACGCCCGATGTACAAACCATTGTGGTGAAAGACCTTGGCACCATCTACATTATGGTAAACGATGCTGTACCCTACAACCCCACCCGCCGCGAATACACGCTAAGAATAGTGGCCGATAAGGGTATCACAGCTTACAATTAATGCAGCTGGTTTTAGACAGCGCTGTGTTTTAGATAGAATGCTTTTTTTATCGCGAAGCAAACATTTGATTTTAAATGGATTTCAGCGTGGTAAATTATTCAAAAAAAATTAACTTCATGCCGTTAATCACATTCTATGGCCTTAAACTATATCTGGATAGCCTTTTTCCTTATTGCATTTGTAATTGCATTTTGCAAACTGGTTTTCCTGGGTGATACAGAAGCTTTTAAGCTTTTGGTTGATGGCATGTTCGATAGCTCTAAAGCCTCGGTAATGGACATTGCCCTACCCCTTGCAGGTAATATGGTTCTGTGGCTGGGCATCCTAAACATTGGCGAAAGGGCCGGTGCCATGAATTTCCTGGCGCGTATTGTAGGCCCTTTCCTGAGCCGCTTGTTCCCCGAAGTGCCCAAAAAACACCCTGCAACCGGGCAAATGATGATGAATTTTTCGGCTAATCTGTTAGGGTTGGACAATGCCGCTACCCCGCTTGGCTTAAAAGCCATGAACAGTTTGCAGGAACTTAACCCCAATAAAGAAACCGCCTCTAATGCGCAGATCATGTTTCTGGTGCTGCATACATCGGGATTGCAATTGCTGCCGGTAACTATTATTGCGCAGCGTTTTATATTGCATGCAAAGGACCCTGCCGATGTATTGATACCCTGTATAATAGCCACATATGTAGCCACAATTGTTGGGATGATTGCCGTGGCCATCAAGCAAAAAATAAACCTGTTTGATAGGGTGATATTAACATGGATTGGCGGGATGACGGCTTTTATACTTGCATTGGTTTGGTACTTTACCCAATATCTGGATAAAGAACAGATCACAACCGTATCTAAAGTATCCAGCAATCTGCTTATCTTTTTGATCCCTACCGTTTTTATTTTAGGGGCGCTTTATAAAAAGGTAAACGTATTTGAAAGTTTTATAGATGGTGCCAAAGGCGGCTTTGAGGTATCGGTTAAGATAATCCCCTACCTTGTTGCCATGTTAGTTGCCATCAGCGTTTTCCGTAACAGTGGTGCATTAGAGTACCTGAACAGCGGTGTACGCTGGGCAGCAACGCAAGCCCATTTAGATACACGTTTTGTTGATGCCATGCCGGTAGCTTATATGAAGCCATTAAGTGGTTCTGGCTCAAAAGCCATGATGATAAACGTAATGCAAACTTACGGGCCTGATAGCTTTGCGGGCCGCTTAGGTTCTGTGTTCAACGGCTCTGCCGATACTACATTTTACATCGTAGCTTTATACTTTGGTTCGGTAGGCATTAAACGGTCGCGTTATGCTATCCCGGCAGGCTTACTGGCCGATTTTGCAGGCGTTATCGCGGCTATATTTATATCGTATTTGTTTTTTGGCTAAACAATACCCGGAAGCCCACTTCGGGTTTACATTATATTCGATTCTGTTGTAACACAGCAGATTTTAATCCGTATAAAGGTGCAATAGACGAGAGTTTATAGGCATAGAAGCATTTAGATTTGCAACATTTCGGTTACTTGGGTGGTCTGTATTAATTGGTTTTGAATAGTGATTGATGGGTAAAAGTTTTACTAAACGTTTATTTCTTGTTATATTTTACCTATTGGTAATAGGTACAGCTTCGGCACAAACTATTACTGTGGGTGCTGTTGACCCGGGGCCATACGGGCAGGGATCGAGCATTAGCGTACCATTCAATGTAACCGGGTGCATTACTGCTTCATCTAATGTTTATACCCTTCAATTATCTGACGCCGCGGGCAACTTTGGTTCACCTACTAATATTGGTACGTATACCGGGTTTTATGCCACATTTGTAAATGGTGTTATTCCTAATTCGGTAACTGCCAGTGCAAACTATAAGGTTCGTGTTGTTTCAAGTATCCCTGTTTTGTTAAGTTCTGTATCTGCATCATTTACAATAAATGCAGTTGCAGGTATAAAATCAGGTGCATCCTCAAATCAGATAAACCCGGCTATAGACCCCGAAGTTTTTGGATTTTGTAATGGAGCAAACCGTAATTATATTTTTACTAATACATCTGATGGCGGAAACCCGGCAACAGCTACTTTTTTTAACGAACTAACTCAAGCCAGCGAGGGTACTATTCCTATAAATGGAACATTTGCAGCGAAAACAGCTAACTACACAGTTACCGTAAAAACTATTCTTGCGGGCATTGTAGGTACAAAATCATATCAGTTGATAAATAACGTAGCCAATAACAGCTTTACCATTACCGGTAACGGCAGTGTGTGTTTGGGAGCCGGTAATGTACTCGAATACAATGTTGTCATCACAGGTAATAATGGGATCCAAAACAATTATCCGGGCTTACGTTATAATATTAAATGGGGCGATAACTCGACGAGCACTTACACCCTTTGCGAGATTGTAGCTGCAAATGGTAAGGTTGGACATGCTTATACATCATCATCATGTGGTAATGTGGCAAATAACCAAAAAAATGTTTTCCAGATAGATATACAACCTACAAGCCCTTATTGTACAAATATCACCCAACCTGTAACTACTTATGCCAAAGTTTTAGCGCAACCACAAAATAGGTTTGTTGCCCCTATTGCAGCGTGTTTAGGCAGCCCAGTAATATTCACCAATAACTCGGTGCCTGGTGATGACCCTAACAGCACCACTACCGATTGCAGGAACATTGCTGCAACTTACACATGGCTGGTAGATGGCGTAATCATTGCAACCGGCAGGCCATTTTCAACTCCGTTTGTATATACTTTTACAAGCAGCGGCAATCACGATGTAACGCTTAGGTTCGAGAATAATAACGGTTTATGTGATGCTAATGACCTCACTAAGCAGGTTTGTGTCCAGAAGTCACCAACGCCAAATTTCACCATCCCGCTAACATACTGCCTTGCTACCGGCCCGTTAACGCCGGTGAATACATCTGTTGTTGATGAAGTTTGTAATACAAACACAACTTACACCTGGAACCTGGTTGGTGGCCCCGCTACCGGGGTTAGCTTTACCGCTAATGCCAAAACACCTAATTTTAATTTTACCCAGATTGGTGTTTACAAGTTTAGGCTTGATATAACCACCCTTAGCTGCGGAACGGTTACCGGTCCTACTCAAACCATTGTAGTTAACGATGCCCCCACGGCAGTTTTATCACCAGATGCCAACCAGTGCGGTAAAGGCGTAACCTTAAGTTTTGACCCCACAGCCGGGTCTACCAAAGCAACTTTAACCGGCACTGCCCAGCCTTCAGCCACAACTTATGTATGGACAGTTACAAGCGCAGCCGGTGGTACTTTTGCTTTTGCAAACGGCACTACAGCAAATAGCCAATATCCAAGCATCACCTTTAACGATTACGATGTATATACGGTTACTGCAACACATACCAATGGTTGCGGCGCCCCGGCGAGCAATTCACAAAAGCTAACTTTTGTAGCCGCGCCAACTGTATCGGCCGGGCCTCCTCAAAATAATATCTGTGAGGGCACCCCTGTAATTTTAACCGGCACACCAGGAGTTGGCGGACTGGTAACGGCTGTTAAATGGACAAGCCCGACCGGGGGAGTTTTCTCATCACCAAATTCGCCAAATACAACTTACACCCCAAACATCGCCGATATAAATGCAGGGCAGGTGCTATTAACTTATACAGCAACTACATCGCTTGCAAATCCTTGTAATCAAATAACAAGTACGGTATTAATTACCCTTGTTAAAAAAGCCACAGTAACCAGTGTAAATACACAATCGGTTTGTAGCGGGGCGCAATTCACTTATAATATTACGTCGGCTAACCCGACAACAACTTTCAGCTGGGCGGCATCCTTAACATCTGGTACAGCAAGCGGCTTTAACGCAACAGGCAGCGGTGCTACCATAAATGACATTATTACCAATAATACCAATGCCAACGCGGTTGTAACGTACACCATTACGCCAACGCTTAATGGTTGCCCGGGTACGCCATTCCAGTTAACACTTACGGTTGGGCCACTGTCAATAGTTACCGCAACTGCAGTTAGCACCGAGATCTGCAGCAACCAGCCGGCAAATATTTCACTTTCCGGTAGCATCCCGGGTACAACTTACACCTGGAAAAGTACTGCTGATACGGGCATTACCGGGAACATTGACCAGACAATACCTTTTTCGGCGACAAGTATACAAGATGTATTGGTTAACAATTCTGCATTACCTGGCACGGTTACTTATACAATTACACCCTACAACGGAACTTGCCCGGGTGTATCCAAGCAAGTGGTTATAACTGTAAAACCATTACCAAAACCATCATTGCCCGGCCCCGATGACCGTATTTGTGCGCAAACTTTTTACAAATTCAATGCTAACGACCCATCACCCGGGATGGGTAAATGGCGGTTAACCTCGCCTCAAACAGGGGTTACATTTGATGATGATACAAAACCAAATACAACTGCGCGGGGCTTAGTACCGGGCCAAACCTATACCTTCGGCTGGGCTATCACAGCTGCCGCTACCTGCCCGTCAAATGAAGCTTTTGTAACGATAACAAATGATTTGCAAACCGTGCCGGGTATAACTACCGGTGCAACGGCTGTATGTGCAGGAAGTAACAGTGGTACTGTTCTTTTACAGGGATATGTGGGTAATATTTTAAGATGGGAACAGTCGATAGATGGGGGTGTAAATTGGACAACAACTAATCCTAATAACACAGCATCTACCCAAACTTATTCAAATTTAACGCGAACCACACAATACAGGGCTATAGTGCAAAGCGGTTTATGTGTGCCCCCACTTGCATCAACTGCAACTACTATTACAGTAAACCAACCGCCTGTAATGCCCGATGCCGGCCCGCCTCAAACACCGTGTAATGTAACCTTTGTAAATTTACATGCTAATAGCCCGTTGCCGTTTACTGGTACCTGGATATTAGAAGGCCCACCTATACCGGGTGTAGTAATTGCCGACCCATCAAACCCACAAACAAGGGTTACCGGATTGATAGGTGGTACTAATTACATCTTCCGCTGGACGATAAACGGTGCGCTGCCTTGTAATAGCCCATTTGCTACTGTCACTATTACCGATTTGCCGGATGTACCGCCAAGCTTTACACAAACTAAAACCGAAGACTGCGGTGAGTACGATGTACAATTTACTAATACCTCGCCGCAATACCTGGGAGTAATATTTTTATGGGATTTTGGCGATGGCTCATCTCCGAGTATTGAAATAAGTCCTTTACATCATTTCAAACCAGATCCATCAGGTGCTGATATAAAATATATTGTTAAATTAACCACCACTATAAATTGTACTGCAAGGCCTCCATTTGAAACAGTAATCACAGTTCATCCGGCTACGCCTGCACCAAGTTTTACCCCAAGTACAACAAGTGGTTGCGGTAAATTTTCTGTAACGTTATTAAATACCTCTAAGGCTGCATATAAAAAATACACTTATGTGTTGCGTGATGAAAATGGCGTGCCTATAAAAACAATTCTCGATCCTATAGCAGCGCCCGAGTTTAATATCGTATCACCGGTAAACCCTCAAACTTATACAATAACCATGACCGTAGAGGATTTTTGCGGTAATACGGGGACATTCGGGCCTATACCTATTTCGGTAGCACCGATAGATATTGTTGCTAAGATGTATATCAAAGACAATGTAAAAAAAGGATGTTTCCCATTGCAGCTCGATCTTGTTAATTTATCATCGGGTGGGCAAAGCTTTAGGTTTCACATTAAAAGCACCGATGGTTTAAATACATATAACGATGTCATATTAGGTGGAAACAAACTCTATTCACCCCCAAAACCCGGTATTTATGATATTACCATAATAGCCTCCAGCAGTTCGTGCGGAGTCGGAGAGGTAGAATCGACAGAAATTAACCGCATAGTGGTATATGATGTGCCAACAGCGAATTTTCAACCCGACAAAACAATAGGTAAATGTGATGATCTTGAGTTTACATTTACAAATACCACCGTTTCTGATGCGGCATCGCAGGCAAGCGACCTTTCTTACGATTGGGATTTTGGTGATGGCACAGTACATTCAACCGAATATACTAATGTAAAACACACCTATGCAACACGTAACACGCCGTATACAGTAACATTAACCGTTACCAACCCTAATACCGGTTGTAAAGATGTGAAGGTTTTAAAGGATTGGATAACCGTATTTGCTAAACCCGAAGCAGACTTTACTGCAAGCCCGGGCTTTACTACTGCAATACCTAACTACCGCTTTACGTTTACGGATGCAACTAAATTTAGCAAATCTGTACAATGGAACTGGACCTTCGGCGATGGACAAACAGCTACCGGCCGCAACGTTAGTCATACTTATGGCGACGTAGGTAAATTTGATGTAACATTAAATATTACTGATGAAAACGGTTGTACCAGCACTATTAAACATCAAGTAGAAATTACCGGTATACCCGGCTTTTTATACCTCCCAAATGCATTTCAGCCAAGTAATGGGGCAACAGACCTGCAAAAGTTTACGGCTAAAGGATCGGGCATTGCCAAATGGCAGCTGCAAATATTTAACAATTGGGGCCAGCTAATATGGCAAACCACTACCCTGGGCGGTAACGGGCAACCTGTAGAAGGTTGGGACGGGGCATTTAAAGGCGCGCCTGTGCAGCAGGGCGTTTATATATGGCAGGCTTCAGCCACATTTATTAACGGCACCGAGTGGAAGGGAATGTCGTACAACGGTTCGCTGCCTAAACGGAGCGGCTATATACATTTAATTAGATAAGTGAGCATGATGGGAGCGGCTAAATATTACCTTTTACTTTTAATAGTGGCGTTGCTTTTGTGCTTTACGGCATCGGCACAAGATCATATGTACTCGCAATTTTTTAATTCGCCTATTTACCTTAACCCGGCTTTGAACGGCCAGTTCCAGGGCGATCTGCGCATGAACCTGATTTACCGTAACCAATATACCTCCATACCGGGTGCCCTCTCCTATTTATCTGCCTCTATCGATTATAAAGTACCCGAGTTTGGCGGGGGCCTGGGTTTAATATTTACCCGCAACAGCGAAGGCTCGGCTTATCTAAATAAGAACAATATCGCCGGGATATATTCCTACAGTGTAGGATCCGAAGACTTTGTACTGTCGTTTGGTTTGCAGGCGGGGGTAACCAACCGTTCGGTGGATTTTAGCAAGCTTGCCTTTGGCGACCAGATAGACCCACGCTTAGGTTACGACCCAGGTGTACCTACCGGCGCAGACAGGCCCGAGTTTAATAACAAGTTCTTTTTTGATTCGGGCGCAGGCATCAATTTAACATTAAAAAACTTTAACATAGGCGGTGCAGTACAGCACATTAACCGCCCTAACGAGTCATTTACCGGTACGCCATCAAAATTACCAATGAGAGAAACGTTACATGCCAGTTTTAGATATAACCTCACACGCGATGATAATATGGACGATGATGATAAATCGTACATCATCCCATCGGTAGTATTTTATAAACAGGCGCAGGCGCAATCTATCAGCGCGGGTATGCAATACAAACGCCGCAGTATAAATGTAGGCGCGTGGTACCGCAGCGGCGGTTCGGGCGGGCCAAGCGCATTTGTGGTATCGCTAATTTTTGACCTGTTTATTAATAAAGAAGGTGGCGAAAAAGTACGCTTCGGCGTAAGCCATGATGTACCTGCCGGAGGTTTAAATTACAGCAATACCAGCGGCACAACAGAGGGTAGCATTGGGTATGAAACTACCCTGCCCTCACGGTCTGGCGGCGAACATAAATTTTTTGGCGCAAGCCGTTGTTATGATTTTTATTGATCCATTATTTTTTGCATTTTTATACGATCTAATATCTAATGGCTAAAAATTACCTAAAGGACAAAGTAGTTAAGAAAAAATCGGCTACTAAGGCAGGGTGGTTAATTGTGGTTTTTGTGTTGGTTTTTGCCGCTTTGCTGGCTAAATTCGCATTGTCTGGTACTGTAAACAATTTTAGCGGTTTACCTGACAGCGACCTGGCTTATAACGTTGCCAAGCAATATATACTACCTACAACGCTTTCAAGAAATGTTAACTTTTCAGATTCCAATTATAAATTTGCCAAAAAATCCGACTCGGTTTACGTGATAAAGTCCTTTTACACAATTAAAGACAGCGACGGTGAAAGTTTACGAACCGATTTTACTATCGAACTTAAATACAATGGTGGTGCAGGTGCAAGAAAGGTCAACTGGTCATTAATTAATTTGAACCAGGATAGTAGGTAAAATCAGCATAAAATTTATTGGTATGGAAGCCGAAAACGAATTTGTACTTAGCGGACAGGCCCGCATTGCTCATACGCAATACCAAACTATTGTTACAAGCGATAACCATACGATAATTGCTGATGAGCCCGTGGATATTGGGGGTACAAACACTGGTATGTCTCCATATAATTTATTGCTTGCCAGCCTGGCCAGTTGTACCGCAATAACTTTGCGGATGTATATCAACCGTAAAATGTGGGTAGTGGATGAGATAACAGTTGATCTTGATCTGTTTAAAAATCAAAGCGGGATAACGGTAGAAAGTAAGCTAACTTTTAAAGGTGAACTAAACGATGAACAGCGTAAGCGCTTAATAACAATTGCAGATGCCTGCCCCATCCATAAAATACTGGTTGGCAATATTGCAATAAACACAAGTTTGAAAGAAGCCTAACGTAAGCCTTTAACAAATATATCTATCAGCAGTAGGCGCTTGTTGTGGATCTCTTCTAAATCTTCGCGATGGGGAAAGTTTAATTTTTTTTGTGGAAGCGCGCCACCTACTTTAATGCCGTGTAAGGCATCTAAAAATACCTCCACCACTTCTATTGGGTTAGTTATAGATGCAATATTACCTTTTTCGGTTTCAGATTGTATGGCGTTGGCCAAAAGCTTTATTTCGGCATTCCTGATGTGGCCTACGGTTTCCCAAATGGTATCGGGCAGGTTTTGTTCGTTCAAGCGGAAATAGTCGAAGAAGTTATAGTTATTCACGATAAAATTGTGATGGGTGTTCACCTGAAAAAGAAACGCATCACGCAGGTCATCAAAATGGCCAAACTTATCTTCCAGCTGTTTCAGGTAGTCTGAGGCCAATTTACGCATAACAGCCATGTACAATTCACTCTTATCGGGGAAGTAATAATAAAGCAATGCTTTAGACATGGAAAGATCACCTGCAATTTCGTTCATAGTGGTTTTTGAATAGCCGTAATGAAGAAAACGCTGGTGCGAAGCCTCTAATATTTTTTCGCGTTTTATGTCTTGCTGATCGTTAGCTGCGCTCATTTGTTTAAAGTTGTCCTGACTTTTTTAACAAAAATATCAAATTGCCAGCCAAAACAGCACAATCATTAAAAAAGATGAAATTTACATGAAATTGTTATAGTTGTTTTGCCAGGGCTATACCCGCGCTTATTACAATTGCATCCTCTAAAGCACCAATTGCCGTATCTGGTATCCCTGTGCGTTTGCCAAGGCTTAAGCGTAAAAACATACAGCCAAATGCCGAGCCAATTGCTGCTGCTCCGCCTATTATTGCGCCAATAAAAGGCTGCCTGTGATTAGCTTTAAAAACAATTGCTCCACATAATGCCCCTGACGCAATACGGCCTATTAATCCACCCGCTGCTGTGCGTTTAGGCGCAAATGGCATTTTATCGCCTACCAACTCCCCTGCCCCCAAAACCTTAAAAACTTTTGATGTAGTAATATTCTGCATAAAAGCATAGGGCGTTTTTTTTAAATATTTTGAGGGATGCCGGCTATATACATGACTGAGCACAACAGGTGCCGCAAAGGTACGCATGCCTGCAAGTACACCAAGTGCTGCTGCCTGGCCAAATGCCCTTATATGTTTAAGGTCCATAGTTTATTTATTTTTATGATAGATGTGCAATAACCATTCCTAAATATAAATCACCCATTAAGTGTAGTTTAAGTTAAAAAATGCGAATCAATAATTAAAAAAGGTTGTTAATAATCTTAACAAAACTAACTAAACATGAAACTACACGAAGATAATTCATTGGGCGCATTAGGTGCCGCCATAGGTAAAGGCCTGCTGGCCGGTATTGCCGCTACCGCCGCCATGACGCTATCACAGATGATAGAAATGAAAATCACCAAACGCGAACCCAGCAATGCAACTGTTAAAGTAGCTGAAGACACAGCAGGCATTAAACCGGCAACTAAGGAAGACGAGCAAAAATTATCGCAGGAACTGCACTGGAGTTACGGCACTGCCTGGGGAGTTGCCCGCGGTATAATTGGTTTAACAGGTTTAAAAGGCCTGCCTGCTACATTGGTACACTTTGGTGCGGTATGGGGGACGGCTTTGATTATGCTGCCTAAGCACAATGCCGCCAAACCAATTAACGAACAAAAACCACAGGAAATAGCTATTGATGTTTTACACCATGGCGTATATGCTATAACCGCCGGACTGGTTTATGACGCACTTGACGCCGGCAGCAGGCGTGAACGAAAAGTAAGGAAAATATTAGCTTCCTTAAAAGGCCTTAAATACTGTTTAAAGTAATAAACGTATATAACAAAAGGGCCGCATAGTTAAACTATACGGCCCTTTGCATTTATTGATGTTTTGAATTATGCTTCGGTTATTTCCATTTTTGGTTTTTCAACTTTATCTTTTTTATTACCAAAGAAGTAGTTTTTCATGTTTACACGAATGATGTACATACATGGAACCAGGATCAGGGTAATTACAGTTGCAAAACCAAGGCCGAAGATCATTGTCCATGCTAACGGGCCCCAGAAGGCTACGTTGTCACCACCAAAGTGAATGTGTGGTTTACCATGCGTAAACAGACCCACAAAATCGATATTGAAACCTACAGCCAATGGTATCAAACCAAGTATAGCTGCTGTCGCGGTTAATAATACAGGCGTCATACGTGTATGGCCTGCTTCTACAACTGCATCGTGCAGGTTAGCGCCCTGTTCTATCAGCATATCGGTAAATTCTACCAGTAATATACCGTTTCGCACCACTACACCCGCAAGGGCTATGATCCCTACACCTGTCATTACGATGGCCATGGTCATACCAAATATTGCCGTGCCCAGTAATACACCAATAATACTGAACAGGATCTCGCTAATAATGATGAACGTTTTACCTACTGAGTTAAACTGGATCATCAGGATAATTAGGATCAAACCGAATGATGTTGCCATTGCACCTACGAGAAATGTTACTGCCTCCTTCTGATCTTCCTGACCACCACCCTGTCGGATTATAATATCGTCAGATTTTTTGAAATTGCCTATCGCTTTCAAAATACTGGCGTTTACATCATTGGCGTTATATGGTTTTATAACACTCGAACCCAGGGTTAATACCCTCCGTTGTTGTTTACGCTTAATGTTACTATAGGTATTAGTATACCTAACATCTGTAAAGGCTGATATAGGCACCTGGCGTATTGCACCACCGGTAGCTAAATCGCGATAAGTGATCTTTAAGTTTCGCAACTCATCAATATTACCACGTTGCTGCTCGTTGGCCCTAACCATTATTTTGTAATCATCCTCTTTAGTGTTACGGTAATCGCCCGCCTTTTTACCAAATATCGAAGTGAATAATGCGTCGGTTATTTGCCCGCTGTTTATACCCTCGCGGTTTGCACGCTCGCGGTTTACATCAAACACAATTTCCGGTTTGTCATTCTGCACATCGGCAACAAGGTTCTCAATACCGGCAATGTTTTGTTTTGCCAAGTAAGCTTTTAAACGATTACTTGTTTTCACT
The DNA here is from genome assembly GCF_034345625.1 of Mucilaginibacter sp. 5C4. Taxonomy (NCBI): domain Bacteria; kingdom Pseudomonadati; phylum Bacteroidota; class Sphingobacteriia; order Sphingobacteriales; family Sphingobacteriaceae; genus Mucilaginibacter; species Mucilaginibacter sp. 5C4. The sequence goes on along the minus strand of NZ_CP133775.1, from coordinate 2,617,180 downwards.
AACGAATCCAGGTTATCACCTATCAACTCGATACTGATATCTTTTTGAACCGGCGGCCCGCTGTTTTCTTGTGCTACAGATATTTTGGCGCCTGGTACACCTTGTACCGAACTGCGGATCTTCTTCAAGATCTCTTTAGTATCCTTACCCTCGCGTTTACCAAACTCAACAAAAGCAACCGTGATCTTACCCTTGTTCTGGTAATCGCCCTGGTCTTCATCGGTTGGGTCTGTTACGCCTTTGGTAACGTTTGATATAATTGACGATACAACGTTTTTATCGCCTTCTACCACCTTAGCAACGCGTTTTTCAAGCTGTTTGGTTACTTCGTTTGTAGTAGCTTGGTCTGTACCAATAGGCATAGTGATGTATACGTATGCAAAGTTTGGATCGCCGGCCGGGAAAAACTCGGGCGTTTTACCTATTGTGGCTGTTAATACAATTGCAATAGCAAATAATATAAACGTGCCAAATAGCATAATACCCGGCCGTTTTACAGCTTTTTCTAATAATCTGGCATACCAATTTTGGAAACGTGGCCAAATGTTTGACTGGAACTTGTCTATCACCTTTAGCAGGAAAAAGTGGTTTATCAGGTACAACACAATAATTAGCGCCATAAAATTACCAATACCAAAATTGATAAGGTAGCCAATTACAGTTGCACCGGCCAGGTAAATCAAAGCACGTTTGGTAGGTTTATCAAGTTTTGGATTATCGTGCTCTCCTTCTACATGGGGTTTCATAAAATCAACCGCAAATACCGGGTTCATGATATACGCTACAACCAATGAGGCCAATAATGTTATAATTAGCGTGATAGGCAGGAAGAACATAAAGTGCCCTATCAAACTGTTCCAGAAAGCCAATGGCACAAATGGCGCAAGGGTTGTCATGGTACCGGAAAATACTGGCAGGAATACCTCACCCGCAGCTATTTTAGCAGCCTCTTTAATAGGTACTTTTCCGTTAGCGAAAATACGGTGCGTGTTTTCTATTACCACAATGGCATCATCCACCACAATACCTAATGCTAACAAGAACGAGAAGAGCACGATCATATTAAGTGTAAAGCCTATTGCAGGCATTATCAGGAAGGCGATAAAACATGATAACGGTACCGATAGCGCCACAAATATGGCGTTGGTAGTCCCCATGAAAAACATCAGGATAACCGTTACCAGTATAAAACCAATTATGATGGTATTGATCAGGTCATTAAGGGTTGTTCGGGTTTTATCAGACTGATCTCCCGTTACAGTAATATTTAAACCTTTAGGGAAAACTGTTTTTTGTTTAACCTTTATCAGCTCGTTTATCTTGTCTGATGCCTCAATAAGGTTTTCACCGGCCCTTTTACTAACGTTTAGTGTAATTACATTTTTAAACACATTGCTGTTAGGCGTCTTTAAACGCGCGTAACTTTCCTGCTCTAAAAACGCGTCTTTAATTTCCGCGATATCTCTTAAGTAAACTGCCTGGCCTTTTGGGTTACGAATAACCATTGCAGATACTTCGTCAGCATTTTTAAAATCCTGTTTAATATCAATGCTCCTGCGAATACCGTCCGTTTTAATAGTACCTGCAGATGATAAAATGTTTTCGTTACCAATAGCATCGGTAATATCCCTGAATGACAATTGCGCGGCTGTCATCTTATTCAAGTCTACATTTATCTGAATTTCGGGTGTCAAAGCACCAACCTCATCAACTTTCGAAATTTCTTTGTATCCTTCTATTTCATCTTTTAACAGATCGGCATATTCCTTTAGTTTCTTAAGATCATAATCACCAGAGATGTTGATATACAGGATCGGAAGATCGGCAACGTTAATGTCGGATATTACCGATTCTTTTAAGTTGACATCGCCCTGCGGCAAATCTTGTTTGGCTTTATCAACAGCATCTTTTACGTCTATTTTAGCATCCTTAATTTTTATATTAGCCTGGAACTCCGCCGTAATAATAGATACATTTTGCACTGAGTTTGAAGTAACCTTCTTTAACCCCTTTAACGATTTTAATTGTTTTTCGAGTTGCCTGGTTACTAAATTTTCTACGTTTTGCGCGGATTGGCCACCCCAGGCTGTTGTAACAAACACTTTAGATTGCGCAATATCAGGGAAATTCTCTTTTGGTAAGCTGTTGTAGCTTATAAGCCCTAATACTGTGATCAAAAATATGAGCACGTATATGGCGGTTTTATTATCGATGGCCCAGCTTGAGGGGCCAAATTCTTTTTTAAGATCTTTCATATATGTAATAGATCAAGGTTATTAATTAATTAGCAGGCTGTAAAACCTTTATTTTATCGCCATCTTCAATATCAGCAGCACCCTCTGTAACTAACTGCTCACCTGCTTTTAAGCCCGATAATATTTCTGACTGGCCGCCGTAGGTTACGCCAACTTTAACAGTTTTACGTTTAGCTATTCCATTCTCGTTAACATATACATAATCACCATTCTCTGAGCGTTGTACCGCTTTAACAGGGATAGAAATAGTATTAGCTTTCGAGTAATCGGCTATCTTGATAATAGCTGTCATATTTGGGCGAAGCGTTTTACGGGCCGGCAATTTGATCTCTACCGCGAAACTACGTGATGTTGGGTCGATAGCTTTGGCTGCAAATGTTACCTTGGTTTTTAACGAGTCTTTAGCATCAGGTACTAAAATCAAAACTTCGTTACCTGTGCCTACACTACCTGCATAGCTTTCAGGTACGTCAGCTTTCACTTTCAAAACATCGGCGTTAACAATACGGATTCCATTTGTACCCGGTTGGGTAACCTGGCCCAATTTAAGGTCCATTTGGTCAATAGTGCCATTTATTGGCGATACAATGCGGTATAAATTTGCCTGCTGGCGTAAACCCGATAAAGCTTTTTTACTTGCCTGCAGGTTAGTTTTCGCTTGTAAGAATTGCACCTCGGTACCAATTTTTTGATCCCAAAGATTTTTTTGGCGGCTATACAACTGCTGGTTCAGCTCTACCTGCGCTTGTGATTGTGCAATGTTTTGTTGCAATACGCTATTATCTAACTGAACAAGTACCTGGCCTTTGTTTACATGCTGGCCGGGTTTTACATAAATATTGGTAATAGTACCTGCCGATTGCGGATACGCGGTAACGTTATTCTGCGCATCAATTTTACCCTGTATTTGTACGTAGTTTGTAAATGCCCCGCTTTTTACTTCGGCAACGCTTACTTCAACGGCCTTTGTAGAATCGCCGGTACCAACCTCGCTTTGCAGCTTGGTTATTTTAGCGTTAATGTCCTGCTGCTGTTTTTGCAGGTCGGCCAGCTCGGCTTTTTTATCTTTTGGTTTGCTTGAGCATGCTGCCAGTAACAACAATGCGGGTATGTATATTAACTTTTTCATTTGAGTGATTATATATGTGTAGTTTAAGTTTGTTTTATTGAATATTTCCGTAGGCCCTGTCAAGATCTACCCTACTTACTAAGGCATCGTAAAGGCTTTGTACAAATGAGTTATCGGCATTTTCAAGGGCGGTTTGAGCCTGTGTTACCTCTATGCTTGAGCCAACCCCCTGCTGGTACTTAATCTTCGAAACTCTTAAAACATCCCTTGCCAATTCCTGGTTTCGTTTTTGGTTATTTAAAGATTGTAAACTGTTCATGTAAATTATTTTAGCCTGTGCTGCTTGCAGGTTTAATCCATTACGCAATCCGGCTAAGCTATTTTTACCTTTTAAAAGTGTGATTTCTGATTGCCTTACCCTGTTTGTGCGCTGGCCACCGCTAAAAATTGGTACGTTTAAAGTAAGGCCTATATAGCTTGACGGGAAACTGGTGCTGTACAGGTCTTTAAAGTTATTATTTTGATAAGATGCCGTATATGCGGCGTTAGCTTTTAACGTTGGCAAAAATTGGGCTTTGGTACGTTTCAGATCAAATTCGGTAAGTTTAAGATTCGTTTCAAAAAACTTGTACTCTATCCTGTTTTTATATGCTGCGGTATCTGCAACAGTTTCAACAATATTTTCGTCGAGCTTAATAGCATTTAAACCATTTTTTAAGGTAAGGCCATTTTCAATTGGCATACCTATCTGGAATTTCAACAATTGATAGTTAAGTGCCAGCAGGCGTAATGTATTTTCGCGATTGGTAATAAGGTTATTGTATTGTACAGCAATACGGTCAACATCAATCTTTTCAACAAACCCTTGCTTATTTTGGGCAGTTGTTTGGTCAACCTGTTGTTTTAGCTGCGCTATATTAGCATCTAATAATTTAATTTGCTCGTTGCTTACCAATACCTGGTAATAAGCTTTAGTAACCTTTGTAGTAACATCAATTTTTGAACTGGTATAACCGCGGCTATATAATTCTTTGTAAGTTTTGCGCCCTTGTAAGCCAATAATATAACTTGGGTCAAATAAGAGCTGGCTAACATTTACGCCCAGGTTAGATTGATATTTAACACCAAACTTTACAGGAATAAAGGTACCGGCCGGGGCTCCAAAAAATTCGCCGGGTAACAATGTGGTGGGTATCTTTAAGTAATCCTGAAAAGAAGCGGTACCATCAATCTGTGGAAAACCCTGGCCGATGATTTCTTTAATACGGTAATCGGCGCTTTTTACATCAAGCCCGGCGTTTACAACCGAGTCTTTATGGGCAATAGCGTAGTCTACAGCTTCCTGTACCGAAAAGCTATAGGTTTGCGGGGGTGTCTGCATTTGCGCGAACCCTGGTAAGGCCCCCGTTACACAGATTAGTAGGGTGAGTATTCGTTTCATTTGTGAGTGATATATGATAGATTATTTTTTTGTTTCCAGGTATAGTTATATGCAAAGCAACTGTTTCCATTGACAGCAGTATGTCAGTAGCGATTGCTTAATTTAATTGTTAGGTATATATGTTTTTGTATTGATTAAGTAGCTCGTGCCCTTTAATGGTGCATATGCCATAGTTAAAATGTTCTAAAAGTTGGTATTGCACTTTCCAGGTGTTGAATTGTGCAACCGGAAAAATATGGGTATTAAAGCCCATTTCCACTTGGTTAACCCTCATTTTGGCCAATATCTTCACATCAACCTCGGGCCTGATGAAACCTTGAGTAATGCCCTTTGTAAGTAGATCTTCCAACGTTTTTGTGATCACATCCGCTTTAAACGATTGAAATAACCCCCAGGCATCCGGGTGATATTTTTGCATATCATGTATCACAATAGGATTGATCCGCCCAAAAATCTCTTCAGAACATTTCATCATGTTGATCATCTCTTCCATTACGTTCGACGACATGTTGATGATATCTACTATCTGGCATTCATCCTGTTTCAACTTTTTATCTACCAGCGCGGTCACCAATTCGTTTTTATCGCTAAAAAAATGATAGATGGTTTTTTTTGACATGCCCAAATGTTTGGCAATATCATCCATCGTAACGCTTTTGATACCGGCTGTTAAAAACAGCTCCTCAGCGCCTGTAATTATTCTATCTATTTGACTGTTTGACATTATTGGTCAAAACTAAGGAAACATTTTTAGATTTAAAAGTTTCCGTCTTAAATTACTTCGCCCTGACAATCACTCGTTTTCCACAATTGTCTATCTTTGCAAAAAAAATCTTTCAATGGAATTAAATTCCCTAACTGCCATTTCCCCTATCGACGGTCGTTACCGTAATACAACAGCGCCATTAGCTGCTTACTTTTCTGAATATGCCCTTATTAAATACCGGGTATATGTAGAGATAGAATATTTTATAGCACTTTGCGAATACCCACTGCCCCAGCTAAGTACTTTTGATAAAAATGCGACAGAAAAGTTACGCGATATCTATAGAAATTTTACCGAGGCTGATGCCGCAAGTATTAAAGAGATTGAAAAAACCACCAATCACGATGTTAAGGCGGTTGAATATTTCATCAAAAAGCAATTTGACGCTTTAGGCGGATTAGAAGATTATAAAGAGTTCATCCACTTTGGTTTAACCAGCCAGGATATTAATAATACTGCTATACCCCTTACTTTTAAACTTGCTTTAACCGAAGTTTACTATCCCGAGATAACTAAGCTTGTTGAGCAGTTAAAAAACTTTGCTACAGAATGGGATGCTATCCCAATGTTGGCACATACCCACGGGCAACCGGCATCTCCCACCCGTTTGGGTAAAGAGATCAGCGTATTTGTAGAGCGCTTGCAAAATCAATTGGCATTGCTCAAAACTGTGCCTTATTCTGCTAAATTTGGTGGCGCTACCGGTAACTTTAACGCGCACCATGTTGCTTACCCGCAAATTGACTGGAAAGCATTCGGAAATCAATTTGTAGATAATATATTAGGACTTAAACGTTCTCAATTCACTACCCAGATAGAGCATTACGATAATTTTGCAGCCCAGTGCGATGCCTTGAAACGTATCAATAACATCCTGATAGACCTTGACCGTGATATGTGGACCTACATATCTATGAACTTTTTTAAGCAGAAGATCAAGGCGGGCGAGATTGGTTCATCGGCTATGCCGCATAAGGTAAACCCGATTGATTTTGAGAACAGCGAAGGTAATCTGGGTATAGCAAACGCTTTATTTGAGCACCTGGCCGCTAAATTACCTATCTCACGCTTACAACGCGATTTAACCGATTCTACCGTTCTCCGTAACATTGGCGTACCGATAGCACATACGCTGATCGCTATAAAATCAACCGTTAAAGGCTTGAATAAATTGTTACTTAACGAGGCTGCTATCAACGCAAGCCTTGAGGCTAATTGGGCGGTAGTTGCAGAGGCTATCCAAACCATTTTACGTCGCGAAGCATATCCAAACCCTTACGAGGCGTTAAAAGAGCTTACACGCACCAATACGCAGGTTAACGCCCAAACCATCGCGGAGTTTGTAGATGGATTGCAGGTGAACGATAGTGTTAAAAATGAAATAAAAGCGATAACACCGCAAAATTATACGGGGATTTAAGGCAGATGTGCATATCTCCACATCATTCGCACTGTCAGTGTGGGGTAAAACTAAAGATATCAGGGCTAAACAACCAAAAACCTGATTACATTTGTTAACTATAATAAAATTTTGACATCCATGAATATCAGCGTATATACTGAGGCCACTCCTAACCCGGCAACAATGAAGTTTATTGTAAACAAGTTGCTTATTAACGGAAGCGTGGATTATGCCACAAGGGAAAGTGCCGAAAAATCGCCATTTGCAAAGGAATTATACAAATTCAGCTTTGTTAACGGCGTGTTCTTCGCCAGCAACTTTGTAACGGTTACTAAAACCGAAGGCAGCGACTGGGATGATATCCAGCCGATATTGAAAGAGTTTGTTAAAGGTGCTGTAGAATCTGAACTTAAATTACAGGAAGTGGAGCAGGAAACTGACGTTGCTTTTGAAGGTACCGAGACAGAAATAAAGATCCAGCAGATCTTGAATGATTACGTTCGACCGGCTGTTGAGCAGGATGGCGGTGCTATCAGCTACCGCTCGTTTAATGCAGGTGTGGTTACTGTTGAGCTTCGCGGTTCATGCAGTGGTTGCCCGTCTTCAACAGTAACCCTAAAATCAGGTATCGAGAACTTACTTAAACGTATGGTCCCCGAAGTTACAGAGGTAGTTTCTGAAGCCCTTTAACTTCGATTTCATCGATTAGATATTACGCCGGCCCGAAGCAATTTGGGCCGGTTTTTTTGTGCCTAAAACTCAGGTGTCCCACTAAATATTACACAATTACAAGATTGGCATAACTAACTATTTATCAATGTATTGCAATTAATTAAAATTCAATTTTAACTAAAGTAATACTTTGTAATAGTTAACTTAACTAATTTTAAATAAAGTACTTATATATTTTATAATGGGTGTCCCACTCGTTTCTGAATGGGACGGAATGGGACACTTGTTTTAGGGCAACACAGCGAGAATAGAAATACTATTCAGACAACACGATTTCGCCGGTTTTTTTCTTGATTAACGTGTAGATTAATGAGTTTTTTGCTTTTAATATTGAATCGCCGACACCCAATTTTTCATTAAATCTCCAACCGGAGCCTAAGGCATATTCAGAATGATTTACAGTTATTGTAGGTGTTTTCTTTTCATTAAAACTAATCTTTTCAATTACACCTTTGAATTCATAATTACGCTGTTTAAAATCAGCCCATTTATTTAGCGCCATCGCTATTAATAAGAATGAACTTCCTATTAAAATATATTTAATCAGCTTTTTATTGTTTTCCATGATAAGATGTTAAATATCCTAAACATTAAAATACTTCTCAATATACTCTAGCATTTCCGCGGTTATTTTGCCATTTGTGGCGAGCAATTCGCGGGTTTTTAGCACCTCTAAACCGCCCTTGAAATTCCTTATTTCGCCCCCGGCTTGTTGTACAATTACGATACCCGCGGCAATATCCCAGGGATTTAAATTGTACTCGTAAAAGGCCTCGAAACGCCCCGCGGCAGTATACGCCAGATCGACGGCGGCAGAGCCAATGCGGCGCAGGCCATGGCAGTTGCGCATCAGTTCGGTAAACAGTTTAATATAGCGTTCCTGGTAGCTAAAATCGTAATATGGGAAACCGGTTGCTATCAAGCTATCGGCAATGGTGGGTTTATTGCTCACCGTTATTTCAGCGCCGTTCAGGTAGGCAGGTGCATCTTTATGGGCATAAAAGCATTCGTCCTGGTTCACTTCGTAAACTACGCCTAAAACCAGGTCTTCGCCATCCTGTAGGGCAATACTTACCGAGTAAGTTGGCAGGCCGTGAATAAAGTTGGTAGTGCCATCCAGCGGATCGATGATCCAGTTGTAACGCTCCCCTATTTTGGTGCTTGTTTTTTCTTCGGTAATAAAGCCTGCTTCGGGCAGTATCATTTCCAGGCCGGCTACTATCTTCCGCTCGGCGGTTTTGTCAACGTAGGATACCAGGTCGTTAAGGCCTTTGTATTCTATTTTATCGGCATTAAAGGTTTTACGCTCCTGGCGGATAAACTGGCCGGCTTCTTTAGAAACATCAACTACCTGCCCTATTATCTGGTTTAACTGCATTAGCTGTAAGCTTTAAGAAGATTAATTAAGCGTTTGTAGCGCCTGTTTTTTTATAACGCGCGTTGCCAAAGTAAACCAATGCCGCGCCACCCAATACCATGATCACCGAGATCATTTCGGCTTGTGTGAAAGAGATACCTGCAACATTGTATTTGGTATTTACACGGATCAACTCGATGCAGAAACGTTCTACACCCGCCATGATCATGTAGGTGCCGAACAAAATGCCCGGCGCTTTAAATTTATGGCGCAATTGCCATAATACCAGGAATAACAGGATACAAATCACCGACTCATAAAAAGACGTGGGGTATACAGGTAATTTTAATTCGTTACAAAATTTACCAACGCAGTTAGGGATGATGTTGTCACGGTCACTCATGTCCACATTATGCGGGAATTTGAAGCTCCACATCCAATCGGGCACCCAGCTAATGATACCTGGTTTTGGGTTTAGGTTTGGGATGCCCCAGTCGCCGTCGCCGCTCATCTGGCAGCCAACGCGGCCAACCCCATAAGCAAGCATAATACCCGGCCCGCCAATATCCAGCATGGTTAATGGCTTAATTTTATGCTTATGAGCAATGTAAAGCACTGCCGCGCCACCACAAATTAAACCACCGTAAAAGGTAAGTCCGCTAAAGCCTATAAGCATGCCTACCGGGTCGCGCATAAAATCGCCCCAGTTCTCTAATGCATTAAATAGTTTGGCACCGGCAAAGCCAAAAACGGCCGCCCACAATAATATTGTGCCCATTAATTCGTGCGTATGCACGGTTACACGGCGCTGCTCGGGTTTTGGTAAAACCTGTTTTTTGTTTTCGTAATAAGCCCAGTAAGCGAAGATAATGGCACCTAAAATACCCGCAGGCCAGTTGCCATTGGTTGATAATAGTACCGTTTGGGTATTATCGGTAAGTTCGGCAAAATGCATTGCTGCATATACCAATTTGTAGAAAAGCACAAAACCAAACAGGCCGTTGCTCAGTAACTCAACCAATGAAATTTGTGCGCCAATGGTGATGTTTTTTTCGAACGGGTGAATGTACCCAAGTTTCTCTCTGCGCTTAAACTCCTGTGTAAACGCCCAGTATGCGGCCATAAAAGCTATCGCCACAAAAAAGCCAAAAGTTTGAATGATCTTAAAAAATTCAATATTGGCACCGGTAAAATATTGGATAAGGTAATAGAGATTTGGAAACATTGGTAAATGTTAAGTTTGTTGCGAATATAATAGTTAATGCACTAATATTTCTTCGCTTTCTGTTATTTCAACATCACCATCCGGTGAAATTGCTGTTAATTGAACGGTGCGTAATTCGTTAACCAGTATAGGGTCGTACTTGGTTTTTACTTTAACGTAATTGCGGGTAAAACCGTGCATAATGCCATCTTTTAAATCGGCCTCAAATAATACCTCGTAGGTTTTGCCTATCTGGCTTTCGTAAAAGGCACGGCGTTTTTTATCGGAAAGGATGTGTAGCATCTTGCTCCTATCTGCACGGGTACTGCCGGGCACTACCCCACTCATTTCGGCTGCCGGGGTATTCTCCCGTTCCGAATAGGTGAACACATGCAGGTAAGAAACATCAAGATTATTCAGGAAATTGTATGTATCTACAAAATCCTCGCGGGTTTCGCCGGGGAAGCCTACAATAACATCCACGCCAATGCAGCAATTGGGCATCAGCTGTTTTATTTTTGCTACGCGATTGGCGTACAGTTCTCTTTTATACCTGCGGCGCATCAGCCCCAAAATTTTATCTGACCCCGATTGCAGCGGGATATGGAAATGCGGGACAAACCTTTTTGAGGTAGCCACAAAGGCTATTACCTGGTCGTTAAGTAGGTTTGGTTCAATAGATGATATTCTGATACGTTCGATGCCTTCAACCCCGTCAAGCGCCATAATAAGGTCTAAGAATCGGTCTTCGCGTTTACCATCGCGGATACCGAAATCGCCAAGGTTTACCCCTGTTAATACAATTTCTTTTACGCCCGATGCAGCGATGTCTTTTGCCTGCGCAATAACGTTTTCAATGGTATCGCTCCTGCTGCTGCCGCGTGCAAGCGGTATGGTGCAAAAGGTACAGGAGTAATCGCAGCCATCCTGCACTTTTAAAAATGTGCGGGTACGGTCGCCAAAGGAATATGAGGGCACAAACTCGTTAGCGTGACTAACGGGCTGGTTTAAGATAACTGTTTTTGGTTTTTTGGTGAGATCGGTAATGTGATCTACCAGTTGGAATTTCTCGGCAGCGCCTAAAACCATATCAACACCAGGAATCTCAGCGATCTCCTTTGGCTTAAGCTGCGCATAGCATCCTACAATGGTAACAAAGGCGTTTGGATTGATCCTGAGGGCCTCTTTCACTATCTTTTTACACTTTTTATCGGCATTATCTGTTACCGAACAGGTGTTTACCACATATACGTCCGGCGTGTCTGTAAAATCGACCGTATCAAAACCGGCGTTATTAAACAGGCGACCAATTGAGGAGGTCTCCGAGTAATTAAGCTTACAGCCAAGTGTATAAAAAGCTACTTTCTTATTCATTTGTAAGCCGCAAAGATAAGATTTTTAGAGATTAGTTGATTAGTGGTTAGAGATTGGTTATTAACGGGAGTGTAAAATTGGGTGAGAACAGCACCCAAGCGTAATGCCGAACTTGTTTCGGCATCTCACATGCTAAGTGGTCAGCCTGTGCTGTGGGATCCTGAAACAAGTTCAGGATTACGATATAAAGTAAAAGCTCACCGCTGTAACAACGGTGAGCTAACTAAAAATCATTTTAGTTAAACATTAACAGGATTAATATTGAAAGAACCCTCGATTGCATTGTTAATTTGTTTTTTAAAGTCAAAAGGTTTGGCAATGGGTGAAAAAACTTCAACTACACCTCCAGACGTTATTCTTACTTTTCCGAAACTCAAAACTCTGCCTAACATACCTTCTTCGATTTGAAGGCCTTCTGATTTGTTAAGCTGGATTTCGCAAAATTTCCTTTTTATTAATCCGGTTTTTAGAATTACGCGTTTATTAGTCACCACAAATTCTGACGATTGATCTGTTATAATGGCCATTATAAAGCTAATGACACCAACTATAAACAATAAGCCACAGGCGGCATATGAAGCGCTACCAATCAACAATCCTAAAACCGCCCAAAATACGCCGCGGAGATAAATTATCCAATGTAATTTAGCTTTGTAAAGAACAAGTTCGTTGTTGCTTAAGTTTTTCTCAATGAAACTCATATAATAAGGTTTAAATTTGTGCTAAAATATTTAGTTTTATTTAAATTATCAAGTGAAATTGAATTTTTTTTTTGACTGTTTTGAGGGCCTAATTAATAGACAAAAAAAGTATTAACTGGCTAATGCAGTGCGTATAATTCAGATGACGGAAAATGGCATTGGTGTTTTTGTAAGTCTGAACTTTAAAGACATTTGTGCCCGGTAAATGGTTCGACAGGCTCACCATGACAGGCAATCTTTTAATCCTTAAAATCCGCTTAATCCCTGTATTATATCCCCTCCCACCTATAACTCTCATTTTCCAACCCAATCAGGTCAATCACACGGTTTACTACTGTCATAGCCAATTCTTCGATGGTTTTGGGTTTGCTGTAGTATGATGGTATGGCGGGGCAAATGATACCGCCGGCTTCGGTAACGGTTTGCATGTTGCGTATGTGGATGAGGTTGAGCGGAGTGTCCCTTGCGACCAGGATCAACCTGCGGCGCTCTTTCAGGATCACATCAGCAGCGCGGGTGATCAGGTCATCAGATACACCGGCCGCTATGCGGCCAAGTGTACCCATAGAGCATGGCACCACCACCATGGTATCAAACCTGGCCGAGCCTGATGCAAATGGCGCCATAAAATCGTTTTTGGCGTAATATGTAAACGGATAATTGCCGTGCGCTTTGTCGTCCAGCTCAAACTCCCAAACTTGTTTGGCGTTGTCGCTCATTACAATTCCCACCTCTTCTATCTGGTTTTGCAATACTTGTAATTTATCAAGCAATAACTTAGCGTAAATGGATCCGCTTGCACCGGTAACCGCGACAATAATTTTCTTTTTGATCATGATATAGGTACAAATAAACGGAAGAAAAGTTACAGGCACAAAAAAGGGTCGAATAACTCGTACTCGACCCTACATCTACCTATGAAAAACATGCCCTTTGAGCGGGCATTACAAATATAACAACAGTTTCTTAATTATTAAATAATTTGTTAAAATAAATTTAACGCGCTGTTGTATAGTTCTTTTCAATTAAAGTTTGTATAATTCCATCAACCATACCCACCGTTGGCACATAAATGCTCTTGATATTGGCACATTTTAGCACGGTTAAATAAATTTCGCAGGCGGGGATAATTACGTCTGCCCTGTCGTGGTTTAAGCCCAGCACGTTTATACGGTCTTTAAGGGAGAAGCTATCCAAATAATTGTACAGCGCCCTCAGCTTTAAATAGCTTAAAGCCGCGCCATCTTTTTCCTGCGATAATTTGTATAGTTTGTTAATATTACCACCTGTACCAATACCGTAAATATTCTTTAACCCTTTGGTATGCTCGCGGATAAAATCCTTCATTTCTGTCCAGGTTTCGTCCTTGTCCTGGTTATCCAGGATGCGGATAGTACCCAGGTTGAATGATTGTGAGGCGATGATCTGCCCTTCGCTGAATAATGAAAGTTCGGTACTACCGCCACCTACATCAATGTACAGGTAGTTTTTACTTTTGTCGATGTTGATCTCGGCGTGGCTGTTGTAAATGATCTTGGCTTCGCTTTCGCCATGCACAATTTGCAGATCGATATTAGCCTCGGTTTTTATTCTCGCCACAACCTCAGGGCCGTTTAAAGCCTCGCGCATGGCCGATGTAGCACAGGCCATATAATCGGCAACCTTGTAAACATCCATCAGGTTGCGGAACGCCTGCATAGATTTGATGAGGTCGATAGCCTTTTTCTCAGAAATTTCTTTGTTCAAAAAGGCATCATCCCCAAGCCTTACCGGCACACGGATGAGCGTAATTTTTTTAAAGGATATCGATTCGTTATTCTCGATGATCTCGGCAATCAGCATTCTGACGGCGTTAGACCCAACATCTATGGCGGCGTATCTCAATTTGTGTTTTTATTTTTTAGGTAGGTGTAAATATCTATCTGTGCACGGGTTAATACCTCCGACTTTGTTTTGTGGTACCTGTTAATGGCGCTGCCGGTAATATCCCGTGCCTTGGTGTTATCTTCCAGCTGGATCTTGATAATGTCCCTCACCTCGCGGCGCAGGTCGTCATCCAACACCGGGAAGCCAACTTCTACGCGGTTATCGATGTTACGGGTCATGAAATCGGCACTGGTAAGGTAAATCAATTCCTTACCGCCGTTGCCGTATATGTGCACACGGGCATGCTCCAGGTATTTATCTACAATACTAATTACTTCGATGTTCTCGCTATAACCCTTTACCCCCGGGATCAGGCAGCACATCCCACGCACGATGAGTTTTATCTTCACTCCCGCGTTACTGGCCTGGTAAAGCTTGTTGATCAGCTGCTCATCGGCAAGGCTGTTCATCTTGAAGATCATATAGGCCTTTTTACCCGCTTTGGCAAACTTTACCTCGTTATCTATCAGCTTGTAAATGGCCGAACGCGAATCTATTGGCGATACAATCAGTGTTTTTAACCCTTTAGGCAGTACATTCCTGCTTAACGATTTAAATATGGCCACCAAATCGGTAGTTATCTTTTTATCGGCAGTAAGTATGGTATGGTCGGCGTAAATGCTGGCCGTTTTCTCGTTAAAATTACCGGTTGATAAACACGCGTAATGGAACGGTTTACCCTTTTCCATACGGGTTACGAGGCAGATCTTAGAGTGTACCTTGTAACCATCGATGCCGTAAAGTACGTTTACGCCCTCCTCTTCCAGTTTGTTGCTCCAGTAAATGTTATTCTGCTCATCAAAACGGGCGCGCAGCTCCACCAAGCAGGTTACTTTTTTACCGTTTTTGGCGGCGTTTATCAGCGCATGCACTATTTTAGAGTTTTCCGCAAGGCGATAAACGGTGATGCTGATCTCCTTTACTTTTGGGTCAATAGCGGCCTCGCGCAAAAAGTGAATGATATAATCAAACGACTGGTATGGCGTGCTGATCAGGAAATCTTTCTTGGCGATCAGCCCCATCAAACTTTTCCCGAAGGAAAGATCGGCGACAGGTAATGGTATGTTCTTCTTGTACTCCAGGTCGGGCCGCCCAACGTTGGGGAACGAGATAAAATTCTTAAAATTATGGTAACGGTTTCCCGGGATAAGGCTGCCCTTATCCAGTTTCATTTTTTTAACCAAATAGCTTATCATATCCAGCGGCATTTCGCTATCATACAATAAACGCATCGGCTTGCCCTTACGGCGTTTAAGCAGGCTTTTGCTTAACGCATCCACAAACTTTACGCTTACTTCCTTATCCAGGTCAAGCTCTGCATCACGGGTTAGCTGCAGCGAGTAAGCTTCTATCGAATCATGGTCGAATATGAAGAAGATATCCTCTAAACTATAGCGGATAATATCATCTAAAAGAATAATAAACTTCAGGTTATTAGTTTCCGGCAGTACTAAAAACCTCGACAGGTTGTCTGGAAACTCTATCAGCGCGTAGCGCGATTTTTTATTTTTGGTAAGCCTTACAAAAAAGTAGATAGCACGGTCGCGAAGTTCGGGTAGCGGCAGGCTGTCATCCAGCATAATAGGTACAAGGGTAGATAGCAACCTGTCCCTGAAAAAGCTTTTTACGAACTCGCCGCGGGTTACGTTAAGCTGCTTATCGTTCAGGATAAAGATCTTTTCTTCGGCAAGCTGCTTTACAATGATGTTCTCGTAAAGGTTGTTGAATTTCTTTTCCTGCTTTACAACCGTAGTTTTTATCTGGCTGAGAATCTTTTTGGGGTTGTAACCCAGTATCTCCTTTGCTTTTTCGTTGAGGTTTGCCAGGCGTGTTAGCGTAGCCACTCGTACCCTGTAAAACTCATCCAGGTTTGATGAAAATATGGCCAGGAACTTTATCCTTTCAATAAGCGGCACGGTAGGGTCGGCAGCTTCCTGCAGCACCCTGTCGTTAAAGTATAACCAGCTTATTTCTCTGTTAATTAACGGAATGTTCTTAGTATCCATATTGTGATAGCAACAAAACTGCTCATTTATTTGTTAAGTTAGTATTAACTTATTTGTATATAAACATGTTTTCAATATTAAATTTAATATTCGGCGGCAATATATACAGCAGATACATTTCTTACCTTAGCTTTGCATTAATTATAAAAAACTATTATTATGCCTTCATTTGATATAGTAAGCAAGATAGACGGACAAACTTTAGATAACGCCATTAACGTTGCCAAAAAAGAAATACTTAACCGATACGATTTTAACGGATCAAAAAGCACCATCGACCTGGATAAGAAAACCAACGAGATCACCATTGTTACCGAAGATGATATGCGCCTTAAAGCCATCACCGATGCTATCATAAGCCGTATGGTTAAGCAAGGCCTCGACTCTAAAGCGCTTGATTTTGGTAAAGACCAATACGCATCCGGCAACATGATCCGCAAGGAGATCAAAATTAAAGAAGGGCTTGATAAAGAAGCTGCGAAGAAAGTTGTCAAAAAAATTAAAGACAGTGCCCTAAAAGTACAAGCAGCCATTATGGACGACCAGGTGCGCGTTACCGCCAAAAAGATAGACGACCTGCAGGCTGTTATCACCCTGTGCCGCACCGAAGATTTTGGCCAGCCGCTACAGTATATTAATATGAGGAATTAACAGCGGGCTGGTTTATGATTACAGATACGCTGAAAAACCTCATCATACGCGACCTTGGAACGTTAAAGCAGGAGATACTGGCTTATCAAAACGAGGAAAAACTCTGGTATATCGAAAAAGGGATATTGAATTCGGCAGGCAACCTTTGCTTGCATTTGATTGGTAACCTTAATACCTATTTCGGCGCTGAATTTGGGCACACCGGATATATAAGAAACCGTCCTGATGAATTCGCGCTAAAAAATATACCGAGAGCGGAATTGGTAGATAAAATAGGAAAAACAGTATCCATGATCGGTAAAGCTTTCGATATGATCTCTAAAGAACAATTGAACGAGATTTCTAAATTTGAAAATACAGTAAAAGATATTACTAACGAATACTTTTTTGTGCACCTGGCTATGCACCTCAGCTATCATTTAGGACAGGTAAATTACCATCGCCGGTTGCTGGATAATTAGCACTTAATAACTGAACATACACAACAAAAGGCCGCTCCTAATAAAGGAAACGGCCTTTTTACTAAAACCAACTTATGAAAACACTCTTTGAAATTTCGAATTTCGAATGTTCAATTTCGGATTTGTTAAATTAAAATTCGAAATTGAAAACGGCGTAGCCCTCAACGGAGTTAATCCGACATACTAATACTTATTTAATCGCTATCTCTCTGGTTTGAAATTTAGCTTCTTCTCTTTTTGCTACGGTTAATTTTAAGATCCCATCGGCATAATCAGCTTCAATTTTTGAGTGATCTACAGAATCCGGCAAGGTGAACGACCGTTCGAATGAATTGTAGCTATACTCGCGTTTGCTGTATTTTTTAGCTTCGGCGTTTGCTTCCGTTTTCTTTTCGGCAGATACGGTCAGGATATTTTTATCCAGGTTGATCTTAAAATCGTCTTTCTTTAAGCCCGGCACCGCTAATTCAATGTGGAACTCGTTATCGTTTTCGGCAATGTTAACCGCAGGCACACGTGCAACTAATTTGTCGCCGATGTATGAATCGTTCAATAAAGAATCGAAAACATCGTTAAAGAATGGATGTGCATTATTTTTAAGTCCGTTATTAAATTTTATTAATGTCATGGTCTTATAGATATTTAAGTTTTTGTTTTTATTAACTTCGTAACCAATCAATCAACTGTTATACCAATAGTATAAACCTAATATATCAAGACAAAATGTCTTGCATTTTCGTTTTTTACCGACAAAATGTCTTATAATGACTGAAAAACTTACCGATTACAAGTACAAAACCGATATAGCCATCCGCTTTTCGGATATCGACGCACGCGGCCATGTGAACAATGCCGTGTACCTCACCTATTTTGAAGTGGCTCGTTTTAACTACTGGCGCGATGTTGCCCGTTGGAATTTAAAAGAGATCGGCATCGTAGTAGGCCGCTCGGAGATTCATTACCTTAAGCCCGTTACTATTGATGATACCCTTAATTGCTATGTACGCGTTACCCGCATAGGCAACAGCAGTTTTGATGTAATGCATGTACTAACCAAGCATACCGATAAAGGCGAAGAGATCTGCACCACTTGTAAAACGGTATGTATTAGTTATGATTATGATACAAATAAATCTACCGCCATTGATAAAGATGGCCGCAAGAATATGATAGACTATGATGAACCGAGGTTAATTTTGAATACAAATTGATTTAATGAGGAGCTTCTCTTCGCGCCTCATTGCTGAAGCAATCTCTTTAAGTAAATCCATTATGCAAGGTGTATAATTGTCCTAAAGAGATTGCTTCGTAACGCAATGATGTTTCTGGCTATACAACCGTCGTTTCCGCCTCAAACATCGGCAAAAAAACCGCCACTACCGTTCCTTTCCCGCCTTCTCCCCTATTGATTTCAAATTTAGCTTTAGTTGTTTTATTTTGAAGGTTGATAGCCCGGATGCGTTCTTTAATGGCATGATGCCTATCGACTACTCTTTAATGCCGCCGGTTTTCTGGGTTGTTTGGATGTGTAATTTATGCCAAGTCCGTTGTCTGATACGGCGATACAGACGCCTGTAGCTATTTTTTGCCAGCCGTACTTCCAAATGTGCGTCGGGTTTAGTGTCTACAATTAAGCCGTGTAAAATAGCGTTTTCTATTATGGGCTGGATGAGTATCGGAGGTAAAAGCATTGTCCGCAGGTCTAAATCCTCATACACAATAAAATTATAACTGAACGAATTGTTATACCGTGTAGCTTATATATCCGCTAAAATATCTTCCCCGGGTTCAAGATCCCGTTCGGGTCAAATACGTTTTTGATACCTTTCCAGATAGCGAAGTGCATGGGCGTATATTTCAAGGCCATATAGTCTTTTTGCACCAGGCCTATGCCGTGCTCGCCGGATAATGTGCCGCCAAGTGCAACGGTAAGCTCGAAAACTTCTGTGATGCCATCTTTTAGTTTGCTGTTCCAATCGACATCGCTCATCCCTGCTTTAACAATATTAACGTGCAGGTTACCGTCGCCGGCATGGCCGTAACAAACAGATTCGAAACCATATTTAGCGCCAATCTCTTTTATGCCTTTTATCAGTTGAGGCAACGCTGCGCGAGGCACAACGGTATCTTCCTCTTTATATATCGAGTTTGATTTAACCGAAACTGCCATGGTACGCCTGATGCGCCATAGTTCTTCCTTTTGTGCCGATGTATCTGCAAACAGTACATCCTGGCAATTATGCTGTTCTAAAACTTCGTTTATTTTCTCGCAATCGGCAAATATCACGTCCTGGTTGGTGCCGTCGGCTTCTATCAGCAGGAAAGCCCCTATCCCATCTTTCAGGTCGAACGCGATGCCGTCATGTTCTATCACCCATTCAATGCCACGGCGTTCCATAAACTCCAGTGCAGATGGCACTACCCCTGCCCTAAATATCGCTGATACCGCCGCGCAGGCATCCTCGTTAGTAGCGAATGAAGCCAGCATCAAAGCATCCAGCGTTGGTTTTGGGATAAGCTTGGTTACTATTTTGGTAACAATGCCTAACGTACCTTCGCTTCCTATCAGCAATTGGGTTAGGTTATAACCTGATGCATATTTTAGCGTATTTGCGCCAGTCCAGATGATATCGCCGTTTGGCAACACCACTTCCAGATTCAATACATATTCACGGATGGTACCGTATTTTACAACCCTTGGCCCGCCGCTGCAATTGGCCACATTACCGCCTATAAAGCAACTGCCTTTACTTGCCGGGTCTACCGGGTAAAGCAGCCCTTTTTCGGCCACAGCATTAATGAATAGCTCTGTAATTACCCCCGGCTCTACAGTAGCCTGCAGGTTTTGCTCGTCGATATCTAAAAGCTTGTTGAAGCGTTCCATGGAGATCATTAAGCCGCCTTGCACAGCTAACGCACCGCCTGCTAAACCCGTACCTGCACCACGCGGGGTAACAGGGATGAGGTTCTCGTTACAAACCTTCATTAAAAACGAAACCTGCTCTACGGTTTGTGGTTTGGCTACTACCTCGGGGTAATAAACCAGGTCCTCGGTTTCATCGTGGCTGTAGTTCTCTATTTCGGCTTTGGCCGTCAGTATATTTTCTTCGCCAACAATAGCGGTTAGCTGACTAAGGATCTCTACAGTAATTTTATGGTAACTCATATTATTTAGTATAAAAAAGCGTAATAACCGATTGTTTAAGCGGCCCGCGGAACGGTGGCCTTTGCTTGCGGATGGTTACCTCGGCAGTCTCAATAAAAGTAAACTCGGTTTTAATGCGGTTAAGTATGCTTTGCGCAACAGTTTCTATCACTTTGCGGGTATGCTGCATTTCTTCATCGATGATATTATACAGAACCTCGTAATTTACGGTATTATGCAGGTTATCCTCGTCCACATAAATATCGGCATAGAACCCAACCTGTACATCAACCAAAAAACGCGTACCTATCACCTGCTCTTCGGGGTAAAAACCATGGTAAGCAAAAAACTCGGCGCCTTCTAAAGCTACTTTTATCATATTTCAAAAGTAAGGGAATATTTGATTTGTGGAATGAAACGGGTTTTAAATTTGTAGGGCGGTGAGTTAGCTCCCTGCATAATTCATTGCCGTCCCTTTCAAGGGATGGTAAGTAGGTAAAGATGGCTTTAGCAGAAACAAGCAAATATGTTTGGCTAAAGCCAGGAAGTACCCATATCCTTATCCGTTGGCTGAAGCCAACGGATAAAAGTTTTGCCCCTCTCTTTTGGAGAGGGCCGGCATGAGGCTTGTTGTTTTTCTCAAAAAAGATTTTCACCCAAAAAATATGTTTAAACGGTTTAAACCTGCTTTTTGGCATAAAGTGCCTTTTGGTATTCAAAAACAACGATTTTGGCTTTGTTTAACTCATATTTAATGCCCTATATTTGAACAACCAATTTATAATGCCATGGCTAAGACCGACCTGTACGAAGCACCGGATTACTATCTTTTAGATGAACTTTTAACCGAAGAACATAAACTAATTCGCGCCAGCGTACGCGAGTGGGTGAAGAAAGAAGTAAGCCCCGTGATTGAAGACTATGCCCAACGCGCGGAATTCCCTAAGCATTTGTTAAAAGGTTTGGCCGAGGTTGGCGCATTCGGGCCAACCGTTCCCGAAGAATACGGCGGTGCTGGGTTGGACTATATGGCCTATGGTATAATTATGCAGGAAATTGAGCGTGGCGATTCGGGTATCCGGTCAACCGCTTCGGTGCAGGGCTCATTGGTGATGTACCCAATATTGGCTTACGGCAGCGAAGAGCAAAAGCATAAATATCTGCCCAAATTGGCCAGCGGCGAATTGATGGGCTGTTTCGGATTGACCGAACCTGACCATGGCTCTAACCCGGGCGGCATGGTTACCAATATCAAAGATGCCGGCGATCACTACATATTAAACGGTGCCAAAATGTGGATCTCCAACTCCCCTTTTGCAGATATTGCCATTGTTTGGGCTAAAGACGAAGCAGGGAAGATCCGTGGCTTAATTGCAGAGCGTGGTATGGAAGGTTTTACCACACCGGAAACGCATAATAAATGGTCGTTGCGTGCCTCCGCTACCGGCGAGTTAGTTTTTGATAATGTAAAAATTCCAAAAGAAAACATATTGCCCAATGTATCCGGTTTAAACGGCCCGTTGGGTTGCCTTAACCAGGCGCGTTACGGTATTGCATGGGGCGCTTTAGGTGCCGCTATGGATTGTTATGATACTGCTCTGCGCTATTCAAAAGAGCGCGTGCAGTTTGGCCGACCAATTGGTGGTTTCCAGCTTCAACAGAAAAAACTGGCCGAAATGATCACCGAAATAACTAAAGGGCAGCTGTTAGTTTGGCGCCTGGCTACACTTAAAAATGAAGGCCGTGCCACCGCCGCGCAGATTTCGATGGCTAAGCGTAACAGTGTGGAAATAGCTATAAATATAGCCCGCGAGGCACGCCAGATGCTTGGCGGCATGGGTATTACCGGCGAGTACCCAATTATGCGACATATGATGAACCTTGAATCGGTTATTACGTATGAAGGTACACATGACATCCACTTGTTAATTACAGGTATGGATGTAACAGGCGAAAACGCATTCAAATAACTTATAAGAAAATATAGCTATAAGTAGTAAGATTGCTTCGCAAATATTATATTCGTGTACCCTTAATACACTATTGCTTTGATTTTTTTAAAAGATAGATATGCCTATATTTTAACAAGGAATACTTGTGTATATATAATTCTGTTCATTTTTGCATCCTGCACGCAAAAAAAAGTCAACGACGGCGAATTTTCTGAAGAGTTCCAGGCAATTGCAAAAAACACCGAGAGGCTCTGGTCGCAAGGTAAAGTAAAACCCGGCCTTGATTATTTGGATTCGGCTTTTAACAAGTTGCCCAACCCTACCCTTAACGACCGTTACCGTTTTTATGGTTTTCATTTTGTTTACTATCAAAAAACGGTAAGCCAGTTTGAACGAAGCCTGGCCTACACCGATAGCATGATTGCTATAAACAATAAAATCACCAATACAAAAGCACATTCCCGTAACGTTGCCGAAGTTAGTTTTGCGCGTGGCGACGCGCTTTTTGAACTAAAACAATACTCAGAAGCTTACGAGTCATATTACCGTGGTTACTACATAGGCCGCAACCGTTCCAATATTAATGCTGAAGCCCTGGGCGATTACACCTACCGTATGGGCATGATCATGTATAAAAAAGGCCAATACCCACTTGCCCTTAGCTACTTTAAGGATACTTATAAAAACTTCAAAAACTCGGGCGATGGCTTTGTTTTATTCTATCGCCGCCAGGAATTATTGGATAACGTTGGCTTGTGTTTTCGCCACATGGGGCAGCCGGACAGCGCTCTTACCTATTTTAATAAGGCTTTGGCTTTTATAGATAAGAATGGCTTTAGGTACCCTGATAGGAAACTTCATTTAGAATCTGCAAAAGGCGTGGTTTACGGCAACATAGCCGATATCTATATCAAACAAAAAAAATACGCTCAAGCTGCCGATCTTCTTAAAAAAAGTATCGCTATTAACCTTAAACCTGGTTATGACAATCACGACGCTGAGTTAACCGAGATAAAACTTGGGCAGATCTACTTAAATCTGGATCAAAAGGACTTGCTGCTTAATTTGCTCGCTAAAATTCGCACACAGTTAGATACCGTTAAAAACGATGACGCAGAGGCGGATTACAACCGGTTACTTGGAAACTATTACGAGCGGAAAAATGACCTTAAACAAGCGTTAGCACATATACAGAAATATAACCTTTTAAAAGATTCGATAGCACAGCGCGCCAGCATTTTAATGCAGACCGATGTAAACCAGCAACTATCTAATTACGAGAAACAACACGAAATAAACATACTGAGTAACGATAACAAGCTACAAGCGATTTACCTGTGCGTAAGCGTATTTTTCGCGGCGATGGCGTTAATAATCGTATTTCTGGTTTATCGTAACTGGACGCGCTCTAAACAGGATTTGGAGACCGTTAACCTACTTAACAGGCAAATAAACGATCAAAACCACGTTTTAGAAAAAGCCTTTAACGAACTTAATACCAGCAGCCAGGAGAAAGACCGCATCTTGCGAACCGTAGCACACGATTTGCGTAACCCGATAGGTGGTATAGCTTCGCTCACCACCATGATGTCCGAGGATGATTACACAGAAGAACAAAAGGAACTGATAAACTTGCTTAAGGAAACATCTTTCAATTCACTGGAACTGATAAACGAGATATTGGAGGCTACCAATATGAATGCTATAGCGCTAAACCTTGAACAAATTGAGATCAATTCGTTAGTAAGCAATAGCGTAGAATTATTGCGTTTTAAAGCCGCCGAAAAGGGCCAGAAGATTTTACTGGATATCTTGAACATGCAGCAGGAGTTATACATCAGTCGTGAGAAGATCTGGCGGGTTATCAGTAATCTCATTAGTAACGCAATTAAATTTAGCCCTACCGGTGGCGAGATCCAGGTGAAGATTGCCGAAGTAAATGGCAAGATAATTATTGCCGTGCAAGACCACGGTATAGGCATCCCGGATACTCTTAAAGACGAGGTTTTCAATATGTTTACCACCGCGCAAAGGCTGGGCACATCCGGCGAAAAATCGTATGGGTTAGGTTTATCTATCTGCAGGCAGATCATGGAGAAGCATTACGGAAAGATCTGGTTTGAGAGTGAGAGCAACATCGGCAGCACATTCTTCATCAGCCTGCCCATCATATCGCGCAGCGTACCTACCGACTTACCTAAGCAGGTTAGCGAACCAATGGCCTGATGCTTTGATAATGCGCTCCTGTGTGTCAAAATCAACGTGAACTAAACCAAACCTTGGTTGGTAGCCTTCGGCCCATTCAAAGTTATCGGTAAGCGTCCACACAAAGTAGCCTTCAACCTTTACACCCTCCTGTTTAGCTTTTAAAACCTGTTGGACATGGTTTTGCAGGTAAATAACGCGGCGCTGGTCATTAACCTTATTATCAAATACCACATCGGGGAATGCAGCACCGTTTTCAGTCACGATCAATTTCTTGATCTGCGAATAAGCATCAAACTTTTTTAGCATATGATATATGGCCGGTGGAAATACCTCCCACTTCATATCCGTAAGTTCTACCCCCCTGTTCTCCGCTTTAATTAAGCTGGCGCCAATGTATGGGGTGAAGAAGGAATATTTGACGATCTCGCGGGTATAATTTTGCACACCGATAAAATCGAAATCAAAACTCATATTGGCTTCATCGCCGGGTAAGATATATTTGTTAATGCCTTTTAAAGCGGTAACTTCATCTGTAGGGTATCCTAAACCTAACAATGGCTCGATATATAGGCGGTTGATAAGCGCATCGGCCCGTTTAGCAGCTTTAATGTGCCTTGGCTTATCGGCATATGGCTCGATATGCGAACAGGAGAAGGTGTTGCCGATATTGGCACCGGGCACAAGTTCTCTTAAGATCCTCGCCCCTGCTACAATACTTAAAACAACATGATGGATGGCCGGTAAAAAGTTACGTAAACCGGTACGCCCCGGTGCATGGATGCCTAAAAAATATCCGGCGCCGGTAAATACCGCAGGCTCGTTCATTACCATCCAGTTTTTTACGCGGTTGCCAAATGCTTTGGCGCAAATGGTGGCAAAGTCGCTAAACCAGCTTACCATTTCGCGGTTAGTCCAGCCGCCTTTATCTTCAAGCGCCTGTGGTAGGTCCCAATGGTAAATGGTTACCCATGGTTCTACGCCCTTTTGCAGGCAGTAGTCTATCAGGTTATTGTAATGGTCTATCCCGGCCTGGTTAACTTCGCCGGTGCCGTTTGGTAAAATGCGGCTCCAAGCTATAGAAAACCGGAAATTGGGGATATTGAGTTGCTTAACGAGGTCTACATCCTCTTGATAGCGGTTATAAAAATCGCAGGCTGTATGTGGCTTATCGCCGTTTAATATTTTGCCTTTACGGCTACTAAAAGTATCCCATATAGACGGGCCTTTACCATCGGCATCACAAGAGCCTTCTATTTGAAGCGCGGCAGTAGAAACTCCCCAGGCAAAACCGTCGCCAAAAAGTTGTTTAGAAAGAGATGTATCCAGTTTCTCGGTATCCATTAATTTGAGCTGATGCGAAGCCCAAAATGTACATTATTATTGTATAAATAAAGCGCTACGTTAAAAAACTTAGTGTATGAACGACGAACGCATGCTTTTAAGGAACAACCACTCGCGCAGGTCGCTTACTATAGCTGCTAATTTTGTGATGATCTTCATGGTGCTGATATTTATGTTTATTCAAATATAAAGTGGTAGTGTGTAGTTATCATCAGCGTATCATTATTATAATGTTAACAGAAAATGTGCTAACTTAAAATATCTTTGTTTAAAACCTATCGCATGAAAATCTTTAATGGCTGCGTAGCAGCAGTAATGTGTTTGGCAATAGTTGCAGTAATAAGCGGCTTTAGAAGATAGCAAAACCGCTATAACCTCGTTTATAACAAAACACCCGGTAAATTATAATGTAGTATTTGGCGCCGATCCATCGGTAAATAAGGATTACGGTGTGGCAGCTTTCCCACAGGTTGTGCTGATAGACAAAACCGGAATTGTGATTTACTCCGGAGATTTTGACGTAGATAAGCTAAAGCCTGTAATATACCAGCATATAAATTAATTGCGATTAGCTGACAATAAATATCAACCTCGCATTAAAATATTTTAGCGAATGATGTTTACTTTTACCGCTATGAAAAGCCATTTTATCCGCCTGCTTAAGTACGACCATTTTGCTAATCAAAAAATAGCGGAGCTGATCGTACAAACCGCTACTACGGGCAAACCTGTGGAATTGATGGCCCACCTGTTAACAGCACAGCAAACATGGTTAAAACGGCTCAGTAAAACAACCGCGCCTCCTGCCAACCTATGGCCCAACTGGTCTGCAGATACGTTGACTACAATTAACAATGATAACCACCAACAGCTTGTAGCTTGTGTAGAAGCAATGCCTGAACAGGATATTGAAAATATTATAGGCTACACAAACTCTGTTGGGTATTGCGAAAATACCATAACCGATATACTTACCCATTTAATAAATCATGGCACGCATCATCGCGCACAAATAGGCACACTATTAAAACTGGACGGGGCAACCTTACCCATGCTCGATTACGTACTTTACATCAGAAACTTAAACCAAAATGTATAACATTTCAATTTAACACAATGAAAAGATTATTAGCCTTATTATTTTTAAGCTTTATTATTTTTAGCTGTACCGATACCAAAAAGCAAGAGAAAGACCTGTTTAACGAAGTAATAAAAGTGCACGACCGTGTGATGGGTAAAGAACAACTCATCATGACCAACAAGATGCAGCTGGATACTTTGATAAGGAACAGCACAACTACCGAGGTAACCGCCGCCGCTGCCAAAACACACAGTATCGCTCTGGATAGTACAGATGCCCGTATGGAGACTTGGATGCACAACTTCGACGCGGAAAATAAGGGTAAAAGCCACGACGAGATAATGACCTACCTTACCGACCAAAAGAAACTGATAGATGCCATTGACAGTAGTTTTAATAACACTGTGGCCGCTGCGGCAAAATTTATCAAGCAAAACAAAACCACCAAATGAGAAAATTAGCGACATTAGCACTTATTGTTTTAATATTAGCAGCCTGTAAATTTAACAGCTCCAATAAGCCTACCCTGCCTATTATGGGCAACCGTGATGCGGTTACAAAAACGGTTAACGGCAAACAGGTGGTTGATACTGTTTACCAAACCATCCCAGATTTTAAGTTTGTGAACCAATATGGCGATACCATCACCCAAAAAAACCTAAAGGGTGATATTTATGTGGCCGATTTCTTTTTTACTACCTGCCCATCTATATGCCCGATAATGCACCGCAATATGTTAAAGGTATACAACGAATTTAAGAGCGTACCCGATTTTAAGATCATATCCCACACCATCGACCCAAAACATGATAGCGTTGCGGTGATGAAAAAGTACGCAGACAAGCTTGGCATCAGCGGTAGTAGCTGGTGGTTGCTACAGGGCAATAAAGAAAAAACCTACGAACTTGGCCAAAAGAACTACCTGGTTGCTGTAAAGCAAGACGACGGTACCCCCGGTGGTTATGTACACCAGGGCTGGTTTGTATTGGTTGATAAACAGAAACGCATCCGCGGATATTATGATGGTACCGAAGAAAAGCAGGTTGCCAAAATGATAGAAGATATCAAGATCCTTCGTGCCGAGGTTAATACCGAAATAGCCCAATAATGAAGCTAAAGGTAATTGGTTTTTTAACGCTGTTAATTTGTGTGATCGTAATATCCTGCCAAAGCGATGCCGAGCAGGATTTTAAACGTTATTACACCGGCGGCGCGGCTATCTATAAAACCAATTGCCAGAACTGCCATGGCGCTAACGGCGAAGGTTTATCGAGCCTGATCCCACCACTTACAGATTCGGCTTACCTGAACAAGAACCGCAACCAGCTGAGCTGCTTTGTTAAATACGGGATAAAGGAAACCATTATAATCATAAAAGGAAAAGCCTATGAAGGCGCTATGCCGGCCAATGTAGATCTGCCTGCCATTGATGTTGCCAAGGTACTTACCTATGTTGGTAACTCGTTTGGTAATAAAATGGGCACTATACCCGTTGATGTGGTTGATGCCGATCTGGCGAAATGTGATTAGATATAAAGTATCTCCCACTGAAATATCAGGCCAATATTGAAGGTTTTGCTTCCTATTCTTTCAGTTTAAGGTTGTTCACATCGTCCAGTAAAAAACAATGGGTAAAATTGGTCATACCTGTTTTTGGGTAATAATTAACCGCTGCAGGCGCTGCCAGCAATATCAGCTTTGCCTTTGGCGAGTGGATTTTGGTTTCGGCAATTAGGCGTACACCAATGCCCATCTTTTGATAAGCCTGGTCAACCGCCAAGTCTGACAAATAGGTACAAAAAGCAAAATCAGTAAGCGCGCGCGATACACCTACCAGTTTACCATCTATGCGCGCGGTTACAATAAGGTTGGCGTTTTGCAGCATATCCTGTATGCGTTCGGCATCATCAACCGGGCGGCGCCCGGCAAGGGTACTGCGATTTAATACATCAATAAATTCATCGGCACCAAGCGTCAATTCGCGCTGAAATACAACATCTGAAATAGACATTTTAATAAATTTTAAGGTTTAACATTATCCAAATATGAAAACCTGCGGCAGTTATAACATAGTCCAATAAATATAATGGCTTTAGTCCAGATCTGTAAATTAAAAAGCCCGGCTATTTTGGACTGCCCCCAAAAAGTTAGACACTTATTGGGGGCAGTCCATTTTTAGCCAAGCTTTTCTTATAAATACTATTGATTATTGCGGCCTAAGCTCCAAAACAAATCCACCTTTAGGCATCATGGTAATGGCAACCTTATTATCCTTTTCCTGCACAATGTGTTTATGCACTATTGTGCGAGGCGTGTTACCATCCGTGAATAACGTGCCGTGGTAAACATTTTTATTATATAAAAACGGTAGGCTGAAGTTGTAATTCTTGGCGATATTTTCGCCATTGATGCCTGCTATGTACCAGTTTTTACCTTTGCGGCGGGCAATTATGGCATCTTTACCCGGCTCGCCCTGTATCAGTTTTGTATCGTCCCAGGTGTTTGGCACATTGGTAAGAAATGCCTTTACGGTGTTATCCTGGCTTAGGTATGATTTATCGCTATCTGCAAAATGCATCATACCCGATTCAAATATAACACTCAGCGCCAACTCGTGGGTATTAGTTGTAGTGTGCGGGCAGCATTGGTAATCTGAAAAAGTAACCGGTGTATAGTCCATAGACCCGACAACATTACGGGTGAAAACATAAATAGTGTTCATCTTAGCGGCGTCCTTCGCAAAATCGTTAGACCATCCGTAGTTCTCCGCACCGCGAACCGATTCCATCGATAGTAAGTTTGGATAAGTTCGCGCCCACCCCCGTGGCATGGTGCTGCCATGGAATATCACCATTATCTTTTCTTTAGCGGCATCTTTCAAAATATCAATGTATTGTTTCATGATTTCCTGCTTATCGCTCTGGAAGAAATCTACTTTAATGGCTTTTACACCCCATTCGTGCAGCTTTTCCATCTCGGTCTGGCGCATTTTGGGGTTAAACATCTTATCGCGTGGCTGCTCGCCAACATTGTTATACGGCCCGCCCGAGTTATACCAAAGTGTAAGGCCAACTTTTTTGTTTTTGGCATATTTAACCAGGTCTTCTATTGTACCGCCTTCGGTAGGTATATTCCAATTGGCATCAACCAAAAAATATTCCAATTTCATTTTCGCGGCAAAGTCAACAAAGCGTTTCATGGTAGTGATGTTGCGGCTGCTGGCGTGGTCGCTCCACCAGCTCCATGCCGAACGGCCGGGTTCAACCCAATCGATATCTCCTATTGCGTTTGGCTGCGCCAGGTGGTTAACCAAAGGCGATTGTACAATGGTTGCAGCGCTATTACCGGCAATTATCATTCGCCATGCGGTAGCAAAAGGTGTTTTAGCTACCGGATATTGGCTGCCCTGGCCTAAACCTTCAGTAGCCAGCGGGAACTCCATATTATAAACACCGTTATCGCAGTTTTGCTACAGGTGCATGGCGGCATTATCTGCAGTGGTGTTGCTTTCAGATATCAGCAACCAATTATCTTTGGTATGAAACAACGCCGGGAACGCCCAGCCGCTGCTTTCTTTAGCAGCGGTACCTGCAGGGATACCGTTCTGAAAAATATTCTCATATGAAGGGTCCTTGTCATAAGGTTGCATCCATGCAGACGCTTGCGGTACGGCAAACTCGGTTAATTCTTTGGTTAGCGTATAGGTACGGGCAGTATCCGGGAAGCGATATCTGAATGCCACCCCATCGTTATAAGCACGCAAATCTATAGTTAACTGGCTTTTATTTTTATTGGCAAATGTTATACTGGCCTGGTTGGCTATGGCATGATAAATATGATATTTCCCAACAGGTAATGTATAGATCTCGTTTATCTTACGGGTTAACTCGTTCACAAAACTCAAATTACCGGTAAATTTCTCTGTTGTACTCTCTACCCCCAATTTAGATTGGCGGATCACTTCAGCATTTTCATTCAGCACTTTATATGTGATGTTTCCATCTTTTAAAGCCAAATTTATTTGCAGGGACCGGTCGGGAGAGTAAATTTTCCACTCTCTGGCCGTGGTTTGGGCATTTACGTGGCTAAGCAAAGTTAAGGCTGACACAAACGTCAGGGCTAACTTTTTAAAGTTGATCAATGGTTTTTTGTGTGGCAAGAGTATCGGAATTAAGGGGGATGTTAATAATTTCTTTTTTTTACGTTTATCAGTTGTTTAAGTTACAAAAGCGAGCAAGAGAATGCAATATTTTACCTGTAAATTTAAACATTAACTAAAACATTACAAAAAAGATCACTACAAAACCTTCCCGGTATAATTACGCTTAAAATCCGACGGGTTTTGCCCCACAATTTTATTGAACAGCTTATTAAAATACGACAAACTTTCGAACCCGATGGCGTAACAGGTTTCGGTAACATTGTTGCCCTGCATCAGTAAATTTTTAGCACGCTCTATTCGGTATTGGTTCACAAAGTTGGTAAACGTCATGTTTGTTTGGCGTTTAAAATAGCGGCAAAAGGCAGCGGTGGTCAGGTGGACTTTGGCAGCCACAACATTCACATCGGGCTTTTGATGGTAGTTGGCGTCTATGTACTCGTAAATAGCCCCCATACGGATCTTATCTTTCAGGATAAAGTCCTTGCTGCTTTGATTGGTGTTGAGTATCTCTACATCTGATGCATGGGCCAGCAGGTTAAAAATATCTACCAATTCTATTAATTGCTTGTATGAACTTAATTGACCTAATTTCGCCAATTTTTCACCAACAATCGCCTTTGTTTCGCCTGTAAATGCAATGCCCTGGTCGGCCTTTTTAAACAACTGTCGGATGGCCGAAAACTCGGGCGAGATACTGATGGCTTCGCCCAAAAAATCGGTGCGGAGCTGGATCACGATCTGGTGGTAATCGCTCCGCAACCGGTAATCGAAATTAAGGTGCGGGATGTTGCTGCCAATGAACACCAGGTCGCTTTGGGTATAGGTGGAGATATGAGTACCAACATGCCGAATACCTGCATCAGCCTGCACATAAACCAACTCTATTTCCGGATGATAGTGCCACAGGAAAGTATTGCGCAAACGTGGCGAGAACAGCTTAAATGATTTGCCGGGTTCAAAGTCTACGCGTTCTAATTGGATCTCGTTCATCTGCCTGTTGCATTAATTATTCTCATAAATCTACTTAATATATCAATAAAGAGCAAATACTGGTCATTACGCAGAATATTGGCGTTTAATTGCTAACCTACATTTGTCCTATCAGAACCAATAAGTATTATGAGAACAGAAACCATGACACCAACAATGGCCCCCGCCGCCCCTAAAGCTAACGAGGCGCATAAAGTTATCCCTGGCAACCCGTCGACCGCAACAAGCAGCCAGATAAAATTAAACGACCGCAGCAACGGCAAACCGCTGCAGGTTTTAAGCGAAGCCGACTGGCAATTTTGGATGGATAATGGTTACGTGGTCATCAAAAGCGCGGTACCTAAAGAACAGGTTAAAAAGCTGGCCGATTACCTTTGGGAGTATGAAGGCAAAGATCAAAACGATATTGAAACCTGGTACGCCAGGCCCAACGCCCAGATGCAAATGTCGGAATTAAATAATACAGGAATGGTGGAGATATATAACCACCAGTTTATGTGGAATAACCGCCAGATGGACAAAATACACAAAGCATTTGCCGATGTGTGGGGTACCGAAAAACTTTGGGTAACTATTGACCGAGCTAACCTCAACTTCCCGCTGCGCCCGGGCTTTGAATACAAAGGGTTTATCCATTGGGATTACGACCCGGAAACCAAACCGCAAAACGTACAAGGTGTATTGGCATTGGCCGACCAAACCGATGAGACCATGGGCGGCTTTCAATGCGTGCCCCAACTGTACCGCACTTATGATACCTGGAAGCTTACCCAACCCAATGACCGCGACCATTACAAACCGGACACCACAGGCTTCGATATTGAAAAAGTAAAACTGGAAGCCGGCGACCTGCTGATATTTAACAGCCTGGAGCCTCACGGCATCCGCGCCAATACCAGCGGCAATAAAGTACGCGTTGCCCAATACATTTCCATGATGCCCGCGCAAGAAGATAATGAAGAACTACGCCAATGGCGCATAAACAGCTGGCAAAGCCGCGAGGCCATGCAGGGCTACGCTTTCCCCGGCGACCCAATGGAACGCGAAAAGAAAAATCCCGTTGCAGAGCTATCTCGCCTTGGTAGTAAGTTATTGGGATTTGATAAATGGTAGTAGATATATTATATAAAATGCTCTCGATTAATTCGAGAGCATTTTTAAGTCTTGATACTTGATACTAATTACTTGATACTATTAAGTTTTTGCAGGTTCTCTTTAAATTTTTGATAATTGGTTATGCCCAATTTACTCTCCCACCTGCGCTCAAAATCAAAGTTCACTTTGTGTGTAGTTTGCTGTATAATTGTTCCAGCGCCCGTCAGGTAAAACAGTACGCCCCGTTTGTCGCGGGTGTCTGCCCTACGTTTTACATAGCCCCAATCCTCTAACTGGTAAACTAAAGCACTCATACTTTGCTTGGTTATCTTAGCGTGTGCAGCCAGCTCGGTAATTCGTGAGCCATCGTCACTAATGTGCTGAAAGATATATCCGTGCGATGGCTTTATCTCAGGGAAACCGGCGATCTCCAGTTGCTTATGTAAATGCGTCACCATTTCATCAAGCAAAGCCCTTAAATGCAGTCCGATATATTTTTGCCCATTCATATCACAAATATAGTAAGGATGGCTGATGGTTTTTAAAACTCTTCTTCTATGAGGGCTTTATTGATAAATACCCCTGCAGCGGTACCCGCAGCCACTGCAGACGCTACAGATCGCATTTGTGTGGCATTCCGCCGCATAAATACCGGGAATGGTTGTTGCCTGAAAATCATCTACCTGTATATGCCCAAGCTTTGTAACTGCGCAACCCAACTCCTGCGGAATAAGGCAGTGCTGCTCAAAAGCTACCCGGGCAAATATAGATTGTACCGCTGTTCACTTCCAACAATTAAATTTATTGTTTGTACATTACCGGCTATACAATTAACCGCGGCTATCTTTTCCTCAATTATATGAATATTATGGTCAAACAATTTTTGCTCCTGCCCATGGCTTAATGTCGACAGGCCGTTGGTAAATAACGTAACATCGTTGCTCCATTTACTTATCAGTTTGGCAAACTCAAAACCTTCTTCGCCATTACCTAAAACAGCCAATTTTCCCTGGTAAACCTCGTAACCATGGTAATATGGTCAATGAATAATTGATTTTCCCCAACACTCGGTAAAGCCGGATATATCAGGCATCAGGTCCTTTAAACCTGTAGCAAAAAGTATTTTTTTAGCGGTGGCGGTTTCGGCGGTGGCGGTGCTTACTTCAAAATAGCCGTGCTTTTGTACCACACTTTCTGCAATACCGGCTATCAGCGTAACGCTATCATAAAATGCAAGCTTTTGCCTGGCTTTAAAACTTATTGCAGCAGGGGTATCGCCATCGTGCGTTAAAAAATTGTGCGATTGAGGAGCCTTTTTGTTACATGGCTCCCAGCTATTTACCAATAGTACAGTTCGCATCGAGCGGTCTAAGGCCATAGCTGCGGCCAACCCTGCAAAGCTGCCGCCTACTATAATTACATCCTATTCTGTTTCTTTCATTATAAATAAGAATTGGTAAAATATGTACTGTACAACACTGAAATTTTGCCAATTGCTTTAATTAGTACTATTTATTTACAAATGTAACAATATATATATTATTGCATCAAAGTTGCATTTAAAACATGCCAAGATATTTTTTAAAAACAATAAATGTTTTTTTACTGATAAATGGGCGGTAGGATATTAAACTGAAGCCTTTTTAGACAAAGCGCTAAAAAATAAGTACACACCTGTAAATACAATTACAAGCGCTATCAGGTCCATTAGGGTTACGCCATCATTAGCGTTGAAATGGTAAATGGTAAACATTTCAAAATACGGTGGCGCGGGCATTATTATCATGGCCATGCCAAGGGTGATCATCACTGCTCCTATGATACCAAGCAGATATTTTTTGATGGTCTCAAAATCAAAACGGTCTTTAATGGTTGCTTTTTGTAATTGGTGGGCCGAGAGTAGTAATTCCAGATCGTTTTGTAGGTTGGATGGTAAATTATCGTACTTTTTTAAGGCTTTATTAATTTTTTGCTGAATTATTTTCGCATGGTCGGCATTAATCGCCCCGGTTTTAAGTAAGGCAACCAGCTCATTCGCTTTTGTATCTAATAATTCGGCGTCAGTAATATCTTGTTTACCCTTCATTGTTTTAAATACTTATATAATGCTTTACTTTTATTAATATTATGGCATTAAAATTATCCATAAATATACTACATGAAAAGAGTATCTGTTGTTACCATAAATTTTAACCAGGATAAAATTACCGAAGAACTTTTAGTATCCATAGCCGAAACAAACACCTACGAAAACATGGAAGTGATCGTAGTTGACAACGGCAGTACGGTAAACCCCATCCCGTTGTGGAAAAACAAATATCCCGGCATTAAGTTTATACGCAGCGAATCCAATCTGGGTTTCTCCGGTGGCAACAACATTGGCATTGCCCAGGCTACCGGCGACTACTATTTTTTGGTTAATAACGATACCGAGTTTAGCCCCGGCCTTGTTCAAAAACTGGTAGATATTTTGGATACGCACCCCGAGGTGGGCATCATATCGCCAAAATTAGTTTATGATTTCGACAGAAGTATTATACAATACGTGGGCTTTACCCAGGTAGATTACTACACCTGCCGCAACCGGGCCGTTGGTAAAAACGAGAAAGACCTTGGCCAGTATGATAACCTGCTTGGCCAAACCGGCTATTGCCACGGCGGCGCCATGATGGTTAAAAAGGAAACCTGC
Organism: Mucilaginibacter sp. 5C4; assembly: GCF_034345625.1. NCBI lineage: Bacteria > Pseudomonadati > Bacteroidota > Sphingobacteriia > Sphingobacteriales > Sphingobacteriaceae > Mucilaginibacter > Mucilaginibacter sp. 5C4. Next base: position 2,581,172 of record NZ_CP133775.1, on the reverse strand, counting down.
GAAAAGGCCGGATTAATGGCCGATAACTTCTTTATTTATTACGAAGAAGTTGACTGGGGCGAGCGTATCAATAAATCGGGCTACCAGGCCTGGGTACGCGGCGATGCTGTTATTTACCATAAAGAATCGATGACGGTTGGCAAGAACAGCCCATTTAAGGAATACTTTATGAACCGCAACCGCATCCTGTTCATCCGCCATAACGCGCCTGCTTTTAAGGCCTTTGTTTTCTATATTTATTTTGTGCTGATGGTGGTTCCGCGTAATATCATCAAGTATGTTAAAGAGAAGCGTTACAATTTTATCGGTTTGCTTTTCCGCGCCGTTTGGTGGAATATTACGCATAGTAAAAACAGCACCGAATTAGGCTACACCATTAACAAAGTTTCATGATCATAGCCCTTTGGATAAGCCTTTTTATAGTTGCCTATACATTTGTAGGTTATGGCTTCCTGCTGTATTTTATTATCAAAATTAAACGCGCGTTTAAAGGCAAACCTGTATTGCCCATTGTGAGCGATGAAGAATTACCAACCTGTACCCTGGTCGTTGCCGCTTATAACGAGGAGCATTTCATCTCACAAAAAATAGCCAATAGCCTGCAATTGAATTATCCGGAAGGCAAGCTAAAATTTGTTTTTGTTACGGATGGATCGTCGGACAGAACAGCCGGGATTATATGCCAGCATCCGCAGATCCAACTATTGCACCGCCCGGAACGTGCCGGTAAAATTGCTGCCGTGCACCGCGCAATGGAGTATGTGGATACCGAAGTGGTTGTATTTACCGATGCCAATACCTTTTTGAATGCTGAGGCCATTACCCGCATTTGCCGCCATTACAGCGATAAAACTGTTGGCGCCGTGGCCGGAGAAAAACGAGTACAGATAAACGAAAGCGCTGATGCCAGCGCAGCAGGCGAAGGTTTTTACTGGAAGTACGAGTCGGCTCTTAAGAAATGGGATTCGGAACTATACTCGGTTGTTGGTGCTGCCGGTGAGTTGTTCAGCGTACGCCGCAACCTGTACCAGGATGTTCCCGCCGATACGGTACTAGACGATTTTATGATCTCGATGCTGATAGCCAACCAGGGCTACCGTATTATATACGAACCGGAAGCTTACGCGCTGGAAACCGCATCAGAAAATGTGGCCGAAGAATTAAAACGCAAGATCCGCATAGCTGCCGGCGGTATCCAATCCATCCTGCGGTTACAAAGCTTGTTGCTGCCGTTTAAGTTCCCGGTGCTATCATTCCAATATGTAAGTCACCGTGTGTTGAGGTGGACGGTTACGCCATTCTTTTTGATACTGGCATTCATCACCAATTTTGCTACAGCCTTTGCCGGCGATGGGTTTATTTACACCCTGCTATTTGCCGGGCAGGTTGTTTTTTACCTGCTTGCGTTATTAGGTTACGTAATGGAAAAACGCCACATCCGCATCAAGGCACTGTTTATCCCCTATTATTTTTGCGTGATGAATTACGCCGTTTTAGCAGGCATCATCCGCTATTTCACCAAAAAGCAAAGCTCAGTATGGGAGAAAGCGCAAAGGAAAATGTGATCGGGATTGCCCTCACGTCATTGAGGAGCGATAGCGACATGGCAATCCCCTACTTACAGAGCCGCAGACAAGCCTATCGAAGATTGCCACACTACGCTTACAGCAATGACGCGTGGAGTAGATTGAAATGTTAATTCCTTGGATGAAATTCAATAATTGTACTTTTCAAATATTCCCTGTCCAGGTGAGTATAAATCTCCGTGGTAGTGATACTCTCGTGTCCAAGCATTTCCTGCACGGCACGCAAATCGGCGCCGCCTTCAACTAAATGCGTGGCAAATGAATGGCGAAAGGTATGCGGACTAATACTTTTTTTGATCCCCGTCAACTCCGCCAATTGTTTTATCAGCAAAAAAACATAAACCCGGCTAAGCCTTTTACCGCGGCGGTTTAAAAACACAAGGTCCTCCTCTCCTTTTTGGATGGGCGTATGCACACGGATCTGCCCGATCCAGATGTTCAGCGCTTTTATGGCTTCGCTACCTATCGGCACTAATCGTTCCTTACTGCCCTTACCGGTCACTTTTATAAATTCTACGTCGGGGTCGAGGTACAGGTTGGAGAGGCGTAGCTCTGTCAACTCAGATACGCGTAGGCCACAGCCGTATAAAACCTCCAGCATGGCTTTATTACGGCCGCCTTCGGGTTTGGAAAGGTCAATAGCGGCTATCATTTTGTTGATCTCATGGATGCTGAGCGTATCGGGAAGTTTACGGGTTATCTTGGGGGTTTCTAATAACTCTGACGGATCACTGGCTATAAAATCCTCCATCAACAGATACTTATAAAAGGCTTTAATGCCCGAGAGGATGCGCGATTGCGTAGACGGGATCATACCCAACCCGTTTACCCAATTGATAAAATCACGAAGATCGGTAAGGGTAAATTTAATGGGCGATGGCTTCGCAGGTAGGCTATCGGCGTATTGGTATAGCTTCTCCAGGTCGCGGGTATAGGCCTCAATAGAGTTGGCCGCAAGCGAGCGTTCCAGTTTCAGATAAGTTTTAAACCCTTTTATTGCCCGTGGCCAGTCCAATTGATTTTAGTTTTAATGTTTTATACCTAAGTTTGAACATATGAATATACAAATTATAAACGGGCCAAATTTAAACCTGCTTGGCGTACGCGAAAAATCTATATACGGCAGCAGCGATTTTGAAAGCTACCTGGCCGAATTGCAAAAACATTTTACAAACATCACCATTAATTATTACCAAAGTAATGTTGAGGGCGAAATTATAAATAAACTGCACGAAGTTGGCTTTACCTGCGATGGAATTGTGCTTAACGCGGGCGCTTACACTCATACGTCTGTTGCCATTGCCGATGCTATTGCGGCCATAAGATCGCCAACAATCGAAGTGCACATTTCTAACGTATATAAGCGTGAAGAGTTTAGGCACCACTCTATGCTGGCCGCAAGCTGCAAAGGTGTTATTGCCGGTTTTGGCATGCATTCGTATAGGTTGGCTATCGAAAGCCTTTTGTTGAAATACTAAGCTTGAGGCTCAAAATTCTAAACACTAAAACCTAAATTCTAAATGAAGGTTTAAATGTCAACTCGATAAAGATAAATCCGAAATCGTAAATCCGATATCCGAAATCAAATCATGAATAAAGTATTCAAAATAAGTTCCGTTCTGCTACTCCTGTTTACTTTGTTCATGGCGAATGCATCGGCGCAAGGCCACCGCAAGCCCCAAACTGTGCGCGATTCGCTCCGCAGGGCTATTCTGCGCCGCGATTCGATGATGCGGACGTTCAAAAAATCTGATACCTCTATCAACAACCTGCTGCAAAAGGTAGAGTATTACACCGCATCCTTTAACTCTATAAAAACCAGCCTGTCGCGCAATATCGATACGGTCGAGGTCAGCCAAAAGCTACCCGCTTTCGAGAAACGCATCGGTCTCATTAAAAACCTGATAGACGACGATCAAAGCAGCACCCTGCGCTATTTGTACGCTATCCGAGATATCCTAACCCGCAGCGATGACCAGCTGGACTTGTGGCAGGATAAACTCGCCGATATCAACACCAAACTGGTACAAAATCAAAACGAACTGGCCTCAATGGATAAGGATTCGACCCTTAAAATTGTACCTGCCGATAGTAGTTTATTAACCAGCTTTCTCATCCAGAAGATAGCGATAGAAAGCAAGCATAAACGCCTGGATACTACCAATAAAAAACTATTGCTTAAAGTTGGTTTGTTACAAAATAGGATCTCGTCGGTGTATATTTCCCTGCTTGATCTGAAAGACCAGATAGACATCAAGATCCGCGAGTTTAGCATCCAGGCCCTAAGCGACGAGAATAACAGCATTTGGGAATTGGACAGGAATACCCAAAGCACCTTTAAAACAGCGCTTACCAAAACGGTGAGCATGAACACCAAATTGCTAACGTTTTTCCTTGCCCGCGATCCGCTGATTCATTTAAGTGGCTTTTTGATCCTGATATTGTTTTTTGTATGGATCTACAACAACCGCCGCAAAGTTTTAAAGATAAAAGAATCGCCGCAGGGGGTGTTTAGCCAGGCAAAATATGTGGCCTTATACCCTATCGCTTCAGCCATTGTAATCGCCTTTGCCATTGTGCCTAACTTTTATGACCATCCGCCGGTGGTGGTATTAGAATTGTTTTTTGTGGTGCTGATAAGCGCTGTGTTGTATCTGGTTAAAAAAACCTGCCCGCAAGAGTTGTTCAAATACCTGCGCATCATGTACTGCCTGGTTATTGTTTACAGCTTTAGCAACCTGTTTGTAGAAGTATCAAACACCGATAGGGTTATTGTGCTGATACTATCGGCCATCACCGCGGTAGTAAGCTATTACTTCTTACAAAAAGTAAGCAAAGCCCCTGAAGATTTCTTGCCGCATACTAAAAGTATTGTCAAAGTATTTATTGGGTTGCAGGTTATCTCGTTCCTGTTTAATGTGTTTGGGCGGGTTACCTTAGCCAAAATTGTTGGGGTAACCAGCATTTATAACCTTTGGCTTGCTTTGGGGATGTACTACTTAGTGCGGATAATTATGCAGAGCCTTTTCTTGCAATTAGAGGCCAACAAAAACAGCAACGGGTTAAGTTCGTTCATTGATTTTAAGATGCTGCAGAATAAGTTCAGAAGCATTTTAACCATTATGGCAAGCGTACTTTGGCTGATCATGCTGTTTCAGAACCTGAGCGTGGAAGACGCGGTGTTTAACTGGTTGGGTAAATTCCTGACGGATAGCCGCAGCATTGGCGGTACCAATACCAGTTTTACCTTTCAGAGTATTATCATATTTATAGCAGTGATATGGTTATCGTCCGTAGCCGCAAGAATCATCAGCTACCTGTACGAGGTTGCAGGTAAACATGCCAATGATATGGATGTGCTGAAAAAGAAGAACCGTACATCTACCCTGCTTATTAAACTGGGTGTATTTGCCGTAGGCTTTTTATTGGCGATAACCGCTTCGGGCTTCCCGTTGGATAAGATCACCATCATCATCAGTGCCTTTGGTATCGGTATCGGCTTTGGCTTGCAGAATATTGTAAACAACCTGGTGTCGGGTTTGATACTGGCCTTTGAGAAACCTATCCAGATAGGTGATATTATTGAGGTGGATAACCGTAGTGGTACTATCATGGAGATCGGCATCCGTTCCAGCAAAATAGCTACCAGCGATGGCGCTGAAGTTATTATCCCTAACGGCGACCTGATATCGCACCACGTAATCAATTGGACACTGAGTAATAATAACCGCCGTATCGAACTGATTATTGGCGTGGCCTATGGTTCGGATATTGAAAGGGTCAAAGGCATCTTAACCGACCTGCTTTGCAACCGCGAAGAGATAATGGACAACCCTGCCCCGCTGATATTTGTACATAACCTGACCGAAAATTCAGTCGATTTCAGGTTGTTGTTTTGGGCGGCTGATATCAGTACCTGGTTATCGCTTAAAAGCCATGTGTTAACGGATATCTACGCCACGTTCGACAAAGAAGGCATCAAGATCCCATTCCCACAACGCGATCTTCATTTAAGATTGACAACCGGACAGGAAGAACTCTTTAAAAAGAAGAAGAAAAAAGCGGTTACCGAAGAACCCACTGAACCGCTTGCGGATACTGCCGATACCGATCTGCCGGATGCAGGCACGGGGCTTATTGCGCCGGATCAGTAGGGTTAGCGGGTTTATAAACCTAAGCCAAATACTTCTTCTCCAGATCGGTAAACTTGGTTTTTTTATTCACAAAAAAGTCCCACACCAAACTGCGCGAGTAAACGCCGGTAACGTGATGGTACTTCTCGTTCGAGATCTGCTTGTGGTATTTCTTGATGATATTGCTCTTAACTTTTGATTGAAACAAGCGCCTCACAAAGTTTTGGTGCGCGCGGCTTATAGCCCAGGCATCCTTGCGTTTGCCCTCCATCAAGAAGCGTACAAGTGCCAGCAGGTCCATCCAAAAGCGAAGGCTGATAGTCCAAAATGCACGCCAGAATGGTAGGTTGTTCTTCAGCAGCAACAGGTTGTTACGGAAGTTAAGGTATGTTTTAAAAGGGTTTTCGGCATTAAGCGTACCGCCGCCTACGTGATATATCACCGATTGCGGGCAATACATCACTTTGTATCCCATATTTTTTAATCGCCAGCAAAGATCTATCTCTTCCATGTGGGCAAAAAAACTTTCGTCGAAACCACCGGCTTCGTCCCAGTTTTTCTTTTTGATGAACATGGCCGCGCCCGATGCCCAGAAGATCTCGCCCGATTGGTCGTATTGGCCCTTATCCTGCTCTATCTCGTAAAATATCCGCCCGCGGCAAAAAGGATAGCCAAACTTATCAATAAAGCCTCCTGCAGCCCCTGCGTGCTCAAAATGATCCTTCTGCGCGTATGACATAATCTTGGGTGCGGCTGCCGCGATTTGTACATCAGTTTGCATTAAGGCTATGACAGGCTCTATCCATCCGGGCTGTACTTCAACATCAGAATTTAGCAGGATATAATAATCAGCTTCAACCTGTGCTAATACACGGTTATAACCACCGGTAAAACCAAAGTTCTCTTTGTTTTCGATGATACGGATAGGTGGGTAGTTAGCGCGCAAAAACTCCAGCGAACCGTCTGTCGACCCATTATCCCCCACCACAATATCCAGGTTGGGCCAGGTAGAGGACAGTACAAATGGCAGAAAATCGCGGAGGTATTTAATACCGTTCCAGTTCAGAATTACTACGGCAACTTTTGGTTTATCTATCATTTATTCATATCCTCCGGCTTGTATTTCCACCTGCGGTGGCTCCAAAGCCAATATTGGGGCGTTTCCCGGATAAGTTTTTCGAGGTATTGCACATGCGCCTCGGTTATCTCGTGACCGGTTGTTTCTTTTGGCTGCTCTATCAGCGGCACCAGCGTGTAAGTATAATAACCGCGACTAATACGGTCTATCCGGTAAAATATAACTACCGCATCAATCAGCTTCGCCAGTTTCTCTATCCCCAAAAAAACAGCGGTTGGCTGGTTTAAAAATGTGGTGAAATAGTTTATTTCGTGCTTAACGGGGGTTTGGTCGCTCACCAGTACGCTAAACGTCAGGTCGTTTTTAAAGGCGATCATGGTGCGCAGGGTTTGTTTCATGGCAACCAGTATGGCGCCAAACCGTGCCCTTACGCGGTTAAATAACCCATCAAAAACTTCGTTAGATAGTGGCTTGTAAACGATGATGCGTTTTTCTTCAGTCAGTAACCCAAAAGCCAGCGCAGCCATTTCCCAGTTGCAGTAATGCCCGGCTGCGGCAATAATGCTTCGGCCCTGGCTAAAGTAATGCTGAACAAGCTCAGGATTGGTGGGTTTCATCCGTTTACGGAGCGATCTCTCGCTTACGCTTATCATCTTAATGGTTTCTACCATCAGATCGGCCATGTAGCGGTAGTATCGGCGTTCAATTTTGTGGCGCTCGGCCCCGCTGCGTTCGGGGAAGGAGTTGGCAAGATTGGTCTTCACCACATCCCTGCGATAGCGGATAACGTAGTATAAAACGAGGAAGATAACATCGGCTACGCCGTATAAAAACCAAAAAGGCAGCAACGATACCAGGTACAAAAAAAATATACCCGTATTTAAAGCCGCTTTTCTTAACATTTTTACCAATTTTGCCACAAACATAAAAAATATATATGATTGAGAACGGTGCTGTTTTGCCGATGTTTTACCTGCCCCCGGTAGATTATTTTACAAACCTTGTTGCATTTACGCCGGATGTGGTGTTTGAGCGCGAAGAACATTTCCCAAAACAAACCTACCGTAACCGGGCAAACATCTACTCGCCCGATGGCCGACAGGTGCTTACCGTGCCTGTGATAAAAGGCTCCAAAAATCATACAGTAACTAAAGACGTTAAAATAAGCTACGATTTTAGGTGGCAGCGCGCGCACTGGATGGGTTTGCAAACCTGTTACCGCAACTCGGCTTACTTTGAATATTACGAGGACGATTTCGCGCCGTTCTACGAAAAGCAAACTGCCTTTTTGTTAGATTATAACACCGAACTGATGGCCTTATTGCTGCGCCTGCTTAAAATAAAGATGGATATACAGGTTACTGATACCTACGAGACCACCTACCCCAACCTTACCGACCTGCGTACCATACTAAACGGTAAAAATGCAGACCATACACAACAAAAGCCGTACTTTCAGGTTTTTGAAGAACGACGGGGCTTTTTGCAAAATTTAAGCATTGTAGACCTGTTGTTTAACCAGGGGCCACAAGCCTTAAACTATTTATAATGGGAACTTTTACCAGGCGTGTACACTATAAAAATGAGAAACGACATATTAATGTGGGTGCGCGCCCCGGTAGTATCATCATCCCCGATGATGCCCTCCCCCCAAAGATCACCATATACTCCTTTATGCAGGATGACCTGCAGACCAGCAAGGGCAAGGATATGGAGACTATCACCAAACAAATTGCCAAGTGTAAAGACCATACCCACTGGATAAAAATTAACGGCATTGGCGATGCCAAACTGATAGAAGATATCGGCACGTTCCTGGGCATTAACCAATTGGTGTTAGAAGATGTGGTAAACACCCATCAGCGCCCCAAATTTGACGAATATGAGGGTTATGTATTCGGTACAAGCCGCATTATATATTTTAATAAGGAAGATGAACTGGTGAACTGCCAGTTTAGTGGTATCGTAAAAGATAACATCATCATTAGCTTTGAGGAAAGCCACCTGGATTATTTTGAAGTGGTTACCACCCGTTTAAAGGCTGGTAAAGGCGTTATCCGCACCGCAGGGCCGGGCTATATATTTTACGCCCTTACCGATACAATCCTGGATAATTATTTTGTGCTGCTCTCTAAAATTGGCGACATGATAGACGCCACCGAGGATAAGCTTTACCAAAGCCCCGATAAAAGCATCATGTTTGACGCGCAGCAACTGAAACGGACGCTTATCATCATCCGCCGATCGTGCTGGCCGGAGCGCGATAAGATCAACGACATGATCCGCAGCGAAAGCCCTGAAATTACCAAGGACACCAAGCTATTTCTTAGAGACGCGTACGACCATTGCATCCAGGCGATGGACATGGTGGAAAGCTACAAAGAGGTAACCAGCAGCATCATAGACCTTTACCTGAGCATGGTAAGCAACCGCATGAACGAGATCATGAAGGTATTAACCATCATCTCTGTAATATTTATCCCGTTAACTTTTATAGCCGGGATCTACGGCATGAACTTTAGCCGCGAGGACGCCCACGGGCACGTGATACACGATAACATGCCCGAACTGTATGTGCAGCACGGGTATGTTTATGCGTTAATAGGAATGTTTTTGATCGGCGCCTTCCAGGTGTTTGTATTTTGGCGCAAGGGATGGTTTAACAAGCTTTAAGCCTGCAAACGTGATAATACGAGATTGTGAACCAGTTTGTAAGGCGCTTTTGGCTTACGCGGAAGCAATACATCCACTCGGTTAGTGGTTTTAATCTGAATGCAAACTAATCACCACTCACTAACCTCTACCAGTTAAACGTCTTACCGATATACGCTATCATATCATCCCCCATAGCTTGCTGCTCTTTAACACTTGGGTGGCCGGGCGTATTCTTATAAACAAAGAAATGGGTATAAACACACTTGTCATTTAAGCCGATAACGGCTTTTTTTATATAACCCGGCCATGCCGATCCCGGTTGCGTGGCATCCATGGCGCCGAGGGCGCATACAATTTTAGCTTTGGGGTATTTGGCACGGATGCTTTTTATGAATGTCTGGTAATGGCTAATGATAAATTCAGGCGTTGGCGGGGTATCGCCAAAAAGCTTTTTGAATTGTTCGTGACTTTTGGCCTTACTTAACCACGAGTCGTTCTGGAACAGGTTTACAACAACCAACTCGGGTGTAAACTTGTTAAAATTCCATTTGGCCTTATCGTGCGCGTAGGCACGGTCGTAAATATCGGGCATTACGTAGTTGAACCAGCTTATAAATACACCTATCCCGCTTTTGGAGATCGAACTGAATTCCGCATCAAAGTGCCTTGCAGCCACATTCGCGTAGCTTGCATAGCCGTTTTCGTAATCGTTATCGCCCCTATCCTTGCCGGTGCTATCTTCATCGGCCATGCCGCAGGTTATAGAATCGCCGTAGTATTCTATTTTATGCTTGAAGTTTGGCGGCGCAAGCAGCTTGCCGTTGATGCTTAAGCCATAAAACCAGGTGCGACCCCAATCATACTCGGTGCGTTTAAACAGTTGCAATTTATGCGGGCCTTTTGCTAAGCCGGATATCAGCTCATACTCCTTTTTGCCTTTATCTAACTTCAGTACCTTGGCTACGTTACCATCAACCACTACATTATAATAATTCATGCCGTTCTCATCGTTCATGGTGGCTTTTACAGCCGTACCATTAAAATTGATGATGACAGATGCGGCAGTCCACGATAGTTCGGCAGTGCTGTCTGTCATAGGCGTGCGCCCCATGTAATGGATCTTGAGGTTGTTAGAGTTGACAATGGTTTGAGCGTTTGCACCTACAGCAACTGATAATAAAAGCGCGATTAAAACTATCTTAAACCGTTTCATTAAGCCTAACTATTTTAAATAAACATAAGTAATCCCGTCACCGCCCCTGTCCGGGTGTTCATCTTCCATGCGGTCAACCTGGTCATATTTTTTCAGGTACTGGCGGATCATCTTTCGCAGGATGCCGTCACCCTTACCATGCAATATTTTTAATGTACCAAATCCCATCATTAATGCCCGGTCGAATAGTTTTTCAATCGCGAACAGTGCGTCCTCCGTACGCTGGCCGCGTACGTCTATCTCCGGGCTAAAACTTGCTATATCTCCGGTCTGGCTAACGGTATTGCGCCTGGCCTCTTTCGGGATGGTAGATTTTGCTACTTTTTCAAGTCGCTTTCTTTTCACCACCGTACGCAATTCGCCCATAGCAATTACCACGTTGTCTTTTATCAGTTCAAGAATTTGTCCTGTGGTATCACCATCAATCAGTTTTACCCAGTCGCCAACTTTAAGGTCTTCGTCGGCAGCAACTTTTGGTTTCACCACATCCTGCTTAACGGTATTCTTCTTAACCTCGTTATTAAGGTTTTCGCGCAGATTGCGGGTAACTTCTTTATCGGCATTGCTGCTTTTTATTTCGGCAATGGTATTTTCTACCAGCTTATTAGCGTTCAGGATGATGTTCTTGGCCTCTTGCTTGGCCTCTTTAAGCAGCGTTTTGCGGTTCTCGTCTAAAAAGCTTTTCAGCTCTTCATTCTCCGCAAGCAGGGTATCTACCCGGCGCTGTTGCCTGTCCAGTTTTAGTTTGGTATCGAAGATCTCTTTCTTCTCGCGTTCAAGGTCTATAAGTAAACTATCCACCTTTTTTTGTCCGCTGCTTATTTTGTTTTTGGCCAGGTTGAGCACGTTTTGCGGCAGTCCTATCTTTTGTGCTATCTCAAAAGCATACGAGCTGCCGGGTTTACCAACCTCCAACATATACATGGGCAGCATTTCGGTATTGTTAAACAGCATCGAAGCGTTCTCGATACCTTCGGTATGGCTGGCGAAGATCTTTAGGTTGGAGTAGTGGGTAGTAACCATACCCCTCACCTTTTTATGGTTTAGCGCTTCCAGCACCGCTTCGGCAATGGGGCCGCCAAACTGCGGGTCGGTACCGGTACCAAACTCATCTATCAATATCATGGTTTTGCCGTTGGCATCTTCCACAAACTTTTTCATTTTGGACAGGTGCGCGCTGTAAGTACTCAGGTCGCTTTCTATCGACTGGTCATCACCAATATCAACAAAGATTTGCTTAAACACCCCTACTACGCTATCTGCACTGGCAGGTATTAATAAACCGGCCTGTACCATCATTTGCAGCAAGCCAACGGTTTTCATACAAACAGATTTACCACCCGCGTTAGGGCCTGATACTACGATCACGCGCGTACCTTCATCAATGCCCACATTTAACGGCACAACGGTTTTACGCTCTTTCTTAAAACTAAGGTATAATAAAGGGTGGCGGGCATTTAGCAACCTCAGCTTTGCCTCGTTAACCACCTTTGGCATTTCAGCCTCGATATCAATGGCGAATAAAGCCTTGGCACGCACAAAATCCAGTTTGGTAAGCAAACCATGGTAGGAGAGCAGAAGCGGCACATATGGCCTTAATTCGTCGGTTAAAACGGTTAATATCTTGATGATCTCTCGGCGGCGGTCAAATTCCAGATCACGGATGCGGTTATTGAGCGAGAAAACTTCCTCGGGCTCCATGTAAACCGTTTGGCCTGATGCAGATTCATCGTGGATAAAACCTTTCAGTTTACGCTTATTTTCGGCAAGCAATGGGATACAGATCCTGCCGTCGCGCACGGTTAACGAGCCATCCGCCGTCCACCCGTTGCCTGTTGCTGTTTTAAAGATCTGGTCTATTTTTTTGCGTGCCTCCTGCTCGGCTTTAGCAATGCCAGACGTTATTTCCATCAGCTCGCGCGATGCATTATGGCGGATCTTTCCTTTCGGGTCGATAATGGCATCTATCTTTTTCAGGATGGCCTTTTCTATCTGCAGGTGCTCAAATAGGGCTTCGAGGTTGGGGTAAACACCGGCACGCTCGTTAAAATAAGCGATCACCGCGAAAACCGTAGTAAGCGATGCCTGCACCTGGAAGAACTCCTCCTCAGACAAAAAGGCCCCTTCTATCCGGGCTTTGTTAGCCAGCGATTTAATGTCGTAAAAATTATTGATGGGCAGCGCTGCATCGTTTTGTAGGATGTTCTTAAACTCGTTGGCCTGGTTCAGGAATTTGGCTATGAGGTCGTAATTGTTCATCACCTGTATCTTATCAACCATCTCCTGGCCCATAACACTCAGGCAGTGCGCCTTTATCAATTGTTTAACCTCGGTAAAGCCCAGTTTATCAGCGCTATTTTGTGGATATAGCATTATTTAGAGTGCTTTAAAGGTTTTTTAGATGCCTTGTTGGTAGAATCTATTTTGGCCTTGATAACAGCATCTATCTTGTTGTACATGTCCTGCACCTGCTCGGGGTGTACCGAATAATATTTAAGGCTCTTTTTAAATTCGGCGTCGGTTGTGTGATGCTTTTTAAATACGGCATCGTATTTGGCACGGCCATATTTGTACAAACTATCCGGCACTTGCGGGGCGCTGTAAATGGCACCATCGGTTAGGTGGATATCGGTAAGCAGGCTAATCATTTGCTGCTCCTGGATAATGTCTTTGGGTACACTGTTACGCTCGCAAGCAGTCAAACAAATCAATCCCAAAAAAAACAAGCTTATATATTTTTGCATTCTGTAATTTAGCGGCGTTTATAAAAAACAAAATTACGTATAAATGAGCATTGCAGATAATATCAAAAGCTTAAAAAAAGAAACCGACGAAATAAAGGTAAAGCTACTGGCCGTTTCTAAAACGAAACCGGCAGAAGACCTCCAGCAAGCTTACGATGCAGGCCAGCGCCTGTTTGGCGAAAACACCGTGCAGGAAATGGTTGAAAAACAGGAACAGCTACCCAAAGATATTGAATGGCACCTGATTGGCCACCTGCAAAGTAATAAGGTAAAGTACATTGCCCCTTTTGTGAGCATGATACAGTCTGTAGATAGTATTAAACTGCTGCAGGAAATAAACAAGCATGCGGAGAAGAACAAACGCGTGATCGACTGCCTGCTGCAGATCTATATTGCCGATGAGGAAACCAAATTTGGTTTAGGGTTTGATGAGGTGATTGAACTTTTACGCAGTGAAGAGTTTGCGGCATTAAAGAACATCCGCATCCGCGGATTGATGGGCATTGCCACCAATACCGACAGCGAAAAGCAGATAAAAGACGAGTACTACGAGTTGAAGACCTTTTTTGATGGCATGAAAGTTAGTTTTTTCCGCAAGGAGGAATCATTTGATACCCTATCGATGGGCATGTCGTCGGATTATAAAGTAGCCATTGAGCAAGGCAGCAACCTGGTACGCCTGGGCAGCACCATTTTTGGCAGCAGGGTAAAAAAAACTGTCTGAACCAAAAATTTACAAAATTTATAATTAACAGAATATAATGAGTGAATTAAACTCAACTGATCAAAATTTCCTCCCTCAGGGGGTTGGGGGACAAAATGTCCGCGTTGCGGTAAAAGCAGATTGCCCGCGCCTGATGGAGCTGGTGAACGAACTGGCGCTGTTTGAACGTGCGCCCGAGGAAGTTACCGTATCGCTCGAAGAATTTGAAGATGCCGGCTTTGGCCCAAAACCTGTTTGGAAAGCTTTTGTAGTGGAAACCGACAATATGATCGTTGGGTTCGCGGTATATTATATTCGCTACTCTACGTGGAAAGGCAACCGTTTATACCTCGAAGATCTGATCGTAACCGAGGAATACCGCGGCAAGGGCATTGGTAAATTACTGTTCGACAGGCTATTTCAGGAAGTGCGCGAACTGGGCTTTAGCGGCATGGTTTGGCAGGTATTGGACTGGAACGAACCTGCTATCAAATTTTACGAAAAATATGGCTCGAACATTGAAGCAGGTTGGTTAAACGCATCGCTATCTAAAGAACAGATAGCAAACTTATAAGCTTATGAAAATTACATCAATCCTGCTTTTGGCCGTTTTAGGCCTTAGCTCATGTAAATGGGGCGACGATAAAAAGAAAGAAACCGACGGCATATTCAGGGACACAGTTGCCTACACTTACCAGGCCATACACGAACGCGCTGCAGATTGCGGCAGCAAACCCGATAGCACCTGCACCGTGGTGGATATTAAATATCCCGTTTTTAAGGGCAAGCCTGTTTTAAACGACACCGTTAAACATAAACTGCTTACTATGTTTATGCTGGGCGAAAAATTGGATACCAGCTTAAACATGATGACCGCGGCTTTCTTAAAATCGTACACCGATTCTAAAAAGGACAACCCACGGTCTGAAATGTATTACACGCTAAAGAGTTACGCCAAGGTTATTGGCCAGGATTCAGCATTGATCGCTTTGGAATATGGCGGTTATGCGTTCCAGGGTGGTGCGCATGGAGGTAGCTTTACCGGTTTTATAAACTGGGATGGCAAAACTAACAAAAACGTTACCCTTGATGATATTTTAATAGCCGGCTACAAACCCGAGCTGAACAAAATTGCTGAGCGCATTTTCCGGAAAGATGAAAAACTAACAACAACAGCACCATTGGATGATTACTTTTTCGACAAGAACATTTTTAAGCTGAATGAGAATTACTCAATAACACCTATAGCGCTAAGGTTTATGTATAACCAATACGAGATAAAACCATACGCGAGCGGCCAAACCGAGTTGCTGATCCCTTATTCAGAAATTTCTAAACTTATGCGGCCTCAATCTGTCGCTTCACAATATTTACATAAAAATGCTGGTATTTAAGTTCGGCGGTGCATCGGTTAAGGATGCGCAGGGTGTTATTAATTTAGGGAACGTTGTCGGCAGTTACGCGGGTAACCAAATTTTGGTTGTGGTATCGGCCATGGGTAAAACCACCAACGCGCTGGAGCGATTGACCAACGCATATTTTAATGGCACGGATGATATGCACGAGATCTTCGAGGAGATCAAAGAATATCATTACCACATCGTTCATGAACTGTTTGGCGAGAACCACCCGGTATTTGATGATATCGCCAATACCTTTGTGGAGATCGACTGGGCCATTGAAGACGACCCGCACGATGATTACGACTTTATTTATGACCAGATCGTATCTATAGGCGAACTGGTATCTACCCGTATTGTAAACGCCTGGTTTAACCATACCGGCATCACCAGCAAATGGCTTGACGTGCGTGGTTATATCCATACTGATAATACCTACCGCGAAGGTGTGGTTGATTGGGATAAAACCCGCGCTGCTATCCAGAAGGACATCCCGGCTATGCTCAATAACGGCGTTGTGGTAACACAGGGCTTTTTAGGTGGCACATCAGAGAACTTTACCACAACACTTGGCCGCGAAGGGTCTGATTATACGGCATCTATCATTGCGGCCTGCCTTGATGCTGAATCTGTTACTACGTGGAAAGATGTCCCCGGCATTTTAAACGCCGACCCAAAGTATTTTGCCAATACCATAAAGTTTGACGAACTAAGCTATCAGGAGGCCATAGAAATGACTTATTACGGCGCAAGTGTTATCCACCCAAAAACAATAAAACCTTTACAGAATGCCAGGATTCCGCTATTGGTAAAACCGTTTACCGATCCTAACGCCCCCGGCACGGTTATAAAAGAAGGCGCGGTAAACAAGTTTGAAAAACCGGTTATCATTGTAAAGCAAAACCAGGTATTGCTATCCCTCTCAGCAAACGACTATTCGTTTATATCTGAAAGTCATTTGAGTGAGATATTCGGCTTGTTTGCCCAACACCATGTTAAGGTTAATATGATGCAGACCTCGGCATTAAGTTTTACCGCCTGTATCGATTACGCTGCCGATAAATTTGAGAAGCTTTTACAAACACTAAAGGAATCATTCAAAGTAAAATACAATAATGAACTCACGCTGCTAACCCTAAGGCATTACACGAACAGCGCTGTAGATGAAGTTACCCTTGGTAAAACCGTGTTAATGAAACAAACCAGCAGGAATACCGCGCAGGTTGTGTTGAAGTAATTTCTAAAGAAATATCAATAAAGAACAGGCTATTACAGCGAAAAATGTATTCAGAAAGTTGATCTCGTTATTGCCCATATAGCCACGCCTTTCCAGCGTAGCGCCTAAAACGGAATCGATAAGGTTGCCGATGGTTCCGGCTATGATAATGCTCAGGAAAACGCTGTTCAACCCAAAACCAAGGGCGAATATCACAGCGATAATAACCGAACCCGCAAGACCGATCAGCATACCTTCTATACTTATAACCCCGTCCCTGCCCTTTTCATCGGGATGGAAATTGATGATGTTATAAAACCGTTTACCGTAAACCGTCCCCAGTTCTGACGATAAAGTATCTGCCGTTGCCGATGCGAATGCTGCAGCCATAAGGATTGTTGCCAGTACAGCATTTTCAGGCAGAATAAAAGCCAGCAAACCCAATATGGCAGGTAAACCACCGTTAGCCAGCACCTGCCGCGCATCGCGCTTTTCGGAATGTTCCTTGGTAAGTTTACGTTTCTCGCTTTTCTTATGCGATGTCGCAAGCGTAGACAACAGGAAAAACATCGCCAGCATAGCTATCCCAATATACCCCGTACCCAGGTAAATAAGCGTAGCCACTACCCCGCCGGTTACAGCGCCCGCAAGTGTAAGTTTACCCGTTTTATAACTGGCGTAACTCGCGGCAAGTACAATTAGGGAAAATATGATGTGTACTATTGGCATTGTATATCAAACATATACATTTTTTGTTATCCTGAGCGATAGCGAACTATCTAATGTACAATATGCAAGGCGCTCATACAGGGTGGCTATAGATGCTTCGCTATCGCTCAGCATGACAATAAAAAACGCCCTGGTTTTCACCGTGGGCGTTTAGGGGTATTAAATCAAAATGTATTAGTGTTTATTCTCGTGTTTACGGGTGTTATCCTTGTTTGATGTTTGGTCAGAACGCTGGCCACCGCCATTGCTTATACCCTTTTGTTTTTGTGTTTCCTTAGCATCTACGTACGCGCGGTCGGCGTTTGATGATCCTTGTCCGGTTACGTTGTTCTTTGTTTCCTGGGTTTTCATAACAGATGTATTTAAGTTTATAACAAAGCTTTGCAGCTTTGTTATAAACCTTGCAACAACTGTGCCTATCTGCTTTGGTAAATTGTATTATACATTTCCATTACGTATAATGCCTCCAGCATGCCGACGTTAAAATCCTCCCATTCGGTATCGGTAAACACAAAATTGATATCACGGTTTGGTGTGCAAAGTACCAGTCGCTCACTCCCAACCGGGAACGGGAAACTCCTGTCCTCAAAGTCCATGTCTTGCGTAAAGCGGTGGAACGACATGAACTGATCGGGCGTAAAACACAGCATCAAATTTTGGTGCCATATGTTTAACATTCCGCATTCGGTACAGTGGCTTATTACTGTTTGTCCTTTTTGGGTTAGGATCTTGGTTTCGCACATAATGGTGATATTTAATTGTGCCTGCATGCCCGTGGCCAACGCTCTATAAAACCACGGGCAAAAACAGGACTTATTATTTTTAATTACTCATTTAGCTATTGTAAAGTTGTGCTTCCATTAGCCTGGTAAGCAAACCTAAAGGTGTAGTATGATGATGCAGGCCTAGTAGTCAGATCGGCAAAGGCAGGCGTGGTAGTGTCCGGGTTGCCTTTGTAATAGCTTTTCATTTCAAGCTTGGCATATTTACCATCACTTGTTTTGATTACGATGATCTTACCCGGAACAGCAAGTATAGCATGGTTTGGTACACTATTAGTCGCGGTGTATAGGTGCCAGCCTGTTATAGCATTTGCACCTGTAGCATCGGTTTTAAAACCATCGGCAGGGGCTGTTTTCACATCATCAAATATGCTGCTTACTACCTGCGCCTGCGTAGTGCCTGTACCGGATGTGCCGCCATTTACAAATATGCTGGTGGTTGAAAATTTTAGGTCCCATTTGCCTGCGGTGATGTCATCACCTAAAACTTGTTTGTTAGTGCTAAGGCTGTAATATACCTCACCTTTACTACCATCAAGATCGGTAACGGTGTTAACGCTAAGGGTTGTAGCTTTCACCGGCTCTGGTGTAGCGTCATTTTCTTTTGTACAAGATGTTGCCAATAAAGCAGCACTGCTAAATAATACTACTGCAAGGGTTTTAAATTTATTCATGTTGTTTGGTTAAGTGTGTATTTTATTTTATAGTTTGTTAAAATTGTAAGTGACGCCCGCGTAAACCAATGTGCCCGGCAGGTTGCTTATAGCACCAGGGTTTTTATAATTGCCCAGATTCTCGCCGGTTACCTGCAAACGCAGCTGATTTTTCAGGTTTTAACACATACGTTAAACCGCTATTTAAGTTACTGTATTAAAATGGTGTTGATAATTAGCGCATTGGTTATCTATAGCAAGATGATCGGCTCAAAACCGGCTCAAACATTTAACATTTGATATATTAAAATATGTAAAGGCTACGTGTTGTAATTTGGGTAAATTGTTTCCTTACGGTAAGGCTTTAGCTTACCTTTGCCGCAATGGACTATTTTAAAAACCTGCTTTCGCTGCTTAAAACCGAACGCGAGGAAGACAGGGGCGTATATTTAAAACTCACGCAAACTTCATCCGTAACCGACAGGCGCGCGGCAGGCATCACCTGGTACCCTATCGCCATCCGTGGCTCGGAACCAAGCCGGGGCGATTACCTTACGGTAGAAGTTGAGCGTACTACCAATAAAGATCTATCGCACCAGTTTAAGTTTGGTGCCCCGGCGGTACTGTTCTCTAACCATGATGCCGGCACCGACCGCGTGGAAGGAACAGTAGCTTATACAGGTGGCGACCGCCTCAAAATAACCCTATTTACCGATGAACTGCCCGATTGGACACGCAACGGCAAAATGGGCATCGAGCTGCTTTTTGATAATAACAGCTATGATGAAATGCAGAATGCCCTTAAACAGGCATCGGCATTAGCGGATAAACCAGAGGGTAAACTAATCCGTGTGTTAACAGGACAAGCAGAGCCATCATTTAACGAGATCTACGAGACACCTATAGAGGGGCTAAACGTTTCGCAATATTCAGCCGCGCAAAAGGTATTGACCGCGCAGGACCTTACCATTGTACACGGCCCCCCGGGAACGGGTAAAACCACCACCATAGTGCAGGCCATTAAACGCCTCATTAAACAAGATGGCAAACAGATATTGGTGGTAGCACCAAGCAACACCGCTGTAGATCTATTAAGCGAAAAACTGGCAAATGAGGGCCTGAATGTTTTGCGCGTAGGCAACCCGTCTAAAGTATCAGAAAAGTTAATGTCGCTTACTTTGGATAGTAAGATGGCGGCGCATGCTTATACCAAGGACATTAAGCAGCTAAAAAAGCAAGCGGCGGGGTATAAAGACATGGCCCACAAATACAAGCGCAGCTTTGGCAAGGCCGAGCGCGACCAACGCAAGGCCCTTTTTGACGAAGCCCACCGCATGATAAAAGATGTGGGCAAGATAGAGCAGTTCATTATCGATGATCTGGTATCAAAGGCTCAAATCATAACCGCAACATTAGTGGGCAGCAACCACTACACCGTGCGTGACGTAAAATTTAATACCGTTGTGATTGATGAAGCCGGCCAGGCGCTTGAACCTGCCTGTTGGATCCCGATACTAAAAGCGCAAAAATTGGTTATGGCAGGCGACCATTTCCAATTGCCGCCGACCATAAAATCTAATAAAGCCGCTAACGAGGGTTTGAGCACTACCCTGCTGGAAAAATGCGCGGTACTGCATCCTAATGCCGTTGTTTTGTTAGAGGAACAATACCGCATGAACGAGGCTATCATGGGCTTTTCATCTTCGGAATTTTATGGCAACCGATTAAAAGCGAATACATCCGTTGCTAACCGTTTACTTTTTGAGGGTGATTTACCGATGAGCTTTGTGGATACCGCAGGCTGTGGCTTTGATGAAAAACCGGATGGCACAAGTTCCGTAAACCCCGAGGAAGCGGTGTTCCTGCTAAAACATTTACAGCAACTGGCAGATATTATTGAAGCCAAAGGTTTGCCATTCCCATCTATAGCTATTATTTCGCCATATAAAAGCCAAATACGGATCTTAAAAGAGCTGTTTGACGCATCTGCCCTGTTGCCGCATGCCGATCAGATCTCTATCAATACCATCGATAGCTTCCAGGGGCAGGAACGTGATGTGGTCTATATCAGCATGACGCGAAGTAACCCAGATGGCATTATTGGTTTCCTGTCGGATATCCGCCGGATGAATGTAGCTATGACCCGTGCGCGCAAAAAGCTGGTGATCATCGGCGATAGCGCAACCATTACCCGCCTGCCATTTTATGCGGATATGATGAGTTATGCCGAGCAAATTGGCGGCTATCAAAGCGCATGGGATTATATGAGTTAACAACTCTTTTGTGTATAATTTAATTGCATACTCTACTTTATTCTTAGGATATTTAACACCTTAGGCAAAGGCGAAATTTAGGTGAGCAACGTACAGGATAACCATATAACCGACCGTGTTTTTATTTTGAGGGGTATCTCCTTTCAAAATATCACCGAGGTTATTATTGCCAAAAATACGGCTTCCGGTGCTTATCCTGATGCCGACCAATACAAGGATATCAGCCCAAAGCATATTGCTGTAAACGAAGGGGTATTCATCAACCAAGCCAACGGAATATTCCCGCCCGTAGGTGTTTTGCAGCAAGCTGATGGTTTATTATTCACCTGCAATTGTGATACACCACCGGGCAAACTTTGCGAGCACCAGTCGCTTGTTTTGGGCGCCATTACCCGCCGGGATGAGCTGGGCATTTTCTTCAATAATAAGCTTCGCCACGAAAAATTAAAACGCTCAGCTTATGATTACGGGTTGGAAAAGGAACCCGACCTTGACCGCTATTTTAAGCTTGATTATCAGCATAAAGTAATCAGTGTTAGCCCGGTAAGCACCTCGCTTATGCCGGTTACCAAAGAAAGCTTATCCAGTTTAAATGATTTGATCATACCATCTGTACATCAGCCGGTTAAAGACGATGAGCGTACGATTTGTGTAGTTATCAAACAGCATAAATATTACCAGTACCTGTTCATTGAATTGTACTTGGCCCAAACCACAAAAGAGGGCAAGATCAAGAACCCGATGGCCGCCGTAAACCCCTTAGACCTAATCTGGGAAACGGAAGATAACCACCGCCTAAAGTTTTATACGGGCGTCAACAAATTCCAAAACCACCTCAACTCAAAACGCACCGAGGCTGATATAAAAGCCCTGCGCGCCATCGTTAAAAATACACCCGATTATCCTTTTTACTACCACGATAATACGCTCTCAGAAAATATTACGGCTACATCTGTAGTACCGGTTAAGATGGCCTTGCTCCCTCATGATGTGAAGTTAACGGTTGACAGTAAAGGGCAGTTTTTTGAAATATTGGGCTCAGTTAAGATCGGCAAAACAGATCATCCGCTTAAATATCTCGATCTGCGTTTTAACTATTTTGTATTATTAAACGACACGCTTTACCTGGTAGATAACCTGCAGGTGTTGGCGTTGATAGACCTGCTCAAAAAAAGGCCGGATAATCTGCTTGTCCATCAATCAAAATTCGGGGAATTTAAAAGCGAGTTTTTGTCGAAGCTGGAGGATAATATATTAATCGCCTACAAGCATGTTAAGCCAGCTACGCCCGTGCAGTTACAGCAGCAGGGCTTCGCAAAGGAAACCGAGCAGATCATCTACCTGTCGGATTTTGGCAGCCACGTGATGCTGTTGCCCGTGATGCGTTATGGCGAGGCCGAGATCCCGGTGCGCACTAAGCGCATGATCTATGGCAAGGATGCTAAAGGCAAAGAGTTTTTGGTTGACCGCAATGAAGAAGCCGAACTGGCTTTTACCGCCCTGCTCATCAAACAGCACCCATGGTTCCCGGAACAGTTGGAGGGCGACGACCTGCCCTACTTTTACCTGCACAAGCGCTATTTTTTGCAGGAGGATTGGTTCCTGAATGTATTTGAGGATTGGAAAGCCAATAACATTACCGTTTTAGGCTTTAACGAATTGGAAGGCAATAAGCTTAACCCCAACAAGGTGAACATCACCATCAGGGTGTTGAGCGGCATCAACTGGTTCAATACTGAAGTTAATGTACGCTTTGGCCGCAAACGTGCCGCCCTGAAACAGGTGAACAAAGCCGTGCGCAATAAAAGCAAGTACGTACAGCTGGACGATGGCACTATGGGCATCCTCCCTGCCGAATGGATAGAGAAATTTGCCGAATACTTTAACTCTGGCGAGATAGTAGATGATATGCTGCAGATCCCCAAAACAAACTTCCAGACCGTATCCGAGCTTTTTGACGACACTATGCTGGATGAGGAAGCTAAAATCGATATTCAAAACCTGCAGCTAAAGGTAATGGATTTTGATGCGTTGCAAGAAGTTCCCATATCGCCCGATTTTACAGGGACGCTGCGCCCCTACCAGCACCAAGGCTTAAACTGGCTTAACTTATTGGATGACCTTAACTTTGGCGGATGCCTGGCCGATGATATGGGGCTTGGTAAAACCTTGCAGATTATCGCTTTTATACTATCGCAACGCGATAAAGTAAAGCATAACACCAACCTGCTGGTTGTGCCCACGTCTCTGATATTCAACTGGCAAATGGAGCTGAAAAAGTTTGCCCCATCCATCCGTATCCACACCACTTACGGTGCCGACCGCATCAAGAACACCGACGAATTTGATACTTTCGAGGTGATCCTTACCTCCTACGGTACTTTGCTAACCGATGTAAATTTCCTGAAAAGCTATCGTTTCAATTATATTTTTCTGGATGAATCTCAGGCCATTAAAAACCCGGATTCACAACGATATAAAGCTGTGCGATTGCTTAAAACACGCAACCGCATTGTTATTACAGGTACGCCTATTGAGAATAACACCTTTGACCTGTACGGGCAGCTATCATTCGCTTGCCCGGGTTTGCTGGGCACCAAGCAATACTTTAAAGATATTTACGCGGTGCCTATCGATAAATTCAAGAGCAACAAGCGTGCGGCTGAATTACAGACTAAAATAAAACCATTCATTTTAAGGCGTACCAAGCAGCAGGTAGCCGAAGAACTTCCCGAAAAAACCGAAATGGTGTTGTACTGCGAAATGCAGCCACAGCAGAGCGGCATCTATGATGCTTATGAGAAAGAGTTTAGGGAATACATCTCAGCCACTACCGATGATGTGCTAAAACGCAGCCCGATGAATGTGTTGAAAGGCCTCACCCGCTTGCGCCAGATCTGCGATTCGCCCATGTTGCTTACCGGCGATAAGCCACCGGGCGGCGAATCGGCTAAGATCGATATACTTATAGAGCAGATAGAAAGCAAATCGCCACAGCATAAGATCCTGGTGTTCTCGCAGTTTGTGACCATGCTGGAGTTGATCAAAAAGGAATTGATTGCACGTAACATCAAGTATAGTTGGTTAACCGGCAGCAGCCGTAACCGCGAAGCAACCGTAAATAATTTCCAAAACAACCCCGGAATCAGGGTATTCCTCATCAGCCTTAAAGCAGGTGGCGTTGGCCTCAACCTAACCGAAGCCGATTACGTTTACCTGGTTGACCCATGGTGGAACCCTGCGGTAGAGAACCAAGCTATAGACCGCTCGCACCGCATTGGCCAAAACAATAATGTGGTAGCGGTAAGGTTGATATGCCCTAATACAGTTGAGGAGAAAATTATGGAGATGCAGGTTGCTAAACAACAGCTTGTTAAAGACCTTATCAAAACGGATACTTCGTTCCTGCAATCGTTTTCCAAAGCCGACCTGCTTGGTTTACTGCGCAAATAATACCGACGGTATCAATTTTAACATCTTATATATCAAAAAGTGTATCATTAAAAAATCGCTTTTAATTAGGTTTGTTTTGTAATAAGCCAATTATGAACAACCTTCCCGAAAAAAAAATCGCCGCTCTGCTTTTGGGCTTTGCTTATCTTGCTTTAACTGCAAACACTGCCCTCGCGCAGATAAAAAACTTTAATAAGAACGGCGGGCAGATAACGCGCTTCAGTACCGTTGGAAACGCTGTTGACGCGCACGACGGTGAGATCGGATATTTCGACGGCACCTACTACCTCTATGGCACCAGCTACGATTGCGGCTTTCAGTGGGGAAACAAAGGCGCGCCATTCTGCGGGTTTAAGGTTTATTCGTCCAAGCATATGAACAACTGGACGGATCGCGGATACCTGTTTGATGCCACAACAACCGTTTGGCAAACCCGCTGCGACGGCAAAACTTACGGCTGCTTTCGCCCGCATGTGATTTATAACCAAAAAACTAAATTATACGTGCTGTGGATAAACGTTTATGATAACCGCGTTGGTTACCGCGTGTTTACCAGCAAAACGCCTGTGGGCCCTTTTAACGAGGTTGCAGAGCCACATTTAGCCGTGAATACTGACATGCCTGTTGCCGGCCTCAACAACGGCGACCATGATACTTTTATTGATGACGATGGCACAGCATACCTGGCCTTTACCGATTGGCGCACAAAAGGCACCATCGTGATTGAAAAATTAAGCGCCGATTACCTGACTGGTACCGGCGAATTTGTAAAAGGAATTACCGAAGGGGAAACAGAAGCACCGGGGCTGTTTAAACGTAAGGGTATTTATTACGTGGTGTATTCCGACCCTAATTGTGGGTATTGCTCGGGTACGGGTACATCCTATCGTACAGCGCCGTCGCCGCTTGGCCCATGGTCAAAGGCGACTAAGATAAGCGATAACTCCTGCGGCGGGCAACCATCCTTTGTATCCACCATCAAAATAAATTCGGAGACCGTTTACCTATACGGCAGCGACCTTTGGAACAAGGCCGCCAAAAACGAAGCGCTTGCCAATTTTTACTGGGCACCTTTAACATTCGCGGCAGATGGTTCTATTAATGCGTTAAAGTGTTTTGAAGCGTATAAAATGCCGAAAGCAGGTACGGCGCCTTTGCCGAAAGGATTAGATGTTACCTCTGGCCAAACTGACTTTAGCTTAAAAGGCGATATTAAAAACGATACGGCAAGGGCGCAATCCTTTACGGCTAAACGCTCGGGAAAACTTACTAAGCTGAATATAACCGTCTTTAAAAATAATTATCCGGATGCTGATCTCGTGGTTGAGCTTTACAAAGCCAATAACCTTAAACAACCGGTTGGCAAAGCGTTAAGCGTTCACAACATTTCTGCGGATAGAATTGGCTGGTCGGCTAAAAACTTCGTTGTTAAGCCTGATTTGTGGGTTGTAAAAGGCGGACGATATGTGTTTGTGCTTAAATCGACATCGACTAAAGGCTGCTATGGATTTGCTTATAGCGACTTCGCACCTTACCTTGGTGGTGGGGCATCATTAAGCACAGATGGTGCCAAAACATTTAAAGCCGAACCAAAACGCACTTTAAAGTTTCAAACCTTTGTAAGCAATTAAAGCTATATCGATTCCCTGATAATGGTATTAAAAGGTACTTTGATGTGGCTGTGGGTGCTGTTCAGAACCAGTTGGGCGGCGTGCTTGCCCATAAATTCAAAATCGGTAGATATGGTGGTGATGCCATTGAGGATGAATTTTTTAAGCGGTGTTTCATTGTAAGATATCAGCCCGACATCTTCCTTCAGTTTCAGATTTTGAAGCAACAATAGGTTTATAAGGGCTACCAGATCATCTTCGGTAAGGGTGATGTATAGCGTGTCTTTTCTGATCTTTTGATTGTTCAGATCGGATAGAATGTCGTATTCGCAGTTGTATTGCTTACAAAAGCTAAGGAACCCTATCAGGATATCAACCGGGAA
Source organism: Mucilaginibacter sp. 5C4 (assembly GCF_034345625.1). Lineage (NCBI taxonomy): Bacteria > Pseudomonadati > Bacteroidota > Sphingobacteriia > Sphingobacteriales > Sphingobacteriaceae > Mucilaginibacter > Mucilaginibacter sp. 5C4. The sequence continues at coordinate 2,554,561 of NZ_CP133775.1, read as the reverse complement.
ATAGCTATTTTTTGGGAAAACAATAGTACACGAATGGTATCGTTTTATTTGAGGCAGCAATTGTTCTAAGGCATTAAAGATATCGTTCTCAAAATCTTCATAAACCGCGCCAAAATCGCCCTCAACCCCTTCTACCAGTTTGCCAAGCAGTATCAGCTTATCTTTAGGAATTTGGTTGATCACCTCGTGGGCGTTATCTATTTTATCGATAAAATGCGGTACAACCACTACTTTGTCGTAGCTATCCTGTTTTTCTAACAGTATTTTTTTGAAAAAGTTAAAGCTGTTATTATAGATATAAAAATCGATGGACGCCTGATTTCCAAGCGCTTCGGCAAAGGTATCATACATGATCTTTTTATGGCTGCTAAGTTTGTTAAATAGCAGTAGCACCTTCACCGGCCTGTCGAGGTTTACGTTTGAAACATAGTAACCCTTGCCATGTACCGAACTTATTATACCGCTCTTTTTCAGTGTGTTATATGATTTGGTTACAATATTTCTTGAAATATCAAGCGCGATACTAAGATCATTGATTGATGGCAGGATATCGTTCTCGTCAATCAGTTTTTCGTCTATCCCCTGCAAAATACAGTTACATAACTGCCTGTAATAAGGCGTTAGCGAGTATTCATCTATCTTTAATATTTTAAGAAAATTCTTCATTTTTAAACTTGTGCTAAGCTAAAATTATAAAGCCTGCTTAGCGAACCTTAACCGTATCTATCTTTAATATTTGGCCCGGTTTTTTAATTTTTGAGGTGATATGCCCCTTACCTATGGCGCAATAATGGACAGGCGCATGGAAGTTCCGGGCCTCTACAAAACCACGGGCACCTAAAGGGAATTTATAACGGCTATTGGTGTTACCTATCTCCAGGATCTCCCCTGCTACCGATTCGCCTTCGGCAACTAAAAGCTTTAATCCACCATTATCGGCAGTACGGTTTGCACACCCGCACCAAAAGCAATAAACCACAAACCTAAAAAAAGTACTTTTTTCAACAGATAACTATTATAATATTAAACGATTCGATAACAGTTGCTTAACACTGAACGGCGAAATACAATTTATGTTTGACATAAATTACGAGGATAATCTACGGGGGCGCTTAGGGCGATCTGCCGTATCAGCGGGTGCGGATGGTTTAGTATAAGGCCTTGGGCTTGGTGCTTTCTTTACAGGCTGGTCTTCGGTGATATTCAGGGTAAGTTCGCGGCCTTGCAGCATGGTGCCATCTAATGCAATTACAGCATTTTCTGCACCTATACGATCTTCCATTTCTACAAAGGCATAGCCTTTACAAATACGTGTTTTTTTATCGCGCACAATTTTAATGGTGCTAACAGCACCGTGCCAGCTAATTAGCTGCACCAGTTCCAGTTCGGTAATATCAAGCGGGAAACCGCCGACGAAGATCTTTATCATAAGTAAATACAACGCAATATTAGCTATTCTTCTTATTTATAAAAAACATATGGCTAATTAATACATACAGATGGCATAAAACAATTATAGCCCGAGTTTTATTTAATAGCTATGATAACAGTAATTGGAATTTTTGAAAGTGCAGAACTTGCTGGTGAAGTAAGCTCTTATTTATTAGCTAATGGTTTAACAAGCGAAAATGTGGATGTACACACACACGGTGGCCAACCTGATGAGCACGACCATATAGGCAACTTTTTTAGCCAATTAGTGGATGATGATAATAAAGCAGAACACTTTGCATCATTAGCACGTAACGGCTCTGTTGTAACCGTTCATGCCCAATCAACCCGCGAAGCACAGGAAGCGGCCGACGCGCTAAATAACTACGGCGCAATTGATGTAAATGTATCAGACGACAGTTCATCGCACAGCCAATTGATAGAACGAATTATTGCCGATAATATGAGGTTGAGGGGATAAGGCTTTCAACTGGCAAAGGGTACCTTTTTGAACTGGCCAAAAGGGGGCATTTTGATGTGTTTTATCCAATATAGCCGTTATTTCTGATGCTTCCAAAATCTACCTTTTCCTTCTCCTATCCATTCCAAAGCTTCACTTATCCTTTTTTGACGCGTTTCGTCAGTCCTAGCATCGCTGATCCAAATAATGTACTCCCTGCGGAACGAATTAGACTTATTTTCAAAAATATCCTTTGCTTTCGGATTAACAATTAAAGCGGTCAATAGGTAATCAGGTGTCTCAAGTACCTTGGGTTTATCATTTACAGGCATCTTACGTTTTATTTTGATGCCTTTCTCATTTAACTGCATGGCTTCATCAAGCATAGATGTAAATCCCTCGTCCGGCGGCAGATTTCCTAGCTTATTGACCTTTCCCAGAAACTTTTGGATGGGTTTCAAACCTTTGTTTGCTTTTAGACGCGGATCGCTCATTATTTCGTCTTTCAGGAATGTGAAAGAGCAATGACTTTTATAAGACGCCATCACACACAAGTTATCTTTATTATACTAAAAATGTGGAATACCCCATTTTATAACCTCCACCGCATCCGGACAGTACATGTGCAAGGGAATTTACGTTTTAAACTGGAATTGAGGTTCAATTGATAGACGCCTTATTCTATACTTTATATTACTTTTTCCTTTCGAATGAATAGTAAAGCCAACTAAATGTTTTAGTATTATAAACCATTGAGGGGAACCGGTAGATCACTTTACCCTGAAAAAATAAGTATGATAAATTAATGTCTATACTGGTTACGGGTAGCCCCGGAATCGGTAAAAGCTATGTGGCTTCCGCTATTGGCCATCAGGCCTGTGTGTTTGGCTAACGGGTATTTTATGCCAGAATGTCTAAGGCAAAATCGTTAAACTGAAGATGGCTAAGGCAGCCGGCTTGTATATCAAGGAACTTACTTTACTGGAAAGGATACAGCTGCTCGTACTGGATGAATTTAGTATATAGCCTTCGTGTTACGTTAAACTAAAATTAAATTTTTACCCAATTCAGCACAATAATCTATATAAAGACCTTTGTTTATTAATTTCTGATTATCAATGTGTTAATATTTTAATTTTCATTAGTTATTCAATTTTTCTACAGATTTAGCGGGGTGCTTTGTAAAAAAATACTTTATGAAGAAAATAATTTACCTTATTTCGCTACTTCTTTTTACAGCTTCTTTTTCTTATGGTCAACAATTTACGGTAAAGGGCCAGGTTGTTGATGAGACAACAAAAGAGCCTCTGACTGGTGCTTATGTACACTTTGACGATATAAAGGGAGGGGCTATAACAGATGCCTTTGGTTATTATGCGATAAACGGTATCAATCCGGGTCAGAATAAATTAAAGGTAAAGTATATCGGATACACCGAATACGAAAAAAAAATACAAATCTCCGGCAATCAAGTGTTAAACATTCCACTTGTCGAAAAAGCACAATCGCTTAAACTGGTGCGGGTTTATGGCAAAGCAAACAAAGAATCAGAAGCTTCCTCGCGCCGCTCAGAAAAAAACGCAGATAACATCACTAATGTCATTTCGGCACAGGCTATGGTACGGTCGCCGGATATCAATGCGGCAAACGCTTTATCCCGAGTTTCTGGAGTAACTATACAGCGCAATAGCGGTTCTGACGATGCCTATGCCATTATCAGGGGTATGGAGCCACGTTACAACAATACGCTGATTAACGGGGTGAAGGTGACCAGCCCTGACCCTGTGTCGCGGTTTATATCACTGAGCATAGTACCCTCGGATTTGTTAGAAAATATAGAGGTTAGCAAATCTTTAACCCCAGAAATGGATGGAGATGCAATTGGCGGCACTGTTAATTTGGTATTTAAAGATGCTCCGCAGTACGAATATTTTAAGGTTAATGGTTCTATCGGTTACAGCGGGCTTTTTTTCAACCGAAAATATGACAACTTTAATCAGGGTGCTGTTCAAAGTAAAAGCCCTGTTCAAAGGTTCGGCCCGGCTTACTTAGCCCCGCCGGGTTATTTTTCGAGGGCCAACCTGGATTTTACTCAAAAGAACGCCCCGCCTACTTCTTTGTTGGGCTTTACCTATGGCCGTCGTTTCTTTAACAATAAATTAGGTTTTATTATTGGGGATAGCTATCAAAACCAGTATTATGGCACCAATTCACAATTTAATAACGCTCAGTTGGATACAAGGCCGGGTAAAGGTTTTCAGCCGGTTATTTCTGATGTAGCTAACCGTACTTACTCCACCCAGCAAATGAATAATGGTTTATCCGGCCATCTAGACTATAAGTTTGATGACAATAATAAGTTAAGTCTCGACAATGTATTCCTTTACACCCGCCTTGTTCAAAGCCGTTTAAGTATTGATACATCTATTTTAGGTGGAAATGGCGGGCGGGTTGGGCCCGGTACCGGTACGGTGTTTAATGACAACCGTTCTACGCTACAAAATCAATATGTAGAAAATCTCAAACTATCAGGTAAACATGTGTTATCTCCACATTTCCTGTTTGACTGGGCGGGGGTTTATTCGAATGCCTCACAAGTTTCGCCTGATCGGGCTGATATTTCATATAATCATTTAGTAAATCCTGATTTTACCAGTACGCCTGATTACTTTAATAATGTATCTCGCATTTGGCAAAAAAATGGTAATAAGGACCTGAGTGCAATTGCTAATTTGGGATATAAAACGGGAATTGGCATCAATAATTCCTTGGAGTTAAAGGCCGGGGGATTGTACAGGCACACCACGCGCTATAATCTTCAGAACGAATATTCACTACGGCCTACTGCAACAGCAAATGGTGTGAAAAGCCCATTCACTGATATATACTCAGCAGATTGGATAGTTTACAATGTTACCGGCTCACTGGCTAGCGATAAGGCCAATTATACGGCCTATGAAAACATCACAGCTGGTTACGGTGAATTTAAACTTACATTGAATAAGCTTGATGTATTAGGCGGTGTTCGTGTAGAAGATACTGAGCAAGGTTATGACACTCACCCGGTTGTATTAGATATTAGGAGTAACGCAAAAAAAACATACGCAGACATTTTACCGAGTTTGCAATTAAAATATAAGCTTACGGAAACCTCAAATTTACGGGCTTCGTATTTTAAATCTATTTCTCGCCCTGCATTATATGAGCTTGTACCTACCCCAACACTTGGTCAAAGCACTGATGTAACCGGTAACCCCTTAGTGCAACACACTAAAGCAGACAACTATGACCTGCGATATGAACTTTTTCCGAGAAAGGAAGAGCAACTCTTTATAGGCGTTTTTTACAAAAACATCGTTAACCCTATAGAATTTGCTTTAAATGGTTCAAATAATGGCCAGCTGAGTACTACACCTCAAAACTTTGGTACAGCAAAAGTTGCAGGAGCCGAAGTAGTTTACAGCAAATACTTTGGCAATCTTGGTGTATCAGGTAATTATACCTACACTTATTCTAATATAAATACTACAAAAATTTATACATCTACTGATGCCAGCGGCGTAACCACTTCGGTCCCTAAGCTGCAAAGCAGGCCACTACAAGGGCAAACCGGCAATGTAGTGAACTTATCATTGCTTTATAAAAACGACAAGCAAAAAGCCTTTGTTCAATTAGCTTATACCTATAGTAGCCGTACACTGACCTTGGTGTACAGTAACTACGGTTACGATTATTACCAGCAGCCGCAGTCATTCCTGGCACTTTCGGGCGAGAAACAGGTAAGCAAGCACTTTACGCTGACCACCAAAGTCAACAACATACTTAACACACCTACAACAGTGAAGATCAACGATCTCATCCAGTCAAAGGATATTTATAATGTGAGTTTCAATATTGGTTTCCGTTATGCACTTTAAACTAAATAAGAGAATGAAATTAAAATACAGCTATATACTTGCAGCAAATTTGCTGCTGGCTGCTACGTTCAGCGCCTGTCAAAAAGCCGAGTTAACCACTTTTAATGAAATAAAAATACCTACCTCCAGCCCAATATCGCAGGGTAATATCAGCGGGTTTGTAAAAGGGACGTTGGTAACAGGCCAAACCTATACCGTTACGGCCGATATAACTATAAAAAAGGGAGACACGCTGTCTGCACAGCCAGGCACTATAGTGATAGTAAAAAATAATGCCCAAATAAATGTGCAGGGGGCTTTAATGTTAATTGGTTCAAAAGATCAGCCCATCTTATTTAACTCAGACAGTAATAAACCGGGTACCTGGGGCGGCCTGCAATGTGATACAGCTCAAGCGATCACCATTAAATGGACGCATATCGACAACACCGGCGGCCCGGATGCAAAAGGCGAAGCCCGGGGATCACTTAAAGTAAAAAAAGCTATCAACGTAGATATCGAAGATTCCTGGTTTACCAATGGGCAGGACGATTTAATGGCTATTAGTAACGGTGCTACGGTTACTATCTTAAGAAATACAATCAGTTCATCGGGCAGTACGGACGGTGAAGGTATAAACTTGAAAACGGGCGTTAAGGGCGTGGTAGCCTATAATGTTATCTTTAGTCAGGCAGGTTCCGGTATTAAACTGGAGACCAGCTCCAAAATACCCTTTCCACAAACAGAAGTTGATGTTTACAATAACACGCTTATATCTAATGGCTGGCGAAGGGGGTCTGCAGAACCTGGCCGGGCAGTTTCTGTAGGCGTTAATGCCATTGGCCATATTTACAACAATATCATCGTGAACTGCTATCATGGCATCGAGCTATTTACAGACGGCGACATAACAAAAACCACCTATGGTAACAACTTATTTTATGCAACAGTAGATACCTATGCTGACCTGGTAGTCCCTACACAAAAAATCAACATCCGTGATAATTTTTATCCCGCAGGGGCCGCGGGTAAACCACAGATTTCAGACCTTATCTCTAAAAAAATAGGCGATAAGGACCCATTATTTGTCAATTTTGACGGCACCGTAGCAGCACCAAACGGTTTCCCAAACAATTATGATTTTCGCTTAAAGAACAGTTCACCGGCTTTCAGTGCAGGCAATCCCAAGTATAACCTCGACTTGGGCGCCTATACATCTGATGGAAAAGGCAACCAGCATTAATAACTAAACATTAAACATTTAAATTATGCTCATGAAAAATATATATTACCGTCTCTTAAGTGTTGCGTTCTGTATCGGAATCAGTTCCGTAAATGTTTTTGCGCAAAGTCCTCAATACATATTGGAAAAAACAATACCACTGTCTGGGGACGGTAGTAATGATTATGTTTATATAGACCAGATCAACCGCCATTTGTATGCTTCCCATGGCACGATTGTAAATGTTGTAGATCTGGAAAGCGGCAAAACAATTGGCGTAATCGACAGTATGCAGGGAGTTCATGGTATCGCTATAGCGAACGATTTAAATAGAGGTTTTATAAGTGATGGTAAGGCTAACGCAATTATTGCCTTCGATATAAATACATTAAAGATCATTAAAACCATCCCTGTGACCGGCAAAAACCCTGATGGCATTATTTATGATTCATTCTCAAAAAAGATTTTTGCGTTTGAAGGTCACAGTAGTTCTGTAGCGGTAATAGATCCGCAGGATTTAACAGAAGTTGGCGCTATAGATGCGGGCGGGGCACCAGAATTTGCAGTATCTGACGGCAAAGGCCTGATATTTACCAATCTGGAAGATAAAAGTCGCCTGGCTGTTATCAATACGAAAACATTGAAGGTAATAAAAAGCTTTCCGCTTGATCCATGCGGCGGGCCAACTGGCTTGGCTTTGGACAAAATTAATCACCGGTTGTTTACGGTTTGTCGTGAAAATAAAGGTATGAGCGTAATTAATGCCAATAATGGTAAAATCATACAAACACTTCCAATTGGTGCAGGAGTGGACGCAGTAGTTTATGATCCGGTTAATAAACTGGTAATAGCCTCTAATGGTGATGGCACGGCTAATGTATTTCAACAAAACAGTGCTGATAACTATACAATACTGCAAACGTTAACTACACAACCTCGTGCAAAAACAATGGCAATAGACGCTGCGACCCATCAAATCTATTTTCCGGTTTCCGATTACCAGCAAGGGGGCAAAAGCCCCGTGCCGGGTTCATTTAAATTATTGGTTTTTCAATTTAAAAAGTAACCTTAACTAAGGAATTGATCCCGGAGTTAGCGATCTGGCTCCGGGATCAGCAATCCCATTGTATGTGGATAAATTAAAAAAAAGTCGCTTACATTTTTATCTATATTCACACTATTAGTGGTGCTAATTTCAAGTACTGCTTTCGATAAAGAAAATTTTGGCGCTACTGCTACAACCGGAGCCTTTAGTAAGAACACGAGGGTATTTGCAGCATCGGTTAAGGAGCTTTATGATGCGACTAAAATGATCAGTAAAGAACCGATAAGTATTAGACGAGCAAAAAGATGTTTTTCGGGTGATTTGTTTAACACTTAAATCATAAAAAGTAACATCCATAGTAGAGTAATTGGCAGCTCTACTATGGATGTTTTATGCTTTTGCTCTACTTGTACCTGATTATCAGTTTGTTATTTAAATTGCAATTAAAGACAATCGTCTTGAGTTCTAATTAGTTTTGATATGTCTCCTAACCGTTAGCTGGTTTTTTGAACAAAAAGGGGTTTATTCAAAGAACATGGACTACCAGATTCTTCAAGGTGTGGAATTAAACCAGCCCTCTTCAATATATGTTAAAGTAACCAGCGATGGCATATGGATAAGCGGTTCTTCGGTTATTACAATGGAGGGTGTGTTCTATTTATAATTTTTGGTATTAACAGGATCGTACCTTTGCAGATAGCTTCCCTAAACGACTGAACAATAATTGCAATATTTATAAATAAATATTGCAATTATGCTCCTGTTTTATTTACACGTTAACATCATCCTTGTGATTCGGCTGGCCTTTACCTGTAGTGATCAGGCTACGCAAACTATTGTTGATATACCCGCTCCAGGCATTAAAGCAAATATGATAACATTCATATGCCGGAACCAGGCCCCAATGTGTAAAATGAACTTGCGTCTTGTTGTCCTTTTCGGAGATATCAAACTCGATTTTTGTACCAATCCACTCCGTTTTATCTTCCGTAAAATTAAAATAGTTGTCCAGAACCAGCCATATGACTTTTTTGTCTGGTATAACTTCAATTAATTTCATTGTACATTTGTGCAAGTCCTTTACCTGGTAAATAAACTCATCGTTGATTTGGTTTGTACCGCCTTCGATATTTTCTGACCACCATCCGCGAACATTATTTATGGCATTGAATACTGTATTCGGAGTTTGATCTACCGAAAACGTAGTGTTAAAATCTGATGTTGTCATTTGTTAATTTTTAGTTAGGTAATTTATTATTTAATAAGGTTTCTAAGTTTTTCAGTTTCAATGTCCAGAACTCGTCGAAGTAAGAGATCCAATTCTGCAACTCCTTGAAACCATCTTGTTTTAGCGTACAATACCGTTCCCGCCCCATATTTTGAATCGAAATAAACCCGGCTGTCTCCAATATTTTAATATGCTTTGAAACAGCGGGACGGCTCATCCCAAAATTATCTGCCAGGCCATTGATTGTCAAACTATCAGCTGAGAGCAGCATCAGCATCTTTCTCCTACTAGGATCGCCGATCACCTGGAATGCGTCAAGCGTTGGTGTTGCCATGTTTTGCAGTGTTTATGAGTTCAGCAATTATGTACATATTTTTTAGCCAGCCATCAGTCAAAGCATTGAACATGTTCAAGTTTTCAGTTTTCGAGAACCCGCTATGCTCTAAGAATAGCTCCGTGCCTTTATCCTTTTGTTCCAGTTTCCATATAACTACTGAATCAAGCGTAATCTTGCCCTCACCTGGGCCACTCTTCCATGAATAAGAAAGTTTTCTATATGGAACTACCTCTAATACTTTGCAGTAGAAGATTCCGTCAAAATTTAGAGATGGTATTGGATTTGTTTTGAATTGGAAGTCAAGTCCTATGATGGGCTGGAAATTATTTTTCATAAGCCATTGCTCCATTAGCTCAGGTTTAGTTAGGTATTCCCAAACCGTCTCAGCCGGATGAGGGAAGAAAAATTGATGTTTAATAATTTCTATCATAATGCGTAACTTTTAAGTTACGCAAACATACAGGTAACTTATGGGTTACGCAAATATTTTTTTTAAATAAAATAGTAACATAATCAACCTTACCATCGGCCATAGTCGCCACCGTGTCCCGGAACTGCAAATCCTTACCGGTGTGTTTACCTATGGCCAATTCTGATTTCCCCGTTTGTGATTTAAAGAATTCAACAGCCTCGGTTGGGCTGTCAAACTTACGTACTAGTGTTTTATCCTTATCACCAGGCGAAACCAAATAATAATCTGACTGCCCCGACTTTTTAAAGTGCATGGTTACGTCCATTTATCCTTTATCCATCGGAAACAGGCCTTTTAACTCGAATGACGGTAAGCCTTTGGCCATCATTTCCTCCATTTGTTTAATATACTTGTCATCAAATTTCAGGCCTTTGAGTTCCGTCCATAAGTTTTCTAAATTTGTTCTGTTCATATTGAATATGTTAATGGTTATACTTTTTAGTATTGTCGCGCAGTAGGATCGCCCGGCCATTATCCAGCTTGACTTTGATGCGCTGTACCTTTTTACTGAATAGCCCCTTAGCGGCCGTGATACGGCACCGGCCGCTTGCAAACCCAAAGACTGATCCATTCCCCCGACAAACTGCATATTTTGCAAAGCATTATCGGCACCGCCGCTGATCGCGTCCGTGATCACCGCTTCAGGTGCATATAAGCCGATCATGGAATCCTGTTGATCAAACACAGTAATGTTGACCGGGATGATCGCATTGCCCACGCCGATATTTTTGATCTCTAAGTTTATGCGCTGTTTACTATTGTTGGTAGAAAACGAGAATATGGACTTTGTTGGTAGAAAACGAGAATATGGACTGCCAATTGCCACGCCGGATGAATTGCAGTTACGTAACTTTTTAAAGTACCCAAAATGTCACCGGATGCTTACCGGCAGCGCATCAAAAGGAAAAACGACCTATCGTGTCTATTACTATTGCCGGTCTGTATGTGGGCTACGTTATCCCGCAGGACTGGTAAACAGCGCATTTATGGAAGAATTAACCCAATTTTTGCCACGTAAAGGCTATTCAGAATTATTTGTCGAAACGGTCACCGACTGCTATAATAATCAAACCAGTTCTGTTCGTGGAGAACGCAAGGATTTGATTCATCAAATCAATGAACTGACCCTACGTACTGATAAAGCTAGGGATTTACTGTTGCTGGATGAAATAGAATTGGCTGAGTTTCGCCGGATCAAAGAAGAATGCAATGAAAAAATTACGCGACTGGAAGCCAAACTGAATGAGGTAATGGTACAAAATTCTACGTTTTTAGACATCAGGCCTATAGCTGAAGCAGCTATAAAAAGCCTTGAATTGCTGGATAAATTGTATGATGATGCTACGATACAGGGTAAAAGATACCTAGTAGGGATGTTGTACCCTGAAAAACTGACCTTCGATGGGGTGGGGTGTCGAACTCTCAAAATGAATGAGGGTGCCCAATTAATCTACCTGAAGAACAAAGAGTTACAGGCAAAAAAAATGGGGCAAAAATCTATTTTTAAAGACCTTGCCCCATAAGGGGTGCCTAACGGTACAAATATCTTCAAAGTTTATCGCTGATTTGAAGCGATTGGCCGATTTACCAAAAAAAATCAAGGAATACGATGCTCTTCTTAAAGACCATAATTCGTGTTTTTCGGGTGATTTGCTCAATGCTTAAATCATAAAAAGTAACATCATAGTAGAGTAATTAGCATCTCTACTATGGATATTCTATGTTGTTGTTATACGTATGTCTGATCTTATCAATTTGTTAGTTAAACTGCAATTAAAGACAATCATCTTGAGTACTAACCAGTTTTTGATATGTCTTCTAATAAACTTTAGTTTTAGCGCTTATTTCCGTGATCGCGTCATCAATTACTTTAACACTTGCAGCATCATTTAATTTGCTGCGCTGAACTCTGATTTGATTAAGGATGCCAATAATACGTGGGGCAATTCCAAATTTTCTCTCATCAATCACCAAGGCTTTAATTGCTGATATTCCCTGCTGTACATAAAGCGAATTATCAACTCGCGAAATAAAATCGGCAAATTGCCTTGTAAAGGTATATTGCTCGGGCGAATCTCCATCTGCGTAGCTGTGATATACAAAGTTCCATTCGTGATCCTTTCCTGATCTTGTAAAAATATCAAGGATTGTTTCCTTTAATTTGCCTTTACAATCCCCTTCATATTTCTTTGCCAATTTAAATTGAAGATCTTTGTTTATCTCACCCAGAGCGCTTAAAGCAGCACCCTGGACAGCATACGAAGAACTTTGCATAGCGTCCCGGAATAGCGATTCGTAGCTATGATCATTTAAGGTTCCTAACTTGTTAATACCTTCGGCACGGGTAAGATTATTCTTTTCATTAGTGGCAATTTCAACTAAGGCAGGTAAAGTCAAAATTTTAAGGTCATTATTTTTAAGATCGAGCGCCATAATGGCCTTCATCCGGATGCCGTAATATTTATCTTTTAGTGCCGCATTTAAAATTGACTGGGCATAAGGATCGCTCTGCTGTACAGCAGCAGCGTCGATAGCTTCATAACGATCCATAAATAACGAGGCATTCAAATATTGAAAAGCAAATTCCTTTAAGGTTTTATTATCCGTTTTGGCGGCCACGAGTATTTTCTCAGCATCTACATTTACCAAATCTGGTTTATGGTTAAGTTTATAAGAAAGAGTGTCAGCTGTGCCACGTAACCAAACCCGATGCCGTTCGGTTTTGCCGTCTGCATAGATATCAATGGCTACTGGTAGTACAAAAGATTTGCCTTCCTGCATTTGTTGAATGTAAACATGTTCTGTTTTTAACGATTCATCCCAAACATAATTTATAGTTAGCACCGGATGCCCTGCTCCAAAAAACCACTGATCAAAAAACCAATTAAGATCAAGGCCGCTCGCTTCCTCCATAGCTAACCTTAATTGTCCTACCTCAGCGTTTTTGAAAGCATACGTTTTTAAATAAATATGCACGCCTTTATAAAAAGCATTATTTCCAATATAATGACGCAGCATATTCAAAATCCGCCCACCTTTCTGATAACTAATTCCGTCAAAAACTTCTTGCTCATTACCGTAATAATATCTAACAAGCGGTTTTTTCCAACCATCCGCATTGACTAAATATCCTTTCAAACCTACCTGTAAATGGTCGTCGGCAACATCAGCGCCATACTTGTGTTCAGCCCATAAAATCTCACCCAAGTCGGCAAAAGACTCATTCAATGAAATATTGGCCCAACTTTCCGCGGTTACATAGTCTCCAAACCATTGGTGAAACAATTCATGTATATTCCCGGAGTCGTAATTCCTGTCCGCTAATTCTCTAAGACTGTTTTGTCCGTTTTCGCCGAAAGCTGTCGCTGTGGTATTTTCCATTGCTCCGCTGTAATCGTGCAATTTAATTTGGCTGTATTTATTCCACGGATAAGGTATACCGGTAAGCTTAGAAAAATAATCAATTGCCTCAACTGTATTCAAAAATATAGATCTGGCATTTTTGGCATAAGGCGGATCAAGGTAATAATTCACCTCTTTTCCATGCCAAGTATCCTTTATGATACTAAACGTCCCTACGGCCAGCATAAACAGATAAGGAGAATGCGGTAGGTCCATTACCCATCTGTCTGTTCGAGTACCGTCTTTATTTATCTTTTGAGATCTTAAAGCGCCGTTAGAAAGTGTTGTGTACTTAGTCGGCACAGTGAGTGATATATCTTGGGTTGTCTTTTGATTTGGCTTATCGATGGTCGGGAACCATGAGGAATTATTTTCCGGTTCTCCGTTGTTCCAGATTTGCGTTGGCTTGCCATTTTTCAGATCGTCCGGGTTAATGAAATGTAAAGCATGCTCTCCTTTTGCTAAAACAACGTCGGGCAAGGTTTTATAACTTATAAACAAAGTTATTTTTTGCCCCTTATTGTATGAACGATCTAACTTAATATTAAGATACAAACTGTCATAAGTATATCGCAACGGGAGTAATTTCTTATTTTTAATAATACTGACTGCATTGATTTTCATTCCCTTTGCATCCAACTTTATCGTATCTGCCGGATAAAAATGCGGTGTTAGGGTTATCCATTCTTTTCCTATCAATGATCTTTGATGGAAATCAAAACTAACATCCAACACAGTATGGATTAGGTCATACGTTATAGTAGCCGCATTTTTATAGCTATTTGTTGGTTGTGTACCTAATGACTGGGACCTGAGTTTTGTTACTCCAATCAATAAAAGAAAAAAAACTGCAGCAAACTTCGGAGTTCTCATAAGTAATGAAAAATTGGAATCCCACAAATATACATTATAAGGTACTATGTATTGCACATTACTATTAAAAAAGTAAGTCTGCAGTAGCAATTGCGTGTGTGTTAAATTGGTGCAAATTATGTGTCGTAAAAGCTATTCTGACTCGAACAATATTGAAGTATTAATGCTACCAGCCTATTATTAACCTCATTAGGAAAGAAGCAGGTTTAATCAGCCAGAGATATGGCCAGCTAAACGCCAGGGGCTTGGAATTATAGTCAATTGCAATCGTCTTATCAACAATTGGAGCCCTAATCCATTACTAGTTTGACAGTGGAATATTTATGAGCGCTCCGAAAATCTTATAAGATATTTGTAACAGTAGATCTTTGAGTGTAAAATACGTTGATATAGTTTACAAGTACTTTTAGGATTATAATAGAGAAGCCAAATATCTAATCTGTTAATTATTAGATATTTGGCTTTTTATCTCTAGTAGAGATAAAAAAGGGTAAATGATGGGGCTCGAACCCACGACCCTCGGTACCACAAACCGATGCTCTAACCAACTGAGCTACATCTACCGTATTGGAGGCTGCAAAAATAGAAATCTAAACCCAATTTGCAAAGCATTTTTTAAAATTACACTTTGCTTACCTGTTTAACAGGCCCTTAAGTTATTTTTGTAGCTATGGCAGAGCAATTAGTGAAGTTGAATGTTACCGGTATGCATTGCAATAATTGCGCAATGAGTATCCATAAGTTATTGGAGAAGAAAGGCTTGCATGATGTGCTGGTTAGTTTCGCGTCCGAAGAGGTGAAATTTAGTACTACCGATAAATCTATCCTGCCCCAGATCATTAAAGATATCGAAGGCCTGGGCTTTAAAGTTGTTGATGAAGAAAACATCCAGCCAACCCCGTTTTTCGAAAAGGTGGAGAATAAATTCATCTTCTGCGCTTTTTTTACCGCCCCACTCCTGCTGCACATGGTGTTCCCGTGGCATTTTCTGCATAACCCGATAGTACAGCTTATACTTTGCCTGCCCGTGTTTGCGGTTGGGTGCCTGCACTTTGGTAAAAGCGCCTACAGTTCGTTAAAGAACGGTGTACCCAATATGGATGTGCTGATCTTCGTCGGCTCAACCTCGGCCTTTATTTACAGCCTGGTGGGCACAGTAGAAAACCTTGGCGAGCATTACCTATTCTATGAAACCTGCGCTACCATTATCACGCTGGTTTTATTGGGCAATGTTTTTGAGAAACGCTCGGTTAACCAAACTACATCGGCAGTAAAAGACCTGATGAAATTTCAGCAGGTGAATGCCAACCGCGTTATTAACGGCGGCGTTGAAGTAATAACCGCTAAAGATGTTTTATCGGGCGATACCCTGTTGGTTAATGAAGGCGACCAGGTACCCGTGGATGGCGAGATAATATCTGGCGATGCATTGATAAATGAAGCCATGATAACCGGCGAGAGCATCCCGGTTGCTAAAACCAAGTATGATAAAGTTATCGGCGGTACTATCCTGCAACAGGGCAACATCCGCATTATGGCTACCAAGGTCGGTTCTAACAGCAAGCTGTCGCAGATCATCGACCTTATGAAAAAAGCGCAGGCCGCCAAGCCTCCTGTTCAAAAACTGGGCGATAAAGTGGCCTCGATATTTGTGCCGGTAGTGATATTGATAGCAATAGCGACTTTTGTGATAACTTACTTCGCTACCGATGCCGGCCTGCAACAATCTATGCTACATGCTATAGCGGTACTGGTTATTTCCTGCCCATGCGCTATGGGTTTGGCTACGCCGACTGCTGTTATGGTGGGTTTAGGCCGTGCCGCTAAAAATGGTATCCTGATAAAAGGTGGCGATACTATCGAAGCTGTAGCCAATACCAAATATGTGCTGTTTGATAAAACAGGCACGCTTACAACGGGTAAATTCAGTATCCATCAAATTAAATCTGAGGAAGGTTTTACCATAGAGCAGATCCGCGGAGTAATTATGGCTATTGAAGAGCGTTCTAATCACCCTATCGCGAAATCGATGGTAGCCGAGTTGCAATCGCTGCCACAGCAAAAAGTAATATTGCGTAACGCCAAAGAGGAAAAAGGCTTGGGTATGCGTGCCGAAGATGTAGAAGGCAACAATTACTTCTTGGGTACAGCCAGGCATAAAACACTTGATAATTTCAATTTAACGCTATACCGCAACCAGGTACGCATGGCGCAAATAGCGGTTGATGATACCATTAAGCCAGATGCCGCCAATTTAATAGCCCTGTTAAAAAAGGACGGCATTATCCCGGTATTGGTGAGTGGCGATAAAAAAACACGTTGCGCAGTTGTGGCATCCGCTTTGGGTATTGATGAGGTTCATCCCGAAATGCTGCCTGATGACAAGCTGAAATTGGTTGATATGTACCGCAAAAAAGGTAAAACCATTATGATAGGCGATGGCATAAACGATGCCCCTGCCCTAACTCAGGCAGATGTGGGCGTATCTATGAACGATGCTAGCCAGATAGCTATTCAATCAGCAAAAGTAATTTTGCTGAATACCGATCTGCAATCTGTAGTGAAATTTTTACAGATCAGCAGGCATACTTTGCTTACCATTAAGCAAAATCTTTTTTGGGCTTTTGCCTATAATATTGTGGCGATACCCGTTGCCGCGCTTGGCTTTTTAAACCCAATGGTTGGTGCATTGGCCATGGCATTTTCAGATGTTATTGTAATAGGTAATTCGCTGCGTTTGAAAGTAAAAAGGGTTAATAGATAATAGTTCATAGCAGCTGCTTTGCCGTTGTGGTATCATAAAGTTTTATACTTTTGAGGCTTGAACTTAATGGTTCAGGCTATGATCTAATGAACCATCAACCATTAACTAACAAATGATAGAAATTTTTACAGACGGTTCATCAAGTGGTAACCCCGGCCCGGGTGGTTATGGGGTTATTATGAGGTCGGGCCAGCATTACAAGGAGCTGAGCGCCGGGTTTCGTAAAACTACCAACAACCGTATGGAGCTGCTTGCTGTTATCACCGGGCTGGAGGCTATCAAATCACCCAACCAATCTGTTACCATCTTCTCCGACTCTAAATACGTTATAGATGCGATAGAAAAACGCTGGGTACACGGCTGGGTTATTAAGGGTTTTGTCGGCAAAAAAAACAAGGATCTTTGGATGCGTTACCTGAATATTGCCAAAGTGCAAAACGTTAAATTTGTATGGGTACGCGGCCATAACGGCCACCCTGAAAACGAACGTTGCGACCAACTTGCTGTAGCCGCCGGCAAACAAAAAGACCTGCTGATAGATTCGGTTTTTGAGGTGGAAGCCGCAAAAGGTAGTGCATAGTAAGTGGTTGATTAGGTGAGTGGTTCTTTAATGATAGCTCAACTAATCAATTATTCACCACTACTGCAAACAAACCTCTCCCTCAAAACTTTTTTTGGTAAGTTGCGGTGAAAAGCAGGCCATCATTTCTTCGGCCTTTGCCACCATATTTTTTGAACCAATAAATATCGCCGAGCGCTGGTGCAGTTCGTTAACTTCTAATTCCAAGATCCGGCTATAGCCGTTGCTGGCTTTACCACCTGCCTGTTCAATAATAAACGCCATTGGGTTGCATTCGTAAACCAAACGCAGTTTGCCATTGGGCGCGGCCGCAGTAAGCGGATAAATGAATACACCACCTTTTATTATATTACGGTGCAGGTCGGCCACCATTGAACCAATATAGCGTGAGGTATAAGGCCTGTTGGTTTTGGCATCCTCTACCTGGCAATATTTGATATACTTCTTCACCCCATCGGGGAAGTGCGAATAATAACCCTCGTTTATAGAATAAATAATACCATCATCGGGGATGCGCATACTTGGATGCGATAGGCAAAACTCGCCAATTGATGGATCAAGCGTAAAGCCATTAACACCCTTGCCTGTTGTGTAAACTAACATGGTCGACGAACCATAGATCACATACCCCGCAGCAACCTGCTCAGTACCACGTTGCAACACATCGCTTAATTCGGCTTTGCCCTGGGCAGAGATACGTCGATAAATAGAAAAAATTGTCCCCACCCCCACGTTTACATCAATATTCGATGAACCATCCAAAGGGTCGATAGCTACAACGTATTTTGCATCCTTAGAAATCTCGGATTCGATATGGATGCATTCGTCGTTTTCTTCGGAGGCAACCATGCAGCACTCGCCGCCATATTTAAGAGCGGAGATGAATTGCTCGTTGGCATAAACATCCAGTTTCTTTTGACCTTCACCCTGGATGTTGATGGTACCGGCATCGCCTAAAATATCAGCAAGGCCGGCTTTGTTCACCTCGCGGTTAACAATTTTGGCAGCTATGCCTATGTCGCGCAAAAGCCTTGATAGCTCCCCTTTGGCATATGGGAAATCGGCCTGCTTTTCTATAATAAATTGTCCTAAAGTTTTAACTGCTTTCATATGGCTTAGTGTATAAATTACATATTATTTATGCAATTCAATAACGTCTAAGGTATGAATTTTTTCGTCAGTTATAGAAAATCTTACTAATGTTTGCACCTTATGCCAGCCCTGTTTCCCCGCGGCTCCGGGGTTTATATGCAGGCAATTTATCTTTTTATCAAAAATAACTTTTAAAATATGCGAGTGCCCGCTAATGAACAACCCCGGAGGCTTAGTGTATATCTCACGCTTAACATCCGGAGCGTACCGGTCTGGATAGCCGCCTATGTGGGTCATCCAAACATCCACCTTTTCGCACATAAAACGCAGGTGCTCGGGGTATACCTGTCGGATGTCTTTGCCGTCGATATTTCCGTACACCCCCTTTAACGGTTTAAAGGCCGCGAGCTTGTCGGCCAGTTCGATATCTCCAAAATCCCCGGCATGCCAGATCTCGTCGCAATTTTCAAAATGTTTAAAAACGGCATCGTCGAGGTAACCGTGGGTATCAGATATTAGGCCTATGCGACGCATGTTAATTTCGGATTTCGAATGTCCAATTTGGTATTTACCTAAAATATCGTTAAAAAATCTTTTAAAAGCGATTGATATCCTTCGGCATAAACTTTTGGCTCATCATAAATAAATAATTCTTTCTTCAAAACTTCCTTTTGTTCTTTACCAAAAGTAATAATCTCTCTATGCGGATCGGAATGAGCGAAGGATTTGATAGCAATAATTTTTTGCAGACGTAGCTGATATATCGGCAATAATCCCTTTATCAGCGTAGCGGTCGGCAAGGGTATTATGAACTGGCAAGTCCCGTAATCTGTAAGAAATTCGGCAACATACTTTAGCAACCTTTCAAAAAAAGCCCCATCCGTATGCCTTGCCAAATTCTTCTTATCATTTGCCGAGGTTAACGAATCTAAAAAGAAGGGCGGGTTGGACACAATAAGGTCATACGTATTCCCTTTATGGCTATCAAAAAAGTCTTCGAACGAATTTAAATGGGCGGTAAGCCTGTTGCTGAATTGCGAGTTCTTAAAATTCCCACCGGCCATTTCAGCGGTATCTTTGTCAATATCTACTGCATCTATTTTGGCTATTACATAACGCTGAGCAAGCATCAGGGCAATTACACCTGTACCTGTACCAATATCAACAATGCTTTGTGGGTTATCAGCTTCGGCCAGTGCGCCAAGCAAAACGCCATCGGTATTCACCTTCATGGCGCAACCGGTTTGGTCTACATCAAATTGTTTAAACCTGAATATATCCACACCTATTATGATTTAAACAGGCCATACTTAATAATGCAGTAAATGGCGCGCACGCCATCCTTCCAACCTATTTTTTTACCATCCTCATAGGTACGGCCGTAGTACGAAATGCCTACCTCGTAAATACGGATGCGTGGGATGCGGGAGATCTTGATCGTAAGTTCCGGCTCAAAGCCAAAACGTTGTTCTTCTAATTTAATAGATTGTATCAGCTTGGTATCGAACAACTTATAGCACGTTTCCATATCCGTCAGGTTAAGGTTGCTCATCATATTTGATAAGAAAGTTAACCATCGGTTACCTATGGTATGCCAAAAAAACAATATGCGGTGTGGGTTGCTGCCCATAAAACGAGAGCCATAAACTACATCTGCAAAGCCATTACAAATGGGTTTTAATAAGTCGTTATATTCTGATGGGTCATACTCCAAATCGGCATCCTGGATAATGGTATATTCACCTGTAGCCTGCGCTATGCCGGTATGCAATGCAGCACCTTTACCTCTGTTAAACTGATG
The DNA here is from genome assembly GCF_034345625.1 of Mucilaginibacter sp. 5C4. Taxonomy (NCBI): domain Bacteria; kingdom Pseudomonadati; phylum Bacteroidota; class Sphingobacteriia; order Sphingobacteriales; family Sphingobacteriaceae; genus Mucilaginibacter; species Mucilaginibacter sp. 5C4. The sequence goes on along the minus strand of NZ_CP133775.1, from coordinate 2,533,958 downwards.
CTTAAAGTATTTTATTGGCAGGTCGGGATGTTCTGCCTGGTATGCTGCAACGGCTTGTTCGGTATTATCGGTAGAGCAATCATCCACAATAATAATCTCTTTTTGGATGTCATCAATCAGCTCTACAGCTTTTATCTTGTTCAAAATGAGGTGAATGGTGCCGCCCTCGTTATAAGCCGGGATAATTATTGATAATTTACCTATTTTCATCATGGATTATAAAATGCCAAATTAATGCTATCGCGAATAAAGCAAAGCCTCAAAAAGCCAAAAGTAATGATATTAATGGCTATTTTATTCGCTTTAGTGCTGTGGTTTGCACTTTGTTTACCCAGGCAACTATTCAGCAGCCCAACCTCTTTTGTTATTGATGATGATGCAGGCCAGCTTTTAGGCGCATCCATAGCAACCGACGGGCAATGGCGTTTCCCCTATAATGGGGATGTGCCCGAAAAATTCAGCAAGTGCATCATTGCCTTTGAGGACAAGCGCTTTAACAGCCACGGGGGGTTTGACCCACTGGCATTTGGCCGCGCCATTAAACAAAACATTAAAGCCAAACGGGTAACCAGTGGCGGCAGTACGCTCACAATGCAAGTGATTCGCTTGAGCACCCATCACAACCGCACCGTATGGAATAAACTTGGTGAGATATTTATGGCTCTGCGACTGGAAGTCACCTACAGTAAAAGCGAAATAATGGCCCTGTATGCCAGCAATGCCCCTTTTGGTAGTAATGTTATTGGGCTGGATGCTGCATCGTGGCGATACTTTGGCCGCGGGCCGGATAAACTTTCATGGGGAGAAATGGCAGCATTAGCGGTATTGCCCAATTCACCATCATTAGTACATCCCGGTAAAAACAGGCAGATCCTGTTAAAGAAGCGCAACCAATTACTGGATAAACTTTACCACCGGGGCACCATAGATAGCACCACTGCGGCCCTCGCCAAATTTGAGCCCGTGCCCGAAAAACCTATGCCGCTACCCCAAATGGCACCCCATTTATTGCAGCGTTTTAAGGCGGATTTCCACGACCATAAAACGCCTTTTACCCGCCTAAAAACGACCTTGAAAAGCAATTTACAAGGGCAGGTTACGGATATCCTGGAAAAGCACCATCAGGTGTTAAAAGCCAACGAAATTAACAACATTGCTGCCGTAGTTTTGGATGTGGAAACCGGTGCCACCCTCGCTTACGCCGGCAACATCGCGCACCGCGAAGACCCCGAAATGGAAAGCGATGTTGATGTAGTAAACGCGCCCCGCAGCCCGGGTAGTACGCTGAAGCCTTTGCTTTATGCCAGCATGCTGCACGATGGTTTGATACTGCCCAATAGTTTGATCCCCGATGTGCCTACACAAATAGCAGGTTATCACCCCGAGAATTTCGACCTGGGGTATGATGGCGCGGTGCCTGCCTCAAATGCACTCTCCCGCTCGCTGAATGTGCCCGCGGTAAAAATGCTGCAGCAGTACAAGTACGAGCGCTTTTATGATAAGCTAAAAAAGATAGGCATCACAACCCTAAAACAACCTGCCGACCATTATGGCTTATCGCTGATTTTAGGTGGTGGCGAAAATACCCTTTGGGAACTTACGGGCGCTTATGCGGATATGGCAAGGGTTCTTAATCATTATAACAAAACAGCTAATTACGATCCTGAAGATTACCATGCCCCTGTGTATGCCTTATCGCCGAAGGAAAAACCAACGGCTGAAAAAAACGGATTACTTGATGCAGGCTCTATATTTTACACTCTGCAGGCAATGGAAGAAGTGATGCGCCCCGGCGAAGAAATGCTTTGGCAGCAGTTCAGCTCCACCCAGCGTATCGCGTGGAAAACGGGTACCAGCTTCGGCTTTAGGGACGGTTGGGCTATCGGCATCACCCCAAAATATGTGGTTGGTGTTTGGGTGGGCAATACCGATGGTGAAGGCAGGCCAGGCTTAACGGGCATCCATACGGCTGCGCCTGTGCTGTTTGATATCTTCCGCCTGTTGCCTTCCGCCCGCGAATGGTTTGATGTTCCTACCGGCGAAATGGTGAAAATAAACGTGTGTAAAGAAAGCGGCTATCGCGCCGGGCCAAACTGTGAGCATGCTGTTGAGCAATTGGTGCCAAAAAGCGGGTTGAAAGCGCCTGTTTGTCCGTGGCATAAGTTAGTACACCTGTCGGCAGATCAAAAATTCCAGGTGACGGGGAATTGCACTTCGCCGGATAACATCGTTAACAGGGCCTGGTTTGTGCTGCCACCATCCATGGAATACTATTATAAAACCAAAAACTACCAGTACCGTACCCTGCCGCCTTTTGCGCCTGGATGCGAACAGGCCGAGGCTAACCCGATGGAACTCATTTACCCTAAAGATGGCGCTAAGATCTACGTTCCGCTGGAGGCCGACGGTAAGCGTGGCAGGCTGATCTGTAACGCGGCACACCGACAAAGCGGTGTAAAGATCTTTTGGCACCTGGACGATAAGTACATTGGCGAAAGCAGCGCCTACCACCAGATGGCTTTAAATCCATCGCCGGGTAAACATAAACTTACATTGGTTGATGCCAACGGCAATACCCTGCAAATAAATTTTGAGGTGCTGGATAAGAATAAATAACTTAGTTAAATAATTTCAGCGCGAGATAAGATATACAAAGATACGGGATAAACACGGCAGCTGCAAATGTACTGCCTTAAGGGAACTGAAATTTATCTTGAAAATAGCTTTAAATGAAGATGTTTTAAATTATGCTTGAACAATACGACCTGGGCAACCTGATGGTGCTGGATATAGAGACCGTGCCACAATACAGTAATTACGACGAGGTGCCCGATAGCCTGCAGGAACTTTGGGCGCATAAATCGCAATACCAGCGTAAGGACGAAACGCCCAAAGAGTTTTACGAACGTGCCGGCATCTGGGCCGAGTTTGGTAAGATAATCTGTATCTCGGTTGGGATATTTTTGAATGGTAAACGCGCCGGGCTGCGGGTAAAATCATTTGCCGGGCACGAGGAAAAAGAATTGCTGGAAGATTTCAGCAAGATGCTGAGCAGCCAGCCCCTGAGTATGATCCTTTGCGCGCATAACGGCAAGGAGTTCGATCTACCGTACATCTGCCGCCGCATGCTTATCAATGGCGTACAGTTCCCGCCGCATTTGCAGATACAGGGTAAGAAACCCTGGGAGATCCCCCACCTGGATACCATGGAGCTCTGGAAATTTGGCGATTATAAAAACTACACCTCGCTTAGTTTGCTCACCGCAATATTTAATATCCCAACCTCTAAAGACGATATAGACGGCAGCCAGGTTGGCCACGTTTATTGGGTGGAAGACGACCTTCCCCGCATTTGCACCTACTGCCAAAAAGATGTGATAGCCACCGCTCAACTCATCCGTAGGTACCGCGGCGAAGCTTTGATAGAAGAAGAATGTATAACGATAGTTTAATAACTAGTTTTAATGAAAATAATTAAGTCAATAATATTTTTTTGCGCTTTACTCACCCTAAAAGCATCGGCACAAGAATTTAATAAATCGATCAACAAAGATTCTCTTTTAACAATATTGGTAAAAAACATACCTAATGATAAAAAGGATGATTTTATTAAAGCATATCACACGGGCAGTGAAAAAGATAAAGAGTTTTTGCTATTTGTATTATCAATGCCCAGAAGTAGTAAAAAAGAGTTAATTGCAAATATCGACAGTAATTACGGCAACATTTACACGCTTAAAAGTGAGTATACAAAATTAGTCCCTAAAAATTTCAACGTTAGGATCGAGTTTAACCCTGCCAATAATATTGTAAGCACTAAGGAAGATATTGATATAATGATACTGGAGGTACAAAAAGATGGAAACAGACAGGTAACCCAAGATTGGAATTTGACTTATAATAGCCCTAAACTTAATAAAATGCTTGCATTACTTAAATGGAATTTAGAAACACTCAAAACAATAAAGAAATTACTTACCAACGCAAAATGTGTTTCCATTGAAAATGACGAAATAACAACTGTAGGTTTTGCAAGAAGTGGTATGGGCAAATATTCATATCTTATATTCGATAACGACTTATCTCCTAAACAAATAAAAGCATATACCGATGGGTGCGGTAATATTTTTTACAAGCAAAATATTGTTTTGCTTTTCGAAGGCGGTGCGGTTGGTACACAATGTTTTCCAGACTAAACTTCAATAAATCAATAACATTAAATAAATTATGGAACACAAAGGCATCTCCATCCGCCCGTTTATAGGCGCTAAAGATTTTGACGTTTCGCGCAGTTTTTACCTCGACCTTGGTTTTGAAGAAACGGTATTATCTCCCGACATGTCCGTTTTTAGAAGCGGCATACTCAGCTTTTACCTGCAAAACAGCTACGTTAAAGATTGGGTAGATAACACTATGCTTTTTATGGAAGTTGATGATGTGGACAGGTTTTGGACAGAACTTGTCACCTTAAACCTACCCGATAAATACAAAGGTGCACGCATAACCCCCATCAGAACCGAACCTTGGGGCAGGGAATGTTTTGTGCACGACCCAAGTGGGATACTTTGGCATTTTGGGGCGTTTGCTAAATAATATTCTGCCCCTATAACAGTCCAAATGTTCACGTTTATAATTGTAAAATAGCAACTTATTTGTTGCATATAATAATATTATTGTGAGCTAAGCGGTACAACTAATGACAATGAATAATTACGGATTTAAAATTTCAATTCGTGTGGAAAATCCTTGTGTAGCTAAACTATCAGAAAAGGCTTTGAGATAAATCTCATTTGATTTATGGCTAATAACACGTAATAATTCCTTGCCAGACTGGTTCAAATTAAAATTTAATAGTTCAAAGGGATGATCATCTTTTTTGCCAACTAATAACCGATGATTTCCATAGTGTAAATCTACGACGTAAAACTCTTCTAACTTTATAAAATCAACTTCATCAAATCTAACAGCGGCGTTATCACTTCCTTCCATCAATCCCGCAGATCTGAGGAGTTGTATGTCACCAAATGTGACGCCAAACTTTGTTAAATCGTTTCGAAACTCTGAAATCTTATATACGGCTCCATGAAATGTTGCTAAATCGGATACCTTTTCAAAGATTTGGGCCTCCTCCTTACTGAGATTATTTAAAACATCCAATGTTCTTAAACTGACCCCGCCGGGTTGGGTTATTTCGCCAGCAAGTATTTTTGCCCAAACTGCCTGCAAATCCTTCGATGAAATATCTTGCGCTTTATTAAAAAACCTTGTTCTCCACTCTTCATCAACTGGAGTATCAGAGACAGTTTCATTTAATTGATTTTCTGTTTCATCAAGAATATTTTCAATATTTCGTTGTCTTTGCATTTCTTGTTGATACAGCCGCTGTCGTGCCCTATCAGCCATTTCAATCTCTGCGTTGCTCTTGATTATGTCAGCCTTCGCTTGTGCATAAGCCATCGTTTCGAGTTCATAAGCTTTAGCATCTGCTTCATTGCGCATAGCCCTTGGTTTATACCACGTACCAACCGCTGCCTGCCCTACTTCAATTAATTTTGTAAGTGGCCCTTTAGCCAAAAGAGCGGCAGCTGCAAATTTTGCAGCCTCTACATATTCCTCCATTCAAATAATCAATTATTAAAATTGAAAGATAAATAAAAGCACTTAAATATTTAAGAGCTAAATTTCAAGCTTGGTGCGGAAGAAGGGACTCGAACCATCAGTAATAAAAAAAGCCTGACACTTTCGTATCAGGCTTTAAACTTAGTGCGGAAGAAGGGACTCGAACCCCCACGCCTCGCGGCGCCAGATCCTAAGTCTGGTGCGGCTACCAATTACGCCACTTCCGCGTTTGGTTTTTAAGAGAGTGCAAAGATAGCGTAAAATGCTAAACTTTAAAATTCAATTTTACTTTTTTATTTATGTACCTCATTACATTGCAATTAATTTATCTATAAGCTTATTAAAATACGCGGGCGAGTGTAATAACCTGCTGCCGTACCAGGAAAACAGCTCGCCATTTACCAATAATATTTTAGCATGGGGTAACATTTTCTTAAACTCATCAATATGTTTTTGGGCGAATGGATAAGGCTCGGATGATAACAGTATCACTTCGGGATCAGCCGCTACTAATTCTTCTTTACTTACCTCCGGGTAACGGCTTGCCGCTAACACATTCTTAAAGCCGCATAAGTTGAGCAGGCTGTTTATAAATGTGCCTTGCCCGGCAGCCATGTAAGGTTTGCGCCATATTAAATAGGCAACACGGGTTTGCTTATTTGTTGGTTTCAGGTAGCCGAAACGTTTAAATATGTCGTTAGATATGGTTGAGGCTTCGGTTTGCTTGCCGGTTATCTCGCCCACTTTGTTGATCATGCTGAGCGCGCTGTGCAGGTCGTGTATGTCGCTTATCCAAACAGGGTAAAGCTTCATCAGTTCTTTTACCTGGCTTTTTTCGTTCTCTTCCTTATTGGCTATGATCAGGTCGGGCTGTAGTTTATGTATGGCTTGTAAGTTTAGTTGTTTTGTGCCGCCAATTTTGGTTGCGTGTTTAACTTTACCTACCGGGTGGATGCAGAATTTGGTGATGCCAACGATGTGACCGTCCAAAGCCAAATCAAACAAAAGTTCTGTTTGGGAGGGTACGATGGAGATAATTCGAGTGGGGGTTTCCGGCAAATTAACGGCATTGTTCATCTGGTCGTAAAATACCGGCATAAGCGTATTTCGGCTTTGTTATTGTGCTAAGGTAAATTAAATTTCAGCCATCAAAAATTAGTAGTTTTGCACCGATGAATTATTTTGAATTTTATAACATCCCGGAATCCTTTAAACCCGATGCCGCGCAGATAAAAAAGCAGTTTTATGCTTTAAGCAAACAGTTTCATCCCGATTTTCATGCCAACGCTGAAGACGAGAAACAGCAGGAAATTTTAGAGTTATCTACCCTGAATAATAAGGCTTACCAAACCCTAAGCGACCCAAACAAGGTGCTCGAATACGTTTTAAAGCTACACGAACTGGTTAGCGAAGGCGCAAAACCATCGCTCCCGGCAGATTTTTTGATGGAAATGATGGACATCAACGAACGCCTCATGGAAATTGAGAACGCCGAGCAGTTTGGCGAGATAGGCGCGGAAGTTGCTGCAATTGAGGGTGATATGGTAGAAGAGCTAAACGCCCTTACAAACGATTACGAAACCCTTAACGATACCGCTAAAGAAGACAGGCTAAACCACATTGCAAATATTTACTACAGGCAAAAATATCTGTTGCGAATTAAAGAGAGTTTAGATACATTTGCAGCCCGCTTCTAAGCAAAAGACTTGCTTAAGAACATGCCCAGCTGGCGGAATTGGTAGACGCGCTGGTCTCAAACACCTGTGGGAAACCGTGCCGGTTCGACTCCGGCGCTGGGTACAAACCCGGATATAGAACATTTAGTAGTTCTGATCCGGGTTTTTTTATGCTCTAAACTGCTGTTAATTTGATTAATAAGTAACGCTGCCTGATTGACTATTCCGGTTCGATGTCCGGTTTAAAAATAAGTCCATTTTTCAGGGAACATCGAACCAATTATAAACCTTTGACCTTCAATATCTGCGTTTAAATAAAACAGGTCAAGTTATTGAAGGTTTTCAACGGTTTGTAAACAAGTTCCTCAATATCCACGAATGCTGTACCATTTGCCGCAAAACACTAAGCTTGGCTTCGAGCCTAATCGTTTTTTCTTCCGCTTCTGAATTAACTAATTTATAATCTACCTGATCTATTCCATCATTTAACAGCAATTCCCAATACGATTGTTATTTTCAGTAATTTGAGATATGAGGCTTTTTCATCTTGTTGAAATTGATTACCGTCTTTGTATAAATCACAAACGGGAGTCAAAAAATAATTTTACGTTTTTTAAAAAAAATTAATCTATCTTTACAACAGGTTGTGAGGGCAGCCTGTTCCCATAAAAGATAAATTCACCCTTAAATCAAAAATTTCAGAATGCTTAATAATTTCCGCCAAATATGGGACGTTGGCAAAAAGGGAATTATATGAACATTTTAAAGCCGGTAAGATTATCCTATCTTAAAACTCAAGGTACATTTCTTTTAAAGGACCTGCGTTCTGATTCTCCGAAATCCAAGGATGCTGCGGAACAATTTCTAAACGTCCCTGCCTTTTCAGAAAGAACTACACAATCAATTCTTCAAAACTTCGATAGAATTAAACTCAAGGACGCCCTTTTGGTAATCGCGCAAAAGAACGGTTTCAAAAGCTGGGTTGAGCTAAAAAAGGTTGTGACGCAGGAAGATTGCCTTTACCGTTCCTCCAAAGTAGGATTGATCTACGCCTGGTTTGACGATTATAAAAGAGCAGCGGTCTATCATCAGCAACATAGTGGCTATCTGCTCAAATTTTGGAACGACTTTGTAGTTTGCGGCGATGAATACATCACCTCCATTTCGCTTGCCGGCTACCCTGAGTATTGGAAAAGGATAGGTTACGACTGGGTAAAACCCTCCGATCTGCAAGCCTGGCACTTTTTGAATAAAAAGGCAACGGAGAACTATTTAAATCAAGAATAATTTAAAAAATAAACTTAAGAATATGAAAAACAACATTGGAAGAATGATCATCCTGGTAAATGATTATGAGGAAGCCTCAAACTTTTACGAAAAGAACTTTGGCTTCAAAAGAATTTATGATGTCACAACAGACGTAGGTCAGCGGTTTCTGCAAATTGGTTCGGGTGATCCGAATTCTACCGGTCTTTGGTTCATCATGGCGGATGGCAAGGGCCAAAGGGACAATGTTGGAAAACAAACCAATGGCCAGCCCGCAATGGTGATCTATACATCTTCACTTGATGATCTTTATCAGCAGATCAAAGGCAATAATGTCATCATCAATGTGGCACCTGTCAATACACCCGATTATAAATATTTCCATTGCCTTGACCTGTACGGAAACGAAATAATAGTTGTTGAATTAAACGCACTATAAACAGCCTGGGTACAAGTAGATTATTGACTGTTAACCGCCGGTTCAAGCATCCCGCTTACAACAACCCTTTTGCAATGTCGGAAAAAACGTCTGCATATTTATTACCATGCAACGCAACACCTCAACCGACGAACTTTACTTCGTCACCCTAACTGTAGTAGACTGGATAGATGTATTTACCCGTCTGGGGCATATGGGTTCGACACAAGACTAATGATATAGCAGCGCGAAGCCTGAAAGTCCGCTGAAAATCATTTGGTCACGCCAACAGGACGCTGACGTGTGTATAGGTTCAAGCGTTTCGCTTGAACCGGCGGGGAAACAAATTCTTCTATCGTGTAATCTATACGACGTAAAAAATAATTTCTTTTATATTTTACTAAATACTTGGATGGTTCGACTTTAGTCCCACCTGTAATTGTTAATGTGTCCATTAAGCCCCCCAAAAAAGCTATTCTTTGTAAATCTTCAATAAATTGGTTCGAGAATAGTCCCGTTTTGGGTACAAAGCCTTCTCGAAAGAGAGGGCTTTGTTGTTTATTAGTGTTTAACAGGTTAATTAACAAATTGATTTTATTTGTTAACCCCCGCACTACCCTTCGCTCAGCGTTTCCGCATGTTTACTAACTAAAAATCCCTGCCCGCTATGTAGCAAAAAAACGTGTTTGTAAAAGCCGCAACTTGTAGTAAATCATTTTAATAACACTTATGAAAAAACTACAACACATGAGTAACTTAGTTAAAAAGCCCGGCCGCATGTTTTATGCGCCGGGCTTTTGTTATTGTGGATCTTAGGTTATTGTCGGTTTACTTTTTCTTTAGCCATTGTTGTTCCAGCATTTTCATGAAGTAACCGCCAACAACGCTTCGCGCCTGGAAACCCACCTGTTTACCGTTGGTGGTTTCGTGCCAGTCGCTGATGGGTACGCGAGATGGTGTTTCAATAGCGTATTTATAAATAGGTTCTATCAAAGCCTTAAAATCTGAAGGGTTATCGGCCAGGGTAGCTGTCCAAATTATCCAGTCGGATTTTGTGTAGGTTTTGCGGCTATCTAAAGGCAAACCGTATTCGTTTTGTTTGGCCAGGTAGTACTTGATCTCTTTGGTGTAAACCTCTTTAGGGAAGATCTTCATGCCCAATAATTTATCCCAAACCAGGTTATACTTTTGGCTCCAGGTATCGGGCTTTTCAAATACCAAAGCGTAATGGTCGCCGGCATCGGCCATTTTCATCCACTTAGCTACAAAGTCTTTTGCAATGGTATGATACTTTAGGGCAGTGGCTTTGTCGCCAAGCATATCGGCCAGCATCGCGTATGCGGCGATACCGTTGATGGCTTTTAAAGATAAGTTGGTATTACGCGCCAGGTGACCTGCAAAGTCATCGGTACAAAGCTGGTTAGCGGGGTCAAGCCCTTCTTTGATGAGGTAGTTTGTCCAGGTGGTTAGGGTTGCCCAGTGTTTTTTGGCGAATAATGCGTTGCCTTCTGCCTTAGCAATTGCAGCGGTAAGCAACAACATATTACCCGATTCCTCTACCGGCATACCCTCGCCATACGTTTGACCGTTGGCGAAAGGATAAGTACCCAGATCATGCGCGGCAAACGGATGTTTGAACCTACCTGTTTCGCTAAATTCAAAAATGCCGTTCAGCATGCCTTCGGCAAGCTTAGGATTATAAATTAAGAATAATGGTGCCGATGGATAGGTAACATCAACCGTGTTGATAAAGCCACCGCTAAAGTTCTCTTTCGATAACCAAAGGATCTCATTTTTAGGGCTAAGTGCAAGGATGTGCGCCGCGATTGCCTGGCGGTAAGCGATAGCGCAAAGCTTAGCATACTCCAAACCTCCGGCTGCCGATGCTTTAACATTCATGGCGTTATCAAATGCGGTACATTTAGCCATGATGGTTTTGTAATCGATAGTGGCCTGTCTAAGTTCGCCTGTAATGGTTTTCTTGCCATTGCGGTTCCACCATGGCCTTAAATTTTTACCAAAATATTGTACTGAGTAAATATCATCATAACCCAGTTCAATAAACTTTTCTACCGAAGCACTTCCCACTTTACCAAAAGAGATAACGGTATTTAAGAATACAGATGTGCCACTTGTAACAGTAGATGAATTTTTATTGTTGATAAAAGAGCCAGCGGCATCATCATCATTAGTAATGTATTGTGACACTTTGGATGCTACAGGTGCAGCTACATAAAGGTATCCCCAGTCGACCCGCAGGTCATCGCCTTTCTTTTGCAGGATAGGTTGTTCTTTGGTACCGACCTTTAGTATCGACAGATTACCCGACGTTAATTTCTGAGCGGTTACCGGCTGGCTCGGTTTGGTACGCGCCAGATCTGCAGATGCGCCTAAGTACACCTGTACATTATGGCTTTTACTATCGTTTGCTTTTACGCTATAAGTTACATAACTAACCGGGCGAGAAAGCAGGTTAAGGTTATCCATTAACAAAGGTGAGGTGAAAGTAACTTTCAGGTCGGCATCACCGCAGGTAAAGGAATAAATAGTTTGTGTGGCATTGATCAGCACGCCTGTTTGGCGCGCCATTTTTAGGCCTTTGGTATCGGCGGGTTTAACTTCGTCTGCAAAGCCTGCGTCAAGCCATGCGCCGCCGCCTGTGTTTACACAATGCATAGCCAGCACGTTCTCGCCTTCTTTTAATTTACCTGCAACGTTATCGTCTATTTCAACAGGTAACAGGTCGCCGTTTGCGCCTTTGCTAATGTTGATGCGTTCGCCATTTAAGAATACCTCGGCATCATCATCGTGATGTAATTTCAAGATCAGCTTATTGATTGGCCCTGATTTGGTATATGTAAAAGTACGGCGCACAAACAGGTCGCGACTTTTCCAAAGCGTTTTGCCTTGCGATGCATCATCGCTAAAAGGTGCGGTGCCAGTTTTCCAGGCCTTATCATCAAAACTTGTATTCTGCCAGCCTTCTGCGGGGACTATTTCGGTGTATTTAACTTTGTATGGTTTGGTTTCACCATCGGCGAGTATGGTTTTATAGCTCACCGGCTGCTGGCCCATAAACCTGTAAGTTTGGCCGTCAACTTTTATTAAACCCAGCAAGGATTGATTTTTACCGGTCCAGTGGTGGGTCGTCGATTCGTTAAGGTTATCGGTATTAGACCAAATACTGAAATACGTATTGTGTGTGATCAACGGATACGCCGGGGCCTTGGTAGCCTGCCCTTGCGCATATTGGTTTATAAACGCACCCACAAACAGGCAGGCAATTTTCAAAGTGCTTTTCATAGGTAGATAATGTTTTTTATTATTAAAAATGTTGCGATAATAAGCAACTAAAACAATTTAGCTTAGTAACTGGGGCTTCTGAGTATAAGTTTCCCAAAGCAGTTCGCCAAATAGGGTATTAGCCCATGCAAACCATTTACGGGTAAACTTAGTAGGATCATTCTTATGGAACGATTCGTGCATAAAGCCTGTGCCGCCATGTGTTTTGCGCAGTATTTCTATACATTCTTTTATCTCGTTATCATCGGTACTTGTTATCGCACGGATAATGATGCTGATTGGCCAGATCATATCCTTACCCACGTGCGGGCCGCCTATCCCCTCGCCTGCCGTTCCTTTAAAAAAGAACGGGTTGTTTAGTGATAACAACATTTTGCGGGTATTAATGTAGATAGGATCGGTATTTTTAATAGCATCCAGGTATGGCATACCTAAAAGGCTGGGCACGTTGGCATCGTCCATTAAATTGTAGCTGCCAAAGCCGTTAACCTCGTAAGCGTAGATCTTACCATAACCCGGGTGATCTATTATGGCATGTTTTTGTAAAGCTGCGTCTACCTCGTTTGCCAATGCAAGTAATTCGGCAGATAAGGCATCATCTTTAGAGATAGCCTTTACCATTTCTGATGCCTGCTTTAAGCTGGTAACCGCGAAGAAGTTTGAAGGAACCAGGTATGAATAAATGGTAGCGTCATCGCTTGGGCGGAAAGCAGAGCAAATTAAACCAACCGGTTTAACCGGGTAACCATAACCGTTCATCGGTACACCGTCGGTAGCCCAGGCGGTTTTACGCTGGAACGAGTACGGGCCGTCGTTATCCTTGCGTTGTTGTTCTTTAAAGGTTTTCAGGATACTTTGGATGGCGGTTTTCCATTGCGCATCAAATGGTGAAATATCGCCGGTAAGTTTCCAGTATTTATAAGCCAAACGCACCGGGTAACAAAGCGAATCTATTTCCCATTTACGTTCGTGCAGACCGGGTTTCATATCTGTAACGTCGTCTTTCCACTCTCCCACTTTTTTAGGGTCGTCGTAAAAAGCGTTGGCGTATGGATCACGCAGAATACAAACAACCTGGCGGTTAATAACGCCTGCAACCAGTTTTTTTAGTTCGGCATCTTTATTTATGAAGGCAATATATGGCCAAACCTGCGCGCTGCTATCGCGCAGCCACATGGCATCAATATCGCCGGTAATTACGTAGGTATCGGGTTTGTTGTTAACTACTTTATAGGTAACGGTGGTATCAAGCGTGTTTGGGAAACAGTTCTCGAAAAGCCAACCCAGTTCAGGGTTTTTAACTTTCGATTTAAACTCCGCTATCGCTTTTTCTATTGACGCATTTTTGAATTTACGTGCCGATACAGGTACCCTTACAACAGGGAATGCAGGTTTTACGCCCGCAAACGAAAATTTACTCATCAATACGCCCGCACCTAATACACTGGTGCTGCCAATAAATTGCCTTCTCTTCATGTTTTAAAATAGGTAAATAAAAAAAATCTTCCGGGCCAAATATAACCCGGAAGACCCAATTCTCAGTGCTTAAAATTTGCCGGCTGCTTTTAAAATGGCTGCGGCCTCCATCGTCGTCACCCCGCTTATTTGCGTGGTTAGATCTGTTGTACCCGAGGGCTTGGTTTTCCAATCCGGACTAACCGTAAATTCGGGCCTGCTGATACCTTTTGCAAACAAGGTTTCGGCATTGTATTTTAAAAATTTGGCGTATGCTTCGCGATCCGTAGATGATACGTCTTCTTTAAGTGTCAATAAGGTTAAGTACCTAACCAAAATTCCTTTAAACAAACCACCATCGCCCTGGCCTTCGCTTTTTAGCAAGCCGCCCGGTGATATATCAAGGTCTTTAATGGTGGCATTGGCCGTACGTATGGCATCGCTCAGGTAAGTACCGTCGCCGGTTACATTATAAAGTTCGAGCGCGGCACCAATAAATACACCCTGGTTATAAGTAAATTTGTTTTTGCTAATCTGTCCGTCATGATCGCCGTTGATGCCGTCCCAAACAATACCGCTAACCGGATCAACCAATTTGCCTTTTAACCAGGTATAAAGTTCTTTAGCCAAAGCAAGGTCGGCAGCATTTTTTTGCAGGCGATACAAGCGAGCGGCAAAAATAATAGCCGGTGCGTTTGCAGGTGTGTTCTTGTAATCTAACTGCGATTTGCGCCATGCTATACCACCACCCTGGCTGCTGTTTACGCCGGTTTTAATATCTGTCCACAAAGTATTAGCTGCTGCAAAGTAATCGGCATCGTTAGTAGCTTCGTAGGCACGCAGGGTTGATAATGCCAACCATTCCATATCATCGTAATAATCGTTTTGCAATTTATTACCGTTGGCTATTTTTGTACCATTAAGCAACGATTTGATGCGTTGTTTATATATGTCGTTTTTGGTACGCAGGTAGCCATCAATAAATACATCCATGGTGTGCGCTTGCGGCCAGTAATTATAAGTTGTGTTACCGGCGTTATTGTTTATAAAGTAGTTTCCGTTTGATGACAGGAAAGTAGTATAAGTTTTTTCCTGCAGCGTATCGGCAGTTGCCGCATAGCTGTAATTAATTACAGCCGATGCTTTATTGCCATACAGTGGGAAAGGGTTATTCTTCAAGCAGGAAGTAAGCATAACAGGGATAAGCCCCGCCAGTGCCACTCTTTTTATAGTTTCGGTTATGCTGTTCATAAACTAAAGTTTAATGATTTAAAGATGGCAAAGCCGCCGAAACGGCTTTACCATCCAATTAAATAAGGTATTAGTTAGTTGTTACACTATGTGTGTAAGCTGGCACGGTAGCGTTAAACATTACTCTAATATTTGCCGATTTATTATCAAAATCGTGATTAAACTTAAAGGCAAAATCGTACTGAGAATTGTTTACCGGCAACATATAAAAATATGATGCGGCGGTAGCTGATGTTGCAGCATTATTATCAGAGTTTGCACTGCCGTAAAACTGTGTGGTTGATGATCCATCAGCATTTTTAAAGGTGAACCTGAATTTATAACGCTCATCACGGCCCCATGTTTCCTGGTGGAACACGATAGGCTGAACGCCCGATTCCCATGTGCCATTACTGGTGTAAGGCAGGTCGAACCAGATCTTATTATCAGCAGAGAACCACAGGCCTACCGATGTAACCTCTGTTGTGGTAACCAATGCATCAGTAAAACCAACTTGTATCCTCATTATTTTTTTATTGCCGGTAACAGTTGTTTGGCCACCTTCAACAAGTTTTGAGCCGTCATACGAAAATGTATTAATTGTACCGCTTGTGCCGTCTACAATACGGTACTCGCCTGCTTTTAATGATGTATATATCTCAAACTTGCCATCTGTTGTTTTTTTCATCTTCAAAGCTTTGCTCAGGTCATCGCC
Source organism: Mucilaginibacter sp. 5C4 (assembly GCF_034345625.1). Lineage (NCBI taxonomy): Bacteria > Pseudomonadati > Bacteroidota > Sphingobacteriia > Sphingobacteriales > Sphingobacteriaceae > Mucilaginibacter > Mucilaginibacter sp. 5C4. The sequence goes on along the minus strand of NZ_CP133775.1, from coordinate 2,518,276 downwards.
ACCTTCTGTAGCGGTACCCGTAAGGTAAGCCGCATTAGGGCTCTCGAAACCATCTGGGCGCTGTATCTCGATTACACGTTTAACATCGGTTTTTTGCAAATTAATACCTCTTGAAGACATTACTGTCCAGATAAATTTACCAGACTCTTTTTGTTTTACACCACCAAGGGCAGCAATTTTGTTTAAGTCGCTAAAGTTTAGAGTTAGCTTGTTATACAAACCGTTACCGTCAGAAGGTATCGAATAAAGGGGCTTTGAAAAATCGCCACCCTCTTTATCAAACGCAACCTCATATAAAACTACACCATTATCTTCTGCACGGGCTTGCTCCCATTCAAATGCTACCGAGCCTGATGCACCGGTGGCAATTTTTACAAATTTCCCATCCTCAGGTAAAAACAAGTTTGTTACCGGTGATACGTTTGCATTAGCAAGTGTTTTGTCTTTTTTGCAGCCGGTTATCACAACCAGGGCTACTATACCTGCAAGCAGGCTATAAAAAATATTTTTCATGATCTTAATTGATTATAATTTTTTCTATAAATAATTTTAGTTCCAGCCCGGGTTTTGAGTAAGGTTGGGGTCAACCGCACGCTCATCCCTTGGTACCGGCCACAGGTAGTTTTTGCTTGCATCAAACGTGCGCAGGTTGGCACGGATGTATCCATTATCTACACCCGGAGCGCCAAATTTGGCACCGTGCGCCCAGCCTTTCAATACGGTCTCGGCGATTTTCCAGCGGCGGATATCAAATATGCGCAAGCCTTCCATTGCTAACTCCACACGGCGCTCATCACGAATGGCAGTACGTAACGAAGCTTGGTCGCTTGCAGGGAAGTTTAATGCTTCTGCAGCAGTAAAGCCCGCACGTGAACGGATAGCCTTGATCGTTTTATCCCACGTTGTCGCATCCATCTGGCTTAACTCGTTTTTAGCCTCGGCGTACATTAACAGTACATCGGCATAACGGATCAGGATCAGGTTTAAGCCCGAACCAAAATCGGCAGTGTTTGATGTTGGGTCGAAGTATTTGCGTGTGTAATAACCTGTTGGCGATGATGTTGCACCCGGTGCATATTCGTCAAAACGTTTGGTTGGGTCCGGATTAGGATCACTACCCGGTTTGGTGTAAATAGTGCTTGTTACACCTGCCTGGTTTTTCCATTGGTACTGGTGGTAAACCACTGTATTGGTAAAACGGGGATCGCGACCAACGTATGGGTTGTTCTCGTCATAACCGGAACCTGCCGCGTTTATTTTTTTACCGTTTGCCATCAGGTAGCTGTCAACCAGTTCCTGTGTTGGTGCAAAGGCATTAAGCCTGCCGCCTACAGATATTGGCGCCATGTCCCTAAAATCGGTATAGAACCTGTTACCGGCCGCTACCGGCGCGTATTGCAAGTCGAATATCACTTCGCTGTTATACTCGTTTTGTGGTAAGAATAAACCCTCATACGAATTAAACAAAGCATAGCTACCATTCGCGGTGTTGCCAATTAGCTTTTCACATTCGGTAACAACTTCGGCCCAGCGGCTATCGTAAAGTAAAACCCTTGCTTTTAATGCAACAGCGGCACCTTTGGTTACACGGCCTTTGTCTGCGGCTGCTAATGATGTGTTTGTTGGCAGATCGGCTGCAGCCTCATCAAGTTCTTTTAATATAAAAGTAACTACTTGGGCCTTTGGTGCGCGTGCAATGGTTTTGGATTCTTCGATAGTGATATCTTTCTTTATCAAAGGCACATCGCCCCACCAGGTTTCCAGCAAGTAATAATGCCATGCGCGGATAAACCTTGCTTCGGCTTTCATACGTGCTTTAAGTGTGGGGTCTATCGATATTACCCTGTCAACGTTTTCTAAAAAGATGTTACAGGTTTTAATGCCGCGGTAATGATCGCCCCACTCGCCTTTTAAACGGCCCAGTGATGCATCATAAGTACCTGCTGCCAATGAAGCAACACCGTTATTATCGCCGCGGCCATTGTAAGCATTGTCAGACATTGCCTCCATCGAAAAGAAGTAGCCACTGTTAGAGATCTGCGAATAAGCAGTATTTAAAACGTTGTTTGCTTTATCGGTAGTAGTCCAGTAATTGGCATCTGTAAACCTGTTCTCAGGCGCCAGATCCAGCTTTTTACAGGCAGATAAGGCTGTTACCAGCATTAATGCCAAGCCTATTTTATTGATATTAATTTTTTTCATGTCTGTGTAGAATTAAAGGGAGATATCAATACCAAAACCATAATAAACAGGTAGCGGATATGACCTGCCGCTGTTTGCGCCACCTGCTGTAACGTTACCGCCAAGCTCGGTCGATTCAGGATCGATGAACTTCATGGCCGAGAACGTAAGGATGTTTTGGCCGGTTAGGTAAGTCCTTACTTTTTTCATCCCTATCTTTTTAGAAACGCCTTGTGGCAAAGTATAACCTATTTGTACGTTTTTAACCCTCAGGTATTTACCGTCGAAAATGTACATATCAGAACCACGACGGAAGTTATTCTCGTTAGACTGGCTTCCGCTTGCTGCAAGGCGAGGGAAACGGGCATCAGGGTTTTGCGGTGTCCAGTAATCTAACTGGTGCTGGTAAATAACCTGCGAGTAGTTTACGTGGAAAGGTTCAACCTGCTCGCCCCTAACAAACATATCGCGTTTACCTACGCCCTGTAAAAAAAGGCTTAAGTCGAAATTTTTAACTGCAACGTTGTAGGTAAAACCAAATGTTAAACGAGGGAAACCACTGCCGAAAACGAATTTATCGTTATCATCAATAACGCCATCGCCGTTTACGTCAACATAGCGGTTATCGCCGGGTTGTACGTTAAGGCCGGCTGGTTTAGGCCCTTTATTTACATCATCAAGGTTTTGGAAGTAACCATCGCGTTTCAGGGCAATGTACGAACCTATTGGCAAGCCAACTTTATTTAAAAGCTGCATCTCATCATAAGTCCTTAACTGGTCGCCACCTTCCAATTTTAATACCTTGTTTTTAGTATCGCCTACGTTGAAAGCAAAGCTGTGGTTGAACGCGCCTGTTCTTAAACGGTAGTTGATGTTTAACTCCCAACCACGGTTTTGTACTTCGCCCGCGTTATAATCTGGCAGGCCTGCGCCAAATGTACCGGGTACTACCGGCGGTAATAAAATGTCGCGGGTAATTTTGTTAAAGTAATCGGCAGATAGGGTTAGCTTGTTATTGAAGAATGTCGCGTCGAAACCTACGTTAAAGGTTGATGCGCGTTCCCAACGGATATCCGGGTTAGCAAAACCAATTGTCGCGGTGCTTTGCGCAAGGTTGTTAAACGCGTAGAAGCTATCTGTAGATACACCAAAGGTATTCAGGAACTGATAGTCGCCTACGTTTTGGTTACCCAAAATACCGTACGAAGCACGGATCTTTACATCACCAAACTTATCTCGGTAGCTCTTCATAAAGTCTTCCTCGGTTAAACGGTAACCAATGGTTCCCGACGGGAAGAATGCGTTGCGATAGTTTTTTGCGAATTTAGATGAAGCATCCACTCTGAAATCGAACTCGCCATAATACTTGTTTTTAAAGCTATATGATGCACGGCCAAATACCGAGTTAAGGCTGCTTTCGCTTTTGTTGTTATTTGTATTTGTTGATGAGGTTTCGATAATTGTACCGGTGATAGGCGTACCTAACTCAGGGTCGGTAAACTTAAGGCGAAGGTAATTCGCATCGTTAGTGGTCGACTCGTTTGCCACACCAATCAACACATCAATATTATGGTTTTTGGCAATTGTTTTGGTGTATTGTGCCAGGAACTGTGAGTTGATGAACAGGTTTTTCTGGTTCTCATCAGTAGTGTTCCTGTCAGACCCATAACTACCCTTTGGTAAGTAGTTAACCTGTATAACACGGCCAAACATGTGGTTTGATAACAATGTACCACCAAACACACCTTTAATTTTCAAGTCTTTGGTGATGCCTAACTCGGCGGTTAAGTTTCCAAAAATATTATCGTTATCGCGCTTCCGGAAACCACCTTTTTCAAGGATCCCAAGCGGGTTAAACTCGGCTAATACATCATTGGTTAAGTAGTTGCCCTGGTCGTCTTTTATTTTGTAGTAGGTTGGCGTCCTGCCTGCATCAACTATAAGCGTACCTGTGTTATAAGAGTGTTCTTTTATTTCGGTACGGGTATAAGCCAATATGCTGGTTAATTTTAAGCGGCCAAAATCGCTGCTTAAGTTCATACGGTAATTGTAACGCCTTAAGCCATAATCCGGCCCAACCAGGTTACTGCGCTGATCCATCACACCGGCCGAAACCAAATATGTTGAAGTAGCGCTACCGCCTGATAAGCTTAGGTTATGGTTTTGCTGTACCGCGTTTTGCAAAATAGCATCCAAAAACCATTGCTGATCTCCCTGTTGTTGAAAATCACGAATTTGTGCCGGGCTGTAAATAGGGGTTAAACCCGCGTTTACAACTGCCTCGTTACGTAAAATAGCGTTCTCGTAAGAATGTACCGGCTTGTAACCTACGTGAGGAACCTGTACACCGCCCTGGCCGTTATAGGTAAGCACAGCGCCGGTGTTCTTTTTACCTTTTTTAGTGGTAACCAAAATTACACCGTTAGCAGCCCGCGAACCATAAATAGCCGCGCTACCCGCATCTTTCAAGATAGAGATGCTTTCGATATCCTGCGGATTAAGCAGGTTAAGGTCGCCACCGGTTATACCATCAATAACGGTAAGCGGGTTGTTGTTACCAAATGTGCTAACACCACGTATGTTAACGGTTTGGTAAGCGCCCGGCTCGTTACTGGTTTGCTGGATAATTAAGTTTGGTGATGCACCCTGTAAAGCCTGGGTTAAGTTAACAGACGGCTTGCCTTCGATATCTTTTGTACCGATCTGGTCTATCGCGCCAATTACGTTTACGCGTTTTTGAGTGCCGTAACCTACAACCACAACCTCGGTAAGCGAGCTTTGCGAAGCTACTAACTGAATGTTACCGACAGAAGTTTGTCCGTTAAGCGGTACTTCTTTTGGTGTAAAACCAATAAAGCTAAATACCAAAGTACCATCGGCGTTTGGCAGGTCTAATACAAAGTTACCGTTAACATCGGTAACTGTACCTGTGGTGGTGCCTTTAAGCTTTACGCTTACACCCGGCAAAGGCTGGTTGGTATCATCCAATACCTTACCGGTAATTTTTACAGCTTGTTTTGCAGGTGCTATAGATTGGCCTGGGTATGTAGGAGTTTCTGCCCTGTCGCTGATAACAATAACGTCGTCAATTATTTTGTAATCGAGGTTAAATGGAGTTAAAACCTCGGCAAGCACATCCTTTATGCTTTTATTGGTAACGTTTACGTCAACCTTGAATGACGGCTTCAGTAAATTATCTGCGTAAGCAAATTTTACTTGTTTATCGACAGCAATTTTGTCGAGCGCGTCGGTAAGTTTTAAGTTTTTAAGCTTAAGTGTTATCTGTTGCTCTAAAAATTTTTGGCCATAAGAATTGTTTGCAACGGCCGTAAAGCACATTAAGCAAACAACGAAGCAGGCAAGCGAGGTAAATTTCATTAATATTAATACATAACGAACTACTCCATTTGAAAATAGAGATATATTCATAGATTTGAATAAATTAAAGTGTTTGAAATTCAAGTGCAGCGTTCTCTGAATTCGACCTCTGAAACGTACACTTAATAATAACCCGGCATTTTAATAACCCTGTTTCAATTCCCATTGAGCAGGGTTTTTTTATGTATTTATGTCATCATTCGTTTTAATTTAGGTGAACTGATAATTGGTTTATCTTTCTATTATAATTGGTTTCTTCTTCTTTTATTAGCAGCCTTTACCTTTTAAGTGGTACCCCTGTCCGTCTGCCGTGGCCTTACCCCTCACCAGTTTGGATATGATCCTGATGATGTTTTGCAAGGACACATTAGTGAAATTAGCTGATATTGAACATTTTACAAGGTTGCCATCAGCCTTTACAGTTACGTTGTAGCGATGGTAAATGGCGTTAAGCACTTCTGCTAACGGCATGTTCTTCACAATAAAATCGCCGCTCTTCCATCCGGTAAGGTTGGTGATGTCAACACCCTGGGTAGTAATAGCGCTGTGGTCTTTCTTGTTCATCACCACTTCCTGCGCAGGCGTAAGGAATACGGTTTTTACTGCCGGCGCAACCACCCCTACTTTACCTGTAGCTACGTCAACCTTTACAAAAGCATCTTCGGGATAGGCTTTAACGTTAAAGCTTGTACCTAATACCTGTGTTTTGATAGTACCTGTGTGTACAATAAAAGCTTTTTCAGCATCGTGTTCAACTTCAAGGAAGGCTTCACCTGTTAAAGTGATGTCCCTTGTAGGGCCACGAAACTCCGCCGGATAAGTCACCTTACTCCCGCCGTTCAACCAAATTTTGGTGCCGTCTGACAGGGTGAAGCTGGCTACCTGGCCATTTGCTGCTGTAAATTGTTTTTGTGGGATGGGCGATACAACGTCAAGGATCTGTAAGCGGTATTCAAAAAACAATGCCGAGAGTGAAGCCACCGCAACTAAAGATGCGGCAACCATCCATTTTTTACCATTGCCCGCGCGTTTAACCGGCATTGCATCAATGCTATTGATGATGCGGTTATACACCTCATCGCTATTAAAACCTGTGTTTGGGCCGGCAGCGGGCTCATCGCTAAGCTGCATGTCGTCAAAATATTTGGTCACAAGTTTTTCCTGCAAAGAGCGGTCTTTGGCCTGGATTTTTTTTCTCAGAAAAGTAAACTTTCTCATGGTTTATATATGTAAGATGCAATTGCAGGCGGCACCCCCTAAAGAAAATGAAAATATTTTTGAGGAATGTTTTATGCGCCGAAAACCTGTACTAAAATAGCGGCAATCAGCACAGGCAAATAATCGCTCAAACCAATACGCAGATAGCGCAGGGCAATGGTAATTTGATTCTCTACCGTTTTGGGAGATATATTTAAACGTGTGGCTATCTCTTTGTTAGAAAGGTATTCTTTGCGGCTCAGGGTGAAGATCTGGCGGCATTTCTCGGGCAGGCGCCCTACCCCTTCTTCAAGCAGGTTGCTGATGTCGCCTTGCATTACTTTGCTGTCGGTGCTGTACTTTTCGGTAAGGGTTGCAATGGCCGATAGATCAAGCGTAGCTTTTTGCGTGCGTATATACATCAGCACCCGGTTTTTAATAGCAACTTTTAAGTACCACTCCAGCGAGTTTATGCGTAATGTATTCCGCTTTGCCCAAAGATCAATAAACAGCTCCTGCACAAGATCTTCGCAAACATCGCTATCCCTGAAAAGAGTGTACGCAACCTGGTAAGCCTTGCCCGAATATTTATGGTACAGCGTTTCAAACGCCTTACGGTCGTCAAGCCTTAACAGTTCTAAAAGTTCTGCATCGGGCCACATTTGATATTCCTTATCTGGAAGCATAAAATGGACGGTAAATGGTTTGCTGTAATTGGTAAGGCATAATTACAAAGTATTTTTCAAATAAAAAATAGTTGACTGAATTTCGATACACTAAGCAGGCAGATTTGCGGTGATGGCAACCGAGCAATAGTTTTACTGAAGCGTTTTTAGTAGGTTTACTTAAAACCTATAAACATGGCAACAGTTGCACTGGGCAGTAAGGCCGGTAAATGGATAATGGTGTCATCCATCATGGCATCGGCTATGGCTTTTATTGATAGCACCGCCTTAAATGTGGTTTTACCCTCCCTGCAAAAAAGCCTCAACGCCAGTGGTACGGACCTTTTCTGGATTCTTAACGCTTACCTGTTGATGCTGGCCGCGCTCATATTAATCGGTGGCTCGCTGGGCGACAGGCTTGGCCGCAAAAAGGTTTTTATGGTGGGCATCTTCATTTTTATCATGGGCTCGGCAGCGTGTGGTTTCGCGCCGGGTGTTACACTATTTATCGTATTCAGGATGATGCAGGGCATTGGCGGCGCGCTGATGATACCGGGAAGTTTGTCGCTCATCTCCTCCTCTATCAACCCAAAAGAACGTGGCAAAGCTATTGGCACCTGGAGTGCCTTTACAACCGTAGTTACCATGGGTGGCCCGGTTTTAGGCGGTGCCTTTGGCGATGCCGGTTTATGGCGATATATCTTCTTTATTAATATCCCAATAGGCGTCGTAGCCCTCATCATCTTAGCTAAACAAGTACATGAAATCAAAGATGATGACAGCAAACAAGGCCTCGATTTTGCCGGTGCGATAGCCATTGTATTAGGGTTGGCTGCTGTTACGTTCGGCTTTTTGAGGATCCCTGAGGTGGGGTTGCGCAACTGGCAGGTATATGCATCATTGGGCGGTGGTTTGATGCTGCTGATCGCTTTCGTATTCATCGAAAAGAAAAGCAAATACCCCATGATGCCCTTGCAGCTTTTTGCCAACCTAACGTTTAGCGGGGCCAACTTGCTTACATTTTTCCTTTATGCCGGGCTTGGCGCTGGTATGTTGTTTTTGGGGTTAAATATGGTGCAGGTACAAGGATATAGCCAGCTGCAATCGGGTTTGACCTTTTTACCCTTTACGGTGCTGATGATCAGCATAGCACGCTTTGCGGGTACACTGGCAGATAAGCACGGCCCGCGCCTGTTATTGATTGGCGGCCCTGCGGCTGCAGGGTTGGGATTGCTCATCCTATCCTTTGTTACGCAAACCGCCGGACCGGCTGATTATTGGACGACGTTTTTCCCCGGGATACTGGTGTTCGGGCTGGGCATGGCATTCACCGTTGCGCCGCTTACCGCCGCGGTAATGGGTTCGGTAAACGATCATTTTTCGGGAGTGGCATCGGGTGTAAACAACGCGCTTACCCGTATTGCCAATGTTTTTGCTAACGCGATATTGGGTGCCTTGGCGGTGCTGTTTTTCTCGGGCGCATTACAGGACGGGATCAAAAATATCAAGTTGGATAATAAGCAAAAGCAAGCCATAGAACAGCAGGCTATAAACCTGGGTAACGCAAAAGCCCCGGATGGTTTTGAGGGGCAAGATAAAGAAGCGATTGAAAAAGCTTACAAGGATAGTTTTATAGCGGCCTATGGTACTATCATGCGTATCTCGGCCGGGTTAGGGTTTTTAGGAGCGCTAATGGCGGTGTTATTTATCAGGAATAGTGCGGTGAAAAGGGATACAGACTAACCCGTCATCATTAATAAATTATACTACTGTATACTATTTATCATAAAAAATGTGATATTACGCCGTTGTACTATCTATCGATCACAAACCTATTTACCATGAACAGAATCAGCTTTTTAAAGAATAGCGCTTTGGCAGCAGGCAGTATCCTGGCCGGGAACGACGTTTTGGCAAGCAACAATATTAACCGGGAGGTTGCCCCCGGCAAACCGTTTAACCTGAACTACGCACCGCACGATGGCATGTTCAAAAATTCGGCAGGCGCTAATTTTTTAGATCAGATACGGTTTATGTATGACCAGGGTTTCCGCAGTATCGAAGATAATGGCATGAGCAGCCGCAGCCCTGCCGAGCAGGAAAAAATTGGCAGCTTACTGGCTAAACTGGGGATGAAAATGGGCGTTTTTGTAATGGATAAAGGCGGAAACGGGGCGAATACTTTAGCCGATGGTAAGCAAGAACATATTGATATATTTTTGAAAGGCTGCCGCCAGGCGGTAGAGGTTTCTAAACGTTGCGGCGGTAAGCTGGCAACTGTTGTGCCGGGTGATTTTGCTCGTAACCTACCACTGGATATCCAGAACGCGAATGTGATAACCGCCCTGCGTAAAGGTGCCGAGATATTAGAACCGCACGGCATTGTAATGGTGCTTGAACCATTAAGCGATACCCCTGACCTATACCTGCGCACATCGGCACAAACCTATTTGATCTGTAAAGGTGTAAACAGCCCAAGCTGTAAGATCCTGTATGACATGTACCATATGCAGAAGAACGAGGGCAATATGATCAACAACATTAAACTGGCGTGGGACGAGATTGCCTACTTCCAGATAGGTGATAACCCGGGCCGTAACGAACCTACCACCGGCGAGGTGAACTACAAAAACATCTTCAAATTTCTGAACGAGAAAGGCTATAAGGGCATTTTAGGAATGGAGCACGGTAACTCCCGCCCCGGTAAAGAAGGCGAGCTGCGCGTTATTGAAGCTTACAGGGCAAGCGATAAGTTTTTATAAGGAGCTATTTACCCAAAGGCTCGTAAGCATAAACCACATGATACGGCGTGCTTTTCAGTTTAGCCGATAATTGACCAATTGCTAAATTCTCTAACTGCGGGGTTGGCTCGCATACAGAATAGGTTTTGCCTTTATATACAATAGGGTCGCCTACTGGTTTGTTAAACTCTACTGCCATAGTAATGTGGGTTGGGTATAACAGGGCTATCATCGGCAAGTTGTAGATCTCTTTCACCAAATAAAAGAACAATGCGGCACGGTCATCGCAATCGCTATAGTTTGATGCCAGGGTCTCGCCCGGCGAAAGGCGTTTTTCTCGGCCGAAATTTTCGTTATCATTCTCGTAGAGGAAGGCGTAACGCGTAAAACGCATCAGGTAATCAACCCCTTTGTGCTCATCCATCCCCTTCATGTTCTTCTTTAACAGCGGGATAAGCGAGCCGTAAGTTTCTTTACTCAGGGGGATATTGAAATAGGTCTCGAAACTAACGCCCGGGTAGTTATTAAATGCCTTCTGTTGATCGGTATTGAGTTTTACTTTGAAGTGGTATTGCTTGCGGTCATATTCAAACGACATTTGTTTCTCTACATCGTGCTCGGGTTTAAAATCGGGCATCATGGTAACCTTGTATGAGAACGCTTTATTAGCTGCCGCGACAGGGATGTTTACCGGTATCGGCGGGTCATCGTTCAGATCAGCTTTAGCATAGTCGTGATAGTTTAGGCAAACAAACTGCTTACCATCCACCATAAAATATGGGATATCGCTAATGTCCTCATTATTGTAAACGTAAAAGATCACCTTTTGATGGGCCAGCGCCAACCTTGCATCATAGCCAGATTTATTGAGCATAAACCACTTGTAAAAAGTGTATGCACCGTAATTTGTTTCTTTAGGGCTTATTTGCTGCGCCACCCTGCGGACAAGCTGATAATATAGCCAATCGTTAAGCTGATGCTCCTGTTTGTAAGCCAAAAGCGAATCTACTATAGGCTGGTAGTTACCTGTGTTAACGGTGTTATAACTTTTTTTTATAACATCGGCACTAAGCTGTTGCGGCAAATTTACTAAAACAGATCTGTCAACCTTAACCGTGAATGGATCTTTATAAAAATCTACGCGTACCTCCTGCCCTTGCGCATTTGCGATTGCAAGTGGCAACATCAATAGCATGGTAAATAATATACGCGGCAGCCTTGGCATGGCTTATAATTTGGTTACATTAAATATACATTTTATTAACGTTAAATTAATACAAAAAATATACTTATTCTACAACCGCAATGGGCCACCCGTACTTATCAATTTTTATAAGAAAGTTAAGCTGTAATGTAGCCATGCGCTTTGTTTTCCAAACCTATAGCAACAAACCATTGCAGGCAGATGCCCTGATGCTCCAAAATAAAAAAGGCAAACAACTTTCTTTCTTCATAAACTTTACTGAGGAGCCACTGGATATATGCTTTACCAATGAGCCGGAAAAGCTGCTTTTACCACCAACATCCATAATAAAAAACTTACATTTGTAACTGCAAAACGTTCTATCGCTGTGCCGACGTAGTCGGTGAGAGGAAAGTCCGGGCAACATAGAGCATCCTGCTTCCTAACGGGAAGGCGCCCACAGCGGGCGACAGCCAGTGCCACAGAGAATATACCGCCTGCAAGGGTAAGGGTGAAAACGTGAGGTAAGAGCTCACGGCTTTTCCGGGCGACCGGGATCGCGGTAAACCTCAGGAGTTGAAAAACCAAATAGGTTCTGAAAGCGGTGCTGCTCGCATCCATGTCCGGCAACGGAATGTCAGAATGGGTAGGTTGATAGATCATGCCGGCAACGGCAGGGCGAGATTAATGATAGAAGCTCTCATTCGGGAGTACAAAACCCGGCTTACAGATTTGCTGCTGTGAAAAGCCCCCGCAAGGGGGCTTTTCTGGTTTATAGTTCATGGTAAAAGGCAGCTACTATGAATCATCATCCATGAACTATGAACCAACTAAACCACTCACCAAAAAACTGCTCATAATACTATACATTTTTATATATTAGCCGCAAACATTACTACCTGTTTTAGGTTTACAATAACACATGGCAAAAATTTTAATAATTGACGACGAACGGTCTATCCGAAGCACCCTTCGTGAGATTTTGGAGTATGAGGATTACATTGTTGAAGACATTGATAACGGCGTTGACGGCCTCGAACTGATCCGCAAGAACGATTACGACCTGGTACTGTGCGACATAAAAATGAACCGCATGGATGGCATGGAAGTGCTAACCGAAGGCCTTAATATAAAACCCGATCTTCCTTTTATCATGATATCCGGCCACGGCACGGTGGAGACCGCTGTTGAGGCCAGTAAAAAAGGTGCGTTCGATTTTATTTCGAAACCACCTGATTTAAACCGTTTACTGATCACCGTACGCAACGCACTGGACAGGGGAAGTTTAGTTGTTGAAGCCAAAGTTTTAAAGCGTAAGGTATCAAAGGTTCGCCCAATATTAGGCGAATCGCAGGCTATTCTTCGGATCAAGGAAACTATTGACCGTGTTGGCCCTACCGATGCCCGTGTATTGGTTACCGGTGCTAATGGTAGCGGTAAGGAACTGGTTGCACGCTGGCTGCACGAAAAATCTAACCGTTCTAACGGCCCTATGATCGAGGTTAACTGTGCGGCTATCCCATCAGAACTGATTGAAAGCGAGTTGTTCGGCCACGAAAAAGGGTCGTTTACATCAGCTATAAAACAACGTATTGGTAAATTTGAAAGTGCCAATGGCGGTACCCTTTTCCTTGATGAGATAGGCGACATGAGCCAGTCGGCACAGGCAAAAGTGCTGCGTGCCTTGCAGGAAAGCAAAATTACCCGTGTAGGTGGCGAAAAGGAAATTGATGTGGATGTACGCGTAGTTGCGGCAACCAACAAAGACCTGCTTAAAGAAATTGAGGCCGGTAACTTCCGTATGGATTTATTCCACCGCCTAAGTGTTATACTCATCCACGTACCGCCGCTTACCGAACGCCGTGAAGATATCACCCTGCTTACCAAGAGTTTCTTAGAGGAGATCTGCAACGAGTACGGTATGCCTGCTAAAAAGATCTCGGACGCCGCGCTGGAAGCCCTTAAAGCACTGCCGTGGACGGGTAACATTCGCGAGCTGCGCAACATGGTAGAGCGTTTAATTATCCTAAGTGATAAAACCATTACTGATGGTGATGTGAAGGCTTTTGCAAACCCATCTGCCCCGGTAACTGCCGAAGCCGGCGCTGCAACAGCAGCCGCCGCGCCGCAAACAGATTTTGATCAGTTCACCAACTTCCAGGAATATAAAGACTATGCGGAGCGCGAGTACATCAAGTTCAAGTTGGAAAAAAATAACTGGAACGTATCCAAAACTGCCGACGATATCGACATCCAACGCAGCCACCTCTACAGCAAGATCGAGAAATTCGGTTTGAAAAGAGGGGAATAAAAGATTGTAGAGTAAAATCTATATTTAATGAGAGGCTAACAGCATGTAAAAATTGTTAGCCTCTTTTTTAAATCCGGTTAATAGATTAAGCAGGGTATCTTAACAATATATATCGATTTATTTTTCTTTAAAGGCCTGTAGCTTGTTTTATGCTATCTCTATTTAAAACTTCCATACGGGATATAGCTTTGGTGTTAACCTTGCCGTCTGCGTTTATTACAACGTATGCCGGGAAACCATTTGTCGCATCAAGCGTTCTTGTTAATTGATTAATTACCTTTTCATTCATGAAAATATGTGTGCCGGGCAAACGAAATTCAGCAACTTTATTTTTCCAGATATTCATATTTGAATTTCTGCTTGTACAGATGTAGATATAAGCTATTGGCAGGTCCTTATTTGCTTCGTGTATATTTTTGCTAAACGGAAGATCTGACAAACAGGGAATACACCAGGTAGCCCAAAAATCAATAATTAAGGCTTTACCTGTAAATTTTGATTTTAGATTATAGATCAGATCGTTAACGTCTTTAAGGGTATCTATTTGATAAAGCTCAGCTTCGAACGGCAACTTCAAAAGCGGCTTGCCAATATTGGTGGTCTCTAATTTTTTTGACAGAGAAAATAAACTGTCAATATTGTGTTGAGTAGTAATAGCTTTAGCTAATTCATCTTTTGCAATTACTTTGCACCATTTGGTTTGTATGCTGTTAATAATAAGCGGAAAAGATTGTGCAAATGAAGGTTTCGCGTTGTCTAACAAACACAATTTAAGCAAATCAGATTTTTGTGGTGTAAATGTTTTGTCAAACCATGTTAAGGTCTCTTCAAGGCCTTTTGCTTTTTGTTCGTTTTTTTTTATGCTAATGTAGGTTTGCAAATTTTTGTAAAATAAAACGCTTTCATTGCTTGTAAAATATGGTTCATGTTTGCTGATGTCTTGAAACAGCTTGTTTGGCATTACATCTCCCCAATAAACAACACACAGGTTGTTATAAAAATCGGATAAGGTTTCGTTTTCAACTGCCCAGGCGTAGTTTGGATAACCCACAATAAACTCTTTATTTATTTGTGCAAGTTGTAGGCGGATAGTATCAATCTTAGAAATAAACCCTGTAGAAGTTTTGTTTTTTTCGTCGCGTAATCCTCTTAGTTTTTCAAAAATGCCCGCTTTTTCCTGTTTTTTAAATTGTATGTATTTATTTATAACAGTGTTTACTTCTCCGTCTTTCCCATTATAGCCTATGCCGTCACCAATCATATAACCCTTTTGAGCTGTAGTTTTTTGAGCATCCACCGTAATAGTCAACCCTTCATTAACATATACACCTGCGTATAGATATTCACCCACATTTAGCCAAATCTGCTGATACGGTAAGTTTTGATCAAGAACGATTTTTGATACACCCAAGCTATCGGTTTCTGTATACTTTGTAGTTTGAAAATCTATTCCAAACTTTACAAGCGTGTATTTGATGGTAACGTTTTTGGTATTCTTTGGTAGGTTTTTAAGTTGAATTGTTAGTATTGCCGGTTTACGGGCGATAAGATAAGCGTCCATTTTTTTATCCTCCAGCGTAATCAAGGTTGAGTTTTGCGCATTTAAACGGCAAAAAACACACATTAGCAGGATGAATAGCGGGTATTTCATGATTTATCGGCTGTTTACTAAATATTTATGGTGTAATTATAAATTACTTTTTGAAAAATATAAATTTTAGCTGCCAATATTTAACATAGAAATGATGGCTTACAAGTAAGTTGGCCACAATATCAATGTTTAATAAATAGCAATACGGATCAAATGAAAAAAGGGCCGCTTTTCAAGCAGCCCCATTCCTTTATTAATAATGTTAATACTTCACTTCAAGCTCATTAGTTTCGATAAAGGTTTTGATAGCAGCGATGGCGGCGCTGTTACCGCTGTTAATATCCAATTCTTTAACTGATCTTAAATAGCCAACCAATTTTTCGGTTTTTTCTTTATCGGTTATGGCAAAACCCATCAGCCATTGGGCAAAACTCTTTTCGGTTATGGGTTCGTCAATTAAGGTTATAATATCCTTATGTCGCTGATCGGCTTTTATCCTTGCGTACAGTGCGTTTATCATGCCATCCTTCCCCTCTAAAACCTGTATAAATGTCCCCTCTGAATAAAGTAATACCCCCGAAATATTTAAGGCTTGGTTATGTAACCTCGAATTGTGCAAAATGTCAAACAATTGATTTTCGTGCATCAGGTTGACAGCGGTGCTAACGTAAACTATATTTTTCATTATGATGTGGTTGCCGCAATGTACAGTTTGCATATTGTATATAGTGCATTGCGCTATGTTATATCACAAAACTGCGTACAATTCAAATATTAAGCAAATAAAAAGTTCTAATCTTTGTCGTATAGCCTTACCTGTTCAGCTATTTTGAATATGTGGGAGATGACTTTAACGCCGATATGCAGAAAATGGCGGCTGATCCAAACACCCAAAAAATGATGGAAACGCACCGATCCAACACAACTCCATATCTTCCCTACGCTGCCGCCATAGGGAAGATATGGAGCGATATGCAAAAGGTTTTTCATACGGAATAGTTATTGCTTGCTAATCCCTTTTTAGCTAAATTTGAGGTAAGTTAACGTTATGGATAAAAAGGAACCGGCCGTAGATCATGCCCTGATAGAGCATCTTAAAGAGGGTTTAAAACGAACTTACAAAGAGCGTTTTGAGATGTGCACACGCCTATATAAAATACAGCAAACCATGAACAAGGCTGTAATAACTCATAAACCTTTTATCAGCAAATAGCCCGTGGATGTTTTTGATGAGGATATTCTAAATTTATGGAAGGCGCTACAACAAAATGATGTGCAATACATTATGGTTGGCGGTTATGCTATAAACTTACATGGCTTTCAGCGTTTTACAGGCGATGTAGATATTTGGTTAAAAGATATACCTGAAAACAGGGACAATTTACGAAAGGCATTTATTAACAACAACATGGGCGATTACCCGATGATAGCACATATGCAATTTATAGCCGGGTGGACAGAATTTAGGTTGAATAACGGCATGAACCTGGATATTATGACTAATATGAAAGGCCTTGAAGGTTACACTTTTGACGAATGTTTATCAATGGCTTCTGTTGCGGATATTGACGGTATAAGCGTCCCATTCTTGCATATTAATCAGCTTATCGAAAACAAGAAAATTATAAACCGCCCTAAAGATCAGATTGACGTTGACGCTCTCCAGGAGATCAGAAAATTAAGAGAAGACAGCTAATCCTCCTTTTCCTCATCCTTATTACTTACATTTGAGCCGATGTAAGTTCTTTACTTTCCTTCATCAACCGGTATAGGTTTTACTTAATTGTAGATTAATAGGGAATAGTGTGCAAATCACTAACTGTCGCGCAACTGTAAGTAACACAAAAAGGTTTTTGCCAGAATATATGCCCACTGATTGTCCAAAAACAGTCGGGAAGGGCGGCAAAAATGTTACAAGTCAGGAGACCTGCCATACCGAATTGACAATGCTTTCGCGGTATGGGGCAATGGTCGTGTGTTTGATATAGTTTTTGTTACAACCTGTATTTTTTATGCAAGGGAGTGCTGTATCCATACTTTTCCACCAATCCATCCCAACAAACGCATTGCGAAGATTAGCTAAAAGGGCTTTTAACCGATTTATTCATTTAATCAATTAAAGCAATGCTGACGCAAAATTTAGGCTACCCGCGTATTGGTGGCCAACGCGAATTAAAAAAGGTCTGCGAGGGTTACTGGGCAGGCAAAACGGGGCACAAAAATGTGCTTACCGTAGGTAAAACCATCCGCCACGAAAACTGGCTGATGCAAAAAGAAGCCGGGATAGACCTTATCCCCTCAAACGATTTTTCGTATTACGACCACGTGCTGGATCATTCCCTGATGTTTGGCGCAATCCCAAAACGTTACAACGAGGTGATCCTAAAACAAGGCAAAGAAGAACTTGACCTGTACTTTGCTATGGCCCGCGGCTATCAAAAAGACGAACTGGATGTAGTAGCCATGGAAATGACCAAATGGTTTGATACCAACTACCATTACATTGTTCCCGAGTTTTATAAGAACCAGCAATTCAGGTTATTCTCTACCAAAATCACCAACGAGTTTTACGAGGCAAAGCAGCTAGGTATTATCACCAAACCAGTGCTGATCGGCCCGGTTACTTACCTGCTGTTGGGTAAAGAAAAAGAAGCCGGTTTTGAAAAGATAGACCTGCTGAAAAACCTGTTACCGGTTTACACCGAAATACTTACCAAACTACTGGACTTAGGTGCTGAGTGGATCCAGTTTGACGAACCGTTCCTGTCGCTTGATCTGACGGAAAAAGAACAGCAGGCTTACCGAGATGCTTACAAACAGTTACGTAAAGATTTCCCGCGATTAAAGTTTGTATTAGCCACCTACTTCGAAAAATTGGGCAGCAATGCCGAATTGGCCGCTTCCCTCCCTGTTGATGCCCTACATATCGATTTGGTACGTGCGCCGCAGCAGTTGGATGAAGTGTTGGAGTTGTTACCTGCCAAAACTATATTGTCGTTAGGTGTGGTGGATGGCCGCAACATCTGGAAGAACAATTTTGAAGCCTCGCTCGCCATCATCCAAAAAGCAAAAGAAAAGCTTGGCGATGATCGCGTTTGGATAGCACCATCATGTTCGTTGATCCACTCGCCTGTTGATCTGAGGAACGAGCACAATCCGGAAAAACTCACCCCCGAGATCAAACAATGGCTTGCCTTTGCCCGCCAAAAGGTAACGGAAATTGCTTTGCTGAAAAGCCTGGCATCAGATACCCCCGGTGTAAGCACCCAATACAAACTGGTCGAAAATCAGCATGATAACGCCTTGCGTAAAACTTCAGGATTAATTCATAACAATTCTGTAAAAGAACGTGTTGCCAAGATAACTGAAAGTGATGCGCAGCGGTTAAGTGCTTTTGCATCGCGTAAGCAAAAACAGCAGGAGCTGTTAAACCTGCCCTTGTACACCACCACCACTATCGGCTCGTTCCCGCAAACGGCAGAGGTGCGCAGCTGGCGTGCCCAATTGAAGAAAGGCGCTATCACTCAAACACAATACGACCTGCACATTGCCGAAGAAACCGAGAAAGCCGTTAAATGGCAGGAAGATATCGACATTGATGTTTTGGTGCATGGCGAGTTTGAACGTAATGATATGGTAGAGTATTTCGGCGAGCAATTACAGGGCTTTACCTTTACCCAAAACGGTTGGGTGCAAAGCTACGGCAGCCGCTGTGTGAAGCCCCCTATTATTTATGGCGATGTATCGCGCCCAAGGCCCATGACAGTTAAGTGGTCGGGTTATGCGCAATCATTAACCAATAAGTGGATGAAGGGGATGTTGACCGGGCCGGTTACCATCCTGCAATGGTCGTTTGTGCGGAACGATCAGCCACGGTCGGCAACCTGCACACAAATAGCCCTGGCTATTCGTGATGAAGTTTGCGACCTGGAAATGGCCGGCATAAAAATTATCCAGATTGATGAGCCTGCTATCCGCGAAGGTTTACCTTTGCGGATAGCAGATTGGGCTGCCTATTTGGATTGGGCGGTTAAAGCGTTTCGGATATCGGCAAGCGGTGTGCAGGACGATACACAGATCCACACGCACATGTGTTATTCGGAGTTTAACGATATTATCCAGAATATTGCCGATATGGATGCGGATGTGATCACCATAGAAACATCACGTTCGCAAATGGAACTGCTGGACGTATTTGCCGATTTTAAATATCCTAACGAGATTGGCCCGGGTGTGTATGACATCCACTCGCCACGTGTGCCAAACCGGGATGAAATGACCCACCTGCTCAAAAAAGCAAGGGCGGTTATCCCCGATGCGCAGCTTTGGGTAAACCCCGATTGCGGCCTCAAAACCCGCGGCTGGGACGAAACCAAAAAGGCGCTGATAGAAATGGTAGCCGCCGCAAAAGAAATGCGCGCTACCGTTGCAGAGCCCGTAACTATTTAAACAACATACCAACCTTAAGCCCTCTCTCCCGGAGAGGGTTTGGATAAGGCTTTAATGTCCTCGCAGGGTCTCTCGATAGTGGACCCTGCGTTGCATAGCCCCCACGCAAACGGAAATTAATAAATTTATATTTGCCTCGATATGACCTTAGACGAAAGAATACAAGCATCAGAAACCCGCATTTTTAAAGCCGTTTTCCCTAATACCACTAACCATTACGATACCCTGTTTGGCGGTACCGCCATGCACATGATGGATGAGGTGGCCTTTATCACCGCCACCCGTTTTAGTCGCCAGGTAATGGTTACCGTAAGCAGCGATAAGATAGATTTTAAGAAACCCATCCCCGCAGGTACCATTGTAGAACTTATTGGCCGCGTAAGCCACGTGGGCAATACCAGTTTAAAGGTAGATGTAGAGATTTACGTGGAACAAATGTATGCCGAAGGCCGCGACCTTGCCATACACGGCAGCTTTACCTTTGTGGCGATAGATGAACACAAGAAACCCGTAAGGATAATTAAGTAGCGGGTTTAGCGTATCTTTGCGGCTTATGATACAGCAAGCGCTCACAAACCTCAAGATAAATGCCCTTAACCCCATGCAGGAGGCTGCCATTGCCGCCGCTAAAAAAGTCGACGTAATACTGCTTTCGCCTACCGGGTCTGGTAAAACATTGGGGTTTTTGCTGCCTTTGCTTGGTTTATTAGATCCCGGGATCAAAACCGTACAGGTGATGATTATGGTGCCATCGCGAGAACTGGCGCTCCAGATTGAGCAGGTTTTCCGCAATATGGGTAGCGGGTTTAAAGTAAACTGTTTTTATGGCGGCCACCCGCTTAAGATAGAGCTGAACAGCCTGTCGCAGCCGCCCGCGGTTATTGTAGGCACGCCGGGCCGCATAGCCCACCACATCCGCCGCGAAACATTTGATACCAGCACCATCACCACCTTAATACTTGATGAATTTGACAAAGCTTTGGAGTTTGGTTTCCAGGTAGATATGTCGTACATCATCAAGCAATTGCCGAACATCAAAAAACGGATCCTTACGTCGGCTACGCAGATGGACGAGATCCCGTCTTTCACGGGCATCAACCGCCCTGCAAAGCTGGATTACCTGACCAATGCCGCCTCTACACCCGATCTTAAACAGAAAGTAGTCATCAGCGAACCGGCCGACAGGTTGGACGCTCTTTTTGCTTTGATCTGTAAGATCAGCGATAAACCAACCCTGGTATTTTGTAACCACCGCGAAGCCGTAGACCGCATCAGCGACCTGCTTTATGATATGGGCTTGCCGCACGATATTTTTCATGGTGGTATGGAGCAAGACGACCGCGAACGTGCCCTGCTAAAATTCAGGAACGGCAGTCACCATATTTTAATTACTACAGACCTTGCTTCGCGAGGATTAGATATCCCCGAAATTGAGCACGTGGTACATTACCAACTGCCACATAACGAGGAAGCGTTCATCCACCGTAACGGCCGTACCGCAAGAATGCATGCGACGGGTACCTCCTACCTGCTATTATCTCCCGGCGAAAAACCCGACTACTTAGCTGAGATCCCCGAAGAGGAAGTACTGCCCAAGAAAACCGTTATCCCGCCGTTGTCGCCATGGTCGACAGTTTACATCGCCGCAGGTAAAAAAGATAAAATAAACAAGGTTGATATTGTAGGCCTGCTCCTTAAAAAAGGCGAGTTAGCCAAAGAAGACCTGGGCCTGATAGAAGTATTAGACCATTCATCCTACGCTGCTGTAAAACGCCACCTGATAGAGCGCACCGTAGCGTTAGTGAAGAACGAAAAGATAAAAGGCAGGAAGATCAAGATAGACGTATCGAGGTAAATTTTCACCTAATAGTTTGTCATCCTTCGCGATAGCGAAGAATCTATTATTGAACTATGCAGTTGAACAATGCATGTCGGCGATTAGATGCTTCACTACGTTCAGCATGACAAAGAGACTAATTTGTTGTTTCCAACACCGTCAATGTCCCTGTTTCCTCATTCATCAACGTCATCTGTATCCACACCTGTTTGGTTTTGGTGCGGATAACATAGGTTTTGATATCATACAGCAGGTTGTAATCTATAGAATAGCCGTATTTTTTATCTATCAATTCATTATTGCCCACGCTGCCTATCTGGGCTTTGGGCATCACGGTAAAAATGCGCGGGTAGGTCATTTCTATCACCTTATCCATATTTTTTTGATGGGTGTAGGCAACAATGGTCTCGAAATCTTTTTTGATGATCTGCGCGTACTGCGCGAAGGCGGTACATGCGGATAATAGCAGCAGGCAGATAAGTGGTTTTTTCATATAAGGTTCGGCTAAATGTTTTATCGGAACATTTACTTTAATCAACTCCTTTTTTAACGAATGGTTAAAAAAAATCGTAAGCCCTTGATAACTAATCCTTAAAAAATTACCTTTATACCGAAAACTAAAATTAACCTTATATGAAAAAATTATCATTTCTGTTAGCCTTTATGGTACTTGCATGTACCTCGGTATTTGCGCAGATCACTAAAGACGAAACCGTTGCCGAGTGGACACGCGCCAAAGCTTACACAAAAGCGTATTTAGATGCTATGCCTGCCGATGGTTACACCTTTAAAGCAACCCCGGAGGTGCGCACATTTGCAGGGCAGATGCTTCACCTGGCAGATGCCAACTACTTTTTAATCGCGACAGCAACCGGTAAAGTACCGCCGTTGGCTAAAGATGTATCGTTGGAGAAAACCGTTGCCCAAACAAAAGAGGCAACCACCAAAGCGGTTTTAGACAGCTACGATTTTGCTATCGCGAGCATCCAGACCATGACAGATGCCCAGTTTAAAGAAGAAGCATCGATGGGTAAAATGAAATCGACCCGTGGCTTGTTATTGGCAAAAGCTTTTGAGCATCAAACGCACCACCGTGGCCAAACCACCATTTACCTGCGTTTAAAAGGTGCCACCCCTCCGCAGGAAATGTTATTTTAATAGCATTCAATACATTTAAAAAAGCCATCCCGATGTAAATCGGGATGGCTTTTTTGCATTAAAGCGCTGTGCTTTTATTTCTTTTCGGCTTTGTAGTTACCGTTGGGCTGTATAAACAGCAGGTGGGTAACCTTGCCCGCGGCATCCAGCTCAAACTTCAGGAAATAGCCGCTTAGTACTTTAATGCCAAACTTATCTTTATCAACTGGCACAAGCTCATACTCGGGTTGGCCGGGCACAAACGCATAAAGCGTTTTACCATTTTTTACATATACTTTGGCAACAATACCGCTTAGCTGATAATCGCCAATGTACTTTTGTATGTCTGCCGCGATAATAGCCTTTTCTTCCAGCCCTTTGGTAAATACAATTGGTTCCAGGCCGCTCTCCAACTGTGTCGACAAGCTTTCGACATCGCCGGTCACATTCAGCTGAAACTGTACTGTTAAGTTTTCGCTCGAGGTATCGATAGCGGCGCTTTTGGAGTTTTCAAAAAGGTCGTAGGTATCATAAGTTTTATGGCGCATCCAAAAGGTTTTGTTTGGTGTAGCCGCAAATAACGAATCTTTAACCACAAAGGCCCTTATGGTACCATAGCCGCCGTTGCTGTAAACGCCGGCATAATCTGTAATGGCATGTGTAGCGGGGAAGCTTTTTGTTGTTTTAACTTCGGCCTTTTCGGCTTTTTTAGCATCGGCCTTTGCTTTGTCATAAGCCTTTTTTGCATCGCCATTCCAATCGAAATACTTATTATTCAGCAGCCTGTCGCTTATTAAGTTACGCACGATAGATGGTACGTTTGATTGGTTTTGATTGGATAATACCACTATGCCAATACTATCGGCCGGGAAAAAACTGGTACTAGCCGAAAAGCCATCGATATGGCCGCCATGCTCTACCCGGTAATGCCCTTTGTACGAATCCAGGAACCAGCCGAAACCGTAGTTAGCAAAATACACATCGGGATTTTTTTTGGTAGGCAGCCCCGCGCTCACCACCATTTGCGAGCTAATTGCCTCGGTATAATAATTGGCCGGGATTATCTCTTTACCTTTAAACTTGCCGTTGTTTATCCAGGTAATTACCCAGTTGGCCATATCTGTTACGCTGCTGTTTATAGCACCTGCCGGGGCCATGGCGTTAATATGGTAATACTGCATTTTGCGTATAACGCTATCATGGTACACTTCGTAACCTGTGGCGGGTTCGTTGCTTTTTTCAAGCTCTTCTATAGTGGTGTTGGCTGTTTTCATATCCAGCGGTACAAAAAACTTTTCCTTAATGTTTTCTTCCCAGGTTTTGCCAGATAGCTTTTCGGCAACAACACCCTGTGCCATAAACATAAAGTTGTTATAATTCCAAATTTGCCTCACAGCAGCTACCGGTTCCTGGAACTTGATACGCAGCAGCATGCTATCGCGAGATGTTGTGGGGAAATAATACCAGGAAACATCATGCCGCGGCAAGCCCGTGCGGTGGCTCATCATATCGCGCAGGGTAATGCTATTATTCATGGCGTCGTTATAAAACTTAAGGGCGGGCAACACGGTGTTTACAGGTTTATCAATATCCAGTTTACCATCCTGCTGTAGTTTGCCTATCAGGGTGGCGGTAAACGCCTTACTGCACGACCCTATGGCGAATAAAGTATTCGGGGTTACGGGCAGGTTGCCCGCTACATCGCGCTTGCCAAAACCCTGCGCGTATATCACCTTATCTTTATACACCACGGCAACTGCAACGCCTGCGGCATGCCAGGTTTTTAAAGCGTGGTTTATGGCGGTATCCAGCCCCTTAAAGCGGGCATCAAAATTTATATTGGGTTTATTTTTTTGCGCCATGGCTTGTAAACAAAACAGGCTTAATAAAAGAACAGGGATCCTTTTCATTGTGAATGGTGATAAGTGTTTAGTATAAGCGCTAAATATAGCTAATCATTAAACTAAATATCCACAAAAATTTGTTATTGCTAAAATAATTAGCAATTTTGTTTTTGTGAACCAGAACAAGATTGAGGTAAAGACAGAGGCGCGGGTGCTGTTTATAGATATGAACAGCTATTTTGCGCGGTGCGAGCAGCAGGCAAATTACTGGCTGCGTGGCCGCCCCGTGGGGGTTTGCGTTTACACAGGCAAGTACGGCTGCGTAATATCGCTATCTACCGAGGCCAAGGAGCGCGGCCTTAAAGCAGGCATGCGCCTTAACGATGCCATAGCCCAATGCCCCGATCTTGTCCCGGTGGAGAGCAACCCCGCCCGCTATCGCGAGTATCACACCAAAATTATTAATGTGATGCGCGGGTATTGCAACGACGTGGTACCCAAAAGCATCGACGAGGCTATTGTTAATTTTAGTAACTACGAAAATGTAGACCCCATGCAGATGGCCATGAACATCAAGCGGGACATCCTTAAAAACGTGGGCGACTGGCTAACCTGCTCCGTAGGCATTGCCCCAAATGCTTTCCTGGCTAAGCTGGCATCGGTACAGGGCAAAAAACGGAATGGGTTGATGATGATCACCCCGCAAAATATCGATTCGGTTTTAAGCGGTTTGAAACTGGGCGACCTGCCGGGCATTGGGGCTAATATGTCATACCGGTTGGAACGCGCCGGCGTTAAAACCCCGCTGGAGATGCGCTACACCCCTCCCGAACGTTTGCGCAGTATTTTTAAAAGTATCGATGGTGTTTACTGGCATTACCGCCTCAACTTTATCGAGACCAATATTATAGCGCACGAATACAAGGGCATGCAGGCCATGCGGCAGATCTCGGCAGAAAAGCGGCAGCACATCAACTATATCGACCAGTTGTTTATGACCCTTTGCCTTACGCTTGAAAAGCGCATGGTGCATCATAAATTCTATTGCAAATCGGTTGGGTTTACGGCCCGCTACGCCGACGATACCCGTTGGGATGATGCCTTTACCATTACCACCCCGGTACAGGATGCCATTAGTTTGATGAGGATGATCCGTATCCGCATAGCAAAATTTGAAGAGGCCACCAAATGCGCGCCGATCATGAATACCCAGATAACGCAGATGCGCGTGGCCGTAACTAATTTTGTAAATAACGGCAATATGCTTTACAGCCTGTTTGATGATATGGATAAGCAGGAAACCGCGCTGAAAACTATGCACCAGATCAAAGATAAGTTTGGATCAGACAAGCTGATCCGCGCTGTAGAAATGACCGACGGCAAAGTGATAAAAGATGTAATAGGCTTTGGTTCGGTAAAAGACCTGACGGATTTGGATTATAAAGGTTAGTACTATAAGCGTTAGGCTAAATTATTATCTTTAAACGCCATAAAGTTTAACTTAGTCATATGCAATTGCTGTTTTCCCATAAATTGATGTTCCCGGTTTTAATTGCAACGCTTAGCTTTTCGCGCTGCCATTTTAGGGAGAAAGCCAAGCCTGTTATCGCAAAAGATACCGTTGCGATAGTAAAACCAGGTGAGCCGAACCCGGCTGACAGTAACCAAACGCCGCTTAAAAACATGTTTGGGGTAAACGGCTACGAATGGAACTTTTTGGAAAATCCTACCGCCAGGAATGACCGCAACCATATTTACGAGGCCAATATGGCCCTCATTAAAAGCTTTAGCGCGGTAAGGCATTACCTGAATTGGAATAAGCTGGAAAATACCGAGGGCAACTACACCTACAACCCCACTAATAACGGCAGCTGGTATTACGATGTGATTTATGCACGCTGCAAACAGGATAGCATTTTGGTTTTAGCCGATATTAAAAACCTGCCCGTGTGGATGATGAACACCTACCCTGCCGCTGAACGCGATGATGAAAATGTACCGGTAAATTATGGAGCCGACCATTCAAAGCCTGCTTCATATATAGTACAGGCCCGCACAGCTTTTCAGTTTGCCGCGCGATATGGTTCAAACAAAGATATAAACCCTGCACTTGTGAAGGTTGACGGACGCCCCCGCTGGACGAATGACCCCATAAACAACGTTAAGATAGGCCTTGGCCTCATCAAATACATAGAATGCGGTAACGAACCCGACCGCTGGTGGAAAGGCGACAAAGCCACGCAAACACCCGAAGAATATGCTGCCAACCTATCGGCTTTTTACGACGGGCATAAAGGCACCCTGGGCAACAACGCCGGCGTAAAAACCGCCGACCCAAATATGCTGGTAGTTATGGGTGGTTTAGCAACTGCCGATGTAAAATACGTTGAGCGCATGGTAGCATGGTGCAAAACCAACCGTGGCTTGAAAGCCGATGGCAGTATAAATCTTTGCTTTGATGTGATCAATTATCACCTTTACGCTAATAATGGAAGCGTATTTACCCACCAGCGCTCTACCACCGGTGTAGCGCCCGAGCTTTCGGTATCGGGCAAGGTTGCGGATGGTTTTGTGAAATTGGGTAATAGTTTAAAGCTGCCTGTTTGGGTTACCGAAACGGGGTATGATATCAATCAGCAAAGTTACCAGCATGCGCCACCGATTGCCAATAAATCAGCATTGATAACACAAGCCGACTGGACATTGCGGTCGTCACTTTTGTATGCCCGCCACGGGGTGCAGCGCCTTTTCTTTTACCAACTGTTTGATGCTACGCCCAACAACCCGGAGCAGTACGCTACATCCGGCCTGGCCGAAAGCCCCAAATGCCGCCCCGCTGCCTATTATATTTTGCAAACTAATAGGCTGATGGGCAACTATATTTATAAAGGCACTATCAACGCCGACCCTTTGGTTGACAAATACCAGAGCGGTGCAAGTACTATTTATGTGTGTACCGTTCCCGATCAAATTGGCCGCAAAACAGAGTACACCCTAGATCTTTCAGGGGCGAAAAACGGCGTTATTTATACCTTAAAAGTTGGTGCCGATACCATGGAAAGTAAGCAGGTGAACACCATAAACGGTAAGCTTAAAATACAAGTTGGCGAAACGCCTGTGTTTGTAAAAGCGACGGCCTCACCACCCATGCCGTTCCGAACGAGGTAGGAGGAGGAATCTTGTTAGATAATTAAGGTAGCCAACCATCATCACAACTTGGTCGTCGCAGGGTCTCACATAGTGGACCCTGCGTTGCCTTGCATACGGCGCAGGGTCTCTTTCAGAAGACCCTGCGAAGACAGATCTCTTTAGGACAAGTTCGCGATTGGTTCTTCGTTAGGAATGGCAGTGGGTTTTCGTTTAGCCTGTGGATGTTCATTTTCTTTGCCTTAGCCGCAAAGAAAACGAACCAAAAGAAAAGGCCAAGTCAGAGCGACGCTTCTGCCCGCCCTGCCGGTTCTTAACGCTTTCTCCCGCATGCGCGAGTTCGAAAGCTAAACCGACATTCCCGCCATACTCCCGGCCCGCCCGCTCTGACATTTACCCCACGCTTTTGGGTCGTCGCAGGGTCTCACATGGTGGACCCTGCGTTGCCTTGCATACGGCGCAGGGTCTCTTTCAGAAGACCCTGCGAAGACAGATCTCTTTAGGACAAGTTCGCGATTGGTTCTTCGTTAGGAATGGCAGTGGGTTTTCGTTTAGCCTGTGGATGTTCATTTTCTTTGCCTTAGCCGCAAAGAAAACGAACCAAAAGAAAAGGCCAAGTCAGAGCGACGCTTCTGCCCGCCCTGCCGGTTCTTAACGCTTTCTCCCGCATGCGCGAGTTCGAAAGCTAAACCGACATTCCCGCCATACTCCCGGCCCGCCCGCTCTGACATTTACCCCACGCTTTTTGGTCGTCGCAGGGTCTCACATCGTGGACCCTGCGTTGCCTTGTATACGGCGCAGGGTGTCTTTCAGAAGACCCTGCGAAGACAGAATCTTGTTAGGTTATGTAGATCTTCGATTAACTCCTCAACACCAAGTCATTGCGAGATACGAAGCAATCTCTTTAGGACAAGTAGCCGATTAGTTCTCCGTTAGGAATGGCAGTGAGCTTTTTTATCGGCAGTGGATGTTCATTTCTTTTCTCTCAAAAGAAACGAACCAAAGAAAAGTCGCGACTTGGTAACACCTTGTGTAAGTTAGTGCTTTATCAGTTGCTGTGCCACCCAAGTGTTACGCTATGTCGCATTTTGAGGTCATCGTTCCGTTCGTCAGGCTCGTTTTGTCTAAACTGATGCCGGCGTACGTGTCCACGCATGCTAATAAAAGCGGCGGCCTCGTGCAATCTCTTACCTGGGGAAGGTGCAGGAAGGGGTTTGTGCTTCAAGTCGGCCTCTCCATCCATGCCGTTCCGAACGAGGTAGGAGGAGGAATCTTGTTAGATAATTAAGGTAGCCAACCATCATCACAGCTTGGTCGTCGCAGGGTCTCACA
This sequence comes from Mucilaginibacter sp. 5C4, assembly GCF_034345625.1. NCBI lineage: Bacteria > Pseudomonadati > Bacteroidota > Sphingobacteriia > Sphingobacteriales > Sphingobacteriaceae > Mucilaginibacter > Mucilaginibacter sp. 5C4. The sequence continues at coordinate 2,489,283 of NZ_CP133775.1, read as the reverse complement.
TAGTGGACCCTGCGTTGCCTTGCATACTTCGCAGGGTCTCTTTCAGAAGACCCTGCGAAGACAAAATTTAATGCAAATAATTTAGAGACTTATATGAATCTCTTACAGATTCTTTAAATTTTAAAAAAGATGGGAGTTGCTCTAATTTGTGCAATTCAATCTTTTGTCCTATAGATCTGTATAAGTCAGATATTTTTAATTCATGCCGTCGACGTCTAACCATATTTTGTCTTGCTATTCTTATGGCAGCTTCAATTGCGGATTTTGGGTCAGCGTAAGACTCAGGAGGCCTATTTAAGCCTAACTCTAAATCGGTTTTATCCGTCCCTATTTCTTCTTTCAAAAGTTCCTTATCGGCTAACATCCATGATTCTGACATATGAACTGGAATAATTGACACTAATATTTTACAAATATCACTATCCGGATGTGCAGCAAAAAAATCAGATAATGGCTTGATTTTATTCGTTATAACCAATTGATCATTAGCAGAATCTGCATCTACATGAACACAGAATACCATAGCACCATTTGCAAAAGCTTTTTTAGCACAGCTTTCCATTTGAGTGACAAAGTCATTTCCATGTTCTTTGTTTACACTAATTATAGGATCGATAACCTCTATTTGAGATGTGCACTCACCACCTACAGAAATAAATGTACGTTGTAATATTCCCTCAAGTAGGCGAACATCTGTATTTCCTTCAGTAGAAAAAGCTATACTAATTTGGCTCATACTTTGATCGCTTTTATAGCATTCTCAGCGTCAGCAGTTTTTAAATAGTTTTCAGCTTCAGTAAGAGTCAGCTTCCTTTCATTTTCGCTTGTGAAATTAAAAAGATATAATTGTTTTGATCCTTCAGATTCCTTAACTACTGGAGAAACTCGACTAACTTTTAAATTAATTTTCTTTCCATTGATCTCTTTAATTAACGTGTTTTGTTTGGATAACCAAACTGATACGTTAGGATTCGCACGCCATTGAATTAATGTACTAATCAAAACAGGAGAATGAGTATTTACTATAACTTGCCTTAAATTATCATGATCATCTTTAAAGTCTACACTTAAGTTTTTCAAAAGTTGAGCTATGGAGTCGATTCGAAATGGATGTATACCATTTTCAGGTTCTTCAAAACAAAGTAAACCGTTATGGGCTTGGTCGTATTCTAATACGCAAAGGGCTAATAGTCTTAATGTGCCTTCCGATAATACCCTTGATGAAAACTCTTTACCATCCTCTCCTTTTAATTTAATAATATACTGTCTGTTATTAGTGTCATTATAAACCCTGACTTCAGTAAATCCGGGTAAGAATGAATTTAATTTCCTTGAAATTTCTTTTATAGCATACGGGTCTTGCAGTTTTATTCGATACAAAACAGCTGCTAAATTCTTACCTGTTTGCGATATCTCATCTTTAAGACCAACATCTTGCTTCGTAGGCTCTCTTAAATCATCAGGATTAAGTTGTAGAAATTTCCACTTTCTCATTTCCTCTTTAGCTGCAAAAGCATGTCTAAAGTCGATTGAGTTAATTCCTCCTAATACTGTTTGAACCGCAGCATTTGCAGGTGTTGCTTTGCCTCCGTGACCGCCATCTTGTCTTATTTTTATTGCAAGAATATCGCCTTCTTTTTCTGCTTTAATAAACGGTTCCTTAGAACCACCAGCTCTAAGTGTTTTCCACAAATCTTTAGCATCTTTTCCAAGTAATTGCTTTGCCCATTTATCGTCCTCGGGCTTTATTTTTTCCAGGCTTTCATGTGCTACTATTAAATTCTGAAACCCAAATTCACTTTTATTACGTGCTATTGTTAAGCTATACTTAAGTCTTGTATTATTTAATTCCGCTAAGCCACCCCAATTATCTTTAATCTTTCTTTCAACGAGCATTTCAACTGTAAATTCCATTTCAGTTGCATACTCATCATCATCATATTGCGTAAATAGTTCATCCGCATTTCCTCTCTGCTCACTGAAAGCGGTTTTTAAGTCCGTCTCCGCTAAACGAGATAAAAGTTTTAAAGCGTCAAATAAATTGCTTTTTCCAGACGCGTTTACACCTGCAATAACCGTAAGGGGTGTAAACGACATTTCAAAATTTTGAAATGATTTAAAGCCATTTATCTTAATGTAAGTAATCATTAATTATCCTTATATTCTTATTAGAAGTAATTTAACAATTTTACAAGTTAAAACTAACATTATCTAATATTATTAATTCGAGTATAGTATTGACAAATTAATGTTACATAATTTCAATTTTCATAAGCTACCCTACCCCAACCATCTCCCCAACGTACTTACCGGCACTTTTAGTAGCGTGCTGATCTGGCGATAGCTTTGGCCGGTTAGGTGCAGGTCTCGGGCTTGTTGTTGCAGTTGTTCGCGGGCCTGGGCAAAGGCGCTTTGCAGGTGGTCGCGTTCTTTGGCGTGGCCTTCAAATACAAAGTTCAGGTCGCTCATGTCCTTCGCTATGTGGCAAAGGCAAACGTTATGCTCATCGTACATGGTTTTGCGGCTGCGTTGTTTTACCTGTTTCAGGTACAGCTTGCCGGGCTGGGTGTGGCTTTTGCCAATGGCGAAGGCGCTGTCGCAAAAGTTGATGATCATTTTGCTGCCCTGCAAATCGTTCACGGTAATGGGTTTGTTGGCCATGCGTTTTGGGGTATGCGCCAGCACCAGCATGCTCAGGTTGTACTTTTTCTTTAGCGCTTTCAGCTTCTTCATCAGCGGCAGGGCCTCGCGGGCGCGCTCTGTGCCGGTAGCCATGTAGGTAAGGTTATCGATGATAAGCACCGTAGCCTTGGTTTTGGTAATGGCGCTTTCGAGTGCAGATTCAAGGTAGGCATCGTAATTATCATACAGGGCGGGGTTCTCGGCCTCGGGGTTAAATTCGGCACGGAAAAATGTAAGCCCAAACTGGTGGCTGCCCCATTGGCTGTCGAAATACCGGCTCTCGAACTGCTTGCTCCCCATCTCAAAATCTACATACAGCACGCGGGTTTGTGGCTCCAGCTGGTTGTTGAATATGCCGGTACAACAACCCTGCGCAAGGTTATTGCCAATTTGTACCGCCAGGATAGATTTGCCCAGGTTGGTATCGACAAACAGGATGCACATTTCGCCCTCCAGCCAAAGGTCGCCCAATAGCATGCGCGGCATGGGTTTGCCGTACTCCTGTTTCATCCACTCACCGGCGGTTTTAACAAACAGCAGGTCGGTTTTTTGCGGGTCGAGGTAAACGGTCGGGTCGAGGCCGTGTTTTTTTAAACGCTTCCTGTTGTTTTGCACCCGGGTGCGCAGGGCTTCAATAATTGGCGGCCTGTAAAAAGTGGGATTATCGGTATCCCCATAAAATTCATATTCTTCCATAACAAACTATTTTCTGTAAATATACAGAATAATCTTTATTTATTAAAGAAATTTTATTATGTGATTTTTCTGGGGCGAATTAGGGGCGAAAAAATAGCGGAAAAAAGTAGTTATTAAAGTGTAAAACAGGCACAATATTAACAACCAAAAGTGTAAAATTTTTTCAGGACGGGTCAATTCAGAGGGTGTCCCATTCCGTCCCATTCAGAAGTGAGTGGGACACCCCTGTTGAAATTTATATATATCTGATTATTAATTATTTATTATAAAAATAATAAGGTATTACTTGAAGTAAAATTAAATTTATGATCCCTATAAATATCTCATTTGCAGCCATTTGTATATTTGTCCCATATTGTGTAATATTTAGTGGGACAGTGAGGTAAATGGAGGTTAAATAAATGATGAATTTGATTGCCGTTCCCTTTCCAAGCTTAATTGATAAGTAGATACGAATTTATCCGCTTAAAAAGTTATTTTTGCGGCTGAATGAAGCACATACGTAATTTTTGTATAATAGCACATATCGACCACGGTAAAAGTACCCTTGCCGATAGGTTATTAGAATATACCGGCACCATCACCCAGCGCGAAAGCCAGGCCCAATTGCTTGACGATATGGACCTTGAACGTGAGCGTGGCATTACCATAAAGAGCCACGCCATCCAGATGGATTATGAACTGGACGGGATAAAATATGTCCTGAACCTGATCGATACCCCCGGCCACGTAGATTTTTCATACGAGGTTTCGCGCTCTATAGCAGCCTGCGAAGGCGCATTGCTTATTGTAGATGCTGCGCAAGGCATCCAGGCACAAACCATATCTAACCTTTATTTAGCGTTAGAGAATGACCTGGAGATCATCCCCGTACTAAATAAAATGGACCTGCCCGGCGCTATGCCCGAGGAGGTTAAAGACCAGATTGTTGAATTGATAGGCTGTAAACGCGAAGAGATATTGGCTGCATCGGGTAAAACCGGTATGGGTGTATTTGATATCCTCCGTGCCATTATAGACCGTGTCCCCGCCCCTGTTGGCGACCCTGAAGCACCTCTACAGGCGTTGATCTTCGACTCGGTTTATAACTCGTTCCGTGGTATCGTAGCTTACTTCAAAGTAGTGAACGGCGAGATCCGCAAGGGTGACAGGGTTAAATTTTTCGCTACCGAAAAGCAGTACATTGCTGAAGAAGTGGGTACGCTTAAGCTAAAGCAACTACCAAAAGACGTAATTAAAACCGGTGATGTAGGTTACATCATTTCGGGAATAAAAGAATCGCGCGAAGTCAAAGTTGGTGATACCATTACCACCATCGCCCGCCCATGCGAAGGCGGGATCCAAGGTTTTGAAGAAGTAAAACCAATGGTATTCGCGGGTATTTACCCGGTTGATACTGAGGATTACGAAGAACTGCGCGAATCGATGGCCAAGCTGCAGCTGAATGATGCTTCATTGGTTTTTGAACCGGAATCATCCGCAGCTTTGGGTTTTGGTTTCCGATGTGGTTTCCTTGGGATGCTGCATATGGAGATCATCCAGGAACGTTTGGAGCGCGAGTTTGATATGACGGTTATTACAACCGTACCTAACGTATCGTACATTGCCCACAGTACCAAAGGCGAACCTGTTATAGTAAATAACCCATCAGACCTTCCCGACCCAAGTAAGATAGATTTTGTTGAGGAGCCATATATCAAGGCAACCATCATTACCAAAGCCGAATTTGTTGGCCCGGTGATGTCGCTTTGTATCCAGAAACGTGGTTTTATCAAAAATCAATCATACCTAACGTCAGATCGTGTAGAGCTGGTTTTCGAAATGCCAATGGGCGAGATCGTATTCGATTTTTACGATAAGCTAAAAACCATTTCAAAAGGTTATGCCTCTTTTGATTACCACCAGATTGGCTACCGCCAGTCGGACTTGGTTCGTTTGGATATAAAGTTGAATGCAGAGCCGGTTGATGCACTGTCATCATTGATCTTCCGTGGTAACTCTTTCGATTTTGGCAAAAAGATCTGTGAAAAGCTGAAAGAACTTTTGCCACGCCAGCAGTTTGAAATTGTTATTCAGGCATCTATTGGTGCTAAGATAATCGCCCGCGAAACTGTGAAAGCTTTACGTAAGGATGTAACTGCCAAATGTTACGGTGGTGATATTTCGCGTAAACGTAAACTGTTAGAAAAACAGAAAAAAGGTAAAAAACGCATGCGCCAGGTTGGTAACGTAGAAATACCACAAAGCGCGTTTATGGCGGTGTTGAAACTTGATTAATTATTAGCATCAGGAAGTCAGGAATCAAGAGACAAGAAATTTCATGTCTTGATTCTTGATTCTCCAAATCTTGACTCTCTCTTATATGAAGTTACTCGACGGAAAATACGTATCAGAAAAACTTAAAGGTGAAATTGCCGAAGAAGCGGCGAAAATTTTAGCGCGCACCGGCCGTAAACCGCATTTGGTAGCCGTTTTGGTTGGCCACGATGGCGGCAGCGAAACCTATGTTGCCAGCAAGATGAAGAACTGCGAAAAGGTAGGCTTTAAATCTACCCTGGTACGTTATGAAGATACGGTGAGCGAGGATGAACTGCTTGCCAAAGTAGCAGAGTTAAATGCTGATGAAGATATCGATGGTATCATCGTACAACTTCCACTACCAAAACATATCGACCCTGAGAAAGTAACAGAGCGTATCGACCCTAAGAAAGATGTGGATGGTTTCCACCCGGTTAATCTTGGCCGTATGCAGCGTAACCTGCCGTCGTTTATCCCGGCTACCCCTTATGGTATTACTTTAATGCTAAAAGAATATGGTGTAGAAACCGCAGGTAAGCATTGCGTGGTAGTTGGTCGCAGTAACATCGTTGGCTCGCCAATGAGTATTCTGATGGCACGTAACACTACCCCGGGTAATTGTACTGTAACTATTTGCCACAGCCGCACTCCTGATATTAAAAAGTTCACGCTTGATGCTGATATCCTCATCGTAGCCATCGGTAAAAAGAATTTTATTACTGCCGATATGGTTAAAGATGGTGTTGTAGTTATTGATGTAGGTATGAACCGCGAAACCTCAACCATTACCAAATCGGGCTACAAACTTTATGGCGATGTTGATTTTGAAGGTGTATCACAGAAAGCATCATGGATAACCCCTGTACCGGGAGGCGTTGGTTTGATGACCATTATAGGTTTACTTAAAAATACGCTGGCTTCTGCTAATAAAGAGGTTTATTCTTAACAAGTTTTCATGGTGAGCTTGTCGAACCATTAGCCAGCTTATAGGTCTTCGACAGGCTCAGACTTACATGTTCGTCATTCCAGACAGCTTGAATTTATCCCAAAAGTTTTCTATCCCAACGTGCACCTCTCCTGCCCTTATTGCAATTGCATAGCTATCAACATAATCATTTTGGCCGGGGCTGCCATTGCCTGTTTGGAGGTCGTAACTAAACCGGTGGTATGGGCAAACGAGTTTTCCATCTGCACACCAGCCACGGCTTAAGTCTTCACGGGCATGCGGACAAATTGAACCAAGCGCATAAAGCTCGTTTTCGTAGCCAATTATAATAATATCTTTGCCGCTTACTTTTACTTTCTTGATGAATGGCTGACCGTTCAACTCAAGGCCGGGGACTGGGTACCACTTCATTAGCAATGATTAGAAATCAACCTGCAAGTTCATCAAAGCCGGGTTTTTAATCACCTCATCCATACTGGTGACTAACGTAACCTGCATCCTGTCGGCAGAAAGTATGGCCTTGGAATTGTCGATCTTCTTCACAGGCTTGGCAAATTTTAAAACCATTTTATAAGGCATGTCTATCAGCATAGCTTTAGCCATAGCCAACCGCGAGCCCGCACCTTTTAAGAAATTATTAAACTTGGTTTTATTAATAATACGGGAGAATTTATGGTCGGTAATTTCGTAGGTATAATAGTCTTGCCCTCCCAATAAAAGCTCACCTTTATAATCTTTTGGGTCGCCGGATTGTTTAACAACTTTTTGTTTAGATTCGATAAACTCACCCTGGGGTACTTTTACTGAAAATGCCGAAACATGGTGCAGGTAATAAACCAGATCGGCCGGGGTTTTGGCCAGGTAATCGAGGTTCACCTTCATCTTATTTTTGGTAAGATCCATATTAATATGGAGCGAACTATTTTTGGCCGTATTTATCTCTTCAGCGCTCATTTTCATTACAACACTATCGGGCAGCGTATAAAAGTAATTCATGGAAGTGTCCTTAACCAAACTAAACTGTGGTGTGGCCCTTACCGAGTCAGAGATCAACACATTTAAAACGGAGAGCGCCCGGCTCATATCAAAGCCATAGGCAACAGTACAAGAGCCGTTTGGTTTAAAATCGTAACGCTCTTCAATATCCACGCATGAGCTGAGGCAAAAGAATGCAAAAAATACAAGGGGGGTGTATAGTTTCTTCATGCGACAAAATTTATGTAATTATAGTTAATTTACTTGAAAGCTAAAAGGATTTAAACGGTTGAAAAGTAAAAGGTTAAGAATAAAAGTTTATTAAACTGGCACTACTATTATCTTTTAAATATCATAATCAATTGCTTTTCCATTTCGCCTTTAACCTTTTACCTCTAAAAAAGTTACCTTTGCGCCTTATTATGGCACACCAGGTTCCGGAAGATGGCACATTACTTCCTTTAATGGAAGAGTTTTATACGATACAGGGCGAAGGATACAATACCGGCAAAGCTGCTTATTTTATCCGCCTTGGCGGCTGTGATGTGGGATGCCATTGGTGCGATGTTAAAGAAAGCTGGGATGCAGAACTGCATCCGCTTACACTATCCGACACTATTGTAGAAAACGCTACCAAATTTCCATCCAAAGCGGTTGTTGTTACCGGTGGCGAGCCGTTGATCTATAACCTGGATTATCTTACCCAAAACCTGCAGCAAAAAGGCATCAAAACCTTTATTGAAACATCCGGTGCTTACCCCCTTTCAGGTAACTGGGATTGGATTTGCCTGTCGCCCAAGAAGTTTAAAGCACCTACACAGGTTGTTGCCGATGCTGCTCACGAGCTGAAAGTGATAATCTTCAATAAATCGGATTTTGCCTTTGCAGAGCATAATGCAAAGTTGGTTGGCCCAAATTGCAAGTTGTATATGCAACCAGAATGGTCTAAACACACCGAGATGACCCCGCTTATTGTGGATTATGTAATGGCGAACCCTCAATGGGAAATATCATTACAAACCCATAAATACTTAAATATCCCTTAATAGTGTAACTTAGTGTATTGATTACCGTATCAATACCCAATGCGCAAAACCTACCTTCTGTTAATTTTCATGGTGATGTTATCTTTAGGTGCCTTTGCCCAGCAAAGGCAGTATTCTACTACGGATAAAGAGGCTATTAAATATTTTGCGCAGGCAAACCAAAGTATTGATGAACACTTGTATGACGAGGCCATTACCCAGCTTAAGCAAGCTATTAAAGCCGATCCTAAATTTATTGAGGCCCATGCGCAATTAGGTGAGGTACTACGTATGCGCCGCATTTACAAACCTGCCATTAACCAATTCTTAAAAGTTATTGAATTAGACCCGGAGTATAACCGTTCGGTATATTTAAAAGTTGGCGAAATTGAGATCACCAGCGCCATGTACGAGCCGGCCCAGCGCCATTTGGAAAAGTACCTTACCTACCCAAACATTACTGCGCAAAACCAGGCTTATGCCCAAAAACTAATTGCTGATTGCAGATTCAGTATCCAGGCTTTAACCCATCCCGTTGCTTTTGTGCCGATAAACATGGGTGCCGAGATCAATACCGCTAACGACGAATACCTCCCCGTGGCTACCGCAGATGAGGGTACTTTGATCTTTACCCGTAAAATAGATAACAACGAAGATTTTTATAAAAGTATTAAGCTTAACAACAACTGGCAAAATGCCGAATACCTGAGCAATATCATAAATACGCCCATGTTTAACGAGGGCGCGCAATCTATTTCGCAGGATGGTAAATACCTGTTCTTTACAGGCTGTAACCGCCCCGATGGTTTAGGCAGGTGCGATATATACATCGCCCAGAAAAAAGGCGATGACTGGGCTAAACCATTCAGCTTAGGCAACCCGGTAAATACCTCGGGATGGGAGGCGCAGCCATCTATCAGTGCCAATGGGCGTACACTGTACTTTGTGAGCAACCGTAAAGGTGGCTATGGTGGTTACGACATCTGGAAATCGACCTTAAGCGATAAAGGATGGGGCGTGCCCGAGAATATGGGGCCCGAGATCAATACCGCTTATGATGAGCAATCGCCATTCATACACCCTGATGACAGCACATTTTACTTCTGCAGCAACGGCTGGCCGGGAATGGGTGGAAAAGACCTTTTTATAAGTCGGTTAGGTAAGGATGGTAAATGGCAAAAGCCTGAAAACTTAGGTTATCCCATCAACACCAGCGGCGATGAAAACGGATTAACGCTAACCGCCAATGGCTCATACGCGTTCTTTTCATCGAACAACCTAAAAGGGTTTGGTGGATATGATATTTATACCTTCGAGTTGCCGCTTAGTCTTCGACCTAACATCGTAACATACGTTAAGGGCACGGTGGCCGATAAAAATACCAAAGCGCCGTTAGAGGCGGCCGTTGAGATCATCGACCTTCAGAAAAACAATCCGGTATTCCAGGATTATAGCTCGGCAGACGGCGGAGAGTTTTTAGCAACACTGGGTGCCGGCAAAAATTACGGGTTGAATATTTCCAGAGAAGGTTACCTGTTTTACTCTGATAATTTCTCGTTGATTGGTTTAAAAGATAAAAAGGCATTTAATATTTCGGTGCTCTTATCTCCTATCGAAGTTGGCAACAAAGTGATCCTGAAGAACATCTTCTTCGATTCCAATAAGTTTGAGCTGAAAGCAGAATCAAAAGCCGAGTTGCAAAAGCTGGTAGAATTTTTACAGCTTAATCCAACCGTTAAGATAGAGATCGCAGGTTACACCGATAATGTAGGTAATGAACAAGCAAATGTAGCATTATCAGAGAAACGCGCTAATGCCGTATACCAATACCTATCAGCAAATGGTATTGTGGCAACACGCCTTGTTTACAAAGGCTACGGCGAGGCACAGCCTATTGCACCAAATACCACCGAAGATAACAGAGCGCTTAACCGTAGAACAGAATTTATGATTATTGCCAAGTAAGTATTACAAAAAAATCAGAAAGTTTTATAAACTATCCTTTTGATATTCTTCAAGCATTTTCTTTATATCAGGAGTATTTTCTACTTGATTTGTTAAACCGCTTACTTGACTGCGATTACGTGCTTTATTTTTATCCTGATAAGTGGTTTAAAGTATAAAGTTAAGGATATTTACAAAACTATAAAAGGCCTGAACAGATTAACTGTTCAGGCCTTTACTTCTTCGCTTTAATTCTCAAAGGCTTAATTCCCTACTTCAGACATGAATTTGATGCGCATAAGCTGCACTTCTTCGCGGGTGTAGTCGTCAGAGCCAAGTTCTACCAGGGCATCATCGATAGAATCTATTTCGGCGGTTTTAAAGTAGTCGTAAACTTCTTCCTGCTTATCTTCATCTATCATCTCATCGATGTAATAGTTTAAGTTAAGCTTGGTGCCCGAGTTTACAATGGTTTCAACCTCTTTCAATATCTCCTCGTAAGTCAAGCCTTTTGAAGCGGCTATATCATCCAAATTTAAATGGCGGTCAATATTCTGGATAATAAAGACTTTAAGTGCCGATTTATTGGCAGCGCTTTTAATCACCATATCAATAGGGCGGTCAATATCATTATCCTCAACGTATTTCTTGATCAAGTCTACAAACGGGGCACCAAATTTCAATGCCTTGCCCGCTCCAACGCCCGAGATCTGTTTCAGCTCTTCGGTATTGATAGGATAATGCGTACACATTTCCTCTAACGATGGATCCTGGAAAATAACGAAAGGCGGCAATCCTTTTTGTTTAGCCAGTTTTTTACGTAGGTCCTTAAGCATCTGCAACAATGCAGTATCTAACGCACTACCACCCTGTTTAGGTCCGTCTTCAACGTCATCTTCATCCATCGGGCCCATTTCCTGGTTTAACAGGAAGCGGATGCTGTACGGGTTCTCGATGAACGCGTTACCGGTTTTAGTAAGATGCAGCAGTCCGTATTGGTCAATATCTTTCGACAGGAAGTTATTCAGTAAAGCCTGGCGCATCAGCGAATTCCAAAGGTTCTCGCCCTGCTCAATGCCCGATCCAAAATAATCCAGTTTATCGTGTTCGTAATTTTTAACCTGCGCGTCATCTTTGCCCATCAAAATATTAATGATATGGCAATCGTCGAATTTCTCGCCGATCAGTTTAATGAGGCTTAATGCCCTGTGCAGGTGCTCTTCGCCATCAAAATGAACTTTCGGGCCACAGCAGTTGTCGCACATGTTGTTGCAACCAGCTTCGTTAAAGTTCTCACCAAAGTAATGCAATAGCTGCTTACGGCGGCAAACAGATGATTCGGCATAATCAATAACTTCTTTCAGGATCTGTGTGCCAATCTCGCGTTCGGCAACAGGCTTATCCTTCATAAACTTTTGCAGTTTATCAATGTCTTTTCCTGAATAGAATGCCACACAAACACCCTCGCCACCATCACGGCCGGCACGGCCTGTTTCCTGGTAATAGCCTTCCATGCTTTTAGGCATATCGTGGTGCACTACATACCTAACGTCCGGTTTGTCGATACCCATACCGAAGGCAATGGTAGCCACAATAACGTCCACGTCTTCCATCAGGAATTTGTCTTGCGTATCGGCACGTACTTTAGGATCTAAACCCGCGTGGTATGGTAAAGCTTTTACACCGTTAAGGTTTAATGCTTCGGCAACTTCCTCCACCTTTTTACGGCTAAGGCAATAGATAATGCCCGATTTACCCTGGTTCTGCTTAACAAACTTTACAATTTCTTTTATAGCATTACGTTTAGCCCTAACCTCATAAAACAGGTTATTGCGGTTAAACGATGATTTGTAAACGGTGGCGTTATTCATTTGCAGGTTTTTTTGAATATCCTGCTGTACTTTTGGTGTTGCGGTTGCGGTAAGGGCTATGATTGGGATATCATCGCCAATATTGCTGATAACCTGGCGGATCTTGCGGTATTCCGGGCGGAAATCATGCCCCCACTCCGAGATACAATGCGCCTCATCAACAGCCACGAATGATATCTGGTTAAGCCTTAAAAAATCAATGTTCTCTTGTTTGGTCAATGATTCGGGCGCAACGTAAAGCAGTTTGGTTTTGCCGCTCAAAACGTCGTCTTTAACCCTTAAAATATCTGCCTTGGTAAGTGATGAATTTAGGAAATGCGCAATGCTGTCCGAGCCTCCGAAGGCCCTTAGCTGATCTACCTGGTTTTTCATTAGCGCGATAAGCGGGGAGATCACTATCGCCGTGCCCTCGCTCATGAGTGCCGGTAGTTGATAACACATGGATTTGCCACCACCGGTAGGCATTATCACAAAGGTATCGTTACCCGCTAAAATATTAGTGATGATCGCTTCTTGCTCCCCTTTGAAATTATCAAACCCGAAAAAGTTTTGCAGGTTATCAAAAAGCGACTTCTTAGTCTCTATCATTATTTACTTGTACTTTTGGAAATTATGGTTCAAAATAACAAAAATTTATAAATAAACGGTTGGTTTTGTTAAAAATTTTATATTAAAATGATTATTTGATTAAAAACAATTTACTTATTTATCTCTTTTAAAAACGATAAAATCCCAATAGAAATATTTTAGTTTTACCTAATATTAAATTTACAAATTAATGCACATATTTAGCACGGATTTGCCAAATTAAAATCTACTACACAAACAATGAATAAAAATTACTACGCCATCATTATGGCAGGCGGAATTGGCAGTCGTTTTTGGCCAATCAGCAGAGCATCGCACCCAAAACAATTTATAGATATTTTGGGAACCGGCAAAACACTTATCCAAAACACCTACGACCGCTTTCTTAAAGTGTGCCCTCCCGAAAATATATACGTTGTAACCAACGAGAATTATACAGGCCTGGTTAAAGAACAATTACCGGGCATGGCCGATCAGCAGATCCTGACAGAGCCTGTGATGCGTAACACCGCCCCTTGTGTGGCTTACGGTTGTTTTAAGATAGAAAGCATGAACCCTGATGCCGCCATCGTTGTAGCGCCATCAGATCACTTGATACTGGATGAGGCAGCTTTCGTTGCTGCCATCGAAAAATCTTTAAAGACCTCATCAGAAAATAACTGCCTGATCACACTTGGTATCAAGCCGTCAAGACCTGATACCGGTTATGGTTACATCCAATATACTGATCAAACGCTTAACGACGATTTCCACAAGGTAAAAACCTTTACAGAGAAGCCTACCGTTGAGATAGCCAAAACTTTCATCCAAAGCGGCGAATTCCTGTGGAACGCCGGCATATTTGTATGGTCGGCTAAGGCTATTGTTGCATCATTTGACAGTCACTTGCCCGAAATGCACGAGATCTTTGCGGAAGCCCGTTCGGTTTACAATACAGATCAGGAGAAAGCATTTGTACACAAGGTTTACCAGCGCTGTATCAATATCTCTATCGATTATGGCATTATGGAGAAAGCATCAAACGTTTACGTACTCCCATCAGAATTTGGCTGGAGCGATCTGGGTACCTGGGCTTCTATTTACCAGCTTGCCGATAAGGATTATGTAGGCAATGCGGTTATCCCGTCAGAAAAAGTAATTATGTACGATAGCAGCAACTGTATGGTAAATGTACCAGGCGATAAGCTGGTGATATTACAAGGCCTGCACGATTACATCGTGGTGGAATCTAACAACTCCCTCCTGATCTGCCCACGCGACCAGGAGCAAAACATCAAGCAAGTAGTTGCCGATGTTAAGAGCAAGTTTGGAACGAAATACATTTAGAGTAGAGAGTTAAGACAATAAGATTCAAGAATCCAGACAATAAAGAAGCCCGGCTGCATAATAGTCGGGCTTTTTCGTGATGCGTAATTTCAGTCTTGTATCCTGATTCTTGATTTTTTGCTTTTATTTTACCGCTTCGCGCTGCCTTATGGCCTCATATAATATCACCCCTGTTGAGACCGATACGTTCAGCGATTCTATCTCGCCAAACATTGGGATCTTAGCCAGGTGGTCGCTGATGCGGATGATATCGTTGCGGATCCCGTCTTCTTCAGACCCCATGATGATTGCCGTTGGTGCGGTATAGTCCGGCGCATAAATATAGTCGTTGGTTTTCTCGGTACAGCAAACTAACTGTAAGCCCGACTCCTGTAAAAATTTAACGGTTTGCATGAAGTTATCGTGACGACAAACCGGAATCTTGTACAATGCACCTGCCGATGTTTTTATCGCATCGGGGTTGATCTGCGCCGAGCCTTTGCCCGGGATAACAATAGCATGTACGCCAGCACACTCAGCGGTACGGGCTATGGCGCCCATGTTGCGTACATCGGTAATACTATCCAAAACCAATATTAAAGGCACCTCGCCCCTTTCAAATACTTCGGGAATAATGTTTTCTATTTTCTGGTAGATGATTGGTGAGATAAACGCGATAACACCCTGGTGGTTTTTCATGGTGATGCGGTTCAGTTTTTCTACCGGTACCTGCTGGGCTGTAATATTATATTCGGTAGTTACATCGCGCAACTCGGTTAATAGGCTCCCGCTTAAACCACGTTGTGTATATAAAGCCTCAATTTCTTTACCTGCCAATATCGCTTCAATCACTGCTCTTATACCAAAAACCATCTGATTGCCTTCGCGTGGTGGAGGTTTAGAATTATATGCCATTTTAATAAAATTATTTTTGGCAAAAATAGGGATATTAACTCATTTTATGGTTATCTAAGTAGAAGGATTAGCATCAGTGTTAACAATGCCTAACATAGGCTTACATTTATCAACACCCATATAAATGAGATACTTACAACGATATTAACACGTTATACACATTTGATGTTAATTACTACCATCGAAATTTATAGCGCTGATAATGTTTTCATTATGTGGAAAACTCATTTGTTAACTAATTAAAAACAGGCAAGAACATTTTTTATATATTTTTGTATGTCATGAATTTTGAGAACGATACCCCTAATTATAAACAGAATACTGACCGCAGAAGCAGGATCACAAATCCGCAATCTTTTGCTGGTAATGGCAAGCTACAGCCGCAAGCTTTAGACCTTGAAGAGGCCGTGCTTGGCGCCCTGATGCTTGAAAAAGACGCCCTTTCATCGGTTATAGATGTGTTGAAGCCCGAAGTTTTTTACGAGATTAAGCACCAGAAAATATTTAACGCTATAAGCGTACTGTTCGAGAAAACATCGCCTGTAGACATCCTTACCGTTACCGCGCAATTACGCCAGCAAGGCGAACTGGAAATGATAGGCGGCGCATATTATATTACCGAGTTGACTAACCGTGTAGCATCTGCTGCCAATATTGAGTATCACTCGCGGATCATCATTCAAAAATATATTCAGCGCGAGCTGATCCGCATTTCAACAGATGTGATAAATTCGGCTTATGAAGATACCAGCGACGTGCTGGATATGCTTGATAAAGCCGAGAAAAACCTCTTCGAGATTGCCCAGAATAACCTACGACGAGATTCGCGTAAAATGGACGACCTGGTGCACGAAGCATTAAAAGATATTGAGGCGTTAAAAGATAAAAAAGACGGTTTAACGGGTGTACCATCCGGCTTTACAGATCTTGACCGTATGACCTCGGGCTGGCAAAAATCCGACCTGGTAATTATAGCTGCCCGCCCCGCGATGGGTAAAACAGCCTTTGTACTAAGTTGCGCACGTAATGCCGCTGTTGATTTTGATAAACCGGTTGTCGTGTTCTCGCTGGAGATGTCGTCAGTACAGTTGGTTAATCGTTTGATCTCCGGTGAAACCGAAATTGAGCAGGAAAAGATCCGTAAAGGCACATTGGAAGAATGGGAATGGCAACAAATCCACTCCAAAATTGGCCGCTTAGAGGCTGCACCGTTAATTATCGACGATACCCCATCCCTAAACATATTTGAGTTCCGCGCTAAATGCCGTCGTTTAAAATCACAGCATGATATCCAGCTGATCATCATTGACTACTTGCAGCTAATGCAGGGTAAGGCCGAAGGTAAAGGTGGCGGCGGTAACCGCGAGCAGGAAATTGGTAGTATCTCTCGCGCGCTTAAAACGGTGGCTAAAGAATTGAACGTACCGGTTATTGCGCTGTCGCAGTTAAGCCGTGCGGTGGAGAATAGGCCGGGTGGTTCTAAAAGGCCAATGCTGTCCGATTTACGTGAATCTGGTTCTATTGAGCAGGATGCGGATATGGTACTGTTCCTTTACCGACCTGAGTATTACGGACTGGATGTGGATGAGGACAACAACCCTACCCAAGGCGTTGGTGAGATTATTATTGCCAAGCACCGTAACGGCGAGACCGGTAAAGTGAGGTTGAAATTTGTTGGTAAGTATGTGAAATTTACAGACCTTGACCAAGGTATGGATAGCTTTGGTGCGCCGGGCGCAACTAATGCCTTTGCAGGCCTTAGCCCATCGCAAGATTTTGACAGCAAACCAAGTAACTTTATCATCCGCCCATCACGTATGGACGATATTGATGATGAGCCGCCGTTTTAAAGAATCAAGAAATTAAGATATAAGAATCAAGACAAAAAAGCCCGTTTAACTATTAAACGGGCTTTA
The DNA here is from genome assembly GCF_034345625.1 of Mucilaginibacter sp. 5C4. Taxonomy (NCBI): domain Bacteria; kingdom Pseudomonadati; phylum Bacteroidota; class Sphingobacteriia; order Sphingobacteriales; family Sphingobacteriaceae; genus Mucilaginibacter; species Mucilaginibacter sp. 5C4. The sequence continues at coordinate 2,472,122 of NZ_CP133775.1, read as the reverse complement.
CTTTTAGTGTTCTTTTTTCTTGGCTCTTGATTCTTAATTTCTTGCCCCTCTCCTAATAGTCGTCATCATCGTCTTCCTCAAATCCCTTTGCAGAGCGATAAACGGATTGTAGCTCGCTAAAGGCATGCATATCGCGTTTGGCTTTTGTTATTTCCATGCCTTTTTCGTATATTGTAATTGCGTCGTCTTTGCGGTTTAGGGCTTCATATAATTTGCCCAAGTGGTAGTAAGTACCGGTATAGCCGGGGTGGTTATTAACCAGGTCTTCGTAATAGCTCAGGGCCTTTTTAGTATCGTTAAGTCGCAGGTATTCAGTAGCCAGCGCGTATTTTAAAAATTCATCTTCGGGTTCGTTCTGTATAAACGCTAATAGCTTATCTAATCTGCTTGTATCCATTTTAAACTCTCTCTTTTTTAACTTAAATTTGCAGTATCCTAATTACAAATACCTGTAAAAATATAAACCAATTATAATGAGCAAAATACTGGTATGTATCAGCAATGTTCCGGATACCACTACAAAAATAACTTTTACTGATAATAACACCCAATTTAATACAAATGGGGTTCAGTTCATTTTAAACCCGTACGACGAGATCGCCCTCGCCCGTGCTATCGAACTAACCGATGGCGGCAAAGGCAGCGTAACCGTTATCAACGTTGGCGAAGTTAACACCGAGGCTACCATCCGCAAGGCACTGGCTATTGGTGCTACCGATGCGGTACGTGTTAATGCCAAAGCACATGACGCCTGGTTTGTGGCTTACCAGATAGCCGAATATGTTAAAGCAAACCCGTTCGACCTGATCTTGACCGGTCGTGAGTCTATAGATTACAACGGGTCTAAAGTGGCCGGCATGCTGGGCGAACTATTAGATCTGCCATCAGTATCCATCATCAAAAAACTGGATGCCACCGATAGCGAAGCAACAGTTGAACGCGAGATAGAGGGCGGTAAAGAAGTAATTACTATCCCTTTCCCCTTCGTAGCCGGTTGTGCCGAGGGTGTTGCGGAGCCTAAAATACCCAATATGCGTGGTATCATGAGCGCCCGTACCAAACCATTAACCGTGGTTGAGCCTGTAGCTGTAGATACATTATCAGAGATCATCAGTTATGAAACCCCTGCCCCACGCGGCCAGGTTAATTTGATTTCGGCAGATGATACCGCCAAACTGGTAGATCTGTTACATAGCGAAGCAAGGGTTATATAATTAAAGTTTTAACATTAATATTCTACTATGTCAGTTTTAATATATGCGGAAAACGCGGCGGGCAAATTCAAAAAATCAACTTTTGAAGCTGTATCATACGCTAAGGCAATAGCCGCACAAAATAACACCAACCTTGTTGCCATATCAATCGGCGATGTTGCTAATGATGGATTAGCTGCCTTAGGTAATTACGGTGCCGAAAAGGTTTTAAACGTAAGCAACGATAAACTAAAGAACTTTGTAAACCAGGCCTACGCATCGGTTATAGCCGAAGCTGCTAAAGCCAACGGTGCAGATATTGTAGTGCTGTCAAACTCGTTCAGCGGTCGTGGCCTTGCCCCCCGTTTGGGTGTTAAGCTGCAAGCCGGTGTTGCCGATGGCGCTGTTGCCTTACCTGTACAGGATGGTGGCAAATTCACGGTTAAAAAAAACGCCTTTTCGGGTAAAGCTTTTGCTGTGGTTGAGCTAACTTCTGCCAATAAAGTTATCGCCCTAACACCAAATTCTTATAAAGTGGTTGAAGGCGGATCTGCTGCCCCGGTTGAAGACTTTATCGTGGAAGCCAAGGCATCTGATTTTAAAGAGATGATCAAAGATATTGTACGCTCTACCGACAAGGTATCATTACCTGATGCAGAGATCGTTGTATCTGCCGGCCGTGGTATGAAAGGCCCCGAAAACTGGGGAATGATAGAAGAACTTGCTAATCTGTTGGGCGCGGCAACTGCCTGTTCAAAACCGGTATCAGACTCGGGTTGGAGGCCACATAGCGAACACGTTGGGCAAACCGGCATAGCTGTTAGTCCAAATTTGTATATTGCGATAGGCATTTCGGGCGCTATTCAGCACCTTGCCGGGGTTAGTTCTTCAAAAGTTATTGTAGTAATAAACAAAGATGCCGAAGCGCCGTTTTTTAAGGTAGCTGATTATGGCATAGTTGGCGACGCGTTTGAAGTATTGCCAAAATTAATTGCTGCTGTTAAAGAGTATAAAGCATCAGCCTAAAAAATAAGATAAGATATCGCTGTGATGGGTAACGACATAAAGAAAATTAAGCTGGATATTGTAGGCCTTTCATACAGCCAAACCCAGTCGGGCGCATACGCATTGGTGTTAGGTGAAATTAGCGGCCGCCGCAGGTTACCTATCATTATAGGCAGCTTCGAGGCGCAGGCCATAGCTATCGAGATAGAGAAGATGACACCAAGCCGCCCCCTAACTCATGACCTATTCAAGAGCTTAGGCCAGGCTTTTAATATTACCGTGCAGGAGGTTATTATTTATAACCTGGTTGATGGGATCTTCTATTCCAAACTGATCTGCTTCGACGGTAAAAAAACGGTGGAGATAGATGCCCGTACTTCTGATGCCATAGCGGTATCGGTAAGATTTGAGTGCCCTATTTATACCTACGAGTTTATCCTGTCTACAGCTGGTATAGTGATAGAAGGTAACGACTTTGTATACCTGGAAAACATTAGCGAAACGCCTGAAGAGAAAACGCGTACATCTGCCACCGGGGCATATACGACGTTGAGCGAGGACGAACTTAAGAATATGCTGCAACAGGCTCTGTCCGAAGAGGCTTATGAAAAGGCCGCCAAAATCAGGGACGAATTGACGAAGAGAAAATCATCATAAAGCTAAAAGAGGAAGTCATCTGTAAGGTAGCTTTTACTTTCACGGGCGTTTTTTTGTGATTTAATGGCGGTTTACTGTCGCTTTTAAGCCTTTCCCGTATCGCTTTATTTCACTATTTTCAGCCTTTATTTTTTTAACTATTAATTATTTAAACCAGTGCTGTATGAATATTAAGTTTCGCTTAATACTGATGAATTTTATGCAATTTTTTATCTGGGGGGCGTGGCTTATCACCATAGGGGCATACTGGTTTCAAAACAAACAATGGTCGGGAGCGCAGTTTGGCGCCATTTTCTCTACAATGGGTATCGCTTCCATTTTTATGCCCGCAATTACCGGTATCATATCAGACAGATATATAAATGCCGAAAAACTTTACGGCATCATGCACATCCTCGGAGCGGCAACTTTATTTTGTCTGCCTTTGGTACAAGACCCAAATACATTCTTTTGGGTGATACTGTTAAACATGATGTTCTACATGCCTACCCTATCCTTATCCATTACGGTAGCGTACTCCGCATTAAAAAACAACAATATAGATATTGTTAAGGAGTACCCGCCAATTCGTATTTGGGGTACAATAGGCTTCATTGTAGCCTTATGGACGGTCAGCTTGACCCATAACGAAACTTCATCCAACCAGTTTTACATCGCTTCTGCTGTGTCGTTATGCTTGGGCATATATGCGTTTACCCTACCTAAATGCAGGCCGTTCGCAGTGCGTACGGGCAATAAATCATTCGCCAATCTGTTGGGTTTAAATGCATTCGCTCTATTTAAAATGCCAAGATTTGCTATATTCTTTGCATTCTCTTTATTATTAGGGGCGGCATTACAGCTTACCAATGCATACGGTGATACTTACATACACGATTTTGCAAAGATTCCGGTTTATAAAGACTTGGTTCCGGTAAAATATCCGGCAATTATCATGTCCATCTCACAAATCTCCGAAACGCTGTTTATACTGGCCATACCATTCTTTCTGCGTAAGTTCGGCATTAAGTATGTAATGCTTTTCAGTATGCTGGCATGGGTATTACGTTTTGGCCTTTTTGCCTTTGGCGATCCGGCCAACGGGCTTTGGATGATCGTATTGTCATGTATCGTTTACGGTATGGCGTTCGATTTCTTTAACATCTCGGGTTCGTTATTTGTGGAAACTCAAACCACACCGGAGATCCGAGGCAGCGCGCAGGGTTTGTTTATGATGATGGTAAACGGTTTCGGTGCTTTGTTTGGCAGCTTTGCCAGCGGCTACCTTATAGATAAGTTTTTTACCCATGCCGATCAAACTAAAGACTGGCACGGCATCTGGCTAACCTTTTCTGCATATGCATTGGTTGTTGCGGTGATCTTCCCTTTTGTTTTTAGATACAAGCACAATGCGGCTTTAAAACATGCTATTGAACACGCCTAATCCCTATCAACCCATATGAAAAAACATTACCGTAAAGAGAACGACTGCCTCAATTTCGGAACCATTTTAGAAGATAAATTTTGCCACAACTGCGGGCAGGAAAACTTGGAAATAAAAGAAAGCTTTGGCCATATGCTAAACCATGCTGTAAGCGATTATTTCCACTTCGATTACTAGTTTTTTCATACGATGAGGCCGCTGTTTTTAAAACCCGCGCACCTTACAAAAGAATATCTGGCCGGCCGCCATGCACAATATCTTCATCCGGTTAAAATGTACATTTTTATTAGCCTGGTATTTTTTGTGATATTTTTTCAGGGCAATAAGCATGAAAAGGACAAAATAAGCGACAATAAAAAAAACGGAGCAAAAAACCAGTGATAAAGCTAAAACAGCTATTGATAAAGGCATCTATGCCAATAAAAACCTAAACGCCGAACAAAAGAAGTTACTATCTGAAAAGATAAAGGCTTTTGTGCCCGATACATTGGCGAAAGAAATAAACGCCGATATGGAGAAGGATTCTACAAAGTTAAAAGCGCGTAATACCGATGAAGAAGGCTGGTTCACATTTTTTGGCACCGAAAACGTAGACAAGTTTGCAACTTACGACGATTATCTTACTAACCAAGCTACGCTTTCTGCCGATGGACGCGACAATATGCTGGAGCAGTACCTACTTATTATAACCGCGGTTATTACAGTATAAAACAGAAAAGGCCCCGACATATCGGGACCTTTTCTGTTTATATTTAATTCTCGATTACAAGAACGCGTAACCTAAGCTTAGGTTAAATAAGCTTACACGTGTTTTTACACTGTTTGATCCATCAAAGTATTCTTGCTTGGTTAAACCAGCCTCGTAACGCAGATCAATAGATATTCTTCTAATATCTACACCAGCACCTATAGTAGCGGCAAAGTTTGCGTCTTTATAGCGAAGATTTACCGCATTACCTGCTGCTGAACCAAAAGAGTTACCATCCCTGTTTATCGCAAAAGACATAAGAGGGCCCGCATAGAACCTGCCACCCAAACCAAATGCACCAATCTTACCACCGAATAATAACGGTACATCTATACTTGTAAATTTGGCAGAACTTGAATAACCATTACTGGAATTGATATCGACATTTTTGCTTGTTACATAAAGTTCCGGCTGAAAATTAAAACCCAATGCGCCAAAACGCGCCCAAATACCACCAAGGTAACCGGCTCGGTTACTACTGCTGAAAACGCTACCGGAATTTGATAAACTTGATAAGTTTACACCGCCTTTAACACCAAATTGTACACTGGGTAATACCTGTGCCTGCGTTGCGGTTACTACGGCTACAAATAAGCCTAATGTAAGTACTAATTTTTTCATGGTTTATGATTTAATGTTTTAACGTGCTAAAATAGTAATTGTTTTAAAAGCAAATATCCGGCACACAACAATTACGAGGGCCGGATATTCTTGTTTGAAAGAAGTAGTGTCAAATTATAGTGCTAAACGCCCCTGATAATAGTCTAGTATTTTGTTGTAGATAAAACAATCGTAACGTGCGTTTATCAGATTTAGGTTTGCCCTGTCCAGGTAATTTTTGGATAGTACAAATTCTACAGAATTAAGCACACCCGCGTTAAAACGGATCTCGGCTATCCTGAAAGATTCTTTGTACGCTGCAACCTGATCTTGTAAAGCTTTGTAACGCTCAAGAGCATTACTCATATTCAGATAGGCTTGCTCAACGTTCTGTCGCAACTGTATTTTTGTGTTCTCCTCTACATATTTATACGATTGCAGGTCAATTTTCGCCAGCGTTACCTTGTTACGGTTTTGAAAATAGTTCAAGATCGGGATCCTTACACTTACACCAAAGTTATTATTAAAGTTGGTTTTTAACTGATTGCCATAAGGTATTGTAGCATTGCTGCCATCATTCAAAGTAGTAGCGCTTGAATAATTGGTATTTAGGCCGGCAAATAACGATACAGTTGGTGATAAAGCACCCCTCGCTGCAGACACCCCCTTCTCGGCACTTTGCCTGCGCAATATGGCTGCCTTTACATAAGCCAGTTGATTTAGTGCAGTTTGATAAACATCTTCTGAAGTGCCGGTTTGCTGAAATATATCTGCATTTGAGATTTTTTCGAATACAATATCCGGCCTGTATGGGATGTTTAAGATCTGCAACAAATTAAGTTTAGATGTTTGCAGCGTAGCCTTTTGGTTAACGTAGCTTACTTGGTTATCCGCGTAGGTACCTTTAAGGTCGGTAAAGTCGTTTGGTTGTTTGTTGGCTCCCTGGTTTTCAAGTATCTGCAACCTATCCAATTGTTTCTTAGAAACCGCTATCTGGTTTTGCACTTGTGATAAGGCCTCAGTGTTGTTTAATACCTGTAAATAAGCGGTAATGGTATTGATAGTAACCAAGTCTTTAGCCTGTTGCAGGTCCATTTCACCGGCTTTATATGCAAGTGAGGTTTGCTTAATGCGATTAAGGTTTTGCAGGCCGTTAAATAGCGTCAAATCTGCATTGGCATTGTAGCTGGCAAACTTTGTTGATGCGTTTACATAACTGTAATCTACAAGGTTAACACTACGTCCATTATTTATACCATGGTCTACCTGTGCGTTTAAAGTTGGCAAGAGGTTTTCTTTAGCCTGGTTCTTATCAACTCTGGCAGATTGTAATATTAGTTCGCTTTTACGTACATCAAGGTTATGTTTTAAGGCGATGTCGATACATTGCCTTAGGGTAAGTACGCTATCTACAGCCTGGCTGTGTGCCAGTGCAGGCGTAAGGGTTATTAAGCTAAAAAGTAAAAATTTAAAGTATCGCATTTTGATTTATAGTTCAGAATTTCCTGGAAGATTCTACCCTTCCGTCCAATAGGTTAATAATACGCGATCCGTATTCCGCGTTTTTTTCGGAGTGTGTTACCTGGATGATGGTAACCCCGTCCTCTTTGTTCAGCTTACGAAACAATTCCATGATCTCCTCTCCTTGTTTAGAGTTAAGGTTACCGGTGGGCTCATCGGCCAACAATACTTTGGGCTTAGCAATAAGCGCGCGGGCTATACCTACCAACTGCTGTTGACCACCCGACAATTGCGCCGGGAAAAGATCTTTTTTGCCTACAATGTTAAAACGATCCAACATATCGGCAACCATGGCCTTACGTTCCGATCCTTTTACATCCTGGTAAATTAATGGGGTTTCGATGTTTTCATAAACGGTAAGCTCATCTATTAAATGATACGCCTGGAAAACAAAGCCGATGTATTGTTTATACAGGGCAGCACGTTGTTTCTCTTTAAGCTGATGCACGGCCTGGTCAACAAAGTAATGGAAACCATCGCTCGGTTCATCAAGCATGCCTATGATGTTCAGCAGGGTTGATTTGCCCGAACCCGAGGGCCCCATGATGGATACAAATTCGCCCTGCTCAACCTCAAGACTGATATCGTTTATAACGAAATTCTTGTTTCCGCCTACCTGGTAATATTTTGAAATATGCTGAAGTGATAACATGTTTAATTATTGTGTTAAATGAATTACTGTTTAATTATTTGCAATTTCTTAAACTGATTTTGGTATTCAGGTATCAATAATATACCAAACTTATAAGTGTCTTAATATCAGTTAATTATGTTGATTGTTAAAAGCTAAAACTGTACGCTTATGTACATCTTGCGTTCGGTTATGATACAGTTGTTGGGCGCAGAGATTAGTGATTAGTGATTAGAGATCAGAGATTAGGAAAAAATGGCGTATAATGATAAGAGGTCAGAAGTTTCAACTTTGGCCTCTTAACTAATCTCTAATCACAAGTCTCTAATCTCTTACTCCGACCTCAAACTATTAACAGGGTTTGATAGTGCCGCTTTTACCGATTGATAGCTGACTGTTAAAAACGCTATAAGCGCCGCTGTACCGCCTGCAATGGCAAATACCCACCAATGTATCTCCGCACGGAAGGCGAAATCCTGTAGCCAGGCATGCATAGCGTACCAGGCCAATGGCGATGAGATAAGGATGGCGATAAGCACCAGTTTAATGAAATCAAAAGAAACCAAGCCTACAATTGATGCCACCCCTGCCCCTAATACTTTACGGATGCCTATTTCTTTAATACGCTGGCGGGTTGAGAATACCGCTAAGCCAAATAGACCAAGGCACGATATAAATATGGCAATAATGGTAAACGCCGTAAGGATAGAACCCGTCCGCTGATCTGTTTTGTACAAGGCTTCAAACTCCTGGTCAAGAAAATGGTACTCAAAGGGTGCGTTTGGATAGAACTTGTGCCAGCTTGCCTGAATATTGGCAATGGTTTTAGCAGTGTTTTTGCCTGATGTTTTAACCAATAATTTACCAAACCAATCATACTCCGGGAACATCACTATAGGTGTTATCTCTTCATGCAGCGATGCGAAGTTAAAATCTTTAGCTACTCCTTTAATAGTGCCCATGCGGCCATTTAGCCCTATTTTTTTACCAATGGCTTGCTCAGGTTGCCAGCCCAAGGCAGCTACTGCTTTCTCATTCAGGATAAAACTGAAACGTCTTTTACTTTCGGCGGTATCCATTACTTGTTGTTCATCGCCAACGTCCAGATCGCTACCTGCAACCAATTTTATACCAAGTGTTTTAGTAAAGCTTTTTTCTACAGGAATAGCGGTTACCGACAGATTAAAGTCGGCATTTTTACCTTCGGCAATATTGATAGAGTATCCTCCCCTAACATTCACCGGCGAATCGTAACTCGCGGTTGAACCCAATACGCCCGTTTGTACGCCAATCTCCGTTTTAAAGGTTTCTATTTTGCTGTATGGCATGCCACCCATATCTAAAACTAATACCTGGTCGCGGTTGATGCCGGTATCTAAACTTTGCATAAAGCGTAGCTGGTTGCCCGCAATTAAAGTACTGATGATAAAAAACACTGATACCACAAACTGGAACACCACCAACGATTTACGCAGCATGTTGCCACCCGACTGCATTGACGAACCGCCCTTAAGCGTAATAATAGGTTTAAAGGCCGACAGATATAACGATGGATAAGTACCAGCCAAAAGCGTAACCAAAACAAATAAAGTTACCAATGCTATAACCAGCCAAGATAAATTCCAGGTGTGCAAGCCTAATTGCTGGCCCGTAAATGTACTGAATGCAGGCAATGTTAAATCTAACAGCGCAAAACCAACTATTAAAGAGATCAAAGTAATTATACCTGCCTCTATAATAAACTGACTGAACAACTGCCCACGCATTGCCCCCATTACCTTGCGTACACCAATTTCTTTGGCGCGTTCGGCAGAGCGGGCGGTTACCAGGTTAAGGAAGTTCACACAAGCTAATACCAGTAATATCACAGCCACTAAACCCAAGATGTACATGTATTTTATATTACCGCCGGGCTCTAAACCATAGGTAGCGGATGAATATAAATGCACTTTGGTAAGCGGCTCTAAATTGAACCACATTTTATCGTTAGAGAGTGGCCTGTCCTTAGTAATATAATTGGTCATCTGTTTAGCAACAGCTTCCCTATCAGCATTGGGTTTTAATAGGAAGTATGAGTAATCGTTTGATGAATTCCACGCACGGGTTAGCGAGCGCGGCATCATGGCGTAGTTACCTAACAGGTCGAATTTGATCTGTGAGTACTCCGGCACATCCTCTACCACGCCGGTAACCATCATATTATTTTTTTGGTCAACCTTAAGTATTTTACCAATGGCATTATCGTTGCCAAAGTATTTTTTGGCGGTAGATGCCGTAATTACAATCGATGAAGGGTTATCTAAAGCCGATTTTGTATCGCCCGAGATGAAATTAAACGTAAAAATCTTAAAGAAGGAAGCATCGGCAACCAGCATCTTTTTCTCTTTAAAAATCTTATCGCCAAACTGCACTACGGCAGCCCGCATGTTGGAATAATTAACTACGCGAACACCATCCTCCACATCAAAAAACTCCTGTTTAAAAACCGGAACAGGTGCCGTCGGTGTTAACGCGGCAGTTTTAACATCGGCATCATCGGCTGATTTGTAGCTGAAGGTTAAGCGGCTTATCCTGTCGGCATTGGTATGGAAACCATCATAACGTAACTCATTTATCAGGTAAGTTGTCAGCAATAAGAAGCAGCAGATCCCTACTGCTAAGCCTGCCATACTGATAAGCGATGTGGTTTTGTTTAAAAACAGATTACGCCACGCGGTTTTTAAATAATTTTTGATCATGTTATTATAAATTCTAATTTCTTAACTCTAAATTATCTGCCTTAATCTCTAATTAACTAATCTCTATTCACTTCTTAAGCTCTTTACAGGATTAGCAATGGCTGCTTTAATAGCCTGGAAGCTGATCGTTGCCAGTGCAACAATCATCGCTAATATTCCCGATACGGCAAACACCCACCATTGGATCTCTATACGGTAAGCAAAATCCTGCAGCCATTTATGCATAAAATACCATGCAATTGGTGATGCTATCAGGAATGAGATACCCACCAGTATCATAAAATCTGAAGACAGCATATTTACAATACCCGATGTTGATGCGCCTAATACCTTGCGGATACCTATTTCGCGGGTACGCTGATAAGTGCTGTATGATGCAAGGCCTAATAAACCAAGGCACGATATAGCAATGGCCAGTATAGCAAAATTGAAGAACAACTTGCCAAAGCGTTGTTCGGCACGGTATTGCCTGTCGAAGAACTCATCTAAAAAGTAATAACTAAATGGCCTGTTCGGGATAGCCTCTTTCCATTTGGCTTGGATAGCGGCAAGTGTTGCGGTCAAATTTTTGGAATCAACCTTAACCGATACGAGATTAAAGCCACCCAGCTCCACACGCATGCTTAAAGGCTTGATTTTTTCCTGTAACGAGCGGAAGTGAAAATCTTTCATCACCCCTACTATTTTGCCCTCGCGGCCCCACTGTTTAAACCGGTGACCTATGGCTTCCTGCGGCGAGCTGTAACCAAACAATTTTACCGCTTCTTCATTCAGGATCATTGCTTGCGAAGTATCGGTGCTGATAAAATCGCGGGAGAATGGCCTGCCCGCAACCATTTTTATTTTGAATTGTTTCAGGTAATCAAAGTCGACAAAGTATAGGTCGAGGTTGGCAACCTGCAGGTCGCCTTTTTTATTCTCAACTTCAGAGTAAGCACCACTATTGCCACCGCCCGGTACGCTTGATGATTGGGATACCATTTTAACGCCCGGCAATGATCTTACCGATTGCTGAAAAGCATCTTTACCCTGGTCGCCGTTGGTGTCCATCACCAGCATTTGGTCTTTAGAGAAACCAAGATCGCGGTTACGCATAAAATCCATCTGATTATACACGATGATGGTGCCGATGATGAGCGCGATTGAGATACTGAACTGCGCTACAACAAGGCTTTTGCGTAAAAGGCTACCTTTTGTACCTGTAGAGAACCTGCCCTTTAAAACCATAATCGGTTTAAACGATGATAATACCAATGCAGGATAAATACCCGCCAATAAGCCTATCAATATTGATGTACCAAAAAGGATCAGGATATAATATGGCGATGAGAAGATACCCGGACTAATTATCTTACCGGACAACTGGTTAAACATCGGTAGCAATGCAGCTGAAAGCACAACTGTAACAACAAATGCAACCAAACAAAGTACCACGCTTTCGCCAATAAACTGGCCGGCTAATTCGCCTTTGGCAGCACCTACCACCTTGCGGATTCCTACCTCTTTAGCACGCTCTACAGAACGGGCTGTAGTTAGGTTAATGAAGTTGATACAGGCTATCAGCAATATAAATACTGCTACAATACTAAAAACGTAAACATTGCTCATGCTACCAACCGCCGGGCCACCATGGGTAGAGTGCAGGTAAATATCCTTAATAGGCTCCAAGATCAGCGTTGCAAACATTTGGCGCTTGCGGCTTTCGTCGCCGTTGCGTTTGTTTATAAATGCCGGGAATTTTGATTGTAGTACATTTGCATTTACACCCGGTTTTAATAATAAATAAGTATTCGCTCCGTAGTTACCCCATTGTTCTTCAAGCCCCTTGTTAAATTTTTGAGTTAACGTTGACATAGAAACGATCATATCTGCTTTGATCTGCGAGTTTTCGGGCAGGTCTTTCATTACGCCGGTAACCATGGCAGGTGTATTATTACCGGTTAGCAATACGGTTTGGCCAACTGGATCTGTATTACCAAAATACTTTTTAGCGGCGGTTTCTGTGAATATCACACTGGCCGGCACTTTTAAGGCTGTTTTAGGGTCGCCTTTTAATAGTTTAAAATCGAACACCTTAAAAAAGGCCGAATCTGCAAGCAGGGTTTTTTCTTCCTGAAACTTTACATTCCCTTTTTTTACCAGGTAGCTGTCTCCACTAACGCGAACGAAAGATTCTATTTCGGGAAAATCGAGCTTTAAATTTGGTGCGAATGCCCATGAGGTGGCATCCGTATGGATGGTTTCTGACGGGGTTTTAATATCCGTAACCACACGATAGATCCTATCGGCCTTGGTATGGAATTTGTCATAACTCAACTCGAACATCACATACATGGAGATAAAGAAACAAGCCGTTATACCTACAGATAACCCCGTGATATTTATAAAAGAGAATACCCTGTGCCTCCACAGGTTTCTCAAAGCAATTTTAAAGTGATTTTTTAACATGATATTGAAGGTGAAATTCTAAAAATGAAAATTCTAAATTATTATAATTCGTTTTTGATCTGCTAATCTTTAATTAACAAATCTCCGATCACTCGCTCCGTAAACTCTTTACCGGGTTAGCCAATGCCGCTCTTACTGCTTTATATCCTACTGTTAACCACGCAATGGCTATAGATGATACCATGGCCAGTATAAATACCCCAGCCGTTAATGGTATGCGGTAAGCAAAATTTTGCAACCAGCCCGACATCATGTACCAGGCCGCAGGCATGGCTATTACAAATGCTATCGAAATAAGGATCATAAACTCTTTGGAGAACAGGAATACGATACTGAACACCGATGCACCCAATACTTTGCGTACGCCAACCTCTTTGGTGCGCTGTATAGCCATAAAAGATACTAAGCCGTACAAACCAAGGCACGAGATAAAGATGGCTATGAAGGCGAAGATCTTGTAAACTAAAGCCAGCTGGTTTTCCTGTTTATAAAATTGCGCTATGTTTTCGTCAAGGAAAAAGCCATTGTAAGCATATTCCGGGTAAGTAGCTTCCCAAAGTTTTTGGATCTCTTTAGTTGTTTTGGTAAGGTTACGTGTCTGGATCTTAATAGCCGCTTGCGATAGTACCGATTTGCGTGGGGCAAAAACAATAGGCTTGACCGCGTCACGCAGCGAGTTGGTTTTAAAATCTTTCACCACACCGGTTATTGGTGCCCAAGCCCACCTACCGCCAACGCAGATGGTTTTACCAATGGCGTCTTCAGCTTTCATAACACCTAATTTATGTATCAGCGTTTCGTTAACTACCACCTGGCGGGTGGTGTCGCTCGGGTCATAACCATGCCCTGCGGCAAATTGCAACCCAAAAGTTTTAAAGTAATCTGCATCGCCATATTTTAAAAAAGTGGTAAAGGTTACGTCCTTAGTGGAGTTATTGTAGTAAAAATTTGACCCCCAGTTATTATCTGACGACGGCGCATCAGAAGCAAAACTCATCGACTTTACGTCAGGGTTTTGTAACACCTGCTGTTTAAATGATTGCATTTTGCTCAGGCTGAGGCTATCAGTATAGCCTGGTATAATTAGCACCGCGTTTTTATTAAAGCCAAGGTCGGCATCGTTCACAAAATTCATTTGGTTAACAGCCACTATAGTACCTATGATAAGTAGTTGCGCAATAGCAAACTGCGCCACAACCAAGGCCCTGCGTAATGGGATGCCACCTATTGATGCAGCAGTAATTTTATTTTTAAGCGCGGCCACAGGTTTAAAGCCCGATATTACCAATGCGGGGTAAATACCCGACAACAATATCACGGCAAACATCGTGATAACAAGAAATAATATTGTGCCTGTATTGAGCAAAGCGATATCATCCGGCACACTTGCAATATTTTTAAGATAAGGCAAGGCAATTTTCGCCATCGCGATAGCTAAGATTACAGAGAACATGATCACCATAGTAGTTTCGCCTATTACCTGTGCTATTAACTGTTTGCGTGTGCTACCTAACACCTTACGGATACCCACCTCTTTTGAACGACCGACCGATTGCGCAGTTGATAGATTAATAAAGTTAATAGAAGCCATCAGGATTATTAAAATGGCAATAAAAGTTAAGGTATTTAAAGTGGCTTTGCTGGTTAGGTGATCCCCAAGTGTGTTACCAACTTTAGTATCAAAATGCATAGCGCTAAGTGGCTGCACCAAATGCTCGCGTACCGAACGTGTTTTATCGGTCAGGTTCTTTTTGGTGAAGCCTACAAGCTGCGATTCGAAACTCTTTTGGCTGAGATTTGCCGGCAATTGTACAAATATCTGGTGGTTACTGCTTATAGCTCCCCATACGGTATTATAGCCATAGGTATTCCCGGTTTGTTTCCAGGTGATGTACGACACCATTATCTTCATGGGGATATCGCTGTTACTTGGCGAATCTTCTATTACACCCGCAACACGCAGGGTTAGGGTATTATCCATTTTGATGGTTTTACCTACTGCGGTATTCCAGTCGCCAAAGTACTTGGTAGCGATAGCTTTGCTGATAACCGCCATATTTGGCTGCGAAAGCGCCTCCTTAGTGCCATTAAGCCATTTTGCCTGGAAAATATCCAAGAACTGTGGTTCCATAAAAAACACACCAATTGGCTCGATGAATTTCTTATTAGCAGTTGCGTTATTTGGGTCGGCACCGGGAACGGTCATCTGACTACCGTAGCTTGAATTTAAAGCAGCGAATTTTGCTTGTGGAAAATCTAACCGCAAAGCATCTAATGCAGGCACAGATACCCCGGGGTTATAGTTCACTCCATCCTCGGCAGTTTGCTTGGTAACCAGGTGATAAATATCCTTGAAGTTATTGTTGAAAGTATTGTAGCTAAGTTCAAATTGCAGGATAACAAATATGAGCAAGCAAGCACCAATACCCACGCTTAAGCCAGAAATGTTTATGATAGAATGTGCCTTATGACGGATGATGTTTCTCCAGGCAATTTTGAAGTAGTTCTTTAACATTGTGATGGTAATTTGCTTTAATAGGTTAAAACATATACCAAAGTATTAAACAACTAATTATCAGATATTTATGCAGATTTAAAAGCGTACGCTATGTACGTAAGTGTAACAGTATGTGTTCGGTATTGATACAGTGTGGGGTAAGAGGTGGTGATCAGAGATTAGGAAATTTATTCCTTAACTAATCCCCAACCTCTGATCTCTAACACTAAAACCCAAAATGCTTTATATAAGTATCCAGATCCTTATCTCCCCTGCCCGATAGGCAGATCACTACGTTGTCGCTTTTCTCAAAGGTCATTTTTTCTAAGTAAGCCAACGCATGCGCGGTTTCAATTGCGGGGATAATACCTTCCATTTGTGAACAAAGCAAACCTGCGTTCAATGCCTCGTCATCGGTAATGCTAACATACTTGGCGCGATTTATTTTATAAAGATGGGCGTGCTGAGGGCCAATGCCGGGATAATCTAATCCTGCAGAAATAGAATATGGCTCTACAACCTGCCCGTCGTCACTTTGCATTAATATGGTACGGCTGCCGTGTAACACGCCCTCCCTACCCAAAAATGTGGTAGCTGCCGAGTGGCCGCTATAAACACCTTTACCTGCTGCTTCAACAGCAACCAGTTTTACGACTTCATCATCAAGGAAATGGTAAAACATCCCCATGGCATTACTGCCACCGCCAACACAGGCCATTACATATTGTGGTAACTCATTACCCGTTTGCTCTAAAAGCTGTTTTTTGGTTTCTTCGGATATAATGGATTGAAACCTTGCCACCATATCCGGGTATGGGTATGGCCCCACAACCGAGCCGATGATGTAATGGGTATCAACCGGGTTGCCTATCCAGTCGCGCAGAGCCTCGTTGGTGGCATCCTTAAGCGTTTTACTGCCCGATGTTGCCGGTATTACCTTTGCGCCCAGCATCTTCATACGAGCCACGTTTGGTGCCTGGCGAGCCATATCAACTTCGCCCATGTAAACGATACATTCGATGCCCTTAAGTGCGCAAACAGTTGCCGTAGCTACGCCATGTTGGCCCGCTCCTGTCTCGGCAATAATACGTTTCTTGCCAAGGCGTTGCGCAAGCAATATCTGCCCAATGGCATTATTTATTTTATGCGAACCTGTATGGTTCAGGTCTTCTCGTTTAAAAAAGATGTTAGCGCCATATTTTTCAGAGTACCTGTCGGCGCGGTAAAGCGGCGAAGGGCGGCCAACATAATCTTTCAGCAACTGGTTAAATTCGGCAATAAAACCCGGGTCGCTCATTATTTTTATGTATTCCTGCTTTAATTTTTCCACATTCGGGTACAACATTTCCGGTATATATGCACCGCCAAAATCCCCGTAATAGCCTTGTTCGTTTACTCCGTACTTCATTGCTGTTTATAATGTATTTATAGTATTAAATGCTTGTTTTAACTTACTTATATCCTTTAATGCAGGTGATAGTTCGAATTTGCTGTTCAGATCCACCCCGTAAAACGCCGAATGTTTAATTTTCTTTATCTCTTCCAGGTTATCCAAACTCAAACCGCCTGATAAAAAGAAAGGCACATCAAGTTTGTATTTATTAAGAACGCCCCAATCAAAAACCATTCCCGAACCGCCATGCACGGGCGTTTTAGTATCTAACAGGAAATAATCCACATTGTTCTTGTAAGCATCCAACCGGGTAAAATCAAAGTGCTTATCTACGCCGAATGCTTTTATTACCTGAACTTCGTGTTTGTACATATCACAAAACTCCGGGCTTTCGCTGCCGTGAAGTTGTATAGCGTCAAACTTATATTTGTAGATCATTTTGCTGATACTATCGGCATCTTCATCTACAAAAACGCCTACTTTGATAATATCCGTAGGTATGTTTATCAACTCTTCGTCATCCATCCCGCCAATAAACCTGGGCGACTTTTCATAGCAGATAAAGCCCATATAATCGGGCGCTAAAGCCTCAACAGCTTTAATGTTATCTGAATATTTTAATCCGCAAACCTTGATCTTCATGGCTTAGTTGGCTATTAATGTTTTAAAGCTGTTCAAAGCTTTTTTGCTGACTAATGCTTCTTCGGCCTCATAAAAGCAATCTGCAAAGCTTTTTTCCGGATGGATGGTTTTAATAGCCATTGCCGCGTTGCTTAACACCACGCTGATCTGTGGAATAGTAGCCTCATTATTCAGCACATTCATAAAAATATCTGCCGAATCACTCACGGTGTGCCCGCCGGTTATCTGGTCTTCGGCCAGTTTATCAAAGCCAAGGCTTTCAATGCTGTTAATCTTTTCACCTTCTGCTGAGAAAGTTTTAAAATCGCAGGTAAGCGAGATCTCATCATAGCCATCCAAAGCATTCAGTATAGTATATTTTACGTTCGATTTTTGGTAGAGGTAAGCATAGATCCTTGCCAACTCCAGGTTGAACACGCCAACCATCTGGTTTTGCGGTTTAGCCGGGTTTACCAGCGGGCCCAACATATTAAAGAATGTTTTAACCCCCAATTCACGGCGGATAGGTGCCACGGTTTTCATAGCCGGGTGAAACAGCGGCGCATGCAGAAAACAGATATTCGCCTTGTCTACACTCCGTTTAAGACCATCGGTATTGTTGGTAAACACATAACCCAGATGCTCCATCACGTTTGATGAACCACAACCCGATGATACACCGTAGTTACCATGTTTGGCCACCTTATACCCCGCTCCCGCCACCACAAACGATGCCAGGGTAGAGATATTGAACGTATCCTTACCATCGCCACCAGTGCCACAAAGGTCAATCAGTTCGCCCTGCTCCAAGTCGATAGGCAGGCAAAGTTCCAGCATCGCGTCGCGGAAACCTTCCAGCTCGTTAACGGTGATGCTGCGCATACAATAGGCCGTCATAAAGGCAGCCATTTGGGAATTATTGAATTTACCCAATGCAATATCTTTCAGGATATCTTTCGATTGCTCGCGGGTAAAGGTTTTATGTTCGAATAGATGGTTAAGTATCTGTTTCATTTGTTGGGGCATAAAAAAAGGGTTACCATGTGGCAACCCTTCTGTATATTTTATAAAAAAACAAAAAATGAGGCTGCCTTACGAATTCTCGTTAAGCCACCACCAATTGTTGTTTAATATTTGCACTTTCATTTTGTTACGCAAATATGGAAATTGTTTTCACTAAAAGCAAGCATTATGATATTTTTACGGGGAACAATTATTGATTAAGAGATTTAATGATCCTATGATTACATAGTTCAGCAAAATAACCCATGGCCATACATAACCAGCAAATAAACCCCGAGAATGACCTTGGCTTTGGCCCGCAGCCGGTGATCAAAAACCAGCCGCTTATTAATAAGGATGGCTCAGTAAACGTGATACGCCGTGGCCTCTCCCGCTTTAATACGGCAGATAATTACCATACGCTTATTAAGATGAGTTGGGGTAAGTTTTGGGTGGTTGTGCTGAGCGGGTATTTAGTTGCTAACTTAATATTCGCTTTGATATACGTATTGATAGGCATGGATAGCCTTAATGGCGCATCGGGCAATAGCACCAGCAGCCATTTCCTTGACGCCTTCTTCTTTTCGGCACAAACGATTTCTACGGTGGGTTACGGGCATATCAGTCCGCGGGGTGTGGTGGCTAACAGCGTGGCCGCGTTTGAATCGATGATTGGCTTGCTGGCCTTTGCTTTGGCAACAGGTTTACTTTACGGGCGTTTTTCTAAACCATCAGCCAAGATCGTTTACAGTGAGAATTTACTGGTTTCTCCCTACAAAGAAAACGGACGTGGGTTAATGTTCCGCCTTGCTAACATCCGCAAGAACGTATTGATAGACCTGGATGTTGAGGTTATATTCTCTTACAACGAATTTGTAGATGGCAAACCTGTCAGACGTTTCTTTCCACTGGAACTGGAGCGTAAGTATGTAAGCCTGCTGACCTTAAACTGGACGGTAGTACATCCATTAGATGCTAACAGTCCGTTGATAGATATTTTACATGAAGATCTTGAAACCTACCAGGCTACCTTTGCGGTACTATTAAAAACTTTTGACGATACTTTTTCGCAAACGGTACACTCCCGCACATCATACACCGCGCAGGATATGGTTTGGAACGCCAAATTTGTACCCATGTTTAACCGTGATGAGGATGGAAGGATCGAGCTGGATATGAGTAAGATAAGTGAGTTTGATAAGGTTAGTTAGTTCACTGGTTCATTAGTTTATTGGTGTCGCGTCAAGCCCAACGAAAAAATCAACGAATGAACTATTTCAGCAAAGCATTCTTCTCCCTCGCGAATACCTTAAACACCTGTTTATCTAAAAACGCAGGCAGGAATTTGCTCAGAAAAACCGTTAGCTTTCCCTGAAAAGTCATGATGAGGGTACGTGAACGGTTTTCTACGCCGTTGGCGATGAGGCGGGCCACTACTTCAGCGGTCATCATTTTATCTTCTTCCAGAGTGCTCTCGCCTTGTTGCCTGCCGTTTTTATCGAGCGCGGTATTGCGGATATTTGACGCGGTAAAGCCCGGGCAGGCCACCATGATATGAACACCTGTGCGTAAGTTCTCCACCCGCAAGGCATCCAAAAAACCATTCATCGCATACTTAGATGCCGAATATCCGGCACGGCCGGGCAAGCCTTTGTAGCCAGCTACAGATGATATCCCTACTATACTGCCATGTGTTTTTATTATTGCCGGTAGTGCATGTTTTGTGCAATAAACGGTGCCCCAAAAGTTAACATCCATCAGGTTTTTCATTACCTGTAGGTCTACATCTTTGAAAAGGGCACGCATGGAAATACCTGCATTATTTATCAGGACATCGATCTTTCCGAAAGTTAGTAAAGTTTGTTTAACCAGGGCGGCACAGTCATCTTCAACCGCAACATCACATTGTACGGCTATGGCTTTGATATTGTAGTCGGTTTGAAGTTGTTGTGCTATTCCGCAAAGGGTAACATACTGTCGGGCGGCCAAAACCAAATTCACGCCACGTTGGGCAAACTCAATGGCAAGAGCTTTGCCTATTCCAGAAGAAGCACCGGTAATGATTACAACCTTATCTTTCAATTTCATATTTCGGGGAGAAGATCTGCGGGATGCCCGGTATTTTTATCTCCGGCATGTGCAGTAAATACTTCGCAGCGAATATAATCATAGCGCCATAATAACTTTTAATATAGGCCCAGCTAAATTTAGTATTCGGCTGATTTTTAAAGTTTAATATATAAGTTTTGGGGAAGTAATAATTTTTATATCCCGCAAGACGGATGCGGAATGAAAGGTCAATATCATGCCCAAAAGCCGCCAAACGCTCATCAAGGCCACCTATCTGGTTCAATACCGATTTACGCAAAAGCATGAACGCACCATTTACAACATCAACTTCAGTTGTTGCAAATTCCTCATCCTCAACCCAATTGTCATCATTTTTATAAAGGCGCGATTTTGGGAAGTATTTTGCAAGACGGGTTAGTTTTAACATAGCACCCCATTGGCGCGAAAACCCTATTCGGGACTCGGATAGCAACTTTCCGCGCGGACTAAGCATGCGTACACCAACACCGCCGGCATCATAGTGGGCATCCATAAATTCAATTACATGCTCCAAAGTTTTTTTGCCGCTTATTGTATCCGCATTGACCAATAAAACATACTCTCCTGTTGCTTTTTGGATACCTTGGTTGCGGGCTTTGGCCATGCCTGAATGTTGCTGATTTTGAATTAATTGCACTTCCGGATATTCGTCCTGTACCATGGAAACCGAATTATCTGTCGACGCATCGTCAATCACAATCACCTCATGGTCAATATACTTACAGGCTCTGCTTAACGTAGCTAATCCCTGCTTTAGAAAGGGGCATGCGTTGTAATTAACCACAATAACAGAAAGTTTCATAAGCTATCAGGATAATGAATTTTCGTACGGTACACGGGTCACAATAGAACGTCCTAATGTGATTTCGTCTACGTACTCTAATTCACCTCCAAAAGCTATGCCACGGGCTATAGTTGAGATATTTATTGCAAATTGTTTTAATCGTTTATTTAAATAGAAGATGGTAGTATCACCCTCCATCGTTGCGCTAAGGGCAAAAATCACCTCTTTAACAACACCGTCCTTTAATCTTTCTACCAACGTATCTACCTGCAGATCGGCCGGGCCAATGCCATCCATGGGCGAGATCAATCCGCCTAAAACATGGTAAACGCCGTTGTATTGATTAGTATTTTCGATAGCCATTACGTCGCGCGTGTCCTCTACCACGCAAATCAGGCTATGGTCGCGTTTGTGGGATGTGCAGATCTCGCATATCTTTTGATCGGAGATGTTATGGCAGGTTTGGCAAAACTGGATCTCGTTACGCAGTTTGCTGATGGCTGAACTAAATTTATGCACCTCTTCCTTATCCCTGTTCAGCAAGTGCAGCACTAAACGGAGCGCGGTTTTTTGGCCCACACCCGGTAGTTTTGCAAATTCGGCAACAGCATCCTCCAGCAATTTAGATGAAAAATTCATGGCACGAATTTACGGATTTTAGGTATTGCTGCATAGTTTGATATGCCGTCATATTTACCGGGTGTCCCACTAAATATTATACAATGCGGGACAATGTAATAACTTCCTGTATATCAATTAAATACAAAAATGAAAAATTAACTTTTATTTAAAGTTTTACTTATCAATATTTATATAAATTACTGTAATACAAGCAGTAATATATTTTACCGGGGTGTCCCACTCGTTTCTGAATGGGACGGAATGGGACACCTTCATTTTTATAAGTTTGAACGTTAAAAACCTCCATTTACAGCTCAAATTCCAGCAATTTCATGACTTTTTTCCGTCCTTTTTTCGACTTTTAAACGCATATGGAACTACTACGAAGATCACTATTTCGACAGCTATCGGGACACTAATGAACCACTTACTCGCTCCGCAGATTTTTAACTGGGTTAACCCATGCAGCTTTTATGGCTTGCCAGCTTACCGCTATCAGGCACAAGGCTATGCTTAAAAAAAGCGTCGCCACAAAAACCCAAACACTAAAGCCGGTATGGTAGGTGTACGACTTAAGCCATTGGTTTATATTATACCAGCTGATGGCCGCCCCTATTACGAAAGATATTAAAACCAGTTTGACAAACTCCTGCGATAGTTTTAACCAGAGCCCGGCAGTACTTGCACCTAATATTTTACGGATGCTGATCTCCTTGCCGCGGCGCTCGGCCGAGAACGAGGCCAAACCAAAAAGACCGAGGCATGATATGATGATAGCCAAGCAGGTAAACATAACCGCCATTGTACCCAATTGCTGTTCGCTTTTGAATTTTTGGGCAAAGCTTTCGTCCGTAAATTTATAATCGAACGGGTAATAGGGATTGTATTTGCGGTAAATATCCTGTAGTAATCCGAGGTTTTTTAATACGGAATTTGCGGGGTTAAGTCGTAACCCTATATTACCTATCCAACCCTTTGTAAAGCCAATAATGGTAGGTTTTACAGCCTCGTACGGCGAGCCCCAAACAAAGTTTTTAACCACACCTATAACGGTACGCTCGGCATTCATCCAGGTTATTTTTTGCCCAACCGGATCTTTTAAGTGCATCAGATTTACGGCAGCTTCGTTCAACACAACCGCGGTAGAGTCTGACGGGCGATCAATAGCAAAATCGCGGCCTTGTATTATCTTTATCTGGTAGGTATTTAGCATGTGGTAAGTAACCGCAATACAATCAATCGGGATCTTGTCTTCCCCAGGCAATTGGCCCGGCCATTTATTTTTCCATGTGGCGTTGGTTAAGGTTGTAATGGGTTCTGAGATACTGGCGGCATCTGTAATTGCTCCCACGCTGATGGCATTCTGCCTAAAGCTTTCAAACTTATCGTACATAGCACCGTCTATCGGTAATTCGATAAGGCCGCTGCGATTGTAGCCAATTGGCAAACCTTTAATGTAATTGATTTGCCTGTAAACAAAAATGCTGGATACAACTAGGCATATGGCAAAGGTGAATTGTACAACCACCAAAATCTGGCGTGGCCTAATGGTAGTTTTAGTACTGGCAAACTGCCCCTTTAATACCTTTACGGGGTTAAACGACGATAAAAACAATGCCGGATAGCTGCCTGCAAACAAACCGGTTACAACTGTTACGCCAAGTGCTGTTAACCAAGCCCACAAGTTAGTGTAAGGGATACTTAAGCTGATGCCAATAAGGTTCCTGAAAAAAGGCATCAACACAATTATC
The DNA here is from genome assembly GCF_034345625.1 of Mucilaginibacter sp. 5C4. Classification (NCBI taxonomy): domain Bacteria; kingdom Pseudomonadati; phylum Bacteroidota; class Sphingobacteriia; order Sphingobacteriales; family Sphingobacteriaceae; genus Mucilaginibacter; species Mucilaginibacter sp. 5C4. The sequence continues at coordinate 2,448,380 of NZ_CP133775.1, read as the reverse complement.
AACACCAGTGATGTAGCGAGCGCTATAAATGCCATTAATAACGACTCGCCCATAAATTGCGCTATAAGCGAGTTGCGGCGTGCTCCAATTGCCTTGCGGATCCCCACTTCCCTTGCCCGCCGTTCCGACCGGGCGGTAGATAAGTTCATGAAATTGATACAAGCTATCAGCAAGATCCCGATTGCCAGGAAAAGGAACAAACGCACATAATTTATACTGCCACCAACGTTAACGCCATTTTTAAAATTGCCCCGTAAGTGCAAGTCGGTAAACGGATAAATAAATAGCTTCACCTGTTTATCTGCCGGGAAATGTTCCTTTAATAAGCTTACTATTGGGTTTTTATCTTATAAAGCGTGAGTTTTTTAATGACTTGACTACTATCTTTTCCTTTTATTGACACAACGATTATGGGTATAGAATCTGGAAAAAGTATTCCATTGTAATCTTTAAATATGATAGAGGAATGCTGACTCTTAAAATTGATCAATTCCCAATTTATATCATAACCTGTAGAATCTGTCGCAAAGTAACCCTTAGAAACAATTACTAAATGTGATTTACAACAGTCAACATGGTGTTTACCAAAAAGTCCTTTATCTAACCAATACTCCTTTTCGGCGAAAATAGTCTTGATTGGAATGCCATTAATATTATTTCCCTGAACTTGATAAGCACAAATAAAGGCACTATGATTTTTAGATACGTCAATTGACGAACTCATTTGTTCACCTGGATTATCTGTTACATTAAAACCACATGATGATAATAGAATATTAATAATCACAATTAAAAATCGCTGTACTTTCATAATTAAGGTGTTATAACAGTTCCTTTATTTTGCTCCTTTATTCTATCGTAAATATGATTAGGCCCCTTTTCAACAGCAGTTCCAATTGCAGGAGAAATAGCGTGTAAAATAGCATTTCCAACCTGGGATGGTGATCCGTCCGATTTCCCTGCACCATCCAAAGCTTTTTGCACTGTAGTAGCACAATTAGAACCTACCACGTTATAATCTTTCTTCAACTCTTCTTTAGCCCCCGCAATAGCCTTTTTATCTTCAGCCTTTGTAGTTGGTATTACAAAGCCCTCAGCGTATTCTCTCTCGCCTGTTTTTTTATCGGGTGCATTTTTATCACTTGTCATAAATTCGGCTGGAGATTTATAAGATTTTCCAGTTCCAACATCATCACCCCCTGCTTTATCCTCCGGCCCTGATGTTCCCGAGCTTTCATTAGTGCCATTTTTAGAATATAACCGATACCCGCCATCTTTCCCTTGTATCAATATAGCCATATGCCCAAAGCCATGTGCACCATTTACATCATGCAATACAACAACTGTATCACCATTAACATCAATGCTTTTTACAGGGTTATCTAAACAATAATGATAAGGAGTATGAGCTCTATACTTTTCAGCAAACCTATCCTGTGTTGTAAAACGCGCTATAACAGGATCATAGAACCTTGCGCCGTAATCGTATTGGGTAGTTAAATCTGTCTGTATCTCCTTCCCATTATAAAGGTAACGGTTATTATTCGAGAAATCATATATCCCTGGCGTTCTTCTTAAAGCTATAGTATTCATCTTCCTGTATCCTTCGCTATCGCTCAGGATGATAAGAAGGAGAAATCAATAAATCACTAATTTTTTCCTATTCGCTCCGCAAACTCTTCACGGGGTTAGCTACTGCTGCCCTTATAGTTTGGAAGCTAAGTGTAAACAAGGCTGCAGTTAACATGCCTGCCCCGCTCAGTGCGAAGATCCACCAACTGATGGTGGTACGGTCGGCAAAGTTTTCCATCCATTTATGCATGGCCCAGTAGGCTATCGGCGTTACCAGTACAAGGGCTAATAGGATCAGCCAGATCAATTCTGACGATAGCAGCCTAACTATAAGGCAATGTGAAAGGTACGGTTCTTCAATCTATTGTGATTAGGGATCAACAGCGTAAGGGGTTTTATAGGCGAGTGATGGGCTGTTACGCGATGCTAAAGACCGTAAGGCTTACGCTCATTACATAACAAAGCCCCGGTTAAGGGGCTTTGTTGTTTACTTTACTTTAACAAAGTAGTAATCATTATGTCCGTATATTTTATCAGGTCCATAATATGCTTCATGCCCATAAATCAGCGTATCTTGAGTAAGCTTAAGAATTATAGTGTTCGGCCTCCTTGTTGTATCTGGAAACGTTGGTAATGGTTTGCCATTGAATGCAGTCAGAACATAACCTATCTTAGTTTTATCAGAGTTAAAAAACCATTTACCACTTGATTTAAGATTATACATTTCCTCTTCATAATTCCCATCTGTATTAAATGAACATATTTTAGCCATTTGTTCAGATACGGCTTTAGGCAAGGTATCTTTAACTGATTTATAAGCTACTTGTTTCCAACTATGGCAAAGTAAAGCTTTTCTGTCATCTTTATGTGATTGCATAGATAGCATTACGCCAGCCAACAATACCAAAACAAACTTATACTTCAATGGTGGGTATCGCTTACAGATCGTACTCAACCGATTATTGAAAGTTCTCCGGATCATTATCTACCTTATAATATTTTGCTTTATTTATTTTTATTACATCTACTCCTTTATCCTTGATACCTGTCTCTATACTCGCGTATTGCATTAGTGTTTTCAATAAAGGAACTCTTTTTATTTGTCCTCCCGTTATTGACCAAGAATCGCTTCCAGAAGAAATATCTCCGACTTTGAACACTCCTCCCACTTTTTCCATTGTATATTCAACCAAGAAAGTAACCTTGTCTTTCTGAACATTATATTTACCCCCTATTGTTATAACCCTCTTTAAGGCATTATATTGACTGGAATTAAAGCGGAACGTCCCATTTGAAAAAAACTGATAGGTATCCAAATACCCTGAACTTACCTCAGGGGTATTTAATTGCCAAATACCCACTAAGCTTTGCGCGTTGATGAAACTGCATTTTATAATAATTAGAAGCAATAATGTCAATTTTTTCATTGTCCTGGTGTTGGTTTTATTGTTACTGTTTTTAATACATTGGGTGTGAATATAAGGTGTTTTTTTACTTTATCCTTTGAAAAAGACCCATTTAATGAAGTGAAACCAGAATATTTAGTTATACCGATATTGGCGATTTTTTTCTTTAGCCAAGTTCTCCCCAATACTAGAAGTAGCGACATGCCCATGACCAGAAGGATTAGAATACGTAGCAAACGAACGACCTCTATTTTGATCATTAGCTGTTGCGCCCTTTAAATCAGTCTTTGGGTAATTGGTATTGTTTCCGCTGTTCAATTGTTTATCATATTATTAGGATTGCCATTTACAACTATTGAGAAATTATTTACTAAAGAACCTGAACGCGATTTTAAAAATAGTTTTTGATTATTTACCGCAGATTTAATGATTAATATAATTTAACAGATTTTTTTCTTGATTCATAACTTTTGTCATCTTGCCTCACTTACTCGCTTTTCAAACTCCTCACCGGGTTAGCCGTTTTAAAATAGTTTTTAAACATAATTTAAGGTTCATAGACCATAATTGATAGCCTATGCGACCAACTATTGCCGGATCTCTAATTAACTGATCTCTGGTCACTACTCGCTCCGCAAACTCTTCACGGGGTTGTTTACTGCTGCTTTTATAGCTTGTATGCTTACGGTTGCCAATGCTACCAATGCTGCGCCGCCACCAGCCAGCATGAATACCCACCAGTTGATGTTTATTTTATAGGCAAAGTCCTGCAGCCATTTATCCATGGCAAACCATGCTATTGGGCAGGCAATCAGGGTGGCTATAATCACCAGCTTCATCAGGTCTGTAGATAGCAGGTTTACAATGCTTGCCACACTTGCGCCAAGTACCTTGCGGATGCCTATCTCTTTAACTCTTTGTTCAGCCGTAAACGTTACCAAGCCAAATAAACCAAGGCAGGCAATGCTGATTGCCAGGATGGTAAAGATCAACAGTATAGTACCCTGTTTTTGTTCGGTTTGATATTGGGCGGCAAAGTTTTGGTCGAGGAAATGGAACTCGGCCTTGTTCTCGATATCGAAAGTGCTGTAAATTTTAGAGATATAATCTAACGATGCCTGTACGTTGCCCCTGCTTATGCGAATGTATAAATTGTCTTTATCCTTTGCTTCTACAGGTAACACCATGGTCATCGGCGCTATTTTGTGCTGTAATGAATAGGTGTTAAAATCTTTTACCACACCAACTATGGTTTGCGTTATCACTTTGCCTTTTGAACCTACACCCGTACGGACGCGTTTACCAACGGCATCTTTCCAGCCCAATTCCTTCACCAGGGTTTCGTTCACCAAAATGGCGTCGGTAACATCGTTGGTGATGCTTTTTGAGAAGTTGCGGCCGCCTGCCATTTTGATCTGCAGGGTTGGGATAAAATCCTCGTCAATTTGCAGGTTTTGTACAATTTTAGATTCGGAGGTAGGTTTACCATCCGGGCCGAGGTTAAAATCACCACCGCCAATATTATTGTTTCCTATTGGGTTACCTGCTACGCCAACCGCCTCGATAGCAGGGTTTAATAATAACTGTTGTTTCAAGGCATCTACTTTACCACGCACTTCGCGGTTGTTGACATGGAACGTTAGCGTTTGCGCTTTATTAAAGCCCAGGTCGCGTTTTTGGAAATAGTTTAGCTGTTGATAGATGACATATGAGCCGGCTATCATTACAATAGTGATCACAAACTGGAAAACCACTAATGACTTTCTAAACAGAATAGTTGATAACTGGTTGCCCAACTGCCCCTTCATGGCCGGGATAGTTTTAAACCCCGAAAGGAACAAAGCCGGATAGATCCCACTTAATACACCGGCAACCAAGCTGAAGCCAATGAAAGCCGCGATAGTTTTCACCGTGCCAAATTGCAGCAGGATTAGTTTTTTGCCGGATAGTTCGTTAAAGTATGGTAGTGCAAACTGGATAATGGCCGCGGCTATGAGTGTAGCGATAAAGGTAAGCAGGATACATTCGACGAAAAACATAACCATCAATTGTGCCCTGTCAGATCCTATTACTTTACGTACACCAATTTCTTTAACCCGGATGGAAGACCTTGCGGTGGTTAGGTTGACATAGTTGATAATGGCGATAACCAATATCAGCAAAGCGATGATGCTGAATACATACACATACGTGATATTTCCATTAGAACCCAGTTCATAGCTTAAGTTTGAGCGCAGGTGGATATCTGTCAAGGGCTGCAAATCAAGGGTGAATTTCATGGCGCCAAGGTCGTTTTTAATGTGTTTATTGAAAAAACTCTCTCCGGCAGCTTCGATGGTTTTATAATCGTCGTGATTTTTTAGCAGCAGGTAAGTGTACAGGTTAGAATTGCCCCAGTTACCGTTATAGCCGTTCATATAATCGGCAGGGAAAGCACGCAAGGCTTTAAAGCTAAAGTGCGAGTTTACAGGTACGTCGACAATTACACCTGTTACCGTTGTTGGTTGGCCTTCTATCTGGATAATTTTATTTAGTGCTATAGACGCATCACCGAACAGGCTTTCGGCAAGGTTTTTTGTTAGTACAATAGTTTGCGGTTTAGCAAGGGCGTCTTTTTCATCGCCATATAAAAATTGGTAGCTAAAAATATTAAAGATGCTATTGTCCGTTAGCAGCACGCTACCCTCGTTAATGGTTTTATCGCCGATCGTGATCTTGCCACCGCCCTCTGCATCTATGCGGCAGGCATCAGCCACCTGCGGAAACTCTGATTTTAAAGTAGCAGCGTATGGTGGCGAGGTTACGGCAAGGTCGAACTTACCGCCGTTCCATTGGCCATGCTGTGCCACACGGAAGATCCGGTCGGCTTTAGTGTTGTAACGGTCGTAGCTCCACTCGTCGGTAACGTACAGGGTTATGAGCCAAAAAGCCGCTATACCCATACCCAGGCCAAATATATTGATGAAAGAGAAAGCTTTGTGTTTTTGCAGGTTTCTCCAGGCTATTTTAAAGTAGTTCCTGATCATGGCGATGTTGTTTGAACAGATAAACTTAAATAAAATGCCACATATATAACAAACTAATTATCAATTAATTATCATAATTACATACATGGCAATACGTACGTATGTGTAACAGTTGGTGTTCGTTTATGATACAGTAACCCACCTAATCCTCCCCGGCAGGGAGGACTTTAAAAAGCCCCTCTCTGCCGGAGATGGTTTGGGGTGAGGCTTACTCGCTCCGCAAACTCTTCACGGGGTTAGCCAATGCCGCCCTAACAGATTGAAAGCTTACGGTTATAAATGCTACCATTAAGGCAAGCGCGCCGGCCACAATAAACACCCACCAGTGGATCTCTACCCGGTATGCAAACTCCTGCAACCACTTGTGCATGGCATACCAGGTAATTGGTACTGCTATAATGATAGACAAGCTCACCAATTTTAAAAACTGCGCCGATAACATCCCCGTAATACTGCCTGATGATGCCCCAAGTACCTTGCGGATGCCAATTTCTTTTACCCTTTGGCGGATACTGAATGCTGATAAGCCGAACAAACCTAAACTTGCTATCACAACCGCCAGTATAGCAAACGAAGTAAATATCTTACCGGTGCGTGCTTCGTTTACGTAAAGCTGTGCAAACTGGTCGTCAAGAAAGGTATAGCTAAAGGGGCTGTCGGCATGGAAATCTGTCCATTGTTGTTTAATGTCTGATAGTAAACCTGCAACATCCGCGGTTTTTACTTTTAACATGATAGTGCCATTGCTATGGCCATAAAGCATCATTAAAGGGGCAATTTTTTCTTTGGCTGATGAGTAATGAAAATCCTTCACTACACCCACTATTGTAAACTCGCGCTGGCCGGAGCGGACGATGGTTTTGCCAATTGGATCTGATGCGATGCCTAATTCTTTAATAGCGGTTTCGTTTACGATAACAGCTGACGAATCTCCGGGAGAAGCGGGAGAAAAGTTACGGCCAGCCGCCATTTTCATACCCATGGTTGGTAGGTAGCTTTCGTCAATATGATAGATAGCACTATGGATCTCGCTATGCGAAGCATCAGCGGTAGTAGATTTTAAGTAGATCTGGGTACCATCGCTTGTGCGTACCGGTACATCGCTGGAGATGGTAGCATTTACCACCTGTTTGTTTTGTAACAACTGGTTCTTAAAGGGCTCCAGGTTATTTTTTAAGGTGTACGTATCGTTAATCACCAATATCTGTTCTTTATCGTAACCCAGCTTTTGGTTCTGCATATAGTGCAGTTGCTGGTAAACTATTATTGTACCAATGATAAACATAGTTGAGATAGCAAACTGGAAAACGATTAACCCACTGCGCAAAACGCTTTTGCTGTTTTGCGAATTGGTATTGCCCTTTAATACACTCAATATCTTAAACGACGAGATAAAGAATGCCGGGTAAATTCCTGCGGCTACACCTACTATCAAGGCAATAAACAATTCGATAATTAAAGCTTTGTAATTTAGGTAGAATTGGATGGTGGTATTTTTACCTGCCACTTCGTTAAAGTATGGCAGTAACAGGTAAACCAATGCCAGGGCAAAAACCATAGCCAATGTGGTCAACATAATTGATTCGGCCAAAAATTGACCCACCAGGCTGCTTTTTAACGAACCCAATACCTTACGGATGCCTACTTCTTTAGAACGTTTGGCAGATGCCGCGGTAGAAAGGTTAGTAAAGTTAATACAAGCCAGTATCAGGATAAAAACGGCTAATACGCCAAATATGTATATATAGTTAATATCGCCGTTTGCCTCGCGCTCGTATTTGGTGTGCGAGTGCAGGTGGATATCGGCTATTGGTTGTAAGCTAAACAGAAATGTATTTACCGATTTTTGCGCTTCTGCAAGGCTCACGCCCATATCGCGCTGAATTTCGGGCACTACATATTTTGATACCAGTTGCGGGAATTGTGCTTCCAGCTTTTTTGGGTCGGCATTTTTATCGAGCAGCAAATAGGTATAAAAGCCAACGTTACTCCAGGTTTGCTGCCTGTTTTTTGTATTCAGGCTAATAAAGGCATCCGCATGGAAATGGGAGTTATCGGGCACTTTATCGATAACGCCGGTAACCTTTACAGGCGCTTTAGCGATCAGTATGATCCTACCAAGTGCAGGAGATTCGCCAAAGTATTTTTTGGCCATATCTTTTGTTAACACAACACTGTTTGGCTCAACCAAAGCAGTTTTATTATCACCCTCTAAAAGTGGGATGGAAAAGATCTGCAAAAAGTTTGAATCTACGCCGGCTAACTGGCTTTCTTTAAACTGGCGGCTGCCGTATTCTACAAATAAAGGCGGGTTGCTTGTTAGACGGGTTGATGCCAAAATTTCGGGATAGGCATTCTTCATGCCCTCGCCTACTGCAACATCAACTATTGGATAGGTATCTGTACCAACGGCGCCAACCGTGCCTAAGTTAACGCGGTAAAGCTGTTTGGCGTTTGAGGAATAAGTATCATAAGTAAGCTCCTGGTATAGGTAGCCGGTAATTAACATACAGCAGGCAAGGCCAATAGCTAAACCAAACATATTAATAAAAGAAAACACCTTGTTTTTAGTAAGGCTCCTCCATGCAATTATTATATAATTCTTGATCATAATACAGTGATATGGTTAAAAGGGATACCAAACTATTACATTACTGATAATCAACACTATAAATATGTACGAAAGCTTTCGTGTGTTCGCTATTGTAACAGCTATTGTTCGGTTATGATACAGTAGCCCCTCCTAATCCTCTCCCCGGAATGGAGGACTTTAAGCCCCCTCTCTGCCGGAGAGGGGTTTGGGATGAGGCTTACTCGCTTCTCAAACTCTTAACCGGGTTGGCAAGCGCGGCTTTTATGGCCTGGTAACTTACGGTTACAATGGCTATAAATACGGTTATTAAACCGGCAGCGGCCAGCATCCACCAGCTTAAAGTAATACGGTATTCAAACTTTTGCAGCCATTTGTTCATCCCCCAGACAGATAACGGGATAGCGATCACGATGGCTATGGCAACCAGCTTTAAAAAGTCTTTGGATAGCAGCGTTGCCAAATTTATAACCGTTGCACCAAGTACTTTGCGTACCCCTATTTCCTTCACCCGTTGCTCGGCGGCGTAAGCTGCCAGACCAAACAACCCAAGGCATGATATTACAATTGCCAAACCGCCGAATAAGTTAGATAGCGTAGCCAATAATTGCTCGTTCTGGAATTTCTTCTCAAAATCGCTATCTACAAATTTCACCGTTGGCGGGTATGCAGGGTTATAGGTTTTAAGGGCTTTGTTTATAGCTGCTATATTGGTGCTGATACTTCTGTTTTGGCTTAAGCGCAGGTCAATAGTTGCACCGCTGGTGCCGCCATAACTGGTTACCATAGGGCGGGTTTTTTCGTATGGGGATCCCCACACAAAATCTTTATAAACACCAATAATGGTTAACTGGCTATTGCCCCATTTAATTAGTGAGCCAACCGGGTTTTTAAATTTCATCACCTTAGCGGCCGATTCATTGATCATAACTGATTTGCCCGAAGTGTCAGCTGGGTAAGCCGGCGAAAATTCGCGCCCGTCTATCAGTTTAACACCTGCGGTTTTGGTGAAATCGGTACCTGCGCTAAACACATCAAACAGGATGGTTTCGTCATCGCGTTTGCCGGGCCAGCTTACCCCCCAGGTATTATTGCCGTCTTCGGTAATACTTTGCGAAAACGTTGTACCATTGGTAACAGTGCCATCTGTTTTTAACTGGTTTATCAGTACCTCCGTATTTTTTTGCAAGTCGCCTTCAATAGCGATCTCTACCAGGTTGTTCTTTTCAAACCCTGTCGATTTTTCCTGCACAAATTTTATCTGGCGATATATGCAGATGGTAGCAGTTATTAAAAACACAGCAAACCCAAATTGTACAACAACCAGTACTTTGCGCAATGGCAAGGCCGAGCCACCGCCTTTAAACATGCCTTTAAGTACCTTTATAGGTTCAAAAGAAGACAGGTAAAAGGCAGGATAGCTACCCGCCAGTATGCCGGTTAATAAGCCGATGCCTGCTATAGCGATCCACGCAAGTACGTTGCTGTATGGTAATACCAATTGGATGCCTAACAAGGTGTTAAAATATGGGAGTGACAATACCACGATCAACATCGCGACAACCGTGGAGATGAGCGATAAAATAACGGACTCGGTAATAAACTGACTAACCAGCGATGACCTGCTTGAACCGATAGCTTTACGGATGCCTACTTCTTTGGCACGTTCCTCAGACCGGGCAGTACTCAGGTTCATAAAATTTACGCAGGCCACCAATAAAATACAAATAGCCAGGGTGATGAACAGTTTCATCTGGTCTATCATCCCTCCCACAGCCTTTCCTTCTACAAACTCCGAATACAGGTGCAATTTGCTGAACGGGTAAAGAAACAATTGATTTTTATTACCATTATTATGCCGCTCCACCATGTTTTTCATAATCATATTGGCACGGGTTAATGCTGATGGATCTTTTAATTGGACAACCGTACGCGCGAAATTGCTGCCCCAATCTGAATTTTTTGCCCAGGAGTTAGTGTCCTCGAACATTATCCACGGTAAAACAAATTCAAACTGGAAGGTGGCGTTCGCCGGTACATCCTCAATTACACCCGTAACGGTTAGCGGCAATTGGTTATTACGTTTTACGACCTTGTTTATCGGGTCTTCGTCGCCAAAAAGGATTTTAGCCAATTTTTGGGTGATGACAATTGAGTTTGGCAATTTTAACGCGTTGTTGGCCGTGCCTTTTATAAAATGATACGAGAAGATATTAAAGAAACCATCATCAGCAAACATGCCCGCTTTTTTAAAGCTGTTGTTTTTGTAGGTTAGCAAGCCTTCTGCGGTATAAGTAACAGTTCTTACCGTGCGCACCGCACCCGGCACTTCGGTTTTTATGGCTGCCACAGCCAGGCGTGGTGTGGAAGCAAAGGTGTAGATCTTACCATCACCCGGCTGGTTATTCTCAACAAGGTATATGTTATCAATATTGTCAAACTGCTTATCGTAGTTAAAATGATAGGCCACATACAAAAGCAACAGCAGGCAGCTTGCCATGCCTAATGCCAAACCGCCCGCGTTAATTAACGAAAAACCTTTATGCTTGGCTATGTTGCGCCACGCAATTTTTAAATAATTCTTAAACATATACCTTGTGCTTTTTTGTGTTTATTATTTGCTCGAAACATTAACGGTACCATCGCCACGTACTTCAACTAATGAGCCACCGCCGTTTAGTTTGCCGTTTACGCGTTCTTTCTGTTTGTTGCCTTCAAACTTGCCGTTCATGCTAAAGTTTACGTTGTTGCCGCGCAGGTCTACATCTACACCCTGGCTTGCAGGTAACTGCAGGTCAACGTGGCCCGAGTTTGCATCGATCTTAACATACTTGCCTACACGCAGCATTTGCACGTGCATGCTGCCCGCGCTTGTAGATGCATCAACGCTGCCACTCATCGCTACCAGGTTTACACTGCCGCCGCTGGTACCGGTAATAATATCGCCATCTATATTGTTTCCACGTACGCTGCCGCCGCTTGTTTTGGCATCAATGGTTCCTTTAAGGCCGCTAAGGTTTAACGAGCCGCCGCTGGTCTCCAAACGGATCTTGCCATTGCAATCACTTGCGGTAACGCTGCCACCGCTTGTTTCAAGGTCGATATTAGGTTTACAGCCGGCTACATTGATACTGCCACCACTGGTTTCGCCTTTGATAATACCGGTTAGGCCGGTAGCATTGATACTGCCGCCGCTAGTTTCAAAGTTTTGGTCGCCGATAAGGTTTTTCAGGTATAAACTGCCACCGCTGGTGTTCAGGTTTGTAGTGGTTTTAGCATTCACATAAACTTTAAAGCCGATGCTTAAAGATCTTCTCCAACCCATGTTATTCCGGCGGCTTTTAGCGGTTGCATGCAGTTCGCCGCCGTGGATATCAATATCCAGGATGTAATCTTCTTCTAAACGTTTTTTAATTTCTTCTTTGCTTAGCTGCTGGTTATTGTTGCCCACCACATACACATCCACGTGTGCCTGTTCGGTACCGCCAACTACAGAGATACTGCCGCCGCTGGTGTTTACAAATACCGCTTTAATACCGTCTTTAGCCAACGAGCGGGTGTAATATGGGGTTTTGCTATCCTGTGCCGATGCAAAGTAAACGGGCGATGCCATGAGTAATAAAAGGAAATACTTTTTCATAATATGTTTTGAGTTTATAATAAGACCACTTTTTTGTTTAATAGGTTGCGTTAGAATAAAAAAAGTCCGGCCCCACCTAATCCTCCCCGGCAGGGAGGACTTTTAAAAGCCCTTCTCTACCGGAGATGGGTTTGGGGTGAGGCTTACTCGCTCCGCAAACTTTTTACCGGGTTTGCCAGCGCGGCTTTTATAGATTGTATGCTGATGGTTGCCAGGGCTATCAATGATGCCCCACCGCCTGCAAACAGGAATACTACCCAGCCGATGTTAATTTTATAGGCAAAATCCTGCAGCCAACTGTTCATGGCAAACCAGGCTATCGGCATGGCTATTACAATGGCAATGATGATCAGCACCATAAATTCGGTAGCCAGCAAGCGAATGATTTTGGCTACACTTGCACCCAATACTTTGCGGATTCCTATTTCCCTTGTTTTTACCTGTGCCGAATAGGTTGCCAATCCGAACAAACCAAGGCAGGATATCACGATAGCGATGGTAGCAAACAGGTTAAATAACGAACCTTGCTTTTGCTCCATGGTGTACATTTTGGTGTAGGTATCATCCAAAAAGGCGTAGTTAAATGGTACGTCGTTATTGTACTGTTTCCATGACGCTATAGCCGCGGCTATAGCTTGCTGCGCATCGCGGCCTGTGGTTTTCACGTATACCTTCCAGCAGTAATTTGGCTGGTATTGGAACACGGCAGGCTCTATCTTTTTATGGATTGTGGTGAAATGGAAGTCTTTTACCACGCCAATGATTGTCCCATTGCGGGCCTGTATGCGCAGGCGTTTGCCAATCGGGTCTTTTAAACCCATTTCCTTTACAGCGGTTTCATTAATAATGAAGTGTGCAGAATCGGCCACTACTCCTGTAAAATTATCGCCAGACAGGAGTTTCATTTTGAAGAACGGGATCAGGTCTTTATCAGCATAAACCTGGTTAAACCACATGTTGGAGTTTGCAGGCTTGCCATCCCAGTCGATATTGCCTGTAGAACTGCCATTGGTGATAATATCACGCCCGGCACGGGTTACAGAGAGTACCGCGGGGTTTTTAAGCAATTCGGTTTTTACTACATCGAAGTGCTTTTGCATATCGTTACGCATACTGAAAGAGAATACGTTTTCTTTATCGTACCCCAGGTTTTTATTGCGGATAAACCTCAACTGGTTGCCAATAACCAATGTGCCGATGATAAGGATGATAGATGCTGAGAATTGCAATACAACCAAGGTCCTGCGGAAAGCGACGTTGCCAATACTTACCGAGATCTTGCCTTTTAGCGCCTTTAATGGTTCGAAAGACAAAAGCAGTAATGCAGGATAGATGCTTGATGCAGCAAGTGTGCCTACAAGTGTTAGTAATATACAAAGCCAGATGTTATAATTTGAAAAGTTTAACGCGATTTGCTTGCCCGAGAACTGGTTAAATTCGGGCAATAATAATATGAGCAATACAAAAGCAAAAACGGATGCTATTACAAACAGCAATGCCGTTTCTACCATAAACTGCATAAACAACTGGAACTTGCCCGCCCCTATTATTTTACGCATGCTTACCTCCTTTGCCCGCAGCATTGAACGCGCGGTAGACAGGTTTACGTAGTTGATACAGGCTATCACTAACAGCATCAATGCCACAATAGCAAATGTGCTTACGGTTGACATGCCGGCATCCGTACCATCTGCTTTGTATAGATGCATTTTTAATAATGGTTGGGTAAGATACGGCACGGGGGCGTCTACCGGATTTTGGCGCTCATGTATGGCTTGTAATTTTTTCTCTAAGGCAACGGTGTTTACGTTGTCGTTTTTTAGTAACAGGTATGTTTCAAAACCAAAGTTGCTCCAATCTGCATCCATTGATGATATAATAGTTTTGTTATCGTAGCTCTTTTTGCTTTTGATATAAGCGAGATCATTAAACCTCGATATCGGCATCAAAACATGATATTGGAAACTTGAATTTGCGGGATAATCGGCAATTACACCGGTTACTTTATTTTGCTCGTCCTGGCCGGTGATCACTATTTTGCCTATCGGGTCTTCGTTGCCAAAATATCTTTTGGCTGTGCTTTCGGTTATTACGATCGAGCTGTTATCCGGGAACGGATTACGCTTATCCCCTTTTATCAGGTTAAAATCAAATACTGTAAAATAGGATGGGTCTGTAAAAGCAAAGTTGGTCTCGTAAAACACCTTGTCTTTATATTTAAAAGGAGCGTCGCCAAGCGGCATAACACGCACGGCATCCTTCACCTCAGGGATTTCGCTCTTGGCGAATGTTGCAACCGGGGCTATAATATGGTTAAAGATCTGCTTGCTGATACCAGTACCGCCTACAATACCTACTTTATAGATATTTTTAGCTTTAGAGTTGTTCTTATCAAAGCTCAATTCGTCCTGCACCCAAAGTAACATAAACAGGCCCACAACAAGGCCCACGGTTAAACCCGTTACATTTATGGTAGCGTAAAACTTATTTTGAAGGATGTTACGCCAGGCGGTTTTTATATAGTTTTTTATCATAATGTTATAAAATTCTAAAAGGACTAATCTCTAATTAACTGATCTCCAATCACTATTCCGAACGCAAGCTTTTCACCGGGTTAGCCAGTGCGGCTTTTATGGATTGAAAGCTGATGGTTACAAATGCTATGAGCAATGCCCCTACACCAGCTGCTGCTATTACCCACCAGTGTATGATTACGCGGTAAGCAAAATCCTGTAGCCATTTATTCATTATGTACCATGCAAACGGCGATGCGGTTACAATGGCAATACATACCAGTTTTATAAAATCTTTCGACAGCATAGCTACAATTACGCTTACATCGGCACCTAAAACTTTGCGGATACCTATTTCTTTGGTGCGTTGTTCCGCAGCGTAAGCGGCTAAACCAAACAAGCCAAGGCAGGCAATAATAATAGCCAGTGCTGTGAAGATGACAAAGATCGTCCCGATGCGTTGTTCTGAACGGTATGAAGCATCAAAGTCCTGATCCATAAATGAGTAATCGATCTGTATACCCGGCGATAGGCTATTCCACTTATCTTTAATCTGCCCCATCAGTCCGGTAATATTTGAAGTGCTTACACGGATGGCTAACGCGCCCGGGTTTTGGCCGTAGGTAAGTACAATAGGCTCAATTTTTTCGCGCAGCGAGTTAAAGTGAAAATCTTTAACAACACCTACGATATGGCATTCTTTAACATTCGGCGTAGTTCCTTTACGGTCGCCACCTAATGATTGATAAACTGTTTTATTGATAGGGTCTGCAAAGCCGAGAAACTTGGCAGCCGCTTCGTTGATGATAACCGCCGATGAATCGGTCTGCATGTCTTTTGAGAAATTGCGGCCCTGCGCCATTTTCATATCCATAGTTGGAATGTAATCGGCATCAACCTGCCAGCTTTGCGGGAAAAGCGATTTCTTTTGGTCGTAAGTAGCATCTTTAAAATAGATGCGGGTATTGCGCCAGCCGTTGGTAGGCAAAAAACCAGTCATGGTGGTTTCTTTTACGCCCGGTAATTCGGCAAGTGCCTGTTTAAATACATTGGTTTGTTGATTAAGCTCGCCCAGATTTTTCACAACAAGCACCTGGCTGCGGTTGTACCCAAGGTTTTTGGTTTGGATAAAGTTCAGCTGATTATAAATCACCAATGTACCAATGATCAATAGTATCGATACAAAAAATTGAAATACGACTAAGAAGCTGCGCAAACCACCGCCTTTAAAGCCGGCCGAAAGTTTGCCCTTCAATACATCTATCGGTTGGAAGGCCGATAAAAAGAACGCCGGGTATGAACCTGCTAATGAACCAATAACCAATACAATAGCTAACAGCGATGGCACCAGCCATTTAAGCGAATCTACAGTGAGTACAATCTCTTTACCGGACAGCTGGTTAAAGAATGGCAATAATATTACTGCCACGACGATCGCAATTACGGTAGCCACAAATGTGATGAGTATAGATTCGGCCAGGAACTGGAAGATCAGGTGCTTGCGCGATGAACCCATCACCTTGCGTACCCCTACTTCTTTAGCGCGGTTTGACGAACGGGCAGTACTCAGGTTCATGAAGTTTACACAAGCTATCAGCAATATAAATAAGGCGATTGCCGAAAAGATGTAAACGTATTGCGTAGTGCTGTTAGGCCCCAGTTCGCCACTCAGGTTCGAGTTTAGGTGGATGTCTGTCAACGCGGTAAGGTTTAGCCTGAAATGGCTGCCGCCTTTTTCAAACTGGGCTATACTCTGCCCAAGTTCGGATTGCATTTGCGCGCCGCTAAACTTTTGCAAAAACGCCGGGAAACTGGCGGCCAGTTTTGTGTGGTCTTTCGCTTCTTTAAGCAACACATATGTACTATAATCGCTTCTTAACCATTCGTTAGATTTACTGTCAGGTACAGTAGACATAGAAATAAAGAAGTCATAGTTAAAATGCGACTGTTTTGGTACATCATGTATAATCCCTGTAACCTTTAGGTTCCAGTTATTGTTAAATGTCAATATTTTACCAATAGCATTAGTATTTTTAAAATACTTTTTAGCAATGGTTTCATTAATTACTACAGAGTTTGGCTCAACTAACGCCGATGAACTGCTACCGCTTATCATAGGCAAAGTGAAAACATTGAAAATTGACGCATCAGCATATACCATCTTGCTTTCTATGATATTCGCATCACCTTTTTTGACATGAAAAGATCCGGCATTTTTTAGCCTTACGGCATCTTCCACGTAGGGGTATTCTGCCTTTAAAGTTTTAGCCAAGGGCGGCATGGCAACGGCATATTGCACGTTATTTTCGCCCAGTTTTAGGTCTTCGTTTACACGAAAAATACGGCTGGCTTTGGTGTTGTAGCGGTCGTAGCTCAGTTCATCCACCACATAAAAAACAATTAGCAGGCAGGTAGCAAGGCCCAACGCTAATCCTAATATATTGATAGCAGTAAAGCCCTTGTTTTTATAAAGGCTCCTGTATGCGGTTTTTATGTAGTTTTTAAACATGATAGGTAATATTAAATTTTGAAGCAATTTATTACCACCCGCACCTTAGGTTACTGTTAGATATTGACGTTAGAGGGGGCAATTATTGGCAATTCTCAAGCAAACCCCTCCGCGTTTCGGGCGCGGAGAGGTAAGGCAGGAGGCACACTTAACTATATTAATTAAACTAAAATTGGGCGTTTTATACCATGATGTTTTCCATCACCGTTTGTCCATCCAACAGGCGGATGATACGGTGGCTGTAACGGGCATCATGCTCGGAGTGGGTAACCATTATAATTGTAGTCCCTTGTTCATTTAAATCGGTTAGCAGTTCCATCACATCGTTACCGTTGCTGCTATCCAGGTTACCTGTGGGCTCATCCGCAAGTATCAGTTTTGGTTTGTTTACAACCGCGCGGGCAATGGCCACACGCTGTTGCTGGCCACCCGATAACTGCTGCGGGTAGTGGTTACGGCGGTGCATGATCTGCATTTTATCCAGCACCTCTTCTACCCTTTTAACACGCTCTGCAGTAGGTACGCCGGTGTAAATTAATGGCAGTTCAACATTTTCAAATACAGTAAGCTCGTCAATCAGGTTAAAGCTCTGGAAAACGAAACCGATGTTATGCTTGCGCAGGTCGGCACGCTTACGCTCGTTAAAATGAGCAACTTCAACCTCGTTGAATACATAGCTACCTTCATCCGGGTCATCAAGCATACCCAAAATGTTTAGCAAGGTTGATTTACCACAACCAGACGGGCCCATAATGGCCACGAACTCGCCGGTATCAACATGCATCGATAGCTTGTTCAGTGCAATGGTTTCTACCTCTTCGGTACGGTAGAATTTTTCAAGATTTGTAATTTTTATCATTTGGCCTCCCCAGCTGCAGCGCTTTCGCGCCGCAGCCTTTTTTGTTTAATTGTGATTTATATTTTATTAAATTATAATCTCTTATTCTCTTATTTACAAGACGCATCCTATAGCAGAAGGTTACACTACTTCGCTACTTTTTAAGTACCAATTCCTGTATGTCGCCGTAGTTCTCGTAGCTTGACGTAATTACCTTGTCGCCAGGCTTTAAGCCTTGCAATACTTCGTAATAATCAGGGTTTTGGCGGCCTATCTGGATATCGGTTTTGTAGGCTGTTTTACCATCCTCACTCACTTTAAAGATCCAGTTACCACCGGTTTGCTGGTAGAAACCACCTTTAGGTACTAAGGTAGCAGTCGTCTCATCGCTCAATGCTAAACGGATCTGTAAGGTTTGGCCCTTGCGGATACCTTTAGGTACATCGCCAACAAATTGCATATCTACCTTAAAACGGCCGCTGGTTACCTGTGTAAATACTTTTTTGATGGTTAGTTTGTATGTTTTACCGGCAAAGGCAAAGTCGCCCATTAAGCCGTTGTAAATCCTCGACAGGTAGTGCTCTTCCACATCAACCTGTACCTTAAACCCGCCCTGTGCATCAATCTGGCCCAGGTGTTCGCCTTTATTTTTATTTTGACCAACTTCGGCATCCATTGAAGTCAACTGACCATCTATAGGTGAACGAACTGTTAAATCAGCAACTTTTTTACGCATTAAAAGTAGTGTGCTTTTGTTGTGTGCATATTGCTCACGGGCTTGCTCATCTTCCTGGCTAATCAGGGTGGTATCTTGTTTTAAGATCTGTGTGGTTAACTTTTTGCGCCTTAACTGGTATATGTAAGCATTTTCTGCCGCTTTAAATTCCTGCATACCAATTGCTTTTTGGTCTAAAAGTTTTTTGTCAAGATTATAGATACGCTCTGCCTCTTTGTATGCATTGTCCACATCGGCCATTTGGTTTAGTTTGGCAATAGTGTTTTGCTGCGCGTTGTTATGCGAGATCTGCATTTGGGTTTGTGCAGCGTAAACTGCTGTTTCCTGATTGGCAAGGCTTAATTCCAGATCGGTATTTGATAAACGGATGATCGGGTCGCCTTTTTTAAGGCTTGCGCCGTCTTCAACATATTTCTCTTCAACCCGTCCGCCTTCAATCGCATCTAGGTATATGGTAGTAAGCGGTAACACCACACCATTAACCGGGATAAACTCCTGGAAAGCGCCTTTTTTTATTTCGCTTACGGTGATACGTTCTGTATCAACATTTAATTTGCTTTTGCCCGATGTAAAAAATATACTGCCGGCAACTAAAACTACTACCCCTGTAATACCGGCTATGGTCATCAGGCGCTTAGTGCTCCATTTCTGTTTTTGTATAACTCTATCCACTGTATTTTATTAAATATTTGATAATTGGATACAAAAACACATGCCACAAATTAAATTACTGTATTTCAATTACTTATGTTAAAATCACAATAATGCACCGTACGCTTCTGTTACAGCAAGTGTTCGGTTATGATACAATGCTTTTTTACGTGCTTTAACTTACCGTTCGCTAAACATAGTTGAATATCTAAATTATACTTAATATAGCCCAATTGGTACGATATTTCGTGCCAAACTACTAAATTGCGGGGGTAAATAGTACATGTATAATAAGCGCTATTACCTATTAACCACGAACTAATCACTATCCATAAATGATACTTAAGAAAGCAACCGTTTTAATTGTTGACGACGACCCCGATGTGCTTACGGCTGTTAAGTTATTGCTTAAAACAGAAACCAAAGAAATAATTACCGAAAAGAACCCGGAGAACATCAACTGGCTTTTGCAAAAAAACGAGGTTGACCTGGTGCTGCTGGATATGAACTATAACAGTGCCATTAATACCGGTAACGAGGGCATTTACTGGCTGCGTAAAATAAAGGAATGGAAGCCGAACGTTTGCGTTATTATGATAACCGCTTACGGCGATATCGACCTGGCTGTACGTTCCTTAAAAGAAGGCGCTAACGATTTTGTAGTGAAGCCATGGCATAACGAGAAATTGATTGATACCATTAAAGACCTGCTTGATAAGAAAGAAGGTGGCGGTAAATCAACCAAAGCATCCGTTAAAGGTGAGGGCGGCGAAAAAAACATCCTTGGCGATAGCGAGGTGATGGAGGATATATTTCATAAGGTAAATAAGATTGCCCCTACCGATGCCAATATTTTGATACTGGGCGAGAACGGTACGGGTAAAGATCTGATGGCAAAAGCCATTCATGAACGTTCGTTACGTGCCGATAAACCATTTGTAAAAGTGGATGTGGGCGCGCTGACGGATTCTTTATTTGAGAGTGAGTTGTTTGGCCATAAAAAAGGTGCTTACACCGATGCCCGTGAAGACCGCATGGGCCGTTTCGAAGAAGCCGAAGGCGGCACTTTGTTTTTAGATGAGATTGGTAACATCAGCCTGCAGCAGCAAGCAAAACTATTAACCGTACTACAAAACCGCCATGTAACCCGTTTGGGTACCAATAAGGCCGTGGATATTAACATCCGCCTGATATGTGCCACCAACGTGCCGTTGCAGGAATTGGCAAACGAAAATAAATTCCGTAAGGATTTGATTTACCGGATCAATACGGTAGAAATAAATATGCCACCTTTGCGTAAACGCGCCGAGGATATTGTAGTACTGGCAAAACATTTTGCCAAAATATACGCCACCAAATACCTTAAACCGGCGATTGATTTTGATGCCGCGGCGCTAAACAAATTACGCGGTTATAGCTACCCCGGTAACGTACGCGAGTTACAGTACACCATAGAGCGTGCCGTAATTATGGCCGATGACCAGCATTTAAAAGCCGATGACCTGCTTTTCTCGGTACTGGAATCACCAGGCGAAAACATTATTGCTGATGATAACATCCAGCTTAGCACACTGGAAAAAAACGCGATTTTGCGCGTGATAGAAAAGCATAACGGCAACATTACCCGTGCTGCCAAAGAACTGGGTTTAACCCGTACCGCCCTATACCGCAGATTAAGCAAATATGATATTTAACCGTTACGAATGGCGGCTTGTGCTGCGTGTGCTTTTGTTATTTGCCGCTGTGGTGGCCACTACTATAGTGGTTACGAGTGGACAAATACTATATGGCGTTATAACAGTCCCGGCGGTGATCTACTCGGTGCTTGATCTGATCCGTTTTAACAAAAAAGCGCAGGACGAGGTAAACCAATTTGTAGAATCTATCCATTACCGCGATTTTTCACGCCACTTTGATGTGCGTAAAGCACCTAATGAGTTAAAACCTTTGCGTAAAGGGTTTAATGACATTAACACCACGTTTAAACTGATCAGCCGCGAACGCGAAACACAGTATCATTACCTGCAAAAGATATTGGAATTGGTTGATACAGGCATCCTTTCTTATGAGGAAGAAACCGGCGAGATCAGCTGGATAAACGAGGCCTTTAAATCGCTCATTAGTATCCCCTATCTAAAAACCATCCACTCGCTTGAGAAACGCGAACCTGTTTTGTACAAAGATGTGATCAGGATGAAACCCGGCGAGGCGCAGGTACTGAGCATCACCCGCGACCAGCAACAGGTAAAAATGCTGGTTACCGCCAGTATTATGCGCAGCGACGAGAAATTGTATAAACTGATAGCCTTCCAGAACGTAAGCGAGGCTTTGGACGAAACAGAATCAAAGGCATGGTCGAAGTTATTAAATGTGATGACGCATGAGATCATGAACTCGGTTGCTCCTATTTCATCATTGGCCGACACCCTGAAGAACCGCCTGCAAAGCCCGGAAATAGCCGAGAGTATTGGAAGCGGCGACCTGGAGGATATCACTCTCGGTATTGAAACCATTAAACGCCGTAGCGAAGGCCTGCTTAAATTTACCGAGAGCTACCGCAGCCTTAACAAAATCACCAAACTCGATCTGAACAAGTTGTTAGTTCGTAACATATTTGAAAACCTGGCAAGTTTGATGCGCCCTACGCTCGAAAAGAAAAACATCGAACTGGAGATCATTTTGCGCGACCCTGCATTGGCAATCGAGGCGGATATCAATCTTTTAGACCAGGTAATGATTAACCTGCTGGTAAACGCTATTGAGGCCGTAAAGGATCGTGAAGAACCACGCATCACCCTATCTGCCGAAACGCAAAGCAACAACCGCATACTGGTTAAAGTAACCGACAATGGCCTCGGCATGCCGCCGGAATTGTTGGATAAGATCTTTATCCCATTCTTTAGTACACGCAAAACAGGCAGCGGTATCGGCTTAAGTCTTTGTAAACAAATTATGCTGTTGCACAAAGGCAACATCCAGGCACAATCTACCGAGGGTAAGGGCGCTTCGTTTATTTTGCAGTTTGCAAACAACTAAGCTACAACAACTTGTTGAATGCAATCTAATTATTCCCTAAATTGCTTTTAAAACAATCACCATGAAAAAATCACTGTTAATACTTTTTGTGTTGTTTGCCGTTAAGTCGGGTTTTGCGCAAACTGCCACCTTGCCTGCAAGCGAAGTTGTGCTAAAAGAGGCTTACGCCAAAGCCGCTAAAGAAAATAAAAAAGTGATGCTCATATTCCATGCCTCGTGGTGTGGCTGGTGTAAAAAAATGGAAGCGCCACTTGCTGATCCTACCATTAAGCCATTGATCGAAAGCAATTACGTTGTAGCCACGCTTGATGTGATGGAAAGCCCCGAGAAAAAAAACCTTGAAAACCCCGAATCGTTAGAAGTGATGACCAAACTAAAAGGCGAAAAATCGGGCTTGCCGTTTTGGGTAGTACTTGATGCCAAAGGCAAAGTTTAGACGATAGCCAGGTGAGGCCTGCCGGCGCATCGTTAGATACCTACGGTAATAACGTTGTAGCTTTAATTCTTTAAAGCTAATTCTGTTACCGAATTAGTTGACCTTTACAATTGCGTGGTACTAACCAATCTCTTTAGGATATTCGGTTATGCAAAGTGTATAATTGTCCTAAAGAGATTGCTTTGTCGCTATCGCTCCGCGCAATGACGCGTGTTTATTACTTCTTACTGTCCTGTACTGTCTCTTACTTCTTTGCTTCTCTCCTTCTGCCAATTTGGCAAATCGTAAGCTTTGGAACGGGCATTGATTAGCTATATCCGTAAATTATTTAAGCTTTATAAAATTACTACTATGCAAGAAAAAGGAACAATTTCGATCCATACCGAAAACATTTTCCCGATAATTAAAAAGTTCTTATACTCTGATACCGAGATATTTCTGCGCGAGCTGGTATCTAACTCGGTTGATGCTACCCAAAAAATAAAACGCCTTGCATCATTAGGCCAATACAATGGCGACCTGGGCGACCTGCGCGTTGAAGTTGCTTTTGATGCAGACAAAAAGACCATCACCATATCTGATAACGGTTTGGGTATGACGGCCGAAGAAATAAAAAAATACATTAACCAGATAGCATTTAGCGGTGCTACCGAGTTTATGGAGAAATTTAAAGAAGCTAAAGATGCCAATGAGATCATTGGTCGTTTTGGTTTGGGCTTCTACTCCGCCTTTATGGTTGCAGACAAGGTTGAAATTGAGACCTTATCCTACCAGGATGGTGCCGAACCAGCACACTGGACTTGCGATGGCAGCACCGAGTTTGAAATAAGCGAAGGCAGCCTGGAAGAGCGCGGTACCGAAATTACCCTGCACATTAATGCCGATTCTGAAGAGTTTTTAAACCAGGGCCGTTTACAGGAGATATTGGATAAATACGCTAAGTTCCTGCCGGTGCCTATCAAATTTGGTACAACTACACAAGAGGAAGAAGATGGTGTTGACGAAGAAGGTAAACCAAAATACAAATCTGTTGAGGTTGATAACATCATTAACGATACCAACCCTATTTGGACAAAAGCGCCAAGTGAGCTTAGCGATGAAGATTACTTAAAATTCTACAAAGAGCTTTATCCATACAGCGAAAACCCTTTGTTCTGGATCCACCTGAATGTTGACTACCCTTTCAACTTAACCGGTGTATTGTACTTCCCAAAGCTGAAGAACGACTTTGAGATCACCCGTAACAAGATAAAATTATACTCTCGCCAGGTATTTATTACCGACGAGGTAAAGGATATTGTGCCTGAGTTTTTGATGTTACTGCATGGTGTTATCGATTCACCGGATATCCCTTTGAACGTATCACGTAGTTTCCTGCAAGCTGACAGCAATGTTAAAAAGATAAACAGCTACATTACTAAAAAGGTAGCAGATAAGCTTGCCGAACTGTTTAAAGCAGACCGTAAAGGTTTTGAAGAGAAATGGGGAGATATTGGCCTGTTTGTGAAATACGGTATGGTGAGCGAAGAAAAATTCTACGACAAAGCGAAAGATTTTGTTTTGGTAACCAACACCGCTAAAGAAAACTTTACTCTTAACGAATACAAGGATAAAGTTGAGCCTTTACAAACAGATAAAGATGGCCAGTTGATTTACATTTACACCAACGATGCCGAAAAACAGGATGCATTTATCCAGTCGGCAGGTAAAAAGGGTTACGATGTTTTGGTGATGAACTCTCCTATCGATAATCACTTCATCAGTCAGCTTGAGCAGAAATTAGAGAAAACTTCACTAAAACGTGTTGACGCTGATGTTGCCGATAAACTGATTAAGAAAGATGATGCGCCTGAGCATATTTTGACCGAAGAACAGTCAACCAAAATAAAAGCGATCTTCGATAAAGCTATTAACAAACCGGCTTACCGCGTTGAGTTAGAAAGCTTAAACCCGGATGAATTGCCGGTAACCGTTACCATGGACGAGTTTATGCGCCGTATGAAAGATATGGCTGCCATGGGCGGCGGTATGGGCTTCTACGGTAACATGCCTGACAATTACAAGGTTATTGTAAATGGCAACCACAAATTAATAAGCCGCATTTTAGATGGCGAAGACGAAGGTGTACAGGCACAGCTTGCCAAACAAGCTTTCGACCTTGCACTATTGTCACAAGGTTTATTAACAGGTGCCGAATTGACTGAATTTGTTAACCGCAGTGTTAGTTTGATATAATACAAAGCCCCCTAACCCCCTGAAGGGGAAACAGAATTTGAAAGCCAACCGCTAACTAACGGTTGGCTTTTTTGTTGATACTATTTGTCATGCTGAGCTTGTGGAATCATTAACAAGGAGAACAGGCCTTCAACAAGCTCAGACTGACATTTTTTTCATTTTATTATGGAAACCTATTAACGTTTGCATCCTATCATCAAAACACAGAGATGAAACGATTTAAAACAAACAGTAAAGCGCCGCCAATTGTACTAATTTTATCTACCCAAAATACCTGAAGTAATTAAACCAATGAAGGTATATCAAGTCTATTAAAAACTATGTTATATTTATATAAACATTTAAAAATGAAAACTTTAATCAAACTATTATTTGTGCTGCTTGTAGCAGTTGCCGGTTTTACACCGGTTAACGCGCAAAGTAAAAAAGCTATAAAAGAGGCTAAAAAAGCTACCGAGATAAAAGGCCTTATCGATGCAAAAGATTATGTATTCCAGGCTACCTACATGTACCCGCTTGGTGGTGCAGCCCGCTATTTAACCTCGCCATATGACCTTACCATAGCCCCTGATACCGTTGAGGCTTTTTTGCCCTATTTTGGTGTAGCTTATTCGAGTGCGGGTTACAATAACAATGAGGATAATGGCATAAAATTTAAATCAACAAAGTTTGATTATACAACATCCGCTATTCAGAAAGATGGCAGTTATTTTATCAGGATCAAAACCAAAGACACCCGAAACGCTACACAATTGCTTATCCAGGTTTATAACAACGGTAATGCCGATTTAAGCGTGATCAACCAAAACAGGCAGCAGATCCGTTTTACCGGTTACATAACAGAAAGAAAAAAAACTAAAGCGTAATTGATTGTGTTAAGTTAAAAACACTCAATTAAAAGCCATGTTAAAAATAGATATACCAACGGCAAATGTATCTGCCAAAGTATTTGAGCAGCACACCCTGCCAACCCCGCCAAATGGCACCGAGACAGAAATAAATGGCGAATTGATATTGCTGTTTGAAGATGAGGAAGAAGCGGTAGCTTATCTTGACAAATTGGAAGATTATGCTTCAGAACTGGATGATAATTCAGCTGAAAGAGCTACCATAAACGCTTTGGTAACTGCTATAAATAATGATGAATTTGTACAGGCGTACTTACAATAACCTGCACAAATTCTATTTATAAATTATACATTTAAATTTTTGTTGATATATCGAATGCTGCTATTGATGCTTGCAAAAGGATCTTTTGGCATATCGTGCTCTACAAAAAAGCTTTGCATCCCAGCAATTTTTGCTGCCGCGAAAATGGGCTTAAAGTTGATAGTGCCGCTACCTACAGGCATAATGTTTTCGCGGCTTGCATCCAAATCTTTAACGTGCCATAACGGGAAACGGCCGGGGTTTTGTTTAAACAGGTCAACCGGGTTTTTACCCGCTTTAACTGCCCAGGCCAGGTCAAGTTCCATTTTTACATACTTAGGGTCGGTATCTGATAGTAGCAGATCGTACGGAATAGTGCCATCGTTCAGGATCTTAAACTCCATGTCGTGGTTATGATATGCAAACGTTAAGCCGGCTTTTGTAGCAGCCTCACCTGTTTTATTTAATACTGCTATAGAAGCTTTCAATTCCTCGGGGGTGCCGGTTGGGGTATTAGCACAAACCAGAAATTTCACGCCGCCTTCGGCAGCTTCATCAACCAGTTGTTGCATATTATCCTGCAGGTTCATCATTGGTGGTATTACCATTGGTTTACCATCGGGCATGGTAGGCATTTTTGTACCGGCAGGCAGTTTAAACGGCGCGCCCAATACGTGGTGTGATCTCCAGGTTAAGCCCAGTCCGTTGGCCATAGCTTTAAATTCTTTTGGTTTTAAGCCATAATAACCGCCTTTTTTACTGAATGCTGATTCTATTTCGCTATAACCTACTTTGGCAACTTTGGTTAATGTGCCTTTAACATCCTCATCCATCACGTTAAAAAACGTGAACAGTTGCACGCCTACCGGGTGTTTTAGATTTATAAAGGATGCCGCTTTACCTGACAAGACTGCACTACTAAGCACCAAAGTGCCGGTGGTTTGCAAAAACTTGCGCCTGTTAAAATTCATTCTGAATGGTATTTAAGTTTACTTGGTAAGTAAATCTAAATCAAATAATTCGAAGAAAGAAATTTGTTGTGTCAAAAGAACGCATTAATGATAAAGGCAATTTGCTATCAAGCCCGTCCACCCGGTTTGGTGGGCGGCACCTAAGCCGCGGCCGGTATCACCGTCGAAATATTCATAGTAAAGGATATGGTCTTTGAAAAAGGGATCGGTCTGTGCTTTCTCGTCGACACCATTACTCGGGCGGTGGCCATTCTCATCCGGCAAAAAAAGTTTGGAGATGCGGCGGTAAATTTCGTTCGCCACCTCCTTTAGGCTCATCATATTGCCTGAGCCGGTTGGGCATTCCACAGTAAGTTCGTCACCATAATATTGGTAAAAATCATTTAGACTTTCGATGATCAGGTAATTGATCGGTATCCAAACCGGGCCGCGCCAGTTGCTGTTGCCGCCAAACATATCGCTGTCGCTTTCGGCAGGTACATATTTGATGCTGAATTGCGTTCCGTTGATGTTGGCGCTGAATGGATTCTCAAGATGATATTTTGATAAGGAACGAATACCGTAATCGCTTAAAAACTCATTTTCATCAAGCATATATTTCAGGATGCCTTTCATACGGTGGCCGCGCAGCAAACTTATGAGGTGTTTGTTACTTGCGCTGCGTTCATCCCAACGCGAAACCAAACCGGCAAGGTCCGGGCGGTTGGCCGCAAACCAATCCATCCTGTCGCGGAAGATGGGGTTCCTGGCTATTGTTTCTTCATCCAATACCTCGGTAGCAAACAGCGGCACCAGGCCTACTATGCTACGGATCCGCATTTTTTCGGCACTTCCATCGGGCATGCGCAACTGGTCGTAAAAAAAGTCATCTGCCTCGTCCCATAAACCGCTGGTACCACCCTCGCCAAGGCTCGACATGGCTGCCGAGATATAAATAAAGTGCTCGAAGAATTTAGACGCGATATCGGCATAAGCCTTATTAGTTTCAGCAAGCTCTGCCGCTATACGCAGCAGATTTAAAGAATACATCGCCATCCAACTGGTGCCATCGGCCTGTTCCAGGTGCGCGCCATCGGCAAATTTAGTGTTACGGTCAAACACGCCAATGTTATCCATCCCCAAAAAGCCACCTTCAAAAACATTATTGCCGGCCTCGTCCTTACGGTTTACCCACCAGGTAAAGTTGAGCATCAGTTTGTGGAAGATGCGTTCTAAAAAGAAGGTATCGCCCTCACCGTTGTTAGCCTTTTTATCTATCTGGTATATCTTCCACGTAGCCATGGCATGTACCGGTGGGTTGGCATCGCTAAAATCCCACTCATAGGCGGGTAGCTGCCCGTTTGGATGCATAAACCAATCTTTCACTAAAAGGTTAAGTTGTCGTTTGGCAAAGGCCATATCTACAGCAGCAAGCGGTACGCAATGGAAGGCAAGGTCCCAGGCGGCAAACCAAGGGTACTCCCATTTATCGGGCATGGAAATAATATCTTGACTGTTAAAATGCTGCCATTTACTGTTACGCTGATGCTGGCGTTGTACAGGTGGCCCCGGCTCGGCAGGGTCACCGTTTAGCCATTGGTGAATGTTGTAGTAGTAAAATTGCTTATTCCAAAGCATCCCGGCATAAGCCTGGCGCTGGATCTGCGCTTTGTCCTTATTCTCGTCGGGCGGGCGCAAGCCTGCATAGAACTCATCGGCTTCCTGCAACCGCGAAGCAAAAATAGCGTCGAAATCGTCAAAGGCGTTTTCGGCGCTTTCAGACAGCTTCAGTTTTATAGTAATACTTTTGCCTGCCGGGATAGTTATATCGTAATTAAAGGCTGCTTTAGTACCTGTATTAGCCGGGTTAATTGCGTTAGTGCCGTTTACAATATAATCGTTGATGCCATCTTTGTAAAAAGATTTGCCATCATCAATATTATTGAACCGTTTGGTATTGGTTTGGTTATTACAAAAAAGCAGTTCGGGTGAGCCATAGGCCACTAAATTCAAAGCGCCTAATTCTTTATGGTCGATACTGACCGCATTGCCTTTCGCAGATAATTGAGGTTTATAATCGTCGTAGCCCCATTCCCAGGTATTGCGGAACCATACCGTAGGCAGTACGTTTAAACTTGCAGCTACTTTACTGCGGTTATGTATAGTGATCTTGACAAGGATATCATCGGTATCCTGCTTGGCATATTCCACAAATACATCAAAGTATTCATCGTTATTAAAAATGCCGGTATCCATTAGTTCGTACTCGCCTTGGTTACGGTTACGTTTTTTGCTCTCATCAACCAAATGCACGTATGGGAATTGCTGCTGCGGATACTTGTACAGCATTTTCATGTAGGAATGCGTGGGCGTATTATCCAGGTAGTAATATAATTCCTTTACGTCCTCGCCATGGTTACCTTCGGCATTACTGAGGCCAAAGAAACGTTCTTTCAGAATGGTATCTTTCTTATTCCATAGCGCGATGGAGAAGCACAGTAATTGCTCATGGTCGCAGATGCCGGCTATACCTTCTTCGCCCCAGCGATAGGCCTTGCTACGGGCAATATCATGGGTGATGTAGTTCCAGGCGTTACCATCGGCACTGTAATCTTCGCGGACGGTACCCCATTGGCGGTCGCTTACATAAGGCCCCCATTTTTTCCATCCCGTATCTTTTAACCTATCCTGTTCTGCACCCATATGTGTTTATTTCCAAGCATTCCTCAGGAAACGTAACCAATTACCGTGCATCATGTTTTCAATATCCGCATCTGTGTAACCACGTTTCTGTAACAAAGCAGGCACTTTTTGCATATCGGCAATGGTTTCCAGATCGTAAGGGCATTGCTCTTTGCCAAAAGCCCCATCCAGATCGGTACCCATACCCACATGCAGGGCGTTACCTGCTATCTGGCAAATATGGTCAATATGGTCTACCATTACCTCCAAGTTGCAATTCATTTGACGCGGGGTTGACTGTCCCCTCACCCAATTGGGCACCATCATCCAGGCATCAAGGGCTGCGCCTATCACCGCGCCACGGCCAATAAGCGCTTTTATCATTTCATTGCTGTACTGGCGGTTATGGTTTACCAAGGCGCGACAGTTATTATGACTTGCCCAAATATGCCCGTTAAAATTATCAAGTGCTTGCCAAAAGGCATCATCACACAAATGCGTTCCATCAAGGATGATGTTGAGGCGTTCCATCTCTTTCAATAACGCTAAACCTTCGGCACCCATTTTACCGGTTGCATCAGTACCATTGGCGTACCGCCCGGGGCCGTAATGCGCGGGGCCTACAGCCCGTAAACCGCTGTTATAGGCTTGTTCCAGGTAACAAGGGTTTATCATTGAGTCGGCGCCCTCCAGGCTTAAAATATACCCGATGGCTTTGTTGGTATTATCTTTTCCATCGCACCAAACGGCGAGGTGTTTATCCAAACTTTGCAAATCGTTAACCTGGGTCATTTGCCCCGCAAGTTCCATTGCCTTATACCAGGCCAGTTGTCCCTGCGTTTGCGCCCATGCCTGCTCGGGCGAGTGCCAGCCGGGCAGGTTATTATCGGGGGCTACATAGCGGCCTATTTGGGTAGCCACCACCAAACCAATGTTACCTTTGCGCAGTTCGGGCAGGGATACCACCGCTTTGGCACGGTCGGGTTTGTCCGTCATACCTTCTTCGCGCTGGTTAAGTTCGGCAACCGGGCGGGTAAGGTCACGGTTCCACTCCAGCGCGTTCATGCTAAGATCTAAATGAGCGTCTATGATAAACATGGTTATTGGTGAGTGGTTGATTAAGTGAGTTGTTATATAGTTGTTATATTTCGATTATACCGATGGAAACGATTTCACCGATTGTTTAGATAGTTATCTTTCTATCTCTTGCTATTGTTTTCCATTCGCCGGTAACTAACTTATTTTCGATAGTTATGGCACGTTCATATAAAGCTACCGACGGACAAATATGGTGTGGCAAGCCATATAAAGTATCGCCTACCTTATAGTGATGACCTTCACCTGCATCTGCTACTAAATGTTCTTCGCTTTGGCCTGTGAATTTTAATTCGGAAGCGTTTAAAAAGTAAACCCGTTTGTTCAATTCGTTTTCTGCCGATACCGATTTATGGCCAAGGTCGATACATATCTTACCCTCATCGGGCAAGGAAACAACCCTTGCAACTATAAGCGCCGCTGTTTGGAAAGCTTGTTCAGGGAAAGCCTGCTGATAACCCCTGTCCCAATAAGCAAATGTACCGGGGCTAACCTCTATATCCTTTAATTTGGCAAGTATGGGGAATGTTGGCGATCCTCCTGCAATCACTTTGGGATTTGGATATCCTTTAGCCAAAATATCATCAACTAACTTCAACACAGGCTTAATGCTTTCTTCAGACCGCTTCTCACGAATGCTATAATCAGCGTCGTGGATATGGCCATCGTAGGCATGCAGTCCTTTCAGCTCCAGTCCGGGTAATGCTGCGCATAGTTCATATAAAGCAAATGCTTCTACATCGGGTATAATACCTGTACGGTTCATGCCCACATTCAGGTCGATATAAACAGAGATGTTGATACCGCTATCTGCTGCCTCTTTTGATATGGCATTGGCGGTAGCCGTATTATCCACCAGGCAAGAATATGCTGTTTGTGGATATGCACTTATCAACCGCACAAAACGCCTGAGCTTTGGCCCGGTTGGCTGGTAGGCCAATAATACATCATATGCACCGGCCATACCCAGCATTTCTGCCTCGGCAATGGTGGCACATTTGAATTTTTTGATGCCCGATTGCATCATTAAACCGGTGGCATCAATACTTTTATGCGTTTTAACATGCGGGCGCAGGCGAGATGGATCATCAATCATGGTTTTAAGCAGATTGATGTTGTATTGCACCCTATCGGGGTATACGACTAACGCTGGCGTATCCAGCTCGTCAACATTATCTATGATATACCAGTCGGTGGCTAACATGCTTATACTAATTCAAATAAGGCTTCTATTTCTACAGGGATATTGTCCGGTAACGAGCCCATGCCCACAGCGCTGCGTACGCCGATGCCGTTCTCTTCGCCCCAAACCTTGGCGAATAGTTCGCTTGCCCCGTTGATGATGAAGGGGTGCTTTTCAAAATCGGGGGTGCAATTAACCATACCCAATACTTTTATCACGCGCTTTACCCTATCCAGGCTGCCTAAGTTTGCTTTGATGGTTGCCAGCATAGCCAAACCAACCTGCCTTGCAGCAAGTTTGCCATCTTCCATATTGATGGTATCGCCAATGCGGCCTATGATCAAACTACCATCGTCCTGCACGGTGCCGTGTCCCGATAGATAGAGGTATTTGCCATCAATTAAACACGGTTTATAAACCCCAAGCGGTTTTGGCGCAGGTGGTAGGCTTAAGCCTAAATCTTTAAAATTTTGTTCAGCTGAGTTCATTTTGTAAATCTATTATTTTAAAACAAAAAGCATCCGCAATTAAACAAAAAAGGCCGGAAACCACCCCGACCTCTCACTTATATAACCATTATTATCATTTTACAATTTAAACGATACGCCAAAGTTTAGTTTATTACTTCGTTATGCAGGGTTTGCCTTTGGGTTTGCTCATCTGTTCCCTTAAAATGGCGAAAGGATTTAAAGTAACGGTACGATGCCGTAACATACCAGCTTTTATAAGAACCCGGTGCTGTGTTGCTATCCAGCATTGGGTGTTCCATGGTAGAGAACGAGCCGTTGCCACGAATACCCACGCATCACTGGGCATTAATAGCGGTATTATTGAACAATAAATATATAGCGATCCCGATGAAGAATTTATATGTAAATTTCATGTTTTAAGTATGTTATGAATAAAATGTAAAGTACAGCCAGGCCAACCGGCCCGGCTATAACCTGTAATACAGGATTTATTTAGGTTGAAAGTCCTTTAATTATTTATTAGTATGTGGAGACGCAATTGTGAGATTTGAGAAAAAGTGTTTAGTTGCAAACCATAAAGCTATTAAAGTGCCGTAGCTGCCGCCACGTTCAATCCACTCAAATAACTCATAGTGCGGGTATAGTAATTCGCTTGAGATCTTCCAGATGATGAATACTAACAGCACCGTGCGGATGGGTTTGATCAATACAATTAAAGCGGCCGCTATTTCAAAAACGCCGAAAAATTGCGCCATTTTTGCAGGGCTTGTAAACCCAAGTGATGCATACTGGCCAAGCAGGCTCTTCTTTTGTATGAGGTTTAACCAAGCATGGCCTATCAGTAACAGGAAGCCGACTATTTTTAGGCAATTGAATACATTGCTAATAGTTTTATCATCTACCGAAGCATTAGCATCTATCCGCGCAAATAATTGGCGGAAGCTTTTTATACCACCCGACAGGATCAACAAAGCGAGCGGGGCACCAAAGTTACCCGCGCGCTCAATAAATTCGGCAAATGGCTCACCTGATGCAGGGCGCAAAAATGCTGTAATAGTTGCCCATATCACCAGCCATAAAGCAATAGCGCGCATTGGGTAAAACAGCATTACAACCCCCATCAGTATATCCAACGCCCCTACCCATGGCATTAAAGCGTAGGCGGTATCGGTACCAATACCAAAAACGGCAAAGTAATTACACCATACTTGTTTTGTAATGATGCCAAAAATACCGTGCCCAATAAAGCACATGGCTATGGCAACCCGCAAAACGTAATGTATCTTTTGTTCAGTCCTAAGCATTATGTCTCATCTATTAATTAGACCCATCTGCTTTACCACGGGCAACAGCATATTCGCCAACTTTTATACCGGTTTGTAAGCCAACTTCGCAATCGCTGCGGTAGTGGATAGCACCGTAAAGCCTCGACATTGCCGCTTCATGCGCCATATCCATAAAAGCACTTGCTTTCTCCGGAACTAAATAACCTAACACTGTTGCAGCCGCGCCGCTAAAATTTGAGTGGCCTGATGTATATGACGGAAAGTTAGGGATTCCTATAAGCGTTTTAATATTCATTACCATCTGCGTGGGGCGTGGGTTAAAGTAAAAATACTTAGCATCCCAGCACACAATGGCAGCATCCATTTCGGCCATATTTAGTAAAGCGAGATTGCGTGCCCAGCGTACTTCGCTGTAATTATGTTTTACAAACTCATCGGCTGCAATAGTGTTCCAGTGGCCCGGAGGGGTTACTGTACCTACACCATCTGCCCAAAAAGCGGTAATACGCTCGTGTTCGCGGCTATGGTTGTTACTCATTGCCAATACCTCGTCGCTTTCTTTCTGAAACTCGGTACTACCCGGTTTGTATGGCGGCGCAGGGCGTAAAGCAACTACGGTAGTTGTTGGGAACAAGAACGGTGTAACCTTTGTAAACAACGGTAACATCGGCGGGCGTTTAGGCAATTCTAAACTTATCCATGGGGTGTTACCCGCTGCGGTAGCTGTAGTTGCAAAGTTATCCCAGTCGGCCTGGGTGCCAATAGCTGCACCTGCTTTATCAGAACGGGCGCGGGCTAAAAATAAGGCAGCAACCTGTTTACCTAAGTTTTCGCCTGCATCCATATCAGAGCGGGTGTTGGCACCGGCCATAATACGGTATAGTTTTTCTTCGGCAACTTTCTTTTGGATATAATCCAGGTCGCCTGGGAAAAGCAGTTCCATCATTTTACCGGTAACACCTGCCACAACCGCATCCTCGCTTGGGTATGATGGCAACGTTGATTTTGGCACCAAAGCCTGCACGTTTACATCGTTAATATATGGTGCTGCACGGTTAAACTGTTTCTTAAACTTCCATGCCTGCACTAATGCATCATATTGCGCCGCGCTTACATAAGCGTAGGCACGTGCTGCATAAGGTGGGTTAGAGAAAGGGAACAACGGATAAGCCAGCGGGTTAGCCGCACTTGGGAACGGGTAAGTGCCATCATCCTTTTGGTATGGCGGCAGGTTGTGTTTTGCAACCAGTTCGCGCAAGATCTCGTTCCAGCGTAACACCGAGCCTACGCTCCAGTATTTAATAATATCCCTTTGTTCGCTGGTAAGGTTACGCTGGTAGCTTTTTATCTCATTTAGGTCGGCCAAATAATTTGGCGTGGTGATTGCATCCGGCGTAGCAATTGTAAACGTGTTGGATGCAGTTAGGATCGGTGTCCACGCATCAGCATTAAGGTCTAAATTGCTTGGCGCCAAAGCAGGGTAATCCTGGCTGCGGTCCATTTCCTGGATATCTTTTTTACATGATGAACTGAAAACCGCAAGGGCGATCATCATCATTGGTAATACTTTACATATATATATTTTCATCACAATTCTTATTTATCAGATTTATCCTTTTTAACAGAAAACACATAGTACACACCGGCAAAAAACGACTTGTTTTGGCCAACGTTACGGCCATCAACAACGTAGCTACCGCCCCCGGTAAGTTCTAAACCCGCAACATTTTGAAAGCTGTATTTAAAAATGGCACCTACCGAGGTAGCGTCCATATTATTGCTTGGGAAAGGCATATTATTTTTGGTGATATCAAAACCACCAATGGTGTTTATTTTGGTTACAACCGCTTCCGCGTTAAATTTTAAGCTACGGTAACCGGTGCTGAACAAAAAGTTAGTCATGTTTGGCAATGCAACCTGGTCAGTGTAATGCATTTCGGTAGTGTAGTAAGAATCTTTATCAATGGTGATGTTACTCCTGCGTAAGTACTGACCGGAACCGGCTACGAAAAAACGGCCTGTTTGATAGTTAACCAATGCTTTTAAGCCAACGCTTTTGCTGCGCGAGCCAATTGCTAATGGCAAATAATCTGCCTGGTAATTGCCTAAAGGTAAGCTACCGTTTAAGATAGCATGTAAGCTTAGTAAGCCACTGCCCACCTCCTGCTTTATAGCCATCCATTTAACGGCAAGGTTAATATCCTGTATGCCGCTTTGGCCCCTAAGGGTACCTGCAGATGCGTTTGTTTTGATATAAGGGATCATGAACAATAAGTTTATCCTGTTGCTTAACCCGTAGTTACCACCCACAGCATAAAGGTTGCTACTGATGGTTCCTAAGTTTAGGTTTTCGCGTTTGAAGGTGCCTTCCCAGTATTTATCCCAGCTATTGTGGGTATATAGGCCGGCAGCGCAGAAGAAGTTTTTGGGTATCATTAGTGCATCATTTTCGGTTTGGGCGCTTACCGATTGAGCGAAAGCGACGCAAGCCAAAATGGCTAAAAAGTATCTGCTTATATATTGTAAACAGTGTTTCATATAATAATTTTAAATAATGGGCTTAGATAGGCTTTATGAAGCATCAGCTGCTAAAAATCTCACAAATCAGTAGCTGATGCTTGATATTTTTCATCTTAATTAGGCTTAAAAAAACATGATGCATACCATAAATGCACAGGTCTTTCAACAGTCTTAATTAAGAAACAATAAATCTTTTGGAATATATTAATCAGCTGATGTGGTTGGGAGGTTTGCCCGGCGATTTAATATAAGGACTTGTCAATTTGGAAGATATAGGGTTTACTATTCTTTCTACAGAATCATCAAAACTAAGGAAGTAATAACTAACCACAGGGTTGTTGTATTCCGAAACTGATGAGGGTACTTTCTTTGCAGGTGCTTCGCCCTTTTTACTTAAGGGGGCATCACTTACATTTTTGGCTACTATAATATTGGCATTAAATAATTTTGTTTTAGTGCTATTGGCAACACAAACTAAAAACATGGTATCCTGCGTCATTTTAACGCCAACGTAGTTATAAAAGCCATCCTTTAGTTGAATTTGCCCTTGTACACGTTCATAATCGGGCCAGTTGGTTATGCCTTTATTGTTTACAGGTACCTTAATTTGTACAAGTTGAGTAGCATCTACCTTGTTTTCGTAAATATTTTTTACAATGCTAAGCTCGGACTGGTGGATGAAATATTGAAAGGCAAACGTGTAGCCGCCCGTGTTAAACAGATGTATGCTTAATAAGAATAGGGCAAAAAACCTTTTCACTTATCTGGTATGCTGGTGCACGAATTAGGGTTATACTTTGTAAATATATATAAAATTTCAATTCCAGCAAAAAAATCACAATCGATGAAACAATATATTAAACAATTTTGTACATAAGCTTCATTAGCTACAATTATCAAGTGTCCCACAAATTATGACCAGATAATTATAAATATACAAATACTTGATATTCAATAATTTGTAGTTTTTAGAAATATCACCTTATATAAATAATTACTTTATACAAAGTATTGTAAGAGCTTGTTAAACAATTAATTAAATAAAAAGAAAGGGTGTCCCACTTATTTCTGAATGGGACGGAATGGGACACCCTCACTTACTGTTTTATTTAGCGGATTAAAGATGGCTACCCCCACCCTAGAATCAGCACAGCCATAATAAAGGAACCATTTTTGTTTAAAATATACCAATCCCTCCATAAATACGGTGCCTGCCGGGTACTGTCCGCTTTTTTCAAATGCTTCTTGCGGCACAAAAAACGGTTTATCTAAACGGCTTATAGCCTTTGTTGGGTCTGTTGACGAAAACATAACCTGTCCGCCGCAATATGAGTTGGCGGTGTAATGCTTATCACCGTAATCTTTATTGTTTTTACCGTTGTATAATAACAATATGCCCTTGGGTGTTATTATAGCAGGAGGCCCACATTCGGTAAGGTCACTGTCAAAGTAGTTTTTACGGGGCGAGATCAGTGCCTTTAAGCTACTGTCTTCGTTCATCAGCGGCGACCAGTTCATCAGGTCCGTTGATGTGGCTGCAAACACCCCCAGTTCGCCCCAATACATCCAATATTTACCGTTTATTTTGGCGATAACCTGCTTGCCATTTACCAATTTGGTGATGATGGATGCAGATTTACTGGCAATGTTAAAAAATTTACCATTATAAGCTTTACGGAAGATCGGCCCGTGCTTTGTCCACTTCTTTAAGTTTTTAGAAGTAGCTACACCAAGGCGCGGCATATCGTGGTTCCATTGTGTATAGAATACTACATAGGTTCCGTTGGCTGCCATGGCTACACGCGGGTCTTCGCAACCGCCTGTCCATTCAAATTCTTTCTGGCTGTCGTTATCTGGATAAAGCACCGGCACCGGCGAACGTTTTACAGTTGTGCCGTTACTGCTTTCCGCCAAACCAAGGCGCGAGGTACGGCCGCCTATCCCCGTACCCGATTTATCTTCGGCGCGGTAAAGAATATAGATCTTACCGTTTTTTATGGTTGCTGCTGGGTTAAACGTATCGTTCGATTCCCAATCCATTTGCCGTTTGCGCATAGGGTCATAAAAACGCGTGGTGGTATCGGGGCTGATGAGCGGGTTTACCCCTGTAGGCCTAATAAAGGGGCCAAAAGCCCATGCAGGCAATTTTTCATTTTGTGCCGATACCGTGCCCGCTGTTAATATCAGCAGGACTACGACCTTGATGAACCTGTAAACGTTTTTCATACTTTCTTAATTAACCGGTGTTAACCTCGCCAGGTATTGATCCATATCATCTTCATACAAAACCTCTGCCGCCCAGCCTTCTTCGGCAGCTATGATTTTTAGTTTTTCTGCATCAATATAAAGCCACTTAAACCAATCGGTTTTATGGCTTTGGTAGGCGTACTTATAGGATAACTCGCCGTAGTAGTCTAAGCTATCTGGCAGGTCACCTTCATACAAGTAAGCAATATCAGAAGAATCGAATAATAATTGGCCGCCCTTGTTCAGGAGCGTTTTGGTATGCTGTAAAAATAAGCGTAATTGTTGGATAGTACCGCATAGTCCAATACCGTTCATCATCAGTAATAAGGTATCGTATTCACCTTGCTGATAAGTAAATATATCTGCAGCTATCGCGTGTTTAACGCCACGCTGCAGCATTATGGTTACGGCAAGGTCAGATATATCCAGCGCGTTAACATCCAGGCCCTTATCCTGTAAGATCAAAGCGTGGCTACCCGCGCCTGCACCAATATCTAAAACCTTACCCCTGCAGTTATTAAGGGCAATGAGTTCCAGTTCGGGCATTTCTTCTTCGGTGCGGAAATAAATATCCAGCGGCATTTCCTCTTTACATCCGTAAGTATTATTTATCCAAAGTTTATGCCCGCCTTCGCCTTTAAAATAGTCGAATAGTGCCTGTCCAAAAATATCTTTCAAGTTTGTCTTTAATTTGTCAACCAAAGAAAAGGAATGTTAGCTGATTTGACAAAGGCTATAAACAAAAAGAGACTGGTTAAAAACCAGCCCCTCTTCTATTACAACTTGAAATTTAATATTTACCGGGTATTATTCCTAATTCCCAGGGTTAAAACAACCTTAACACAGTGTATTCCTTCTTGTCGAAGATCCCGTAAACTTTGGTAACCTCGCTAAGCGGTAACCTGTGGCTAATGATGTCATCTAACACAACCTTTTCTTCTTTCACCAACTCGATCAAATGATCGATGTAGTTGATTACCGGTGCCTGACCTTGTTTTACCGTGATGCCTTTATCAAACATGCGGTGCATCGGAAAGTTGTCGTAAGTAGAACCATATACGCCCATTATAGATACCGTACCCGTCCGTCGTACCGCTTTAAAGGCCACATCTATCACCTTCATGCTGCCTACCTCAAAGTTTACTAATGCCTTTGCTTTATTCAGTGTAGTACGCTCAGACTCAAAACTTACGGCATCCACGCAAATGTCCTCACTGCGGCTACCTGTCATTTCGCGGATGGCTTCTACCACATCCACTTCATCAGAGTTCAAAGTATCTACCTTGTTCACCTGGCGGGCCTTTTCTAAACGGTAGTTCACCGGGTCGATAGCGATAACACGGCTTGCGCCGTTAAGCCAAGCCGCTTTTTATGCCATTAAACCCACCGGGCCCTAACCAAATATGGCTACTACTTCGCCGCCTTTCAGTTGCGCCCAATCGATCGCGCTCCATCCGGTAGGGAAAATATCTGTAAGGAATACACCTGCTCATCGATCATATTATCAGGCACAACGCGCGGGCTGATATCTGCATAAGGTACGCGTACATATTGCGCCTGGCCGCCGCTGTAACCACCATATAAGTCGGTGTAATCAAACAAGGCCGCACCTTTCTGATCCATCATGTCCCCGTTAGGGCCGTAATGTTTATAGTTTGAGTTTTCGCAAGCCGGTGAGGCATCATGCTGACAAAAGAAACAATGTCCGCATGATATCGAAAACGGCACAACCACACGGTCGCTTTTTTTTAAGGTTGGTGATGGCCGAGCCAACTTCTGCTACAATGCACATAAACTCGTGGCCCATTACCATAGGCTCTTTTTGAGGTACACCGCCGCTCAAAATATATAGGTCGGATCCGCAAATGGCGATTGAGGTTACTTTCAGGATAACATCCCTTGGGTCTTCTATCCGCCGGTCTTCTACAGTGTCATATCTAATGTCGCCGGGTTTGTGAAATACTGCTGCTTTCATAATATTTTTCAGTTTTCGTTAGTTTCTAATTATACCACGGGTTACAGAATTATAATTTTAAGAAATATTATTATTTCAACTAGGTAATTACAACTCATAAAAGTATTTAACCACAAAAGGCACAAAGAAAAAACGCAAAGAACACAGAGCGTAATGCACGGCTTTGTAACCTCTGTGAAAAACCTCTGTGTACTTTGTGGTTAAAATTTTACTTTCACACTTTAATAAACCGAGCTACCATGAAGCTACATACCATTGATACCGGCCTTTTTAAACTGGACGGCGGCGCGATGTTTGGCGTTGTACCCAAGGCTATATGGCAAAAAACAAACCCCGCCGACGATAAAAACTTGTGCACCTGGGCCATGCGCTGCCTGCTGATAGAGGATGGCAACCGACTGATCCTTGTTGATACGGGCATTGGCGATAAGCAGGACGAGAAGTTTTTTAGTCATTACTATTTGCATGGCGATGCTACCATGGATAGTTCTTTAGCCGCTAAAGGTTTCCACCGCGATGATATAACCGATGTATTTTTAACCCACCTGCATTTTGACCATGTTGGTGGAGCTGTTAAGCGCGATGGTGAAAAACTATTACCCGCGTTTAAGAATGCAACCTACTGGAGCAACCCGCAGCACTGGGACTGGGCAGTTAACCCTAACGACCGCGAGAAAGCATCGTTCCTGAAAGAGAATATTTTACCGATACAGGAAAGCGGCCAGCTCAAATTTATAAACGCTGAAGACGGTGTAAGTTTCACAGATGACATCAGCATAAAATTGGCTTACGGCCACACCGATGCCATGATGCTGCCGCTGATAAATTATAAAGGCAAACAGGTTTTATACATGGCAGATCTGCTGCCATCTGTAGGCCACCTGCCCCTACCCTATGTAATGGCTTATGATATGTTCCCGCTGAAAACGTTGGAAGAACGTAAAGTGTACTGGAGCGAGGCGGTAGAAAAAGAATACATCCTGTACTTGGAACACGACCCTATAAACGAATGCTGCACCCTGCAACAAACCGAAAGAGGCATCAGGGTGAAAGAGGTGTTTAAACTGGATGAGTTTTGATTTTTTAACGATAAAGAAATTTATCGTGGCAATCGTTATGGATTTTATAACCACAAATATTATTCCAAAAACGGGTGTTTAAAACTTTCTCATAAAATAGTAAAATACGGGTGATTTTCTGTATGAAAATACTATTTTTAGAAACAAATTAATAGTTTTGCACGTTCAATTTTAAATTAAGTATAGAGGTTAATTAAATAAATGAGACAACTCAAAATAACTCAATCCATTACCAATCGTGAGTCGCAATCCCTCGACAAATATCTTCACGAAATTGGTAAAGTTGACCTGATAACTGCCGAAGAAGAAGTAATCTTAGCCCAAAAAATAAGAGAAGGTGACCAGGCTGCTTTAGAGCGTCTAACCAAAACGAATTTACGTTTTGTGGTATCAGTAGCTAAACAATATCAAAACCAGGGACTTACCCTTGGCGACTTAATAAACGAAGGTAACTTAGGCCTTATTAAAGCTGCAAAACGCTTTGACGAGACCAAGGGTTTCAAATTTATATCATACGCCGTTTGGTGGATCCGTCAATCCATACTACAGGCTATTGCCGAGCAAAGCCGTATCGTTCGTTTGCCTTTGAACCAGGTAGGCTCGTTAAGTAAAATAAGCAAAGCATTCTCCAAATTGGAACAGGAATTTGAGCGCGAGCCATCGCCCGAAGAACTTGCCGATATGCTGGAAACTACTGTAGATAAAATATCTGATACGCTAAGTAATAGCGGCCGCCATGTATCTATGGATGCCCCGTTTGTACAGGGTGAAGAAAATACGCTATTAGACGTACTGGAAAACTCTGAACCAAATACAGATTCTATCCTGATCAACGAATCGTTGTCTGAAGAGATCAAACGTTCGCTATCTACCCTAACCGAGCGTGAGCGCGAGATCATCGTGTTGTTCTTTGGCTTAGGTAGCAACCATCCGTTATCACTGGAAGAAATTGGCGAGAAATTCAATTTAACCCGCGAGCGTGTACGCCAGATAAAAGATAAAGCATTGCAGAGGTTACGCCATACATCACGCAGCAAGATCCTGAAATCATACTTGGGATAAGCCTTTAGTTAAAAAAAATATGAAATCCCCGTTTAAACAAGCGGGGGTTTTTTTTGTTATAAAATTATGGATCCATACGGCTACTAACATATATAGAGAACTGTAATAAACCCAACCCCTAATACAATTTATTTGATTGATTTACGTATTGTAAGCAATCAAAAAATGAAAAGGCTGATTACTCTTACCCTGCAGTATTATCGTACGCTACTTGTTTACAATATAACTTTTACTTTTCTTTGCTTTTTTTTGTTGGCTTAAGTTCCGGCAACAGCTCTGTTAGTTTATTCTTTTCTAAGTTCATTGGCTTTGTAGGGGCTGTCGCCTTGCACAATTACTCGTCGGCTAAAACCTATTTTTACTATCGAAATGCAGGCCTAAGCATTTGGCGATTATATGCATATGCTTACTTAGTTGATTTCATTGTATTGTTAATTTCGGTCATCCTATTAGCTATATGTCGACACTTATTTTAAAAGTTGATAGCGTCCAGTTGGCGTTTGAGGATCGCAAAATATTACAGGATGTGCATATTACGTGTCGCCAGGGCGAGGTAATAGGTTTATTGGGACGGAATGGCTGCGGTAAATCATCATTATTAAAAATCATTTTCGGGACATTAAGTGCATCATATAAATACGTAAGTATCGATGACCAATTTATATATAAAGGCTATCATAACAATCGCATCGCGTATCTTCCTCAGCACAGCTATTTACCTGACAGCTTAAAGATAAAAAATTTGGCAAAAATGCTGGTAGATGAAAACTTTTGGGACGAGTTTATCGATCTGAATATATATAAGGTAAACTATCACAAAACAACGGGCCAACTCTCCGGCGGTGAATTGAGGCAATTGGAAATGCTAATGATCATCCATAGCAAGGCCGATTTTATTTTACTTGATGAACCTTTCACCCACATCTCCCCCATCCAGGCTGACGAATTTAAGCCTGTCATCCGCGCGTGTGCCAAACGCAAGGGCATTATCATAACAGACCATCAGTATTATAATATTTTGGAAGTGAGCGATAAGGTGATCTTATTAAAAGATGGCGTTACAAAACACATTACAAATAATGACGAATTGGTTACTTACGGTTATCTTAGCGGTAAGTAAAGCGATGGTTTATTTGAAAGGCTCCATTGAGGTAAAAACATAAGCCAAAAGCAATAAAGCTTTGTGCTTTCAGCTAAAATCGTTATTTTCCGTTCTTACTTTTTTAGAACTCCGCTATCCGTTAATGCAACTTACCAGGTTAGAAATCAAGGGCTTCAAAAGCTTTGGCGATAAGATCACCATTAATTTTAATGAGGGTGTTACGGCTATTGTAGGCCCTAATGGTTGTGGTAAAAGCAACGTGGTGGATGCTATCCGTTGGGTTTTAGGCGAGCAAAGCACCCG
This sequence comes from Mucilaginibacter sp. 5C4, assembly GCF_034345625.1. NCBI lineage: Bacteria > Pseudomonadati > Bacteroidota > Sphingobacteriia > Sphingobacteriales > Sphingobacteriaceae > Mucilaginibacter > Mucilaginibacter sp. 5C4. The sequence continues at coordinate 2,404,089 of NZ_CP133775.1, read as the reverse complement.
CGCCCTGCGTTCCGAAAAAATGGATAACATCATTTTTAACGGAACCAAAAGCCGCAAGGCCGCCAACCTTGCCGAGGTTTCTCTAACTTTTGATAATACCAAAAACGTACTCCCTACCGATTTTTCGCAGGTTACCCTTACGCGCAGGCTTTACCGCACCGGCGAAAGCGAATACCGTTTAAACGATGTACAATGCCGCTTAAAAGACATTACTGACCTGTTCCTTGATACCGGTATCGGCTCTGACTCCTACGCCATCATCGAACTAAAGATGATCGATGAGATTATCAATAACAAAGAAGGTTCGCGCCGTAATTTGTTTGAGGAGGCATCGGGTATCTCCAAATATAAACTCCGTAAAAAACAAACATTCAGCAAGTTAAAAGATACCGAGGCCGATTTAGAGCGCGTTGAGGACCTGCTTTTCGAGATAGAAAAGAACTTAAAAACGCTGGAGAACCAGGCTAAAAAAACGGAGCGTTATTATAAACTACGCGATCAGTATAAGTCGCTGAGTATTTCACTGGCATCATTCCGTATAGCCAATTTTAGCAAATCGCTTGCCGAAATTGAGGAAAAAGAACAAATACAGCGCGAGCAAAAATTAGGCATCGCAACGCAAATTGATAAACTGGAAGCTACCCTGCAGCAAAACAAACTGGATAGCCTTACCAAAGAGAAAAACCTTTCCGCGCAGCAAAAAGCCAGCAACGAGTTTACGGCCAGGATCCGTGCTTATGAAAGTGAGAGACGGGTAAAGAACGAGCAGCTTAAAAATCAACAGGATAAAGAAAGCCGCTTAAAGGAAGAATTGGAACGGGATAACAACCAGTTCAAACACGTCCAATACAATATCAAACGCCTTAACGAGGAGAAGCTACAGGAAGACGAAAATCTGCAAACCATCACATCCCGGGTAGCGGAATTGAAAGAAGCGGTTGATGAGCTTCGCGCCCAGCAGGCAGAAGCCCGTAACGAGCTAAACGAACTTAACAGCATAAACGGACGCCTGCAAAACCAGGTTTACAAGGCCGAAAAAGATATCGACATCCTTAACATACAACAACAAGCGCTTGAGCAGGAAAGCCAGCGCAATATGGAGGATACCACCAACAAGGAGGCCGAACTTTCGCATTTCAACAAAGTTGTTGCCGAATTAGATAACCGCGTTGCAACCCTTGAAAGCGAATACGACCAGACTGTTGAAGCAGAAAACAAACTACAGGAACAAGTTGCCGAAACAGAAACCGAACTTAAAACCGTTACCGACAGCATTGCCGCCAATGGCCGTAAACTGGATGCCAAACAAAACGAATACAACCTTACCAAAAGCTTGGTTGATAATTTAGAAGGCTTCCCCGAGAGTATCCGCTTCCTGAAAAAGAACACCAACTGGGCAAAAACAGTCACCCTGTTTAGCGATATATTATTTTGCAAGGAAGAATACCGCGTAGCGATAGAAAACTACCTGGAGCCGCTAATGAACCACTATGTAGTGAACACTTATGATGAGGCCATCGCGGCGATAAATCTGCTAAGCAATTCGTCTAAAGGGCGCGCGCAGTTTTTTATATTAGATAATTACGAGGCCGCCCCAATCAAACCCTCCCCGGAAGGGAGGGCTTCAGAACAAAAAGTTTCCCCTACCGGGGGAGATTTAGAGGGGGCTCCTGCCCTATCTGTTGTGGAGGTTGAGGAACGTTATATGCCGCTTTGTAACTATTTGCTTAAAAACGTTTATTTGGTAAACGATGCTACCGAAAACGACATCAATGGTATACAACTACCGGATGGTGTGGTCCTGATCGGTAAAAGCGGTAAGTTCAATAAATCTAAACATACCATGGCCGGCGGGTCGGTTGGGTTGTTTGAGGGCAAGCGTATTGGTAGGGCAAAGAATTTAGATAACCTGCTTAAGGAGATCAAACAAGCCGAAAGCCGCATCCAGAATTTCAAGAATAAAAGCGAGGAACTACAAAGCAGTTTAGCTGCGATAAAGGTATCCAACAAAACAAACGAACTACGCCAGCAACAGTACAAACTTAACCAGGTCAATACCGAGCTGATCACCGTTAAAACCAAGCAGGAGCAATACCAGGCCTTTATTGAGAACAGCCTTAACCGTAAGCAGGATATTGCCAACAAGGTTGCGGGTATCAAAAATGATATTATCACCCTTGGCCCGCAGTTAATGGAGCTAAAGGAACAAAAGCAGGCACAGGCGGGGTTGATGCTGGATAAGCAACAGGCCTTTAACGAGCTGAACGAGATGGTTACGGTGCAATCAAACACTTATAACCAGGAGAATATCCGCTTCCACCAGCAGCAAAATAAGGTATCGGGGTTATTGAAGGACCTGGATTACCGCGAAACGCAACTTGAACACCTGGATGTACGCATCGGCCAAAATAATATCGAGCTTGAAAAAGCAAAGGCTGCCATATTAGAGAACCTGCAGCAAACCGGCGACAGCGACGAAAGCCTGCTGGAAATGTACGGGCAAAAGGAAGCATTGGAAAAAGGAACAGCCGAAACCGAGCATGAATATTACGCATGGCGCGCCACCATTACCGAAAGCGAAAAAGAAGTTTCAAAACTCCGCCAGCGTAAAGACCAAACCGAGGCCCTGGAGAACGAATTAAAAGATGAACGCAATAAACTTAAACTGGAGCTGAACGCCCTGCGAGAGCGCCTGTCCGTTGAGTTTAATGTAGATATCAATGACCTGCTGGAGATTGATAGCACCGAAACCAGCGACGAAGACGAGATCCGTGATAAAACGGAGAAAATGAAACGCCAGCTGGATGACTTTGGCGCCATTAACCCAATGGCTATTGAAGCCTATAACGAAATGAGCGAACGCCATACATTCATCCAAACACAAAAGAAGGACCTGGCGGAAGCTAAAGCATCGTTACTGGCAACGATACAGGAGATAGATGATACGGCCAAAGAGAAATTCATGTCGGCGTTTACGATGGTGCGCGAGAATTTCATTAAGGTTTTCCGCTCGTTATTTAACGAGGAGGATTCCTGTGACCTGATCCTGAGCAATCCCGATCAGCCTTTGGAATCTGAAATTGATATTATTGCAAGGCCGAAAGGTAAGCGCCCGCTATCTATCAACCTGTTATCGGGTGGCGAAAAAACATTGACGGCTATTGCTATTCTGTTCTCGTTATACCTGCTAAAGCCTGCCCCATTCTGTATTTTTGATGAGGTGGATGCCCCGCTGGATGATACCAATATTGATAAGTTCAATAACATCATCCGTAAGTTCTCTAAAGAATCGCAGTTCATCATCATATCTCACAACAAGCGCACCATTGCCTGTACCGATATTATTTATGGTGTTACTATGGTAGAACAAGGCATCTCACGTGTAGTACCTGTAGACCTTCGTGAAATGGCAGATTAAATAAAACTGTAAAGCACATAAAAGGCTCCGAAAAAATCGGAGCCTTTTATTTACAGCTAACTTATTTTTTAGCCTTTGAGTTGTTGTAGATCATCCCTCTAAACACTTTACCTTCAGACTGGATACCAACCTCGCGAGATTGATCGACAGAGAAAGTTTTTAAGCTGCTTAAGCTCTGTGTTTGCTGATTACTACCGGTAAGCACATAGTTACCTTTTGTAACAAAATTGATGGCATATTTCAACAGGCTTTCCGTAGGGTCGCCAAAATCTTTGGTAACATCATCAGATGCCTGTTTGCCCGGGTAATCTGCAGTGCCCGGGGTCATACCTGCGTAATATCCACCTTTGCCCAGGCTATTCTTAGTCTCAAACTGGGGGATATACATTTGGTACTTGTTAATATCGATATCAAAGAAACCAACCGGTTTTCCATAACTTGTTGTACCTATAAGGTTAACATTTAAAGAAGTTACCGGCAATAGGTTGTTTATGGTAAGTTCGCTTGCTGATGCGGTTGAACCTGTAACTATAAAAAACACGTGATTTAGGTTAAGCGCTGTTGGCACGCCATCTTTAGAAAACTTAACCGTATTACCGGCTACCGTGTAATCAAAATCGTAGTAGGAATATATTGCGCCTTTATCATCTTTTCGTTTTTGATTAGCCAGTATGGTCGCTTTACGATCTACCATTGTTTGGTTAAAATAGTAACTAAACATGGTAGTGTTGGTTTTATTAGCAGGGGCGATAAGGTTGCTTAGATATTCGGCTGTAGATACGTAACCGCCGCCATTGTAACGCAAATCCACAACCAGATCGGTAACGCCTGCAGCAGCGAAAGTTGCAAAAGCTGCATCAAGTTTCGGCCTTGCGTTAGCATCAGATGTAAAACTGTTGAATACAAAATAACCAACTTTTTTGCCACCACCTGCATCAATAACTTTAGTTGTTAATACCGGGTTTACATTATAACTACCAGTGGACATAGTCACATTAAAAGTAGTTTGGTCTGGTCTTTTAAGCGTTAAGGTAATTGTTGACGAATTAGTGTAAGCGTTTATCAAAAAGTTAACATTTGTACCGTTGCCGCCATTACCGTCATATTTTAATCCTTCGTCGGTGCGGCCGTTTATAGCCGTGATTTGATAGCCTCTTTTAAGCCCCTTAACATCAGCCGGCGAACCCGGATAAACATATTTAACCCTAATATCGTCATCACCTATCCAAACCGGTGCAAAACCAAAATCACCTTTTACACCGTTTAATTCACCGGATACACTACCATCATCTATAAAAGAATATTTTGCTGTACCGGGGGCGGCTTTACGATATTCATACGGCTTGCCTGTTGAAGGGTCGGTACTGTATTGGGTCATCGCGTCTATCTCGGTTTGCAATACATCCAGATCGTTAGCGCCCGGAAAAGAACGTGGCTTAAATGCCGAATAAGATGGCAGGCTTTCGTTCCAGTAGTAAACCTGTTTCGCATATAAAAATACCGAATCTTTGATAAAATCAAGCGTTGAGCCTGTTGTCGGCGGTACATCAGTGCTGGTTGTACCGCCTGTATTGCCTGTATTACCGGGAGTGATCTTTTTATCTTTTGAACAAGAAGTAATAACTACTGTAGCGGATAATAGTATTAAGTAAAATAATTTCTTCATGATTTAATTAATTATATCGAGTAAACGGTGCTATTGTATTAATATTATCAAAATATAGTTATATTATTTCACCGACATTAATATAGTCAATTCCGCAGGTTTCGGCACATAACGTGTCTGTGTCAGAGCCTGATATCATTAACAAATCGCGGCGTTCTAAATTGTGTTCCTTCATTAATAAATGTAATATATCCGGCTCGGGTTTGGGTAAGCTTTCATCGGCAAAATAACATGTTAAATAGGGTTCTAATCCGTGCCACTCTATCTGCCTTAACTTATTAAGCTGCTGTTGCGGGCTGCCGTTTGTAACTATAAATAGCCTTTTACGGTCGGTAACAACCTCCTGCATAAAACTAAGCATATTTTTAAATAAGAGCAATTTTAAAGGCAACCGCGATGTTAACAACATTATCTCCAGCTTATCACGATACTTCTCTTCAATGCTAAGCTGTGCAACAAGTTCATTATAAACCTCCCCTGCTCCTTTCTTATTATACGTATCTATCATCAATTCGGTTGTCCTGGCAGCACTATTTAATTCGGTGTACTCCAAAAGGTTGGCAAAAAGGTAATAGATCTGGTAGTAGTAATCTTTTGCGGGATACAGCACATCATCCAACTCAAATATGAATGCTTTTTTACCCGGGTCTATATCGTTATAACTTATCGCAGGCATTTATAATATTGATATTGTATTCGTTAAAAAGTTGTTCAGATAATATAAGCACATCCAGTTCCTGCTTATTTAACAGGTAAATATTTCTGAACCCATTATCTAAGCTAAGGGTCAGCATTTCGTGCGCATAGGTGTCACTTGCCGGGTTAGGTAGTTTTATGATTCCCATAAATGAAGGAAACTCATTAAAATCGCCTAACACAACCTCATCATGGGTAAGCGTAGTTTTAAGCTTATGCGCTTGCGCGGATTTAGCAGATGTGATAAGCACTTTCAACTTATAAGGCATTTACAATTAAACCATCCTTCATTAATATAGTGCGGTCGCTCATATCTGACAGGTGCTGGTTATGGGTTACAATTACAAAGGTTTGGTTAAAATCCTTACGGAGTTTGATGAAAAGCTCGTGCAGTTCAAGCGCATTCTTAGAGTCGAGGTTACCCGATGGCTCGTCGGCAAATATCAAAGCCGGGTCGTTTATAAGCGCTCGTGCTACTGCAACACGCTGCTGCTCGCCGCCGGATAGTTCCGCAGGTTTGTGGGTAACCCTGTCGCCAAGGCCAAGCATCTTTAATAAATCGGTAGCTTTTTTCTCGGCTTCGGCACGTGGCATGCCCGCAATAAAGGCTGGGATGCATACATTCTCCAAGGCATTAAACTCCACCAGTAAATGATGGAACTGGAAGATAAAACCTATTTTTTGATTACGGAACGCGCTAAGGTTCTTATTGTTAAGCTTGCTTACCTCAACATCATCAATAAATAACTGGCCACTATCGGCATTATCTAAAGTACCGAGTATGTTTAATAACGAGCTTTTGCCCGCGCCCGATGCCCCTACTATGGTTACAATTTCGCCGCGTTTAACTTCAAGGTCTACCCCTTTTAAGATATGCAGGTTGCCGTATGATTTATTTATAGATAGCGCTTTAAGCATGGGCGAATTTAGTGAATAGTTGATTAGAGAACAGCGATTAGTTAAATATTTTAACAGATGTTTAACATAAGCCACGCTCGTATTATTACATAATTATTGCGATAAATATTACAAACAGCCATATCCGGGCTGTAATCTCTAAAAACAAAATAGTAGCTTTACCGCAAATTCTTCAACAAATATGAACATTCACGAATATCAGGGCAAAGCGATATTGAAAAGCTTTGGCGTAAGAGTACAGGAAGGCATTGTTGCAGACACACCTGAAGAGGCTGTTGCTGCTGCTCAGAAAATGAAGGAAGACTTTGGGTCGGACTGGACAGTTATAAAAGCACAAATACACGCAGGTGGCCGCGGTAAAGGTGGCGGTGTAAAAGTAGCTAAGAACGCAGACCAGGTTAGAGAAATTGCAGGCAATATTATTGGCATGCAGTTGGTAACCCCGCAAACCGGCCCCGAAGGTAAACTTGTTAAAAAGATTTTGGTTGCGCAGGATGTTTACTACCCCGGCGAAAGCGAAGTAAAAGAATATTATATAAGCGTATTGCTTGACCGTGCCAAGGGCCGCAACATTATCATGTACAGCACCGAAGGCGGTATGGACATTGAAGAAGTAGCGCACTCTACACCAGAACTGATCCACAAAGAAGAGATTGACCCTAAAGTTGGCTTGCAAGGTTTCCAGGCGCGTAAGATCGCGTTTAACCTGGGCTTATCCGGCGATGCTTTTAAGGATATGGTTAAATTTATCACTGCTTTATACAAAGCGTACGATGCTACCGATTCTTCTCAATTTGAAATTAACCCGGTATTAAAAACATCTGATAACAAAATTTTAGCGGTTGACGCTAAGGTTAACATTGATGATAACGCTTTATATCGCCACCCGGATTACGCAGCAATGCGCGATACCGACGAGGAAGACCCTACCGAAGTTGAAGCAAGCAAAAGCAACCTTAACTATGTAAAGCTTGACGGCAACGTTGGCTGTATGGTTAACGGTGCAGGTTTAGCTATGGCTACTATGGATATTATTAAAATTGCCGGTGGCGAGCCCGCTAACTTCCTTGACGTTGGCGGAACCGCGAACGCACAAACGGTTAAGGCTGGTTTTAATATCATCCTTTCGGATCCAAACGTTAAAGCTATCCTGATCAACATTTTTGGTGGTATCGTACGTTGCGACCGTGTTGCACAAGGTGTTATTGATGCTTATCATGAAATTGGCAATATCCCTGTACCTATCATCGTTCGTTTACAAGGCACAAACGCCGCTGAGGCAAAAGAACTGATTGACAATTCTGGCTTAAAAGTATTCTCTGCTATCCTTTTAAAAGAAGCTGCAGACAGGGTTAAAGAAGTGTTAGCACTATAATTAGAGTCCCGATAGCTATCGGGAAGTTAACCTTTAAAATATTAAGGGAGCCGAATGGCTCCCTTTTTTGTTTATTATCATTTTGTTAAATTATAAGTTAAAACAAACAATACCCCTATTGTGCAGTTGTTTTAAAATGTGTCTGCCAATTGTAATACTTTACAAAAGTAATAGATGTTTAAACATCTATTACTACATTTATATATAATTAACAGAGAAACAAACAAAAACTTAAATATCATGGCAACAACTAAATGGGTTTTAGACACAATGCACTCAGAGGTTCAATTCAAAGTAAAACACTTAGTAATATCAACCGTAACAGGTTTTTTCAAAACATTTGAAGGTGCTTTAGAAACAGAGAACGAAGACTTTAGCGGCGCAACCGTTGAATTGTCCTTAGATGTTAACAGCATTGATACTACCCAACCACAACGCGACGAGCACTTGAAAAGCGCTGATTTTTTTGACGCAGCAAGCTTTCCGAAGATCAGCTTTAAATCAACTTCTTTCACTAAAGACGGCGACGATTATAAATTAGCAGGCGATTTGACCATTAAAGATGTGACCAAACCGGTAACATTTGCAGTAGAACACGGTGGTGTAGCAGGCGATTTTTATGGCAACACTAAAGCTGGTTTTGAAGTAACCGGCAAAATAAACCGTAAAGACTTTGGCCTTACCTGGGATGGCGTAACCGAAGCAGGTTCTATAGTTGTAGGCGAAGACATTAAACTGATAGCTAATATCCAGTTTGCTAAACAAGCGTGAATAGTGATTGGTTGATTAGAGATTAGTTGACAATCGCAAAATATAAAAAAGTCACTCGACTTCGAGTGACTTTTTTTGTGCTTTATACTTCCAGGTTCTTCTTTAGATCGAGCAAGCGCTGTTTAACGTTATTTTGGAGGTTGCGTTTAATAATGCTCGTGAATAAGTTAAACGGAAACCTAAGCGAAAACGAATACAGGAATATCACTTCGGTTTGTGCGGGCGTTATTTCCTTAAATGTCCACGACCCTAAGAACGCGCTGAAAATGTAGGGCCCTTTAGTCATTTTTATGGCGGTAGCTTTGGGTGGGTTAAAAGACACATATTCAGTTTCCATCCCGAGGCCATTTTTAGCTACACACCATGCTTTTACGCCTACCCCCGCTTCCGTCGCGCCATTTATCAGTTCTGCTTTTTTAAGAAAGGTATCCCATCTCAACCGGGTATCATAATCTTGTGTGAAATCAAAAGCAACCTGTTGCGATGTGTTAATGATGATACTCTCGGTGAATTTGATATTTTTCATTAGTGGTTAATGACCGTGTACAAGGTAGATAATAAACCGTCCAACAACAATTAGGCGGCATTATTGTCTTTAATTAAAGCCGTATATTTGTTTAATAATTATGCTGATACGAATTTACCCTGAAAACCCAAACGAGAAAGCCATTGAGCAGGCTGCTGATGTATTGCGCAAAGGCGGCATCATCATCTACCCTACCGATACGGTTTACGGGTTGGGCTGCGATATTACCAATCAAAAAGCTATCGAGCGCATCTGTAAGATCAGGAATATTAAAGCCGAGAAGGCCAATTTTTCATTCATATGTTACGATCTTAGCCATATATCAGATTATATAAAGCCTATCGATAACACCACATTCCGTGTGTTGAAAAAAGCATTACCGGGGCCGTTCACCTTTATATTTAATGCCAGCCATGCGGTACCGAAACTATTGAGCAGCAATAAAAAAACGGTCGGGATCCGCGTGCCAGATAATAACATCGCCCGCGAAATTGTAAAAGCGTTGGGTAACCCTATCCTATCTACCTCTATTCATGATGAGGATGATATTATCGAATACTCTACCGACCCTGAACTAATCCACGAGAAATATGAAAACCTGGTTGACTTGGTTATTGATGGTGGTTATGGTGAAAATATCCCTTCAACCGTTGTAGATTGCACAGCAGGCGACTTCGAGGTTATCCGTGAAGGTAAAGGCGACCTGCAAGAATATTTATAACCGTATCTTTACGATTATAATATCGATACAATTTGATTAGCAACATTAAACAATTCGCCGAATTTATCCGCTCATACGCTACCGGCGGAGTCATCCTTATTGCCTGCGTGGTTATTTCGCTGGTAATTGCAAATACGGGCCTGCATACCCCTTTCACCCATTTTCTTAATACTCCTATCGGCCCATACAGTAGAATAACCTGGATAAACGACGGGCTAATGGCTATCTTTTTCTTGCTGGTGGGGTTAGAAATTAAAGACGAGGTATTAAACGGCGAATTATCCGATAGGCAGTCTGCTACCCTACCCGTTTTTGCGGCAATTGGCGGGATGCTCGTACCGGCCGGCATTTACGCGCTTATCAACTTCCATACAAATACCAGCGCGGGTTGGGGTATCCCTATGGCTACCGATATCGCTTTTGTGGTGGCTATAATCAGCGTTATTAAATCGCGGGTGCCGCAATCATTACAGGTATTTATAAAGGCATTGGCTATTGTTGATGATTTGGGCGCGATATTGGTTATCGCTATCTTCTACTCGGCAGGGTTGCACACCACCTACCTACTCTTAGCATTGGCGATGTTTGTATTACAATTGCTACTTAACAAGTTTAATGTTCGGTATTTGTTGGCCTATTTAATTCCCGGTGCATTCATGTGGTATTTTATCCATCATAGCGGTATCCACGCGACAGTTACAGGTGTACTTACGGCAATGGCTATCCCACATAACGTAAAGGTTAATTACTCGCCTTTAAAGAAACTCATCCAACTGTTAGAGAACCCGGTAAATTTTATCATCATCCCAATATTCGCGTTAGCAAATTCAAACATCAATATTGGTGAAAGTTTGGCGGGTGGTAATATCATCAATCCATTATCTGCAGGGATATTATTGGGGCTGATATTGGGCAAACCCATAGGCATTACCCTCTTCAGCTGGCTTGCTGTAAAACTAAAGTTATCCAAACTGGCCGATGGTGTTAAATGGATGCAGGTTTGGGGGATCGGTCAGTTGGCCGGTATAGGCTTCACCATGTCGATATTTATGGCGCTGTTATCCTTTGCCGACGTGGGTTTACAAAGCCAGGCAAAATTTATTGTTTTAGTTACTTCGGTATTGGCGGCGGCTGTAGGTTACACCATACTCCTTAAAATTAAAAAGAAGTAGAGACGCAATACTTTAAATCTCCGTTAGGCAATCATATTCAATCAGACGCGAAGTATCGGGTCTCTACAAATTTTTGATACCTTTTATAAACGCCGGGATCTTCTCCATATAATTATCCTCACCCAAAAGTTTCACAAAGGCGCTGCCTACAATGGCACCATTGGCGTATTCGCAGGCTTTACTGAACGATCTTTTATCCGAGATCCCGAAACCTATAATGGTTGGGTTATTCAATTCCATAGCTTTAATGCGGCTGTAATAACCCTCGATATTATCGGTTAACTGCAAACTGCCACCGGTGATAGATGATGATGAAAGTAGATAAATAAAACTATTGCTCAGGGTATCTATTTTACGGATGCGCTCTTCGGACGTTTGCGGGGTAACCAGGAAGATATTGCTTAAGCCGTTATCCTCAAAGTGGTTGATATACAGCATCTCATACTCATACATCGGCAGGTCGGGAACGATGATGCCATCTACACCAACCCCTGCCGCTGCTTTACAAAAGCGTTCTACACCATACTGTACAATAGGGTTAACGTAACCCATTAATAAAATCGGGATGCTTACCCGGCTGCGTAGATCTTTCAATTGCTCAAACAGCAGGTTAAGCGTCATACCATTATCCAACGCCGTTTGTGAGCTATGCTGAATGGTTGGCCCATCAGCAATTGGGTCAGAATATGGAAAACCTATCTCCAGGAAATCCGCACCCGCTTTCTCCAATGCTTCGGCAATATCTACAGTAGTATTAAGCTCCGGGTAACCGGCGGTAAAATATATCGAAAGCAGGTTTTCTTTCTTAGTTGAGAAAAGTTGGTTAAGACGGTTCATGGGAGTGGTTGGATTAGCCATGTGCAAAAATATCTTTTAATAAACGTCTTTTATAGTATAAAAATGATTTTTTACCACAAAGCACACAGCGGTTTTTCACAGAGTGCACAAAGCTTTGCGAATTATTAATCTCTGTGGTCTTCGTGGTTCTTTCTTGGTGCCCTTTGTGGTTAATTCTAATTCAAATATTTTTGCTTTGCCACCTTAAACTCCTACTTTAGAGCAATCTGCTTTTGGCAGGCATGCATTTAAACCTGAAGAATATGTCGCCCGGAATATTACTCTCATTTATAATTGGTTACTTTTTGGTACTGCTGGTTATCTCCTACTTCACCTCCAAAAAATCATCAGATAACGATACCTTTTTTGTGGCTAACCGCAATTCTAAATGGTACCTCGTAGCTTTTGGGATGATAGGTACAGCCTTGAGCGGGGTAACTTTCATATCCGTTCCCGGCAAAGTTGGCGCACCAAGCGGCGATCAGTTTGCTTATTTTCAATTTGTACTGGGTAATGCTGCAGGGTTCCTCATCATTGCCACCGTACTACTGCCGCTCTACTATCGTTTGAAACTAACCTCTATTTACAGTTATATTGAACAGGCTTTAGGTACGTGGAGCTATAAAACAGCCGCGGGTATCTTCCTCTTAAGCCGTACTATAGGCTCATCATTCAGACTTTATTTGGTGGTTATTGTGCTGCAAAAATTCATCTTTGACAGTTATGGCGTGCCCTTCGCGGTAACGGTTTTGATCTGTCTGGTACTGATCTGGTCGTACACGTTTAAAGGTGGGCTAAAAACCATTATTATTACTGATAGTCTGCAAACCCTGTTCCTGGTATCATCTGTGTTCCTGTCCATTTATTTCATTTGCGATAGCCTTCATTATAACATATTCCAGGCTGCGGAAGCCATTAAAAACAGCAGCTACTCCAAAATCTTCTTTTTTGACGATTTCATGAGCAGCCACTTCCATATCAGCAAGCAATTTCTCGGCGGGATGTTTATTACCATTGGTATGACCGGCCTTGACCAGGACCTGATGCAGAAAAACCTAAGCCTTAAAAACATCAAGGAGGCACAAAAAAACATGTTTAGCTTTACGGCTGTTTTCGTGGTGATCAACATCTTCTTTTTAAGTGTGGGCGCGCTTTTATACATATATGCGCAACGCTATGGCATCAGCGTAGCAAAAACCGATTACCTATACCCTACCGTTGCCCTGCAATACTTAGGCATAATTCCTGCTATGGTATTTATGCTGGGCTTAACTGCGGCCACATTTGCTACTACCGATTCGGCTTTGACCGCATTAACAACTTCTTTCTGTGTAGATTTCCTGAACTTTAACAAACGTGGCAATGTAAACAGCAAAAAAATGATCAATGTTCGCCATTATGTGCATATCGCTTTTTCGGGGTTGATGTTCCTAACGATCATAGCGTTCAACGCTTTGAATAACGATGCTGTAGTTACTGCCATCTTTAAAGTAGCATCCTACACTTACGGCCCGCTTCTTGGCCTTTATAGTTTTGGCTTATTTGTGAGCAAAAGGCAGGTTAATGATAAGTTGGTGCCGTTTATTTGTTTGATCTCGCCTGCGGTTTGTTACTTCCTTAGCACAGAGTCAAAAGAACTATTGGGCGGTTATGTTTTCGATAACGAACTCATCATTGTAAACGGTTTAATTACTTTTGTAGGCCTGTGGATATCATCGAGCCCGAAAGTCGGGAAGACTGCAAGTCTGCAAGTGGCTTAAATTCACATTGTAAAACTTAAAGGAAATTTTGTTGTAATATATATCATACTTCCGGACTTAACCGACTTTTCGGACTTCCGGACTAATCTAATAACATGACTGGTGAAGAAAAAATAAGACAAGCATTTGAGAATAAAAACTGGCAGGAAATTAAGGTGACCGATTCCTGGCAGATCTTTAAAATTATGGCCGAGTTTGTAGACGGCTTCGAGAAGCTAGCAAAAATAGGCCCATGTGTATCCATCTTTGGATCGGCACGCACGCATAACGATAACCCATACTACAAACTGGCCGAAGATGCTGCCCGACTGCTTACCGAGCGTGGTTACGGTGTAATATCCGGAGGTGGCCCCGGTATTATGGAGGCTGCCAACAAGGGCGCTTACGAAGCTGGGGGTAAATCCGTAGGGTTAAATATCGAGCTGCCTTTTGAGCAATTTCATAACAAGTATATCGACAGAGATAAGATTCTGGAATTTGATTACTTTTTTATTCGTAAGGTTATGTTCATGAAATACTCGCAGGGCTTTATCATCCTGCCGGGTGGTTTTGGTACTATGGACGAATCTTTTGAGGCGATCACACTGATCCAAACCGGCAAGATCGCCCGTTTCCCAATCGTATTTGTCGGGGTTGATTATTGGGGCGGATTATTTAAATGGGTTGAAGAAAAAATGCTTGCCCACGAGCACAACATCAGCGCCGATGACCTTAACCTTTACCGCGTGGTTGATACCGCCGAAGAAGCAGCAGAACACATCTTCCGTTTCTATGATAAGTATGTATTGAAGCCGAATTTTTAATATATTGAACATATAAGTAAAAAGGCGTCGCAGATAAACCGGGATGCCTTTTTACTTATATACTTTAGGTTTATTTCAGCATAGATACCTTTGGCGCGTTTGCAACCGCTTCCGGGTTAGTGGTAAGTTCAACCATGTTGCTTACCTCATCAAGCACCGCCTCTGCCGTGCCCGAGTAACCTACATATTTAAACCTGATGTTACCATCCTTATCAATAACAAATTTGGTTGGGATACCCAAAACCTTAAAATCTGATACTACCTTAGCCTGCTTGCCGTCGCTGGTTTTTTCATCCATTAGCACATGAAAGGTATATTTATTATCTGCAATAAACTTTTTAACTCCCGGCAGGTAGTTGTCGCCATTTTCCCAGGTATCAATAAACAGGAATTTAACGTTAGGGTTATCTTTAAATTTGTTGACCGCCATTTGCATCCCCGGGAACGAAGCTTTACAAGGGCCGCACCAGGTAGCCCAAAAATCAACAATTACCACTTTACCTTTAAGGCTTGCCAGCGACACTTCTTTACCATCAAAATCCTTTAACGCAAAGGCGGGTGCCGGGGTATTTATCATTTCTTTAACAAGCTTCGCCCTGCCCGCGTCGTTCTTTTGTTTATCAAGGCCTGCAAAATATTCGGTAAATCCTGCATCGCTGCCTTTTACTTTAGCATAAGCTATAGCAAGTTGGGCCTTTAAAATTTCCGAGCCTTTGCCCGCAAGGATAGATTTTTCTACAACCTCCTTGGTTTTTGCATATTGGCCGTTGGCATTTAATATCAACGCATAATGTTCGTTAATTTCTGCATCCTGATATTTCATACCGTCGTAAACTTTTTGCTGATAAGTTAGCGCTTCAGGGAATTTACCTTGTTTGTAAAGGATAAACGCGTAGGTATCAGCAAACAGGTTATATGATGAACGGTTATTTTCTTTGGCTTGTCTGGGTGACATATATGCACCTGCATCATCGTTTTTGTATTGTTCGTCTAAAATGTCTAAAGATTGTTTTGATAGGATAGCGGCAGTATCAAGGTGCTCCCCTTTTTCAGCCCATGCCCAGGCAACGTTATTTAACGCACCAGACAGTTGCGACTTGTTTTTTATTTGTGCTGACCATTTATTGTAACCTGTAATATCGCCGTTAGTTAAATAAGCACTTGCCAGTTGTACCCTGAAATTATCCTGAATTGTATTTTTCTCATTTTTCTCCGGGTATTTGCTTACATAAACTTTGTAAAGCGCTTCTTTTTTGGCAACATCCTTTTCTTTATTTAAAGCCATGCCAGCCCCATTTTTCAGCAATTCCCCATTTGGATACTTAGCTTTAATAATTAGGTTAACTGAATCAACCTGGGCGATTTTCTTTTGCCGGCCCAATAAATAAGCCTGGGTCATCAGATCCTTTTCGTCATTGCTTTTAGTTAATTCTACCCATTTACTATTTGCCAAAACTTTAGTTTCGGTATCTTTTGAATTAAGCAGATACATCAAATAATTTGTGCGAAACTCTTTTTCACTTGCCGGGTACATCGCAAACTCTTTTTTGTATAAGGCTCCAATTTTAGCATTATCGGGCCCTATTTTAGCAAAATAACCTCCCGTACCGGATTGAATCAGGAACGCCTCGGTAGCGAAAGCGCCTTCAACGGGCTTGCTTCCGTTATAAACAGGATAAACATATCCTTTAGCTTCATTATCATCAACCTTTTCCCCCGCGCTAATTTTTACAAAAAAAGCTTTTGCCGTCTGAGGTATTTTAAATTCGCCTTTGAGCAATTTACCGTCAGCTTTTAAGTCTACATCACTAACCGGGAAAGTTTTATTATCTAAAAAATAAACTACCGCTTGTGGTTTCTCTCCGGCTACCGGTGTGCCCTCGGGGTTGTAAACAAAAGATATAGTTTGCCCTGCTGTAGGTGTAACAGAAGATAGTTTAAGGTGTTCTGCTGTTTGCGCAAAGGCGCTGTGCATCAGCAATGCACAGGGTAATGTGAGGATAAGGTTTAGTGTTTTCATGGTATAACTAAATTTTTAGTCAATTTACTAAAATAGATATATTACTTCCAAATATTACCTAATAATTAATATCGATTTGTAAATTATTAATTGTTATTTTACAGTAATGGATGCGCTTACTCAACCCAAAAAAAAGGCTGCATTAAGCTTTATATTTGTTACCCTGCTTATTGATGTTATTGGATTAGCCATCATCATCCCCGTTTTTCCGAAATTGATAGAGAAGCTGATTCACGGTGACCTAAGCCAGGCATCACGCTATTCGGGATTATTGCTGGTAGCCTACGCGGTTATGCAATTCCTGTTTTCGCCGCTTGTAGGTAACCTGAGCGATAAATATGGCCGCAGGCCGGTATTACTTTTCTCTCTTTTGGGTTTTGGGATCGATTATCTTTTCCTGGCGTTTGCCCCCACAATCGGCTGGTTATTTGTCGGGCGGATTATAGCTGGTATAACCGGTGCGAGTTTCACAACAGCATCGGCATATATTGCAGATGTAAGCGAACCCGAAAAACGTGCGCAAAACTTTGGGATGATTGGCGTTGCCTTTGGCCTTGGCTTTATTATTGGCCCGGTTATAGGAGGCGTATTAGGTAAAATAGATACACATTATCCATTTTATGCCGCTGCTGCTTTGGCTTTGTTAAACGCTGCTTACGGATATTTTATTCTTCCGGAATCTTTAGACAAGGAACATCGCCGCGACTTTAACTGGAAACGTGCTAATCCATTAGGATCCTTGATCCAATTGAAAAAATATCCCGCTGTAATTGGCCTGGCCGTTTGCCTGTTTATAGTTTACTTCGCCGGGCATGCCGTACAAAGCGTTTGGACTTTCTATACCATGGAAAAATTCAAATGGACGGAAGACATTGTTGGCTACTCCCTCGGTTTTATTGGCCTAACCATTGCCATTGTACAAGGCGGGTTAATACGCATCGCTATCCCAAAACTTGGCCAGCACCGCAGTATCTGGATAGGCTTGGTTTTATATGCAATAGGTATGCTATTATTCGGCCTGGCCAACCAAAGCTGGATGATGTTTGCCTTTATGATCCCGTATGCCCTTGGTGGTATCTGCGGCCCGGCACTACAGGGAGTAATGACCAACGAGGTGCCTAAAAATGAGCAAGGCGAGCTACAAGGCGGACTTACCAGCTTAATGAGTTTAAGTTCGATATTCGGCCCCTGGTTTATGACGTTTGTATTTTACTATTTCACAAAACCTGGAGCCCCTGTACATTTGCCTGGTGCGCCATATTTTATCGCTTCGGTTTTAATGCTGATAGGTGCCGTGCTTGCTGTAAGAAGTTTTAGAAAAGAGAAACAATCTGCCGAAACATCTGCTTATAATACCGGGTCACATTAAGTAACTGATACTTTAAACTATGGATCAACCCGTACAACACGGCAAAGCTGCTTTAGGATTTATCTTCATCACCATATTTATTGATGTTTTGGGTTTGGGTATTATTATCCCTATCCTGCCGAAATTATTGGAAGAACTGGCACATGTGGATATAAGTATGGCCAGCCAGTATAGCGGGTGGTTAACGTTCACCTATGCGTCTATGCAGTTCCTGTTCGCGCCGGTATTGGGTAATTTAAGTGACATGATAGGCCGCAGACCTGTATTGCTATTCTCGCTGTTCGGTTTCGGGATCGATTACCTGTTTATGGCCTTTGCCCCTACCATTGCCTGGCTGTTTATTGGCCGATTGATAGCTGGTATAGCAGGCGCAAGTACCACCACAGCAACCGCATACATTGCCGACATTAGCACCGGCGAAAAACGCGCTACAAATTTTGGTTTAATTGGCGCAGCAACAGGTTTAGGGTTTATCTTGGGTATAGGCTTGGGTGGGTTTTTAGGTAATTACTGGATAAAGCTACCTTTTATAGTAGCCGCCGGGTTAGCCTTGCTAAATGCCCTATATGGCTTTTTTGTATTGCCCGAATCGCTAACCTTAAGAAACCGCCGTCGTTTTGAGTGGAAACGCGCTAACCCGATTGGTTCGTTGTTAAGATTGAGAAAATACTCTATGGCGATAAGTACCTTAATTACTGCTTACACCATCGTATACATCGGCCAAAAAGCTATTGAAAGTGTACTGCCTTTTTATTTGATCGAGAAATTCCAGTGGACTTTACCCAGCATTAGCGCCCTGGGTATATTTATAGGGTTGCTGATTGCCGCTATACAAGGTGGCTTTGTACGATGGACAATCCCCAAATTTGGGATGCGCAAGAATATTTTGGCGGGTATCACCTTTTATGGGATAGGTTTGATATTTATCGCGTTTAATAATGTTGGATGGCTAATGTATATCTACATGATACCTTATTGCCTGGGTGGCATTGGCGGCACGGCACTACAGGGCTTTATATCCGATAACGTACCCGCTAACGAGCAGGGCGAACTACAGGGTGCTTTGGCAAGTTTGGTGAGCCTCACGACCATCATAGGCCCGTTGATGATGACGACATTGTTCCACCATTTTACGCTAAAGGGCGCAGCAGTCTATTTCCCCGGTGCGCCGTTCCTGATGGGTGCCATATTAATGTTCATCGCTATCATACTAACGATCCGTAGCTTTAAAAAGAAAGACCCCAATTTGCTGCCGCAGAACGCGGCTACTCCAGTCCGCTAACCCCGCCCGAGATCACAAATTTCATCACATCGGCAGCGCTGCGGTTAATGGGTTTTATTTTATCTACCGAAACGATAACCACCTGCCCCGCGAATGAGTACGACATAGGGAAGTACACCGCAACCTCGCCCGGCAGGCCAATTGCTTTCATGTCTTTCTGTACCAGGAAACCAATTTTCTTCAGTCCAAACTCATTTACCTCCACCAAAACAGGCTCGTTAAATTTCTTTTCCTCACCTACAAAAGCTTCGGTAAGGTCTTTAATAGACGAGTAAAGGAACTTGAATAACGGCAACCGGTTTAGCCAGCGGCCAAACCACTTTTTGATAGGATCGGTAATTACGTTGGTAACCAATATGCCGGCCACCATAATAATAACCACCACATTAAGAATGCCCAAGCCCGGGATGTATAAAGGTTTACCGTGGCTATCCACCAGAATCTCGCTGCTTAAGTTAAGGGAAGTATCTATCCGTGCTATGATCCAAAAAATCAGGAAAAAAGCAGCGCCAAGCGGCACTACAATCAATAGTCCTTTTACAAAATAATTAAGCAGGGCGCGGAATAATCTCTTCATTCTTTTAATTAGTGATTTGGTATCCCGATAACTATCGGAAGAGTGATTTAGTGATTTCCAAAGGCGCTTTTATCTGCACATATAAAATCCGCACATTTGCATATCAACACATCTACTCGTAAAAGTACACCCTTTTTACCCGTTGCGAAATATTTGTTAGTATTTCATACGGGATGGTGCCAATTTGCTGGGCAAGGTCTTCTATCCTTTGCTGCTGGTTAAACACGATAACCTCGTCGCCTTCCTTCACCTCAACATTACTTACATCCAACATGCACATATCCATAGTGATGTTGCCAACGGTTGGTACCAGCGTACCGTTCACCAGCATTTTGCCAACACCATTACCAAAAGCACGCACATATCCATCGGCATAACCTATACGCACAGTAGCTATTTTGCCGTCAGCTTTTAAGCTGCCACTTCTATTATAACTAACGGTTTCCGTGGAAGGCATTTTCTTCACTTGCGATACGGTCGTTTTTAAGGTAGCCACGGGCTGCAAACCGCTTTCGCCGCGCGGTACGGCGGCGTCAACCCCGTATAAACCAATGCCCAGCCTCACCATATCATAACGTGCGTTTGGCCATCGGCTGATGCCGGATGTATTGCTGATGTGTTTGATAACCGTGTAACCTAAAGCCTCTTCTATCTGTTTATAAGCCGTTTCGAAGATCTGGATCTGCTGAATAGTGAAAAGATCGTGCTGCTCGTTATCGCTCGCTACAAAATGCGAATAAACGGATTGCACCTGGATGTACGGGTTGATCTCCAACAGGTCGCACAGCGTTTCCACCTCAATGGCTTCGAAACCTACGCGGTGCATACCACTATCTATTTTAATATGGACGGGATAGTTCAATACATCCTCTTCCTGAGCAAATTTCACAAACTCATCAAGCAAGGTAAAGCTGTAGATGGCAGGCTCTAATTTATTAGCTACCAGTTTATCATACGCTAATGGTTCAGGATTTAAAACCATTATGGGCAGGGTGATGCCGGTTTCGCGCAGGGCGATGCCTTCGTCCGTGTAGGCTACGGCAAGATAATCTACTTGGTTATATTGCAGCATATTAGCCACCTCGAACGTGCCGCTACCGTAAGAGAAAGCTTTTACCATAGCCATGATCTTGACGCCAGGTTCCAGTTTGGCTTTGTAGAAATTGAGGTTGCTAAGTAGTGTATTGAGGTTTATCTCTAATACCGTTTCGTGTGCCTTTTGCACCAGCGCCCTGCTTATCTTTTCAAATTCAAAACTGCGCGAGCCTTTGATTAGGATGGTTTCCTCGTGCAGGTGCAGTTTGCTCAGGTCTTTTAGTAAAGACGCTGTATCTGCATAAAAATGTGTTTGGGGAACGTTAAAAAGCGCTTTGTGGTCTTGCAGAAACGTACCTACACCAACAAAACGATCTACCTGTTTGGCATTTATCATTTGGGCTACCTGTTTGTACAAGGCCTCCTGCTGCAAACCCGACTGGTAAATATCCGACAAGATCAAAGTTTTCTTTTGATGCTGATTTTGCTGATTTAAAAAGTTAAGTGCAATCTCCAGCGACTGGATATCTGAGTTGTAGGAATCATCAATGATGGAACAATCATTGATACCATGCTTCAGTTCCAGGCGCATGCTTACAGCGGACAGGCGCTCTATCCGCTCATCCGCATCCTCTGGACTATAACCCATGGCTAGCATGGTTGCCCAGCAAACAATGGCGTTCTCTACCGATGCCTCATCACGAAACGGTACCAGGCATTCTATCTCCTGCTCTTTGTAAATGGCCCGCATGTAATACTTGCCTTCTATGGTAGTTTCGCTGAAAACGTACAGGTCGGCAAGGTTAAATTTGCGGCTCCAAACAAAGCACTCGCGGCTTTTAAGTTCTTCCTGGTGGTCGAGCAATGCCTCGTAGTTATATACGATCTGCTTGCAATTCTTAAACAGCTTTAGCTTTTCTATCAGTTTATCTTCGGGTGTTTCAAATCCTTCATCGTGCGCGGTACCGATGTGGGTAAGCACGCCGATTGTAGGCTGAATGATCGCTTCCAGCTTATCCATTTCTCCGGGTACGGAAATTCCCGCCTCAAAGATCCCGAGGTTATGCGTTTTGTTGATCTGCCATACCGAAAGCGGCACCCCTATCTGCGAGTTATAACTCTTAGGATTGCGTACAATGCTTTTCTCTGGGTTCATCAACTGGTAAAGCCACTCTTTTACAATGGTTTTGCCGTTGCTGCCGGTAATGCCTATCACATCCAAACTAAACTGTTTACGATGATGCGCGGCAAGTACCTGCAAAGCCTCCGATACATCCGCCACCACCAAAAAGTTGGCATCAGGCATAATGGTATCAGGCTGGTGGTTCACCACAAAATTACGGACGCCCGCGCTGTAAGTGTCGGCAATAAATTCGTGCCCGTCTCGCCTGCCGGCCAATGCAAAAAACAGGGAACATGCGGGGTTGTTGACGCGGCGGCTGTCGGTAAGCAACACGCTTATGGTAGCATCGCTAACAATCTCTCCTGTGGCATTTATAATCTGTTTTACATCGTTTATTGCGTACGAATTTTGCATGATACGAATATCGTACACTTTTATTGATTTAATAAACCTTGATACAAGAAAATACAGCTTAGAATATAGTGAAAATACGTACTGAACCGGGTGAATACACGGTGACGACAATTATTATGAAGCTGTAATTTTGATCCTAAACAAACTAAGCATAAAATTATGGAAGAAAATCTGGAAAAGCACGAAACCGTTATTAAAGCTAACGACAGTGCAGACGAATTATTGGAATTGATAAGGCTGGACCCAAAGATAGCCGAGTATAGAACATGTGATATTATTAGAATTGAGGAAGCACGTTCTGGTAGTTGGAGCGGCGTTAGAGGCTGTTGTGATCAAAGCACGGCTGACGCTAATGCGGCAGCGATATTCAAAAGCTTTTTGGAAGAAAAGATCTACCAAAACCGCCATTTACGCTATATCAATTCCGGCCATGGTGGTGGCACTGCACATTGCAGAAGCCATGGAGGTAGTTGGGGTGGCGGTGGCAGAAGCTGTGGCGGTAATTTAAGGCTGCAATGCTGGGCTGAATTTACGCCATTTCAATAAAACAAAAGAGCCTGATGCGGACTGGACTGCCCCCAATAAGTGTCTAACTTTTTGGGGGCAGTCCATTTGCATCAGGCTTTCGTACTCCTAACGACATAAGTATCCAAACATTTCGTAGAAGATGTGCAGGTTTTGAATGAATTAGTCACATAAAACAAGATAAATAACGGGGAAAATATTCGGACGTTATTAAGGACAGTGATTCCTTTTGATTAAATTCATCATCCTTTATGACCATAGCGCTTTCAAAGTATATATTCATCCATTAAGTTGTTCAAAAGCTTATTAAGCATTTTATTATAAAACATGTGATCATGAATTAAAAAAATAAAAGCAACACTCTTTTCGCTAATTTTATAATTTACTGACATACAATCACATTTAGGATGTATTCAATTTTAAACGGCCATCAACAATTAATAAAAATACTTGGATTACATAGTTTAGCACTGATAATACTATTAGCAGGAATGAATTTGAACCTATGTTTCGGACAAGCTTTAAACGAACGTCAAATAGACAGCCTGGCGACAAAAGACCTTCGATTATTTAAAGTTCCTGGATTGGCAATCGGTATTATCAAAGACGGAAAACTTGTATAAAAAAAGGGTTTTGGAGTTAACTCCTTAATAACTAATGAAAAAACAAATTCAAACACTTTATTTGGAATTGCTTCTAATACAGGCAGTTCTTGATTGCCTTTTGGTTTAGAAATACCCATGCTTCTTGATCCGCAGGTTTTACCCAATCATAACCTATATTTTTCCAATGTTCATAGTATTCCGATAAAGAAAGACATGAGATGTATTCGTTGCCGCAAACGATCAAACTCTTTTTTGAACGATATTTCCCACTCATTCCCCGTCTGAGAATATCTGCATCTGTACCATCCATACCTGCGAAGTGAATACATATTTTAATCACATCCTCCTGATACCATTACCCATAAGTTTCTTTCAATTGGTCTTCCATGATCGGATGTAGGTAGTTAACACTTTCTGGTGCATGGTGGTATTTGATAGGTCTCCTTTTATTTTTTTTGAACCTACAGCTCTTCAAAAATTGAACGAATTAAAATAATTAAGTAATTTCTTATTGAAAAACAAAACAATATCCAACTCAAAAAGGTATCAATAATGCAGCTTGCCTGTTTGCTGTTTTTATAGAATGTTCAGCGTAGCGTTAGTGAGTAATACTAAATTTGATAGAGTATATATATGATTTAAAAGTTCGCAAAACTATATGAATTTGTAAATGTTATAATACTACTTAATGAAGATTTAAGCTCTTGAACTGTTGTTAAAACTATTTTTATACTTAAATCCTGCACCTTTTATACCATAAAATTTTATAATCAAATAAGCGCTGGTCTCAAATCGTAATTCAAATATAAAATTAAGGTAAAAGCAAATTGTTTGATAATAGAAAAATCTTCTTACTCTAAAACTTAAAATGATGAAAAGTATTTTGTTGAGTTCATTAGAACATTTTTTATTGCGCTGATAATTGCCCTGATCGTTTACAATAATGCCGATAAAATGGCGGTTTTTGCCATTGGGGTATTCTTATGATAATTGTTTTTGCAGGTGGTATATTCGGCGGCAATTATAACACTGTAGTTACCCAGCCGTAGATAATAAGTAGTTTTGATATGATCTTTTGGAGCAATATCAAGACTTTTCTCTTCGCTCAGTCACTTGCAAGCGTTATAGCATTATTCGCATTTATCAATGTGACGAATGGTTCCTTGAAAAACATATATATAAATAATAATTATTTCATTTTCAAAACATTTTTTAATTCAATAATTTAACATGAATAAAATTGATAATACTGAAAATATAGAGAAATGCCCATTTAGAGGTACCCGAATAGGAGGAGCAATTGGAACTGCTCCCCAGATTGACGATTGGTGGCCCAACCGTTTACAAGTCGAGCTGTTGCACCAGGATCAGCCTGCAGCTAATCCAACAAGTGACGAAAGCTATAAAGAAGCTTTTAATAAAATCGATTTCCAGCAACTTAAGGAGGATATTAAGGCATTACTAATTGATTCTAAAGATTGGTGGCCTGCAGACTATGCTAATTATGGACCGCAGATGATTCGTATGGCGTGGCACTCGGCGGGTACTTATCGTATTGCCGACGGTCGAGGCGGTGCAGCACAAGGTATGCAGCGTTTTGCCCCTATCAATTCCTGGTGGGACAATGGGAATACAGACAAATCACGTCGCCTGCTATGGCCCATAAAGAAAAAATACGGTGCAGCACTCTCATGGGCAGACCTTATTATTTTGTCAAGTAATTGCGGTTTAGAAATCATGAATTTCCCCACATTTGGTTTCGGCGGTGGCCGGCGTGATGCTTGGGAACCAGACCGCAGTACATACTGGGGGCCGGAATTCTGGAACGGAAAGCCCTTTAATGAATCAAAAGCTGGTGAATTTCACAACGGTCATCCCGGTGAAATGGTGACCCAAACTCTCCGTTGGGTAGGCGAACCTTCGGACGAGAATCGGGATCTTGAAAATCCTCTCGGCGCTACCCATCAGGCATTAATTTATGTAAATCCTGAAGGGCCTGGTGGTAATGGGGTACCTTTGGATTCTGCCAGAGCAATTCGAGAATCATTTAAGCGCATGGCGATGAATGACGAAGAAACGGTAGCATTAATTGCGGGTGGACATGCATTTGGGAAGAGTCATGGTATGGTAACTGCCGATAAGATAGGTCCAGCACCAGAAGCAGCACCCATTCAGGCCATGGGTATGGGCTGGCATAACCCTGATGGTACGGGATCTGGTCAGTACACGATGACCAACGGGATTGAAGGTTCATGGACGCCCGATCCTACACAATGGGACAATGACTACTTGATTAACCTATTCAAATTTGAGTGGAAAAAGAAAGAAAGTCCTGCTGGAGCCATCCAATGGACTCCTATTGACCCAAGTGCTCCAAAAACTCCAGATGCACATTTAGATGGAAAAATGGACGATTTGATGATGATGACTTCTGATATTGCATTAAAGGTAGATCCTGAATATCGCAAAGTATGTGAGAAATTCTTAAACGATTTTGATTATTTCACAGAAGCCTTTTCAAAAGCTTGGTACAAATTAACACATCGAGATATGGGGCCAAAAGATCGCTATTTGGGTCCTGAAGTACCCAAAGAAGATTTATTGTGGCAAGATCCAGTTCCGGCTTGTAATCATGAATTGATTAACGATATTGATACAGCCCATTTGAAAAATCAGATCCTCGGCAGTGAATTAAGTGTTTCAGCTCTAGTTTCTGCAGCTTGGTCCTCAGCGGCTGTGTACCGCCATTCTGACAAAAGAGGTGGTGCCAACGGAGCGCGTATAGCCCTGGAACCACAGAACAATTGGGTAATGAACCGACCTGCTGAGCTTAATAAGGTTCTTGATACTCTCAAAACAATTCAAAGCGATTTCAATTCTAATCAATCGGGTAATAAACAAGTTTCTTTGGCCGATTTAGTGGTTTTAGGTGGTTGTGCTGCTATCGAAAAGGCAGCTAAAGATGCTGGCATGCAAATTACAGTGCCTTTTACTCCGGGACGGATGGACACTACTCAAGAACTAACTGATGTAGAAAGTTTTGATTATTTAAAGCCTGTTTCTGACGGATTCAAAAACTACCACAATGATAAGATAGGTTATCGGGTGCCATCTGAAAGAATATTTCTGGATCGGGCGCAGCTCTTAAACTTAAATGCACCAGAGTGGGCGGTTTTAGTAGGTGGACTTCGTGTATTGGATCAAAATTACGATTACTCTAAACACGGCGTGTTTACTGATCGCCCTGGCCAACTGTCTAACGACTTTTTCCGGCTGCTGACAAATATGGATTATGAGTGGGTTCCTCAAGACTCAAACGAAATGCTGTTCAACATTAAAGAGCGCAAAAGCGGCATGACCAAATACACTGCTACCCGCTGCGATCTAATTTTTGGCAGCAACGCACAATTGCGCAATATCGTTGAGGTTTACGGCGCTGATGACGGGCAAAATCGCTTTGTAAGAGATTTTGTCGCGGCTTGGGATAAGGTAATGATGCTAGACCGTTACGACGTGAAAGACGAATAGGATTTCTTTAAAAGGAAAGGAACAGAAATGCCCGATATCCATTGCAGATAATATCGGGCATTTTTTTTCATTTAAGACCCCGAAGGGCTATCTATATTTATCTTTAAGGCTCAACTGTAATCCCTACGCTCCTGCCGCTTGTATGACAACCGTATTTCCTGCATTTATATGGCTGAAAACAGTAGTTGCAAATCATCATCCGTTGACACTCACTCATAGGTGGCATGTCAAATTTTTGGCTTTGCTAACGCAAATACAATTGTAAATGATACTAATTTCGTTTATAGAAGTCACGAATAATAATTGGCAGAAACAGCAATTTGGATTAATTATACATTAGTGAATGCCATGTTAAAAGTTGGTTTCAATGGCGATGATCTATGCAAAATAGGCGGTGGGAACTTCTGCTGTACCTATGATGCGGCTACTAAAAGGCACTAATCAAATTGAAAGAACCAATAATTGCACTTATTGATCCCCAATTTTCAGGTTTTTTTTAATAATATCGTATATAAATATTATTAAAAAACCTCGTAAGTACGTCGGTACTTGCGAGGTTTTCGTACTCAGAGCGGGAATCGAACCCGCACTCCTTTAACGGGAACAGGATTTTAAGTCCTGCGTGTCTACCAGTTCCACCATCTGAGCAGGTGATTAACCTTGTAACAATAAATCCCTTCTTTTTAGAAAGGGATTTGAGCGAAAGACGAGATTCGAACTCGCGACCCCGACCTTGGCAAGGTCGTGCTCTACCAACTGAGCTACTTTCGCATTGGTATTTTCCTATTTAGCATTACTGCGTTTGCGGGAGTGCAAATATAGACAGAAATGAACGTTCTGCAAGTAAAAATTAAACTTTTTTAAACTTTTTTTATAACTCGCTGTTTTTCAAAACCTCAGCGGTCAGCTCCGTTTCAAAACCTCGGCTTAAAGCGTACTGCTGCAGTTTATACCTACGTTTGTAAGGGTCTTTCTCGGGCAAGGTAGCCGCTTTTTTCTCAACTAAACGGATAAGGGTGCCCATGTAATCGCTGGCATCTATATGCAAAAGAGCCTTTTTTATCAGCGCCGGCGATACATTTTTTAATTTAAGCCCCTGTTTGATCTTTATTTTACCCCACCCCTTCTGGTTAAACTTGCCTTTTGTGTAGGCTTTGGCAAAACGCTCTTCGTTTAAATAATTTTCCTCAATCAACCGGGTTATGATATTCTCCACTGCATCCGTCCACAGGCCCCATTCGTAAAGTTTATTGCGTACCTCCTGCTGCGACCGCTCTTGGTAAGCGCAATAATTCCCGGCCTTAGTCATAGCAACATTTACATCGGTAATTCTTATTTTTTTAGGGGCGTCCATTCCATTCAAAAATGGATAAAATTATACTAAAATCTAAATGCGAAATCAAAAGCCCTTTCCTCACATCCAGTTAACATTAACTTAAAACCCCAAGATTAAGTTTACGCATTGTATTTACAATTGAAACATTATGGAAAGAAGAGCTGCATTAAAAAATATTGGAGGGTTGTTGTTAGCCCCTGCATTGGCACTCCCGGCGGTTGCGGCGGATAGTCGATCTGTTTTGCGGATAGCGCATTTAACGGATATCCACTTAAAAAACAAATTTGACGCGCCTAAAAGGTTCGAAAAGTGCTTGCACCATGTACAGAAGCAATCGCCAAAAGTAGACTTGATTCTTAACGGTGGTGACGTGGTTTTTGATATGAATAAAGAGAACGTGGCTACCATTGATGAGCAATGGAAACTTATGAAGGGCATTATGGCAAGCGAATGTAGCATCCCGGTTAACTACTGCCTTGGCAACCACGACATCTGGTGGAACGAGAACGACAAAGGGCAGGCGCTTTACGGCAAAAAGTATTCAATGGATCAGTTACAGTTGACCAGGCCATACTACAGCATGCAAAAGAACGGCTGGAAGATCATCGTTCTGGACAGCGTTCATCTTGATATAGATGACACCTGGTACATCGGCAAACTTGGCGACGAGCAGTTTAACTGGCTGGAGCAGGAGTTGAAAAGCACAGGCAGTACTACCCCTGTTTTAATCTTGTCGCACATCCCGATACTCACGGCTACCAATTTGATACAAGATGATATCGTAAACAGATGGATAATGTACGGCGGCGATATGCATACCGACACCTCGAAGATAATTAAGCTGTTTTACCAGTATCCCAATGTTAAACTTTGCCTGAGTGGCCATATACACCTGCGCGAAAAACTGGTTTACAATAATGTTACCTATATATGTGATGGCGCGGTATCCGGCGCGTGGTGGGAAGGTAACCGACGGGAAACCGCCCCCGGCTATGGCCTTATCGACTTATATTCCGACGGTAGTTTTGAGGAGCGTTACATAAACTATTAAAAGCATAAAGGCCCGATGTAGTAACATCCGGCCTTTTTTATATCGATCTATTGAATTTTATCTCGGATCAAACTCCACCATCCATTCAATGCCGTATTTGTCCCTAAAGCAACCAAAATAGGTTCCCCATGGGCTATCGCCGATTGGGCCTTCTACGTCTCCGCCTACCGAAAGGCCGTTGAATAACTTGTCCGCCTCTTCTTTACTTTCCGCAGAGATCACAATTTTGCTTCGGTTCTCGCTTTCGTTTGTCCGGCCCATAGCTTCGGGGACATCGTTTGCCATCAATACGCTACCGGTGCCTATGGGCAAGGCAATATGCATGATCTTGTTTTCTTCGTGTTTTGGTATCTGGAAGTCGTCGTTTGCAAGGTCTTTGAAACGGATAACTTTCGCGAACTCCCCGCCAAATACCGATTTGTAAAAAGTAAATGCTTCTTCGGCGTTGCCGTTGAAGTTAACGTGGGGATTAATGAGTGGCATAATTTTATTTTTTTTATTGATTAAATTAAAAGTAGCTCCTGTATATAGTATTGATTTAAATATACTAAGAAAAACAAAAGCTGCTAATTTCCTGATACAATCACTACTCTTTAAGCGCGCCAAGGTGCTTGTAAGTATTAAGCAACAAACCTGTAGGGGTGCTTTGCGAACTCACAAATTCAAGTTTGCGCGCATCGAAGTCTTCTCCAAATAAGCGTTTTCCTTTGCCAAGCAAAACCGGGTACGTAATGAGTATAACTTCATTGGCCAGTTCTTCGGCGAGTAACACGGATGTAAGCGTAGAACTTCCCACCACGATCAGGTCGGGGCCATCGGCTGATTTGAGATCACGGATACCCGCTACGATATCTTCACCCACGCTCTGTACCGGCCCCCATTCCAAGCTGTCGGGCCTGTGGGTAACGATGTGTTTGGTTGCTGCGTTTATAGCATTTGCCATCGGGAAATCTCCGGCATTAGGCCAAAATTTGCTGAATATATCATAAGTTTGGCGGCCAAGCAACAGGTCGAAATCCGGTCCGTATGTATCAAAAAGCATTGCCGCACCGGCAGGGCTGCGGTATGGTGTAGTCCATGCGCCGTAGGTGTAATCCCCGTCATGTTCGATCACGCCATCCAGCGAGATATGTTCAAAAATCCTGATCTTTCTCATGTTGTATTTTTAGTTTGTTTTGATAATTCAAAGATAGAATGAACAAGCGAAGCGCGTGAGGTGTATTTATGACAATAAAAGGGTGATTTGCGACTTTGGATGGTAGTGATATGGTGTGGTGATAAAACCGACTATAGGCTAAAAAATGTTCACGTTCACGATGTGAACACACATTCATGTTTTTATAAATATTTGATATTCAAATATTTAATTTTTAGACAAGTCTAAAAATTGGCGTTTACTAAGTGATTAGGGTAGATTGGCATGGCGGTTTATTGGCAACAACATCAACAAAGGCAAAAAATAAACAATTATTCTTTTACATTAGCTTTTCGTTAATTGTTAAAGACGATATGTGTAAGGTTTATAATCAAATAGGTTGTTTGACGGCTGTGAAATCACACTTGGAAATGCACAATGTGAATGAATACAAGTCGATTACTGAATTGATTAATTTTCAGAACAGTTACACTGCTGACCGTCAACAAATTGTCGCTAATCATGAAATCTTGATAGAGCAAGAACAAAATACATTAAGCGACGAATTAATCCAAATTCTCAGTGTAATTGACAGCACAAAAAATGAAGTTGAACAGCAGTTATTGTTGAAGCAGGAGAAACTGAAACAACAATTAGATAATTTGCCGGTAGCTCATTCCAATTATATAGGTTCGGTTGTCAACTATTTTAAAAAAAGCGAATTTAAGTTCAAAATTCAATTTAGCAAACTCACTTTTAAATTTAAAGTTCAAAATTCAATTAAGGATTTTGTGAAGATCAAAAACATTAAAAGTAAGCGTCATCAATTTATCGTCACACTTTTTAAAGAAGCCGTATTGCAAAGCGGTTATACACATCTACAAGAAATAGATAGAAGAAAAGAGATAGTCGATCAAATAAATAATTCGATTTACGGTGCTTTAGGGGAGCATGAAGTGGTTAAAGAATTAAAGCGATTATCGGACGATCACATTCTAATAAATGACTTCAACCTTATATTTAATAAACCCCTTTATAGATACGAAAATGATTATATAAAATCGGTACAAATCGATCATATTTTGGTATCTCCCTCCGGGGTTTTTCTAATTGAAACCAAAAATTGGAGTAAACGCTCATTAGCAAATTTAAGCCTGCATTCACCTGTTCATCAAATAAAAAGAGCAAGGTTCGCTTTATCTACAGTGTTGAATGGAGGAGTTTCGAGGAATAAATTAAACTTAAACAAACATCATTGGGGAGATAGAAAAATTCCCGTAAAAAACTTAATAGTATTCACAAATCATAAGCCAATTGAAGAGTTTCAAGATGTTAAAATATTGACGGTAAACAATTTATTTAGCTACATAAGTTATTTAAGTCCGTGTTTTAAAAGCGGAGAAACACAAACAATAGCTAATTATTTACTAAAAGCAATTGGAAAATAAGTCATCACTACACCCCCTCTACCCCAACACACCTACCGCCAAGCTAATTATATCATCAAAAACGGCTCGCTCGGTGGTCGATTTTGCGGTTACCTGGATGCCTTTTACGGTATTGAATATAAAACGGGCTAAGGCACGGGCGTCTTGTTTGTTGGATATCTCGCCGCTCTCCTGCCCTTTTTGGATCACACGGAAAAAAGCGTCTTCCACATTCTGGTCATTTTTTTGAATCATGTCGCCCACTTCCTTGTCGTGCAGGGCTACCTCTACCTCGGCATTTACAATAAAGCAGCCTTTCTGGCTTTTATCGTCCAGCAGGTTATCGGAAATAAATTTCAGCAGGGCTTTTATGGTTTCCTTTGCAGATTTGCCACCTTCAATAATCGTTACAAACTTGCCGGTATTGGTGCACTGGTAGCTCTCCAACGCTTTAATAAACAGCGAATGCTTGTCGCCGTAGGTATCGTACAAACTGGATCGGCTGATGCCCAACCCGTCCACCAGATCCTGCATAGACGTAGCATTATACCCCTTTAACCAAAAAAGGTCAACCGCTTTCTTCAGCACTGCATCCTCATCAAAATCTTTCGTTCTTGCCATAACAGAAATAGCTTTGCTTAATAATAAGCAAAGCTATTCATTTTAAAATACTTATTTAAAACGCGGGGATTATCTTACACCGCCACCTGCAAGCAGTGTTTCGTTGGTTAACCAGCGAGAATCTTCCGACGCAAGGAAAACCGCGATCAAAGCGATATCTTCCGGCTGACCGATACGGCCCAATGGTGTGGTTTTAACCGCTTCGTGGTGGAAATCGCTACCGATAAAGCCCGCGGTGTGCATGCCTTCGGTTTCTACCATACCCGGGTTAATCGAGTTCACCCTGATGTTTTTAGGGCCAAGCTCTTTTGCCAACACGTGGGTAATGGCGTCAACAGCACCTTTTGTAGCGCTGTATACAGCACTTCCTACCGGGGTAATAGCACTCACTACCGACCCAATATTGATGATGCTGCCACCATTTGTATTAAAGTTTGCTACGGCGACCTTTGTGGTTAACAATAAACCAAGTACGTTGGTATCAAACTGTTTGTGAAAATGTTCCTCAGTGATCTGGTCAATGGGTCCAAATTCATATACACCGGCGTTGTTCACCAGTATATCTGTAGGGCCAAATGCTTTGGTGGTTTCTTCAAACAAACGGGTTACGTCAGCCGTGCTGATTACGCTTGCCTGCACCGCGATGGCTTTACCACCTGCCGCTACAATCTCGTCAACCACTTTATCGGCGCCTGCTTTTGACGACGAATAGTTTACTACTACCGATGCGCCTGCTGCTGCAAGGCTTTTTGCTATGCCCGCGCCAATACCTTTAGAGGCGCCGGTTACTACTGCTACTTTATTTTCTAACTTTTTCATTTTTGTGAGCGATTAATTTTTGCTAATTGGAATGTTCGTTCCGCAAATGTATAAAATAACGGAACGAACATTCCGTTATTTTTAATAAGATCATTTTAGGATGACAAATAAAGGGAGTAGCGATAGCGCTTCGTCTATTTTTTATCCAGGTAATCGGGCGGGAAAAGCTTTTGTCCATGCTTTTCGGCTATTGCGATAAACTTCTTTAAGGTCCCTTGGTCCATAGGTTGTGGCGGGATAAATTCACTGGCTTATACGGGTTTGCCTATTTCCAGGAACATTTCTTCGAGCCCGGCGGGTACAACAGTGCAAAGGAGTTTGGCCAGGTTGTCTGATTTATTTTCGAAGCAATGCACCATGCCGCCTAAAGGGATGTTCACAAACGCGCCTTTGGTAGCAATAAAAGTGGTTTCCTCGGTTTTCACTTCCACCTCTCCTTCTATCACGTAAAACGATTCCTGGAAACCGGCATGGGCATGCGGCCCCGGCCCGCCACCCGCAGGCACCGATATTTCTATCACCGCGAACTCGCCATTGGTTTGCTTACCGCTCACCAGTATGCGATAGATGCCGCCCGCCACAGAAAGGTTATCACCATCTTGCGGGCCGGTTGCTGTTAAAAAATTACCTGAATTTTCCATAATATTTTAATAGCAAAAAAGCGTTCCGCTGTTGATATGGAGCCTAATAATTATAAACTAATAACATAGATTTAATATATTGCGTTAAAGTATCAGCCTAATATGAACAAGCCAAGCAAAACAACAATTACTCGCAGAAAATTCATCACCACATCGGCAATCTCTGCCGGGGGTTTAGCTTTATTATCTATAAAGCCTGCCTTCGCTCATAGTTTACTATCGGCACAAAAGCAATATACGGTGCAGCAGGTGATAGATCTGATATTGAAGGAAGGCAACCTCTTGCCTATACCCAATACGGTTGATACCTTTAAATCTGGCGATGGCAATACAATTGTTACGGGGATCGTAACCACCATGTTTGCTACGGTTGACGTAATCAAACAAACGGCAAAACTTGGCGCGAATTTCATCATAGCCCACGAGCCTACCTTTTATAACCATTTAGATGACCCAAACTGGGTGAAGGACAATAGCGTCGTAAAACAAAAGCAGGCCCTACTTAAAAAGTATGACATTACCATTTGGCGCTTCCATGATTATATCCACAGCCTAAAACCAGATGCGGTTGAGTACGGCTCCATGAAGAAATTTAACTGGCTGCAATATTTTAATGCAGAGAGTCCAACTTTTACCATTCCGCAATTAAGCCTGTCGGCTTTGGTTCAGCATGTTAAAACATCATTAGGCATTGCGCACCTGCGGGTTATTGGCGATTTGAAACAGCCCTGCAGCCGCATCACATATTTGCCCGGCGCGCCCGGTGGTAAAATGCAGGTTGATTTTGCTGAACGCGATAAACCCGATGTACTCATTGTAGGCGAACTATCTGAATGGGAAACCGCCGAGTACATTCGCGACGCGCGATTATTCGGTTCTAAAATCTCGCTAATTGTACTCGGCCATAATTTTAGCGAAGACCCGGGCATGGATTATTTTGTAGAATGGCTGCAGCCAAAGCTTGCCGGCGTAAAAATAACGCATATCAAATCGGGGGATCCTTTTACCTGGCTATAAAGGGTAAAAAAGCCCTTTTAAATCAAAATAGATGGTTTTTTTAGGGATTATATATACCTTAACGGCTTAAACCAGATCACGCACCGATGAGCCAATTTGCAGGTAAACCAACCCACAACCTTGAAACAGGTTATACATTTGATATTTTAGGTTACGATCAATGGCCGTCGGTATCCATAAGGTATAACTTCGCCATAATAGACGGTAATCCCAACCTGCAATTGCATTTTAAGTTTGATGGCAGCGGTTACGATGCAATCGGGGAAAAGGCTGTTGATGATCTTACCGTTTTCAAAAACATCTATTACCAGCTAAACTGGCAATACACTACTGATGACAAACCAGATGAAGCTGTAAATTTCCTGGCACACTCCGCATCATGCAGTATCTTATCAGAAAACTTATCGTTTACCGATCAGCAATCCAATGCTTTAAAAAACTTTGTAAGCGTTATAATTTCCTGGCTGGAGGTGGTTATCACTCCCGGCGAGGATGGCTTGCCCGATAGTCCTTCAACAATGGTGCTATCGCTCCCTATCACAGGCGAACAGGAAGTAAAAGACATATTTGAGTTAAATGTCGCGCTGAATATTACCCGCAAAAATCCTGATGACGTTACGCATGCAGCGCAATATTCAAAAATTATCCTTCCTGCTAAATTATTGGGAGAACACAACGCTTTCGCGGAAAATTTTGAAGCCATTTTCGCATCGGCTGATAGTAAATTAAAGCTGGCTACAGGGCTAAGTGCCATCAACAGCAATAATGCCCAACAGCTTTGGGTTATCCGCATGGCGGATACTGCCGGTGCTAAGGGGATTTATTACGATATTATAATCGATAACCCGGTAGCTTTCGCTCCGATGCCACTTTCCACTACCCTATTAAGTGGCGACGTTAAAATTCGGGAATATATCAGCAAAGCCGGGATCAATTGGAATAAACAGGGCCACGCCACAACCTTCGAAAACATCGACCTTGATAATTGGCTGCAGCATTTTTTAACCGCCATTGATGATGTGCTTTCGCCCGAAAAAAGCGAGGTTATAAACCTAATTACAAACACCTACGATAAAATAGAACAGGGGAAATTTGCAGTTATAAATGATTTGCTTATTGCAAAAGATGCCATCCTTGAAAAATTATCAGATCTGCTGATACAAGTTATACCCGGGCAAGACGGCAATTTATCAAACGCACGCCATCATTTAAAGTCGCAATTAAATAATAGCCTGGCCGCTTTATACACCGGCACCGCCACTATGCAATTTAAAACCCATGTAGCGTCTGCGGATGGTACAGGTGATTTTGAATTATTGGGATCGATACAACCGGCTGTAAAGTCAACCGACGCTTCATTTTCAAATACCGGCATTAAAAGCGACCCCGAGGGTTTTACTTCTTTCACGGTTTTCGCTACTTCGCCTGCACAACAGCGTTATTTGCCTGTTAATGTTAATTATAAACTCGAAAACGTGCTGTATACGGTAAATGACAGCACGGTTATAACGCTTCATTTTTTAATTGATCCGGCGTCGGTTAAGCCCCTTTCGGCAACTGTGCCGTTGGTGTTGCGCAGTTATCCCGGGCCATCGCAGATCCTCAGCCAGCTTACAGAAAAGATGCGCCCCGATTCGGTAAAACTAACAGACGTAAAACTGTTCAATTATCAATACCATTATAATGGCCATCTTAACGCACAAGATGTTTTAGAAACCCGCGTTGCCCTAAACCCGGTTAAGAACATCAGCATCGGGTTAACGCGGCCACGGGAAAATACTTTATTACAAAGCCTGGCGCAATTCATCACCAGCTACACACTTATAAAAGCCGAACTGGACGAATACCTGCCGTTAGTTACAGCTAAAACCGACATTAATAGTGATACTTACCATGTTGTGACATCGGCATTGGTTACGTTTAGCGAACTGGTGAATAGCATAAAGCCGGTGTTGTCTCTTCCTCAAACCCTTACTTCGCGCGCTACAATCCCAACCCAGGCGGCCTATAGTTTTGAATTAGCAGAGGGCCTGGTTACCCTGGTGACTGATCCGCGCTTATTGATAACGGTAAGCGCAACCAAAAATGAAATAGGTAAATACGCGTTGCCACTAGTATCATTACAAGGATACACTACAAAGGTGCATTCAACAACAACTAATGAAACAGGTTCGGTTACTGCTTATACCTTCTCCGATGCCAACGGCGAGGCTTTGTTGGTTACCGACAAGTATGACCTTAGTGAATTTACTATTTCAGGATTTGACGTGTTGGAGGTTCAGCAATTAGCAACAACAACAGTTTTAAACCGTAACAAAAACCTGTTACCAAACAGTAACGGCGGTTATTTAGAAACCGACAGCAGGCTTATATACAATATTCCTCAAAATAGTGCGCTACCTGTAGAGCCATTCTTAGACTGGGGTACTGAATTTAACCTGGCAGACCTGCGTACCACCACGGCAAATGCGAGCATAAAAGAATACGTATTGTTGTTACTTACACAGCTTTTTGGCAATGTATCGGATACGGCATACAATATATCGGTAAATGCTTCTTACGAATATAAATTAACCCCGGATGATTTTATGACAGTAACACTGCCTGTATTTTTAGTGAATGATATGGAGTTTGAATTTGCTACCAATAAGGGTAATGATGTAGCCGGGCAGTTTGAGAGCACTATAAAAGCTTGGCAAGAGGCTACCCAGGCAGAACAGGGTGCAGGCGCCCGTTTTGTTTTTGATATTTCGGTATTTACATCGCTCAGGCCAAATAGAGCAATTTTGCGTGTGCAAAACATCTATTTAAACCTAAGCGATGTAAATTAAATTATTTGGGCAACTATTAATAAACTGCGTCTGGCGCGTTATAGTCAAATATAAAATCAACTATCTTTTTAAGTTCGGGGATCTTTAGCTTGGTGCCTTTGTATTCCCATTTTTCTTGTTCCTTGTCTATGCTGATTTCGCCCAGGAAGTTGGGATCGTTGCTATCTGTTGGCTCGTTAGGTGCATCTTTGTAAGATAACCTGCTCAGGAATTTAGCGGCAAATATTTTATATGCCCCGCTACCCCAAACACCTCTTTCACTTACAATTTCAACATGTTGTTCCGGTCCGTTTTCTGTACCTACTTTTAAGATTACCATATCGCTTTAAGATTATATTATAATGACAAACGCTTTTAGAAGTTGTTTCAGATATTTTAAATTTCTATGCGAATAAAGCAAATATCAGTTTAAATAATCATTAACAATATGTTATTTAATTTCTTCTTCATCTACGTCACGTTCAACAATTAAACTGCATTCGCCAACAAATATTGCCATGGCCCCAACTGCTGCCAATACCGGCGCCAATACTACGGCAACCAAACCAATATTTAACGGGAAACTCATTAACTCTTTACCATGTTTATCGCTTATGGTAATGCGGTTGATATTGCCTTCTTCAACAAGCTCCTTTATCTTGTTTACAAGTTCTTTACCGTGGATGCTAAATATTTCTTTCTTTATATGTTGGTTAGATGCACTACTAACCAATAAGTTATAACTATTTACATTAACGATTTTTGCATAGCCGTGGCCGACTCCGGGCAAACGTGTGTAAATTCCTGCGATTCTTTTACTGCATCGGGGATATCCATACGGGCAATATGCTCTTAACCCTTTTCTTCAAAATATTCTTTAGCGGTTTCGGTGAGCAGGTAAACAGCTTCGAGACCTTTTTCAACTGTGGTAATCAAGGCTGTACGACATCCCTACCTTATCGTTAATGTTTGGTAAAGCCTATAGCTGTTTTTGAAATACACAACGGCGCTGTCCAGCTTATTGTCATCCAAAAACATTCATCCGCGGTTATTTACCGCCGTGGGCAGCATTTTTTTATTCCCTATAATTTCCGTATATTGAATTGCCTTTTACTTACCTCATCCGCATCTTTAAATCTCTTTACCCGCAGGTAAAAAATGGTAATATCCGAATACAGTTCGGCAAGGCCCGCAGTGTCTTTTACAGTGGTGTAAAGCCGTTTTGATTCAAAATACCAGCGAAGGCATTCATCATATTTACCAGAAAGATAATTGCCCATGCCATGTACAAAAGCGCTTTCGACTTCCAGCTTGGTTTCTTTTGCGGCTTTTGCTTTGTTGTATGCCTTTGTAGAGAAAGAGATCACCTTAGCAAAGTCTTTTTGTTTGTTGTAACGGGCGGAGTCGATCAACTGGCGGATACTTTGTTCCGATGCAGCCATAGTACAAAAACAAGCAGGATAATGGTTAGGGGGAAACGCTTCATATCGGTTTTGATTATTGAAATATATTCCACACCAAACTGGTGTACTGCATTTTAATAGCAAAATACTACATATGTAGTACTAAAAAAGCCCTTTTTGAGAACTTGTAGGCCCGCGACTTGTATTATTACTTATATTATTGCCATTATGAAAATATTTCAACAAACGCTCGACATTCCCCAAAAGCGCCGTGGTTTCCATATAATCACTTATGAGGTATTAAATGCCATACCGGAGTTATCGCAGATCAAAGTTGGGATTTGCCAGGTGTTTATCCAGCACACCTCCGCCTCGCTTAGCATCAACGAAAATGCCGACCCAACCGTAAGGCAGGATTTTGAAATGTATTTTAATAAAGCAGTACCCGAGAACGACCCCGATTACCGCCACGACGATGAGGGCTCTGATGATATGCCCGCGCACCTGAAGGCCGCAATGCTGGGTTGCTCAGTACAGATCCCAATTCGAAATGGCCGACTGGCTCTTGGCACCTGGCAGGGCATCTATTTATGCGAACACCGCAACCATGGCGGCACAAGGCGATTGATGATCACTGCCTGGGGCGACTAAGACACACAAAATGTTCACGTTCACGTTTGCGAACACACGCATATATTTGTAATTAATTAATAACCAAAGCTTTAAATTTTACCGTACTGACAAAATGATGCCACCACACTTTCCAGATAATTATTTATAATACATTTTAAACACGGGAAAAATTCAGTCGTTCAAAAGATTGGACTCCGTCAAATAATTGTCGCAAAACGACCTAAATCCGCCGCAATACCACCTCACGAATGGCCGCATTTTTGTGAACTTTGTATCACACTAACAAACTTTGAAATGGATTTAGTAGAGATCATCAATTGCCAAAAACAGCTTATCGTTTACGAATAAATAGCCTTTTTTTTCATACTGAACGTTTGAAGCATCTATTCGCCGCCATGAATTCCGATTGCAAAGCTCGGTTATAGATCCTTCGCTACCGCTCAGGATGACAAATTTGAAATACCCTCATGTTTCCTGATCTTAATAAACACCAATTTACTGGTAGGGCAATTGCTTTTTAAGGCTACGCTGTTTATCGGCACTAAAACATTTCCTTCTGGGTAATAGGTTGCCGTATTACGCTCAGGTATATTGTAAGGCACAATGATGAACAGGCGTGCAACACGTTCAATATCATCGTAATAGTTGAAAAGATCCACCTTATCGCCCTGCATAAAACCAGCTTTGGCAATGTCTTTCGGGTTCATAAATATCACCCGGCGCTCGTTATGGATGCCGCGATATCGGTCTTCCATACCGTATATGGTAGTATTAAACTGATCGTGGCTGCGAATGGTGGTCATCATATACTCATCATCTGCCATAACATGATCAGGCAACTGCGTTACCGTGAATGGCGCTTTATCTTTAAAGGTTTCGGTCTCAAACTTACCTTCGCGCGCGGCATTGGGCAGGTAAAACCCACCCGGCAGGCGCACCCGCTGGTTATAATTTTCAAATCCCGGTATCACCTTACCAATATCATCACGGATAGCATCGTAGCTGTTGGCAAATCTGCCCCAATCTATAACCGTACGGTTTTTTAAGGTTGCTTTTGCCAATTCACAAACTATCTGCATTTCGTTGAGCAATTCCTTAGAAACAGGATCCAAGATCCCTTTCGACATTTGCACCACCCCCATCGAATTTTCGCAACTAATGAATTGATCCTCTCCATTTATAACATCCTTATCGCTGCGGGCCAGCGTAGGCAGGATTATCGCTTCTTCGCCATGCACTAAATGGCTGCGGTTTAACTTGGTTGATACATGCACGCTTAATTCCAATTTGCGCATAGCCTCTGCAGTAAAAGTGGTATCCGGCGTAGCCGAAAGGAAATTGCCCCCCATCGCAAAGAATACTTTAAGTTTACCCTCCTGCATAGCTTTTATAGAATCGACCACATCATAGCCATGCTCTTGCGGCGGGGTAAAACCATATATCTCTTTCAGTTTAGCCAACTGTTCCTTTTTTGGTTTATCCCATATCATCATGGTGCGGTTGCCCTGCACATTACTATGCCCACGCACGGGGCATAAACCGGCACCGGCTTTACCAATACTGCCTTTTAACAAAGTAAGGTTAACGATCTCTTTAACCGTGTCCACTCCATTTTTTTGCTGTGTAATACCCATAGCCCAGCAAATAATGATCTTGCTTTTGTGTTTAAGCAATTCGGCAGCTTCTTTAACCTGGTCAAAGGGTACACCCGCGGTGGCGCAAAGGGCCTCTACATCAAAATCTTTTACACCCTCAATGAACTCATCGTAGCCAACGGTGCTTTTACCGATAAATTCGCGATCGAATACTTTTCCGGGCTCTTGCTGCTCGGCATCGTATAAAAGCTTCTCTAAGGCCTTTAAAAGGGCCATATCGCCATTTATTTGCACCTGCAGGTACACATCTGCCAGTTGGGTAGTAACCCCCATAATACCGGTTAAAGACTGCGGATTTTTAAAACCCATTAACCCGGCCTCGTGCAAAGGATTTATGGCGATGATCTTCGAGCCATTTTTCTTGGCTTTTTCCAATCCCGTGAGCATCCTTGGATGATTTGTACCGGGATTTTGACCCATAATGATAATCACTTCCGAATCGTAAAGATCGTTTAACGTGACCGTAGCTTTACCTATCCCTATAACCTCGGCAAGTGCCACACTGGTAGATTCATGGCACATGTTTGAGCAGTCGGGCATGTTGTTGGTACCAAATTCGCGCACAAAAAGCTGGTAAACGAAAGATGCCTCGTTACTGGTACGACCAGATGTATAAAATGCGGCTTCGTTTGGCGATGCCAGGCTATTCAATTTATCACCAATCTTATGAAAAGCATCGTACCAGCTTATCGGTTGATAATGCGTTGCCCCTTTTGGCAGGTACATAGGTTGCGCAATACGGCCGTTTTTACCAATGGTCATATCGTCCAGCTTAGACAGATCGGCAACGGAGTTTTGGGCGAAAAAATCCGGCGTTAGTTTCTTAGTAGTTGCCTCATCAGCCAATGCCTTGGCACCATTCTCGCAATATTCTGCAATTGGCGAGCGGTCATCATCCGGATCGGGCCAGGCACAGCTGGAGCAATCGAACCCACCTTTTTGGTTCATTTTAAATAACGCAAGCGGGCCACGTATAGCACCCGTTTCTTCCAAAATATCCGCAAAAGATGCTACCACAGCAGGGATACCTGCAGCCCATTTTTTAGGCTGACTAACCGTTAGCTTATGCAGAGTTTCGGGGTTTTCTGCAGCTGGTTGTTCTTTGGTTTCTTTACTCATCGCTTTGCCGCTAAAGGGTTAGGGTAATTATCGCTCTGGTCTTCTTCAACCTCATCGAGGCAGGTAAAATCTTTTTCTACTAACAGGTGCAGATCATCCATTTTGTGTTCAAACCCAACCTGATCTGTATTTGTCCATTCATCGGCCAACTTTTCGGGCACCAGCATGGTTATGATGTTATTTTTAAATGATGCTGAAAGTTGATCTTCAGCCGTGCGTTGCAGAATGTAAATAAGCGCACCATCGCCAATTTGCACCTTTTCTTTAAAAATGCCCTCGTTGGCAAATGTCGCTACCTCGTTGCGGGTTAGCCTATATCTTAATCCGTTATTTTTGATCCGAATTTTCATAACTTGATATTAGAATGCGCTGTGGCGCGGTATAAATATTAAAGCGTTGCCCGCGTAAAAAACCGGCAAGTGTAATGTTAAATTCCTGTGCTAATTGTACTGCCAAACTCGATGGCGCACCAACTGCGGCAATGATATTAATGCCGGCCATGGCTGCTTTTTGTACCAATTCGAAACTGGCCCTGCCACTTAATAATAGTATGGTATTATTTAACGGTAAGCTATATTGTTTGATTGCCGCACCGATCAACTTATCTAAAGCATTGTGCCTGCCCACATCCTCGCGAACGGACAGTAATTCTCCTTGAGGTGTAAACAATGCCGAAGCGTGCAACCCGCCTGTATCGGCAAAAACCTTTTGATGCTGTCGTAGTTTATCGGGCAAATCGGTTAATATATCAGTTGAGATAAAGTTGCTATCTAATTGCACATCAGTATAATTACTTACGGTACGTATAGCGTTTATGGAACCCTTACCGCAAACCCCGCAACTTGATGTGGTATAGAAATTACGTTCGGTATTTTGCAAATTTGGGGTGATGCTTTCTGATAGCGAAACCTGTATCACATTCTCTCTATTTTCGGCACAGGCTATAAAACAATGTTCAGCAGTTTGTATGGCTGAGATGTTTTTGATGATGCCCTCGGTAAATAGAAAGCCGGTAGCCAATTCAGCATCGTTACCCGGTGTACGCATAGTAACCGAAATATTCTGCACTTTACGCTCTCCTGCCGCGCCATATTCCAGGCGGATCTCTAAAGGTTCCTCTATCGCGATGGCATCCAAAACGTCTTCTGTACTGGCATCGGTAACCCGCGTAACCCGAATATTTTGAACAGCGTTGTTGGCCATAATCAAATATACAATTCGGCAGTAAAAATTGTTCTGATTTTATATCAACCAAGGAGGGTTAATTTATGTTATGAACAAGATTGTTGCATATTTGCATAATGGAGATTACCATACTCGCATTCGGCATTGCCAAAGATATATTCGGGAGGGCGTGGATAAAGGTAAAGTTGGCAGAAGCTGCTACTACAGCTGATCTGAAAAGTCAGTTAGAAACGCAATATCCGCGACTGAAAAAACTGGCCAGTTATATGGTAGCAGTGAATAATGAATATGCGGAAGACGACGGAATTTTAACAGTGCACGACGAGGTGGCGATAATACCACCGGTTAGTGGAGGATAATATGCAAACCCAGATAGAAATACATTCCGAACTGTTAAACATCCAACAGTGCATCGATTGGGTGATGTCGCCTGACTCCGGCGGGATCGATGTTTTTATTGGCACGGTGCGTAATGCCACCAAGGGCCGAACGGTATTAAAACTTGAATTTGAAGCCTATAAACCAATGGCTATCAAAGAAATGCAAAAGATATCTGAACTGGTTTTTGAGCGATGGCCCGTACAAAAAGTGCTTATCCATCACCGTACCGGCACACTACAGGTTGGTGAAGTACCTGTAATTATCGCAGTATCCACCGCGCACCGCGACGCCGCTTTTGAGGCCTGCCGCTATATTATAGACACCCTAAAACAAACGGTACCTATTTGGAAAAAAGAATTTTTTGAGGATGGTGAAGTTTGGGTGGCGGCGCATCCGTAGTTAGTGTGTGGAGATTGGTGATGAGAGATTAATTGCCTGCGGGTTTGTCCCGAACCATGATTTCCCTGATTAAAAGATTTCATGATGCAAATCAAAATCCAACAAATTTGTTAAATCCGCTTAATCCCGGTTCCACTCACCCAAACCACCATCCAAAGAGTATGCCTTCACTCCAGGCAATTTCTGTTGAAGTACCCTTATAGCTTCCGCGCTTCTTTTTC
Source organism: Mucilaginibacter sp. 5C4 (assembly GCF_034345625.1). NCBI lineage: Bacteria > Pseudomonadati > Bacteroidota > Sphingobacteriia > Sphingobacteriales > Sphingobacteriaceae > Mucilaginibacter > Mucilaginibacter sp. 5C4. The sequence continues at coordinate 2,359,095 of NZ_CP133775.1, read as the reverse complement.
CTGAGGAGCAGTAGAATACATAAGTTTTGCCTGCGTTAAATTCATCGATGTTATCTTCCAATTCATCCAGTTCAAAGTGAATACCGCCAATATTGTATTCATCCCGTTCCTGATCGGTGCGGATGTCTACTAATTCAATAGTGTGGTTTGCTAAGCCATGTTTGGTTTCGGCTGCGGAGATGATGGGTATATCAGCACTTTGTTGCAAAGGCGTAATATTTGTTTTAGTGGAGGTGCCTATCTTAATGATCCTGCTTTGCATGGTTTGGGCATCGAATATCAAAACTTTGCCAACAAGTTGCTCACCAGTTTTCGTGATAAGCTTTATTACCTCATTAGCCTGCATACAGCCTATAATTCCGCAGAGGGTAGGTATAACCCCACCCACGGCACAATTGGGGATCTGCGAGGCATCTACCTGCGGATACACGTCACGATAGTTGGGTGATGATTTCCCATCTTGATCTTTGACATTCCAAACCGCTACTTGTCCTTCATATTGATAGATGGCGCCGTAAACCAAAGGCTTGCCCAAGATAACCGCGGCATCATTAAGCAAATACCTTGTTTCAAAATTATCGGAACAATCAACTATAATATCATATCCATCAATAATTTGCAATATGTTAGCTGGAGTTATTTTATCAGTAAATGATAGCAAATTCACATCCGGGTTTTGTTTCTGCAGTTGCTCACAGGCAACTTCAGCTTTTAACTTACCTACATCATCCGGGCCGTACAAGATCTGCCTGTGCAGGTTACTTACCGATACTGTATCAAAATCGGCAATGCCAATAGTACCCACCCCGCTTGAGGTTAGGTATTGAGCAGCAGGGCAACCTAAACCGCCGGCACCTACTATCAGTACCTTTGCCTGTTGCAACAAATACTGCGCGTGTTCGCCAAAGCCCGGTAATGCCACCTGGCAACTATATCTCGATAAATTAGGATGCATTGCTTGCAGTCGTTTTTTGACGAAGGATACGTTTGATGCGCTCAAGTTCTTCGGGGGTATTTACATTCGCCAGAGCATCCAGGTCGAGAGCCTTTAATATTGTGACATCACTATTGATAAGCACCTTACGTGGACAAGAATATCCCTGTGCTAAAAATTGAAGTAAAACAGGATAACTTTTTGGCTCATAAATAGTTATTAATGGTTCCGGAAAATCCTGATAGTTACTTTGATAAGCTGTGGCAATGGTTGCCGTGTTGCGGTTATCTACCAAATGCTGTATCACGTCGGCATCCACCAAAGGCAAATCGCAGGCGATAATGAGCCATGCTGCATCGGGCTGTTCGCGAAAGGCCGACAGGATAGCGCCATAAGGCCCAAGGCCGGTAAAAGTATCGGGCAGACTCAAATATTCCGCATCTATCTCCTTTTGCTGCTCCACGTCCCGACAGGAAATATAAACCTGGTTACAATGTTTCTTGAGCAGGTCAGCCATGTGGTAGCGTTGCTCTTTACCGTACCAGTTTATAGCCCCCTTATCAACGCCCATGCGGGTGCTTTTGCCGCCGGCGAGAACCAAGCCATTCAGTTTTGGTATCTGTTCGGATAATTCCTCTTGATTGTTATGCTCGTTTAAAGTCACGCTTACCCCCTGTTTTTGAGATCAGTTTGGTTTCTTTTATCACAATATCGTGGCTCAGGGCCTTGCACATATCGTAAATGGTTAGGGCTGCTATGGATGCGCCGACCAATGCCTCCATCTCAATACCGGTTTTGGCGCTAATGCTTGCCGTACATTCTATTACCACTTCATTACCGGCAGATAATTCAATAGTGATCTTACAGTTATCCATCCCCAGCGGGTGACAAAGCGGTATCAGGTCGCCCGTTTTTTTGGCGGCCATAATACCGGCGATGATAGCTGTTTGAAAAACCGGCCCCTTTTTGCTTTGCAGTTCGCCGTCTGCTAAAAGTTGCAAAACCTCATCGGGCAAAACCACAATACTGTGCGCAGTTGCCGTGCGGTGTGTAATCTGCTTTTCGGACACGTCTACCATCAATGGGTTGTTATTATTATCTAAATGACTAAAACTCTTTTCCATTTGATTACACCGATTTGAATAAATGAACTTTGAATACCTCTCCTGCTTTGAAGTCATTTCGTTCTAAAGGTAATTCCATAAAAGCATCGGCATCAGCTAAGTTAGCAAAATCACCTGAGCCATTGCCTTCTATTGGAGTGGCTGATAGGATGCCTTGCGCTGTAAAATTAAGCTTTACCTGTAAAAAATACTTTAGCGGTGGCAAAAAAGTATAATCGTTAGCCAGTTGTGCATATACAGGTTGTTTTGCCGGCAAGCCGAGTGTAGCTTTTAACCACAATAAAAAATAGCGGTGCATACACATAAATGTAGCTACCGGGTTGCCGGGGAACGCGAACACCAGCGTACCATTATCATGCCTGCCAAACCAGAAAGGCTTGCCTGGGCGCTGTTGCACTTTGTAGAATAACTTATTAACCGCCATATCTTCCAATGCCTGGGGTATATAATCAAACTTACCCATACTGATACCGCCGCTCAGCAGTATCACGTCATAATTTTGCAGGCAATGCGCTATTTGTTGTTTGGTTACTTCTGGATCGTCGGGGATGTGCAGCATGTCTGCTTCCAGTCCCTGTTGTTTTAAAATGGCTTTAATTGTATAATTATTCGACCGCCGGATCTGGTAATTTGATGGAGTATCAGCTACATCAACCAACTCATCTCCCGATGATATGATCATCACCTTTGGCAATTTCTTCACAAATAACTCTGCTTTCCCTATCGATGAAGCTAAACTGATAATAGCGGGTGTTACATATTGATTAGCAGCCGCAACTACTTCGCCCTGCTTTTTATCTTTCCCTTTTTGGTGGATGTTTTGGCCTTGCTTGATATTAGTGACAATCAACCTGGCAACACCGTCTTTTATCTCCAGATCCTCATAACGAATAATGGTATCAACGGTTGATGGTAAGGCTGCGCCCGTCATGATCTCGATACATTCCCTCACCTCTTCGATATCTATGGGTTTATCACCAGCGGCCTGAGTAACTTTTATTGTAAAGGTACTTATCCCCTGTTCAATAGCTTTATATGCTATCGCGATGCCATCCATAGTTACACGGTTGTACGGCGGCAGGTCACGGTCTGCTTTTAGGTCTTCGAATAAAACATGGCCTAAAGCCTGCTCAAAAGGAACGGCTGTTGTACCGTAATCTTGTGCATGGGCTAGAATTATCTGTTCGGCTTCTTCTACCGTTATCATATATTGATTATGTTATCCGCCTATAGTAGCCATTGATTCGTGGAAGTTCGGGTTCTCCAAACGTTTGCGGTCGGCCTCCCAACCATCTTTCTCGCGAACGTTGAAGGCTTGCCTTAGGGTAGCTTCCAGTTTCTCGTTATCCATACCAAAACGCATCAGGTCTTTTATATTCAGTACGCCATCATCATACAAACAATTCTTAAGTGTACCCTGCGGTGTGATGCGGATGCGGTTACAAGTGCCGCAAAACGTTCGCGAATAGGCGGCAATGATACCTACACTACCTTGATGTCCCGGTACCTGGTAATTATATGATGTTGAAAACTGAGGATCGGGAATCTTTTGGATCTCCGGGAAGGTTTGACGGATCTCATCAAATATCCTTACATAATCCCAAACAATGCCGCTGTGGCTGTGCCCGTCGCCGTTAAAGGGCATTTCTTCGATAAAGCGGACACTTACCGGCAAATCTTTAGTTAACCGCACCAGCGGAATAATATCCTGCGTGTTCTTGCCGGCCATCACCACGGCATTTATCTTTACCTCTATATCGTGCGCTAACAACGCGTCCATGGTTTGCATCACACTGGCAAATTCGTCGCGGCGGGTAATGGCAAAAAAGCGGTTGGCATCCAGCGTGTCCAAACTTAAGTTTACAGACCGCACACCTATCGCTTTTAATTCAGCTACATGCGGGGCGGTTAAAACGCCATTGGTAGTTAAGCTGAGTTCTTTTAGCCCATCCAATTTTGAAAGCGCTGTAAGCAGCTGCATAATGTCTTTACGCACGAATGGCTCACCACCGGTAATACGGATCTTTTCGATGCCCATTTTAACCAATAAGGTACAGGCCTGCAGCATTTCCTCGTAGGTCATCAGTTCCTTGCGCGATAGCCAGTCCAGCCCCTCCTCGGGCATGCAGTAAAAGCAGCGCAAGTTGCAGCGGTCGGTAACGGCCAGCCGCAGGTAATTGATCTTTCGTCCGTGGTTATCTAAAAGCATGTTGCTAATTTAAACGCAAAAGAGGCACTATTGTCGCACCTCTTTTGTAAATTATTTTACAACAGAAAATTTGTAGATCGATTGGGTTTTGTATGTCTGCCCCGGCCTTAATTCTGTTGAAGGGAATGTCGGCTGGTTTGGCGAATCCGGGTAGTGTTGTGTTTCCAAAGCAAATGAAGTACGGAAATCATCTTTCTTTCCGCCTTTCATCACGTTTTGGCTTTGCATAAAGTTACCGCTATAAAACTGCAGGGCAGGCTCTTCGGTAAATACTTCCATTTTAATACCGCTTTTATCACCAACTACCGTCGCTATAGGCGTGCTGATATCATGTTTGCTCAATACAAAGTTATGGTCGTATCCTTTGCCATCTTTGAGTTGCACATTATCAGTATTGATACGCGCACCAATTTTAGTTGCATTTGTAAAATCGAATGGTGTGCCCGCTACCGCTTCTATCTTACCTGTAGGGATCAGCGTGCTATCCACCGGGGTATAATTATCAGCTGCTATTTGCACGGTATGATCTAAGATAGTACCGCTACCTTCGCCGTTCAAATTAAAGAACGCATGATTGGTTAGGTTAACAACTGTGCTTTTATCAGTGGTTGCCGAATAGCTCACTTTCATGGCGTTATCATCCGTTATCTGGTAAGTAACTTTAACATTTAGGTTACCGGGGAAACCACCTTCCATGTCTTTTGCAAGGTAGCTCAATTCTAAAGTTGCGCTGTCTATCTGCTTAGCATCCCATACCACTTCCTGGAAACCCGGGTGGCCGCCATGTAAGGTGTTAGGTCCATTATTGGTAGCCAAAGTATACTCTTTGCCATCCAGTTTAAATTTACCTTTGGCAATGCGGTTGCCGTAACGGCCAATGGTTGCGCCGTAATAAGATTCTTTTGAACCGATAAAACCGTCTACACTTTCAAAACCTAAAACCAAATCGGTTAGTTTGCCATCTTTATTTGGCACCAACAGGCTTACAATACGGCCACCATAGTTGGTTACTGCAGCCTCTACCCCATTTTTATTTTTAAGAATGTACAAGTGTGTTTGTTTACCGTTAATGGTTTTCTCAAAGGCGGATGCAATTGGTAATTTTGGTGTAGTTGTGGTACTATCGGTCATGGTAGATGGGTTTTTTTTGGCAGAATGGTTACAGGCTGCAAATAGCATGCTCCCTGCAAGTGCAAGTGCCAATGTTGGTTTATTAAATGTGTTTCGCATAATATTTTTATACTAGTTGATTATCGTTATTTGCGTTGCGATGGAATGGCTAACACCATACTTTCCTTTACCGGCTCACCAAATTTTGGCGAACCATCTTTATTCCAGGTGAATTTTTGCATCCTTGGCGAACGGAAACCTCCGCAGCCCTGCCCCGGTTTTGCATTTGCATGGTATATGATCCAATCCTCCGTCCCATCCGGCGATTTAAAGAACGAATTATGGCCCGGCGCGTACACACCATTCTTAACAGAGTTTTTGAAAACAGGTTTTGTCGATTTTTTCCACGACCGTACATCCATCAGATCGCTATTGGCAGATGCAGTTAACATTCCAAGCGCGTAAAAATCTGTCCAGCAGCCGCTTGCCGAGTATATCAGGAATAGTTTATTACTATGTTTAAGCACTTCCGGCCCTTCGTTTACATTTACATGTGGCGGGTTACTGTTTTTGCCCAAATCGCCATTCTTCTCCCAATCGTATAGCGGACTGGAGATCTTAGCTCGTTTACCATCAATCGTCCATGGATTTTTTAGCTTGGCAATGTAAATATCCTGCTGGCCGTTATAATCACCTTCCCATCCGGCCCATATCATGTACAACTGTCCTTTATGGGTAAATATCGAGCCATCTATCGCCCATTTATCAGTACCGTCGCCTACTTTACCTTTAAATGTCCACTCGCCTTTTAGCGGGTCGGCAGAGGCATTTTCTATCACATACATACGGTGATGGTTGTTATCGCCATCATCGGCAGCAAAATACATGTACCATTTGCAATTTAAAAAGTGCAGTTCGGGTGCCCAAAGCTCTTTTGAATATTGTGTACCAACGGGTGGTTTCCAAACAGTTTTCTTCCAGGCAGATTTTAAATCGGCCATATTTTTGGTTTTCCAAAGCACCAGGCTATCTTGCGATGAATTGGTGTAGTAATAATATCCGCCTTTATATATCACCCATGGGTCAGGTCCCGATGATTTCAAGGGGTTGGTAAATATTTTCTGCTGTGCTAAAGCCGGCATTACATACACCAGCAACAATGCAAACAGAATATTTAAAAAAAGCTTTTTCATAGGTATAATTTATAGCGCCAAAGCATCCGGGCCTAATACAGCGCTATCGCAAATATAAGTTGGTATAATGCCGGTGGCCTCAATCCGGTTCTCGTAATCGGTTGCCTGGGTATTACCTGTAAGAACTAATACAGTATCCAGCCCAAATTTATTGCCACCCATAATATCAGTTTGCAGAGTATCGCCTACCATTACGATCTGTTTTTTGCTGATAGTGCGGTACTCGCGTATCAGGTCATAAGCAAACATAAACATTTGCGAATCGGGCTTACCAAAACGGATGAACTTTTTGCCCACTATGGTTTCAATCATTTGCGCCAAACCGCCAATGGCGATGCCTACATCGGTTTTTGAAACGGGGTAAGCATAATCGGTATTGGCAACAATAGCTGGTATGGTGCGTTTACGCAGCAGGTTAACGGTTTTATTTAAATCTTCGAACCAGTCGAAACCTTCATCGTCCATAAATATCAAGGCATTAACTTTATCGATATTAGTACTGTTTACATCCCTAACAGGCAGGGTTTTTAACCCCGCGCTTTCAATGTAGTGGGCAGATTCTAAAGTGCCTAAATAAGCTACGTAACCATCGTTAACTTTAAGCTCCAGGTACTCTTTAGTTAACTGGCCCGATGAAATGATCCTGTCGGATGTAATGGCGTACAAACCTTTATCATGATAGGACTGTGCCAATTGCCCCGGGCTGCGCGATGCATCATTGGTAACAATATAATACTCCTTCTTTTGCTGCTCTAGGTATTCAAACGTACGCTCGATGCCGGGCACCAGGCCGCTGTGGGTTTTAAGCACACCAAACGCATCGAAAAATATAATTTCGTAACGGTCTATTATCGATTTAAAATCTTCAATGCGTTTCATAGTTTAGTTATTGGTTGATTGAGTTAAATTATGTTGATTGGTTTTAAGCGGCAACTACTCACTATTTAACCTAATCAACCACTCACTATAAATTTAATGCTTTAATTATTACTTCCGCGTCAAAGTCGCGATCAACCGATGGCAGGTAAATTTCCATGGCCTCGGCTTGTAGCTTTTTGGCGTATTGTTCGTTAAAAAAGTACTTGCCATCTTTTATCACATAGTTCAAAATAAAGAAACGGTAGGCCTCTTTCAGGAAACGGATCTCATCGGCAGTAACGGGGTTTACTTTGTGATACTCTTTCAGGAAGGTGATAAACCGATCCTCCATCATTGGGCCAATTACATAACTGAATACGGTTCGGTCGCCTGCATCAGATACCACGCGACTAAAAAAGTAGAAATCGAGCAAGCGGTAACTCATCCTGAACCAATCATAATCCCATCGCGAATAAAGGTCCAGATCGGGCGTTACCGAGAAGTTGCCAATATTCCAGTCGATAAATACCGGGATGATCTCGAACGAGCTCATATTATAGCGCGACCTGTTCTTTAAAAATTGTTCGCAATGGTATTTCAACAAATCAACCTGCATACGCGAGCCAAACTTGCGTTCGTCCTTCTCCAATTGGCGTTGCAAATCGTAAATATCTGTACGCAGGGTTTTGGATGATTTTGGCAACACGTTTTTGATCCTTGAACAAGCCTTATGGAATTTACCCAACTGCGAGCCCAGCTTTTTGATCATCTCCTCATCTAAGCGGCGAGGCATGCTGTCCATAATCCTGGTTGGGTTGTAAAACACTACCCATGCGTCGTTTTTACCTTGTTTATAGCGATACACATAAACGCGGTTATTCTTAAGTAATGACTTAGAGAGCAGGTTCTCGAACGGGTAAAGCAGATTGTTTGACAGGGACTGAATGATGCGGTGATCTTCCTTAAAATGCTCAAACTTACCAAAGAATGAAAGTTTGGCAATAATAATATCCTCGTCATCAAAGGTAATACGATACACGTGATTGGTAGATACCATCGCGCTGATATCCTCAATATCCCTGATGGTTTTAGAAGCGTCGTAGTCTGCCCAGGCAGATCTTATAATGAGATGAAAGTCCATTACCGGGATTGGTTTATAATTGCATAGTTACCTAATTAAGTACAAAAACGCAATCAGATAGACTCAAAATACCTCTTTAATTCCCAGTCGCTTACACTTTTAGCATATTGCTTATGCTCCCAAAGGCGGGTTTGGGTAAAGTGTTGTACAAAGCCTTCACCGAAGAGTTCTTTTGCAACAGATGAATTTTGCATGGCGGTGGCGGCATCGAAAAGGTTGGCATGCAGGCTGCCGTTGGTTTTGTTTTGATAACCGTTGCCTACAGTTGCGGCAACATCCAGCTTAATTTTGTTTTTTATACCATATAAACCAGATGCTAAAGCGGCCGCGATAGCAAGATATGGGTTCGTGTCCGATCCCGGAATGCGGGTTTCTAAACGGGTATGGGCTTTTGATGTATTGATAACGCGTAAGGCGGTTGTGCGGTTATCTACTCCCCACGTAATTGTAGTTGGCGCCCAGGCACCTTCTACAAGGCGTTTGTAGCTATTGATGGTTGGCGCATACATTGGCAATAAATGCGGCATACAATAAAGCTGACCGGCCAAATATTGCTTATGCAGTTCGCTCATTTTATTTGCATCGTTATCATCGCAGAACAGGTTGTCGCTTTGATCTTTAGTCCACAGGCTTTGATGGATGTGGCCGCTGCAACCGGGCAGTTCCTGGTTCCATTTGGCCATAAATGTGGCGGTGATGCCATGTTTGTAGGCAATTTCTTTAACAGCGGTTTTGAACAATACGGCTTTATCTGCGGCGTCCAAAGTTTCGGAGTGCATAATGGCGGCTTCGTAAACTCCGGGCCCTGTTTCGGTATGGATGCCTTCTATCGGGATATTAAATTGCGTGAGTAAATTAAACAGATCGTAATAAAAGGCGCTGTTTTGTGAGGTACGTAATGTAGAGTAACCAAACATCCCCGGCGACAATGGCTCCATATTGGCAAATCCTTTTTGCTGTAACGATTGCGGGGTCTCCTTAAAATTAAACCACTCAAACTCTTGTGCAAACTCGGCATGGTAACCCATATCATCGCATTGCTTAACAATTTGCTTTAACAAACTGCGGGGGCATGCCGTTAATGCATCACCTTTTGGCCCGGTATAATCTGCCAAAAAGAACGGGATGTTATCCTCCCATGGCACATTGCGCATTGTCGACAAGTCTATATAACATTGCTTATCCGGGTAGCCGCTATGCCAGCCGGTAAGTTCCACATTATCGTAGGTAACATCGCTGCTATCCCATCCAAAAACCACATCGCAAAAGCCGTAACCACCCTGCAAACCTTCTAAAAACTTTTGCGTGCTGATAACCTTGCCCCGCAAAATGCCGTCGATATCTGCAAACGCGAATTTTACTTTTTGGATATTGTTCTCTTTGATATAAGCGATAACCTGTTCAGTGTTCATGATAAGTAGTATAAAATGCCAATTTATGATTATTTAACCACAGAGGACACAAAGAAAAAACACAAAGTTCAAAGAGAATTGATACTTTGTATTTCTTCGTGAAAACTTTGTGCTCTTAGTGGTTAAATTTTCAAAGAGTTTTATCTTTAAAGTATGATTGATTTGCTATTCGTTTACGGTACTCTCTTACAACCCGGCAACCCCTTTGCTAATTACCTTAACCTAAACAGCACCTACCTATCACGCGGTAAAGTAAAGGGTATACTTTATGATATTGGTGAATATCCGGGGTTAATTATCATCGACAATGCTCAAAATTACGTTTATGGCCACATCTACAAACTTCATAACACTAAACAAAACCTTTGCGTAATAGATGATTACGAAGGTGTTGGGCCAGAACATGAACAACCTAATTTATACAGGCGCGAAATAGCGACTATCGAAACACAAAATGGCGTAATTGATACCTGGATCTACCTATATAACCTACCGGTTGATGGTTTGCCATTAATTGCATCCGTCAACTATGCCGAATTTATAGCGTAAAAAAAATCCCCCGGTAATTAAACACGGGGGACTTGTAAAGAGTATAGGGTATTAAACTTTTGCTGTTTTTACAGTTTTGATGATAACCGCTGCTACTTTGTATGGATCTGCAGCCGAGTTAGGGCGACGATCTTCTAAGTAACCACTCCAGTTGTGATCTACTGTATACAAAGGTATACGGATAGATGCACCACGATCAGAAACACCGTAGCTAAAATCGTTGATCGAAGCAGTTTCGTGTTTACCGGTTAAACGCAACTCGTTGTAAGCACCATATACGGCAACACACTCAGCAACCGCAGGGCGGAACGCTTCGCAGATAGCAGTAAAGGTTTCTTTGCTGTTTGCAGTACGTAAGATAGTGTTTGAGAAGTTAGCATGCATACCAGAGCCGTTCCAGTCTAATTCACCTAACGGTTTGCAATGCCAGTTGATTGACACGCCGTAGCTTTCGCCAATTCTTTCTAATAAATAACGTGCAACCCAAATTTGGTCACCAGCTTCTTTAGCGCCTTTAGCGAATATCTGGAATTCCCATTGGCCTGCAGCAACCTCAGCGTTGATACCTTCAACGTTTAAGCCTGCTTCTAAACAAGCGTCTAAGTGTTCTTCAACAATATCGCGGCCGTATGCATTGTTAGCACCTACCGAACAGTAGTAAGGGCCTTGCGGGCCCGGGTAACCACCTTTAGGGAAACCAAGCGGTTTGTTGGTTTCAGGGTCCCATAAAAAGTACTCCTGCTCAAAACCAAACCAAAAATCGTTATCATCATCCTGGATAAGCGCACGGCCATTTGACTCGTGTGGTTGTCCTTTCGAATCCAAAACTTCGCACATTACAAGGTGTGCATCTTTACGCTGTGGATCCGGGCAAGTAAATACCGGCTTTAAAATACAATCTGAAGAACCACCAGGTGCTTGCTCAGTTGACGAACCATCAAAGCTCCAGTTCTCTAAATCTTCTACTTTACCGCTAAAAGATTTAACAATTTTTGTTTTACTACGCAGGCTTTGGGTTGGTTTGTAGCCATCAAGCCAGATGTACTCAAGTTTAGTTGCCATTTTAATGATTAATTTGTAATTTTTTAAGTTTAAATATTAATTACCTATAAGATCAGTTATAGTTTACAGTGCGAATTTAAATTATTTTTATAAATTTCATAGCAATATTTATAAATTTTATAAAAATTAACAATAAATCACTTAAAATATTCATAAATCCATTATAATACCACCATTTAGTAACACTAATAAGTTATGCGTGCATAATAATTACACATAAAACAAAAGGGGCGCAACCATTTATTGATTGCGCCCCTTTTTAGAATAATTCTACTATTTACTTGACGCCACACCCCAAAAACATTTATTTCTAATTGTTTTAAGGCTTGGCTCGCTAATTTTTTCGTCAATTACGGTATCATCAGACATAAAAGATAGTTTTGAGAGTTTATTATTATAATTAAACGACGCCAATTTGTTTTTTACAGTAGTATTTTCAACAACATCTATTTTAAGGCTGTTTATTGGAGTGTGTTTGGTGTTTATACTATCAGTTGCCTTGTCCCCATTATCCCAATTAATCACATAACTTATTTTATCAGCCGCTTTATTGGCGACTATCTTTTTATAATCCGGGGTGGTTTGTATAACTTTTATTAAGCACTTTACGCAAGGCTCGGCAACGGTGGCGTTACCGTAGTTCTTTTCGGGGTTATTAAGTACGCTGTCTTTTTTACCATTTATGGTTATAGTCGTTTTACCATCTGCGGACGTTGGCTTAGGCTTATTGTTTTGGCACGATGCCATAAGAATAATAATTACAGGCACTAATAATTGCAAGCTTAGCTTTTTCATACATATTATAATTGTATTGCTACAACAAGCCCGGCCTTAATTTGTGTTATACTAAAGTATTAGAGGCAGTTACAAAAACCTGCCTGCATCATGACGCTTTTTATATAAATTTTAGTAAAATTGCCTTCTGAATTTCATATAGTAATTACACCGCAATGTCGCGACTCCATTGCAAAGAGTGTAAACTTTATATCATTTAATTAGTTTACAAGAGGTATAATCTATCAAATAATTTATTTGAATGTATCTTTAGCATTCAATAGTAATATGAATAACGGCAAATTTTATAACACAACGGTTGATGTAGTTTTGGTTGGCGCGGGCATTATGAGCGCAACACTTGGAGTAATGCTTAAACAGCTGCAGCCAGATCTTACAATAGAGATATTTGAACGACTTGACACCGTTGCCGCCGAAAGTTCTGACGCGATGAACAATGCAGGCACAGGGCACTCTGCCTTTTGCGAATTAAACTATACCCCCCAACGTAAAGACGGCTCTATAGAGATTGTTAAAGCCATTAAAATAGCCGAGCAATTTGAGATCACAAAAGAATTTTGGTCGTTTTTGATTGAGAATGGCTATGTAGATTCGCCACAAAGCTTCATCAGCAAAATACCACACATGAGTTTTGTTTGGGGTGATGACAACGTTGATTACCTTAAAAAGCGCCGCGATGCATTAGTGCAACACCACTTTTTTAAAGGCATGCAGTACTCAGAAGACCATGCACAAATAAAAAAATGGGCTCCGCTTATAATGGATGGCCGCGACGGAGGCCATAATGTATCGGCCACGTTTATGGATATTGGCACCGATGTTAACTTTGGCTCGCTAACCCGCAGCTTAATTAGCAAACTGCAACAAAAGCCCGGCGTTACTTTAAGCCTTAACCACGATGTTGACGATATTAAACGTAATAAAGATAACACCTGGCAGGTAAAAGTGAGCGACCGTGTAAGCGGTAACAAACGCAAACTGAACGCCAAATTTATATTTGTTGGTGCAGGTGGTGGCGCCTTGCCCCTGCTGCAAAAATCGGGCATACCAGAGAGCAAAGGCTTTGGCGGTTTCCCGGTAAGCGGGCAATGGCTGGTTTGTACCAATCCCGAGATTATCAAACAACACGATGCTAAAGTATATGGTAAGGCATCGGTAGGTTCGCCGCCAATGTCGGTGCCGCATTTGGATACAAGGATGATAGACGGTAAAAGATCTTTACTTTTTGGCCCATATGCAGGTTTCTCTACCCGTTTCCTCAAAAAGGGTTCGTTGTTGGATCTGTTCGGATCAATAAAACTGAATAACATATTTCCTTTGCTGGCCGTCGCACGCGATAATATGGCGTTGACAAAATACCTCATTAGCCAGGTACTGCAATCTCCCACCGACAGGCTTAAAGCTTTACAGGAATACTTCCCTGCCGCTAAAGACCAGGACTGGACTTTAGACATTGCAGGCCAGCGTGTACAGATCATTAAAAAAGATGCTAAGCGTACTGGTGTACTCGAGTTCGGCACCGAGGTGGTTACTGCCGCAGATGGTAGCATTTCTGCCCTGTTAGGCGCATCGCCGGGTGCATCAACATCAGTACCCATTATGGTTGATTTGATAACCCGTTGTTTTAAAGACAAAGCACAAACAGCCGAATGGCAGGCTACGTTTAAGAAGATGATCCCATCTTACGGGCAATCGTTAACTAATGACGAGGCTTTGGCTATTGCTACAAGGGGGAGGACAAGTAAGGTATTGGGGTTGGTGTAACGGTATGGTAATTCAATTTATATTGGACGGTCTCATCTTAAGTTTTATTCTGCACTTAAGAAAAATCCAACTGGCACACTGTATTGAACTCTTACATGTTTACCATTAATGATTCCGGGATTCCACTTCGGTGATAAAGAAATTACCCTGGCAGATTCTTGGTCACATCCACTACCGATGCCTTTTAAAACTTTAACATTTGTTAATGTTCCGTCTTTTTCAACAATAAAACTTATTGTCACCTTGCCTTGAACATTGTTTTTACGTGCCATTAACGGGTATTTAACCCGGCTGGATATGAAGTGATTGTATTCAGAATCTCCACCAGGAAAACTTGGGGGCGTATCAATTGCCGAGTAAATTGTACTATCCTGAAGAAACAAATCGCCCGATACTAATACTCCGTTTTTATATACACCTGATGTTTTTATTCCGTTGGTTCTTGTTTGCACCCATTCTCCAACTCGTTTGCCATCAACAATACGGCCTTCTGTAGGCATAACAAACATATTGTCAAAATCCGCCCATTTACCATTGCCGTTATCTGCCAATATGTTACCGGCGGTATCTACATATTTTTTCAAATATTCTAAATTACCAATACGTGTAGTTACTGAATATAAACTACCATTTGGATAGTTGGATTCCTTATCCCCTATTAATTGCCCTTTATCGTATTGGGTAATTGTCTTGATATTTCCGGTAGGATAATAATCTATTCGTTCCCCTTCCGTACCAGATTCAAAATGGATTCCGTTAATGGTCGACTCAGCAAGCAATTTTGGTTTGGCATCCAGGTAGTAATCTTCAATACGAAATAATCCATTTTTTGCTTTTATGATTAATCGTAACGATTTTGCGTCGCTCTCACTATTTGCCAAATCATAATCATTACGCATATAATAAGCGGTGCTATCATGTTTAATTATTTTCTTAGTTTGAGCTATTGAAGGCAGGCAAAAAATAAACCCAAGAAGCAGGGCAAGCAACGCTTTGCGCATATAAGTAAGATATGGTTTAGAACCTACTAAATTAACAATTATTTATTTCAATATCACTTACTTAATGGCTTTGAATAATGTTTATCCATCCGTTCCCTATTTTTTATATTTTTGCAGACAAGGCGGGCTGCTGATTTGAACAGCCCGGGCATCTTTCCCTATAAATGGATATATCAGTAGTAGTACCACTTTACGACGAAGTAGAATCGTTACCCGAACTTACCTCCTGGATAAGCCGGGTAATGGCCGATAATAATTACACCTACGAAATTATCCTGGTTGACGACGGCAGCAAGGATGGATCTTGGGATATGATTGTGAAACTTAAAGAGAACAACCCTTTTATAAAGGCTTTCAAGTTTAGGCGTAACTATGGTAAATCCGCTGCTTTAAATATTGGCTTTGAGGCCGCCCATGGCGATGTAGTGATTACCATGGATGCCGACCTGCAGGACAGCCCAGATGAGATCCCCGTACTTTACCGCCGTATTACCGAAGATAAATATGACCTGGTATCCGGTTGGAAAGCAAAACGTTACGACCCTTTAACTAAAACCATTCCCACCAAGCTTTTTAATGCTGCAACCCGCAAAATGAGCGGTATTGATAACCTGCACGATTTTAATTGCGGATTGAAAGCTTACCGCAAAGCTGTGGTAAAAAACATTGAGGTTTATGGCGAGATGCACCGTTACATTCCTGTAATAGCCAAATGGGCGGGCTTTACCAAAATTGGCGAGCAAGTGGTAGAGCACCGCGCCCGCAAATACGGCAAAACTAAATTTGGGTGGACGAGGTTTATCAACGGCTTTTTAGATCTGCTATCGATATTTTTTGTAGGCAAGTTTGGCAAGCGCCCTATGCACTTTTTTGGCGCCATGGGTACGCTTAGCTTCTTCGCAGGTATCGTAATTACCATTTGGATGCTGAGCGAAAAACTTTACCTGATCGCACATAAATTACCTTATCGTAATGTAACAGAAAACCCGCTGTTTTATATCGCGCTGGTAGCTATGATACTGGGTTCGCAGCTATTCCTGACAGGTTTTGTGGCTGAACTGGTTTCGCGTAACTCACACGACAGGAACAATTACCAAATAGAAGACACAATTTAGATATGCAAATACGAGGGTGTGCAGATATGCAGATTAAATCCTTGTACAACATCGTTACATCATACACCCCAATAATTCATCTGCACATCTGCATATTTGCATATCTGCACATTTGAGAATATGTTTTTTTCCATCATCATACCTTTATATAACCGCCCACAGGAAATTGCCGAACTACTGGCTACCCTAACGCTGCAAACTTATAAGCAGTTTGAGGTTTTGGTTATTGAGGATGGCTCTATTAACCGCGCTGAGGATGTTGTAAAGGGTTATGAAGGGAAATTAGACATCCATTACTTTGAAAAAGCAAACGAAGGCCAGGGTTTTACCCGCAACTTTGGTTTTGAACGCGCTAAAGGCGACTACTTTGTAATATTTGATTCGGATTGTTTGATCCCTGCGGATTATTTGCAGATCGTAAACGACTCGCTTAGCAAGAACTGGCTGGATGCCTACGGCGGGCCTGATGGCGCGCATGCATCATTCACGCCGCTACAAAAGGCCATTAGCTACTCCATGACCTCCCCTTTCACTACCGGCGGCATCCGTGGCGGTAAAAAAGGCATTGGGCAATTCCATCCACGTAGTTTTAACATGGGTATCTCTCGCCAGGTTTGGGAAAAGGCAGGCGGCTTTATCATTACCCGTTTGGGCGAAGATATTGAGTACAGCATCCGTATCCATTCATTGGGATACAAGATCGGATTGATACCCGATGCTATAGTTTACCACAAGCGACGCACCGATTTTTTGAAGTTTTACAAACAGATTCACTTTTTTGGGCGGGCACGTATCAACATCTACAAATTCTTTCCGTCGCAGCTAAAGCTGGTGCACTTTTTCCCGGCGATTGCCACGCTTGGCTTTATGTTTATCATTATCGCCAATATAGCGCAATGGCCATTTGCCACGCTATTAAACATAATGTTAGGGGTTTACATTTTGTTAATATTTTTTCACTCTCTTATTAAGAATAAATCAGCAAAAATCGCATTTTTGAGCATTATAGCTGCCTTCACTCAACTCACTGCCTACGGGTTAGGATTTATGCAGGATTTTTGGAAGCGTGTAGTGTTAAAAGGATCTTAAAAACGTAGTATGTATCACCCTTTCTCTGTTGCAGATACCGTAAAGGCTGCGTGGGATATCTTTAGGAAAAACTTTGTAACTATTATAGTATACTCCGTTATTTCGTTTTTTTTATTAGGCGTGCTTGGCCTTATTATAGGGTTTATCTACTCTCCCAATGATTTTTGGGGTTCTATGATCGTAACGTTTGTTCTTATTTGGTTGCAGGCTTACACAACCCTGGGGCTTTATAAACTAATTTTTACTGTTATTGATAGCGAATATTACGACTTTGAGTTTATACAGGTTATACCCAAAGCTAAAATGGTTTGGAGCTACCTTGCAGTAGTTTTCATATTTGCCTTTGTTATAACCAATATGGGTATACTGATAGATTATTTAGATGAAAGCCCAAGCATCCAGTTCGCGGTAGAACTAATTGCAAGTGTGCTGGGGCTTTACCTTGCTTTACGTATTATGTTTTTTAACACCTTCGTGGTTGATGATGCATCCGGCCCGATAGAATCACTAAAACAAAGTTTCGAGTTAACCAGAGGGTATATATTAAAGGTGGTTTTAATATTGGGTATCATTATTTTATTAATTGCCCTACCGGCCAAATTGGCCCAATACTATCCTGTTATATCCATAGCTATATTGTTCACCTACCCTTTTGTAAATATTATATTAGCGGTTACATATCGCAAGCTAATTTACAGCCACCAGGATGTAGATGACGATATTGCGGAAACCAACTAATTATGGGTTTAAAAGCAGCATTAAGCAAGATATTTGCCTGGTATGTAAACAAGCAATTAAATACCATAAGGCAAAATGCCGTAGCGCTTCAGCAAAAAACATTTAGCAACTTAATTCATGATGCTAAAAATACCATCTTTGGTGCCGATCACAATTTTGCTGGAATTGAAAGCTACGAAGATTTTAAAAAGCAAGTACCTGTACGCGATTATGAAGAACTACGACCGTACATAGACCGCGTTGTAAACGGCGAAGCCAATGTGATGTGGCCGGGCAAACCAGCCTATCTTGCTAAAACATCCGGCACCACATCGGGCGTAAAATACATCCCTATTTCTGCCGAGAGCATGCTCGAGCATATCAAAGCCGCACGCAATGCCTTGTTGAGCTACATTCATGAAACTGGCAATGCCGACTTTGTGGACGGCAAAATGATCTTTCTTCAAGGCAGCCCTATTTTAGATGAAAAGCATGGTGTACAAACCGGCCGACTATCTGGCATAGTAGCGCACCATGTACCGGCTTATTTGCAAAACAACCGCCTGCCATCATACGAAACCAATTGTATCGACGATTGGGAAGAAAAGGTAGATGCTATTGTGCAGGAAACGGCCAAGGAGGATATGCGACTGATATCAGGCATCCCGCCATGGTGCCAGATGTATTTCGACAGGCTTTCTGCCGTTTCGGGTGGCAAAAAGATCAAAGACATCTTCCCTAATTTTAAGCTGTACGTGCATGGTGGTGTAAACTACGGGCCCTACCGTGCCCGTATGGAAGAGAGCATTGGCTTTAAAATAGATAGCATTGAAACCTACCCTGCTTCCGAAGGTTTTATCGCCTTCCAGGACTCGCAAAAAGAAAAAGGTTTATTGCTGATGGTTGATGCCGGCATTTTCTACGAGTTTATCCCGTCCGACGAGTATTTTAACGATAACCCTACGCGTATCAACCTAAAGGACGTAGAGCTGGATAAAAACTATGCCCTCATCATGAACACCAGCGCGGGTTTATGGGGATATAGTTTAGGTGATACAATTAAGTTCGTGTCGAAAAACCCCTATAAAATTGTGGTAAGCGGCCGTATAAAACATTATATCTCCGCCTTTGGAGAGCATGTTATTGGCGAGGAGGTTGAGCAATCCCTTATGGGTGTTGCTACCGAAGAAGGTGTTGATGTGATCGAATTTACCGTTGCGCCACAGGTTGCCCCTGCCGATAATTCGCTGCCATACCACGAATGGTTTATCGAATTTGGTAAAGAGCCTAAAGACCTTGAAGCCTTTGCTTTAAAAGTTAACAAAGCGCTTCAGCAAAAAAATATTTATTATTTCGACCTTATTGAGGGTAACATATTGCAACCTTTAATAGTTAGAAGTTTAAAAAAGGATACTTTTATAAACTATATGCGCAGCCAGGGCAAACTGGGCGGCCAAAATAAAGTGCCGCGCCTGTCAAACGACAGGAAGATAGCGGATGAGTTAACAACTTATATATCAAGGTAAAACTAAACCATCGTCATTGCGAGGTAAGAAGCAATCTCTACATAGGCAGAGCCGCTCTGTATAGCAAAGAGATTGCTTCTTACCTCGCAATAACGGTTTATAAAATATAATTGGACAAAATTAAAAACATAGCCATACTTGGCTCAACAGGCAGTATTGGCACACAAACACTTGAGGTTATCCGTGATAACGGTCAACTGTTTAGGGCTTTTATGCTTACTGCGCATTCAAATGCTTATCTGCTTATTGAGCAGGCTATAGCGTTTATGCCCAAGTACGCCATCATTTGCGATGAAACCAAATACGCCCAGATAAAGGAAGCCCTCGCCCATTTACCCATCAAAGTTTTGGGCGGATACGAGGCTATTAAAGAAACCGTAACCCATCCGGATATCGACATGGTACTTACCGCAATGGTAGGCTTTGCCGGTTTAGAGCCTACTATAAATGCCATTAAAGCAGGCAAAGACATCGCGTTAGCAAACAAAGAAACGTTGGTTGTTGCGGGTGAGATCATCACCAGCCTTGCCAAAAAGCATTGTGTAAATATTTTACCTGTAGATAGCGAACATTCGGCCATCTTCCAATGCCTTGCCGGCGAGCAGGATAATAAGATAGAAAAGATAATTCTGACTGCTTCCGGCGGGCCGTTCCGTGGAAGATCTGCAGAGTTTTTGGCTAACGTTACCCGCGAACATGCGCTTAAGCATCCCAACTGGGTGATGGGCGCCAAGATCACTATCGATTCGGCATCGTTAATGAACAAAGGCTTAGAGGTTATAGAGGCTAAATGGTTGTTTGAATTGGAGGCTAACCAGATAGACGTTATTGTTCACCCGCAGTCTATAGTGCATTCGCTGGTACAGTTTGAAGATGGATCGATAAAAGCTCAGCTGGGTTTACCGGATATGAAGTTGCCTATACAGTATGCCCTTACCTACCCCAACCGTATTAAAACAAACTTTAAACGTTTTAATTTTATTGATTACCCAAATTTGACATTCGAACAGCCGGATATAGCTACCTTCCGTAACCTAAAGCTGGCTTTTGATGCATTAGAACAGGGCGGCAATATGCCTTGTATCATCAATGCGGCAAACGAAGTTGCAGTGGCGGCATTCCTTAAAAACGAAACAGGCTTTTTGGCGATGAGCGATATAATTGAAACCTGCATGCAGCGAATTACTTATATCCGGGCGCCTTCGTTAGATGACTATTTGAATACTGATAAAGAAACACGCATATTTGCGCAAAATTTAATACAATAAATGCCGTTAAAGGCAGTACGATCTTAATACATAAATACTACGGATGAGCGTTTTAATAATGGCCGGCCAATTAATACTTGGTCTTTCAATTTTAGTGATACTACACGAGTTTGGGCACTTTTTAGCCGCCCGGGCTTTCGGGATAAAGGTTGAAAAATTTTACTTGTTTTTTGATGCCTGGGGTGTAAGTCTTTTTAAATTCAACTACAAAGGTGTTGAGTACGGCATAGGCTGGTTACCTTTAGGTGGCTACGTGAAAATTGCCGGTATGATAGATGAATCTATGGATACCGACCAATTAGCGGGCCCGCCGCAACCCTGGGAGTTTCGTTCAAAACCGGCCTGGCAACGTTTAATTGTAATGCTTGGCGGTATCATCGTTAACATTATAGTAGGTATTTTCATATTTTGGGTGTTAACCATCCGCTATGGCGAAACCTATACTCCAAACGCTAATATCAAATATGGTATAGTACCGGGCAAGATCGGTACAAAAATGGGCTTAAAGGCCGGGGATAAGATCAACTCGGTAAACGGCAAACCCATTGTGAGGTTCGAGGACCTGATCAGTTCCAAAGTATTACTTGACAAAACTGTGCTTAACGTTCAGCGTGGAAACGAGAAAATTGATATTAAGGTACCTCCTACAATACTAAACGATCTTTCTGATTTCGGTATTGAAGAATTTATCAGTCGCGCACCGCGTAGTAAATTCAGTGTTGATTCGGTTTACGGCGAGGCTAAAAAGGTAGGTTTAACAAAGGGTGATAGTATAGTTGGCATCAACAATACTAAGATCAATTTCTTCGATGAGTTTCAAAGTCAATTAGTTGCCAACAAAGGTAAAGAGGTGCAATTAAGCGTAAAACGTAGGGATAGTTTGCTAAATGTAACCGCAAAAATAGACACAAACGGCAAGCTTGGCTTTAGCCGCCCAATGAAAGAAGTGCTGCCAAAAGATACTACCATAAAATACGGTTTTCTGGGTTCTCTACCTATTGGCGCTACAAAAGCCTGGGGCATGTTTACCGATAATGCCAAAGGCATAGGCAAAATATTCACTGGCCAGGTTAAGGCACGTAAGGCTATATCAAGCCCTATAGGCATCGCGGTGATGTTTGGCAGCCATGTGGACTGGATCCGCTTTTGGAGCCTTGTGGGCTTCCTTTCGATGGTATTAGCCCTAACAAACTTATTGCCGATACCGGGATTAGATGGCGGGCACACCCTATTCCTTTTAATAGAAATGGTAAAGGGCAAACCGCTAAGCGATAAGTTCCTTGAGCGTGCGCAGATAGTAGGTTTTGTGCTACTGATCTCACTAATGGTATTTGCTTTTGGTAACGATATTGTGAAACAGGTGATGAAAAAATAGTCTGTCCGGATATCGAAAAATAAAAAAGCCGTTCCAGTTTTGGAGCGGCTTTTTTGTGGTAAAATTTCACTTTTTTTCGTCTTTTTTTCGCCCGTGGTTCGCCCTAAATGGGTTGGCTTTTGACCTGAAAACATGGTGTCAAACCTTTGCCACCATTTATATGGGAATTATAATTCTGAAATTGCTGATCGGGGTACATCAATATACGCAAATTATCTCAAATAAAAAAACCCGGCTAAACTAATAGCCGGGCTTGTATTTTGTGTCAACGAAAACTAAACTGTTGGCTCGCTTTCTAATTCGTCATTCAGATTGAAGGTATGATTTTCTTTTTTTAGGAATGCTGCAAGTATCAGCGCTAATACAAACAAAAATATAATAGTAATAGCCACTGCCTGTACCTGCTTACCAATTGTAGGGGTTTTTTGTTCATCAAAACTCTTTTGGATTTTGTCGATCTGTTTATCTATAGCTTCCTGGCTGGCTTTACTTTTTTCAAGCATCTGGCTCACTGCGGTAGTCATCGAAACTTCCATTTTAGATACCATGTCCGGCTCAATTACCTTAGCGAACACCATATCTCTTACAACAAATTGTACTGCAAACGATATCAGCAACATAATAAATATGCCGGAGGTTGCTTGCCTGAAATTCCAGAAACCACCAATTTTGGTTCTTAATTGTTTGCTATAGATAACAGCCAATATTATTGGAATAATAACCGATAATACAATTGGAGCGGCAGAGATAAGTATAATAGACGTTGTAGACGTCATCACGTAAAAAGACAGGATACTTATTACCGTAACTATTACCCCAAGGATCAACCCCACCGGAACAGCATTCTTTTTTATTGATTTATCTAATTCTTCACTCATGATAATTTAGGTTTAATATTAGGTTTATTTAAAGCTATACAAAATTTCTACAACAGCCATATCAAACGGCTTGTTTACGGCATTTTCTGCTATGGCTGCTTTATCGGCATCGCCTGCTTCGGGGTTTTGGAAGAAACAGATCATCGGGTAAAACAACTCCTTCACTTCAGAATCTTCTGCTATGGTTTGGGCAACTTTGGCTACTTCGCTAACCGGGCTTTCTACCAATATTTGGTGCGCTATTACCGGCTCGTAAATGCGGTATTCATCCTGGAACTCGTCTTCATCCACCAGCAAAAATTCTTTAAGGTAATCTTCCAGTTCAGGGTCAATGTCTTCGTCCTCGCACTCGTTAAGGTATAAAAGCAGGTTCAACAACTCGGTTCCACGGTCAAGGGTTTGTTCTTCAATATCTTCCCACTCCGGGGTTTCCAGGTAATCGTCTTCCAGTTTTTTAACGTCTTCGCTAAAGAAGTTAATCATTAGCAGGTCAAAGAAAACCTCGCGAAGTTCTTCTAACTGTGGCTCATCGTCAAATACGCCGTCAAGCAGATCAACCTTGGTTAAAAAATCATCATCTGATGAAAATACCGCTTCAAATTTTGCTGTAAGTGCTGTGGCATCAAAGCCACCATATTGTGTAAAAGCCTGTAATGCGCCGGTAACGGCTAAGCTTACTTTTGGGTCGGTCATGTTTTGTAGGTGTTAGTTTTTTGAGATTTGGTTGTTATTACAGGTTAACAATACTTTTCCTTTTAAGTTCGCCCCTAAAAATGGCGAATTATAACTTTTTGAGCGGTTAACCGCGCGGCTGTACGCCCACTCGCCTTCGGTGCTAAATACAACGAGGTTGGCGGTCGCGTTTTCGCTTAGCGTCGGCACCGCAACATTTAATATTTTACGTGGGTTGATGGATAGCTTCTGTACGATCTGCTCCGCAGTCAACCCGGCTTGTAAGGCCAGCGAGAAAGCCGTTTGCAGGCCGATGATGCCATATTCGGCAACCTCAAACTCTACATCTTTAAATTCTATCTCGTGCGGGGTATGCTGACTTACAATGGCATCGATAGTGCCGTCTTTTAGCCCGGCTATCAGCGCGTCTACATCCTTTTGGGTGCGTAGTGGCGGCTTTACTTTATAAAGGCTGTCAAAGCCCATCAAGGCTTCATCGGTAAGTACCAGGTTATGCGCGGCAACGTCGCAGGTAACTTTAACCCCTTTGCGTTTCGCTTCGCGGATCAGTTCCACGGCGTGCTCGGTAGATATGGTGGTGAAGTGGATTTCGGAATTGGTATCCCCGGCCAGGTAAAGGTCGCGGGCTATCATCAATTCTTCGGCAAGCGCGGGGATGCCTTTCATGCCCAGCATGGTGCTTACCACACCTTCGTTCACTTTCGCCTTCCCGGCTATCGAAGTATCTTCGGGGTACGAGATCACCTTGGCACCAAAGTTTTGTACATAAAGCAATGCGCGTTCCATCAGGCCGGCATCCTGCACGGGTCGGTTGCCATCTGTAAAGGCTTTTGCACCGCTTTTAAACATGTCAAACATCTCGGCCATATCTTTGCCTTCACGTTTGTTGGAAATGGCCCCAAGAGGATATATATCTACCAAATTACCTTTCGCCCGGTTTATCAGGTATTCTACCTCGGCTTTTGAATGTACAGGCGGCTGGGTGTTAGGCATCAGCGCTATGCCGGTGAAACCACCTGCCGCTGCTGCTGCCGTACCGGTCTGCAGGTCTTCCTTTACTTCTAAACCAAGCTCGCCAACGTTACAATTCAGGTCAAAAAATCCCGGCGAAACGTAATAGCTTTTGGCATCTACCGATTTCACATCGCTATCTATCAATTTTGCTATTTTGGTAATGATGCCTTTCTCAATTAAAATATCGGCAACCTTGTTATGAAAAGGCGAAGCGGGGTCTACAACAGTGGCGGATTTGATTAGCAAATTCATTTGCGCTGTTTTATGATGGGTTAGTTGATATCTGCAGGTTGCGTAACGTTTGTTTTGCCGGTTTTATAGTACCGGATCAGCGACGTTTCGGCGGCCAGGAATATCAGCGCCAAAATTATACAAAGTTTCCATAATTGAAGCCCCAAATTTGCAGCTCCTGTAAGGCTTTCTGCATTTAATTTATTCGCGTTTAACAAAAACGCGTTTTTTGGGAACAGTTTTTCCAATTCTGCCGATGTCAGATAACTCAGGTCGCTTTCGCTACGGTTATCGTTAAAAGCCAAAACCGCGGCTGTGCTGTCCTGCTTTTTTAGATCATAGATCCCGGTTTCGGTCAGTTGGTCGGGCAGGTAAAGCATGGTACTCCCCTCCTGCTGTTTTACTTCTGGGATGATGGTTTGGTTATCCTTAATTAGCTTAACCAATTGTTTCTCTGTCGATTGTATCGGAACGGTTTCAATAGGTTCGTTATTGCCAGCGGTATAAAACAGCGGCTGGTCGTGGCCGCTCAGCAAGGCTATCCTTAACATCACCGGCACAAACAACGCGTGTACCGGCAGGTTACTGTAAGCCTCATCCAAGGCGACGGCGGCTACGTAAACCCAGCCCCTGCCCAATGTTGAGCCCTGCCACAGGGCTGCCCCGTCTTTCAGCTTCATCAGGTATTCGCCTTGGCGTGTACCACTGTTTAACGCATAATATTTATATACCGCCGGCAGGTCGGGGTTTTGTGGCGATGTTTCAAAAATGCTTTTAAAGATGCGGCTTTGCAGGTTGATGCTTGCTACTTTGGTTGGTACCTCCACCAAACCTGTCGGGTAAGCGGCCCCAATTGGCTGCAAAAAAGCTTTATAACTATTGATATCCGCACCTACGGACGGAAATACCATCAGCGTGCCGCCCTTGCTTACATAAGTTTTTAACTGCTGCGCCAAACCTGCCGACACCGTTTTAACATCACTCAGTACGATTATCGGATAAGCATTTAGCCCCGCGTAATCCACATTACCATCCCGCACTTGCTTCGGGGCGAAGAAGGCATCCGTAGCAAAAACAGCGCTTA
Source organism: Mucilaginibacter sp. 5C4 (assembly GCF_034345625.1). Taxonomy (NCBI): domain Bacteria; kingdom Pseudomonadati; phylum Bacteroidota; class Sphingobacteriia; order Sphingobacteriales; family Sphingobacteriaceae; genus Mucilaginibacter; species Mucilaginibacter sp. 5C4. The sequence goes on along the minus strand of NZ_CP133775.1, from coordinate 2,332,953 downwards.
AATATTTATTGGGCGCCCCGCCGTTTATCAGCAATACGGGCAGTTGTTTGGTAACATTAAAAGTAAAGTAAAATTTATTATCGAACGTGATAGGGTTATCCTGCAGTTGGATCTCGGCACGCTGCCAGCCATCCTGCAAACCCGAGAACGACAAGGTATCCGTTTGTGCCGATCGTTCTTTCACCGTAAAACTGCCAATGGCTTTTTGTACACCGTTTATCATCAGCTTAAGCGGGATCTTCTCTGCAGCTTTATCGGCATAATTGCGTAGCCTCACCACCATCTTTTCGTTTTCGCCGGGGCGATGGGTGGCGTTCAGCATCCAAACTGAATCTACCGCCATGTTGGGCAGCGGATTGGCTTTTAACCGGATCAGGTTTACCGGTAAACCGGCATCCGCGATAGTAGACTTTCCTTCAATATTCTTTTGAAAATCTGACAGGATATATACGCTTTTTACCGCGCCTACCTGCATGTCCAGCAAGCTTTTTTGCCTTGCCAAAACCTGGTTAAGCTGCCTGCTTTGCGGGCTTATCTTTACGGCATCCACCGCGTCGTTAAACTCGGCGCGGGTAAGTAATCGTTGATGTTTGCCTTCAAAATCCTGCGTAAGCAGTTGAAAACGATCATTAATATTGTATGCTGCGGCAATTTGTTTAGCCTTTTGTTTGGCCTCGTCAAGCAGGCTGCCCTCGCGGTTTAGGGTTTGCATCGAGTAGGAGTTATCTACAAAAACGCTCACCACCTGCTGCTTGCCCGTACTGGCTTCATTTTTACCGGGGATGTATGGCCGGGAAAAGGCCAGCACCAAAAACAACAGGGCTAATAATCGCGCAGCCAGGATCAACCGCTCCTTGATATTGCGGCGACTTGCCTGTTGCTCCTGTACCTCTTTAAGGAACTGCACATTACTGAACAAAACCTTTTTATAACGCCTGAAATTGAACAGATGAATGATGACCGGGATGGCCAGCGTTAACAATGCAAATAAAAAAGCGGGATATAAAAAGTGCATTACACAAATGTGCAAATTATTGGGCAGATGAGGGAAGGATATCAAGTTAAATTGGGTATGCGGGCTTGCATTCGGGAGACGCAAAGTATTGCGTCTCTACAATAGCATTCCCGCGGTCTTGCAGGCTGGAGACGCGAAGTATCGGTGACTATATATAAGTTTACACTAAATTATTTGTTAGTTTTCAAATCGAAAGTTTCTATTATCAAATAATATACGGCATGGATATGCTTATCATTTACTAATGTTACCCGAATTTTTTGATTATAATCGATCCATGTTGAATCGTTGACGATTGCTTTTAAACCGGGATAGCTATTTTTAAGTCCATTGATTTCTTTAGTTGGTAAATCATTGCCCCAATATTTGTTGATGTATTTAAAGCACTTGTGTTTTGGGTTAAAATAACAAGTTGTATTAAATATACAGGTATTCCCCTCCGGTGGTGTTACGTACCCAAACTTTGCACTTTTTTTGGATTTATGGAGGAGCCCTCCTTTTTGTGACAAAATGACTTTATTTATTTCCGATAAGTCACGATTTAATAAGGTTTGCGATTTCGACCTAAACCCTATAAATATTAAAGTAATAAATAAAATATTTCTTAATACCTTCATTGTAATAAAAAAAGTCACTTGTTAGGTGTCTTAAAGGTAGGAATAAACACTCGGTTTACACTAAATCCAAATTTATTTGAAAATAATTGGTGTAAAATAGTGTATAGTTACCGAAGTATCGCGTCTCTACAATATTATTCCCGTAGAGACGCGATACTTCGCGTCTCAAACTTTGCTTGTAATTCATTGCCGTCCCTTTTAAGGGACGGAATGGGAGATAAGAAAACGGCTTTAGCCAAATACGTTTGGGTTCGGCTAAAGCCGGAAGATGCTTATTGGTTATCCGTTGGCTGAAGCCAACGGCAATGATATTTTTAACAATCCATATCCCAAAAAGACGCGAAGTATCGCGTCCCTACAATATTATTCCCGCGGTCTTGCAGGCTGGAGATGCGAAGTATCGCGTCTCTACAATATTATTCCCGTACCTCGCGTCACTACGAAGAATGATTTGCAAATCAATATTTGCGCTTGTAACAACATTGCTGTAGTTTTAACAAACTTAACTGCAACCACAAAACAATGAAACACTTAACCTTAAAACTAACATTGGCCGCGGGTTTGCTTGGCGGCATATCGGCATTTGCACAAACGCCGGATACCGCTGTTTTTGGCCGCATCCGCCGTGCCGAAATGAGCAGCTCGCAGATCCCTAAGATAGCGCATTATTTAACCGACGTTGCCGGCCCGAGGCTTACCGCTTCGCCGGGTTATAAACGCGCCGCCAACTGGGCCGTTGAAACCATGACCAAATGGGGACTGGTGAACGCCAAGCTAGAACCATGGGGTGATTTTGGCAAGCAGTGGGATTTGCAGGGTTTCAGCATTATCATGAAAGCGCCATACGTGCAACCCGTTATGGCCTACCCTAACCCCTGGAGCGCCGCGACCAACGGAACAAAACAAGGGCAGGTTTCATTAATAACCCCGGCGCAGGCGATGGATACCACGTACATCGCGGCGCATCTTAACGATTTTAAAGGCAAATTTATCCTGATAGCCGTTGCCGGCAATCAACAGAAAGATGCAAACTTTAAGCCTTTGGCCGAACGCCTAACCGACGAGGAACTGGCGAACATGAAGGACACGTATATGGTAACTCGTGAGCAGATGGCGCAATACGGAGGATATTTTAAAATAATTAGTAAGGTTGATGTGCTGATGAAAAGCGCAGGGGCATTAGGATTGATAGGCGCAGGGGAAAGCAACAACAATGGTACCGTATTTGTGCAGGGTAATGCCGAACATAAGCTTACCGCACCTGCGGCCATCCCTCAGCTAAGCATGGCTTACGAGGACGGACAAAAAATTAAACGCCTGATCCAAAGCGGTCATCCTGTAGAGCTTGCGGTTAACATCCAGGCAAAAGCCTCAACCGATGACATCAAAGGCTATAACGTAGTTGGCGAGATCCCGGGTACCGATCCTAAATTAAAATCGCAACTGGTGATGCTTGGCGGCCACCTCGATTCATGGCAGTCAGCAACCGGCGCTACCGATAACGCCGCTGGCTGTATTGTAATGATGGAAGTTGTGCGATTGATAGATTCGCTTGGTCTTAAACCAAAACGCACCATCCGAATCGCCCTATGGGATGGCGAAGAGCAGGGCATTTACGGCTCATACAACTATGCAAAAAACCATTTTATGGGCATGGATTATAAGCTAAAACCGGAACAATCAAAGGTATCGGCCTATTATAATTTGGACAACGGCACAGGTAAGATCCGCGGGATCTTCACCCAAAGCAACAAAACCATTATGCCGATCTTCCAAAAATGGTTTGAGCCCTTTGCCGACCTTGGCGCAAAAACAGTTACCGATAAAAACACCGGCTCAACAGATCATTTGTCGTTTGACTGGGCGGGCATCCCGGGTTTCCAGTTCATCCAGGACCCGATAGATTACGAAACCAAAACCCACCATAGCAACCAGGATAATTACGAACACCTGCAGATTGAAGACCTTAAACAGGCCGCCATCATCGTAGCATCATTCGTATACCAAACCAGTATCGAAAAAGATATGATGCCACGCAAACCGCTGGTTAAAGAGCCGTATGTGTTTGATGGGTTTTAAGGAAGTTTAAATTGACAAAAGGGGCTTAGCGAACGCTAAGCCCCTTTTGTTTTCCATGCGGTATTGCGAGGAGCGATAGCGACGCGGCAATGCCCTACTTACAGAGCCGCAGACCGATCGAAGATTGCCACGCTACGCTCGCAATGACGTGCATTTTTATTTACCGACTACTCCTCAATCTTAGTGATCAAAATCGCCAGCCCCGTCTTCACTTTCTTAACCAGCACCGCCAGATCCTCGGGCGACATGTCCAGCTGCAGGTCATCCTCATTGATATCGTTCATCTTATCGAGAATGGCGTCTAAGCCCAGGTCGTGTTCTTCGTTCAGGTTATCGCCATCAAGTTCTAACACTACAAACAAGCTCGAGAGGCGCTGGTAATAGGTTTCTTGTGTAAGTTTATCCACCGTATGGTGTTCAACTTTTAAGCGGTGTAAAAACTCTTCTAATATCATTTATGCTGAAAATAAAACAGGTGGTTTAGTATTATTCAGCTAAACCACCTGCGGTGAAATATCATATTTTGTTGCCTATCTCCTATGCCTGCGGCGTTTCTTTCTGGTTTCGGTTTGTTTGTGTTTTTTGCTTACCGTTTGTTTCTTTTCAGGTTCGGCTTTTTTCGCAATAACCGATGTCTTGCTATCTGTCGAATCCTTGCTTAACTGTGTAACCGTAAAGTTGTTACTGCGCAGGCCATATTCTAACTGGCGTTTGGCACCTGTTGGTTTGGCAGTGGAATCGTTTTTGTCGTAGATCGGAAACTCGCGGATCAGCTTGCCATCTTTAATGTAAAAGTTGTCGTTACCACGATAGCCTTTCCGTTGCGAACTGGTCAGTTTTGGAAAATCCAACTTGTTGGCATTGGTATTATTAAACTCAAACGCGTATATCTTGGCGTAATTAACCGTGTCTTTCCCTTTAGATTGAATCAATATCTCGGGGTTGCCATCAACATCCATATCGGCATTAAACACATCGGTAATGGTGCCGTCGAGGTCGCCCGTGGTGGTGTTATATTTCATAGCCGCCGAATCGGAATGCAGTATAGCAAACGAACCGGTTTGTGTAGATCCCCTGCCCCAGCTAACCACATCGTACGTTTGCCCCGGCGATACTTCTATCGCTTTATGGAAACGGAACGGTGCCATAACAGCCGGTTTAGCCGCCACGTTATTGTTAACGGCAGGCTTTTTATCCTCACTGCTGCAGCCCGCGATAGACAAGCAAGCAGCTGATATGAATAAATAGTTTCTAAAATCCATACGTGAAGATAGCAATTAATTGAACATCATATCTGGTGATACCTCGCCTTTTGGCTTACCGGGAATGGTCATGTAAACCCGTAGACCACTTCCCGAGGAGTTTGCATCCACATATTTTATGGTGATCTTATGATACCCCTTCTGCAAAGGGATCACACCCTGCTGCTCAACCGGGCCGGTGCGGCCGTCTTTATCAACAATGGCTACATCATCAATCAATAAAACCGAACCATTTGATGAAGCGGTTGAAAAGCCATAGTTACCATCAACATCGGCCTTTAAGTAACCGTTAAATACCACACCATATTTGTTAAACGCCTTTTTGAACGCGCTTAATGCGGTGCTAAAGCTTTTTGCCACGCCGGTATCAATAACCGCTGCCGGGTTAATTTGCGTAGTATTTACATAAGTACCTGCCGATGCCTGGTATTTTAAGCCCGGGGTGTTGCCTGCATATTGTACTGGCGCTAACGGTGCTTTATTAAATACTTTAGCCGCCGTTATAACGCTGCGTTTGCCCGATGGGGTAACCACAATCGTTTTTAGATCACGGTACTCATTTAAAGGTACAGGGTACGTCATTGGCGTGGTGTAAAGTAACTCCGTTTCGCTCGGGGTGTAGCCGTCAATGGTGTAGTAGATCTTAGCACCCTTCACCGGCGATTTCAGGTTTACTGTCATGGTCGAGCCTATCATCACCGTATCCGCATTGCCAATAGCTGCCGGTACACGGAAGTTGTAACCGTTTTTATCAAACCAGGCTAAGTGCGCGGGTAAACGTGTTTCAGAAAAGTCCTTATAGTTTTTATTGGCGATTGGTGTCCAGGCGACTTCTGATAGGGCAAGCATTCGCGGCAACACCATATATTCAACCTTGTTTTCGGTGGTAATATATTCCGTCCAAAGGTTGGCTTGTACGCCTTTGATGTATTTCTGCTGATCAGGCGTTAGGGCCGCCGGTGTAGGGTTATAAGCGTACGTTTTCTGGATAGTTGCGCTACCGCCGATGCCTACGGGCTCCTGGTTTATTTTACCTTGCGCGTGGTCAAAATATAAGCCCTGACTGCTTGGCGTCATGATCACATCGTGGCTTTGTTTGGCCGCTTCGATGCCGCCTTCTTCGCCCCTCCAGCTCATTACGGTAGCGTTTGGTGCAAGCCCGCCTTCCAGTATCTCGTCCCAGCCGATGATGCTGCGGCCTTTGCTATTCACAAATTTCTCCATCCGTTGAATGAAGTAGCTTTGCAAACCATGTTCGTCTTTAAGCTTGAGGCGTTTGATGAGGTCCTGGCAAAATTTCGTTTTCTTCCAAATGTCTTTTGGTGCTTCGTCGCCCCCAATGTGTATGTATTTACTCGGGAACAGGTCTATCACCTCGGTCAGCACATCCTGCAAAAAGCCAAACGTTCTTTCTGTTGGACAAAAGATATTATTGAATACGCCCCACTTGCCCGATACCTGGTAGGTTTGGCTTGGGTCGCAGCTTAACTCCGGGTATGCGGTTAGGGCAGCTAAAGCGTGGCCCGGCATTTCAATTTCGGGTACAATGGTGATGTACCTGTCAGATGCATATTTAATTACCTCACGAATTTGGTCTTGCGTATAAAAACCTGTAACCGGCACACCATCATATTGCAGTGGGGTGCGGTCTTTAAAGTTACCGATAACGCTTTCGGCGCGGCGGCTACCTACGGTGGTTAGTTTCGGGTATTTTTTGATCTCGATGCGCCATCCCTGGTCGTCAGTTAAGTGCCAGTGGAAGGTGTTTAATTTGTATGCAGCCATCAGGTCGATATACCTTTTCACAAACTCTACCGAGAAAAAGTGGCGGCAAACATCAAGCATCATACCACGGTAACCAAAACGGGGATAATCCTCAATAGTAACAGCAGGCAATTTCGCAGTTGCCGATCTTTCGAGCGGCATTAATTGCATCAGCGTTTGGATGCCATAAAACAAACCCGCGCCTTTACCTGCTACGGTAATTTGCTGTGGGGTAATGGTTAAACGATAACCTTCGGCAGGCAGGCCTTCGGTACCTGTTGATGTTAAATATATGGAGGTAGTACTAACACGGGCATTTCTTAAACCTACCTGCTTGTTGTAGGCCATGTTATTGGCTAAAAATGCAGAGAAGAACTGCACAGCCTTATTGTTCGGCGTATCGGCCTGAATCACAGTTTCCTGGCTTAAAATAAATTCGCCGGGTATTTTTTTGACAGACACCGGTGCCGGGATAATACCGGCATAAGGGTCGGTATCCTGGGCTTTAACAATAACAGATGAGGTTAATAAAAAGGTAAGCAGTGCTGCAGAGATCTTTTTCTTCATAGTAAAACTAAACAGGTAAATATTGAGGCCGTAATTTAGCATTATTTAAAAAAAATGCACCATAATCATTCAAATATTACACTAACAGAAACAAAAAAGCCATATTCTTATTAGGAATACGGCTTTTTAAAATATTTTAATTTGTCGTAGAAAGACGCGAAGTATCGAGTCTCTACTTTACGCTGTTACCACGTGCTCTTTGGCAGCAAGGTAACGCTCGGCATCAATGGCGGCCATACAACCTGTACCTGCAGCGGTAACTGCCTGGCGGTAAATATGATCTTGCGCATCGCCGCAGCAAAACACACCTTCTACGTTAGTTTCGGTTGAACCCGGACGGGTGATGATGTACCCGGTTTCGTCCATGTGGATGGTATTGCGGAAAATATCGGTATTGGGTTTGTGACCGATGGCTACAAAGAAACCGGTAACGTCTAAGATCCTGTCTTCGTTGGTAACGTTATTACAAACTTTAACAGCGTTAACGCTTTGTCCATCGCCTAAAATTTCGATGGTATCGGTATTATAAAGTATCTCGATGTTCGGGGTGTTCAGCACACGGTGAACCATTGCTTTTGAAGCACGGAACTCATCGCGGCGAACGATCATATAAACTTTACGGGTTAATTTAGCCAGGTAGGTTGCTTCTTCGGCAGCGGTATCACCGGCACCAACAATGGCAACATCTTGTCCTTTAAAGAAAAAGCCATCACAAACGGCACAGGCAGAAACGCCAAAGCCGCTGTATTTTTGCTCAGAATCCAAACCCAACCATTTTGCAGATGCACCGGTAGAAATAATAACGGTATCGGCCAGTATGGTTTTGCTTTCATCAACGGTAACCTTGTGGGGCAACGAGCTAAAATCAACCGAACTTACGTAACCAAAGCGGATATCGGTACCCAGGCGCTCGGCCTGTTTACGAAAATCTTCCATCATTTCGGGGCCCATGATCCCATCAGGGTAACCCGGGAAATTCTCTACATCGGTAGTTTGGGTAAGCTGCCCGCCGGCAAGCATGCCTGTGTACATTACCGGGTGCAGGTCGGCACGGGAAGCATAAATTGCTGCGGTATATCCCGCCGGGCCCGAACCTATAATAAGGCATTTTACGTGTTCAATATCTTGTGACATTTGTATTTTTAATGAGATGCGAATTTAATATTTATACCTGATTGCGCCAATAGGTAATAGTCAACATAGTGCCATACTTAAGCTTGCTTTTTTAATGCGATCAATAGATTATTCATGGCCTGATAATAAGTAGGAAGCTCGCCAAATAAGGTATCGGCAAGTTTTGATTATAGGTATGTACAGATGCGTTGCGCCTTAAAGTTATAGCAGACCGAAGTATTTCATCATTTCTTGTCGAAATAAATCCGTCATAAAACTTCAATATTGCTTAACGCCATGGTTTTAAAAGTTCCATCAACATCGTAAAAGTCAACAACATCAACTTTAAAATGCATTGGCAATTGCTGGATAGCCTCGTGGATACGAACGATTTTTTCGGTTGAGAGATTTACATCGGCAATAATACCTACGTCAATATCCGAACGGCTTAAAATTTCCTTATTGGCCTGGGAACCAACAATAAAAGCGCGGTAAGTTATATTAGACAAATTCTTATCCAATATATTCTTTAACCATTGCAATATTTCTGCCCTTCTGTGCATTATTACAAATATAAATAATATATCATTTGCCTGTGTTTGCCTTTAATACCCTGATAAAATTACCACCCAATATCTTATCGATATCTTTCTCGCTGTAATGGAGTTTAACCATTTCGGCGGTTATTTTAGGATAATCTAAAACGCTATCCAATCCTAAGGGGTACGATTCGGCGCCGTCAAAGTCCGAGCCGATACCCACATGATCGGCACCGATCAGCTTCACCATGTAATCGATATGTTTAATAAGCATACTTAGCGGCGGGCGGAACTGGTCGGCCTCGGTTTTGTTAATAACATTTAGGCGAATGCTGGCGAGGTCGTAATCGTTATAGATTTTGATCAGCGAATCCAGCTCCGTTTTGTGTTTGGCAAGATAAATCTCATGCTTCGCATTATAGGCACTATCGATAAACCCGCTGTAAAAGTTAAGAAAAACCACACCTCCGTTTTTGGCGATTGCTTTAAGCTGATAATCCTTAAGATTTCGGCGGTGCGGGTTTAAGGCGTAAACACAACTATGCGATGCAATAACCGGCTTGATAGTTATCGCCATTACATCGTTAAAGGTTTGTTCGCCGGGGTGCGACAGGTCTATCATCACCCCTAATTTATTTAGGCGCTGAACCACCTGCTTGCCAAAATCCGTAAGGCCTTTGTGCTTTAAACTATCACCGTGCAAAACTTCGTCGCGGGCAGATGTTGACCAACTGGTGCTGTTATTCCAGGTGAGGGTTAGGTAAGCCATACCGCGTTTGTGCAGGCTATCGATATAATCCAGCCTGTCCTCTATCATGTGGCCCCCTTCTACCCCTATCATGGCCGCCATTTTTTTCTGCGCGACGGTTTTTTGCAGGTCGGCGGCGGTGCGGACTAACTTAATTTTATTGGGATAACGTTTAATAAGCGCGTCTAACGAATCTATTTCGCGGTTGGCAAAAGCATAAGCCGTGCCATTACCATACTGGTCGCCACACCAAACGGAAAAAACCTGCACATCTAACCCTGCCTTTTTAGCCCGCGGCAGATCGAAATTGCCAATGGTTTGCAATTTGCCCAGATCGACTTTGGTTATAAGTTGATTGGAAAGCGCATCGTTATGGGTATCTACCAGAATTGCACGCTGATGGATCTGCTTAACGTTTTGAGCGGAGGCGCAGAGGGCTGATAAGAGGAAAATTGGTAGCAGGAGGCGTTTCATATTTTGAAGGTAGTAAAAACTTTTAAACACCATGTCATTGCTGTAAGCGATAGCGTGGCAATCTCATAGGACAAGCCGGATATGCTGAGATTGCCACGTCGCTACGCTCCTCAATGACAGGTTGTGTAACTACGTCTGTATTATCCCGACATTAAATTGTTTCTCTATCGGCGCGTGGTTGGCGGCTTCGATGCCCATTGAGATCACTTTGCGGGTTTCTAATGGGTCGATAATGCCATCTACCCAAAGCCTTGCAGCAGCATAGTATGGGGTTGTTTGGGCGTTGTAACGGTCGGTAGTTTGTTTCAACAATTCGGCTTCTTTTACCTCATCCACCTCTTCGCCTTTTGCTTTTAGGCCTGCGGCCTGCATTTGCACCAATACTTTTGCTGCCTGTGCGCCACCCATCACGGCTATTTTGGCTGATGGCCACGCGTAGATCAACCTTGGGTCGTAAGCCTTACCGCACATAGCGTAGTTGCCTGCACCGTAAGAATTACCTATCACGATGGTAAATTTTGGCACGACTGAATTGGCTACCGCGTTCACCATTTTAGCACCGTCTTTTATGATACCGCCATGCTCGCTACGGCTGCCTACCATAAAGCCGGTAACATCCTGCAAGAAAACCAAGGGGATCTTCTTTTGGTTACAGTTCATTATAAAACGGGTTGCCTTATCAGCCGAATCGGAATAGATGACCCCGCCAAATTGCATTTCGCCTTTTTTAGATTTGATGACCTTGCGCTGATTAGCCACAATGCCAACCGCCCAGCCATCCACACGGCCAAGGCCGCAAATGATAGATTGACCGTAACCTGCCTTGTACTCCTCAAATTCCGAATCATCTATCAAACGTTTGATGATCTCATACATATCATAGGCCTTATCTCGGGTTTCGGGCAGGATGCCGTAAATATCTTTCTCGTTTAGTTTTGGTGCCGATGGTTTAATTCTGTCGAAACCGGCCTTGTTATAATCGCCCACCTTGTTCATGATGTTACGGATAGAATCCAGGCAGGCTTTATCGTTAGGATGTTTGTAATCTGTTACACCAGAGATCTCGCACTGCGTGGTTGCGCCGCCAAGGGTTTCGTTATCCACGTCCTCGCCTATGGCTGATTTTACCAAATAAGATCCCGCCAGAAAAACCGAGCCAGTGCCTTCCACAATCATAGCCTCATCGCTCATAATGGGCAAATACGCGCCACCAGCTACGCAAGAGCCCATAATAGCCGCGATCTGGATGATACCCATGCTACTCATTTGCGCGTTATTGCGAAAGATGCGGCCAAAGTGTTCTTTATCGGGAAATATCTCGTCCTGCAATGGCAAATACACACCTGCCGAATCTACCAGATAGATGATAGGCAGGCGGTTCTCCATCGCGATTTCTTGCGCGCGTAAATTTTTCTTGGCTGTTATAGGGAACCATGCACCGGCTTTAACGGTAGCATCATTAGCCACAATTACACATTGCCTGCCGCTTACATAGCCAATGCCGCAAACCACGCCACCACTTGGGCAGCCACCATGCTCGGCATACATGCCATCGGCAGTAAAGGCTCCGACTTCCAGCCAGGGCTTATCGTCGTCTATAAGGTAGGCAACGCGCTCGCGGGCAAGCATTTTGCCTTTTTCTTTTTGTTTGGCAGCGGCCTTTTCGCCACCACCCATGAATATTTTTTTAAGCCTTGTATTAAATTCGTAAACGAGTTGTTTGTTAACGTCCTCATTCTTATTGAATTCCAGATTCATATGTGTTTATTATAGGTTATGTAATTTTAGGAAAATTACTTGGGAATAACCCAAACACATTGTGTTTTATTATGCATGCATAGCAATTACAGCAATTGCTGACTCTTATATGCCAACTGCTACGTCAAATTCCTATCCCTAAACCAAACCTCATCGGGTTTTATGTCGATCTTTTCCATCAGGTCAACCAGTTCTATTGGGTCTACAGAAGTTAGTACCAGTTCGCGATTAGCGGGTTTAAGATAGCGCTGTTCCACCATCACATCCATCTGCGTTAGCAGGGCATCGTAAAAGCCGCCAACATTCAAAATGCCAACCGGGTGTTTGTGTAAGCCTAATTGCAGCCAGGTAAGCACTTCAAAAAATTCCTCCAAAGTACCAAAGCCGCCGGGAAGCATGATGATACCGTCGCAAAGGTCGTTCATCATTTGCTTACGCTGGTGCATGTTATCTACAATGTGTAGTTTGGTAATGCCTTTGTGGCCGACTTCCTTATCCATCAAAAACTGTGGGATAATGCCAATGACCTCCCCACCCCTGCCCAATACCGCATCGGCCAGTAAACCCATTACGCCAACATTACCGCCACCGTATACCAAACTAATATGTTTGCTTACCATTACTTCGGCCAATAATTCAACCGCTTGTTTAAGTGCAGGGTCGCCATTAAAATTGGCACCACAGAATACGCAGATGCTTCGCATAGAAATTAGAGATTAGTTAATTAGAGATTAGGCTTGCATGTTTTAGAGGTTAGAGATTAAGATTTCATACTAATCTCTAATCTCTAACCTCTAATCACTACCTCGTATAATTGGGTGCTTCTTTAGTGATGGTAATATCGTGCGGGTGGCTTTCGCGCATACCGGCAGCGGTGATGCGTACAAATTTGGCTTTCTGCAGGTCTTCGATATTGGCAGCACCGCAGTAGTGCATACCGGCGCGTAAACCGCCAATATATTGGTAAACCACCTCGGCCATGTTACCTTTAAATGGTACGCGGCCAACTATACCTTCTGGAACCAGTTTGGTTACCACGTCGGTTTCATCCTGGAAGTATCGATCTTTAGAACCTTTAGCCATCGCCTCGATAGAACCCATACCACGGTACGATTTAAATTTACGGCCTTCGTAAATGATAGTTTCGCCCGGTGATTCTTCTACCCCCGCAAATAATGAACCTGCCATGATTGAGCTTGCACCTGCCGCAATAGCCTTAACAATATCTCCGGTTTGTTTGATACCGCCATCGGCAATAACCGGGATGCCTGTACCTTCAAGCGCTTTAGCACATTCATAAATGGCATACAATTGCGGCACACCCACACCTGCAATGATACGGGTAGTACAGATAGAACCAGGGCCAATACCTACTTTAACAGCATCGGCACCAGCATCGGCAAGGGCCCTTGCGGCATCGCCTGTAGCAATGTTACCTGCAATAACCTGTAGGTCCGGGTAAAGCTGTTTAACGGCCTTAACCATGTCTATAACGCCCTTTGAGTGGCCGTGAGCGGTATCAACCGTAATCACATCCACGCCTGCCTTAACCAATGCGGTAACACGGTCAATATTATCTGAAGCAACACCAACGGCAGCGCCTACACGCAGGCGGCCAAACTCGTCTTTACAAGCGTTGGGGAAGTTTTTAACTTTCTGGATATCCTTATATGTAATTAAACCTACCAGTACACCATCCTTGTTTACTACGGGTAGTTTTTCAATTTTATTGGCTTGCAGTATGGCAGCAGCATCGGTAAGGTTGGTGCCTTGCGGTGCTACGATCAGGTTAGTTTTGGTCATAATGTCGCTCACCGGTACAGTAAGGTCTTTCTGGAAACGAAGATCGCGGTTGGTGATGATGCCTTTCAATTTGCCATCGGCATCAATAACTGGGATACCACCAATGCTGTTTTCGCGCATGATGTTAACGGCATCTGATAACAATGCATTTTCGAGCAGGGTAACCGGTTCCTGGATCATGCCACTTTCCGAACGTTTTACTTTACGTACCTCGTCGGCCTGTTGCTGGATGGTCATGTTTTTGTGCAGCATACCAATACCACCAGCCTGGGCAAGGGCAATAGCCAGGCCAGCTTCGGTTACGGTATCCATTGCGGCCGAAATGATCGGGATGTTTAAACGGATCTTTTTTGTTAAAAAGGTGCTCGTGTTAACTTCGCGCGGTAATACTTCTGAATAAGCGGGGAGTAATAGTACGTCGTCATAGGTTAATCCTTCGGCGACAAATTTGGATGGGTCTAACTGCATAGCAAATAATTATTTGGAGTTATTATTTGCCAGGCAAAGCTAACAAAATATATGAAATTTGAGAATTTGAAAATGAGAATGATTTGAAAATGACTTTTGGATGTGTCATTTTCAAACCTTCAAATTATTTCATCTTCAAATTGATCAATATTTCCCTACTATCACTTTATAAAAATCCTCAAAGTCGAAATACTTATTGGCAAGGGTTTTCAGGTCTTCGGCAGTGATATTTTTTACGGTTTGGGTGTAGCGTTCGTAATAATCATAATCCAGGCCGGCAAAGTACAGGTTCTTGAATTTATCGGCATGGGATAGCACGTTCTCCAGGCTGCCTAAAAGTGAGCCAAGCATAAAGTTGCGCACCAGCGAAAGTTCTTCGTGGGGGATCAGGTCTGTTTTTAACAGGTTCACCTCTTTCTCGATCTCTGCAACCGCGGCTTTACAAACATCGGCCCCAACTTCTGATGCGATGAAGAACGAACCCGTTTGTTTGAACGACGACATGCCCGAGCCGATACCATAAGTGTAGCCTTTATCCTCGCGGATATTGGTCATTAACCTCGAACCAAAGTATCCGCCCAAAACCGTATTCAACACCTGCAACGCATGGAAATCGGGATGCGTACGATTTACGAACGGTGTGCCTATCCGTATAGCCGATTGAATGGCATCCGCTTTTTCCACGTAAATGAAACGCTCTGCAGATGGGTTAAGATCGGGCTGCGTGGTATCGGCTGGTACGGTTACCTCGCCCCATGCACCCTCAAAGGTTTTGGTAACGGCCTCCAATATCTGCGGATCGGCTTTACCTGCAATAATGATATTACAATTATCCGGCTGGTACATTTCCTTGTATTTCTCCAGCAGGTCTTCCCTTTTTAAAGACTGAAAATCTTCGGGCTGGGCAGCCAGTCCGTAAATAGTTTCGCCGTATAGGGCTTTATTAAAGGCCCTGCGGGCAACAAAATCATTCTTTTGCAGGCTCACCTGTAGCTTCTGCTGCTGGTTACGCACAAAGGTTTCCAACTCCTTTTGCGGGAAGATGGAATCCGTAAGGATATCCTTGATCACCGGCAGGGTCGAGTTTAAATGCTTGGTAAGCGTGTAAAGCGTTACCTGCGAGTGGTCGTAACTAAAATCAACCTGCAAAAAAGCACCGTAAAAATCAATCTTGTCGGCAATCTGCGCGGCGGTTAATTTGATTGTACCCTCGGTAAGCATGGTGTTAACGGCTACGTTCAGCAAAGGCTTCGTAGGGTCGAACCGCAGATTATGGAAGATCCATTCTATACGCACCAGGTCAAGGTCGCCCGAGTTAAAGGTGAAGATATTGGCACCATTGGCAAGTTTAGTAGCCTCCGGGCGGATCAGTGTTATATTTTCTACCCCGTTAAATTGCGGGGGTGTTTTTCTGTCTAATTCAGTCATTGAGTCATTGCGTCATTTAGTCATTACCGTAATACTTAACATTTGCGGCTTAGACGATTCAATTAATCTGTTATTCGCTAATTAGCTGTACCGGCTCATTTACAGCCTGCGCCAGGTAAACCAGCGTTGATGAGTTTTCTTTAGTGAAGATGGTGTTGGCATGCGCCTTTATCTCTACTGCCGTAACCGCCAAAAACTTAGCCGACTCGTGGTTAAAACCATCTGCATCGCCCATCAACTCATAAAAAGCCAAATTCATGGCCTTATCTAAAAGCGACATCTCCGAAAACACCATCGTACTCTCGGTTTTATTCTTAACCTTGGTTAGTTCATTGGCAGGCACTTCTTCGTTCTTTAGTTTCTCTACTTCGTCCCAAAGCGCCTGTTCGGCTTGTTCAATACTCACATGTTCAAGCGGTTTGCCTTCCAGCACAAACATGCCTTTATCAAGGCTGCCTGTGATATAAGCATGCACCTCGCTAAACAGCTGTTTATCCTTTATCAGGCTACGGTGCAAGCGTGATGAGTTTCCTCTTGATAGAATGTCAGACATCAGCTCCACCGCATAATAGCTATCATCCAAACGCCCCTCCATCTGGAAGGCGATATATACGTCGTTCAACGGCACTTTCGCGGTAAACGTTTCGCGGCGCTCTTCGTGCTGTGGTTGCTCTTGTGGCAAGTTGCGGTGGTATTTTTCGCCGGCAGGGATCGGGCCAAACCACTTTTCGGCCATGGCTCTTATGTCTTCGGTCTTTACATCGCCCCCAACTACCATAATGGCGTTTTGCGGGTTGTAGTGCTTTTTAAAAAAGGCTTTTACATCCTCTATTTTGGCATCCTCGATATGTTTAATGGTTTTACCGATAGTTGCCCATTGGTATGGGTGGCTTTTATATACCATTGGCCTAAGCTTTAACCAAACATCGCCGTAAGGCTGGTTAAGGTAACGCTGCTTAAACTCCTCTATCACCACGTTACGCTGCACCTCCAGGCTTTTCTCGCTAAAGGCAAGGCTTAGCATGCGGTCGCTTTCCAGCCAAAAGGCGGTCTCTAAATTGGCCGATGGCAGGGTGATGTAATAGTTGGTAATATCATTGCTGGTGAAGGCGTTGTTTTCGCCCCCCACCCTTTGCAGCGGGCCATCATAATTAGGGATATTTACCGAGCCGCCAAACATCAGGTGCTCAAATAAATGCGCGAAGCCGGTTTGCCCGGGGTTTTCATCGCGCGCACCAACATCGTATAGAATGTTGAGCACGGCCATCGGGGTAGTACTATCTTCGTGAACAATTACGCGCAGGCCATTGTCCAGTGTAAAACGATTAAATTTAACCATGTAATAACGATTAATTAGCAGTAGGCAAATGTATAATTTTTACCCTCTGTTAGGTTTATTTGTTGTACGGGCATTGTCAAAAAATAAACACTAAGCCCATACTTATCAAACATAAAAAACAATATTATTAGTACGCTATATTAAACAAATAAACAGCTAATGGTTGTGGTATTTTACAACAATTACATATCTGTTATATTACCAGCCTGTTACGATATTATTAAAACAAGCTATTATAAATTTACATACTGATTGATATAATGCTTACGAAAGAACAGTTAATAATAGAACTAACAGTAGACCCCACCAAAGGGTTTATTGAGCGACTGGCTGTTATATTACCCGATCAGCATTACGACCTTAATGAACTTATAGGCCTTACCTTCCATACCAATAAACAAATAGGTTTCCATGCCGCATGGTTACTGGATACGATGATGTTGACCCACCCCGAACGTTATATAGAGCACCTGGAATATTTTGCAAAACGCATGGCCGATGTAACCAACGAAAGCTGCAAACGGCACTACGCCCGCATCATGATGCATTTAACTATGCCTGATGCACCGGCAACCATCCGCCAAAAATTAGCAGCTATAGATATGGAAGACGTAGTTGAAAAATGTTTCGACTGGCTCATAGACCCAAAAGTAAAAGTAGCGGTTAAGGTTTTCGCGGCAGATACTTTATTCAATTTACATAGGCGGTACGATTGGATCAAAGAAGAACTGGCGAACCAGATGCAGTTTATAATGCGCACCGGCGGCCCGGCCATACAATCAAGAGGAAAAAAATTACTTGCTGCGATGGAGAGTAAAAATTAAAAAGTCAAAGTTTAAAAAAATTGCCTGTCGCCTGCAACATCTTCAAATTCTGACTTTTATATTTTCATTTTACTCTGTCGGCCTATCCGCGCCGTGCAGGTTATCGCTAACCTGGTGATGGTGCAGCTTGGCAGATATTGCTGATGAACTATCATCTGCATAAGTACCGTAAGCATTTATTAAAATACCTTTAAGGTTATATTTTGGTGAATTGATGGCATAAACGATAGACATATCCGACGGGTTACTTTGTCCTTCAAAACGGTAAAATTCGTCTATCTCAAAGTCATCGGCAGTCATGTGTACGTCTTGCGATTTGTCGTCTATGGTATCGCCTTCGAGGCTTAAGTTTGCTGTATATCCTCTCTTCGTAAGGTCGTTAGTGGCATCCACTAAGGTTTCAAAATTTTTCATGGTAGTAGCGTTTATATTGGTGTGATAACAATTGAACCTAAATAACCATTAATGCGAAAGGTTTGTTTTGAAATAGTTAATGCTGATAAAATTATATTCAAAAAAAAGCAGCAATGAGGTTTACCCCATTGCTGCCTAAATCAGATTAAAAACTACTACTGCGCTTTAGCCGCCCACAGTGCCGCATTTAAATGCAACGCCGGGTGCGATGTAAAACCTGATGGCGAATCGCCCGACCATCCGTTAAACAAGCTATCGCCGGTATCACCTGTACCGTCATCAGATGGTGAACTATCGCCAATAAAGAAAACCCTGCCGCTACCATATGTTGAAAGCAATGCCATTACATTGGCATTACCGCCGTTGGTGGCGCTATTACGCCAAAACAGGCCTTGTACATTGGCATTATTGGCAGGTGTTAAAGTTGCTGTAGAGCCATTGTAAAACGCAAGTTTGGAAGCCGCGCCCGCTGCACCGTTTAAAACTATTTGCGCGTTGGCATTTGTACCTGTATATACATTGGTAGACGGCCCTTCGCTGATATCAACGTAGTTAATTGTAAAGCCAAAAGGGTTGTTATTATTGATGCCGTTATTGGTCATCAGATCATTCCAAACACGGGGCGAATCATAACCATCGCCATCACGATCTGACGGGTTGTAACCATTTGCATCTGTACCTGCTGTAGTCGCGGCTGTATGGTCGGCAACCATTACCAACCCACCACCATTGCTTACAAAATTCATAATAGCTGTTTTTTCGGCAGCAGTAAATAAACGGTTAGGTTCTACAACCACAAACACATCGTAATTGCTTAGATCCTGCACATTTGAGCTGTTACCATAAGTAATTGCCGTACCGGAAGGTAACGATTCTACCAACTCGCCTTTTTTAACCAGTTCAACCGCCCAGGCCGACATAGCACCTTTCCAATAGCTTTCGCTGGTTGATGCGGTAATACCTGTATAAGATGGCGTAGGGAAACGCTGAGCTTTGGTTTCTACAGTTGTACCGCCGGTATATATCGGTACATTTTCGGTACCATCAGCATCAATTTGCCAATCGGCACTACCTGCGTTTTCTAAATGGCTGGCATCAAATAAAAATTTCTTCCCGGCAATAACTGTACCGCCGCCTGTGCCACCACCACCGGCGTTATCATTTACGGCGATATCATCGATGTTGATACGGTTGGTACCACCGCTTAACTTACGGATCTCTAAACGTACATTCCCGGTTTGGGTAATGGTAAAGGTTGTTAAAGTTAGAGACGCCGTTGTAGTAACCGCCGCACCCGATTGTGCCCAGGTACTTCCGCCGTTTACCGAATAAAACAAGCCCCAGGTGCTCGCTACATCGCCGCTGTAAGTTGCCGACTTTAACGTTACCGTACTCACACCTGTGGTAACATCAAAAAGCATGGTTATTTTACCCGTGTTACGAATACGCGCCGACCATGACCCCACTTTTTGATCGGCCGCTAAATTACCTATCAGCGCGTCGTATAAGTTCCATGTACTGCCGGATAAAGTAACGTCATCGCCGCCCGATGAACCGGTTGGTGATACATCATATGCTGTTTTTGGGCTGGTAGCACCAACTTCAAACCCCTGCGTTAAGGATACAGCTTCTGTTTTTAAAGATGCTGATGGCTTAACCCCGGCGGCTAATGATGTTGCATCTGTTTTAACACTTTCGCTTTTCTGGCAACCTGCTGCCAATAAACCCGCCGCAAATAATGCGATAAACGGTAATTTCAGTTTAGTAAAATGAGACATGTTTTTATTTTTTAGTTAAGTTTTGATTTCGTTTCACTTAATTATACACTCAAATCTCTACAATATCTTTCAATAAGTTATACACCTATTATTAAGTTATTATTAAGTTATTTACAAGTTTAATTTAACCAAAAAACATCTAAAAACAAAAAGGCCGCCCTAAGGCAGCCCGCTTGTATAAATAGTTAATTAATAGTTCGAGATTGCAATCACTCTCACAAATCTATCTCATATCTCGTCTCAAATCTTACTCACCCGCATTCACAAATA
Organism: Mucilaginibacter sp. 5C4; assembly: GCF_034345625.1. Lineage (NCBI taxonomy): Bacteria > Pseudomonadati > Bacteroidota > Sphingobacteriia > Sphingobacteriales > Sphingobacteriaceae > Mucilaginibacter > Mucilaginibacter sp. 5C4. Next base: position 2,312,693 of record NZ_CP133775.1, on the reverse strand, counting down.
CAAAGTTATTATCAAACATATCCAGCTTAATCTTGCTATCACGATCCACCTTGCCGGCCAGGATCTGTTTTGATAACTCGTTCAGTATTTTCTTTTGGATAACCCTTTTTAACGGGCGGGCACCAAACTGCGGGTCGTAACCCAATTGCGCCAGCCAATCTAAGGCTTCTTCAGTCGCATCTATGGTTACCCCCATTTCGGCAAGTGTTTGTTGTACCTGCCTAAACTGCAGTTTCACAATATCTCCTATCTCGTCCCTGCTTAGCGGCGTAAACATGATGATCTCGTCTATCCGGTTTAAAAACTCGGGGCGGATGGTTGCACGCAACAGCGTAAACAATTCATTTTTGGTTTTGGCGATCACTTCATCACGGTTATTATCCTCCAACTCAGAGAAGTTCTCCTGAATGATGTTTGAACCTATGTTGGATGTCATGATGATGATGGTGTTCTTAAAGTTGACCACGCGGCCTTTGTTGTCGGTTAGGTGACCATCATCAAGCACCTGTAGCAATATGTTAAATACATCCGGGTGCGCTTTCTCTATCTCATCCAGCAATACCACGCTGTACGGTTTACGGCGAACGGCTTCGGTTAACTGGCCGCCTTCATCATAACCCACGTATCCCGGAGGGGCCCCTATCAATCTTGAAACAGAGTGGCGTTCCTGGTACTCGCTCATGTCGATCCGCACCAATGAGTTTTCATCATTAAACAAGTATTCTGCAAGGGCTTTGGCAAGCTCGGTTTTACCCACACCTGTTGTACCTAAAAAGATAAACGAGCCGATTGGCTTACGCTTATCCTGCAAACCTGCGCGGCTCCGGCGGATGGCATCGCTTATCGCTTCAATAGCTTCCTCTTGCCCTGCCACACGTTTGTGCAGTTCGGCTTCCAGGCTCAGCAATTTCTCGCGTTCGCTTTGGATCATTTTACTCACCGGGATGCCTGTCCATCGGCTTACCACACCGGCAATATCGTCTGCGGTAACCTCTTCTTTCAGCATGCGGTTATCGTCCTTGTTTTCGGCCAGGGCTTCTTTAAGCTTATCCACTTCGCGCTGTGCTTCAACGATGGTACCATAGCGTAATTCGGCTACTTTACCGTAATCGCCAGCGCGTTCGGCTTGTTCGGCTTCCAGTTTATAATTTTCGATCTGCTCAACTTTCTGGTTGATGCCATCTACAATATCTTTTTCGCCCTGCCATTTAGCACGTAGCGAATCACGGTCGGCAGATAGATTGGCGATCTCTTTGCTAAGTTCTTTTACTTTGTGGTCTTCCTTTTCGCGTTTGATAGCTTCGCGCTCTATCTCCAGCTGCATAATGCGGCGTTCCAACTCATCCACCACTTCAGGTACCGAATCCATTTCTAAACGCAATTTAGAAGCGGCCTCATCCATCAGGTCAATAGCCTTATCCGGCAGGAACCTGTCAGAAATATAGCGCTGCGACATTTCTACCGCGGCAATAATAGCCTCATCCTTGATGCGTACTTTATGGTGTGCTTCATAACGTTCCTTCAATCCACGTAATATAGAGATTGCATCAGCAGTATCCGGCTCGCCTACCATCACCTTTTGGAAACGGCGTTCGAGCGCTTTATCCTTCTCTACATATTTCTGGTACTCGTTAAGCGTGGTTGCACCAATAGCGCGTAATTCGCCACGGGCAAGGGCCGGTTTCAGGATGTTTGCGGCATCCATAGCACCTTCGCCACCACCTGCACCAACCAGGGTGTGGATCTCATCGATAAACAATACAATCTCGCCATCGCTCTGGATAACTTCTTTAATAACGGCTTTAAGGCGTTCTTCAAACTCACCTTTATATTTGGCACCGGCTATCAGTGCGCCCATATCCAGCGAGTAAACGGTTTTGGTTTTTAGGCTCTCGGGCACGTCACCTTTGATGATCCTGAAGGCGATACCTTCGGCAATAGCGGTTTTACCAACACCCGGCTCACCAACCAATATCGGGTTGTTTTTGGTACGGCGCGATAGGATCTGGATCACCCGACGGATTTCCTCATCACGACCTATCACCGGGTCGAGTTTACCGCTTTCGGCGTAATCATTCAAGTTACGGGCGTATTTGTTAAGGGCGTTGTAAGATGCTTCGGCGTTTTGGTCGGTAACCTTGCTGTCACCGCGTAAACTGGTAATTGCTTTTTTAAGGTCTTTTTCATTTACGCCTGCATCCTTTAAGTCACTGGCAGCTTTGTTGCTGCCACTTAAGATGCCTAATAGTATATGTTCTACAGATACAAACTCATCCTTAAATTCTTTAAGGTAAGCATTTGCTTTTTGTAATGCTGAATTTACGCCTGATGCAAGGTAAACATCGCTCCCGCTCACTTTTGGGAAGGATGCGATTTGGGTATCAAGCGTTTCGTTTAGCCTGTTTAGGTTAACGTTTAGTTTTTTTAATAGATAGGTAATAACGTTCTCGTCAACCAATAACAGCCCTTTTAATAGGTGCGCTGGCTCAATAGCTTGTTGCTGGTTGCCTGTCGCAATTTCGGATGCCTTTTGTACGGCTTCCTGGGCTTTTATGGTAAAGTTGTTAAAATTCATAGTACTAAGATATGCTCAAAACAATTGCCACATCCGCATTTATGAACAAATGGCATTCAATTTTAAACTGAGCAGACAATTTGTCAATACAGTTTACGATTTGGTTGATGATTTGTCGCATTTTTGAGTAAGGGATTAAATAAATTGATATTTTTGGGCAAGCACTAAATCAAACCAAATTGGAAACGCACTTTTTCACCAAACTATCTCTTAAGTACAGTGCTGCTTACCGCAACTATTATACTTATCAGAACCTGCAGGGTGTGCGTACCGCCAGCTTTATCTTCCTGACGCTGAACATCACCATCAGGATCCTTTACCACGTTTTCCCGGAGAGTTTAACCAAGGCGCAAAACTTCCCCGAGTTTAATCTGATCAACTGGATATTTATTATTGTAACCCCGTTTTTTTACCTCATAAGCCATTTACTGGCGGTAAATATGCGCCGCACCAAACACGCCACAGCAGGCATGGCACTGTTTGTTTTCATATTCGCGCTGTACATTATCTGCTGCGGCATGTACTCCAGCTTTATCTCCACATCCGACCCAAGTAACGCCCTTACCCTTTACCTGATAGCCCTGAGTATTGTAAGCGTGCTTTTTGTGTTCGAATACTATGAAACTATTGTGCTGCTTATAGGCATCGAGATGTTGTTTACCATGATGCTTTTTCACGCGCAGGTAAGCGCAACTGAAATGACTTACAACCAAATGATCTCGGCCATATTACTTGCCGGTTTCTATTTAACATCAAGATATTTTTTCTCTTACAAAGCAAGTTATTACGGGCAGATCGTAGAGATCCGCCAGAAGAATGAGGAGATCAACAAGGCCAATCAGTTCAAGAACCAGGTTTTGGGTACTGTGGCGCATGATCTGCGAAACCCCATTGCCGCGGTAGAATCATTGGCCATGATGATGGAACTGGAAGATATTGATGAAGACACGCAGGATAGCCTCACCATGATGCGCCAATCGTGCGTAAAAGCACGTACCATTATAGACGACCTGCTGGATGCCGCCCGTAACGAGAACCTGAACTCCTTTGAAACCACCCGCACAGAGATGAACAAGTGCCTGCAAAACATTGTAAACACCTGGAAGGTACAGAACATCAGCAGCAATAACGTGGTTTTTACCAGCGACGTGAAAGATATTTACGCACAGATAAGCCTCGAAAAATTCCCGAGAGTGATAGATAACCTCATCAGCAACGCGCTAAAATTCTCTAAGGATACCGATAACCTGGAGCTATCACTCAACCGCCTAAAAAACAACATCGTTATTAAGGTTAAAGATCAAGGAATGGGTATCCCCAAAGATATGCTGCCAAAACTGTTCGAGCGTTTTAGCGGTGCCGGCCGTACTGGGCTCAAGGGCGAGCAATCTACCGGCATAGGTTTGAGTATTGTAAAGGATATTGTAGAAAGCCACGGCGGTAAGATCGCGGTAGAAAGTATAGAGGGAAAAGGCAGTACGTTCACAATTGTGCTGCCGATGGTGGAGTAGTCAGTAGGCAGGGTGTCCCACTATATATTACACAAAGCAATATGATTTATAAGTAATTAAAAATTAGATGATTGCATAATATTGAATTTTATTTCTAATTAAAGTAAAACTTTTTAATAATAAACTTAACTAATTATAAATAAGATATTTATAAATTTTAGGTAGGTGTCTCACAGCTTTCTAAATGAGACGGAATGAGACACCTCAAATCAACGATTTTGACAGGATTTAAAACACCTTATTTCGACTTTAAAACGCCGAACTTTCTACCCATTTTGTCTTAGTAGGGCCTCACAACGTCCCGCGTTAATGCAACGCAGGGTCCTCTGTCGAGAGACCCTGCGACGACGTAAATAAGATATTTATAAATTTTAGGCAGGTGTCTCACAGCTTTCTAAATGAGACGGAATGAGACACCTCAAATCAACGATTTTAACAGGATTTAAAACACCTTATTTCGACTTTCAAACGCCGAACTTTATACCCATTTTGTCTTAGCAGGGCCTCACAACGTGCCGCGTTAATGCAATGCAGGGCCCTCTGTCGAGAGACCCTGCGACGACGTAAAACGGGCAATTTTAAAAATCCGAAATCGTACATCTAAAATCCGAAATACTAATCTTCTTCCTCGCTCCCTCCAACAAAAAATTTCTTGTTAAAATTCACCAAATAAAGCTCATTAGTAGCACGGGTGCAGGCGGTATAAAACCAACGGAGAAAATCGGTATTCACCATTTCATCCGTAAGGTAGCCCTGGTCAACAAATACGGCTTCCCACTGGCCGCCCTGGGCTTTGTGGCAGGTAATGGCGTAGGCAAACTTAACCTGCAGGGCATTGTAATATGGGTTTAACTTAAGCTCGTTATGTTTGGCTCGTTTGTTTGGGATATGGTCGTAATCCTTCATCGCCTCCAGGTAAAAGCGCTTTTGGTCGATTGATTGTAGGGCGGGCGCTTCAGAATACAGGGTATCCAGCAATATCTTACAATCCAGCACAGGGTCTTCGGCGTAATCAATAAACTCCAATTGCACATCGGCAAACCTAAAGCCATACATTTCCTCTATTCGGCGCACCTTTTTCACCCGGGCAATATCACCATTGGCAATAAAACCCGTACTGCCCTCCTCCTGGCCTTCCAGCCAAAAGTAATTGTTCTTAACCACCATCAGCTGGTCGCCGCCGGTAAGTTCCTCTTCGCGCATTAATATGCGCCCACGAATTTGCCGGTTATACAAGTTGGCATTCTTATTACTGCGGCAAATAATCAGCGTACTATCGTACCCGTATTTGCTGTAGGCATAATTAAGGCCATCCTCCAGCAACTCGCTGCTCATGCGGTAAACATCCTTGTAGCCTTTGGTCACAATCTGTGGCATCACCTCCTTGCCCTGCCTTATAATGTCCCTCACCTTGGTTACATTATACAATATGCCCGAATCCTTTTGCTGCCTCAGCACATCAGTAAGCTCGTAAGTATGAATGGTGAGGCCGTAGTCGGCCTTCATCAGGTTAGCATCCAGCGCGGGGCTATCATCGGCACCAACGGGCGGTAACTGGGCGGTATCGCCTACCAGCATCAGCTTACAGTTCTTTTCATTATAAACGTAGGTAACCAGGTCATGCAGCAGGGTTTCGCGGTTGTTGCCGGTCAGCTCGTCAGATATCATGGAGGCCTCGTCAATAATAAAAAGCGTATTGGTGCTCATATTATCGGCTATCATAAAAGATTCGTCCACATTCAACGCCGACTTTTTACGATAAATACGCTTGTGTATAGTAAACGCCTTGCGGCCGCTGTAATTGGTGATCACTTTAGCTGCACGGCCTGTTGGCGCCAGCAGTACCGCCTTTAAATTATAGTTGGGCAGGGCTTTTACCAGCGCGCCAAGCACCGTAGTTTTACCCGTACCGGCATAACCCTTCAGGATAAAGCAATCGTTCTGCTCCTCGCTGCTCAGAAATATATCCAGCTTGGAAAAAAGCTCCAGTTGCTGCAGTGTAGGCTCATGCGGGAAACCCTGGCGGATATGATCAATTGTTGGCACACACAAAAATAGCCAACTATTTAAGAAGAACTTCCATATGTTCGTTTTTTAAACTACTATCCATTTTACAGGCCATTTCGTAATAATTTTTAGCAACATCTTTCAGTTTCTTGTCACTAGAGATTTAGAGGGGGCTTCTTTAAAGGGGCGATATAATATTCAATCTATTCGTAAACATGGGCGTGGTAAGGATGATAATTACATAATCCGGAAAAAATATTACTTTTGTTAACCTGCATGAGCGAACACAGACACCACTATACCAGCGACGACCTAAGCCTTACACTGGCCCACAGCTACACCCTGTTGTTACAGGTTGATGTAAACAGCTTTAGTTATGCCGTTATTAACGGTAAACAGCTACTGTCATGGGGCGAAAATTATTCGCTTAATGAACTGCGCGACCCGCAGCAGCTGCGCGATATTTTAACCGCCAAATATAACCTGGTAGTTACCGGCTTGCAAGCCACGGGTTTCACCCTGTTGCCCGAAGTCCTTTTTGAGAAAGGCCGCCTTGCCGATATTGCCCGCCTGCTTGACGTTACCGATACCGAAAAGGTAAAATGCGAAAAGATAGACAGCACAAACATCATTATTTACAAGGTTGACGAAATTTTAACCTACGCTATAAAAGACCTGGATAACCAAAACGTTATCCACAATGATGCAGGATTTATTAAAGCTATATCCCAAAACTACCCGCTAAGTACCGATCTGTATCTGAACATTGGTAATGATACCGTATCGTTTGTGAATTTTACCAATAGCAGCCTTCGTTTTTACAATACCTTTAAATTTAAAAGTCACGAAGATCTGGCTTATTTCAGCGCGTTGGTAACCACCGAATTGGGCATCCAGCCCGATAAGATCAATCTGATCATGAGCGGCGACATTAACGATACCGACCGTTACTTTTTATACCTGAAAGGCTTTTTTGGCGAAGTAAAACTGAATAATATTTCGGTTTTAGACCTGCCATACCGCACCGAATCTCATAAAATTTTAGGCCTTGCCGCTTTATCGCTATGCGCATCATCGGTGGAAGATTAAAGGGTTTGAGGCTTAACCCGCCAAAAAACCTACCCGTACGCCCCACTACCGATCTTGCAAAGGAAGCGCTTTTCAACATCCTGCAAAACCAGATAGAATTTGAGGACATTAAAGTGCTGGACCTGTTTAGCGGTACTGGCAACATTGCCATGGAATTTGCATCCCGCGGAGCGGAAAAAGTTACCGGGGTTGACCGCGCCATACAATGCGTACATTACCTTAAAGATGCATCGCGCCAGCACGGATTGGATGAAATAGAGGTTTTTAAAGCCGATGTTTTTAAATACCTGGCTATGGAAACCGAGCAGTACGACCTCATCTTCGCCGACCCACCTTACGACCTGAACCAGATTCCCGAGATCCCCAAAATAGTGTTTGAGAAAAACCTGCTTGTAGTGGGCGGTATGCTCATAGTTGAGCATCAAAGTATGCAAAACCTAAGCAACCACCCGGCTTTTACAGAGCAGCGCAAATACGGGCACTCGTCGTTCTCGTTCTTTAAAGCCTAACTTAATATGCCCGTCATGAATAATAGAATAAGAAACCTTGAGGTATCCATCTTATCTGATAGCTGGTACATTTTAAAAAAAGCCACTTTTGATTATTTAGGGAACGACGGTACGTGGGAAAGTTTCTCGCGCGAGGTTTACGACCGCGGCAACGGCGCTACCATTTTGCTTTATAACAAGGCCAATAAAACAGTAATACTTACCAGCCAGTTTAGGATGCCGACTTATTTAAATGGCAATGCCGATGGCTACATGATAGAGGCCTGTGCCGGCTTGCTTGACCTTGATAACCCGGAAGACTGCATTATGCGCGAAACCGAGGAAGAAACCGGCTACAAGATAACATCAGTACAAAAAGCGTTTGAAGCGTACATGTCGCCCGGCTCCGTTACCGAGATATTATACTTTTTTACCGCCGAGTATACCAAAGATATGAAGGTGAGCGATGGCGGTGGACTTGCCGAAGAAACCGAGAATATTGAAGTAATGGAAATACCCTTCGCCAAAGCACTGGAGATGGTAAAAACCGGCGGCATAAAAGATGCGAAGACTATAATGCTGCTGCAATACGCGCAGATAAATGGGTTAGTGTAATTTGTTGGTAACAACACCAGTACGGACGAAACGAGAAAATCATAACCAGCGCGTCATTGCTTCGCAATGACGCGCTGGTTAATTATCGCAAATGTGCGGAGTTTGTTATCACAATTATTAACTACTTTTGAATAAGCAACAGCGTTATCACCTATATGAAAATAGCACTTTTCCCTGGCTCGTTTGACCCGATTACCAAAGCCCACGTTGATATTGTAAAACGAAGTGTAAGCTTGTTTGATAAGGTTTATATAGGCATCGGGGTAAACAGTACCAAGCAGGGCCTGCTTAGCGTTGGCAAACGCGAGGATATGCTGAGGGCCGTGTTCGCACATGACGACCGCATCCACATTGTAGCTTACGAAGGCCTAACCGTTGAGTTTTGTAAAAGTATCGGTGCCGATTACATGATCCGGGGTATCCGTACCGTATCCGATTTTGAGTACGAGAAAGCCATAGCCCAGATGAACCATGCGCTCGAGCCCGAAATTGAAAGTATATTTATTGTAAGCAAACCGGGGTACTCGTCCATCAGCTCGAGCATTGTACGCGAAATTATCCGCTACAATGGCGATGTCGCTCAGTTTATTCCTAAAGAAGCCCTACCGTATTTGTAATCAGCTCCTCTTTCTCCAGCACATCAATTATAGACGGGAAGGTATTGTTTACGATAGTCGGTACGTCTTCCTTTTTAAACCAGCGTACATCGGTAATGCCTTCTTCTAACTGGGGTACCAATTTAGCCTTACCTTTGTAGGCCATTTTAAACCAATGGGTTTTCTTTAGCACTACCTCGCCTTTGTAAATATAGGTATGGTAAGTTTTGCAGATCTTTTCTTCCAGCTTATTAACCTTGATGCCGCACTCCTCTTCCACTTCGCGCACGGCGGCAATTTTGGTTTTTTCTTTCTTTTCTATCTTACCCTTTGGCAGGTCCCATTTATCGTTACGGTAAATGAAAAGGTGTTCGCCGTGTTGGTTAGTCACCAATCCGCCCGCTGCTTCTATCAAATAATTTGCTTTGATCACCTTTTTCAGGAAAGCCGTGGCATCATCGCAAAGCACATAAAATAATTTGCAGGGCTGTTTATCTACCCAGTGGTAAACAATTTTCAGATCAAAGTGCTCAGCATCAATCTTTTGATAATGAGATGAAACTTTGGGTGTTTTCACGGTTAGCAAAATCACTTTTTCGTTAATATAAATTCTGTATTTTTGAGCCATGTATACCAATAGTGAGACCGAACAGCAGGTCGCGGAATTCCTGCTGCAAATTAAAGCAATAAAATTACAACCTAGTAATCCTTTTACATGGGCTTCGGGCTGGAAATCACCCATATATTGCGATAACCGGGTAACACTATCACATCCTACCATCCGCACTTACATCCGCCAGCAACTAACATCAGCCATCCAGGAGCAATTTGGTTCTGTTGGTTGTATTGCAGGCGTTGCTACTGCGGGCATCCCGCAGGGCACATTAGTAGCGCAGGAAATGGGCTTACCATTTATTTACGTACGTGCGAAAGCAAAAGAGCACGGCACGGGCAGCCTTATCGAAGGAGATATTTCTCCGGGCCAGCGTGTGGTGGTTATCGAGGACCTGATATCGACAGGTAAAAGCAGCTTACAAGCCGTTAACGCTTTGCGCGATGCCGGTTATACCGTTGCAGGCCTTGCCGCTATTTTCAGCTATGGCTTTGATATAGCTGCCGATAACTTTAAAGAAGCTAAATGCCCGTTTATTACATTATCTAACTACAACGCGCTTTTAAAATACGCCGAAGAGCACAGCTATATATCTGCTGCTGATACCGCGGTATTAAAAGAGTGGCGCGCACAACCCTCTACCTGGGGACAATAATATTTTACTATGAGTGTTTTTGAAAGTACCGTTACCGTAAATAAACCGGCAGCACAGGTATATGCTTTTTTGGCTGATATGAACAATCATCGCCAACTGATGCCCGATAACATCGAGGATTGGGAGTCAACTGCCGATGTAGCCAGTTTTAACATCCAAAACATTACAAAACTTTCGATAAAGATTGAGGAGCGTGTGGCTAATAGCCTGGTGAAAATAATCCCGGCAGAAAAACCACCGTTTGATATGGAACTAATATGGGAATTAAGCGAGGTTGATGGGGCTACCCAAGCCTCTTTTACCATTACCGCCGACCTGAATATGTTAATGAAGATGCTTGTCTCTGGGCCGCTGCAAAAGCTTGTCGATGAGGAAACAACTAACTTAGCAAAGCTGCTAAGTTAGTTGAACCGCATTTTCGGGGGGGGGTATGATCTTTTCACCTTTAAGTGCTGCACTACTACTAATGCATTCACGATAAACAGACTTATTACTACAATAATCATAAAGTTTAAATTAGGGTTTAAATACTTTTACGTGTAATGTTAATCAATTGTTACTCTAAAAAATTAATCTATGCATTTTGAAGGCCGATTAGCAAGTAATTTGTAATAAAAAAAACGTGGGGAACTGTGTAGAATGGCATCCTCATCCCCCTGTCGCACTTTGTGCATTTTTATCTCAAAGAAATTATTCTACAGCCAAATTACGCGCGGGTTAAAATAAATTAAGTATTTACCGTATTTTTGCGCAAAATAAAAGTACAGCATGATAACGGTATCTAATCTATCCCTTCGTTACGGAAAACGCACCCTTTTTGAAGATGTTAACCTTAAGTTTAGCCAGGGCAATTGCTATGGCGTAATTGGGGCTAACGGCGCGGGTAAGTCTACGTTTATGAAGATCCTTTCGGGCGAGATAGACCCAAGCAGCGGAACGGTTAGCTTTACCCCCGGCGAGCGTATGGCCGTGTTAAGCCAGGACCATTACGCTTACGATGAATTTACCGTGTTAGAAACCGTAATGATGGGCCACAAAGAAATGTACGCCATCATGAAGGAGAAAGATGCTATTTACCTGAAAGAAGATTTTAGCGATGCCGATGGCGAACGTGCAGGCGATCTGGAAAACCTTTTTGCCGAAATGGATGGGTGGAATGCCGAGAGCAATGCCGCTACCCTACTAAGCAACTTAGGCATTAAAGAAGAGTTCCATTATAGCTTGATTAAAAACCTTGACAACACCCAAAAGGTACGTGTGTTATTAGCACAGGCCCTTTTTGGCAAACCCGATATTTTGTTACTGGATGAGCCTACGAATGACCTGGACATCCACACCATTACCTGGCTGGAAGATTTCCTGGCAACGTATGAAGCTATTGTACTTGTAGTATCTCACGACAGGCACTTTTTGGATACCGTTTGTACCCACGTGGTGGATATCGATTTTGCCAAGATGAGCATCTACACCGGTAACTACACATTTTGGTACGAAAGTAGCCAGCTGGCCTTGAAACAACGCAGCGATCAGAACAAGAAAACCGAAGAACGTGTAAAAGAGTTGCAGGAATTTATCCGCAGGTTTAGCGCGAATGCTTCAAAATCTAAACAGGCAACCAGCCGTAAAAAGGCTTTGGATAAGATCAACCTTGATGAGATCCAGCCATCTAATCGTAAATATCCCGGAATTATATTTAACAATCAGGGCCGCGAAATTGGAGACCAGGTTTTACAAACCGAAAAACTGGGTAAATCGCTTAACGGTGAAGTACTTTTTGCCAATATTGATTTTATGGCCAACAAGGGTGATAAAATTGCCGTGCTGTCTCAGAATAGTTTGGCAACATCGGCCTTCTATGATATTTTAACCGGCCGCGATAAAGATTATAAAGGCAGCTTTAAGTGGGGCGTTACCGTAAACCTCGCGGATATCCCTATCGATAACTCATCATACTTTAAAGGTAAAGATGATAATCTTATAGACTGGCTGCGCGAATATTCGGCAGGCGAAAAAGATGATCAGTTTATCCGTGGCTTCTTAGGCCGTATGTTATTTAGCGGCGAGGAAGTACTGAAGAAAAGCAATGTACTATCTGGTGGCGAAAAAATGCGATGTATGTTTAGCCGCATGATGTTGCAATCGGCCAATATGCTGATACTGGACGAGCCAACCAATCACCTCGACCTGGAATCTATCACCGCGCTAAACAACGGCATGAAAGATTTTAGGGGCAACATCATCTTCACCTCACGAGATCATGAATTGATCCAAACGGTTGCAACCCGCATCATCGAACTAACCCCCGGTGGTATAATTGATAAGCTAATGACTTACGACGAGTACATCAACAGCGACGTTGTACAAAAACAACGCGAAGAATTTTACGCTATGGCGTAGCTAATTGGGCAACAAACTCGTCTTACTGTAATGAAACGGATCTTGTTTGTTGCCCTCCTTATCCTCCCATCCCTATTTGCAAACGCACAGGTTTTTGAAGGCCTTGTTAAAAATGCGAAAACCAACCTCCCTATCCCCTACGTTAACGTGGGCATAATAGGCAAAAGCGTTGGTACCGTAACTGATAGCGCCGGCCGCTACAAACTAAACCTTGCAGGCCACGATGCCGATACGCTAAAACTTTCTATAATAGGTTATGCGCCTGTTATTTACAAAGTAGCATTATTTGTAAGTGATACGCATAAAACGGTATTATTGCAGCCATCCACAACGTAGCTTAAGGAGGTACGAGTAAGTAACCGCAAGTGGAAAGAAGGCATCCTGGGTAACGATTCAAGATCTGACAATAGTAACGTGGGTTATTCTGACAACATACTTGGCCATGAAATAGGCACGGTTATCAAAATCGAAAAATCGCCAACTTTTCTTAAAAGTTCAACATACACATTACTAATGCGCCGCTGTACCCGGTAAAGCTTCGCCTTAATTTTTACTCGGTGAAGAAAGGCATGCCAGATCAACTCCTGCAAAACCAAAATATATACATAGATGTATTACCGGGGCAAAAAGACATCCAGGTTGATCTGCAACCCTACAGCATTTATGTTGATGATAACTTTTTTGCGAGCCCGGAGTGGATAGCAAACTCAAAAGGCCGTGGCCTGATGTTTTCGGCGTACCTAAGCATCTTTGGCAGCGGTGCTGTTATCACCCGCGAAACCAGCCAGGCTACCTGGGAAAAGGTGGGCATTGCAGGCATCGCCTTTAATGTGCTGGCCGAATATTAACCAGCCTTATTTTTCGGCTACCGTAATCCTGAATTTATTATGATAAACCACATGCCCGTTAGTTCGGGTGTGGGGTTTAATAGCTTTAGCAATAGCTTCGTACACTTTATCGAAACCGCTATGTGCAATGGCTTTGGCAACCGGCCCGGTTGCCAGCAAACCTTTAATAGCGGTTTCAACGCTTGCATAGTCCCATATAGATGTCACATCCTCTACCTTGCAAAAATTTTGAAACCTACTTGTTCTAATGTGGTTTCTAATAACCTGTTTTCGGTAAGTGCAAAAGGGCCCCTTGTGCCGGCTGCCCTTGTTGCCCCATAACATAGTTACCAGTTTACCGCCGGGCTGTAGCACACGTTTGGCCTCGATCAAAGCATTTTCTACATTTGCGGCGTATTAAAAGGAATTAAAACCACAAACGATGTTAAAAGCATCAGAAGCAAAAGGTAGTTCCTCCATTTCGCCGCTAACAAAACGGATAATTGGATTGCGTTTCTTTGCCCTGTCAATCAATCGCTCGCTGGCATCAATACCGGTAACTTTAGCCCCGGTTAAATTAACCAAGTCGCTAAATAAGCCCGAACCGCAACCTATATCCAACAATTTATCGGCAGCTGTAGGCTTCAAATAATTTATCACATAATTATAACCGGCAATACCGGTTTGTTCCTGAATGTTTGCCCAATCTTCGGCGCGCTCCACCAAAGTTTACCCTGAATATCTCTTGAACCCATAATTTACTATTGATAGTATTATTGCGATAAAATCACAAAACCGTTGTCGAATAAATAATTAGCTCTGTTATAAACTATGCATAGGGAAACTACGATTAATTGTCAGTTTAACACATTTTACAATCATTAATAATATTAAATTCTAAATATTATTTTTCAACATTTATTTGTAATACATCAGTAATGATTATATTAGCTTCCCCAATGTAACATGCAACTTTATCATTTAATTATGAGCTTATTTTCCCTATTCTGCGTCGTATTACTGGCTATATCTATCACCCTTATACTTTGTATTGCATTTTTCAGCTTTCTTAAATATATCAAGAAACGTTATTACCCAACCTGGAAATTCCCCGATTACATTAGCGTGGGCTATGCAGAATACCTGTACCATAAATTTATTAAGAAGGACCTGCCAAGGTAAACCCACCTTTAAACCCTTACCGTACTGTATAACCTGCACAAAACATTCGTTGCTGTGCGTATCAATCTTATATTTGCAGCCCGTCTAAAATATCAGCACGACTTGGTAGAGCAACTGACTCTTAATCAGTGGGTCGAGGGTTCGAACCCCTCCCAGGTCACCAACTAATAGCAAAACGGCCTTTAGATGTATTTAAAGGCCTATTTTGTGTTTCACAAAAGTGATTTTACGTTATCAAAAAAACAAATTGCTTCATTTACAAAAAGAGTTCGATGTTACTCTCCGTCAAAAGTCAATTTTTGATGGAACATCGAACTCACTATATACATTTTCTGCTCTGAATCAGCACTTTAATAGATTTGTGGTAAACTTGATAAATTCTTAAATGCCATATCCAATAAGGGCCCAATACCGGCTTTTTACAGAAGAATTAACAAGTTTTCCCTCTATAATTGTTATCTGGCGTTCGCTATCGATCTTTATCTTCTTATAATCAGCGCCATCCAAATCACCGGCAAGGAGCAAATCTCTTGCCCTTACAATTTTATCCTGGTATTCGCTAAGTTGCTTTTTTAAAGATAACGCGCCCGGTGTTAATGTGGTGTAATAAAGGTATTTATTAATTTTAATGAACCATCCTTGTTATGATTTAGTTCGGTTACTTTAATATTACGCAGATGCGTTTTGCTCGATAATTCGGTGTCATGGTAAAAAACATACCATTTGTCTTTTATCTGCAAAATAGAATGATGAGTTGTCCAGCCTTGCACGGGATTCATAAATACGCCTTTATAGGTAAAAGGGCCTAACGGACTGTTACCTATTGCATACGCAAGATAATGCGTGTCACCAGTAGAATAGGTGAAATAATAAAGATTATTATATTTATGCATCCATGATCCTTCAAAAAAGCGCCTGTTATGGTCTTTACCCAATAACGGTATGCCTAAACTGTCATTGATTACTACATCTTTAACGGCACCGTCAAATTCCAGCATATTATCTTTCAGTTTGGCAACCTTACAGGTTATGGCTGGCGTATCATCCTGCTGAAGATCGGTTTTTGAGCCATTTCTATCATATTTGCCATCCTTCCAGCGTTGCAGCTGTCCGCCCCAAATACCACCGAAGTACATATATGAACTGCCATCGGTATCGATAAATACTGCAGGATCGATACTAAAACTGCCCGCTATTGGCTTTGGTTGGGCCTTAAACGGGCCTGCCGGACGTTTGGCGGTAGCAACGCCTATTCTAAATACATCATTCTTATCCTTTACCGGAAAATAAAGGTAGTAGGTATTATTCTTAAAGGCTGCATCTGGTGCCCATAACTGCCTGCCCGCCCATGGAATATCCTGAATGGAAAACGCTACCCCATTGTCCGTAACTTTGCCTCCAACGCTATCCATCGAGAGAATGTGATAATCTTTCATCGCAAAGTGGTCGCCGTTATCGTTCTCTGCTACGCCTGCATCTATATCGTGCGAGGGATAAATATAAATCTTCCCTTCAAATACATGTGCGGACGGATCTGCAGTGTAAATATTGCGGATCAGCGGTTTGCTTAGGTATTTTACAGCGTCGGTTTTTACGGCAACTTTTTGAGCGGGCGACTCGCACGAAAACATGATGCACGCCATAAACGGCAGCACCAAAAATGGCTTTTTAATCAGCGGCAGATAATACATTGCTTATAATTTGAGGTTAATTGATATTACAAATCTGAGAAAAAAAATTCATAAATACAATCGATTGTATTTCACCGATTAACATATTTTTTTACGCCCATGGGTTGTCCGATCATTTGATCCAACAAGGCGCCGGGCGTATCTTGAATATCACAGGCAATGTTTTAAGGAATGTTTATGCATAACGGTTCAGAGGCTATAAGAGCCGTACATTCTGAAAATAACATCGCTTATCAGGAAGACCTGCACATTATTCAAACTAACCTTTCAGCAGTTTTTTGCATTAAGCCGGGAAGTGGTAAAACAATGATACTTGCAGGCAAGGGCAGCATCATCAATATAAGTTCTATGGCATTACAATACGGCATACCTTATGTATTGCCTACACGGCGGCCAAATCGACTATAGAGGGGATGACAATGGCCATGGCTACCGAGTTATCCTCCGCAAGGGATCAGGGTGAATTGTATGGCACCCGGCTTTATTTGCTACTAATATGGCCGCCGGGGCGCTGGATAATGACCCGGACAGAAAACAAAAGGTATTATCACGCACCCCAACGGGCAAACTTGGTGAACCCAGTGATGTTACAGAAGCCATTTTTTTCTTAGCATGCGATGCTGCCAAATATGTCACCGGTGTAATATTACCGGTTGATGGCGGCAATTCTACAGGGTTTTAATTATAATCGCTACCAAGTTAAAAAGGCGCACTTCTTTATAAAATGCGCCTTTTCTCTTCAAATTAATTTTAGCTGTTACCAGAATATGGTGTAGAGCGCCACAATCACTCCAATAACCAGCATAGCGCCGATGGCAAAACTATTTGATGTTTTGAACATTTTAGCATCTATCTCTAAACCGTTAGTCTCTTTTCCTTTTGCCGCATCTACCAAGCTGATGATCACCATACCGATGATACAGATGATAAATACAAATCCCATCCTGTCTAAAAACGGCATTTCGTATAAGCCGCTTGTCGCGTTTTTGGTGGAAAACCCCGTTGGTGCCAACGGTGACAAATCAACAAACTTAGGTAAGAACTTAAAGAACACTGAAAAAACAAAACCACCGATAGTAGCAAACAACGCTGCGTTAGATGAAGCCTTTTTCCAGAAGAATCCTAAAATAAACATGGCAAAGATACCCGGCGAAACAAAACCGGTATATTCCTGGATAAACTGAAAGCCACCCTTTTTATCGATGCCTAAAAAAGGGGATATGGCTACGCCTAAAATCATAGCCACCACTACCGTAATTTTACCTACTACCACCAGCTGGTGGTCTGTTGCATCCTTACGGATCTTCTTTTTGTAGATATCCAGCGTAAAAATGGTGGCAATACTATTGGCCTTACCAGCCAGTGAAGCTACTACCGCGGCAGTTAATGCGGCAAACGCAAGCCCTTTAACACCTGCAGGCAGCATATTAAGTAAAACGGGATAAGCATTATCATGATTGGCCGCGATGCTACCCATAGATTCTGAATTAAATACATTTTGCTTGTACAAAATATAAGCAGCTATGCCGGGCAATACAACAATCAATGGCATCAGAAGCTTTAAAAAAGCTGCAAATAAAATGCCGCTCCGTGCGGTTTTAAGGTCAGCACCCAAAGCACGCTGAGTGATATACTGGTTACAACCCCAATAATTGAGATTTACAATCCACATGCCGCCTATCAGAACCGTTAAACCCGGCAAATCGCCATAACTAGGATTATCTTTTTTCAAGATCATCGCGAAGTGGTCATTGGCGTGTTCATACATCGATGATAGGCCGTTAATGAGCCCCGGATGGCCGTAGTATTCCCCTACCTTGGTAACTGCAATATAAGTCGTTACTAAACCACCCAATATCAAAAAGAACACTTGAATAACATCGGTATAACCAATTACCTTCATGCCACCCAAAGTGATGATAATGGCAAAGAAAGCCAGGCCTGCTATACAAATCTTAAAGTCGATACCGGATATGCCGTTTATGGCAATAGCGCCCAAATATAAAATAGAGGTTAGGTTAACAATTACGTACAATAGCAACCAAAACACCGCCATGATCATGGCAACGGTGCTGTTATAGCGCTGGTGCAGAAATTGCGGCATCGTGAAGATCTTGTTCTTAAGATATACGGGGATGAAAAACACAGCAACAATGATTAGGGTAAAGGCAGCCATCCACTCGTAGGTAGATATAGCCAAACCCATAGTAAAACCATTGCCACTCATGGCAACAAATTGCTCGGCAGAGATGTTAGATGCGATGAGCGATGCGCCTATGGCCCACCAGGTGAGCGATCCTTCAGCTAAGAAGTAATCTTTTGATGTAGCGTCCGCGTTGCGCTTTCGGCGATATATCCAATAACCGTAACAGGCCACTATTAAAAAGTAGATCAAAAACACAGCGTAATCGCCGGACGAAAGGGTTTTCATTTAGTATTCTCGGTTTTAAATGGGATTTTTGTGGCAGATAACTGTTAAATATATCTGTTAAACAGGTTTTCCAGATACTCTTGTTTACCACTAATGGTCTCCGGCTCGCCGTTTTCAACGGCAAATGCACGCAGGTCTTCCAGCGTTAACTTTCCGTATTCAAAATCTTTTCCCGCGCCGCTGTCAAAAGATGCGTACCGCTCTTTTCTAATTTGCTCGTATTGAGATTTTTGGAGGATATTGTCAGCTATGATCAAGGCCCTTGCAAATACATCCATACCAGCTACGTGAGCATAAAACAAGTCTGCCCGGTCGGTAGAATTACGTCGTACTTTGGCATCAAAGTTTATACCGCCACCCTGTAAACCACCGGCTTTTAGGATTATTGTCATATATTCGGTCACCTCGGTAATATCATTAGGAAACTGGTCGGTATCCCAGCCGTTCTGCGTATCGCCACGGTTAGCATCAATCGAGCCTAATAGCCCGCAATCTGCCGCTACCTGCAATTCATGCTGGAAAGTATGGCCGGCAAGTGTCGCGTGGTTAACTTCCAGGTTCAGTTTAAAATCGCCCAGTAGGCCATATTTTTGCAGGAAACCAAATACTGTTGCGGCATCATAATCATATTGGTGTTTGGTTGGCTCACAAGGCTTTGGTTCGATAAAGAATGTACCTTTAAATCCCTGCTTACGGGCGTAATCTTTCGCCGTGTGTAAAAATTGGGCAAGATGCTCCTGCTCGCGTTTCATGTTGGTATTTAGCAGGCTCATATAACCCTCACGTCCACCCCAAAAAACATAGTTTTCACCACCTAATGCAATCGTGGCATCCAAAGCTGCTTTAACCTGCGCTCCTGCATGTGCCAAAACATGGAAGTTTGGATTGGTAGAAGCGCCATTCATATACCTGCGGTTACTAAACAGGTTTGATGTTCCCCATAGCAATTTAACGCCGCTTGCCGCCTGTTTTTGTTTGGCATATTCCACCAGCGCCTGTAATCGCCTGTCGTTTTCGTTTACGTCATTGGTATAATCTACAACATCCACGTCATGAAAACAGTAGTAGGGAATATTCATTTTGGTTATGAATTCAAAAGCGGCATCCATTTTATCCCTGGCGCGTTCTACGGCATCACTTTTTGTGTTCCATGGAAATATCTGAGTAGCCTCACCAAACGGATCGGCCCCATTGCCGCAGAACGAATGCCAATAGGCACAGGCAAAGCGCAAATGATCTTTCATGGTTTTGCCGGCAACTACCCGGTCTGCATCATACCAGCGAAAAGCCAGCGGGTTATCAGACTCCAGCCCTTCATAACTTACCTGGCCTATTCCTGCAAAAAATTCTTTTTCTCCGGTTACAATTGACATAATTTAGTATTTAGATATATTTAAATTTATTGAATAATTGATAATTGCTGATCAAGGATCAGCTTCCAGCTTTGGTAAACTTCCTCAAAATCTGTCGTGTTGGGTTCTATACGGTGTTTAGCTTTTAAATTGCCAAACGCTTCACCGCCGTTTGCGAAAATACCCGCACCTATACCTGCACCCAATGCAGCACCCATGCTTCCGTCGTTATTATAAAGTTCAACCGGCACGCGGGTAGCGTTTACAAATGACTGTGTAAAAACGTCGCTCAAAAACATGCTTGATCGCCCGGCCCTGATGACCGTTGGGTTCATGCCATTTTCGCGCATGATATCCAATCCGTACCGGAATGCGCATGCTATGCCCTCTTGTGCTGCCCTAAAAACATGTGCAGGCGTATGCAAATTAAGATCTATATTATGCAACTGCGCCCCTATCTGTTTGTTGTTCAACATCCGTTCGGTACCGTTACCGAATGGCATTATCCGCAGGTTATCGCTGCCTAAAGGTGCCTTTTCGACTTCGGCATTCATTTGCTGATAATTTAGATGCGCGCCAAAGGCACTTTTTACCCAACGGTAAAAGCTACCTGTACCGTTTATACAAAGCAATACACCAAGCCGTTTTTGTTCGTTGGTATGATTGACATGTGCAAATGTATTTACGCGAGATTGCGGATCATAAGCCAATTGATCGCTCACACCATAGATCACACCGGACGTACCCGCCGTTGCTGCCACTTCGCCGGGGTTAAGTACGTTTAATGATAGTGCATTATTAGGCTGGTCGCCAGCTTTGTAGGTAACAGGGATGCCTTCCTTTAACTGCAGGGCGCTTGCAACCGTCGCTGTAACCGTACCATGCGCCGAAAATACCGGCCTCACTTCAGGAAACAGCTCATCACCAAAACCAAAGTACCCCGTAATATCTTTAGACAATCCGCCGATCTGGAAGTCAAATAATATCCCCTCAGACATCGCAGAGGCAGATGTTGTAATGTCACCGGTTAGTTTCATAGCGATATAATCGCCGGGCAACATTACCTTGTATATCTTATCGTAAATATCTGGCTCGTGCTTTTTAACCCATGCCAGTTTAGAAGCCGTAAAGTTACCCGGCGAATTAAGCATGTACGACAGACAGGCTTCGTGCCCTATCGCGTCAAACGCCTCGTCGCCTATCTTTACCGCGCGGCTATCGCACCAAATGATACTATCGCGCAGTACTTGCTGATCTTTATCGACCAAAACCAACCCATGCATCTGGTAGGCGATACCAATTGCTGCAATATCCTGCGGGTTATAGCCGCCTTTTTGATGGCAAAGCGCAATAGCCTGCCCGGTTTGCTGCCACCACATATCAGGCGATTGCTCTGCCCAACCGGTTTGCAGCGATAAAATGGGCGATTCCGTATCCGGGTATTGTGCGGTAGCGATTACCTGCTGTTGATCAGCGTCAACAACGCTCACCTTCACAGACGACGTACCGATATCGATACCTAATAATAACATATTTTAACTAGTTTTTGGTTATAATTGTAAAACGAAAATAACGTAAAATCTTCAAATTACAATCGATTGCTTAAATTATTTTATAATTTTTTTAATTGTCTATGAAACCAAAAAAAAGAACAACCATTTATGATATTGCCGAAAAGCTTAATCTTAACCCCTCTTCGGTTTCGCGTGCACTTAATAATAGCAGTACTGTAAATCCCGCTACTAAAAAGTTGATCTTAAAAACCGCACAAGAGCTTAATTATCAGCGCAACACATTAGCTTCAAATTTACGTACAGGTCATTCTAAAACGATTGGCGTAATTGTCCCACGCATCAATCAAATTTTTTTTTCGAACGTTATTGCAGGAATTGAGGCTGTCACTTATGAGCAAGGTTATAACCTGGTCATTTGCCAATCGAATGAATTATTGGAAAAAGAGGTGCAGTGTGTCAACACGCTTATTAACCAGCATGTGGACTGTATTGTTATCTCAATCTCTGTTGAAACCACAGAATTTAAACACTTGCAAAACATCATCGATCACAATATCCAATTGATACAGTTTGACCGCGTAGCTGACGAACTGGAAACCCTGAAAGTAACCAACGACAACGAACAAACCTCTTTTGAAGCGGTTAGCCATATTATTAAACAAGGTTATACCCGAATCGCATTACTGGAAGGGCCGCAAAACTTAAATATATTCCGCCAGAGGAAAAACGGTTATCTGCGGGCGCTTCAGGAAAACAACATGCCAGTCATCAAGGAATTGATGAAGGAAAATGCCTGGACAAAAGAATTAAGCGCAAATGCCACGAGGCAACTGTTAAGTTTACCCCAGCCACCAGATGCAATATTTGCATCAACGTCAGATTTCTCGGCTTTAGGAGTTTTAGAAGTAGCAACAGCTATGAACGTGAAAGTGCCCAATGAATTAGGGATCTGCGGTTATTCAAACGAAGATTTTACAGATATTACCAGCCCCTCTATCACTACGATAGATCAGTTCAGTTTTTATATGGGTAAAACGGTGGCTAATTTATATTTTCAGGAGATGGAGAACGCCGATACTGTTGTTATCCCTAAAGTGATCAGCATTAAACCTAAGCTCATCATCAGGTCTTCCACACAAAAAAACAGTTGATTTAATCCTTTTGGGGACCCTATTGGCCCGGCGGCCCCAGATAACTTTCTTTTAGTCCGCCCGTGTCAATAACTATCTTTTGTAAGACCACGCCGGCATCAACTTTCCAGTATTTCAAAATATGAATGCCCGGCTTGCTAATATGGTGTTTGGTGACCAATACCTTAATATTATTTGCAACACTATTGTTCCATTCGCCTTCGCCAGGCTTTTCATTGTCATTGATGTTGACCAATTGCGGCCGCTCATGATCTATGGAAACAGCATAACGCAAACCCTTTTGATTCTTAAAATCAAGTGTTGGCGAGATATAAAGATTTACGGCAACCGTGCCGGTGTCTCTGAAGTTTATATTATATTCCACATGGGGACTATTGCCGCCGGGTGTTGCGTTCGGCGCCGTAACCGGTACCGGGCATACGCCGGATAAAGTACGGCCATAGTTAGGAATAACTAGCCAGTTTACAGGGCCTTTGCTCACCGCTTTGCTGTAGTGCGCCGCTTCTATGGAAACGAAACCATCCGTTTCAAGGAAAACCTTACCTGCAACTTGTTTGGGTTTGCTGACCTTTACATTTACCATCACGCTGCCTTGCAAGCCAATAATGGTTACGACTGCCTTATTACTGCTTTGCGGAACTTTAGCCCAGTCTACCGTTAGCCAAACCCGCTCCTGCTCTGTTAATGGACCTGCTGTTTGATTTATTTTTAGATAAGGCGCTAATGACTTTACCGTGTATATGAACGGTGTTTTACCGCGGTTAAATACCTCAATATAATGACGATTATATTGGCCCATACAAAATTCTGGCAGGCCGGTTGCTGTTTGCCCTGCCCCCCATGTATTTGCCGAGCCTTCTATTGCTACGCCCATTGTTGCAGCAGATGGCAGCGTTATTTCTTTTACATCAGGCATTTTATCCTGATCAGGTTGTTGCCAGTAGGTATAACCGATATGCGTTTGGTCCATCAAATGCTTCCACTTGCCGTTAGACAGGGTGTCGTTATAGTATCGGGAAATCTGTTTATCTTTTTCAAATAAGGATTTTACTTTATTGGCAGTAGTATTGGCAGCAGCCCGGCCCTGAAGTCTATATTGCTTATTTTTTGCTGCCTCAAAATACATTTCGTTAACGTTGGCGCAGGCGATGATAGAGTGTAAAACCAACTGGTAAAAGGCACTTTTATCCTCCTGTGGCATCCTGGCGTAAAGCGCTTCTGCATCATGCTTTAAGCTGTTATAATCTGCTACTACGGTTTCAAACTCACGGTAGTTGTTTAAACTATAGGTGTTTTGGTCAAGTAACTCAGGTTTGCGCCTGTTGTTATAACGGCTGTACCTATTTAACATCTCGGCTATTTCTGAAGCATATTCCGGCCCGAACTGCTGGCTTGCCCATAACCTGGTATATTCGCTCAATTTGCTTGCCGGCCACTTATCTGGTGACCAGGCGTAATCTAAAAAAAAACTAACCGGAAACTCCATCGGTTTAAGATCACCAACGTTCACTATCCAAACCTGCCGGGCATTGTATTCATAGGCAAGGTGCATTTGCTCCCAGGTTGCCGCAATTTGGTTTGTATTAAGCCACTTATAGTTTCGCGGCCCGCCTACGTAATCAAAATGAAAGTAAATACCGTAGCCGCCTTTACGTGGCTTTGCATTCAATGCAGGCAGTTTACGGATATTGCCCCAGTTATCATCACACAACAACAGGGTAACATCATCTGGTACGCGCATGCCTTTGTCGTAATAATCCTGCACCTCCTTATACAAGGCCCACATTTGCGGTGTTTTTACCGCTTCTTTACCCGTAACATCAGTAATGATTTGCCGCTGGTCTTTTACTATTTTTTCAAGCAAGGAAATATTGCCCCCTTCAGACATTGCCGTATCCCCATCGCCCCGCATTCCTAGGTTCACTATGGTTTCTTTATCACCCATGTTTTGGATGCCTTTTTTCCAGAAATCTTTTAATACGTTCTCGTTAGTTTGATAGTTCCAGTCGCCTTCGCCATATCTTTTCCATTCTTTCTGCGCCCGGTCCATCGGCTCGTGGTGAGAGGTACCCATCACAATGCCATACTCATCCGCCAAGACGGGGTTTAGCTTATCATCATCGTTAAAGGCATTATCCCACATGGCGGGCCACAGGTAGTTGCCTTTTAAACGCAGTATCAGCTCAAAAACTTTTTCATACACCTGGTGGTTAACCCCGTCGAATTTTGCCCTTGCCCATCCCGAAAAGGCAGGCGCTTCATCATTAATAAAAATGCCCCTGTATTTAACAGCCGGCTCGCCATCCGTATAACGGCCGGGCAAAACATAAATATTGGCTTTCTTTTTTGCCGGCACATCTGCCCACCAATTCCATGGAGATACACCTATCTGTGCGGATAGGTCATAAACGCCATAGATGGTTCCCCGTTTATCGCTGCCCGCAATAATAAGTGCCTGCTTCACTCCCGGAAAAGGATTTTGCACCACCTGCGTAAGGTGCGCCTCCCATTTACCGGCGATAGCAGCCACATCAATTTTTTTATTTGACGCCAGCTGATCTAACAAAGGGTTTTTACCCAGGGTACCGATAAGTACTAAAAACTTGTTATTTTTAAGATCCTGAATGAGTGCAGGTGTTGATCCGGTTACGGAAGTGATGTCAGCTAGTAAATTGTTAACCGCTCTTTTAACGCCCGGGTAGTCTGTATCTGCTGTATAAACGGGTACAGATCTGCCTGCTGCCGATAATTGAAAAGAGCCCTTGGTATTTTGTACGGCGATATAGTTTTGCCCGCCGGGAACCTGGGAGAATCCTTTGTAAGGCCACACGAAAATAATAGCCAAACAGGTTATAAATGCGCTAAACAAGTATTTTTTCATGATGAAGGTTAAAAATCAACCACCATTTGGTAAGCTTTTTTGGGTTGCAGGTTTTGATCGAACAATAATGGATAATTTTTGCGGCCTTTTACCGGGTAATCATCCAGCCAGGAGTACTGGTCAGAAATATTCCAGAAAGTTACCCCGGTTATCACATTTTTATACTTGCGAAACACCTTAAATACCATTGCATATTGCGCTGCCTGCTGCTGTTCCTTATCAGCTGTAAATTCTAATGATTCGCCCGTGCGCAGGTTACGTCTTTCCTTTTCCCATGGGTAAACAGAGATATCCAGCTCGGTAATCTGCACCTTTAATCCTAATGAACTGAAACGTTCAATGGTATTGATCAGATCTTGCTGTGAAGGTTCAACTAACGACCAGTGCGCCTGCAGCCCAACACCCTGAATCGGAATTTTAGCATCCACCAATCTCTTTAATAGTTTATAGATCCGCTCTCTTTTCTCCGGGCGCTCGGTATTGTAATCGTTATAAAACAGAATGGCCTTAGGGTCGGCAGCGTGTGCGTATTCAAATGCTTTAAAAATAAAATCCTCACCGCTGATTTGGAACCATAATGAGTTACGCAGAAACTTTGAGCTGTCATCATCAATGGCCTCGTTCACAACATCCCAGGCGTAAATTTTACCTTTATAGCGGCCTACAACTTTTTCTATGTGACTTTTAAGCCTTTGTAAAAGCACTTCTTTTGTTACCAGTTTGCCTTTTTTATCCGTAAATATCCACTTAGGTGTTTGCTCGTGCCAGCAAAGGTTGTGGCCCCTCACCTTTAAACCATTTGCCTGCGCGTAAGCTACAATAGCGTCGGCATCCTTCCAATTATAATAATATTCTGCTGGATGGATCGGCCCCATTTTCATGGCATTCTCTGGCGTAATACTGTTAAAATGCGTTGTAATTAAAGCCGACTGCTTAGCATCTTTGATAGACCGCGGTGAAACAGCAACACCAACCGGGAAATATTTACGGTAATAATCTTTTAGTCCCTTTGAGGCAGGTGCTTGTTGTGCGGATACGGATATTAGCTGAAAGTTGCCTAAAAATGTAAAAAGCACAGCTGTAAATATATATTTCAGTTTGAAGTTGCTCATAGTGTTGTGATGGTCAGGATCATCTCTAATGCCTGGTTTATAACAGATATCCCAAATATAAATTTATTATACAATCGATTGTTATAATAATAAAAATATTTGATTTTTATGTCATTATCGGTTTGCTCCGGTTAAAAAGATCGTTTTTGAGATTGACGGTTGATTTAATAAAAAGAGGTTATATTATTTAGCCCGCTTTTTCCTGATATACTCGGTAACATTCACCATCGTGGTTGTCCATACAGTTTTTTCGTTGTTTTTTAGATAGTGAAGCAATTTGCTATGCTCTTCTAGGTCGACGTTAAGATTATGGCCGCCACCTACGCCGTGGAATAAAAAAACAAGCAAGGTGTTAGTTCGTCTGGCCTGCTCTACCAGGCCGACCATATAGTCGGCAGATTGCCCATTGATAAAATAGGCGTTAACATTATCAAGGTTAACCTGGTCTGCCGTTTGCAAACCGGAACTGATACCACGTGCGCCGGAAAAATCTTTCCTGAGTTCCTCGTAAAAAAACTTATCCCCTATTTTAAGGTCGCCGCAGGGGTAAGCAAATGTCCGGGTATCCTTGCCATCTATCGCCTTAAGTAGGGTGTTGTTGATCCTGATCTCGTTTACAGCACGTGTTACGGTGTATTTACTCAGGTCGCTCTCGGCGGTTACAAAGCCCCTGCCCGGCAAATTTCCGTCGCAAGGGTGAAATAAGGCATGATTACCCAGTTCATGACCGTTGGCTGCCGCTTTTCGCCATTCCTGCATCCTCAAATTAAGCACAGGAGACGACCCGATGAGGTAGAAAGTCCCTTTCAACTTTAGCGAATCGAGCGCAGGAATAACATTATCCAGATCGACATTTATAGCATCGTCATAAGTTAAAACTACCGCACACTGCTTTCCTTTCCACAACTCATTTTTTTGAGCAATACCGCTGTAAAAACTGAATAAAAGCAACATAACCAAACTGTATTTTATATTTTTCATCATGTAATTCCATTTAATTACTCTGTTAATTTAACCTCAAAAGGCGAGGCAGGCAAACCTTCTTTGTTATACAAATTAGCGCCCTTCGGGTTATCGGCCCAAGCGTACCGAATGTATGTCGGCTTTTGAATTTTATCGATATGAATAATTACTTTGCCGTTTTTAATAACAGCTTTGGCCCAAACGAATTTTTTATCTATTCCGGCTATGGCAAATTCGCCTAACTCATCCTCCCCTTTGGCTGTTAAACCGCTGCCTGTGTGGTTAAAAGATAACTCAATCTGGTCTCCCAAAACTTTAGCTGAAGAAAATATGGGGCCCGAGTATACGGTAGTCTTATCGCCATAAGCTGTGTTTTGTGCAGCCAGGAAAAAGCGGGTTCCTACATCCTTTTTATTTAAAGGGTGGATGTCGTTCCATTCTCCCAGGTCTATGATTACGATCATCCGCGTGTTGGGTACTGCAAGCGTTTTAAGCTGCTGCTCGCGTAGCTCTGCCCATTTACTTTCAGCAGGGCTGTATTGCACGTCGTTAAAGTTAGGAAGCTGTGCATAAATAAAAGGCAGGTTGCCAAGGTGCCATTTATTCCTCCAGTCGGCAATTAAAGCAGTTAACAACTGGCCGTAATTAGCCGGAGCTTCGGCATTGGTTTCGCCTTGGTACCATAAGATTCCTTTTACCGGGTATTGAATTACTGGTGCCACTATGGTATTGAACAATCCGGCAGGCTCGTTCTGTGCAGAAAAAACAGGGATGGCGTTTGCTGATGGTTCAGGCGTAAACACCTCTCCTACTTTATATTGCCAGCTCCCTTTTAGGTCAATGGTGTCGTTCCCTACGGTTAAATAGAATGGCTTATCGGGTACAAACCCACCCTTTCCGCTAAAGTTGGTAACTCTTACCACAATGATGTTTTTGCCCGTCTTAAGCAAACCATCCGGAATATTATAACGCCGCGGAGGATACTGATAGCTGATACTGCCCACTAATTTACCATTCACATAAGTTTCATCGGCATCTAGTATCCTGCCTAAAAGCAATTTAGCAGTTTGGTTAGCTGCTGAGGCGGGCAAATCGGCTTCTTTGCGAAACCATACCACGCCGTTTAAATCCCTTATGCCCTGATCGGTCCAGTAGCCCGGCAACCAGAATTGATGCCAGCTTTTAGGTATATAAGCAGGGTCATACCATTTTGTTGCTTCTGATAGCCCTTTATCGTTATGTATTGCAGGCGGTTTATTTTTGGCTGCTTGCTGATCCTTCAGGATGCTATCCTGAAAAGCCCGGGTGTTCGTCTGCAGGACGCGGCTATTATACGGCGTAATGTTCTTCAGTCCATTTGTGCTGATCCACGCCTGGATAGGTGTGCCCCCAACGCTAGAATTGATAATGCC
This sequence comes from Mucilaginibacter sp. 5C4, assembly GCF_034345625.1. Lineage (NCBI taxonomy): Bacteria > Pseudomonadati > Bacteroidota > Sphingobacteriia > Sphingobacteriales > Sphingobacteriaceae > Mucilaginibacter > Mucilaginibacter sp. 5C4. Next base: position 2,283,631 of record NZ_CP133775.1, on the reverse strand, counting down.
AATGGGCACATGATATTTTTTATATAACTGGTTGGCAAAAAACCAGGTGGCAGCCCCAAAGTTGAGCACATTTTCAGGCGTAGCCGCGCTCCAATTAGCAGGCAACACGTCCTGGTGCTCTTTGGTTACATCCGACTCTGTCGTGATGGAAAAATTCCTGATCTGCGAATTTTTGGCTAATGCTATGTCATCCGGGTAACGCTCTTTTACCCTTTCCATCGGTAAAACCATATTCGACTGGCCCGAACAAAACCAAACGTCTCCAATTAAAATATCTTTTAAAGTGATCTGGTTAGAAGCTCTTATGTCCATCGTATACGGCCCGCCGGCTTTCATGGCAGGAAAGATCACTTTCCATTCCCCGTCAGCGCCGGAATTTATGCGATAGGTTTTTTTATTGAATGTTAAGATGATCTGTTCATTTGCATCAGCCCAGCCCCAAATGTTTAACGGCACGCCCCTTTGCAGCACCATACCATCACTTATCAATTGCGGCAGCCGCACAGCTGCATGTGCAGGCAGCGTTAACCAACATCCAAAAAAAAAGGCTAATCTTAAAAATAATTTCATGTAATAAGAGCAGAAAGTTGAACCAATATAACCAATAAAAACACAAACAATAAAAGCTTAATTGACCGGAATAAGCAGGGCAGGTATGTTTAATTACCTGCCCTGATATTATTTAACAATATAAAAGTATAGATTATTTAAGACCCTGTATAAAGCCCGCAAAGGCTACCTTCTTTTTGTAATTTTTATCAAACAGTAATGGCACATCCGGTGATGCTGTTGTGTTTAACCAGCTATCAGTATCTGATACCCCCCAAACCGTTACCCCGTAGCGCTGTCCTACAGGTACGTTTTTAAGATACGATTGCATCACATACTTGTACAAATCCGCCTGCAAATTCAAACCGGTTACACTCGGGGTGTAGGTGGCTGATCGTGATGAATTTAAGATGATATCAAGTTCCGATATGCGGATCTTTACACCTGTTGATGCCAGCGCCTTAAAGGCATAATCGATACCAGCGTGTGATGTATTTAGGGCAATGTGCATTTGTGTACCGATACCATCTATAAGCGCACCTTGTTTATTAATGTAATTGACCAGGGCAACAATCGAGTCTGTCTTGGCCCTTGATACCTCCAAATTATAATCGTTAATGAACCTTAACGCAGATGGGTCTGCAGCCTTTGCATATTGAAAAGCTTTCAGGATGTAGTTGTTTTGATCATACTTGGTTCCAATGTACTGTCCATACAAAAACTCATTATTGGCAGCAACGCTGTAATTGGTGTTAGTACGCAATGCCCCGTTGTTGGTAAATGGCTCGTTAACCACATCCCATGCTTTGATATTACCTGTGTAACGCTGCATAGTAGTTGTGATGTACTTTTTCATTTCGTTATCAATAGCTGTTGCTTTTTGGGCAGCAGTTTGCTCTATTATACCGCTGCCGCTGGCAGGGCCGGTTACGGCAACATCGTCAACATAGTAAGTATTAGCAACAGAACCTATATCTATCAACACACGCGTTTGCGCATCTTTAGCGTTAAATGTAAAGGTGTAAGGGGCAAAAGAGGTGGTGGTAGCATAATCGGAAGAGTATTGTGCCGTTGTACCAGTTGAGATCCTCATTTTACCGCCTGCCGTTGCTGCTTTGATGTAAAACGTCATGGTGTAAGATGTACCCACAGTAGTACCGAATAGATCACTGGCCAGCTGTACCGAATAAGCCTCGCCATTGGCCGCTACCGAAACTTTAAGCGACCGGCTGCCTGTGCGCACCTCATTGGCGCCGGAGCCTGCCATAAAAGAAGCAGCACCGTTATAAGCGCCCCAATTGGTGAATGAACTACCGCTGCCGGCTTCAAAACCACCATTGGCCAGCACGTTGGTTAATACCGGTGCTGTTACCTGCGGCGCGATCAGCGCATTTAAATAGGTGCTGTTTTGCTGCGAATGCCAAACCAGCGTATGACCAAAAACCTGCAAGCCGTTATTTTTACAAATGTTGTATAAAGCATCGGCTGTGGTGTAATTGTAAGTTCCATTATTGGTTACAACAGAACCTTCCTTTAACTCGTTACCGAAGGTAATGTTATTGGCATGCGCCTTTACTGTAGCCAAAAACGCTGCATTAGATGACATTGGACCGTAGGTTACAGCCATTCCCATATTTGGGAAGCTACTTGCCGTTAATATTTTAAGCACGCCCATGCTATCTGCAGGGTTTACATTGCCGGTGCTGGTTAAAAGTGGTGTTTCCGGCACGGTTACGTTATCATAATTATCCTTACGGCAGGAAGAACTACAGGCAATAAGCATACCGGCGACGCAAAGCCGCAATATTTTTGTAGAATTTTTCATAATTAAAGTTTTGTTTGATTTTAAAACGAAGTAAAGCGCTGCCAAGTGGCAACGCTTTAGCCCATCATTAAATAAATCCGATATCATCAATATAAACAGTGCTGCCATTTCCATTAAGGATCTGGATCACAAGTTCCGATATTGTGGCTGGGTTACCTACCGAACTAAGTGGTACCGTATAATCGGTATATTTTCCCGGGCTAATCGGTACGGCAAATGCCGAGCCGTAAGAGCCGTTGATAACCACCTGCACACTTTTCCCGTCGGTGCCGTTACCACCGTATACTGAAAATTTAATGGCAGTTAAACCGGCTTTTTTCACATCTAACGTAGCGCCGTTATAACCTACCTGGAAAGCACCGTAAGCATCGCTAAAAGTTGTTTTAATGGCAATAGTGCCTCTTTTTGGATGCTCGGTATTAGCAATATCACGGGTACTGTTATAACCGAAGTACGATCCCCAGCCTGAGGTGAAGGCATCATCATATACCAGCGCCTTAAAGCCAAATGACCCCGGCGAGCGGGTTGTGCCGCCCGGTGTGGTTACGTAAACATAAGCTTGTACAACACCCGCAGGTACCCTTACCTTAATCTCGGTACTGGTAGGCGTTCCAACAATTTCTGCAGGTGTGGTGTCAAACCTCACAGCTGATACAGAATTGAATACCGACCCGGTGATGGTCACAATATCTCCTGCACTGGCTGCCAGCGGTGTGAAACTTGCAATAGTTGGCGGCGGCTGCTGAATACCGAAGTTAAAATCTACCGTACCGTATTGTGTCACGATGGTCAGTTTATTAGACTCTGTAGGGCCAAACGGAAGGGTAGCCGGCAAGGTCAGGATAATGCTATTATCCGTTACCAGGCCGGGATTAAAGTAAACTAAAACACCGTTGAACGACACAGATTTTGTTGTTTTTAGATTGGATCCCAGTATAGCGTACTGCGTATTCAACCTGCCTGCTGCAACCGTTGAGTCATATGCATTCAACCGTGTCTGGTCATAAATGCTGTTAGAATCTAAGGTGATGGGATGGATAACATCTCTTACTGTATCTGTTTTGCTAAGCAAGCGTACACGGTTAACCATTGGCGCACCTTTGCCGCCCTCGTTATTCTTTTTACAGGCCGATATTCCGCATATAATAAGCAGCGGCAATACCAGGTAAACTATTTTAAGATTTAATTTCATGATGATATAATTAAATTATTTAAAAACGTAAGGAACCGGTGGATCATTCAATTTAGGATCTGCAGCCGTTTCTGTGGCCGGGATAGGGAACACAAAACTGGCATCGTTAATGTTAGTCAGGTAACCATTACCGTAGCGGTTAGGCGGAGTCTGGCTATCAGATGTACCTTTATCCTGCTGCTTGATGATTTGTAGCGCAATAGGGTGGCTGGTCTTGTTATAACCATCCAGGCGCATCAAGTCAAAAAAGTAGTCATTCTCGAATGCAAATTCCCTGCGGCGTTCATCTAACAGATCATCCTGGTAAACTGTTGGCCAATGCTGGCCTTTTTGATTACTGCCGGCAACATAGTTAGGGTTGGTCACAAAGCCGCCCCTGTCTATTACCGCCAGGTTACCTAATCCCGCCCTTTTGCGAATAGTGTTGATAGCTGCAAGCGCTTCCGGATTTGAACTGGTTTTGGCACCGGCCATTATTGCCTCTGCTTTAATAAAAAACAACTCAGCGTAACGCATCAGGTAAGTATTGTTAGCTGATGATTGTGCGCTACCGGTACCGCCATTATCAGCCGGTGTACCTACTACGTATTTTTTAACCTGTGCGTGGGTGCCCTGTGAGTTGGCATCGGCAGGTAAGGTATAACCACCTGCAGACTGGTTGATCTCGGGATATTTATCGCCCGGCAACATAATGGTCGCTTTTCTGCGTAGATCGTTCGGGTCAAATTTATCCTGAAGATCAAAGGTTGGTGCCATTTGACCGTAACCATCCCCTGTGCCGGTGATCTGGCTGTTGTAAGCTACCGCAGCTTGGAAAGGGTTACCCCTGCCGTAACCGCCGTTACCGGCCCATTGTAAGGCAACAATCGATTCTTCGTTGTTATTGTTAGCTGTCAGGAACAAGTCGGCGAAGGATTTTCCAGGTACATCTATTCCGTACAGTTTAAATTCACCGCTATTAATCACTTTATTTGCTTCGGTCAGCGCGTTTGGATAATCCTGCATATACAGGTAAACCTTTGCCAGTAAAGCAGATGCTGATCCGCTGGAAACTTTAGCGTTAGATGGCGACGTACCGCTCCTATTTTTGGTGTAGCAATTCGCTTCTGCAAACTTCAGGTCGTTCACAATAAACTTATACACATCAGCTACCGGGTTTCTTGGCACCTGGTAATCGGCCACATAATCAAATGTGTTTTCGACGATCGGTACCGGGCCAAATACCCTTACTAAATGGAAGTAAGCAAGCGCCCTCCACAAATGGGCTTCGCCCAGTGCGTTGTTAACTACTACCTTATCTACCGATGCCGGAACCTTAGACGGCAGATTGTTGATTACCGCGTTGGCTTGTGCAACTTCGATATACAGGGAGTTCCATACCGCCGAGATCTCAAAATTGGTTGCCGAAACAGAAAAATCCTGAAAATTGATAATATCCGCAGAATATGTCCTGCCGTTACCCCCGCCTAATTCTGTAATAGACCAGCCTCCTTTACCGCTGTAACCAAACCATGGCGCGCTGTATAATAATAGGGTACTGGCATTAACCTGCTCTGCATTCTGGTAAAAGTTATCAATCGTGATCTGACTTTTTGGAGGACGGTCAAAGTACTCTTTTTTACAGCTACTGCTGATCATACAGGTCAGCGCTGTTACCGTTATTAAATATTTATTAAATGTTTTCATGTTAAATTCTAAATTAAAATGATGCATTAATACCAAATACAATGGTCATAGGTATCGGGAACCTGCCCAGGTCAACGTTAGATAAGAACACGTTCTGGTTAACAGAACCAATCTCCGGATCGAGGCCTTTGTAAGGTGTAAATACATATAAATTTTGACCACTTGCATAAACACGTAACCGCTCAAGCTTTGCTTTTTTAGCAATTACTGATGGCAGTGTAAAACCAAGACTTACATTCTGCACCCGTAGAAACGAGCCATTCTCGATAAAACGATCCGAGTTCAGCAAATTGGGGTTATCCCCTGCTATCGGCCTTGGCACGTTGGAGCCCGGGTTTGTTGGTGTCCAGAAACTGGCTACATAGGCCACCTGGTTTTGATAAAGACTTCCTAATCCGGCTATCTGGTAATTTAATACGTTAAATATTTTAGCACCATATGATCCATTCAGGAATATCGACAGGTCGAAAGCTTTATAAGAGAAATTATTGGTAATACCGTAAGTAAATTGGGGATTAGGGTTGCCGATAAAGGTTTGGTCGTTGGCGTCAATTTTACCATCATTGTTAATATCCTCATATTGGATATCGCCCAGGTAAGTACCACCGCTGCCTGTTTGTATAGGGCGGCCAAACTGAACCGGTGCGTTGCGTAATTGCTCAGCCGTTCTGAAGATGTCTTTTATTTTGTATCCGTAAAACTCACCAACAGATGTACCCACCTGTGTGCGGGTTACCGGTAACGCCAGGAAACTGGTTGTTACGTTTTGGCTGATGAAAGGTACGCCGGTATATAAAGACTCTACCCTATTGGCATAATGGCTGAATACTATTGATGTGTTCCATCTGAAATTGCTACCTGAGATATTTTTTGTGTTAATAGACACATCAAAACCATTAGCCTTAAGCTCGCCACCGTTCACATATGGCGGGCTGATAACGCCTGTACCGGAGTATTCGGCAGTTTGGCCCAACAGGAATGCCGGTAGCGCTGCCTGGAACAGGAAGTTCTTTGAACTTTTGCGCCAGAAATCTACAGATGATTCGATCCTGCCGTTAAATAAAGAGAAGTCTAAACCAACGTTGGATTGAATAGCGGTTTCCCAGGTTAAATTAGGGTTAGCTATTTTATCGATAGCGAAACCTGTACCCTGGCCCGTGATCACCGCATTTAAAGCAGAACCGTAAAGGTAGTTTGGAACAGCTTGGTTACCAGTTTGGCCGTAACCTAATCTTAGTTTAACGTTATCAGCAACGCCTTTTAATTCTTTCCAGAATGGTTCTTCAGACACGCGCCAGAAAGCACCGAAAGAAGGGAAATAACCTGTTTGATGGCCTTGGGCAAATTTAGATGACCTGTCTGCCCTGAAAGTTGCTGTTAAATTATACCGATCATTAAACGTATAAATAGCCCTTGCAAACGCTGATTCTAATACATCTGTCGGGCCAATGTATTCTCCTACTGTTGCGGTTTTAGCGTCGCCCAGGCCCAGCGCCGGAAGGTCGTTACTTAAAAAACTTTGGATATTGGCCGAATTATCTTTGTAATTGATATTGATCAGCTCGTGGCCGGCTGTAATCTGTAAGGCATGCTTTTTAGCAAATGTATGGTTATAGGTAAGGTATTCTTTCCAGGTCCAGTAAACGGAATTGCTGTTGTATTCCTGTAAAGATGCCGTTAGATTTACAAAGCGCGGGCCGTTGTTGTAAGTTGGCCTGAATAATTTAGCTGCGCTAAAGTTAAGGTCGCCATTACCTTCCGAACGAAAGGTAAGGTCTTTTGTTAATTTCAGATCGACATATAAACCACCATTAAAATTATAACGGGCAAGGTTGTTGGTAATACGCAAAGCCTGTTCAACCGGGTTATTTTGCCCCCCTATCTGATCGGCCTGCGGTCCTGCAAATGAACCATCTGCATTGTAAACAACCTGGTCTGGCGCGCTTAATAATGCCGTATAAATTATACCAGTATTGTTGCTTAAAGATGTGTTTTGGAAACTGTAGCTGCCAGACATGGTTGTACCAACTTTTAACCATGGTTTAAGCTGGGAGTTTACATTGGCACGCACATTATAACGTTTGTAATCGTTACCCAATACTGTACCGTCCTGTTTAACAAAACCTGTAGAGATATAGTAATCGGTATTGTCTTTTGCACCAGAGAAGCTTAACTGATGGCTTTGTTGTGCAGCCGTTTTAAAGATCTCATCCTGCCAATTGGTACCTTTGCCCAAAAGTTCAGGGTTGGCAAACTCGCCCCTTCTGGAAATACCGATCACATCGGCTAGGGCGTTTTGCAGCGAAGCATATTGTTTCAGGTTTAACATCGGCAACTCTCTGCCTTGTTGCTGAAAACCGTAATAACCGTCATATCCTACGCGGAAACTACCGTTCTTACCTTTTTTAGTGGTGATGATGATCACACCATTAGAACCCCTGCTACCATAAATAGCCGTAGCAGATGCATCTTTTAACACATCAATTGATTCAATGTCACTCGGGTTAAGAAATGATAGCGGACTAACACCGTTTTCGCCATTATTAGGCGCTAACTGCGGCGAACGCCCACTGGTTGTACGGTTATTGGCATCACCGGATACAGGTACACCATCTATAATATACAAAGGCTCGTTAGATAACGTTAAAGATGTGATACCGCGGATGTGTACCGAAGTAGAACTACCTGGCCCACCTGAGTTTTGCGTAATGGTAACACCTGCCGCTTTACCCTGCATTAACTGCTCTATACTTACCTGTGGTATATTGGCAATATCTGCTGCTTTTATAGATGATATGGCACCTGACAGGTTACTCCTGCTTTGGCTACCGTACCCTATAGCTACTACATTAACATCTGTTAATGAGGTGGTTGATGAGTGCAGTATGACGTTAATAAGCGTTTTGCCATTAATGTTCACTTCATGCTTTTCCATACCGATAAATGAAAACACTAATGTCTTTCCGTTTGCAGGCACGGTAATCGTGTAATTACCGTCAACATTGGAAATGGCGTTAACCAGCATATCTTTTACAGATACGGTTACGCCAGGTAAAGTGATACCCTTATCGTCTGATATTGTTCCTTTGATCACTATACTTCCTGTTTGCGCCATGCTTAGCATACTGTACACAAGCAGGAAAAACAGTAGTACTATTCGTAAATTTTTTCCCATAATAATTGTTGTTTGTTTTATAGAGCTTAATTGGTTTATTTCTTAAGAGCAATAGTATATTCGATTCCATCAGTCAAAACCTTTGTACATTGAAAACATGCAATTCCGATTTTTTACAATGCAGTATACTACCCCATTGTAAAACCGATAAGATTATAGCCTGACTGATTTATTAAGTATTCCTCCTTTCCGTATCGAAATTTTAATCGATTGCGTTATTTGTTCCTCGTTGCTAATCAGCACTGTAGAACTTGTAAATAAAAAATTGATTATTAGGTGTAATTGGTGTTACGACATAAAAGTAAAAACATTATTTCAATAATACAATCGATTGCAATAATTTTTTAATAATTATTAAGACAAGAAAAATCAGGTGCAAAAATCCTTGGAATCTTAAGAAGTAATGAAGCACGGTTGCTGGATGAATTAATTAATTTGATGACACCTTTCGCCCTATTCCGGATACTGTATTAACGGATTTGGATAACTAGCATCTGTTTTGCTGCGGATATTTGTACGGAAATAAAACATCAAATTATGGAAAGCATTAAGAAAGTTAAATCAGGAAACCAGGGGCTTGAAGTAACTGCCGTAGGCCTGGAAACCATGGGCATTATCAAAAACGGGGATTATAAAATCTACAGTAAAGCACATTAGGCCGAATCGATCTTTACAATTCAACCAGATAATGCAAATCAGTTTCAGACACAAACTACATTTGAACAGGAGGTGCTAAATGATTATATTAGTTGCATCCAAACAAATATGACGCTCAATAATAAGAAAGCGACTTACCTGATCAAGTCCAGAAAGGCTTATATTACAGATATTTATTTGACATCGTTTTTTACAGTATTTCTTGTCGCCTATATCACATTCTTAGCTGAAGTTAAACTTCATGCTCTAAAATTTCCTTTAAAAACCAGGGACTAAATCTCCACGCCAAAAGTTGCATGCTGGTCGATGTCGCCACGCGCCGTATTTATACAATTGCAGACGTCAACGATAGCGAAGCCAATTGCTAAAAGTCTGTCGGCTCCGCATTAACATCCAATTCCCCCGAATAATATTTCGGGTATTATCAGTACTTAAACAAAAGTAGCGATAGAAGCCATTTTCTTCAAATCTTCAAGAAAAGAGTTCGGAAATTGTGTACTAAGGGTTCACTTAAGAAGGAGTTTATTATAGAACGCCTTCTTTTTTTAACATAATAAAACCCTCATTTACAAGTCCTTGAACCGCTCTTTTATTAACAATAAAAGAGTTCGAGATTTGGCGAAGTTATACTCTCTTAAGATAATTTAATAAAAAGGTTGCTCTATTCCCTTGTGAAGTCTGTTTTAGAGTTCGGTAACGCCTTAAGGCTACACTATTGTTATAACAAGAATGACGTCAATTACAGATAGAAACTCTTTTATTCTTTATTATAGTTCGGTGTAGTAACTAAAGGGTATGGGTATCTTTATTAACAAAAAAGCAATGTCAAATGCTGAAAAAAGGAGAACATATTGAAGGAACCCCTGCCGAATTGCCGGTACTCCTCGACCAAGAGCCAGAACGAATTCATTTTTTGAAGCCTGTCAAAATCTTATAAACAAGGCTACCGCGATTGGGTGGCATCAGCCAAACAGAAAGAAACCAGAAAAGCTAGCGCCGACAAAGCAATGATTATGCTCCGCAACAAACAAAAAACATTGAAGACCTGATCACTCTTTAGCTAAGGGATAACCTTTGCTAATCCAATTCGTTTGCAAATTAACCGGCAGATTCAGCAGTTTAATGTTTGTAAACCCCATTTTTTTTAGATCAAGAAAAGCAGGTTTAATATTCGGGCACTTGGTAAAAGGGCAACAACCGCAATAAATAATGACCATCGTGTTTTTTGACAGCGCAGCTACTGAACTTTTTAATGCTTTTATATTTTTATCTTCACTTACCGCGCCAATGTGTTTTGCGCCTTTGATATCTTCGACCGCGCCAATATTTAATACAAGCGGCCATTTAGCTGGTGCTTGCTTTAGAGTGGCCGCTAAAAACGCAGGCTCCAACAATTCACTTTCCGTCCAGGGGTAATTGTTCAGGATAGATGGTACAGCAACCGGCGATGTCTGCGCTTTTGCCAATGAAGACGATAAGCTGCCAATTAACAGGCAGTAAATGGTTAAACGTATTTTATTGCTCATTTGGTTGAAATTATGATGACCTTTATTACAAAGATCAGATTTTATGCATGAAGGTAATGAAAAAGCACATTGGGATGATATTTATTCCAATAAAACTTCGAACCAGGTAAGCTGGACGCAAGCAGTTCTGCAGACATCCCTGGATTTCATTCACCAGTTTGCCTTATCCAAAAACGCAAGAATCATCGACATCGGCGGGGCGATAGTATGCTGGTAGATTTTCTTTTACAGGAAGGCTTTCAGAACATTACCGTTTTGGATATTTCGGCATCTGCGATTGATAAGGAGAAAGCCCGGCTTGGCGAAAAAAGCAACCTGGTTAAATGGGTGGTCTCTGACATAACCGATTTTAAAACGGACGATCATTTTGACCTTTGGCATGACCGCGCGACTTTTCATTTCCTGACCCGTGACAGCCAGATAGCTGCTTATCTGCAAATTGCGGGCAGGTCAATCAATAACTATATGGTGCAAAACCAGTTGAAAAAAGATTTTGAAAAGATCAGGTGTATCAATGAAGATCATATCACCCCCTTTCAAACAAAACTTTCTATTCTGCAGCTTTTAAAGCAAAGCATCAATTAAGACGTTAAATCACCGTTATCAGCGCATCGTTATCCGGCACCTTTAACCAACCGATAGGTGCTAAACTGTGCCCCAGGCTTTGTAGTGTTGCTTCAAATGCCGCCGCACCTTCTTCCGCAACGGCTACCAGCAGGCCGCCACTTGTTTGCGGGTCGGCCAGTATATATTGCTGTTCTTCGGTCAGCGCGCCTATTTTACTTCCGTAACTATTCCAGTTACGTTGCGTGCCACCGGGAAAGCATTTTTGTTCCAGATAACCTGCTAAAGACGGGATAACCGGCACCTTATTAAATTCAATAATTGCTGATAAACCGCTACCCTCGCACATTTCTGAGAGGTGGCCCAGTAAACCAAAGCCGGTTACATCCGTCATGGCCTTTACATCATCCATCTGCCCGAATACTTCGCCCAGTTTGTTTAATGTGGTCATGCTCTTTAGTGCAATAGCTGCATCTTCCGGCAACAATACGCCTCGTTTTTGAGCAGTTGACAAGATGCCAACCCCTAAAGCTTTGGTAAGATATAATTTGCAACCAGGGGTTGCAGTCGAGTTTTGCTTCAATTGCGGGATATTTACTATACCGTTTACCGACAGTCCGAATACCGGCTCGGGGCAATCAATGCTATGACCACCTGCTAATGTGATACCGGCTTCGGCGCAAACAGCGCGGGAACCTTCCAATACTTTTTGGGCAACTTCCGGCGGAAGTTTATCAATCGGCCAGCCTAAAATAGCAATGGCTAAAACAGGTTTACCACCCATAGCATAAACGTCGCTGATGGCATTAGCAGAAGCAATCCGTCCGAAATCATACGCGTCATCCACAATCGGCATAAAAAAGTCGGTAGTGGAAATCAGGGCGGTGCCATTGCCAAGATCTAATACCGCAGCATCGTCCCTTTTATCATTACCAACCAATAAATTTGGATCGGCAACGGGGGCAATATTACTATGCAGTATCTTGTCTAAAATGGCAGGGCTGATCTTACAGCCACAACCCGCACCGTGGGAATATTGAGTTAGTTTAATTGTTGTTGTATCCATTAAGTAGCTGGCGCGTTGATTGTAGAATTTAAAATATGATTGGCTTGCGTAGCGATGTCTGCATCGGCAAGATCAAGCGATACGACTTTGGAAGCGTCTCGTTTACTTAGACCGGTGCGGTAAGTTTTATCATAATATACTAAAACTATCTTCACAAAATCTTTCATGCGGCCTTCCATGATCGCTTCGATGGCAAATTTAGTTTGCTCCGGGCCAAGCCGTTTGCGGATGCGTTCGGTAGACTCCATCAGGAAATCTTTATCTAAGCAACCGTATTCGGCGGCCAACGCGTTAACGCGTAGTTGCAGGCCTACCTTAATATCGATAATTGCCGCTTCCCGCATTTGATGCCAAAACGGATTGGGGATAGAGCGTTTACCAATGGTCAGGCTTTCATCCTCTACCCAAACCTTTTTTTGCAGGTCTAATGCTTTTAACTGGCCGGCCAGGTTATTCTCAAACTGTTCCTGGGTAGGCTGTATCATTTTATTCATACTGCCATAAGAGGAACCCTGATGCTGTGCCAGTTCTTCGAGGTCTATTACCTGTTCACCTACAGATCTTAATTGAAGTAACAATTTGGTTTTGCCCGAACCGGTCATTCCTCCCAGTATCTGCAATTGATATCGCTCCTCGAATTGCAGGTGCACCCAAATACGGTATTTTTTATAGCCGCCTTGGATAAGATAAACATCGAAGCCGTAGAGATCAAGTGCCCATGCCATTGCCCCGCTGCGCATACCGCCGCGCCAGCAATGTACCCCTATCTTTTTATCGGGTGCAATGATCAAAGCTTCCTTAATAAATCCAGACCACTTTGAACCCGTTAAATCAAAACCTAAAAGGATCGCTTCCTCCCGGCCAACCTGCTTATAGGCCGTACCAACTTTTATTCTTTCTTCGTTGCTAAACAAAGGTTGATTAAATGCGCCTGGAATGTGTCCATGCTCAAATTCGGCTGGTGTGCGTACATCAATCAGCGGAACAGAAACATCCATCAGTAGAAAATCGCTTATCGCTATTGGTTTGATCATCGGGGCAAATATACAGTAGTAATTAAACTATATGGTGGCGAGGCATGTGCTTTATTCGACTTTGCAACCAAATAGAGAAAATTAAGAATTACAGCCGCATCATTTTCATCGATATGGATGTTGCTTTTAGCTAATATAGCAATTGCTTTCTTGGCAGTCACTCTCCTATCTTTAAAATTATGAAGTTGTAGAAAAGGCGTTTGCGTCTGCACTTCAGTTGAATCGAGTTGATATTCAGTCTTACTTTTGAGCAACAAAATATTTGACAAGGCTTTATTTACGTTAATTTAAAAACTACCATGCTTATCGAAATTGATTGGAGGTATCAGATTGATGATATGTTTTTTATCATTTATATTCAAATGCTTGAAATCGGAAAAAATTTCCCTGAATGATTTTTTTTTAATTGTTTGTCTAGACAACTCAACTTTATTGTCACCTTTTCCAAATTATTTTTAAAGTCGTCCAATATGATTTGATACTCTTTTTTTAAATTACTGAAATCATCAAATTGAATTTTCTCATTTATAAATAGTTTTCTTGCTTTAGAAACAAAAGGTTCTTGTTATTCAATTTGCTTAAGCAACAGTTTTCGCTCACTTAAATGTTCATCGCGTTGAATGTTTACATTTATATCCTCTAAAAAAAGATTGAATAATTTTTCAACGCCAAAACAAAGCTCTATTGATTCAATTTATCCTCATAATTACCGTTGAGTACATTTGCTTTAAATCTTGTTTTGCAGCCCGTTCCACAATGATAATACGGGTATCTTTTCGTTTTTCCTTTGGAAAAGCTTCCGCTTAATTTTCTATTGCATGCGGGCAAACCAACTATTTGCGCAACATGAACATTTCGCTTATTTCACATACCTTACTTACAATTTTTCTTTTTGTATTGATAATGTTTTGAACTTTACAAAAATCAACTGTTGCAGCGCCCCCTATTAGTTTTTCGCTGTCGTTTTTGCCGTTTATAAAACGTTGAAATAACGACATTAGAATATAAAACCAATTAAAAAACAATTGAAAACGTGTGCAAATTATTAACTGATGAATATTGTATATCCCAATCGTATACATTGCATATATTTTTAACAATAGTTAAACCGAGGCCGGCACCTTCTGACGTACTCCCTTTTTGGAAGCGGTCAAAAATTGAATTGCTATTAAGCGGACCGGTTAAACCCAAATTTTGGATTGTAAGCTTATCATTCGTTAGGTAAATATTAATGCTACCCTTACTTTGATTATGCCGTATAGCATTACTTAGCAGGTTGTTAAGTAGAATATCCATCAGGTGTTTACTAACTATAACTTCTTTACTGCCTAACTCGGCATAAATCCTTATTTCCTTAGATGCAGATAACTCCTGAAACTGCCTGAGCTTATCATTTATCAGCTGGTTAAGGTCCAGATTATCGTTATCTGCTATCAGATTGTTTTCTATCTTAACCAATAACAACAACGACTGGTTTAGCCGCGATAATTTCCCGGCTGCTCCATAGATATCCTGGATCTGATCGAAATGTTCTTTTTTCAAGGTTTCATCCTGTATCAATGTATCCAACTTGGATGTGATAACGGCAAGTGGTGTAAGCATCTCGTGTGATGCATTTTCGGTAAATTGTTTAAGATTTTGGAAATCGGTTGTTACACGGGATGACATTTCTGCAATAGCATTATCCAGATCCGCAAACTCATCAACTTTGTTGTTTGTTAATATAAAGGAACTGCTTTCTGATATATTAAATGCTTTCATGTGTGCCAGCAGGCCAAAAAAGGGTTTCCACAGATCGTTAAGTATATACCTGTTAGCCAGCGATAATATGGTTAGCAGCGCAAGTATTAATACAAGGGTAATAGCTGTAATTATCTGTTTAAGATAAACTGTGCTTTCGCTGGATATAATTATTCTGATCCTGTAATTATCGCCTTTAAATTTTATGCCACCTTCAAACGCCCGGCCACTTTTATCGCCACTTTTGCGGGGATTTACATAGGTAGTATCAAAATACCTGGGGCTGCTGTTTAGGGCATTTGTTTTTATGAATTCTAACTGGTTCTCGTCAATATCAAACTGTTTAGGCAACAGCTGATTTTGATGCACATACGTAATCACTTCAGAAACTTCTTCACCAAGTTCTTCATCCAAACGGTTATTTATGATCTTATCGATAGCGAAGAAATAGATAACCGCACCAATTAACAGTACCGACAAGGTGACAACGATGTTTACCTTGTTATAGTGGTCAGCCAGTTTCATCTATCCGTAAATTTATAACCAATGCCGTAAATAGATTTCAGATAATCGTTAGTGGTAACATCAAGGATCTTTTTTCGCAGGTTTTTAATGTGCGAGTAAATAAAATCAAAATTGTCATGCATATCCATTTCATCGCCCCACAAATGTTCGGCAAGGGCGGTTTTGGCAATTACTTTTCCTTTATTGGCTATAAAATATAATAGCATATCATACTCTTTACGGGTTAAAATTATCTCAACATCGTTTATAAAAACCGTGCGGCCAATAAGGTTTATCACTATCTCGTTAAAAATAAGGTTATTGTTGCTATTGGTGGCTTTACGGCGAAAAACCGCCACTATCCGGGCTTTTAACTCCGCCAGGTGAAAGGGTTTAACCAGGTAGTCATCGGCACCTATATTGAGGCCTTTTATACGATCATCTAACGAATTGCGCGCCGATATGATGATGACGGCCTCGCCCCTCATTTCCTTTTTCAAATAGTTTAACAGTTCAAATCCTTCCCCATCGGGCAGGCCAATATCAAGTAATACAAAATCGTAATTGTATGAAGCCAGCTTAGCCACTGCATCTGCAAGTGTAGCACTGCTTTCGCAAATGTTATTATCCTCGCTTAAGTAGGTTAGCATGTTCTCCCTAAGCCCTTGCTCATCTTCAACAATAAGTATTTTCACGTTTTCAAGTTACAACAATTGGTGCAATGTAATGGGGTATTTAATGGCTATTTACTCAAACAATCTGAATACAATCTGTATTAAATCCATCAAAAAGCACCTATGCCTGCGCCAATTCAGTTTTTCTTCAGATTTACAGTATATCTTTAGAGATATCACAATTTTAAATTCCTATGGCTATAATAGAACCAACCCGCCACGACGTACAACATCCTTCCGCATTAAAGCGATATTCGTTTCCACTACGCCTTTGGCACTGGGTAAACCTGATCGTGATCAGCGGTTCGTTAATTACTGTATTAATTAATTCGACCATTACAGATGACCGTGCCACATCAAAGTTGATGAAAGATGAAATTCAAAAAACAGGCACAACTCTAACAGATAATCAAACTCAAACTGCCGCACACGCCTTAAGCGATAGCGTATGGGGGGTACACATCTATTTTGGCTATGCGCTGGCAGCGCTGCTCGCCTTTAGGCTGATATTGGAGTTTTTTCAGCTGGCCGATCAAAAGTTTATCCGCAAACTAAAAAGCGCCTACCGGCAATTTAATACCATCAAAAAAAACAGGGAGGTGGCCAGGCACGAGCTTACTGTTAAAGCCATTTACGCAATATTTTACGTGTTACTTTTAGTAATGGCTATTACCGGATTATTCCTTGCTTTCGAAGATGCCCTGTCAGCTTATAAATCCATCAGGCATTCTGTTAAAGAGGTTCATGGTTTTTGCATGTACCTTATACTGACATTTATTTTGGTACACCTAATTGGCGTTTTATTGGCAGAACGTAAGAACGAAAAAGGCATTGTATCTGATATGATAAACGGCGGCAACACCAATAATTGATCTGTTAAATGAATTATCTGTCACAAATACATCGATCATCAAAATCACGTCTAACTGAAAAGCAAATAGAATATAACCGGGTTAACGACGTGGTAGTTGAATTTATAAATACCCTAACCGAAGCTAGAGACGCGGAATTTTTGTGGTTAGAAGTAACTAAAAAAGGCTATAAAATGAGTATAACCTCGTTTTATAGCCGCCTTAAAAAACTGGTTGAAGCAGGATTGATCGTAAAAGTGCATGTTGCTAACAACAAGTTTGTTTACAAACCAACCCGGTACTGATTACTTAAACTTTAAAGCCAGTGTTACAATATTAGAGTTTAAGCCTGTAGAGCGCATATAGTGCCCGGCCCTTAACTCTAACGATGTAAAGTGTGCGTTGCCAAACACTCCTTTTGGCGGAGATAGCCTAACATTGGCGCCAACAAAATTACTGTGCAAACTGGATAGGTCGTAATCGCTGGTGTAAAATTGGTCTGTTGGGTTATGCTGCCCATATGGTTTAAAATAACGTGTACCTACCTGCGTGTTATAACGGTAAAACGGACTTACAGATACAAATGATGTTAGCTTTACCGGTACCTCTATCTCGGCAGTATGCGCCCTTATTCCCCAGTTATCCATATAGTACCGGTAAAAAGTGCGGATGATAAAATGATCATCTAAAAAGTAATTTAACCTCAGCCCGATTGGCAATTTATACCTGTCGTCGGGCAGGTTCTCTACGCGTGCAGATCCATCAGTAAAATAATCCCGCTGGTATTTGGTAGCCAGTAAACCATGCTGGTAAGATGGTTCGACTATTAATGCAACCTGTAGCCTTTGCGTAAGTACTTGCGATAGAGAAAAAGATGTACTGAATGAGTTTCGTGGCCGCGAATCAACCGGCCGGTTATCCTCATGGTCAGACCCGGAACCGTAACCCGCGGGGCGCAGTTCAACAGGAAGTATCACTTTCCATTTGTCTAAAAAGGCCTGGGCCTTAAAATCAAACTGGGTGTTTTTATTTTTTGACAGCCTGGTAAAATTGATGCCCGCTCCTACCGACTGGTAATCATACTCGTGCGAATAGGATGCTGATAAACCAAAAGCGTTACCCGTTTTATCGTTCGATACAGTCCAGTTTAATGATGGATAGATCCGCGTATCCTGCATTGATGCAGACGACACACTGTTTGGGTCGATCTTATCTGACGACGCTGAAGTATAATGATCCACGCCTAATTCGAAGTTGAACGTATGCTTTTTACCCGAGCTGCTATATTTAGACATCTGCAGGTCAAACGTATTAGCAAAGTCGGTAAGTTTCTCCGTCCCTATCCCACCGGTAACGGCCGAGTTATTACCATCCTGGTGATAGTAGGACGTTACAAAGTTTATCTCATCAAGTTTCAATTTACGCGCTTCGTAGTTAGACGTATCTTTAACAGGGACAGGTTTTGTTTGCGCGTGCGATGCCAAAATGCCAAGGTACATGGCAATTAAACCTAAATATAGTTTTCTCATTTAAGTGTTTAACTAATTACATCCACATCCACCACCACTTTTACCACCATTGGCGCCGGAGCCACCCTCGCGATAAAGCTGGAAACTCTGTTCAAACTTTTGCGATTTACGGGCCGTTAAGTCCATCTCCGAGTCGTTTAACCGGTTCTTTTGATAAGGTTTAACAGTTTTGCAGGACGAAAAGCCGATTGCGCCAATACAGGCGACCATCATAATTAACAGGGGTATTTTAGTCATCATTTGTTTATTTAATGTTGATGTTTTTTGATGTATAAAAGCAATTGTTGTCGGTAATAATTACGCAGGCAATTTGCTGCAATTGGTTAACCATGTCCAGGCCTACCGTTACGCCCATTACCGTTACAGGCGTAGCCATAGCATCAGCAAATTCGGCACTTGGGGAAATTATGGTAACACTTTTTATCCCGCTTACCGGTAGGCCTGTTTTAGGGTCGATGGTGTGAGAGTACCTTTTGCCATCTATCACCGCAAATTTTGCGTAATTACCCGATGTGGCAATGGCCATATTACTGATGTTAAGGGTAGAAAAAGGTGTCGCCTCCTGGTCAGGGTCGGCAATGGCAATTGTCCAGGGTTTACCGTTAGGTTGTGTGCCCCACGTAACGAGATCGCCGGCAGCATTTACAATACCGCTTTTAACCCCGTTGGCGTGCAATAAAGCCTTTGCCATATCAGCGGCATAACCTTTACCTATGCCGCCAAAACCTATTCGCATACCTGTCTCTTTTAAAAAAACAGTGGCATTATCGTTATCAAGTATTACATTCTTGTAGTTTATCAGCCTTACCGACTCACGCGCAAGTGCTGCACTAGGCAGGGCTTTCATATTTACATCAAAGTTCCAAAGGCTCTTATCTATAGACCCATACGTAATATCAAAAGCACCTTGTGTTAGTTCGGATATTTTTAACGAACGTGCGATCAAATCAAACACCTCCCGGGCAACCTTAACCGGTGCAATACCGGCATTTGCATTTATTAGGTTGGTTTGGCTGTCATCTTTAAAAGTGGTAAGCAGTTGCTCTATCCGTTTTATCTCGGCAATAGCCAGGTCTATCCTGGTATTAGCCCAATGTTCATTACCGGCAACTACGCTTATTTCGAAGCGGTTGCCCATTAGTTTTAGTACACGTTTATGTACTGTTTCAATATTAGCTGTTTCAGCGGTTTGCATTTGCTGTAGCTATTTGTTCTACAAACTGTTGCGATGTCACATTTGGGAATCCTTCCCATTTTTTTAGCACCTTGCCGTTTTCATCAACCAATAAAGTAAGCGGAAACTCGCCATCGGGATCGTATTTATCGGCCAGCGCTTCGTTCTTTTTTACCTGCTCTTTGACTAACTGATTTTTCTTTTGACGCGGAAAATCTGCGCGCACCAATACAAGGTGCTCTGCCGCGTAATCTTCAAAGGTTTTAGTTTCCAATATCTCTTTACGGGTGCGGATACAAGGCCCGCACCAATCCGAACCGGAAAAGTTTATCACAATAAGTTTATGCCCTTTTTGTGCCTCTTTTTGAGCTTCGTTAAAATCTCCGGACCAGGTAATTACCGGGGGTATTAAGGCAAATAATATAATTGATATCAGTTGTTTCATTATCGTTAGATATTAGGAGTAAACCCTTAAAAATGTACCGGTTAACGTAGTATTATAAACCGTTAAGGAGCGGTTGGTTGGCCCACCGGTTACCGTTCCTTTTTCGGTAAAGGTAGCACCGTGGTTATTGCAATAAAATTGGCTGTTGCCCGATTCATAAACTAATGGGTAGCTTTGATGTGTACACGATTCCTGCACCGCTATATAAGCACCGGCCGCGGTGCGTGCAACTAATATACTTTGTGATATTAAGTAGCCGCCGTTTTTTGAAAGCGCTGCATTTGCAGAAGTACTTAAATCAAGTGTAAAATCCACATTGGTTGGCGCGGCATTAGAAGGGCCATTTGATGAATTGGAAGTTTTGGAACAACCTAAACAACTCAGAATAGTTAAAGACGCGGCACCGATACCTACTGCAGAAAAAAACTCTTTTCTGTCCATCGTTTTTTTAGAATTCATTTTGTAATTAATTAGGGGTTCTTAATTTCAATAAACTGTATGCTCCAATACAACCGTTTCTTTTACAATACAAGTTTAAACGCTAAATCTGTATTTAATATGAATTTTAGGGCTTGGCCATTTATTTAACCATTTTTAACAAATTAGCTGTTATTTACCATTAATAAGCTTTGCCATAGCAAAGGCAGCCCCTGCTGCCAGCGCGCCTATAATTACTACTTTAAATGCACCGCTTATAGCAGGTTGCCCAGTTAACTTGCTTTTAAAATAGCCAAAAATAAATAGGCTTATCAATGTAACTATGCAGGAATAGTATAATGCTGTTTGAGAACTATCAACTAAAATATAGGGCGAAAGCGGAATTATACCACCTACTATATAGGATAAGCCAATAGTAATTGCGCTTTTGGTAGCGCGGTTGGCGTGGGGTTCTTCCAACCCTAATTCATAACGCATCATAAAATCAACCCACTTATCTTTATCTTTTGCCATTTCATCGGCAATTTGTTGTTGCAATATTTCTGACAGACCGAACCCGGCGAAAACTTCTTTCACCTCAGCTTTTTCTTGTTCGGGCAACCGGTCAACTTCATCATATTCCCGTTTTAATTCAGAATTATAATGATCCACTTCGGTACGGCCTGCCAAAAAGCCTCCTAAACCCATTGCGATAGACCCGGCTACAATTTCTGCAATACCTGCCGTAACCACTATAGTCGACGAACTTATGGCGCCACTCAAACCTGCAGCAAGCGCGAAGGGTACTGTTAAACCATCGGACATGCCTATTACAATATCCCTGATCGTTTCTGAACCGGTAACGTGATGTTCTTTATGCATTTCTATTATAATTTGTGGGAAATCAGACGCTTAACAAATACTGACTAAACTTAGATCTTAAATCTGATTTTATTCTGAATTAGGTTGTGGCTGCAAAATATGCGATGCAGATATTTATCGATAACTGTTGTCAGAGGGTCCTTCAGAACACAAAAGCCTCAAGTGGAAAATCTTGAGGCTTTTGGCTTTTAAGTTGTATATAATTACTATTCCCACAGATAAGTAAAACCTGGTGTTTCGCCGTTAAGATAATTAAAGGTAATGTGTTTGCCTTCCATTTCACCGGCGTTGGTCATCATCTTTGGGTATGTGAGGCTGCACTGGTAATCGGTTAACACTTCATCGCCATAAGTTTCTATCCGGGTATATGTAGCCGCATTAGCGCCTGATTTGGACGAAAAATTGCCTACCCTATCAGCAAAAGGCTCTGCCGTTAAGCTTGCCGATTATTTTGACCCCCAGGATGGTTTTATCTACATATCCAACGCCGGTGTTAAAACTGTATTTGCACAAGATCTTTCTGCCCAACAGCAAGATCAGATCTACGCTACACAAACACCTGCTTCACAAACTGTATTTGCGGATAAAAGCGGCGAGCCTGCCTGGAAAACCAAACCAAGCTGGTATATTGCAGCAAAAAGCGATAAGCCCTGATCTGGAAAGATTAATGGCTAAAAGAATAAATGCTAAAACAACAGAGATTGAAGCTAGCCACGTGGTAATGGTATCTCATGCAAAAGAGGTAGTTGCTATTATTGAGCAAGCGGCAAACTCAGCTAAGTAAGTATTTAACACTTCAGGTAACATTTAGATTACCGCCCAAAGCCGTCAAATAATTGACGGCTTTTTTTATTGGAGATATAACCTGCAATACGGGCCGCATTTTCATCTTGTATCAGCTCATCATTATTCGCGTTAAGGTCGTTTACTTCCAATAAACCTGTTGCATTATCCTGCACCTCTTTCCATAAGGTTAAAGGTTGGGTAGCAGCAGCGGTACACTCCCTTGCATCACTCATGTTTTTATAGTTCCAGTATTCTGGGATCCTGTAATCTATCGGAGCGTTCACTGTAACCGGCCAGCGTACGCAAGCTGTAGTTTTACCCGCCTTGTGCATAGCATCCCAAAGGGTTGGCGATTTTATCAAACTATAATCCCAGTACCATTTACCTGTTGCTCCTTCGGCCTCAAACGGTGTATTGTAGTAAATACCGTGTTTTGCCGGGGTAACGCCCGTTATCATGGTGGTATGATTCGGGTAAGTTACCGACGGGAACACAGGGTTTAACCCCTGTGCTGCAACGCCGTTCTTCATTAATTCCCTTACAGTAGGCATAGCGTAATTAATGCTATCCAGATAAAACTCGGGCCTAAATCCATCTACCGTTACCAGTATCACGTATTTGGCCGCAGGGGCTTGTGCTGTGGCACTTTGTTTAAGGCCTAATACCGCGGCAAGCGCTATTAGTGTACTGTATATGTTTATTTTCATGTTTGTATTAGTTAAAACCCGTAACGTAAACCTAACTGGAACTGGTAAGGGTTACCGCTTAAGTTTGATACACCGGCATTAGTATTAACGCTATATACATACTGTTGCTTAGCGGTATCAAAGCTTTTAATGTTGTAAATAGAAGTTGCACCAAGGTTATGGTTCACGCCCCAGTTTCTGTTAAGTAAATTTGTTACGTTAAACAAATCCACTGATAACTCAACGTATTGTTTCTTAGCGATCGCCAGCTTCTTGATCAGCCTTAGATCAACCACACCATAGAAAGGGTTAACACCACCGTTACGCTCGGCAACTTTACCAAAACTGTTACGGATGTATTCTTTCATGCCTTTTTCAACTTTAGGGTTGTTCAATACCGCATTGATACCATATTTTAAGTACTGCGGTGTTGATGAAGCATTAGGATCATAGATGTAAGCAAGATCATTACTTGCCACAAAGTCGCCGTTCACGTTTCCGTTAACAAATAATGAGTAACGTGTACCGCTTAAGCCCGAGAACCTAACACCCGCGCTAAAACCGTAGAATGTTGGTGAGCTACCGTAAGCTACAATTTTGCTCCTGAACTGGTTACCAGAATAGCTCATGCCGCCAAGGTTACGTGGATCATCTTTTACGTATTGTACCAGTGTAGCGGTGTTAGCTACGTTACCATTGTAAGAAGTATTATCTTTAGTTTGGTTCCAGGTGTATGATACCGAAATTTCCCCTTGTTTATAATACTTATAATCGGCATCAAAAACAAATGCCATTTGGTTTACTTTACCAACGCTTTCCAGTTCTAACACACGGCCAACCTGAGTGGTTTTTCTGCCTTGTGTCCAGTCAACTGTACCGTTTGTGGCGTTGATGGTACTTGCAGGCACATATACACCTCTATTGTCCTCAGCCGCAAGGCGGAAGAATGGTTGGTCTACCATGTTTTTATCAAGGTAGGTATAGTTGTTGCGGCCTAAGCTTAAATATCCGCTTGCGGTAACCCTAAAGTTTTGCGCGAAAAAGTGCGAGTAAGATACGTTCGCTTTGTACACAACCGGTACTTTGGCATCTTTACCATTCATGTTAATAGTTGTCAGTTTTGCTATTGCAGGGTTGTTAAGCAGATCTAAACCCGGTGCCGTTGACGGATTGTTTCGGTACCCCGGGAAGTTTGGCGTTGGTATCAAAGCCGCGTTGGTAATATCTACACCTACAATGTGCGAACCATCAAACAACATGTTGTTGATCATAGAATACGGGTTTAACGCCGAACCTAAAATACCACCACCTAAACGGATAATGTCTTTACCATTCTGGCCTACATCCCATGTGGCCTGTACCCTTGGCTGCACCTGAAAGGTTGCCAATTTGTTAGATGTATTTAAACCAAGCGTATTGTAAACAACCTGATTAAAGTTTGCCTGGTCAAGGTAAGTGGTGTAATCTGCACGGATACCCGCTGTAAGGTCAAAACCCGGGAACAAGGTGGTTTGTACCTGTGCGTATAAGTTTGGCGCAAGTATGTTGAATTTTATATTCCTGTCTGATGACGTGTAAATATCTCTTGCATAACGATACGGGGTAAGATTATTGAAATTTATTAAACCGGTAAAGTAAAAACGGCCGTTTATTTCGCTACCATAAATGGAGTTTTGGTTGGTGAAAGTTAAGCCACCACCAAAGGTGAAGTTGTATTTTCCTTTGGTCCAGTAAACGTTATCGGTTAGCTGGGCAACGTTATTATTGAAATAATCGCCTCCGTAACGCTGGCCGCCTAACTGTATAGCAGTTGTGTAGGTAGAACCATCAGCCGCAACAGACGGGATATTTGCACAATAGCACGCGGGATATTATCTTCAGGCAACTGGCTGTTCGCAAACATTTTATTGTATTCCCAGTAATGCTGAATTTTCAACTCGTTTGTTAAATTAGGGCTCAGGATACTACGTAACGATGCCATTACGCTGTTGTTTAAACTTTTACGTGTGCTGTACACCTCGTAAATATTAATAGCGGTATTATCACCATCAGACTGGTTGTCCAGATCGTAAATAAAGTTATCACGTATGGTGAACAAGTTCTTAGGGTTTATCTGCCAGTCGATACGGGCGAAACCTGCGTGTGTATTTTTAAATTTATCAAACTGGCCAAACTGAGGCGAGCTTGCCACACCATATTTATTCCTGGCGATGGTTAAATAGTTATCTAAAGTAGCCTGGGTTACATTATAACGTTTTTCGTCATCTGCCGATTGGATGCTGGCAATGTATAACGGCCTTGAATCTGCCTGATGATCCCAAGCGATAAAAAACTGCGCTTTATCTTTTACGATAGGCCCACCTAACGAGAAACCGTATTGGTAGGTAGAAAAAGTCTGGTTACGTTTTAAACCATTTAAGCCATACTTGCTTGATAACCAGTTGGCACGTGCATATGTAAATGCACTTCCGGAAAGCACGTTGGTACCAGATTTGGTTACCGTACTTATAGTACCGCCACCTGCATTACCATAAGTAACATCATACTGGTTGGTAACCACCTGGAACTCCCTAACTGCCTCTAACGAGATAGAGTAAGCACCTGTTGGCTGGCCACCGGAGATTGTACTCTTTGCTGCCATACCATCAATAGTATAGTTAGTTGCCGATGCCAGCTGGCCGCTTAAGCTGCTACCCGCGCTCAATGGCGACAGATCTGCCAGAGAGGTAAAGTTACGGCCGTTAACCGGTAACTTCGCAATATCATTAGCGGTTACAGCAGTGGCAGAACCAATGTTCTCAATTTTATTACGGGTTGATGATGCTTTGATCTCAACAGCGTTAAGCTCCTGTACTTTTTGCTCCATCGCAAACGAAACCTGCAGCAGGTCGCCCTGATTTAATGAATAACCAGTTTGC
This sequence comes from Mucilaginibacter sp. 5C4, assembly GCF_034345625.1. NCBI lineage: Bacteria > Pseudomonadati > Bacteroidota > Sphingobacteriia > Sphingobacteriales > Sphingobacteriaceae > Mucilaginibacter > Mucilaginibacter sp. 5C4. The sequence goes on along the minus strand of NZ_CP133775.1, from coordinate 2,257,751 downwards.
TTTTGCGTAGCCAGGCCCATTGCTTCTACAGTAATACTGTATGGCGAACCTAATGGAAGTTCTTTCAGTAAAAATGTTCCTTTTGAATTAGATGTAGCTTTTATTGTAAAGCCGGTAGATTCGTTTTTAACGGTGATGGTTGCATTTGGCAACAATGCACCGCCTGCATCAGATACTTTACCGGATATACCGGCCAAATTAGTTTGTGCCATAGCCGCTGTTGCAAACAGCAAACTAAACAGGCAAGCAAGCCATACTTTTTTGAGGAATTGTTTTTTCATGCTTAATAGTTTGTGAGTTTTAATTAAGCGCAAAAGTGTAGGAGTAATATTATTGGCGGGTTTGCTCCATATTAAACTTACATAGTTATTAGTTTAAGTACAGGTTAAGGCCTTAACAACTATGATAACTATTCATAACGAAACCTTTTTATTGTTGCAATAATTTACTAAATATTTAGTTTAAACATCTTAAACATGAAAAAGCAATTTTATTAGTATCCCTTATGGCAAAGTATTCTTTGGCGGGGGCCCTTACGCCGGTTATCTGATGTCGGCAAATGTTAAAAGTACATCCACAGTGGAGGGCGTAAAACAGCCCGGGCAAAACATTAACTATACTATTGGCGATAATGTTGATGATCTTAAACTGATGGATTATGGTGTTAATGCACTGGCTGGCTTTGCCTCTAACAGTGGCTTTCAGGTAAGTGCGGGCTATGGTTATGGATTTACGAATGTTTTACCCGAACAAAACGATGTTAAAATTAAAAACCGGATATTTAATATATCTTTAGGGTATTCGTTATAGGCAAAAGCCTCAAACATATGTTTATAAACCAAAAGCCTTTCAAATTTAGTTGAAAGGCTTTTGGTTTATAAATATTTTAATTCGCATATTAAAAATCTTAAATAATAATTTATATATCTCATTATTAGATATATAAAAACAAATACCTACTTATGGATATTTTGGGCGCAGCTATCAAAAAATACTTTTGGGTTCAAACAAAACTATATGATGAAAGCACTACCCCAAAAAAATATCGCGGCTGCATTTCTTTTCATGATGGTATGCAGTGCGTCATGCAAAAAAGCAGGAGAACTATCTGATGCTATAGACCATGCGGTTGATGACGCCATTACCGAACTGTTATCGGTAAACGCAATAACCGAAGACCTTGACAGGACCAGTAACCTCGAAAACTATGTAGACCAGGTGGTGTTAAACAATAAGCTGATGAGTACCTCGAGTATCCAGATAGATCTGCCACAATCTATCCCCTATTCATTCCGCCGCAAAAAATTCACCTTATCAGGTTCGGCATGGACGCCCACCACAATTAATTATAGCGGCACTATATCAAAGTCATTTTTCACCAATAAAAACTCTTCTAACACGCTAAAAATATCTATTCAGGCAAATGAGCCAGTTGTGCGCGTAAATGGCATTATCGCGGCAAGCTGTTCAGGGTCGGGCACAGGAACTGGTACCGGAACAGGCACTTCATCAACTTTGGCTGATAAGGACGTTTCGGGCAAGGCTTATAAAACTGCAGGTTTCTCTTTCACGCTACCGTCCGGCTACAAAACCATGAAGATCCGCACGACTGAAAAAAATAACAATTACCGTAACTTGGCCGACCTGTTTGTTCGTAAAGGTTCGGCACCTTTTGTAGCAGGCCCTCTGCCGCCAACCTACCAACCCAAATACGCCTGGACAGCCGACTATCACGAGATAGGTGTAAACCGCGATGACCGTTCGGTTACCATAAGTAACCCGTCATCCGGCACGTGGTATGTGGCGCTTTACGGCTATAATTCAGATTTCGATTCGCAGGTTATCATAACCGCGACAAAATAAAACCTAACCTTAATGCAATCAAAAAGCCTTTCAGTTTGATGCTGAAAGGCTTTTTTAACTATTAGTTATCGGGTATTACAACAGCAATCCCTTCAAATCCGCAGGAGAATAGTTGATAGACTTTAGTGTTTTATTATCCGCCGTACGGAACACTAAAAATTTCTCTTCTTCCTCCTTGTAATGTGCTTCGCTTCCGTCTTTCTTCAAGTAATGTGCAATGGTTTCATTTGCTTCTTCGATGGTATTGCAGGCCTTGCTCATGTTTGAGCGGTGCACCTCATCAAACAGGGCTTTAAATTTATCGCCAAGGCCAAACTCCAGTATGGCGCCTGCCAGTACGTATTGAATATCGCAAAGGGCATCGGCAATTTCAACCAGGTTGTTGTCGGCAATGGCTTCCTGTAGTTCCCTTACCTCTTCGGCCAAAAGGGCAACGCGCAAGTCGCAGCGGGCTTGTGATGGTATAGTTGGCTCATCAAGAACCGGGTGTTTAAACGTTTTATGAAATTCGGCAACCTGGTTTAACGGCGATGCTTCCTGCATGTTATAATAGCTTTATGGGTGTTAATGATTAAGCCAAAGCTACTAATTTTTGATGCTTTTTACAGGGGAACCTTTTTAATAATCTACTAATGAAAAACCTTTCCCAATGTTAAGTTTATATATAACGCGCCTGTTATCGCTATAAAAACGTATTTTTACAGTGGTTTACACATCGTTCATATTTAACCTCCCCGGCGCATGGATATCAATCATAACAAAGACCTCGGTACAAAACAAAAAGCGCTTGCCATAAACCTCGACCCTGCTATTTACGGTTCCTTTGCCGAAATTGGTGCCGGCCAGGATGTAGCGGCTAACTTTTTTAAGGCCGGTGCATCATCAGGCACCATCGCCAAAACCATGTCGGCTTATGATATGACCTTTTCTGATGCCATATACGGCACGCAGCAGGTAAAGCGTTATGTAACAGAGCAAAGGCTTTTAGCCATGCTCGAGAAAGAGTATGATTTATTAATAGAACGCCTTGAAGAACAGCGCGGACATAACACCACTTTTTTCGCCTTTTCTGACACATTTTCGGCCCTCAATTACTTTAAAACGAACGATGGCCACGGCTGGATGGGCGTGCGTTTCCAGTTAGAACCAAATGGCAAATACCAGGATGTGTTACTCCACGTAAAACTGTTAGATAACAATAATAACCTGCAGCAGCAAGCTGTAGGTGTGTTGGGTGTTAACCTTATCTATGCTTGTTTTAACTATTACAAGCAGCCCCTTAGCTTTTTACTATCGTTGATGGATGACCTGTCGAAAGACCGCATCCAGGTAGATATGATCCATTTTGAAGGCCCTGCATTTACCAAAGTAGATAACCGTTTAATGAGCCTTTATTTGGTAAAATACGGATTCTCGGATGCAGCACTATTTGGCCCGAATGGTAAGAACAGGCAACCGAGTGAAGTGCTTTATAAAAAGCATATTGTGGTGGTTCGCGGGCGTTTCAGGCCGGTTATTAACGTGCATATAGATATGCTAAAAACCGGTGTAGAGCAGTTTTTGGATGAGCCGGATGTAGACAAAGATAATGTTGTGGTGATCACCGAGCTTACCCTGCAATCCCTAAAGGAACGCGACGCTGATGAGAATGCCGACATTGACGAGAAAGATTTTCTTGACCGGGTGGATATCCTTTGCTCGCTTGGGCAAAATGTGTTGATCTCCAACTTCCACGAATATTATAAGCTGGTAGCTTACCTATCGAAAATTACCAAGCTAAAAATGGGTGTGGTATTGGGATATCCTAACTTGGAGTACATTTTTACGGAGGAACATTACCAGAACCTGCCAGGCGGTATTTTAGAGTCGTTCGCCACGCTGTTTAGCCGTAAGGTAAAGGTGTTTATATACCCTACCCTGCGCGATGGGCAGATCTGGAACAGCGAGAAATTTACCCTGCCCCCGCACCTAAAAGACCTTTACCAATACCTGATAGCGAATAATAAGATAGAGGATATTAAAGACTATAAAAAAAGCAACCTTAACCTGCAAACCGATAAGGTTTTACAATTGATAAAAGAGGGTGCCGACGGCTGGGAGCAATTTGTACCTGCCGAGGTTGCCGCGATAATTAAGGAAAGATGCTTATTTGGTTATGCCTGCGAAGTTAAAAGTGATAACACCGATACCCCAAAAGCCGAATTATAGTCATAAAAAGCCCGGATGTTTCTCAACAACCAGGCGATCCTCACTTAACAACAAATTTATTGTGCAGTAAACTTAAAGCTGTGGATGACGACCTCGAAAGGTTTATCATCTGTTGGCGCCTGGCCTTTAAACAGCCAAAGGTTTAACAGCACCGGCATAGCCACACTGCTTACAGATACCGACGGGCTCTTAAATTCTTTACTCAAAAACAGGTTATCCCTCTGCTCCTCGTTCAAATGGCCGTACAGGGTTTTAAAAGTAACACTATTAGCCGTACGGATGAACCTGTGGGTAGTATAAGTACCATTGGGCGATGTAAACTCTGTGCTATAGCTGGTATGCCTTGGCGGGTCGCCGGCTTTTGGGTAAACCGTATAGTTTAAGTTTGGATAAGCGCTGTTACCCCAACGTGCAAACTCAATGTCTATCTCATCACGCGCATCGGTGCCCGAGTAATCAAATAAGCCCAGTACCAGGTTTTTATCAAACTTATCTACATCGGCATCAATTTGCCATTGGTAAGTGCCCATGCCAAAACTTTCGGTACTGGCAACTTCGGCGCATTCCCAACGGCCATTGGTGGCATTCTTACTTATTTTTAAGTGTAACCAGCCACTGCCATCAACCCATACGTTGTTGCCGCTCCAGTAATTTGGGCCGGGGCCGGTTGCTTCTGTAGGCTCTTTTACATTCCAGGTATAGCCACTCCATTTAATTGTTTGGCCTTGTGCATTTGCATTATTATACACGGCGATTACCAATAAAGCAACCGCTAAAACAAATTTTCTTTTCATTGTAGCTGTTATTTTACTCCGTTAAATAAGGCCAACATTAACGAGTTGGCATCTTGCGTATCATAATCGCCTGCCCATACATAACCACCTTTAAAGCCATTGTTTTTTATATAACCAGCCTTTAAGGTAACTAACGGCACACCGCTGTAGTAAACACCTTTTCCAGACTTATCGGTAAACTCTTTACCAAACGCGGTTTGGTCGGCAGTTAGGATAGCTTTATAGGTCATGTAATCATATGACCCCCAACTTTCGTTGTTACCCGCTCCGTTTAATGCGTTGTAACGTAACCCAAATGCAGGCACACCCAAAACCAGCTTGCTTGCAGGTAAGTGAAAGTTTGTCCATTTTTCGGCCCCCTCTTTCATAAAGGCCAGGCTTGACGACTGGCCAACCGGTGCATCGGGGCCTATGTGGATGTTATCCTCAAAAGTGTGTACGTTAACCCATGTTGCGGCAGAAAGATCGGGATATTCCCAATGCTGGTAGTTGGTGGTTACTGTAACAGTAATAATAGCCGCTGCCGGTAAAGCTGCCTTAAGCTGGGTAAGGAATGGGCCGATAGCATGGATATTATCCGGCGCGTTGCCCGAATTAATGTCTGTCATCATGATATCCACACCGTCCATTTGTTTAGCGGCTACATAAGCCTTAACCAGGCCAACCAATTTGGTACGTTTTGCAGCGTCGCGGATGGCGGTACCAAAATCGTTGGTTTCGTAAATTGCCCAGCCATCAATGCCTGACAGCCTGCCGCTGATGCCCATAATAACCGGTACACCTGCAATGTGCGCCCTTGCTATAATTTCCCTTGCTTTTTGGCCCACTTCGCCCGGTGAAGTATCCAGGTCGCCTTCAGGAGATACTAACCCAATTTTGTAAGCAACGTGGGTAACGTTGTTGAAATTTACGTTGGCAGCGGTTGCATCCTGTGTAAGGTAGGTCATCGCTATTTTGGTGTATGGCTTAAATGTATAGGTTGATGGATTAACCAATACCTTGGTACTCCTAACACTCGAATCACCGTTGTAAGATACCTTTAGTTTGATCACAAACTCGCCGCCCCTTGCAGGGGCGAATGCGAATTTTTTATCTTTTGATACTTCCTTGCCATCAACCATCCAGCTTACATCCGCTTTGCCGGCAGGTGTAATTTCGATACCGTTGAATTTAGCGGTATCACCTTCATTGATGATCTGCGCGCCCGAAAACTCCCTCAAGATATCGAAGATCCTTGGCTGAAGCGGGTTGCCGGCTTCCTGTTCTTTGGCGATGTCTTTTTTACACCCGGTGCTTAATGCAACCAGCATCACCAGCAGGAATAATGATTTTTTATAGACCTTTTTCATTTTATTTTATGGTTTAATATGCTGTATATCTTATTTTTTTGCTGCCTTTATCTCGGCGTCAATAGTATTTAATAACGAGTTTGTACCGGCATCGTCCTGTAGCAGCTGCCATATCATAACACCACCTGCCTTTTGCAAAGCCAATGTAGTTTTACTTTTAATGGTTGGCAGGCCATTGTAGTAAATGGTACCACCGGCAGGTACGGTTACCTCGTCCTTACCTTCTGCTCCGGGATATTTTTTGATGATGTCTGAGAAAGCCATATCCTCGGGCACGCCGTTACCGAAACCATAACCATAGAAAGGTAAGCCAATACTTAACTTTTCTTTGGCTATGCCGCGGGTACCGCCCCAATAGTTAAGGTCATCAACCGCCATTGAGTAAGGCGAATGCTGACCAGGTTTTTCGGGTTTCCATGGCCCTGTTTTATCGTACGACATGATGTTGATAAAATCGAACTGTGCCAGTGCCTTGTTGGTGTACTGCGTTGCATAAACCGTTGCAATAGCCGTTGTAAGCAGCTTGCCCTTAGGCGTCAATAGTGCCTTTAACTCTACCGCAAAGGTTTCGTAATTGGCATCCACAAAGTGTCCTTCCAGGTCAACATCAATACCGTCCAGGTTGTACTGGTCGGTTAGTGATGCTAAGCTGCCTACCAGTTTTGCGCGACTATTTTTATCGGCTATCAGCGTAGTGTAATACTCCGGCGCAAGTCCGCCACCAATTGATGCCAAAATTTTTACGTTTTTTGCATGCGCGGCAGTAACCAGTTCTTTCAACCCGCTAAGCGTGCTAAAAGTGCCGTTTGCATCGGGGTTTATAAATGCGATATTCAAATGGGTTATCTTGCTAAAATCAAACTGAATAGCCCGGCCATCAACCACATTATATTCGCGCAGGTAACCCACCACCCTAAACGAGGCGGCTGCCACCGGCGTTTTATCGTCATCCGTCTTCACTTCAGATCGCGCACTTTTTTTACAGCTGCACATAACTACAACCAGTAAAATAACACACCAAATATTTCTTCTCATTATCGTCATCATCAATCTTGTATATTATTGTTTATCCCACCAAACGCGTGCGGTCCAGTCGTCAAGCCCGCCAGTTAGTTTGGCAATGGCTTTGTTAATGTTTGTAGCGTTCTGTTCAGTTTCGGTAAGCGGGTATTCAAACCTGCGTGGCGTGGTTGTAGTGGTTGATTCGCCGGTAATTGCAGGTACTAAAACCGGGAAGCCTGTGCGGCGCCAGTTTGAGTAAGCTTCGGGGCCGTTTAATAGTAAAGCGATCCAAAGTTGTGTATCAATCGCTTTTAACTCATTGCCCGGTGCAAGCGGGTTATCTGTTCTAAAGTTTTGGATCTGGGTGTCGGTAATTACAGGTCCGCCTTTAAACAGAGCCAATTGCTTCATGGCTGCAGCCACACCATTTTCGTAATGTGTTTTAGCACTTGCACCTAAATTCAGGTTCCAGCGTTGGTTTGCTTCGGCTAATAAAAGTTCGGTTTCGGCATAGGTAATATGAAAATATGGTGCATCGTTAGTGATCATCCAGTTGGCAAATTGCACTTTTTGGCCATTGTTTGGTACCTGCACAATGCGGCCACCACCAAGGTCAACATTCACAGCGCCCATGAAATCATCGTAGTTATATTTACCGGGGCCAACGCCTACAATACCAACACCAGCGGTTCTTAAAGCATCGCTTACATCGAGCCTTTCCGAAGGTTTATCGGGGTTAACCCAATAATTACGCGCTATAGGCACTAAACGTGGGTCGTTGGCATCACTCATCGCTTTTAACAAGGTTGAACAAATACGTGGGCGGCCCTCATCCGGGTATTGGTTAATAGCAACCGAGATCCCGTTACCGCGGATATCCGAATAACTGTTTTGCACATCGGCATGGTGGGTTATGCAATTATCATCGGCACTGGTAAATACACCTGCTGCGTAAGCTGCCTGTACTTCCGCTTTTGCTTTGTCGGGGTCAACCTTGCTCAGCCTCATGGCTAAACGCAGGTGTAAGGAGTTTGCGAATTTTTTCCAGGCAGCTATGTTGCCCTGATAATAAATATCTGCGGCTACGTTATCTTTTGATGCATCCAATTGTGCCGATGCTTCTTTCAGTTCTTTAAAGAAGTCGTTGTAAATATCCTGCTGTGCATCAAACTCGGGGCGAATAATGCCAGAAATATAGGCCTTGCCGGCCTGTTTGTAAGGGATGTCGCCATAAAGGTCTGTCATACGGGCAAAAATGTACACCTTCATAATACGGCACATGGCGTTCAGGTTGCTTTTAAGCGGGTCTTTTGCAGAACGCCCGGCAGCATCAACAATGTTCAACACATCGTTAGGATAGCCAAGTTCCCAAAGCTCGGACATGTATTGCCTGTTCTTTACATATTCGAAACCGTAGCGGGTGTAATAAGCACCGCCAATTTGCTGCACCAATGGCATGGTCATAATGATGCTGCTACGTTCGTTAATGGTTAAATCGCCAGAGAAACGCAGTTGCGTTAAAACCAACTGGTTAACCGGGTCAAGATTGCTCGACTTGGTTGGGTCGGTATTTAAGCTGCCAAAATCTTCGAACTTTTTACAGGATACCGATAGCATGATAACCGCTAAAAGCACAATGGCTATTTTGTTTATATATCTTTTCATATCTATATGATTGTCAATAGTCTATATCTCTTATTAGAATTTCACGTTTAAGTTAAAGCCCCAGCTTTTTCTTGATGGTAATGAGCCATACTCAAGGCCCTGGCCGTTACCATTGTTGTAGTTGGAGTCCGGGTCAACATTGGGTACATTTTTATGTATGATGAACGGGTTACGGCTAACCAGCGCTACCGACATATTTTTGATTCCCCATTTTGATGAAACTGCACTTGGGATGTTATAGCTTACCGTGATCTCTCGCATTTTGATATAGCTTGCATCGTAAATAAACGGCGTAGCTACACCATTACCATCGCTGTAGTAATTAGCCCAGTATATTGATGGATCAACAGCCTTGGTATTTTTAGCGTAGATAGGTTTGCCTGCGCCATCAACGCCGGTTTGTACCACACCTTGTGGTACGTAGCCCCTAACATTACCGGCTGCGGTCCATTGCTCAATGCTCATACCAGCGGTTTGGCGTGCTTCTTCCGATGCTATCCACTCGGCCCTGCCCGGTAAGGTTACCAAACTTGCGCCGCGTATAACGTTGAATAAGTTAGTCATCGAGAACAGGCTTGCACCATGTTTAATATCCACTACGAAGCTTAAACCAAAATTTTTATAGGAGAACTGACTGCTTAAACCGCCCGTCCAGCTCCAGGTACCTTTACCAAGCACCTCTCGGTCAACCGTTTGCATTGGCGCAAGGGTAACCGGATCGAGTATGGCGTTGCCCTGATCGTCTTTTTGGCCGCCGTAACCTAATATAGCCCCATATGGGGTATTTGGCCTTGCAACAACAGATGTACCTAACCAGCGTGCGTCAGAAAGCGTAAGGTATGGGATACCCTCGGCAAGAGATTCTACATTATTGATGTTGCGCGCAAAATTCACGTTCAGGTCCCAGCTAAAATCTTTGGTCACAACCGGCCTTGCTAATAAGGTAACCTCAATTCCCTTATTAGCAATAACACCTGCATTTACCAAGCTTTGCGTAAAGCCCGAGCTTAACGGGATATTAACGATATTAATCTGGTCCCTTGATTTTGAGGTGTAATAAGTAACATCCAAACCAATCCTGTCGTTAAAAAACTTCAGGTCGGTACCCACTTCAAAAGAACGTGTACGGGTCGGTTTAAGGTCGTTACCCGGCGGTTTAATGGTTGTGCCGATACCACCTATAGCCTGCCCGTTAAAGTTTTGAGGGTTAAGGGCATAAACTAAATTCAGCATGTATGGGTCAGTGCTGCTTGCAACCTCGGCACCCGATACCCGGATCTTACCAAATGAAAGTACCGATTTAGGGATATTGAATGCATCGGTAAATACAAAACTTGCTGATGCTGACGGATAGGTGTAAGCATTTTTACCGGCCGGCAGTGTTGATACCGCATCCCGGCGAACGGTTGCATCCAAGTATAAATAACCTCTGTATCCGGCTGTGAATAACCCATATACAGACCTGGTTTCCATTGCTCTTGGCGAGAGCTGGATGATGGTTTTATCAGAGAAGCTATTAGAACTTATTGCATCTGTTGCCACCATATTTATATAGTTACCTGTGTAGCCCGGTGCCGCACTACGCGACAAACTTGTACCTAACCTTGCAGATAAGTTTAAAGATCTGGTCACTTGTTTCTGAGCGGTTAGTAACATATCAGCCTCGGTAGTTTGTACCTTTTGGTTGGTAGTTTCTAACCTGCCGGTTAACGAGCCGGGGGTTGAACGTGGGCTGAATTTCTCGTAGTCGAAATAGGTGAAATCTGTAGAGGCGCGGCCCTGCAAATTCAACCAACTGGTAAAAACGTAGTTGGCCTGCAAACCGCCTATCATGCGGTTCTTTTTGGTGTGGTTACTCATCTCGTTAATTACCCAGTATGGGTCCAGCCTGTATTGGCCTCCGCCCCACTCTACGTAATTACCTTCCACATCTTTATAGCCTGTTTTAAAGTAAGCCTGATCAACGTTATTAGCCAGGCCAATAAAGTTGTTACCAATGTTACCCGGATCATCAGCCAATGACGGGCGGTTCTTAACATTCTCGTTCATGTACATTACCCTGGCTTCTACCGTAAGGTTTTTGCCGAATTTTGAGCTACCTGTAAAGTTGAATGTGTTACGGCGCATGTTGCTGCCAGGTACAATATCGTTGTTACGAAGATCTGAGATGGACAAGCGGAAGTTTCCTTTATCGCTTGAGTTTGATAACGCGATAGTATTGGTAAAAGTTGAACCAGTACGAAAGAAATCCTGGATATTATCCTTCACCAAAGCATAAGGGCGGTATACACCGTCAAACCCAATTACCTGTAAGTTTGGATCTAAACGTGGGCCAAAGTTATTGAACAGGGTGTTTTTTGCCTGTGCGGCATCTATCACCAATTGCTCTGAACTGCCCTGCCCGTAAATGAACTGGTTTCCATCTAAAGTGGTTAGTTGTTTTTCAAAAGAAGAGGTACTGTTAAATTCGATACCCAATTCTTTACGAGTACCTCCACGTTTAGTAGTTATTAAAATAACACCGTTACCTGCGCGGCTACCGTAAAGTGCCGAAGCAGAAGGGCCTTTCAGCACGCTTATCTTATCTACATCATCTGGATTAATGGCAGATATGGCATCGCCAAAATCCTGGCCACCCGAATATTTGCCACCGCCCACCTGGCCGTAGTTAGAGTTATCTATCGGCACACCATCTACCACATATAATGGCTGGTTATTGCCCGTAATAGTTGTGTTACCACGAATAATAACCCTTGATGAACCTGCAGGGCCACCTGCTGTGCTGTTGATAACCAAACCGGCAACTTTACCCGCAAGCGAGTTCATCACGTTGGTTTCGCGGGCTTTTTTCAGGTCGTTACCGTCTACCTCGGCAAAGGCATAACCCAAAGCGCGTTGTTCGCGTTTGATACCAAGGGCAGTTACTACTACCGTTTTCAATTCGGTGCTGCTAAGGCTTAGGTTAATGGTTACAAACTTTACGTTTTTGCTGGCTATAACAGATGATGTCTCAAAACCAAGCATTTTAAAGGTTATTACATCGCCGTCGTTAGCTTCTACAGCAAATTCGCCCTGGTTATTGGTAACAGCCGATTTATTGTTCCTGGTGTTCACTACCGTTACCCCCGGCAAAGGCAGCTTGTCAGAATCCAACACTTTACCTTTAAGGGTAAACGCTACTGCATTGGCATTGCTTTTAAACGCCTGTATCATTACCGTTTCGCCGGCAATTTTATACCTCACGTTTATCCTGCTTGCTAAAGCTTCGATAACATCGTTCAACTGCTTGTTGGTTACCTTAAGGCTGATCCTGTGTTTAAAGTCAACATCGGCAGGGTTGTATGAGAAATGAACTTTAGTGGCATCCTCAATTTGCTTAAACACTTTGTCAACAGGCTGGTCTTGCCAGTTAAAAGAGTAAAGCTCTGCTTTGGGTGCCGACTGGGCGTAAGCACTGGTACAAATAACCAGGAACACTGCCCCGAGCATCCTCAGTAACATTTTCGAAAAAAAACGTTTAGCGGGTAGTTTTTTTAGCATAGTTTAAAAATTTAGGTTGCGTTTATTTTAATTATAGTTTACTTTTTAGAATACAAGTTTTACAGTGCTGCCATCGTGGTTATAAGTGAATTTGTTTACAAAGCCAATGGCATCAAGCACATGGGTTAGGTTTTTATTATTGAACTGACCGGTGAACATTATTTTCCCGGCTTCTTTCTCATCTGCTTTAATAACTACACCATAGGTATTAGCAATTTTTGCAGCTATATCTTTAAAATCGGCATTGGTAAATACAAGCCTGCTGTTTTTCCAGTTTTGGATCTCAACTTGGGCAAAGTCTGATTTGGTGAAGCTGTTATTCCCTTCCGCCAAAACAACCTGCTGTCCTGGTATCAGGATCTGATCGGCAATTTTTGATTGGGTTTGGGTTGCCTCAACCTTAACTTTACCTGTCGATAGCATTACACTCGCGGTTCTGGCATCACCGTAGCTGCTTACCTTAAATGATGTACCTAAAGCTGTGGTGGCTGTTTTGTTGGTTAACACCACAAAAGGGCGTGTTTTGTCTTTAGTAACTTCAAAAAATGCCTCGCCGGTTAAAAGCACATGGCGGTTTTCCTTGTTATAATCGTTAGCTATTTTTAGCGAGCTCGATCCGTTAAGCGTTACGGTTGAACCATCGGGCAAAACCACCACTTTGCGGTTGCTGAAGTTTGTTTGGGCTACCGTATGATAATTATTATTGGTTACCTGGCTGTACAACACCGCGCCTGAAATGGGTGCATTGTACCGATACAAACCATAACCAATTGCCAACACCAATAACGTGGCGGCAATAGCTATGCGTGGCATCCATAAACGGCGGATGTTGGTTATCTGTATGGTTTTTGTTTTAAGCTGCTCGGCTGCTATTGATGCCTTTAATTTGGTAAGGGAATCCTGTTTTTCTTCTTTACTTATTTTGATGCTCAGCAACAGGCAAAGTTCGCGGGCATCGACAATTTTCTTTTTTAGAAGTGGTTGTGTTGAAATGATATTTTCCCAGTGTGTTTTATCAGCTTCGTTAAGTTCGTAACAATAGTTAATAAAGCTTTCATCCGTTAAAAAATCCTCGATATTGAAATTCATGTAGTCCATTAAGTTGGTATTTGTACACAAGTGCAATAGATTATTCTTTTTTACCAATACTTTTTAAAATTATTTATAAAGATTTTATATACCTTCATCGAATTAACAATGGGATGTTAAACCACTTTAGGGATCAGGTAGATGAACATTAAAACAGAACGGGTAAAAAAGAACTGGGGGTTGCTTGTGCAAGGCGATCAGCAAGGCTTGTATGCCTGTTTTGATATTTTTTATGACGACCTTTACCGCTTTGGCGTTTGCATGTACAAAAACCCCGAACTGGTTAAAGAGAGCATAAACAATCTGTTCATCGAGCTTTGGCGGATACAGGAGAAATTATCTGCCGTACAAAACGTTCAGCAGTATGTGCTTACCATATATAAGCGTATCCTATATAAAACCTATCAGCAATACAGCCGCGATACCTTCACCTCTACCCTGGAAGAAGCCGACATAGAATCAGCCATAGCCGAGCAGCCCTACGAAAACATCCTGATAGCCAGCCAACAGGACGAAATCACCAAAAAACGCCTTCAAAAAGCCCTAAACCAACTTACGCCCCGCCAAATAGAGATTGTGCAGTTAAGATATTTTGACCAGGTAAGTTTCTGCGAGATTAGTGAGCGTACCGGCCTAACCGAACGGACTATTTACAACACTTTACATAATGCTATCAAAGTATTAAGAGAGGTTTTTTTGCTGGCGATAATTGTAAAGCTATTTAACTAAATCTACTTTTTTTGATAATAATGCATATTAAATTAGTAGATATTATCATAATTAAAATATTTATCGCCATGCATTATTAAACTGAAAATAAATTATCTTTAGCTCACCAAGCACTTTACAACAATTTCTTTTGAAAACTATTAGCCGACGAAATTTTTTAGGCAAAGGCGCTATGCTGGCAGGCGGCACCTACCCCGCCATGATGGCTTTAGGCTTGTTGCGCCCCGCCCCTGCACACGCATTTAACTTAGAAGGGAACGGCAACGGCAAACACATTATCATATTAGGCGCGGGCCTGGCCGGCATGACCAGCGCCTACGAACTTACCAAACTTGGTTACCGCTGCACCATATTAGAAGCACGCCAACGCACCGGCGGCCGTTGCTGGAGCATCCGTAACGGCAGTACCCAAACAGAGATTGACAAACCAACAGCCACAGCGCGTTTCGACGATGGCCAGTATTTTAATGCCGGACCATCGCGCATACCGCATAACCACGAACTTACGCTACATTACTGCAAGGAATTGGGTGTACCTATCCAGGTTTATAATAATGTAAACGAAGGCGCATACTATTTCGCCGAAGGCAAGGGCCCGCTATCAAACAAAAAGATAAAAGTACGTGAAGTGCATAATGACATCCGCGGATACATGAGCGAGATGCTTGCAAAAAGCATTGATCATGGTGGATTAGACAGCGCTTTAACCAAAGAAGATGCCGAAAAAGTTATAGAGTACCTGAAAGCCGAAGGCGGATTGGATGTAGATAAGCTATACAAAGCATCAGCCCGACGTGGCTATACTGAGATGTGCGGCGCGGGCGATAAACCCGGTAAAATTGGTGACCCGCATAAACTGGCCGACCTGATCCACTCCGGCCTGATGGACCCCGATTTTTATAATGTGGCTGAATATACTTACGAATTACAGATGACGATGTTCCAGGCAGTTGGCGGGATGGATAAGATAGCATCAGCACTGGAGAAGAAAGTAGCGCCGTTTTTAAAGATGGGTGCTGAGGTTACCGATATTACCAACCTGCCCGAAGGTGTAAAGATTTTATATACCGATGCTACGGGTAAACATGAAATAACCGCCGACTTGTGTATCTGCACCCTACCACTGCCTGTACTCAGCAACATCAACCATAATTTCTCTGGCGATGTAAGCCGTGCGATAGATTATATCGGTTACATCCCGACAGGGAAAATTGGCCTGCAGTTTAAACGCCGCTTTTGGGAAGAGGACGAACATATTTACGGCGGCATCACCCATACCAATAACGATCTGACGCAGGTGTTTTACCCATCTTACGATTACCTGGGCAAAAAAGGCATCTTGATAGGTTACTACAACTTTAATGAGAAAGCACAAAAAATTGGTGCTTTAAACTTTGCGGATCGTGAGAAGTTTGCGCTGGATAAAGGCAGGTTGATCCACCCGCAATACGATAAGGAGTTTGAAAGCTCGTTCTCGGTAAGCTGGCACAAAACCAAGTATAGCCTCGGTGGATGGGCGGTTTACAATACCGACACCCGTAAAAACCAATACCCGGCGCTGCTAAAACCCGATAAGCAAATATACTTTGCAGGCGAACACCTTACCTACTTAAACGCGTGGATGGCCGGCGCTTTTGAATCGGCACGAAGCACGGTGGCGGCCTTGCACGCAAGGGTAAGCGGGCAACAGGTACAGTACAAGGCACAACAATAAAACTAAAATACCTTCACAATGGCAAACTCAATTAACCGCAGAAACTGGATCAGATCCAGCGCTTTTATAGCCGGGGGACTGGCTTTTTGTTCGGGCACCATCAGTAAGCTGTCAGCTATGCCTAAACGTATGCTAAAGTCGCCGCGCGCTCTTACCGACCGCGAAGTAGCAGCCGCCGCACCGTTTGATTTGAAAGCAAGGCTGCTGGCTAATGAGAACCCTTTCGGCCCATCCCCCGCGGCTAAAAAAGCAATTGCAGATGCGTTGGACAAAAGTTACCAGTACCCGTTTATGTTGGGTTCACAACTTTCGGGCAAAATTGCTAAGCACGAAGGAGTGGGTATGAAAAACATACTGATGGATTCCGGGTCTACCCCATTGCTGCATGCTGCGGCGATCTGTTTTACCAAAGGCGGCAAAAGTGTTATCACCGGCGACCCATCATACGATGACTTGCCAACCTACGCTGAAGAATTTGACGGCAAATGGGTGAAAGTGCCTTTAACTTCAGATTACAAGTTAGATCTTGATGCCATGGAAGCCAAAGTTGACGCCAACACCGGCATGGTTTATATCTGTAACCCAAACAATCCAACCGCCACTGTGGTAGATACCGCCAAGCTTAAGGCCTTTTGCGAACGTGTATCCAAAAAAACAATGGTATTTATTGATGAGGCTTATATAGATTATCTGCCCGATCCACAAGGCACTACCATGATCAGCCAGCTAAAAGCAGGTAACAACATCATCATCGCGCGTACCTTCTCTAAGCTTTACGGTTTTGCAGGCCTGCGTTTAGGCTATGCTATCGCGCAGCCGGAAACTATTAAAATGCTGAAACAATACTCGAGCGATGGATTTAACATCAGCAGTACCACGCTAGCTGCCGCTATTGCTGCTTACCAGGAAAAGGACTTTTTAGCCGAAACCCTAAAAAAGACAAACGAATCTAAAGAGTATTTATATTCGGTTTTGAAGGAGGAGGGTTATACCTATATCCCGTCATCGGCCAACTTTGTGATGTTCCCGATAAAAATGGATGGCAAAAAATTCAGCACAGAAATGTTTAAACGCGGCGTAGGCATCCGCGACTGGAAACTGAACGGCCAGGACTGGTGCCGCATCTCCATTGGCCGTATGGACGAAATGGAAGCCTTTGCAGCAGCCTTTAAAGAAATATCTTAATTTGAAGAGAGGCAAGATATCAGGATGTGGGAAACAAGGCTGCTCTATTGTTGACCTGTTTTTTCATCTTGATTCCTTATTCTTAATATCCTGATTCTATTAAAAATATGCATAAACTAACATTAACATTACTTCTTGCAGGCTCAATTTATATATGCAAGGCACAAACCGTAACACCAAGGCCGCTCACCATGGCCGAATACACCAAGGCGCAAACATTCACCATTGCCGACCTGGATAAGGACACCTACGTAAAGTTTGAAAACACCTACGTGCTGGACCGTTACAAAGGCCGCAAACCATACTTCATCACCGGCAGCGATGGTTTGAAAAAACGAATCGACCTGTATAAATTGGTAGCCAAAGAGGGCATACAGGAAATTGGTACCATGGTTTTCTACACCAACGAAAAGGGGAAACTTTACAAAGCGTTAGTCCCGGATTTTACCGCGGATGCCAAAGTTTGGGAACAGTACTTCCAGGATATTGACAATATCAATAAAGTGGAGACTAATTTCATACTGAAACTATCTTACATTTTGTCGAAAGAACTAAGCTTTCAGCAATACAAACTGCTTAACGGCGGCAAGGATATGAAGGAAGAATCGGCTACTTACGGTAACGATATCTGTTTCCCGGGTAATGAAATGGTAACGATGGGAAACAGCGCTAAAAAGCTTTTAAAAGATGTTAAGAGTGGTGATGAGGTAATCACCGTAGACCCTGACACCAAAATTGCATCAGCAGTAAAAGTTAAAGAATTGACCACCCATGATGCCAAGAATTATGCGTTAACCAAGTTGGTGTTGGTATCGGCACAAACTAATGGTAATAATATCACGCTAAACAGCAAAGTATTGCGGGCCACACCAAACCACCCCATGCTTACCAAACAGGGTAACCAAAAAATCGGCGAGATAACTTTAGGGCAGGATGTACTTTGCCTTAACGAGCAAACCGGCAAGTACGAAAACTTTACCGTCCTATTAAAAACTGAGCAGGCCGGCGGCATCCAAAAAGTTTATAACATTGTGGCTGATGGCGGCAGCACCATTATTATGAATGGCGTTATGGTGATGCAGAAATAAGCTTAATACTTTATAAAACAGGAAAGGGCTTATTTTGGAAGCCTTTTTTTGTTGACGGCGGTAACACATTCCGCGATTACTTCGTTTATCTTATAATCCACATTACCGATGTTCAAAAATCGGCAAAAATTTTTTAATGCAATTTGGTACACTTGCCAAATATTCTACCATTTCTATACATGACCAAACCCGCACCTTCTATCTATAATTTACACTTCGCGCTGGTTTGTTTAAGTTCGCTGTTGTTTTCTGCAAGCTTTAATATGCTGATCCCCGAGTTACCCTCCTACCTAACCAGCCTTGGCGGTGGTGAGCATAAAGGGTTGATCATCGCACTATTTACGTTAACCGCTGGCATCTCCCGCCCATTTAGCGGTAGACTTACTGATACTGTTGGCCGTGTGCCCGTAATGGCGGTTGGCTCCATAGTTTGTTTTGTGTGCGGCTTTCTTTACCCGGTATTAAGCACCGTTTCCGGCTTTCTATTTCTAAGATTACTGCACGGTTTTTCAACAGGCTTTAAACCGACCGCAACAGCAGCCTACGTTGCTGATATCATCCCGCGCGAACGTTGGGGCGAGGCATTAGGCCTGCATGGCATTTGCTTTAGTACAGGGCTTGCCATAGGGCCATTTATTGGCAGTACCATACGGTTATATTTTTCACTGAACACATTATTCTATACTTCTTCATTTTTAGCGCTGATGTCCATTATCATTCTGATGAATATGAAGGAAACGCTCAAGATTAAACAGAAGTTTAGCCTGTCTATATTAAAGATCTCTCGTAAGGATATCATAGCTGTAGAGGTTTTACCTGCAGCGATCGTAACGTTGCTATCCTATGTGGCTTATGGCGCTATACTAACCGTTATACCCGATTGGAGCGGCCACCTGGGTATTATGAATAAAGGTTTATTCTTTATGGTGTTTACCATTGCATCACTGCTAATCCGTTTTGGGGCCGGGAGGTTATCTGATAAATACGGCCGGGTTTCTGTTATTAAAACGGGGTTGGTTTTATTAGTAATTGCCCTCATGGTTATTGGTTACCAAAAAACGGCTTTTGGCCTATTGGCGGGCGGTGTAATTTATGGCGTGGCTACCGGCATCCTGTCCCCCGCCCTAAACGCATGGACGGTTGATATGAGCAATCCGCAGCACCGCGGCAAGGCTATGGCAACCATGTATATTTCGCTGGAAGCAGGGATCGGTTTAGGCGCTTTGATCTCGGGCTGGTTTTACCAGGATGTAATCGGCATGGTTCCTTATATCTTATATGCTACGGCAGTGGTTACTGTTTTTGCCATCATTTACATGATGTTCCGTTCGCAAACACCCGAAAAGCACCGGGAAGACGTTCTGATGGAAACAGATATCTAAACAACCGCCACAAACCCGCATTTCCGAAAGTACGGTAGCCACAGGTAGGCATCGGCTAAAAGATCGGCAGGTGGGATATTTTGGTTGATACTTAAGGCAGATATCGCATCGTATAAATTAGCATGGTTTCTACACTCCTGCAACAACAGGTATTGCATTTCGGAAATTTCGTCAAGTACTATTCTGTAGTTTTTCCTGCTTATGGCCATAAAGGTTTTTTGTGGCAATGGCAGTTCATATTCCTCATCACGCAGTACGGCTTCAAAAAATCCCTTCATGGGCAGGTCCAGTTCCAGCAATTGAAGGCATTCGGGGATGCGAATGTTAAGTGTGGCGGAGAACATTTGATAAACATCATCCACATTAATATCCAATATATCATCCTCGGTTCCTCTTGCACGCATGGCAACCTGTCGGGCACGTTCTACTCTGGCTAATGTTGCGGGTATGTCGTAAGCGCTGCTATCTTCTCCCTCGGGTAATTGTGGTTTAGTTTTGTCTAAAAAGTCGGGAAACTTCTCGCCCAAATCATACAAAGTATAAGATGTTGACGGGTGATACATCAGGTAAGCCTTTGCGAAACTATCGAACAGTTCCTCGCCCATAAACTTCCTGCTGATGGAATAATCGGCATACATGCAATCCAGCAACCTCATCATATAGCCCGAGCTGTATACATTTAAACGCGCATGTACCGAAGCTATATCGTTATCAGTTACTACATCATGTTCGCTCAACTGATAAGTCTGGTTAGCAAAACCTATCTTTTGGTTAAGAAAGCCAGGCGCCATCACTACGGTGCGCAGCCAGTTTTGCAGCAATGCGGTATCCTGTTTAACCATTTGATGCCTGCAACTGAAAATCTACCGGGTTTGATACCGGCAAATGTGGTGAGCGATAAACCCCTTCCTGCGGGATGTTCCCCTTTAAAACTTCATTGGCCTTAAAAAGCTCCTCCAGCAATTCGGGATAATCGGGGATCTTTGCATCCCATTCTAATAGGGTGCTTACGCCCCCGGTTAAGTTATATGCTTGGTGGAATAGTTCCCAAACTTTTGATGGTACGGGTTGATCATGGGTGTCAACCAAAAGGTCTCCACAATCTGTAGGCCCTGCCAGATGCATCTGTACAATATGTTCGTGCGGCAGGCTATCGATGTACTTGGCAGCGTCAAAACCGTGATTATGGGCTGATACAAAAACGTTGTTCACATCAAGTAATAAACCGCAACCTGTTTCTTTAGCCAAAGCTGACAGGAACTCCCACTCGGGCATCGTTGATGCCTTAAACTGAAGATAGGTTGATGGGTTTTCTAATATCAGCGGTCGCTTCAGATAATCCTGGATTTTTAAAACCCGTTCGGCCACATGATCAAGGCTTTCTTCGGTCATGGGCATGGGTAACAGGTCGTGCGTATTGGTGTAGGCAACGCCTGTCCAGCACAGGTGGTCAGAGATCCATTCGGGTTCTATCTTTTCGGCCAACTCTTTCAGCTTTTGCAGGTATGTATAATTAAGCGGGTCGGTACTGCCGACAGACAGCGAAACACCGTGCATTACCACCGGCACCTGCTTGCGCACATGCATTAACACATGGCTGGCAAAGCCAAAATCATCCATAAAATTCTCGCTGATGATCTCGAACCAATCTACCCCCGCCGGGTTATTAAGCAGGTAATTGAAATGCTTGTTTCGTAAACCCACGCCAAGGCCCAAATTTGGCAGGCCCAGGCGTGGTATAGTTTTAATACTCATGGCAATTGATTTTTTTAGAGCCTCATCCCAACCCTTCTCCTTTGGAGAAGGGTTTTATAAATTTCTAATCAAAGCCCTCTCCTTTGGAGAGGATTAGGTGAGGCTTTACGTTGGCAATTATTTTTAGGTAGATGGCGGGAAAGCCAAACGCAGGTCGCTTGGTTTTGGCTTTTCGGGAATAGGTACGCCACGTTTTTTCAATACCGCAGCATAAGCGTTCCAGGCTACATCATAAACCAGGTCGCCTTGGGCGTAATCAACAATTGCAAACGGGGTTGGTTGGTATTTAGGCTTAGGGCCAAAATTATTCAACTGCATCTGATATTCGTTTGGTGCTGATAAAGATGGGTACATCTGCGAGGCCGACATAGGCACCGCGCATCCGCCTAAACTACCACATGCGTTATCTGATGGCGGGCTGTACGGCGATACCTTTGAGCCCTTAGCTTTCAGGAAGGCATTATTCGTAGGTTGACCACAAACGCCGCCGCCACCTGTCGATTGTACAAAGCCACAACCGCCTTCGCCCTTGCACTCGTTAGAGCCTTTACAGGCGTGAAACAATTGCACAGGCGCGCAACTTGCCGGGTCTTTTACAATATCCTCATCGAGGTTTAAGCCTTGGCAGGCGTGGTATAAATGTTCGTTGCGGTTTAATGGCGGGTAATCCTTAGAGGTTACGCCCAATGAGATATCAGGAACTTTGCCGAATACCGCCCAACAGATAGATAACCTATCGCCCGAGCCACCCATTGATGGGTAAGGGAACGCGGTTTTAGGGTTTTGGAAATAATCATTCAATACCCTGGTTACACCCGCGATGGCACCGGTTGAGGCACGGCTAAACAGATCGAAGTTTTTACCGTCGACATCGTTCAGCTTTAAACGGTTAAGCGCGCCGGCAACATCGCCAGATAATGGCAATTGCGGGTAAAGTGCAGGGTTATATGCCTTGGTTTGCAGCATTTCCGGTGTCCACTTGTTGCCTTTTGCATGCCATTGGTCCCAGGTTTCAATCTTACCGCTTCTAACTAGTTCTAAAACGAAGGCAAATGTTTCATAGTGATCCATTTTGCCGAAATGGCCGCGTGCTTCTGCCTTGGCCGAGTCCACTTCCACACCGGTAGCATTGAACGACGGATATTTGGCACGTAATACAGGGCACTTAGGCTGAAACATATCCTGTACAACCGTTAGCGTTAAAGGCGCTTTTAAATTGCGGCTTTTGCTAACGCGCTGTAAAATCTCGTCGATAACGCCGCCGCCTTCGCCCTGGTCGGTAATGCCGTTTATCATGTTCAGCACATCATACAGCGCTTTTTCAAGATCGCCGGTATTGATACTGGTTGGCATGTATGGGTATTCGTCCTGGCTTGTTTGCGTTGCGTCAAGCCGGCCCGGGTTAAATACTTCTTTTTGAATGGCGTACTCCAGCTTCCTGTTATCGCCTCCCTTAGTTGATACCGCCTGCGATTTTGCAAGGCCTTTTTTGTAAACTATCTCCCAAAGCGTAATGCCATCAACGTATTCTATAGAAAGGTAGTTCCATAATTGCAGGTACATGTTACCTATCGAACCAAACATGGGTAATGGCTGGCCCTCTTTCCAATTATTGTATGGCGCTTTCTCTTCGTATTTATGTTTTTTGTCTTCGCGGATGTCAGCTAAAGCGGCTTTCTCTGTTTGCTCAATGGCAAGGAACAGGTTACACTGGTCTTTATCCATCGGGCCCAATTTCACTTTAATGTGGGTACTTTTAACAGTATCCTTAAAATCAAGAATGCCGGGCAGTACAGATGAATCGGGCGAGTAGCATTTCCAGGCGTAGGTTTTCTCGTCCTGTAAAGGTTCGCATGTAAACTTAGGGTCGTAGCCCACTACTTTTGCCAGGTTAGAGATAATTTGCAGATGGAGCATTTCAGCCACAAACACACTAAACACGGCGTTAAATGCCTGCTCATTCTCGCTTTGTGGTTTTGCTGACGCAGCCATGCCCGGCCATTTGCGGCCTTCGTAAAAATTGCTGCCTTTGCTATTGATCTCGTGCATACCCTGTAGCGAGTAAAGCGAGGTCATGTACAGCGGAATGGTGAATAGTTCGACGTTTACAGCCGACTGCACCATTGCGTGCAGGGCTTTTTCGTCGATGTCCTTGTATGATACCGGCCGGTTTGCTAACCGGTTATCATCAGTAAACAAGAGCGTTGTTTTCATGATAAGGTTTTAATTTAAGTTTATGGGTTCAAGTTAATCTATTTTTCCTTGCGAAAGTTTTTTTAATGCGGCTATACCCGGTAAGAACAAATAAAGGCTGCCATCGGTACGGATAAAAAGTTCCAGGCCCTCTACCTTTTTGTATTGCGAGTTAGCATCCAGGTAATCAAATTCTTTATAAGCTTTTATAGTTTTATCTTTCGGCCCAAACAATGGGTCGAACCCACTGCTGTTTGGACTGGCATCCGGCTGGCGAAAACTGTTATGGATGATCCAGGTTTGCATAATAAACTGAAATTGTGAGGCCAGGTTAGAACAGATGAACAAGCCCACCAGCCCACGTTGGATATCAGGAGATTCGCCTTCTTCATAATCGATGCCGTAAGCTCCCGCCCTGCGCATTATCCTTCGGTTCGAAGCATAACTTGGTGTGCCGTCCGGGTTATCCTGATTACCTGTAACCATATTATCATCCCTTGGATTGGTACGGCGGATATGCGCTGCATATGGGCAAAGCTGCCCTAACGTATCATCTTTCTTATCTCCCTGCTGGTTGGCTGTTGCCGTTATATAATTAAAGTTGGTATAATCGAAATTTTTGAGTTTGGGATCAGGCCCTTCCGGCGATACCACCAATGGGGTGCCGTCAAACCATCGCCCGCACATTTTAGCTGCAACCAGTTCGGGCTTAACACCCGGAGTTTTATTGATAAATGTATTAAATGCTTTTACATCCTGATAAAGCAAACGAAAAGCAGCAAAACTCCCGTTTAAAATTAAAGGATGCGCCAAATAAGCAGGCACCAAAGCATTCTTATCATTGGTGTATTTTTTTTGAATAACAAACTCATACGGAGGCACAATAGGCCTGTCATCAACAGTGCTTACTCCCATAAGCAAGCGTTGTTTTTCGGTATTCCACGGCACTTTACTCAGCCTCGGTTGCGAAAAGCTATCCTTGTATCCAAAATGGATATAATTTAAACCAGTTAATAAAGGGTTGGAATCTTTTGAGAACGCTAATACTAACGCCGGTACATTATCTTTTAAGGGTATTATGCCCATTAATGTATCGTAGT
The DNA here is from genome assembly GCF_034345625.1 of Mucilaginibacter sp. 5C4. Taxonomy (NCBI): domain Bacteria; kingdom Pseudomonadati; phylum Bacteroidota; class Sphingobacteriia; order Sphingobacteriales; family Sphingobacteriaceae; genus Mucilaginibacter; species Mucilaginibacter sp. 5C4. The sequence goes on along the minus strand of NZ_CP133775.1, from coordinate 2,233,095 downwards.
ACCCATTACGCTCCTCGTCGCTTTTGGTATAAATGGTAATTTGTATATGCAGATCAGAACCGTCCGTTTTTGGGTCTGCAGGTAGTGTCCATCCGCCCGACCGCTTCCACCAGTTTTCAGGCGCGCTATCACATATATCACCTACTCCAAGTGCATTGCTTACATTTGCAGCGCCGCCATCATACAAGCTAAAAAGCGGGAAGCTACGATTCCTGACTTTTTCGTAATCAGCGTCACTTGTTAACAACTTCAACCCAAAACTTGTTACACCTATATTAAGGCAGTATGGTGGTTTTTGGCCCTTGGGCCAGGGTTTGGCTGATGTGATGTTCAATGGCGAGCCACTATCGGGCAGTAGTTTCCCAATAAATTCGCGTGCGCCATCAATATTATCAATTGTAAAAACAAGGTACCGTATATATTCAAAATTATATCCGCGCAATATCAGCCCTTGTATATCATCCAACTGCAATGGCGGCGCTTCTTTATCGGCTACATCATTCAGATAAGCACTCATCGTTATTTTGTTTATATAAATGAAATATCCCCGCTTTCGCGGGGATCAGAATGATTAATTAGCAAGTAGGTGGCGGTGTTGATGGTTCATATTGAATATCAACTGCGGTAGATGGCCATAATGCCTCAGCATTGGGGTAGTTTTGCAATATTTTACCTACAGTAAGGCCAGGGAAAGTTGCACTAAGCACATATTTATAATTGCTGTTGGCGGGTATTTTTGCCGCTGCAGGGACAGTTGGGTCGCCAAAGTTATAACGCATAAGCAGGCAGTTAAAAGCATCGGGGTTTGCGGCGACACCACCGTTATCTTTAATATACGCTGCAGACCTTGGGTCTTCCGGATCCATTATACCAGTTTCGTCCATTGCATTTACAATAGCGTTTAAACCAAAGGCAATAACGGGGTTGGTTACAAAAGAGGCGATGTAGGGTGCAAAATCGGCGTCGTAAATAGATAGCACAACAAGCATGTCTTTACCAGGCATTGTTTGAAAACTGGTAACCGGCAATGCAGGTAGTGGTTTTTGGCCATCTGCCAGGTGATAGATCATAAAATAATGCACACCAGTAGCCGCGCGCAGATCATTGCCGGCTTTAGCTTCGGCGTTAAGGGTTGCAACGGCTTTGGCTACTGTTTCGTTTGTTTTCTTTTTCAGAGGCAAAAAAAGCAAAAGCATGTGTTGCTCTTCTGCTGCCGGGATACTCTTAATAGGTTCCATTGTGATATTGGTTTAGGTTGTTTTTATACCTACTCTGTTACAGGCTTTTCGGTATCCGCCATTTGTGTGATCAGTAATCAAAATGCGTTTACACTTATCCTATCCCAAATACTGCTAAATTTTACAGCAATAGATGTTTTGTGAATGACATCGGCTTAAATTATTCCTAAAAGCGATAATGCCAATAGCAAATGTCAATTATAATTTAGGTTACCCATAGGGTGAAATCAGCTTTTTTATGGCTTTGTTTAAGTGAAAAAAAGGCAAAGCATTAATTTGTATATCATATTATAAATAATCACTTTCGGTAAACCTTAAATCATAACTATATGACATTCAAAAAAACCTTATTACTATTATCAGCAACAGCGGTAATATTCAGCGCATGCGAAAACCAGCACGCCAAAGACGAATCAAAGGCCGAAGCACCTAAATTAACAGCGAAGCAAGTTATTGATAATGATAGCCTGAGCTATGAACTCGCTAAGCAATACGTTAAAAATTATGAAAAACATGCAGGAACTGTTGACTCAAATTATAGCGAATCGAATTTTGCTAAAACCAAAAAGAAACCAAACACCCGTTGTATTTGGTTTAGTGCAGACAGGATATTAGCCCTTGCCCAAAAAATTAAAGACGAGGACGGCGATGGTATCCGTTTTTACCTGGCCAGTTATGATACCGTTTACGCACCTACGTTTAATGGCCGTAAACCACCAAGAGATTATTGGGGGTATAATACTTTGGTAATGGTGTCTACAAAAGACAGTGTAAACAAAGTTGACGAGCATTTCCACCGCGATTATTACACTAACGGAAAAGTAACACCAAGTAAACCTGCAACCGGTTTTATAGTAGGCAGCGTGCCTGAGAACCGTGGTGAGATCTGCCCTCCACCAAAAACTTGTAATACAGTAGGCGCTACGCTTATCCCATAATACTTTAGAATGATATTTGTTAGCGTTAGTACTGTATCAGAATTTATATGCTTCCTGGTTGCGTTGCTTTGTTTGTATAAAGACAAAGACGTAGCCTGGAAGCTATTTATCCCATTTTTATTCCTAACCTGTGTAGTTGAAATTATAGGGATCTATGTTCGCGAATTTGTACGTATCCCCAATTACGCTATTTACAATTTTTACATACTATTTGAATGTGTTTTTACCAGCTATTTCTTTTTTTACTTATACAAGTCATATCTGTATAAATTAATATGGCTGTTGGTGTGGTTCGCATTATTCGCTGCAATGTATATTGCCGAATTGGTGTACAACAAATTCGGCAATTTTGTATCGGTGACAGCGTCGGTTATGTCTGTAGTGTTTGTACTGGCCAGTCTGTATTTTTACTATGTAAAATTAAAAGACGAACATTTTGAACCCTTGGTGTATTCGGCCCCATTTTGGTGGATTAGCGGCACGCTTTTCTTCTACTTTGGCAGCACGGTATGCAATAACTTTTCAAAATACCTGGCCATGTACGAGATTATTGCGTACAAATATTCTGTCAGGTACCTGATCTTTAATTTATTAAACATTATCATGTACATTTTCTGGTCATACGCTTTTATATGCAGATATCGTCAAAGGAAATCATTTCCCTTATAGGGCTTACGTCAATTATATTTTTAATTGCGCCTTTGTTCCTTATCCTGTATGTATTATCATATAACCGCAGGAAAAAGAAATACCAGGAGGAAACCGTTATGCTACAAAAAAACTTTGACACCGAACTTTTAAAAACCCAGATGGAAGTACAGGAGCAAACCCTTAAAACGGTTGCTTATGACCTGCACGACAATATTGGCCAACTGCTTAGCCTTACCACCATCACCCTAAGCTCGATAAACCTCAACGATAACAAGAACACTGCCGAGAAGATATCCTTGGTTGAAGACCTTACCATGCGATCCATAAAAGAGGTTAAAGCGCTCTCGCGCCTGTTGCATGGCGAAGAGATCATAAGCCGCGGTTTAAAAGCGGCCATTGAATTTGAGTTGGAATGGTTAAAGCGTTCCGATAAATTCCAGGTAAGCTTTACACACAACAACATACCTTTTAATGGTGATAGCGCGCAGGAAACCATATTGTTCAGACTGTTTCAGGAGATCATAAATAATATTATCCAACACGCTAAAGCAACGGTAATTAACATTAATTTACAAGGAGACGTAGAAAACTATAAAATGATCATCAGCGATAACGGTGTGGGATTTGATGTGGAAAAGATATTAGCGCGCAAAGCAGGTATGGGCCTGCACAATATTATTAAACGAAGCAATATGATAAATGGCAATGCCGCTATTGTATCCACCCCGGTGAACGGGACTACCGTAACTATAAACATACCATATAAATAACCATGCAAACCGAGAAAATAAACATTGCCATAGTTGATGACCATACCCTTTTTCGCCAGGGGCTGGCGCATTTGTTAACCGAATCTAACGAGATAAACGTTTTGTTTGATGCCGATAACGGTGCCGATATGATCAAAAAGCTTTGTGGCGAAGTACTGCCTGAAGTTATACTTATGGACATTACCATGCCGGTTATGGATGGGTACGAAACTACTAAATGGTTAAAGGAAAATCACCCGAGGATAAATGTGCTGGCGTTAAGCATGTTTGAGGAGGATAAACCCATTATTGGGATGCTTAAAAGTGGTGCAGGCGGATATATGCTAAAGCAATCAAAGGCTGCCGACCTGGTGAGCGCTATTAAAGGGATAGCTTCTCAATCTTTTTATATAAACGAATTGGTTTCAGGCAAGTTACTGCGTAACATTCAGAACAACCAGCCTGTAAAAAACGCGCCGATTGGTTTAAACCCTAACGAATTAAAGTTTTTGGAACTATGCTGTTCGGATCTTACCTACAAACAAATTGCAGATATGATGCACTTAAGCCCGCACACTATTGACAATTACCGTGAGGCCCTGTTCCAGAAATTTGAGGTAAAATCAAGAACAGGACTGGTAATATCGGCCCTTAAGAACGAGCTTATAAAGATTTAATTAAGATGCTGTTACTACTGTTTCAGCTTTTTTAGCTGCCGGTGTAGTTTTCGCTTTTGCTGCTGCTACAGGCTTTCCTGTTTTAGGAGCTTCTGGTGCTTTTGGCTCCTCAGCTTTAACCAAAGTGGTGGTGTCTATTTTGATATCTTTAGCAAATTTCTTAGCCAGTTTTTTGGCTTCTTTCTCAATTTTCTTATCTAATTTTTTAGATGCTACGCCAAACTTGGCTGTTGCTTCTTTTAACTGGGCAACAAGGGTTTGATGTAAAGATTTTTGAGCAATTTTTTTTGCTTCTTTGACAAGTGGTTTAAGTTTATTTTTCATGTATCTATTTGGTAATATGTGCAAAAGTAGGTTACACCAAGGTTAATTCAATATTATCATTATGTTAAGCATGCGTAAGATACTTAACATTGCATATTAAAACAAGTTTTTGTTTTTGCCCTTTTATTCCAGATCGGTAATAAATGTGGTTAGTTTCTGAAACTCGAGTTCCTTATTGGCAATCACCAATTCGGCTTCACGCTTTTCTTTCTCCTGGTTTTTAAATATGAGTTCTTTATTGGCCGCGAGTAGTTAGGAAGCCATTATATTGGGCATTAGTATCTAATAAATATGATAGCAAGCCTATGGGAAACCAGCCGGGAATATTTGATAGTACGATATAAAGTTATATAAATAGCTCATTATCGCATAATAATATATTTTACAACTATTGAAGTTGTAAAATCAACTGTAACAACATGTATAATTAATCTTAAAAGAAATATTATTTATTTCCTCAGCGTAAATTCATACCAAACGGCATCCGTCCCATTCAGCTTAATTTGGAGGTTACCTATTATTACTACCGCATTATCCTGTAGTATTTCTTTAACATCTGTTACTTTAGATAGGTCGATGCCTAATCGTTGAGCTGATACATCAAACACTTGGGCCTGTTTATCATAATTAAACACTGCAAGATAGAAACTGCTTCCTATTTGTTTGGTAAAAAGCTCCGAAGCGCCTGTGCCTGTATTTCCCTCAAAAGGGCGGAATAATTTGCTAATTTTTACCAGTTTGATCAATTCAGGGTTTTGATAGTATTTTTTTATCCGTGCTAACCATTGCCCGTTTTTAGAAAGATCATCACCCGAGATCCATGTACCAGTAACCAGGACATACCAGCGCAGGCCACTTGCAACTGCAATTTTACCATGGTACTCATATAACCCCGTTAAATTAAACTCCTTTGCAAAACCACTACCTGCAAATAAATTTTGCTAATGTTGATGCTATTCCCGCAAATTTTTCATGATATTTTACTTTTAGTTAATGATTTGTTTGTCATTCATTAACCAAAAGTACCCGCGGCAAATACATCAATTTTAACCGATGAGTAACCGGCAAGTGTAAAACGAGCGAATAACCACTTTAACCAATTGAACGGTTAATTTACTTACAAACAATCTATCAAACCTCGCTTTAGTTAAATAAAAAAACCGTTTATCTTTATATATAATAATATATAGTTAACAGTAATTGTGTATTTTCACCCTGCAGTAAAAATGAAAAAAGCTATTTTTACCCTATAAAAATCGTAAAATTTAGCACATTTTTGTTTCAATAAAACATAAGGCAGTGATAAGTAATAATAAATTGCAGGATGCGCCAACGTTTCGAACAAAAAAACATTGTGAACAAATTTAATAATTTATATTTACAGGATAATTAACAAAAATATTAAACCTAAACCTTATCACTTTCAGACTATGGAACCTTTAATGGGAGAAATTAAAATATTTGCAGGAAGCTTCGCACCTAATGGCTGGTTTACCTGCGAAGGGCAACGTTTACCTATTAACCAGTATCAGGCTTTATTTAGCATACTGAGCACCAATTATGGCGGGGATGGCGTCACTTACTTTCAATTACCCGATTTACGCAGTGCCTTCCCAACCCAGGTTACTAATATAAGTGGGGGCCGTAATACTCCGTACACTTTAGGTCAAATTGGTGGTCAGCAAAACGTTATTTTAACTGCACAACAAATGCCGGTGCATACCCACACAATAAACGCGGTATCTGCCGACGGCACAGTTTTACAACCAACAAACGCATTCCCAGCTACTAGCCCCGGCGATCCTGTGAGCGGATCTGGTGTTAACGTTTATTCACAGGCAACACCAGATGTTACCATGAACCCAAATACCGTTGCAATCGCAGGTGGCAGCCAACCTGTTAATATAACGCCACCGTTTCTTGCTATGCAATATATTATTGCCTGGAGTGGTGTGTATCCGTCAAGACCGTAACATTAAATGAATACAGGTCTATTGGATTTTAGTACTTGCCGATGAAAATTGGTATCGTATCAAATTCAAAAATATGCATACCCCTGCTTTCCTACTTAAGCAGTATTAAAGCAGGGGTTATGTTATACTTTGGCAAATCAGAGCATGCAGATATTAGCGTGAACGAACTTGCCGGCTTTTGCAGAATGAACAATATACAGTTTTATGCAGAAAGTGAAAAAAAAGAGCTGTACAACTGGCGGCAAATGAACGAACCTGATGTAATCTTCATTATCGGGTACGCTCATAAAATTTCAGTTGAAGAACTAAGCGGTGTGCCAAAAGGAATATTTAACATACACTTTGGCCAGCTGCCGCAATACAGGGGGCCATCGCCGGTTTTCTGGCAATTAAAAAATGACGAAGTGCAATTGGGCCTTGCTATACATCAGTTAACCAACAAGCTGGATAGAGGCGCGGTTGTTTGGGAAAAAACTATAAAGAACGAGGAACATCATACTTACAACTATATAAACCAAGCGTTTAGCCAGCTGCAGGTACAGGGTGTGTCGCAAATACTTACCAAACTTAACAGCAAGCAATCGCTAACTTATAAGATACAAGCCGAAACCGAAGCCCGGTATTACAAAAGGCCCCAACTGGCAGATGTGATAATAAACTGGGACACAATGGAAGCGAAAGAGATACTCGCCCTTATAAAAGCCTGCACATCGTGGAATAACGGAGCAAGCACTTTAATAAACGGGCACGAACTAAAAATATTAGATGCCGAAAACGCTTCATTAGAAGCTAATAATAAATCCGGCACTATCAACATAGCAAATAACAAGTTTAATGTGGCCTGCATAAATAAGCAGGTATTAAGCATAAACTTTTTTTATATCAACAAAACTTGTATCCCGGCGCGGCATGCAGGTTTTTATGGTTTAAAAAACGAGCAAACCTTTATTAGTAAAATATAACGGCATCGCCGGAAAATATAATAACCAACCGCTTAAAATTTCATTATGAAAAAACTTTTACCCCTATTGAAAAATGTATTTGCAAAATGCTATGTATTCTTTTCAATAGCATTAATGTTAATTGCGCTGCTTGGCATAAATAATAAAAGCGTAGCACAGGTTTATTACATGACTAATGATGCCACTCCAGGATCTGCATCTGCAGTTGATGGTATAAATCGTATGGATTACAATGGGGCAAATGCCACATTACTGGCAAACTCATTTACCGTTTCACCTGGATTAATGGAGATTGATCTGCCTAACAACCGTGCATTTGTATATGAAGCATTTTCTTCGAGCCCTCCAACCGGGCTGGGGATTAAGGTTATTAATTTAACTACCGGTGCTGTAACAGCAACTATACCTATTACTGAATCTACCGCGCGATGCTACTCTATTAAATACGACCCGATAAATGACTATATTTATTACGTTGTGGCAGATAGCAGCCCTACAACTACTTCATCAAATGACGCTTTGATCAAAGTAAAGCCTGACGGAAGCGGCAAAACGGTTGTAATATCCGGTTTTAGTAAAAACCCCACTTTGCTTGCTTTGGATATTGCACATAACAAAGCTTATGTGTATAATCAATTAGCTGTCGAAAAAAACTTTCTAACCATAAACCTATCCGGAACGCCTTCTGTTTCACAAACTATAACTATAGTAGCGCCGGCAGGAAACCCGTTCCTGGTAAACGACATTGATTATGATGCAGAAACAGACTACTTATACTACCTTTCATCAAATAACTCGGGTAGCACAAACTTGAATGATGCGATAAGCAAGATCCATCCTAACGGTACAGGCTATGCGGCTGTTGTGGCAGTTGCGCAATCACCTACCTTTATGGCTTTAGATTTGGGCAATAACCGCGCATTTGTATTTGACAATGTTGCCCCGGCACGTAACATATCTTCTATTGACCTTACCTCAGGTACGGCAACCGTTGTAAAATCATTATCCGGTTTACCAACAGGTGCAACCGTTACTTCTTTATGGGTACCAAACGTCCCGGTATTAAGTACCGCAACAGCATCATCAGTAGCCGCTACTACTGCTGTATTAGGTGGTAACATAACCCGCACCGATGTTGCAGTATCAGAACGCGGTATTGTTTACAGCATTACCAATACCTTACCTACAATTGGCGCATCAGGCGTTACTAAAGTTACTAACGGTACGGGTATTGGATCGTTTACTGCAACAGTTTCGGGCTTTACTGCTAATAATACCTATTATGCCAGGGCATACGCCACTAGCGGTGCCGGTACAGCTTACGGCGGTGTTACATCGTTCACTACAGTTAAAGCATCGCAATCAATTACATTTGCCACCTTAGAATCCAAAACCTACGGCACTGCCAATTTTGCACCGGGCGCTACAGCCAGCAGTGGTTTAGCAGTTAGCTATACCAGCAGTAACAGTGCCGTAGCAACTATTGTTAGTGGTAATATACATATTGTTGGTGTTGGTACCACAACCATTACCGCATCGCAAGCCGGTGATGCTAACACAAACGCCGCTACAGATGCCACACAAACACTTACAGTGGGCAAAGCAACCGTTACGGTAACCGCCGCCGCCAAAACAAAAGTATACGGCAATGCCGACCCTGCATTTACCTACACAGCCACAGGCGTAGTAGGTAGCGATGCCCCTACCGGTGCATTAAGCAGAGTAACACCAAGCACGAACAGGTTTGTTGGCGATTATGCCATTAACCAAGGCGATCTATCCTACGGTAGCAACTACAATATTACCTATGTAAGCACTAACCTTACTATCACAAAACGTCCGCTTACCATAGCTCCGCTACCAGTTACAAAACAATACGGCGACGCTGATTTTGCAACGGGGGCCCCATATAACTTTAACGGTACAAGCATCGCTCCTGAAGACGCCATTAGCGGACCTTTCGACAAAACGCCTTCTTCCGAAAATGCAGGTACTTATGCTTTAACCATAGGCTTAAAACACCCCTTAGATCCTTCAAGCGGACAAGACAGATCAGCTAATTATGATATTTCATTTGTAACCAACACTTTTACCATCACACCCAAAACTATTAATGTAAGCGCAAACATTCTATCAAAAGCCTACGGCGATGCCGACCCGGTGTTAACTTACAGCAGCAGTCCACTTGCATTTAGCGATAGTTTCACAGGTACCCTAACAAGAGCAACCGGCGAAGGAGTTGGCGCATATACTATTACGCAAGGCGCGCTTGCCTTGAGCAGTAACTATGTTTTAAACTTTAGCGTTGGTAATAAACTTACCATCGATAAAAAAACCGTTTTTGTTAATGCAATTGCCAAAACAAAAACCTATGGCGCTGCTGACCCCACATTCAACTACACAGCCGATGCTTTGGCATTTACAGATACCTTCTCGGGTAGCTTATCAAGGCCTGCCGGCGAAACTATTGGTACTTATGCCATTAACCAGGGTTCATTAGCCTTAAATAGCAACTACACTTTATATTATACAGGTGCTAATTTAACCATAGGTATAAAAGCTATAAATGTTAATGCAGTAGCGGCCAGCAAAACCTTTGGCGAAACCGACCCTGTATTAACATACAATGCCGATGCTTTAGTAAGTGGCGATGCCTTTACCGGTAGTATAACCAGGACAGCCGGCGAAACGGCAGGCTCCTATCCTATCACCCAAGGTTCGCTTGCGTTAAGCAGTAACTATACTTTAAACTATACAGGCGCAAACCTAACCATAGGTAAACGCGACATTACAGTTAACGCATTTGCCCAAAACGTACCATACGGCGATGCTGATGTTGCAATGGGTTATAACACTACCGGCAACGCAATTGTAGCCGGCGATGCTATAAGCGGTGTGTTAGGCCGTGCGCCGGGTACTGCAATTGGCACTTATGCTATTACACAAAACACATTAACCGTATCTAACAGCAACAATTATAATATTATATTTAACAGTGCCGCCTATAATATTGTGCCGAGGCCGATCACCGTATCTTCGCCTTTCACAGTTAAGTTTTATGGCGATGCCGATCCTGCCCTTACTTATAGCGTAACTTCAGGTTCGTTATTAAGCGGCGATGTACTTAGCGGTGCGTTAATACGCGATGCCGGCGAAACCCCGGGCGCCTACACCGTACATCGGGGTACTGTAGCGGTAAACAGCACTAACTACGCTATCAACTACCAACTGGGTAATTTTGAGATTGACAGGGCGCCTTTAACGGTTACTGTAAATAACTCAACCAAGCTGGCCGGCCACCCAAACCCTACGTTTACGTATGTAATAACTGGCCTTAAAAACGCCGAGACAGAGGCAACATTCCCGCAACCATTCCAGACAGGCACACTTGCTACCACCAGTTCTCCGGTTGGCACTTACCCTGTGAGTGCTTACAATCCGTCGATAGCTAATTATGATGTTACCTATGTACAGGGCACATTAACGGTTAGGGCAGCTTCTGCCAACGCCGACCTTGCATCTTTATCTGCTGCAGAGGGAACTATTACACCAACTTTTGATGCGGCAACTACAAACTATTCATTGTCGGTTGGTGCAGATGTTAGCCATGTTAACGTAACCGGTGTACTTGCTGATGCGAATGCCAAATTATTTAGAATAAGTGGCTTGAACGCCACATCAGGCCAGGCGAACACCGTATACGTTTACCCAGGCGATAACCAGATCTCAGTAATGGTTACTGCCGAAGATAACTCAACCAGTAAGGAATATATTATCAACATAAGCAAACCTTTAGATACCAACGCTAAACTTAGCGGCTTACAATTAAGCTACAATGATAACTCTGTTTCGGTACCAAACTTCGACCCCGAAGTACATGCTTACACCGTAAATTTACCTAATGAGATAACCAGCGCGCTTTTAATACCTCTTGCTGCCGGTCGGTCTGCATATATTAAAATAAACGGCGCCCCTTACGAAGGTTATTATGATACGGGGGTACTAACACCAGGTGATAACAACTTCAGCTTTGAAGTAATTGCGCAGGACAGGACCGTATCTGAAATTTATACACTTAATGTAAAACGCGCGCTATCTACCAATAATAAACTTTCAAACGTAACCCTAAGCACAGGCTCATTGTCGCCAGTTTTTAGTACAGATGTATTAAACTACACTGCCAATGTTGCAAGCAATATTGTAAGTATAGATGTACAAGGTTTTGTTGCCGATACTACAGCAAGGTATAAAGTTAACGGAAGCGTTCTTGCCGACCGTTACCAACCCTATACAGTAGCACTTACCGGCGGCCAAAATACGATCACCTTACAGGTAACCGCTAAAAACGGTGATGTTAGAGAGTACAGGGTTGTAATTAATAAAGCATTATCTACCAACGCTACCCTTGCTAACCTAACCGTTAATAGTGTTCAATTAATTCCAATATTTGCTCCAAACGTTACTGATTATAACCAGACGATACCTTTCTCCCGCACATCAGTTAATATAACCCCAACTGCCGAAACAGCAGGTACAACAATTAGTATAAATGGCACACCTGTTGTAAGCGGAAACAATATCAATATACCTATTGTAGTTGGTACAAACACTATATCTGTTGTATCTACTGCAGAGGATGGCTCAACCACCAAAACCTATACGCTAAACATTAATCGAACCGGTTCAGGTAATGCATTATTAACGCGCATAATTTTAGATCCGGTTTCAACATTGTCAGCTACAACAGGTTCAGCTAATGAAAATTACCAGACTTCGGTATCACCGGCCATAAGTAGTGTACGCCTTAAAGCTACGGCGCAGCAGGCAGACGGGGTGATACGTATTAATGGTACAGTGGTAACCAACGACAATTACTCGAACCCCATCACGCTGGAGGTAGGTATTACTGTTATTAATGTTGTAATAACCGCCCAGGATGGAATAACTACCAAAAGCTATTCAATAACCGTTAACCGTGCGGGTTCAAGCAATGCATCAATAACCGGACTCGCCCTTGACCCCATTTCAAAATTATCAGCTATAACAGGTTCGGCTAGTGAAAATTACCAGGCCTCGGTATCACCGGCCATAAGCAGTGTACGCCTTAAAGCTACGGCGCAGCAGGCAGACGCGGTGATCCGTGTTAACGGTACGTTGGTAACCAACGATAATTACTCCAACCCTATCCTGCTACAGGCAGGTACTACTGTTATTAATGTTGTAATAACCGCCCAGGATGGAATAACTAACAAAAGCTATTCAATAACCGTTAACCGTGCGGGTTCAAACAATGCAGCAGCAACCGGATTCGCCCTTGATCCAGTTTCAAAATTATCAGCTATAACAGGTTCGGCTAGTGAAAATTACCAAGCTTCGGTATCACCGGCCATAAGCAGTGTGCGCCTTAAGGCTACGACACAGCAGGCAGACGCGGTGATCCGTGTTAACGGTACGGTGATAACCAACGATAATTACTCCAACCCTATCCTGCTACAGGCAGGTGCTACAGTTATTAATGTTGTAATAACCGCCCAAGATGGAGTAACTACCAAAAGCTATTCAATAACCGTTAACCGTGCGGGTTCAAACAATGCAGCAGCAACCAGATTCGCCCTTGACCCCATTTCAAAATTATCAGCTATAACAGGTTCGGCTAGTGAAAATTACCAGGCTTCGGTATCACCGGCCATAAGCAGTGTGCGCCTTAAGGCTACGACACAGCAGGCAGACGCGGTGATCCGTGTTAACGGTACGGTGATAACCAACGATAATTACTCCAACCCTATCCTGCTACAGGCAGGTGCTACAGTTATTAATGTTGTAATAACCGCCCAGGATGGAGTAACTACCAAAAGCTATTCAATAACCGTTAACCGTGCGGGTTCAAACAATGCAGCAGCAACCGGATTCACCCTTGATCCAGTTTCAAAATTATCAGCTATAACAGGTTCGGCTAGTGAAAATTACCAGGCTTCGGTATCAGCGGCCATAAGCAGTGTGCGCCTTAAGGCTACGGCACAGCAGGCCGACGCGGTGATCCGTGTTAACGGTACGGTGATAACCAACGACAATTACTCTAACCCTATCACGCTGGACGCGGGAGTAACTGTTATCAATGTTGTAATAACCGCCCAGGATGGGGTAACTACCAAAAGCTATTCAATAACCGTTAATCATGCGGGTTCAAACAATGCATTCTTAACGCGCATAGATTTAGATCCGGTTTCAATATTGTCAGCTATAACAGGTTCGGCTAGTGAAAATTACCAGGCTTCGGTATCAGCGGCCATAAGCAGTGTGCGCCTTAAGGCTACGGCACAGCAGGCCGACGCGGTGATCCGTGTTAACGGTACGGTGATAACCAACGACAATTACTCTAACCCTATCACGCTGGACGCGGGAGTAACTGTTATCAATGTTGTAATAACCGCCCAGGATGGGGTAACTACCAAAAGCTATTCAATAACCGTTAATCATGCGGGTTCAAACAATGCATTCTTAACGCGCATAGATTTAGATCCGGTTTCAATATTGTCAGCTATAACAGGTTCGGCTAGTGAAAATTACCAGGCTTCGGTATCAGCGGCCATAAGCAGTGTGCGCCTTAAGGCTACGGCACAGCAGGCAGACGCGGTGATCCGTGTTAACGGTACGGTGATATCCAACGACAATTACTCTAACCCTATCACGCTGGACGCGGGAGTAACTGTTATCAATGTTGTAATAACCGCCCAGGATGGAGTAACTACCAAAAGCTATTCAATAACCGTTAATCATGCGGGTTCAAACAATGCATTCTTAACGCGCATAGATTTAGATCCGGTTTCAATATTGTCAGTTACAACAGGTTCGGCTAATGTAAACTATCAGGCTTCAACATCACCGGCCATAAATAGTGTACGCCTTAAGGCTACGGCGCAGCAGGCAGACGCGGTGATCCGCGTTAACGGTACGGTGGTAACCAATGCCAATTACTCTAACCCTATCACGCTGGGCGCGGGAGTAACTGTTATCAATGTTGTAATAACCGCCCAGGATGGGGTAACTACCAAAACTTATTCAGTAACCGTTAACAAGCCAATTCCTAACAATACATTAGCAGTTACAAAAGCTGGTGTAAATATGCTGGCGAACAGATCAAACAACATCGGCACCTTTGATAAAGATAACGTAGTGGTTCATCAGGGTGTATCCCCTAACGGTGATGGTTTTAATGATTTCTTAGTAGTTGAAGGCTTATCTTCACTAACAGGAAACAAAATATCGATCATGAACTCGAGCGGTACGCTGGTATTTGATATGAAAGATTACGGTAAAGATGGGAACAGGGTATTTGATGGTCACGCTAAAAACGGAAAATTGCTTAACGCCGGCACTTACTACTACACCCTTGATTATAATGACGGTAGCAAGGACAAACATAAAACAGGCTACATCATCCTGAAATACTAAGCATAGCCTTACAATTTAACAAACGATTAGTGTGGACGCAATTACATTTGATACTACTTTAAAAAGAACAATATTTATGATGACCACAGGCCTGCTGCTGTTATGCGGTGGCAGGCTAAAGGCCCAGCAGCAGATCTACTCCTACGCGCAGTATGCTGATAACCTTACCCCTGTTAATGCTGCTTACTCTATGCTGGATAAAGCAGGATCGATAAGCGTAATGGGCCGCAGGCAGTTTATAGGTATCGACGGCGCACCAACCAGTTTACTGTTAAGCGGTACATTGCCTATACAATCAATAAATGGTGCAGTTGGTGTTTACGTATTAAATGATAAGGTTGCCATTGAAAATCAATTGGAAATCAATGCTTTTTTTGCGAAGAGTATCCAGCTTACCGGGAATGATTTTTTGGCCGTATCTCTAAACGCCGGGATCCGTAATTACGTAGCTAACTATTCAACATTAGATTCTTACGACCCCCAGTTTAAAGACGACGTAAGGGAAACCAGCCCAAACCTTGGTTTTGGCGTAATGTTTTATAGCGACAGGTACTATTTAGGTCTTTCGTTACCAGAGCTTACCATTCGCAGCCTGGGTACTGCTTCGGTACAGCAAGCTAACTATCTAAAAAATCACTTCTACTTTTCGGGCGCCTACCTGTTGGATATGGGCGAAGACATGAAGTTTAAACCGTCGGCCCTGGTAGCTTACGTAAAGGATGCTGCATTATTAACCGATGTTACCGGCACTATATATTTTAAAGAGCAGTTAGGTATCGGTGCGGGTTACCGCAGCAACAAAAGGGCAACCGGTATTTTATCTGTTACCGGCGATACTTACAAAGTGGGTTACTCCTACCAGTTTGGCACATCATCAAACACCCTTGGCGGTTTTAATACCGCCATACATGAAGTTAGCTTAAGCTACCGTTTCGGCAAAACAGGTGTACGAAAGTTATTGTAATATCATTCTTTTGAATAATATCAGAGCCGCGTTAAACGCTAACACGGCTTTTTTGTGAGTTGATTGTTACACCCGCAAATTCTGTTTATACCTGCCAATATTATATTTATCAATACATTAGCATCTGCCCATTTTCGTAATTGTTAAATAGGCTCCAATTATTATTTCACTGTCATTACTTTTCTAATATTCGGATCATATATGAAACTTGCCATCGACCATAAAAGCCCTATCCCCTTACACATACAGGCCGAACGCTTAATAAGAGAATTAATAAAACAACCCGAATACAAAGCAGGCAAGCTTTTACCCAACGAGGTTGACCTGGCCAAAAAGCTGGCCATATCCCGCACCACCCTAAGGCAAGCGATAAATACGCTGGTAAACGAAGAATTACTTACCCGTAAAAAGAAAGTGGGCACCAAAGTGGCGCACCAAAAGATCAGTTCAAAATCTATGAACTGGCTTAGCTTTTCGCAGGAGATGAAAACCCGTGGCATCCCCGTAAAAAACTACGAACTTCATGTAAGCTGGGTTTACCCGGAAGAATACATCGCTAACTTTTTCGAGATCAAAACGGATAAAAAGATCCTAAAAATGGAGCGTTTAAGAGGCAGCGACGAAGAGGCGTTTGTATACTTTATATCGTACTTTCACCCGCGTATTGGCCTAACCGGCGAAGAGGATTTTAAAATGCCCTTATACGAAATGCTGGAGACCGATCACTCGTCGATAGCGGTACTATCCAAAGAAGAAATAAGCGCCCGTATTGCTGATAAAACGCTGGCAGCTAAATTAGAGATAGAAACCGGCAGCCCAATCCTGTTCCGCAAGAGATTTGTGTACGACCAAGGCGAACGCCCGTTGGAATACAACGTAGGTTATTATAAAGCCGATAGCTTTGTTTACACCGTAGAGAGCCGCCGTACTATTTAAAGTTAATTTTTCCAATTCTTTAGAAATTAACTAAAATAAAATATGTTTGTACATTATGACATATAATCCAAATATAGCGAATGATAAAATCACCAAACCTTTAAATGAACTGAGGAGTACTGACCAGTTGATTATGTCGGGCAGTACAAATAACCATACTACTCAGAACTACGATATTTATCCGTCATTCAAAATTAATGGTACGATATATAACGGTTATAATAGTCTTGCAGACCACATTATAAATACGGGCGGTAATTTTATCCTTGATGGCTACGGCGGAGTACAATGGGCAATTGTGAAGGCTTTACTTAGCAATGCATTAAAAGTTAAAGGTGTCGATGCTAACTGGATTTCCATTGAAACCTATCTTAAACCCAAGCAGAAAATTGACAGGCTTATTGCCCCCTATCTTGGCGGCGATGACCCGCTGTTTGGCAAAGTTTATCCGGGTGACATTTCTGATTTTTACGATACAACAAGCATAGATACATTAAAACCCGCAGCCAATAAATTGAACATCGTTTACAGCTGCGGTGCGGCATTGGTAAACTGGGATAGCCCGGTTGTGTATTTTGATGTGCCGAAAAATGAGATCCAGTTCCGTTCGCGGGCGGGGAATGTTTGTAACCTTGGTGCAGGCACTCCTATTGAACCGAAGGCACAATATAAACGTTTTTACTTTATAGACTGGGTGGTTCTAAACAAACACAAACAAGCCCTGCTCTCCCGTATTAATGCCTTTGTTGATGAACAGCGCCCCAATGACATTACCTGGATAAAGGGTGATGCTTTGCGTGCCGCCTTAACAGATATGTCTACCAAGGTATTCCGTGCAAGGCCATGGTTCGAGCCGGGGATTTGGGGCGGGCAATGGATAAAAAATAACATCGATGGGTTAAATAAAGATATAGTTAACTACGCATGGTCGTTTGAGTTGATTGCGCCAGAGAATGGCGTGGTGCTGGAGAATGCTGGCAGGCGTTTGGAGGTATCGATAGACAGCGTTTTATACAACAACAACCGCGCCGTATTGGGTAAAGCAGCAAAAAGGTTTGGCTGCAAATTCCCTATCCGTTTCGATTTTTTAGATACGATGGATGGCGATAACCTTTCGGTACAATGCCACCCAACTGTGGCCTATACAAAGGCCAATTTTGGTGAGGATTTTACCCAGGATGAAACCTATTATATTTTAGAAGCAGAACCGGGTGCCGAGGTTTATTTAGGCTTCCAGGAAAACATCGATAAAGATAGTTTTAAAACCGTTTTAGAGGAGAGTTTTAAAAATAGCGAACCTATTAATGTAAACAAATACGTGCAGGTATTCCCGGCTAAAAAGCACGACCTGTTCCTGATACCAAACGGAACGGTACATTGCTCTGGCAAAAACAATATGGTGCTCGAAATTAGCGCCACGCCATACATCTTCACCTTTAAAATGTACGATTGGGTACGCCCCGACCTTACCAGCAAACCACGGACGTTGAATATAGACCGTGCTTTTGACAATCTGAATTTTGACCGTAAAGGTGACGTGGCTACCGAAACATTGATATCTAAACAATCCGTGGTAAAAAAAGGCACCGATTGGCAATTGCTTAACTTAAGCACACACCCTGATCATTTTTATAACATAGACCGTTTTGAATTTGATACGCGTGTGGTAGATGTAACTAACGACCATTGCCTTGTGCTTAGTTTGGTAGAAGGCGATTGTATCACCGTAAAAACGGGTGACCTTGAGCAAGTGATCCATTACGCCGAAACATTCATCATCCCGGCGAATGCCAATATTTACAGCATGTATAATAATGGACAAAAACGTGCAAAAGTTGTGAAGGCATATGTGAAAGATGAGTGCTGCTAAACCAATTATTACCAAACCTAAATGAGTAATATATACTTAGAATCTAAACCCAAAAAATCGTCCTTATTTTTAGTGGCGATAACCCTTGTAGCCACTATGGGTGGTTTTCTATTTGGGTTTGATATTGCCGTGATATCGGGTGTACTGCCATTCGTAAAAGATCAGTTCGCGCTATCTCCTGTTGCCGAGGGTTGGTTTGTTTCGTCGGCACTGGTGGGTTGTATCATTGGGGTATCATTCTCCGGTGAACTGAGCGACCGCCTTGGCCGTAAAAAGATGCTGATGCTATCGTCTGTTCTTTTTTTTTTCTCGGCAGCCGGTACAGCACTATCATCGGGCTTTACTTCGTTGGTCTTAACCCGCATGTTGGGTGGTACCGGTATTGGTGTGGCATCTATAGTTGCGCCGCTCTACATTTCAGAAATTGCACCAGCAAAAGTACGCGGGCGTTTAGTTACATTTTACCAGTTGGCTATCACTGCGGGTATCCTTGTCGCTTACCTTACCAATTCGCAATTACTTAGTTTTTCGCTATCGCATAAAAGTGGGTTATCAAACAGTTTATTCAACCTGGTTTTAGTTAAAGAAGTATGGCGAAGCATGCTTGGCCTGGGCATTATCCCCTCGCTCCTGTTTTTTATTGGTTTGGCATTTGTGCCCGAAAGCCCGCGCTGGTTATTGCAAAAAGGAAAAATCACGGAAGGTGTTGCCATCCTCACCAAAATTGAGGACGCCGATACCGCAGCAAAAGAAGCGGACGCTATCAAAAATAGAACCACTAAAGATGTGGGGACTTATAAGGAGCTCTTTGCCCCGGCTTTGAGGAAACCTTTATTAATTGGCATCCTGCTACCCCTGTTCTCACAATTCAGCGGGATTAACGCGGTTATTTACTACGGCCCGCGCATTTTAAGCGATGCAGGTATCAACATCAGCAATGCCCTGTTAGGGCAGATCATTTTCGGGTTGGCGAACTTCCTGTTCACCATTATCGCTATCTGGAAGGTTGATAAAATGGGACGCAGGCCTTTGTACATTGCAGGCTCGCTTGGTGCAACGGTTTCCTTATTCTTTACCGGCTGGTGCTTTTTTCACGGGAGCACAAATAGCATCGCTTTAGTGATCAGTATTATACTTTTCCTGGCTTGTTTTGCTTTCTCTATTGGCCCGTTAAAGTTTGTGATAGCCGCAGAAATCTTCCCCACCCGGATCCGTGGCCGCGCGTTAGCCATCAGCATTATGGTGATGTGGATAGCAGATACCATTGTAGGACAGCTAACTCCTATCCTTTTAGGTTCTATCGGCCCTGCTTATACCTTTTGGTTCTTCTCGGCGTGCTGCCTGCTATCCTTTTGGACAGTTTACAAAATGGTACCCGAAACCAAAGGAAAATCATTGGAAGAAGTGCAGGATATTTGGGTGAAACGTTAATCTAACACAATCTTACTTACCGGCTGTAAAGGTGTAGGTAGCTCCCGGTGTGGTTTTAAAACTGTAAACCGTGCCTTTGTCCTGCACTTTACCTTTAACCGGCGTGGCGGTCTTTAAAACATTAGCTACACGGATCTTACATTCGCCGCCCGAGACAGATTTGATGATTAGCTTGGTTACTTTGCTGTCTTTCCATTCCAAATTGGTAATTATAAAATTACCTCTTGCCTTTAATCCCTTAACGCTACCTTCTGCCCATGCTTTTGGTAGTGCGGGTAATAGTTGGATCTCGTCTGTTTGGCTTTGCATCAGCATTTCGGCAACACCACCCGTGTATCCAAAATTACCATCTATCTGAAACGGCGGGTGTGCGCAAAACAGGTTGGCATAAATACCCCCACCTTCGTTATAATCAACCCCGGCACCGCCAACAAGGGTTATAAAGTTATTCAGGATCTTGTAAGCATGCTCTCCATCCTGCAACCGCGCCCAAAAGTTCATCTTCCACGCCATCGACCACCCGGTTGAGGCATCGCCACGGGCAAGTAAACTTACTTTAGCAGCCTGCGCCAACTCCGGCGTTTTAATGGTGCTGATCTGTTTCCCGGGATGCAAGGCAAACAAGTGCGAGGCATGCCTGTGGTTATCTTTAGGATCATCGCGGTCGGTTTCCCACTCCTGCAGCTGGCCCCATTTGCCAATTTTGGGCTTAAGCAGATGATCTTTTAATGATGCGATATGGTCGCGGTAGTTTTTATCGATGCCTAACATGTCAGCAGCTTCTATATAGTTGGTGAACAGGTCGTAAACAACTTCCTGATCGTACGTCACCCCATCTTCGGTTGGCCCATGCTCCGGCGACCAGCCCTTTGGCGATACCAGCGTACCATCTTCGCGACGTTTCAAATGGTCATCCCAAAATTCCGAGATCTCTTTCAAGATAGGGTAAGCGAAGGTTTTCAAATAACTTTTATCTTTTGTGAACGCGTAATGCTCCCATATAGCCTGCGCATACCATGCGCTGCCCGGCGTGTTCCACAAAAAGCTCGATCCGCCAAAAATATTGTTCTCGGTCTTTACCGTCCAGCCGCGGGTGCCGGGGTATTCTTTAGCGGTGCTTTCGGTTTTCACCTTGCGCATGCTGTTGATATAATCCAAGTATGGATAAGCACATTCCGAAAGATTGGTTGGCTCAGCCAGCCAGTAGTTCATTTGTATATTGATGTTGGAATGATAATCGCTCCGCCAAGGCGGGGATGTACTGTTGTTCCAAAGCCCTTGCAAGTTTGCAGGTAAGCCCCCCTTGCGCGATGAACTGATGAGCAAATACCTACCGTATTGAAAAAGCAATGCTTCCAACTTAGGATCAGCATTCTTTTTATAATTGATGATCCGCTGGTAAGTAGGCACAAGCATTAAAGTGCTAAACTTACTACCCAGCGTTAACGAAACCCTGCCAAACAGGACTTGGTAATCGGCAACATGCCTTGCCAATAACTGCGCATATGTTTTGGCCGATGCCGACGCGATACTGTTTTTAATTTTTACAGCCGGGTCTTCACCTTTCCACTTATTCTCTCGCTTGTTAATGTAATCGGTAGCGGCCGAAAGCAGGATGGTAAAACCATTAGCCTTTTGAATATTTAGCTGTTTGCCCTCCTCATCTAAAGAAACTGTTCCACCATCTAATATGATCTTAGCTGTTGCGCTGTAAGCCATACCGTTATCAAGTTTACCTCTTACCTGCAATGATGCACCGTTGCCCGTAATTGTCGCTTTATGTGCATCCGTCAGTTGTATCATGGCCGAGTATGCGCCCGGCTTGCTTGCTGTATAATGTAAAGCCATTACCTTGTCCGGGAAACTGCAGAAATACTCCCGTTTATAGTTCACTCCACCCAAACCATAAGCAATATTCATTACCGACCGGCTGATATCCAGTTCGCGTTGATAGCCTGTTGCTGTACTATCTTTAACCGCAAATTTAATATACAGGTCGCCAAACGCCTGATAAGCACCTGTTTCGCATTCGTCGCCGGTCCAAAGGCTTAACTCGTTAAACTGGATACGTTCCTGCGCTACGCCGCCAAACACCATCCCGCCCATACGGCCGTTGCCAATGGGGTAAGCATCTGTCATCCAGTCTTTAGCGGGCTTATTATCCCAAAGTTTTAATTTCTGGGCACTGGCGCCGGAAAATATTATTGCGAAAAGTAGTGTGGAAGCGGTACGTAAAAGGTTATTCATAAGTAGCTTTAAATAGATCTGTCTAAATGCACATAACCGCCGTCAACGTAAGTGATCTGCCCTGTTGTATGGCTTGATACGGGCGACAACAGGAATACAACCGTATTGGCTATTTCCTCAACCGTCGTCATACGTTTCTCTAAGGGGATATTTTGTGTTATAGAAGCCAATTTTTCTTTAGGATTTTCGAGCGTTTGCAACCAGCGCTCGTACAGCGGGGTATAGCATTCGGCCACCACCACAGCATTTACGCGGATGTTGTGTGGTAACAATTCAACCGCCCACTCCCTTGTAAGCGCGTTACGCCCACCGTTGGCCGCGGCATAGGCAGATGTGCCACCCTGCCCGGTATCGGCCACTTTTGAACTAATATTTACAATGCTGCCCTGCGATTTGATTAGTTCCGGCAATGCATAATGCACCACCATATAATAATGCACCAGGTTTTTATGCAGCGATTGCATGAACTTTTCGTAGTTGCCATTCTGCAAACCCACACCATCATTTTCGCCGGCGTTATTTACCACACCATCAATACAGCCAAATTGATTTATTACTTTTTCTAATGCTGTGCGGCATTCATCAGGGTTTGATAGCTCGACTTGTATAGCGAATGCTTTGCCGCCGGCAGCTTCGATCTCCTGCACTGTTTTAATATTTTCCGCCTCGGTGCGACTTAAAATTACCGGGATAGCACCTTCTTTCGCCAATAAAACGGCAATGCCTTTGCCTATACCGCGTGCGCCGCCGGTCACAATAATTACTTTGTTTTTTATTTGTAGATCCATAATGGTTGGGCCGGCTGGTACCGGTTTAATTGGTGATAATTTAGCTATAAATACCAATTGGTAGTATGCTGATATGCAAATTAAGCCTTTGTTAGACGCTTGAAATTTTATCCTTTAGCAAATTATTAAGCAATATTGTAAATTAATAAAATGATTTTGAAATTTTAAGACTTTTAAACTGAATTATTGTAAATTCATCTAACCAATTAATAACTTCATGAAACCTCAATTGCTAAAAGTATCTACCGATATAGTGCACTCCTTCAGTGCTCGGCGAGATATTATGCCCAATGTGAATAACCGCTGGCATTACCATCCCGAGGTTGAATTAGTTTACTTTAAAAAAGGTAACGGCACACAGTTCATAGGCGATTGCATCACCCAATTCAATACCGGCGATGTGGTGTTGGTTGGCTCAAACCTGCCCCACTACTGGCAGTTCAACGAAAGTTATTTTGATAAAGAAGCAGGCATTAGTGCCGATGTAAGCGTGATCCATTTTAACGAGAACTTTTGGGGCGATGCCTTCCTGCAACTACCCGAAACCCAGGAGATAAAAAACGTGCTCAAACAATCAAAACGCGGCATCCAGATAACGGGCGAGAACCTGAAACAAATAGGCCACCTGATTGAGCAAATAATTTATGCCGAAGGTGCGCGGAAGATCATCCTTTTAATGGAAGTATTAATGGCCATAGGCGACAGCGCGGAGGATAACATGTTGGCCTCGATGGGCTTCCAGCACAACTTCCAGGAAGCAGAAAAAGACCGGATTAACGCCATCTACAATTATTCCATAGCCAATTTTAAGAAAAAGATCTCGCTGGAGGAGATAGCAGCGGTGGCCAACATCAGCCCCAACTCATTTTGCAAATTCTTTAAATCGCGCAGCAGAAAAACCTATTCGAGGTTCATTAACGAAATCAGAGTGGGTAATGCCTGTAAGCTGTTGATCAACAACCAGCAGAACGTAAAAGAGATCTGTTACGATAGCGGCTTTTACAACTTCGCCAGTTTCCATAAGTACTTTAAGGAGATAACCGGCAAAAGCCCGTTAACTTACCAAAAGACCTACATTAAGCAGTAATTATTTCTACTGAATAGTACTTTGCGCCCAGTTTTTTAACAGGGTGATGGCATCGTACAATACACCTGCTTCGCCCCTAAAATCACCGGAACCTGATGCCTTGCCATTGCGTACATCATACCATTCGTAAAAACCATTGTTTTTGATAACCCTATCTATCATCGGTGTTAATTCTGTATATGCCTCCTGAGGCATGTTATTGATGACAAGGGCCTGGATAGTGCGCCCGCCAAACCACGTCCAATCGCCGCCGTTTTGATAAGAATAAGCCGCCATATTGGGGAATACTTTTTTTGGGTAAACAGGGTAAACCGTCATGCCTATTGTAGCAAATTTCTCGTTAGCCGCCATTGCCAAAAGCTGTTTGTTAATTGCTTTTATTTCGGTTTTGGTATGTAACCCGGCCAATATAGCACAGGTGGTACCTCCCGAATACAATATCTTACGCTCATCAAAATCTTTAGGAAAAGGGCTTCCATCCAAGTATAAATGCGGGATATACTTTTGTGCTTTAGTATCCCACAAGTGCTTACGGATATTTGCCTTTAAGGCTACTTTCACTTTCAGCCAATCGGTTTGCGTTTTGTAGGTAGCAGATTTCATCTCCATAAAATCGCTGATGGCAGATACAAACATGGCGTTATCGTATATATCGATAGCCCATTTGGTATTATTGTCAATCACTACCCCCCAACCGTTTTGTGGCTGCACATCGCCCCAATCTACCGTTGTAGCGCCTTTTATTAAACCATATTTTGCCGACCATCGTTCTTTTAACAGATATTTCATGGCAGCCTCCATACGTTGCATAACGGTACGGTCGCCAACTTTTTCGTCAAGAATGGTTTTATCACCGGTTACGTCAACATACTTTTTCACGGCCTGTATCAATGACGATTCCTGGTCTGTTTCAACGGTGTTTTTGTGGATGGCCCAGCCCGGCGCCAGGTCAGAATGTAGGTAAGCATAACCAGCATTCGCGTTTTTTGAATTAATGGCACCATCAGGTATATTATTATCCTTTGCCTGTATTTTGAAAAATAGGAGCAAAGCATCCCTTACATCCGTTTTGCTGCGGGCCTGTAAAGATCCTTTAATGAACGTATTAAAATCGCGGATCCATATTTCGCCGTATGAGGTACCGGCTGTAAAACCAGTTAAAAGTTTTAGAGCACGTGCCTGTACAGTATCTAATTTATTATCGGCAAGTATTTTTTGCGCGAGTTGCTTATCAGTTGGGGTTTGAGCATGCACAGAAAACACGCTCATTAGTGCAACAACCGTTATTAATGAAAGAGATTTAAATGCCCTCATAATCAAAAATAATTATGTACAAACATATACTTTATTTTGAATTTTTTAATTCAAAATAAAGTGGACTCCTCAAAGAAAATGATCGCTATTTGCTGATGATGAATATTACCAAACTACGCGGCCCGTGTGCCCCTAAAACAAGGGATTGCTCTATATCGGCAGTTTTGGAAGGGCCGGATATAAAGGATGCAAAACTATGATCGCTACCCTCTGTACGCAGGTACGCCGCGTGCATATCGGCCACAATATCTGAGGCGTTTACCACAAAAGCTAAATGCTGGCAAATGAACGGAAGTACGCGTGTACCCATTTGCTTTTCGGTCACCCAAAGGGCGCTATTCTCGGCTACGCCAAATTCTGCTTCTAATATGGCTAACTCCACGTTTTCTAATTCATGTGGTGTAGCATTAGCGAACGATGCGGCATCATCTGCAACATCAAACAATTCGGGCACGGTAGTAAGCACACGTGTGCCGGGGATGATATTCAAATGTGCTTTGACGCCTTCAATGCTGTCAACCAACACCACCTTACCCCCAACATTACCCGCAACCGCTTTAAAGGTTTCCAATATGGTTGAACCATCAGCCTGCACCCTGTTTTCCCAAACAGCAATACCAGGCGCATCCACCAATGGCGGCTGGTTTTTACGTACATCTGCTAATATCTTTTCTCGCGTGGTCATGTTGGTGTTTGCCAATAATAATTGAAGCTTTCTTTTGTCTTGGTTCTTGATTCTTATCGTCCTGATTCTAACGCCTGTTCTTCCTGTACCATTCTCCAAATGATTCTTTAGGCGGCTCCGGCATATCGCGGTGTTTGTACCAGGGGTTTAAACCATTATTTAGGGCAAACGGAGCGTACTTCATTACCACCCTGCCTACTTTGCCCGCAAGGCGGTAAACCTTTGGCGATGATAGCGTGTAGGCCATTGCATGCATAGCAACGGTTTTCTTTTTATCGCTGTAGCCTTCTTTTACAATCACCTGCCGCCATTTATAAAGTTGTTCGTGGATGTCGATCTTCACAGGGCATACGTTGGTACACGATCCGCATAGCGTTGACGCGAACGGAAGATCGGCGTATTGTTTCATATCCAGATTCGGGGCTAATATAGACCCTATGGGGCCGGCAACCGCAGTATGGTAACTATGCCCGCCGCTGCGCCTGTAAACCGGGCAGGTGTTCATACAAGCCCCGCAACGGATACATTTAAGTGAGTTCCTGAAATCTTCGCGACCAAGCTGGATACTACGGCCATTATCAACCAAAACAATATGCATTTCCTGCCCCGGTCTTGGCCTTTTAAAATGGCTGGAATATGTGGTAATTGGCTGCCCCGTAGCGCTGCGTGTAAGCAGGCGTAAAAACACACCAAGATCTTTTCGTTTAGGGATCAGTTTCTCAATCCCCATGCTGGCGATGTGGATATCAGAAAGGTGCGCGCCCATATCGGCGTTACCCTCGTTGGTACAAACCACAAACTCGCCGGTTTCTGCTACCGCGAAGTTCACGCCCGTTAAAGCAGCCTTACGGGTAAGAAATGTATTACGCAGGTGGATGCGTGCGGTTTCCGTTAGGATCTGCGGGTCAGATTCGCCCTTTGCGCTGCCTAAATGCTCATAAAATATATCGCCTATCTCCTCTTTCCTTTTGTGGATACAGGGCAGCACGATGTGACTTGGCGGTTCTTTAGCCAGTTGGACGATCAACTCGCCCAAATCAGAATCTACCACGTTAATGCCTTGTTCCTCCAAGTAATGATTAAGGTGGCATTCCTCGGTAAGCATAGATTTGCTTTTCACCATTTGAGTGATGCCATGCTTTTTCAGCAGGCTGTGGACTATCTCGTTATGTTCTTTAGCATCCATAGCCCAGTGCACGGTGATGCCGTTCGCAATAGCGTTCTTTTCAAACTGTTCCAGGTAGTTGCCCAGATCAGATAATGCGTTATGCTTTATTTGTGATGCGGCCTCACGCAATTCCTCCCAGTCCGGTATCTGGTGCGATGCCTTGTCGCGCTTTTCGCGCACAAACCAAAGGGTTTCGTCGTGCCAGTCTACACGCTGCTCATCTTTATTAAATACCTCGGCAAGTTCGGCGTGGTCTTTCATGATACCACCTCCTTTACACCGTTCAATATCTCGGCGATATGGATCACTTTAATCTTACTGTTTTTTCTTTTCAGAATGCCTTCCATGTGCATCAGGCAGGAAAGATCGGCAGCCGTTATATATTCGGCGCCGTTGTGTTCATGATCAGCAACACGGTCTTTACCCATTTTGGATGATACCGCTTCTTCGGCCACGCAAAATGTACCGCCAAAACCGCAGCACTCATCGGGGCGGGTAAGGTTGATCAGCTCCACTCCCGCTACCATATTTAATAACGAAACCGGTTTGGAGAATGGCGATGCGGTTAGCTCCGTCATCTGCGCCAGTTTAAGTCCGCGCTGACCGTGGCAGCTTTGGTGCAGGCCAACCTTATGCGGGAATGCAGCATCCAGTTTTTCAACCTTTAAAACATCAGTCAAAAATTCGGTTAGCTCATATATTTTTCTGCGGATGCCTTGCGCGGCGGGTTCGTTATCGTGCGAGTGTAAATGCTCTTTGATATGCAAAGCGCAACTACCTGAAGGCGAAACAATGTAGTCGTACCCCGCAAAGTTATCTACAAATAAATCGTTACAACCACCCGTCAAATGCTCGTAACCCGAGTTTGCCATAGGCTGCCCGCAGCAGGTTTGCTGCGTGGGATAACCCACCCCTAAGCCCTGCTTTTCCAATAGCTCTAAAGTAGCTATGGCCGCATTGGGGTAAAACTGATCTACATAACAGGGTATAAAAAGGCCTACTTTCATAATCGGGTTGGCGGAATGGTTGCCGTGGTTTGTGGGCGTAAATTAGAAAGTCCACAGCATTTAACTGTACTTAACTGTATTGTTGTAACTAAGCTTTGGCGTAAGCAACCACATTTTGTTTTGATGTACCTAAACCATCGATGCCTAATTCCACAACATCGCCTGCCTTTAAATAGATCGGTGGTTTAAAACCAAGGCCAACGCCGGCGGGCGTACCTGTAGAGATCACATCACCCGGCAGCAAAGTCATAAACTGGCTTACGTAAGATACGATGTAAGGCACTTTAAATATAAAACTGGCGGTTGTGCCCTCCTGCATTTTTTCGCCGTTAACGGTTAGCCAAAGGCGCAGGTTATCTACATCGCCAACCTCATCGGGCGTTGCCAGGTATGGGCCCATCGGAGCGAAGGTATCACAACCTTTACCCTTATCCCAGGTACCATTGCGTTCCAGTTGAAATTCACGTTCAGATACATCGTTATGCAGCACATAACCTGCTATATAATCGGCAGCATCAGCTTCCTCCACATAGGATGCTTTTTTGCCGATAACTACCGCCAGTTCCACTTCCCAATCTGTTTTTACCGAGTTTTTGGGGATCATAATATCATCATTAGGCCCAACCAACGAGGTAGTGCTTTTCATAAAGATGATAGGTTCTGACGGTAACGGCGCGTTGGTTTCTTTAGCATGATCGGCATAGTTAAGGCCGACGCATACAATTTTAGACGGCCTTGCTATCGGGCTGCCCAAACGGGCCCCCTCAGGAATAGCTTGCAATTCGCTTTGGTGCTCTTTTACGTAAGCAGCCAATTGCGCCGGGCCTCCTGTTTCAAAAAACTTTTCGTCGTAATCTTTACCGTAAAAGGCAGTATCGTAGTTAACGCCATCTATTTGTACACCTGTGCGTTCTTCGCCGGCGTTGCCGTATCGTATAAATTTCATACTGTTTTAGTTGTTCAATGTAATAAATCCGCCATCAATCGGGTAATCTACCCCGGTTATAAAGCTGGCCTCGTCAGAGCATAAGTACAATGCCAGCGCCGCTATCTCATCGGGTTGCCCCATGCGACCTATGGGTTGGCTTTTAGAGAGCTTATCAAAGATTTCTTCCTGGTTATCGGGATAGTTTTTGGCGATAAAACCATCCACAAACGGCGTATGAACCCTTGCCGGCGAAATGCTATTGCTGCGGATATTATCTGCCAGGTAATCACGCGCTACTGACATGCTCATGGCGTAGATTGCACCTTTACTCATCGAGTAGGCAAACCTATCGGTAATACCCACGTGAGCAGCAATTGAGGCCATATTAAGGATGGCGCCTTTGCCCGCGGCTTTCATTAATGGCACAGCGGCGAAAAGGCAATTGTAAGCACCTTTTACATTCACGCTAAAGATGCGGTCAAGGTCGGCTTCGGATGTTTTTTCGACGTTACCTACGTGGGCTATTCCGGCGTTGTTTACCAGGACATCTACCTTGCCAATGGTATTAAATACATTTATTACTGCTTGCTGATCGGAAACGTTGGCGGCATGTGCCTGGCCGTCGCCGCCCGCGTTTTTTATTTCGGCGATAACATCGTTAGCAGCATCGGTATTTAATTCGATAATGTGGATGGTAGCGCCTTGTTTGGCAAACAGCAAGGCTATTGCCTTACCTATACCGCTGCCCCCGCCGGTTATAACGGCTATTTTATTTTTTAAGCTGAACATTTATAATGGTTTATAATGAAACGCCACGTTTCCATGGAATAAAATCGTCCTGACCTAATTGTACTGCCTTTGGCTTGATCTCGCCATTAGCAACATCTATCACATAGTTTAATAAACGGTGTGCGGATTGTTCGATGGTTTCCGCGCCCTCTATAACCGTACCGCAGTTAAAGTCAATAATATCAGGCATCTTGTTAAACAGTGTTGTATTGGTCGATAGCTTAACCACCGGCGCAACAGGGTTACCTGTAGGCGTACCCAAGCCTGTAGTAAACAATACAATATTTGCGCCTGATGCTACTTCGGCAGTGGTGCTTTCCACATCGCTGCCGGGGGTACAAAGCAGGTTTAAGCCTGGCTTAGTTACTTTCTCGGGGTAATCTAATACAGCCGTAACAGGCGATGTACCGCCTTTTTTGGCTGCACCTGCAGATTTAATGGCATCTGTTATCAAACCATCCCTGATATTACCAGGTGAGGGGTTAGCGTAAAAACCTGATCCATCTGCTTCGGCCTTGGCATTGTAGGTACGCATCAGGTCCATAAACTTTAAAGCGGTGATATCGTCAACACAACGGTCGCTTAGTTCCTGCTCCACACCGCAAAGCTCCGGAAACTCGGCCAGTACAACGCTGCCACCCATGGTTACCATCATATCCGACAAATAACCCAAAACAGGGTTTGCCGAGATACCAGAGAAACCATCAGACCCGCCACACTCTAAGCCAATACAAAGTTTATTAATTGGCGCAGGCTGGCGTTGCTGTTTATTTACTTGCATTAAACCCGCGAAGGTTTGTTTAAGCGCTTCGTGCAAAAGGCGGCTTTCGGTGCCAAGCTTTTGCTGCTCCAGTATTATTAAGGGTTTGGAAAAATTCGGATCACGTTTATTGATCTCGTCCTGCAAGATGCTGGCCTGGGCATGCTGGCAGCCAAGGCTCAGTATGGTTGCCCCTGCTACGTTTGGATGGGTGATGTAACCCGCTAATAATCCGCAAAGCGCATCAGAATCTGTACGGGTACCGCCGCAGCCCATATCGTGGTTCAGGAATTTAATGCCATCGATATTAGGGAATAGTTTGTTTGATGCACCCGTCTCAGGTGTCATCTGCAGATCGGCCTGTAAAATCTCTTCTGCCGATTTACCCGCCTCCAACATGGCTACCAATTGGTCAACCTCGTTCTCGTAACCGCGTGGCTTAGAAAAACCCAGTTTATCCAGCAAGGCATCCTTCAATACATTAATATTCCTGTTCTCACAAAAAACCAATGGGATAACCAGCCAGTAATTAGCCGTGCCTACCGAACCATCTGACCGGTGGTAGCCGTTAAAGGTGCGGTTAGCAAAAGTGCTTACATCGGGCTGTGCCCAGGTTGTTTTGCGGTTGCCGAGGGTAAAATCGTCGGCAGCGTGTTTTAAGTTTTGGGTATTAATGGCCCCGCCCTGCGGGATGTATTCGCTGGCTTTACCGACCAATACGCCATACATGTACACCTGGTCGCCGGGTTGCAAAGCGTTAATGGTAAACTTGTGTTTGCCGGCCACGTTATCAACCAGTGTAAAACCTAAACCCTCGTGCTCGATATAAGTACCTTTGGGCAGGTCGGTAAGTGCAACAAGTACATTATCGGCTTGGTGAATATGTAAAAAAGTACGTTTAACTTCTTCTACCATAATAATTTATAGTTCGGATGCAGCACCCGTTTGTATACCAGGAGGCTTTAAATAGCTTACCCGGTTATGTTGTTATAATTTCAAATAAAATAATTCGCCAAAGCTTTCACAATGGACTTATCTTAAAAAGGATGGGCAATTGGCTTTAGCTAAGATAGCCAATCGTATTATTAAAACCTATCAATCTGCTTTCTGTTGTTGCTATTTCAAAATATTAATGCTTACCGTTGAGATGATGTCGACCGGAAAGCCATTCTTATGTTTAACAACAGAATGTTGATCTGTACATGATTACAAAGGAAATGCATGCCCGCCAATAATGCTTTTGTATTATTGGCTAATAATTAAGCGATATTGTATAATTAGCATTACCTGCAGTAAATAAACTAAATCGTAGGTCTATATTAAACTCATAAAATTTACAATTTTGCATTTATTAACTCAATAAGCAGCTTAAGGCGCAAAAAAGCCCCTTAGTAATTATTAAGAGGTTAAGTTAAATATGGTCTCAGCTGTACAAGAAACCTACATATAACAGTTTGATTTACTGATTATTAAGCAAGACTTTGTTAGGGAACGCTACCTAGCGAAACTACCCGGCGAAGCCATTGGCATATTTGATGAACGTAACAAATCTTTTATTGCCAACGATAAGCAACGCTGGTCTGAACGTGTTATTGATCGTGTAAGGAAGAAAAAGAATCTTAAGTTTACCAGGGGAGTAAACAGGCTGTTGGTATTTATTATAAAGACAACCAGGGTGATTTTGTAATTCTGATATCTGCGCCGGATTACAGAAATGATCAATAGATGGAAAAGGCAGCAGAGCTAATGCTGTTAATGTTTTTTGTTTTGAACGGCCTGATTTTTTTTGCGGGCAGGTGGTTTGCGCAACGTTCACTTGCACCGATAAACAGGCTCATTGCACAGATAAAGCAAATAACTGTTCAGAACCTTCATGTGCGTGTATATGATGGCAAAGGCAAGGATGAGATAGCAGAACTCGCACAAAACGTCAATCGATTATTGGTGCATTTGCAAAGTTCGTTTGAACTGCAGCAGGGTTTTGTTTCTAATGCATCACACGAGCTGCGTACCCCTGTAACAAGTATTATCGGGGAAATAGAGGTCTCTTTAAATTATGAGCGTACTTCTGTAGAATATCAACAGGTTTTAAATTCTGTATTGTATGAATCTGAAAGATTAAACAATACCATAACCAGATTAATGGAACTTGCCCAGGCAGACTTTGAATACAGCCGCGCAAAATTATCAACTGTTATGATCGACGAACTTATCTGGGAACTTCATGCTTTCTGGATTAAAAAATTGGGGCAGGGAAAGTTCTTATTGGATATACAACATTTGCCGGACGACGCAGGTATGTTATCGATCTTAGCTAATAAATCTTTACTCACAATAGCCTTCAATAATATTATCGATA
This sequence comes from Mucilaginibacter sp. 5C4, assembly GCF_034345625.1. Classification (NCBI taxonomy): domain Bacteria; kingdom Pseudomonadati; phylum Bacteroidota; class Sphingobacteriia; order Sphingobacteriales; family Sphingobacteriaceae; genus Mucilaginibacter; species Mucilaginibacter sp. 5C4. The sequence continues at coordinate 2,199,798 of NZ_CP133775.1, read as the reverse complement.
ATGCTTTCAAGTTTTCAAATAACCAGCCTGTAAAGTATATTTTGAATGCCGATGAAGATTGTATAAACATTATTATTGAAGATTCGGGCGTTGGCGTGCCGGATGTTGATGCTGAGATGATATTCGACTCTTTTTACAGAAGCCCTAACGGCCGGACTTATTCCGGCACCGGTGTAGGTTTATATGTAATCCAAAAGATAATACAATCATTCAAGGGCAAGATCAACATGTTGTCTACAGAAGGTAAGGGTACTACATTTAAGACTTCGAAATTCTAATCTCATTCTAATCCTGTTATAATACCGCTCTAATTTGTGCACCATAGTTTTGTATCAACAAATAAACTATGCACCGAAAATTTGTTCGCGTTCTGGTTCCTATTCAATTGTGGTATATGGCTGTAAGTGCCTGTGCTTTTGCACAGGCATCTTCCGGTGATACGTTGCAAATTAATATAAAACAGGTAGAAACGTTATTCTTACACAACAATCTTACGCTTATAGCGCAAAAATACAATATTGATAATGCCAGTGCTCAGGTAATAACTGCCAAATTATTTCCCAACCCTGATTTTAATTTCAATAATGGTATCCTTAATGATACCCATGATGCTTATAAAAATCAATCGGTAGGTTTTTCACAACTTTTTACCACCGCTGGTAAACGCAACAAAAACATCCAGCTCGCCAATATTGGTGTACAACAAGCTAAATATCAATTTTTTGATCTGATACGCACCTTAAGATATACTCTGCGTAACGATTTTTATACCATTTATTATCAACAACAATCTGCAAAAGTATATGATCAGGAGATAAACTCCCTTACAAAAACGTTGGTTGCTTTTAAGCAGCAATATGCAAAAGGCAACATCGCTCAAAAAGAAGTATTAAGGATACAATCCCAACTATATTCACTACAAGCCGAATATAATAGCCTTTTAACAGGCATTGATACCACCCAAAGCGAATTAAAAATACTAATTAAGGCAGCCCCTGGCACTTATGTTTTACCCCTCGTAGATTCTGTTACCGGCAATAATCAAAATGTTGCGCAGGTTGGGTATAGCAGTATGTTAGATTCTGCATTAGTTAACCGTTATGATCTAAAAAGCGCACGTGTACAGGTTGATTATAACAACATGAACCTGCAACTGCAAAGAGCCAATGCGGTACCAGATGTTTCTTTATCATTAGGGTACGATAAGTACGGCTCTTTTAACAGTAACTACGTGAGCGGTGGCCTTAGCATTGGCCTTCCGTTTTTCAACCGCAATCAGGGTGTTATAAAGCAAGCGGTAATTGCTATTGATCAAAGCAAGGTACAACTGCAAAATCAGCAGTTACAAATAGAGACAACCTTGGCTGCAACATACAAAACCGCTCTTAGGCTCGAGAAGCTGAATGCAGGTATCGATCCGCAGTTTAAGCATGATTTTACTCATCTCATAGCTGAAGTTTACAAAAACTATCAGTTCAGGAACATCAGCCTGTTAGAGTTCATAGATTTTTATGAATCATATAAAACTAACACGCTGGAGGTTAATAACCTGCAACTAAGCCGCATTGAAGCATTAGAGCAATTAAACTTTATTACCGGTACTGCTTTTTTTAATCAGCAATAAATGAAAAAGTCATATATATTTAACAGCGTACACAGCATAGCAGCTTTATTGCTAATTGCTGCTTTGGGTGCTTGCCATAGCGATAAAAATACCGACGATGTAAGGAAGCCTTATGTAATACCGGATTCGCTTATGAATACGATAGAGGTAGATACCGTAAAAATGGCAAATATCTCATATGCCATAAAATTTAACGGCTCGGTTGATTTTAACACTGACAAGGTATCGAACATCTTCCCGCTTGCAAGCGGCGTGATACAAAATATTAATGTTATGCCCGGCGACCTTGTAAAAGCAGGCCAGGTTTTAGGTGTTATAAAAAGTAGTGAAATGGCTAACTACTCTACAGCTCTCGTAAATGCCCAGACTAATGTACTGCTAACCAAAAAACAGCTGGATCAGCAGCGCGACTTGTTTAAAAGCGGCCTTGCCTCTACAGTTGAGATTACCAGTGCCCAGGTTAATTATGAGCAGGCATTGGCTGCCCAAATAGCCGCAAAACGCGTTTTAAGTATTAATGGCAATAACACCGGCGGCGAGTACATCATTAAATCACCTATTGATGGTTTCTTAGTTCAAAAAAATGTGACCAACGGTATGGTTATCCGTACAGATAATTCATCGCCAATGTTTACGGTTTCTAACCTTAAAAATGTTTGGATAGAGGCTAACGTTTATGAAGAAAATATTGCCAAAGTGCACCAGGGCGATGAAGCTGATGTAACCACAATAACCTATCCGGATAAGGTTTTTAAAGGACGGGTAAATAAACTAATGAGCGTTCTCGACCCAAACACCAAGGTTATGAAAATGCGCGTAGTGTTAGATAACCCCGGGTTTTTGTTAAAGCCTCAAATGTTTGCAACGGTAACTGTAAATAATACAGAAAATGAGCAGGCAATTGCCGTACCCAGCAGCGCGCTGGTGTTTGACCATAGCCAATATTATGTAATTATAGTAAAGGGGAAAAAAGACGTACAGATACGTGCCGTTAGCGTAATAAGTACAAACGGTAAAACAGCTTACATAAAAACAGGCATAAGACCCGGCGACCGTGTAATTGGATCTAAGGCGATACTTATATACGGCTCATTAAATAGTTAATAATTACTTAATCAATCATATTAAATGACTAAGTTTCTTAAGGGGCTTATAGGGTTCTCTTTAAAAAATAGGTTTCTGATTTTGGCCTTAGCCGGATTATTGGTGGTTGCCGGCGTAATAACTTTTATACAGATGCCCATAGAGGCATTCCCGGATGTAACTAATACTGAGATAGATATTATTACCCAATGGCCCGGCCAAAGCGCCGAAGCTGTTGAAAAACTGGTTACCATACCAATAGAAATAGCCCTTAACCCCGTACAGAAAAAGGTTAGCCTGCGTTCTACAAGTATATTTGGGTTAAGCTACGTAAAGGTAATTTTTGATGATGGCGTAAAAGACCCCGAGGCAAGGCAACAGGTAATGTACTTGTTAAATAACGCCACGCTGCCAACCGGCATTAACCCTTCTGTGCAGCCCCCTGTAGGGCCGACCGGCGAAATATTCAGGTACACGCTCAGAAGCTCTGTAAGGGATGTTAGGGAATTAAAAACAATACAGGATTGGGTAATAGACAGGCGGCTAAGGGCTATCCCCGGTATTGGTGATATAAACAGTTTTGGTGGTAAAACCAAAACCTATGAAATCACAGTAAACCCTGAGAAACTCGCCACTCTAAACATTACTCCGCTCGATGTTTTCACTGCCGTGCAAAAAACCAACATTAATGTTGGCGGCGACATGATAATACAGAACAACCAGGCCTTCGCAGTTCGGGGATTGGGATTATTAAATGACATCAATGAAATAAAAAACATCATAGTAAGCAATAACAGCGGGGTACCGGTATTGGTGAAGGATGTGGCAAATGTTGAAATATCAAACCTGCCAAGGTTAGGCTGGGTAGGCCGTAGTGATGCTATTGTTGACAAGAATGGCAAAAGGCGCATTACAGATGATGGCGATGCTGTGGAGGCTATTGTTGTAATGCGTAAGGGTGAGAACCCCACTGAGGTTGTACAGGCCTTAAAAACAGAGATAGATAAATTAAATAATGATGTACTACCGGCAGATACAAAGATAGTGCCTTACTATGATCGCACTAACCTCATCAACTACGCAACTCATACAGTTCTGCATAACCTCATAGAGGGTATTTTACTTGTTACCTTCCTGGTGTCGCTATTTATGTTTAACTGGCGTACTACACTTATTGTATCAATAATAATTCCGTTGGCATTATTGTTCGCGTTTATATGCCTGCATTTAATGGGTATGTCGGCAAACCTGTTATCACTTGGCGCAGTCGACTTCGGTATTATTATAGACGGTGCCGTGGTAATGGTTGAGGGTATGTTTGTGATACTGGATCATCGGGCCGTAGAGCTCGGTATGGATAGGTTCAACAAAATTGCAAAACTTGGCCTCATCAAAAATAATGGTGCAGTTCTGGGTAAGGCAATCTTTTTCGCAAAACTCATCATTATAACGGGTTTACTGCCGGTGTTTGCCTTTCAAAAGGTTGAGGGTAAATTATTTTCGCCGTTGGCCTATACGTTAGGTTTTGCATTACTTGGTGCGCTAATAACAACGCTTACCCTTGTACCGGTACTAATAAGCCTTTTGCTCAAAAAAAATGTGCACGAAAAACACAATGCTTTTGTACACCACCTAACCGCCTTTATGCTGGGGGGCTTTATTAGGGCTTTTAAAGCAAAAGAAATTGTTGTAACAGTATCCTTAATAGCAATGGGTATCGGTCTGTTTTCATTTAAATTTCTAGGCAGCGAATTTTTGCCCGAGTTAAATGAGGGTGCCATTTGGCTTAGAGTGCAGTTGCCCTACAGCGTTTCGCTCGATGAATCTGTGGCAACCTCAAAGCAAGTTCGAAAAATATTGATGACTTTCCCACAGGTACAGTATGCAGTTTCGCAAACCGGGAGGCCGGATAACGGTACAGATGTTGCCGGTTTTTACAATAATGAATTTGATGTGTTGATGTACCCGGAAGATGACTGGGAACCAAAAATAACTAAAGAGGAGCTGATCAGCCAGATGAACGCCAAACTCTCCAAATTACCTGGCACCGACCTTAATTTTTCTCAGCCGATAAGTGATAATGTGGAAGAGGCCGTATCTGGTGTTAAAGGATCTATCGTAGTTAAAATTTACGGAGACTCATTAAATTACATGGAAAATAAGGTGAATGATGTTTACCATATTTTACAAAATGTTAAAGGTATAACAGATCTCGGCGTACTTAAAAGCATTGGTTTGCCGGAATTGGATATACAGCTCGACCAGCAAAAAATGGCACAATATGGTGTTGCCACTGCTGACGCTAACTCGGTGATTTCTATGGCCATTGGCGGCCAGGCTGCATCTACGTTATATGAAGGTATCAGGACCTTTGATATCAGAATAAGGTTCCCGGAAGCTTTCCGCAAGAGCCCTGCCGATATTGGTAACCTGCTTGTACCAACTCAAAATGGCGCAAAGGTTGCCATTAAGCAGATAGCTACAATTAACCAGAAAACCGGACCCTGTTTAATTTTTAGAGATGGTAATGAACGATACTCCACCGTTAAGTTTTCTGTAAGGGGCCGGGACATGGGTAGTACCATTGCAGAAGCGCAGGAAAAAGTAGCCGACAAGGTGAAATTAACCAGGGGTTATCATATTGCATGGCAGGGCGATTTTGAGAATCAGCAACGTGCACAAAAACGCTTAACCCAAGTAGTCCCAATAAGCCTTGCGTTAATAATGTTGCTACTTTTCATCATGTTCGGCAACATTAAAGATGCAGCGCTGGTATTTTTAAACGTACCATTTGCAATTGTGGGTGGTATAATTGCCTTGTTTGTTACAGGCACTAACTTTAGTATATCTGCAGGTATCGGTTTTATTGCCTTGTTTGGTATTTGTATTCAGGACGGTGTTTTGCTGATCACTATTTTCAAATATAACTTAGAGAACATGAAAGTGGGCGTTAATCTTTATACTGCTATAAAGCTGGGCGTAAACTCCCGTATAAGACCCGTAATGATGACGGCTTTAATGGCGGCGATAGGTTTATTTCCCGCAGCAATCTCACATGGTATTGGTTCAGAAAGCTCTCGGCCATTAGCCCGTGTTGTTATTGGGGGCATACTTTGCGCCATGATATTTAGCCTTTGGGTTTTTCCTCTTATTTTCGGTTGGGCCTATCGTAATAAAGCACCTTTAAAAGCTGAATAATTGAAAAGCACTGAAGGTTTTGATTCAACATTTTTTGGTTATTATTCCTATCTCGAATAAAAAAATACCTAATGATGTATTGTTACGATTTTAAATTTGTTTAAGAAAGCGAAAAAGCCTTTCAAAAACATAACTGCTTCGTGTACTGGAGATTCCGAAAGGCTTGACCATACAATTCCGTAGACTTTAGGGCACCGATTTGTTTAATGAATTTTCAAAGTCATTGTTATAAGTCAATAAATTAGCCTGGTCAAAGTGTCACGGAATCGATTTATCGCATTCACGGAATCAGGTGGTCAATGGCCCCGGAATGTCCAGTTCCGTGTCTCGTCCTGGTTTTACTTGTCGTTTTTGAGTAGTAATACTGGAATCGGTTTACACCGATATTTCATTAGTCCTGCTTTTACTTTACAAGGGTACGCCTTTTATTTTCTTAATAGCTGAAAGCTTACCTCTTATTGTTATTATTAGCGTGTTAGGATGTGGGAAACTCCTTCAGTTTTCCATATCCTAATGCGTTTTTCTTTTTTGCTTCTTTTTTTCTTTTTGCCAGCACGGTCTTAAATGCCAGTAACCTGATTTTCCTCCTTTCCTTTTTTGGGGCGTGGATATCCCTTCCAACGCTTTTTGATTTCACCGGACATGCCATGAGCCTGCTCCGGTGTATGGTAATTTAAGCTTGCGTGTGGACGCCTATCGTTATAATGACCAATGATTGCTACAATGCATTTCTTTGCTTCCTTGTGGTTCTGATAAACCTTTTTAGGAAAGAACTCATTCTTGATAATTCCGTTAACGCGCTCGGCAAGTGCATTTTCATAAGGACTGCCGCTTTGAGTCATACTAATGGCGATCCTATCCTGGTTTAGCAGTGCTGTATAATTCTGGGAGCAGTATTGTATTCCTCGGTCAGAATGATGTATCAGGATAAATGGAGATAGCCGTTTCCTTCCGTCTACTGCCATTTCCAGGGCTCCAATACATCCAACTGCTTCCAGGCTGGGATGCAGGGCATATCCAACGATTTTTCTGGAATAGGCATCTGTGATCAGGCTCAGGTAGCTGAAGCCTTCCAACGTACGGATATAAGTTATATCACTTACCCAGAGCTGCTCTGGTGCTGATACGGTTAGGTGCGTGATCAGGTTAGGATATTTTCCTAACCAGTGATGAGAATCTGTTGTTTTCACCATGCGTCTTCTTCTGCGAATCAATAAGCCGTGGAAACGTAGCAGGTCATACAGCAGGTCCCGGCCCATCTTTATATCATGTTTTTCCATCTCCGGAATGAGCATATGTAATAGTTTTCTGGTTCCAAGCATAGGAACAGCAGCACGGAACTCACCAACCAATGTCAACACAACCATATGTGCTATGCTTGTCCTGGCAGCCTTATGATGAGCTAAATAGTAAGCCTGACGGCTTACACCAAACAGTGCACAAATAGCTACCAGGGTGTATTCTGGCCGCTTTTGCCGCATTCTTAAGACTGTTTGGTACCACGCTTTTTTCGGATCTTGATATGTAGGTCACTTTCAGCTACCTCGATCATCGTTTCCAAGGCAAGGTTCTTTAATTGAGATAGCTCTAATGCCTTAGTAAGCTCATGTATCTTCTTTACGAGTAACTTTGATTCCTGACTTTGGGTCATCCCGGGAAGCGCTGAGGAATTGTTGACATTCAGCAAAGTAGTCAAATTAAGCTTACCTGCCCATGCCTTTATGGTGTTTCTTGGAACCCGGTATTTCCGGCTTGCCCCAAGGCAACTGATCATCCCAGTTTTTATTTCTTCGACAATCTTTATTTTGGTCTGCTCATCGACCTTATCAAATGGCTTCCGCCTAACAACAATTGCGACTTTCTTCTTTTTTACTGATACTGCTTTCATTTTCTTGTCTTTAGTGACAAGCTATATCAGGACAAGACATGGCGTAAACTACAATTTTGTTGACGCAAACATCAGGTATCAGATCAAAGACACCAATTTGGATCTGGAACTAAGTGGGGCAAATATTTTTAATATCAAAAATTACAATATTCTGATTCTTTCTTCTAATAGTCATACATCAATTACCGGCTCGTATAGTACTTATAAAAGCAATCTTTACCTTGTAGTTTGCATTTGAAAGTATTTTAAGCTTCTTAAATAAATCTAAATCCTTTTGATGCACTATAACTCATAAAACTTATCAGGCGTTAATTTTTTATGTTTTGACCCCATTTCTCCAGAACGGCGATGATCTCGGCAAGCTTCATTGGTTTACTCAAATAGTCATTCATGCCGGCCTGAAGACAGGCCTCACGGTCTTCCACCATGGCGTTGGCGGTCATAGCCACGATAACGGGCTGTTCGCTGAGATGTTCCCGGATAAAACGGGTCGCCTCCAGCCCGTCCATTTCCGGCATCTGGATGTCCATCAAGATCATATCGTACCTACGCCGCGCTATGGCCTCCAGGACTTCGTGGCCATTAGCAGAGAGATCGGGTGAATACCCCATCTTTTTAAGGATGTGCATGATCACTTTTTGGTTGACCATATTGTCCTCCGCGATCAGGATATCCAATGGAAAACGTTGGGCCATTTCTAAGGTCAGCTGGCCGGGTAAAGTTTGTACGGGCCTCGGCGCAGCCTCCTCATCCCTTAACTGGTCTATGATCTGTTTATATAGTAAATCATGTTTGACCGGTTTTGTCACTACCACATCGAATAAGCCCGCATCAGTTTTTAAACGATCATAACCTATTGAACTAAGCAATATCAAATGTAATTTCTTTTGCATTACACGAACGCGTCGGGCGAGTTCAGCCCCGTTCATGACCGGCATATCCATATCGGTGATTACGAGATCGAAATTGTCTTTTTTTATCAGCTCAAGCGCTTCTTCTCCTGAAGAGGCAGCCAAAGGCAAAAAACCCCATTGTTTTAACTGGGTCATCAGGATATTACGGTTGGTGTCATTATCGTCTACGACGAGGATAGTTTTTAATCTAAGGGCATCGGTATTTAAGTTAACGTACGTTCGTTCGCTTTTCTGTCCCGCTTTCACCTGAACAGTGAATGTAAATGTTGCTCCCGATCCCGCTTCGCTGCTTACCGATATGGTTCCCCCCATCAGGTTGATCAGCTTTTCGCTGATCGCGAGGCCTAAACCGGTACCGCCATATTTGCGGGTCGTTCCGGAGTCAACCTGTGAGAATGCTCTAAATAATTTATGCAGTTTGTCGGCGGGGATACCAATGCCGGTATCCCGTACAGAAAACTGCAATACCAGGTCGCTTTCTGTGACACCGGCGAATTGAATATCAATAAATACTTCTCCCTTCGAAGTGAATTTCATGGCATTTCCAACCAGGTTAATTAAAACCTGTCCAAGACGCAAGGGATCGCCGATGATACGGGGAGGTACGTTTGGTGCCATTTGGTAAACCAGGTCAAGCTTTTGCCTGGATGCTTTTTCCGCAAAGATACCCAGGACCCCTTCTACGCAGTCGCGCAAATCGAAATCATGCGCTTCCAGTTCCATATGACCCGTTTCGATCTTCGTAAAATCCAGTATATCATTGATAACGTTTAACAGAGAATCCCCGCAACTCCTGATCGTATCGGTGTATTCCTCCTGTTCGGTTGTTAATTTAGTATTTGATAACAGCGTCGCCATCCCGATAACACCGTTCATCGGTGTTCTGATCTCATGGCTCATTGTCGCTAAAAATATACTTTTGGCCTTATTGGCGTCGTCAGCATCTTTCCTCGCTTTTTCTGCCTCCTCCCTTGCTTCTTCAGCCTCTTCACGTGATTTCCGTTCTTCTATCGTTAAACGGGCCAGACTTTCCGTACGTTCCTTGACCTGCTTTTCCAGTTGACCCCTTTGCCGGTTAATCAGCCGGATGCGGTAACGGAACAGACCATACACGGCACTAACGGCAGCAATAATGATGACCGTACGGAACCACCAGGTCATCCAGAACGGGGGAATAATATCGATAACGAGCGCCATTGTTACGGGTGACCAGTCACCTGAGGCGTTTTGATATTTGAGTTTTAACCGGTAGACACCCGGAGAAAGATTTGTATAGGATGCGGAATTTTTGTTTCCAACCAAATTCCACTCCGGATCGAAGCCTTCTAACTGGTAAGCGTATTCCTTTTTATCCGGTGAGGCATAATCGAGCGCTGCGAACTCGAAAGAGAACACGGATTGTTTGTGGTTGAGTTTTATGGCCCTGATCTCAGATATGTCTTTTTTTAGCGGCGAAGGGTCACCTGCGTTTTGCGCGACTGTGAGCGGCTTATTAAACAATGAGAACGAAGTGAGTATTATTGGTGCGAACCCCTTGGAATTGATAACTTTACCGGGGTCGAACACATTAAACCCGTTTACCCCGCCAAAGTAAAGTTTGCCGTCACTTGTTTTCAGTGCTGAATGGGGTTTAAACTCATCAGCCTGGACCCCATCTTCAGTGCTATAATTTTTAAATATTTTTGTACGAGGGTTAAATTGTGTCAGACCGCCATTGGTACTGATCCATAACATGCCTTCTGCGTCTTCCCTTATGGCATAAATGATGTCGCTGGGCAAACCATCCTTTTTACCAAAAATGGTAAAATGCCCGGTAACCGGGTCAAAAAGGTTAAGCCCTGATAAAGTACCTAACCAAAGCCGACTTTTACTGTCTTCAAATATTTCTGTCACCCCGTTATTACTGATACTGTTCCTGTCTTCCCGGTGTTTATAATGCACAAAGGTCCCTTTGCGGCGGTCAAGCAGGTCAAGTCCTGCATCGGAGGTACCCAGCCAAAGCTTATCATTACGGTCCTCAAAAAGTGCATAGATGCGATCGCTGCCCAGACCGTCGGGATTTTGCAGGTTATAGCGGTAGTGTTTAAAAATGCCTGTAGCAGGGTCGTACTGATCCAGCCCGTCATTAAACGTGCTGAGCCACGTTTTCCCGTCGCGGGTATGTAGCAAATTATAAATATTGTTACCGCCAATACCATCGGGCTTTTTCTCGTCTCGTTTAAGATTGGTAAAAACACCTGTACGCGGATCAAAGATACTGGCGCCGTCTCCCCAGGTACCTATCCATATCTTCCCGCTATGATCTTCGTCAACAACCAGTACAAAGTTACCGGTAATACCGTTTTGCCCGTCGGCAGGCTTTTTGTAATTTTTGAAATTGCCGGTTAGCGGGTTGAAAAGATTTAAACCTCCCCCATCTGTCCCCAACCAAATACGCCTCCTGCTGTCCTGGGATATATCCAGCACAAAATTATTAGAGAGGCTTCCTGGCGATGCATTGTGCCGGTAAAGCGCAAAATTAGCTGTGGATTTCCGGAAAAGATTTATTCCCCCGCCAAATGCGCCAAGCCACATATTTCCACTTCGATCCCTGCAAATACTGTAGATCGAGTTACCGTTCAGGCTGTTATAATCCACTTCGTCGTGCATATAGGTATCAAACCTGCCCGTGCGCTTATTCAAAATACTCAGGCCTCCGTTTTCAGTTCCAACCCATAAGTTGCCTGCTTCGTCATTGCCCAGGCTATATACAGCATCGCTGGACAGCGTCCCCGTATCGCCCTCAAGGTGCTGATAGTGTGTAAACCTGTTCATGCCTTGATCGTACCTGAATAATCCTGCATCCTGTGATCCGATCCATAAGCGTTTCTGATCATCCTCAAACAGGCAATAAATATTTTTAGCGGTTAATATGCCGGGCGACGTTCCCATAACCTTGTCAAAGCTATTTCTTTTCGAATTGTAAACGGCTAATCCGCCCGAGGCGGTGCCTACCCAAACTTTTTGGCGGGAATCAATAAAAATGGTCCGTGCATTGTTATCGGCAATACTCATCGGGTCAGCATCATCATGCAGATGATGCTGGAAAGTTCCCTTTTTCAGGTTAAAATAATCAAGTCCGCTATTTTGTGTAGCTACCCAAATATTGCCCGAACTGTCCAAAGCCAGCCTGCTTATAAGGTTGGTAGAGATGGATTTTGGATCCCGGTCATCGTGAACATACCTGGTAAAATATCCCAACTTTCTGTTATACCTGTTCAGCCCTTCTTGCGTGGCAAGCCAAATATTGCCTGCTTTATCCTCCACCATGTCATTGATCATATTATTGCTGATGGAATTACGATTTTTAGCGTCATTTCGAAAAGTGGTAAAACGGTAACCATCGTAACGGTTCAAGCCGTTACGTGTGCCTATCCACATAAGACCGCGGCTATCCTGCCTGACGCAGTTCACGTTGATCTGCGTCAGTCCCTGCTCTGTCGTGATATGATAAAACTTAAGGCTTTCTTTTTGGGCGAATGCTCCAAAATAAATGAACATAGACAGCCCTGCGAGCAGCATGTGCTTGCCGGAAAAACGACAACAGAAACAAAGCATGTAAGACAACTTTTTATAACTCAGGTTACCGTCTTTTACGTTACATTCCTTAATAAAGTTCCCGCTCATCCAATTGCGTTTCGGCCTGATCCAACTTAGCTTGCGTATGAACAAAACGGGGTATATTATAGCCGATACAAAAGAGTCCTCGCGGCTGGCCTATATGATCAACCATTGCCTGCATTTCCCATTGGGTCACCACGTACCCGCCGCTCCCGTCATGTTTGCGTAGCGTTGCGCGAAAAAGCCGCTCTGGAGCTTCAAAACACTTCATTCCAATTTCTTCACAAATTTTCTTATCATCAGGATAAAGTGTGATGGAAAAATACTACCCGGCCAGTGTGGTTGTGCCGAAGCTGAAATTATGGTTATAATTAGGACTAACATAGGTATATACACTATCCAGTCCTATAATAGTTCTTCATCGTGCCTGGCTCCAATAGCTGCCCTTGATCGGAGTTATGATATTCCATTAATTTACAGATCGTAAATCCTTCCTGATCGGCACCTGTAACTTTTTCTTTTAAAAGTTCTGCGGTAATTAACTTCCTTTGAAAAGAAAGTTGCTGGTAACTGTCGATAATTCCGGCTTTAAATTGGTCAAGATATTTATTCAGTTTCGTGATCTCTTCGCGGCTTCCCTTTGCCATTCCTTTGCTGGCATTCCAGTTGTTTTCCTCAATTGAGCGTTTGACGGATATTTCGATACGCTTTCCATTTACGGTAATGCGGGCATAAATTGGTGATTTGCCTGCTTGTGTGGTCTTTTGCTTTTTAAGATAAAAAGCAACGCCAAAGGTGTTGTTTGTGGTACTCATAGCTATTCAATTTAATAATTTACAAAAGCATGGATTTGGCTACTTTGATGTCCCTTTTTGAATAGGGGTACCGGATTGGTTAAAAAACAGGCATCAAAACAAACCAAAAATAAACTAATCAATTAATTGACTATCAGCATATTGCAATGATTTTGGTGACCCAAACGTAGAAAATAAAAATGGGTAACCGAATAGGTCTCATTTTCTTTGATTTTACTTGAATAACTTGGGGTGGAATAAAACAAAAAACCCCTTAAATCATACGATTTAAGGGGTTTCGACTTCGATTGGTATCGCTTTAGTCGGGATGGCAGGACGATTAATCCTTTCCGCAAATAACTATATATCAATAAGTTGATGGAGACTTTTTAGAACTACTCACTGTTTTACTCACATACTCTTTAACAGTGACTAATGCAAATTTAATGATTTCCTTTAAGTTATGCAAGATCAATTCAAACTATCTTCACGCCCCACAATTTAGCTAATTAGATAGGAATTATCTAGAAACCTCAATTTTCCTTTTGTGTCTCCAGGAAGTTCACCTGTTTCTTATTTCCCTGAAAATTAGATTTTTTAAAATTATAGGTTAATACTAACCGATTAGTTCTTTACCCGCCCTTTCTCGCTATCAGCGCTTCCAATATTTCGTTTTTTATTGGTTACCGCTTTACCAAAATTGTAACTAAATCCTAAGGTGAATATCTGTGAATTAAAGCGGTTTCTAAATGAGGCTGTGGCATTTGGAATAAAATTTATAATGCCGTCTGATGTATAGGTATGTAATATGTCACGCCCGTTTAGTCTGATCGATCCCTGATTATGCAATATCTTTTTTTGTATACCTGCATTTAATTGTCCGACGGGGTAGTTAATTTGCTGGCCCGTTGTTCTACGCATTACATAATTGCCGCTTAACTCTAAACTCCATCCGTTTGGAAGTGTGAATTGATTGGTCATGTTTCCTTCTCCAAAGATTAGTCCCTGATTCAAATAGGATGCATACAACTGCCCCTCGAAATATGTCCGAAATACTTGCATATAAGTATTTAAGAACCACCATTTAGTGGGTTCTAACGATATGTTTACAGATGCTCCAATATAAGTGGCGGTGCCTATATTACCAGTCGCGTCAATAAATACATTACCCTGCTGCCTTACTAATTCACTTTGCAAATCACTGATATGATTATAATATAATGCTGTGCTAAACAAACTTTTATAGTTATAAGCAAGTTTGAAATTATCAGAAAACTGAGATAGTAAATAAGGATTACCTGCTGAGTACGTATACTTATCAGCCAGTAAGATAAAAGGGTTCAGATCTTGATAATACGGTCGGCCAATTCTTCTTCCATAAGAAGCCACCAGTGTTTTGGTTCCGGCACTGTCTAATTTATAAAGCACAAAAACAGTTGGAAAAAGATTAGTGTAATGCCTTACAAAAGCGGAATCTGCATGTAACTTATTGCCTAACTGATATCCATTGGCGTTAGTATTCTCTAATCTAAGACCAGATTGCAATGAGAACCGTTTGATGGACTTACTATAGTTGATGTATGCGGCATTAATATTTTCGTTATATAAAAACTGGTTTGAAAGATTATAATTAATAGTGCTTAAGCCGTTGTTAACATCAAAATAATTGGCAGCATTATCTGTATTTACATAACTGCTTTTAAGCCCGGCATCAATTTTTGCGTTACCTATTAACGGGTTCGAATAGTCAACTTTTGCAGTATAAATATTGATATTAGTGGGTAAATTATCTGTTATAACTTGTGTAGCTGTTAATATTCCTGCCGGATTATAGGTTTGATTTAAAAACGATTGATTACTACGGGTATCATATTTTAAATAATCCAGATCAAAAGTAAGAGATCTCCCAATGCTATCAAATTTATGGCTGTAATTTAGATTAACACCACCATTCGTGAAATGACTTTTACTGTTGTTTTGCGCTATAACAACCGAATTTAACACTTGGTTCCCATTATATAACTTGTTTTCAGATGGATTATCTAATGTTGAAGGAGACAACGAACCTGTAAAAACAACTCCCAATGTCGTTTTAGAACTCAGGTAATAATCCATACCCAATTTAAGGTTGGTATTGTTATTTTTTACTTTAACGTATTGGGTCTGTTCAAAGCCGGAAGTAGCGTTACCATTATTATCAAAATAATTGCGGTCGATGTCTATCTGCCGGTAGATTTTATTAATACCATATGATGCATTTGCAAAGAGGTTCAATTTGTTTACCCTGTAATTCAAATTTAGGCTTTCACTTGTTTGCCCATAATCTGCCTGCCCATAACTGGCCGATAGAGAACCATTAAAGCCAGCTGCCTTAGATCTTTTAGTTATAATGTTGATTACGCCCGCATTTCCGGAAGCATCATATTTAGCAGGTGGATTATCCATAAGTTCTATCTGATTTAACGATGATGCAGGCAGGGTTTTTAAATAAGAAGTTAAATTATCCCCGGAAAGATATGTGGGTTTACCATCGATCAATACTAAAACACCAGATTTTCCACGAAAATTGATTTTGCCTGTACCATCAACAACTACACCTGGTGACTTTTCTAAAACCTCCAATGCATTCGCACCATCATTTGAAATTATAGCCCCTACGTTAACAACTGTACGGTCAATTTTCTGTTCTATAAACGCTTTTTTGCCTGTAATCGTTACTTCTTTCAATTGTTTAGTATTTGGACTAAGCACTATATCTGGAATCTGCACAACTATTTTTTCTGATAGAGTCAATGCAACTGACAAGCTATCCATACCCACCGCCGAAATGCTGATCAGATAATCCCCTTTTTCCGAAACCATAAGTTTATAATGCCCGCTTGTATCAGCTTGGGTTGTTTGTACCTTTTGATTGTTGCTAACCTTTTGGATGCTGATAGTAGCAAATTCGACTGCTTTGCGATGGAGATCAACAACTCTTCCAGTAATTTCATATCCGCTTTGCTGGCTATTTTTTTCCAGTAATATATTATCATCAATCTGGCGGAAAGAGAAAAAAGTATTTTGCAGCAACTCCTGTAAAGTTTGTTCTACCGTCCTTGTGCCCAATGGCATGTTTAAACCTGTAAGGGTTTTAATATCCGCTTTACGATAGTAAAAACGCAGGGAGGTTTGCTGCTCAATCTTTTTGAGGCCGCTGGACAGGCTTTCGTCTTGTAAGCTAATAGTCACTTTATCTGTGTGCATATTCTGCCCTTTGGTCGAGGTGGCCATCAGCACTTGGAAAGTGGTTGAAATAATTAATGTGACGACAACGCTAACACGCATTAATTGACGGATAATTTGTTTATTCGATACTGTTAAACCCGAGAGGTACATACACAATGTCTCCGGTTTCCGCATTTTTGCAGAAATATTCATACTTTTAAATGTTTTAATGATTTACACGATGATTTAAAACCCCGGTTTTTCCGGGACACCTGTAAGCCGATAGCCGTCGGTTTACAGGTTATTGCTTTTCTCCTTCCTTGAGGACAAAAGCCGATATGAGCTTAGATGCTTTCCATTTATACAATTTTGATTTAGTTGCAGCCCGGTCCAGTTATAAGGATGCTTCTATCAGATTTTGTTTGATATGTCGCATTATTAAAAGCGCAAATCACTTTTAATATTTTATCCAGGCTTTCGCCATTTAGTGAGGTGCCTGTAAAGCGGCAATCTTTTAATTTGTCATTACTGAAACTGATCTTTACATTAAAGTGCTGTTGCAATTGGGTAACGGCATCAGCAAAGCTCACATCTTCAAAATGCAGATCGCTTTGCTGCCAGGCAACTACTTCGTTAGCATTCACAACTGCATGCGAAGCTTCGGCTTTTAATGTATTAAAGCTGATTTGTTGGTTGGGGGTCAATACGCCTAACAACTGGCTGCCGTTGGCCACACTTACTTTACCGCGGGTTACCGTAACCGCAACGGTATGTTTGCTTTTATCTTCTTTAATATTAAAAGCGGTACCCAATACCGTAGTAAGCACCTTCCCGGTATGAATGATAAAAGCTTTAGCAGCATTATGCTGAATATCGAAATAAGCCTCCCCGGAAAGATAAACTTCCCGGGTTTTGCCGTCAAAAGTCTTCGGATATTTTAATTCCGACCCGGAATTTAACCATACCCGGCTGCCATCGGCAAGGGTGATCTCTTTTTTTTGATGAGCTGGTGCCTGTAAGGCTGTAAGCTGTACAGGATGTAAGCGGGTTTGTAAGGCCGGCCATTGCACGAAAAGCGTGGAAGCAATCAGCAATATAGCGGCGGCAGCAACACTTCCCCATGCCAGGCGGTTCCTTTGCGGAAGCTGTACCACTTTGGCTTCATTTGCCTGAATGGTGCTGTGAATATCTTTAAACACCTCTGAAAGCCATTGGTCTTTGCCGGGTTTATCCAGCGCGTGCCATTCCGCATTGGGGTTTCCATTCTCTTCCAGCCACATTTCCACCAGTTCATTTTCTTCGGTTGTAGTCTCGCCCTGCAAGTAACGATCCAGTAGGGCGACTATTTGATTACGGCTCATTTGCTATCGGTATTTCACAGTAGCCGTATGAAGTGCCGTTTGGTACTATAAGAAAATGAAATATTTTTTTAACCGAACAAAATGGCTTAAAAGAGCCACCAAAATGTAAATGCTATAGCAGGGATGATGGCCAACGACTGGCGCAAATGGTTTAAAGCAGTACTTAATTGGTTTTTTACAGTTTGTTCCGAAAGCTGTAATAGCGCAGCGATCTCGGTGATACTTAAATTTTCTTCCCGGCTTAATAAGTATATCTCTTTTACCCGGGGTGATAATTCGTCCAGCGATTTTGCAATGCTTTGCTGCAACTCTTTGGCCGCAATCTGTTGCTCAATGCCGGGTTCATAATTAGAAGCTAAAGCTTGCATCATATCTGCATATTCCTCGCGGGTAATATTCTTGCGGATCTTGTCTACAATACGGTAACGGGTGGTTTTAAACAGGTAAGCTTTAACATCACGGTCAATTTGAAGTTGCTTTCTTTCCTGCCATAGTTTTACAAATACGTCATGGATAATATCCCTGGCATCTTCCGCATCAAATAATTTGGAACTGGCAAAACTCGCCAACAAACCTGCATACCGGGCGTAAATTTCGGCAAAGGCCGGCTCATCGTCTTTTTTTAAAAGATCAATCAGTTCCAGATCGTTTAAAATTGAGTATGATGCCATTTATCTTTAAAACGAAATTACTATAAAAAAGGAGATATGTTAAGATGGTTTATTGCATTTTTAGTGCTTATATATCGATTAAACACACCATCCCATTTTCAACGCTTAGGCACCAAAAGCGCAAGGCAGGTGAAATGTCAAGGAAGAAGAACCGCTAAAAAAACAATTAAAATGCTTCGCTTGTGTAGCATATGCTTTTCATCCGCCGGTCGGTAACTTTGCCGGACGCGGTGAAATGTGATTATAATATTTGAGTGAGGAAAAAGGCAAATTTGTTATGAGAAAGTGACTTTCACTCTGTCAGAGTAGCGCATCGATCCAAAAGAGGTTATGTCGTAGGGGAATCGAACACGATTAAAACCCAATTGACTTACAATACTTTATATGGTTTCCGATGGACTATGCACCGAATTACTAACCACTTTTTGATGCAGATTATTTACAAATCTTACGATATAAAGATACGAAATTGTCTAAAATTATCCAACTATCTAAGATAGAATTTACTGGTAAATTAGCAATTAATGGCCATCAAATTCCACTGACTAATCTTCTTTACGAGCTGTTCAACTCTTTTTTTCAGATCAGTATAGTTTAAATCTTCATCTTCAAAAAACGCGCAAATTTCAGTTGAAAATGCGTTTTTATAAAGGTCATATTTAATCTTCTTGGTCGAATCAAGGCATTCAATTATATCGCTAAATTTTTGTTCCGCCCCTTGATTGATTATCTCTCCGTTATATGCGCTTTTACTTACCAACCATTTTTTTATAACGTCATTGGCTATGTAATTTTCAATTTCTTTTCCGTTTGTTATCCAACAATTATCATCTCCGATCTCGTTATTTATCCTCGTTTTTGTTTTATTGATTTGCTTTGAGTCCCGATCTATCAAAACAAAGGCGTTTCTGTTAATTCTTAAAAGCGGGATTAGATTGTTTTCAAAGAAAGCTGTATCAAAACTGCAATTTGCCAAAAGTCTACCTCCGTAAAACATAATTACATAGTGTAAACCTTCTTCAAGACTTGGAGCTATTAAACTGATCCATCTATTAATAAAATTACGGTCGCTGGGACCTTCTACCCATATAATGCCGTTGCTTTGTAATAAATCACTCGCTTTGTAACCTAAATCGTCAAGTAAACGATACGAATTTTCAGAATTGTCTACGCGTTCGCTTTTGGATGCCTTTCCGTTATTTGCAATATGATAGATGGATATATTTTCTCTAAGGTTCAGAAAGGTGTTAGAATGAGTAGTTATGAAATACATGTTTTCTGTATCTCGAATCAAAAAATCTAAAAATTTCCGTTGTAATTCAGGATGCAAATGTATTTCGGGTTCTTCAATACAAATTATTTTGTTGCTATAAATAATCAAAGCGCTACACAAAATAATTAATTGATGAATGCCAGTTCCAAAAGAGGACAAAGGCTGGCGAATACCGTCATGAATTGATAATATTATTTTATCTTTTGAATGCGGAATTTCAATATTCAAGTCTTCAATGCCCAACAACTCCCTTACAGTTTTTTGAATTTTATTAAACTTATTTCGTTCTTGTTCTTTTCCGGTATCAGGGTTTTGCATTTCAAACATCTTTGATATGATATTTGAACCGTTAAGTTCGCTGTTTGAACTTTCGAATTTGTTCCCTTCTTGAATTAATCGAAAGTCAGAGATATAAATGACTTCTCTAAAAGCTTTTAACTTATCTAAAATTTTATGGTACACGGTAACTTTAAGTTGATTTATTTGACCTTCTTTGTCATTATTTACGTTTTGTTTTTGAATCTTCCTCAATACATCGATAGGGATTTCATTATCTAATTGCGGTAATGAGATGCTTTTATTTTGTTCGTAAATTAATGTAAAATCGACCTTGAAAGGATTAGGTAAATAAGTGGTCAGATAGAAATCTTCGCTGTTGTAATGTACCTTTTCAGGAATACTTATTTCGTCATGAGTGCAGATAAGCGTTAAAATCGTTGTGTTGTCACAACCTCTATGTATATTTTCATAAACAGATGAAGGAAATTTCTCATGATCATTTGTATGGTTTGATAAAAGACTCAGAAACCTCAGAAAGTTGGATTTGCCACTATTGTTCTTCCCTATAAAAATGTTTATTTTCTGAAGTCCGTCTAAGAAAGCCCCTTCACCATCGAAACTTCTAAAATTTTTTATTCCAAAATCTGTTATCATGCTTGTGTTTGACGCTTAAAATGAATTGGTTATGGTACCATCTATTTATTATCAAATGTACGAATCATCCACTCGTTATTAGACAATAACGCTATCAATCAGGTTATTTAACACACCATCCCATTTTCAACGCTTAGGCACCAAAAGCGCAAGGAGGGTGAAATGTCAAGGCCCTTTAGATTAGCAGAATGAAATCATTAATCAAAAGCTTGTTGTTATTGTGGTTTGGGAATGTGGTAAACTCGTTAGAGTTTTCCATATTTCCACACCTTTTTCTTTTTGCTTCTTTTTCTTTTTGATCAACAATCCTTTGTGGATAAAGTTAACGTGATGAACTTAATGGCAAGGAACAGGGTGAACCATGTCAAGGCCCAGGCTAAAGACCTATGGCCCGTATTAGTCCCTGTTTCAGGTCATTTAGGTGAACTGTGTAAATATTAACGAACAACTAACTTGTCGACAAAGAATGGGGTGAACCAAGTCAAGGCCCAGGTTAAAGACCTATGCTTCGTATTAGTCCCTATTCCGAGTCGCAAGTCGATGTCAATGACAAATTAGAATTTTAGACATAAGGGTCTTGTAAAGGTTTTAGTCTGAGTACATCAATTAATCTATTCAACATGAAATACAATACGTTTATTGGTGTGGATGTATCAAAGCTTACTATTGATGCCCACTTACATTTAATCAATGTCTCCAAAACATTTAGCAACAACGAAAAGGGTTTTGCATCCCTTTTAGCATGGGTGAAAAAACATGGTAAATTTTCTGATCTGACAAAGGCAATAATAGCATTTGAACATACAGGCATGTATTCTATCAAACTGGCTTTGTATCTCAACGATGTTAATGTCTCTTTTGCTATGCTTCCTGCTCTTCAAATCAAGCAATCCATTGGGATCAGGAGAGGTAAAAGTGATCAGGTAGATGCGCAAAGAATTGCAGAATATGCCTGGCTGCACCGTGAAACGTTGCAGGCGACCATATTGCCAGCCAAAGGTATCATGAGACTTCAATCATTGCTTACACTAAGAAACCGTCTCGTATGTGACCGTGGCGGCTTTGAGGCTACGTGGAAGGAACAAAACAAGGCATTGGACGGAAAGGAGTATAAGGAAATGTTTCAAATCTATAAATCCCTCATTCAGAATTTAACGCTGCAAATCAAAAAGCTTGAAAATCAGATTAAGGCAGTTATAGAAAGCGATGAAAAAATTAAAGCAAACTACCAATTACTTACCAGTATTAAATGCGTGGGGCCTGTTTTAGCTGCTAATATGATTGCCTGCACACATAATTTCACTCGGTTTACCAATTGGCGCAAGTTTGCCTGTTATGTAGGAACGGCACCCTTTGAGCACCAATCAGGCACCAGTATAAAAGGTAAAACACGAGTCAGCAGCTTATCGAACCGGCAAATAAAAAAATTAATCCACTTGGTGGCTATATGCGCTTGCGCATATAATCCAGAATTGAAGGTCTATTATAAGCGAAGGGTGAGTGAAGGAAAAAATAAAATGAGCACACTCAATGTTATTCGGAATAAGCTTATTGCCAGAATGTTTGCAGTTGTTAACAGGGGAACCGCTTACGTTGATCTGATGAACTATGCAGCTTAGTGCTTTTCATCTTAACTCGTAAACACCTCTTCTTATTTTGGTCGGGTTCCGTCAAGGGCAGCGAAGCGCTGGCCCATGGGCGGAACTGTTTATACACCCTTGACGGGTTCCGTCCAAAATGAGAACTTTGTGGAGAGATAAGATGATAATAATACTATAATAAAGAAAGAGTGATGGCTTTACTGTAATGAAGCTCTTTATAAGGCCTTCTGATGAAATAGAAGGCCGTATAAAGAGCTTCAAAATAATAATTATAAGATTACTATATTAATTAGCCATATCATTATTTTCGATAGATGTGCGGCTTTTATTAACACCGTTATTAAGACCGCCAAATTTATAATTTAGGCTAATGCCGAATGACCTGTAATAATCGCGGGAAGTGTACAATTGATTAAAGTCGGGACCGAATGTACGGGCAACATTATTCCTATAACCGGTAAAGGGGTTATTTACGCGAACTGCAAACCCCAGTTTATTTTTAATCAATTCCTTATTCGCGCTAAAAGCTGTACCAACAAATCCATTCGAATATCCCTGCAAGCCGGTAGGGTTACGGCTCACTATATTGAGGTCGGCATTTACGGCCCAACCTTTATCGAAACGGAACCCGTTTGAAAAGGAAAAAGAATACATCAGCATATTGTTATGCACAATAAAACCATCAGAAATCCCCTGTAGCCATAAAGGGGATCTCTAAAAACTTATTATTTCAAATGGAATAAAAAACCTATATTTTTTTCGATGCCCGTCATTTGGTGCCTTTTTGTTTTAACTTTTATAACATATTAATATTCAGTATTTTAAGTTATTTTTACCTTCGGAACGGGCGCACCTGTCCCACTAAATAGCTTCTAATTGAACTTTTCTGAACATGTTGTACACCAGGTTCATCATGCCCACTGCACTTTCTATACGCTTTATACCGATATAAGCCAGCCCCATCCCGTTCATGTTGTTCTCCATAAACCCAAACACATGCTCTACCCGCACCCTTGTTTTTGATTTCTCCTTGTTGCTTGCCAGTTGTGTTTCTGTCAACGGTTTGTTCTTTACGCCCTTTTCGTGGATGTGTAATTGTACTTCTTTTCCTTTCAATCTGATGTGGAGTTCTTCCCCGGTGTAGGCACTGTCGGCGTATAAAGGCTGGCCCTTGTCTTTTTCACCTATGAGGCCTTCTATTTCCTGTGAATCGTGCACCGATGCATCGGTAACCGTGAAACCTGTGACAAGTTTACTTTTGCCGTCCACCTTTACATGGTTCTTGTAGCCATAATAACTTACCTTGTTTTTCTTTGTCCAACGGGCGTCAATATCCTTTTGGGCCAGTTTTGCAGGGTTTTCCGTAAATGAGGCCGGTGTTTCGCCTTCTTTTACCTGCTTGTTTTCCTCCCGTGTGTTCCGTTGTTTGGGTACTTCTATAAAACTTGCGTCTACTATTTTGCCCGCATTTAAGATAAGCCCCAGTTTTTCAAGTTCCTTTATAAACAGTTCAAAAACCTCCTGTACAAGCCCCAGGTCGGCCAACCGTTCCCTAAAGGCCCAAACTGTCTTGCTGTCCGGCACATCGTCTGCAACGGTCAGACCTAAAAAACGCATGAAACTGATCCGGTCGCATACCTGGAACTCTACTTGTTCGTCCGATAAGTTGAAATAGCGCTGCAGTACCAGAATTTTGAACATTAAAACATAGTCGTATGGCGGGCGGCCGCCTGCCCCCTGGGCCAACTTACTGAGGCATTCTTCAAGTTTTGACCTAAATATCTCGAAATCAACACCTTCCGACAACCTGTGAAGCGGGTCGCCCAGGAGGATCAATTTTTCGATGCGGAAGTCGCTGTCGAACAACCCCATCGCCCTGTGTCTCTTAAAACTTTTCAATGCCTAAATATAAACATAAATAATTAATTATCAAATATTTAATACATATTTTATGACTGCCGGGTTTTTAGAAGTCCCCTAAATACATTACGTTGCCATTAAGGCTTACATTATAAACTTTGCTAACCGGATAAGATACCGACAGGTTACTCCCCGCGCTGCTTGATTTGCCTGTATTTTCATAAGTGGTTCGTGTAATTTGAGTTGCAGGGTCAAAGTCGGCTACCTGCAAATCTAGGTTGTTCATAAACGAATAATCCAGGCCTATGTTTAACGATAGTTTTTTGTTACGGCTGTACCCTGCCTGAATATCGTTTAACAATACAGGGCGCAAGTTAGGGTTTCCTGTGGATTCGAAATCCGGGTTCGAGCGGTCAATGTATGGGTTAAGCCTGTTTATACCCGGCCTGCGGATGCGTTGTGAGAAACCAAAATTAATTGTGGTTTGGTCGCTGAAGCTTTTACTGACTGCTATGGAAGGCAGTACATTAAAGTAATTCTGATCAGCAACGGTACTTGTACTAATGAAATCTGCCCTGATAACGGTTCCCTCTACCCTTACCCCGGCATTAATGTTCCAGCTTTTTAAATTGATTTGGTAAGAATTATATACACTGAATACATTTTGTTTATTGGTATACTGGTTTGAAAGTGCCGTATCCAAATCAAACAGCCCCGTAATCCTGTTTAAACTATTGTACCCAAAGTTGCTGTTACTGGTGCGCAGGATAGCTTTTACACCAGCCTCAATGGTTACCTTTTTTACCGGGGTTACAAAATCCACCTGTAAAGTATGCTCATTAAATTTTTGCTGATCGTTTTGATTATAATCGGGTGTATTGAAGTTTACCGGGTTGGTTATCGTTACATCGCCATTTCTATTATTCCAGTTGTCGGCAAATTGGTAAGAGAAAGTCAACAACTGGTTTCTAACCCTATTAAACCCAATTTGATAGTTAACGGCAGCATCCCAGCCAAGATTTATTCCTTTGTTACTATTGAACAAATCATAAGCCTGGGTTATCCTGGTATTACCGCTTGAAACTGATGATTGCATCATATGGTCGTTTGCGCGGCTGCCGTTCAGATTGAACTGGCCCGAAATTAAATGAAGCGAATCAATATCATAACTCATTTCGGTACCAAGATAGGCTGTTTTATTGTTTGCCCGGCGCTCTCCGGTTTGCAGCAGGTTGGTTGGGGCCGTATCAAATGTTTCCCGGCTGTTGCTAAAACTGGTTTGCGGGTTGTTAATTATACTGGCACCACCAAATGTTGAAATAGCAAATTTACCACTTTTAGCAGTAAAAGAGCCCCCTGCTCCCGGGCCGCCAACCGGGAAACTTTCGTTGGCATTTAGTGTGCCTGTGTAACCATCACTTACTTTTTTCACGGTAATAATATTGATGATACCTGCAAGGCCTTCACCATCATATTTAGACGGTGGGATGGTGATAACTTCTATTCTTTCTATAGTGGAGGCAGGCATACTTTTAAGTATCGCATTTAAATTGCTTTCAACACTGGCAGATGGTTTACCGTTAATTAACACCTTAAAACTTGAATTGCCTTTTAACAGGATGTTGTCCTGCCCATCTAAAGTGATATACGGGATTTTATGCATCATTCCTAAAACATTGTTTGATTTACTTTCAGGGTCAGCTGTCAAATCATATATAATACGATCTGCTTTTTGCTTAATAATTGGCTTTGTTGCCGTTACTGTAACTTCTTTTAAGGTATTCAACTGCTGTTTTAAAACAACCGTGCCCAGGTCTGAATCTTTTTGCAGATCAAGCGAAAATATTTTCGGCTGGTAGCCAATAGCTATAATTACGATATGATAAGTTGCCGGGGCAAGTGAAGAAAAAGCAAATGAACCATCTTCTTTGGTTACACCAGCCCTAATGGTTTTATTTTTGTCGTTGTTTAGTTTTATCGTGATAAAAACTAATTTGCTGTGCGTGGCCGAATCGGCTATAGTACCATTTAGCATCAATTTACCGGTGTTGGTTTGCGCAAGTATGCTACTGGTTTGTGCTATAAAAAAGGCAAATAATAAAATTATTCTTAACGTATGTTGTTGGGTTTTCATAATATTTAAGATTTGGTTGTGATAAATTTTTGAGCAAAGCAATCCCTGTAAAGACCGGAGGCCTTTAAAAATTTTGCTGTATTTACAGGGATTGCGTTTAAGGGTATGTTACCCCTAAGTTTTGATTAAAGCGATTGCTTATCGCGGTGATTGCGGATAAAAAGGTAATAAAGGAAGAAACCGGCGGCTACAAATAACATTTCCACTCCATAAGGTAACGGTGATTCTTCGGCGCTGTAGGGGATAAATTGCATTACTATTAAACCTAAACCGGTCGTCATCATAATGATGGCCCACTTCATAGCTTCGGTATCAAAGCCCGAAAGCTGCTTTAAAAATTTAAGTCCGGTTTCGTCTAAAGGCCCTGCATCAATAATGCGTTTCTTTAAACGGTAGTTATACAAAGCAAGAATGAAAATTGCGATAAGTATAAAAAATACAATGAGTATTATAAATGGCATTAACTGTTTCATGATGTTTTAATTTAAATGATTTTGATACAGTAGTCTTTAAAAATAACACAACGGTTGCAAATATTTTTCTTTATTTTTTGCAACCGATAGCAAGCTGAAGTCGACTACTACACTATGTTTAATGAAAAGGAGATTGTAACCAGGATATTAAAAGGAGATTTCCGCGCTTTCGAAGTATTGGTAAAACAATATGAAAAGCTGGTTTTCTTTGTAATGAACCGCCTGGTACATCGCCTGCAGGATAAGGAAGATATTTGCCAGGAAGTTTTTATTAAAGTACATAAAAGTCTTTCTAAATTTCAGTTTCAATCCAAACTATCTACCTGGATAGCAAGCATAGCCTATTTAACCGCTGTTGACCATGTTAAAAAAAACAAGGCAGATAGGCAGGCCGACTACCCGGAAAATATAGATCATTATCATTTTACCGATGACAACCCGGAAGTAGAACTGGTGAAAAAAGACACTGCCGTATACATTAACGTACTGATAGCGCAAATGCCATTGCAATACCGTACTGTTTTAACCTTGTATCATTTAAACGAGTTTACCTGCCCCGAAATTGAACAGATTACCGGCATACCTGAGGGAACGGTTAAGAGCCACCTTTTTAGGGCACGGAAACTGTTAAAAGAAAAAATAGAACACGATCTTAAGTATTAAAAATCATGAAAAAATTAACCGATGAACAGATACAGGCGCTATTGGAAAGCGGATTAAACCCTGCTGACGACATTTCGGATAGTTCAGAAAAAGAACAGATGGATAGCTACCAGTCTTTGTTTAAAAAACTAAAAACAGAACCCGAACAGGGTTTGCCATTTAATTTTGCCGCCAAAGTCACCGGTCAGCTAAAACTAAAATTGAAAAAAAGAAGTGACATCAGGTTTAATTTGCTTGCTGCATTAGGAATAATAGCCGGATTATTTGCCGCATACGGAATTTTAACAATGGTTGATAATGATGCAGGTAACACCTTTTTGCTGGCAATTTTGAAATTTAAATGGTTGCTCATTTTTTGTTCTTTCATATTGTTAAGTACTTTGATGTTTGATCAGAGAATCGTTGAAAAGAACTAAATACTAATTTTTGATAAGAAATATTTGGAAAAGTCTTAGAATACGAAGCACCGCTAAAAAACAAATTAAAATGCTTCGCTTGTATAGCCTTTACGTTTCACCCGCCGGTCGGTAAGTTTGCCGGACGCGGTGAAATGGATTAAATATTTGGGTGAGGGGAAAGGCAGGTGTGTTATGAGGAACGAATTTCACTCCTGCCAGCGGCGGCGAGGCTGACGGCGCATTGAACCCGGCGCGATAGCGCGTGGTGAAATAAGTCGTCTGCCGCAGCGGTAATGATATATCAAAAAGTTATCAAGCACCAACTATGTGTCATTTGTCTTATGTGATGTCGAAATTCTATCAATCTCTTTTTAAAACTGTTCGATCAAGGTAGTCGCAATAATCATTTACGGTTTTCATAAAGTCAAGAATTATTTATAGAATAATAACATATCTGTTATTTCTTCTCTCTCTACAATTTCTGCTGTATTGAATACAACCAAGCCCTATACAACTCCCACATTACTCTCTTAATTTCTTCCTGCGAATAATTGATAAAAAAGTATCGCATAGATAGTTGCAAGTCCCTAATATCGGTGGTTGTTAGTTCTTCAAATTTTTCGTCATTATCATTTTCCATGTGTAATATGATTGTTTGGGCGACCAAACCGCATTCACTTAGGGTGCTTCGCGGGTATATTGTAAATAGTATAACAGTTTTCAGAAGCGAGGCGAGGCGAACAATTAGCCCGCCCGCCAATACCGCTGAGGGTGTCAAACATTAATATCATTATTGTATTTTTGGTAAACTCTTTCCGCTACCTGATTGAACTTTGTTACCTGTTTTGATAAAATTCTCACCGAATCACCATCAGGATCAAACGAACTGCTATATCTTGATTGTGAATAAGCGTTTTGCAACAATTGATATAGTTGTGCCCCCTCTGTGGTATTTAGTTCAAAGACCTCTTTTAATTCATCCGTAAACAACAAGGTTAGTCTAAGCAATCGTGATAGATTATGCATTTGTACCCGGTAACCTATAACGGTTTGTATAATAGCTTTTAAAACGCTTTCAACAGATTGATGCAAAAGGAATGCTGCAAGCCTGAAATTATTATCTGCCCTGTATAATTCTGCACCTCTTAAAAATTCGCCGCCCTGTTTACCCCACCTTTCCCAATTGAACTTTGATCTTTCTAATAATGCATCCTTAGTTATTTCCCGATGCTCTGGTAACATTAATTCGGGGGATTGATATAGAACAAACCCCTTTTGCATAACAGTTGACCAAAAGCGCCTACCAATATTAAGCGCTTCTTTTGCGCTATTTGCCTTGTGGACTATGGCATGTACATGAGCGAGGTACTGGCAATTGTCTTCTATCTTATTACTGACTTCATGCTCCGGTGTTTTTTCATCATCGCTAATAAGAATAAGCAGATAAAATGTAAACGGCTTGGGATGTGTCCCTAAATGAATAATCATTTGAACCTGCGGACAACGTTTTACAATCAGGTTTTTGATTTCTTCCAAAGCCAATTTTTCGGCTGCTGTTGGTTCGGGGTTTATTGTCCTTAGCACAATTGGTTCGTCGGATGTTTCGGCCAAGCTATTTTCAAGCGTATTCCGCTTTAGCTGTGGACGACCGCCCTCGCGTTGGCAGATTAGCCACGCTGCCGAGTATAGTTTAATTAAGTTTTCATAAACGGTAATAACCTCACCTGCATATAAAGCCTCAGCATCTGCATTATTGTAAAGGGCTACATGTGACCATTCATGTAATTGATCCCTATATTCCTGTGGCTTAATTTTTTTAAAGACTTTCTTAACAGCCTTATAAGGTTCAAGCTGTTCTTTCAAGGAAAGGTTTTTAGGGTAGTATTCCCATTGTTCCTTTTCTTCTTCCAATTGCTCCTCCGTAAGCTGTTTACGCTGGTAAGAAAAGTTTTTGTAATTTACTAAAAGCAGGTACATCGCTTCCAAAATCCTCAAATTGAGATCATATATAAAAAGCAGAGTGCCGGGGCCATGACGTTTTTCATCGTAATGCTCGTCGTTAACTACATAATATCGCCATTCCTTTAACCGCTTGCCATGGCCTTTCACTGAATCGGCACTAAAAAAATCGACTACTACAGACATTGGACTTTCAACTTCGTAATGGCGAAGTGTCTTAGGGTAATGTTCCCAGGGTGCGTAAGTTCCGTTGTACATGATGCTCTTTTTACACCGATCTCTATTAACCGGCAAAACAAAAGAATAGCAAAACATCACCGTACCCAACCATAAGCGATTGTACTTTACAATAATGCCGTTGTATTTATCTCGAAAAAAGTAATGGAAAAAGCAACCAATAAATATTAGGCATAAAAGCTCTTATCTTTGGTAGAGCGTTTAAATACAATCAATTAAAATAAAATGGAGAGCCCTCGTAAACTTAT
Source organism: Mucilaginibacter sp. 5C4 (assembly GCF_034345625.1). Classification (NCBI taxonomy): domain Bacteria; kingdom Pseudomonadati; phylum Bacteroidota; class Sphingobacteriia; order Sphingobacteriales; family Sphingobacteriaceae; genus Mucilaginibacter; species Mucilaginibacter sp. 5C4. The sequence goes on along the minus strand of NZ_CP133775.1, from coordinate 2,169,679 downwards.
TAAAGGCAAGTTATCTGCTGCTTATAACGATAATAAAAATCTCGTAGTAGATGTATTTCAAAAAGCAGATGCTTGGATTTTATGGTTTATAGGCTTTTCGATTGGCGGTTTAGCTCTTTTTGCAGGCAATTTGGATAAATTTTCAAACAAGCTCTCTACCGAGCAAATTCATAAAATATTTATTGAGTTGTTCTTTTCTGTAATTTCTGGTGTTCTATTTAGATACGTGTATATATGGTTTTACATGCTGCTGATAAAAAATGTTTATAGTCGTGTTAGCAACGACTTTGATGCGCAATATGATTTGCCGGTTTATAAACCATTAGTAGGCAATGAAACATTTGCGGAATTGATTATTCTTATCAACACGTATACTGGTTCAGATTTTAATAGCTTAATTCAACAATTTGCTGATGCTGATGAAAACCATAGAATAGCATTATGTAGCGTATTAATTGATTATTATAATAAGGCAGAGGCTTTTTATACCGAGGAAACTACTAAAGGACTTGACCATCTAAAAGAGCGGTTGGAAATTTATTTTGGTAAAAAAATTGAAGAATTAAATAAAAAAGATAACTCGACTAACAAACTATTTGGACGCCAATTTTATTTAATAATCACATTAGGTTCTATTTTACTGATTATCTTTTCTGTGTCGTTTGGCCTTGCTCTATACAATTTTTGCTTTAATATCCATCTATAAGTATTATGTGGAAATTAAAATTGACAAATGCTTCAATACCTAATTGTACTTTACAATAAAGCTGTTGTTTTGTACATTTACATTTTAACAATACATTTGACTTATGGCAGAACCAACCTTACATATCGGAAGAAAAATCAGTAAAATTCGTGAATTGAAAGGAATGAAGCAGGAAACGCTTGCATCTGAATTGGGAATAAGCCAACAAGCTGTGTCGAAAATTGAGCAGAGTGCAGATGTTGACGGAGAAGCTTTAGAAAAAATAGCAAGAATTTTAGGCTTATCTTCTGAGGCCATTAAGGCTTTTACAGAGGAGGCCATTTTCAATATTATTTCCAATACCTTTCATAACACCAGTAGTGATAATTCGACTTTAATCGCCAGTTCTTTGAACTACCAGCCAACATTTAATACCGTTGAAAAAATAGTTGAACTATACGAAAGGTTGTTGCAGGCTGAAAAAGAGAAAAACGAGCTGCTAAAAGGTAAATAATAATAAGTGGTCTAAAAATATTAAATTGCCAACATCTAAAAGGACAAATTCTTTTGTCCAATTGTGATAAGGTTTCCTCTAAAAATATATCAGCCAATCAACGTTCTACGGAGACAGTGTGATTTTTGAACTTACTTTGATTTAAAAAATTCTCCAAAGTGCCAAAGGATTCCGGAGGGGTCGTGCAAAAAACATTCTCTGCCCCAATGATCTACACGAATTGGAGTGAGCTTTACGCCTGTATATTTATTTGGAAGGTTTAAGGCTACCAGTTCGTTCCAATAACGGGCAACGTCCTCAACTTCTAAAAATACCATTGTATTGTCTATCCAATCCTTTACAAAAGCATCTTGCAAATAAAATCCTAATTGCTGAATTTTAAATAGCGACATGGAGGGGGTCAAAACACTTTCCTGGAAACCTAAGTCGCGGTAAAAGCTCCTTGATAGTTCAAAATCTTTTGCTCCGATAAATGGCCGTATTGATATAGCGCTGTGTTCCATAGGTTATTTGAGTTGTTTTTTGCTTTAAGTAAAAAACAAAAATAGAGGTTTAAATGCCTTAAAGCACTTGATTGAAATCAAGAAGTGAATTTGTTTTTTGCAAATTTCTCCCGAACTCTACTTAGAGTTTCCGGTGTTATCTTTAAAAAGGACGCAATAACCTTTAAAGGAAATTTCTGTAGCAATTTAGGCTTATTTTCAAATATGAACTGATACTTTTGCAAGGGAGTGAGTGAATTGTCAAAAAAATGAACTCTTGCAGTGGCACCCTCAAATAGCTTATTCAATTGAAGAAACGCCGAAGATTGGCCTATGAGATAATGTATAGATTCAATACTAAGTTCTAAAAGGTTACTTTCTGTAAATGCACTTATAATGTTTTCGGATGGCGTTTGAGAAACAAAACTTTTGTGATTTAAAAACCATTCATTTTCTATGTGCAGGTCGATTATATGATATTCATTATCAGATTTTAAGTTATATTGATATATGGTCCCTTTCAAAATGAAGAAAACGGATTTAGCTACCTCGCCGTTAATCAATAATACTTGATCTTTTTGTACTTGCCGATACTTCACTTCTTTTTCAAAAAGCATGTTATCTCTGTCACTGTAGTATCCTGTTGTTTTTAAAGCATTTGAGAACATATATAAAAATTACTACAATAAATAGTCGGCACAGCAAACTATGTTAAAAATATTTAAAGCCCTAAGTTATGCAATTCGTCTTAAATTGAAATTGCGTTAAATTTACGAGTGATACGATGACTGCAAATCCCCAATGACACATAGGTCATTCTTTATTAAAAATAAGTTTCCTCTGCGTTCTCATGGAACAAGCCTGGGTGCTATCTACAGATTTGGCAGCTTAGGTTTCAGACTTTTTATTCTATTACCTTTTCCGTCCTTTTAATTTTTTTAGTCAGTATTTGTTTGGGGCCACGATAGCTGCGCTTTATGGTACAACGCCGCCTTAGCCTGCAAATCGACAAAGTGAGCAATTCCTTTTTCTTGATAGACGGTTAACGTTTCCAAAGTCTTATATACGACTTTAAGCAATCTTCTCGCAACGGCAACGATTGCCTTTTGCGCTTTCATCCGTTTCCGTAATTTATCAAACAATGCGTGCCAATAAGAATCTTTCATACGAACGGCAGCCCATGCCGCGCCAACAATGGCAACTCTTAAATAACTGTTGCCCTTTTTAATTGCAGTGCTTTTTCGCTTACCTGCACTTTCGTTGTTGCCCGGTGCGATGCCGCACCACGCGGTAAAATGATCCGCTGTTGGAAAACGACTCATATCTTTTCCTGCTTCGCTAATAATAATCTCTGCTGATTTAACACCTATACCACTGATGCTATCAAGACACTCAAAGGCTTGTGCATAATGCTCAATTATGATTTCAGTAATTGATTTGTCTAAAAAATCGACCTGCTTTTGCACATGATCATACTCTTCCAATAGCATTTGGAGTTGAGTATGATGATAGGTTTGTAGCGTGCCGTCCAAAGCTTTGATCAACAGTTCTTTCTTCGCCTTTACTTTCCCTCTGGCACAATTAAGCAGTTGTTCCTGATCTGTAATACCTTTGGCCAGCAATCGTATCATATCCATAGCCGATAGTGTATGAATGGAGCTAATGACAGAACGCAGTTTAATATTATTGCTTTCCAATATCTTAAGTAGACGATTCCTTATCCTGTTAAGTTGCCAGGTGTAGAATAGGCGATTTCGACAATAATCTCTTATTATTCTCTGTGTGTTGTCTGGCATAAAACTTGGTCGCACTAATCCGTGCAATAACAATGTACAAAGCCACTTAGCATCCTTGCGGTCAGTTTTCCGTTTCGGCATCTGCTTGATGTGGACTGGATTTGCCACGATGACTTCAATGTCTGCTTCTGTAAGTATAGCGTATAAACTCATCCAATAAATACCTGTACTTTCCATCAGACAATGATGAATATCATTCTCCTGCAACCAGTCTCTGATCTCTTTGAGTTCACGTGTGTAAGTTCCAAATTCCCTAAACTCCTGATTGCTGCCATCTTTCCCGGAGATAAAGCCGACGATCTTATCCTTGTGCATGTCAAGACCACAGGCTCTGTCCAATTGAGGCATAATGTTTACATCTTCAATAACTTGATGTTTCAAAAATATCCTCCGTTGATTATCTATGAAATACATTTTTATGAGCCCGGGTGTTTTCTAAATCATAATACTTAGGTTAAAGTCCCCAAACAGCGAGTGTAAGGGGACTTTGTTTTTTTAATTACTGAGCATCAGGCTTATTTATTTTTCCGTTTTTAAATAAGCCGTATCCATAGCGGATAAGGTTCTTCTTTTAGCTATTTGCTTTAAATAAACCCATGCCCGCTGATAGTGGGCTGATTGCTCGCTTTGCTTATGCTGGCCGTAGGCATCAATTGCTTTGCCGCCTAAAGAATATAAATAAGTTATAACCACCAAACATATCCCCCAGGGAATAAGCCTGCCAAATACGATTTTATAGTACTGGCCCTGGTTGGTTTCCGGAAATAATAATATCCGTATTTGTTTAGTGACGAATGTTGGCACCTTGCTCAATTTTTCATAGATCTGTTTAAGCAAGGTCAATTCTTCATTCTGTTTGATGTTCTGCTTGATTTCCCTTATTTCAGTAAGTATAATGTCAATCGCAACCGAATAATCAGGAACTGGATTATCGGTAATTTTTGTTAACTGCTTTTCCATTTCTGTATTCTTTTTTACAAGGCTGTCAACAATCTCGTCGTTTCCATCCATTCTTTGATTTAGTTCATCTATTTCTTTCATCTTGATATTCCTCTGCTTTGTTGTTGTTCATTTTTCTTTCGACGCTTTCTTTCCGGGCTGTCATCATCGTCGGCTATATTGCCAAGTAAGTCAGCTAATAAACCTGCTCCTGCTGATAGCGATTGCCTCAAATAGTGGGTTTCCGGCTCCGGCTTTAAATAAGTGGTTTGTTCAGTCTTGTCCTGACTTTCTCTTTGCTGCTTTGCGTTTTCCATTACTTCCCTTAACTGATCTGCCAAACTCTTTTCCGGTTTAACCTGCTGCTGTTCTATGGCCTGGCTTAGCTTTGCATAACTTAAACTGCGGTCTATCTCTGATCCTTTAAATTTATATTCGCCTTTGCTGAAACTAATGCCCTGCGCCTCTGTAGTGCCGCTCTTGTATTTCAAATGCGTAACAATACCCTGCTTTGCCAATACCTGCTTTAGCTCATTGATATTTTTTACTTTTTTGCTGGCTGCTTTTATAGCATCGAATAATTCATATTTGATTTTGTCCTCACCTTTAAGTTGCTGCCGATTAACCCGCTCTTTCCCCGGTGACAGGTAAAGGCCATGTTTTAAGGTCAATTCTTTAGCTACCTGTACATTCCGCTGCTTTTGAAAGTTATCCGAAATGGTTTTACCACTGTTGCTTACCCGGTTGTAAACGATGTGGATATGCGGATGATCTTTATCCTTGTGCTTAACAATTAGGTACTGCGTGTTTTTAAAGTCCCAGCCAATTTTTTCTTTTATATAGTCCAAATCTTCCGAATCGGAATAAATAAACTTGATGTCCCCTGGCTTGACAACACCATCCGTCATATTCGGGGCGTCAAGGTCTTTCGATGGTTCCTGCTGAATATGATCAGTCCGCAGGGTGGATATACCAATTTAATTGACCCCTCTCGCCAATCGTTCGTGACCCCTTTGAGTTAAGGGTTTAAAAGAGCATAAAGTTATTGTACAGACAGGCTCCTGGGAGCGGATGCTTTTGTCCGGTTTAACAACTATTATTTTTACAAAAATACATTTTCTGATTTAGAGTTTCTTCTCCTTAGTGATTCGCCATACAGTTCAACCCTTAATGAGTGATGAACAATGCGGTCAAGGATAGCATCGGCGATTGTTTTTTCACCGATAACATCATACCATTCCTTGACTGGGATCTGCGAAGTGACCACCGTAGAGCGCTTTTGGTGCCTGTCTTCTATAATATCCAGTAAAGAAGCCCGGCTCTGGGCATCAAAAGGCTGTAGACCGAAGTCGTCCAATATCAACAGATCGGCCCGTTCTATTTTTTTCAGTTCTGCCAGAATGGTACCTTTTGCTTTGGCCAGCTTCAGCTGGCCCATAAGCTTGGCCGTATTGACGTATAAGACCTTGTACCCATTCTGACAGGCCTGATAGCCAAGCGCTGTCGCCAGATAGCTTTTGCCTGTTCCGGTGGAACCGGTAATAAACAGATCCTTGTGCTCCTTAACAAAGTCAAGCCCGGCCAGCCTGTGTACCTCATTCTTGTCCAGACCACGATCTATACCGTAGTCAACCTGCTCCAACGAAGCTTTATACCTAAAGCCTGCTCCCCTGATGGCTCGTTCTACGTAACGGTTTCGCCGGTCGTCCCATTCACTGGCGACCAGCAGGGCGATGAACTGATCGGCTGTAAGCGATTCTTTTACTGAACTCTCCAGATTGGTTTTAAAGGCATCATACATGCCATAAAGGCGAAGCTGACGCATCTTGTCTAATGTTTCATTATTCATTTGTTCTATGTTTTATGGGTTACTGGTAATATTCTTTTCCTCTGATATTGTTATGGGCGGGGATCACTGATGTCTCGTCCTCTGGCTGAAGCTGGTCCAGGCGTTTCTTGAGTATCTCTTCGATAATTGGATAGTTATACTGGTGGAGGTTGTAGGCCCAGCGGCAGGCACCAGCCAGCCTTCCGGCACCAACACGACGGGCAAAGCTTAGAATGCCAGCGCATGATTTGTAAGCCTGTTCCGGATAGACCTTATGTTCCAGTACCTTGGTAATGTAGCGGGCTACATCCTCATGAATAGCTTCGGCCTCCTGAATAAACTTTTCAGGGCACCATTCAGTAAGGAAACGATGCTGCGAGGCCAGGTGATTGTCATCTGTTGTGTGGCGATACTTGATACGGACACGTGGATGGGCTGCGATCTGAGTGTACTGGTAATAGATCTTAACGGAACCGGAAGTATATAAGACCTTGACCTTCTTTCCGATATAAGTGTAAGGCACGCTGTAATAGTGAATATCCTCGCCCAGGCGGATATATCCGTTCTTCATAACGGTAACCATTACCTGTTTATTAACCTCGTAACGCAATGGGTTCAGTGGTGCCAGTACATCCCGTTCGATCTCTTCGAACTGTTCCCTGCGGGAGTAGGTCCGCCCGGAGAAGGGTTTGTTGTTATGGATCTCTAAAGCGGGACGTATAGCCGAGTTCAGCGATCCCAGATCGCTGAACCTGCGGCCTTCCAGCCTGGTGTATATGCTCCGGTAGATCAACTTTACCGCTCCTTCCACTAAGGACTTATCACGCGGCTTATAAACACGTGCAGGCACAACGGTAACGGAATAATGTTCAGCGAAGGAAGCGAACTCGTCATTAAGTATGGCTTCGTATTTACTCCCCGGGTTACCGCAGAACGCAGGTTGTCCGGCACCATGGCAACAGGAACCCCGCCAAAGTAATGCAGCGCATTCTCACAGGCTTTGATCAGATCTTCTTTACGCTGGCTTTCCACCGCTTCTACATAAGTAAGCTGACTGCAGCCCAGGATAGCTACAAACACCTCCACATCCTGTACGCTACCTTCGGATAGGGTGATCTGCAGCTTACTTCCTGTGAAGTCAATATACATCTTATCGCCGGCCTTGTGATCAATGTGCATGACCGGCCGCGAGAGTTGTAGATAAGTGTGGACCGCATTATTGAACCGCGAACGGCCATAGCCATCAGGATACTTTTCGATATACTCATTATGCAGCATCTCGCGGGTTACGCCCTTCTTTTTGAGCTTCTTGCATATCTCGGGAAGCAAGGCCTCCAGCGTCTGCATACGGGGATTGTTCTCGGTCTTGCCAACCGGGGTAGTGAACAGCACGGCAAGCTCGCTATCGCTCCTGGCGCCAAATGCCTCGTGGCTTATGCCCAAATCGTGCCATACACGTACGTACTTTTTAATGGTGTTACGGGAAATACCTACCATCCCGTGAATCGTTTTGACCCCGGTACCCTGACAGTATAATCGAATGATCTGCCTTAGTTTATTCATCTTGATCGGTTTATTGGACATTGTATTCGCTGGTTTTCGTTTATCTAAAAAGTAAACAAAAACTTTGTCCGCAGGTACCGTCAATACAAAAACTTCGAGCTCTTTTAGGGGGTCACTTTCGCGTGGCGAGAGGGGTCACTTTGCTTTGGCGAAGTGGGGTCATCATCACGCGGCAAAAGGGTACTTCTTCAATCGGTCTGATGGGGGCATTTTATTGAGTTTTATCCACACTATTGGCGTTCCTCTTTATTTCGGGAAAGGCGCAAGATTATATTGCCATGGGTGATTCTTGCGTCAAAACGAAGGACTATCTTTGCGCCGCCAAAAATTACGATCTGTATTTGGCAAAGATAGAAAGCCGCTCGAACATGATCGCCTACAAATCTGCCAAGGCATGGGCAATGGCGGCCGACAAAGAACGCACCATAGCCGCTATTAAGATATACGTAAAAAATAATTACGAGAATGATTATCCCATTTTTAGTAACCGGCTGATCAAGGAAGAGGCTTTCGACTTGGTAAAAGACGATGAGCGCTACAAAGCCATTTTAGCAGCCGTTATTGCAAAGGAGAATATAATTAAAGCGGAGGAAAAGAACAAGGCAGATTCGATAACGGCTTACCAGATCCGTTTAGAAAAAGAAAGCTTATCAAATAAGCTCGAACTGAGTAATGGCAGCGCAACAGAAACTTACAAGCGTATAAAAGCCTACGATAAATATCCCGACATAAAGCACGAAACGATATCCCTGTAGTTTAAAATTACGGATAGTCTGCATACGGACTTCCTGGTGGTACTGCCGAAGGATTATGATGCGCATAAAAACTATCCGCTATTGTTTTTTCTGCACGGCGCGGTAAGCAGCAATATGGGTTACCCGGATTATGCCGATGCAAGGGACACTAGTGGCTGGAACATGTATTATACCAAATACGCCACTGTCAATAAAGTAATAATGGTATATCCTATGGGTAACCGCGATTATAGCTGGATGTATCCAGACAAGGGGTTTTACATGATTCCCGCTATGATTAAGCAAATCAAGCAGGTAATCAATGTGGATGATAACAAGGTTTTTATCTCGGGACACTCTAACGGCGCAACAGGTTCTTTCTCTTACGCTATAAAACAGCCATATTATTTGCGGGCTTTTACGGTTTTAATACCCGCCCACGGGTGGCGACAGGCGGCACCTATATCAGGAATTTGCTCAACTGGTCGTGGTTCAATGTATCGGTCGATCAGGATTACTATTACCCACCGGCTGCACACGATTCGCTCGACAAAGTGATGAAAGGCCTACCTGCAGATTACCAGGATCATCGCTACAACGGTTTCCCGCATTGGTTCCCGCAGTTTAATGAATCAGAACCAGCTTATAAGTTGTTGTTTGCCGACTTGACGTTTCGAAAGCGCAATCCTTTCCGCCAAGCTATTAATTGGGAATGCGATGATGTAAATTATGGCCGTTGCGACTGGCTTGGAATAACGGCTTTAGATACGGCTACCGCTATTAAAGCTGCCTGGCATAGCCCTATCAACTTTAAAATAAATAAATGGGTAGTATTGGATAAGGCAGCCAAAGCTCACGTGGTAGATACTGTGATGAATGGCTTCGTATACCGCAAACGTTCGGGTGCGATAAAGGGTAGCTACAACAACAATGTATTTACCATAGAAACATCAGCTGTTAATGCGGTACGAATTTACTTATAGCCGGAGATGGTCGACTTTAAAAGGCCTGTTACAGTAACCGTAAACGGCAAGCAACGCTTTAAAGGAAAAGTGAATTACAACAAATAATTTATGACAAATGAATTTAAAGCGACGTTAGACAAAAAGGCCCTTTGGGTGAATTATATAGATGTAAACGCAAAAACAAACGGTATAAAATAGGGAATTGTTCATAAATCTTTCGAATTTTAACCTGCTACCGACGGCTTACACGGAGCCCGTAGGGGAAGCTTTTCGAACCCCTTTTTAGCAGATCTAAGACTATTAGCCGCCTCCTAATTATTCGTAAGATCTTGATATAAAGTAAATTATGAAAATATTGGAAAAAGCCTTCATCGAAATTTACTTTACATAATACTTTATAAATGTTCGAGTGCTCCAACTTTTTTTCCTGTAAGAAAAGAAGCAAAAGAACCGAAGAAGATTTAGGGCTTTTGAACTCATGAACAAATGAATATCGCATCGATACTTTGTGGTTAACGGTAAAGCTCTAATATTGTACACATTTTAAACTCTATGAAAAAAATCATACTAACTTTTTGGTTGCTTTTTATTGCGATACTTTCGTTCGGACAAAATGCAGAAGAACTGAATAAAAAATCAAAGGATTTTCTTTCACAAGGAGATACTAAAAACGCAGCGCCATTTTTGAAACAAGCCGCTGAACTTGGAAATGCCGAAGCTCAATATAATTTAGGTTATTGTTATCAACAGGGGATTGAGGTCCCAAAGAATGACAGCATCGCAAATACTTGGCTATTAAAATCAGCAAAACAAGGATGGCTTAATGCACAATTTAAAATTGCGTATAGCTATGCCGCCGGGCGAGGAACGAATAAAAATGACATACAGGCGTTTTTTTGGTCTTTACAATGTGCAAAACAAGGTGACCCAGAATGTATGTTTAACGTGGTTAGCTGTTATCAAGATGGTATTGGTACAAGCAAAAATATAGACAGTGCATTAACGTGGGCCACCCGACTTGCCATACTTGCAAACGCAGAGGACCTGCAATCAAGTGGGAAAATCACATCTGCAAGAGCCAACCTTGCTGAAATGTATTACAACGGAAAAAATGTTCCAAAGAATTTCGCAAAAAGCTATATGTGGTTTCTTATTTATAACGAAAGTAAACGGGACTTTTCTATTCTTGTTCAGCAAAAAAATATTGACGTAATAAAAGAAGTTGAAAAACTATTAACACCTGCTGTCAAAGAAAAAGCAAAAGTCGATGCGGAAAAGTTATTGAACCGTAAGTTGACGAATATGGCCCATATATACGATCAGGATTTATAATAAAGCAACGCCCTATACTGAGGGAAGTTTGCACTTTCAACGTAAATATACTCACCTTGCGGTCGGTGTGTTTATCAACCACCACACTGCGAAACTCCGTAAACGAAATAGTCTTTAGACTTACGCCTAAAGACTTTCATTTTAATCAAATAGCGGGAACAGGACTAAAGTCGAACCATTTAACATCCGATTTGCAAATCTTTGCTACGATTTAATTTGGTTCGAATCCAAATGGGTTCACAAAGCTAACGAGATCCCTATTGGACTTTTTTCGAACCATTTCTTAAGAAATTTGAAAGAAATATCGAGTTTATTGTAAAGGGTTCGAGGCCAGTCTGGGAGCGCAATCTTTTTATAATTAGAAAGTAAACACGAAGTGGAAAATTTACCTTTAAAACTGTTGTATTTTCGTGGCCAATGTTTTGTACGTCCTTCCAGTAAATAAATGGGCAAGACCTTTTTATGTAAAGCATCTGCCATAACCAATATACTTTCTAGGGCCAAAAAAAACTAAAAAAAGAATAAACATAACTGGCCTATTCTTCTTAAAACTACTTAAAAATAACAAGTTGATTTTCGTTCCATCTATATTTATTTGATCGAAAATCGCAGGGACAACGCGAAAATGAAGCGCACGCAAAGATTCAAAGCAGTATAAACCGGATTAAAAGCCCAAAAACGCAACTCACTCTGCAAATGCAGCGGTTTGATTTAATATGAACTTCGTGCTCATAAGGTACTATTGAATGTGTGAATATTGCTATAAACTTTATCAGTTATTATGTTTCTTTTTGAAGAAAAAGCTAGAAAGCTTCCTTTTTTCAACCAAAATTGTGGCCTCATACGTTTTAGGGACTATAATCTGTAAATTATTTTTATCAGACCGATCCTTTATAGGTTTGATCTCCACAAACACCACCCTCATTCCGTCCCTACTTATCGCGGTGTAAATGCGCTTAATTGATCCCTGGTATGTCCCTAAAGAGCGGCCATGGATGCTCAAATCGAGCAAAATTGGTTTTATGTTCTTTATTTCATTAAAATTGGCTTGAGAAAGTCTAATTAATCCATCTGCCCTATAATCGGATGTTCCCGAGGATTTATAATCTAGCTTTAATATCGTTAAACTTGTCTGGATCGATTTGGGAAATGTGACTAGTAAAGTATAACTCAGGATAGACAAGGCTACTAAAGTAGTTAGTAACATTGCTGTACGAAGGGAATTTGAGGGAAGGCTGGAGATGACGCTAACCAACTCGGGATCGAATTCTATTTCTGATTCTTTTGTTGTCATGATTTTTAAACGCCCAGTTCAAGTTGATTTTTTACTAAATGATAATAATAACCGTTTAGTTTGCAAAGACTTTCATGTGTACCCTGCTCGATAACTTTGCCTTGATCTAAAACAATGATATTATCCGCATGGCTTACCGTACTTAAACGGTGCGCAACAATGACCACTGTCTTTCCTTTGAAAAAGCCGTTTAGGTTATTGATGATCTGCCTTTCATTATTGGCATCCAATGCATTTGTTGCTTCGTCAAATAGGATATAATCAGGATCTTTATATACCGCTCTCGCAATGAGTATTCGTTGTTTCTGTCCAGCACTTATCCCGTTTCCCTCAACACCGATCTTAGTTTTCAAACCAAGAGGTAGTCCGTGAATAAATTCCTTTATATTAGCAATCTCCTGTGCATATTCCAGGCGATCAGGATCGGGGACTTTGTCTGAGACTGCGATATTATTTTCGATGGTATCAGAAAAGATAAAGCCCTCCTGCATCACCACTCCACATCGGTTTCGCCAATGTTTAAAGCTTATAGAGTCGATCGGGCTGTCACCTACAAATAGGCTTCCTTCATGTGTATTATAGAACCGTAGTATCAATTTTAGCATGGTTGTTTTTCCGCTTCCGCTGGACCCGACAATAGCCGTAGTTTTTCCTTCGGGGATTCTGAGATTTACATGCCGAAGCACCCACGGATTGCCTGCTCCTGGGTATCTGAATGATACATCCTGAATGGAAATGCTGTTGTCAGAAGGCAGTTTTGATAACAGGTTTGAACCCATTGGCTCTTCGTCGCCAAGAGCATGTATTTCATTTAGCCTCTCCAAGCTTATTTTTGCATCCTGATAGGACTGGACAAATTGTAAAATTTGCTGCACAGGTGATATCAGCTGACCAACTATATATTGTATGGCCAGCATACTTCCTAAACTTAACTGACCATTGATTACTGACTTTGCACTTAAAAATGTAATAATGATATTTACGCTTTCCGTGATCATCGTCGCCCCGCCCTGCTGGTATTGCGTAATTTTTAAATTCCGAATATTGAAGTGGAATAAGCGTACTTGTATGCGTTCCCAACCCCATCTTTTTTCACGCTCACAATCTGTCAGTTTTATCTCCTGCATACCATTAATCAGCTGCATTATGGAATTTTGATTGCGGGTATTGATTTCAAAACTTTCTGAATTCATTTCCCTTCGCGTTTTTAGAAAAAAGACGAGCCAGCAAGTGTATAATGCACCACCAGTAATAAATATAAAAAAAATAGTTACATCATAAATACAGAGTAATATCGAATATGTACCTAATGTCAATATTGAAAATGCTGCTGTAATCGTTGAACCAGTCAAAAAGTTCTCGATTTTTTTTTGGTCATTCATCCTTTGCATAATATCTCCCGTGAGCTTACTATCGAAAAAACTCATGGGCAATCTGGCCAGTTTCGCTACAAACTGAGAAAGTATTGAAATATTGATGCGGCTGCTGATATGTAATAGCAGCCAAGAACGTATATAATCGACCGATACCCTGCCAATAACGATCATAAGCTGACCGAGGAGCAAAATATAAAGAAAGTTTAGATTACCATCTTTAATGCCTACATCTACAACCGCCTGCGTTAGTATCGGCAATAGCAACTGCAGAATGCAACCCACCAATAAACCGAAAAATAATTGTAAAAGGAAATATCGGTAGTTTTTTAATTGATGAAATAAATTGCTAAATCCTAGGAAATTAACATTGCCGTAATTTTTTTCAATTTTTTTTTGGGGTTCCAATACCAATACTATACCCTGTTCGCTGCCTTGAATTAGCCATTGCGGCTCGAAAGCTGAACTCGGAATAGCTAATTTTCCAACCGCAGGGTCAGCTATATAATAACGTTCTTTACTAATTTTGTATAATAGGACAAAATGGTTCTGGCGCCAATGCAAAATCGCCGGTAATGGAATATCTTTTAATTCGCACAGCTGTAATTTCATCGCTGCGGTGGAAAAGCCAATTTCTTCTGCAGCATTAGCAATACCTAAAAGAGAAGTTCCTTCTCTGTTGATCTCACACATTTTGGTCAGTTCGTGTTGGGGGATTTGTCGGTCGTAGTGCGTGCAGATCATTCTGAGACATGCGGGCCCGCAATCCATTCCGTCGTATTGTTTATGAAATTTGAAACGCATGATCTTAATATTTCAGAATTACGGATCTTGTTATTCGAAACCTATCCGGTAAAGTTTGGCCGAGTAAAGAAAAATCGTATACGTTTTTAAAGTGGATCATATGATAAAGCATAATTTCAAATTGACTTTTAAATGTGAGAACACCTTTTTTCCAAGTTAACTGGCCTGGTAAACCTTCTATGATATACAAGTCAAAAAACGCCCTGATTTGTTTGGTTGCGCTTAACCTAGCGACTACATGTGTCATGCTGTCGATCTCTGTGACACATTCGTTATAGGGTTTACCCGCACTGAATTCGTCATGCGCGAAATTAGTCTCGTCAAAACAAAAGTGTTTCTCAGAAGAGAAGACTCTTTTATAATCTGTACTGTTCTTATACAGATTATTCATTTGCACGTTGTTTCTAAACAAGACGAAGCATCCGGGAAGCCAGTCGGGCCTGACGCTGATAATATCGTGATCGTTTAGTAGCTCTGTGGTCATAAATCCTCTGATATTGCCGTAAATTACATCAATATCGCCATGGGCCCAAAAGTCATAGTTGCAGACGTAATTCTGGAAAATCAATCCGTACGCCGGTTTGAAATCACACATTTTATAAGGAAAAGCTATGCACGCCATTAAACCAAGTCTAACTGAAACGTACGAAGCCATATCCTGAAATTGGATTGGAATTATTTTGATATTGACCGGTAAATCTTTGTCCAGCAGGAGCTGGTCAGTAACAATAAAAAAATCAATAGACGGGTTGTATTTGCAGGAATGTATGAATAGATGGAAATAGGGTGGTAGTTCACCGAAGTAACAGGAAATAATTGCTATTGTTGGCTCTTTGCCATTTAGCGAGTTATGAAGATCTTCCGTCATATTGAATGATGATTCACAAGGTGTAGTCAATTTCGCGAATAATTTACTTGCTGCGTTTATCTTTCGCACGCCCGGCCAGCATCATTTGAACATTTCGGTCCAATTCAGTCGGGTCAACAAGGTAATCACTCGTAAAATAATCTTCGGTGCCAGAAAATTCACAGGGTTGATGGTAATAATTGATGTCCAATACACTTGCCATGTACCAAAAAGCAAAACTGGGATGCTCAAGGTAGTTCGTATGTAACTGATGCAGTTCAAGTACGGACGCCCCTGCTTTCATAAACATTATATTGGTTAAACCGGAACCATGTGTAGAAATAAGATATCGCGTCTCAGACATGATCAATACCTGCTCAAGGAAAGTGTAATCTTCGGGGTAATAGATCGCAAAACCATGGCTGATAAGCACGTCCTCAGTCTCCGCTTCGTTAACGATTTGCCTCCGTCCCGCCTTTTTCCGGCTTAGGTAAATCTTACTGCTGAGTAAGGATTTACGGGACTTTATAAACTTATGGTAAAACGACCTGATCTTCTTAAGTTGTATCGGGTGATAGCTGTCACAAACAGGCTTAATTTGTGGCATACATAAATTTTCAACCAGGAGATTTTTACCTTCTGGGATGTAAACGATTTTTTGAACCTTAAACGGTGCAAGAGACCCTTCTATAAAATCTACTCCTTTATATTGTTCAGGAAGTAATAAGGTCATTTTATCCAGTTTGTGCCTGACCATCCACAACCGATAAATCGGCTCAGAAAGCCAATGGTAGTAGTTAAACCAAATGGAATGAATCAACAAATAGGTGTTACCGTCATAGAGTTCAACTACGGACTCCGGTCGTTCTAAAGCACAGTGATAATGATGGGATACTTCGTTCAAATAATCATCGTATTGATCAGCGTAACCGTGGTGGCATTCTTTTACTAAGCCATCCGCGGTTACACACAATCCGGAATTGGTTACAAATACATTTTTCAAACGTTTGATCGAAGGCCGCTTCCAAAGAAATTTGTTATTTTGTAGGTATAATCCGCGTAAATCATCACGGACGTTAAGAGGAACGGGAACTTTCACTACCATCATAAATTTAGGTTAAAATCATTGATTGCTATATGCTTTTGTCAGTGTAATTATAATACTTGATAGACATCCGCTATCCTGCCTTTGCTGTCTATACCTTCAATTTTTATAATATACCTCACCGACCTGTCGAGCGGAACATTGATTGACATTTTCCCATTCTTATCGAACGTAGCATTTGGATCCCAATAAACTGACCGCACTTGATTTTGGGGCTCACTAGGATTTAGTGCATCATAACGTGGTTTATAAAACTGCCTTGCTTGATAAATTCCATTGACAGTTAGGGGTAAAACGCCGTTTGAACCTAATTTGACAATTTCGTTAGGACTAGGTCGAGTTTTTATGATCAATACTCCGTTTCCATTTGTCGGATTGGTTAAGGCTGAAACAGATTCAACTTTTGTGGCATCTATGCCATTTATATTAAAATACCTATCCATCTCTTGGTCGTTAACGACGACTTTCATTGGTCCGTCTATTGAGTATTTTGAAACAGCAACATAAATATTCAGATCGCTGATGTAAGGAAATAATACGCCATGAAGCGACCCCATCAATTTGTTGATTAATGGGCCACCTCCGTTAAATCTGTCGGATCCAAGAATTTGATCCGCTATCCCGTATTTTGTCATAAGCTTTTGACGCCTGGTGCCTTTAATAGCAACTTCTTTCAGAACTTTACCTGAGAAGGTTCCGCTTGATTGTTGAACACCAAGCGTTGGCGTATTGCTATTTTCAAAAAGGCCGCGTGCATTTGGCTCACCGAGTGTCTTGCCTAAGTTTTCAGAGGGTAGCTTATCGGCCGCATCGAGAGATATGTTCACTCCTTTGCTTCTGTCATCAACGTTGCATTGTATGATTACAGATGTCTTGTCAATGAAATCTTTAAACGTAAACCTTCCGTCACTATTAGATCGGTCAGTGGCTATGATTTGCAGGGAATTAGTTAAAAGGTTTACAAGAAGGTTTTTTAGCGGTGTGCCTTTTTTATCGGTCACTCTTCCTGATATTTTAAATTCTTTTTCAGGCAAAAACCTAAGTGGCTGCGACAACAGCTCTTTCAATGATTTCCACACCCATTTACGGTAACCATGTGTCAGCATTACCAGATCCAAGTTTCGTCGGATAGCGAGGTTGTCATCCCTGAAATAGTAATTGGCGTCTTGGACATAACCTTTCAAATCGGAACTAAGCAACAGGTACCCTAAAGGGCTAGGGGTGAATCTTTCTGTGGCCATTGTCTTACTGGTTGCCATAACGGACACCGCGAAACTGCCTGCTGGACTCGAGGTATCAAAGTTCGTGATTTTAAACGAAAATAGATCTTTTCGATAAATCGAACTTGTAGAATCTTGGGCATTGATCCTTAAATTGTCCGCGTTTTTTATAAAAATTTGTCTTTCACTAATCACTTTCCCTTCAGGCGAAACGAGAACCAATTGCGTTATCCCGGTTCTGAGGTTTCCCTTGGCAAGCTCAAGCGATATTGACGGCGTATCAAGTGTACAAGGGACTGATTTCAATAGATCTTTACTGTATATTATTAATGTATATATTTTATTCTTGTTGCGATCAAAGTATTTTTGGTTGGTTTCAAGTATAATGACTGCCTTACTTAAAGAATCATTATTTACGGAGACAGTGATTCCCTCGTCTTGAGCGGTGGGCAAGTTAAAAGTTAAGGATTGACCGTCAGCAAATTTCGCCGTTGCTCTGTAAGTCAAACCCGGTGAAGGCAAGATGTAAAAATATCCCATCCCTAAATGTGAGGATGCAAAATGGCCGACCTCCTTTCCAAAATTATCCATAATTGAACCGTTCACTTCAATACCAACACCATCAGAGGATGTGGCCTTAAAAGCTATTTTGGATCTTAATCCTAATACCATGTAACCGCCTTCTGGAAAAAATTGCATCTCATTATAAGTAGTTGCTATTGACTTAGTTGAAGGAATTTGATTTTCGCTGTAAAACGAACGAATGAGCATAGGCGCCTTAAAATAGTTCCGTTCATTTTTCATGAAATTGGTATAAGCTCGAATGGAATAATTCCCCCCTCTCAGGGTATCCGGAATATAAATATCTCCTAATGCTGTGCCCTCCCGCAATTTTAATATCAATTGTTTTTCGACCTTATTGCGATTATTTAGCAGCTCTACATATAACAACTGGCTCAGATCGGACAACAAATTTCGTTCACCCATGGTTACGAAAGCTTTAAAAAAAATCGTGTCACCGGTTTGATATTCTTGATTATTAAAACTCAAATAAACTTTCTCAGTAGGATGCGTTAAATTGACTGATCGAAGCGTTTCAATAAGTTGCGTCGTGTCTGATTTCCTAACGGAAACTGGTTGTGCAGAAACTTGGAAGGATATAAAAATTGCAATAAAGAAATATTTCAACATTGTCTGATAAAGTGAACGGTAAACAAACCCTTGCTATGCAAAAAATTTCTGATATCGCTAATATAAGGGTTAGAATTGGGGAGCCGTTCAACAGGCTCCCCAAAAAATTAGTAAACGCAAACGCCATTCGAGCAAGTGAAACCGCATCCAGGAATTGTTCCCGAACACCAGTAACCATTTTGCTGACCGCATCCGGCACATGGAAAGCTGCCACCGCCGCTACCGCCACTGCCGGCCATGATGTTTTTCAACTCATTTTTTGAAAGCATGTTTTTAACGCTTTTAAAGTCCAGTTTTTGTTTTATTTTCATAAAAGGTTTGTTTTAATTATTACCGTAATACGCCCCGATAATTTAAGCGGCATGAATTTTAAAAGATCAGCATCTTTACTGGCCAAGTATTTTAGTTAAATAGGTATTTCAAATCGGGAAACAAATAATTTTTTGGCATCATATGTCCGTTCAATAATACGGTGGGTGTCCCTTGAGCTTCAACCATCCGGCACCAATCCCAATGCTGCTGCAAAACAGCTGATGCAGACTCATCCCAGGAAATGGGGTGTCTGGCAGCCCATGCTTTGTAGTTTTTATAAGGCTGGGCATACCAATCCCTCAGTGCATCTTTGACTAATGCTTTATTTGGTTGCTGGTTGAGGGCGATCAGATGCCGGCATACGATGTTTGATTTTCCATCATCCGTATTGTCAGCCATCAGCACAATGCTGAAATTTACATCATCCCTGCCCTTTAAGAATTCATCTATATTGAGGTGAGCATCCGAGCAGTGCCGGCAATATGGTGCTGTAATAACCGTAAATTTCAACAATGCTTCTGGATTTCCCAAGTTTATGGTAACGCTTTTATCAGGATCAGCGTACTTCGGTTCATTCATCAGCATTTTTGTAAAAAACTCAATGTTATATTTAAAATGCCTAAGCTGATACCTTAAATCATTCAAAGTTTGAATTTTAAGTAATGCCGGCTTTATTAGGAGCCATAAGCAAGCCGGAATAATTAGGCACATGACTAACAGGTTCGCCGATTTTAGTGTTAATGCTTCTGCATTTTTAAAATGTGGAAGTAACGGATTACCTGTTACAAGGCACAGGAATTCCAGCCATATTATGGCTTGGACGGCGCAGCAGAACAGACACCACTTTTTTGCGATAAATGCCTGGAAATAAATAGAATAGAACGTATAAGGTAAGGCAATAAAGTTCAATACTTTCAGAATATTGAAAGTAAAATCGGAGGGCGACAATAAAATAGCGAGAAACGTTCCGGAAAAATAAAAGAAGCCAACATCGCTCCATGATAATGTGCCAAATACCTTAGCTGCATCCGATGTCAAAATCATGTTGCAGTCGGTCTTTTTCCCGCTCTTACAAAGCTTCGTTATCAATGGGTTCAAGCTATTAATACTTTGGATTAGCAATAAAATAGCAACGAATAAACCGCCGGTCTTGGCAAGTACAAGGAATGTGATCCTTATGTTAATGACAGCTAAAAGGTCGGAGTAAAGTAATAGGGACGAAATAAAAAACAACGCCAGCAGGCTTATGATACCTGGAATTTTAATTTTTTGTAAAAATTGAATTATTTTAGAAGATCGTTTGGTTAGTTCTGTAGGTTCGGCAATTAAAACAATGCCTTTATAGATAGTTTCAAAATCGCTTTTTTTTATTTTATAACTGCCGCTTTCATTTTTATAAAGGTAAAGATGGGAAGGTGTGATTTTTCTAACCAAAACCAGTTCTTCGTCGTTTAAATTAGTTAATGCAAGAAATGGAACTTCAATATTGTCCAGCTCGTCAACTTCACATTTAAAAGTATATGACTCAATTTCGAACGTTTTAAAAACATCGGCTATGGCGAATAGGCTGGGATAATGCGGATGTTTTAAAAATTCGTCTATGATCGTCTGCGGATCAGGATTTATATCCAATGATTGCAGAAGACGGATAACGGTAGATTCGCAATTAGGTAATACTTTCAGTGAAACCATGATAATACCTTATAATTTAGAAATCGAAAGCGTAATACCTGTCAATAATAAGACAGCGTTCATCCAATATCCGAGATATATCAAAATGTTCACCAAATGGATTACCAATTACCATTTAATTAATCTCGAGTAATCGCGCTTTTAAAGCGTAAGGTCACTTTACCCACTTACGTGTATTAAGCACATATCCAGACCAATTGACTGTGATAATTTAATAAAAAATTTAGCAATGCTCAAACGAAATAAGAGACTGGCCCCTTACGTTGAGTAGAATTAATTATAATCGGTTTATAAATGCATTTGCAATATAAAATATTTTATTGTAAAAGAAAAAAAATATTTTTTTTCTTTTACGTTTTATTAGAACATGAAATGATACATTAAATTACTGTTGATAGCTATTACTTTAACATCACTTTTTCTACCTCAGTAAAGCTTTTTTAAGTGATCTAAAACAATTGTCGGCCGAAAACTCGTTCTTAACGAATTGATATGCGTTTTTACTGAGAGTTTTACGGAAATCGTAATTTTCAATAAGTGTAGAGATTGCCTTTATAACCAATTCTGCTGTATCGGCTAACACAAAGGATAATGCAGCTTGACTTTCAATTCCACTCGCACCATGAGATGAGGTCACCAGTGGTACACCATAACCTAAAGCTTCAATGTTCTTTATTTTGGCTCCCGCGCCGAAGCTCACCGGGTTGATCACAATATCTGCTGTTTTGTAAATGTCTGGCAAGTTGGGGCAGAAACCTTTGATGTCAATACGTTTCAAACCATGATCATTTATAAAATCACAAACTGTCCCATAAATTAGTAAGTTTAATTGATCATAAATTGCTAAGAGTGACGGCCAACAATCATGAATAAAATTATTGATAGCATAAACATTTGGTAGGTAAGAGCTGGCTACAAAAACTATATTTTTAACGGAAGGCCTTACCAGATGCGGATGAGTTGTTGGCGCGTGAGGACAAAGAAGAACCTTGTTTTTCCCGATAAGGCTTCCGATTTTATTAAAATCGGTTGTAGTTAGTAAAATAACTTTATCATAAGCTGCAAATATATTTAACTCATCTTCAGCGTTTACGGTGAACATATTATCGTTAAAGCCAAACTTTAAAAAACTCGCTTGTCTGTCACTAATGATGTCATGAGCATCTAAAAAGATTGACCCTTTCCAGTGTTCGGGCAAACACTCAAGTAAATAACTATTATGTAAATATTCAACGACAATATGATCGAAATGTTTTCCCAAGAGAAACTGAGAGAATTTGTTTTGGTATTCTTCGGGATTGAGCACTTTTAATGGCTCCAGCGCGTAAAAAGAAATACCGTAAGTGTTCTTGAGGTATATGTTAATATTATATGGTGTGGGTCCGGTGAAAGCTACAGTCAAGTCGACGATCTTAGAGATGTAAGAGATCAATTGTGCGATTCGGACTCGATTTCCAGAGCACAATTCCCAAAAACGCACATCAGTGATCATTAATACTTTTTTCATAGATCTAATCAAATTTATTTTTCTATTTAACGTTCGAAAAATGTCACATCCCTATGATAAATTAAGGCATTCTTATCCATTAATCAAACTGTAATTTTTATCAAGAAAGTTTATATGATGCTGATGTGTGCCTCAGTTTTATAGTTGGCTGCACTTCTTAGTGAAATCCAGATAAACGTCGGGTATAGTGAGTAAACGTTAGTTTATTTACATTATCGCGATGAAGATATATCATTTCAAAAAAAACTATTTTTCACTTAGTCGTACTGGAATGTTTTCGGATGTGCATCATTTGATTCACGTTGCCTTTTAAATGAAATATTAATGTAAAGGAAGCCGCCAAGTGTAAAGCGTAACACCGACCCTTAAACTGCTGGTCGTTTCAGCTGTGCGTTTTTTAAAGGTCCTGTCTGTTTAAAATGTCAATGACTATAAGAAATATCACCAGCGATATTATTGCATTCGAAAAAAGGCGATAGTTATCGTGGTTTAATTAAGGGTTTTAAACGTGGTTTGTGTAGTCGATTTTGGTTGATTCATTTTCAATATCGAAATTCTCAACTAACGGCTTAAAAAATGATGTCAAATCAAAGCAAGCCATGTTTGAAGTGCCTTCAAACGCTTGCTGAAGCAGCAAAATCCCGTAAGCTTTCACTTCGTTCTGCATATAACAATGTAACAATTGGGATGAACTTAAAGTCACCGGATTAAATATTTGTCTCGACTTATTTATAGGCACTCAAAATTTATTTTTCGGTAGTACCGAAAAGCTTGTGAAATATCTCTTTTTTCTGATCGGAAATTTGCTGCCTAAACATTTTATATTATGGCAAGGCCGAAGATTATTCCCGAACAAAAAAGAATTTACAGGTATGTAATTAGGCTCAGCGAAAAAGAGCAACAGAAATTTTTGGCAGCAGCAGAAGTTTCCGGGGTTGAGGTTTACAAGCTGTTACGTGCAAAACTATTAACAGGACGCTTTCCCGAAGCAAAGATTGCGCGTATTGACTTAGGCATTTATCTTGAATTAAAAAAGATCGGCGTAAACGTCAACCAAATAGCTAAGCAGGTAAACGCCGGAAAGCTGCCATTTGAGATCAGGAAGATCTTATTACAGTTGCAAGAACAGCAACACCTCATCATCAAAGTTTTACTCCATGATCGCGATTCAGAAAATAGGTAAAAGCTTCATGGGTGCCTTTAGTTATAACGTAAAGAAGATGGCACATCCAAACAAACGGTTAAGGGCAGAGATTTTGGGAACTAATTTCTCCTCACTTGACGCTTTACAAGTCAGGAAAGAAGTAGAACTGCTTAGAAGCCTGAAGCCCAATTTAAACAGGTATGTATATCACACCAGTCTTAACTTTTCGAAAGATGAAACTTTGGATAATAAAACCCTGGTGAATATCGCCAACGATTATTTAAAGGAGCAGGGCTTTACCAATAACCAGTATATGATCTTTCGCCACCACGATGCGGATCATCCCCACATACACTTATTGGTTAACCGGATCAGCTTTGATGGCAGCGTGGTATCTGACAGTAATAATTACAAGAAAAGCGAGGCAATTATTCGCAAACTGGAACAGCAGTATAAACTTGTATCTGTTGAACCGAGTAGCAGTGTCCAAAAGAAGGCACCAACGAAGGATGAGATAGAAATGATTACAAGAACCGGCAAGGCATCTGAAAGAATGGTTTTGCAGGAATTGATGAACAGTTTGTTGAAAAAGCCAGGCTTAACCTTACGGGATATGATTGCTCAGGGTGAGAAAATGGGTATCAACTTTCTTTTCAATCAGGCCACCACGGGCAAGGTGTCAGGCATCAGTTATTATCACAACGGTTTCAAAGCCAAAGGCCAGGCATTAGGCAATAGGTACAAATGGGCAGGACTCATTAAAGTAATCAACTATGAACAAGTTAGAGACAGCGCAGCAATTAGCGAGGCAAACAGCTGGGCAACAGCAAAATACGGAGATCAAACCTCAGCAGGAACATACACCGCCGCCGAAGAACAACCCAGATCAGGAACTGGCCTGGTTTCTCCAAACGCTGGAGCAGGTGTATCAGAACACAGCCCAGCTGAAAAAGAAAATGGCGATAATGGAGGAAGGCCATTGGAAACAGATCAGGATGCTGTGGATAAAACTCAATAAAATGCCCCCATCAGACCGATTGAAGAAGTACCCTTTTGCCGCGTGATGATGACCCCACTTCGCCAAAGCAAAGTGACCCCTCTCGCCACGCGAAAGTGACCCCCTAAAAGAGCTCGAAGTTTTTGTATTGACGGTACCTGCGGACAAAGTTTTTGTTTACTTTTTAGATAAACGAAAACCAGCGAATACAATGTCCAATAAACCGATCAAGATGAATAAACTAAGGCAGATCATTCGATTATACTGTCAGGGTACCGGGGTCAAAACGATTCACGGGATGGTAGGTATTTCCCGTAACACCATTAAAAAGTACGTACGTGTATGGCACGATTTGGGCATAAGCCACGAGGCATTTGGCGCCAGGAGCGATAGCGAGCTTGCCGTGCTGTTCACTACCCCGGTTGGCAAGACCGAGAACAATCCCCGTATGCAGACGCTGGAGGCCTTGCTTCCCGAGATATGCAAGAAGCTCAAAAAGAAGGGCGTAACCCGCGAGATGCTGCATAATGAGTATATCGAAAAGTATCCTGATGGCTATGGCCGTTCGCGGTTCAATAATGCGGTCCACACTTATCTACAACTCTCGCGGCCGGTCATGCACATTGATCACAAGGCCGGCGATAAGATGTATATTGACTTCACAGGAAGTAAGCTGCAGATCACCCTATCCGAAGGTAGCGTACAGGATGTGGAGGTGTTTGTAGCTATCCTGGGCTGCAGTCAGCTTACTTATGTAGAAGCGGTGGAAAGCCAGCGTAAAGAAGATCTGATCAAAGCCTGTGAGAATGCGCTGCATTACTTTGGCGGGGTTCCTGTTGCCATGGTGCCGGACAACCTGCGTTCTGCGGTAACCCGGGGAGTAAATACGAAGCCATACTTAATGACGAGTTCGCTTCCTTCGCTGAACATTATTCCGTTACCGTTGTGCCTGCACGTGTTTATAAGCCGCGTGATAAGTCCTTAGTGGAAGGAGCGGTAAAGTTGATCTACCGGAGCATATACACCAGGCTGGAAGGCCGCAGGTTCAGCGATCTGGGATCGCTGAACTCGGCTATACGTCCCGCTTTAGAGATCCATAACAACAAACCCTTCTCCGGGCGGACCTACTCCCGCAGGGAACAGTTCGAAGAGATCGAACGGGATGTACTGGCACCACTGAACCCATTGCGTTACGAGGTTAATAAACAGGTAATGGTTACCGTTATGAAGAACGGATATATCCGCCTGGGCGAGGATATTCACTATTACAGCGTGCCTTACACTTATATCGGAAAGAAGGTCAAGGTCTTATATACTTCCGGTTCCGTTAAGATCTATTACCAGTACACTCAGATCGCAGCCCATCCACGTGTCCGTATCAAGTATCGCCACACAACAGATGACAATCACCTGGCCTCGCAGCATCGTTTCCTTACTGAATGGTGCCCTGAAAAGTTTATTCAGGAGGCCGAAGCTATTCATGAGGATGTAGCCCGCTACATTACCAAGGTACTGGAACATAAGGTCTATCCGGAACAGGCTTACAAATCATGCGCTGGCATTCTAAGCTTTGCCCGTCGTGTTGGTGCCGGAAGGCTGGCTGGTGCCTGCCGCTGGGCCTACAACCTCCACCAGTATAACTATCCAATTATCGAAGAGATACTCAAGAAACGCCTGGACCAGCTTCAGCCAGAGGACGAGACATCAGTGATCCCCGCCCATAACAATATCAGAGGAAAAGAATATTACCAGTAACCCATAAAACATAGAACAAATGAATAATGAAACATTAGACAAGATGCGTCAGCTTCGCCTTTATGGCATGTATGATGCCTTTAAAACCAATCTGGAGAGTTCAGTAAAAGAATCGCTTACAGCCGATCAGTTCATCGCCCTGCTGGTCGCCAGTGAATGGGACGACCGGCGAAACCGTTACGTAGAACGAGCCATCAGGGGAGCAGGCTTTAGGTATAAAGCTTCGTTGGAGCAGGTTGACTACGGTATAGATCGTGGTCTGGACAAGAATGAGGTACACAGGCTGGCCGGGCTTGACTTTGTTAAGGAGCACAAGGATCTGTTTATTACCGGTTCCACCGGAACAGGCAAAAGCTATCTGGCGACAGCGCTTGGCTATCAGGCCTGTCAGAATGGGTACAAGGTCTTATACGTCAATACGGCCAAGCTTATGGGCCAGCTGAAGCTGGCCAAAGCAAAAGGTACCATTCTGGCAGAACTGAAAAAAATAGAACGGGCCGATCTGTTGATATTGGACGACTTCGGTCTACAGCCTTTTGATGCCCAGAGCCGGGCTTCTTTACTGGATATTATAGAAGACAGGCACCAAAAGCGCTCTACGGTGGTCACTTCGCAGATCCCAGTCAAGGAATGGTATGATGTTATCGGTGAAAAAACAATCGCCGATGCTATCCTTGACCGCATTGTTCATCACTCATTAAGGGTTGAACTGTATGGCGAATCACTAAGGAGAAGAAACTCTAAATCAGAAAATGTATTTTTGTAAAAATAATAGTTGTTAAACCGGACAAAAGCATCCGCTCCCAGGAGCCTGTCTGTACAATAACTTTATGCTCTTTTAAACCCTTAACTCAAAGGGGTCACGAACGATTGGCGAGAGGGGTCAATTAAATTGGTATATCCACCAACATTACATATCGGCAGAAAAATCAGCAAAATTAGAGAATTGCGCGGCATGAAGCAGGAAACCCTGGCTGCTGAATTGGGCATAAGCCAGCAGGCTATTTCTAAAATTGAGCAGAGTGCTGAAGTTGAAGAAGATGCGCTTATTAAAATTGCAAAGGTATTAGGAGTAACAGTTGAAGGCTTGAAGCATTTTACTGAGGATTCTGTATTTAATAACATCAATAACTTCCACGATAATTCGATTCAAAATAATTTCAATCCCATTGAAAAAGTAATTGAGCTTTACGAACGGTTGCTTCAGAGTGAGCGTGAAAAGATCGATATGCTAAAACAAATTAAAGAATAACTAATTATTCTACGTTGTAGAGGTTGATATCTACTCTCTTCTATAAAATTCTTTTGTTAAAGGAAAGATTTTTTACCTTACTTCCAGATAAAGTAAACCCATCGGTTCTATTTTTAGTGCTTTTTACAAATCTGATAGTTCCTATATCTGAATTAAACGTGTCGTCAATATCAGGAGAAAGTTCAAAATCCCCCCGCCGGAAGTGGTGAATAAACAATTTCCCGTTTTGGATATCGACCGTGTATTGTGTAAAAAGTTCAGTGCTGTAATATGTCCCACAATAGTCGTTTAATTCATAGTTATTGGGGGTAAACGGTATAATTTGTTTTCCAGTTTTGGATTTGAAAATAAATGATTCCTGTTGGCCAGTTATCGGCTTAGAAAATATAACAGGTAATCCCGCGGCAGTAAGCATGAAAGTAGAATCGTTTAAAGCTTGGAGGGGAAATCTATTTTCGCCTGTATACTGAAATTGCAATTGCCCTTGATCTAATGAAAAAGTTATTTCTCCTTGCCCCCACTTATATTTGCCAATATATTTATTTAATAAGTCTAAGCTCACTTCAAGTTCAGGAGTTCTTTTTTCGATAACAAAAAGTGGCTTTTTATTGTGATCGGGAAGGAAAACTCTACTAAGTTCGGTAATGCCCTCAACATTCATATGATCGTTATTTCCATTGCTAAGAATTATAATAGCTAATCTTTCTTTTGGATATAACCTAACAACTGAGCGGTAGCCAGACCATGCCCCAGTATGTGACACCGTTTTGCGGCCTTGATCCTCTCCAATTTCTAACCCAAATCCGTAATTTGTCTTAGATCCATCATTCAGCAATCCCGTTTCTAGCATTCGTGTATAAACAGGATCGTTCATCGATAAACCGTTTTGTAAATTAATTACCCATTTGGAAAGATCATTAAGATTTGTATATAAAGAACTTGAGCCGTAGGCTGTAAGTACATTTTGCAATTTAGAAAACACTGATTGGCCTCCTTCAGAGTAAGGGTACGCTTCATTCATGATCAATTTGTTATCATCACTTAAAAAAAACGATTTTGTCATCGCCATCTTTTTAAAGATATGTTCATCAGTCCAAGTTGTAAATGATTGACCTGTTACCTTCTCCACTATGGCGGCTAACAAATTGTAGCCAGTATTTGAATAAGAATAAGCTGTTCCCGGATCGAAATCCAATTCCTTTTGATGTTTTACCATATTCATGATGTCCTCGAAACTACATAATTCTTCATAACGCCAACCTGCTGCCTGTAATGTTTCAGGCCAGTCTCTTAAGCCACTTGTATGGTGTAAAAGATCACTAATGGTGATTTTATGCCCAAAATCAGGGACTTCAGGTAGATATTTGCGAATATCATCAGAAAGAGAAATTTTTCTTTGTTGGACTAAGGTAGAAATCGCAAAGCCAGTAAATTGCTTAGCAACAGAAGCCACATCAAAAATACTCTCCTTTGTAATTGGTATTTCATATTCAAGATTTGCTTTTCCGTATCCTTTATTGAAAATTACCTTCCCGTTTTTGACAACGGCCACCGCACATCCTGGCCCGTTCGGTTTGCTGTATTTATTAAATATGGCGTCTATTTGCGAAACTTGATTATTATGTCCTTTATACTGTGAATAAGCGTTTATAATGCTTAAAACACTGAAACAAAAGCTTAGGTAAATATTTTTCATTAAAAGCGTACTTATGTTAACATTAGTGATTTTTCAATAAGACATCAGTTTTGCGAATTATGTTACAGGATCAATTGAAAATACTTGAAAGCTATTTAACAACTGTTTTTGAATAAGCCGTATCCATAGCGGATAGGGTTCTTCTTTTGGCTATCTGCTTTAAATAAATCCAAGCCCGTTGATAATGGGCTGATTGCTCGCTTTGCTTATATTGCACGTATGCATCAATTGCTTTGCCCCCTAAAGAATATAAGTAGGTTATAACAATCAAACATATACCCCAGGGAATAAGCCTGCCAAATACTATTTTATAGTACTGCCCCTGGTTAGTTTCGGGGAACAATAAAATGCGTAATTGTTTAATGGCAGATGTTGGCGCCTTACTCAATTTTTCATAGATCTGTTTAAGCAAGGTCAATTCCTCATTCTGTTTAACGTTCTGCTTGATTTCTCTTACTTCGGTAAGTATGGTGTTTATTGCAATTGAATAATCAGGGATTGGATTTTCAGTAATTTTATTTACTTGCTTTTCCATTTCTGTATTTTTTTTCACAAGGTTATCAATAATCTCATCGTTGTTATCCATTCTTTGGTTTAGTTCATCTATCTCTTTCATCTTGATATTCCTCTGCTTTGTTGTTGTTCATTTTTCTTTCGACGCTTTCTTTCCGGGCTGTCATCATCGTCGGCTATATTGCCAAGTAAGTCAGCTAATAAACCTGCTCCTGCTGATAGCGATTGCCTCAAATAGTGGGTTTCCGGCTCCGGCTTTAAATAAGTGGTTTGTTCAGTCTTGTCCTGACTTTCTCTTTGCTGCTTTGCGTTTTCCATTACTTCCCTTAACTGATCTGCCAAACTCTTTTCCGGTTTAACCTGCTGCTGTTCTATGGCCTGGCTTAGCTTTGCATAACTTAAACTGCGGTCTATCTCTGATCCTTTAAATTTATATTCGCCTTTGCTGAAACTAATGCCCTGCGCCTCTGTAGTGCCGCTCTTGTATTTCAAATGCGTAACAATACCCTGCTTTGCCAATACCTGCTTTAGCTCATTGATATTTTTTACTTTTTTGCTGGCTGCTTTTATAGCATCGAATAATTCATATTTGATTTTGTCCTCACCTTTAAGTTGCTGCCGATTAACCCGCTCTTTCCCCGGTGACAGGTAAAGGCCATGTTTTAAGGTCAATTCTTTAGCTACCTGTACATTCCGCTGCTTTTGAAAGTTATCCGAAATGGTTTTACCACTGTTGCTTACCCGGTTGTAAACGATGTGGATATGCGGATGATCTTTATCCTTGTGCTTAACAATTAGGTACTGCGTGTCCTGTATCTTCATTTTTTGCAGGTACTCTTTTGCTAAATTGACCATTACCTCATCGTTTAGCTTGGCGGCATCGTTTACACTCCAGCTCAAAGCAATATGGCCAACGGCCTTTCCTAAATTGGGATTGTACTTTCGTTGCAGGTTAAAGTCATTAATGATCTGGTTAACTTGCTGCATTCTTACGCCTGCCGCGTCCAGTACCACTGCATCATGTTTTTGTACCACATAGCGAATACATCCGCCAAAGCTTCTACCCGTTATCACTTTCCCTATCATTGTTATTGAGGCGTTTTAGAGTAATATCTATCTCTTTCAAAATTTTATCGCAATTACGAACTACCGTTAATAAACCTACCTGGTGCGCAAGTTTTGTTAACTGGTTTAAGTTATTGGCCAGCTCAGCAAGCATCCAAAGGATGCGCCGCTCATCGTCAGTTAATCTCGGAACCACCTTGGCGCTTTTGGCTGCCGCTCTTATCCAACTACTTGACCGCATCCCTGCAGTTTTGGCTTTGCTGTCAATATAAAATCGTTCGGTCGCTGTCATCCTTATGCGGATAATTAACTCCCGTTTTACTCTTTTCTTAGGCGCACCGCCCTTGTTTTTTGGCTGGGGTATCTGTTGTTTATTAGTTGTCTTAACTGTTGCTTCCATTGGTTGCCTCTTTAATTTTTTTTTCATTCTTCCCTTTTGCAACCATCGGGCGCAAAAGGCAAGTTTGCCCGGTGCCGACAGGCATCCGGGATGTTTTTGTGGCAACAAAAACACAAACTTGCTCCTTATCGGCAAATGCCTTTTGTTAACGGCCTCCGGCCGGTATAGACAACTGAACAGCTATACCGCAAGCGGTATGCTGTGCCGCTCTTTTTACCAAAGCTTCGCTTTGGTCTTCGCCCGTTCCTTTTTCCGATGCGTCGCATCGAAGCGGCTTTTTTTCCTCACCTGGCGTTGCCCTCCAATAGCTTTTCAATGTCTTCTAACTTGTAATAAAGCAGGCCGCCGATCTTGGTATACCTGAGCGTTCCGTTAACTCTTAAATTCTGTAAAGTACCGGGCGAAATGTTTAAT
This sequence comes from Mucilaginibacter sp. 5C4, assembly GCF_034345625.1. NCBI lineage: Bacteria > Pseudomonadati > Bacteroidota > Sphingobacteriia > Sphingobacteriales > Sphingobacteriaceae > Mucilaginibacter > Mucilaginibacter sp. 5C4. Next base: position 2,138,260 of record NZ_CP133775.1, on the reverse strand, counting down.
AGCTTCCTGACCTCGTAGCTTTTCAGCCATTGTTTGCTTTGTCCCTGACCGGGTTTTAAAAGCCCCTTGATCTCACCCAACAAATTCTCTATCTTACGTAAATCATCCTTGGTGATAAATTCGATGTTCATCTTTCCCTCCTTAATCTTTAATTTTTTGTTGCATGATTTTGAGCACTTCGCTCATTTTGAAATACACCCTTTTGTGCAGGCGGAAAAAAGGTAATCCCTTTTTCATCCACTCTGTGACAGTCACCAATGACACCCCTAACTCGTCCGATAGTTCTTTTTTGCACAATAGCCGTTCATTGATCTGTTGGGGCGGGCTACTGCCTTTTTTAAAATGTTCCTGTAATTCTTCCCTGACTGCATCCCTGATACAGCGGCTTAGGGCTTCGTAATTGATTATTTCCATGCCGCAAATGAAGATAAAAAAGCAGCGCATGACTGACCTTCAAAAATTAGAAGGTCAGATTTAAGGGGTTATTGGAAAGATAGAGCAACAACTAACGGACTATAATACAGATAGTTGTTAAAAAGTAAGAATTAAGGCAGTTATGATTAAGTTGATATTTTACAAGCTTCTTTTCTTGGCAGGAACGACGGTAAAAAGCTGATCTTTCTTAGGTATGTCTTTATATTTGGTAAGGTCGGCACTGTTCTCGGGTCGGAAATAAGGCTTTACGCTTTCAAAGCTGATTTCTTTTCCGCCCACTCTGAAGTACTTGGCGATCATCTTGCACCATATATTGAGCGTAGTGGCATTGGTGAGTTCCTTATTGTCTTCCAGTTTAAGTTCCCTGATCTGTAACATAAGGTGATATAGCGTTTTGTGTCTCCCTTCGCGAATGTCGATATAATCTTTGGTTTCTAATTCGCGCAATTTTTTATTTTCTTCTTTCAGCTTCTTATTCTCACTGATAAGCTTGGCGATCTCTTCTAACTGGCGTTTAATCGTCTCCTGGTCGGTTGACTGTATAAACCACTGGTCAAGCGTGTTCAGGTATTCCAAAAACTCCTGCAATTGCAAACGGTTTCGGCGTTCTTGGGCATGTTTCGAGGTATAGCGGTCTTTTCCAACAAGCTCGGTGATCGCATCCGTGATGATTTGCTTGATGTGGACAAAGAACTCTTGTTCTGTTGCTTCCGGATAAAGCCTTAGAAAGTAGTTAAGGTGATGCTGATATAAGGAATTATATTGGTCTTTATTTTTCCTGTACAGCCGGTAAAGAAAATGGTTGTCTTCATTGCCTTTCTTCCAAGGCAACGGGAAACCTACATCATTTGTATTCTTATCGAAGTCAAATGTAGCTCTATGTTTGAAGTACTGTGGTCGCATAGCTTATTGATAGATATCATAAATTTAAGCTAAGGAAACCTAATTCACAACTTTATAGAAAGTTCAAGATGTCCACCTAAACCTACTTCAATGATCTTTCTTAAAGTGGCTACCCGTACATCCTGCACATCATTTTCTACTTTGGATATATAGGCTTTGGTTGTCCCGCATCTATCAGCCAATTCGGTTTGTGTCAGTCCTTTGGCCTTGCGGGCTTCGTGAATTAATGCACCTAATTTAAACTCTTCAAAACCCTGTTCAAATTTCTCCCGCTTAGGTGTTCCTTTATGGCCGTACTCTTTATCTATAAAGTCATCCAGCGTAATCAGATTATTGTTTTTCTTCATGGTATAACTCCTTTATTTTTAATGCCTTTTCTATTTCCTGTTTGGGTGTCTTTTGTGTCTTTTTTTGAAACCCGTTAGCCAGTATAATTAATTTCCCCTCGTCAAAAAAGCAAAATATCCTAAAAATATCATTGCCCGATTGCACCCTTATTTCGAACAATCCTGCTGTACCCTCCAAATGCTTTAAATAGGTTTCAGGTACATGTTGCACTTCTTCGATCAGTTTAAATGTCCAGATGATCTTATCTTTAACTTTCTGCCGTTGTTTAGCTAAGAACTCCGGGAAATACTTCTTATAGATTGTTATGGTTCTAAATTTAATGCTTGCGCTCATAACTCATACAAATATAAATAAAGTTGCCATTTCAGGCAACTTTTGATTAATAATTTGGTCATCCTGATTACTTACTGATTGGCCATTCGCCTTTTCAGGTTCTGCATATCCTCGCTCAATTTCTGTTCTACCACCTTAGCATAGACTTGTGTGGAACGTATAGTAGTATGCCCAAGCATCTTACTTACCGATTCAATCGGTACACCATTGCTTAAAGTTACCGTAGTAGCGAACGTATGCCGGGCAATATGAAAGGTAATCGCTTTGTTAATATTACATAGGTCGGCTATCTCTTTGAGATAAGCGTTCATCTTTTGATTAGAGATTACCGGGAATAAGGTACCGTGGTTAACAGCTTTCGGATGGTCTTGATACTTCTTTATCAATTCTTCTGCTTGTGGTAACAACGGGATGCGAACATCGGTATCTGTTTTTTGTCTGCTCGTGATTAGCCAGTCGTTGCCATCTATACCTTTAGCAATGTTTCCGGCGGTCAGGTTCATAGTATCTATGTAAGCTAAGCCAGTGTAACAGCTAAAAAGAAAAAGGTCTTTAACCACCTGTAAGCGCTCTATAGTGAACTTTTTCTTTTCAATGGCTGATAGTTCTTCTTTAGTCAAATAAAAACGCTCTACCTTATCAAAATGCTGTTTGTATTTGGCAAAGGGGTCTTTTGCAAGCCAATCCATTGTAACAGCCATATTAACCATTTTACAAAGCCTTTCGATGTGCTTCATGATACCATTGTTATGTAATGGTTTTTGATGGTCTTTCGGTTGATGCTTGCTTAGGAATGTTTCAAAGTCCAGGATAAATTTGTAGTTCAGTTCGGCCAGGCTAATGTCGTTTCTGTGATATTTATTCTTTAAAAACTTCGCGATATACTTTTGCGTGGTATAATAGTTTTTCATGGTACCGTCAGCCAGTTTATCTTTCATTTCCGTGTTATGGTACTCACCAAGCTTAATCAAAGTGACCTCGTTATCATCTGCACCGAGGAAAAGGGACTTAACGGCATCAACAGTAACAATTTTTTTCTGTTGCACTAATTCATGGTAACCATCTGCAATTAAGGTACGCACCCGTTCTATATGCTCATTTAGTTTGCGGATTTCGTCTTTTGTTCCCCTTGCTTTTCCTTTGGCCTCATCCCAATTCTGCGGGTTGACTTTCTTTTTTAAGGATATTTCACACCGTCTGCCGTTAACGGAAATACGGGCAAATACGGTGGCCTGATCGTTTTTTTGTTGTTTGGGTAGCCTGATTACAAACTGAATACCAAATGTGTTGCTGCTTCTCATATCAATCTATTTTATGTTAACTTGATAATCATTGATGCAGATGATGAATTTCGCTCACATAAACAGCGGTTAAAACGCACCAAAAAGCATCAAAATAAACGATATAAATATTTTATAATCAATTACTTATATCGAATTGTGTGAGCGAATTTAAATAACTAAAATCACTCACGCAATTGCTCACATCTTCTTTGATATTGATTGGGGTTTCTTGGTAGGGAATATAACAAAAAACCCGCAAATCAGTGTGATTTGCGGGTTCTTGACTTCGATTGGTATCGCTTTAGTCGGGATGGCAGGATTCGAACCTGCGGCCTCCACATCCCAAATGTGGCGCGATACCGGGCTACGCTACATCCCGATTGGGATTGCAAAGGTAGGATTTTTGTATAGCCGTGCAAACTTTTTTTAAAAGAATTTGCACAAGCTTATTTAACCAATTCATTTGCAAAAACTTAGCTATAAAAATATTTTTAAATAGCAGTAAAACAACACCCAGTATGCTTAAAATAGTACATATGTAGTATTGATTACCGTTTTAAATGATTGTTACTTTATTAAACGCAACGTTACCGGTACAAGAGCAACTGTTGCAAAAAGCTTATCGCCCGTAAACTGGCGGGCCGTAAGGTTTACAATTATCAAAAGGCCGTACTATTAAATATAGGGGGAATATGGCCGGTTGATAATAAGCCCCGCATCAGCAAGTGATACGGGGCTTTACTATTGAATATGCCAGGGCCACCCGCCTACTTAGCGAAATTCAAGAAATATTTCATCAGACAGGCCGCTATACAAAACAATTTAACGCGCTTTGCAATTTACCTAACACACTTGCTTTATCATTTATTAAATTGAGGAATAAGAAACACATAGCCATCCTTGGTGGCGGGCCAAGTGCCCTGTTTATGTTTAAACAGTTTGTTGATGCCAAACACAATGATTTTACCATAACTATCTTTGAAAAAAGCAATTTGCTTGGCGCGGGTATGCCCTACAGCGCCATCGGGGCTAACGACGAGCATGTTACCAATGTATCCGGCAACGAGATCCCCGAGATGGTGACCTCTATTAACGACTGGATAAAAACCGTGTCTAAAGACACGCTGGATAAGTTCCACATCGACCCTAAAAAGTTTAACGAGTATAAAGTACTGCCGAGATTGCTTTTTGGGCAGTACCTTACCGCCCAGTTTAATCTGTTGCAAAAACAAGCCAAAGAACAAGGCCTGAAGTTTGAAGTACATTACGACAGCGAGGTTACCAATGTTACTGATAACCCCGACAAACAAAACGTAATCGTAGAAATAAATAACGAAACCAAACACGACTTTGACCAGGTAATTATTTGTACCGGCCACAACTGGCCAAAAAAGAACGAGGGCAAAGTGCCGGGATATTTCGATTCGCCCTACCCGCCTGTAAAGCTTATTTTTAAAACTAATGACGCCGTCGCGATACGGGGCTCATCACTTACCGCTATTGATGCAATACGTACCCTATCGCGCCATAACGGTACGTTTAATAAAGGTGAAGACGGAAAACTTACTTACACGGTTGCCGGCGATAGCAAAGGCTTTAAAATGGTGATGCATTCGCGCAATGGTTTGTTGCCTGCTGTTAGGTTCCATTTAGAAGATTCGCATTTGGCTACAGGCGCCGAGCTTACGCCGGAGGAGATCAAACAAAACCGCGAAGAGAATAACGGTTTCCTTTCGCTCGACCTGGTATTTGAGAAAGACTTTAAGCTTGCCTTTAAAGATAAACAGCCCGATTTTTACGAACGCATAAAGGATATGCGCATGGAGGACTTTGTGAACGATACCTTGGAGCATCGCAAGAGTATAGATCCTTTTGAGCTTTTTAAAATTGAGTATAAAGAGGCCGAAATATCTATAGAACAACATAAATCCGTGTATTGGAAGGAGATGCTGGGGGTGCTTAGCTTCGCGATGAACTATCCGGCCAAGTACTTTTCGGCGGAGGATATGATGAGGATCCAGAAAGTTTTAATGCCCTTAATATCAGTAGTTATAGCCTATGCGCCGCAAAGTTCTGTTGAGGAGATGATGGCCCTGCACCAGGCAGGCGCCTTAGATATTATTATCGTAGGCGACAATAATTATGTAGAACCAATAGAAGAAGGCGGGGCGATTTACCACTACACCGATGAGCAGGAAAATGAGCATGCCGAAACCTACAAAATTTATGTCGATTGCGTAGGCCAACCCCATTTAACATTCGACGAGTTCCCTTACAAAGGCCTTAGCGAAGCACGTACCGTTACCCCTGCAAAATTGTGGTTTAAATCACCAAAAAACGGCCAGGAATCGCTTAAAAACGACTCGAAAAAAGTAAAATTTGATGGCAAAGGAGGATATTACTTAACCGTGCCCGGCGTTACCATAAATGACAGCTTCCAGGCTATTGACGACTTTGGCGCATTTAACGAGCGATTATATATAATGGCCGTTCCGTACATTGGCGGTTATAACCCCGACTACTCCGGGCTTGATTTTTGCCAGGAAGCATCGGGCCATATCATCAAATCCATATTAAATAACTGATACTAATGAATACCAAAATACCAGCCTATACCCCAAAACTTTACATGTTACTATTAGGTTCCAAAGTACCTGGCGGGCATATAGAGCAGCATGATATTTTCTTTGGCATCGCACCTTCGTTGCTTTGCTGAGCGGCGATATCGTAAATCGTCGTTCCGCGCGCATCGGTAAGGGTTTATCCGCACCAGCGTCAAGCAATTGTTTCAGCATATCATTACGGCCGAACATGGCGGCAAACATCAGGGCTGTACCCCCGTTGCCGTGCATTTGGTTAAGGTTCGCGCCGCTGTAGATGAGTAATTGAGCAATATCGGCATAACCTTTGAAGCAAACGCCCATTAACGCCGTGTTGCCGCCAAAATCGGCACCGTTGATATCAGCGCCATTGTCCAGCAGGAAACGTACCGCTTCAATTTGGTTATTATAGCAGGCAATCATTATAGGCGTGTACCCTTTAGCATCCTTTGCCTCTACACTTACGCCATGCTTTAAAAGTCCCTCTATTACAGGGATTTATCCTTTGCTTGCCGCATGTATCGGCACTTCATTAAAGTCTACGTTTTCCATCATTTACCTAACCCTTAATAAGTTTTATAGTTTGCCTTTGGCGATGATAAAATCAATCCCAGTTAAAGGTTACTTCGCGGTTGTTCAGTTTCCATTTTTCGGGGAACTGGTTGGTTAGCCAATCTAAAGGTTCGCCGTTTGGTTGTACACGGGCGGCATTGGCAAAGGCTTGTTTAATGGCGGCCTTTTGCTCAGTACCAATAAAACCTATCTCGGCAGATATAAACAGCGGCGAGCCACTTTCTGCCAGTAACTGCAGCCATTTTTGGGTTTTATCCCATGGCACATCTTTGGTTATACCTACGCAATCGCCATCGGCCGCATAAAAGGTATTATTTTGCGGCAGGCGGAAACCAAGGGTGTTAACGCCCATCTTTTTGGTACGCGCCCACTCCTTGCCGCTGGTATCATCACCAATACGGTTAAGCTCGAACACGCCTGCCGACAAATGGCTGGCGGTATTACAACCAATAATGTACATATCACCGGCCGCTTCGCGAATGGCGCCGTACAGATGGTTCATGATCTCGGCATTGGTTTTAGTTTGGTCGTGGAATTTCCAGCCCGGGGCGGTAAAGGTATCTTTCATCTGTATACCCCACTTGCCAAATATATCCCAGGTGCTGTAATCATGCTTCACCATGTGGTAACCCCATTGTTTGTACAGCGCTATGTTGCGTTTTACACGGGTGATATTTTCGGGGATGGTTGGGTCCAGGATTAGTTCATCGTCCTGACCACGCCCCGGAATTTTGGGAGAAAGCAGGGTTTTGCTATCGTCCTTCCGGGCAATTAAAGGGCGTGTCCATAAACCCGGGCGCATGCCGTGGCTTTTAATTTCATCAGCCATTTTATGCATGTCTTTAAACTTATCGTTCACAATCGAAAAATCGTCGGGCTGCTGCCAGCCATCATCAATTACCGAAAACGGGCGGTTATTGGTATCGCTTACCAATTCGGCCATGGCCACGGTTTGGTCTTTAATGGTTTGGAACGAGTTTTTACCGTACACCACGTACCAATCGTTAATACCGTATACAGGTTGCTTTGGCAGGCGTGGTTTGGCACACATCACCTTACAAAAATTGGTTAAGGTAGCGTATGGAGTTTCGTTGGTTTTGCCAAGTGCGGTTACAATATCCGCGGCGTGCAGGGTACGCTGGCCCAGTTTTACGCCAACACCACCACTGTGGGTATCCATAGTAAGTTCTATAGCAGCGGTTTTAACTTCCCAATAGCACATGGTATTGGCGCCGGTTTTTATACCGAAGCAGGCCGTTTGCTTATCATCATATAACAAAGCGTACCACGGGTTTTTAGTGTTTGCATCTGGTGCCCGCCATGCCAAGTCGCCATAGCTGCGTTCCCAATGGTCGCCGTAAACTTTGGTATATTTTGCGGTTTGGTATTTCCATTTGAACTTTACGGCCTGCAACTTTGTTGATGGTGCCTGCACGTAAACCGACTGCGCGTTACCACTGGTTTTAATCTCAACTTTTACATCCTGGTGGGTAAATACCGATCCGCCTTTATCCGCGAGCTTTACCCATTGGTCGGCAATCTGGGCCCAAGCCTCATCGGGGTGGTTTATAAGCGAATTGCCGATAGCATTGGCAAAAGTTAACCGGCTGTACATTACCGCGGCAAAGCCGGCGGCAGATAGTTTTACAAAATTGCGTCTTAACATAGGTTTGTTGTATGGATGACTAATTTAGTAATTACAACACTTTGTGCAAGATTGTTCCAGTGAAAAAGAAAAACCACTAATTTACGTTAATACATATATTTTATAAATTGCGCCCACTATGAAAAACGCTTTTTTACTACTATCATTTACTGCTATAACCTTAACCGCATCGGCACAAGACTGGCCAAACATCAAACGTTACGAAGAAGCCAACAGCAAACTTGCAGCACCTGTGCCGGGCCAAAAACGGGTTGTCTACATGGGCGATTCGATAACAGATTTCTGGATCGTTAATGATTCTACCTTTTTTGCCGCCAACAATTACATCGACCGCGGCATTAGCGGCCAAACTACCGGGCAGATGCTAATTCGCTTCCGCGAGGACGTGATCAACCTGAACCCTGCTGTGGTAGTAATACTTGCCGGGATAAATGATATTGCCGAAAACAATGGTCCGTCAAAAATTGAAGATGTGGCTGGCAACATCTTCTCCATGGCCGAACTTGCTAAAACACATGGCATAAAGGTGGTGTTGTCATCGGTATTACCGGCAAACAACTTTCCATGGAGACCTGCCATAGTCCCAACCGAAAAAGTAATGATCTTAAATGATATGCTGAAAGCGTTTGCCGTAAAAAACAACCTGGTTTACCTTGATTACTTTACGGCCATGGCCGATGATAAACACGGCCTACCCGCCAACCTTTCTAAAGATGGCGTGCACCCCAACCTTGCAGGCTATAAAATAATGGCACCCTTGGCTAAAGAAGCTATTGCAAAAGCATTGGCTAAGAAATAAAACTTAAGATCGAGTAAGTAAAAAACCCACGAAATAGGGTGTCCCATTCCGTCCCATTCAGAAATGTGTGGGACACCCTACCAAATTTATATAATTATTTACTATACAATTATTTGAATTAATTTTATGTACTATCACTTTAAGTAAAATCAATTTTTATCAAATTTTAAATATTTGATTTTCAAATATTTATCACAAATGCTCATTTGTGTAATATTTAGTGGGACAGTAGGCTTTTTAATATGCTTTACGGCAATGGTTTGTTATTTAGAAATCCAAATCCCGTCACCCCTATCTCAGAAAATAAAATCTGCATTTTATTTAAAATGTTTTGGTGAGGTTTGCGTCTACATTAGTATAACACATACTAACGCTCATGGAAAACAATTACTTATCACTAAATACCTGCCCCCGCCATAAACAACGCCGCGCCAGATGAGGAACGCGAGCTGGCTATATTATTTCTTGATATTCGCAACTTTACCGGCCTAATGGAATCACAGCCTGAGCAAGCTGTTATAACCGTTGTTCGCCGCTTATTTTTTAGCGGCTTTTTTGTGCCGATACAATTGGCAACAGTGCAACACAGTTATCTGCCAACATTTATTTACTTTGGCAAAACCAATTACGTTACCACACCTATGATGCCCGGCAAAACAACTTTTTTGAGAGGACGCACACTTTTTGTCCTGTTTTTTTGCTGATGCAAAGCCTGGCGTACTCGTCCGTGCTTGCAGCTGATGGTGTTATTAATGATAAGAACAGCAAAAAGATAAGCCTGACTACCAAAAAGCTTTCGGTTTGCTACCAGCTGGAAATAACAAGCACTGGCTAACATTATGTAAACAAAACCTGCGTTAAGGTCGTTATATCAATAACCGGATCGTAATTAAATACATCCATTTAAAAAAATTTGATATGAAAAACCCATTCAAAAAAAAGGATAACAGCGGCGTTCTAATTGCAGGTTTAGCCATTGGTGCAATGTTCGCCGGGGCCATAACTTATTTATACATCCACAAAAAAGGCGAGATACATGCTGCAGCAGATGAGTTAAAAGAGCATGCCAAAAACTACCTAAAAAAGAAAGTTAAAAAGAAATTAAAAACAGAAGTAAAAGCGTTGTAAGCGATACTTTTTTAAAAATTATCAATTGCCTTTATTACAAACTGTAAAACAAGCGGCTAATTATTTTTTCACACCATGTGCACCAACCGCATGGCCAATAAAATACCCTATTATAAGTGCGATAACGATTAGCGCGTATAATAAATACTGTCGCTTCTCCATGTTGGTTTGAACATCCCTTAATTGAGATTGATGAAGCAGCTTTTCGTTTTGCAGCTTCATGTTTTGCTGTTGCAGTTTAGAAAGGGTACCGTTTACCTCCACAGGTTTCTCTTGTTCTGCTTTATGACGGCGAACAAACCCACCTGCTTTGAGGAACTTATCACCTTTGGGTTTAAGCACAAGTTTTTCCGGCAGGTCGTAATCACCGTGTTTGCCGGTTTCTGCAATAAATCCTTCACGGGTAAGGATCTGTACAAGGGCAAAAGCTGTTGCCTCGTCCTGGTCAAAAAGCTCGAGTAATTGTGGTCTGGTTAAACTATCCGGGATTCCAAAGGCCTCCAGCACAGCGTCCAGCATTTCACATTCGTATTCATTCAGCTCAATCATCCCTACAAAAATAGCAATATCGCATTAGTATCCTTATTTGTAAATAAAAAGACGTTGCTAAAAAGATCCGCTTTTAACGAAAAAAGCCTGTAAATCATAAAACTTACAGGCTTTGATGCATTAACGCATTCGGTTAAGCGGTGAGGGAGGGATTCGAACCCTCGGTACAGTTTCCCGTACGTCAGTTTAGCAAACTGATCCTTTCGGCCTCTCAGGCACCTCACCGTTGATTTTTCCGAATTGCTTTCCCTTTTTTCAGGGATTGCAAATATAGTAATTAGCTTAAGCTGACAAAAAAATAAATCAGATTTTTAATAATCTATTCTTACGTGGTAAATACTCATCAGCATCCGCTTAAAAATCTGCTTAATTGTTTCCAGATCTTTCAAAGTTATATTACTGTCATTCAACTGGTTTTGATCGAGTTTGTATTTAACAATGCGGTCAACCAATATGCTGATAGATTCTTCATCAGGCTCCTTTAAAGAGCGCGAAGCGGCCTCAACCGAGTCGGCAAGCATCAAAACACCTGCCTCTTTTGAGAAAGGGATAGGCCCGGGATATCGAAAAATGTTCTCGTTGATGAATTTTTCAGGGAAATTTTTCAAAAACGACTGGTAAAAATAATCTACCCGGGTATTGCCGTGGTGGGTGCGAATAAAGTCGATAACGATCTCTGGCAGGTTAGCTTTACGCGCCATCTCAATACCTTTACTTACGTGGCGGATAATGATCTGCGCACTTTCTTCATAAGGCAATTTATCATGCGGGTTAAAACCCGAGCTTTGGTTTTCGATAAAGAACAGCGGGTTCTCCATTTTACCAATATCATGATATAGTGCTCCTGCCCTAACCAGTAACGCGTTGCCACCAATAGCGAAGATGGCGTTCTCTGCAAGGTTGGCTACCTGCAACGAGTGCTGGAAAGTCCCCGGCGCGCTAAAGGCCATATCGCGCAATAGCTGGGCATTAGTATTAGTTAGTTCTATCAGCGTGATGTCAGACGTAATGGCAAATACCTTCTCAAACAGGTAGATCAACGGGTAAGCCAGCAATGTAAGCAATACGCTTACCGCGAATGGTATAAAATCTACCCAGTCAATAGTGGTGAACGTCCCTTCTCTTATTAACGAAATCCCTAAGAATGACACAAAGTACGTAAACGTGATAATCAGTGCCGATATCAGGAATTGTTCGCGACGGATGAGGTTTTTGATGCTGTAGATGGATACCATACCCGCCGTTATCTCATAAAAAGCAAATTCGAAGCTATTGGGTACAAAAAAACCGGCTATCATTACTACCAGCAGGTGTATATTCAAGGCCAAACGGGTATCAAACAGTATTCGGATGATGATGGGTACAATACAATATGGTATGTAGTAAAAGTTGGGTAGCTCAAGCTTTATAGCAAGTGATAACATTGCCAGCATGGCGGTAATAACCAGCAATATCAAGCTAACTAATCGGTTATCATCATATATATCCCGTCTGAATAGGTATAGGAACACCATTAACAGGGTAATGGTAATACCAACCAGCAGGAATTGCCCTAATAGTACCAGGCTTCGGTTGCCGTTTGTACGGGCGTTATCTTCAAACGCTTTTTTGTATGATGCCAGTTTTTGATAGGCCTCATCATTAATTACAGATCCTTTGCCGATGATAACATCGCCCTTTTGCACCATACCGCGGGTGATAGATAGGTTCTCGGTAACTTCTTTCTCCAGCCTTGCGGTAAGCTTGGCATCAAACGTTAAGTTTATCTGTAGCCTGTCTTGCACTAAATTCAACAGGAAGGGTTTGTCGAGGGCCGGGATCTTACCTATCTCAAAATCGGAATAAGCAATGGCGCGTTCGCGGGTAAACAGGTCTGATGTATTTTTATCAACAGCAACATTAGCGCTTAATATGGTAACAGGATAATTTTTGCCTGCTGTTTGGTACCTGGGGTTTAGTTTAAGGATACCCTTATCGTATGCGGCTTTAAGGATATTATAACCTGTTTGCAAATAAGTATTCTTCAGTTTTTCGTTTAAGCCGGCGCTATGCCATTTCACTTCCAGGTCGCTTTTAAAACCTTCCTGCTGCTGCAGGCTCATCTCGTCGTCCTTTTGATAAATGGGCGTTACAGTTGCCAGCGCGGCTTTTTGATCTGCCTCTATCTCGGCATTGGTTTTAAGGATGGCGAAATTGTAGGGAGAGATCAGGTCCTTTTGGTTCCATATCCTGCTCTTCTCAAATTCGTAGCCAAATTTGGCTTGCTTGGGCAAAGCATATACAATGATAGCCACACAAACCAGCATCATAAAAAACTTAACATTTAAAGCGTATTTACGCAGTAATGCCTTTTGCCGGGACGATGAAAGTTTTGCCATAGCGCGTGTTAATCCAATCAAAAATAATATAAGTTTCGGTTATCTGTTATTTTTCTTGCTTTTGTCTAAACAAAGTTGATATCTTTATGATATCATTTTAAAATCTAACAATATCATGCAAACCGAAAAAGTCACTACAGCACCATCAGGTTATTTAGCCTTTATTTTAGTACTTGTACTTATTGCCGCAGCCGCCGTTTCCTTCTATTGGGAGCAGCCCGTTATAGGCGCTATTATATGTGTAATAAACTTTGTTTTTATATTACCGGGACTGGCGATAGTAAACCCTAACGAATCTAAAGTGCTTACCCTGTTTGGTAAATACCAGGGCACAGTTAAGCAGGACGGCTTTTTTTGGGTAAACCCTTTCACCGTTAAAAAGAAGATCTCTTTAAAAGCATTTAACTTAAACGGACAACAGCTAAAGGTGAACGATAGCGTAGGTAACCCTATAGAAATTGCCGCCGTTATTGTATGGCAGATAAAAGACACTGCTAAAGCGGTTTTCGCTGTAGAGAATTACCTGCAATATGTAAACATCCAAAGCGAAGCCGCCGTTCGCCATTTGGCTAATTCGTTCCCTTATGACCATATTGAAGATGAGAACGCCAGCATCACCCTGCGCGGCGGATCTGAGCAGGTTGGTATTTTATTGGTACAAGAACTGAACGAACGCCTTGAGCGTGCCGGTATCGAGGTGTTGGAGGCACGCATCTCTCACCTGGCTTATGCGCCCGAGATCGCCCACGCCATGTTACAGCGCCAGCAGGCTTCAGCCATTATATCTGCCCGCCGCCTAATTGTTGAGGGTGCCGTAGGTATGGTGGAAATGGCCCTTAAAAAAATGGAAGAAAAGAATATTATTGAGTTGGACGAAGAACGCAAAGCAGCAATGGTAAGCAACTTGCTTGTTGTACTTTGTGGCGACCGCAGTGTATCGCCAATAGTTAATACGGGTACTTTATATCATTAATAGTATGGATGATTATAGAAACATTGATCAACTGCGAACCAACGAACTGGCTATTATCAAAAAAGGCTTCTGGAAGCCAGAGTTTGAGTTGACTGACGGCCAGTTTGTTTACGCAAAACTAAGGTTCCGCTCAAACTTTAAACGCGATGCCATTATAGAAACCCCGCAGGAAACTTACACCATTAAACGTAAAGGCTGGTTTAACCGCACCGTGTTGGTAAACAAAGGTGAGGACGAAATCATAGGTGTATTAGTGCCCGAAACCTGGAAACGCGATTTTAACCTGAAGATGGATAATGGCTTTGAGGCTACGTATCTGTACAAAAAGATGTTTTCCAAATCGCTTAGTTTAACTAATGGTACGCAGAACGATATTTTAACTATCACTCAAAAAGCATTAAATTTTAAGCAGCCTTACACCGTTACTATAGACCAGATTACGCAACAACCCAACACCCCACCCCTGCCTTTGCTGGCATTTATGGGCTTGGTGATAATTATGCTTAGGCAGCAGCAGGCTGCAACCCAATAATATAACATGGCAGAGAAAAAAGCTTTTATATTAAGGATAAACCCCGATGTGCTCAAAGAAATAGAAACCTGGGGGGCAGATGAGTTCCGCAGCACCAACGGACAGATAGAGTATTTACTGCAGGAAGCCTTAAAAGCACGTAAAAAGGCCACCCGTAAAAAGAAAGATTCTGAATAGAAAATACTATGCATGCATAATATTTTCTATTTTTCTCGTTTCTATTCAAAGTAAAATCTAAATTTGCTGCACCATTATAACAATAAGCATTTTTCTTATGAAAGAAGTATATATCGTATCTGCCACCCGTACCCCTATAGGTAGTTTTGGCGGCAGCCTTGCATCTTTATCGGCAACGCAATTAGGCGCTGTAGTTATTAAATCGGCAATTGAAAAAGCAGGTTTACAACCGGCAGATGTGCAGGAAGTATATATGGGTAACGTATTATCGGCCAACTTAGGCCAGGCTCCTGCAACACAGGCCGCCATATTTGCGGGCTTACCGTATTTGCCTGCAACTACGGTAAATAAAGTGTGTGCATCGGGTATGAAAGCTATTATGCTGGCCGCCCAAAGCATCGCCAACGGCGATAATGATATTGTACTTGCCGGTGGTATGGAAAGCATGAGCAATGTGCCTTACTATCTTGATAAAGCCCGTAACGGCTACCGCCTGGGTAACGGGCAGATCATAGACGGATTGGTAAAAGATGGCCTTTGGGATGTTTATAACGATTACCACATGGGTTCGGCAGCAGAGCTTTGCGCTGTAGATTGCAATGTTACCCGAGAGGAGCAGGATGCCTTTGCCATAGAATCTTATAAACGCGCGCAAGCGTCACAAGCAGCAGGCAAATTTAACGCAGAAATTACTTCTGTTGAGCTAAAAGATAAAAAAGGAGAGGTTACCTTGTTTAGTAACGACGAAGAACCGGCCATGGTAAAATTTGATAAGATCCCTACCCTTAAACCGGTATTTAAAAAGGATGGTACGGTTACGGCCGCAAATGCATCAACCCTGAATGACGGCGCGGCTGCATTAGTATTAATGAGTAAAGAAAAAGCCGAAGCAATGGGCATTAAGCCATTAGCCAAAATAGTTTCTTTTGCCGATGCTCAACAAGCTCCTGAATATTTCACTACCACCCCTGCAAAGGCAATTCCGTTAGCATTGCATAAAGCAGGCATATCAGCAGAACAGGTTGATTTCTTTGAGATCAATGAAGCATTCTCGGTTGTATCTGTTGCTAACAATAAAATTTTAAAGCTCGATCCGGCTAAGGTTAACGTTAATGGTGGCGCTGTCGCTATTGGTCATCCGCTGGGTGCATCCGGCGCGCGTATCATTGTAACCTTGATACACGTATTACAGCAAAACGGTGGCAAACTGGGCGCTGCGGGTATCTGCAACGGAGGTGGTGGTGCCAGTGCAATGGTTATCGAAAACTTGTCGTAACATCTCTACTCCTTTTTAATAATTTAGCTGCTTGTTTTACGTTAATATTTATCATAAAAATATTTGATGAAAGGTTTCTTCATTGCTCTTTTCCTGCTACTAATATTCAGCGCAAGCTACGCGCAACATTCTGATGAAGTTAAGAACCTGAAAGAATTGAAGATTTACCAGGATAGCCTGAAATCGCTCGGCAAAAAGTTCATCAACGACCCTGACGACCTGGAACGCAAAAATGCCAACTACCGGTTTATCCGCATGCTGGTTGCAGCGCTAAAAGTTCCGCACTCGTTTAATTATCCCTTTGATTCGGTTAAGGCTGTGAGCATTATAAACTCGCCCGATAACCGTTTCCGTATACTAAGCTGGCACGTAATGAACCAGGATGGCAGCTATCGTTTTTATGGAACCGTGCAAATGAATACCGGCGATAATCTGTTGATGTACCCGCTTGAAGATTATTCACCGTTCCTTAAAAACCCCGAAGATTCGATAACCGATAATCACAAATGGTATGGCGCGCAGTATTATAAAATTATCCGCGTAGCGGCGGCAAAGCCTTATTACGTTTTGCTGGGATGGAAGGGCAATACCGTAAAATCGACCAAAAAAGTTATAGAAGTTTTGTCCTTTGATAAAGACGATAAACCTAATCTGGGGGCTGCCGTTTTTGATGGCAATAGCAAAAACCGTAAACGTGTGGTTTTTGAATACACCAGGCAGGCATCTATGTTGTTGCGTTACGTTCCCGATCAAAACCTGATCGTGTTTGACCATCTTTCGCCGCCCGACCAGAAGATGAAAGACCACCCCGAAGCCTTCGGCCCCGACCTTAGTTACGACGGTTATAAACTAAAGAACGGCCGTTGGGTATATGTAAATAATTTGGATATGCGTAACATTCCAGAAGATAAGGATGCAACATTTGTTGACCCTAAGGCACAGGCAATTATAGACAGGAGCAGTTTACCTGCCCGTAAAAAGAATTAAAATTTTATTCAGCCACGTAAAGCAATACATTACAGCGCGCGCTGTAATAATCTCAGTATAAAATTTCGGATTAATTTAATTATAGTATTTTTAAACAAAAAAAAGTTCATAAGTAATGTCAGAAACTTTACAAGATGCCGTTCCGGCAAAACCAAAGTCAAGATTCCCTAAGAGTGTTCCCTTTATTATTGGTAACGAGTTTGCCGAACGTTTTAGTTTTTACGGGATGCGCAGCATATTGGCTGTTTTTCTTGTTCACCAGTTTTTCAGTCACGATAGTTCTGTTATTGCAAACGCAAAATCAAACAGTATAAATCACATTTTTTCTACACTCGTATACGCAACCCCTTTATTGGGAGCTATACTTGCCGATTGGTTTTTCGGTAAGTATAGGGTTATACTAATTGGTTCACTTATATACACTATTGGTCACTTCATTTTATCAATGTTTGATACCTCCCTTACCGGGTTTCAAACAGGATTGATAATCATCGCATTTTCGGCGGGCGCTATCAAATCTTGCGTATCTGCTAATGTAGGTGACCAATTCGATCACAGCAATCAGCATTTAATGAGTAGTATATACAGTTGGTTCTATTTCAGCATCAACGCTGGCTCAATGGTGAGTTTAGCGCTAATACCTGTAATTTATGAAAAATTTGGTGCTGCCTGGGCTTTTGGCGTACCTGGTATATTGATGGCATTGGCTACTTTAATCTTTTTCTCAGGCCGTAAAAAATATGTAAAGCTTCCACCTAAAGGTATTAATAAGGATAATTTTGTATCTGTTAGTTTTTATGCCATGATGTGTAAATTTAATGGCAGAGCGAAAGTGGCAGGAAAAACCGCATGGGAGTGCGCAGAAGATAAATATAGCGAAGAAAAAGTTGATGGCGTTAAAGCGGTGTGGCGTGTAATGGCTGTATTTGCCTTTATCCCGGTATTTTGGTCACTTTGGGACATGAACAGTGCCGAATGGGTACTTCAATCGAAAAAACTTAACTTAAGTCTCGGTGTTTTTGGCTGGAAAGTTTTACCTTCTCAAATACAAACCGTAGGCGCAGTATTCCTGTTAACTTTTATTCCAATCTTCAACTATGGTGTATACCCCTTAGTCGAAAAACTGGGTATAAAATTAACATCGTTAAGAAAACTTGGGGCCGGGTTATTTATAACGGGCTTTAGTTTTGTTATTATCGCTTTATTACAGGTTAAGGTTGATGCTGGAGCCCATCCATCTGTTTGGTGGCAGATATTCGCTTTCGCTGTGTTATCAGCAGGTGAGGTATTAGTATCAATTACAGGCTTGGAATATGCCTACACCCAATCACCACCTTCTATGAAAAGTACCATGACAGCGATTTGGTACTTCACCTATTCGATAGGTTCATTCTTTAATGCGATTGTAAATAACAGTATTGCCGATGGTGGTATGTTTAGTGGTTTCACGGGTGCTTTATTCTACTGGTTATTTGTAGGTATCTGCTTTGGGTTCTTTATTATATTCCTTTTTGTAAGTCCTTTCATTAAAGAAAAAGCATATCTGGCTGTCGATGTTTTGGCAAATGGCCTTGATATTAAAGGTAACAAAACAAGAGATATCCACCCTGACAACCCAATTGTATAGCAAGCCTGTTAAGCCAATATAAAAATTCAATAACCACAATATTACCTTATAATTACAGGAAAGCACACCACTTTAATGTTTTTTATTTTAATGCCGTGTAAAATTAAATTATTTTAGCGGCGTTCATTACAAAAACCCAAATCTGCAGCTACTGTGCCTGATAGTATTGTCATTATTCCTACTTACAACGAGAAAGAAAATATTGAGCGGATGATCCGCAAGGTGTTCACCCTTCCTCATGATTTTCATGTGCTGATCATAGATGATGGCTCGCCCGATGGTACAGCAAACATTGTAAAGCAATTACAGCAGGAATACAGCGGCAAGTTATTTATTGAGGAACGAACGGGCAAACAAGGTTTAGGCACTGCCTACATCCATGGTTTCAAATGGGCGATACGCAACCATTACGATTTTATTTTTGAGATGGATGCCGATTTCTCCCACAACCCTGATGATCTTTTACGCCTGCGCCAGTCTTGTATTGATGGTGCCGATGCCGCTATTGGCTCGCGCTATATCAAAGGTGTGAATGTAGTTAACTGGCCAATGAGCCGTGTGCTGATGAGTTTCTTCGCATCTGTTTATGTGCGTTTTATTACGGGTATTAATGTGCAGGATGCCACGGCAGGCTTTATGTGCTACAAGCGCAAAGTGCTGGAAACGCTGAACCTTGATAAGATAAAATTTGTAGGGTACGCCTTCCAGATAGAAATGAAATACACTTCGATAAAGCACGGCTTTAAAGTAACCGAAGTACCCATCATATTTACCGACCGCACCGCCGGCACCTCTAAAATGTCGTCAGGTATATTCAAAGAAGCCTTCTTTGGAGTTATCCAGATGAAGATCAACAGCATTTTCAGGAAGTATCCGGAAGGGTGAGAAATTTCGAATTTCGGATGTTCGATTTCGAATTTATTTCTACCCAAATCCCATTTTTAGCTTAACTTTAATCTTCCCAAATCCGAAATTGAAAGTATGAACGAGAACCTCGACCCGGATGGTGAAAGCCTCTCTCCTGCCGAACGTGATATAGAAAAAGTATTACGCCCGCAGGCATTTGAAGATTTTACCGGTCAGCATAAAATAATGGCAAACCTGCGCATTTTTGTACAGGCTGCCCGCCAGCGTGGCGAAGCGCTGGATCACGTACTATTGCACGGCCCCCCGGGATTAGGTAAAACTACACTATCGCACATTATTGCTAACGAAATGGGTGTTGGTATCAAAATAACATCAGGCCCCGTTTTAGACAAGCCGGGCGACCTTGCCGGCTTGCTTACGGGGCTGGAAACCGGCGACATCCTTTTTATTGACGAGATCCACCGCTTAAGCCCGCTGGTGGAAGAGTACCTGTATTCGGCTATGGAAGATTTTAAGATAGATATTATGCTGGAGAGCGGCCCTAACGCCCGCTCGGTACAAATTTCGCTTAACCCTTTTACGCTTGTTGGCGCAACTACACGTTCTGGTTTGTTAACTGCTCCGCTTCGCGCGAGGTTTGGCATTAACAGCAGGCTGGAATATTACGATGCTAAATTACTAACCACTATTGTGCTTCGTTCGGCTACTATATTACGTACCCCTATCAGTGATGAGGGCGCTTACGAGATTGCCCGCCGCAGCCGTGGTACGCCACGTATTGCTAATGCCCTTTTACGCCGTACCCGCGATTTTGCCCAGATAAAAGGCGACGGTAATATCGATACCGCTATTGCAAAGTACGCCCTTAACGCCCTTAACGTTGATGAGCATGGCTTGGACGAGATGGATAACAGGATCTTATCTACCATTATTGATAAATTTAAAGGCGGCCCTGTTGGGTTGAAAACCATTGCCACCGCGGTGGGCGAAGAAGAAGGCACAATTGAAGAAGTTTACGAACCGTTTTTGATTCAGGAAGGCTTTTTAATGCGCACCGCACGTGGCCGCGAGGCTACAGAAAGCGCGTACAAGCACCTTGGTAGAATAAAGCTGGGCGGAAACCCATCATTATTTTAACAATTCAAATTTACCCACTCTTTTTTGCTGTGATTAATTAATTAAAAATCAAGCAATTACAAATGTGTCATTTTTACACGAGGTGATATTTTTTTAACATTTAAGCATTATTGGGTTGCAGTTGTAGTATATTTTGCATTATTTGCCGATACCAATTACTGCCTATGTCTGACTTGATTTTACCTTGTGAAAAAGAGTTGCTTTTGAAGGTGGCCGGTGGCGATGAACATGCCTTTAGCGAACTGTTCAATAACCATCACCAGCTTTTAGGTACACACATTTACCGCATAACCGATTCTCTTGAATTGGCCGAGGAGGTAGTACAAGATGTATTTCTAAAGATCTGGGTGAGCCGCGAAACACTGGTTGATGTTCAAAACTTCAGGGCGTATTTGTTTGTTATCTCCAAAAACCATGCGTTAAACTGCCTGCGTAAACTGGCCAAAGAACGCGTTCATCAAAAAACTATCGAAGAAAACGCCATGGCGCTCATCCCCGAAGAAAATACGGGATTGGACGGATACTATACTTTATTAGACCAGGCCATCGACCACCTACCCCCGCAGCAACAAAAAGTTTACCTGCTAAGCCGCCACGATCGTTTAAAATATGACGAGATTGCCAACCAAATGGGCCTCTCGCGCGAAACGGTGAAGAAATATTTGCAGGGCGCCACACACTCTATCACCAATTTCGTGCAGTCGAACATTGATATTTCGGCTATAATTATATTGGGCGCAATATTTTTTTAAAAAAAACCGCAAAGCAATACCCCCTTTTTTATCTGCTTTGGTGTCATATAACAAAAGCTCCCCGGCTTTTTCACACTACAAATTATTGAACAACATTTAATGAAAACATCCAGGTTAAGGTTAAGATACCTTTTTGATCGCTATTATAGCAAAACGGCAACTCCGCAGGAGCGTGACGAACTATTTGCTGTAATTAATGCCGGCGCCAGCGATGAAGAGCTTTCGCTGCTCATTCGCCAGGCCTGGGATGATCTTAAGCCTGACGCCGCCCTGTTCAATAACGATAAACCCAACCAAATGCTCAGCAATATTTTAGGCGCTGAGGGATTAGGCAAACAAGCAAAAAACCGTAATAATATATTTCTTTGGGGCAAAATAGCCGCTGCCGCCATAATGCTGGTAGTATTAACCTTTGGCGTTTACAATTACCTGCACCCTAAAAAAGCCGCACAACAACCACAAATTGTTAAAGTAAAACGCCCGCATAACGATGCTTTACCCGGCGGCAATAAAGCGGTGTTAACCCTTGCCAATGGCAAAACCATTGTGTTGGATAATGCGGAGAACGGCACCCTTGCCAAAGAAGGAACAACCCTGGTTAAAAAAACTACAGACGGGCAGGTGATCTATAACACCAATGCGTTAGCCGGTGATGAAGCTGCTCCTAGCATCAACACTATTAGCACCCCACGCGGTGGCCAGTACCAGGTTGTTTTGCCCGATGGCACCCAGGTTTGGCTAAACTCGGCATCGTCATTAACCTTCCCAACCCGTTTTACAGGCAGATCGAGGCAGGTAAAAATTACCGGCGAGGCTTACTTTGAGGTTACAAAAAACACGTTGATGCCATTTAAAGTAAAAACCAACCGTGCAGATATAGAAGTTTTAGGTACACACTTTAATGTAATGGCCTATGATGATGAGGTTATCATGAAAACCACCCTGCTGGAAGGCGCGGTGAGTATTACCAGCGGCACTTTCAGCGCACGTTTAAAACCCGGCCAGCAGGCGCAGATCAAATCATCGGGCCAAAACAAGATTATTAACGATGTAGATGTGGACGACGAAACTGCCTGGAAGAACGGTATTTTCCAGTTTAGGGAAGTTGGTATAGATGCCATACTGCGCCAGGCCGCGCGCTGGTACGATGTACCGGTTACCTATAATGGTAAAGTACCTGATAAGGTATTTACCGGCCGCATATCGCGCAATGTAAAAGCATCAGTTTTGTTAGATATTTTGAAATACACGGGTGTAAACCTGAAGATAGAAGGAAACAAGATAATTGTGCTGTAGCACAAATTGAATTAGCCCAAAAACAACACCAATACATACATCAATTATTCACCTCACAAAAACCACTTATGATGAAAGAAATACACCACGCAAGCTAAAAGCATTTGGCGGCCTCGTTTACCCATATTTGGATAAATTAAGCATAAAAAAACCGGGAAGTGTTTCGACTCACTTTCCCGGCTAAAATGCCTGGGCCCCATAATCATGCAATCGACGAATTGAAAGTTAACGTTTAACCCAAACACAACAAACTTATGAATTTTAATTCTAAGGCTGTGCCTTTGGCATGGTCTAAACTATCCAAATTAATATTGGTTATGAAACTCACTGCCATTTTAATAATTGCAGCCCTTACCAATGTGAGCGCAAAAACATTCAGCCAGACTGTTTCCTTGCGCCAAAAGAACGCTTCTGTAGAAAAAGTTTTACGCCTTATTGAGAAACAAACGGGCTATCATTTTATGTATGATAAAAACGATGTTTCTAAAGCGGGCGGCATTACTATTGATGTTGATAAGGTAAGCGTAGACCAGGCATTGGTCATCGCGTTTAAAGATCAGCCCCTTACCTACAAAATTTTCCAGGAAACCATTGTAGTGAAAAAGAAGGATGCTGATAACAACGCTGTAGAAATTAAAGCTGTTGATATTACCGGTACTGTAAGCGATGCCAAAGGCGCGCTGCCGGGTGTTAACGTAAAGCTTAAAGGTACTACAACAGGCACTACTACCGATGTTGCCGGTAAATATAAACTAAATGTACCCGAAGGCAGCGGCACACTGGTATTCAGCTTTATAGGCTATACCTCGCAAGAGCAGCCAATTAACAACCGTTCAACTATTGATGTTTTATTGGTAGAATCGCCAAAAGCACTAAGTGAAGTAGTGGTTGTAGGTTACGGTACCTCTAAACGTGTAGACCTTACCGGATCGGTAGGCAGCGTTGGTAGCAAGGCTCTGCAAGAAAGGCCGCAAACCAACCTGGAGCAGGAACTTGCCGGTAAAATTGCGGGTGTAAACGTATCATCCAACTCGGGTGCACCGGGTGGTGCTACAAAAGTGCGCATCCGTGGTTATACATCACTTAACGCCAGCACAAACCCGCTTTACGTTGTAGATGGTGTTGTTTGGACAGAGGGTGGTAACTCCATCAACCCTAACGACGTTGAATCTATAGACGTGTTGAAAGATGCATCATCTACCGCTATTTACGGTACACGTGGTGCAAACGGTGTTATTTTGGTTACCACCAAGCGTGGCACCAAAGGTGGCGCGGGTACAGTAAGTTACGACAGCTATGTAAGCATAAGCAAAATGGCTAAAAAGCTTGACGTGCTTAACGCCAAAGAATTTTTAGCTGTCGAAGATCTGGGGTACGCCAACATCCAAAAATATGACCCTACGGGTTGGGCTGCAGGCAACTATGCCAGTAAAAATCCAAAACTTATTCGCACGGCGCTTATAGGCAAGCTGTTTGATGCTAACTTGAACCCGCTTTATGATGTAGACTGGCAGGATGCTACTACCCGTACCGCGGTGAGCCAAAACCACAACCTCGGTTTTACCGGCAGTAGCGACAAAATGAACTACGGTTTCTTTTTAAACTACGCTGATGATCAGGGTATTATCCTAAACAGTTATTTAAAACGTTACAACGCGCGTTTAACTTTCGATAACCAAATAAAACCATGGTTAAAAGTTGGCGCCACTTTAAATTACAACGCACAGGAAGGCCGTTTGCAGGATAATGGAACAGGTGGCAACAACATACCACGTATGTTAGTGGAGATGCCTTCTATTATACCTATCCGTTACCCCGATGGTAGCTACGGTAAACGTACCGACTACCCTAATCTTGAAGGTGGCGATA
Organism: Mucilaginibacter sp. 5C4; assembly: GCF_034345625.1. Classification (NCBI taxonomy): domain Bacteria; kingdom Pseudomonadati; phylum Bacteroidota; class Sphingobacteriia; order Sphingobacteriales; family Sphingobacteriaceae; genus Mucilaginibacter; species Mucilaginibacter sp. 5C4. The sequence goes on along the minus strand of NZ_CP133775.1, from coordinate 2,113,772 downwards.
ACCCGGTTGCTCAGGCAAACGAGATAGTTAACCTAACTAAAATCCGTGTGTTTAGCGGTAATACTTATGCTAACATAAATATTTTACCAAGTTTACAATTCCGCAGCGTATTGGGTGTTACTACATCTGCAAATTATTATCCAAGCTCTCAAACAGGCTTAGTTGGTGGTGCAACCGCAAGCCAGGATTATAGCTCGGCATCTATAAGCGAGGCTAATAATGTTTTCTGGCAATGGTCAAACTACTTTACTTACGATAAAACCTTTGCAGACATTCATAAAATAAACCTGGTAGCAGGTTTCGAGCGTCAGAACTTTAAACAAACGGGGTTTGGTGCATCAACCAGCACCCTATCTGATAATTTTTATAGCTATTACAACCTTGGTGCAGGTGCAATCCCAGGCATCCCAAGTTCAAACTATGATGCCTGGCAAATGCAATCGTTCTTTGCACGTTTAAACTATAATTTAAAAGAGAAATACTTACTTACTATAACAGGCCGCCAGGATGGTTCGTCGCGCTTGGGTAAAAATAATAAAAACGGATTCTTCCCTTCGGCAGCATTAGCCTGGAGAGCATCACAGGAGGCATTCCTTAAGGATAACAAAACCATATCCGACCTGAAATTCAGATTAAGCTATGGTTTAACCGGCAATACTGAGATTGGTGAATACCGTTCAACTGCTAACATCGAAACTATCCCTTATGTATTTGGTAATCAAGCTATTGGCACACATCAAACAACTATTGGCAACGAAGAACTTGGATGGGAGAAAAATTCCGAGATCGACTTTGGTGTATCATTGGGTTTATTTAACAACCGTATTAACATTGAGGCCGATGCGTTCATTAAGAAAACACAAGCGCTACTGCTAGATGCACCAATTCCACAATCAAGCGGGTTTGGAAGTGTGTTTAAAAACATTGGTAAATTGCAAAATAAGGGTATTGAGCTTGCCATTAATACCACAAATATTAAATCTGAAAACTTTAGCTGGACATCTAACTTCAACATCACATTCCTAAACACCAAGATCTTAGCGCTTGGTCAAAACAATGATGATATTTTCCTTTCTCCCGGCTTCTTATCAAATTTTAACCTCATGAGGGTTGGTTTATCACCGGGTAGTTTTTATGGTTACACCGTGTTAGGTACATGGAGTACATCAGAAGCCGCGCAGGCAGCCTCTTACAACGGCCTTAAACCGGGTGACCTGAAAATTAAAGATACGAACGGCGACGGTAAGATCACCGCTGATGACCGCGAGGTGCTGGGTAAATCTACCCCAGATGGCTTTGGTACATTTAGTAATAACTTCCGTTATAAAGGCATCGAACTTGGTATCGAGTTACAGTTCAACTACGGTAACCAGATCATGAACCTTACCAAGCACTCGGGCCAGGACCGTACAGGCCAGGCTAACAGCTATGCAACGGTATTAGATGCATGGACCCCTGAGCACCAAAATACCAATATAGCTGAAACCCGCCCAGCTTATGTAGGTTACCAAACTGAAATCTACTCTACCAAGGTAGAGAACGGCAACTTCATCCGTGGCAGGTCGGTTACTTTGGGTTACAACTTTTCTGACAATATTTTAAAGAAACTAAAAGTAAGCAGATTAAGAGTTTACGCGCAAGCCCAAAACCTTTTCATTATAACCAAATACACCGGTTACGATCCTGAAGTTTCTACTTACAACAATAACAGCAACTTTACCCAAGGCATCCAATTTTACGATTATCCAAAACCAAGGACCTTTTTGCTTGGTGTAAACGTTAGTTTCTAATTAAACCATTTTATATATAGTATTATGAAGTTTAACTTAAAAAAATACAGGGCCGGTATATTATTACTGATCCTTACAGCATCTGCAAGCAGTTGCAAAAAATACCTCGACGAAGAAAGGAGAGATAATTTTAATACCGCTAACTACTTTACAACCGCTTCGCAAGCGCAAACATTTGTAAACGGTATTTACTCATCGTTGTACATGTTCCAAAATGGGGATGCCTACGGCGAAAGCCCGTTCATCACTTTAGAACTTTTTGCGGGCCATGCAACAACGCTTGGGCAAAGTGTGAATAATAAGCAGGTAATAAACCAAACTACAAGCCCAACAAATCCGGGTTTTGAAACGGTGTGGTCAAACAGTTACGCGGCAATAGCAAATGCTAACGTAGCACTTAAACGTATCCCGGCTATTGCCATGCCGGATGCTGATAAGAAAAAACTACTTGGCGAAGCGTACTTCCTGAGGGCTTTCTTTTACTTTCATTTGGTAAGGTTATATGGCAATGTGCCATTAATAACAGAGCCGGTTACCATCACCAGCGAAACCCTTTATCCTGATCGTTCGCCTATAGCATCTGTTTATGACCTGATAGTAGCCGACCTTAAAGCCGCGAAAGATTCGGGCTTACCTGCTACCGAACAAACCGGCCGTGTTTCGTTAGGTGCTGTGCGTACATTATTAGGCAGCGTTTATTTAACTATGGCGGGCTATCCGTTGCAAAAAACCGAGAATTACGCATTGGCAGCTGCTGAGGTGTTACCGGTTTTAACACAATACAGCTTGTTTAATGATTATGCTTACCTGCATGACAATGCCCATAAAAACCAGGGAGAATTGATTTTCCAGATAAACTACAAAGTGGGTGTACAGGAAAATGCTATTCCACAATTAACTATACCGTTTAACCTGCAGGTTGGTGCTTATGGCGACCACTTAGGCGCTATGTTACCTACTACCCAATTTATTGCCAGCTACCCTGCCGGTGATAAACGTGCTAAAGAAAGGGAATTTTTCTACAGCAGTTATCCAAAAGATAAAGATCCTTCAACGATAATTACTTTTGAAAAACCGGCCCTTTATAAATTTTTCCATGTAGAAAGTGCATTAGGTAATGGTAAAAGCGACGAAAACTGGACGCTGTTCCGTTTACCCGAAGCTCAGCTAATTTACGCCGAGGCACAAAACGAAGCAGATGGCGCACCTAATGCAACAGCAATTGGCGCTCTTGAAGCTATACGCGGCCGCGCGCAACTTACCCCGTACGGCGCTTTATCTCAAACAGCGTTCCGCGAAGCCGTTTGGAAAGAGCGTTACCTGGAACTTTGCTACGAGGATAAAGCTTATTTTGATATCCAGCGTACACATAAGATCTACGTTGTGCCGGGTGGTATATTTGCCGATGCAACATCAACTGCAAACGAGCAGGGTATTACTATGAAAACTCAATACTACCTGTGGCCAATACCACAGCGCGAGATAAACACAAACCCTAAGTTGAAACAAAATCCCGGGTGGCAATAATTTTACAATATAAAAGACTGGCAATACCCGCCAGTCTTTTATATTTACTGCCGGTTTACATCTATTATACTTTAAATCACACATGAAAAAAAGATTCCTTCTTTTAAGTGCCCTCCTGTTTGCAGCTTCTTCATTTGCACAACAGGTTGCTAAAGTAATTGACCCTGTTGAATGGATCAATCCGCTGATGGGTACGCAATCAAAATACGACCTGAGTAACGGCAACACCTACCCCGCCATTGCCGTGCCCTGGGGCATGAACTTTTGGACGCCTACAACAGGTAAAATGGGCGACGGATGGCAGTACACTTACGATGCCTACAAAATAAATGGCTTTAAACAAACCCACCAGCCATCGCCATGGATGAATGATTACGGGCAGTTTGCCATTATGCCGGTAACCGGTGAGCTAAAAGTTTCGCAAAAAGGCCGCGAAAGCTGGTTCTCGCACAAAGCTGAGATTGCAAAGCCATACTACTACAGCGTTTACCTTGCCGACCATGATGTTACTACAGAGATAACACCTACTGAGCGTAGCGCGCAGTTCAGGTTCACTTACCCGCAATCGAACAATTCTTATATTATAGTCGACGCGTTTGATAAAGGATCATACGTAAAAGTTATCCCGGGCGAGAAAAAAATAGTTGGTTACTCTACCAAATATGCCCGCGGCCCGCTTAAGAACTTTAAGAACTACTTTGTAATTTATGTAGATAAGCCCATTACAACCGCACAGGTTTACAGTGATACCACTTTAAAAGACGGTTTAGAACTTGATGCCAAGCACGCTATGGCGGTTATCGGTTTCAAAACTACAAAAGGCGAAAAAGTGAACATGAGGGTAGCCTCATCATTCATCAGCATTGAGCAAGCTGAAATAAGCCTGAACAGAGAGATTGGCAAAGATAACTTCGACCAAACCAAACTAAAAGCAAAAGCCGTTTGGAACAAAACCTTAAGCAAACTGGCTGTAGAAGGTGGTTCGGTAGAGCAGGTAAAAACATTTTACTCTTGCCTTTACCGCATGCTGTTCTTCCCAAACAAAATGTACGAACTGGATGCCAAAAACCAACCGGTACACTGGAGCGCTCAAAACGGACAGATCCTACCGGGTTATAAATTCGCGGGAACAGGCTTTTGGGATACCTTCAGGGCTTTATACCCATTCCTGAACCTGGTTTATCCATCTATCAATAAAGAGATGCAAGCCGGTTTGGTTAATGATTACAAAGAAGGCGGATGGTTGCCCGAGTGGAGCAGCCCCGGTTATTCTGACGTAATGGTGGGTAACAACTCAGCCGCTGTAGTATCTGATGCCTACCTGAAAGGTGGTCGCGGATATGATATCCAAACGCTGTATCAGGCGCTTTTACATGGTGCCAATAATGATGGCCCTAATGCTACCGGCCGCGATGGTGTAGATTACTACAACACATTAGGCTATGTACCATACGATGTTAAAATAACCGAGAATGCAGCCCGTACTTTAGAGTATGCTTTCGACGATTTTACCATTTACAAACTGGGCAAGGCATTAAACCGCCCTGCATCTGAAACAGAGATCTACCGCAAACGCAGCATGAACTATAAAAACCTGTTTGATAAAGAAACCGGTTTAATGCGTGGTAAAAACAAGGATGGTAAATTCCAGTCTCCGTTCAATCCTTTCAAATGGGGCGATGCCTTTACCGAGGGTAACAGCTGGCACTACACCTGGAGCGTGTTCCACGATATCCAGGGCTTGGTTGACCTGATGGGTGGTAAACAAAAATTCAGCGCCAAACTGGATTCAGTTTTCAGCCTTCCTCCTATTTTTGATGACAGCTATTATGGCGAAGTGATCCACGAGATCCGCGAGATGCAAATTGCCGGCATGGGCCAGTATGCACATGGTAACCAACCCATTCAGCATATGACCTACCTGTACAACTACTCGGGCGAGCCATGGAAAACCCAATTGCACGTGCGCGATGTGATCAACAAAATGTACCACTCTGCCCCTGACGGTTATTGTGGCGATGAAGATAACGGCCAAACATCAGCCTGGTATGTATTTTCGGCAATGGGCTTTTACCCGGTAACGCCTTCTACAGATCAGTACGTTTTAGGTGCACCGCTGTTCAAAAAAGTGACCCTTACTTTAGAGAACGGCAAAACCGTTACCATTAATGCTGCTAAAAACAGCCCTGCAAATAGGTTTGTAACCAGCTTAACTGTAAATGGCAAACCATATACAAACAACTGGTTAAGCCACAAAGCGCTGCAACAGGGGCAAGTTTTAAACTTTAATATGTCGGCTGTGCCTAACAAAGCAAGAGGTACAAAAGCTGCGGATGTGCCTTATTCACTGTCAAATGAGAAGTAATTCGAATATAAAATACATTAAGCTTATAATGTGCCTGATACTTGTATCGGGCACATTGATGTCGTTTGCGCAGGTTACCCCGGTCGTTAAACCAGTGCCGCCTACCATACCAGTTGTACCTGTATTACTAAGCACACAAAAAATTGGGATAGCAGGACTGGCGCATGATCATGTGCACAACATCCTTGGCGATTACCGCGACGGCAAAGTGCTTATTGTAGGTATAGCCGAGGCTGATAAACAGTTGCGTGCCCGTTACCAGAAGCAATATAACCTACCCGATTCTATCTTTTTTGATGACCTTAAGAAACTGGTTACCACCAAAAAGCCTGACGTGGTTTTAGGGTACAACCCGGTTGCCAAACACATTGATATTGTGGAAGTTTGCGCCCCGTTGGGCATATCTGTAATGGTAGAAAAACCATTGGCAGCTACCCTTGCACAAGCCAGCCGTATGGAGTTTTTAGCTTTAAAATACTACATTAAGCTTATGACCAATTACGAAACTACCTGGTATCCATCTTACCAGCATGTGTACAATGTGGCCTCTAAGGATAGCCTCGGGCAGATCCGCAAGATGGTAGTGCATGATGGCCACCAGGGGCCAAAAGAGATAGGTTGCAGCAAGGACTTCACCAACTGGCTTACCGATCCTGAACTGAACGGTGCGGGTGCCCTTAACGATTTTGGCTGCTACGGCGCCGACCTGATGACCTGGCTGATGAATGGCCAGAAACCTATAGCGGTTACGGCTGTTGCCCGCCATTTTAAGTTACAGATTTACCCAAAAGTGGAGGATGACGCTACAATCATTGTAGAATACCCTACCGCAACAGGTATTATCGAAGCATCCTGGAACTGGCCATTCTCCATTAAAGATCTGGAAGTATTTGGGGATGAGGGATATATGCACGCGCTAGACAAGGATAACGTAATTACCCGCATCGACAAAAAACCGATGACCACCATTATTGCCCCGCCATTGTTAGCACCAAATGACCACCCTATCTCGTACCTGCAACAGGTTGTAAACAACAGGCAAAGGGGTATTGCCGATAGATCGTCACTTAAATATAACATGATAGTGATGCAGATACTGGATGCCGCCAAGCGGTCTATAGCAGAAAATAAACGAATAGTACTTTAGTACTATCCGCAAAAAATTAAAGCCCGCAAATAGCGGGCTTTTTTGATTTTAGCGGTAGAAATGACGACTTTTTTTCGCCTTTTTTTCACCAAAAAACGACCTTGGTTTTCCAAAAATCGGTATCGAAATAAAATTTATTAACAGTTAATACATCCCTTTTAGATTTATACTAATTTAGCGGTTCAAAAATCATCATCCGTATTATGTTAAAGCAATTTTCGGCAGTATTGCCACTTGTACTTTTTGGCATGGTAGCATGCCAGTCTAAACCAACATCGACAGACAAGGCCTCTGCAGACAGCGCCAAAACTGCAACCGAAGAAACTTCATCGCCCGTGGCAAAACTGGCTACCGGCCCTATTGATAAAGCCGCTGTTTTGGCCCGCAAGCAGGTACCAATTGTTTGCTACCACCAAATTCGCGACTGGAAGGCTAGTGACTCTAAAAATGCTAAAGACTACATTGTACAAATTGCCGCTTTTAAAGAACACATGAAAATGCTGGCCGACAGCGGTTACCACACCATACTGCCCGATCAGTTGTACAATTACCTGGTTGCAGGCGCGCCGTTGCCTAAAAAACCAATCATGTTAACATTTGATGATACCGATCTTGACCAGTTTACAATAGCCGCTCCCGAAATGAAGAAATACGGTTTTAAAGGCGTTTTCTTTGTGATGACGGTATCAATAGGTCGCCCGCATTACATGACTACCGAGATGATCAAAAAACTGTCTGACGATGGCAATGTAATTTCCAGCCACACTTGGGACCATCACCGTGTAGACAAATATTCGCACAATTCAAACCTGGTTATTAAAGGACTTAACGGTAAGATCACTAACCGACCTGTTGACGACTGGGTTACCCAGATAGACAAGCCAACTAAAAAACTAGAAGAAATAACCGGTAAAAAAATCCATTACTTTGCTTACCCATTTGGCATCTGGAAAAAACCTGTATTACCTGAGCTTGATAAAAAAGGATTTAAGATGGCTTTCCAGTTAGCTGATAAACGCGACCCGGATTACCCATTGTTGACTGTACGCCGCATATTGGATAGCGGTTACTGGAGCACTAAAACGTTTGGTAATAGCGTAAGGAATAGCTTCTAATACAAAGATACGAAATTTGAAACCCTCTTTTGCAATGCAAAAGAGGGTTTTGTTTTTAAATGACAATCCTTACTTTTAAACCATGACAATTACCCTACGCCCTATCCTGTTCGTATTATTGGCTACGGCCTTTGCGGCATGCAACAATAAGCCCGAAACGCCCGTGGTTAACCAAACCGAAGCATCAAAACAGATAATAGACGAGCATTTTCGCTACCTGAACGATAAAGACCTTAAAGGCTTAGTTGCACAATACGCCGACAAGGCAAAAATAACCACTACCGATTGGGATGGCGAAACCGTTGGCCCAAAAGGTGCCGATGAAATATTCCACCAGGTATTTTATGTATCGCCCGATGCCAAATATTTGGTTGACAACGTGATCAATACCGATTCGACCGTGGTTGTTGAGTATGATGTTATTGGCCTGAAAGAAAAAGCCGGCAGCCCAATACGTTACGACCTGCGCAACGCCAGCATTTTTAAGATAAAGAGTGGTAAGATAGTCGCTGAGGCTACATACTCAAATTCGAAGTTGTACCATAACAGGTAGTAGTATCCTCCGCGCGTAATTGCGAGGAGCGATAGCGACGTGGCAATCTTCGACGTGCTTGTCGCCTACTCTTCTATCGAAAATTGCCACGCTACGCTTACAGCAATGACGGGTTTACAAACAAACAATAAAGCCTTTCCAAAATGGAAAGGCTTTATTGTTTACAAATTTTCGCCTGCCGGGCCCTGCCCTTTATTAGAAGAGGTTTGCTCTGTTGGGTTTTCCAACTCGGGGGTATCGTTGGGGATATCTGCTGCTACAGTTTCCGGTGTAACGGTCGGGATCTTTTTAGCAAGGTCCTTATCGTTTACATCATATTTTAAAGTTTCGTTGTCAACATTGGCCACGTTTCCGGTTATGTCGTGGTTTTGGCCCTGGCCATTAGCCCTGTCAAATCCTGCTGGTTTATTTTCCATAGTTGTATTATTTGCATATAACCTACCAAAAGCCATACCATTATTTAAAAAGAAAATTATTTAATACATATAAAATTATTGGCAAAGCCTATCGCATTCAAAAACATTGCATTATAGTATCTTTGCGCCATGCAGCAAAACCTGTCGGCATATTCGCAACTCATAAAAACCGAGGCCAAAAACCTGGGCTTTTTGTTTTGTGGCATAGCCAAGGCAGACTTTTTAGAGCAGGAAGCACCCCGGCTGGAAGCATGGCTGAACAAAGGCATGCACGGCGAAATGCGCTACATGGAAAACTACTTCGATAAACGGCTCGACCCGCGTTTACTGGTAGATGGGGCCAAGTCGGTTATCTCCCTCGGGCTAAACTATTATACCAATTCCACACAGCTGGATCCATCGGCACCCAAAATTTCCAAATACGCTTACGGTACTGATTACCATAGTGTTATTAAAGATAAATTAAAGCATCTATTAGAAGTTATCAACCAAAAGATTGGAGAGGTTGGCGGCCGTGCGTTTGTAGATTCGGCACCGGTATTGGATAAGGCATGGGCAAAAAAAGCGGGCATGGGCTGGGTTGGTAAAAACAGCAACCTCATTAGCAAGCAGGCAGGTTCATTCTTCTTTTTAGCAGAGCTGATCGTAGATATTGAACTGGAGTATGATATTGAGCCCACTGCCGATCATTGCGGCACCTGCACCCGCTGTATAGACGCTTGCCCTACCGATGCCATAGTTGGCCCTTACGTGGTTGACGGCAGTAGGTGTATCTCCTACCTTACCATCGAACTCAAGAACGAGATTCCGCAGGAATTTAAAGGCAAAATGGATAACTGGATGTTTGGCTGCGACATCTGCCAGGACGTTTGCCCCTGGAACCGCTTCTCCGTACTCCACAACGAACCATCCTTTACCCCTCACCCGGAATTGCACGGCCTAAAAAAAGAGGACTGGGAGGATATTACGACCGATGTATTTCAAAAGGTGTTCAAGAACTCGGCTGTGAAACGGACGAAGTTTGAGGGACTGACAAGGAATATTCAGTTTTTGAGGAGTAATGATTATTGACAGGTGATTAGAGATTAGGAATAAAATAAAAAAAGAGACGCGAAGTATCGCGTCTCTACAGGAATAATATTGTAGAGATGCGATACTTCGCGTCTTTAATAAACTTTTCATATCGAAGATTGCAACGCTATAGCTCGCAATTACGCGCGGAGTTGAGGCACGCAGAAAAACTAACCTCTAACCTCTAATCTCCAATTAACTCTTCTTAAATTTCATCGCCAGCTGTGCCAGCATATCTTCATCTACAGGTTTTGCAGGCTCTTCTTTCCTTTTAACAGGCTGGCTGTTTAATTGCGGGCTGCTTTTGGGGCTGTTGTTTTGGAATGCCGGTTTTGGTGCTTGTGGCTGGGCAGGTGTTAATGCAGCGGCAGGTTGTGCCGGCTTATTTTGCTGGCGTTCTGCTACCCGCTTGGCGTTCCAGCGTTTGTAAATTTCTTCAAGCTTACGTTTGGTATACAGCGGGAAATCACCCTGCATCATCCACGAGTAATAGCTTGGCTCAGCACTAAGTACATCCTCTACCCTTTTACCTTTGTGCTTGCCAAAGTTTATGGTTTCTTCACCCTGCTCATTATATACCATGCGGCCGGCAAAATCAACCGGGCGGCTCAGGTTGGTAAACTTGTGTAAGGCCTCTACATCACCCACAACGGGCGTGCTTTTAACACCTTTTTTATCTTCCCATTCCTGGTTCTCGTAACGCTCTATCTGCGCCAGCAAAACCTCCATGGTGGCGCGGGTATCAGCCTCGGCCGAGTGCGCGTTGATAATCTGTTTATCGCAATAAAACTGGTAAGCAGCCCTCAAAGTACGCTGCTCCATCTGGTGGAAAATGTTCTGCACATCCACAAAATGGCGGTTATCCAGGTCAAACTGGATGCCCGCGCGTAAAAACTCTTCCATCAGCATGGGTATGTCAAACTTGTTGGAGTTGTATCCCGCAAGGTCGCTATCGTGGATAAATTCGGCTATTTGCTGGCCAATTTCATGAAACTGTTTCTCGTCTTTAATATGCTCATCATAAATGCCGTGCACTAACGATGATTCTAAAGGAATTGGGATGCCCGGGTGTACGCGCAGGGTTAGTACATCCTCGCTGCCATCGGGGTTAAGTTTAATAACAGATATCTCTACGATGCGGTCTGCGCCAATATTGATACCGGTAGTTTCCAGGTCGAAAAAGGCCAGGGGCCGTTTTAATTGTAATTTCATTTTTGCTTATCAGTAGTACAAAGGTGGTAAAACTATCAAAATTATCTGCACACTATTTTTGGTGTAAAATGTCGGGATATTTTCATATTTTCAGGTCAATAGATTACAACCTAACCTACATGAACAAATTTTTACTTAACCTGCTGATATTCATTTCTTTTACCACGCTGGCATCTGCACAGGATTTCCCTTTCGGCAAATTCACCGTGGATGAAATGCACCTTAAAAACTACAAGAACGATACATCCGCCCACGCCGTAGTGCTAAACGAATTCGGCTCATCCCGGATAGATATCGCCGGCGACGACCACATTAAAACCTTTTTTAAATATCACACCAAAATAAAAATACTGGATACCAAAGGTTTCGGCAAAGGCACCGTAGCTATCTCGTTCTATGATAGCCAGGATACACATGACGAAGTTATAGACGTTAAAGGTACAACCACATATATTGATGAAAGTGGCGGGATAAAAATTACCGAACTTGAACCATCAAAAATATACACCACAACCGAAAACAAGTATTGGAAAACGATCAAATTTGCCATGCCTAACCTGCGCGCAGGCTGTATAGTTGAATACAAATACACAAAATTACTACAAGGTTTTGGCAGGATGCCGGCCTGGGAGTTTCAGGATGATATCCCGAAGGTAAATTCGCAATATGAAGTGCATATCCCTGCTTTTTGGACATTTAACGCCATGATCCGCGGGCCGTTAAAACTTACTAAAAGCAAGGCCGATGTTGAAAAAGAATGTTTTAGCAGCCACGGCTCAAAGTGCGATTGCTCGTACTTAACCTACGGCATGGCCGATATCCCGGCGTTTATTGAAGAGGATTATATGACGTCGTCAAAAAATTTCCTGTCGGCCATATATTTTAACCTGGAGGAATGGACAAACCCTTATACCAATGTTAAAAATAAAGAAACCAAAGAATGGAAGGATATCGACTACAACTTTAAACATGCCGATTACTTTGGTTCGCAAATAAAAAAGAACCTGCTTAACCCGTATATAGCCCCGGTAATAGCAGGTAAAACTACCGAAATGGATAAAGCCGTGGCCATCTATCGCTTCATACAAAAAAACATTAAATGGAACGAGATCAATTCGCGCGGCAGCGACGGTGTTAAAAAAGCGCTTGATAAACACACCGGCGATGTAGCCGATATAAATTTAGCACTGGTAGCCGCCCTAAATTCGGCAGGGATCAAAACAGATGCGGTACTACTATCAACCCGTGGTAACGGCTTGGTGAGCAGGCTTTACCCTGTAGAGAGTGAATTTAATTACGTTATTGCCAAAACCACGATAGGCACGGATACCTACCTGCTTGATGCCACCGACCCTACACTGCCATTTGGTATGCTGCCTATAAAATGCCTTAACGACCAGGGGCGGGTAATGAGCCTCGATAAGCCATCGTACTGGATAGACCTTGTTGCTAAACAAACGCAAAACACTGTCAGTAATTTAGAATTTACCCTACAGCCCAATGGCAAGCTTAAGGGCACCATCACCACCTACTCCATGGGTTATGCGGCCTTCAATAAACGCAAGGAGATCAAAAAATTCAATACCGTTGATGAGTATGTAGAAAACCTTGATGAGAAGCTGGTTAAGACGAAGATCCTGAAATCGACCATTAGCAATGTAGATAGCCTGGATGTACCGCTGGGCGAAGTTTACGAGGTTGAGATTGATGTATTTGACAACCTTAACCACAACCGCATGGCGTTTAACCCTGTTTTGTTTGACAGGCATACCACTAACCCCTTTAAACTGCAGGAGCGCAACTACCCTGTAGACTGGGGCGTATCATCAAACGACAGGTACACCTTAACCATGCACCTGCCTGCCGGGTACGCCATTGAAAGTTCGCCGCAATCTACCGGTGTGGCCTTACCAAACAAAGGCGGCAAATTTTTAACGGAATTTAGCGGTGCCGACGATACGTTCACCTATTCTAATGTGATCCAGTTCACAAAATCTGTTTACGCGCCAGAGGAGTACCCTTACCTGAAAGAATTATACAATAAAATAATAGCATCGGAGAAAACCGAGATAGTAATCAGGAAAAAGTGATGAAAAAGGTTTTAACACTCTTATTTTTATTGGGTACAGCCGCGTGCGCGAATGCCCAGGCAAATTATGAGGTAAGCAGGATCCCGAAAGAGCTGCTGCCTTATTCAAGCGCCGTTGTGCGCGATGAAAGCGTTTACACCCAGGTAGATGGCGGTAATACGCTATACCATATCAAAAAAGCCATTACTGTACTCAACAAAAATGGCGACGACCTTGCCCATATTGTGGTTTGGCACGATAAAAGCAACATTATAAAGGGCATTAAGGGGGCGGTTTATGATGAATTTGGAAAGCTGAGCAGCAAGTTTTCTGAAAAGAACTTTGAGGACCAGGATGCTTCTAATGATTTCTCGTTATTTGAAGATTCGCGGGTGAAACATTATATCCCGTCGATAGGATCGTACCCGTACACCATAGAATATGAGTATGACCTGAGATCGAGGCAAACATTAAACATAAGGGATTGGAAACCCAACCCATACCCGGGCTTAGCCGTAGAGAAAAGCTCCTACACCTTTGCCTGCAAGCCAGATTTCGACATCAGATATAAAGAAATAAACATCCCGGCTAAGATGGTTGCCGGCTACACTAAAGAGGGCCTTAAAACCCGTACCTGGCAATTAAGTAACCTAAAAGCGGCACGAAGCGAACCTTACAGCCCTATTAAAGATACTTACTTAAGCACGGTTAAAATAGCACCTAAACATTTTGTTTACGCGGGCATCAGCGGCAGTTTCAGTAATTGGAATGAGTTGGGCAAATGGAATAATGATAAGTTATTAGCTAACAGGCAGGCCCTTCCCCCCGCTACCATTGCACAAATAAAAGAATTAACGAATGGCATTATCGATATAAAACAGAAGGCCAAAAAGATCTACGAGTACATGCAGGGCAAAACCCGTTATATTAGCGTACAGGTAGGCATTGGCGGCTACCAGCCGTTTTTGGCAAGCGATGTAGATAGGTTGAGCTATGGCGATTGTAAAGCATTGGTTAATTATACCCAGGCATTATTAAAGGCCGCGGATGTCCCATCGTGGTATTGCGTGGTAGAGGGCGATAACGCCAAAATAAGCATGCTTGATGATTTTGCCAGCATGGGCCAGGGCAACCATGTGATACTTTGCCTGCCACTAAAAAATGACACTACCTTTTTGGAGTGCACCAGTCAAAAGATCCCCTTTGGTTTCTTAAGTGATTTTACCGACGACCGTACCGTACTGGCCTGCACGCCCGAAGGTGGCAAGCTTTTGCATACCCCAAAATACACCGCTGCGGACAACCTGCAAACCCGTAAGGCCAACCTGGTAATAGCAGCCGATGGTGAACTGAGCGGCAGCATAAACACGGTTTATAAAGGCACCCAGTATGATAACCCCGAAAGCTTGTTTGACGAGCCTTTGAAAGAGCAGGTAAAAATTATTCAAAAGATGTATGCGCACATTAACAATCTTAATGTAGAAAAGCTGGAAATTAAAAAGGATAAAAAGGAAATGCCGATAGCAACCGAAAGCCTGGTATTTAACGCCTACGAGTTTGCCTCGCGCGATAATGGCAAGCTTTACTTTTCGCTTAACCCGCTAAACCGCAGCAGCAGCATCCGCGATGTGCGGAACCGTACAAACCCGGTTTACATCAACCGTGGTTATGTGGATGAGGATGAAATTGTTTACACCCTGCCTGCAGGTTACAAACCGGATATGGAGCCGATTGATGTAAGCATGAGCAAACCCTTTGGTAAGTTTAAGATGAGCAGTGCTTTTGCAGATGGTAAGTTAACATTTAAACGCCGCGTGGAGTTGGTAGATGGCACCTACAGTAAAGATACCTACCCCGACCTGGTGGCCTTTTACCAGCAAATTGCCGAAGCCGACAATTATAATATGGTGTTGGTTAAAACTAATTAGCTAAATATGATGATACCGAGTATGATACCAACGATCATGATCACATACAACAGGATCTCGGTACCGGCGTAGCGCTTATATTTAGTCCAGAAAGAATAGTCGTTTTTAGGATCATCCATCGGCACAAAAATACCAATAATAGTTAAGCAATGGTTATTAATCTACCTGTGCCGAAGTAGTTTCGCTGATTGAACCACCACGCGAGAAGAATTTATAGATGCCATTATCATGCAGCCTGGCTACCATTACACCTTTGCGGGTGCTGGCATGTACAAAATAACCGTTTTGCAGGTACACGCCTACGTGGCTATATTGCTTGCCGTCAAAGTCGAAGAAAACCAGGTCGCCCTCTTTTAATTTCTCTTCGTATTTGCGTTTTACAACGTTTACTTGCTGGGCGCAGGTGCGTGGCAGTGGTTGGTCGTATACCTGTAGTTGAAGTAGAAAAACTAATCCGGAGCAATCTACACCATCTTTATCCATCCCGCCGAAACGGTACGGTGTGCCGTACCATTCATCTATAAAGCTATACAAACGGCCGTTTTGGATCTCGTTACGCTTTATCCCCATTAATGCCGAATACTTTTCAGCTATTTCTTTATCCGGCTTTACCATAACGTACGGGCCACGCCTAACCGGGATGCCGTTTGGGGCAAGATCGGCATTATTCCTAACCGTCAGTTTTTTTGAGTGACAAGCGGATAGCAGGATCGTGGCAGCAAAAAATAATAACAGGCGTGATTGGCGAGGTATTAGCATAATCTAAAGATATCTGTTAACGATAAAATATTGCATGGGGATTTATAAACATATTAACAAGCCCCACCCAAACCCTCCCCGGAAGGGAGGGCTTAATATTAAAAGTCTCCCCTTACGGGGGGGGGGATTAGAGGGGGCCCTACCCCTTTATCACCCTTTGGATCTCATCCAGCTTCATCAAAGCCTCTACCGGGGTTAGGGTATTAACATCGAGGTTGTTCAGCGTATCGCGGATTTTTACTAATACCGGATCATCTATTGAGAACATCTGCATCTGTACGGCTTGCTTCTGCACCTTGCGGATGCTTTCTTTGATATGTTCGCCGCCGGTGCGTTCGTTTTCCAGTTTTTTGAGAATCTCATTGGCTCGACTCAAAACCTTTTGCGGCATCCCGGCCAGTTTAGCTACATGGATCCCGAAACTATGCTCACTGCCACCGGGTACCAGTTTACGCAGGAAGATGATCTGCTGCCCAACTTCCTTAACCGAAACATTGAAGTTTTTGATGCGGTTAAAGCTGTTACTCAACTCATTCAACTCGTGGTAGTGAGTTGCAAATAACGTTTTCGCCTTTGCAGTTGGGTGATTGTGCAGGTACTCGCCTATTGACCAGGCGATAGAGATCCCATCATACGTTGAAGTACCACGGCCTATCTCGTCAAGCAAGATCAAACTGCGGTCACTTAGGTTGTTGAGGATACTGGCGGTTTCGTTCATCTCCACCATAAAGGTAGACTCGCCCGAGGACACGTTATCTGATGCGCCTACACGGGTAAATATCTTATCTACCAAACCAACCGACGCCGCTTTGGCAGGCACAAAACAACCCATCTGCGCCATTAATACGATAAGGCCGGTTTGCCTTAGCAATGCCGACTTACCCGCCATATTGGGGCCAGTAATGATGATGATCTGCTGCGAATCCGAATCCAGGAAAACATCATTGGTAATGTATTCCTCGCCCAATGGTAAATTCTTTTCTATCACCGGGTGGCGGCCGCCTTTTATATCCAGCACACGGCTTTCGTTCACATCCGGTTTAACGTAGTAGTTTTTGATGGATATGGTAGCAAAATTCAGCAGCACATCCAGGCGGGCTATCAGGATAGCGTTCAATTGGATGGGCTTAATATATTCTGCAAGGGCGTACAGCAGGTCGTTGTAAAGTTTGGTTTCCAACACCAATATCTTTTCTTCGGCGCCTAAGATCTGCTCCTCGTATTCTTTCAGTTCGGGGGTAATGTAGCGCTCGGCGTTCACCAGCGTTTGCTTGCGGATCCACTCCGTTGGCACCTTCTCGCGGTGACTGTGCGTCACTTCTAAATAATAGCCAAACACATTATTGAACGAAACTTTCAGCGATGGGATGCCGGTAGCCTCAGCCTCACGTTTTTGGATCTCTAACAAATAACCTTTACCACCAAAAGCGATCTTACGAAGGCGGTCAAGCTCCTCGTTGATACCCTCGTTCATTACCGAACCTTTTACCATCATAACGGGTGGCTCGGGGTGTAATTCGCGGGCTATTTTTTCTGATATGGATGTACACGGGTTTAGCTGCTCGCCAATGGCCTTCATCGGCTCACTTGCCGATTCCATAGTAAGTTTCTTAATGCTCTCGATAGCTACCAAAGCCTTCTTCAACTGACAAACCTCGCGCGGATTAGCTTTTTGCAGGCCTATCTTAGAAATCAACCTTTCCAGGTCGCCTATCTGGCGAATCTGGTTTTGCAGGGTTTCGCGCAGTTCTTCCTGGGCTATCAGGTATTCTACAACGCCAAGGCGGTCTTGTATGGGCTTAATTTCTTTAAGCGGCATCACAATCCAGCGGCGCAGCATCCTTGCGCCCATGGGCGAGCAGGTATGGTCTAATACATCAACCAAAGTCAGCGCGTTTTCGTTGCTCGAGCCCACCAACTCCAGGTTGCGGATGCTGAACCTGTCCAACCATAGGTACCGGTCTTCTTCTATCCGGCCAATGGCCGAGATATGCTGCAGGTTGCGGTGTTCGGTCTCATTCAAATAATGTAGTGCCACACCGGCAGCTACAATGCCCAGGCTCAGTTTTTCGATACCAAAACCTTTAAGCGATTTTACGCCGAAATGCTTTAGCAGCGTTTCCTGCGCGTAATCGCCGCTATAAGGCCAATCGTCGAGGGTGTAGGTGTAAAAGCGGTCGCCATAGGCGTCTTTAAAATCCTGCTGACGGCTTTTAGGGAAAATGATCTCGCTGGGTGCATAGCTTTGCAGCAGCTTATCAATGTAGCTTGTACTGCCCTGCGCGGTCAGGAATTCGCCTGTTGATATATCTATCAGTGCTATACCAATACTATTCTTTTCGAAATATAGCGAAGCGAGGTAGTTGTTGCTCTTTTGCTGCAGGATATTATCGCTGGTGGCAACGCCGGGGGTAACCAGTTCGGTAACGCCGCGTTTAACGATGGTCTTGGTGGTTTTAGGGTCTTCCAGCTGGTCGCAAATAGCCACGCGCTGGCCTGCACGCACCAGTTTTGACAAGTATGTATCCAGCGAATGATGCGGGAACCCGGCCAGCTCTATATGCGTTGCGGCACCATTGGCCCTGCGGGTGAGCGTAATGCCCAAAATGCCCGAGGCTTTGATGGCATCGGCCCCAAAGGTTTCGTAAAAATCGCCCACGCGGAACAGCAGCAAAGCACCGGGGTACTTAGCCTTTATGGCGTTGTATTGCTGCATTAAGGGGGTTTCTTTGGTTTCGGTCTTAGCCAAGGGTATGTCCTGTTTTAATAATCTGCTAATTTAATCCATTGCCTGCGGAATAAGGGAATTGTGGAAAAGTTAAAGGGATGTGGAGAGAAGAGGTAAAAGCGGAAAGGTAAAAGGTGAAAGCTAAAAGGCGAAAGGTTTGCCTGTCAGTCTGAGCTTGTCGAAGACTTGTGCACTTTGCTAATGGTTCGACAGGCTCACCATGACAATAGTTTAAAATTAACAGCAAACTTTATTCGCTACCGACGACCATTCATGCTCAATATCGGTCATCAGTAAAGCATTGTCGAACGTTACAGAGCCTTTGGGGAATATCGTTTCATCTTCAAAAAAGCTGGACTTTACATTGCTTACTTCAAGCGGGCTCATTTCCCATTTATAGGTATTCAACAGCAAGCCCTCTAACTTATTGCCGTTTGGCGAATAGCCCAATGCCCCGCCTTTGAAGAATGCTGATACCTCGTCCATGTCTTTAAATACCGAAGTGGTGTTCAACTGGTCGGTCAATTTTGCATCTACGCTAATGGTTGTACCGTCCGAACTATTGAAAGCTACGTGGTAATTACCATCCTTTTCCTGCACATTAAACTTAGCACGGTAATGTTTACCCGGGAAAACCCTGCCCCCTGTTATCGTATTAAAAAGCGATGAAGTATCCCTGCGGGGAATATAAACGCCTTCCTTTAGCACACCGTCTTCCATCCATTCCACAGCAAAACGGTGGGCGCCATTCTCCGATCCCATACCAAATATAACCGGCAGACCTTTGATCCGTACGTCCTTTAACCTAATGAGACAAATCCCTGCAATGGCCTTACCTGCAACTAACTTTGGCTTGAACGGGCCGGGGATAACTTTCGCCGCAACCTCCGGGTCAACCGTAAAGTTAACCAGCATGCGCCGGTCGATTATTCCTTTAATTTTCGGTATCCACATTGGTGTAAATTAGTAAATTTTAGTTATAATATTAAACCCAAACCGTCATTGCAAAGTACGAAGCAATCACTACGGAGGCAGAGCGACCCTGTATAGCAAAGAGATTGCTTCTTACCAACGACGCGCGGAAAAAAGAGACGCGAAGTATCGCGTCTCTACGAAAAATATAATGTAGAGGCGCGATACTTCGCGCCTCCTTGCATACAGTTGGCAAAAACAAATAAGCCACAGAATATCTCTGTGGCTTATTAATATCCTATTCCTCCGTTAGCTAACGGAGGCCGGGGGGCTAAACAATCTTCACCTCTTTATTCCTCCTCAATATCGACATGAAGAAACCGATCACCATAATGATGGTACCTGCCCATAATAAGTTAATGTATGGGAACTCGATAGCTTTCATTACAATGAATTTCTTTTTGCTTTCCGGCTGCTGGTAAACGGTTATTTCTACCTTACCATCTGCCAGGTTTTTGCCTGGGATAATTTTGGTAAAGCGCAGTTTTAAACCTGCATCTTCTATCTTCTTGCCAAAATCAAACACGGCGCGGCCTTTTATCATGTAAACAGGTTCGCTTTGGTATTTTTTACCGTGTGTGGTAATTTCCAGTTGCGCGCCTACGGCTATGTCTTTATCGGTAATGGGGATATTTTGCAGTTTTACGTTATTGTTTAAGCCTTTTAAAACGATGATTCCGTCGCGGTAGGTCATAGTGTCGCCAACGGCGATTTCGTGAGTCACAGGGGCATCGTATTTCTTATCGTCGGTATTATCGCCATGCTGACCCTCTTCTTCTTTTGGCCCGGTGGTGATCACGTTAGTCATGGTGATGTGGGTGTACAAGTCATGGAACGGATAATGTTTGGTATCCGGCGTTGACGACATACCACCCTGCGCCTGTATAACATTCGGCCTTAATACAAAACTTTCGGTTGTTTTGCCGTCTTTAATGCGTTTGTAATTGATGTTAAAGAAATGGCTTGCGCCCTCGATGGTATCGCTCGTAAAAGTTACCATATAGTCTCCCATTTTAAGCGGCTCGTTCTTGTAAAGCAGGATATTCTCTTTAGGGTTTTCGTCTTTCGCAAAGTCTGCGCTGTACTGCTCTCCGGCCAGGTTTTCTGAAACCACCTTTTTTGTACCCGCGGAGATTAAAGCCCCAACCAATAACAGTCCGAAACCAATGTGCGCCACAGCAGAACCGGCCAGTTTAAACTTGCCTTTAATGGCGTCGGCCAGAATTTTTCCGTTACTTACAATAGTGTAGATAGAGCAAAGCATCACAATGATGAACACAAAATGCAGCTTGTAAAATCCCGTAGCGTAAATAACCAATGCGGTTATCAGCGCGGCAAAGCCAAAGTATACCAGCGTGGTAATGAAGAAACGGGTAGTGTCGGTCTTTTTATATTTCAGGAACTGGGCGAAGCCGCTTAGTAAGGCGATGATGACCGCGAACGATGCCTGGATAACGTTATAGTGTTTAACAGGATCAGTTGGTGGCGCCATTTTAGTGCCAAACGCCAGGTTCCAAACCGGGATGGATGTTACCAAAACTAAGTGAAAACACGAAAGGCTTAAGAAGATAGCACCTACGAACATCCAGAACTCGCGCGAGTAAGTTTCTTCGTCCTTTTTGGTGATGGGCATTTCCTTAAAGCGGCTGATCAGCAAATAAACCGTAATAGCCAGGAACACCAATATGCCGATGACCAATTGCCAGAACAGGCCAAGATCGGTAAAGGCGTGTACTGATGATTCGCCAAGTACCCCACTCCTTGCCAGGAATGATGAATACCAAACCAGCACAAATGCCACCAGGGTTAAAAACGTAGCGGTAAAATATGAGTGACCGGTATTTTTATAAACGACCATGACGTGTACGGCGGCAACCAATATCAGCCAGGGGAAGATAGAGGCGTTCTCTACCGGGTCCCATGCCCAAAAGCCACCAAAGTTTAACGATTCATAGGCCCAGAACGAACCCATGATAACGCCCGTGCCCAATACCATACAAGAGAACAACGCGTATGGGATAGCGGGCTGCACCCACTCTTTATAGCGCCTTTTCCATAAGCCGGCCACCGCGAAAGCAAATGGCACAACCAGTGATGCCGACCCTAAGAACAGCGTTGGCGGGTGGATGATCATCCAGTAGTTTTGCAGCGAAGGGTTCATGCCCTTGCCGTCTTTTATAAAATCGAGATAGTTTGGATTTTGGAAGATAGGACCTTCGATGCCCGAACTGCGCAACAACATAAACGGCGAACTGCCAATGTGAGCGCTGCCAATTTGCAGGCCAAGGATCATGGTGCCTAACACTACCTGCGATAAGGCAAGTGTAGTCATCACCGGTTTCTCCCATGATTTTGCTTTCCAGATCAGGATATTACCCAATACGGCTTCCCAAAACATCCACAGTAAAAATCCGCCCTCTTGTCCGTTCCAAAAACCCGAGATGAGGTAGTAAACAGGCAGCTCTTTAGAGGTGTACGACCATGCGTAATGGTATTCGAAATAATGATTGTAAAGGATGTAGAACAAACAAACACCCATGCCTATGATGGCCACGGTGTTTAACCAGTAGCCTATGCGGCCAAGGCGCAACCACGAGTTATCGCTTTTGGCAACAGTTTCCTGCGTGGCGAAAAAATAACAGATAAAAGAAAAAAGGGCTGCCCCGAATGCAAGTACGACAAAAAACTGGCCCAACTGCCCTGGTAACAGGTGTTCGCCTTTAAAAACTGTATTCATTAAATTTGATTATATACTGGCGCTCTTTTTGGCGCTCACTTCGGTAACATTCAGTTTGCCGTCCTGGTATTTCGACGGGCATTTCATCAGTATCTTAGAAGCATGGAACTCTCCACCGGTCATTTTACCGGTAAGCACTATCTGCTCCGAACGCTCAAAATCCTCCGGCTTGGTACCACTATAAACCACCTTGCACTCCTCGCCTTTATTATCTTTCATGTAAAAAGAGAAGTAGTTGGCATCCTTGGTAGCATCGTAAAACAATTCTTTGGTTTTGTTTAAACGGCCAACCACGTGCAATTCACTTTTGGTGGATTTTGCATCATTAAAAGAACCGTAAGTACTTGTATTTGAATAGGTGCTGATAATAACCGCAATGGCGATAGCAATAACAACGATACCTATAATTGAGCTTTTCTTCATTAATTGATATTTTCCTGTATTACAGGTTACAAAAATACAAAACGCAAAGCTAAATAAGTTTATTACAAGGGATATATATTATTTAGAATCGTTATTGATAGGGTTTGGGTTTTTATTGTTGGGTATTCAATGGTTTTATTGTTGGGAAGACGTAGTTGAGTGTTATTGTGTTACAAATGGTTTAGAGTTTAGAGTTTAGAGTTTAGAGTGAAATGTTTCCTTGCAGAGATTTGTTTTAAACTTTTAAACTAATCAATCACTAATCTTTAACACGGGCGTTGCCTGCGGCCCGGGCTATACGTTGCAACTCCTCATTCCAGGCTGCTGATAGAAGCAGCCTTACATTCCGGGGTTTCCACTGCTATCCCCAACGCAAAAATTCCAATTTGTCATGCTGAGCGATAGCGAAGCATCTGATCGCCGACATGTATTTGCTATTTGTCTGAACCTGAATTTACCGAATTAATGAATTTTAAAAATATTTCTTTTTTCAAAAGCGCGGGCCTAAACGTCAAAGCGGGCGGGCCGGAGTATGGCGGGAATGTCGGTTTAGCTTCGAAGTCCGCGCATGCGGCGAAAAAGCGTTAAGAACCGGCAGGGTGGGCGGAAGCATCGCTTTGCTTTTGGTTCGTTTTCGTTGTGGCTAAGACAAAGAAAATGAACTTCCACAAGCTTGGCGTTAATCACTTCCGCACCTAACTAAGAACTAATCGGCAACTTGTCTTATCTAACAAGATTTATCTGCGATGAGTTTCCTGCGGTCGGTTCACCTCGTTCAATGACATGGTGGACTTTAGTAAACAAAAAAAGAGCGCCTTTCGGGCGCTCTTTTAATATTATAATGGGGATACTATCCCCAATACATCACGGCCAAACACCAAGGTTTTGGTATGACACGGCTATTTTGTTGATGGCGCCAACCATGGCTGCGTTACGCAGGGTGCCAATGGCAGGGTTACTTTTATAGATCTCGCGGATCTCGTGGTATGAGCGGATCATGGTATCTTCCAACCCGGAGTTTACCAACTCTAACTCGGTTGCACCTTTAACGATAGTCGAGCGTTGTATCGGCGTTAATGGTACACCGGTGATACCTTCTACCATGTTAACCAGGTTTAGGTTTGAGTTTTCTTCGAACCTGCGGTTAATACGGCCAAATGCTACGTGGCTCAGGTTTTTCAACCACTCAAAGTAAGATACGGTAACACCACCGGCGTTAGCATACATATCCGGGATGATCATACCTCCTGCTTTGTAAAACGCTTCCTCAGCTTCCGGCGAAGTTGGGCCGTTTGCACCTTCGGCAATAATTTTTGCCTTAATGCTGCCAATGTTTTGGATAGTTATCTGGTTCTCTAACGCGGCAGGTACCAAAATATCACATGGCTGCTCCAGGCCGTCCATAGTGTTTTTAAATTCTTTTTTAGCGCCGGCATATCCTAAGATAGAACCGGTTGCTTTGCGGTGCTGAAATACAGCTTCCACATCAAGGCCATCCTCGTTGTAAATAGCGCCTTCAAACTCGCAAAGGCCAACGATGACAGCACCAAACTCTGATAAAAATTTTGCAGAGTAGTAACCCACGTTACCCAAACCCTGTACAATTATTTTCTTGCCAGATAAGCCGGTGGTTAAGCCAATTTTCTGCATATCCTCGCCAACACTAACACACTCGCGTACGGCAATTGCCACACCACGGCCGGTAGCCTCACGGCGGCCTGCAATACCGTGTAATGAAATTGGTTTACCTGTAACCGCGCCTAAAGCATCAAGCTGGCCCGGGTTCATGGTAGCGTATGTATCGGCTATCCAGCCCATTTCGCGCTCGCCCGAACCGTAGTCAGGTGCAGGCACGTCAATGCTGGGGCCTATAAAGTTTTTCTTAATAAGCTCTACCGTGTAACGGCGGGTAATGTTCTCCAGCTCGCTAACGGTGTAGTTTTTGGGGTTGATCTTGATACCACCTTTTGCACCACCAAAGGGCACGTTTACGATGGCACATTTGTAGGTCATTAGGGCAGCAAGGGCCATAACCTCATCCTCGTTCACCATTTCGCTGTAGCGGATACCACCTTTTGTTGGCGATTGGTGGTGCGAGTGCTCTACACGCCAGGCATCTATAACTTCAAAGCTATTGCCTTTGCGTATCGGGAAACGGAAACGGTAAACACTGTTGCATGATTTGATCTGGTCTAACAAACCGGCATCGTGCTGGGTGAACTGCGCCGCATGATCGAAGTTTTTACATACATCACCAAAAAAGTGAGTATCCTGATCTGCGGTCGGATTATTGATATTCATAATTTAGAATTGGATAAATAATTAATTCCTTAAAAAAGTGCACAAATTTGGTATATTTTTTATCAATAATGCAAATTTAAAAAGTTAGTGTATCGCTTACACATCATATAAAACCCTACCCTATTCTGGGTTTAAACAGCATAGCGCTATTTTTTGATTTAATTTTCTTTCTCTATTTTTTTTAATCTCCTGTCAATAGTGAACAGGTAAACAGCCAGGCCGGCAAATACAATTACAATGGTTCCTATCACCACGTAAATTTTGCCTTCGCTGCGCATTTTGTCGGCCATTTCAACATTTTGTGCTTTTACAGCTACAAAACACAGCATCATTAATATCAGGGATACAATTCTTTTCATCTTAGTTGATTGCGTTCTTTTTATATTCAATTAAACGGATGCGGTAGCGGATAGTGGCTATCCAAACCGCCATTAACGACCAGGCGATAAAAGCAGGGTACAATACAACACGCATGCGGTTATCCATATCCAATTTACCAAAAGCAGGGTTGCCACCGTTACCGGGGTGCAGCGAATCGGTCATGCGTGGCAATACCATGATCAGCACGATCATCACCGGGAAAGCGAAAATATTATATATGGCCGAGATCTTGGCGCGCTTTTGTTCCTCGTCTATCGAGTTACGCAGCACCAGGTAGGCGCAATAAAGCAGGAATGCTATGGCAGCGCTATTTTGCTTAGGGTCGTTGCTCCAGTACTCGCCCCAGGTGTAGCGGGCCCACAGCATGCCGGTTATCAGCCCTAAAACAAAAAAGAAAATGCCTGTATTAGCCGCCTCAACAGCAATAAGGTCGTACTCCTCTTTACCCGTTTGTAAATATTTTATACTGTAAATTACCGATATGGTGAACACCGTAAACATGGCTATCCACATAGGTACGTGGAAGTAAGTGTTGCGGATGGTTTCGTGGAGTATCTCTAACCTTGGCACGCCAAGCAGGAAACCGGCAACAAGCGTGTAAAATATCATTACAACTGCTAATACTTTCCACCAGGTTTGATAAATGAATTTCATATATAAATTATGTTGCAAATGTACTAATTAGATGATTTGATTTATGCACTCCACGTTATTATTAGCAATGTTTCATTATGCATGCATATCAATTATGATTGTTATTTTAAGATGTTGGTTGAATTGAAAGATTGATAGGGGTTTACATTTGTGTGATGGGCTAATTTTGAGGCAGCGTAGCAAGCAGACGCGAAGTATCGCGTCTTTGGCCTGAGACATACTTATCTAACAAGATTCATCCTCGTACCTCGTTCGGAATGACAAGGGGAAGTGTTTATCAATTCACCATCTGCTCCGACGGTTCATAATCAACCGGCAGTAGGTTGGCCAGTTTGGCTTTACTCCACGTCCCCTCATACAGCGGACTATCCGCCACCACAGTACCGTTAAGGTCAAAATACACGGCGGGACTAAGCAGCGTTATCACGCTGGTTTCAAAGTTCTCCATATCCAGCGGGCGATACAGGTCTTTAAAGTCCTGCGTTTCGTGTTTTTTGGTGTAAACCACATATAGGTAATTGGGAAATGTCATCACAAATAAGCCGTCTTGCGGTGGTTTACGAATGATCTGGTAAGCAGTTAAGGCAGGTTTGGTAAGTTTCTCTTTATACCAACGGGGCATATCCTGCTGTGCTAACCAATACCTTGTGGAATCGCGGTTAAACATCTGGAACTGCTTTAGCTTGCGTTGTATTAGCAGATCTGGCGCGCGGTTAGGGTCGATGGTTCGGTTAAAATCGTAGATCTCGAACCCTTCCTGCTTAAGCTTGTTCTTATACAATGACCTGTAAAAATGCCTTGCCGAACCATAGTAAGCTTCATCACGTTTTAACTTCCATTTAGCTTTTTGCGCTTCGGTACCGGGCAGTTCTTCGAACAGCGCACGGCCGGCGTAGCTTATAGTGTTGTTAAGGCTGCTGCTTAAAAACTCCTTCAGCAAAAACTTAACCCTATAGCCAAGGGCATCATTTTCCATCACCAAAAATTCATCGGTTGATGCCTCCAGCTCCATTTTTTTACGGCTATAAGCCAGGTTCAGGATTCTCGGGTTCTCTATCTTACAATATTTGGCGTTTTCGGTAACGCCTATAAAATCTTTCTTAAACAGTTCAAAATTCTTCTTCCAGTCGGCATTGCTGGTGATGATCACTTCGCGCATCATCAGCACCTTTGGCGTAAGCGTTATAGCTAAGTTATTAGCTGCCGACCCTACCATTACCTTTTGGGTGTACTCTTCAAAACCAATGGCAGATACAATTAGATCGTACTGACCGGGCTTAACACCCCGCAGGGTGAATGTGCCATCATCATTAGTGGCCGTACCAAATGTGGCGTTATTTAAAAACACACTGGCTTTTGCTACCGGGTTATTTGAGCCTGTAAGCACTTTACCGCTGATAACGCTTTGGGCGGCCGCGGTAAAACTGAGGGTTATGCAAACAAATAAAAAGCACCAGCGGCGCATTGTAAAATGGTGTTTTGTGATTGAAAACATTAGTCGCGCCACAAGTATGGGAAAAGTATTAATGATGACGCAATAACGATGATATTTATTGCTAATAACACACCAATGTTACCAAAGCTAAGGCTGCGGTCTATCCCATCCATAGCGGCTTTGCTTACCCTAACCAGCAAAAGTATTACCGGGATAATAACCGGGAAGCTAAGAATAGCCATTAGCGTGCCGTTATTGCCTGCCTTTGATGCGATGGCCGAAATCATGGTGAACACGGTAGAAAAACTCATGGCGCCAAGCAGCACAGCTACAAAATAGAACAGCTCATCGCCTACCGGATTAGGGAAAAATAGCTTATAAACCAGTAAAGCCAAAACGCTTAAAAGCGACATCAGCAAAGTATTGTAAATGGTTTTAGACAGGATGATTGCCTGCGGATGCGCGATGGAATAATAATAAAGCAAGCGCGCTTTGCTCTCCTGCAAAAAGCTTTTGGCTATGGCGTTTACCGATGCAAACAGCATAATGATCCAGAACAGGATGTTCCAAACTATGGGGTAACCCTGGCTCTCTTTAAAACCCGGGTTAAGGTTAAAGGATATGTAGCAGACAAACACGGTAGAAACGATATAAAGCAGGATGCCATTGAAGGCGTATTTGGAGCGCCATTCCAGGATAATTTCCTTCTTTAAAAGTTCAATAGTTTGCCCCACAAGTTTCATACTACAAAGTAAGCTAAAAAGTTGGGAAGTCGGAAAAGTCGAAAGTTGGAGGTATAAAACATGTCATGGTGAGCTTGTCGAACCATTAGCCGGGCGCTCAAGTCTTCGACAAGCTCAGACTGACATTTTACTTCGGACTTCCCGGACTTTTCTCACTTTCGGACTTCCCGACTTTTCCGTCTAAAAACTTACCTTAGCACCATGAAAAACCTGCAGCTAAATAATAAATGGGTATTGGTAACCGGCGCATCCAGCGGCCTTGGGCAGGAAATGGCCCGCCAACTGGCAAATGTGCACAAAGCCAACCTGATCATAGCCGCCCGCCGTGCCGATAAGCTGAACGCGTTAAAGGCCGAACTGGAACAAGACGCAGGTATCAAAGTAAAAGTGATTATTGCAGACCTTTCCATCCCCGAAGAGGCCGACCGTGTAATTGCCGAGAGCATTGCAGATAATAATTTATATGCCGCCATCTTAAATGCCGGAGTAACCTACTTTGGCCGCCATACCGAACTGGCTTGGGACAACTTTGAAAGCATCCTTAAAACCAACGTAATTGGTGTAGTACGCATGACCAACAGCCTTGTAAAATATTTTGAACAACCAGGTACGCAAGGCGGCCTGATGCTGGTATCCAGCATGGCAGGGTTCTTCCCGGTGCCCTACCAGGCGGCGTATTCTGCAACTAAGGCGTTTATTACCGCTTTTGGCAACGCCCTGCATAATGAACTAACCAACCCTGATTTTTCCATAACTGTATTTGCACCCGGCGGCATCGCTACCGAAATGACCGACAACAGCAAATTTAACGAGCTTAAAGGCTGGCTGATGCCTGTAAGTGTGGCATCAGAAGAAGCTATACACGCATTGGTTACCCGCAAGTACAATTATGTACCGGGCCTGCTTAATCGCCTTGGTAACGTGTTCATGAACTTTTTGCCAAGCAAATTTATTAGCGGTAAAATGAGCAAGGTATATTTAAAATCGCTTAACAAAGCGCAGAAAGGGTCATAATGCAAGAAGTATATCACCGCACACCCGTTGGCGTGGCCCTGTTGGTTGCGGATGATACGCATTTGATGAAGGTTTCCATCCGCGATGAGGACGTGGAAGAAACCACAACTAACTCCCCCATCCTACTGGAAACCATCAAACAACTGGACGAGTATTTTGCCGGGGACAGGAAAGGCTTTGACCTGCCGCTAAACCAGCCAGGATCAGATTTTCAGCAAACGGTATGGCAGGAGCTGTTGAACATCCCCTACGGGACAACTATTACTTATAATCAGCAATCGCATAAAATGAAAAATCCGCTGGCTATCCGCGCAATTGCGGCAGCCAACGGAAAAAATGATTTATGGGTGGTAGTTCCATGCCACCGCGTTATTGGTAGCAACGGCAGCCTTACCGGTTATGCAGGTGGCCTTTGGCGAAAGCAGTGGCTATTAGAACACGAGGCCCGGGTAATGGGCAACGGCCAAACTAAGCTGGCTTTTTAACCTCGGGCTTAGCTTTTAAAAGCTTCAGTATTTTGGCGTGCAGCTCGTGCGCCTCAAATGGTTTTGCCAATACATCATTCATCCCTGCAGATAATGCCTCTAACTGTTCGTGCTCAAAGGCCGATGCAGAAAGGGAAATAATAGGCACACTGCGCATCGGCTCCTCAAACTCGGTGCGGATCATGCGGGCAGCCTGGTAACCATTTAAGCCCGGCATGTGGGTATCCATCAGTACCAGATCGTATTCGTTCACTTTAAGCAAGTCAATGGCTTTGTTGCCGCTATCGGCTGTTTCCACGGTAACATTCCAGTCCTTTAACATCTTCGATACCATAAACTGGTTGATCATGTTATCTTCGGCCACCAAAACGCGTACGTTCACAAACGGGGCCAATTTTTTATCCAGCTTTAGCAATTTCTTTTCGGGCTTTGGTTTAGCTACGCCAAACCAGTTGGTAAAGTTAAACACGCTACCCTGCCCAACTTTGCTACTTACGGCAAGGTCGCCCCCTTTAAGTTCTACCAGTTTTTTTACAATAGTTAGGCCAAGGCCTGTACCACCGTATTTGTTGGCCGTGTCATCTTCGGCTTGCTCAAACGATTCAAATATTTTCGACAGCCTGTCTGTAGGGATGCCTATACCTGTATCCTCCACGCTAAATTTCAACTTAACTTTATCATCTAGCTTTTGCAGTACAGATACGGTAAGCTTTACGTGGCCACCATGGGTAAATTTAATAGCATTACTCAGCAAATTCATAAGGATCTGGTTTAACCGTAACGAATCTACCTGTAAACTCTGAGGCACATCGTTATCTATCTCCAGTAAAAACTCGATGTCTTTTTCATCAGCATTAAACTTCAACAGCCCAAATACAGAATTTACTATATTACGCAGGTTATTGGCCGAACGTACAATACTAAATTTACCAGCCTCTATTTTTGAGATATCCAACACATCGTTTATCACACCCAATAACGAGCGCGATGATGTTTCCAGCATATCCAACAGGTTGCCCTGCTGCTCGTTTATAGGCGATTTACGCAACAGGTTACTCAGGCCAATAATGCCGTTAATGGGTGTGCGCAATTCGTGGCTCATATTAGCCAAAAAGGTTTCTTTTACTTTTTTACCGTATTCGGCAAGCTCTTTAGATTTGATGAGCTGCTGTTGATAGCTCTTTTGCGGCGAACTGTCGCTGATATTGATAAAGATAGTTTTACCACGGAAGGATGCACGGCATTCCACCCAGATAACGCGTTTGTCGAAAGTATTAAACTGAAATTCGAGTACCGAAAAATTCCGGTTATCTCTAATGATCTCACCCAGTTTCCTGCGCAGATCGGCACGGTCGGCTTCAATGGCAAGGTCAACTATACTTGTCCCAAAAACCTCGGTTTGTTTAAAACCTAAAATGGCTTCAACTGCAGGGTTAACAGTTTTTATGCGTAGCGTATCGGCATCAACAGAACAAATAATGTCCGCGCTGTTTTTTACCACCATGGCAAAGTTCTGCAGCTCGTCGTTCTTTTGTTTGATCTCTTCCTGCTGGCGGGCGAGGGTTACAAAGGCATCAACTTTTGCTGCTGTTATATAAGGGTCGAGTGGTTTAAAAAGATAATCTACAGCGCCGGCGCTAAAGCCTTTAACAGCATACTTGGCTTCTTTAGATATGGCGGTAACGAAAATTACCATAATATCCTTTGTACGGGGATTTGATTTTAGCATCTCTACCAGTTCAAAGCCATCCATTTCGGGCATCTGAACATCAATAAGTGCTATTGATATATTGTTATCCCAGGCAATTTTGAGGGCATCATTAGGCGAAGTAGTGCTAAATAACCGTATATCTGTACGGGTAAGCAATGCTTCAAGTGCTATAATATTTTCCTCCCTATCGTCAACAATAAGGATATTAATGGGGGTCATCTAATTATTAATAAGTATCCGGTTAATTCTTTTTTTCGAGTAGTTCAAAAATTTCTATTGTGCGTAAAATATATTCTGCGGCGTGTATATTAATTGCAGACTGCGGCATTTCCGCCATTTCTGCATCCTGCGGGTCTTGGGCTATTGTTAAAGCACCGTTCTGGCGTAGTTTCAACAGGCCTTCTGCCCCATCCTGGTTAGCGCCCGAAAATAAAACAGCGGTAACACGCTCTTTATAAACCTCAGCAACGCTCTCAAAAGTTACATCGATAGATGGTTTTGAGTACCATACTGCTTCAGACACATCAAGGCTAAAAAAACCTTCATTTTCTACCAGGGAGTGATAATTTGCCGGGGCGATATAAATCGTATTCCCCTGAATTGGCTCTTTGTCACTAATTTCCCTCAGCAACATACGGCTGTTTTCTGCGAATAGTTTTTCTATCTCACTAAAAAAATTCTTTTTTCGATGCATGATGATAATCACCGTTTTATCGAAATTTTCGGGCAGTAGTTTTACCAGTTTGAACAACAGTTTAAACGACCCCGCCGAACCGCCCAAAAGCAGTATTTTGGATTGCGCCCAGCGTTGTTTTATATGATTGTCAAGAGCCAATTTTTTGGTATATATTTTCTTTTTGGTTGATCACCTTAAATTTCTTTCGGAAAACATCAGAGCGGATGGTTTCTTTATTGCCTAAACAAAGGTAACCCAGCGGGCAAAGACTTTTGTAGAACAAGTCTAATATTTTGTATTGCAGTTCGGTTTCAAAGTAAATGAACACGTTACGGCACGTTATCATCTGGAACTCGTTAAAGCCGGTATCTGATATTAAGTTATGTACCGAAAACAATGTATTCTGCTTCAATTCGCTGTGGATAGCGCCGGCATCGTACATAATGGTAAAGTGATCGGTTAATGAACCGGGCAAGCCCGTAAACAGGTAATTTTCCGAATAGCTTTTTATTTTACGCAGGCTGTATATGCCTTTACGCGCCTCATTCAAAACCTCGGTATTAATATCCGTACCGTAAATATATGATTTTTTATCGAGTTTTTCTTCGTTTAGCAAAATGGCTAACGAATAAACCTCCTCACCGGATGAACAGCCCGCACACCAAACCTTTACATGCTGGTAGGTAGAAAGATAGGGAACAACCTCATTTTTAAGCGCCTTGTAAAATGTAGGGTCGCGAAACATTTCGGTAACGTTAACCGTAATTTCTTCCAAAAATCCCTGGAAAAACCCGTGGTTGTTGATCAGAACATGCTTCAGGTCGTAAAAATCAAGCTTTTTAAGCATCATGATGCGGCCCAGGCGGCGTTTAAAAGACGCCTCGGTATAATCGCTAAAATCAAACCCGTGGATCTTTTTTACAATATCTATCAGTTCGTTTAGCTGTACACTCGTTATCGCGTCTTTAGTCACCAGTCCCTTCATATTAGTTATCAAGCCACATCTGCATCAATGCGATCAACCTGTCAATATCAACCGGTTTTGTAATATAATCATTAGCACCGGCCGCTATACATTTTTCTCGGTCATCTTTCATCGCTTTTGCCGTTAAAGCTATAACAGGGAGTTTTGCCCATTTGTTTTGCTTGCGGATATGCCTTGTAGCTTCGTAACCATCCATTTTTGGCATCATGATGTCCATCAACACAATGTCGATGTCCGCATCTTCTTCCAGTTTGGCTATAGCTTCTTCCCCATCGTTAGCAATAACCACGTTAAGCTCGTAGCTTTCCAGGGCACTACTTAGAGCAAAAATATTTCGCATATCGTCATCAACCACCAGTACTTTTTTGCCTTTTATGCTATCCTTACCGTTAGTGGTGGTAGTTTTTGCCTTGCCCATGCTTAGGTTTGGTGCCGCGGCACCGCTTTCGCTAATCTTGTTCAGGAACAGGTTCACCTCGTCTATCAGCCTGTCTGCTGATTTGCTGGTTTTAACCACCATCGCGTTAGCATACTGCATCAGCCTGTTTACCGAGCTCTTATCCAGCTCCATAGCGGTGTTTATAATAACCGGCAATGAAGTAAACTTATCAACCTCCTTGATCTTATCTAACAGATCGAGGCCTGAAATATCCGGCAGGTTAAGATCAAGTATCACACATTGGTACTCGTTCTCGTGCAACATCCTAAAGGCCGATTCGCCGTCAAAGGCCTGGTCTACCGTGATGCCCTGCGCTTCCATCATATCTTTCAGCGCCTGGCTTTGGGCCTTATGGTCTTCCACCAGTAAGATCTGTGTGAACTTGGTGCCGCTTTTAGCCATAATATCGCCAAACAGTTTATCCAAAGTTTCGGTATTTACAGGTTTTTTAAGGAAGCTGATGGCACCTTCTTTACGCACACGGTTGGCAGCTGCTTCGCCGGCACTCATTAGGTGTACGGGGATATGGAGCGTCGCCTCGTCCTGTTTCAGTTCTTTCAGAATCTGCCAGCCATCTTTACCCGGCAGCATAATATCTAATATAACGGCATCCGGGTGTTGTTCTTTAATGATCTCGACGGCATTTGTACCCTCGCTCACCATTACCGATTTAAAGCCATGATCGCGGGCGTAATCTTGTAATATAATGGCGAAGTTTTTATCATCTTCCACAATTACCACAAACGGCTCGTGGCCCGGGTTGGCAGATTTGGTAACTACCGTATCAAAGAAGTTTTTGGTTGGGCTGTAGCTTTCTACTGTTGACACGCTATCCTGCACCTCTACATGTTTGGCCTCAAACGGAAGGGTCAGCCTAAACTCGCTACCCTCTCCCGGTGTACTGGTAAGGGTGATGTTACCACCTAACAAGCTTGCCAGTTCGCGGCTGATAGAAAGGCCTAAACCTGTGCCACCATATTTACGACTGGTTGAGCCATCGGCCTGCTGGAACGCCTCGAAGATGATCTTCTGTTTGTCGGCCGGGATACCAATACCCGAATCCTTAATTTTAAAGGCGATGGTATTTTCGCGAGGGCCGACAACAGCGTTGATGCTGATTGTACCATGCTCCGGCGTAAACTTAAACGCATTTGATAACAGATTTTTGATCACCTGCTCTGTTCTTAACTTATCAGTATAAATAGTTGGCGGTACACCTTCCAAATTAGTGGTAAAGCTTATCTGTTTATTGCTTGCAACCTCAGCGAATAACGATTGTACATCGCTCAAAATATCGGCCACCTTAATATCCTCGTTCTGCATATCCAGCTTGCCCGATTCAATTTTTGAAAGGTCGAGGATATCGTTGATCAGTGTAAGCAGATCATTACCGGCGTTGAAAATCACGCTGGCGTATTTGATTTGGTCTTCAGAAAGGTTTAACGGTTTGTTATCTTTCAGGATCCTCGCCAATACTAAAATACTGTTCAGCGGTGTACGCAATTCGTGGCTCATGTTCGCCAAAAACTCAGACTTATATCTGCCGGTAGTCTCCAGCTCACTTGCTTTAATGGTTATTGACTGTCGGGCCTCTTCAATGGCCTGGTTCTTCTCTTCCAGCAAACTGGCTTTCTCTTCCAGTTCGGCGTTGATGGTGCGCAGCTCTTCCTGCTGTACGCGAAGTTCTTCTTCTGATGCCTGCAACATTCCTGTTTTGTTCATCAGTTCTTCGTTGGTAACGCGCATTTCTTCCTGCTGTACTTCCAGTTCTTCGGCCTGTTGCTGGATTTCTTCGAACAGATCGTGCATAATGGTGCGCGCCTGCGAAGTATTTACGGAGATGCCAATATCATTCGCTACAAGCAAAATATATTCTTTAACCTGCTCTGGCACCTGGTCGCGGAAACCAAGCTCGAGCACGCCTTTTAACTTTTTATCGAAAAAGAACGGAACGATAAAGGTTTCGATCAGGTCATTTTCTAAAATAGACGAGCCTAACTGTAGTTTATCATTCAGCTTACCTTTTACCAATGCCGATTTACCATTCTTAGCGGCCTGCCCTATCCAACCTTCGGAGATACGGATACTTGGTTTTAACGCCGATGGGTCGCTGAATGCATAAGAGGCATACAGGTCAAGTTTTTCTTCATTATCATCAAACAGGTAAACTGTACCGGTAAGCGCATTTGAGTATTTGCTTAGTTCTGTTAAAATATTTTCAGCCAGTTCTGCCTCACTTTGCTGGCCCTGCATTTTCTCATTAAGGGTACCGCTACCGGTAAGTAACCAATTTTTAGCCTCGTTCTCAGCCAGTACCTTCTCTAATTCCAGGTTG
The DNA here is from genome assembly GCF_034345625.1 of Mucilaginibacter sp. 5C4. NCBI lineage: Bacteria > Pseudomonadati > Bacteroidota > Sphingobacteriia > Sphingobacteriales > Sphingobacteriaceae > Mucilaginibacter > Mucilaginibacter sp. 5C4. The sequence goes on along the minus strand of NZ_CP133775.1, from coordinate 2,077,801 downwards.
GCAATGCGTACTTCTTCTTCTATCTTTTTCTGGCGGTTAAACGTAGCCTGAATGTAAAAGAACATGGTTACAATGATCAGGAAAAACACACCAGAACCTATCACAATAATTATAATAGCATCATTTGATGCTTTGGCCGAACTTGCCTTACGTTCGGCAAGTAAATTGTTTTCTGTTTCAATAACACGGAAATTAATCCCCCTGATACTATCCATATTGCCTTTACCACCTAAAAACATGTGGTTGGTAACCATGTACTCAAGCCCCATTTTTTCGCGGGTATCTATATTTCTTTTCAGGATGAACAGTTGGCGGTTAACCAGTTGTTTTAAAGAATCTATCCGTTTAACCTGCAGGGTATTATCACTTACAAGATTTGTTAACTGTATTAAACTTTCGCCTAAACGGGGCACCGCCTCATTATAAGGGTCAAGAAAAACTTTGTTGTTGGTTGCGCCATAACCACGCATCCCGGTTTCACCATCAATAAGTAGTTGCAGGATGTTGCTGCTGGTTTTTATAACCTTCTGGGTATGGTCAACCATTATGGTGTCATCCTCTAAATGGCTAATACTTGTATAAGAAAGTATGCCTACAATAAGCACAAGCACAATGGAAACACCGAAACCTGCTAATACCTGGCTGCGAAAAGAAAGCTTAAACATAGCGTGAGATAAGATTTTTTGTGATACAAATATGTTTAAAAATATTTGTACGTAAAATACTATTTACTAATAAACATACAGGTGGTAACGCGTTTATTGCCCCTCGGAATAAACACGTTTTTTAGAAGCCAAAACACCTAATACTGATAGCACCGGGCCGGCAAATAAAACATACCAACCCCATTTAAAAGCGATTTGCCTGGTAAAGAAACCCTCGACACCTTTGAAAGGGATAAAGCTAAAACTGGCCTTCACTTTTAACAACGCGGCAATGTATAACAATACCACTAATATTAATGATGCAAAAGCTGCTATCCGGCTTACTTTGGTTTGGTTTAGTACCGTACACAATATGCCTATTACGCCTACCAGCATAATTACCATACCGTATGGCTGGTTTAGCATATACACATTCATGTTAAACAGGTGAAACGGGCGTAGCATTGGGCAAAAAGTTGCCGCAATAAGTATAATAAACCCTAATAAAGTAATAAGTGACGCGGGGCGCATATTTAGGTTACTGTTTTTTGATCTCCATTTTATCGGCAAAGTGGGCGCAATAATCACGCAGGTCTTCTACAATGTTCTTTTCGCCGGTGGCGCGTAAAAAAGTATCGCCCATGGTTTGCAGGGTTTCGTAGAAATAGCGTTTCATCTCATCTACAGGCATATCCTTTGTCCAAAGGTCTATCTTCAGCGTATTTTGGTAATTTTTATCCCATAAAGAAAGCATCATGGCCTGCACAGGTAGTGCCTCTTTGTTTTTAGAATCGGTAGATTCCCAAAGGATGTTTTCGGGGATGTTATTATCGTCGAGCTGGATGGTTAGCTTTATTTCAGCAGTCTTCATCTTTAATTAGTGATTTAGTGATTTAGTGATTTCCCTCTTAAGGATTTTCATCTGCATATTTGCACATCTGAAATCCGCACATCTGTAATAATTATTTAACAAGGAAAAATATAATGAGCACCAAAGTTATAAAGCTTAGCTCTACAATCCATAGTTTTTTGGTCTCGGAGAAGAAATTACGGAAAATTATATCCAGCAATGACACAACTATGCCAAACAGGACAAATATCAACCCGATGGTACCGCTCCAGTGCTCATAAGGGCTACCGGTAATTTTTGCGCCGTAAATAAAAATATATCCCGCCAGGATGAAAAGCGCGGCCGTAGCAAAATTTAGCGGACTGATCCTGAATTTTGCCCGGTTAGTATCGTTTCTTTTTTGCAGATCGTTGAACTCCGCCATATGTTTTTGCTGGTTTCTTGTTAGCACTATTGGGTTGTCTTTTTGCTTTTTCGGCATCAAATTTCTTATGCTGGTTTAGCGTTTTTTTCTCGTGGAAAGCACCTTTAAAGTCAGGGTCATCCTTACGCTTTTGCATATCTATTTCTCGTGCCTGGGCCTGCCTCTCTTCGTACGGCGTTTCTTCAATAAAAACACCATCGGGAATAGCATGCACCGGGATGGTTTGGCGGATAAGTTTTTGAATTTTATCCAGGTAGTATTCCTCTGATGGTACAGCGAACGTTATGGCCACACCAGAGTTATAAGCCCTGCCGGTACGGCCAATGCGGTGCACATAATCTTCAATTACCACGGGTACATCAAAGTTTATAACGTGGCTTACGTCACTCACATCAATCCCGCGTGATGCCACATCCGTAGCTACCAGTATCTTAACCTCATCATTCTTGAATGAATTGATAGAGTTTATCCTTGTATTTTGCCCCTTGTTGGCATGCAGCACTTTCACTTCCTTTTCGCCAAACTTGCGCAGCAGGAATTTGAAAACATCCTCGGCAGCTACACGGGTTTTGCAAAATATCATCAGCTTTTTAATATCACCCTCTTTATCCAACAGGGTTTTAAGCAGGTTTATTTTGGTTTTAACATTGGGTACATGGTACAATTGCTGGTCTACCGTTTCGGCTGTGGTAGCCTGCGGGGTAACCTCTATCACCGTAGGGAATTCCAAAAAGTTATGCGATAACTCCTGGATCTTCTCGGACATGGTAGCCGAAAAAAGCAGGTTTTGTCGTTTTACCGGCACCACCTCTAAAATGCGGTTTATCTGCGGCATAAAGCCCATATCCATCATTTTATCGGCCTCATCCAACACCAAAGTATTAATAGTTTTGGTAACGATGTGCCCTGCAATATAAGTATCCAGGAAACGGCCGGGCGTAGCAACTATAATATCAACCCCTTTTTTAAGGTTCTCAATCTGTGTTTTGGGGCCGATGCCTCCGTAAAGCACCACCACGCGCAAATCGGTATTGGCGGCAAATGCCTTGATGTTCTCTTCTATTTGCATAGCCAGCTCGCGCGTTGGCGATACAATTAATGCACGCGGACTTTCGCCCTGGGCATATTTTAGCTTCATTAAAATAGGCAGCACATAGGCGGCGGTTTTACCCGTACCGGTTTGCGCAATGCCCATAACATCCTGCCCGTTCATGATGGGCGGGATAGCTTTTTGCTGAATAGGCGTAGCTTCGGTATAACCGGCATCGGCAACAGCATTCAGTATCTGCCGGTTAAATTTTAGTTCTTCAAAAGTTACAGCCATAGCCGCAAAGATAATGTTTTCTATTTAGTCGGATGTCTGAAGACCGAAAGTCGGGAAGAATTGTCAGTCTGAGCCTGTCGAAGACTTTTCTACCGGCAAATGGTTCTACAGGCTCACCATGACAAAACCCCGTCCAAGCAGGGTCTTCGGGGCGATACCCTGCGCACGCGTGCAGGGTAGGCAGTGTCTTCTGCGAGAGACCCTGAGAGTACATTATCGAACCTTTTCTCCACAAAACCATTAATCAGCACATTTGCCTGTATCATCCACACCTTTTGCTGCGTATAAGGTGCCGAAGGTATATCTTCACCCACTAGTTAATTTATAACATGAAAAAACTCTTACTTACCGCAATTACTTCCATTTTTATTTTTGGCGCGGCGCAAGCGCAAATTGGCAAAGGCCACAAATTTATTGGCGGCAGCTTTAACTTTAGCTACGATGAAGACGGCACCTCGCAGAACTACAATTTTGATAGCGGTGTTACCCGGTACTCTAACTATAAGACCACCAACTTTAACATCAGCCCCGAGTTTGGCTTTTTCATTGGCGATAAATGGACTATCGGCATCCAACCGGGTTACTCAAGGGTATCAGGTACCGAAACCTCTAACTTTTACTCGGCCACTACCCCTGCAAGCAACTACAGCTATACCAGTAAATACCATACCGACATATTAGGCCTTGCCGTTAACCTGCGTTATTACTGCATGATCAACGAAAAACTGGGCTTTTACCCGCAAATGGGCGTAAGTACATCACACCTGGCAAACGATTTTAGTAACGGACACTTTGCCGCATACGCCGGCCCAAATGTTGTTTTCTTCCCATCTTCAAAGGTTGGGTTAAACATGGGTTTTGGTAACATCAGCTACCAATACAACTACTTAAGCCACGGCAGTTTCTTAAACGCCAGCCTTAACAACAACTTCAACTTTGGGATAAATTACTACTTCGGAGGGAAATAATTTAGAGAGGCAAGAAATCAGGATTCAAGAAACAAGACAATCCCTCTGTCTTGTTTCTTGAATCCTGATTCTTGACTTTCCTGTTTTTTGACTTCCTAACTCCTTCCCGTCTTGTTTCCTGACTCTTGACTTCTTGATTCTCTACCAAACGCCTATATTTGCCTTTATGGCAACGATCCTTATTAAAAACGCGACGATAGTAAACGAAGGCAAGCAAACCCAGGCCGACCTGCTCATTAAAGACGGTTTTATTGAAAAGATTGACGGGCAGATAAACTTTGCTGCTGATAAAGAGATCAATGCCGAAGGCCTGCACCTTTTCCCGGGTGGTATAGACGACCAGGTACATTTCCGCGAACCGGGCTTAACTCATAAAGGCGACATTGGTTCAGAATCGCGCGCGGCTGTTGCCGGCGGTATCACTTCTTTTATGGAGATGCCAAACACGGTGCCTAATGTATTAACCCAACAATTACTGCAGGATAAATACGATATAGCGGCTAAATCATCGCCGGCCAATTATTCGTTCTTTATGGGTGCATCAAACGATAACCTCGACGAGGTTTTGCGTACCGATGCTAAAAAAGTGTGTGGTGTAAAAGTTTTTATGGGATCATCAACCGGGAATATGCTGGTAGATAACCCCACAACGCTTGAACACCTCTTCGCACAATCGCCCATGCTGATAGCCACACATTGCGAGGACGAGGCTACCATAAAAAGCAACCTGGAACATTACAAGCAACTGCTTGGCGAGAATATCCCGGTTAGGCTGCACCCCAAAATTCGCAGTGCCGAGGCTTGTTACCTGTCATCGTCCATGGCGGTGGAGCTGGCTAAAAAGCACAACACGCGCCTGCATATCCTGCATATATCAACAGCTAAAGAAACCACCCTGTTTAGTAACAATATCCCGCTGGCTGAAAAGCGCATAACCGCTGAGGCCTGCATCCACCACCTATGGTTTACCGATGCGGATTATGCCGAAAAAGGCAACCTCATTAAGTGGAACCCAGCCGTTAAAACCGAAGCAGACCGCAACGAGATCCTGAAAGCTGTTTTAGACGGCCGCATAGATATCATCGCTACAGACCACGCCCCACACACCATCAAAGAAAAAGCACAATCCTACCTGCAAGCACCAAGCGGTGGGCCATTAGTACAACATGCCCTGCCCGCCATGCTGGAACTTTATCATCACGGTAAAATAACTTTAGAGCAGATCGCGGAGAAAATGGCGCACAACGTAGCAACCATCTTCCAAATAGAGAAACGTGGCTTTATCCGCGAAGGATACTGGGCCGACCTTGCCCTGGTAAACCTGAACAACCCATGGCAGGTAAACAAAAGCAACATTCTGTACAAATGTGGCTGGTCGCCGTTTGAGGGGAGTACGTTTAAGGCTAAGGTGGTAAGCACCATTGTATCAGGCAATCTGGTGTATGATAACGGCAGCCTCGTAAACGAAAAAAGCGGGCAAAGAATGACCTTTACCCGCTAATATTTTACACCCCTCTGTCATTCTGAGCGATAGCGAAGAATCTATTATTAAACTATGCAATACGCAAATGCATATAGGCGATTAGATGCTTCACATGCGTTCAGCATGGCAAAAAGTGAGGTTAATTCACCGCTACATACACCTTAAACTCGGTATGCTCAAAACCTTTATCATTTAGGTTGTACACATCAAAATCGGCAGTGTAGGTCCTATTGATATCATCCTGCCAGATGTGTTGCCACGTAGCGCCAATACTCTCCGGAAATTTACCTTTGGGATCATAAACGCGATACTTTGCGGCGGGGATAGCCTTGCCGGTAAAACCTTCGTGCAGGTATTCAATCGAGGTCACTTTACAGCCTAAAATGGCTGTGTAATAGTCGTTATGGTCGCTTTCGTAATCGGTATAAACACAGTATAGTTCGCTGCCTTCTTTATCTTCCAGTTTATCGGCAAGGTTGCCTTCGATAAATTGCTGCCAAAGGGCGCCGATGTCCTGCGCGGCTTGCCCGTCCTTATTAATAGTGCGTACGGCTAAGCCTGCAACGTAAAACATGGGCATGTTTGTTGTTTCGTAATTCATAGATAGGTGGTTATAATTTATTTCTCGATCAGCTTCTTCAAACCATTAAACATCATTTGCCAGTTATTCTCAGAGTGCTCTTTAGATGCCTCATCCTTAATATTATCCTGAGTGATGGTTAGGACGGTAATATCGCCTTTCTCGTCCAGTTCGTAGCTAACACCGGCATAATTTTCGGGTTTATCTTCGGTACCGGCCATGCTGCTCCAATAGCTGTACCTAACATATTTGCCAGGGACTATCTCTTTAATAACGCCCTTATCCTCGTAGCTTTTACCATCCCATTCGCCGCTAAACGTTATAGGGCTACCCTCCTTCCAGTCGGATTTTAATATGGTACCAAAAAAGTATTGCTTCACCACTTCCGGGTCGGTTAGGCCCTTCCAAACCTCAGCGGAGGGTGCTTTAAATTTTACTTTTGTTGTTAAGGTTAATTTGCTCATGATATATAAATTTAGATGTGGTGATGTATTAAAGACAATTACTTCGCCACAAAGAAATGCGTGAGATTGACAACAGTATGGCAGCAGGGGGTATTGATTTTAAAAAATGTCATGGCGAGCTTGTCGAACCATTAGCAAATATTGCAGAGCGAATAAGTCTTCGACAAGCTCAGACTGACAATTCAGAAGCATTCCGCTTCATAATCCCTTCAGCAACTTCAGCAACTTTATCTCTTACCATCTGCGGACTTACGATCTCGGCATGGTCGCCAAACATCATAAACCAACGTACAAACCCTTCTACAGACATGGTCAGGAAGGTCATTTCGGTATTGTTGGTCGTATGTTTTTCAGATACAAAACCGTGGTAAAAACGCTGTTCGTTTATAAAATTGGTGATGATGCTGTTTACCTTGATCACAATGGTTTCGAGATGATGTTCGGATGCAGTTTGCGCAATATAAGATTTAAGCGTTGGATGGTTACCTTTAAAGGTGAGTTCCGTTTTCTGGATCTCGTGGATACGGTCGAGCCGGAAATCGCGGTAGTCGTTGCGCATGCGGCAGTAGGCAATCAGATGCCAATAGCTGTCCAGGTAAAAGATCCCGATGGGCTCGATGTGGCGGTTGGTTTTGGTTTGCGTGTAGCCCGCCGTATAATCAATACAAAGCACCTTTTTGGCTGCAATACTATTCAATATAGTTTGGATATGGTTGTTATTGTTTACGCGGCGCTGGGTTTGACTTTTAAGCACCTCGATGCTGCCATCCATACTTTCCAGCAGGTCCTTTTCTGTGGTCTTTAATATCGCCCTTATCTTATCCATTGCCGAGCGGTGTTGGGCGGTGGTAGAGGCATCGGTCATCTTCTCTACAAATTTTTCGGCGGTTAAAAAAGCTGTTGCTTCTTCTTTGGTGAACATAATGGGCGGCAGGCGATAACCATCTACCAATGAGTAGCCTACCCCGGCTTCGCCTATGATAGGTACACCCGCTTCTTCTAATGACCGCACATCGCGGTAAACCGTACGCAGGCTAATATCAAACCGCGCGGCAATATCGCTGGCCTTAACAATACGGCGCGTTTGCAGTTGTATTAATATGGCTGAGATACGGTCGATTCGGTTCATAACCACAAAATAAGCAAAAACAAAGTACCTTAGCATAAATGTTATATAAAAATGGCGGCAGAACCCGAAGATAAGATCATCACCCTTGAACAATATTACGACCCTATGCTGGCGCACATTATGCGCACCAAACTGGAGGATAACGGCATCCCGTGTTTTATTGCCGATGATAACATCATATCGGCCAACCCGGTGTTTAATAACGCGGTTGGTGGCATCAAACTAAAAATATTTGAACGCGACCTGGAACGCAGCCGCGAAGTTTTAGCCCAGGATGGCGACCTGCATGAGCAGGACCATTTTGAGATAGATGAGGAAACACACTCGCCCGTTATATGCCCCTATTGCGGATCGAGCAACGTGCGTTTTGGCCCTGCTACCGAGCGTAAGGCGCATTGGCTGGTTGCTTTAGTATCGGCTTTGCTGGCGGTACTGCCATTTTACGCTCGCAAGGCCTGGCATTGCTTTAATTGCCAAAGGGATTTTGAATAGAACCTCGCCCCGGCCCTCTCCAAATGAGGGCGAGTTAAAACTATCAAGTCCTCTCCTTTGGAGAGGATTATTTCATGAGGGCTTCGCCGTTTAGGTGAGGCTTTGTATCAAAGCTGATATATTTATGCTTATTATTACCCTATCATTATATTTATCCTCATGTACGATCGTCGCAAATTTATTAAGTTAACCGCCGTAACGGCATCTTTAGCCACCCTATCAAAATATGCAACCGCGAAAGCGATTACCAGCGCGCCCGGCAACAGGCTGCCCATAGTAATATCTACCTGGGATTTTGGTATTGCAGCCAATAAAGAAGCATGGAAAACGCTTGAAAAAGGCGGCCGCGCCCTTGATGCTGTTGAGGCTGGTGTGAAGATACCCGAGGCGGATATGAAGAACCATACAGTTGGCCGCGCCGGATATCCTGATCGTGATGGCCACGTTACGCTTGATGCTTGTATTATGGACGAGTTTGGCAATTGCGGCTCGGTTGCCGCTATGGAGAATATTGCCCATCCTATTGCCGTTGCCCGTTTAGTGATGGAAAAAACCCCGCACGTAATGCTGGTTGGTGATGGCGCCACACAGTTTGCTGTTGAGCAGGGCATCAAAAAAGAAAAACTCCTTACTCCCGAATCTGAAAAGGCCTGGAAAAAATGGCTGGTAACAGCCAAGTACTCGCCTAAGATGAATATAGAGAATGAGCAGCACCGCCCGGGCAGCAAATACAACCACGATACCATAGGTATGCTGGCCATTGATGCTAAAGGCAATATCAGCGGTGCCTGTACTACCAGCGGCATGGCATTTAAACTGCATGGCCGCGTGGGCGATAGTCCTATTATTGGTGCAGGTTTATTTGTGGATAATGAAATTGGCGGCGCTACCTCTACCGGTGTGGGCGAAGAGGTGATCCGTAACGTGGGCAGCTTTTTGGTGGTTGAACTGATGCGCCAGGGCTACTCGCCCGAAGATGCCTGTAAAGAGGCCGTGCACCGCATCATTAAAAAGAAACCGGAAACCGCCAAAGAGATCCAGGTGGGCTTTTTGGCCATCAACAAAAAAGGCGAATACGGCGCTTACGCGATACAGGAAGGTTTTAGCTTTGCCGTATGCGACAAAAACAAGCAAAACCTGCTAATCCCCGGCAAGAGTTTTTATAAAGACGATAAAAATAAATAGAAGTAAAATTACTTAAAACATATTTTGTGAATACGGGGTTTCATACCCATAACCCTACAATGCTATATGAGCCATAAGCCCTCACCTGTAACACTCGAAGTTTGTGCCAATTCGGTAACCTCGGCTATTGCCGCGCAGGAAGGCGGCGCCATAAGGGTTGAGCTTTGTGAGAACCTTGCCGAAGGCGGCACCACCCCCTCATACGGCCAAATGCTATTGGCCCGCAAGCATCTGCACATTAAACTTTACGTATTGATCCGCCCGCGCCGCGGAGATTTCCTGTACAGTGATCTGGAATTTGAAGTGATGCAGGCCGATATCCGCAACTGCATCGAGGCTGGTTGTGATGGTGTAGTGATAGGCATACTTAAAGCCGATGGCAGTATAGATGTAGAACGCTGTACCGAATTGGTGCGCCTTGCCCGCCAATGGGGCCTTGGGGTAACCTTTCACCGCGCGTTTGATATGTGTGCCGACCTTTACCAGGCGCTTGAGCAGATCATCGAAATGGGTTGCGAACGCATCCTGACATCCGGCGGCAAAAGCACCGCTATGGAAGGTTCAAATGTTATTTTACACCTGCTAGAAAAGGCTGCGGGCCGTATTAATATTATGCCCGGCAGCGGTATTACCGAAAACAACGTTGCCGACCTGGTGCATTTTACCGGCGCAACCGAAGTACATTCATCTGCCCGTATCAATTACCAGGGCGGCATGCAATACAAAAACGACCATATCCTCCTCACCGGCGGCATCACTGATGAATACAGTTTGGATGTAACGAGTGCTGAAAAAGTGAAGGCGATATTGGTGGCGGCGAATGGGTAAGGATGTATTATGAAAATCATCAAATTCAAGTATGATAAGTTTGGAATTATACACAGCCTTGCATTTATAATTATCGCTATTGTTGTTATATCTATAGCATCCTTTGGATCAAACGCCAATCCGCATCTTCTTCCTATCGTCGCAATTATCACGTTTATTACAATATTTATTTATATCGCAATCAACTATCTGAAACCTTTATTAAGAGGAGAACCGGCTATGGTGATAGATGATGAAAAAATATTTATCCGGAGAAACAGTACTGTTATTTTTTGGCGTGAGGTTTCAAAAGTCGATAGACTTGTTATCAATAAATCTTACTACGTAATTATCCACCTTAAAAACGAGACACAGGTGCGTATTAGTCTAATCTTCTATGAAGTTGAGGCCGATCTGATTTATAAAACCCTAAAAAGCTTTTTTAAAAATATCAATTTTAGCGAGAGTGATGTTAATCAAAACTCAGTGTATCTAAATTAAAAGATACTTACCGGCAATACCAGCTCTACCCTGTTTCTGCCGCTGCCGCCGAAAAAGTCATTATCCAACAATCGACTGTAGCGAATTCCAAATGATATCGCACCCTGGTTAAACCATTTGGTATCGAAGAACACCGCGCCACCTACCGACCGGAAATCCTGCCTGAAGGGTGCGCCGTTGGTGTAGAAGTTTAAAGCTTTAGCGTGGGTTTGTTCGTAAAAGACGTTCCCGCGCACACGCATTAGGTAGAGCAGGTTGGCAAAGCCCCCGTCGGGATAAGCGATAGGGAAATGATAGCTTGCGGCAAACTTGCTCATATCATCAAGGTTTTCGGCGCTGTAGCCATACGAAAACGGAAAATCGTTAGAGAAACCGATGCCATTGTTTAGTGCGCGGTGCTGGTAGGCCCCGCTCAAAATAAGGCTGTGATTGGTTAATAAACCAGGGAAATACAACGAGCTTGTAGTCAGGATCTGGTTAGCTTCGCGGCCCGACAAAGACTTTTTGTAGCCGATATACAAGTTTTGCGCAAAGTGCGGGTTGATGTTTTGCCTTGCTTTTTGTGTTTGGTTGCTAAAGCGCAGCGTATTGCTCAGGTAGGTATAATAACTATCTCTAAACATGCTGCGGAACGCCTCATGGAAGGTATTGCGGCTATAATAATAACTGCTGCTTACCGATAAAGAAGTGATGTTTTTACCCGCCGAAAAATTCAGCGGCACCTGTAAACCGCCATGGATATCGGTTTCGTTATAGTAAATATTGTTGCCTTTGTATAACCCGCGTCGGTCAAAGGTGTAATCGGCACCGGCAAGCAGGTATGGGAAGAATGCGCCGTAGGCGGCATCGTAGCCAATGCGTTTGTAACCCTCATCGCGGTTATAGGTGAAAGTTAGCTGCGAATCGAAGGTATTCAACACATTGTTGCCTACCAGTTGTATAGCGTAGTTTGGGTCCGCAAGGCTTGGGAAAATGCTGTGGAAGTTGAACAGCCCGTGCAGTTTGCTGTAATTGCTCACCGGCAGCGAATCTGGTTTTACCGATGCTACAAAGTTAGCGGCGCTATCCTTTTTAAGCGCGCTGATATTCATATCCGGCAAAGCCGAAAACGCTTTGGCGTTGATTACCGGTGAAAGCTGAACGTGCGCAAGATTAACCTGCTGTAACCGGTAACCGGCAGCAGTAAAACCCGTCCAGGCTATTTTATTTTGACTGATAGCGGATTGATAATAACCTATAGCCCCCCCGATGGCCGGAGCCTTCACTTCAGATAATTGATTTGTGCCGATGTTGAGCGCGAACAGTTTATCGTTTAATTCCGATGTTTTGGTAAAGTAAACCATGCCGCCTTGTACTTGAGGGAAGGCTATCGGCTCAAAGCTGAATGGAAGAAGATACTTTGTAACGCCCGACTTTATATCGATTAGCGCCAGCGACATCTCCCCCTTAAAGTTGCGTACTGCCGAGATCAGTTTGCCATCGCCATAAAACTTGGGATAGGTGTAGAATAACCCGGCAGTATTTGGGAGCGCGAATATCAGTTTACCATCTACATCCAGCAAATGCAGTTCGCTTCTACCTGTTGATGCCACCTGCACAGCCACAATGGTTTTGCCATCGACACTAAAAGCGGGCGAAAAATATTTTGTTTTTCGGGTGATGCGGTGCTCTTTACCTGTTCGCACTTCAAGCACCATTAGTTCATTGTAGTTGCGATATCCCCAACGCAGATCGGGGCGGTAGGCGGCATAAATCACTTTACCATCGTGGTAACTGAAAAAATTATCTGTATTGACGCTTTGGGTAGCGATGACTTTTTCTTCAATACCCGTGCGGATAACAAACTTAGGGATGTGATTGTAGGTGGTTCTGAGGTAGATGATGGTAGTATCATTCACATATGCCGGAAACTCTTCATTCGCTATAAAATGCTGTCGTTTGGCTTTGGGGCTGCTATCGTTGGCATCATCCTTATAAACCTGCTTAAAGTGATTGAAAGCAGCATCCCTAAAAGTGATATAATTTACACCTGCATGCCTTTTGATAGCACCTTGTAACGGATAAAAGCCTGTTTTGAATGCGGCGGCATCATGTGTTACGCCCTTCCAAAAATCGTTTCCGTATTTCTCGCGGCCATAAGCCACCATCATGTAACCTAATGGGTAATGGTTTGGCGTATAGTCCAGGTATGAGCCATTGCGCAGTTTCATAAAGCTGTAATCCTTACCGGCAGCCCACAACCCACGGAAACCATTAAAAAAGTATGGCAACCTTCCCCTGCCTTGCCGGCTTACCAATGTTTCGTTATATACGGCGTCGCCTTCAAAAAACCAGTCGGGCACACTGAGGGCATTGGCTAAAGCTTGTCCGCCTTCACCAAAAACAAAGCTTAATCCGCGCGACAGGCCTACGTTGAAATTATTGTATTGCTGCACATGCCTAAACTCGTGAATGGCCAGTTGTTCGGGCCACGGCAGGCTGCCTACATCAAAGCTATTCTGACTTGGAGTAAGGTAAAATTCGCTGCGAAACGGCGCCAGGCCAACGTAAGCATTTGATATGGTGGTTTGGTTTTGCAGTACAATGCTTACCCGCCTTTGCTTGAAGCCAATGGTAGGCTGGATGCTGCGGTTCATCTGCGCGATGGTTTGGGCCACACGCTGCGCCACCGAATCCATCCCCTGCGAATAGATAACCCTTGCTACCGGCGACTTCACCTGTTTCCACTTAATAGATGGCGGGTTTCCCCCAAATTGCTGCGCCTTTACAAGCGTTGCGGTTAAAAGTAATAGAGGCAATAACAGTCGTTTCATCGAAGGTGAAAGTAGTTAAAATGTCTGAACTCGAATTAAACGAATTTGGTGAATTAACAGAATTTGAAGCCTTTTAGTTCCGAAAATGCGTTAATTCTTATAATTCGAGTTCAGACAATAGTAAATCCGAAATCCAAATGACACTCCGTCCCTTAAAACTAACTACATTTGCGCTTTGTGATATACTACTATGGCTAAAGTTTCTATCAACCTGGCAACGGGTTCAATACAAAAAGAGGATATTATTGTAGGCATCGACCTGGGTACAACCAATTCATTGGTTGCCTTTATCGACCCCGACAAAAACCCGAAGGTGATCAATGATACCGGTAAAGGCGTTTTAGTGCCTTCTATTGTGCACTTTGGTACCGCAGGCGATATCACCGTAGGTAACGAAGCTAAAGAATATTTGATCACCGATCCGCAAAATACCGTATTTTCGGTTAAGCGTTTGCTGGGCCGATCTTATGCTGATGTAAAAAACTACCAGGATTTTTTCTCTTACAAGATCATTGATGACGATAGCGAGAACCTGGTAAAAATTAAGGTTGGCGATAAATTTTACAACCCTATCGAACTGTCGGGACTAATCCTGAAAGAACTTAAGGAACGTGCCGAGCATGCCCTTAAAACCCCGGTAAGCCGCGCGGTAATAACCGTGCCTGCCTATTTTAACGATTCGCAGCGCCAGGCAACACGCGATGCAGGTAAACTTGCCGGGCTGGATGTTTTGCGTATTGTAAACGAGCCTACAGCCGCAAGCCTTGCTTATGGCATTGGCCTCGATCCAGAAGAAACCAAAACCATTGCGGTATATGATTTGGGTGGTGGTACGTTTGATGTATCCATCTTGCAAATTCAGAATGGCATCTTCGAAGTGCTCTCTACCAATGGCGATACTTTTTTGGGGGGTGATGATTTTGACCGCGCCATTGCCGATTACTGGATAGAGAAAAATAAAATAGACAAAGCCGAACTGGCCAATAACCGCGAGTTGACACAAGAGCTTCGCCTGAAAGCCGAGGAAGCTAAGAAAGCGTTTGCCCACCAAAGTATTTTCAACGAAAAGATAGGTGATATCTGGTGCACTATCGACCGTAATACGTTCGAGGAACTGATACTACCCAAAGTGCAGCAAACCATAACCGCCTGCCAAAATGCTTTGAAAGACGCTAAACTAACTACCGCTGATATTGATGAAGTGGTGATGGTTGGCGGTAGTACCCGCACGGCTTTAGTTAAAAAGATGGTTGCCGAATTTTTCGGTCGCCCGGTGCATGATGGCATTAACCCCGATGAGGTGGTTGCGCTTGGTGCCGCCATACAGGCCGATGTTTTAGCCGGTAACCGCAGCGATATTTTACTGCTTGATGTTACCCCGCTTTCTTTAGGTATCGAAACTATGGGTGGTTTGATGGATACCATTATCCCCCGTAACTCCAAAATCCCGACCAAGGCAGGCCGACAATATACCACATCGAAAGATGGCCAGGTGAACATGAAGATCGCCGTGTACCAGGGCGAACGCGACCTGATCAGCGAGAACCGCAAACTGGCCGAGTTTGAGCTAAAAGGCATCCCCGCTATGCCTGGAGGTTTCCCTAAGGTAGATATCAACTTTATACTGAATGCCGATGGGATCCTAAAGATCCAGGCTATTGAATTGCGCAGCGGCGTTAAGCAGGAGGTAGAAGTGAAACCAGCCTATGGCATTACCGACGACCTGGTGGAACAAATGCTGATGGACAGCATCACCCACGCCAAAGATGATGTAAACGCCCGCATGCTGATAGAAGTCAAGACCGAGGCTGAGCAAATGGTTTACGTGGTCGAGAATTTCCTTAAAAAGAATGGTCAGCTTTTAAACGCTGATGAAGTTACTGAAACTCATACCCAGTTAGAAGCCCTTAAAGCAGCCCTAAGCACCGGCGATAAAGACCTGATCCACACCAAAATTGACACCTTAAACGACTTTACCCGCCCCTTTGCCGAACGTGTAATGGATGTAGCCATTGCTACCGCAATGAAGGGGAAGAGTATAGAGTAATGCTTTCAAAAAACAATATAATTGCGAGCGATAGCGTGGCAATCTCAGCATATCCGGTTGTCCTCTGAGATTGCCACGTCACTACGTTTCGCAATGACATAGTTTTTATTTATTCCAAACTCATAACCATAAAATGCGTTATTTGTGCAATCTAACTAAACAGCACTTGAAAAACATTCTACGCATCGCTGCATTGGTCACCTTTGCCGCATCAACTTTCTCCGCATCCGCGCAAACCGTTAAACAGGACAGCACCTTAAAACCGGCCACCCTTGATAGCGCCCGCTACGATTCGTTAATGATCCGTTTAGCTAATGGCGATAAAACAGGCAAATGGCCTGTTAAAAAAGCGCCTTACCCAAAAGCCGGGGCCATACTGCCTTTCTATCGTGTGGTGGCTTATTACGGCAATATGTACTCCAAAAACATGGGCGTACTTGGCGAATATGAGCCATCGGTGATGCGTACTAAGCTATTAGCCGAGGTGAAAAGTTGGGAAGCTGCTGATCCTACAACGCCTGTAAAACCAGCTTTACATTATATATGCGTTACTGCCCAGGCGGATGCAGGCCGAAATGGTTTACATAACCAGAGGATGCCGTTCAGCCAGATAGATAAAGCTATTGAGATGGCTAAACCTATCAATGCCTTGGTATTCTTAGACATTCAGGTGGGCTTTAGTACGGTTGAAACCGAGCTGCCAATGTTAGAAAAATACCTAAAGATGCCAAACGTACACTTCGGTATCGACCCGGAATTTTCTATGAAAGAAGGCAGCGTACCCGGCAAGCGTATCGGCACATTTGATGCTAAGGACATTAACTATGTGAGCAATTACCTCAGCAGCCTTTGTAAAAAATATAACCTGCCGCCAAAGATATTTGTGGTGCATCGTTTCACCAAACGCATGGTTACCAATTATCGGGATATTAAACTTAACAGCAACGTACAATTTGTGATGGATATGGATGGATGGGGGCCGCCCGAACTTAAGAAAGGAACCTACAAATATTACGCAGCCGGCGAACCTGTACAGTTTACGGGTTTCAAATTATTTTATAAGAATGATATTAAGAACGCCCCTAAGCGGATGTTGACACCTAAAGAGGTTTTGAGTTTGAAGCCCGCTCCTATTTATATACAGTACCAGTAGAAATATTGTGACACAAAGAAGCCCGCATCAATGCGGGCTTCTTTTATTTTAGCCAAACCTATTACAGTTTGCTTATTTCTTCCTGCTCTTTTAGTGCAGTGATATTGTTTTTGTTGCTGTACTCATCTGTCTGGCTTGCAAAATCTTCTAATATGCTGGCGATAGTGTCAAGATTATCTGCTATACGCTGGTGCATGTCTGGCAAGTCTTTTTCTATTCTTTTATTGCCAAGGTCAATGTTGTCTACTTCGATTTTCGCGATCTTCTGTATCAACGCCTGGTTACTGTTTTTTAAATCCTCTAATTCATGGACGATTTTTTCCATCAATTCAAATTTTCTGATCTTATCCATAGGTATCTTAATTTTTTATACACTACATATAGCCATAACAGTGCCAAAGTAGATTTAATTTGAATTTACCACATATAACTAATAACTTAGTTATATGAAATCCATATATTGCCTATTACTCCTTTCCATCTTATCTATAGGATGTTTCGCGCAGGAAACAACTAAAGTTGATGACGCTTTATTGTTGGACTATTACCAAAATCAGCGTTTTGCAGAAGCTGCCGATTACCTGAAGAAACCTACAGCGAACCAATAAATAGTACAAAAGCGCTGGGGCAACTGGCCTATACATTAAACATGGCAGGGCGTTTGGCCGATGCAGAGGGGTACTACCAACGCATCTATAATATAGATTCTACCAATACGCCGGTATTGTATAGCCTGGGGAGTTTAAACTTGCGCCGCGGTAACAATGCCAAGGCCGAAGTTTATTACAAGCGCATCTTAACGCGCGATACTACAAACTTTATGGTGTATAAGCAATTGGCTACCATCAGCCACGATAAAAACGACCTTACCTCCTACATCGTTTATCTGCAAAAGGCCAATAAATTAAATCCTGCCGAACCGGATGTGGCATCTGACCTGAGCGAGGTGTACATCAGTATGAAATTTACCGCGCAGGCCGAAAAAGTACTAAACGCCGCCATAACCGCCGACCCGGAGAATATCGTCCTACTCAACAGCCTCATGAAGCTGCAATACGCTCAAAAGAAATGGCCGAAAACTGTGGGCACCTGTCTTAAACTGGTAAATTATGGTAGTGGGTCGGGACAGGTGCTTACCAAGCTTGGTGTAGCTTATTACAACACCCCAAATTATGATTGCAGCATCTCTACCTTTGTAAGTATGGATGAGATAGCCCGCAACGAAACCAGTTATTATTATACTGGCTTAGGCTACAAGGCCGTTAAAGATCAAAACATGGCGATATTTTACCTGCAAAAAGCCATTACCGAAGGCCTCTCCCCAAACATCGGTGCATATTACGGCGAGGTGGCGGATAGTAACGAGAAACTGCACAAGTTTAAAAAAGCCATAACAGCTTATCAAAAGAGTTTGGAATTTGATGAAACACCTATGATCTACTACTCGCTGGCAAACGTTTATGATACGAATTTAAAGGATAAAAAAAGCGCCTTTAAATACTATAAGAAATATCTTGCCAGTAAACCTCCGGTAGATAAACAAAAAGGTTTTATTGATTATTCGAAAAGCAGGGTGGCGGTTTTGAGTAAATAGGCTTGTCATGATGAGCCTGTCGAACCATTCGTCGCTTATATAAGTCTTCGACAAGCTCAGGCTGACATTTCGCTTTACCTATTCATCAACCTTGCCACGTATTTTCCAATAATATCAAACTCCAGATTCACAACCGAGCCTTCGCTTACGTTGTGCAGGTTGGTATGCTCGTAAGTGTATGGTATAATGGCTACCGAAAAGTAGTTAGGGCCCGAATTTACCACGGTTAGGCTAATGCCGTTTACGCATATAGAGCCTTTCTCTACCGTTACATTACCTGCCGATGAATCATACTCAAAAGTGTATTCCCAACTGCCGTCGAGCTCGGTAAATTTGGTGCAAGTGGCGGTTTGGTCTACATGGCCCTGTACAATATGCCCATCCAAACGGGCATTCATTTGCATGCAGCGCTCCAGGTTTACAGGTTCGCCAACTTTTAGGTGGCCTATGCTGGTTTTGTTCAGGGTCTCTTCAATAGCGGTAACGGTGTGGGTATCATCAGTCAATCCTACCACAGTTAAACAAACGCCGTTATGTGCAACCGATTGATCGATCTTTAACTCATTAACAATACCCGATTGTACGGTGATATGCAGGTTGCCCTGATCGTGGCGCAGATCGGTTACTTTACCTAAAGTTTCTATAATTCCTGTAAACATAGTGCTGTAAAAATACAGAATTTTAGGTGTGCCGTATGTTATCCCAACATCATAAAAAAAGCGGATAACCTTTTGGTTTAGCCGCTTTTAAATGCTTATGGTTATATTATTGTATAGTTATATCAAATACTTGCCCGTTGAAAGATAGTTTTGCTTTGTGGCTACCCAAAAACTCGATATTACCTGTAAAGCTGAAATCTTTGCCTGCATTAGTACCCTTTGAGGTGGTCATAATACGTTGTGATAATGGTACTTAGTTATAACTAAAGCACTTCAATATTAATGCAACTTTATTTTCACTTTCGCTCATAAGGCGATTTAAAAATCAGCATACCCGTTTTAGGTTAAAAAATATTTCTAAAAATAAAAAGTTGCGCATTACTTAAAACAACTATACAAATCAACCCGTTTGTTGCGCAGGTCCTTTCCACTCTCCATAACCGATTTTAGATTGGCGAGGTAAAAGGTCCACCCTACCTGGCATTGTATCATCAGGTTTTTTTCGGGGTCGCTTTCCTGCGGGATGTTGGTTTGTTCCAGTTCGATAATTGTCAGGCCATTCCGGGTGCTAAAGTTTACGGTAACTATACTGTCACCGGCAAAGGTAAATTTGATCTGATCTTGCCCGTTGGCTTCCAGCACACTACCCTGTTGCATTACATCGTTATGGTAGCCATGCCAGTACCAGGTATAGGTATCCTCCTTTAAAATTTGCTCATTATTACCACGCAGTCGCTGCGGAACCGTAAAAAAATCCGCCTTGCGCAAAAACCATTTTTCCAGCCCGGCGGGCGTGCTCCAGGCCAGATAAAGGCTGTGCAGATCCATATTATAGTCGCCACAAAGCTTAAATTTCGTCCAGCGGGTATCTTCCATATCAAAAAAGGTTTACTTACAGGGAATGTATTAGCATAAAACTAACCATAATACTTTGTGTTTTGCTAATTTGCCATTAAAACTATTTTATGCCAAAGCAAAGCGCGGGGATCTTATTATATAAGTTAACAAACGGATTATTACAGATTTTCCTGGCGCATCCGGGCGGGCCATACTTTCGCAAAAAAGATGATGGCGCCTGGTCTATCCCCAAAGGCGAATTTCTTGATGATGAAGACCTGCTTACCGCCGCTCAACGCGAATTTAAGGAAGAAGTTGGCAAACCGATCACCGGTAATTTTATAAAGCTACAACCCGCTAAACAAAAAAGCGGTAAAGTAGTACATGCCTGGGCCGTAGAAGGCGACATCGACCATGCCAATATTGCCAGTAATACCTTCGAAATAGAATGGCCGCCAAAATCCGGCAAACGCGCCAGTTTCCCAGAAATTGACAGGGCAGGTTGGTTTACTATTGATGAAGCGAAAGTAAAGATCATCCCCGGGCAAGTGTGGTTGATTGAGGAGTTGGAAGGAATTACCGGGATTTAGCAGATTAACAAAAAAGTCTTCCCTACCGGGAGAGATTTAGAGGGGGCGTCTATTCCTAACCCAATTACTCTCTTCAGCACCAATGGTTTCTGCAACCGCCATTTTCTTTCCGGCCAGTAACTTCTCCATTACCAAGGCAGCGATAAGCGCTTCCGTTTCGTTGCCTGTTTCCAGCGACTCGGGGGTGAAATATTTTTTGACGAAGTGGGTATCAAAGTTGCCCGAGGTGAAAGCATCGTGCTGCATTACAAACTTGCCAAACGGTAAGGTTGTGGTGATGCCGGTGATAATATACTCGTCAATAGCCCTTATCATACGTTCTATAGCCTCTGTACGGTCCTTACCGTAGGTGATCAGCTTGGCAATCATCGGGTCGTAATAGATCGGGATCTCCATGCCTTGCTCAAAGCCGTCATCAACCCTCACGCCGGGGCCTTTAGGGGTAACATAGGTTTGCAGTGTGCCTATATCCGGCAGGAAATTATTGGCGGGGTCTTCGGCATATACGCGCAGTTCCATGGCGTGACCCTGGATCTTCAGGTCGTCTTGCTTAAAGCTGATGGCTTCGCCGCGGGCAATACGGATCTGTTCTTTCACCAGGTCGATGCCGGTGATCAGTTCGGTAACGGGGTGCTCCACCTGCAGGCGGGTGTTCATCTCCAGAAAAAAGAAGTCCAGTTTCTCGTCCATAATAAACTCCACGGTACCTGCGCCGGTGTAATTCACGCTTCTTGCCACATCAACCGCGCATTTCCCCATCGCTGCGCGAATCTCGGGCGTCAATATAAACGATGGCGCTTCTTCTACCACCTTCTGATGGCGGCGCTGTACCGAGCAATCCCGCTCGAAAAGGTGCACAATATTGCCATGCGTATCGCCCAAAACCTGGATCTCGATGTGCCTTGGCGATGAAACATAACGTTCTATAAATACAGCGCCATCGCCAAAGGCCGAAATAGCTTCGGAAACGGCAAGGCCCATTTGTTCTTCAAAATCTTCGGGGGTGTCTACTATGCGCATGCCTTTGCCACCACCACCGGCAGCAGCTTTGATCAGGATGGGGAAACCAACCTCCACGGCGCGGAGCTTGGCTTCGGGCACATCGGTTATGGCTTCCTCAGTGCCGGGCACCATGGGGATATTGTATTTTAAGGCTGCGGCTTTGGCAGATAGCTTGTTACCCATCACTTCCATGGCTTCAGGCGATGGGCCTATTAGTATAAGCCCAGCCTCGCGTACCTGCCTTGCAAAATTGGCGTTTTCACTTAAGAACCCATAACCGGGATGGATGCCTTGGGCACCTGTTTGTTTACAGGCGGCAATGATTTTATCGCCAACAAGGTACGATTGATTGGATGGTGCTGCACCGATAAAAACGGCTTCGTCGGCGTAACGCACATGCAGGGCGTTACGGTCGGCTTCAGAATAAACGGCTACTGTTTTTATACCCATTTCGCGGGCCGAACGCATTACACGTAAAGCGATCTCGCCCCGGTTAGCTACCAATATTTTTTGCATAGAAAACAAATGTAACGGATTAACTGTAAAAAAGAAATGCCATTTCGAAGAGCTCAAAACAGCCCAAATGTTCACGTTCACGTTTGTGAACATACACGATTATTTGCAATTAATTAATAATCAGCGATTTACATTTTAGATTACTGACAATGTAGTGCCACCATATTATTCATTTAAAAGTTTAAAGCAGTTGTTACAAGCATAGCGGGTTGTTGCTGACAACACCAACAAGGGCGGAAAAACTGGAAACGAGTAATAAAAGAGAATTGTTTCGAACGAGGTACAAGGAGAACCGACCTTAGGGAGCTCATCGCAGATAAATCTTATTAGATGAAAAATCGAAGACTTGTCATAATAACAAGATTTCTCGTCGCTGCGCTTCCCTCAAAATAACAATGGTGGTTTAAGCCGGCTGCTCCCCTGCCACTATATGCTCTTTTTCAATCTTTTTTTGCAGTTCCAAAATAGCGCCGATAAGCGCCTCCGGCCTTGGCGGGCAGCCTTGTACGTATACATCAACCGGTATAACCCTGTCAACGCCTTTTACCACGTGGTAGCCATGCTGCCAGTACGGGCCGCCACAGTTGGAGCATGAGCCCATGGAGATCACATATTTAGGATCGGGCATTTGCTCGTAAAGGCGCTTGATGCGCTCGGCCATTTTAAAGGTAACCGTACCGGCTATGATAATCACATCTGATTGACGTGCAGACGGCCTTGGGAAGACCCCAAAACGGTCCAGATCGTACGTAGAAGCCAACGCCCCCATCATTTCTATCGCGCAGCAGGCAATCCCAAAACTTAACGGCCATAATGATGACAGCCTTGCCCAATTAAGCAGGTCATCCATTTTGGTGATCACAATGCCACCGGCTTCGTTGGTCAAATCAGGCGTCATTAGCTGGTTTTTTAAATGATGGTTTAAACATTGGCTTCCTTGGTTCAGCGGCAGAAGTTGTAGTGGCTATAGCAGTTGCAATAGCCGGTTGCGCTATCTCCAGGCTAAACTCTTTTACTTTAAAATTGCCTTGCTGGGCGTTCAGGTCATCGTATAAGTTTTGGGGGATGCGGGCATCTGTTTGCGGCAGGGTAACTTTTGGTTTTATCCAATCGAGGTCGCCTTTTACCCAAACGTAAGCTAAGCCTAATATCAGTATCCCTAAAAAGATGAACATTTCTATCAGTGAGAACCATCCCCAGCGGGAATCAGTTGCTATAATTTCGCGGTTGCCAAATACCGTAGCCCAAGGGAAAACGAACACCATCTCCACATCAAACAGCAAGAAAACCAGCGCGATAACATAAAAGCGCGAGTTGAAAGGCAACCAGGCATTGCCGGTTGGTTCTTCGCCACATTCGTACGTGGTTAGCTTTTCATAATTAGGGTTACGGGGTGCTAAAAGGCGGTTCACAAAAAACAATCCTCCAATAAACACGATACCCGTAATTAAAAAGATAAGTATCTTTCCAAATTCTGATATTTGCGCAACATCATCCATGACAGCAAATTTAACAAAACAATCAACTTTTGACGCTATAATTATTGGCGGCGGCGCCTGCGGGCTTATGTGCGCGGTACAGGCCGGCTTTTTAGGCAAGCAAACTTTGGTATTAGAAAAGAACGATAAAGTAGGTGCCAAGATCCTGATCAGCGGCGGCGGCAGGTGCAATTACACTAACCTTTACGCCACGCATAAACAATTTATATCTCAGAACGAGCATTTCAGCCGCTCGGCCTTGGCGCAATGGACGGTTGATGATACCGTAACCTTTTTTGAAACCTATGGCATTGAAGGGAAAGAAAAAACACTTGGGCAGCTTTTCCCGGTGAGCGACAAAGCAAAAGATGTAGTGAATGTTTTTACAAACCTGTGTAACGACCTTGGCCAGGAGATTTGGTGCGATACCGAGGTTACTGCTGTTGAACAAACCGAAGATGGATTTAATGTCACCATCCTGCGGAACGATAAACAGCAGATTCTGTTTGCCCCGAAAGTGGTTATCGCCAGTGGCGGCCTGCCTATTCAAAAAATGGGCGCTACCGATTTTGGCCTGCGTGTGGCCCGCAAATTTGAGATGGCCATTACCGAAACCTCCCCTGCCCTGGTGCCGCTTACCATCACCGGTAAAGATCAACCATGGTACGAGCAGCTATCGGGCAACAGTATATTTTGCCGTGTGTGGAATGACAGGGCAAGTTTTGAAGAAAACATCCTGTTTACGCATTGGGGCTTAAGTGGCCCTGCAATTTTGCAGATCTCTTCCTACTGGAAACCCGGAGAGCATATTTACATCGACCTGCTGCCCGGCAAAAATATTATCGAGCTGATACTACAGGAACGCGAGCAAAACGGCAAAAAAATGCTGCTGGCCTACCTATCCAACCTGTTCACCCGCAAATTTGCCGAGGCATTGGTAGATTATATACCCGCGGATAAAAACCTGGCATCCCTCACCAAAACTGAGCTTGAAGACATCAGCATACTGCTGCACGAGTTTAAAGTAAAACCAGCCGGCACCAAAGGTTACGACAAAGCCGAGGTAATGACCGGCGGCGTAGATACGAACGAACTATCATCCAAAACCCTCGAAAGCAAAAAAGTACCGGGCCTTTTCTTCGGCGGCGAATGTGTGGATGTTACCGGCTGGCTGGGTGGTTATAACTTTCAATGGGCATGGGCAAGCGGGTTTGTGATAGCGCAGAATTTTTAGGTGTAGATTTAACCACAGAGGGCACGGAGAGAAATCACAGCGGACACAAAAGAACTGCAAAGCGCATCTTTTCCCTCTTGAATGGGGTAAGAGGTAGGTTATACGAAAGGCGTTTTGGGCGTTCCCTACGGGCAGGCTATACGCTCATACTGCACGGGCCTTAGCCGCAAGGCTGGTATCCGCTTCTATCCTTAACGCAATTTTCTGAACCGGGATTGACAGGATTTTAGAATTGAAATGATTTTCTTTTCCCTTGCCATGCTGAACGTTTGAAGCATCTAATATGTACCATGCATCTGCAATTTGGCTGAACCCTAATTTATAGAATTAAAGAATTTTTAGAATTGGTTAAGATAGGTATAGAGGAGCGGTGGGCCGACAAAAAACCGGGGCCGATGGGTAAAGGCTCGTGCGGGGAATGATTTTTTTTGTCTTGATTTATTCACCTGTTGTTTGTTTTTATAGGTGTTCATGAGCTCACTATCGCTCGGTATTTGCTTCCTTTTGTATCAAGAGGAGACGGCGAAACCCTCTTGAGCGCCAAAACAAAAATAAACAGCAGCGAAAAACAAGTAGCCTCCGCGGCAATGAGCGGGCTCGCGTTAATTAAAGCACAGCAAGAACGTAAAACCACAGACCCTGCTTAACACCCCCAACCCCTCTCTTGAGGGGAACTGCTAATCTATCGAAGATTGCCACACTATCGCAATGACGTGTTAAAGAGTTTAAAAGCACAAAGGCCACAAAGAATAATCTCTGTGGCCTTTGTGAAAATCTTTGTGCTCTCTGTGGTTAAAAAACTATTGTTTCTTTTCAACAGGTGGTGCTGGTGGCGGCGGAGGCGGTGTGCCCGGAGCTGTACCTGGTGCTGGCGATGCGCCTGGCGCCCATCCCGGTTGGCCAGGTGCCGGTGCAGGGCTTGGCTGGCGTGGTAAGTCTGATGCCCTAACAACTTCGGGGTGCGATACACCACGGTGGCAG
The DNA here is from genome assembly GCF_034345625.1 of Mucilaginibacter sp. 5C4. NCBI lineage: Bacteria > Pseudomonadati > Bacteroidota > Sphingobacteriia > Sphingobacteriales > Sphingobacteriaceae > Mucilaginibacter > Mucilaginibacter sp. 5C4. The sequence continues at coordinate 2,052,046 of NZ_CP133775.1, read as the reverse complement.
CTGTAGCAATTAACACTGCTTTCCATAATTACACCTGTGCTGTCTTTCTCCGCATGGAAATATTTTTTGTTGATGCCCTGCGTCATTTTATACATTTCGCGGGCCATGTCTTTCTCCGGTTTGCCATCAGCGGCAAAGTCCATTTTTTTGGTATCCTCGTTACGTACGTGGCAAAAGCTACAGCGTGCGCCTAAGGCGTGCTCCCACTCTTCCATCACTTTGTCTATTTCCGCGCCGGTGATGTCTTTGGGTAAAACCTTTAAGTTTTTAAATTTTTCTTCGGCCGGTTTTTTAACCGCGGGTACCATTGCCATAAATACAACGGCAGCTAAAAGGCCTATAGTCGCAAGTAATTTTTTGTTGATTGTCATAATTGTGTAAGCGTATGTTTCAATTTCTAATTTAAAGCAATTAATCCACCCCTACAATATGCCACAAAAATATTACACAATTAATTTAAGAAGGGTTCAATCAGTTCCATACTCAAGTCCCAAAGCCTGTCGCGCCCTAACTCATTGGTTGCCGCGACTGATGAATTTGCAGGTTGGAGGCTCTTAAAATACTTGCCACTTTTAGCATCTATACGGGTTGCTAATGCTAAGTAAATGGTGGTCTGCGCGCCATTCTCGGCCGATATCATGAACGGCCTCGCCAGCGCCATAAGCAATTTACTAAAACCGCTAAGTTTGGTGCCAAAGCCGGTGTTAACCAAACCCGGGTGCAATGCAAAAGCATTAATACCTTTTTTACCATATTTTATAGCCAGCGACCGTGTAAAGTATATATTAAAAAGCTTGGCTGTACCGTAAGCCTTCCAGGCGAAGTATGGGCGTTTTATCCATTGCAGATCGTTAAAGTTTGGTTTGGCCATACGGTGCGCTTCGGAACTTACGTTGATGATGCGCGCATGTCCTTTTTCCAACAAAGGCAAAAGGCATTGCACTAATAAAAAATGGCCAAGGTGGTTTACCGCGAAGGTCATTTCAAAACCGTCTTTACTTTCCTCGCGCCCGGCAAATATGCCGCCTGCGTTATTTATTAATATATTGATAGATAGCAGGCTTCTTTTTAAAATACCTGCGGCGTTGCGCACGCTCTCCAGGTCGGCAAGGTCGCATTGCACCACATAAATATTTTTATTTTTTGTGGCCGATGTAATGTCATGCTTCAAAGCTTCGCCCCGTTCGGTATCACGCACCAAAAGGTACAGCGCATGGTCTTTACGGGCCAGCGCCATGGCGGTTTCTCTACCGATGCCGGATGTAGCCCCGGTTATTACAGTGGTGGTAATGGGCATATTAATAATTTAAACCCGTTTAATTAGCAACCAAATTTAGCACATTTTATGCAATGGCAAAGGCATACAACCTTAAACTATTGGTTATTAAAATGATAGGTTTAAATAAAGCGTATGCATACCCGGGATAACGATGTTAAAGAAGTTGTAATAACCGGTTATGGTACAAAAAATAATATTAAAACTTCGGACACAGCAATTTATTTCGAGGGCGCTCCCGCTCAAACAAATGTTTATCAAACATTTAGTGTTGCCCCGGGCGTATCGGCTAATGGCAGCTAAATTTTATTACTACAGGGGGATACGCTGCACACAACAATACTTTTGATAAAGTGTCAGACAAACTGATCGTAATTGACGGTAAAGTAGCCAGCGAAAAAGGACTAAAAAAATTATCAGCATTTGAGATCGACCGCATGAGCACCAGCAACAGTGCCGATACAGTTAAGAAATACGGCGACAAAGCCAAATATGGTGTGGTTTATATCTACACCAAAAAAGGGAAACAATAATAAGATCAATTAAGTTGTTAACCTAATTTCGAGGGTGATCGGGGCAAGCCTGGTCAACCTTTTTTGTTATACTTTTTGTCATCCTGTTCCGTTAGCCAACGGAGTGGATCTATTATTGAACTGTGCAATCGTTTACAGGTGTAGAGTTAGATGCTTCACTACGTTCAGCATGACAAAGGATTATTGAATATCCTAACTCGCTTCCGCCAGCTTTTCATGCTCTAAAATATCCAGCAACGCTTTTTCGGCAATATTCAATTCTGCAGATTTCACATCTTTATCTTCATCCAGTTTTTTGATGTATTTAAAGATGGTACCTTCCTCGTAACTTTTGATAACCGTTGGGTGCACGTAGTATTTTTTACAAACAGTGCGGGTGTTGCCCAGGTTAATGGCAACCTCATCCAATACGCTTACGATCTTCTTTTTACATTCGGATATAGTATCAAACTCGCCGGCTTCCTTAAAGGCATACAAGGCACTTACACTACCTGCCCAGGTACGGAAATCTTTGGCGGTAAAATCCTCGCCGGTAATCTCTTTAAGGTAGGTATTGATATCGCCCGAGCCTATGGTACATCGGGTGTTGTCGTCGTTATAATATTGGAACAGTTCTTTCCCGGGGATGTCGCGGCATTGCTTAACTAACCTGGCAAGCTTTTTACTTTGCAGGGAAATTTTGTGCATTACCCCCTTTTTGCCTTTAAACTCAAAATTTAGCATGCTGCCTTCAATCTTCACGTGCTTATCCATCAGCGTGGTTAAACCGAAAGAGCCGTAAAGCTTTTTGTATGATTCGTTCCCTACGCGGATGCTGGTGAGTTCCATTAAGCGCACCACCAGGGCAACCACTTTTTCGTGGTCGAGTTTTTGGCGGGCAAGGTCTTTATCCACCTGGTTACGGATGGCAGGCAAATGCGCCGCAAAAGTTTGCAGGCGATGATATTTCGATTGGTTACGGATCTTGTTCCAATAGGTGTGATAACGATATTGCTTGCGCCCGGCGGCATCTGCGCCTGTAAACTGCAGATGCCCGTTATCATAAGGTGAGATCCATACGTTGGTATACGCCGGCGGGATCACCAGTTTGTTGAACCGCTCTTCAAGCTCTTTATCTTTAACGGTTTTGCCATCGGCATCCAGGTACGTCCACCCCTTGCCGCTTTTTTTGCGGGTATAGCCGGGGGTAGAATCTGCAACATAGCGCAGGCCTACCGCTTTAGCAGTTATTTTGGGGTCGCGGCCAATTTTTTCGAGTTTTTTTACGAGGCGGTTCATGTGTAGAATACAACATGATATTGAGGGATAAGTTTTAAAAGCCCCCCTAAATCTCCTCCGGAAGGGGAGACTTTTTGTTCTTTAAGCCCTCCCTACCGGGGAGGGTTTGGGTGGGGCTGCCCTATCTTTCGGGGAGGGTTGGGTGGGGCTACAGCCCTTTCACCACATCCACTACATACTCCACCTGCTCGGCATGCACATCCAAATGGGTTACAAAACGGATGCGGTAGGTATCGGTGCTACTTGCTTTGATGCCTTTTTCAGCAAGTTTGGCCAATATAGCTGCGGCAGGTTCGGTGGTATCAAACAAAACGATGTTGGTTTCTACAGGGACTACATTAGTTACCCAGGGGCACTTAACCAGATCTTCGCCTAAGATGAGGGCGTGGGCGTGATCTATCTTTAAACGCTCTACATGGTGGTCTAAAGCATAAATGCCTGCTGCGGCAAGGAAACCCGCCTGGCGCATGCCTCCGCCTAAAACTTTACGGATACGGCGGGCGTATTTAATGGTCGCTTTATCGGCCAGTAAAACCGAGCCTACAGGTGCGCCTAATCCTTTTGAAAGACATACGGAAATCCCATCGAAATAAGTGCCATAATCAACCGCCTTATCGCCGGTATGGGCAAGGGCATTAAAGATGCGGGCACCATCCAAATGCAGTTTAAGGCCGCGCTGCTTGCACAGTTCGGCAATAGGTTTTATATGATCCAGCGTATAGCAACTACCACCACCTTTGTTTACGGTGTTTTCCAACACCACCAGGCTGGTATGCGGGTAATGGATATTCTCGTCATTTATCTCCCGGGCAATCATTTCGGCGGTTAGTATGCCGCGATAACCATTTAGCAATCTTGTTGATACACCCGAATTAAATGCAATCCCCCCACCCTCGTAACGGTAAACATGCGCGGTTTGGTCGGCAATCAATTCATCCAGCGGCTGGGTAAAACATTTAATGGCTATTTGGTTGGTCATGGTGCCAGACGGGCAGAAGATGGCGGCTTCCATCCCAAACATTGCTGCTGCTTTTTGCTCCAGCGCGTTCACGGTTTCGTCCTCGCCAAAAACATCATCGCCTACTTTGGCGCCCCACATGGCCTCAAGCATCCCCGGTGTTGGTTTTGTTACGGTATCGCTGCGCAGATCAACTGTTATCATGTCAAAAAATTTTTATATTTGGTTTCAAATCTAAACCATTTTATGAAGAAAATCTTCTTACTCCTTTGTATTTTAAGTATTACATTCTCTACTAAAGCGCAATTGTTTGGTAAGCACTATGACGAAGGTTTTTATTATGATTCTGTTGGTGTAAAACACACCGGGCTTATCTCGTGGTCGCCGCCGGCAAAATCAATATTTGGCAACAAGGGCGACCATATCTATTATAAAACTGATAAAAAAGCCGAACAGGTAAAACTTAAAAACACCGAAATAAGATCATTCGGGATGAAGAGGGATACCACCCAGATGGATAGCTTTACCGTAGCCACAAATAAAGATTTTTTAAAAGCCCCCTTCTTACAAGTTTTATTAAATAACGACGTTAAAATATACGCCTTTACCATGATATCAAACAGTGGTGGCGGTATGATGCCGGGCGCAGGCGGTAACATGTTTTTCACGCCGGGTTTTTCTAACAATGATACTAAATACTACTATGGCAGTGACCCTGACAATACCACTCGCCTTGATAAAAAGAATTTTATTGAGATAATGAGTAAGGTACTTGCCAGCAAGCCGTATGTGGTAAAAAGGGTGCAGGATAAAACATTTAAGTTAGGCAAGATAAACGAGCTGATGTACTTTTATCGGACGGATAATTACCCGGCATCGATGCATCGTAATAATAATTAGAAAATGCGCAAAACACTTTTCATACTTATCCTCCTTGCAGGTTCGTTCACTGCCGATGCGCAAAGTACTAACCGCAAATGGTTTGAGGGGAGGCTTTACCATACCAACGGCGAGGTATTCAACGGCCTTATCTCCTGGATGCCACCCCGAAAAGGAGAGTATGAAGATGGCGACATGGTGCTTTACCGCCGCGATGAAATGGCCGAGGCTTTGCCCGTTCCATATTACAAAGTAAACGCGTTTATTATGGGTGATGACAGCATTGTGGTATCGCATAACGTGCTGTTCAAGAACAGTCCGTTTATGACCGTGATGCTGGATAATCCAACCAAATTATACACCAATAAAGTAATGAAGAATGGCATCCCGCTAATGATCAACTCCGGTGGTTTTAGCGGTGGCTTCGGGATGGGCGTAGGTGTGGGTACCTCTATAGGCGGCGGCGTAAAAACCACTTATTACTATGGTAAAACGCCCGATAATGTAATAAAGTTAGAGAAGAAACAATTTATTGAAGTGATGAGCGACCTGATGGCCGATAAACCTGAAGTGGTTGCTAAAATTAAAGACAAAACTTTTCGTTATGGTGATATGGACAACCTGGTGACCTATTACCTAACCGGCCAGATGCCAAAAAAATCATATGACAACTAAGCATAAAAAGCATTTATTTTCGGCAGCGTTTATGGCGCTGTTTATATTACTATCCGGCCAAAAAGCCAGCGCGCAAAAGTGGCTCCCCGGCAATTTTGTTGATGTTAAGGGTGTAAAAATTAACGGCTATATCCACCCCAACCCGGGCGGCCGCGGGCCTTTCGCCGATGAAGGTTTTATTGAATTTAAAGATGAGGAACATTCTACACCATACTATTTAAGCGCCAGGGACCTGCAATCTTTTGTGGCAGGCAGGGATAGCTTTGTGGTAGCCCACGCCCCCGGTAACGAAACCTGGGCTAAAAGAGAGTTTGATTTTGTACGCGTAGCTGTTGACGAGCCCATTAAAATTTATGCAACCCGTGGCGCGGGCAGTGGCGGCGGCGGCAAAAAAGTGCAGGTTGCGCCTGCTGTTGGCTTTGGTACCGGCACTTACGGTACATCATACGGTGGTGGCTTAGGCATCAGTATAGGTGGTAACGGTGGTGGTGGCAATAATGGTAAATTATATTATTACTACGGCGAAAACACGGCCACTATGCAACACCTCACTAACGACAACTTTGTCGATATTATGAGCGAGGTTATGGGTGACGAACCTGAGGTTGTAGCGCAGATAAAAGGCAACCATTTTGGCATCAATAACATCGAAAAACTGATCGTTTACTTTGATAAGATTAAGGCATCGCACCAGTAAAAAAATCCTCCTTTTACATTCGTTAAAACTTTTAGGAGTGTTATGTGTCCTTAGGAGGACAAACCAAATACACATAATGCCCGATAGAAAGCCAAACCCTGAAAAAGCTTCCGGTAAAGAACTTACCTATATTGAAAAAGTATGGCATACCGTTGCCATTGTAGCCCTGCTGGTAGTATCCATACTAATAGCCCGCGTAGCCTTTAACGTGTTATTAATGATATTGGCGGGGTCGCTAATATCGGTATACTTTCATGGCCTGGGCGACCTGATAGAACGCAAAACCAAATGGAGCCGCAAAGTATCTATGACCATATCGGTAGCAGGTACGTTCCTGATATTGGGCGGGTTACTTTGGATAATGGGCACCACCATACAAGGCCAGATAGCTACTTTGAGCGAAAGCCTGCCAGAAACCATCAACAACCTTAAGGCGAAGCTTGGCCAAGGCCCAATAGGCGCCAAAATATTGCAATACTTTGGCAGCGATAATACCGACAAAGTTTTTGCCACCGCGCAAAGCTTTTTTAATACCAGCTTTGGTGTATTAGGCAATATTTATATCATCATCTTCCTGGGGATCTTCTTTTCCACCCATCCGTCGATATACAAAGATGGTATCATCAAGCTATTCCCCGAGCAAAATAAACCGATGGCCAAGAAGGTTATTGACCGTACCAGCCAAGCTTTAAAAGGATGGCTTAAGGGCATGATGCTTTCTATGGTGCTGATTTTTATCATGATAGGTACCGGCCTCTCTATCATTGGCATACCGGTAGCCCTTGTGCTTGCATTACTAACAGGGTTATTAAAGCTAATACCAAACTTTGGCTCGCTGGCGGCAATGATACCCGGCGTATTGCTCGCATTAACTAAGGACCTTAATACCGCCATTATTGTAGCGTTGCTTTACATTGTATCGCAAACCATTGTAAGCAATATTGTAACACCGCTTATCCAAAAAAAGATGATTAATATCCCGCCTGCCCTAACCATCATTAGCCAGGTGCTTATGGGGGTATTGTCGGGCGTGTTAGGTATTATACTGGCAGTGCCGTTGCTATCCATCATTATTATTTTGGTGGATGAGATATACGTCAAAAAAATAAACAACGAAGCTGATGACGAGGTTGGCCGACGAACGGTTGACAGCGACTAACATTTAACCACCATGTCATTTCTCCTCGCTATCGCTCGTTCGAAATGACATTTTAAAATTCAAAAAGCCGCCCACAAACGTGAACGGCTTTTGAATTTTGAATTTTGACTTAAAGTTTACTGCCCCTGCGCAAGTGTGTAACCTATCTTACCGTCAAACTTCATCAGGAACTCTACCGAGCACACTTTAAAATCATCAGACAGGTCGGCAGCGATAAGCAGGATTTCTTTTTGGGTGATCTCAGTACCGTCTTTCTTTTCGAAACGGATGCGGTATTCGTTCACCAACTCGGTAAAGATAGAACCTGTAGGCCATACCTGTGTACCACGGTTAGAGATCATCACCAATTGGAAATTATCGGTTTCTTTGCGTTTTGCCAACTCAGCCAATTCGTTTGGCTGTTTGCTCGATTCCACAAAAACATCCACACCAACCATTTCTTCGGTAGTGGCAGCTTTGGTAACGGTCAGTTTATTTTTTAGGGGATGATCGTGGTTTGCTTTCACTTCCATATCCGGCTGGCCAATAACCGCGCCTTTCGCCGGGATGTGGCCAAGGTTAGCAATTACCGCGTCAGCAAAAGTTTTGGTGTTGGCAGCTTCGGTTACTTTATCACCAAAGTCACCGGTGTGTACGCCTTGTTCAAGCGTGTATAATAACGAGTTTTCTATATCAGCGGCAGCGGTGGTAAAACCTAAGTAACGCAGCATCAAAATACCCGATAGCAATAACGCGGTTGGGTTAGCAATACCACGGCCGGCAATATCCGGTGCGGTACCATGTACAGCTTCAAAAATGGAAATGTTATCGCCAATGTTTGCAGATGGCGCAAAACCAAGCCCACCAACTAAACCGGCACACAGGTCGGATACGATATCGCCTTGTAAATTGGTTAACACAATAGCCTGGAAGATCTCGGGGCGCGAAACCAGTTTCATACAAAGGTCATCCACAATAATATCAGATGATTCGATGTCAGGGTACTCGCGGGCTATTTCGTAGAAAGTCTCCAGGAACAAACCGTCCGTAAGTTTCATAATGTTAGCCTTGTGGCCGCAAGCCAGTTTGGTGTAACCTTTACGGCGGGCCATTTCAAAAGCGTAACGGATAACCTGGGCAGAACCCGGGCGGGTAATGATACGGCGGCCAACGGCAACGTCATTAGTCAGCAAGTGCTCAATGCCTCCGTAAGTATCTTCAATATTTTCGCGAACGATAGTTAAGTTGATCGGGATCCCTGCTTTAGAAAACACGGTATCAACACCATTTAATGAACGGAAATCGCGTTGGTTAGCATAAGTGTTCCACACTTTGCGGGCGGTAACGTTAATGCTTTTTACGCCTTTACCTTTAGGGGTTTCCATTGGGCCTTTAAAAAGCAGGCCTAAACGCTCAATGGTTTCTTTTGCCTGTGCGGTCATCCCGGTGGAGTGGCCTGCATCAAAGTAAGACTTGCCCATTTCTACGTACTCGTAGTCGAGCTGTACGTTTGCGGCTTCAAATATGCGGAGAACGGCGGCCATAATTTCGGGGCCTATACCGTCACCTTTTGCTACTGCTATTTTGGTTTTCATTGATGATATTATGTGGTGTGTAAAAACGCTGCAAAGGTAGGCTTTTTAAGCCTATCTGTAAAGGTTTTAACAGTTATTGTGGTGGAATTGTGACGATAAAATGTGCTTTTGACAGGATTTTTTTTACAGCATATATCTAAGAAATAATTCTTAGACCGCTATTTAAAAGATTTAGGTAAATTTGCAGCCTATACATGAAAGCATTTTACGGCGACTTACGATTAGGGATATTAGGCGGCGGCCAGCTTGGGCGCATGCTAATACAGCAGGCAATAAATTATAACGTTACCGTAAAGGTACTTGACCCCGACCGCGAGGCGCCCTGCCGCCGGCTTTGCAACGAGTTTGTTGTGGGTTCGCTTAGCGATTACGAAACTGTTTACAACTTTGGCAAAAAGGTTGACTTGCTTACCATCGAGATAGAAAAAGTAAATGTTGACGCGCTGGAGCAACTGGAAAAAGAAGGCGTTGTAGTTTACCCGCAGTCGCGCATTATTAGATTGATACAGGATAAAGGCTTGCAAAAGCAGTTCTTTAAAGAGAACGACATCCCAACGGCCGAGTTCCAGGTGATCTCATCGCCAGAGCAATTAAGGGCAAGCCATATCCCCTTCCCATATATTCAGAAATTACGCCGCGATGGTTACGATGGCAAAGGTGTTTACCGCGTTAACGACGAAAGCTCGTTAGCCAATGCCTTTACCGAGCCAAGCCTTATCGAGCGACTTGTCGATTTTGAAAAAGAGATAGGCGTAATAGTAGCCCGCAACGAAAGCGGCGAAGTAAAAACCTTCCCGCTGGTAGAAATGGAGTTTAACCCCGAAGCCAACCTTGTCGAGTTTTTGATCTCGCCTTCTACCCTGCCCTTCGAGGTGCAGATGGAAGCCGAGAACATCGCCAAACGTATAGCCGAAACATTAAATATTGTAGGTATCCTGGCAGTAGAAATGTTCCTGACCAAAGACGGTAAGATATTGGTGAACGAGCTTGCCCCGCGCCCGCATAACAGCGGCCATCAAAGTATTGAGGGTAACGTAGTATCGCAATTTGAGCAGCATCTGCGTGCCATCTTCGACCAGCCACTGGGAGATACAGCCTGCCTCAGCAACGCCATAATGGTAAACATTTTAGGCGAAGCCGGATACGAAGGCCCTGCCGTTTATCAGGGAATAGAAAAGATCTTAAAATGTGCAGGGGTATATGTGCATCTATATGGTAAAGCCTTAACAAAACCTTTCCGCAAAATGGGGCATGTTACTATAATTGATAGTGATAGAGAGAAAGCAATAGAGAAAGCAAGATATGTACAGCAAACGCTGAAAGTTATAGCGTAGTAATTAGTTAGAAACCCGCGCGTCATTGCGAGGAAGAGGCCTCACCTAAATCCTCTCCAAAGGAGAGGACTTTTAAAAAGCGCATCAGAACCCTCTCCTTTGGAGAGGGCAGGGTGAGGCTAAAGAGATTGCTTCGTACCTCGCAATGACGATTTGAAATAATACAAATATGAGCCAGATAAAAATCGCCATCATTATGGGCAGCAAGTCCGATCTACACGTTATGCAGGATGCTGCCGATGTTTTAAAAGAACTGGGTGTTGCGTACGAAATAACCGTTGTATCTGCACACCGCACGCCGGATAGGATGTTTAGTTACGCCCGTGCCGCTGCAGACCGTGGCATTAAGGTAATTATTGCCGGTGCGGGTGGCGCAGCACATTTGCCGGGCATGGTAGCGTCGTTAACACACCTGCCGGTTATTGGGGTGCCGGTAAAATCAAGTAACTCTATCGATGGCTGGGATTCTATCTTAAGTATCCTGCAAATGCCAAACGGTATCCCGGTGGCAACCGTAGCTTTAAACGCTGCTAAAAACGCCGGCATCCTGGCCGCGCAGATCTTATCTACGGCAGATGAGTACCTTGTTGCTAACCTTATCGCCTTTAAAGAAAAACTAAAAGAAGTTGTAGAAGCCTCTGCTGCGGAGATGGAAGGAAAATAAACTTTCTTCAATTGAAACTATTTACATTGATACAGCGTACCTTTAAATAACAACCAAAATATTAAATAAAAAATCATGGGAGCACCAGAAATCATCCTCATCATCATAGCCATACTGTTATTGTTTGGCGGTAAAAAAATACCTCAGTTAATGCGCGGCTTAGGCGAAGGCATGAAATCTTTTAAAGATGCCAAAGGCGATGCTGAAACTACCAGAGCGACTAAAGAATAGTCGCAATAATATTCAACAAAAAGCCTGTAGCTAAATTAGTTACAGGCTTTTTTGTTATGTATGTCGCGGTGTTAATTCAACGTAGGGTTCTCGGGGAAGTTGGCGATGTGCGCGTAACGTTGCCCAAGGCTTATCACTACTTCTTTCCAAAGGTTGTGCTCACTATTGCTGAAGATGGCGTCGGCTTCAAACTTGTTTGCTACAATCCAGGCACCCTCGCGCAGTTCATCGTCTAACTGGCCTTTTGTCCAGCCGGAGTATCCTGTAAAGAATTTGATCTCGTCTTCTGTTAACTGATAATTAGTGATCAATTCTTTGATCTGCTCAAAGTCTCCTCCCCAAAAAATACCATCCCAAATTTCGATACCGCCATCGATCTTCTCGGGGCAGCGGTGAATATAATGCAGAGTATTTTCGGCAACAGGCCCACCCATGTACACCGGGATCTCCGAATAGGAAACGTCGGGCAAAATATCGCCCAGCATCATTTCGGTTTGATGGTTAAGGATAAAACCCATGGCACCGGCCTCCGAGTATTCGGTAAGCAGGATAACCGACCGCTTAAAATTAGGGTCGGGCATAAATGGTTCGGATATTAATAAACGGCCCGCAGCCGCCGCGATGGGACTTAGCATAGGTTATAAATTTAAATAAATAACACTTAATGTAAAAATATGTTCGTTAGGTGGATAAAATGAACAGTGTACCTGTATGTACGGTATAATTAATTTGTAAGTTTGCGATAATGGATCAGAAAGATATAGAAAATTTAAGGCAAGACTACGCCGCGGCTTCGTTAACCGAAACCGACGTTAATGCCGACCCCATCCGCCAGTTTGATAAATGGTTTAACGAAGCCATTAATTACAAAGTGCACGAGCCAAACGCCATGACGCTGGCTACCGCTACGCTGGATGGCCGCCCAAGCGCCCGTATAGTTTTATTAAAAGGCTTTAGCGATGATGGCTTTAAGTTTTACACCAACTACCTGAGCCGTAAAGGTAAAGAGATAGCCAAAAACCCGCTGGGTGCCCTTATTTTTTATTGGGGAGATATGGAACGCCAGATCCGTATTGAAGGCACGATTGAAAAGCTGGACAAGAATTATTCTGAAAAATACTTCCACTCGCGCCCTAAACTGAGCCAGATTGGTGCAGCAGCATCGCCGCAAAGCCAGGAAATTAACAGCCGCGAGGAACTGGAACAAAAAATGGCCGCTTTAGAATTAGAGTACGCAGATAGCGAAGTGCCAAAACCATCTTACTGGGGTGGCTACGTGCTTAAGCCGCGCCTTATTGAATTTTGGCAGGGCCGCCGCAGCCGCCTGCACGATAGGATAGTTTATAAGAAAACTGATAATAAAAACTGGAAAATTGTTCGCCTTGCGCCATGAATTTTGACGATATTAAATTATTGCTTACCCAAAAGTTTGGCGACGATGTAATTACCGGCGAAGAACGCACCGGCCTGCAACCCGCCCTGCTCATCAACCCCAACCGTATTGTTGAGGTTTGTTTGGAGTTACGCAATAACCCCAAAACTTACTTCGATTTCCTGTCCTGCCTTACGGGCATGGATTATGGTGTCGAAGCTGGCCGTTTTGGTGTTGTTTATCATTTGTCGTCTATCCCCTATCATTTGCAGCTTACGCTAAAGATCAGCATGGAGAACGACCGCAGCGCAGATAATTTACCATCGTTCCCAAGCATCGTATCCGTTTACCGCACTGCAGATTGGCACGAGCGCGAAGCTTACGACCTGGTAGGGATCTATTTTGAAGGCCACCCTGATCTGCGCAGAATTTTATTGCCTGATGATTGGGAAGGTTTCCCGTTGCGGAAAGATTATAAAGCAGCGGAGTATTATAAGGGGATAAAGGTTGATTGATTTCGGATTAAAAAACATACATAAATAACGTCATTGCGAAGAGCGATAGCGACGTCGCAATCTTCGATAGAATAGTCGGCGACATGCCTATCGAAGATTGCCTCGCCACGCTCGCAATGACGCTCAGAAATAAGAAATTGAACGTAGAAGTTTCAAAATATAACGAAGCACTTCATCGCTACAAGCAAAAGATCTCTGATGCGGCGGTGGAGGACATGGTGCTCAATATGGGGCCGCAGCATCCGTCTACGCACGGGGTTTTGCGGCTGGAGTTAATTACCGACGGCGAGATCGTTAAGGAGGTTATCCCCCACATTGGTTACCTGCACCGTTGTTTTGAAAAACATGCTGAGTCGCTTACTTACCAGCAGACCATCCCATTTACAGATAGACTTGACTACCTGGCATCTATGAACAACAGCCATGCCTGGGTAATGGGCGTGGAAAAAATGCTGGGTATCGATAAAGACATCCCCAAAAGGATTGAATATATCCGCGTGCTGGTTTGTGAAATGAACCGCATTGCATCCCACCTGATAGCTATTGGTACCTATGGCATTGATATCGGCGCTTTCACCCCTTTCTTGTGGTGTTTCCGCGACCGCGAACATATCATGGGCATGCTGGAGTGGGCATCCGGCTCGCGCATGCTGTATAACTATATATGGGTGGGTGGTTTATTTTACGACCTGCCGGTTGGCTTTGAAGAACGCTGCCGCGAGTTTGTAGATTACTTTAAACCCAAAATGGTTGAACTTAACCAGCTACTTACCGATAACCAAATCTTCATTAGTCGCACTGCCAACGTGGGTGTGTTGCCGATGGATGTAGCCATTAACTTTGGCTGCAGCGGCCCTGTATTGCGTGGCTCGGGGCTAAAATATGATTTGCGCCGGATTGATAATTATTCCGTTTACCCCGAGTTGGATTTTGATATCCCGGTAGGTAAAGGCCTGATGGGCACCGTTGGCGATTGCTGGGACCGCTACAAAGTACGTGTAGATGAGATCCAGGAATCACTTAAGATAATTGAACAGTGCCTTAACCGCCTGCAAAACGAATTAAAACGCACACCCGAGTTTGACCCTCGTGCGAAACTTCCACGTAAACTCACCCCAAAAGTGCAGGATTACTACGCCCGCTGCGAAGGCGCCAAAGGCGAATTGGGTTTTTACTTTGTACATAACAACGAACGCTCCGAGATCCCCTTCCGTGGCAAGGTGCGCGGGCCGAGTTTTAACAACCTATCCGTACTGCCCGAATTAGGCAAAAACGTGATGATAGCCGACCTGATAGCCATTATCGGCTCGCTCGACTTTGTGTTGGGGGAAGTGGATAGATAGTAGATGCAAGACAATTAGAAGCCAGAGACAAGAAAGCTTCTCCTCATTTTGTCATGGTGAGCCTGTCGAACCGTTCGTAGCGGGCATAAGTCTTTGACAAGCTGGGACTGAAAAAACCTTTTTATAATAAATCAATATACTTTTGTCATGGTGAGCCTGTCGAACCATTCGTAGCGGGCATAAGTCTTCGACAAGCTGGGACTGATATTTGTTGAAAACAAAAAAAGGGAGGCAATTTCTTGCCTCCCTTTTCGGATATATTAATTATTGATTTTTTACTGGTTGTAAACCTTTACCGAGAACACGTAGTTGCGCAATTTTTTAATTTGCTGGGTACGGCTTAAGTTGGCTAAAGTATTTTTGGTGCTTAGCCTAAGAGATTTATTTAAAGAATCGGCAGGGATGCTTTGGATGGCTTTAAGCAGGTAGTTTGATTTTACCGCGTATGCTACACCTTGTGTTTGGGTTTGTTTACCGTTAATAATAGCAATAACGTTTCCTTTATCATCCATTAAAGGGCCACCACTATTACCGGGATTAACCGGGATAAACAATTCATATTCGGTGGTATCACCATGGAAACCTGTGCTTGCGGTTAAAGCGCCCGGGCCAAACTTAAGATCGTCGCCGGGGTAACCTAAGGTATATACGGCCTCCCCTAAATCACTTTTACTCTTTTTGAAGCTATATGGCACTGTACCCAAGTTTTTAAAGGCAGGGTCGTTTATTTGCAGGATAGCTACATCATACTGTGGCTCGGTGTAAACAACCTTGGTATGGAAGGATTCGCCCTGTGCATTTTGCACATAAACAGAATCGGCACCGTTAATTACATGATAGTTAGTAACAATATAACCATTACCGGTAAGCGCGAAACCTGTACCTCTAAATTTTGCGGAAATAGCAGGACCTGTTTTATCAGCTTTAATAATATTGTCGGTTTTAACACCCAATTTAGACTGCTCTCTTTTAACGCGGTCAACCTCCTGTTTCAATTGCTGAAAACGAGGGTCGCGGTTACTTAGGTCTCCTGTAAAATACAGCATAGTAAGTACAGCGAAAATAGCTACTGAAGCCGCTACCGAGATTTTAGAGTGGTGGTTACGCCACATTTGCACCACCCATGATGGATGCGCCATCAGGTCATCCTTTAGCGTGTGTACATCAATCTCATCGTGGATCTCGTCTAACCTGCTTTGTAGGCTTAAACGGTCGTTATATTGCTTTAATAAAGATATAAATTCTTTATGCTCGGCAATTTTAGCATCTATAGTTGCATCCTTTTTACGCAATGCATCAAATTGGGCACGTTCATCAGCAGGCATTTCGCTGCTTAGGTAGCGCTCAATCATTTCTAAAAGTTGGTTATCTTTCATTCTCTTTACCCTTTCTCTAATTATTGCTGAAAAAATAATTTCTTCAGCCTTTGCAGGCATTTGTATTTCTGCGTTTTCGCGTTATCGGCATTTGTGTAGCCAAACCGTTCGCATATATCCTGCATGCTGCGGTTGTGCATATAAAAATCTTCCATAATGGTTTTGCAGGGTTCGCCAAGTAACTTTAACGCATCGCCCATTTTATTAAGCTGCATATCGCGTTCCTCGTGCTTCTCTACTTCATCCTCAACCGCCAAATACTCCTGGAAATCTTTAATATCCCCACCGTACTTGTTCAGTTGTTTAAGCCGCTTTAGCCATAATCGCCGGCATATCGAATATATGTAGGTTTTAAGCTTGCTGCTCAGCTCAAAATCGCCACGCTTAACCTTATTGTAAAGAACTATTATAGCTTCCTGGTAAATATCCTTGGCCTCATCCTCGTTACCATTGTTATTGATGACGAGCTGTAAAACCATAGGGAAATAAGCTAGGTATAACTTTTTCAAAACACTGTCGGAGTTGTTTAAGATCCCAATGATCACTTCACTATCCGTCGGCATTTCCACATTTAACTGATTATTCACTACTTAATACTTTTTATATTGAATTGTAACCCAATAATTTGATTTATTTTTTGATGCCATGCCGGTGCAGCACAGCCTGATTTAGACAAACCGCAATATCGGTAAATAAATAATAGGATAACGCGGCATTAATTTCGAGTTTGATAATAAACGAACAAAAACCATACAAGTATTAGAATTATTTAATTCTAATACTTGTATGGTTCTCATAAAAAATAAAGATCGAATTAAGCATTTAACAGTAGGCCTGCCCCTTAAAATGGACGAAATCTATTTTCTGTTGGGTTCCTTCTCTTATTTTGGATATTAACTATCACAAAACATTAAACTCAATAAAATGAAAAATCCGATCAAAATCACCTTATTAGCTTTAGCTATTGCGTTTACTGCTACATCTTGCGAAAGCAAAAAACCTACTGACGCCGGCGACACTTCAAAAAACGATACTGTTGTTAAACTTGATTCGACCGTAACAAAAGATACTATTGTTAAAGGTGCTGACACTGTTAAAATTGATACCACAAAAAAATAAATTAAAATTGTTGGGTTACCTTTTTTAGGAAGCGGTATTAACAACCAACAAGAATAAAATACTTACATTAATAAAACACAAAACATGAAAAATTCATTCAAAATCGCATTTTTAGCTTTAGCTATCGCTGTTTCTGCTGCTGCTTGTAAAGGTAAAGGTTCTGCATCTGCTGCTGATTCAACCAAAAAAGATACTACTGTTGTAGTTGATTCAACTGTGAAAAAAGATACTACTGTTGTAGTTGACACAACTAAAAAAGATACTACTAAAAAATAATTTAACCTAACCGGTTAAATATTAAAGAGTTACATCGTAACTTTTTAAGTTTTTTAAGTTTTTTTAAGGGTAACCCTCATTTTTTTCGAAAAAAGCGGGTTACCTTTTTTAGTTTTGGGTATTAACTATCGAAAAACTATTAAATCACTTAAAAAAAAAACGATGAAAAATTCTTTCAAAATCGCTTTCTTAGCTTTGGCTATCGCAGTTTCTGCTGCTGCTTGTAAAGGTAAAGGTTCTTCTGCTGCTGCAGATTCAGCTAAAATGGATTCAGCTAAAATGGATTCAGCTGCAACTCCTGCTTCAGCTGCTAAAAAGGATACTACAGCTAAAATGGACACAACTAAAAAAGATACTACAAAAAAAATGTAATCTCTTTCTTGTTAAAAGAAACGCCCCGCTTTACAGCAGGGCGTTTTTTTGTGCCTGATTTTTCTCCTCACAAAACATTCGCCCATATAATTGTTTAATGGTAAAACACCCTGTAGATGAAATACTCCGAATGGAATAACCTGAGCGATGACGATAAAAAGAACACCCACTGGAAGCATCACCCCCGCATCCGCATTGCTACCATCTTCAGTATTTTATTTGCCCTGGTAGTTATTGTATTTATGCTACGGGTACTGCAAAACCGCAGGGTACATGTAAACCGTAAGCCAAACGGAAAAGAAGCTTTTGCCATTGCAAAGGTTTTTGTTAACGACGGGCTTAAACAACCCGGCACGGCAAACTTTCCCAAAAATGATTTTGTAGCAGATATTGATACGGCTAATAACAATTACAACATATCATCAACCGTTGATGCGCAGGATAGCACCGGGCATATTGTAAAATCGACCTGGCAGGTAAAATTATCTTATACCGGCGGAGACTGGGCCGATCGTAAAAGCTGGAAACTCGAAGACGTTAAAATAGCCAAATAGAAAAGGCGCCCATTTTTGGCGCCTTTTCTATTTTATTAGGGCCTGATTTATTTTTTAATAACCAGGCAGTAGCAATCCGGCTTAAGATTTTCCTCTAAAAGCCGATATAAGCCAAATAATAAGTAATATAACAACGATGACAGCGATGATACCCACAGCTGCACCGGCTTTAAAAATACCGCCGATAACTGAGCATCCGCTAAAAGCAACCATTGCTAATGCGAGTAATAATAAGTTGAGTTTTTTCATGGTAGATTATCCTAAAGATTTTATAATAAAAAATCATTATACAATAATCAAACCGTTTGTTACAACAAGATGTTTGAGTCAGATTCCTCCGCCTCTGTGTTGTCGGTTGGCAAAAATTGTACTGCAATCAATACAATAAAAATAGCCAAAAGGCTCATCGGTACAAGGGCTTCAACAGCAGCTAATAATAAGTCCATAGCAAATTATTTGGGGGTAATAATTAAAACTAAAAAATTTAATTCTTCACCTGCTCAAATTCGCAATCTTTCATAAGGTTCACTAATCTAAATATTGTTTTTTAATTAAACCAATAAATGTTAATAAGTTAATAAAATTATTTCATCGTTAAAATCCGCCCTTATAGGATGCTAATTTAATATTCAACGAAATATTTTAACGGGATGTGTAAATTCACCGCGTAATGATAAAACCACTAATTATCCTCAAAGACATATATGTTAGGTTTAACAACCTTCCGTTGTTCCAAAATTTAACTTTCACACTTAACCAGGGCGAAAACTGGGCATTGGTTGGTAAAAGCGGATCAGGTAAGAGTGTTTTACTGCAAACCATAGCGGGCAACATGGGGATCAATAGCGGTGTTATTACGCATCATTTTATGGATGATGTACACAAAACAATGCAAAGCGAAGAATTGGTAACATTCCATCGCTTTATAGCATTCGTTGGTGCAAAGCATCATTTTAAAACGCTGTCTAATACATCCGACTTTTATTACCAGCAACGCTACAACTCATCCGATTCGGAAGATACCTTAACTGTAAACCAATACCTGCAAACCGTAAAGGTTAATCAACATAAGCCTACTTACTGGACATTCGACAAAACCATAGCAGCGTTAAACTTAACCTCCCTATGCGATAAGCAAACCATCAAACTATCTAACGGTGAAACCAAACGATTGATGATAGCTGCCGCGTTGCTCAAAAATCCGCTAATATTATTGTTGGATAATCCCATGACGGGGTTGGATGTAGATACCCGCAGATCATTCAATGATTTACTGAACGAGGTGTCTGCCTCTGGCATCAGCATTATAATGGCAACATCGGCGTTTGAGATTACGGATTATATAACTAATGTGGCTATTTTAGATAGTGGTGCTATAAGCCAAAGCCTCAGCAAACAAGAATTTGAAGCAAGTGAACATCAAACAGTAAATAAAACGGTTGTTGATGCAGATGCACTTAAAACACTACTGAATACATCTGCCGACAGCCATAACTACAGCCAAATCGTTAGCATGAACGATGTGCACATCCAATATGGCGATAAAACCATCCTTAATAAAGTTAACTGGCAAATAAATCCCGGCGAGCGCTGGGCACTGCTTGGGCCTAATGGCGCGGGGAAATCTACCCTGTTAAGTTTAATAAACGGCGATAACCCGCAAGCCTACGCCAATAATATTATCCTGTTTGATAAAAAGCGCGGCACGGGCGAAAGTATCTGGGACGTTAAAAGTAAAATAGGCTTTGTATCGCCCGAGCTTTACCAATACTTCCCTACTGATAATTCCTGTCTGCAGGTGATAGAAAGTGGCTTTTATGATACGCTGGGCCTTTTCCGCCCAAGTGTAAAATCACGCGCCGACCTTGCGCTCAGATGGATGAAGGCTTTAGAGATAGATAAATATGCCCGCCAACTACTCAAAAACATCCCCGCCAGCGCGCAGCGCCTTTGCCTGCTTGCCCGGGGGCTGATCAAAAACCCCGCCCTGCTTATATTTGATGAACCCTGCCAGGGACTGGACGACCATCAGCAGCAGCATTTTAAAGCCGTGGTTGATTCCATTTGCAGCATCAGTAACGTTACCCTGATATATGTTACCCACTATCAGCATGAGATCCCCGATAGCGTGGATAAGGTTTTGAGATTGGATAAGGGGGAAGTGGTTGGTTAGCGCTATATTAGGAATATGAAATACTTACTAATATAGCTGCCTTTATTTGTTTTTTGCCAGATATGCACAGGGCAATCTTATGGCATAATTAAAGATACAGATGGCTACGTTAACGTGAGAGATAAGCCTAATAATAAGGCTAAAATTGCGACAAAAATCACCAATGGTGAGTTTGTATTTATTAGCGACGAGGAAAGCAATGCTAACTGGATAAAGGTTTACGCCGAAAACAATTCAAGTGGCTACATTCACAAAAGCAGGATTAAACTTATTACAAAGTTACCAAGCCTGAAAAACAAACTCGTTTCGACAAACCGCTGTAATGTTTTTAATGATACCATTTTGGTTACGGTCAGGTCGATGGCCTTCAATCCCAAACTCCACAGTTTCACATATTATAAGGATGAAAAAGGACGTGTTAATAAAGATGTGATCAATAAAATAGATGGCCATAGCGTTTGGGGGGAGGATGGCGGCATGCCGAAAACGGAATTTTTGTCTATACGCGTTTCTATGGGTGATGTCAACATATCGCTTCCCAAAAGTACTTTTAAAGACGTTTACCAGCCCAATTACAATAATCTTAACGTTTACCTGGGCGACGGAAATACAATTTACATAAAAATGGACAACAGCGATGGCGCAGGCTATTACACTGTAATCTGGACCATTATAGATGGCAAATATATAAACAGGTATATAGATAACATCGAAGCGTAACAAACTGTCACCCCAACAACACCTTTCATCTTTTACCTTTCGCCTTTACCCTCCCACTACGTATATTTGTACATGAATACAGCCGAACTGTTACAGCGTGCTTTAGCTTTTGATTTTTTGAGCATTGATGAAGGGGTTTACCTTTACAACAATGCCTCTACGGCCGACCTGATGTACGTAGCTAACGAGCTGCGTAAGATACAGGTGCCGCATGGCAAAGTTACCTGGCAGATAGACCGAAACGTGAACACCACTAACGTTTGTATTGCTAACTGTAAGTTCTGTAATTTCTTCCGTCGCCCGGGGCACGAGGATGCTTATATTACTGATATAGAGACATACAAAAAGAAGATTGAGGAAACCTTTCGGTTTGGCGGCGACCAGCTTTTATTGCAAGGCGGCCATCACCCTGATTTGGGCCTTCAATTTTATACCGACCTGTTCCGCGAACTTAAACAGCTTTATCCAAAATTAAAATTACACTCTTTAGGCCCACCCGAGATTGCCCACGTTGCCAAACTGGAGAACATGAGCCATTACGACGTGTTGAAGGCCATGAAAGAGTCGGGGTTAGATTCGCTGCCCGGCGCAGGTGCCGAGATCCTGAACGACCGTGTACGCCGCCTGATCTCGAAAGGTAAATGTGGCGGCCAGGAATGGCTTGATGTAATGCGCGCGGCCCATCAACTTAATCTGCCTACATCTGCCACCATGATGTTTGGCCATATCGAAACTATCGAAGAGCGTTTTGAGCATTTGGTTTGGATCCGCGAGGTACAGTCGGAGAAGCCCGAAGGTCATCACGGTTTTGTGGCCTTTATTCCATGGCCTTTCCAGGATGATGGCACATTATTACGTAAAGTGCGCGGTATCACAAACAATGTTACCGGCGACGAATACATCCGTATGATTGCCCTGAGCCGTATTATGCTGCCGAATGTAAAAAACATACAGGCATCATGGTTAACGGTTGGTAAACAGGTAGCACAGCTTTGCCTGCATGCCGGCGCTAACGATTTTGGGTCGATAATGATTGAAGAGAACGTGGTATCTGCAGCAGGCGCACCTCATCGTTTCACTGCCAAAGGCATACAGGATTCTATTAAAGAAGCCGGTTTTGAACCACAACTCCGCACCCAAAAATACGATTGGCGCGACGTGCCTGCCGAGATTGAAGAGCAGGTGATAGATTATTAAGGGAGGAAATATTTGTTAAAAAAGCAGGAATTGGGGCAGTTTTAGACGACTTTTTTTCGACTTTTTTTCACCTTTTTTCGACCCTGATTCGCGTTTTATAGTGATGTAAAGTACGCCCGGCCACCACTCATAAATTATCTTAAAGTTGTTTCGCCCTTGTTGGTGTTGTCACCAACAAGCCACCAGGTAATTATGGTTCTTATCCTAATCCTTTCAACTTTCCTCCTTTATAATATATTTGCACCTCATGGAAAATATTGAGCAATATATTGAGGCGCTAATTTTTGCATCTGAACAGGGCATCCGTACCGAGGAGATCATTTATTGCCTGCAGGCTTCTTTTGAGCACGATTACACTGCCTATGAAGTCACCCAACAAATAGACATCATTACCCAAAAATATCTGGATGATGCACTTGCCATTGAGGTGGTGAAGATCAACAACGGGTACCAGTTCCTTACCAAAAAGAAATACCACGTGGCTATCAGCCTGTTACAAATGCAGCGGTCTAAAAAGAAACTGAGCCAGGCCGCTTTAGAAACCCTCGCCATTATCGCTTACAAACAGCCGGTAACCAAAACAGATGTGGAGCAGATTCGCGGGGTAAACTGCGATTACTCGATCCAAAAACTGCTGGAAAAAGAACTTATCGCAATCACCGGGAAGGCCGAAAGTGTGGGTAAACCTATCCTTTATGGTACCAGCGGTTTATTTATGGATTACTTTGGCATAAACGATATTACCGAACTGCCACAGCTTAAGGAAATTACCGATAACAGCTCGGTTATTGGCGAGCAAACCGAATAAATTGAAAAATGATTTTAATTAAAAATGATTTTAGCTATTTTTACTCATAAATAATGCTGAATATAGCACATCGAAAAACGGACAAAACAAATAGGTTAACCGATATCAGTTTTAACGAATAAACATTTATTAAAATGGCAACTCCAAAAAAACCTTTGAGCACCTCTACAAAAAAGACCAACGACGACGAGGATGATGACTTTGATGACGAAGATCCAAAACCGGGTAAAAAGGTAGAAGACGACGATGACGACTTTGACGAAGACACTCCCCTGGATGATGACCTGGTTGGTTTTGACACCGGTTACGACCCTTACGATGATGAAGACGACGACTAATCTATAGTAGATAATGATTCTCCAAAGCATTCAGCAAACGCTGGATGCTTTTTTTATAGTTGCTAAACCCACTCTACCCCACCCCGGATGAAGCTCACCGAAGTTAAAAGCAAGGCTGATAAAACCACATTTCTGGATGTAGCGCGCATTATCTACAAAGATGATGTGAACTGGGTTTGCCCGCTGGATAATGATATCCAAGCGGTTTTCGACCCGGCTAAGAACAATTTCCATACCCATGGTGTTGCAACCCGCTGGGTTTTGCGGGACGATGACGGGCAGCTAATTGGCCGGATAGCGGCATTTATTAATAACGAAAAAGCTTATCAGTACGAGCAGCCTACCGGTGGCTGCGGTTTTTTTGAATGTGTGGATGATAAGCAGGCCGCTTATTTACTGTTTGATACCGCTAAGACCTGGCTGCTGCAAAACGGTATGCAGGCAATGGATGGCCCCATCAACTTTGGCGAGAATGATAACTTTTGGGGGTTACTGGTTGAGGGCTTTACACCACCATCCTACGGGATGAATTATAACCCGCCCTACTACAAAGCTTTTTTTGAGGATTACGGGTTTAAAACCCAATACGAGCAGATCACTAACCATTTGGATGTACATAAGCCCTTTTCGGAGCGGTTCACTAAAATTGCTACCTGGGTAATGAACAAGCCGGGCTATACATTTGAGCATTTCAAGTCATCGCAAATAGAAAAATTCGCGGCAGATTTTATCGAGATCTATAACGATGCCTGGCAGGATTTTGAGAATTTCGTGCCGATAACCCATGGCACCATCCTGGAAAGCTTTGAGAAAATGAAAGCCATTATGGATGAGAAACTAATATGGTTTGCCTATGTTAACGGCGAACCGGCATCATTCATAGTGATACTGCCCGATGCCAATCAAATGATAAAACCATTAAACGGCAAACTAAATTTATGGGGAAAACTCACCTTTTTATACCGCAAATTGAAAGGTGTATCGCGCATGCGGGCTATTGTAATGGGCACTAAACAAAAGTATCAAAAACATGGACTGGAATCGTGCCTGTTCATCAAACTAAAGGAATATGTGTTGCCCCTAAAGCAATACTATGAGCTGGAATTATCGTGGGTGGGCGATTTTAACGACAAAATGATTGCCATACACACCGCTGTGGGTGCAACATTTGGCAAAAAACATTTAACAATGCGCCATATATTTAATAAGCCCGAATAAATTACCCGGGCTTATTAATATGATATTTTTAGGCGGTAGCTACTTTTTTGTGGCGTAGTTCCTCAAAAAGCTCAATAACCTTTTTCTGCAAGTCTATCACCTCAGTTTCGCGGTCCATCAACTTTTTGTTCACGTTTTCCAGCTCGCTGGCAATTTGTTTATCCTGCTCTACTTCGTTATAAGTAAGCAACTGAATTACAGACATTTCGAACAAAACGGCGATCTGCTCAAGGCGAGAAAGGTTAATGTCGGTGATACCGGTTTCAATTTTTGAGAATGCGGGAATAGAAATGCTTAAGCGTTTAGCAACGTCTTCCTGGCTCCACCCTTTTTGGTGGCGTAGTAACCGGATCTTTTTTCCAAGTGTCTTCATATGAGTTTAATTAGGTAAGGTTTCTCAATAGTTAATAAAGTTACATTTTTTTCTAATAACAAACTAACAATCAGCAAATTTATAGTAAATTATTTTTAAGTTCTACTAAATTAATACCTCCAAAATTGCCAGAACTCATCATCAGAAAATTGCTGTTGGCAATGTTTAGCCCTTCCAGGTATTTCAGTAATTCTGCCGGCTGGTTAAAAAACAGCAGATCAGCATTCGCAAAGGCATTTTTTACCGCCTCGGCCGGGTATGGTTCTATCTTTTTCTGTTCGAATGTTTTGCGGTCTATAAACACAATTGCCTTATCGGCCTTGTTCATCGTACCGGCATATTCGTTCAAAAAATCCTTATTCAAGCTGCTAAAGGTATGTAATTCTATACATGCAATCAACTGCCTATCAGGAAATTGCGCCTTAACTGCGTCAATTGTAGCCGTTAATTTTGATGGCGAGTGCGCAAAATCTTTAAAGATGGTCGCGTTATCATTCTTACCAACCACTTCCAGCCTGCGGGCAGCGCCTTTAAAAGTGGTGATGTGCTGATAAAAATCGGCACTGTTAATATCTAATGCCTCACATACCAAACGGGCTGCCTGCATATTCAGCAGGTTATGCTGCCCAAATACTTCCAGCTCATAGGTTTTGCCATCGGCGATGATACTGGTTATGCCGTTATCTATCGTGTATTCGGGTAAGTTATAAGGTAGTTTTTCGACGTCTACATTTAGCTTCGACACCATCTTGTACAGCACTTCATCGGTTTCGCTGTAGATAAGCTTACCGTTTGGCTGGATCGTTTCAGCGAAGATCTTAAACTGGTTGATATAGTTATCGAACGTGGGGAACACATTAATATGATCCCAGGCGATACCGCTTATTACGCCGATATCCGCTTTATAGATGTGGAATTTCGGCCTCCTGTCTATCGGCGAAGCCAAATACTCGTCACCCTCGATGATCATCACCGGGGCATCATGCGTTAAGCCAACCATGGTTTCAAACCCTTCCAGCTGTGCGCCTACCAGGTAATCAAACTTTTTACCGGCTTGCTGCAATACGTGCAATATCATGCTGGTAATGGTGGTTTTGCCATGGCTGCCGCCAATCACCACGCGAATTTTATCTTTTGATTGCTCGTAAATATAATCTGGGTATGAGTAGATCCTGATGCCCAGCTCCTGCGCTTTTAGCAGTTCGGGGTTATCGATACGGGCATGCATCCCAAGGATAACTGCGTCAAGGTCAGCGGTTATCTTTTCAGCATCCCACCCTTCCTGCGCCGGCAGGATCCCGTACTTACCCAGGCGCGAAGCCGAGGGCTCGAACAGTACATCATCAGAACCGGTAACGTTAAATCCTTTTTTATGCAAAGCGATGGCAAGGTTGTGCATGGCGCTTCCCCCTATCGCTATAAAATGTACCCTCATCAATAAATATTAGTGTAGCAATTATGCGACAAATAAACGTAAAAACAGCTGTAGCGGCAACAATTATTTAAATATAAAGCATTATTTTAACAGCATTACAGGTATGGTTGAATTTTTAGCCAATTGCTGCGATATACTGCTGTGCAACAGCGACCGTAAAAAGCTATAATTATGCGGTAGCGCAATTACCATTTGCGCTTTATGTTCTTTGGCAAAATCGAGTATCCCCGTAAGTACATCGGCATGGTTCTCGTAAAAATATTTTGGCTTAAACGCTTTAAGCATATCGTGCAGGGCACTTTCTTCGGCAAGCTGCTCCGGGTCCTTACCCGCATGTTTACCTTCGGTATCAACATTTAATACCAGCAGTTTAATAGCTTGTTTACCTAAAAACTTGTGCAAAAACGCCATCGGGATATTTTCTTTAACCTTTTTAAAATCGCAGGCTATAACGGCTTCGTTAATTAAATGGTAGGTATAGGCAGGCGGGACAACAATTACCGGCGCCGGGCTTAGCTTAGATATCTTGATCACGTGGTTGCCAATACCCGGGCGCCCCTCTCTAACGGTGCTATTACCAATGCTGCCTAATATCACCAGGTCGGCATCTTGCTCCTCAATCACATCCACCACAGCACGCAACAAGTGCGAGCGATTTAGGCGGGTTATAATCTCAACTCCTTCTCGCACTATTTTGCTTAGTTTATGCTTCAGTTTGTTTAACTGCGCGATGCGGTTTTTTGCCTCTTCTTCTATCTCTTCCTCGCGTAGCATCACCATATCCGGGTTAGGCAGCATAGTTTCGTAAGGCGATATGTAATAGGCGTTCATCAAAATTATGGTACTTACATCACTTTGGTGACTTAGCTGGGCGGCGAAATTAGCGGCGTTGAAAGCAGCGTCAGAAAAATCGACAGGTACGAGGTAGGTTTTCATATTGACGAGTTTAAATACCTTGACCGGGATGGTTTAAAGGTTAGTACTAAACAAATTTAGGCGGTTAATATTATTGCATTGTCACCAAGGCTTCATAATAATTATCCAACTTGGTTATAAAAAATATCTGCATACAGTTGTACTGTAATAAATAACATTACAATTAACAATGAACGGACGGTTACCTATAGCTATGCACATTATGACGTTACTTTGCACTTCGGGCTAAGTAACGAGTTGGAGAATAATCAGTTTGTTAAACAACGCTTCACTTTAGGCTACTAATTACCAGGATTAAACAGATTTTAATGATTACACCGATTTTGATTTGCAATCGGTGTAATCATTAAAATCAAAAAATAATCGGTGCACCCTACAATATAAATTTAGCTGCTACCCACTCTTTATCTTTTTTGTGGGTGATGTATTTGAGGTTGTATTTTCGGGCTTCATCGGTGATGATCTCGAGGTCGGGGTCTTCGTAAAAACCACTGAAATAGATCTCGCCATCGGGTTTCAGAACCTCGGCATAACGCTCCATTTGGTCTAAAAGGATATTACGGTTGATATTGGCCAGAATAATATCGTATTGCTCATCTGGGATAGTTTCTTTTGATCCGCAAAGGGCTTTTATGTTACTGATGTTGTTCAGTGCCGAGTTTTCGATAGTGCTGTCATAGCAAATATCGTCATAATCTATCGCGGTGATATCTTTAGCGCCAAGTTTGGCAGCAAGGATAGCCAGGATGCCTGTTCCACAGCCCATATCCAACACCTTTTTATCTACAAAATCATTCTCCAGCATCAGGCTCATTATCATGGCCGTGGTTTGGTGGTGGCCGGTGCCAAATGCCATTTTAGGGTCGATGATGATCTCGTGAGGGATATCCGTATTTCCTTCATGGAAAGTGGCACGCACAAAAACCTGGTCGCCTATCTGGATAGGCTCAAAATTACTTTCCCACACTTCGTTCCAGTTTTTTTGCGGGATGAGTGTGATATCGTAACTAAATGTGAAAGATTCGCGGTAGATCTCCAGCGTATTATCCAACAGCTCCTGATTAAAATTATCTACCGGGATATAGGCCTTAAAGCCAAGGTCGAGTTCCTCAAAAGTATCGAAACCGATATCCCCCAAAGCACTTATCAGCAAGTCCTGCTGGTAATCTTCGGTAGTGATGGTGGTGAAGAGTAATTCGTAGTAATTCATTGTTGTAGATATGAGTATTGAGATGTGAGATATGAGACTTAACAACCTAAGCAGCTTGTCTCAAATCTCATATCTAACATCTCAAATCTAAATTAGTTGAATGCTTTTACAATATCTGTAAAGTCGCGTGATTTTAGGGATGCGCCGCCAATAAGGCCGCCATCGATGTCCGCGCAAGCGAAAAGCTCTGCAGCGTTTTTAGGGTTACAGCTTCCACCGTAAAGGATAGTAGTGTCATCAGCAACCTGCTGACCGTATTTTGTAGCAAGTTCCGCACGGATAAACG
This sequence comes from Mucilaginibacter sp. 5C4, assembly GCF_034345625.1. Classification (NCBI taxonomy): domain Bacteria; kingdom Pseudomonadati; phylum Bacteroidota; class Sphingobacteriia; order Sphingobacteriales; family Sphingobacteriaceae; genus Mucilaginibacter; species Mucilaginibacter sp. 5C4. The sequence continues at coordinate 2,023,167 of NZ_CP133775.1, read as the reverse complement.
CGTGGATCTCCTGCGCCTGGTCAGACGTTGCAGTAACGCCTGTACCAATTGCCCAAACCGGCTCATAAGCCAATACTATCTGGCCAAATTTATCGGCATCTAAATGGAAAACACCTTCTACCAACTGGCTTTTAATGATATTAAAATGCTCTTTAGCTTCGCGCTGCTGTAAAGTTTCGCCAATACAAAAGATAGGTTTTAAACCGTTTGCTAAAGCGGTATCGGTTTTTTTAGCTAAAAGCTCGTTGCTTTCGCCAAAATACTGGCGGCGTTCCGAGTGGCCAAGAATAACGTACTCGGCACCGGTAGACTTTACCTGGCGTGCAGAAACTTCGCCTGTATAAGCGCCGCTTTCGGCCTGGTGTGCGTTTTGCGCGCCAACAGCTACATTAGTGTAGCCTTTGGTTAACTGAGCCAAACTGTGCAGGTGAATAAAGGGGCTGCAAACTACAACCTGCTGGTTGCCGGTTGCTTCGTCTTTAACCATATTGGTTACTTCAGAAAATAGCGCTAAGCCTTCGCTGTAATCAAGGTTCATTTTCCAGTTTCCGGCTACAATTTTTTTTCTCATTTCTATATTATTTATTGATTTTAAGATTATTACGATTACACTGATTTACTAAAGCTTAGTCAATTTACTTATTTCTGTAAGCCCTAGTTAACTCGTACACCTCAGTTAAAATCGCCTTTTCGGCATCATCAAACTTGCGGTGCGGGCGGCGGGCAATAACACGGTCGGTAGTTTCCATCATCTTATCGAAACCGTACTCCACAAAGCCATCGGCCCCACCCCACGAAAAATCGGGGATGTAATTTGGCGGGTATCCTCCACCAAAAACGTTTGCGTTTACGCCTACAACCGTACCCGTGTTAAACATAGTGTTGATGCCGCTTTTGGCGTGGTCTGCCATAATAAGGCCGCAAAACTGCAGTCCCGTTGGGCGCATACTTTGCGTTGGGTAATCCCAAAGTTTTACTTCGCTGTAATTATTTTTGAGGTTAGAGTTGTTGGTATCGGCACCAAGGTTGCACCACTCCCCTATCACGGCGTTACCAAGGTACCCCTCGTGCCCTTTTGAGGAGTAACCCCAAACCACAGCGTTGTTAACCTCGCCGCCTATGCGGCAGTAAGGGCCAATGGTAGTAGCGCCATAAATTTTGGTTCCCATTTTTATCTGCGAGTATTCGCACAAAGCAAACGGGCCTCTAATGTTAGTACCTTCCCAAACCTCGGTATTGGCGGCTAAGTATATAGGGCCGTTTATGGTGCTGAAGGTACAGCATTCGGCTTTCGCGCCTTCTTCGGCGAAGAAATCATCGCCAATAATGGTATTGGTATTGCTCAGTTTGGCGCTTTTGCGGCCTTTGGTAAGCAGTTTAAAATCCTTACGGATCTCGGTATCGTTATTACGGAAAATGTCTTCGGGATGGGTTATTATTACTAACTCCCCGGTATAAACCGTTTCGTTAGAATATTTACCATACGGGTCGAAGTTGTTGGCGTAAACATCTTTCAGCTTAACGGCAACCAATTTATCCAGATACCTTAAAGCCTCGCCACTATTTAAATTATTTATAGCTGCAACCACAGCTTCATCCGGGCAAACAGCGCCATTGATAAAAATATTATCATCATGGATGTTCAGCGGAAACTTGCCTTGCAGGTATGCTTCGGTACGGAAAGAAAAGTCGGAGTTTAAATATTTGGCCCATTTTTCGGCGATTGTAAGGATCCCTATTCGCAGATCGGCAACCGGGCGGGTGTAGGTTAACGGCAGAAGGGTATTACGAGCGTCGTCGTCGAAAAGGATGATTGCCATGGGCCAAAAATAAAAAAAGTCCCCCGTTTTGCGGGGAACTTATAAATATTTATTAAAATATTGATTACCTGTTGTAACGTGTACGGAACTTATCTATACGGCCGGCAGTATCAACTAACTTCATTTTACCTGTGTAGAACGGGTGTGAAGTGTGTGAAATTTCTAATTTGATCAATGGGTATTCGTTGCCATCTTCCCATTTAACGGTTTCGCGGCTTTCGATACATGATTTGGTTATGAAAGAGTAGTCGTTTGACATGTCTTTGAAAACAACTAACCTATAGTTTGATGGATGCAGATCTTTTTTCATTGCTATTGTATACTTTTCTTTCTTATAAAAGAGGTGCAAATATACAAATAGTTTTTAAAAGTAAAAATAGGTTGATAAAAAGTTTTTAACACTGTGTTGATAGGTCCTGTTTGATAGTTTAATAGTTACTTTAAAACGTAAACTAACCCCTTTTCAGCGCCATAATTATCAATACTCTGTTGCACCAATGGCATAGGCACCAGACGGGCGCGCTTTGCCAAAATAATCGGTAGTAACGCCGTACACAGCTGTGTTTGCCCCGGCATTTATTAGCGGCGATGTTAATAGCAAATGAAAATCCCCGCCGCCATAGTTTATAAATTTACAGGTGTTAATATCAGTACTGCTATAATTATTGAAAGCCGTTAGTTTAACATCGGTGCTTTTTTTAGCTATCGCGACACCTGCTCCCGGGTTGATAATTACGTTATTGATAACCGTGTTCATTGGAATGGTTTCCGAGTTTAGTTTTATCCCGTTTTGGGCAGGCGCAACAATTGTATTGTTAATAAACACAAAACCCGGGCCCGGTGTGTACCTGGAGTCGGCAAAGATGCCGTGCGTCCTTGCATTTAGGATGTAGTTGTTAAATACTACGTTATCGCCAAGCCCCAAAACAATAATACCGTTACCGGGTGCATCTTTAATAAGGTTACCATAACATTTACCACCGGTACCTTCCCCTATTTGGATGCCGTTATCCTGGCCGCTTGCAAAAGGTTTTAATCCCGGCGATTTAATGGTATTACTGTAGATCTCGCAATCCGAAATGGCGCTGCCCACCTGGATGCCCTCGCAACCTGTAGAATCAAGCTGGTTATTGTATACCTTAACATTTACCACATCGTGCGGCAAAACCTTACCGCAAGCAATTGATACACCATCGGCATAAAACGAATTACCTATGTAAAGCCCCTCGCCGCCTGTTTTGTGGACATAATTATCATGTAGCGACACATTGCGCATGGTAAAATGCCCGCGCTGCGTGGCCACATCGCACGATGGGTCTGTTTTGGCCATAATGCCAGCGAAACCGCTATTACGCACCTCCACATTGGCAATTTCAAAGTCGCTGCTCAGGTCGTCCATCGTTATGCCGATGTTGCCACCGTTTACATCAAACCCATATTTAACGCCGGCAGCGCCATTGCCCAGTATTTTAATATACTGGCAGTTTTGCGTTTTAAAAGCGTACGAAGCCGTAGTTGCAGCAGTGAAAGTAACCCTCCCCCCTTTGTTTATGATAGTTATAGGGCTTGCGGCTGTCCCCTTAAAATTTTTAAGCAATAGCGCGCCACGTGTACCTGCCGGGATACAGATCACCGAACCGGGACCGAACGTTGCCCCGTCAAGCGACCAGTCGGAAGCTTTTACAGTGTAGGAGCAGGTATTTGCGGATATAGTTTGCGTTGGGTTACCGGCATTTGGGGTAGGGCCTGTTGCCGTTGCTAACGGGGTGGTATCAGCCGTTTTTATAATTTTTGCTACATCTTTTGAACACATCACAAAAGATAGTACTACCATTACACCTGCCATCCATCTCACTAAGTATCTTTTCATGCTCTAATCAATTGGGACATTATACGTTGGTTTTTTAATAATGTTATGGTGGAGTGAAGATTAAAAATTGAGTTTTTGCCTATAATGTAGAAGGCTGAAAGCGCAGAATGCGATAATTCGAGTCGCCCTTGAATAAAAGTGTTTCTTTGGCTACCGCTGTATCAGCAGCTTTTTATCCAAGGTTACGTTCTCATTAAAACTTAACTGCCCCTTAGCTTCCGTGATTTTAATGTTAATAGTTGCGTAACCGTTTATAATTTGCTTTTCACTTACGTGATCAATTGGCATACCCATTAGTTTAATGTAAAATTCGGGCCGCTTTGAGAAAAACACTATAACCGAATTATTAGTCCATAATGATGGTAGGTTTTTATAGCATGTAGAATCCCCTGAATTTAAACCAGAAAATGTAATTTCTTTATTATCATAGATAACTGCTATTTTAGTAAATGCTATTTTGCCTATATTTTTTATTCTTACATTAACCCCTGTTTGTGATGTTTTACAAGGGCTATCTTTTAGCTCGGCCTGTGGGATAATTAAATAATGTGTTTTACAACTGCTAAAAATGATTGTAAATTAAGATCAGTCTTATACATTTCATCTTGTTCTCAATTCAACAACTGCTCCCCCTTCAATGAGTTGGGGGGGCCTCCTGGCACAACTCAATCAAAACTCCGTTCGTCCCTTTGGGGTGTACAAAGCAAACCAGTTTATTATCCGCGCCTTGCTTGGGTACATCATTTAGCAAAACAAAACCTTCGGCTTTCAGGCGGGCCATTTCGGCTACAATATCGGTAACGTCAAAGGCAATATGGTGGATGCCTTCGCCGCGTTTTGCTATAAATTTGGCTATGGGGCTATCAGGGTTGGTGGCTTCCAGCAGTTCTATTTTATTAGGGCCTGCCTGTAAAAATGCAGTTTTAACGCCTTCGCTTGCCACATCCTCTGTTTTATAAACGGTTGTGTTCAGCAATTTTTGGTAGATATCCCCGGCCAACTTAAGACTATTAACCGCAATGCCGATATGTTCTATTTTATTCATTTAGTTTAATCAATTGGTGAATTAGTGATTTATTGAATTAGTGATTTGAAAGGCATTGGTTTATTATCCATACAGGCGACACCTTTTAGCTTTTACCTTTCAGCTTTCGCCTCTCCCCCCCACCATGTCCAAATATTGTAAATAAATGGCAGGTAAATGCAATATATAGCGGCATACAGATGTAAAAGTAAAACTTTGCGTATATTTGTATTGTTAATTTTTAATCATGAATATTCCAATTTATTTAGATAATAACGCTACAACACCTATGGATCCAAGGGTGCTTGAGGCTATGCTGCCTTACTTTAACGAAAAGTTTGGTAACGCGGCAAGCCGTAACCATCCGTTTGGCTGGGTAGCTGAAGAAGGCGTTGATTATGCACGCGAGCAGGTTGCAAAACTTATTGGTGCTACCGAAAAAGAGATAATCTTTACATCGGGCGCTACCGAGTCTGACAACCTGGCTATCAAAGGTGTGTTTGAAATGTATAAAGAAAAAGGCAACCACATCATTACCACGGTTACCGAACATAAAGCAGTGTTAGATGCCTGTAAACACGTTGAAAAATTGGGTGGTAAGGTTACTTACCTGCCGGTTAAAGAAGACGGACTTGTTGACCTTGCTGTATTAGAAGCAGCCATGACGGCAGACACCATTCTGGTATCTATCATGTACGGTAACAACGAGATAGGTGTTATACAACCTGTTAAAAAAATTGCGGCAATCGCACACAAATACGGCGCTTTGTTTATGACCGATGCTGTACAGGCAGTTGGTAAGATCCCGGTTAATGTTATCGAAGACGGCATCGACCTATTAGCTTTATCGGCACATAAAATGTATGGCCCTAAGGGTGTTGGTGCATTATACGTACGCCGTAAAGGCCCGCGCGTTAAAGTAACCGCCCAAATGGATGGTGGCGGCCACGAGCGCGGCATGCGTTCCGGTACCCTTAACGTACCCGGTATTGTAGGCTTGGGTAAAGCTTGCGAAATTGCAGGCTTAGAAATGGAAAGCGAAGCTATCCGTTTATCCGGCTTACGCGATAAATTAGAAAAAGCATTAACTGTACTGGAAGAAAGCTATGTGAATGGTAACGTGGAACACCGCTTACCGCATGTTGCCAATATCTCTTTCAAATATGTTGAGGGCGAAGGTTTGATGATGGCCATGAAAGATCTGGCGGTATCATCAGGTTCGGCTTGTACATCGGCTTCATTAGAGCCATCTTACGTTTTAAAAAGCTTAGGATTATCTGATGACCTTGCACACTCATCTATTCGTTTCGGCCTTGGCCGTTTCACTACCGAGGAGGAAGTTGATTACGCTGTAGAAGTGACCAAGAATGCGGTTACCAACCTACGCAATATGTCGCCACTTTGGGAAATGTTTAAAGAAGGCATCGACCTTGACTCGATTGAGTGGGCAGAACACTAATTTAATTTGAAGATGTGGTAATTTGAAGATTTGAAAATTACCTGCATCATCAAACAATGTTATAAATTTGATTTGAAAGTATTTTCAAATCATCAAATTTTTAAATTCACTAAATAAATAAAGCTATGGCTTATTCAGATAAAGTAATTGACCATTATACTAACCCCCGCAATGTGGGCACGTTAGATAAAAGCAGCCACAAGGTTGGTACCGGCCTTGTTGGTGCACCTGAGTGTGGCGACGTTATGCGTTTGCAGATCCAGGTTGATGAAAACAACATCATCACCGATGCTAAATTTAAAACCTTTGGTTGCGGTTCGGCAATCGCTTCTTCATCTTTAGCTACAGAGTGGCTTAAAGGTAAAAGCGTTGACGATGCCATGAAGATCGACAACATGGATATTGTAGAAGAGCTTGCCCTTCCGCCGGTTAAAATTCACTGTTCGGTTTTAGCAGAAGATGCTATCAAAGCAGCCATCAACGATTTCCGCGTTAAAAACGGCATGGAACCAATCGTTCTTGAAAAATCACACCACTAATTTTTAGTATCAAATACATAGTATCAAGTATATAGATACTGTGTATGATGGTATTAACTATGAAGTAGTGGCTTAGTATTTAGACATATGTCTTGATACTTGCTACTTGATACTAACTACTAAATAAAATGGTAACTGTAACTGATAAAGCAAAAGCTAAAATAGATAACCTGATGCAGGGTAGCGGGCTTGATGCCTCGTACTTTCTGCGGGTTTCTGTACAGGGCGGCGGCTGCTCTGGTTTATCTTACAACCTCGATTTTGATAACGAGGAGAAAAAAGGCGACCAGTTTTTTGAAGACCGAGGCGTACGCTTCGCGCTGGATATGAAATCGTTTTTATACCTGGCCGGTACCGAGCTTGATTTTAGCGACGGACTGAACGGTAAAGGCTTTAACTTCCACAACCCAAATGCCACACGCACATGCGGTTGCGGCGAAAGTTTCTCGGTTTAGGCTTCTCCCCGGCTCTATCCAGAAGAGAGGGTGAAAAGAAAAATTGGGATTAGGCGAAAGTTAATAGTTTATTAACAGATATATTAAAAAGGTTGATTACATTTAGGTAATCAACCTTTTTTGTTTTTAGGCTATGGAAAACAGATCACTTGTCATACTGGGCAGTAACCGCAAAAACAGCCTCACCGAGCAAATAACCCGCAAGGCCTTAGGCCAAACCGACTTTGATATGATCGATCTGCTCGACCATAAAATTGCCTACTACAACTACGACGGCCACTACCCCGCCGATGATGAATTTGAGGCCATCATCAGCAAAGCACTGCCTTACAGCAACATCATTTTTGCCACCCCGGTTTACTGGTACAGCATGAGCGGCGTAATGAAGGTATTCTTCGACAGGCTTACCGATCTCATCACCATAAAAAAAGACCTTGGACACGATTTGAAAGGCAAATCGGCCTCTATGATAGCCGTGGGCGTAGACCCTGCCATCCCCGATGGATTCGAGATCCCATTTAAACATACCGCCGCGTATTTGGGCATAAAGTATAAAGGGTGTAATTATTATGCGACGAAAAGTATACCTAATTATAGTTAATAAATCTTTATAATCATTAAATCTCTTTCAGATCCATGATGGAAATATAATAATATGAGTTTTAAAATCAGAAATCCATGGAATTACATATTTCCAATTGTAGTTTGTTTATTAATAATCGGCGGCTATATTAATAAAAATCTTCAACCCAAACTCGTTGAAACATGGCATTTTAAAGGGCCCGTTGAAAAAGTAAAATATAATATCCAAGGTACTCCATTAGTTACCATTCGGAATAAAGAGTATAATTTACATTGGACTACATGGCACAATGATGCTAAGATATATAAGGGTGACACCTTAATAAAAGAAAAGGGAGACCGAAGAGTAAAACTTATCAGACAAAATTCGAAAGATACCATTTACTTCAACACGAGCGAATAATGTTGAATTGATTTTGGAGTACCTTTAAGCATACCGCCGCGTATTTGGGGATACAGTATAAAGGCTGTAATTTTTTGTCGCCGCAGGGTCTCACATCGTGGACCCTGCGATGCTTTACATATAATCCAATTCTTTTGCAGGCTTATTTTAAGTCGAAAAGATGTCATATTGAACCTAAAAAACAAGGTGTCCCATTCCGTCCCATTCAGAAACGAGTGGGACACTCTGCCTAATTTATTTAACAATCTAATTATAAATTACTTAGATATGAATAGCTAAAGTAAATGTCCGCCAAAATTAGCCATTTTGAAATTCGCAAATATTTGAATATCAATTATTTAACAAGCTTTCCGTTGTTATATAATATTTAGTGGGACACCCGGCAATTGACAAGCATTATGCTGTTTTTAATTAAATGTAAAATAATTAGCTTTGTTAGGTATAAACCTGATATATAAACTTAATGAATATTGTTGCTGAGCAATCTACCATACCGGAACTGATCCGTAATATTGTTGCGAACATACATCCCGAAGACCATACGTTTCTGATCCACAAGGTAAAAGATACCTGGGTAGAAATTTCTTATAAACAAGCGATCGAGAAGATCGACGCCATATCTGCCTGGTTCATCAACATCGGCATCCAAAAGGGCGACAGGCTGGCCCTCATCATCGAGAACGGCCCCGATTACATTTATTACGACCAGGCCCTGCAGCAACTTGGCGCGGTAAATACCTCTATTTACCCTACCCTATCCGAAGCGGAGATCGAATACATCCTGAACGACTCGGAAGCCCGCACCATCCTTGTCGGTAACCCCTTCCTGTTCCGTAAGGTGCTAAAGATCGCCAATAACTGTAAATCACTTATTCGCATTATCCCGAATTTTGAAGGCTTCGAAAAATTTAGCGATGCCCTGCAACTAAACGCGGGTGTGGTTGGCTTTAAACAGGTTATTGAAGAAGGCTTGACCATGGTTAACGGCAAACGTTCGGCCATAAACGCCGCCCGCGAAGCTATCCTGCCTACCGATCTATCTTGTTTGATCTACACATCGGGCACCACAGGCACGCCAAAAGGTGTGATGCTTACCCACCACAACCTTACCGAAAATTGCAGGGTTAGCCTGTACCAGATTCCTATTATTGAGAAGGACGATATGTTCCTGTCGTTCCTGCCGCTATCGCACGTGTTTGAGCGCACTGCAACATACTATATTTGTATGAACAAGGGTTGTACAATCGCTTTCGCGCAAAGCCTGGAGCTTTTAGCCAAGAATATGGCCGAGGTTAAGCCAACCGTAATGTGCTGCGTACCGCGATTGCTGGAGCGCATCCATGACCGCGCCATGAAGAATGGCCTGGCTGCAGGTGGCATGAAGACCAAAATCTTTACCTGGGCGCTAAAAATTGGCCAGGCGTATAGGTTAGCGAATGAGGCAGGCAAAAAACCGGGCATCATTCTAAGTGCCGAGCAGAAGCTGGCTAACAAGTTAGTGTTCAGTAAAATTAAGGAGAAAACGGGTGGGCGCTTAAAGGTATTGCTATCTGGTGGTGGCGCATTACCTAAAAACGTGGGTGAGTTTTTTGGCAACATCGATATTAAATTACTGGAGGGTTTTGGATTGACCGAAACCTCACCAATCATGTCTATCACGGAGGATAAGCGCATCATTTACGGTACCGTAGGCCGCATCATCCCGGGCATTGAGGTAGGCATCCAGAATGTGGATACCAAAAAGATCTACACCAAACAAACCTATGATAACTTTAACCCGAATTTAGAAACAGAAGAGGGCGAGATCATCGTGCGCGGGCATTGTGTAATGAAGGGCTACTGGAAAAAGCCCGAAGAAACCGCCGCGGTTATTGATGCTGATGGCTGGTTCCATACCGGTGACATTGGCCGCTTCTTTAGAGGGAACCTGCAAATTACCGACAGGCTGAAGAACATGCTGGTAAATGCCTATGGTAAAAACGTTTACCCTACCCCGGTAGAGAACACTTACCTGAAAAGCCCAAAAATTGAACAGGTATTTTTAATTGGCGATAAGCGCGAATACATTACCGCCATATTGGTGCCGAGCCGCGAAACCCTGCAGGAAACCTTTAAAATGGGCGATGATTTCTTTGAAAAATCTGACGTATTTGTCGAAGACAAAGAAATTGTGGACTGGATAAAGCAGGATGTTAAAAAATTCTCTAACGAGCTGGCAAAATTCGAGCGCATCAAAAATTTCAAGGTAAAACGCACACCTTTCAGCATGGAAGCGGGCGAGATAACCCCTACCCTTAAAGCAAAACGCAAGGTGATTGAGAAGAAATACGCGGAAGCGATAGATGAATTATATTTAGAAGACATAGAAAAAGAATAAAATGAGGTTGATTTAAAAATCAATAACGAACATCTTGAGGAAATAAGCAAGCTTGCGAAAAGTCAGATTGACTTGTTGATTCAAACTGAAGCTGAAGCAATAGCTAAGGAATTTGACAATGACAAAGAAAGAATTGAACGCTATAAGCTTTCTATAGATAATATGTCGAAATTAATTGGCAAGGGCACTGAAATACATCCAAGTTTGCTTGCTCCAGAAAATGTTTCTAATCTTTTCCCTGCATATAAAAACTTGAATTTGATAGAATCAAAAACTAAAAAGATTTCAAATGAATAGCTAATTAACTTTTCTCGGTGTAAACTTCCAAAAATCTTTTAAAACACCGGGGTTGCCTGTGCCCACGTAACCAATGCCATCAATGGCAAAACTCACCATATCGTAACGGCTATTGCCGGGGAAAACGGTTATTTTGGCCCATCTATCATTGTCGGTATCATACCTGAACCAATCGTCGGCAGTGGCGTCAACGGTCGATCCAAAACCTATGTAGCCATAAGTATCTATAGCAAACTGACCTGAAAATGCCCGCCCTTTGCCTGTAAAATCGGCTTTCTTTGTCCACTTATCTATAGCCGGGTCGTATTGCCAAAAGTCTTTTGCTGCAATTTCCGGGGAAGCACCGCCGGTGCCGGCATATCCCTTGCCACCAATGGCAAATGCCGCCACGCCAAAACTACCTGTGCCGGGGTAATCTGTAACGCGTGTCCATTTGTCTGTAGCCGCATTGTATTTCCAAAAATCTTTAAAATTTGCATTATAAGCGTTATCGGTACCCAGGCCCATATAGCCGGTGCCGTTTATTTCAAAAGCGATAACATTCTCGCGCTCGCCGCCTGCAAAATCGGCTTTGCGGGTCCATTTATCGGCAGCAGGGTCATATTCCCAAAAATCATTGTTTTGGGGGATTTCATCGCCCGGGGTTGCAAGTCGCTGGCCGTAGCCGGTACCTACATAGCCTTTGCCGTTAATTGCAAATCCTCTGATATACTCAGCAGCCTGGCCCGGGTAATCGGCTTTTTGTGTCCATTTATCTGTTTTAGGGTCGTATTCCCAAAAATCGTTGATCAATTGCGAATTAAAACCACTCGCCGCGTTTCCACCCAATATATATCCTTTACCTCCTATGGTAAACCCAAACGAGCGCACCCGGCCCACTCCGGCAAAATCGCCCAGCTTTGTCCAGTAACCGGGCAACCCATTTGCAGAGTTCGGCACAAAGGGTTTATCTTTTTTGCAGGAAATTAATGTTGATACTACTAAAAGTAATATGCAGGCTTTTTTAAACATATAATTGGTGACTATGTAAATATATCATTTACATTTTACACATCAATATACGCTAAAGAATGATATTCAGTTGCTTGTGCTATTTATTAAGCAGATCCTGGAACAGGTCTATAAACTCGCCCACGTGGCGGCCATCAGCCAACCCATGATGCACCGTTACGGATACGGGCATCAGCTTTTTGCCACCTACCTCAGTCACTTTACCTAACGATACCTTGGGCATGCTATCCTTAAAAGAAAAACTGCGGGCATGGGTTAAGCCCGTAAAATTTACCCATGGGATGGCGGATACATGCAGCACGTTGTAAACCATTCTCAACTCAAGTCCCGGGTTGCCTTTAACGCGCTCTAGTTCCTTTTGCGCATCGGCAACAAATTCAGTAAAGTCGGGCTTGTAATCTACATATGAGAAGCCGAAAGTCGTGTCGGGCTTAGCAACGGTAGTAGAGCAGTTGATGGTATCGTACAGAAAGATCTCGCCATCCTCCACACGATATTTAAACGCTTCGATTTTATTGGCAGCCTCTAAAATGCAGTGCAGGTAATATAAAAAGAAGGATACGCCCTGCTCCTTCGCCCTTTGGTAGGCGATGGTGACATCTACATTTACGGTAGCGCCAAAAAGCGGTTCTTCGAAACTGTTAAAAAATTCAAAATGAGCTTTACGGTACCAGGTATCCAGGTCAATCTTTGTTTTCATACTAAATTATAGGTACGCTAAAATGTCTTTAATGGTAACGGCGCTTTTAAAACGCTCGTTATCTATACTGTCTTCAATTTGCTCGTGCGCCCAGGTGATATGGTAAGGCACATGCACGGCGTGGCCGCCAATATTCAGCACCGGCATAATATCGCTTTTGAGCGAGTTGCCCACCATCAGCAATTCATCGGGCCGGATATCCAGGTGTTTGATCAGCTTCAGATAATTGGCATCATCCTTCTCACTCATGATCTCTATATGGTGAAAGTAAGGGCTAAGTCCCGATTTTTTTAGCTTGCGCTCCTGGTCCAGCAGGTCGCCTTTGGTAGCTACTACTAAACGGTATTTGCCTTTTAGCTTGTCAAGTACACCCTCTACACCATCCAATAATTCGATAGGTTGGTTAAGCATTTGCTTGCCCAGGTCTATGATCTGGTTCACCACCTCAATGCTCAGGGTGTTCTGGGTGATGTTCATGGCGGCTTCTAACATCGATAGGATGAAGCCTTTTATGCCGTAGCCGTAAAGGCCAAGATTTTCAATTTCGATCTTTAAAAGTTCGCGCTGTAGCTCATGCTCCGATGCGTATTGCTGCAACAGGATGCAAAACTGCTCTTCGGTTTGCCTAAAATAGGGCTCGTTCACCCAAAGGGTATCATCGGCATCAAAGGCGATAACTTTAATATTCATGGGGGCGAAGTTAAGGAATTAGTGGAAAATTTCCTGTCATGGTGAGCTTGTCGAACCATTTACAAAGCGGTTAAGTCTTCTACAGGCTCAGACTGGCACACCTATTTGTATGTTGCTTTTCACTCTGTCTCAATTCTCATATCTAACATCTCAAATCCCATACATATCTCACCTAAAAATCCTATTTTTGCAGCCTTAATAAATACCCTTTTACAATATGAGTATTGCACTATCCGAACAGGAAATTATACGTCGCGAATCTTTACAAAAATTACGCGAACTGGGCATAAACCCCTATCCTGCCGAAGCTTATGATGTGACCGCGTGGGCACAGGACATTAATGACAATTTTGAAGCTACCCCGGATAGGTATAAACAGGTTACCATAGCCGGCCGCATCATGACGCGCCGTATTATGGGCAACGCTTCCTTTTTTGAAGTACAGGATAGTACCGGCCGCGTGCAGATCTACATCAAACGCGATGATATTTGCCCCGATGAAGATAAAACCCTTTACAATATTGTATTTAAAAAGCTTTTAGATATTGGCGATTACGTGGGCATTAAAGGCTACGTTTTTTTGACCCAAACCGGCGAGATCTCGGTACATACCCAGGAGCTTACCGTGCTTTCCAAAGCACTTAAACCACTGCCTGTTGTAAAACGCGAGGAAGATGGTACCATCCACGATGGTTTTACCGACCCCGAAATGCGTTACCGCCAGCGTTATGTGGATTTAACCGTTAACCCGGAGTATAAAAATATATTCATCAACCGTTCTAAGGTGATCACCGCTATGCGTAATTACTTTAACGGCCAGGGTTGGATGGAGGTAGAAACGCCTATCCTGCAGCCTATCCACGGTGGCGCTGCTGCCCGCCCGTTCACCACGCACCACAACACGCTGGATATGCCGCTATTTTTGCGTATTGCTAATGAGCTTTACCTCAAACGCCTTATTGTAGCCGGTTTTGATGGTGTGTACGAGTTTGGCAAGATGTTCCGTAACGAGGGTATGGACCGTACCCACAACCCGGAGTTTACCGCCATGGAGATCTATGTAGCTTATAAAGACTATATATGGATGATGGCTATGGTGGAGGAATGTTTGGAAACCGTTGCTAAAGCTGTTCACGGGATCCCTGTGGTACAGGTTGGCCAAAACGAGATAAACTTTGCAGGCCCGTACGAGAAACTATCGATGTATGATTCTATCCTGAAATATACCGGTATAGATGTATCTGCCATGGACGAAGAAGGCTTACGTAAGGTTTGTACTGAGTTGGCTATTGAAGTGGATGCCAGCATGGGTAAAGGCAAACTGGTAGACGAGATTTTTAGCGCCAAAGTTGAGCACAACCTGATCCAGCCGACATACATCACCGATTACCCTATCGAAATGACGCCGCTTGCTAAAAAGCACCGTACAAAAGACGGTTTGGTAGAGCGTTTCGAACTGTTCGTGAATGGTAAAGAGATAGCTAACGCTTATTCGGAGTTAAATGACCCGATAGACCAACGCGAACGTTTTGAAGAGCAGTTGATATTAGCCGGCCGAGGCGATGATGAGGCCATGGCGATGGACGACGACTTTTTACGTTCACTGGAATACGGTATGCCGCCAACATCAGGCCTTGGTATTGGTATCGACCGTTTGGTGATGCTGATGACCAACCAAAGCACTATTCAGGAAGTATTGTTCTTCCCGCAAATGCGTGCCGAATACAAAGCTAAAGTAGCATCAGCCGATGATTTTGTAAACATTGGGATACCTGCAGAATGGGTACCGGTACTAAATAAAATGGGCTTCAACACCGTTGAAGAATTAAAAGCAGGCAACCCCAACAAGGTATTTAACGACCTTGGCGGCATGCGCAAAAAAATGAAACTGGAAATAGCTATGCCTGCAAAAGAAGCGGTGATGGCTTGGTTTGAATAGGAATTAGTTTATGGTTCATGGTAGGAACTTGGTAAAACAAAAAAAGTGCGCTGAAACAGCGCACTTTTTTTGTTTTATCTGTCCGCGCGTCATTGCGAGGTACGAAGCAATCTCTTTAAGCAAAGCCAGTATTGCAAGGTGTACAATTGTCCTAAAGAGATTGCTTCGTACCTCGCAATAACGGGATGTAAATCAACCCGCTACCCCCCATCTCTTAACAAAAAGATAAAGGGAATGAAACTTTCAATTAATAGTAGTTGTTGAATTTTATAGCGGACACACTATAATTGAATACCATGACAAATTCTATCCTTGAAATAACCGACAGCGAATACCTGATAAAACTTAACAGGAGTAATTTCGACCTGTCATTTATCCGTAGCCTGCTAAAAATGGTTGAGGTATCTAAACCCGCGAAAGCTAAATTGAACGATGCGGACAGCGGTTTTTATAACCACATTGTCGACAGGCACATCGAGCCATCAGAAGGCCACTCGTCTGAGCCTGATTATTACAGCAACCTCGACGAGAAATAAGCTTCCTTATAATTCTTCTTTAGAATTTTTGACGGAAACCGCCGCGTACTACCTGCTGCTTATCCATCTGTGCCATCTGGCCCTTCATCATCTTTATCTGGTCGGCAAGCAATTTGTTCTTGTCTTCCTTGGCTGCTTCTTTCAGGTAAATTTCGGCTTCGCGCTTGTTTCGTTTAGCCATTGCTATACCCGCCAGGCTCAATTTAGCTAATGCGATATTATGCGACATGCCCATACCCAATTGCAGGGCTTTCTTGAAGTATTTTTCTGACTTTAACGGCGCAGTGCGCGATTCTATTAAGCCAATAAGCAGGTTGTAATAACCATGCTGGCTTTTGTAAAGTTGTTTTTCGTAATCGGTGATCTTTGCAAGGGCAAGTTCTGCTTTGGCAGAGTTCTCTTTACGCAGGTAAAATTGCGCAAGCAGCATATTCTCGTTAAAAAAGAAGGTAAGCAAAGCGATGCCACCTAATAAAAACAGAGTGATTCCCCAGCCCCAAAAGCCAAAGGCGCATAGCGTAACACCCGCACCCATTATAACACAAGCAATAATTAACCTAACTATATTCGACATAATTTGTATTAGTATAAAACAGTGTGCAAATATCGTTATTTGTAAGCTAAATAAAACATCAGTATTTAATATTTATGGCCGGAGAATTAGAACCATCGTGGAAAAACCATTTAAGCGCGGAATTGGAAAAACCATACATGCATGATCTTAGAACCTTCCTCAAAGCGGAGAAGGATGCAGGCCATGTTACCTACCCCCGCAAGGCCGATATATTCAATGCTTTTAACATCACCCCGTTTGATGATGTGAAGGTGGTGATACTGGGGCAGGACCCCTACCATGGCCCAAACCAGGCGCATGGGCTATCGTTCTCAGTGCAACAGGGTGTGGCTGTACCACCATCGTTAAAAAACATTTATAAGGAACTGGCTACCGATATCACAGGCTTTACCATCCCCCAAACCGGCGACCTTACCAAATGGGCTGAACAAGGCGTACTATTATTAAACGCCACGCTAACCGTAAGGGCAGCCACAGCAGGCTCGCACCAAAAAAAGGGTTGGGAGAAATTTACCGATGCGGCGATTAAAACTTTGTCGGACGAAAAGAAAGGCATCGTATTCATCCTGTGGGGAGCCTACGCGCAATCAAAGGCGGCGCTCATCAACCCAAATAATAATCATTTGGTTATCAAGTCAACCCACCCATCACCACTGGCGGTAAGCCATGGCGGGTTCTTTGGGTCGAAACCTTTTTCTAAAACAAACGAGTTTTTAGAGAAAGAAGGTAAAGCGGAAATTGATTGGCAGATATAAGGAGCGAGGCAAGATATCAAGAACCAAGACTCAGGATATAATGCTTACTGCCTTACACCTGCTGACTTATCAAGGCAGGTGTATCATTTCTTTTATTGATAATAATAAGCGCGACGATAAGATTAGGCACCCAGCATAACCAGGAAACAATGCGATAAGCCGGGATAAAATCATGGAAAACAAAAGCGGATAGTAACGGTAACCAAATGCGCAAGGTAACAGCTGCAAACGTGAGCGCATAATTACAGATCATCCATTTTTGATGTTGACTGACATGGCCCTGCCTGATTGTGCTGTATGCCTTTACATCACTAATCAGCCAGATAATGGCTAACGAGCCAAAACCCAATACACAGATCAGTCCACCCGTGGCAAAGAATGCGATGTACAATCCCGCTATGCTACTTAGCGCTACCGCTATAACATATATTTTGCCTACAAGCCGATGTGCATTTAAGTAACGCCGGCGCAAACGGGCGCTAAACTGCGTCCAACCAACTAAAAGCGCTATCCCGCCACAAATAATGTGAATATAAAAAGCGATGTTCCAGATCCCGCTATCCAATATGGCTTTTGGTTTTGACTGCAACAAACCGTTAGATCGCATATCAATCAAAAAATAAAGTAATGGATAAAGGCCTATAGCAATAGCAAAAAAAGCGAATGGGATCCAGGGTAGGTTTTTAAGTTTCATTGCTGTTTAGACAACCAAAACCATAATTGTTACAGCGGAGATTAATGGCACAAACATGAAGATACTAAACAAAAAATGTGCAGATGATACATTAAAGTCATCTGCACATTTACATATATGCACATTCGCACATCTCCTTAGTATTCCAAAGGCACTATCGGCTCTTTTTTACTCGTGCTCATGATCATCATAGTTTGGAAGGTTTTTACCACGGTGATGCGGCTGATCTTCTCCATAATGAGTTGTTCGTACGACTTAATGTCGCGCACGTAAACTTTCAGCAAAAAGTCGCACTGGCCGGTAACGTGGTGGCACTCGGTAACTTCTTTAATGCTTTGGATCTCGTCCAAAAATGTTTGGATGGTGTTCTTTTGGTGGAAATCCAGCGAAATCTGTATAAAAGTTTTGATGCCTAAGCCGAGCTTTTCTTCGTCGACAAGGGCATGGTAGCTTTTTATGAAATGCGCGTTTTCCAGTTTGCGCACACGCTCTAAAGTTGGCGCGGGCGATAAGCCTATTTCATTCGATAGCTGCAAGTTAGTGATGCGGCCATTTTCCTGTAAAATCTTAAGTATCTGTAGGTCTATTTTATCTAATTCTTGAGCCATGGTACGTGCAAATATAAAGCATTCTATATCCCACAAAATATAATTTTTTAAAAAACTATTCCAACAAAACATATTATATATTTATTTGTATTTTTAGACAAGCCTAAAAATTTAATTAGATTTGCTTAAATGTATACTTTAGCCGAAGAAAACTATTTAAAAGCCATTTACAAGCTATCCATGGTAGCCGAGAATGTGAGCACTAACCAAATCGCGGCCGAGCTGGCAACCAAGGCCTCGTCGGTAACGGACATGCTGCGGAAGCTTGCCGAGAAGCTTTTGATCAATTATACCCGTTACCAGGGCGTTAGCTTAACCCAAACCGGAGAAAAGGTGGCGGTGAACATCATTCGCAGGCACCGCCTTTGGGAATATTTTTTGGTGGAGAAGCTGAACTTTAAATGGGACGAGGTGCACGAGATGGCCGAAGAAATGGAACATATTTCCTCTACCGAACTAATTGACCGGCTAGATGAATTTATGGGCTTCCCCACCCGCGACCCGCATGGCGACCCGATACCTGATAGCCAGGGCAATTTTAAACAGAATGATCTTAAACCAATTTCGGCAGTTGATGTTAATGTTTGCGGGATCATATCCGGCGTTAGGGACCACTCCTCGGTGTTTTTGCAGTACCTGGAAAAGCAACAACTCACCATCGGCAAAAAAATAACGGTGAAAGAGATCATCACTTATGACAACACGGTAATACTACAAATGGACAATAAAGATTTACAAATAAGCCGCGATGTGGCCAACAACCTGCTAATAGCCTTATGACCAGTCAACAGCATGATAGCCACTCGTTAGGCAACGTACACAACACCGTAATTACCGAAGGTAAAACCGGCTGGCGCAAGCTACTCTCCTTTTTAGGCCCCGCTTATTTAGTAAGCGTTGGCTACATGGACCCGGGCAACTGGGCTACCGACCTTGCCGCCGGCAGCCAGTTTGGCTATAAACTGATCTGGGTGTTACTACTCTCCAACCTGATAGCCCTGCTGCTGCAAAACCTTGCAGTAAGGTTAGGAATTGTAAGAGGATTGGACCTTGCCCAGGCGTCTAAACAAACTTACCCCCGTTTTGTAAACTTTTGCCTGTATATACTGGCGCAAATAGCCATCATAGCCTGCGATTTGGCCGAGATCATTGGTATGGCAATAGGTTTAAATCTACTTTTTGGCTTACCGCTGATCTGGGGTGTATCCATAACTTTATTAGATACCTTACTTTTACTATTCCTGCTTAACAAAGGCATGCGCAAGTTGGAGGGCTTTATTATCTCCCTTATATTTATAGTGGGCTTCGCGTTTTTATTGCAGATGTTTATTGTGCAGCCCAACGTTATAGATATTGCCAAAGGCTTTATGCCAACCAAGCTGAACAGTACATCGCTATATTTGGCTATTGGGATTATCGGTGCTACGGTGATGCCGCATAACCTGTACCTGCATTCCTCACTGGTGCAAACCCGCAAGATAAACCGCAGCGAGGAGGGCATTAAAACCGCCATCCGCTATAACTTTTGGGATACCACCATCGCGCTTAACCTTGCTTTTTTTGTAAATGCCGCTATATTGATATTAGCTGCAAGCGCGTTTTTCGGGCATGGTTTCCATGAAGTTGCCGAGATACAGGATGCACATAAGTTGCTGACCAACATCTTCGGCAAGCTGGCCCCTGCGTTGTTTGCTATAGCGCTGATAGCCGCCGGGCAAAGTTCTACCGTTACAGGTACGCTTGCAGGCCAGATCATCATGGAAGGCCACTTGAACCTGCGGATAGCCCCTTGGCTGCGCCGCTTGCTAACGCGATTACTTGCTATAATCCCGGCATTTTTTACCATACTCCATTTTGGGGAAGAAGGCTTAGGCAAGCTGTTGATACTAAGCCAGGTGGTGCTTAGCCTACAATTAGGTTTCGCCATTATCCCGCTCATCCACTTTACATCGGATAAGAAGCGCATGGGCAAATTTGCCACCAGTGTTCCTTTAAAAATACTGGCCTGGGTTTTCGCTACGCTAATAGTAGGGCTAAACGTAAGGCTGGTGATACAGGAGATAGAAACATGGGCTGCGGGTAGCCCCGGCTCGGCTAATTTGGTGCACTTTGTGATATCGCCCATCGCAGTGGGGGTCGGTTTGCTGTTAGTATATGTGTTCCTGCGCCCGTTGCTTTACAAGCATACCGACCATTCTGTTTATGTACCACACGGCATCGCGGCAGCACTGGATAATCTGGAAGCGGTGAATTATAACCAGATAGGTGTCACCATCGATTTTTCGAAGAACGACCAGGACACTATACGCCACGCTTTGATGCAGGGTGGTAAAAAGGCGCACTACAACCTCATCCACGTGGTAGAAACCGCCGGGGCACGATATTACGGCAAGCAAGTAATGGATAGCGAAACCCAAAGTGATGTAGACAATTTGGAGAAATATGTTGATACCTTAATTAAATTGGGTTACAAAGCCGAGGCTAAGATCGGCTTTGGCAGCGCGGCATCATCCATAGCACAAATTGTAAAAGAAACTGAGATAGACTTTGTGGTGATGGGTTCGCACGGGCATAAGGCCCTAAAAGACCTGATATTTGGCACTACTGTTGATTCGGTAAGGCATAAGGTGAATGTACCGGTACTGGTTGTGAAACCTCAACAGAAGAGAAAAGACATTTAGAGTCAAGAATCAAGACAAAACGGAGATTGCCAATAACTCGGCATTTTCTGAACTACTCTTGAGTCCTATAAATATTGCATATTTGCAGCGTAATGGAGCAGAACTTATACATCAAAAATAAAAAGGCATATTTTGAATACCATATACTGGATAAGTACACGGCCGGCATACAGCTTTTAGGTACCGAAATAAAGTCGATCCGCGAAGGTAAGGCCAACGTGAACGATGCCTTTTGCACTTTTATTGGCAACCAGCTTTATGTACGTAATCTGCATATTTCCGAATATTCGATGGGTTCGTTCTATAACCACGAAGCCAAACGCGACCGCATCCTGCTGCTCAACAAAAAAGAATTAAAAAAGCTACTAACCCGCGGCGAAGAAAAAGGCTTAACCATAGTCCCGCTTGCACTATTCATCAGCGAACGCGGTTTTGCTAAGCTGGAAATAGGCCTCGCCCAGGGTAAAAAGACTTTCGACAAACGCGAAACCATGAAAGAGCGCGACACGAAGATCGAGATGGACAGGGCGATGAAACGGTAGGTTAAGAAACCAAAACAATAAGATTTAAACAGAAGGCCGTTTATTCCTAAATGGCGTGGGTATTATTTCAAAAACCCGGTTCTTGGCTTCACTATTGTATGATATGTTGAAATATCATATCATGAGTAAAGAAGCAAATATAGAAGCACAGAAAAAATTTGGCGAAGCCGTAAACAACGGGAACCTGGAAGCATTAAAAGATGTTGTTGCCGAAGGTTCTGTAGACCATGACCCGGCAGACGGACAAGTTGCAGGCCCGCAGGGTTACATTGATTTTTTCACTGAGTTACGCACCGCCTTCCCCGATGTAAAAATTGAAGTAAAACATTTAGTAGCTGATGATGAAAATGTAAGTTTTGCTTATGAAGTTACCGGCACACATAATGGTGATTTTATGGGTATTGCGCCTACCGGAAAAGCCATTAAGGCACGTGGTATGCAAATAAGCAAATTCGAGAACGGCAAAATGACCGAGCGCTGGGGAAGCTCAAACGAATTAGGAATTTTAAAGCAGTTAGGTAAAAAGATTTAGAAAGGCTATAGTGAGCTGGTAGTAGGTATATTAAGTGCAAACTGCCAACTGACCTTACCAGGCCCGGTCCCCCACCAATGGCACAAACCTGAACGTATCCAGCACATGCCTTTCATAATCATGCTCGGCGGTTTTTAGGACGGTTACCATCTTTTGGGATTTTTCATCGCCCACCGGGATAACAAGGATGCCGCCTATTTTGAGTTGTTTTAACAATATTTCGGGAACGGTTGGTGCACCGGCGGTTACGATGATCTTGTCGTAGGGAGCATCTTCGGCAATACCTATTGAACCATCGCCCAAAAAGAACTTTGGTTTATAGCCCATGTAAGGCAACACCTGTATGGTGCGTTCGTATAATTTTTCCTGGCGCTCTATGGTGAACACTTTGGCGCCAACTTCCATCAGCACGCAAGTTTGGTAGCCGCAACCTGTACCTATCTCCAGCACTTTATCGCCTTTTTGAATGTGTAACAGTTCGGTTTGATAAGCTACCGTATAGGGCTGCGAAATGGTTTGCCCGGCCCCTATCGGGAAGGCAATATCCTTGTAAGCCTGGTTCCAGAAAGTTTCATCGAAAAAGTAATGGCGGGGCACCTTACCAATGGCATGCAACACCCTTTCGTCCTCGATACCCTTTTTGCTGAGTATCTCAACCAGT
The DNA here is from genome assembly GCF_034345625.1 of Mucilaginibacter sp. 5C4. Lineage (NCBI taxonomy): Bacteria > Pseudomonadati > Bacteroidota > Sphingobacteriia > Sphingobacteriales > Sphingobacteriaceae > Mucilaginibacter > Mucilaginibacter sp. 5C4. The sequence goes on along the minus strand of NZ_CP133775.1, from coordinate 2,000,418 downwards.
CGTTTCCGTGCCCCTTGTTCGCGGTAATTATCAATAAATTTGTACGCCATTGCAAAGGCAAAGTTATATAAAAAGCCGGCAAATTTGCCGGCTCCCTGTGTAATATGCTACCGCCTTGCAATAAAGCTTTGGCAGTTAACCATTAAGGTTTTTAACATGTTCAGGCATTCACTTTGCTCACCTGTGTTTTCAATTTAGGCTAAAGCCAATTAGTTCATTTGCATTAACCGTTGGCTAAAGCCACCGGCAATGAATGAAATATAGCTTTCATTCATTGTAGCCCCATTTATGGGACGGATAAGTAACAGCATTAATTGGCTTCAGCCAAACGATAATATGCATTACAGTATTTACCACCAGCCATGCACGTTATATACTGTAGTGCGTGGCTGTGCCGCATAGGCTACAGCTACATCGCGCGCGGCGTTAATAATACTCATGTCGTTCTTTTGCTCCTGCAGTTTAAAGCTCCACTCGCGGTTATCAATTTCCTTTACGCGTTTGCCCATCTGCGCAATAAATACTTTTACTTCTTTATAGCAAGTTGCTGACGGGTCTATTTGTTGCAAAATCTCGCCTGCAGCATTCGCGCCATTCACATCCTGGTTGGCGGTGAACACGGTTTTAGCCTGTGCTAATTTCACCGAACAAGCCTTCTCTATTTGCTTTTTATAGATAGGTGCAACCTGCGCCATGGAACGGGCATAGCAGTTAGTGCATGCCTGTGGTACAGACGTAAGGTTATAAATAGCCTCTTCCATACGGCCAGTATTGGCAAGTGTTTGCGCTTGTTTGATGATCACATCGCAATGGGTATTGTAGTAGGCAATGATCTTCTCTTTACCTTTTTCTACAAAAGCCTGCAGTTTTGGGCTATCCAGGCTGATGTTTTTAAAAGCGTTGATATAAGCCTTGGCCTCGTTCTCGCCAACACCTTTTACCGATAATATCGTACTGGCAAACTTGGTGCCCTCGTAACCATCACCAATATACAGGTTAACATCAAGCACTAAAGCGGTCATCGGTGGCGCGGTAGATAGCATGTCTTTACTGGCCACTACAATATTGGAAGTGATGATAAAGCGCTGGCCTTCGTCGCCGCCAAAACCGTTTTGGCTAATGATCTGGTTTAGTTTGTTGCCAAGCATATTGCGCGCAGCATCCGGCAGGCCCTCAACCTGGTCCGGTATGTAAGCCGCAAGAGTTACTTTGCCGCGATCGTTAGACGGTGCTGGTCTTTTTTGCGCATAGCTCCCCACAACAATAAGAAGCGACATGCAGGTTATGATCAATTTTTTCATGGTTGTTTCTTTTGAATTTTATTTTTCACCAAGTACAATTACCGCCTGCCCCAGGCCTTTAGCCGTAAGCTTATTCACAATGGAATATGGCGCAGCAGCCAGCATTTTTTGCAGGCCGCGGGTAAACCCACGGGCATCAATGGCGTTGCCATTTGCATCATATAAAGGGATACGCACCTGCTCAAACAACATCGCGTTCTCAGTCGCGTCGGTATTGCTAAAGCGGCCTTTAAGCGAGTTGGCACGTACCCAATCCTCAATAACTACGTTAAGCTCTTTGCCACCATATTCGGTTTCAAGATCGTTTTTCCACGAATCGAATTTTTTGATACGGATGATGATCTCACGGCCATTGGCAAACAGATCATCAAAATGGCGTTGCAGGCCAACATTAAAGTTGTCTATCTTATCGGCAACAGCTTCCTCAAGCAATACAGCGGTTTCTGCCGAAAACGACGGGTTACCCGTGCCACCGGCAGTTGCAACTTCTTTATCGCTGTAAGCATCAATTCCCTGCAGGGTGAAGCGTACTGATTTTTTAGGGCCGGTCTTCAACACGTCCCAGGTCAATTGAATAATAATATCTGCTTTGGCTACCTTTTTCAGTTTATCCATCGGGCTTTCAGATACACCTGCACCGCTTTTTGAGGTAAGCACGGCATTTTCAGCACGTTCAGATTCAAGTGTTTTAACAACCGATTCCATGTTCTTCAACGGGAACCCACGGTCGGCCATCATACCGTTTATTTTGCTGATCACGGCCAGCAAGTCGTTGTTTTCCTGGAATGCACGTTTATAATCAGGGATCTTTACTTTGGTGCCCTGGTCGTCATAGGTGGTCATGTACCCGTTTGTATTACACCAAACATCACTTGGCACAACCATAATAGTTGGCTTTTTGGCCTGCGCAAACCCTGCGGTTGCCGCGCCCAATATCATTACTAATAAAAGGGCTATTTTAATTATCTGTCTTTTCATTTATTAGGGATATGAATATTAATTTCTCAAAATGCCGTCGGCGATCATTTTCTCTTTAAGTGCAGGCCTGCTGATCTTGATCACATAGCCGGTGCTTTGTGCTACTTCTTTAACTTTTTGCTGGTTTTTTGCTTTTTGACCTGCGCGCTCCTCTATATAAAGCGCGAAGGTTTTGTAAGACGACGTAAAGAAGTTGTTGAAGTACGCCTCATTGTTTGCCTGCACATTCGGTTCATTCAGGATAGGTTTCACATCGCAATCGGGTTTCCCCTCTCGCAAACCGTTGAACAGCACTTCGCGAATGGCTGCTTTTTTGGCTTCTTCAATAGCATCCTGTTTATTACGCAGGCCCGAAAAGGCCAGCACCTGTTGCGAGCCATCAAAGCCAACGCCAAGGCATTCAGTTTTGTAGGTGTAGCTGCTGTTCAGCTTTTTTTGCTCTGCGCAACTGCTAAATGCAAGCAAGGCGGCAAGGCTTATGTATAGTAAATTTTTCTTCATGATGGTTAATTTAAAAGCCTGCACTTAATGATCTAATGATGCCGGCATCTTCCAGATCTTTACGTAGCAGGGCCACGTTTACAGATACCAGCACACCTGTTTTATATTGTTTGCCTACCTTCATGCGGTCTTCGGCAGCAATAGCGCCATCGCTTGATAACGAAACAAACTTTTGGTATTTGCCACCATCAGCAAAGAACGCTTTGAACCATTCGTCTTTCTCCTGCTCTAAATTTGAATTAGTGGTTAACGGTGGTTTGCCCAAAATCCCCTGCTCGCCGGCGAAGCCTTTAAATATTATGCCATGTACGGCATTCTTTTTGGCCTGCTCAATAGCCACATTAGGCTTTTTTGAGTACGACCACACTTTTAATAAGTAAGTACCCTGCATGCCTGTGCCCGCTACTTCCAGTTCGTAACGCCAGGCTTCTGTAGCAGCGTTAGCCTTTTTGTCTGTTTGCGCGTTAACGGTGGTCGAAAAGCCCGTTATCAGCAGCACTAACATCACCCAAATTGTACTATGTTTTTTCATTGTTTATATGGTTTAGTATTTATTTTATTTGCCTTAAAAGCATGCCCGCGTAAAATTTACCGCCACCCTTAAAGTAGGTACGGTCAATAACCGGTTTGTCTTTATCTTTTTTGTCCTTGTCCTTATTATCGCCTGTTGATACTTCTTCGCCCGCGTTGAAACGGTTATCCCAGATCTGTTTTTTATCTACCGTAACGGTACCTTTTTTGACGTAAGCGGTAAGCCCGGTCTTAGGATCTACGGTTTGCTCAAGCACCTCAAATTTCTCCCCGCCTTCAAGCCCTTCCTTCATACCAATTTTGGCGGTAACCGGCTCGCCCGAGTAGATCGGCGTTTTTGGTTTAAATACCTCGTAAGTTTTTTGCAGCTTGGCAAAAACATGCTCTACGTTACGCACGGTAGCCAATTCTACTACCTGGTCTTCGGTACGGGTTTCTTTTAGAGAGAAGGTTACCAAACTGCTTGATTTTTCGCTGCCGATGTACTGCATCTGGAACAGGTTACTGTTATCAAAAGCGGCAATACGTTTTTTATCTATTTTGGCGCCCTTATCTATCCACATATCATTATAGAAAATAGCGGCTGTAGAGTCGTTCCATTTAAGCTTGTACAGGTAAGAGGTTGTCCAAACCGAGTAACCCTCTTTTGCTTTGTTATAAGCCATGTCAAGCAGTTTGTAGGCGGCTGGCTGGAACATGGCAGGCAAACTACCTGCTTTTAATTTAGCCACCTCACGTATTGCTGCCGCAATAGGCTCATTACTAATAAATTTAAGTTTGGTTAACACCACAAAGGTGTTGCCTATTAATTCTTCACCGGCATCAGATAGCGACGATGTGCCCCTCGCGCTGCTTTTGGCTATATTGGCCTGCATTTCGGTAGCGTCGTAAGAGCCACGCTCGCCTACCAGTTTCATATCAAACGAACCATCTGCCTGCCTGTTAAACCATTTGGCAACAAGCTGATTAGCTATTTTATTATCTTTTACAATTTTATCGGTCACGATCGGCATATCGCCGGCATCCTTATCAACAATACCGGCGGTAGCGCCCGATAACAAGTTTGCACCAAATGCCGACATACCTGTCTTTTTGGTACCGGCGGTTACTTTTTCGGCATCGGTTAGCAGGTACGATGTTGGGTTTACGCCCTTAACAGCAATTTCGTGGTTGTTATATTTATCGGGAAATGGCGCCTCGTGATAGGCTTTTATCACCACATCTTTACGCGGGAAATCTTCCGACTCCAGCAGGATAAGGTGCAGCGAACTCCTGCGGTACTTTAATTCGGTAGATTGGGTTGCAGCAGCCGGTGTTTGAGCATTTGCCGCAAGGTTTAAACCTAAAAACAGGTTTAATACAAGTGCAAGTTTAATTGTAGGTTTCATGATTGGTTGTGAGTGTACGTTAAATATCTTGTGAGCTAATTTTCAATAGTTCGGTTATTAATAACCGGTTACTTATTAAGCTTAAAAGTAGGTGCAATTGGTTTTTGGCAACCGAGTTATAACCCCGTTTATTTAGGGTGTTTTAACCCGATAGGATATTAAAAATTCAGCCAATATTTATTCATATATTATATAATAATATCCTGCTGAAATTTCAATAATTGTTTAACCTATCTTTTTAGAAAATACGGATTACCACTCAAGCGGTTTATTTTAACATACTGGCATTTTGCCCTGGGGGGAATACGGCGAAGAATAAGCTTCGTATTAATAGCTTCATTAAGGCTTTAAGTTGCGATAAATATAAAATCATTTAGTAGTATGAACAATAGGTGCACACACTAACGCATAAAAACACCCAATAGCAGGTAGATAAATCAGCCTTCTATCGGGTGCGGTTATCACAAAATAAATTTCGTAAACCTTTAATTACTTCATATATTTTTTTTAGATAATATATTTCATATCTATCACTAATAAATAAACCATACTTAAATCGTTTTTTATTAAAAAAATCAAATAAACTTTAAATATCCCTAATAAGGGTCAACATCCGGCTGGACAACGCTGCCTTTGCTCAGTTTGGTGGTTTGGAACTGTGTAATTACATCCCTGATGATGGCTTTTGCCTTAACGATAGAAATGGTGTCGCGCTCGAATTTGAGCATGATAGATTTGATATAATAATTGCGGATGCGGTTGATGAGTGGAGCCTCGGGACCAATCACCCTATCGCCAAAATGCTTGTGCAGTTCATTGGCCATGTACTCGGCCTGGTTGTAAAGTATCTCGGGGTTTTTATGCTTCAGATCCATGCTGATGATACGGAAGTACGGCGGGTATTTAAAGCTTTTCCGCTCTTCCATTTCGGTAAAGTACAGGTCGTTATAATCGCTCTCTATCACCTGCTTTATTACCCGGTGATTAGGGTCATAAGTTTGAATCACCACCTTGCCCTGTTTACCCCTACGCCCTGCCCTGCCGCTTACCTGCGAAAGCATCTGGTAGCTGCGCTCGTTAGCGCGGTAATCGGGATATTTAAGTAAGCTATCGGCATTAATGATACCGATAACCGTAACATCGGCAAAATCCAAACCCTTGGCAACCATTTGGGTACCTATCAGTATATCTATCTTTTTCTCCTCCAGGTTATTCAGGATGATTTGCAGGGAGTTGCGCGACCGGGTGGTATCCAGGTCCATCCGTGCCAGGCGAACGTTTGGCATCAATACAGATAGCTCGTCCTCCACCTTTTCGGTACCAAAACCCTTATATTCTAAATGGGTAGAGCCACACGCCGGGCAAATGGTTGGGGTATCTTCTTTATAGCCGCAGTAGTGGCAATGTAGCTTATGGGTATGTTTGTGGTAGGTTAGACTAACATCACAGTTAATACATTTTGGCGTGTATGCGCAAACCTTACACATCAGCACCGGCGCATATCCACGGCGGTTTTGGAACAATATCACCTGCTCCTTATTATCTAAGGCCAGCTGCATATCCTGCATCAGCACGCTACTAAAGTGCGACTGCATGGTTTTGCGTTTGGTTTCTTCAGAGATGCTTACCACCTCTATTAGCGGCAACTCCACACCGCCGTATCGCTCCATCAACTCCACCAAACCATATTTATGCACACGGGCATTATAATAGGTCTCGAACGATGGCGTAGCCGAACCTAACAGCACCTTGCCCTTATATATATTAGCCAGGTAAATGGCGGCGTCGCGGGCGTTATAGCGTGGTGCCGGGTCGTATTGTTTGTAGGAGGTTTCGTGTTCTTCATCAACGATAATTAACCCCAGATCGTTAAACGGAAGGAATACCGATGAACGAGCGCCAAGCACAACCTTGTAATCGCCGTTTAATACTTTCTGCCAAACCTCTACCCGTTCGTTATCATTAAAACGGGAGTGGTAAACACCAATTGTGCCGCCAAAGTAAACCCGCAGGCGTTCTATAATGTGGGTGGTCAAGGCTATCTCGGGCAACAGGTAAAGCACCTGCCTGCCGCCGGCTACCATCTCTTCTATCAGTTTGATGTAGATCTGCGTTTTGCCTGACGAGGTTACGCCATGTAGCAGCACCACATCTTTTTCTAAAAATTGCTCCTGCGTTTGGGCAAGGGCAATTTCCTGCGCAGGGCTTAATATAAAATTGCTTAGCTGGTCTTCATCCTCATCATACCCCAACCTGCTTACCGTTTTATCCTCGGCAATAAAAACGTCTTTTTCTATCAGCGATTTAATACTGGTATCGCCGCTGCCGCTTGCCTCTATCAGTTCGCTTTTAGATATAGTCTTTTGCTGGCGCGATAATTTGATAAAAGCAAGTACCGCATCCGCCTGTTTTGGGGCGCGTTTCTCCAGAATACCAAAGAGTTCTTTCAGCGCGTCCTGGTTATGGTAGGCCGGGTTAAGGGTTAAGTAAGTACGTTTGCGGGGTTTGTACCGTTCGCTCACTTCCTCGGATATAGTGATGATGTTTTTCTCGAACAGGGTTTTTAGGATAGGCATCACTGTTTTTTGCCCCAGCAGCTTGGCAATATCGCTGATGGTTAGCTCGGGTTGGATGTCCAGCGCCTCGGTGATCAGGTACTCTTTATCGTTAAGCGTTGCTTTATCATACTCAAAATCCTTATTGAGCATAATTTTAGTTTCGCTGGCCAATTTCAATGCCGATGGCAGGGCGGCGTTCATCACCTCGCCCTCGTTGCACATGTAGTATTCGGCTATCCAGTTCCAGAATTGTAGCTGACGCGGGGTAACCACGGGCTGGTCGTCCAGTATATCAATAATGTATTTGGCTTCGTACTTTTCGGGCGCGTGTTCCGTTATATTGGCTACAACAGCGGTGTACAATTTGCTTTTACCAAACTGCACCACCACCCTCTTGCCAACAACAATGGCGTTGTTAAGCTCGTAGGGTACTCGATAAGTATAGTTGCGGCTTATGGCCAAAGGTAAAACCACCTCAACAAAAAGGGTTTTACGATTAGCTTGTAAACCATCGGCAAATTCTAACATGGGCAATTATTTGTTTCTGAAAGCAGCGAAAGCTAAAAAGATCCATCCTATGATGAACAGCAAACCACCAATTGGCGTAATGGGGCCTAATACTGCCAGGCCCGGCATATTCAACAGATCGCGACAGGCTAATAAATATAACGAGCCCGAGAAAAATACGATACCAAAGGTAAACAGGTAATAAGTGCTTACAATTACCTTGTTTTTGAAACGGGTAAAGGTAGACAGGAATAGCAAAGCGAACACGTGGTAAAACTGGTATTGTACAGCGGTTTGCCAAACTTCCAGCCGTTGGGCTGATAACGAGGCTTTTAGGGCGTGGGCACCAAAAGCACCGGCAATTACGGCCAATGCACCCAGTAGCGATGCTGTAATTATTATTTGTTTGTTCATGGAAGATATAAAAGGCTAAGTTAACTAAATGAGATGAAAGGCGAAAGGTGCAGGGAAATCGCTTTTAAAATAACTGCATAGTAAATTGGGGCTAAAGCCGCCTTTTGTACCTTACCTACCGCCCCATAAATGCGGCGGCAATTAATATTCAGCTTTTTAAGCTGGCTCAACCATCAATCATTGCCATTGGGCTTCAGCCAACGGTTAAATTGGGAGGAGGCGATCAAGGCTTTAGCCAAAAATATTCGTAGATTTTTGGCTAAAGCGATTTCTTATTGCTTGATCGCTAAATCAATATCCCGATAACTATCGGGACAATAAATAATTAATAACTCCTACCTTGCACACGCAAATACGGAATGAAACGACTGATAGTTATTACTTTAATTTTAATTGCCGCAACAGCATATATAACCGTTAAGTATTTTAAAAACTTAAACACATCGGGTATGCATGCCGGCAACATTATGCGCACCATTCCTGATGGCGCCGCCCTGGTGTTTGAATTTACCAACGAGAAAAGCTTTTACGATATCTACAACGGCAATACACTGTTGCATAACCTGATGGGCGAGGATAAAATGAACGAGCTGGATACCGTGCGCAATGTACTGTTCAACAACGCGGCACTTAGTTCATTTTTTACCGGGCGCAACGTATTTGTATCGGTACATCCATCGCAAAGCACACAGGTAGACCTGCTGCTAACGGCATCTACAGCAAAAGATATTGACCTTAACGAATTTGACAAACTGGCTAAACAGCAAAAAACAGGGATGCTGATAACGCCCCTTAAAATTGGCGAGAAGCGCGGATATAATATCTACTTCAACTCGCTTAAAAAACGGTTCTATATTATTAATATAGACGCTAATATTTACTCGGGGAGTTTTTCTAAAGACCTGATCACACAAACGGCAAACTATAAACCCGACAGGGATAAACACGCCTTTATGCTGCTGCCAGATCAGCAGAACTCAAACTCGCTGGCTAACCTATATATCAATTACGAGCACCTTGGCCCGCTTTTTAACCAGCTCTTTCAAAATAGCAATACCGATATTTTTAAACCCTTCAGGCTGTTACCTGCACTGGCCGCGCTAAACCTTAATTTTAAGAATGATGCCGTGATGTTTAGCGGCTATACTAATATTGAGACCCAAAGGCCCGGCACTTACTTAAACGTATTTACCAACCAGCAACCGGTGGTAAACGAACTGAAAGACCTTTACCCATACACAACGGCATACGCCACAAATTTTGCCGTGTCTGACCCGGCAAGATTTGCTACCGACCTATCCGATTTCCAAAATAAAGCAGGTTTACAAAAAGAGAAAGACGCGCTATTCAGCAAGATCAAAGCCGAGACAGGCATTAACCTCAATGCCGAGTTTGCAAAACTGTTGGGTAACGAGTTTGCCGTAGCAACCACCCGCTACCAGGAAAAGTTAGCTATAGTCACGGTAAAAAACGGCTCTAAACTGAGGCCATTTATGACTAACATAAGCACTATGGCGCGCGACGATGTGGGGCAGTTCAACTATAACAAACTTCCATTTTTTTTATTGGGCGATGCTTTTAACGCTTTCAAAAAACCATACTTCCGTATTATTGATAATTACCTGATCCTGGCTAACAGCACCAAAGAGCTGGAGAGTTATAACGACATCTACCTTAACCGCAAGTTTTTGAACAAAACGGAGCAATACGTAAAATTTGATAATTTATTAGCCGAAAAAAGTAACGTTGCTTTTTTTATTCACTTTAAAAACGCGCAGCAAATATTAAAGGATGGTTTAAAAGATGAGTTTTATCTTGCTTATAAAAACAATTCATTATCCATAAAGAATTTTTACGGCGCATCTTACCAATTTGCCGCAACCGACAAAAATTTCTATACCAATTTTTGTTTGTTACAAAACCAACCGGATAGCACTGTTAGTAAAAAAAACAACTAAAACACAACCAAAAACGCCATATTTACGTTAATTACCCTAATATTAGCCAAGGGTTAAACAGGCTATAAAAACAAAGCAAATACAACCCCTGGCATTGCGACTGTGTATGAAGAATATTTTACTGGCTTTTTGTTTCCTTTTTATATCACTTGCATCTTTTGGCCAGCAATTTTCGCAGTACAATACAGGTACTTTGTATGACGCATTCGAAAACCCTTCGCAGGCATCTTTTATCCCTGATAGCAGCAGGCAGTTTGCCTTCAATTTTTTTATCCCCAACTTCAACAGCAATCTTTATGTAACCGGCAATGGCCAGGTACCGTTAAAAAGCCGCGCCTTTTTAGGCAAATACGTAGGCGCAGGCTTAACACTTGGCGAAGGGAAATTTAGCCGCGCCAATATCAGCGCAAACGTTTATTCGTTAATGTTTAGATCTTTCAGGAGTTTAGATGGCGACCAGGAGGTTGGTTTTTCGATACAAACAAGGGCTGAAGGACGTGGCATTTTCACAGACGAAAGCCTGCTTTTACTGAATAGCAGTTCGCGCTTTACGAACCCCTCTTATGACGAACTTTTTAACAACAGCTACACCTACCAAACATACCACCAGTTTAGCGCCACCTATCGCGAAAAGGTGAGCAAAACCTTCTCTTTTGGTGTTAAGTTAAGTGCCTTACTTGGGATACAATACCAGCAATTACAAATTGACCACTCAAATATTGATTTTAACAGGGCTGCCGACCAGGCCGATTTGACCTTACAAGGTAAATACCGCATTAATTTTACCCCCGGCCAATTTGTTGCACGCGACATTTTACCATCCTTTAGAAGCCCCGGTGCTTCCATCAGCCTTGGTTCAACCATCCGCACGCGCGATAACTTCAACATTCAGTTTAACGTTAAAGACCTTGGTTTTATCCACTGGTATAGTAAATCGACCACCAGCAACTTCAACACAACCCGTACAATCCAAAACATAAGCGGCAGCCGCAGGGAAGATAATTTATATGCTAACACCTTTTCCATCATTCGTTCCGGTGATACACAGGGCTCATATGTTACACCCACCAACGGTAAAATTGAGTTAAGCGCCAACAAATCGTACTGGTTTAATTATGACCGCAAATTAAAATATTCGCCCACGCTGATCCTGCAAAAGGAGATATTTTACGATAGCTACACCGCCGCTTTAGTTAACCCTTTCCAATATAATAACCTGGTAGGTACCTTAACTACATCGGTTAATAACTATGGCTTGTTTAACGCGGGCTTGCAGTTTATGGTAAAAACGCCTAATGTAGAGTTTTATATAGGCAGCGATAGGGTGATAGAAACCGCCAATTTATTCAGGGCGGGAGTTGGCAAAAGCGATTCGCAGATAAATAAAAATTCGGCGTTTACCGGTGCCGATTTCTTTTTGGGCTTCTCGCTTAAATTTGGCAATGTGATAGAACACCCAACAAATGCCAACTTTATCCCGATGGGCGAAAAACCCGGGCTATTTAAACGCATATGGAACAGTGTATTCCACCGTAACGATGATGACGGAACCTAAGCCCCGGCTTTTTTTCCGGCAATAAAATCTTTCAGGTAATAAGGCTCAAAGTAAGCCACATCCACAAAATCGGCGCGGTTAAATTTGGCTAAAGCAATTTGAGTAAGATGCTTCGCAGAGTTTGCAAAGCCTGGCAGGAACTGCGCGTTAGGGTTATCGCTCAAAGCCTCTTTACACTTATCGGCACCATCGCCAAAAAACAATACTTTATTTTCTGATAAAATATCTGCAAAGCTGTTCGCATCAATGATCTCGGCAGCGGTAGGTTTTACAATTCTTCCCGCCTGGTTGAATATGGCGGTGTAAACTTCCATACGGCGGGCATCAATCATAGGGCATAACAGCAAATCGCTTTCAATAGCATTACCTGCTACTACTCCCGTAGCCATAGCAGCCAAAGTTTCTACCGATATCAACGGCTTATCTAAAGCGAAGCACAGGCCTTTAGCGGTAGATACACCAATACGCAAGCCTGTATAAGAACCTGGCCCACAGCTTACGGCAATAGCATCCAAGTCGGCATAAGCAACGTTGCTTTGCGCCAGTATCTCATCAATATAAACCGTAATAACCTCTGCGTGGATGTTACGCTGGTCTATCTCCTTAAAAGCCAATACCTGCCCCCGGTTGGCCAAAGCTACCGAGCATGATGTTGTCGCTGTTTCTATCTGTAATATCATTTTGTAAATTCAAAATTAAAAAGTCAAAATTAAAAAAAGCTGCAAATCATAATTTTCGACTTTTAACTTTTGAATTTTGACTTAATCGGGTACCGGGTCGTGCCCGTGGCCACCCCATGGGTTGCAGCTGGCTATACGTTTTAGGGTTAACCATCCGCCTTTAAACGGCCCATGCTTTTTAATTGCTTCGATACCGTATTGCGAACATGTAGGTGTATACCGGCAGGCATTAGGCAAAATGGGCGATATTAGATATTGGTAGATCTTGATCAGCAATAAAAATAAGCCGCCTATGATGCGCTTATTGATATCCCACAAAAATTTCATTTAATAGCCTCCCCTGCAAGCTGATTCAATAGCTTGATCATTTTCTTCTCAAAAAGATCGTATGGGGAAATTTCTTTACCAATATAACTAATGGAAAGCACAAGCTTTTTACCGGCACCGTCTAACACATCGTAAAGCAGGGATTGTTTGCTGAGGCGATAAGCCTCGCGCATGCGGCGTTTAACCAGGTTACGGTCTACCGCGCGTTTATAACGCTTCTTGGCTACAGAAAATACAATCTGCACGGGGAACTGCTGCTCACCATCGGTAAGCGCCCATGAAGCTCTGAAAGGATAACATAAAAAAGAAGAACCGTTATGAAAAAGACCGTCGATAAGCTTTTTATTACATAACCGTTCTTCTTTTTTAAAAGTATACATAGTTGCTGATGCTGAACCGAAAATATGTTTACACAAGCGGGTCAGCCCCTTTTACAAGGAGTAAACAACCAGAATTATGCTTTGTGGCTGCGCTCGTCAGAAACAGATAATTTTTTTCTGCCTTTTGCTCTTCTTGCTGCCAATATCCTTCTGCCGTTAGCAGTTGACATACGCTCACGGAAACCGTGTTTATTTCTTCTTTTCCTTTGTGAGGGCTGAAACGTTCTTTTCATGATATATTATTCTATTATTCTTATCGTCCTTTTTAAAAACAAGAGCGCAAATGTAGCCTTTTTTTTAGTTTTTTCAAATAGTAATGTTGTATTTTGATTCTCGATATTTATCAACTTATTAACATACCTAACCACGCTATGAAATTTACAGCCGCTTTACTCCTGCTTTTACTCCCTGCAATTGCCTTTTGCCAGGACCCAATGGCGCAAAATTACAAAATATATAATACTGCCAAACAGCGCTTAGCAACCGCCGATGAAATTATTGCCGACCTTGACAAGGCCGACGTGCTATTCTTCGGTGAAGAGCACAATGACAGCACCGGGCATTATCTCGAAAGCCTGCTTTTTAAAAAAATAGCTGATAAATATCCCGGCAAGGCAGGTTTATCTATGGAAATGTTCCAAACGGATTGCCAAACGGTGCTTAACGAATACCTGGCAGACCAGATCCGCGAGAAGAATTTAATTACCGAGGGCCGCGCCTGGCAGAACTATAAAGATTATCGCCCCATGATAGAAACGGCCAAAGCGGGCCATATCCCTGTGGTTGCGGCCAACGCCCCTACCCGCTACACCAATATGGTTACCCGCGGCGGTTTAAGCAGCCTGGATAAGCTTAGTCCGGCAGCTAAGGGTTGGTTAGCCCCTTTACCAATCGATACCGCTACAGGCCCTTATTACGAAAAATTTGTAACCATTATGGGCGGACATAGCGCTATGGGTAATTTAAAGATCTACCAATCGCAAAACGTTTGGGATGCCACCATGGGCTGGAACATCGCCCAGTTCCTGAAAGCGCACAATGGGTATAAAGTATTCCAGGTGAATGGTGGTTTCCACAGCGAGGAAAAGCTGGGTACGGCGGCACAACTAAAAAAGTATCTGCCTAAAGTTAAGATACTAAATATACAAGCCTATGCCGATGACAGCTTCGATAACCCCGACTGGAACAAGTTCACCAAACTGGGCGATTATGTGATACTGACGAACCCGAAACTGGCGAAGACGTTTTAGTCCATAGTTCAACTACCAGGAAAGGTTTTGATTTATTTTACTCAAAACTTACAAGCGCGGCTAAATGCCTGGGGGCTATTTCGCAGTAGGCGGCTTTGAGGATCCCGGTGAGTATTTCTTCTTTTATGGCTTGCAGGTTGATGTGTGCCCACCCTTGTTTGCCCCATTTGTTGGGTACGGGGTAGATAACCGTGCTATCAAACGTGCAAAAAATATCCTGCTCGGCCGGTGATAGCTTTATAGTCGCCCTGCTATGCTCGGGTACCGCCGTTGCAAAGATCTTTTTGTATACACGGAAGGAAGTTTTTTCGAAGTGAGGGTATTCGGCAACCTCAGGTAACGAAAGGGCTATCTGGCGCAGTTTTTCTACAACGTTCATAAGCTCTTTCGCTACCTTAAGTCTATTTTTTATGCTTTCTTAGCCAAAATATCCCTAATCTCTCCAAGTAAAACTTCTTCTTTAGATGGCACCGGCTCTACCGTTGGTGCAACTTCTTCTTTTTTCTTGAACCTGTTTATGGCAGTTATAATAATGAACAGCGAAAGGGCTATGATAATAAAAGAGATAACCTGTGATAAAAAGTTACCGTACTTAATAGCCGTGCCGGGTATTTTCAGGGCGCTTAGGTCGGAGAGGTTAGCTGCATTTAAAGCAGGCTTTAGCACCGCGGGGGTAATAATATCCTCTACCAGCGATTTTACAATCGCGCTAAATGCCGCACCTATTACTACCGCTACAGCCAGATCCAATACGTTACCTTTTACGGCAAATTCCTTAAACTCTTTTACAAATCCCATAATGTTTAATTGTTGTGTAATTAAAGTTAGCAAAAAAACTAATGTACGTCCAAACAAAATTCCCGCAAATGCATTTTTAGAACGTAAATACGCCTGTTACAAGTAATTTTTAAACTTTAAGGTAATTGGTGTATTTTTGGCCTCGTCTACCCACTATGCTTAAACAAAACCTTCAACAGAAACTTTTACAAAAACTCTCGCCGCAGCAAATACAATTTATAAAATTGTTGCAGGTGCCTACCGTATCTTTAGATACCCGTATTAAAGAAGAACTGGAAGAGAACCCTGCCTTGGAAGACCTTAGTTTAACCATTAGCGAACCAGAAGAACAATACCCCGACCGCGACCCTGACGAAGACACCTACAAAGGCGAAGAAGACCAGGGCCCCATGGATGAGTTTAATATAGACGATTACCTGCAAGACGATAACGTAAACGATTACGGCAGCCGATACGACCAAAATGGTGATGATGAGGATGAGCGTAAAGAGATCCCTATTGCCGTGCAAAGTTCCTTTTTTGAGAGCCTGCAGGCACAGCTTGATCTACTGCCCGTATCTAATAAAGACTTTAGCATAGGCAAGCAAATTATAGGCAGCTTGGATGATGATGGTTACCTGCGCAGGCCGATTATGTCGTTAACCGACGACCTGGCTTTTTCGCAGAACGTTATTGCCGAGGATGAAGAAGTGGAGGACATGCTTAAAGTGATCCAAAGTTTTGACCCCGCCGGTGTTGGCGCGCGCAGTTTGCAGGAATGCCTACTGATCCAACTCCGTAAAAAAGACCCTAACGACCCTATCATCCGCAAAGCGATGCTGGTGGTTGAGAACTACCTGGACGAGTTTACCCGCAAGCATTACGACAAACTGGAGAAATCATTAAACATGAACTCTATCGAGCTGCGTGGTGTGGTGAACGAGATACTGAAGCTTAACCCAAAACCGGGCGATAGTAATGAGGTAAGCACCAAGCAAATGCAGGTGATCCCCGATTTTCATATCAAGAACAATGATGGTGTCCTGATCCTGACCCTAAACTCTAAGAACGCGCCCGAACTGAAGGTGAGCCGCTCTTACCAGGAGATGTTTCAGCATTACGACAAGGCATCGCAAAAAGATAAAAAACTGAAAGAGGCTGTACAGTTTGTAAAGCAAAAGCTCGATTCGGCAAAGTGGTTCATAGATGCTATTAAACAGCGCCAGCAAACCCTGCTGAAAACCATGAACGCCATTATGCAGTACCAGTACGATTTCTTTTTGACCGGTGATGACAAGAACCTGAAACCGATGATCCTGAAAGATATTGCCGACCGTATTGGCATGGATATATCTACCGTATCGCGCGTGGCTAACTCTAAATATGTACAAACCGAGTTTGGCACGTTCCTGCTAAAATCGTTCTTCAGCGAGGCCATCCAAACCGAAAGCGGTGAAGAAGTATCAAACAAAGAGGTTAAGAAGATATTGGAAGAGCACATAGGCAGGGAAGACAAACGCCACCCGCTGGCCGATGAAAAACTGACCGACATACTAAAAGAAGCCGGCTACAACATTGCCCGCCGCACCGTTGCCAAATATCGCGAACAAATGAACATCCCGGTAGCAAGGTTGAGGAAAGAGCTATAGGTTAGTTCATGGTTGATGGTTCATAGATCATGGTAGCTGCCTTATTTTACGAAGAGCTTTTAGTTAATGGTTCAGGATAGTTGCTTTATTAAAAGAGCTCATAGTTCGCAATAGCTGCCTTACTTAAGCGAATTTCGTAAAGCGGTTATCATTTTCACCAAACTTTCGTAATCTGTATACAGCTTCCGAAGCTATCATCAGATATATATCCTCTTTTTCTAATAATAAACAGACAACTCACCACTTCGATGGGTGATCGTAACGAGTATCCAAGAACCACTTTAAATACCGCTTTGCTTTGCTTTGCCCGGTAGATCCTTCCGCGATATTCAGCACTACGGAGTCAGCTGCTCTTTTTATTTGAGATGTAATAATGTAAATTTCCTCTTTGGGGATAATTTAGTAAGCTGATTTATCTCCTCACAGAGATCTAAGCCCCTCTGCCAAACTTGCAAATCCTCAAACCTAAATGCCATTTAATTTCTTTTTTAACTATGATACATCAACCATTAACTAAACTCACCACCCGTGCTGCGGGCTGGTTAACTTGTATATATTATTCAGCATAAGGCCTATAACAATTTCATGCGAGCCATTACTTACGGTGCGCAGGGCAGATGTTGTGGCATCGTAAGAGTAACTTACGTTGATGAACGAGTTGAGGTTAAAGCCCGCCAGGATCCCAAACGAATCATCCTTACGGTACGAGCCACCAAACCAAAACCTATCGCGAAAGGAGAGTTTTGCATTTATATCAAACGTGGTTGGTGCAGGCTGTATAAATTTGATGAGTGCTGATGGTAAAAAGCTTACATCATCAGACAAATAAAACTTATAGCCGGCAGTTGCAAAATAATGCGGCACGGTTTTGCTTAGGTTTTGCCCGTTATTGGTAGATATATATTGGTTTTGTGGCAAAATTTGTTGTGCAGATATACCAAAGAAATAGTTTGACGAATACGCCCAGATACCTATGGCAGCATCGGGTTTCCACTTATTGTTTTCCAGGTCCCTTAAAACTGGGTCGTCAGGGTTTTCGAAAGTAAGTTCGGATGTGTTTAGGTGCAGGTGATTAGCCCCGGCAGACACCCCTACCGCTAAGTTCAATTTTTCGGTGATACCTAAGTGGTAGGCATAAGTTGCCATGATGTTGGTTTGGTCAATTGGCCCGGACTTATCAGTAATTAACGAAAAGCCGATACCGTGGTGCGGTTCGGCCGCGCGATACTCCGAAGTATACAACCGGCTGTAAGGGCTATCGCCACCCGACGGGAACGACGCCGCGTCGCCCCGGGTAAAATCGCTGCCCAATGGTGCGTTTATGGTAAAATATGCGGTGGTAGGCGCACCCTGCAAGCCTGTCCACTGGCTGCGGTATCCTAACTTTACATCGGTGTAATTTTCAATACCGGCAACCGCGGGGTTAAGCAAATAGTTATTAAAAATATATTGGGTGTACTGAGGTTTTTGCTGCGCATAGGCAAATATGCCCATGCATAACATTACACCTGTAAAAAGTAAAGTTCTCTTTAACATTATTTAATAATTGTGACACTGCCGGAAACAACGTTACGGCCGTTTTTAGGGTTTATGATATAATAGTAAGTACCGGTTGGCAATGCCGAACCGCGGAACCTTCCGTCCCAGGGCGATGCATAACCAACAGACGAATATACCTTTTCTCCTTGTCTGTTGTACACATCAACTGTATTTCCGGGGTAAGTATCTAAATATTTAATTCCCCAAGTATCGTTTATACCATCGCCGTTGGGTGAAAATGCGGATACGATCACAGGCTTTTTAAGCACTTTTATAAATACATCATCATATGCAACACAGCCTTTGGCCGTTGTAACGGTAAGTGTATAAGTAGTATTATCTATAGCAGAACATACAGGGTTTAAAACGTTGGCATTATCTAACCCTGCCGACGGTGCCCATTGGTAGGATAACCCTTCGCCCGTTACTACGGGCTTGATCACAACACTTTCGCCCTCAAGCAAGGGGATAAAATCGCCCGCATCTACAGTTGGTAAAGGGTTAACCACAATATCCTGCGTAACGGTTACATCGCAACCATTCGTGGCTACAAAATGGTAGGCTATGGTAAAGGTACCGGCACCGGACACTGCCGGGTCGAACACACCTTTATCGGCGTCGGTTACGCCCGGCCCGCTAAACGTGCCCTTGCCTGGAAAACCCTTATCATTTTTAGTTATCTGTACCTTACCGGCATCCCGGCACATGGGGGCTACCTGGGTAATTTCAACAGATGGGCTGCCTAAAATGGTAATCGCCCTTTCTTTACCGTTCTCACAAACTGATCCTTCGCCTGTATATACGATCATCTTTATTATGTAGTTAGTTGATGTTACCGAGTAATCATAAGTATGATGATAGTTTTTATCCGCAGGGATATTGGCAGGGGTATACAATTCAAATATTTCGGGATGGTTGATATAATCCCACCATAGTTTTATTTGTGTTACGCTCGCGGGGTCAACAACCGATTCATCGTGTACGGTTATATCTGTGGCGCTACATCGGTTATCACTGGGTTTAAAGTCGGTTTTTGCAAAATCGGCAATATTAAAATCAAAATCAATGTCCTTTGATGTGCCACAATCGTCAAGCGCAGCGGGGTTAACAACCGTGGCGGTATAGTTATAATTCCCTTTGATAAAAGGTGGCAGCACGCCCCGGTATTGGTACCGGTAAAGTGTTGTTCCATCCTTTACAAAAGTGGTAAACGCGGGGTTAGTTGTAATTTTCGCCGGAGATCCGTCATTAAAATTCCAGGTTATGCTTGTGCTTATATAGGGTAATACCATCTGTAATTTATATACCACTCCCGTACATCCATTTACCTGCCCGGCATTAGTTTGTGGGTTATCCAACTCAATATACTCATTAAGATTTTTGAGGTTTGTACCTGCCGAATATCCATAAGATTCTTTGTCTCCAAACCCATAAGCAATGGCATTAAAACCATCTTCGGCAGCAAGGGTGTGTGTGCCTTCGCCAACCGGAATTTGCGCGTAGGCATATCCAGCCCCGTTCAAGATTTCTATAAAGGCAGTATAAGGCTGGCCATCGAGCTTAAAGGTGGGGGTTTTATCAGACCGCATCACTACGTTAATAAAATGCTTGAGGATATTGTAATGCCCGGTTGAGTAAAGGGTAACATGGTTGATGGTTTGCTCAACAGGGTTTAGGTAGATCATCTCGGGGTCGCCTACATCCCGGGGATCAAACTGGCAGCCGGGTGCCAGCGTTTTACCTTGTGTAACGGCATATTGTATTACCTGAACAGGTTTATCGGCCTTAATAATATTGGTAATATTGGATGAAAATTCGTAAACATTATTGCTTTGTAAACTCCCCGGCGGGATTGGGTTCCCATTAACGGTGACCGTAGTATTTGGATCGCTCAGCACCACCCGGAATATATCGTAGTTGCGGCTTTTAAGCGGAACGGTTATATAATTTTTACCCCACGAAGCTGTTGGATAAACCTGCTGGAAAAGGTTATCGGATGTTTTGTTGTTGTCATCGCAACCTATAAATATTTTTGTACTGCCCGAGAATACAGCTATCTTTTTACACTTCTGCGTGCCCGAGCTTATGCTGGCAATTTTCGTGTTCGTAAGATCGGTAAAAGACAATCCCTGGTATACCTCGCCTTTATTTAATGTTATCGTAAATGGCATACCGGCAACCTGGCCATCCACCAGCTTGGCCGACGGTGTAATTTCTACCGTGGTGTTATCTCCGGTACCTATCACCATAAAGGTAGAAAACGTATTCACTTGGGCGTTTGAACGCTGGGTGTAATTTAATGAGTAATAACTTTTACCCAATACGGCAACGGGTAACAAAAGTGTCGCGCCGGATACGGCATTGGCAAATATATGAGCAAAAATAGCGATCTTTTTTCCTGAAGTGATGTGGATCCCCTGAAGGCTTTTGCCCTGATTTTGAATAAATGCTTCATCCCGGGGGACATTTATTTCGGTTACCTGGTTAGGTAAAACAGGCCTAATAATGGCCGGGAAACTACCATTCGCGATCTCAACCGTAACTGTCGTTGCTTCGTCGGCCGTAACGTAAAGCGCCATTTTGCTTGGCCCGTTATCTTCCGAGTGCGACATATAAGCCGTCCAAAATTCTCTCCCCTGGCTTGATGTGCTTTGGGCAAGGCCTAAAAAACTGCAGCAAACAAAAAAGAATGTTATTAAAACACCAAATGCCTTTACCCTATTCACTTTAATAACCGGTTATAATTAGCCCTGCCTGTTTGGTACGCAAACAAGTGCATTAAATGTAAGCAGTTTTATTGTAAACCTAAATAAATCTGCCTGTTATGTTTTGTAAAAAGGCTGGGTAGTTAATTAACCTTAAAAGAATTTATCGGGGTTTGGCACCAGGTTCAGGAACTTTTCAAACTTTTTCTCGTAGTTAGATTGATCCAGCTGGTAATAAAACGCCCCTTTTTTTGATGATTGCTTATCCTTTTCGGCAAGTTTAACCAGCAGGCCGGTAGATAGCAGCTTGCGGCTAAAGTTGCGGTCGTCAAACTCGGTTTGGTAAACGCCTTCGTACAAGGCCTGTAATTGCGGGATGGTAAAACGCTCTGGCAGTAATTGAAAAAGTATGGGGTGCAGCGCGGCTTTGTAGCGTAATTGCTTTTTGGCGATGGCTACCATTTCTGCATGGTCAAACACAAGGTCGGGCATTTCGTTGAGCAGGAACCACTCGGGGTGGTTGGCGTTGGTAAGTTGTTTTTCGTATTTCTGGATATCTATTAGCGCGAAGTAAGCTACAGACAGCGTACGCTCCACCGGGTCGCGGTCGGGTTTGCCAAATACGCGGAATTGCTCCATGTACACATTTTTTAACCCGGTACGTTCTTCTAATACACGGTTGGCAGCGTCTTCGGGGCTCTCGGATGGGTTCATGAAACCGCCCATGAGGCTCCATTTTCCTTTTTCGGGGGCGATATCACGTTCTACCAGTAACAATTTAATGTTCCAGCCATCAAAACCAAATATAATACAGTCGACAGCAACTAAAATGCGTTGTTGCCCGGGATATTCTTGCATGTGCATACGTTATTCTACAATTGTAAAAAATATTCGGCATTTTAAAAAAACTAAACTAATGTAATGCTTGTGTAAGTAAACACTTTACAAACTGCCGTTATAAATTATTCTTTGTTATTTAATCCTTTATATAAATACAGCACCCATTTTGGAAACCATATTAAACATATCAAACCTAAACAAAACTTATAAGAGCGCGGGGCGCGAATTAACAGTTTTAGATAATATAAATTTCAGCATAGGCGCAGGCTCTACCAACGCCATTGTAGGCCCCTCGGGCAGCGGCAAAACCACCCTGCTTGGCCTTTGCGCCGGGTTAGACAGCGCCACCAGCGGCATTGTTGAACTCAGCGGCATCAGCTTTACAAACCTGAGCGAAGACAAACGCGCGCAGGTACGTAACCAGTACGTAGGTTTCATTTTCCAGAACTTTCAATTGCTGCCTACGTTAACAGCTTTGGAAAACGTGATGGTTCCCTTGGAACTGCGCGGCGAGAAGAACATTAAAGCACGCTCACTTGACCTGCTTGATAAAGTAGGCCTTGCCGACCGCGGGCACCACTACCCTGCCCAGTTATCGGGCGGCGAGCAGCAAAGGGTATCGCTGGCAAGGGCATTCTCTAATTCGCCAAAGATCCTGTTTGCTGATGAACCTACCGGGAATTTGGATGCCGAAACCAGCGAGAAGGTGGTAAAGCTCATCTTCGATTTGAACCGCGAGGCGGGCACAACGCTTGTTTTGGTAACGCACGATCTGGAACTGGCGGCTAAAACGCAGCGCATCATCAAAATTAAGGGTGGCAAATTGGTTGCCGATGACAAAACCGGTAATGAATAACGCACCCATGGACAATTTCAATTTTAAAAGGAAGATAAACTTTGCCTGGCTGTTTAAAATGGCCCTCCGCGATAGCCGCCGCAACCGCTCGCGCCTGCTACTGTTTATCTCATCGATAGTGTTTGGGATAGCAGCTTTGGTGGCTATCTACTCGTTCAGGTATAATATCCAGAATGATATTAATGAGCAGGCGGCTACTTTAATTGGGGCCGACCTTACCATCAGCGGCAATAAGGAACCCGACGATAAGCTGCAAAAGGTATTAGACAAACTTGGTGACGACCGCTCGCAGGAACGCAGTTTCCCCTCGATGGTGCTGTTCCCCAAAACATTTTCGACCAGGCTGGTACAGGTAAAGGCTTTGGCGGGTAAATTCCCCTATTATGGCGATCTGGAAACCACGCCGGTGCAGGCAGGGCGTTCATTCAAAACCGGCAAGTACGCTTTGGTTGATAAAACGCTGATGCTGCAGTTTAACGCCAAAGTAGGCGATTCGGTAAAAGTGGGTAACCAAACCTTTGCCATTGCAGGTGTACTGAACAAAGCGCCGGGCCAAACGGGCATCGCGGCAAGTATTGCTCCGCTGGTTTACATCCCGATGCAGTATTTAGATAAAACAGGCCTGATCACCGTTGGCAGCCGCATCAACTACAGTTACTATTACAAGTTCGGCAATAAAACCGATGTAGAAAAACTGGCCAAAGGCATGGAAACCCAACTGGACAAGGCCGGCTTTAATTACGATACCATTGAAGGCAAAAAAGAAGGCACCAGCCGCTCGTTCGCCGATCTATCGAGGTTCTTGTCGTTGGTAGGCTTTATTGCCTTGCTACTGGGCTGCGTGGGCGTGGCAAGTGCTATTAATATCTATATCCGCGAGAAGATCCGTTCCATTGCCATTATGCGCTGTATGGGTGTAAAAGCTTCGGAGGCATTTTTGATCTACCTCATCCAGATAACAGGCATTGGGCTGATAGGCTCTGTGGCCGGGGCTATTTTAGGTACAGCAATCCAGCATTTGCTGCCACTGGTTTTAAAAGATTTCCTGCCGATCACCATATCGGTAAGTATTTCGTGGCTGGCTATCGGGCAGGGTATTTTGTTGGGGCTCATTATCTCCATCCTGTTCGCCTTGCTGCCGCTGATCTCTATCCGCAATATCTCACCGCTAAACACATTAAGGCTTTCATTTGATGATACCACCACCATCCGCGACCCGTTGCGCTGGTTGGTTTATATTTTGGTGGTGCTGTTCATCACCTCGTTCGCTTACCTGCAAATTGGCAACTGGATGGGCGCGGTATTTTTCACTATTGGTATCGCAGTAGCATTTTTGATCTTGACGGTCATCGCCTGGCTGCTCATCCGGTTTACAAGGGTTTTGGTGATGAGCAGTTGGAGTTACATTTGGCGACAGGGCTTTGCCAATTTGTATCGTCCAAATAATCAAACCATCATTTTAACGGTTTCCATCGGTTTAAGCACGGCATTTATCGCTACGCTGTTCCTCATCCAGCAATTGCTTATTGGGCAGGTAACGCTTTCAGCGGGCGATAACCAGTCGAACATGATCTTGTTTGATATCCAAACCGCGCAGCAAAAAGCCGTTGCCGATCTTACCCGGAAACAAGGCCTGCCGGTTTTATCACAGGTGCCTATCATTACCATGCGGCTGGAAAAAGTGAACGGCAAAACCGCCGCTGACGCCAAAAAGGACAGCACCCTTCGCATTGCCGAACGGGCCTATACCTACGAATACCGCGTTACTTATCGCGATTCCATCACCAATTCAGAAAAAATAACCAGCGGCAAATGGGCGGGCAAAGCCCAACCCGGCAAAGACATCCCGGTTTCTGCCGAAGAACGTTTCGCGCAGCGCATTAATGCCAAGGTTGGCGATAAACTGGTTTTTAATGTTCAGGGCGTAATGATGAATACCTACATCAGCAGCATCCGCAAGGTAAACTGGAACAAAGTTTCCACAAACTTCCAGGTAGTATTCCCAACCGGGGTTTTGGAGGATGCACCGCAGATTCACGTGTTGCTTACCCATGTGCCAAACAATACCGTATCTGCCAAATACCAGCAGGCAGTAGTGAAACAGTTTCCCAACGTTTCTATTATCGACCTTGGCTTGATCCTAAACGTGCTGGATGAATTGCTTGGCAAAATTGGCTATGTTATCAAATTCATGAGTGGGTTTAGCATCATTACGGGTATTATCGTATTAATCTCGTCCGTCCGTATCAGCAAATACCAGCGCATCCAGGAGAGTGTTTTACTGCGCACCCTTGGTGGCAGCCGTAAACAGATCCTCGCGATAACAGCTTTAGAATACCTGTTCCTTGGCGCATTATCTGCCCTAACGGGTATCGTGATCGCCATTGGCGGCAGCTGGCTCTTGGCTAAATACACCTTTGATATGCCTTACGCCGTTAACTTTTTACCGGTGATAGCCATCTTTTTAATCATTACTTTGTTAACGGTTATTATAGGCCTGCTAAACAGTCGCGGTATTTTAAACAAACCGCCGCTGGAAATTTTGCGGTCGAACTCATAAAAATAATTATGCTTAATAAACTCAAAATAGCTTCTGCCCTTGCGCTAACCATCACCATTGCGGGCTGTGGCAGCAAACCTGCATCAACCAATACCACATCCACCGATACTACCAAAATAGCCACCAGTGCATCAACCAAAAGCATTTTGGTATTTGGCGATAGCTTAACCGCGGGCTACGGCCTTGATGATCCATCCGAAGCCTACCCAAGTGTTTTACAAACCAAAATAGATTCGGCAAAGCTACCTTATACCATCATCAACGGCGGCCTCAGCGGCGAAACATCTGCCGGTGGCAAGGGCCGCATCGACTGGATCCTAAAACAACACATTGACGTATTTGTGCTTGAGCTTGGCGCCAACGACGGCCTGCGCGGAATCCCGGTAACGGAAACCAAAAAAAACCTGCAAACCATTATTGACCGTGTTAAAGCAAAATACCCAAAAGCCAAACTGGTAATGCTGGGCATGCAGGTACCGCCAAATATGGGCGCCACCTACGTGAAAGATTTTAAAGAGATGTTCCCCAAGCTGGCTACCAAAAACAACATGGCGCTGGTACCTTTCCTGCTGCAAGGCGTTGGCGGTGTACGCAGCCTAAATCAAAAAGATGGCATCCACCCTACTGCTGCAGGTGCTAAGATATTAGCCAATAATGTTTGGGAAGTGATGAAGGGGGTGTTGTAGTTTTTAGTGCCCTGTGAGGAACGGCAGTGAGCAATATGAATCGTTAGTGGTAGTTACTTTCTTTTCTCTCAAAAGAAAGTAACCAAAGAAAAGTCGCGGCTTGGTAACACCCTGTATAAGTCAGTGCTTTATCAGTTTCTGTGCTACCCGTGTGTTACGCTATGCCGCAGTTTTAAGTAATTGTTCCGTTCGTCAGGCTCGTTTCTCTAAACCCCCATTCGCGCAAGATTAGCGCAGCGTATCTTGTGTGAAAAAACGTGGCAAGCTTACAGCTTGCGTCAGCTGAAAGCTGACACTATGTTTAGGCACAAGCTGAAAGCTTGCGCCAGTACATGTTTTTTTACTCTTCTCTAATGCCCGGTCCCCATTTCTACCTTCTTCACCTTCAAATTCCGTAACGCGAACCAAAGGATCATGACGAAACATATACCGGGAACGATGTACGCGAACTGGATGTTTGAAGCATCGGAGATACGGCCCATTATTGGGGGCAATACCGCGCCGCCTACTATCCCCATAATTACTAAAGATGAACCCAGCTTAGTTTGTGGGCCTAAGTCTTTTATGGTTAACGAGAATATGGTTGGGAACATGATAGACATGAAGAACAGCACCGCCATCAGCACATAAACAACGCCCGCACCATGTAAAGTTACCGCTGCCGCAATAAGGCCGATATTTATAATGGAATAAGTTACCAAAAGCTTTACCGGGTTAAATACCAGCATTAGAGCGGTTCCCGATAACCTGCCCAGCATAAACAGCAACAAGGCGATGCTTAACAATGTTGCTGCGCGATGCTCGCCAAAGCCGGCCACATGCTCGCTGTAGCGGATAAAGAAGCTGGTTACACAGGCTTGCCCGCCTACGTAAAAGAACTCGGCCAGTACGCCCGACATCAAATGTTTGTTTTTGGTAAGGGCTTTTATCCTGCCAAACAGGGGTTGATTTTCAATCGCACTTACTTCCGGTGATTCTTCTTTGATAACCGGGAACGTGGTACGCCAAACTAATATGGCAACCAATAACACTACGATGCTGATGATAACGAACGGTAATTGTACTGATGAAGCTTCGTTGTTTAAGTAAGATTCCAGTTCTGCCGGTGGCATGGCTTTCTCCTGCGCGGCCGTTAAAATCGTGCCCGACAGAATGAACGTGCCGCCAATGTACGGCGCAAAGGCTGCGGCCATTCCATTAAAGGTTTGCGCCAGGT
This sequence comes from Mucilaginibacter sp. 5C4, assembly GCF_034345625.1. Classification (NCBI taxonomy): domain Bacteria; kingdom Pseudomonadati; phylum Bacteroidota; class Sphingobacteriia; order Sphingobacteriales; family Sphingobacteriaceae; genus Mucilaginibacter; species Mucilaginibacter sp. 5C4. The sequence continues at coordinate 1,973,262 of NZ_CP133775.1, read as the reverse complement.
TGATGCGGATGGTAGAGCTTTTTGGGTCGCCAATTAAGGTAATGAGCGGGTTGGCGGCGGTCTCTAAAAACGCCATCCCGGAGAATACCACGAACAAAGCCCCTAAAAAGAACGCGTAGTTGCGCACCGCGGCTGCCGGGTAAAACAACATAGCCCCTACCGAAAATAGCAATAACCCGAAAATAATACCGCCTTTATAGCCATACTTTTTCATGAACTGCGCCGCCGGGATAGGCAGCAAAAAATATGCGACGTAGGATGCGGAGTCTATCAGCGAGGATTGAAAATCTGTTAGCTGGCAGGCTTTTTTTAAGTGCGGGATAAGGATGGGATTAAGATTAAGGGCAAATCCCCAGATAAAAAACAGGGAGGTTATAAGGGCAACAGCAGCTAAACTTTTATCTTTTGACATTGTAAGGTGTTAAATTGGTGAGCTGAATATATATCTTTTAATTTACTTCCAGCTCATCCTTAGCGGCGATTCTACCGAAGGTGTAGCCTCATCATCCCAATAAAAGCGGATAATGGAGTTGCGCCAGTTGCCGGTAGGTGTCATCCATATATGTTGTATAGCACCTTCGCCGTTAATTTCGGCAACGGTATAGGTAGTGTGTTTTTTGATGATCACGCTTGGGCTCACTTTCCAGGTTTGGCCCAGGCCGCGCGATGCACCTGCGCCCGTGCCCGTGGTGGCCATGCCGCCTTTACCTTTTTCGCCGTTAAAATTTTCGGGACTGATGGAGCGGCTAACCGCGTCTGATGTGCGGTAGATGTTGCCCATGCCGGCGTCCAGTCCGTTAAATTTTTGTTGCGCGTGTGCGTGGGTAATGGCGCATAGCACCACTGCCAACAGTAAAAGCTTTTTCATAAATTAGAGCAGGTTTAATAAACTAATGTAGTAAATATCCATTTATGATACCATTTAACTCTGATGGTTTTCTAATTAAGATCTTTGAGGTTTGTGATGTGGTGATTAGCAATATTTACCGCTTTTTAGTTTACTCACCCCGCTACACTTCGTGCGCGACCCTCTCTGCTTCGCAAAGAGGGTGGGTGGGCGAAGCGAAGACCGGGTGAGTCCAAATAGCCGGCATACTGAACACAATATTATGAAAGATTAGCCAAGCCGATTTACGGATAATCACCCGGTTTCTTAAAAGCGGGATGGTTTTGGTATCTTTGCGCTCTTTATATTTTTTGAAATGGCGTGGGCAGAGAAATTTAAGCTGAATAAGCAATTAATAAAATCGGTAACAGAAGCTGGGTTTGATAACCCTAAAGAAATACAGTTAAAAACGCTTAACCGCATTATTGGCGGGCAGGATGTGGTTGCTATTGGCCCCGAGGGATGCGGTAAAACTACCGTGCTTGTGTTGGCTACGCTGAACCGATTTAAACACAGTGCCGATGGCGTGCCTAAAGCGCTTGTGCTTGCCCCCGACCAGGAAAAGGTGTTTGAAATACTGGCCCAGTTTGACAGGCTGAACAGAAACAAAACCATCCGTATTGTGAGCCTGCACCCCGGACAAACTACGGAGCAGAATATGGACGACCTTGCAGATGGATCTGACATTGTGGTTGCCACTCCCGACAGGGCACGCGCTATTTACCTAAAGCTTGGCTTGAACCTGAACAAGGTTGATTTCTTTGCGGTGGATGATGCGCAGTTGATAGTTAAGAAAGGTTTGCAACTCCCTGTTGTAGAACTGGCTAACAGTATTGGCCGCGCGCAGCGCCTGGTATTTACCGAGGTAATGCACGCCAAACTGGAGAAAATGATAGCACCGTTCATGCTGCAGCCCGCGACTATTGAGGTGGAAGAAATGCCCGAGGAGTTGTTGCCCGTGCATCCGCAGATCCTTTACCATGTACCCAACTTTGGCACCAAGGTAAACCTGCTGAACCTATTTTTGTATGACGAGGAACTGTTCACCAAAACGGTTGTGTTCACCAATACCCGCCTTACTGCCGAAACTATTTACAAAAGCCTGCATAACCGCCTCCGTACCGCGGTTACTACCATAAACCCTATGTCGTTTGAGTATAACAAGGTGAACGATATTGCCGAATTTAAAGCGGATAGCAGCCTGCGGGTGCTGATTGTGGCGAATGAAGGTACGGAGCACATTGATGTTACGGGTATCCCGTTCATTATTCACCTGGACCTGCCAGCCGAAAAAGAGGTTTATATACAGCATATTGAAAACCATGATATTGATGCCGCGGATGAAACCTTAGCTTTAACCTTTGCTACCGACCTGGAACTTGACCAGGTGCGCAAAATTGAGCAGACCACCGGCCAAAAAATGCAAAAAGCCGACCTGCCCGATGATCTGGTAATGGAGAAAGACCGCAAGCAGAAGGAAGAAGAAAAAGAGAAAATTAAAAAGCATACTAAAACAGACCCCAACCAATACGTACCCGGCGAAGCCTTCCACGAGAAGAAACCGGAGAACTCCAAAACATACAACTACAGCTCGGGCACCAAGGCCAAAATGAACATGAAGAAAAAGCACGGGTAGTGAAGTGAGTATGTAATGCCGAATTTATTTCGGCGTCTCAAATGCAATGTATAAGCATTATGGCGACTGTCCCGAAGAAACCTAAAACAAGTATTAGGATGATGATTTATTTACTAACTGAAGCCGTTTAAAAGACGAAAAAAGGCGGTCAAAATCCCATAAAAAGAGGTGTCCCATTCTGTCCCATTCAGAAACAAGTGGGACACCTTTTCATTTTTATTTAAATAACTGTATAACAATTTATTAAGATATTTTATATAAAATAACACTTTAAATAAAAATCGAAATTGTTAAAATGCAATTAATTGAATATCAAAAACTTAACTTATTCATTATTCACTGGTCATATTTAGTGGGACAGTGTGAGAATTGCCGACTGATCTACTTGTCTATGTCCTTATGAAATTCAACATACAAATCCTCAACCCTGGTGCGTGCCCATGGCGTTTTGCGGAGGAATTTGAGGCTGGAGTTTACGCTGGGGTTATCCAAAAAACAGTTGATGCGGATGCGGTAACCCATTTCGGCCCAGCCCAGGTGTGCTACTAAAGCTTTCAGGATAGCCTCTAATGTTTTGCCGTGCAGCGGGTCTTTTGATTGTTGCTCCATATGGCCGCAAAGATAATTTATTATTTACTAAGCTGAACCAATTCCAATGCTTTAAGCGTATCATTATATAACTGGTTATAAAGCCTCTTATCCAATATATTACGGCTAATAAGCTACTGCCCATCCCTACCGCGCATACGCCGGAACGAAACCACCCGGCAATATTACCTGCTTCAATCTCTACACCGCCTGTCGGTATAAACAACTGCCCCGGGAAAAGATCCCTGATGGAAGCAATAAACTCCGGACCAAGGATATTAGCCGGGAAGATCTTGATCAGTTTAGCAAACCAAAAAAGCCTGTAATTTCTTACAGGCTTTGGAATATAGAAATGTGTGTGATACTATTTCACTACCAAAACACCATCAGCCATAATAGAAATGTCTTTCTTAGGGCTGTTGATCATGGCTATTTCTTCTTTGGTTTTTCCGGCATCGGCAGCATAGTGTTTTAAGCGCTCAACAGAAGTTTCTTTCACTTTGGCTTTACCCTCTACCACTACAGTTTTGCCTACAATGTTTTGTGGCATAAAGTAAGCGTAATCTGTAAACTGCACCATAATTGGTGGGCCGTTAGCTTGCTGTAATTTCATAAAGCAACCTTTCTTTTTGCAAACTTCAATTACGGTACCGGTGATCTTTCCGTTGTACACGCTACCGCTGCTCAGGGTGGTGTTCAGTGCTTCGGTGCTTACGGCGTTATCTGCTGTAACTGTTTTCCCGTAAGTTACGCCGGCATCGGCTAACTTAATAGTGCTTTGTGCAAATGTGATAGCGCTAAAGCCAAGGCACATTGCTAACAGGATCAATTTCTTCATATAAAGGTTTTTATGATGTCTCTGTTTATAAAAATAACACTTTATTTCAATTTGCCTGTAACCATTCTAAATGGGCTTAAAGAAGTTAAGTTGATTGAATATTAAGTTCATATAAATAACATTACTATTTGATTATAATATATATATATAACTATATATTTCTTAATAGTTAAACAAGGTTTTGATGCTAATTTGACCAATGTAATTTTGTCAGGTGGATAATTTTCTGATTTATTGGAGACCATGATGCAGAACAGATCCTTCGCTATCGCTACCCATACAAATTGAAAAAACATTAACTGATCACCCTAAAAGTTAAATTGATCCGCTCCCTAAAAGCTTTAGAAGATTTTGGTACCTGGTGCTCCCAATTGTGTTGCAGGTCGCCCTTCATGATGAGTAGCGAGCCGTTTTCCAACTCTACCGAATACTTCAACTTATGGTCCTGTTTATGCCTTACATCAAACCGGCGGATCTGCCCAAAGCTTACCGAGGCTATTACAGGGCTTAATCCCAGCTCAGGCTCATCATCGGCATGCCAGGCCACAGAATCATTACCGTTGCGGTAATCGTTCAGCAGAACGCTGTTAAACGTTATTCCGGTGGCTTCGTCAACCCCTTGTTTGATGAACAGCAGTTCTGGTGTCCATGGATATGGATCATACTTTTTACCACTAAAGGCGTAGGTTTTGCTGTTATCGCCATACCATGCGGTAAGGCGGGGTGTATTTAGCAGCTTGCCATACATTTGAATGGTTTCCTGTTTCCACTGGATGGTGGTTTTTAACGCCTGCATAAGGTGGATGCTTTCCTCGCGAGTGAAGCAGTTTGGGCGATAGTCCATTAATTCCGCAGGAAGTTTGGGGGCCTGCCCTCCCCCATCAAAAATATTTAGCTGTTCCATCTCCACCAAATAACAAGTTTTCGGCATGGAAAGTGTTATAAATAATTCAAAATAAATTAAGTTATGAGTTCAGCATTTGTAAAAGAGGGCGAAGCCCGGTGGCTGCACGAGATAGACCCGCCTATGAAAGCCCTGCTGGTGTTTCTACAACACGAGAATGGCGGCATGAGGATCTATGAACGTAAGAATTATTACAATGCCACAGAGGGCCGCGACGTTTACCAAATGAGCGACGGCCTTAGCTACGCCAAAAACGACGAGAGCAAATGGTACATTGTGTGGGATTAATTGTTAAAATAAGTTAAACGGTAGCAGTAAATTAGTCATTACCTTTTTTTTGCTTTAACGTTGTATTACTTAACACCTACACTATGAAAACATTATGCCTTTTACTGGTAGCATTACTGTGGCCTTTTATTTTTGCCTGCAATTCGCCGCAAAAGAAATTAAACCTAACTTCAAAAGTTAGCCTGATAAGTAATAATGTCAGGATAGATTATACCGATACCGGTAAAGGTGATACTACACTCCTGTTTGTACACGGCTGGGCCATCAATAAAACTTATTGGGCCAATCAGGTAGCTTACTTTGGCAAGAGATACCGGGTTGTTACCATAGACCTGCCGGGCTTTGGTAAATCTGATAAAAACAGGGCCAAATGGAATACTGCTGCCTACGGCCAGGATATTAAAAACGTAATTAGCCAACTCAGCCTTAAAAATGTGATACTAATTGGCCATTCTATGGCCGGCAGCATCGTGTTGCAAGGCGCGATTGACGCGCCCGGGAATGTGATAGCGTTGGTTGGGGTGGATAACTTTAAATCGGTAGGCATCGCATCAACAGATAGCGTAAAGGATAAGCAGGAATACGCTAAGGCCATCGCTGCCATGAAGAAAAATTTTAAAGTTGTAGCCTTCGAATGGTTTAACCAGGGTTTGTTTTATAAAACCACCAGCAAAGCCATTAGAGAAAGAATCTTGAATGATGTTGCACACACCGATTCCACCGTTGCTATCGCCACACAGGAATGGGATGACTTTAATGATGCAGCGGCGCTTTTAAAAGCTAAAAAGAAGTTATACCTCATCAACAGCGATTACCAGCCTACTGATACTACAGGCCTGGTGGCGAAGAAGATCCCTTATAAATTATTGATCGTACACGATACCGGGCACTTCCCGATGGTGGAGAAACCAGAAGAGTTTAATAAGCTATTGGACGAAGTTATTGCCGATCTGAGATACTAACGGTATCGCCCATATCAACCAAAATATTCTTTTTGATGAAGAACACAAACACCGCGCCATCACCTATGCGGGATTCCGCGTGGATTATACCATCGAGTTTTTCTACCAATAGTTTAACCGTGTATAAGCCAAGGCCTTTACCCTTTTTATTAAAGCGGTCTAAGGTGTTAAGCGTTACATCTTTTTCGAAGATCTTGCCCAGGTTTTTCTCGGCGATGCCCATACCGTTGTCAGTAACTTTAAAGTGATAGCTATCTCCATCCTCTTTAAAAAGTATGTTTACAATACCTTTTTCTTTATCGTTATATCTAACGGCATTGGTAAGCAGGTTTAAAAAGATCTGTTCTAACGCAACTGATGAACATACCAATTCATGATCGTTACGGGGCATATTTATAGTGATGCTGGCCGGGACATCTACTAATTCAATTACATTCTTTAAAAGCACATTCAGCTTTAAAGTTTCCTGGTTTGATAATAAACTGGATGGCTGTGTAGAGTAATCCAGCATGTTATCAACCAGTGCCAACAAACGTTTTGATGCGTTGATGGTAAGCCCTGCAAGGCTGCGGCTTTTATGGTCGCCGGTGTTTTGCAGGCGCATTTGCAGTGCCTGCGATGTAAGCAAAATGCTGCTTAACGGGTTTTTTATATCGTGCGCAGCAGTAGAAGCAAACTTTTGGATAAACATATTTGCCTCCAGCAGATCGTCGTTACTTTTTTGCAGCCTGGTTATTTTACGGCGCAGTTCCATTTGGTTTAAAACCTGCTTGGCAAGTACCCGTAAGGCCTTTAATTGCTTCTCGGTAAGTTCTTTTGGTTCATGATCAATAACGCACAACGATCCAAGCGCGTGCCCATCCTCGTTAAGCAATGGAACACCTGCATAAAAAACAATTTTTTCATCGCCGGTAACCAACGGGTTAGTGGCAAAACGACTATCCTCTCGCGCATCAGGCACTACCATCACCTCATTTTTATTGACGATAGTATGCGCGCAAAAAGCGAACTCTTTAGGGCTTTCGCTTACTTTAACACCATATTTTGATTTGAACCACTGGCGCCTGTCGTCAACTAAGCTAATAAGCGCAATTGGTGTCTGGCAAATTTCTGATGCAAGTATGGTAAGCTCTTCAAAGTCTACTTCGAGAGCGGTATCAAGTATGTTATAAGACGCTAAGGAAGCTAAACGCTCACTTTCATTCTCAGGGACCGGATAGGATAGGGTATTCAATAGCTCTTAATTAGATGATAAAAGTAAAAATTAAAAATACCCTAACGATATTTTTACGGTCATATCCTACAACTTTTCGCTATTTTAAAGGTAATGTAAACCAAAATGTGCTGCCTTTGCCCAGCTCACTATCTACCCCTATTTCGCCGCCGTGTTTGCGTACAATTTCGGCACTAATGTAAAGGCCTAACCCCAAACCGGAGTTTTGGTAGCCGGATGCATCGGTACGGTAGTAACGCTCAAACAGGCGAGAAAGTTTTTCTGGCGCTATGCCAGGGCCAGTATCTTTTACAGATATTTTAGCCATTTTACCTTGTTTCTCTATAGAAAGTATAATTAGTTTTGAGTTTGGCGCGTACTTAACCGCGTTGTTTACCATGTTTACGATCACCTGGTCTATACGGTGTTCATCAGCGTTTACTTTCAGTTTTTCATCGCCCCGGGTTATCAGCTCATGCTTGCCGGCAACACGCACATGGTTGCAGCATTGGTTCAGCAGGTCAGCTATCGTGAAAGTCGACTTCTCCAGCCTCAACTGCCCCTCGTTCATCCGGCTAAGGTTAAGCAGATCCTCTATAAGGGTGCTTATCTTGTCCATACTGCGGTTGCTTTGCTCTATCAGCTTTGCCATCATTTGGGGTGAAAGACTATCCTTTTCTTTCATCCTGTCCATCAACTGCAGGGCAGCTTTGAGGCTGGTAACCGGGGTTTTAAGTTCGTGGCTGGCAATGCTTATAAAATCATCCTTTTGCTGGTCGTAAGCCTTGCTTTCGGTAATATCTATCATGATACCGGCAACGCTTTTGGGCTTATTGTCGTCATCATAATAAGCCTTACCGGTTGATTTTAGCCACCTTGGCTTGCTTCCATCTGCCGGGTTGATGATATACTCTACATCAAAACTTTGGTTTGTTTCCATCGACTGCTGTATCGCATTTTTAACCTTATCAACATAAGCAGGAGCAATAAGCTTTAAGGTATCCTTAAGTGTTAATTTAGCATTATCTGCCAAACCGTGCATTTTCTTACCCTGTTCAGATACTGTAAGGGCATCGGTACTTAACATTACCGACCATGTCCCCATCTCTGCCGATTCAATAGCTTGTTTTAGGGTATCCCTGGCCTTTTGCAATTCCTCACGAGCCTTTACCTGCTCGGTTATATTTGATACCGTTGTTAATACGGCTTCAACATTTCCTTCAAGATCAAACAACGGGTCGTAGGCAAAATCAATTATATAATTTACTTCACCCATTGGTGTTGCTATCCTTACATCTATTTCAGGGATGGCTAAACGTTCGCCTGTATTAAATACATTTTGCAATAATTGGGGGAAGGGCTGATCAATAAGTTCGGGAAAAACATCCATCAACTTTTTACCAATAGTTTGGTGGGGCGTACGGCTCCATATCTCGTACATCGGGTCGTTTGCAACCTCTATTACTAAATCGCGCCCGCGTAAAACAGTCATACCTATTGGCACGGTCATTACCATGCTGTTAAGCCTGTTTTGGCTTTGCTCAATTTTTTGGCGTGCTAAAACCTGGTCAGTAACTTCAAAGGCAATTACCATAATTGCTTTCATAAAGCCTTCGGCATAGGTAAAGGGTTCGTAAACAAAATTTACAAAAACTTGCTCAGTTATACCATTACGATTAAAGGTAAATTCGTGTTCGCTTGCATGGAATGCTATGTTTGTACTTATCACCTCGTTCATAATAGGGGCATAAGTTGATGCAGACTCCGGTACTGCCTCCCAAATGGTGCGGTTTTCCATAGCACTACGATGCCTGCCTACCAGTTCCAGGTAGGCATCATTGACCTCCTGTATCATCAGATCGCCGGCGCGGATAATGCAAATACCTACAGGTGCCTGCTTCATCATACTTCTAAACCTCGATTCGCTCTCGGCCAGGGTATAATTCATGGTTTGCAGTATCTCCTGCGACTCTGCCAGTTCCTCATTGGTAACCGTCAATTCTTCTATGGTTGAAGCCAGCTCTTCGTTTGATGCGCCTAACTCTTCGTTTGATGCCGCAAGTTCTTCGTTGGTTGACGCCAATTCTTCATTTGCGGCCTGCAAGTCAACCTCCAGTTGCATTTCGCGCTGGCTGCTCAGGTAACGGTCGGTAACATTAATTGCGGTATTTAACACACATATTACCGCGCCTGCCGCATTGGTAATGGCTTTATATTCAAAATCGAAGTAAAAGGGTTGTAATACGCCGTTCACTACAAGATCGGCGCGGGTTTCGCTCCCTGAAATCGTTTTACCTGTGTGTAACACGCTTTGCAATAAACCTAAAAATGGCTGGCCTTTTAATTCGGGCAGGGCATCTTCAAGGGGTTTGCCTATTACAGTTCTGTCTTTACCCCAAATAGCAATCATAGCATCGTTAGCGGTCTCGATGATCATTTCATCGGTACTGTGTATAGCGGTTGCGGTTTTTGCCTGGGTCAATATCTCCAGCAGTTGCTGGCTGCTAAATTGGCTCGGATAAGTAGTCATTAATTATAGTGGCGTAAAAATGTTTAACGTATTAATATTTTTAAGGAACTGATAACATTGAAAAATATGGAACAAAAATTTCGACAAATGTATGGCATATATTTATATAGAGCTATAAGTTTTATACAATTAAAGTGGTATGGTAAACCAAAAGGTACTACCCTTGCCTAATTCGCTTTCGGCGCCTATTTGTCCCTTATGTTTACGCACAATTTCTGAACAGATGTATAGCCCAAGGCCGGAGTACTGGATACCTGAATGATCGGCCCTATAATAACGGTCGAACAAATATGGTAATTTAGCAGGATCTATCCCTAGGCCATTATCCTTTACAGATATTTAGCCATGTTGCCTTCTTTGACTACTATCAAATAGATCTCGAGCGAGTTTGGCGCATATTTTACCTCATTCTAAGGGTAAACTTACGGCTATCTGAAAATTTGAATAAATAATAAACTATAGAAGTTTAAACATTGTTTCGCCTTAAAAATTAAAGTTTCAGCTTTATACCGCCATTAACCACAAAGCCATCCAGCGGCGCGTAAATATCCCTGAACACCGGATTGCTGATGCTGCCTGTATAAATAGTATCAAACTTAGTCTGGCGGGTATCTGTCAAATTCTCGAAGTTAATAAATATGGAAAATCGTTTCCACAACCGCTGGGCCATAAACCCGGTAGTCCAATAGGCTTTACCCATAGCGCCGTCGTTTAACTTTTGGGGACTAAAATAATAAGCCTCTGCCCCTATCTTCCAGGCATCTTCAATCTCGTACATTAGTACATTGTTTAGGCGATGTTTTGACACCAGGGTATACTCGCTGATTTTGTTGCCTATATGCTGCGTAACATCGGCATAAGTGTATCCCACAAAAAGCTTAATGTTACCATAGGTTATTTTCACATTGGTTTCTATGCCTTTGGTGTTAAGATCGCCCGGCGGTTGTTGGTATTGCAGGTTACCGTTTGATAGCGCGTTAAGTAGAATAGGATGCTCGATGCGGGTGTAGAAGAACAATTGGTTGATGCTAAAGCTCCCCTTACCGTCTAATATAGTTGTGCGATAGTTGACATCGTAATTAGCCCCGTAAGATCGTTCGGCCATTGTATTGGCAACATCTAAAGGCAGCACATTACGGAACTGGATGCGCTCGGCATCCTCTGTAAACACATTGGGGCCCTTGTAACCTAAGCCTCCGCCTAAACGGGTTGAGAAGTGCGAATTTATCTTCCACAATCCCGATAGCTTCGGCAAAAACATGAAGCCGTATTGGTTATGATAATCGCCACGGATGCCGGTTTCAAGTGTAATGGCTTTACCAACATTCCATGTGTTTTGGACAAAGCCACCGATGGTATTGTTTTGATAGCTGCGTAAAGGGAAGCTGCTGTTGCGGTTCTCGTTAAACTTATCCGTCAGGAAATTAAGCCCAAACACCCAGTCGGCTCTCTCCATATTGCTGATGTAATTTACTTCAGAATAAGTAGACAACTGCTCGCCCGAGAAACGGTAACCGGGCAGGTTAATGGTACGGTCGTAAAAGCTAATGCTGTTTTTGAGCACCAGTTTTTCTGATGTGCTAAGCTTATGCACTAATTCGGCCTGGGTACTGTAGCGGCCGGTTTTATTTTCTTCGAAGTAGGAATGCGCGGGGTCATTATCACCCTCAATATAATGCAGATCGCCCCCTATGCGGTTCTCTACCGTGGCGTTGATGCCGGCAGTAAGCGTGGTTTTATCATTAAAATAAAAGAAAAGCTTGGGATTGAGCGTATAGCGATTGTACTTGGGGATAGCCGTCAAATCAAGATCTGACGGATCGTAAGCCGTACCATGATTATAGGCCGCATACACCGTAGCACCAATCTTTTTAAACTTTTGCGCGTAAAAAATGCTGGCATCTAACCCTAAGGCCGATGTACCGTTTAGCAATAAGTTTAATTGTCGTTCTTCTGTTGGTATTTTAGATACCAGGTTAACCAGACCTGCAATAGCCCCGCCACCATACAGAGTTGATGAAGACCCTTTGATCACCTCTACCTGTTTCAAATCCAATGGGGCAACCTGCAACAAGCCCAGGCCACCCGAAAAGCCGGAATATAACGGAAAGCCATCGCGGATGATCTGCGTGTATTTACCATCCAACCCCTGGATGCGGATACTGGAGTTACCACTGGTAGCCGATGTTTGCTGGGTTTGGATGCCCGTGCTTTCGGCAAGTACCATGCGAATATCGCCGGGTTTCATGTTACTTTTCTCATCCAGCTCCTCGCCGGAGATCACCTCAACCCTTGTGGGAATATTGGCAATGGTGCGGCTGCTGCGGGTGGCAGAAACTGTTACCTCGTTTAATTCGTTTTCTTCGGCTTGCAGCAAAACCAGCATCGACTCTTGCTGATTAATTGGGAAAGTTAAAGTATCCTGCCGGTTAACGTAACCGATATAACGGAATGTTATAACCTGTTTACCATTGGGGATATTGAGTAATGTAACAAGGCCTGATGTATCTGTAGTAGCGGCAATGCTTGTGCCTTGTAATATAGCGGTGGCGCCAATTAGTGGTTGTTGGGTTGCCACGTCTTTTAAAACAGCCTTAAATGTATTTTGGGAATATACTGTAGCAGTACAAAGCAGTGCTGTAAAAAGCACGATAAGTTTTTTCATGTTTTGTGATTAGAATTAATACCGAATTTGAGGCCAATTGGCACATAAGCGGATTAACCTAATTGAGGAGGCTGCCAGATAGCGAGCACTACATCCTTAATATTGGGCTGCTGGTAAACCGGGTAAGTTTGGATGGCGTTAACAGGATTTACCGGCAAAGTAATGGCTGTTGTTTTGGTAATGGTAAAACCCGCGCATGTGCCGCAAGAGAAGAATGGCGAACAGCCCGCGCAATCTTTGGCTTTACTTGTACTATTCTTCTCCGTTTTTACAGCCGCATCACAATTACTATCTGTACAGCAAGGCTTAACAGACAGGAATACAACGATGAATAAAAATAGGATGCAAAGCAGTTTCATTGCTGCAAAACTATCAATTTAAATTTATGGGGATAATAAAATTACATAGCAAGTGTAGTGCCTTTCTGCACCAGCTCGGTATAGGTATAAAACTTGCAGAGCGGCAGGCTGGTATTATAGCATAATTTAATGCGGATAGCCTTTAAGCCGGAAACGCCCTGCAGGTCTTCAACCTCTAATAACTCCACCTCGCTATCCAGCATGTTTTTGGTTTGCAGGAAACGGATGTAATTGAGATACTCCACCTCTTCCTCGTGGTTAGAGTAATCGATGGTTAATTTGCCAACGGTGGTTAAACGATCTGTAGTGCCTTTTACAAAGGCTATGTCAATACGTTTTTTAACGATCTCGAACCGGGCGTTGTACGTACCATCCACATCAAAACGTTTTTCATCCATCCGGAAACGGATAGACATATGCAGGCTGAACACCAATATCAGCGAGGTGACATCCAGCGGATATGGCAGCGTATCTCGCATAAAATGATGCTCCAGTTCCATCTCGCATAGCACCTGCATTTGCCACAAACGCAGGCTATACAGATAATTCATATCGAATGCCTTAGCCGGCGCTATGGTTGCACCAATTTACATATTATGCTCTATGCCGTCGGTTTTAAAGCGCTCGAAATAATGCGGGAACGCTTCCAGTGCCTGCAACTGTGCTCTATCCAGCAAATGGCCATTTTCTCGTTTATCAGCGATACCGTAGTTTCGTACTTACTAATACCCCTACGGCCAAGTTTGAAGCTTTGGAAAACAGGTTGAGCCAACACATCTCTGCCGATAAGTGTTGGCAGGCCACTCCGAAGAAGGCTGGTACCCTTACGTGTTCCTAAACTTAAGGATCTAACAAGGCAAAGCAACTCGCTTTCTTTCAATTTATAGCTTTGAACGTGTATTTTATACACAATTGCTTTGCTATACCTTTTTCGCTATAAATTGATGGTAAAATAATCCTGACTGTCATACAACTATCCACATCACTGACTTTTGTCATCAAAAAGTTAAATAGTAAATTCGGTTGACGAATATCGTCAACTTGGTTTACCTTTGTTGTGTTATTAAGGATTACAATGAAAACGTTAACTCTACCTCAGCAAAATTTAAGCGCTCTTTTCAAAAGAAACACAAACCATACCGCTGTTTCACAAAATACCGTATCTACCTCAACTTCAGGCAGCAAAAAAGGCATGTCTGCAAGCGAGTACATCATCAGTGCGTTGGGCGAAGGGTTTAAACAAAACTTTTTAGGTGCCGATATCAATATGGAGTTTTTAACCCTTACTCTTCGCAACTATGCAACATCAACCGTTAAAGCACTTCGCAAAATGGTGGATAAACCTGCCAAACAACAAAACATCAACCAAACGTAATTCACATTAAATGAAAATACTTTTTACTCAAATCATAAATAAAATCGCGGTGCTGCTGTTAGTACTGCTTTCGACGGTTACGGCGCTTCATGCACAAACCATTGTGCGCGGTGTGGTAACAGATGCCAAAACAAAGCAGCCTATGAGTTACGTAACGGTAACATTTGCCGGTACAACACAAGGCGCAGCGGGCACAAACGGCCAGGGCCACTACAGTATCTCCACTAACGATGCCGGCATCAACCAGATTCGGGTATCATTTGTGGGCTACCGTTCGGCAACACGTACTATTACCCCGGGCCAAGACCAAACCATCAACATCGCTTTAACCGAAGACAATCACTCGTTAAGCGAAGTGGTAATCAAATCGGGCAAAAAGAAAAAATACACCAACAAAAACAACCCTGCTGTTGAGCTGATCCGCCAGGTAATTGCCCACAAAGCACAAAACCAGGTGGAGAATTATAATTATGCCGAGTATAAACAGTACGAGCGTATGAATTTCTCGTTAAGTAACCTGAGCGATAAATTCCGCAGTAAAAAAATCTTTAAAAATTACCAGTTCCTGTTCCGCAAACAGGATTCAACTGCGATTGGTGGCAAAACTTTGCTGCCGATGTACCAGGAAGAAAAAACATCTGATAATTATTTCCGCAAGGCTCCATATGCTAAAAAACAGATCGTAACTGCCAACAAGCAGGTAAAATACGACGAAAACTTTGTAGATAACCAGGGCCTTACCGCATACTTTAACCGTATGTACCAGGATATTAACATTTATGATAACAACGTATCGCTGTTGAGCAACCAGTTGTTAAGCCCTATATCTAACAGTTCGCCTGAGTTTTATAAATTCTTTATTACCGATACGCTTAAGGATGTACAGCCAAACCTTATCGAGTTAAGTTTTACTCCGCGCAACACCAACAACCTTTTATTTGAAGGCAAGATCTACATTACCATGGATGGCAACTATGCCGTTCAGAACGCGCATTTAACCGTCAACAAAAACATCAACCTTAACTTTGTAAGGCAAATGCAGGCCGACCTCTCGTTCGAGAGAAACAACGACGGCCGTTATCACCTTAGCCAAAGCGATCTGAAGATCGAGTTTGGGATCAACAAAAATAAAGGTGGTGGTATTTACGGCGAGCGTTTGGTTAGCGTTAACAACTTTGTAATTAACAATGCCCGTACCGACGAAACCTACAAAGGCCCTGCACAGGTTATAGCCCTTAATGCCGAAGATAAAGACGATACCTACTGGCAAATGACCCGCCCCGATACTTTGGACGCGGCGTCTGCAAGCATCTATAAAAATATCGATAGTTTGCAAACCATCCCATCGTTCAAAAAAACAATGGATATTGCTACACTGGTATTAGCCGGGTACAAAAACTATGGCGTGTTTGAAGTTGGCCCTGCCAACACATTTTACAGTTTTAACCCGGTAGAAGGTTTCCGCGTTCGTTTAGGCGGCCGTACCACACCAACCCTTAGCAAACGTGTTTACTTTGAAACGTACGGTGCTTACGGTGTGCGCGATGAAAAATTCAAATACTTTTTAAGCAGTACTTACTCGCTTAATAATAAATCCATCTATTCGTTCCCGCAAAACTACGTCAGGGCAAGTTTCCAGCACGATACCAAAATACCGGGCCAGGAACTGCAGTTTGTACAGGAAAGCAACTTCCTGCTATCATTCAAACGTGGCGCGAATGACATATGGTTGTATAACGACATCCTGAGGTTTGATTATGTGCACGAGTTTACCAACCACTTGTCGTACACGTTAGGTTTCAAAAAATGGAACCAAACCCCTGCAGGTGCTTTACAATATCAAAACATATTGCCAAGCGGCGCTTTAAACAACGTTAACCTGATCCAAACCACCGAACTTTCGGCACAGATCCGCTGGGCACCGCACGAGAAATTTTACCAGGGTAAACTATACCGCACCCCAATACCAGACAAGTACCCTGTCTTCACCCTGAACTATACACAGGGTATTAAAGGTGTATTTGGCGGCGAATACAATTACCAGAACGTGATGGGTAACATCAGCAAACGCTTTTACCTGTCGCAATTAGGTTTTACCGATGTTAGTACCGAGGGTGGGGTGGTGTTTGGCAAAGTGCCTTTCCCTTTATTGGATATCCACCACGCCAACCAGACGTATGCGTTCCAGTTGCAATCGTATAACTTAATGAACTTCCAGGAGTTTGTGAGCGACCACTACGCCAGCATCGCTATTGACCATAACTTTAATGGCTTTTTGTTTAACCGCATCCCATTGTTAAAGAAACTGAAACTGCGCGAGATAATAGACGTAAAAAGCCTTTGGGGCGGTGTACGTACCGAGAATAACCCGAATAACGACCCGTCTTTACTACGTTTCCCCGGAGCATTAAACGGTGGCGCGGGCACTTATGCCTTAGGCAGCACCCCTTATGTTGAAGGTAGCATTGGTGTAGGTAACATATTTAAATTGCTTCGTGTAGATTTTGTAAAGAGGTTTACTTACCTGAACAACCCGGGCGCGCCTGAGTACGGTGTAAGGTTTTTTGTGAAATTCGATTTTTAATATATATTCGTAAACCTGGTTGATATTTAATTGTTATTGATACTATTATGGCAGAAACTTGTGTAATGACCGAAGAAACCAAAAAGGTTGCCCCAAAGCTGGTGTACCTGCTTAAGCGCCTTTTGGATGAGTGGATGAGCAAAAAACTTTGCCGGATAGACCAGCCTGGCTTTAACAGCGCGCATTTGCCGTTGTTTATGAGTATAGGCAAAACCGGGATCTCTAACAACGAGCTGGCTGCCAAAATGAATGTGAGCAAGCAGGCCACCAGTAAAATGGTGAAAGAGCTGGAAGCAATTAACATGGTACGCAGCGAGAAAAGTGCCGACGATGCCCGTGTGGTAATGTTATATTTTACAACCGAAGGCGAAGCTTTTTATTACAACCTTAAAAGCCAGGTTGCCGACCTGGAGAATGAATATAAAAAGGTTGCAGGCACCAAAAATTACGAAATTGCCATTGAAGTGATGCTGAAACTTGTAAAGTTTCATGAAGAAAATAACTGCACCGGGCAAAAATCATAAAATAGTTTAAATTATATTAAGCAAATGACATTAGGATGAAACGGTTTATTATTTACCGTTGTACATTTGCTTAACACTGTTAAATAACCTAATAGGACTAAATACAATGGCCAGCAAGGATAGGATATTACGATTGAAAGAGGAAACCAGGGTAAACATACTGGAGGCCGCTTTGCAAATTGTTAAAGCAGAAGGATGGCAGGCACTGAGTATGCGTAAAATAGCGGACGTTATTGAATATACCGCCCCTATGATATATGAGTACTTCGCAAACAAAGAAGCGATACTTTTAGAACTTAACCGCCAGGGTTATTTAAAGCTGGCAAAGCAATTACAGGAAGCAAAAGACAAACACACCTCGCCGGCCAATCAGCTGGAAGCAATGTGGTTAAGCTACTGGAATTTCGCTTTTGCTAACAAAGAGCTTTACCAGGGTATGTTTGGTATCACAACTACCTGCGCCTGCGAAATGGTAAACAAATTACCTGAGGCCAAATTACCGTGGAACATCATTTCTGCCTCTATTGGCAAATTGATGAATATACAGGATATGGAATCGGAAGTTATTTGTACCAAGTACTATACTTTTTGGTCGGTGGTACACGGGTTGGTTTCTATCAACCTGTTAAACCGCGGCGACTCTGATAAAATAAACAGGCAAGTATTAAGGGATGCCATCACAGGCATAATAATTTCCATCACCCCTAATTTGCAACACATCTAAGTACTGGTCGTAATTACCGGCATTACTCAAAAGTTCATTAAACGTTAAAACTCACAGCTCATGAAAACTATAATCACTTCTGCATTCCATTACTTAACAGTGTTAAATAATTTACCAATGTTAATAACTTCTTTTTGTTGTCGTTAGCTACGGTGATAATCAGCCACAAAAACTCAATATATACTATCGATTACAACAATACTTACAAGCATGCACAATACAACAAAAACAACCGACACAATATATATTAACAGCCTCAGGGCTGCACTCACTCCCATTAACTCATCATCAAAACTAATCATCATGAAAATCATCTTAGCAGCGATCATCGCCATCTCCATATTTAGTTGCGGGCCAAAGCAGCAGGCACCACAGGCACCACCCCCACCGGCATTACCGGTAGCAGCAGTAACAACAGGTAACCAAACCACTTACCAGGAATACCCTGCATCTATAGAAGGTACCGTGAACGTAGAAGTTCGCCCGCAGGTAAGCGGTTCATTAGATAAAGTATTTATTGACGAAGGCGCTTTTGTAAACGCGGGCCAGCCGATATTTAAAATAAACGAGCAGCCATACCGCGCAGCATTAAACAACGCGTTAGCAAGTTTACACGCCGCAGAAGCAGCACAAGGCAACGCGCAGATAGAAGTTGACAAATTAACCCCGCTTGTTGCCAACAAAGTAGTATCATACTACCAGTTAAAAACGGCTAAAGTAACTTTCCAGGTAGCAAAAGCCAATATCGAATCGGCTAAGGCTAATGTGGCAACCGCGCAGATCAACTTAGGTTACACCCTAATAAAAGCACCGGTTAGCGGTTACATAGGCCGCCTGTTAAAAAAACAAGGCAGTTTAGTTACCCCGCAGGATGTTGAAGCTTTAACACAATTATCTGACGTGCACGAGGTACACGTTTACTTCGCCCTTGGCGAAAAAGATTTTGTAAGCTTTAAAGAACAATACGCAGGCAACACCATAGGTGATAAGCTTAAACACTTACCATCAGTAGCATTATTATTAGCCGACGGCAGCGAATACGCTAAAGCAGGTAAAATAGATGTGATTAACGGTCAGTTTGATAAAACTACCGGCGCTATCACCGTAAGGGCAACCTTTGCTAATCCGCAGGGCTTATTACGATCGGGCAATACCGGTAAAATTCGCTTAAGCCTTCCGCATCCAAATACATTGATAATACCGCAATCGGCTACTATCGAAATGCAGGACAAGATCTTTGTTTTTGCCTTGGCAGATAGTAATAAGGTTAAAAAATTACCTATCACCATTGAAGGTACAAGCGGCGAGAACTACCTGGTTAAAGATGGCGTTAAAGCTGGCGACCAGATCGTACTAAGCGGTATCGACAAATTACAGGAAGGTATGGTTATAGCCCCGCAAAAATCTGTAGATAAAGCAGCAGCTGTAGCTAAAAACTAATCTGAGAATAGACACAAGAATTTAAGAATCAAGAAACAAGATATGAGGAATTGGGCTGATGCCGTTTGGTGTCTTGTCTCCTGCTTCCTTATATCCTGCCTCTCTAAATAAAAAGATCATGTTTAAGAAATTCATAGACAGGCCGGTATTATCAACCGTTATCTCCATACTATTGGTGATAGTAGGTATACTTGGCTTAACCAAACTGCCCTTAGAGCGTTTCCCAAATATTGCCCCGCCGGCCGTATTGGTAACCGCTGTTTACCCGGGCGCAAATGCCGAAACCATATTACGGTCGGTAACACCTTCTCTGGAAGAAGCAATTAACGGTGTAGAAGGCATGACCTACATGACCTCTACCGCAAGTAACGATGGTACACTTGGTATCACTGTTTACTTTAAACAAGGCACCAACCCTGACCAGGCAGCTGTAAATGTACAAAACCGCGTTTCGCAGGCTACCAGCCAGTTACCTTCCGAGGTTGTGCAATACGGTATAACCACTACAAAACAGCAAAATAGTTTTATTGGTGCGATGGCCATCTATACCGATGATCCAAAAAAATACGACGCCACCTTTGTTGCCAACTATGCGCAGATCAACATCGTACCCGAGATTAAACGTATCCCGGGTGTAGGTTCGGCACAGGTGTTTGGCGGTGTTAAGGATTACAGCATGCGTGTTTGGTTGAACCCGGCACAAATGGCAACCTACAAAATTACCCCTGCGGAAGTTATGGCCGCTATACAGGATAAAAATGTTGAAGCAGCCCCGGGCCGTTTTGGCGAGCGCAGCGATAAATCATTCGAGTACGTAATTAAGTATAAAGGTAAGCTTACCAAACCCGAGGAATATCAGAACATTGCTATTCGTGCCAATGCAGATGGTTCTGTATTACACCTTAAAGACGTTGCACGTGTTGAATTGGGTGCTTATTCTTACAACAGCTACAGCAACCTAAACGGTAAAGACGGTGTTATCATCGGTATCATCCAATTATCGGGTTCAAACGCGAATGAGATCCAGATACAAATTGATAAGCTAATGGAGAAAGCCTCTAAAAGCTTCCCTATTGGTATCAAATACAACCAATTCTATCGTACCAAAACAGATTTAGATGAATCGATCACCCAGGTAGAGCATACGCTGATAGAGGCCTTTGTGCTTGTATTTATAGTAGTGTTCATCTTCCTGCAAGATTTCAGGTCTACCCTTATCCCGGCCATAGCTGTTCCGGTGGCTATTATCGGTACGTTCTTTTTTATGCAATTGTTCGGGTTCTCTATTAACTTGCTAACCCTGTTTGCTCTCGTATTGGCTATTGGTATTGTGGTAGATGATGCCATCGTGGTAGTAGAGGCCGTGCACGCCAAAATGGAACACGATCCAAGCCTCAGCCCTAAAAAAGCAACTACCGAAGCTATGCACGAGATAACCGGTGCTATTATATCCATTACACTTGTAATGGCGGCGGTATTCCTGCCGGTAAGTTTCATGAGTGGCTCCGCTGGTATATTTTACAAACAGTTTGCATTAACCATGGCTATCGCCATCATTATATCAGCTGTTAATGCATTAACTTTAAGCCCGGCCCTTGCTGCACTGTTCTTAAAGAACAAGCACACAGCTGGTGGGCACGATGCACCTAAAAAGGGTTTTGTAGATAAATTTTATGCCGGTTTTAATGGTGGTTTTAACTTCATCACCAACAGGTATGTTGGCGGGTTAAAATTGCTTATCAAAAACAAATGGATAAGCATGGCCGGCCTTGGGTTGGTTATTATTGCCACCGTATTTATGGTGGGCCGAACAAAAACCGGTTTTATCCCAACCGAAGATCAGGGCTTTGTGGCTGTAGCGGTTTCAACACCATCGGGTACATCGTTAAACGGCACCAACAAGATCTTCAAACAAGCAGAAGAGCAGTTAAAAACCTTACCATCAGCGAGGTTTGTTACTGCGCTGTCGGGTTTCAACTTCTTAACACAGTCAAGCAGCCCCTCTGCGGGTGTTATCTTCCTGTTACTAAAACCTACCGATCAACGTGGCGATGTAAAAAATATTGATGAGATACAAAACATTGTACGTGGCAAATTAGGTGGTGTACCGGGTGGAACATTTTTTGTGTTCAGTTTCCCAACCGTACCGGGCTTTAGCAACGTAGAAGCGCTGGACGTGGTGTTGCAGGACAGGACAAATGGTAAACTGGATAAGTTTAGCGGTATTGCCAATAATTTTATAGCCAAGCTAATGCAGAAACCTGCTGTTGCTTATGCCTTTACATCATACAAAGCCGATTACCCGCAATTACAATTAGAAATTGACGATGACAAGGCTAACCAGTTAGGTGTAAGTGTTAAAGACATCCTATCTACCATGCAGGCCTACTTTGGTACCGCGCAGGCGTCAGACTTTAACCGCTTTGGTAAATACTACCGCGTGGTGGTACAGGCTGATATTGCCGACCGTACCGACCCTACAACTATCGACCGCGTATTTGTGAAAAATAAAGCAGGAGAAACTGTGCCTATCAATACTCTGGTTAAATTAACTCGTGTGTATGGCTCAGAAACGGCATCACGTTACAACCTGTTCAATTCTATTGAGGTTAACGCTATCCCTAAGCCGGGTTATAGTTCGGGCGATGCTATTAAGGCTATCGAGGAAACGGCTAAAGAGCAGCTACCTGCAGGTTTTGCATACGAGTTCTCGGGCCAAACCCGTGAGGAGATCTCATCGGGCGGGCAATCTACCGTTGTATTCCTGCTATGTTTGGTATTTGTATACTTCCTGTTATCGGCACAGTACGAAAGTTATATCCTGCCATTGGCGGTTATCCTTTCTATACCAACAGGTTTGTTTGGTGTATTTGCTGTACTGGGCTTAACCGGTATAGAAAACAACATCTATGTACAGGTAGCGCTCATCATGCTAATCGGTTTGCTGGCTAAAAACGCTATCCTTATCATAGAGTTCGCGGTACAGAAGCGCAAGTCGGGCATGAGCCTGGTCAATTCAGCCATTGAGGCTGCAAGATTAAGGATCCGTCCTATTGTGATGACGTCGCTGGCATTTGTATTCGGGTTATTCCCGATGAGTATCGCGACCGGCCCATCTGCACAGGGTAACCACTCTATTAGTATTGGTGCTGCTGGCGGTATGGTGTCTGGTGTAATCTTAGGTCTACTGATCATCCCGGTACTGTTCGTGATATTCCAGCATTTGCAAGAAAAAATTAGCGGCACCCCGCTATCACGTCACCTGGATAAAAATTACAACCCCGATGCCAATGGCAATAAACCTGTTGAAGCATTAGAAGCACACTAAGCTGGCCTCACCCCAACCCCTTCCGTGGGAGAGGGGCATTTAACAACAAAGCTACTTTCACCCTCTTTGCGCAGCAGAGAGGGTCGACAAGCGGAGCGATGTAGGGTGAGTAAATCACCAATTAGAAAAAACATACAATAATAACATCCAATCCTTCAAGCCCTTCTCTTCCGGAGAGGGGTTTGGGTGAGGCTAAAAACATAACACAATGAAAAGATACATCAATACATTCGCCTTTATGCTGTTACTGGCATTAAGCGCATGTAAAGTTTCAAAAGATATTGAAACACCCAAACCTGCATTGCCTGTGGCTTTCAGGAATGCAGCTACTGCCGATACTACCAGCATTGCTGATATACAGTGGAAGAACTTCTTCACTGACCCTATCCTGCAAAAACTAATTGATAGCGCTATCACTAACAATTACGATATGCAGATAGCCGTGAAGAACATCGAGTCATCACAGCTATTATTCAAACAGGTTAAATGGAACTACACCCCTACTGTAAACCTTAATGTAACCGCAAACACCAGCCGCCCAAGCGATAACAGCCTGAACGGTTTAAGCCTGAGCTCTTTTGGCGTTGGCACTAAACACATCGAAGATTATTCTGCAAACCTTGGACTGTCTTGGGAAGCTGATATCTGGGGCAAGATCCGCAACCAGAGTAAAGCCGCGTTGGCAACTTACCTGCAAACTACCGAGGCCAAAAAAGCTATCCAAACCAACATCGTAGCGGGCGTATCTCAAGGATACTACAACCTGCTGATGCTGGATGAGCAATTGACCATCGCCCAAAAGAATGTGAAACTGAATGACAGCACATTACGCATCATCCGTTTGCAATTTGATGCAGGGCAGGTAACTTCATTAGCAGTACAACAAGCCGAAGCACAACGCCAGGCAGCAGCCCAGTTGGTACCTCAGTTCGAGCAGAATATCACTATACAGGAGAACGCTTTAAGTATCCTGACGGGTGCACTGCCCGACAGGATAGAACGCAGCAACACGCTTAGCAACCTGCAAATTGCAGACAACCTGCCATCAGGTTTACCATCGGCTATCGTGAGCCGCAGGCCGGATGTAAAGAGTGCCGAATTGGCCCTGAACATTTCTAACGCGCAGGTAGGTATCGCTAAAGCGAATATGTACCCATCGTTAACCATTACCGCTTCCGGTGGTGTAAACAGCTTTAAATCGAGTAACTGGTTTAATATCCCGGCATCCTTATTCGGTACGGTTGCGGGTGGTTTAACCCAACCATTGTTCAACAAAAAAAGGTTAAAAACCCAATACGAGGTTGCCAAAATAGACCGCGAGAAAACGGTATTACAATTCCGCCAGTCGGTATTGAATGCAGTTGGTGAGGTATCTAATGCGCTTGTATCTATCGAAAAACTAAAAACACAGCAAACCATTGCGGCTAACAGGGTTACTACCCTGCAGCAGGCAACCGGCAACGCCAATATGCTGTTCAGAAATGGTTTGGCTACTTACCTGGAGGTGATAACCGCACAGGGTAACGTATTGCAAAGCGAACTGGAACTGGCTTCCATTAAACGTGAACAGCTCAGCGCCGTATCCGATCTTTACCGCTCATTAGGCGGTGGCTGGAAATAAAAATACCCATTGATGATTGATGAGTGTTAAGCCGCTTTACCAGTATTACCAACTGGTGAGCGGCTTTATTGTTTACCGCCTGTCCCGCACTGTCCCACTAAATATTACACAACGCATCTTAAATTACAAAGCATTGATATTCAATTAATTAAAAACTTACATTTTCTATTTAAAAATCCATACAAATATCTAAATAATTGATTTACAAGTATTTAATTTTTAAAACGGGTGTCCCACCTGTTTCTGAATGGGACAGAATGGGACACCCTTTTTATGACCTGTATTAGAAATATACTCGCACTTTGGACGGCTTTTTTTGACTTTTTTTCGTCCCTCAATCGCCCGTGATTATAACACCAATATAAATACCCGCAAGTGTGATGGCTACCCCGATAAGGCTAACCAAAATTACCCTGCCCCATCCAAAAAATCCTTCACCACTTTTGCCATGGGCATTAATTTGGGTACCCTGGAAATATTCTGTCAAATAAAAAGCCACCCAACAGTAAGCAATAGGGAAAACAACACTGGGGATCTTTACCGTTTCGGCATATGAAATAATACCGCCACAGATCACTATTGTTGCGGCAATGGCGTAAATCCAGGTTGCTTTGGCTTTCCCGGGTTCGCCAAAAACCTTGTAGTTTTCGGCAAGGTAATAGCCGGCCACAAGCGGGCCGCCTAAAAAGGTGCCGAACCTGATGTGGGCAGGTGTATATATTTGCTTTGTTATGCTTGCTTCGCGAGGTTGTTCCTGATCGGGTTCCATTTTTTTAGTTAGTGGTATAAATGTAGAAATATTTGGTGATTAGTACTTCTTTCTCCGCGCGTCATTGCTTGAAGGGTTACAAAGCAATGACGTTTGATGACCTCCTGTCGCCGCAGGGTCTCTCGGCAGAGGACCTGCGCTGCATTCACGTAGCGCCTTCTGCAGGGCTCTCTACGAAAGACCCCGCCGAAACGTAGATTTAATCCCTCTTCCCCTCATCCTATTACAACAACCCAACTATAACTTGCATTAGCCCAAAAACATCACTACATTTATATAAGGGCGATTATAGACGGCTGCCAGGCCACAAAACCCGGGTTTTAATTATTAAATTAAAATAACCAATTATGAATGCTATACATAAAATTGAGGTTTGGGGCGATACACATCACCCGGCTATTCTCGATCTGCTGCGGATAACTTTGGGCATTTTCCTGTTTTTAAAAGGTTATGCCTTTTTCAATAATATGGCTTTTCTGGAATACACTATTGAAGACCAGCATCTGATCAACCTGTCGCCAAAGGCATTAGAAATTTTGATTTACTACATCACTTTTATGCATCTGGCCGGTGGCGTGCTCATTACCCTTGGGCTGCTTACACGGTTATCATCTATCCTGCAGATCCCCATCGTTGTTGGGGCCATATTTTTTATCAATATCTTTAAATCTGCCCCAAATTCAGATCTGTGGCTGTCCATTTTCGCTTGTGTGCTGCTGTTGATGTTCGCGTTTATAGGCTCAGGGCCAATATCGTTAAACAGGGTTTTATCGCTGCCTAACCGGTAAGTGGGTTAAAAAAACCGATATTAGCACCATATACATCCGCTACCATGAAAACAGACTACGGCACCCTATCGCAAACCATCAACGGCTTAAAAGAAGAAGGCTACACCTTAGATTTTAACATCCGGCACGATTGCATTATTTGTCAGGACAACCAGGTGCAGCTGTCGCCTGCTGATTTTGAGATCGACGGCGTTTTTCGTTTCGAGGGAGAATCAAACCCGGATGATGAAGCCGTGCTTTACGCCATATCGTCAACTAAAGATGGTTCAAAAGGCACCTTAGTAAACGGCTATGGCGTTTCTGCCGATGCAGCATCTGACGAGCTAATTAAAAAGCTGAGCACACACGTAAAATAAACACTTATCTTTATTTGGATTAATTCTAAATAATGGTATTTTTGCGGCTTACCTGCCGCTATGAAGTTTAAGAAACTTACCCTCAATATCCATTTATGGCTTGGCCTTGCATCGGGCCTGGTTGTGCTGATAGTAGGTCTTACGGGTTGCTTTCTGGCTTTACAGGATGAGATAGAGGTTTACAGCAAGCCCTGGCTTTTTGTAAAACACCAAAATACCGTTCAGCTTAGTGCATCGGCATTAACAGCAAAATTAAACGCCAAACTCAAAGCAGAGAACGATACCCTAAAAGCAAAAGTAACCTCTGTACAATACCCGGGGCCAGGCAGGTCGGCGAGTATCCGTTACAGCACAGGGCCAAAGAAAACCTTCCGCGCTTACATCAACCCATACACCGGGCAGATCATTAAGAACGGGAAACAAAAGGATGATTTTTTTGGCTTTATGGAACATGGGCATCGCTTTTTATGGCTGCCTATGGAGATAGGCCGACCGATACAGGGCAGCATGATCCTGGCATTTTTGGTGCTGATGATAACCGGCATTGTGCTATGGTGGCCAAAACGCTGGACCAAAAATGCCCGCAAAAAAAGCCTCGCTTTAGATTTTAAAGTAAGCCCCAAGCGCCTCAATTACAACCTGCATAACGTGCTTGGCTTTTACATGACCTTTGTGATGCTCTTTATAGTGATCACCGGCCTGTGCATGAGCATGAAATGGTTCCATAGCGGGGTGTATTGGTTAACATCGGGTGGTAAGCAACTGAAAGAGTTTAAAGCCCCCCTATCTGATACCGCTAAGATAACCGCCGAAGTTCCTTTCCAAATTACTCATGTAGATAGCCTTTGGTTTGCCCATAAAAAGCAATACCCTGCCGAAGCGGGTTTCTCGTTCAACTTCCCGTCAGAAAAAAAATCGGCTTTTGTAGAGGTCATTAACCCCGCTCCCGAAACGTCATACCGCCGCGAGTTTAGGTATTACGACCGATACACCATGCAGGATATTAGCAGTAAAAGCGCGCGAAGTGGCACCTACTCGCAAGCCAGTTTTGCAGATAAGATCCGTAAGATGAATGTGGATATCCATATGGGTGTTGTAGGCGGCATCGGCACCAAAATACTGGCTTTTTTGGCAAGCCTTTTTTCGGCTACTTTACCTGTTACCGGCTTTATCATTTGGTGGGGTAAACGTAAAAAGAAAAACAACCCAAAAGTACGCCGCAGGCATGTGCGCGAGCCTATACCCGCATAACACATTCATGATTGATATACAATAAATTAGTGGCTATTTTTATAATTTATTTTCACTATAAATAAGCCGAAAACTTCGGTTACTTAAACATAGTATTTAACTTACCGGCATGGATAATTTTATGGCCGCCAGGTCGCAAATGGCATTGTCCCTGGGCTTTCACATTATATTTTCGTGCATTGGCATGGTGATGCCATTCTTTATGGCTGTGTCGCACTTTTTATGGCTGCGTACGGGCAACCCGGTTTATCAAAACGTAACCAAAGCCTGGAGTAAAGGCGTTGCCATCTTCTTCGCCACGGGCGCGGTATCGGGCACGGTGCTTTCCTTTGAGCTTGGGCTGCTCTGGCCAACGTTTATGAAACACGCCGGGCCCATCTTCGGCATGCCGTTCTCTTTAGAAGGAACAGCCTTCTTCATCGAAGCAATTGCCTTAGGGTTTTTCCTTTACGGATGGAACAGGTTTAACCGCTGGTTCCATTGGTTTACAGGTGTTGTTGTGGGCATTAGCGGCCTTTTATCGGGCATACTGGTGGTAGCCGCCAACGCGTGGATGAACAGCCCTGCAGGTTTCGATTTGGTAAACGGCAAGTACACCAACATCGACCCAATAAAGGCGATGTTTAACCCGGCCTGGTTCTCGCAGGCCCTGCATATGTCGGTAGCGGCATTTGCGGCTACAGGCTTCGCAGTTGCGGGCGTACACGCGCTAATGATATTGCGCAAACAGAACGTCAACTTCCACATGAAGGCGTTTAGGATAGCGGCCATATTTGGCGTGGTAGCGGCCATATTGCAACCGCTAAGCGGCGATGTTTCTGCTAAGATGGTAGCCAAAAGGCAGCCCGCCAAACTTGCCGCCATGGAAGCGCATTTTGAAACCAAACCATACTCCCCACTTATTATTGGCGGCATCCCCGATGTAAAGAACAAGAAAGTAGATTACGCCATAGAGCTCCCAGGCATGCTGAGTTTTATGGTGCATGACGACTTTAAAACGCCCGTAAAAGGCCTCGACCAGATCCCTGTAAAGGACCAGCCCCCTATCGCGGTAACGCATTATGCCTTCCAGATAATGGTGACTTTGGGGATGCTGATGATGGGACTTGGCGTACTATACCTTATAGCCCTTTGGAGGAAGAGAACCTGGTTTGATAAGCACTGGTTCCTGAAACTGTTTATCTGGGCAACACCAATTGGTTTTATAGCCGTAGAGGCCGGGTGGACGGTTACCGAAGTTGGCCGCCAACCGTGGATCATCCAGGGCGTTATGCGCACTGCTGATGCCGTTACACCAATGCCGGGTATCAGCTATTCGTTTTATCTGTTTACGGCGGTTTATTTTACGCTGAGTTTAGCCGTGATATTTTTGTTATACAGGCAAATTAAAATGGTGCCAGAGATATATGATAAAGAAGTTTAAGAATAAAGTTCCCCTTTTGAGAGGGGGCGTGATGGGCACTGTGTTGGCAGGGGTGTGTTCGTCGCGAGTAGAGGCACACCCCTTGCCCCTCTCAATAGGGGTGCCCTGCTACACAAATCAACAAATAAATTGATGACATTTAGTATGAAAAAAGCATGATCTACGTAGTTATCGTTTTTTTATGGGTGGCACTCCTGCTGTATTTGGTAATGGGCGGGGCCGATTTTGGGGCAGGCATCATAGAGATGTTTACCTCAAACAAAAACAAATCGCGCACAAGGAAGATCATGTACAATGCTATTGGGCCAATTTGGGAAGCAAACCACATGTGGCTTATTATCGCTATTGTGATACTATTCGTTGGTTTCCCGGTGATCTATGCCACCATGTCCACTTATCTTCATATTCCACTTACGGTGATGCTGATGGGCATTATTGCACGTGGCACGGCACTTACTTTTAGAAATTATGATGCGGTGCATGATAACATGCAGAAGGTTTATAACAAGATCTTTGTGTATTCCAGCTTTATAACACCATTGTTTTTAGGCATTATAGCGGGCAGCGCGGTATCCGGCCGGGTCGACCCGCAGGCTACCAATTTTATGGATGCCTACATTTATAGCTGGCTCAACTGGTTCTCGGTAGCTATCGGGTTATTTACCGTCGCGCTTTGCGGATTTTTGGCGGCCATCTACCTCATCGGCGAAACCAAGGATGAGGCCGAACACAAGAGTTTTATCCGTAAGGCAAAACTGATGAATGTGGCGGCGGTTGTTGCAGGGTCTGTGGTGTTTATCGCATCGGTAAAAGAGCATATCCCGCTGGTGCAATGGGTATTTGGTAATATCATCGGCATAGCTGCGGTTAGCGCGGCTACTATATCACTTATCGCTTTATGGTACCTCATAGCCAAAGGCAAACGTTTTATCATCCGCGTACTGGCCGGGTTCCAGATGACCATGATCTTGCTGACCACCACCTACAAACACTACCCCAATATCATTATCCTGAAAAATGGCGGCCACCTTTCCCTCATCGAAGACCAGGGTGCCGAAAAGACCATCCAGGCGCTGGGCGTTGCCTTATTGGTGGGTAGTTTATTTATCCTGCCCGCATTGTTCTATTTGATCTGGAGTTTTCAATATAAACCGGAGCAGGTAGATAACGAAATGCAGGGGCATTAAAAAGTCCGCAAGTCCGAAACACGAACCAAGCATCCTTCGGACATCTGACTTTCGGACTTAAAACCTATTTCACTTTCAGTTCCTTACCGGCAATATCTTCCCAGCGGTAGTAGTGGAATGTACGGTCGTTGCTCATCACTACAAACAAGCCATGCTTAAAGGTATCGTTTAAGGGCACGTTTACCACATCAGATCCATCGCTTTGGGTGGCTTGTACGTTGGCAACTTTCAGCAATTTATGCTCAAAGGGGTTCTGCTTTGTACCCTCTCTGCTAAAGATCTGGAAACGGTTTGCACCCTGGTCGGACACCATAATGTATCCTGTGCTATCCGTAAGTTTATATATCGAGATCCCTTCATGGTCGGCTTTGAAACCTGTTGTACCAAAAATGGCCAGCTGCTGGTTACCTTTTGCAGGATCGGCATAGTACTGGCGCACGCCGGTTTGCTCATCAGAATAATAGACGTAGCCCAGCTCGTTATCAACCGCTATAGCTTCAATCTCCTTTTTGCCGCTGTACTCGCCAAATTTGCGCACAAGCGTGGCTTTTACGTTGCCCGTACCATCATCGCCCAGTAAATATTGCCAGATGTAGCCGCCTGTTTTAGGCCCATTCTTGCGGCCTACTATAGCGTACATTTCGCCATTCTTAGCAGTATAGATAGCGATGCCCATCAAATCGCGGTACTCCATCCCTATCTCGCCCACAAATACATCGATGCCACCCTTATCCACGGGCTTCATATCCGGCAGGGAATAGATCCTCAGCTTATGACTAATGCGCTCGGTAGTGATAGCGATATCCGTCGGTTTGCCGCCTAACATCAACCCGTAAGCAAGGTCTACATTGTTAGGACGATGCAAGCCCCTTACCACTTTATCCTTGATGATCTTCCCCTGCAGGTCAAACACATATAAAGCGCCATCAGCATCTTTATCTGTGCCGATGATGAGGCTTTTGGCCGGGTCGGCCTTGTTCACCCAAATGGCAGGGTCGTCGGTATCATACTTAACCGCTTCTGTGATGATGACCGGTTTAATTGCATTGGTATCAACCGCCGGCTTGCATGATATTAGTGCCAGTAGAGCCAGTGGTGTTAACAAAAATGAATTTGTCCTCTTCATTAAATTACAATTTAACACCATAAGCGCCAACGTAAGTTGCAGGCTACGGCGATGTGTAGGTTTTACCATTCGTTGTGGTGATACCTGCTTTGTGGTTACGAATAAAGGTAGTAGTACCTTTGGTTAACGCCGGTGAATTACCTTGTAAATGAAAATCCCAAGCGGTATTAAAATCAGCGTCTATTATCGGGTTATTCAGCGTGAAGTTAACAAATTCAGGATCATTATCACCTGCTTTTGTTCCCCTTACCGCCGTACCATCACTCATTTCCAGCGTGCCGCCGCCACCTTTGCGGTATTTTACATATATAATCCCGGTTTACAATAACCGATCGGTTGATGCGCAGGAAAAAAGCATCCGTCAGCACATTCTCGTAATATGTTTATACTGTAACCAGTTCCTGCCCTTCGCGGCGCTTGATGACCAAATTGCTTACATCATCAAAATAAGTGTAAACCAACTGCTCCCAGCTCAACTGTCGGCTTATTTTCAGGCCTTCGGCAGATAGCTGAATGCTGAGGATCTTGTTGTTGAGAATAAGTTCTATCTTCTCTACATAATCGGCCGCATCATAAGGGTTGCACTTAAAACCGTTAACACCCTGGTCAATAAAGTCCTTCGACCCGCCGCCATCCGCAATAACACAGGGCAAGCCAGATGCCATGGCCTCTACCACCACATTGCCATAAGTTTCGGACACGGAAGGAAACAAAAACAGATCTGCCGATGCGTACAGTTTAGATAGGTATTGATGGTCTATCTTACCCGTAAAGGCCGCCTTGGGCATCCGCTCTTCGCAGGCCTGGCGGGCGGTGCCATCGCCCACTATTAAGAAATTTACGGCGTTGCCCCGCTGCTGTATCAGGTCGTAAATATTAAAAAGGGTTTCGAGGTTCTTCTCCCAAACCAACCGGCTGGCAAATATGATGGTTGGGTTTGTATTGCCCGTTAAGCGCCGGATGAGGTTACGCCCACGTTTGTAGGGCGAGAACAGGCGCGCATCTATCCCCCGTTTCCAGATCTTCATTTTAGCGGGATAGACGCCCATATTGCAAAGCTCGGCCTTGATACTGTCTGATGGCACATACACCCTGTCGCAACGGTTATAAAAGCTTTTGTGGCCCTTGGCGATGCGCTGCTTAAGCCCTTTAATGAGCATAGGCGCGTACTTAAAGTAATAATCTACGTAAGATATAAAGTGGGTATGGTAAATGCTGATGACAGGCAGGCCGTTCCGGTTGGCGTAATCCAGCCCGAAATTGCCCAGGAACGACGGCGTGGACAGGTGCACCACATCGGCACCAAAAGTCTGCAGCTTGTTATTCAACTTCTTTTGAGCCAGCATGGGCAGGGCTACAGAATAGCTGGCGTTCAATGGTACCGACATCTTCGGCATCCTGAGGCTGTCGAACCCCAAGATCTTATCCGGCCCGGTACCGTAGATAAACAGGTACTCGAACTTTTGGGGGTCGATCCGTTTTATCAGCTGGTATATGGTGCGCACGGCACCGTCAAAGTCTTCCACCAATATATCGGCAAAAAACGCAACCTTAATTTTTCTCAAAGGTTCTCCTTTTCACAATAAACTTAGCCCGCCGGCACAGCAGCTACTACAACGAGTGCTGGTGCTGGTTCTTTTGTTTAAGCCGCGGCCTCATCAGCCTTTTTTGTTCGTTGGTACGTTTTACCGGTACGCGCGAGGCGGCCCATATTACAAATGCCGCAATAAGTAGCATTGCCAGATCGAGCGATGAATATCCCATTTCCATTTGTTTTATGTTTAACACCATAAAGCTACCGGCTTAGTGTGACAGGAATGTTAGGGGTATATTATTAAATGAATAAGGATGAGAGGTGGGTGCAGGAGGATGGTGCGGGGTGCGGGATAACAGTAATTGCAGACCGGGCTATTTGTTTGATTTTTGAAAAGCAAAGGCAGTGGTAATAGTCAGAACTATGGCTATTCTTAAATAAGTATCGATCTGATTAGCGGTGATAATTATTAATTTATGAACTTACATGTGTGTTCACTGCGTGAACATGAACACGCCTACCTACAAAGTTTATAAGTTTAAATAAAATTCGCCATCCCTCCCATATCACCCTCACCCCTAAATAATTAGTAATTTTAACAGTTGTATTATACATAATAAAAAAGTTAAATTGCTTAATAATTAGGCTGCACGTATAAACCTGTTAAATTTACCTATTATGGAAAATCCATTCAAAAAAGATAATAAGAAAGGCTTACTAATAGTTGGTGTAGCCCTCGGGGCACTGGTGGCAGGCGCAGCCAGGTATTTCTACAGTCGAAAAAAAGGCGAAATAGATGCGGTAACCGGCGAATTTATCAACAACGCAAAGGAGCACCTGCAAAAGAAACGCAACCGGATCAAATCAGACCTGAAGGGTTTGTAAACCATCTGATAAGCGATAAACTTCCAGCTTAAAACAAAAAAAGCCACTTCATAATGAAGCGGCTAATAGACGCAGACTCAGCTACTAAAACCATTTATTACGAAACCCGGAGGAAATCAGTAAATAGCACCTTGATCACAAAGTTTAATAGTGTCTTTAAACCAGGGGTATATTATGAACCATTTGAATCCGCAAGTGTATGTTTTGCAGCAGAAGGCGCAGGAAATCTGTATTTAAAGGATAATTAAAATGATATTTTAAAGATAATTTATTAGTAATTGTTAGCGGCAAAGATAAAAATATGCTATGCGGAATGTATTTATCCAACAAATAATTTAATGTAAAATCAAAGAAACCAATATCTCCGGTCATCGTACTTGATCGGAATATTGTTTTCTACAAAACGTATCAATTATAAAAACTAACATGAAAATTTAGTTATAATCATTTTTTTGTTGCTGTAGGATTTAAAAAAAACAGATTAGGGCAAACCTTTTATAAACAGCCCAACACATCATCGCTCAATAAACCAAAAGCTATTTCCCAAAAAATTTATGTAAATACGAACGATCGTAATTTCATTCGGAAGATTGCAAAAAGACAAAGCTATGGTTTAATAACTTCGTCTTTTTTAGAACTAAACGGAAACTGGTTCCCGTTCCTTAGCAGCTTGTTTAGACTTATCCGGACTTTTCCCCGGTTTGAGTATCACCTTAGTCCAACCATTATCGCGTGTATCAAAATGCTTGTATGCCTCCGGTGCTTCATCAAGCGAAATCTCATGAGAAATAATAGAAGATGGTTTAGCCTTGCCACTGGAAATTAATGCGCAAAGCTGCCGGTTATAGGCTTTAACATTGGCCTGGCCTGTTGCCATGCTCATGCCCTTCATCCAGAAATTACCAAAATCAAAGTCCATGTGTCCTTTCTGTGATATCGGATCCTTAGCTTTAGGATCTTTTGCGACGAAAACACCCACAACTCCTATCGAACCGGTGGCCTTCACAGCCTGTACAAGGTCGTTCATTGTGGCGTTGTTTTGTTCGTGTCCATGTTTATTACAACATTGGTAACCCACACATTCGCAACCACTATCGGCACCTATCCCATTAGTTTCTTCTAACACCTGTTCAACAGCAGACCCTTTCGAAAAGTCAATAGGTATGGCTCCAAACTCCTCAGCTAGCTTTAAACGGTCAGGATGATTGTCTACTACCATAATTTTATTAGCGCCCTTAATGGAGGCAGATAGGGCCGCCATCAATCCAACCGGGCCAGCACCGTAAATAACTACATTATCTCCGGGTTTTACTCCTGCCAACTGGGTTGCATGGTAACCTGTAGGGAAAATATCCGATAGCATTACATAATCATTTTCTTTTTCCTTAGCGTCTTCGGGTAATTTTAAACAATTAAAATCGCCGTATGGTACTCTTAAATACTCTGCCTGCCCACCTTCAAAGGGTCCCATTCCGGCAAATCCATAGGCAGCACCGGCAAAGCCGGGATTCATATTGAGACAGAAACCAGTAAGTCCGCTTTCACAATTCTTACAATGACCACAGCCAATATTAAAGGGCATACATACCATATCCCCTACTTTAATATTAACAACTGCTTTGCCTATCTCAATCACCTCACCCATGTTTTCGTGTCCGAATATCCGACCTGCCTCCATATCCGTCCGCCCCTCATACATGTGCAAGTCTGAGCCGCAAATATTAGTGGTGGTAACCTTTACCAGTACATCAGTTGGTTGTTCAATTTTGGGATCTGGCATTTCAGATACCCTGACATCTTTAGGTCCATAATAAACAAGTGCTTTCATTTTTGCTATTTTAGTGTATAATAAATATTATTAGTATCTAGTCAAGCAGCATGCCATAAATGTAAATAAATGTTTTTTTATTAACTTAAGAATAAAAAAGTTAATTTATAATATATAAACGGCATGTGGTATAATTTTTGCAATGAGTCGGAAAATAAGCAGCGTGTCTATAAACCAAGGTGTTTTATAATCGATTTGTAGAATTACAGCAAAGGGAGGCCTAACTGCCCCAACTCAACCGATTCAAAACTATGGAAATTGAACTCGCGCTTTGCTTCCAGGCAAGCCACCATTCCATCAGTTAAATATTTGATAGGCCTTTTGCAATAGCGCTTTGATCACGGGTGTCAATCCCTCGGAAATCAGGTCGGTAACCAGGCTTTGGTTGATACGGGAAGCAACCGGGTAAGGATAAACCTTGTCAAAAATCGCTTTAACAGGTAGTTTGACTGAATTAGCCAATATAAGTTCCTGAATAAGTTCCCCGGCATTTGGGGCAACCATTGTTCCGCCCAATAATTTTTGTTTTCTGAAAAACCCGCCTTTGCTAACAAGCAATACCAATTTTCCATACCGGTAATTGTCCACTACCGCCCTGTCATCGTCCTTAAAATCTTTTTCCAGCCTGCGGAAATTGATACGCTTGTCCTTTACCTGTTTTTCGCTTAAACCGAACGTGGCCACTTCCGGATCGGTAAAGGTGACCCAGGACATATACTGGTTATTGAGTTTCTTTTTAAAAGGGGAAAATAGGTTATTCAGGATCAGCCGGGCGTGAAATTCGGCAGCATGGGAAAACTGAAGGTCGCCCGCTACGTCTCCGCAAACCAAAACATCTTTATTGGTAGTTCTTAGATAACGGTCGATAACGATTCTTTTTCCTTCAACTTCAATATCAGCTTTTGAAAGCGCTAACGGTTCCAAAGATAATTCCCTTCCTATCGCCACAAAGACCGCATCAAAATGAATAACTTCTGTTTCACCTGCGGCAGTTTTAACAGCCGCCCCGTTAGCGGATGTGAACCGGTCAATACGGGTGTTTAATAAATATTTTATACCCTCTTTTTCTAGTTGTTCCATCAGTATTGTGGTCACTTCGGGATCGTCGTGTTCGAGTATCGATGAGTTTTTATGTACAATTGTAACTTTGCTGCCAAGGCGGGATAAAGCCTGCGCGATCTCCATTCCGATAGGGCCGCCGCCAATACACAATACGTTTTTCGGCAGGGTCTCCAAATGAAAGATGCTTTCATTATCAAAGTAGCTCACCTTTTCAACTCCTTCAATGGTTAATTTCCGGGGTTTAGAGCCGGTGGCGATGACGATCTTTTTCCCGGAATATATTTTTCCGTCTACCTCGACCTGGTTCCTCCCTGCAAAACAAGCATTTCCCAAAACCACAGTGATCCCTTGATCATGCAGCCATTGTGCATTTTCATGTACCCTGATCAAAGATTGCTTTGAGCGGATATAGCTGATGACCTTTTTAATGTCAACACTCCCACTCACATCCAAACCAAACTGCGCCGCCTCTTGTGCATGCCTGACCAGTTTTGCCGTATGGATCAATGCTTTGCTCGGCACACAGCCGTCGTTCAGGCAATCCCCGCCAATGTCCTTATCCGACAGGGAGATCATCAGCACTTTAAGGCCTGCCTGGTTCATAAAGAGCCCTACGGTTACCCCCCCGGAACCTGCGCCGATCACAATGATATCAAATTCATGTTTTGCCATATTCGCTGGGTTAAAGCTTATCTTGCCTAATGAGTTTTTTATAAGTACGCACAAGCTTTTGCTGTGAAAAACCAATTCGGTAAAGAAGATAAATGATAAAGAAAATGCCCTGTGTCCTGTAAATTCCGTTTTCCAGGTATTTACGGGCGGATGTCACTACAGCCTTCTTAATGACTTTAAAACGAACCTGTTTCCTTAGCCGTTTGATCAGTTCCTGGTCTTCGAGGACGATATGCTGCTCGCAGAAGCCTCCGGCCTGTTCAAACGATGCTTTGGTGACGAACAAACTCTGATCTCCAAAACGGAGGGCGTTCACATCAAACCGGGTAAACCAGCAGTTTGCTTTTAAAAACCAATGCGGGTAATCGAAGGATAACATAAAACAACCCGCAGCATACCCCTGCGTAACGGCTTGGACAATATCGGCGAGGAAACCTTCCGGCGGAATGGTATCCGCGTGTAAAAAGTAGAGCAGATCGCCTTTTGCAAGCGCGGCACCAGTATTCATTTGGGCTGCCCGGCCTTTTCTTTTTGATAAGGAAACACAGGCACCACTCTCTTTTGCCAACAGTATCGTTCCGTCCATACTTCCTCCATCCGATACGATGATCTCAACATCCGAAGCCCCGATAGCCTTCTTCAGCCGGTTGATAGTTGATGCGATCTGATCCGCTTCGTTAAACGTCGGTATGATTATGCTGATCATAATTTGCTCAAAAGGTCGGTACGCGCGAGGTCCTTTTCCTCATCTATATCAGACAGAACAGGTAACCGGAAATAGGTTAACGACAAATCGTCGCAACACGACAAGGTTTCTTTTAAAACCGAAGGCGTGCTCCAGGCGACATTATAGAATAGTTCCGGATGAAAGGCCTTCATGCCCAAGAGGTAATAACCACCGTCGAGCGCGGGCCCTATGACCACATCATGGTGATCTAATTGCGAAAAAGCATCCGCAATGATCCCGCTGTTTAGTTCGTAGCAATCCGTCCCAATGATCACCACCTTTTTAGTCCCGTTTTTTAAATTATCATCAAACGCATTTGCCATCCGCTCACCCAGGTCGCCGCCTTGCTGAACGGTTTTCAGGTAAGAATTATCCCAGGCATCCCCGTCTGTTATCGCATCCGAATAATATACGATCCGGGTAGCATCGATATTTTTTGTGAGTTGCGCGGTATGTTCCAACAATAACCGGTACACAGACAGCGCATAATCATGGCCTATCGATGCTGCAAGCCTAGTTTTTACTTTGCCGTAGATCAGATTACGTGTAAATATCAATAAGATATTATTGCTCATGGTAATTTCAATTATTCGAACTTAGCAACAACCACCGCCGTCGTAAAACCAGGTTGATTCCGATACGAAAATATCATCACGGTTCAAGCCGGCCAGGTTGCCACCGGTTTTATCACAAACAGCCAACGGCTGGTTGGGCATTAATACATGGCCTTTATGGTCGTCAAAACATTCAGCCTCGCCGTAATAAATGGCCGTTTTACCCGTAAAAATACAAGGCCCGTCCTCCGGCATAGGGTCTTTGATAGCACAAACTTCTACGCTTTCTATAAAAATCAGCCTTTCGGTTGCGTAATGTTTGGGGTCAAGGATACGATACGGGCGTTTGGCCCGTACCTCGATGGTGCCGAAGCCGATATCAGTGATCATTTTAATATACTCTTTCAGCGGCAAAGCGCCGCTCAGGCACAAGGCCCGAAGGCGTTCATCATCTTTCAAGGCATTGGGCATGAAAGTTTCGCAGGTTGGGTCGCTCAATACCAGGCGGCCAGTGGGTTTTAATACCCGGTACATTTCTTTTAACGCCTGTTTCAGTTCGTCTTCCTTAAAGATGTTGAACAGGCAGTTTTGGGCGGCTACATCGATACTGCTATCTTCAACCGGTAAATGTAGGGCATCTCCTTTGCGGAGTTCAACAAACTCGCTTTTAAACCAGGGGTTGACCTGTTCAGCTTCCACGAAATTTTTTCTGCTCGCTTCGAGCATTTCATCCACCACATCTATACCGACCACACCGCCTATCTGACGGCTGAAATAGGCAAACTGCAATAGTTCCATCCCACCGCCAACACCCACATATAATATTTTTGGATCGTTTACGAGGTCGCGTGGGTTTACCGTGCTTCCGCATCCGTAATTCATTTCCTGCATTCTTTTGGGAATTTCCAAGCCTGGTAATGACCAGATCGGGGTCGTTGTACAGCATAGACCGACCTGCGGGTTTTCAGCCGCTTCTTTATAAATATTTTTGGTTGTTTCTAAATATCCTGTGCTCATAATTTACTTTTTTAGGTAACTAATCGGCTACCGCTCCGCTGCAACTTGAACCGGCACCGGCAGTGCAGCCATAGCAATGCTGGTTCAAAACAATGTACCGTTTATCTAAAACAGTGCCATCATAACTACTAAGGTGACTGGAATTTGTTGTGCTGACCGGAAGATCCAGCATCTGGTTAAAATCGCAGTCATAAAGATAGCCGTTCCAACCCACCGAAATAGTATTGCGGCACATCACATTTTGAACCGCAGAAGGATTAAAGGCACTAATCAGTTTTTCCATGTATTTATCATAATTGCCGGTTGATAGCAAATAGTCAAGATAACGGCTGATCGGCATATTGGTAATGGCAAACAAATTATTGAACCGGATACCGAAGTTTTTGAGTAGTTCATCTTTATACTCCCGTTCCAGCGCCTGCTGTAAAGGCGGCAAAAAAGCCCCTGCCGGGTTATAGACCAAATTGAGCAACAAGCCGCCATCCGGTACACCATAGCCAGCTTCATTCAACAGCTGCAAGGCTCTGATAGAATCTTCAAAAACCCCGTCGCCCCGCTGCCTGTCTGTACGGTCTTTAGTGAAGCTGGGTAAAGATGATACCACTTCCACCTGGTGATCCCTGAAAAATTCAGGCAGGTCATGGAATTTTTTGTTGGCTAATATAATGGTCAGGTTACACCTGACGATAATGTGTCTGTTCAGTTTTTTGATCTCGGTGACGAACCAACGGAAGTCGGGATTCATTTCGGGCGCTCCGCCGGTCAGGTCAACCGTTTTGATGTCTGAGGCAGCAAGTACGTCCAAACAGAGCTGCATGGTTTCCCGCGTCATGATCTCTTTACGGTCAGGGCCCGCGTCTACATGGCAATGCTTGCATACCTGGTTACACATTTTGCCAACATTTACCTGAAAGATTTCCACGCCGGTCGCCCGTAAAGGAAATTCGCCCAGCCCGGACAGTTTCTCTGTAAAGGACGCGTGCTTGTGCAGCCCTTCGTCTTCAAGGATCGACAGCTGATTGTTGGAATCTGCCAAATGATGTTGTAAAACGTGGAGTGATTTTATCATTACATGCCTATCTCTTTCACCTTGTTCATCATCTGCACACCATGCGCCAATACCGCGCCGCCTTTGATTGCCGCCGCAACGTGTACAGCTTCCATCATTTGCGCTTCACTATAGCCTTTTTCATAAGCATCGCTGCTGTAAGCGTCGATGCAATAAGGGCACTGTACCGCATGGGCAACCGCCAGGGCGATAAGTGACTTTTCTTTAGCGGTTAAATAGCTGTCTTTAAATACATCCCCGTAATAGGAGAAGAATTTATCAGCCATTTCCTTTTGATATTCAGCTATATTGCCAAATTTGGCCAGATCGCCAGCGTTATAATAGTGTTCGCTCATTTCTTTTTTCTTTTCAATATCATCATTAACCCTGGAATAAGGCGAATGTTTCTGACATGCCGGCGTTATCAGCGCCTGGGAACAGTGCATGACCCGAACAGGCAGGTGTTAAATATGCCCTGATATAAAAAAAGCAAACTTAATATACCGGTTGTCCAATCTTTTCCAACTATGCCGTTAACCAATAGTACAAGCCCGATGATCACGTAAATAACCTGCCTGAAGTTTAGGCGGGTTATCTTTTTTAAAATGATTTGATTATTCATCATTCAAAATTATTAATGTTATTCGCCCTTCGTGCTCAGTCCCAGTACGAGCCCATACACCAGGTGTCCCATCATTGTTCCTACTACCATCATGACCGGATTTGGCGCATTAGCCGAGAATATACCCATACCCATCATCGGCATCATCATCAGTTGCATCAGTATCCAGGGAAGCAGGGCAAACAGCATACCCTTGATCGCCGGGCTTAACGTAAGCCGGTCTTTGATCAGAAAAACATAAACCAAAGCCCAAACGATCCCGATCATCAGATGCATAGCCCAGCCCAGCCAAACAGGAATACCCATAAAGCCGGCCATCATGTTACCTACCTTCATATCAGGCATGCCCATCATCGGTGCGGCCAGCATAAGCATCGTCATCACCACGGTAGCTATTATGCCACCCAGCATCCCTTGTTTTAATTTTATTGTATTCATCTTTGGTTGGTTTAAACAGGGTTAACTTTGAAATTGGGTTAACCCTGTAATAAAAGGTCAGAAATAGCTTATCCTTTAGCAAGGGCAGCCATGTAGACTTTTTTAATTTCTTCATCGCTTTTAGCAAGGCTTACTTCTG
Source organism: Mucilaginibacter sp. 5C4 (assembly GCF_034345625.1). Classification (NCBI taxonomy): domain Bacteria; kingdom Pseudomonadati; phylum Bacteroidota; class Sphingobacteriia; order Sphingobacteriales; family Sphingobacteriaceae; genus Mucilaginibacter; species Mucilaginibacter sp. 5C4. Next base: position 1,931,371 of record NZ_CP133775.1, on the reverse strand, counting down.
AAATTAATTTTTTCGATTTCGCGTCAATAAAATACAAAGTACCGGTACCTGTGTTTTTCTTGGCAAATGATGCGATACCAGCTTTTTGAAGCATAGGTAAAGAAGCGGCCTTTGTTTTGTCGTCAGACAAGTCGTTCATCACGATCTGGACATCTTTGTTTGCCATCGCCATAGGCATGATGTCTTTTTCAAAACGGGGGCCATTTGCCTGGCATACCGGGCACCAGGAAGCTTTATTCACTAAAGCGATAACTTTGGCTTGCTGCGCAAATCCGGAGATCGCGATACCCATAAACAGCATGGAGGCAACTAATAACTTTTTCATCGTTTGTTGATTTAAGTAAATTATTTGATTAATATGTTCTAATAGTTGCATCGAATCCGTGAACCTGACAAAAGATATTTATTTATTTTCCGGACGTGTTGCGTTTAGTTGAAATGCCGCATGATTAATTAAAATCATGCGGCATTAAGGCGTTTTTGATGTTGGCAGATAAAAGTAAAAAGACATCGGTAGACGGTCTAAATCAGCATTTTCATATTCAAAAGAAGGATAATAAATAAAATTGGACGTAATAAATTTTTGTTATAGCGTACATACTCGAAAATACACTTTTTAGATTGATAGAAAAAGGTCAGTGTTTTGAATATACGCTCTGCCTATTTATCCAAAAGACAACCAGAAAGCAGTTTGTTTTTTTCAGTCAGGACAAGAATTTAGTGTATAGTTTTCGCCATACACCACAAATACCTCACAGCCCTAATTTTGACTTTATAAACTTAACGTACAAATGGTGTACTCCCCGCGCTATTTGAAGCATGATTTTACAATTTCAAAGGCAGCCGCAAATTTTGTGCATCGATACATTTCCAACATTTTTTCGGCCATGTTATCATATCTTTCTACTTTAATAAAGGGATTGATGTTAACAAAATCAACTGTGTGAAAAGTCGTTTGCTGATTACTATTGCCAAAAATAAAAGTAGCTACGCCATCGCCTACAACAGCTAAAGCCTCTTGCATTAATCGAGAAGTATTATCAGGATGCTTGTCAAAGCAAACCATTAATATGTTGTTTAACCGTTTGCTTCTAATTAGAGAGTCCGCTAAAAACATAGCATGGAGGAAATTTCCAGAGCCTCCAAATGTACTGGAAAATAATCGGGCGTGATCCAAACCGATTTCTCCTAACAATTCAAAAATTAAATTTCTACCAGTTCGAAAAGGAGTTACTCCATTAATTATTGGTCCTTCAATGAGTTCTGAATAGCTTTCTATAACGATCATTACACCGTTAATATCTTTGTAGTCTAGTTTGGAATCTTATAAAGTCGCCAATATGGATTGCGCCAATAGCTTGCTCAACTTGTCGTTTATATGTGAATAGCTATTTACTCCGCGTTCATTCAGATCTTTTACGATATCGGGCAGGCCATCTTTTTGAGCAGCTTCCTCAATACTTGTTATATTTCCAAGTATAGTGTTGATTGCGAAGATTCCAGGATAAGGATGCGTATTCATTGTCGTAAGATTTATTTTATTAATCCCGCAAAAGACCTTAAAGGCATTCTTACTGGTATGATGTCTGAGGGCTGAAATTTTTTCATAATATTTCCGGCTAACCTATCCAGTTGTTCAATTGCGTCCGCATCCGCTAACTTATAGGCGGACCAAGTTTTGAAATAATTTATCAAGTTTTGCAGCGGCCATTGTCCATATATCTCGAACGACGGCATCGAAATCCTCTTAAATGGAAAATGGATATCCTCATCTAAATATCCACGCCAAAGAACGGAGTTTCTTTTATTCCAAAAGGGCAATAAAATCTCTCGAAACGGTTTAATTAATAACTCATCAATTTCAGGTGTGCTGAATGCCCAATCATATCCCCACGCGGAAAACAACGCTCCAGGTTTAGAGACACGTTTAACCACCATCCAATATTCCGGGAAATTAAACCAATGAAGTGCTTGGGCAACAACAATAAGATCAAATGAATTGCTCGCAAAACCTGAATTTTCCACTGGACTTACACTGTAGATAACTTTTTCACTTCTGATAGAATTTTCGATTTGCTGCTCCGAAATATCTGTAGCATACACGTTATCAAAATAATGGGAAAGTCCGATTGCGGCCTGGCCATTTCCCGTCGCGCAGTCCCAAACCGAGTGATTTGCGACCGAATTTTCAGCTAACCATTTAAATAGTGTTTCGGGATAAAGAGGCCTTGATTGCGCATATTTATCTGAGCTTATTGAAAATGTTTTTGCACTCATAATGTTCTTTATTTAGTTCGTCCAATATTTTCGATATGCTCTTGGTTGGATCCCAAACCTCCACGATAAGCTCCCTCTAAGCCACTTCCCATTAAAGGCTGCATGAAACGCGGCAGTTTCCATGCTATGATACGGTGCCACCCAACTTCTTAGTGCTAAGCGGGCGTTTGATTCTTGGTCGTCGTCAAATGCAGTCCTGGCGTGCAAAACTTTAAAATTATCTGTGATTACAATTTCTCCAACACTCGGCAAAAATTGCGTGTTTTTTCCTAATGTTTTTAAAACGTCATCAAACATATCAAGTGCATTTTCCTGTACCGGTGTCAGTGGATGACAATCTTCATGTCTGCTCGAATCATTGATAAATCTTCGAATATAATGGCCAAAAATCTGATCTTCGGATTGCCAGCAAATCGGACGTAAATGCCATTTAGGTAGCAAGAATAATCGATCTTCTCTTAAGTCAAAAGGAAATTCTTGGAACAGTATATTGTATGCTGCAACTTCTTTTTCTTTTAAAACTGCCAATGCTTCTTTAAAAGAAACGATGCTCAACGCGCCACCTTTGGCAGCTGGTCTCACATACAACAGGATTGATAGGTCGGCTCTATCACTATGGTAGGCTAAGTGATTATTGGTTTGATGCCCCCTTGTTGCCGGATTCGAATAATTTTTCCCTTCGTCTCGAATCAGAGTAACTAAATCATTGTTCAGATTTTGAGGCAACACAAAGCCAAGTCTTTTTGAAATATCTGTGCAAAGGCAAATCAAAGACTCCAAACTATGTTCTTCACATTGTTTTAATAGGGAATATATCCAAAATCCCTTTTCTGATAGATTCCGGTTTATTACAGTAGCTAATTCGTCCCCGTCGACCAAGGCGTTTTTTTTCTGTATTTCCGGGAGAGATTCCCATCGAGACATTACGCTGCTAACTATTTCATTATCTTTTGATGTTGTCATAATCGATTAGGCTAATAATAATTTGATGTCTTCAGCCAAGAGCTTGAAAAATCGTGATCTAAGCTTTTTGAGCCATTCACCGATAACTCGATCCCTGTTATTGAGGAAAGCCCTTGCAGGGTTTCATGATATTCTTGTGGCGAAATAAATTTATCTTTTTCGGAATAATAAAAAAAAACCTTGGTAAAATCGATTTTCAAAATAGGATCTACGATTGGTTTAGGAATAATTCCGCAAAAATGAGTAAAGTTCAACGATTGGTAGTTTTTGTCTCAATAACAACTCTAATGCAAGCATCGCGCCCTGAGAGTGCCCCACTAAAATTAATGGTGCGGATACAAGCTCCGATATTTTTTTTTCCAGCCTCTCAGCACATTCTTTGATATATTCAGACAGTCGGACTGGCTTTAAACTACAATGCCAAAGCAAAAGCATCCAAAAGAAAGAAGTAATTATTAAAAAAACAAAAATTCAGCTTCCTCTTTTACCTATGCACAGCATCCAGGCTGGGTTGTTTCATTTGAATCATGACTCGGACATTTCACGGTACCATAGCTGCAAAATACACAGCAGTCCCCAGGTTGAGGTGTTAATATGGATTTACAACTTTCACATTCATAGAAAAAAAGGCAAGAGTCTAACGGCACCGATTCTTCTTTCTTATGACCGCAATTAGGGCATGAAAGAACTGATTTTAAAAGCGAAGCCGTTGAGTCCACTGTCATTTCTCTGTTAGTTTAGTGATAATTCGATCTTTCAGAGCATTATTTTCGACCAGGGGAATCGTTGTTGATGTGTCATCGCTGAGATGATGCTGGAGGAGTTTGTCGATCAGGAGGCTTTGTTTTTGATATGCCGTGCAGCCGTCGCACATAGTTATGTGCATGTGCAAGCGTACGTTTTCTTTCCATGAAAGCCCGACAAGTGATTTCTTTTCGATCAGCTCGGTTGCCTTCTTACAGGACAACATCAACCAATTCATTATTTTATGCATGATCTATACTTTAAACCAATTTATTTCAAGGCATTTCCTTAGTTGTAATTTTGCTCTATGAAGGATCTGCCAGAAATTAGTTGCCGCAATATCAAGTTCCTGACAAATGAGGTCGCCTTTTTTTTGCTCTATATATTTCAGATTAACTGCGACCCGCCATTGTTCAGGCAATTTACCCAGACAGGATGTTAAAACACCGTTAAATTCACGGTCATCCAAAAGGTGCCCCTCATCGTCGTGCCATGCTGACGGCTTTTCCTTATTTTTCCAACGATCATTTTCATCAAATAACTGATCGAAAATTGGGCTGTTACTTGTTTCGCTGCGTTCTTTTTCGGCAAGTTGCTGATATTTTTTACGGTAATGCGCCCTTATTTTATTGTTTAATATCGCTAAAAGCCAAGTCTTAGGCGTACTTTCTCCTCTGAATTTTTCGAACTGCTGATATGCGGTTAAAAATGTGTCCTGCACCAAATCTTCGGCAGATTCCTTACTGGAGGTTTTAAAAAATGCCCAGCTATACAAATTGTTGGTGTATAGTGTCACCCAAGACTCAATCAGTTGCGTCGTGTTGACAATCATTTGCAGGATCCATCTATTAAATTGCACTTAACTTTAAGCATAACGGGTAAAGAAAGACAAACCTATCTATATTTATCAGATCAGCGATAATTATTTTCAACTAATGAGTATGCGCTTTTGTGGAATTATAGAAATTTGCTACCCTAATAGTTATAGGTTTTTGGATTATTATTAAGAAATTTTAAAGCACACCCCGTTTTCACCATAGATCATCAAATAATAGGAAAACAGGGGGTGTTCTTACGGGCGGGCTAGCCCGCCGCCGGGCAATTTTCAAAATAAGGGTGATTACTTCAGTCTCCAGATTATTTTAAGCAGATCTATGAATACATTTACGATCAGTTTTCCGAGTTGTACTCCCTAACGGAAAGGGAGAAATATAACCTTATCCGTGTTGATAGCTCAATGGTGAGCGAAACGGTTGGCAAGCTGATGGAAGGATTGGATAACAAAAGCGGTAAAAGAGCGGTTAAATATAGTATTGCCTTTGATGGTGTATTGCCGTGTCATTCCGCTGTATTTACCTCTCAAAGCTATGGCAGTGAAGATTTCGCCTTGCCTGAGGTGGTAATGGGACACGTAAAGAAAGAAAGTAGTCATCGCAATATTTATATGATGGATAGAGGCCTGCAATCAATCAGGACGATGAAAGCGTTTCGTTCCAATGATATAACATTCATTTGCCGGGCTAAAGAAAACAAAAAGTTCGTTGAATTGGAGTCGTTTGTCAAGGAGGATCAGGATCTGGACTTAGGTAAATCCAGGCCAAAAGCATTTCTGTATTCAACCAATTGGGCGATATTTCCTGGGAAAACCAAAACAAAAAAGATCGCAACTATCCAACCAACTTTACCACCGTGCTTTTTGTAGTAAAATTAGACATAGCCCGAGTAGTATTTCCATAACTCTATATAAAATAACTACCAAATCCGGGTTTATGGGCAACCACGGTGGAACTTATGCTTAAAAAAAAACTTACAAAAGTAAGATGACCAATGCCTGCGAAAAGCAGAAACAGGCTGAATACGATAAGTGAGGTTTTTTGAGCTAACGTTGATCTTTGCATGGTTACCAGGCCTGTATGCTGGGCTACCGGGTATGGTACGCCAGTACACCTAAGTTGTTCGCTAAACTAAAAATGGCTAAAGCAGATGGTTCGTATCTCAAAGAGATCGCTAAGGTCGAAAGACAACAACTGCTGATACTGGATGACTTCGGTATCCAACCCTTTGATGCCCAAAGCAGAGCTGCACTGATGGAGATCATTGAAGATAGGCATGGTAAGACTTAGGCCCTTATAAAACATAGCGGATACCCCTTTGAATAGTCACTTTGTTAATCTTTTTTTGATTGGGATCTAAAAATAACCCAATAGCTTGCTTCATTTTTATGAAATCCTCCCTGGTAAGATATTAAATTAGGTATCTGTATTTCAATTAGTTATATTCAAAGATAATTTTTACTTCGTAAAACGAGGTGCTTACAAGCCCGTAAAATACAAGTATTAAATAAAACCTATCTGCAGATAATATCATTCGCAGTGTACCTGTTCACCAATTATCGTATGATCCAATATTCATTTTTTCCAACTGATCCACGTCTTTCCGAATATATATTTTCTTACGGGTTAATGGAGTTGCCTGCTGGGGCTACAGCGCCTTTAATTTCGCCGCCAAACGGTTTGACAGGCTTTTTGATCCGGGTAAAATGCGATAAAGATGGAGTGGTTGTCGGGAAAGACTTTAAGGGGAATCCGATTGCCCATCAACCAAGTTACGCAATTGGTCAAACCACCTATCCAATTACCGGCCATGCAGTTGGGCAGCTTACTTTCCTGGTCGTTTTCTTTCAGCCTATGGGTATGTACCAACTGTTTGGGTATAATACTGATGCAATAACAAATAAGTCGGTAGATCTGCTTGATTTTTTAGGCCAAAAGATCGGAGAGCGTTTAATAGCGGAGCTGGTTTTGGCCGATGACAGGGAACAGCAGCTTGAAATATTAAACAGCTTTTTTTTGAATCGAATCCCAATTGAAGACAATTGCGGCGATTTGAAAAAAGTATTGGTACTTATTCACGAATCACAAGGTGGTATCAGCATAATAAAGATTGCGGATAGCAGCGGAATAAACCGGAGAACGCTGGAAAGGCACTTCCATAAAAGAGTTGGTATAAGCCCTAAAGTGTATGTGCAGATTATCCGCTTTAAAAATGCGATGAATTACCTCCAGGCAAACCCGAATATAACATGGACAGAATTGACCTATAATAACGGGTTTTTTGACCAGGCCCATATGATCAGGTATTTTAAAGAATATCTTAAGGTTTCGCCCAACAACCTGGTAAAAATAGATTTAGACTTTATCAATTACCTGCTTAAACATTAAATACCAAACCCATAATGAGCAATGTCGCATTTGTACAATAACAAGGTTTTTATGATCGATATATTTAACCTGTTTATAACAAAAACAATTTTTTTGCGAAAACATTCCAAGTAATTTTAAAAAAACAGACTGTTAACATTTGGGCTTCAGAGCTATCAATCACTTATTACCTGTTTTTTAAAAATGAAAGTTATTATCAAATAAAAGACATGAAAAATCACCTTAAACTTTCGGCGCTTATAATTGCAAATAATTTGAAGCGGATGGGGATGGTGAAAAATACCGACCTATTCATTCCGGGCCACGACATGCTGGCATTTTCAACCTTTCCGAGTGTAATGAAAAGTATTGTACGATTAAAATAAAATATGCCGATTTTTTACCACCATACCTACTTGCTTTTAAGTCACTTTTATAATAAAAACCAAATCCATCATGGAAAAAACCTATCAAAATGTTAGCTACTTCGTAGTAGTTATCTTTGCATTCGTAATCTGGGGCTTTTACAGACCTTATTTCGGCCTGTTCCCATCCTTTAGCGGTGTAACTACCGTACAGCACTTTCATGGGCTGATGATGTTGAGCTGGTTTGCAATGCTAATTGTTCAGCCTTTTTTAATCCGTTATAAAAAATATGAGATGCACCGCAATTTAGGGAAAGTATCTTATGTGCTGATACCTTTGCTTTTGCTTTCGATCTTTTTAGTTACAAAAGGCCAATTTCAACGATTGGCACCTATCATCCCCAAAGAACAAAACCTGGGAAGCCTGGCATTGAACCTGCCAGATATTGTTGCTTTTGGAACCCTATATATTTTGGCTATGGTTTATAAAAAGAATAGCGCTTACCACATGAGGTACATGATAGCCACATCATTTTTATTGCTTGGCCCCGGAATAGGCAGGGCGATGATTATTTACGGTGGTATGCCATTCCCATTGGCACTGGAATATTCACTTTTATTAACGGATGCTTTGGCTATTGGATTTATTATATACGATGTGATTAATAAAAAGCCATATAGACCTTATTTGATTACGTTGGGAATCTTACTGGCCATGCATTTGATCTGGGAGTTCCAACTTTCGGCACCCTGGCAGGCTTTTGCAGGCAAGTTTGCACAACTGTTTTTTTAACCAGCATAATTCAAAACATGACACCATCAAATTCAGCGCACAACCCGCTTACATTAAAAGTAATTACTATAATAACCGCCTACTACCTAAGGCAGGCAGTTGACTTTTTTAAAATGTTAAACCATTGCTGAAGAGCCAATTGAAGTTTACAAAATATTCAAATGCAGCGCCGCTTAAAGTGATTCTCCTTTAAATCATAACTAATTTGTGCATACTAAACAATACCCATGCAAAAAACCATACGTTATTTAGCTAACCTTACGCCATTACGCGGCATAGCAGCATTGCTTACCGTATTTTTTCATCTCGATTTAACACTCGGTTCCGGTGGCGATTGCCTGGTAAAGTTTAACGACTCGATGATACTAAGCAGGATGTACCTAATGGTTGATTTCTTCTTTATTCTAAGCGGATTTATTATGTGCCACGTTTACAGTAAATGGTTTGCAGAGGCTATTAACGGCACACAATTTAAAAAATTTACCATCGCCCGTTTTGCAAGGATATACCCTATGCACCTGGTAACTTTGATATATACTATCATTCTGTTTTATATATCTTCCTTACTGCAGATACCTAAAGTGCCGGTACTTCAATCAGCTGATAGCGGCTACTCCGTTTTTACCAATCTGCTTTTGATACATTCTATGAATTTACATAATTGGTTTAGCTGGAACCACGCATCCTGGTCCATCAGTACGGAATGGTGGGCTTATATGGTATTTCCCTTTTTGGTTAAGCCAATTATGAAGCTTAAGCCGTCAGGAATAATAATGGTAATAGCGCTTTGTTTCATAGGCTACCTGGGGATAACTTATTATATCATTCCAATCATAACGGTGCCACCTGAATTGCCTTTTGTAAAAATAAATCCTGCAGCACTATCGCTTAACGTTGCCTACCAGTTTGGATTTTTAAGGTGTTTATGTGGCTTTACATTGGGCATGGCTATGTACCAATGTTATAAAGCGAGTTGGGGCGCCAAACTATTAAGTAATGGGTACGCAATAGCGATTATTGGCATTGGTGTTTTTACCTGCATGCACCTGGCTTTACCCGATGTGATTACCGTAGCTTTTTTCCCGTTGCTTTTGCTTTCGGGATCATACGGCAGTGCCGGAATCGATAAACTGTTCGCCCTTAAACCACTTCAACTACTAGGCGATTGGTCTTTTTCCATTTATCTTGTTCACGAGCCTTTGTTGTATACTATGGGTAGCATCACTGCTTACCTGCATCCCATAGGTAAAACGGTACAGGCAGGGCCGCCGCTTAAGCCAGATATGTCTACAGCCTGGCTCATTAGCATCGGCTTTATTGCGGTAACCATATTGGTATCTTCTTTAACCTATCGTTTTGTAGAAGTGCCTGCACGCAACTGGATAAACGGGCGTAGTAAGAAAGGGCAATCGGGTGGGATACAAATTAACGCCTCTATCGGGTAAAATGAAATTATTTATTTATTAAACAAAAAAGTAATTGATAATAAGTTGGTTAAATATTTATTGTTAATCACTATCCATGCTTTTCGTTTTTTGATACCTTTTGTATGAAACAATTTTTATAATATGATTATAATGCCCAATATGTTGCCTCATCCTGCTTTGCGGCCTGATAATAAGGGCATTAAAGCCATATCTGCCGTGTATAAAGCGAACTTAATACTGGAGGAACCGCCATTAATGCTCAATACAGTACCCTTGTTTGATCTCGCAATAGCAGGTTTTAAATGATGATAGTAGTATTGGGCAGGAAAAGAAATAATTTAAAGGCCTTTAATGTTTGATTGCAATTTTATGACCGTTAAACACTATTGACCATATAAGACATAAAAAGGTTAAAAGTTTTATATTATGAATAATTTATATACTATAAAGAAATTTGCATGCCTTCAACGAATAATGTATACTAACTGGGACGACATGGCAATTCGTATTTTTTTTATGGTTTTATAATTTGGTGTATGTTATTAATATAATTTCGAGATACAAATAATAATCGTAGTTGATAGTAACATCTTACCTGTCCTATTCAATAAGAGATTAATTCTGAGTAATTGGCTTGTGGTGGGCATGACAGGCATCGGCACAATCTTTACATGCCTGGGCACATTGCTTGCAATGTTCATGCTCATATTTACCACATTCTGCGGCGCACATCCTGCAAATTTCTTCACATATCAACAGGTATTGATGACCTATTTCTGAATCGCGTTTTAATAATCGTGCTGCCTGGATACAAATATCTGCACAATCCCGATCAAGGCTGATGCAACGGGCCATCATTTTAACATCTTCTTCTTTTAAGCAGCCGGTAGCGCAATTTTCGCAAGACAAAGCGCAATTTAAAAGTTTTTGAATAAGCTCGTGGTGATTTTGATGTAGCATAACTTTTTATTTAAGTGATTAATATATCATTGTTCTTACTAAAAGAATCATAGTAAAACGGGTCTGTATTTAAAATTAGATAAGCCGGTTAATTAGCTTATACCTTTTTCAAGTTTTGACTGCCGTTTTTGGTCGAATAATTTTACCCTTAACAGTATCTTTTATCAAATTTCTGGCAATAACAATCATCCAGGGCAGCAGCTTTCCATTTTGCTGGATATAAACATCGAAAGAGTTCCAGACTTTAATAAAGGTTTGCTCAAGCACAGCTTCAGCTTCTTTTTTTTCAGGAATAATGCGAATGATCACTAACAATAAAACCATAGCATACCTATCATATAGCACTTCAGCGCCCGCTCTGCTTTTTAATAAAATCAGCCGGACTAATTCTGCATCATCAACTCCCGGTTTTCTAATGATCATATCCTGTAATATATAAAAGCAATGTATCTAAAATGATGCCAGTAAAATTGCGATTTAAACTATTCCATTCCTGATAGCTTTGGGTAAGGCTTTTAACTATAAATACCCCCTGTTAAACGTCAATAAAATGCTCACTTTCAAAATATAGTTGTAAGTTTAATTTCACTCACTTTTTACCATCTCGGAATTTTTAAAAATTCTTATGCCGCTCTTTAAAGTCCTGACATACCGAAAGATGCCCCCCACCATATTATTGCTATTGGCGCCTCTGCTGGCGGCATGGAAGAAATCAATTCTTTTTTGACCACACGCCTTTAGATGGCGTATCCTATATCTTTGTGCAGCATTTATCTTCTGATTTTAAAAGCAGGATGGTTGAATTGCTGGCCAAGCACAGCAATTGTAGTTGAAGAAGCTAAAAATGGTATGCATGTAAAAAGCAACCAGGTGTATCTTATCCCCAGCGATAAGTTCATGACCATAAGCGATGATACATTATATTTAACAAACAAGGAAAAAGCTTCAGGCCCTCACTTTACTATAAATACATTTTTTAATTCCCTCGCGGCGGATTGCGGTACCAAAGCTATTGTTGTAGTGCTTTCTGGTTTAGGCAGTGATGGCACCCAAGGTAGACATTCCGGAGCCATTAATCACCTCATTCCGAAATTGCAGACAATTTGATCGCAACACTTTGACCATCTTATTTCATTGATTATTAATTGGAACTTTTTTAATGGATTACACAAATCGGTGCTCTATATCCTACGGAATCGCCTGGTCAAGCAATCCGGAATTTCCACTTAGCGTAAACGCCTACATATTACCGATATACTACATAATTGCAATAAGATCATTTCGACCCGAAAACCATCATTGGGAATTCGGTAATTCAGTTTTTCGTTTGCTGAGTAATTAAGTCATTAACTAAATTCTTTCGGGCTGATTGGTCGTGATTAGTTCTTTTGCATAACCGGCAAAAGATTTAATTCTTCTACGGCCTTAAAAATCGGAATAAATTCTATGCCCAGCTCGGTAAGACGATATTCAACATGCAATGGCTTCAATTTAACTATCGTTCGTTCAAGAATACCACTTCCTTCCAATTCACGTAAGGCATTGGTGAGAGCCTGCCTGGTAGCTTCAGGTAATAATTTCATTATCTGACCAAACCGGACAGGGCCTTGAGTTGCATATCTGAAAATGCAGGGTTTCCATTTCCCGGTTAACATTTTTAATAAATATTCTTTGGGGCAATGCAGAGTTAGATCGGTTTTTTCGGTAGTCATAAAAATTTGACTTATTGTGGGTGCTGGCTTTCTTGCTTTACTTTGAGGCGAAGTCAAATCATTCCCATATGTCAGCTATAAAGATAAAGTTTTCAACGTTCATTAAATTCAGACAGTTCATTTTAGTACTAGGCTTACTATTGAATTGCTTTTCAAACGAATTGCATAGCCAGGTCCCGCAAACCTATGCGGAAAAATTGGGGTGGAAAAAAGGCGACAAGGTGATCCTTTTTCATGTTGACGATGCCGGAATGTCGTATGATTCGAATCGGGGCGTAATCTGTGCACTTGAAAAAGGTCTAGCAACTTCTCTCAGTGTGATGATGCCTTGTCCTTGGATGCCCAACATGATTCATTATCTCAGCCAACATCCAAATTTAGATGCAGGTCTTCACCTTACACTTACTTCTGAATGGAAAGAATACCGTTGGGGTTCTGTTTCCGGAGTCAATAAATCTCCCGGTTTATCAGATAATGAGGGCGCTTTATGGAACAATGTTGCAGATGTGCTCAGCCATGCTTCGCCGGATGAGATAGAAGCTGAAATAATGGCTCAACTGTCACGTGCAAGAAAAATGGGTTTTAACCCAACCCACTTGGACACCCACATGGGTACATTGTGGGCCTCTCCAGAATATCTTGAGCGATATATTAAAGTAGGCATTAAAGAACATATCCCAATTTTATTTTCAGCAGGAGGCAATACCTTTTTGCGGCAGGAACTTGGAAAAGGACCGCTTGCCGGACTGAACACGCTGGTAAAAGGAACCGGGAATAAAAACTATGATACCACGGCCGTAATGAAAGCCATTCAAGATACCGGAAAAAGGATATGGAACGGAGGTCTGGCGGTGGTAGATGACTTGTACCTTTTAAGTTATGACTGGAAACTGCCTGCTGGCATAGAGCCCACCGATGACAACCTAAGGAAATTCAAAACCGAAAAATATAAGGCTTTGCTTCAATCTGTAAAACCGGGAATAACCGTCATACTAATTCACTGTACCAATGCAGGAGGACAATTTAAGTACATAAGTGATTCTGGCAATACCAGAAAGGGCGATCTGCTGGCAATGACCGATCCTGAATTAAAGGAATTTATAGGGCAGCGGGGATTTATTTTAACAACCTGGCGGGAATTACAGGAAAGAAGAGATCATCTGGGCAAAGTGGATACTGATCGCTAAAAATTAAATTACGGATATGCAAAAAGGCATCGAAAGAATAAAAATGACGAGGGTTTACTTGTTAAATCTAATTGAAGGCTTAACTACTGTACAATTAAATGAAGTACCGGTGGGTTATAACAATAATATCATCTGGAATCTGGGCCACCTGATTGCGAGCCAGCAAAGTATCTGCTATCTGCGCTCAGGCTTGAAAATATTTATTGATGAAGAATATTTAGCATCATACAAGCCTGGGACAACACCAAATAAATTGGTGACGAGTGCAGAGGTTATCCGAATGAAAAAGCTTTATATAACCGCAATAGATCAATTTGGTAAGGATCATGAAGAAGGCTTCTTTTCAAATCACCCTCATTGGAAAACAAACTACGGGATCGAAGTTGCTAATATTGAAGAAGCAATATCATTTGTTCTGTTCCACGAAGGTCTTCATGTAGGTTATATGATGGCTTTAAGACGCCTTTTAATCAGTGAAATTCCAGCTACAAACAGTCAATAAACTTGTTTGTAGCTGAAGCCACCCTATAACGCTTTTAATTCAACTACGATTATTTCGTTTCCATAAAGGTCGAGACAATGGAATATTTATAGTCGGGCGTATTAACCTGGAGATTCCGGAGCCATTGACCATGCGATTCCGTGCGCCTCAGAGCACCTATTTATGTAAACAGGTAGAAAAAATGAAATTAATAATCAAGGATTTAATATGGTCAAAGTGTTCCGGAATCGTCTGCCTGACATTCCGGAATGAGGTGTCAATGGCTCCGGAATCTCCACTAAGGTCGACCAAGGACTAAGAACATTTCATAGATTATTTTTCTTTTGAAACTTATTCTATACATTTACAAAAAACTTTAGGGGTGCCTTGTGCTGAGAAATACCCTTTGAACCTGATGCAGTTAGTACTGACGAAGGGAAAAGTAGAACAACCCTCGTGTTGTTTACCAATCCTCTAACGGGTCCATTCCTACAGTTTAATAAATTTAAACAGGATGGAAATCACCGTAAATCAACAAACTTATTCTGTTTCAGAAATTTGCTCTCTTCAGCAAATGCTTGATACCATCCTTTTGCAGCCAGTTAAAGGAATTGCTATTGCGGTTAACCAGGATATCATTGCTAAGAGTTATTGGCCTACCCATTCCCTAAAACCAGGCGATAACCTCACCATTATCAAAGCAACCCAAGGCGGATAAATAAAGCAAACCCAATTATGAAAACTGAAAAAATTCCAAACGAACAAGTGATCAGCCGAACGCCGTTTCCGGCATCACGCAAAGTGTATGTTAAAGGGCAGCTTCATAACATTGAAGTGGCCATGCGCGAGGTAAGCCTGAGCGAAACCAAATTACATGGCCGTTTCGGCGAAACCGAACCGAATGCACCCGTAACTATTTACGATACCAGCGGCCCCTTTACTGACCCTGATATTGAAATAGATGTAAAACAAGGTTTACCACGCCTACGTGAGAAATGGATCGTTGACCGGGGTGATGTAGATCAATTGAAGGCAATTTCCTCCGATTACGGAAACCTGCGGGCCAATGACCAAAACCTGGATGCTTTAAGGTTTGCACATATTAGTAAACCGTATAAAGCCAAGCCGGGTATGAATGTATCGCAAATGCATTACGCCCGAAATGGGATCATCACGCCCGAAATGGAATATATCGCCATTCGTGAAAATCAGCGTATTGATTTGTTAAAGGAACAATTGAACGGCCAATATGAGGTGATGTCGCACCAGCATCCGGGCCATAGTTTTGGTGCGAACACGCCAAAGGGATATATCACACCGGAATTTGTACGTCAGGAAGTAGCCTGTGGCCGCGCAGTCATCCCCTCTAATATCAATCACCCCGAAAGCGAGCCAATGATCATTGGGCGTAATTTTCTGGTGAAGATCAATGCCAACATCGGTAACTCTGCCGTTACATCCAGTATCGAAGAAGAAGTAGAGAAAACAGTTTGGGCCTGCCGCTGGGGCGCGGATACCATCATGGACCTCTCTACTGGTAAAAACATCCACGAAACCCGGGAATGGATCATCCGTAATTCCCCTGTACCGATCGGTACCGTTCCAATTTACCAGGCCTTAGAGAAAGTAAATGGCAAAGCCGAAGACCTGACCTGGGAGCTTTTCAGAGACACCCTGATCGAGCAAGCCGAACAAGGTGTAGATTATTTCACGATCCATGCAGGCGTACTGTTACGTTACGTGCCGCTTACTGCTAAGCGTATCACCGGGATCGTATCGCGCGGCGGTTCCATTATGGCGAAATGGTGCTTAGCGCACCATAAAGAGAATTTTCTGTACACGCATTTTGAAGAGATCTGCGAGATCATGAAAGCGTACGACGTGGCCTTTTCTTTGGGTGATGGTTTAAGACCCGGTTGTATTGCCGATGCCAACGATGCCGCGCAATTTGGTGAACTTGAAACATTAGGCGAACTGACCAAAATTGCCTGGAAGCACGATGTGCAAACCATTATTGAAGGCCCCGGACATATCCCGATGCATATGATCAAGGAAAATATGGATAAACAGTTAGCACATTGTGGTGAAGCACCATTTTATACCTTAGGACCTCTGACTACCGATATCGCACCGGGGTACGACCATATTACCTCGGCTATCGGCGCGGCGATGATCGGCTGGTTCGGTACGGCGATGCTTTGTTACGTCACCCCTAAGGAACACTTAGGGCTGCCTAACAAAAAGGATGTAAAGGATGGGGTGATTACCTATAAAATTGCAGCACACGCGGCCGATCTCGCCAAAGGTCATCCGGGAGCGCAATACCGTGATAACGCCTTAAGCAAAGCGCGTTTTGAATTCCGTTGGGAAGACCAGTTTAACCTGTCTCTTGACCCGGACACGGCCAGGGAATTTCATGATGAAACTTTGCCAGCCGACGGTGCCAAGGTCGCTCACTTCTGCTCCATGTGCGGGCCAAACTTCTGCTCAATGAAAATCACGCAGGACGTACGCGACTATGCTAAGGAGAATGGTATGGGTGAAACGGATGCCTTGTCGAAAGGCATGGAAGAAAAATCGAAAGAGTTTTTACAAAAAGGCAGTGAGATCTATTTATAATATGGAACTGATCGTCATTTCAAATCCGACACCTCTTATTGATGAACCGATACTCATCAATAACCTGTTTATGGCGGGCTTGAAATGTTTTCATCTCCGGAAACCGGAAAGCGATATCCGGTCAGTAAAAGATTTATTGAACGGCATCGCACCCCGATTTTATGAGCGCATCGCCTTGCACCAGTATCATGAGATCGCGGCTGAGTATGGAATCAAAAGATTGCATTATACCGAAATGATGAGAGAAGCGTCAAACTCTGAGAAATGGAGAAGTCAACTTGATGATGGGTTTAGGTTAAGCACATCCATTCATGATGTTTCGCTACTTCACGATTTAATGAATTTTGATTATGTTTTTTACGGGCCTGTGTTCGATAGTATATCAAAGCCTGGCTACCAAAGTACATTAGACGCTGATTTTAAACTGGATAAAGCCAATATCAAACCTAAAGTGATCGCTTTAGGGGGAGTTGAAATATCCAACCTAACAAAACTTAAAATGATGGGGTTTGATGGCGCTGCAGTATTAGGTACGCTTTGGAATGAGCCGAATAAAGCTGTAGAGTGCTTTATTCAATTAAAAGAAAACTTGCCAGATTAAATATAACATGAATACCATAATTGATAAATTACATTATATTTCGCAGCAGCCTGAAAATGATTCTCACTTGACTGCCATCAGCCAAGCCCTCGAAGCCGGCTGCAAATGGGTGCAGCTCCGTGTAAAAAACCAGCCCGTTAATGTTATTTTGGAATATGCCATAGAAGCAAACAGGTTATGCAAGCAGTATGGTGCTAAACTGATCGTAAACGACCACCCAGAAATCGCACTAAAAGCGGGAGCCTATGGCGTTCACCTGGGTCTGCAGGATATGTCGGTCGCTCAGGCAAGGCGTATTGTCGGTCAAAAACTGATCATTGGCGGAACCGCGAATACTTTTCAGCATGTACAGCAAAGGGTGGCTGAAGGTGTCGACTATATTGGTTGCGGCCCTTACCGGTTTACGACGACTAAAGAAAAGCTAAGTCCAATTTTAGGGTTAGACGGCTTTAAGTCTATTGTAAAACAAATGCATGCCGCAAGCATGACCATTCCGATTATCGGTATCGGAGGCGTATTGCCTGAAGATATCACCGCGCTCATGGATGCCGGGCTTTATGGAGTTGCAATGTCCGGCGCAATCACTAGGGCGGCAGACCCGAAAGCTATTGTTGAACATAGCTACCAACGGTTGAATGTCCCACCCATCAATGAACTTATTTAAACTAAAAACCATGTTAACCATAGCTGATAAAACTTTTAACTCCCGTTTGTTTACCGGTACCGGCAAATTCAGTTCTTCCGTTTTAATGGAAGAAGCCCTGCTCGCCTCATGCTCGGAACTGGTCACCGTAGCACTTAAACGGGTGGATATGAAAAATAACGATCAGGACGACTTACTGATCCGACTAAAATACCCTCATATTAACCTGTTGCCCAATACCTCGGGCGTACGTACGGCCAAAGAAGCAGTATTCGCGGCACAATTGGCCAGGGAAGCATTAGAAACCAACTGGATCAAGCTGGAGATCCACCCTGACCCTAAGTATCTGATGCCTGACCCTATCGAAACCTTAAAAGCGACTGAAGAACTGGCCAAATTAGGATTTATAGTTTTACCCTACATTCATGCCGACCCGGTTTTATGTAAAAGGCTGGAAGATGCAGGTACTTCAGCGGTTATGCCTTTGGGTTCGCCCATCGGTAGCAACAAGGGGCTAAAGACCATTGACTTTTTAGAGATAATTATTAGCCAGAGCAATGTACCTGTGATCGTGGATGCCGGTATCGGCTCACCATCTGATGCGGCATGGGCGATGGAGATCGGTGCCGATGCCGTTTTGGTTAATACTGCTATTGCGGTTTCGGGTAACCCTGTACAAATGGCTGTGGCATTTAAAATGGCTGTAGAAGCCGGACGGATAGCGTATGAAGCCAAACTCGCTTTACCGGTAACCTACGCAGTAGCAAGCAGCCCTTTAACCTCGTTTTTAGATGAATAACTTTAGCGATATTTTCAAAACCTATAACTGGGATGAAACCAAAGCCAGCATCTACGCTAAAACGAGCGCTGATGTAGAACAGGCATTAACTGTGAGAAAACGGACACTGGAAGACTTTAAGGCGTTGGTGTCTCCTGCGGCGGCACCATACCTGGAGCAAATGGCGGCTATCAGCCAGCAATTGACCCTAAAGCGTTTTGGTAAAGTAATACAAATGTATGTACCGCTTTACCTATCCAACGAGTGCAAAAATATTTGCACCTATTGTGGCTTTAGCTATGATAATAAGGTAAAACGTAAAACACTTTCGCCGGTGGAGATCATGCAGGAAGTTGCGGTTATCAAGGCGATGGGCTATGACCATGTGTTGTTGGTAACAGGCGAAGACAACGAGACTGTACATGTAGATTATTTTAAAAAGGCACTGGACCTGATCCGTCCGCACTTCGCGCATATATCAATGGAAGTGCAACCGCTTGACCTGGAAGATTACCTGCAACTAACCCCTTATGGCTTAAATACAGTGCTTGTCTACCAGGAAACTTATCACCAGGACGATTATAAAAAACATCATCCTAAAGGAAAGAAATCCAATTTTCAGTACCGTGTGGATACCCCGGACAGATTGGGTCAAGCCGGGATTCACAAAATGGGCTTAGGCGTTTTGATTGGGTTAGAAGACTGGCGCACCGACTGTTTTTTTACGGCATTGCACCTCAGTTACCTGGAGAAAAATTACTGGCAGACTAAGTATAGCTTATCCTTTCCACGGTTAAGGCCCTTTAGCGGGGGATTAGAGCCTAAAGTAGAAATGAGTGACCGTGAACTGGTACAACTGATCTGCGCATACCGGATATTTAACGAAGAGGTAGAACTTTCCATGTCCACGCGGGAATCTGAAAATTTCAGGAACAACATCATCAAGTTAGGTATCACCAATATCAGTGCGGGATCAAAAACCAATCCCGGCGGATACGCGGTTGAACCGGGATCATTGGAACAATTTGAGATCAGCGACGAACGCAGCCCTGAACAAATCGCACAAGTCATCAGGTCGCAAGGTTACGAACCGGTTTGGAAAGATTGGGATAACAGTTTAGCGCAATAGGCATGTTAAAAGGCGAAGAACTCAAACGTTACAGCAGGCAGGTCATTTTGCCAGAGATCGGAATAACCGGGCAGGAAAAACTAAAGAACGCCAAAGTTTTGATGATCGGCGCAGGCGGTTTAGGCTGCCCTGTATTACAGTACCTGACTGCCGCCGGGGTTGGTGAGATTGGCATAGTCGACGATGATGTTGTTGATATCAGCAACCTGCACCGGCAGATCTTATATGGGGTGAACGATGTTGGCGGTTTAAAGGCGGCTCTTGCCAAAGAAAAACTCGAAAAGCTCAACCCGCATGTTTTTATTACCGCTTATCCGGTGCGCTTCACATCGGCTAACGCTGAAGATATTTGCGCGCCTTATGACCTGGTGATCGATGGTTCCGATAATTTTGGAACACGTTATCTGGTCAATGATACCTGCGTGGCTTTAAAAAAGCCGCTAGTATTTGGCTCTATATTTAAGTTTGAAGGCCACGTATCTGTGTTCAATTACCAGGATGGGCCCGATTACAGGGATGTATTTCCCGAAGCGCCACCTGCCGATGAAGTACCTAATTGTGCCGAGATTGGGGTAATGGGTATTTTACCCGGTATTATCGGCACCTATATGGCTAACGAAGCTATCAAGATCATTTGCGGTATCGGCGAAACGCTGTCGGGTAAATTAATGACCATGAATGCGTTGGATAACACGACCGGTATTTTCAAGATTGGAAAACAGCAAAACGAAGTTAAAGCAGCGGATATAATACCTATCTCGACTATTCCAGATGAAATCACGATGGATCAATTGAATAATTGGCTAAGCGAATCTGCAGATGAGATATACCTCATTGATGTGCGTGAATCGTATGAGTTTGAAGACTATAATATCGGTGGGATCAACGTTCCTTTATATGAATTGAAAGATCGTATCGAAGAGTTGCCTACGGATAAAAAATTGATATTTTATTGTCAAACTGGGCAGCGCAGCAAAATGGCGATCCAGTTACTAAAGCCTTTGTACAAAGGCGTGATGTATAATTTAAAAAACGGGGTGATCTAAGATGAGCAAATATAAATACCCGGTTGTATTGAGCATTGCCGGATCAGACAGTGGTGGTGGGGCAGGTATACAAGCCGATCTGAAAACGATGAGTGCCCTGGGATGTTTTGGAACCACAGCTATTACGGCGGTTACGGTACAAAACACCTTGGGCGTTAGCGGTATCCATCCTATTCCGGTTGATTTTGTAAAAGCACAGATCAAAGCGGTTATGGATGATTTGAAACCTTCTGCAATTAAGGTAGGTATGGTACACAGCGCTGAACTGGCTATTGGTATTGCTGAAGCCTTGAGCCATTATCCAAATGTACCGGTCATTTTTGACCCGGTAATGGTAGCGACCAGCGGAGACCGTTTGCTCGCTGTCGACACCGTAGAAACTTTAAAAGAACATTTATTTTCTATAGCCTGCTTAGTCACACCCAATTTGGACGAAGCGGTTATTCTAGCCGGAATGGAGATCAAAACTATTGGGGACGTGAAAGAGGCTGCGGTACGGATCATGCGCTATGGCTGCAACGCCGTGCTAATCAAGGGCGGCCACTTTAAAGGTCCTGATCTGTTCGATGTTTATCTTAATAAAGACGGTAATGAGCGCATTTATAGGTCAACTGCCGTTGATACCATCAATACCCATGGAACGGGATGCAGCCTGTCATCCGCTATTGCTTCTTTTATTGCGTTAGGTAATGATCTGAATATTTCCATATCGAACAGTAAGAAGTATATCCAACAGGCAATTGAGCAAGGTAAGGATGTAAAGACCGGCGAAGGTCACGGGCCGTTGAATCACTTTTTTGATCCTCAAAAATTAGTTAAATATGAAATGGAGTGAAGCCGCCTGGCAGGAGGCAACCCCTGTATACAAAAAAATCATCGCGATGCCATTCATCACGCAAATGATCAATGGAACGCTGGACACACAAAAATTTCAGTTTTACATCGCACAGGATTCCCATTATCTCGAACATTTCGGTCGTACCCTGTCTTTAATTGCTGCGCGGGCACACCGGGTTGAACATGTGCTGGATTTTATCCGTTTTGCCGAAGGGGCTATCGTGGTCGAAAACGCCTTACATGCCGGGTATTTTGCAGCATTAAACATAGGTGATAATATACCTTTATCCCCGTCGTGCCATCATTACACCAGCTACCTGTTAAAAGAAGCATCCTTGTCTGCGGTTGAGATAGCCATGGCGGCCGTATTACCTTGTTTTTGGATATACAGAACTGTTGGCGATTTTATCTATGAACACCAAAACAGCTCAAATAATCCCTATCAAAACTGGATCGATACTTATACCGGGGAGGAATTTGGTTTATTGGTGGCGAAGGCCGTTGGTATTTGTGACGAAGTTGCTGTGACTTGTACCCCGATGCAGCAACAATTGATGACCAATGCTTTTATGACATCTTGTAAGCTGGAGTATATGTTTTGGGATAGCGCCTGGCGGCTGGAAAATTGGGATATAAAATCTGTTTAAAAAAAGCAGGATAAAAGCTAAGCAGTACATTAATGTAAAATGGAAACGATTGAAACAGTAAATATTACCTATATATTGAATTGTTTTTGCCGGAAGCTTTCAAGATCGATCTATGGATGATAAACCTACATTACGTATCGCTATAATATTCTTCTCACTTACCTTCGTTATAACTTGGTGAATAAACATACCCTTAGCACTCGCGGCGCATAATAAAATTAAATTTTCAGTTCCCCGGTGGGTCGAAATTGGCTCAACATTAAGTCCGGGCATAATTGCTTTGATCAAGACAGCGTTTCTGCCCGTTACGGTTGTTTTTGTATGGCTTTTCAATAGCACAAGAAGCTTATTGGTGACCATTATTTTTCATGCGGCAATAAATACCACATTTGCATTATTTGCAAAACTACCCACCGGCGAATTGAAACCTTTTATTTACACCATGATCCTATTTACTACCGTATCGGTATGGATCGTCTGGCAAACGAAAGGCCTTCTTGGACGAGAGATAAAACATGCTGATCTTTAGTATTATAAACTTTTCGAGCGCAAACGATGATGTCTTTTAGAACTCATATCGAAATGAGTATCAATTTAGGACGGCACCGGGAGGCCGGAATAATAGTTAATTGAGTGGAATAAATTGATTCCTTACTCTTTTGAAACTTTATTAATAAAGGTGTGTTAACTACTATAATCCCTTAAACTATTACTTATGAAAAAGTTAATTTATACCTCGGTCATACTGCTCAGCAGTTTAGTGGTCAGCACATCCCACGCCCAGATACATGTCAACGTTGGCGTAAATATTGGCAGTCAGCCTTCCTGGGGCCCGGTTGGTTATGACCACGCAGACTATTACTATCTTCCAGATATAGGTGCTTATTACTACGTTCCAACGCACCAGTATATCTATTATAGGAATAACAACTGGGTACATACCGTTTATTTACCTGATAGGTATCGTAATTATGACCTTTACAATGGCTATAAAGTAGTGATCAATGACCGTGACCCCTGGTTGAGGGATAACGTCTATCGGGCCAGGTATGCCGGCTATAAGGGAAAACATGATCAATTGATCATCAGGGACAGCCGCGATGAAAAATACCGTAACCATTGGGATAACGGCAAACACAAGGGCTGGTATAAACAGGAAGATAAAGGTTTCAAACAAGACGAGAAAGAAATGAAACATGATATGAAAGACGAAATGAAGGATATGAAGCACGGCGACAAAGGCCATGGCCACGGAAAGGACTAAATCCCTTATGTAGTTTATAGTAAAAGCAGGCCTCCTATCTGGGGCTTGCTTTTTCATTTCAGGACTACAGATGATGAATCGTTAATTTAAACTCAAACAATTTTCGTATAAATATGTTATTTTTAAATGTGTATTAAATAAGATACACAGAACTAAAACCAATGAATGATGAAAAAGATGATTTTATTTTCGGTTGTGATACTGGCTTTAGGTTTTGCTTCCTGTAAAAAAAGCAATAGTTCGAACACAACTCCCTTGTCTGTCCGGTTAACCGACGGCCCCGGGCCCTATGATGCAGTTATTTTGAGTGTTAAACAAGTTGTGGTGATTACCACGGGTGGCCAGCAGACATTAGATGTGAACGGCGGCCCGATTGACATCCTGCATTTCAGGTTAGGAAAAGACACTTTACTTGCAGCCACAGATATTCCGGCAGGGCAATTACAGGAGGTCCGCCTGGTGCTGAATACTACCGGTAATAAGGTGATTGTTAACGGTATATCTCATGATCTGACCACGCCAAGCGGGCAGACATCCGGGGTAAAATTGAAGGTAATGGATAACCTGACAGCGGGTATCGCTTATACCTTATTGCTTGATTTTGATGCCGGGCAGTCCATCGTAACCACAGGAAGCGGAAAGTATATATTAAAGCCGGTGATCCGTGCCATTTCACAGGCCGTTTCGGGTGCGATAACCGGTATGGTAAGCCCTATAGCTGCCTATCCGAAAGTTTACGCCATTAACGGAACGGACACGGTAGGTGCAATTGCCGATGCTACGGGTAAGTTTTATTTCTCCGGCCTGCCAGCGGCTACCTATAATGTTAATTTTATACCGGTAAGCCTGTATCCGATTAAAACTATTAACAATGTTGTTGTTGTGAAAGGCGGTGTTAAGGATATGGGAACTGTTACTTTTCCTTAATTTTTAATTTGGACGGATCAGTTGAGCCCTTTGCCTTTGGCAGGGGGCTTGATGATTTTTCTGGTTTTCATTTTTGAGGAGCACCAGTACTGTTGCAGGTATCTGCTTTTAAAGAAAACAAGGTATTCAGAGTAAAATGCGACAGGATTTTTTTTCAAATGGCGCCTAAAACTTCAACTAATTTAATATTGCTTAACTTTTTAAAAAGGTAATAGCATTGTCTTTTAAATTCGGGACATCAGCAGGATAGCGCAATGGCACCGGATTCTTTAACGGTAACCTTTGGTTTGATATGATGGGCAAAGTCTTTTCTCTATGATTGCCTTATAGTATGTTACGGCCAGCAGGCCTGGGGAAAGTTTAACTTCGAGGCTCGACTTCATGGTTTACACTTAGTGTATATGCGGCTTTAAATATACAAAATTAGGCAGTGGCTTTCTGATTTCGGGTCTAATAAACTCCTAATAAGTTTGTGATTGCTTTTCTAAGAGCCTGTTTTTAAATAGTAATATGGACAAGGACAAATAGCGTAGTTACCAGATTCTGCTCTTGTTCATTTCATCTTCTTCTCCTTCTCCGAATGAAGCTCTACCAAAAACCAATGAGTTTATTTTAAAAATGTTTTGTTTACAGGACGCTTTTTTGCGTTTGGTTGATGGTGAATACAGCGGCTATCCTCAGCGGGATACTAATGGATGAGTGCTAAAAGGGTTCATACAGGCAAATATTGCGATGGCACAATATTTGAATATCCCTATTGTAACAATTATGTTATAATAGTTCATTAATAAATCTCATGAAAAAAATCCTATTTATTTCCCTGATCGCTTTGATCTCAATTGCCGCGTTTTCTTGTAAAAAGAGCGACAGTGGCGTGCACACGGTTAAGTACACCATCCAGGGAACGAGTAAATCAAATATTACCTATTCCGATGCCAACGGGAATATGCAGTCCGCCAATAACGTGGATGCTAACTGGACTTATGAATTTACTTCCAGCAATCATGGCTTGGCGCTTAAACTAACCGTGATCAGTACGGACGGCAGTTCAATTGGCGGTAAAATTTTTATCGACGGCAATCAATCGGCTCAGCAGAACGGAGCGGCAGGGAACGTTTCTATTTCATCGGTACTGCCATAAAATCATGATTAAACACACCTGATCAATGAACCACAAGAGCCTATTATAACATCAGGCTCTCTTATGCCGGCCTTTCCCAAGGGCCGGCATTTTTCGTTAAACTATTATTGGAAAACCTCTGTCAATTCTTTGGTTATCTTTTGAGCCTTCAGATTGGTCGCTACGATCTTACCACTCGGCCCGATCAAAAAATTTGCCAGTACTTGATTGCACATCATATTGCAAAACAGCCAGGTTACGGTTACTACTGACCAGGTACGCGGTAACGCCAATGACCACATCAACTTCTTGAGTGTTAATTACTATTTCCTTTCTTATCAACACAACTCGATGCTCTAAAGCGCACGGAATAGCCAGTCACTCATGCCGGTTATATTAGTGATGCAGAACTGGGGATTACAAGATCTCGGCCTTAGCAAATAATAACTAAACTTTCGCGCCTGACTAAATTACAGCAGATAACACAGGCAATGTTATTCCTTACTTGCCTTTTAGAATGGCTACAATATTGTCGTTTTCCTGGTTCATGGCATAGTCTAAAGCGGTCTTGCCAAACCTATCCCTGGTGTTCGTTAACGCCCCGTTAGCGATCAGATATTTCACAATGTCCTCATGCCCAAAAGTGGCCGCGAAGATCAGTGCTGACGCTGAATTGTAGTTAAGCTGATTAAGGTTTGCCTTATGTTCATATAGGTATTTCACCATAGGTAAGTACCCTTTGTAACAGGCACCCATGAGTGCGGTATTGCCCGAAAAATCCTTTGCATTTGGATCAGCGCCGTGCTTCAATAGCAGTAAAGTTGCCGCCTCATTTTCATTATAAACCGCGATGATCAACGGCGTAGAGCCGCGACTGTCAAGCGTGTCAATTTTGATATGCTTTTTTAAAAGCTGGGCAATACCGATTGTATCATTCATCCTCGCCGTGATAAAAAGGTCCTGCCCCTTAGCAGTGAAGGCACTTGCCAATAAGATGCAGGCAACTACGGTTAATTGTAATATCTTGTTTTTCATAATGTTATTGTAAAATATATTTGGGTAATTCCGCTCTTCTAGTCATCCATGCAAAGAAAGTTTTTAGTTCCTCGGTGATGATTTGATTTATTGTTTCTATAGCGGTTAACTGTTCGTTGCTCGCCGTTTCCCTCAGATTGGCAAAGTCATCCAGCGTAACCAAACGGTTTGAATTGCCGGGGTAATCTTGAATACTCCTGAAAGTGGTCAAGTCAATGAGCAATTTCTCGTGTACCCCCCGCAGTATTTTAGGGCTTAACACATTCTCTGCCGCGGCACAGGAAATGATGACCTGGAACTCGTTTAGAAATTCTGAATTGAGGTTGTAATCAGCTACTGCATATTTGTAAACTTTGGTAATTAACATCGCTTTAATAGCGGTCCTGTTTACAACCGTTACATTGGTATACGATTGCGCCGCTAAATATTTAAGCAGATCTGCGGCAATTTCCCCGGCACCAATAACCAATACGTGGGTTGATTTATCCCGGAAACGCTGTTTAACTTCGGTCACTGCAAGGTGGCTTACCGATCTTGATCCCTTGTGATAACCCGTCTCATTCGCAATCCTTTTGTGTGAACGAAAGATCGCCTGAAAGATACGCTCGATATTCCCGCTGATAAAATGATTTTGCTGGCTGATCCTGAACGCTTTCTTAAACTGATTTAAGATCTGCTTGTCACCGATAACCATAGAATGCAGGCCATTCGCCACTTCAGCCATGTATTTTACAGCTTGTTCGGTATTGCGGATAATAATAAACTGTTCCGGTAAAATGTGTGTCTCCTTAAGCTCCTGCAGATCATAAAGAAGTGCTGTAATGTCAAAACTGCTATCATGATCAATATAAATTTCGGTACGGTTGCAGGTATCAAGAATTAACAAGCCATTTAGATGCTCGTCGGCCTTTAGCACCTTATAGATATGATTTAATTCGTCTTCTGTAAATTGGAAATAAGAACGGACTGAAAGGTCCGTTCTTAAGAAATTCAATGAAATTACGCTGATCATTTTCAGTGATAACATTAAGGTAGATGAATAAATGCTATCTGATTATTTTTGCATAAACAGAGCTTCAACTTCTTCCCTGGTCACGTGTAGTTTAGCGGCTAAGCGTTTACCATAATCGCTGTCGGCCATATAGAAGTAACCTACCATTTTCTTTACTACTTCTCTATCGGTCACTACAGCAAGGTCACCACTCAGGTTGTTGATCAGGTGAGCCTTGTCGGTTTCACTTAATGATCTGTAAAAGTCACCAGCCTGTTTAAAGTCGTTTGGCTTGCTGATCTTTTTCTGTACAGAACTTACATTGGTAAATGTTTCTGAAGGGTAATCATATTTCGGGTTGTCTACGTTCCCCTTGGGTTCGGTGTTCGGCTGGAAATTGATATCAGAGCTTTTACCACGGCTGCTCATCGGGCCATCCTGATTGTAGCTATTCACTTCAGATTTTGCCGCATTCACAGGCAATTGCTGAAAGTTCGGGCCAATCCGGTATCGTTGGGTATCAAAGTACGAGAACAGGCGGCCTTGTAGCATTTTATCTTCTGATGGCGCTATGCCCGGAACCATTTCACCTGGTGAGAAAGCTGATTCTTCTACTTCGTCAAAGAAGTTGCCCGGAACTTTATTCAAAGTCATCTTACCAACTAAAACCGGTTTAGCAATAGCGTCCGGCCAGATCTTAGTATCATCCAGTAAGTTGAAATCAAATTTGTCCAGATCTTCAGGTTTGATCATCTGTACATACAGTTCCCATGACGGGTAATTTTTCTTGTTGATGTTTTCATATAAATCAACCGTAGCATGTTGGAAGTCTTTGCCCTGTATAGCTGCCGCTTCGTCTGCGGTTAGGTTCTTGATGCCCTGTAAGCTTTTCCATGTATATTTTACATAGGTTACTTCTCCAGAAACATTCACCCATTTATAGGCATGCACACCCGAGCCATCCATCTGGCGATAGTTGGCAGGGATACCGTTATCGGTATATAACCTGGTTAGCATATTAGTGGCTTCAGGCACATGGCTGAAGAAATTGAAGATCCTGTTTGGATCTTGTTTATTGTAGATCGGCGACGGTTTCAAGGCGTGTACAAAATCTGGAAATTTGATGGCATCACGGATAAAGAATACTGGCAGGTGGATACCTACGATATCGTAATTGCCTTGTTCTGTATAAAACTTAACGGCAAATCCCCTGGGGTCGCGCTGTGTTTCCGGCGAAGCGCCACCACCCATTACGGTAGAAAAACGAACGAATACCGGGGTAATTTTATCCTTTTGGTCAAAAAGGGTCGCCTTGGTTAAAGCCGAAAAGTCACCTGCGGCAACAAACTCTCCATAGGCACCTACGCCCCTTGCGTGTACGACACGTTCAGGAATCCTTTCGCGGTCGAATGCGGCAAGCTTTTCTATTAAATGGATATCTTCCAAAAGCACCGGTCCGTTTTGTCCGACGGTCTTGGAATCCTGGTTATCACCAACCGGAGCACCGGTATTGGTGGTCAGCGTTTTTTGCTGCGCATGCAGGGACACGGTAGCGGCTGATAAAACAACAAGTGTTAGGAATTTAAATTTCATAGAAATCATATTTTTGAATGCCCAAAAGTAGATGCGCAACTACCCTAAAGAAAATCGGTAATATTGATGCGCTAATAGAGTAATGTGATTCAAAATTGATGCGCTGATGACAATCAAACGCATTTTTTTTATAAACGCGATAAACCGAATTCTAACCTGAAGGTCAAAAAGGATTTGGATTTTTATCGTTTAAATTTCTCCTAATTCATTAAAAACACTCAATGACTTGAGTACTAATGGTAATTATCTATAATTTCTATTGATTTGTTAAACTTTATCAATTTTGTCGATGCGGCTTCAATTATATCTATTTGATGTTACCGTATAATTATGGTTACTTGCACCGCACGAGTAGATAGGATAATCCCATTATTCATCGATTTTAATTCTTTTAGAATAGAAAAAATAGTGAAGTATGGCCACCTATCTTGATTCGTTAATATTATAGAAATGAGTCTGATTCAATATGAATACATTGTAGCCGTAGACACTTATAGAAGCTTTGTTATAGCAGCTGAAAAGTGCTTTGTTACACAGCCTACCCTAAGTATGCAGATTCAAAAGCTCGAACATACCTTAGGCATCCAAATTTTCAACCGAAAAAGGCAACCAATTTTGCCGACCGAAATAGGCACTAACATTATTACCCAGGCAAGGGTGCTGCTTGCAGAACATCAAAAGATACAGGAGATTGTAAGCGATCACCGGAAAGAGCTGATGGGTGAGCTTAAAATAGGGATCATTCCGACCATAGCTCCCTATATCCTACCAAAGATCATCACCCAGTTTATGATTAAATTTCCGCAGGTAAAGCTTATTATGTGGGAGCAAACAACGGAACAAATCGTGCAGCAACTTAAACTAGGCCTGATCGATTGCGGGATATTGTCAACGCCGATTTTGGAAACCCAATTGCTGGAAATGCCTTTGTTCTACGAGAACTTTGTCGCTTATGTATCTAAAAACAGTGAACTGGCCAAGAAAAAAACCATTCACCCGGATGATATAGATATCGACGAACTTTGGATTCTGAATGAGGGTCACTGTATGCGTGACCAGGTTTTAAACATTTGCCAGCGCCGGGAAAGCACGATAGGATTTAAGCACTACGAATACAACACAGGCAGCATAGAAACTTTGAAACGAATGGTTGACGAAAATAACGGCGCCACTATACTGCCGGAGTTCGCGCTTAAAGACCTTACGAAGAGCCAGCTGGAAAAGGTAAGGCACTTTAAGTCGCCGCAACCAGCACGTGAAATCAGTATTGTCACTACCAATGGATTTACCAAGAAACGGTTAATCGAAACCTTAAAAAATGAAATCCTTGATTTTGTTCCGCCACATATGAAAGAATTCAGGGAGACGCAAAAAAAGCCTTTAATAGCGATATCCGCGTAAATTGGCTAAAATTCAATTTAAGACACATTCATCTCGGTTATAAAATATATCCCCGATTAGAATTAAGATTCCAATATTTTATCCCTATTTTAATACTCTCAAAATCGAGTTACTCGATAACAATGGTGGAGGAAGCAAATCTTTTGATTTCATTTATAAAGCTTGGCATGAATAAGCAATTTATTCAGCAGGCCGAACAGTTGTGTATCTTTAATTTAAACGACATCATGAAGTCCAAGCTTGCTAACCTGAAGCAAGACAAACATTTCACCTATACCTGGTATGTTGACATGCTGAACCTACTAAAGGATCAGGATTTATTGCGGCAGTTTCAGGAAAATCAATTATAATTCGATAGATTATAGTTCGCATTTAGCCAATTGAGCATGCCTATCAGATGCCCTTTCATTTTCTGAGCAGTTGAAAATTCTACATCCGTGGATTTCTTTTGTAAACTTTCTGCCGAGATAAATGGCGCATTGGCTGTATAAAAGTGGGTTGCAAAAAAACCAAAAAGCTCACCGATATTTTCTTTTACTAACAGGCCCTTTTCTATTTGCATCCTGATAAATAACCCAAATTGCGGAACGGGAAGGTTGATCTGGAACCTGGCACCCGCTTTGGCCGCTTCCAAATCGCTTACAGCTTCTCTCCTTAGTTTAACCAACTCTTTTACAAAATTGTGTTTTTCATTTAAGAAGTTATCGAGATCGTGGTATAGTTCTGATGATCCGGGGAAAGTCCGCTCTTTATTGAGATGGAGGTCGTAGAGCTTGTTTCTTTCTATCAGCAGCATCTCCTTTTGCTCGTGCAAACCCTGGATCTCAGCCATGGCTCGTTGCCAGATATTTACGCAATACAGAAAAAACTCCGGCAAATTGAAGTCGCAAATAATCAGCAAATTAAGCTGTTCAGCGTTTTAACCTGTTCACGGTTTCCTTTAGGAATACCTTTTTCAGTATCCCAATTATTGAGGTCAATACTTTGCTTTAACCCGATGAGGCATTTTTCCTTATTTACGGTTACGCTGACGTAAAGCGGAGCTTTTCCGTTTTTGGCTAAATACGCCCTTAAAACAAAGTGGGTTCGAAACGATTGTGCAGTTTTCATAAAATATAATTTTAATTTGATCTTTTGTTGGTTATGGCCGCGCTGTGTTGCGATGGCTATAATTTGCAATCATTCAGCTTTCAAAGATTTTTATTCCTTGTAAAATGCTGTTAATTAACACATAAGATCAAAACTGAGCACTAAGTTAAGTACTTAAAACAGGCGCTCAGTTAGGTGCACAGAAGTTTGGCTTTCTTAAGGGTTGTTGAGGGTATAATAAATGAAAAAACCCCTTAAATAAGCTATTTAAGGGGTTTTAAGACCCATTCAAAGGGGTTGTTGTGCACCCAACTGGGTGTTTCTCGAACCACTTTGTAGATGATTTAAAGCGTTTGGCTTCACTGCGCATTGAATAAGTAGCCTTGATTCGAGCCCAATCTCTGGAGCACCAGTTCCGTCCCCAGACTGGACATAATTCGAACCATTTTGTAGCTCAATTGAAGATTTTAAAAGATTTGGAGGTTGCTTAAAAAGATTCGATTCCCAAATGGCTACCATTTATATTTATGGTCTATATTTGAGCAAGAAATAGTGATGGACAATAACCTACAAAACTACCGCAATTACCAGGGGAATCTACTTGATGACATCGTGCCCTCTTCCGTCCATTTTTTAAAACTGGACGACAATGGGAATCCCCATCCCTAAGTCCAATTTACACTATAATTCACGACTTGTCGATATGAACGTTTACTAAATCGGATACAGGTAGATCCAGGTTGTAATTTTTACGGGCAAGTTCGGTAAACAGATCAATCTTTGTGCCGATCCAGAAGTTCTTATTGGGCCAATCGGTCAGAATAGATACCAATCTTTTCTCCCTCGGCCTGAAGAATAGGTTATAAGTTGCCCTCTCCAATACCTCATCGTTTTCTACCCAGCGCCTGGTAGAGTGGGAGCAGAACCTGTAACTTTAATTGTGGGATGGATATTGTTAAGCTTAAAAGGCTCATAAACTGGCTGATATAACTTACCAAAAAAGGAATTTTAAAGATCAATGAACTGGTGGTTCCGTCCTGGAATGTTTTACCATTCACCTTTAACCACATGGGTAAATTATTTATATCGGCAATCTCATCCTGTGTGGCAATAAAGGGGCCGATGGGCGCGAACGTATCGCAGCTTTTACCCTTTACCCACTGGCCACCCCGCTCCAGCTGAAACTCGCGCTCGCTGTAGTCGTTATGCAGTACATAGCCGGCCACATGGTCTAAAGCATTTTCCTCAGAAACATAACTTGCTTTTTTACCGATAACAATGGCAAGTTCCACCTTCCAATCGGTTTTTTTACTGTTCCGGGGTATCATTACGTCATCATTCGGCCCGATAATAGCTGAAGTGGATTTAAAGAATATAATAGGCTCTTTTGGTATAGTAGCACCTGATTCCTTAGCATGATCGGCAAAATTCAAACCCACACATACAATTTTTGAAGGACGTAAAAGAGGAGCGCCTAAACGCACATCATCGGCTAATGGCTGTAAACTATCTTTGTTTGAAGCAATAAAGTCAGCTAACCTTTGGAGGCCATCCCCGCCAAAAAATATTTCATCAAAATCACCGGCAAAACAAGTAATCGAATATTTTTTCTCATCAATTACAACTCCGGGTTTTTCTTTTCCAGGCTCTCCGTATCGTATAAGTTTCATATATATCTATATTCTAATTAAAGTTAAGGCTGGCTTTATTGATATGTTTGCCTTTAACCGGAAAGCCCTTGATCAGGAATACATTCCCGCTCTCCGGGTACTCATTCAATTGTTCTACACTAAGATTTTCCCTGGCAGAAGTCACTATTAAACTACCTAAATCATCGCCGACAAACGCGCAGTTAGTGATGTGGATTGCCGGTAAATCAATTTCATCCAACAATTCGCCTGATGAAGGGTTCCAACGTGTAATACATCCGCCGTTGTACAAAGCGATCCATAGCATCCCTTCTGCATCTATAGCCATCCCATCGGGCATACCCATATTTACCGGAATATTAACAGCTATCTTTTCGTAATAAATATCGCCGCTATTTTTATTATAAAGGTACGATACCACCGTTTGCGACGGCGTATCTATAAAATACATCCTTTCATTATGTAACGACCATGTCAGTCCGTTAGGTATGGTGCGGTTGCCGACCATTTTGTTTACAACAAGGTTATTATCTACCCTGTATAAACTTCCGGCATTTTCTTTACACTCCATATCCATGGCACCAACCCATAATCTACCCTGTATATCACAGCCGCCATCATTACAACGGTTATTGGAAATATTCTTATCAATATCTGCCAACCATGTCTTATTAGCGGTTTTAAGGTTAAATTTTAAAATCCCACCTTTTACAGCTATTATTAAATTATCATCCGGTCCTTCTACAGCCAGCGAAACATGCTCTTTTATCTCCCATTGCTTTGTTTTGGCAGATAACCAATCGTACTGGTATAAGATACTTTTCTGGATATCAACCCAAAAGCAGCTCCTGCTTTGCCGGTGCCATAATGGCGATTCGCCTAATAGGCATTGAGATGGAAATAGTGTAGAAACGTTCATAATTTACTCAATGTGCATGCTGAACTTTTGAGGATGGTAAAAAACCATGCTCGTTCATAAATCCGACCATTCGGGTAAGTGTGGGTAAAAAATCAGGATTACTTACTGGCCAATCACACGAGTGGTCGGCATCTTTAACCGTGATAAGCTCGCATGCATTATTTACATCTTTCATTAATTTGGTGAATTGAACAGCGCCTGCATATGGTGTTGTTGCATCAACCGTTCCGCACGAAAGTATAGTAGGCGGCCAGCCCGAACGCACTTGTTTTAACGGCGTAAACTCGGGGTGCTTATCCAGAAAATCTTTTCCGAAACCAACACCTAATACAGGGTTATGCAACACCAGTCCATTAGCTTTAGCGCTTACTTTCAAATCATCAGCAGGGTCATCCCCTCCTTCGAGCAGGGTGCAAATAGCTAAGTGACCGCCTGCTGATCCGCCGGCGGCAACAATACGGTTTGGATCGATACCTAATTCTTTAGCAAGGGCACGTACATACCGCATGGCTGATTTGGTGTCCCTTATAGCCTCTAACGGAGAAGTGCCGTGCCTGCTTTGCACCCCGTAATCTGCAGTTATCCCGATCATGCCATGGTCACGAAACCATGCCGCGGTAGGTATTTCGTCAGCCACATTGCCATTTATCCAGCCACCACCGGTAAAATAAACTATAGCGGCCAATGGCTTTTTTGCTTTCCCTGCCGGATCAAGAACATACAGGTACATATCTTCCTGCGATGTTTTTTTATACAGGAACTTTTTAGCCATTGCCATTAATTGCGTGCCTGGCAATGTATATATGGCCGTGTTAGCAACGGCATCCTGTTTATTATTAGCGCGCATTTTAGCGCTACACGAAGTAGCAGTGCTGCCAATACTCAAACAAAAAACAGCAAGTAAAAAATAATTTAATATACCCTTCTTCATGAAATACTATTATTTATTTGGTGGCGATGGGCTGATTGATGTCCAGCCGCCATCAACTACCAAACTTTGGCCGGTAATGTGTCTTGATGCAGGTGATAAAAAGAACAGTACCGCATTCGCGATATCGCTTACTGTAGAAGGCCTGCCCATTGGCGTAATTGCCGACCATGCGCCAATGTAATCTTCATACGTTAGCGTACGTTCGGTTGCGGTGGCACCCGGCGCTACAGCGTTAACGGATATGTTATAAGGCGATAATTCAACCACCAGATTTTTAGCCAGCATTTCTAATCCTGCTTTAGTCACCGCATAAGCTGCCAGATCTTTCAGCGCCTGATGACCGACAACACTGCTCACAAATAAGATACTGCCCCCGCTTTTTTGTTTAATTATTTGATTAGCCGCTGCCTGGGCCAGGTAAAAGCTGCCGCCCAAATTCACCTTCATTACCCGGTCAAAATCCGACTCAGGATATTCAAAGAAGTTACCGTATAGCGAAAGGCCCGAATTGGCGATGGCCAGCGTGAGGCTTCCAAATTTCTCTACGGCTGTGGCTACCATTTGATTGATGAAAACTACATCTGAAGAATCACCGGGGGTCGGGATACAAACCCCGCCTGCTGCTGTAATATTTTCAGCGGCTTTGCTGGCCAGTTCCGCATCCAGATCATTAAGGACAACGGAGGCGCCATTGAGCGCCAGCTGCATAGCAATTTCATAGCCTATGCCCTGACCGGCCCCCGTTACAATAGCAACCTGCTTATCAAAAGTTTTATTGGTCATTTTGTATGTTTATTAAAGTAATTTAATGTGAATCCTTTGTCACCTCACTCCCCGAGCAACCTTTTAAAAAGGCCAGGTCGGCCCCCAGATGCGCCTGTTCAACAGTAGCCCGGTAAAGGCTTACATAGCCGCGATCAACCGTAGGTTCAAATGGGGCAAGGCTGCTTTTACGTGCCGCTATTTCTTCATCGCTTACATTTAAATGTAGTATTTTGCTGAATACATTTAATGTGATCTCGTCACCATTCTCCACGATAGCCAACGTACCGCCAAGTGCCGCTTCGGGTGATACATGCAGTATTACTGTACCAAAACCTGTACCGCTCATGCGCCCGTCAGATATGCGCACCATATCTGTAATTCCTTTTTCAAGCAATTTGGCAGGTAGGCCCATATTCCCTACTTCGGGCATGCCCGGGTAACCTTTTGGGCCAACATTCTTCAGTACCAATATGCTGTTCTCATCCACATCCAGGTATGGATCATCAATTCTTTCCCTATAATCTTCAATACTTTCAAACACTACCGCTTTGCCTGTATGCTCTAGCAAATGCGTACTGGCTGCGGATGGCTTTATTACTGCCCCGTTAATACACAAATTGCCTTTAAGCACTATTACACCAGCTATTGGGTTTACCGGTTTGTTAATTGACGCGATAACCTCCGGGTTATAATTTGGCGCGGCCTCATAATTATCATTTACAGTTTTGCCATTCACTGTAGTACATTCGCGATGCAGAAATGGCAAAAGTTCCTTTAGTATAGCCGGCAGACCGCCAGCGTAATAAAGATCTTCCATAAAGTATTTACCCGATGGTTGCAGATTGGCCAAAAGCGGGATATTTTTCCCGATATCGTTAAATTCATCTAAAGTAAGCGGCACACCTATGCGGCCTGCAATAGCCAATAAGTGAATAACAAAATTGGTTGAACCGCCAATAGCCGTATTAGCAATAATGGCATTTTCAAAGGCCTCACGGGTTAGGATATCTGAAAGCTTAAGATCTTCCCTTACCATGTCAACTATACGCATGCCCGACATATGTGCCAGCACTTTTCGGGCCGCATCCGGCGCAGGGATAGCGGCATTACCCGGCAGAGATAAACCCAGCGCCTCAACCATGCAAGCCATTGTTGAAGCTGTGCCCATCACCGCGCAATGGCCATTACTACGGCACATACCGGCTTCTACATTCAGCATATCCTGCTGGTTAATAATACCGGCGCGCTGCTCTTCGCTAAAACGCCAAAGATCTGAAGTGCTGATATCGGTACCCCGATATTTTCCGGTTAGCATTGGGCCACCATTCACCACAATAGTAGGGATGTCAACACTGCTGGCACCCATCACCAATGACGGAGTTGTTTTATCGCATCCACACAGTAACACCACGCCATCAAGCGGATTAGCACGGATGCTCTCTTCTACATCCATACTGGCCAGGTTGCGGTATAACATGGCCGTAGGCTTCATTAAAGATTCGCCTAGTGACATTACCGGGAACTCTACCGGGAAACCTCCGGCTTCATAGATCCCATTCTTAACACTTTGTGCCAGCTCTCTGAAATGGGAGTTACAAGGGGTAAGCTCGCTCCAGGTATTACAAATACCTATCACCGGCTTACCATCAAACATATGTGCCGGGATTCCCTGTTTTTTCATCCAGGCCCGGTATATAAAGCCGTCTTTACCCTCGCGGCCAAACCAACCACTGCTTCTGAGACTATCTTTTTCCATAAGGATGTTTTTAAAATTGCTTAACACTAAAGCAGGTTATAATATTGCGTAATTTAACAATTGGTTTTAATAATTACACTATCGCTTTTTTCCCGCCTCAAAAACTTCCACACTTTAATTTTATGACCATAAACCGCGTAATAAAATATAACGGCATATAAAATAAATATCAGGTATAAACCTGTTTTAACGCCGCCCCACTCATTTAACTGCGCATATAATATAGGCAGCACGGCATCGCCCGCAATGGCCATAATAAGCATAGCTGATGCCGTTTTAAACAATCCATCTAATGAACTGGCAAGGAAGCACCTTTTTACATCGGCGGATTTTATCAGCCTTTCGGTTTTACCGGATAACCTGATGAAGTCAAATGCCAACACGGAAGCGCCCAGCCACTTATTGGTCGTACAAAAAAATGACCATAAGGATACGTTTTCCGAAGCAGAGCAATTATTGCTCGAAACTAAGGAACTGGAAAATGAGTATGGTAAATATTCCCTGAATGGCTACGTGGAAAGGCACCCGGAATTGCTATTGGGTGATGAAATAGGCGCAGGAAAAAACCAGTATGGCAAAGCTTCCCAAATGGTTTGGCAAAAGGGGGATTTGGATATAATCCGGCTGCCCCTGCAACAGCAAATCACGGAAGGGCTGAACTCCAATTTTAATCAGGAGCGATGGAAAGCAGCACAACAGGGCCTGCAAGCTACCAACTTACAACTATCCATTAATGGTGCAATTAACACTGCTACCGCAACTATTTCAAGGCTGTTTACTTTCCTGGCGGTGCCGGAATATAATAAAGCAGATATTTTGAGTCCGAAAAAAGGGGTTGCAATGGGACAAATGGGTCTTTTTGATGCTGCCCCTGTCGAAAATAATAACCAGGCACAAGCCTATTTGAACGATTTGGATAGTGCGGTTATTGAATCATCTACCGGGCGTTTGATCAGTACCATCAGGACAACGGCCCGGCCTGACCATGACAGTATTGTGATGCTTACCGCAAGAGCGAAAACGAATAACCGCTATTTATATAAGTTATACAGCAATGTTGGCGAACTTAGGTTTTCCAATAAATGGCTCAATGGCAATACGCTTGGTTACGAACTAAAGGCGCTGTCCGCGAAGCTGAAATACTTTGGGCATGATTACCGCTATGAAGGTGACCGCAGCCTGGAACCGGCATTCGCGTTACTGGCTGACAGGCCCGCACCCTATACCTCCATTAAGCCATTTTATACCAAAGATACCTTAGTAGTACACCAGGACAAAGCTGGCCTGATAGGATCACCGGATAACGGGCAGGCGGATTTTAAGGCTTTTGAGGTTCAAAAGGACAAGGATTTTTACCGCCTGTATGTTGCATTAAGGGATAGTTATCTGGAATTATCCGGTATGGAAACGGAAACCTTGCAGGCACAACCATTCCTGCGGGTGCAGCTAAACAAGGCTTATGAAAGTTTCAGCAATAAATATGGGGAGCTAAATAAAACTTATAACCGTGCGCGGATGCTGAACGATGCCGCCTTTGGTTTTTTGGTTTTATCCTCTTTGGAACGCAAGGAAAATGAAACCTGGATCAAAGCGGATATTTTTCATACCCCTGTATTTCCTAAGCAGGAAAGCCTGCAAACCGATGATCCGGCAGAAGCATTGGCCAGGTGCCTGAACGACAAGGGTTATGTAGACCTTTCCTATATCAGCCGTGCAACGGGGCTTGATGAATATGACATTATCCGTAAACTGGACCGGCAAATTTTAATGAACCCAGCTACAAAAGCATGGGAAACAATAGATGCCTACCTTTCCGGCAATGTAGTCAGCAAACTACAAGTTGCCGAAGTTGTAGCCGGTGAAGAACCGGATGAATTGCAGTTGGCGCGTAGGTTTTACATTAGAAAACTGGATAAACGATACATCTTTATTTTCCTTGACTTTAGTCGCCATGATGAATAATTGGGCCGATACGGAATTTTCAAAAGAGGTCTTATACAGGTATAGGTTGACACTTTTGGAATAATTATATTCCAGATGAAAGAAAAGATGATGGAGCAGTTTAGCTTCACGGAAGAGTTTAAAGAAAAGCTCGTCTTGTTAGTGATGTACCGAAACCAGTCGGTAAAAGAGGTCACAAAAAGTTATCAGTTACCGAATGTGCATATATTAAATAACTGGATCACAATTTATAAGAAGAAATTAGAAAAAGGAGCGATAACTTTAGATCCGATGGATCCTAAGAAAAAAAGCGACACTGCGGCACTTAAGCAACGGATCGATCAGTTGGAAAAAGCACTGGAGAAAGCCAATGTGCTTATCTATGGCCTTAACTCCATGATCGATTATGCTGAGAAGGAGCTCAAGGTTCCGGTGCGAAAAAAGCGTGGTACCAAACCGTGAAGCTGATAAAAGAGAAGCGGATCACCCGTATGGGGATTGAGCCGCTTTGCAGAATGTTTGGTAAATCTAGGCAGGCCTATTATCAAAAAGAAATGCATCTGCATGACACAGGGCAGATGGAGGTGTTTGTTTTGGAACTGGTGGCGCAGGTCAGAAGGGAGCTGCCTGGGTTGGGCCTTCATAAGCTCTATAGATGCCTGTATCAGCCTTTCAGGACTAATAAAATTCCAATGGGCAGAGATAAGCTAAATACTTTGCTAAGGAATCATGGCCTTCTGATAACACGCAAAAAGCGAGGTGCACGCACCACTAATTCTAATCATGTGTTCCGCAGATATCCTGACCTGGCTAAGAATTTAGAGGTCAATCGTTCAGAGCAGCTCTGGGTATCGGATATCACCTATATCTGTATAAGCTACGACTTTAACTATCTGAGTCTGATAACGGATGCCTATTCTAAAAAGATTATGGGATATTGTTTACATCCCTACCTTACCAATGAGGGCACGATAAGTGCCTTGAATATGGCCATAAAGAATCGTTCAGGCGATCTTTCATTAATGCACCATTCAGACCGTGGTGTTCAGTACTGTAGCTTTGATTATGTTCGTTTACTGAACAAGGAAAGGATCAGTATCAGCATGACTCAGAACGGAGAGGCTTATGAAAATCCCATAGCTGAACGCATCAACGGCATCCTTAAAACGGAGTTCAACCTTAGCCGTATATTTAAGTCCCGCTCAGAAGCATTACTGGCTGTTAAGATGGCCATAGAGGCTTACAATAATGTTCGGCCGCATATGAGTTGCGGATACCTTACACCGACTGAAGCTCACGGCAGCATTGAACCACTGGTAAAACACTGGAAGAATACAAGAAAGAAAAAACTTGCAGTAGTTCCAGTTTAATTAACAAAAAACGGAGGTCTAGCAAAAAGAAAAAAAGTACCAGAAAAAGAAAAAAGTGTTGAAATATGGAAAACTGAAGGAGTTTCCCACATTCCAACACGACAAGTAAATCACAATAGATTTATTAGATTTAATAAGTAATATTAATAGATTTTTAACCCTCCAAAACTGACAACCAAAAACCGTACAAGACCATTTTGAGTAGTAATACTGGAATCAGTTTACACCGATATTGTTCATACCGCACTTTAAACCCAAAATAACCTGAATAAATTTCATCAAGGGTTACGTTCTTTTTTAAGGTTGTTTTTTGAATTATTCCAATAATTTCGGTGGAAAGTGCCAACAATGCTTCCTTGAAACTATCATAATATTTGGTGATTTCTACATTGTATGTGCGATCTCCAATCTTCACCAAAATATCCATTGCTTTTGCATTGCCTTCAGCTGATAAATAGGTTTGTCCTAATTCCGGCATAAGTTCTATTTCAGATAACATATAGTGTACATGTATTTCAAATAACACTTCCTGTAAATGGCTATAATCTATAGCGGGAAATCTGGACATAATTGTTCTAAAATATAAATAATGCCAGTCAGACCCCCTGCAGAGCCACCAATCACCACACATTGCTTGCTTATTGCATTTTCCGCCATATCTTTTCGGTGTCCACCTGCCTGAACCGGGAAACCATCGGCGACATATTGAGCGTTTCCTTGCTGCCAAGCGCTAGGTAACCCAGTTTATCCAGGCTTTCATCAAACAAAGCAAAAACCCTGCCCTGTAAATCCTTTTCAAAATAAATCAATACATTGCGGCAAAGGATAAGCTGGAACTGATTAAAGGAGCTTTCAGAAACCAGGTTGTGCGTAGAAAAAACCATACGCTTTTTCAGAATTTCATTAAACAGTACATGATCGTAACCGGCTACATAATATTGGCTGAATTCTTCTCTTCCACCCGCCAGTTGATAATTTTCCGAATTCTGCTGCATTTGGTGGATTGGAAAAATACCGGCTGCGGCTTTTTTTACCACTTCGGCATTGATGTCAGTGGCGTATAAGATCGATTTGTGTAATAAGTTAGCCTCTTTCAGCAAAATGGCTGTGGAATACACCTCCTCACCCGTAGAACAGCCCGCATGCCAGATGCGTATAAAGGGGTAGGTAGCCAGTACCGGAAATATCTGTGTTTTAAGGGCCTGGTAAAAAAGCGGGTCCCGGAACATTTCGGTCACGTTTACGGTCAGCTGTTCAATAAAACGGTTAAAGTAATTTTCATCAGAACGGATCCTGTAACGGAATTCCGCAAAACTCGGAAAGTGGTCCAGTGTATATAGGCGGTTGATCCGGCGCTTTAGGGACGCTTTGGCATACGCTGTAAAATCATAGCCGTAAACATACAACAGGTCGGTTAACAATAAGTTGATCTGCTGGTCACTAACCGCTGCTTCCATGACGTTATAAATATTGTTTTAATAGGTCCAGCAGCATCTCCACATTTATCGGCTTGGAAACATAAGCATTGGCTCCCGCCGCAAGACATTTTTCCCGGTCACCGCGCATGGCCTGCGCCGTAACGGCAACAATGGGCAAGGCCGACCTGCCCTGAACTTTCCGGATGTCGGCTACCGTCTCATAGCCGTCCCGATCAGGCATCATCATATCCAGAAGCACGATGCCGATGTCCGGATTCTCTCGTAACAAGTTTATACCGGTTTTTACTTCCGTAGCTGAAAGGCAAGCGTAACCTTTGGTCCGCAAGACCAGGCTCAGCGCAAAAATGTTCCGGCTGTCGTCGTCTATGATCAGAATGGGTACTGTTTTATTTTCCACCACTTTCGCCAATTATTTTTTGTTAAATAACCATACCTGTAACAGGGAAGTCAGCTGATCAATATCAACCGGTTTAGAAATATAATCAGAGGCCCCGGCTGCAATACACTTCTCCCGGTCACCAAGCATCGCCTTAGCCGTTTCGGCAATAATCGGCAAATCCTTAAATCGGGGATGTCGCCGTATCCGCGCAGTGCTTTCATAACCATCCATTTCTGGCATCATCATATCCATCAGCACAATAGCAATTTCAGGGTGCAGTTCCAGTTGTTCCAGTGCTTCCTTGCCGTCAGTAGCGGAAATCACCCGCATGCCGTGCTTTTCCAGTGATTTGGTCATGGAAAAGATGTTGCGTACATCATCGTCCGCGATCAATACCGTTTTATTCTTTAGTACATCATTAGTTAGCCCGGATTTCATCCGCCTGCCGTTACCGTTGTTTTGCTTTTGATCTTCAATAAGGTGCAGGAATAGCGTGACTTCATCGAGGATGCGTTGGTAAGAGTGGGCGGTTTTTACCACGATAGTATCGGCGTATCGGCGGATACGGCTTTCCTCCCCTGTTGATAAATGCTTGCCGGTAAAAACAATAATTGGCAGGTCTTCCAGGCCGGGGTTCTGTTTAATCGTGTCCAGCGTTGCGTAGGCATTTTTATCAGGGATGCCCATGTCCATGATTACGCAATCCACTTCCTTCTTTTTCAAGGCATCCACACTCTCGTCAATACTTTGGGCTACCACTGAAGACACATTGAAAGTTTCCAGGAAATAGGCCAGCGCCTGAGCATGACGGGCATTTTCTTCAACGATCAGCACCTTTTTTGAATTTTTGTTCCATACCTCTTCCAGTTTCTGGAACATCTGCTTCATATGTTCCATGGCAATCGGCTTGTTGATAAAATCGACCGCGCCCTTCATCCGGCTTTCCCGTCTGGCTTCCACTGAGGACATGATATGCACAGGAATGTGCCTGGTGGCACTATTACCTTTCAGTTCTTCCATAACTTCCCAGCCATCCTTAACAGGTAACTGGATATCTAGTAAAATAGCCACCGGCTGATATTGCTGCGCCAGCGTGATGCCATGATCACCACGAACGGTCACAATGCCTTTATATCCCCTTTTGCGCGTAAAGCCCAGCAAGGCTTTGGCAAATGCCGTATCATCTTCAATAATCAAAGTTATTTTATCGCCGCTTTGCAGGTT
Source organism: Mucilaginibacter sp. 5C4 (assembly GCF_034345625.1). Lineage (NCBI taxonomy): Bacteria > Pseudomonadati > Bacteroidota > Sphingobacteriia > Sphingobacteriales > Sphingobacteriaceae > Mucilaginibacter > Mucilaginibacter sp. 5C4. The sequence goes on along the minus strand of NZ_CP133775.1, from coordinate 1,887,169 downwards.
ATGCCGGTCGTCTGCGATGTCCTCTGGAATATGTGGAACTACATATTTGCCTGGTACTTTGTTTTGTGAAGCTGGTTCTGCAAATTCATTTTCCTGTTGCCGTGATGGTGCCTGTATTGTCGGCAGGCGGGCCTTGCTGTCAAGTGGTAGCGTAAGCACAAATTCACTGCCCTCACCCGGTTCACTGGTCAGGGTTATTTCTCCACCCAGCAAGCGGGCCAGTTCCCGGCTGATCGAGAGCCCGAGACCCGTTCCCCCAAACTTCCGCTTGGTGGAGCCGTCTGCCTGCTGGAAGGCATCGAATACCAGGCCAAGTTTTTCTTTGGCTATACCGATCCCAGTATCCGAAACCGCAAACTCCAGCACATCGGCGGCATCTGCCGGTTGGCGGATTTCCAATTTTACCCAGCCTTCACTGGTAAATTTTAGCGCATTGGAAAGCAAGTTTTTCAGTATCTGTTCCAGCCGCATCAGGTCAGTCTCTACTTGCATGATCCCGGTAAGCTGATTTTCGATTTGTAAATCCAGTTTCTTTTTTTTAGCTACCGGCGCAAAAAGGGTTCGCAGGTTATTCAGTAACTCGTCAATAGATATTTGCTGGTATTCGAGTTCCATTTTGCCTGCCTCTATTTTGGACAGGTCGAGCAATTCATCGATCAGGTCAAGCAATCCGTTACCAGAACTCAGGATGACTCCGGCAGATTCTACCTGTTCAGGGTTGAGGTTCTGATCGCTGTTTTCAAATAAATAACGCGAAAGCAACAGGATCGAGTTTAAGGGTGTGCGCAGTTCATGCGACATATTAGCCATAAACTCGGATTTATACCGGGTGCTTTGCTCCAGCTTTTCGGCTGTATGCTGAATTTCCTGATTACGCTTATTGATTATCCGGTTTCTTTCTTCGAGTTCCAGATTAGTCTGCTGTAGTTCTTCCTGCTGTACCCGGAGCTCTTCATCCGAGGTTTGCAGTTTTTGGGTATGCGCTTCCAGTTCCGTATTCAGGTTCTCCAAGTCATTGTGCTGTGCCTGCAACTCTTCAGACTGTGCCTGAGTTTCTTCCAGTAGTTCCTGCAGGCGTTTGTGGTTTTGGGCGCTGTTCAAAGTGATGCCAATATTTTCCGAAACATTTTTCAGGAACGCCAGCATGCTCTCCGGGTAAGGGTGGATGGATGCAAGTTCAATAATACCTTTAACCTGGTTTTCGTAGCGCACCGGCACGACCAGGATGTGCTGCGGCCGAATATTGCCGGTTGCGTGACTTACCGTAATGTCATTGTCATTAATCCCCTTCAGCCATATTTCCTGGTTGGTTAATGCAGACTGACCGACCAGACCTTCTCCCATAGCGATCTTTTCCTGTGCACCGTGTAAGGCAAAACCACTTTGCAGCCACAGGGCATTATTATCCAGCACATAAAGTGCACCTACCTGGCTTGCGGTAAAGGCTACCACAAAGCCTAGGATATCCCCCGATAACACTGACAGCTCTTTTTCGCCGATCATCTGGTCGTTTAAACTGGCAGTGCCGGTTTGCATCCATTCATTATCCGATAAGCGGTTAAAAGATTCCTCCAGTGATTCAGCCATTTTATTCAGTGCCTGGGCAATGCTGCCGAGACCATCTTTCTCATGGACGTCCACCCGCACGCGGTAGTCGCCGTCGGAGATCTGATCGGTGATATGCTGAATGATCTCAATACGCCTTGTGGTCTCTGCGTCCTTATCTTCAAGTTCTTGCTGTAAACGTGCTCTTGCCGTCACATCACCAGTAACTTTAAAATAGGAAAATATGGAAACGGCAATTGCCAATATCGCGGCGAACACAATGATCAGCGGAGTAAATGTGCTGAATTTATTTAACGTTGCGGTCCTTACAGTCAGTAAGCCTTCCTCCTCGGTTTCTGCCCGGTTAACCGCTTTTCGTAAGTCATCCATAACCAGTTTTCCGGGCTGCATATCGTCAATAGTAATGACCTTTCCGGCCTTCTTTTTATCTATTAACCGCTGTAAGATATCTAGTCTTTTAAGAATCTTTTCCTTAATCCGGGCGAGGTTAACTTGCTGCCTGGCATTATCGCGCGTCATATTCTGGACTTTATCCACCATGTTCATGGCACTGCCACGCGAGCCAGTGTAGGGTTCTAAAAACACCTCCTGACCTGTAATCAAATATCCACGCTGGCCGGTCTCCGCGTCTTTCATAGTAGATATGATATTTTCCAGATTGGATACCACCTGGCTGCTATGATCTGCCAGGTGGGAGCTTTCCAGCAGATTCTGGATACTGACATAGGAAGCTATGGAGCTGATGATCAGCAAAAGCAGGGAAAAGCCAAAGCCAATTTGTAGGTTACGGCTCAAAGTTGTTCTCATGGGGCGATGGCTATCAGGTTGATGGTTAATTCAGTTCGGCAATTATGGGCGTTAAAGGGATACAGAAATAAAAGGTGGAACCTTTGTCGGTTTCGCTTTCCACGCCATAGGTACCCTGATGGCGTTTAATGATCTCTGCACAGATAAAAAGTCCTATACCGAGGCCTTGGAAACGGTTGGAAGTTTCTTCCACGCGGTAAAATTTCTCAAAAAGATGCAGCTTCCTGTCAGCGGAAATACCAATCCCGTGATCAGTCACGCTGATTTGTAATTGCTTTTCCGGTAACAGCAGAACTTCCAACGTTACCTCATCACTTTGGGGGGCATATTTTATCGCGTTGCTCAGGTAATTAAGGAGCACCTGCTCTAAACGGTTCTCATCACCGTATATGCGAAGACCCGATAAATCCGGCCCACAAGTTTGTATTTTCTTGTTGGGATAAGACTGGTAGATATTATCAATAGCGTTTTCAAGGAAGGGTGCTACCTCAAAATACTGGTAATTGAAGTTTAATTTACCCGATTCGATCTTGGTGGTGTCGAGCAGGTCAGCCACCAGGTTATTTAATTTATCCACCTGTTTAGATGAGCGTTCCAGGAACATTTGTGCTTGATCGATCCGCTGTTTTTTCAGGGAGATTTCCGCCAGTTGCAGATAGCCTTTAACGGAGGTTAGCGGCGTTTTCAACTCATGGCTGGCAATACTGATAAATTCGTCCTTCTTGCTCTCTGCCAGCTTGCTCCGCTCGATCTCTGTCTGCAATGATTGCTGGACCTGATTTAGTAAGATAAAAGTCCGGATCTTTAAGACCAGGATATCCGTATCAAAGGGTTTGACCAGGTAATCCCGGCCGCCCGAGGCATAACCCTTGATGATAAACTTCTTGCTTACATTGACAGCAGATAAAAAAATGATCGGTATATCTGCCGTTTTGCTATAGCCACTAATCGCTTCGGCTACCTCAAAGCCATCCATTCCCGGCATCTGCACATCCAGAATAATAAGTTCATAAATATTCTTCAATACCTTCCTTAAAGCTTCTTCGCCGGAAAGCGCTGTATCTGTTTGGAAGCCCCGGTTATCAAGTGTTTTGCTTAAGGCGATTAAATTCTCGGGTTTATCGTCAACGATCAGGATCATGTCTTATTCATGGAAAAAAGCAAGGGCTAAGGTAGGCTAATCAATTGGGTTTAAGTTTTATATTTTTCAAGTCGGCCAGTTTATAAATTGATTACGCTTGCAGATGGTGCATAGAACTTGATATGTTACCCTTCGGTGATATTGAGAATGATAAAAGAGAGATCAAATTATATGATCCGAAATTATTCACCATCAACATGCCAGGCTTTAAAGAAGCATACCCATTTGCCGAAGAAATTGATCTTGGTAAGGCCGGAAGCCTGAAAATTTGTAGTCTGGAGGGGTTAGTATTGCTAAAGCTTGGCTTATGGGGACAAACCATCAAGGACAAAAGACATTACAGATATTGACCATATACTCCGCTATTTTTTTGAGATTAACCAAGATAGCGTTTGTGATGACCATTTCGATATTATGGAAATCTACAATACTGAGGATAGAGATTATCTACCCTTAGTTGGGGCACGGGTAATTGGCAGGAAATTAAATTTAATTATCCAAGAGGACAAAGCATTAAGAACTCGGATAAATAACACACTTATCAAAAGGCCGACAAACCTTTGGCAGGCGTTGTTAGTGTTACCCACCAGTCTTTTTCAATGGCTTTTGTTCCTATACCACTGGCAAGTGCTGCTTGGTCAATACTTGTTTTCCTTTATGCGTCCGTTAATTTTAACCAACCTATCATAGCTTATATCAATTTGATTAAGTAGTCATATATTTTAGCAGGTGCAAGCTGTAGATCTTCTTTTAACACCTTTGGGTCTTCTTTTAATAGCAATTCTTTTATTCTCATTTCTGTTTTGCTGTCAATATTCTTCGTGCCCAATTCTTCGAGGACTTGCACAATTAAGCTGCTGTATTGGCCTTTCATTGCCAGCTTTTTCGGTGTGGTAGCTTTAAACTTGATCAGCGTTTTTCCTATCTTAATTTCTTTGGCCGTCCCGCTGGTTAAATAAACTAATTTTGTTGGCCCCTGCGTGGTTAAGCCCAACTTATGCAGTGCATACGCGCCAGCCGGTTTAATCTGTATCTTTTCCTTTTTAGCAATAGCATATGCTATATCTTCCGGCGCAGGCGCTATTTTACCCAAAACAGAGTCAGTTTTTGGCATCAGGTAGATGCCATGCCCCAACCGCTCAATGACACCTTCCTTATTTAGCCTGGTTAAAGACATTTTTATAGCACCCTCTGTACCTAAGCCGCGGAAATCGGTCGGAAATATCAAATCTCCTTTCCGGCGACGCCTAATGACTTGTTCTATTTGTCCGTGTGCAGAAATCATTGTTACTTATTGTAAGTAAAGGTAACGGAATTAATATGAATTTTGTTACAAATAATTTTAAAAAAGTAACACAATGGCTTCTGTTTAACCAAATGATTTATCCCGGATTAATTCATAGATGGGTTGGTATTTGGTGAAATTATTAAGACAGGTCTGCACAATGTTGTTTTCCGCTAATGCACCGTCATCCAGGTTGTAATCCCTCCCAATTATAAAATAATAATAGCGCCAATTATCGTTTGCCCTTCTTTGGCCAGTTCATGCGTATGAAGTCCGATCAAGCTGTTAAAGTGAAGTTTGCGCGGATCAGTTTCCTCCGCCTGGGGTTTGGCCAGCCCTACGATCTCATCGACTTTACGGTCGTCCAGGGCCAGCAGTTCGCTAAAGCTTAAGCCGTTTTGATTTAACTCACCAAGGTACTTAATTTTTAATATGATCCAAGTTGGCCAAGTACTTACGGTCTCTTAAATAAATATGTCCTTATAAAACTTAATGGATATCCCTTTATGCTTGAATGGTTTGTTGATATTTTTTTTCTAATGGGTCTAAAATTTGAATAAGCTAAAACCTAAATAACAGTCTTTTTTTCAGAAAAAAAGCAATAGTTCAATTGCTCAAGTCTTTCGGCCCGTCGGGCGGTAAGGATGATGGTAGCACCTTCTGCAGCTAAAGCCAATGCACTTGCTTTACCAATAACGGCACTTGCACCGGTAATAATAGCCACTTTGCCGATTAATTTTCCTGCCATAATTTTTTATCGTTTATATTTTTAATATTGTTTTGAGCTGGAAATATACCGATTTATAATCGATTAAAAACAGATTGAAAGTTACCGTTGACCGGTTTTGATCAAGCAAATCGTTCTATATCAAAAGTTTTGTATGTGAAGCTAAATAAAAAAGCACAGCATTTTTAACTGTAATTTTTAAAAGTTCCATCTCTTTTAGACTCGATTTACTTAGGTAAATTGTTTTAATTTGTAACCTTAACACATTATAAAGATGCGAACCAATAAAACTACTCTAATCACTTTAGCTGTATTAGCGACACTATCATTTTGTTGTCTGAATATAAAAGCGGAAACCCGGTTTAAAAAAACAAGGTACTATTATGAGATCAAAGTATATCATTTAAAAACCCAGGATCAGATCAATAAAACTGAACAATATTTAAAAACTGCTTACTTACCGGCTTTACATAGAATTGGTATAAGTAAAGTCGGTGTTTTTAAAGCATTAGATAATGATACAACCTCAGATAAGCGGATATATGTTTTCATACCGTCTGCTTCAATTGAAGCTTTCTCAAAAATAGATGAACAATTGTTTAATGATGGCCAACTTAAAAGTGATGGTGCAACTTACCTAAATGCAGCTTATAATGAGGCCCCATACGAGCGCATAGAAACTATTTTATTAAAGGCATTTACAGACAGACCCCAATTTTCAACACCATTGCTTACATCCCCACTTACTGAAAGAGTTTATGAACTGCGTAGCTACGAAAGCGCTACAGATTATTTATATCGCCAAAAAGTAAAGATGTTTAACGCCGGTAAGGAAGTAGATATTTTCACAAAGCTTAATTTTAACCCTGTTTTTTACGGAGAAGTAATAGCAGGCGGCCTAATGCCCAATTTAATGTACATGACGACTTTTAATAATAAAGCCGACCGAGATGAACATTGGAAACAGTTTGGAGATGGCGCAGATTGGAAACAACTTTCTTCGTTACCTGAATATCAGCACACCATATCAAAAGCTGATATTACGTTTTTGAGACCAACCGAATATTCGGATTTTTAGAAAAGTAGGTTTTAATCGTTCAATTTATGTTTGCCAGTTGACGGCTTGCATAGGGTGCAATAAATGGAAAATGATTCTATAGTAATAATTATCATGTGGCCCCATATTAAAATCACTATGGTCAAGCCTTTCTTTATATTTAACAAGAACAAAATTAAACTCAATTGGCGTATCAAAAAAGTAATCAACCAATTCCTTGTATACGATCCATAAAATGAGAGGATAAAAGTACCTATTTGAGGCCGAATTAAATGTAGTGTTTTCTTAATACAAAAACTAAGATAGTCTTCACGCGCCGAAGCGAAGCAAGCCATGTTTGAAGTGCCTTCAAACGCTTGCTTGCTTTGCAAGGCTGTATAAGCTTTCACTTCGTTCTGCATATAACAATGTATCGGTTGGGATGAATTTTATCTCCTGATTGGATATTTTTCTATACTTATTTACAGGCACTCAAAATTTATTTTTCGGTACTACCGAAAAGCTTGTGAAATACCTGTTTTTTCCGACCGGAAATTTGCTGCCTAAATATTTAGATATGGCAAGGCCGAAGATTGTTCAGGAACAAAAAAGAATTTACAGGTACGTGATCAGGCTCAACGAGAAAGAGCAGCAGAAGTTTATGGCTGCCGCTGAAGTTTCCGGGGTTGAGGTTTACAAGCTGTTACGTGCAAAGCTACTGACAGGACGCTTTCCCGAAGCAAAGATTGCGCGTATTGACTTAGGCGTTTATCTTGAACTGAAGAAGATTGGCGTAAATGTAAACCAAATAGCCAAACAAGTCAACGCCGGAAAGCTGCCCTTTGAGATCAGGAAGATCTTATTACAGTTGCAGGAACAGCAACACCTCATCATTAAGGTTTTACTCCATGATCGCGATTCAGAAAATAGGTAAAAGCTTTATGGGTGCCTTTAGCTACAACGTAAAGAAAATGGCTCATCCTGATAGGTTATCAAGAGCAGAGGTATTGGAAACCAATTTTACCTCACTTGACCCTTTACAAGTCAGAAAAGAAGTAGAACTGCTTAAGAGTCTTAAGCCCAACCTCAACAGGTATGTGTATCACACCAGCCTCAACTTTCCTAAAGACGAAAATTTGGATAATAAAACGTTGGTAAACATTGCTGGCGATTATTTAAAGGCGCAGGGCTTTACGAATAACCAATATATGATCTTTCGCCATTACGATGCGGATCATCCGCATATACACTTATTGGTTAACCGGATCGGTTTTGATGGCAGTGTGGTGTCGGACAGTAACAATTACAAGAAAAGTGAAGCGGTTATCCGCAAACTGGAAAAGCAATACAACTTATTATCTGTTGAATCGAGCAGTAACGTCCCACGGAAGGCCCCGACAAAGGATGAGATAGAAATGATCACAAGAACCGGGAAGGCATCTGAACGAATGGTGTTACAGGAATTGATGAACAGTTTATTAAACCGTCCGGGCTTAACCTTACGGGGTATGATTAGTGTGGGCGAGGATATGGGAATCAACTTTCTTTTTAACCAGGCTACTACGGGCAGGGTATCGGGCATCAGTTATTTTCACAACGGTTTCAAAGCGAAAGGCCAGGCTTTAGGCAATAGGTATAAATGGGCGGAACTCATTAAAATGATCAACTATGAACAAGTTAGAGACAGCGCAGCAATTAGCGAGGCAAACAGCCGGACAACAAAAAAATACGGCGAGCAAACCTCCGCAGGAACATACACCGCCGCCAAAGAACAACCCGGACCAGGAACTGGCCTGGTTTCTCCATACGCTGAAGCAGGTGTATCAGAACACCCTCCAGTTGAAAACGAAAATGGAAGTAATGGAGAAAGACCACTGGAAACAGATCAGGATGTTAATCTATTGGCTGATAATACCGCTGACCATCGCGACAGTTGGTTTGGCGATAATAGTGGTATTCAAATAAGCGACGATGAGGATGATGCTAAATACCGTAGGCGAAAAAGAAGCAGGTAGTAAGTAATAGCTGCATTGTGGCATTGCCTGCGGCTCCGGCTTTACGCTGTATCTTCTGCGAAGGATGCCGCTGCAATCCGTAATGCAAAAAAATCTATTAGATTTGCCCCATCGAAAAGGGCGATTCTTTGCCCGATTGTGATAAGGTTTAGGTTGAAGCCTCCAAGCAGCAAGTGTAAGGAGGCTTTATTTTGCCATAAAAAAAGGAACACCCAAACAGGTGTTCCCACACATAATAAACTATTCGAAAGGGGTGAATTACTTATTTTTCAATAATTCAATCTTTTCGCGTTCGCTGGCCAAAAGCCGTTCAAGTAATATTACCTTTTCATTGTATAACTCTACAATTTTGTCGATTGGATTGAAAGTGCAGTGATAATTATTGAATGATGAATCACTAATAGTACTATCATGAAAAGTATTAAAGTAATTTACCATTGCATCTTCACTAAAGCTTTTTATTGCTTCTGCCGTAACCCCTAACACACTGGCTATTTTTTCTAATGCGCTATCCTCTACCTCGGCACTCTGCTCGATTTTGGAAATCGCTTGTTGGCTTATACCCAATTCAGCAGCAAGTGCTTCCTGCTTCATGCCGCGCAATTCGCGGATTTTACTAATCTTTCTGCCAATATGAATAGTTCCTTCTGCCATAAGTCAAATGTATTTTAAAATGTAAATGTAACAAACAACCGTGCCATTGTAAAATACAATTTGCTATGGTTCGGTACGGCTGCATTGTGTACTTATTTTGAATGCCTGCCAATGCCGACAGGTAAAAACTATATATTATGCAGGCTGAAGAATTTAAACCCTGGGATTTCCACACGCTTAACCTGCGACCCGAGCAGGTTAAAAATCCGCTTAGCGTTGTCACTACATTTTTTGATCACGACAGCTTGCCGAGCCATTTGGAAACGTTACAGAATTGGTGTTTCACTATATCGAAGCCGGACTTTTACCGCGATGAGAAAGGCAGCCCTTCGGGACTGCTTTACTTCCATAAGCTTACGCTTTGCCTGGTTGAAGCGGCGCATCTTATTAAAGATATGCCGTACAAACTTAATGTTACGGTATCGGCAAATGACCTTTCTTTTGAGCAAAGGGAATGGAGCTATTACCCGGTATCACTGAACAAAGAACAACAGCTTAACCCGTATTTGCTATTAGATGATTTTTTCAATCAGTATAACTTGCCTCAATACCGAGCGACGCTTTACGACTGGCTGGAGCATGGATTATCCTTACAGCCTGCCCGTGAGTTTATAGAGCCCTTAGACCTGCTGACGGTGCATGAGAACCTGCAAAAGCTATTTGATGCAGCATGGTTTATTTTTCAGCGGTTGTCAGTGAAGCCATCATTGAAATGCGATGCTCCTATGGGCAGGGTGCCGTTTTCGTTATCCGCTAATCTCTCCCAAGCCGAACGGGAGGTTTATGCTGTTCAATTATACAAGCTGAATAGTCATATGTCAGATAAGCAAGCCGTAATGATCAGCAAGCTTGTTTCTATCATTATTCATAAAATTGGCTCTGTCCAAGCAGTGATCTTTTTGGGCACTGCATCCAAAGATAAAATATACCTGCTTGTACTTACCGCTAACGAGGAACAGCGTTTAGCGCAAAGCCTCGCTGGTATGATTGAAGATAGTTGCAAGGAATCAGCAAACGTAGTGGCATTAGTACATCATGCATCTGCCCTTTTTACGGGATTAAAGCGGGGCAACCTGTTTTTTAATACTGCTTTAGGTTGTCCGGCTGTTTATCTTTCAGGGGAACTGTTATTACCTTCCGCTATACCTTTATCTGCCATCCAACATAACACAACATCATCTCAATGGCAACACTGGCACCGGTTGGGATTAGACTTTTACAGCGGTGCAAAATATCATTTAGAGCAAGGAGCAGATAACGCTGCCCTTTTCTGTCTGCATCAATGTTCGGAGTGTATTTTGGTGGCTTTAGTACGGGCCGTACTGAACTATGATATCAATAACCATAACCTGTCAAGATTATTGACAATTACCGAAATGTTTACCGCTGATCTTGCTATCGTATTTAAGCTGAATGAACCGGGAAATTTAACGCTGTTCAACGAACTGAAACATGCCTACGTGAATGTCAAGTATAAGGATGCGTACGAAGCCAACCGGGGTAATGTAAGAGCGTTATTAGGAACAGTAAAACAGCTATTGAATGTAGCTGAAAAGGTTTATGAGCACCATTTGCTGATAAGTAGCTTGTAAATTATTCTTTGGAGTAATGCAGCTGCGGCAAGCGGCTCATTACATCACGCGCATGCACGCTATATTCATTCGCCGCCAGCCTCGCTGCGAAAGCAGGAGTAACTCGTACCTCGTTACACCTGCAAAAACCGAAAGCTGACTGAAAAGAATAACAGTTAAAAACCTTATTGTGCAAGTTATAGTGACAAACCCAATAACCACAGCTTGTAATTTATAAGTTAAACGAATAAAGAAAGGGACTCTGATTGCCTATCGTTGCATTTCACCGCTCCCACAAAGTTAGCCCAGTCCCGAAACCGTCAAGGGCGTGTAAATGGCGTTTGTTTTTTGGGGCTGGTATGCGCCACCCTTGACAATTTCGTGCCTTAGCGCTGCCGGTTGTATAAGCGGAGCAATGACTACCTATGTTTAAGAGCCGTAACCAAAGTTTATTAATCGGTACTACCGAAAAGCTTGTCAAGTAAGGCCGTCCAGTGATGCGATTTTGCCGCTTAAACTCAGCGGCATGGACAACAATTCAGGACGGAAGCGAAACATAACTCCCCAAAGAGCAAAGGAAATATTGAAGAAAAACGGTGTAGAAGTAAGTGAAGACGAAGCTGAAAAAATATTGGAATTGATGTATTTTTTTGCTAAATTAGTTGTAAATCAGAACGTTAAGGTATGAAAATAGCAGATTTATATATAAGGGTAAGCACTGAGGAGCAGGCAGATAAAGGTTACTCTCAACGAGGACAAGAAGAAGTATTACGCAAGTATTGCGAGATTAATAAAATCAGTATTCGTAACACCATTTTTGAGGATCATTCCGCTAAGACCTTTATACGCCCGGAGTGGCAAAGCATGCTAAGCAATCTTAAAAAAACTAAAGGGCGTAACGTTGACTTGATTTTATTTACTAAATGGGACAGGTTTAGTAGGAACGCCGGGGATGCTTACCAGATGATGAATATCTTAAATCATTTAGGCGTTGAGCCGCAGGCCATCGAACAGCCTTTGGATTTAAGTATCCCCGAAAATAAAATGATGTTGGCTATCTATTTAGCAGCACCGGAAGTTGAAAATGATCGCAGGGCACTTAATGTATTTCATGGAATGCGCCGTGCGAGGAAAGAGGGCCGTTGGATGGCATCTGCCCCGGTAGGATACATCAATAAAACGGCTGAAAACGGTCGAAAATACATTGCTCCGAGAGAGCCGGACAGTACCATATTAAAATGGTGCTTTCAAAATTTGTCAACCTCGGAATTTTCAACTGAACAAATTTGGAAAGTCGCCCGGCAAAAGGGTTTAAAATGCGGCAAAAATAATTTTTTGATCGCTATCCGTAACCCTGTTTATTATGGTAAAATCACGATTCCCAAATATAAAAATGAGGAAACTTATTTAGTTCAGGGCCAACATGAGCCACTTATATCTGAACATTTATTTAACGAGGTACAGGATGCCTTGGATGGTCGGAAAAGAAAGCAAGGCACTAAGATATTGTCGATTGATGAACTGCCATTACGTGGGTTTTTAGAGTGCTCGCGGTGTTCAAGAATATTGACTGGCAGCGCATCCAAAGGAAGAAATAGTTACTATTATTACTATCACTGTTCTACCCAATGTGGTTGCCGTTATAAAGCAGACGTTGTTAATGATGCTTTTATCGCTGAACTAAACAAATACAGTCTTGACGCAGCCATGAAAAAACTCTGCGCGAGCGTATTGCTGGACGTTTATAACAACGATGCTAATGAAAGTAAAGACGACAGAAAGACCGTTCTTAAACAGATTGATGAACAGAACGAAAGGTTGCGTAAGGCGCGTGAATTTATGCTCACTTCGAAAATTGAACCGGAAGATTATGCCTTGATCAAAAAGGAAACGGAAGTAAATTTGGAAAAACTGGAAGCGAGAATTACTGACGTTGCAGTTAAGCCAATAAACATTGGTGAATACGTAATAAAGGCAGTTGATGTTATTTCCAATATCGGTAAATTATATCAAAATGCTGATAATGAAGGTAAAAGGGCTATTATTGGTTCGATGTATCCTGAAAAGCTGCATTTTGACGGACAGAAACATCGAACCATAAGAGTTAACGAAATGATTAAACTTACATACTTGATTTCCAGCACGTTAAGTGGTAAAAAAAGAAGGGCAAGAACTGAAGAATCAGTCTTGCCCACTTGGGTGCGCCCACCTGGGCTCGAACCTATCTTTGTAAATAACTTATTATCAATAACTTATAAGGAAAGTCAATCCTTAGGTGCTTAGTTATGTGCCTATTAATTGACTATTCAAATATACGAATTTGCTGCTTAATTCTAATTAAACAGTGGAATTGTTGTCAAACCGGAAGAGAATTATGCAAATAATAGTGAATCAAATGGGCAGGCGATATCAATGTAATAATGCTAAAGTTTAATAAGCGTTTCCTGGAATTTGATTAAAATATTTTATTAAACAATTCCATTAAATCCTTCTTTACAAGCCCATAGGGCGGAAGTATAGCAGGATTAATTTGGTGCCCCAAACTATTTGCCCAGGCGGCTTTAATCTTACGGTCAATTTCGTCATTGATCAACTGTTCCACCCCTGTAAATTCAAGGTTTTTAAATTTCATTTTTTCATGAAAGGCGTTAACAACAACCGGCCAGTCCCAATCTGGCATATTACGGGACAAGTACCATATATCATAATAATCCCTGGGCGCGGTATAGGATCGCTGTATCAACGCCCGCAACTTTTCAGCCATGACTTCTTGTAAGTTGTAACAAGGTATCCCATCGGTTGCATTGGTTAGCTTGTCTGAATAGCTATGTGTAACAGGCCGCTCTTTTACCGGGAACAGTAATTTTTCATATTGTATCATCTCGATTTTAATGCTGGTCGTCCATCGTTCCGGTGGCGGTACGGCCTGATCTTTAGAATGATCCGCTCCCCAAAACTTGACAATTGCCGCATAGCCCGTGGGGGTGTTCTTATGGCGTAGTTGGGTGAGCTGTTCGATATGTAGGGGTAATTCCGTCCGTTCGGTAACTAATGTTGTGATCTCCGTCAGTAATGCCTTATCCAGTATAAAATCAGGACTGTTTACTGTAAAATCAAGATCCTCAGAAAACCGGTAATCATTGATGTAACACTTTCTCAAACAGGTTCCGCCTTTAAACACGATACTGTTTCTGCACCGATGTATGGAAAAAATGGCATCTATAAAATGCCCTAATACCCAATCCTTATCAATGGTACTCCTGGAAACCAGGTGTTCTTTAGCTTTATTATCTATTTCTCTTTTTAGTATCACACTAATATTCCTTTTGGGCGATGCCCTCCAATTGTTCTCTGCTGATATTTAATCTCAATCTCCAGGCTGATACAAAGTCGCCTGTTTCGCTACCTAAAGGATCAATCAGGCTGTACTTTTCATTGACCTGCGTTTGGGCATAATCCACGAATGCACTAAGTGACTTCTTTTCAAAAAATTCAGCCAGAAAGCCGATACGCTTTGTTACCGCAATGTTTGCCGCTGCGCTGCAATAGGCGATCATTTTGTCGGCCTTTAAATCAGCTTGTACGAATGCCCGTAAAAGTTCAGCATATCCGCCAGAGTGCTGTGGCTGGTCAAAACAATCAATGACCGTCTTTTCTATATCGGTTATGGGATACTTAAAATTTCCTTGTCCGTTCCACATAATTCCAATACGCTTGGTGTGAATGATCTTCACGAACTTATAGGAGGTGCCAAAAATAACTTTGTCCTCCTTTTCCTGGGTCGTCTGTATAAAGACGGTATTGGAAAACTGTTCAGTTAATCCGTGTTGATTTAATGCCGACCAATAGGCGACAGCGCTATTCGCTACTACAAATGTCCCGATCACGTTTTCATCAGTAAAATTCGGGCGGCAAAACTTACCGCGCTCAATCCTGGCCAGCAACCCTTTGTGAACGAGATTTTCAAGCACTTCATTCAGGTTATCAAATTGTTTCTCAATTTGCTTTTCAATTTCGTCAAACCTGAATAGCTGAATTTCATATTCATCCAGCAACTTCAGAAATGCTATCTGAATTTCTGTTAAATTCTTCGATATGTAAACACTGGCTGCCATTTTACCTCTTGTTCGGAGATAAGACCTAAAAATTGGGTCTTATCCTTGTTGCAAAGGTAATAACTATTTAACACATTTAAAAATTGAACCCCCGGTTAGTCTACTAATGGCTACTTCGTTGCCTAAACTAATTAAAACAATACGGACTTTTTAAGCTTCTATAAGCGAGCGATCATCCCCTTCTGCTAATATTACAATTGATAGAATTCAAGGACAGTTCTCATACTGATGGAAACTATCGAATCGTTAAAGAAAGAGAACGCGGCATTAAAGGTGGAAACCCAACGGCTTAACGAAAAAGATCGCCAGAATAGATTTCGGACCATTTTTGAATATTCGAGATTGGCAAATAAGGTAATCTCGCCGGACTTAAAGATTCTTCAAGTCAATATGGCTTTAGTCACGTTGCTGGGATATGACACCAAGGAGGAAATTATCGGCACGCGGATACTGGATTATTCCCCGTCGGCGGATCATCAGCATTGGAGATCCCTCCAGGTGCAACTTTGGCAAAAACAAGTCCCTTTTTTTAGTTTGGAAACGCGTCTTATTAAAAAAGATGGCACCATGATCTGGTGCCAGGTAACTTCCATTTTATTTCCGGATGAATCAGGATCATTAGGCTACACGATCATTGATGATGTATCTGAACAACATCAATTAAAAATTCATAAAGAAGAATTTATTAGTGTAGCAAGCCATGAACTCAAAACGCCTATCACCAGTTTGAAAGCGAACCTCCAGTTGATGAGCCGGATGTTAAAGACGGAAACGTCTGTAACTGATCGTTTGATTAAACTGACTGAAAATGCAGAAAAACACGTCATTAAACTCAGTTTTTTAGTAAGTGATCTATTAAGTTCTACAAAGATAGAGCAAGGTCAACTTTCCCTGAAAAAAACAACTTTTATTTTAAAAGAGTTGGTTGACGAATGTTGCAGCCACATTCGTTTAGAGGGTAAATACCATATCAATTATCAGGGAAGTGATTCTTACAGCATATTTGCAGACCGGGACAAAATCGACCAGGTGCTGGTCAATTTGGTCAATAACGCAGTCAAGTATGCATCTGAATCTTTAGAAATTATAATTGACGCTCAACCTATTAAAGGGACTACCAGAATATCAGTTAGCGATAAGGGTAAAGGTATCGAACCTGGACATATAGGCAAGCTTTTTGAGCGCTACTTTAGATTGGCGAAGGATAATAATCGTGCATCGGGCTTAGGACTTGGTTTATATATTTCTACTGAAATTATCAGATTACATGGGGGCGAGATGGGCGTAGAAAGTGAATTAGGGAAAGGAACCACTTTCTGGTTCACCATTCCCGACTAATTCCGGTATTGTTGAATCTTCCGAATAATCGCTACACACACTAATCAATTCATTTTTTAAAAAGTCAAATCATGCGCCAGGAAAAAAAAGCAGAACTGAAGAAAACTGAAGAAAAGGTAACTCCAAAGCCTTTAAATGATGGCATGAATACGCCGGTGCCTGACCAAACGGAAGCACCCGTACCATCACTAAGTGAAGCCGCTTTATTTAAACAAGCTCACAACCCATTAGGTGATCCGCATAAGGTTTAAGCGTCTGCAATCACGAAATTGTTTAAGTTCATTTTCGTAGTACGATTTTTGCAGAGTAATTGGTGTAATTCACATTAACCTTTGGATAATGATTGAAATTAAAGACAGAACACCCGCTATTACCACAGCAAACACCCTATTGGTTACGCTACCAAAGCAAAAAAGGCCACGTATCAACCGTCCAGTTCCCAAATAATCAGCTATTAAACTTTTGTTAATGAAAAGTTTCACAGTAATGATCTCGATATACAATTTAGCGATGGACTTTATTGTAACCTGCATTGGTGCTAAACCTTATCGTTTCAAGGTAGAAACGATCATAGGTGAACCTCATGCGACCGTGTTAAAACTACTCCCCGGACATACATGGGTCGCTGAGCATGTTTCAATGAAGTATTTTACCAAAGCTAACATCAGGAGGCTTGGCCTGTTGATCGAGGGCGAAAAGACGAAGTGGGTTTTGAGCTGATCAATTCCTGATTTTAGTGCATTGGAGATTAATTGCTCTTAATAGGCTACAGTTATGGCTATATTAACTTGCAACAAATCATTTTGATATATTATTAAATTGTAATGAATGAGTTATGAAATCCTTTTAGCCGATGGCGTTGTCATACTGTTTCAGATCACCGCCGCAACTTTTAAAACCTGGAAAGTATGGAATGTTAAATTTACAGATGGCAGAGAAGTAATGCTTTATAAATGTGGTACCGAATGGGTACAGCGAAATGAAGATCACCTGGACAATGCCGCGATCATAGCCATAGGGAAGTGCATTGATAGTATAGGTCAACGAAAAGGATAATCACTTAACGTATCACTAATAAAGATTAATTACGGTATTGATTTTACTACTCTTGACACATCATTCCATAACTGGATTACCTAAAATCGGCAGCTTAGCAAATTTCAGAACTTCTATGCTTGCAAACCCAAATTCCTGAACGACTTTACCCTCCAATAAATAACACCCAGCACCTCTAAACGGGTACGCAGGGGTAGAATTGGGGAAATGGACGGTATCAAAGAAATTGCTTTCCACATCTAAAAAGGTCCCAAACCACATTTTTTTATTTGTTTTCGTATGTACCTTTTTTTCACATACATATAATCCAACCATTCTAACCAACTGCCCAACGTGGTTGATCAAATCGCCCGCACATATCTCGCCTCTGTATTCCGTTTCCAAAAGGTCAAACATGGACATGCTCAAAGAAAATCCTAAAATTTCTAATTCATGGTAAGCATTTTCTAACCTGGTATTCACTAATTCCGGCAGGCTGTAATTCTTTGCCTCCATGCAAAATAGCTCAATGTCCTTTTCGGGCTTCACTTTATTACCCATTAATAAATGCACTCCCCAGAGCAATTCCTTTTTGCTTTTTCCAGTAAAACGCAAGGCACCGACACGGATTAAAATGATAGCTTGCTCTAATCCGATACCTGTACGTTTTATCAAATCCTCCAGGCTTTGATAAATACCATTTTCGCGTCGTTCTTCGGGAATACGCACTATGAAGGTGTCATTTAAACCGTGGACACCAATAAACCCCAAATACACATCTACTCCGCTGATGTTCACAATGCTATCGCTGTTATTCACACAAGGTAAATGTATGTTGGCCCCTGCTTTCTGCAATTCATGCACATAAAGGGCACGGTTGTAAAAACCTCCATAATTATTAAGCACGGCGACCATAAATTCCCTTGGATAATAGGTTTTCAAAAAAAGGCTTTGGTAGCTTTCGACTGCGAAACTGGCCGAATGTGCTTTAGAGAAACTATAACCTGCAAATGAAGACACCTGCCGCCATACCTCTGCTACGACCTCATCAGGCCTGCCTAACTTTTTAGCTTCTTCAAAAAAACGTTCTACCAATCGGTCAAACTCTTTTTTTGAGCGGTATTTACCACTCATGCCCCTACGCAATATATCAGCATCAGTACCGTCCATACCGGCGAAATGAATGCAAATTTTAATCACATCCTCCTGATAAACCATTACGCCATAGGTTTCTTTCAGTTGTTCCTCCATTACGGGATGGAGATAGTTAACTGTTTCAGGAGCATGATGGTATTTAATATATGCACCCATCATACCTGAACTTGCAACACCTGGCCGGATAATAGAGCTGGCCGCAACCAGTATCAAATAATTATCGCAGTCCAGTTTCCTTATCAATTGCCGCATGGCTGGCGATTCGATATAAAAGCAGCCAATAGTATTTCCTGTTTTCAATTGGGCGTTCACTACCGGGTCTTTCATAAATGATTTGACCTGGTGAATATCAATTTTGCGCTGTTGGTTTTCTTCTACCAATTTGACCGCCATCTTAATGTGCCCGATACCACGTTGACTTAAAATATCGTACTTGTCAAAACCTATTTTTTCAGCCTCATACATATCCCATTGCACCGTAGCCATGCCTTTAGGCGGCAAATCAAGGGCTGTGTAGTAGGTTATTGGGTCTTCGGATATAAGCACACCACCCGCATGAATGGAACGCTGATTGGGCATGTTAGCCATACGCTCATAAATGGCCGTGATTTTTTTAAATGTTTCATTATTTCGGTTAAGGGCTGCCCGAGTTTGGTCGGTAAAACCATCAATTTCTGATTTAGGTAAACCCATTACTTTGCCGATTTCCCTAATTATACTGCGGTCTTTAAAAGTTGACATTGTACCTAACAAGGCTGTATGCTGGCTACCGTACCTTTTAAAAATGTAGTCCTGAACATCCTCACGTTCATCCCAGGAATAATCAATATCAAAGTCGGGTGGCGAAGTACGCTGCGCGTTTAAAAACCGTTCAAAATATAGATTGAGTTCTATGGGGTCAACGTCTGTAATTTTAAGGCAATAGGCAACTATACTGTTGGCACCAGAACCACGCCCCACATGATAATAGCCCTGTGAGGAAGAATAACGGATAATGTCCCAGGTAATTAGAAAATAAGCACAAAAGTCGAGTTCATAAATAACCTTTAACTCATGTTTTACTTTTTTTAAAGCTTCTTTGTTAGTTTTACCATAGCGGTATTCCATACCGCTCATGGCTAACTTTTCGAGCAACTCTTTGTCGTTTTTTTATTGCCGGTAAATGTTTTCCGGTTGAGGTTGATCCGTCCTTTGGGATAATCCATTACGCAGCGGTTCATCAGGTTCCGGGTGTTATCCAAAATAAAAGCGTAACGTGCAAATTTCGCCTCTAATTGGCCGGGGGCTAAAAACAAATCTGTTGGCGTACATTTGTCTTCCGGCTTAACCATCGTCAGGACGGCATTCAAGTCAATGCCACGCAAATATTCATGTAAGCGATACTCGATCCGGTCTAATACAAACACCGGCTGTAAAGCCAATAACTTTCCTCTAATAGCTGAAATGTCTTTATTAAATAGTTGGTTTAACTGGTCAAAACGAATACCTAAGTATTCATTATCCTTTAATTCCCCCTGGTATCCATACGGGTAGACCACAAAAGCGTGTTTGAAATCAGGTGAGGCATCTGGTAATGGTTTTTTTTCCAAATTATGCTCGGTCAGAAAATCATTCAGTTCTTTCATTCCTTCCCTATTCTGAGCAATGCCTATATAAAGCAGTCGTTTGTCCTTTCTAAATTCCAAGCCGCCTATTGGCTTTAATCCTTTTTCATCACATTCTCGCATAAATTCCATAATGCCAGTGGAATTATTAATATCAGTTAATGCCATTTGCGTTATACCGCGCGCCATTGCTTCATCCACCAATTTAGGGATAGACATTGTGCCATAACGTAGGCTATATTGGGAATGGACGTTGATATACATGACACTATAAGTTTAAATCCATGCCGGAGGCCAGCTTAATGGAATGAGGCCCGAAACGGCGGCGTATCTTATCCATAGCCTGGCAAAGACTGTATTGTTCTTCGGATGCTGTGTAAAGATCTATTTGCTCAAATCCGTTCACCAGGTTAGATAGCCGAACCCCAACCAATCGGATCAATATTCGCTTTTGGTAGGCTTGCTTAAAAAGGTCTTTTGTTTTCTTTATTAGTATGCCATCCAATGCTGTATAGGGTATGCTGGCCTGTTTGGTCACATCTTCGCGTGTAGAATAACGCACCGTCACAGTGATACAAGCAGTTTGTTTCTTTTTTTGACGAAGTTCAAACGCTAAATCCATTACCATTGAGGTGAGTAAATAATTAATGGAAACCAAATCAATACTATCTTGCTTAAAAGTTATTTGGCTGCTGATCGTCTTTTGCTCCTGGTAAGGAATAACGGGGGAGTCATCAATTCCTTTTGCTTTTTGCAATAGCCAAATACCATTCTTACCTAAAATACTGGTCATATATTCAGGGTGAACTTGTGCGAGTTCATGTATTCGTTTGATGCCCATATCACTCAACTTTATAAAAGTCTTTTCTCCAAGTCCGGGGATTTTGCGGATAGATAAGGGATTCAAAAAGGGTTGCACTCCAATATATTCTATAGAAAGTTCACCATTAGGTTTACATTCATTGGTTGCCATTTTAGAAACGGTTTTGTTTACCGATAATCCAAAAGAAATAGGCAATCCAGTTTCTTTGATGACTTTCAACCGCAGTTCTTTGGCGCATTTCAAAGTGCCATAATGCTTGTCCATCCCCGTCATATCAATATAATGCTCATCGATACTGGCTTTTTCAATGAGCGGCACCTCCTGTTTTAATATTTCGGTGATCTCATGCGAGGCGGTCGTATATTCATCCATATTCCCCCTGATCCAAATACCGTGCGGGCAAAGCATCCTTGCCATCCGTGCCGGCATGGCAGAATGAATACCGAATTTCCGGGCTTCATAACTACAGGAGGCTACAACACCACGATCAGACAGACTGCCAATGATAACGGGTTTACCCGTTAACGACGGATTTTTACGCACTTCTACGGACACAAAAAAGGCATCCTGATCCATGTGTATGATTTGACGGTTCGTGTTCATGAGTTCGACAGTTAAAGGGCTATAAAATTATGCTAATATTTTTAGTATTCCATAGCGTTGCCGACAAATAAATTTTCACATTTGTATTGATAGATTGTTATTCAGTAAATTAGAGTTATGGAAACAGAGAATTTTCAGATAACCATAGGGAAAGTGAATGAACAAACTTTTGACGTGCGGGACTATATCCACCACGAAGGAGAGAAATGCAAATTTGAAATTTACAAAAGTGGCCAGCTAATTTTAAGCCTTGACCCTGATGGGGATTTTTTGAGGATCTGCAAAAACCCCGGTGAACTGGACGAGGAAACCATTCACCTGATTTGCGATAAGATCGAATCTTATCATTTATGAAATTAATTTTTATCAAATAGCGTATTCAATGGCCGGCAAGTCTTCATAAGTAAATGGCGTTGCTGGTTCCAACGTAGCTAAAAACTCTTTTGCGATAGAACAGGCATCCATTTGTTTCGCCGGGAATTGCGATAGCGCGATCTCTGTTATTCTTTCATCATTCAGGTCGCCAAACATCCATTCATAAGCCAAATCATCGTTAAGTATTGTTGGCATCCGTTTTTTAGAGTTATGAACCTGCTGCATTAGTGGGTTGGCCTCCGCAGTTGTTACTGATACAGTTTGCACGATTTCACCTGTATCTTTGTCTGTCCATTCCTGCCAAATACCGGCCATATAAAAGTATTCCTGATCTTTTACGGATATGTAATAAGGGTATTTAATAGAAGTTTTTAAGGGTTGACCAGTTTTTTTATTCAGGGGGAACACATGTCGCCATTCATAGAACCCAGTTGACAGGACCAAACACCTGCGTTTCCTTGCGGCATCTGCATAAATGGACGGGTTGCCTTTTTCATTGGTGAATAAATTTTCTGCTTTGGCGTTTAGCGTAGTATAACCAATATGCCATTTTCCTTGTTCATCCTTATAGCCATTTCTAAATTTAGCTACTGCCTCCCGGTTTTTTAAATACGGAGGTAAAAAGCCCCATTCCATTTGGACAATATCAAAATTCGTTTCATCAGTGTCCCTTTTTAGAACAGCGATTGGAGCATAGGCAAACCCGTTATGTACGGCACGGTTCAAAAAATCGTATTTTTTTACTGCTTTCTCTAATTGCAATAATTTAATAAACTCCGCTCTTGATACTTTTTGACCGTTATAGTAACACATCCTATTTATTTTTTAAATACTCTGCAATTCTTGCTCCAAAAAATTCAGCCTCTTTCTGACGTCCTTGTGGTAAGGACGTCCAAAATGGGCGATTGCCTCCTAACGCTTCGTGAACTACCAACGGCGGCCTGCCGTCTGAAAATTCAATTCTAAAAACTTCATCACTGGCTACAAAATGGCTGGTAACAGTCATGGTGATGTCTGATAAGACAATTTCAAAAGTAGGGTCAGTTTGCATAGAGATTTAAAATTACAAAAAATAACTATCCGCCAGTTAAATGGCTCTTCTATTATTCTTTACCATTCGCATCAAAAAATCTCAGTTGCTGTTGCCAATCTTCCCAAATCATCACCATTGCCAACGTATCCAGTTCGCAATACTTTAAAAGTGAGGAGTGAATAGCTTTCCTTTCCTCGGGTTTCATTTCTGTAAATTGCATTTGGGCATAAGCCATCATTGCTGCCCCACCATCACTTAATTCAGCCTCCTCATCCATCAGCAGGTCGTCTAATAAAGATTCGTCTATTTCGGTAAATATAGGCTCCAGCTGCTTATAAGGACTGATTACCTCACCCTGGGGAGTAAGTCCGATCCATACCTTTTCACTGAAATTTAAACTCTGATTTTTTTCCCTGTAGATGGGGCGGCTATACTTTTCCTGAAGGAACGAGCTATTGTTTAGAATAGCTTGGATATTCCGCTGATATTGACCACCTGATTCATGAATCGTTTGACACCCGATTCCGCTGCAAATTGATTACATACTTTTGGAAGGTAACATCATAAACATAGGGTTGCCATTTTGGAGATATTCCATTGGCATTTGAAATTGATGCTTTTAAGTTTGTCGGATCGTATGATTTTGCCTTAACTTCAAATAATTTCAGGCTGTTCCCGTCTTTGACAACGATGTCTGCCCTGATAAAAAACAAATCAAAACAGAAAGCAGCTTCATAAATGGTTACCTTATCTAAAAGCAATAGTTCATTGGTTTTTAGAAGTGCTTTGTCATAATCAAGTTCGTCGATTTTTATTCCGCCAGGAAAATAACATTTCGCCAATTCACCAACCTGAAATCCACCATTGGCCAAAGCTTCCAAAAAAGTGTCCTGAATCTTCTTATCAGGGTACTCTTTTTTCGAATTATAAAAAAGCTTAGTCGGACATTCTAATGCAAGTTTTAATTTGGATTTTGTTAAATACCGTTGGCCTGACATTGATTTGGGTTTATATCCAAATTTAACATTAAGTTCAATATTAAAAAATCCTTATT
Source organism: Mucilaginibacter sp. 5C4 (assembly GCF_034345625.1). NCBI lineage: Bacteria > Pseudomonadati > Bacteroidota > Sphingobacteriia > Sphingobacteriales > Sphingobacteriaceae > Mucilaginibacter > Mucilaginibacter sp. 5C4. The sequence continues at coordinate 1,863,232 of NZ_CP133775.1, read as the reverse complement.
AAATGCCTTACTTTAAGTAGTCCGAGCACCTTTCGGATATAGTAATGACGACTTATTTATCTAATCCTGTAATATTGTGTATTTTCCACTTTTCGCCTGTAAAAATAAGGGTGGCTTTTACTTGGCAGTTTTTAGTGATTTTATAACTTTCCAAAAGTTGTCGTGGAACATAATAATCTGATATAAAGCCAAAATCCGGCTTTACTCTATTTGCTTCTTCAATGTCTTCAATATCCAAATCCTCGTATTCATGAGTGACACCCTGCATCTTAAATTTTAGTTTCAACAGGCCAACAATATCTTTTCTAAGACTTTGAGAAAATTCGGCGGTAGGTTCAATAGATAGAACTCTTATTCGTTGTTTGTTTTGTTTTTTATCGAATTTTACAACAGTTGATAACTTAATAAACTCTCCTTCTTTTGGTCTAAGTTTGGTTTCAGTAAATTTGATAATTCCCTGTAAATTCTGGTTAATAACAAAGTGAAAAAGTTCTTTCTCTTCATTTACTCCATCGACTATTGCAATATTACATTGGAATTTATCGATTACATTTTCTTTTTCAATTTTCTTTATATCTTTTAGTTCTATTCTAATTTCGTCCTTTATTTTGATATTCCGGGGATGTTGACCACCTGATTCCGTGGCAAAGTGACCAGGCAATTAGCTGGCGAACGATAGCAGCGAGAGCTGTAAAAGCGTTTTCAAAGTTAGTTATTAAAAGTGGTTATTGATAACTGACTTCTTTATCATCAGTTCTTCGTTTTTTTCTCATCGATTCACCTTTCAGCTCGATACGATGGGCACTGTGTACGATCCGGTCCAGGATAGCATCAGCAATTGTTTTTTCACCTATTACATCATACCATTTGCTAACCGGCAATTGAGAGGTAATGATCAGTGAGGTTTTACCATGCCGGTCTTCAATGATCTCCATCAGTGCAGCCCTGCTTTGCGCATCAAAAGGCTGGATACCGAAGTCATCCAATATCAGTAATTGTTGCCGCTCGATCTTGGCTACCTCTTTGAGATATGAACCATCAGCTTTAGCCATTTTGAGTTTAGAGAACAGCTTGGGCGTACTGGCATAAAAGACCCTGTAGCCGAGTGTGCAGGCCTGGTAACCAATAGCAGAGGCGATATAGCTTTTACCGATACCTGTGCTGCCTGTGATCAGCAGGTTCTCATTGCGCTCGATGAATGTACAGTCCGCCAGGCGCATGATCTGGTTACGGTCGATACTTCGGTCGGCATGATAGTGAACGTCCTCTACCGAGGCTTTATAGCGGAACTTTGCATAATAGATCTGCCGTTCGATACGCCTGTTATGCCGGTCATCCCACTCTGCGTCCACCAGGTGTGCCAGTAACTCATCTGCTGTATAATCCTCTGTTTTACCTGTTTCCAGGGTGCTTTGAAAAGCATGGTACATGCCGAAGAACTTGAGCTTCCGCATTTTGTCTAACGTGTTTGTGTTCATTTCATTGGTTGTTTAAAAGTTATTTGTAATAGTCTTCTCCTCTGATATTATCATGGCTGGGCATAGGTAGCTCATCAGCGAATATGCTTTCTTCATACTGATCCATTTTCTTTTCCAGGATCATGTGAATGGTCTTGTAGTTATAAACGCCATAGTGCAGGCCCCGCCTGCATGCCAGGATCAGGCGTTCGTTACCTACTTTGCGGGAGAAGCCAAGGATACCCAGGCAGGACTTATAAGCTTGCTCCGGGTGTTGTTTGCGGTCGAATATATTATGGATGTAAAGCCTGACATCCTCATGGATGGAAGAGGCCCAGCCCAGGAACTTGTCCTGTGACCAGTCAGCAACGAACTGGTGCGTAGAAGCCAGATGGTCTTTTTCGGTCGTATAAAGGTATAGTCCTCTTGTACGTTTATGCATGGCGATACGCTCATAATGATAAAAGGCCTCTACAGAAGAACTGGAATAAAGTAGTTTGATCTTCCTGCCGATAAACCGGTAAGGAACACTATAATAATGCTTATCAGGCCCAAGGCATACATACCCGTTCTTCATCACGGTGGCATGGAACTGCTTTTTAAGCTCATAACGCAACACTGGTAATGGCATAAGCGCTTCGCGCTCTATCTCATCAAACTGTTGCCTGCGGCTGTAGTTCCGGCCCTGTAAGAACCTGTTGTTGTGTTCTTCGAGCACTTGCCTGATCGCCTCATTCAATTCCTTTAACGAGTGGTAGATCCCTTTCCTTAAAGGAGCATAGATCCGGGTATACATGATCTTAACCGCTCCTTCGACCAGGGCTTTATCACGAGGGCGGAACGCCCGAGCTGGTAGAATGGTAGTGCCATAATGATCAGCGAAGTCAGCGAATGATTCATTAAGGGTTGGTTCATAGCGACTGCTTTTGGTCACCGCTGCTTTCAGGTTATCAGGTACGATCGCATCAGGCACGCCACCGATATAATGCAGGGTATTCTCACAGGCCGTAATAAAGTCTTCCTTTTGCTGGCTGCCCACCGCTTCCACATAAGTAAGCTGGCTGGCCCCAAGGATAGCTACAAATACCTCAACGGTAATGATCTCGCCGGTATCCTTATCGGTAATGCTGAGCTTTTGCCCTGCAAAGTCCACATACAACTTATCGCCGGCTTTGTGATCCATGTGCATGGTCGGGTTGACCCGGTTCTTCCACTGGTTATAATAGAAGCAGAACTGGCTGTACTGGTAGCCGTCAGGGAACTCTCTATAATATTCCGCCCATAAGATATGGCGGTTTACGCCGGTGCGTTTGAGCTCTTTGTCAACATGTGGAAAGCACCGCAGCATGGACTGCATACGGCTTGTAGGAGGCATCTCCCTGCTTTTTCCGAAGAAGTCCTCCAGTTCCTTATCGTTCAGCGCATCTACCTCCTCGAACGTAAAGCCACTATCTTTAAACGAGGCCAGGTACTTTTTTACAGTATTCCGGGATGCATCCGCCTGGGCAGCTATCGACATGATACTGCGCCCATTGCTGTACATCCTTAAAATCTTTCTAATCTTACTCATACTAATCGTAGTGTTGGCCATGCTTTTGGAGGTTATGTTAAACCTCGTAAAGATGGGTGCTTCTACAGCATTAGCTGCTCGTTCGGGGTGGTCAATTTGGCCCGGAATGCCTGGTCAGTTTGGCCCGGAATGGGGTGGTCAATTTGACGCGGAATCACTGGTCACATTCCGCCGGAATTGGGTGGTCAATATCAGCGGTATATCCACTTTATTCTTTTAGTAAAAAGTTTTGCTTTTATAAAATCGCCAACCTGATAGAGAATTTTACCTTGAGAAAAAAAAACTTCTTTGTTATCAGCAGTTATAGCGTGAATCACCTTCTTTTCGGCATTAATGTAATCTATTGTCGCATAAACATCATCAAGAATTGACCAGTCGCTTTTGTCTGTCTTCTCAACAATTAATGGGATGAATTTATACTCTGTGATGGTCGTTTTTGCCAACCAGGCAAATTTGGCTTCAACCTCTTTTTTAATTTCTTGCTTGTGTAACTTGAATTTATATACGTTACCGACTGACGATTGCTTTAATAAGCTAAACCTTCTGCTTCCAATTGAAAAGTCTATCGTTTTACCGTTTGTAAAAGCGATTCTTTCTTTGTCTTCGTCATTTTTCCATTTATCAACCAATACTGCCTCTGTCCATTCAATTTCTTTATATGAATATTGTTCGGCAATAGGAACATATTTTTCATAAACACTTCTGTTGTCCTTTAAAGTCGTATTCTGATTTTTTGTTTTATCTGAAATTTCATTAAACAATTCTGACAGTCTCCAACCTTTTAGTTCTCTGTGGCGTTTGTAAGAATTTAGTTCAACAAGACAATTTTCTATCAGGCCATCATCACAAAGAGCCTTAGCTAATTCTAAATGGATATCGCCAAGAAAATCTTCATTTTTTTCAAGTTGGATAGCTTTTGCAAGCATTCCAATTTTTAAGTCCCTATTAGTAGCGAAACAAGAAGAGAATTCATTCCAGATATAGGATTTGTCGCCTAACTCTAAAATGAGTTTTCTATAAATTTCGATTGCTGATTCAAGTTCATTGTTTTTAATGAGCAATAAAGCATTTTCCCTTAATAGCCATTCGTCATTGGGGAACAGCTTAACTGCCTTAGAATAGATGGGCAGTAACCAGCTTTCATTAAATTCTTTGCTTTGTGTTTTGATAATATCGAATGCTTTTTTTAAGCATTTAATAGCCAGTGGCTTGTAAGTATTTTCATCTTTCTTAACTTCCTTCCAGTCTTCATCAAGAAGGTTTTCAGGATTCCAATTTTTGAAAAATTCTAAAAACCTCCATTCTTCGGTTTCTTGCATGTAACGTTCAGCGATATTCAAAACTTCGGAATGCCATTTTGATTTTTCATATTTTGAAAAGGTCTGATTGTATTTGTTGAAAAGAACCCATAGTTCAGGTTGTTTATTTTCCTTATGAACAGTAAATAATCTCCAAAAAAATGGCTCTCTCAACAAATCTAATACCTGTCGAGTAGGAGAAACGCTACTATTCCATGATTTTAAATTAACATTTTCAATAAGATAATCAATATCTATAGCTAAATCCTTATCCGTAAACTCTCTGAAAACCCTTGCAGTTATTGATGGAATTTCTTTGCCATTGAAATGTTGCTTCTCTTTATCTTCACTTCTTAAATTTGAAGGATTCCATAATTTGAAAAAATTATAAAGATTGAAATCCGAATGATCTTTTGAATAATGCAATCCAAAGTTTAATATCATCGAATGAAGCATTGATGGTCTTTCATTCTTCAGATTCATATAATCTTTTAAAAGAGTTCTAACCTGAGTTGAAGTTAGTTCGGCTTCCTTGTCTTTAATATATCTGTAGATAATCCAACCATATGCTTCGTGATGTAATTCAGCAAGACGATTTTCAGCAATAAAATTTTTGAAAATATTTAAAGCATCTTGATGATTTCCGATTTTGCTAAATTCTTCTGCTTTCTGAACTTCAGAATAATTAACATCAATTTTAGGCCGGAGAAAATTCTTTTGGCTTTCTATGATGGTATCTTCTTCCTGAAAATTAATTGAGAGAAGTTGGTTATAATAAATACCGGCTTGACTGACATTTTTATTTGAGATGTAATATTTACTTAAATCAATTAGCGTATAAGCAAATGCCTTTTGAATCCATTCATCGTAAGGTTCAATTGAAAACAATCTTTGTGCAATATTTAAAGCCTCAGTTAATTTATTAAGTTTTGAAATGCCTTCTAAATTTTTCGCTTCATTTCTAAGATCAAATACCCTTTTAGAATCCATTAATGACTGTTTTTTAGAAGTTCATTAATTTCATCAGTTAAACCTGTAGTTCTTGTTGGGATGATTTCCGTTTTCTTAAAGACATTCTTCCCGTCATACCAAAATTTATAAGTAGCGTTTAATCCGTTTTTTTTGAATTCATAAATTTCGCAGTAAGACTTATGCTCTATACTTTTTATCACAAATTTTGAAGATTCAATTTTAATTTTCACACTCTCATAAAACTCTTTCAAAAACGGTTTGTCAAATTCAAAATGGGTGTCGCTTGTCAATTCAGGTACTGTTTCTTCATATAAAACGATAGTTTTATTTTCAAGTTGTATTAATGCGGAATTGATCATTTCAATAAATACTGTCGCGTTTGAAGGCTTCTCAATTCTTGAAACCTTATTTTGGTTGTTAAAATGAATTTTAAAAACTACTGCCTCATTACCTTGGGAAAATGTATAATGTTCCAAAAAACTTGTATGCTTAATTGTGTTTATTTTCAAGTTTGCATCTTTCAAGAGATCACTGATTGCAAAAAAAATATTTTTCAGAAATGGGATTTCAGTCGGAAAGATAAAAGGGATTTCCATTTCCAATATTTCACTTTTCAAAATAAGCAAATCCTGTCTTGGTAAAATGTTTTCAATTCTTGGCGGTTGAAGATTGCTATCAATTTGAAAATGTGGTTCGTTAATAGTAAACAGATTTTCCGTTGCTCTTGTTATGCCTGTGTAAAGCCAACGGAAATAACTCGAATTAAAATACCCCATTGATGTTTTGCAATTCAAAAAAGTATTTTTCCATTCTCCGCCTTGTGCTTTGTGACAGGTAACAGCATAACCAAATTTAATTTGCAAAGCATTAAAATAGGGATCAGCCCTTAAGCTGTCCTTAAACTCTTTGCTTCCTGCACTCAGTTTAGCATTGCGAATTTTGAAATCAATATAAATGGCTTTGCGTTCATCTGAGCTTAAGTCTCGATTATTTGAATAGAGTAGGTTTTCGATGATTTTGCATTCAATGCTTTGCTTATTTTGCTGGTCGTCGGTAAAAGCAATAATCGTATTACGAAAGTTCAATTGAACCTCAATTTCAACTAATTTTCCATCTTTATTTTTCCTTTTTAATTTTATTACTCTGCGTTCATTTATTGGGGCCACTTGTTGTACAAATCCAAAATCGCCATTGAGCAATTCTATTTTTTGATTGTAATTATTGCTAACTAAAATCACTTTATCGCCTACAGTTAGAAATTGTTGATTTGGGAAAAAATGGTTTCTAACAAAATCGTTATATTCTTTGACCGATGAGTTGGAATGAGCTATAATTATAGTTTCGTCATCAATAATATTATTGCACGCCAATAAATATTTTGAAAGCAAATCTTCTTGTTTTGTCTGATTTATATCCTCAAATTTTGTTTCAATGTCCAGTTGATTGAATAGATTTGCCTTTAATGATTGACGGATTTTTGTTGCGTTAAAAAGTATTCCGCTATTTGCTTTTTGCCTAACAACATCTGTAAGTTCAAACTCTTTTGATTGGATGTCGCAATTTTCTCTCAAATATTTGCTATCGAGCGCAGGCGAAAAGTTCATATTAACAGGTGGTAACTGCGCGTCGTCGCCTATGAAGATGATTTTTTTGTGATGGTCATTGTTATCAGCATTTATATACATAATTAAATCTTTCAATAAGTATCCAGTGCCAAATCTGAAAAATTCACCCTCAGAATAAGCGTTTGAAAGCATTGAAGATTCGTCTATTATATAAACTGTATTTGATGGGTCTCCGTTATTTTTTAAGTCGTAATAGAATTTAAATGTTTCCGTTCCTTCTTCGTCTTTTACTTTAAATTCCTTTATGTCCTTGCTTGAATAAATCGTTTTATGAATTGTGTATGCTTTGTGCTTTGTCTTTTGTGAAATAACCTTCGCTGCTCTGCCTGTTGGTGCGGCAATTCTGAAACTTCTTTTATTAAAAGTTAGAAAGTCCGAAAGTCCTTTCATCAAGAAAGTTTTTCCTGTTCCAGCATACCCCTTTAGCAAAAAACATGTCGAGCTATCAGTAAGAAATATATCCAACTCATCTACGAGAGAACTTTGTCCCGTAGTCAGAGTGTATGTGGCAAAAAATTCCTGGAGTGTCATTAAATACGCGTTGTAGCTATAGTGAACTTAGGTTTGTTTAAGATAGGAACAAATATATCTTTTCAAGTAGAGAATTTACGATAAGTATTTTAGTTTCATTATAGTTTCTTATATATATTGTCCTCCTCGGAATCTATGGAACTGTATAACCATTCTCTAAATATTTAATAAATTCTATAGATGCCATTTTTGCCTTATTAAAGCAGTCTGAGCATCTTTCAGTATTTTAAAAGCACCCCCTGTTTTCACCAAAGATCATCAAATAATAGGAAAACAGGGGGTGTTCTTCCGGGCGGGCGTAGCCCGCCGCCGGGCAATTTTCAAAATAAGGGGGATTACTCCCCTCTGTGGTAGGTTTATAGAAAAATGACCTATGTAACGGGGTTTATAATTATCACCTGCTCGTTATTATCTATTACGCTCTTTAGCATATTTGTCGCAAGGCTAATTTCAAAATCATCAACTTTAGTGACATTCAAGTTTAAAATGTTAATCTCCTCAAGCTGTTTAAGGCATTTTGATATAATTTTCAAAACCTTAAAATCTGTTTTATCCGCTAAAATACTCATGCTATAAAAATTAAAGGGGGATCGCTCCCCCTTGGTTGTCAATTATAAATCAGCGCCTCGCCTCCGTGCTGTACAAAATCGCTACAAAGGTTAAAAGTAGTTTGCGCCCGTTGCTTGGCAGTTCCATCCATAATAGATTTAAACTTTGCTTCATCACTTTTAAAAGTCCGCACATTTTGAAAATAGCCCGTTACCGCATTGTAAGCACCAAACACCGTTCCGGCTGTAGTTTCTAATTGCTGGGTATGGCTTGCCAAAGCGTATTCATACACATTATCTACGATGTTGGTATAATGGGTAGATAACAGGTCTAATTTACCTTCGGCTAAGTTGGTCAGCACTTCCTTATTAGGTGCCATTGCAATCTGTATTAATTTTTTCACTTCGGTATCGGTGATACGCGCCTTTGCCCATTCGTTAAATAAGCCCTCCATTTCACCCGCTAAAACGTGGCTGATCCCCATAAGAGTATGCGCCTGTTTTAAACGCTCCCCTGCGGATGCCGTATGCCGTATTTTAATGGCGTTGCTATTGCTCTGCATGGCAGCGTTTAGCGTGTTGTTGCAAACTATCCTTATGGGGGTAAAAGCGGCTGTAATGCTCCCTAAACCATCATGTGAGGTGGTTAAAAACAGGTATTGCTCGATCATATCCTTTCTGCCTACTTTGATATAATCGGGTAGTTTAGCGGTTATAAATACCCGTTCGCCATTGCCTAAAGCCCCGGCTGTTTCGTATAAAATACCCTCGCCACCGCCTACGATAGCATCAAAAAAAGAAAAGGCATCCCTGTTTTGTACAACTTCATAATCATTGCCTACTACGCCCAAAACCTGTTCTGTGTCGGCCCTAACGGTCGCAAAGAAATTAGGTACTGCTATTTCAGGGATAATTATACTATCTGCTGTTTTGCCGATATGGTTTGCCGTATCGTAAGTAAACAAAGGGCGTTTTTCAACGATATAATCCAGTCCGGCGTGTTGTATCGCTTCGCTACTGGTCGGGTAACGGTCTATGACCTGCCCGAGGTTGTGCCAAGCTTTTTCTTTCACGCTCATAAAGCTGTTTTTGCCTGTTTTCTGATTGAAATTTATTTGATGTGCCATGATAATTTTAATTTAAAGCGTTTTAGTTTTTAACTGCATGATCTCTGTTTTCAAAACCTTGACATTTTTGGTACTGCTTACCGTTAATTGCGTTTTCGTTTGCAGTTCCTGTATCGCCTCATGTATATCCTTATGCGTGGTTTTGATGGTTATTTTTAGTAGCAAAAAGATTTTATCTTCCATCGCCTTAATTTTGATAGGTGTTTATAAAATCGTTTAACTCGAATTGAAACCTTACCGGGTTTTCCTGTGCTAATTGCTCTGCGTAACCTTCCCAAAATATTTGGTTGGTTAACTCTATAAATTGCTCGTACATCGGATTAACTTTTAAGGTGAAATTTAAAAATGCCCCCGTCCGTTGGCTAACGGAGGGTGCATTAGATTGATTAGGCATTAGGAAAAACGATATTGGCTTCAATTTCCGCCAGTTTGTCGCTGCAAGCATCGAAAATGTATTGAGATACCAAACGTATCAAGCCCGGTGTTGTGGTAATAAATTCCCGGTTCTTATCATCTTTAATAATGAGTTTACAACCCTGATACGGGTTATCTTCCAACTCGTCATTTTCCTGCGCTAACGCCACCTCAAAGGCTGTTAACTGGTTGATACGGGCAATCAGGTTTACCCGTTGGATGCTCCTGCGGTGTAAATCATCCACTACCTTTAAGGTGCTTTCTAAGTTCAAAGCGAATTTTACGGGCTTTACTTCCGCTGTTGGTTCTGCCACCTTTACCGCCTCTGCCTTTGGTTCTTCTTTCAATTCGGGCTTTTCGGGTTGCCCGTCAATGTGAGCGGATTTGTTATCCACTGTAGCGGGGCTATCGGTCTTAATTTCGGCGTTGTGGGTTGCCTCAACTTGCGGAGTTTGGGCAGGTGCTTGATTTTTAACGTTTTCATCTTCTTTGGCTTCCTTTTGGGTTAAGCTTGGGCGGTTTTCAATTCGGTTTGCTGTTTGGTTGTTTTTTGCTGCTGTACCTTGTACTGCGGTTGCATTTTTTTCTGCTGTTTTCATTTTTTTACTGCTTTTAAAGGGTTAAAAAATTTGTTTTTTTATTTCCCTCTTTTCCCGAAGACTTTCCTAAAAAGCTATTTTTCAAAAGAAAAAACGGAAAAAAAGAAAGCAATTAAAAGGTGCCCGCAGCAGGCAAAAGGAAACGGAATAAGTCCCGCAGGGTGAATTGGCGAGGGACGAGCTAATTCATTATGCCGTAGTCTTTTGCGGATATTTTGGAAGTCTTCAGGTGATGCGGGCAAAACCTTAGCTGCCTTTTTCTCCGTTTCGATTGGAAAATAGCTACTTAAAGTGTCTGATCTTTTAGCAATAAATTAAGTGCAGAGAGAAGGCAAGCGCGCTTTTCCCGGCGCAATGCAATGGAGCGGGTAAACAAGTGCAGTCCTGAATGATGCTCTTAATTGCATCTTCCGGCAGTTTAATAAAGCGGATGCTTTTGCAGCGCAGCGAAAATGCAGTAGCAGGATTTTTAAGCAGGCAACTTTTTAAAATCCCCTGTCAAGGATAACAGCGGCATCCTTTCAGAGAAAGATATAGCGTATAGCCTGGCCGTAGGGACAGCATAAAAACGAATCAGAAAATATTAATGCTTAAAATATCCATCATTAAGTGCTTATTTATCTATTAATGATGTAAAAAGCAATCATTAAGTGTTAACGGAAAAAGACAGGGCTTAAACCGGAAAGACCTACTGGAAGTGGCCAAACAAATGACCATAAAAAAACCCGATGAGATCATCAGGCATATCGAAAGTATCCTTAAATTATGGCCGGATTATGCAAATCAGTGTGATGTAGCGACTGCTTTGCAAAAAGAGATAAAAGAAACATTGTTAAATTATAATGAATGAAGTTAAAGCTAATTATGGTATTCTACCGATTCATTATTTTAATTTTCTTAAACCCTCGATTTGATTTTTTCTTTCGTGTAACTGCATTTCATAATTGTGCGGATATTCTCTGCGGGCTTTATCACTAATTCTCTTAAATTCTTCCTCCGTAATGTCATCTGGTTTAGGCCCCGCTAAAGCTACCACTGATTCTTTTTGAGTTTCAAATTCATGGAGCTGCATTTCATAATTATCAGGCCAGGAAGTTTTAGCATTTTTCATGATGGTGCTGAATTGTGCCTCCGATAAATTATCAGGCTTCAACTCGCTTAAGGTTTGCGATGCTTGTGTTTGGGTTTGAAAAGTATTCAATTGCATTTCGAAGTCATTCGGCCACTCCGTCTTTGCCTTTTCTTTGATCACCTTAAAAATATCTTCACCCAATCCATTTGCGTCAAGGCGTTTTAACGATTCCAAAGCTTTTTGCTGGTTTTGAATCACACTCGCCTGCATTTCATAATTGTCAGGCCAATCTTTCAGGCTTTTTTCTTTGATCGTTGATTCCGTTGTTTCCAATTCGAATTCATTAAAATAGGACATTGGCTGATTTTGGCGAGGGCCGATTTTGACGAGAACTTCTTTTAAATAATCTTCAATCGTGTTTTTTAAACCCTTATCGTTGTTCTCAGATATATAGAAGACATTTAATTTGGCTTTTAATTCCGGGTGCTCTGCGTTAAGCGTGTCGTTGAATTTGATATAAAAATCATCAAATGATTTCCTTCTATTAGGCTGAAAGAAGAATAAGACATAATAAATATCTAATGAGCTTCCAAGAGCATAATTACTATACTTATCAAATATTTCATTTATACTCCTGGTATCAGGCTGCCCCGCCTGAATATACTTGACTTCAAAAAGAATGACATCATTGTCCCTGGTTGCGGTAAAGTCGTAGCCACCTTTATTCCTGGCAACGTTAAAAGACTGTAAATATCGTTGTGAGACATAAAAAGTTAAATCTTCGATCACCTCAGATTTTAGCCTGCTTAGCGTAAATACAGACGCTTGAATAACATTGAGGTCTTCGGGCCCTACAGCTTCGCCATGAACAACTTTATTCTTTGTAGCTATCAGCTCCTTGATTTTGGTTGAGCTGTACCAAGTTTTTGTAAGAATTCCGATGTCAATTAAACGGTTGACCAACTGCGGGAATGCGTGTTTTCGTTTAGTGTCTTCAGGGACGAACTCAATATATATCTCCCTTAAAAACGCTTCAAATTCAGCAAAGTCTGTCACAAACGAAGGCGCGATTGGTCGGCCGTTGGTGCTATCGTCAGGGCCGCCCTGATCAGGATCGTCATGACCCGGTAATCCGTCTTCACCGGATTCAGATGAACTTTCAATAGTATCCGGCGTCCAGGAATACGAACTTTCAACTTCATGGTCATCGGAACGCTTTTCCTGTATGATATTTTGTTCAAGCATTTCTTCGATGAGTAACACCTTTAGCGGAATAAGTTGAGCAATATAGGTTTCCGGATACTTGTCTTTGTAGGAAGGGATATCCATAATGGTGCTCATTAAAAACCTTCCATCGTTATATTCCTTCATTTTAACTATCCACAAATAGATTTGAGCAATAAAAAAATCAAGCTGAACTTTATTCTTGGCAATATCAGGTAGTTTACTGTCCATGATTTTTGCCAATAATTCACCCATCTCAGATTCCTTTTGCAACCGCCGCTCATCACCTTCCTCTATATTCAAGTAAGCTTGCTTTTCTTTCCACAGTAGGTTTGCCCTGATTAAATTAACCAACTTGCGCGGAACCCTGGAAGAAGCTGAAATGATAGTATCAAAATAAATATTGGCGAGATGATCCGATTTCTGTGATTCATCAGACATAAGACCGAAGCAATATTTTTTTAGCGTAGCAAATTTTAGAAATGGCACATGTAAGTTTTTTGAGAAAAGAGTGCTGATCACCTGGTCATCTTCATACCCTGATTTTTCAAACTCGTAATACAGCGCCTGCCCGGCGATGACAAAAAAATTGGCATAGCCGGACAGTAATAAAAATTTCAGGTCACTAATTATTCCTTTAACATCTTGTATATCCTGAATTTTATCTATTTCGTCAAAAGCGATTAACACTTTAAACCCTTGTTTTTGAAGTTTTTGAAGGATGTTTAATAAATGGTGTTCAGCAATGCCATCATCGTATAAGCTTTTACGAGAAAGTTCATTCGTAGTAGAATCGTTTTTTGCATTAGACCAGGTTAATTTAAAACTCGTTATACAGGCCCAAATTAAGGACGCTATAAAAAAAAGATACCCCAATATTTGAGATGATAGCCAATCAAAGGACAGGTTCGTAGCAGAAACGAATATCAGGATGATGGGAATAAGTTTCTTTAAGTTTAAGTCCAGGTCTGTTGCTATTTTTCGCTCTTTTTTGGAATTTACGATATGGCTGTTAACAATATCATTGAAGGTGCGGTCATACAGTAATTTGAACTCCGTATTCAATAATTGATCTTTGTCTGAGAGCGTTTTGTCAATATTGAATGTTTCGAATTGGATATATAACTCCCGGATCAGTTTTTTGATCAAAGTTGAATACCCGTCATACTTAGCCAGGTTAATATTAACGCAAACAAATTCGCTGGAAAGGTTTTCAGCAATACGATTTACAAACGATGTTTTACCCACCCCCCGATAGCCAGAAATAAGAAAAGATGAAGGAGCGGCATGTTTAAGTTCGAGCGTAATTTGATCGATAGCCTCATTATCTTCGATTAAAAAGGATTTCTTTCGATCAACCGTGTAAGGCGAATCAGTTAGCTTTGAACTATCAATATTTAAAATCAAGACGGCTTGGTTTATGGTAAAACACAACGATAAGGTTTAAAAATACTAATTACTTTTTATATCATATATAGATTAGTACACTATCAGGAATAGGTCTTAAGAATACCCGGTAATAAACATTATCCATATGGTGATAAGGTGTCGTTGGCAGTGAATACGATCAAATTTTTACAACAACGCGTGAGAGCAACATAAAGATGTTTGGGACAAGTAAATTTGTGCGCATCTATGATTACCACAGTATCGAACTCAAGGCCTTTAGTTAATAAAGTAGTGCCAATACATTTCCCCAGCACCTTACGACCAACTCTGCGGATAATATTTCGATTATCCTTCATGGCCTCGTAAACGCTGCAATTCTCTGTTGCCGCGGATTTTAGAGCGGAACGAAAACTATTGAACACTTCATCACGTTTATTCTTGATTTTTAAGGTCTTCTTAACTTCCAATAATATTGATGATAGTGTACTTGGCTTCGGTTCTGCAAAAAAACTTTCAAACAAGGCTTGTATTTTCTCCGATGCCAACTTATCCGTCACTTTTGTTTTCTTAACCCAAGCCGTTTCCTTTACCCATTGACCTAAAGTTGAAGGCGCAAAGAACTTTTCTAAAATATCGGTTTTCAACCTTTTTATTTTTTTATGGATACGAGGCATTCCAGCGATCAATTGATCGGCATTCCGGGCAAGTGTGTAAAACATTTTGTCGTCTATCGCTTCCAGTAAAGTTAATGCTCCGGCAAAATCTATCCGGCTTTTTATCATTGAACGGTGGCTGATGTCACCCTGACTGACAACAATACCTTTTGTGTTGGCTTCACCGTACTCGGGAATGATAAGTAATAAGCTTTCAAAATCAGGGTTATTCTTTCGGTTAACGATGATCTTACTTAGGTTAGTGATATACGTTTGCTCCCCTTTAATTATACCGCCAGCGGCTACAGGAATCACAAATAACCCGATGGCTTTATTGGTTACTAAATTTATAGGCTGCATATTGAGCAAACTTGCCCGTGTTTCTTTTAACAAATCACCAAGTCCGTCATTGCCACTATTATACCAGCGGTATGGGGTTTCCAGGTCAGGGAACTTTGTAAATCCCGTTAGATCGTCTTCCATAGAAACTGAAGCGCCATTAAAATCAAAAATTCCTTGTAAGGGGTCTCCTAATATATGTGTAGGAAGCACCGCAGCAAGTACCATGATCATTTCGTGCTGCGCTTTCGAACAATCCTGATATTCGTCAACAAACAGCCCGTTATAAGTAGTGCAGATTACGCGTTGGACAATCGGCGCGGCAAAGATTTTTATAGCTTTTTCAATAAGAAAAGTATGATATGATTTCCCATCATCTTGCTCGGGTAAATCATCGCCAACATAAAAAGCCAGCACAAATTTCTGAATAAAACCACTGATCGTCTCCAGGGCAAACGCATCATTAGGCACCTGGCTGTTTTTTATTTTTTCGCGAATAGATGCTATACCAGCGTGGGTATGTGTAAGTATAAGTTGCCTACCAGTGGTGTATTTTAAACATTCCACAATGGTATGCGTCTTTCCATAGCCTGCTGGTGCAATCAAAAATGTTTTATCTCCATCTACAAATTCCTGTAATCCCATTAGCTATCGATCCAGTCAGATAAAGTCACCAGCGTTTTTTTTAGATGTGTTTTTTCATCCAGTTGGTCAAAATGATTGAAGATTACATCACCAAAAAATTCGCCAAAATCAATGCGTTTAAACCAGGCTCTTTTATTAGCTACATATCCCAATGCGGTTCTCAGATCATCTGACTCAATAGATAGCCATTGCTTTTCATACTTAAACTCTTTAGACAATTGCGCTTTAACAGCGTTTTCAATAGCGCTTTCGGTTTGATTTTTTTGCGTTTTAATTACCAATTGAAGCAAATCTTGCAAGCCCTGCCAAGGTAAATCTTTAAACGCCTGTGTCTCAATGCAATTGGCAGCCTCGCAATCACATATCAAAACGTTTTGCTTTAGCAGGGCAGGCTTTTGTGCGGTTAATACAGCATCGTCAGAATCACAAAGTAAGGCGGTGGACATATCGGCTCCTACAATCGTCAATGCACGGTCGGCGGAATTGAGGCCGTTGCCGTCCACATAGGCACATTCCATAAAAGACATCGGCTTCTTTCCCTTCTTCTTCCGGTATTTATCCAAAGCCCGGCAAATTCCAACCTCCGTAGCGCCTTCGCAAACAATCACTTTTTTTGCAAAAAAAGCCTCTGGGCAAGCGCGAACAGCTTTGTTGAGCACCTCTTGGCTATAATTCAATGGTCGGCCTTCTATAATCATCGGATCTTTGTCCTTTAAGATCAGGCAAAGCGGTTCAGCTCCGAGTTCAGTTATCGCGTCACGTGAATGCGTAGTTAAAAACACCTGCCCACCGGCGTTTTCTTTTAAGACACGAACCAGGTGTCTAATGCGATCAGGTTCCAAGCCTTGTTCGATCTCATCGACCAGCATGATTCCCCCGTTCTTGACCAATGCTAACTGTATGGCCAGGGACACCAGGCGCTTTGAGCCTTTGCCTTTCAAACGAAAGGGTATCAGATCCTCATGTAAGCTGATGCGTCCGTCCTTAATGGAAAGCTCTTTTAAATCAAGTGTGTTCCCACTGTTCAGAATATTTAGCCCCAAGGCAGCCGCCTGCATGGCAACAATATCAGTAGCCTCTTGTAACTCGCTGAATCCGTGTTTATCAATATGATTTTTAGCTTCTCTTAGTGAGCGTATAACTACGTTTTTTTCTTCAGGCTGATCTTTTTTATCCAGGGCTTTCAGTAAAGCATACAAGGGGTTTCCTTTATTCCAGGAGAAATGCCGGTCTACATGGTCGGCTATCAAGCAGCAATTTAACAATTCTCTTTCCGACGCGCTGACGAGTATATCTTCCTGTGCTCTTTCATTGGTTAATGTCCACTTTGGCTCTAAATGCTCATCCACATATAGTCTGATGGTGATGAGCGGTATAGGCCATTGTTCGGCCCCGTCTCCCGCAACATCATCAATAATGGTTTTCGTTTGTGAGTTAAAGCCCCTGATGTGCATACCGAATTTTCCCGCATCCACCAGTTTCTCTGGTAAGTCTATCATCGACGCCAAAATCTCAATAGGCCGGGTATAATCGCAATTATAAAAATCTGTATCATGAAAGGCCAGGTTCCAGGACGGGGACAAAACTGCTGAAATAGCTTCTAAAATCGTTGTCTTACCACTGTCACCACGACCTATAAAGCACACCAGGTTTGATGCCGGGTCAAAGTTTAACACCAGACTTTCGATGCTCCGATAGTTCTTTATTTCTAATTGTACTAATTTGGCCATACGAATAGGTTTGATTGATAATCAAATATAACTTAATTACAGCCAATGAAAATTAATGCTATTGTATCCGGCATAACAATGGTCTTGTCATAGACGGTTATTTACCTACTATATATACTATTATTGCCATTTGAGTAAAATTCACATAGATAAGTTAAAAAAAGAAACAGGCCAAATTTGACCTGTTTCTTTTTTTTAAACTTAAACTTTCAGTTTCGCTTTACGCGACTGCTTTTTTTTTAGCAACTCCTCCGTTGGTTGCTCCCGTTGTTTTAAACTTTTAGTTGCCTTCTGTTCCGGTTGCAATATTTCTTCCCTTTTGATCTTTTTCATTTGATGGTCGTACAGATCCACTGTTTTATATTGCGGATTGGCGGCGATAAAATACTTTTGCTCGGAGCCATCATGGTCAACAGTAACCTGTTGGGCATTACCTTTTCTAAGGGAACGCATCAACTCCTCTTTGCTTTTTGGGTCATCCAACTCCTTTATACCCTTGCCGGCAATCACTTTATCTATGTCATAGCCATAGTTTTCATGGTAATGCTTGATCTTCTTATTGCCGTTATCGGTCAAATTCTTATCATCAAGTTGTAACCAGGCCTGGTATTTATGCCCTTCCAAGTTGTACAGTTGTTTGTGAACCGCCCTGCCTTCCATTAAATTAAAGGCCTCTTTAGCAGTGATACCGCTACCTTTATTGATAAAAAATGATTGGTTCACATCTTTGGCCGGATCATCCTTGTGACTGATCGTTGCATCGTATTTATTGAAGAAATACATATCCTGGTTATCGCCAGCCTTGAAATGAAGGGTATAATCAATTGTTTTCTGGTTAAACTCATGTTGCATACCCAGCGTAAACTCCGGTGTTTTCGCCTCCATTTCTTTGTCAAGTTCACCATTTAATTTGTCGCCAAACCCCAGGTTCAGCAAGCTTTTTTTCAAAAATTCAGAATTTTGCGCGTTCATGTTATTATTATTTAAGTGTTTAAATGAATTATTTTTAGCTGTATCTTTTAATTTGATATAGCATGTTTCAGCGGTGATATTGCTATCAAAAAAACTTGAAAAACCTCCCATCGACGCTTCGATGCCTGTCAATATTAATGTCGAATGATTGTTATCAAAATGCAGCTTTATGACCAATTTATCCTGTTCAAAGAGCAAAGTCTGTTCAACTTCAAATGGGCTACTACCGTCTTTTGCAAGATGTAATATTTCAGGCATCAAGGGTACCGCATCCAACCCTAAGTCATTCAACTGCCATGCTAATTTTTCAAAGCCCTGTTGTAGGCGGCCTGTAACCAATCGATAGTCTTCACTGTCGTTAATTACCCCGTCCAAATCAGGCGCATTATTTTTAATTCCGTCTTTTATAATTCCCTTTATTTAAGCTTGCAACCAAAGTATTTGCCGGTTGCTGAGGAGCCGGATTTATGGTTTGCAGATCGTCAAGGTCTTTTTGTTTGATTTGAAGGTAAAGGTGGCGGTTGCCGTTACGCTCGTAGAGTTCAATATTCAATGCCTGATCTTCTGATAGGGAGAAACGATGGAAACCAAATACTTTAGCGATCTCCTTACTTTTTAATACGGTGGTGTGTTTATTCAGGTTAGAATATAGTGGGACTATTTCCTGCTCGTGGGTTGCCATGCGGGCAACCGTCTTTAAATCTCTGATATAAAAACGGATGAAATCGACATCATAAGGCAGATTGGAGCGATTGCGAATATCCAGCCTGAAAAACACTTTGTTATTTGCAAGGGAAAGCTTATTTACCCAGGCTTTAACCCCACCTATTTTTTTACGATCAACCACATCCGAACGTTTACCGGATGCAAGCTGGTTACCAATTGCCGAATAGTTGGTTACTGGCGTTCTGATAACGGTAATAATGGACCTGCTTCCGGCAACTTCTATTCTCCGGCCAGCGCGACCATAGGAATACTGTACCGGTATATGATAAACCTGATTGGTATTTTGATCTTGTATATTCAGCTTTACCGATTTGAAATCAGGATTTATCGCCTTTAGCGTTATTAAGCCGTTTTCAATCTGCCTGACTTTAAAATCAGGTGGTGTTTTCCCAATGATCTTAACCGATGATTTAAAAAACAATGCCGTTGTTCTATCCCGGCTGATATATGCTGTATCCTGCGCAAAGGAACCCGTCCCTATGGTGGCAAGAAATATGATGATGATTAATGTTTTCATGATGATGTGTTTAATTGTCCCTTTCGTTGCTATCCTTTAGCAACACTTCGTAACCTGCCTTAATTTTAACTTTAATCTGTTTTACCTTATGGCCAAAAAGCCCTTTGGCGGCTTCAATACCTGCCCCGGCAGCTTGCGTGCCCATAGACTGATCCATTGACATTAACTGTACGGATTGGACAGCATCACCTACACCATTCTTAGCGGCATCTCTACCAATAGAACCAGGCACATACAAACCCTCCATGCCGTCCAGGTCATATACAGAAAGCGCAACCGGAAGTATATTATTTAAGTAGCGGATGCTTGCAATTTTGATGATCAGCCGCTCGTTGTTCAATGCACAGGTGCCATATACAAAACTTCCTTTGGGGATCATCCGGCCATTAACATAAATACCGTCAACCAAACGCAATTTGACAACCGCGCCACTTACCAACGTCTGATCTTCATGTACTACTGCCTGAATCGTATTGCCCGGTGCCTGCCCTGTATTTGCGGTATGTCGTTTTTTGCCTTTGCCACCGCCGTCATAAGAAGCATAGCTGACTGATGGCTGATCGTTTGATACCCCGTTATCATCTTCGTCATCCTCTTTAGCGGCAATTACCGGATATGCCCGTTGACGGTTTTTTAAGGATTGGCTGCGTATGCGGCTATTTCCATTCCCCGGATTTTGAATATCATTGATCTGCTGCAACATTTGACTCAGTTGCTGCATTTCCGGGTCACTACCGCCATTGTTCATGGTTTTCATCATCATTTCCAACCTTTTTACATCCGGGCCCGATTGCTGGACCTGTGTTCCACCGCCTGAATATTGCGGTGTCTCGGGCTGACTGATTTGGCGGTTGATCTGCGCAAGTTTGGCTTGAATTTTCAACTCGTTGGCATCTGCCGTATTTTGTGGGTCGCCGGGGTTGATTGTATTACCTTTGCCCATCGAATCTATAGGTTTGGCTTTGGCGGCATCAAACCCCATTGAGCGGACGAAGTTTTGATTAACGCCGCTATTTTCCGATCCTGCTGAATCCCTTTTGGCATCTTGATAGATACCCATCTTATTTTCAGCTTTCTCGTCTTTAAACTGTGCCTGGGGCAGGGAGGTATTGAGGCCTTTAGCAGTTGAAGTGTCAAACTGGCCATTTACCTGTTTACCACCTCCTAAAGCCCAAAATCCCATTGTTAAGAACGGCAGGATCAATAAAGGGACAATCATTAAAAATTTGCGTTCTTTTAAAAACTCCTGCGAGTGCTGCGGCGTTTGGCCGCTTACCTGTTGTGTTTCCATGATCTACTTTTTTATGGTTAAAGAATCTATTAATTGATGTTTACTAAGATTTGGCTTGGGTATTTCGGAAGCCATGCCGATATGAGCGGATGTATAATTACCCTGCGACCAAAGCGGTATGCTATAAAATGAGCTGAATACACCGGTTATTAAAAACCCGGCTACCAATAATCCTGATAAAATCAGTATCCATTTCTTTTGCTTAACCGAATAGGTGTTAAACCAGGCATTCAAGTAATGGGCTACGCGGAACTGCACTTTAATAAGCCTGTTTGCCAATACTGCCGCTAACCGGTCATTGACTTTATCGCTGGCCTCTTTTGATCTCTTGTTTTTAAATAAGTTCATCTTTTTAGTGTTGAATAGTGGTATCCCTGTTGGCTAATGTTTCCCAATGTAAAATCAAAAAGCCATGAGGGTTATTATCGGAACGGGTAACGTTGCGTAGGTATCCCTGTGTAATTAAGCTCCTGTTTACTGTTGAAGTGGAGCGGATCAGCTTTTGAGTGGCAAAACATTTGAAATAATAAGGATATTGGTTCATATCCAGTTGAATGCTATCTACAGTTATCTCCTGGCTGATATTGCCGGAAATCAGATTATTGTAATAACTTTTTTCCTTCAAGTCATTGTATTGATTTTTAGCACTTTCATCGGCGAGATATAAGGCTTTGCTGATATTAGCATCAATAACTTTTTCATCCGGGTCAAGGGTGAAGAAATAGTGATGGAACATCCTGATATGATCCCGCGCTTCTACGGGGATATTATCTTTGCGGTCTGCCGCAAAAGCCTCTAATGCTTTCCCGTTGGCTAATATGTAAATGTGCCTTCCGGCAAGATCTGCTGCTTGAAAACTTTTAAACAGGGCGAAGCCTGAAATTAAGGTACATGCTCCTATGAGCAAATAACTGAACAGCTTGATATGCTTAAAGGCTGTTTCGATATTTTTGAGGTGTGCGAACATAGTATTAAGATTAAGAGGTGAGTTTATTAAGATTTTTGAGGGTCAATTTTTGAGGCTTGATAGCTATTTGCCGACTGGCCTTTATCCTGGAAGTATGGTTTTGAAACGGCTCCAGATGCCATACTTTGGCTGGTATTTTCCCTTTGATTACCAAAAGCATCAGCAGCCATACCGGCACCCCCACTTGCCGCGCTAACAACGGAATGACTGGTGCTGCTTACAATACTGTTTACCTTTTGCAGTAACCCGTTACCGCCACCTGCGTTAACTACATAATTGGCTACACTTGGCACGGTGAAATAACCGATGATACCAATAATTAAAAAAATAAGGTAGGCTGTATCTGTTGCACTAAAGAAAGTATCACCTGCATTTTGAACCTGTGAAATATCCAGTTTGAGCATATTTTCCTGCACCTTTCCGATAATTGCACCGAAAATATTAGCGATGGGTAGCCACAGAAAAACGTTGATATATTTTGCTAACCATACCGTGAGTGTATGCTGAAAACCATCGAAAACAGCCAGCCCAAACACAATAGGTCCTAAAATGGCGAGAATGATCAAATAAAACGTTCGTATGGTATTAATACATAGAGCGGCAGCTTCGTAAAGCACCTGCAACACTTCTGACATCCATTCTTTGATCGTGTTGCGAAAATTATATGATGCTTTAGACATGGCAAATTTCATATCATTGCCAACACTGGCAAGCATTCCTTCATTAGAACCTGTTGGATCGTCCGGATGAGTATATTTATACCATTTATCACGGTCGCCATCCCCATCAGTCCCTACGTACATTTGCCAAGTACCCGTTTTTTCAACCGCCGCTTCTTTAGCCTTTAATAACGCAGCAATTGCGTTATCCGAATTTTGAACCATACCACCTGTCGCGCTAACTGTCGGTTGCATGATGCCATTGATAACGGCAATCACTGTTGGAAATAAAAGAATGGCCAGCCCTAAGGCAAAGGGGCGCATTAAAGGATAAAAATCTATAGGTTCGGCACATGCAAGCTGCCGCCAAACGCGGCTACCTATATACCATAATGCACCAAAACCAGCTATTGCCCGGCCTACACCGATCAACTGGCTACACATTGGAAGCATATCATTATAAACTCCGTTTAACGTGCCCTGCAAACCCTGAATATCAGTTGCAAGTCCGTCTGCCCTGGAAAATAAAGGAAAAGCTATCCCCGTTACCGCAAGAATTGCGGTTAAATAAATCTTCTTTTTCATAAAATTTCGGATTAGTTATTTATACCATAAAGCTGTTTCAAGGTTTGGGTGTCGCCTAAATCCCTACTTCGCTGAAGGCTGAGTACGACTCCTTGCCTGTTGAAGTGCCGGAGGAATTGAAGTTTTTCGGAACTGTTGCCATAAATCCGGTCAATCGCCCTCATTCGTTCGTCATCGGACATACGCAATTTGCCCGCTGTCAGTACGTTGGTTAACTCATCGAGATTTTCTAAACTTTGAGTTACCAACTGTGTGTAAACATTACTCATGTAACTTAATTCACTCGCGCTGAACGTTCCGCTTTGACTGAATTGCTTATAAGAACTTTTATACTCGCTGATCAAGCTGGCCTGTTGGACAATGATATCTGCAATTCTGCCATAATTTCTAACCGTAGGGCTGATTGATAATAACCCATTTAGGTAAACGCTATGCAGGTCAAAGTTGCCTTTAGATAATTGTGATATACTCCCATAACCCTGCGTGTAGATTTGGTACCCGGTTTTCATATCGGTTAAAATCCCCTTTAGCTGGGTTAGCTTTTCTATATCTAAAATCAACTGCTGCATTTCTTGCGCCTGTGCTTCACTCTTTTTTGGAATTCCGAAACAGGTGAAAACCGTCAGTATAGTGATGATATGTTTTAAATGCTTTTTCATATTGCTATTATTGAAGGCCGTAAATCTTTTTTTCCGCGATGATATTGTTGGTTTCCTGCACTTTTTGGAAAGCATAAACTTTAACCTGATCTGCAAAGGATGAAGCAAAGCGGTAATTATCCTGCATGGCTTTATGAATCACCCCGATATGTTTTAATCGTTCCTCATCACTCATTTGAAGTTTGTTATCTGTCACAACGTTCTGTAATTCGGTTATTTGCTCATTGCAGTCATTAAACAAAGCTGATTTTACCTGCACGATGTACTTTTTTTCATTATCATTAAGATTGGCTGTTTTATCCAGATTACCCATACGAGTAAGTATATCCTTCTGCCATTGCATAATATCGCTTACCTGTTTGTTATTTTTTACGACCGGGCTAACGTTTTTGAGATTATTGTAATAGGTAGTATGCAAACCGTTTTCTGAAGTGAGTGAGCCATTAATAGAGCCTAAACCATTATGAGCAATGTTGTTGCCCTGTTTGTAATAGGCAGCATAGACTTGCAAAGCAGCGATTTGCTGTAATAGATACTTTTTCTGCGTATTCTTCTGATCAAACCATTCTGAAAATGTTTGGGCCGTAACCTTTGTAATAAAGGTCGATGCCGTTACGGTCATAATTGCAAAGGCAAGTAATTTTTTACTTTTCCGGCGGACCTCATCTGCCTGAATTTTCGCGCGATTAATTGATTCCATAAAGTTTTTTAATTGATTGCGTATCGTTTAAATCCTTACTGCGTTGCAGGCTCAATTGAATACCCTGATTATTGAATTGATGCAGGTCATTGTAATTCTCATCAAGGTGATCGCTGGCATGGTTAATTAATTCTAAACGCTGTTCATCTGTCATTTGCGTTTTTGTTGGGCTAACCACAAGCATGATTTCGTCTAAATTTTTGACACTGGCATCTAAAATCCCTGAATAAACCTGCTGCATATAACTTAGTTCTTGCGGGTTAAAATGACTATCCTGCCGGAACAAATTCCAGGCTTGTTTATATTCACTGACCAAGGCTGCTTGCTTCAAGGTTATATCCTTAATTCGCTGGTAGTTTGCAATGGCTGATTTTATCTTCCATAACTCCGTATAATAGTTGCTATACAATTGTTTTTGCTGTTCTGTCCAGCCGGAAATTTCGGAAAGTTTGGTTTTTGACATCTGATTTTCAATAACCTTTTGCGTATTTTGAAGCCAGATTGTTTTGTTTTGCATCCGCTGAACTTTCAGGTCAATCGCTTTTATCACTTTGGTAACCGTTAGCTTAATTACTTCGCCTATTACAAATTGCGCTTTAACAGTATTAACCGCTGTAGATAGGATCATTAACACTAATCCAGAAATGATTTTTATCCTTAAATTTTTCATAAAATCCTCCCATACCCTCGAAAAACGAGAGTTTATATTTTGGAAATAAATGTTTTATATTTAGTTAATCTTTTGGTATTGAGTGTTTTTTAAAGACAAAGAATGTTTGGCCTTATCAAAAATAATTTGCCTACCAAGATCTGTTTCAGATAGAATTTGTTTATCAGCATCCCAGGTCGCCTGCCATTTTTCGTTTTTGTATTGTTTAGGCTGCATTATGTTATTACGAATTTTTTGAAAGCCCGTTTTACGTTCAATTTGATAAGTATTAGAAGATTGACTTATCGCAGTTAATATTAACGTATCGGAAGCTGTACTGTACTCGCTTTTGGATTTATTGGTGTAAGAGCCTGGTAAATCATCTTGGCTCGCTTTATTGGTGCAACTCATGAAACTTAGGGTAACTAAGGCGATTAAAATGGTTGATACTTTCATAATATTTGAATTAAGTTATGCTGCTTGTTCTAATTCTTCCTTGACAATGGCGGCAATGCCCAATTGCATACTGCCATATTTTTTGGCATAGGTATGTACCTTTGCTTTCTCAGCCGATTCCGTTGTATAAGTCCAGTACTCTTCCCGGCTTACTTCGGTACGGTAAACTTTAGATAATTGTCCATTCAGGCTAATAAAAACCTCCTTGTATTGGAGTTTCTCATCGTTGTTCTTGTTCATACTCATTATTAACGCGGTTTCCTTATCCGTGATACCCAATAGCTGCTGAACTTTCGGAAAGTCGTTTTGATATTTCCGCTGGTCAAGCAATATTTTACAGTCGCTATTATTGATAATGGCTTGCTTTACTACAGGTGAACTTATAATATCTTCAATATCCTGTGTTACCACAATGGCTTCACCAAAATATTTACGGACTGTTTTAAACAGGTATTTAATGTATTCTGCCATACCTTCCCGTGCAATCGCTTTCCAAGCTTCTTCAATTAATATCATTTTGCGGGTCTCCTTACTGAGTTTCCGCATTTTGGAAACAAATGTTTCCATGATAATTAGGGTAACAACCGGAAACAAAATTGGGTGATCTTTAATGTTATCTAATTCAAAGACAATAAAGCGCTTCTGTAATAAATCAAGGTTCTCTTTTGCATTTAGAAGATAGGCATATTCCCCACCTTTATAGTATGGTTTTAATACAAACAGCATATTGTCAATATCAAAACGAATATCTTTCACTTTAGATTGCTTCATTGTTTCATAAAACTCATTTGATAAAAAATCATAGAAGCTGTCGAAGCAAGGAAATATGTCTGTTTCGACTTTTAGCTTTTCATAATAATGATACAAGGCATCTGATATGGCTACATATTCAGATCGTTGCACATCCTCGTCCTCCTTCTTCCATAAGGCAAGGATCATGGCTTTTATACTTTCTCTTTTTTCCGTGTCCAGGGTATCGCCTTCGGGAACATAAAATGGATTAAAGCTAATCGGCTCATCCTCGGTATAGGTAAAGTAATAGCCACCCACAAATTCACATAAACCCTGATAACTATGTCCAACATCTACGATCACCACATGGGAACCTTGTTCAAAATAGCTGCGCAACATGTGATTTGTAAAAAAAGACTTACCGCTACCCGAAGGTCCTAAAATAAATTTATTGCGGTTAGTGGTTATACCTTTGGTCATCGGGGCATCACTAATATCAACATGAACAGGTTTACCTGATAAGCGGTCGCCCAGGCGAATACCGCAAGGACTAATGCTGGATTGATAATTAGTTTCGAGATTAAGGAAACAGGTAGCCTGCTCAACAAAGGTATCAAAGGTGTCGTTCATCGGAAAACTTGCTTCATTACCCGGTAATCCCGCCCACCAGATCTGCGCCGCCCCATCTGTTTCCTGTTTCGGCTGCGCATCCATTTGCGCCAGCGAAGAACTCACCCTATTTTTAAGGTCCTTTAAATTTGCGGGGTTATCCGTCCACGCTAAAATATTGAAGTGTGCTTTAACAGGTAACCGTTGCTGACTAATTGCTTCATTCAAAAAATCGTGTGTAGCATCCCTGCCAATCGCATTTTCCCGCGAATAGGCGGAAAGGGATTGAAGCCGAAGCTTTTTGGATTCCAGTTTTTTTAAGGTTTGTTGGCTATCGCCAATAAAGATATACTGGTTATACAAGTGATTGCATCTTAGCAGGGTGCCAATAGGTGTAGCAAAGCCTGTGCTGAATTTCGTTTTATCAGTACTGTACTTATCATAGGTTATCCTCGGGCCGCAAAGCGCGGGCAAGTCTTCCGCATCACTTAGGGTATAAAGCTGGCAATGATTATCGCCGATCCTGATCTCGTCCTCGATATGAATATCCTTTAAAACCGGGGATTGATCTTTATTCAACAGGAAACAATATTGCTCTAAAATTCCTGGCACCTTCATCGTTCCGACAAGTTCGTCATCATTTAACCTGGTTAAGGATATTAACCCACTATCTTCTAAAACTCTTATGAATTGACCCGCGCTGTCTTCAAAATCCCTAAACAACTCCTCACAAGTGGTTTGAACTGGAACAATGCGTTTACGCATCAGCAAACTCACCCCGCTGGAATACCGCTTAAATTTATCCGGCTTTTTAGTCAAATAAATATTACAGTGATGATGTAAAAAGGCCCTTTCATTAAAATACCGCTCACTCGAATGAGCTAAAAATGTTTTAACATTTTCCTGGTTATCCTGTGTAAAGACGGCTTCATACTGGTCATTTATAAACCAATCCTGTTTATGAAAAATGCTGTTTTTAGGAAGCAGTTTCAGGGCTTTGATCAATACCTCGTGGAAAGCATGGTACTCATCATTAGATAATGTAAATATCTCCGGCAGATTGACTTTGTAACCAATTGTCAAATCGCCTTGTGCTGAAATCATACATTGATGCTCAACTTTATAAATGGGGAATACTTGTTCCGCTTTGCTATGTGATGCCATGATTATTGTTTTAATCGTAAAAAAATCCTCCGGGAGCTGAATTTTAAATGGTTGGGCAGATAATGTTTGGCTGCTTTCTTCATCAGGCCATGCTCTCCGTATTTATGGCTTAACCTGAATACCTGGTAAAATAAGGCGCTCCCTAATCCGGCAACTATGATAATGCACCAATAAACAAGCACGCCTATCAGGTACATGATCGCAAAACCAATTAATAGTATAACCAGCCCTACCGCGAGATAACCAATATATTGTGCTTTGAGCCCTTTAAACTCTATGGGTTTGTTAATACCTTTATTGATCTGATACATTGACATGATCTTTTATTTAGCCTATACTCCAAAAAATGATTTTAAAACCGTCGCAACTATCACGAGAAAAATACAGCTACCAAACCAACTTGATGCTACTTTGCCTGTATCATGCTCACCGTCATTCCATTTTTTGAAGACTTTTATAGCACCGACTAAGCCCATGATCGCCCCGATGGCATACATTAAACTGGTGCCGGTTGAAAAATAACCTTTAACCTGTGTCGTGGCTTGGGTTATGCCAGCGTTACCATCCTGAGCATAAAGTGACAGACTAATCAGCAAAAAGGAAATTATTGCTATCGCCTGCTTGAAAATGGCTACCGTCCTAAAACGGAAGTTTGTTTTTTGAGATTCCATAATGATTAATTTAAAATGGGTTATAGATTTAATAAGCGTTATGCCCAGCTAACTTGCAAATCCGTCAAGGCAATGGGAAACATTAGTTTTTCTTTGGACAATTCCACAACACGGTTTAGTGTTACTGGTAAATCAATTTCATCTTTATATCTTTTATAAGATCCAACCAATATCCGTAGCAGGGTTATAAACTCCGGCTTGTTATCAATGTCTTTAAAAGCTTCTATTAAATTACCGGCCTCAACCGCTAATTCCTGCGATGGGGTAATGTCCGCCGCGCTGGTTATACCTGCTGCCGGATGATCTTCTAATGGTTCGGAAAAAACCAAGTCCTGAGATTCGGTGATGGATACGCCACTATCTAACTTCGCATCGCCCATTACCTTATAAGGCCCGGTTTGAACATTTGAGAATAGTGAAGTCGCATCTTGCTTGCGGTTAAACAAGCTGCTAATTTCTTTTTGGTAATAACGAAGTACTACATACCCGTAATAAATGAGGGATAGAATAATTATGGCTGCCAGATAGTGCTGCCAGGAAATTGAAGACAACATAGGATTTTAGTTTAAAAGTTACCACTCCATGCGGTAACCTGAAAACAAAGGTGAGGGTACCAAAAATTTAAAATTCACACCTTGTACATGAGGTAGGTGTTTTTTATTGGGAATATTAGGGGGAATGTTTAAATCAAACTAAAAACAGGCTATAACATGGCAATTTGGTTTCAATTAAAGTGCATAGATTGTTGAATGGGTTCATCAAGAGCGAATTTTTCATCTATGCGCCTTAAAAGTGCGACTTTGAGTTTATCTAAAAAGCAAGTACGTTCTTTTTTTCTTCGGGTAATGTCGGTGTATTTATGATAATAGGCCCCTAGGTCGACTTGTAAAATATGCTGAAAGAAGGTGATCACTGATTTAATTTCAGCGTTCCCATTATTAAATACAC
Organism: Mucilaginibacter sp. 5C4; assembly: GCF_034345625.1. Lineage (NCBI taxonomy): Bacteria > Pseudomonadati > Bacteroidota > Sphingobacteriia > Sphingobacteriales > Sphingobacteriaceae > Mucilaginibacter > Mucilaginibacter sp. 5C4. The sequence continues at coordinate 1,833,734 of NZ_CP133775.1, read as the reverse complement.
CTAAAGCGACCAGAGCGTAAATCAGCTCTACCATATCGGTTTTATTAGAAGTCCATGTTAGGGGAAGTTCAAGAGCGGTCTCCTGTGAATGATTTGCGTTGTTATTGATATTCACCAGTTCGAGGTTGAGATAATCCTGGTATTTTTCATTAGCTATGATCTTAGATAATTTATAATCATGGCTGGTTGAATAGATTTCATCATCCTCAAAATCATCTAATTCCACATGAACATCAAATCCTCCACGGGTAAAATAGACTTCATCCATTTGAGTTGACCCAGACCTATAATATTGATAAAACGATTGATTGTGGTCAAAAAAACGCTTTAAATCAGTTAATTCAATGTTGATGTATTCTTTTAATATCTCATCCCCACCAAGCGGTTTTTGCATAATGAGATTATATACATTTATAAAATAAATGTACCGGTTATAAAACTGAGGTTTCACTTTTTTAAAGAAATGGATCTCATCCTCTGTATTTTCAAAGGAATAGCTATGGATATAATTTTTAAGCTTGGCCATCGCTTTTTTGGAAAGCATAATAGAGGCCCTGTATCGTTTTGCTAATGTTTCTCCGTTGGAAGAAACTTCGTTTAATTGGTTTTCAAGTGCGCTATTTAACCGCTCCGCAAATTTTCTCATAGACAATTATATCAGGTGAAAGAAATATTATATGGAGTAAGGTCTTACGCTATAGGCTCTGTTGTTTAATACGCACTAACTGAAATAAAAGGACTACAAGTTTACCTAAAAACAGGTTGGCAAACTATTCATGATAACTAACAGCCATACATTTAAGCCGTTAGCCATTCCACAAAGATAAATACAGGATGGATTGATATTTCCGGCCTCTAAACGTTGAATTCACTGTTGATCTTTCCCAATTAATTGGGCGAATTGCATTTGCGCAAGACCTTGTATTTTCGTTTACAAAGATTCGTTAACAACCTCTTTATTGAGGCTTACTTTTTAATAGAATTGTAAAAGAATTGTAAACAAAGTGATTTTAAAACGAAGAATACCTTGTAAAATTGCCTACTTGTGAATATTAAGCAAAGAAATTGCTTAATTCAACAAAGTTGGCTCAAAACCGTTTCCACCAAAACTTTAATATCCTCTTTAATTTGGTGGTAGTTCATCAAGACCTCTGCGTGATCTACCTCTCTCACCGAAGGGATCGGCTGATAGGCTTCTTCTTCCTTTTTTATGGCATCGTGGTCATTTTGAATAGCACAATGAAAAGTTTTGAGGTCAATTTTGTTATCCGGGTCATCGGCAACCATGCCCACAAATTCGCCGGATGAAAGCCCTGATATTTTGGAAGCTGGTACAGCATAATCCAATTGTACAGATTTACTAACTGAGGTATCCGAACTATTGATAGAAATACTTTCCTTCTCCTGGTTGATCTTGCCAAATCGTTCTGATAGCTGTTTTGCGGTATCGCCTGTTACCTGACCAAAAATTACGTTGCCTACGATATTTAAGATCACTTCCGCCTGTTCACGTCCATAATCCTTTTTTAATTGACTGTAATCCTGTACGGCCAATGTAACTGCCACTTTATTTGATCTTGCTGTCGCGATGAGATTATCTATGCCGTTAAAATAAATTGTAGGGAACTCATCGAAAATCATGCTGCACTTTTGCTGATTCTTACGATTGACCAATTTATTGATCCTGTTGATATACAAAGATAGCACAGCGCCATAAACCTGTGATTTTACCGGATTATTAGCCAGGCAAACGATTTTAGGCTCCTCGGGGTTATTAATATCCAATGAAAAATCATTGCCACTCAATACGTAATATAGTTGTGGGGATGATAATCGGGCCAAACTGATCTTCGCGCTGGCCACCTGACCTTCCAATTGTTCGTAAGCTTCATTCTTCCATGCTGAAACAAAGGGATTTATCAACACCTCAATTTCAGGCTCTTGCAATAAAACTTCAAAAAGTTCCTGGTATTCTACCTGTGCCAGTTCAATAACATGCGGTAAGGTGCAATAGCGGCCACCCTCATACTTCTTCAAAAACCACATAATGGCGGTAATAAAGTTGATCGGTGATTCTACGAAAAAATCGCCTTGCTTCTTTATCCATTCCCGGTTAAGGCCCAGCATAATGGTACGACTGGAATCTATCGCATCTGTTATATCAAGCATGGTTTGTGGTTCTAACGGATTAGCACGGTGCATGATCTGTTCAAGGTTGATGATATATTGTGACGGTTTTACTTTATACAGGTGCCCATATTTTAGCAGGGCGTTGTAAACGATCTTAGAAAGGTCATCATACTTAAAATCATATACCAACATGGTAAAACCTTTTTGAATATGCTGAGTGATAACATGCCGGATCACAAAATATGATTTTCCAGATCCTGGACTGCCGCCAATTAATGTCCCCCTAAAAGGATTTATGATGTTAATCCAACTTTTGCGGCTTTTACCCTTTAAGTTATAAATAGCCGGTAGATTGATGGAGTATTCATTTTCAAGCAGCCTTTCTTCTTGCGGAAATGATTCGTTGTCTTTATTGAAAATATCTTTACCTAATGTAAGCTTTAACATTCTAAAAAGGAGGCTTACACCTGAAAGCAATAGAATATACCCTAACGAAGTTAAACCGATATAAAGGATAGCAATGGTATAGGCAGGGTAACCTAATGTCAATACCAAATTACTAATGAAGTATAACAACAACCCGGTAATGCAATAAGTAATAATCGTTTTCGTCCTTATCTTTTCATCCTTTTTACCTTTACTACCCACTAACGAAACCAGTAGTAGAAACAGGGCAAAAACCTTCGCATACATAACCTGTCTAAAAATCATCATTTTAGAAAGGGGTAGCAGTACGTGATTTATTATGGGTTTTGTTAGCCCCAATTGCATAAATGCCGGATAGCAACTTAAATAGAAGTGGATCAGCAATACCCCTAAACTCAGTAGCCTTGTAAAATCAATGATCTTTCTGAGGGCCTGTTCATTTTCTCCAGTTTGCATAATAATTGAATTTATAGTGAGTGTCCTTTTCGTTTCTTCTTCCTTTTTGTTTGTTGCAGCCTTCCTAAAGCAGACATATCCTGATGTTCTTCCTGAAAGAGATTATCCACTAAGGTATTACCTGAATTAAAGTCGCCCTGGCTGCCTGAATTATCTTTTATGGTATTGATATTGTCATTACCGCTACCAGTATATTTAGTTGCGGTAGAAGGCTGATTTTTCAGGCTATCTGTATTGGAAAAGCGATCTATAAATGAGGCCGCGCTGTAGGCCTTACCGAGATCACTGCCATTAAAAACAGATTTAGTTTGATGATCCACAAAAGTTACCCCATATAATCGGCCCTCCTCGTTTTGCCTGAATATTACCTGTATCCCTTTTTCATGAAGGTCTTGTTGAAATTTTGCTTTATTAATGGGTTTAGACAATACCGCATCAATGGCGTTTTTTAATTGCTCCCTTAATGGTTTGCGTAATACTTCATTTAGCCTGAAACGATCTTCCAGGGTTTTTAAAGTGGGCTTCTCATAAATGCTGCTGGCCTTAATTGGTACGCCAAGCTTGTTGCCCTTTTCATCCAGTACCCAATAAACAAGTCCGTTCTTTTCATACATCCTTGAATCTTTAGAGCCCCTGTCTGCGGTTACATTAAACTGGTTAAGTACTGCGTTTAATTCGGGTATGCTGGTAAATTTATAACTTTTCATTACCTCACTAACCACATTGGTTATGGCTCTTTTAGTTTCTGTTTTCCCATAGCTAACCTGTTTTAATGGTATCCTTTCCGGCAGCCTTAGCTCATTGGATTTGTTGCCGGCCTGTTGCAAACCATACTGAATTTCTATTGCTTTCCTTGCTGTTTCAGATTTGGTTTTACCCAATAGATGCAGGCTTATCCGTTCACCCGATGTTTGGATATTAGTAGTAACAATATGAACGTGCGGGTGCCCGGCATCGGAGTGTTGGTAGGCCAAATAAGGCTGATTGCCAAACCCGATCTGCTCCATATAATCATTTACGATCTGCTGAAGTATGTGTTTTTCAAGCTGCTCACCTATCGCAAAATTCAAAGAAATATGGACAGTATTGGTTTTAGTTCTTTCATTTCTTGATGCCAAATCTGTCAACCGTAACAGCTTGTCATAGAAATTCAGGTCCTCCAAATCCTTGAAATATCCGCTCGCCTCAATAAGCTGCGCCTTATCGTTTCGCAATTTATTCTCATTGTAATTCAATGCGCCGATGAGGCTTTTTCCGCTTATAATTTTCGCGACCATATATCTGCATATTTGTTCATTTGATCTTTTATTTGGAGGATGGACGGCTCCAGTTTGCTATTAATTACACCAAGCAAATTCACCCATAACCGGGTGTCAGCATGGCCACGTGCGCTATTAATATTACGTACCGCCTGGTTCAAATTATTACCAATGGCATTCAGTTCTTTCCGCAGCAAAATGAGCTCTTCCAGTACCTCGTCCATTGACTTATCGCGGTAGGTGACCGTAATTGGTTTTTCAAGCAAAACGCTCCTTATATACTCGCTTAACTTTCGGAACCGTGTCTTCTTAAACCTGTTATCTAAGATTAAAAATTCATTAGGCTTAAACCTGGTAGTAACTCTTTTCAACCTGTTTACTTCTTCATTTTCCATCTTCTTAATCTTTAAAAAATCAGACCTCGGAGGATTTTTCTATGTCCCGGACTGACTTTGGAAGGGAGGGCAAGATTTCGTTTGTCAGACAAACGTACATCTTGCTGATTGCTGAAACAGGCAATCTCCTCCTTTTTCAAAGTCCTCGATTGGATTTGTCAAACAACCATACTCAAAATGATTCGCTGCAATATGGCGATAGTCTGGACCTCCGTTTCATTCGCTGCCGATGGTCAAAAATCCAATCAGCCGCACAGACTTTCCAGTTCCGAATTGGCGCGCCTGTAATCGTTTTCCATTGCAATAGTTCCTGTTGCGCTAAGAACACATCTGCACATTCTGCTAAGTCTTTTTGGTCAAAATAGATGTGTACCACAAACCTGTCTGGAGGCACAATGCCCCCAAAACCGGGACGGTTTTGACCCCTGATTTTGAGGTTTGCCTGTGATGCTTTTGGCGATTGCGGAATGATACGTTTGGCCTTCCGCTTCATACCATTTTCATCTGATCAAATAATGTTCCGGAGTTCATTAGGATTTCAATCTCTTCCAGGTTATAGTATGTTACACCACCCAATTTTTTGAAAGGTATCACGCCTTTATCCCGCAGGATTTGAAGCTTGCTTTCCGAAAGGCGTAGCATTCTTTTTATTTCAAAAGCTTTAAGCCATTGGTGGCCCGGATGCCCGGATTGTTCTTTTAGCAGTTTCTTAATGTCGCCAATAAGTTGCTGTTTAAAATCAATCAAGTCCTGAACAGTTATCAACTGATCCCGGTGAACTTTTGGAAAGTCGTTCTGAGTTTCATTGTAATTTGCCATAGCTTATAATTTACTGTAGCAAATGTGAGGAAGGCTAAAATATATTTATCACACCCTATACATGAGGTAGGTGTTTTTTGTTGCATCAGAATGCAAGCTCACTGTCTAAACTTTAAAAAATTCAAAGCCATTATTGCTGGCGATAGTAATCATTGGCTGAAATTGTTCGAGAAATTTTTGTTGATTTATATGTTTCAGATCTAAAGATGGAAAGATTGTCAAATAATCTTGTAGCAATTTGTTTTTGGGTGACTTATCCAAGATGATTTCCATCGCGCTTTGCTGCAATTTATAAAATGGTTCAAAGTATTTATCCAATGGCGGCAGCTTATCACTCTTGTAACTGTTAAAAGAAGGATTGGCGGGTATCAAGTTCCAGATCAAATCGTGAGATACAAAGGCATAAGGAATGAAATGTTCAACGGCATAATGTCCTTTTTCTATCCTGCTATTTGTATAAATGCAATTTACGCTTCCCAATTCTTCGATAACAATATCCCAGAATTTACGCTGTTCATTCAGGTTTTTTCGAATTGGTGATCTGATTAGTTTATTGGGAATGTCCGGCACATTGGGATTTTTAGTTTGAAGATACATAGCTAGATTCCAGTAACAGAAATCTTTCAATAGCCTTGTATTTCTTTTGAAGTATTCAGCCCAATTAGGGTTAATCTCTATATAATCCTTATGTAAGCTATAAGGACAATTATTTAAATACGCTTGTGAATATTCATGGGCTGAATTTAAATCATCTGCCCGGAACCATGGGCTTAAAAACCGGTGAGGTACCTCTGAATTGAAATAGCGTAATTCTTTAATCGTGTTTTTGTTATTTGTAGTCGATAGTCTTTTAAAGATACTGCCCCGGTCGGCATCAACAGTAAGATTCTCTCCCCATTTAATCTTTTCAATGGCCTGCTGCAATTTGTCTTGTTTACCAAAGCTTACGTGAAAGTAGTTTACAGTAAACCAAGAATGAGCGACCATCTCAGCAAAAAGATCATTTTTATTAATCTTCGTTTCGCCCAATTCCGCTCTTCCTAATATAGAAAGGAACCAATAAAATTTATAAGTAGCAGATGTTTTGTTAAAACAGGCTGCCAATAAATGGATAGGTAGTTCTTCTTGGTATGGTAAGTTCACAAATACGAAAGTACCTTTTAAATCTCAATTGGCGATTTTAATTTGTAATGGTTGGGTGTCGGTATTTCCGGCTTGGTTATCCGATGGTTTTAGCCCAAGCTTAGACCTTAAACTATATGAGTATTGTTTCACTGACGATTATAAGAACGCAAACTGGTTTCTCGATTGGCAGGAAATAAAAAATGACAAGCCCGGCAGCCATTGTTTGAAGATTGACCATTTCCCCTAATCGGACTTGAGCTATGGTAATATATTCGTAACTTTGAATAATATTTTTTTGGGTGCCTTAATAGCACTTTTTTAATTTGTTTGCGCCTGATATGACGATAATACACCCGCTAGAAAGCCTTATTTATGATCTTTTTCCTGATGCCGAAGGTGACGACCAAAAGCTCATTGATGCTGCCCGTCGTTATTATGCCGTAGGCCCGTATGATCCTAAAGTGCAAATTTCCAACGGCAGCTTGATCGTTGAAATTGATGATAATACGATTATTCAGCAAAAGGCTCGTTATGATAAGGTAATTGCTTTTTGTGAGCGTGGCCAATTTGCACAGGCCAAAAAGGATGTCATTGAACTGATCAAAGAATCGCCTCAAATTTCCGAATATCACCGAATTTTAGGACAGATCCTTTCTGAAGAAGGTGATCAGGAAGCCGCAATTGATGCGCTTATAGATGCCTTACGCTGGAATCCGAAAAATGAATGGGGTTTGCTCATGATGGGTAATATTTTCTCCAAATACAAAAACGATACGGAAACCGCCCTCAAATATTATGAGGCAGTTTTAAAAGTGAAACCCGACGATCATATCACACTCAATAATATTGGTGCCAACCTGATGCAGAACGGGCAGGCTAAGGAAGCCGCTGTTTATTTTGAACGCGCCATTGCCATTAACGACGACTATCCAAATACCCAATACGCTTTAGCTTTTACCGCAGAAATGCAGGGTGATTATGAAAAGGCATTTGAACGTTCTTTGATTGCTTTGGAAAAGAATAAACGGAGAGACGGCCTATACAGCAATAGCTTCCATTTGGCTATTGATACCGCCTCCCAGTTAACTAAAGAGCGCGACGGTAAAGCCATTGTCGATAAATACGCCAAAGAGCTTTACGGTAAATACGGTAAGGCTATCAAAATTGAAGTTGACAATGAAATCCCAACAGCAGCCAAATTGGAAATTGCTGAAAATCACAGCCGAGATTATCATTTGGTTAAATATAAATCTGCTTATCCGGCAGTTGAGCATTTAATGATGCACGAATTGGTGCATTTGGAATTGGCCGAGGATGCCAGAGCTGAAGGTGTCAACCAGTTGTATATCACCAAGCCCCACCATAAAAATAGCTTCTTCTATTCATTGGAGAAGGAAGCACAACGTTTAGCGAAACAGGGTATCCCCGAAAATAATATAGCAACATTTTTTACAGCTTTATTTGAAGGGATTAATCGACAGAATTTCAACGCGCCGGTTGATCTGTTTATTGAGGATATTTTATATAGTCGTTACCCGCAGTTAAGGCCTTTCCAGTTTTTATCTTTATTAGCGTTAATTCAGGAGGGTATTGAAGCCACGACCAAACCCGAGATCGTAAAAAATATGCATCCGGGTATGTTATCTATCTCTAAAACTTTCAACCTGGTTAACGCCCTGCATTTTAAAAACCTGTACAAAGTTGATTTGCTTGCCGATCATAAGCCAACAAAATTGGAAACTGACCGGGCGCAAACGATGTATGACGAATTTTTGGAGTACCGCGCAGATAAAGGACCGGGCGAAGAATACGAAATTGTGCAGCACTGGGGCAATGATTTAAAATTGGATAAATTTTTTGAACTGGTTCCGGAACTGGAGCATCGACCCCGGACCGTAGAAAATGTATTAGAGGAGATTGAAAACGATCCTTTTCAACTTAACGAAACCGATCCTGCTGAAGATCGAAAGATGAAGCAGTTTATCGAAGCGCATTCAACCGGTGAAGTAAACATGGCGGTTTGCATATTTATGGTTGGCGCGATCCAGTTATTTAGCAAACAGCCTAAAGCCAAGGTAAAGGAAACAGCCTTTGAAATAGCTATGTTGGGGCGTACAGGGATTGACCCTAAAAAAGATAATTATTCTGTACCTTCACTTGCAGGCATGAAATTTAGTGGTTATCATATGATTGCCTATTATTACGTAAGCTGGGCGATTGCCATTCCTGAGATGTTAGTTCAATTAGGTTTGCCGTTTGACCAAGAGTATAAGATCGCTACACAATTGGCCAATAAATAAGCATGACGGAAATCAAAGAGATCATACAAAAGTTAATAAAGTTTAGAGATGAAAGGGACTGGCAACAGTTTCATAATTCTAAAGATCTGGCGTTAGCAATCTCTATTGAGTCTTCTGAATTGTTAGAGCTTTTTTTGTGGAAGGCGAACGAAGATGTTTCCAAAGAAAAATTAAAAGAAGAATTAGCCGATATCTTATCTTACTGCCTTTTATTGGCTGAAAAGCACCAGTTATCAATCCCTGATATCATTCAGGAGAAAATCGACAAAAACAACTTAAAATACCCCGCAGATAAAGCAAAAGGTAACGCCAAAAAGTACACCGAACTATGATCGTTTATAAAAAGTCCAAAGGTGAATTTCTGACTGACATAGAGGACTTTATCATCGAAGATATTGTAAGGGAAAATGTACATAACAAACTCCACCGTAAAGTTGGCGACAGCGAATACCGTTCATGGCAGAATTCTTTGCAGTACATGGCCAACATCCTGCGCTCCGAAAAAATTCCCGGTGATGCTGGGATCGCTATAGAATATAATATCCCCCGTACAGGTAACAGGATAGATTTCATTGTATCCGGGCAGGATGATACTGGTATTGAACATGCAGTATTGATCGAGTTAAAACAGTGGGATAATATTCAACTCACCACAAAGGATGCCATGGTGCGAACCCGTTTCGCGCACGGGCCAAGTGATGAGCTGCACCCAAGCTATCAGGCATGGTCGTACTCTGCTTTGTTATACGGCTTTAATGAAACCGTCTATACCGAAAATATACAGTTAAAGCCTTGCGCCTATTTACATAACTGTAAAGATCTTTCAGTGATCACCAATGCATTTTATAGTGAGTATATCGCTAAAGCTCCGGTATTCTGTAAGGATGATAAGATCGAACTCCGGGAATTTATCGCTTCGTTTATTAAACACGGTGATAAACGGGATATGATACTGCGAATCGAAAATGGCCGGATCAGGCCGTCAAAAGCTCTAGCCGATAATATCAATTCCATGCTCAAGGGTAATGCGGAGTTTGTCATGATCGATGCGCAGAAGATGGTACAGGAAGAAGCATTGGCTATTGCTACAGGATCACGGGCATCTCAAAAAAATGTATTGATCGTACACGGTGGACCTGGTACTGGTAAATCTGTGGTAGCTATTAACTTGTTGGCAAAGCTTTCCAAGAAAGGCTTATTTGCATCCTACGTGACGCGTAACTCAGCACCTCGCGTAGTTTATGAGAGTAAACTCACAGGCAGCATGAAGAAAAGTGAAATCTCGAATTTCTTCAAAGGGTCAGGCGCTTTCACAGATACTAAAACGAATGCTTACGATGTACTTATCGTTGATGAAGCTCACCGCCTGAATGAAAAGTCCGGCATGTTTAAAAACATGGGTGAAAACCAGGTCAAAGAAATTATTAACTCGTCTAAATGTTCGGTTTTCTTTTTAGATGAGGATCAAAAAGTCACCCTGCACGATATTGGCACCGATGAAGAAATAAGAAAGTGGGCAACTTTTTACAATGCAGAAGTAACCACCATGGAGTTAACTTCTCAATTCCGTTGCGGTGGTTCTGATGGTTACCTGGCTTGGTTGGATAATGTGTTGCAGATCAGGGAAACGGCCAATACTGTCTTAGACACGCAAGAATATGACTTCAAAATATTTGATGATCCTAATGAATTGCGCGACGTCATTTACGAAAAAAATAAAGACCGAAATAAAGCACGTTTAGTAGCCGGTTATTGTTGGAATTGGGCCAGTAAAAAAGATCCATTCGCGATGGATATTGTGATGCCGGAATTTGATTTTGGAATGCAGTGGAATTTGGGAAGTGACGGGATGCTTTGGATCGTTAGCCCTGAATCGGTGAGCGAAGTCGGCTGCATTCATACATGTCAAGGGTTAGAGGTAGACTACGTTGGTGTAATAATTGGGGCTGATTTGGTAGTGAGGAACGAAGAAGTATTGGTAGATGCCAGCAAACGTTCAGGTATGGATAAATCAATTCATGGTTATAAAAAAATGATGAAGGAAAATCCGGAGCATACTGCATCCTTGCTGAACGATATTATCAAAAACACCTACAGAACATTGATGTCAAGGGGTATGAAAGGATGTTATGTGTATTTTGTTGATAAGGAGGCAGAGGATTATTTTAAAGCCTTATTAAAATAATACTTTGATCGATAATTATTATAAATCATTGAAAATGAAAATATAATATACTATTACTACATTTAACATCTAAATCTTATATAAACCAAAATGAGCGAGAATCCTCAACTTCCGGCTGATTTGTCCAAAGACGTAAAAAGAATAGGCAATGCCTCTTTGCTAAGTTGGATAAGTGAAAATAAAATAGAATTGCCCAAATCAGATAATTTTCTTGATTCGCTCGCGAAAGGATTAGTTGAAGGTGCAATAAGGAGCGATCAATTGAATGCTGCAATATCGGAACTGGATGAAAATAGTGATAAGAAAATCATATTAATGACTATTGATCAGGTTGACAAGCTATTAACCAACAAAAAAAGTATTTTACAAGACTTACACAAGAGAAAGGGTATTGTTGCCTCTGATAAAAAATGGGTTAATGGGGATGTTAAAAACGGTAATCCAACGTTCATTTACATGTACTGGGATGAAGATATTTTAAAAATAAAATATTCTGAAATTCAATACAATGTAGAAACAGATTACGAGACTGAAAAAATCGTTAAAACAGAAAAAAGAGTAAATATCATTTTTATTATTGACCCGAAAGACGGCTTTGTACAAATCAGATTTGATTCGCCTGGCAACATTCATAGGCATAAAAATGATACGGGAAAAATCAGTGAGGCTGCCTATGAAGGGTTCTATAAAGAACTCTTGTTAGACCTGTTTCAAGATTTGACATTTAAAGAATTGAATTTGAATAAGGTGGCTAATCATCTGGCTACGGTCGAAGTCAAAAAATTCAGAATAACGAAGGGCGTTACAACAATTACTAACAACGCTAAACAAACATTTGCCACGGCATCAATTCAAGCTGATGTTAGAAATTTACCCGAATATGTTGCTGCAGCATCCAAAGGGACTGACTATTGGCTAGCTGAAGATCTTACTGGTTACTGGGTTGCTAGCGAATCAGAAGATAGTTTAAGAAAGGATTTATTCATGCGTATATCACGCAAATATTCCCAAATTAGGGTTCAAAGAGGTTGCCTTGAAAAAGAGCTTAATTATGGAATTAGTAAGATTAGAGAAATACAAGGTACAGTTTAAAAACTTTACCAAGACTATTGAGTCTTTGCAATCCTATTTAAGTTCATTAAATACGGGTAGCATAGACGCACCTATTATTACGCCCTATGTAGTTTCAAAAAAATTAAATATTCCTGAAACCGACGCTTTTTTTATTCTTTCGCTAGCTGAAAAAGAAAGCATTCTACATAAGAAATTCCAGGTATGGACCGAGAACGAAAGCTTTTTGGGTGATTACGAAAATACTCAGAGTATCCCAAATGAAATCTTTAATCAGGCAACAGGAAAAAAAGTGGATCGTGACCACTTTTTTGTTGACGTGGTTTTTGAATTGGAAAAATGAGTAAGCCACTAAAATATAATTTTGGTGGTGAATACTTAACAAGAGTAGAAATCATAAAGAATGCTTATGACCACGCCAAAAACTATCCGGCAGAGGAACGGAAGGCCTACGTCAAATCTATTAGTCAACTATTTTCCGATGACAGCATGAAAAATAATTTTCAAACCATTTATTTACCCGTAGCCGGTGCCTTGTTTTTAATATTGATTCTTGGAGCAACTTTCTTAACCCCATTCCCAACACAAATTCAATCCGCCACCTTGTGGGTAATATTAAGCCTTGCAGCGGCGGCATGTGCAGCAGTTATACCGGGATTTATAGAATTTAAGTACCAGGGTGTTGTTAAAGCTGGTGGTGCAATAGCGATTTTCTGTTTGATGTATTTTTTTTCTCCTAATATTTTAGAAAAAACGAACCAATCAAAAGCAGCAAAGATTTCTCTCTATGTGGTTCAGGAAGATGGCTTGGCAGTTCAAAGTCTAAATCCGGAATTTGATCCAAATAGTCGCGAAGCTCTTGCCAAAAGCGTCACTCAAATAATCAATAACTATTTCGGAACCAAATATGCGGCCTCGCATTTTACAATTTTCAGGAAAGACGACGGAAAGATTTACCAAGATGAAATATGTTCCGATGTTAGAGATTATAAATTATTAGTAATCCCTGTTGCGGTTGAGAATCATTTCAGTGATAAAAGAAAAGCATATTTGAAATTTAACGCATTATCTGAAAAACGATAAAAAATTCGCGTTAAAATCAAATAAAAAAAATTAGTAAATACCATAATAATCTGTAAATCAGTAGTTTAAAAAACGTTCGTTCGCCCTTGTATGTTAGGATATTATAAATAGTGTGGTGTGACAGATATTGAAGACATTATATACAATGAAAAGGCAATGCTATCCGGTGTGTTGGCAGCATTGATTGTAAAAAACGATGGCGTGTCTATCGAGGCAGCTCGTAAAAGAATTGAAAGAGCACAAAGCCCGATTCACAAAGTCAGAGGCTTATTTGTAGATAATCAATCTTTCATATACCACTCCGACTATTTCGGTTCGGAAGAATACTTTGAAAAACTTAACGATGTTTTTGAAATTGCTGGTAAAAGATGTGCTGCAATAATCAACGCAATAAAGTATCATCACGGCTTAATTTCCAAAACAGACCTGGCGAACTATTCCTTCAGCCCAATTAAGAATATCAAAGGTCATGTTACCTTTTCGACGTTAATTAGCAAACTTAAAAATATAGATGTACTAAGAGATTATGATGATAACCACTACGAGTTACACCCATACTTATACGATTATAAAAGTCAAAATCTTCAACATTATAAGGCAATCCAGTTTACACAGAATCTAGTTATAAATCAATTTTCGCAATGGAGTCGAAATACCGGATTAGTTTCATTTAATACAGGTACTTTAAATTCTGAAGTTGGTGGATTCCAATTTGGCTTTACGTCCCCCTCTTATATCAATGGATTTGTACAATACAAGGATGGGCATCCAAAACCGGGTTTCTTAGCCGCCGATGTGGTAATTGGGAATTCTACCAAAAGCCAGGATGTTACGTTCTTTATAAATAAAATAGAGGCTATAAAAGGTTCAAATAAAACTATTCGCGTTTTTCCTGTAATTTTAATAGACGGGGTCGAGCCCACTGCATTGAATCAGTTGAAGCAAGCGGGTGTAATGATTGGGACTATAAGAGAACTATTTGGCGAGGATTATAACGAGCTATTAAAAACGTTGATTAACACAATTACAAATGCGGGAACTGTTTTAAAGAAAGATCCTGAGAGCTATATTAAACTAATGGAACAGCTTACAAAGCTGGTCGACGGAAAGACAAATAATTTAAGAGGAGATCTTTTTGAATTAGCCGTTGGTTACTATTATGGGCAATACTTGATATTCCGGGGATGTTGACCACCCAATTCCGGCGGAATGTGACCAGGCAATTAGCTGGCGAACGATAGCAGCGAGAGCTGTAAAAGCGTTTTCAAAGTTAGTTATTAAAAGTGGTTATTGATAACTGACTTCTTTATCATCAGTTCTTCGTTTTTTTCTCATCGATTCACCTTTCAGCTCGATACGATGGGCACTGTGTACGATCCGGTCCAGGATAGCATCAGCAATTGTTTTTTCACCTATTACATCATACCATTTGCTAACCGGCAATTGAGAGGTAATGATCAGTGAGGTTTTACCATGCCGGTCTTCAATGATCTCCATCAGTGCAGCCCTGCTTTGCGCATCAAAAGGCTGGATACCGAAGTCATCCAATATCAGTAATTGTTGCCGCTCGATCTTGGCTACCTCTTTGAGATATGAACCATCAGCTTTAGCCATTTTGAGTTTAGAGAACAGCTTGGGCGTACTGGCATAAAAGACCCTGTAGCCGAGTGTGCAGGCCTGGTAACCAATAGCAGAGGCGATATAGCTTTTACCGATACCTGTGCTGCCTGTGATCAGCAGGTTCTCATTGCGCTCGATGAATGTACAGTCCGCCAGGCGCATGATCTGGTTACGGTCGATACTTCGGTCGGCATGATAGTGAACGTCCTCTACCGAGGCTTTATAGCGGAACTTTGCATAATAGATCTGCCGTTCGATACGCCTGTTATGCCGGTCATCCCACTCTGCGTCCACCAGGTGTGCCAGTAACTCATCTGCTGTATAATCCTCTGTTTTACCTGTTTCCAGGGTGCTTTGAAAAGCATGGTACATGCCGAAGAACTTGAGCTTCCGCATTTTGTCTAACGTGTTTGTGTTCATTTCATTGGTTGTTTAAAAGTTATTTGTAATAGTCTTCTCCTCTGATATTATCATGGCTGGGCATAGGTAGCTCATCAGCGAATATGCTTTCTTCATACTGATCCATTTTCTTTTCCAGGATCATGTGAATGGTCTTGTAGTTATAAACGCCATAGTGCAGGCCCCGCCTGCATGCCAGGATCAGGCGTTCGTTACCTACTTTGCGGGAGAAGCCAAGGATACCCAGGCAGGACTTATAAGCTTGCTCCGGGTGTTGTTTGCGGTCGAATATATTATGGATGTAAAGCCTGACATCCTCATGGATGGAAGAGGCCCAGCCCAGGAACTTGTCCTGTGACCAGTCAGCAACGAACTGGTGCGTAGAAGCCAGATGGTCTTTTTCGGTCGTATAAAGGTATAGTCCTCTTGTACGTTTATGCATGGCGATACGCTCATAATGATAAAAGGCCTCTACAGAAGAACTGGAATAAAGTAGTTTGATCTTCCTGCCGATAAACCGGTAAGGAACACTATAATAATGCTTATCAGGCCCAAGGCATACATACCCGTTCTTCATCACGGTGGCATGGAACTGCTTTTTAAGCTCATAACGCAACACTGGTAATGGCATAAGCGCTTCGCGCTCTATCTCATCAAACTGTTGCCTGCGGCTGTAGTTCCGGCCCTGTAAGAACCTGTTGTTGTGTTCTTCGAGCACTTGCCTGATCGCCTCATTCAATTCCTTTAACGAGTGGTAGATCCCTTTCCTTAAAGGAGCATAGATCCGGGTATACATGATCTTAACCGCTCCTTCGACCAGGGCTTTATCACGAGGGCGGAACGCCCGAGCTGGTAGAATGGTAGTGCCATAATGATCAGCGAAGTCAGCGAATGATTCATTAAGGGTTGGTTCATAGCGACTGCTTTTGGTCACCGCTGCTTTCAGGTTATCAGGTACGATCGCATCAGGCACGCCACCGATATAATGCAGGGTATTCTCACAGGCCGTAATAAAGTCTTCCTTTTGCTGGCTGCCCACCGCTTCCACATAAGTAAGCTGGCTGGCCCCAAGGATAGCTACAAATACCTCAACGGTAATGATCTCGCCGGTATCCTTATCGGTAATGCTGAGCTTTTGCCCTGCAAAGTCCACATACAACTTATCGCCGGCTTTGTGATCCATGTGCATGGTCGGGTTGACCCGGTTCTTCCACTGGTTATAATAGAAGCAGAACTGGCTGTACTGGTAGCCGTCAGGGAACTCTCTATAATATTCCGCCCATAAGATATGGCGGTTTACGCCGGTGCGTTTGAGCTCTTTGTCAACATGTGGAAAGCACCGCAGCATGGACTGCATACGGCTTGTAGGAGGCATCTCCCTGCTTTTTCCGAAGAAGTCCTCCAGTTCCTTATCGTTCAGCGCATCTACCTCCTCGAACGTAAAGCCACTATCTTTAAACGAGGCCAGGTACTTTTTTACAGTATTCCGGGATGCATCCGCCTGGGCAGCTATCGACATGATACTGCGCCCATTGCTGTACATCCTTAAAATCTTTCTAATCTTACTCATACTAATCGTAGTGTTGGCCATGCTTTTGGAGGTTATGTTAAACCTCGTAAAGATGGGTGCTTCTACAGCATTAGCTGCTCGTTCGGGGTGGTCAATTTGGCCCGGAATGCCTGGTCAGTTTGGCCCGGAATGGGGTGGTCAATTTGACGCGGAATCACTGGTCACATTCCGCCGGAATTGGGTGGTCAATATCAGCGGTATATCCACAATACTGCAAATACCTCGAAATTGGCAAAAAGGTTATGCCTGGCTTGGGCGAAATAAAACGAGACATTGATGTTTTTGCGCTTTTTGAAGAGGAGGCAAAAGCGGTAGAATGTAAAGGGTATAATTATCCGATTGACCAAGAATACATAAAGCGTTATCTTACAGAAATTATTCCAGCTACGAGAAAATGGATGTTAGACAAGTTCCCTGAAAAAAAACACTCTTTTGAAATATGGAGTACAGGTGGATTTACAAAAGAAGCATTATCAGAACTCCAAGCTGCGAAAGATAAAACGAAGAAATATCAAATTGATTTTTTGGACAAGGAGGGGATTTTAAGTAAAGCTAAAAACTTAAAAACTAACAAGTTTTATGAAGTTCTAAAGGATTATTATTTTAAAGACATAGCTTAATCGCTAATCCATTAACGAAACTCCAAAATTTTGTATTTTTAATTGAGTATCTGTGGAAACCTTTTCTAAATTACGCCCGATTTAGAAATGCAATAAAACACGAACTTCATATTTAACGGTGAAGCAATAACGATATTATTGGATTAACGTAACTGGAGAGACCGTGGGTACAGCAATCCTGCCGTTACAGCGGGGATAATGTACACATCCGTAAAAGTCGCTGTAAGGGCCTTTTCGTTTTATGAGTATCCCTTGGCATTCCGGACATTTTTTTGCAGGAAACTCTCGTGAGTAACCTGTCGCCGCCTGTAGTTCTAACAGGAATTTGCTTGGCTGGCTTTCGTCATAAATCAAATAGTTTTTATACCGGGCACGCGTTATCGCTACATAGAATACCCGACGTTCTTCTGCATTTTCAAAACTATCACCTTCATGAAGCAAGTAGCTTAGCATTGGGTCATCTGCCATCTCCGACGGAAATCCTAGTATCCCAGAATCGACATCCAAAAGAACTGCATAATCACAAGTCATACCCTTGACGCCATGCGCCGTAAAATAGTTAATGCTAAGCTTTGGAAATAAGCTGCGTAATCCTGTGAAATCTTTTGGCGAATTGAACTTATACCGGCCAATAAGAAAAACGGTCGCGTTCGGTTGCTGCAAACTTATCTTGGACAATACTTCGGTCAAATAGTGCGACTTTACTTTCATAAGTTGTTCGCGGCCTCCACTCAATTGCGGAGTTCTGATAAATTCAAAACTAAAATGCCCCTCGGGAGCTGGCTGGTGGGATGTCAGTTGTTTTTTTATCTGTGACGGGTTTTTTTGCACAAAGTCGCTGCTCGCGTGAAGGATCTGTTCGTTAAAGCGATACGTTTTTAAAATGGCAGTCTGACTGGTATAGCCGAAATGTTGTTCGAATTGAGTTATAATCGATATATCGCTACCTGCAAAGCGAAAGATCGATTGCCAATCATCGCCAACCGCGTAAAGTTTTACGCCAGGATTTTGTTGACGGATTGCTTTCAGCAATTGATAGCGCCCGAGCGACATATCCTGAAACTCATCAACCATAATATATTTATAAGGCTTTTTGAATTTGCCATTTCTGAAATGCTCTGCCGAGTGATTTATCATATCATTGTAGTCAACCGCAGGTATCTTCTTCAAGTGGCTGTCATACGCTCTGAATAGAGGCTTAAAAACATCCAGGAACACCTTGAACCGTTTATCCCCTTTAGCCGGTATCAGTTCAGACGGTGTTCTGCCATTCGATTTCATTAAGCCCAAGAAAGTGTAAATAAGTTGCATGCAGTCCTTATAGTCCTCGGATTTCTTAATTAGTTCAAGTATTTCATCGGGACTTCGCTCACTCATTGTAACCCCTTCGCTAATAAGTTTTTCTTTCAGGTTTGTAATGAGCCTGCCTTCACGATTTTCAAAAGAATAAGTTTTAATTAAACGTGTTTGATATTTATCGTGGATTCTCTCTTTCCAAGCCATTCCGGCATGATAGTATTCCCGAGCAGTTTTATAGGGCGGTCGGGTGTTAAACCACTTAGGGACATCGCCGTTTCGGTCAATTCCAAAATGTTCATGCCAGATTTGATAATCGGTTAAATAAAAGTCGGGCTGATAAACTCCGTATTCTGCGTTCCGGTCTTCCTCATTAAGCGGAAAATGACGTTGATATTCGTATTCGACGTTAAAAAGACAAAAGAAATTGCCAATTTCCACTTCTTCCTTACTGTTTACTTTTATACCGTCAAGGGTTATATTTTTGAAGCTTTGCTCATAGGTGAGATAGTCGTTTTTTGATTCAAATTCAAATTCGGTTCTTGGATGACGGTTAAAGAAAGCCAGGTAATTGATAGCTTTACGCTGAAAATCAGTGTCGCCAATAAACAGCTCATCGAACTGCTGTTGGATGAATGCCTTGGCCTCTTCATCATTACCATCAAAAGCTAGCAGAATTTCGCGCGCCGAGCAACTGCGGCTCACCAGAAAACCAAAGCTATTGAAAGTGCGAACCTCCAAACCTTCGGCTTCCGGAATATGCTGGCAAAATCGCGTGCACCGGTCATACATTTCTCGTACGGCATTTTTAGTAAAAGAAATGATCAGTAATTCTTCAGGGCGCGCTATTTTTTTTTCAAGTAGGTAAGCTACTTTACCAGAGATGGTTGTAGTTTTTCCCGTACCTGCACCAGCGATAACTAAATTGTTATCTTCATCGCGAATGATCGCTTCTATCTGATCATCGGATAAAGGATATTTTTCAAGATTTGCGAAAAAATCTGCGAACTTTTCCGCTTCCACTTGAACAAACTGATTGTTATAATCTTGTCGAATGGTGGTAGACCGATCAAAGTAATCACAAAAACGTCTTAGAGCCTCCACAATATCAATTGTCAGACCTATTCGGTCAAACTCTCTAATAATGACTTTGCGGGTATCCCGGTAAGTGTTTAAAAATAACTGTTCATCTATGTTTGCGAAATATCTCTCGAAATTGGTTTGCTGTTCAAAATGCGAATTAGCTTTCCTGACATGATCAATTATAGCAAGCAAGTGTTGTTTGAATAGCTTTTTTCGCTGCCAATCCTGAATTATATACCAAATTCCAATTATAGAAATTGTGAGTAAGAAAAACCGAATAATTTGAATAAAGACTTTTCGATTAGACATCGTTATAAAAGGAAAAAGGAATTATCTAAATGATTCAAAATTAATAATTAGTGTCTTAGATAAAAAGCATTGTATGATAGTGGTTCAATTTGTTGATGTTTATCATTTACTCGTGTACTTCAAAATTAAAGCAAGTCTTACTGAAGGAGATAATAATATTGGTTTTATAAATATTAACTGCAAATAAGCGTTAATGAAAATAGTATCTTGGTACAAATATGCAACAAGATACTTGTAAAAAATTATTACGGAATAGGACATCATGTCGAAGTGGGCAATACAATGTAATCGTATAATTTATTTTTCTGCCAATCGGTGTTTCAGATTTTGCATATCCTCCTTCAATTTCCTTTCCACCACTTTCGCATAAATCTGCGTGGTCGTAATTTTTGTATGCCCTAACATTTTACTTACTGTTTCAATGGGTACTCCATTTGATAGCGCAATGGTAGTAGCAAAAGTATGCCTGGCAATATGGAAGGTTACGTTTTTTGTAATGCCTGACAGATCAGCAATCTCTTTCAAATAGCTATTAACTTTTTGATTTGAAACGGTTGGAAATACTTTGCCGTCTGCTAAAGCACGTTCATTGGCTTTATACTTATCAATAATATTTAAAGCACTGGGTAATAATGGCACATTCACCGGAATCAGGGTTTTCTCCCGGCAGGTCCTAATCCAACGGTCACCATCTGTACCGGCAATAATATTTTCAGGTGTCAGATTGATCATATCGACATAAGCTAAACCGGTATAACAGCTGAAAACGAACATATCCCTAACCATATCCAGGCGTTCAATAGGTAGCTTTTTGTTTTCAATCGATTTAAGCTCGACTTCAGAAAGTTGCTCGCGATTTACCTTTTGCATTTTAAGTTTATAGGTGGCAAAAGGATCATTATCGACCCAGCGAAGGTTTTGCGCCAGATTAACCATTTTCTTTAATCTGATAATGTGCTTCATGATCCCGTTATTGGCAAGTGGCTTTTGATGGTCCTTTGGTTTATGGTTCCGCAGATAAACCTCAAAGTCCTTAACAAACTTGTAATTCAATTCTCTCAGGTATATATCGGTGACTTTATAATACTCTTCGAGGAATTTTACCAGATACCGCTGGGTCACATGGTAATGCTTAAGTGTACTCCATTTCAGGTCGTCGGTAGATGATTCGTTATGATAAGTAAAAAGCTTGCTTAACGTGAAACCTTCATCAGCTTCGCCAAGGTAAGAATTTTTGACGGCGGTCGCAGACGGTAATCGTCCTTTGAGCATTAATTCCTTATAGCAATTGCCAAGGGCCAGTTTAACTTCATCTAGATAGTTATTCAGCAACTTTACTTGTTCACGGTTTCCTTTGGGTATCCCTTTTTCAGTATCCCAGTTATTGAGGTCAATACTTTGCTTTAACCCGATCAGGCATTTTTCTTTATTTACGGTTACGCTGACATAAAGCGGCGCTTTTCCATTTTTGGCTAAATACGCCCTTAAGACAAAGTGAATTCGAAACGATTGTGCAGTTTTCATAAAATATAATTTTAATTTGATCCATTGTTGGTTATGGCCGCGCTGTATTGCGATGGCTATAATTTGCAATCATTCAGCTTTCAAAGATTTTTATTCCTTGTAAAATGCTGTTAATTAGCACATAAGATCAAAACTGAGCACTAAGTTAAATACTTAAAACAGGTGCTCAGTTAAGTGCACAGAAGTTTGGCTTTCTTAAGGGTTGTTGAGGGTATAATAAATGAAAAAACCCCTTAAATAAGCTATTTAAGGGGTTTTAAGACCCATTCAAAGGGTAAGTTGTGCGCCCACCTGGGCTCGAACCAGGGACCAAAAGATTATGAGTCTTCTACTCTAACCAACTGAGCTATAGGCGCAGAAAATATTTACTATTTTCGAGGCCGCAATATTACGTATTTGAATGCAATTACAAAAGCCAAAAATGAAAAATATTAAAAACATTATATTCGATTACGGCAACGTTATCTTCACTATCGATTTCCGCAAGGCGCAGCAGGCCTTTAAGCAGTTGGGTATCAGCAACCCCGACGAATTTTTCGGCCATCGCCAGCAGGATCAGATCTTTGACAAGTTTGACCGCGGCGAAGTTAGTGCGGATGAGTTTAGGGCCTACGTAAAGGAAAAGATTGGTAATCCCGCCATTACCGACCAGCAAATTACCGACGCCTGGAACAGTCTTTTACTGGGTATCGCCCCCGGCAATCACGATCTGTTGTTGAAGTTCAAGGCTAAATATCGAACGTTTTTGCTGAGCAATATCAACGACATTCATTATACTTATATCATGAACTATCTAAAAACCGATTTTGGTTTTGATGATAACGAACACCTGTTCGAGCGTACCTATTACTCGCACCTGGTGGGCAAACGCAAACCGCAGATCGATTTTTTTAAGCAGGTACTGGCCGAGAATAATTTAAAGCCGGAAGAAACTTTGTTTATTGATGATAGTCCGCAGCATTTAGAGGCCGCCAAAACCCTGGGCATCCAAACCTTTTTAATGACCGCGCCGGATACCTTAGCTGCATTTGCCAAGCGCGAACATTTAGTTTCTGTGGATACGGATGCGGTAAGATTATAAGGTATTAAGTATTAATATGACAGTCTGAACTTGTCGAAGACTTATCAGGATTGCAAATGGTTCGACAGGCTCACCATAACACACTTTTTATTACTTACTCCTTCTCTTCTTCTCTTTAACAATTAAACTTAACTCCCTGCTCATTTGCCCGGCAATGGCGGTATTCTCCTGCGCACGGCGGAACAGGTATGGCAAAACGGCTTTGATAGGGCCGTAAGGCACGTATTTGGCAACGTTATAATTCGCGTTGGCAAGGTTAAAGCTGAGGTTATCGCTCATGCCCAACAGCTGAGAGAAAAACACATGAGGGTTCTTGTGCTCAATTTGTTTCTCGTTCAGCAAGTCGGCAAGCAGGCGGCAGCTGTCTTCGTTATGGGTACCGGCAACAATAGCAATATTGGCAATATTATCGGCACAGTAAATAAGGGCGTCGTTATAGTCGCGGTCGGTAGCTTCTTTATTGAGTTGGATAGGCGACGGGTAACCTTTCTCTTCTGCACGTCTGCGTTCCTTTTCCATGTAGGCACCACGTACAATTTTGGCACCCATTATAAAACCCTCGGTTTCGGCAACGGCATGGTCATGCACCAGCGAAGCCAGTTTATCGTGGCGGTAAAGCTGATAGGTATTGTAAACAATAGCTTGTTCCTTATTAAAAAAGCGCATCATATTCAGCGCAAGGTTATCTATCGTTTTCTGGATCCAGCTTTCTTCGGCATCTATCATTACCGGTACACCCTCAGAATGGGCCATTTCGCAAATAGCCAATACCCTGTCCTGCACGGTTTGCCATTCAATCTGCTCGTCAACACTTAGTTTTAAGCCATCGTCCAGTTTCTCTAACAAGCGAAAACGGCCAACGCCGGTAATTTTAAATACCGTAAGCGGGATGCTTTTACTTTTTGATGCGGTGATGATGGTACGGATGATCTCGTCGCGGGTGTTATCGAACACCGATTCATCGTCCTCCCCCTCGATAGAATAATCGAGAATAGTACCTACGCCGCCATCAGCAAGGTTTTTAATGGTTTGGGTACACTCCGCAATGGTTTCGCCACCACAAAAATGTTTAAATATCGTCGCCTTGATCAGCCCTTTAATAGGCAAACCAATTTTAACCGCAAAGTTGGTTATCGGCGGCCCTATCTTCACTAAAAAATTTACGTTGATAACCTTAAACAGCCAGTAAGCGCGGTTAAGGTCGGTATTGGTAGAGTGGCGGAAAGCGATCTCGGTATTTTCGAAGGATAATTTATCGTTTGGAGTCATGTATTTTTCAAGTTCATTGTTAATAGTTCATCGCTCATAGCAGCTTCGTGTCGGGTGTAAAATCAAACACCATGAACCATCATCTATGAACTATCAACTCTTTAAAGTATTGTGCAAAATTATAAAATGATAACTCATTATCACACGAATAGTTTAATTTTGACGGCTATGATAGAATTTAAAGTTGAGGGCGACTATATCCCCATGATACAATTGCTAAAAGCGGCAGGTTTGGTGCAAACCGGCGGCGAAGCGCAGATAGTTGTTGAACACGGCGAAGTTATCTACAACGGCGAGGTAGACTACCGCAAACGCCTTAAAGTAAAACAGGGCGACCTGGTTGAATTTAGGGGCCAAAAGATCAAGATCACGTAATGAATAACATACAGAGCGACGGATACGTTGTATATTTTAAAGATAGCCTTACCGAACTGCGTAACTTTGTTGAGCTGGGAAATTACTCCAGGGCATTTATTCTTACCGACGAGCACACCACCGAATATTGCCTGCCCATAGTTAAAGAATACCTGGACGAACTGGATAACTTTGACCTGATAGAGGTTAACGCCGGCGAGGAAAGCAAAACCATTGATTTTTGCATAGGCATATGGAATACCCTGATCGATTTTGGTGCCGACCGCAAAGCGCTGATGATAAACCTTGGCGGCGGTGTAATTACCGATATGGGTGGCTTTGTGGCCTCTACCTACAAACGCGGGATAGATTTTGTACAGGTACCCACCACCCTGTTATCACAAGTTGATGCCTCTGTTGGTGGTAAAACCGGTGTGGATATGGATGCGGTTAAAAACATTATCGGTACGTTCACCCAGCCAAAAGCGGTGTTTATGCATGTTGGCTTTTTAGAAACCCTGCCCCCACGCCAGATCCTTTCCGGCTTGGCCGAAATGTTAAAGCACGGGCTGATCGTAGATGCCAAGTACTGGGATCAGTTAAAAGTTAGCGACCTAAGTTTACCATCTGATGAGTTAGTACACCGCTCGGTAGCGATCAAGAACGAAGTAGTTATAGAAGACCCGCAGGAAAAAGGCATCCGCAAAGCGCTAAACTTTGGGCATACCGTTGGGCATGCGGTGGAAACGTATTCGCTGATGAATGATAAAGATCCGCTGTCGCATGGCGAAGCAATTGCCATTGGGATGATCTGCGAAAGCTGGTTATCTAACAAAAAGATCGGTCTGCCGGATAGCGAATTATTGGAAATTACCGAAGTGCTTATTCACCTTTATCCGCGTTATAAAGTAAAGGAAGATACCTTCCCTACTTTGTTAGAACACATGCAAAAGGACAAAAAAAACCAAAACGGGCAAATAAATTGCACTTTGCTGAAACATATTGGCGAATACAGTATTGATAATATCTGCACAGAGGACGAACTTTGTGAAAGTTTAAGATATTACGCAACACTGTAGATGCCCCCTATAAATCCACGTTCCGAAGCTGTAATAATATTGGTGAGTTTGCTTGTGCTGCTCACCCTTGCCGAAATGTGGTTTAGCTACCGCGAAAACAGGCATTACTACGAAAAACGCGATACGCTTACCAATATTTATTTAACCACGCTTGCCTTTTTGCTAAACCTGGTAGTTACCGGCAGCACATTCCTGATCCTCAACTACACCTATCAATTCAGGCTTTTTGAGATCCACAACAGCTTTTTGTATTGGTTTGTGCTGGTTGTAATGCAGGATTTTTTGTACTGGGTGCTCCACTACACCGGGCACTATTGCCGCCTGTTTTGGGCGATGCACGTCACGCACCACTCTTCCGAGCATTTTAACTTTACAACGGGTTTCCGTTCCACAGTGTTCGAGCCGCTTTACCGCACCTTCTTTTACCTGCCATTGGCCCTGTTTAGCTTTAGCGCGATAGATATTTTATATGCTTACCTGGTAACCCAGCTTTATGGCAACATGGTACACACCCAATACCAGATACCGCTGCCAAAGTGGTACGCTGCTATATTTGTAACCCCGGCGCATCACCGCGTTCACCATGCATCAAATATCCCCTACCTTGATAAAAACATGGGTATGGTACTGATCCTTTGGGACAGGATGTTCGGCACCTTCCATGATGAAGATGCCCGCGAACCCGTTAAATACGGCCTTACCCACCAGCCCGGTAATACGGGCCCGGTAAACGTCCTCTTCCACGAATGGAAAGCCTTGCTGCATGATGTTAAGCGTGCGCCCGGTATCGGCAATAAATTCAAATACCTGTTTAACTCACCAGGCTGGAGCCACGATGATAGCACACAAACAGCAAGGGTGATGCAGAGGGAGTATAAAATTGCGCCTGTTGTGCGTCCACGCTTCAACACACAAAAGTGTAAGCGCCCACGCTTACACAATTTCCTATATATTTATCGATAATGAAACGCATCCTATCCTTCCTTAAAAAAGTCTGTATATATAACTCAGCTCATAAACTAAAAACACAATTACCAGCGTGGCGTGGAATTTTTTATTGCTGGTGTTCATGGCAACAATGCACAGCAACAGGTGCGAGATATTCCTTGCCGGGTATTCCCACCCGTAGTGTGCAGCATAATAAGCCTTACCTTTTATATAGGTATCTATAAAATCGAGTATAAAGCTTAGCCCAAGTGTGCCGAAGATCCATTTTTTGCGCGAATAGAAGTAATTATAATACCCCGTGTAATCTTCCATATTTTCCGGAAGGAGCAGCGAACACAGGAAGTAATAAACCGAGGTATAAATAAACAGGAAAAAGTATTCGGTGAAAGTCCAGTGGTCTATCAGCCGCAACTGCGATTCCCACCACCAAAAATGCATGATCAGTAACAATACATATAAGCACCAGGATAAATGCACCCAATAGGGCTTTGCCAGTTTAGGGTGTTGTACAAACTTAATGATGCCCTTAATTAAATGGGCAATGCTTAAGCCTAAAATAATACCCAGGATAGTTTTTATATGGTCAAATGTCATTGCTGAATTGATAAGTGTACGATATTGAGGTTTATAAATTTACTGTTTTATTTAGTCAGTATTAAAATTTACGGTAAAACAGACGCGGTAGTTTACGCGCCAAAATAAGTCGACCGCGTGTTTTACAGAATAAAATTCTGTTCGGTATATTTATTTTACAAAAAATAAAATTATCTATTGACAAAATGAATTTTACTTGTACATTTACAACATCAACAACAACATGAAATTACAAGCTACATATTTTTATGGTTTCTATTTTTACTTTAGCAGTAAGAACCGGGACTGATATGTACTAACAAAACATACAAAACTTTAAAAAGTCCCGGCCCTAAAAGCCGGGATTTTTTGCTTTATAACACTTATGAAAACCGAGAAACCAAGAGTTGCCATACAAGGGATCCGCGCCTCGTTCCACGAAGAGGCCGCATTCAAATATTTTGGGCAGGACATTGAAACCATTGAGTGCAACTCTTTTAAACAAACGTTTGAGGCTTTGCAAAATAAAGAAGCCGATTACGTAGTGATGGCCATAGAAAATAGCATAGCAGGCAGCATCCTGCCAAACTACTCGCTAATGATGGGCTACAGTTTCCCGGTTGTGGGCGAGGTTTATGTGCCGATACAACTGCACCTGATGGCTTTGCCCGGCGTACGGTTCGAGAATATCAAATACGTAACCTCCCACCCTATCGCCATTCGCCAGTGTATCGATTTTTTTGACGAGTACCCGCACCTTAAAATTGTGGAAAGCAACGATACCGCCGCTTGCGCCAAACGCATCCGCGACGAGCAGCTGACCGATACAGTCGCGATAGCAAACACTTTGGCCGCGCAGCTATACGGGTTGGATGTGTTAGAACGCCGTATAGAATCGAACAAACTTAACTTTACCCGTTTCCTGATCCTCACCACGCATGAAAATGCCAAGAAAAAGGGCACACCAAACAAAGCATCACTATGTTTCCAGGTAACTAACCAGGTTGGTGCATTGGCAAAGGTGCTCAACATCTTCGCGCAGGAAAGTGTTAACATGAGCAAAATTCAAAGCATGCCGGTTTTAGGCAAGCGTAACGAATACAACTTTTATGTAGACATAGAGTGGGACGAAAGCAAACAATATGATAACGCCATTCGCCAGATCTTAAAATATACGCACAACTTTAACATACTGGGCGAGTATCAGCGCTACGAGGAAGATACTACGCCAAAGCCATTAAAGGCCGAGCGACCAAGGCGATATATCAGCATAAAAAAACTAAATGAACAGAAGGATGAGTGAGAAGGAGTCGGAAAGTCCGGAAGAAAAAAATAAAAGTCGGGTGACCGAAAGTCGGGAAAGTCCGAAAGACAAAAAGAAACAGAAACACAATATTATAATAACAAATAAGTAAAATTTAAAAAGCATCTTCCGGACTTACGGACATACCGACTTCCGGACCAACAAAACAAGAACATGAAACACAATTTAAACATACAGCCCCTTAATACCTGGATCAATCAATCGGGTAAAGCACCTTTGGTAATTGCCGGCCCATGCAGCGCCGAAACCGAAGACCAGTTAGTAGCAACCGCGCATTTATTGGCAAAAACAGGTAAAGTAAGCGCCCTGCGTGCCGGTATCTGGAAACCACGTACCCGCCCCGGCGAGTTTGAAGGCATTGGCAGCATTGGTTTAGAGTGGTTAAAACGCGCTAAAGAAGAAACCGGCTTGCCAACCGCTGTTGAGGTTGCTACCGCTAAACACGTAGAAGAAGCCTTAAAAGCTGGTGTAGACATCCTTTGGGTTGGTGCACGTTCTACAGTTAACCCTTTCACCGTACAGGAAATTGCCGATGCTTTGCGCGGTGTTGATGTACCCGTAATGGTTAAAAACCCGGTTAATCCCGATCTTTCATTATGGGTTGGCGCGTTAGAGCGTATTAACAACGCGGGTATCACTAAATTGGCAGCTATTCACCGTGGTTTCTCATCTTACGAAAAATCAGCTTTCCGTAACGAACCGATGTGGGATATCGCGATAGCATTAAAAACATTGGCACCAAACCTGCCTATTATTAACGACCCAAGCCACATTACCGGTAACCGCGACCTGATCGGTTACATCTCTCAAAAAGCACTTGACCTTGATATGCAGGGCCTGATGATAGAGTCGCACATTGACCCTACCGTTGCCTGGACAGATGCTGCGCAACAGGTTACCCCTTCTGCTTTGGCCGACATTATCGAACACTTAGCTTTACGTAAACCGGAAGTTAAAGGCGCTGAACTGAACGACAAATTGACCGAACTGCGTAACCAGATCGATAAGATTGACGACCTGGTGATCCAGAAAATGGCCGAGCGTATGAAAATTGTGGAGAAGATAGGTAACTACAAAAAAGACAACAACATCACCATCTTACAGGTAAACCGTTGGGACGAGATCTTACACAAACGTACCGGTTACGCGAAAGCTTTACAGTTAAGCACCGAGTTTACCGAGAAATTGCTTGAGCTAATGCACAGCGAATCTATCCGTAAACAAACCGAGATCATGAACGCGGGCCAGGAAACTGCACCGGCAGAAAAATTAACACACGCATAGCCTCTCCCCAACCCCTCTCCGAAGGAGAGGGACTTTAAAAAAAATTATTTAAAAAAGTCTCCCCTACCGGGGGAGATTTAGAGGGGGCTTTATATTATTATGGCAAAACATAACATCATACTTACCAAACAAGGCAAAACGGTAAAAGGTACGGTACAGCTCACGGGTTCAAAAAGTGAGTGTAACCGCGCCTTAATTATCGGGGCGCTAAGCGAGGGTAAGGTTAAGGTCGAGAATATGTCGGATGCTGCGGATGCGGTGACACTTGCGGGAATTTTAAAGGAGAGTGAGGGTTCCGGAGCGGAGAGCGATAAAGGTTTATACGAACACCCGCACCTCGCCACCCACATCCCACACCTCATAAATATTGGCCCTGCGGGTACTGCTATGCGTTTTTTAACGGCATATCTGCCGTTGCAAGGCGAAGAGATAACCCTTACCGGTTCCGAGCGGATGCAACAGCGCCCAATCGGCATATTGGTAGATGCCATGCGTAAACTGGGTGCGGAGATCGATTACGTGAACAACGAGGGCTACCCGCCTATCAAAATTCACCGCGGGTTTCAGCAAAAAACAGATCGCATCAGCATTAAGGGTGATATCAGCAGTCAGTACATTACCGCGCTGTTGCTTATCGCGTCGAGCTTGCCGCAGGGTTTAAGTTTAGAGATCGAGGGCGAGTTAACCTCCCGCCCGTATGTAGAGATGACCTTAGCAATGCTAAAACAGGCGGGCATCCAGCATAGCTGGACCGATCATGTCATCAGCATCGAAAATCAGCCTTTTGCAGAAACAGCGCTTTTGGTTGAGCCGGATTGGAGCGCGGCCTCCTACTGGTACGCCATTGCTGCTTTAAGCGACGAGGCGGAACTTTTCCTGCCGGGATTAACATCATACAGTCTACAAGGCGATAGCGTCATCACCGAGCTTATGGCCAACTTTGGCATCACATCGGTATTCAAAGATGGCGGCGTGTACTTAACCAAAGAGCCCAAGCCGATCTTCCGTAAGATCTTTGATCTGAAAGAATGCCCGGACCTGGCGCAAACCGTTATTGTAGTATG
This sequence comes from Mucilaginibacter sp. 5C4, assembly GCF_034345625.1. Lineage (NCBI taxonomy): Bacteria > Pseudomonadati > Bacteroidota > Sphingobacteriia > Sphingobacteriales > Sphingobacteriaceae > Mucilaginibacter > Mucilaginibacter sp. 5C4. The sequence continues at coordinate 1,803,088 of NZ_CP133775.1, read as the reverse complement.
CGCGGCACTTGGCCACGATGCAAGCTTTACCGGCCTCGAGACTTTAAAAATTAAAGAAACCGACCGCATTTTAGCCCTGCAAACCGAACTGGCAAAAATTGGCGTAAAGCTGACAGAAAAAGGGCAGGTTTATAAACTGGACACCAGCGAAAAACAAATCCCGCAGCGTATGTTTGTAAACACGTACGACGATCACCGCATGGCGATGGCTTTTGCACCGCTGGCAATCCTAATTCCCGAACTGGAAATTGAGGATGCCGACGTGGTAGAAAAATCATACCCGGCGTTCTGGAAGGATCTGGTAAAGGCGGGGTTTGACGTGGCCCAACCCTCCCCAAAGGGAGGGCTTTGAAGAAATAAAATATTGATAAACAATTTAAATAAAGTCTCTCCGCTAACCAGCGGAGGAGATTTAGAGGGGGCTTATGGCAGGTAATTCATTCGGTCAATTATTCAGAATCACAACATTTGGCGAATCGCATGGCGTAGCTATAGGCGTAATTATCGACGGCTGCCCCGCCGGGCTCGATGTAGACCTGGAGTACATACAGGGCGAACTGGATAAGCGCAAACCGGGCCAGTCTAAGATCACCACGCAACGTAAAGAGAGCGATGTGGTGCAGATCCTGTCGGGCACGTTCGAGGGTAAAACCACGGGTACCCCTATCGCCATGATCATCCCTAACGAAGATCAGCGATCTAAGGATTACGGCCACAATGTAGATATTTTCCGTCCATCACATGCCGATTATACTTATGCCACCAAATACGGCATCCGCGATCATCGTGGGGGTGGCCGTTCATCGGCACGCGAAACCGCCGCAAGGGTAGCTGCGGGCGCCTTAGCCAAGCTTTTATTGAAGACGCAGGGCATAGAGGTACTGGCGCACGTAAGCAGCGTAGGGGCCATTAACGCGCCAAATGTGTTTATTGAGAGCGCCGCAGAGTTTTTAGAGACCCGCGAACAAAACATCGTGCGTTGTGCCGACCCGGCCACTGCCGTGGAGATGATAGAATTTATCGACAGCATCCGCAAGGAAGGCGACACCGTTGGTGGCAAAGTTAGCTGCCATATCATTGGTGCACCCGTTGGCCTTGGCGACCCGGTGTTCGACAAGCTACACGCCGACTTGGGCAAAGCCATGCTGAGCATCAACGCCGTACACGGTTTTGAATTTGGTTCGGGTTTCAGCGGCAGCGAAATGCGCGGATCAGAACATAACGACATTTTTGTAAAGGATGCGCAAGGCAAGGTTGGTACCCGCACTAATTTCTCGGGAGGCATCCAGGGCGGCATCAGCAATGGTATGCCCATAGAGTTTAAGGTAGCCTTTAAGCCCGTTGCCACCATTATGCATAACCAGCAAACCATTGATGGTGAAGGCAACGCCGCCGAAATTACCGGCAAAGGCCGCCACGACCCTTGTGTGGTGCCTCGTGCAGTACCCATTGTAGAAGCCATGGCAGCATTGGTTTTAGCAGATCATTGGCTGAGGAACAGGGTTTCGAAGTTGTAGTGGTGTGCCAATTACCGGTCTAAGTTTTCATGTTAAACCAGTGATATATTTTAAGAAGTGAACTCAAAGAAAAGGACACGCAATCAACTATAATATGCATTATCCAGTAAATCATGAGCAGTTTACAACCGATGTTGAATATTACTCCGAGGTTATTGATTTACATAAAAGAGCCGAAGATTACTTGTTAGGATTTAAATGGTGCAAAAAAATAAATAGCAGTAGTTTATACACTAACCTCGGATCGAAGCTATGTATATTTCTTTTTGAAATAGATAATTTGGCCAGTAGAGAAGATAATATGTTGTGGATAATTACTGGTGATATTCCTTCAATGTACTTAGATATATATGGGCCTAAATCGACGAGGGAAGTTTTAAGGACATATGTGGAATTAGCAGAAGCTTGGATAGAGCATATAAAATCAGGAAAGTCTGTTGATGAGTGCTATCCTTTTAATGCTGAGCCTACAAATCAAGTAGCGAACTTGTTAGAGAATAAAATAACTTTTGTAAAAACTGTAGTCATCGAAAATATTGAAGACGTTTACTTAAAGGTATAATTATACCGTGTTATAAAAAAAGCGCTCCAAATCTAAGTTTCCAACTTAGACCAGTGTTAGCCCAGTGTTAGCTGTTTTTTACATTTAGTGCATACACCCTAAAACCCATAACACTATTTTTGTAAGTCAACCAACTAAACCTGTATCGTGTCAATAATCCACCTATACAAAAAAGCTTACAGCGGTTTATCGTTAAACAGCTGGTACTTAAGCGTGGTGATGTTCATCAACCGCAGCGGTACCATGGTAGTGCCGTTCCTCAGTATTTATTGTATCAATCAGCTTGGTTTTAATGTGCTGCAGGCAGGATATGTGATGGCCTTATTCGGTGTGGGTGCTATACTCGGCGCGTTCATTGGCGGCAAGCTTACCGATAGATTTGGTTTTTACGACCTGCAGGTTTTTACCCTGTTAAGCGGTGGAATTATGTTTATTATTTTAGGGTACCAGCGTACGTTTTTGTCGCTGGCAATTGGTACCTTTGTATTAAGCTTTTGCAGCGAGGCGTTCCGCCCTGCAAACTCCACAGCAATAGCGCATTACAGCTCATCAGAAAACAAAACCCGCTCCTATTCTTTAAACCGACTTGCGGTAAACCTTGGCTGGGCCTTTGGCGGCGGACTGGGCGGTTATTTGGCATCCATCAACTATCATTTATTGTTTTGGGTGGATGGATGTACCAACATTTTAGCCGCGCTGATGCTTTTGAAATTGATGCCCCGTGCAGCTATTAAAAAGTCGGAGATTAAACCTGTGGCGACAGGCCCGGTATCATCGGCTTACAAGGACACTACCTACCTTTGGTTCATCTTCCTGTCCACCATCTTTGGCCTTTGCTTCTTCCAGTTCTTTATTATGGAACCGGTATTTTACAAACTAAACTGGCACCTTGATGAACGTTTGATAGGCGCGCTGCTGGCGCTAAATGGATTAATTATCGTGGCTATAGAGATGGTGCTCATCAATTCCCTGGAAGGTAAAAGGCATGCGCTTACCTACATAGTTTGGGGCGTGATGATAACCGGGTTTGCCTTTATACTGCTCAATATTTTGCCGCCCGGCGTGTTAACTGCTGTGCTGGTGGTAATATTGGTAACCTTAGGCGAGATCATGAGTATGCCCTTTATGAACAGCTTTTGGATAGCCCGCACCAATAACTATAACCGTGGCGAGTACGCGGCGTTGTATACCATGTCGTGGTCGGCGGCGCAGGTTTTTGCGCCTGCATTGGGCAGCCAGGTGATCAATTACGGCGGCTTTGCATCCTTGTGGTGGCTGTTGGGCATTTTATCGGCTTTAGCGGCATTGGGTTACTATTTACTTTATCGCAATGGCAACAAAACCGCTATTGAAACTGTTCCTGCCGAAGAGATTGCCGCTCTGCCCGAACAATTACCTTAAATTGCACCCATGAAACGCGTTTTAATTTTAGACCTCGATAATACCATCTATCCTGTCCTTTCCATTGCCGACTATCTTTTTGGCAAGCTATTTAAACTGATAGACGAGAACCTTGGCGAAGCCGACAGGCAAGCCGCCGAAAAGGCAAAGCACGAACTTACCCGCCGCCCCTACCAGCACGTGGCAAATGAATTTAGTTTTAGTGAGGAACTGAAAGAGCAAGGCATGCAAATGCTGCGCGAATGCACTTATGACGAACCGATGTTTGCTTATGAGGAGTATAACCAGCTAAAGCAGATCCCGATTGATAAATACCTGGTAACAACCGGCTTTACCAAACTACAAATGAGCAAAGTAAAAATGCTAAACATCGCCGACGATTTTAAACAGGTTTATGTTGTAGACCCCGATCAATCCACTCTTACCAAGAAAGACATTTTCCAAAAAATAATGAATGAGAATGGTTATTCGGTTGAGGACGTATTAGTAATTGGCGATGACCCAAAATCCGAAATTAAGGCTGCCATCGAATTAGGCATCGACACCTTCCTCTTCGACCCGACAGACAAATACACCAACGAAAATGTAACCCACCACGCCCGCGATTACCGTGATGTCGCCGAAATTGTGATGAAGTAAAAGTAATGGTCTTCTAAGAACCATATTCAACCATTTGCGCGGTGATTAGCGGCCGTTTTTTGGTGAAAAAAAGTCGGTTTTAGGTCGTTATTTTAAGGCGATTTCAACACCGCCACCGTTACGATCAATTGGCCCAAATGCCTCATGGTATGTTCGGCGCTATGGGTGTAAAGCCCCATGATTGTAGATGGCAATTGCGCCCTGCCTACCCCCCTAAAGTCGGTTAATGTAGTTTCATCAACATTACTTAATTGGGTTAGCGCTTCATCAACTTGTTTGTTAAAAGCCTCCACTAATTCAATGGCATTGTATATTTTAGTAGTCGGTTTACCTTCGGTGGATAGGTAGCTGACTTGCTCTTCATTCAAAGCTTCGGCACGGGCATAAGTAAAAAGCCTATCCAAAACACCAGTCAAATGCTGCAAATGGAAACCAGGAGAGGCCATCCCGGCAACTTTGTTCCACAATAGTTCGTCAGGGAAAGTTATCATTAAAACATTCAATTCCTCCCGGGCCTGCAATAAAGCATATGCAACCGGCTGTAACAAAGCAGGTATATCACTTAAAGGGCCTCGCAGCCAAACCTCGGGGAGCTTATTGTTTGCCATAAACAAATATAAATAAAGCTGTGCGGGCATTGCATCAGCCTAAAGTAAATCATCAAATAAATGTTTGCACGGCTTTGTGGTATAGCAATTGCATTGCAGCAATTAAACAATCATAAAATATGACCATATCTACTATAAAAAAATCGGCCATGCCGGTGTTCCTATCCTTACTTTTTATGCTTGCCCTAACCGTTCAAAGCTGTAAGAAAAAAAGCCGCTCTGATCTGGGTGCAGCGCTTTTCAAAAAAACGCAAAACAAGGTATTTAAAGATGCCACCCCCGAGGGCCTGACCGAAGTTTTTAAACAGGTTTTGGAAACCAACAAAGGCAAAATGGACAATCCTAAACTGATCACTGCCTTTTACGAAAAGAACGATTATGACCCCGTTTTTGTGATGGACCATATTTTTAACGGTGATGTAGATATCACTGCTAATTACTTTGAAAAGGCCAGTCAACATGGTTTAGATCCTAAAATGTTTAAGGCGGAACATATCAAACAATTAGTTGCCAAATTCAAAGACAAAATAGGCATTAAAACTATTGATGAGGCTTATCAGGATATTGCTGAATTGGAAATATTAATGGCTAACTCACTCATCACCTATTCGAGCGCGTTGCAATTTGGAATGATCAGCCCGCGGAAGATCTATTCGCGCTATTTTACAGCTACAAAACGCCCCGATAGCATCTCGATGATGCAGGCTTTGAACGCTGAAAACTTGAGAACTTACCTGGATAGTATCCAGCCAAAAGACCCGCAATACCTGATGCTGCAAAAAGCTTTAATAGCAGGTGGCACCGCACAAGGCATGACCAAAGAGGAAACTACCCGATATTTGGCAGTAAATATGGAACGCCTGCGTTGGAAAAATAAGCCAAGCCAGGCTAAATATATCATTGTTAACATTCCCGATTATCGTTTGGATGTAATGGATAATGGTGCATCTATCCTAAATATGAAAGTGGTTGTTGGCGAAGGCCGTAATACCGACAATACCAACACTTTGATTGAGTATAATGACAGTGATAAAATAGATCGCCCGTTCAGCCGTGAAACGCCGCAATTGAACAGCATGATTCACAGTGTACAGGTTAACCCGGTTTGGAATATCCCGCAAAGCATCGCCAGTAAAGAGATAATGATGGAAGCCGCGCAAGATCCTTATTATCTGTCTAATAAAGGCATCGATGTATACGAAAACGGCAAAAAGGTTGAAGACCCTGAAACCATCAAATGGGAAAGTGTTTCCAAAGATAAATACGAGTTTAAACAACGCCCAAGCGATGATAATTCCTTAGGTAAAATTAAATTCCTGTTTAATAATAACAGCAGTGTTTATCTGCACGATACCCCCGCAAAAAGCGGTTTCACCAAAACGATGCGTGCCCTAAGCCATGGGTGCGTTCGCCTTAGCGACCCGCAAGCTTTAGCTAAAGTAGTGTTTGGAGAAGGCGCTACTTACGAAAAGATTGCAAAAGCAATGAGCGAGGATAACCCCGAGCCTACTACCATTAGCGTACCTAAGAAAATGCCGGTATATATTACATATGTTACCTGCTGGGCAGATAGCACAAACACATTACAATACCGCCCGGATGTTTACGGTTTAGATATTGTACTATATGCCCACCTGCAAAAGTTTTTAGCTAATACAGGTCAGATCGCTGCGTTGTAGTGATTGGAGATCAGAGGTTAGAGATAGTTACTTAATCGATAAAATCAATTTCAATCTTTGAAATCATCTTTATCGGTAAATCATAATAAATCGGTGAAATCCGTATAATAGAGGAGCCCGTTGCATTGCTGCTGACGGGCTTTTTTATAGTTGATTAGTTTGTTTAAAGTTTGTCTATAGTAGCCGCCGCTGTTGTATCGGGCGTAATAGCATTAGCGGGGGCTGTATCATCTAATAATTTAGATGTATAGTTGCTATCATTACCGTTGATGAACAGCATAGAGCCGCCTTTAATGGTATTGATAACCTGGTCAGATACCTCAGGCGATACCGCAGGGCAACCAAAGCTACGGCCCAAACGGCCAATTTGGTTGATGGTATTCTGGCATACGTAATCGGCAGCGTGGATAACTATACCACGTGCACGTGCCGCACTGTTAATGCCCGCATCCAAACCATCCAACTTTAATGAACGACCGTGTTTACCCATGTAAACCTCACTTGCCAAATAAAAACCAAGGCTGCTTTGGTGCGAATCGTTATTATTGGAGAAATGGCTTGCCCTATCATCGCCGCTACCCTGCCCGTGGGCAACCCATGTGTTTAACAATACCGATTTATTCAATACATCTATGATCCACATACGTTTCTCGCGGCTCGATTTACTAAAATCGACAACGGTAATGATATTGCTGTTTGGGGCTAATTTATTAGCCAGTTTGAGGTTTAAATAACCGGTAATTGCTTTTTGGAATACGGCAACATCCATACCTGATTGCTGCAGGTTAGCTGTTGCGTAAATATTAGCCACATACTGTGCAAAGTATTCTTTAACACCGAATGTTTTAGCCGAAATTTCGTTTTTCTTGATCGCGCTTGTCGGTTTCCAACTGATAACCGTAATAGAAAATAACAATAAAGCGCCAATGATCCACCACAAGTGTTTCCTCATAAATATTGGGTTTAATCGTTTAGTTTTTTTGGTACAACACACCTAATGATATACTATTAGTTGATATTGTTAAAACAAATATACGAAAAAATGCCCAAAATATTGTCACAGTAGTCTAATTATCCACTTTAAAGAAATATTGATACTTAAAAGTTAATGAAAACTACTTTGCAGAAAACGAAATTAAAGTCGGATATACTATTTATTCCAGGTGATCTTTTCTTCTATCGGTGTCTTCCTTTTGCCTTCTGGCTGTGCGTCTGTGTAGCCCATAAACAATACACCAAGTACGCTATCCTCAGCACCTAAACCAAAATGCTCGGCATAAGCAGGTTTTAAAACCATACCACCAGTGCTCCAGAAAGCGCCGATATTCAACGCTGTTGCACCTAATAAAAGGTTTTGAACGGCACATGATGCAGCTATCACTTCTTCAAACTGGGGGATCTTTGGCAGATCGCCGCGTTTTTGGTAAGCTACAATAACATGCGATGCATTGTTAGCCTGATTTTGAAAGTTGGTATAAACAGTTGGATTAAAGCTTTCGCCGGGGTTGGCGGCTTTGTACAGCTCGGCATGTTGCTCGCAGTAAACTTTAGGGTCTTCAAATACGATGAAGCGCCAAGGCTCGGTATTGCCGTGGTTAGGCGCCCAGTCGGCAAGTTCAAGTATTGAAGCTATGTGGCCGTTCGGGATCTTGTTACCGTTCATGGTTGACGGTTTGATGGTACGGCGGGCCTTAATGTTATTTGCGATTGCTGAAAATGTAGTATCCATAGTTGTAATATATAACAGCCTGTTTTAGGCATGCGCAAAAATAGAGAAATAACTTACATGAATAAATATTTTAAGAGGGATATTATTTACCTTTCAAAGCGATTAGTTCGCACCAAAACGTCAGGGAATAAATGAGTAACTGGATAAAAAATTATAGCGGGATGATATGGCTGATAACCGGTATTATTGCAGGCAGCATAGCCGGTATTGTACTTGGTGAACGGGCCGAGGTACTAAAACCAATCGGCGATATATTCCTGAACCTGCTGTTTGTTGCCGTGATACCTTTGGTGTTTTTTGCCATTTCTTCGGCCATTGCCAATTTACATGGCTCGCAAAAGCTGGGGCGTATTATGGGCGTAATGTCGGGAGTATTTTTGGGTACGTTAATCATGGCGGCACTGCTTACTATTTTTGCTTTGTGGCTTTTCCCGATAGGACAAACATCATTTACGGCAGTGGGTGCAACGCCTGCAGCAACAGGCAAGAACCTATCCGGCGATCAGATAACCCAGCTGTTTACCACCAGCGAATTTTTCAACCTCCTATCGCGTAAGAACATGCTGGCAATGATCATATTTGCCATACTGGTTGGTTTTGGTGTACGCAGCGCGGCAGAAAAAGGACAAGCATTTGTACAATTTTTAAACGCGGGTAACGAGGTATTTAAGCAGGTATTCGGCATCATCATGAAAGCCGGCCCGATAGGCCTGGGCGCCTATTTTGCTTACCAGGTGGCTGTATTTGGGCCATCGCTATTTGGTACTTATGCCCATGTGTTGGGTATAGGTTACGGTGTAAGTTTGTTTTACTACGCCGTATTTTACAGCCTTTACGCATTTATTGCAGGTGGTGTAAAAGGTATTAAACGGTATTGGGAAAATAACATCATCCCCTCGGCTACTGCGGTGGGTACCTGCAGCAGTATTGCTACCATACCGGCCAATTTAGATGCAGCCAAAAAAATGGGAATTACAGATGCCATTGCAGGGATAACTATCCCGCTGTTAGGCACTTTGCATAAAGATGGTTCCAGCATTTCTTCGATCCTGAAAATGTCGGTAGTATTTGCCATGTTCGGCCGAAGCTTTGATAGCGCCGAAGTGATCGTACTGGCGCTGGGCATGACGGTTTTGGTAAGTATTGTTGAAGGTGGCATCCCCAATGGCGGTTACATCGGCGAACTGCTCTTTATCTCGGCCTACGGCTTCCCGCCCGAAGCCCTACCGCCTGCCATTATCATCGGCACATTGATTGACCCGGTAGCCACGCTTTTGAACGCCACAGGCGATACAGCTGCCGCGATGTTGATTAATAGGTTTGCCGGCGGAAAGCAGCCGGTTATTGAATAGACATCTTCATAAGTAGCTGCTGTAATTATTTAGTGGTGAGCACGACAATTAATGTTACTTATCGACTTTTACAGCTTTGCCAATGAGGTCCACATCTACCAATTCCAGCGATTTAACCATGTTTTGTACTGTGGCTTTGTATTTTTTAAATGCGGGGTTTCTACATGAGCTTTGTAAGCATCTACATCAGCATATATCTCGAGGATGGTTATATGTGAGGAGTCATTTTTATCAGCCACGGCATAATAGTTCAGCACTCCGGGTTCAACGGAAACCGCTGTTGTCATTTGTAGTTTAAGCGCCTCATTGTTCTAATTGCGCGGGGTCCACCTTAATTTTTGCGAGCCTTACTATTTGTTTCTTTTGTTGGGCTACTGCGCTAATTGCTGTAAATAATGTTAGTATAACAATGTTTAAAAATAGTTTTTTCATTTAATGAATATAGTGATTTCAGTATTTGTAAAACAAAAAAGCCTGATACATATCAGGCCCTTAATTATATATCTAAAAACTTACTCTTTAAAATATGGCCGGATATTTACCCGGGTTAGCTTCGTTCATCATTTTGTAAACGGTTTCAATTACATCATCATGTGATGGTTTGCTAAAGTAGTCGCCATCTGAGCCATATGGTGGCCTGTGTTCGGCGCCGCAAAGGGTTTTGGGTTGCGAATCAAGCGAATAGTAGCCGTTTTGCGCCTCGATAACTTTTTGCAGGATGAATGCAGAACCACCACCCGGCAGGTCTTCATCAACCACCAAAAGCTTATTTGTTTTCTGTAGCGATTTACCACAAAGGTTTTCAGTGTCGAAAGGATAAAGTGTTTGCGGATCTATCACTTCTATATTGATCCCCATTTTGCTTAGCTCCTCGGCAGCTTCCATTACTATGCGCAGGGTAGAGCCGTAGGTAATTACGGTAACGTCTGTACCTTCTTTCAATATCTCGGCCTTGCCTAATGGCACGGTAAACTCGCCAACGTTGGCAGGTAATTTTTCTTTTAAGCGGTAACCGTTAAGGCATTCAATAACCAGTGCAGGTTCATCGCCACGCAGCAGGGTATTGTACATGCCGGCAGCCTGGGTCATATCGCGCGGAACGCAGATGTGCATACCACGCAGCGCATTCAGTATAAAACCAAGTGGCGAACCCGAGTGCCAGATACCCTCTAAACGGTGGCCACGTGTACGCACAATAAGCGGTGCGCGCTGCCCGCCGCGGGTACGGTAGCTAAGGCTTGCCAAGTCATCACTTAAAACGGTGATAGAATACAGCAGGTAATCCAGATACTGGATCTCCGCAATTGGGCGTAAGCCACGCATGGCTAAGCCCATTCCCTGTCCAATAATAGTCGCTTCGCGGATGCCGGTATCTGTAATGCGCAGGTCGGTATATTTGGTTTGTAAACCGGCAAATCCCTGATTAACATCGCCTATGGCACCAACATCTTCACCGAAAGCAACAATAGATTTATCGCGTTCGAAGTTAGCATCAAAGCAGGCGTTCAACACTTCGCGTCCATCCATTACTTTGGCATCGTCATCATAAGTCGGTGCAATAACTGGCACGTACAATGGCGATTTTGGGGTATCGGTAAATAGTTTTGAGTTAAAGCGTTCGGTATTTTTACCTTTTTCGGCAGCCAAATAGTTTACCAGATTTTGGCGGCCATCGCTGTTTTCTTTAACCGTTAAGCGTAATACTTTACGGATGCAGGCAATAGTATCACGGCGGCCCGGGTCAACACAAGTTTGCAGGCCCGACATTAAACCTAATAACTCATCGCGTTGTGCAGATTGCTGCGCGATCTTGTCTATCAGGTAAACAGCCTCGGCCATTTCCGCTTTTATCTCGTTCTCTAATTCGCTCCAGGCTTCGCGCTGGCAATTACGCACGTGCTTTTTAGCTTCTGCCTCTAATGCGTCAATCTCTTCGCCAGTAGCAATGGCTGTTTCAATCATCCATTTACGCATTTGCAGCAGGGAATCGTGTTCTTCTTCCCAGGCCAGGCGGTCTTTAGATTTATAACGCTCGTGGCTGCCCGATGTTGAGTGGCCTTGCGGCTGGGTCATTTCCACTACGTGGATCAATACCGGCACATGCTCTTCGCGGCAAATTTTGATGGCGCGTTCGTAAGTTTCGCAAAGGGCGACGTAATCCCATCCGCGTACTTTAAATATCTCGTACCCGTTGCCTTTGGCATCCCTTTGGAAACCCTTAAGCACTTCGGATATATCTTCTTTTGTAGTTTGCAGCTTTGCCGGTACAGATATGGCGTAGGCATCATCCCAAACAGAAATAGCCATGGGCACCTGTAAAACACCTGCAGCATTAAAGGTCTCAAAAAATAAACCTTCGGACGTTGAACCGTTGCCTATAGTACCAAAAGCAACCTCGTTACCATTTACCGAAAAGTTCTTCAGGTACTCCAGTTCTTTATTTTGACGGTATAGTTTTGAGGCATAAGCCAAACCAAGCAAACGCGGCATATGGCCGCCGGTGGTAGATATATCCGCGGCACAGTTCATGGTTTCGGCCTGGTTTGTCCAGTTACCGTCTGCATCAACATAGCGTGTAGCGTAGTGGCAGTTCATTTGCCTTCCGGCAGATGCAGGGTCTTTCTCAATATCGGGGTTGGCGTATAGCTGGGCAAAAAACTCTTTAAGGTTGCTCATGCCGGTGGCGAACATAAAAGTTTGGTCGCGATAGTATCCCGCTCGCCAGTCGCCCTTTTTAAAAGCTTTGGCCATAGCCAGTTGGGCGACTTCTTTGCCGTCGCCAAAAATACCAAACTTGGCCTTACCTGTTAGAACCTCGCGCCTGCCAATAATACTGGCCTGGCGGCTCTCGTAACCAACGCGGTAATCATCAATTACAATTTTTCTAAAATCGTCAAAACTGAGTTCGGCAGCATTTTCGGTGTTGCCTGTGTTCAATACAGTTTCGGGCATATAAAATTTTGTTTAGGCGGTAAAATTAGGAAATTCTATTTTGTTATTTGTATTGGTTAGTGTAAAACATATAGTTTTTACAATAGTTTTGTATTTACGTTAAACCTTTTATATTTGTGTTAATCAAACACGTAACCATGAAAAAAATATTACTGATATGCGCGGTGGTTTTAGGCTTTGCCTTTAATGCATCTGCCCAAACCGACACAAAAGCCGAGTTTAAATTCAACGAAGAGAAACACGATTTTGGTAAAATTGCACAAGGAACCCCGGTAACCACTGTGTTTGAATTTACTAACGTTGGTAAAGAGCCCCTTATTTTAACAGAGGTAAAACCTACCTGCGGTTGTACCATTGCCGATTACACCAAAACACCTGTATTAGCAGGCGCAAAAGGCTCGATCAAAATTACTTATAACGCAGCTGTAGCCTCGGCTTTTAACAAAACCATTGTGGTAACATCAAACGCTAAAACCCCAACAAAATATTTAAATATTGTGGGTGAAGTGGTTGCAAAAGCACCGGTTAGCAGCAAATAAGAAGGCAGCTCCACTCAAAACCTCCGCGGAAGGGAGGGCTAAAAAAATTAAGGCATCCATAAATGGGTGCCTTTTTTGTGGCCTCACCCCGACTCATCTCCGAGGGAGAGGGGCTTAAAGAAAATTTTTAATTCTCCCCTCCCGGGGGAGATACAGAAGGGGCTTTTTTTTACTAATTTTGCCCCATGCCAAAAATATCTGAAAAAGGGCAGCGCATGCCCGCCTCTCCTATTCGTAAATTAACGCCCTTTGCCGATAAAGCTAAGCTTGAAGGGAAAAAAGTATATCACTTAAACATAGGCCAGCCGGATATTGAGACCCCGGAAGGTATGCTAAACGCGATCAAAAACATCGATTTTAAGGTGTGGGCGTACACGCCATCTGAAGGCACTTTAAGCTATCGCAAAAAACTAACCGAATACTATAACAAACTGGGCTACAATATTACGCCCGACAATATTATTGTTACCACCGGCGGATCTGAAGCCATTACCATTGGTATGATGGCCTGCCTTGACCCGGGCGACGAGGTAATTATCCCCGAACCATTTTACGCCAACTATAATGGTTTTGCAAACCAAAGTGATATTGTGGTAAAACCAATTTTATCATATATCGATAACGGTTTCGCGTTGCCGCCGATCAGCGAGTTTGAGAAATTGATAACAGATAAAACCAAGGCGATCATCATTTGCAATCCCAATAACCCAACCGGCTATTTATACTCGCTGGAAGAATTGGACGCTTTGAAAGAACTTGCCCTGAAATACGACCTGTACCTGTTTAGCGACGAAGCATACCGCGAGTTTTGCTATGATGGCCGCAAGTTTATATCGCCTATGCACCTGAGCGGTTTGGATGAAAATGTGATTGTAATGGACACCGTAAGCAAGCGTTATAGCGCATGCGGCGCCCGTTTAGGTTGTTTGATCACTAAGAACAAAGCTGTGTTGGTAGCGGGATTAAAGTTTGCCCAGGCACGCTTGTCAGCAGGTATGGTTGAGCAAATTGCCGGCGAAGCAGCCGTTGATACCCCCGACGAATACTTTACCGCCGTAAATAAAGAATACACTAAACGCCGCGATACGCTGGTTACCGCTCTTAATAAAATTGAAGGTGTGTACTGCCCCAATCCGGGCGGCGCGTTTTACGTGGTAGCAAAATTCCCGATCGATAACTCGGATAAGTTTTGCCAGTGGATGCTGGAAAGCTTTAGCCACAACAACCAAACGGTAATGATGGCACCTGCAACCGGCTTTTACAGCACCAAAGGCGCAGGGTTAAACGAAGTACGCATGGCTTACGTATTAAATAACGACGACCTGAACAAAGCCATGGAATGTTTAGCCGAAGGCTTAAAGCAATACCCTGGACGAGTTTAGTTGGCCGTAAACAGTTGCAGTAGGCATAACAACTAATTATATATAAACGCTAAGCGACATTTTATGCTGCTTAGCGTTTATGCTTTCATATCAATTATATTGATTAATTAACTCAAACCTAACTTGAAATTCAGCGACAGCATAACGCAAGGCGGCACCCAAAACATCAGTTGGATAAACAACCTGCGGCTGATAGCCATGTTCGCGGTGATCGTACTGCATACCGCCTCGCCGCTGCTTTTTAAGTATGCTGATAGTCCGCTAAATTGGTGGATGGCTGCCGATATTTATAATGCCGTAGTCCGTTTTGCGGTGCCGGTTTTTGTGATGATAACGGGTGCACTGCTGCTCCATCGCAAATATGAACTGACGGATTTTCTGAAGAAACGTATTGGCAGGCTCATTATCCCCTTCCTTTTCTGGAGCCTCATCTACATTACCTACCGCTGGAATAACGAGGAGTTTTACTTCACCAAAGATGCATGGACAAACATCCGAATGGTTCTACATAACCTTAAACTGGGCAGCTACTACCATCTTTGGTATGTATATCTATTGTTTGGCTTGTACTTGTTCATCCCGATCCTAAGCAGTTTTGTGCGCAACGCTACAGAAAAAGAAATCCTGTATTTCCTGGCGATCTGGTTTATTACCATGCTCATCAGTAAACCGTACTTTACCAGGTTTGATACCGCTGTCGACCTGCATAATTTTGCAGGTTATATTGGCTACCTGGTACTGGGGCATTATCTCACCTACAAACAATTTTGCATCCGCGGATTGCTGTTTATAGCCGTGGTTTTGTTTGTGGCTTTTACGGCTATAATCGCCACGGGCACTTATTATGATGAAGTTGAGGGCAAGGGCTTAAGCACTTTATTTTACGAACCTATCGGCCCGTTTGTGCTGGTGCTATCTGCCAGCGCGTTCCTCATCGCAAAGCATACGGTTGTAAAACTTAACCCAACAGTTAACATAGTGATGAATAATGCCAGTAAATATACCCTTGGCATTTACTTAAGCCATCCATTAGTACTCAATGGTTTTGAGCTGATGGATGTTCACTATACTATTCTTAATCCTGCCCTTAGCATCCCGCTTATAGCTTTGGCCTGCTTCGCCATAGCATGGCTTTTAATTTATATTTTAAGCAAACTACCTTTAATAAAATACGTTGTGGGATAAGTGATTTTTAGTTGGCGGCCGGCAGCAAACAATTTTAAAATGTGAACTGCAAGCTGCCTACTGCCAACAAAATACTGTATATTTGTGTTCTGCAAACTGCTACAGCAGGCCCAAAAAAAATGGGGTCGACCGGAATTGACAGGATGGAGATAACTAAGTAAGCATGTAGCGCGTTGTGTGAATTAGCGCTTAAAACTGAACGCTCAAACTTACAAATGGCGAAAATAACTACGCCTTAGCTGCCTAATTTAGAATTAGCATAGCTTTTGTCCCGCCGGTTTTCTGTTCTGTTGGATCGGCAACCGGGGCATCGAAAAACGGAAATAGCCTGCTTTAAGGTGTGGAAAGCAAGCGAAACAAAACACCTAAGGATTAAGGTACAGGTAAGCGGTTAACCTTCCATAGTCCCTACAATTAAATAACAGCTAAACATGTAGAAAGCTTTACTTATACCATGTTTGGACGAGGGTTCGAATCCCTCCGGCTCCACTAAGTTCAATGTTAAAACAGACTAAAAGCCTGCAAATCAAATGATTGCAGGCTTTTGTTTTTTTAGTCAAAGTCCTTAATTATACACCAATTCCCGGCAAAAAGGGGCGTAATTCGGTGATTAGATTTCGGATACATTACTACTCACCGAGTAGATTATAAATAATTGATATACAGCATGTTAAAACATGCTTAACATCTTGACTGGACGTATCTGCAAAGCTAAATTTGTTTCACTTTTTAATGTAAAAACATTATGAAAACTAATTTCAGCTTAATCTTCTATATGAAGAAGCAAAAAACTACCAATCTGGCTCTGCGCCTATCTACATTCGCCTCACAGTTAGCGGGAAACGATCAGAAACAACCACCGGACGTGAATGCGAACCTTCCCGTTAGAATACAGGCGCAAGCCGTGCCAACGGCACAGAAGAAGATATTAGGGCATTTAATGCTTATCTGGACAACCTGCAAAATCAGGTTTATGAGCACACCGTTTATTAACCGAGGCAAATTGCATGGTTACTGCTGAAACCCTAAAAAACAAATTCTTAGCTTAAGGCAGACAAAAAAGTAAAAACAATAGCTGGCAGACTGGTAAGAGAACTAAAAAGAACATTACCTGCAGAAAGTTACAGCAGCGAACTGGAGTTATTCGAGCGGGTACTTGGGCAAAAGCGGCATGACAAAAACAAGGTCTATAGCCTCCACGAACCGGAAGTGGTATGCATCAGCAAAGGTAAAGAGCATAAGAAATATGAGTTTGGCAGTAAAGTATCCATTACGGTCACCCAAAATAGTGGCGTAATCATTGGGTCGCTGAATATCCCGGGAAATGATTACGACGGACATACGCTTGATGTAGCCCTCAAGCAACAGCAGCGGCTTACAGGCCATAAACTCAAAGAAGCCTTCGTTGACCGGGGCTACCGGGGTAGAAAAGAAGTCGAGGGTACCCTTATCCATACGCCCAAAACCTTTGGTAACGAACTATCGAAAATCAAAGTTGAAGGAAGGCTTTACAAACAGAGCTGCCATTGAACCTAAAAACGGTCATCTGAAAGCAGATCACCGTTTAAGTCGTAACTTTTACATAGGCATCAAAGGCGATAACATCAATGTGATGCTGGCTGCTGCCGCAATGAATTTCAAAAGGATGATGAATCTATGGAAAAATCATCTTTTTGCTTTATTTATGTGGAGTAATCAGATACTTTCCCAAATACTTATTTCTACAGAAATATCTGTGCAATATTATTATTGACTTTTTAAGGACTGACTATTTATTGTCTACATATCTCGAAAACTGGATTAACTAATTTTATATGCATAAAAAAAGCACCCCTTGAAGAGTGCTTAATCAACTAAAATCAACTAATCTATATCTCAAATAGAATTAATTCGAAGAGTTCAAAATATTAGGTCATTGAATTATTAAAAAAATTTCCTTTTTATTGTTTTTAGCCGGTTTGTATTTATTTATTTCGGAGAAAAAGCACTCTTTAGCTCCTCTGAGTTGTAACAAATTTTTGACAGCTTTTATTCCTTCTTTAATCATTGCGACTTTCACCACAATATTTGCATGTAAAGCATATAGCTCTTTTCCTTTCCATATAATGCCTTCAAAGTCTGTAGAAATTACTTCCGCACTTATATCGCCATCTACAATTTCACAAATGGTCTTATAATGATTATGAATTGCTTTTTTCCTACAATACCTTCCTTTGCTATTAGCGATGGATTGGTGGTTACACCATCCAGTATCCCGAATGCGTTGGCTTCTTTAATTTGAAAAAGATTAGCGGTGTCAATAAAAAATTTCATTTTATTATTACGCATATTAAACTTTACTTTTCCATAGGATATTCTAATCCTATTTGTTTGCGTATTTCTGTCATAGTTTCTTGTATAGCATTACTGCGGGAATGTGGCATTAGTGTACTCTCATATTTACATGCAAGTATCAAATCATTAGCATGCTGCATTTCATAAATAAAACCATGAGAAGATCGTTTATCTTCATAAGTTTCTGTGATGATGTAATCTTTATTGTATAAAGTACAGCCATATGCCCGCCAGAAATCGGGGATTTCTATATATCCAGTTTCTCCAAATATTCTTCCCATATTAGTCATGCGAGTAGAAATGGAAGAAAATAACGTAGCTGTTATATCCCCGTATTGCAATATAACGCCCAGTCGTTCATCTACTCCCGTTGGTGTAAGCTGTCCTGAAGCCATGATTTTTTCAGGCTTCTTATCAGTAAAATAATAAGCTAATGCAATAGGGTAAATTCCTAATTCAAGAAGCGAGCCGCCTGCAAGATTGGGGTCGAACAGTTTAGCTTGAATTTCCTTATCCATTGGGTAGGAAAAATCCGCTTGAATTACTTTAATATTACCTATTCTACCTTCATCAACCCATTGCTTAGCTTTTTGAAGAGAGGGCAGAAAATAGGTCCACATTGCTTCCATTAAAAAAACAGATTTCTTTTTGGCTATCCTTGCCAAGGTTTTAAATTCTTTGTCATTAATGGTGACTGGTTTTTCACATAGAACTCCTTTCCCCATTTTTAAACACCGGAAGGTTTGCTTAAAATGTAAATGATGTATAGTTGCAATATAAACTGCATCAACATCCTTACTGTTGTACAGATTTTCATAACTTAAAGCTTGCGGTATTTGGTATTGAGCGGCGAAAGACCTTGCCCTATCTATATCACTGGCAGCAACGGCTACCAACTCTGCATGTTGCATAAATTTAAAATCACTAGCAAAGGCATGCGCAATTCCTCCTGCTCCCAAAATACCCCAGCGGATCTTATCTTTTCTCATGTTTTTTAACGGGTTTCTACAACTTCGTTTGTAGAAAATTTATAGCGCATATTCCGGTAAACGCATATGTCGGTAATGTCATCTGGTGTTCCTAATGGTATTGCTCTAAAATTGGTAGATACACGGTAAGCACCCTTAATTGGCATGACCCTGTGCCAGCAATGTCCATGCAAAAAAATCAAAGTCCCCTTTTTGGGTGCATACACTATTTGGCCATCAATATCAGCGTCTGGAATACCTGTCGGTATGGCCCCTGCTTTGTGTGTTTGGGGATATATGACAATTTCCCCACCCGTTTCATGGGCGATGTCATGTGTGTAAACAAGTCGGTTTAAATTGTAGTCTGATTTACTTTCCGGAGGGCTATCCTGATGCCATGCTTGACCGATACTACCTTGTTTTGAAAACATAGCCATGCAATACAAATTTTTCCAGCCATCTTTCACTATGGCATCTGTAATGGCGTTCATAACCTCGTTTTGGTCAATAGTATCTAAATCGGTAATCCCTTCCCGATAAGGAAACCAGGGTATTACCTCTACAGCAGATTTTGTGATAAATTCATCGGTATGTTGCCATGTTGGGTTCATACCGTAATGCTTTAGGATCTTTTCGTTCGCATCATCCATTATATCATGCGAAAAGAAATTTTCTAGAATTAGGTATCCTTGTTTCCAAAATTGTTCTGCATATTGTCTATATTTTTCCATAACCATTATTTTCTATTCCGTAGATATGTGAATAATGTATCTGAGGCCTTTAGATATTTAGTTTTTGAAGTTTCTTTTAACCACCATGCTTTTAATGAATCATTTTTAGTGATTCTTGCATCGATATTCTTAAAATAAATATTGTTTTTCCACAAAGGCCTGGTTTTCCAGGGAGAGTTGATATAATGTACGGCCTTCACAACATCCGGGTTATTCCTTACTGTGCGGAAGTAAGGTACAAACCAATCTTTCCAAGCCTTTTCAGCATCTTTCTGTTTGCTTAAGTCAAGGGCAACACATACCCCCTTTGCATCTAAAAAAACTGGACTTGATTCTGCGATAAATAACGGTTTTTTATGATCTCTGGCAAACTGCAGCATAGGGTGATGTTCTTCGGCGGCAGTGAAAAATGAATAAGCCACCCAATCAACATACTCATCCCCAGGGTAAAATTCATTAAAAATCTTACGGCTTGCACCAGCTCCCTTTGATTGCCAAACATAAGCTACATTATTAACTCCCATAGAATCCAACTTTTTCTTAATCCTTCTCCAGGCAGGGATATAAAATTTTTTTTTGTAATGATTCCATTCAAAACCATCGAATTCATATCCAATCCTAAGAAAAACAGGCCTATTACCCAAGGCTTTGAGCCAGTTGCCTAGCTTGTAAATTAAGGTATCATGACCACCTACGGCTGTTATGCTATCGTTTCCCTGGCTAATATCCAAACCAATTGCCAAACATGATTTTTTTAAATGGGGACTTTTAACAGTAACAGACATATTCTCTGGCCCATCGCCCCAATTATCCAAAGTTGTTAAGCCATCCAATCCTTTATGTATTAAACCGTAGGCATTGATTCCAGTCAAAAAATCAGTATATTGAGTAAATCCGCCTGGAGCTGGAAAATGATCAAAATAACCATCGGTGTAACAGTTCGTTCCCCCAATTGATTCGGGTTCCTGACCTACAAAAAGAATTACTTTCCCATTTGCGGGTTCGAACTTTGCCAACCTGGTACTATCCGTTGTTTGATTTTTAACTGATTGGCGATTACATGACAACAAAACACATGTAAAAAAAATACAGAGTGCTTTTGTAAAAAAAAACTTTCTCATACGATTTCCTTTTTTGTGGAATATTTGATAGAAGAAGGGAATTCATATTCGTCTTCCTGATAACTGAACCAATCAAAATAAGCTGGAATTTTCTTCCCTGATAAGTCCTGGCAACATATCCCAACAAAAGAACCAGTGAAAGCCGGGCGGTACCGGCTGCCTCCTTCCCGTACATAATCGTCCGATAAAATCCCAGCATTAAGTACTGGGCCGGCTTTTATCCACTCCTTTTCATTAAGGGCGTAATAAAATTGTAACGCTGCCCCATTAAGCACCACTTTTAAATAAATTGCTCCATTTTCAGGCAAAGTCAATGATTCTTCATAAGCCTCTACCTGTTCAAAATGATCGTGGGTGATAATCTGTAGGCAACGTTGCCCTTTATCGTTAGCGCTTATATGCAGATAGTGAAAATGTGCGGTATTATAATAACATACTAATCCTGCCATTTGCTGAAAAGAAGTTGGTGAGAAGTTCAGGCAAGTAGCAGCCTCCATTTTTAGGCTTTGTATTCTTCTTGCAAGCAGGCTTTGTTCATGGATAGAACTCAGTGATTCCCGGCCAAATAAACAAAGAAATCCGGGACGGACATTTAAGGACGCCCAATCTTCGGTTATAGGAATGCGTAATGATTGAAAATGAATATTGAGATAACTGCTATTAAAATCATCTTTAAACGGAATTTCAGTGAACCCATCTGCAGTAAATTCTTTTATTTCAACATTAATACGGGGAATACTGCTTCCGCTTCCTAATATTGGCCATTTATCTTTTTCCCAATTGACAGTTTCAATGGAAGTTTCCCTTCCAAGGATGCACAACCCAAGAGGACTTAACGGTCTTGAAGTTAAAAAAACAGCCAGCCAATTTCCAGCCTTTGTTTGTACCAAATCCGCATGTCCACTTTTTTGTAAATAATAGTCTTTATGCTCACGAGAACTGATAAATGGATGATTTGGGCCTAATTCATAAGGCCCGGTAATATTTTTTGACCGGGTCATAGTAGCTGCATGTCCGTATTCAGTGCCACCTTCTGCTGTCAGCAAATAATAATATCCATCTTTTTTATAAAGATGCGGGCCTTCTGTAAGGCCTAACGACGATCCTTTAAAAATATGATGCACCGGGCCAACTAGGGTTTTTGTGGCTGCACTATACTCCTGTAGGATAACACCTCCAAACATTTTCCCCTTTCGGTGATCAAGAAGCATAGTGACATACCACTTTTTGCCATCATCATCATGGAACAGGCTGCCATCAAAACCACTTGCATTTAAAAAAACTGAATCGGACCATTCTGCCTTAATATCATTCGTTGTGATTAAATAATTGGGCGTGTCTTTCCAAACTCCGGCAAAAGATTTTACATTGGAATAAACAAGGTAAAATGTACCATTATCATACGAAAGGCAAGGAGCCCAAACTCCACATGAGTCTGGTACGCCTTTCATGTCCAGCTTTGATATGCTGTTTAACGGCCTTGAAACTAGTTCCCAGTTCAGCAGGTTGGTTGAATGATGAATTTGGACACCAGGAAACCATTCAAATGTAGAGGTAGCAATATAATAACCTTCACCCGCACGTATGATAGAAGGATCGGGATTAAAACCTTTTAATATCGGATTTTTAACAACATTCATTATGCTTTAATTAATTCTTTTTCAATTTCTTCTAATGATTTCCCTTTAGTTTCTACGACGTATTTCCATACGAACCAAAAGCAAAAAATCATAAATCCTGCGTAAATAAAATAGGTGGTACTACTCCCAAATGTTGCTAATTGTATCGGAAAGAATGTGGCAACCAAAAAACTGGATATTGAATTAGCAACTCCTACAGCTGATATTGCAAAGCCACGCAAATGGTTTGGAAATATCTCTGAAAACATAGCCCACATAACCGGCCCTAAAGAAATGGAAAAACCGGTAATGAATCCCAAAATACTTAATAGTACGAGCAAGGAATTAACATTAATACTTTCTTTTAGCACGAGGGATAAGTATTGATCTATATTTTGCTTTGTTTTTAAAACCTTTTTTACCGAAGCAAGAAATGTTAATTCGTCATTGAATTTTTGCCCTTTCAATGAAATTATCGCTTTAATAAATTGGTTCCTATTTTCCACGCCTTTTGATAAATTACTGTTGGCATAGGGGATTTGTATCGAAGGGTTATTTTCATAGAAAACTTCTGCATAGTCACCATTTAGATTGATTTTACTATAGGTAATTAAACCTGGGGTCGTTTTTTTTGCTTGCAGAAATACCTCATCCTTAAAAATTTGATTAGCAACGCTGTTTATGCTAGCTATGTTGATAGTGTAAGAAGCATTTTTAAAAGCAAATCCGGTAACAAGTAGTGAAACGGACATAATACCAACCCCTGCAAAAAGCAGTGGCTTTCTTCCAAGTTTATCTATAAAAAACATTGAGGCGATGGTCGTTATCATAAATACCAATCCCAAGACTATTGCTTGCATAAATGCGGTATCCCTGGCTCCGCCTGCTGATTCAAATATCATTGGGGCATAATAAAGTACAGCATTGATGCCGGAAAATTGTTGAAGGATAGCCAACCCAAAACCTATAATAAGAGTGAGTTTCATTTTGCCGGAAAAAAATTCTTTTGCGTGGCTAAGCGTATTTGCATTGATTGTGTGCTGGAGCGATTTTTTTATATGATCATATTCAATAATGGCATGTTCTTTACCACATATATCCTCCAAGATGCTTATTGCCTTTTCATCCTTGTTTTTCATAATTAGCCATCTCGGGCTTTCAGGAATAAAAAATAGGAAAATGAAATATAATAAAGAGGGGAAAGCTTCTATACCAAGCATCCAACGCCAATTAATTAATGGATCATGAATTGCATTTAAAATGAAATAATTGGAAAAATACGCTGCTGATAGGCCAATAACAATAAGTAACTGGTTAAAGGAGACTAGCCACCCACGTTTTTTAGGTGGCGCTATTTCTGCTATGTAAACAGGTGCCAACAAAATGGCAATACCCACACCAACCCCGGCCATAATCCTTCCAGCAATGAAAATGGTAATGTTCCCCGCCAGTGCCGTTATGAGTGAACTGCATAAGAATAGAATAGCTGACAATAGTAACGCGGGCTTTCTTCCAAACTTATCGCTTAATTTTCCGGCAAAAAGATTGCCAAAAATAGCCCCCCAAATTATACATGATACAGAAAAACCAAAAATAAGAGAATCATTGTTTAAATTAAAAAATGATTTATAAAACGGCGCAGCACCTGATATTACAGAGCCGTCGAAGCCTAATAAAAACCCACCAATTGCAGCCGTGAATGCTATTGAAATTGTGTAAAAGTTTTTAATTTTCATATATAAATTAAGATGTTTTTTGAAACTTGATTGACTTACTGCGATAATAAAACCCTATGTTATGTTTTGGTATCACAAAATAATATTACCAAAATGGAAATTAGTTCAAAAGCTGCTAAATAAAATTCCATACTTTTAAATAATTTAATAAGAAGGCCTAATAATTTCTTATTTTCCCTTCTTATTAAATATTAATTCATGTTAATACCCAGGATTTTGTTTCAATATATTTGAGCCAACTATATCTATTTCTGCTTGTGGAATAGGTAATAATTCATCTCTTCCCACAGTAAAATGTTTAAACGCCAGGGCAGATGACGCATCGCCCCAGCGCACTAAATCCGTAAATCGGTCCCAACCTTCAGTAGCGAGTTCAAGTCTTCTTTGCAATTTAACATCAGCCAATGTATAAGTCGATAGGTTATGGGACGCATTACCATAAGCTCTTTGAATTACTTGATTTAAAGATCCTAAGCCATCTCCGCCTGCTCCCATAATCGAAGCCTCGGCATGCATTAATAATACATCTGCGTACCTGAAAACTTTTTCATTTAACGGGTCACTACCAAGATTGCTCAACGATTTTGCCACTGACTTAGGGATATAATATTTACGCATGCTTGCCTGCGAAACTAAAGCATCCGGATTCGTCCAGTAATAGTGGTAATATTGTGTTCCTGCATCAAATCCTGTTTGCCCTAAGTCCGGTAAATAAGTAGTTGGAATTATAAAAGTCGCATCTTTTCTCTGATCTGAACTATTATATAAATCTATTAGTTGTTGTCTTGGAACACTATTTCCAAATGCGCCTGTACCGGCAGGTATAAACCCAAACATTTGGTAAGAAGCTGATCCTTGGTTTTTAAAGGCATCCGGGGATTCAAATGCATTGTTGTAGATACCGGATTGGTACCCGATTTCGAAAATAGACTCTTTGCCATATTCATTCGAAAGGCTCCAGTTATCAGCGAAATTTGCTTCTAACTGATATCCTAAACCCATCACCATCTCCGTGTATGTTTTTACTTTGTCCCATTTCTTTTGATATAATTCTACTTTCGCCAAAAGAGTTAAGGCCGCTCCTTTAGTTGTTCTGCCTTTATCTGAGACATCCGCATAGTTAGCTGGCAAAATAGGATATGCTTCTCCCAAGTCTTTTTCAATCTGGGAGTAAACGTCTGCTTTGGCTGTACGAGGAAACTTAAGGTTATCACTGGTGCTTCCAATGTAAGTTACTATCAAAGGAACATCTCCAAAGTGTTTTACCAATTCGAAGTAAGAAAAAGCTCTAACAAATTTTGCTTCTGCCAATAAACGCTCTTTTAAACCTGGCGTAGTAAATCCGTTATATGTTGAAATGAAATTTATTGCCGTGTTAGCCCTGGAAATTGCTGTGTACCATTTTCTCCACATTGCGGTTATGTTGGTATTGTTGGCTTGAATCTTTGTAAGGTCATCTAAAACTGCCCCAAATGTCCAATAACTAGCCCATTGTGAAATACAGTTATCTGCCCTTATATCCTGCCACATTACTGGAAACATGTGTGTTTGAGGCCCATTGTAAACTTGCCATTGAAAAGGATCATATGCTGAATTTAAAAGAGCTGTGTAATCGGCTTCTGTCTTCAGGGCCTTTGTATTATCTAAAGAAGTGATTGGTGTCTTATTTAATAACGTATCCTTCTTGCAGGAGATGATATTACATGCTATTAGGCAGCTAACAATTAGTGTTGTGCCAATTTTGTATATATTATTTTTCATATTCGTTATTTTTAAAGTTAAAATTTAGCCTGAATGCCTAATAAAATAATTTTTGGCTGCGGATAGAATCCTCTGTCGATACCAATATCGAGTTGATTACCAGCAGAAGATTGACCAATTTCAGGATCTATCCCTTTATAATTCGTAATCACAAAAATATTCTGGCCGGAAACATACACTCTTAAGTTAGATAGCCTGATTGATCGTAGTATGGATGAAGGTAAAGTGTAACCCAGACTTAAGGTTTTTAATTTTGCAAACGATCCGTCTCTTACGTAATAATCAGATACAGATGTTTGCACATCACCACTACCTCCTGATCCCAAAATGTTTCTTGGTGCACCCGGCAGACCATAAGAAACCGGCCTGTTTGCATAACTGGCATCAAGTCTTACAGTAGCATCATAAATTTTATTGCCATGTGATCCATAAATAAAGGCACTAACATCAAACCCTTTATACGAAAGGCCCAAAGTTGAACCGTAGGTAAAATCAGGGAATGGGTTTCCTATGTATGTCTTGTCATTATTATCAACTTTTCCATCACCATTTATGTCTTTAAATACAAAATTTCCGTTGGCATCCAAATGGTCAACCTTGAAGCCATAAAAACTGGAAATTGGGTGACCAATATCAGTTCTTGTAATGGGATCGCTGAATATATACCCTATATTTCCACCTGTTAATGGCTGACCATTTGCCCCTAAACTTGTAACTTCATTTTTATTTGTTCCAATATTAAATGAGGCATTCCATGCAAAACCACTGGTGTAGCTTTTGTGATATGCAATCAATAATTCTATACCCGTATTTTTTACACTGGCAGAATTAGCTGATGCTGTACTATATCCTGTGTAAATTGGGGTACCAACTGGTATTAGTATGTCAGAATTTTTCTTATTATAATAATCCACAGTAATACCTAATGAATTGTTAAACATGCTAATATCAACACCCAAACCTGTCTGTGCTACTCTTTCCCATTTTACAGAAGGATTTGCGAGGAAAGGAATACTTATTCCTGATGTGTTTTGACCTCCAAATGATGGTCCGGAATTTGGGTCAACAATGGTACTGTACTGATATGGATTAATAAAGTTATTACCATTAACACCCCAACTTGCTCTTAATTTTAACAGATCAATAACTTTAGAATTTTTTAGAAATGATTCTTCTGAAACAATCCATCCTGCGGAAACAGAAGGAAATATACCCGTTCTATTTTTAGGGCCAAATAATGATGATGCATCACTTCGTATCGTGCCGGATAATAAATATTTTTCTTTAAAGTTATAGTTTAACCTGCCATAATAGGATAATAAACCCGTTTCAGAAGTTGCGGGTATAGCATTTACGATTTTTGTAGGGTCTCTGATCAATGCAAAGTTAACCTGGTCAAAAGTATTAACAAAGAAGTCTGAACCCGATAGTGACCTTACATTGGATGATGATCTTAATACTGAAAAACCACCAAGCAAATCTAAAGCCTGGTTTTTAATCTTTACGAATGAGTATTTCGCATTACCTTCCCACTGCGAATAAGAACTGTGGTAATCTGACTGAGTTAAACTTCCAAATGAGTTGAAGAAATTTTGAATAGGTCTAAAATCAAATGATGGATAAAAACTTTTAACAGTGGAGTTATCCTGATAATATGCATAGGAAGATGTGATCGATAAATTTTCAATCGGTTTCCATGTCCCCGAAATATTATAAACGTTAATATTAGAAGTTTCTCTGTTATTATTTAATAATAATGCTAAAAATGGATTAGTAACAGCCCCAACAGCTGGTAGGGTTACTCCATTTACTTTTATAGGGTTCGACAGATCCCCTGGGTTGAAAGGCACATTTGGATGATTTGGATCAAAAGCTGGGTAAATTGGCGGCAAGGCAGGGATGAAATTTAATGCCGCCAAGCCAGGCCCTGCTTGATTTTCGAACAGAAAATTCCTGGTAGCTCCAACAATATCAGCCCTTGCTTTAATTGTTAAATTTTTAAATACATCTGTTTCAAAATTAAACTTCAAATTTTTGCGATTATAATTAGATTTCCCTTCTTTACCTCCAACTAATCCATCCTGATTAAAATCACCACCTGATAAATAATACGAATAATTTTTACCACCATTAGCGATCGATAAATTAGCGTTTGATGTCGGAACATTTTTTTTAAAAACCTCTTTATACCAATTTGTGTTAGGCAACTTTACCTTGTCAGCATCGGATATAGGTGTACCTTTATTTAATTTTTGATAATCATTATAATACGCCACATATTGATCTCTGTTCATTAGATCTGGGGTGTGTCCAAGATTTTGATACCCATGATAGGCGTCTAATGATATTGATGGCTTATCGACATTTCGCTTTCCAGTTTTAGTCTGTACCAAGACCACTCCATTCCCACCTCTTGCACCATATATTGCTGAAGCGGCTGCATCTTTTAAAATAGATATGTTGTCAATATCTGATGGATTTAAATAATTTAAATCTGGTACTTGCAGTCCATCTACTATGAATAACGGTTGGGCCAAACCGGCAGTACCCGTTCCCCTGAGGCGGATTGTTAATGGCGAGCCTGGTGATCCTGAATTTTGAGTAACTGTAATTCCTGCGACAGTTCCCTGTAATACTTGCTCAACCCGATATACAGGTAAAGATTCGATAGTTTTAGAGTTAACTGTTCCAACTGCACTAATTAAATTATGCTTGGACTGTGTGCCATAGCCTATAACTACCACTTCAGATAATGATGAATTAGAAGAACTTAAAATAATATCTACAACAGTTTTGCCCATAACAGGGACTTCCTGACTTATATAACCAAGAAATGAAACCTTGATTGTCGGATTAATAGCTGAATTTGGGATTGAAAGCTTATAGAAACCATCTAAGTCGGATACTGTTCCGTTAGTTGTACCTGTAATCGAAATGCTTACGCCAGGCATCACAGCACCTGTACTATTAGTTACCTTACCTGTTAAGGTAACACTTTGTGCAAAAAGTGCAGTTGCTGAAAAAAGCATTAAAATTAGGGCGCAACTCAATTTGTAAATTAATTTTTTCATATTGATTAAAGTTTTGAGTTAATATTGGGTTTATTAGAACGGTTAGGACAATATTATTCCAAAATCCATTTATATTGAACTTAATAATTAATTGAATATCAAATAATTGAATTAAAATGAATCCGGATAGGTTGTGTTATTTTTTCTCCATACGCTTGAATTTATTAATTTTTTAAATTTGTAATTGGATGAATTGCGCTTAAAGAATTAAGCCTTATGGTTAATATGACTACAAGGTATTTAAAAACTATTATTAAAACCAAATTTTTCCTAATCTATTTTATGAAAAATATCATATAATACTGATATTCAGCATTTTAAAAATTAAAACACTCATCATTATTTGAAGCTTATGTAATGAAAGGGGCTTTAGTAAGCATAACTTTGGCTATATTTAGATTTTTAATAATTTAACCCCTTAGTATTTCTATTATATAAATTAAATGGAATTTTCAGACGAAATAATTGATGCACTTTCAATTGACTGTGTAGTATTTGGATTTAAACATGGGGTTTTGTACGCCTTGTTGGTAAAACACGGACAAGGGCTTACAAAAGGTGAATGGGCTTTGCCGGGAGGCTGGATAAAATATAATGAGGATCTGGAAGCCGCTGCATACCATATACTCAGGGCACAAACATCTGTGGCAAAAATATATTTGGAACAATTTCAAACATTTGGCGAGGTGAACCGCTATCCAAACAGGCGCGTAATTACAGTTTCTTATTATGCGTTGGTAAATACAGAGGATTTAGAAATTTATCCAGGTATTACGGTGTCAGATGCGCAATGGTTTGATGTGCGAAAATTACCAATTATGGCATTTGACCACAATAAGATTTTAGATAAATGTTTTCGATTTCTAAGACATAAAGTCCAGCATGAACCAATAGGTTTTAATCTTTTACCAGAAAAGTTCACTTTATTAGAACTTCAAGAGCTTTATGAAGCAATTTTAGGCAAACAGTTGGACAAGCCGAATTTTAGACGGAAATTAATTAAAATGAATTTATTGGTACCAAGCTTTGAAATCCAACAAAATGTGCCGCATCGTGCCGCAAAACTTTTTAGGTTTGACAAAATAGTCTATGATAAATTAACTGAAAAAGGATTTTCTTTTGAGATTTAATGGCGAAGGTATCTATATACCCTCAATAGTGGATCGCTATTCCGGGTTTAAGCTTTGTCTTAAAAACTTACTTGTTCTTCTTTTTCGCACCGTTGAATCAATAAAACGCAATAAAAATATCGGACTAATGTTGGACTAAAAAAAATACAGATTTCCACAAGTTAATCTAAAATACTGATTATCAACGTGGAAAATATCGGAGTCGAACCGATTATCTCTTACATGCCATGCACTTTGGTAAAGATGTGTTACTGCTAATCAATTGGCCAATTTTAGTTTCAATAATTGCATATCCTCACTTACTTTAGAATCTAAAATTTTGGCGTAATGCTGCATTATTTCATACAATTCATCATTAATTTGGATGATTTGGTCACCAAAGCTAACTTGCCTGAAGCTTTGCCCAAACTACCCTAGCAATAGGTTTGTTTATCTGTAGTAATAAGTTTCATTGGCCAGCTTACTCGGTTAAATCTATAGTTTCGGATGCCGGTTCAATAGATGTTTGCAACTATTTGCAACGGAATCACAAAAAAGAATTTGGTGCCAACGCCTTCTTCGCTGGTTACCCAAATGCGGCCGTTACAGTTTTCGATCAGGTCTTTACAAAGCAACAGCCCCATGCCGGTACCAGATTCATTGAGTGTGCCTGATTTGCTGTCTACCTGACTTTTAAAAAGCTTTTTTACCCGCGCCGCCGACATACCCACGCCGGTATCTGTCACAGATACCATCGCATTTTCATCTTGCTCAATTACCGACACTTCGATAACATCGCCTCCCCCCGAAAATTTGATGGCATTGGTAATTAAATTCCGAATCACTATCCTGATGGAATTAGGGTCGGCGAGCGCCCGTAATTCATAATTGCTGCCGCATACCATAGTTATATTTTTCAATAAAGCCTGTTCGGTCTGATCTCGAACTTCTGATTGGATTACATCGTAAATTAAAAAACTTTTGCCTGAGCTGTTGAAGTTTTCCAGCTGGCTATTGATCCAGAACAAAAGCGTATCCAGGAAATCGGATGTATAGTCAAGCTTTCGTATCACCGTTGGAATCATTTTCAGCATTTCCTGGTGACTGATCGATTCGTCGGACAGGAGATCGAATAAGCCGCGCAAAGTGCTTAACGGCGATCGCAGGTCATGCGCTAAAATGGATATCAGCTTATCTTTTAACTTATTAAGGTCATTTAACTTGTCGGCCTGCTGGTCTATATTTACCTTTTGTTCTAAAACCTCATTGTTTTTGTTCTTAAGCTGAGCATTTATCTGCAATTGCTGCTGCTTTTGCCGGTAATACATAAGAGCGATTAACAATGCCGCGGCTATAATGACAAAAAATATAATGTTTAACAAATCCTTATCATGCAGTTTTTGTTGATACAATAATGCACTTGCCTTTTGCTGTAAGATTTGCTGCCGTTGTTTTTCGGCATAGTTATATTCGGTAATGTATAAGGTAAACTTCTGAATACTTTCGTCCTTTTTGAAAGTACGCTTCATTTTTTCGAAATCCTTTTGGGCCATAAACGCCTTCTCGTATAATTTCAACCCGCCAAGCGTTTCAATCAATTGAACAGCAGCATTAGTACGCAATAAAACACTACCTATATGATCGGCAAGCATTTTGGCCTGCCGCGCAAAATTATATGCCTTGGAATAGTCGTGGTTTACGTTGTAATACAAGGCAATATTGATCAGCGTCGCTGCCTTGTTATAATCTATCTTATTATCTGATGATACTTTTAATGCCTGTTGTATGTAACTTAATGCCTTTTGGTTTTGCTTTTTGTAAATATAACATAAGCCCAGATCATTATAGCCCGAACTGATACCATCCTTGTCATCCTGTTTTTGATTAATAGCAAGTGCATCTGTGAGGTACTTAATGGCTTCATCATACTTTCCCTGGGCAATTAACACTTCGCCGATGTTTTGTTTGGCTACAGAGATGCCACCATCGGAGTGCATTTTTGTCCATGTTTTTAAGGCCTGGGTAAAATAAGAAAGCGCCTGCGGATAGATCTCCATGTTTTGCAGCATAACGCCGATGTTATTATAATCTGCAGATATAGCTTTCTTGTTATGAAGCTTAGTATCGATATTAAGTGCCTTAAAATAGTAATCAAGCGCTGTGGATGGGTGTCCAAGGTTATCATAATTGTTGCCCATGCTTAAATATAAGCGGGATAAACCCGCCAAATCATTAATTTTAAGTTTTATTGACAGGGTTTTATTATAAAAGATTAAAGCTTTATCATAGGCACTTGACTGGTAATACAAATTGCCGTAAAGCTTATAACAATTGCTGATGCCCAATAAGTCATTTTCCCTGGTGTACAAGGTCATGCTTTCTTTCAGGTTTTTTATGACCTTAGCATATTTTGATTGGTTGATGTATACGGTGGTTGAGGCCAGTAAGCCATCCGCGATACCCTTGCTATAGTTTATATCGCGGGATAAACGGGTAGCCATTTGCCCGTAATAAATGGTACTATCAGGGTAGCTGGAGGTATAGGCGACGGCTAGTTTATTTAATTTGTTTACATCGGCAGTATCATTTAACTGTTTTTTACCAGCTATCGATTTAAGTAATTCGTTCCGCAGGCTATCCGGTTCAACCTTATAGTGATATGCCCAGCACCAATTGCCAAAAAAAAGCGATAAAATACTGAGCCATATTTTTGTTTTCATTCAATCGAAAAATAGAATTAGGTTTTTTTGGCTTCGAATTTCCTGCCGTATCGACAACGCTACCGTTCCCTGATATCACCGCCAATAGACTTTTACGAAAGACATGCCTTTATGCTATAAATTTATAAATTTAATTGAAAATATCCTCCATATTATAAAAACGTTCATACATCAGGTTTAAAGATTGCACGTAAATCCTACTATTATTAGGGCAAGTTGGATATTCCGGAACCATTAATCACCTCGTTCCGAAATAGCGAACGGTTGGTTCAGAAACACTTTGACCATGTTAGTTCATTGATTATTAATTGCCATTTTCTAAAGTGGTTACACAAATCGGTGCTCTACATCCTACGGAATCGCCTGGTCAAGCCTTCCGGAATATCCACGCAAGTGTGCCAATAACTCTACAGTAAAATACATGAAGAACTTTAAAAAAATCATCCTGATGTGTATTGATAATGGTTGGCTCGACAAAGACCCGTTTATCAAGTATAAGCCTAAAGTAAAAATAGTGGCACGGGATTACCTGACTAAAGAAGAATTGCAAACAATGGCTCTTAAAACCAATTCCAGTTTGCGGATTGAGCAGGTGAAAGATATATTTTATTTTCTGTTGCTACACCGGGTTGGCCTATATAGATGTTAAACAACTTAAACGCTCTGAAATTATTAAGGGTATAGACGGGCAACAATGGATTTTCACTACAAGGCAAAAAACCGATTCGGCTTCCCGGATACCACTTTTAACACAAGCCTTACAAATT
This sequence comes from Mucilaginibacter sp. 5C4, assembly GCF_034345625.1. NCBI lineage: Bacteria > Pseudomonadati > Bacteroidota > Sphingobacteriia > Sphingobacteriales > Sphingobacteriaceae > Mucilaginibacter > Mucilaginibacter sp. 5C4. The sequence continues at coordinate 1,769,606 of NZ_CP133775.1, read as the reverse complement.
ACACAAAATATGAAGATCACCCGGAATGTACGGATCAGGATAAAGTACTGCCTGTGTTATACAACCAAAAAATGAACAGTTATTTAAAAGATATAGCGGATGTTTGCGGAATTAATAAAGAATTGACCTTTCACATTGCGCGGCATACCTTTGCAACTTCCGTAACCTTAGCCAATGGTGTATCTATTAAAAGTGTAAGTAACATGCTCGGTCATAAAAACATCAGGACAACGCAGCATTACGCCAAAATACTGGATTCAAAAGTGAGTGAGGATATGCAATTATTAAAGCTAAAATTGGCTAATTGAAGCAGTAACATTACTTCGCTAAAAATGCTTGGCATGCAAGAAGCCATCGATTCGACTCCGATATTATCACTTGATAATCAGTATTTTATAGTAAAATCTGAAAGCCTAATTTTTTAAATCCAACGTTAGTCCAACACTTTCCTTGATTTTTATTGTGTTTCCTTTACCGCAACCTGCCTGAAAAAGAGAAACTAAAAATCTTTTTTTCGTTGTACTACGTATAAAAGAGTTTGAATAGTATATGAAGAAAAATAATCAAATCGGCAGTATAAAAAATACTCCAACCCGGACGTTGCAATTAGGGTTGATTGGTTTAACAATAAGCATCGGCATCGCAATCTATTTCCACACCCTTGGTCTGAGTCTCTCTGCAATTATGGTAGGTTGTTTTTCCATCAGCGTTGCCTCTATCCTTACGCTGCAGTTTTTTAAAATAATATTTAATACGCATGTCCTGATCATTGCCGCCGTTTGTATATTACTTATTATAAGTTCGTTCGTTGAGGGCTCATCAACAGGACAATATTTTTATTTTTTCCCCTTAACGGTTGCCATTCCGATTGTGGTTGATAATAAAACTGCAAGTCAGTTGGAGTTTGTTTTACTTTTTTTCGCCGTCTTGACCTCATTTGCCATTTGTTTCTATGTGGGGCACACATTTTCTTCTATTGAAAACATTTCTACTCCTATTGCTAAACAGATAATGTATTCAAACGTTGCATCGGCAATACTTTTAACCACAGTTTTTTCAATTTCAAATATTTTTTATGAGAAGCAATTGATTAATAAATTGAGGGCAATCGCTTATATGCAGTCGCACGAAATGAGAAAACCGGTCGCCTCCATTATTGGACTTATGGATATTTGGAAAGACGAATCTTACGCTTATAATGAAGAAATTATTAGCATGTTAGAACTAACTGTAACTGAACTTGATGAAAAGATCCGTCTCATTGTAGAAGATAGTACTATATAACGGAATGGATTTTAAAACACTTCTCTCAAATATTGCAACAGCTGCTATCGGAACCCGTTTTGGCATCATAACCAACCCTATTAGCCACGATATGCTGGTGCTGACGGTCGCCATACTCTATAACCACACACTGGTTATCCTCAAACCCAAAATCTTTGGCCATCTGTTTCGCAATGTCAACCTTATCCTGGTTACTTAACTGGTCGGAATGGGCAAAGCTTAAAGATGCGTATAGTACAGGCTTTGATACATTCGGATTTAAATTTCTCACTTCGTTAAATTGCTGTATCAATTCTTTTTTATTACCGAAGCATTGATTATAGCAAATAACCTGCGCCTACTTTTTCTCTGGTTCTATTTCCTGCAAAGCTTTGTTCTGTTGCAATCTGCCTTCATGCAGATAGTTAAAGCACCCCCGGAAACTTTTACCTGTACTTATCTTACCAATCATTGTAAATAGCTTTTAACATCTTTCACTAATTCTTGCAAGCCTGTGCTTTGCGCGTTGAGCTTCGCCCCTTCAAGCACGCTCAATTCGTCGAAGCTGTTCCGTTTTTTGGCTATCTGATTCAGGTTCGCCGCTATGGTTAAGCGTACCGCATAACAGCAAAACATCTCGTGGCAGGGTTTTAACCTTGGCTTTTACCGTGCCTTTCAATCCCAATTCCCGTAAGTATCCCGATACACTTAGACCAAGTTGCTTTACCCACCAGTCTTTTTCTATTGCATTTTCCGGTAACCCGGTTTGATTATTGGCTGCATTTAAAATTTAAATGCGCCTCTTTTCTGTTATTGCAACAATTCAATCACAGCTGTTCATTTTATTGTTTATCGAAATAAGCAACTGCACAATCTATGCCGGTGCCAATTTTGCATCCTCTTTAAGAAACTTCTGATCTTCCTTCTTTAACAAGGTAGTAATGCGGTCAATTACTTCCGGTGTTGTACCTGTTCTGCCCAAGGCTTCCAACGCCTGTATAACAAGGCTACTAATCTGCCCTTTAGCCGCAATTTTTTTGGGGCGGCGGTTTGAAAAATAATCGTGCGTTTACCAGCTTGTAGCGTTTTCGGTTTGCCATCCGTCAGTAGGTGACCTATTCGGTGACCTACAAAGATTATAAAAACATAAAAAACTGATTAACAGCTACGAATTTAACAACAGTCGTTCCCTCCGGCTCCACTAAGCAATTAATTAATCGTCTATAGATCAAGTATTTATAGGCGATTTTTGTTTTTAAGTGTCAAATGCGGTGACAATCAAATTTAGTAAAAACTGGTTAATTTCAATTGAAATTTTAATTTTGGTTTATTGATTAAGTCTTTTAAGAAGTACAAATTCTGTGTCACTTTAGCAGTTGTTACTGATAGTCCCCTACGGGCTACTTAGATTATCAGATTACCCTTGTGAGTTAGATACTTACAAGGGTTTTTTGTTTTTACGGTCAATTGCACTGTCAATAAAGTTAGGTAAAATTCACTTAATCTCAATCAAATATTTTATCTTAGATACTTAATTTACAGATATGGACTACCAGTCAATTATCGACAAATACAAGAATCAGCCAATGGCTAAAGCTGCATTGGTAATTTTTACAATTGTAATTATTGTAAAATTGGGAACTATGGGATTTGAATTTGGCCAATGGTTACGTAAGTAAGTGTTAATCATACTTAGTAAGCAAATGAAATTTAACCATTAAAGCCTCCGGCTCCACTTAAGGAAATAACCAGATCGGTTATTTCCTTTTTTTATTTACACCAGACACTTATTAACAGAGAATCAAATTAAAAAATAGGACTTGAAATAGAGTTCGATATTTTATGTGATTTTGCTTCCCACATCTTAATTATTTGACAAGCGCTTTCATTGATTTTAAATGAAGATTTTGAAATAAAATTTCACAAAAAAAACAATCGCGCTTTAGACTTTACAGGCACCGGTACATTAATTGCAACGTGTAAATTTTGAGCATCCACGTTAGTTTAGTTTATGGTTAAATTAGCGTATTAGATTTCAGTTTCAAATGATTTTGCGCCTGTTTTTGAAATTCGTCCGGCGTTTGCGCCGTTTGCTTTTTAAAGAACCTGCTAAAGTAGGGCCGGTCGGAAAATCCAAGTTCAAAGGCTATTTCTTTAATAGTGTCCTCGCTGTGTATGATCAGCCGCTTGGCCTCCAATATAATGCGGTCATGGATGATCTGGGTGCCTGTTTTGCCTAATTTATCCTTCAATATCTGGTTAAGTCGCTTGGAACTGATATCCAGTTTGCCAGCATAGAAATCAATATTTCGAACCTGCAGATAGTTTCCTTCCAGCAGCATCAAGAACTCATACACCCTTTTCTGATGAATATCATGCGCAGTAAATTCTTGCTCTTTAACTTTGATCAGTTTTAACAGAAATACTTTGAGCAAAGTTTTTAAGATCATCAGGTCCTCGGACGACTTCTGGTATTCACCGATCAATAAATTGTAAATGCCGCCCAGATCATCTGCTGCAGCTTTGTCTAAACGCAGACATGAGAATTCGCCCTGAACATTAAAGATTTTGAATATGTCCAGTAAAAACTCTTTATCCTCTTCTTCCAGAATCTCTCTTTTGAACGATATCAATTCCCCGTTTTTTCCGGCTTTATTCAACTGGTGTACCCGGTATGGCGGAATCAGATAAATCCAGTCTCCTTTAACCTCAAAATCATTGGTTTTTAATGCGTGCAGCGGATCTTCGTTTTTTAACCATACAATCTCAAAGAAGTCCTTTCTACCCGGATCATTCAAATAACTTGGTGGACAGTTATTTAAATTCCTGATGTAGATCATCGCGCTTTCCAGGCGATTGTCCTTAGTATCATTCGTCATTACGTAAAGATAGCTACTTCAGCACTAACTTGGTGGATAATCAGATAATTATGGTGGACTATTCAGAAATTACAGAATTGAAGCTTTGTGTTTATGACTTTTAAGTGATCTTATTTCCAGATAGTCCACCCAATGTGGCTGTTTGTATAACCGTTTGCGCTGGCAGAGGCGATACTTTTGCAGAAGAATTAAACGCTTGAAATGGAGCTAACAAATCAATACAACGAAGATACTGCCGCTGCTATAAAAGGAAACCTGATACAGGTGTTACACGAGAATAATAAACTGGCAGAAAAGATCGACTATCGCAATTTCGGAGAACTGATCAAAACTATAAATGAGGCATCTGCCATCTTCCTGATCGCTTCCGGTCGTTCTGGCTTTTCTATGCGTTCAGTAGCGATGCGCTTAATGCACCTGGGACTGAAAGTTTTCTTCGTAGGCGAAACAACCACCCCGGCTATCAAAGCAGGCGACCTGTTATGGGCAGCATCTGGCTCAGGAACGACGAGTACTATCGTGAAAGCAGCCGAAAAGGCTAAACAGATGGGTGCCAGGGTAATCGCGACAACTACTAACGCGTCCTCTTTGCTGGCCGAAATGGCAGATGTGCACATTCTAATCCCAGCAGCTGAAAAAGAGGATCACAACGGAGCGAAATCAAAGCAATATGCGGGAAGCCTTTTTGAACAGACAGTCCTTTTATTAGGCGACGCTGTATTTATGGAGTTATGGAAAATTGACGGGACGCCTGCCGAAGAGCTTTGGAAACGTCATGCGAACATGGAATAATTAAGTATTAATAAATCATATCAATTCAAATTAATAAATAAAACAATGGCAAAATTACAAGTAGCAATAGATTTATTGACAACAGAGGAAGCATTAGCACTTGCCGCAAAAGTTGCACCTTATGTAGACATTATTGAACTGGGTACCCCGCTGATCAAAAACATGGGATCGGCAGTAATCACCGCAATGAAAAAAGCACATCCGGATAAACTGGTATTTGCTGATTTAAAAACGGCTGATGCCGGAGAGTTGGAAGCTGATATCGCATTCAAAGCAGGTGCAGATCTGGTTACCGTTATGGGAGCAGCAGGTAACGCCACTATCATTGGTGCAGTTAAAGCCGCTAAAGCGCATGGCAAAGGTGTGGTAGTAGATACAATTGGTTACCCGGACCGTGTGAAACGTGCACAAGAAGTAATTGAATTAGGCGTTGAATTTGTAGAACTACACGCCGGATTAGATGAACAGTGGACAGCAGGATACTCTATCCAGGTACTTATCGACGAAGCAGCCAGAGCAGGTGTACCTGTTTCTATTGCAGGAGGTGTAAATTTAAGCAATATTACCGCTGTTATTAAAGCCGGTGCCCAGGTAGCGGTTGCTGGTGCAGCCATTTACGGAGCTGCAGATCCTGCTGCTGCTGCTAAAGCATTACGCGAAGCTATAGACGCAGTATAGTATCGTTTATCCTATTAACCGCGACCAGGATAAAAAAATAACTAATAAACGTGTAACCACGGATGTTCGGGGTCACGTTTATTACTTCAATCCTATCAGGTAACTTAAACTAAGTTAAGTGTATTTCTTAACGTAAAAACCTTGTAAATAAGATATTTACAAGGTTTTTTAAATTGTATAAAATTCAAGAAGTTTGAATTAATGTAATTAATTTGCAAGGCAATCATTCCATTATTTAACCAGTTCTGTTTGGTATAAAACCTTTCCCGAAGCATTTACAGCTTTAACATTAATTTTTTTATTGTTTACTGCAAAGTATAAAAAGCCGTGGTCTGATGCCTGAAAGCGGCTGTATGGCACCCCGGTACTAACACCCGTTAACTCCGAACCTGCACCGGATATGAACTGATGGGTAAAACCATCGGGTTTAAGGTGTTGCAGGGAATGGTCGTGCCCTGAAAGATAAATATCAATCTTATGCGCCTCAAAAACGGGGGCAAGCTTTTCTCTCACGGTTAAAGTGTCATAATTTTTTATGCGCGGGCCAACTGTGTAATAAGGATGGTGCCCAACTATAATTCGCCATTTCACATCTGCGGAGGCATTTTTAAGAGTTTCATTTAACCATATCATTTGTTCTGCCACCTGCTGCTGCTTGTTTTCATGCAGCATAGGGTCGGTATCTATCATCAGCATTAAAACTTTGTTGCGGGGGTTACCCAAAGCAAACTCTTTTGCATAATAAAGTGCAGGCATGTTCCATCTACGGCTTACTTTACTATAACGAACTTGCGCTTCGGGATCCGAGCCGTAATCATGGTTACCTAAAACAGGATACCAGTCGCATTGTAAAGAGTGCGAGGTGTAAACATTTTCGAATGAATAATGCCACAAGGGGTCTGTTTCACTCACTACACCGCGCGGATAAAAATTATCTCCAACCGAGATCACAAAGTTATTGGGATTATTCTTAGCCCAATCGCCCATTTGTTTGGCAACTTCATTCTGGTCATACTCGCCGTTGCGGCCCCAGTCGCCAACTGCTATGAAATGTACATCAAACTCATCTTTTAAAACCGACGGGGAGAGGTCATCACTTTCCAGGTGGGTGATATTCGGGCTCTCGGCCAAAGCAAAAATTGGGTTAGCAATAAGCGATGCACCCAATGTGCTAAGCGCGGTATTCTTAATAAAATTTCTACGTTTCATGGCTGGTATAATTAATATGGATGACTATAGCTAAACTTAAAAGCAGAAACCAACCCCGGCTTTTAATTAACAGCTAAGTAATTACTATTTACTGGGTGAGAATAAAGGGTTCCATCTAAAATATTTACCATCAGCAAAACTGATGATGTAATCAGATTTAAAATGTTCGCTTTTTTTGTAATAATCTGTAGAAATAATTTGCGCGCCAGACAGCATTGCCGCGTTAAAAGTACGTTTGTCGTTATTTCGCGCCTCCTGTGTGTCGCTATCTGCACGGGTGCGAATGATGTAACCTTTTTTCACCAGGGCAGATATTTGAGCGAAATCCTTTTTGGCGTCATTCAATACATATATCGCAGCTTCGGGCGTGCCGGGTTCCGAATTTGTAAAAAGCACCCTGCCTTTAAGCGATGGGTGGCCTTTAATATATTCGCTTAACTTTGGTTCGGATTCGTCCAGCAGGAAAATGAATTTGCCTTTGGCCTCTTTTAAAGTTGGCCAGTTTTGGTGCAACACCGCCTCATCCAGCGTTTTGTAGTTACCCCGTATTTTATCGGGGGTTATCACATGGGCTAACCCAAGGTTATCCGCAATTTCCTTGTCCAGCTTATCATAAATACCCGGGGTGAATTTATCGGGTATAGTAAAACCAGGCCTTTTCACCAACTCATCCTTAGCATTCATAGTGATAAATATGGGCCGATGACCCGGGTGCGCGTCAGACCATCTCTTCAGTTCCTGCAAACATTGTTTAAATGTGGCGCAGTTACTTCTAAAGTCAATATCCTGGATATGGAATACCTTAAATCCCGGTTTCTTCATTATCCCATCGGGATCGTACGCGGGTTGGCCGGGCGCCCAGTCCAAACCTTTTGGGTGGCTGTACTTCCCCCCTGCTGTATCAGCATAAACATCTATTTCCAAATCTAAAAGCCCCAAATTAAGCTGATCGGTAAGGCTGCTGTGGCTATAATCTATTTTGCTCATCGCAACAGAATCCCTGGCTTGCAACATTTTAAAAAGTTTGGGATCAATAGATTGCTTGTAACTATTGTGCGATCCAATTACCTGGATACGGTTCATACGAACATTATCCCCCGGGTTATTTAAACTGGTGGCAGCCGGTAAAAGGGAAATGAGGAGTGACGCGAATATAAATTTCATAGTTGTTTATTATAACAGCCGGCGTTAACGCCGGCTGTTAGTTCAATCTGATTAATAACCCGGGTTTTGAACCAGGTTGGGGTTAAGTTTAATTTCTTGTGCAGGTATAGGATACAACCTGCGATTTATATCCTTATTCATGGTAAGTACATCATTTGGCAATGGGTACTCTACTTCAAATTGCCCAAAACGGATCAGATCGTTACGGCGCCATGCTTCCCACGAAAACTCGCGGGCACGCTCATCTAATAAACCATTTAGGTTAATCCCCGCAACAGCAGAGGCACCTGCACGTGAACGGATCTTGTTCACCAATACATCGGGCGTTTGCAATTCGCCATTTACTACCGTGGCGTTCGCCCCACGTAAAATAGCTTCGGCTTTCATCATTATTACATCAGCCAAACGTAAAACAGGCACGTCGTTACCATTTAAACGGGTGGCTTGTATTATTGTTGGATCGGGATAGTACTTTAACGAACGCACACCCTCTGACTGGCTGGCAATGGTGTTGCCCAGATCCATTGGTTTACCCGGTACCAACGTTAATTTTGGTTCGATATAGATCTGTGTTGTAGTGCCCGGGTAATAAACCGGTTGTGTAGTAAAACCTCCGCTGCCGTCTGGTGCAAACTGTGGGCCTGCAAGCCAGGTTTTGGTGCGTACATCCCCAGGTAAGTTAAACCTGTTGTAAAACTCGGGCGTGGTGCTCATGGCTATACTTAAACCAACATTAAAGCCATAAGCATTAACCAGGTAGTAAAAAAAGCCAAAACGGGTAAACTGGTTGCCCGGTATTTGCTGATCATATGGGATAGCAAATATGGTTTCGTTGATCTGCGGGCCGTTATTTGGCAAAAACACATCGCGAAATTTGGCATCCAAACTATAGTTGTTATTTTTTAAAACGCTATCGGCCATGGCAACCGCCTCGGTATATTTTGGTGTGCCGGTATATACCTGCGCGTTCAGGTACATTTTCTCTAACAAAGTAAACACCATTCCTTTTGTAGGGCGGCCATAATAAAGGGTAGCATTAGCAGCCGTTTTAGCCGGCAGTTGCTGTACTACGCTCAGTAACTCACTTTCGATGTATTGATAGGCTTTGGCACGGGATTGTGTTGCAGGTTGGGTAGCAACCGGAAACTCGGTAATAAGCGGGATGTTACCGTACAGATCCATCATAAAGTAGTTGTAAAGCGCGCGCATTGCCCTTATCTCTGCAATGGTAGCAGTCTTTTTGGCCTCTGTTGAAGGCGAAGCATTTACCAAACTGATGATCCGGTTACACGTATTAACACCGCCAAAACCCCATTGCCAAATAGTGATAACATTGGGGTGGTCAAAAGTCCAGGTGTGGTAATGCAACTGGCGGTACTGGCCACCATCGTCAAAGTTACCATCGCGGGCCGGTAGGATAGCCTCATCTGTAGATAGCTCCTGCATGCGCCAGTAAGGTACCGCGTAGTTGGAAGATAAATTGGAGTAGATGGTACCTAAAAGGGCATTATAATCTGCATCGGTAACCGGGAAGTTTGATTTAACGTATTGTGACTCTACCGGCACATCTAATTTTGTGCACGAGTATGTGCCTGCAAGTAATACGATGCCGGCACATAATAAAAATATCTTTTTCATCTTTATTTATTGATATGGATGTTAAAATGAAGCGGTTACACCAACACTAAACGTGCGGGTTTTAGGATAAAAGTCTTTATTATCGATACCCGGGGTTGAGCCGCCGATGTTAATCTCGGGATCAACACCGCGGTATTTAGTGATAATAAAAATATTATTGCCCGAAAGATAAAAGCGCAGACTTTTTATGCTTTTTACATTCGGCCTAAGCGTATAACCTAATGTTGCGTTATCTAAACGCAGGTACGAGCCACTCTCCAGGTAACGGTCTGATACCAGGTAGGCATTGATATCCTTGAAAGATTCGCCCAGCGTAAACCGCGGGATATTCTGAAATTTAGCATCCGCGGGGTTATTTAATGATGCAAGCGTTGCATTCAATATCTGGTTGCCGTAAACCCCTCTAATCAGGAAGTTAAGGTCGAAGCTTTTATAATAAAAACTATTGCTCCAACCGTAAATCAATTTTGGCTGCGCGTTGCCTGTAATGCGCTGGTCTGTTGTAAGCGGCTGGCTGGCAGTTGTACTGCCATCTGCCTTTTGGTAAGTACTAACGCCATTTGCATTTTTACCCAAATAATGCCACAGGTAATAAGTACCAATTGCATAACCAGGTTGAATAATTTGGCTATAGTTGCCGGATTGACCTTTACCGCCTAACTGCGCCGAAGGGATATTATTAACGGCAAACTGAGTGTTGGATAAACTCTCTACTACGTTTTTGTTATGCGATACGTTGAAAGATGTGCGCCAGGTAAAACTTTGAGATTTTACCGGGGTGGCATTTAAAACCACCTCGATACCGCTATTTTTTATTTTACCAACGTTAGCTGTTAGCAATGGGTAAAAGTATTGGGTGGTAGATACTTGTTGAGTATAGATAAGACCGGAGGTTTTTTTGATGTAGTAATCTACCGAGCCGGTGATGCGGTTGTTTAGAAAACCAAAGTCTAAGCCAATATTGGTAGTGGCGGTACTCTCCCATTTCAGTTCGGGATTGTCGTTACGTACTGGGCCTATTGGGTTTGTAATAACGCCATTGTTTAAGAATTTACCACCACCCGGGGGGATTCCATATATCAATTGTGCGGTAAAGGCATCAAAACCCAAACTATTACCGGATACACCGTACCCTGCCCTTAGTTTAAGGTCGCTGATCACGGGTGCCTTCTCCATGAATTTCTCGCTGATAATTCTCCATCCCACAGAAACAGCCGGGAAATAACCGTGGCGTTGGTTGATACCAAAGGCCGAAGAACCATCTTCCCTTAACGATGCCTGTAAAAGGTATTTATCGTTGTACTGGTATTGCACACGGCCATAATAAGATATCAACCTTAAAGTAGAAATGTAATTAGGGTCGAATTTTATTTGCGCCAGGTTGCTTGGGTTTGCCAGGAACAGGTTATTGAAAGTCAAATTATCGTTAGAAAAGCCTTGCGTTTGTACACCAAAACCATCGTTTGTACGGTCTTGCTGATAAGAGTAACCACCTAACAATTTGAGGCTGTGCAGGCCAAAATCCCTATCGTAATTCAAAAAAGCTTCTACCACATTGCTGGTGTTTTTATATGCGGTGCGGTTAGCAACACCACCAAGACCTACCGCAACGCCAGATTTGCTGTTGTAGTAGGTATTAACATTGTTCTGATCTTTTTGAGTAGAACCGTTAAGCGTAAATTTCAATCCCTTCAATATATCAACCTGTACAAAACCGTTTACCAAGGTTTTGTTATTATCGGTTTTAATAAAGTTATTGTCAATTAATGATAGCGGGTTTAACGTACCGCTGCCTGTACGGGCAAAGTTTTCCTTATAACTACCATCCGGGTTAAAAGGGCTTACCGTTGGCAGGTAAAACAATATGCCGGGCAACACCTGGCTTTGTAAAATATCATCGCTTTTAGTTCCACTGTTAGTAAGTGTTATGCCCAGCTTAAGCCTGTCGTTAAAAAAACGCTGGTTAATATAACCTTTAAAAATAGTACGCTCCAGATTGGTGTTATTTAATACACCGTTGTTTTTAAAGTAGTTTACACTGGCGCCATACTCGCCGCTGTTGCCTGCGCCGCTGTATGAAAGATTATGATTTTGCGAGTAGCTCGTCCTTTGGGCAAGTTTTTGCCAATTTGTATTAGAGCCATCATCATCTAATGGTTTCGCTAAAGGGGCCACACCATTGTCCGCTAAGTATTTGCGCAATTCATCCGCTGTTAAAACATCAATGTTTTTTGATATTTTTTCTACTGCGCCGTAACCGCTATAGGTTAGCCTGGTTTGGCCGGCTTTTGATTTGCGGGTGGTAACAATGATAACGCCATTTGCTGCACGCGAACCATAAATAGCTGTGGATGATGCATCTTTTAAAACGTCGATACTTTCGATATCCGCAGGTGCAAGCAGGTCTATAGATGCACCGGGCACACCATCTATAACATAAAATGGCTGTTGTGCAGCACCTTCGCGGAATGTAGAGGGGCCACGTAGTATAGTAGCAGCTTGTTTATTGGGGTCGCCGCTTTTGGTTATATTTAAACCAGCAACTTTACCCTGCAACAATTCGGCAGGGGTAGTTAAAACACCTGCATTAAACTCTTCTGCTTTAACCGAGGTAATGGCACCGGTTACATCCTTTTTACTTGATGTGCCGTAACCAATAACCACAACATCTTTAAGTTGCCTGGCATCGGGCAATAAGTTAACGTTGATGGTATTGTCCGATCCTACTTTTACTTCTTTAGGCTGGTAACCTATGAAGCTAAATCTTAAGGTAACTATGTTACCGGTAACCGTTACGGCAAATTCGCCTTTGCCGTCTGTCATCACCCCTGTGCTGCTACCTGTAATTACTACCGAAACACCGGGGAGCGGCTGGTTTTTTTCGTCGGTAACGGTGCCTCTTACATTACGCCCGGTTTGTGACAAGGCCGGCGATAAGCCAAATATCATGGCACAAAGCAACACTATCCAGTGCCTTGTATGATAATTGAAACCCTTAATGAAGCGCTGGTAAATTTGTTTCATATGTAAAATGATTTTAATGTTATAGAACTTCTTTTAAATTAAATGCAAAGTAAAACAAGCTTTATTAGCAAATTATCAATTGGTTGTTAGCTTATTAATAATATTATCAATCCCTTTACACGCGCCGGCTCTAATTACCTACAGGTGCTTAACGTTGATTTAATAATAAATAAAGGTGGGCTGCTTGGGCAAGCTTTGCTATAATAAGGAGGCTTAATTAACTTATGCTATGTTAATCTCATCAACTGTATGGTACTTAAACTATCGGGTGTTTACCACCAATCATAAAGTAACATTTGATAAAAGCCAGTTCACATCTCTTTCATAAGATTGCCGGTTACGTTTATCATCTACATAACTTAGCTTACATTATTAGATCATGTTTAAAAACAGTTTAACATTACGCCCGGGTTTGGGTATTTTTAATATTCTTCTCTTGATCATTACTATAACAGGTATTGCCAAGCCCTTGTTCGGGCAATCCAAAAGCAAAAACCCCTGGGTTAAAGAGATTGGTGTACTGCCGCCCGTTAGCAGCCTAACCGATGGTTTTGGGTTGAAAGGTGAACTACACGTACACTCCCGCCACAGTAAAGAATCCTGAAATAATTCGGTTACAAAAACATTGCATTTTCCAAATCTGTTGGGATGGATTTCCTTTGCATCACCGACCACGACAACCATGTTGACGGAGACGTTGCTCATAACACCTGGGCAGACCCCGAATTTAAATCAGATTCTGTTTTGTTATTGTACGGTGCCGAATGGACCACCACACGGGGGCATGGCAATGTATTTTCTGCTAAACCCTATAACCATCAGTCGCTTTATGATGTCCGAGATCAGCGCGATACGGTAATAGGGCGGGTGAAAGGCAGCTTAATATCCATTTATCGGCCAACCACCCGAGTGGCAAAGATAATTTTGGATATTCTTACGACCTGGTCAACTCCATTGAAGTATGGAATTCGGTGCTTTGGAGCAAAAACGCCAATGCAATAATGATCTGGGACGATATGCTATCCTCTGGTCGCAAACTCACCGGCAGAGGTGGCAGCGACGCCCACCATGGTACGCCAAATTCGCCCGATAAGGCAACTCCTAACAGCAGCCAACGAAATGCTAACTATGTAGGCACCCCAACAACATGGTTTTTTGCTAAGCAGCGCACCAGCCAGGCGGTGATTGATGCGCTTAAAAATGGCCGGGTTTCCATCAGTACTAACCCGTATGCGCCCCATGTAGAATTTTATGCGGATATCAATGGTGATGAAAAAATGGATATGATGATGGGCGATAATGCCAAAGCAACGGGCAAACAAGTAAAGTTCCGCGTCCGGCTATCCGGTCAGAGCATCCCTGCCGGAAATTTCACCATAAATGTTATTAAAAACGGCAATAAGTGTGGCACCTATCAAACAATCGACAAAGCACCATTCGTAGAGTTTACAGAAACCCCGGAAACATCAGGCCGAACTTATTATCGTGTAACGGTAGATGGGCCTTCAACTAATTACCCGCAGGTGCCGGGCGCGGCCGCATTAGCCGGAAATATGATAGGGCTGTCTAACCCCATATATTTTAATTTCGATCCCAATTTTTAAGGATTAAGCAATCCTGATTAAAGCGAATCCAATTAAGAAAAAGAGCATTAGGGTTCGTTCTCAATCCTTTTGGCTCCAAAGCAAAATGCCTGCCCGGATAACGGGTGGGCATTTTGCTTTTATTTAGTCCCAAAAAAAACTTAAATAACCCTGTAAATCAACACTATAAAACACACGGAACAGAAAAATGAATATATTCTATAAAAACCGTAGATATTATGGAATATATTATATATTTGCATCTAAATAGTTCTTAATAATTATCAAGAAAGACTGAGGGATAGGCCCGATGATGTCTTAGCAACCTGTACGCCAAAGGTATAAAGGTGCTAATTCCTATTTGCAGCAATGCAGAAAAGATAATGTTCGCAAGTTATTGCATGCCTGTAAAGGCACTCATTAGACCATCACCATAACCCTGCCTGTTTAATTGTTAATTAGAACTGAACATAAAATCAGTCTATATATGAAAACAATCATTACTCTCATTAAACGAAGTCGTTTGCTTAGTACATTAAACTTCTACATCAATTTAAACCTAATTACCCGCATGCCTGCCATGTGTTGTTGCTGTTAATCTTACAGCCACGTTACCGGTATAGGCATTCCTGCTAATCCCCGGAAAAAATTATTACCAATTCATTCTTTACACTTTATTAAGCTCGCTGGTTCGGCATCGTTCGCCGCAAACCTGCACAGGCTTGTTATATTTTGTATTGGCATTTTTATCAAAAAGAATAAACAACATGTTTAAAATTTACAAACAGATACTGGCAATTGCATTGCTATTACTAACCATACAGCAGACAAATGCCCAGGCTGTAAAAATAAGCGGTGTGGTAACCGCGGCGTCAGACGGGCAGCCGTTACCCGGTGTAAGCATTGGCGTTAAAGGGTCTGCCGCAGGTACCCAAACGGATATTCAGGGCAAATTTACAGTTAGCGCAAACATAAACGATGTATTAAAGGCATCTTACATTGGCTTTACCACACAAGAGGTAACGGTTACTAACGACGGCGCACCCCTGCGGATAATTTTACTGGAAGCTCCCAACTCCCTTAATGAGGTGGTAGTAACCGCGCTTAATATTTCTAAAGATAAAAAGTCGCTGGGTTATTCCGTACAGGGCTTAAAATCAAAAGATTTTTCGGAAGCTAAAGAAACTAACCTGATCAACTCGTTCGCCGGAAAAATCGCGGGTGTGCAGGTAACCGGCAGTCAGGGCGATATGGGCTCGTCCCGCATTATCATCAGAGGGGAAACTTCTATCGCCGGTGAAAACCAACCATTATTTGTTATTGACGGTATTATAGTCGACAATGCTCAACGCCTTGGCACCAATGGCTCACGCGATTTCGCAAATCCCCTGGCAGATATTAACCCCGATGATATAGAAAGCGTAAGTGTGTTAAAGGGGCCTAATGCTGCCGCGTTGTATGGCTCGAGTGCTGCAGCCGGTGTTATACTCATAAAAACAAAAACCGGCAAAGGAACAGCCGGCCTGGGCATCACCATTAATTCCAACACTTCATTTGCAACCCTCAAGGTTTTTCCGGATTATCAAAACCAATATGGCCAGGGCTCGAACGGAAAATTTAGTTACGTTGATGGTAAAGGTGGAGGCGTAAATGATGGTGTGGACGAAAGTTGGGGGCCGCCTTTGGATGGCAGGCTGATACCGCAATTTTATTCTAACGGGCAACCTGTACCATTTGTAGCCCACCCTAATAACGTGCGCGATTTTTTTAAAACAGGTGTTACCTACAACAATGGCGTTGCATTGGCAGGTAGCGGCGAAAAATTCGACTACAGGATCTCGTATAACAACCTGCATCAAACAGGGGTAGTGCCAAATTCTTCGCAGGGCCGTAACACATTTTCTTTTAATGGTACATTTAGACCAACGCCCAAATTAACAGTTACTACTATAGCTAACTATATTAAAGACGATGCCGACAACCTGCCCGGCGCCTATGGCAGGCGGGCCACCAGTACCATGCTACAGTTTACCTGGTTTGGCCGCCAGGTTGATGTTAATCAACTCAAAAATTACCGCGATGCAAACGGCAACACATTCAACTGGAACAACAGCTATTACAGCAACCCCTATTTTATTGCACATGAAAATACTGTTGGCCAACATAAAAACCGCCTGATCGGTAGCGTGGAATTAAATTACAAAATCATTAGCGGGTTATCTGCCAACTTCCGTATAGGTACCGATTATTCTAATGACCGCCGCAAAAGCCGCGTTGCTTATGGTACCAACGGTACGCCATTCGGTTCGTACGAAGAGGATGCTTACGGCGTTACCCTAACCAATACCGAGGGCCGTTTACAGTACACTAAAAAGCTGAATAAAGACTTCAGTATCGATCTACTGGCCGGTGGTAACATCGCTACTAATTTAAACGAACGCAACTACCAGCTTGCGCCAAAACTGGCGGTAGCCGGCTTATATACGCTAAGCAACTCGCGCGACCCGCTGGTTTCATCAAACGAATACTACAAAACAAAAACATACAGTTATTTTGCATCGGCGCAAATTGGTTTCAGGGATTACGCGTTCCTAAACTTTACCACCCGTAACGATTGGTCATCTACCCTGCCGTTAAATAACTTGTCCTACTTTTATCCATCGGTTAATGGTAGCTTGATTTTATCTGAGGCCCTTGATATTAAAAGTGACTTTTTAAGCTATGCCAAACTAAGGGGAGGCTGGTCTCGTGTGGGTAAACCCGCAACAGCCTACCAGTTGATAAACACTTATAATTTTATTGCACCATTTGGCTCAAGCCCGCAGCAAAATGCTTCAGGTATATATCTTAACCCCGATCTGAAACCGGAAATAACCACCTCTGGTGAAGCAGGTGTAGAATTAGGCTTTTTAAAGGACCGTGTTAAGCTTGATGTAAGTGTTTATAACACTAATAGCGTTAACCAGATCTTGAGCGTACTGGTTAGCCCTACAACCGGCTACAGCCAAAAGCTTATTAATGGCGGCCGAATTAATAACAAAGGGCTAGAGGTGCAATTAGGCCTTACACCGGTTAAAACAAAAGATTTTTCATGGGATATAAATGTGAATTATGCCCGTAACCGCAGTAAAGTGAATTCGCTTGATGACGAAGGCAGGTTGCAAAGTTATACGATAGGCACAAACCGTACAGTGCAGGTGCTGGCAGCTGTTGGTAAACCATATGGTACTTTATTTGGAACCGCTTATCAGCGCAATGCATCTGGCAATATTATTATTGGTGCAAATGGCACACCTCTTATTAACCCTACCAACCAGGACCTTGGTAAATTTACACCAGATTGGCTGGGCGGCATTACCAACAGCTTTAGCTATAAAGGTATAAACCTAAGCTTTTTGGTAGATGCACGTATTGGTGGTTCAATTTATTCTAATACCAACCGTACCGGTACATATACAGGTGTGCTGGCCTCTACCCTTCCGGGCCGTGGCGCAGCAAATGGTGGTTTAAGTTACTACTACCCAGGCAATATCGCATCGGCAGGAGCTATACAGGTAAACACCGGTGCAAGCGCGCCTGCAGGAGAAACCGTGTATGATGACGGTATGATCTTTAAAGGCGTAAAAGCCGACGGTACAGCCAACACCACTATTTTACCTGCACAGTCGTACTACAAAGGTTTTACCAATGTAGACGAAGCATTTGTTTACAGCGCATCTTACGTAAAACTTCGCGAAGTAAAAATCGGATACACCTTCCCGTCACAATGGGTTAAGGAAATAGGCTTACAATCTGCCACGGTATCATTAGTTGGCCGTAACCTTTGGATCATCCACAAAAACGCGCCTAATATTGACCCGGAAACTGCCTTCAATACCGGTAACGGCCAGGGCCTTGAGGACCTTACACTGCCTACGGTACGTAATATTGGTTTTAACATTAATCTTAAATTCTAACGATCATGAAACTTAAATATACAACCCTACTATTATCCGGAACGCTTTTGCTAACGGCAGTATCGTGCAAGAAAAGCCTGGTAGAAATTAACCAGAACCCCAACGCGTCGCAAACCGCCCAGCCTGATTATTTGCTTACAGGTGCAATTAAAGCTACTGCCGATACCTACTGGGGCACCGCCAACAACATGGATGCCAGCCTGCTATTTGTACAATATTGGGCAAAAATACAGTATACTGACCCCGACAGGTATATCTACACTAACACTTCGTTCCAGGAATTATGGACTGTGGGTTATAGCCGCAGTATCATCAATTTAAACCAGATCATTAAACTGGCAGATGCACAGGCCAACCCCAATTACAAAGGTGTGGCGCTTGTGCTACGGTCATGGGTGTTTGCACTGCTGACAGATAATTACGGCGATATCCCGTACACCCAGGCCGCAAACATAAGCGAGCACCTTACCCCTACTTATGATAAACAGAAAGATGTTTATTTTGCCATACTTGACGATTTGAAAACCGCGCAGGCATCGTTAACCGCGTCAGGAAAACCTATCCTTGGTGATGTGATCTATAACAACAATATCGCTCTTTGGAAAAAATTCGCCAATTCGTTGCGCCTGCGTATAGCCCTAAGAATTGCAGACCGCGAACCGGATAAAGCAAAGCAAGTGCTGGCAGATATACAGGCTGAAGGCAGCGGCTACATCAGCGTGAATACCGAGACAGCGCAATTAGTTTACATGTCATCGCCAAATCAAAATCCTATCAGCAATTTGTTTGATACCCGCGATGATTACCGCATTAGTAAAACCGTTGTGGATAAATTATTTACACTAAACGACCCGCGCCTGCCGGTTTACGCCAGCCCAACAAAGGATGCAACCCCTAACACTTATGTGGGGATCCCTAATGGTTTATTAGTGGGCGATGCCAGCAACCTGGGCTTTACCAAAACGTCAAAACCAGGTACCTACTTTTTAGCACCAAATGCCCCGGCGGTAATTATAAGCTATGCCGAAGTATTGTTTGACCGTGCCGAAGCCGCGGCCCGTGGCTTTACTACCGAAGATGCTGCTGACCTTTACAAGCAAGCGGTTACAGCATCTTTAAAACAGTATGGCATTGCCGATGCGGCCATATCCACTTACACCGCTTTACCGGCTGTACAGTACAATGCTGCAAACTATAAAAAATCTATTGGCGAACAAAAATGGCTGGCCCTGTTTGGGCAGGGTTTAGAAGCCTTTGCCGAATGGCGCAGGTTAGATTACCCGCAATTGGCACCCGCAGTTGCAGGTACGCTTAACGGAAAGCTGCCGGTTAGGTTTATATACCCGGGAACAGAGCAATCATTAAACGGAGTAAACTATAAAGCGGCCGTTGCCAGCCAGGGTGCAGATGTGCTTACCACCAAACTTTGGTTTGATGTAAATTAATTAAAAACACAAGGCCATGTATTTAATTACATGGCCTTTATAAGGTGGAGTGGCCGAGTGGTTAGGCGGAGGTCTGCAAAACCTCAAACGACGGTTCGAATCCGTCCTCACACCTCTAAAGAAAGATTAAAAAAAGTAAAAAACAGCCCTGGAGTGCAAATAAGCCACTAAATGTCTAAAAAATAATACAACCGCACCTGAATATAATGTACAGTAATGCGTGAGCACCCCTGTGGCATGCCTTTTGGAATACTACCATCGATGACAAAATTCAAAGCAAATGCCTCGGTGGTCTTCACGGATAAAGACGGCAAACAAATAGACACCTTCGTAATTTTTGATACTGATGAAGTAACAGGTTTAACCCAAATTAACCATAAGAACCTGCGCGTTGGCATGGAAAGTTTGGCAGTTCATTCTAAAACCGTTGGGCTTTACCATATGCCGCTTGCAGATGCGTTCAGTTTTGAGATGCTAAACAAGCTAAAGGCAAAATATGCCAAGATAGATGCTGAGCGTAAAACGCTACCTATTAAAACAGAAAGACAAAACAGCCTTATGTATCTTTTGGCAAATGCCTCCTGATCTATGGGTCATAATGCGCTAACGTAATACAGGGCAAATTTGCCTAATCAATATATAACTAAAGGCTTCGGTCCAACCGGTTTTTTTGTTTACATTATTTGCCGGAAACAAAAAGAGGCATCGTTTCCGATGCCTCTTAAAATTATAATTTTCGATCTTAGTTAATTCAGATCAAACCTATCCAGGTTCATCACTTTATCCCATGCGGCAATAAAGTCTTTAACAAACTTGTCTTGTGCATCGGCGCTTCCGTAAACTTCGGCAACGGCGCGTAGTTCGGAGTTTGAACCGAAGACAAGGTCGGCGCGGGTAGCCGTCCATTTTGTGGCGCCTGTTGCGCGATCAATCCCTTCGTAAAGTTCACGATCGGCAGATGATGCTTTCCAGGCGGTGCCCATATCCAACAGGTTCACAAAAAAGTCGTTAGTAAGCTGGCCGGGGCGTGATGTAAACACACCATGTTTAGATCCATCATAGTTGGTATCTAAAGCACGTAAACCACCAACCAATACCGCCAACTCGGGCGCGTTTAGGGTTAGCAGTTGCGCTTTATCTATCAGCAATTCCTCGGTAGCTACAGATCCTTTTACTTTGCGATAGTTACGGAAACCATCGGCAGCAGGCTCCAGGTAACCCATCGCAGCTACATCGGTTTGCTCCTGCGTGGCATCAGCACGGCCGGGTGTAAACGGAACAGCAACGTCATGCCCTGCATCTTTAGCAGCTTTTTCAACCCCTGTCGAACCGGCCAAAACAATCAGATCCGCGAGGGAAACTTTTTTACCGCCGTTATTAAATTCTTTTTGAATATTCTCCAACACGCTTAATACTTCCTGCAATTTGGCAGGGTTATTAGCCTGCCAGTACCTTTGCGGTGCAAGGCGGATGCGTGCACCATTGGCACCACCACGTTTATCCGACCCGCGGAAGGTTGAGGCAGAAGCCCATGCAGTAGAAACCAACTGAGAAATGCTTAAGCCCGAATCAAGGATATTAGCTTTTAACGTAGCTATATCTCCCTCATTTATCAACTCATGGTCAACAGCTGTGATAGGGTCTTGCCAAAGCAATACTTCCTCCGGTACATCCGGGCCAAGGTAACGGGCACGTGGGCCCATATCACGGTGGGTAAGTTTGAACCAGGCACGTGCAAAGGCATCACCAAATGCTTCGTGGTCTTCCAAAAAGCGTCTCGATATCTTTTCATAAGCTGGGTCAGCACGTAAAGCGATATCGGTTGTCAACATGGTTGGCTTGTGTTTTTTCGAGCTATCATACGCATCCGGGATAATATCTTCTGCATCTTTCGCTACCCATTGGTGCGCACCGGCAGGGCTTTTGGTAAGCTCCCACTCAAAGCCAAAAAGGTTCTCGAAATAATTATTGCTCCATTGGGTTGGCGTTGTCGTCCAAATCACCTCCAGTCCGCTGGTAATGGTATCTGCACCCTTACCTGAGCCATATTTATTGGTCCAGCCAAAGCCCTGCAACTCTACATCAGATGCTTCTGGCTCGTTACCTACGTTATCAGAAGAGGCAGCGCCATGGGTTTTACCAAAGCTGTGCCCGCCGGCAATAAGGGCAACAGTTTCTTCATCGTTCATAGCCATGCGGCCAAAAGTATCGCGGATATCCCTGGCCGAAGCAATTGGATCCGGGTTACCGTCCGGGCCTTCGGGGTTAACATAAATTAAGCCCATGTGTGCAGCCGCAAGCGGTTTTTCGAGCGGGCGTGTGTGTTCGTCGCCATTGGCGTCTTCGTCAGATACCAACACGCCATGCCCATCTACACCCGGCACACCGTCTGCATAACGCTTATCGTTACCCAGCCAGGTAGTTTCGGCACCCCAGTAAACAGATTCATCGGCTTCCCAAACATCTGCACGGCCACCGGCAAAGCCAAAAGTTTTAAAGCCCATAGATTCTAAGGCGATGTTACCGGCAAGGATGATCAGGTCGGCCCAGGAGATTTTGCGGCCATATTTTTGTTTAATAGGCCAAAGCAATCTGCGGGCTTTATCAAGGCTTACGTTATCGGGCCAGCTGTTAAGCGGCGCAAAACGTTGCAGGCCTGCGCCGCCACCACCACGGCCATCTGTAATACGATAAGTACCGGAACTGTGCCATGCCATCCTGATGAACAGACCGCCGTAATGCCCAAAATCTGCCGGCCACCAATCCTGCGAATCGGTCATAAGGGCATGCAGGTCTGTTTTTACTGCTTCAAGATCGAGGCTATTAAAAGCTTCAGTGTAATTAAAATCGCCGCCCATTGGGTCAGATAAGGATGAGTTTTGACGCAGGATGCTCAGCTTTAACTGGTTTGGCCACCAATCGGTGTTACGGGTACCGCCGCCGCCAATGTTATGTTTCATTTCACCGTTCAAAAACGGGCATTTACTGATGTCGTTTGATTCGTTTTCCATTTTTTTTTAGAAGATTATATATTAAAATTGACTTTAATATATTAATTCTGAAAAGGTATGAATTTAAGATGTGTTTATGTTTACCAACGTATATTTTTAACAAAAAGATGACGGAATGGTTGGCTAAATCCCATCTTCAAATTATATCTGCTATTTTTGTGCCCGTAAATGGGTAACAAAGGTCAGTCTTATATTTCTTATTTTAACGAAGGCGAAATCAAAGTTATTGCCTTACCCGAAAAGTTCACCTTTCCGTTTTATTACGAGCCACATCCACTGACGATAATAGCTGTAGCCGATCTGCAGCAGTACTTACAAACGCAAACCGACCTTGACCATAATTTCGGGTTAGATGATGAGCAGGATGGCCCTGTTATTGGCAAAATGTTTGGCGTTTTGGTGGTGCAGGATGCGGAGGGAAAATTAGGTTATTTATCCGCCTTCTCGGGTAAGATGGCCAGCTCTAACAATCACTCGAAATTTGTGCCCCCGGTTTTTGATATGCTGATAGAGGATAGTTTCTTTTTGAAAGGACAGGACATTATCAACAGTATCAACCAACAGGTAAAGGCTATTGAGAGGGATGAAAACTACATCAGCTTAAAACAAGAACTGGGGCAAGACACTACGCTATCCCAAACAGAAATTTCCGACTTTAAAAAGCTCCTGAAAAGCAATAAAAACGCCCGAAAAGCACTTCGCGAAGCACAAAAAGATATTTTAAGCGAACAGGATCATGAAGTTTTTGAAACCGACCTGATCAAACAAAGCCTGCGCGATAAACATGAGTTTAATGTACTATACAATAAATGGGAACAGCATTTAACCGAATTAATATCGCGCGTAGCGAAGTTTGAGGATGAGGTGGAAGAATTGAAAAAAGACCGCAGGGAAAGATCGTCCGCTTTACAACAGCAGCTTTTTGAACAATACGTTTTCCTGAATATAGATATGCAGGAGAAAAGCCTGCAGGAGATCTTTAGCGCCACGGTATTTGGCAAACCACCAGCCGCTGCCGGGGAATGTGCAACGCCCAAACTTTTACAGTATGCTTTTAAGCACGGGCACAAACCGATTGCCATGGCAGAGTTTTGGTGGGGCACTGCACCCAGATCAGAGATAAGGCAGCACAAGCAATTTTACCCGGCCTGCACCGGCAAGTGCAAACCAATTTTGGCGCACATGCTGGAGGGGATGCCTGTTGATGATAACCCGCTTTTAGAAAACCCTGGCGAGAGCGATGAGATAGATATTATTTACGAGGATGATTTTTTTGTGGTGGTCAACAAACCTGCCGAGCTGCGGTCTGTGCCCGGCGTAAACGTTCATGATTCGGTTTATAGTCGATTAAAGGTGAAATTTGGTGGTATCGAGCCACTGATTGTTCACCGATTGGACATGGGCACTTCGGGCTTGATCGTAGTTGCAAAAATCAAAGAAGCGCACAAATTCATCCAGGCACAATTTTTAAAACGGACGGTAACTAAGCGCTACACCGCCTTGCTTTCTAAAGTAATTAGGGACTCTGAAGGCGAGATCAACCTACCCCTTCGCGCCGATCTGCTGAATAGGCCAAGGCAATTGGTTTGTTTTGAGGATGGCAAAAAAGCAGTTACCAAATGGGCGGTAATCCAGCGTAATGAAGATACCACCAAAGTCCATTTCTGGCCACAAACGGGCCGTACGCATCAACTGAGGATGCATTCGGCACATTCGCAGGGGCTTAACGCGCCTATTGTTGGCGATGATCTGTATGGAACAGGCGACGACAGGATGTACCTGCATGCTGCCTACCTGCAGTTTGTACATCCCCAAACCAAACAAACCATCACCTTTGAAATACCCGAAGATTTTTAGTAAAATAATTCATATGCTTACATTTTTAGCAAAATAGAATTATATTTTTGCACCCGTAATGGCAGAGATGAACACGGTGATGCAGTTGGCTTATGATTATTTAGAAAGCACCAATACAGTGGTTTTTTTAACGGGCAAAGCCGGCACCGGTAAAACCACCTTTCTGCAAAACCTGCGGCAAACATCCCAAAAAAAGCTTGCCGTGGTTGCCCCAACGGGTGTTGCTGCCATTAATGCAGGTGGCATGACTATCCACTCCTTTTTTCAGCTTGGCTTTGGGCCGATAATCCCATTAGGCACTGAAAGGCCCGAAGTGCATTTCAACACCGAGAAAAAAGATCTGCTTGCCAACCTGGAACTTTTGGTTATAGATGAGGTAAGTATGGTGCGCCCCGATGTGCTCGACCAAATTGACCTGATACTGCGCAACATCAAAGGCTCGCAATACCCGTTCGGTGGTGTACAGTTGTTACTCATAGGTGATCTTTCGCAGCTTAGTCCAATCATAAAAGATGACGAATGGGGCATATTAAGGCCTTATTATAACACCCCTTATTTTTTTAGCAGCAGGGTGATGCAAAAAGCACCTTATGTACGTATCGAACTTAACCACGTTTTCCGCCAAAAAGAGCAAGCTTTTGTAGATATTTTAAACGAGGTGCGCAACAATACCATCAGCCCGGCAAGTTTGCAAACCTTAAACAACAGGCACGTGCCCGGCTTTAAGCCGACAGCCGAAGAGCCTTACATTACCCTCACCACCCATAACAGCATCGCGCAAAAAATAAATAACGAATACCTGGAGGCACTTAATGCCCGCGAGGTTGAATATACAGCTACGGTTAGCGGCGATTTCCCGAGGGATGCCTACCCTACCGACATCAGCCTGAAACTAAAAATTGGTTCGCAGGTGATGTTTGTGAAGAACGATAGCTCAGCCGAAAAGCTCTATTATAATGGCAAAATAGGCACCGTTACCGCATTGGATGATAGCATGGTTTATGTACAATGCGGCATTAATGATAAAGAAATTGCCGTAGAAGCCATGGAGTGGACCAACATCAATTACCAGATGGAGGGCGACGAGATCAACGAAACCAACTCGGGTAGTTTCGCGCAGATCCCCTTGAAGCTGGCCTGGTCTATCACCATTCATAAAAGCCAGGGGTTGAGTTTTGATAAGGCAATTATTGATGTGTCCGAATCCTTTGCGCATGGGCAGGCTTATGTGGCTTTGAGCCGTTGCCGAAGTTTGGCAGGTATGGTTTTACGTAACCCAATCGCGGCACGCAACATTATTAGCGACCCGGCGGTTACGCGTTTTAACGAACAATCGGCACAAATAGCGCCAGATGAGAAACGACTTGAACAGGACAGGTACCTATACCAGCAATACCTGCTAAGCGAGTTATTCAACTTTGGTCCATTACAAACTAAGCTTAAGGAGTTTACCAGCCTGCTGCCCAATCTGGAGCAAGACATCATCGGCGTTGCAGAAAAATTCAACAGGCAGCTAAAAGCCGAACGCAGTCAGCAGGCATCGGGTTATTTCCTGGAGAAACTAACCGGGGCAACAGAAACGCTGCATCTTAACCTTCCTTTCCTGATAGATAAGTCCAAAGAAAAAGCAGCCAAAGCCGACCAGCTAATTATATGGCTGATGAACCGGATACAGCTACTGCAATATTTTGCGGCGAATCCGTTTACGAAACAAACCTATTTGGAACAGGTTAAAAATAAGGCTACCACGCATAACCGTAGTTATCTGAAAGCATTGAACGCCCTGCCTAACGAGGAACTTTACAACGAACTATTAACCTGGCGCGAAAAGTTGGCAACTTCACAAAAAATAATGCAGGGCATGGTATTCACCGAAAAAACAATGGCTGCCATTGCCGAAAAATTACCGGCAACCCTAAAAAACTTAAGCGGCATAAAAGGCGTTGGCCCGCAAAAGGCCAATCAATACGGTACAGACATTATTACGCTTATCCGCGCTTATCAGCAGGGGCCGGAGAATGACCAGGCGAGTTTGTTTTAATTCTAAACTTGCGTGCTGTAGGTATATATTACCTGCAAATTTTATATATTAGAATAGATGAAGTCAGGGGCTTTTAAAATAGCAGCTATATATGTGATTGTGGGGGTGCTATGGATTATGTTGAGCGACAAGCTTTTGTTTGCCATGCAAAATCATTTCGATCTGGAATTTGTGCTGTTTATCAGCAGCATTAAAGGCGTAGCTTACGTACTGCTTACCGGCTTGCTGCTTTATCAACTCATAAAACTGCATACCCGCCGCATTTCCGAAAGTGAATTGCGTTACCGCAGTTATTTTGACGACAACCCCAACCCTATGTGGATCCTCGACCTGCGTACGTTTGCTTTTACTGCCGTGAACGAAGCAGCTATTGTATTTTATGGCTATAGCCGCGAAGAATTTCTCCACATGAATATGCTGGACTTTTGCCCGCCTGAAGATGTTGCCGCGGTACACTTCGCCGCACGCGAATTACAGCCAGGCATGAATGACAACGGCGTATGGCGGCATATTAAAAAAGATGGTGATATTATTAGCGTTGCCATAACATCGCACCTTATCCGCAAACAAAAAAGCGGAAATATTATGGCGATGATAAAAGAGAGATCAACTGTTTGATCTTTAGAGCGATCTTTGATGGATATGCCCCACCCCGTTAAATTAAATTTCCTACAAAGCACATTATTTAAACAAAGGAGTGCTTTTGGCTTATTCTATTTTCATTTTTAGGGTGATGGTTATTTTATGGCTACCTTAACGCCACCTATCCGTTATTTATGTCGTTTCCCGTCAAAAAAATTCTTCTCAAAACCATTAAAATAAGCGCTATTACCATAGTTTCTTTATTAGCGCTGATGTTTTTGCTCCCTTATTTGTTCCCGCAAACGATTACGCAAAAAATAAAGCAATGGGCAGGCGGCAGTATCAACGGCAAATTGGCATTTACAGATACGCGCCTCTCCTTTTTTAAGAAATTCCCGGCACTTACGCTTACGCTGGATAATTTTTTGTTAAGGGGCAGCGCGCCTTTTGATAACGACACACTGGTATCTGCCAAAGAAATTTCGCTGGCTATCGATCTTTCATCGTTACTAAAAAGCAAGATCAACATCAATAAAATATACCTTAACCAGGCCTATATTAATATCCGGGTAGATAGCGCGGGCAGGGCAAATTACAACGTTTATAAAGGCAAAACCGATAAAACGGCTACACCTGCCGATACCGCAAGCGCATCATTAGGCATCGAACAGATCCTGATAGAGAATAGCCGTTTGGTTTATAACGACCGCTCTATGCCCTTGCTGGTTAATGCCCACGGGTTTAACTACAAAGGCAGCGGCGACCTGAGCAAAGACGTGTTTGATCTTTATAGCCATACCGATGCATCATCTGTTGATTTTTACTACGGCAACAAGCCTTATGTGCTCAATAAAAAAGTAAATGCCAACCTGGTAACTAGTATCAACACCAAATCACTGGCCTTTGCTTTTCAAAAAAACGACCTGCTTATCAACCGCCTGCCAGTACAGTTTAAAGGTAAGTTTGAGTTTTTGAAGGATGGTTATGATATGGATTTCAGGATCGTGTCCGAACAAAATAACCTGAACGATATTTTTACCGCCCTGCCGTCTGAATATGCTAAATACGTGGAAGGCACCAACTTGAAAGGCATCGGTAAAATAGAACTGAACCTAATTGGCAAATACATCGCCGCCAAAAACATCATGCCCGATTTGAGCCTTAACCTAAAGGTGCGCAACGGATATGTAGCTAATAAAAACACACCTGCACCGGTTACTAACCTGTATGTGAATATGGATGCCAAAGTGCCGGGACTAAACCCCAATAACCTCAACCTGAATATCGATTCAATATATTTTAATATTGGTAAGGACTATTTCGGCTCGGTAATTAAAATTAAAGGCCTTAAATCGCCACAGGTTTTTGCTAAGATAAATACCGAGATAGACTTGGAGAAATGGTATAAGGCATTCGGTATAAAATCCTTCCAATTTAAGGGCAGGTACAAGTTAAACCTGCTTGCCGAAGGCAAATACAGTACCGGCATAAAACATACGGGCATCAGGCAAAAGGTGGATACTGTTATCACCAGCATACCTAAGTTTACGTTACGGTCATCATTTAGGGATGGCTATGTGAAATACACCCGCCTGCCCGAAGCCCTGAGGAATATTCGTTTTGACTTGAACGCCAATTGCCCCGATAATAACATTGCCCACGCCACCATGGATATGAGCAATATAAACGCCGAGGCCCTAAATAACTACATCAAAGGCCGCCTAAAAATGAGCAATACAGCAGGATCTTTAATTGATGCCGTAATAAAAGCAAAGTTCCACTTGGCAGACATTAAGAAGTTTTACCCGATTAATAGCCTTAACCTGAAAGGCGACCTGTTTGCCGACCTTGAAACTAAGGGCCGGTACATTCCGAAAAGCAGGATCTTCCCGCATACCAAAGCAACCATCAGCCTGCAAAATGGTGCTATCCAAACCAAATACTACCCTCACCCGGTACAAAACATAAACGTACTGGTAAACATTGTAAACAATACAGGTACACTTAAAGGGCTTAAGGTGGATATTAAACCTATCTCCTTTAATTTTGAGGACAAGCCTTTTACCCTGAAAGCCAATCTCAAAAACTTTGACGACCTGGACTATAATATCAGCTCGCGCGGTACTTTAGATATTGGCAAAATTTACAAGGTATTTGCGCTAAAAGGGTACGATGTAAATGGCCTGGTGCGTACCAACTTTAGTCTGAAAGGTAAGCAAAGCGATGCTACAGCAGGGCGATACGCGCAGTTAGCAAACACGGGCACGTTAAAGGTTAAAGACATAAGCCTGCGAAGCGACCTGTTCCCAAAGCCCTTCTTTATCCGCACAGGCAACTTTAGCTTTAATCAGGACAAGATGAAATTTGACCAGTTTAGAGCTGATTATGGCAGATCGATAATTGTTCTAAACGGGGTGCTTTCCAACGTTATCGACTACGCGCTTAAACCTAACGCCCCGCTAAAAGGTGAGTTTAACTTAAACAGCGATCTGATTATAGCGGATGATTTTATGGCATTTGCCGGCACACCTGCAACAGCCAAACCCACCAAAGCATCGGGCGTGATATTGGTGCCCAACAACCTCGACCTAAGTTTTAACGCCAATGTTAAAAAAGTAAAATATAACGGGCTGAATATTAATGATGCCAAAGGGCAGATGAATATCAGCAACGGGCAGATCATATTGAAACAGGCCGGGTTTAATATGATAGGCACACCGGTGGTTATGGATGCAACCTACGGCAGCATCAACCCGCAAAAAGCATTTTTTGATTACAGCATAGATGCCAAAGATTTTGACATACAACGCGCATATCGCGAGGTGAAACTATTTCATGATATGGCATCTTCGGCGGCGCATGTGCAAGGGATTATATCGTTAAATTATAAACTAAGCGGCAAACTTAGCGGCGATATGATGCCCATTTATTCTTCATTAAAAGGTGGCGGTGTGCTCTCGGTTAAAAAAGTAAAAGTAAAGAGCTTTAAACTATTCAGCGCAGTTGGTAAAGCAACCGGTAGGGATAGCCTCGGAGGTAAAAACAACCTATCCAAAGTAGATATAAAAACAACTATTGCCAATAATATCATCACCATAGAGCGCACTAAAATGCGTATGGCAGGGTTTAGGCCAAGGATAGAAGGCCAGGTAAGTTTTAGCGGTGCGCTTAACCTCAAATTTAGGTTGGGCTTACCACCGCTGGGTATTTTCGGCATACCAATGACCATTACCGGCACACAGGAAAAACCAAAAGTGCGCCTTGGCCGTGGCAAAAAACAAGACGAATTGAAAGAGGAAAAAGAAGAATAAAGACAGTCTTTCAAAAACTATAAAAATGCAAAAGCCCCTAACTTCGTCGGGGGCTTTTGCATTTTTATTTTGGCTATATTATTTAGCAGGTGCCAAAACAGAATTTAAGCCATTTACCACACCATTTGCGCCTACCAAGTCATATAAAACTACCTGGGCGGTATTGCCCGCGGCGTTTGCCAACTGCAATTTCTTATCGGCAGTAACTGAAAGCGTTAGCGTTTGCCCGTCGATAGTGGTTAACGTCGCTTTACCTTTCCCGGCATTTAATGCTTTTATGATATCGGCCTTTGCATATTTACCGGTTACTACATGGCCTTTTAGCACGGTAGCCAGTTTAGCAGGGTCTTTACTTAAACTATCAAGCTTTGCAGGCGACAATGCGCTGAACGCGGCATTGTTTGGCGCGAAGATGGTATATGGCCCCCCTGTTTTAAGGGTAGCGTCAAGTCCCGCTGCTTTTACTTCAGCAAGGGCGGTAGAGTAATCTGCGTTACTGGCTAATGCGCCAACCACATCAGTTGCACCATCTGCTGGTGCTGCTGTAGTGGTAGTGGTTGTCGTGGTTTTTTTGGTGGTATCCTGTACCTGTGCAAATACACGGCCGGCTGTTAAGTTTAAAACGACTAATGCGCCAACCATTAAAACGGATCTTTTCATGTTATTCATGTTTTTAATTCAATTAATTATTTGGTTAAAAGCGTATAAGTTTATCTATATCGTAGTATTAGTTTTAAGTGGGTAACTGCCTTCTATAACGCCCAAAAATCGAAAATTGTTTACAGACGCAATAAAACGCGTCTATAAACATTGCCTATACCCCCATAAAACGCTAAAGTACAAACATTTGCAAACGCTTATTTTTTTTAGTTTTTGCCGATAAATTTAAAGCCCCAGGTGGCTATAGCTTCCATAACCGGGGTTAAACTTTCGCCTGTTTTACTTAGTTTATAAGTGACATGTGGTGGTACTACAGGCTCGGATTTACGGATAACCAGATCATCCTCCTGCAATTGTTTCAGGTGCTGTATCAGCATCTTTTCGGTAATGTTTGGGATGGCTTTCTTTAATTCGTTATAGCGCTTTGGCCCGCTCATTAGCTGGTAAAGGATAATGGGTTTCCAGTGCCCGCCTATTTTGTTCATCAAATAACTTACCGGGCAGGCATTAATGGCTATTTCTTTGTTTTCGTTGCGGGTCGAGCTTTCTTTAATGGCGGTCATAGATACATACTTTAGGGTAAGTACTTGTAAAAAAGTAAGTACAAATATACCTTTGTCATCAACAAAAAAAAATATCATGAAAATTACATTAACAGGCTCATTGGGCAACATAAGTAAACCACTGGCAACTGAATTGGTACAAGCAGGCCATACCGTAACGCTTATCAGCAGCAGCGCGGATAAAGCCGCAGAAATTAAAAAGCTTGGCGCTATCCCGGCAATTGGTTCGGTAGATGATATTGCTTTCCTAACTAACGCATTTAAAGGCGCCGATACCATCTACACCATGATACCCAATAACTTTGTCGCGGCAAACTTCCGCGCGTACATTGGCGGTGTTGGTAAAAACTATGCAGAAGCGATAAAAGCATCGGGCATTATAAAAGTGGTGAACCTAAGCAGTACTGGTGCGCACATTGATGGCGGTACCGGCCCTATCTCTGGCATTCACGATGTAGAGCAAACTTACAAGCAACTCGATGGCGTGGCGATAAAACACCTGCGCCCGGCTTTCTTCTACACCAACTTATTGGCGAACATCGATATGATCAAACATCTTGGTTTTTTGGGTGCTAATTATGGCTATAACTCCCGCATCGTGTTTGTACATCCCAATGATATTGCCGAAGTGGCCGCCGCAGAATTGCAAAGCGACTTTAGCGGCACCAGCATCCGCTACATTTCATCCGACGAAAGAACCACCAATGAGGTAGCGTCTATTTTAGGCGCAGCAATTGGTAAACCTGATTTAAAATGGATTGACTTTACCGATGAGCAGAACTTACAGGGTCTTTTGCAGGCCGGATTACCACCGGAGATTGCCCGTAACTATGTAGAAATGGGTACTGCTGTACGCAGCGGTATTTTATGGGAAGACTATGATAAGCATGAGCATAGCCATGGTAAAACCAAATTAACAGATTTCGCGGTTGATTTTGCGAAGGCGTTTAATTCATAAAACTTACTACAGCAAAAAGCCCGGACTGGTAATCAGTGCGGGCTTTTTGCTAACAATATATTCTTACAATCCGTCGGGTTGAAAATCTAACGAAACAGAGTTCATGCAAAACCTTTTGTAGGTTGGCGCAGGGCCGTCGTTAAATATATGCCCCAGGTGCGAGCTGCAACGCGCGCAGATCACCTCGGTACGCAGCATCCCCACAGAATTATCCTGTTTGTAGATCACGCTGCTCTTCCTCACCGGCTCGTAAAAGCTTGGCCAGCCGCAATCGCTTGCAAACTTGGCATCAGAACGGAATAACTTGTTACCACAAACGGCGCAATAGTAAGTCCCCTTGGCGCTTTTGTTCCAGAACTGGCCGGTAAAAGGGCGTTCGGTGGCTTGTTCGCGGGCGGTTGCGTATAAGGCTGGTGGCAGTATTTTTTTCCACTGGGCATCCGTAACCTTTAAAGGTGTGGTATCGGTATTAGAATAGTATGGGTTATTTTCGTGCCCTTTATTACTCTTTAAATGTTGCGCGAATGTGCTGCAGGTAACACTCAGCAACAATACAGCGGTGATATATATCGGTTTCATTTTTAGCTTTTCAATTTATTTTTAAATACCCTTCTGAATTTATCCAACTCTGGCTGTATCACATATTTGCAATACGGGTTGCTCCCTTTGTTTTGGTTAAAATAACCCTGGTGATAATCCTCGGCCTTGTAAAAAACTTTGTAAGGCGTTACCAGGGTAACAATATTGCTTTTGTAGACTTTCTCGGCATTTAGCTTACCAATATAATAATCGGCTTTTTGTTTTTGGGCGGCGTTATGGTAAAATATAGCCGAGCGGTATTGTGTGCCCACATCGTTACCCTGGCGATTAAGCTGGGTTGGGTCGTGTGCTACAAAAAACGCGGCGAGTAAATCATCATAGCTAATCTCTTTAGGGTCGTAAACAATGTTGCAGGCTTCGGCGTGGCCGGTGGTGCCGGTGCAAACCTGTTTGTAGGTTGGGTTGGCAACTGTGCCACCGCTAAAACCGGATACCACCTTTTTAACGCCCTTTAATTGCTGAAACTTAGCTTCGGTACACCAAAAGCAACCTGTGGCAAATGTGGCGGTGTCTAATTTAACCTTATCGGTAACAGCAGTTTTAGGCGTACCTGCCAGGGCGCTAAAACCTATTAATAATAGTGCGATTTGAATGATTATCTTCTTCATGTAATTTTTGAGATGCACACGCTTTTTTAAGCGTGTTTATTAAATAACGTAAAAAACGGTTTTAAGTATTGCCGCTTGGTCGTAAAATATCACGCAAACTTACACGTTGTGTATGATTGTGATGTGCGGATGACAAACGCCATTTATCGGTCAATAACAAAAAACAATTCATTGTCATTTTACGTATAAATACTACGGTAAGCCTAACTAAAAGCATATCAATTAATTATTAATACCATTTAATGAATAATAAATGGTATATTTGTCACTATTTAAATCAATATAATGCAACAAGGAACAGTAAAATTTTTTAACGAAGAAAAGGGTTTTGGATTCATCACCCCAAGTAACGGTGGCAAAGAAGTGTTTGTTCACTCATCAGGTTTAGTTGATCGCATCCGCGAAAACGATACTGTACAGTATGAAGTAGAAGAAGGCAAAAAAGGCCCTAACGCGGTAAAAGTTAAAGTAGCTTAATACACTATATTAATAATCGTGAAGCATTCTCCCTAATCCGGAGAATGCTTTTTATGTTTTTTTCGGGCCATTCAAAACGCCCGCTCCCGCTCTTTTAAAGTTTATTTATTATTTAATTGCCGGCAAAGGTGGCCGCATTATTTCCACTAAATGAGACAACTTAAGATAAGTCAATCTATTACCAACCGCGAAACCCAATCGCTGGATAAATACTTAACAGAGATTGGTAAAGTAGACCTCATTAGCGCACAGGAAGAAGTTATCCTGGCACAAAAAATACGCGAAGGCGACCAGGCCGCTTTAGAGCGCCTTACAAAAGCCAACCTTCGTTTCGTAGTATCTGTAGCAAAACAATATCAAAACCAGGGCATTACCCTTGGCGACCTTATTAACGAAGGTAACCTTGGCCTTATAAAAGCGGCCCGCCGTTTTGATGAAACCAAAGGTTTCAAATTTATATCATACGCCGTTTGGTGGATCCGCCAATCTATTATCTCTGCTATATCAGACCAATCACGTTCGGTACGTTTACCGTTGAACCAGATAGGTACATTGAGCAAGATCCGCAAAACACAATCATCGCTTGAGCAACAGTTAGAACGCGAAGCAACCCCCGAAGAACTGGCTGAATGCCTGGAAACTACGGTTGAAAAGATTGCCGACTCGTTACGTAACTCGGGCCGCCAGGTATCTATGGATGCCCCTTTCCAACAAGGCGAAGAAGGTACATTGCTTGATGTTATGCACAATGATGACCCAACTACCGACAGTGGTTTAATCCACGATTCGTTAGCTACCGAGCTTGGCCGTTCCCTGTCTAAATTAGGTGAGCGCGACCGCGAAGTATTGATGCTATTTTACGGCTTGGGCGACAATCACACCCATACCTTAGAAGAAATAGGCGAAAAATTTGTCCTTACCCGCGAACGTGTTCGCCAAATTAAGGACAAAGCCTTGCAACGTATAAAGCAATCATCGCGTAGTGGCGCGCTACAATCTTACTTGTAACAGCACCATCCGCAGAAATAAAAAAGCCGCTTTTAAATCACTTAAAAGCGGCTTTTTTCGCCCTAAAAACGCCCTTAATAGCCATTATCAAGGCTATGTAAAATTAGGTTGATTTTTTAGTGTGCTCTATACACTTTACGTACATTTACATTGTTATTTATAATGGTGACAAACAAAAAAATACAGAAATGAGCGATCTTTCTAACCCTGAAGTTTTTACAGGTAGCGCGCCTGCAACTATTAAAAAAATTGTGGTTATTGGGGGCGGTTTTGCCGGTGTAAACTTTGCGCAAAACGTGGCAAAAAACAAAAACTACCAGGTTACCCTGATAGATAAAAATAACTTCAACTATTTCCCTCCCCTGCTGTACCAGGTATCAACCAGTTTCCTGGAACCATCAAGCATCAGTTACCCATTCCGTAAATTGTTCCGTAAGGATAACATCCGTTTCCGTATGGGCGAACCCGTGAAGGTTGACCCTGCCACACAAACCGTCTATTTAAAGGATGGCGAACTGAACTACGATTACCTGGTGTTTGCATCTGGTGCCAAAACAAACTTTTTTGGGAATGCTAATATAGAGGCAAATGCCATCCCGATGAAAAGCATTGACGATGGCCTGCGCATGCGTAACGCCCTGCTGCAAACCCTTGAACGCGCCACCATTACCCAAGACCCTGCCGAGCGCAAAAAACTACTGACCATTGTGGTAGCAGGTGGTGGGCCAACCGGCGTGGAGGTATCGGGCATGTTGGCCGAGATGAAGAATTATATCTTTAAAAAAGATTACCCCGAACTGGTTAACAAGCCCGGCGCTATCTATATTATTGATGGCAGCCCTAACCTGTTAGGTGCCATGAGCGAGAAAACGCACAAGGAAGCCTACAAGGTGCTTACCAGCCTTGGTATAAAAGTAAGGCTAAACCTGCATGTTAAGGATTATGTTGACGGCAAAATCATGCTCTCAAACGGCGAAGTGATTGAATCAAGCACGCTGATTTGGGCGGCGGGGATCACTGCCAATACATTTGATGGCATCCCAACAACCAGCCTTGGCCCGGGACGGAGGATGATAACCGACGGGAACAACAAAGTAATAGGTTTAGATAATATTTATGCTATTGGCGATGCCTGTATCCTAATGACGGATGAAGCTTACCCCAAAGGCCACCCGCAGATAGCACAGGTTGCCATACAGCAAGGCCGTACATTGGCTATCAACTTTATAGCCATGGCTAAAGGCCAGCCTTTAAAACCATTTAAATACTTTGATAAGGGCGATATGGCTATTATAGGCCGCAACAGCGCGGTGGTAGATCTGTTTAAGCACAAGGTACACTTCCGCGGGGTGTTAGCTTTGTTTATGTGGCTGTTCATCCACCTCATCTCCTTGGTGAATTACCGCAACAAACTGCGTACCCTTTACAACTGGGCGGTTGCCTATTTAAGTCGAGATCAGTCTTTTAGGATGATATTTAAGTCGGGCGTGTAAGTTTAAGTATGATTAATTATACTTTGCATTTTAAGGGATATATCAAGTAAGACGACACTCGGGTGTTTCAGATCCAAATATAACGCTTTCTCGGTTTGATAGCGTCCAACTCGCTATATTACCAATACATTGAGATAATTCTAATATAACATCGCCACTTTTTGATTTTCTATCTAAATCATAGAATATAATTTGACTCTATCCTTACTTTTATCTTTATCTATATATCCCCCTGATTTAATGATGGAACAACCAATAGATGA
Organism: Mucilaginibacter sp. 5C4; assembly: GCF_034345625.1. NCBI lineage: Bacteria > Pseudomonadati > Bacteroidota > Sphingobacteriia > Sphingobacteriales > Sphingobacteriaceae > Mucilaginibacter > Mucilaginibacter sp. 5C4. The sequence continues at coordinate 1,732,543 of NZ_CP133775.1, read as the reverse complement.
TTGTAAAACTTGCCCACCTATTTTTAGGGTATAATCCCCCTTAATTAAATCGATGTAAAAACCATCCCCGTTTTTCACATATGTTTTCACAAGTTTAAAGTTAATGGAAAAGATAATGTAGTGCGATAGGTATTTCCACTCACCTGTAAACCATTGTAAATCGGGCTGGGTAAGATAAATTTCTTTGGAGGTCTGTTGCGCAGGCGGTAGACTGTAGCCCACCCCATGAAAGTTTAGTTGCATCATCAACTGATAATCCAAGAAACATTTGTCGAAGATCAACTGCCATTTGAGAAGCAAATGTTGAAGCTATTGTATTATGCTGCAACTGACCTAAGTTTCCAATAGTTGTTAAATATGCGTGGAGGCTCTCATGTATAATTACTGTTGAATAAACTCTTGAGAAGAATTAGGCAACTCATTTTTGTTCAAATTAACAGTAATAGTAAGATTCCCATTAGGATCTAAACTTGATGGTGGAGGCGTGAAACCCTTTTGCCCTGCTATTAAATTCATATCGTCGCTATAAGTAATATTTACTTTTGCAAAGCCACTAAATACATTTTGAATCAAGCTGCTTTTTTGTCGTCGCAGAGTATCTTTCAGGACATTCTCCGAATAAAGAACGTGGGGTGCGACTAAAAAGTTAATTTCCGGGCGGTATATTTTGATAATCAATCGCCTTTAAAGGCTTTTTTGGAGTAACTAAATTAACTTTGTGCATTAAGTAAGAATCGTCAGCTTTCTTTTCAATATATATATATATATATATATATATATATATATATATAACACAGTAGCTGTTAAATTTAAGGTTTTCTTAGCTAAATCAATTAAGGTCGGTAAGCTTCTTGTAGTTATTTTACCAAAAATACTTTTATCTATTCTCTGTCCTGGTTCCTTAAGTTTATATATAAAAGTTGGCTTGGCACCAAATTCCAAACAGGGGCAGTTTATGGTAAAGTATTTAAAGTTAGATTCAATTCCAACTTCTAACATTCTATCTCTTAAAGGAGTTTTAAGGTATCAACCAAATAATAAACGGTATCAATATTGCCGATTGTGTTTTGTGAATAGCTTTTGTAAAAGCTAAAGCAAAAAATGATTGTTAAGATATACTTCATAATATGATTCAATACCTTTATTCATTCGTTTTTAAATAGCTTATTAAATTGCGAGATCGGCGTTAAATTATTATGATTAATTAGCTGTTTGTGTTTGACTTAATCGAGTATTATGTACAATATATCTTTTTTTGGAAGGCTCTATAAAAAAGAAAACATATTTTTTGTCTTGTTCATATGTTAAAGCTGTTTTAGCTTTCAGTATAAGTCCAGGTAAATTCACTAAGTGATATAAACTTAATTTGTCGTTACTCAAAATTACTTTATTCTTTTCCGTCGTTTTGTAACTAAATATAGGTCTCTCATCGTTTTTAAGACAAGGGCATTGTAAAATACAATACATTACCGGGGCATCATACTCAAATTTCCACATCCCATCTTTATCATAATTTTTATTAGTATTAATTATATAATACACAGAATCTACGCTTTGAGCCAAGGCAGACAACTGGTTTAAGAAAAAAAACAAAAGTAGTATCTTTTTCATTGGATTTGTTTTAGCAGCCACCTGTAGGCAATTTACCCACATTTGCAGTTATCTGGGATGACCAGAACGTTTGTAAATTAGAACTTGTAATATTGTACCTAGCCATAATTGCAGAATATGTTTGAGCCAGCGAAGACTGCATAACTGCGAAATCACCGGTATCAAGGCCATAAAGCATTGTCATCGCGTATTCCTTATCAGTGTGTGAATTGTTATCCCATGATTTTAAAGCGCTTACTGCTTGATTAAAATAATCAGTCATCATTTCATTATGGTCTCTATAATTAGTTGGTAAACCGTCCATTATAGCCCAGGTATTTAATGCGTACAGCCACGGCTTCTCCGAACTATAGTTAGCTGGAATTTTAAAGTCATCAACATACGTCTTAATATTGTAATTTATATAAGCGTGTATAGTTTCATGTATTACAGCCGCTGCAATTATTAATTGAGAGCTATTTTGCAACATATTTGTATTCAGTGTAATGTCAGCACTTCTCCCGAATGTTGAAGTTTTTCCTAACATGTATGTGTTAGCACTCCCTGGAATCATAGGATTTGGACTATTCCAACTCAATGATGCATTGTTCCAGTTTAAATCGGGTTTTTTTGTAGTTGCAAAAGGCAACACGAGATTATTGTAATTCGGGTTCTGCATTAATTTATCCAATATCAATTTTACAGCACAAGGAAAATTAGTTCTCAATTGAGAAACATTTATAATTAGTGGTTTAGGTGCCACCTGCGTGCATGGGCTAGGCGTTGTAGGTGACGGGAAACCACCATCCCATGTCGGGTCAGACTTATACTTTTGCACTTTAACGCCGTTAATCTGCTGCCTTCCCGGAAGCGACATCAGGTCGCAGGGTATTTTGGGTGGTGCCGGGGTTGTGGTGCCGCTGCCTGACCCACCGCCACCACCGCTGCCGGCTCCGTTGCCAGAACCACCGCTGCCGCCCGATGAACCGATATCTATGGACGTGTAATAGCAATCCTGGCCACCGTAAAAATATTTGGGGGAAGTAAGCGTACCGTCGGCTTGTGTATATTGGGTAGTATAATACCATGCCGTACATATTTGCGCCAGGTTAATCTCTTTTTTGATGCTTTGTGTAACCAGGCTGCTATTGGTTACCGGTGGCGCGTCTTTTACCATTTGGCCTGTTATAATTCCATTTTTGTAAAAATACCCGCTTACAAACTTTCCCTGCGGGGTCGAGTAATAAAGTATGCCGCTAAAATCATCATCATGTTTAGCATAAGTGTTCTTTGCAAGTTTTGACGAATCTCCGTTGATATAACCGTCATCCCCGATAATAGTCATGACATAGGCATTGTAGCTTTCGCCATCCTTTAAGATCAATACGGTGCTGCGGCTGTTGTTTGTCGAAGGCTGAGCGGAGCCTATCTTTAAGCCTATCTTTGATGCCGAATCTACAGGCATTTCAATTACATCATCATCAAAACGGCTATAATTTTTTGCATCTTTCCAATCAGGATTAAAAAACTGGCTCAGGTCAAATTCATCACCCAAAGAATTAGTAACTTTCCCTGAATTTTCATTGCGTTTTGTAAACTTAACTTCATACCAGCTTTTGGCGGCCAGTATTTGAGAGTTGGTAATAGTTAAGGCTGCTGCCTTATCCGTTTTAGAGATTTCTTTACGGCAACCGTAGATGATGCCGCAGAAGGCCATAAGAAAAATTAATCCCGATTTAAAAGTTTTATTTTTAAAGTAGAAGTTTTTCATTGTGATTAGCTGGTTGTTATTTCTATCTAAGATAATCTATAAAATTCAAAAAGCAAATGTTTTCAAAGTTAAAAACCAACCGATAGATCGTAGAACCAAAGCAGGGACAATGCTTCCGGATGATATTCAAATCCGGGGTGTAACATAATAACATTGCAGTCCCTAAGATAATCCCTCGCGGCTCATCTTAGGGTGCAATGTTTCAAACAATAAACTAAGCACTAACTACGCCCATCCTTTTTAATAGTTTCCGGTTTTCGCGCCTATGAATTAGCTTGTAAACCATAGCGTAAATAACAGGTAATATTAAGAGGGTAAGAATAGTTGAGGTAACCAAGCCCCCTATCACCACAATGGCTAAGGGTTTTTGGGTTTCGGAGCCTATCCCGGTTGATAAGGCGGCAGGCATCAGGCCGATAGCGGCCATCAGGGCGGTCATCACCACCGGGCGCACACGTGATACCACACCCTCTAACAGGGCCGTGTTAAGCGGCATATGCGCCTCCAGGTTCTTGCGGAACACGGAGATGAGGATAACACCGTTTTGGATACACACCCCAAACAGGGCTATGAAACCAATACCGGCCGAGATACTGAAGTTAACGTGCGTAATATGCAGCGCCAGGATCCCGCCCATCAGCGCGAACGGTACGTTCATAATTACCAGTACGGCATCTTTAGCGTTGCCAAAAGTAACGTACAGTATCAGGAAGATAACCAGCAAACATATAGGCACCACCCGTGCAAGCGTATTTGATGCGCGGATCTGGTTCTCAAACTCACCGTTCCAGGTAAATGAGTACCCCTGGTCAAGCTTTACAGCTTTATCTACCTTTTCCTGGGCTTCTGCTATAGTACCGCCCAGGTCGCGCCCACGTACCGAGAACTTAACCGCTATGTAACGCATGTTGTTATCCCTGTAAATAAATGCAGGGCCGGTTTGTGAGGTAATGCTCGATATTTCTTTAATGGATATTTTAGAACCATTCATGGTAGGTACCATCAGGTTCTCTATTTTTTCCTGCGTATCGCGGAATTGCTTTTGGTAACGGATCCGGATATCAAACTTGCGTTCGCCTTCGTATAACTGGGTAACAGCCTTACCACCTATCGCCATCTCTATCACCGAGTTCGCATCAGCGGTTGATACGCCATAAACGGCCATTTTGCGCTGATCCAGCTCTATCCTGAACTCGGGTTGCCCAAGGTTACGCAATACGCCAAGGTCTTCAACCCCTTTTATATTTTTTAGCACCGCCATTACCTGGTCCGCCTTGGCATCCAGTGTTTTAAAATCGGGCCCAAATACTTTTACGGCCATGGATGCGGGCACACCCGCCACGGCTTCGGCAACGTTATCAATAATAGGCTGCGAGTAATTGAAAATAATACCCGGGAACTGGCTTAGCTTTTTATCCATTTCGGCAATCAGCTCTTCCTGGGTTATTTTACTTTTCCATTCCTTTTTAGGCAAAAGATCCACCTGGATCTGTACGTTAAAAAAGCCTTTAGGGTCGGTACCATCATTGGTACGGCCTACTTGCGACAGCGTTTGTTTCACCTCGGGGAAGGTTGACAGCACCTGGCGCATTTTATTGGTTACGTTAACAGAATTTTCGAGCGAGGTGCTCATTGGCAGCTGTGCCGTAACCCAAAGCGCCCCTTCGTTTAATTGTGGTAAAAACTCGGTACCCAAAAACTTAGCCGATATAAAGGTTAGTATCATGAAAGATACCGATACGATAAGGCTTAATTTTTGATTACGATAGGTAAAATTGAACATGCGGCGGATGCCGTTCTCAAAAAACAGTACCACCGGGTTATGCTTTTCACGTACATTTTTCTTAAGCAGGATGCTTGATAATGCAGGCACAAGCGTAAGCGTAAATATCAATGCACCTAACAAGGCAAAACCTAAGGTGTATGCCAGCGGTGAGAACATTTTACCCTCTACCTTTTGGAACGCGAAGATGGGGATCAAACAAGTGATGATGATCAGTTTGGAGAAGAATATAGCTTTACCCATTTCGGCACCTACATTCTTAAACAAACCAAGCTTGGCTATCTTGTTAAACTTCTCCATGCCCAGTTCTTTGGCGCGATGGTCGAGCGCTACGAAGATGCCCTCCACCATCACCACGGCACCATCTATAATGATACCAAAATCTATCGCTCCCATCGATAGCAGGTTGGCTGTCATCCCCTTAATGCGCATACAAATGAACGCGAAGAGCAGCGCCAGCGGGATAATAATGGCTACGGTTAGGGTTGTCCTCCAATCTGCCATAAACAGGAACACGATAACAGTTACCAGCACAATACCCTCTAACAGGTTATGGATCACCGTTTCGGTACAAAAATCCATCAGCGTGGTACGGTCATAAAACGTATCTAACTTTACATCTTTAGGGAGTATGTTGTTGTTCAGGTCCTGCACCTTAGCGCGAATGCGGGTAAGCACTTCGGCAGGGTTCTCGCCCTTACGCATTACTACAATACCTTCAATAACATCGCTGTTTTTATCGCGCCCTACCTGGCCTAAACGTGGCAAGCCACTTTCTTTAATTTCGGCAACATTACGCGCCAGTATAGGTACGTTTTTTACGTTTTTAACAATGATGTTCTCTATCTCGCTAATGTTGTTGATCAAACCAATACCACGCACCACAAAGGCCTGGTCGTTCTTTTCAATTACATCGCCCCCTACGTTTATATTACTGCGGCTTATAGCGTTAAATACATCAAGGGATGTCATCCCATATTTTTGCAGCAGCGCCGGGTTAACGCTTACTTCATACGTTTTTTCTTCGCCACCAAAGCTGTTTACATCGGCAACACCTGGTACGGCTTTAAACTGCCTGTCAAGCACCCAATCTTGTATAGCGGTAAGCTCGTGTAACGATTTGGTTTTGCTTTTTAGCGTATAACGATAGATCTCGCCTGTTGGGCCATAAGGCGGCTCTACTTCCGGTTTTACACCGTCGGGCAGGTCGGCGTTACCTAAGCGGCTTAGTACCTGCTGGCGGGCAAAGGCATCGTCTACATCGTCATCAAAAATTATGCGGATGTATGACAAACCAAATGACGAGGTTGTGCGCAGGTTAGCCTTCTTTTGAACAGAGTTTAGTACGGTTTCCATTGGTATGGTCACCATTTTTTCTATCTCCTCGGCACTGCGGCCGGGCCATTGTGCAATAATGATAATTTGCGTATTGGTAACGTCCGGAAACGTCTCTATAGGGGTATTCAAGTAGCTCCAGACGCCCAATACAGCCAGCACCGCTGTTAAAAAGAATACCATCGCCCGGTGCCTTAGCGAAAAGTATATGATATTTTTAATGAAATTGTTCATTTGTATATTTTTGAGAGTCAGGAATCAAGAGCCAAGAATCAAGAGATCCTTATAAGTCTGATTTGACTACATACATTAACTTGTTGTTTCTTATCTCGATAATTAATTCAAAATGTCTTGACTCAATTATTCCTGGATCAAGGCATTATAAAGCAACAGCTGATTTTTTGATATAACCTTCTCGCCCGCTTTTAAGCCCGATGAGATGTAAGTAATATCGTCAACCGTTTTTATCATGGTTACGGCACGCACCTGCAGGTCGCATTTGCTGTTATAAACCACCACAAAATATTTACTGTTATCAAACAGCACCGATGATGCCGGGATAGCTATCGAAGTTTGCATATCCTTGTTTGATACAAGCACATTGGTAAACATCTCCGGCTTTAAAAGCATCTCTTTATTCTCTAAAGCGATACGCACTTTCATTACCTTATTGTCGGGATCAAGCACCGAGCTGATCTCGTCTATTTTGCCGCTAAAAACTTTATCGGGATAGGCCAGGGTTGTTATTTTGGCATCATACCCTTTTTTAACTTTAGCGATGTCAGATTCAAACACATTCGCCCAGATCCATACATCCTTCATATCAGATATGGTGAACAAGCTGCTGGCATTATCCGGGCGGATGAAGTTACCGGCAGAGATATTTTTCTCTACAATGTAACCGCTTCCCGGCGCTTTTATAATAAGCGAGCCGCTGGCGCTGGTATTGCCACCGCCGTTAATAGCAATTTGGTCGCGGACTTTGCTATTCGCAGCTACTGCTTTATTATAATTCTCTTTTGCCTCGGTGTAATCACGCTCGCTGGAGATACCATTTTTGTACAGGTATTCGGCTTGTTCTAACTGGCGTTTGTTAATGGCCAGGTCAGATTTTGTAGCGCTCAGGTCGGTATAGCTACCGGCAACATCCGCACTGCGGATGATGGCAAGCGTTTGCCCTTTAACCACCTTATCGCCAAGGGAAACCTTAACTTCCATAACCTGCCCGCTGGTAAACGGGAATACCTTTACTACTTTATTTTCATCGAATGATACCTCACCGGATAGGGTAAGCTCATCCTTCATTGGTGTGCTTTTGGCGGTATCTATCTTGATCATTTTTTGCAATGAATCGCTTACGCAAACCTGTTTGGTTTCCATAGTGCCGGTCTTTTTTTCCTGGCAAGCGCTAAGGCCAATTAAACCCAGGCCTAGGTATATGATGTGCTTTTTCATTATATGTGTTAGTGCTATTGTTTGATTATAAAGGGGTTAATACTGTAGTGCCTACCGCAAAGTTGAGGTCGGCAATGGCTTTTTGCAGGTTTAGCTGCTGCTGTAAAATTTTGATCTTGGTTTCGCGGTACGAGTCAAAAAAGTCTATAAACTCCTGTAGGTTTATCTGTTTCAACTGGTAAGCTTTAGACATGCCTTTAAACAACTGATCGTACTTACTGTAAAAGTCGTTCTCGCGGTTGCCCAACAGTTGCTGGCTTAATTTATACTGTTGCACAGCCGAGTATACATCGTTCTTCACCTGTAGTTCACTATTCTTTAGGGTGTATTCCTGGCTTTGCGCGGCAAGCTTGGCGTTTTTAATATTACCCTGGTTGCGGTTGAACACGGGCAGCGGCAAGCTTATCTCTAAACCCACAAAGTTGCGGGCGTAGCTGCTGTTTTGGTCAAACGTGCTACCAATGGTAACATCGGGCACGGCCAGCGCTTTTTGTAGCGACAAGTTGTGATTGTTTTGATCTAACAAATATTGGTTGGCTAAATAATCGCCACGGTTTGCTTTTGCAAGGGCCGACAGATCATTCGCGTTAAGCGTGGTATCGGTATTATTAAAAGTAATTTGCGGTGCTATAAATTGCTCCTGGTTAGCAACTAACAGGGTTTTTAATTCGCTTTGCAGGCCGTTTATCTGGCGGTCTATCTCAACCAAATCATTCTGCAAACCAAATAACAGGGCCTTTAAACGGATAAGGTCTTTTAAGGAGTTGTTACCTGCCTGGTAAGATTTATCGGTAGCATTTACCATATAGGTAGCCGATATTATCTCGGTTTGGTAAACCTTGCGCTGGTCTATTAGGTTAGCCACCTGCGAAAAATCTAACAGCAGGTTGTAATGCAAGTTCCTTAACAAGTCGTTAAACTGGGCCTGCTGGATATTTACATCATCATTAGCCATTTGTACCTGCTTGCCGCGTTTGCCGGCAGTTTTAAAAACCTGGCTTAGCTGAACCATTATCTGGCCGTTACCTTTGCTGTGGTCAAAAAACTTTTTGTTGGCGTCGGTAATGTTTTGGTCGGTGCTTAATACGGGGTTATCCCAAAGTTTGGCTTGTTTAACCAATGCCTGTGTGGCATCAACATTATACTTTTGAGCTATCAGGCTCAGGTTGTTTTGCAAGAAAAGTTTCTCTGCATCTTTAAAGTTTACCTTGAGGGTGTCGGACTGGGCCGAGGCTTGTTGCCAGCAAATAATTGCCAGGGCAAAAAGCATTAGAATTTTATAATAAGTGCGTAACATTAGTGCTTTGTTTGATAGTCGCAAAACTATCAAACATAAATTAGAAGCATATTAAAACGAAATTAGATTAGCATTAAAATTAAACGGGGGCATTGTTTTTCAAAAATTCCACCACGAAAGTGCTACCTCCCTGTCCTTCACACACTACCTTAATCGTACCCTTAAACAGCTCAATAATTTTGCTGGTGATATACAGGCCTATCCCGCTACCGCCTATGTTTTTATCCCTGTTTGCGCGGAAGAACGGGTTGAAGATCTTCTCCGCGTTTTCTTTACTGATGCCCGGCCCGTTATCGCTCACCGCGATTTTAATGTGCGATGCATTAGCTTCAAAACTCAAAGTTACCGGGTGCGGTTCCGAATATTTAAATGCGTTATCGATGATGTTATTTAGGGCGATATACAGCATAGATTTATTGGCCGGGATGGTGAGTACTTCTTCATCTTCGGGCAGGGCAGCCAGCTGGATCTTCAGCATCCCCGCCCCTTTCCTGGCCGACCATTGTTCCTCCAGTTCCCAAACCAGTTCATCAACCCTAACCGGGCTTAGTTTGGCCTGGGTATAGTTAAGGTCTACCTGGGCCAGTTCCATCAAACTGGTAATGGTTTCCTGCAGGCGGGCACCATCAATAGCGATTGACGACAAGATGCGCTCGTATTCGGTTTTATCACGGTCTTTTTCCAGCGCCAATTCCACCTCGCCTATAATACTGGTAAGGGGTGTGCGCAACTCATGCGATGCATTGGCTACAAAGGTTTGCTGCAACTCAAAAGCGTTTTGCAGGTGGGCAAGCAGGCTGTTAAAATTATCTATCAGCTCGGATATCTCATCCTTGCTTTTTACAGGGCTTACCCGCATATACAGGTTGTTCGAGCGGATATTTCTGATCTGGGAAATGACCTTATCCACCGGCGACAACGCCTTTTGCGCGAACATCCGCCCCGCGAAAAACAAACCCGTACCAAATATGATGAACAGCACCGAAGTGATCTGCAAAAGCAATAACAATCGCCGAGTGGAGTTTTCATCAACCGCAGATGCCAGGATCACAAAATCGCCTTGGTTATCTTTATAGAACTTGCCTACCACCTTGCGGTCGCCTTCCTCATATTCAATGTAACCATCTTTGCGCACCTGGTCTATTATCCCCCGATTCCAATAAATATTATGGTTCATTTTAAAGGCCGACAGGTTATCCCGGTCATAGATCCTTATTACCTCATCGGATAATTTCTCCAGGTATCGCTGCTGAATTTGCAACATACTGTCGGCCGCCAATTCATCAGCTTTTAAATAAAATTGGGACGCCAGGTTGGTACGGTCGGTAAGGCGGCTATAAAAATCGGCTGTAAAAAAAGAGTACACGGCAATATACAACGCCACCAAAACCAGTAGCAACGCCCCCGAACTGATGAGCGTAAAGTATAACGATAGCCGGGTTTTTATTTTCATTAGTAGCCCCCTCTAAATCTCCTCTGCTGGTTAGCGGAGAAGCTTTTTTTTAAAATTTTATTAAAGCCCGTCCTTCCGGTGAGGGTTTGGGTGGGCCTTTAGTCCTTAAGAATATACCCCATACCAATCACCGTATGAATCAATTTTTTCTCGAAACCTTTCTGAATTTTATTACGCAGATAGTTTACATAAACATCAACCATATTGGTACCGGTATCAAAGTTTATCCCCCATACCCGCTCCATAATATATTCGCGCGAAAGTAGTTTGCCGGGGTTGTTCATCAGCAGTTCAAGCAAGCTGTATTCTTTGGCGGTGAGGTTTATTTGTTTGCCCTCGCGCTCGGCAGTTTTATCCCAGGTATTTAGTTTTAATCCTCCGAAACTCAGAATATGGGTATCGCCATCAGTCAGTTTTTTACGGCGAAGCAGGGCTTCTATCCGCGCCAGCAATTCGTTAAAATGGAATGGTTTAACCAGATAATCGTCCGCACCGGAATGCAGTCCGTTCACCTTATCATCAATTGTCCCTAAAGCGCTTAACATCAGCACGGGCAACTGGGGCTGGTGCTTGCGTACTTCCCGGCATATCTCTATGCCGCTCATATCGGGCAGCATTACATCCAGTATCAGCAGGTTATACTCCTGCGCCTGCACCATATCCAACGCGGTTTCACCGGTATCGGCAATATCCACTTCGTAATCGTGTTCGTTAAGGCCTTTTTTTATAAATGATGAAACCTTTTCTTCATCCTCTACAACACAAATCCTGATCATTATTTAGCGTTTGTTCAAATATGAAAATATTTGGCGGCTTTACGCCCGTTTGTCAACTTACTTTCACAAATATACATTGTAAGGCATATAAACCGTGTTTGCATTTGATAGCAAAACCCATTTGCTTAGGTTTGCCGCATGACAGATACTGCTACCCCCAAACTGCACCCCGCGATTATCCCCCTAATGGCCGTTGCGGCAGGTGTTACGGTAGCCAACATCTATTACAACCAGCCTATTCTTAAAGACATTGGCCTGTCCGTACATGCTTCGGGTTCCGAAATTGGTAAGGTATCGATGTTTGCGCAACTGGGTTATGGCCTGGGGATGTTCTTTTTGATCCCCCTTGGCGATAAGGTAAACCGCAAAAACCTGATACTGTTGTTAAGTACTTTACTGATCATAGCCCTTGCCGGGTTTAGCTTTGCTACGCAATTATATCAGGTTTATGCATTGAGTTTATTAGTTGGTTTACTTGCTACATCGGCCCAGATATTGATGCCTATGGCCGCCACATTAGATAGTGTTAACCGCGGCAAAACGGTTGGTAAAGTATTTAGTGGAATTTTAGTGGGGATTTTAGGTGCGCGGGTTATTAGCGGGTTAATTGCCGGCTGGTTGGGATGGCGTTTTGTTTACGGCATCTCGGCTGGGATGGTATTTGTTGTTGCAATATTGTTGAAATTATACCTGCCCAACGTACCGCCAAAATTTAAAGGTAATTATGTGGGCTTGCTAAAATCAGCACTATCCTTAGTGGGTGAATTTAAAATATTGAGACAGGCAGCATTGCTTGGCTTCTTTACCTTCGGCATCTTCAGCTCCTTCTGGACCACCCTAACTTTCCACCTCAGTAACGCGCCGCTAAATTTTTCGGCAAGTACCATTGGTTTGTTTGGCTTTATAGCCATTGGGGGCGCGCTGGTTGCCCCATGGTTTGGCAAACTGGCCGACAAGGGCAATACGCACCGTTCGCTATTAATTTCCGTTGGGATGATCATCGCCAGTGTGATCCTGCTGAAGATCTTTCCTTATTCGATTGTCGCGCTTATTGTCGCCATTTTCTTCTTAGATATTGGTGTACAGGCTACTCAGATAACCAATTTTGCCCGTATCTACGCGCTGGATGAACATGCTCACAGCCGACTGAATACTATTTACATGACCACCTATTTCATTGGCGGTTCGGCAGGCACCTACTTCGGCCTGCTATCCTGGAAACTTGGCGAGTGGGACATGAGCACCTGGCAAATGTTGCTTTGGGGTGTGATTGCGGTTGGAATTGTGATGTTGAGTAATACCAAAGAGGCCAAGTCAAGCGTCCACGCATAACTTTAAGAAATTACCAGCATCCACGCTGGCTTTGTATCGCGAGCGGGGACGCTCGCGGTTATCAACATTCAAGCGTGCACGCTTGAACGGGCGGTATTAAACCGCCTTTACCTTTTGTTTGATATGATCCGCCAATCGGATAGTCAGCGCTACCAATGTTAACGTTGGGTTTGGCGCGGCGGCAGTTGCATAGCACGATGCGCCGGCCATGTATAGGTTTGCTATGCCGTGCACTTTACAGTTGGCATCCACCACCCCTTTTTTAGGGTCGGCAGCCATGCGGGTTGTGCCCATATGGTGCCAGCCACCACCGGTAAATTCGGGCCAGGTGTTATCGTTTTCATCGCGCAGGTATTCCATTAGCCTAACGCGGCCTGCCTCGGTAATACCTATTTGCTCACCAATAATTTTGTGGATGCCGCGCAGGCTGTGTTTTTCCAGCGGGGTAAGTTCCCAATGCAGCATAGCACGCGGCACGCCTAAAGCATCCCTTTCAGTATCTAACGTAACGCGGCTATCAGGATTTGGCGCTTGTTCTACCCGGGTAAATAATTGGTACGAGCTATGCCCCTCTTTTTTCGCGCCATCTTTTTCTGCTTTTTCAAACTTGGCGAAGTTCTTTTTGGTTTGGACGGTATCTGCCGTCCATATATCGATAAAGGCGGCTTGTTGTTTGGCAATATCCAACGGGATAAGCGATGCAGTGCCGTTCAATATCTTATGCTTGCGCTGCATTTCTTCGCTGATGGCCAATTCGGCGCGGGCTTTGGTTATCTCCCACTCCCAATGATATAGTTTTAGCACATCGGGCTTTGCCAACCATAACTCTGCCGATTTAATCTCCAGGTGCTCCATAAAGTAACGGCCCACATTGTCATTTTGGTTACCCAGCCCTTTCGGCATTTGATTGTTTGAAGCCAACAGCAGGCGCGCGTTTTGGATAGAACAACAGGCGATTATAAACTGCTTTGCCTTAACCGTATGCTGTTTACCAGCCAAATTTTTAACCGTAACCTGTGTTATGGCCGATGCATTTTCATTACCGGTAATATCCGTTACGTTTGCATAAGTGTATAGATGGATGTTTGGCGCTTTTATAATGGTATCGCGGTATTTTGTACCGAAGCGGGTGGGCTTACTAAACTGCCACATTTTATTGTAAACGGCATCGCCCTTAAAGGGCAGCGATCTTAGTTCCGGGTCTTTGCCCTGCCAGTATTTTACGTCGTATTCGTACGGGCCAAGGTCGAGGTTTTTATGGGCACGAGGGTAATATGCGTCCAGATCCTGGCGGGTTATAGGCCATCCGCTATGCGGCACCCAGTCGCGTTCCTTAAAATCTATCGGGTCGAAAGTTGAACAAAAGCCCGACCAATGCCCTGTTGTACCGCCAAAGTAATGCAACCTTGCCGAATCGAGCGGGTAATAGCGCTGCCCGGTGGTTTTACCTTTGTACAGGTCTTGCATTTGCTTTTCGTACTCAAAGCCGCCGCCCTCCAGCAGTATTACTTTATAAGGGGTGTTCAAAAACTCGAGCGCTATGCTAATGCCAGCCGCACCCGAGCCCACTATGCAGATATCGCCCTCTATCAGGCTGTTGTTCTCTATATTTCTTGCGTCGATATGCATGGCTTAGGCTTTAAGTAATGAATATAGCGCGCATTGGCGTGCCTCTGTTTGTGACATTACCCAGCCGCTTACCGCTATCACTTTGCCTGCTTTAAAGTCGGCTGTTACCTGTTCATCAAGCATCGCCTGTATCTCATCTTTACTTAATGCAGCAGGGTCTTTCCCGCCCAATAACAATTGCGAAAGCTTTTTTTGATCGTTTTCTGCAGCGTGCTTTTTCAGGTAATCGGCACCGGCCTCTTTAATGGTTTTGGCATCAACCAAATGCGAGAACAGGAAAGGCTGCGCAACCGCTATTTCTTTTGAACTGCTATTGCAACTTTGCGCCAACGGTAGTGTAAGTACCAATGCCGTAAAGGCAGATAGTTTTACGAACGACCTCCGTTCCATCGTTAGTTTTTTACGGTTTCCAGTTTCATGGCACCCAGCCCACGCTCTTTTATCAGTTCGGTATAATTGGTCAGTTCAAACTTTAAACCTACCAGCTTTTTAAACTCCGGCGATAACAGCATGTTCAGTTCTGTTTGGCGGTGCAGGGCGGTAAGTGGCTTACCTGCTTTGGTATTCATCATGCTGCTGTTCATATCAAACAGGGCGTTCATTTCCGGGTCTTGCAGGGCAACGTGTATCACCACCAGGTTGGGCCTGTTCTTGCTTAGTTTATTGGTTACATAAGCCAAAAACGCTTTCTTTTTGGTAGCCACCGGTTCGCCCCACATCTCTTTATAGGTTTCACCAAGGTACACCTGCTCGCTAAGGGTTGAGATAGCCAGTTTGTATTTGTGCGCCAGTTTCTCGGTCAATGCCCGCAATGCCGGGGTTGATAAAGCGATACCCATGTGCGGGTCTATGTAAGAAATTTTTAGTCCGGATGCCAGCGCGCGTTCTATTTGTGCCGATAGCTCTTTCTCTACCTCTTCCATCTTGTAACCGCTTTTGGCAAAAGCGCCCGTGCTTTGCGGGAAATACCCAACCGCATCTACCAAACTTGGTACTGCTTCGCGGCCTGTTACCGGCCCCCAGCGGTAATTTTTCCATTCGGATGTTAGGGTAAGGTGCACGCCAACACTTATCTGCGGGTTTTTCTTTAATATCTCTACCGCTTCCTGGTACCACGGGCAAGTGAACTGCACCGATGCCGAAAATGGCATCTTGGTGTCAGCCATTTTTTTCATGGCCATGTTTACGGAGTGGTTCATGCCGATATCGTCCAGCCGCAGCATCAATTTGGGCAAGATCTGGATAGACATTTGTGCCGATGCCGTTTGCATCAACCCAACACATAACATTAAACAGAACAGGTATTTTATATTTTTCATGATAGATTAATTTACACTTTTAAAAAGGCTTTTTTGCGGTATAAGAAGTACAGGAACATCCATTTTACCATCACAAAACAAATGGCCATTACCACAATATTGTAGGGCTCGCCAACCAGCTCGCCCAGCCATCCAAAGAAACCGTTGGTGGCGTAGTTCCAGTTGATGAATTTGCTGGAAATGTAGATGAGGATGGAGTTCATGCCGATGACCTTGAAATAGAACGCCCAGGCCTTGTAGCCCAACACATCTATCACGTAGTAAAACAGCGCCAATAACAGCAAACTTAAACCGCCTACATGCAGCACGAACGAGCTTGTCCACAGGTTTTTATTGATGGGGAAATCGAGGTTCCAGATCTGCGCCAGCACTAAAAATATTACGCCTACTGCGGCCAGTATAAATGCTTTGCGGCCTTTATGCTGATGCCCGGTTTTTAGCAATGTGCCTGCCAATACACCTAATAAACCAGTGCTTATCGCAGGGATGGTAGAGAATAGCCCCTCGGGATCGTGGATGCCTAAGTAAAGTTTTCCCGGTAGTATCAGCCTATCCATATAAGAGGCAAAGTTGCCAGGCATGGTGAGGTCGCCAGGGGCAAAGCCGGGGGCCGCTGTAAATTTCAACAGTAAATAATACCCGATGATGAAAAACCAGAAAAAAGCTATCTGCCATTTACGGTTAGCATACAGGTAAATAATATTAGCAAACATGTAAGCGATACCAATGCGCCCCAATACGGATGCAAAGCGGATCTCCTCGAATGTTTTAAGCGTTTTTAAACCATTATTAACCAGCAAACCAAGCAACACCAAAATAGCCGCGCGTTTTACAACCCGTAAAACCAGCTGACCTTTAGTAGCGCCTTTTTCCAACTCGCGGCCTGTAGAGTATGGGGTTGCCACTCCCGCCAGGAACAAAAACAGCGGGAAGATGAGGTCATACAAATGAAAGCCGTTCCAATCCGGGTGTGTAAACTGGTTGGCGATGGTTTTCCAAAACGGCGAACCGGTTGCCTTGGCAAGGGTATGGAAAATTTCCTCGCCCCCTAAGATCCAGAACATATCAAACCCGCGCAGGGCATCAAGGGAATAAAGGCGCTCGTAAGTAAATGGCGAAGTGTTAACACCATCAGATGCGGGAATGTCATCGGTTTTTTTTGCAGTCATTGGTAATGTTAATAAGGTTTTAAACAAACCGGCAACAGCCACCGGCATTGGTTTATAGAATTGATTTTAAATATAAGATACTTTTTAAAGGATTTGCAAAAGTTTTTTATCCTTCCTGTCGCCGCAGGGTCTCACATCGTGGACCCTGCGGGTGAGGCTACAGTTTTGCAACAGCAGGACATTGCCACCAAAGGTATTATTGAAGCCGAAGAGAAGGAACGTAAACGCATAGCTGCCGACCTCCACGATGGTGTGGGGCCGTTATTCTCGACTGGGTATATGAACCTGAGCAGCCCGCTGGACCGCGTGGTTTTAGTTAATGCCGATGAGCAGGCCCTTGCCGAAAAAACGCTTGCCATGGTCGACGAAAGCTGCAAGGAAGTACGCACTATTGCCCACCAAATGATGCCGAATATTTTGTTGAAGATCGGGCTGGCATCGGCTATTAAAGATTTCGTGAACAAGATAGATTCGCAGCACCTTAAGGTAAACCTTGAAGCTTACGGGTTGGATGAGCGACTGGATAACAACGTAGAGATCGTACTCTATCGGGTGGTGCAGGAATGCGTTAACAACGTGATAAAACACTCTAAAGCCAACCGGCTGAACATCAATCTAACCAGCGAGGAGGATAATATATTCGTAACCATCGAGGATACCGGCATCGGTTTTAACACCAACAACAAGATGAAATTTGAAGGCATCGGCCTCAAATATCATCACCCGGGTAGAGTACCTGAAAGCACGGTTGACATCTCATCCGACCAAAACAAGGGCACGCTTATAGCAATCAATATCCCGCTTAAAGCTTAAAGTTAAAGTAGCTTTTAGCGTTGTAGTAGCAAATATCCCTTATTACTTTACCTGTCCAATCTACATCATTTGGCAACTCGCCGTTCACAATATCATCTGCAAACAGGTTGCATAAAATACGCCTGAAATACTCATGACGGGGGAACGACAGGAAGCTGCGCGAATCGGTTAGCATACCTATAAAGCGGCTTAATAAGCCCATATTTGATAGCGCGTTGATCTGCCTGGTCATACCTTCCTTTTGATCCTGGAACCACCATGCCGAGCCGTACTGCACTTTGCCTGCGATGGAGCCGTCATTAAAGTTACCGATCATGGCAGCCATCATTTCGTTATCGGCCGGGTTTAAGTTGTAAATGATAGTTTTGGCAAGGCGCTCGTCCTTATCCAGCTTATTCAGAAACTTGGCAAGCGGCCTGGCCTGGCTAAAATCGCCCATAGAATCGAAGCCTGTATCCGGCCCAAGCTGACTAAGCAAGCGGCTGTTATTGTTCCGTAGTGCCCCTAAATGGAACTGTTGCACCCAATCCTTCTCCTGGTTCCACACCGCGAAATTATATAGCATGGCCGACTTAAATTTTACCTTTTCAGAATTGGTGACTTTTTTCTCGGTACGCACTTTTTCAAAGATCGCGCGCATTTCTTCATCGGTATATTCCTCGGCGTACATGTGCTCCATGCCATGGTCGGCCACGGTGCAACCATTGGCAGCGAAGTAATGATGACGGTTTTTCAGCGCGTACAGGTAATCTTCAAATGTATTGATGCTGATGTTTGATACCTCTTCGAGTTTGTTAACGTAAGCGTTTAGTGCTACCACGTCTTCGATATACATGGCCTTATCCGGTCTAAATGCCGGGAACACATTTGCCGTTGCACCGTCGCGTTTTATCTGATCGTGGTGGCTCAGGTCATCCAGCGGGTCATCTGTAGTGCAGATCACCTCCACATTCATTTTTTTGATGAGCTGTTGTACCGAAAACTCCGGGCTTTGTAATCTTGCCGAGCAATCCTGATAGATAAATTCGGCAGTACCTTCCGTAAGTCGCGATGTGATGCCGAAATAACGTCGCAGTTCGAGGTGTGACCAGTGGTAAAGCGGGTTACGCAGTGTGTACGGAACGGTGCTTGCCCATTGCTGAAACTTTTCTTTATCAGGTTTGCTGCCTGTGATGTAGGCCTCATCTATTCCGTTGGCACGCATGGCGCGCCACTTGTAATGGTCGCCCTGCAACCAGGCCTGGGTTATGTTGGCAAAGTTGATATCGCCGGCAATTTGGTTTGGCGGCAGGTGGCAGTGGTAATCTATAATGGGGAGGTCTTTCGCGTGGTTGTGATACAGATCGCGTGCGGTATCACTGTGCAGCAAAAAGTCCTCATCTAAAAAGCTCTTCATAATTGGTTAATAAAAAGGCAATGTATTAAACATTTCTGATACATTTTACCTGCAAAGCACGCAAACGTTTTAGTTACACACCCATAGCCGCCAAGATCTCCATAATTGAAAACTTAGCCCCGCAAACAAACTCATCGGCAGCGCCATAATATATGGTGATGTTATCGCCATCAACTACGTGGCCATTAGTAAATACTACGTGGCCAAAAAATCCGGTGGTTTCATAAGCCTCAGTTGGTTCCATGATAGGGTCGGTGGTGCGGGCGATGACTTTTGAAGGATCATTCAAGTCGAGCAATACAGCACCTAAGCAATAACGGTGCGCTTTAGTAGCACCGTGATAAATCTCCAGCCAGCCTTTTTCGGTTTTGATGGGTGCCGCGCCTGCACCAACACGGCCGCTATCCCACATACCCTCGCGGGTTTTAACAATACATTTGTGGTTGCCCCAATGCTCACCATCCGGCGATTCGGCTATCCAGATGTAATTACCTCCAATATCCACACTGCTTGGGCGGTGCAGGGTGTAAAACTTACCGTTTATTTTTTCTTCAAAAATAGCAACGTCTTTATTGTGCGGAGGCAGAATCATACCATAGGTCTGGAAATTTTTCCAGTCGGTAGTGGTGCGCATGCCTACTCCCACCCCGCTATCGCTTACCGCGGTAAAGGTGAGATAGTATTTATTCTCGAGACGGGTTACACGGCAATCCTCGATACCAAAGGTTTGAAGCGGGCCGCTTCCAAACAGCCTTCCATAACCTTCAGGTTCGTAAAACTTTACGCCGTCATCGCTGCAAAGCAAACGCAGGTGCGATAGCGTAGTGAGGTAATCTATCCCTTTATATCTTACCACGCGAGCATCGGTAGCGATCAGGTCGCTATCGTCCAAAGCTATTTCCATAATGGTGGTTTCGCCAGTAGCGGTCAATATCGGGAAAGACACCTTTACTTCGCTTTGCTCCGGGCGCTCGGCCACCCGCACCAGCAGCCACACCTTTCCATCAAACCTGAACACGCCGGGGTTTAGCAGGCAGGCAATGTGCAGGCCTTCGGTGGTTGCTTTTAGGTCTTTGGGGGATAATAACGGGTTTTGCGGGAAACGCTTTGCGATATCTGCCATGGTAGGATGTTTGGTACGTTATTTTAACAGTGCGCCACTGCAATGGTTTACAATAAAAAATCTTAGTTAATATTTGCGTAAACGGAGAGTGACGTATAAGTTTTGTAATTATCCGTCGATAAATAATAATCTTGAAAGATGCAATCGAATAAAGTTTATAAAGGAATCTTAATCAGTATGGCTTTTTTACTACTGTCATGTTCTGAGCAATCTGGATTTTATATCGATAGGAAACAAAAAGCTATTGTATCGTGCAAAGGCGGCTTAAAGAATTTGGAGATAATAAGCGATTCTGCCAAAGTGAGAGTCGGGGGGGGGTAGCAGTAATTTATTTCAATAAAAAAAATCCAGCAGGAGTATTAAGCGTTGATGGCAAAACTGCTGATACAAATTATGTAACTAAACTTGCTCCTAATTCCAAATATTCAATATTTCAAGGAAGTGTGGCAGGTAAAGGAGGCCAGGAAATTGAATTTATGACGAATTATAATGGAAACATTATTAAAGGCCATCGATAAGATTGCAATTGAATAATTTATGTCATTTAACTAACCAGACTTACATAAAACAAAAAAAGGCCGGTGAAACTTTTGCTTCACCGGCCTTTCTCACATTTATATTATATGTTATTATTTACCCGGACGCGGCACTGAAGGTGCTGCAGGACTTGTACCGGGTGCCGGTGCTGCAGGCGAAGTTGTACGTGGCGCGGTTGGCGATGTACTGCTTGGTATTGCCGGGCTTTGCGTTGGCACGGTTGGTGTTTGTGTCGGCACAGTCGGGCTTGTTGGGCTTGTTGATGGTACTGTAGGGTTCGGCATGGTTGGTACCGGCGCTGTGGGTACAGTCGGGTTAGTAGGGCTGGTTGGGGCCGTAGGGTTTGTTGGTGTTGTAGGGTAACTTGGGTTAGTAGGGTTTGTTGGCGTCATCGGGCTGGTTGGGCTCGTTGGCATTATAGGCGTAGTTGGAGTTGTACTCCTTGCTTTAGTTTTTTGTTTTTTAGGCACGGTATCCTGCTGGGCAGTTAAGTTAACTGTTAACAATAATGCTTTATTAGCAGATGTGGTTGTGTGTGTTTTTGCAGCAGCGTTGATAGCAAATGCTGCAAAGGCCGTCGCCATTACTAAACTTATCTTTTTCATGGTATATATTATTTAATGGTTTATAACTATTAACTATAATGCAATTACCATGCCGACAAAAGATAAATTATATTTAAAAATAAAAAGCCCCGCTTTTTCAGGCGGGGCTTGATATGATCTTTACACAATTATTCCTGCGGGAAATCGGCACCTGTTGTAGTTTCTTCCCAGGCATCAAAATCCTTCTTCAAAACTTCCAGCTTGTTGCGGCCGCCTTTTAATGCGGCTGCGCCTAACAGCAGGTGTAATGGTGGGTTAGCATCGTCAACAGCTTTAACAATTGCTTTGGCTGCGCGTACCGGGTCGCCGGGTTGTTTGCCGCTGTACCCGCGGATGGTATCCTTATTGGTACCTGCGGTTGCTTTGTAATCGTCTATCTCTATCGGGCTGTCATTGGCAGATCGGCCTGCCCAATCGGTACGGAAACCACTTGGTGCAACAACGGTTACTTTGATACCTAACGGCGCGGTCTCCTTAGCCAAAGCTTCAGAATAACCATCTACCGCGAATTTGGTAGCATTATAAAAACCTACTCCGGGGAAACCAACCAAGCCTCCTATCGATGCAATATTCACTATATGCCCGCTCCTTTGCTTGCGCAAGGTTGGCAATACGGCTTTGGTAACGTTATTTAATCCCCAAAAATTGATTTCGAACATATTACGAACGGCATCATCCTCGCTCTCTTCTATCGCGCCAAAATAGCCTATACCGGCATTGTTTACCAGTACATCTATGCGCCCAAACTTTTGGTTTACCTGATCAACAGCGGCAGTAATTTCATCGGCCTTGGTTACATCCAGTTTTACCGCGACGGCGGTGTCCGGGTAATCGGCTATAATATCTTTAACATCGTCGGTATTGCGCGATGCTACGGCGGCCTTGTTACCGGCGGCCAGCACCTCTTTGGCCAACTCGCGCCCGAAACCGGTGGAGCAGCCTGTTATGAACCATACTTTACTCATTTGTTATAAATTTTATATAAGATAAATAGCAGAGAGGCGGGTTTTGTTTGTCAGGAGAGGTTCATGTTAGCTAATAATACTTATCCCGCAGCCAAATGGCCACTTTTACCAGGATGATCAAGGCAGGCACCTCTACCAGCGGACCAATAACCCCGGCAAAAGCTTCGCCCGAGTTGATACCGAATACCCCAATGGCTACCGCTATAGCCAACTCGAAATTGTTACCCGCCGCGGTGAAGGCGATGGATGCATTTTTGGAATAATCGGCCCCCATATGCTTGCCTGCAAAAAAGCTTACCAGAAACATTATGGCGAAATAAATAACCAACGGGATAGCAATACGAACCACATCAAACGGGATCTGGACAATGAGTTGCCCTTTCAGGCTAAACATTACTACTATAGTGAACAATAATGCGATTAAAGTTACAGGCGAAACTACCGGCAAGAACTTTTGATTGAACCACTCCTCCCCTTTTAGTTTGATTAGTGTATACCTGCTAATGATCCCTGCTGCGAAAGGGATCCCAAGATAAATGCATACCGATTTTGCTATCTGGCCGATTGTGATGTTCACCACCTCGCTCTTCATACCAAATAAGGGCAACAGTATAGTGATAAATACATAAGCATAAACGCTGTAAAGCAATACCTGGAAGATGCTGTTTAATGCCACCAGCCCCGCGGCATATTCTCGGTTACCTTCGGCGAGTTCGTTCCAAACAATCACCATGGCTATACAGCGGGCAAGGCCTATCAAAATAAGGCCTATCATATAATCGGGCTTATCATGCAGGAAGATCAGGGCCAGCGCAAACATCAATATCGGCCCTACTATCCAGTTCAGGAATAGCGACAGGCTTAAAACTTTGGTGTTACGAAACACCTCGCCCAGGTTTTCATACTTTACTTTCGCCAGGGGCGGATACATCATTAATATTAACCCAATAGCTAACGGAATATTAGTTGTACCGCTGGAGTATAAATTGATAAAAGCAGGCGCGGAAGGCACAAAATAGCCTATGGCCACACCTATAGCCATCGCCATAAAAATCCATAAGGTGAGGTAGCGGTCTAAAAAGCCAAGTTTTTTTCGGTTGGCCACCGGGGCGCAATTGTTAGCCGTCATGGTTTTATTGGATATGTTGTTTTACAAAATCTTGCGAGTACAATTTTATCATATCGCGTACGCGTGTAAATTCGGCCATTACCTCATCAGGCGTTCCCGTAGCCTTTGCCGGGTCGGGGAAATTGTGATGAAAGCGCTTAACATCCCCCGGGAAATACGGGCAGGCTTCGTTTGCGTTGTCGCATACGGTTATCACGCAATCAAACGAGATGTTCAAATACTCATCCACATGGTTTGAGGTATGTGCCGATAGGTCAATCCCATCCGCAGCCATCACCGCGATAGCTTTAGGGTTAACGCCATGTGTTTCTATCCCGGCGCTATAAATAGTCGCTTCAACACCTGCGTAATGGCGCAGGTAACCTTCTGCTATTTGGCTGCGGCAGCTGTTGCCGGTGCATAGTACTAATATATTTTTCATAATAATTTCAATTAACAGCAACCCAATCCCGGCGTACAGCAAGAAGCATCGGCGGCAAGGTTTTGCATTTGTATCTTTGGTTTAACCGCGGCTGTTGGGGTGCAGCATTCCTCCCCTTTATCATTGGTACCGCAGCTACCGCCACGATCAATGGCTTTACATTGTACGGCATCGGGGCGTAGGTCTACCACCAGGTTATCGCCATCTATCAGCAGATCTATAGGCAGCATTTGGCGGGTATCAAATTGTTGGTTACCAAATTCAATTTTAACTATACCATCTGCATCTAAGGATAAAGTTTTTTCAACCAAATTAATAATGGACAAAGCTTTGCTTACCTCCATTGCCCTCTCCTGCTGTTGTTCTTCCGGTTCCCAAAGTTGTACGATAATTTCCGTCCACCTATTCATCACGCCGCCGCAGTCTACCGATGTGATGGGCGCCTGCTTAATTTCGGTGATGTGGTAGGATGCATCTACCCATTTGTTTTCGGCATACCTAAACTGCAGTATTAGCTGCGGGTTTGCCTGAAGTTGTTTTTTAAAAGCGCTCCATTTTAAGTGTTCCATAATTATATATTTAATTTTATCTATCGTAATATTACGATAGATTTAAGCAAAAAAATCTAACAACAGGTATTTACATCTTTATAAGATGTAAACATGGTATTTATCTCGTTTTGTAAAGCTTTCCAGGCTTTGGGTTCGATGCAGTAGCATACGCTAACACCCTCTATTGTCCCTTGGATAAGGCCGGCCTTTTTTAATTCTTTTAAATGCTGGGAAATGGTGGCCTGGGCTAAACCCAGTTCGTCCACAAGGTCGCCGCAGATACAGGCATTAGCATTGATGATGTGCTGCAAAATGGCAATACGGGCCGGGTGTGCAATCGCTTTTAATTGCGTAGCCAACCTATTTTGCTCATCATTAAAATTATCTGTTTTGGTAACACCCATATTAATCGCAATATTACGATTAATAATTTAACTTATCAACCAATCTTTAAAATCGGCAATGCTGTAAAAGATCCAGTCGGGGTTTAACGGCTCTAATTCGCTGCCATTTCTGGTTGATGCCCAAGCCGCGGCTGCAATTGGGATGCCCACTTCTTTACAATATTTAATATCGCTTGGTGCATCACCTACGTATAAACTTTCGCTTATATCGCTGCCTAAACGGTTTAATATGCTAACAATACCGGCAACTTTATTTGGCCCCTCAGGCGACCCTGTTTCCATAATTTCAAAATACTCCGACAACTCGAATTGCTTAAGCGAAATAATGGTACTGTGTAAGCCCTTGCCGGTAACCATACCCAACTTTACCCCTGCATTCTTCAATTCTTGTAATAACTCTTTTACACCCTCAAAAGGAACCGGGCAGGTATAATGCAGCTCTTCGTAATTTTTAAGGTAAGCGGCAACACCTGCAGTTTCATGTTGAGGAATAAGCTTGCGGATAGTCCCCTCTTCCGAAGGGCCAAACGTGGCTATGATCTCATCATCGCTAATAGTAGCATTTAACAAGGGTTCTACGCTTTTTTTAAAGGCCGCTATGCAAAGTGGCAAGGTATCAGCAATGGTGCCATCCAAGTCAAAAATAATCGTCTTAAATTTCATATGCTCTTACTTCAATACCACCTTTGTAGCGCCATAACCAAACTTCTCCTTACGGGCATCCATAAAGGTTTGCACCTTGGGGTGCTTGCTTAGCAGTTTATGCAGTTCGTGTTTCAGGATGCCGTTACCCGTACCGTGGATGAATGTAATATCGGGCATCTGGTGAACAATGGCGGCATCAAGCGCTTTTTTAAAGTGGTCTGTTTGGATGTTCAGGATCTCGCTGCTGTTAAGGAACTGATAGTCGTCGCGCAGTTTTTCAATATGCAGGTCAAGTTCGCTTACAGGCTTAGCTACGGTTTGGGCTTTTTCTTCGGCGGGTTTAAAAAAGCTTTCCTTTAATTTTTCAGCATCTATAATTAGTTCCGGCTCATCCAGTTGAATCATCCAGCCCAGTTGTTTAATATACGGAACAAGCTTTTTAGCGCCCGAAAAATCTTTTGCTTTAAATTGCTCGCTCACATTCAGGGGGCTAACCGACGGTTGGTTTTGCTTGGTATAAAACACTCCCTGGAAGATCAGCTTAGGCCACAATTGCAGATCTGATAGTTTAGCCGAATATACTTTTGCTACACCGTTAGCTTCTATAATGCCGGAAAACTCACCTTTAAAATCCTTCTGCTGCTGAGCGGTAACCGAGGTAAGTAATTGATAAGATGTTTCGTTGATGATATACAAATGCACTAAAGCCTGGGCTTTAGCATCGGCCACTACAGCAATGTGCACGCCTTTGCTTTTAAACTCGCCTACAGGTTTTACTTCGGCAATGTATTCCTCGTCGTGGCTTTCGGCACCGTGGCCGTGTACGTAGGTAACCTTGCTGGCTAAAACGGGGATCTCAAAATCGTCCTCAACGGTAACGCCTATCATCTGCTCGTCGATAATACGGGTTATGTAGCCTTCCAGTTTTTCGTCAACAAAGCGTACAAAATCGCCTAACTTATATCTCATGTTGCAATAATAAGGAGCAATGCTTTAAAAATGATATTAATACTGTCAATTTAACTTCAAATGCGTATTAATCGCTTTTTTATTAACTAAATAAAATTGATTTTTATGTTTCCTTTTCACAGTAATTTAAGCAAGATAGCCCCTCATACCCCACCCGCTCCCGATGCTAATTTTTTTAAAGCAGATCTTTTTACATCACCTTACCCGTATTTACAACGGTAAACGTTTTTTACAGCAGCGTACAGATGACCTTGTAAAACTGGCATCCTTTAAAGCGCTTAAACTTGCCGTAGGCGAATTTGGCGGCGACGTTGATAAGCAGGTGGAACGTATGGAAGAAATTTATAAACTGATAGGCGAAACGCCATCACCAGAGGTTTGCAACCCCATCAGATCTATCGTGAAAGATGAGTTTTGTTTGGATGACGGGCAAAATATACCATTGCTTAATGATCTTGACCTAATGCTTTATTTTCAGATTTTAGAGCACATCACCGCATACCGCATGCTTATTATGATAGCCAAGTTATTAAAGTATGATGAAGTGAAGCAGTTGCTTACGGAGAACTTTGATGAGTCGGCAGATAACGAAAAGTTATTTACGCTGATAGCTAAGGAATATATTACGGATTAACATCAGCCAAAAAGCCCTTAAAATAACAAAACCGGACTATAAAGCCCGGCTTTGTAGTTATTTAATACCCCTACTAAAATAACTTGATACAAAAGAATATAAATAAAAGCCACCAAACAAGCAAGTATTGTAACAATTCGTTTACCAAAATCATCAAAGGTTTATTCTACATTTGTTATGTGTTTTTACAAAAACTTATCATTTATTATGTTTAAAAAAGTCCTGTTAACCGCAATTTGCAGCATAGCGCTGTTACAATTGCAGGCCCAAAGCCTTTATATGCCGCGCGATATTAAAAAAGCGTATGACAACGAAACCCGCAGCCTTGATGGTAAACCCGGCGCCAAATACTGGCAAAACCGCGCGCGTTACAATATCTCGATAACTGCCGCGCCGCCGCTAAGCACCGTAAAAGGTACCGAAACCATTACCTATATCAACAACAGCCCCGACACCTTAAAAAGGCTGAACATGAAACTGATCCTTAACATCCACCGCCCGGGATCTGCCCGTATGGGGGATGCAGGGCCTGATTATTTAACATCCGGCATCCAGATAGATACTTTTTTAATTGCCGGCCAAAAAACGCCTTGGAACAATGTGCAGAATGCATCTACCAACCAGGCTGTTAGTTTAGGCAAACCATTGATGCCGCATGATTCGGTTAAGATCAACATCGCGTGGCACTTTGATGCATCAAAACAAAGCGGCCGCGAAGGGCAGATAGACAGCACCAGCTATTACCTGGCTTACTTTTACCCACGCGTTTCTGTTTATGACGATTATAACGGCTGGGACCGCGTAGCCTTTGTTGACGCGCAAGAATTTTATAACGACTTTAATGATTATACCTTGAATGTAACCGTGCCTAAAAACTTTATTGTTTGGGCTACCGGTACACTGCAAAACCCAACCAAAGTTTTACAGAAAGAATATGCCGACCGCCTGCAAAGATCAATGACCAGTGACAGCACTATTAATGTGGCTACCATTGATGAAGTGACCGGTAACAAGGTAACCAACCAAAGCGCCACCAACACCTGGACATGGACCGCAACCAACATCAGCGACGTAGCCGTTGGCCTAAGTAACCATTACATATGGGATGCCGGCAGTGTTATTGTGGATAGCAAAACCGGAAGGCGATCAAGCATGCAGGCTGCTTACTCTGTAGCCGGTACCGATTTTAAAAAATCGGTACAATATGGCCGTAATGCTTTAGGCTGGTTTAGCTACAACTGGCCGGGCGTACCTTATCCGTTCCCTAAAATGACGGCGTTTCAGGGTTTTGCAGATATGGAGTACCCGATGATGGTGAACGACAGCCAAATGGGCGACCCTGGCTTTGCACAGCTTGTGCAGGACCATGAGATTGCACACACCTGGTTCCCTTTTTACATGGGCATTAACGAAACCCGCTATGCGTTTATGGATGAAGGCTGGGCCACCACTTTAGAATACCTGATAGGTACTGCCGAAAAAGGCAAAGCCAAAGCAGATGAATTTTACAAACAGTTCCGTATCAATGGGTGGATCAACAACCGCTCGAGCAACCAGGATATCCCGGTGATTACCCAAACCAGCGAATTGACCACCGGCTACGGCAACAACGCTTATGGCAAGCCATCATTAAGCTACCTGGCATTGAAAGATATGCTTGGCGATGAACTATTCAAGAAAGCATTGCACGGTTATATGGATAGGTGGCATGGCAAACATCCTATCCCATGGGATTATTTCAACTCGATGAGCAATGTATCGGGCCGTAACCTAAACTGGTTCTTTAACAATTGGTTCTTCACAAATTATTATAACGATTTGGCTATTAAAAACCCGGTAACAGGTAAAGATGGTTATACTTTCACCGTAGCTAACATCGGCGGTTTTGCAATCCCGTTTGATGTGGTTATAACGTATGCTGATGGCACAACAAAAACCATCCACAAAACCCCTGCAGTTTGGGAAGCCAACCAGAAACAAACACTGGTTACCTTTAAAGCTGAAAGAGGTAAAAGTTTAAAATCTATCACTTTGGATAACGGCATTTACATGGATGCTAACACCGAAGATAATACCTGGGATCCTGCTGCTAAAAAGTAAGCAAGACTAATTTTATACATAAAAACGCCCGACCCCATATGTGGCCGGGCGTTTTTATGTATATGATGTCAGTAAATGCTTTAAAAAGGCCGGATCTGATTTAATTATTTTTTGATCACTATCGTATTGCCAAGCTTTTGCCTTATGCTTAAGCCCCCCTTTGTCAAGCGGCTGCCAAAACCAACCTTCTTTGTTTTTAGTGTTAACCTTATTAACATAAGATTTATTTAAACTCAACTTGTTATGATAACAATTGTACCTGTATCACTGCACTTTAGCGGGCTAATATGGATAATTTTGGAATGCAAATATTAAACACAAAAAAAGCACCCCGACATTAGTCGGGAGGCTTTTACACATGTTATCTTAAAATACTTATGCGTTCTGGATAGAGTTATTCCAGTCGTTAGCAGTACTTTTTACTTTTGATTTTGCGCTGTCTGCACCGTTTTCGGCATAGTTGGTGGCTTTTGATTTTGCATCGTCATAAGCACCTTCGGCATCATTAACAGCACCGTTAAATTTTGATTTTACCGAATCAACCGTATTACTGGCGTATTCTTTAACGTTATCTGCAGTGCTCTGCGCTTTGTTTTTTGCTTTGTCAACAAGGTCGTTCACATAATCAGCAATGTCACCTCTTAGTTCTTCACCTTTTTCAGGGGCCAATAGTAAACCTAATGCGGCGCCCGCTGCAGCACCCACTAAAAGTGCTGCTATAATTTTTGCTTGATCTTTCATTATTAATTACTTTTTAGTAGATGATTTGTACTTAGACCAACAAATACCATACCGCACTGTTTACTTTTTTTACATTAAGTTTAATTTGGCGGCCATAGCCGTGTACTATCCACACAAAGTAAGCACTTTGGCGTTTAGGGTATTATGACTTGGGAAACTTTAACAGACTTATTAAAGCCTGCACACTTTAGGAAGGTATTTTATTTAACAGCCGTTGTACTAGTAGCTATACTTATTGTACTTAAATATAAACTTTTCCCAACTTTCGACCGGAAAGAACATGTGGGCCACCGTATTGGGCGCCATATATTAGATACGCTGATCCCGGTAATTATGGCCATCATCGCGATTGCATCTATAGTTTTTTGGATAAGCGGGAATGATTAAGTAAATCGCCCTATCCCACTATTTATTACACAGCTTATTTATTCTTAAAAGCCCAGACGGTATAAAGTTACTGTAGCAAATGGCAGTGCTTTAACCACAACGGCTGTTTAATTATATATTTGATCAATAATTATGAAAAGACATTTAATTGCAATTTCTGTTTTAGGTAATTTCATTTTTGCAGGCGCAATAATCAGGCATTTTGTTTTAGCCCCAACCGTAAACCCCAACCCGCCCTTAACATTCTTTTGCAATGGCGACAAGTTGCAAAGCGGCTTGCCGAAATCAACAAATGATGTGTTGTTTTTAGGGGACACTCAATTTGCCGCGTATCCGATTGTTGAGTTAAGCGGGATGCCTACGGTTAAAAACCGTGGCATATATTATGATTCGTCAAGGGGGGTATTAAAACGGGTTAAGGATATAGTTTCAGGGCATCCGGCCAAAATATTCATAGAATGCGGTATAAACGATCTTGAAAATTCGGTGCCAATAGATCATACCTTTAACAATGTAAAGCTGGCGATCTATATTATTAAAATCAAAAGCCCATCAACCAAGGTTTATATTTTAAGTGTGTTGCCAACTGCTTTAAAATTCGGAGAAAATCCGCGTTCAATTGAAGCCGAAAGAGTTGCTTTAAACAATAAATACCAATCCCTGGCACATGCCACCGGAGGCATTTATATTAACCTGGATAGCACCTTTAAAAGCGGTGTAGCGTTAAATAAAATTTACGACGTGGGCGACCAAATACATTTAAACGCTTTGGGGTATATAAAAATGACTGAACTTCTTAAGCCACACCTGATTGAATAACTCGTTAAGTAGTCTTAATTTAATGGCTTGACAGGCTCACCAAAAAGTAAAAAAATCATAAAGCAAAAAAATCATAAAGCAAAAAAAACATCCGCCCTTTTGGGGAGCGGATGTTTTATGTAACATTTAGTGGATTAATATATAATTAAACAACTTTTACGTTTACTGCGTTTAAGCCTTTTCTTCCGTTTTCTACTTCGAACTCAACTTTATCGTTTTCACGAATTTCGTCGATTAGACCTGTTGAATGAACAAATACGTCGGCACCACCACCATCAGGTGTGATAAATCCAAACCCTTTTGTCTCATTGAAAAATTTTACTGTTCCTTCTTTTTGCATTATTTTATTTATTAAAGTGCGCAAGGTAGGCATTATTATCCATAAAGTGCAAATCCGGTATAAAAGTGGGTTATGCCAATGCTATAAATAGCAGTTTACGCTACAACAGCCAAGTGGCGGCTGTGCAGGGTATTTTCCGAATCTTTAACTATCCCGCGGATCTTCTCGTCGAGTTCGTTAACGGTGAGCTCCATCATTTCAAAATAGTTAAAGTAAACGTTTTCCAATTTTATCAGGTCCATAATACCAAGCAACGATGCAACCGGCCTGCGTAGCTCATGCGATTGGATTATGGCAATACGGTTAAGCGCTTCATTTTGCACGTTAATATAAGCCTCTTGCTTTTTATGATGTGTAACATCTGTAGAGTTTAGCGCCACACCAATAACCGCTCCCTCTTTGTTCCTAACGGGGATAAAGGTGGTGTTCATCCAGCAGGAATACGGGGTACCAGCCATAACATGCCACTCACGCTTTACAGATTTACCGCCCATGGCAACCTTACAATACTTTTTCATTTGCTCTATGGTTTTAGGGTCTGAGTAATCGAGCAAATTATCGCCATTTACTAAAGCATGGCCGTATACGGTATGTATAAATGATGATGCCGATTTATTAAAAGCCAGCACCTCAAAGTTTTTGCCAATAAGCAGGTGGCTATCTTTACTACTATCAAATATGGCTTTTAACTTTAATTCAGAATCGGTGATAGCTTCGGCCTGGGCTTTTTCTTTATCGCGCTGTTCGGCAAGTACCTTAATGCTCCAGTTAAGTTCCATCAGGTTCACCACCTGTTTAGACATAATTTGGAGGGCTTTCTGCTGATGGTCGGTCAGGTCGCGCGGCTTCATATCCACCACGCATAAACTGCCAATGGCATAACCATCTTTTGTAATTAACGGCGAACCGGCGTAAAAGCGCACATTTGGATCACCGGTAACAAACGGGTTTTGATTATGGCGGTCGTCTTTCTGAAGATCGTATATAATATTTACGCCCTCCTGTTCAATAGTGTTATTACAAAAAGAAATGCTCCTGGAGGTGTCGGTAACATCGGTACCTACAGCTGCTTTAAACCATTGTACTTCGTTATCAAGTAAAGTAACAAGCGCGACAGGTGTTCCGCAAATTTCAGATACAAGGGCAACAATATCGTTGAGGTCTTTCGTGATACCGTCGCCGAGGTTTTTAAACCTGTCTACCGCGGTAAGGCGTTGTTGCTCGGTGTAATTCATTGTAATAGATAAATATTATTGCGAGTTATTTTTACCTTATACGCCAAAAAAATAATTTTGTTAGGCTTTGCGCATGTCGTAACACTTATTTTAGCAAAAATATGTATAAACACGTAAAATTTAACTGTAGAATTTGCCATTTATAGCAAAAGTTTTGACATAAAAAAGCCCCGAAAGTATTAACCTGCGGGGCCTTACTAAATACCTTAACATCACTTATAACCACAAGAGCAATATTAATTACTTAGCCACATTGTATATAAGACAACCACCTTATAATCAACCCAAAGAAGCTATTTAATTAATATACGCTTAATAAGCGCCGATGGTTTGCCACGCTTCCCAAATAAACCCTAAAACAGCAATTAAGTTATCTGTAATTCTTAGCTCCTATATGAATTTCGTTTTGTATTGCTGCAGGCCGGATTATTCCGCTGTTGACCACGCCGGGAAAGCACATTTTCCGGGGGGGGGGCATAACTGGCTGGGAACATTTTAATAAACTGGACTATTTAACCTGTCCACGAAGTTTTGATATTTGCTAAATTTTATTTTTATGAACTCTTCTAATATGAATAAACCCGCGCTGATCCTTATCGATGTCCAAATCGCTTTTGATGATATTGATTATTGGGGTGGAAGCAGAAACAACCCGCATGCCGAACAAAACATTGCAGCTTTGCTAAGCTATTGGCGCCGAAACGATCTTCCGTTATTCCATGTAAAGCACAACTCCGATACGGAAGGTTCATTGCTTTCCATTTCGAGCCCCGGCAATGCGTTCAAGAAAGAAGCTACGCCTTTAAACGATGAAATAATTGTAGAGAAAAGCGTAAACAGCGCGTTCATAGGGACTAACCTACAGCAGTCCCTGAATGAGCAGGGTATAAAGACGGTTATGATAGCCGGCTTTATTACCGAGCACTGTGTGTCTACCACTGCAAGGATGGCCGCTAATTTAGGATTTGAAACCTATGTTATTAAAGATGCTACTGTAAGTTTCGCTAAACGTGGTGTGAACGGAGAAAGTTTTACTGCCGATGTTATTCACGCCGTATCATTAGCAACTTTACAAGACGAGTTCGCAACAATTATAACATCAGAACAAGCTAAAACATTGTCCGCATAAGCCCCGGCGGTGTTAATTAAAGGTAAAACCTCTATAGCACAAAAAGCACTTGGTTAATAAATCATCGTTAACTGATTCAGAACCTTTAGCCATCCTCTTCAATCAGTACCGGATATGACCTGTATGCAGCCGAAAGTTGCCGGGTTTAGCTCTTTTTAGGATTGCTGGATTAAAGTAACTTATTCTGAATAAACCGATTGCACATGATCGCGCAGGTTATAGTTTGATGCCATCACCTCGCCATAAGCACCCGCCGTGCGGATAGCGATCAGGTCGCCACGGTATGATTGCGGCAGGTCAACATCTTTCCTAAAGCAATCCGTACTCTCGCAAATAGGGCCGACAACATCGTATTTGATGGCCTCACCCCGCCCCTCTCCAAAGGAGAGGGAGTTATCAGCTTCTGATTTTTCTTGATTCTTGGTTCTTGATTCTTGACTCAGGTTTTGAATAGAATGATACGCCTGGTAAAGCATTGGTCTCATCAGCTCCGTCATCCCGGCATCCAGGATCAGGAAATTTTTCTTTTGACCATTCTTTACATACAGCACCCTGGAGATCAGCGATGCCGATTGCGCTACCATTGCCCTGCCCAATTCAAAATGCACCTCCTGCCCCGGTTTTACGCGCAGAAATTTGCTGAACACTTTAAAGTAAGCTTCAAAATCGGCAATGCTGTTGGTATCGGGATTGTAGTAATCTACACCCAGGCCGCCACCTGTATTCAATATCTTTATCGCGAAGCCATGGTCTTCAAACCAATCCTGCATTTCGTTGATGCGGGTACACAGGTTACGGTAAACCTCCATATCGGTAATTTGCGACCCGATGTGGAAGTGGATGCCTAAAAACTTCAGGTTGGCGCATTTGCGCAGCATCTCGGCCACATCATTAAGCTGCCAGGTGTTGATCCCGAATTTATTTTCATCCAATCCGGTAGTTATAAAGTGGTGCGTGTGTGCATCCACATTTGGGTTGATACGGATAGCGATACCTGCTATTTTTCCTTTAGCAGCAGCCAGTTCGTTAATAATTTCCAACTCCTGTACCGACTCTACATTGAAGCAGAAGATGTCCGCATCCAGCGCCAGGTTAATTTCCTTATCAGACTTACCTACGCCTGCAAAAACCACCTTACCTTTATCAAAGCCATGCTCCACGGCCGATTTTACCTCGTTACCACTCACACAGTCGGCGCCAAAGCCGTACAACTGTATAGTTTTAACCACCTTAGGGTTAAAGTTAGCCTTCATTGCATAATGCACATGGAAACCGTATTTTGATGATGCATCCCTGCAAGCATCAAGCGTGTTGCGCAAAACATCCATATCATAGTAATAAAATGGTGTTTCCGTATCGTTAAAGCGCTGTATCGTATTGTTGTTGAACATTGTTGTAAAGTCAAAATTAAAAAGTCAAAAGTCAAAATTGACTATTCTCTAAGCGTCATTGCGAGGAGTGATAGCGACGTGGCAATCTTCGATATGCTTGTCGCCGACTTGTCTATCGAAGATTGCCACGCTACGCTCGCAATGGCGCGTGGTATGCTTTAAGCCATCCCCTTACGGCGATGGTTGGGTGGCGCTTAAAACAGCCTGCTATGCAAGCTCCTCAATACCTCTACCTTGTCTTCTGTTTTTACCAGTACCGACATATTGTGGTCGCTGCCACCGTATGATATCATCCTTACGGGTACGTGTTTAATCGCTTCCAGTACACGGGCTGCGTAGCCATGTTTCTCGGCAGCAAAATCGCCCACCACACATATAATAGAATGGTTCACGTCAATATCAACCGAACCATAAGCACCCAGCTCTGCAGTGATCTCGCCCAGGTAAGTGGTATCATCAATAGTTAAGGATACAGCCACCTCAGATGTGGTGATCATATCTATCGACGTGCGGTAACGCTCAAACACCTCAAACACGCGGCGTAAAAAGCCATGTGCCAGTAGCATGCGGCTGCTTTGGATCTTAATGGCGGTAATACCATCCTTAGCAGCTATGGATTTAATTTTGTCCTTTTCGCTGGTGTTGGTTATCAGGGTCCCTGCAGCCTGCGGATCCATGGTGTTTAATAACCGTACCGGGATCTTATATTTTTGCGCCGGGAACACACTTTGCGGGTGTAAGATTTTGGCACCAAAGTAAGCCAGCTCGGCAGCCTCATCAAACGATAGCTGGGCGATAGGTTTGGTATTACTTACAATACGCGGATCATTATTATGCATCCCGTCAATATCCGTCCAGATCTGTACTTCCTCGCTGCGGATGCCTGCACCAATTAATGACGCGGTGTAATCGCTGCCGCCGCGGCGCAGGTTATCAATTTCGCCAAAAACGTTACGGCAAATAAAACCCTGGGTGATGAACAAGTTCACATCCGGGTGTTTTTTCAGCAATGGCGTAAGTTCAGCCGTAATATGATCTACGATGGGTTCGTTGTCCTCATCCGTCTTCATAAAATCTAATGCCGGCAGTAATACCGACGGCACGCCGATCTCTTTCAGATATATATGGTATAACGTGGTCGACAGTAATTCGCCCTGCGCTAAAATAACTTTATCTTCTATGGGGGTAAACAGGTCGTTAGCAAAGCTGCATAATAACCTAAAGTGATAATCAATAACCTCTTTACCCTGCTCAAATGTTTCGGGCTTCTTTAAAAGCTCCTTTATAACAGCTTCGTACTTTTCCTTTAATGTTGCGATCAAAGTGGCTGCCTTGGCCTTGTCATTTGCAAGGTAGGCCTGGCCTATTTCTACTAAATTGTTGGTAGTGCCCGACATTGCCGATAACACTACAATTTGCCTTTCCTGGGGGTTTACGATGTCCAGTAGCTTCTGCATGCGGGCGGCACTACCAACCGATGTTCCGCCAAATTTTAAAACTTTCATTATTTGTTTCCGTTTACCATAAAACATTAATATTCTTGTGTGAATATTGAGGCGCTAAAAATAGGATTTTAAACCACTTATATCTAAAATGAGCAAAATAAAATTTGGAACAGATGGCTGGAGAGCGATCATTGCCGACGACTTTACCGTTGAGAACGTAAAACGGGTGGCCTATGCAACAGCATTGTGGCTAAAACAAAACTTTGAGAACCCAAGCGCGCTTGTAGGCTGCGACCCGCGTTTTGCAGGGCCGATGTTTGCAGATGTGACCACTACGGTACTTGCATCACAGGGTGTTAAGGTATTCCGTGCCGAAAATACTTTCGTATCAACCCCCATGATCTCGTTGGGTACGGTACGTTTAAAAACGTCCGCAGGTATCATTATTACGGCCAGCCACAACCCTCCCGCTTATAACGGATATAAAATAAAAGCATTTTACGGTGGCCCGGCCACGCCGGATGATATTGAGAAAGTAGAATCGCAGATCCCGGATACCATCAGCCTCGAGCTAAAATCGGTTACCGATTATGTTACCGAAGGTTTGGTAGAATACGTTGATCTGGAAGATATGTATGTAGAGCATGCCGAAGCCAGCTTTGATATCCCTGCCATCCGCGACAGCGGCTTGCAATGGGCCTATGATGCCATGTACGGTGCAGGCCAGAATGTTATGCGCCGCCTGTTCCCGGATATTACTTTTTTGCATGCCGATTACAACCCAAGCTTTGACGGCCAGGCACCTGAGCCTATCCAGCGTAACCTGCAGGAGTTTGAGCAACTGATCAAATTATCTGAAGGTGAAATTGCATCAGGTTTGGTTACCGATGGCGATGCAGACCGTATTGGTTTATATGATGGCGATGGCAACTTTGTAGATTCGCACCACATATTGTTGTTGCTTATCCATTACATGCACAAAGTTAAAGGCGAAACCGGCGAGGTATATTCTACCTTCTCGTGTACCAGCAAAATTCAAAAACTTTGTGATGCTTACGGCTTAAATAACACGGTTACCAAAATTGGCTTTAAATACATTTGCGACCTGATCGTGAACAGCGGCAAACCATTTATGGTAGGTGGCGAAGAATCAGGCGGTATAGCGGTTAACGGTCACATTCCGGAACGCGACGGCGTTTGGATAGGCTTGATGATATGGGAGTTTATGGCGAATAGCGGCCGCAGCTTAAAAGACCTTGTACAGGAAATTTACGATGTGGTAGGCAAATTTGCGGTAGAACGTTATGATCTGCATGTTACCGAAGAGAAAAAACAAGCGATCATTAGCCGTTGTAAAAGTGGCATCAGCGCGTTTGGCGATCTAAAAGTTACCCTCACCGAAGATCTGGATGGTTTTAAATTCTTCTTTGAAGACGAAACCTGGGTAATGATCCGCCCATCAGGCACCGAGCCGGTACTCCGCGTTTACGCCGAAGCACCAACTATAGCCGAATCATTTAGAATATTAGACACCGTGAAAGCGGACCTTTTGAAGTAATTTAGATTAGACACCTTTTGAAAAGTTGTCATCTTTAAAATATAAAGGCTTGCTTCGGCAAGCCTTTTTTTGGCCTTAATAATTCCCTCCCCTATTCCACCCCGTCAATGCGAGATACGAAGCAATCTCTTTAAGCAAATCGGCCTTGCAATGTGTACAATTGTCCTAAAGAGATTGCCACGCTACGCTCGCAATTGTAAAGGTCAACTAATTCGGTAACCGAATTAGTTGACCTTTACAGCAATGACGGGTTTTTATTTCATGCCAATTTCCCTGAATAACTTAACAATAACCCTTACTTTTTCTTACTGATATAATTGCTTACTTTGAGTTTAACATTAAGCGTTCATCCCATGAAGAAATTACTGACAGCCGCATTCCTGTTATCTTTCATTATTTTTAAAGCATCAGCACAAAATAATGAGGCGGCTACCACCACGGCCAATTATACCGCGTTACAGCAAAAATTTGTCAACCTTAAATTCGGGATGTTCATCCACTTTAACATCCCCACCTACATGGATGCCGACTGGCCCGACCCGGAAGCGCCTGCATCTGCATTCAACCCCAAAAAATTAAACGCCGACCAGTGGGCCAAAGCCGCCAAAAGCGCTAACATGACCTACGGTTGCTTGACAACCAAGCACCACAGCGGTTTTTGTATATGGGACACCAAAACCACCGATTATAACGTGATGAACAGTCCGCTGAAGCGCGATGTGGTAAAGGAGTATGTGGACGCTTTCCGCAAGAACGACTTGAAGGTGATGCTTTATTACAGCATTTTGGATACCCACCATAAGCTTCGCCCGCATAACATCACCCAAAAACATTTTGAAATGGTGAAGGCTCAGCTTACCGAGTTATTAACTAAATATGGAAAGATAGAGGCTATTATTATCGATGGTTGGGATGCGCCATGGTCGCGTATTAGCTATGATGATATTAACTTTGAGGATGTATACCACCTGATCAAATCTATTCAGCCGGATTGTGTGCTGATGGACCTGAATGGCGCAAAATATCCTGCCGAAGGCCTTTTTTACAGCGATATCAAAACCTACGAAATGGGTGCAGGTCAGCGCATTTCTAAAGAGAATAATATTATGCCGTCATTGGCCTGTTTACCTTTACAACAAAACTGGTTCTGGAAAACCAGCTTCCCTAGCATCCCGGTAAAGGATGCAGCCAAAATGGTTGCCGAATTAACCACCCTTAACAAGTCCGATTGTAACTTCATCTTAAACGTTGCCCCAAACCGCGATGGTTTATTTGATGATAATGCTTTAGTCGCGCTGAAAGAAATTGGAAAACTTTGGAAAAACGACGGCCCTGCACCCAAACTGGCTGCAACCGGTGCGCCGATAATTTCCAGCAATATCGCCAAAAACAAACCATCAAACTCCAGCTGGAGCGATGATTCTGAAATTATGGATTTTGCCAACGATGATGATTTTACAACCTCATGGACGTCCAGCAAAACCGTCGAGAAACCATGGTATGAAATTGATTTTGGCCACGATACCGAATTTAACACTATTGCACTTACCGAGCGCAAACCAAATATCACGGCTTACCACTTAGAGTACCTGCAAAACGGTGTTTGGAAGCCGATTTTGAATGGCAACACCACATCCCGCGTAAAGATCCACCGCTTTAACCGCGTTTGGGGAACAAAGATCCGGGTGAGCATTGATAAAGCTGAAGGCCAGGTTTCTATCGCGGAGTTTGGGGTTTATAATGAGAGAAGATAAGTAGACCGGTCCGGCTGTCGCCGCAGGGTCTAACATCGTGGGCCATGCGGTTGCCTTGCATGCCTGTGCAGGGTTCTCGTCCCGAAGACCCCACGAGGATTTTAATACATAACATTTAAGACGCGAAGTATCGCGTCTCCGTTTGCCAAGCTCAAGGTAATAATTCCCTCAACAAAGGCATATTATAAAACCATTAGGGGTATATTACCGTTCTTTATAAGAATTTATCCAGAATTGAGTTTATGATGCCAGCCACTTTCCGTTCCGCTCTTAAATTTTTCTTCTTCTCTGCGCTCCTTACCTTTGCAGGACTGACATCAAAAGCATACTCTATACTTGCGCACGAGGCCATTATCGATGCTTCCTGGAAGCCGGTGCTTATCCCCCTCCTTAAAGAAAAATACCCCGGTATTACCCGCGAGGAGATCCTGATGGCGCACTCCTACACTTATGGCGGCAGTATTATGGCCGATATAGGTTACATGCCTTTTGGCAATGGCTTTTTTACCGACCTGGTGCACTACGTACGCAGCGGCGATTTTATTAAAGCCCTGCTTGCAGACGCCAGAAACTTAAACGAATATGCCTTTGCGCTGGGCGCCCTGTCGCACTACATGTCCGATAAATACGGGCACTCCATGTCTACCAATTTAAATGTGCCCATTATCTACCCAAAACTTCAAAAGAAATTTGGCAACGTGGTTACCTATAACGACGACCATACCTCGCACAGCCGCATGGAATTTGCGTACGATGTAATACAAATAGGCCAAAAGGGTTACACATCCGAAGGTTACCATAATTTTATCGGTTTTAACATTGCGGTACCTGTTTTAGAACGGGCCTTTTACGAAACTTACGGGCTGGAATTGGGATCGATATTTTCCAACATTAACTCATCCATCAATACCATGCGCTGGGGTGTGCGTAACCTGTTCCCGGTGCTTACCAAATCGGCCTATAAAACCAACCAAACCGATATTGAGAAGATGAACCCCGGCATTACCGCGCGTAAATTTCAATACAAAATGAGCAAACGGGCCTTTAACCTGGAGTTTAGTAAACAAAGTCAGGAATCTAAGTTCTTCGCGAAGATGACGGTATTTTTAATTAAGATCCTGCCTAAGATAGGCCCGCTGAAAACGCTAAAATTTAAATCGCCGGGCGAGCAAGGACAAAAGCTTTTCGCACAAAGTTTTGAAGCGACATTGAAGAATTACCACATCGCTGTAGACCAGATTGGTAAAAACCAATTAGTACTGCCCGATATTGATTTTGATACCGGTAAACCCACCCACTGGGGCGAGTACAAACTGGCCGACAATACCTATGATAAACTGCTTGAAGAACTACAGGAACAAAAATATAAAAACGTTACGCCGCAGCTCCAAAAAAGCATCCTTAATTTTTACAGTACCGCCGATAGCACGACCCTTGAAAAAAAGAGGTTGAAGCAATGGAAAAAGAACAGCATCAGGATAAAGGAAATGGCCGCGCTAAAACCCGCGCCATAAGGTACGCTAAAATCGTTGGTGGTATCAGAATAAATCAGCATCAAAAAACTGCAATTCCTGCCCGGCGTTTTCTACCACAACGGTAGCTATATAGCCGGGGTGCAAAAGAAAACTATTAAGTTGCCAGTTTTTATTCGAACCTGTTAACAATGCATCAAGCAAATACTCCCCATCAAGCGCAGGGGTAATGGACAGATGCTCGCCCAATCCTTGTGCCGTGGCTTTCAAGATAGCTTCCTTGCGTGTCCAAAGGGTGAAGAATTTTTCAGATGACGTGCCGATATACGCCGCCTCATATTCACTAAAATTATCCTCTAAAATATCCCGGAAGGGGAATGCTGCGTCAATAAATTCCACATCGGCACCAATTGAGGCTGTAGCAATAGCCAACACTACCCAATCCCCGGAGTGTGAAAGGTTATAACGGACGATGTTGCCATCTACTCCTATCAAATGGGGTTTCTTATTTTCACCTAAAACAAACTGCAATTCGGCTGGTGGCTGATTTAAATATCGCCCTAAAATGATGCGCTGGGCACCACGGCTAACTATAAACCTGTAAGTGTCTTTAGGCTGTTTATACTTACCGGCGCGCAGTTTTTCATCTGCGGTAAGCAGGGCTTCAAATTTCTCTAAACGTTTTATGTTTTGGCTGATGTTAATGCGCCAGACGTGTACCTCGCTATCATTAATTACAGGTGAAGTTGCCGCGGCATTTTGCCACGTTACATCATTTAAATACCGGTTTATGATAACGCCCAAAATCGCCTGTTTAATAATTGATCTTATCGAGACAAGCCTGTAGTATGTGGGCAAACCCCTTATCATTAGGCTCTTTAAATATGGTATTGTGTTCGCCTGGTACGTTGTGGATGTTCACCCCTTTTAAAGCATAAGGTTTCCAGCCCATATAAACATAATCGTCCAGGTAAAACGAGCGCGTTTCCGCGCGGAACAATTCTATCGAGATATCGTAAGGCATTATCCGATAGTCCTTTTGCGCCTTGTTATTCATCTCGTCTATCTTATGCGAATAGCCAAAAAAGCCCGTCTGTTTTTGCTCGGTGCCAAATTTAAGCTTCCATAAAAGCCTTACCGCGCCGCGTTCAACGGCCTTAGCGCGGGTGGTAATGGTTTTCATAAAGCCATCTTTAAACAACATGGCATGCCATGTTGTACGGCCAAAATACATTCCGCGCTTAACATATTTAACCAGTAATGGGTCGTAATGTGGTGTGCGGTAGGAATAAGTATCAAACATGCCCAGCATGCGTACTTCAGGATCACGTTTAAACTTGGCAAGCTTCTCCAGCAAGTCGTTCCTGTCGGTAGCTGAAAAAAAATACGTTCCTTAAAATCGGCACGGGTGGTTTGCAGGGTATAAGCGACATCGGCAATATCAATATCCGGGTTATCCTGTAAATAATTTTTGCCCGGGTTGGCGTTAAAATCTTCGGTACTAAAAGTTTGTGCCGATGCTTTGAACGAGAAAGCCGCCGAAATGACAAAAAGAATTACCAGTTTTTTCATGCCTTAAGATATATTAATATTTGGAAACAACAGTAGTGTATAAATCACTTGTTTTGTCGGCTCAAATGCATAAAAAAGCTTTCCAGACTAATGTTAAGGGGGGCCTTTGCTAAATATTGCTATAAGTTCTTCCAATAAATCACTAATGCGAAAAGAAAAACACCGCCCATAATAATAAGAGGCCATCCGGCTTTCTTCCAACTTGCAGTATAATAACCATTTTCTGCTTTAAGTATGTAATTCTCTTTTAATTTAAAAGCACTCAAATAATTAAGCCGCCTTACAATCCTCAAATTAAAGTTTGTAATTCTTTCAGGTGACTTTAATGCAATAGCACCCAAAAAAGTTAAACCTGCACCAAATATAAAACCTAATACAGATGATAAGATAAATGCTAATGAGCCCATGTATTTTACTGGTTGTTACTTTACCCTCTCGCCCGGCTCCTTCCCTGCTCGATAAAGGTTTTAATTTCGTTCACATCGCTTTTTGAGAAGCCGTGGGCTTCTACCTTGTTACCGCTGTGGTAAAAACGAATGGTAGAGTAACCGATAAGTGGCGTATCGATCTCCACTGCCGAAATGCTGTCGTAAGCAATGGTAGTGGTATCGCCGCTAAACAGGCCGGGGATTTTTATGGTAATGCCGTTATCTTCGGTCATGATCTCTGCCGGGAAAAGTTTATTGCCTTCCGACAGGCGCGATGCTACGTATTTCATATTATGGGTTTTAAATGTAAAATATTACAGTGCAAAATATTGCGCCCGTTTGACAAAGATAGCGCCCATAGGCTTAACAAATAAAACTTTGTTATTCGCTTGCCCTAAGCGGGATAGCATATGAAAACTCCGCACCTTTACCTGCACTCTTCCCTGCCCAAATGCGGCC
The DNA here is from genome assembly GCF_034345625.1 of Mucilaginibacter sp. 5C4. Taxonomy (NCBI): domain Bacteria; kingdom Pseudomonadati; phylum Bacteroidota; class Sphingobacteriia; order Sphingobacteriales; family Sphingobacteriaceae; genus Mucilaginibacter; species Mucilaginibacter sp. 5C4. The sequence continues at coordinate 1,688,612 of NZ_CP133775.1, read as the reverse complement.
GCCAAGCTTTTGGATAAACTCGGCGCAAATATTTAGGGCCAGCCCGGCACCCTGGGCACTGTCATTAGTTTCAGAGATCTTGCCGGTAAACAGTTCTTTTAACAACTGGTCAGACAGGCCTACACCTTCATCTTTAATAGTGATGATGATCTCCTTGTTCTTCACAACCGAGCGGGCAGTTATTTTACCCCCTATGGGCGAATACTTGATGGCATTATGTAACAGGTTGCGGTCGATAAAACGGATGATCTCCTGGTCGGTAAGTGGTGCGAGTGTGGCATCTATCTCGTTTACGATGGTGATCTGCCTGGCATTTGCCTGTTCGTGAAAAAAGCTGAATGCCTCGTTTATACTCTCCTTCAGATTGACCTTAACCGGTTGCAGGGTGTAGCCGGTTAGCTGCTTGTGGGTCCACTGCAATATGTTATCGAAGGTTAAAAGCACCTCGTTAATATCCGTCTCAATAAGCCTATATAAACCGGCCAGTTCTTCGGACTCCATCGCTTCATGATCCCTCAGCAACTGCACCATAGATATGGTTGAATTAAGCGGCGACCGAAAATCATGCGCCAGCATAGATAACAACCTGCCCTTAAAAACATCCGACTCTTTTAACGCGTCGTTTTGCCCAGTAATAGTTAAATTTTGCTCGCTTAGCTTTTTGGCCTGAGCAGTAACTTTCCAATAAAAAAGGATCAGCAATAGGATCACTAAACTGCCCGCGCCACAGGCCACAAAAAGCCATACTATCTTTTTATGATTTAGCTCTTCAGATAAGCCCAGCTTCTTCAGTTCTTCCTGTGTTTGGTTGTATTGGATGTAATCGCCCAAAAAACTATTATTGGCGGTGTTATCCTGCTCAAGCGCGACGATCAGCAGCTGTGCTGTAGCATACTCGCCGGCTTTATCATTTTTTAATTTATAACATTTGCTAATATCCTTTAAAACATCAATTTTCCAGTAAACGTAGTTATTGGCCTTAGCCTTTTTGTAGATCACCCGGTAAGCGGCAAGGGCGCTATCTGTTTTGTTTACAGCCAGGTAATAACTCCCAAGGTTATTCAGGCTTTCCATCTCGTGGTAATCCCAATTATTAGCGCGCGTAATGGCCAGTGACCGCATAATAATGGGTAAAGCCATGGCTGGTTGCTTGGCATCAATAAAACGGTTGGCACGTATCTGCCCTATAAATACCAGTGTACGCTGATCATTAAATTTTATAGCTATTTTCTCAGCTCCGCTCAAATACCACGCAACAGAATCTTTAGCAAGGCCGCTGTTCAGCTCCACGTAATTTGCCATAAGCGTACTGGCGGCGGAATCGCGCATCAGATATTTGCGGGTAAAATTATTAGCCATGGTGGCAAACCGGATAGCCTTTGCACTATCGCCAATAAAACTGTAGGTAATGGCCTGGTTCATCAGCCCTTGGGCAATCTCGGGCTTGTTATTATTTGCCTGGTAAATATTGTATGCCTTGCCAAAGTATTGTAACGACTGGCTGTATAAGCCCTTTAGGAGAAGCCCCGTGGCAATGTTAGACATGGCATGGGCTTTCTCTTTCGGCGCGTTCAACCTATCGGCTAAAGCGTTGCCTTGTATACCGTAATAAAAACTACTGTCGGCATTTTTGAGGTGGATAAGCAAACCTATTTTATTTAATTTACGCAGGTAATCCAAGCTATCTTTAGGATGCTTTAATTGCTGTTGCAGTTGCCTGATCTCGGATAGTTGGCCAAAGCACAGGCAAGGCATCACTAAAACAAAAACGAAAAGCAAGATGAATCTCCGGGTCATATAAAAAAAGCCTCTGCTCCGTTATACGATGTTACAATAATTATGTTTAATAAAGCTTAATCTATTCTCTATGCGTGAGCAGACTTTATCTTCGCTAAACGGCGTGGTAACCTTTAGGTTAGCTTAACATAACTTATGGCTGACACAATTTTATTAGATTTTTAGCCTATTTGCACCTATAAAAATCAGCACTTTTGGAGAAGTTTACCCGGCAGCCGTTGCGGGTAACGACCGCGCTGCATATAAACGGGTACAGCAATTACTGGACGAGGTTAAACTGGCCTACGAGGTTGGCCTGGATGTTTTTGCCTTTGGCTAGTACCACCGCCCCGATTTTGTCATCTCATAGCCCAAAATTTTTATCGCGGCAGCAGGGGCTATCACTAAAAACATCCGCCTCTCCAGTTCGGTAACGGTACTAAGTTCTGCCGACCTCGTATGCGGCGGGCGGGCAGAAATGATCGCAGGCTGTGGCTCTTTCGTCGAATCGTTCCCTTTGTTTGGGTATGACCTAAATGATTACGATGAGCTGTTTGAAGAAAAGCTTGACCAGCTGATGCAGATCAACAAAACTGTAAATCTTACCTGGAAAGGTAAATTCCGCGCGCCGATAAGCGACCAGGGCATTTACCCGAGGACATTGCAGGAACAGCTCCCCATTTGGATAGCGTTGGCGGCACACCAAAATCGGCCATACGCGCGGGTAGGTTGGGCTTACCACTAATGATTGCCATACTTGGCAGCGCCCCAAAACATTTTGTGCCGTTTGTAGAGCTGTATTGCGAGTCGGCAGAGAAGGCGGGGCATGATGTGGCTAAGCTACAGGTGGGTATCTCGTCCCAGTTTTTGGCCGGCGATACTAATCAGGAAGCCAGGGATGCCTTCTACCCATCATACGAGGCCCTGATGAACCGTGTTGGCCGCGACAGGGGCTGGTCGCCCGTGACTACCGACCAGTTTGAATACCTGCGCACCGATGGCCCTTTAATTGTTGGCGATGCACAGGAAACTATAGATAAAATAATGGGGCAATATGAGCTTTTTGGCAACACCCGTTTTTTGGCGCAACTGGTTACCGGGCACACCCCCCACCATAAAATATTAAAAGCCATTTAACTGCTGGGCACCAAAGTAGCGCCCGTGGTACGCAAGTCAATTAACGGCTAGCGCCCGATATAAAGCGTTTAAACGCGAGGGTATCTCCCTTAAAAACGTCAAAATCTACCGTGTGGCCTATGCCGTTCACGTGGCCTGTTTCCGAGTGTTGCCAAAACTTCCAGTTGGTGCGTGCGCTAACGTTTAATTTATCTTGATTGTAATGGGCTATCCACAAAGGGTAATCGTCAAAATATCCCGCCAGGTAATCGCGGTAAAAGCTAATGCCTGTATAAATAATGGGGGTTTCACCAGTTTTATTCTCTACGTAAAGCAGAAAATCGCGCAGTTCCTTTCGCATGGCGGCGGGTGTTTTGCCGTCCAGCCGCTCCACATCGGCAACGGGTGGTAGACCGCCGCTTTCTATGGATGAATTTTGGACAAAAAACCTTCCCTGCCATAAACCACTCTTTTTAGGGCGAAAGAAATGGTAAGCGCCGCAGGCGATGCCTGCATTTTTAGCCTCTTTCCAGTTACGTTTAAAGTATTGGTCGACCGTAAGCAAGCCTTCCGTAGCTTTGATGAACGCGAAGCGGATGCGTACGCCATCCTCTTCCATTGCAACCACCTTTGGCCAGTTAATTTTGCCCTGAGCGTACGATACGTCTATCCCGTGAATCTCGTAATTAGACGGGATTTTGATGCCGAAACTTTTGTAGGTACGATAGTTAGGATCCTGGCCAATGTCCCTTACCCACCGCCAGGTATAGGATGCCGTTTTGATGACATAGCCATAATAAAACGGCGATAAAAGCAATGCAAATACAAGCGCTATTAGGTAGTATTTTAAGCGCGACGGGGCTTTGGCTTTCTTTTTCCTGTTAGTGGTTTTCCGTTTAACAGGCGACGTAGTTTTCTTTTTGACAGGCACACCCAAAAGTAAGTAATTTGAAGAAGCATGGCGAGGTGAATCCAAACAAACCTTTTGGCGGGTATGTTAATTACACATGAGCAAAAAACATCAAACCATCCCCAACGAACCTGAGGAAATGCCTACCCCAAAACCTCAACCCGAAATACAACAACCTGAAGACCCTAAAACGCCGGAGATACCAAAGGAAAGCCCTGATGAATTACCGGATGAGATACTGCCGGAGAGGGGTAATAATAACAGTTAAATATCTTCCCGCAAACCCTTAGAATGATAATCCTCGATCTTATCCGCCAACAAATGGAGTATGTCTTCGGCAATATGGCCGGGGTTTTGGCAGATGTGTAAAAGGTGATGTTTATCTGGTTCAAAACTGGCTACATAAACGCCATTTTCAAATACACGGTATTTACAATGTCCGTCATCGTAGTGCGGATACTCCCCTACTTCAAACTGGTGCGTTTCGGTATCCCTGGTTACTGCTATCTGATAATTCTCCATATGTTCATAACTATTCAAAAACGCTATTGTTTATTTATAAACGGGGCACGGGTTTTGTATTACCCTGATCATGAACGGACTATAAAATATTTTGCCATTATGACCTCAAATGATTTTAACGCTTTAAAATACTACGAAAAAACAGAAGCTGTTTTAAATGGCACTTTTTTGGCCGACCGCCTTAACGATCATCATTACATTAAACTATACAACCTAAATAGTTTTTACGTGGAAGTTTTTTTTGACGACCGCAGCCACCTCATCACCCACTTCCGCGCCTTTGACCACACGCTTTTTGTGCTACCCTATTTGAACGACCTGCAGATTGCTGTTTAAAGCGTAAATTACACCAAAGCTTTATTTTACAAGTCTGCTATAATTATCTGCCGGTGTTTTCTACCCAATCAGCAAGATCCTTAATTATGGTTTGCAATGTTTTACCATACTCTGATATACCCCGAAAAGTTCACATATGAGGATTTGAAAGTTCGAACAGCGAAAACAAGAGAGATATTTAGTTTTATTTACCTGATAAACAGAAATTTAAGAGGAAAAAAAATGGGACAACGACCAGAAATCCTGTGTTGTCCCAAGAGGTGATCCCAATAGGATTCGAACCTATGACCTACAGATTAGAAATCTGTTGCTCTATCCAGCTGAGCTATGGGACCATCGCGTTTTTTTCGCGGTGCAAATATGCTAAAAATGGTTGGAAAAGGCAATAGCTAAATTCAAATCGGCGGCTATGGTTTGCAGCTTTCAAAAAAAGCTTTCAGCATAACTATGGGTTTGCGGCGGTCGTTAGGGTCAAAACTGATGTTATGCGGGCTTATAAATTCCTTAACTTTTGCGAGATCGGTACCCGAAACGGCATCAAAAGCCATCACCCAATCGGTAAAATGCGCCTTTTCATAGGCTCCTCGGCAGTTTTGATTACGCAGGTATGCCGTTTATCTATCTCTATTTTGTGGTAAATTTATTTAACAGGGTCTTCATATCCTTCTAAAACCTGCATAAATGCACCATCGTTATAAAGCAGCAAGCCGGTTATGCCCACCCGGATATTATTATCCCGGCTTTCTTTTAAAAGATCTTTCAACTGTTTGGTTGTAAATGGTTTACAGCCGCGCTTACATAAACAATGTAATGCATAACAATAGTATTTAGGCATCGGTAAATATTACCCAATCATATTTATTGCAGGCTCAAAATCAAACGGGTGCAAACCTTTCGTTTAAAACAGGGGGTAACAAAACATCAGTAATAAAATTTTTTATCGTCACAAAAAACACCACCCATTATTTTTTGTCAAAATATTACATATAATTGCATTCAATTATAAACCGGCGTTGTACAATTAACACAGTGCTTTATATGTAAAACTGACAAGTATTTTTTTATGATTTAACTTATTAATAAGGCCTTTTGCCAAAATTTATTTTTTGGTAAAAAAGTTAAGTATTGTGCACATACACACAGAATTAACCCTGGCTTTACAACGATTTTACTTTTTAAAGTTAGGAAGTGTTTTTTTTACAATAAGTTAATCATATTTTTAACCTAATTTTTTTTCTAAAACTTATTTTATGATCATAATTGCTGACGGTGGCTCCACCAAAACAAACTGGTGTTTGGTTACCGAAGAAGGTAAAAAGGTGTATTTTAACACCGAGGGTTACAACCCTTATTTTTCGGGCACTGAGTACATCATTCAATCGTTGAACGAGAGCCTGCCTACCGATCTTGAGAAAGACAACATTACCGAGGTGAATTATTACGGCGCAGGCTGTTCTACCCCCGAGATGCGAAAGATCGTAGAGGATGCCATGTCGGCAGTTTTTACAAAATCTAAAGTTAATATTGGCCACGATCTGCTTGCTGCTGCCCGCGCTTTGCTTGGCAACAACGAGGGCTTTGCCGCTATTTTAGGCACAGGTACAAATACCTGCCTTTACGATGGTAAAGAAGTAATCAACAACATCGACTCGGGCGCATACATCCTTGGTGATGAAGGCAGCGGTTGCCATATTGGTAAAAAACTACTGGTTGATTACCTGCGCGGTTATATGCCCGAGGCTGTGCGTAAAAACTTTTGGGAAACCTTTAAGCTTACACCCGATGATATCAACGAAATTGTTTACACACAACCACGTGCAAACCGTTTTTGCGCAAGCTTTAGCAAATTTGTTTATGATAACATTGTAAACATCGAATACTCGCGCAACCTGGTACGTACCTCTTTCGAGGATTTCTTTAAAAACCTGGTTACGCATTATCCCGATTATCAAAAATACACGTTTAACTGTATAGGTTCTGTTGGTTACAACTTCCGCAACGTGTTGGAAGAAGTTTGTACCGAAAACGGCATGACGGTTGGTAACATCATCCGCTCGCCTATAGATAACCTGGTTAAATACCACTTAGATTTGGCACCAAGCCAGTTGTAAGGTTATAAGAATCAAGAGTCAAGACTGAAGAGTTAAGATAAAACAAAAGCCGCATCGATATCGATGCGGCTTTTTCATGTACTATATTTTTATTTCAATCTTAATTCCTGATTCTTGACCTCTTAGTTCCTCCTGTCTTGATTACTGATTCTTGACCTCTTGACTCTCTCCCCTCCTATTTATCAAGATTCAGATCATTCTGGAAGATCTTTGTGTACTTGCGGCGATCGAATTTATAGAGTTTGGCGGCACGGTACGATACACCTTTCTGCTTCTCGTCCAGCTCCTTCAAAAAGCCGTAACTCAGCATTTTTTTGCGGAAGTTACGCTTGTCAAGCTTTTTATTCAGCACTGCTTCGTAAAGCGATTGCAGTTGGGTAAGGGTAAATTTCTCGGGTAATAACTCAAACGCAATAGGCTGGTAATTTAACCTGCGGCGAATTTTGTTAAAACCTGTTTCAAAGATCTCGCTATGGTCAAACGCCAGTTTAGGCAATTCGTTCACCGGATGCCAAAATGCGGTTTTAGCGTACTGGGTAACCGGCTTAACTTCTTTTTGCCCGTTAATACGGATCAGCGCATAGTACGCCACGGTAATTACGCGGCCTTGCGGGTGCCGGTTAACTTCGCCAAAAGTATGAAACTGCTGCATATGCAGGTCGCGCAGGCCGGTAAGCTCGTACAGAATCCGTTCGGCAGCGTCGTCTATACTCTCATCTTGCTCAACAATATATCCGGGCAGGGCGAGCCAATCCTTAAACGGTTCCTCGTTACGTTCTATAAGTAATATTTTAAGCTCACCAGCTTCAAAACCAAATATGACACAGTCTATAGAAAAAACCGAGTTAAATGTAGGTAACTTTACTTCCAAGGGGAAAATGTATTTAGGTTAATTGTGCTTAAATATATTGCTTAATTTTTAATGTAAAAATAAATAAATAAATTTAATGGTGTAAATTTGACACACTATATTCGCACCTACAAATTTACCTAAGTAAATAATGCAAAAAATTTCAAAGATAGCAGTTCTTACTTCGGGCGGCGATGCACCAGGCATGAACCCGTGTATAAGGGCTGTTGTACGTACCGCTATATATAATGGCCTGCAGGTTGCAGGGATCCGCCAGGGATACCAGGGGCTTATCGAAAATAACATGTACGATATGAATACCCGGTCGGTAAGTAATATCTTAAACCTTGGTGGTACTATACTTAAAACTGCACGTTGCCTACCCTTTCGCACTGATGAGGGTATGGAACTTGCCTACCAAAACCTAAAAGCTAACGGTATTGATGGTATTGTGGTAATTGGTGGCGATGGTACTTTTACCGGCGCGCTACGTTTTTCTAAAAAATATCCGGACATAGCCGTTATTGGCGTACCGGGCACAATTGACAATGACCTTTACGGATCTACCTATACCTTGGGGTTTGATACCGCTACTAATACCGTTATTGAGGCTATTGATAAGATCCGCGATACGGCTGATGCGCACGACCGTTTGTTTTTTATAGAAGTAATGGGCCGCGACTCGGGCGCTATTGCCCTGCGTGCAGGCATTTCTTGTGGTGCAGAAGCTATTTTATTGCCCGAACGTGATACCGCTATTGATATGCTGATAGAGAATTTGAAGGCTGGTCAGTACAATAAAAAATCATCAAGCATTGTAATTGTAGCTGAGGGAGATAAGAGCGGCGGTGCTTATGACCTTGCCGAAGTTGTTAGAAAACAAATCAAGTTTTACGATATAAAAGTTACTATATTAGGCCACTTGCAACGTGGCGGAAGCCCATCAGCATTTGACCGTATTTTGGGCAGCCGTTTAGGCTTTGCAGCTGTTAACGCCATGATAGATGGCTCGACACAAATGATGGTTGGACTTGAAGCCAACCACATAAAATTAACAAGCCTTGAGGAGGCCTTAACCCAGCATCAGTTTAAGTTAGAAGACGACCTGATGCTGATGGCAGATATATTATCAATTTAATGATTGCAGTTGTTTATAGTGGATCTAACAATGCCGGCTGGCGATTAGCCTACAAGGGAAGGACGGTTGCCTCGTTCAATACCGCCGCTATTAACCCCTATTTTAACGACGAAAAATACATCGTTCAGCTCTTCAACAAAAACATAAACCTTATACACCACGCAGAAGAAATAAAACGGATCTATTTTTTTGGTGCAGGCGCATCATCAGATGAACTAAAACAGGTGGTATATAACGCCTTCGCAGCATTTTTTAAGTTTGCTAAAATTACCGTTGGGCACGATATTGAGGCCGCGGCCATTGCCTGCTGCCGTAACGTCCCGGGTATTGTAAGCATTTGCGCAAGCGGAAGCAACGCCGCCTGGTACGATGGCAAAAAGGTAAAACCAAACAATTACGGCTTAGGTTATATACTGGCCGACGAAGGATCGGGCAACTGGTTGGGCAGGCAGCTCATAAAAGGTTTTATGAACGAAACTTTGCCGGCAAACATCCGCAAAAAGTTTGTGCAGAAGTATGATGCCGACCGTAAAACTCTGCTTGAAAAAGTATATCGCCAAAAACAGCCGGCTTTGTTCCTGAGCTCGTTCAGCGATTTTTTCCTGGAGAATAAACAAGACCCTTACATAAAAAACGTTATCACTACAGGCTTTAGCAAACTGATACAAACTTACCTGGTACCTCTGAACAAACAGCACCCGGGAGCTTCTGTACATTTTGCGGGATCGGTAGCAGCCAACTTTCAGGATTACCTGTATGAGGCTGCCGAGGGTACCGGGATAACGATAACGGATATTATAAAAGAACCCATAAACCATTTATTGACGTATTATTCTAATAAAAATTAAAAATCATGAAAATAGGAATCAACGGCTTCGGCCGTATCGGTCGCTTAGCTTTTAGGGCCGCAATTGAAAGACCAGATGTTGAAGTTGTAGGTATTAACGATTTAGTTGAGCCTGATTACATGGCTTACATGTTGAAATACGACTCAACCCACGGCCAGTTCAAAGGCACTATCGCTGTAGAAGGCGGCCATTTGGTAGTAAACGGAAAAACCATCCGTGTAACTGCCGAAAAAGACCCTGCAAACCTTAAATGGAATGAAGTAGGTGCAGAAGTTATTATCGAGTCTACAGGTTTATTTTTAACCATAGATACTGCACAAAAACATATTGATGCCGGCGCTAAAAAAGTGGTTATGAGCGCACCTGCAAAGGATGATACCCCTACATTTGTAATGGGTGTAAACCATAAGCTTTTAAAAGCAGATCAAACTATCGTGTCAAACGCATCATGTACTACCAACTGTTTAGCGCCTATCGCTAAAGTGTTAGATGATAAATTTGGTATCGAAGAAGGTTTGATGACTACTGTACACGCGGTTACAGCTACTCAAAAAACAGTTGATGGCCCATCGCACAAAGACTGGAGAGGCGGCCGTGGTGCTTACCAGAACATTATCCCTTCATCAACAGGTGCTGCTAAAGCGGTTGGTTTAGTTTTACCTCAGTTAAAAGGTAAATTAACAGGTATGTCGTTCCGTGTCCCGGTTGCTGATGTTTCTGTAGTTGACTTAGTTGTACGTTTAAAAACTTCTGCTACTTACGAAGACATTAAAGCTGCAATGAAAGAAGCATCAGAAGGCGAACTTAAAGGCATTTTAGGTTATACCGAAGATGAAGTTGTATCTGAAGACTTTAAAGGTGATGCACGCACATCAATTTTTGATGCAAAAGCAGGTATCGCACTTAACGATAAATTTGTTAAGGTTGTATCCTGGTACGATAACGAGTGGGGTTACTCAAACAAACTGATCGATCTTGTTCAGGAAATTGGCAAACTATAAGTTTATCTAAACCCTAATATTTAAAAGCCCTCCCAACTAATTGTTTGGAGGGCTTCTTTGCTTATAAGAATTGCTATGCGGATTATGAGGCTAGTATTTGAGACATCATCTACATTTATTACCTTTAAACAAATCTTATTTATGAAAAAATTATTTACGCTGTGTTTAATGTTAGCGCTTTTTAGCGTAGGCCACCATGCTATTGCCCAGCACAAAACGTTTGTAGATGTAGCAGGTTTGGATCCCGCTATTAAGCCGGGCGACAATTTCTTTAGATACGTTAACGCACGCTGGTATGACACCGTGAAGATAGCTAACGACCAGGCGGGTGTGGGTTCTTACTCATTTCTGAATATTCCGCAAAAACTTTTACTGCAAAACATCCTGGATAGTGTTTCAAAAGCTAAAAATACAACAGGTAGCATCGACCAAAAGGTAGGAGATTTTTACGCTTCGGGTATGGATATGGCAACCATTGACCGTAGGGGATACGAGCCTGTTAAAGCTATATTGGCGCGCATTGACGCAATAAATAGTGTACCGGCGTTGCTTAAATTTGTAGCCATTGAGATGGCGTCGGGCAACCGGTCTGTGATCAACTTCGGCATATCTCCCGATAATAAAAACAGCTCCATCAATATTGCCCATGTGTACCAGGGCGGTATCGGCTTGCCGGAAAAGGGCTACTACTTCAAAACCGATTCGGCAACACTACAAGTTCAAAAGGCCTATAAAACTTACATCAGCACTTTATTTCAGTTGACAGGAAGCACGCGCGTTGTGGCAACCAAAAATGCAGATATCACTTATGGTATTGAAAAACAATTGGCCTATAGTAGTAAAACTAATGTAGAATTAAGAGATGTTAACGCGAATTTCAACAAGGTAGCAGTTGCTGCTATAGGCAAAAAGCAGGCTAATATAAACTGGAAGACGTTACTTGGCAATTTAGGAGCGGCCACAGATTCGATCGATATGGCCCAGCCCACTTATTATGACAAGCTAAATGCAATGCTGAGAGTTGTTAGTATTGCAAGCTGGAAAGCTTATTTAAAAGCCGCTACACTACAAAACTACGCTGACAGGCTTAACCAGCCGTTTGTTGATGCCTCGTTCACCTTCAACAAGGTTTTGTCAGGAGAGGATACGCAAAAGTCCCGCAGGCAGATTATGACGGCAAACGTAGATAATATGTTGGGGCAAGCTTTGGGCCAACTGTATGTAAAGCGATATTTTAATGAAGATGCCAAAAAGCGCGTACTGGCATTGGTCAACAATTTACAAAAAGCATTTGAGAACAGGATAAACCAGTTAGACTGGATGAGCGACAGTACAAAGCAAAAGGCTAAAGAGAAGTTGTATACTTTTACGAAGAAGATAGGTTACCCGGATAAGTGGCGCAATTACGACAAGGTACAGGTCAGCAGGACTAAATTTTTTGAAAATACCCTATCGCTTAACAAAAATGATTTTCAGTTTGAACTGGCAAAGTTGAACAAGCCGGTTGATAAAACAGAATGGGGAACAACACCATCTACAGTAACAGCATATTATAACCCTCCTGTTAACGAAATTGTGTTCCCCGCGGGTATCCTGCAATATCCTTATTTTGACTTCTCGGCAGACGACGCTATCAATTACGGTGGTATCGGCATGGTGATCGGCCATGAGATGACCCACGCTTTTGACGATCAGGGTGCCCAGTATGATAAAGACGGCAACGTAAAAAACTGGTGGACTAAAGAAGACTTACGCAAGTTTAAAGAAAAAACAATGCAGCTTTCTAACCTGTATAGTTCGTTCACCGTTTTGGATACGGTACATATTAAAGGGCCGTTAACATTAGGAGAAAATACGGCAGACAATGGCGGAGTAGCCATCGCTTATGATGCGTTTAAAATGACTAAACAAGGTAAAAGCGATGACAAGATAGATGGCTTTACGCCCGATCAGCGCTTCTTTTTATCAATAGCCAGGATCTGGCGCGTGAAAACAAGGGATGCTTTTCTGCGCACCTACGTAAACACTAATCCGCATTCACCGGCTATGTGGCGGGTAAACGGCCCGTTGATGAATTTTGCTCCTTTTTACAAGGCTTTTAACATTCAGCCCGGCGATAAAAACTATAAAGCCGAAAACGAAAGAGTACGGATCTGGTAAGTTAAAGATCAAAAATCGTGCTTACCAAACCCTCAAAATAAATGTTTTGAGGGTTTGGTTTTAAAGGTTCATACTGGTTCAAACATTCTCCCCTCTTTCAAACTTATTACCTATATATGAAAGACATTATCAATCGTTTTAAAATAACCAATACCAAAAACTTTAAATTAAAAGATTTTGATACCGATGACACCGCCGGTTATGAAAAGGATAACTCGGAAGAATTACTGGCCGACCTGATCGAAAAAATCGCTAAGCTACAAAACGAGCTTTATGCGGCTAATAGTAAATCCCTGCTCATTATCTTCCAGGCGATGGATGCGGCAGGGAAGGATAGCGCGATAGCGCACACTATGACGGGACTGAACCCGCAGGGTTGCCGGGTTTATAGCTTTAAGCAGCCAACATCCGAAGATTATGAGCACGATTTTTTATGGCGACATTACAAGGCCCTGCCCGAGCGTGGCAGCATTGGCATCCATAACCGTTCGCATTACGAGAATGTACTGGTTACTAAGGTACACCCCGAGTATATCCTGAAAGAGCATATCCCCGGCATCACCAAAGTAAAAGACATCGGCCAAAAATTCTGGGACCAACGCTACCAAAGCATCCGCGATTTTGAAAAACACCAAAGCGAAAATGGGACGGTGATCATCAAGTTCTTTCTGCATCTATCTAAAGACGAGCAAAAGAAGCGCTTCCTGAAACGCATTGAAGACCCGGAAAAGAACTGGAAGTTTGCATCCGGCGATGTTAAGGAGCGCGCCTTATGGGACGATTATATGAATGCCTACGAAACAGCCATCAAAGAAACCAGCACCGACGATAACCTATGGTATGTGGTACCGGCCGATAAGAAATGGTTTACACGGGTAGCTATTTCAACCATCGTTGCGCAAACCTTAAAAGATATGAAACCGCAGTTTCCTGTTTTGCCTAAGGAGGAAATGGACCAACTGGCAGAGACTAAGAGGATTTTGGAGGAGGAATAACCCTTTTGCGTCATTGAGGAGCGTAGCAACTTGGCAATGACTATTGGTGAATTACCAAGGCGTAACCCCATAATCACTAAAGTAGCCACCTGTTGGGCCATCCTTGTCGATCATAGCGTATTTCACGATTGGTATTGCATCAATCTCAACCGTTTTGTAACCCTGGTTATTGTTAAAATCTGTTTTGGTGTAACCCGGGTTTACAGCGTTTACCCTAAGTTTTTTCAACTCATAAGCTAACGCGATAGTATAACCATTCAATGCGCTTTTTGATGGGCCGTAAGCCGCGGTTTTACCATCATAATGCCTCCAGGTCTTATCAGTGTGTAGGCCAAGAGAACCAAGGTCTGAGTTAACATTCACAATCCTTGGGTTTGGTGCGTTTTGCATCAATGGCACAAATGCCTTTGTTACACGGGCAACACCAATCACATTAACCTCATATACTTCTTTAAAGGTTTCTATAGGAGTTTCCAATACTGGCTGAGGGATGCTACCGGGGATACCCGCGTTGTTGATCAGCACATCTAAATGGTTTATCTTTTTAGCCAACTCATCATATGCCTGCTGTACCGACTCATCGCTTACAACGTCAATTACAACTAATTCAACATTACTTAAGCCTTCGCTGTGCAGTTGCGACACAGCTTCGTCGCCACGTTGCTTATCGCGGCAGCCTAAGCCTGCGTTTGCCAGTTGGCGAGCGGTTTCCAAGCCAATACCTTTATTAGCGCCGGTTATTAATACTGTCTGTTTTTCCATAAAGCAAAACTAGGGTGCGGAAGCAGGAAAGCATCCTCTATGGTCACGTCGACGCCGTTAGCCTCGTGCACCCCTATCATGGTGGGTTTGCCGCCATCAATAGTTACTAAGGGGTAACTTCGGATAGTATGATTTTCGGTAGCTGGTAAACCGTACATGGTGCAAAGGTATTAAATATCAACATGTCATGCTGAGCTTGTCGAAGCACTATTCAAGAACCCCTCGCGCGCCCTTAGACAAGCTCAGGATGACCCAATTTATTTTAGATTTAGGCCTACATCAACTCCCCGTCATTCTTTACATGCCATGTTTTATAGGCCATGTAATAAAGCAAAAGGGTTGGGATCACATAAAAAAAAGCGCCGCCGCGGTTAAAATCCGGGTAAGCGGCTATGATGCTGTAGACCAATAAGGCAAGGGCAACGGTGCCCCCTATCAGATATAAATAAAAAAACTTACCAGCCATATTATTTAAGCTTTTTAGATTTTTTTGTTTCGGTTGATGCAGGCGCGGTAACGCGTTTAAATATAGCGGCACCCAATGGTGGCGTTTTTACTATGATCGAATTATCTTTTCCGTGCCAGTATTTTTCTTCGGTAGTTATCGGGTCGAAGTTGATCAAACCCGTACCCCAGAATCTTTCGGCATCTGAATTGAATACTTCCTGCCATTGGCCTGCTGCCGGTACGCCTATGCGGTAATCATAATGCACAACCGGGGTCATGTTCAGTACGATCACCAGGTCGTTATCCCTGTCAACACCTTTACGCATGTACACAATCACAGAATCATCCATGTTACCGGCGTCTATCCACTCAAAACCGTTCCAGTCGAACGCTTTCTCATACAGTGCAGGTTCGCTTTTATAAAGGTTGTTAATGGCTTTAACGGCTTCTTTGATGCCGTTATGGCTGGCATGCTCCAGCAAGTGCCAGTCTAACGATTTTTGATAATTCCATTCGGCAACCTGTCCAAACTCGCTGCCCATAAATAACAGCTTGGTGCCGGGATGGGTGTACATAAAACTATATAACAAACGCAGGTTAGCAAACTTCTGCCAGTCGTCGCCAGGCATTTTGTTCAGCATAGATCCTTTGCCATAAACCACCTCATCGTGCGAAAATGGTAGCATAAAGTTCTCGGTAAAGGCATACACCATACTAAATGTTAGCTGGTTTTGGTGGTATTTGCGGTGGATAGGATCGTGCGTAAAATAATCCAGTGTATCGTGCATCCAGCCCATCATCCACTTCATCCCAAAGCCAAGCCCGCCGGTATAAACCGGGCGACTAACACCTGTAAAAGAAGTAGATTCCTCCGCGATTGTTTGCACATCGGGGAAGTTGCTGTAAACCGTCGCGTTAAATTCTTTCAGGAATGATATCGCCTCCAGGTTCTCGTTACCACCAAATTCGTTGGGGTCCCATTCGCCGTGGTTACGCGAGTAATCCAGGTAAAGCATAGATGCTACGGCATCCACACGCAAACCATCTATATGGTATCGCTCCAGCCAAAATAGGGCGTTGCTTATTAAAAATGCGCGAACTTCATTACGCCCGTAGTTAAATATGTATGATTTCCAATCCGGGTGGAAGCCTTTCTTCAGATCGGCGTGTTCGTAAAGGTGCGTACCATCAAAATTGTAAAGGCCGTGCGCATCGCCGGGGAAGTGCGAAGGCACCCAATCCAGTATCACGCCTATTCCGGCTTCGTGGAATTTCTCTATCAGAAACATCAGATCCTGCGGTGTACCATAACGGCACGATGCCGCGAAAAAACCGGTGATCTGGTAGCCCCAGCTTGGGTAGTACGGATGCTCCATCAAAGGCATAAATTCTACATGCGTAAAGCCCATTTCCTTAACGTAAGGCACCAAGGTATCTGCCAGTTGGCGATAGCTCAAAAACTCTTCAGGACTTTCGGGGCTGCGTGCCCATGAGCCCAGGTGCATTTCGTAAACCGAGTATGGTTTATCTAAAGCAGTGTACTGGTAGCGGTTAGCCATCCAGTCCTGGTCTTTCCATTCGTAAAAAGTATCGGCAACAATGGATGCGGTACGCGGGGGCAATTCCCAGCGTAGGGCAAACGGGTCGCTTTTTTCCAGGTCTTCCCCTGTTGATGATTTGATGTAATATTTATAGGTTTCGCCAACGCCGATGTTTGGGATAAAACCTTCCCAGATGCCTGATGCATCCCAACGGTAATTCAGCGAGTGCGAACCTTTGTTCCAGCCGTTAAAGTTACCTATTACTGCTACGTACTGCGCGTTTGGCGCCCACACGGCAAAGTAAGTACCCACAACGCCCTTATGCTCCACCACGTGCGAACCAAATTTCTCGTACAGCTTAAAGTGCTTGCCCGATTTAAACAGGTCGATATCAAAGTCAGTAAAACGGCTGTAGGCTTCAACCGCTTTCAGTTCGTTGTTCTCGATGATCTCAAGTGGTTTTGATTTTTTAACGGTGGCAGTAGTTTTGGCAACAGCCGACTTTTTAGGAACCTTTATCTCTTCTGTCTTCGACGTAGTTTCTTTGGTAAAGGCTTTAGGCTTAGTTTCTTTTTTTGCCTTTATAGGTGCATGCTCTGTTTGTTCAGCATCGGGTTTAATTGTTTGCTTTGCCATAGTTACGGTAGCGACGTTGCGCGTAGGTTAGTTGGTTTACAGGATGCATGCTCCTGATGTATCAAATATATAATTATTGAACAGACAATAGTAGCAGATGTTTATTATTAAAGAAATATTTGAGTTTTTAAACCACAGAGAACACAAAGAAAAACCACAAAGCACACAAAGCTTGAACATTGGTTAAAGGAAAATCCTTTTGACCTTTGTGCAAAAAACTTAGTGTTGTTTGTGGTTAAATATTTAAAAGACCTATTTAAAGATCTCTATTTGTTTAAAGTTCTTGCTAAACTTAAACTCGTAGGTTTTATCAGAATTATAATTAATAGTTGGAATCTCTTTGCCATCGGCCACAATTTTTGATGGCTTAAACGGCAGGCCATTCAGTTTAATATGGTAGCCCTCATAACGTGGAGTGTATAAACCTTCCATGCTTTGTTTGATGGTTAGTTTATCAGCGTCACCTTTCACCACAAATTTTTTCTCGAGGTAAATATCCTGCTCATAAGCAAAAGTTTCGCCGTAATCTTCAAACAGGAACGAATTCACTTCGTAATCGCTGTAGTAGATATTCAGTTTTACTTCCTCAATTTCCTTTTCTCCGGTGTATTGCATTACAGGATATTCCGGGATCACCGAACCTGCTTTAACGAAGATCGGTATAATGTCAAGTGGCGTTGATACGTTCACCTCGCGGCCGCCATCAACCATTTCCAGGCTCCAGAAATCGTACCATTTGCCTTTTGGCAAGTATACATTGCGACTTTTCTGGCCCGGCTCCAATACCGGGCAAATCAGGATCTTGTCGCCATAAGTAAATTCGTCCTGGCGGAAGTGATTCGAAGCAACTTCCTGCTCCTGCATAACCATGGGCCTTAATATAGGGAAACCATAGCGGTGGTGCTCCCAAAACGCCGAGTATAAGTATGGTAATAGCTTATAGCGCAGCTCTATAAATTTACGGTTAATGGAGGTGAACGGTTCGCCAAAGCTCCATGGCTCACGCTCTTTGGTATCACCTGCAGAGTGTGCACGCATAAACGGCGAGAAGGTACCCATCTGGATCCAGCGGGTAAACAATTCGCCATCCGGCTCGCCGCTAAAACCGCCAATGTCCGTTCCGCAGAAAGAGATACCAGATACCGACAGCCTTTGCAGCTGGATGTTACCCAATTTTAAATGCTCCCATGATGCTACGTTATCGCCCGTCCAAACGGATGAATAGCGTTGCACGCCCGAGTAGCCCGCGCGGGTAATGGTGAACGGGCGCTTATTTTTCATTTGCTTG
Organism: Mucilaginibacter sp. 5C4; assembly: GCF_034345625.1. Lineage (NCBI taxonomy): Bacteria > Pseudomonadati > Bacteroidota > Sphingobacteriia > Sphingobacteriales > Sphingobacteriaceae > Mucilaginibacter > Mucilaginibacter sp. 5C4. The sequence goes on along the minus strand of NZ_CP133775.1, from coordinate 1,670,175 downwards.
CGCAAACCTTCGTAAGTGGCGCGTACCATTTGCATACCATAGACGTTGTGTGCCTTACGGTGCGACCCGCGGTAACCATCGTATTGGTGACGTACATCATCCGGGAAGGTGCCCGAGCCAAATACTGCAGGCTCATTCATATCATTCCAAACACCGGCAACGCCTACTTCAACCAATTCGTCGAACAAACCGCCCCACCAGGCACGTACCTCGGGGTTGGTGAAATCAGGAAACTGGCAACGGCCCGGCCAAACGTGGCCTTCCATAAAGTAATCGTCGCAACGGCGACAGAAATATTTGTTCTCTTTACCTTCTTTAAACACCGAGTAATTATCATCAACACGGATACCCGGATCAATAATCACAACAGTTTTAAACCCGTTGGCAGCCAGGTCGGCTATCATTTTTTTAGGGTTAGGGAAGTATTTGGGGCTCCATGTAAAACAGCGGTAGCCGTCCATGTAGTCGATATCCAAATAAATCCCATCGCAAGGGATCCTGTTCTGGCGGAAACCATTTGCTATCACCCTTACTTTATTTTCGGGATAGTAGCTCCAGCGGCATTGGTGATAACCCAAAGCCCAAAGTGGCGGCATTGGGTGTGTACCGGTTAGCAGGTGGTAGTTTTTCACCACGTCCATCATGTGCGGGCCGTGGATGTAGTAGTATTGTAGCTCGCCGCCATCAGCCCAAAAGCTGGTTTTGGTAGTATCTTCGGCACCAAAGTCGAAGTGTGCTTTAAAGGTATTGTCGAAGAAAATTCCGTGGGCAATATTATCGCTCACGCTGATGTAGAACGGGATAGAGCGGTAAAGCGGATCCTGGTTAAAACCGAACGAATAAGCATCGGTGTTCCAGTTTTTTAAGCGTTTTCCGCGCAGGTTAAACTCGGTGGCCTTATCGCCAAGGCCGAAAAAGCTTTCGTCCTGCTCGCAGGTTTTGGTACAAAACACGTAGTAACCGCCAAACTGGGTGTTCTCTTCCCAGTGCATTGGCACCGCATCGGCGCTGGTCACATGGTCGTTCTTATCCGAAAACGAGATAAAGAAATCCTGCTTACGGATGTGGCAGTTTACAGATGGGGTTGATACCCTAAATTCGTGCTCGTTCTCCAGTAAAGTAAACTCGACTGCTTTTTGAGGCAACTCGGGTACCGCATAAGAAAACTCTTCCAGGAAAACGCTGTGGGGCGCCAGGCGTACGCGGATAATCTCGCTGGTTACTATGGTAACCTCTACCTTGGCATCTCCATCTGTAAAAAATATTTTATTGCCGGCTTGTTCGGCGTGGTTGGGGATGCCCAGGTATTTTTTAACAATGGGCTTTATACCATCGGCGGGGTTATTTAAGTGGTGAAATTCTTCATCCTCTTCTATCAAATCCTCCACCTGCAGCAATTTCGCCGTTATCAGTTCCGGGTTTGGGTCAGGTACATTTTCTGCCATATTCAATTCATTTCAATAGGCCTTACCGGCAAAGCCCTGTAAAGCAAGATTAATGTATCAGCTAATTAATTTTGTTAACAGCTAATAAACGATTATTTCCTGAAATTTCAAGCCATAATTACGCCAAAGTGCTGCCCTTGCGAGATTTTAAAGAAGAATTACAAATTTAGCAATAAACCACTGCTCGCCCCTACTATAACGGGGATACCTGTATTGATATCATCTGTAAAAAAGGTGTTCCCGCTTAACAGATCTGTAAAACTTGCCCCGCCGCTCAAGCCAAGTTGTGTAAGCAATTCCATAGGGATTTGGATATTAATGGCACGTTCGGTACGGTTAAAGTTGGCAATTACCAGTACTTTTTGGGTGGCTGTATAGCGCAGATAAATATACAGCATGGTATCAAAACCGGGCTGGTGCTCGTTGGCTATCATCAGTTCGTAAAACTCGCCGCTGCTTAATGCGTCGCTATCTTTTACCACATTCAATAACTTGCTATAAAATCCTCGCAGTTCCTTTTGTGCCGATGTGAGGTTTGCGCCATCAAAAGCGCCGTTGTTCATCCATTCCTGGTGCGCAGGCACTCCCCAGTAATCAAAAATAGTGGTGCGGCCGTCATCGCTGCTAAAACCCATAGCACCTACAGCAGGTTCGCCTACCTCCTGCCCATTGTAGATCATGACCGGGCCGGTTGCTAAAGTAGCGCTCACGATCATGCCAGGAATGCCATAACCGGCGTCGCCTGCAAAATCACGACTGGCGATTCGCTGCTCATCGTGGTTTTCCATAAAGCGGAGCATATGCTCGTCAATTCCGCGGCAATGGTCGTTCCATACGGCGTTTATTTCCCAGGTTGATGCGCCCGGCTCGGCGCAGGTTAATCGGCGGACGGCATCGTATAGCCCTACCTTATCATATAGGTAATCGAAACCACCATTGTGGATATAGTTTTTGTACTGGGTTTTATCGTATGCTTCGCCGATGCATACCAGCCCGGGGAATTTTTCTTTCAATTTAGGGATAAGCCATGCCCAAAAGTCTACGGGCACCATCTCTATCATATCGCAACGGAACCCATCCACGCCCATATCTGCCCAGTACGTTAAAATATGCAGCATTTTATGCCACAGCGGCGGGATATGGTCGAAATAGGATCTTTTACCATCAAGGTAGTAAACCCCATAGTTTAGTTTGATGGTTTCGAACCAATCGTTTATGGAGGGCGCGGGGTTGAAAACATCATTCCCCGTGGCTTTCGCCGGGAACTCATCAAATTTGCCATCTTTTAAAGGCGAAGTAAATTCATCACCACCGGGATTATAACCGCCCGGCACTACAAACGGCTGACCGGGGATATAGTAATAGTCGTTATCGGGTGCAAAGTGCAGGCTGGTGTCATCATGCTCGCCAAAATCGTGCACGCCATCGGGCTTTACATCCGAGGCATAGGTACGGGCAACATGGTTGGGCACAAAGTCGATAATAACCTTTAATCCATTTTTATGCGAACGACCAACCAATTCTTTAAATTCCGAGATGCGGAACTCTATATCATCTGCAAGGTCGGTAGCGATATCATAGTAATCTTTGATGGCATAGGGCGACCCCGCACGACCTTTAACCACATCCGGATCGTCTGTTTTGATCCCATGGGCGGAATAATCCGTCATGGTGGCATGTTCGATAACACCCGTATACCAAACGTGACTAAAACCCATCGCTTTGATCTCTACTAAGGCTTTATCGGTAATATTTTTTAGCTTGCCAACGCCATTCTCTTCTATAGAGCCGTAAAACTTATTGGTGGTATTTTTATTGCCGAACAATCGCGGCAGCAACTGATATATAATTAATTTATGGTTGGGCATTTAGTTGACCGTGTTTGATTTATCTATACAATAATCTTATCGCCAAGTCAAGCGTTCACGCTTGACTTTAGTTGCTTTGGCAGCATCCACGCTGCCGTGTTTTCGTGAGCGTGGATGCTTAAATCATCTTTCATTCAAGCGTGGACACTTGAACGGGCGTTAGTTTTTCTGAATTTGATTTAATAAGCGTATCGCTTCCGTAGATCTTTATTACAATCTCTTTATCGGACAAGTTTTTAACCGTTACCCCATCTCCACTTACCCTTACATTCAGCAATGCGCCCCTAAACCCAACCTGGAAAGAGAACGCCTGCCATTGATGCGGCAATAACGGATTGAATGATAACACACCATCCTTAACACGCATCCCGCCAAAGCCTTCTACTACGGCCATCCAGGTGCCTGCCATGGATGTGATGTGGCAGCCATCGTCGGTATCATCATTATAGTCATCTATATCCAACCTTGAAGTGCGGAGGTAAAACTGATAAGCCCGGTCAATATCGCCCAGCTTAGCGGCTAATATGGCGTGTACGCATGGCGACAGCGACGACTCGTGCACCGTCCTCGGTTCGTAAAAATCATAGTTGCGGCGGATGGTATCGATATCGTAATTATCCTCGAAGAAATACAGCCCCTGCAATACATCTGCCTGCTTAATATATATGGAGCGCAGGATCCTGTCCCAGCTCCATTTTTTAACAAGCGGCTGCTCGGAAGCGGGCAGGTCTTTTACCAGGATTTGTTCTTTGTCGAGATAGCCGTCCTGCTGCAAGAAAATGCCAAGCTTATCATCATGCCCGAAATACATTTTGCAAATGATGTCCGCGAATTTCTCGCATTCCTGCTCCTCGCGGAAAGTTATTTTAGTAACCAAATCTTTGTATTTAGCCTGATTAACTTCTTTTGCCTTGCCAATAGCCTCGATGGTATATTTTAAACACCACACCGCGATGGTGCTGGTGTACCAGTTATTGTTAACGTTATTCTCGTACTCGTTTGGCCCGGTTACGCCCAGCATTACGTACTGCTGCCTTTCGGCCGACCAGGTAATCCGCTGCGCCCAAAAGCGGGAAATAGCGATCAAAACCTCTAAACCATAATCGGTGAGGTAGGCTTCGTCGCCCGTATATCGTACATAATTAAAAATGGCAAAAGCAATTGCCCCATTACGGTGGATCTCCTCAAAGGTTATCTCCCACTCGTTATGGCATTCGGTGCCGTCCATAGTAACCATGGGGTAGAGCGCCGCGCCATCTTTAAAGCCTAATAGTTTGGCATTGTCTATAGCCTTTCCCAGTTGCTTATAGCGATATAACAGCAGGTTGCGTGCTACTTTCTGCTCGGCAGTCGCTAAATAGAATGGCACACAATACGCCTCGGTATCCCAATAGGTAGAACCGCCGTACTTTTCACCGGTAAACCCTTTGGGGCCAATATTAAGGCGGTCGTCCTCACCGGTATAAGTTTGGTTAAGCTGGAATATGTTGAAGCGGATGCCCTGCTGCGCGGCGGCATCGCCTTCTATAATAATATCGTTGTGTTTCCATTTTTCGACCCAGGCATTTGCTTGCTCCAGCAGCATAACAGCAAAGTATTTTTGGCTGATCCGGGTTACCTGGGCAATTGCTTTATCAGCAAGTTCTTCGGCTTTATAATTTTGTGAGGAAAGGTTTACTACATACTTGTAAAGCGTAAGCGGCTGCCCTGATACTGCATTTACAGTTATTTCGGCTCCTATATACTTTTCTTTTTGGATAGGTTTTGATGAAAACTCTTCAGGCTTACCACCCCGATTAAGTAATACTTTCATGGCGGTTGCCACCTCGAAGCCGGTCTTTTTAGTTCTTAATTGCACAAAACCGGTATCGTCGCCAACGTCTTTCTTAACCTCTTCCCAAAACTTCTCGCCATAGTTGGAATCTGCATTGATAATATCGCCATCGATAAACGGGGTGAGTTTGATATCGCCTGTAAAATTAATAGCAGTTACCGTATAAGAGATAGCCCCGGCCTCATCATCTACAATGCTGCAAAAGCGGGTACTCTCTATCCTTATTTCTTTACCCTTGGGACTTTTCACCAGCGTGTTACGCTGCAAATACCCTTCGCGCATATTCAGCTCGCGCATAAAATCGATCACCTCCCATTTGGCCAGGTCGAGTTGTTCGTCGCCTATCCAAACATCTATCCCTATCCAGTTGGCAGCATTCAAAACCTTGGCAAAGTATTCGGGGTAACCGTTCTTCCACCACCCCACGCGGGTTTTATCGGGATAGTAAACACCGGCAACATAGTTTCCCTGCAAGGTTTCGCCGCTGTAGGCTTCCTCAAAATTGGCACGCTGCCCCATGCGTCCGTTGCCCAGGCTAAAAACGCTTTCAGCAACCTTGTTATATGATGGGTCGAACCCTTCTTCGATGATTTTCCACTCGTCAACCTTAAAATATTGTTTCATGCTCTATGGGGTAAAATGTTTGCCGATAATAGTTTCGCTAAAATAGCAGAAACATGGATAAGTAGGTATAGAAATTACACGAGGAAGTTTACTCACCCCGGTCATTACTACGGTCGACCACCCTCTCTCCGCAAGCGGAAGAGGGTTAGAATATTATTCCTTTTCCCGTCACCCTCTTTGCAAAGCAGAGAGGGTCGCCAGCGAAGCGTAGTGGGATGAGTAAATCGCCTTGAGCAAAACGCTCTCTTGCATCTTCCACCCAATACTTTTACATTGCGTTACCTATCGTATATGAAAAACAACATTTTAATTATTGGGGCTGGGGCCGCCGGTTTAATGGCTGCGCGTACCCTTAGCAGCGCAGGCAAGCAAGTGACGGTGTTGGAAGCGCGTAACCGTACAGGCGGCCGCATCCATACGTTAAGCGACGAATTGTTTTTTAAGAACACCGAACTGGGTGCCGAGTTTGTACACGGCGACCTGCCCACTACCATCAATTTATTAAAAGAAGCGGGAATTGAATACCATAGTGCCAATGCCGAAATGTGGCGGTATCAAAATGGGGATTTCGAGGAGAATAGCATGGTGATCAAAGACTGGGACCTGCTCATTAAACGCCTCGACGCACTTAAAGAAGATACCAATATCTGGGATTTTTTGAATGAAGAATTCCCGGGGGATAAATATGAGGAGCTACGCAGCTCGGTATGCGCGTATGTATCCGGTTATGACACTGCCGACCCACGCGATGCCAGTGCCTTTGCCCTGCGCAAGGAATGGGAACATGAAGAAATAGATGCCCAGCACAGGCTTAAGGGTGGTTATTGCAGCATGATAAATTATTTAAGCAACGAATGCAAAAGCAAAAGCGGGCAAATTTACCTGAATGCTGTGGTTAAGACAATCGAATGGAAAAATGGCAGCGTTAAAGCAATTACAAAAGATGGTTCTGTTTACGAAGCCGGTCAATTATTGATAGCGATGCCTTTGGGTGTGCTAAAAGCCGCCGAGGGTGAAAGCGGCGCAATAACCTTTAACCCGCCGATACCTAAATATAGCAATGCCATACAGCAAATGGGCTTTGGCTCGGTCATAAAACTTTTGTTTGAGTTTGATAACGCTTTTTGGATAGATGCAAAAACGCAACAGATGGCGGGTAAAAACGTTGGTAAAATGGGCTACCTGTTCAGCGATGAAGAGATCCCAACCTGGTGGACACAGGTACCCGACCACTCCACCGTACTAACCGGCTGGATAGGCGGCCCCGCGGCGGCAGATAAGATCAACACGCCCGATACCGAGGTATTGGAACAAGGCCTGCGATCGTTAGCTAATATTTTTAAGATAGATTTTGAAGAATTGAAAAACAAGTTGGTCGCCTACCGCATCATGAACTGGACGGCAGACCCTTTTACCCGCGGCTCTTACGCTTATGATACCGTTGATGCGCCCGAAGCACGCAAGGTATTAAATAGACCTGTTGAAGACACCATCTTTTTCACCGGGGAATATCTTTACGATGGCACGGCCATGGGCACTGTTGAAGCGGCTTTGACGAGTGGGCTGCAAGTAGCGGAGAGAATATTAAAGAATTAGATAGGTTTGCCCTAATTAGTAATAACATTTACAAGGTAAAAATTTGCTGAGCGATAGAGAAGCATCTAATCATCGCCATGTCGCCTACTTGTAGGTTGTAGATTAAATCCTTGGCTATCGCTCACAGGATGACAAAAACAGATTATGGCGTTTGCCCTGCCAATAAATACAGTACTGCCATACGGATGGCTACGCCGTTCTCCACCTGGTCGAGGATGATTGATTGCTTGCTATCGGCTACATCACTGGTAATTTCAACGCCGCGGTTTATAGGGCCGGGGTGCATTACGGTTATCTCTTTATCAAGGCTGTCCAATATCTGTTTGTTTAGGCCAAACATCATGGTGTATTCGCGCAGGCTCGGAAAATATTTTATATCCTGGCGCTCCAGCTGGATGCGCAGCATGTTGGCTACATCGCACCAGTTTAATGCTTTAATCAAGTTGTGCTCAACCTTAACGCCTAATGAGCCAATGTATTTGGGGATCAGCGTGGTAGGGCCGCAAACCATCACCTCGGCACCCAATTGTTTAAGGCAAAGGATGTTTGACAGCGCCACGCGCGAGTGCAGGATATCCCCTACTATCACTACTTTTTTACCGGCTACATCACCATAACGTTCGCGGATAGAGAAGGCATCAAGCAGGGCCTGTGTAGGGTGCTCATGAGCGCCATCACCGGCATTTACGATCTGGGCCTTTACATGTTTAGACAGGAAGATGCCCGCACCCGCGTAAGGGTGGCGCATTACAACCATATCCACTTTCATGGCCAGTATGTTATTTACAGTATCTATCAGGGTTTCGCCCTTGCTAACTGATGAGGAAGATGCAGAAAAATTCACCACATCGGCAGAAAGCCTTTTTTCAGCCAGTTCAAAAGAAAGGCGAGTACGTGTCGAGTTCTCGAAGAAGATGTTAGCGATAGTAACATCGCGCAGCGAAGGCACTTTCTTGATCGGCCTGTTCAGCACCGTTTTAAAATTATCGGCGGTTTCAAATATCAGTTCGATATCCGAGAGGTTCAAATCTTTAATTCCTAATAGGTGACGTGTGCTAAGAGCCATATTTTTATTTCGAATGTCGTCCCGATAGCTATCGGAATCGAATTTGCTTTTTCTGTATAAAAGTTGACTTCAAATCTGAAATCGTAAATCTAAAATCACTTCGCCTCCGATACCAACACAATCCTGTCCTCGCCGTCGGTTTCCTTCCAGCTTACTACTACTTTTTGTGATGCTATGGAATCCACCTCGATGCCGACATAATCTGCAGAAACCGGGATGTGTCGAGAGTATCTTCTGTCGACCAGTGCCAGCAGCTCCACTTTCTCCGGCCTGCCAAATGCCTGCATGGCATCCATAGCGGCGCGGATGGTGCGGCCTGTCCACAGAACGTCGTCCATCATAATTACCTTTTTGCCTTCGATTATAAAATCGATCTTGGTTTGGTTGGGCACCAGCGGCGAACCCTGGCGGCGAAAATCGTCGCGGTAAAAGGTTATGTCCAGGTCGCCCTGTTCTATTTTACTGTCCGGTAAAATCTTTCTTAATTCGTCGGCTACGCGCTTAGCCAGGTATATGCCGCGTGGCTGTATGCCAATTAAAACAGAGCCTGAAAAATCGTTGTGATTTTCGATCAATTGACGACATAAACGCTGAATAGTGATTTGGAATTTTTGACCGTCGAGCAGCGTTAAGTTTTGCATCGTAAGGGTGGATTTGGGCAAAGGTAATTTTTTTTGCTGATTTGTGGAATAGCCAATAAATATTACTTGAAAATCAAAACGCAAATACAAAGCTATCCACAAAAAAAGCCTCCCGATAAATCGGAAGGCTTTCGTATATAAACTTTAAAAGATTAAACTTCTTTGGTTTCTTCAGCAGCAGGAGCTTCAGCTTCCGGTTCTGCTTTTTTAACAGCAGGAGCAACAGGGGCTTTTTTAGCCGCTTTGCTTTCTGCACCTTCCATTTGCTCTTTTAACTGAGCAAGTACGCTAAGGTCACCTAAAGTTGATTTCTCTACTGATTCTTTCACTTTCTTAACCGCGTTGTTAGCAGATTTTGCTTCTTTTTTACGGTTTTCGAATTCCTGAACACGGGCATCAGTACGAGCTTCTTCCCATATACGTGAGTGTGAAATAACGATACGTTTATTCTCTTTGTTGAACTCGATGATTTTAAATTCAGCGGTTTCTTCAGCTTTTACAGATTTACCGTCTTCTCTTACAAGGTGTTTTGTTGGGCAGAAGCCTTCAACACCGTAAGGTAAAGCTACGATAGCACCTTTATCAGTTACTTTAATAACAGTACCTTCATGGATCGAATCGATAGTGAAGATAGTTTCAAAAGTATCCCAAGGGTTTTCTTCAAGCTGTTTGTGGCCTAAGCTCAATTTACGATTTTCGATGTCAAGCTCAAGAACTATAACGTCTAATTTTTCGCCAACCTTAGTAAATTCGTTAGGGTGGTTTACTTTTTTAGACCATGATAGGTCAGAGATGTGGATCAAACCGTCAATACCATCTTCCAGTTCAACAAACACACCAAAGTTAGTCATGTTTTTTACTGTAGCGATGTGTTTAGTGCTAATGGCGTATTTCTCGCCAGCGTTTTGCCATGGGTCAGGAGTCAATTGTTTGATACCTAAGCTCATTTTACGTTCGTCTCGGTCTAAGGTTAATACCTGTGCTTCAACTTCGTCGCCAACTTTAAGGAATTCCTGAGGGTTACGTAAGTTTTGAGACCATGACATTTCTGACACGTGGATCAAACCTTCAACACCCGGGATAATTTCTAAGAACGCGCCGTAATCAGCAACAGTTACAATTCTACCTTTAACCTTTGAACCAATAACTAAATCGGTATTAAGCGACTGCCAAGGGTGTGGGGTAAGTTGTTTTAAACCTAAAGCGATACGTTTTTTCTCGTCATCAAAATCAAGAACAACAACGTTGATCTTCTGATCCAATGCAAGAACTTCTCTCGGATGCTCGATACGGCCCCAAGATATATCTGTAATGTGTAGTAAACCGTCAACACCACCAAGGTCAATAAATACACCAAAGTCGGTAATGTTTTTAACGGTACCTTCCAATACCTGGCCTTTTTCAAGTTTGGCCACGATCTCAGTTTTTTGGTTTTCCAAATCGTCTTCGATAAGCACTTTGTGCGATACCACAACGTTTTTAAACTCGTGGTTTATCTTAACAACTTTAAATTCCATTGTTTTGCCCACATAGATATCATAATCCCTGATAGGTTTGATATCAATTTGTGAACCTGGTAAAAAGGCTTCAACGCCCATTATATCCACAATTAAACCACCTTTAGTCCTGCTCTTAACAAAACCGGTGATGATCTCATCATTATCCAGTGCCGAATTAATGCGCTCCCATGATTTTTGAGTTTTTGCACGTTTACGAGACAATACTAACTGACCGTTAGCATCTTCCTGTGATTCTACAAATACTTCAACGCTATCACCAACCTTAAGGTCTGGTGTATCACGGAACTCAGAAACAGATACCAAACCGTCAGATTTAAATCCGATGTTTAATACCACATCTTTGTTGTTGATATTTACAACAATACCCGAGATAATTTCGCCTTTAGTGATAGAACTGAATGTTCCGTCGTAAAGTTTTTCTAATTGCTCGCGGTCGCTATCGCTGTAGTTACCAAATTTTTTGTCATCTGCATCCCAGTCAAAATCTTGATCTGGTGTAGGTGCAGCTGCAATTTGAGATTTTATCTCTTCGATTGATATTGAATCAGCTTCTGATTCAATTGTTTCTTTTTCTGCGGTTGCCGTAACTGTACCCAGTTCAGCTTCCTTAGCTTTTAATTCTTTTTCTGCTTCTTGTTTTTTTGCCATTAATAAATTTTACTCCTTTTTCCCAACACTTAATTGGGATTGCAAAGGTACGGATATATTTTTTACAGATAAAAATATTTTTAGTGTTAATTATTGAGTTTTAAGCACTTTTATTAAAAAGTTTAAGTTTTTGTGAAGACTTGGGCGCAGATATGAGCTAAGTGCGTTAATTAGTTGAGAGATAAGACTCCAAACTCGGGCTTTATAAAGGTTTATCCCTCCGGCGAATTTAGCTTGTCCCCTATCTCATTATAGATGCTCATAAAGCTATCTATCAATCCAAGGCGGTAATCTAACAGTATAGTGGTCATGTCGGCCTCTTGCTGTGGTGTAAAAGGGTTACGCCACACACGCATGCAAATTCGTTTTAGGGCATAAGTAATCTGCTCTATATTAACATAGGTATTAAGGTAACGGCTACGCTTAAATTCGGTATGAAATTTAAAGAATACATCGGGGTTATCCATCCCGGCAAAAACCAAAAACTTGCGGATAACATCATCTTCGCAATTATCCAAATGGTCATAAAAATAACTTACCGTAATTTCGTTGGTGGTGATGAGCAGGTTATCCAGGATCAATTCTATAGCGATATGTCCCAAAAAGAAGGGTTTAACCGGCGATTCGGTTATAACAGGGGCCAGCAAATTTTTAAGCACATGCGAATGGGTAAGGAAAAAATCGGCTGAGTGAAAGTATTTGTCAACCAGTAAGTGCTTGTTCCAGCCCTCAATTATGGCATTAACTTTCGGATCGGCATGTACCAGTTTTTCGGGGTGCAGTATAATGGATTTATCGGCATTTTTCAAAAGATCGGGCAGCACAGTACCTAAGGTAAAGTAGCAGTTGGTGGTATCCCGGTCAAAATAATAATGCGATAAAAAATTCATAGAGGGCGCTTGTAGGTCTGATGTATTTGAACAAAATACAAAAATAGGCCTAAAGCGTAAAGCCCAACTACAGATATTATAATATAATGACGGTTTGATAACTCTGTTTTAACAGGAGTTAGGATGTGCAAATATGCAGATGTGCGAATATGTAGATGTTCAATTTATCAGTTGCCACATGCCTGTTAATTTGCATATTTGCACATTCGCACATTTGCACATTTATAATATGAATTTTGTTGAAGAATTACGCTGGAGAGGCATGTTGCACGATATTATGCCCGGCACCGAAGAAGTATTGAATAAAGGTATGGCTTCGGGATATATAGGTTTTGACCCCACTGCCGATTCGCTGCATGTGGGCCACCTTACCCAGATCATGACGCTGATCCACTTCCAACGCGCGGGCCATAAGCCTTATGCTTTAGTTGGCGGTGCTACCGGCATGGTGGGCGACCCATCGGGCAAATCGGCCGAGCGTAATTTACTGAGCGAGGATGTGCTGAACTACAATCTAAAATCGGTACAGGCGCAATTAGAGAAATTCCTTGATTTTAACAGTGGCGACAACAGTGCCCAAATGGTTAATAATTACGACTGGTTTAAGAACTTCACCTTCCTGGATTTTATCCGCGATGTGGGTAAGCATCTTACCGTTAATTATATGATGGCTAAGGATTCGGTTAAGAAACGCCTGGAGGGCGATACCGGCATGTCGTTCACCGAGTTTACTTACCAGTTGGTACAGGGCTACGATTTTTATTATCTGTGGAAGCATAACAACTGCGTACTACAAATGGGTGGCAGCGATCAGTGGGGTAACATTGTTACGGGCACAGAGTTGATCCGCCGTAAGGACCAAGGCGAGGCTTTTGCCTTAACCACTCAGTTGATTAAAAAGGCAGATGGCACCAAATTTGGCAAAACAGAAAGCGGCGCGGTTTGGCTTGACCCTGCACGTACATCGCCATACCAGTTTTACCAGTTTTGGCTAAACACTACAGATGTTGACGCAAAAGCGTATATACGCATCTTCACCTTATTTGAGCGTGATATTATTGAGGCCATGGAAACTGAGCATGACGCAGCGCCACATACCCGCGTTTTGCAAAAGGCTTTAGCTAAAGACATCACTCTTCGCGTGCATGGCGAAGCAGGTTTTGAGAAAGCTATTAAATCGACAGAGTTTTTGTTTGGCAATACCGGCATCGAGTTTTTGAGCGAACTAAACGATGAAGAGCTTTTAGCCATATTTAGCGGGGTATCAAACTTTACCATAGCTAAAAGCGAATTGGAAGCAGGTATAAATGTATCTGATCTGCTGGCTGTAAAAACTACTGTATTCCCATCAAAAGGCGAGGCCAACAAAATGATACAGGGTGGCGGTGTAGCTATCAACAAAGAAAAAGTGAATACGGCCGATGATGTTTACGCAAGCGATAAACTCATCAATAACAAATACTTAGTAGCACAAAAAGGGAAGAAGAATTATTTTTTAATTGTTGTAGAATAATTTTGAATTTAGACATTTGGTAGTTATATTTGTATAAATGTCGTACAAAATAAAACATACTGCAAAAAACGAGGTTAATGAACCTATGGCAATGTACATTCCCCAGGTATCATCAGCCCCGTTTTATAATTTGTTAGGAGGCGCAAAAACTGCAACCACCTCATCAGATTTTGACATCGTTAAACTGGCGCGCCAGGGCTTTCCTAAAAAAGCCCTGCTCGCGTTAGCCAAAAAGATATCCCTTAACATCCAGGAGTTAGCCGGCATACTGCACATTTCAGAGCGCACGCTGCAACGTTACGAGGATGATGCCATCATTAAAACAGAGTATGCTGAAAAGGCCGTTGAACTTGTACGCCTATACACCCGCGGCGAAGAAGTTTTTGGCTCGATAGATAAATTTAAGCTTTGGATGAAAACCCCGGGCTTGATATTTAACGGCGAGGCCCCTGTTACTTTTTTAGATACATCTGCAGGTTTTGATATGGTTTTTAAAGAACTTGGCCGCATAGAGCACGGCGTTTTTGCCTAATGATACTATACCGTATTGCTAACTGCAATTACATTAAAGACCTGAATGGTACCGGCGCGCGGCTATACGGCGGTCGCTGGAACAGCGAGGGAAAATCCATGGTTTACCTGGCATCATCACGCGCTTTGGCAGTGCTGGAAGTTTTGGTGCACCTACCTCCTCTTTTATTGCCCAATAATTTTTGTATTACCGAAATTGAAGTGCCCGAACATAACATACTAACACTTGATGTAAAAACCTTACCCGCCAACTGGCAGGACGCTTCGTCTCCCGCGGAATTAAAAACGTTGGGCAATCAATTCATCAAAGAAACCAAGTACCTGATGATGAAGGTGCCATCATCTGTGGTTCCCGAAGAATACAATTACCTGCTTAACCCTTGGCATACCGACATAAAAAAGGTGAGTATTATTAGTACTCACCCTTTTAGCTTTGATAACAGATTGTTGTAGTCAGAGATTTGTGACCAGAGATTAGTTCCTTTTTAACTAATCTCTCACCTCTGATCACTATCTTAAAAATCGCTCAGTAACTCCAATTTTTTATGGTTGTATTCTTCCTGAGAGATCAAACCGCTCTCGAACAGGGTTTTTAGTCTTTTCAGTTTTTCGGTAAGTTCGTCTTTCTTTGGCTCTTCTACCGGGGCAATGGGTGCTGGTTGCGGGGTAGGCGCAGCAACAGACTGTTGTGCTACCGGCTGGAAGGCTACCTGTGATGCGTGATCGATGTTTAACGAACCCGATTCGGCACGTTTTTCTTCCAGTTCGCGCAGGCGGCGGGCCTCGCGTTCGGCTTCTTTACGTTCCTGGGCGTATTGATAAAGTTTACGGGCCTGTACTTTAGGCAGGTAATCTACACCCATTTCGGTGCCGATGGTAGTTTTAGCACTAAACACCGCGCCTATAATTTCTTCTTTAGTATAAACGTCGATGATATCTTTCCATACAAAATCAACAAACTTAATGGACAGGCCAAGGTTTGCCGGGGTAAAGAAAAGCAGGCGTTTATTGGTAATGGCAATACAATCCGGAAAAAGGTTTACGATGGGCTTTTTCTGCACTGCTATGTATATAATCTCCTCGCTGGTAGTAAGCAGGTCAACCAAACGGCTATATACTTTTTCAACGGCCTTGGGGTCTTGTTCGTCGCGTAAGAATTTATCTATCATGATATTGATGTTCTTGATTGGGGCAAAAGTAAGAATATTTATATAACCCTTTTTAAATTAAGATTTAGGCGATCAGCAAATTACAACCGCGGATATCTGAGTTATCAAAGCGGCCCAATACCTCGAAAGAACCATCTTCATAAACCCTTCCCAGATCCTGCGTAGCTATAAACGAGCAGGAATTGATATTAGCCAGGTCGATGATATTTACACCGCCTGTTTTGCCCGTACCAACCAACGTAAAAGGGTCATTGGTGTCGCGGGTGATGATCTTCATCCAGGGCGGACAATTGAAGATGCCCCCTCCTTTTGAGTAAGCTTGGGACAAAAGTTCCGTCATCCCGTACTCGGAATGGATAGCGTTTACACCAAAACCTGCGCAAAGCGACGCATGTAGTTCCTCGCGGATCATTTCTTTGCGGCGGCCTTTCATGCCCCCGGTTTCCATTACGATAAGTTTCGGGAAATCTACCTTGTAGGTATCAATAAAATCCAATAAAGCGAAAGTCACACCTATCAATAAGGTTGGTTTACCTAAGGCATTCTGCTGTAGTATTTTAGCATGTAATTCTTCATGATTATACAGGTAAAAACCGCTATCCGCGTTATCCGACTGTGTGATCAAATCCTGCGCCATATAGATGAGTGATGAGCCTTCACGCTCCAAATAGGCTGGTAGTAAGGCCAATACGGTATAATCTTTTATATCGCCATAAAACAATTGGAATGCCCGGCGAAAGCTTTCCACATACCAGCTTACATCGGCTACATGGTGGCTGCTGGTGATCATCCCTGTAGTGCCAGAGCTGGTAAAAACCACATCGACGGGCTGTGCCGAGGTCACTACATTGTGTGCTTTGAAAAATTCTACGGGCAAAAAAGGGATATTTTCAAGGGATTTTACTGCACCCGGATCCGCCTTTAAACCACCAATAAACGCCTTGTAAACGCCACAATTCGCTGCCTGGTATTGAAATACCTGCAAGGCCGTTTTTGTGAAACGGTCCTCGTTATTTATCGCGAATATTTGCTCTTGTCCGGGCTTGATCATGCTGCGGTAAAGATAAGGCGAATAAGCAGATGTGCAGATATGTAATGTGCAGATGAATGTAAATATAAACCGGCTACGTATAAATATCTGCAACAATTATTCTGAATTGGAGTTATAACAACATTAATACACAACAAATACGACAATGAAAACATTAAAATTTTTAAGCTTACCATTACTGTTAAGCGCATTTTTTATACTGGCATCTGCCAAACCTGCCGACGAGAAAGGCGTAGCGAAGATCAACGACGCTACCAAGGTTATTAAGGAGTTTAGTAAGATGAAGGAAAGCATCCCGCATGAACTGATTGCCGAGTACGAGGGTATCGTCATTATCCCGAAACTGATCAACGCTGGTTTCGGTATTGGCGGTAAACGCGGACAAGGAGTTGCAATGGTTAAACTGGCCAATGGCAAATGGAGCGACCCGGTATTCATCACCCTTACCGGCGGCAGTGTTGGTTTCCAAATTGGTGTACAATCGGTTGATATGGTTTTGGTGTTCCGCAACAAGGGCGTTTTAGCCAAGGTAGAAAGCGGCGACTTCACCATTGGTGGCGATGTATCCGCAGCAGCGGGTCCCGTTGGCCGTAGCAGTACTGCCAGCACCGATTATAAATTACAGGCCGAGGTTTACTCTTATTCGCGTAGCAAAGGTTTGTTTGCCGGTATCAGCATCAATGGTTCTAATCTCGCTATCAATAAAAGCGCTAATGAAGCTTACTATGGCGAGGCTACTGCTTCCGCAGATATTTTTGCAAGGGGCTCGGATAAAACACCTGCAGTTACCGAGTTAAAAGCTGCTTTAGGCGCTTTATAATTAGAAGGATAATATTTATGATTAACAGCCCTGACCAGATAATGGTTGGGGCTTTTTTGTTGGTTAAGCTGAAAGCTTAACGCATTTTGGGACGAAGTTGAAAACTTCGACCAGTGGGATTATTTATTCAGGAAAATAACTCCACCAGTTTTCCATTTTCCCTGCTTCTTCTAAATCATAGGGGTATTCTCCAAAAAAAACTTTAACCGGCACAGAACCATTATTTTTATAAGGAATCAACTGAATATCAGCTGTAACGATATTTTTAGCTTTTAGAAGATATATTGTATTGATTTTCTTTAATCTGATCAACTTAGAAAGCAAGTTCCAATTTTCCTTAAAAGAACCCATTTTAATAATGGATTTCAACTCTTCATGCCCTTTTAAATACTCTATATCAACACAGAGATATATTTTCTGATCTCCATTTTTATCCAGGGCTATTACACTACAATAATAAGTTGTGCCATTAACATCTTTACAAAAACATTTTAAAACGTTATCGTACCAGTCTATAGTTATCGTGTCAACAAATTTCATATTATCTCAAATGCTACATTAAGCATCCCACTTGTGGTTTGCCCATTTTATCTACAAATAGTTTCCTTAAACAAGCGGTACGCGCACTGTAGCGGTGATTAATTATATATCACATCATACTTGGCCTCAGCTATTTTCAATAGCTTATTCATCTCATTCCCTTCATCACGATAATATAATCCTATACTACCTGTATGATGAAAATAAAAAAATATATTATGATGCTTAGAAAAGAAAATAGGACTATAAGGCGCGATTTGATTTGTTATACATGGCAAAATTGTCGATAAAAACATTTCCCAATTTTTTACTTTACATACGCCCTCATAATTGCCGGGAATTTCAGCCTCACATAACATGGCCAGGTATCCTTGCGTTTCTATTGATTTATTCTCTAAATCGTAATTGTATATGTCGGCATGAATATCCCAGGTGTCAAGGCAAAAACCCCACCATGATTTACTATAAACAAGTATATCATGTTCTATACCAGAGAACAATGTTGTAAACATAATAATCAGTCCGGCAACAGGTTTGTCGCTATCGGCTAAATAAATCTCTACTCTTTTAGCATCGCTTTCTCTGAAAGAAGTTAAATTAACCCAATCAAATGGGAAAGAAATATCGGTTACAGTTTCTAATGTTTGCATATATCTACCCCTTCTCAAACGCCCTTTTCACCAACCAACCCGACAATGCCGACATTCCTCCTGCCAAACCACCAATTAATGCGGTAACAGCAAGCAGCGAACCCCAGTTTGGCAAGTGGAAAACATGTGCCACGCGGATGGCCAGGATATGTTCGTTAGGGAAACTTTTAAGTAAGGCCAGGGCTATCCAGGCTAAGGCAATGCCGCAGAAACCTGACCAGAAAGCCCAGCTTGATCTTTTGCCGAAAATAATGGCCGCACCGAATGCCATAATGCAGCTTACCCACCAAGGGAACAGGTAACCGCAAATAAACGAGAGTAATAATATAACCGGGAATAACATAGCTTATTTGCTTAAGGTTAATGTTCTTTTTATTCTGTTGGAGTTTTGGGTGGCCGATTGCAAGAACAGCAGTTCTTTCAGCTTACCGGCTTGCCAGGTTTTTAGCATATCATCATAAAAGAAGCTGCCGGGGTTGCCCGATTGCCCGCCCGGGATAATGCCATACCCCTTAACCTGCGGACCAAGCTGTACCACCATCCGCCACGACGGGCCGTGACCATCTATCAGCGCGTTTACTGTTGAGCCGGTGCCGCCGCTGGCAAAATTGCCAGAACCTAAACCCGGCACATTGCCCAAATGCTTCACTTCAAATTGCTTTACATTGCCCCACTGCCAGGTTTTGCCAATGCCGCCCTCCTCTTTCACCAGCTCGTTTATAGCAGCGGTATAAGATGCCATGATGATATCCGTAGCGGTTTCTTTTACCGGCGTAGCCTTGTTATTAAACCAGATGGAGTTAGGGTCTTTCATCAGCAGGGCTTCTGTCCTGTCCATGGTTGGGGAGTATAAAAGAATCTTCTTGTCCTCGAAACTATCCCGCCAGGTAAAGGTGTAAAACTTAACCCACCACTTGCCAAAGATGCTTGCCCCTACCGATTTGGCTCCACAATATTTATCCCATTTCTTTAGCGTATCCAACGCGGCCAATTGTGTTTCATCCAGTTTAGATGCGTCTAAATATTTAATCATAGTTGGCAAAATATCCTGCGCGCGGATGCTGTAATCATCCGTTTGCAAAAGGCGCATGCTATCCACCGTGGCCTTGCTCATGGCACCAAGGCGGTCGTTTATGCGTTTACCGCGCTCGTAGCCTTCAAACTTCCAGTTGATATAGTACGGATAGGTTTGATCTGTAGACGATTGATTGGCCGAACTCACAAAGCCACGCTGCGGGTTCTTCACCGTTGGGTTTTGCTCGTATGGGATCCAGCCCTGCCAGTCGTTAGCCGGGTCGCCGCCATCCATAATAAATTTGCCCTGGTCTTTATATTTCAACGGCAGTTTACCGCTTGGCGTAATGGCAATATCGTTATCTGCGGATGCGAAAATAAAGTTTTGCGCAGGGGCGGTGTAGTAAGTTAATGCTTTGCGATAATCGGCATAGTTGCTTGCCCTGTTTAGCAGGTAAAAGGTTTTAAACTCATCGCTTTCATCATGCGCTATCCACCGAAGGGCATTGCCCACCGGCACATTAATGCGGCCTTTTTTGGCCATATCGGCATTATCATAAACTACCGGGCCGTGGTGGGTGTACAACACGGTATCTATCAATGGTTTTTGGCCGAGGATCTTGATGGTTTCTATCTTGCGGGTAACTTTGTTCCATTTGTTGTTATACCAGTATTCGGTGCGGTTGGCATCTTTAAACTTAACCTGGTACCAGTCTAAAATATCGGCATCTACATTTGTTACGCCCCAGCTTACTTTTTGATTGTAGCCGATAACCACACAAGGCGCTCCCGGCAGGGTTACGCCGTAAACATTTACACCTGGCGCGGTCATTTGCATTTGGTACCAAATGGATGGCAGCGTTAAATTCAAATGCGGATCATTCGCCAATATCGGGTAACCACTCGCTGTCTTACTGCCGCTTACGGCCCAGTTATTACTGCCGATGCCTTCTATCTTTTCCTTATCTTTCATACTCGCCAGCATTTGTGCTTTAAAAGCTGCGGGGGGCTGAGGAACGGGTAATGGTTTAAAATCCCATTTTGTCCCTGCGGGGATAATGGGGTCTTCGTGCGTTGGGTAGTCGGGAAACAAGTCGTTGGTTATTTTCGCGCCGAATTTATTGAGCACATTAGTCATGGCCAACTCGTTGGAACCGCCTGCCAATGTCTCGCTCATCAGCTTTAACAGGTATGCCGAATTAATTGGTTTCCATTCCTCGGGCGCATAGTTCAATAACTTAAATTCTATTGGGTATCCCCCGGGTTTAAGCTGGTTGATATATGCGTTCACCCCGTTGCTATAGGCGTTGATCACCTGGCTCATTATAGGGTCTTTTAAGATCCCTTGCAGGGTATGCTCGGCGCCGTAGGTCATGCCCATACGGCGATGGTAACGGTCTATATCTAAAGCCTTGGCACCAACAATTTCTGAGAGCCTGCCTGCCGCGCTACGGGTTTGGATGTCCATTTCCCAAAGGCGGGCTTTGGCGGTTAGGTAACCTTGTACGTAGTAAAGATCGTGGTCGTTCTCTGCGAAAATATGGGGCACCATGTTCTCATCAAACTTAACGGTAACCTTGCCTTGCAGGCCTTTTAATTTTAGGTCTTCTGTGGGGATGATGTTCTTGCTCTCGGCATTTTGCCAAAAACCGGTAGATGGGTTCAGGAACTCACCAAGTGGCGGGATATCGCCAAATTTGGTTTGCAGCGCCCAGATCAGCGCGAGTGTAAATATGGTAGATAGAATGGCCTTAAATACTTTCATTCGGGTTGATGTATTTGCAGGCAAGTTACGTATTACTACGCTACTTTAAAACGCTATCGTATCGCGCTTTTTATGGGCCTTTCTCTTTTTATAAGGTCGTTTGGCTTTAGTTGCCTTCTTTTCTACCCGCTTGGTTTTAGCTTCTTTCCTGAAATTCCAGGGCGGCGTTGGGTTGGTATCCTGCCACAGGCCAAGACGGGCTTCACGCGCATGCTTTTCCAACATGGCCAGTTCCATGCTTTTGGAATAAGCGCGGTACTGCCAGGCAAAGCCTTGCTTTACTATTTCGTAGTTTACGTTGGTGCCATTCTCCAGTTCTACCTGTGCTACGGTGCGGCCATAACGGTCTTTTTGGTTGCCTATCAGTTTTACCTTTTTACCAAAGCACAGGTCTGATGTAAATTGCTTGGCCGCCTGCCCAAAGGCCTGGCTTTTTTCGGGGCAATCTATTTCGGCCAGCCTCACCGTAATGCTTTGGTTATCGGGCGAGAGCAAAACCACCGTATCGCCATCCTTAACCCCTACTACCTTGTAAAGCGTTTCGGTTTTATTACAACCGAATGTTAGCGCGAAGACAAAGAGGCAAAAGACAAAGGACTTTTTAAGCATGAAGCGAAGATAGAAATTTGGGTTATTTAACAATAACGTTTATAGGCGTAAAAGACGCGAGGTATCGCATCTCTACAGATTATTTTTTCGTAGAGACGCGAAGTATCGCGTCTCTACGAAAAATAGCGTCTATCAAAAATAAAGCTGATATTTGTAAATTAATTATCTATAAAGAAAATGCGCGATGGGAAAATTCACTGTACCGGATAAAGTGCTGTTTGTATGTACAGGAAGCAAGTGTGCTAAACGAGGCGGCAAAAGCATGTACAAAACTGCCGAAAAGTTTGCCAAGCACAGCAGCGGAGATATAGAAGTGATACGTATTGAATGTACAGACCGGTGCGATTGGGCACCGGTCTGTACATTTTCTCCGGGTAACGTTTGGTTAAAAGAATACTCGGAAAAGGATGTTTTAAAGCTTTTGCTTAATAAGGATTAAGCTTCGCTGTCGTATTTTATTTTACCTACGTGCTTGTCAATTTCCCAGTTACCGGTACCTTCTTCGCCAATAACTTCAAATAGCTCAAGGGCACGGCGGGCTTTGTACTCTTCTTCGCGCTGTTCTTTCAGGAACCAGTTCAAAAATTCGTTGGTTACGTAATCCTGCTCGCTTAAGCAACGTGCGTATATATTTTTGATTGATTGGGTTACGCTAACTTCCTGGTCAAGCGCATCTTCAAATACCTCGCGGAACGAGTTGTATTCTTGTTTGATGCCGGTTACATCAGGTGATATCGCGTTACCGCCCATATCCAGGATGTATTTGTAAAATTTAAGCTGGTGTTGTCTTTCCTCTTCGGCTTGTTTAAAAAAGTACTCAGACGAGTAATCGAACCCATTACGGTTACACCATGATGCCATGGCTAAATATATAGATGAAGATGTTGCTTCTTTTTTAACTTGCTGGTTTAAAAGTGACTCTACATCGGCAGAGATCAGGCTTCTGATACGGATTAGATCTTTCATGGTGTTATTATTTTAGAACTATTTAAGCAAAACAACAAGCGTGCCTACTTAAATAATATACAATAGTAGGTGTTTATACCCGTGTGAAAGAAAATAAAAACAATATGAATTCAGTCTAAATTACTAAACTGCAATACGATACAGGCGATCTTGCAAAATACTGTTCAATTGCAGCATTACAAAGCTGCCTTCCAGTAGTTCTTTAAGGGCGATGATCTGTAGTAGGGTGAGAATATAAGTGTGGTCGCAAGCGCAGATGAAGATGATCTCTACGTCCGGGTCTTTAGCGTCTAAAAGTTTCGCTTCGATATTTACGTTGTAAACCGCTTTTTTTAGCTTAAGTAAACAACGATAATCAAATTTGGCAACCTTACCTGCAAAGTCAACATACCAGCAACGATCTGCATCGCTTTGATATACAGCGCCTTTTGCGGTGGCAAATACATCTGCCCAGATATTGGTTTGCGGAGTTGTTAAAGTTGTAACCATTTGACCTTACAAAAGACGCCATTATTTATAATTAATCCAAATAATATGGATAATTTATTTATAATGATTATTAACAAGGCAACTTATATCTTTACACCCTATGAATATCAAAGCCTGCATTTTTGACCTCGACGGCGTAATTGTTGATACCGCTGTATACCATTACCAAGCCTGGAAACGCCTTGCCAACACCATGGGCTTTGATTTTACAGAGCATCAAAACGAGCAGCTTAAAGGCGTAAGCCGTATGGCATCGCTCAACCTGATTCTGGGCTGGGGCGACATCACCAACAAAACCGAGGCTGAAAAAGAGGAATTAGCGGCACAAAAAAACACCTGGTATACCGAAATGATCGGCAAGATGACACCTGCAGAGATCCTGCCCGGCGCCCGCGAGTTTGTACAAACCTGCCGCGACGCGGGATTAAAAACAGCCATCGGCTCTGCCAGTAAAAATACGCCTACCATCCTCAATAAACTGGAACTTACACACCTGTTTGATGCTATTGTAGACGGCAACAGCGTAAGCATCCCCAAACCCAATCCCGAAGTATTCCTGAAAGGTGCCGAAGCAGTTGGTGTTGGCCCTGCCCATTGCGTGGTTTTTGAGGATGCCGTTGCCGGGATAGAAGCTGCCATAAACGGTGGAATGAAAACGGTGGGTATCGGCTCGGCAGATACCTTGACCAAGGCACAGATCGTAGTAAGCGGGTTGGATAAAATTACGTTGAATATATTGGAGGAATTGTAAGATGAGATTGCATGCGCTAATAATTTGTTTGTTATTCACTGCCGGGGCTTTCGCGCAAAAGGCAGTTAAAAAAATTGAGATAAAACACCTTACCAAAAACTATTATGTGTGCATATCCTATGGTTACCCGCCTGGCAGCGATGAGCCTTTCCCGGCAAATAGTTTACTTGCGGTTACGCCTAAAGGGGTTGTACTGGTAAATACACCCTGGGGCGATGAGCAAACACAAGAACTGGTAGATAGCGTTAAACGTCGTTTTAATAAAAAGATCATCTTTTGTGTGGCTACCCATTTTCATGACGATTGCGTGGCCGGCTTTAACATATTAAAAAAGCAGGGCGCAAAAACTTACGCCAGTAAACAAACCTATGCCCTTGCTAAAAAAGAAAAAAACGAATTACCACAATACACCTTTGCCCGTGATACTACTTTTAATATTGGCGGCGTAAAGCTGCAAACCTATTATCCCGGTGCCGGCCATACGAGTGATAACATTGTAGTGTGGTTGCCACAGGGCAATGTGCTTTTTGGCGGCTGCCTGGTTAAAAGCTTAGACGCCGATACCAAAGGCTTTACCGGCGATGCTGACCTTAACCATTGGCCCGTTGCCATTAAAAATGTAAAAACTAAGTTTCCTACCGCGCAATACCTTGTACCTGGCCACCAGGGGTGGCAGGGCGGCACTAAACAGCTAAGCCATACGCTGAAAATTGTAACGGCAAAATAGTTAGTTTTTTAGTTTATCCCGCGCTTTAACGATCTTTGTTACGGCCTCGGCTACAAATTCCTTTTGGTAGAGATCTAACTCGGTAACCGGGCTCGCGCCATCAAACTCGTAGCTGATTTTTCTGTGGCCGTTATCTTTCGCTTTAAACTTTCGGCCGTTCTGTTCAAACTCCAGGTAGCCTTAGTCTGATATGCGCTCGATGTTTTTTCCGTTCTCGGCAAAAATTACCTTGCCCAAGTATTTTATCTTTTGGTAAAGGGTACCTGTTTTGTTAACAATGGTGGTCGACTTGCCCCAATCGGTTCTACAAGCCAAATGTATTTCCTGCCACATGCCAGCATACCTTCTAAGGCTATCATTAACGATAATCAATCGGTGATGATACACACCCATCATATTGGCATCTACCCAGCTAATATAACCAAGATAACGGCCTACCTAAAACAAAAACGATGCTTACCCTACCCTGTTGAGTAGCATAAGCATCATCCAATAGTATTAAAGTCTATATTTTATTTCTTCATCTCGTTCTGCAATACAATGAATGGCTGGTGCTCGTCCCAGGTTGGCGTTAAGTTTGGCTGGAACAGGAAACCGCTTGCATAGTTGCCTAAAATTATATCTGGCTTGCCATCTTTGTTGATGTCGCTAACGTCCATGTTCATCCAACGGCCATATTTGCTAACGGGCACCGCATGGGCTTTAAACTCCATAGGCTTGCTCTGCTCAAAGTAAATGAACTCTTCAGCAGGGTTATTCTTCATATCAGCAAAAAAGGCTATGGTGGCAATATCCAGGTCGCCATCCTTATCAAAATCTGCAGCAATGGCTTTAGTTGCACCATTTATAGGGTAAAACCAAGTTTGCTTAAATTTATAATCACCGGTATTTTTGTAAATGTACAGGCCGTGATAAGGCTTTAGGATGCGCGAATCTCGGAAGTTGTAGCCACAAGTGTAGATCAGATCGAGGTTACCGTCATGGTCAATATCCGCCAATTGGAAGCTTGTTGAACCGTATACCGGCGGGAAATGTAACAGCTCCCTGCTTTTAAAGCCGCCTTTTTTATCATTCAGAAACAAGGACAAACCTTCGTCGCCACTGCCGAACAATACCATCAGGTCGGGGTAACCATCTTTGTTAAAATCCCCCGTTACGGCTTGTACTGCACCCGGCCTGTCGGTAATAGTGAATTGTTTTTGGGCTTTGCCGTTAGCGCCTAATTTGATTAGGAAAACACCGCCTTTTGTGAAACCCTGTCCTAAAACGATCAATTCATTTTTACCGTCTTTATCCAGATCGACACTTAGTGTTTGCACCGGCCTTGGCATATCAATAGCAATTTCTTCGGCGCTTAGCTTACCGGTAAGGTTCGCGCTGTAGATCTTGCCGCTGGCAAAGTCTACCGGGTCTATCCGGCCTATGCACGATAGTATGGCTTGGTCGGCACCAGTTGCATCTTTGGTGAAATTAGCATGCACTGCCGGCGATGGCAGGCTGGTAACAGCTTTCACCTTTAACTGGCTATCCCATTCGGTAAGCGTATTTGCAACAACATCGCTGGTGTAAATATTACCGGTGGCCGGGTTAGCGGCAACCATGGTGGTAAAGGCAACATTATTATTTGCTGCCGATTTTTTCATGGTGAAACCTGCCCAATCATTTAGTAACGGGCTTGGCTTTTTAGCCGCCGCTAAGGTATCGGGCGCAATTTTCTGGTAATAATCAACCATTGCCTGCCACTCCACAATGGTTATTAAAGTGGTATCTTTAGTTTCGTTACTTGTTTGTTTATAAAACGACTGCCCGTAGGTACCTATACCAAAATAATGCGCCATCGATGGCATCGAGTGCATGCGCCAAACGTCTTTAGTAAGTGCATCGGCAGGTACAAGCGCATGGCATTTTGTACAATGGATCTGTACAAGGTGTTCCCCATCGGCAATTACATTGCCGGTAAGGGTGTATGCACCTGCTGGTTTACTTTTGCAACCCTCTAATATGGTGCTAAATGATAGTAATGCAACCCCTGATAATATAAGAGATGTAAATACGAAGGTCTGCTTTATTTTCATGGATGTGTGGCTGATGCCGTTTCTTAGTTCTGTAATTTTAAATTATTCCAAATGTATTCGCCAATTTTTCGGCCTTGTGCCGCGCCCTGGTCTACGCTATTTTTGTAGTGAAGACCACCGTAAAAACGACTGATAGATGTTTCGTCCGCCGCTTTCAGGAACGAATCGAAATGGCGCTGCATGCCTATGTAACGCAGGTCGCTGGTATCCATGTAAGAAAAGTTATCGCCAAACAAATGCGTTAATATTACTGCCGATGCGCCGCTGATGTCGCTGTGCCCGCTTGGATATTCCGGAAATGGCGGGGTTTGCAGTAACGGCAACCAGGTATGGTCAATTTTATCGTTAATAACCGTAACAGGCCTTATGTATTCGGTAGTGTATTTAACCTGCCAACCGCAAATAAAAGCATCGTACAAAGCGATTGATGTTAAAGCATAGGCTTGCGCGGTTTTAACTGCATCAGCCTTTGTTTTTTTACAGGCGATAGTTGCGATACCAATCCAGTGGCCACCGGGCGTTATCTTTTTGTTTACGAACATCATGTGCCCGTTATGCTGTATCACAAAAGGGTTATCATCCCAAAACGTGGCAATGGTTATCTCCTCTTTTGTAAGGCTTTTGCTTTTCTCGTATACGGCGAGGTTCTGTTTAAAGTACTCGCTGTTTTTGTCCTCGCTAAAAGGCGGCGGCGGCGGCAAAGTAAAGTCCGATGATGATTTCACCATAAACGTTTCCATTGTGCCCCAGCAAAACTCAACACCATCTAAATAATCGGGTGCGGTTGGGTGCCATTTGCCGTTATCGCTGCTGCCCAAAAACCTTGGTTTACCACGTGTTTTGGCGTAGTTATCGGCTTTAGCACGTGCTAACACCGCTTTACCAACGCTTTCGCCAAAGGCTACAGAACGGGCAAAGGTGCTGTCATCAAGGTTGCTGGCGTACATGGCAAATACTTTGTCCTCATATTTTTTTAGCGTATCTACAGAGAACGTCACCTTATGCGCCACGGTAAAAAACGCTTTTGTAGCGGCAAGTGCAAAGTTATACTTCAACCCTTTCTTAGGTTGAGGGATTGCTTTAAAACCATGCAGCTGCCCTGCTATTGAATTATATTTTGGGTTTTGAAAACGCATAGCCTCGTACTGCGCCAAACTGGTATAACCATAAATGCGGCTTGCCACCGGCGGACTAAACACATCGTATATAATTACCTGGGTAAGCTGGTCTACATTCTCATGCAGTACATCTGCATCGCTTTTTAGGGCTATTTTTTGCTTTTGTTTACAGCTTACTGCCAAAAGGCAAAACACGGCTGCAATTAAAACTTTGTGGCTTCTCATGAGTTTTCGGCTATAAATTAATTTAGAGGTATATTCCTGCTTTGGCCTGTATTATTGGTTACAGTAACCGACGCCATTGAAGCATCAATATTAAAAAATCTGCCGGATTGTGACAAGAAAGATCCTCCATTATAAAACTCCTGTTTTGCTGTTTTACCGTTTTTATATTTGATGATGGCAAACATATCTAAAGGCTGCAGGCTAACTATGCGCACAGGTTTTTTCAGTTCAAACACCTTCATCGCGCCCTTGTACTGGCTGGCCGCAAGCAGATAGCCACCTTTAGCGCCGCGCAATTTAACCAGCGCCTTACCATCACCGGGAATGTAAAGGCCGCTTTGCATAATGGTTAGCGGTTTAAAGCCGCCTTTGCCGTCACCCTTTAACAGCAACCCGTTAAAGGCATCGTAGCGGCCGGTGCTTACTTCGGTACCGTAGTCGTTACCGCTTAGGGCTACATCAAGGTTGCCGTCGCCGTCAAAATCATCTATGATAATACCCGCCAGTTGCGACGTTTGCGCTTCTATCGGCAAAGGTATTACGGTAAATTTCCCGTGCCCGTCGTTCCGCAGGTAACATGATCTAAGCTCATTAACTTTTAAACGAAGCGCCCCCTTGCGCATTTCAGGTGTTATTACACTATCCATTGTAGCTACGGCGTACGATTTAAAGTTTTGGAATTTAACCCTCATGCTGATGATCTGCTTCACCATATCCTCGCGCGTATTCGCGGGAAATTCCTTCATCACCCCGTCCCTGTCTTTCAGGAATACCGACGGGATGGCATCGTAACTATCATTATTGTCAAAATCTTTAGCGGTGATGTACGCCGGGTATTGCTCAGTAGCCTTGTAAAAAGTATTTAAACCCGTGTTGCCTACAATGTAATCAATATCTCCGTCGTGGTCAAAATCACCGCCGGCAATGGTATTCCACCAGCCTAATTTATCGGCAACGCCTGTACTTGCGGTTACGTTTTTAAATACGCCGTGGTCATTTTTCATAAATGTAACCGGCATCCATTCGCCGGTTATCACCAGGTCGGGCCAGCCATCGTTATCAAAATCGGTAAAGGATGCATCGCACACCAAACCTAAATTATTTAAGCCTTTAGCTGCTGTTGTTGTAACATCTGTAAACTTGATCTGGCCTTTTTTGCTGTCGTTTCGAAGGATCAAACTCGATACCGGTTTTGGATAATTCCATGGGTTTACCCTGCCGGATACAAACAGGTCAAGCGCACCATCTTTATTATAATCTACCGCTTTTACACATAATTTACTGGTAAAATTGGCAGGTAAAGCGCCAATCTGCAACGTAAAGTTACCCTTGCCATCGTTAGCGTAGATCCTGTCCTGGTATGATTTTGAGCCGGGGGCATCTTCATAGCCACCACTGGCAGCGTATAGGTCCAAATCGCCATCGCCATCGGCATCAAATAATAATAAACCTTCGTCCTTATACTTATCAGTTAAGCTTTGTGCCGATGCTAAAAGGTTACGCTGAATAAACTTGCCACCCGCTTGCTGTAAAAACAGTTGCGCCGGATATTTTGATGTACCGCCTACAACCATGTCGTCAAACCCGTTGCCGTCAACATCACCTACGGCAATAGCGGGCGCGTATTCAGATAGTTTATGCGGGATCAGTTTCTGCACGTTAAAATCGGCAAAGTCAACGTCGTTATGTTTGTAGTTGATGCCTACCGCCCTGGTAACTTCGGTAAACAGCGATTGTGTATTTATCTTAGCCGTATCGAAGCTATATGGCGATTTGGCGTTATTGATATCAACCTTTACGGTTTGGTCGGCTTTAATATTGGTAAGCGTTTGCTGCCTGCCGTTTTGCCATTTGATCACTACCGAATCCACCTTATCTATTTTACCTAAGCCAAAATGAGCTATATTTTGAATAGTTGACAAATACCCGCGGAACGGTGTATTCTCGTAAACCTGGTGTTTGCCATGGTCGTAATAAATATCAGCCCAGGCACCTATCCCATCCTTATTCTGTGGGCCACCTTTAAATTGCACCTGCAAATAATGGTTGTTGGCTTTATCGTTTGCACGAGAGTTATTTTTGTACACAAAGGCTTCGTCATCAATATTATTAATGATCATATCCAGCGTGCCATCGTTATCCAGATCGGCATAGGTTGCTCCGTTAGAGAACGATGGGATATCCATCCCCCATGATTTGGTCACATCCTCAAACTGCAGGTTGCCATTATTGCGAAACGCGTAGTTAGCTATTTTAACCACAGGGATCTGTTGCAGGATCTGCTTTTTAGTAGCAACCGCAAATGATTCGTTCCTGAAGGTGATAAAATCGTGATCGGTAACATCCCGTGGGTAACCATTGGTTATTACAATATCCCTAAAGCCATCGTTATCAAAATCGGTTATCATAGGGCCCCAGCTCCAGTCGGTTTGCGCCACGCCGCTCATAAAGGCAACCTCGGCAAACGCGGGCGCGCCAATAGAATCGTTTTGGCCTAAACGCGGCCCTTGGTTTAACTGTAAAGTGTTATGGTTATATTGGTATTGGTAGCCGTAAAAGTCAAAGTTTTGGTATAGCTGGTATGATGTGGCGGGCATAAACATTTTTTTACGATAGTTATCCTCCGGATCCATATCCAGTTCAAAAACATCGGCAAGGCCATCATTATTAATATCCTGCACATCCTGGCCCATGGCGCTGGTGGCAGTGTGTTTAAAGTATTCCTGTGTACGGTCGGTAAACGTACCGTCGTGGTTGTTTATGTACAGGATGTTGTTTGGTAAAAAGTCGTTGGTTACGTAAATATCTTTCCAGCCATCGCGGTTAATATCTACAATACTGGCCGCATGGCCATACCCCTCGACCAGGATGCCTGCCTGTTTGGATACATTGGTGTAAACCGGATGCTTCAAAGTAGTATTATAATCGTTACGGTAAAGCCTGCCGGTGCTGCGGCTGCTACCATCTTTCAAAAGCGGCCTAAAGGCGCTGGTGTTATCTGTTGATTGTGCCTCGTTAACGGTTAGGTACATATCAAGGTCGCCATCGTTATCATAATCAAAAAACGATGCCATGGTGGAGTGTACGTTTATGTTGAGGCCATACTCCTTTGCCTCTTCTTTAAATATCGGTACGCCGTTTTTATCGGGTCCCTGGTTAATGTATAATAAGTTTACCCTTTTAACGGAATCGTTCAGTAAGGTATTACATACGTAAATGTCTTTAAGGCCATCGTTATTTATATCAACAACTGCCACGCCGCGGCCCCAGCCACCTTTGCCGCCTACGCCGGCTTTATCGGTAACGTCCTCAAATTTAAAATCGCCTTTGTTTAGGTATAATCGGTTTGATACCGCATTACCCACAAAGTAAATATCCTGTAAGCCATCGTTATTAAAATCGCCTATGCCAACACCACCGCCGTTATAAATATTTAGCTTATCAAGCGGGTTGATGGTATCGTTTTCAACTATCTCATTATTAAATTTTATGCCCGAGTGCGATGAGGAGATCCGCTCGAACATGGTAGCCTTTTTACAAGAAAATACAAAAAGCGGCGCAATAATAAATAGCAGATATTTAAGGGCTTTCATATAGCGATATTAAGAATTTTATTCATAAAAAAAGAGGGAGGGATAAAAAATCCCCCCCTCTTTTATAAGTTATTTACTATTAATAACCTTTGTTTTGTTTCAGAGTACCTTTAGAGATATCTATCTGGAACTGAGGTATTGGGTATTGTTCATTTTTGTTTGGAGTGAACTTAGCAACCTTCATAACCGCTGATGTAAAGGTTGGGCCAAAATCACGGGTGTTTTTCAGGAATTTCTCAATTTCTGTTGACATGAATGTACCTGCAGGGCCGCCATTAGTAGCATCCCAACGAGATAAGTCAAAGAAACGGTGTCCTTCCATACCTAACTCAATCTTGCGCTCAAAGTAAACTGCTTTGCGGGCATAAACTTGTCCGTTTGTAGCAAACTGGCCAGTATATAAACCTACTTTGTAATTAGCAGCAAACTGGGTGTTATCAACAATTGGTTTTGTAGCATCGCCACCGGTGTAACCAGTTAACTTACCTTTAACCCAACCGCTTTGGTCAGCAGCACGGGCACGTACCTGGTTAACATAACCTTCTGCAACTGAAAGTTGGGTTGCTTCAACAGCACACTCAGCAGCCCATAATAATACGTCAGCAAAACGGATAGCGTTGTAGCTGTTAGAAGTTGCCTGGTTTGCAGCCCAACCACCGTAAGCATCAGAAGTTGTTGCTTGTGCAGCTTTGTAATAAACGTTTTTGATTGGCAGGTACGGGCCACCGTTTGGCTGGTCACGTGCCCAGGCAGCACCCGGGCAAATTCCCCAATCCAGATATGGGATACCACGACGGCCTACTGACCAGTCTAACCTTGCATCAAGCAATTCGTTACCTGGGGTAAACGCTACGTCGGCAGATACAGCCTGGTCATTTTTAATGAAATCGTTTTGGTAAGTATCAATTAATGGTAAACCATCAGCGTCAACTTTAAACGAATTTACAAAATCAAACGTTGGCTGGAAGAAACCACAGCAACCTGCAGGGCCACCAGACGGGAAGTTCAATACAGAACCCGCGTTACCGTTTAAGCCATTTGCACCATCGTTTACAGATGTTTGTACAACAAATACACCTTCGGGACCATTTTTGGTTGACGGGTTAAAGTTGTTTGCATATTTGCCTAAAGCGTAAGATGCTCCTGAGCTTGTTTTACCGTTAGTAATAACATCTTTTAAGATGGTAAAAGCATCCGGATATTTGTGATCGTACATTAGGGTTTTAGCCTGGAAAGCCAAAGCAGCCCATTTGTTTGCACGGCCAATTTGAGGCTGTGTAGCAGGAAGATCTGCTGCAGCTGCTGCAAAGTCAGCTTCGATTTTATCCCAAATTGTTTTATCATTCGTCACTAAGTAATTATTAGCCGAGTAGGTAACTGTTTCATCAACATAAGGAACCATTTTCCAAATTTTTGCAGCTTCCAGGTGATAAAAACCACGCAGGAAACGGGCCTCGGCAATGTATTGCTTTATCTGATCCGGAGTGATAGAACCATCTTTAACAGCTGGTATCAACCTCAAAACGTCATTTGCACGTTGCACACCGGCGTAACAAATACGCCATTTGTGATCCAGGTAATCGTTAGAACCTGTTGCGCTGAAAGCCTCCAGATTGGCAGCAGCCGGCTGGTCACCAGGGTTAGAACCTTTAAAGGCATCCCCAGCTACCACGCTACCGTATACCCAGTTATCAGTACCGGTTTCCCAAGGGGCACCGCTTTGGCCATTAAAAACGCCATCAACAAGGGAGTACGCTCCAATTAATACACCATCAACACCTGTACGTGTTGCAAGTACCGAAGGGATCAAAGAGCTAATTGGTGCCTGATCAAGGTATTTTTTACATGAATAAGATCCACCAAGCAATACGAGTGTTGCCGGGATAAGGACTTTTAATTTAAAACTTTTTTTCATAACTATTTACTTTAAAAATTACGTTAGTTATTATTAGAAACTAAGGTTTACGCCGAAAATAAATCTGCGCTCATTGTTAGGGTAATTACCTAAATCTACACCCTGGCTGTTACGTCCGTCAGCTGATTGTAACTCCGGATCAAGGCCACTGTATTTTGTAGCTGTGAACAGGTTGGTACCTTGTACATAAACACGAAGTTTATCAACACCAACGCTCTTAAGCAAGTTTGGTGCAAAAGTGTAACCAACTATTACCGACTTTAATTTAAGGAATGAACCACTTTCTACGTAGTAAGAGTTGATTGCATCAGCTGTACTAAAATTCGTTGTTTTTTCAATAATTGGGGCTTTAGCATTTGCGTTCTGAGCCGCGGTTTTTGTAGGATCCCAAGAGTTGTTTAACAGGTCTAAACTTTTGTTACCGGTTTGTGAACCGTAAAAGTTAGTCCAGTATTTAACTGTATTGTAGATATCGCCACCATGTGAACCATATAATATGGCACCTAAGTCAAAGCCTTTGTAAGCAACGTTTAAGTTAACACCATAGGTGAAATCTGGAGTTGGGTTACCAATTTTGGTACGGTCAGCATCAGTAATACGGCCATCACCGTTTACGTCAGCATAGCGGAAGCGGCCAGGGGCTGCGTCTGTTTGATAAACCGGTACCGAACCAAAAAGATCTGGTTTTTGCTTTGCGTTAAGTGCGTCAATTTCGGCTTGGGTATTCCAGTAACCTTGTACTTTGTAACCGTAAAATTGACCAATGCTACCACCTACCTGGTTGTAAACTACGTTACCGTTACGAATACCTGAGGCAAAGAAAGGCGCGCCCAGTTCTGTAATCTTGTTTTTTAATGTTGTTACGTTAGCACCAATTGAGTAAGTTACACCTGAAGTACTACCGTGGTAAGTAGCGCTCATGTCTAAACCGTTGTTAACCACAACACCGTTATTAACCGCAGGCCATGCGCCTTCAGAACCACCTGCAAGTGCAGAAATTGGCACATTTACCAAAAGATTTGAAATGGTTTTTTTGTAATACTCGATACTCAGATCTAAATGATTGAATAATGACGCATCAAAACCAATGTTAAAAGTTTTATCAGTTTCCCAGGTCGTTTTATCGTTACCTAAAGAAGTCAAATAATAACCTGGTGTTATCGCGCTTGATGAACCAGTAATTGGGTACGCTGATGAACCTGGACCACCACCAAATGCGGTGTAGGCGCTATTTGTACCAACGTTACCATTGTAACCTGATGTACCGTAGCTACCGCGGATCTTTAGATCGTTTAACCAGGTAGAACCTTTAGCAAATTCTTCCTGAGTTACGCGCCATGCAGCGGAAACTGCCGGAAATGTACCGTATTTTCTGCCGGAACTAAAAACTGAACTACCATCACGACGTACAGTTGCGCCAATAATGTACCTGTCATTAAAGGTATAATCTAAACGGCCAAATAATGACTGAATAGTGTTAAGGTTATTGAACTGGCTATTTGCAGTTGTTTTGCTAGCCTGCCCGTTAGAAATATTTGCGTAGAATGGATCAAGAGAGAAAAGGTTTATAGCGTTCGCGTTTATATTGCGGCCTGTGGAACCTCTTTGCTCGTAACCGGCTAACACGCTAATGCTGTGTTTGCCAAACACTTGTTTGTAATTAATAGTATTGCTCCAGTTAAAGCTGCTATTATATGATGAGCCTTCACTGTAGCTGTTATTACCACCGTGTGCCTCACCGCTATCGTACTGGCGGTAGCCAATATTATAATAGTAATTGTTAGAAATATCAGCACTGTAAGCAGTACGTGCAGTAAAGTGTTTTAGGATATCGGCCTCTGCAAAAACAGTACCTTGTAAACCGTACTGGTTAGTGTGCGTGGTTTTTTGACGCTCTTGTATACCTACCGGGTTAAGCGCATTACCTAATGCGGCAGGGCCTGCATAAGTACCGCCTAAATTACCGGCAATATCACGTACCGGGATGATAGGAAGCGTACGGTAAGTTTCAGAAATTGAGTTACCCTCATTTTGGTTACCACCATTGGATAAACCACCAGCACCGTTAGGTGAAGTTATATACGAATAGCTGATGTTTTCACCTAACCTGATGTGGTCTTTCACACTAAAAGTAGTGTTAACACGGGCTTGGTATCTTTTAAAGTAAGTACCAATAAGTGTACCTTGTTGGTTGGTGTAACCTAAAGATAAGAAGTAAGCGCTTTTGTCGCTCGCGCCGCTTGCGCTTAATGAGTGCTGCTGAATTGGCGCAGATTTGAAGATCTCGTGGAACCAATCGGTACCAGCACCTTTAGCAAATTTTTGGATCAGATAATCTCTCGAAGGATCGTTATCCAGGTGATAGTTTGGCAGGAACGTGCTTGCGTTTGCCTGGTTAAATACACCTTTTGAACCCCCGCCTGACTGGTAACCGTAATCGGCAATTTTACTACCAATTAATAAAGCGTTACCCGGATCTGTTTTTACTAACAATTGCTCAAACTGGTCGGCATTTAATGTATTAAATACGTTACCGCCTAATGGTTGAGTAGTACCGTAAAACGCATCATAAGAAATTGTTGCTTTACCTTGTTTACCTTTTTTGGTAGTTACTACAATAACACCGTTACCACCGCTAACACCATAAATAGCTGCAGCACCCGCATCCTTCAATACAGAGATAGACTCGATATCGTTAGGATTTACATTTGACATGCTGCCTGTTTGCAAACCATCAATTACATAAAGTGGAGATGAGCTACCGAAGTTACTTAAACCACGAATGGTAACCTGCGCACCAGCACCCGGTGCACCTTGTGTTATTACGTTAACACCGGCCGCCTGGCCTTGTAGCATGGTTTCTGAACTTACAGATGGTACAGA
Source organism: Mucilaginibacter sp. 5C4 (assembly GCF_034345625.1). Lineage (NCBI taxonomy): Bacteria > Pseudomonadati > Bacteroidota > Sphingobacteriia > Sphingobacteriales > Sphingobacteriaceae > Mucilaginibacter > Mucilaginibacter sp. 5C4. The sequence goes on along the minus strand of NZ_CP133775.1, from coordinate 1,633,639 downwards.
TTTTGCAGCTGCAACGTTTACTGTGGTTACCGAACCGGAAATGTCTTTTTTACGTTGCGTAGTGTAGCCTGTTACTACTACTTCGTTCAACGAGTTATTGCCGGCCTGCAAAGCAACATTTAATGTTTCGCTTGCGCCTACCGTAACTTCATTTGATTTGTAACCCAGGTATGAGATGACCAATACGTCACCCGGGTTAACATTGATGCTAAACTGTCCGTTAACATCAGTTTGTGTACCGATGGTAGTGCCTTTAACGCGCACACTGGCTCCTACTACTGGCAGCTTGTCGTCGCTACCGGTAACTTTACCTGTGTGTTTTGTTTGAGCATTAACTACCAATGAAGAAACTAAGCAGCATAGTAGCAGGCATAGTGTTCTTCCCTTAAGGAGTAAACTTTTAAACATGAGATTGAGATTTAGTTGATTAATATATTTGATTTAAGACCGTATTAATGAGGATGGCCGAAATGCTTGGTGAGATAACAATGGCAACCACCTCAAAAAAGATTTTTTTGATTATGGTGCCCCCCTGGCCGGGCTGGGATTATTAGTACGTTGGGTTTGTAAAAGTTTTATCATATAGTTACACTATCCTGTTAAAAATATCATACCGTTTAACGGTTGCTGAACGATACTTAATGCTCATCAATTCTGTTTATCCGTTAAATTGTGTTTGCCTATCTGTAAAAAGAAAGGTTTATAATTGGTATGCCCTAATATAAACAGAGTGTATAGGTTACACAAGCAACTTAATACGAATTATAAATTATTTATTTTCCATTGCATAAATCATTGCAATATTTCAATTAAATAACCATTTATTAAACACATCTTAATAATTCAATATTTAGTTTAACAAATTCGTAATGTAATATTTTTGTTATAAAGCGTTTATTTAGGTAAAATGCCACATTTGCTTTTTATAAAAACCCAAAGAGCGCTTTATTCAAAAATTTTTGAAAACTTCTTTTATTTTTTTAAGAAGTATACTGTTTAAATAAAGGCTTTGTTAAATTCCTGTTAATTTTACAGTTATTCCACTAAATCACTATACTTTTTTTACATTGTTTTACACCAAGTGGTTTTTATAGCCCAATACACCCTTTGTATAAAAAAAATATGCCCTGGTAATATTACCAGGGCATATTGCATTAATTTTTATATAAATAAAATTTAGGCTAATTTATTTGGATACTAACCTTTTAAACTATTTGGCCCAAGCTACTTTCGCGGTTTTAACATCGGCCGAACTGGTGCCCACCTGTATCACAAATTCGCCGGGCTCCCAGTCGTACTTCAACTGGCTGTTGTAAAATTTCAGTTGGTTAGTTGTGATGGGGAAGCTAACTTCTTTCTTCTCTCCATTTTGCAGGCTTATTTTCCTGAACCCTTTTAACTCCTTTACCGGTCGGCTAATGCTTGCGGCCGGGTCACCTATATATAACTGTACAACTTCTTCGCCGGTGTATGGGCCGTTATTGGTAACCGTTACAGTAGCGGTTAAGGTTTCGTTACCTTTTAGTTTAGTTTTGCTAAGCGTAAGGTTGCTGTAAGTAAATTTGCTGTAGCTTAAACCGTAACCAAACGGGTAAAGTGGGTCGTTGCTGATATCTAAATAGTTCGATTTAAACTTAGTTGGGCCCGATGAATAAGGGCGGCCTGTATTTAAGTGGTTATAATAAATAGGTATCTGCCCTACCGTACGCGGGAAGGTTGCCGTTATTTTACCTGATGGATTGTAATTACCAAACAACACTTCGGCAATGGCGTTACCTGCTTCGGTGCCCGGTGCCCATACATCTAATATAGCTGCGACATGCTCATTCTCCCAGGTTAGGGTAAGCGGGCGGCCGTTAAATAAAACGATAACAATAGGTTTACCCAATTTGGCAAGCGCTTTAAGCATCAGTTGCTGACTCTCGGGAATGCTGATATCTGAACGGCTTGATGATTCGCCGCTCATGCTTTGCGATTCGCCAACCACAGCAACTATGATGTCCGATTTTTTTGCAGCTTTAACCGCATCCTCAATCATATCATCAGGCGATTGTTTATCTAACGATACCATGCCCGGGCCAAAGTTAAGGCGTTTCATAAAGGTGGTATCATCAGTAATATTACTGCCTTTTGCGTAGTTGATCTTTACGTCGTTACCCACAATATGCTTGATGCCTTCTATAACGCTAACCGATTTTTCCCACTCGCCCCCAATTACCCAGGTACCCAACATGTCGCGTTTGTTATCGGCCAATGGGCCAACCAATGCAATACTGCCGCCCGATTTTTTTAGCGGTAAGATTTGGTTCGCATTTTTAAGCAACACAAAAGAATGCTCGGCAGTAACGCGGGCAGCCTTGCGGTTTGCATCCGTCATTATTTCGGTTTTTTCGCGCTGCGGATCTAAAGATTTATAAGGGTTATCAAACAAGCCCAATTTGTATTTAGCCTCCAGCACACGGCGGCAAGCCAGGTCAATACCTGCCTGGGTTACTTTACCTTGCTGTAACGATTTTTTTAGCGTAAGTAAAAAGCCTTCGCCAACCATATCCATATCCAAACCCGCTTTTAATGCCAGGGCAGATACCGTTTGCAGATCGCCCATACCATGCTGAGTAGTTTCGTTTAACGCGGTATAATCTGATACCACAAAACCGTTAAAGCCCCATTGCTTGCGCAACAGATCGGTAAGCAGCCATTTATTTGTAGTAGCAGGCACACCGTCAACCACGTTAAACGAGCTCATGAAGCTTCCTGCACCCGCATCAACTGCTGCTTTGTACGGCGGCAGGTAATAATTATACATGGCTATACGGCTCATGTCAACCGTATTGTATTCGCGGCCGGCTTCGGCGCCGCCGTAAAGTGCAAAGTGTTTTACACAGGCCATTACGGCGTCAGCATTTTTCATGCTGGTACCCTGGTAGCCCCTTATCATAGCGGCGGCAATTTTGCCACCCAGGTAAGGGTCTTCACCGCCACCTTCAGAAATGCGGCCCCAGCGTGCATCACGCGCTATATCAACCATTGGCGAAAATACCCAGTTCAACCCTTCGGCGGTAGCCTCTTTGGCGGCAATGCGCGCGGCATGCTCAACAATTGCCATATCCCACGTTGCCGACATCCCCAGCGGGATAGGGAATATAGTACGGTGACCGTGGATAACATCTAAACCAAATATCAACGGGATATGCAGGCGCGATCCTTTTACAGCGGTTTCCTGCATTTTGCGAACACTCTCGGTTCCGTATAAACCAAAAATACCGCCGATGCTGCCTTTTTTAACACCATCGCCAATACCATTATTAGTAACCGAACCGGTGATAGCCATGCCACCTGTTACCAGATTAAGCTGCCCTATCTTTTCGTCAACGGTCATCTTTTTCATTAACGCGCTTACAAAAGCATTCATTTTTGCGGCCTCGGTTTGCTTTTGGGCCATGGCTTTATTTAACGGCATGCAAAACAATGCGGCAGCGCCAAGTATGGCAAAAGGCTTATTGTTAAAATATTTTTTCATTAAATGAGTTTTTTGGCGTGTGAGTTTTATCACCATTTAATCAGGTTAATTTTTGCAATATTAAATTACTGTAAAACTTATTAGTTATAATTGGTTTTTAAAATGCAATCAACACAAGGTGTAATTGGTACACAATTGTAAATATTAAATTTAAACAATCAAAGTAATTTTTATCAACGCGTTAAATGTTAACTAAACAGCAGCTGGAAGATTTTTGGGCCGAGGCCGGCAAGGTATATCTTAACCATATATCTATAGACTGCGTGGTATTTGGTTTTCATGAGGGGCAAATGAAGGTTTTAATGCTCAAGAGTAATAACGAGGAGGCCTGGTACCTGCCCGGTGGCTTTGTGCGCAAGCCGGAACCTATTGAAAACGCTGCCGACCGTATCCTGAAAGAACGTACCGGCATTGATGAGATATTTTTACAGCAGTTCCACGTTTTTGGCGACCCCGACCGCTCTAAGATCCATAACGAAATGTATAAGAACATGCTACCCGAAGAACAAAACTTTTTTGGACAGCGCTTTATATCTATAGGCTATTATGCTTTGGTAGATTTTTTTAACGTTACCCCCACTCCCGACGAGTTCTCGGAAGTGTGTACCTGGCGCGACCTTAACGACCTGCCAAAGTTTCAACTGGACCATGAACTGATCTTTAGGAAGGCATTAGATACCCTGCGCCTGCAATTAAACTATCAGCCCATTGGTTATAACCTGATGCCTAAGGAGTTTACCATGCCGGAGCTGCAAAAATTTTACGAAACCATCCTTGATAAAAAGCTTGACCGCCGCAACTTTCAGCGCCGTATGCTGGGCTTTGGCATCCTGAAAAAGCTGGAAGAAACCCGCAAAGGCGGTGCCCACAAAGCCCCCTACCTCTATTCTTTCGACCTGGAGAATTACCAGGCGGCGTTGAAGGAAGGGTTGAAGAGTGGGTGGTAAAAGCCCCATCCAAACCCTCCCCGGAAGGGAGGGTTTAAAAAATATAAAGCCTCCCCTACCGGGGGAGATTTAGAGGGGCTCCATTTTGCGGAGGGTTTGGGGTGGGGCTTACCAGCGCCATTAAATATTTTTTGCTATCTTAAACCCACATCTATTGGTTACTGTTTATAGCATTATGAAATTCAGAGGCGCACTTGTCGATACATTATTAATTATTTTAGGGATATTGGCTGCTGGTATGGGGCTAAAAGGCTTCTTATTATCCAGTCATTTTATTGACGGCGGAGTAACGGGTATTTCTATGCTGTTAGCTGCCAGTACTAATACCCCACTGTCTGTGTTGATATTTGTTATCAATATACCTTTCCTTATTTTAGGCTATAGAAAATTAGGCTTGTTGTTTGCATTAAAAAGCGCGGCAGCGATAGCCGGTTTATCACTTTGCATAGCGTTTGTAGATTTTCCGGATGTTACACATGATAAGTTACTAACGGCCATTTTTGGTGGCGCGTTCATTGGTGCAGGTATAGGCATGGCAATACGTGGCGGTGCTGTATTAGATGGCACCGAAATAGCTGCATTACTTGTAAGTAAAAAAACCCAAATAGTACGTGTAAGTGATGTAATATTGATACTTAACGTAGTTATATTTACCGTTGCGGTATTTATATTAGGTGTTATACCGGCTTTATATTCCATCTTAACCTACCTTGCGGCATCCAAGATGATTGATTTTATCCTGAACGGTTTGGAGCAATACACCGGCATGACCATTGTATCCACAAAAGGCGAAGAGATCCGTTTGGCTATCACCCAAAAACTTGGCCGTGGTGTTACCGTTTACCAGGGTAAAAGCGGTTATGGAAAAGACGGGCACATCAATTCGCCCCGCGAAATCATTTTTACCGTGGCAACCCGTTTAGAGGTACCTTTGCTTAAGAAAGAAGTGTTGAGGATAGACCCCGCGGCATTCATCGTACAGCAAAGCGTAGATGATACCACCGGTGGTTTACTAAAAAAGAAGAAAGGGCATTAACTCCCTTTAATATTATTTTGAACCCAGGTTGGTACTTTATCGATTGACTTTTTAGTATAAACGGCTATGTAGTCATAAGATTGGCCGTCTTTTTCGAGGGTTACAAATACGTCAACATTTTTCTCGTTATCGTAATCATCTAAAGAATATAACAACTCCACTGTTTTATCGGCAACCTTAAATACCTGCTCGTTTGTATGCATTTGGTAAATGTATGGTTAAATTAATGTAAAGTTCAGGGAATCAATTTATTTACCCCACCCTGTCATTCGAACGAGGTGCGAGGAGAAATCTTGTTCGATAGACACGTTGACCACTTATTATCAATAACAAGATTTCTCTCTATAGTTCGAAATGATACGGCTTTGAAACATACCGTTCGGCCTGATATTTGCATCCCTCCCCTAAAAACCAACTACCATGCCTGAGGGGCCAAGCATACTGATATTAAAGGAAAAGGTACAGCAATTTAAAGGAGATAAAGTGATCTACGCCAGTTGTAACAACGGCACGCTGGATACCAACATCCTTACCGACCAAACCATTATGGATGTAAGTGTGTCATGGTGAGCCTGTCGAACCATTAGCCATTGAATAAGTCTTCGACAAACTCAGACTGACAAATCAAACTTATTAGCTCTTGACCTGTTCAACCTATTATAAACCGATACAATTATGAAAACGATAAAAATTGACGGCAACCCTGCAGACCTTACAGCTGTTATGGTGCCCCGCGAAGCCGAATACCAGGACCATGAAACCGTACGTTTGGAATCATCTATAGACGGTTCTTCAGTAGAAAAAACCATCTTCCGCGTGGTTGACGGCGGCGAGGATAAATGGGAATTGCAGTTTGAATAATATTCACAGCCACAGCGGCATTGCTGTAAGGAGCGATAGCGACGTGGCAATCTCTTTAGGCAGGTCGAGACCATACAGGCTGTATAATTGTCTTTAAGAGATTGCTTCGCAATTGCGATCTGGTTATTTCTCTTCCTTCACAAACACATACTTACCACCCCCCTACTTTAAAGTAAACTCACCCTTATCCGGGCGAAATTCCATTATGATACGAGCACTCTCAAATTCAAAAGTATCAGTAGTTTTCGAGGCATCTAACGGAAAAGCTGACTGCCCTGTAGCCTGCGCCAACAGTGTGCCTGCATCTTTAGTAATGGTGATTGTTTTTGCTTTGGCGAGCTCGGGATTACGGGCAAGCAAAGTTTCTAAAGCTGCGGTATCGGCATTAGCAATAAATTCCTCTAAGTCGGTTAGGCTCATTGAATTCAATATTCCTAAAAAATTAAAAAATATCTGTTTAATCTAATAACTTTATATTTGCAATTAAACGTGTAATTTTCAGGATGCCGATCAAAGGAAACCAGTTCAAATCAAATAGTTTTAGGGAAGAGCCGCAGGCAGGGAAATCTGGTTCAAAACCTTCATCGGGCAGCGCCAAACCTGAGCGCGAAAGACCGATGAAACAGCAGACCGAGCGCATGCCGCTCTTCGACCTGCGCGATGGCCGTATCATCAAAATAGCGGGTCTATTTTGCCTGGTGCTATCGGTATTTTTCCTCATTGCATTCACTTCCTACCTGTTCACCTGGCAGCAGGACCAAAGCTATGTATCTAAAGCCAACGGTGGCTGGGGCAACCTGTTCAAAACCACCAAGGAGCTGTTAGAGAACGGCGTTAACAACCCCATGGTTGATAACTGGCTGGGCAAATTTGGCGCGTTGCTATCTAACCAATTCATCTTCGAGTGGTTTGGCGTGGCGTCGTTCCTGTTCGTGTTTGTATTCTTCATCATCGGCTACCGCCTGTTGTTCAAAATAAAACTATTTTCGGTTAGCAAAATGCTGGCCTATACCCTTTTTGCTATCGTATTTCTATCTGTAACGCTGGGCTTTTTCCATGCCTTTATATTGGATTACCCCCACTTTTTAGAGGGTGAGTTCGGCTTTTGGACCAACCGCCTTTTAGCCGCGCAAATAGGCCAGTCGGGTACCGGTTTTGTGCTGATTTTTTTGGCGCTGACAGTATTGATAATCGCTTACAACATAGACTTTAAACTACCCGAGCGTAAAGAAAAACTTGCCCCAATGGCAGGTGTAGATGATGTATCACCCGAGCCGGTTGAATTGGTCGACGAAGAAATTTCGCTACCTGTTGAATGGCCGCGCAATGGCGGCAACCGCGTAAAAGATATCCTCGCCGCGCAAGGTACAGCCGCGGCTACCGAGCCTATGCAGCAGGAGCGTTTACAGCAGGAGCCTCTGCAACAGGCACCTGTTTTCCATCAGCCGGTGGTTTTAAAACCCGAGGTAAGCCACGAGCCACAGGAAGAGACCGAGATCCCGCTTACCATTGATGTGGAGCGCCCAATGCCTATCCTTAACATCGAAAAAAGCGACGATGATAAAGCCAAAAGCCTGGTAGATCAGTTTGGTATGTACGACCATAAGCTCGACCTGCCGACGTATAAATACCCAACTATCGACCTGTTGGAGAACTATGGTTCATCTAAAATTGCCGTAAATTCCGAAGAGCTTGAAGCCAACAAAAACAAAATTGTTGAGACGCTTAACCACTATAATATCGAGATAGATAAAATAAAAGCCACCATTGGCCCTACGGTTACGCTATATGAAATTATCCCTGCGCCGGGTGTAAGGATCTCGAAGATCAAGAACCTGGAGGATGATATCGCGCTGAGCCTTGCTGCTTTGGGCATTCGTATTATTGCCCCTATGCCGGGTAAGGGCACCATCGGTATTGAGGTACCAAACCAGAACCCCGAGATGGTTTCTATGCGGTCGATACTGGCTACCGAGAAATGGCAAAACAACACCATGGATTTGCCAATCGCCCTTGGTAAAACTATTTCTAACGAGGTATTTATTGCCGATCTGGCCAAGATGCCCCACTTACTTGTCGCGGGTGCTACAGGCCAGGGTAAATCGGTTGGCATCAACGCCATATTGGTGTCGCTGCTGTATAAAAAGCACCCTGCCGAACTTAAATTTGTGCTTGTCGATCCTAAAAAGGTGGAACTTACCCTGTTCCGCAAAATAGAAAGGCACTTTTTGGCTAAGCTGCCAGACGAGGCAGATGCCATTATCACCGATACCAAAAAGGTGGTAAACACGCTTAACTCGCTTTGTATTGAGATGGACCAACGTTATGATTTGTTGAAAGACGCGCAGGTACGTAACCTCAAAGAATATAACACCAAGTTTGTTAACCGCAAAATAGCCGACCCCGAGAAACACCGTTACCTGCCATTCATTGTACTGGTAATTGATGAGTTTGCCGACTTGATGATGACTGCCGGTAAAGAGGTGGAGCAGCCTATAGCACGTATAGCGCAGCTTGCCCGTGCGGTAGGCATCCACCTGGTAATTGCAACGCAAAGGCCGTCGGTAAACGTTATTACGGGTACTATCAAGGCCAACTTCCCGGCGCGTTTGGCCTTTAGGGTATTGTCTAAAATCGACTCACGTACCATATTGGATGCGGGTGGTGCCGATCAGCTGATAGGGCGTGGTGATATGCTGCTTTCTACAGGCAGCGACCTCATCCGTTTGCAGTGTGCCTTTGTGGATACACCGGAGGTTGAACGCATTTCTGACTTTATTGGTAACCAGCGCGGCTACCCATCGGCAATGTTCCTGCCGGAATATGTTGGTGAAGGTGAAGCCGGCAGCAGTGCCAAAGATTTTGACCCGGATGACCGTGACCCGATGTTTGAGGATGCCGCACGACTGATAGTGTTGCATCAGCAAGGTTCTACATCTCTTATCCAGCGTAAAATGAAGCTGGGTTATAATCGTGCGGGCCGTATTATTGATCAGCTGGAAGCCGCGGGTATTGTTGGCCCGTTTGAAGGCAGCAAGGCCCGCGATGTGCTTTACCCTGACGAGTACAGCCTGGAGCGCCACCTGGAAGCATTGCAAAAACCACGCGATTAAACTAATTTAGTTTACATCACTCTAAACCATTATAAGCCATAATGGTTATTGCCTGTGAGCTTTAAATTCGACCCGAGAAAACATGAAAAGATTATTTTTATACCTGATATTGTCTGCCACTACTGTTGCTACCGCGTTCGCCCAAAAAGATGCGGATGCCAAGTTGATACTGAACAAACTTAGCAAGCAGTACCGCACCTACGATGCCGTTAAAACCGATTATTCGTTAACGATAGACAACCAGCAGGCCAACGTTAAGGAAACCTTTACAGGTACGCTGATAGCCAAATCAAAAACCAATAAATACAAGGTGATCTCCTACGCGGCAGGCACCAAAACCGTATCGCAGGATATCATCAGCGATGGTAAAAACCAGTGGACTTACCTTAAAGATGCCAACGAAGTGCAGCTAAGTGCCGCCGATAACAGCGAGGAGGGGTTTAACCCTGCCAAGATCTTCACCATGTACGAGAAAGGTTACAAATATATCTACACAGGCCAGCAGAAGATAGCAGGCAAGGTTTACCAGGTTATTGACCTTACCCCCGAAGACAGCAAAAAGACTTTTTTTAAAGTGCGCCTGATGATAGACAAGGTAAAGAACCAACTCTACAGCGCGCAGATCTTTGATAAGAACGGAAGCAAATACACCTATACCCTGCGCACCTTTACCCCCAATTACAAAGTAGCCGAAACCGCTTTTGTATTCGATAAAAAAACCTACCCTGGTGTTGAGGTGGTAGATTTGAGGTAATTGTAAGAGATTAGTGAATAGAGATTAGTTAAATAGCTGTCATTTCAAACGTAGAGTGAAATCTTATTAGATATGCACAGCGGACTTTGCTTAACGAACCGATCATCTGCGACGAGCTCCCTTTGGTCGGGACCCTCGCACCTCGCTCTTTTTTATTACTCCTTCCCTATTTTCACCCTCCGCTCCATCACTTCCCGCCAGGTGGTTAAAATAAAGCCTTTTTGTTTGAGGAAAGCGCGTAGGCGTGGATCGGTCATGGCAAGTAAGTCTCCTTTGCGTTTTTGGCCCGTGTCTGATATATATTTAAATGTTGCAGATGGCAGCGTGCAGTGCATAATAACCATAGTTAATCCCGGCGAAAGACGGCCTATGCTTTCAATGTAATGGTCGGTGTACCATTGTTGGATCTGTTTATCGGTTTTGTGCGCTATATCGGGCATATTCCAGTCGTAGCTGCTATTGTGCAGGTCGTCCAGTACGGGCAAGCCGTTTTTCCAGATCATTTCCCCTACCTGTTTAGCCTTTGCCAAAGCGGCCGGTTCGGGAATGTCCATACCTACGGTGTATTTGCCTTGTTTCTTTAGTTCTGCGATGGTAGCGGCCTTAGCTTCAGCGCGGTAAAAAAGGTCTTCGCCCCCCGGAAACATCACCGGCACCTGCTTTTCTATCCCCAACTGAATGTATTTTTCCATAAAAGATTCTTTGGCGAACAATGTCCCCATGTGCGAATCAAGGTGCGTTGGTTTAAAACCCATAGCCAAAGCGCGGTCATATTGCGCGCGGATCTCTTTGTCCACCTCATCTGCCTTAGCGGTAAAATAAACGCCGCCAACGCCCGGCCACATCACGCCTTCTTTATCTACCAGGCCAGGCACATTGGCTTTGCCCGCAAGCGGCCCCCAGCGATAGTTTTCCCATTCAGATGTTAACGTCAAATGCAGGCCAGCATCAAGGGTTGGGTGCTTATCCAGGTACTTTTTAAACTCGGATACCCACGGGCAGGGCATCATCACACTGGTGGAATTGGCAACGCCCTCGCTTGTCGCCATGATCACGCCGTCGTTAGAATCGTGCGACATGCCCGCATCATCCACATGCAGTATAATTACCCTCGCGCCCTTAGGATAGCCCAATTTTTCGGCATAGGTTGGGGGTTGCTGGGCGTTAGCAGCTAAGGTGAAAACGATGGCGAATGAAAGAAAGGATAGTTTTTTCATGCAAAAGAATTTTGGGTTATCAAAAAAAGGCCGGTGAACATACCGACCTTTAGAATATTTTACCCCCTCCGTCACGATAGCTATCGTGACGGAGGGGGTTGGGGTAAGGCTATTAGACCCTAATATAGATCTTCTTATTATCCAGCACCTTACCCACACACCAGCATAGCAGCATGTAAGTAATAGCAAAAAGCAGTGAGCCAAAGGCGCCTGGCGCTATTTTTTGGTAAAACACATCGTTTATCCAGCCTACAAAGTTTTTGTCACCAATTTTTATCATCCAAAAAGAAATGATCAACACCTCCGACAGGATATAAATAGCCAGCGGGTTTTTACCTACGGTGGTGAAAAAGGACGTCCAGTTATATTTGTTCCAGGCGCGTACTTCTACTACATAAATAAAGGCAGCTATCATCACCATATCAATACCCGTGGTAAGCAAAGTGAACGGGCTACTCCATAGTTTTTTACCAATCGGGAAGCTCATGTTCCAGGTAAGGGCTATAAAGATGAACACACAGCCCATTAATGCCAACCGGGCGATGGTTTCGTAACCCTTACCTTTTTCCTGTATAAATTTACCAGCATAATAACCTACAATAACGTTAACAATAGCAGGCAGTGTACTCAATATGCCTTCAGGGTCAAAAGCAACGCCTTCGCCGTGGTAAAGGTGGCTATCGCCCATTACAAATTTATCCAGATATGTACCGGCGTTGGTTAACATGCCGTATGGTGCAGTGGGGTCGCCAAAGCCAAGTAACAATAGTTGGTAACCTACCAAAAGCAATATGCTGATAACGATAACCGAGGTTTTATTTTTTACAAAATGAATAATTAGCGAAGCAAATATGTAGCAAAGGCCAATGCGTTGTAAAACACCTAAAATGCGCGTGCCGCTAACAGGCCTAAACGCCCAGCCGTTTGCACCGTGGTCTACAAACGGGAACCACGACATTAAATACCCAATTAAACAGATCAGTAACCCGCGTTTTAATATCTTATATAAAACGCTCCCGGTACTTTGCCCGTCAAACTTCTTCATGGTAAAGCTCATGGCGTTACCTACGGCAAAAAGAAACGATGGGAACACGAGGTCGGTAGGTGTAAAACCAAACCAGGCGGCATGTTCAAGCGGCGCGTAAGCTGTGGCACCGCTGCCAGGCGTGTTTACAATGATCATAAAACAAATGGTTAGTCCGCGGAAAACATCCAGCGAAAGGAACCGTTCGGGCTTTTGGCTCATAATGGGGTACAATTGGTTAAATTAATTCAGGAGATTTATTGCACCAATATAGTAATTAATTAAAGTGAATTGCAATAGGCAACACAGCTTTATAAATAATTTTAAGAAGTTGTTTTACGGATGATCTGCCAATCTATTTGTAACATTTTATCGCCTTAACGTTAAATGTTACTATTTTTGAAAAGATGCTCACCATGACCAATCATACGCTCGAAAAACTGGAGCTGCTGCTTAAAACAGCGGGTTACCGTGTGAGGTATGAGAAGGGCAACTTTAAAACCGGGGCTTGTATGTTACTGAGCAGCCGCGTTATAGTGGTAAATAAATTTGCCAACCTGGAGAGTAAAATAGCCGCCGTTGCCGAACTGGCCCGTACGCTTGAAATTGACTATAACCTGCTCGACGATAAACAGGCTGCATTTTTGCATCAGCTTAAACAAACAACACTGCAGCTGTGACCATAACTTTTTTAGGAACCGGAACTTCGCAGGGTGTGCCTGTTATTGCATGCACCTGCCCTGTTTGCTTATCAACAGATAAGCACGACAAGCGGCTGCGTACTTCTATTTTGATAGAAGGCGAGGGCAAAGTTATCGCCATAGATTCGGGGCCCGATTTTAGGTACCAGATGCTGCGCGAAAAGGTGATGCACCTGGACGCTATTGTTTTTACCCACGAGCATAAGGACCACGTTGCCGGTATGGACGATATCCGCGCGTTTAACTACAAGCAGCAAATGCCTATGGACATTTATGCCGACGACCGCGTACAGCTTGCTCTTCGCCGCGAGTTCCCTTACATTTTTGATAACAAAGGTTACCCGGGCATCCCTCAGGTAAACCTGCACACTGTTACTTTAGAACCGTTTAATGTTGGCGACGTGCACTTTACCCCTATTGAGGTGATGCACTATAAATTGCCGGTGAAAGGTTATCGCATAAAAGATTTCACGTATATCACCGATGCCAAAACGCTGTCTGAGGTAGAGAAGGATAAGATCCGCGGATCAAAAATACTGGTGATAAACGCATTGCAAAAAGAGAAGCATATCTCGCACTTTACACTGGATGAAGCCATTGCCTTTGCCAGAGATATTGGTGCCAAACAAACCTACCTTACCCACATTAGCCACCGCCTGGGCAAACATGCCGATGTATCTATAGAACTGCCAGCCGGGATCTATTTAGCCTACGATGGCCTGAAGCTGGAAATTTAGTATTCCTGTTTTGTTTATTTAAACGATTTATTTTATAAATGCCGATAGGAGTTGCCTACTTATTTGGCTACCTAAAATCGATAAAAGGCATTCATTTCAAAAGCGATAATAATTCGGCCATCATCACCCTTAAAACTTTTACCGAAACAAATAAATTTACGGTTAGGTATTAATCCAGCTCCAGGTAGCTAACTTCGTTTATAGTTGCTTTGTAGGCGTTTTTGTGCCATTTTTTGGTGATTTCGATGCGGCCGCGGATGGTCATGTGCCGGTCGCTGATTTTGTTGTACTCCCCGTCTTCCGTCTCGAATAAACCTGTGTGTTTGCCCACCAGGTAAAGCGGGCAATCCTGCGTAAAATTCACCCACAGCGAGCGGCCGTTATCATGATTGGTAAAGGTGCTGTCGTTAACCAGTGCAGATTGGTTTTTGCCTTCCACGTACTTTCCGGATACTTCTACATATTGTTTATCATAGTATTTGGCACTATCTATCAGGTGCGTGTAGCTAACCTTCTTAAACTTAATATTTGTAGAGCATTCGCTGGTGTAAATCTTGCGTTTATTGGTATTACAAGCCAGCAGAACCATTGTAATTAAGAATGTTATGTATGCCCTGCTTTGCGCCATATATAAATGTAGGTGTTTTAACACTCATATTGGTCATGGCACAATAATTTTACTAAAAGGCGCCAACTGCAACATTAACGTTAACATCGCAATATCTTAGCCTTAAATAGCTATTTTTATCCTCAAATATGAGCATGAAAAAATATAGCTTTTTACTGCTGGCATTGCTAGCCATATCGTTTAAAGGTTTTAGCCAGGATACCACCCAACACATTGTCCCAAACCGTAAAAACAGCTTAGCGCAGCAAAATAAGCCCTATGTGATCTTAATTTCTGCCGATGGTTTCAGGTATGATTTTGCCAAACGTTACAACGCCCAAAATTTACTCAGGCTGGGTAGCGAGGGCATTAGCACCCCTTATATGATGCCTTCGTATCCATCGGTAACGTTCCCAAACCATTATGCGATTGTAAGCGGATTATACCCTTCGCACTCGGGCCTGGTGAACAATACTTATTACGACCGCGCGCGCAAGGACAAATATTCGATGAGTAACAAGGCCAAGGTTGCAGATAGCAGCTGGTATGGCGGCGCGCCGCTTTGGGTACGTGCCGAACAGCAAAACATGCTTTCGGCCAGTTTTTACTGGGTAGCGTCAGAAGCTGCCATACAAGGCGTTCGCCCTACATATTACTACATCTACAACGAAAAGATAGACATGCATAACCGCATTGCCGCCGTTGTAGACTGGCTTAAACTCCCCCCTGCCCAACGCCCGCATTTGATCACTTTTTACCTACCGCAAGTAGACCACGCAGCACATTTAAACGGCCCCGAATCGCCCGAGGCAGAGAAAGAAGTGCACTTTGTGGATTCGGCAGTGAACGAGTTGCAAAAATCGGTTAAAACCACCGGGTTAAAGAACGTGAACTTTGTATTTGTATCAGACCACGGCATGACAAAAGTTGATAACCAGAACCCTATTGGCATCCCTGCCGCGATTGACACCTCAAAATTTGTAATATCCGGCGATGGCATTTTGGTGGAGCTTTACGCCAAAAACAAAGGCGACATACAAGCCACTTACAACGAGCTTAAAAAGGAAGCTAAAGATTACGACGTATACCTTAAAAGCAACGTACCTGCCCATTTACATTATGGCACTGCCGACGACTGGCACAACCACATTGGCGATATATTGCTGATACCACGCGCCCCAAAAGTATTTAACCTGTGGAACAGCAAAAAAATAAATCCCGGATGGCACGGTTACGACCCAACCGTTGTACCGGATATGCGCGCCAGCTTTGCTGCCTGGGGGCCGGCCTTTAAAAAGCATTTAGTTGTAACCCCATTTGAAAATGTTTCGGTTTTTAATTTAATTAGTGAGATATTGGGCCTTAAACATACCGACAAGATTGACGGTACAAACCAATTGGCCAACAAGGTCCTGATCAAAAAAGCATCCAAAAAGAACGGCGTAGCCCTCTTGAGTGCCAAAACAAATAAATACAAAACGAAAAAATGAAATTAGCCCTTAAATTAATAGTGCTTTTTATACTCCCTGTTTCGGTTTTTGCGCAAAACCCGGCGTTTGTTAAGCAACAAGCAACCGTGGTTGCAAACGCCCTTTTTAAAAGCGATTATAAAACTATTGTAGACCACACCTACCCTAAAGCGGTTGCCATGGGCGGCGGTAAAGAAAAAATGCTGCAAATGATGACCACGGGCATTAACCAGATGAAGGCTCAAGGTTTTGTGTTTGAAAAAGTGACCATAGGCACAGCAGGCAAATTTTATAAAGCAGGTAACGAAATCCATTGTATAATACCGGAGTCGCTGGTGATGAAAACACCTCAAGGGCGCTTTGCAACAACAAGCAGCCTGCTTTGCGTAAGCGGCGATGGCGGTAAAAACTGGAGCTTTCTGGATTTGAACCGTGGCACTATTAATTCGGTAAAAACACTTTTCCCAAATTTCAACAGTAACCTTGTTATCCCAACTCCGCAGGTGCCTACAAAGCTGTAATTACAATTATTGGGGTACAATTACGTTATCAAACACAAATAATCCTTTTATTTAATGCCCTGTTATAAGCGATTTATACTGTTGCTATTTCTTATCCCGGTTTGTTCATTCGCGCAGGATACTACCATCGTAAAAAAACAGGCCAACCGTTTTGCCAAAGCCAGCTTTAACGGCGACTATAAAACGGTGCTCGATCTTACCTACCCAAAATTGATAGCTTATTCGGGCGGCAGGGATACCATGCAAAAACTGATCAGTACCCGCATCAACAGCCTTAAAGAGCAAGGTGTAATTGCATTTGACGGTTACGTGGATGCGCCCGGTAAATTACATAACGCAGGCGGGCAGATCCATTGCCTCATCCCCGAAATAATAATTATGAAGATGTTTAACGGGCGGTATGTTAACCGCACCTACCTGCTGGGCATCAGTGATGACAAAGGCAAAAGCTGGACTTTTATGGATGTTGGCAAGATGCCTTCCGAAGTATTGCAGCTGCTCGTCCCCAATTATAATCCAGACCTTATTATCCCTACGCCGGGCAAGCCCATGTTTTTTACAGAGAAGCTTTAAAAATAGCTATTTATTTTGTTACTTGTGGTGGGCAAAACCAGCGCCCTTTACCATGCAACGAAGAAACTTTTTAAAAACCGGTTCATTAGCGGGATTAACCCTTTCTACCCTTGTAGCGGCATCGTCGTGCAAGCCATCGGCAACAGATAAAAACCTGGAAGCCGATGAGGTTTTTACCGATGATTTTGAACTGAACGAAACCACTATTGACCAGTTGCAGAAACTAATGGCCGATGGCAAACATACTTCCCGCTCCATCACCGAACTCTATTTAAAAAGGATTGACGCCATTGACAAAAACGGCCCTAAACTAAACGCCGTTATCGAACTTAACAAAAGCGCTTTGGACATAGCCGATAACATGGACAAGGAACGTAAGGCGAAAAAACTGCGCGGCCCGCTGCATGGCATCCCTGTACTGATAAAAGACAATATCGATACCGGCGACAATATGCATACCACGGCAGGCTCTTTAGCCCTATCTGATAACTTCGCCAAACAGGATGCCTTTATCGTACACAAATTGCGCGAAGCCGGTGCTGTAATCCTTGGTAAAACCAACCTTAGCGAGTGGGCTAACTTCCGGTCATCACACTCAACCAGCGGGTGGAGCAGCCGTGGTTTGCAAACCAAAAACCCTTACGTACTAGACAGGAACCCAAGCGGCTCAAGCGCAGGCTCCGGCTCGGCAACAGCGGCTAATTTGTGCGCAATTTCTATCGGAACAGAAACGGATGGCTCTATCGTATCACCATCATCGGTAAACGGGCTGGTAGGCATTAAACCAACCGTTGGCCTATGGAGCCGCAGCGGTATTATCCCCATCTCGAAAACGCAGGATACCGCCGGGCCAATAGCACGTACCGTTAAGGATGCCGCCATAATGCTTGGCGTACTGGCAGCAGTAGATGCAGCCGATGACGCGACGATCAAGAACAAACCCGAAAAAGATTATACCAAATATCTTGACGCGAACGGATTGAAAGGCAAACGCCTCGGCCTGGTGAAAATTGAAAAGCTGCCTGCCGCTACTGATAAATTATTGAAAGCAGCTATCGAAACCCTAAAAAAGCAAGGCGCCGAAATTGTAGAAGTTGATCTGGACAGCCGCCTGAAGTCTATAGGTGATGCGGAGTTTAAAGTACTACTGTATGAATTTAAGGATGGCCTTAACCGATACCTAAGCAAGGCTAATTCGAAAGTTAAAACTTTGGCCGATGTGATTGCCTATAATAAGCAAAATGAAGAAAAAGCGATGCCATTCTTTAAACAGGAAACCGCCGAATTGGCCCAAACAAAAGGCGATTTGAAGAGCCCTGAATATTTGGAGGCTGTAGCCAAAACTACCAACATTAGTAGGCAGGGGATTGACGGCTTATTGAAAGAAAACAAACTGGATGCTCTGATCGCGCCCACAAACGGCTTCGCGGTTTGTATCGACCTGATCAATGGCGATTATGATAATGGCTTCTCGTTCTCCGGCCCTGCCGCTATGGCCGGATACCCGCACGTTACTGTGCCCATGGGTGCCTGGCACGACCTGCCCGTGGGCCTATCCTTTGTGGGCCCCGCCTGGGCCGAAGGCGAACTGATCAAGCTGGCATACGCATACGAGCAGGCATCGAAGAAAAGGATTGCGCCCAAGTTTAGGAAAGATTTGTTTGCGTAGATGCTCCGTTAGGAGCTACCGCTTTATAGCATTATATATAACAATTTAATTTGCTCCGTAGGTGCAAAACAATGGGTAGTCCCTAACGGAACAAATTAACTTTTTCCTTTTTCTACAAAGTGGTTGTTCCTACGGAACATTACGTTAATTAAAACATTATTTAGTAATTTTAAATAACTGCACACCGCAAACTAAAAACTGCCGACTAAAGCCATGCCCACTCCCATCCCCAAAAAATTTTACCCGCAGGCACGAGATCTTTGCCGACTTCCTGAAAGAGGTTGACAAGCACCTGGATGATGTAATGCAGGAGCGCGTTACAGAGATGATGGAGATACCGGATATTGCACATCCACCCTACCCATTTAACCAATACCATCAAACAAACCACGGGTAAATCGCCATGCTTTTATTTCGAGGAAAAAATAATGGTGCTGGCTAAAAAGCTGGGCAATCGCGGGATTGCCGCCAACCTGGTAGCGCCGGGCATTGTAGAAACCGATTTTACTAAACGCGCGTTCGACAGCCACCCGCAAATGCATGATTTTATATCGAGCATCACTGCATTGGGGAGGCCGGGCCAGTCGGATGATATTGGCGGTGTAATCGCGTTTTTGTGTACCGAAGATGCCCGCTGGATCAACGCGCAAAGGATAGAAGCATCAGGCGGAATGCTTTTATAACCGGTGAGTGGTTGATTATGTGAGTGGTGAGTAGTTCTTATCTTTTTAATAAATAAAAAGAGGATGGTTTTGATCGGTCCATCCTTTTTTGTAAACCAATTTTTATGACGATTGTATTAATAGCTTATCTTGCTACCCTAAGTTATTAATATGGAATTTGGCCGCGTTACCGAACATGAATTGCCCCTGGTAGATTTCACCTTACCAACCGACCCTGCCTTTACCCGCGAAACGCTTGCCGCTGCCGATAACGGCCAGCCGCTGCAGGTACACGTAGGCTGCGCCAAATGGGGCCGTAAGGAATGGGTGGGCCAGATCTATCCGCCAAAAACTAAGGATGCTAACTTCCTGGATGAATACGTAAAGCATTTCGACTGTATTGAGCTGAACGCTACCTTTTACCAGGTTTACGGCCCGGATATCATTGACAAATGGAAGCAAAAAGCTGATACCAACCCTAACTTTAAATTTTGCCCAAAGTTTTCGCAAAGCATCAGCCACATCCGCAGGTTAAAAAACGCTGAAGAAATTACTACGACTTATTACGAGGGCATTTTGGCCTTCGGCGATAAACTGGGCCCACTATTTTTGCAGCTGAGCGATAACTTTACGCCCAAAAGCCTGCCCGAGCTTACCGCTTACCTGGAACAGCTCCCAACAGATGTACCCGTTTATGTAGAACTAAGGCACAAAGATTGGTTTGCCGTGCCCGAAAACCTTAACGCGGTTTTTAGCCTGTTTAAGCGACTGAATATTGGATCGATACTTACAGACGCTACCGGCCGCCGCGATTGCCTGCACATGATGCTGCCTACCCCACATGCCTTCATCCGCTTTGTGGGCAACGGCCTGCACCCCACCGACTACGCCCGCTGCGATGAATGGATTAACCGCATTGCCGATTGGAAAGCCCAAGGCCTACAATCCGTATGGTTTTTTATGCACCAGCACGATGAACGCTACTCGCCCGAGTTATGTGATTATGTGATAGATAAGCTGAATAAAAAGCTTGATCTGAAGATTCACCGCCCGCAGTTTATTGGAAAAGAAAAAGGGTTGTTTGGTTAATTACTGGCGCAAATTGAAAGCTTGCAATATATTTTCACACAAGTTACGCTGCGCTAAACTTGCGCGAGTGTTTCGATTACATATCTACAGCACTTGTCCTGCTGCGTTTAACGTAGTTGCGGAAATCCAGCACGATACCGGCGAAGAAGTAAAATATCAGCGGGAAACCAACTGCGAGAAATGAAGAGTAAATGAAGAATAACCTGATTTTAGCGATAGAAATATTAAAACGCTCGCCCAGGTAGGTGCATACACCAAAGGAGTAGCGCTCAAAAAAGGTGATGATCCGTTGTAACATATCAGTTGGGTTTTAATATTTTAATACCAACGCCGCATTGCAGGCATTTCTTATAGTCGCAATAAGTATTTTTTAGCTCCAACAGGGCCTGCGACTCAAACGCGGTTTTAATATCCACTCCTAAGGTAGCAAAATCTGCCGTAATAGTATTCTGTTCTGCCGGGATATTCTCCAGCAATTTTAATGCCCGGCTTACAAAGTGCTGCAATTTCATATGCCGACCGTAGCTGAACAAGAACAGCACTACGGTATTGAGCAGTATAGTATCCACCGATCCCTGTCCAAAAGTTTTGCCCGCTGGCTTCGATTCTTTATCGAACCGGTAATGCGTTTCCCAGTAATCGTTTATTTTGATATTGCTGAATAGTTCACGCAAATCTTTCACCTCGCGGATCTCCAATATTTTAGAGAACAAATGATTTGATTGCACCACCAGCGCTGCAAATTGCGCCAACCTTACGGTTGGGAAGTTTTGTGGCCGCATCCGCAGGAATTTCCACAGGTGGTTTTCGATGGGTTGCAGGCTATATTTTTTGGCGAGGTAGTGGTACTCTTTTTTTAGGCTGAGGGGATAATCGTCTTGCAGGTCATCGGTAAGGAAACCCGCTTGCCCGAAGATCAGCGCCTCTATCTGCATGGCGTTATTTTTATTTTTGGCCAGGATGCTTTGAGGCAACGATTTCGCCATCAGCTCGAACGGGAGGGCATTGGTTTTAAAGCCAAAGTTAGCAGCAAGGAACTGGTAAAAAGTTTCTTCCCAATCGCCTCGGTTAAGTGCTAACGCCGCAATTACCGCTTCCGATCGTTTTTCCAATCGTTCCACCAAAATACGGGTAAGCCAGTTTTGCATAGTGAGGCCGTCTACCGTGGCGATTGTGCCCTCGCAGGGTATAATTTGCTGGTTCCCGAATACCAGGTTATGGTAGCGATTATAAAGTTCGGGCGAGATGCGGTCTTTCAACTCCAGGGTTGGCACAGGTTTACCATCTGTACGGATCAGCGGTTGGTCATCGCTGTAAACCACGTGCAGGATCACATTGTCGTAAGCGTTATCGGTAGTATGCCCATGTTTATGCCAGTCAGACGACGAAATATGCAGTTCCGCATTCCCCGCCCAGGTAGTTTCGCCCACACGGATGCGAGCGTTCTGGAAATCTGCCCCGGCATGGCTGTTATGCATCCCTACAGAATATACTTCCAGCTCTTCGCCCCCGGTTGTGCGCAGGTTTAGCCTGTCGAACAGCCGGAACTTCCAAATGTAATGCAAAAAATCTTCGGTGAAAAGCATGAGGGAAGATAAGGATTTTGTCTGAACCTTACCAATCCAATTTAAACTTGTCATCCTGGACGTAGTGAAGGATCTGTTTGCATTATGCATATCGGCGATTAGATGCTTCACTACGTTCAGCATGACAAAAGGGATTTTATTCATTATATTGCCTCTTCAACCCATACTATATGAATACCACTACCATTCCTGACCCAATAACAACCCAAAGCCGCGTATGGTCAATCGTAGGTGGCTCATTGGGGAATTTGGTGGAATGGTACGATTGGTATGTTTATTCGGCATTCTCGCTGTATTTTGCAAGCTCATTTTTCCCAAAGGGCGATTTAACCGCGCAGCTTTTAAATACCGCCGGTATTTTTGCCATCGGCTTTTTAATGAGGCCTATTGGTGGCTGGTTGATGGGGACTTACGCCGATAAGCATGGGCGTAAAAAGGCGCTAACCTTTTCGGTTTTGCTGATGAGTGCGGGGTCGTTAATTATTGCTATAACGCCAAGCTATAAACACATTGGCATTGCAGCCCCTATCTTGTTAGTACTGGCCCGCATAATACAGGGACTGAGCGTTGGCGGCGAGTATGGCACCAGCGCTACTTACCTCAGCGAAATGGCCACCAAAAAAGACCGTGGCTTTTACTCCAGTTTTCAATATGTAACGTTAATTATGGGGCAATTGGTTGCCCTTGGGGTGCTGATACTATTACAACGCGCATTCCTTACCGAAGAGCAACTACACTCCTGGGGGTGGCGCGTACCTTTTGCCATTGGCGCTATGCTGGCCATTATTGTCATGTACTTAAGGCGCAGTTTGCAGGAATCTGTCACCCTTAATAAAAAAGTAGATAGCGTGAGCAAGCATGCCCGTGGTTCGCTACGTGCACTGGCAGAACACCCAAAGGCTGTATTAACGGTTATTGGCCTTACCATGGGCGGCACGGTGGCATTCTACACGTTTACTACCTACATGCAAAAGTTTCTGGTGAACACTAACGGTTTCAGCAAAAACGAAGCTACGCTGATATCCAGCCTTACGCTTTTTGTTTTTATGCTGATACAACCGCTGTATGGTTTAATATCCGACAGGATTGGCCGTAAACCCATGCTTACCGCATTTGGGGTATTGGGCACATTAACCACAATTCCTATATTCACTTATCTGAGCGCCACGCATAACTTTTGGGTAGCATTCGGTTTGATCATGTTCGCGCTGCTTGTGGTGAGCAATTATACCGCCATTAACGCGGTAGTAAAAGCCGAACTTTTCCCGGCGCATATTCGTGCTTTGGGGGTTGGTTTCCCTTACGCCATAGCAGTGTCTATTTTTGGTGGATCTGCCGAGTATATTGCCCTTAGCTTTAAGGTGCATGGCCACGAGAACTGGTTTTACTGGTATGTAACCGGTTGTATTTTGGTGTCACTGGTAGTGTACACTACGATGAACGATACCAAGAAGCATTCGAAGATAGAAGAGTAAAGCCCCCTCTAAACGGCGTAGCCCTCATGAACACCACAAAAAACACTTTGTTAATAATCTCCCCGGTTGGGGAGACTTCTTAGCACTTTATTAAGCCTTCCCTTGCGGGGAGGGTTGGGTGGGGCTGCTATTTCGATACCAATCCCGATATCACATTAATGCTTAACGCTACAATAGCCGTATTAAATGCGAAAGATATCAAGCCGTGTGCCCACACCAGCCGGCGAATTTGTTTGGAGGAGATCTCGACATCTGATACCTGGAAGGTCATTCCTATCACGAAGGAGAAATATATAAAGTCTAAATAATCCGGTTCTTTTTCGTCGCCGGGAAATTCAAGTCCGCCTATTGGGGTGCGGTTACCATCTGCTTTGTTATAGTATAAGTGCGCGTAACGCATAGTAAAAACTGTATGCACCAGCCACCAGGAAACAATAACCGCCGACATGGCTAAAATAATATAACCCGCAACGGCATCGTTCGATTGGTTTTTGGTTGATTTTAACAGCAGTAAAATAGCTATCAGGCTTACCAGCGACGCTACCATTACAAACAAAAAGATCATAAAACGGCTGCTATCTTCTAAATTGGCAATTTTGCGAATGTCTTTTGGGTGGGCCCACAAAATGGTTATCCAGTCCAGCACAATAATACTGGCCGCAACGGCTATCCAGGTAATTAACGTAACTGCCGGCGCCGATGGGTTATGCCTCACAAATAAGAACGTGACCGCTCCTATCAGCAATGATATATACAGCCTGTAATGCGCGTCAATGCGAAGCAGGAAATTCTCTTTAGGTTCGGTTACTGGTTCCATTAGGTAATGGTTATTTCAGGTTCATGGTTGATGGTTCATTGATCATGGCAGATGCGGTTAGTTCATGGTTTATAGTCACTGCTTCTTTATATGAACCATTAACTATGATCCATATGCTGCAAATCCTTAATCCTCTTCAACAATTTCCGCCACACGGCCCACTTGCCCGTCTTCCAGGCGTACTTTTATGCCGCGGGAGTGGTAAGCTGAGCTGGTTAACAGGTCCTTCACCACGCCGCGCGTAAGCTTGCCGCTGCGCTGGTCTTTTTTGAGGATGATGTCTACTTCAAGTCCGGGATATATATCTGCTCTATTTTGTCCGTTCATAATAATTATTTCACCAACCAGCTTATTGCATCCTCAACCTTTTTAAAGTCGAAACTGCTGACCACTTTATCCATGGCCTTGGTAATCTCTTCGTTTTGCAGGTTACCTATGCTGCCTTCGTGAGTATGGTTAACAGTTTTTTCGGGGTTAAAATTTCCGGCCTCGATATCCAGCCCTATTTGTTTATAGGCATCGCGGAACGGTGTGCCATTCAGTACCGATTTGTTTACTTCCTCCACACTAAACAGGTAGGTGTATTTTGGATCGTCGAGTATATTTTTGTTTACGCTGATATTTTGCAGCATAAAGGTTGCCATTTGCAGGCAGTCTATCAGGTCTGTAAACGCCGGGAACAGTAATTCTTTCAGTAACTGCAGCTCACGGTGGTAACCCGATGGCAGGTTAGTGGTCATCAGCGCTACATCATTTGGCAGGGCTTGCAGGCGGTTACATTTACCGCGCATGATCTCCCAAACGTCCGGGTTTTTTTTGTGCGGCATAATGCTGCTGCCGGTGGTCAGGTTTTCGGGGTAGCTTACAAACGCGAAGTTTTGGCTCAGGTATAAACATTGATCCATCGCCATTTTGGCTAAGGTTGCCGCTATGGATGATAATGCCTGCGCAATAACACGTTCGGTTTTACCACGGCCCATTTGGGCGTAAACTACGTTATGGTTCAGGCTCTCGAAACCAAGCAGGTTGGTGGTCATCGTCCTGTTCAAGGGAAACGAGGAGCCGTAGCCCGCTGCCGAGCCCAAAGGATTTTTATTGGTGATCTTCCAGGCGGCTAAAACCATTTCCAGGTCATCAACCAAACCCTCGGCGTAAGCACCAAACCACAGCCCGAAAGATGATGGCATAGCCACCTGCAGATGCGTATAGCCCGGCAAAAGCACATCTTTATGTTGTTCGCTCAGTTGGATCAACTGACGGAAAAGCGTATCAGTTTCAGTAACTACCGTTTGTAGCTGGTGGCGAAAGAATAGTTTCAGATCCACCAGAACCTGGTCGTTACGGGAGCGCCCGCTGTGAATCTTTTTGCCGGCCTCGCCAATGCGGCGGGTAAGCAGCATTTCTACCTGCGAGTGTACGTCCTCCACATCAGGCTCGATCTCGAAATTATTATTCTCTATTTCGGTGTAAATGGCTTTCAGTTCCTTCTGCACCAACATTAGGTCGGCTGCATCCATTAGACCTATAGATTCGAGCATTTTGGTATGGGCAAGCGAGCCAAGCACGTCAAAAGCGGCCATTTGCCTGTCCAGCTCGCGGTCGCGGCCAACAGTAAAGTTTTCTACCAGCTTATTAACGTTAGTGGTTTTTTGCCAAAGCTTGCTCATGTTGCAAATATAGAATTAAATGCGTTTTGTCTTGAACCGGGATTACACAGATTTAAACGATTTATTGGATTTGTTATGCCGAACGATTTGAAGCATATAACCGCCAACATGCATGGCGTACATTAGATCCTTCGCGATGCTCAGGATGACAAAGAAGGTTTTAAATTCTCTCCTATTGCGATGGATTGTGTAATGCCGGGGAGGGGTTTCGCTGCTAAACTCGCGCAGAAACCCCTCCCTAACCCTCCTGGGGAGGGAATTACTTTCTAAACAATCTTCGATAGCATCTCTATATACAACGCTATCCCCTCGCCTATTTCCTCCACATAAATAAACTCATCGGCCATGTGCGAACGGGCGGAATCACCTGGGCCAATTTTAATGGAGGAGATATCCAGCAATGATTGGTCTGATGTGGTTGGTGAGCCGTAGGTGTTACGGCCTAAAGATATGCCTGCCTGTACAAATGGGTGGCTTTTATCTATAGACGATGGTTTTAGGCGGATGCTGCGCGGTTTCACTTCGCAGCTTACATGCCGGCGGATAATCTCAAGGACTTCCTCATTTTTGTAGGCATCCGTTACCCTAACATCCACCGTAAAGGTACAAGTAGCAGGCACTACGTTATGCTGCGAGCCTGCGTTGATGATGGTAACCGACATTTTTATCGGCCCAAAAACTTCCGATTCTTTCTGGAACTTATAGTTGCGGAACCATTCAATATCGGCCAGTGCTTTGTAAATAGCGTTGTCTCCTTCTTCGCGGGCAGCATGGCCGGCTTTGCCGAAGGCGGTGCAATCCAGTACCATCAGGCCGCGTTCGGCAATGGCAAGGTCCATTAGCGTGGGTTCGCCTACTATACCAAAGTCCAGTTTGCCAAGATCGGGGATAATGAGTTCTAAGCCGTTTACGCCCGAGATCTCTTCTTCTGCAGTGGTGGCTAAGCAAAAGTTATATTTAAGGTTCTCCTGGTCCTGATAATAAAGAAATACGGCTATAAGCGACACCAGGCAACCGCCGGCATCGTTACTGCCAAGGCCGAATAGCTTACCCCCTTCTATCTTGGCGTCGTATGGGTTGCGGGTGTAGCCGCTGTTGGGTTTTACGGTATCGTGGTGTGAGTTAAGCAGGATGGTAGGCTTGCTATCGTCGAAATGCCTGTTCCAAGCCCAGATATTGTTGAGTTTACGATGTGTTTTAACGCCGTGCTGCTGCAAAACCTGGTCTATTAAGTCGGCGGTGCGGTCTTCTTCTTTACTGAATGATTGTATAGAGATGAGTTGCTGCAATAGCTCTAATGCCAGTTGCGACAGTGCTGTTATATCGGCCATATATGTTGCGGATGTTTACACAGATTGTGAACGGCAAAAGTAATGCTTTTTGGTTTATGTTAACAACGGAAGTATGATCAATCCGTGGTCTATTCAACCCAGGTGTCCCACTAAATTATATACAAACTAAGAAAAATATACAAGCAATTGATAATCAATAATATGAAAATTTGACTTACTATGATAAATAGTCAGTATAAAATTTAATTAATTGATTATAAGGTATTTATAAATCTCAAAGATTGTCCCACTTTTTTCTGAATGGGACGGAATGGGACACCTTATTTTTGCGCTTTTTTTCGCCTTTTTTCGCCTTTAAAACGCCAATTATGGTTCTGCTAACCCACTATAAAGAGATAAATTGAGACAAAAAATAAGCCGGGATGTCCTGGCTTGGTCGGAAGAAATTCCGATCATGACTGGGTGGCACCCGCCTTAAAAGCTTGCAGAATAAATTTGTCCTGATCTAATATAGACAGTATGACAACTTTTACAGTAGGATAAGTTTGTTTAACGCGGATAAGCAGTTCGATACCGCTCATTTGGGGCATATTGATGCCCGTTAGCACAATATCGGGCTTGTTGCCATCTTTTATAAGTTGCAGGGCTTCTTTGCCGTTGCTGGCTTCGGCAATTACCTCCATATCTCCTTCTTTTTCAAGAAAAGACCTGATGCCATTACGCACCACATTATGGTCTTCGGCCAGTAAAATTTTGATCATTACAGAGAAATACTAAAACTTAGCGGAATGAAAATTAGAACCGGGAAGTATAACGGCTGAGTAGCAATTAAGCCTTTAATTTACATATAAAAGTTTAGATAGTTGTATTAACATTCTTAATAGTTGTGTAAGTACTAATCTAACAATAAGGGTTCGTCGTCGTCGTCAAGGCTTAGGCGAATCACATCGTTACCGGCAATACCTTCTATATTTCCTTTAATACCAGCGGCGTTTAGTAACACTTTATCCAATTGCTTCTCGCGAGATTTCCATAGGCGTTCCATCGCGTCACGTTCTTTAACGATGGATAGCCGCATGCTCATATACCCCTCACGAATGGCTTTCCATTGCTCAGAAAATTCGCTACTGGTTAGGTAATCATACAATAAATGCATCTTGTCGCCTTTGTTATCCTGGGCTTTGGCCATGTTGGCCAGCTTAATAACCCCATCGCGCAAGATGTAAGATACGGCCTTAACTTCGTCAAAGCTACAGATCCAAACGCCATCCTTTTCGCCGAAGCAATCCATACCTTTTGGGTAGCATTGGGTTACTATAACGGCAACATCAACGCCTTGCGCGCGCATATCTTTTTTAAGCTTATCTATCCAATCGCCGCCGAAAGCGGTGGTGCGTTTACTTTCGTAAATAATACGGCCACACTCCTGCCCAAACTGGTTGCGCACGGTTTGCACACAATCTGCCCCGCGTACACCTTTGCCTACCTCGCTGATCACATCAAACGGAAAATAGCTGCGCAGCTGCTCTTCCAGGATCAGTTCCTGCACCTCGCCCTGTAGCTGCATCGAGCCCTGTTCGGCCTTACGTTTCATTTCGTCTACCATGCGTTTTTGATCTTCCAGCTTCATCTCCATTTCTTTCATTTGTAACAGATGCTGGGTATCTTTAGAGGCATATCTATCGGCTTCCTGTTTACGTACTTGTTCAGAAACCAGGGCACGTTGTTCTTGCAGTTTGCGTTCAGTAGCTAACTCCAGTTCTTCCTCTTTTTGTTTGAGGGATTGCTCGCGCTGTAAAAACTCTAGTTCTTTTTGGCGCGATTCTTTCAATTTTTCGGCACTGGCGTTTACCGAATTTTGCAGCATCAGCAGCTGGTTCTCAAAATCGGATGCGATGGATTTGCGCAGATTTTCTTCCAGTGTTAATTGCAGGGCTTTTTTTTCGCCGGCAAGGCGTTCTTCAAAAGCCTCGTGCTGCTTTTTCTCGCGACTGTTAAAATCCGCCTCTTTTTTCTGGAACTCTTCTTCTTTTTGGCGGGTATAATCCTGCATCTTCAGCCTTAGCTGCTGCTTATATTCCTCGGCCATAACTTCCTCAATAGGGAAACCATGTCCGCAGCTTGGGCACTTAACTTCTGTAGCCATAATAATTATTGTAGATCAAAGATAGGTGTTTTAGCCTCAGAATTTAACCACAGACTACACAAAGGGAAAAAGCACAAAGAACACAGAGGCATATCATTTCGACAGATGAGAAATTTAAAGGCTTTGCGCTCTCTGTCAAAAAAAAAATTGCCCTTTGTGGTTAACCCAACCGCAAAGTCTAAAAATCGTGATACAAAATCATGTCGCCCCAGGGTCTCACATCGTGGACCCTGCGATGCCTTGCATGCGTGCGCAGGGTCTCTTTCAGAAGACCCTGCGTAGACGAAAGGCTTTGCGCTCACTGTTTTGTGCCCTCATGTCGCCGCAGGGTCTCACATCGTGGACCCTGCGATGCCTTGCATGCGTGCGCAGGGTCTCTTTCAGAAGACACTGCATGGACGAAAAAAACTTTGTTCACTTTGTGGTTAACCCAACCCCAAGGTCTAAAAATCGTGATACAGCTTCATGTCGCCGCAGGGCCTCACATCGTGGACCCTGCGATGCCTTGCATACGTGCGCAGGGTCTCTTTCAGAAGACCCTGCGTGGACGAAACCCAACCGCAAGGTCTAAAAATCGTGATACAGGTTCCTGAAGCTGCTTCTCAATCCAAAGGAAATAATGGTAGCATTTTTGTTTGCCAGGGTGTTTGATTCTCTGCGATAGATACCGTTAAGCTCCAGGCGCATATTGTATTTGGGGTTCAACATAAATGATACTGTGCCCTCGGCATAATACAGGTTGGTGCCAATGCCTTGCCCTACCGTGTTGGTGGTAAGGGTTGGCGCGTATGGTTTGGTAACATCCTTACCATTGTTCTCACCCGCGGCATCCAGGCCATATTTGGCGTACATCAGCTGGCCCTGGAAATCAAACCTGCCTGTGGTGTAGTTCATGATGCCTGTAAGCTCCCTAAAGTTGGCACCAAACGGATCGCCCAGTGGCTGGCTGTAATAAGTATATGCACTTAAAGCGTTTGTGTTTGAATAGGTATATGGTTTAACGGTGTTATACTCTAACAGGTAGTTCAGGTCCTTCACGCCAAAAATATCCGCCCCGCGGATACCCAACTGGAAGCCGTTGGTGTTATCGGTATTGTTGCTTTTGAAAAAGTTATCGCCCTTAAACCTGTCGATAAGGAACTGGCCATAAATGGCGGTCTTATCAAATATCTTATACTTACCGGTAAACCCAACCAACGCGTTACCCGGCTGCGATGACGGGCCTAAACTGCTCGAAAAAAGGATAGGGTTAATAAAGTTAACATCAAAACCGCGGCGGTTGCCCTGGTTGTCTGCCTCGGGAACAATGTAGGCGTTAAAGAAGCCCAGCGACAGGCTGTTGTTAACGTTCCAGTCTACATAATGGAACAAGCCCCATTTGCGGCGGTTGCTGCCGAATGTATCAAATTTGGGCAGGTTAGCATCCTGCATGTAGGTCCACATGATCATGTATTGCACGTGGCCAACATTTGCTGTTACGCGTAACAAAGGCGCAGGGGCCGCATTGTCCGACAACAATATCGACCGGTAACCATCGCCAATAAAGGTTTTATCCTGCCCCAGGGTAAAGTTAAGGTATTTGGATGGGGTGTATGACAGTATCGCGGTAGCATAAGAATAATCGCGGTAGCTTTTTGCAGGTGAGCGGTCGTATGCCTGGCCCGGTATAAAGCTTATTTGTTTTACGTAATCGGTATAATAATTAGGGAAGGCCGCCTGGTTCTCATAAGCGCTGGTGTAGAACGAGAATTTTGTACCCACTGTACCTCCAAATTGGAAACCACGGGTGTTTAGGCCTATCCTTGAATTTGGCCCGAAACCTATGGGCTTAAAGTTTACAGGTGTGGTAGTTTTATCATCAAAATCGTGCCCAAAGGTGTTTTCTAAAAGGATGTCGCCGTAAAAAGTAAAATCTTTGGCTTTAACAGCTATCAGGTGTTCGTTAAATAACTTGCGCAGGAACCAGTTTTTGCGGCTACTGTCAACCCCAACATTCATCAGTTGATGGTAACGGCCTTGCAGCGTGCTATCAATTAAAAACGGGCGCAGCGTAGTATGCATACTGCTGCCTTTTGAATAAACATCGGCATTAAACTTTTGATACAACCGGTAAGATTGCGGCAGGTAAACAGATTGGGCCTGACTTACCGTAACTGATAACATAATGATGCACAACAGTAAAGAAACTTTACCCGCCAGCTTTGTATAGTTTTTTTGCATACGCAACAAAATAAGTGTTATTTACTGTAATATTACAATTTATTGTACCTGTTGCCTCACCCTGCCTCTCCAAAAGAGAGGGTTCTTGAAAAATCATTTTTTTTGTTTAAGCCCCCTTCTTTAGAGAGGGTTTGGGTGAGGCCACGTTAATTTCTGTTAAATTTATAAGCGCCGCTGTATTATATATCTGTCAAGCTACAAAAAATACTGATATTTGCCGCGCTTAATTATACGCGTTTAAGGATGCAATACAATAAAATTAATAACCTTTTTGGCTGGCTTTGCTTTGTTATCGCTTCAGCAACCTACATCTTAACACTAGAGCCATCAGTAAGTTTTTGGGATTGTGGCGAATTTATTTCGTGCGCATACAGGCTGCAGGTATCGCACCAGCCGGGCTACCCTTTATTTGCCATGCTGGGCAAGGTTTTCTCCTTGTTATCCCTGGGCGATAATACCAAAGTGCCTTATTTCACCAACATGGGTTCGGCCATAGCCAGCGGGGCGTCGGTGATGTTCCTGTTCTGGACCATAACCGCCATAGCTAAAAAAATGCTTACGGGCCGTGAAAAATCTTTTGGCGACGCGCAAACCACTGTTATTATGGGCGCAGGCCTTGTTGGTGCGCTGGCCTTTACCTATACCGATACCTTTTGGTTCTCGGCGGTAGAAACCATCGTGTTCGCGTTATCACAGCTTTGTATCGCTGTTGTTTTTTGGGCGATATTAAAATGGGATGCCCATGCTGATGAACCCGGTGCCGATAAATGGATCATTTTTATCGCCTACGTAATGGGGCTTTCTATAGGCATCCACCTGTTAAACTTGCTTACTATCCCGGCTATCGCGCTGGTATATTACTTCCGCAGGTATAAAAACGTTACTGCCAAAAGCGCCATTATCGCTTTCCTTGTAAGTATAGCCATACTTGGTTTTGTACAGTACGGCATCAGGGGCTATACTATTAAATTCGCCGCGTTTTTCGATCTGTTTTTTGTGAACACGCTTGGCCTTGGTTTTGGCAGCGGCGCATTGTTCTTTTTCGTGTTGCTCATCGCCGCTATTGTTTTCGGCATTATGTACAGCATCCGCAAAAACAAGCCGGTACTTAACCTAATATTTTTGTGTATCGCGTTCATTTATTTTGGTTATGGTTCATTCGCTTATATCCCTATCAGGGCAACGGCAAATACCAACCTTAACAACTCGCACCCGGATAACGCCTTTACCCTTTACGGGTACTTAAACCGCATCCAATACGGCGAAAACCCGCTATTAAGCGGCCCTTACTTTGACGCGCAAATAACCGACCAGCACGAAGGCAGCACCATTTACCGCAAGGGTGCCACCAAATACGAAATTGCCGGTAAACGGTCGACCTACGATTACGACCATACCACCCTTTTGCCGCGTATGTATAGTACCGACCCAAGCGACGTGCAGTTTTACCGTGGCTGGCTGCAACTGCCCGAAAGCGAAAAACCAACCTTTGTCGATAATATTAAATGGATGGCCGGCTGGCAAGTTTACCAGATGTACTTCCGCTACTTTTTATGGAACTATGTAGGCCGTTATAACGACCAGGATGGCCAGCAAAGCACCGAAACCATTGACGGTAACTGGACCAGCGGGATCTTAGACGGAGGCAGGCATTTACCAAAGTCTGTAGTGGATAGCCCTACTTACACCCCGCTTTACGCCCTGCCGTTTATTTTGGGTGTGATAGGGATGATCTACCATTTCGAACGTAAAAAGAAAGACGCATTGATCATTGCCCTACTGTGGTTCTTTACAGGATTAGCAGTAGTGCTTTATGTGAACCAGGCGAGTGTACAGCCCCGCGAAAGGGATTATTCGTACGTAGGTTCGTTCTACGCGTTTGCCATTTGGATAGGCCTTGGCGTTATTGCCATTGCAGACGGGATAAGCCGCAAGGTTAATGCCCGCACAGCAGCGTATATTGCTACGGGCATTTGTTTACTGGCAGCACCGGTGCTAATGGCCTTTAAAGAATGGCCTGGCCACGACCGCTCTACCAAGATGACCGCGCACGATATGGCGTATAATTACCTGATCTCCTGCCCGCCAAACGCTATTTTGTTCACCTATGGTGATAACGATACCTATTCGCTTTGGTACGACCAGGAAGTGGAAGGCATACGCCCGGACGTACGCATTGTGAACCTGAGCCTGTTTAGCGGCGACTGGTACATCCGCCAGATGCAGAAGAAAATGAACAACTCCGAGCCATTGCCTATTACCATGCCTTTTGACAAGTATAAGGATGGCGTACGGGATGTGATCTATTTCAACGATGGCAAGATCAACGGCCCGGTTGAACTTAAAGAGGTATTTGATTTCCTGACAAGCGACGATAAGAACGTGCAAGGCCAGAACCAGGCCGGCGAAAGCGCTAATTACCTGCCTACAAAAAGCTTCAAACTAACTATCAACCCCGATGATGTGATGAAGAACAAGGTGGTAACGCCCGAGCAAAAAAGCCGGTTAGCTACCACCATGGAGTGGAAATATACTTCCAACTATGTAACTAAAGACAACCTTGCCCTGCTTGATATTTTGACCCATAACGATTGGAAAAGGCCTATCTGTTTCACCACCACCATTGGCAACAGCAACCTGATAGGCTTACAGCCATACTTGTATAAAGAGGGCTTTACCTACCGATTATTACCGCTTAAGGCCGATACTGCCAACAAAGATCAACTAAGCAAAACCAACAGTTTGGTGATGTACGACAACGTGATGAACAAGTTTAAATTCGGCAAGTTTAAAACGGCTAAGTATTTGGACCATGAGTCGACCAATATGTTTTACCCCGTAATGCTAACCACCTTTTTAGACCTCGCCCAAAACCTGGTAAAAGAAGGCCACCCGGATATGGCACTAAAAGTACTGCACAAGTGCGATGACGAATTGCCGGAAGACCTGTACCCGTACATAGATGTTACCGCCCGTAAAATGTTTTTGGCGCAGTTAGCCTACCAGTTAGGCGATGCCAAACTGGGCAACAAATTTGTAGCCAACGTAGATAAGTTTTTGGTTGACCAGTTGGATTATAACTACTACCTGCTAAAAGATAATGCCAACCGCGTAAACAGCCGCGATGTACAAATTGGTATGCAGGTTTTAAACGGCATGAGCGAGTACGCCAAAACCGCTAAAGAAATCGCGGTGAGCAACAAGTTAGATGCACAATTAAAAGATTACGAAACCAAATTTTCCGCGCTGTTAGGTCAGCAATAATAAGTAAACAACTAAAGCAAAAAGCCCTGCTGATCATCATATCAGCAGGGCTTTTTTATATGTTGTGGCAATGGTAAAAGCAGGCAGCAAAACAGTTGCTACTACTGCGATGATCAGTTTTAGTTTCTTTGTTTTAGTTTGTGTTTGATTTGGATAGCAGCGTTACTGCTTTGTACACAAACAAATCAAAAAACTTCGTGGTGGTTAAGTTAAAAAATCTTTCATTTGGTGTGGTAAAGGATAATTGCCGGCCATACGGCGCATCAGGATAACCTCGCCTACGTGGAACGATAAATGAACCGATAAGTCCTGCACTATTTTTAACTTTTGATATAAAAAAGGTTCAATTTCATTAAGATGTTCAATTACCGTTTTTATAGTATTCATCTGCCCTGCGAAAACCTTTACTAGACCGTTTAGTGCATCCTGGCTTTCTGCGTTATTGCTTTCAATCCAGGTCGCATCCTCATCTATCGCAATATCGATTTCCATATTTTGCAATTGGGCAAGCTGGTAGCCTTGCCACTTAATCAAGTGGTTTAAGATCTGCCAGATGGATTTAGGCGAATCAAGATACTGGCCGGTTTCATTCAATTTAAGGTTATCGAACACTTTAAAAGTATCGAACGAATCGTCGAAAACGTCTTGGTAATTAGTTGGCATAAGGCTTATTTTACGTAGCTAAGCTAATGCAAATAGCTCAAAAAATCACATCGCCAAAACCTCGTTCTCCTTTTTAATGCGCACGTAAAGCATGGCAGCATTTAGCAAGGTAAAAGCTATAGCAGTATAGTAAAGCCCAAAAGCCAGCGGGATAATTGCTATTTCTAAGATCACAATAATATAATTAGGGTGCTTAATGTATTTGTAAATGCCGGTAGCAACAGGCCGCGTGCCGGGCACTTTGTAAATTTTAGTGTTCCAGTAATGGCCGAGGGTAGATATTACGATGATTTTGATCACGATCAGCACAAAAAACAATACAATAAGCGGATAGCTAACCACGGTATTATCCCGCCACATGTATTCGGCAATAACCGAAATGATGAACAGCGTATGCATGGTAACCATAAACGGGTAATGTTCTTTTCCATACTCTGCTGCGCCGTTCTTTAAAAGCCACTTTTCGTTTTTAGATGATACATAAAGCTCGGCCAGGCGCAGGGAGATCAGGAACAGGATAAATACAATAAATATCATCGGCTTAGTTTTTCATATCCAGTAAAACCATTTCGCTGCTAAAGCCGGGGCCCATGGCCAGCATCAGGCCATAACCATCGGCAAAACCGGTAGCTATAAATTTCTCCAGCACATATAGTACGGTAACGCTGCTCATGTTGCCGTTATCATTCATCACCTCGCGGGTATTCTTCAAAAAATCGCCTTCTATCTGCAAGGCATCTACGTAAGCATCCAACACTTTTTTACCACCGGGATGGAAGATAAAATTCTTAATATCGCTCAACTTAAGACCTTGCTTCTCCAGGAAATCTTCAATATCCTGACTGATGTTGGTGTGGATGAATGTCGGGATATCTTTGGAGAATACCACCTTAAAACCATCTTCCCTAAAATCCCAGCCCATTACATCAAGCGAATCGTAATATAGCTTGCTGCTGGCTGCTTTTATGCTAAGCAGTTGTTTTGGTTGTTCGTGATTATCACCTTTGATGATGCAGGCCACTATGCCATCAGAAAATAAACTCGACCCTATGAAATTACTCTTGCTGTAATCGCTTTTGATCAGCGTGAGCGAACATAATTCAACCGCTACCAAAAGCACCACCGCATCCGGATTTGCCTTTGCTGCCAAATTAGCTTTTGCCATGCCCGACACGCCGCCTGCGCATCCTAATCCCCAAACCGGCGTGCGGTTTATATGCGGGTTTAAGTGCATCTGGTTAATGATGAGCGCATCGATACTTGGTGTTGCAAGGCCGGTGGTAGAGATGAAGATAATATCCGTAATATCGTCTTTACCAATACCTGCTTTAGTTATTACGCCCTCAACCGCTTGTACCGAATATTGTAATGATAACCGGATGTACTCGTCGTTACGCTCTTTAAAAGTGGTGGTTTCCGCATAATAGCTCAGTGGTTTTACAAAATTACGGGTTACAATGCCGGTATTGTCAAACGCCGGCATCAGTCGGTCGGCCTGTGGGAAATCTTTACTGAACATTTCGCGCGCCTGGGCCTTTACGGCCTGCTGGTTGGTTTTATCGGGGAGGTCTATTTTAGAAACTGCTGCTATGTGTGGCATTTTACCTGGTTATTAAAGCCTCTACAACAATTACGTTATTATTATAGATTTAGTTTACAACTTTTAATAAAGGCTATTGTTTTATATACCACTAAGCTTTTACATTAGCATACCAATAATACTCAAAACCATGCCCGAACTACCCGATCTGCAAGTCTTCAGCCATAACCTCGATAAAAAACTGAAAGGCAAAACCGTAAAAGAAATTACCATACATAAAGCACCGAAGCTAAACGTTACCCATAAAGAACTGCAGGACACCCTGCATGGCCAAAAGCTATCGTCGGTTTACCGCGATGGTAAGGAGCTGTTCTTTAAATTTAGCAAGGGCGATGTGCTTGGCCTGCACCTGATGCTGCACGGCAAGCTTTTTTTGTTTGAAGGTAAAAGCAATAACAAGTACCCTATCATCGAGCTTTTATTTACTGATGATACCGGCTTGGCGCTAACAGATTTCCAAGGCATTGCCGCCCCCACCCTTAACCCCGAAGCTAAAGACGCGCCGGATGCATTATCTGACGATGCAGGATTGGATTACCTGAAAGGCATCCTCGGCAAAAAGAAAACCAACATTAAAGCCGTATTGCTTGATCAAAAGATAATCCGCGGCATTGGTAACGCCTACGCCGATGAGATCCTGTGGGATGCCCGCATTTCGCCGTTTTCAGTAAGTAATAAGATCCCTGCCGATAAGGTTAAAGACCTAATAAAGTCCATCCACGAGGTGCTGAAGAATGCAGAAAAAGAGATCATCAAAGCAAACCCCGATATTATTGCCGGCGAGATCCGCGATTTTATGCTGATCCACAACGCTAAGAAAAAACACAGCCCCAAAGGCGCGCCGATCCTCATCGATGAAAAATCAAGGAAGACATATTACACAGAGGAGCAGGGGTTGTATGAGTAGAGGCCGCACCCCGCCTTCTTCAAAGGTGAGCCAAAAACAACGTCATTAAGAAGCGTAGCGACGTGGCAATCTTCGATAGGTATGCCGCCAACTTTCTATCGAAGATTGCCACGCTATCGCTCGCAATGACGTGATTGAATATTACGCTTAAATTTCTACAAACTTAAAACATTTAACTTACACAATATGTTCACCAAATATAAACAGATACTAACATGGGAACATTACAACACATACAACACCAGATTGGCGCACTGAACGATCTGATCAAAATAAATAACGACCGCGTTGAAGGCTATGAAAAAGCCGTTGAAGGATTAGAAGAGGCCTCGTTAAAATCGGTTTTTGAGGGTTATGCCGACCAAAGCACCGGTTACGTTAACGAAATTAAAGATTACATCCACCTGCTGGGT
Source organism: Mucilaginibacter sp. 5C4 (assembly GCF_034345625.1). Lineage (NCBI taxonomy): Bacteria > Pseudomonadati > Bacteroidota > Sphingobacteriia > Sphingobacteriales > Sphingobacteriaceae > Mucilaginibacter > Mucilaginibacter sp. 5C4. The sequence continues at coordinate 1,595,089 of NZ_CP133775.1, read as the reverse complement.
GGCTCACCTACTGATGGTACAACCCTTTCTGGGAAAATGCATCATGCATGGATAGATATGAAATCAGCATTTGCCAAAAAAGATAATTACTCAGTATTATCAGACTGTGAATTTGGCGAAGATGTTGCCAAAGGTGCTTACCTCAAAGCATTGGATGATAAGGAACTGATATGGGAAGACGATGAAGTAGTAACCTTGCTTACCAACCACTTAAGTGGTTTAAAAATAGCGCATGATGCCATTAAAGCCCTGCGCGATACTTATAAACAAGTAGCCTAATTATGGATAGCCCCGATCAGGATTTTTTGAAAGATTACAAGCCTCTGCACGTACCGCATAAGTACGATACAGGCGCTTCTTTGCAGGATAACGTGGTATTTGCCCTGGCGCACTTAGAATACGCTACCGCCCCGCAAGTAGCCGCCAAAATGGATGAGTTTGAACCCCAAACTGACAAAGCTACCCACTTGCAACAAACCCGCGAGGTATTGGAAGGGTTGTTTAACAAGGGCCGCATTAAAGGTGATGATAAAGCGGAAAGGCAGTATAATTTAAGCAAGATACTTACGCAAAACTCGGGGAAGGCAGATCCGTTGTTTTAGAAATAAAAGAAGCGTTATTGCAAGGCACGAAGCAATCTCTTTAAGACAATTATACACCTTGCCTAACCGATTTGCTTAAAGAGATTGCTTCGTACCTCGCGATGACGGATTGGATTAAACCCGTATCTGCTTACGGTGCAGTAGGCGCAACCTGCGTTACCGACATCACACTATCAACCACAAAATTACTTACCCCGCGCCATGGCAGTGTGTGCAAATATTCTTTATAATGAAGTTCCAGCATGGCGCCAGCGCTATGGTTAAGTTTATCAGCAACTTTATCGTCGGTTACCGAAAACATAAATTCGTTTGAAGAGATATTACCCTGTATTTGGCTGCGGATACCGCTTTGGATCAACCGGCCTTCGTAGGTTTTAAACATATAGCCTTTTTTCACAAAATAATTCATGGTGCCGGCCTTGGTGCCTTCGCCAAAAACAAAACAATAGCGGTAGTAAACCACGCCGATAATTACCACTGCCAAAACCAAAAATATAATTGTTAAAACGCGACCTTTCATGATATTTAAATTTGATATAAAGCTAACATATTGGCAGCTTATAAATTTACAAAATAGTTAACCAGCGATGTAAAATCATCGAATTTCAGGTCGTAATCCTCCGTTGTACCAAAACCGTAGCTTACAAACACAAATGGGATGCCTGCCAGGCGGCTTTGCTGGCCGTCGCCTTCGGTATCGCCAACGTATACAGGGGTCTTCAATCCGTGTTTATCCATCAGCAATTTTATGTTGTGGCTTTTGGGCATAAAGTTTACCCCGTGGGCCAGCTCGTCTTTAATCAGGTCGTCAATCCCTGCCCAGTCAATAAACTGGCGGATGATACCCTTAGCACAGTTACTCAATATAAACAGCGGGTACTTTTCGGCAAGCAGCTTCAGGCCGTCCTTAACACCATCGTATAATATACCGCCTTTTTCTGCGATCAGGTTGTGGCGGCGGCCATTCACTAATCCATAAATTTCAATGCGTTTATCGTGGTCAAACTCTGGCATCAGTATCTCTATCACCTTTTTGCCTTCCATACCCACCATCCCGGCCAAAACATCGCGGGTGATGGTTTTGTCAATCCCCAGTTCGGCGAAAACAACGTTCCAGGAGTGGGCGTAAGTGTCAACGGCATCCCAAAGGGTACCGTCCATATCAAAAATAAGGCTATCGGGCTTTTGCATTTTGTTTTGTTAAAGATGGTGAAATTAATAAAGATTATCTATTTGCGATGATTAACCACAAAGGACACGAAGTTTTTTCACAAAGGGCACAAAGCTTTTCTCTGTGCGCTTTGTGGTTTTCTCTTTTTGTCCTTATATGGTAAAAAAGTGATTGTTATCACAATCAGTAAAAAACACCACAACAACCACATCCAACACCATTGCCGAGGGTAATAGTTAAGTATCTTTGTAGCATGAAAAAAGCGTTCCCTGTTTATGATATATGTTCGTTAGCTGATAATCAGCACAACGACCTGCTTATCAGCCGGTTTGCGCCATATCTGCAAAAACATCAGAACCTGAGCCTGCCGCATAAGCATACCTTTTACCACGTGGTATTATTTACCGAAGGCGCAGGCAGCCATTCTATTGATTTCACCGGCTTCCCGGTTAAGCCGTATCAAATTTACTTTATGGTGCCCGGCCAGGTACACCGCTGGAATTTTGAGGGCCCGGTTGATGGCTACATTATCAATTTTTCGGCAGAGTTTTTCCAGTCATTTTTATTGCGGCCCGATTATTTGGAGAGCCTTCCATTTTTTACCGGCAATGTAGACGATGAGGTAATAAACCTGAAACCCGAAGTACACCAGCAGACAGTAGCCCTGTTTGAGCAATTGATACAAGAGAGCAGCGAAATTAGCCGCATGGGGATGGATATGATTCGCACGCTGATGCTACAATTGTTTATTTTAGTGGCAAGGCAAAGCGCGCATAGCAGCCAAAGCACTGCGCCCACTTATAACTACACCTTGCTGCAAAGCTTCAGGAAGCTAACGGATAAAAACTTCGACACCCTGCGTTTACCAAAGGATTATGCTGCCTTTTTGTACATCACCCCTAACCATTTAAATGCGTTGTGTAACGATATGCTGGGGATCTCGGCAGGCGAAGTGATCCGCAACCGCGTGATACTGGAGGCCAAAAGGTTGCTTATAAACCTCGACCTCAACATTACCGAAATAGCCGCCAAACTCAACTTTGCCGATAACTCCTACTTTACCAAATTTTTTAAAAAACATAACGGACTTACCCCCGAGGATTTCCGCAAAAACCCATAGCCCAATGACACCATCTGATATAAAACCCGCCAAAGAAGTGCACGTTTTAGAAGCATTTATAAAGGCCAAATGCCCTCGCTGCCGCCGTGGCGATATTTACAGTACACCTACCTACAGTTTTGGAGGCCAAAAAATGCACGAGCGCTGCTCGCACTGTGGCCTGCACTACGAGCGCGAACCTGGGTACTGGTATGTAGCCATGTTTGTAAGCTACGCCTTTAATGTTGCCGAAATGGTGACCTTTGCGGTAGGCTTGCACATGTTAACAGGCTCTAATTCTCCCTGGGTATATGTTGGGGTATTGTTGGGTGTGATATTTTTATTATCTCCGTTTAATTATAGGTACTCGAGAGTGGCGTTGTTATACTGGCTTACGCCGGGGCTAAATTACGAGGCTTGGAGAAGTGAGGATAAGTACAAGGTGCCCCCCAACATCCGTTAGCTAACGGCGAAGATTTTAAAAAGCAGGATTAAGCATTCCCCACGCGTCATTGGTACGAAGCAATCCCCGACTTACAGAGCCGCTCGTCCTAAAGAGATTGCTTCGTACCTCGCAATGACGTGCTTTTTTAATATTATTCCATAAAAAAAGCTAACCTTAATGGGTTAGCTTTTCTATTTTCTGCAGCAGTACATCCATCTCAAATGGCTTGGCCAGGAAATCGTCCGCCCCGGCGGCCATGGCCGATGAGGCAATGTCCCGGCTGGCAGAGATCATGATGACCGGTATATTTTTAGTAAGGGTTTCTGATTTTAGTTTGCGGCAAATGTCGCGGCCGTCCTCTCCGCTCATCCAAATATCAAGCAGCAGCAGGTCGGGCAGTTCTTCTTTCATATCAAGCACGGTGGCACCATCAACGGTTGTTGTTACGCTGTAGCCCTCAAACTCGAGTAGCATCGCTATCGCGTCCACTATCCCGGGGTCGTCATCGGCTATCATTATCTTTTTGGGCATCTGGCTTATATCAGCGCAATTTTGAATCCAAAACTGCTCGCGCTTTTAACTTGTTATTAAATAATTATTTCGTTTCATTTATATCAACAGGTAACGAGAAGCAAAAAGTAGACCCTTTTCCTTCTGTGCTGTTTACCCACATCCTGCCGCCTTCGCGTGTTATTATCTCATTGGAGATGTACAATCCTAACCCCAAACCGGGGAAAGTATGTTGCTTGCTCCCGCTTACCCTGTAGAACTGTTCAAACACGAGTTCTTTCTTATCATCGGGTATGCCAATACCAAAATCCTCCACGCAAACGGTTACCATTTTGTCATCCCGCTCGGTAGTGATGATAATACGGTTGCTTTGCGGCGAGTATTTAATGGCGTTGGTAATAAGGTTAGTAATTACCTGCCCTATGCGTTCTTTGTCAGAATAGATCTTACCGGCGTCCTTAAAATCCATCACCAGGGTGTGTTTGTGGGTGATATGTTGCAGGTCCTGCACGTTCTCCTGTATCACCTGGTTAAAATCGAACCAGGTTTTATTGAACAGGATCCTACCGGAGTTTATTTTGGTAACATCCAGCAGGTCGCCAATAAGGTTGGTGAGGCGGTTTAGCTGGGCGTCCATCTTCCTTACCATGGCGGCTTTTTTCTCCTCACCTTCTTTACTTAGCATGGCGCCAAGTACCTGCGCGTAGGCTTTTATACTTGTAACGGGGGTTTTTAATTCGTGGCTGGCAATACCCAAAAAATCGTCTTTTTGGCGCTGCATTTGTTTTTGCTCGTCAATATCTGTATTGGTACCAAACCAGCGCACAATTTCGCCATCTAAACTAAACGGTAAAGCGCGCACCAGGTGCCATTTATAGTCGCCGTTCTTATCCAGTAACCTAAACTCGTATTGATAAAGGCTTAAACTCGCCAGGGCTTCCATCCATGCTGCAATGCAGCCGTCGCGGTCGTCCGGGTGTAAATTATTCGGCCATTTATCACCAATGATCTCTTCCATTGGCAAGCCGAAGAAATCGAGGGTTTGCTGGTTCACATAATCCAGTTCGCCGTTTGGTTTTGCCGTCCATAATTGCACGGGCATAAAATCGGTCACAAACTCAAACTGTTTTATCTGGTCGTTAAGCTCGCTGTTCTTTAACTGTAGCTCAATATCGGTAATGGTTTTCTCGGTAACATCGGTACAGGCACCAATGTATCCCCTAAAAACACCATTAATATTATATTGCGGGTTGCCCGTGGCGATGCACCAGCGCACGCTGCCATCCTTATGCTTTATCCTAAAATCAACCTCGTAAGAGCATTGCGCTTTTAAATCTTCGAGGAATTTTTCGGCGGTGCGGTCGCGGTCTTCATCTAAAATACATTTCAGCCATCCTCTGCCTAAAATTTCTTCGTTAGATTGGCCTGTCCAGTCTGTCCAGGTTTTGTTGGCATACGTAATATTGCCATGGTCGTCAGACATCCATAAGGACGTAGGCGATGCACTGGTAATATTTTGCAGCAGGTGTTCGCTATCAATAAGGGCCTGTTTGCTTGCTATTTCGCCCCGAAGATCGCGGGCTATAGTAGCACGGCCCCGGGCGTTACCGTTAGAATCGTAGATAAACATAGACGTACCATGAACCGGGATAGCCTCGCCTGTTTTAAAATTGCGGTACAGCACCTCGCCGCTCCACTTGCCTTGTTTGGTTAAAGCTACATTGATGTTGTTTTTCAGCTTATCCAGTTCGCCCGGCATAATAAATTCCGAGTTATGGGGCAGCTTATCACCATCTTCCAAACCAACCATTTTACGGCCAACGGCGTTTACATAATTAACATTACCGTCAACATCGCTCAGGCTAATAAAGTCGGATGTATTATCTATCAGCGTTATCAGCCGCTGTTGTTCTTCTTTATCGCGGATCTCGGCACTAATGTCAAGCACGGTGCCTGCAAAACGGGTGCACTTACCTTCGGCATCAAAATAGGCCTTGCCTTTGCCACGCAGCCACCGTACCTGCTTATCAATTGCACTAACGGCCCTAAATTCGCAATCGTAATTGCCGTCTCCTTTACAATCAAGTGCTTTATTAACTTTTCGTTCTATAGTGGCGCGGTCTTCCGGGTGGATGCTCTTTAGCACATCGTTGTATGCCAAAACCTCGCTGCTGGCATAACCATGCAGTTGGTTGCAGCGTTCATCCCAGGTAACCAATTCGTTAACCGGGTCCATATCCCAGGTACCCAGCTGTGCCGATTCGAGCGCGAAACGCACCCGTTCCTCATTCTCGGCCAGTTTTTTACGGGTGAGGACCAGTTCGGTAACATCATTGGCTGTATTTAATATACCAAATACTTCGCCCTTTTCGTTTTTTAGCGGTTGATATATAAAGTTGAAGTAAAAAGTTTTAAGCTGCCCGCCGGATAGCAAGTCTACCCGCTCAGCTTTAGCTTCGTATGCAATACCGGTGGTGTAAACTTCGTCGAGAATGTCGAAGAAGGGTTGTCCCTCCAGTTCGGGCAGGGCCTGGCGAAAGGTTTTGCCAATTACAGTTCTGTCCTTATCCCATACCTTTAATATGGCATCGTTAGCGAGGGTAATGGTCATACCTTTCCCCACATACAGCCCTACGGGCGATGGCGACTGCTCTACAATGAGTTTAAAAATATTTTCGGTTTGCGCGTTCTGGTCAGCGTTGTTTTCCATTTTTTAATGTAGAAAAAACAGTTTTAAATAAGGCAAACAGGTATCGGCTAAAAAGGTTTGCAGGGCAATGTTGTGCAATATTAATTTTTCTGTTCCATTATAGCTAATCCACGATCATAATTTTACGTAACGGTATTAATTCTTCACCATTGCGAAATAGATAAATTATATACTGGAACATCAACAGGTAAACGGCCTGTTTGGCCCTCAAAAAATGAAAAACTGGTGGCCAAGAATGCCGTTTATGTATGTCTTGCAGAGCTACTATGGACTTCAACGATTCATTATCAAAACGTTTGCGAACGAGCTTATTAGAAAACTCACTTAGTGTAGTTCCCTCGAAACTTTGTCTTATTATCTAAGCTTGCCGGATTTATCCTAAACTAATGTTCTACTTTTTTAGGGCAAATACCTTAAAAAGGTAACACTTCTCCTTAATTAAAACTAGGCTTCATACGAGTTACGTAAGGTATATGCACTTTACCCCAGGCACACAGTTGATGCATTATATCCGTCAGTTCCAGTCCACTTTGCGTAATTCGATATTCAACTCGTAGGGGTATCTGTTTAAATATTTCTTTTTCAATTAATTTACTATTAACCAACTCGTTTAGTACAGATGAAAGTACGTTATCCGAAATTCCATTTAAACATTCTTTTAAGTTTGAAAACCGTGAAACATCCTGTTTAATTAATAGCAGGATTTCTGAAACCCACCTTTTTCCGACAATTTTTAATACCTTATTTAAGGTGCATCGTTCTTCAAGATAAAACTCATTTAAAGTGTTTGTTGAATTGATTTTTTTTTGGCTCATACTCACATTTTTATTAGTAACTCATAATGGGCAAAACATGATACCCAAGCTTATTTTACAGATACATTTGTCTGTACAAATTAGGGGATAATTTTTAATAATAGACATATAATTCCAATTATGTCTATTATTAAAACGGCAAATCATTAGAGTATGAAAACTTATCAAATTACAAAAGAATATAGCGTTGCAAGTTTAAGTTTGGTTGAAACAGATCGGCCGATAATTTTGGCAAATCAAGTTTTAATTAAAATTAATGCTGTGTCTTTAAATTACAGGGATCTTTTGGTAGTTAAAGGAATAGCTGACTGGAGGCCCCCTATTGGAAGGATACCAGTTTCTGATGGTGTCGGAACCATTATTGAAGTCGGGGAAAACGTGACGGCAGTAAATTTAAACGACCGAGTTGCCGGGCTTTTTTTCCCAAACTGGATAGATGGCCCAATGACCATGGAAAAGCTAGTTAATCCTTTGGGAGGGAGGGTCAGAGACGGCCTGCTACAGGAATATGTTGTTTTGAATGAAAACGAGGTCGTAACAGTCCCGGCATTTCTTACCGATGAAGAGGCTGCCACACTACCCTGCGCCGCACTTACTGCCTGGCATTCTTTAATGGAAAAGGGTAAGATAGAGCCAGGCAATACTGTTCTTATCCAGGGAACCGGAGGTGTTTCTTTATTTTCAACTCAATTTGCATTAATGGCGGGTGCAAAAGTAATCCTACTATCTGGGAGCGATGACAAGCTGCAAATGGCCGGGCAAATGGGCGTACAGCATTTGATTAACTATAAGCATCTTCAAAACTGGCAGGATGAGGTATCGAATATTACCAATGGCAAAGGTGTAGATCACATTGTGGAAGTAGTGGGAGGCGACAATATTAATAAATCCATCGATGCCATTGCTTTGGATGGAACTATCTCGATAATAGGTTTAATTAACGGATTGAAGGGAAATTTGGATACAGCAAAGATTATGTCCAAGCAAATAAAGTTGCAAGGCATAAACGTAGGCTCAAGAGAAATGTTTGTAAGGATGAATAAAGCAATTGAAGCCGCCAATTTACACCCGGTCATCGGAGGCATATTTGAATTTGCGAAAGTAAAGGAAGCACTAACCAAGATTGAACAGTCTTCCCACTATGGCAAAATTTGCATAAGCTATAAATAAAATATTGCAGGGTAAAAAGAAAATAGATCTTTTTGATGAAGGAGCTTATTTCTCTTTTTATATACCTGATAATCAGTTTAACTATGGTGTTGGTAAGTAGGGCACTAAAAAGTACCTACTTGCCTTACCGGCAAGTGGAGATTAGTTTTGGTAAAAACTATCACTAAAATGAAAAGACGAGATGCCATCATAGGTGCGGGAGTAGCAGCCGCAACCATGTCCCTACCATCCGCAGCGATAGGGGAAACCTTGGGCACAGTACTGCATTAGAAGAATACAGGCTATTCCAATTTTAAAACCGGTAGCACAGAGTTCATGTCTCGCACAAGATCATTACCAACCATAATGGCACCATAGGTGTATATAGCGAACCGGGCAAGGGCTCAATATTTTATTTTGAATTACCACTGGCTTAGGGCCTTAGCTATTTGTTTATTGCCTATAATTTGCAGGTCCGTTAAAATTGCGGATATTACCGCGTATTTATATCAGCCGAATGATAACCGATAGCACTAACGGAAACGTAATTAGCAATACCGCCGCCGATGGCGTAACCACCATTGGCTTTTACCACCCCGCTCAAAACTCACTCCCTGCGCTTTTACTGCAGGAACTAACCGACAAAATAAACCAGGCAAGCGCCGACCCGCAAACTAAAATAATTGTATTGCAAAGCGCCGGCGAACGCACCTTTTGCGCGGGCGCCAGTTTTGACGAACTGCTGCAGATAAAAGATAAAGAAGCAGGTGCCAAATTTTTTTCAGGATTTGCCAATGTGATCAACGCCTGCCGCAAATCGCCCAAGATCATCATAGCTCGTGTACAGGGCAAAGCCGTGGGTGGTGGCGTAGGCCTTGCCGCCGCTGCCGATTATTGTTTGGCTACCGAAGCTGCCTCCATAAAATTAAGCGAACTGGCTATAGGCATTGGCCCGTTTGTGATATCCCCCGCCGTTATCCGTAAAATAGGCTTACCGGCATTTTCGCAGTTAACCATACGCGCGGTAGATTTTCAATCGGCGCAATGGGCTATGGAAAAGGGTTTATATAACGAGGTTTATGCCAACACTAAAGTATTAGACGAAGCATTATCGCTCTTAACCCAACGACTTGCCTCCTACCACCCCGAAGCCCTCATAGGCCTCAAACAGATCCTTTGGGAAGGCACCGAAGATTGGGATAAGCTTTTGATAGAACGCGCCGCCATTAGCGGTGAGTTGGTGTTGTCTGAGTTTACACAGGCTGCTTTGAATGGTTTTTTGAAAAAGTAGTATTAGCCCCGCCCTATACTCGCGTCATTGCTGTAAGGTACGAAGCAATGACGGGTTGAAGATAAACCATTACAAAAAAAGCCCCTCGTTACCGAAGGGCTTTGTAAATTATATCTTTTAAAGCTTAGTGCTTGCCGTGGCCTCTGCCACCGCCATGTTCGCGCCCCCAGCCATTACCATCACCGTGACCTTTTTTCCAACCGTAGTCGCCGCGGTAAACTACGTTGCGGTAAACCGGGCGGCTATAATAACGGCTGCGGTAAACCACCGGGCGGCTATAATATCTATTGTAAACAACCGGGCGTTCGTAAACTATGGGTTCGTCGTAAACTACCGGTTCGTCGTAATCGTCGTAAACTACCGGTCGTTCTACATAACGTACCGGTGTGCCCAAATTGATGCCTATGCCTACCCTTACCTGTGCTTTTGCAAGCTGTGCGCCAAGGGTTAATGCTAATGCTAATATTGAAATTTTAAGTGTTTTCATGGTAGTGAATTTTATATACAATTATTGTTTCATTTATATGTATGACACTATAATTGTACCATGGTTTAATAAAAATTCACTCTTTTTAAAAGATTACTCCTCGTAAAGGCGCAGTTTACTGCGTAAAACACTCATTTCCTGTTCCATATCTTCCAACTTTTGCAACAAATTATTTATGGTTGCAATGCCCGGTTCGTTAATTTCTAACTCGTTATGCAGGCGCACCAGCTGTTCTAACTTTTGGATCTCGTCCAGCGGGATGCAATTGGTTTGATTAACGGTGGTCACTTTAACCATCCCTGCGTCAGCCAAATAGTCTACAAATGTATATTCCACATTGTGGTACATACAAAAATCGTTTACGGTTATTAAATTTTCGGTCCTCATATGGTTTATGATTTAGCCAGTTCTTCAAATAACTCTTTTTGCTTATCGGTTAGGTTGGTTGGCAGTTGCACGTTGTAGGTAAGGTACAAATCGCCAAACTGGCCTTCCTTTTTATAAACAGGTACGCCCTTACCTTTAAGCTTCACCTTAGTGCCTATTTGCGTACCGGGTACCACTTTTAGCTTCACTTTGCCCGTTAGGGTATCGGCAGTAATTTCACCCCCTAATACGGCTGTGTACAGGTCAAGGTTGATGTTACGGTACAAATCACTACCTACCCGTTTAAACTCGGCATCCTCGGGGATGTTGAACTTAAGGTAAAGGTCGCCGGCTGGTGCGCCATTGCTGCCTGCGCCGCCATGCCCTGCAATTTTTATAGTTTGGCCGTCGGCAATCCCCGCAGGAATGGTAAGCCGGATGTTTTTGCCGTTAACGGTAATGGTTTGCTTTTTACTTTCCAGTATCTCGCGCAGATCCAGGCTCAGGCTGGCATTCATATCCTGCCCGCGATAACGAGCCTGCTGCCTGCCGCCACCTCCCCCTGGAGGGCCGCCGCCAAACATAGAATTAAAGAACCCGGAGAAATCGCCGCCGCCACCGCCGAAATCAAAGCCACCGCCGCCGCCAGGGTTACGTTGCTGGCTTTGCTGCCGCGATTGCTGTTCATAAGCCTCGCCATGTTGCCAGTTCTCGCCATATTTATCATACTTTTTTCGTTTTTCAGGGTCGCTTAATACCTCGTTGGCCTCATTAACTTCCTTAAATTGTTTTTCGGCCTCGGCGTTGTTGGGGTTAAGGTCGGGGTGGTGTTTGCGGGCCATTTTGCGGTACGCGCTCTTGATCTCTTTATCAGTAGCGGTTTTGCTGATGCCCAGTATCTTATAATAATCAATAAATGCCATAGCTACATACGATGTATTTGTAAAACGCCTAAATTGGGGCTAAGTTTTAACATATGTACATAATTACACGTGTTTTATATAAATTAGGCCACCATACAATAAACTATGCCCACCATACAAGCCCCTGCCGTTTTTAAAAGCAGCCCAACTGCCTACCTTAACGTATTAAGAATTTTTGCCTGCCTTATGGTACTCCTGGTACACTCGGGCGAGTTTTTTTACATCGGCGACAATAATAGTATAGTGCGCTACAACCATGTTTGGGTAAATAATTACGGCAGTTTTATGAGGTCGTGCGTGCCGTTGTTTGTGATGATCTCGGGCTATTTGCTGTTGCCTATTAAAGAAACCGGCAGCCAGTTTTACAAGCGCAGGTTTAGCCGCCTGCTTATCCCCTTTCTGTTTTGGAGCGTGATGTACGCCATAATACCGTTCCTGATGGGCAATACCAAACCCGACCAGATGTGGCACGATCTGTTCATCATTCCCATTAACTTTGCGCCAAGCGCAGGGCATTTGTGGTTTGTATATATGTTTATTGGCGTGTACCTGTTCATCCCCATATTTTCGCCGTGGGTGCAAACGGCATCCAAGCGGTTTAAACAATTCTTTTTGCTGATATGGGTTATTACCTTGTGCTTCCCCTACATCAAAACCATCACACCCGAAGTTTGGGGCGAGTGCTTCTGGAACAAATACCATAGCGGGTATTATTTTTCGGGCTACATCGGCTACCTGCTACTGGGCAATTACATTAAGGGGCATGTTACTATCTCTAAATGGGGTGGCTTTGCAGTTGGGGCAGTGTTAATGGTGATAGGCTACATCATCACCCACGTGGTATTTGACCACCAGTTGCCATTCGCTAAAGACCTACCCGAACTGGAGTTGTCATGGGCGTTCCCAACCATCAACGTGGCTATGATGGCAACGGGTATGTTCCTGATATTTCGCGTTATCAGCTTTAAAAGTGCCCCGATAGAAACCTTCATGGCTAAAGTATCCGGGCTTACTTATGGCATGTACCTTGCGCATATTTTAGTGCTGGTGCAGCTATTCCCCATCATTAATAATTGGCTGCACGATGTGGTGTTGGTGATACCCGTTCTGGCAATCAGCACGTTTTTGGTGACGTATCTCGGCATCAAGATATTATCGTACTTGCCCGGGAGTAAGTATATAGTTGGATAATACCGGGATTTGTACGATTTTACTGATTGAAATATTTTTCTTCTGTTTTACTCGGCGCTTTTTTGTATTTTAACACCTATGAATACCACTTACTTCCGCCAATTTACCGATATCGACACTAAAGAAATCGCCCCGGGCTTTTTCTCTAAACTCATCCATACTGCCAACAATACGATCAATTTTATAGCGGTAAAGGCAGGCAATAGCGTGCCCGATCATCAGCATGTGCACGAGCAAATGTCTTTAGTGCTGGAGGGGCAGTTTCAGCTTACGGTTGATGGCGAGGTGCAGGTTTTGGATAACGGCATGTTCGCGGTGATCCCGTCAAACGTAAGGCACAGCGGCCTGGCTATTACCGATTGCCGGTTGATAGATGTGTTTAGCCCCGTGCGGGAAGATTACAGGAATTTGTAAAATACGCTTATCAGTTTGAGCCTATCGAAGACCTATACTTCCAAATATGGTTCGACAAGATCACCATGACACTTTCTTTGTTGTTTCGATTTAATAAATTTGCCGCATGGCTATTACTCCTGCTACCCTTATTGATGCTCCCGAACTTGTTGTGTTGATCAATTCGGCCTACCGTGGCGAAAGTTCCAAAAAAGGTTGGACCACCGAGGCTAACCTGATAGATGGGCAGCGCATAGACGCAGAAGGCCTAACTGAGCAGATGGACGACCCGAAAGCCATCATCCTAAAAAGCACAAATGAGGACAACCAAATAACCGGCTGTGTTTACCTGCAAAAACGTAGCGACAAACTTTACCTTGGCATGCTTACCGTATCGCCCACCCTGCAAGCTGGTGGACTTGGCCGCAAACTTTTAGAAACCGCTGAAGATTATGCACGAAGCATCAATTACCACACCATCACCATGACGGTTATTACCACCCGCACCGAGCTGCTGGAATGGTACGAACGCCGCGGCTACGCCAAAACCGGCGAAGTTATCCCGCTGAACATTACCGAGCGTAACGGCATTTTGAGGCAGCCTGTAGAAATGTATAAGTTAGAGAAGCTGGTTTAACTATAGAGACGTATCTTAATTAAAGGGGATGCTGAAGCAAAATGTAGACCCTTTGCCAATTTCGCTGTTCGCCCAAATTTTGCCTTTGTGGCGGTTTATAATTTCGGCGCTCAGGTAAAGGCCAATGCCAAAACCGGAAATATTGGTATTGTTATTTACCCGGTAGTAGCGATCAAATAATTTATCTATATCCTTTGCCGAGATCCCCATCCCTTCATCTTTAACGCATACACGGGCGCGTTTATCCGCCACTTGGCATGCTACATGGATAGTACTACCCTGGGGCGAATATTTTACCGCATTACTGATCAGGTTGTTAATAACCTGTCCTATTTTATCGCGGTCGGCATTTACAAATAACTCGTCGACGGGGGAAAATATCACCTTGTGGCTGGCAATGGTCGCTATCGATTCATCTTCAACCTCTTTAACAAGGCCGGCCATATCAAAGCGCTGTATGCTGATATGGATCTTGCCAGATTCCAGGCGCGAAACATTCAGGAAACCATTGATCATGGTGGTCATTTTATTTACCTGGTTGTTAGATTTAACAAGGGCATTCATCACAAACGTATCGTCGTTTTTTTGCGCCTTAATTTCTAAAACCTGCAGGTATGCCTTAAGTGATGTAAGCGGTGTTTTTAATTCGTGGCTTACCATACCTATAAAGTCATTCTTTCGCTGTTCGTCCTTCTTCTGCTCGGTAATATCTATAAACATCCCCGTAAACTGGGCCGACTTTCCGTACAACCCCGGGAATACCCTACCGGTAGCCCGCACCCACTTTTGTTCGTTAGTTTGTAAGTTCCGGATGGCATATTCAATATCGCTTGCCTGATGGTTATCGGCAGCATCTTTTAGCGCATTGTTGATGTCGGTATGGTATTCCAGGTTAATGGCCTGCATTATCCTGGCCATTGTAGCCGGCTCATCCGCAGGGATACCCAACAGGTCCTTCACAAAATCAGACATCGTTATCTGCATCGTATCCAATTCGATACTCCAGGTGCCCATCCTGCCGGTCGCAATGGCAACTTTAAGTTTTTCTTCGCTTTCCTCCAGCGCCTGGCGGGCAATAACCTGGGCGGTAACATCTATCGCTATCCCCAACACACCGGTAATTTTACTATCATAATACAACGCCCTGTAGCTTACATTATAATAGCCGTGTTCATCTTGCCCGTTACGGTGTATCATTACAGGTATTGCTGTGATATCCAGCTGTTCGCCGGTATGGTAAACATGGTACAGGCTATCTACTATGGGCTGGCCCATAATTTCGGGCACACCTTCAAACAGGGTTTTGCCATTAATTTCGGCCGTTTTACCCAAAAACTGCAGCATGGCATCGTTGTTTATTTCGAAGGTCATGTCATCGCCCCGGTAAACCTGCATGGCTATGGGGTTTTGCATGATCAACGATTTAAACTTGGCCTCGCTAATAGCCAGTTCTTTTGTGCGGCTGTGCACTATTTCTTCCAGCCCGGCATTTAAAGTGTGCAGGTTGCCCTGTGTTTGCCGTAGTTGATTATTGGCAGAAATCAGGGCTTCGTTAAGTTCCTTTACATGCGCTAATGATTCCTGCTCCTGCGAGCGGCTTTTTTCAAGGGCCTGTTCGGTAAGGACCTTATCGGTAACGTTAGCCGCAAGCTGGATAATGTAAGAAATATTGCCGTTATCGTCCAACACCGGCGTGTGGCTTGGGTCCCAGTATCGCTGTATAAATTCGCCGGGATTGCTTATATCAGGCACATCATACCTTTGTATGCGCATGTAATGCGGCTTTTTAGTACGCAATACTTCCTGCAGCGATGCATTTATATTTTGCACACCATCAGCATCCGGCAGATCGGGATTAGCGGGAAAGGCTTCAAAAATATGTTTACCAACTATAGCTTTGCGGGTGCTTTCAGTTGCCTTAAAATAAAGATCGCTGGCGGTAAGGATGTACAGATCGGGAGATAATACCAGGTAAATGTTTGGCGCTGTTTCCAGTGCTTTTAATATCTCTGCAGGTGGCTTTGTTGTTTCTAACATCTGGTTAAATCGCATTTAATGTTATGCAGTAAAGATAGGAAAGTAACTTTTAAGAATTTTATAGCACAACCAATTAATAAACTCTTTCTTGATGTAAGATATGGCCACAAATCCAACAGTGTTTTTTTTAATCGATTTTCTTATTTTTAAGATGCAACGCCGGCCAAAAAGCAGTGTCCTTTAGATAACTATTAAGGGATCGTATGGACCAAATTCAACCACAGTTAAAAGATTTTATCATCAACTACTGTAACCGGTACAAGGTAAGCCGGTTTGATACCTCGCAGCTGTACCCCAACACCAGTATAGACCTCGACCTTGATATTTACGATATAGAAATAGACCTTTTCCTGGCCGAGTTTGCCGAACATTTCAACATCGACAATTCAAAATTTAGCTGGTACAAATATGGCTACCCAAAAGGCTCGGCAAGGGTGCGGATGCTTAAATCGGTGTTTGGTTACCAGCGCCCGTGGGTTAAAAAACTGGCGGGTTATTGCTACAAGCCAAAATTTAAAGTCGCTGTTTTGCAGGATGCTATCGAGAATGGCAGGCTGATATAATATTAAAGATAACTGTCGTGCCCCCCACCGGCCGGAGGGAGGCATCTCACACTAAATAGGGCTGTGACAGGTTAATATTTACGGTGTGGGGCCCGGTTTGTTAGCTACCAAACCGGGATGACAGTATTTTATTTATCATTGAACTGTATCCTGTCATCCTGAGCGATAGCGAAGGCTCTTTTAGCGAACGGTGCACAACAATTTGCATGGCGGCGAATAGATGCTTCACTACGTTCAGCATGACAAATTTTTTTAGCGTAGCCTTAATTCTTCGACAATTCCATACTAACAATTACCCCTACCTAATCACCTCTCCCCTTTCACACGCGGCAATAATATTTAGCAAACGGCTCAATTGCGTTTTTTCTTGCTTGGCACTCATGATGCGATGGATGGTTAGCCGCTTGTACCATGGTGCCTGGGCTTCAAAAAAATTCCAGGCTTTTTTGTTGGCTTTAAATTGCTTTTCGTAGGCTGGTTTTAGCTTCATGGCATCCACCTCGAAACTATAAATAGCCGATCTTTCTTCCTTGCGTTTTCCGTAAGCGGCAATTCCTGCAGGTTGCATCAAACCTTTTTCGGTAAGCTCGGCTACCTTTTTAATGTTCACCGCGCTCCAGATGCTGGTAGGTTTGCGCGGGGTAAAACGGATGCTGTATGCCTTAGCATCTACAGACCTGCGTACGCCATCTATCCAGCCGAAACACAGTGCTTCATCTACTGATTATGACCAGTTGATGCTGGGTTTACCGCTATCCACTTTGTAAAAACCAACCAGCAGTTCGGTTTCTTTATCCGCGTGCTTTTGCAGCCAGTCGCGGAAATGGGCAGGGGTTTCAAAAAAGTTCAATTCCATTACCGCTAAAATACGGCAGGTTTAGGCTTTTTTAGAAGTGGCCACAATAACTATCCCGCCTACTAACAATATCCCGCCCATGTATGGCGGCCAGTTAACGGTTTTTTGCCTGTCGGCCGAGATTTGGATAGGCCCGGCATCTACAATTTTTTCTTTTTTGGTGTACGTAAAGCCCGTCCAGATCAACATTACCGCGCCGATAACAATAAGTACTATTCCGATGATTTTATTCATGATGATAGATTTTATATGTGAATGCCGGTTTGGGGCGAATTGTTTGCTAAGTTGGGAATTACCTTACTATCGTACCCATCATGCCGACAAGGATTTTTGATTTCCACTTTTTTTTGGCTGATACCGTTTTATAGATTAGGTTTGAAATAAGTTAACAATCATACGCCCCGGGATAATAATGAACGACGATCTAATACTGGAAACCATATCGGTTACTAAAAACTTTTTTGGCGATAAATCTTCCGGGGTTAATAATATCACCGTTTTTATACCCAAAGGTAAAATTACCGCCATTGTGGGCGAAAGCGGCAGCGGTAAAACCAGCCTGCTTAAACTGCTATCCGGCGCTATGAAACCCGATTCGGGCGATGTGTTCTTCCATGGCCAGCCCCTGCCCGTACGTACGACCAATTTCACGGCCGCGCAGGTTGCCATTACCATGGTAAGCCAGGATAATACCGATATGGACATAGGAGCCAACGTGTGGGAAAACGTGGGCCGCGGCCTGCCTACCGAGGATGCCAATTACAAGATTCAAAAAACTACCCAGGCGCTAAACTTGCTGGGTATATACGAACTGCGCGACCAGCCCTTCGGTAAACTAAGCGGCGGCGAAAAGCAAAGGGTCACCATCGCCAAAGCCCTCATCAACCGCCCTGAAGTGCTGATGCTGGACGAGCCCTTTAACCAGGTTGATGCTGCCTACCGCGAAAGCCTGCAGCACGATATCCGCCAGATCGTAAAAGAATGGGGCGTTACCGTGATATTGGTATCGCATGACCCTGCGGAATTGCTCTCGATGGCAGATGAACTCATCGTAATAAAAGAGGGCGAAATTGTAGAATATGGCGCCCCCGAAACGCTTTATCACGACCCTAAATTACTTTATACCGCCAAAATTTTAGTCAGCTGCAGCGAACTAACCACAGCACAGGCAAAAGTTTGCGGCATCAAATCCAAACGTGGTACGGTGGTCATATATTCCGAGCATATCACCATAACCGCATTAGGCATGGGGCCAAAATGGGTGATAAAGCAAGTGCTCTTCAAAGGCTTTTTCGAAGAACTCATCATCGAACGCGAAGAGGTTAGCCTCCGCGTTATCAATTACGCCCGCCGCAAACATCCCGTTGGCAGCAAGGTGGGCATCAGCATTAAAAAGTTTTACGAGTTTGGGAAGTGGTTGAATTAGAGAAGCAGGACTTTTAGAGGTAAGAGACAAGATTTAAAAAAGTCCATATTTGCGAGGTACGTAGCAATCTCTACGTAGGCAGAGCCGCTCTGTATAGCAAAGAGATTGCTTCATACCTCGCAATGTCGCGCGGGTGACGCCCAACTACTTACCAACCACTAAGCGGAACGCTTCTTCTTCAAAGTTATAACTGTAATTTCCGGCCAGATACCGAGGCGGCCCGAGAATGCCAGGAAGCCGAAACCACGGTTCACGTACAGGTAGCGGTTTTTGTTATTGATAAGGCCTGCCCAATCCAGGTAGCGGTATTTAACCGGGCTCCATTTCAGGCCGGCGGCTTCTATACCAAATTGCGCACCATGGGTATGGCCAGATAGGGTTAAATGTACATCCACCGGGTGGTAGCGTACTTTCTTTTCCCAGTGGGTGGGGTCGTGAGATAATAAGATCTTAAAGGCGTTAAAATCAGTGCCTTTAAGGGCACGGTCAAGGTCGCCTTTTTGCACGAAGCCTTCGCCCCAGTTCTCTACCCCGACAAGGGCAATTTTTTGTCCGCCTTTTTCAAGCACTACGTTCTCATCAAGTAGTAAACGGTAGCCCAATTCGGCGTGGTGTTGTTTTAGTTTGGCAAGGTTATCGTGCTTGGCTTGCTCACTCTCCCATGAAATATAGTCGCCATAATCGTGGTTGCCCAATATTGAGAACTGGCCGAATGGCGCTTTTATCGCACCAAAACGGTCTATATATTGTTCAATTTCCCAGGCGGCATTGTTCACCAAATCGCCGGTAAAAACAAACAGGTCAGATTTTTGGGCTTTAGCCAGGTCGATACCGCGCTGCAAGGCTTTTACGTTATCAAAACTACCGGAATGGATATCAGATAACTGGGTGATGGTAAAGCCATCGAAAGCTTCGGGCAGTTCATCGTAATAAATGGTTTGGCGGTGTACCTTGTAATCGTACTTGCCGCGCAGCATGGCGTAAAAAAACGCGATAAAAGGTATAGCAGCCAGCAGGATGGCTATCTCACTGATGAATTTACGGCGTGATGGGAATACGGGTTCGCCCGTTTTCCCATCCTTAGTAACGGCGTGTACAATCCCGGTTATAAATCGGCCCAGGTCACCCACTGATAATACTATTACAAATACCAGTTTGGTTACAAAAAAGGTAAGGAACAAGCTTAGCATCCACTCGTGGAAAGGCGTCATCCCTTTAGCACTACTCAGGCTATTTAAGCCTACCAAAAACACTACGGTTACCCCAACCGATATCAGCAGGAAACCCCAGATAAGGATAAGCCTTACCGGGCGGTTCTGCCAGTCGGCGGTAAGGGTACGCAGGCCGTTAAAAACGTACCAATCCATCAGCAGCGTAATGGCCGATATAACCAGGAAAACTTTAAGGAAACCGCCTCTGTGCATTTTACAATATTTGTTTAGCATGCAAGATAGAAAAGGAAAGGTAATTAGGATGTAAAAAACACTGACAGCCAATATTGTTTGCGAACAGCGCATAAAAAAAGCCCCCCTGAAAAATCAGGAGAGCTTAATTATTTTATGATTTGGTGCCTAACCACTACATGCCTGGTATGTGCGCGGTAGTAATGTGGCCTGTTCACCACCACGGTGCGGCGGTAAGCCGGGCGTACATATGCGTGGCGAACAACAACCGGGCGGCGGTAATACGCGCGGTGTACCGGCCTGTTTACAGCTACTGTGCGGGTATGGCGTACAACGGGCGCGCCTACACGGGCTTTTACTACTACTTGTGCCTTTGCGCCTTCAACGGCAAACATGGCTAATACTGCTATGGCTAATACTTTAAAATATTTCATGATGTTTATATTTAAATTAAGATTTACGTGTTAACTGTGTTAATTAATAACCGTTGTTGTAATGATGGTCGTTATTGCGGTCACGGTTGTGGTGGCGGTTGTTATCATACCTGCCCCTGTGGCCCCTGTTCTCAATTGAACATCCGGTTAATGCTGCTGCGCCAAATACTAATAACGCTAACAATCTCACTATTTCCTTTTTCATAATTTCTATGTTTTTAATATGCTAAATCCTGTTTGTTATAAGTATAAACTACAGCGGCAATGCAAAGTCTAATCCACGGTAGGCAGTATCACTAAGTTGTTACAAAGCGGGTTTCTGATGAATGAAGAAGGTTTTTGGGCGATAGGCTATGCAGCCCTGTGTTTAGCCATCAGCTTTGCCAGCCAAACGAACAGCATATCAAAGGCCAGGAAAACTACCATCAGCATCAGGCAGTTTAAGGCAACGCGCGGGTAACCAAAATTGGTAGCGTTCATAAAAAAGTATGGATAGATCCAGCAGATGGCACCTCGGACCAGCACATAAACCATATAAAAAAACGGGAACCATAACCAAGGCAATGCGCCTTTATAAGTGATGCCCTGTTTAGGCACATATACCAGCCAAAACAATATAAATAGCGGCGGGCAAATAGCATGTAAAAGCTCGTTCACCACCCTATCCCACCCTTGCGGGCTGTAGCCGCTGCGTAATACTACGTTGTAAACCAGGCAAACGATAGTGATATAAACCGCCATAGCCGTAAGTACACTTGCCCGCGAGAAAAACCTTTTATTAAACCCGCCTAATGCCACCGCCGTGAGGCCAAATGCCACCAGTATATTGCTTTCTATCGTAAAAAAGCTAAAAAACTCAACCACCGCCCCACCTAATGTGCGGCCTTTTGCCATGTACGCGTTTATAGATAAGTAGAACTGCAGCCCTATAGCAAACCAGTTAAGCAATGCTAAAATCGCGCTCCAGGTAGTTATGGCTTTACTATTTACAGTTTGGGTGTTCATAGGGTATATATTGATGAAATAAATATACGAACCAATACCAAAGTACTAGCTGTTATTTTTTACAATTAAATATCAGCAAACATTAATTTAGTATCATACAAGGTGTATATTTATCACGTATTAATAATCCCTAAATATGTTAAACTATACACAAATAAAAAACCGTGCCTTTAAAATAGCTGCAATGCTTTTGCTAAGCGCCCCACTTACAAGCAATGCACAAGCTGTGTTTAACCACGCCGCCCTATGCTCTGCCGATCTTAAAAAAAGCAATGCCTTTTACACCTCTGTTTTAGGCCTAAAAATAATTCCCAACCCCTTTAAAGATACCGTACACACCTGGTATAACATTGCGCCTAACATTGCTATGCACATTATACAAGGCAATTGCTCAACCGCGCCAAAACTCATTGGCGATCACATTTGTTTCAGCGTGCCATCTATCACCAAATTTATTGCCACGCTTAACGAAAAGAAAATCACCTACAGCAACTGGAAAGGTGTTGCCGGCCAGATAGAGCACCGTGTGGATGGCGTATCGCAAGTTTACATACAGGACCCTGATGGTTACTGGATAGAGATAAACGACGCCAAATAACAACCTCAAATAAGTTTTTACGGGAATAAAAAAATTAATTACTTTCACAACCCGAAGGAATAAAACCTACTATATCACGGTATGAAGGACTATGTTACAATACCCAAATCTATTTATTGCAAACCCTGTAGACAATGCGGCGAACGCCCTATTATTTCCCTTGTTGGTAAAGGCGAGTATGTGGTTAAATGCCCCGCCCATGATACGCACTACCAAACCCAACCGGGCTTGATCGATATTGAGGATTGGAATATCCATAATACGGTATTGTACGAGAAGGGGTAGGTAAATCTTTTATTCGATGTCATCCTATGTTTGTGAGAAATCTTGTTAGATACGACGAGCGACCTTTGCAGGTCTAACAAGATTTATCTACGATGAGCTCCCTTCGGTCGGTTCTCCTCGTACCTCGTTCGAAATGAAATTTATTTTTTGTTAGTCTGAGCTTCTCGAAGCCCCCTCTGCGTGACTAAAGTTTCTACCATTACCCCGCTTTCCGCTCTTTCTTTCATCTTTTAATTTTTTACTTCCCCATTAAACCTTACCTCCACTCGCACAGTCATAATTGCAGCAATCACAATTAACACTGTTTACCATGAAAAACGCGATCAACACTATATTAACCGACATTAACCACGTATTTGTAAAAGGCGAATCTGACAAGGTAGAACAGGCGAGGGTATTTTTCCTTTTAGCCGTTCCAATCATGTCTATCATCTTTGGTATTGGTGAGTTCCCCATTTACTAATTACGTTTAGGCGACTGTCCGCTAAAAATAATCTACTACTTTTGCGGCACAAAACGCAGCAATGGATAGCTTAAAAAACACATACGACAGCATCATATTTGACCTTGACGGCACCCTTTGGGATAGTACCGATACCATTACCGGCGCATGGCAGGCAGCCCTTAACCAGGCGCCCTACATGGCTAACGAGGTAATGACCCGCGAGCGGGTTCGTTCCATCACCGGGATGACGTATGATAAGATCTTCGAAAAACTGTTCCCGTTTTTAAGCCACGAACAGCGCGAAGAGGTGAAGCAGCTTTGCTCGGTTAGTGAGCTGGAGATCCTGCACAAACAAGGTGGCACGCTGTACCCAAATCTTGCTGATACGCTTACCTACCTGGGCAAAAATTACAAGCTTTACATTGTAAGCAACTGCCAAAGCGGCTATATCGAACTCTTTCTGGACTTGCATAATATGCACTCTTACTTTTTGGCGCACCAATGCTATGGCACCAAGGGCAACCCCAAAGCAGATAACATAAGCGATATTGTAATAGACCATAACCTTAAAAACCCGGTTTATGTGGGCGATACCATGGGCGATTACGAAGCCGCAAGCAAAGCGGGCGTACCTTTCATATTTGCATCGTACGGTTTTGGTGTAGTGGAAAGCGGGCAGGTTGCTACCATTAACAACTTTGATGAGTTAAAACAGCTGCTTTAAGCAAAAACCAAACTGGTTTTGACAAAACAAACGTTACAATATATTTCATATCTTTAATACAGTAAAAATTCAAAATGATCAAACTTATTATTTTTGCGATCGTAGTGGTTGGCCTCGTTATCTGGGTTAGAAGGGCCGGCAGGAACAAATCTAAATGGGGCATTAATTTAAACCGTGTAACCTGCCCGGTATGCCAAACCCTACAGCCTGTTGTGCGCGTACCTAAAAGCGGCAAGCAATTTTTATGGGGTGGCACAACCTGCCCAAATTGCCAAACACAACTGGATAAATACGGCGACATCGTATCTGGATAAACACCATCTAACTAATCGTTCAAGCCTTTACCATTCATAATTTGCGGTAAGCATTTCTCTACCCTTGCCTCGCGGGTTTTGGCTTGCTTGGGTGCCGCAAAATGCAGCAGGTAGGCTTTTTGCCTGCCGGGTGTTAAAGCTTCAAACGCAATCCGCAATGCATCACTAACATCCAGTTTGGTTTGAAATTCTTGGGCAACGGTAAAGTCGGCGGTCTTTTTCATTTCTACCTGTAAGCCTGCTTTCTCCACTTCAATGGCTTCAAAAACATAGGTTTTGATAATAGCTTCCTGCTTAACAATTTGTTCAAGACCGGTGAACCTGATCTGTCGCGCAGCTTGTACATTCTCCGTTTGTTGGATCAGGATCCCGTGGGTATCGTTCAGTAAAACACCTTTAAAAAATAGCAGCGCGCAGTATTCCTTAAAATCGTGGATCAGTACAATGTTATCATCCCGGTAGGTGTAGCACGGGCAGCCCCATTTCAACTCCTCGGTAAGCCCGCAATCCAGCATGATCGACCGCAGTTTATTTACCCCGGGTTGCCATTTTTTGTCCTTATTAAAATAAAAATCAACTTTTGGGTTCATGGTATCATCATTAGCTTAGGTGCATTGCAAGATAACAAAAGTATTTTTAAAAAGAATGTTGGGTGTAGAGTCACGAGGCATTAGTGCATACCCGGGTAAAGCATTACAATACAAGATATGTAATTTCAATTAAAGATAACAGGCGATAATCCTATAAATTCCGCTTGTTCCAGGATGTCAACAGCAAAGGTGGCAACACTCTTTCTACTTATCAACAAACCAGGTTTAGGCTTATTGCCGATGCTTACTTTAACCTGTTTTGTACTAAAATTGGTTAAGCCTACCGGCCTGATAGCCGTCCAATAAAGGTCGGTTGCGGCAAGCTTAGCCTCTTGTAAGGCATGATCTGTATATGCAAATGAAATATTACTATTGTCAATTACCCACCTGAACCATGCCGGTATATCTTTTCGGGTTTCGTTTACTCCCCAAGCTGAAATTATGATAATACGCTTTATTTCAAACTGACCAAGAAGCTCAATAACATTTTTCATGGTAGCCGATAGCAGGTTAGGTGGCGTACGTAATGCAGACCATGGAAAATCATTTTCGCGCGATATATTAAGGGCACTTATAAGTGCACAGCAGCCTTTCATTGCTGTGCCAAGTAGGTTTATATCAAGTGTAGAACCCTCAAAAACATTAACTGCCTCAGAATCCAACTTCACTTTTCGCTTGTCTCTTACCAATATGTTCACAATGTGCCCGCGTTGAATAAGTTGTTCTAAAATAAGTTTACCTGTTCGGCCTGTAGCACCCAGCAAAAGTATTTTCATAGACTGTAGACTTATTTTTTGTTACCTCGCCTGCTCTTCCTTATCAAAATTCTCCATCACCAATACGGCGGCGCCAATAAGTTCAGCATCAAAACCTAATGAAGATATTAATAATTCGGTGCCTGATGAAAGGCGGGGGATACAATATTTATGCAGGGCCTGTTGTATGGGCGCCATTAGGATCTTGCCAACTTTTGCACCGCGGCCACTTAACACGATGTTTGCCGGGTTCATGATATGGATCAGTATAGCCAGCGCCTTGCCAATTTTGTAACCGGCATCTGTCAACAATTCTATAGCAAACTGGTCGCCCTGGTTGGCGGCCTCCATCAGGTCCTCGCCCATTAATTTGGACTGGCCGTTATGTGGTTTAAGGCTGGTTATACGGCCTTTTTTAATGCCTTCTTCGGCTTTTTCGGCAACTACCAGCATAGATGCTTCGGCCTCTAAACAACCGCGTTTACCGCACAGGCAAAGCGCGCCATTGTCTGACAGCGGGATGTGGCTCAACTCACCCGCGAAGCCATTATAGCCGCGGAAGATCTTACCATCAATGATCATCCCCAGGCCTATACCCCAGCCCAGGTTTATCACCATTACTTCTTGCTGCGAGCGGGCAATGCCAAACTTTTGTTCGGCAAGGGCGATAAGGCTGCTATCGTTATCAATATAAGTGGTAATACCTATTTCTTTGGTAATGTACTTGCTCAGGCTCTCGCCGCCGGCATCAAGGTAGGTGTAGTTGATACCTTCTACCGCGTTGATAAAGCCCGGCATACCGATGCCAATACCCGCGATTTTCTTTTTAGAAATGCCGCTTTCTTCCACATAATTATTCAGGTGACCTATTAATTCGGCCAGCGCGTTATCGTTATTATGGAGTTTCAATTCAACCGTAGCCATATCTACAACGGGGTTATTGTTCAGGTCTATCAGCTGGATACGGGCAGAGAGCTGATCCATCGCTACGGCCAGTATAAACATGGCGTTGGTATTGATGGCGTACATCAACGGCCTGCGGCCACCGCTTGAAGGGGCGAAGCCTTGCTCCACCACAAAACCTTCTTTTATAAGTTCGTTTATTGCTTTCGCTATTGAGGGGATGCTCTTGTCAAAAAGCTGGCTTAACGCGGCACACGACATAGCTTTATCGAAATATAACCTTTTGATGATCATATTTTTTAACCATCCGCTTTTTACGCCATTACTCTTAATTTCCATTCGGTATTTTCTTGCCTTTAAATAGTTTAGGTTTGTATTCGGCTATAAATTTATAAATAAAGCACGAAACTACAATAAGTTACTAAACTTTTTAAAAATTTAATTATTGTTGTAGGCAAATGTCCTAAAGCCCCATGCGCATCTCTATCATGTGGCTGTTAAAACCTACTTTTTCGTAAGCCTTAATAGCAGGCACGTTCCCGAAATACACCTCCAATCTAAATTCGGTTATCCCTTGCTGCACCGACCATTCCTTTAGCGCATTAATAACCAATTTATTTATGCCCTTGCCACGGTGCTGGGGCAACACATACATAAAACCCAGGTAGGCATGCTGCGGATGTTGCAGGTAGATCTTAGAAGTTTCGATCCGGGCGTAGCCGCTGCCGATGATCTCGCCGTTAAGTTCGGCAATCACAAGTTGGATATGTGGGGCGGTGATAAGCTCGTTAAGATCATAATAGTTAATATGCCCCTCCTTTAAAGTTGGGTCGAACGGCCGCTCGGCGCTGATAACGCCCTGCTCAAATTGAAGCAGCGTATCCATATCAGCCACGGTGGCCGGGCGGGTAGTGATGTTTTCCATAGTTGAATAAGCTGCGGGTGTCCAGTCGAAACGTTTTGGCATAATAGCAAATATATGTAATGACACCCGCCGCTTCAAGCGTCATCCGCTTGAAGCAACAATACTTTAAGTGTCCACACTTAAATAATGGTAAGCTTGGACGCTTGAACGGGCGACGGTTTCTAAACCCCCTACTCCACCGTAAACCCTTTCTTCAACTTTATATCCTGCGATGATGCGCCTATCCAAACCTGGAAGGTGCCGGGCTCTACGGTCCAGTTCATGTTTTTGTCCAGCAGGGCCAGGTCATCGGGGTGCAGGGTAAAGGTAATGGTTTTCTTTTCGCCGGGATTAAGGGTTACGCGGTCGAAACCGCGCAGGTCGTATTCGTAGGTGGTAACAGTGCTGATGTCATCTTTTAGATATAGCTGCACCACATCATCGCCTTTGCGCTGGCCGGTGTTGGTAACATCTACCGTTACGGTTACATCGCCTTGCGATTGCCCTTTCTCGGGCGATACCTGCAAATTGCTATACTCAAATTTGGTATAGCTTAAGCCGTAGCCAAACGGATATAGCGCGCCGTTCACACTGGTATGCCCCCAGCTGTTTTGGCCGCCTTGCCCGGCCTGCGAATTTGGTTTGAACGGGAAATTAAATTCCAGCTGACCGGTTGTTTTAGGGAAAGTGATCGGCAGTTTACCGCCGGGATTATTATCGCCAAATAAGGTTTCGGCAATTACCTGCCCGCTTTGTACACTGGGGAACCATGCCTCTAAAATGGCAGGCACATATTTATTTTCCCAGTTGATGGTGAGCGGCTGCCCGTTTATCATCACCATAACAACGGGCTTGCCTGTAGCCTGCAAAGCCTGGATCAGCTTTAACTGGCGGCCCGGAAGATTCAACCCTGTGCGCGACAGGCTTTCGCCCACCCTATCAACATCCTCGCCTACAACGGCTATCACCACATCGCTTAGTTTAGCCTGTGCCACTGCAGAATCGATACCGGCCTGCTCTTGCGCGGTCAGCGGTGTTTCGATAATTTCACTTTCGGGCCAGGTGGCATCTACCATATCGCAGCCCTTGGTGTAGCTTACTTTGCCGGCAGTGCCCACAAAGTTTTTAACCCCTTCCAGCACGCTGATGATCTTGTTATGCGACGGGCCATACCTGCTGATGGTATAGTTACTTTCTACTGCCAGCGGGCCGGTCACCAATATATTTTTGTATTTGCTTTTATCAAGCGGTAGCAGGTTATTCTCGTTCTTTAAAAGCACCATGCTTTCGCGGTTCATTTTTAAACTCATCTCGGCATCGGCAGCGGTGTGTACCAGTTTATCAGCAGCTTTTGGGTCTTTAACATAAGGGCTGTCAAATAATCCCAAACGGAATTTAACCCGCAATACATCCGCTACGCGGGAGTCTATTACCTTCATTGAGATCTTGTTCTCTTTGATCAATTCGCGCAAGGGCAGTATAAACGTTTGAGGCGGGGTAAAATTGGTACGCACGTTTAGCCCGGCCTCTACCGCCTGGCGTACAGCTTCTTTATAATTAATGGCTACTTTATGTTTAGAGAACAGGAACTCTACTGCTTCGCTATCGCTCACCACATATCCCTGGAAACCAAATTTCTGGCGAAGCAGCTCCGTAAGGAAATAATAACTACCTGTAATGGGTACGCCATCCCAATCGTTATAGCTGCTCATTACCCCCATTGGGTGGGCTTCCTGGATCACCCGGCGAAACGGATACAGGTAAATCTGGTGCATCTCGCGCGGGGCCACATGCGGGTCGGTACGGGCGCTGCCATCGCGGCCACCTTTGGGCACGCTGTAAACGGCATAATGTTTTAAGGTTGATGCCACACCCTCTTCCTGGATGCCCAGTACCATTTGCTTGCCCATTTCAGCTATCAGGAAAGGGTTTTCGCCGTAGCATTCTACCACGCGGCCCCAGCGCTGGTCGCGGGCAGGGTCAAGTATCGGTGCATAAACATTGGTGTAGCCAAGTGCTTTTGCTTCGCGGCCAACGGTTTGGCCGGCCCGGCGCACAAGGGCTTTATCCCATGTACTGCCAATTCCTATGGGGGCAGGCAACGGTGTTGCACGATCGTGGTTTAGGCCGTGGATACCCTCGTTAGTAAAATCCACGGGGATGCCCATGCGGGTTTCTTCTACAAACCACTTTTGCACGGTGTTTATAGCCGACGCATGTTTGCTGAAGGGGTACGAATATTGTGTAGGTGCATCATCGGTTTTGGAGGTAAGATTGTTTAGCTCTTCGTCGATATTAGCAATGCCATCCTTCCAAACCTCGTTCTTCCAGTTGGCGGTCGGCATTTCATCTTTTAGCACGCGTTTGTAGCCATAAAGGGTAGCCATCTGGCAGGTTTTCTCCTCAACGGTCATTTGGCTCAACAAGTCGGTGATACGTTTTTCGATGTTTTGCGATGGATCTTCAAACACATCCATGCGGCCGTTCTTGTTAAAATCGACCCAGCCCTTGTGGTATATATTTTTTTGTTGTGCCGATGCAGACAAGGCAAGCCCAAGCAACGGAAGTAGCAGTGGCAGTTTTTTCATACGGGTAGTAAAGGTAATATTGGTTTACATCTCAAATATATAAAACAGAAACGCCCCCGGCGCAAACCAAGGGCATTCAATTCACTATAACGTTTTCGTTGGCGCATTGCAAACAATTACGTATTTATGCGTTATTCTTAAAGCTATTTTTAATAGCGGCTAAATCACCCTTATGCACTACGTTTGTTTTTTACTGTTAACCATACTTTGCTCTTTTAAAACCATCAACCCGGATGAGGTTGCTAAAGCCAATCTTATCTGCGGCAAATGGCAATCGAGCGAGAAGAATTTAACCGTTGAGGTGTATCCATACAAAAACACTTTTAAGGCAAAGATCATATGGTTTAGTGGTGGAGTATCCAAAGCCAAACCCATGGAAACCATTATGGATATTAAAAACCCCAACCCCACCCTGCACAGCCGAAAGGTACTTGGGCTTGATGTGGTAGAGAACCTTCAATACGACGCATCGTCAAACTCATGGGAGGGCGGCAAGATCTACGAAGTGCAGAGCGGCAAATACTGGAGTGCTGCCGCCGGCATCGACAAAACAGGTTTATTAAAAGTAAAAGGTTACTGGAAAGTAAAGCTCTTAGGTAAAACCATGACTTTTAACAGGATACTATAAATTTATTTAATTATTCTGAAAAATAATTTGTAATAATGGCATTACTATTGCCTATATTGTGTTGATAAATTGACACCAATATGGCAAATCTGTTTTTGTGTAGTTTTGTGGCTTTAATGCTTGTTGGTAGTACAAATTACCATACACCTGTTGTTACAACTACGGCAGCAGCTGCCGAAAAGGTTTGCGGTAAATGGAAACTTGATGATGACAGACTAATTGTGCAGGTTTATAAAGAAGGTAATGAATTTAAAGCTAAGATAGTTTGGTTTGATGACCGCGACGATAGTAAGGAGCTTGATTACTGGACAGACGAGAACAACCCCGACCCGTCACTACGCAGCCGCAAGCTTATAGGCATGAATGTGCTGGAGAAACTTACCTATAACCAGCAAACCAACAGTTGGGAAGATGGCATGATCTACGATGCCAAGCACGGCAAATTATGGAACTCATCTGCCTATATTGATAAAGAGGGCGCGCTGAAGGTAAAAGGCTATTGGCACTATAAATTCATTGGCAAAACACTTACCTTTAAACGCATCTAAATAATTTCACCCCATAAAAAAAGGCGGCCTTCAATAGTGAAAGCCGCCTTTTCAATTTATATCGGGGCAATTATTGTTTCAAGAATTCGCCGCTTGCGTTAAGTTCAACTTCGTCGCTAAGCATTGGTGAGCCATATTTAGCACCGAAACCAAAATCAGAACGTTTGATTGTACCTGTAATTTTGAAACCGGCGTCAGGGCCTTTAGTCATTGGGTGGGTGATGGTACCACGGTAAACAACATCTAAAACAGCCGGTTTGGTAACACCGTGTAAAGTTAAATTACCGGTTACTTTGTATTTGTTTGTACCTGCAGCTTTAACGCTTGTGCTCTCAAAATTTAATGTCGGGAATTTAGCAACATCAAAAAAGTCTGGAGATTTCAAATGACCGTCGCGGTTGTCATTATCAGTGCTTACAGATGCTGCGTTTGCAGAGAATGTGTATTTAGCATCGCTAAAATCAGGTTTTGCAGCAACGATGCTTGCGTCGAAATCTTTAAATGTACCGTCAACATCAGATACTGCAAGGTGGGTGATGGTAAATTTAACGTGTGAGTGTGCTTTGTCAGCTTTCCAGGTGCTTTGGGCAAATGCCGTTTGCATAAATAATGCAGCAGCAGCTAAGGTTAAAATCTTTTTCATTGTTTAAATTTTTTCAGTTTGATATTTTATTGAGTCAAATATAGATAAAGGTTTGATATGTGATAGTAAAAACGATGTTTAAACATCGTTTTTGAATAAGTAATGACAAAGGCCTATTTATGCTGAAAAAACGCGTCGACTTTTTTATTGAACGTATCAGCATGTTCTATCAAAGTACCATGGCCCGAATCCTTTACGATCCACAACTGCGAGCCTGGGATATTGGCCTGGATAAGACGGGTATGTTTATCTGCTATCACATCATGGTCGCCGGCTATGATGAGTGCCGGGGTTTTTATTTTGTGGAGCTCGGTAAGTTTGATGTTGGGTTGTTCCCAATCCAGCATAAACATTTTCCAGGCGTTCCGTTCCTTGGCGGTGCGCCATTTCCTATTCTTGTTTTGCTCGTAATAATTTTTGGAACCCGGCCAGCCATTAGGGTCGGCATAGCTGGATGCATCGGGCGTAATGTTAGCCCCTGTGGATGCGAACTTTATTACCTTATCCGGGTGGTACATGGCCATTAAAATAGCACTGATACCACCATCGCTCCAGCCTAATACATACGCTTTGGCGATATGCAGTACATGTAGTAATTCGGCAAAATCATCGGCCATCTGTTCAAAGGTGATAGCCGGGTTGGTGTCGATAGATTTCCCTTGCGAACGGCTATCTACCAAAATCACCCTATACTTTTTGGCGAAGTAAGGCACATTCTCGCTAAAGGCGCTCATATCGCCACCGTTACCGTGGATCATCAGCAAGGGCTCACCGCTGCCATATTCTTCTACATAAAGCTTTATACCGCGCACATCGCAATACTTACCCACAGCGGCATTTTTACCATAAGGCACTTTTTGCGCGAAGCTAAACGCGGCTATCAGTTGTGGTATCAGCGCCATCAATATTATTCGTTTTAGGTACATGGGTTGTTTTAATGAGGTAAATATAGCAATCGTGTAGCTTTCATTTACCTTTCATTTTAGGTGATTATATTAGTATAACCAATTACAACATTTGTATGCGTACCATTTTCCTAACCTTATTTATTAGTTTATTTTTTATTCAAGTTACCAAAGCACAAAGCGGTTTTGTGATTGGCGTTAGGGGCATAACACCATCAGTTAACTTCCTCGATTCCAAATATTCCTCTGTTGGGGTTAACCTCGGGTACGGCAAAACGTTTTTGAAAGGCCACATGGGTGCCGACCTAACCGCGTTCGCGGATTTCCTAAGTTATAAAAATGATCTGCCCGATCTGCGCAAGCTTGATGCCACTACCCTTTATACCGGCCTCGCGCTTAACACATGATACTGTTTTAATCCAGAGAACGAGGGGGTGCTACTTTCAGTTTCCATGGCAATTAAGGGTGGCATTAACCAGGGCTGGGGCGTTGTAACACAATCAAACCTAAGCGACCAGGATAAACAGATCGAAACCAAGCCGTACATGCGGGTTTCACCGTGAACGCCGCCCCTGCAGTTAACCTAACTTTCCCCATTAACGTAGGGAGCATTGGGTTTAGCCTTGGGTACGACACTACTAATTTTGGCAAGGGGATAAATAAACTTCGCCCTACATATTACGCGCCCCTAAATTATAGCTCTGGCGGGATCTTTCTGGAGATATCGTTCAGGCTTGGGCATTAAACAATATTCTCCCATTGGCCACTATTCAAACTACGATAAACAGCATCAACAACCTTCATATCCATTAAACCTTCTTCGCCGGGGACGCGGCTTTGCTTTTTAAGCTGTACGCAGGTGGCAAAATCGTCCATCTGGGCAGCTTGTTGTATAATATTAGGGATTTGCATGGGCTTGCCGTTTACTTTGCCGTCTAAACCACCATACCCGTAGGCGGGCTGCAATTCAAAATTCCCTTTTTCGGCTTCAACCTGCAGGTAACTCCAATCATTATTATAACTACTTTTTCCCGTAACTTTTTGTCCTCCGGGGAATTTTAATTCCCAAAAAACGGTCTCGTCAACCTCTTTAAAAAACTGCGGCCTGGTTTTTTGCTGGGTGGCCTTAACGGCAATTGGTTCCTGCCCCAGGGTATAACGCGCACCCTGTATGGCGTAGATACCCATATCCATTAAACCGCCGCCACCCGCCATAGCCTTTTTAAGTCGCCAGGCGTTGGGGTCGCCGTTGTAGGTAAAGCCATTCCCGGTATCAATTTTGGTTACTTTGCCAAATACCTGTTTTTGCCCAAGGCGCATTACCTCCTGCGTGTGCGGCTCGAAATGCAAGCGGTAACCTATTGACAGCAGACGGTTTGCCTTTTTGCAGGCGGCTATCATTTCGCGGCACTCGGCAGCATTAAGGGCCATAGGTTTTTCGCATATTACATGCTTGCCCGCGCGTGCCGCGCGGATGGTGTACTCTTTATGCATCGATACCGGCAGCACTACGTAAATAATATCAATATCCGGGTTGCGGGCAATGTTATCGAAATTTTGGTAATTGTAAATGTTCTTTTGCGGGATACTATATTTTGCCGCCCAGCTTTTGGCTTTGGCAGGCGTGCCGGTAACTATACCCGCCAGGTAACAGTTTTTAGTATGCTGCAACGCCGGGGCCAGTTGCCCGCTGCTGTAACCACCCAAACCTACCAAGGCAATACCCAGTCGTTTATCGGGTTTTGTTAAGGCAAGTGCAGAAAGGGCCGGGCCAAGCAGCAACGCGCTTGCGCCAATAGTACTGTTGAGGATAAAATCTCTGCGGGATAGTCTTTTGGTTTTCATAATAGCGTCTACTTTAAGATATCATAATTGAACAGCAAATTTTATACGTGTAAAGGCCATTTACTCAAAACTCTCTTTATATTTCTTTATAGCTACCAAAATAGATTGTACAATATCATTTTGCCCTTCTTCGGAGTTCAGGTATTTTTCGTCGGTTGGGTTGTTAATGAAACCAGTTTCCAGGAGCATACCGGGCATGCTGCTTTGCTGTAGTACAAGCACACCCTGCTCGCGTACGCCGAGGCTTTTGCGGCCGTTATTCACTTTAAGTTGGTGGTTTAGCAGGTTGCCAAATTGTACGCTTTGCTTCCGGTAGCGTTGCTGAAACGCAGCCAATACAATGGCGTTAAGCGCGGCATCATCGCCGTAGCCGTTGTATTTTTTCTTATAATCCTTCTCTATAAATATGGAGGCGTTCTCGCGCAGGGCTTCTAATTGCTCGCCTTTGCGGTGGAAACCATAAACTAACAGCAGCACGCCGCGGTTAGGGCTTACCCGCTCGGGCGATGAGTTGCAGTGAATGGAAATGAACAGGTTGGCGTTATTCTCATTAGCGATGTTGGCGCGGCGGTGTAACTCAATAAATTTATCGGTGCTGCGCGTCATGATCACATCTACACCGCTAATAGCATTGTTGATAGCCACTTTCAATTTTTTGCCGATGCTTAGCGCTATGGTTTTCTCGTTGGAGTAAGCGCCGTGCGCGCCGGGGTCTTTACCGCCATGGCCGGGGTCTATAACGATGGTCTTGAACTTGAATGAATGTTCGGGGGCACCCTCTTTTGCAGCTTCGGCCTTGGCCTTGCGTTTGGTTTGTGATACTGCCGGTAATGCAGCCAGCATCAACATAAAAAAAACAGAACTGTATAGGGTAACTTTTAAGTGCCTGGATAACATGCCGCAAAGGTATATAAAACCTAACACGCGGATAATATCCTGCAACCAAATTTTCCAAATAATTAAATATTAAATATCTCCCGTAAGCTGTTTATCAACTTTTTAAAAAAACACGTAACCAATTTAAAGTCATATGCGTAATAATTAAAACCGAAGCACATCACTATAAATTGAAAACGAGAGATTAACAACGAAGACGAATAATTTATATGAACGAACTTTTTACTACTTCTACAGCTAACTTTTTTTACTTCCTGGTAATAGGATCTGTTTTGGTGTATTTGATACTAAAATTCGATAAGCAAAACCGTAAAAAACTTGATAAGATATTAATGCAGGCAAAAGATGTACAGCCAATGTACATGCGTAAATCGGCACAGCAAAAAGTGCAGTCGCTTAAAGTTGCCTGCGCCGAGCAAAAGGTTGACCGTGCCATAGTTGAAAAACAACTGGACGAACTGGTGAAAGAATACGACCAGGGCCACATTACCCTACCCGATTATTGTAACCAGCTAAACCGCCTGCTGGCGATGACAGCGTAGCGGAGATTAAAGATTAATCTGCTTTAACATTGAATGTTTATAGGATAATAGAATAATTTGTGATTGAAGCCCCTTTTTACCGAGGGGCTTTTAAGTTTCGTACTCTTCTCACCTTCCCAATATCTATCGGGACATTGCTTCGCTTTACTACCTCCTTTCGAAAGCAGAAAGAAAAATAAACCCCTCTCTTTCGGAGAGGGCTGGGGAGAGGTTAAATTTTCCCTAAATTTGCCCCTCCACCATGAACGAAGAAAACACCAATCCCTCCCACCTGCAAATAGTACCTACTGCCGATGGTTCAAATACCATTTACAACGCGCGGGTTGGCGAAAATTACCATTCGCACCACGGGGCCTTGCAGGAGAGCAGGCATGTGTTTTTACATTCGGGGTTGGAATATTTTTTGGCGAACAGCGGAACCGGCAAAACCGAAGTTTCTGTACTGGAAGTAGGTTTTGGTACCGGGCTAAACTTTTTGCTTACTGCCGTTTTTTGCACACAGCAGCAAATAAAATTGCAATACACCGGCATTGAGGCCTACCCGCTCACCAACGAAATGATCAGCCAGACCGGCTATGATCAATATGTAGCCTCTTCTATTTGGGAAAGTTTTTTAGAGCGATATACGGACTCATTATCCGCATCTGTTAAAATGAATGGTTATGTCGATCTTCATGTAGCGGCATCTACGCTTCAAGATTTTACATCGGCACAAAAATTTGACGTTATTTACTTTGATGCTTTTGCGGCCACCTACCAACCCGAAATGTGGAGCGACGAGGCCATTACCCATACCCTGCAGTTTTTAAAACCCGGCGGTGTGTTTGTAACCTATGCTATCACCGGCAACCTAAAACGCGCTGTAAAAGCCCTGGGTTTAAAAGTGCAGAAAGCCCCCGGCGCACCGGGTAAGCGGGAGATGCTGCGCGCTGTTAAAAGTTTATAGTGCAGTAGATGTAGCAGTAATAAATGCTGCCGTTACTACTTCAAATATTAAACTGCTCCCGCAACGGCCACTGCTACTAAAACCGAATACCTTATCTTTGATCATCTAATTTAACAAAATGCCAATTACTGCTCCTATTACCGCATATACCCCATCTGCGGCGTTCGACCGCTTGCTTACCATTATGGACGACCTGCGGATCAACTGCCCCTGGGATAAAAAGCAAACGCTGGAAAGCCTTCGCCATTTAACCATCGAAGAAACTTACGAACTATCTGACGCCATCCTGAGCGGCGATACCGACGAGATCAAAAAAGAACTTGGCGATATTATGCTGCACCTGGTTTTTTACGCGCGCATCGCATCAGAAACCGAAAGTTTTAACATCACCGGCGTACTAAACGGCATTTGCGATAAACTGATAAACCGCCATCCGCATATCTACAGCGATACCGTTGTATGCAGCGAGGAAGATGTAAAACGCAACTGGGAACAGATAAAGCTGAAAGAAGGTAACAAATCTGTTTTGGGTGGTGTGCCTGCATCATTACCGGCATTGGTAAAAGCATCGCGCATACAGGAGAAAGCCCGCGGTGTTGGGTTCGACTGGGATAGCAAGGACCAGGTTTGGGCCAAGGTAGAAGAAGAACTACAGGAGTTTAAAGATGAGTATAATGTGGCCGAAGAAAAGGACATAGACCATGATAAAGCCGAAGGCGAATTTGGCGACCTGCTGTTTTCGCTGATCAATTACGCGCGCTTTATAGGTATAAACCCCGAGGATGCTTTGGAGAAAACAAACCGGAAGTTTATTAAACGTTTCCAGTACCTGGAAAGTAAAGCCGAAGAACATGGCAAACAACTGAAAGACATGAACCTTGCCGAAATGGATGTATTTTGGAACGAGGCCAAAAAAGTTTAATAATTATTGCCTGCCTGTAGCGTTTCAGAATTTAGTACGTATTGATAGGTGTAATCCCGAATAAGATGAGAAAATTAATTTATTTTTTACCAACGCTACTGATACTTGCTGCAGGTTGTTTTAACAACGATAATTCGGTGCCTATTCCTAATCCGGAAGGCACCTTCTCCGGCGAATTCAGGCTTTTAAGAAAATTACCCAACGTTACAAAAATTGATACCGCCAAAGCCATTATTCAACTGATTTTAACACCCGGCGTAGGCTTTAAAGTTTTAGGCGATACCACTAAAGTACATGCAGGCAGCAAAGGCCGTTATGGCATTGCAGGCAACGGCATCAGGTTTGTGGATAGTACCTTTGTAGTGGGTAAATACAATAAAAGACACCTGCAAGGCGACTATGTTTTTGTATACAACGGTACAAATTTGCAAATGGTATTTAACAGCGGCGATAGCTTAAGCTTACAATACGATCTGAAAAAGACCAATTAAGGCATTGATTTTTTACAATTGGCTATTAATGTAGCGTTTCGGTTTTGGGGCGTATTGTAAATATTCAACTAAGCAGTATTACAATTAATGCATGTACTTCACGGCATTACTGAAGATGAAATAGTCAGTAAATGTAAATCAGGAAGCATAAAACATCAGGAGTTACTGTATAAACAGTTTTATGGCTATGCTATGGGTGTAAGTATGCGGTACAGCCTTAACCAGGATGATGCTTTAGAAGTTGCGAATGACGCGTTTATAAAGGTTTTTAATAATATCGGCACCTATAATGCCAATAAACCTTTTAGGGCATGGCTGCGTACAATTGTAGTAAATACCGCTATTGACAGGCGCCGAAAAGAGATTAAACACCAGGCTAACTTAGATATTGAAGACGCCTATAACGTTGGCAGCAACGCTACAGCTATAGATACTTTAAACGCACAAGATATTTTAAAGCTGATGAAGCAATTACCGCAGATACAGCTTACCATTTTTAACATGTACGAAATAGATGGCTATAACCACGATGAGATAGGCAAAATATTGAATTTGCCGGCAAGCTCGTCAAGGGTTTATTTAAGCAGGGCTAAAGATAAATTAAGGCAGCTGTTAACAACCGAAACACAAAACCATGGATGAGCAGTTTGATAAAAAACTAAGCAACCACATTAGGGAGGTGTTTGATAACTACGAACACCCCGGCGCTGAGCATGGTTGGGAGCAGTTGAGAAAAAAATTCCCTGCCGAAGCGAAGAGCAACAAAGTTGCCTGGCTTTGGTGGAGTAGTGCTGCGGCCGTCGTTTTGGTTTTTGTAAGTGTTTTAGCATGGTACAATAACCAGGGCACTACTGTAAACAATATAGCGGTTAAGCATGTAAAACAACAGCACCAACCGGTTATAAAAGATACGGCGGTCATCAACAATACCACTGCTTCAAATAAAACTGAGTCTGCTATTGCTAATAACCCGGCCCCGGCGTTTAATAACACGCTTGTTATTCCTATGTATGTAGACCGTACGGTTGGTAAACAACTTATTGAAAACGCTCAACCCGGCCAAAATACAAATACAGCGAGTGCAGATGCTCTTGGGAATCAAAATTCAAAAACTTTAGCGCAGCAACTGGCTGCACTAAATGCGATCCAGCCGAATAATATCATTCAAAATAGCCCTGTTAATAATACCACCCCGCGTACTTTGATTGATAGCCAAAAGGTTATCAATGATATAACTAACCAGCCGCAATTGGCAAGCAATATACCCCCTGCCGATAATACGGTTGTAAAAAACGCTGCGAATAATTCAACAAATAGTTTAGCTAAACAACAAGCGCCTGAAATATCAATGGCTGCTATGTTTGAAAACGACAGGCTTAACCAAACCACTAAAACCAACAAACAGGCCGATAAGCAAAATGCGAAAAAGATAAACTTTAGCATTTACGCTGCCACCTATTTTAACTATGCCGAGGGCAGCACCAACCAAGTTAACGCCGGCGCGGGTGTTACGTCGGATTTTAGGCTGAGTAAAAACCTTAAACTATCTACCGGCGTATCCATTGCGCAAAATTCATTAAGTTATAATACGCAGGCCCCGCAAGCGGCAAGCGCGCTGGCCGATGCCGCCCCTGCGTTAAGGTCCGAAAGCCTTTTTAGTGCCACGGCCGTTTTACCTGTATTTAAAAATTATAATGCCAGCCTGGTAGGGTTAGATATCCCTATTAACATCAAATACGAGTTTAATCCTCAAAAAACGGATGCTTATATATCGGCTGGTTTAAGTTCGGGCACGTTCATTAACGAAACTTATACTTACCGCTACAGCTACAGTGGCGGCGCAGGTTTTGCAGCAAACGCCGCGCCCGAAGAGCAAACCTCACATAACAGTTTCAACAGCTTTTACTTCGCTAAAACGTTGAACTTTTCATTTGGTGTAGGTTATCCCGTAGGCGGCAACAGGCTGGTAATAGAGCCATTTGTTAAATACCCGCTTAGTGGTTTGGGTGCGCAGGATATACGCTTTGGCGCGGGTGGCGTAAACCTAAAGTTTAGCTTTAAAACGCAGAAGAAATAAAAATCATATCTTAAACGTTTTAAAATCAGACAATCACGCTTATGTTTGTAAAACAAGCCCGGCTAAATGCAACTACCAGCATCATACGAGTTACAATCTGTAGTTAAGCATTATTTGTTTGTTAATACAGCTTATAGCGATCAATCTTTTTACCGGTTTTTCTCTGACGGCAACCCCGGCATTGTTTTCCACCTTAATACACCTTTGAGCCAGGTAAACAATTTAAATATAGCTACACAATTACAGCCACAAAGTTTTATTTACGGACAGATCACCCATTACAATAACATCATACTTAACGGCGATCTATCTATGCTGATTGTGGTACTTCAGCCATATGGTATTAACTCACTATTGGGGCTGGCTGCATCCGAGCTGAATAACACTGTTGTAAAACTTACTGATGTTTTTAAACAAGATGCCGCGGATCTCGAAGATCAACTTTTAAGCTCGTCCGTTTTGCCAAAATTAATTTCACTGATAGAAAGTTTTCTGTTAAAACAGCTAACCGCAGTTAGCCAGGTTGATAGCTATGTTAAACAAGCTGTAGATATAATTTACCAAAAACGTGGTATTGTACCAATACAGTACCTTACGAAAGCGTTACCCATTACCGAGCGGCAGCTGGAACGTAAATTTAAACACGACATCGGTACATCGCCCAAAAAGTTTGTGGATATTATCCGATTCCAGTTCTTTTTAAAATCCCTTCAAAATAGCCCCTCAGATAAAGCTATTAACGATATTATTTACAGCTATGGCTTTTACGACCAGGCACATTTAAACAAGTGTTTTAAAATAAATACCGGTTTAACACCTATGCAATACAAGGCAAAATTCAATCCGTCGGTGATCAATTTTATGCAGGTTTAGTAAAAAAGATTGTCGGTTATTTACAATGCATAAGTTATTGGGCAGGATACTTTTGTTGAAAACAAACAACATGAAACAGAACCTAAAAATAGCGACGGCCCAGTTTGAAAATAAAAACGGCGATAAAACTTATAATTTAAGTATCATAAGGCGATTGGCTGCCGATGCTGCCCGGCAAGGGGCGCACGTTATCGCTTTTCACGAATGTTCTGTAACCGGATATAGTTTTGCAAGGGGGCTATCTAAAGAACAGATGCTTGCTTTGGCAGAGGTTTTACCGCAGGGGCCAAGCATTAATGCACTAAAAGCCATCGCAAATGAATATGATATTGCCATACTGGCCGGGTTATTTGAAAAAGATGAGAACAACAATATATATAAGGCCCAGGTTTTTGTAGATAAAACCGGGATGATAGCTAAACATAGGAAACTACATCCGTTTATTAACCCCAATATTTCGCCTGGCAATTCGTATACCGTATTTGATCTGTATGGTTGG
This sequence comes from Mucilaginibacter sp. 5C4, assembly GCF_034345625.1. NCBI lineage: Bacteria > Pseudomonadati > Bacteroidota > Sphingobacteriia > Sphingobacteriales > Sphingobacteriaceae > Mucilaginibacter > Mucilaginibacter sp. 5C4. The sequence continues at coordinate 1,553,654 of NZ_CP133775.1, read as the reverse complement.
ACATTTGGCATCCTGATCTGTTATGATAACAATGTAATAGAAAATGTTAGAGCCACCACCCTGCTGGGTGCCGAGGTGATTTTTATGCCGCATGTAACCATGTGTACGCCATCGCCAAGGCCGGGCGCGGGCTTTGTTGATGCTTCGCTTTGGTTGGATAAAGAAACGAACAAGGAAATGCTAAGAAATGAATTTGACGGGCCAAAGGGCAGGCAATGGTTAATGAAATGGCTGCCCGCACGCGCTTACGACAATGCCATTTATGCTGTGTTTTCTAACCCTATAGGCATGGATGACGACCAGCTAAAAAACGGATGTTCGATGATCTTAGACCCTTACGGCGAAGTTATGGCCGAATGCCGATCATTAGGAAATGAAGTTGTTATTGCAGAAATATCGCCCGATAAGTTAATCAAAGCCGGCGGCCATAGATACATCAAAGCCCGCAGGCCTGCTCTTTACAAAGATATTATTGGTGCAGATCATCAGGCCGAACAAAAAGTAGCCTGGCTATGATCCTATTTAAACCTAATGGCCTTTACAGGTTGTATCCGCGTAACCAGCATAGATGGCACGATGAGCACCAACAGGCATACTATTAACGTACCTGCATTTACCCATAAAACATCTGCCCATATAAATCTTATGGGCACAAAAGCCATGTAATATGATGCTTGGTCAAGTTTGAAGAAATTTGTTTGCTGCTGAAAGTATCCTACACCCAAACCCAAAGCATTACCCAATACCAGGCCTACCCCTATCAAATAGGTGGCATTGTACAAAAATATCTTTTGGATCATCCAGTTACCGGCCCCCATGGCTTTAAAAATACCTATCATGGAGGTGCGCTCCAGTATCATTATGAGCAGGGCCGAGATCATATTGATGACCGCGACAGCTATCATCAGCACCAGCATCACTATAATATTTACATCCAGCATATCCAGCCAGCCAAAAATGGTGGGGTAGTTCTCTAAAACGGTGTATGATTTTAGCTTGATAGGCAGCTTATCATCAATATTATTTGCGGTAGAGATGATCTTGTTAAAATCTGCTGTACGTACCTCATAGCCACCTATCTCACCGTGGCTCCAGTCGTTAAGGCGCTTAATGAGGGCAAGGTCGCCAATTACAAAGGTTTTGTCCACTTCATCCACACCAATACTAAATATGCCTACAATTTTAAGCTTGCGTTTACGCAGAGGTTCCTGCACAAAATACATCATCACATCATCCCCTGTTTTTAACCGTAAGCGATTAGCGGTAAGCTGCGATATCATGATCTGGGTTTGCACCGCGGCAGTATCCGAATACTGGATAACCGTGCCGGCAACCAGCATTTTTTTAACGTAATCCCAGTTGTAGGTTTTGTCTACTCCTTTTAGCACAACGCCCTCAATTTCGTTATTTGCTTTGATAATGCCGGGTTTGGTAGCGTATGGATATACGGCATCTACCTGGATAACCGACTTTATATTTTTAACCACAGCGGCACTATCGGTAAACGAAGCACGGTCGAACGAGGTGTTATTGTCTGTCCGTACAATTTGGATATCCCCGGCAAAGCCCCTAACCTTTTCGCGGATCTCTTGTTTAAACCCGCGGATAACGGCCAGCGAAAGTATCATTACGCCAAGGCCCAGCATAATGCCAATAATGGCTATGCGGACAATTAATTTAGAGAAAGTACGCTTACTCTTAAACGTAATACGACTTGATATAAACCCGGCGAAATTCAATGCTGAAATGATTTTTTGTACCTTCGCAAAGATGCGTTTTTACACTTAAACATACTGCTTTTAAATTTGCTTTAACACCAAAAACTTATGACCGGTATTAAACTGTACACACCCATAATTGCATTAAGCCTGCTATTTTTAAAATGCGACGACTTTGCGCAAGCGCCAAAAGCATCAACCAAAAACATTAAAACGGTGGTGGTAAAAAAGATAACAGCACCCATACTACCCGCTGCCGACAGGCTGGACCTGTACCTGCCTTATCTTAAGGGGCGCAAAATAGGGATGCTCATCAACCAAACATCCATCATCGGTACAAATAAAAAACCATTGGTAGATAGCTTGCTGAAACTTGGCGTGGGCGTTAAAAAGATCTACGGCCCCGAGCATGGTTTTAGGGGCAATGCCAGCGATGGTGCTACGATTGGTAATACCGTAGATGCTGTTACCGGCCTGCCCGCCATATCCCTTTATGGCAAACATTTTAAACCAACGCCCGAAGACCTGAAAGGCATCGACCTGATGATATTTGACGTCCAGGATGTGGGCACCAGGTTTTACACCTATATATCTACCCTGCATTATGTAATGGAGGCCTGCGCCGAAAACAATATCGAGCTGATGGTATTGGATAGACCAAACCCTAACGGCGTTTATGTGGATGGCCCGATATTGGATACTGCCGGGTTCCGCTCGTTCGTGGGGATGCACCCTATCCCGGTACTGCACGGGATGACCATTGCCGAATATGCCCAGATGATAAACGGCCAGGGCTGGTTAAAAAACAAAGTAAGGTGTAAGCTTAAAATTGTAAAAGTGGGCAACTACGCCCGTACTATGGATTATGTGCTGCCGGTTAACCCGTCGCCAAATTTGAACACCGCGCAATCCATCCTGTTATACCCGCATATCTGCTTTTTTGAAGGGACAAAGCTAAGCCTTGGCCGCGGTACACTATTCCCTTTCCAGGTGGTGGGTAGCCCATACCTGAAAGATAAGTACGACTTTAACTTTAAACCGGTGAGCATCCCGGGCATGAGCGATAAGCCGCCCCTGCAAGATACCGTTTGCTATGGCCTCGACCTTAAAAATTACAATATGCAAACCATTCGCAACAGCGGAAAACTTAATTTAGCGTGGTTAATTGATATGTATAAAATATACCCGGATAAGGCACATTTTTTTATACCCTATTTTAAAAGGCTTGCCGGTACCGATGAGTTGAGGAAACAAATTGTAGCAGGTAAAACCGAGGCGGAGATACGCCAGAGCTGGGAGCCGGGCTTAACTAAGTTTAAGGCCATGAGGGTTAAATACCTACTGTATAACTAATACTATCTATCTACAAAAACATAAAACCAGGAGCGCGCAAATGAGAATTATATTTATGGGTACCCCCCAATTTGCTGTTGCATCGCTTGATGCTTTGATAAAGGCCGGCAGCGATATTGTTGCTGTGATAACCGCGCCCGATAAACCTGCAGGTCGTGGTCAAAAGGTAAATCAATCGGCAGTGAAGCAGTATGCTGATGCGAACTGCATAAAAGTGCTGCAGCCCGAAAAACTGAAGAACCCGGAATTTTTGGCCGAACTGGAGGCGTTAAAAGCCGATCTGCAGGTGGTTGTAGCCTTTAGGATGTTACCCGAAGTTGTTTGGAATATGCCGCCAAAAGGCACTATTAACCTACATGCCTCTTTGCTGCCGCAATACCGCGGAGCCGCCCCTATCAACTGGGCCATCATTAACGGCGAAAAGGAAAGCGGTGTTACCACCTTCTTTTTAAAGCACGATATTGATACCGGCGACGTCCTTTTCACCGAAAAAGTGACCCTAAACGGCACTGAAACGGCCGGCGACCTGCACGACCGCCTCATGAACAAGGGCGCGGGCCTATTGGTGAAAACCGTAAAAGGGATAGAAAGCGGCCGCTACCACGAACACCCGCAGGAAGAATTGGCAGAAGGCATGGAATTAAAACACGCCCCCAAGATCTTTAAAACCGATTGTCTCGTAGATTTCAATAACCCGGCAGAGCAGGTGTATAATTTGATAAGAGGGTTAAGCCCGTCGCCAACGGCATATACCGTATTGAACGATAAGGTATTGAAGATATACGGCGCAAATTTTGAGTCTGGCGAACCGGAGATTGCCGCGAGTGGTTTTGTAACCGATAATAAAACAGGGCTGAAATTTGCCACCACAGATGGTTTCATCAGCGTAACGGACGTACAGATGGAAGGCAAAAAACGCATGGGAATAGAAGAATTTTTGAGGGGGAATAAATTATAATTTGATGAATAGTACTGAAAGAATTGCTCAGCTAAAACAAGAGATTGAGCCGCTACGCGAGCAACTGATTAGCCACGAGCTATACCGCAACATTAACACCATTGATAGCCTGCATACCTTTATGCAGCATCACATATTTGCCGTTTGGGATTTTATGTCGCTACTGAAAGCCCTGCAACAAAACCTTACCTGCACCACCCTGCCGTGGATGCCGGTTGGCAGTGCCAATACCCGTTACCTTATTAATGAGATTGTAACCGGCGAAGAAAGCGACGTGGACCATACCGCTACACGCACCAGCCATTTCGAACTATACCTGAAAGCCATGGAGCAGGCAGGTGCTGATACATCAGCAATAGTTTCTCTATTCCAACAATTAAGCACGCAAAAAGATGTAAACATCGCGTTAGCAAAAGCAGAAATACCTGCCGCCGCACGCGAGTTTGTGAAGCATACTTTTGAGGTGATAGCCACCAACCAAAGCTTTTTGCAGGCAGCCGTATTTACGTTCGGGCGAGAGGATCTGATCCCCGGTATGTTTATAGAAATGGTGACGAGGCTGAATGGGCAGCTGCCCGGCAAAGTTGAGATATTGCTTTACTACCTGGAGCGCCATATAGAAGTGGACGGCGACCACCACTCCCAGTTAGCCTACCAGATGACCGCCGAACTTTGCGGCGATGATGATAGCAAATGGGCGCAAGCAAGCACCGCTGTTAAGCAAGCGCTGGAAGCACGTATTGCATTGTGGGATGGGATTTTGGCGGAGATAAAAGCGGAAGTATTAGAGAGGTAATTTAGTTAGTTCTTCGTTAGGTGCGGCAGCGGTTATTGACTAGCTTGTGGAAGTTCATTTTCTTTGCCTTAGCCGCAAAGAAAACGAACCAAAAGAAAAGGCCAAATCAAAGCGAAGCTTCCACCCACCCTGCCGGTTCTTAACGCTTTCTCGCCGCTTGCGCGGACTTCAAAGCTAAACCGACATTCCCGCTATACACCCGGCCCGCCCGCTTTGACGTTTTGGGCCCACGCTTTTAAAAAACAGCAGTTCTCCCTTTGTCATCCTGAGCGATAGCGAAGGATCTATTATCGAACTTTGCAACTGAAGGTGCATGTCGGCGATTAGATGCACCCCGTTGGCTAACGGATCAGCATGATAACAATATTTTAGAACCCGACGAACGGAACGATAACCTAAAACTGCGACATAGTGTAACACATGGGTGGCACAGAAACTTATAAAAGCACTAACTTACACAGGTTGTTACCAAGTCGCGACTTTTCTTTGGTTACTTTCTTTTGAGAGAAAAGAAAGTAATATCCACTGACGATTAATATCGCTCACTCCCGCACCTAACGAAGAACTAATCAACAGCTCTGTATAGCAAAGAGATTCCTTCATAACTCGCAATACGCTTGGAGAATTTACAAATTATTCAACTCATCCATCAACGCCTTGGTAATACCGTTAACACAATACCAAACACCCGCCTAATTCTCAACCACACTCGCACCGCCATATTTCTTAACCAGCTTAACAGTTTTAGCTTTTAACAATTTTGCTTCGTTATTAATGGCCTTTACACTTTTAATATCGGGGGTGTTATTGTTTTGATACTTCACTATTACAGGTAAGGTAGATACGAGCTTTAACGTTTCGTAGTAGTCCTTCATTACCATGTTTTCGTTATCCGTATCATTGATCAGGATTTTAAATTTATTGGCTATTAATTTGTATCTACCTTTTTCGGCAGCGAAAAGCACTTTTAGCCTGGCTTTTAATACGCTATCGCCAATGTTCTCTATATCTTGGTTTGCCGAACCATAATAGCTTTCAATTTTACTTACGTAATTGTTAAATGCTTGTAAACTATCGGCGTTGCCTTCATTGAATTTTTGAAGCTGATCTTCCAAATTTTGAAGATCGGGTGTTTTTTTTACAAGGTCAATGTAAATAGCATCAATTAAATTCCCTGATGGATACCGCTTAAAACTTACAACATCTTTCTTAGAATCATCCAAAGCTTCGGGAAGCTCTGCCTTTTCATCAACGGGTTTAGCTTTTTCTGTTTGATGGCAGGCAGAAATCGAAATAATAAGTATTAAGGCTGATAATAAGGAGGTTGCTCTCATAGTGCTAATTTACCATTTGATAACAAACTATAAAAATTGTTACGAGGCGCTTTTCCTACAACTTATTCAACTCATCCATCAGCGTTTTGCTGATGCGGTTAAAGTAGCGTTTTACGCCGTAGCCCATCACCCATTGGATGCCTTTGGTGGCATTGGTTAAAAACACCTCGTCGGCTTCGTTTAATATTTCGGGGTTTATCTGCGCCTCGGTAACAGGGATGTTGTTATCAAGTGCGAGTTGTATCACTACCTTGCGCATAACACCTTCTACACAACCTTCGCTTAGGGCAGGGGTGTATAAATGGTTTTGATACCAAACAAATATGTTAGAACTGTTGGCCTCGCATAGGTACCTGTTTTGATTGATCAGGAACACATCATCCAGCTTGTTTTGCTGTTTGTAAATGCCCGCCATTACGTATATAAGCGAGTTACAGGTTTTAATATTCGATAACCAGTTAAGCGGCTTTGGTAGTTCGGTATAAACATCCATGATCAGGCCGCGCTCGTTCAGGAAATAGCGGGGTTCTTCAATCGGCTGGATCTCCAGGCAGTAGGCCATTTTATTTTGGGTAGGCGCATACAAGCCCTCCGCATCGCGAAAAACGGTTAAGCGCAAACGACCATGTTTTATCTTGTTACGACGGGCAAGCTCCTCTACCTTTTCTTTTAAAAACCAGCTATCGGCCTGCGAATAGCCATCAATCTTAAGCGCCTTCATTCCCTTTTGCAGGCGCTCGGCATGCAGCTCGGGGAATTTAAGTTTGCCTTTCATCACACGCATACTCTCAAACAAGCCGTCGCCATACCTGAATGCCCTGTTGGCAATAGTAAGCAACTGGCTATCTGCAGGTATTATCTCTCCGTTAAAGTTGATATAAACAGGCATTTGTAGATATGAGATTTGAGATGTTAGATTCAAGAAATAACGTTTTTACAAACGTAGATAAAATCCCTAATCCCTACCTAACAACATTTAATAACTTAAAAAAAAATACTTAAGTATAATTTATTTTTTGAGGAAACCCCGCTAATGGCATTTTGTTCTTCTGTCTCAAATCTCATATCTCTTTTCCCACTTCTGTTTTGATATACTTTCGCCATTTATCTAAAACACCTTCAAAATCAGCAGGTAGCGGGGCTTCAAAGTAAATATCCTTTTTAAGCGAAGGGTGCACAAAACCAAGCGATTGCGCATGCAGTGCCTGCCTTGGCATTATCTCAAAGCAATTCTCTACAAACTGGCGGTACTTGCTAAACACTGTTCCCTTTAAAATTTTATCGCCGCCATACATGGCATCGCTAAACAAAGGGTGACCAATATGTTTCATATGCGCGCGGATCTGGTGGGTTTTGCCCGTTTCCAGTTTACACTCTATCAGGGTAACATAACCCATCCGCTCTAACACCTTATAATGCGTTACCGACCATTTTCCTTTCTCCGCATCGTCGTATATCGACATCACCCTGCGGTCGTTCACACTGCGGCCTATGTAGCCGGTAACGGTGCCGTCATGCTCAATATCGCCCCAGGCAAGCGCTAAGTATTTCCGGTTGATGGTGTGGTCGTAAAACTGCTTGGCCAGGTAGCTCATGCTGCGCTCATTCTTGCTGATGAGCAGCAGGCCGGACGTATCCTTATCAATACGGTGCACCAATCCGGGGCGGCCATCGTTCCCCGGCAGGGTTGGCAATTGGTTAAAGTGATAAACCAGTGCGTTCACCAGCGTGCCCTCATAGTTATTAAAACCCGGATGCACCACCATACCTGCGGCTTTATTCACGATGAGTACATCGTTATCTTCATAAATAATTTCGATGGGCAGGTCTTCCGGATAAACCTCTGTATCGCGCGGCGGGTGCGGTAACACTACCGAGATCACATCCTGCGGTTTAACCCGATAGCTGGCTTTAATAATCTTATCATTCACCAATACGTTGCCGGCATCGATAGCATTCTGGATGCGGTTACGCGATGCATTCTCTACCCGGTGCATCAAAAATTTATCAATCCGCAACAGCGACTGCCCCTTATCAACAACCACGCGCAGGTGTTCAAACAAATCCTGCTCGTCGCTATCAATTATGGCGGTTTCATCAATCATGTGGCAAAAGTAAGAAAAAAGCCTCACCCCACCCTCGCCATAAGAGAGGGTGCAAATGCTTTTTAAAGTCCTCTCCTCTGGGGAGGACTAGGTGAGGCTCTTTTAATTTCCCTAAATTTACCCCATGGATCTTAACCTTGAAATATATAGCCCCGTACAGCCAATAGAAAACGAACTATTTACAGCAAAAGGCTTACAGGTGTCCATCAAGCGCGACGATCTCATCCACCCCATCATCTCGGGTAATAAATGGCGAAAACTTAAATATGTGCTGCAACAAGCACAGGCACAAAACAAAACGCATTTGGTAACATTCGGCGGGGCGTACTCCAACCATTTACTGGCAACAGCGGCTGCTGCGGCAAAATTCGGTTTTAAAGCAACGGGCGTTGTACGCGGCGAAGAGGTGGAGAATGACACTCTCTTCCTTTGCAAACTGCACGGCATGCAACTGATCTTTACAGATCGGGAGGGCTACCGCGATAAACAAGCTCTATTCAAAAAGTTTTTTGCTAATGACAGGCAAGCCTTCTTTATCGACGAAGGTGGTGCATCTGCCGAAGGTGCCAAAGGCGTAAGCGAATTAGTTAACGAACTCCCCCAAACCTACGACAATATCTTTTGCGCCTGTGGAACCGGAACCACCGCAGCAGGCATCATCAATGGCGTCACCGCTAAAGGCTTACCCACCCAGTTCAATGCTGTGACTGTGCTTAAAAATGGCGATTTCATGCGCGATGAAATTAACCGTTTTTTAACCTTCCCTACACAATATGCGTTGCATACGGATTACCACTTTGGCGGCTATGGCAAAACCACGCCCGAGCTTATCGGGTTCATCAAGCAGTTTGTAACCCAAACCGGCATCCTTATCGAACCCATCTACACCGGCAAAATGCTCTACGCTATTTACGACTTGGCAGCCAAAGACCACTTTGCCCCCGGCAGCAAGATCCTCGCCATACATAGTGGCGGTATCTGGGGGTTATTAGGGATGAAGGATAAATTCTTGTAATATGCAGATTTGAATATTAAATTGATCTGTTCCCTTCATCTGCACATCTAAAATTTGCACATCTGCACATCAATTATTGGTATACCAATAATTGCTTTAGTTCAAAAAATAGGTTTAGTTCATTTAAAGTTACTTTTTTGTCAATTGGTATAAAAACCTTTAAAATATTGTTATTTAGGCCTTTTTGTTAGATTTGTATAATCAATAATTCTACTTTATGTACCAATTGCAAGTAACTCCGCAGAACGTTCAGGCTACCCTTAGCAAGCATATTTTGGCCGATGGTTTCGACCTTATCTTTGATATGGAAAAAAGCCAGGGCGTTCATATTTATGACTCCAAAAACAACCGCACCCTATTAGACTTTTTCACCTGCTTTGCATCGGTACCCCTGGGTTATAATCACCCAAAAATGCTAAACGACGAGGGCTTTAAAAAAAGCCTGATGCTGGCCGCATTAACCAATCCATCCAACTCCGATATTTACACCGAGCAATACGCCCAATTTGTAGATACGTTTAGTCGCGTTGGCATACCCGATTACTTGCCCCACGCCTTCTTTATTGCAGGAGGGTCGCTCGCTATTGAAAATGCGCTTAAGGTTGCTATGGATTGGAAAGTTCAAAAGAACTTCGCCAAGGGCCACAAATCCGAAAAAGGTTTTAAGGTGATCCACTTTGAAAACGCATTCCACGGCCGCTCGGGCTATACCCTAAGCTTAACCAATACCCAGCCCGTTAAAACCAAATGGTTCGCCAAGTTCGACTGGCCGAGGGTGTCATTACCTGAGGTTCACTTTCCGCTTACGGATGCCAATATTGAAGACCTGAAAGATCGCGAAGCAAAATCCATCGCCCAAATAAAACAAGCCTTTGCCGATAACCCGGATGACATTTGCGCCATTATCATCGAGCCTGTATTATCCGAGGGTGGCGACAAACACGTTCGCCAGGAGTTTTTAGAGCAATTGCGAGCCATTGCCGATGAGAACGAAGTGATGCTGGTTTATGATGAAGTACAAACCGGCGTTGGCCTTAGCGGTAAGTTTTGGCTGCACCAGCATTTTGGCGAAAATGCCCGCCCTGATATTTTGGCCTTTGGTAAAAAAATGCAGGTATGCGGTATACTGGCAGGCAAAAAGGTTGACGAGGTGGAGAACAATGCTTTCAACGTATCATCGCGCATCAACTCTACCTGGGGCGGTAATTTGGTTGATATGGTGCGCTCATCCAAAATCCTGGAAATTATTGAAGAAGATGGCCTTTGCGCGCAAGCCGCCGCAACTGGCGAATACCTGCAAACCAGCTTAAAAAATATCGCCGCTAAAAATAATATCGTAACTAACGTGCGTGGTAAAGGTTTGCTAACTGCCTTTGATTTCCCGGATGCTAACACCCGTAACACCTTTATTAATATTGGTTTAGAGAATAATATTATGTACCTGGGCTGTGGTGACAGAAGCATTCGCTTTAGGCCGGCCCTTATTATGGGTAACGGCCATATTGACGAGGGTATGCACATGCTGGAAAAGATATTGCCGAAACTATAATACAACTGTAATAATATTGCTACAAGCGCCTGTTTTTAAACAAACAGGCGCTTTTTTTATTTATCAAATACTATAATTGCGAATTAGCGTTATTATAATATTAATTAATAATTGTGCCTTAATTGTTATTAATTGAGGCACAGATACGTAACATATAAAACGCATTATTGAAATACATATAGGACCAGAAAAATAGAATGAACAGACAAATTGAAAAATTAAAAAAACAACTTACTGAGATTGCTGAAGTTGTTAATTCTTTCCAGTCTGAAGCTGTACAAGTGAGAGTGGTTGACAGGCTTTTAGACGAGATTATGGAAACAGAGCGGGGTGATACGGAAGGATCTGAAATTTTCAATAAAAAAGGACGCAGGCCATCAAGAGAGAATGAAGTGAACGAGGAGCATGGCCGTAAAAAACCGGGTGCTACCAAGGTGTTGAACCATTTGCTAAACAGCGATTATTTTAAAACACCGCATTCTATATCATCCATTGCGGAGTACTGCAAAGAAAAATTCGATTCGGAATTCAAAACATCCGAGTTATCGGGCATACTGCTAAAGCTTGCCAAAGAGAACAGGCTTAAACGCGAACGCAGCAACGAGAACAACCGTTTTGAATACGTAGGCGTTTAAATCTTAATGAATTTAACGAAAGAAGGCCATACAATTTGAGTGGCCTTCTTTCGTTATCGGATATTTTTGGTGACAACACCAACAAAGGCAGGAAATTGAGCGGCCTCTTCAAGTCCTCGCAGGGTCTTCTGAAAGAGACCCTGCGCACGCATGCAAGGTATCGCAGAGTCCACGATGTGAGACCCTACGACAACGAAATCTAATCCTTATCTCAACTCAAACAAATTATCTACCCCTAAGATCTTTCTTGATGTAAAGCCTTCGCCGTATTTGGTGTTGATGCTTTTGCCAAACTCGCGGCCGCGACCATTTATCTGCTCGATGAAATCGGGAGATGAGATGTAGGTTTGTGGCTCGTCCTCATTATAATCTGGGCTGTGGAACTGGGATCTGTAGGCGTAAACGCTTTCTATCTTTTTACCCCAAAACTCGGTTACATCTACAATAATATCAGGCTTAATGTACCTGTCCTGTATAAAATGGAGTACCTGTGTTGGGCGCCATGGCTCTTGCGCTTTACCATCTGCATCAAAAGTTTCTATCCGTCGCAAGCCCGATAAAAATGCGGATGCTTCTACCAGTTCATTCGCGCGGCCATGATCGGGGTGGCGGTCGTGATAGGCATTGGTGATCACTATTTCGGGCTGAAACTTACGGATAGCTGCTATCACTTTCAGTTGGCACTCTTGCGTATTGGTAAAAAAGCCGTCTGGAATAGCCAGGTTTTCCCTCACGGCTAAACCTAATATTTCGGCAGCCTTCGCGGCCTCTTCATCGCGGATCTCAGCAGAGCCACGGGTACCCAGCTCACCGCGGGTAAGGTCTACAATGCCTACTTTGTGGCCAAGTTTTATATGTTTTAATATGGTGCCTGCACAGCCCAGTTCGGCATCGTCGGGGTGTACGGGTAAAACTAAAATATCTAATTTCATAAACAGAACGCTATTTAGGCATAGCAGCCAATAGCCGCTGTATCTTTTTCTTTATTTTAGATGATGTAGGTTTGGTGAAAGGGTAAAAGAAATCAACAACCTTGCCGTTTTTATTAATTAGATACTTGTGGAAATTCCAGCGCGGTTTTGATGTTCCTGCTAAATACTTATACAGCGGTATCGCAAACTCACCACGTACCCGGGATTTCTCAAACAAGGTGAAGTTATCGCCATAATTATGACAAAAACTTGCAATTTCATCGCCGGCTAAAGGCTCCTGCCCCCCAAAATCATCAGATGGAAAAGCCAGGATCTCAAAATCTTTATCGGCAAATTCTTTTTTCAGGTCGGCAAGGTCTTGCAGTTGCGGGGTAAAACCGCATTGCGATGCTGTGTTTACTATCAGTAAAACTTTTTCGCGGTAGTCGGCAAGGCCTATATGCTCGCCATTCAGTTTCTCAACTGTGAATTGGTAGATGCTGTCGTTATCCATTTAGTTGTAGCTGGAAACGTAACCGGCGTCGCGCAAGATCTGTTCAATATCGCGTTGTTCTATAGGGTCATACGTTTCTTTTAAGTTATGCCCAAATATACGGGCTACCGATTGGAAGAGGAAGGCGTTGAAACCGCCCTTAAGTTCTTTGGCTAATGCAAAGCTGGTGTTACCCGTTTCACGGCTAACCAACTTTATCAATACCTCACCCTGACTAATTGTCAGATTTTTAATATCGTGGTTAAACAAAGTTTTTATCTCTGTTTCACAGGCTTTCATCAACTCTTTTTGTTTCTTTTTATCGCCGGTAAGGGCAAGGTCGCGCTGTAGCTGGCGGTAGCGCTGGCCTGCGAAGCGTGCGTAAGGCAACACTTTGTTCACATTATACCGTAAACGCATGTAATCAAGCCTGTCCTGCTCGCTGGCAAAAATACGTGTATCAACAATGCGTACTTCGCGCGCAACTATCCACGGCACTAACTCGCCGTCAAGCTTGGTCATGTATACCTTTACGGTATCATTTTTGCCAAGAGTAACTGGAGGCGCGGGTTTCTCGTCCTGGGCTTTTAAGCTCCCAAGCGCGCAACAAAACATCAAAAGAGAAACAATAAATTTCATATTTTTACTTGATACAAAATTAACGCATTTTATTTTGTTATTTTATACAAACCTGCAATAAAATTTAATGTTTTCGGGTTTAATTATAGTAATACCCCATCCCATACATGAAAGATTTAGTGATTGACCTGGAAGCCGAGAAAAAAGAGATCCTGAAAAGGTACCGGGCATTGCTGCGCGCCAGTAAATCTACCCTGCAAAAGGGCGATAAACGCATGATACGCAAGGCCTTTGAAATGGCTTTGGAGAGCCACAAAGATATGCGCCGTAAAAGCGGCGAGCCTTATATATACCACCCTATTGCGGTAGCGCAAATTGCTGCCGAAGAAATAGGTTTAGGTACAACATCCATCGTTTGTGCCCTGCTGCACGATGTGGTGGAAGATACCGATGTTACGCTGGAAGATATTGAACTGGAGTTTGGTAAAAAGGTTGCCAAAATCATTGACGGGCTTACCAAAATATCGGGCGTGTTTGATACCAATAGCTCGTTACAGGCCGAAAACTTTCGTAAGATGCTGCTTACCCTTGCCGATGATGTGAGGGTGATACTGATAAAACTGGCCGACAGGCTGCACAACATGCGTACCATGGAGTTTATGCCGCGCGATAAGCAGCTTAAACTATCATCAGAAACAGTATACCTGTACGCGCCGCTTGCCCACCGTTTGGGTTTGTACGCCATAAAATCCGAACTGGAAGATCTGTCCATGAAATACATGGAGCGCGAAACTTACCAATTCATCAAAAATAAACTTAACGAGAAAAAGACCGAGCGCGAGAAATTCATCTGTAATTTTATTGAGCCGGTAAATAAGGTGTTGGAAAGCCAGGATGTGCATGGCGAGCTATTTGGTCGCCCAAAATCCATCCACTCCATCTGGAATAAGATGAAGAAAAAGGCCATTCCGTTTGAAGAGGTGTACGATCTTTTCGCCATCAGGATCGTATTAGACAGTATACCTGAGAACGAGAAAGCCGATTGCTGGAAGGCCTACTCGATAGTTACCGACTTGTACAGGCCAAACCCCGACAGGTTGCGCGACTGGATCTCGTCACCAAAGGCCAACGGTTACGAATCACTACACACTACCGTAATGGGCCCGCGCGGGCAATGGGTGGAGGTACAGATCCGTACCAAACGCATGAACGAAATTGCCGAGAAAGGTTTCGCGGCGCATTGGAAATACAAGGAATCATCTACCGATAGTGGTTTGGACCAGTGGGTGCAAAAAGTTAGGGATATGCTAAAGAATCCTGATTCTAACGCGCTCGACTTTTTGGATGATTTTAAGATGAACTTGTTTAGCGACGAGATATTCATCTTTACCCCAAAAGGTGCGTTGATCCAGCTACCGCTAAACGCTACCGCGCTGGATTTCGCCTTCGAGATCCACACCGATGTGGGTGCAAGCTGTATTGGCGCCAAAGTGAACCATAAGTTAGTGCCGCTTAGCTATAAACTGCAAAACGGCGATCAGGTAGAGATCATTACCTCAGGCAAGCAAGTGCCAAAAGAGGACTG
Source organism: Mucilaginibacter sp. 5C4 (assembly GCF_034345625.1). Lineage (NCBI taxonomy): Bacteria > Pseudomonadati > Bacteroidota > Sphingobacteriia > Sphingobacteriales > Sphingobacteriaceae > Mucilaginibacter > Mucilaginibacter sp. 5C4. Next base: position 1,538,623 of record NZ_CP133775.1, on the reverse strand, counting down.
GTTAAACTTTGTGGTAACGGCCAAGGCCAAAGCCAAGATCAAATCGGCCCTTAAGGAAGAGAAACGCAAGGTTGCCGACGATGGCAAAGAGATATTGGAGCGTAAGATGAAATCGATCAAGATCACTTACAACTCCGAAAATATCCATAAACTGAGCTACTACTTTAAGCTGCCATCCACCCAGGACCTTTTTTACAATGTGGCCAAAGGCCTTATTGATATGAAGGACCTGAAGGAGTACCAGGCATCTGAAAAAGTTATCGAGAATAAACCGCAGGATAAAATTGAGAGCGAGCAGCTGCAGAGCATCGTCCGTAATATAAAAACCAAGGATAGCGACGTATTGCTATTTGGCGAGGACCTGCAAAAGATAGACTATAAACTGGCTAACTGCTGTAACCCTATCCCGGGCGACGATGTTTTCGGCTTTGTAACCGTAAGCGATGGCATCAAAATTCACCGTACCAATTGCCCTAACGCGGCCAAATTGATGGCCAACTATGGCTACCGTATTGTAAAAGCCAAGTGGACCAAACAGCTGGAACTTGCCTTTTTAACTGGCTTGCGCATAAGGGGTATTGATGATGTTGGTTTGATAAACAAGCTTACTACTGTGATCTCAAATGATTTTAAAGTGAACATCCGTTCTATTACGGTTGATAGCGATAATGGTATTTTTGAAGGCGCGATTATGGTTTATGTGAACGATACCGAGCACCTGGATAACCTGATCAGGAAACTGAACCAGGTAAAAGGCATCACATCCGTGAATAGATTTGATTCGGTGATAGAGAAAGCGTCTTAGGAGAGAGCCTGGGTATCAAGAGTCAGGAATTAGGACGACGTTGAATTTTTTATTTTGCATCTTGACTCTTGACTTCCCGATTCTTGCCTCTAAAAACTAAAATATTTAATACCTTTGTTCTGTTAATTTAACATTATGCCTGTACAGGAAACCATTGCGTTGGTGAAAAAGATTTTCGAGGCTTATCTCGAAAACAAAAGCCTCCGGAAAACCCCGGAACGCTTCGCCATACTTGAAGAGATATATTCAAGGACAGACCATTTTGATGTGGAATCGTTATACATCCACATGAAGAATAAGAAATACCGCGTAAGCCGCGCTACGGTTTATAACACCCTCGAATTACTGGTATCGTGTGATCTGGTAACCAAACATCAGTTTGGCAAAAACATGGCCCAGTTCGAAAAATCATACGGCTACAAACAGCACGATCACATCATCTGTATCGATTGCGGTAAAGTGGTTGAGTTTTGCGATCCGCGGATCCAGCAGATTCAAAGCATGATGGGCGATATTTTAAAGTTCGAAATTAAACACCACTCCCTAAACCTTTACGGTAACTGCACTAAACTGCGCGAAGGTTTTTGCGACAGGAAAGCGCAATAATTCATAATCATTCAAACTTATTTTCAAGATAAAGATATCATTTAATGGCTGTTGACGTATTATTAGGCCTCCAGTGGGGCGACGAAGGTAAAGGTAAAATTGTTGATGTACTAAGCGCGGGTTACGACCTGATAGCACGTTTCCAGGGCGGCCCAAATGCCGGCCACACCTTAGAGTTTGAAGGCAAAAAATTTGTACTGAACACCATTCCTTCGGGTATTTTCTTTGACAACACCATGAACCTCATTGGCAATGGCGTTGTTATCGACCCTATCACGCTTAAAAAAGAGCTTGATAAACTGAAAGATGCCGGCCACGACCTGCTTGCCAAAAAGAATTTGATGATAGCCAAAAAGGCTCACCTGATCCTGCCAACCCATCAGTTGCTGGATGCCGCGTCTGAAAAGAAAATGGGCGACGGCAAAATTGGTTCTACCTTAAAAGGTATTGGCCCAACTTACATGGATAAAACAGGCCGTAATGGTTTGCGCATTGGCGACATCACCCTGCCCGATTTTAAAGAGCGCTACCAGAAACTGGTTGATAAACATACCTCGATGCTGCAAGCTATGTACGGCGAAGTTGCCGACTTTAGCGAGCGTGAAGCAGCATTTTTTGAAGCTATTGAGCTGATCAAAAAATTCCCGCTGGTTGATAGTGAGCATTTGGTGAACAACTATATAAAAGAAGGCAAAAAGGTATTGGCAGAAGGCGCACAGGGTGCTATGCTGGATATTGATTTTGGTTCTTATCCTTTCGTTACCTCATCAAATACCACCGCAGCAGGTGCCTGTACCGGTTTAGGTATTGCCCCGCGCCAAATTGGTGACGTGATAGGTATTTTTAAAGCATACTGTACCCGCGTTGGCGGAGGCCCTTTCCCTACCGAATTGAACGACGAAATGGGCGAAGAACTGCGCCGTATAGGACACGAGTTTGGTGCTACCACAGGCAGGCCACGCCGTTGCGGTTGGATAGACCTTCCTGCACTTAAATATGCCATTATGCTGAACGGTGTTACCCAAATGGTAATGACCAAGGCTGATGTGCTAAGCGGTTTCGATAAGATCTACGCTTGCACCCATTACAACTATTTAGGCGAACAGATAGATTACATGCCGTACGATATTTGCTCGGTTGATGCTGTACCTGTTTTAAAAGAAATTGATGGTTGGAAAGAAGATATTACCGGCATTACTGAATTAAATGAGATCCCGGCAAAACTGCAGGCATACATCGCGTATTTAGAGGCTGAATTGGAAGTACCAATCAAATGGTTATCTGTAGGCCCGGATAGAAAGCAGACTTTGGTATTGCACTAAAAGATATTTCAATTAAACATTCAAAAGGCCTCGATTTATCGGGGCCTTTTATATTTAGTTAACTATTTTTGTGGCGTGATAACCGAGGTAACCGACGTAGCTTTATTTAAACAAAAGGTGCTTGCATGGGCAACAAAATTTGACACCCTGTGCTATCTCGACAGCAACAGCTTTAACGACCCCTACGGCAAGTTTGATACAGTGATAGCCATTGGTGCCAAAGCCGAACTTACAGCCAATGCAGGAGATGCATTCGTGCAGCTATCCCAATTTAAAAACGCCACCCCCGGCTGGATAACAGGCTTCCTAGGGTACGACTTGAAGAATGAGGTGGAGAACCTGCGATCCAACAATTTAGACCATCTCAACTTTCCCGACCTTTACTTTTTTGCACCCGAGATCCTGATCAGCATCAAAGAAAATACGGTTGAGATAATTGGGGAGAATGAAACGGAAATCCGAAAGTTAGTGGAGGCGGAGGGATTCGAACCCTCGTCCACTATACCTGTTAAAACCATCAATATACAACCCCGTTTCAGCAAGGCTGAGTATATAGAAACGGTAGAGAAAATTCAAAACCACATTGTACGCGGTGATATATATGTAACCAACTTTTGCCAGGAGTTTTATGCGGAAGACAGCGAGATAGACCCGCTATCCATCTTTCAAAACCTTAATAGCGTATCACCTACTCCCTTTTCTACCTTTTTTAAATGGAAAGGCAACTACATTATGTGCGCCTCTCCCGAGCGTTTTTTGGCTAAACGTGGTAGCAAACTCATTTCCCAACCCATCAAAGGTACCGCAAGGCGGGATGCGGACGAGGCCATAGATAAAACCATCATCGAAGAATTGCGCAACCACCCGAAGGAATTGCAGGAAAACGTCATGATTGTAGACTTGGTGCGTAACGATCTTACCCATTCAGCCAAGCCCGGCACGGTTAAAACCGAAGAACTATACGGCATCCAAAGTTTTAAGCAGGTACACCAAATGGTGTCAACCATAGTTTGCGAACTGAGGGATGATGTATCGACCGTTGATGCTGTAAAAAACACATTCCCCATGGGCAGCATGACGGGCGCGCCCAAAATAAGCGCCATGCAGCTGATGGAAGAATACGAACGCAGCAAACGCGGCGTATATTCCGGCGCGATAGGTTATTTTAGTCCTGATAGTGATTTTGATTTTAACGTAGTGATTCGCACGCTCCTGTACAACAGCACCAAAAAATATCTGTCGTTCCACGTAGGCGGCGCCATCACCTACCACGCCAGCCCGGAACGGGAATACGAGGAATGTTTGTTGAAAGCAAAAGCTATTTTGGAGGTTTTGGGGTTAAGCAGCGAGATGTAAAACATTCCTGTCAGTCTGAGCTTTTCGAAGACTTATGAAGCGACGAATGGTTTCACAGGCTCACCATGACATACTTTTATTTATCCCGGCTACATCTCATCCAGCACCAACTTATCCCCTATCCTCACCGCGATCTCCGAGCCATTCGCCCAAAATGCAGAGTAGGGTTTAACGCTCAGGTACGGCTCAAAGGCTTCGCCATATAACTCTTTAATATCCGCTTCAAAAACAAAGTCTTTAACCTCGGCAATTTGCCAGGAAATATGCTCTACCTGGTACTGCATTGTTTTATAATCGGTTAAGCGGTTGTAGCCCCAATAATGCTCAAAAATAAATTCTTCGGGGCTGCCCGGCGGTATTGATGTTAGGCTATTGCGTACCGTAGCGCCAAGTTTGTTCCATTTGCCATTCACCTTCCATTCGTATAAAAATTGCGTATGGTTAGAGCCCGATTTTGTGATCGAATGCCGCATAGGGCAGGCGCGGTAATGCTCTTTATAAAGCGTATTAGCAATAACCACGATGATACTTTTGGGGACAATCTCGCTCGCAAAAACCGCCCCGCGTTTCCATTCCTTACCATCGAAATGGCGCACATAAAAGCGCAGGTTCACTTCCTCAAAATTGACATGGAATGGCCATTTGATGCCCAGCACCCGCGTATCCTGAAACATAAAGCCTACCATACTAACCAACGCCTTTCCCTCCCAAAGATCGATCTCGGTAGCGGCGGGCAGGTAAGGTTTCAATATCTCTGGGTCAACCTCGTAATTAAGCATCACCAGGTTGCGCCATTGGGCTGTGAGAAAACGAGATTTAGAAATAGCCATGATAGTAGAACTTATTATTTATTGTTGTGTTTTTGAGCATCTACTAATTTACCTTAAAACAACAAAAGGCCACAACGATATTGTTGCAGCCCTTTAAAACTTAGTCATAAATAACCCTATTTTCCTTTATAATACTTCATCGCCTCGGGTACCAACCTTTGAATATTGGCTATACGGGTAGCATCGCTTGGGTGGGTGCTTAAAAACTCAGGTGGGGCGCCCTGGTTTTGGGCGGCCATACGTTGCCAAAAGCTAACGGCCTGGCGTGGGTCGTAACCAGCCATTGCCATAAAGGTTAAACCAAGCCTATCGGCCTCGTTCTCTTTATCTCGCGAATATTTTAGGGTAGCTAACTGGCCGCCTACACCGTAAAGTGTGCCGATAATAGCTTGTATAGATTGTGATTTATTGCCTGTTGCTACGCCAATTGCAGTACCGCCCGCCTGTACAGCCATTTGCTGTGAAAGCGCCTCGGCAGAGTGGTGGGCAATAGCATGGCCAATTTCGTGGCCCATAACGGTTGCAAGGCCTGCGTCTGTTTGGGTAACCGGTAGTATGCCACTATATACGGCAACTTTACCACCCGGCATACACCATGCGTTAATTTCTTTGCTTTGGATCAGGTTAAATTCCCATTGGTAGTTATACTGGCTACCGTAACCGTTTGCTTTTAAATAAGCGTCGATAGCTATTGCAAGCTGGCTGCCTATACGTTTTACGCGCTGGGCATCGGTACCGGTATTAATAACTTTGGTGCTGGGGTCTGATAATAGCGTACGATAACTTTGCGCCGCGGCGGGGTTAATCTGGTCGTCGCTTACTAAACTAAGTTGTGAGCGGCCTGTAAGCGGAACGGTTGAACAGGCATAAGTTGCAATAGCTATTATAGCCAGTGCCAGTAGGGGTTTCATTCTCTTCATGGTGAGTTAGGTAGTGATTTTCTTTTTAAATAAATTAACTTTCGACTCCTTGCCCTTCAATAATCGCTCTATATTTTTTTGATGCGTTACCAATACCAGTATAAATATACACATCCCATAAATAATGACCGATTTAATACTCACATGGAAAACAAACGTTATCCCGATAGGGTAAATAAAACCGGCTAATATTGATGAAAGTGATACATAACGCGTTATTAGCAACGTTGTAATAAATACAGCAACGCAAAGTAAGGCAGCCGGTAAGTTTATAGCTAATATCATTCCAAAAAGTGTGGCGATACCTTTACCACCCCTAAAACCGGCGAATACCGGGAACAAATGGCCCATAACAGCAGCCACACCCAAGGCCAACTGCAAATTAACAAACGCTACCGAATTGAAAGGCCCGGTTACACTTGTACCAACAATATAAGCGAGGTTAGTGGCTGTCCATCCTTTTAAAATATCCAGCAGCATTACGGGGATACCCGCCTTTTTACCTAAAACCCTGAATGTGTTTGTAGCACCGGCGTTACCGCTGCCATATTCGCGTACGTCGATATGGTAGAATGCTTGCCCTATCCATACTGCAGTAGGAATTGATCCGAAAAGATAAGCCGCAATAAGAGCCGAAATCGAGTAGACTGATAGCATCTGCCTGCAATATTATTAAATTGATGTTATACTACCGCAATATATCATTATAATTTTACAGCTTTTAAGCTGAGGTCTAAACTTTTTATAGAATGCGTTAATGCCCCAACCGATACATAATCCACGCCGCAATCGGCATAATCGCGAATGTTATCAATGGTGATCCCTCCGGATGCTTCGGTAATGTAGCGCCCCTGTATCATGTTAACGGCCTGCCTCAGGTCGTCAAAATTAAAATTGTCAATTAAAATACGGTTTACCTTCCCTGTTTGCAAAACCTGTTCCAACTCTTCAATGTTCCGCACTTCAATTTCAATAGCCAGTTTTTTACCTGTATCGGCAAGGTATTTATTGGCGTTCTCTATTGCCTGGCGGATGCCCCCCGAATAATCTACATGGTTATCCTTGATCAGAATCATATCGTACAAACCAAAACGATGGTTAATCCCCCCGCCTATGCGCACGGCCCATTTCTCCAGGTAGCGCATACCGGGTGTGGTTTTACGGGTATCTAAAACTTTGGTATTTGTACCTTTTAAAAGGTCTACAATTTGATGGGTGGTAGTGGCAATGCCGCTCATGCGCTGCATGCAGTTAAGCACTAGGCGCTCGGCCTTTAAAATGGCCTGCGCGTCGCCTTCTACTTCAAGGGCAATATCTTTTGGTTTAACTTCGGCACCATCATTTAAAAATACGGTAACCTTTAGGTTTGGGTCAACCTCGCTAAAGATCTCTAAAGCCAACTCAACGCCTGCCAGTATCCCGGTATCCTTAACTAATAATTTTGCTTTGCCTTGTGTGCCTACTTCAATGGTCGATAGTGATGTGTGGTCGCCGTCGCCAACATCTTCACTTAAAGCATTAACGATGAACTGGTGAATAATTTGTTTGTCCAAACCTTTGTTTTTTGAGTTTCAAAAGTAAGAACAATTGCGCATTAATTAGGTTTTTCTGTTTCAATTCGCAACTCCATGATCTGCATCACCTTATTAACTTCCTTAAGCGTGCACGAGACCCTGAACTTACCTTTTTCGGTAGTTAAAATATATACGCCGAAGTTATAGTTAGGATTGGAGCTAACGCGATGTAACAGTTTGGCCGTGTGAGGTTTGTTATCTTTAAAAAACTTATTCAATATCATTTCGGCCTGCGTTTTTGAATAGGAATTACTCGCTTCGCTGATGCTGATATCTACATTGGGGGCAAAGTATATGGCAATTTCCTGGGCGTTCCCTGTTTTTAAAAGGTCGGTGATCTTATCAATAGTATCCGCTCTTGCTACCATGGGCAGCAAAAAAAGCAAGGTAAGCAATGGCAGATGTTTTAGTTTCATCATTTATATGACCAATAAACTAAAGAATTGTTGCACCGGTAAAAATAAAGCGGTGTTTAAACTACAATGTATAAACGTTGCTTTTATATTTGCATTGTGGAAAAAATAAAAAAAGTTGCTTTAATTATACTTGATGGCTGGGGTTACGGCCGTAACGACAGATCAAACGCTATTGTAGCGGCAAACACGCCGTTCTTCGATTCGATGATAGCGCAGTATCCAAACTCCAAACTGGAGGCATCGGGCCTTGCCGTAGGTTTACCGGAAGGACAAATGGGTAACTCGGAAGTAGGGCACATGAACCTTGGCGCCGGCCGCGTGGTTTACCAGGAGCTGGGCCGTATAAACAAAGCCGTTATTGATAACGAGTTTATACAAAATGAAACCATACTTGATGCATTTAAATATGCTAAAGAAAACGATAAAGACCTGCACCTGATTGGCCTGGTGAGCGATGGCGGCGTACATGCCCACATTAATCACCTTAAAGGCTTAACAGATGCTACTAAGGCTTTAGGGCTCGAGAAAGTATTTATCCATGCCTTTTTAGATGGCCGTGATACCGACCCAAATTCGGGATTAAAATTCATCACTGATCTGGAGAACCACATTGCCGATTCGCCGGCGCGTTTAGCATCAGCCATTGGCCGCTATTACGCTATGGACCGCGATAACCGCTGGGAACGCGTTAAACTGGCTTACGACCTGATGGTTAAGGGCGAAGGTACTGCTACCGACGATATTTTAGCGTCTATCCAAAAATCGTATGCGGATGGTGTTACCGATGAATTTATAAAACCTATTGTTAAGGTTGACGAGAACGGCCAACCCATCGCAGTAATTAAAGATGGCGACGTGGTGATCTGCTTCAACTTCCGTACGGACAGGGGCCGCGAAATTTCACAGGCGCTTACCCAAAAGGAGTTCCCGGAGTATGATATGAAGCCGTTGGACATCCACTATGTGACCATGACATCGTACGATGAAACCTTTAAAAATGTGAAGGTAGTTTTCCGTAAGGATGACCTGAGCAAAACATTGGGCGAGGTTTTAGAAGGTGCCGGTAAAAAACAGATCCGCATTGCTGAAACCGAGAAATATCCGCACGTAACATTCTTCTTTTCGGGTGGCCGCGAAACGGAATTTATTGATGAGAAACGCCTATTAGTACCATCGCCAAAGGTGGCAACGTACGATTTGCAACCCGAAATGAGTGCCGAAGGCATCCGTGATGCGATCATCCCCGAACTAGAAGCCGGCTGGCCCGATTTTGTTTGTCTGAACTTTGCCAATACAGACATGGTTGGCCACACAGGCGTTTTTAGCGCGGTGATGAAAGCTGCTGAAACTGCTGATGCCTGCTGTAAAGCGGTTGTCGAAGCCGGTTTAAAAACAGGCTACTCGTTCATCATTATTGCCGACCACGGTAATGCCGATTACATGATTAACGAAGATGGTTCGCCAAATACGGCCCACACTACTAACCTGGTACCTTGTATCATTATCGACAGCGATGTTAAACAGGTAAAAGATGGTAAACTGGGTGACATTGCCCCTACCGTACTGCAAATTTTGGGTGTAGCCATTCCCGAAGAAATGACCGGTAATGTATTGGTATAAACCATTCTCAAAATATACTATTTATACAAGCGTGCTGCTGCTTTTATGCGGCAGCTACGCCTGTAATAAGCCCGAAATAAAGGAAACTGGCGCCGAGCTGCAGTACTTTGACCTGAAGGGCTATTTTGGCAAACAGGATACCCTGCTTACCAAACAAAACCCCGAGGTAAACAAATCCGTAGCCCATAACGGCGATACCGAAAGCAAAAAGGTACGCATTGCCAGCTGGAAAAAGGAGCTTAACCTGTTTACCGAAAGCGACATCAACAAACCCGCCTGGAAACAAAGCTACAATGTGCAAAGTAATGCCGACAGCACTGTTTACAAAGCCAAATTCCCGGAGTTAAAAACCCGTGAAATTGTAGTCCGCAAAAAAGCGGGGCAGGTTACCGAGATCGCTATCGTTAACAACACGCACAACATCCTGTACAACACCAGCGAGAAATTGGTTTACGTACCAAATGCCTATTACAGCATTGAAAAAAACCAGAAAGTGAAAGTGATGGGTGCGAACAACTACCGGATAAATGGCAGTTTTATAAATTAATGATGCCCGTTGGCGGTTGCCAGTTTTTCTTTGGATAGCTCTATCAGTGTAGAGATATCAGACCTTCCGGGGTTATCGGCCAATACTTTTTCCAGATCGGTAATAGATGCTCTTAGCGAGTTTACGCCACGCGCTTTATCAAAGGTAGCACCAGGCTGCAATTTAAATACACCATACTCACGGTAAGCAATACCACGGGTCTGGAAGCATTTACCATGGTCGTTAGGATCAATGGAGATGGCTTTGGTCAAATCGAATATTGCGCCCAACAGGTGTTTCTCGCGCTCTTGCGGCGACAGGAAAGTATCTTTCCCTAAATAACCTTTGGCACGCGCACGGTAATAATATGCGGTGGCATCTATCGGGTTAATAAAAATCACTTTGGTGTATGCAGCTATGGATTTGCGGTAGTTTTCACTGTGATAATATGAATAACCCAGCATCCAATAGGCATTGGCATTTGTGCTATCTACAATACATGCTTTCTCCAGCTGTTTTACGGCGGCTTTAAAATTGCCATCCATAAAAGCCTGCTGCCCCATTTTTACGTAGGCATTTTGTGCCGATAGTGTCTCCACCGATGTAAACAGGATCAAAGAAATTATAGCCGACAGCCTCATATTTAATTAGCGGGTATTATCCAGTAACAATATATTAACTAACAATGTGTTAAATTATTATCCCAGGCGTGCAATTTGTTAATAATTTTAGAATTACATACAACTTATTTGAATAAAAGGGGATTAGCCGAAGACTTTGGTTAAAGCCGGGAACATTTCAAGTTGCCATCCGCCCCATAAATGGGGCGGCAATGAAGGGATCTTCAATATAATTGCCATTGGCTTCAGCCATGGATAAGCCAACTGTAAAAGCGGCTTTAGCCAAATTATTATCCACTGTCACTGTATGTGCTTTACAAAAACAGCATAGAAACCCCTCCCTCCCCAATGATGGAATTGAAAAACCTTTTTTACCCTCTTTGCGCAGCAGAGAGGATCGGCCAGCGTAGCGTAGTCGGGGTGAGTAAAATAGGAGCGCGACCAAATTGCAAACCGCACAGTCTACTCACCCTCCCAATAGCTATCGGGACTGTTGCTTCGCTCAACCACTCTCTCTGCACTGCGCGGAAAGAGGGTTTTGGAAAGTTTATCGTCCACAACCGCACATGACTTTTTTTCCACTTTCCTCAAATCCCACCAAAAACCACCCACATTTATTTTACCTTCACAAACGCCAAAAAATCAACCATTTACAAATGTGTGTCATTTACCCGGGGCAATTAACTTATATTGGCATAGCTCTTGAAACTGTATATTTAAATATATAACTATTGGCAATTAACCTGTATTTGCAAGTCCGGAGTTTCCGTGCCTGCCATTATGACGTTGTTACCATACATAAAAGGTGATTGATGAGTTTTGATCCATTCGATTTTAAGAATACCATGCCCTCCATTAATGAAGATTCCGAGTTTTTCCCGCTGATGTCTTCAGAGGATGAGGCGGAAATGAATAATGAAGAGGTACCCGATATAATTTCTATACTGCCGCTGCGCAATACCGTGTTGTTTCCCGGTGTTGTGATCCCTATTACTGTTGGCCGCGATAAATCCATCAAGCTTATCCGCGATGCTAACAAAGGCAGCCGCCTTATTGGCGTTGTTTCCCAGCAGGATGTAAGTATTGAAGACCCAACTTTTGACCAGCTAAACAAGGTTGGTACCATTGCCCTCATCATCAAAATGCTGCAAATGCCCGATGGTAACACCACCGTGATATTGCAGGGTAAAAAGCGTTTTACATTAAAGGAAGAGGTACAAACCGAGCCTTACATTAAAGCAAGCATCACACCGTTTAAAGAGGTAAAGGCTAAAGAGGACAAAGAATTTAAAGCCATGGTATCGTCTGTTAAAGATATGGCTATGAACATTATACAGCTATCGCCAAACATCCCGAGCGAGGCAGGTATAGCTATCCGTAACATCGAAAGCACATCTTTCCTCATCAACTTCATATCATCAAATATGAATGCGGATATGGCAGCAAAACAGGCCCTGCTACAAACTGCCAGCCTGCGCGACAGGATAAATATGGTGCTGGAACATTTGACGCTCGACCTGCAGATGCTGGAACTAAAGAACCAAATTCAGACCAAAGTACGTGTTGATTTGGACAAACAGCAGCGTGATTACTTCCTGAATCAGCAGCTAAAAACCATTCAGGAAGAGCTGGGTGGCACTTCTCCCGATCTGGAGATCGAGAATCTGCGCCAGCGTGCCCTGAAAAAGAAATGGGACAAAGAGGTTAAAACCCACTTTGCCAAAGAGCTTGAAAAACTGGTTCGCACCAACCCCGCCGCGGCAGATTACTCGGTACAAATAAACTATTTAGAGCTGTTGCTTGACCTGCCATGGAACGACTTTACAAAGGATAATTTCGACCTTAAAAGGGCCCAAAAGGTATTGGATAAGGATCACTTTGGCCTTGATAAGGTAAAACAGCGCATCATCGAATATTTAGCGGTGCTGAAGTTGAAACATAACATGAAAGCACCTATCCTTTGTTTGGTTGGCCCTCCGGGAGTTGGTAAAACTTCATTAGGTAAATCTATTGCGAAAGCGTTAGGCCGCAAGTATGTACGCATGGCTTTGGGTGGAGTGCGCGATGAAGCAGAGATCCGCGGGCACCGTAAAACATATATCGGTGCTATGCCGGGCAGAATCATCCAGTCGGTAAAAAAAGCCGGCGCGGCTAACCCGGTATTTATACTGGATGAGATAGATAAGGTAAGCACCGATTTCCGTGGCGACCCATCATCTGCCTTGTTAGAGGTGCTTGATCCTGAACAGAATAGTACTTTTTATGATAACTATGTGGAGATGGATTTCGACCTATCCAACGTGATGTTCATCGCTACCGCAAACTCGCTGAGCAGCATACAGCCTGCCTTGTTAGACAGGATGGAGATCATTGAGGTGAACGGTTATACCATTGAAGAAAAGATTGAGATAGCCAAGAAACACCTATTACCAAAACAGCGCGAAGCCCACGGTTTAACGCTTAAGGATGTGGTAGTAAAGGTCGATGTGCTGGAGAAACTGATAGAAGACTATACCCGTGAATCGGGCGTGCGTACGCTGGAGAAACGGATAGGATCGGTGATCCGCGGCGTGGCTAAAAACATCGCGATGGAAGAGCCTTATAATGTATTGGTCACCAAAAAAGAGGTGGAGAAGATATTGGGCGCACCATTCTACGATAAAGACCTTTACGAAAACAACGACACCGCAGGTGTGGTAACAGGTTTGGCCTGGACATCCGTTGGTGGCGACATATTGTTTATTGAGGCAAGCCTAAGCCCGGGCAATGGCAAGCTTACCATAACCGGTAGCCTTGGCGATGTAATGAAGGAATCGGTAACCATTGCGTTAGCTTATTTGCGCGCGCATGCGGGTTACTTTAACATCAACCCCAAACTATTTGAGCAATGGGATATCCACGTGCACGTACCGGCAGGCGCCACTCCTAAAGACGGCCCATCGGCAGGTGTTACAATGCTTACCGCATTGGTATCGGCATTTACCCAACGTAAAATAAAACCACATCTGGCCATGACAGGGGAGATAACCCTGCGCGGCCGTGTATTACCTGTAGGTGGTATCAAAGAGAAGATATTGGCAGCCAAACGCGCCAATATTAAGGAGATCATCCTCTGCAAATCTAACCAGAAAGACATCCTGGAGATCAAAGAAGATTACATCACCGACCTGAAATTCCATTACGTTACCGATATGCGCGAGGTAATAAACCTTGCCCTGCTAACTGATCTGGTAAGCGAGCCACTTGACCTTACTGTTAAGGAAAAGGAAGTAAAGCCAGTGGTTGGTTAAGTGAAAAACATAGCAGGTTCCCCTCTTGAGAGGGGGCGCGAAAGACCGTGAAATGGCAGGGGTGTGTTAGGAAACTTGAATAGTTTAAGAACACACCCCTAACCCCTCTCAAGAGGGAACATAGAGATTAAAAGCCAATAGCTAACTCTTATGAGGAAATTTTTACTACGTTCCATTTTATTTGCAACATTCCTATTCATTTGCGACATATCCAACGCACAAAAAATCCTAACAACAGCAAAAGACTCACTAAAAAAAGATTCGGTTTACAAAACGCTTTTTAACCGCCGGGGTAAAAGCATCTATTTTGAAGCCGGCCGGCCCGGCGTACTGTATTCAATAAATTATGACGCCCGTTTTAGTAAAACGCAAAATGGGCTTGGTATACGCGCCGGTATAAGCTATTTTCCGCGCAAACAAAATGAGAATTTAATTACTGTCCCGGTTATTGTAAATTATTTAGCGGGCAAAAAAGGCCATTACCTGGAGTTGGGCGCAGGAGTAACTTTTTTCCATTTCAATGCAATAGAAGATATATTTTTCTACAGCGACAACAGCGAATCTAACCCACACCCGGTAAATTATGTGCCTAAGTTACATGGGCAAACCGGCATAATCGGCAGTTTAAACGTTGGCTACCGATACCAACCTCTTAAAGGTGGATTTACTTTCAGAGCGGGCGGTGGCCCTATGGCTACAAGCAAAAAACAATACCAGTTTTGGCCTTATATGAGTTTTGGCTACGTTTAAAAATAAACCGAAAGCAAAGAAATAATACGCTGCTTTTTTTACATTAGCGCACCCTTAAATTTCAAAATGAAAAACAAGCTTTTCCTAATAGCCGTTTGCCTGTTAGCGGGCATCAGCACGTATGCCCAAACCCGCGGCCACGAGATCGGTTTCCAGGCGGACAACGATTCTTTTTTGGGCCAGGGGTCCGACCGTTATTACACCAATGGATTTTTCCTGTACTATCGCCATGCGGCTGATGTTAAACGTCTTAAACCTAATATGGCTAATGCCGTGTTTGGTTTAGAGTTGGGACAAAAGATCTATAACGCGCAGTCGGGCCAGTTGCCTTCTGCAGATTTTGTGGACAGGCCTGTTGCGGGTTACTTATACCTGGGCTTATCGGGCAATGTGTTGTATAAAAATGAAACTACCGTAAAGCTATCTGCAAAAATTGGCATGGTTGGCCCGGCAGCAGGCGGTTACCCTATCCAAAAATTCATCCACAATACATTCGGCTTTTACGAATTGAACACCTGGCAGTACCAGGTGCGTAACGCCGCGCAGGTAAACTTAAGCCTCGAAGTGAACAAATTACTTGCCCGTGCTTCATGGGTGGACGTTACTGCAGCTGGTTATATCAACGCCGGTACGGGCTTTAATGCAGCGGGTATTGGGCCAATGTTCCGCTTGGGTAATTTTAACCAGTTATTTAATTCGGTAAGTACGCAAAGTACGGCGAGTAAAAACACAAGCAACACCTTACTTCATAACCAGGAACTTTTCTTTTACTATAAGCCGCAAATAAACGGAATATTGTATGATGCCACCGTGCAGGGCAATATCTTTAAGGACCACCCGGAGCCCGGCACGCAAGAAATTGTTGGCGACATTAACCACTTCGTATTCAGCAATCAACTGGGGGTTGCTTTTACCACCAGCCGCTTGGTGTTTGATATTGGCGCGGTGGTAAATACCCGCGAGGTGAAACAGCAGGTAAAAAACACCCATCAGTGGGGATCTATAACGGCGCTGTATAGGTTTAATTAAAATAAATGAAGCAAAATATTTTGGTGTTATTGGTGCTTAGCGCGCTGTTTTCTTGTAATCCAAAACCACAAAAAGCTACTCTAACTGATAATAAAACAGCATCAGCGACTGTAATTAAAACAGATACCGCATCGTTGAGAAAACTTCTTGAAAAATCGCAAAAACCGGGCGTGGATATTGCTGAAATTCTTTTTAATGGGGACACTTTAAAGATAATAACCGGCACCCCTGACCTTTATTACCCGTTTGGCAAACATAGTAACGTAACAAATATTAAACAGTCGATAGTACATAGCTCCGTAAAGAATATCTATTTAATTAATTGGGGTAACAAGGATAGTACAGCCATAACACAAATAAGCACTGCTAAAAGTATCATAAAATTTTACAAAAGCGACGAAACTACATACCAGGAGATTGTATCTGCAAATATTTTTGATAACAACTTTCATTTCCTAAATAATATTCATATTGGCATGTCTAAAGAAGAGTTGTTGGCGCTCCTATTTAATAAAACTCCTTCAATTGCTGTAA
Organism: Mucilaginibacter sp. 5C4; assembly: GCF_034345625.1. Lineage (NCBI taxonomy): Bacteria > Pseudomonadati > Bacteroidota > Sphingobacteriia > Sphingobacteriales > Sphingobacteriaceae > Mucilaginibacter > Mucilaginibacter sp. 5C4. Next base: position 1,522,425 of record NZ_CP133775.1, on the reverse strand, counting down.
ATTTCATTAAACTGATCTCTACCGTAGATGGCATCCAGCATTACTATATTTTTAAGAATAATAAGCTGATTGAAATTAAAATTGTTACCGATTATACCTTTACGGGTAAGTAAGCATCCACATTAAAAATCAAAATTCTTTTTACGGTCGGCTTTTTTGGTGGACTGAATCTTTTTGTTGCCGAGGCGGGCGAGTTTTGCCGTGCGGCTAACTTTACTAGGTTTACGCACTTTTGGTTTGTGCAGGGCGTTGGTGATGAGCACGATGAGGCGTTCTACTGCAATCTCTTTGTTGAGGTATTGGCTGCGTTCTTCATCGCAAATTACTTGTACCAGGCCGTCCTTATTAAAACGGGTTTGCAGCTTTTGGGTAAGCGTTAGTTTTTCCTCATCGGTTAACAGGATACTGTCATCAATGCTAAAAAGCAGTTCCACCTTGGTTGATACCTTGTTTACGTTTTGCCCGCCTTTGCCCCCACTACGCGATGTTTTGTAAGAAATTTCTTTTTGCAGGTCGGCCTTAGTTAAATTCATAGGTGTAAATATAGTTAGTGGTTGATTGGGTTAAGTGGTGAGTGGTTGTTTTTTATCAACCATTCTTTTAATAACTCCATCCAACTATTCACCAATCAACTTAATCAACCATTCACCAGTAACCAAAAATTATTAACTTCGTTCCTCAATGAACAACAATATTATTGTAGCGATCGACGGCTACTCATCATGCGGTAAAAGCACATTGGCCAAGGCATTAGCCAAAAAATTGCATTATATTTATGTGGATAGCGGCGCAATGTACCGTGCCGTGGCTCTATACTTTTTGAGGAACAATATTGATCTTACCGATCACGCCCAAATTGAGGAAGCCCTGAAAAACATCCACCTTAATTTCCACTCGCGCGATTACGAAACCCATATCACCCTAAACGACGAAGAGGTTTCTGAAGAGATCCGCCAGATGCCGGTATCCGAAAAGGTAAGCGCGGTAGCTGCCCTGAAAGAGGTGCGCCGTGAGATGGTGAAACAGCAGCAACGCATGGGTAAATCAAAAAATATTGTGATGGATGGCCGCGATATTGGCACCGCGGTATTCCCGCATGCGCCTCTAAAGATCTTCATGACTGCCGACCCAAAGATCCGTGCCGAGCGCCGTTATAACGAGATCCACGCTAAAAACCCCGAGGTTACTTTAGAGGATATATTTGAGAACATCGCCCACCGCGATTACCAGGACACCACCCGCGAGGAAAGCCCCCTTGTACGCGCCGATGATGCCATTATATTAGATAATACCAACATCACCCCCGAGCAGCAGCTGCAGTTCGCACTGGATAAGATTGAGGCGTTAAAAGCGTAAAGCTGAAGGCTTACTTTCATGCCTCTTGATTCCTAACCTCCTGTTTCTCTTCCCTCCCCTGTAAACTGCACCGCATTCACCCCAAACCTATTCAAAAAATCAACCCCTTCATCGCTGGTTAAGCCTTTATATTGGGCGTATGATTTATCGAAATAGACATGTTTGATGCCTGCAGAAAATATCAGCCTTGCGCAGGGCAGGCATGGCGATAGCGTGGTGTACAACGTAGCGCCTTCCAGGTTAGCACCGTTCTTTACAGCGTATAGGATGGCGTTCTCTTCGGCGTGCAGGGCAAGCGAGCAGCTGCCTTTAGAGTCGCGGGCGCAGCCTTGCCCAGGCCACTCCTCGTCGCAGTTATGGGTACCTGCAGGCGGGCCGTTATACCCAATGGATATAATGCGCGTGTCTTTAGCTAAAACGGCACCGACCTGGGCCTTTACGCAATGAGAGCGTTGAGCCAGGTCGGTCGCCAGGTTCATGAAAATATGTTCGAAACTGGGTTTCATGTTGTGTCATTGGTAATCTGAAATCAAATTAATAAATAATTAAGCGAATTAACAGAATCCTAAAATTCAATTAATTCGCTTAATTCGAGTTCAGACAATAAAAATTAGTGTCCTCCGCCTGCTTCCAGGTTGTCAACGTCGATACCTTGTTTTTTAAGGATGGCGCCGGCTTTAAATGCAAAAAATGCAAGGTAAGCAAACCCAATAACCGGGATAATGTATGATTTGTGGATACCAATACCATCGGCAAGGATACCCTGTACCGGTGGAATAATTGAACCACCCAGGATCATCATGATCAAAAATGCCGAGCCCTGGCTGGTGTATTTACCCAAACCGGTAACCGATAATGAGAAGATGGATGGCCACATGATAGAGCAGCATAAGCCACCGCTAATAAATGCGAATACCGCAACCATGCCTGTAGTCATTAAGCCGATCACCATAAATACAGCACCCAGTATGCCGAAAATAGCCAGTGTACGTACCGGTTTTTGGTTACCCATCAGGAAGCCAATAACTAATAAAGCTACACAACCTGCGTATGGGTAAAGCATGCTAACATCGGTACCGCTGATACGGTTAACAATAAGTACCACACCAAATGCTACAAATGGAATAACGATGGTTAAGATCAATTTAGTTGCTTTTGAAAGACTGAACGCCGCAATGGCACCCGTCCAGCGGCCTACCATTAAGCTACCCCAGTATAATGAGATAAACGGCGCTACCTGGTCGGTTTTAAAATTACCAAAGGCAGGGGTCTCTAATAACGCACCCATGTTACTTTGGATAGTAACCTCAACACCTACGTAAGTAAATATGGCAAGCATACCATAAACCAACTGCGGGTATTGCATAGCGCCCCAACCCTGGCCGCCTTTACCGGCTGCAGATGATGTGCCTACAAGAGTGAATAAGATGATGGCTAATGAAGCATAAACAAAATATTGTTTATGGATTCCTGTAGCTTGTGCAAGCGGGGTTGCAGCTAAAATAAGCAGGAACGCCACAAATATGATACCCAGAGGAGTGTTCGCTTTGTTGCTTGGTTCTATCTTTTCGTCGCTGGTTACGCTTGGTAGTTTTGATAGCCAGAAAAACAAAGCAACTGCCAGGAACAACACAGCAAGGATAATATATAAGGTATTTACCGATGCTATTTTAACCTCAGATGCCGGAATCTTTGCCGATGCCGAGCCAAACAGCACGAAACCCACAATTACCGGGCCCCAGATACTACCAAAGTTATTTACACCACCCGCAAAGTTTAAGCGGTGGGTACCGGTCTCGGGGCTACCAAGCGCCACCACAAACGGGTTGGCAGCTGTTTGCTGTAACGAGAAACCTAATGCGATAACAAAGAAAGTGAATAAGATGAATGCGAACGAACCCGAGTTGATAGCCGGGATCATGATCAGCGCGCCTACAGCCGAGATTAAAAGACCGTAAATGATACCGTTCTTATACCCTATCTTATTAAGTATATCTACTTTGGTTGCCGATGAAGCAAAGTAAAGTATTAACGAACCGATGAAATAGCCACCGTAAAAAGTAAAATCTATCAGTTGAGATTCGAACTGTGTTAAGCTGAAGTGTGCTTTACAAAAAGGGATAAAAATACCATTCGAAGCTGCTAAAAAGCCCCAAAAGAAAAACACGGTAATGATGGTATATAAAGCCGAACCATTACTCTTAGAGTTGTCTTGTGCCATTGTTTAATTAAGGTTAATACTAATTGGTGTGTTTGAAACACTAAACATAAATCAAATTTTATAATTATGGCTATAAAATTTTCAAAATATAAATCCAAGCATTAAGTTTTGTTGTTTAACAGATAAAAGTCGCATATTAGTGTCCTGATTTTTTACCTGTAGGGAAAAACAGGATATATAAGCCTACATAATGATAGAAGCCATTATTTCGGGAATTGGATTTGGATTAGTGCTCACGTTTATAACAGGCCCTGTCTTTTTTGCTCTCATAAAAACCAGTATTGAAAAAGGGTTTCATGCCGGTTTATCACTTGCCCTTGGCGTAGTAACCAGCGATATGGTTTTCGTGGGCGCCATCCTTTTTGGGTCGCAATACTTTGATGTATCGGCATATGATAAAACCATAGCGGGCATTGTTGGTAGTATCATTCTCTTCACCATCGGTATCTACTACATCTTTAAAAAGGCCGATGTTAATTACAACAATACCATCCCCACCAAAATAAACCACGCGGGCTATTTTTTTAAAGGCTTTGTGATGTGCATTTTTAACCCAACCGTGCTACTGCATTGGACGGTGGTTATCGGCGTAGCCAGTACCCAGTTTCATGCAGGCGTTCACCACCGGTCGGCCAAAATAGCGGTCATGTTCCTCACCATACTCATCATCCAATTTGGGCTTGATTCTGTAAAGGCCTTTTACGCCAACAAACTCCGCGAAAAAATATCGCCTAAATTTGTGCACCGCCTAAACGAAATTGCCGGTATAGCCCTTATCATCGCCTCACTGGTTTTGATTGACAGGCTGGTAACACACTTTATATTTTCGGCACCAGCGGTTAGTTAAGCAACCATTCTGGGGCAAAGAGACGCGAAGTATCGCGTCTCTACGAAAAAACATTGTAAACAAAAAAGAGCAATAGAAATCTATCGCTCTTGATATTTTAAAAATTTGGCAACTAATCTCTTCCCGATAACTATCGGGACACCAACCACTAATCTCTACATATAAGCCCTTTGGTTATTACCTTCCATCCAGTTAACAAAGGCGCGGTTTACTACCTTATTACCGCCCGGGGTTGGGTAATCGCCGCTAAAGTACCAGTCGCCGGCATGGTCAGGGCAGGCTATGTGCAGGTTATCAAGGGTTTGATAAATTACTTGTACCTTGGCCGTGATGTTTGGCGGGGTGATGATCTTGGCAATACGGTCAGAGACCTCTTGGTCGGTAAAGGGCGCGTAGATGGCTTTTACATAGTTCTCTACATCTTCTTTAGCCAGTTTAGAGCTATCCTTACATTTCTGGTAAACCTCAACAATGATGTTCTCTTTGCCCTGCTCTTTTAACAGGCTAATTGCAGCCTCAAAAGCCACAAACTCGCCCATGCGCGACATATCTATACCGTAACAATCCGGGTAACGGATCTGCGGGGCAGATGATACCACCACAACCTTTTTAGGGCCAAGGCGGTCAAGTATCTTCAGGATGCTTTGTTTTAAAGTAGTACCACGTACGATGGAGTCATCCAATACCACCAACGTATCGGCGTCTTTGTTTATTAAACCGTAAGTGGTATCGTAAACGTGGGCAACCATTTCGCTGCGGTCGGCATCCTGGGTAATAAAGGTGCGGAGCTTAACATCTTTAATGGCAATCTTCTCCACACGTGGGGCAAGTGCCAAAACTTCTGTCAATTCTTCTTCGCTAATTTTATCGTCGCGGTTCAGGAGCCTGTCGCGCTGGTATTTTTTGATGTATTTGTGAATCCCCTCCACCATACCATAAAAGGCCACCTCAGCGGTATTTGGTATGTAGGAGAATACGGTGTTCTTAACGTCGTTCTCTACCGCATCCAATATCTGCGGACAAAGCAACCTGCCAAGCTGTTTACGCTCTTTGTATATAGAAGCATCGCTGCCACGAGAAAAATAGATGCGCTCGAAAGAACATGCTTTTTTCTCTAAAGGCTCGCTAAACATATCCTCGGTTATCTTACCATCTTTTTTAACAATGAGGGCATGACCAGGTTTTATCTCCTTGATCTCCTCAATAGGGATGTTAAAGGCTGTCATGATAGCGGGGCGCTCAGAGGCGGCCACTACAATCTCGTCGTTATAATAATAGTAAGCCGGGCGGATGCCAACCGGGTCGCGCATTACAAATGCATCGCCGTGGCCCAGTATCCCTGCAATGGTATAACCACCATCCCAGTTTTTGGCCGACTTTCGCAAGATCTTGGCAACATCCATATCGTTAGCAATTAGCTTGCTAATTTGGGCGTTATCGTCAAGTCCTTCGCGTTTGTACTGGTCAAACAAGCCCTGTACCTCGGTGTCAATAAAGTGGCCCATTTTTTCAAGAACGGTCACCGTATCGGCCTTTTCTTTAGGGTGCTGGCCAAGGTCGTACAATTGCTGCAGCAGTTCATCAACATTAGTCATGTTGAAGTTACCGGCAATAACCAGGTTACGGGTCATCCAGTTGTTTTGGCGCAGAAAGGGATGGCAGTTTTCGATACTGTTTTTACCGTGGGTACCATAACGCAAATGGCCCAACAACACTTCGCCGGTAAAGCTTACGTGCTCTTTGAGCCATTCGGTATCAGCCATTTTTTCAGGCGTTTCCTTCTGTATCTCAGCAAACTTTTTCTGGATATATTCGAAGATATCAGCAACAGCATTACTCGCCATTGACCGGTGCCTGCTTATGTACCGCTTCCCAGGCTCAATATCCAGTTTAATGGTAGCAACGCCCGCGCCATCTTGGCCGCGATTGTGCTGTTTTTCCATTAAAAGGTAAAGCTTGTTTAGTCCGTACAGGGCAGTCCCGTACTTTTTCTGATAAAAAGAGAGTGGCTTTAAAAGGCGGATAAATGCCACACCGCATTCATGTTTAATCTGATCGCTCATGATTTGGGATGAGCATGCAAAGGTAAAATTTTATCTTATATAGTGTTTAAACATATTGTCATTAGTTAGTATTTTTTATAGTGTGGAAAAGTAGACCGGGATAAGCGGATTTCAGGGATTGTTTGAACCGTAATTTGTGGGATAGGGACGATTATTGTTTGAACCTGATTTACCCGTTTAAAAAATTGATAGATTTTTAAAGAGCGTTGGTTCTCCTGTTAGGGCGGGCGCAGGTGCAGGTATCCGCCCCTATCGGGTTTATGGATGAGCGGTTGTGCCGATAAGGGTAACTCCTACGGAGTAATAAAATAAGAATACGCTTCCTACAAAGCGGTAGCCCCGATGGGGCATTGATGCGTAAACATTAGGAAACTCATTAACTAAGCAGATATGCCCCATCGGGGGCTACCGCTTTGTAAAAATAAATACAAATTTATTTTGCCCCGTAGGGGCTACCCAAAACCTGTTATTATTTTAAACAAGCCTTGCGGGTGTTTTTACTCACCCGGTCGTTGCTTCGCCCGGCCACCCTTCTTCGCTGTTGGCGGAAAGAGGATAAAGCTTTTAGCGCCCTCTCCTCCGGAGAGGCTTTTTCCCTCACCCTCTTTGCGCACCAGAGAGGGTCGCGCACGAAGTGCAGCGGGGTGAGCAAATTCTACAAACTATAAAAACAATTCCTTAAATTCACCTGCATGAAAATAGCCCTTGCCTCTCCTACTTTTCCCACATCCATCCATGATGGTTTAAACCAGGTTGATCATCTTTCAAGAGATGCCGCGCAGCAAGGCGCTGTAATTGTATGCTTCCCCGAATCATTTATTCCCGGCTACCCGCTTACCGACCATAAACCGGAGAAAGCCACACATCAGCAATTATTGGATGCGTTAAACAAAGTGTGCGAAATAGCGGCTGCTAATGCCATCGCCATTATCATCCCAATGGATTGTTACGAGGAAGACCGGTTTTTAAATACCGCGCATGTGATATCGCCAACGGGCGAGGTGCTGGGTTATCAAACCAAAAATCAGTTAGACCCAAGCGAAGATAATTTTTGGGTGCCTGGAACACAACGCAGCCTGTTTGAAGTGAACGGCCTTAAATTCGGCATCACCATTTGCCACGAAGGTTTCCGCTACCCCGAATCTGTAAGATGGGCGGCACGCGAAGGCGCGCAGGTGGTTTTCCACCCGCACCTTACCGGCAGCGATGCAACCGGTAAACAAATAACCGACTGGGGCGACAGCCACAGCCCCTACTACGAAAAAGCCATGATGATGCGCGCGCTGGAAAATACCATTTACTTCGCAAGCGTTGGCTACGCCATGAAATTCCAGGAATCTACCAGTTCCATCATTGCGCCCGATGGCGTTTGCGTTGCCCACCAGCCCTACGGCCATGCCGGTGTTGTGGTTGCAGATGTCGATACCGAAAAAGCAACAGGCCTATTAGCGAAAAGGTTTAAACCTGAGTTGTATAAGTAACCACAATTGCAATGGTGAGCCTGTCGAACCATTCGTCGCTATCTCTCCGCGCGTTATTGCGAGTGATAGCGTGGCCAATCCTCGATAGAAAAGTCGTCGATTAGTGCTCTATTAGGAATGGCAGTTCTAAGTATATAAGCCTATAGATGTTAATTTTTTCGTAATGTGTTTATTTTTGTTTTGGCACTCAAGAAGCTACGCCATTTCTTTGCTTTAGCCACAAAAACGGACCAAAAGTTTCGGCATGTTCAAAGACGCGAAGTATCGCGTTTCTACATTATCGATTTTCGTAGAGACACGATACTTCACGTCTCCTTGCATAAAAATTTCCGTTTGAGCTTTTCTCCTTACAATTTCTCCCCGTGCTGGCTGATATCCAATCCCAAAACCTCATCTTCTTTAGAAACCCGCAATGGCGAGATCATGTCGGTAACTTTTAACAATATCACCGACCCAAAGAACGAGAATATGGAAGTAGCTACAAGCGCGAATAGCTGAATGAAAAACAAATGGGTGTGACCAAAGAATAACCCGTCGCCGGTTACGTTGGCGGGATTTACGTTGTGGTTGGCAAATACGCCGGTTAGTAACATACCTACCATACCGCCCACACCATGGCAAGGAAATACATCAAGCGTATCATCGATAGTGGTACGTGTACGCCATTCTACAACCAGGTTACTTACCACGGCAGATATGATACCGATGGCCAGCGAATGCGGAACACTTACAAAACCTGCTGCCGGGGTTATGGCAACCAAACCTACCACTGCACCTATACAAGTACCCATGGCCGATGGCTTGCGGCCGCGCAGCATATCAAAAAAGATCCAGGTAACACCGGCCGCGGCAGATGCTGTGGTGCTTGTTGCCAATGCGGTTACCGCCAAATGGTTTGCGCCAAATGCAGAGCCCGCGTTAAAACCAAACCAGCCAAACCATAACAGGCCCGTACCGATCATCACATAAGTGATGCGCGCGGGTGCGTGGTTGGCTTCGTTACGGCGTTTTAGGAATAAGGCTGAGGCCAATGCTGCCCAACCTGCCGACATGTGTACCACCGTACCGCCTGCAAAATCCAGCACTCCCAGTTTAGCTAATACACCATCCGGGTGCCAGGTGGCGTGGGCCAATGGCGAGAAGATGAAGATGCTGAACAGCACCAAAAATATGATATATGAATTGAAACGGATGCGCTCTGCAAAAGCACCTGTTATTAGCGCCGGGGTAATAATGGCGAATTTTAACTGGTACATGGCAAATAATAACAGCGGGATAGTTGGTGCGGCTTTCCAGCTGGCGTTGCCCAGCATGCCCTTCATCATAAAAAAGGTAGATGGATTGCCAATTACGCCGCCAATGCTATCGCCAAAGGCTAAACTAAAGCCAAATATGCCCCAAAGCACCGTAATAATCACCATACACACAATACTTTGCAGCATTGTAGATATAACATTCTTTTTATTCACCATTCCGCCGTAAAAAAAGGCAAGGCCGGGGGTCATAATTAAAACAAGCGCGGTGGACATTAACATCCAGGCGATATCGCCGGTATTAAAGTTAGATTTTACAGTTTTATCGTATTCTACGGATGGAAAAATAAACGTAAGTGATAAAATAACAAGGATTACAAAAAAGGGGAAGTAACGTTTCATATCAAATTAAAACCATTTATTAAAACGGCCTCAATTTATACAATTTTAGTAGATATTTTATAAAAAATGAAACAATTACAATAAATTAATCAATTTATCGGGGATAAGTCCAAAAATTATTAGCAATAACGCAACAACAGAAGAAAAAATCACCAGGTTACGCGATTGCAAATTTTCGTTCGGGGTAATTTCAACGCGTTTTAAAAATAAGTTCAACGGGATCTTGATGTAGTAGAACAAACCAACAACGGTAGTAACCGCACCGGTTATCAGCATGCCCATCAGCCAGATATCATGCGTTTGCTGGTATACGCCATACACTGCCGAAAATACTACAACCTTCCCTGTAAATCCCGCGCTGATGGGGATCCCCGTTAGGGAGATCAATATTATTACAAATGCTACAGATGCCAGCGGGTATTTAAAGCCGAGGCCTTTATAATCGCTTATGTTGGTGATGCCCTCGTTATTTTCAAAATAGTTGGCCAGCATAAGCGCGGCAATATTTGCCAGGCCGTAAACCAGCAGGTAATAAGTAAGCGCGGTAAGTCCTTGCCCGCTAAAGGTTACCACGGCCATCAAGGCAAAACCGGTATGCGCTATGCCCGAGTAGGCCAGCATCCGTTTTACACTATTTTGCCAAACCGCTGCAAAATTACCCACCACCATGGTAGCGATACCAACGGCAGATAATACCAGCCTGAAGTTTAACCCCGCCCAGTTAATATACATCCCGCTGGAGGTGATAAACGGTGTGATGAAATTTATCAGCAAGGCAAAGGCTGCTATTTTTGGTAAGGTAGACAGGTAGGCCGTTACCGGAGTTGCCGCGCCCTCATAAACATCGGGCACATAAAAATGCGCCGGCACCAGCGAAAGTTTAAACCCAATTCCCAATAATATCAATGTTAGCGCGAATGATACGCTTACAGGATTTACCTGGATCAGCCCCTCCTGCATCTCGCGCGAGAAAATATCAAGCGAACCACAGAAGGCATAGACAAGCGAAATACCATACAGCATTACTGCCGATGCCGTCGCGCCGAAGAGTACATATTTCAAACCCGCCTCGGTGCTTTTGGCATTATCGGTACGGTAGGCTGCCAACAGGTACGATGCAATGGAAACCATTTCAATAGCCAAATAAATGGACAGCAAATTTACCGCCATGGTCATTAAATGTAAGCCCAATACCGAGCCGATGACAATAGTGTACAAGTCCGACAAGCCTTTTTTGTGCGATGCCAGTTTCTTATCCCACGCAAAGTAGAAGAGCAGCATCAGCGCCAGCACATCTATAATAAGTTTAAAAACAATGCCCGTATGGTGCAGCATCAACATCCCGCTAAAAAACCGGGCGGTATCATTTGCGTTGAGGCTTAATTTTTGACTGATGACCTGTACGATCACAATCATCATACCACCCGTTGCTACCGCGCGGCATAATTTTGCCGAACGTTTACCAAATAAAAGATCTGTTACCAGCACCAAAATAAACAAGGCGGCTAAATACAGCTCGGGCACAAAAAAGCGCAGGCCGCGTAATACTTCGTTTAGCTGGGTGGTAACTTCTGGTAACAGATCCTTCATTTATTTTATTGTACTATAACTAACTGGTTTTTTGGATATTTAACCTGGTATTTTAAATGTAATTGTTTCTCGTCCTGCGGTTTCAGGTTTTGGCTCCACGATAGTTTGCCGCTAAGTTTATCCATCTGCGCACCGCTTACGTCTTGCGTTTCTACCTCAATGGCCGAGTTTTGCGATACCGGCACCTGGTCTTCCACCAATAAGTTCACGGGCTGGTTCTTGCGGTTCTTCACGTTTATCAACCAGTCGCGGGTTTCTTTTTTATTAGAACCGAAGCCTTGTTTCTCTGTCAAATCCTTTTGCAAGGTACGGGTTACCACAATATTTTTATCGGTACCTAACGATAAATTTAAGGTATCGGCAATGGCGTGGGTATCAATTAACGATTTACCGATAAACGTACCCTCAAAAAACAGGTTGGCCTCGCCTGATAAAAAGTTGTATTTGTTCCAGTCGGTGATGCGCGCGGTCAGGAATACGTCGGTGCTCAGCTTTGGCGCTACAAAGTACTGGTAGGTAGCATCGGTGTTCACTTCGTTTATTTCTACCAGGTATTGCTTGCCATCGCTCGGTACAGAGTATGGGTTAGCGATGTTAAACTCTACGTTGGTTTGGTTCTCTACCTGTTGAACTTCTATCGGGGTGGATTGCTTATCTCGCATTCCCCTAATTGAAATTTGGGAGGCAGATCCCGGCGAGCCCTGAACATTTACCCCAGCGGCTTTTCCTTGCAAATAGCCTTCTATAGATGAATATCCAGTTACCACAACTTCATTCAATTGCTGCGAAGATGCTTTCAGGCCAATGTTTAACACCGGCACCGTTGCAGTGCGTTCCATTTTTTCGTAACCGATGAAGCTATACTCTAAAATAGCGCTGCTGTTGGGCACCTGTATCGAGTAGTTGCCTGCCGCATCGGTTTGTGTACCGATGGACGTCCCCTTAATCCTTATAGCTACGCCGGGAAGTGGCAGGCGATCGTCCTGCCCAAACACCCTACCCGTTACCTTGGTAATTGCCGATTGCCGGCCAGAGTAATTCATGCCATAATTTAGATAATACGGCGACAACTCCGGCTTGCCGCCGCTAACCGTTGGGTTACCGGTTGATAGGGTTAGCTTTACATTTTTCCAGTCCTCGCCGCTTTGCTGGCTCACGTTAGCCTTGTAGGAGATGGTGATAGGGCTATTCACATTTTTGGCCCTGATATCGTAAGTTGGATACCAGTTAGCGTTATTAACCAGATAGGTAAGCGTAAACTGCGATTGCGCCGCCGCCTTTGATGAAACCATCACCAATATATTACTGGTTACGGTGCTGCTGCCGCGAAGGATATCGTTAATTTGTTTGGCGAAGCGTTCCTGCTGTATATTAAGGTCGGTTACCTGGTTATTGATCAGCTGCTCTTTCTTTTTGATCTCGGTCAGGCGGATAGTTTGATAATCCAAAGCTTGCTTTAATTTAAGCACATCCAAATTACTGTTTTGGCCGCTTACCACCTGGTTTTTAACCAGCATATTATATTCTTCCTGGTTAATGGTTAAAGCGTAATTCAGGAGCGATATTTTGTCATTCAGGGCCTTTTGCTGGGCCTGTAATTCCTCTACATGCTTTTGTTTGGCTTGCTCGTTCAGGTAATTCAATTCGTGCTTTACCGAAAGGATGGTAAAATCGCCGGCGGCACGTACCTGGATGCTTTGCACATCGATACCCGGAGAAATATTTTCGAACACTAAAGTGGATGTGCCGGGAGCCACGTTTACAGGCGATGTGCGGGTTACTTGCGCCCCGTTCAAAAACAGGGTAACCTTTTGCACCTTTGATACGATCTTTTGGGAATCATCGGCGTTAGCGACACGGGTAAGGCTGATGAACAGGCAGGCAATAAATAATAACTTTTTAGTCATGATATTTAATTTTACCTGTATGATGCACAAGCCTTAAGTTTTCCATAAACCGATGTAGAAATAAATGAAAATTTATTTCGCCTGGATAAATTGGACCAACGCCAGTACCGAATCATTCACCTCGCCAAGCACCAGCGATGGCAGGATGCCTAATAGCAATGCGATCAAAGCCAGCGGCAATAAGGTGGCCGTTTCGCGGAAGTTGAGATCGGTTAGGGCTGTCTTCCAAACGTCGCCACCTTTTAGGGATACGGCGCCGAAGAACATGCGTTGCAGGGTCCACAGGAAATAGGCCGCACTTAATAGGATTCCCACCGTACCACAGATAGCCATCCAATAAGGAAGCAAGCCGTTAACCGAATGTGATTTAAATGCGCCAGCCAGCGTAAATGCTTCGGCCACAAAAGCCGAGAAGCCGGGCAGACCTAACGAAGCGAAAAATGCCACCATCACATAAACGGTATACCGCGGCATCAATGTACCTAATCCGCGAAAATTGTAGATATCCCTGTCGTGTACCCTATTATAGATCACCCCTACCAGGAAGAAGAGCATGGTTGATAAAAACCCGTGGCTCACCATTTGCAGCACAGCGCCGCTGATGCCCTCGGCTGTATTGGAGGCGATGCCCAAAAGCACAAAACCCATGTGCGATACGGATGAATAGGCGATCATGCGTTTCAGATCGCGCTGGGCAAGGGCGTTAAAAGCGCCATATAATATGGAGATCACTCCCAATAAGCCAAGCCAAAATGCGCCGGATAAAGCAACCTCGGGGAAGATGCCTATACAGATGCGGATAATACCGTAGCCGCCAATTTTTAGCAGGATGCCTGCAAGGATGATAGATACCGGGGTCGGTGCCTCTACGTGGGCATCAGGTAGCCAGGTATGAAAGGGCACTACCGGCACTTTAATGGCAAAGGCAATAAACAGCACCACAAAACCAACGGTACGCGCAGGCATGCCCAAAATGGTAGCGTTGCTGAGTAAGGAGAATACCGATCCATCGATATAATTAGCCGGGTTCATCATGTGGATGATATTGAAGGTGTGATTGCCCGTAACCGGATCTTTAACCGACAAGTATAAACCCACCATCACCAACAACATAAACACCGAACCGAACAGCGTGTACAGGAAAAATTTAATAGCTGCGTACTCGCGCCTTGCGCCTCCCCACATGCCTATCATGAAGTATAATGGCAGCAGCATTAGTTCGTAAAAAGTGTAGAACAAAAAGAAATCCAGCGCGCAGAACACGCCAACTACGGCCATATCCAGCAGCAGGAACAGGGCAAAAAAACCTTTCAGGTTACTTTTTATTTCCCAGGATGCAATAGCGGCTATCACCATTACCAGCGAGGTCATCACCAATAGCGTTACTGAAATACCGTCTATCCCCACAAAATATTCTATCTGCATTTTGCCCATCGAACCAAGATCGAGGCTGATCCACGGGAGTTTTTGAACAAACTGGAACTGATCCTCGTGGTTGATGCCCGCGTGTGCCGCCCCTGTCTGGAAGTGCAGGTAAATGTAAATGCTGAAACACAACTGTAAAAACGTAGCCGCCAGCGTAATGTACTTAAAACTCGCGCGCAGTGATGATGGCAGCAGCAGAATAACTAAGCCAAACAAAATTGGGGTAAAAATGAGCAGGGTTAATATATTCATCAGGTCCAGATCAGTTTTAAAATAAATACGGTGATCAGCACTAATAGCATGCTGTATAAATAATATTGAATTTTACCTCCCTGGAAACGGCGGGCAAAACTACCAATGCCTTGCACTACATCTGCAACCAAATGCAGGAAGCCATCCACAATGTTTTTATCAAACCAGGCGGCAATACCCGCAATGGCTAATCCAACTTTTTCGAGTGAATTTACAAAGCCATCCACCACTTTTTTGTCGAACCAATAAAAGGCGTTGCTCAGCCACATTACAAAACGTATGATGACGCGGTTGTAGAACCTGTCGATATACCACTCGTTAAATGAGATGCGGTACAGCAGCCCCTTTTGCGGGAACGACCAGGTATTGCGTTTTACATAAATTACATATGCGCCATACATCACCACCACGCTTAAAATCACTACAATTAACGGAATGATGACATGGTACAGGTTTTCGCGGGCAAAAATATTGGTCAGCAAAAATCCTTTGTACAACCAGGCATCTTCATAAAACACCGGGCTGTATGAGAACACCGGGAACAAACAGCAGATCGCTAAAAACACCAACGGCAGTTTGTATTGCCAGCCGCCATCGCCCATGTAGATTCGGATATGCGGGTTCATCTTTTGAAGACGGAACTCGCCAAAGAAAACTTTGGTGATAAGCCTTGCTACATAAAAAGCCGTTAACCAGCTGGTGAGAAGGGCAAAATATGGGATTAATTTTAGTAAGCCGCCCTTATCCTCGCTCCAGTCAAACGCCTGGATCAGGATGCCGTCTTTGGAGAGATAGCCTGAAGTAAGCGGCAAGCCGGCCAAGGCGAGGCTCCCAATTAACGCGGCGATAAACGTTAGTGGTAATTTTTTGCGCAGGCCACCCATATGCAGGATGTTTTGCGGGTCGATATC
This sequence comes from Mucilaginibacter sp. 5C4, assembly GCF_034345625.1. Classification (NCBI taxonomy): domain Bacteria; kingdom Pseudomonadati; phylum Bacteroidota; class Sphingobacteriia; order Sphingobacteriales; family Sphingobacteriaceae; genus Mucilaginibacter; species Mucilaginibacter sp. 5C4. The sequence continues at coordinate 1,506,717 of NZ_CP133775.1, read as the reverse complement.
CAGGTTGTTATCGTCCTTAATGTGTTTCATTTGATGGATGACAATACCCGCAACCAAAAAAAGCAAACATTTAAAGAACGCGTGAGTAGCCAAATGGAACAACGAGGAGGCGTAAGCACCCACCCCCATGGCCATTACCATAAAACCTAATTGCGATATGGTGGAGTAGGCTAATATTCTTTTCAGGTCGTTTTGCGTAAGGGCGATGGTAGCTGCCATAAACGCGGTAAAACAACCAATAACCGCCAGGATGGTTAGCTCGGTACCCGTAAACATTGGGTAAAACCTGCCCAGCAAAAATACCCCTGCCGCCACCATGGTTGCCGCGTGGATGAGTGCCGAAACTGAAGTTGGGCCCTCCATCGCATCGGGCAGCCAGGTATGTAACGGGAACTGTGCCGACTTTGCTGCCACGGCAAGAAAGATCCCGCCGAAGGCTACGTATTGCCAGGTAGCCGGGATACTGCCCAAAGGGCTTGTCCACTCGCCGTTAGCGATGATGGCATTTGCGATGAGGCTTTTCTCGGCAAAGAGTTCTTGAATATCCAATGTATGGAACTGGGTAAACAGGATGATGATGGCCGATAGCAAGCCGATATCCCCTATCCTGTTCATAATAAAGGCTTTTTTGTTAGCGATGATGGCACTCTCGCGGGTAAACCAAAACCCTATCAACAGGTAGGATGAGAAGCCAACCATCTCCCAAAAGGCATAAAGCAATATCAGGTTATCTACCACCACCAAAGTCAGCATGCTAAAACAAAACAGACTTAAATAGCGGAAATAACGACTGTAACCGTCATCATCCTTCATGTAAGCGGTAGAGTAAATATGCACCGGCAGGGCTATCACCGGGACCAATAACAGCAGCAATACCGATAGATTATTCAGCAGGATGCCTGCCTGCACCTTGGTAGCCCCAATGGTAAACCAAACCTGCTGCGCATGAATGGTATGGCTGCCCCAAACTTTTATAAATACATTGGCAGCCAAAACCGTGCTTACCAATATCGCTAATGTAGATACCCAGCCCGAGGCCTTGCTTTTGCCCAGCAGTAAAAAGTTTAACACAAAGGCAGCAAAGGGCAGCACCACTGCTATAATAGCAAGGGTTATGGTTTGCGCGTCGGTTTGTGGTAGGGTTGGGTTCAAATTATATCTAATATAAAATTAAGCTTTTTTGTTCCCCTCTTGAGAGGGGAGTGTTGGGCTGCGTTGTTGCAGGGGTGTGTTAGTCGCGCGACTAACACACCCCTTGCCCCTCTCAAGAGGGGAACTTAGCTCATAATATTTACCAAGGCCTGCTTTCATCAATTTGCCGGTTGGTTTAGTTCAATAATAAGTGTTGCCGGTTTGCGGTTCTTGCGAATGCCACTTGGGCCGGTAAAGGTGGCTGCTTTTATATCAGCTTTGCTGGCCAGCTCCCACAGTTGCAGCTTGTCCTCGCCGGTTAGTTCGGTGCCATCAGGCATCACGTACGTAACGGCCAGATCTTTTCCCCTACGCGAGCGAATGTATGATTTATAAGCTTTGGACAGCGTACCAAATTTCCATTGGTACAGCTTGGTGCCATACTTTTTAGTGGTAACGTTAACCGTGGTATCATTCACGGTAGCGCCTGCAAATTTCGGCTGAATCAGCTTATCAATTTTCAGGATGGTTTCCGGGTCGATATCTGATACTTTTCCAAACGTTGCCTCCTCATTCAGCACAAAGGCTTTTTGGTTTCCTTGCTGCTTTGGCAAAGGCAATAGCGTGCTTGGCAAATCTGCAGGCAAAGCTTGTTTGGTCTTCACGATCAGCGCACCCGCGGCAGCCTTTTGGCCGTACATCATTTTGGCGCCTTTCGGTTTTATAACGGATACATCCAGGATACTTTCAGGCTTCAGGTCCTGCAGGCGGCCGTGGTATTCGTTATCGTTCACCATTACAAACGGGCGGTCGCGTTCTTCGGGAGGGTCTTTCAGCACCAGTTTCTTGGTAACGCTATCCACCGAGAAGAACGGATAAGTTACCCTTTCTTCTTCCTCCACGTGCTCCTCTACACGGGCTCCCCCCCCCTTGAGCGGTGCCTTGACGAACGTTTTTTTGTGTGCTTAGTAGTCTTGGCCTTCTTTTTTGTCGCATGCTTTTTCCGCTGCGCAAAAGCGCAAACAGAGATCAGCATCAGCAATATTAAAAGCAGTTTTTTCATTTTAGTTTTTCCCTTGTCTTTCGGTTTCGGCTTTTCTGGTAGAATGTTGCTTTTTATAGGCCTTGGTAACGATGATCACCACGCCATTTTTACCGGTATCGCCATATAGGGCAACAGATGAGGCATCTTTTAATACCGATATATTGTCAATATCATTAGGATTAAGAGCCTTCATACCCTCAGTGGTTGCCTTATTACCATCGATAATATAAAGCGCTTTTGCAGCGGCAGAATCGGCTTTAGCCGCAATAGCTACTTTAGTTGAAAGGTTAACTCCCTTACCTTCTTTAGTGGTAATTAAAATAACTCCGTTTAAACCCTCTGCACCGTATAATGATGTTGACGATGGCGTTTTTAATACCTCTATCTTTTCGATATCATTTGGGTTGATGGTATTAATATCACCAATATATTTTACCCGATTGACCATTACCAACGGAGGCAATCCATTGTGAGTTAAATTTAGTTTAGTTTCCTTTTTAGCAGTATCCGGCATTTGCGCGAAAGCGCTTACCGACAAGAATAACGAGAAAACAACAAGTAGCTTTTTCATATCTTAATCTTTTAACTGGTTAATTTTATCAGGATCGATGGTTTTGTAACGGCGGTAAACGTTCAATATTATAGCCAGCGCAACAGCAGTTGTAGCAGCAGCCAAAACTATGGCAAACAGTGCGAATACCTGCCCCCCGTTATTGGTCTTATCGTATTTACCAAAAGCTACCAGGTTTAATATGGCGGCGTTCAGCATTAGCTCTATGCCTATCAAAATCTGGATCGCGTTCTTTTTGGATACGATGATGAAGAGGCCGATGCAAAACAACACCACGCTCACCAGCATAAAATCGTTAAGGCCTATCACGCTTCTACCGGCTCCTTTCTGGACAGATGCGCCGCGCCAACCAAAGCTATCATCAGCAATACCGAGATCACCTCAAATGGCAGTAGGTAGCGTGTCATCAAACTTACGCCAATGTCGTTAATACCCGTCCCATTTACCGGTACCACATTTTTTGTTGCGATGGCCGTTTTTATCCAAGGTAGATTGTTGATATCCGCTTTAAAAACCACATTTAGCATCACCACCAAAAACAGGGCGGCCAATATAAATGCAGGTAAATTATGCATACTGATGAATTTTGTTTTCTGTTGCTCTGCAGTAGCTAAAGCCTCCTTGCCCGAGAGCATAAAAGCGAACAGTATCAGCACCAAAATGCCGCCAACGTAAATTACAATTTGGGTAACGGCCACAAAATCGGCAAGTGCTAAAACGTATAACCCGGCCACGCCAAACAGGGTTACAAAAAACAAAAAGATGCTGCGCACCAAATTCTTCCCCGCGGCTACAACCAAGGCCGAGCCCACGGTTACAAACGCCATCAGGTAAAACATTGCCTGCACTAAACTCATACCCCTCCCTCCCTTGCTTTCATGGCGGCTAATTTAGCGGCTTGCTTTTCGGCAGTCTGGCGTTCCAGCAGGTCGCGCTTTTCGGCAGCAAACTCGGGCAACATGTCCGAGAATTCGTAGTTCAGGTCTTTCAGTTCAAATACGGTTTTATCGTACTCGTTGGTCATTACAATACACTCCGTTGGGCACACAATAGTACACAGTCCGCAATACATGCACTTGGCCATATCAATATCAAACTGGGCGGCGTAAAGCAACTTTTTAGACCCGTCGGATGTTTCGCCGATGCTGCCCTCGGTCGATTTTATCGATTCGATGGTGATACAGTTCACCGGGCAAATTTTGGCGCAAAGGTCGCACACGATACAGTCGTCAATTTCCACATCCAACTGGTAGCGGCCCACCTCGGGCACAGGCAGTTCCTGCTTAGGGTACTGGATGGTATTAGTATTATTTTGCTGATGGAAGTAATTATCATTGGCGATAGGCGTAATCTGCCTTTTGGCATTTGAAGCAAACAAGGCCCTGATGGTAAGAGAGAGCCCCTTCCATGCCGTTGTAAAACCGTTTAATGCTCTTCGTAGCAAATTCTAAATAATAAATAATAAATTCTAAACTCTAAACTCTAAAAGCTAAATCGCAAATCCGAAATCAAACTCACATAATCCACAGCCGCCACACGCCCGATATTAGCATGCAGGCAAAAGCCAGCGGGGTTAATACTTTCCAGCACAGGTTCATCAGCTGATCTACCCGTAAACGGGGCAGTGTCCAGCGGATCCACATTTGTACGCCTATTAAAAGTAAGGTCTTTATCAAGATCCAGATGATGCCCCAGCCCGCGCTGGTTGTCCACGTTGCCAAATGTACCGAACCTATGTTTGGTAAAGGCGTATTCCATGCGCCTAAAAATAATATTACGCCTACCATCGATACCAAAAACATCATGGAGTATTCGGCTAAAAACACCAGCGCGAATTGCAAACCGGTAAACTCGGTGTGGAAACCTGCTACCAATTCCGATTCCGCCTCGGGAATATCGAACGGTGCGCGGTTACTCTCTGCCAACGATGCGATGAAGTAGATCACAAAGGCCACCATCAAATGAGGCGCCTGGAAGATGTTCCACGACAGGATGCCCCCAATTTGTGATACATCCCAGAAGCCAAAGAACTTCGCCTTATCTGCCGAAAGGATACCCTGCTGCATGGCTATATCCTGCAGGTTAAGGGTCTGCGCTATCATCACAACAGAGATGAGCGCGAAACCCGCAGGGATCTCGTAAGAAATGATTTGCGCGGCAGAGCGCATTGCCCCCAGTATTGAATATTTATTGTTCGACCCCCAACCGGCCATTAGTATGCCCAGGGTTTCGATAGAGATAATAGCGAAAATATAGTAAAGCCCAATATTGATGTTAGCAGGGATCAATCCCGGCCCCCAGGGCAAGGCGGCAAAGGCAAGGTACACCCCAATAAAAATAATAACGGGTGCGGCCAGGAACAAGATCTTATCGGCCGCTGCCGGGATAATAAGCTCCTTTTGCACCATCTTCATCATATCTGCCAGTACCTGCAGGGAACCGTATTTGCCCGTTTCTGTAGGGCCAAGTCGGTTTTGGATAAAGGCGCTTACCTTACGCTCGGCATATACGCCAAACATGGTAAACAGGCCCACAAAAGCAAATAAACCTGCTGCTACAATAAAATATGTAAGGTAATAATTCAAGTGCGATTGCTTTGGGTTGCAAACTTAATAAATGCTAAGGATAGTTGACTGTTTTGGTAGTTGTTTTTTGCGCTGCGTGATTGGATTGCACCGATGTGGTTTCACTATGGCTACTAACTAATCTCTGTTCACAAATCACTATTCTCTAAAATGGCCGTTGCCTACGGATCATACGCCTGCAGGCATTAGGCGCGAGTCCGGTATCCGCCCCACTCCCTAACGCAATTGTCTGAACCGGGATTCGCTTGATTTAGGGATTGGTAGGCTTTCAAAATGAATCTCCATTTATTACCTGCCTGTTCAAGCGTTTACGCTTGAACGTTGTACGCTTAAAATTGTTTGCGCCAAGCGTGGACGCTTGGCGAGGCAATGTATTATGTGCACATCTACATATTTGCACATCTGCACATCTATTTTAACATACTTCCCTTACATCAACAAACTCACTCTTTACATTATCTGCAAAAAAGAGCGACGCATGGCGGTCAAAATCGGGGGTGTCATCAATGGTGGTGTAAAACTGGCGGTTGCCTTGTTTGCTGAGGCGTTGCTCCATTTCGGGGTGGCGCTGCAGGTAATCTACCAGGCTGGTGGCTACAATGTCGCCTTGCGCAACTACATTAACATTGGCCGGCAGGTGAGCTTTTATTTTCTCCTGCAAAAGCGGGTAATGGGTACAGGCCAGTAAAATGGTATCAATATCAGGTGATTGCTCCATCAACTGATCCAGGTAAAGCTCTACGTAGTAATCCGCGCCGGGTTTGTTGTATTCGCCGTTCTCTATCAGTGGTACCCAAAGCGGGCAGGCCTGCTGGTAAACTTTAAGATCGGGGAAGAAGTGTTCTATCTCTAACAGGTACGAGCCGGATTGCACGGTGCCTTTGGTGCCCAGTACACCTATCTGTTTGGTTTTGGTATAATTGCCAATAACTTCGGCCGTGGGGCGAATTACGCCGAGCACACGTTTATCGGTATGGAGGCCAGGCATGTCCTGCTGCTGTATGGTGCGCAGGGCTTTGGACGATGCGGTATTGCAGGCTAATATTACTAACGGACAGCCTTGCTTAAACATCCATTGCACACATTCCCAGGTGTACTGGTGAATGGTTTTGAACGAGCGGTTGCCGTAAGGGGCGCGGCCGTTATCGCCCAGGTATAAATAATCGTAACCTGGCATTTGCTCTACTATAGAACGGAACACCGTTAAGCCACCTATACCCGAATCAAATACCCCTATGGGACTGCCTACCAACATATCATCAAAAATAAAAAAAGCGCCCCGTAATGGAGGCGCTTTCTAAATAATTTAATTTTGAGATTACTTTAATCCTAATTTAAGCTTTACAGCCGGCATCAGGTCATCAGCGTCCGGAGATACTACTAAGTACTCGCTGGTGGTATCTAATACGTAACCGTAACCTTTTTCTTTAGCTACCGCTGTAACTGCACCACGTGCTTTATCAATCAATGGTTTACCAAGCTCGCGTTGTTTAGCCTCAACTTGTTGCTGAGATGAAGTTTGGTAATCCTGTAAGCGTTTTGCGATGTCCTGCAATTCGCTTTCAGCGGCGCCACGCGCTGCATCAGTCATGCCTGCACGTTTTGTTTGGTAAGCCTGGCCTTTGGTCTGGTATTCGTTATTCATTGTACTAAGTTGATCAATGAATTGTTTCTGGTAAATTTCAAGCTGAGATTTTACAGTTTTAGTTTCGGGCATAAAATCGATCAACTGCTGAAAATTAATGTGGCCAATTTTTGATTGTGCCTGGGCAAAGTTGCCTGCAAATAACATTCCTGCTGCAACTAAAGCAACTTTAAATAGTTTTTTCATTTGTGTTCTTCTGTGTTTAAAAAAAATAGTTCTAATTATAAATATACAATCTTTATTTAGCAAACACGCCCGGTTTTAAACCTAAACGAGTTACTACAGCATCGCTCTTGTTATAACGCGGGCTTGCGTACAACATTATCACTTCGCTGTTTTTATCAAATATCATATCCAGGTTTTCGCTTTCGGCTACAGCCTGTACAGCTTTAGACACCCTATCCTGTATTGGTTTAATCAGCGCGTTGCTTTTTTTAGAAAGCTCGCCATCCGGCCCAAATATCTGGCGTTGGTAATCCTTCGCTTGTTTCTCTTTATCTACAATTTCGGCCTCGCGGCGTTTACGCATATCCGGGGTCATCAACACCTGGTCGGCCTGGTAGGCTTTGTAAAGGCGGTCAATTTCCTGGAAACGGACGTCAACATCCTTCTGCCACGATTCTGAAAGTGATGCCAGTTGTTTCTGCGATGAAGCATACTCCGGCATGTGTTTCAAAATATAATCCGAATCTACATAAGCAAAACGCTGGGCAACTGCCGCGGTACATGCTGCAAACGTAACAAATAGTATTAAAATTATCTTCTTCATAATAAATAATCGTTATACAAAATTAATTAAACCCGCCACTTAAGCTTTGCGAAATAGTAAAGTGGAAGTGGCCTTTGTTGGCATCGGGCTGGTTCGGGATCTTGTCGAAACCGTAGCCGTAGTCTAAACCAAGCAAACCAAATATCGGTAAAAATATCCTTGCACCAACACCTACAGATTTCCTTATATTGAAAGGGTTAAATTGGCTAAAACCATTCCAAACATTACCACCCTCAGCAAAAGCTAACAAGAAAATGGTTGCAGACTGCCCAGTAATAACGGGATGCCTTAGCTCCATAGTATATTTATTGTAAATAGCACTACCCTGGTTGGTGTTTGCAGTTAACCTTGAACCCTCGGGCACTATAGAGAAGTTTTCGTAACCACGTAAACCTATAACATCTGTACCTTGTAAGAACTGGTAGCTTTGCATACCATCGCCACCCAGTTTGAAACGCTCGAACGGAGACGGCCCAACCAAAGCATTATACTGCCCCAGGTAACCAAAACGCACCTGCGACATTAATACCAGTTTACCGGTTATACGCTCGAACCACTGTGCATCAAACTTCCATTTGTAGTACTCTACAAAGTGGTATCTTTCTTCGGGCGTTGCCACTTTATAGTTCACGTTATTAAACAACGAGTATGGTGGCGTTGCCTGTATGGTTAATTTTATGTTTGAACCCGATGTTGGGTACAAAGGCACATCAACCGAGTTACGGCTAAGCTCCTGGGTTAGTTTAATATTGTATGATGTACCATTCTGGAACAGGTAACCACCATAGTTATCCAGATCGTAGTGATCTACGTTTAACGAGTAGTTTAACTGGAAGTAGTTATCAGGCCAGTTTAATTTTTTACCTAACGTTACACCTATACCATTGATACGTAATTTGTTATAGTAAGGGCTGCTTTTAGGATAATATTGGCCTGTTGAACTACCTTGTGTATAAGCCGATAAAGCGAAATAGATAGGTTTTTTACCCCCCAACCATGGCTCGGAGAATGTGAACGAGAAGTTTTGGTAAGTACGCCCGCTCGATTGCCCCCTTAAGCTTAATTTTTGGCCATCGCCTTTTGGCAAAGGTTTGTATGCTTTAAGGTTGAAAATGTTACGCAGCGCAAAGTTGTTGAATGTTAAACCTAAGGTACCAACCAACTGGCCACCACCAAAACCACCTGATAGTTCTATCTGATCGGATGGTTTTTCAACCACATTGTAAACCAGATCCACAGTACCGTCGGCGGGGTTAATGTTCGTAGGCCTTGGCTCGGTTTTTTGCTCATCAAAGTTACCCAACTGGCCAATCTCACGCGCACTACGAATCAATAGTTCTTTGTTAAATTTTTGCCCCGGTTTGGTACGGATCTCGCGCATTACCACTTTATCATTGGTAACATCATTACCTTTTAATATAACACGGTTAATGGTATACTGCGGGCCTTCATAGATACGGATATCCAAATCCACGGTGTCATTATAAACCCTGGTTTGAACCGGGTCTGCATTAAAGGTTAAGTAACCATTGTTTAAGTATAACGATGATACGTCATCATTACTTGGCGTTGGGCCTGTTAAACGTTTTGATAATTCAACCTCGCTAAATACCGTTCCCTTTTCGATACGCAGTATCCTTTCTAATAACTCGGTAGGGTAAGTTGCATTACCCGAGAATTTTACATTACCAAAATAATACTTGGGGCCTTCGTAGATCTTGATTTTTACGTCGACGGTTTTTTCGTCATGTTTGGTAACGGTATCGCTCAATACTTCGGCATCGCGGTAACCTTTCCCTTGTAGTTTTTCAATAAGCGTTTCCTTGTCTTCTTCGTATTTGTCTTTCTTGAATTTTTTTGAACCGAAGATGTTATATATTTTTTTCTCGCGGGTGTTTTTCAACAGCTTTCGCAACTTGGCATCAGAGAACGCCGTGTTACCCTCAAAGTCAACACTGTTAATTTCAACCTTCGATTTTTTATCAACTGCAACATCCAGTATAACGCTGTTGGCATCCCCTGGGTCTTTGGTTTGGGTTATTTTAACGGTAGTGTTAAGGTAGCCCTTTTCGTTAAAGTGTTTTTTAATGATGGCCGTTGTAGTACTCAGTAAGTTTTCGTTCACGATCTTACCGGTTTTATCTGCCAGTTTTTTATTTACGTCCTCTATCTCGCCCTTGCGGATGCCTGTAATGTGCAAACGCGATAAACGCGGGCGCTCTGTTACGGCAATTTCCAGGTAAATGGTATCCATGTTGATGCGGGTAACATTTAGCTGTACATTATCAAAAAGGCCTTGTTTGTAAAGATCTTTAATAACATTCGCGTTAGCCTCACCGGGAAGGTTTATCTTGTCGCCTTTGTTTAGTTTAGATATAGTAAGCAACACATCCTTATCCAAATACTTGGCACCAGATACGGTTACACCACCTATAATATAATCTTTTGGGTTTAGGTAACTTAAACTATCGGCAGGGATAGAGCCGCCGGATAATGCTGATTGCCTTTGGCCGCCTACCTGAGCCATTGCTGCAGTGCTTATAACAGAGAAGAGTAGAGCAAAAAAAACTTTATTCATTCGAATATTTTAGTGGGCTAAAAATAATTTATACAGTTGTTAAAAAGTGTTAAAAGTAAAAATTTAGTTTACCTGCTCGCTTGTCATCCCAAATCGGCGTTCGCGTTTCTGGTAATCAAATATCGCTTCGTACAAATCCTCGCGCCTAAAGTCGGGCCATAGTTTGGTGGTGAAATATAGCTCGGCATAGGCAATTTGCCATAACAAATAATTACTTATGCGGTATTCCCCACTCGTCCTTATCAAAAGTTCGGGGTTGGGCATACCGCCGGTATATAAATTATCTTCAAACAATTGTTCATCAATATCGGCAGGGTTTAATTCGCCGCTTTGTACTTTGGCTACTATGTTTTTAGCAGCCTGTACTATTTCGCCGCGGCTACTGTAGCTTAATGCAAGCGTAAGTACCAGCCCGGTATTACCGGCTGTTTTGCCTATGGCATTCTCTAACTCCTGGTGGCATTTGCCGGGTAGTGCCTTAAGATCGCCTATGGCGTTCAGGCGCACGTTATTTTTCATCAGCTTGGCAATCTCCTTATTAAGGGTGCTGATGAGCAGTTCCATAATGGCGGTAACTTCAAATTTGGGGCGGTTCCAGTTCTCGGTGCTAAAGGTATACAGGGTAAGGTATTCGATACCCAACTCGCTGGCGGTCTCCACAATATCGCGTACAGATAGCACGCCATTATGATGGCCAAACACCCTTAACTTGCCTTTACCCTTTGCCCAGCGGCCGTTACCATCCATAATAACAGCTATATGACGGGGTAACTTCTGAAGATCTATCTGGTCCTTATAACTCATTTCCCGATCGGTGTTAACAGCTGCTTATGAACTGTAGCGCCTGTAGCCTTGTTAAAATTTAAATCGTTTTTAGCAAAGCCCTCAACAACTTATGCCCTTTTTTTCAGGTGACAAAGGTAAAACTTAATTGTATTTATTTTAGTATGCGTTAAAAAAGAAATAATTATCAACGGGGGTGGTTTTGGATGGCAGGGATTTGCTGTTTGCATAGTTACTCACCCCGACTACGCTGCGCTGGCCGACCCTCGCTGCTGTGCAAAGAGGGTAAGGAGAATAAACCATAGCTTCCGCATAAAAAAGCACCGTGGCTTGTACCATGGTGCTGCAGTATAATTCAATTACTTTTAATACGCCTGCTGCTCTTTCAACAAACTGATATCCTTTGGGGCGATATCTGCAATGGCGTATTGCTGTGTGCTTGTTATTTTCATTTCATCAAGCGTGTTTACCAGATTGCCATAAACGGATGTTTCGGCGGGTTTTATAATTATCAGCATACTTTTGCCGGTGGTTTGCTGCACATGTTTGCTCATATCAAATATAGCCTTGCGCAAGCCGCTACCGCTATAATTGGTAACAGTGGCAGGTATTAACGGTTTATCTGCTAAGCCCAGGTAGTACATGGCCTTGTTGTTTTTTCCCAGGCAGATAGTCATGGTGCGGGATTGGGCTACCGGTTCGCTCTCCTCGCCTACCGGCATGGCTACGTCCATAGCGCTGGGTTTGCTTAAGGTTGTGGTAAGCATAAAAAAGGTAATGAGCAGGAAGGCAAGATCAACCATTGCAGTAAGATCTACCTTTAACGCGGCTTTTTTCGAGCGGGTTTTTGTGCCTGATTTTTCCGGGGATGAATTTAATTCGGCCATAGCAGTATAGTTTAATGTGAAACAATTGGTTACATGTAATAATACATATAAATATAACTGTTAATTTACAATAAACAAAATTAAATTCTGTAATTTTAAAATATAAGATTTTATATTTTGAATTATGGCGTTTTAGTTAATAATAACAGGCCTGCGTTACAAAAGTATAAGATACGGTAAAGCCCACAAACATGTAAAAATCCCGTTGGCGGTAATCGCCACGCTGGGAGCCGGCGTTACCGATGTATACGTTGGTCTTTTCGCCTGAGCGGTCTGAAAGCGCCCTTGCTGTAGCATTACTGAATGACCCTTTAGCGGCGTAGTTTTTACTTACATCGTCCAAATAATCGGTATTGGTGAAGCGGTACCCAAGGTCCGCAGCAACAGTCCACTTGCCCGAAAAGTTATATTTAAACCCGGCGCCAAACGGCACTACTATGGCCGTGTTTGCGTAGGGGCTGGTTTGCCCTTCGGTTTTTAATGGCCGCAAGCCAACAACGTTGCCTTTATACATCGCCCTTGGCGCGTACGAGGCTATGCCGGCGCCCAGGTATATATAAGGTGTGTATTTATTTTTGCCAGCATCGGGGATGTAACTCATAAAGTTGAACTCGGCCATCAAACTAAGTTCTTTTATGGGGGTTGTAAAGCTCAGGTTACGGTCGCGAAACTGCTGGATGCCCGAGGTACTGTCGGCGCCGCTTATTTGCGCAAATGTGTAATTTAGCTTTACACCCAGGTAGCGGTTAAAATTACGCTTTACAAACAGACCCACCTGCCCGCCGCTTGGTTTAACAGGGTTATTGATATTAAGATCGCCGATGTAACCGGCCGCGCCTATATTGCCGCCAATTTCCCAGGTTTGCTGGGCATGTACATTTATGCTGATAAACAGTAAAATATAAAAGGCGTAAAATTTGGGCATCAAGGGATCAGTTAATAATTACGGGCGTCTAAACCCCATAATAGTTTTTTCCTTAACGTAGATAAGTAGCTTTCATTATTCAGGCGTACCAAATTAAGCTTAAAATCGGCCTTGTACACCTTAAATTGCATGGGTTTGTCTACAATTACAGTACGGCTATCGCACGATACAATGTAGTTATTGCCCCGGTAATCAATATCCAGTGTAAGCACGCTGGTATCAGGCAATACTACCGGCCTAACGTTTAAGTTATGCGGTGCCACAGGTGTAAGCACTATACTGTTTGAGTTAGGGAAAATAATAGGCCCGTTACAACTTAACGAATACGCGGTTGAACCCGTTGGCGTCGACACGATGAGCCCATCGCCCCAGTACGAGTTTAAAAACTCGCCATCTAACGCTACATGTGTGGTGATCATGGCACTATCATCGCGTTTGTGAATGGTTACATCGTTAAGCGCGAAGTTGTTTTCGCCAAATATTTTATGTTCAGAATCTATCACCAGTAGTTCACGGGCATCCATTGTAAACTCCTGGTTTACTACAGCGTGTATAGCTGCCGCTATATCGCTTTTGTTGATGCTGGCCAAAAAGCCAAGCCTGCCAAAGTTGATACCGATAACCGGCACGCCCGAATCGCGCACAAGGGTAACCATATCCAGCAGGGTACCATCGCCCCCAAGGGTTATAAAAACATCTACATTACCTTTGATGGGTTCATTACAGTTAAGAATTGCACAGGTACTTGTATCTACATTACCTTTTAGGTTTTCGCTTAATATAGGGTGAACGTAAACCTCAACCTTGTGTTGCGCAAGGCTTTCAAACACCTGGCGGATGTACGGGAACACCGATGGGTCGTTAAACTGCCTGCCGTAAACTGCTATTTTCATATGCTGGGTTTACAGGTTCAGGTAATTCATGAACGAATCGAACCTGTCCATAGAGTTATCGTTATGGTCGGTGAAGTTAAAGGTGGCCTTTACGTCGTAATTGTAGCGTTGAAACGTGGCCAGTATAGTAGAGATGTCCTGTTTATTCACCTTTAGGGTAATCTCCATTTTGGTACTATCCGGAAAAGTGCGGGTGTACGAGCTCAGGATCTGCGCGTTATCTGACTCTACCACTTGCGACATGTGCGCCAGCGAATTATTCTTATTATCAACCTCCAAAACAATAATACCGCCCGGCTCGGATACCGAGGTAAGCTTGGCAAAGTACTCGTTCATGGTGTTGATACTGATGAGACCCAGGTATTCCTTTTTGATATTAAGCACGGGCACCACGCTTAGCCGGCGCTCATAAAACAGGCGGATCACATCGTAAATATGCTGCTCTTCCAACACATATGGGTTTACCAGCGATAAGGCTATCGAACCTATGGGCGCGTTGTAGTCTGTTTCTTCGACCAGGTCATCCTCGCTTATCAGGCCCAGGAACTGTTCCTCATTTACAATTGGCAAATGGCTCACACGAAACTCGGCCATACGGTCAAACACCTTCTGTATACTATCAGAAGTATGTACCGGCGGCATCGCGTCAGATATAAGCTCAATTGCAAGCATAGTTATTATTTTTAAATAGCCCCACCCAAACCCTCCCCAGAAGTGAGGGGCTAAGATTTTTAAGTCTCTCCGCTAACCAGCGGAGGAGATTTAGAGGGGGCTCCTATTTTTTTATCTTATCTAAAAACAGTTTTAAATACTCATTAAATTCTACGGGGCGCTCCATCATTGGGGCGTGGCCGCATTTATCAACCCAGTGCAACTCCGAGTTTGGCAACAACTCGTTAAACTCAATAGCCACCTCGGGCGGGGTAATCTTATCCTCCTTGCCCCAAATTAACGATACCGGCATGGTAATTTTACGCAGCTCGGTTTTCATATTATGGCGGATGGCCGATTTTGCCATGGCCAATATCCTGATCACCTTATGCCTGTCGTTTATGGTTTGGAATATCTCCTGCACCATATCTTCTGTGGCCGTTTCCGGGTCGTAAAAGGTATATCTTACTTTCTCCCTTACAAAATCAATACTCTCGCGTTTGGGGAATGAACCGCCAAAAGCGTTTTCGTACAAGCCAGAGCTCCCCGTTAAAACCAATGCTTTAACATAACCCGGATGTGCAAGTACATAAACCAAGCCAACATGCCCACCAAGCGAGTTACCTAAAAGTACAACATTACTTAGTTGTTTAAACTTGATGAACTTATGTATGAATTTTGACAACGCACGGACTCCCGTAGTTAACAAAGGCAGGTCATATATAGGTAAAACCGGAATTATAACCCTGTAATTTGGGCTAAACTCGCGGATAACATCGTCCCAATTGCTTAAAGCGCCCATTAACCCGTGAAGCAACAACAGCGGTTCGCCCTGCCCCTCCTCGATGTAACTGAAACCCTTTTCCTCTTTAAGCACAAAATCCATAATATAGCTGGTGTAAGTATTTTCGTAAATATATCAGACCGAAATCAATATTAGTCTGATTTGTTGTAAAATTATAATTATTAAGATAGTTTACCAGCTTTAACTCCAATAATTATTACGCGGCAATTAGCCTAACAGTTGTTTTACCACTTCAGAAACCGTTTTGCCATCGGCACGGCCTGCAAGCTCTTTATTGGCAACGCCCATAACCCGGCCCATATCTTTTACAGATGTAACACCCAGCCTTTCAATAACTTCCTGTATAAAACCTTCTATCTCAAATTTCGTCATTTGCTGCGGCAGGTAAGGCTCTATCACATACATTTCGGCAATCTCAATATCGTACAGATCTTCGCGGCCTTGTGTTTTATAAATGTCGGCAGATTCTTTACGTTGTTTGATCAGTTTCTGTAACACCTTTATCTCGGCATCCTGGGTCAACTCATCGGCAGCGCCTTTTTCGGTTTTGGCCAGCAGCAAAGCCGATTTTATAGCGCGCAGCCCCCTAAGCCTGTCGGCCTGTTTACTTAGCATCGCTTGTTTTATATCCTGGTCTATTTGGATAAGTAATGACATGATTTTTAAGTATTTAGTCCGGAAGTCCGACAAGTCGGAAAGTCCGGAAGTGTAAGGTACTATAATTGTATATCTATTTTATTTCGTCTTTCGGACTTTACCGACTTAAATATTCTTCCTAAAAATATTTGTTGCCGTTGCTTGCGCGGTTGGCATAATTATCAGGTCGTTGATGTTTACGTGCGCGGGGCGCGATGCAATGAACCAGATGGTTTCGGCAACATCATCGGCCACCAGCGGCTCAAAACCATTGTACACTTTTTTAGCGCGTTCTTTATCGCCTTTAAAGCGCACTTCCGAAAATTCCGTTTCCACAGCGCCCGGGTGTATTGCCGATACACGGATGCCTTTATCATTCAGATCTATCCGCATCCCTTTATTTAAGGCATCAACCGCGTGCTTGGTAGCGCAATATACATTCCCGTTAGGGTAAACCTCTTTCCCGGCTATCGACCCTAAGTTGATGATATGGCCGTAACCGTTGCCGATCATCCAGTTAGACACCACGCGGCTTACATAAAGCAGGCCTTTTATATTGGTATCTATCATGGTTTCCCAATCGTCGTAACTGCCGTTCTGGATCGGGTCGAGGCCCTGGCTAAGGCCGGCGTTGTTTACCAGCACATCAACCTTTTTCCAGTGCGCGGGCAGGCCTTCCAAGTTCTGGATCACCTGTTCGCGGTTGCGTACATCAAATGATGATACGGCTACCTCTACGTTATATTTGTCGTTTAAGTGGTGCGCGAGTTTCTCCAGCCTGTCCATACGGCGGCCGGTGAGGATCAGGTTATAACCTTCGCGTGCAAATGTGTGGGCACAGGCCTCGCCTATCCCTGCGGTGGCGCCTGTTATTAATGCGATTTTTGCCATAGATATGTTAACTATCGGCAACTAAATTATGTTTTTATTTTGTCTTATTTTGTCTTTTTAAGGTAGTATTTGGGAGGTGGTTGATGGTTGATTGTTCATGGTTGATAGTAAACTTAACCACGCGTCATTGCGTACGAAGCAATCTCTTTGAGCAAGTAGCCTGTTAGTTCCCCGTTAGGAATGGCAGTATAAAGTTTAAGGGCCTGTATGTCCATTTTTTCGTATATGTTTATTTTGGCACTCAAGAGGGCTATGCCGTTCTTTTTTGTCGCAAAAAAGAAACGAACAAAAAAAACACGCGGCTGTAAGCTCCCTATGGTCGGTTCTCCTCGTGCCTCGGTAGAAAATGACAATTTGGTAATGGATGTATTACAATGAATGCTACGCCCTCTTTATTCCTTTTATGTTATTACCATGATACAAACCTTAAAACTATCCCCGAGATTTGAGTTTTTACATTACATCATACCACAAAAACATACACAAATGGAATACAGACAATTAGGCGGATCGGGATTAAACGTGCCGGTACTAAGTTTTGGTACGGCTACCTTTGGCGGCTCGGGCGAATTTTTTAAGGCCTGGGGCGATACCCAGCTTGATGACGCTAAAAAACTAATTCACCTTTGCCTTGATGCAGGGGTTAACTTGTTTGATACGGCCGACGTTTACTCGGGCGGCATTTCCGAAGAAATTTTGGGCCAGGCACTGGAAGGCCTGCGCGATAAAGTGCTTATCTCCACCAAAGCCACCTTTAAAATGGGCGATGGCCCAAACGATTTTGGTTCATCACGTTACCATTTGGTGAAATCGGCAGAGGATAGCCTGCGCCGCTTAAAAACCGACCATATTGATATATACCACATGCACGGCTTTGACGGTAACACCCCGGTTGAAGAAACCCTGCGCGCATTGGACGACCTGATCCGAAGCGGCAAGGTGCGTTATATCGCGGCTTCCAACTTTTCGGGATGGCATTTAATGAAATCGCTTTCGGTTTCTGAACGTTACGGCTGGTCAAAATACGTTGGGCACCAGGCATACTATTCGCTATTAGACCGTGAATTTGAGTGGGAACTGATGCCGCTTGGTATCGACCAAAAAGTAAGCACCATTGTTTGGAGCCCGTTAGCTTCCGGTCAGCTGGGTGGTAAATTTCGCCGTGGGCAGCCTATTCCGCAGGATAATCGCCGCAGCCAGGGTGGCAGCCACGGCCCAGAAACTGACTTTGAACGCCTTTATACTATTGTAGACGCTTTGGACGAAGTAGCCGAAGAAACCGGCAAATCGATAGCGCAGGTGTCCATCAACTGGTTACTGCAACGCCCTACCGTTGCCAATGTTGTTATTGGTGCCCGGAACGAGGAGCAGCTAAAACAAAACCTTGCCGCCTTTGGGTGGAACCTTACCACCGACCAAATTAAAAAACTGGACGCCGCCAGCGACCGCGACCCCATCTACCCCTACTGGCACCAACGCCAGGATACGAGGTTAAACCCGTTGCCAAAGTTTTATTAAATAGCAAAGGCCCCGAAATCGGGGCCTTTTGTTTGTTTTAAACGAGCGCCCCTCTCCGCGCGTCATTGCGGTACGAAGGAATGACGATTTTGCTACTTACTAACCATCTTCATTTTCTCCGGATCCCAAAACATAGGGGTGTTTTTGTAATAGCTGTCGTTACATAGCAGTGCCGGGGCGGCGGCGCGGTAGCCGAAGATGGCATCCTCGGTAATTTTGCCATTTGTGCGGATGGCCGTGATCCAGTTATTCATGTGATCGTACGGGCCGCCCAGGTAACCTTTTTCGGCATTGTAGGTGATTTCTTCGGGAGGCAGAATGTGTTTACGGCCCGCGTCGGTTTGGCCCGCTTTGCGCATTTTTTCGATATAAAATGGATCGTCCGACTGGATAACTTTGTTCCTTTTCAGGGTAACACTATCCCAGGTAATATCCATAGAACCCTCGCTGCCTACCAGTTTAAGGTAAGTAGTACCGCTGGTGCCATCCACAAAATTACAACGTAACGATAGGTTGAACGCCGGGTGCGCAACCGTTTTGCCGTAATCGAAAGTACCTAATAAAACATCCGGCACTTCGCGGCCATCGTTCCAGTAACGTAACCCGCCCGAAGCATAAATTTTATTAGGCCCCATAGATTCTGTGATGAAGTGCAGGCTACTGAACAGGTGCACGAACAAGTCGCCGGCCATACCTGTACCATAATCGGTATAGTTTCTCCAGCGGAAAAACCGTTTGGAATCGTACGGTCGTTTTTGGGTGTTGGCAACATAAGTTTCCCAATCAACTGTTTGGGTTGATGCATCCTCCGGGATCGGGTATTGCCAAACCTCAACAGGTGCGCGGCGTGCCCAAAAGCCTTCGGCATAATTAAGTTCGCCAATGGCACCGCTCTTTAACAATTCGTGTGCTTTTTCATTACCAAGCGATGATACGCCCTGGCTACCCACCTGGAAGATCTTACCGGTTTCCTTCTGCGCTTTTATCACCGCAGGGCCTTCGGCAACGGAATGTACCATGGGTTTTTCGCAATACACGTGCTTGCCGGCGTGCATGGCTTCAACAGAAATTTGCTGGTGCCAATGGTCCGGCGTTGCTATGATAACCGCGTCGATATCTTTGCGGTTTAAGATCTCTTTATAAATTTTGGTGGTATAAACATCTGCCCCCCAACGAGTTTTGGCTTCTTTAAGGCGGCCGTCGTACAAGTCGCACACGGCAATCAGTTTTACGCCGGGTATTTGCAGGGCAACAATGGCATCTTGCGTACCCATGCCGCCCGCACCTATGAGGGCGATGTTCACCTGGTCGTTAGGGCCGTATTGGTTATACTTTTGTTTAAGGTAATGAAAGCTGTGCTTATCGGCAGCCAGTAAACTGCTGCCCACAGTTACCGCTGCTGCAGTGGTAGCCAGTTTTTTAATAAAGCCCCTGCGGGATGCTTCGGGATTTTCTTTCATGATGATGAGGTATATTAGTTTAGTTGTTTGTGGAAAAGTGAAGGTATTGTTTTTGTTTGAAAGTTCATAGCGGGAACAAGTCGCCCCCAAAATATTAGTGTGACTTAGGATTGGGTTCGCACTTTAATGAACGTCAGTCCGCTCAATTGCCGCGGAGGGCTAAACTTTTTGCTTGATCAAAAAGCAACCAAAAAATCAAGACAAAAAAGTCCTTCCCCGCACAGGCCTTTACCCATCGGCCACGGTTTTTTGTCGGCCTCCGCTCTTCAATACTTATCTCACGACATTTTGCAAATTCTTTAATCTGGTAAATTCAAGTTCAGAAAAATCCGAAAAATCGTATAAATCCCACAGATTCTCCGTTCAGAAAAATGCGTTAGGTAGCGAAGCAGATATCGGCCCCGAGCGTATTGCCTGCAGCCGTATGATTCGTTAGCCAACAGACCGGGCCGAAGGCAACGCCGTAATTAGAGATCAGTTTATGTTGGCTTAAACCAACGCCAGGTAAGCCTATTATCATAATTTTCACTATCCATGATGAACCATCAACTATGAACCATTAACTATCACCTCCAATACTTATCTTTGCCGCTACACACATGAGCAAAACTGTAACACCATACCAAAACCAGCAGGGCACCAAAAAAGAGCAGGTGGCCGATATGTTTAACAACATCTCTAAAACTTACGATTTTTTGAACCATTTTTTGTCGCTGGGGATCGATATTATCTGGCGTAAAAAGGCCATCAACGAATTGAAGAACGATAAGCCCCAATTGATACTGGACGTGGCTACCGGCACCGGCGATTTTGCTTTTGAGGCCCTGAAAATCCTGAGACCAAAGAAAATAATTGGTGTGGATATTTCTCGCGGGATGCTGGATATTGCCGACCAAAAAATTGCCAAACGCCGCCTGAGCGATAAGTTTGAAGTTAAGCTTGGCGATTCAGAAAATCTTCCTTTTGAGGCTGACGAATTTGACGCGGTTACCGTGGCATATGGTGTGCGTAATTTCGAGAATCTGGAGACCGGGCTGGCCGATATTCACCGGGTATTAAAACCGGGTGGTAAAGCGGTGGTGCTGGAGTTTTCTAAACCGAAAGGCTTCCCAATAAAACAGCTTTATGCGTTCTATTTTAACTATGTAACGCCGGGTATTGGCAAGCTCTTTTCTAAAGACGCGAGGGCATACACTTACTTGCCCGAATCTGTAGCGGCTTTCCCTGATGGCGAGGCGTTTACCACGCTGATGCAAAAAGCAGGTTTTAAAAATACCAAACAGCGCCCTTTGGCGTTTGGTATTTGTTCCATTTATACCGGTATTAAATGACCAAAACCCGCCTCTTCATCACAATAGTGCTTTTGGGCTGCAGCAATTTGCTGCGTGCGCAGGCATGGGGTGGCGGCGCCGACCAAAACGACCTGAGTTTTGGTTTCTCGTTCTCATATGTATCAAGTAGTTTTAAGATCATAAAACAGCCCAACTGGCAAACGCCCTTTGTTGACCCGGAAACGGGCGCAAATGTGAGCACACCGCTTAACGCCATTAGTTCTAAAAATATGCCGGGTTTTGCTGTAGGCTTTTTAACGCGTTATCGTTTAACAGATCACCTGGAGGCCAGAATTACCCCGTCGCTGGTATTTTCGGACAGGTCGGTTACGTATAATTATGTGGACCCATCGCAGGATGTAGATAAGGCTGTGCAAACCACCACGGTTGATTTTCCACTGCAGCTGAAACTAAAATCGGACAGGTTGGGGAACGCTCGCGCTTACCTGATTGGCGGGTTGAAATATTCGGGTGCCATTGGTTCTAAAAAAGACCAGCCTAACACCGCCCCTACCGAGCGCCTGTTGCGAAACATGCGCGGCTACCCATCGTACGAGGCCGGCTTTGGGTTTGATATTTATTTTGAATATTTTAAGCTATCGCCCGAAATAAAACTGACCAACAGTTTTGGCAATATGTTGGTTGCTGATAATACGCCTTTTGCAACGCCTATCAGCAAATTATCGTTGCATACCTTTATGTTCAGTCTGTTTTTTGAGTAGGCAGCTCCAAGCGCTTTTCGAAGCAAACAAAGCTTAGGCCCGGCCTAAATTCTAATGTAATTTCACCTTTATATACATAACCCAATTTGGGGAAAAGCTGCTGCGTGGCATGGTTTTGCGAGTTGGTATCGATACGCAGGATGCCGATGCCCCGCTCGATAGCCACCACTTCGGCCTGGTACAGCAGATCGGCAGCGAGGCCTCTGCCCCTAAAGTGTGGACTTACCGCAAGCCTGTGCGTTACAATGGCTTCTTCGTTGGTATCAAGGCCTACCTGCGCATATTCTGGATATTGCTCGGTGGTGATGGCGGTTACGCCGACAATTTGTCCGTCGGCTTCTAACACCCAAAGCTGCCCGGCTTTAATATCGTCTTCAAAAACCTGCGCGTTGGGGTACGTATCGTCCCACTGTAAATTACCCGCCGACCGCATAATGGGTACAACATCGTGTATTACCTGCATTATGGCAGGTATATCGTTTACTGTGGCAAGGCGAATCATTTTGGATTTACGATTTTGGATTTATTTCTCTGTCATTTCGATGCGATAGCGAGAAATCTTATACGCAATGCACTTCGCTAAACTATTTTATACTTACTGCTCGTAGAAGATTTCTCCTCGCCATCGCTCGTTCGAAATGCCATTCTTTTTAATTTTCTTATTTGCACATCTGCATATTCGCACATCTGCACATCTACTAATGATTATGCTTTTTATGGATATCCTTCACCAGGCATAGTTTTTTAATTTCATCTATGCGGATGGGGAAAGGGGCATACTTTAGGCGGCCGGCCACCATTTCTGTTACATTGTCTGAGTGGGCGATCACCTCCTCGGGGTTATCGCTGGCCAGCAGGCGTTTGTACATGCGGTAGTCGCCCCACTCAATGTAATATACTTCGCCGGGCAATATCTTTTTATCGTTGATGGTTTTGAGGGCTACCCAGCAGCCGTTCTCCAGGTAAGGGTACATTGAGTGGCCCCAAACCGGCAGGGCGAAGTCGCACTCCTCTATTCCCGGGAAATTCATGCGGCCAACAGATTGCGTATCGTTAATGTCATTATAAACCTCCACGCCCGATGCGGTAGCAATAATATCATACATGGGTATACCTTCCTCGCGGTGTGCGGGTGCGGGTTTGTCCGCATTCCTTTTCGCGCCGCCAAGGTGCTCGGCATATTTCTCTTTAAAGATCTTTAGTTTTTCAGGGTCGATGTTCTGGCGGCTCTTAATGATCTCGGTAATAGAACTTGCCGAATTAAAATTGAGCGCCTCGGCCAGCTCACTATTGTTATTAAAAGCGCGGCCACGCAACTGGTTGTAAAGGATAATAAATTCCAGTGTTTCAGGGCGTACCGTTTTTATTTTGTTCGGTTTTGATAGATCATCCATAGCATAAAAAATAATTACAGAATTTTCTTTATTTAATTAAAGATATTTCTTTATATTTGTTCGTTCGATAATTGCTAATTTAAAACTAAAAATCAACAATCCAAATATTATGCATACAGAACTTAAAGAATATACTTTATAAGTCCCCTCTAATCCCCCCCGGAAGGGGAGACTTTAAAGACAACCATAAATAAACTAAATTATCCATATACAACTATGCATATAGCCTACTACGCCCTGCGCACCAAACAAAAAAACGGCAAAGCCGAACTTAACAACCAGCACCTTGCTGAGCGCTATCAGGCTTACCAAACCGCCTGTAATAAGTATCGCGCAGAGATAGCCGCCATACAGCAATACATGCCCGGATGGATGCCGCCTTTTGAGCGGAAAGCTTAAAGCAGAAAGCCAAAAAGGCTTCTGACTATGAACTATTAACCATCAACTATATGCCTATTCCCTATAAACCATCAACCCTATATCAACCATTAACTAATAACATTATGATAAAAATCGCACAAAAAATCAAAGACCAGCTGTGGTGGCTCATCATCACGGTAGATTACAACTACAGCCGTATCTGCATTGCCGACCACGACCTTACCGACGACCACCTAACCCTATGGCTGGAGGATAAGCAGGATTTTAAAAACTCGCTCGACGAATGCCTACAACTGGAAATCTCACTAAAGAACTTCGCCAAGGTCATCACTACCGAAAACCTGAACAGTTACGAAGGCCAGCGCCTGCACCCCAACAAGCAATTCGTGTACAAAACCCGCGTACAGATCAACGAGGCTATTACCTGGTACCAGCAGGATGCCACCCTGATAGAACAGCAATGGGCACGTGAAGCGATGTTGAAAGCTATCCTAACGCAATTAGTGGAAACAGAGGTAGCAATAGATAAAAACTAATAATAATTATGCCAAATAGCATTAGAAACATGAATTTGGGCTATGAGTGGCAAAGAACTCTTCTTCGATAGGAATGCAGTGAGTTGTTCTAAGCATATGGGTGTAAATTTTCTTTGCCTTAGCCGTAAAGAAAAGTAACCGATGCTTCCGCCAGGGACGGCGGCGTAGTGATTTTACAGAAACAACTTATGCTGTCTTCACCCCAAATATATAACCTACCAGCGCCGTAATCCCCATAGCTACTGTTCCCCAGAAGCAAATTCTTATGATGCCTTTCGGTATGTTTGCCCCGCCGGCTTTTGCGGCAACCCCTCCTGATAATGCAAGGAAAACAGTTGCAGATCCATATAAGAAATATACCATTAAACCCACCGGTGCAAACAGGGAAACTAAAAAGGGTAATAAACCTCCGGAAATAAAAGATGCACCCGAGGCTAACGCGGCCTGAAGTGGTTTTGGTGTTGAAAATTCATTAATGCCTAACTCGTCTTTCGCGTGGGCCTCCAGTGCGTCATGCTTGGTAAGCTGCTGAGCAACCCGGAGCGATAACTCGCTGTCCAATCCCCTTTTTTGGTAGATCTTGGCAAGTTCTTTCAGTTCAATTTCCGGCGTGGTCTCCAATTCTTTTTTTTCTCTTTCCAGATCCGCAGTTTCGATATCGGATTGTGAACTGACCGAAACATATTCACCCGCGGCCATAGACAATGCCCCTGCTACCAGTCCGGCTAATGCCGCAAGAATAATAGGGCCTCTGGTGGTGCTGGCAGCTGCAACACCGATAGCTATACTTGTTGTAGACAATATTCCATCGTTCGCGCCCAAAACGGCCGCACGCAACCATCCGCTTCTATTAGTGTAATGGTCCTCTAGTTCCATATGATTTATCTGTAATTTCAAATAACTACGTTAGTAGAATAGAAATGTTTTAATTATAAGCAATTGATAATTAGACCTTTTATTAATAATGATTTAATAAAGGTTAATGGCTGATCTTCAAAATTTAAACAGAATTGAGTGTTACGAAAGGATCTCAATAAAAAGAACTTTTAACGTTAATGTTATGACTTACAATATTTAAGATAATCAAGCTGCTGTAGCAGGCTATTAATGATAATATCGAGACGTGAAGGTATTACTTCGTCTTAACCAAATGTTCCTGCTTTTCATCAACCCCTACTAACTCCTCAACCTCACTTACAGCTTCTGCAGGTGCAGCGGCATAATTAAGTTTACGGAAACGCCAGATGGCGAAGGCAGGTTCCTGGTACCGATTGATGAGGGTGAAGAATTTGGGGAAATTATGTACCTCATCCAGCAGTACACCGGTTACGATGTTGTTGTTATCGAGGATCTCGCGGATGGTATACTCTTTATCTTTGGTGATCCAGATCTCAAAATCGCGCCTTATTTCGGTGCTTTTATCCGCATCGATCTTATCATTTACACATATCACTTTATCGCCGACCTTCATAGTAGGGCAAAATTAAGAAATTTTAAATAATGATTATCCATTGTTGGTGTTGTCACCAACAACAATTAGGACAGGCGAATAAGTATGGCTAAACAAGCGTGGCGGCTTGTTGGTGACAACACCAACAAGAGCGGAAAAAACTATGATCCCTTTACATGAACCATGAACTAAAATCAATCCCCCGCCGGCATAGATACAAAGAAGGCGATGCCCTCGTTGGATACACTTTCAGCCCAGATGCGGCCACCCTGCAGTTCGGTAAATTCTTTACAAAGCAGAAGGCGTAGGCCTACGCCCTTCTCGTTATCGGTACCAAAGGTTGATTATGCCTGCAGCGAGAACAGGTCGGCTTGCTTCTCGGTACTCATGCCTATGCCGTTATCGAGGATGATAAGCAAGTACTCGCTGCCAATTTGTTTGGCCTTGAAGCTTATATGCCCGCCCAACGGTGTGAACTTAATGGCATTACTAATGAGGTTGCGGATCACCAGCTGCAACATATCGCTATCGGGCACGATGCGGGTATCCCAATCTAACTCGTCGGTAAGGGTGATGTTTTTCTTGAGGGCGATGACCTTCTCCAATTCAATGGTGTTAAACAAGGCATTCCATAGGTTAACACAACCAAGTTTAACATTTACGCCGTCCATTTGCGCTTTAGACCATACCAGCAGCTTGCCCAGCATATCAATAGTACGGCGGGTACTTTCAGCAGGTCGCCCTCTACCATTCGGCGTTCGGCGGTATCCAGCTCGTATTCGGCAACCAGCTCCAGGTAATTCTGGATCTTGCTAAGCGGCGAGCGCAGGTCATGCGCTATGATGGACATCAGCTTGTTTTTTTCGGAGTTGATGCGGGCAAGTTCTTTATTCTGCTCGGAAATATGCTTGTTTTGCTGGGAGATGAAATTTGCTTTATCGGCTGCCGAGCGTTTTTCGTGATTGTGGTTACGCTTCAGGTAGGTAATGGTGTAATAGATTACAATTACCACCACCACATAGGCCGATGAAAGGCCCCAAAAGCGGCTCTCGCGGCTGTCATAGCTATTATGCACCCATTAGGGGTGGTAATACTCTATTACATGCATTACAATAATGATAGCCATGTTTATGCCTATCCAAAACTTTTGCTGTTTTTTAGGCACCACACAAAGCACCAGCAGGATAGAAAGCCGCATCAGCAGGTCTGTTGGCCCCTAGGTGCCCGAGTTGTAAATAAAGTTTGTAGCAAAAAGCAGGTTACCAATAATGGTAAATATAGTAATGGTGGTTTTAACCTTGCCCAGGTAACGCGATCGGTAATACAGGAACGAAAAAACAAGCATTGTTACAAGGCTTATTAAAGCAATAAAAGGCAGCCCTATCAAATAATTAAAAGGAACGTTGTAGGCAAGCGCAAAAATGGCAATTAAGCAAAGGGAGTGGCAGATCCTAAACTCTAAAGGAAACTCTGAGGTTGAGCCTGTAAGCCTGATCCAAAGGCGATTGATATTTCCAAAGGGGCGCAATTCGTTGTTCGTTTAGGGTTCTACAATTTTACAAAATAAAAACCTTCAGCACAACCCGCAGGGATGGTTTTTTAGAAAGAGAAAAAAAAATCACGACCGGGAATAAAGAGCATAAAAAAGCCCCGCATGGCAGGGCGAATTTTATATAAAGAAAAATATTATGGGTTAGTTGCGGCTAAAGCCACCTCTGTTACCACCAGCACCGCCAAAACCAGGACCTTTGTCCTCAGCGATGTTAACTGTTATACGTTTACCATAATAGCTTTGGCCGTTCATGCAGCGGATAGCTTCTTTAGCTTCATCCTCATTTACCATCTCCACAAATCCAAAGCCTCTGCTTTCTTTTGTTTCACGATCCTTAACGATCCTTAGGCTCTTAACCGGCCCAAAATCACCAAAAACCGCATTTAGTTCGGCCTCACTTACTTCTAACGGAAGGCCTCCAATAAATACTTTCATTAATCTCCTTTTGTTTTTTTGTAAATATACGAAAAATGGCCGGATTTCGGCAGCCGTGGGGCAAATGAGACGGCTTGTCAGGTGTTTTTTACAATAAGGTGTCATTACGACACAGGGATGGCAATTACTGCTTTTTAAGCTTCAGATCAAAGGTTCCCTCTACCCTGTAAAGCGATGAATTAGGCTCATCGTCCTTAGACAAAAACGTAAAGAAAGTACCTTTCGCAAGCACATCCTTTTGGCGATATTGGTTGAGCACTATTTTGCCTGCATCGCCCGGCTCGGCGTACTGGGTAAGGGTAAACTGTTTGGTGTGGATCACATCGGCCATCATCAGCAGCTGGCCGCCTGCAACAGGCTTGATAAGGCTATCGGCAGCGGCGCCTTTGGAGCTTACACCAAAGCTTAACGTATGGGCCTTGTTGATAGCAGTGATACCAAAGTAACGGTTATCGCCAACGCTCATGTTAACAAACGCTATCGAATCTTTTGCGGCATCAAATGTGTAAACACTATCTTGCATGGTGATGGTAAGCGTGCCATCAGTTGCCAGGAAATTATCTGGTGATGTTGCCTTTAAGGTACTGTCGGCAGCAAGGGCTATTTTCTTTTGATCTACCTGCTGGTCGCCGGTATCTTTTTGGCACGACACCAACAGCACCGAAAGGAGCAGTATAAGTGAGAAGCACCAATTAGTAAACCGTTTTAAGCCCATAGGTTAATAGATGCCATAAAGTTAATAAAAATATTAGCAATAATGCGTTTTTAATAGTTTCAAAGCAATTATTTAACACTTTTTAACTTTAGCAAGTATACGCATTAAACATGCCAAAGGTTAGCTAATTTCATTAAAATTTCATCATATATTTAAATGATATTTTGTTGGATAGCAGTCGCCAAAAAGGTTTAAAATATTTCGCCCACGGTTACAAATACGCCCTTAGACCCCTGGTTACCAAAGCCATAATCAACGGCGATATTGGTCTTGGATACCTTGTTCAGTTTAAGCCTCAAACCCGCGCCATAACCGGGCTGTACCTGTTGCAAACGGGTACCCGGCGCGCCCGAAAACGACTCGGCATTCAGGAACGCTACACCACCCAATAAACCATCTTTGGTGATGCGATAACGGTACTCGCTTTCGGCATAAACCATTTGCGCGCCACGAAAACGGCCCTGTATATAACCCCTGCCCGTGCCGTTGTATTGGTCCCACGTATTAGCCGGCAGATCCAGGTATGGGGGCTTGCCGTTTAGCACCAGCCAGCTGTAGCTCCAAAAGGCGATAACGTTGTGCGATGACGCCGGGAAGCGGTAGTATTTGCGTACATCTATCACCAGCGAGGTCCAGGGAGATGTGCTGCCCAAAAAGCTTTTGTTATCCTTAAACTGCACCCCGGCGTAAAAGCCACGGGTTGGGTTAATAGAATTATCGCGCATGTCTATCAGCGCGTTAAGCGTTATGCCTGCCGATGTGGTGCTGCTCTTCTCGCCATACAAGGCATAGTCAGACACGCTGCCATCCGGGTTGCCTTTTTCAGACACGTTAAAGTGATGATCGTATATAAAACCCGCCCCGGCATACAAGTTGCCCACTATCCTGGTCAGGATGGTTTCATAAAAGCGCACCAGGATATAATCCATCGGGTTCTCATTACTCGTTTTAGAATCCGTCCCCAAACCGAATGTGCTTTGCGGGTATTTGTAATATTTAAAATCGCCGATGAAATTGAACCGGTCGCCCGCCGTCCAGATGTTGGATTGGATGGGGATGATGATCTGCTTATTTTGTGTATAGGCCGAATTGGATGAGATGGTAGATATACGCGAGTTGCCCAAAATGCGGAACGCGATATTGCCCGACAGCGTTACCGCCAGTTTGGTTTGCAGGGTGTACCCTACCGCCGGCAAAACAGAAAACACGGGCTTTGTGCCGATAACGGTTGTGCTCTTGTTGGCCACCGTCCCTTTTTTGTTGAAGATGGACCTGATGACATCATATAGATCTTTTTGCGCGGAGGTATCCTGCTGGGCAACCACCAGTGTATCGTTAATGCGGGTACGGGTAAGTTTTACAGTACTGCTTTTGTCCTGAGCATGCAGGGCGGCAAAAGGAATAAGAAAAATTGCTATCAGCAATACAGCTAATTTCATTGTTAGGGGATGTGAAGGTTAATTGCCGGAGGAGGAGCGCTGCAAAGATAATTTATTTGTGATGGATAGACACCTGATTGCTGTAGCCTGTTACACATCCACAGCTTTTTAGGATTGAAATGATATTATTCAAGAAATTTCTTTAAATGACTTGTATTATTAAAGAATAAGTATTATCTTTGTATACAACAAATGCCAATCGGCATAATAATCATTAAACGCAAACTTCATGAAAAAACATCTAAGCACTATCAAAGCTTTCAGGGCGCGTATTGCAACATATTTTCGCTTTATAGAGGGGGAATATCACATTGAAAAAGTACCGTCAAAAACAGCTAAAGACAAAACTGATCTTATAGATCAAAAGGTATGGGACCGCCAGCCCGAGCCGGCTACCCTATCCGGCCTGACATTAGCCTTAGGCTTTATTAGTATAACCGAACTTGAGGCGTACGAAAAGGATGGCAAGTTTGCACACCTGGCAAAAAAGGCCCGCTTAAGGGTAGAGGCCGAGTACGAAAAACGGCTCCATTTCCAGTCGTCGACCGGGGCAATATTCTTTTTAAAGAACCTGGGCTGGAATGAAAAGGCTGCTGATCTTTTTAAGGATCTGCCTAAAACCCTAACTATCGAAATTTCTGATCCGGGCCTAAAAGTGGCAACTAACGAAAAAGAAGTATCGCTTAATTAAGCTTCATAAAGAAGCTTTTAAAGGCCCTTTGCATTGCACCCTCAAACTCCCCTACTAAATAACCTAATGAAAACATCTACCCTATTTAAACATAATTATGAGTCTGCCGCCCATGTGGTGATCAACCAGGGCGGTACCAGCTCGGGCAAAACCTACGCTATTGAACAGGTGCTTTTTTGCCTGGCTGTTAAAGCCGAAAAGCAGGTGATCACCGTGGTTGGCCAAGATATCCCCAATCTAAAATCGGGCGCTATCCGCGATGCGCAGCAGATCTACGATGAGTCGGACGTATTTAAACGCCTCATCAAAAACTATAACAAAACCGACCGCATCTTCGAGTTCTACAACGGTAGCCTGATAGAATTTAAGAGCTACGCCAACGCGCAGGACGCCAAGAGTGGAAAACGCGACTACCTGTTTGTGAACGAGGCCAACGGCATTGGCTGGGACGTTTATACCGAACTGGCCCTGCGGACCAAAAAACGCATCTATATCGACTACAACCCCAACAGCGGCTTTTGGGTGCACGAGAAACTGATAGGCAAGCCCGGCGTGCAGCTTTTAATATCCGACCATCGGCACAACCCCTTTAATGATGAGCCGTTGCGGAAAAAGATAGAAGCCCTGAAAGAGGAAGACCTGGAGCTGTGGAAGGTTTACGCCCGCGGCCTCACCGGCAAAATAACAGGCCTGGTGTTTAGCAACTGGCAGGTATGCGAGGCCATCCCGCAGGATGCCAAACTAATTGCCGCCGGGCTGGATTTTGGTTACAGTATCGACGAAACCGGCTGCCTGCTGGTGTACAAGCAAAACGGCGAGCTTTGGGTGGATGAGCTTTTTTACGAAACCGGCCTCACCAATACCGATATCTCGGGCAAGTTAAAAGAACAATTAATCAGCAAATCGACAGAAATTATTGCCGACAGCGCCGAACCAAAATCGATAGAGGAACTAAAGCGGCGGGGCTGGTTTGTAACCGGTGCTAAAAAGGGTGCCGATAGCATCAAGAACTCGATAGACATCCTGAAACGCTACAAAATAAATGTTACCCGCAACAGCGTAAACCTGCGTAAGGAACTGGGCAAATACAAATGGCGCACCGATAACAGCGGCCGCACACTAAACCAACCCATTGATACCTGCAACCACCTGATAGACCCACTGCGGTACGTGGCGTTGAACAAGTTGAATACTAAAGGAAACAGCCAGGTAAAAAGCAGGCTGCCCACCCAACAACACCCACCAGCCAACGGCGGTATCTTAGGCGAACTGATCGGCTAATCGGAAAGATCAATCCATCGGTATAAATCAATATAATCGTTCAATCGGTGCAATCAACCTAATTATCTAAATCGGTGTAATCCCACAAATAATATGATAGAAAAAACGCTCATAACTACACATGGCAAACTGCGGGTAGCCATCCCCTCGCAACTCAACGAAGTAACGCTTGGGCAAATGATGGCCCTGCAGGACAACCCAAACCTGGGCGATCTGGATGCCATCAGCATCCTATCCGGCGTGCCTGTAGCCGATCTTAAAACAGTGCGCGATGCCGGCGATTTTATGGCATTCGCCGATGCGGTACTCAGCTTATCGCACCAGATAAAACACCTGTACAACAGCGATGAGATCCCGAAGCAGGTCAGTCTGGAGATAGATCAAAAAAACGTTACGGTAAAGGTGATCAGTAACCTGTCGGTAGAGCCCGCCGGTGCTTTTATGGCCGCGCGGGATGTTATTGCCGACGAGATAACCGAACACGTAAAAATTTACGGCGAAGAGAACTGGAAGAACTATTTTAACCCCTCCCTTACCGCCTGCTGCAAGGTGCTGGCCTATTACTTTTATTGCCTTGCCACGGGTAATGTGTATGATGAATATGCCGCCGCCGCCTTTACCGAAACCATTAAAAAACTAAGGGTAACGGAGGCACTGCCCATAGCCAAACATTTTTTTATGAGCTATCCCAACTTATCGAAACCGAGAACCGGTTACTGGCATCGGCTGCAACGGCTATGGAAAAACGCGCGGGCATCCAGTCGTTCGAGAAGTTTAAATACATCAACACCATAAACGCCCTCGCCTGCGGCGACATCACCAGGTGGAACAAAATACTGGCCATGCCCTACGAACGCGTCCTCACCAAACTGCTCCTCAACAAAACCGAAGCGGAGTACCAGAAGCGGTATAGTGAGATGATGTAGGAGGTAGCCTCTCCCCGGCCCTCTCCAAAGGAGAGGGAAATAAGGCCTTCGTTGTAGAGCCGCGATACTTCGCGCCTTCGCCAACCTGGCGGCTCACCGTTCTAAAGGAGACGCGAATCGTTCGCCAGCAAATATTGTAGAGGCGCGATACTTCGCGCCTTTGCCAACACGGCGGCTCACCGTCCTAAAGGGGACACGAATCGTTCGCCGGCAAATATTGTAGAGGCGCGATACTTCGCGCCTTTACCAACACGGCTCTACAAGCGGCTCACCGTTCTAAAGGAGACGCGAGGTATCGCGCCTCTACAGCAATTACAAATTTAAAGGAAATATTGTAGAGGCGCGATACTTCGCGCCTTTGCCAACACGGCTCTACAAGTGGCTCACCGTCCTAAAGGAGACGCGAGGTATCGCATCTCTACATCAATTGCCAATTTAAAATGGCAGTCTGAGCTTGTCGAAGACCTATACGCCCGGCTAATGGTTCGAGAGGCTCACCATGACAAAGGCAATCACTAAATCACTCATTCAATAATTCACTAATTGAACCATGCGCAACCAAATAGAATTTGTAGCCCAAACCCTTAATGCCAATCCGTCCTTTTTATACGGTACCGAAAAAGAACTGAACACCCTGGCAGATGATGCCGCGTTCCCCTGCGTTTTTATGTACCCTATGCAGCCCATTGTGGTGTCGCCGCAGGTAAATGGCTCGGTAGATAATGTGTTTACCCTATACCTCGAGTTTTTGTACAAGACAGAGTTTGGCCAATTTTCTGCCGAAAATGAGACTTACGTGCAGCAGGCCCTGCGCATGGCAAACGAGTTTATGGTAAAGGCCGGTAAATACCGCGATGGCGAAGGCCGGTACTTCCGCATTAAAGCCGGCGAAAAGGCGAAGTGCGTGCCGGTATATAACAAGTTTGATGTAAACACTACCGGTGTTGGCCTAACCGTAACGCTCAACACCATGTATTACGATGTTTATTAAACAGGTATCAACCCAAAACCAAACAACTATAAAAAAATGAGTTTAACAGCACACATAGAAAGCTATAACAAGCCGGCGGTAATTACCGACAGCTATGGCAGCATGACGCTTTACGCCGAGGTTTACGTGGCCATATACGATGCCGTAACCGGGCAACCTGCAAATGGCGATTATGCTACCGTTACCTATAAATTTATAAACGAAGATAATACCACAAGCTTTATAACAACCGAGCCCATCCCCGGTATGAAGCTGCTGATCTGGGATGGCGAGATAGGGCATGTAACTTTTAACAGCAAACACAATGTGGTGTCTGCCGCCAGCAAGGCATTTGCTTTCCATTCCCTTACCGCGGGTACGGGCACACCACCGTCCGTACCGCCCTACAGCGACCTCGAAATTACAAGTATCCATATAGACAACCCCGAAACATCGCCGGGTACCCGCGACGCGCAAATAACGGTTAACGCAACGGCATCGCAGTATCCAATAGGGTATAATATCGATGAGCTATTGTCGCAGGTATCGCCAGTATTTGCAGGCCTGGCCGGTGGCAACCACACCGTTACGATAACCAATAGCGCGGGTAATACGGTAAGCAAACAGGTGTTTATCCCTACGGTAAACAACCTGCTGCAGGCCGACCCTTCGGTAACCTTGCCGGGCGGCAACATCTCCAGGTGGAACGCTGCTTTTAACCCGGTCGTGTTCACTTACCAGCGTAAAGACTTTATAGTTACAAACCTGCAGCTGCACACCGTAAACGGCCTCACCCTCGTATTTACAAATACTGATCTGGGTGCCGTTATACCGGGCGATATGGTTTACATAGAAACCCCCACCTGCACGGGCACTTTTAAAGTGACGGAAAAGTATTTTTCTAACGATGTTGCAAACGCCCTGGTAATTGATACACCGTTCGCGGGTTATAGCACGGGTTTCATAAATATAAATCGTTTAAGGCCTTACTATAAAGTTACCACCCGCATTACATTTTATGATAAGATAACCGGGCGCGAAAGCACCATTACATCCACCAACCGCCCAAATAACAAGGGCGTTACCCGTGCCGATATTGCTAACTTTTTGCAAAGCCTGCTACGCGCTAAAGATGACAGCGATTATGCGCAAACCAACTACCGCGACCTAAACCTGAGCGCCGGCTACAAAATTGCCTACGCCGAAGAATGGGACGGGCACACGGCTGTTTACAACACCATCGAGCATCCCTATTATGTGTTATATGCCGCCAAACAACTGGGCGAACGCTACGGTGGCAACCTGGCGGCTTACGTACCCTTTGCATCGCAGCCAAACGGTGCCGAAAAAGCCGGCTGGATTACCGATTTTGCCGAACCGGCCTACAGCAACGGCTACCCTTTTGACATTGGTTTTATTTATGGCGATGAACTTACCGGCCGCAACTTGTTTGCCGAGTTTACCCCGCTGGATATTAACCGCAACCCATTGCCCGGCGGCCCGCAAAGCAGTTATTTGTTAAACGATGATGGAGGGTGGTTGCTGAACCAGGATGGCAGCAAGTATGTAATAGCCAGGCAAAGCCAAAGCACGGTACCCGTGCCTGCGCAGTTAGGATTGAACCGCCTGCTTATTAATACAAAGTTTTCTAATGATGTTTATTACGTTAACGTTGCTCTAAAATATGCCGACGGCGATACCACACACACCGTTACCAAAACACAAACCATCAGGATAGATGACGCGGTGGACGACCATTCGGTTTACCTGCGCTGGATAGGCCTAAGCGGCAGCTGGAACTATTACCGTTTTGTGTACAACCAGGAAGTTAGCCTTGATGTGCAAAACGCCGTGATCATCAAAAACTACGTAAGCGATTGGGAACACCAGGACAGCATTGAGGAAGTGATCAGCAAAACGGCGGGCCAAAAAATAAAGGTAATGGCCGAGGACCTGGGCGTTGCAGATATAAAAGGCCTGCAAGCCATCAAGTACTCGCCCAAGGTGCAAATGCTGGTGAACAAAAACCCGGTAAAATGGCAAACCATCGTCATAAATACCGCCACCTACAGCGAATACGAAACCCGCAACGGCCAGGCGCCGTTTAGCTTAACCTTTAATTTGCCGGCTATTAATATACAGGCGCAGTAATTAATTCGGATTTGTGATGTTCGATTTCGGACTTATCAGACTAAAACCTGTATAACAATCCGTGTATTCTCCCGGGTCATTTATTTTATCAAATGCACGCGGGTAACATACTTGTCATATGGAGCCGGGCTGGATACCGGGCCTTCTGTAGAATAATATAATTCAGCAGTGCCCAATTTGAGGTTCGTATACTTAAAATCCGACCCATCATACCATTGGTTGTTGTAAAAACTAGTCACATGGGTAAAGCTTATTGTAGCGTCTGAAACGGTATATGCGAATTTAACATTCGTTTCACCGTTTTTCTTAAAACTACCAGTACCATCTTCATTTAAAATTACATATTCCGTGTTATTACCGCTGTTATTTTCAGTTTGGGTATCAATGAGTTTCCCACCCGCGTAAAATTCGAAAACGCGGTTATTAATTTTCCATTCACCGGTAATTTTGTTGGTAGGTTCTGCGGGAGTATCTTTTTTACAAGCGTAAAAACTTAATCCCAATAGGGTAACAAATAGTAAAGCGTAAATTTTTTTCATGATAAGGTTTTCGCGAAGATAATATAAAAAAAAACCATGAACCAACTACAACTATACCTAAACGACGAATTGGTTGACCTGGCAGACGATAGCCCCGTTGCCCTCACCTTCCAGATCAACAACCTGGCCGAAGTAAAAAACCAGCAGGGCAATACCAGCAACCAATTTAAACTTCCGCTTACACAGCGCAACCGCCAAATATTGGGTTTCCCGGATGATGTGGCCTTTACCACCGCCCTGCCTTATAATAATTACCAGGCCAAAATAATACAGGACGGGCTGGAGATAGTACCCAGCGGGCTTGCTATTTTAAACAACATTGAACAGGATAGCGCGGCCATTACCGTACTTAGCGGCAACGTTGATTTTTTTGACAGCCTGGATGTTAAGATCTACGACATGGGCGATAGCACCACCACCATTGGCAAACAAGGCCTTTTTACCCCGTTTGACCATACCTGGGACTTAGCAACAGTAGTTGCATCGCAAAGCAATACATCGGGGTGGATATGGCCGGTGGTTGATTATGGCCGTATAGCGCCCGATTTTAGCAACAACCCGCAAGTTGATGTGCGCTACCTGCGCCCCGGCTTTTTCCTGAAAACCGCTATAGATCTTTTTGTAAAAAGCGCTGGGTACCGCATTAACCCCCATTCGTTTTTACTTAAGCAGCCTTTGTATGATAAGCTGATAGTACAGTTTGCTAACGATAATTTTGAACACGGCGGCAATACCCAAAACAAACCGGATGAGTATGGCATTACCGCCTTTGTGGGCAGCACCCGGGTTATTAACCACAATAACGTGGCCGATAACCGTGGTGTGCTACCCTTTACCGACACCACCACCGACCAGCACAGCCAGTTTAACGGGTACGTTTACCGTGCTAAACAAATAACCACGGTTAATGTGGAGGTAAGATTCCAAAAATTTAGGTTATACGGCCGGGTTACGGGTTACCCGGCATATGTAGTTATCCGCATTGCGGTTAAAACAGCGTTCGGTACCGTAAGCGCAAACGAAACAAATTACGATTTTTCGGTATGGGACACGCGCGACAGGGAAAAAGGAAACGGCGGTAATATTTATGGCTGGCATGATTTTGAACCCCGCAACATGGCGGCAGATGTTGAACTTACCTTTGGCGACGAGGTAAGCGTGGAGTACGAGTTTTTTGGTAACACCCATGCTAACTTTACGCTTTACAGCGGCTCATCGCTCATCATTAAATCTAAGGACATAAATGTACTTTACAAACAGCAGGTGCAGTGCGAGCGTATCTTCCCCGACATCACCCAAAAAGACCTCCTTAAAGATACGCTGCAGCGTTTCGGTATCATCTGCCAAACCGATAATACAAACCGCATGGTTACCTTCGCCTCGTTCAGAGATATTGTGAACAACATCCCGGCGGCCAAAAACTGGACAGCCAAATGCCTGGACCAAGGCAAAACCGTAGCCTTCCAGCT
This sequence comes from Mucilaginibacter sp. 5C4, assembly GCF_034345625.1. Taxonomy (NCBI): domain Bacteria; kingdom Pseudomonadati; phylum Bacteroidota; class Sphingobacteriia; order Sphingobacteriales; family Sphingobacteriaceae; genus Mucilaginibacter; species Mucilaginibacter sp. 5C4. Next base: position 1,468,962 of record NZ_CP133775.1, on the reverse strand, counting down.
GGGGGGCTACGCGCAAATGAACACCATGGAATATAAGGTGGATGAAGCTATACTGCCCAAGGCCTTTGGCAACGCGCAAATAACCGTGGCCGATAAAACCCTGCCGGCAACCGGCAACCTTTTCGAGAGCCGGTTTGCCCCTACCCTTAACCGCCCCTACATTGGCGGCAGCATAGCCCAGATCCTAAAGGTTGATACCACGAGCGATATAAACGCCATTGATTTTAACATCGGCACACAGCCCCGGCTGCTTATAGATCAAAAGTTAAACCTGCTTAACCTAAGCAAACAGGTAACCTTTACCGATGGCACAACCAACATAGTAAATAACGATACTATAGCTGTACCGTACTTTTACAAGCCGGGCCAAACCGACAGCCTGCTATGGGAAAACCTGCGCATAGAATATTACCCCGAGCTGGAAAAAATATTACAGCAAACCAAAAAGGTTGAACGCTTTTTTATGCTTACCCCACGCGACATACTGGAGCTTGACCTGCTGATCCCCGTTTACCTGGAGCAGGATGGCGCCTACTACTACATTAACAAAATTGACAGCTGGCGCAAAGGCCGGCCGGTAAAGGTAGAGCTAATTAAATTAGGGTAATTAATTAAGAAAAAGATGATACCTTCTACGATAAATTAGGTTTTAGATAAGATTTCAATACCTAAAATATTGTTGAGATCTTGAACCTACGGCTACTAAAAAATATTTGTAAACAATGTTGCTATTAATAAAGCTGATAATTATATTTACCAAAAAAATTAGCATTTTTATGAAAATAAACCTACTTATTGCAACACTTGTTATTTCTTGCCTAAATGTTTTTGGCCAGGCTAAACCCAAATATGGTACGCCGGAATATTTTGTAAACAAACATTTTATACTCGATACTTCAGCACTCTCGGTTTCGGGTTTTAGTAGCAGTGGCGTGGAAAACTTTGTAAAGGATTATAAAAAAGATTCAAAATTTTTTACAGATTTTAATAACTTCTCAAGTAAGAACGTAGAAAACAATATCATATACAAAGATCCTAAGATGTTTAGGGCATCCTCATATGATTCGTTAAAAAACGTAGTTTTTGTTTGCGAGAAAGCAGCCGTAGACGATCATTTGAACTACTTACTGTTAAATAGCGCTAAAACCGGCCCTGTATATTACGTATTTGAACGCAGCAGCTTCTTTATACTTCCTACTTATAAGAGTATAAAATGCGTTGAAGATTTAACTAAAGAAAACGCTGCCGCAGCTGCAGACAATAAAGAGTTTGAAGCCATAAAAAATGTCCCTTGTGCCGGTATTACCTACGAGTACAATAAGGTAGATAAAGCCAAAGAGTTTAATACGCCTTTAGACGGTGGCGGAAGGTCCTTTAATTGTTCCTTCAGTAAAAGGATCCAAAACGGCGTGCCATCCTATACATTATATCTAAGTACCCGGAGAGATCCGCCTCGTGCTACTAAAGAAGGGGTAACTATCCTCCTAAAAAATGGTAAAAAAATAAATAAGCCTGCTGTAAAAGTTACATCTACCGTAGATGAGGGCTCGGGTTACCTGCGTTCTGCTATATTCACTTTAACGCCTGCAGATATAACCCTCTTAAAAACCTCACCAATAGAGACATACAAATTATACATCGACGATGAGAGTCCGGATGATGAAGACGCCTTATATAAAATGTTTATTTGCTTGCTAACAAAAAAATAATTTAAGTTTCACACAGTTATATGGGTTTATTTGGAGATAAAAGCTTGAAAGACCCGCTTGTAGAAATTGAATGGGAAAAAGACAATGGCATTTGGGATCTTAGAAAACGCAGTTATGGTTGTGGTGCTATTGGCGTAGCGGCTCTTTTTATTGCTATAGCTGTTATAGTGATAACAACGCAAAATCATGATACAAACCTCTCTTGGGGAAAGGTTAAGCCCGGTGATGCGCTTTATGTTGATGATCTTTTCATTACTGATACAGCTAAACAAGTTTCTTTCCGATTTCAAAAATTGATCCGCCCAATTACTACGGCCGACATTGACACGATGAAGATATCACTTGCTGATAAACGGAAAATGGCCGCCCAGCTTGATACGTCGTTAAAAAAAGCGATAATGATTGAGTTTGGCGGAACATGTGTACCAAGAGACAGTATGTTTAAATATAATGATGCCTCTGTAGCGTTGTTTGTATCTAAAGATAATACAATTGCTATGTCAGACGGTGGCTCAGAAGAAAAATGGTATGTGGTTAAACCAAATACAAAACTTATTGCCCCGTATTATACTTCAAAGATCCCAAGGGGTTACATTTCGGCAAATGATCTTTACTACTTACGGCCATATGATATTAGGTTGGAAGCACCCACAGCGTTAACAAAATATAAAACTGCTAATCCTATTGTGTCGCCTAAAGCTGAACCAGATTCGGCAATTAAATTAAGTGAAAACCTGCTGTAGTAAAAAAGAGCGCTAAAAGAAAAAAACACAAAACTAATATCTAATAAATAATAAGCCCTAATCGGGCTTATTATTTAAAACAAAATATGCCAAATAGCATAACAAACATATGAAGAACGATTTAAATATTTCAGGGATCCTGGCCGACACCGAAAAGTTAAAAGATGCAAATATCGAGTTGGAAGCGTCTTTAAAAAAGCTACGCGCCACACAGGAAAAAATGGCTTCCGGTTCCGAGAAATTTTCGAGAGCTTACCAGGATAACGCCGTAATTTTAAGAAAAGCAGAAGCTGCGTTGAAAAGCAACAATGAGCAAATTGATAAAAACATCAAAATGCTTGACATGGGTAAAGGTTCGTTAGAAAAAAACAAAGCCTTATTAGAATCTTTAAAAGACCGATATGTGGCTTTAACAAGTTCGCAGGGAGATCATGCAGCAGGTGCATCTAAACTAAACGGCCAAATTGCGTTACTAAGCAAAACAGTAGGTGATCAGGGAAAAAAACTGGAGAAAAGCAGGGGAATTTTTGATGCACACGAAAAGTCGGTAGCTGCATTATCGTCTTCTTTCGAAACTTTAAAAACAAGCACCGCTAAATATGTTGAAGAGAACCCTCAATTTGCTACAACTTTAGATGATGCCGCAGCCGGTTTTAACGCCATGAAAACAGGCTTATCTGCCATACAAACCGGGTTTAAAAGTGTTGGCAGCGCTATTAAAACTACCGGTTTTGGTTTATTGGTACTGGTACTACAATCACTTGTAGAATACTTCACAACTAACACCGAAGGGCTAAAAAAACTGCATGGTGCAATGGCTGTTGTCGAAAAAGTAGTAACAGCGGTAAAAAATGGGTTTGCCGGTATGGGCGAAATTATGGTAAACGCTTTTAGCCATCCTATGCAAAGCCTTGAAAAAATTGGGAACTTTTTGAGAAACAATTTTTTAAACAGGCTCAAAGCAATTGGCGTTATATTGGATGGCATTATCCACCTTGATTTTAAAAAGATTGGTGATGGATTGATACAAAGTGTTACAGGCGTAACTAACGGCACTGATAAAATTAAAAAGGCGTACAACGACACTAAAAAAGTGATTGTAAAAACTTACGAGGAGGGCACCGCAGCCGAAGAGAAAATGGCCAAAGCCAAAAAAGCCGCTGATGATTTAGCTAAGAAAAGGGAACAAGAAAAAGAAGTTGCTGATACGAAAAGAACTGTAGCCGAAGAAAAACGAAAACAGGCAAATAGCGACCATATTGCGGATATGGCCCGTATGAGCGAGGCTATTTTTAAAGAGTATGCCAAAGAGGTAACTGATACCGAAGCACATTTTAGTACCCTCGAAAAAAAGTATAAAAATTCGGCAGATAAGTTAGTTAAGATCGAAAAAGATAAAGCAGAAGCATTTGCTGCCATTAACAAAAAATTCCAGGCCGAAGACAAGGCAAAGCTCGATGAATATCTTCACCAGTTACAACAAATGACCATTGATAATTTAACCGATGTTAAACAAAAGGCGGTAGCTCAGCTTGCCCTCGATACAAAAGATAAATTAGATACTATTGATGCTGAAGATAAAAAAATTAGTGAAAAGATGGCCCAGCAGCAGGCCGCGATAATAGAACTTAAAAAGAAAGGCAAGGCCGAGGAAATAAAGATCCTGGAAGAATCTATAAAATTAGAGCAACAAATACTTGATGCATCAAAACAAATCAGAACGAATGTAACGGACGGGCAACAAAAGAAGACAAATGAAATTAACTCACCTACTGCCGAAGTAGAAGCTAAAAAAGATAACGATAGCATAACAAAGCATGAAAAGGATACGGCCAAACAAAGGATAAAAATAAATGATGAGCTGATAGCCTCAAAAATGCATGCAGGCGATAAGTATATCGATTCTGTATTAAAAAACAGTAAAAAAGATTCTGCGATATATAAGGCAGCATTTTTGGCAAAAAAAGCTACATCTATAGCCGATGTTATCATCAGCACAAAAAGAGCGGTTTTAGAATCACTTAAGGCTTACTCGGGGATACCCTTTATTGGGCAGGCCTTGGGTATAGCACAAGCCGCTTTTATGGCGGGCCAGGGTGCCATGTCAATAGCCGAAATTGCTAAGCAAAAGCCTGGCTTTGCTGTTGGCGGTCAATACATATCCGATGGTCGAGGAGCCTTGTTGCCCGGCTACAGCCGTACCGACAATACAAACGCCTACCTGCGCAGCGGCGAGGCGGTGGTGGTATCCGAAGCGATGCGCAACCCATGGGCGCGTAACCTGGTAAGTGCCATCAATGTTGCACACGGCGGCAGGGATTTTTCGGCACCAAATACCGGCAGCGGCTACGCAATAGGCGGTATATTTACCGATGGTGGCAATGCCAACCGTTACTACAACCAACCCGTTAACGACATGAAAGATATGGCCAACACCCTGGCCTACCAGATGATCAACAACTTCCCCCCTATTTATGTAGACGTGAAAGATGTTAACAACCAGCAAAACATACTGGCGCAAACGGTGAATAGGGTAAACCTGTAAGGTGAAAGGTAAAAGCTTTTAGCAACCACTCACCACTCTCATAATCAACTACTCACTAACTTCAATGAACATCCAAACAGCAAACACACTTTTCGACGAGGGCATTCTTACGGCCATGTATAAAGCCGGTTTAATTAACACCAAGGTATTCACCTACCGCGAGATCTACCTTTGGGTAAACGCCCAGCTACAAACCCGCGGCATCACCAAAAACCAGGCCGTGCTGGAAGCCGAAGTAAAATTCGATAAAGACGAGCGCACCATATGGCGGGCGATGAATTGTTTTACGGTGTGATAAGGTGCGGGGATTTTGGTGCGAAGTGCGAAGAAAATAGCTTACTGACAAACCTGTGTCACCATCGCCATCAATAATAGTCCCGATATTTGTATAGTTCAATCGTCTGAACCGGAATTTGTGGAATTAAAGAATTATCAAAATGAATTTCACAATTCAAAAATTCGTGTAATTCGAGTTCAGACCGCCCCACTGACACGCTACTGTCACCACAACTAAAACAAATTATCCCGACCTTTGATGTATGCCAAACGGCACCCATTGCAATGCCAGTCTGAGCTTGTCGAAGACTTAGCAAAGCGACCAATGGTTCGACGGGCTCACCATGACAAACGGTTTAAAATATGCCAAACGGAATTTAAAACCAACAAGCAAACACAATTAGCCTTACGGACTTTCGGACATCCCAACTCCCGACTAAAACTAACAAACTATGAAAATATACCTATACGATACCGAAACGGATTGCATAGGCTCGGGGAGCCTGTCGTCCGCCTATGTAAAATCACAATTAGATGCAGCTGCCGGCGCCGATGTTGCGGTACACATCAGTTCAGTAGGTGGTTCGGCCTTTGATGCCATAGCCATTTACGACTTACTGAAAAAGTACCCGGGCAACGTTACCACCCATATAGATGCCCTTGCGGCGTCGGCAGCGTCGGTAGTAGCCATGGCAGGCGGCAAAATAGTGATGAGCAAATATGCCCTGCTCATGATCCACAAACCTATGGTAGGCAGCGGCGGCAATGCCGATGAACTTTTAAAAGATGTGCAGATGTTAAATGTAGTGCAATCGCGCCTGGCGCAGATCTACATGGACAAGTCCGGGTTGGACGGGGTTACCGTTAATAGTTTGATCAACTCCGTCACCTGGATGACTGCCGACCAGGCCCTGAACCTGGGCTTTGTAGACGCCATTGAAGATTACAGCGAAACCATCATCAACAGCGCACTCATCAAAAAATATACCGATACGGCGCCCGCGGTTTACCAGCGTTGCATTAACAAGATCTTAACCCAAAAAACAACTATGAACACAGACAACAGAGAACTCATTGAACGGACTACCACGGTTTTAGACAAGATCATGAACTTTTTTAAGCGCGTGGTAAACAAACAAACCATTACAGACAAAGGCACGCTGCACCACAGCGGCGAACTATCTGAAGGGGCCGAGGTTTATCAGGACGAAGACCTTACCACCCCCGCCGTTACCGATACTTACACCACCGCCGATGGCGAGCAATTAGCCGTTAAGCAAGGCCGGATAGAAAAGCTAACGCCGGTTGCGGTGGATGATGAGGACGAAGAAAGCGCGCCGGCAGCAAAATTTAAATTGCCCGTAAAACCCAGCGAAGTACAAAACCGCCTGCAAGAAGTTAAAGCCCGCTTACACGCCCAAAACGCTTTATTGAATGAGGCTAAAGCAGCGCTTGAAGAAGCTCAAAGCCGCCTCAGCAAAACCCGCGAAGAAGTGAAGAACGAAATAAAAAGCGACTTCACCCCCGAAGGAAGCAAACGCAGCAGCAAGGCCAAAACCGAAACCCAACCCTTCTTTGCACCTCAAAGCCCCCTGGCCCAAAACGCGGTGAAAAGAGCGGTGGGAAGTAGCGTGTTGTAAAGTTAAAAGGTTGAAATGTTGTAAGGTTAGCACTTACACACTTTCTGTCGGGCAAACGTACAATCACTATTTAAGAAATCAACTTTAAAACATTCTAACAAAAACAAATGGCTCAATTTACATTTACAAACAACACCTATGCCGGCGAAGCGCTGGCGGGATTTATGGCAAGTACGCTGCTGGAGGCCGACTCCGTAAAGCGTGGCCTGTTAACCGTTATTAACGACGTTAAACAACGCAAGATCATCCTTGATGTGGACGATGATGTGGTGCTGCAAAATCCATCGGGCATCTTTGCCGACCAGGGCACTACCGCCACACAAACCGAAAGCTACTTAGACCCGGTAGTTTACGAGTTTATGAAACAGGAACAATGGGACAAACTGGTACAATCATGGGAGAGCCAGCAACTAAAACCCGGCGCTTTTCTTGATTACGAAGGCGTGGTTGACCTAAGCGACTTTATGGTACAGCGTTACTTAACCAAAATACAAATTGCTAACGAGCGCTTGTACTGGCTGGGTAAGGGTTCCACCAAAGAAGCAGCATTCACCGCACCGTTTACGGGTTTATTGCCATCCATCGCGGCAGCAAGCGGCGTGTACAAAGTTGGCCTGGGTAAATCAGAAACTTCCATGGCAGCGACCGCCATCAGCGGTTTGGGAGTAGTAACCGTAAACAGCACCGCCACTTTAAGAGACGGCGATGTGGTGACCATCACTAATGTAACCGGCATGAGTAAAGACACTACAAACGGTGGTGGTGGTGTAGATGTGCAGGGTCAGTCTTACTTTATCCAGGTAGCAGGTGCAACTACATTTAAGTTGGTGCGCAACTACAACGAAGTGAACACCCGCAAGGCGGCCACCTTCAGCGGCTCAGCAACCGCGGCAACTGTAAGTTACATTAACGCGAGCAATGTTTTAGGCGTACTAACCGGCATCTATGCCCAGTTGGACCCTGCAGATCGCAGCCAGGAAGATTTTAACCTGCAGATCCCGTTACACGTGGGTTACGCCTATGCACAGGCACAGGCAGATAAGGCAGTAAATGTACTGAATGCCTTTACCGACCCTAAGAAAATGGATTACCTGGGCGTACCACTGCAGTTGATGAACCACTGGCAGGCCAATACTATTTTAGGTGCACGCTCGTCAAACCTGTTCCTGGGTGTGGATCTTTTGGGCGATGCTTCAGAGCTATCAACCGTTTACATGAAGCCCTACACCAACGATAATGTGGTGCGCATGAAAGCCCGAATGAAGGCCGCAGTAAACTTCAAATTCGCTAACGAGCTGTTTTACCTGGGCGCGTAGTGCAGCCCACCCAAACCCTCTCCGCTGGTAAGCGGAAGGGCTTTAATAACCTTTCACTTAATAAACTATCCTTTTTAAGTTTCCCTACCGGGGAAGATTTAGAGGGGGCTTAAATAAATAAACATGTCAATTTACAATAAAATAAACGCGGGCTTTAGCCTGGGCACATCGGGGCCAATTACTTCAGGTATCGAAGATGTGGTATACATTTTTAACCAGGACGATTTTGTGCTGACTTATGACACCTTAAATCCGCTGATCATCAAAGATATCACCGCTGTAGGCACTGCCAAGGTTTACAAATTTGAAGGCACCAACAACAGCTTTAACACCATTAGCAAGCTGGCCAAAACCCAGGTTGGCCCGCGCTACACCGAGGAGATCGACTTTAACATAGCCGGTTTATCTACCGATGTTAAAGCGCAGCTGATGGCCATGGGTTACGGCCGTGTACGTGCCATCTCGGTAAACAACTATAAAGACAGCGACTCGGCCATAGAATTATTTGGCGCGGTAAACGGCCTTATCGTAACCGAAGCAGAGCGCAACGCAGCCGACGAAACTTTAGACGGCGGTTACAAGATCAAATTAACCAACCCCGATAAGCTGAAAGAGCCTTACCCACCACGCGCGGTGTCTATCGCCCCTACAAGTGGCACGGCTACCTACGCAAGCACCATAGCTGCGCTGGAAGAGTTGGTAGCGTAAGCCCCCTCTTTGTCTCCTCCGCTGGTTAGCGGAGAGAATTAAATCACATTTAATTATAAAAAAGTCCTTCCTACCGGGGAGGATTATTCAAAAGGCGTTTGTTTCTCATGGTGTTCATGAGGGCTGCGCCGTTTAGGAGAGGCTTATGAAAAAATATATTTTAAAACCGGGCGTCCACCAGTTCGCACCAAACTCGGCGGCGGTACACAGTAACGATACCCTTACGGATGAAGAAGCCGAATGGTACCTGCAAAGGTATCCGCACATAGCGGGGCTGTTTGCCCAAAGCCCGGAAGACGGTAAGTCGGAAAGTCCGGAAGAAGAAAAGCCTAACGCTAAAGCCAAAAGAAAGCGAATATCAAAATCGGTGGAATCATCCAAAATCAGTGAAATTCAATAACTATGAAAACCTACTTACCACAAATTGAACGGCGAATACTGGTAAGGCCCAACCAAACCTTCGGCATCTTAAATTACGATATGGATAACGCCTATCCGCAGCGGATGCTGGAGCTGGTTGGCCAATCGCACACCGCTAAAGATTGCTGGAATAAGCGGGCCAAATTCATTACCGGTAATAGTTTCGAAGAACCGTTGCTGGGCAAACAGATCATCAACAACAAGGGCTTAACCATAGCCAAACTGTTAAAAGCCATCGCGTCAGATAAAGCGTTATTCCGCGGGTTTGGCATCCATGTTAACTATAACGCCAATTTTAAGATAGCATCGGTAAATTATGTAAAGTTCGAGGACATCCGCATGGGCGATACCGACAACGCCGAAACCGCGGGCAAGTTTGCCATATATAACGATTGGGGAAGAAAGACCTGGAAGAACATCATGCGCAGCAAAATCAACTTTCTGGACAAGTACGATCCTGACGAAAAAGCCATTAAACAGCAGGTTAAAATTGCCGGTGGATGGGATAAATACAAGGGCCAGCTACTTTACTTTAACCCCGAGGTGGATGATTACCCGCTGATAGAAGCAGATTCTGTTTGGGAGGATTTTGAGACCGAGGCCGGCATCAAGATCTTTAACAACCGCGAGGTTACTACAGGCTTCCTTCCCTCAACCATGCTGTTCATGCAGTCGCGCCGCGAAGAAGCGGAGAACAGTACAGATAACGGCAAAGCTAACACGCCTTCGCAGTTAGAAAAAGACCTGGGCAGTTTCCAGGGGGCCAAAAGCGCTCAAAAGATCATAGTGATCGAATATGAGGACGAGAGTTCCAAACCGGAGTTTCAACCCTATGCTATCCAGAACAACGATAAGCTTTTTGAAACAACGGAAAGGTCGGTAGAGGCCCGCATCGTTAAAGGCTTCTCGGTGCCCAAGGAACTGATCAACGCCGAGAAATCATCGGGGCTAAGCAATGGCGGCGAAAAAAAGGAAGCCATCCGCGAGTTTAACGATAATACCGCTGCCGACAGGCTGGAGCTAAGCGAAACGCTGGAAGAATTGTTCGGTCATTTTTGTACCCGTATCAATCCTTCTGCAAACTGGAGTATTATACCGGTACCGGCAACCATTGCCGATGACGTGATAGGTATTAAGGCCGGGGCTGCCATCAACCAGCTGCTGCAGTCGGTAATTGCCGTTGAAACCAAGATAGCAACACTGGTATACGCCTACGGCTTTAAACAAGCCGAAGCTGAGGCCATGTGTGCTTAACACGCCAGCCGGCGAAATAATTTACAAAATAAGATCATCAAGAATTTAAAAAAATCTCCGCCGGCTGGCGGGGACAGGAGGACCATTGCATGTTAAATTTAATCACCCCCGAAACATTGCAGCGATACCAGGATATCGCCGCGAATGTAAAAACCGAGCGCATAAAAGTGTTCATCCAAAAAGCGCAGGAGCTTGACTTGAAACCTTTTTTAGGTTACATACTTTATTATGACCTCATTAAGCAGCTGGATACCGAAGGCAACCTTAAAGACGACGCCCCGCAGCATTACAAAGACCTGCTTAACGGCTGCGAATACCTGGACGATGACGGCCACATTGTTTTATACCAGGGCTTACAACCTGTACTTGCCTATTTTGCATTTGCCCGCTTTATTGAAGCAGATTCGGTGCATTACACCGCTACCGGACCGATAACCAAACGTTACGATAATGCGGATGCCCTGCCTGCAAAAGATATTGTAAAACTGGTAGAGCAGCAACGCAGCACGGCCAATGCCTACGCAAACGAAACGGAACGCTTCTTAACAGATCAAAAGCAGAATTTCCCGGTGTGGCATTACAATCAAAAAAACAAAAGCAGCAGGCAGTCCGGCCCGCGCATCCGGTCGGTAGATAAAACCGACTTCAATTTTCCTGCGGATAATTTTAACACCAACCATTTGATCACCGAATTTTTAAACTAATGGCAGCAGACAAAAAAATAAGCGAACTCCCCATACTCGGCGCCGTTACCGCCGCAGATACATCTGTAGTGGTGCACAACGGCACCGACTACCAGTTTAATTTCGACGCGCTTTTAACCTTTATCAACTCGGGGATCAACAGCGGTGCAACGGTATCATTTGGCAGCGCCTTACCGCAAAACAGCATTGGCAAAAACGGCGACCTATTCATCAATACCTCCGCAGGCTCGTTCGCCCAGAAAGCATCGGGCAGTTGGCAGGTAAAATACACCTTGCCCTCCACCGATGCCGAAAAGGACGGAACTGTTTTATATAATTCGGGCATACCCGGCCCAGGCATCGGCAACACTAACGACACCTATATCAACACCAATACCGGTATATTTTACCGTAAAAATGCAGGCACATGGGCACAGGTATTCTCGATGCAGACAGGCCCCCCGGGCGCAAGGGGTGAAAAAGGCGACAAGGGCGATACCGGTGCAAATGGCCGCACCATTTTAAGCGGCACCTCAAACCCTTCAAACCTATTAACCGGTACCAACGGCGATTTTTATATCAACACCAATTCCTTTCAGCTTTTCGGCCCTAAAACAAACGGCGTTTGGCCGGCGGGCATAACAATAGTTGGCATAAACGGCGAACAAGGCGAAACCGGACCGCAAGGTGATCCGGGAGCAAACGGCGCCAATGGAACTAACGGCCTCAACGGTGAAGGCGTCCCGACCGGAGGTACCGCCGGGCAGGTTTTGGCTAAGGTAAGTGATGGAAATTATGATACGGAGTGGGTGGAGATGACAGGCGGAGGTGGGGTGCATGCACCTGATGGAATAGTCAGCGGGTTATTATTATCAGTTACCGAAGAGAACATTAACGCCGCCCCGGGGAGCTGGAGAATTGCAGATAAAATTTATCAAACATTATCTGCCACTGACCTGGCCATTACCGTGGCAAATGAAACAAATAACCGGATCGACCTGATATATGCTACAACCATAAACACGGTTGTATTACTTACCGGCGTAGCGGCCACAAATCCTGTTAAACCCTCATTACCGACCAATTGCGTGGAGATTGGATTTGTATTGGTTACACCATCAGGAAATGAAGTTACTGTAGCACCAGGTGCTACTTATGTAACAACTTCACAATTTATTGATGTTGTTGGGGATAAATCTCAATTATCTACTGATGCTACAAATAGCCTTGTTGAGGCTATTAATGAAGTGAGCACAAAAATTGGCACGGTTAACCAGGAAAGTGTAATTCTTAAAATTTTTAAAAAATCAAATTATAGATAATTATGGCATCTTATAACGAAATAGTTGCATTTACGAAGGGAATTGGCGTGCGCCCTATCTCTTTTACCAATGCCGACGGCACTACGGCAAAACAAACCTATGCGCCTGCAGATCCTGCCAGCAGGATAAATTTTTTGGCGATTAGCAGCACATCTGCCTCACAAAAATACATGATTATGCAGTTACATAATTTAATAAGCGGGGAGATAGCACCAATGGGTACCATTACTATCCCGGCTGGCGCAGGTACCAATGGCTCTGTGCCTATAGTTTCGGGGTTAAACAGGGGCAACCTGCCCTGGTTGCAAATAGACAGCGATGGTAACCCTTTTATCGACCTTAATTTCAATATGAATTTGGAAATGAAATTATTGAGTGGATTAACAAGCGGCGAAACAATTACAGTAACAACAAGCGGCGGCTCATACGCAGCATAATATGGCAAGCAGAAATGGATTAAATCCTAAAATAAGGGGTTCAAAAGGTAAAGGTTTTGGAAGGGCATTACCAGCAGCATTTGGGTTTGATAATGGGTTAAAGCCTAACGGGACAGCTATGTATTTTTTGGTGCCAGGTATGCTGGGTAAATACATCAACACATCCATCACATTTGAGATATGGTGTAAAGCCGCATCTGTATTTAATTACACGCTTGCAGGGATGCATTGGACGGGCATTATTGGAGGTAATTCAAGGTTTAACATGGATGCAAGGGATTGGAATGAATTTGGCTACCCAACTTCAGGGACAAAGCATTTATTGAAATATTTCGATTTAGATAACGGCAAATCTGGTTTAATACAAAATGCTGATCCAATAGGTTATCGTTTAGGAGATCTTGCATCTTTTACAAGTCAAATACCATCTTATCCTGTTAACGATTTTACAGTTAACATCGAATACTCGAGAAGCGAGGTAAATATATATCCTATAGATGAATTTAGGGTTTACAATAAAGTATTACCATTAAATGAGGTCGTTACAAACTACAATAATGGAATGGGCGCAAACCCCACAACCACCGAAAATTTATTAATTTGGTACAAGTTTGAAACATTTGAATTGTTAGACTTTTCAAGTCTGCAAGATGGTAGTGACATAAGGCTGGGAATGAGGGATTTTAGTGGAAATAATAATCATGGCTTACCCATTAATATGGACACAAACTCTGCATCATCTACTTATTCCCTACAACCGTTTTAATTAAAAATTGTATTTTCAGAAATTATATGATAATAAACGAGAGGTTAGAAAGCATAGTTACGTTGAGGGCAATTGCTGCTTTATTAGTTTGTCTTATCCACTTGGCGATGATTTCTGGCTTTCATACAACCGGAATCTTACAAGCTTTAATAAATGAGGGCCAGTCTGGAGTAGCTATATTCTTTGTGATTTCCGGCTTTATATTGCCCTATTCGTTATATAAAAAGGTTTATTTAATTAAAGATTTTTTTAGCTTTTTAACAGGTCGTATTATTAGAATTGATCCACCATATTGGGCGAGCATAATTTTAGTTTTTCTAATCGGGTTGCAACCTTTAATCGCTCTTAACGCTAAATCTGTTTTACTACACCTAACATATTTAGTACCTTTTATTAGCGATGCGCATTGGTATAGTGACGTTTACTGGACATTATCAATAGAGTTTCAATATTACATCCTGATCGGGCTGGCATACCCGTTTCTAATGCGTTTAAAACCGTTGTATGCATTATCCGCGGTTATTATTCCTTCGGTTATATGTATTTTGTTGAAAGCCAACTTTAGAGGAATTATAATTACAAACCTTTACGACTTTACTATAGGCTTCATAGTTTTTTTAGGCTTTACAAAAAGATTGAATCTCAAAATTACATTGGCTGCTCTATTTGTATTTTCATTTTATGTGATGCAATCCGTCTCAATAAAATCAGGAGCGGTGCCAATAATAGCAGCCCTATTTTTACTATTCTATAAACCGGAATTTTCCCTAAAACCTGTTTTATTTATAGGTAATATATCATATTCCCTCTATTTGATACATGTGCCAATATCTATTCTGGTCGTTAGAATTGCCCAAAAACATATTGCAAGTAGCGGTTATTTACTATTTATCACCTTTTCAGGAAGCATCCTTGCCTCCTATATTTTCTATCTACTCATCGAAAAGCCATCAATTAAATTTAGCAGGCTATTTAGATCGAATCCATTAAAGTCTCAGTTAAAATAGCGCTAAGCAATTTCTTCATTCAATTTTTCAATCTCATCTTCCTCATGCAAAACAAACTAACCCTTTGGCAGCGCGTGCGCAGCGATACGCCTGCATTTTTCAAACGCGCACAATTATTTGGTATCGGCCTGGTTAGCTTAGGCACTTCGCTTGGCCAGGTGGCGGGCATCTCCGCCAAACTTACCACAATACTTATTTCTGCAGGCAGTACCATAACCATCATTGCCCAATTCGCAGTAAAACAATACCAACCATTAAATACAAAAACCGATAATGATATTAAGTAAGCGCGGCATAGCCGTCATAAAAAACTTTGAAGGCCTGCGCCTAAACGCTTACCAGGACATAGCGGGCGTATGGACAATTGGCTATGGCTCTACCATGTATAACGACGGCAAGCCTGTTAAACCCGGCGATAAACTTGCAAATGAAGCGCAAACCGAAACCTTGTTAAAAAGCACCCTAACTAATTACGTTAATGCGGTAAACAAGGGTGCATCAGTGCATTTGTCCCAGGATCAGTTTGATGCCTTGGTTTCATTCATATACAATGTAGGCACCGGTGCGGTAAGGTCATCCACCTTATTCAAAAAACTAAATGCAGGCGATTACCGCGGCGCTGCCGACCAGTTCCTGGTATGGAATAAAATAACCGACCCGCATACGGGTAAAAAAGTGGTTTCTAAAACCCTTACCCAACGGCGCGAACAGGAGCGCGCATTATTCCTATCCGAATGACGTCTATAGAACATCGCCAACTCAAAGGCATAACAATCAAGAATATCGTGGTCACTATTATCAGCACCGCCAGTATCGTCGCCTCGGTAATGACCACCTATTTTGAGTTGAAAGGCGACATCAACGAAGTAAAGCTCGATCAGCAATCACAGACACGAGTCAACGAGATCCGCTTGAAAGTGCTCGAAAGCCAGGTTGCGGTACTACAGCGAGAAATGGAAGAAATTAAACCTACAAAACATCAATAACATGAGCATCAAATCATTCCTCACAAAAATATGGGGCACTATTCAATCATTGTTTAACAGCATCCCGTCCGAAATTCAGTCGGCAGTGCATATTGCTGTTATGCTAACAGAAAATATTAAAAAGTTTATTGATTCGCCTATTGCCGATGTATTAACAGCCATTATCCCAGGCGATATCGATGATAAAATAAAGCAGTCGTTACGAAGCGGGTTGCCGGTTATTTTAAGCAATTTGAAACTCGCGGACGAATGCGGTAATCTTTCAGACCCGGAAGAGATCACCAAGTGCGCTATAAACACACTCCAAAAACTGGATGGCGGCCTAAAGAGCGTGTACCTGCACGCGCTATCTGTATTACTTACCCAAATAACTGCAGACGGTAAATTAAGCTGGAGCGACGGCGTTTGCGTGGTGGAATGGTATTATAAAAACAAATTTAAACCAACAGAGCGTTAATTTAACAGGATAGTGCCCGGAACGAGATTCGAACTCGTACATCCTTACGAATGCCACCCCCTCAAGATGGTGCGTCTACCAATTTCGCCACCCGGGCATTAAAATAAGATCTGAGATGTGAGAACTTAGATTTGAGAAAGCCATGTAGTTGCCAACTCATCCAATCAAAAAAAATGCGAGATATAAGGTTTTCTCATATCTCACATCTCGTATCTCACATCTAAAGCGGATGTGCCCGAAGAGAGACTCGAACTCTCAAGAGACAATTCTCAACGGCTTCTGAGACCGCAACGTTTACCAATTTCGCCATCCGGGCATTTACGAGGTTGCAAATATAATTGTTTTACGCAACGGGGCTAAAATAAATGAAAAAATAAGCCGCCGCTTTGTAAAACCGCAGGCAAAAGGTAACTTCGGATACCAATTATAAAATTCATGATAAAAAAAGCATATTTAATATTATTCCTGGCAGTATATTCGGTAGCGGCATCTGCCCAAAACGCCGACGCGATATTAGGACGATGGATAAACCCAAGCGGCGAAGGCCAGGTGCAGATCTTAAAAAAAGGCAACAAATACTATGGTAAGCTTGCCTGGATGAAATTCCCGAACGAAGCTGATGGCAAACCTAAACTGGACAACCAAAACCCCGACAAAGCTTTGCAGTCGAGGCCGAAACTGGGCATCGAGCTATTAAAATATTTTGTTTTTGATGGAGATAACGCTTATGAAAACGGCAGTATTTATGACCCTAAAAACGGCAAAACCTACAGCTGCAAAATGACGCTAAATGGCGACAATCTTAAAATACGCGGCTTTATAGGCATTGCACTATTAGGCCGAAGCGAAATATGGAAAAGAGTAAGATAATGAGATCAAAGATCATTTTAGCGTTGGCAACAACTTTGTTCTGCGCAAATTTAAAAGCCCAAACTATCACCCCTGTTAAACAAAGCACTACTGCCGGCTTTCGCGGGCTTTCTGTTTTGAACGACAAGGTTGCCTGGGTAAGCGGTACAAAAGGCACCATAGGCATCACAACCGATGGTGGTGCAAACTGGACCTGGCAACAGGTAAAAGGTTTTGAAAAAGCCGACTTTAGAGATATCGAGGCATTATCTGATAAAGAGGCTGTGGTTATTGCATCCGGCTCCCCCGCGTATATTTTAAAAACTACCAATGGCGGCCTGCACTGGGAAACTAAATTTGAAAAGGCCGACACTACCTATTTTTTAGACGCCATGGATTTTACTGATGCTAAACATGGTTTTGTTTTAGGCGACCCTATAAATGGCAAATTCCTGTTATTGAAAACTTTAGATGGCGGAGATAGCTGGAACCCGGTTAAAAATGCGCCCGTAGCATTAAAAGACGAGGCTGCATTTGCCGCAAGTGGTACCTGCCTGCGCGCCGATGGCTTTTTGGGTATTGTTACCGGTGGCAGCAACAGCAGAATGCTTATGTCGCCGATTAAGGACCTGGTTTGGGTTGATAAAGCGTTGCCGCTTACCAACGGCGTTTCAAGCCGTGGTGCGTTTTCGGTTGCCTTTGGTAAACATCAAACCATTATTGTGGGTGGTAATTACGCAAAAGATAAACTTCCCGATTCGGTAGCTTACGTTATTCCCGGTGCCGGTGCAAAGTTTAAAAAGAATATTCCGGTGATCGGCCCGGCGGGTTACCAGTCATGTGTAGAATATTTAAAGGGCGATACATTCCTGTCTACCGGCACCCCGGGCACTAACCTAACAACCGACGGCGGCAAAACATGGATCAAAATTAATAGCACCAGTTATAACGTTTGCCGCAAAGCAAAACGCGGAAACCTCATTTTATTGGCCGGCGACAGTGGCAAACTCGGAATATTTAAATTTTAAAATTGTGTGTTTTAGGCACTTATTATAAACTTTACAATTTATTTAAATTAGGCTTGCGCCGTATATCTATTAATCCTATATTTGCACCACTTTAAACCGAAAAGGTAACACTACCGAAAAAGTTAAAAAGATGATTCCGTAGCTCAGCTGGTAGAGCATAACACTTTTAATGTTGGGGTCCTGGGTTCGAATCCCAGCGGGATCACAAAGACGCCCCCAAGGCGCATGAAAACCCTCTAAACTGCTTGTTTAGAGGGTTTTTTCATTTATCATCCCCTCAACAACCCTTTCTAACCCCAGGTTTCTGAACACCTAACTGAACACCTCTGAATAGTTTTTAACTTAGGTGTTCGAAAATGGCTTAACAAATTGCTGATCAGATATTTGCAGCATATTTATGAGGCTTGATCGATACACAGGAGATCTTAATTAAATCAGGGCGAATGAAGCATTTAAACTTAATTTTTATTCATTATGAAAACTTATTCATTATGAAAACTTCAAAATCGTTCAGCGTTTATTTTACAATTAAATCTGACAAAGCCAAAGATGGTAAAGCGCCGCTTTATGCCGCCGTGACCGTAAACAAGGAAAAAGGATCTATTGCGCTCAAACAACTAATCAGCCTATCTATATGGGATTTCGGTAAAGGTGCCGCGAAAGGAATACGCGACGAGTCTCCTACAGTAAATACTTATCTTGATTAAAAGTGATAAACTGCCCAGGCCATGTTTCTACACATCGGGCAAGTATCGAAATTCATATAATCCGTTATCGGTTTCGGTCAATTTACCGGCCTCAATTTCTTTATAAATATTCTCGCCTCTCTCATGGTTGCAAGTTTTCATCTACCTGCAAAAGTTCCTTACTATTAATCGGTGCCAACTCATGGCCAAACATTTTTAGTACTTGATTTGCCTTTTCTAAATTTAAGTTACCCTTACCCTGTTCTATTTTCCTAATGACTGTTAATGCAACACCCGCCTTTAACGCGAAGTCTTCTTGTGTTAGCCCTGTTTCCTTACGTTTTTGTTTAACAAAATTTGCTAAAGTTTTCCATATTGATTAATTATATGCAATTACATATAATTTTGATTTTTTGTTAAACTATATGCAATTAGATATAATCTACACTTTTTAAGTACATTTATATGCAATTACGTATAATTTAAAAATTATTCAAGTGAAAGCGTTTAAAATAGAATTTCCACAGGGGTCCTGGGTCTTAATTCAGCAGAATCACTCTAAGAAACATTATTAAAAAATACAAGCATTAAAAAATCCTATTTTGGCGCATTTTGAAACGTAAATAATTGAATATTTAAATCTTGAATAAATTCAAAATCAGAATTGGGCATCGGTTAAATGTACATTTGGGCACCAGAATTTAGTACTATTTCATCTACTGATGCCCAAAATGGTGCCCTAATTATACCAAAAACTGCTTCAACATCTATGCAAGTCGCGGTAAAATAAACACTTATAAATAATCCAATAAATGATTTTTCTGTCCCAGCGGGTTCATTTAGTAGCTTTAAGCAGATTTTTTGTCAAATTTGGATAATAAACGTTCTTTCCAAAAATCGCATGAATAGTAAAAAAGCAGTAGAGTGGAGATTCCGGAGCCATTGACACCGCGTTCCGGAATGTCAGGCAGACTATTCCGGAACATTTTGACCATATTAAATCCTTGATTATTAATTCCATTTTTTCTACCAGCTTACACAAATCGGTGCTCTGAGGCGCACGGAATCGCATGGTCAATGGATACGGAATCTCCACTTAATAGTCTATTACATTATGTTTCTTATATTCATTTGATAATTAATACATGATTAACTTTTCAGAAATTGGATGCGGATAATATTATAAATGGCACACATGGCATTTACGGCCATGAATTATTGAAATTATCTCTTTCTGTATTAGCAGGATGTATTCTTGGTTTGGAAAGAGAAATCAGGGGTAAATCTGCCGGGTTCAGGACATTGGCTTTGATTTGCTTTGGGGCAACTATTTTCACTGTCTGTTCTTACCTGCTTGGTGTAGAAGCTAATCGCGACAGGATAGCCGCCAATATCATTACCGGCATTGGATTTATTGGGGCAGGAGTTATATTCCGTACTGATTCTTCGATTTCAGGAATCACTACCGCAGCCTCCATATGGGTTGCCGCCGCTATAGGGATGCTTTTAGGTATCGGGGAATACTCGCTGGCCGGAATTTCCTTAGTTTTTGCCTTAATTATATTATATGCATTGGATTTTATCCAATTTTGGATAGATGATAAATTTGCACACAGGAATTACAAAATAACATTCCGAAAAGATTGTCCGGCAAAGCCATTGAACGATCAGGTAAGGTCACTGAAATTAAAGCAGACTAAAACAAAGATTTTACGCGCGGATACGCAGACCATTATTGAGTTTGAAATTTCAGGAAAAGAAAGCAACCTTGATTTATTTAATGAATGGTTGATTGAAAATCAATCCATACTGTCAATTGAATGTTGAGATAATAAACCCTTCTTTTAAAGCCAATACTTTGTTTCATTTATTACCTTATCGGGTAAATAGCAGAACAAATAGGTTAAGTTATTGTTAACTTAATATAATGTTAAAACTCTCCGCAAGATTAATCAAGTTTAATAAAGATTTGCTGCCTGATATGGTTCAGTTGAAGTACAAACTCATGTCAGAAAATGCCTTCCGTTTTTTCAGGGGTACCTGTCATCTTTTTTATGAAGATCTGAGTAAATCTAAAGATTTCCCCGGCTCACCGGCCACCTGGACATGTGGTGACCTGCACCTGGAAAACTTTGGTAGTTTCAAAGGGAATAACCGTATGGTCTATTTTGACTTAAATGATTTCGATGAAGCTGTTTTAGCACCATTAGGCTGGGAGATATCCCGGGTACTGACCAGTATCTTTGTTGCGTTTGATTCTCTGAAAATCAAGCCCTCTGAAGCAAAAAAGGCAGCGGGGCTATTTCTTTCAACCTATAGTGACGTGCTATCAAAGGGTAAAGCCCATTACATTGACCCGAGGACAGCCGAGGGGGTCGTGAAAAATTTCATGAAAACAGTAAAAAAAAGGAAAGAAGCCGATTTAATCAAAAGTGTAACTGATCCAAAATCCAGCCATTTAAAAATACACATCAATGCTAAAACTCATTTTAAAATTGAAAAAAATTTAAAAGCGGAACTCACCGGACATTTAACTGACTGGATAAAAAACACCGTGGAATGGCCCAATAATTATAAAGTTAAAGACGCTGCCTTCCGGGTTGCTGGTACAGGTAGTGTTGGCTTAAAACGATATATGTTTCTTTTGGAAAGTACCCAGACTAAAAAGAAATATATATTGGTGGAAATGAAAGAAAGCAGGGATTCTTCATCGTTCCCCTATAACGCGATTAAGCAACCCGCCTGGAAATCGGAAGCAGAACGGGTAATAACGACTAAGCAAAGAATGCAAAATGTTTCACCCGCTTTGTTAAGCCCGACCATTTTTAAAGAAGATACTTATGTTCTTCAGGAAATGCAGCCTGCGGCAGATAGAATTAATTTTGAACTGATAGAAGATAAATATAAATATCTAAACCAGGTGATCAAAGATATGGCGATGTTAACTGCTGCTGCACAGATCCGAAGCAGTGGGATACAAAACGCTTCAATTACTGACGAACTAGTGGCGTTTGGTATGCAAAAAGATTGGCATAAACCGTTGTTAGACTATGCTATGAATTATTCAAAACAGGTTTCTGATGATTTTAATCAATTCCTATCAGCTTATAATAGCGGGGAATTTTCAACTGCGAATAAAGGGAATACCAATTAACAGGCTGCCCGGAAATCTATCCAAAAACCCAAAAGCAGGCCACGATAATGTAGCCTACTTATTGTTTGGATTAAACTGTGTGAGTGTGAAGAGCTGCGTTTTCTGAATGCTTTTTAGCTGCTTCAGATGCATGTCCTCCAGCTTTGTCAGAATGTCCCTGAGCCGCATGGGCATGATGAACGGCCTTTTCGTCGTGTCCTTCAGAATGGTTTTTGTGAGCTTCTGTGTGATGCCTTGCTGGAGATTCCGCAGCAATTGACACCTCGTTCCGGAATGTCAGGCAGACGATTCCGGAACACTTTGACCATATTAAATCCTTGATTATTAATTTCATTTTCTACCTGCTTACAAAAATCGGTGCTTTGAGGCGCACGGAATCGCATGGTCAATGGATACGGAATCTCCAATCGGATATTTTCGAAAAGATATTTTATTGAATAAGAGATTCAAGAAGTACAATAATGGCAAACAATGCAAAATTTACAAAATCGATATCCGCATAATATTTGATACTTTTACAATAAGTGCAGTTAAACTACTGGGCAATTTTTTGATTTCTTCGCTTTCTTAATATTACTTACCCTATGGCTAAATGAAAGAAATTACTCATGAATATGCCGTTGAATTATTTTGGAAAGAGAATCTGGCTAAACAGCTGGATGGATATATGGATGGCAATTATCTCAAAATCCCTGATGAAGTGCATAGTGGCATTCGCTATGTATTGCCAGTAAGTCCATTCACAACAGTACAGGTAATCGATGTTACTTATAATCAATCTGTCACTTTTCACCAACGCAATACTAGGGATGATTTTATTGGGATTTATTATAACCTTACTGAAGGGGATGCAATACATGTGATAGATGAGGTTTCAAGATCAGTTGGCAGATGGGATTACAATCTGACAATTATGGATAGTAGTCTTGACTCGGAATATATCATTAAACAAGGCGCTAAAACTTATATGCTCTGTATTTTTGTTTCCAAGGGAGCATTTAAAAATTATTTGGCACAGTTACCCCAGTTCCAAGATGTAGTAGATGCTATTTTTGATCAGGAGCAAAACACCTTTATCCGGTATGAAAGAATGAGCAATAATGCATGGTGGCTGATTGATGAATTAAGGAAAATGGAAATGGATGATCCTTTGTATGATATCTTTTTGAAAGGTACTGTTTATTGCTTGTTGAACGATTATGTTGAACAAAGTAGCCAGCAAGAAATTTTGATTGAAAAAGTAGTTAAAGAAGACCTTGCAGCGATTATTAGTTCCCAATCCGTACTACTTGATCTAATCACGGAAGCTTTTCCAGGAATCTCTTCGTTGGCCAGTGAAGCCTGCATGTCTGAAACCCGTTATAAATCTTTATTTAAGAAAATCACGGGGCTAAGTCCCAACGCCTTTTTCCTAAACAATAAATTATCTTTTGCCAAAGAAATGTTAGAAAACGGTCAGCATAGTGTTGGGGAAGTTGCAGTTCATTTTAATTTCGCCAATGCCTCCCACTTTACAGAGCTCTTCAAAACCTCTTTCGGGGTGGCACCAAAAGAACACCTGAGTTATTTATGATCAGTATCAGACATCATTACTCGCTGAGCCCGGTATGGCAGCAGCAAATTGCCAATGCTTTGGGCGCTAAGCTGATCAATGATAAATTGTTATTGCTACCCAAAGATATTGGCAATGGAGGGTCTGTTTTTTTGGAAGTAATGCCTGGCCTGTCTTTACTGTTTATGGACCTAACTTTTGGTGTGCCAATTTCAATGACCCGTATGGCCGCCAATGACCCATTTTATATCGTTTATTATGATATGAGCGAAGAGATCAGCAGTCACATCGTAAATGGCACCGATCACAAGATTGGTTATCAGTCAAAACTTGGAATGGGATTTATGGATTGCAGTACGGAAAGTACACTGATTCCAGCCCTTCATCAACGGTATTGTAGTCTTAGGCTTTTTATTAGCAAATATTTACTAAAGTCGCTTATGGGTAAGACTAAACCACAAGCAGTTGTAGAAGATCTTTTTGATGATTCCAAAAACACCCTGTTTTTCTATAGTCATATCGATAGCAATACCAGGATTTTACTACAGCCCTTAAAAGCCTACAGCTTTGATGACTCTTTATTTGAATTACTACTCAAAGGTACTGCATTAAAGGCCCTCACCTACCTAGTTAAAAGGGCAAGAAACTTTGAACCCATTATTCAAAAACTGTCACCAGCTGATACTTCAGGCATTTTAAAAACCGCCGAATATTTGATGAATAACTTGTTTTTAGATTTTCCTGGCGTAAGTGTACTTGCTGAAATGGCAGGTATGTCTGAGTCTAAATATAAGCTATTGTTCAAAAAGGTTATGAAGGGCAGTCCTAACGGTTTTTTTCTCCAAGAAAAACTTCTGCTGGCCCAAAACTTACTTCAAAGCGGCAACTTCAATTCAATTAGGGAAGTGTCCATTGAAGTTGGCTACAGCAAACCTGGATATTTCTCTGAAGCTTATAAAAAGGCATTCGAATCGCTTCCGCAAGAGATCTTCATCAAAGCAGGTATTTAGCAGTTCTGTCTTAATCCGGTAGTTTAATGTCTTATTCTGGTATATCTGGCAATATACCAGCCTTACCTTTGTATCAACAAAAAAAGATAAAAGAATAATGATTAATTAAACACGAATTAAAATTAGAAATTATGAAAATCAATGTAAGAAAAATGTTAGCAATAGTTGCTTTAACTCTTCCAGTATTATTTACAGCTTGTAAAAAGGATAAGAATAATGAAGCTATTCCTGAATCAGTAAATGCAGTAACCAATGTAAAATTTACTTTTAGCAGCAATGCGGCTTCACCAAAATCTGCCGACGGCAAAGCAGTTGACCTAAGCAATGCAACTACTTTAAAAGTAGTATATGGAGTAAAAGACAATGGCATCACTTTGCCTGTATTAAAGGAAGCAGAGTTAATCCTTTCATCAACTGTTGCCAAAGCTACTACCATTGATCAAAAAGTATTTACTTTTAAAGCTGGTACAACTTTAACCATCCGATCTGCGGTTTTACTGAATGCCGAGGGGAAAATAATTGCTACCGCACCTGCTGATGAATTTAAAGTGAGTAGCCCACAGGGAACAATAATAATGGAACGCAAATACGACGTTACCGGACTAGAAAGGAATTAATAAAAAAAATTCTTTTTTCGTTAACCTGCGCTTTAATATTAAAGTGCGGGTTTTTTAATGTTTAATATTCTATCCTGCATTTGCTTATCTTTAGTTATCTTAATTTATTCTCATAAAAATGAAAAATTTTCTCTTATTCTTCTTGTTAGGGCTATTGCTCTCTTCCTGTGTATCCACACAGAAATTATTTGACAAAGGCGAGTATGACAAAGCCTTTTATGCTGCAATCAGTGACCTCAAAAAGAATTCTTCTGATGCAAATGCCAAAAAAATCCTTCCCGATGCTTATAAAGAAGCTTCTTCCAAATATGAACAAGACATAGCGGCAGCAAAGAGTGGGAATGGTAAAAAAGTGGCTCAACTTGCTGGAATTTACAATGGCTACGTATCCCTACAAAAAATGTACGACGCCGTTGAGCAAACTGCAAAAAACATAAATGATTTTAGTCCTAAAGACTATAATGTTGAATTAAATCAGGCAGCTTCAAATGCTGCGGATGCACATTATATTAGGGGCCTTGCCTTGTTACAGCGTAACGATCGAATGAATGCCCGCAAAGCGTATGGCAATCTGAAATTAGCTGATGATTATGTGCCGGGTTATAAAGATGTGATTACAAAGAAACAACAAGCGTATGATGCCGCCATTACCAATGTGATGGTTACCAAAATAGATCA
Source organism: Mucilaginibacter sp. 5C4 (assembly GCF_034345625.1). NCBI lineage: Bacteria > Pseudomonadati > Bacteroidota > Sphingobacteriia > Sphingobacteriales > Sphingobacteriaceae > Mucilaginibacter > Mucilaginibacter sp. 5C4. Next base: position 1,443,119 of record NZ_CP133775.1, on the reverse strand, counting down.
GCGTTTTGGCTATTATACCATCAATGGCAACTTTTTTGAAAAGGACATTTTATGGAACCTCAATATGATTGGCAATTCAAATTATTACCAATTTTATAGTACTAATAATGGACAGGCCACAAACAGGAGGATTGACCAGTTGATAGAACTTAACATGCATGATCTTTGGTTTAGCAACTTGGCCACTAATAATTATTCTTATACCGTATCCAAAATAATACCTATAAAAAATGATAAAATGGCCGGCAGCAATAGTACCATTAAGGTATCTGCCACTATCCAGGCCACAAGAAGGGTCATCAATTCCAGAGCGATCATGGATTATCAGATTACAGATGCTGCTTCCGGGAAAATGATTGCTACAGATCATATTCCTGCTCAGTATACCTGGGAAAGTTTAACTGGTAAGTACACAGGAGATTCAAGGGCTTTGGATAATAAAGACTGGAGTCTTGTAAAGGGTAATTTTGATAACAGACCCGGGTATGATGACTTGTATCAGGAACTAACTAGACAGATCATGACCCAATTCAATTTCAGAATGAGGAATATATATCAATAGTTCTGTCTTAATCAGGTAGTTTAATGTCTTATTCTGGTATCAGTGGCAATACACTCGCCTTGCCTTTGTATCAATAAAAAAAGATGAAGAATAATAATTAACTCAAGCTGTTAGTTAGGTGCTGACATGCATAACAATAAGCATGCAAAAAAAGTATTCTTAATTACTGTTACAACCTCGCTGTCTACCATTATCACCGTATTGTCCGCTATTATTTTTTTGCTGATAAATCCATAAAACTTGTTGTCCCATCCATATTGCCCCAAATCAGAAATGGTACGACTCAAAGTCACAAATCCCCAATAATTGGTTCAAGTTTGTACCATCGAGGTCACGAAAAGCTTCACAAATTGTGGGGCTTTTTTGTTCTATTATATTTTGGTTACTATTTGAGCAACCTTTTTAATTCAATTATACTACTATGTGCCTCATCCATATTAATGATACCTCTTCGTGGTCTATCGAGATCTAAAATCAGATAAATTGTAATAGCAGTCATCAATGAAAAACTCCAGACCATTATCCAATTGAATTTACCTTTTGTTCCATAACCAATGATAAAACTTCCTGCCAAAGTTAAAGTAAATAACAACCAGATGATCGATTCTGGTACGTGTGCTTTTCTTTCTGCGTCTCTAGTGCTAACGATATCAATCATTGCATTTAACGCAGGTATCATTTGTTGAGAGCGCAAAGTATTACTTGGATCTTGAGCGAGTTCACTTACTATTCCCCAAAGCAGCGCACTTGTTGTATTCGATGTTTTCAAGCTGATGATAATTTTATTATCATCGTTTGCCGTATAGTAAGCCATTCTTTCATCAATATAAGTTGACAATAAATCGCGTAAAATCAATCTTGCACTGTCTGGATAGAGATCTGTTCTTAAAATTACGGTACCAATATCATTTGCTTCCTCTGTGATCAATTTCCTTCTCTGATCGTTTTTACAAGCAGAAATACTAAAAGTGAATGATAGTAACAGCGCTAGTAAGCCTAATAAAGAACCTTCTACTGGCCCTAGTCCTGCTCTTGCAGCGATTGGGTCTTTTTGGTGATTTTGCTGCTTAAAATAATAGCCAATCGCATTTGTAGCTATCATTAACGCAATCATAATCAATGCAATTAACCATGAAGGAATGTTATATAATATATTCATATGCAGTAATTTATTAAAATATTGGCTTATTTACTAAATGGTAAATTAAGTGTTTAAATTATAATCTAATACTTGTTGTATAAACCAGAGTTGGTTGACCCTCATTTGCCAATGTTATATATAATCTAATTCACTAAAATTTAATCTATTAGAGGTTGCTTGATTTTGGCAAGATGAGATCAATTGACATTGGTTTATCCAACTTAGGCAAAATCCAATAATCACAATTTGTATACAATAGTAGTGAAATCACAAAAAACTCTACTAGAGAATTTTCAATATTTGTTATCTAATTCATCAGCCAATTAATTATACGTTTTAAATCTGACACAAATGTGTTCGAGATTTCGACTATAAGGATCACAGAAATTTAAAAACCATCTTCAAGGAAACTTAAAGATGGTTTTCTGTTTTTTACGGTGATTTTAATCTTGCTTAAAATGCTATGAATGCAGATTTTTTGTTCGATGTCTGTAAGGTCAACACTATAGGATAATGAAAAATGAAACTATATTGCATAAACAATGAGCGTCACGTTCACCAAAATATTAACCTCCATATATCGCTACTCCCTTTTCTTGTAAGACGTAACCTTTCCAAGAGATTAAGGTGTAATTTTCAAAAATCCAATTTCCTTGTTTTGATTTTTTTAGCACAATTCCATTATTTGATTTTGGCAGAAAAATTTCCGCTTTGCTATTGTCTGAATTGAATAATATATAGGCAGGATTACCATCGGTTTTTGCGCCGTCTTTTAAAGAATTTAGTTTGGTTTTTAGAGTTGCTAACTCTAAACAAGTTTGTTTTAATTCGGAATATGCTTTTCCGTTTTCAAACAAACAAGCTTTTTTTAGACTATTACAATCGATTTTTGTTAGCGGCATTTTTGATGTAAAATGAATATTGCTTAGGTCTTTAAAAGCTGTGCCATCATTATTTAACTCACCATAACCTTCGGTAAGTTTATCTCCGTCAACTTTAAAAGCGACTTGTCTAATCGACTCTTTTCCTTCTGACTGAAAAGTGTAATTTGCTATTAAAAAACCCTTTTTTAGTTCTCCTGTGAAATTTCCTGAATTTTTATCTTTTTCTGCCAAAGTATAAGTTAGGTTACCTTTGATTTCTTTACCGTTTTCGATGATTTCTAAGAGCACCACACTTTTCCCGTCATTAAAAACATAACACCCTAAATCTAGCGCATTTGCTGTTTTTTTTGCAACTTCCTGTAAATCAGAATTTGAATTTTTTGTTTTTTGTTCTTTGTTTTTACAGCTTAGCATAGTTAATACTACGAATGATAATATTATTATATTTTTCATAGTTTAATCAACTTTTTTAAATATCATTTTTACTTCTGATGAATTTGACAAAGTTAATCTGTTGTTTCCTATTTGATAGGTGTTGCTGCTTTGAAGTGCTGTGATGAATTCTGCTTCTTTGTTTGCAGGCTCACACATCATTTTAGTGGTAGCCAAATTGGTAAATCGAAGTTTTTCTTTTTCAAAAAATAATGAACCATTCATTCGGTTGCAGCCTGCAAAACCCAAAAACTTATTTTCACTTGCATGGATTTCTAGCAATGGAAATTCTTTACTAAAATCTTGTTTGGTTATTTTTCTACCATTGAGTTCTTCTAAAACCCAAATGTCGTTCAATCGATAATCTGTCACATATTGCCCACAGCCTTTCAGTTTTTCAAATTCAGAGATTGTATTTTTTTTGTATTCAACAGAAACAGTATATGGCAAAGCATTCCCCGACATTTCGTTTACGCATTTTTGCTGTGAAATTTGAATGTTTAGTTGAGCCGTTTCAGTCTTTGTCCGATACAATTTTACATTTGCATCCATAGCCAAAATAGGCTCCACGTAAGGAGTTACAAGGGAGTCGTTTATTGTTTTTAAAACAATTTTGCCATCTGAAATTGTTAAGCCCCAAAAAGGTTCTGTTCCGCTTGATTTAAAATAGATATTTTCAGTATTACCCACTTTCTCAAAGTCGTTCACTTTTGGCATTTTTGAATTTGAACTTTGATGATTTGGAACAACTGCGGTTCTACAACTTAAAACAGTTAAAAGAATAATTCCAAAATAGGCTATTTTATTCATTGGATCAGATGTAAAATTAGTTCTTGCTTTTTTTGAACCGCATCATTGGTACTTCGCCAATATTCAAATTAAGCTTGCCGTCATTGTCAATGGAATAATTGTCGACTTTTTTTATCATTTGTAAAAACCTCTGTTCACCTCCGCCTTCACAGAACATCATTGTTGTCGGTCCTGGCTCTCCAAATGAAATTGTTTTACCATTAGAGGTATATTTTGCCATATATCCGTTACAACTTGAAGTTCCATTAACTTCATTTGTTGTTGTATTGAATGTAATTTGGGGCTTCTTGTTAGGATATAAACCTTCAAAAGCAATTCGTGTCCCGGAAATATATTCCAGTTCCCAAGTTGCACTTGAGAGATTATCCGTGGTCTTAGTGTTTTTAACTGTTGAACAAGAGCTGACAAATATTGCTACAAGAGAGACGAATAACAACGCATTGTTTTTCATAATTAAAATTTATTAAGGTTAAATTACTTTTTTTTATTTTTTTTCGGTGAAAATTAAAATACCCAATACGGATAAAAAAAACACTTACAATCAATACATGAAAGTAATCAATTTCAGAAACATTTATAAATGTATAGGGATAAAAATTTAAAAAATGACCACTGATAATTACATGGACAAAATAGAGCAATGGAAACCATAGCTGGTTTTACAATTTTGAAATTTTATATCTGAAATATCTGCGAATAACAACCAATACACTAATATAAAAAGAGGAATTAGCGAATGCAATAATTCTTTGGAAACCTGTTGGATTCCAGATATTGTGTGAAATTATTTGGTATACTAAACCCATAACCAATATAAATGCCGTTAAAGCTGTTAATGTTCCTTTATCGGATATTTTCTAAAAGATATTATATTGAATATAGGGATTCAAGAAGTAAATTAAAGGCAAACAATCCAAAATTTACAAAATCGATATCCGCATAATACTTTATACTTATACAATAAGTGCCGTTAAACTATGGGGCATTTTTTTGATTTCTTCGCTTTCTTATATACTTACCTTATGGGAGATTCCGGAGCCATTGACACCTCGTTCCGGAATGTCAGGCAGACGATTCCGGAACACTTTGACCATATTAAATCCTTGATTATTAATTTCATTTTTTCTACCTGCTTAAACAAATCGATGCTCTGAGGCGCACGGAATCGCATGGTCAATGGATACGAAATCTCCAATTAATCTTCGAAATTTGTGGTAATGCTCACCTTTTCCCAGGCTTCCAGTTCTTTATACTGCGCATCCAACTCATCGCGAATGATCTTAATGGCGTCTGTTCCCAACAGCAAACGGAAAGGTACATTAGCTTCTTCAAAAGTTTTAATCAGTACCTGAGCGGCTTTTTTAGGTTCTCCTGGTTGTTTCCCGTTGCTTGGTTCTGTACGCCTTGGTCCAACTGTAGGCTCATAATCAGCAATGATCTTTTTGGAAGTATTTAAAGACCGGCCGCCAAAGTCTGTTCTGAAAGCACCAGGCTCAACTACGACAATTCTGATACCTAACGAGTCGACTTCTTTGCGAAGCGCATCCGATAGACCTTCAATGGCAAATTTGGTCGCGGAATAATACCCTGAACCAACCGGGCCAAAACGGCCGCCGATAGATGACAAATTCATGATCGTACCCGATCTATTTTTTCTCATTCCAGGTAATACAGCCTGAATCATGCTGACTGTGCCAAAGAAGTTTGTGTCAAATATTTTTCGCATCTCTTCCTCGCTTGCTTCCTCGACAGCCCCACGAAAGCCATAGCCTGCATTATTGATCAATACATCTATGCTGGTAAATTTAGCTTCCGCCCGTTTTATAACATCGTCAATTTGGCCTCTATCCGAAACATCTAAAGAAAGCGCTAAAGCCGTATTGGGGTAAGCGTCTGCGATATCCTGAATGTGTTTAACATTGCGCGAGGTGATAACGGCGCTATATCCGCTTTTCAATACTTCTTGTGCTATACTACGTCCCAATCCGGTAGAGCAGCCGGTTATTAACCAAGTAATACTCTTTTTATTATCGTTTTTCATGTTTACATTTATTGAGTTATTGTTGATGACCATATCTGCTTAAAAATTAGTTTCAGTAAGCGAATGATCAAGACAAATCGCGATAGCGTATTGTTTGTTATTTAAGCTATAATCATCCCCGGCCAAAGCGGTAAGATAATTTTGTTTGTCTATAAAGCGAAGCAAGTGAGTTTCTGTTCCTAATTACATTTCCAGTTAACACGGTCATTAAAGCCAAGCTGGTTCTTGTTGTTTGATATATAGCCTTATAAAAGCCTAAAAAATGTGCAATTTATTAACGGGCGTTATTTAAGCACTTTTGCAATACTTCAGCAAATTCCTTGTCGTTTGGAGGTGCAAATATCGAATTGTGCTCGCCGGGGATATCATGCACATTAATTCCTTTTAATGCGTATGGCTTCCAGCCTAAATATTTAAAATCTTCCATGTAAAATGTTTTCTTTTTTGCACGGAATAACTCAATGCCAACATTAATTGGCATCAACTTGTAATTGCGCAATGCGCTATCGCTTTTCTCATCTATCTCATTGCCATAAATAGCGAAATTAGTTTTTATGGCCGGTGCTGTTTTGAACAGCTTATTGTAAACCTTAAGCGCCCGTTTTTTTATTTCGCCGCTTTTATATTCAATAGTCCTTTTGGGGTCGCCTACAAACAATACTGCAGTATAAGCCACTTGTTTTAATACATGCCATAAAGTTCCTACTACTTTCCTGTGCAATTCTGGGTCCTTTTTTGTATAATCGGTTGAAGCATCAAACATGGCAAGCATCTTTACATCTTTACCCATGTCAATTAGCTGCCGGGCCATTTCGTAAGCAATTATGCCTCCAAGCGAATAGCCTGCTAACGCATAAGGGCCAGCCGCATCGCGGTTTATTATTTCGTTTACATAGTTGCGGGCAATGTCTTCCATTACATCCAGCGGTTCGTCTATACCATTAATCCCTTTTGCCTGTAAACCAAAAATAGGTTGTTCGGTATCCATGTGGCTTGCCAGTGCATTAAAAAGCAAAACATTAAGCCCTGCACCGTGAACTATATAAAGTGGCATTTTACTGCCCTTGGGCTTAATAGGTACCAACGAATCCCATGTGATGGCTGCAGCATTAATCTCAAGCCGGGCAGCGAGCTTCTCTACCGTGGCATGTTCAAACAAAGTAGCTAAGGGCAGGCGTTTACCCGTTTCCTGCTCCAGGCGGGCCATTATCCTTACGGCCACCAACGACCGCCCGCCGAGTTCAAAAAAATTATCAAATATGCTGATCTTGGTTAGCCCCATTAACTCTTCCCATATATCCACTACCAGTTTTTCATTCGTTGTACGGGGCGCAAAGTAGGCTTCCGTACGGTTTATATGCCTATAATCCGGCTTGGGCAGTGCTTTACGGTCAATTTTACCGTTTGGCGTACTTGGCATGGTTTCCATCTCTACAAAATCGTCGGGCACCATGTATTCTGGCAAAGCGGCTAACAATTCGCGCTGCCACTGTTCTGTAAGCGATTTAAAATCAAGCGTTTCCCCGCCCTCGGCTGCTAACACGATATAGGCAGCCAAACGCGGGTCGCCGGGGAGGTCTTCCCTTGCAATTACAACCGCTTGTTTAACACAGGGTTGTTTGCCCAGCGCGTGTTCAATTTCTTCCAACTCAATGCGGTACCCCCTAATTTTCACCTGGTGGTCTATACGCCCAAGGCATTGTATTTCGCCATCGGAGATTATCTTACCTAAATCGCCGGTGCGGTACATTTTATCGCCCTGAATGCCGCTAAAAGGGTTACTTACAAATTTCTCTGTATTTAATTCCGGCCTGTTTAAATAGCCCACTGCAACACCATCACCGCCTATAACAATTTCGCCAATTTCTCCGTCGGGTACAATACCGAGGGTTTCGCTCAGTATATAAACCGATGTATTTGCCACCGGCTTGCCTATGGTAATTTCGCTATCGTTTGTTATTAGTTTAAGGGTAGACCATATGGTTGTTTCGGTTGGCCCGTACATATTCCATAATTGATAACTACGGGGCAATAATTTGGCGGCCAGGTCTTTAGTTAACGCTTCGCCCCCGCATAATATCTTTAGCGGAAGTTTTTCTTCCCAGCCCATTTCAAGCATCATGCGCCAGGTGTATGGCGTAGCCTGAAACATGGTCACTTTTTTCTCTCTCACTACATCAAGTAGCGCCCGGCCATCTTTAGCCATAATAGAATCTATTAATACTATTTCGGCACCAACACTAAGCGGCAGATAAATATCTAACCCGGCAATATCAAAACACACGGTAGCTGTTGCCATAACCTTGTCTGCCGGGCTGATGCCAGGCGCCTTTTGCAGGCTCAGCATTAAGTTCACCATACTATGATGCGCAATCTGCACCCCCTTTGGTTTGCCTGTAGAGCCCGATGTGTATAGTATATAAGCAAGATCATCGCCTGTTACCGCAACATCCGGCTGTATGGGCGGGTAATCAGCCGATACCAATAGTGCATCTTCAATTAAAATCTCTTCGGTGTGTGACGCAAAATGACCCTTATACTTTAATGAGGTGATCAGTTTTTTTGCCCCGGAATCTTCCAGCATAAATTCAATACGGTCTTTAGGGTATTCCGGGTCGAGCGGCAGATAAGCCGCACCCGTTTTCAGGATGGCGATAAGTGCAATGATCATTTCCGGGCAACGGTCAAGCGCAAGCCCTACCACATCACCTTTCTTAACTTGCTTATTCATTAGTATTTTGGCAATGCGATTGGCGGTTTGGTTAACCTGGGAATAAGTTAACGAGCGGTCATGAAATGTTATCGCTATATTATTAGGATAGGTTTTCGTACTTTCATTGATCAAATCAAACAATGAAACTTCTTTTGGGTAGTTTACTGTAGTATTGTTTAGGGATGTCATTGTGTAAGGAAAAGGAATTTTGAGTTAAATTATCAAACGGCTTTTAAAAATACATTTGTACGAAAAGTTAAACTTTTAGTTTGCTAAGTCGAAATGAAAATTACCGAAATCATGAAGCATAATGGCGCACCCGCCTGTCCAAATGCGCATAGTTGGCAAAACTTGCAACACATTGATTTTACTACCCCATAGCTGGTTTATTTTAATATAATAACAAGATATTATCCGGTTATCCCGGTTGATAAATATAACTGTTTTAACAGTATTCAGCTCCGGCTCTTTAAATAATTTCGCCACAGCACACTCACCTGTTTCAATTATTGTAAATTGAGGGGGCCGGATAAGACCTAAAAGTAATATTTAACCTTCTGCAGCAACAATGATGACTTGATAGCTCTATTCATAGTTTAGGAGAATCTGAAATAACGCGTCCGGAATTATATCAGCTTACTCTTCTATATAAAGAAGCAAAAGACTACCAATTGGGTTCCGCACCGATCTCCATTTACACAACCTAATTTCTAAATTGTAACTTTTCTATTACAATAAATAAAATGTTTTTTCGTATTTAAGCTTTCAACCGTACAATTCGCCCAATGACTTATCAAAAATCAATTTTAATATTAGGTGTATCTCTTGTCTTCTTTGTTGCATGCAAAAAGAACAATGATGCTGACCCGCCTATAAACAGTATTGATAGCCTGAAACCTGCCGGAGGCAAAACTTCGTGGTGGCAACCTGTAGCAGGGGCTAGTTTTGACTGGCAACTTGACGCTATCAACAGTACCTCAAATTTTTCAGCCGATGTGGTGGATGTTGATGCATTTAATACCAGTGCAGAAACCGTGGCGGCGTTACAAGCCAAAGGGAAAAAAGTAATTGCCTATCTGTCCGTAGGAACGCTTGAAAATTACCGGAATGATGCTTCATTGCTTCCCCCGGAGGTTATTGGAAAGCAATATCCGGAGTGGCCACAAGAAAAATGGCTGGATATCCGCCAAATAGACAAGCTTAAACCGTGGTTAAACTCGAGGTTCAATATGATAATAAAAAAGGGGTTCGACGGTGTTGAACCAGACAACATGGACGGCTACGACAATGATCCCGGTTTTAACATTCAGCTGGCTGATACAAAGAAATATGCAGACTACCTTATTACACTTGCACATAGCAACGGCTTATCAATCGGGCAAAAAAATATAAAAGAATTAACAGTAGATTTTGCGGCCAAATTTGATTGGGCATTGACAGAAGATGCTTTCGCGCAAGGTTGGCAAAATCAGCTTTCTGATTACATTAAATTAAATAAGCCAGTGTTCGCCGTTGAATATACCGACCTGATGTCGCAATCCAAATTTCAAGCTAACGTTTGCCTGGCTGCCAGGCAGCTGAAGTACACGGCAATATTAAAAAAACGTGACCTGTCGCAATGGGTAGATCGGTGTAATTAATTCAACTTGCTCCTTAATGCGGCGGTGTTTAAGGCAATAAAAAGTCGCTCTACCTTCGTAAATCGTTTTCGGTCCTCGAACTGGGCGCGAACCGCCAGTTGTTTTGCAGTGAAACAGGCAAACCTCCATTAAAAAGTTTGAATATAGTACCTTAGGCTAAATAGATTGAGAATCAAAAATCTTTAGATTTATTGAGGTACGAAGTAGGACTAAAAGGTTTTTTGACGGGCAGAAAATAACCATTACCTGCATTTCAACGACTGGCCTTAAGTCGGTCGTTGAAATCTTAAAAACCGTCATAGCAGGATGATCTGCTCTTGGCATAAGGAACCGCAAGCATTAGCCTCAGCGAATTAAGACAGCCTAAACTAAAATAGCATCTGATAAACTGTGTTGGCCTATCATAAGAATGTTTGTTTGATTATTTTAAATTAATAGCATATAAATAGCCATCCGTACTTCCGAAATAGATAATACTGTTATTTACCACTGGAGAAGATACAATTGGCGCCAACGTGTAAATCTTATTCATCACTATTACACTGGTAGTATACAACGAATTATCCATCCCCTTAGCCAGGAAATTAAAATCAAGATCGCCCTTAAGATTAAGTACATGGGTAGCATTTTTTACGCGCCCATTTGTAGAAAACTTACCAGTGAGCTCCCCGGTTTTTATATCGACAGCCAACAAATTCCCTGAGAAATCGCCGAAATATGCAATATTACCAGAAACGACTGGCGAAGAATAAACATATCCATTACACTTGTAACGAAGTTTTTCCTTGCCCGTTTTGGCGTCAAATGCCAAGAAAAGAAAGGTATCAGAAGTGCCTATGTAAACTACACCGCTGTTTATGGTGGCGGTAGCCAGTACCCAGGAGTTATCTGCATTGTATTTCCATACTTGTTTCCCATCACCAGCATTCAGAGCGTAAAAAAAGCCATCTCGAGAGCCAAAGTAAACCATGCCGTCTGTGCAGACGGGGGATGATTGTATACCTTCCAATAGATGGTAAATTGGCTGTTTACCGGTCTCAAATTTCCATTCAAATTTACCAGTGGCTGCATCCAAAGCATACAGAAAGCTATCCCAACTTCCTATGTAAACCTTACCTTGATATACTGCAGGACTTGCATGGATTATGCCGTTGGTCTTAAATGCCCACCTTTTTTTCCATTGATGCCGTCTAAAGCATATAAGTTGCCGTCACTGCTGCCAAAATAAACAGTGAGACCTTTAGAACTAAGATAAATTACGGGTGAGGAAAGAAAAAAATCATACTGATCTTCCATATATTTATCCTTGGGTGACATGCCCCACAGGCCTTTTGCGCCTACTTTTCGTTCACCATCTGTTTTAAACTTCCAAACCAATTTACCGTTGGTTGCGTTCAGTGCGTAATAATAGCTGTCATAGCTGCCAAAGTATACCAAATTATTGTACACTGTAGGCGATGAGCTAACCGCACCACTAGTAGTAAATCTCCATAAAAGTTTACCCGTTTTCACAACAATGGCATATAAGCAATGGTCTTCACTGCCAACATATGCAACACCGTTACAGATGGCAGGAGAAGAAAATACTTTTCCACGCGTTTTAAACTTCCATTTAATATCACCTAATCCGGTATAATTATTTGAATGATGATAATCCGAATCTGTTCCCGAAGTCTGGAATTTGCCATAAGCCACATTGGTATGGCTCTGAGCACAGACATTTTGTAGCCCTATTAAAACGATTATAAAAAGATACTTAAACATGTGTTTAATGATAGTGATAATTTAATAGGATATGGTGCTTAAATCATAAATGGTGCTTCCAAATATTCCTGAAGTTCAAAATAATACTATTCAACAACTATTTGTCCTTGCATTGATCCCCAATGTCCGGGAAAGCTACAGAGATAATTATAAACACCAGGCATTGCAATAGTAAATTTAATTTCATCTGTTTTTCCTGCACTAACTTGTTTGGTATGTACAATAATTGATGAGCTGAATTTTGATGGAATATAGCCCTCTTTTTTTGCGTTTCGTGCTTCGTCGGCAAATGTTGTAATGTCCGTACCTTTCTGTAAAATAACCACGTTATGTGACATCGGCATCCCCTTTAGTGATCCTATATTTTTCAAACGTAGTACGATTTTCCGATTCCTTTTTATCTTAAATAGCTCTTTGTCAAAGCGCATGTCGTCATTGGCCTGTAAGTTAATGCTATCCATTACTGGTATTTTATCAATTCCTGAAATCGACCTGGGGTCAATTTCTTGTGTCTGGGCTGTTGTATCTTGCTTATTAGACTGATTTTCGGCCCCTTGGCCGCAGGCTGTCAAAACTAAAACTACAAAAAGATACAGATAGTTTTTTTTCATATTTATCATAGATAAATTTATAAAACTTTAATTTTAATATCTCGGAATGCCACACCACTCGTCCAATCCTGAACTGCAATATGCCCTTTACTAATAATAGCAAAATCCGGATACTTGCTCATCGAACTTGCAGCAACTGTTTTTTTCCAGGCATCACTTTTAAAGTCGGTGGTTATGGTCTGCACTCCATTTAGCCAAAAGGTTATTTTACCATACTTTTGGACAATGCGTGAGTGGTTCCACTCACCAGGATTTGGAACACTTTTACTAATATTGGGGAGAACCCCAAAAATAGCCGCGGCCTTATGTGAAAAATCTTTGAGGTAATCAGCATCGATATTTTTGTCATCAAGCAATTGATATTCAGGGCCTGTAGCAAAAGTGGCCCCTAATTCCGGACGCTCCTGGACATTTATAAATAAACCGCTGTTACCCGCTTTAGAGATTTTCCAATCAAATTGTAATTCATAGTTTTCATATTCATTGTCAGTCACCAAGTCGCCGTGTTTTACATTTTTTGTATGTGGGTTGCAAATCAACTGACCACTATCAACTGACCACGCCGAACGGGTGTTCCCTTTATTAAAAATATGCCATCCGTTTAGTGTTTTGCCATCAAAAAGCAAGGCCCAGCCTCTACTTTTTTCCTGGTTTGAAAGTATGTTGTGCTGTTCCTTATTTGAAGAACATGCATTTAATATTACAACACTTAAAAGCGTTGTAATAATTTGATAACTAATTTGTTTGTGTTTCATTTTATAACTTAAAAAGGTTTTTATCTGAAAAGTGCTTTTATATTAGGTTATTTAGTTTTATATCATATAAGGAGGATTATCAACAACTAAAGAAACCATTGATATAAGGTGTGAGTGCCCGGAAGCAAGAGTTAAGATCACACAAGCTCCCCTATAATCGCATGTAGCGCAAACAATTGTTTCTCCCTAATTCAAAATTTATAAAACCAAATTTTCTTTGATGTATATATAGCTTTGAGCTATACTTACCAATGGATCTCCTGGGGTTTCATCCTGTTCGTTATAAAAGTATTTTAACCCCGCTGTTTTAGCGTGTTTAAATACTTCCTTAAAAGGGATAACCCCATTGCCAACTTCTGTGTAAAATGCTTTAGGCGTTTTGTCCATATCCTTTATATGCCATAATGGGAAACGGCCGGGATATTTATTGAACCAAACCACGGGGTCTTGCTTTGCTTTATAAATCCAATAAAGGTCCATTTCCATTTTCACAAGATCAGCATCCGTATTGTTTAGCAATAAGTCGTAAGGGTATTGGTTATCCTGGGCATCAAATTCAAAAGCGTGATTATGATAGCATAACTGGATTCCAGCCTTCTTGCACAACTCACCTGCCTTGTTCAATTTATCAGCAGTTTGTTTATAATGGTCGAGATTGCCGCGCTCTGTATCAAAAAGGAAAGCACAAACCATATATTTCAATCCGACAGCTGCGGCATCATCAACCGCCTTTTGCCAGTCGTTGAATATGGTTCCTTTAATTTGAAGTGTGGATTCGCCAAGCATGTAATGCGCGCTAAACATGTTCAACCCGTTATCATTCAAGGTTTTTTTAAATATTGCCGGGGTCATTCCGTAAAATTTTTCTGTCCCGGTATAGGTAGCCCCTTCAATAGAATTAAATCCAATTTTTGCAACTTTTGATAACGTATTGACCGGGTCTTTGGCCATTAACTCACGTACAGTAAAAAGTTGTAGCCCGATATATTGCGTTTTTGCACATGCAAATAATTCTGGAGCTATTAAAAGTCCTGTAGATACCATCGCTGTGGATTTGAGAAATGATCTTCTGGTTGTCATATATTTATTGGTAACTAATTGTTAATTGGCTTTGCCTCAGTGCTATTTGCTTAGATCAGTGTGATACCAGGCAATCTTTCATCAAATGGGGTATAAATGATCCTCTATTATGTAATAACGCCGTAGTACGGAACAGGGACACGTAAAATGGTGGATAGTACCTTCTCATTAAATATTTTGTTTGAAGTTTCTGTAAGCTTGGGGATAGTTGCTTAAAAAATTGGTTTAACAAACTTATAATAATTGTTGCCTGCCCATCATACCCTCAAAAAAAAAGTAGTTAAATAATTTTATAACTATCTAATATTAAAGCTACTATAAAAAAAAAGATAACTTAAAAAGTAGTATTTTAAATTATTCCTGCGGAGATATAAAGCCAATTTTTAGTACCATTTCTTCAAAATCATCACGGGCTACAGCAGCTCTATTTCGTGCGCTGGTGCGGTAATTGTAGATTGTACTCAATGAATAACGTAGAAAGCCAGCAATTTTTACGCTATCAGTAATACCCAAACGGATCAAAGCGAAAATGCGCAACTCCGTATTTAATAGTTCACCCTGTTTCACAATAACCCGTTCTTCCCGGATTAATAAGGCGTTAAACTCCTGAATGAATGTTGGGTATAAGTTTAGGAAGATACGGTCAAAAATAATGTATAATTGTTCTAACTCATTATCTGCAACAGTGGTCGACCTTAGCATCTTAAATAATTCATCCAATTGTTTATCGGTGGCTTTTTTGTTTAGCGTTTTACGATAATTTTCAAGTTTGTTAACGTAAGTAGAACATAGGTCAAAAAAATGAGCGATGTATTTTTCCTTTATGTGGTTTGATTCTAATAAAAGTGCATTTCTTTCATTCAGACTATCGTTCGCTTTTACTATATCCTTGTTTGATCTTACCAGTTTTTCGCTTGTTAGGTGCAATTCTTCCTTTATCTTCGATACTTTTTTTATTTGTTTGTAAACATAAAGTACGGTAAGGATAAGAAACAACGAAAGGATACTGATCATTATAAGGTAAAGCTGAAGTTGTTTTTTTGCTTTCGCTTCTTTAATCTGATAGCTGGTGTTGATGATCGTATACAACTCCGACATCTGTAAAGTACGGAACTTTACCTTACAAAAAATCGCGTCCTCAATAGCTGATCTTGTACAGCGGTAAGCATTATCAATATCCCCTTCCTTAAAGTAAATGATAGCCAGCGTTTGCATGGCGGCATTGTCTTTTATCGAATTTTTAAGGTCTGCAATGGCTGATATAATATAATACTTTTTCTTTTTGATAGAATTGTGTTGTAACTCATAAGTATTTCCCAATAAGTAAGAAACAGTGCCATAATCGGGATGCTCTCTTTTAAGTACATTAAATATTTTAAGAAGATCACTTTGAGCGATTGCGATCTTTCTCTGAAATATGTTCTTTTCTGCCATATTAAGTTTAAACTTCATTGATGAAGTATCAAGCACGGATAACAAAGAATCACGATAAGTTTCTACCTGTTGAATATACACTTGGCTATAACTGTTAGTAATGTAATGTTCAAAAAACCGACTATATGCCTCGTAATAAATAGCGCACCCATCCCTTGAAAGATGCCTGCTGTTTAAGGATCGCAGTAGGGTTTCAGATTCTCGGTATTTTCCAGATGAAGAGTATAAGTTAGACAGTTCAATTTTTGCAACATCCTTCAACTCTTTGTCATTAAGAGCATACGCAATTTGCAGGTTTCTGTAAGCGTAAAAAATAGCAGAATCAATTTTAAATTTTCTGTATTCTTCATAAATAGTCGTATTTAGACGATATTCCACAAGGAGTGGCAGCCCGGCTTTCCTAACTCTTTTAATTGCCGTAATGTTTTCCTCCTTTTGTTTTGTATAATCATTTTTACTTATTATAGCATTATTCAGTTCGGTAACGTTCGGGTAAATATCTCTTTCAGCCTGGAATGAAGTAGTTATAAAGAGAAGAAAAAGCAAAAAGAAAGCAATTTTCATTATAGGAATCCATATGACGGTTTGCTAAGATAGCAAAGTACCTGAAGATTCCGGAGCCATTGACCACCTCCTTCCGAAATAGCAAACAGTTAATTCCGTGACACTTTGATCATATCAATTCATTGATTATTAATAGCGATTTTCTAAAGTGATTACACAAATCGGTGCTCTACATCCCACAGAATCGCCCGGTCAAGCCTTTCTGAATATCCACTCCAACCTCTAATCACTAATTTACTATCTTAGCGGCCTTATAACAATTCAAGCACATGAATAAATTTCACGGGACAGGAGTTGCGATGGTCACTCCTTTTCAGGTAGATGGACAGGTAGACTATGATGCTTTACAAAAGCTGATAGACCACCTGATTGACGGCGGGGTAGAATACCTGGTGTCACTTGGTACAACCGGCGAAAGCGCCACATTGAGTAAGGAAGAGAAGAAGCAGGTCTTCGCCTTTACCGCCAGGGCCGTTAATAAACGTGTGTTGTTAGTTGCAGGTATTGCAGGTAACAACACCCTGGAAACCGTTGCAGAAATTAAAGCTTTTGATACCACAGGCTACGATACCATACTATCGGCCAGCCCGCACTATAATAAACCAACACAGGAGGGTATTTACCAGCATTACAAAGCAATTGCCGAGGCTACGCCGCTCCCTATAATATTATACAACGTACCAAGCCGTACGGGTTCATCAGTTAGTGCCCAAACTACGGTTAGGCTGGCTACTGATTTTAAGAACATTATCGGCATTAAAGAAGCATCCGGTAATTTTGAATTACTGAACCAGTTGTTCCGTGATAAACCGGAGGATTTTTTGGTGATCTCGGGCGATGACCCTATCAGCCTTCAAATGGTTGCCATGGGTGGTGTTGGTGTGATATCTGTAGTGGGTAACGCATTGCCAAGGCAATTTAGCGATATGATCAGGAAATGCCTTACAGGCGATTTTAAAGGCGCACATGCATCGCATTATAGTATGATAGAGTTTACCCGCCTGATGTTTGCCGAAGGCAGCCCTGCAGGTGTAAAATCGGCATTGAAGGCCTTAGGCGTTTGCGACGATACTTTGCGTTTGCCCTTGGTTAATGTAAGTGCCGATACGGAGGAAAAGATAAAAGAGCAGTTGGGGTTGGTGAAGTAGATAAAAAAATAATCCCTTCATTGCGAGCGTGGCGTGGCGATCTTCTATAGAAAGGTCAACGACAAGTCTATCGAAGACTGCCACGTCGCAATCGCTCCTCGTAATAACGCGCGGAGAGAATTGTATAAACATAAAAAATCCGGATAGCCTTAGCTACCCGGATTTTTTATTGGAGGGTAAAATAACCTTTCGACTATAATTACGCTTTGTTTTTCGACTCCTGAACTTCAAGACGGATAGCCTGCGCTAAGTTTTTTAGGTCTTGCATGCCTTTACGCACACGGGTACCAGCAGCGCTGTTACCTTTGTTATAAAATTTGTCGGCATCAGCTTCCAGCGACGCAACCAGTTCTTTTACTTCAGTAAATTTTTTCATTGTGACTACTCCTTTAATTTTTGAGGTTTATTGTTTTAATTAAAGCTAATCTAAAGTGTTTTTTAATAAAAAAAAACTTTAGCCATATAAAAATAGTGCCTTTAAAGTAGTTTTTTTCCACATTATGCGCCAAAATGGGTTAAAATCTACATAGGATTTTCTACTCTTAAATTCTCAATTTTCAACCCAACAATCATATCGTTACGGATTTATTGCATAAGCGGCATTTTTTTTATTTAACGCTTAACAAATCCACATGTTTATTATTAAAACCGTACTAATCAACCATTTCAACTAAAACAAAAAAGCGCTACAAATATTTGCAACGCTTTTTAATAATGTTGGTACAAATAAGTTTATGCCGCAGCCATTTTGTAGTGGCCTTCCATCAGTTTGGTTGATACCGCGTTAAAGGCATCCAGCGTTTGCTCTACGTCTTCAATGGTATGCAAAGCGGTTGGTATCAGCCTTAGCATAATTAAGCCTTTAGGGATAACCGGATAAACTACAATAGAGCAGAAGATGCCGTGCTTCTCGCGCAGTTCCATGGTTAGGCTGGTTGCTTCATTCAGGTCGCCTTTCAAAAAAACCGGGGTAACCATACTATCAGTAACTCCTATATCAAATCCTTGTGCTACCAGGCCGCTTTGCAATGCGCGGGCAATCGTCCATAAGTTTTCGCGCAGTTGCGGGTTTGATCTTAACAGTTCGAAGCGCTTTTTTAAGCCAATTACCATTGGCATAGGTAAAGCCTTGGCAAATGTTTGCGAGCGCATGTTATAACGCAGGTAATTGATGATCTCCGTATCGGCAGCAATAAACGCGCCTATGCCGGCCATTGATTTGGCGAAGGTGCCGAAGTAAAGGTCTACCCCGTCCACGCAATTCTGCGCCTCGTGTGTGCCCGATCCTTTAAAGCCCATGGTACCAAAGCCATGCGCATCATCAACCAATAAACGGAACGTATATTTTTCTTTCAGCGCGATGATCTCTTTCAATTTACCCTGCGCGCCCGACATACCAAAAACGCCTTCGGTGATCACCAGTATCCCGCCGCCAGTTTTCTCTACTATGCGCTGGGCGTGCTGTAATTGCTTTTCAAAGCTATCAATATCGTTATGCTGATACACAAAGCGCTTGCCCATGTGCAGGCGTACACCATCTATAATACAAGCGTGCGATTCGGCATCGTAAACGATCACATCTTTACGGTCCACAAGGGCGTCTATAATAGACACCATTCCCTGGTAGCCATAATTAAGTAGGAAAGCGGCTTGTTTGCCAACAAATTCGGCAAGACTATCTTCCAGTTCTTCGTGGTGTTTGGTGTTGCCAGACATCATCCTGGCGCCCATTGGGTAAGCCATGCCATAATCGGCAGCGGCTTGCGCATCTGCCTTGCGCACTTCGGGATGGTTTGCTAAGCCAAGATAGTTATTGAGGCTCCAAACCAAATGTTTTTTGCCGTTGAATATCATATGAGGATCGATCTCCCCTTCTAAACGAGGGAAGGAGAAGTAGCCATGCGACCACTTTTGGTGCTGCCCGATGGGGCCGCCCATGTTTGTATTTATCTTTTTAAACAGGTCCAAATTCTTAAATGTTTCTTGGTGTAAATCTGCTGCAAATATAAAATTTCATGCTTGCTATACCTACAACAAAAAAGCCCCTGCATTGTTGCGAGGGGCTTCATATTTGGGTTTAGATCAATTAGTCAACATTATCGTGCAGGAAAGAATTGTTATTCCTGATCTCGGTTTTGCCATCACTGTCTGGTAATAATGAGAACCTCGACACCTGGCTTTCGTCAGACGCAGGGGTTTGTTGCAGGGCAATTTCTTTACGTTTGTAAGCCGGGATGTTCTCCAGTTCCTGAATGTTACCGTTACGCAACTTCATGCTCAGGTCTTTTAAACGCATAATACGCTCTCGGGATTTACGCAGTTGCTCTTCTATTGATTCGTCTGTTTTGTTCTCGTCGGCATTAACAACCTCCGGTTCAGGCTCGGGGGCTTGTACCTTGGCAACAGCAGGCTCAAAGTTCATCACCGTTTCAGTTACTTTAAAAGTGAACTCAGATGGTTCGTTCTCTTCGGCGGCTGCGGGTGTTTCTTCGTTAAGGTCATATCTGATGATCCCGTTATCGGCAGCATCCTGCTCTTCGGCACGGGCAAACAGGTCAAATAACCCGGTTTGTTTTGGCTCGTCTTTAAGCTTCATATATGAGCTGGCATCCATCTCAGCATCAGCTTTAACCGGAGTGATAAACTCATTCACCGGTTTTACCAATGGCTCACTTTCGGGAACCAGCATCGATACTACTTTTTTGTTGCTGTTTTCTTTCTCTCGCTCATCTTTAGTTTGGAAACCTGTCGCGATGATGGTAACAGATAATTTTTCGCCAAGATTTTCGTCCACACAGTTACCCCAGATCAAATCTGCAGCTAAGCCGGCTTCTTCCTGGATGTAGTCGGTAATAACACTCACTTCATCCATAGTAACCTCTTTAAGGCCCGAGCTGATATTTAATAAGATGTAACGCGCACCTTCAATTTCGTTGTCTTTTAACAATGGCGATGACAAAGCACCTTCCACCGCTTTTAACGCGCGGTTCTCGCCTTCGGCAGTGCAGCTACCCATGATAGATACGCCACTGTCTTTCATTACGGTGCGCACATCCTTAAAGTCGACGTTTATATAACCCGGCAATGTGATGATCTCGGCAATGCCCTTAGCGGCAGTTGTTAAGATATCATCGGCCTGGCCAAATGCCGAACTCATGGTTAAGTTACCAAAGATCTGGCGAAGCCTGTCGTTGGAGATCACCAAGAATGAATCTACATATTTCTTCAACTCTTCCATACCGGCATCGGCCTGCATTTTACGGCGTTTGCCCTCAAATGAGAATGGCGTAGTGATGATACCTACAGTAAGGATATCCATTTCGCGTGCTGCTTTGGCAATGATAGGGCTTGCACCTGTACCGGTACCACCACCCATACCTGCTGTAATAAACAGCATTTTGGTGTTAGAACCAAGCATTTGCTTAATGTCGTCAATGTTTTCGATGGCGGAGTTTTTACCCACTTCGGGTATAGACCCTGCACCCATACCTTCGGTAAGGCTTGCACCTAACTGTACTTTGTTGGGGATAGGGCTTAGCTCAAGCGCCTGGGCATCGGTATTACAAATAATGAAATCAACACCGGTGATCCCTTGCCTGTACATATGGTTTACTGCGTTACCGCCGCCGCCGCCAACACCAATTACCTTGATGATAGACGACTTTTCCTTTAACATCTCAAACTGCATAATCCTTATTTTCAGCTATGTATATTCTGGTGAATAGATAGATTTTCTTATTGTAATATTATGACTTTTTCCACAAGGTTTATCCACAAATGTGCACAATGTGGAAAAGTTTATGGATGTGAATAAATAGCCCATCTCTAAATCTCCCCCGGTAGGAGAGACTTTAAAAAATTGGCCTAAAGCCCTCCCTTCCGGGGAGGCTTTGGGTGGGGCTCCTCCCTATTTTAAAAAGTCTTCGTCTTTTATATCGTCCTTAATAAATTTTTTGCCCGATTCCAGGATCTTTCCTAATAAGCCAAACTTCCTGTCGTCGGTATATTTTGTTTTTTCGGCTTTTACGGCTGCTGCCGCAGGCACCTCTTTAATGCCGTTGTATTCCATTTTCTGGATCCCTTTAATCAACAGGCCTATACCTGTAGCGAAGGTTGGGCTTTGCAGGTCTTCATAAATATTTTTCGGTAAAAACTCGTTCTTAGCCAAATGCTCGTTTGGGTAACCTACGCGGCAATCCAAACCGGTTACGTATTCAATAAGTTGGGTTAGGTGTTTTAACTGCGCACCACCACCGGTTACAACGATACCTGCGATCAGCTTCTTTTCGTAGCCTGATGATTTGATCTCGTAGTAAACATGTTCTACAATCTCTTCCATACGGGCCTGGATAACAAAGGCAAGGTTTTTAACCGAGATCTCTTTTGGTTCGCGGCCACGCAAGCCTGGTACACAAACAATTTCGTTCTCTTTATTTTCTTCAGCTAATGCCGAACCGAACCTTACTTTCAACTGCTCTGCAATGTTGCGCATTACCGAGCAACCCTCGCGGATATCCTCTGTTACGCTATTACCACCAAACGGAATAACCGCGGTATGGCGGATAATACCCTCGTGGAAAATAGCCACATCTGTTGTACCACCACCTATATCTACCAAAACAACGCCGGCTTCTTTTTCCTCGTCGCTCAACACAGATTCTGACGATGCTAAAGGCTCCAGTATCAATTCCTGGCTTTCCAACTGGGCTTTGTTAACACACTTAACAATATTTTTGATGGCTGTTACCTGGCCGGATATGATGTGGAAGTTAGCTTCCAAACGCACACCTGCCATGCCTATAGGGTCTTTTACGCCCGGCTCGTTATCTACCGTAAACTCCTGCGGTAATACGTGGATGATTTCCTCGCCCGGGGGCATTACCAGGTTGTACATGTCCTCAACCAGCTTGTCAATATCTTTGCGGCTTATTTCGGAGCTCAAATCCTTTCGGGTAATTAAACCTCTATGCTGCAAACTTTTTATATGCTGGCCGGCAATACCTACGTTCACTATCCTGATCTCGACGTTTGACTGCGTGCCCGCGATATCAACCGCCGCGGTGATGCCCTGAACGGTTTTATCGATGTTTGACACCATACCGCGCGTTACCCCTGCCGACTCGGCCTTGCCAATACCTAATACCTCTATTTTGCCGTTTTTGCTTCTGCGGCCAACTATCGCGCAAATTTTAGTGGTTCCTATATCAAGGCCTACTACAATTGGCGAACTCTTGTCTTGTGTTGAACTTTTGTCCATATAATTAGTTTTTAATAGATGTCTTCTCTTTATTGTCTTGTAATACCGGGGTATTATCGCCCGTTCCTGTTGAATCCTTAAACGCATTGATAGTCGCTTTCTTTACCGAATCGGCCATAAACTGCTTGCGGTGTTTAAGCGAATCTATCAGTGTTTCGTTCCTTACCCCTATCACTTGGTTATAGAATTTTATGTTGATCAGTTTATAAGCATCCCAACCAACCAAAGGTAAAGCCTGCTTATAAAATACTTTTAAGTTGGCAAACTTAGTGGCCAACGAATCGGCATTGCCCAGCAATATACGCTGGTTACCTACGCGTGGCACCAATTCAATCTCGTGATCCTGGTTGATGTATATTTGTGCTATCTGCGCATCCCAAAGCGAATCTTTACGGATAAAATCAGCCGTTTTATAGATCTCTTTTGCCAGCGGCGTACGTAATGAATCTACCTTATTGGCAAACAGCTCATCTATGTAGCCATTAACCGCCAATACCCTCGCGGTAAAGTTTTGCGACAGCGGCATTTTTAACCCGTGCTGGTCGATATAAAAATCCTGGTCGAAACGGTTCATCATACGCAGGATGGGCTGGCGCTGGCTAACCTCTACCTGTATTACGCCATCCATATCTACATAAACCTTAGCATATTCTACAAAGGGGTTATGCTTCAATTTATTTTCGAGGGCATGGATATCTATGTTCTCTAACCTGCGGCCTATCAGCGAATGGCTGGTGGTTTGCAGGATGTTGTCAACCTCTTGCCTATCTAAAAAATATTGGTTGCCGGGGATGTACACATTTACCTTTTTGCAAACCAATTCGGCTTTTTTTACTTCGATGAAACTCATAAGCACCACCAGGCCGGCCAGGCTAACAAGCCAGCCAAAACCAATAAGCAGCGGTTTCCATATGCGTTTCTTAAACATTCTCCAGTACTTGTTTTAAGGGTAAAACTAACGTGTCGATATCGCCTGCGCCCACAGTTAAAAGTAACTCAGGTTTTTCAAACGCCACTATATCAACGCTTTCTTGTTTTCCACATTTGCGTTTATTTAACAATTTCATCCTGTTCAGGATCATGTCGCTGTCTACACCCTCAATAGGCAGCTCGCGCGCCGGGTATATATCCAATAGCAATAGTTCGTCGGCCATATCCAGTACCTCGGCAAAGCCATCGACAAAGTCGCGGGTGCGGGTAAACAGGTGCGGTTGAAAAATTACCGTCAATTTCTTATCAGGGTACAAACGTTTTACCGATGTTATGGCCGCCCGTAATTCTTCGGGGTGGTGCGCGTAATCATCAATATATATTTGCCTGTCGTTCTTTACAATGTATTCGAACCTGCGTTTAACACCTTTGAAAGAGCCTAAAGCTTCATGTATCGCATCCGCAGAAACTTCCACATGCAGGGCGGCCTCGATAGCAGCCGTAGCGTTCTCTATATTATGTAAGCCTGCAATGCCCATTTTTATATTGGGGATGCTGGTTTTACCATCGTTAAAATCAAAGTAGAAGTTCCCCTCTTCTATCCGCACATTAGTTGCCATTGCCTGCGCATCCTCATTCATGGCGTAGGTTAGACCGTCACCTAAAGGCAGCCCTTTGTGATAAATTAATGTGCCGCCTTGTTTTACCTGCGATGCGAACAGCTTGAACGAATCCTCCAATTGCGAATGATCGCCGTAGATGTCCAGATGGTCGGCATCCATGGAGGTGATAATAGCAATATCCGGGCGCAGGGTCAAGAACGAACGGTCGTACTCATCGGCCTCTACCACTACGATATTGTTAGCGCCATACAGCACATTGGTTTGATAGTTGGATGATATCCCGCCCAAAAAGGCAGAGCAATCTTTACCCGAATCCTTCAGGATGTGCGCTATCATACACGATGTAGTGGTTTTGCCATGCGTACCTGCAACTGCAATCGTGTACATGCTTTTGCTGATGATCCCCAATACCTGCGAGCGCTTCTGCAGATCGAACCCTTTGCGTTTAAAATAATTCAGGATCTCCGAATCTTTTGGAATAGCGGGCGTATAAATAATGAGCGTCTCCTCGTCAACATTCTGGAAACTCATGGGGATAAGGTCAGCCCTGTCCTCAAAAACCACGCAAATGCCTTCGTTATGCAGGTCATCTGTTAATGGGGTGTGGGTTTTATCGTACCCGCAAACAACACAGCCTAAATGGTGGAAATAGCGCGCAAGGCCGCTCATGCCTATGCCGCCTATGCCTACCAGGTAAACTCTTTTTATGTTGTTTAGTTCCATGTTGGTGAGTGGTTGAGTGGGTTAAGTGGTGAGTGGTTTTCACTGCACACTTTATCTTTCAACGCTGTTTGTTTTATCTATTTGTTATTCTTAATAATTCTCTCTACTCAATCTTTAACTACTCTCTTTCCCGATAGCTATCGGGGCACCAATTAACCAATCACTTAAAAGACCCCTGCCCAAAGGCATGGGTCTTTACTTAATTGTTGTTTGTTATTTGGATAACCTCTTTCGCAATAACTTCATCAGCCTCGGGCAATGCCAGTTTACCAATATTATTGCTTAATTTTTTTTGCAGTTCTTTATCATTTAAAAGTGCAAGCACTTTATCTATCAATTTTGCTTCGGCATCGCGGTCGGCCACAAATACGGCGGCATTTTCTTCTACCAATGCCAGCGCGTTCTTGGTCTGGTGGTCTTCGGCCACGTTTGGCGACGGCACCAGTATCACCGGCTTTTTGATCACGCAAAGCTCGGCTATGGTACCCGCGCCTGCCCTTGATATAATTACATCTGCAGCGGCATAGGCCAGGTCCATACGGTTCAGGAACTCCACCACGCAAATATCCGGGTGCTTATCCGCCCCTAATTGCTCTGTTATGGTTTTATAATAGAACTTACCCGTTTGCCAGATCACCTGCACATCGGCAGCGATTATTTTATCGATGCCTGCCAATATGCTATTATTCAATGTACGCGCGCCAAGGCTGCCCCCTGTTATCAATATTGTTTTTTTGAACGATGACAGCTTGTAAAGCTCCAGCGCCTGCATGTGCTTACCGGCAATATTTACAGCCTCCTTACGGATAGGATTTCCGGTTTTTATGATCTTATCGAATGGGAAGAATTTCTCCATCCCGTCAAATGCCACACATATCTTTTTTGCCTTTGCACCCAACCATTTGTTGGTAATACCAGCGTATGAATTTTGCTCCTGTATCAGCGTTGGAATCCCCCTTAACGACGCCGCGTACAACAACGGACCGGATGCATAACCGCCCACACCTATTGCAGCATCGGGCTGAAAATCTTTAATGATCTGGATAGCCCTGCGCACACTCCTTAACAGCTTAATGGGGAACATCACATTTTTCCAAAGCGATTTGCGCTGGATGCCCTGGATATCCAGGCCAATAATTTTATAACCTGCAGCAGGAACCTTTTCCATTTCCATACGGCCGCTGGCGCCAACAAATAGTATCTCCGTATCTGGGTCAAGCTTTTTCAAAGCATTGGCAATAGCAATAGCCGGGAAGATATGCCCCCCAGTACCGCCGCCGCTTATGATTATTCTTTTACTTGATTTCACCGATTTTATTTTTTGATTTCACCGATTAGATGAAATATTACTTTATTTCTTATGTCTTGACTCTGAACTTCTTGCTTCTTTTCTAAGCTAAACTTATCTCCCCAACTACAACCTTCTTCGGCTCGTCGATATCCCTGCTTACCGATAGGATGATACCAAAGGCCACGCTGGTGAATAATATGGATGTGCCACCCATACTTACTAACGGCAACGGCACCCCGGTTACCGGGCCTAAGCCTACGGCTACCGCCATATTTGCGAATGCCTGTATGGTTAAACTAAAGCTTAACCCTGCCGCCAGCAACGCCCCAAAGGCTTTTGGCGCTTTGGTTACAATTTTTATACATCGATACAGCAGGAACAGGTAGATCCCCACCAGCATAAACCCACCTATTAAACCATATTCTTCAACAATGGTTGAATAAATAAAATCCGAATATGGGTGAGGCAGGTAATTCCTTTCGGTGCTATTACCCGGGCCTTTACCAAATATGCCACCTGTAGCAATAGCTATCTTAGAGTGATCGGACTGGAACGATTTATCGGGGTTGGCTGTCTCGGGGTGCATAAACGCGTGGATACGCGAAATATAGGTTGTACGGCGAGGGCCTAAAAACACTACCCCCGTTAACAACAATGCGCCTGCAAGGCATACTATCGAGATCTGTTTGATACTGATACGGCCTATAATTAACAACAAAATGCTTACCCCAAACAGCATCAAAGCTGTTGAAAGGTTAGCCAAAGCGATCAATATAAAAACCACACAAACCGACCCCATGATAGGCACAAAGGAGTTTTTAACGTCCTTAATATTTTCCTGCTTGCGCGATAATGTGCGAGCCAAATAAGTTATCAAAGCCAGTTTAGCCAAATCGGAAGTCTGGAAAGTAAGGCCTGTGCCCGGTATAGCTATCCAACGGCTTGCATCGTTCACATGGCTACCGAATACCAGTGTATAAACCAATAACGGGATGGTAACTACCATCAATATTTTTGAAATCCCGGCGTAATAACGGTAATCTAACAAATGCGAAAAATACATCAGCGCAATACCGCCTATGATCATAAACATATGCTTCATCAGGTATGATTCTGCACCCTTGTTATGTTTATAAGCAATTGTACCTGTTGAGCTATACACAGCCAGTATGGATAGCACAGAAAGCAGTATGACTATTAGCCATATCCAGCGGTCCCCTTTTACGTTACTGAGTATCTGATTCATTTGATTAATGTATGTGCAGATATGCAGATATGCAGATGTGCAGATGTGCAGATATTTTTTTAATGTGTTGATGAAATTATCTTACCTATTACTTTTATTATCGATTTTATATAGTCGACCAGTTCTTCTTCAAATGGATAATTCTCCGCATGCTTACAAAGCATTAGCCAATATTCTGTTTCCTGTGCTTCCTTGTATGCTATCTTACATTTATGTCTAAAATCCACTTTACTTTCAGCGCCTTGTGCTTCTCTTACATTTGCTCCTATTGATGTATCGCTTCTAAATAGCTGATTTGCCAGATTAAACTTTTTCTGCGATTCAAGCACTTCTGTAAAGGCTATTATCTTCAAAGAAAAATTGAAGGTTAACTAAACAATTAAATTTGGCTTTTCATTCATTTATTTTCTTTTCATCCGCACATCTGCATATTCGCACATCTGCACATTTTTATAGTTCTTTCACCGCGTCTTTAAACTGCTTACCCCTATCCTCGTAATTTTTGAACAAATCAAAACTTGCGCAGGCGGGTGATAGTAATACGGTATCGCCCTTGGTTGCCAGATGGTATGCTACCTGTGCTGCCTCTGCTGCCGACATGGTGTTTACGATCACTTCCACATCATCTTCAAATGCATCGTGGATACGCTTGTTATCCCTACCCAGGCATACAATGGCTTTTACTTTTTGTTTAACTAACGATTTAAGCATGCTGTAATCGTTGCCTTTGTCTACGCCACCCAATATCAAAACCACATCACTGGTCATGCTTTCCAGCGCGTACCACGTAGAGTTTACGTTGGTCGCCTTAGAATCATTGATGAAACTGATGCCCGATATTTTACCGATCGACTCCAATCTGTGTTCAATGTTCCTGAAGTTACCCATGCTCTCCCGCATCGTTTCATTGCGCAGCTCAAGCACTTTGGCAACAATACCAGATGCCATTGAGTTGTAGATGTTGTGCTTACCCTGCAGGGCCAGTTCGTTTATTGACATTTGAAAATGTGCTTGATGTACGTTTATAATTAGGTTATCGTCGTCGAGATATGCTCCCGTTTCAATCTTTTTTTCTATCGAGAAAGGCAGCTGCTTTGCCGATATCAGTTTGCCTTCCAGCACTTTTTTTGTTTCTGCATCATCCGCGCAGTAAATAAAACAGTCATCAGTGCCCTGGTTCTGCGTTATCCTGAATTTGGATGCGGCGTAATTTTCCAGTTTGTATTCGTAACGGTCCAGGTGATCCGGCGTGATGTTCAACAACACCGCAATATCCGCCCTGAACTTATACATGCTATCCAGCATAAAGCTGCTTATCTCCAGCACGTAGTAATTATACTTTTCGGTAGCCACCTGGTAAGCAAAACTTTTACCGATGTTGCCCGCAAGGCCTACATTTAAGCCGCCATTTTTTAGGATATGATAAGTAAGGCTGGCGGTGGTTGTTTTACCGTTAGACCCTGTTATGCATATCATTTTAGCATCGGTATAGCGGCCGGCAAACTCTATCTCGGATATTACCGGGATATTATTTTCAACCAGCTTCTTCACTATCGGTGCCTTATCCGGTATTCCAGGGCTTTTTACTACCTCGGCGGCAGATAAGATCTCCGCCTCGGTATGGCCGTTCTCTTCAAACTTTATGTTCCAGTCTTGCAGCTGCTGTTTGTAATGATCTGCAATAGTCCCAAAATCAGACACAAAAACATCATACCCCTGCTGTTGGGCAAGGTATGCCGCCCCAACGCCGCTTTCGCCGGCACCAAGTATGGCAAGCCTTTGGGGTGATATGTTTTTGTTTTCAGTCACTATTCTTCTTTGTTTTGTATCTTGATTCTTATCGGCTTGATTATCTACCTCAACTTCAGCGTTATCACCGTTATTATCGCCAGGAAGATACAGATGATCCAGAACCGGGTTACGATCTTGGATTCATGGAAACCTTTCTTTTGATAGTGGTGGTGCAGCGGCGCCATCAGGAAGATCCTACGGCCTTCGCCAAAACGCTTTTTTGTATATTTAAACCAGCCCACCTGCATAATAACCGATAGGTTCTCTACCAAAAACACACCGCATAATACCGGTACCAATAATTCCTTGCGGATGATAATGGCAAACACCGCGATGATACCGCCAATAGCTAAACTGCCAGTATCACCCATAAACACTTGCGCGGGGTACGAGTTATACCAAAGGAAACCCACACAAGCACCTACAAACGCGCCGGCAAAAACCACCAGCTCACCCGAGTTGGGGATGTACATAATATTTAGATAATCGGCAAAAAACGTGTTACCGGATACGTAGGCCAGTATAGCCAATGTCAGTCCAATAATTGCTGATGTACCTGTTGCCAGTCCATCAATACCATCTGTAATATTCGCGCCGTTTGATACCGCGGTGATGATAACGATCACAAACAGCATGAATACCAAAAGCGCGTATTGCTCGTATCCTGTTCCTAAAAACTTAAGTACTTTGGCGTAATCAAACTCGTTGTTCTTGTAGAACGGCATGGTGGTTTTGGTCGATTTTATGTCCTGTGTATACACGGGTTTATCGCCACGCATGTGAAAATCTACCGGTACATCATGCTGAACCGGTAACTTAACCTCCTGCCTTATGGTGATGTTGGTGTGGAAATACATCGTCCACCCTATAATAAGCGCTAAACCAACCTGGCCTGTTATTTTAAACTTACCCGCAAGGCCTTCCTTGTTCTTTTTAAATACCTTAATATAATCGTCCAAAAAACCTATTGCACCCAACCAAACGGTAGTTACCAGCATCATCACGATGTAGATATTATCCAGCTTGGCAAACAACAAAGTCGGGATAAC
Source organism: Mucilaginibacter sp. 5C4 (assembly GCF_034345625.1). Taxonomy (NCBI): domain Bacteria; kingdom Pseudomonadati; phylum Bacteroidota; class Sphingobacteriia; order Sphingobacteriales; family Sphingobacteriaceae; genus Mucilaginibacter; species Mucilaginibacter sp. 5C4. The sequence goes on along the minus strand of NZ_CP133775.1, from coordinate 1,412,630 downwards.
GATACCCAAAATAATGATGATACCACCCATTGTAGGCGTACCCGATTTTTGCATCTGGCCTTCTAAGCCCAGGTTTCGTACTGTTTCGCCTACCTGTTTAAAACGCAGGTAATCAATCAACCTTCGGCCATAAACCGTTGTTATCAGTAACGATACAATTACCGCCATAGCCATCCGGAACGTGATGTACTGAAATACACCTATCCCGGGGATAGTATAATTTTTACTTAAGTAACTGAATAAATAATATAACATCGGCCTTGTTTTTACTTCAATTCCTTAAATTGTTCCTGCAATTCTTCCATATCGTCAAAATGGTTTTTAACGCCATTTATTTCCTGGTACTTTTCGTGGCCTTTACCGGCAAGCAGTATAATATCTCCCGGCTGTGCAAACATGCAGGCAGTTTTTATCGCCTCGCGCCTGTCGGCAATGCTTACCGTGTGGCGTTTAAAGGCAGGGTCTATCCCTGCTTCCATATCTTTTATGATCTGGGCAGGGTCTTCGGTGCGCGGGTTATCTGATGTCAGGATCACTTTGTCGCTCCACTCGCTGGCAACCTTTGCCATGATGGGGCGTTTGGTTTTATCCCTGTCGCCACCGCAGCCTATTACCGTTATCACTTTTTCGCTCCCTTTGCGGATGTCGTGAATGGTGCTTAACACATTCTGCACCGCATCAGGCGTGTGGGCGTAGTCAACAATACCAATTACTTTATTTGGCGCTACGATGTATTCAAACCTGCCCTCGGCGCCGGTTAGTTTGCTCAGGCTTACTAACACTTTTGATCTATCTTGTTCTAATAGCATAGCGGCAGAGTAAACCGCCAGCAAGTTATATGCGTTGAATGTGCCTACCAGTTTAAACCAAACTTCGTCGCCATCAATATTTAGAAGCAGGCCGCCAAACTGGTTCTCAATAATGCGGGCCTTGTAGTCGGCCATGCTTTTTAGGCCATATGTTTTTTTGTGTGCCGATGTATTTTGCAGCATCACGTTACCATTCTTATCATCGCCATTGGTTAAAGCGAAAGCGCTTTTTGGCAGGTTATCAAAAAATGTCTTCTTGGCCTTCAGGTATAAATCGAACGTTTTATGATAGTCTAAATGGTCGTGCGTCAGGTTCGAAAAAATGCCTCCGGAGAAAGTCAATCCATCAATACGGTGTTGCGAGATAGCGTGCGAGCTTACTTCCATAAAACAATAGTCGCAGCCTTGGTCCACCATATCACTCAGTAGCTTATTCAATGCTACCGGATCGGGCGTGGTATGGGTTGATGGAATGATGCGGCCGTTCACCTGGTTTTCTACCGTTGATAGCAGGCCACATTTGTAGCCCATATCAATAAACAGCTTGTATAAAAGCGTAGCGATTGTTGTTTTACCGTTAGTACCGGTAACACCAACCAGTTTTAAGTTTGATGATGGGTTCTCGTAAAAATTCGCCGCGATAGTTGCCAGTGCTTTAGATGAATTAGCCACCATTAAAAAATCAACCTCGGTTGCGGTATGTGCAGGCAATTCTTCGCAAATAACAACTATAGCGCCATCTTTAATAGCCTGGTCGATATAATCGTGCCCATCCACAGCAGTGCCTTTAACGGCCACGAACATGCAACCCGGCGTTACCTGGCGCGAATCAAATACGATGGCAGAGATCTCTACATCGGCACTACCCTGTAATTCGGTAAATGCTACACCCTCAATTATGTCGCTTAAATATCTCATTGCAGTTCTATCGTTATTTTTGAACCTTTAGGTATGATACTGCCACCGGTTACCGATTGTGTGCTAACCGCCCCGCTGCCTTTTACCGCCACCTTATAACCTGCGTTACCCAGGGCGTAAAGCGCATCGCTTAAACCCATGCCGGTAACGTTTGGCACCGTGCCTGTTTTATATTTATTATCTTCTGATGCTATGCCGCTGCTGGTATCTATACCGCTTGGCGTAGCCGATGCATACAATGGTTTTACACCCAACTTGTCGTACACCTTTTTCAATGCCTTTAGGTTTCCTTGTTTAAATTTAGGCAGCGTGGTATTGCCAATTAAATGCGCGGGCGACTGGTTAAGGTCCATATCGCCGGCGTAAATTTTATCTGCAATTTCCCTGAAAGCGGGGCCCGCAACAGATGCCGCGTAGTAGCCATTCTTAGGATCATTAACTACCACTATCAGCGAATATTTTGGATGATCTGCCGGGAAGTACCCGCAAAACGACGACTGGTATTGCTTTTTGGCCTTGTAACCTTTGTTAGCATCGGCAACCTGCGCAGTACCTGTTTTACCGGCTATTTTATATAACGGGTTATAAACGTATTGGCGGCCGCTGCCTTCAATCACAACACCTTCCAGCATTTCCTGGATTTTTTTCAGGGTAACGTCAGAACAGATCTTGTTATTTAATACCTTGGTTTGGAATCGCTCTACCGTGTTGCCTAATCTCCTGATCTCTTTTACAAAAACCGGGCTTACCATTTTGCCATTATTTGCAACGGCATTATAAAGGCTTAACATTTTTAATGGCGTAAGCTGCATCTCATACCCGTAAGCCATTTGCGGCAGGGTCATATTTTTGTTCCAGCTGCGGTTATTGGGGTTTTTAACAACAGGTTGTGCTTCGCCCGGGATCTGCAAGCCCATTTTCTCGTTCAGGTGCCAATCGTACAGGTGGTCGGTAAATTTCGACTGATCATTTTTATAGTTGGTATTCACCAGGTAAGCAACAGCAGCATTTGATGACTTCTCGAAAGCTTTTTTCACAGATACACGGCCAATGCTACCATGCGAATCTGTGATTGTATGCCCCGGAATAGGATATTCACCGGTATTAACCATTGTGCCAGTATCTACCTTATGATCCTCAAGCAGCGCCATATATGATGCCAGTTTGAAGGTAGAACCCGGGTCCTGGTTACCTGCAATGGCGTAATTAAATTTCTCTTTAAAGCTATTATCGGGCATGCGGGTATAGTTGGCAACAGCCCTTACCTCGCCCGTGGCTACTTCCATCAAAATGGCGGTACCGTGGTCGGCTTTGGTGATGATCAATTGCTTTTCCAGCGCGCTTTGCACATAGTCCTGCATGTTTACATCAATGGTAGATATAATATCCGCGCCCTCTTTTGGCGCAACCTCGTCATCATCATTAATAGGCATCCAAACACCACCTGCCATGCGGCGTTCCAGGCGTTTACCGCTTTCGCCGTTAATGTAATCAGCGTAAGCACCTTCAAGGCCAACGCCATTTTTCACGTTCGCGTTTTTATAGCCAATGGTACGCTCCGCCAGAAAGCGGAACGGGAAAATGCGCCTGTTCTGCGAAACCACGATCAATCCACCCTTGTATTTACCCAAATTGAAGATCGGGAACTTACGGATGTCCTTCAACTCATGGTAAGTAACCTTACGCCTAACCAGCTGGTAACGCGAGCTATCCTTACGTGCATCGCGGAATATCCTCGTGTATTCACGGGCCGATTTATCGCCAAAATAGCTCGATAGTTTCATCGACAATGAATCTATCTTCTCGTTAAAGATCTTGTCATTTTCGATACCACCGGCAAGCATATCCATGTGCAATTCATACTCGGGTACCGATGTGGCCAGCAGGCTGCCATCGTTAGCGAAGATATTACCCCTTGTTGCCTCGATGTTTTTGTACCGGGTAGACTGCGCCTTTGACATGGCCTGCCATTTTTTACCCTGCACAAACTGCACACGGCAAAGCTGAAATACCACAGCCCCCGCAAACAGCAGGATCAACCCAAATGCAAGGTAAACCCTAACCAGTATGTTGGTTCTGATACTCATTCCTGTACGTCCTCCTTTACAGTTATTTTTTGTGGCGGTTCGGTCGATTCTTTGATGCCCAAAGTATCGGCGCGTTTGGCAACCTCTGTTAATGTACTTTTAAAGGCAAGGTCGGCTTTGGTGCTTTTATATTCCCAGCTAAGTTCTTTGACCTCTTTGCTTATTTTATCAATATCGCGGATGTTGTTTTCTGACAGGTGCCTGTTACCGATGTATAGCATACCCAAAAAGGCCACGAAGAAAATAAAGGGCAAAGCACTGGTAGCCTGATCTGTAGTGATGACCCCATTTCTTAAGAATTGGGTGAAAAAGTTATCTGGAAGGTCCTTTTTTACAGGCTTTTCTTCCACGATCACTTCCTGATCCTCTAATTCTTCTTCCTGAATTTCTGTACGTAAACGATTCGTCATTTTTTTACAGCTATCCTTAATTTTGCACTGCGTGCCCTGTTATTTAATACTATCTCTTCGTCGGTGGCTACAATAGCACCTCTGCTAACCCCGTCAAACGGGCGGTTGTTATTTCCGTAAAAATCCTTCTCTACCTCGCCGCTAAATTTGCCTTTGGCGATGAAATTCTTCACCAGCCTGTCTTCCAGCGAGTGGTAAGACATTACCACCAGCCTGCCCCCTGTTGCCAGCACATCTGCCGATTGCATCAGGAAATCTTTCAGGGCTTCCAGCTCCTGGTTAACCTCTATCCTTAGCGCCTGGAAAACCTGCGCCAGGTATTTATTTTCTTTCCCCCTCGGGGTGATGTTGCTTATCGCGTTCTTCAGATCGGCTATCGTTACTATCGGGCCGTTTAGCCTTGCGGTTACAATGGTTTTAGCAAGCGATTTCGCGTTTTGCACTTCGCCGTACATACCAAAAATGCGGTGCAGATCTGCCTCGCTATAATTGTTCACCACTTCTTTCGCGCTCAGGTCTGATGCCTGGTTCATGCGCATATCCAGTTCCGCATCAAAACGGATAGAAAAACCACGCTCGGCCTGGTCAAACTGGTATGATGATACGCCCAGATCTGCCAGGATCCCGTCAACCGGGATAGCGTCATGCAGGCGGGTAAAATTTTTCAGGTACCTAAAGTTCTGATCAATGAAGGTAAACCTCTCGTCATCTATCAAATTTTGCTGCGCATCCGCATCCTGGTCAAAAGCAAACAAACGGCCCCCTTCGCCCAGGTGTTTCATGATCTCGCGCGAGTGCCCGCCACCACCAAAGGTTACATCTACGTAAGTACCGTTCGGTTTAATATTTAGCGCGTCTATGCACTCGGCCAGCATAACAGGGGTATGGTAATTACTCATCGCGACCCTTTCCTTTATTAGCCATTACTTCTTCGGCCAATGCCGCGAAATTTTCAGGCTCTTCACTTATCATTTTCTCGTGTGCTTTTTTGTCCCAAATCTCTACTTTATTAAGCATGCAGGTTAGCACAACCTCGTTGGTAATGCCCGCGTAATCCAATAAATTCTTCGGCAGGTTGATCCTCCCGGTGCCGTCCGGCAGCAAATTTGTTGCACCGGCCATAAAATACCTTACAAATTGGATGGCTTTTCTATCGTATTCGTTAAGTTTGCTCAGTTCACCAAGCTTAATGTTCCATTCCCGTTTAGTGTAAATAACAAGATTGTTCTCAAGGCCACGATTGATCACAAGACCCTCTTTCTCAGCTTCTGGAAGCTGTTTCTTAAGGTCCGCAGGGATCATCATCCGCCCTTTGGCATCCAGTTTACAATTAAATTCTCCGGTTAAATAGGACATTCTATACGGTCAACAACATATGTAACGTAAAAGTAGATTACTTTTACCACTTTATACCACTTTATACCACCAAAAGTTTTCAACATTTTTGATGCCTTTTCGGCTATGTTATCTTCTTAATAATTATAGCTTTGAGACTGTATTTTATGCAGTAAAACATGATCATTGTAATCCAATGCACCGACCGCTTAGGCCTGGTGGCAGCCATATCGGGCCTGCTTGCCCAAAAAGAGTATAACATTGTTAGCATGCACGAGCATGTAGACAATAACGCCAACCTGTTTTTTATGCGCCTGGAGGTTGATAAAACCGTTGGTTATGAAGGACTTGAGGAAAGTTTAAAGGATATTTTACCGGACAACTCCCTCATCAAAATAAACCCCGTTCCGGAGAAAAAAGTAATTGTACTGGTGACTAAAGAATATCATTGCCTTGCCGATATTTTGGTACGCAATTATTTTAAAACACTGGGCGCCAGCGTGCAATGCGTAATTGGCAACCATGAGACGTTGCAGGACATTTGCAACAGGTTCGACATCCCTTTTTACTACGTGGAAGCCGGGACAGACAAAAACGCCTTTGAAAATGCTGTTATCGGCATCACCAAAAATTACGAATTTGATTACCTGGTTCTGGCCAAATTCATGCGCATTTTATCGCACAATTTCGTGAGCCAGTTCCCTATGCAGATCATCAATATCCATCACTCTTTTTTACCGGCTTTCGCGGGTGCCAGCCCCTACCGCCAGGCTTACGAACGCGGCGTAAAACTAATTGGCGCCACTGCCCATTACGTAACCGACGAACTGGACGAAGGCCCCATCATCGCGCAGCAAATTATTCCCGCCAATCACTCCCTTACCGTACCCGATATGGTAAAGGCCGGCAAGGAGATAGAAACCGCCGTGTTAGCCAAAGCGCTTAAACTGGTGTTTGATGACCGGGTGTTTGTGTTTAAGAATAAAACGGTGGTGTTGGAGTAGTTGCAATTTGGCACACGCGAAACGCGTGAGCCAGCAGTACTAATGTAAGGCGCTTTTAGAGTGGTTAATTGTCAAATAAATCCTAAAAAACAAGGTGTCCCATTCCGTCCCATTCAGAAATAAGTGGGACACCCTAAAAATTAATTAACTATTTGACAATGAATTAGATGAGTTTTTAAGTCACCTATTCTTTTACAAAACTTAAATATATAAAATATTAATAATCAATGTTTTATATATTTAAGATGTATTGTGTAATAATAAGCGGGACAGCGATACTACCAAATAGATTTTAACGGCTGTATTTGCAGCTTTTCTATTTCCATGCCATTGTTTACAATACTTAAACGGGTGTATGGCTTTTTAGGGAAGACTACGCCCGTCATATTGCTTAATCCGCCGTCGGCAAACAACTCTAAGGATGATGCATCAACCAACAATTCGAAATTTGATGTAGGCGATAGCGAGATCCTGGGCGAATAGGTAACGGTTGCAAATTGTTTACTAAAAGTGCTTTGCCCGGCTTTTGTACGGTCAATATAATAACGGCTGTTTTTAGCATCGTAGCCTACCACTAATTTTTCGCCGGTGGCATTAGAAAGTATCACCGAATAATCCTTTACCGCTTTAGTATTAAACTTTAGGACATATTGCGATGGCGTTTGCTTGATTACCGAAAACACATTGTTTTTTTAGCCAAAAGCAATGCATCAACCTTAATGGTTTTGTTTACGATCTTGTCCAATTCCTCAACAGGGTTTGAGGTTAGGAAAATATCACCCGCAGTTAGTTTTAAAGATAGCTCACGTGGTATGGTCATGGCATTGCGCCATTTTACGGTTGGCACCTGGTTAGCATAAAGCCAGTTTCCCATCCAGCCTAAAAACACCTTGCGGCTGCCGGTATTGCCAAAGGTTACACCAGCGTAATCATCGGGCCCGTAATCTATCCACTTGGTTTGGTTACTGCTTGGCGTAAAGGTTTTACCATCAAAATGGCCTACAAAGTATTGCGTAGCCGAGCCTTTATTTGGGCCACCGGGGTTGATGCTTACCAATAACACCCAGTATTCTTTACCGTTCAGTTTCAGCGGGAACAGATCCGGGCACTCCCAAACGCCGCCGTGCGCGCCCAGCATCTGGCCAAAATCACTTTCTTTTGTCCAGTCCTTAAGGTTTGGCGACGAATAGAAGGTTATCCTGTCTTTAGTAGCCAGGCTCATCACCCATTTTTTATCCTTTGCATACCAGAACACTTTAGGGTCGCGAAAGTCCTTTATACCCGGGTTTTTAAGCACCGGGTTGCCGGTGTACTTTGTCCAGGTGGTGCCTTCATCAAGGCTGTAAGCCAAGCTTTGATTTTGGTAGACAGATGAACCCGCCTTCTCCCCTTTTGGGTCGTGGTGGGTAAATATGGCTACCATGGCGGGCTTATCATTTGTGCCAAGGCCGGAGGTGTTATTTTCATCAACCACCACACTGCCGCTAAAGATGTAACCCAGTTTATCGGGATACAAAGCGATTGGCAGTTGTTTCCAATGGATCATATCCTTACTAACTGCATGGCCCCAGTGCATTGGCCCCCAAACAGTGCCCTTGGGGTAATACTGGAAGAAGAGGTGGTAAGTACCTTTATAATATACCATCCCGTTAGGGTCGTTAGTCCATTTTTCTTTAGGTGAAAAGTGTGCCTGTAAACGGTATTGTTCGTGGTATAGTTTTGGGGTTACTTTTTGTGCTTGCGATGCTGTTGCCACTAAAATAAAGCAGCCGGTAAGTAAAATTCTTTTAATATCCATGTATGTTACAATTCAGTTTGGGGTATGCTAAAGCATGTGTATTGGTGTGCTAAAGCTAAGTACTATAAACTGAATTGTAACAAGGATAGTATGAAATTGTTAGTCGAATTTTATAGTATCAACGCCCGATACTTTGGCAACATGGCAATTGCACCCGCCGGATACTTTAATGGTAACCTGTTTGGTTTTGCCGGTTGCCACACTTGTAGCCGTTATACGGATATCGTCGCCCTCGGTAGAGAACGCGCTTTTGGTTTCATCGGTAGCCACAATTATGGCCCCTGGTACCATATTTACGGTAGCCGCATAAGATGTAGCCGGCACAGCTTTACCCGTACGCACATTTATTAATGTTACATCTTTAATTTCCGTTGGTTTCCCCGCGGCATCGGTAAATGAAAAGTTAACGACTGCAAATACTGCTGTACAGATTTGTGTACCACAGGCCGATTTGTTCTCGCTTTTCTTACATGCCGACAGGCTTACAGCCAGCATTAATACTAAAAATAGTTTCTTATACATAATAGGTTTGTTTGTATGTATTACGTATAGTGCCTATCGAATGCTACAGCATGGGTAGATAAGATTAAAGGATCTGGTTAAATTCTAACCGTTCGCCATCCGGTCCGGTAATATTAAAATACTTGCATCCCTTAGCCCAAAATTGCAGGAATACCGGCTCAGGTTCTATGATGTTGAAGCCCGCTTGTTTAACGGTAGCAAAAGCTTCATCAATATCCGGCACGTTAAATGCCACATGGTCGATATGCCCGTTACCGCGTGTGCGGATCTCTGATAAGCCCGGCTCGGGGAGCTGGTAAAGTTCTATCACCATCTGGTCGCGCTGCATCATTATACAGGTGCCGGGCTTGCCGCCATCTGTAAAACCTGCCTGCATTACATTGGCAAAACCAAGGCGTTCGTAGAACGTCTGCGAGGCTGTTACATCCGTTACCGGGATGCCGATGTGTTGGATGGCGGTGATATTGATGGGGGATTGCATGGGGGTTATTTATATAACGTGAAAAGAGGCGCGAAGTATCGCGCCTCTACAATAATATATTTGATGCTTAGAGACGCGACACTTCGCGTCTTAACAGAATTACTTACAACACCCTCACTTTCAAATAACTCGGATTTAATTTTGAGCTATATACTTTGTGGGTGGCCTTTTTAAAATCGGTATCTTTGGCTTTCATAATATCCTGGAACTGCTGGGTGTTCCTGTCTATCAGCGGGAACCAGGTGCTTTGGATCTGTACCATTATGCGGTGGCCTTTTTTAAAGGTATGCAGCACATCCTGTAACTCGAAGTTTACAGGGGTTACTTTGCCGGGTACAAATGGCTCTGGTTTGCTAAAGCTGTTGCGGTATTTGCCACGCATGGCCTCGCTGCGTACCATTTGCTCGTAACCTGCCATTTTCACATCCTTACCTGTAAATTTATTAGCGCTCGCGGTATCGGGGTAAACATCTAAAACTTTCACTATCCAGTCGGCATCGGTACCGGTGGTGCTCACTTTTAGGTTTGCCCAAATGTTGCCTGCAATGGTAATGTCTTTATCCAGCACTTCGGTTTTGTAGGTAAGTACGTCCGGGCGTTTTTCGGCGAAGCGTTGGTCGGCGGTCATGTACTCCCGTTTCATATCGAAGTCTATACCATCAATAAACGGCACCGGGTTCATAGGGTCGGATACGAACTCTTTAAAGTCGTTTTTTGGTGAAACCGGGGCGGTAAAAGATAGCTTGCCACCCGGTAACAAGTATAGGTTTTTCTCCTGTGCTTCGACCGGCGGCCATGCTTTGTAAGTTTTCCATTGGTTTATGCCGGTCTCAAAAGTGTTAACCTTTGCAATATCCAGGTCGGTACCTTTAAGGTAATGGCTAAAGAATGCGAACTCTATCTTCTCCCTGTAAAACGGACCTGTAGGGCCGCCAAAGTCTGCATCGCCTAAATGGTCGCCGTTGCCGCGTGCCCAGCCGCCATGCACCCACGGGCCCATAGCGAAGTAAACAGGTGTGGTAGGGTTCTTTTTAGCTAATACTTTATAGGTGTTGATGGCGCCATATAAGTCCTCTGCATCATACCATCCTCCGGTAACCAGTACCGCCGTCTTGATATCATGCAGGTGGGTTAATACGTTACGATCTTTCCAGTGCTGGTCGTAATCAGGGTGATCCATCATTTCGTTCCACAGGCGGATGGTATCTTTATAGTACTTTACGTTAGAGTTGCGCATGCTGCCCATATCCAAAAAGAATTTGTAGCCATCCTCGGTACCCGGGTTAAAGCCTTTTGCACGGCGTTGGGTTGGTTTATCATCCTGCCTGTTGGTAAAGCCGGGGTAGAAACCAAAGTTTGCCACCAGCATAAAAGCGCCGTTATGGAATGTATCATCGCGGTACAGATCGGCAATTGGTGCCTGCGGTGATGCGGCGACTAATGCCGGATGACGGCTTAGCAAAGCTGTAGTAGTATAAAAGCCGGGATAAGAGATACCCCATACCCCTACCTTGCCATTGTTATTTGGCAGGTTTTTGATCAGCCAGTCGATGGTATCATAAGTATCGGTTCCTTCATCAACATCTTTATTAGTTTTGTGGACTTCCAACTCGGGCGTCATTTCTTCGTAGATGCCTTCGCTCATCCAGCGGCCGCGCACATCCTGGTAAACAAATATGTATCCATCGTGCGTAAACTGGCTTGAGGGGCCAAGGCCGCCTTTATATTTATCAACCCCATACGGAGCGACACTGTAGCAGGTGCGGTCCATCATAATGGGATATTTCTTAGTCTGATGTTTTGGTACATATACCGACGTGAACAGCTTTTTGCCGTCGCGCATCGGGACCTGGTATTCAAACTTGGTATAGTTCTCTTTGATATAAGCGGCATCGCTTTGCGCGAAAGAGCTGAAAGCCGAGAGTATAAAGCAGAAAGCTAATAATAAAGTTTTCTTCATTTTGTGGTTAAATAAGGTATAAATGTAAGAAATAAAACAAAATCATTATACCAGATATAGGCATTAGCGTTACCTAATTAAACTCTTCTACCATATTAGGGATAAGTTTTATAAAACAACTGATAACTAACAGACGTTCAACTATTACCCTAACAGTGAAGCCGCCCGGTCTGTAACTGTTCTTAGCATTGTGTAACCAGTTAAATTTATAAACCAAATAATAACGATTATGAAAGCAACAATTAAACTACCATTGACCAAAATTTTTGTTGGCCTGTTTTTGGTGATCGCGTCATCCTGTAAAAAAGATGCTGTGCCGCAGACAACAACCGACGAAACAGCTACTATCGCGACACGAAAAAGCACCGATGCCATTGGGGTAAGCGGCCCCAAAGGAGTATGTTATGTTGAGGTAAATAACAACGATATTCGTAATGTGGGCAAATACAAGCTTGCTACAGGGCAGCAGCTATTTGATATCGCAATTATTTTTGCTGCAAACATTAACTATAACACCTCAACACAAAAGGCGCAATTATTTTTCAACACACAGGTTACCAATGTTTTAAATAATAAAGCTACGTATATACAAAGCCTCCAGGCTAAGGGCATTAAAGTGCTTTTATCTGTTTTAGGTAATCACCAGGGAGCGGGTATTTGCAATTTCCCTAATCAGGCGGCGGCGCAGGAATTTGCTCAGCAGCTTAGTAATGCTGTTACTACTTACGGCCTCGATGGAATTGATTTTGATGATGAATATGCCGACTACGGCAACAATGGAACCGGCCAGCCCAACTCCAGCTCGTTTGTATACCTTGTTACCGCGTTGCGCCAGTTAATGCCTAATAAAATCATTTCGTTTTACTATTACGGCCCCGCAGCATCAAGATTAAGTTATAATGGTGTTACCGTTGGTTCAAAAGTAAATTACAGCTGGAATGCCGTTTATGGCAGTTACTCGGTACCCAACGTGCCGGGCCTTGCCAAAAGCAACTTAGGCCCCGCGGCTATTGACATACAAGCTACCAGTGCATCAACTGCCTCTTCTTTAGCCACCCAAACTGTAAACAACAGCTACGGTATCTACCTGTATTATAATTTGCCCAATACTGATGTGCATACTTACCTGTCGGGTATTTCAAACGCACTTTACGGACAAGCGACCGTTTACACGCCATAATAAAAACGAAAAGGGCCGACTTAATTAAGCCGGCCCTTTTCATATTAAGTAGTGTATATTAGTCTTCGTTAATGGCTTTAACACCCGGTAACTCTTTACCTTCCATATATTCAAGCAAAGCGCCGCCACCTGTAGATACGTAGCTAACGTCTTTGGTCATGTCAAACTTGGCTACAGCTGCTGCGGAATCACCACCACCAATAAGCGAGAATGCTCCGTTATCGGTCGCTTTGGCTACTGCTTCGGCAATGGCTTTGGTACCTACTAAAAACTTCTCCATCTCGAACACACCCATTGGGCCGTTCCAAAGAATAGTTTTTGATTCTTCAACTACCTTGCTGAATATTTTAATTGTTTCGGGGCCAATGTCTAAACCCATCCAATTGTCAGGGATCTCGCCGGTTTTGGCAATATCGGTGTTGGCATCGTTACCAAATTTATCCGCAATAACATTATCAACCGGTAAAAGCAGGTTTACGCCTTTTTCTTTCGCTTTTTTAACCAGGCTAAGGGCAAGGGCAAGCTTATCAGCCTCAACCAACGATGTACCAATTGTACCGCCATCTGCCTTGGCAAATGTGTAGGCCATACCGCCACCAATGATGAGGTTATCAACTTTATCTAACAATTTTTCTATTAATTCTATCTTGTCAGACACCTTTGAACCACCCATAATAGCGGTAAAAGGTTTTGCTGCGCCGTTCAGGATCTTCTCGGCATTGTTCAACTCGGCGGCCATCAGGTAACCAAATACTTTTGCATCCGGGAAAAACTGCGCGATAATAGATGTTGAAGCGTGTGCACGGTGAGCAGTACCAAAGGCATCGTTCACGTATACATCACCCAGTTTTGAAAGCTTTTCGGCAAAATCTTTGTCGCCTTTCTCCTCTTCTTTATAAAAGCGCAGGTTCTCTAATAAAAGCACTTCGCCTTTTTCAAGTTCTTTAGACTTTTTTACAGCTTCTTCGCCAATGCAGTCATCGGCAAATTGAACCTGCTGACCTAAAAGATCGGCCAGGTGTGGTACTATGTGTTTTAAGCTAAACTCATCGGTTGGGCCATTTTTAGGGCGACCTAAGTGCGACATCAGGATAACGGCACCGCCATCTTTAAGGATCTTTTTAATGGTAGGCAAAGCCGCGGTCATACGGTTATCATCGGTAATATTATAGTCCTTATCCAAAGGGACATTAAAATCTACACGGATAAGCGCACGTTTACCGTTAAAACTGATCTGATCTACTGTCTTCATATGATGTTATATAATTTACAAACGGGGCCAAAATGGGCAATTTTATTCTAATCACCAACGCAAAAGTTAAAAAGGTGTTTGCTTTTGCGTAAAACTTCATTGTATCTTAACATACATTACATGATGCGGGCCAATGCCGGGCACCTCAAACTCAGGCGATATAATCTCGAAACCAACGCCCAAATAAAACGGGACAGCTTTTTTGCGGGCATTGCACCAAATGTAATTTACTTTTTGCCCGCGCAGGTAGGTAATAGCAAAGTTCACCAGCATATTGCCAAAACCTTTGCCCCTATACTTTTCGGCCGTGGCCATACCGCGTAACTGGTAGGCCTTGCCCTCGAAACCTTCATACCCCATTGGGTGGAACGATGCAATGCAGGCCAGTTCCTCATCCTTATAATAGCCTAAATGAAAAGCGCCTTCAGCATCATCATTAGGGAAACGGCATTCGTTTAAAGTAAGTTTACCTTCGCGTAAAACCTCGTTACGCAATGGCAGCACATCGCCGACAGTAATAAACTTTATCATGCGGGTAACTGGCTAATTTCTTCAACAAGGTCGGCTAAGCGGCTGCTGTATCCCATCTCGTTATCGTACCAACCCACCACTTTTACAAGCCCCCCTACTATCGATGTTAGCTGCGCATCAAAAATGCAGCTGTGCGGGTTATCTAAAATATCTGTAGATACAATTGGATCTTCAGTATATTCCAATACATTTTTCATGGGGCCATCGGCAGCAGCTTTAAACGCCGCGTTTATTTCGGCCACGGTTGGCATTATCTCCAGGCTGCAGGTAAAATCGGTTAATGATCCGTTAAGCACCGGCACCCGGATACCCGCGCCACCTAAGCGACCTTCGAGATGCGGGAAGATATTGGTGATAGCTTTTGCAGCACCCGTTGTTGTTGGGATAATAGATGCCGATGCCGCCCTTGCCCTGCGCAAATCTTTATGCGGGGCATCATGCAGGTTTTGGTCACCCGTCATAGAGTGTACGGTGGTGATGTAGCCGTCTTTAATATGCCAGTTATCGTCCAGTATTTTCACCATGGCAGCCACGTTATTAGTTGTACACGATGCGTTTGATAATATAGGCGAGCGCAGGTCTACCGTACCATCATTCACGGCCAATACAACCGTTGGGATACTTTTATCGCCCGCGGGGGCAGATATTATAACCTGCTTGGCTCCTGCTGTAAGGTGTTTTGAAGCACCTGCTTCAGTGATGAACTTACCCGTCGATTCTATCACCAGATCCATATTTAGTTCTTTCCAGGGCAGCAAAGCCGGGTCGGCCTGCTGGTATACCTTTATGGTATTGCCGTTAATGTAAAGGTTATTGTCATCATTAGTGACAGTTCCTTTAAACCCACGGTGTACAGAATCATATTTAAAAAGATGGGCAAGCGTGGCGGTATCGGCCTGGTCGTTTATAGCGACTACTTCGATACCGGGCTTTAGCAGAATTGTTCTTAGAAATATACGGCCTATACGGCCAAAACCGTTTATAGCGATCCTCATTTTACATAAAAATTAAGGATGCAAAACTAACAAAATAAAACAGGCTGCTAAATGCTATACGAACAGGTTACGCATTGATAAACTCTCGCGCTCTTTTGAACGCAGGAAGAATGTGATAGCCCAGTTAAAAAGTATAGATGCCGAAAGAATAAGTAAAATAAGCGTAAAGTTTCCCAGATCGGCAAATGCCAGCACCATAATAATAAGCAGGATGTTTATGCCCGATAATATAAAAGTGGTTTGCAGGTGGGTGTAGCCAAGCCTTAAGATACGATGATGAATGTGGTTACGGTCAGCCGTGAACGGCGACTTACCTTGTATAACGCGTAACGTAAATACCCTAAGCGTATCAAATATTGGCCCCATTAATATAGCGAAGGTTAACGCAGGTGCCGATATGATAGTAGGTGTAGCAACTGCTGCGTTTATTTTATTAAGCTCGATAAATTTAACAGCCATAATAGCTGATATGAGGCCGATAAGCAACGAGCCTGCATCGCCCATAAATATTTTTGCGGGGGTTAAATTAAAACGTAAAAAACCAAACACCGCCCCTACTATGGTTAACGATACTGCTGCCAGTTCGTAATGTTTCATAGAGATAAAAAGGATAGAAAAAGCGCCGTTTACTATAATACATGTAGTGGCGGCCAATCCATCTATACCATCAATTAAATTAAAAGCGTTGATAATAAGGATGATAAACAGGGTAGATAATATTGCGCTGGTAACATACGAGATATTATTAATACCAAAAACGCCATACATACTGGTAAAACGGATATCGCCTAAAATAACCAGGATGGTAGCTACTATAAATTGTATTAAAAACTTGGTACTCGAGTTTACTCCGGACAGATCATCCTTTAAGCCCATTATAAACAATACGATACTGGCGGTAAGCAAATAACTAACCGGTATAGTTTTATCAATTATGCTGAATAAAAGCAAGGTGATGGTAAAGCTTACAAATATAGCTACGCCGCCTAAACGTGGGATGCCGTGGTCATGCTGTTTGCGGAAATGACCAACATCATCATATAAATGCCTGGTGCGTGCTACGTGTAAAATTGAGGGGATAGAAAGCAGCGTTATCAAAACTGAAAACGTTACCATTAATAAATAATATATGAAATAGTACGTGTTTAAATATTCGGGCATTATATATAAATGTTAGGGGCAATTATATGTCGCAAATGTATCAATAAAATTCACAATTAAAAGAATTGCTTTAATTTTCTTAATGGTTTGAATATCAGTGTTATAGGTGGGTAAAATATCTTATTTTCATACATCGCCTTCATGTCAAATAATAAGGCACGGGCCCTGTTTTTAATACTATGGTTACTTACGCCACCTATGCTCATTTGCACCAATACCTGTTTTACGTAATAAGTTGACAGATGGTTACGGTGTATATATCTCAACATCAATTCATAATCGGCAGCGGTACCAAAAGCGAGGCTATAATTACCAAAGCGGCCAAACAATTCGCGCCTGCAATAAAATGTTGGATGGGGGGGCATCCAGCCAAGGTTAAAAATACCTTTTTTATACTCGCCGCTCACCCATTTACGGCTAATGCTTCCGTCAGGTTTTATATAGTTTAGGTCGCCGTATACAATGGCGGTATTGTTATTTTTAAAAGCATCGACAACAACAGTTAAAACATACTCGTTGGCAAAAAAATCATCTGCGTTTAAGATGCCTACAACATCGCCCGTGGCCAAAGCTATGCCTTTGTTCATGGCGTCGTAGATCCCTTTATCGGGCTCCGAAACTAAAACTTTGATATGGTCACGATATTTTTCGGCTATTGAAACTGTGCTATCTGATGATCTGCCGTCAATTATTATATACTCAACGTTATCATAATTCTGGCTTATTACCGACTGTATGGACCGCTCAATTGTGCTTTGAGCATTAAAGGAAACGGTTATTACAGATATTTTAAAGTCATGCACTGCGGAAAATAAATTTATTTATGTGCCAAAATATGTAATTTTGAAATTGCTGCCTAATTTATTAGTAACATTAAGCAGTAATTACCCCATATGCGTGCTTTATACTTAATTTATTTTGTTGGGATTGTTCTGTTAGGCAGCTCGTGCTCGTACAAACAAAACCAGATACTGTTCGAAAAAAAGGCATCAGTTGTTGATACCGCCACGTCGCAGCCTGTGGCTACGGTAAGCTATCAAATACAGCCACAGGACGTATTACAGATACGTAACCTGCAAAACCTGAAGTATATAGTAGACGAAGCCCCCATGAGTACAGGCATAAGCACTACTACCGCCGGACAGGGCCAAACTTTCCAGGTGGAAGAAGATGGCACTGTTGCTTTACCAGCCATTGGCCACATACAGGTTGCAGGCCTAACGCGTACGCAGGCTACAAAACTAATAGAAGACCTTTATCGTAAAAACCTTTTAAAGGACCCTATAATTGAATTGAAGGTTGTTAATTTAAAGGTGACGCTATTGGGAGAAGTAAAATCGCCAGGGAATTTTCCAATATTAAAAGACAACACCACGTTGGTTGAAATACTTGGGCAGGCAGGTGGTTTAACACCCGCTGCCAATGAAAAAAACGTGAAGATCATCCGCGGAAGGGATAAAGACCGTAAAGTAGCAGAAATTGACCTGAGCAACATCAACTCGTTATCAGACCCGAGAACGATGCTGCAAAACGGAGATATTATTTACGTGGCGCAAAATAAACGCGCCATACGTTCCGAAAACCTGCAAAGCTTTAACACTTGGGTACAACCTGCCTTACTATTGTTAAATACCGCGCTGATCATATTTACCCTTAGCAGGCAGTAATGGAAGAAATAGGCAACATCGTAAAAAAATTACCTAACCAAGAAGTTGACTATTTTAAAATAGGCAAAATATTGATTAGCCGCTGGTACTGGATAGCAGGGTCGCTGCTGCTTTTTATGTTAGGCTCTTATGTTTATTTATGGTACACCCCAAAAACGTATGCTACGTCGGGCACCATGAAATTGGAAGAAAAAAAATCGGAAATATCTGATATTGCTACGGCCATTACAACCTCGGATCGCGGCCCGTCAAAAATACAAAGCGAAACATCGGTTATACAAAGCCCTACAGTAATTTTAGCGGCCATAAAAGATCTGAACTACCCCATAAGCTTTTACATTGAAGGCCGTGTTAGAACAAGCGAGACCTATCCCGAAAAGCCGCTTGATATACAGCCATTACGGTTTGATAGCTTAAACTACATACGCAATGTGATCACCTTTAAGGCCGTTAATAAAAGCACGTTCAATTTATTATATAAAGCCGGTACTAAACAGATCTTAAATACCTACCGGTATAACGACCCGGTAACTATCGGGCCAACTACATTCATCATAAAAGCGTCGAATTCTATTGCTACAAACGCCGTATATCTGTTTAGATTCAACACGCCGGAAGACCTTCTTGGCCGTGTAAGAGGCGGTTTACGCACAGCCGAGTTGTCAAAAAACTCCAATATACTGCAGCTGCAGCAAACCGATGCAAACCCGAAATTTGCCGCCGATATTTTGAACGCGGTAATGAAGGAGTACCTGCTTTACGACCGTAACCGCAAAACGCAATCGGCTACGCAAATGATCAATTTCATTAACGAGCAGTTGGAATACCTGTCGAGCAAGGTTAAGGGATCCGAAAAATCTATTCTGGAATTTAAGCAAAAAAATAAGTTAATGCAGGTTAGCACCTCTGCCGAAAGTGCCCTGGCGAAAGCTAAGGATATAGAATCTCAGCAGGCAATATTAAAGCTCCAGTTAATAGCTATTGATCAGTTAAAGGAACAGATAGATAAAGAGAAAAATAACGTAAACCTGAATTTCAATGTAGGTAAGGACGTTGACCCCGCGCTTACCGCGCTGATAGAAAAGCTGGATAACTTGCTTAATCAACGCTACGAGTTATTAAAAACTTACAATTACAGCTCGCAGCCTGTACAGGATGTAAACCGGTTGATACTGCAAATAAAGAATAACGCTTTAAACAGCATAAATGCCACCTATATAGGTGTAAAACGCAATTATGATTATTTAACGTCGCAGTTGGCGGTAGTGAACAAGCAAATATCTGTTTTCCCGGTGGCCGAGCGTGACCTGATCGCCCTGAACCGCCCTTATGAGGTGAACGAAAAGGTTTTATCGTACCTCGAAGAGAAAAAGCTATCGGCCCAGATAAGCCGTGCCGGTATTTTGCCCGGCGCTACCATTGTGGAAAAAGCCGAAGTTAACGCATCCCCTGTATCGCCGGATGAACATGCCATCCATCGGTCGGCAATAATTTTTGGTGTGCTCACCGGCCTTGGCTTAATTGTTTTATTAAGGATGCTAAACCCTTACATCTACGATAAAGAAACGGTAGAGAGCCTCACATCTATCCCTATCTTAGGTGTTATAAGAGAGTTCCCCGAGAAAATTGACGAAGACAACTCGCAGATACTGGCCATAAGCAAGCCCAAAACCATATTTGCAGAATCGGTTAGGTCGGTACGTACTAACCTCAACTTCCTAGCGGCCGAAAAACACAACAAAGTTATCTGTATCACATCAGAGGTTGCAGGCGAGGGGAAATCGTTTGTTGCGATTAACTTATCCAGTACGCTATCCCTGATAGATAAAAAGGTTGTACTGATAGGTGCTGACTTACGCCGCTCTAAACTGCATAAAACATTTAGGGTACCAAATGATGTTGGCCTTAGCACCTATCTTTCAAGGCAGTCTAATCTTAACGATATTATCATAAAAACCGCGCAGGAAAATCTCGACCTGATCACCTCCGGCCCCGTGCCTCCCAACCCATCAGAACTGCTGCACAGCGCACGAATGGACGAGCTGATAAAAGACCTTAAAACACGCTATGATATTATCATGATAGATACCGCGCCAATTGGGCTGGTATCTGATGCTATACCGCTTATACGGGCAAGTGATATTAACATATTTGTGATAAGGTCGGGCAAATCAAAATATTATGCCGCTACAATACCACAGCGCATAGCGAAGGAGTATAATCTGGATAACACGGTAATAGTATTAAATGCTTTTGCCGAAGACCTTTTACATTCGCGTTATTACACCACCCGTTTTACAGGTGAAAATTACGGCAAGTATTATTACTATTCTGATTACAGCGGTTACGAAAGTTCGGGCTATTATATAGAGGATGATAAAAAGAAGTGGTGGAATTTTAGCCGCTGGTTTAAAAAATAAGTGTTCTTTTACAATATGGCTTTAACGGCAAGTAGTAGTGACCTTAAATGGTATCCCGTTTACACCCACCCCCGCACAGAAAAAAAGGCTTACGCTGCCTTAACAGAAAAAGGGGTTGAAGCTTACCTGCCCCTTAACCGCAAGCTAAAACAATGGAGCGACAGGAAAAAATGGGTGGAAGAACCGCTTTTAAAATCGTATATATTTGTGCGTATTGCACACCATGAACAGGCCGCGGTTTTAATGACCAAAGGCATCGCCCGCTTTATATATTTTTCGGGAAAAGTAGCCGCCATGCCCGACAGGCAAATAAACGACCTTAAATTATTACTTACAAGTTCCCTTGAATTAGAGGTAACCGAAGAGGATTTACAGCCGGGAGAAAAAATAACAATAAAAGCGGGCCCATTAAAAGGTATCACTGGCGAAATAATAGCTTACCGGTCACAAAAGCAGCTATTGTTACGGTTAAATAACCTGGGCTGCTCAATAATCGTAAACGTTGCAGCATCTTTAATTAACAGGCTTTAGCTACGATTAATAATTGTAAGTTAAGGCCCGTAATAATACATAACGGCAATGTTTTAAATTGCTGATAAATAATAAGTTACAATACAACATTGTGACTTACGGGGCGAAGCTATATCTATTAGTATACAATGTGCAGGATAGCAGGGCTGGTAACTAACCGGTTAAACGGAGAAGAGGCAGAAAGAATTGTAACTGTTATGTGTAATACATTGCAGCACGGCGGGCCTGATGATGCCGGTATTTACCGCAGCGATGATAACAGGCTTGTTTTTGGGCATCGCCGGCTTTCTATTATTGACCTTAGCGCAAACGGGCACCAGCCAATGGCGGATGTTGCCGCTAAAGCCTGGATAAGCTTTAACGGCGAAATTTATAATTATATAGCATTACGGGCCGAATTACAGGCTTTAGGGGCTGTTTTTAAAACCAATACGGATACCGAGGTTATTATACAGGCTTATTTATACTGGGGCATAACCTCGTTTGGTAAACTGAGGGGCATGTTTGCCTTTGCCCTTTATGATACCACAAATCAGGCTACCTACCTGGTACGCGACACCACCGGCATTAAACCTTTGTATTACAATATTGCAGACGGGCAAATTGCATTTGCATCAGAGATCAAAGCTTTTAAGGCGGCAGGTATTGCTACTGCCGAAGATAATCGCTGGCCGGTATGGCTATTGGCGTTTGGCCACATGCCAGAGCCTTTTACAACCCTAAAAGGTGTTTTAAGTATCCCTAAAGGGCACTATTTACGCTGGGAGAAAACAGGTAAATATACCATAACAAAATACACCAGCACGCCTTCGGTTAATTATATTTGCGATGAACAAACCGCGCTCGAAGGTTTAAAAACTCACCTTAAAAACGCCATAAACAGGCAGCTAATTGCCGATGCCCCTATTGGCGTGTTTTTAAGCGGGGGGGTAGACTCCAGTTTGCTTACCCTTTTGGCGGCCCAAGACAAGCCCGACCTGCAAACAATTTCCATATTTTTTAACGAAAAAGCTTATGACGAGAGCGCCTACCAGCATGCCGTTCTAAATAAATTGCGTGGCAATAACTTTACCCATCTGGTAAAGCAGGATGATTTTGAAATGCACCTGCCACACATACTCAGCGCTATGGATATGCCAACTACCGATGGCATTAATTCGTGGTTTATTAGTAAATATGCCCACGAGGATGGTTTAAAAACGGTGTTATCCGGTATTGGTGCCGATGAATTATTAGGCGGGTACCCTTCATTTGACCGTATAAAATACCTGCGCTACCTTAAAATATTACCTGCTGCTTCCTTCACCTTAGGCAAGTTGTTTAATAACGACCGCATTAAAAAGTTCGGCTATCTTGAACATAACAATACCGTAGCCGATTATCTTTTTTTACGCGGCCTATATGCACCCGTTGATATTGCCAGGCTAACAGGCATGGATGAAAACGAAGTGAACGGCATTCTGTTTGATCATCTGCACATCCCCGCACTTGGGAAGTATGATAAGCTAAACGCCGCATGGCTGGAAACCAACATGTACATGCAAAACCAGTTATTGCATGATACCGATGTAATGAGTATGAGCCACGGCCTCGAAGTACGTGTGCCATTCCTTGATGAAGATTTTCAGCAATATGTTTCGCAGATCCATCCATCTATACGGTTTGATGATAAGCAACCAAAAAAAATACTGATAGAAGCGTTTAAAAACCTGTTGCCAAATACGGTATGGAACAGGCCCAAAATGGGGTTTACCTTCCCGCTGCAAAAATGGATGGCCGCCAATGGGGGCATAAGCAGCGAAACCAATTATAAAGGCACCGAAGCCAAAAAGATTATCAATAAATTTAACAAGGGAGAGATCCATTGGTCCAGGGCTTTCGCGCTATACCAGATTCAGGGGCATGTCTAAAAATATTACGCTTTTCTCGTTACAAACATTCAGCACAACAGGTGGCATCCAAAAAATGACCCGTACCATGGCGCATTCACTAAATGCTATTTGCAACCAAAACAACTGGGATTTTAAACTCGCCTCTTTATACGATGAGGATAGCGACCTGATGCCACAATACGTGCCCGCCCAAAACTTTAAGGGTTTTGGCAAAAAGCGCATTCTATTTATTATTAAAACAGTATTTGCCGCCAAAAAAGACGACGTAGTTATATTAAGCCACATTAACCTTGCACTGGTAGGCATGTTAATTAAACTCAGGAGCCCAAAAACAAAAATTTGGTTAATAGCACATGGCATTGAAGTTTGGCGCCCGCTGTCAGCCCATAAAAAATACTTATTAAACCAATGCGATAAGGTTATCTGCGTTAGCAACTTTACAAAAGCTAAAATGCAGGCCCTGCATCAAACCGACCCAAACAAATGTGTGGTATTGAACAACGCCCTGGATCCGTTTATGAAACTGCCCGATAATTTTGAAAAACCCTCGTACTTAATGGAACGCTATGATTTAACAAGCGCCGCTCCCATCATTTTCACCCTAACCAGGCTTGCCTCGACTGAACTTTATAAGGGGCATGATATTGTTATAAAAGCATTGGCAGCACTTAAACATAAATTCCCTGGGATAAAATATATCCTGGCCGGTAATTACGATGAACTGGAAGGCATCCGCGTAAAACAGTTGATTGAAGAAAACGGGGTAACTGAGCAGGTAATTTTAACCGGCTTTATTAAAGAAGAAGAATTACCCGACCATTTTTTAACAGCCGACCTGTTTGTATTGCCAAGCAAAAAAGAGGGCTTCGGCATTGTTTTTATTGAAGCCCTGGCTTGTGGCCTGCCGGTTATTTGCGGCAATTCCGATGGCAGCATTGATGCCATACGTAACGGCGAGCTTGGCACAGCCATAAATACCGATGATGAGCAAGAACTTGAAGATTGTATTACCAAACATTTAGCACAACCCCTAACTTTAGAAAAACGGAAGCATTTAAAAGACAACTGCCTGCGTTATTTTAACGAGCAAAATTATATAGATAGCCTGCAACAAATGCTGCTAAATGACTGAGCCCGACGAGTACTGGGACCTTGAAATAAAGCCCAAAAGCAGCTTATTTGACCTCAAACTGAAAGATGTTTGGAGCTACCGAGACTTGCTGTTATTACTGGTACGCCGCGATTTTGTCTCGTTTTATAAGCAAACTGTTCTTGGGCCGGTTTGGTTTTTTGTACAGCCTGTTATAACCATAATAGTATACAACCTTATTTTCAGCAACCTTGCAGGCATCAAAACCGATGACATACCCGGCCCTGTGTTTTACCTTGCAGGCACCATCATCTGGAACTACTTTGCAGAGTGCTTAACCAAAACCTCGACTGTTTTTAAGGATAACTCGGCCATGTTAGGCAAAGTGTATTTCCCGCGTTTAATAATGCCCCTTAGTATCGTGTTCTCAAATCTCATCAGGTTCGGCGTTCAGCTAATCCTGTTTGTTGTATTACTGCTTTATTACATGCTATCAGGCTACCACATCGCGCCAAATATTTACATCGCCTTATTTCCATTCTTAATACTAATGATAGCAGCACTTGGCCTTGGCCTTGGTATGATCATATCTGCCGCAACCACAAAATACCGCGATTTGGCTTTTGTAGTATCATTCGGGGTGCCGTTACTGATGTATACCACCACGGTGATATATCCCTTATCGGAAGTAATTAAAAAATACCCGGCCTATTCCTGGCTTATAAAATTCAACCCGCTAACCGCAGTGATAGAAACCTGCCGCTACGGTTTTTTAGGCAAAGGCGCTTTTAGCTGGGACCTGTTATTGTACAGTTCGGCAGTAACCATAGTTATTTTGTTTACAGGGATAGTTATTTTTAACAAGGTTGAAAAAACATTTGTTGACACGGTATAATGGCTAAAGCAATAAAAGTAGACACCCTTTCAAAAGCCTACCAGTTGGGCGATTTTGGCACCGGCACCATATCCCGCGACCTGGAACGGTATTGGGCCAGGCTTAGGGGCAAAGAAGATCCTTTTCTTAAAATAGGCGAAATTAACGACCGCACCTCTAAAGGCAAAAGCGACGTGGTTTGGAGCCTTAAAAACCTCAACTTTGAAATAGAACAGGGCGACGCCGTGGGCATAATTGGCCGTAACGGGGCCGGCAAAAGCACCCTGTTAAAAATACTGAGCCGGGTAACATCGCCAACCACCGGCACCATAAAAGTAAAAGGCCGTATAGCCAGCCTGCTTGAAGTGGGTACAGGCTTCCACCCGGAATTGACCGGCCGCGAGAATATTTACTTAAACGGCGCCATATTAGGAATGCGCAAGGCCGAGATCAAACGTAAATTTGATGAGATAGTAGATTTTTCGGGCGTGGAGCGCTATATAGATACACCCGTAAAACGATATTCATCGGGCATGTATGTACGCCTGGCGTTTGCAGTGGCAGCACACCTCGAGTCGGAGATATTGATTGTAGACGAAGTGCTTGCCGTAGGCGATGCCGAGTTTCAAAAGAAATGCCTTGGCAAAATGGGCGATGTAAGCAAAGGCGAAGGCCGCACGGTGCTTTTTGTAAGCCATAATATGGAAGCAGTAAGCAACCTGTGTAATACCGGCCTGTTGCTAAACAATGGAGAGATAGCTTTTAGCGGCACCACATATGATACCATTGCCAAATACTCTGTTGTGGCCGACGAGATCTTCAAATCAAAAATAACGGACCATGCTTTAAGCCCCGACGTTACAGTTGACCTTTTTGAAATAGATAAAAGCGAATTAACTACCGGCAACGACCTGGCATTTAACCTGACCCTCAGCTGCAAAACCAACAACAATTTCCAGTCGGTAGCCATATTTATATATGACGAGTATGACCAGAAAGTGAGTTTTGCAGACCTGCGCAATAACGACTTATTCGCGGTAAGCGCGGTAAAAAACAAGATAAATATTAGCGGCAACCTGCTTCACCTGCCATACCTACCCGGCAAGTATAAAATAGGGCTGCACGTGCAATCTAATTTGCTGTTAAAAGATTTTTTTGGCCTGCTTCATTTTGAGATTATACAAAAACCAATGACGGATGATATACTGCCATACCCGCTGCACGTACGCGGCCGTATAGAAATTGATTACAACTTTACTATCAAATAACAAAAATGGATTATAACGACCAGTACAGCCACAAAGACAAAATGTATTATTTGCACCGGCGTACCGAAATACTTCCGTTTGTGCCGCAGGGAATAAAAAGTGCCCTTGATGTAGGTTGCGCCACCGGTGGCTTTGGCGCTTTATTAAAAGAAACCTTTGATTGTGAAGTATGGGGTGTGGAGCCGGATACAGAATCGGCCGGTGCAGCACAAAAGAATATCGATGTAGTGATCAATGATCTGTTTACAGATAATATGCCACAGCTAGCCACTAAAAAATTTGATACTATCTTCTTTAATGATGTTTTAGAACACCTGCAAGACCCGGATAAAGCACTACTGGCCTGCAAAAAATTGCTAAACCCCAACGGTGTAATTATAGCATCGATACCTAACATACGCTGGTACCCTGTTGTCCTGTCCCTACTTAGATATAAGGATTTTAAATACGAAGATGCAGGCGTTATGGATAGGACACACCTACGTTTCTTTACAAAAAAAAGCATGATACGCTTGTTTGAACAAAGCGGCTATAGTGTTACTAATATACAGGGTATTAACGAAAGCAACTTTAGATATTATAAATTATTAAACTTTATGCTGTTTAACACGCAACAGGATATGAACTATCCGCAATTTGTAATAGTGGCTAAACTATCAGCATAATGCCTTTAAAGGTTGATATTATTATACTTAGCTATGCCAAAGACGAAAAACTGAAGGCATTAACTATACAAACGGTTAAAACCTTATTTGAATCTGAAGACCCAAACGAGGTAGAGTTTACAGTGCTGGTAATAGAGTCAAACAAAGCAATACAGCCCTACCAATTTGAAAACACTACAACCATATATCCTACACAAGAATTTGGCTTTAACAAATACCTAAACATTGGCATAAACCATACGGTTAACCCATACATCTGCCTGTGCAATAACGACCTCATTTTTCATAAAAGCTGGGCCACCGGGATATTAAAAGCAATGGAGGTTAACCCTACAATACTAAGTGCAACGCCCTATTGCCCCGCATACCACAAAAGCGCAGGTTTTGACCCGAACGGGCCCGCCATAGAAGGCTACTTTGGGACTTTTATAGGTTGGTGTTTTATGGTAAAAAGAGAACTATTTGATATTATTGGCCCACTGGACGAGAAATTCACTTTTTGGTATAGCGATGCCGATTACTGTAACACACTTGCCAAGTACGGCGTTAAAAATTACCTGGTGCCCTCATCTGTTGTTACCCATATCGGCAGCGAATCGCTTAAGGCAACAGACAGTAAAGAGTATCAAAAATTAACACAGCTTCCGCGCTTTTATTATAGTTACAAATGGCAACACCATAAGTGGTTAAAATATAAAATACAATCTGCCCTGTTTAAACTTAAATTACTGATCGGCTTATGAGCTTAAAAACCAAGTTATATAAATTATTCCCGGCTATCCCTAAAACTAACCTGGCAATAGGGCAAAAGTTATACGCGTTAAAAATAAAAAGGAATGAAGGAAATGTTGTAAAAGCATTAAGTATCCAAACAGATCTATATGGCAATATTGGTTGTGGTGCTGTTGGTTTGGCAACCGGTTGGGTAAATATCGATTTTAGCATTTACGAAAATGTAACTTACGGGTTTGATTGTAGAAAGAACCTCCCTTTTGCCGACAGTTCTGCCAAAGGTTTATATACCGAGCATTTTTTTGAACACCTGGATTATTTCACCGAAGTGCCTTACTTTTTGGCAAGCTGCTACCGTTCGCTCCAAAAAGGCGGTGTATTGCGTATTGTAGTGCCCGATGCCGAAAAGTATTTGCGCGGTTACTGTACAGATAGCTGGGACGAACTAAAAAAAACACGCCCCCTTACCCATAACTTGTATGATGAAACGATGGGGATACAGTTTGAAACCAAAATGCAATTGGTAAACGAAGTTTTTAGGCAGGGCGGCGACCATAAATACGCCTGGGATTATGAAACACTAAAACTTAGTTTACTTAAAGCCGGGTTTAGCCTTACTCATAAAATGAGTTACATGCAATCTAATGACCCCAAACTACAAATAGACCAGCCTGCCCGCGAACCCGAAAGCCTATATGTTGAAGCAATTAAATAAGCTGCCACGCTAAACCATAATGCCAAGAAAGTTTACAGACGATTACTCGGTTATAACGTTTGCTACCAATAAGCTAACCTATGCCCTGTTTGCGCTTAATTGCGCTCAATCTGTAGTAATACACAATGATATTAAGGTTTTCATTGTATCAAATCTTGATTTTGCTATCCCTGCCAGGTTTCAAAAAAACATCTTCATTATCCCTGCAAAGGCAGCACATATACCATTGGGGATAGAAATAAAAATGCATATCGACCAATACCTGCAAACCACACATACCCTTTTTATTGATTCGGATTGTATTTGCTTTGGCGACTTGCACGAAGTTTTTGACGCCGCCAAAGGCCAGGATGTAACCGTAGCAGGTAATATTGTACCTGCTGAAAGCTGGTGCGGTGCAGAGCAGGCCGAAACCATAAAAAAACATTTTGGTCTTGATAAGCTGATCCGTTTTAACGGTGGAATACTTTACTTCAAAAGATCACTTTTAACAACCGCTATTTATGATAAAGCCCGCGAAATAGCAAAAGATTACGACGCTTACGGCTTTCATAGAAACAATAATAGCGTAAACGAGGAGGGGCTTTTATCTATAGCTATGCTGTTTAATCATCAGCAACCCATACCCGATGATGGCCGCGTGATGACTGATATGCACACCGACCTAAGACCTAAAACGATCAACGTTTTAACAGGCGCAAGAGTAATGCGTAACCCGGCATATCCTTCGCCCCATCACCGGGCCTGGTACCCTGCGCAATATTCGCCACTTGTGCTGCATTTTGGCAGTAGTAATTTAAACGCGTATCCGTACAGGTCGCAAAGCCTTCTGCTAAAATTAAGTCTAATGGGTCTTCCCGTATCGTTAGCAACAACATTTGTAAATATATTTATTCATTCCTCATACAGAACGTACCATTGGCTAATTGGCTTGTTAAAAAAATTAAAAACCAGTTTCTAAAACTGCAACGAAAGGCCGATGCCATTAAGCTTAAAAAGTTTAAGGCAACGCTAAAGTATTGCGGCGAGGGCACATCTATACAGTCGCCTGTGAGGTTTGAGGGGCCGGAATATATTTCGATCGGTAAAAATGTGTCTATAAATGCTTTTGTACATATGTGGGGGCATGGCGGTATAACAATTGGGGATGATTGCCTTATCGCATCGCATGTGTCTATCACCACCGTTACCCATGATACTGCAGCAAAACTTTACAGGAACACCGTTATAGAAAAGCCTGTTACCATTGGCAATAATGTATGGATAGGCAGCCATGCTGTTATTTTACCGGGTATAATAATTGGCGATAATGCTGTGATTGGCGCGGGTGCTGTAGTTACGAAGGATGTACCAGCCAATGTAGTTGTGGTAGGGGTGCCTGCAAAAATTATCAGATCAATAAATTGAGCATCACTTTATCTTACATCATTTCTACCAAAAACAGGTTGCCCTTTTTAAAAGTTTTGCTTGGTAACTTATTACCCGTACTAAATGCTGACGAAGAGATAGTGGTAGTTGATGGGAATAGTATCGATGGTACGCAAGATTACCTCCAGGGTCTTTTCAACGCTAATAAAATTCACCAGTACATAAGCGAACCGGACAAGAACCAGGCACACGGTTGGAATAAAGCCCTGCTAATGGCAAAAGGTACTATCATCAAAAAACTGATTGATGACGATGTACATCATATTAACGCGATACGCAAGTGCCGGGATTTTATGATGGCCAACGCGGATGTTGATCTGTGTATTTCTAATCATCTGCAAAGCCATTTGACCCACCCTGATCAAATAAGTATTACTGGCAGGTTGGAAAACTACCGGGATTGGAAGGCAGGTAAAGTAAGATCTTTTACGTTTAGCGATATCTCTTTACTGCAACGTAAGGCATCCCTAAGTTATTTAGGCCTTTACGATACCCAATTTAAAATGATGGATTGGGAATATGCTTTACGCGTCACTTATCTAAAAGCTAAAATTGCGTATTACACCGGTTATAATTCGCTTTCGGTAGCCACACCCGGTAATGTAACATCAGGTGCAAGTTTGCATCTCCTAAAAAACGAGGGCAAAATAGGCAAAGCTAAATATGAGTACGCGGGCGACCAGGCAGGCATTAGCCGTTTCTCGCGCATAAAAGTT
This sequence comes from Mucilaginibacter sp. 5C4, assembly GCF_034345625.1. Lineage (NCBI taxonomy): Bacteria > Pseudomonadati > Bacteroidota > Sphingobacteriia > Sphingobacteriales > Sphingobacteriaceae > Mucilaginibacter > Mucilaginibacter sp. 5C4. The sequence goes on along the minus strand of NZ_CP133775.1, from coordinate 1,382,189 downwards.
TGGCTTGGCAATACCTGGCATCGTTTAAAAACAAGGCAGGCACCTGTTCAAATATCCGCTTTGCCTGGTGATGCCGACCTGCAAAAAATTTACGCTTCATACTATCAAACACTTGATGAGTATAATAATGCAGGGACATTCCACTTTATAACATAAATGCCTAAAACCATCAGGATAAAATTTCAGAACGGTGTAGACAAGCAAATCGCTTTGCATGATATCCTGAATGAGCTTAACGATGATTTTATATTTGAAGAAAGCGAAACACCCGATTTTATATTATTTGGGCCCTACGGCAATAACATCCCACCGGTGGGCAATTATACAAGAATTGGATATTATTGCGAAAACATACAGCCCGATATGGAGGCCTGCGAATGGGCTTTCGGCGTACCGCGCGAAGAGATAGTAAACAGCCCGCGTTACAAAAGGATCCAGTGGCATGGTTTAAACCCACAGGTTCTGGTAAAACCGGCAAACATTGATGTAGAAGGTATATTAAAAGAGAAAAAGAATTTCTGCAATTTCTTGTACTCTCACAAAGTGCCCTATCGCGAAGAATTTTTCAGGCAGCTATCTAAATACAAAAAGGTAGATGCCCCCGGCAGATCTATGAATAATATGGCAAGTATCGATAGCCTTTACAGTGGCGACATCTGGCAGCGTAAAAGGCAGTTTTTAAGCAGTTATAAATTCACTATCGCATTCGAAAACTACGTTTATCCGGGTTACCAAACAGAAAAACTTTATGATGCCATGCAGGCAAATAGTTTACCGATTTACTGTGGCGACCCTAATATTGGCGACATATTTAATACCGCCAGCTTTATCAACACGGCAGATTTTGTAAAAACCAACAACTCTGCCTTTGTAAACTGGTTGCAGCAAAAAAGCCAGCCCAATTTTAAAGATATACTTCCGTCCTACCACAAAGGCCCACAGTACCGCATTCGGCGGAAGTTAAAAACGATAGGCCGGGAATTGAAAATGCATTATCAGTTTCAAAAATTGGACTTTACCCCACTGATCGACCGCATAATTGAGCTGGATAACGACGATGATAAGTACATTTGCACCTTACAACAGCCCTGGTTTATAAATAACCAACCTCCGGTTAATGCTTCCCTTAAAAACCATTGGATCAAAATATTTAATAGCCGTATTTAAGCGTTAAATGCAACAACCTTTAGTTTCTATTATAATACCGGCGTATAACTCGGCCAAATACCTTGCAGATGCAATACAATCTGCATTAAACCAAACCTGGGCCAACAAGGAAATTATTGTGGTAGATGACGGCTCAACGGATAACTCGTTAGCCATTGCTAAAGGTTTTGAATCTAAAAATGTAAAGATCTTTAGTCAGCCCAACAAGGGCGCCGGCGCAGCGCGTAACAAAGGCTTACAGGAAGCAAAAGGGAATTATATTCAGTACCTTGATGGAGATGACCTGCTCAGCCCGGATAAAATAGCAGTGCAGCTTGCGGCGTTAGCGCATAACGAGGGCCGCATTCCGGTTTGCAGTATCATACATTTTAAGGATAATGATTTGACTGAAGCTAACGCACCATCACCTTACGAAGAATCTTTTTTATATGATGATGATGACCCGGTTCATTTTATAACCGACCTTTTAGGCGGCTATCGCGAAACAGGATCTATGATTGCCATACATGCCTGGCTTATTTCAAAAGAAATTATAGATAGCGCAGGCCCCTGGAATGAAGAATTAACCATAGATGATGATGGCGAATACTTTTGTAGGGTGATATTAAATTCAAAGGGCATAATAAAAACACCCGAATTTTGCTACTACCGAAAATATACCGATGCCGATAAGGTATTTGCCTACAGGCAAAATAAAGAGAAGCTATTTAAAAGCGCCCTTAAAGCAGTTTTGCTAAAGAGAGATTACTTACAAGCCCGGATTAATAACCCGGCTATCCAAAGAGCCATATACAGGCAGTTAATGCAACTTGCCGTATTATTTTATATAGAGCAACCTGCTTTATATAAACAGGTAATATCGGAGTTGAAACACTACCCCGCTTATAAATTTAAGCCGGTGTTGGGTGGCAGGGTTATCAATTTTTTATCGGGTGTATTTGGTTGGAGGTTCTCAAAAACCCTGCAATACTACTACGTCAAAATATTAAGTTAACAATTCAATTGTAATGATAGCCATCGTTTCATCAACCATAAAACCATTAACCGGGCCACAACAATCAAAAAGTTTTTATACTTATGAGCAAAGGGTTGAACAAACTAAATTTACTTTGCTACGCCTGCGCGAATGCGGTTTTACCAAAATATTCCTCATTGATAATTCGCCGCTTTTAGATAAGGAACAGATTCAAAAACTATTAACCGGTTTCCCGGAGGTTGAGGTACACCATTTATTACAGTACCAGTTTAAAAACAAAGGCATAAACGAGTTATTACTGTTATTATATTTAATTGAGTACCTGCCGGCTAATCAACCTGTTTTCAAAATAAGCGGCCGCTACTACCCTACTCAGGACTTTAAAAAACCAGATTTTGCGGATCTTGCCGTAAAAAAATATCATCACTCCCGCAATAATAACAGCATATCTACAAGGGGGTATTGGGTAAAAGATGCCGATACGCTGCACCGTTTTTTAACAGACTGCCTTTATGAACATTTTGTTTATTCGGAAAGGATAGTTGGGTTAGGAAGTTTGATTAGGGTGCTATTTCGTAAAAAAGATAAAAACACCCCGCACTTTAGTATCTCTATTGAGTTTGCAGCCGAGCGCGTTTTAAGAAAAGGTGATTATGATGTTACATTTATAGATAAAATTGGCATTGAGGGATTAATTGCCGGGGCGGAGAATGTAGAAAAGATAACAGAATGAAAATCTTTCTGTCCTTTTTCCAATCGAAAACCAAACATCCAATACCCGCATACAGCTTTTGGGAATATTACATTAAAAACGGTATTGAAGAAGCCGGATATGAATGGATAGAATGCCCGGATGTAGATTGGGCCCTGGGCAGGGTTTCCAAAACCAAACAGGCGCAACTCAACTGGAAACAGGATGCATGGCAAAAAACCATTGATTTTTTAAAAGCTAACCCTGCCGACCTTTTTTTAAGTTACCTGTATCCCGACCAGATAGATACTTCGGCAATTGAGCAGATCCGGAAAACCGGCATACCATGCATAAATTTCTTTTGCGATCACATCCGCGATTTTACTACCCTTCCAAAAGAATTTGCCGCTTTTGATTTGAACTGGGTTCCCGAATACAAGGCCATTCAACAATATAAAAAAGCGGGTTATCCTTACATTAACCTGCCCATGCCGATGTGGGTGGCGCCACAATACCGTATTTTGCAACCCGAGGTAAATTCGCAAATAACTTTTATAGGCTCAAAGGATATCCAGCGTCATTTGATGTTTGAAAGCGTAGTTAAACAAGACCCAATTGTCGATTTAGCTATTTATGGCAGCGGGTGGACACCGTCTGCTGATATTCAACAGGAGTTAAAGCCTTATGGGCTTCACAAAAAAATATGGTTTCAATTTCAGCAATTAAACCAATACGGCATTAACGGATATACCGAAAAATTGAAACGGCGAAGTTATACCGGGCAAATAAGCATTGCTCTACAGTCGAAAATACATGGTGTACCGCCTGCAGAAGAATATAACCGGCTAACCTCCGGCAGCATGATAACCGTTGGGGTTAACAGGTATCCTTCTTACCTTTTTCCCCTGGCTAAGCCCGACACCTACTCGCGGCTGCGTGATATTGAAGCCCCTATGCTTGGCGCTTGTTATTTAACTGAGTGGACAGAAGGTATAGAACAACTGTACGATATTAATAACGAAATAGAAACCTATACAACGCCCGAGGATTTTCTGCAGAAAACAGCATTATTGAAAAATGATGTCATTAAACGCAAAAACCTAAAAACAAACGGGCAAAAACGGGCTCTAAATAACCATAGCATACCCGCTTCTTTAAAAGAAATATTGTGTACGCTAAATTTATAAGCTTCTTAAATCAACCGGTTAAATCTCCGGGGCTTAAAAACAAATACAATCCGGCCATTGAACAATATCGCGGACTATGCGCACTTTTAGTTATGATGGAGCATGGTACAGGGCATACCGATATGCTATTTAAAAATTTTACATGGCCGCTGTATTTCAACTATTTTGGTGCAGGCTTTTTATCGGTAATTATGTTCTTCTGTATTTCGGGCTATGTAATTGGTATCACTAACAGTAATACCAATTTTAGCATTTGGCCTTACATCAAAAACCGAATGGTAAGGCTTTACCCCATATACCTGATATCAATAGCACTATGTGTAATTATTGCAGGCGGGATTACCGTATATGTATTATTTGGCAATATTTTCTTCCTTCAAAACGATACCCCTTACTTTGGTTTCAAAGTCCCCATATTTATTAATTATGTAACCTGGACTTTAAACAGCGAGGTTTTATATTACCTGTTATTCATCCTCATAATTTATCTGAAGCCAAAAGTTTGGAGGCTGCTACTTTTTATGCTGGTTCTTACTCTTCTTGTTACCATTGCGCCTCCTTCGTTTTTAGCGGGTTATGTAAATGGTTATTACTTTTGGATATTAGGCCTGTTTATTGGCTGGAACCTTATAAAGGGCGATAACGATATACCTATACAACCCGTACCTATATTAAGTTTGTTATTCCTGCATTTATGCCAGCATCATTTGGGCATTGGTCAAATGATATTACATACACTTGGTGTGTACACATATTCGGGATTGAACTGGTTGTTTGATATCCCTTTTTGTCTGATGGTAATGAGTATTTTAACCAATCGCGATAACGCCTTTTTAAGGTTTAATAAGATAGTATGTTTCACCCTGCCCACATTTGTTTTTATATTTTTAATAGCTACCAACCGCATTTTTGAAGATGTACGCTGGATGATGTGTTTAATTTATTGGATCTTATCCCTGGCATTTTACTTTGAGAGAAAAGCATCGGCTTTTATTTCTGATAAACTTACCGGCGTAGGGAAAATATCATATGCCTTATACCTGCTGCACGTACCGGTAGCTTTGCTTATTAAAAAATTGATTTCCATAAGTAACCCAACTGCCGAAATAGTGGTTAAATACCTGCTTTGGATAAGTATTACTTTTTCATTGTCGATACTTTTAGAACTATACCTACAACCGGCCATCAGGAAAACTTTGACCCGATAATGAACAGGATCCACCTCTATTTCCGTTCACAACCCGCTACAGACCGCTTTTTCCCCGGCGACAGGTATATAATACCCGCGCTGCGTAAATTGATCAAAGGGAACAAGGTCTCTGGTATTGAAAAAGTATTTATAAACCTTTGTAAAGGGTTTGATGAGCTTAGCGTTGATTACGACATAAACCTGCCATTCAAAAAAATACAGCCGGGTGAGCCCGCTGTGGTTTTGGGAAATGGTAGGTATGCACTGCAGGGTTACCATCAGCCTAATCCGGTTATAGCGGGTATCGGTTTAATGACCCACCCCTCAGAATGGGCGGGCTTGTTTACCGATTACCCTGTAGCCAAATATTTGCAGCATTCCGTATGGGCAAATAACGTTTATATACCCTATTATGGAACTGCTAATTGCGAAATATGGCCTGCCGGTATCAATACAGGTAAATGGGCCCCCAGCGCAAACACAACAAAAAAATATGATATACTGGTGTACGATAAGATCATGTGGGATAAAGATGAAACCCGCAAACAATTAAAGGCACCTATCTTAGAAAAACTAAATAAACTTGGGTTATCATACGCAGAAATAACCTACGGCGATTATAAAGAGGCGGAATACTTTGATCTATTGCAACAAAGCAAAGCCATGATATTCCTTTGCGAGCACGAAAGCCAGGGCTTTGCCTGCTGCGAAGCAATGGCTACCAATGTACCCGTATTTGCCTGGAACAAGGGCCAATGGTTAGATCCCAATCGCTTCGCGTGGGGCGAAACAGAACCGGTGCCGGCATCATCCATTCCATTTTTTGATACGAGATGTGGTATGGAATTTAAAAACATGGAAGGTTTTGAAGCATCCATCGATCAATTTTGGCACACGCTAACCACCAATGGCTTTAAACCCCGCGAATATATTTTAGAAAATCTCACATTAAAAAAAAGCGCGCAAAAAATGCTGGATATAATAAATAGCGTTTATTCATGAAGATCCTGCTCATCATGGATCCCGGTATCCCGGTGCCTCCCAAATTATATGGGGGCCACGAACGCCTGGTATATCTTTTCGCCGATGAATACAATAAATTAGGCCACGAAGTAACCCTGCTTGCCGGGCCCGATTCAAATTGCAGCGGCAAAGTTGTAACGTTCGGTATAAATGACCTTAACAGGTCAAAAACGCAGCAATACAAAGAGGTTTTGTTTGTTTGGAAATACCTTATCCAAAACCATCAAGGTTTTGACCTCGTACACAACTTTGGGCGGCTTATATATTACCTGCCTATACTTAACAAACCCGTAAAGAAACTAATGACCTATGGCCGGCCGGTTAGCAGGCGTGGTATACGCATCATAAATGCTTTACCCAATAAAAACCTGGTTTTTACAGCCTGCAGTAACTACTGTGTGGCAACAGGTAATGTGGCAGGCCAATGGCATACCGTTTATAATGCGATAGATTTTAACCAATACCAGCTAAACAAAAACGTAGCCATAGATGCCCCGTTAATGTTTTTGGGCCGGCTTGATAAAATCAAGGGCGTGCATACCGCTATTAAAGCGGCAAATGCAACCGGTAATAAACTACTGATAGCCGGTAACATTTCACATACCGAAGATAACTATCAGTATTTTAAAACCGAGATCGAGCCGCATATTGATAACGACCGCGTAGTTTATTTGGGGGCATTAAATGACAAAGAAAAAAACCATTATTTAGGGCAGGCAAAAGCCTTATTGTTCCCGATTGAGTGGGATGAACCATTTGGCATTGTGATGATAGAGGCCATGGCATGCGGCACGCCTGTGATCGCATTTAACCGGGGATCGGTGCCAGAGGTTATTAAGGATGGGGTTAACGGCTTTAGGGTTAACAATGCTGATGAAATGATCAAAAAAATAGATGGCATACAGCTTATTGACCGATCTGCCTGCAGGCGGGCTGCGATACAACGGTTTGACGTTAGTATCATAGCAAGCCAATACCTATCGCTAAAAACAACGTAATATATATGACTTTTAAACAAAAGATCGGATCTCTTATCGTTAAAAATGCCCCCGTATCTCCGGAGGTATTTTCAATACTAAGGGGCGAATTTCGCGCTTTCAGGAACAGGCTAAATTATCGCCTTAACCCCTTTAAAAAAGCGGCAGTAAAAAAGATCATCAATACCTCCAACATAAGCTTAAATGTTGGCTGTGGCCCTTTTGGGCACGATGGATGGGTAAATGTAGACCTGATGGCCCTGAAAAATGTTTCTTTTACTTATGATAGCCGTAAGCATCTGCCATTTAAAGATGATTCTGTTGAAAGGATAAGGGTAGAACATTTTTTTGAGCACATAGATAAATCATTTGAAGCACCCTTTTTTTTAGAGGAATGTAAAAGAGTAATGAAACCCGGAGCAGTTTTAAGAATAGCCGTACCCGATGTCGAGAAATTTATTAACGCCTACTACCATAACGATGAAGAATCATGGAAAGCCCTTGGTTACGACATCAATAACCTTCCAAATGGTTTTGATACAAAAATTGCTATCCTAAACCACATTTTCAGGCAGGATGGTGAACATAAATATGCTTACGACTGGGAAGCCATGCAGTTCCTGTTAAAAAAGCACGGGTTCAAAAATATTACCAGGCAACAGTACAGGCAGTCATTAGACGAGCAGCTAATTGAAGACCAGTTTAACCACAGCAACCATTCCCTATACGTGGATTGCCTAAAATAGCTTGAAAAAAGTTGTCCTTATTTCAGTAGGCCAGCCCTCTACCAACCCCCGGTTAGTAAAAGAAGCTAACGCTTTACAAAATGCGGGGTATGAGGTTTACGTTATCTATACTTTTTGGACACAATGGGCCTGGGAAACAGACAAACAACTGTTCAAAGAAACTAACTGGACTCCGATATTGGCAGGTGGCTCGCCGTTTGAAGCAAGATCAACCTATTTTTTTACCCGGTTAAGGGTAAAGGCAGCCCGGTTTATAGCTAAACACATCACACTCAAATTTGGCATTGCAGAAATAGCCCTTGGCAGAACTTACCCGGAATTACTGAAAAAAGCAATTGCTATAAAGGCTGATCTGTATATCGCCCATATACAAGCTGCCCTGCCTGTAGCCGTGAAAGCGGCAAAAAAACGTCATGTAAAATGCGGTTTCGACATCGAAGATTTTCACCGCCACGAGGTTACCGATGATACCAATTCATATGAGTATGTTCTCTCCAAATATATTGATGATAAATATCTGCCGTTAACAGATTATTTAACGGCAAGCAGTCCGCTTATTGCCGATGAGTACCGCAAGCTTTATCCAAATACGAACCCTGTTACCATATTAAATGTATTTCCAAAAAGCAGTACGGTTAATCATCTGCATCAAAACAAAAATGGTTTGATAAAACTCTTTTGGTTTTCTCAAACCATAGGCAACGGGCGGGGCTTATGCAACATCATCCGCGCTTTAAAACTTTTAGAAAACAACCCGTTCGAACTTCATTTATTAGGCCAGGCGGACGATGCCTTTAAAGAAAGCTTTGATACGGGCGGGTTCCCTGTTTATTTCCATCAACCGGTTAACCCAAATAAGCTTATAGAATTTGCCATGCAGTTTGATATAGGTATAGCCGCCGAAAACAACACACCATATAACAGGGATATTTGCCTAACCAACAAAATATTCACCTACATGCAGGCCGGGCTTGCTGTAATAGCCAGCGATACCACCGCACAACAGGCGTTACTAACCCAATATCCTGCAATAGGACTGGTGTACCAAAACAATCATATCCATTCTTTGGCTGCTGCACTAAGGCATTATTCCGAAACTAACAATGCCCTTGCAGATGCAAAGCAAGCCTCGTTTAAATTAGCGCAGGAAAAGTTTAACTGGGAACAGGAAAGTATACCCTTCTTACAAACCGTGCAAAAAACATTACAAATATCTTGAACCGTAAAGTACTCATCATATCACCTTACTTCCCGCCGGTAAACGCTGCGGATATGCAAAGGGTTAGGATGAGCCTGCCCTATTTTGCAAATTTTGGCTGGGATGCAGAAGTAGTTTGTGTTGATGAACAATACACCGATATGGCGACGGATCAATTACTGCTGCAAAGTGTGCCCGGCACTATTAAGGTCCATCGTGTTAGCGCATTAAGTAAAAACTTTACGGCTAAATTTGGTTTGGGGAGCCTGGCACTACGTTCTTTATGGTATTACCGTAAAACAGTAAACAAGTTGTTGGCCCAACAAAAGTTCGATCTTATTTATTTTTCCACCACGCAATTCCCGGTTTGTATCCTTGGTAGTTACTGGAAAAAGCGTTTCGGGACCCAGTATGTGATAGATATGCAAGACCCATGGCATTCTGACTATTACCGGGATAAGCCTAAAGAACAGCAACCACCAAAATACTGGTTTTCGTACCGGCTAAATAAATACCTGGAACCTTTGGCCATGAAACAGGTGGATGGCTTAATAAGCGTATCAGAAAGTTATATAGCTACGCTAAAGGAGCGGTACCCGCAAATACAGAACATCCCGCAGGCTACCATTACTTTTGGCGCTTACCAACCAGATCTTACCATAGCGGCAGATAACGCTCAAAACTTTACATCACTGCTTGACACCAATCATAAAAATATAGTTTATGTTGGCCGCGGAGGTACCGATATGCACAAAGCGGTAAACGCTTTGTTTACCGCGTTTAAACAATGTGCGGATACAAACCCCGGTTTGCCTTATAAAATAAGGTTCTACTTTATTGGTACAAGTTACGCCGCGGCAGGGCAAGGCATACCAACCATATTACCGCTGGCAAAGCAGCATGGGATGGAAAGTAACGTCATCGAAATTACTGATCGCATTAGTTATTATCATACCCTGCTTACCCTGCAACAGGCTGATGCGCTATTTATCCCCGGATCTGACGATCCGGCATATACAGCATCTAAAATTTACCCATATTTATTAAGCAAAAGGCCCCTTTTGGCAGTCTTTAATCCTAAAAGCCCGGCAATTGCCACGCTTGGCGAATATGGGGCTAAGCATGTTTATACATTTGATAATGTTGACGGGATAGCGGGCTTTATAAATGAAGTTGCCAATGGAGTTACCATTGCGCAAGATTATAATAATGACGCAGTAGAACGGTACTCGGCCAATAATATGGCAAGGCAGCAATGCCTACTTTTTAACGCGGTGGTAAGCAAATGAGATTAGCTATTATTACCACACACCCTATTCAATATTACGCACCCGTTTTTAAGCTGCTTAGCCAACGTGGAAACATCAATATACAAGTATTTTATACTTGGGGGCAGCAATCCCTCGATAAGCACGACCCCGGTTTTGGCAAACAAATAAAATGGGATGTTCCCCTGCTGGAAGGCTACCCGTACCATTGGGTACCCAACACAGCCAAACAGCCCGGATCGCATCACTATAAAGGCATTGTTAACCCCGGTCTTATAACGCTTATCGAAAATTACAACCCCGATGCCCTATTAGTTTTTGGCTGGGCATATCAAAGCCATCTAAAGGCTATCAGGCATTTTAAGAATCGCATACCTGTACTTTTCCGCGGGGATTCTACCTTATTGGATGAAACAGGGGGAATAAGGTCTCTTATAAAATCAGTATTGCTTAAGTGGGTTTACAAACATGTAAACCATGCCTTTTATGTGGGTACAAACAATAAAGCATACTTTAAAAAATTCGGTTTAAAAGAAACCCAGCTAAGTTTTGCGCCCCATGCTACTGATAACATCCGGTTTGCGGCTGATAGAAGCTTAGAAGCAAAACACCTCCGCCAAAACCTGGGGATAGGTACAAATGACCTGCTCATACTTTTTGCAGGCAAGTTTGAAAATAAAAAAGCGCCCCTGCTGCTGCTTAAAGCCTTTTTATTATTAAATAAACCCAATGTACATTTATTATTTACCGGGAATGGTATCTTAGAAGGGCCTTTAAAAGCCGCCCAAAACAAGAACGTCCATTTTATGGATTTTCAGAACCAAACTTATATGCCGGTGGTTTACCAAGCCTGCAATTTATTTTGCCTGCCATCAAACGGGCCCGGCGAAACATGGGGGCTTGCTGTTAACGAGGCTATGGCTTGCAATAAGGCTATATTAGTGTCCGATAAGGTTGGCTGTGCTATTGACCTGGTTAAACCCGGTTATAATGGCGCGATATTTAAAAGTGGCGACGAAAAAAGCCTGCTTAAAAACCTGACCGAACTAACCGGATCTGCCAACGGATTAACCGAGCTTGGTAAACACTCGGGTATCATCATAAAAAACTGGGACTTTACCCAAATTGCGATTGCAATTGAAAATAAACTATTGAATGAAACGAACTGACCGCATAAAGCTGAATTTTATCCGTAATTGGAATTTGCCCGGTAAAGAACGGCTGGCTCATTTTTTTAGTCCGTCAAATCAACTTAAAACCCAAATTAAGGATGGGATTGTATGGTTAAATACCGAGGATATTGCCATATATACAACTGCCGATAATTATATAGAATGGACCATTTTAAGCACCGGAACTTACGAAGACGAGATAAATAAACTGATCAGGATATCGTTAAAACCAGGCGAGAACGCTTTAGATATTGGCGGCAATATTGGTTTGCAAAGCATTCGCATGTCGCAATGTGTTGGCAATGGCGGTAAGGTTTATGCCTTTGAGCCGCTTAACCACCTGCAGGAAAAATTCAAAAAAAACGTATCGCTTAACAAGGCGGCTAATGTAACACTGCTCCCGTTTGCTTTATCGGATACCGAAACCGAGGCCGAATTTAGCATCAACAAAAATGCCTGGAACCAGGGCACTTTTAGTTTGAATGATTCACAAGTGCATACCGATAAGCAAACCGTGTATGTAAAAATTGCCGATAACCTTCCGGAGGTACAAGCCCTAAGCCACCTGGCATTAATAAAAATAGATGTTGAAGGGTATGAATACCAGGTTTTACGCGGCCTTGCAAATACTTTAAAACAACATAAGCCCCGCATTATTTTTGAGTACGATAGCAATTACTGGGCTACAATTGGCCAAAGTATAACAGACTGTACAGCCTTTTTACTATCAATGGGCTATACGCTATACCAAATAACATCTGTTGGCTGCGAATTGATAACTGATGTTAAAAAAATTGAAAGTGGAAACCTGTTTTGCATACCGCTTAAATAATGGCTAACAAACAAAAGCTGGAAAGGTACCTGGTTCTCTATTTACCCTGGCTTTTAGCATCGATATTTAGGGCCGATGCCGTTTTGTCTTACATTATAGCCTGGCTGGGGTCATTCCTTATATTTTACATAACCTTATCGGGTTGGGTAAAACCGTTACCCCCAGACCGCAGCTTTAGCGAGCAATTAATGCGCCCGCTATTTATTATGCAAATAATATTTGCCGGTTTTATGTGCTGCACATCAATATTTTACTTTTTTGATGTATTAGGCTACAACGATTTCAAAAAAGCAACCAGCCTAATTTTAACCGACCAAACAAGGTTAATGTTTACAGCGCAATGCCAGCGCTATTACAGCCTTGCACACGCATCATTTGTTACCGGGATCTTGGTTTTCATGAAGTATCCCCAGGAAAAAAAATACTACATAGAAAAAGAAGTACTTGCTAATTTACTGTTAAGGGTAGCTATTATCAGCTTCCCGGTATCTATAGCATTCCTTAGTATACCGGGGCTAACCCAGTTCTACTTCCAACTTAGCTCACTTAGTTTTATCGCGGGTACGCTGGCTTTGGCTTTTGCCATACCGCTAAATAAATCGTTAAATACCATTATTTGTACGTTGCTGTACCTGTTTAACCTTTACCAGGCATTTCATTCGGGCTTTAAAGAACCGGTTATTATCAGCATAATGGTACTGGGTGTATTTTTATACCCCAACTACAAAAAAATAATTACGGTAACGTTTATCCCCTTGTTATTAGCTGCATTTATACTGTTACCTACCTACGTAACCAATTTCCGCCAAAATGCATGGTCGGGAGATTCTGATGCAGAAGAATCATCCCAGTTAGCACTGGATGCCACGTTGAATAACGATAATGATGACTCTAACTGGTCGTTTTTTGTTTACCGTTTAAGCGAAATAGATATGTTTATCACCTTCGCGCAATCTACCCCGCAAAATGTAGATTACTATGGGGTTAAGTTACTGGAGCAGTCCTTAATTGTAATTGTACCACGCGTATTTTGGCCCGGCAAACCCGTTACAGAAGACCTGGTAATGCAGCGCGTGTACGATGCCGGTGTAGCTAACAGGTTGTCAAACGTATCTGCCAAGCCCGCGTTTGTGGTAGATGCTTACTTGTCGGGCGGCCTTATTGGCATATTTATAACGCTATTTGCTTATGGTGCTATAGCTCAGCTTATCTCTATAAAAGCCGAAAAGCTTTTTGGTGGCTATATCCTGGGCTCGGCATTAATATTTAGCGGACTTTTCCAGATCTTTTGGCGTGGTTTAAGTTTTGAGTTTTTAATTAACTCCGTTTTTTGGAGCTATGTAACGATGCTAGTCATACAAAAAATTTTATTGGGCGCTAATTTTCTTAAAAGGGTTTGAAGGCACTAAACATTATTGCCGCTTACAAACCGGCCGTTATTTATGGTGGCCCTACAATGTCTGTAGCGATGTTGTGCGAGGAATTAAACTGGGCCGGTTTACCCACAGAGGTGTTTACCACCACCGCAAATGGCGTTGAAGAACTGCCCGTTAGTGTAAATAAACCGGTAAATGTAGATGGCATAACCGTTACCTATTTTAAACGGATCACTAAAGATCATACCCATTTTTCGCCCGCCTTGCTAAAAGCATTGTGGAAAAGGGCTAAAGAGTTTGATGTGATCCATATCCATGCCTGGTGGAACCTGGTATCGATATTATCCTGCGCTATTGCTTTGGCTAAAGGGGTACCGGTTATTTTATCGCCCCGTGGCACATTAAGTAATTATTCGTTCGCTAACAACAACACCGGTAAAAAAAGGATTATCCATGCCCTGTTAGGTAAAAAATTATTGGCCAAATGCCATATCCATGTAACCGCCGCAAGAGAAAGCGTATCTATACTTGATGTTGTAAAACCCTTAAGTATTACCACCATACCAAACTTTGTAAAGTTGCCGCCTGCGCCTGTTGAAAGACCCGCAGTAGCCGATGGGCCTATAAAACTGCTTTTCTTTTCGCGTATAGAAGAAAAAAAAGGACTGGATATTTTATTACAGGCACTTAATACCGTAACCATCCCTTTTCACTTAACCATTGCGGGCGATGGTGACATTACTTATATCAACAAACTGAAAGCATCCGTAACAGACCCGGCCATTACCGCTAAAATAACCTGGGCCGGCTTTTATAACGATGATAAGTTTGAATTACTTAGCCAACACGACTTGTTAGTATTACCATCGCACGATGAAAACTTTGGCAATGTAGTGATAGAAAGCCTTAGCGTAGGCACCCCCGTATTAATTAGCCATAACGTTGGCCTTGCCAATTACGTTAAAGACCGTAGTCTGGGCTGGACCTGCTATACCGATGCGGCATCGGTAAGTGATGCTATTAATAACATGACCGACTATAATACACAAATAACTGAAATACAAAAAACAGCGCCGGCCATTATCAGGGCAGACTTTTCGGGGTCGCGGTTACAGCAGCAATACATTAATTTTTATAAAGATATTTTAGCACATGAGCGATTATAAAGATTATGGGTACCACAGCAGTGCCATAACCTACAACTTTGATTACGTTTTGCAGCCGCTGCTAAATATGCTGAATATAAATAAAAACCTGTGTATTTTAGACCTGGGCTGTGGTAATGGGTTCCTGGTAAATCACCTTATAACCTTGGGTTATAACGCTTATGGTACCGATGCCTCAGAGAGAGGCATCGAGATAGCCAAACAAAAAAATACCGACAGGTTTTTTGTTCAGGATTTATCGACAGGGAAACTGCCAATACAATTACAGGGCTTAAGTTTTGATACCATTATATCTACCGAGGTTATTGAACACCTATACGACCCGGAAGGCTTTATTGAATTTTGCAGGCAGGCATTGGCTAAAGATGGCGAGATTATACTCTCTACCCCCTACCACGGCTATTTAAAAAACCTGGTATTAAGTGTTTTTAATAAATGGGATAGCCATATTAGCCCGCTGTGGCTTGGCGGCCATATAAAAATGTGGTCGAGGGCGACGCTGAGCAAAGTGTTAACAGCTAACAGATTTACAGTAACCAATTTTAAAGGTTGCGGCAGGATCCCTTATCTTTGGAAATCTATGTTGATTAAAGCCCGGTTGAATTGAACACGCAGTTTTCTTTTATAATACTCACCTATAACGAGGAAATTCATTTGCCCAGGTTGCTTGCCTCGGTAGCGGGGTTAAACGCGGCAACGTACATTTTAGACTCGGGCAGTACAGATGGTACACTTAAAATTGCAGCTGATGCAAATGCGACCGTTTTACATAATAAGTTTGAGAACCACCCAAAACAGTGGGACTTCGCCTTAAAAAACTTTGACGTAAAAACCCCGTGGGTAATTTGCCTTGATGCCGACCAGGTTGTAACGCCCGAATTATTTACGCTGTTGCAAAACTTTAAAAATGAGGCTTACCAGAATATCAACGGCATTTACTTTAACCGCAAAAACTTTTTTAAAGGCCGGTGGATAAAGTATGGTGGTTATTACCCGTTCTATTTGCTAAAAATGATAAGGTTTGGTGTAGGCTTTTCAGATACCAGTGAAAATATGGATCATCGCCTTGTGGTGCCCGGTAACACCATGATCTGGAAGGATGGCCACCTGTTAGAAGAGAACCTAAAAGAAAATAAAATAAGCTTTTGGATAGCCAAGCATAACACATACAGCGATTTGCTTGCCACCGAAGAAACAGAGCGGATGTTGAACCTAAGGCTACAAACCGTTACGCCAAGGTTTTGGGGTTCGCCGGATGAACGCACCGCATGGCTTAAACGCAAATGGTGGAAACTGCCACGCTATGTAAGGCCCATACTGTATTTCATTTATCGCGTTATATTTAAACTGGGTATATTAGACGGCCGCACAGGCTTAATTTTTCATTTTATGCAGGCCTTTTGGTTCCGGCTTGTTGTCGATATAAAAATTGACGAACTTTTAAAACAACAAAACACTGATGGGAAATAAACCGAAACTAAACCCGGTGTTGGTTTTTGTATTAAAGTTTTTATGCTTGTTTGGCCTGTTTTACGGGTTTTACATAGTTTATCTCAGCATCACCACTCCCGGTGGTACGTACATCTCCTTTTTTGATAAACACCTTAACTTTATAAGCGACTTAAGGTATATATTGATAGAAAGCAGCGCCAGGGTCTTAAATATACTTGGTTACCAAACGCGCACAAACATTAACCAACTGCTTATAGTTGGCCATAATATATTACATATAGGGTTTGATTGCCTTGGCTTTGGGGTAATGTGCTTTTTTAGCTCATTTGTGGTTTCTTATCCCGGCAGTTTTAAATCTAAATTGTCTTTTTGTGCAATGGGCTTGGTTACCATACAATTATTGAATATATCGCGGTTTGTTTTACTTGGCCTGTATTGGAAACACAATACCAACGTTTACCTTTCTGACCATCATACAATATTTAACATCGTTGTTTACATACTCATCGCTATCAGCTTATATTTTTATACCCGCTATCAAGACAAAGCCACTACTTTAAATGCAGCAAACTAACTTATCGGTATATAATAACCACCCTTACCACCCGGGCGGTAGCTCCTTTAAAAGGCTATTGTGGTATTATGTGAACGATTTGTTTTTCAGATCGGGCTGGTTGCCTGTAAGCGGCGTTAAAGTTGCTCTATTGCGCTTATTTGGCGCGAGTGTTGGTAAGGGGGTGATCATTAAGCCCTGCGTAAATATCAAATATCCATGGCACCTTAAAATTGGCAACCACAGCTGGGTAGGCGAAGCCGTTTGGATTGATAGCTTAACCACGGTTATTATTGGTAACAACGTTTGTATATCGCAGGGCGCTGTTTTGCAAACGGGCAGCCATAACTATAAAAAAAACACGTTTAATCTTACAGTTAAGCCTATTATTTTAGCCGATGGCGTTTGGATAGGTTGCGGGGCAATTGTTAACCAGGGTATTACCGTAGCAAGCCACGCTGTACTAACGAGTGGCTCTGTAGCTACAAAAGATCTTGAAAATTACACCATTTATCAGGGTAACCCTGCCATTAAAGTGCGCAGTCGTTCTATCGAATAAAACCTATTATGCCTTATAAAAACCTACCTGCACATCGTATTATCCTGCTAACAGTATTTATAATTGTTGCTGTACTTGGCGTATTGGTTATCATTACACCGGCAGCAATCTTCCCCGATGCAAGCTGGGGTTTCCAGGTTTTACGATCGATGGAGTTGGGCGGGCCGTTTAATGTGCTTACCAAACCAAGTCAGGTAAATATCGCTTTAAACACCAGCGAGTTTATCTCTTGGTGGTCGCCGGGGCAGTATCTTGTCCCGTACTTTTTTAAAACTTTGTTTGGGGTAAATACCGGTCATGCTGCAGCTTTAACCACCATGTTTTGCCAGTTAATTGGCTTAATAGGGTTCTACAAATTCTTTAAGAAAGCAGGTTTTAGCCGCTTCATCAGCGCCTTAAGTTTACTGGTGATCGTTTGCCAGCAGGCATTTTTAACCCCATACATCTTTTACATCGGCGGCGAAACTTTGTTGTTCGCTTTCGCGGGATGGTTCCTGTACGGATCCCTCATATTCAATAAACCCGATTGGAAGCTGATCCTTTTTGTACTGTTCTCCGGCTGGATAGGTTTTATCTGCAAATCATCATTCATCTGGATCTATTTCGCGGGGTTACTATTCCTGTGGGTCCAGCTATCTGCCGGGAACCGTAGCGCAAAAGCATGGCTCTTTAAAGGTTTTTGGATAGGTATCCCGGCCTTAATATCGGTTGTTGTTATCTACTGGCTATATCTTTCAAAAGGCCAAAACCCCGCGTCCGGGTCAAACGGTATCGATCTCAGCTGGAAGGCATTTTCCTTCCCCATCGCCTCGCCAATCCTCGCAGGCTTTTCTGCCGACGACCTGGTGAACGGTTTTATTTATCATAATGATGAAGCCGTACTATCTGCGGGCTGGGCTACTGCCGTGCTGATCCTGCTGGCCATATTGAGCATTGTATTAGTATGTAAGATTATCACCAAGGTGCCCGATAAAAACTATCGCCACATCATCATTATATTTTATGGTGTGTCCTTGTTATTCTTTGGCTCAGCATTTTTGCGCCGGTTAGATATTTCTTACGAGGCAAGACACTTTAGAATTATAGGCTTATTGATCACACCTGGGGTGCTGTACTTATTCAGTCAGTACAAGATGGTTTATAGGGCGTTTTTAGGCGTTTTTGTGGCGGTTATTTGCTGTTTTTCGGTCGCGTTTTATTACACCGGATCGCATGGTTTGCATCACTATACAGCGTACGGAACATCGGGCGTTGGCCAGCAATTTATAGATCAGGAAAGCCTTAATTACGTTAAACTTTTAGACGATAAGCATACAGATGCTACCTTTGTTTTCTTTAGCCCCGATCTCGGTCTGGAGATTCAGCACAATAGGATAATTACACTTGGCGCACTAAATTCCGATATCAATATCTACTTTGACCAGTATATCCACAAAGGCCACGCAGGCCCGCTATATATCATAATGCCCTCATACTATGTGGGTATAAGGGCATCTGTTATCCTAAAATCTTTCCCGGGGTACAAAGGCTTTTCACTTAAAGAAATGAGTGACAGCTATATACTTTACTTCGCTACTGAGGCGCGATAGCGTCTTTGTTAATTTCTTTCCAAAGCAGATCCTTCAATTCAGTAATATTCCGTTGGGCAACCGAGGATATGAATACGTAAGGGATATCTTTAGGCACTTCCTTCTCCATCTCTTCCTGTAATTCAGCGTCAAGCATATCAGATTTGGTTATGGCTAATACCCTCGGCTTATGCATCAGTTCGGGGTTGTATTCGTTAAGTTCTCTTAACAGGATGTCGTATTCTTCTTTAATAGTGCGGTTGGTATCGGCAGGTACCATAAACAACAACACCGAGTTACGCTCGATATGGCGCAGGAAACGGATGCCAAGCCCTTTGCCCTGTGATGCACCCTCTATAATACCCGGAATATCGGCCATAACAAACGATCTATTATCGCGGTAGCCAACTATACCCAAATTAGGCACTAGTGTTGTAAAGGCGTAATCGGCAATCTCTGGCTTAGCAGCAGATACTACCGAAAGCAAGGTTGATTTACCAGCGTTTGGGAAACCTACTAAACCAACATCGGCCAATAATTTTAGTTCAAGGATGTTCCAGTCTTCTTCGCCATCCTCGCCGGGTTGTGAGTAGCGTGGGGTTTGCTGGGTAGCCGTTTTAAAGTGCCAGTTACCCTGGCCACCACGGCCACCTTTTGATAAAATCCTGGTTTCGCCATCGGCGCTTATTTCAAAAAGCACCTCACCTGTTTCGGCGTTTTTGGCTATAGTACCTAAAGGAACTTCTAAGATTTCATCGCGGCCGGTTTTACCAGATCGTAACGAGCTACCACCAGAATCGCCGTCTCCGGCAATAACGTGCTTGCGGAATTTTAGGTGAAGCAGCGTCCATAACTGGGCGTTACCTTTTACAATAACGTGCCCGCCGCGGCCGCCATCGCCACCATCTGGGCCACCTTTTGAGGTTAAAATATCGCGGTGTAAGTGCGATGAACCCGGGCCACCATGTCCCGAACGGCAGCATATTTTTACGTAATCAACAAAATTTGAGCCTTGAGACATAGTTTTATATTTTGAGTCGGAAAGTTTTTTAGACGGAAAGTCCGAAAGACGGTAAGCAAACTGCTTTACCAACTTCCGGACTTTACTGCCTTGCCGACTTTCGGACTATATGATTAATAAGCGTAGATAACCGAATTTATAGAAGAGAATATCTCATCTATAGAGCCAATACCATTGATGCTTTTATATTTATCCTGTTTTTTATAGAAACCTGCAACCGGTGCAGTCTTGTCATTATATTCTTTAATACGCTTGCGGATCACTTCGGGGTTGGCATCATCCGGCCTGCCCGAGGTTTCGCCACGTTTCAATAAACGTTGCTCCAATTCGCCGTCGGTAACTTCCAGGGCTATCATGCCGGAGATTGCTGAATCTTTTGATTCAAGTAAATTGTCCAAAGCTTCGGCCTGTGCAACCGTGCGGGGGAAACCATCAAAAATAAAGCCTTTTGCATCTTTATTAGCATCAAGCTTATTGCTGATCATACCAATCACAACACTATCCGGAACAAGCATGCCCTCGTCCATCAGTTTTTTTGCTTCAAGGCCAAGCTCGGTACCTTGCGAAATTTCGCCGCGTAACAAATCACCGGTTGAAAGGTGAATTAAGCCAAATTTCTCGATAAGATTTTGTGATTGGGTACCCTTCCCTGCTCCGGGCGGACCAAACAGTACTAAGTTAAGCATCCCTTTGTGATTAAAGTTAAAAGCCTTTCAGTTATTCAAAACGGAAAGGCTTAATTTTAGTGTGCACTTGTAGGGATTCGAACCCCAAACCTTCTCATCCGTAGTGAGATGCTCTATCCAATTGAGCTACAAATGCATTTAGATATAAACTGTTACCGACTAAACCGGCAACCGCCCCGTTTTTTACGGACTGCAAAAATAGGATTTTCTACATCCATTGCAAACTTTTTTATCAATTACTTTACTTTTTCGGCAATCGCCTCAAAATTTGGCAGGTCGCCGGCGTTCTCTAACACCTCGGCATAGATCACATTTTGCTCCTCATCTATCACAAAAGCAGCACGTTGCGCTACGCCTTTCATGCCAAATGCAAACTCGGCATACAAAGCGCCGTATGCTGCAGAAACTTCTTTGTTAAAATCAGAAAGTAGCGGGAATTGGTAAGAATTTTCTTCTTTAAACTTTGCCAGCGTGAATGGCGAGTCGACAGAGATGCCTAAAATTTGGGCGTTTAAACCATCGTAATAACCAAAGCTATCGCGCATGGTGCAAAGCTGCGTGGTGCAAACACCTGTAAATGCCAACGGGAAGAAATGGATCACCACTTTTTTGCCCTTAAAATCGGCTAATGAAACTTCTTTAAGATCTGACGAGGTTAATTTGAACTGCGGTGCGGCCTGGCCTACGATTATCGACATATTGTTTTGCGTTTTTGTGCTGCAAATAAAATAATAATCTACGTACCTATTATCACGGCTATGTTATTTAAAACAATTGGCTATTGCTATTTTAAAAAACTAAATATTTAGTTTAACTTTATTTAACAATTGGGTGTTACTCATCTGTGTACTTTAGCAGCAGATAAAACGCCTGATAACTAGGTCTGTATCAAATCATCTATTAAACCACTTGTCATGTTAAAAAGCCACATTAAAATAGCAGCCAAAAGCCTCTTTAAAAACCGCAATGTTACTCTGATAAACATTTTTGGCCTGGCACTTGGCCTGGCTACCTGCCTGCTCATTATATTTTATGTGGTTGATGAGGTGAGTTATGACAAGTACAACAGCAAGGCTAGTCGTATTTACCGGGTTAATACCGATATTAAATTTGGTGGCAATGCCAGTTCATATGCCATTGCCCCACCTCCCCTTGCTATTGAAGCCGCTAACAATATACCCGAGGTTGAAAAGGCTATCCGGCTGTTAATAGCTACAGAGATCCGCTTTAAAAAGGGTGAAGAACACATCAGCGAAACCAAAGTGGCATATGCCGATTCGACCCTGTTTGATGTGTTTACCCTCCCTATGCTTAGCGGCAATGTTAAAACGGCGTTAAAAGAGCCAAACTCGATAGTAATAACTCGCCAAGCTGCGCTAAAATACTTTAATAGTACCGATGTAGCAGGCAAATTTTTGACCATGGTAAATGGCAATGTCAATTACAAAGTGACGGGCGTGATAGAAAACATGCCGCAGCAATCACACTTTAATTTTGATTACCTACTGTCGATGGCTACGTTAGAAGGCAGCCGCGGCAACGTGTGGAATAGCTTTATTTACAGCACATATCTTTTAGTAAAGCCCGGCACAAACGAAGCCTTGCTAAGCAAAAAACTGGATGGCATGTTTCAAAAACATTTTGAGCAGCAACCCGGCTTTAATGCTACAGCGTTTGCCAAAAATGGCAATTATGTGCGTGTAAATTTAACGCCGCTAACAGACATCCACCTGCTATCTAACCGCCAGTATGAATTAGGGGCTAACAGTAGCGTAACTTATATCTACATTTTCTCGGCCATTGCTTTATTTATATTACTGATAGCCTGTATCAATTTCATGAACCTTTCTACCGCTCGCTCGGCCAATCGTGCGCGCGAGGTTGGTGTGCGCAAAGTGCTGGGCTCGCCGCGTAAGTATTTAATTGTGCAGTTCCTGGCCGAATCAATATTGGTTACGCTTGCTGCAACCATAATTGCGGTGCTTGCTGCATGGGCACTGCTGCCATTGTTTAACCAAATTGCCGGTAAAGAGCTGAGTATTTCCCTGCAAACCATTAGCTGGCTTTTCCCGGCGCTGCTTACTATTATTTTGGTAGTTGGCGTTTTAGCGGGTGCATACCCGGCGTTTTACTTGTCTGCTTTCCAACCTATAGCTGTGTTGAAAGGCAGGCTTTCTACCGGGTTTAAGGGCGGCGGTTTTCGCAACTTTTTGGTAGTGCTACAGTTCTCCGTTTCTATATTCCTCATAATTGGCACAATTGTAATTTATAATCAGCTTAACTACATCCAGCAAAAAGATCTTGGGTTTGACCGCAGCCACGTGCTTGTTGTAAAAAATACAGTTGGGCTTGCTAATGCCCAAACTTTAAAAGAGCAGGTGAAAGAAATTGCGGGCGTAAGCAGCGCATCACTAAGCGGTTTTTTGCCTACCGGGAGCCTGCGCCAGCCAAACTCTGTTTTTACGAGCAGGGTGCCCAATTCAACGAACGCGCTGTTTACCGAAATCTGGCCTGTTGATGAGGATTACCTGGCCACCATGGGCATGAAACTATCCCATGGCCGCAACTTTGAAAAAGGTAACCTAACCGATTCTTTGGGCGTTATCATTAACGAAACTGCCGCGCGGATGCTTGGTTTTACCGGAGGTGTGCTTGATAAAAAAATCTATTACATCCCCGACGGGGCGCCCGATCACAGCATTAAGGAGTACCATGTGCTTGGCGTGGTGAAAGATTTCAACTTTAAATCCCTGCGGGATAATATTACCCCGGTTGTAATGATGCTATCCAACAATAATGGTGCGCTAAGCATTAAACTGGAGGGTACGGATGTAAAACCATATATCGCCAAAATAGAGCATAAGTGGAACCAGTTATCGCCCAATCAGCATTTCGAATACTCGTTTATGGGCGAAGATTTTAACGCCGCCTACCGCACCGAGCAGCGTACAGGCACGCTCTTTCTGATATTTACTACCCTTGCAGTTGTTATTGCCAGCCTTGGCCTGTTCAGCCTTGCCGCTTACGCTGCGGAGCAGCGTAATAAAGAAATAGGCATCCGCAAGGTACTGGGCGCAAGTGTATCGGCCATTGTGAGGATGCTTAGTAAAGATTTTATCAAGCTGGTTGTAATATCTTTTCTGATAGCCGCGCCAATTGCCTGGCTGGTGATGCATAAATGGCTGGAGGGCTTTGCCTATCGCCAAAATATGCAATGGTGGGTAGTCGCCATATCCGGCGCAGGGGCTATTATAATTGCCTTTGCAACCATCAGTACTCAATCGTTCAAGGCGGCAATAGCCAATCCGGCAGAGAGTTTAAAAAGCGAGTAGCATTCAATCAAACATATCTGCCATATAAGCTATTATTGCTAATATGAAAGCCATCATAATAACCCAACCCGGCGGGCCCGAAGTTTTGCAAATTGAAGAAAGGCCTACTCCTGCCTATGCCTCAACCGAGGCACTCATCAAAGTGATGGCAGCAGGCATTAACCGGCCGGATGTTGCGCAGCGTAAAGGCAACTATCCGCCGCCTGCGGGTGCACCTGTTGACATTCCCGGATTGGAAATAGCAGGTGTTGTAGCCGAAGTGGGTAGTGACGTTACCCGCTGGAAGGTTGGTGATAAGGTTTGCGCCTTGGTAATTGGCGGAGGCTATGCCGAATATTGTAATGCACCTGAAGGCCAATGCCTTCCCATACCCGATAACCTTTCATTCGCCGAAGCGGCAGCCCTCCCGGAAACCTTCTTTACCGTATGGAGCAATGTGTTCGACAGGGCTAAATTGCAACCGGGCGAAAGCTTGCTTGTACATGGCGGCAGCAGCGGCATTGGTGTAGCGGCCATCCAGATGGCAACTGCCCTGGGCAGCAAAGTTTACGTTACCGCGGGTAGCGATGAAAAGTGTAAGTTTTGCGAAGACGTTGGTGCGGCAAAGGCCATTAACTATAATAAAGAGAACTTCAGTGATGCGATAGCAGGTCTCACCGACGGCAAAGGTGTAGATGTGATACTGGATATGATAGGCGGTGCTTACACTTCCCTCAACATTAAAAGCCTTGCTACAGAAGGCCGGTTGGTGCTCATCAATACCATGAAGGGTAAAACAGTAGAGGTTGACCTAAGCGAAGTAATGCGCAAACGCATCAACATAACAGGTTCTATGTTACGCTCTCGCGATGTGGGGTTTAAAGCGGCCATAGCCCAAAAACTTGAAGAATACATCTGGCCGTTGTTGGCATCGGGAAAAATAAAACCTGTAGTCTATAAAGCATTTACTGCTGATGAAGCGGCCAAAGCCCACGAGCTAATGGAAAGCAGCGAGCATATGGGGAAGATAGTTTTGAGGTTTGAAGAGAGCTTATAGTTGATGGTTCATAGCAAAGCACCATGAACTATGAACCATCAACTAATATCAATTCGGGAACTTAACCCCGCGGTAGTTTGAAATATTTACGGCCGGTATTGTTGAGCCGTAGTTTGAGTTGATCGCTTTAATGAACTGGTTAGCTACAATAGCATAACCGCGTGGCGTTAGGTGAACTCCATCCAGCGAGAAGATACCACCACTAATATAGCTTGAGTTTGCACTCACACCATCAATTAACAAACCATTTACTTTAACACCATTAAGGTAAGAATAAGCATCAAATACAGCTAAGCCTTTTGTAGCGGCTACTGCTTTAATAGTTTTGTTGTAGTCGGTAACGTAATCTTTTACTATGGTCACTTCGTTATTATCCAACACATATTGATTTTCGATAGGCGCGTAAGGTGTTAGTCCGTAAGGCACCATACCTACAGGTGAAGCAACCATAGCGCCTATTTTTGCTGTAGGGAAAGTTAATACGATTAGATCTGAGGCAGTCGCGGCACGTGGCGCATAAGTTGTATTAGTAATATCTGCAGTAGCACGTGCATTTACATAAAGTGCCTGGGCCTGTGGATTAGCCTTTTGCACAGCGCCTAAAATAGCACCAACTGTAACCGTAGTAAAATATGGTACCGATGTTACGTCCGGAATAGTTGCAACAGCACCTTTAGCACCCTTTTCGGTTAGTTTTGTTATGGATAAAGTATACAGCTGCGCAAATTGCGTTTTATCAGTCAATACATCGCCTGCGCCACCACTGGTAGCATAACCTAAGGCATCGTTATTACCCAACCAGTCGGTAAAAAAGGTGAAATCTTTAGCGGTAACAAAATCAAGGTAAGTAGTATTATTTGTTGGTGGGTTGCCCGGCAGCAAACGCTCAAAATATGGGTTTAAATTGCCATAAGGCGCGTAAGTTATCTGTTGTAATTTAATACCCGGCACACCGTAATTGTTAAGGTCTCCGCTGTATTTGGTTAATAGAATAACATCACCAAAACCGGGGATGGTTACTTTACCACGTACCGCATTATTTTCAGTAACAGTAGTAGTAATAGGCGTGCCATTAGGATTAAAGCCGGTCAGTTTCAAATAGGTGGAGCCATTTGCCTGTGCTTCGGTAAACAATGGCTGGGTAAATGTACCGCCACCAACTAAAGCCATTTGTTTGGCAATGATGCTTGGGTAGGAGTTTTGCTGGCCTTCCAGGTATAACCCGTTATCGGCAAAACCTGCGGTTAACGAGTTACCTACTGAGATGTAGCGGGTAAAATCGGCAGTTCCTTCGCTTTTCTTGGGGCTCTCGAAAGATGGTTTGCAACCTGCAAATAGTGCAAGCGTTGCAGCAATGTATATATATTTATTTAACGTTTTCATTTTTTGATGATATTACCAGTGGTAAGAAAGTGAAACACCCGGGATGTAAACATTGCTTTTGAATGTACCCGATAAGTTAGATTCGATATTGGTTTGGAAACGGGAGAACAAGTGCTCGTACTCGAAAGAAAAATCCAGATCGAGCTTGTGGGTAAGCTTGTAACCCAATCCTGCTGTTAAGTAATAGCGGTTAGCATCCGGCACTTCCGGGGTTACATAACCATCCTTTACCGCAGTGCTGGCGTAACCACCACCAAGGCGTACGGCAACCTTATGGCTTGTTTTGTATTGCGCACCACCCCTTAAGCTGAATGCATCTTTATAGTTTCGTGGCGAATAGGTATCCTGCAAAGTGGATGTGTTTGATGCATAATCAAACGCCAGGGCTTTGTATGAATGCCATCCCACAAAATTCGCGTCGAAGGCAACGGTCCATTTCGCATCCGGGGTATAACCAAAACCGATTGAAGCATTTGCCGGCAAGGGGATACCTGCCATAAATGTGTTTGGCTGAGGGAAGTTTGCCTGCAGCGAGTTTGCCACACTAAAAAAGGCATCACCCTTTTTAATATTAGTGTTAACCTGCGAGCGGTAATCTAAACCGATAGTAAATTTGCTGCTTGGTTTAATAAAGATACCGGCATTCCACCCGTAACCGCGGCCGCCGCCTGTTAAACGCGCCTGGCCGGGATTGCCATCAGGGCCACTCACCGGGATAGCGCGTTGTAAGTCAACCGAAGCGTGGTTGTAGACAAAACCTGCACCAATACTTAAGTAATCAGTTAGTTTGTAGCTAACCGTTGGCTGGAAGAATATCGCTTTTAGATCCAGGCTTTCCAGCACGTATTTACCCTGCCAGTTGCTGCCCCAGTCGATTAAACCGCCAAACGGTGTGTAAACACCAAGGCCTACTTTCCATCGGGCCGCCTTAGGCCCCCAAACAGCGTAGGCATTAAAAGGGGTAGCAACTTTTTCTTTTGTAAATGCTGTACCCGATGCATCCGCACCCTGGAAACCCGACTTAAAAAAGAGCGGGCTTATACCCGCCTGCAGGTAGTTTTCAGATAACATGGCCATTGCACCGGGGTTAAAAACAACCGAAGCCCCATCCTGCAGCAAGCCGGTACCTGTGTGGCCCATGCCTATTTGCTTTTGTCCGTTTAGGTTAACCATAAAACCCTGGGCATAGATAATACCAGGCGATAACCACATTAAGAGTAGTAGAATTTTTTTCATTTAATACGTTAAGAGGCTGTAAAGCCGGTTTTAAATTTGGTAAACAAAACTACAAAATTGTCGCTTAAAAATTTCACAGAAATTTCTTCACATAACTATTTAAATATTTGGCAATAAACCTTAACTTTGCACCTCTGAAATAGTACCGTTTTGTATAGAAGGCATCTGTTTCATTATAAATTATTTAAAACACCAGGTTATATATGCCAAACATTGGAAAAATATCAAGGATCATCGGTCCGGTAGTTGACGTAAGTTTCGCTGATGATGCACATCTTCCTAAGATCTATGATGCGCTTGAGATCACAAAAGACAACGGACAAAAAATTATTTTAGAAGTTCAGCAACATTTAGGTGAAGACCGTGTGCGCGCAATCGCCATGGACTCGACCGACGGTTTGCTGCGCGGCATGAAGGTTTTAGATACCGCTACTGCTATTAAAATGCCGGTTGGTGAGCAAATCAAAGGCCGTGTATTTAACGTAGTAGGTGATGCAATTGATGGCATTCCTAACCTTGACAAAACCAATGGCCGCCCAATCCACGCAACTCCTCCGCGTTTCGAAGATCTATCTACCGAAACTGAGGCATTGTTTACAGGTATTAAAGTAATTGACCTTTTAGAGCCTTATGTAAAAGGTGGTAAAATTGGTTTGTTTGGTGGTGCCGGTGTTGGTAAAACAGTATTAATACAAGAACTCATCAATAACATCGCGAAAGCTTATGCAGGTTTATCTGTATTTGCAGGTGTAGGTGAGCGTACCCGTGAAGGTAACGACTTATTGCGCGAGATGCTTGAATCGGGTATTATAAAATACGGTGATGCATTTATGCATTCAATGGAAGAAGGCGGATGGGATCTTTCTAAGATAGACCCTGAAGCTTTGAAAGAATCAAAAGCGACATTCGTTTTCGGACAAATGAACGAGCCTCCCGGTGCACGTGCACGTGTGGCACTTTCTGGATTGACCCTTGCAGAGTACTTCCGCGATGGTGATGAAGAAGGTAAAGGCCGTGATATCCTATTCTTTATTGATAACATCTTCCGCTTTACACAAGCAGGTTCTGAGGTATCGGCACTATTAGGCCGTATGCCATCGGCGGTAGGTTACCAGCCAACACTGGCTACCGAGATGGGTACCATGCAAGAGCGTATCACTTCAACAAAACGTGGTTCAATTACATCTGTACAGGCCGTTTATGTACCTGCAGATGATTTAACTGACCCTGCACCGGCAACAACATTTGCCCACTTAGATGCAACAACGGTACTTTCACGTAAAATTGCCGAGCTTGGTATTTACCCTGCGGTGGATCCATTGGATTCTACCTCACGTATCCTTAGCGCAGCTATCTTAGGTGATGAGCATTACAATACCGCTCAACGCGTTAAAGAAACTTTACAACGTTACAAAGAGCTTCAGGATATCATCGCCATCTTAGGTATGGATGAACTTTCTGAGGAAGATAAATTAGTTGTATCACGCGCACGCCGTGTTCAGCGTTTCTTGTCACAACCATTCTTTGTTGCCGAGCAGTTCACCGGTTTAAAAGGTGTATTGGTTGATATTAAAGACACCATCAAAGGTTTCAACATGATCATGGATGGTGAAGTTGATGAGTATCCTGAAGCAGCATTTAACCTTGTAGGCAGTATTGAAGATGCTATTGAAAAAGGTAAAAAATTATTAACAGAAACTAATAACTAAAGCCCCACCCGACCTCCCCACAGGGGAGGAGGAAAAGGCATAATAATAATTTAATTAAAATCCTCTCCCTTCCGGGGAGAGTTAGAGAGGGGCTCATGACATTAGAAATTCTTACTCCTGATAAAAAGATCTACGAAGGCGAGGCTACCTCGGTTACCTTACCCGGTACATTAGGGTTTTTAGAGATCTTGAATAACCACGCCCCTATTATTTCTACTTTAAACGATGGTAAATTAACCATCCGCGGTGCCGCAGGTACTAAAGAAGAAGTGTTTTTTATCCAGGGTGGTGTGGTAGAAGCCTTAAACAATAAGGTTACTGTATTAGCGGAGGGTATTATTAACAAATAGACTTTGTATACTGATATATGGAAAGTCCGGTCAGTATTGGCCGGACTTTTTTTTTGCAAGTTTTTCCGTTCTTTGAAACTTTTATTAATTATTACCAATTAAAGATTGCGGCAGCATATTCAGGAAAGGGAGCGCCTTTGAATAATCGAGGGTATCATACTCCAATCCTAACGCTCTTATATTATTATAGTAAGTGCTATGGTTTTGATAATAGTGTTTTTCTGATTGCAGGTACCATGCCTTATCACCAAGCTTTTGTGCCAGGAGCCATTTTTCTAACAAACGGGCGGTGCGGCCATTACCATCATTAAACGGGTGAATCTTAACAAATACCAAATGGATAAGCGAAGCAAAGAAAAAAGCTTCTTTAATATTGAGTTCAGTTTCTATCAATAATTGAATATCGTTAAAAAGCTTTTTCATTTCGGCCTTAACCTGGCTCCAATCGCAAGCCACGTATTCTATTTTACCATCGTTGGTGATCACAAACATTTTGTCTGTTCTTGTTTTACCGCGTTGCCTTTTATGTAAGATATGTTCGGTAAGTAGTTTATGCGCTTGCTTAACGTGCTTTTTATTTAATTCATGCGTTTGCGCGAATTGGTAGGTAGCATAAAGGTCATCTATCTTTTGAGTATGATCCGGCAAGAATTTAGCGCCCGATAATTTGTGTTTTATATACGAATCGAGGTCGATATCTTCACCTTCTATCTTAGAAGAAAAAACAGCCGATACTGATGTGTAAAAGCTAAAGGTTGAAACAGATAGTTCGCTCTCGCTCAATTTTTCGAAAGTTTCAGATATACGGCCATCCAATTGCACTATATAGTCCTGCAATGAGGCAAACGGTAATATCTCAAATTTCAACTCGTCCATACTTTTTATTAAGCGCGATACAATGTTAAATAAAATTTCTCATTAGGCCTTTTCTGATAAGTTAAACGGTAACGACTTTGCAAGCAAGTTTTTCATGCACCCGCCCCATTTCACGCCGAATTTCGGCAACTTACTATGCATGCATAAAAAACATACCAAATACCGTTTTAAACTTTGGTATAAATTAATAAAAATATAATTCTATATTTAAATAAAATAAACAAATTAAATATTGATTATATAAAATAATCAATATTTAATACTTATTTCAAATAAATTTTTAATGCCTTGCTATTCCATAAGGCTATATCTAACTTACGAATACACAATACAACATTAATCGCTAACGCCGGCTTTGGCGGGCACAAGAGATAAAAACGCTTATAAAATGAGTTCATCATCAAATACTACAACCGCTGTAGAGATAAATAAGTACAGTAAAACCTTTACCCAGGATGAAACCCAGCCTGCGGCAAAAGCCATGCTATATGGTATTGGCCTTACCGATGATGATATGCAAAAAGCACAGGTTGGCGTTGCCAGCATGGGTTATGATGGTAATACCTGTAACATGCACCTTAATGATCTTGCCAAATTGGTTAAACAAGGCATTTGGGACGAGGACATGGTAGGCCTGATCTTCCACACCATTGGCGTAAGCGATGGCATGAGCAACGGTACCGAAGGTATGCGCTACTCCTTAATGAGCCGCGATATTATCGCCGATTCGATTGAAGCAGTAACCGGTGCGCAATATTACGATGGTTTAATAACCCTGCCGGGTTGTGATAAAAACATGCCGGGCTCTATCATGGCAATGGGCCGTTTAAACCGCCCCTCTATTATGGTATATGGTGGTACAATTAAACCCGGCCATTGGAAAGGCGAAGACCTTAATATTGTATCAGCTTTTGAAGCTTTAGGTAAAAAAATAGCAGGACAAATTACTCCTGAAGATTTTATAGGTGTGATTAAAAACGCCTGTCCGAGTGCAGGTGCCTGTGGTGGTATCTACACCGCTAATACGATGGCTGCCGCTATCGAGGCTTTGGGTATGAGCTTGCCTTACTCCTCAAGCAACCCTGCTTTAAGCGATGATAAAAAAGCAGAGTGTTTAGCAGCGGGTAAAGCCATAAAGATCTTATTAGAGAAAGATATCAAACCATCAGATATCATGACGCGCGCTGCTTTCGAGAACGCGATAGTGATCATCATGGTTCTTGGTGGTTCTACCAACGCGGTATTGCACTTAATTGCAATGGCTAAAAGCGTTGGTTTAAGAGTTACGCAGGATGATTTCCAAACCGTAAGTAACCGCATCCCGGTACTGGCCGATATGAAGCCAAGCGGTAAATATATGATGGAAGACCTGCACAACATTGGCGGTGTACCTGCGGTAATGAAATATTGCCTTGCACAAGGTTGGTTGGATGGCAGCTGCCTTACCGTAACCGGTAAAACTATTGCAGAAAATTTAGAAACCGTTCCCGAAATAAACTTCGAGACACAAAAAATTATACTCCCGGCCGAAACACCTATTAAAGCAACCGGTCACTTACATATCTTATACGGAAACCTTGCTGAAGGTGGCAGCGTAGCCAAGATCACCGGTAAAGAAGGTACCAGCTTTGAAGGCCCCGCCCGCGTGTTCGATGGCGAGTTTGAGTTGATCCACGGGATCCAAAGCGGCTTTGTTAAAAAAGGCGATGTGGTGGTTATCCGTAACGTTGGCCCTAAAGGCGCGCCGGGTATGCCCGAGATGCTTAAACCAACCTCAGCCATATTTGGTGCAGGTTTGGGAAGTTCGGTAGCGTTAATTACGGATGGCCGTTTTAGTGGTGGCACACACGGTTTCGTGGTAGGCCACATCACGCCGGAAGCTTATGACGGTGGTGGTATAGCATTTGTAAAAGATGAAGACAGGATCTTTATTGATGCTATAAACCGCACCATTAATGTAATGATAAGCGACGAAGAATTTGCCGCCCGCAAAGCCGCCTGGAAACAACCGGCTTTAAAAGTAAGCAGAGGGCTTTTATACCGATACGCCAAAACCGTAAGCAATGCTGCCGAAGGTTGCGTAACAGATGAAATGCCATAGTCTGAACCGGCATTTTTAGAATTAAAGAGTTGATAGAATAGAATAAAATCGGTGTAATAAAAATCATCGGTGTAATCACAGAATAATGGAAACACAAACAATCACACAACAAATCGGAGGGATCGCAGAGCAATCGGTGAAATCGCCAGTAGTACAACTATCAGGATCGGAAGCATTATTAGAAGCCCTGATCGTGGAAGGTGTGGATACCATTTTTGGTTACCCCGGCGGTGCTATTATGCCTATTTATGATGCATTGTACGATTATAGCGAAAAGCTGAACCACATCCTGGTGCGCCACGAGCAGGGCGGCATACATGCCGGCCAGGGTTATGCGCGTTCATCGGGCAAAGTGGGCGTTGTTTTCGCAACCAGCGGCCCCGGTGCTACCAACCTAGTTACCGGTTTAGCCGATGCGCAGATAGATAGCACACCATTGGTTTGTATCACCGGCCAGGTTTTCGCGCACCTTTTGGGTACCGATGCCTTCCAGGAAACGGATGTAATAAACATCACTACCCCGGTTACCAAATGGAACTACCAGGTAACCGATGCTACCGAGATCCCCGAGGTGCTTGCCAAGGCATTTTACATAGCCAAAAGCGGTCGCCCAGGCCCGGTTTTGATTGATATAACTAAAAACGCGCAGATCCAGAAATTTGATTACGAAGGCTATGTTAAATGTAACCATATCCGTAGCTACAGGCCAAAACCAATCGTTCGCCCTCAGTATATCCAGGAAGCAGCCGAGCTGATCAACTCCGCTAAAAAACCATTCATATTATGGGGACAAGGCGTAATATTAGGCAGTGCCGAGCAGGAGTTTAAAACTTTTGTAGAAAAGAGTGGCATCCCGGCAGCATGGACCATCCTTGGTGCAGGGGCCATACCTACAGACCATCCGCAAAACGTTGGTATGCTGGGTATGCACGGCAACTACGGGCCAAATGTTCTAACTAACGAGTGCGATGTATTGATCGCTATAGGCATGCGCTTTGATGACCGTGTAACCGGCCGCCTTGACAAATATGCCAGGCAGGCAAAGGTGATCCATTTGGATATAGACCCTGCCGAGATCGACAAGAACGTAAAATCTACCGTACCTGTTTGGGGCGATTGTAAAGAAACCATCCCGATGCTTAGCGCATTGGTTGAGAAAAAAGAGCATACGGAATGGCTTGCCAAATTTAACGATTACACCCGCCAGGAAGTTGAGCAGGTGATTTATAAAGAACTTAACCCCACTACGGACGAAATGACCATGGGCGAGGTGATCAAACAATTAAATGAGATCACCAAAGGTGAGGCAATTATAGTGACCGACGTGGGTCAGCACCAAATGGTAGCCTGCCGTTATGCGCAGTTTAATAACACTCGTAGTAACGTTACCAGCGGTGGCTTAGGCACCATGGGCTTTGCCCTGCCTGCAGCCATTGGCGCTAAGTTTGGCGCGCAAGACCGTACCGTAGTTGCCATTATTGGCGACGGCGGTTTCCAGATGACCTGCCAGGAATTGGGTACCATTATGCAAAGCGGTATCGATGTAAAGATCATTATCCTGAACAATCGTTTCCTGGGGATGGTTCGTCAGTGGCAGGAACTGTTCAATTCGCGCCGTTACTCGTTCGTGGATATACAAAGCCCGGATTTTGTAGCGTTGGCAGCAGCATACCGCATCCCCGGCAAAGTAATCGATGATCGCAAGGACCTGCCGTCAGCACTAAACGAAATGCTGAACAACCCTGGCTCTTTCCTTTTAGAAGTAATGGTTACCAAAGAGAACAACGTATTCCCGATGGTACCGCAAGGTTGCAGTGTAAGCGAGATCAGGTTAAAGTAATACCCCCAACAACGAAACAACATGGAAAATCAGGATAACGAAAAGCAGGAATTTAACATAACGGTTTATACGGAAAACCAGATAGGTTTATTAAACCGTATTGCCATCATATTCACGCGTCGTAAGATCAATATCGATAGTTTAAACACCTCTCCTTCCGAGATCGAGAGCATCCACCGTTTTAACATCGTAATAACCGAATCTGAGGAAGTGGTGCGCAAGCTAACCCGCCAAATTGAAAAACAGGTAGAAGTACTTAAAGTATACTATCATACAAATGCGGATGTGATCTGGCAGGAACTGGCCCTGTACAAGGTATCTACCGATGTTATTGCCGAGAAGGTAAGCGTTGAGCGTTTGCTGCGCGAGAATGGTGCCCGTGTAGTAGTATTGCGTAAGGACTACACCGTGTTTGAAACAACCGGCCATCGCGAAGAGACTGACAACCTGATCAGCATCCTTCAGCCTTACGGGTTAATTGAATTTGTACGCAGCGCACGCGTTGCCATCATCAAAAACAGCGAAGGCTTTAACAGCAAGCTCCGCGAATTTGAGAGGCTTGAACCGGGTGAAGATGTTATCGAGAACGAATATCTTAACAAGGGGCAAAAAGTGTTTACGATGTAGATACCCCCCAGCCCCCTGAAGGGGGAGTTGGAATAAATAGTAAATTATAAATCACAATAAAAGAGCAAATCTGCGAAATCATCTAAATCGGTGAAATCGCAAAAAATCAAAAAACCAAAACAATGGCAAAACTAAATTTCGGCGGTAGTGAAGAAAATGTAGTAACCCGCGAAGAGTTCCCTTTAGCAAAAGCTCAGGACGTATTAAAAGATGAAGTTGTAGCAGTAATTGGCTATGGCGTTCAAGGTCCGGGCCAGGCGCTCAACCAAAAAGATAATGGCATTAACGTAATTGTTGGCCAGCGTAAAGGCACAAAAACATGGGATAAAGCTGTGAACGACGGCTTTGTACCTGGCGAAACCCTTTTTGAAATTGAAGAAGCCCTTAAAAGAGGAACCATTATTTGCTATTTATTGAGCGATGCTGCACAGATAGCTTTATGGCCAACCGTTAAAAAACACTTAACCCCGGGTAAAGCACTTTACTTCTCTCACGGTTTTGGTATCACTTTTAACGAGCAAACCGGTATCATCCCTCCTGCTGATGTGGATGTTTTTTTGGTTGCCCCTAAAGGTTCAGGTACATCATTACGCCGTATGTTTTTGCAGGGCCGTGGCTTAAATTCAAGCTACGCTATTTTCCAGGATGCTACAGGCAAAGCTTTTGAGCGTGTTATTGCTTTAGGCATTGCGGTAGGTAGCGGTTACCTGTTCGAAACAGATTTCCGTAAAGAAGTTTACAGCGATTTAACCGGCGAACGTGGTACGCTAATGGGTTGTATCCAGGGTATTTTTGCCGCGCAGTACGAAGTTTTACGTGCTAACGGCCACTCACCTTCAGAGTCGTTTAACGAAACTGTTGAAGAGCTGACCCAATCGTTAATGCCATTAGTTGCAGAAAACGGCATGGACTGGATGTATGCGAATTGTTCAACCACCGCACAACGTGGTGCTTTAGACTGGTGGAAGAAATTCCGTGATGCCACTAAACCGGTGTTCGAAAATCTGTACAAAAGCGTTGCAACCGGTGTTGAATCACAAAAATCAATCGACAGCAATAGTAAAGATGATTACCGCGAAAAATTAGACGCGGAATTGAAAGAATTACGTGATAGCGAATTATGGCAGGCAGGCAAAACTGTACGCAGTTTACGCCCCGAGAACCAGGCTGTAGAAGCATAATATCATAGTAGCAGTGGCAGTTTAAGTGGCAGTATTTAAACTGCAACGGCAACGGCCACTGCTACTTTTACTAATAGAATATTACAATGGGACAAACATTATTCGACAAGATTTGGGATGCACACGTCGTCAGTAGCAACGAGGGCTTTCCCGATATTTTATACATCGATACGCACTTCATTCACGAGGTAACCAGCCCGCAGGCTTTTGATGGTTTGCGCGTAAGAGGGTTACCAGTTTTCAGGCCACAACAAACCGTTGCCACGGCCGATCACAACGTCCCAACCTGGGACCAGCACTTACCCATTAAAGAAGAACTTTCCCGATACCAGGTTGATATGCTCACCAAAAACTGCGCGGAGTTCGGCATCGAGCTTTACGGTTTGGGGCATCCATTCCAGGGCATCGTGCACGTTATAGGCCCCGAGCTGGGCATCACTCGTCCGGGTGGCACTTATGTTTGCGGCGATAGCCATACTTCAACACATGGCGCCTTTGGTGCCATAGCGTTCGGCATAGGTACATCGCAGGTAGAGCAGGTAATGGCTACGCAATGTTTATTGCAATCTCGCCCAAAAAGGATGAAGATAGAAGTAAGCGGCAAGCTGCAAAAAGGGGTTGGCGCTAAGGATATCATCCTGTACATCATCGCGCAGATCTCTGCCGCCGGCGGTACAGGTTACGCTGTCGAATACGCAGGCGATACTATCCGCAGTTTAAGCATGGAAGGCCGCATGACCATCTGTAACATGAGCATCGAAATGGGTGCGCGTTGCGGATTGATAGCGCCCGACGAAACTACTATCAATTACGTTAAAGGCCGCGAATTTGCCCCCAAAGGCGAAGAGTGGGACAAGGCAGTAGCTTACTGGCAAACCCTGTACTCTGATGAAGATGCAGATTTTGACAGCGTACTAAGCTTTAAAGCCGAAGATATTGAGCCAATGATCACCTACGGGACAAACCCCGGTATGGGCATTGGCGTTACACAGCACGTTCCCGAAACCGCTTCATTTGAGCAAAAGGAACAAGGCTCATACAAAAAAGCCCTTGACTATATGGGCCTGCATGACGATCAGCAACTATTAGGCAAACCTATCGATTACGTATTCATTGGCAGCTGTACCAACAGCCGTATTGAAGACTTACGCGAGGTTGCACAGTTTGTAAAAGGCAAGCACAAGGCAGATAATGTTACTGTTTGGGTAGTTCCCGGTTCTAAACAAGTACAGGAACAAGCCATCCGCGAAGGACTGGATAAGATCTTCGACGCGGCAGGTTTCCCGCTACGCGAACCGGGTTGCAGCGCCTGTTTAGGCATGAATGAGGATAAGATCCCGGCAGGCAAATACTGTGTATCTACTTCAAACAGGAACTTCGAGGGCAGGCAAGGGCCAAACTCACGTACCTTCCTGGCAAGCCCGCTTACCGCGGCGGCAAGTGCAATTACGGGAGTGATTACAGATATTAGGGAGTTTTTGAAAGAAGAGGAATTGGTTTAATTACCATGTTATTGCCAGGAACGTAGTGACACGGCAATAACAGCATATCCGATTGTCCTCTGAGATTGCCACGCTATCGCTCGCAATAACATAAAAGAAAATACAATGAGTACCAAAATATTTAAACATATCCAAACCAGCGTGGTGCCTCTGCCAATCGAGAATATCGATACGGACCAGATCATTCCCGCTCGTTTTTTAAAGGCCACTACCCGCGAGGGCTTTGGCAATAACCTGTTCCGCGACTGGCGTTTTGATAACGACGACAACCCGAAATACGGTTTCGTATTAAACGAGCCAAAATACAGCGGCAAGATCCTGGTAGCAGGTAAAAACTTTGGTTGCGGTAGTAGCCGTGAGCATGCCGCCTGGGCTATTGCCGATTATGGTTTTGATGCCGTGGTAAGCAGTTTCTTCGCTGATATTTTTAAAGGCAACGCGCTAAACAATGGCTTGTTGCCGGTACAAGTGAGCGACGATTTCCTGAAGAGGATTTTTGAGGTTGTTGATGCTGACCCGCATACGGTGATTGAAATTGACCTGGTAGACCAGTTCATTAAAATAGTAGCAACAGGTGAGCAGGAAAGCTTTGAGGTTAACCCTTACAAAAAAGCCTGCATGACCAATGGCTATGATGATATCGACTACATTCTGAGCAAAAAGGAATTGGTTGTAGAGTTTGAAGGAAGAGGGTAAAAGCTCAAAGGCAAAAGGTCAAGGTTGCAAATACCAATAACTATTGAACAAATGAACCAGTGAACTATGAACAAAGAGATAAAACGAGAAGGCAAAGGCACTGCGAAATTATTTGACGAGCGCAGTCTTGAAGCCGATTATGCCACGTTACCGCCCCTGCTTAAGCAAGGCTGGCGCGTGCTGGATATCGGTTGCGGAACCGGGGCTATCTCTAAGGGCATTGCTCAAATGGTTGGTTCTGCAGGGCATGTAACGGGGATTGATAACACGGCATACTTTATCGAAAGCGGTAAAGAAACTTATGCTGATGTAGAGAACCTGGAGTTAATAAATGCCGACCTGTTCACGTTTGAGCCAAAAGAAAAGTTCGACCTGATCGTAGCCGCAAGGGTACTGCAATGGCTGAACAATCCGCAGGAAGCTGTGGCGAAATTAAAAAGCATGTTAAAGCCTGGTGGCATATTATCCGTATTGGATTATAACCACGAAGCTTTAGAATGGCAGCCCGAACCACCCGCAAGTATGCGCCAGTTTTACGCTACCTTTTTAAGATGGCGCGGCGATGCGGGTATGAATAACCACATTGCCGAAGACCTGCCCGGTTACTTTACCGAAGCCGGTTTAAGCAGCGTTGAGGTTTTGGATGCGAATGAATATTACAAAAAAGACGAGCCAAATTTCCTGTCGAAGATTGGGATCTGGTCGTCGGTAGCAAAATCGACCCAGATGGTTGAGGAAGGTTACATAACAGATGATGACCGCTTGAAGGCCATCGAAGATTACAACAAATGGATTGAAAGCGACGCGCAACTGATGGTGATGAAACTAAAAGAAGTGCGCGGGACTAACGTATAAATAACAATGGGAGTTAAAAAACACATATTAGTAATACCTGGTGATGGTATCGGCCCTGAGGTTACCACTTGGGGTAAAGCCGTATTAGAAAAAATTGGTGCCGATTTTGGCCACGAGTTCACCTTCGACGAAGCCCTGATGGGCCACGCCGGTATCGAGGCAACAGGCGAGCCATTGCCCGATGAAACACTTGCAAAAGCAAAAGCCAGTGACGCCATTTTATTTGGCGCAATCGGCCACATCAAATATGATAATGACCCATCGGCCAAAGTTAGGCCTGAGCAGGGATTATTGAAGATCCGCAAGGAGCTTGGCTTGTATGCCAACCTTCGCCCCATCATGCTTTTTGATGAGCTGCTGGATGCATCAAGCTTAAAGCCCGAGATCCTGAAGGGAACGGATATACTGTTCTTCCGTGAGCTAACAGGTGACGTTTATTTCGGTGAGAAGAAACGCAGTGAAGACCGTAACACAGCTTCAGATTTAATGATCTACCACCGTTACGAGGTGGAGCGCATCGCTACCAAAGCATTTGAAGCTGCCCGCGTACGTGGCAAAAGGTTATGCTCCGTAGATAAGGCTAACGTGTTGGAGTCATCACGCCTGTGGCGCGAGGTAGTACAGGAGATTGCTAAACAATACCCGGATGTAGAAACCGAGCATATGTTCATTGATAATGCCGCCATGCAATTGGTTAAAAACCCTAAAAAGTTTGATGTGGTATTAACCGCCAACCTTTTTGGTGATATCCTAACTGATGAGGCTTCGCAAATAGCAGGTTCTATGGGGATGCTGGCATCAGCTTCGATTGGTGATGGTACAGGTTTCTTCGAGCCTATCCACGGTTCGGCACATGATATTGCCGGGCAGGACAAAGCCAACCCGCTGGCTTCTATCCTTTCGGTAGCCTTAATGTTAGAGATCAGCTTCGGCCTGAAAGATGAAGCCAAAAAGATAACAGATACCATCGATAAAACTTTGAAAGACGGTTACCGCACCGGCGACATAGCTGATGCCAACACCCACAAAAGCAAAATATTAGGCACAAAGGCCATGGGGCAAAAGGTGTTGGAATACTTGTAGGGTCCCACCCAAACCCTCCCCGGTAGGAGGGCTTAATAAAAAAATAAAATAAAAAGCCTCCTCTACCGGGGGAGGTTTAGAGGTGGCTACAAAATGAAATGGAACGCTGAATTATATGACGATAAACACTCCTTCGTATTTCAATACGGCGAGAATGTGCTGGAATTACTTAACGCAAAACCGGGAGAACGTATCCTCGATTTGGGTTGCGGCACAGGCTATTTAACCAGCGAAATTCAAAAAATGGGTGCAGTGGCAACCGGCATAGATGCCTCGCCGGAAATGATAGCAAAAGCACGTGCCACCTATCATAACGCCGATTTTTTTGTTGCCGATGGTGCTGACTTTTATTTCGATGATAAGTTTGACGCCGTGTTTTCTAACGCCGCACTGCACTGGATAAAAGATGCGGATGGCGCTATCAAATCGGTTTACAATGCACTAAAATCCGGTGGCCGCTTTGTTGCCGAAATGGGTGGCAAAGGCAACGTACAGCAAATGGTTGCAGCAACCACTCTGGCACTAAACAAGCACGGTTACCAGGTGCCGCAAAACGGTAACCCATGGTATTTCCCGTCAACCGCAGAATATGCAACAAAGCTGGAAGCAGCAGGCTTTAGGGTAACATTTACGGCACACTTCGACCGTAAAACACAACTACAGGATGGGCAGCAAGGCGTAGCAAAATGGCTAACCATGTTTGGTTCATCATTTTTTGCAGAAGTGCCTGAAGACAAATTACCACAAATACTAAGCGAAATTACCGACGAACTTGAACCCCATTACAACGATAACGGGCAATGGTTCTCGGATTATAAGAGATTAAGCTTTACAGCTGTAAAAGAGATATGAGTATTGAGATGTGAGACATGAGATTTCACATCAGCAGACCAAATCAAAATAAAAAAATAAAAGAATATAACCCGATGGCAGATAAGAGTCTCAAATCTCAAATCTAACATCTCAAATCTAAAGAATATGTTACACGACCCTAACCGCGTTTATGTTTTTGATACCACACTTCGCGATGGCGAGCAGGTACCGGGCTGCCAGTTAACAACCACTGAAAAGATCGATATAGCCCGCGAGCTGGAAGTACTGGGCGTGGATGTTATAGAAGCAGGTTTCCCGGTTTCAAGTCCGGGCGATTTCATGAGCGTTGTCGAGATCTCCAAGGCCGT
This sequence comes from Mucilaginibacter sp. 5C4, assembly GCF_034345625.1. Taxonomy (NCBI): domain Bacteria; kingdom Pseudomonadati; phylum Bacteroidota; class Sphingobacteriia; order Sphingobacteriales; family Sphingobacteriaceae; genus Mucilaginibacter; species Mucilaginibacter sp. 5C4. Next base: position 1,340,394 of record NZ_CP133775.1, on the reverse strand, counting down.
TAAAGAGCCGGTTGTTTGCGCGCTTACCCGTGCTAACAAAACGGATATCGACGTAGCGGTAGAATCATTAAAGTACGCTAAACGCCCAAGGATCCATACAGGTATCGGCGCATCAGATCAGCATATAAAACATAAATTTAACAGCACCCGCGAAGAGATTTTAGCGCGTGCTGTCGAAGCTGTTAAATACGCCAAAAAATCTGTTGAGGATATCGAGTTCTACGCAGAAGACGCCGGCCGTGCCGATTCTGCTTTTTTAGCGCAGATGATTGAAGCCGTTATTGCTGCCGGTGCTACTGTGGTGAACATCCCGGATACTAATGGCTACTGTTTGCCAGACCAATACGGTGCCAAGATCAAATATCTAAAGGAGCACGTTAAAAACATCGACCAGGCCATTATCTCGGTACATTGCCATAACGACCTTGGCTTGGCTACCGCCAACTCTATCGCCGGCTTACAGAACGGTGCCCGCCAAATAGAAGGCACTATCAACGGTATCGGCGAACGCGCGGGTAACACCTCTATCGAAGAAGTGGTGATGATATTGAAAACGCATGCAATTCTTGGTTTGCATACTAACGTAAACAGCAGAAACTTTTTTGAAATGAGCCGCATGATCAGCAGCCAGATGCGTATGCCGGTACAACCAAACAAGGCTATTGTAGGCAGCAACGCATTTGCGCATAGCTCGGGCATCCACCAGGATGGTTTCCTGAAAAACCGCGAGAACTATGAAATTATTCGCCCGGAAGATGTTGGTTTCCCAAGTGCAAGCATTGTGCTGACTGCCCGTAGCGGTCGCCATGCGCTTAAATTCCATTTGGAGAGATTGGGCCACAAATTGGATAAAGATGAACTGTACGAGGTTTACAAAACTTTTTTAACGCTTGCTGATGCTAAGCTGGATATAAATGATGACGACTTGCAAGGCCTTATGGCTTACAAGTTGGTAAAGAACTAAGTGATGGATACAGCAACAGAAATACATTTGGATTTTGAAGCGGCCTACCAGCGCCTCAAAGGCGTGGTAAAACATACTCCATTGGAGTATAACGAGGGCCTGTCGGCAAAATACGAATGCAAAATATATTTAAAACGCGAAGACCTGCAGATAGTACGCTCCTACAAATTACGCGGGGCCTACAACCTGATAGCACAACTAAGCCAGGAACAAATAGATAAAGGCGTGGTATGCGCCAGCGCGGGTAACCATGCGCAAGGTGTGGCATACTCCTGCAAAAAGAAGGGCATTAAAGGCATTATTTATATGCCCGAGATCACCCCGAAACAAAAAGTTAAACAGACGGAAATGTTTGGCAATGGTAATGTGGAACTGGTTTTAACGGGCGATACCTTTGACGATTGCCTGCGCGAAGCTTTGATCTACACCAAAGAGCACGACGTGGAGTTTATCCCCCCGTTTGATGATTACCGCACAATTGAAGGTCAGGGAACTGTGGGTGTTGAGATCTTACAAGATCTGCCACAATTCGATGTTGCTATTATGCCAATTGGCGGCGGCGGACTTGCAGCTGGTATGGGTACTTACCTAAGGCAACAGCTTCCTAATATTATCCTTATTGGTGTTGAGCCGGAAGGCGCACCATCGATGCTTACGTCGATAACAAATGGCGAAAACACTGCACTAACGGACATTGACCGTTTTGTGGATGGTGCCGCCGTAAAACGTGTTGGCGATAAAACTTTCGCTATTTGCCGCGAGATATTGGACGATATGCTTACCGTTCCGGAAGGAAAGGTTTGTACTACAATACTTAAATTATACAACGAGGATGCCATTGTGGTTGAGCCGGCAGGCGCACTTTCAGTTACTGCGCTGGACGCTGTAAAAGATAAGATCAAAGGTAAAACGGTGGTTTGTGTAATAAGCGGTGGTAATAACGATATCGACCGCATGCAGGAGATCAAAGAGAAATCGCTGCTATATGAGGGCTTGAAGCATTACTTCATCGTACGTTTCCCACAACGCCCGGGCGCACTTAAGCTGTTCGTAAATAATGTGCTTGCCCCCGGCGACGATATTACCCGTTTCGAATTCATCAAGAAAAACTCCAAAGAGAACGGCCCTGCCCTGGTAGGTATCGAACTAAAAAATGCAGAGGATTACCCTGCCCTTTTAGAGCGTATGGCCGAGCATCGTTTTGAAGTAATAGAACTGAACAGGGATAAAACTTTGTTTGAGTATTTGGTGTAAGAGATTTAACCACAGAGGACACAGAGAATTTTACAGAGGTCACTAAGTGTTTCTTAGTGACCTATTTCATTACCAATATGTCATTGCGAGCGATAGCGCGGTAATCTCATAGGACAAGAGGATATGCTGAGATTGCCACGTCACTACGTTCCTCGCAATGACATGGTTTTTTAGAATTACTTCCCTTCCAAAATCTTCATCGCCTCCAACGCCGCTATTTGCCCTGATATCAAAGCAGGAGGTACGCCAGGACCTGGCACGGTTAGCTGACCAGTAAACAATAAATTTTTGATATGCCTGGCCCGCATGCTGGGTTTAAAAAACGCGGTTTGGGCAAGCGTATTAGCCAAGCCATAGGCATTGCCTTTAAAAGAATGATAGTCGGCTTTAAAATCTTTAAGTGCGTAGCTGCGCTTCAATACAATGCTATCGCGGATGCTTTGGCCGGTAATGTTTTCAAAACGATCTATCATCACATCAAAATATTTTTCACGGGTGGCGTCGTCGTCGTCCAGTCCGGGGGCAATCGGCATAAGGAAAAATAGGTTTTCCCCTCCTTCGGGGGCTGCATCCGGGTCGGTTTTGGATGTACAGCATACATAAAACAGCGGTTTGCTTGGCCATTGTGGGTCTTTATAGATCTCTTTGGCATGTAATTCAAAATCCTCATCAAAAAATAAGCTATGGTGTTGGATGCCCTGTACCTTTTTGTTAGTACCGATGTAGAACAACAGGCTCGAAGGCGACATCGTGCGCTTATCCCAATATTTTTCGGAATAGTTTCTGTCCGGAGCTTCTAAAACATGCTGATCAATATGTTCATAATCGGCACCGGCAATTACAAAGTCTGCTGTATAGCTTCCATTGTTGGTTTGGATGGTTTTTGCCTGTCCATCCGCAACGTCAATTTTGGTTACCTCGGTATTTAGTTTGATGTCTACTCCATAGCTTTCGGCAACGCTTACCATCGCTTTAACAATTTCGTTCATGCCACCCATGGGGTACCACGTACCAAGGGCAAGGTCGGCATGGTTCATCATGCTGTACATGGCGGGGGTATCTTGCGGGGTAGCTCCTAAAAATAGCACCGGGAACTCCAGCAGCTTTATCAGCTTGGGGTTTTTAAAATACTGGCGCACGTGGCTGCTCATATTAGTGAGCAGCTGCATGCTAAAGCTTTTACGTATAAGGTTAAAATCGATGAACTCCGTAATGGAATGCGAGGGACGGAATACATACTCGCCCATGCCTACTTTATATTTATAAGCAGCCTGTTCTAAAAACTTGCGCAGGCCTGCGCTACTGCCGGGTTCTATCTCATCGAACAGATTTTCCAGTTTGCCCATATTGGCAGGCACATCCAGCACATCATCTTTACCATAATAAACACGGTAGCCGGGGTCAAGGCGTTTCAGGTCGTAAAAATCTGACGGCTTTTTACCGAAGATGGAGAAGAAATTCTCGAATACATCGGGCATCCAGTACCAGCTTGGGCCCATGTCAAACTTAAAACCGTCCTTCTCCCAAACGCGCGCGCGGCCGCCAGGCTGGTCATTCTTTTCTAAAACGGTGACCTTGTAACCCTCTTTTGCCAGCACACAGGCCGAAGCCAGCCCGGCAAAACCTGCCCCGATCACGATAATTTGCTTATTCTTATCCATCAGCAGCCAAATTAAGCAAAAAAGCTTCACCCTGCCCTTCTTCAAGGTAGCGGGAGTGAAATTTTTTAAAGTCTTCTACTTTGTACAGAACTATGCATTATTTAATTATAATTATGGTATTCATGAATGCTGCGCAAATTAGGTGAGGCTTTGAAACAATACAGGTTTCATTTTGTACTTTTGGGTGATGAACCTGTTCGACGAAACATGCTTTGAATGCAGCAAGCTGATAACCACCAAATACAGTACTTCTTTTAGTACCGGTATCAATGCGTTCGACAAGCGTTTTAGATACCCTGTTTATGCTATTTATGGCTTTGTGCGCTACGCGGATGAGATCGTTGATACCTTTTACGACCACGATCAGCGCCAGTTGATAGATGAGTTTAAGGAAGAAACTTTTAAGGCTATCGACCGCGGCATCAGCACCAATCCTGTACTGCAGTCTTTTCAGCAGGTGGTTAATAAATATAGTATCGAAAAAGACCTGATCAACGCTTTCCTTACCTCCATGAAAATGGACCTGGATAAAACGGCTTATGATGATGACGGTTATAAAACTTACATCTATGGCTCTGCCGAAGTAGTTGGACTAATGTGCCTGCGCATCTTTTGCGAGCACGATGCTGCGCTTTACGATAAGTTGGTCCCAAAAGCACGTAGCCTGGGTTCTGCATTTCAGAAAATAAACTTTTTGAGGGATATCAAGTCAGACTATGAGGACCGTGGCCGCACGTATTTCCCCGAGATAGATTTCACCAACTTTACCGAATCGGATAAACAACTCATTGAAACCGACATTAAGCAGGATTTTGATGATGCGTTGGAAGGGATAAAGTTATTACCAAGCGGCAGCAGGCTGGGCGTTTACGTGGCTTATATTTACTACCTGCAGCTGTTTAAAAAAATAAAGGCTACTACGGCCCTAACTATTATGCAAAAAAGGATCAGAGTTTCTGATACGCAAAAGCTAAGCCTGTACTTAAAGGCAAAGCTGCATCAAAAACTCAATATAATTTAATACAACCCGTACCGTTATAAAATTCTGATGCTTGTAAGATTTAGATACCTGTTATTGCCGGCCTTGTTGCTGTTATTTGTACCACTAAACCGGGGCAATGCCAGCGCTATGCCCGATAATATTGTTGAGCCCAACCTCCATGTTATACGTAAACTATTAGTAACGGCCATCAACAGCAGTAAAACAACCGATTCGTTATATCGCAACCTCGGATCGATTAAAAATCGTACAGGCCTTATAACCGGCTATTTGGGCACACTGGAAGCTTTAAAAGCTAAGCATACCTGGAACCCCTATTACAAGGTGAAGTACCTCAACGACGCCGAAAAGTCATTTAAAGGCGCCGTAATCCGCGACCCGGCAAATATAGAGATCCGCTTTATGCGATTTTCGGTTGAGCATAATGTGCCGGGCTTTTTAGGCTATACCAAAAACCTGGTTGCCGACCGTACCGAGATCATCAAACAGATAGACCGCAAGCATTATTCATCGGCAGATGCGGCTTTGGTAAAAACCATCATTACTTTTTTAATAGATTCTAAACGCTGCACTCCTGCAGAAAACAGCAACCTTTCACAGCATTTAGCCGCCTTATAAGTGAAATACACCTACCTGCTTATCAACATAGCCACCATCTTTTTCCCGGTTGTATTATCGTTTGATAAGCGCGTGGCCTTTGCTAAAAGCTGGAAGTTCATTTGGCCGGGAATGGCTATTACAGGTTTGTTATTTTTGTTTTGGGATGTGCTGTTTACCATTCACGGCGTATGGTCGTTTAATGATAAATACATAATAGGCATCAAATTCTTTGGCCTGCCACTTGAGGAAATCCTGTTCTTTTTAACCGTCCCCTTTGCCTGTATCTTTATTTATGCTTGCTTAAACCATTATGTTAAATGGCAACTGAGCAGTGATGTATCGCGCAGCATCTCCGGCTTATTGGCGTTAGCGTCGGCATTTATACTGTTGGATAATTTTAACAAACTGTATACCGCAGTTACCTTTAGCCTGCTTGCCATTATACTATTGCTTTTGCTATTTGTTTTTAAGGCCAATTGGCTGGGTAGGTTTTACATGGCTTTCCTGGTATCGCTTATTCCGTTTTATTTAGTGAATGGGTTGCTGACATCTATCCCTGTGGTGCTTTATAACGACAACCAAAACCTTGGCTTCCGTGTGGGGACCATCCCTTTCGAAGATCATTTTTACAGCATGGCCTTGCTGCTGATGAACGTTGGCTTTTTTGAGTATTTTAAGAACCGTAAAAAGCTTGCTGCATAATGGCCGACCTGCCTTTATATACCAAATCACAACTCGCCCTGCGTAACGGGCAGGATAAGCCGCAGATTTGGGTGGCTTACAAAGGCATCATTTATGATGTTACCGAAAGCCGACTATGGCGCAACGGCAAACACTACGAGCACTGGGCCGGGCAGGACCTCACCGAAGAACTCGCTGACGCACCGCATACCGAAACCGTTTTTGAAAAGTTTACGGCTATTGGGAAGTTGGCTTAAAAACTTTTAAATATCCGTCATTGCTGTAAGGGTACGAAGCAATCTCTACATAGGCAGAGCGGCTCTGTATAGCAAAGAGATTGCTTCGTACGCAATTACGCGCTGGTGAAAGTTAGAAACTTACCCCAACAAAAAAACCTGCCCAAGGGCAGGTTTCTGTATATATATTGAGTTTATTATATTTTAGTTTTCGGCATAGATCGGTTTTGCAACATTATTATCATATGCTTTCAAATTCTTTTTAAGCAGCTTCCGGGCTACGTGGATGCGGGTTTTAACAGTACCGATTGGGATTGTTAAATGATCTGCTATTTCGTGGTATTTGTGGCCTTCAAAATACATAGTGAATGGCACGTAGTAATCTGATGGTAAACGGTCTAAAGCGCGTTTAATATCGTCCATTACAAATTTAGCCTCACCTTGGTTTTTTGTTGAGCTGAATACCAGGTTCGTAGAAGATATCTCGTCGCTTTTTGTAACAAATGTGCTCATTTTAACAAAACGGCGATAGTTATTAATGAAGGTATTTTTCATGATGGTATATAACCAGCCTTTTAAATTTGTTCCTTCTTTAAACTTGTTATAATAAGTTATAGCTTTCAACATTGTATCCTGAACAAGGTCGTTTGCATCGTCAGCATCATGTGTAAAATGTAAGGCATAAGACCTTAATGAAGTTGCTTGACGTAATACCAGGGTGTTAAACTCAATCTTTGTCATTCTGTTAATGTTTTGTATTGAGTAGTAGGCAAACATGATACCAGTTTATGAAAAGCGTATGAAATTACAGATGTGCCTGTTTTAGCAGAATAACAGCAAGGAATTTGCTCAAAAAATGAATATTTTAACATAAATAGCTATAAACAAGATATTTACAGCATTTTATCACAGAATTGTCTTATTAGCTTATTATTAGCAAATAGTTAAAACAAATATTTTTTTAACTTGCTATAGATGAGTGGAGTGCGAAATTAAATTCTAATTAATTTAATTAATCGATAATATTAACCTCGCGTTGTAGCGTAACGCCAAATTTAGTGTACACACTGTCTATGATTTGCGACGATAGGCTGTATACTTCTTCACCCGTTGCGCCGCCGTGGTTCACTAAAACCAGCGCCTGGTTCTTCCATGTACCTGTATTGCCAACGGTTTTACCCTTCCAGCCGCATTGTTCTATAAGCCAACCTGCGGCAATCTTTATTTGTCCATCAGTTGTTGGGTAATTAACAACCGCGGGGAAGTTTTTGTTTAGCGTTTCAAATTGCGCTGCAGCGATCACAGGGTTTTTAAAGAAGCTCCCCGCGTTACCAATTGTTGATGGATCGGGCAGTTTGGATACCCGGATGTGAGATACTACTTTAGATACGTCTTCAATTGTTGGGTTACTGATGCCGCGGTTGGCCAGTTCCTGCTCTATAACCCCATACTTTAAGTTGATGTTTGGCTTAAGCGATAAATGGAACTTTACCCCCACTATAATATACTGCCCGGCAAGTTCTGTTTTAAAAACACTCTCGCGGTAGCCAAATTTACAATCCTCTTTAGTGAAAACACGAAAAGTTCCGGTAGCGATCTCGAACGCGCGGCAACTTTCAAATACATCTTTCAGTTCTACCCCATAAGCACCAATATTTTGTATGGGCGATGCACCAACCGAGCCCGGTATCAGGCTCAGGTTTTCCATACCTGCGTAGTTGCGGTCTACACAGAAGTTAACCAGGTCATTCCACACCTCGCCGGCACCGGCCTCTACAAATACATCATCGTGACTGATGCGATGCTCTATCCCGCGGATGTTAAGGCGAATAACCAGGCCTTCAAAATTATTCACCAGCAGCATATTGCTGCCGCCGCCAAGCACCAGCCGGTCTATCTGTGCCCATTGCGGGTCGGCAAAAAGTTCAACCAGTTCATCTTCGTGGCTTATCTCTGCAAAGTAACGGGCGTTGGCATCAATACCAAAAGTGTTGAATTTTTTAAGCGATACGTTCTCCTGTATTTGCAGCATGAATAATGATTTTGGAATTGTGGCGAATTTCGGAATTTTTATTGGCATGCGATAGTTTTACAAAAGCAATTCACTATATTCACCTGCAATAGACACCAAATGAAACCTAAATTATTACTTATAACTTTTGTATCTGCCTGCTTTATAAACTCAGCGTCGGCACAGGATTTTAAAACCAGATTTAAAGAAATATTCCCGAAAGGAAACCCCGATTCCACGCTTAACTTACTTAAGCAATGGCGCAAGGCCGCACCTAATGACCCCGAATTTTATGTATATGCATACAATTTTTATGCACAGGAAGGCCTAAAACCGGCATTGAGCCTTACTAAGTCGAAAGGAAGTGATGAAAGCTTTGAACTGAAAGATAAAAATAATAAAACCGTAGGCTATTTAGGGAGTACCGATAGTTACAATGAAACTTTTATAAAAAAAGGCTTTAATTATATAGACACTGGTATAAGCAAGTATCCAAACAGGCTTGACATGCGGTTCGGGAAAGTTTACGTGCTCGGCAGGATTAAAAATTACCAGCTTTTTACGCGTGAAATTATTGATGCCATAAATTATGGTGAAACCATCAACTTAAAATGGGCATGGACGGACGGCAAACCATTGGAAGACCCAAAAGAGTTTATGCTGGCTACTGTACAGCAATACGTTGTACAAATGTTTAACGAAGGCAACCAATACATGGACAATATAAAGAGCATTGCCCAAACCGTATTAAAATACCATCCCGACCATGTGGAAAGTTTGTCAAACCTATCGATATATTACATCGTTAATAAAGATTTTAAGAACGCGTTGATACCATTGCTAAAAGCCGAAACGATTAAACCGCAGGACTACATCGTATTAAATAATATCGCTTATTCTTATAGTTTACTTGGCGATAAACCCAACGCCATAAAATACTATTTGCTTGTAGTTAAGTATGGCGACGAAGAAAATAAAAAAATGGCAACAGAAAAGATAGCCGAATTAAAAAAATAATTACCTCCTAAACCACTTCTTCCCCACTACCAATAACCCAAACTCTTCCGAAGGATTTTTCTCTGTTGATTTATGGTGAATTTTATGCGCCCTGCGAATGGCAGAAAGATACCAGTTGCTGCTTTTGAAAGCCTTGAAACGGTTATGGATAAACCAATCGTGGAAGATGAAGTAGATGGTGCCGTAAGTACTAATACCGGTACCGATCCAAAAGCGATAATCTAAAGTGGTATGCCCCACCCACATCAGCCATAAAGCCAGGGCAGCAAACCCAATACTGAACAGATCATTCAGTTCGAACAAGCCGTGGCGCTGCTGGTGGTGCGTTTTATGAATAAACCACAGGGGCCCGTGGAACAGGAATTTATGCATAGCCCAGGATGCAGCCTCCATCGTAGCTATTGTTCCTATCACTATACCTATATGTACAAATATCATTTTAGTTAGCTGCCAATGCAGGCTTTATTATGTTTTCTATTTCGGCCATGTTGGCTTCATCTTTACCATCATAACCAACTTTGTTAAATATAAGTTTGCCCTGTTTGTCAAAAATAAAAACAGCAGGATAGCCGTCAAACCCCAAAATATTGTCGGCGCATTTGGTAGGGTTACTGGGTTGTAAGCCATGAACCATTTTGCCGGCTATCTCAACCTTAGCGTCGCAACCCGGCAGAAAATATACCGGCAGCTTAAAAGAATCAAGTGTACTTAAAAATTGGTATTGATCAACGTACTTTTTTAACGAGCGGTCTTTTGCTATAAATTTCTTTACGATCTCCCTATCCGTACGGCTGATGGTGATAAAGCAAAAGTGCTTGTTACCGGCATATTTGGCATGCAGGTTATGCAGCATTTTCATTTCAATGAAACATGGCGGACAAGGGATGAACCAATTATCAATAAAAAGAACCTTACCCTTGGTCAACTCTTTAATTTTTACGAGCTTTCCGTTAATATCCAGTAATTCGAGATCCGGGATAGCAGTTATAGGTGACTTCTTCGGCCCGGAAACCTGAGCGTTTACTGCAAAAAAATCAAGTAATAAAAACAATAAGATCAACGAAAGGGACTTTTTCATACAGCTTGCATTATATTTAAAGATAACAAAAAACCGGCCTGAATTGGGCCGCTTTTTTTCTTAAAATCTCTGAATACTTAAATATGTATTGCCCTGTTCTCCGTTGCCGCTAAGCATGCTTCGCGCATGGCTTCGGTGTAGGTTGGGTGGGCGTGGCTGGCGCGGGTTACGTCCTCTGCAGAGGCGCGAAACTCCATGGCAATTACTGCCTCGGCTATCATATCCGCAACACGGGGGCCTATCATGTGTACACCCAGTATCTCATCGGTAGTAGCATCGGCCAAAACCTTTACAAAACCATCCAGGTCGCCGCTTGCACGGGCACGGCCGCTGGCTTTGAACGGGAACGACCCTACTTTGTATTTTGTACCGGCTTCTTTCAATTGCTCTTCGGTATAACCAACAGCGGCAACCTCAGGCCACGTGTAAACAACACCCGGGATGAGGTTATAATTAATGTGTGGTTTTTGTCCGGCTATCAGTTCGGCAACAAAGGTGCCTTCATCCTCTGCCTTGTGGGCAAGCATGGCGCCTTTAACCACATCGCCAATGGCGTAAACGCCCTTAACGCTGGTTTCCAGGTGCTCGTCAACCGTAATTTTGCGGCCACGCTCTTCAACGGTAATGCCTATTTTATCCAGGCCTAAACCATCGGTATAAGCAACGCGACCAACGGCTACCATACAGTAATCGCCTTTAAGTTCTTGTTTCTCGCCTTTAGGGTTATCAAACGTAACGGTAACCTCTTTGCCTTTGGCAATAGCGCCTGTAACCTTGTGGCCCAGGTAAAACTCCATGCCTATTTTCTTCAACACCTTCTGCAACTCGCGGCCTAAGCCTTTATCCATGGTTGGGATAATACCATCCATAAATTCAATTACAGACACCTTTGCACCCAAACGCGCGTAAACCGAACCCAGCTCTAAACCAATCACCCCACCACCGATCAATATCAGGTGTTTAGGTATTTCGGTCAAAGTTAAAGCCTCGGTAGAGGTAATAATGCGTTTCTTATCTATCTTCAGAAAAGGCAGACTTGCCGGTTTAGAACCGGTAGCAATAATCACTTTTTCAGTGGTTAGTTCGGTAGCTTTACCATCGGCAGCGGTAACAATAATGGTGTTTTTATCTTTAAATGAACCTACACCAACGTGCACTTCAATTTTATTCTTCTTCATCAGGTAAGTGATACCGCTGGTGTTGGCATCAACAACTTCCTGTTTGCGTTTTATCATCTGGCCAAAATCAATACCCAGGTTATCTAATTTAATACCGTGTGCAGTGAAAGTGTGGGCAGCGTTATAGTAATGTTCGGACGAATCAAGCAAGGCCTTAGACGGGATACAACCTACGTTTAAGCAGGTACCGCCAAGGGTGTTATATTTTTCGATAATTGCGGTTTTCATCCCAAGCTGGGCGCAGCGTATTGCCGCCACATAACCACCCGGACCAGAACCTATAACGATTACATCATATTGCATAGTAGTGTATTTTGGTGGCCGAAGTTAAGGAATGTTTGCAGGCTTATAAATAGGTAATTGATTAAAATGTGAGGGGATTGACATAAGCCCCACCCAACCCTCCCCGGCAGGGAGGGCTTTGAAATCTCCCCTTACGGGGGAGATTTAGAGGGGGCTTTGTAACACCTTTATCATTCGTTAGTATATTACCCATTTACTTACTAAATTAGGCTCATCAATTAATACTGACCCGAACATGAAAAAACTCTCCGCATTAATCTTGTTTATTGCTGCAACCTGCAGCGGCGTGTTTGCCCAAAGCAACTACGTTAAAGAAAATTTTACCAAAAAGGATGTTTACATCACCATGCGCGATGGCGTAAAACTTTTCACCTCCATTTATACGCCAAACGATGCCTCAAAGGATAAAAAATATCCCATTATGATGCAGCGTACCTGTTACAGCATCGCGCCTTACGGCGAAACAAAATATCCCGGACAGGTAGGCCCCTCAAAATACATGATGCAGGAAGGTTACATTTTTGTGTACCAGGATGTGCGCGGCCGCTACAAAAGCGAAGGCACATGGACCAACATGACCCCGGTTATCGACAATAAAAAAAGCAAAACTGATGTTGACGAAGGCTCAGACACTTACGATACCATCGACTGGCTGATCAAAAACTCGGTCGGCAACAACGGCAGAGTTGGGCAATGGGGTATTAGCTATCCGGGCTTTTACACCGCAGCAGGTATTTTAAGTAACCACCCGGCACTAAAGGCATCATCGCCGCAGGCACCAATCTCCGATTTCTTTTTTGACGATTTCCACCATAACGGCGCGTTCATCGAAAGCTACTTTTTCACTTTCCCGGTATTTGGCGTGCAAAAAACAGATACCACTACCAAAGCATGGTACCAAAACACCATGTTTAACCCCGGTACTAAAGATGGCTACCAGTTTTTGCTGGACCTTGGCCCACTTAAAAATGCCGACAAATATTACAAAGACAACTTTTTTTGGCAGGAAACGGTTAACCACCCAAGCTATGACGAGTTTTGGCAAAAACGTGGTTTGCTGAAACACTTCAACAAAGTAAAACCCGCGGTAATGCTGGTTGGCGGCTGGTTTGATGCCGAGGATCTGACAGGCCCGCTGGCTATTTACAAAACCATCGAGAAGAAAGACCCGAGCGCTTATAACACCATTGTAATGGGTCCGTTTGGGCACGGCAGGTGGTCGCGAGAGACGGGGCACACCATGCACAGCAACATTTACTTTGGCGATAGCATTGCAACGTTCTACCAAACCAATATCGAGCAAAAATTCTTTAACCACTTCCTGAAAGGCAAGGGCGACAAAAACTCTGGCTTGCCGGAGGCTTATATGTTCAACACCGGTAAAAACGAGTGGCACAAGTTTGATAAATGGCCCGCTACCGAGGCTACCCACGTTAAGTTTTACCTGAACAGCGATGGTAAACTGGCAGATGCAGCGCCGGGTGCAACTGGTAGCACCACCTTTGTTAGCGACCCGATGAAACCGGTACCATATACTGAGGATAACACCACCACCATGGGCTTTACCCCGTTTAATTACATGAGCGAGGATCAACGTTTTGCAGGCCGCCGTACAGATGTATTGGTTTTCCAGACGGATGTTTTAACGGATGACGTTACCCTGGGTGGCGAGATGATGGCTAACCTTAAAGTAGCTACCACCGGTACCGATGCCGACTGGATAGTGAAACTGGTTGATGTTTACCCTGCCGACGAGCCGAACAACCCATACATGCCTAACAAGAACATTATTTTGAGCAACTACCAGCAAATGGTGCGTTCGCAAATTATGCCGGCACGTTTCCGCAATGGTTTCGAGAAAGCTGTACCGATGGTAGCCAACCAAAAAACAGATGTAAACTTCCACCTGAATGATGTGCTGCACACCTTTAAAAAAGGCCATCGCATTATGATACAGGTACAAAGCACATCGTTCCCGCTGTATGCGCGTAACCCGCAAAAATTTGTAGAGAACCCATACAAAGCCGAAGCAAGCGATTACCAGAAAGCAACCCATACCGTATTTAACGACAGCTTTATTGATGTGGAGGTGTTGAAGTAAGAGATTAGAGGTTTTTACACCATGTCATTGCGAGGAACGTAGTGACGTGGCAATCTCAGCATATCCTCTTGTCCTATGAGGTTGCCACGCTACCGCTCGCAATGAGATATTTAAAATTGAAAAAGAAATAAAAATGAAATTATGCCTTCTGGCACTTTTGATCTTAACGGGCTTTACCGCGCATGCTCAAGTAAAAGTCATTAAGCTTGGTAATGGAGAAATACCTAAGTCAATTACTTATAAAGGACATATTATTGATGTTGTAAAATATACTGATGCGGACGGCGAGCATTTGGTTATCACTACAGAAACAGGTAAAACACCATCTAAAAATAGCGATAGCGATGGCGATGGTTATAGAGACGCAGCACTATATGCCTATCACTATTTAGTGCAAACGGGCAGTTATAAACTTACGTGGTCGGTTTATGACTTTATAAAAGACTGTCCTGTTGATATACGAGCCAATTTTATTCGTAAAACCTTCGCTGTTACAGATCTTGACAATAATGGCAAAGCAGAGGTTTGGCTCATGTATCGCACAGTATGCCATGGAGATGTAGGTCCAAGTGATATGAAAATAATTATGCATGAGGGCAATAAGAAATATGCCATGCGCGGTGAAAACAAAGTTAAGGTTTCTGAAAAAGATTACATAGGAGGGAAATATACTTTTGATTCCGCTTTTATTACTGCACCTACAGCATTCAAGTTATACGCAAAAAATTTATGGAACAAAAACCTGTTAGAAAATTGGGATCAATAACATTAAAAATGAAAATAAAAAAAGCAATTTATGCAGGCTTAATTTTATCTGGCTTAATTTCAGGTACTGCTCACGCCCAGCTCGGCACACATAAAGAAACTTTTACCCGTGCAGATACTTTGCGCGGGATGCTTACGCCGCTGCGTACCTGTTACGATATCAACTACTATCACCTGGATGTGAAGTTTGATATCGACAATAAAGCCATTAGCGGTAACGTGCTTTTTAAATACACCGCTACGCAGGATTTTACCAAGCTACAATTCGACCTATTTGCTAACCTGAAGATCGAGAAAGTGGTTTACAAAGGCAAAGAAGTACCCTACACCCGCGAGTTTAACGCGGTATTTGTCACTTTCCCGCAAACAATAAAAAGTGGTAGTAAGGACCAATTTACCGTTTACTACTCGGGCAACCCAACCATTGCCAAAAATGCCCCATGGGATGGTGGCGTAGAATATAATGTAGATTCGCTTGGGCACAAGTGGGTATCTACCGCCTGCCAGGGTATGGGTGCCAGCGTTTGGTGGCCTACAAAAGACCACCAGGCTGATGAGGTAGATAGCGTGCTCATTAGCATCAGCGTACCCAAAGGATTAAAGGATGTGAGCAACGGCCGCCTGCGCAAGGTTACCGACTTAAAGGATGGTTATACCCGTTTCGACTGGTTTGTGGCTAACCCTATCAACAACTATAACATAGAAGCCAACATTGGCGATTATGTGCATTACAGTGATACCTACATAGGCGAAAAAGGCAAACTCACCATGGATTTTTGGCCCCTAAGTTACGACCTCGAAAAAGCTAAGAAACACTGGGGCGCAAACGCTAAACCAATGTTAAAAGCTTTTGAACACTGGTTTGGCCCCTACCCTTTTTACGAGGATGGTTACAAACTGGTAGAAACCCATCACCTGGGGATGGAGCACCAGAGCGGTACGGCTTATGGTAACAAATTCCGCAACGGTTACCTTGGCCGCGATATGTCGGGCACCGGCTGGGGCTTAAAATGGGATTACATTGTGGTGCACGAGAGTGGGCACGAATGGTTCGCCAATAACATTACCTCAAAAGACCTTGCCGATATGTGGATCCACGAAGGCTTTACCACCTATAGCGAATCGCTTTTTGTGGAGGAAAACTGGGGCAAACAGGCCGCGCAGGAATATGTTCATGGCTTACGCACAGGGATCCAAAACGATGGCCCTATCATCGGCCCTTACAATGTGAACAAAGAAGGCTCGGGCGATATGTACCCTAAAGGTGCCAACTTCCTTAATATGATCCGCACGGTAATTAATGATGATGAGAAATGGCGCGGCATCCTGCGTGGGTTAAACAAAACTTTTTACCACCAAACCGTTACCAACGATCAGATCGTTAACTACATTAACGAGCAAAGCGGTAAAAACCTAACGCCGGTATTTGACCAGTATCTAAAATACAAGAATCTGCCAACGCTGGAGTTTGCTACCATCAACGGTAAACTATACAGCCGCTGGATAGCCGATGTAACCGGCTTTGCCATGCCGGTACGTGTAAAGATCAAGGGCGGTGAGTACCAGTACATCACCCCAAAAATGAGGTTTACCCCAGTTAATATTGAAGGTGCAACTAAAGATAATATCGAGGTGGATACCTTTAATTATTATATAGGGGTGTTGGTGGATTAATTCTTCCTTTTGTCATGCTGAACGATAGTGAAGCATCTATTCTTGACAAAGGCCTTTCCAATGGAAAGGCCTTTGTCATTTTACAACACGTTATTGCGAGCAATAGCGATGTGGCAATCCCCTACTTACAGAGACGCAGACTGGTCTATCGAAGATTGCCACGCTACGCTTACAGCAATGACGCGTGGTTATTATTTTTTTTTCTATTTCATGCAACTAACCCAACCAAGGTTGCGTCTAATAGTTAAACAAACACTAAATCACCCCAAAAATGAGAACATTAAAAACACTTTTAGTAGCTACCGCATTGGTAGTAACAGCAGGCTTAGCAAAAGCAGATACACAAGACCGCCACCTTACCGGCTTTACATCAGTCGCTGTAGCAGGTTCGTACGATGTATTCATCACCCAGGGTTCGTCAGAATCTGTAAAGGTTGATGCCCCGGCGAACATCATTGATAAGATCATCACCGAAGTAAAAGGCGGTGTGTTGGTTATCCACACCAAAGAAGGCACCAACTGGAACTGGGACAGCGGCAACAAAAAGATGATCGTTTATGTATCTATTAAAGATATCAGCGCGGTTAGCCTTGCAGGCTCCGGCGATGTGGTATTTAAAGATGGCTTAAGGGCATCATCATTAAAGATCAAACTAACCGGCTCTGGCGATATTAGCGGCAAGGTTGATGTGAAGAACCTGGAAAGCAGCATTGGCGGTTCGGGCGATATCACTTTATCAGGCCGTGCAGATAACTCTACCGTTAGCGTAGTTGGTTCTGGTGATTTCACCGGCCAAAATTTAGTGACCACCAACACCCAGGTAAAAGTTGCCGGCAGCGGCGATGCAAGGGTGAACGCAAACGACAAAATTGATGCTTCGGTTGTGGGCTCGGGCGATGTACATTACACCGGTTCTGCCAAAAATATCTCCAGTTCTAAAGCAGGTAGCGGCAGCGTTAGCAGGATGTAATCCTCCGGCGAAAACGAGACGGAAAAAAGTAAGTAAAGGGCGAAAAAAAGTCCACAAAAAAGGCTTCGGGATATCCCGAAGCCTTTTCGTTTATATATAGATTGGTTATGCTAATTGTTTAGCTAACTTTTCTGCAAGTACTGATTTGGGTACAGCGCCAATTTGTTTGTCAACAATTTCGCCGCCTTTAAAGTATAATAAAGCCGGGATGTTACGGATACCGTATTTCATCGATATGCCCGGGTTGTTATCTACGTTCACTTTACCTACAACAGCTTTGCCCTCGTATTCTTTAGCAAGTTCTTCAACTACAGGCCCTACCATTCTACACGGGCCACACCACTCTGCCCAAAAATCGATAAGTACCGGTTTATCTGATTTAAGTACAAGTTCGTCGAAGTTTGCATCAGTTATTTCTAAAGCCATGATTTTTATATTTTAATAATTTTATACAAATATATACTATTCAAATAGCTTGCCACAAGCAGGGGCATCACAATGTGACAATTATATTATCAACATCTTAAGATATGACAAAGGCCGCTTTATTTTGCGCTTAGTAAGGTTACTTTTTGTGTTGAGAAAGTATCAAAAGTTCATCGTTATTTAAAAATTCTTTTAGTTCTTCCAATGAGTAGACTTCCATATTCCCCATTTAGTAAGCACGATGACGTTCTAAAATAACCTCCTCTTGTTGTGTAAATAAATCCATATGTAATATCATAAAACTACATCAATACTGCATGCGCGTTGGTCAAGCTAAATATATCAGCCATTAACTCATCGCTTGGGCTTACCTTGTGCGATTTGGAGAGCAGGTCTACATACATCGCCTCTTCGCCATCACGGATCTTGAATTTAAGGGCACAGCTTTTGGCCGGGTATTTTTCGTTATTGGTAGTGATCACCTGCATCAGGCTATCTAATAACTGGTTATTCAGCGCTTTTACATCAAGGCAAACGGTTAAGGATTTGGTGAGTTTATCCCTCATTTCGGATAGTAAACTCATTACGGTAACCCTTAAATCCCAGTTATCTTTCTGGCGGAATTTCTCCTCGATACTCCCTTTAACATGCAGAAAATAGCCATCAACCATCATATTACGGAACTTTACATAGTCCTCACCAAAAAAGGCAAATTCGTAGCTTTCGTTGTAATCTTCTAACACAAACGTGCCAAATGGCTTACCCATCTTAGTCGTTTTATGCTGAACGTTGGCCACTAAACCCCCAATGTTGATCTCGCCGCGTTTACGCAGATTAGCCAGGTTTTCCATTACCTCTTCCCCTCCCTCGCCCGAGCGGGCTTTCTGGATGTTCTTTAGTTCGGTAATGCTGGTATTGCAATACTTATCCATCTCCAGCTTAAAATTATCAAGCGGGTGCCCGGTTAGGTAAATTCCGATTACATCCTTTTCGTATTTCAGCTTTTCTATCAGCGGCCATTCCTCAGCTTCAGGCATAGCCGGCTCGGGGATGTATGATGCTACCGAACCACCAAATAGTGATGATTGCGAGCTGCTTTGTGTATTTTGGTAATCATTACCATATTTGATCAGGCGTTCTACCCCGCTTAAAATACCATTCTCTGTTTTGGCGAAAAACTGTGCGCGGTTCAAACCAAATTCATCAAAGGCACCACCATAAACCAAATTCTCGTAAGATTTACGGTTTACCGATCTGGTGTTAGACCGTTGCGCAAAATCATAAACGGTTTTATAAGGGCCGCGTTCTTTACGCTCTTCAATAATACTTTCAACAGCTTTTTCGCCTACACCTTTAACACCGGTCAATCCAAAGCGAATAACCCCTTTTCTGTTGGCTGTAAAGGCGAGGTCGCTTTCGTTAATATCGGGGCCTAAAACCTCCACACCCATACGGCGGCATTCTTCCATAAAGAAGGTGATCTTCTCCATGTTATTTTGGTTGTTTAGTACCGCCGCCATATATTCTGCCGGGTAATGCGCCTTTAAATAAGCCGTTTGGTAGGCCACAAAAGCGTAACAGGTAGAGTGCGACTTATTAAACGCATACTGGGCAAATGCCTTCCAGTCGTTCCATATTTTGGTAAGTTTATCTTTGGGGTGGCCTTTGGCAATAGCCCCATCCATAAACTGGGCTTCCATTTTATTGAGTACCTCAATTTGCTTTTTACCCATCGCCTTACGCAAAACGTCGGCGTCGCCTTTACTAAAGCCTGCCAATTTTTGCGACAGAAGCATCACCTGCTCCTGGTACACGGTAATACCATAGGTTTCGCCCAGGTATTCTTCCATGTCGGCAAGGTCAAACACAATGGGCTCTAAACCATGCTTACGTTTAATAAAGTTAGGAATATACTCAATCGGGCCAGGGCGGTAAAGGGCATTCATGGCGATCAGATCCTCAAACTTATCGGGTTTCAGGTCGCGCAGGTACATTTGCATCCCGTCGCTTTCAAACTGGAAAGTGCCGTTGGTATCGCCACGCTGGTAAAGCTCATAAGTTTGCTCATCATCCAGCGGAATGTAATCTATATCGATGTGTACATCGTGGTTTTGTTTGATAAGCCTTAGCGCGTCCTTAATAATGGTAAGGGTTTTAAGGCCCAGAAAGTCCATCTTAATTACACCGGCATCCTCAATTACTCGGCCATCATACTGGGTAACCAACAGGTCCGAGTCCTTAGCGGTAGCCACCGGGACGATCTCTGTTAAATCGTATGGCGCAATAATGATACCCGCGGCATGCACACCTGTATTACGTACCGACCCTTCCAGCTTTTCAGCCTCGCGGAGCACAATACCTTTCAAATCGGCCGATTTGTAGATAGCCTGCAACTCTGGCACCTGCTCAATAGCTGTTTTAAGGTTGATCCCTAAGGTATCGGGCACCAGCTTTTTCATGGCGTTCACATCGCTCAGCGGCATATCCAACACGCGGCCCACATCCTGGATACTGGTACGGGCAGCCATAGAACCATAAGTGATGATCTGCGCTACCTGGTTCTTGCCATACTTATCAACCACGTAATCGATAACCTTTTGGCGCCCGGCATCATCAAAATCGGTATCAATATCGGGCATACTCTTCCTGTCAGGATTCAAAAAACGCTCGAACAGGAGGTTATACTTTAATGGGTCGATATTAGTGATACCCGTACAATACGCCACCACAGACCCCGCTGCCGAACCTCGGCCGGGACCGATAAACACGCCAATATCGCGGCCATGCCTAATAAAGTCAGCTACGATTAAAAAGTAGCCGGCAAAACCCATGGTGCGGATGGTGAACAACTCAAATTCAATGCGTTCCTCAGCCTCGGGGCTGATATCTATATATCGCTCCTTGGCACCCATATAGGTAAGGTGTTTCAGGTATTCCCACTGGTTTAGCGTATCGGCATCCGCAGTGGTGTGGATCTTAAATTTTTCGGGGATGACAAAGTTAGGTAACAGGATGTCCCTTTTAAGTTTCAGTACATCAACTTTGTCTACAATTTCCTGCGTATTATCCAGCGATTCGGGAATATCGCTGAATAGTTTGCTCATTTCGGCCTGTGTTTTAAAATAAAACTGGTCGTTGGTAAAACCGAAGCGGTAACCCTTACCACCTTCTTCATCAGTAGCTATGGGGGTGCTTTGTAAATCGCCTGTGTTTACACAAAGCAAAATATCGTGGGCGTTACTGTCCTGCTGATCCACGTAGTGCGAATCGTTTGAACAGATAACCTTAACATTGTATTTCTTAGCAAATTTTGCCAGCACCAGGTTAACAGTGTTTTGCTCGGGGATGTCGTGGCGTTGCATTTCTATATAGAAATCTTCGCCAAAAAGATCCAGCCACCATTTAAATTCAATTTCGGCAGCAGCTTCTCCATCGCGCAAAATAGCCTGCGGTACCGATGCGCCAAGGCAGCAGGTGGTAGCTATAATCCCTTTATGATATTTCAGGATCAGTTCTTTATCAATACGTGGCCACTTGCTGTAAAGGCCTTCCATATAACCTAACGAGCATAGTTTGATGAGGTTCTTATAGCCTTCAGCATTTTTGGCCAGCATCAACTGGTGGTAACGCTTGTCTCTTTTCTCTTTGGTAAATTGCTTTTTATGCCTGTCATCCACCACATAAAACTCGCAGCCTACAATAGGTTTTACGTTGTGTTTACCCGCCTCGGCCACAAACTTGAAGGCACCAAACATGTTCCCGTGGTCGGTAATGGCCAGTGCTTTCATCCCATCGGCAGCCGCTTTTTTATATAATTTTGATATATCGGCGGCACCATCAAGTAAAGAAAACTGGGTATGTACGTGTAAGTGCGAAAATTCGGGCATATGTTATCTCTTTCTGCTGATCCTGTGGAATACAAATTTATCAAAAATTAAAAATTTAAGCCAACCTTGTTGATAATTACATCGAATATTCTGTACTTGAAACGATTGACATATTTTCAATATGGATAGTATTGCGCTGCATTTTTTTGTAAGATTTATAATACATACAATAATCTTATATTTATAGCCAATATATCGTTATAAGAAAAAACAAACGCTTTGTATTTATGTTAAAAATTTGTACAAAAACGCTTTTTTACGATTAATTGCCCTAACTACAAGTAGTACCCTAACCTTTAAGAATTTGGAACGATTTGGACGTATAGCCCTTAAAACAATACTTTGGATAATTGCAAGTGTCATATTTTTGGTGTTACTTGTGGTTGTTTTAATACAGGTACCCGCCGTGCAAAATTTTGCTAAGAATAAGGCGGTTACTTTCTTACAAAATAAAATTCACACAAAAGTTGAGATAGGGCACATCAGTTTGGGGCTACCCAAACTACTGGTGCTGGAGGATGTTTACTTTGAGGATCAAAAGAAAGACACCCTTATCGCAGGCGACAAACTAAAGGTCGATATCACGCTCCTAAAGTTGTTAAAAAACAAGGTTGAGATAAATGAAATAAACCTGGAAGGCATTACGGCTAACATTAGCCGCGGGCCGGATAGCCTCTTCAATTTCGACTATATTATCAAGGCATTTGCCGGCGAGCAGAAAAAAGAAGTTAAACCTACCGATACTACCTCTACCATGAAGTTCTCGGTAGATAAGATCATACTTGATAAGATCAATATCAAATACAAAGATGTAACCACAGGCAACGATGTTAAATTCTTGCTGGGCCACTTTGATACCCGCATTAAGGATTTTGACCCGGATAAGATGAAGTTCACTATCCCTAAAATAAACTTGAGCGGGGTGAATGCTAAGATCATCCAGACACCTGCCGGTTCATCTATTAACCAAGCTGCTACAATAGACACCACTACCAAACCTTTAAATATGGATCTGTCTTTAGGCGAGATCAATATTGACAAGGTTAAGGTTGATTACAAAAGCAGCGAAATGGCCGCCAAGGTTGATCTGGGCAAGTTTTTGGTGAACATGGATAAGATAGACATGAAGAACCAGCACGTGGGCATCAAATCTATCGTGTTAGATAATACCAACGCCTGGCTAACCTTTGCCAAACCTGCAACTGTAGCCAAAGCGGTTGATAAAACCATTAAGAAAATAGATACGCTTACCTCTACCACCCAGGCGAAAGGCTGGACAGCCAACTTAAGTAAAGTAACCTTCACCAACGATAATATTAAGTTTGATAACGATACGCAAAAACCTATGCCACGCGGTTTGGATTTTGCCCACATGAGTATCAAAAACTTAAATGCCGATGCCGAAAATATTGGTTACACGCCGGATAGCTTATCGGGACGTATCAATTCATTTACTTTTAGCGAAAAAAGCGGGTTCAAGATCGATAAGTTCCACACTACCTTTTTTTACGGGCCAAAGAATGCTTATTTGAAAGACCTGCTGGTGCAAACACCACGTTCGGTTATCCAGAAAGATCTGCAGGTGGGTTACCCATCTATCGAATCGTTAACTAAAGATCTGGGCAAGCTAAACATCAACGCAAATTTAGATGGCAGCAAGCTTGGCTTGCGCGATGTGTTGCTTTTGATGCCTACCATGGCTTCAATGGAACCGTTTAAATCGTCGCCAAACTCCACCATAAAAATCAATGGCCGTGTTAATGGCACGGTTGATAACCTGCGCATCCCGAACATTGAGATAAGTGGTTTTGGCACTACTTACGTTAAAGCATCGGCTAACATGCGTGGCCTGCCTAATGTAGAGAAGTCGGTATTTGATGTTACCATTAATGATTTCCGCACAACACGTAATGATATTGTTCGCCTGGTACCAAAAGGAACCATCCCGCCAAATGTAAGCGTGCCCGAGAATATGGAGCTGAAAGGAATCTTTAAAGGCAGCATGAAAAACTTTAACACCAAAATGACCCTGCGCAGCAGCTACGGCGCGGTTGACCTGGTGGCAGCCATGAAGAGCGGTAAACGCAAAGGCAGCGAAACTTACACAGCTAATATTAAAGCCAATAACCTAAACGTAGGTGCGTTAACCAAACAACCGCAAATGGTTGGCTTTGTAACCATGAAGGCCAACATCAGCGGTACCGGCCTCGACCCTAAAACCGCCAGTTTGAAATTTAACGGCGATGTAACGAGCGCAAATGTAAAAGGCTACACCTACCGTAATTTAGTGATGAACGGCACGGCACGCAATGGCAGCTATGTGGCTAAAGCCCGCATGAAAGACCCTAACATCAACTTTAGTTTGGATGCAAAGGCTAACATGAACAAAAAATACCCATCGGTAAATGCTACGCTGATGGTGGATAGTATCGATCTGCAAAAACTGCATTTTACAGCTAACCCAATTCGTTTCCACGGTAAAATTATTGCCGATGTACCAACCGCCGACCCGGATTACCTGAACGCGAAAATATTGGCTACCGATCTTTTGATCAACAATAACGGACAGCGTATTCAACTGGATACGGTAAGCCTGGTATCTACAGCCACTGCCGATAGCAGCACCCTTTACTTAAAAGCGCCAATGCTTTATGCGCACATGGCCGGTAAATACAAGCTAACCCAAATTGCCCCGGCGGTGCAAGATGTTATCGACAAATATTACAACACCAGCCTCGGCAGTAAAACACCTCGTATAAAAGTAAAATACTCGCCGCAGCAGTTTACGTTTGATGCCCGTTTGGTTAAAACCCCGCTGGTAACACGGTTTGTGCCCGACCTGAAACAACTTGATCCGGTATTATTCAACGGCCGCTTTAACAGCACCACCGGCGAACTGATCTTGAACGGATCGGCACAAAAAGTTATTTATGGCACCAATACGGTTAACAATCTTAAGCTTGCCATTAATACCGGTAACGCGCTTAATTATAACCTAACGGTTGATGAGATTAAAGTAGGCCCATCGCTTGATCTGTTATTTACCAGTGTATCGGGCAGCGCCCTGAACAATAAATTGGGGATCAGCCTGCAAGTTAGGGACAACCAAAAGAAAGATCGCTACCGCATCGCCGGGCAGTTTATCGCTATGCCAAATGAATATCAATTCAACTTTTTGGAGAATGGCTTATTGCTTGATTATACCGCATGGTCGGTTAATCCCGATAACGCGTTGATGTTTGGCGGCAAAGGTATTTTAGCCCGTAACTTCAGTATTACCAACAACAACCAGGTATTGAGCGCCAATACCACATCAGGCCAGTATAACGAGCCTATCACGGTCGATTTCAAAAACTTCCGTATCGAAACTTTAACCAAGCTGGCTAAGCAGGATTCCCTTTTAGTTGGCGGTACCATAAACGGTAATGCCGAGGTAAGCAACTTCCAAAAATTGCCTGTATTTACGGCAGCCCTTAACGTAAGCGACTTTAACTTTAAAGGCGATACCGTTGGTAACATCGCACTAAAAGTTAACAACCAAACAGCTAATGCCTACGCCGCGCAGATGAGCATAACAGGCCGTGGTAACCAGGTTGATTTGAACGGCATGTACTACACCGTGCCCGAAAGCAGGTTTGACCTGAACCTGAACATTGTAAACCTGGGTATGAAGAGTATTGAAGGCTTTAGCTTCGGCGCCATCAAAAACTCCAGTGGTAACATCACCGGTAACCTAAAAATAACGGGGACCACAACCGCGCCGGCAGTGCGGGGTAATGTCACCTTTAATAAGGTGGGCTTTAATGCCAGCATGCTTAACTCCTATTTTACCATGCCTCAGGAGAGCATTACGTTTAATGATGAGGGCATCCGCTTTAACGATTTCACTTTGGTTGATTCGACCAATAATAAGGCTGTTGTATCGGGATCCATTTATACTAAAACCTACACCGATTTTAAATTTGGGTTAAATATTCGCGCTAATAATTTCCGCGCGATAAATTCTACCAAAGCCGATAATAAGCTATTCTACGGCAAGCTATTTTTGGATACCGATATCAAGATCCGTGGCGACATGGCCAAACCAGTGGTTGACGCGACCCTTACCGTGAACGATAAAACGGAAATGGTATTTGTATTGCCAACCAGCGACCCGGGTGTTGAAGATCGTAAAGGCGTAGTGGAGTTCTGGAACTCTAAAGACCCTCAAATGGATTCGATACTGATGGCACGCCAGTTGGATTCGTTAAAAAAATCTGAGATCACCGGGCTTGATGTAAACGCTACGGTTAACATTGATAAGAACGCTAAATTCACTATCGTGATTGATGAGCGCAATGGTGACGTTGTTGAACTATTAGGCGAAGCACACCTAAGCGGCGGCATCGACCCAAGTGGTAAAACAAGCTTAACGGGTACATATATCGTAAATCGCGGTTCATATAACCTATCGTACGCAACGGTATCCCGTAAATTCAATTTCAAAAAGGGTAGCACTATAACATGGACGGGCGACCCAACGAGCGCGAATATTGACCTTACCGCAATTTACGTTGCCAACGTACCGCCGATAGACCTGGTAGCTAACCAACTTAGCGACGAAAACTCGACCCAATACAAGCAAAAACTACCATTTAATGTAAACCTTAACCTGCGTAACGAACTGCTGAAACCAAACATCAGCTTTGACATTACCCTGCCGGATAGCAATTATAACGTTGCCGCCGTGGTTACCAATACGGTAGAAACCCGCCTATCACAGATAAGGCAAGACCCTAACGAGTTAAACAAACAGGTGTTAGGTGTATTGGTGCTTGGCCACTTTATTGGCGATAACCCGCTGCAAAGCCAGGGTGGAAGCGCAGGTGTGCAAGGTGCTATCCGTAATAGTGTAAGCAGTTTATTAACCGACCAGTTGAACAGCCTTGCAGGTGGTTTAATATCGGGTGTTGATCTAAACTTCGGTTTAACCTCCGGGCAGGATTATTCGTCTGGTACGGCCACCAACCGAACGGACCTGAACGTGGGCCTATCCAAACGATTCCTTAACGACAGGCTTACGGTATCGATAGGTAATAACTTTAACCTGGAGGGTGCGCAACAGGGGCAAAAAACATCAAATATTGCCGGTAACGTATCGGTTAATTACAAACTGAGTAAAGACGGCCGCTACACCCTGCGCGCTTACCGTAAGGACGAATTTGTGGTGATACAGGGCCAGATAGTTGAAACCGGTTTAGGTTTCTCGTTAACGGTAGATTATAACCGTTTCCGCGAGATCTTCCGCAAACGTACCGAAGAAGAAAAAGAGATGCGCCGTAAATACAAAGAGGAGCAAAAAGTAAAAAACGAGCAGGAGAAAGCATCCCAGGAAAAAGATAAAGCAGACAGAACTAAGACCCAGACTACTACCTTATGATAAAACGGATAATATATTTACTATCGCTGGCCGTAATATTAAACGCTTGTAGTACCACTAAGTACGTACCCGAGGGTGAAAAATTATACACCGGCGGTACTGTAAAGGTTGATGATAAAAGCATATCAAAAGGTGATGCCAAGGCGCTTAGTGCCGAAATGAAAACGCTTATCCGCCCTAAACCAAATTCTTCATTATTGGGAATGCGCATTAAACTTTGGTTGTATTATAAGACAAAGGCCCGCCATGGTTTTATCCAAAAATTCTTCAGCAAATATGGCGAGCCACCTATTTACGTAAGTCAGGTTGACTTAGCTAAGAACAGCGACATCATGACCAATCGCCTGCAAAACGAAAGTTACTTCCAGGCGTCGGTAAGTGGTGATACTATTGGTAAAAAGAAAACGGCTTCGGCTCTGTTTACAGCTTTGCCCGGGCCATCTTACACCATTCGTAATGTAACTTTCCCCAGCGCCACAGATAACAACCTGGATACCGCGATCAGGGGCGCCCAAAAGGGAACACTATTAAAAACCGGCGATAAATACAATTTAGACGTTATCAAATCGGAACGTGTGCGTATAGACACCCGCTTAAAGGATGAGGGTTTCTTCTTCTTCGCGCCCGAGCAATTGATTGTAAAAGTTGATAGCACGGTTGATACCCACAAAGTTGATCTGTTAGTAAAGATCAAAGAAACTACGCCTGAGCGTGCCCGTGAAATTTACACCATCCGTAATATTTATGTGTACCCTAACTATTCGTTAAGGGATACTTCGTTAAAGCTAAACCAGGCTAAGCCCTACCGCTGGTACAACATTGTAGACCCCCGTAATACCGCCAGGCCTTTCTTGTTTGCTAATACTGTTTTGCTGCATCCAAACGATTCTTACAGCCGCACCACGCATAATAATTCGTTAAACAGGTTCATTAACTTAGGCCCTTACCGTTATGTAAAAAACAGGTTTGAGGATGTGACGCCTGATTCACCAAAACTGGATGTTTACTACTTCCTTACCCCTTACAAGCGTAAATCATTACAGGCCGAGATTATTGGCCGTACCACATCTGCCAACTATACCGGTACGCAAATAAACCTGAGCTGGAAAAACCGCAACGCCTTTAAAGGCGGCGAATTGCTAACCGTAACGCTATTTGGAAGTACCGATGTGCAAATAGGCGGAAAAAATAACGGCTTTAACGTGTTCCAATATGGTGTGCAAACCAGCCTTTCGTGGCCACGATTGATAACCCCATGGCGCGTTAGTTCATCAAACGCATATATACCACGTACAGTTTTAAGTTTGGGTTATACCTCTGTTGTGAGGCAAAAACTGTATTCGCTAAACTCATTTACCGGTTCATTTGGCTACCAGTTTAAAACTAATGAACACAAATTGCACGAACTGAATTTACTGGAGGCTACCTTTGTAAAACCGCGTTCTGTAGATAGTTTATACAGGGATAGCATCAATAATCCGAACAACCGTAACCCTTCGCTTAAACATCTTATCGATCCTCAGTTTACTTTAGGCCCAAGCTATGCTTATACGTATGATAATACTACCGAAGATTACCGCACCAATAGCATTTTCTTCCGTGGTAAAGTAAGTTTATCAAATAACCTGTATGGCCTTGTTACCGGCGCCGATACACTTGCCGGTAAAGAGAAAAAACTTTTCGGGACCATATTTAACCAGTATGCCAAAGTAGAGAGCGAGATTAGGTTCTTTCATAAACTGAGCACAAGCAGTAAAATTGCCACCAGGTTATTGGTGGGTGTTGGTTTGCCTTATGGTAACTCTACTATCCTGCCTTACAACCAGCAATTCTTTATTGGCGGGCCAAACAGTTTAAGGGGCTTTAGGCCGCGGTCGATAGGCCCGGGCACGGTTGACCCTACCCCACTTAGCGGTAATAGTTTTATTGCCGACCAAAGCGGTGATATAAAACTGGAAGCTAATATCGAGTTCCGCCAAAAACTATTTAGCATTGTGTACGGCGCCATATTTGCCGATGCCGGTAATATTTGGAATGCCAAGCCGCACCAGGCAGGTGGTACATTCGGCCCTAACTTTTTATCGCAGATGGCGGTTGATGCCGGTGCCGGTTTAAGGTTTGATGCTACCATATTGGTATTACGTACCGATCTTGGTTTCCCGCTGATGAGGCCTTATACCCCTGCAGGTGGCACACGGGCGATAAGCCCAAGCTTTAAAAACGCAATTTTAAATATTGCCATCGGTTATCCGTTTTAATTATTTAGTGTAATAGTGATTGTAATATTACGAGGTTAGATACGTCTAATCATTATCTACCGAATGATTTAATGACTAAAACCACGATCTCCGTTCCGCTAAACATTATCGATTTGCAAGGCGATGGTTTCCATCCCTTGCTGGATATTGTAATATTTGGCAAGCCTTTTAAAGTGGTGCTGGATACCGGCGCATCGCGTACCGCATTTGATAGAGATTTACTCATTGAAGCGAATGAGCAAGCTGCCATTGTAGCGAGCGAAAGATTGTCGACCGGGTTAGGTACCAATACCATGGAATCGGCCACAGCAGTTATCGAAAACATCTGGATAGGTGATCTGCTCATACCGGAGTTGGAAGTAGCCGTGCTCAACCTATCTACCATAAACATAGCCTATCACGAAATGGGGCATCCCGAAGTATTGGGTGTTTTGGGTAGTGATATACTGATGAAGTATAAAGCCGTTGTTGATTTTGGCAAGAAAAGGTTATTACTGAAGTAAGCTTAAACTACTTGCTTATTTAGAACCTTACGGCAGAGGTCTATCGCGCTTAAGTTTAGTACAGCAAAAAACATAAGGACAACCATAAGTGCGGGCAACGGCCAATGCTGCATCAGCTTAAAACTATTGTCGCCATCAACCACGCCCGTAAAAAATGTGGGTATATAAATAATACCGTTTAGCAGCATCGCCGGTAAATAGTTTGCGCTATAAGGTGTCCGTTAAGTAAAGATCGCTTTCCCTTTATGGTTTTAACATTCCGGGATATCAGAATACAGGTATAGATCAGCGGCGTAATAGCCAGCAAAAAAATCGCAATTAAGAATACCACATGCATCGGCTTGTTATTTGGCAGCGTGTAAGCCAACGCCGAAACCATAAAGGTAAATGTTAACACCTTCCAGTTAAAATAGCTACGCAGTGTTTTTGAGAACGTCGCTCCTATGTGCTTTTGATAGATCTTGACTTGCTTAAGCGCAAGTTCTTCAATACCCCTATAGCCACCGAAATCCGTATCCACCACATCCTGGAAAACTACACCAATGTCGCGCATATCCCCACTTCGGCGTTTAACTTCAATAGCTGTTAAAACATGGTCGAGGATCTCTTCGTAAGTTTCGCGGTAGCTTAATGTTTTATACAAGTAAGCCTGTAACACTTTTAATTGTTGCTCACTTGGTTTCATTTTGTTGCAGGTTTAAGGTTTAACAATGTTTGTAGCTGCTCAATAAATGCCTGTGCCTCTTTCATTTTACTGGTAACCTCTTTGCCGCCCTGCTCGGTTAGGCGGTAATATTTGCGCACACGGTTGTCCACTACTTGCGTAAATGTTTCTAAAAAGCCATCAGCCTCCAACTTGTGCAATGCAGGATATAATGCACCCTCGGTAAGCATTATTTCGCCTTCAGAAACCTCTTTAACTTTCTGGGTTATCTCGTACCCGTACATCTGGTGGTTATCTTCCAGCAGTTTTAAAATAATGGTTTGCAGGCTGCCTTTCAGCAATGGATTAGTGCTCATAATTCAAATATAAAAAAAAAATTATATACATAAGAAAATTATGTATATAAATAAAAAAGTATATATTTTGTGATGCTATCGCTTACTTGCCTCTTTTGATACTTATTTGAACATAAAAGAAACTTTAAAGGACGAATGAAGGGCGAATAAAGGCGATTGAAATGCTAAAAAAGGCGCTCATAAAATCCAAAAAGTAAAAAAGCCCCCTGAACAGTCAGGAAGCTTTAATATCATAGGCAGAATAGATGCTCTTATGTATCTATACGCGCGTAGCGCGCGTTTTTCTCTATAAACTCGCGGCGTGGGGCAACTTCATCGCCCATCAGCATCGAGAAGGTGTGATCGCACTCGGCAGCGTTTTCAATAGCTACCTTTTTAAGTGTACGGTTAGCCGGGTTCATGGTGGTATCCCATAATTGCTCGGCGTTCATCTCACCCAAACCTTTATAACGTTGCACGTGTACGCTATCCTCTTTACCCTGGCCTTTTAGGCGTTGTATGGCGGTGTCGCGTTGTTCGTCTGTCCAGCAGTATTCAAATTCTTTACCTTTTTTAACCTGGTAAAGCGGTGGCGATGCAATGTACACATAGCCGTGCTCCACCAATTCCTTCATATAACGGAAGAAGAAGGTTAAAATCAGCGTGGTAATGTGTGAACCATCTACGTCCGCATCCGTCATGATCACAATTTTGTGATAACGTAATTTGGTTAAGTTCAACGCTTTAGCATCCTCGGGCGTGCCAATGCTTACACCAAGGCCGGTGAACATATTCTTGATCTCTTCGTTCTCGTAAATTTTGTGCTCCATGGCTTTCTCCACGTTCAGGATCTTACCACGTAGTGGAAGTATCGCCTGGAACTCGCGGTTACGGCCCTGTTTAGCAGTACCACCCGCCGAGTCACCCTCTACAAGGTAAAGCTCACATAAGGTTGGGTCGCTATTGGCACAATCAGACAGTTTACCAGGTAAACCAGACCCTGTCATAACACTCTTGCGCTGTACCATTTCTCGGGCTTTACGGGCCGCTGCGCGGGCTGTAGCAGCAAGGATAACCTTCTGCACTATCATTTTAGCTTCCCTTGGGTTTTCCTCCAGGTAGTTACCTAAAATTTCGCCTACGGCAACGTTAACGGCGCCACTCACCTCGCTGTTACCCAGCTTGGTTTTGGTTTGCCCTTCAAATTGTGGCTCCTGTACTTTTACCGAAATTACAGCAGTTAACCCCTCGCGGAAGTCATCGCCGGTAATCTCGATCTTCATATTTTTTAACAAGCCCGATTTATCGGCGTAAGCCTTAAGCGTACGCGTTAAACCCATCCTGAAACCTGCAACGTGTGTACCACCTTCAATAGTGTTGATATTGTTTACATACGAGTGTACATTTTCTGTATAGGTATCGTTGTATTGGAAAGCCAGCTCAACAGGAATGCCTTGTTTGATCCCTTCCAGGTAAATTGGCTCGGGGATGATAGCCACGCGGGTACCGTCAAGGTATTTAACAAACTCTTTTAAGCCGCCTTCAGAGAAGAACTCTTCCATTGGGAAAGAACCGTCGTCATTAGTTTCACGCTCGTCTGTTAACGTTAAGCGGATCCCTTTATTTAAGAAAGCCAGCTCGCGTAAACGGGTGGCTAATGTTTCAAATTTATACTCGGTAGTAAGCGTAAATATCTCCGCATCCGGCTGGAAAGTTTGGGTAGTACCTGTTTTATCAGACACGCCAATTTCCTTTACCGGGAACAATGGTTTACCACGTTCGTACTCTTGCGTAAATATTTTACCCTCGCGGTACACAACCGTTTTTACGTGTATAGATAGCGCGTTAACACAACTTACACCCACACCGTGCAAACCACCCGATACCTTGTAGGTATCTTTATCAAATTTACCGCCTGCGTGCAGCACGGTCATTACAATTTCTAATGCTGATTTTTGCTCCTTGGTATTGATACCCGTAGGGATACCGCGGCCATTATCTACAACGGTAATAGAGTTGCCTTTGTGGATAGTAACGTTAATGGTATCGCAATAGCCGGCAAGGGCCTCATCTATCGAGTTATCAACTACCTCGTAAACCAAATGGTGAAGGCCTTTTACGCCCGTATCACCAATGTACATCGAAGGCCTTTTTCGTACAGCTTCTAAACCTTCTAAAACCTGTATATTATCCGCGGAATAATTTGATTTATCCTGATTTTTTTCGCTCATATTTGATTAAAACAATAACTATCAAATTTACGAATTTAGCTTCACATTAACTCGAATTATGTGCAATATTAGTTCGATTGTGGATAAATATGATCCATAATAAACATCTTAATTAATGGTTAGGAAACTTGTGCCGAAAGATTATATTTGTCAAAATTTTTTTTAAGATAAACCCAATGAAAATGAAGGCTTCAATTGTTACAAAATCAGTATTAGCATTACTAATAGCTGCAGGTGTATCTGCTTGTAACCAAAATAAACCAGATGCTAAGCCGGCTGCTGCTACAACCGCAACTGCCGACTCTCCTGAAATTGTTTACATTAACCAGGATTCGTTAGTATCTAAATACAATTACATTAAGGATATGGACAAACGCCTTGGTGATAAAGGTAAAGTTGCGCAGGCTGATGTTGCATCGCGCCAGCAAGCTATCCAACGCGAAATTGCTGAGTACCAAAAAGCCGCCCCTACTATGGCTGCGGATGTGCGTGCTACTACCGAGCAACGTTTACAACGTAAAGGCCAGGAGTTTCAACAATATCAGCAAAATGCCGGTGCACAGGTTCAAAACGATCAGGTGAGCGAACAAACCAAACTTTACGAAAAATTGGTTGAGTTTACAAAGGCCTACGCTAAAGAAAAAGGTTACAAAATGATCTTAACTTATCAAAAAGGTAACGCCACCGTACTTTACGGCGACCCAAGCCTTGATGTGACTACCGATGTTGTTAAAAGATTAAACGACGCTTACGTTAAAGACAAAAAATAATAATTGTGCGGATACACAAAATATAATTAATTAAAACCCCGGCTTATAGTTGGGGTTTTTTAATTTAGAACAATATGGAAGACAAAGGCAACGAAAAGTTTATGCAGATGGCAATTGACCTATCTGAATACAACGTAACACACGCGCAGGGCGGTCCGTTTGGCGCAGTGATAGTGAAGGATGGTATGGTGATAGCGCGCAGCGCGAACAGGGTTGTACCTACCAATGACCCCACAGCACATGCCGAGGTTTCGGTGATCCGCCTTGCATGCCAGGAGCTGGAAACTTATAATTTAGAGGGTTGCGAGATATACACCAGTTGCGAGCCCTGCCCTATGTGCCTGGGGGCAATATACTGGGCACGCATCAACAAAATATATTACGCTAATACCAAAAAAGATGCCGCCAATATAGGCTTCGACGACAACTTTATTTATGATGAATTAGCGCAGCCGATGGAAAAACGCAAACTCCCACTCGTGCAAATGATGCACACTGAGGCGTTTGCCGTTTTTAAGCAGTGGGAGATATCGGAAAGCAAGAAGGAGTATTAAAAATCCCCCCAAGCGTCATTGCAATGGCGGTACGTTTTTTAGTTTATCAACGATTTGATAAGCTCTTCCAAATCTTTAAGGTAAAGCATATTAGGACCATCACTCATCGCATGATCCGGATCAGTGTGAGTTTCTATGAAATAACCGCTGGCGCCGAATGCTTTTGCAGCGTGCGCCATTCCGGGTACAAATTTACGATCGCCGCCAGTTTTACCACCTGCACCGCCCGGGCGCTGTACCGAGTGGGTACAATCCATACAAACAGGGTAACCAAACTCCAGCATATCGGCAACGTTCCTAAAATCAACTACCAGGTTATTGTAACCGAATGAATTACCGCGCTCGGTAAGGATGATCTGGTCATTCCCGCTTTCTTTTACTTTTTGCGTAGGGTAAAACATATCCTGGCCGGATAGAAACTGTGCTTTTTTAACATTTACAATTTTACCTGTTTCGGCAGCTGCTACTAACAGATCTGTTTGGCGGCAAAGGAATGCCGGGATCTGCAAGATATCTACCACCTCGGCGCATGCAGCAGCCTGGAATGGTTCGTGGATATCTGTAGTAACAGGCAGGTTGAATTTTTCCTTTACTTTGTTCAGCATCTCCATGCCTTTTGCTAAACCCGGCCCACGGTAAGCGCTTACGCTGGTACGGTTTGCCTTATCGAACGATGATTTAAAAACCACCGTAACCGGGTATTTAGCACCAATCTCGGCAACCTTTTCGGCTACCGTGTAAAGCAGTTCCTGATTCTCCATTACGCATGGGCCAACAATAAAAAAAGGTTTTTGGGTGATGTCGTTATATAATGCCATTGTCTTTTATCTTTTTACGTGCAAGCTCAAGGTCTTCGGGGGTGTCTATCCCCTTCTCGATGCCTTTCACTTCAATCATTTTAATTTTATAGCCGTTCTCAATCGCCCTTAACTGCTCTAATTTTTCGGTGCTCTCTAAAAACGATACCGGCATAGTAATAAATTCTTTCAGGAATGATGCCTTATAAGCATACACCCCCATATGTTTTTTGTAAACCGATATGTCCCCTACTTCCTTGTCCCTTGAAAACGGAATAGCGAACCTTGAAAAATAAATAGCATTGCCATTCACATCGGTAATAATCTTAACAAGGTTTGGGTTGTTTAGTTCGGCTACATCCTGTACCGGCGCGCAAACACTTGCCATAACGGCATCGCTTTGCTGCAGGGCGGTTATTAACCTGTCGATGATGCCGGCATCAAAAAAAGGTTCGTCGCCCTGTACGTTCACCACCATATCGCAGGGCACGGTTTCAATCACTTCCGCAATACGATCTGTACCACTTGGGTGCTCCTCTTTGGTCATGAGCACGTTTGGCGTAAACGTCTTGCAAACGTTAAACACCTCATCACTGTCGGCAGCTATCCAGATCTCGTGATGAAGGGTTGCTTTCAAACAGGCTTCGTAAACGCGTTGTATCACGGGTTTTCCACCCAGGTCAAGCAGCATTTTACGGGGCAATCGGGTCGACTTTAACCTGGCGGGTATAACTATGATTGCCTTCATCTTGCTAAGCCTGGTTAAATATCTGGTAAACCCCCGTTAGGGTATTATCATCGTTGTGTACCAACAGAGTGGTTATTTTGCGTTCCATCATCAATTCCTCCGCGTCATAAACCAACTCATGCTCGTTTATTATTCGGGGATTAGTATTCATCAGATCCGTAATTGGCAAATGATGGATGTCTTCATACTTTACCAAGCCCCGTCGCAGGTCACCATCGGTTATTACACCTGCTACTTTATCGGGCGTGCCTACTATCACCATTCCTAATTTACCTTCGCTCATTTGCAACACTAATTGCGTAAACGTTGCACTACTGTCAATAAACGGAAGTTTATCGGTGCGCATCAGATCTTTTACCCTCACCAGTAATTTGCGGCCAAGCCTGCCTCCGGGATGAAAACGTGCAAAATCTGCCGGTGAAAAATCCCTCGCGGTCATTAGCGCTACTGCCAGGGCATCGCCCATAACCAATGTAGCTGTAGTTGATGATGTAGGTGCTAACTCCAGCGGGCAAGCCTCCTGCTTAACGCATACATTTAAATGGCAGGTAGCATTGGTAGCCAATGTAGATTTGGCGTTGCCTGTTATAGCTATAAAAGTATTTTTATTGTATTGCAGATATGGAACAATTTTCAGCACCTCTTCTGTTTCGCCGGAGTAGGATACCAATACCACCACGTCATCGGCGCTTATCATTCCCAGATCGCCGTGGAAAGCTTCGGCGGGATGCATAAAGAAACTTGGAGTGCCTGTGCTGGTAAAAGTAGCAGAGATCTTACGGCTGATATGGCCGGATTTGCCCATTCCGCAAACAACTAAACGGCCTTTTGACTCCAATATAGCTTCAACAGCCTGGCTAAATTGCTCGTCGATCATCGATGCCACATACTGCAGCGACGCTATTTCTATATCAAATACTTTTTGGGCAATACTTTTCATAAGCTGTGGTAGCTCGGGGTACTATTTGTATTGCAATAATACTCAATAAAATCAGATTAGATAAATGACGGGCCGTACTAAGCTACAGTGCGAGGTGAAAATTACTTAGTTTTGTAATACCCTTAGCTTTTTAACCTCTATCTGTACAGGCGGAGCGGGCTTGTTATCAAGGCCTTCGAATTGAGAATTTTTGCTGATAAATTCAGGAACAATCTCTTTCATTTTATTTACCATCGCCATATCATCATTTTGCTGGTTCAACAAAATAAGTTCGTTAATGTCCTCTATAACCTTTTTATAAGGGTAAGATATCACTTCAGAGATCTTTATCTTCTCGTGGTGGGTTGGCATGGTGTGCTCGCCTTGATTTAGTAGTTCCTCGTAAAGCTTCTCGCCCGGGCGGAGGCCCGAATAAACGATCTTAATATCACGCTCGGGCTGTAAGCCTGCAAGTTTTATCATTTTAAGCGCCAGGTCGACGATTTTAACAGGTTCACCCATATCAAAGATAAAGATCTCGCCACCTGTACCCATGGTACCCGCTTCCAATACCAAATGCACGGCTTCGGGTATGGTCATGAAGTAACGGGTAATTTCCGGATGGGTTACGGTAATAGGCCCGCCTTTTTGGATCTGCGCCCTGAAGCGTGGAATAACCGAACCGTTTGAACCCAATACGTTACCAAAACGGGTAGTTATAAATGCGGTACCTTTATTGATAGGATTATCTTTAAGCGACTGGATATAGATCTCAGCAATACGCTTGGTGGCACCCATTATATTTGACGGATTAACCGCTTTATCAGTAGATACCATCACAAACTTATTTACACCAAACGCAACTGATAAGTCAGCAATATTTTTTGTACCCAGTACGTTTGCCCTAACCGCTTCAGACGGGTTTTCTTCCATCATCGGCACGTGCTTGTAAGCAGCAGCATGGTAAACAACCTCCGGTTTATACTCAGAAAATAATTTTCGCATGCGGTAGTAGTTACGGATATCTCCAATAAAGATTTTAACCGGTACCTGCGCAAATATTTCTTCAACCTCTAAACGGATATCATGCAAAGGCGATTCGGCCTGGTCGCAAAGAATGACCATTGCCGGTTTATATTGCAATACCTGCTGAACGATCTCTGAACCAATAGAACCGGCAGCCCCTGTAATTAACACACGTTTACCTTGCAAATCTTCAGATATACGCGTAGTATCAATTTGTATAGTTTTGCGCTGCAACAAGTCCTCAATTTTAAGGTCTTTAATTTGCTGCATATTAAGCTTGCCATAAATCCATTGATCTGACGGCGGTACGGTTAATACCTGTATACCCAATGCAAGGCAAGCCTCAAGCGCTGTTTTTTTAGATTGCTCATCCAAATGATGGTTCATGATGATCATCTTATCGATGGCACGCTTTTCTTTTAGTTTGGCAAGTTTATTAATATCATAAACCCTTACCTGCTGGATCTCTTTGTTGATTTTGCTTGTATCGGCATCCACAAAGCCCACAATAACAAAATTGGTTTTGGCGCTGGCCTCTAAAGCCTGCTTAACAAGCACTGCGCTGGTATCCGACCCGTAGATAAGTACGGATGTTTTTTTAGAGCTCGAATAATTGTTGATATAGTTGAACGCACTTTTTACAGCGCTCCTTAAAAGGATAAGTAACGTACTGGACACCGAGAAATTAACCAGCAACACCAGATTTATAGTTGCAGAATTAATTGCCAACACCGGTTTAACCCATAGTGTAATAATTATAATGTAAACCACGCTACTAATAAATACCGAACCAAAAATGCGTAATACATCTCTTGTGTTAGAATACCTGATAAGCCCTATATGAACCCGCATCAAATACATAACAATAGCGGCTATGATACAATAAATGCCTGTATAGATAAAAAAGTGTCCTCGTAATATATTAGAAAAATCGAAGCGGTTTACAATGAGGTAAGATGAAGCGAAAGACCATGTTATGATAACAAAGTCTAATAACATTATTATCCACCGTGGTACTACCTTACTAAAAAGCAAATATTTTTTCATAAGTATTCTTATTGTAGGTAGAGAAGCAAATTTAATAGTTAAACTTTCTGCTCAAACTTTTTGACACTGGGCACAAACCTGTAATAATTTGTTACGCGGATTTACTTATCGTCAGATTGTTGATTATAGTACATAATTAAACATAAACCATGAGCAAAATTGAACGCTTGTTTTTGGCTTATATTTACATGTCGCAAATTCAATAAAAAATAATGCGATCTGTGTTTACAACACAATCGGGGGAAATTTGTTGTGACCATCACAAATATAATTAAATTAATTAAATAAATAAATGACAATTTCCGGTAGCTAACAAAAAAATATTATCTGTATTTTGGAATTATCATAAACACCTATTTAAAAGCTTGTATTCTTGTTATCATTAATCGCGGTTTTATTGCGATATATAAAATAGCAAGCGGTGCAACAACCGCAATAAAGACTAATATTACTGAAGCGTCTTTGTATAAAATAATAAGCGCAATAATTAATAATTGGATAAGAGCATAACTTACTGCTACAACCAAATGCGGCATCTTTTGCTCGTTAACAAGTACTTGGTAAAAATGAAGGCGGTGCGCCTGAAAAATATTTTGTTTAAGTATTAGCCTGTGTACTACTGTTAATACGGCATCTACCCCGTAAACAGATAAGAACAAAATGTAAGTAACATTACCGCTTACTTGTATCAACCTGAATAATAAAAACACAAGCCAAAATGCAATTGCAACGCTACCAACATCCCCGGCAAAGCATTTTGCCCTTTTGCGAAAATTAAAAAATAAGAAAACAACGCTGGCCAGCATTGGCAACCATATAAGATCGGCCTCTATAAAAGGTTGCATATTTAAATTAACATATTGTAAGCCTGCAAATAAAACAAGTGTATATATCCCGGTAATACCGTTTATACCATCCATAAAATTGTACATATTTATAATACCTATAGCGATAATATACAGCACTATAAATACGTAAAAATGCAACGTAAATAGCTGCAAAAACATAAATATTAGCGTTACCGCTGCTACATGCACCATTACCCTTAACCTGCTTGACAGGTTTATCCTATCGTCGATAAAACTAACAATGCTTATCATAAGCAAACCTAAACCGGGCAGCCAATAGCCCAGATGCATTACCACGCCGCAAATAATAGCTATAGCAAATATAACTCCACCTCCGCGAATGGTTACTTCGCTATGGGAGCTTCGTTCATTGGGATGATCGACAATATTGTAATGATCTGCGATGCGGAAATATAAAAGCATCAAAACTAAAAGAACTAAAAATAAGACAAGGTAAATCATTTACTTAAATTATTGCTATTGATAATTAAATAAATTTTGTCTGTAACAGTTGTGGGATTCCACCCTAATTCTTCTCTGGCCTTATTATCACTAAAAGTTAATGTTGACAAAACTTTACTTAATTTACTTGAGTTTATTGGGGATTTGCTGCCTATAAGATCGCCTAACCTAGCTATAAACCGAGCCAAGAATAACGAAATTTTTGGAGGATATGGTTTTTTCAAGGCCGTAGAAATTGCTTTTTCAAGTTCGTTAAAAGAAGGATGGTAACCATCTGTAAGATTATATATACCACCTTTGTTAGCTATTACTGAAATTATCTTAGCTATATCTTCGGCCCAAACTATGCTTTTACGTGCATTTGCTTTACCAATACTTAAGTATTTGCCCTTTTTAATGCCATTTATCATAGCACCCAAATTACCCGGAGGGTTTGGCCCGGCTATAAGTGGCAATCGCAAAATGCCCAATATCACACCATTTCTACTCGCCCAGTTTCGCAAAAATTCTTCGGCCATTATTTTTGATTGGGCATAAGGGGTATTTCCATTAAGCGGACTGTCTTCGGTAATCAGTTTACCGCTATTTAATCCGTATACGGCAACGGTACTGATGAATATAAAGCTTTTTAGAGCCTTGGCCCTATTTTGTAATGCTTCGCACAGGTTTTTTGTTCCTTGAAAATTAA
This sequence comes from Mucilaginibacter sp. 5C4, assembly GCF_034345625.1. Taxonomy (NCBI): domain Bacteria; kingdom Pseudomonadati; phylum Bacteroidota; class Sphingobacteriia; order Sphingobacteriales; family Sphingobacteriaceae; genus Mucilaginibacter; species Mucilaginibacter sp. 5C4. The sequence goes on along the minus strand of NZ_CP133775.1, from coordinate 1,299,319 downwards.
CATCAACAAACTCCTGTATTTCGGTGGGCGTTTTCGGAATAGAATGTGCCTTACCAGCTACATGAACTACAATATTAATATCTGACGGGAGCGAAAGAGAACTACTACTAACGTCAGCAATTATATCATTATTTACACTTCTTCCTAAAGTTAAAACACTGATATCACAATCGGTTTTAAGATACTTATAAATTTCGTTACCTAAAAAACCATGCCCTCCTGTTAACAATACTTTTTGCATTATAGACTCAATTTTTTTAAATAAAATCCTTTTAGGCGATGCCAAAATTGTTTTTGCTCAAAGTTATCTTCTAAATATTTACGCCCGTTTGCTCCAAACTCAAGCCTTTTGTTTTTGTCATTAATTAAAATTTCACATTTTTCAATTAATTTGATTTCGCTTTTGGTTGGTATGAGATAACCATTAACATCATCAAAAACAATTTCATTACAACCATTTATGTCAGTTGCTATGCATGGTAGCCCAAAAGCACAAGCTTGCATCAGAGATTGTGGAAAGCCCTCCCGGTAACTTGGGAATACAAATATATCGGCCATATTAAGATAAGGTCTTATATCATTCTGATGCCCTGTAGCGATAATAGCATTATTACTCTTTATCTCGTTTAATGTTTCGGGCATTAATGGGTTTAAATCTTCTAAGGGGCCAACCAAAAATAATTTTATATTAGTATGCCTAAGGCTGAGATTTTTAAAACATGCAACTAATTCATTACAGCCCTTATAATTGGCTAATCTGCCAACAAAAGTTAGTACAACGTCATCTGAATTAACATTGTAAAGCTTTCGCAGATTATCATTTTCAGTAAGGTTATTTTCGGATTTGGAAAAATAATCAAGATCAATACCATTACTGCTTCCTTTTCCAATAATGGTGATCTTATCAGAAGAATCAATATTTGCTTTTATAAATTGGAGTTGTTCTTGTGAATTTGGCAAAACCCAGTCGGCAAAAATATAAGTTAATTTCTCAACACAAATAAGCAATTGGCGTTTTAACCCTGTTTCCTCTACTAAGGGCAGGCCGGCTACAGTATGAATTTTAAGCTTAACATTACAAAGCATAGCAGCTAACATTCCAACTATACCGGCTTTAGGCGAATGAGTATGTACAATATCAGGCTTTAGCTTTCTGATTAATTTTATAGTATAATATAGTGCAACAATATCTTTAAAAACATTTAGTTTTCTATTCAGAGGAATTTGGAAGTGCGGCACTCCTTCATTCATTTCTAAAGTTGGTACTGAATTATCTGTAGCACTTGCCATATAAACTTCGAAGTTATGGCAAGCCATGTACTTTATTTGCCCCCGTAATAATAAATGTAATGAATGTGGGACTGTTGATATACGTAAAAGCTTTACTTTATCTTTCAAACTGTTTTGCAATTAGTTTACCAATTGTATTTTGTCCTTTTCAACGATAGTATTTTTAATAGCGTCAAGCGTCTGAGTTTGAGAAATGTTTTTACCAGATAAATCATAGATTGTTTTAACCTTATTTATGTGGAGTACCGGTCCATATTTATTATATAGGCCATGCCCAAATCCTAACTTATTATTTTTCCACGTAGAATTTATAATATTTATATTACCGCCTATTGGGGCATAATTATAAAACTGTTTATACCCGCTATAGTGCAATGCTGTTTGTGATTGGTCATCAATATGATTTTTAACGCTAATATTAACCTGCTGGGCATTTTTACCAATTAAACCAAGTAAAACTATCATCAATCCACGCTTTGAATTAAAAGTTACTGGTTTATCTATCGTAATATTATTAAGTGAATCTGAATTTTGGTTGGGTTCCATATCAATTCCTGCCATAGGTTCTGTGCCGTTGATATTAGAAACAACAGGATGTAAGATTGTAACGTTAGTTGCGCTTACAATAGATATTCCATTGCGCCTGGCGTGATCCACTTGTGGGTAATAAATTTGAATATTACTACTATGCTTAGTTAACTGTCCAATGTATATGCCGTCCCCCCAACACTCATAAACTTTTGGGTTTATAATTTGGATATTTGATGAACTTGCAATAGAAATGCCCATTCCCCATTCTCCCGTGGTGCCGGTGTGTTGATCTCTGTCACCCACTAATACCGGAAAATATATTTTAACATTGTTTGCGTTGAATATTCTAAGTATTTGATAATTTGTTAAATTATTTGGTGCCATTATTAATTTTGAATTAGGGCCAAATAATATTATCCTATTGCTTAATATGGATATTCCACTTGAGTTAACAAGAATAGGGAAGTTTGGCATCAGCACATTTGCATTACCATTTATTGCCCGCTGCATATAGGTTGTATAATCTATAGAGCCATCTTTTACATACCCTGGCGGTAATTCCTGAGTTGCATCGTAGGCCGTATTTTTTAAAGAATTTGCTGTTAACTTAAAAGGGGCAAGCTCTTGAACCGATGGCAGATAACTATTCGCTATAGTTTTATATTTAAAGTTTTCCTGAGCTTTACAACTTCCCCAAAAAATAAGTAGGGTTGTAAATACAATAATTGTGCAATTAAAACTCTGCCTAAAGCGATATTCTTTATTATAAAATCGTTGTTTTAACATACTCTAAATTTTATGCCACACTACTCTTTTAATGTAGTCAACGTAGCTTATTATTATTCTGACCATTTTATCAGACACATTAGGCATAGAATAATCAGCTACTTGCTTAAAATTCCTCTCACTTCCCCTCTTCTGATACTTCAATTGTATTAACGCTTGCATTATACGTTCAGTATTCATGCCAACCATCATTACAGAAGTTTCTTCCATTGCTTCCGGGCGTTCATGTGCATCTCTAATATTTAATGCGGGGAAGTTCAGGATAGAAGATTCTTCAGAAATTGTGCCACTGTCTGATAATACCGCGTACGAATTCATTTGTAAGGCATTATAGTCATTAAATCCCATTGGCTTTAAAAACTGAATCAGAGGGCTTACAGCAAAATTTTTGTTTTCAATCATTTTTCGGGTGCGCGGGTGTGTGCTTACAATAATAGGGTAGCCATAGGTATCGGCTATATTGTTAAGGCTATTTATTAATCCTTTAAAGTTGGCTTCACTATTTATATTCTCTTCGCGATGCGACGACACTACAAAGTATTTATGCTCTTGGAGGTTTAAACACTTTAAAATATCAGAGTTTTTTATTCTTGGTAAATAATGATTCAGTACCTCAAACATAGGTGAGCCTGTTTTTATTATCCTATCTGGGGGTAATCCTTCTCGTAATAAATACTCTCTGGCTATATCACTATATGTTAAATTAATATCAGCTATATGATCTACAATTTTCCTATTAGTTTCTTCGGGCACACGTTGGTCAAAACACCTGTTTCCAGCTTCCATATGAAAAATAGGGATATGACGTTTTTTAGCAGGTATTGCACATAGACAGCTATTAGTATCGCCTAATACCAAGAAAGCATCCGGCTTTTCGCTTTCAAGATAAGTGTCTATTTTTATTATAATTTGTCCAATAGTTTCAGTTGCCGTACCACCTGCTGCATTTAAAAAATGATCTGGTTTACGGATTGATAAGTCATCAAAAAATATTTGATTAAGTTCATAATCGTAGTTTTGGCCAGTGTGCACAATAACATGTTCTATCGCATCAGACGCATCTAAAGCGGCCATTACACGTGCTAATCTAATAATTTCGGGCCGCGTGCCTACGACCGTCATTACTTTTAATTTTGTTTTCATTTATAGGTAGCTGACTTTTGTAATATTATTATACATTTTCAAAATATGTATCAGGATCTTTCTGATCAAAAAATTCGTTAATCCAAAATATAGTAAATAACTCTTCGGTCCCAGTATTTTTTATGTTGTGCGTATACCAAATGGGCATATCAACATATGCAGGTGCATTACCTGACAAATGAAAATCAAATACTTTATCAGTGTTAACTTTTCTGAGCTGAATAAGCGCTTCGCCTTTTATTACTGCAAAACGCTCAATTTTACGGGTGTGATAATGATTGCCTCGTGTAATACCAGGTACTGTTGTTGAGAACGAAACCTGGCCGCCAAGGTTTAACCGTATTACCTCAACAAATGTCCCTCTGGGATCTGTATGCCGTGTAAATTTAACCGGAAAATGGCTTTCAACATTTATATATGCCCGGAAAGTATTAAACAAGTTTATCTCAAATGAATCTTTTAATTCAGGTATTATCCCCGCATCCAAATATTGTTCTTTATATGTGTTAAGCAAGGTTAAAACTTCTGACACTTTGTATTCATCGGTATGCGCAATGGTCAATAAATCATCGCCAGAATTACTTCTTATTTTGTTTACTAATGCCTTTACTAAATCGCCTACATAAACTAGCTTTACGTTGCCATCAACTTCTATTTTAGGTTGCTCGTTATTGATTAGCTGATGGCAAAAGGTAGATACAAAAGAATTATAATATGGATGCCCAAATGGGCCGAAAACATTGGGTATTATTAAACCGGAAAATTTCCCTTTTGATTTTTTTGCCCAGTTTATCAAAAGTTCGCGACCTTCTTTTTTACTTTTACCATATAAATTTTCATTATTTTCTTGCGATGAAGATGAAAATATAACGTGTGCGTTACTATCAGTACGTTCTAATGCTCCTATTAACTGTTTAATAAGCCCAACATTATTTTCATATATTACTTGCGGGTCGTTATGCCGGTTCATTGCCGCCAGATGCACAATTACATCACAACAAGACACAAAATTATCCAGAGTTGCTTGGTCAACAAAATACGCCTTATTAAAATCTACACGTATAAACTCATCCGGTAAAAGGCCAAGTGTATTATATAAATGCTGACCAACAAAACCTTGCTGACCGGTAATTCCTACTTTAATCATATTTTTCATTTTTATTCCAATCATACCAAAGTTGTTTATCAAACCTGCATTCATCTGCTGCAGATTGCTCAACCGAAAAGTCGGAAAACACAATTAATTTTGAGTTTGGCTCAAGTGCCTTAAAGCCATTAGCGTATCCACCCGGTATGTGTAAAATACCTGTTAGCTCAGTAACTGTATATTCATATAAATTATGGATGTGTATAGGATTTTCCCAACCGTTTGGCCTTACAACAACTATTTTAAAGCTGCCTGCTACTACGTAAAACCATTTTTGCTCAAACTTGTGCCCCTGCCATGCTCTAACTATTTCAGTATTAGCGGGCTGAATATGATAAAACCTTCTTACATCATCTAAAGAGAAGTGATTAACAAATGAAAGACTTCCTCTTTCATCACTAAAACTGCCCCCATTTATAAATTGTGGAGTTTGCAACATTATAAATTATATTTTACTGCATTTGTATCACCAAATACTTCGCGTTGAATATATGGCTGTTTAGATAACAAGGCTTTCATTCCTTCAACCCCTAATTGTTCTGTATTATGGGAGTGATAATCTTCAATTTTAGAAAGGTTTGTTTCACCTTCAGAAAAATATTGCGCATAGTTTAAGTTGCGGTTGTCTGCAGGTATACGATAAAATTCACCCATATCTTCAGCTTTTTGCATCTCTTCTCTGGTACAGAGTGTTTCGTAAAGCTTTTCACCATGGCGTGTTCCAATTATCTTGATTTCATTATCGGCATTACACAATTCTTTTAGCGCAATAGCCAGATCATTTATAGTTCCAGCAGGTGCCTTATTAACAAATAAATCTCCTTGATTACCATGTTCAAAGGCAAATAAAACTAATTCAACAGCCTCTTCCAATGACATCAAAAAACGGGTCATATAGGGGTCAGTTATTGTTATTGGCTTACCCGCCTTAATTTGCTTTAAAAACAATGGAATTACTGACCCTCTTGACGCCATCACATTACCATAACGGGTTAAACAAACTGTAGTTTCGTCGTTAACAATATTTCGTGATGCAGCTATGGCTACTTTTTCCATTAATGCTTTTGAGATGCCCATTGCATTAATTGGATATGCCGCTTTATCTGTGCTAAGACAAATAACACGCGAAACCTTATTAGCTACTGCTGCGTCAATAACATTTTGTGTCCCAAAAACATTTGTCTTAGTAGCTTCAATTGGAAAGAACTCACATGAAGGGACTTGCTTCAATGCAGCTGCATGAAATATATAATCCACCCCATGCACAGCCTTTTCAATACTGTTATAATCTCTTACATCACCAATATAGAATTTAAGCTTAGGATTGTTAAGCTGGTTGCGCATATCATCTTGCTTTTTTTCATCCCGGCTAAATATGCGTATTTCTTTAATATCAGTATTCAAGAAACGGTTTAAGACCGCATTACCGAATGAACCCGTTCCTCCGGTTATTAATAGTACTTTATTATCAAACATTTCTTATATTTTATTTTCAATTAAATCAACTATTTTTTTACACTGCGCAACCGGGTTTTTATAATTTAAAATAAAATCACGTGCTTTTTTACCTTTTTCAATTAATGTTTTACTATCCATTTGCAGTATACATTTAATTTTATCTGATAAAGTTTTTATTGATACACCATCTAAACTATAACAATGCTCATAATATTCTTCTGGTATACCTGGTAACTTATAAATGAGCACAGGCACGCCTGATGCCAAATATTCCATTGTTTTTGACGGGAAAGAATATCTGGTAAACTCTCCTTCAGCCGTGCGCGGGTTTACGAGTAATGATGCCTGCGTTTGCAATTGCAAAACTTGTAATCTTTCTAAAGATCCATTATAAATTATATTAGGATTATTCTCAGCAGCTGCCTTTATTTCATCTTTGGCATCTCCGTCTCCGCATATAATTAATCTTGCTGTTATATTTTCTAAAACGTTAAATGCAGCCAGTAAATTTAATATCCCATAACGCCGTGCTAAAGTACCCGTATAAAGTATAGTTTTTATTACTAAATCATTAGCGGTAGCGGTGCTGCTAATATCCACATTATCAAAAATACCCTCAATTACCGTAAACGGCTTTTTTTCGGGCAATTTTTCCATCATATACGGGGTTAACAATATATACCCGTCTGTTTTTTTAAAAAGCTTTTGTAAAGCATTATATGTATAGTTCTTAAAGATTCTATAAAAAACATTATTGGGGCCTCCCATAAATTGCGGCAAGTCTGGCAGAATTAAAACCACCTTTAACTCATTAAATAATTCCTTTGAGTTAATTGCAGCTTTTAAAAATGGTAAAAAAGCAGAGTATACTATAATAACTTTTTCGCCTTTTGTATTAAGAGCCCACTTTTTTATCTCTCTTTTTGCACTTAGGTAAATATCAATATTTTTTAGCCCTATAAGATTAAAATAACCAGGATTTATACCAGTAAACCCCGACATCGAGCCAAACGCTATTCTTTTTATAATCGGTACTTTATACAAAATAGGGTAAGACCCTACAAATGGAAAGTTTAATACCGTTAAATCATCATAATAGGTACCTAACCCTTTTACAAATGACCATTGCAGGGCATCCGCAGCAAATTGTATATTAAATTTACTGTTTGAAACAATTTCTTCACGTATCTCACTGGGAAACAAACCCGTTAAAAACAGCACCTTTTTAGACATATTTAGCTATGATTATCTTTAGATACGCTGTCTAGAAAACTACTGATAGGTGTTAAATAATTTTTATAATCAAACAGTCGTTTTTTTAAAATATTATTTTTCATAGTACTAATTTGGAACTTGTTTAGTGATAACGGTATTATTAGTGAGTTACAAAATAAACGAGTATTAGTAGTGTCTAAAACGTATCCGGTTTCTCCATTTTTTAAGTAATCTGTAATGTTACTTGATGCGTTTGCAAGTATAGGTATTCCGCATGAAAAAGCTTCCACAAACTTGGTTGGAAAACCAGCTGTATTAACCAAATTATTATCCCTGATAAATATGGCATAATCAGCTCTTTTTACTTGCATAAGGGCATCCTCATGAGACAGCCTTCCCTTAAAAGAAACAAATTTATCAATATCATTTATAGGTGGCTGTTTGTTAAAACTATTCAGATATTGTTCCTTTGTTAAACCAATAACGTTTAATAATAGTTTATTTTTTATGCTAACTCTTATTGTACTTAATGTACTAATTATTATATCTATTCTATCTTTTGCCCCCACACCCGGCGAGCCTGCGTAAACAAGTTTGATAGCGTCATCTTCATCCTTTAAAACATTGGCCGCCCATTTCACTGATGCCAAATCTACCATTGGAGGCAACTGGATTACATTTTTCATACGGGGTGCATAATAATCATATAGATACTTGCTTATGGCAATAACACCGTCAAGTTTGCGCTGCACAACTCTCATTCTTAAAAACGTATCAGCACCTTTTACAATCTTAAAAAGTATGTTTCCTTGTGGCACATACCATTCTGTACAATCTGAGATAAGGGCTATATTATTCTTTTCACATATATATTTTAATCTTAAAAGCGCAATAGCAGGGTAATTGTAAGCCACAATAAACTTCAAGTTATTGAGTAAATCCATTATTGACTTTACATCATTTATACTTAGCATATACAAAAACCAATCAATAGTATTTACTGGATACTTTAATCGATAATATGTAAACCCCTCAAAAATATCTTTAGTATCTTCCAACTTCGTTATCTTACTAACTGCACGATCGGAGCTTAAATAGTAAACAGAATATCCAAGATCTCTGAATGCCTTTCCGTTAGCAATAACACGTTGTGCGGCTGCATTTTTATCAGGTAGCTCAAACCCGCCTATATATAGTATCTGTTTTTGATTATTCATTAACAATGTTATTTAAAAACTGTAATAGCTTTGCACATTGAAATTTATAATCAAAGTTATCATTGACATATTTTTTCGCTTTATCTGCAACTTCTAATGCCGCAGGATAGTTCTCAATAATGTATTTAAGTTTCACTGCATAATCTTGTGGGTCATTAGGTTTGGCTAACCACCCGTTAACCCCGTTAGTAATATAGTTAGGTATCTCGCCTACGGCAGTAAGTAGTGTTGGTACTCCCACTGCCATATATTCACCCAGTTTCGTCGGGAATCCGCCAGCAGCTCTTTTCGTATCAGGTTGAGAGGATACGAGTATATAGCTGTTTTTTAATATAAACGGCACTTCATTATTATTAACTTTACCTTTAAATAATATTCTTTTCTCTAAATTGTATTTTTTTATCAAGGCTATTAACTTTGCTTTATCAATTTGCGACGGTGCTCCGTAGAGATGAAATTCAATATCTATAAATTTATCAGCTATTAGATAAAAGGCATCTATAATATTGTCTACGTTATCTTTAGACAGTTCCATATTGCCCATGTAACACAAATGTTTTTTATTTTCATGTGTATCACGGACATCTGTAAACTTTGAGATATCTACCACACTGGGTAGTATGAAGCTATTTTTTTTGACTATGCCGTTATAAAATTCTTTTAGAGATTGAGTCATGAAAATCATTCCAGATACAAATTTCAAACTATTTTTAAACAATAATTTGCGCCAAAATGATATACTTGTTTTTAAGTAAAGTCTAATAGGTACGGGAAACTCATCTGCGATAAACACAATTTTCAACCCGATTGTTTTCAGGGCAGGAATAAATGCATACAATATCCTAAACCAATCTGAGCTAATAATGGCTACGTCAAATTTTTCCTTCCGATTTTCTTTTATTAGTACCCTAATGGCCTTATAACAATAAAAAATATGGCTAAGTTTTCTAATAAGCTTATTTGAAGGGTACGATCGAGAACCAGGGTAATGGTAATTAATACCATTAACACTTCCGTTAACGGGTAATTTTTTTTCTATGCTATCAGTAGGAAAGTAAATAAAAATATCAACCTTAACAGCCAATTCAACCAACCCCTTAGAATAAGTTAGTATACGGTTGGTTGGTGCTAACCCATCCGGGAATGAATAGCCGCATATTATTGCAATCCTTTTTAATTTATTGGGAGACACTTTGCTTTTGATAATATTTCAACCTTCTACTAATTTGTTTTAACCGCACATTAGGAGCCATAACAATTGTCCCCCATATTATAATAAAAAAATAAAAATGGCGCACCGTTATATCCTGAGAAAAGGCAAGTATCAGCAAAAGCACAAAGAGGCTATACCCAATGATTTTTTTATTTGAATAAGCCCCCATGATATATATACAGGATCGGCACAAAACTATATAGTAAAGCAATCCATATATAACGCCATATTTTACAAAAACAAAAGTAAGCCCGTTGGCAGTAGACTCGGCATCGGTCAAATCTGCAATATATCTTGAAGCACCATCACCTACGCCTGTAAAAGGATATTCACTGATTACCTGATAATGAATTAATGTAGCACCAAAACGGCTAGCACCTGTTTTATCAGAATATTGATTTAATATTTTGGTCTTTAATATATCAAGGTTGGCAATATAAATAGAAGCAATAACAATAGCCAGCACATATAGCAGGCTTAATTTGGAGTTTGAATAAAAGATGGAATAAACTAAAAAAATAAAAATAAGTGCTATATAACCTGTTGTGGAAAATGTAGTTACAATTGTAGTTATAAGGATAATGTTACGAATATTAATGAGCTTTTTGCTAATTACTATATTAAAAAATAACGCAACATTTATAAATACAGCAAACATACCGGGCTCCCAAAAGGGCCCTGAATTACGATTATATAATGACGCATAATTTTTAAAATTATAAATTATAATATTTCTGTTTTCTTCGCCAATGGCTAAATCATTATTATTATCATTTAATGATTTAAACATAGGCGCAATCTTAGTACTTATTATGGCCATAAATGGCTCAACATAAGTCAACGGAAAAAAGATAAGGCTAATGATACTAAAAATCAATACAAGTTTTATATACACATGTATGAATTTATCCCCAACTACTTTTGATATAAAACCATACGTCAAAAAAGCGACTAATAGTGATATTGATGTTAAAATGTTTTTATTATACCCTAAAATTGTTTGAATTAGAGATAATATAAAAAATGGAATAAGTATAACAAGCAAGCCTTCGCTAATTCTGTACCCTTTTTTAGTAAAGAATATTCCGGAAATTACAAAAACAGGCACCAGCAAATAATTTTGTGCTCTATAAAAAAACTCGAACCCGGTTAAAGCCATTATAGCTAAAATCAAAAAGGAAGGAATCCACCCCACAGGCTGCTTAGAGCGCGCTTGTACACTCATTATATTTGTTCATCTAATTTAAACCGTTTGTCCATTGTGCTTTTTAGTTCATAATTTAAATAAATACAGCGTATCAACATACCTATTGTAATTATTAACACAACACCTGATGGATCAATATATTTTTTTAGTATGTATACCGCGAATATTGATACCGCCGCTATTAAAACACCATATGTTGCCTGGCCCTTAAAAAGAGACATACCATTTAAAAAAACACATATAATTGTATTCCATATCGATAATATGATAAAAAACACACAAAAAACGGTCATCTGAAAAGATGGTAATACAGCGTAATTATGTGTCCATAACAGTATCAGCCATTTACTGCTAAAAATTAGCAGTAAAAATATGGGTATACTAATTTGAATAAATAACCGGTTAATTCTTTTATATAAAGTATTAAGCCAAACAGTATCCTGTTTTGAGTAAGCATCTGATACGGCAGGCCACAGTGGCATAAACACCATATTAACAAACAGTATAATAAAGTTTAACAAACGCATTAACACAAGATATTTAGCACTTTCTTTCAATCCGTAATTTGATGAAATTATCATCGGGGTAATACTGCTTACCAAAAAAATTGCTATAGCCGCTCCAAGGCCTACAATACCAGTTCTAAAAATTCTTTTAAATAATACTTTATCGACGTTTTTAAACTGGAATATAAGGTAAGGGTACTTTCGATACAATAAAAATACACCAATTGCAAGCATTAAATTTGGCAAACCACTTGATACCAATATGATAATAGAAAGAGACTGATTAGTTTTTACCGCCCAAAACAATAAAGCCAATGATATGACCCTGGATATTACCAATATAATGCGTGAATAATAACCCTGCTGATATGCATCAAAAACACGTTGAACTAATCCCGAAATGATACCAAATGACAATACTAAAAATACAGATTGCGTTGTAGGTAAAATTTCTGATGCGATACTATTATCCTGATACTTAAATATTGTAGCCAAATTTATAAATGGCAATACCAAATAAGATATTGCTATCAATATTGTAAATATAACTCCACCAAATGCTAATGTTGTAGCAAACGCTTTAGTAAGCTTATTTTCATCATTTTCGGCTTTTGCGTATGACATAATATTTTGCATGCCTATACCCATACCAAAATCGGAGAACGTCACAAATAGTAATATTGATGATAAGGTCATCCAAAGGCCATACCTTTCATTCCCTACAGCTTTTAAAACTAACGGTACACTTATAAGGGCCGTTAGCATTTGTATACCTTGTGCTAAAAAAGAAATCGTTGAGGTTTTTATTGCCTGTTTGTATCTTTCATCACTGATATTCTTTATTTTTTTTATCAGTTTAATCATTTTTTACTTATGAAGTTGCTAATTACTTTTAGTAGCAGCTATTGCTGTGCATACCATACTACAGCAATCTCGAGGCCCTTTTTAACAGATATTTGGGGCTTGTAGTTTATCAGACTCTCAGCTTTTTGTATATTAGCTAAACTATGTTTCACATCGCCACGGCGTTCTTGTTGATAATTTGGTTCTATATTAACATTATTCAAATTGCATATGTATGCCCACAACTGGTTAAGCGTTGTTCGTTCGCCAACAGCAATATTAATAACTTCATGGTTTTTGGGCTCAATTAAAAGTGCTTTAATATTTGCTTGTACAACATTTTCAATAAATGTAAAGTCGCGGCTAGTTTGTCCGTCACCGTTTATGGTTACTATTTCCTTTTTTGCAGCAGCATTTATAAACAATGGTATTACAGCAGCGTATGCACCACTAGGATTTTGTCGTGGGCCAAAAACATTAAAGTACCTCAAACCTATTGTATGAAAGTTGTATGTTCTGGAAAAAACCGATGCGTATAATTCATTTACATACTTTGTAACTGCATATGGCGATAGCGGATTGCCAATTTTATCTTCTACCTTGGGTAAGCTGGGATGATCACCATACGTGCTTGAACTTGCTGCATATACAAAATACTTTATGCCTTCATCCTTACTTGCCAGCAATATATTTAAAAAGCCGCTTATGTTTACATCATTGGTTGTTACAGGATCATTAATAGAACGCGGTACTGACCCTAAAGCTGCTTGATGAGATACGCAATCTATACCATTTACCGCGTTCCTGCATACTTCAATATCCCTGATGTCGCCCTCTATAAGTTCAAAAGCTGGGTTTGCTAAGAATGGCTTAATATTTTTTTTATACCCTGTAGAAAAGTTGTCTAAAACTCTGACCTTTTTTGCACCGTATTTTAAAAGGTATTCTGCAATATTAGACCCTATAAAACCGGCGCCACCGGTAATTAGAAAAGATATATTACTTAAATCTCGGGTATGGTAGGGGGTGTTATACATTTTATGTATAAAATTAAATATTAAAGCCTTGCAGATACGCTGTTTCTAGGTAAAATGCCTTTTACATCGTAAACTACATTATTATTTTTACATAATGATTGGATATCTAAACTTACAAACTCATTATGTGATACAGCAAGGATAATGGTGTCATATAGTTGCTCGGCAACTATTACTTTTGTTGATTTCCAACCATACTCATGTTCAACTTCAGCGGGGTCTGCCCAGGGATCGTATACGGTAATATTAGTATTGTAACCCTTCAACGTATTTAAAATATCTATTACCTTGGTATTTCTTACATCCGGGCAGTTTTCTTTAAACGTTATTCCTAATACAAGTATTTCGGAATTTTTCACGGGGATCTCCTGTTTAATCATCAGTTTGATAACCTCGTGTGCAATATACTCTCCCATGCCATCATTTAATCGGCGGCCAGCTAAAATAATTTCGGGATGATACCCCGCTTCTTGTGCTTTTTGAGCCAGATAATACGGGTCAACGCCGATGCAATGCCCGCCAACAAGACCAGGTTTGAATTTTAAGAAGTTCCATTTCGTAGCGGCCGCCTGTAAAACTTCATCTGTATCTATACCTAAGCGATTAAATATCTTAGCTAATTCATTAACAAAAGCGATATTAATATCACGCTGTGCGTTTTCAATGACTTTTGCGGCTTCTGCAACCTTTATTGAAGGGGCTTTATAAGTACCCGCTGTGATAATTGAATTATATAAGCGATCAACAATATCCGCCGTTTCCGGTGTCGAGCCGGAAGTTATTTTAAGAATTTTAGAAACTGTGTGCTCTTTATCTCCAGGATTAATACGTTCAGGAGAATACCCAGCAAAAAAATCGATATTGAATTTCAATCCTGATATTTTTTCAAGCACAGGTACACACTCATGCTCCGTAACACCCGGGTATACGGTTGATTCATATATTACAATATCACCTTTTTTTAACACCTTACCTATGCTCTCGCTGGCTTTATATAACGGGGTAAGATCTGGGCGATTATTCTTGTCAACAGGGGTTGGAACAGTTATAATGTAAATATTACAATCAGCGATTTTATCCAGGCTACTGCTAAAAGATAATCCTATTCCACTATTATGAAATTTTGATAAAACAGAGCCAAGTAATTCATCATCAACTTCTAGTGTAGCGTCATGTCCGTTGCTTAGTTCGGTTATACGTTTTTGGTTTATATCCAAACCTACAACCTTATATTTTTTTGCAAATTCAACAGCCAGAGGTAGTCCTACATAACCTAGGCCTATTACTGCAACTCTATTTTTTTCTTGTTGATTAATCTTATTAGTTGACATATATATAGCTAGTTATAATTTCAATCCAAACGGTATTTTAACGTTATAAATATCCTTACAAAAATAATTTTTCTTATAGGATTTACTCTTCTTGATAATAACCTCCATACCCATATCCATATCCATATCCATATCCATATCCATATCCATATCCATATCCGCCTTTATTATCAATAGAATTCATTACCATGCTAAGATTCGAAAACTTCTTTGTGCGATTTAAATTTTCTAAATTACGGATATGAGCTTTTGCTGTATAATTATGACGTACTATATAGAGTGTAGCATCTACATACGGAGCCAATATTTGGGCATCTGTTACCAGGCCTACTGGCGGAGCATCTAATAATATATAATCAAAGTTTTCTCTTAACTCATCTATAAGAGTCTTGATCTTGCCATTTAAAAGCAACTCTGCAGGGTTAGGCGGGATAGGACCACAAGTAATAATGTAATAATTTTCTTGCTGAGGGATTCTTTTTATAACCTCTTTGCTGGAAATTTCGCCTATCAAATAATTCGATAAGCCCTTTGCATTATTAATCTCCAATCCCGCGTGCAATTTGGGTTTGCGAAGATCAAGTTCGAGGATTATAACTTTTTTTCCTGACATAGCCAAACTTCCACCTAAATTAAGCGAAATAAAAGATTTACCTTCACCACTTATGCTGGATGTAAATAATAAAACTTTTTGAGTTGCTTGAGGAATAATAAAGTTAAGATTTGTTCTTAAAGCCCTAATCTGTTCCGCCACCATTGATCGGGGTTTACTTGCAACAAGTAACGCTGATGAATCGTCAGAATGCGATATTTCTGATAATATAGGTACGCTTGTAACACTTTCAACATCAGATCTTTTGGATATTCTAAAGTTCAAAATATCCTTTATATAAATAATAATTACCGGAATTACTATTCCCAGAATTATGAATACCAAAAATGTTAATTGTTTTATAGGTTTTACGGGGTTCCTTGAACTTTTTGCGTCATCAATCGTTCGGCTATCTGCCTCTGTAGAGGCTAAAGAAATTTCTGTTTCCTCACGTTTTTGCAATAAATAAGTAAACAAATTGTTTTTAATTTCTTGTTGGCGCATAACATCTATCAACCCGCGTTCCTTAGCAGGTACATTACTAATAATTCCCTGAAATGATGCATTCTTATTTTCTAAAAATCTTTTGGTACTAAGTAAACCGGCCTTTGTATTTTGTACTGATTGACCTATTGAAGAAACCAACGTTTTTATTTGATCATTTAAAGAAATAATAACGGGGTTGGTGTCAGGTATTGTTTGTAATAAACTTTGCTTTTTAAGTTGAATTTCGCCTAATTGGCTTACTAAACCAAGTAATACAGGATCTTCGATACCTAACATAGATGGTACGCTACTATGTTCGCTAAGTACATTTTGCAGATAATCTTCCATGTTTTTCAACAAACTAAGCTTAATATTTACCTTACTTAGCTCACTGTCATTACCTTGAACCGTCTCTAAAAAAATTTGCGATTGAGCGCTGATATCCGTTATTTGATTGCCTGATTTATAATTTTCCACCTTTTTTTCAGCAGTACCCAATTCATTTTGCAATTTATTTAGTCTGTCGTTAATGAATGCCAAAGTGGTGGCAGTTACTTTATTTTTGTCTTCAACAGCAGCTTTATTATACTCAAATACCAACCTGTTTAATATATTCTCTCCCTTTTCGGGTATAGGTGATTCAAGTGTGATAATAAGTGCGGTTCCTTGCTTACTAACCGGAGAAACATTTATAGCATTAGTATATTGATCGATTAAGTCGTCTACATTGTTGAATTTAATCTCAACAATACTTTTAGGAGAGTATTTGGTACCGGGGTTAGGGGTAATCAAAATTATCCCGGCATCTATCTTAATTGGCTTATCAATGGCGTAATTTTTACTATTAATTTCTATCTGATTAGGATTTAATAACCGCATCTGATAAATAACAGTATAATCAACCCAGGATGCTGGTTTCATTAATTCAACTTTAAAAGGAATATCAGCGTATATTTCATGTCGCCTGACACCTAAAGTACTATAATAAGAACTTTGTAGATTTAATCCTAAAACAGCTTTCTTTAAAATAGTTTTAGATTTTAAGATTTGAACTTCATTATCAATTATCTTATCGGAAGAAAAAAGATTTAAATCTTTTAGAAGATCATTTTGCCCTCCTAAATTACCCTTATTATCTTTTATTAAAAGATCCGTTTCGATTTTATATAAAGGTGTACTAAATCTTATATAGGCATAGCCCAAAAGTATTGCAATAGTCAATGAAAATGCGAACCATTTCCAATAAGATAAATATTTAAAAAAAAATTCTCTGAAATTTGGCTCGTTTTGATGTTTTTCAAAAAATTCTATGTCCTCGGTGAGATTGGTCATTTATTAGATAATAAAAAGATTATCGACGTGCGTAAACAAAAATGATAGATATGAATGAAAGTGCGCTTAATAACACAGGTAATATCTGATAAACTTTATCTGACTGTGCTATTTTTCCTTTGCCTGGTTCTACATATACTACATCGTTAGTATGTAGGTAATAATAAGGGGAAGTATACAGTTCACGCGTGCTTAAATTAACGGTACCAAATTCTTTCCTCCCATCATTGTCGCGGATAATTAGTACGTTTCCGCGATTAGCAAAAATTGTAAGGTCACCTGCCATACTTAGGGCTTCAGGAAGTGTTATTTTCTCATTTGGTATAACATATACAGATGGTCGGGCAACTTCGCCCATTACAGATATTTTATAGTTAAGAAACCGAACATTTACAGTAGGTTCTTTTAAGTAAGTTTTTAGGCGTTCTTTTATAAGATCCCTAGCTTCAGAAGTATTTAAACCCGCAACTTTTATAGACCCAACAAGCGGTAATTCAATATTGCCTGCAGGGTCAACAAGTAAACCTGGGGCTACGTTTTGTGTGGAAGTGTTGGATCCGGGTATCTGAGTTACCGAATTAGCATCAGTATTTGGGCTTGTAGGCAGTGATGAATATGGATTAAAAAAACTACTCGCCATCGGGTTAAGAGAACCAATATTAATGGCAAGTATATCAGCCGGCTGGATTTTAGGTATATAAGCTTCAGCTACAGCAATCGTATCCATTTGACCAATGCCTTTTTGAAAATATGCTATTTGTTTTCGACTAACACAAGATGTCAAAACAGAAATAACAGACAGTATCAAAAAAAAATTAAAGTAGATATTTTTTTTCATGTGATATTCAGTGGTATTTAGCGCAAAAGTAGATTTTTTTATTAATTAAACCAATGTTAAATAAGCAACTTCGGCTTAAACGCGGTTGCTTTGTATTAAAATAATACAAATGGATTAGCGTCATTTTCAAAATAAAACACAGCCAAATACCAATTAAACATAGCACTTTATTAAATACTTGTTTGAATGCGAGATATAAACATATTAACAAGATAATTGTTTTATTTAATTAAAAAAATCGTCTTTTAGGTCGTCAATTTCGCGGCGGTCGCGCTTTGTAGGGCGGCCGGTACCCCTGTCGCGAGTTAATAGCGGCGCATGGAACATTGATTTAAAAGCGGTTGTTTCTTCCTCAGGCGTCACATCCTCATAAAACATTACGGCGTTTTTAGCATCGGTGCGGCTTTCCAATAAACCGGTAACTTTAAGCACACGTTTATCCGGGCCTTTTGAAACAGTATACACTTCGTCCACCTTTACCTCGTGCGATGGTTTAATATTATTACCCGCCAGTTTAACCCGGCCGGCCTTACAGGCATCAGATGCCAAAGTGCGCGTTTTAAACGCACGGATAGACCATAAATACTTATCAATTCTTAATTTTTCTTTCTCAGCCATGGCGCTCTCTATATTCTTGATACTACAATCAAGCAAATCTCCTTAAAATTCCTTTAATTTGACAAAATTTAAATTCTGTAATGATCGACCTTAAAAAAATGATTGAGGATGCCTGGGATAACCGCACCCTTTTAAGTGAAAACGACTACATTAATGCCATAAATACCGTTATTGAGCGCCTTGATAAAGGTGAGATACGTGTTGCCGAACTGATTGGCAGCCGCTGGCATACTAACGACTGGATCAAAAAAGCCGTTATATTATACTTCCCTACCCGCACTATGGAAGAAATTAAATTCGGCCAGTTTGTCTTTCATGACAAAATGAAACTTAAAACCAATTATAAGGAACTTGGGGTGCGCGTAGTGCCGCTCGGTGTTGCCCGTTACGGTGCATACCTGGCTAAAGGTGTTATTATGATGCCCTCGTATGTAAACATTGGTGCTTATGTTGATGAAGGCACAATGGTTGATACCTGGGCTACTGTAGGTTCATGCGCGCAAATTGGCAAGCATGTTCACCTTAGCGGTGGTGTTGGTATTGGTGGCGTGTTAGAGCCGGTACAGGCAGCCCCTGTAATTATTGAGGATAACTGTTTCCTTGGTTCACGTGCTATTGTAGTTGAGGGTGTACACGTGGAAAGCGAAGCTGTGTTAGGCGCTAACGTGGTTTTAACAGCATCTACCAAAATTATTGATGTAACCGGCCCCGAGCCAATTGAATATAAAGGCCGTGTACCGGCCCGTTCGGTAGTTATACCCGGCTCGTACACTAAAAAATTCCCTGCCGGCGAGTACCAGGTGCCTTGTGCTCTTATAATTGGCAAACGTAAAGAATCTACCGATAAAAAGACATCGCTTAACGATGCTTTAAGGGAGAATAACGTAGCAGTTTAAGTATGAGATTAGAAGCCCCTCCCCACCCTCCCCGGAAGGGAGGGCTTTCTAATAAAGTGTCCCCTTCCGGGGGAGATTTAGAGGGGGCTTATACATGAAAATCCTGATTCGCCTGCCCAACTGGCTTGGGGATGTGGTTATGAGCACAGCGTTCATCCATGCAGTGCGCCAGCTTTATCCCGATGGGTCAATCGATGTTATCATCAAAAAAGAACTGGGCGGCATTGCCTCACTTATCCTCGGTTTAAACAAGATCCATCTCTTCTCAAAACAGGAATACAATGGCCTTGGCGGTGTTTATCGCTTTGGTAAAACCTTGCGTGCAGAGCGGTACGACATTTTTTTTAACCTGCCGCATTCCCTATCCTCCTTGGTACTAGCCTGGGCCAGTGGCGCTAAGCGGCGCATAGGGTTTAATAAAGAAGGCGGCATATTTTTGCTAACGCGATCTTTTAATAAACCTGCTAACCTGCACCGGGTGGATGAGTACGTTTACTTGTTGGAACAATTCGAAGGAAAAACCATCGCTGAAAGGCAGGTTAACTTAAAAGTAGATAAATCTACTGATACTAAAGAAACAGTTATTATCAACTTTAACTCAGAAGCTTCATCGCGCAGGATGCCGTTAAAAAAAGGACGCGATATTATTAACACGTTAACCAATACCTTTAAAGATATAACCTTTGCTTTTGTTGGCTCCCCAAAAGAGGCTTCCTTTATAGATGATTTATTAATTGGACTTGATAATCCCGACAGGTTACAAAACATTGCCGGCAAAACCAATTTAAAAGACCTCGCCGGAACCATGGCCAACAGCAAAGCTGTTTTGACAACGGATTCGGGTCCGGCACATTTAGCAAATGCTGTTGGTGCGCCTACTGTAGTATTGTTTGGCGCGGGCGATGAAACCAACACCGCGCCCTACAACAAACAGAACCTTCAAGTTATTCGTTACGGCAAGCTGAAATGTGAGCCCTGTGTGCGCAATACCTGCGAATTATACGGTGTACCAAGGTGCATGGAAATGCTTGATGAAATAAAAATAATAAAAGCATTAAGTTTGCACCTCAATCATGCTTAAAGACGAAGTAAACAAGGCACTAAAAATTGTGCAGGATGGTGGCATTATCCTATACCCTACCGATACCATATGGGGTATTGGCTGCGATGCCACCAATACCGAAGCCGTTAAAAAGATCTACGCCCTTAAACAACGCGAAGAAAGTAAAAGCATGATCATCCTGCTGGATATCGACAATAAACTGCAAACCTATATCAACGAAGTACCCGATATTGCTTACGACCTGATAGAATATGCTGAAAGCCCGTTAACACTGGTGATGCCTGGCGCTAAGAACATCTCTTCGGCTTTGATTGCTGAGGATGGTAGTGTTGGCGTAAGAGTGACAAGTCACCCATTTTGCCAGCAACTAATACAGCGTTTACGCAAACCTTTGGTAAGCACATCGGCCAATATAAGTGGCCTGCCATCACCAGAATATTTTGGAAAAATAGACCAGGATATTATTGATGGTGTTAATTATGTGGTTGACATTGAACAATATAGCACCGAAATTAAGAAGCCATCAACCATTATGCGGTTGAATCCAAATGGCGGTTTCGAATTTATCCGCCGTTAATTTTTATATAATCGCTAAATTTGCGGCGTAATACAAGCCTGTTCGCAGCATCCTTATGAAACAACACCTGCAACATCCGGTATTTTCTGTTATTTCTAAACTTGCTGCCGAACAAAACGTAGAGGCTTATGCAATAGGCGGTTACGTGCGCGATATTTTCCTTAACCGCCCTTCTAAAGACATTGATATTGTAATTTTAGGGAACGGGATAGCGTTTGCCGAGGCTGTTGCCGCAAAGCTAAATGTTAAGGTGTCTGTATTTAAGAATTTTGGTACAGCCATGCTGCGCTACCAGGATGTTGAAGTTGAATTTGTAGGTGCCCGTAAGGAAAGTTACCGGTCCGATTCGCGTAAGCCTATTGTTGAAAATGGCACTTTGGAGGACGATCAAAAGCGTCGCGATTTCACCATAAATGCACTCGCAATCGCCCTTCATAGTTCACAATTTGGGGAATTAATAGACCCATTTGAAGGAATTGCTGATTTGGAGGCAAAACTCATTCGCACGCCCCTAAATCCGGTCGAAACTTTTTCTGACGACCCGTTGCGGATGATGCGCGCGATCCGTTTTGCCAGTCAGCTCGATTTTAAAATTGACGACGAGGCTATAGCCGCCATCAAAAGCAACCTGCACCGCATAAAGATTGTGTCGCAGGAACGCATAACCGATGAACTGAACAAGATCATCCTGTCGCCCAAACCATCAATAGGTTTTAACTACTTGTTTGATACGGGGATGCTGAATATCATTTTCCCGCAGATGGTTGCGCTTTACGGCGTAGAGATCATAAACGGAAAAGGACATAAAGACAACTTTTACCATACTCTGCAGGTGCTTGATAACATCTGCGAAGCTACCGACGACCTTTGGCTGCGCTGGTCGGCTATATTGCATGATATTGCAAAACCCCCTACCAAACGCTTCGAACCAAGCCACGGATGGACGTTCCATGGGCATGAGGATAAAGGCGCGCGCATGGTTCCCAAGATCTTCGCGCAGTTGAAACTGCCGCTTAACGAAAAAATGAAGTTGGTGCAAAAGCTGGTACAACTGCACTTACGCCCTATTGTACTGTCGCAATCTATTGTAACGGATTCTGCCGTGCGCAGGCTGCTATTTGAGGCCGGCGATGATATTGAAGCGTTAATGCTGCTATGCAAAGCAGACATCACCACCAAAAATGAATATAAGGTTAAAAAGTACCGCAACAACTTTGAACTGGTACAACAAAAGTTGAAAGCCGTTGAAGAACGCGACAACATCCGTA
This sequence comes from Mucilaginibacter sp. 5C4, assembly GCF_034345625.1. Taxonomy (NCBI): domain Bacteria; kingdom Pseudomonadati; phylum Bacteroidota; class Sphingobacteriia; order Sphingobacteriales; family Sphingobacteriaceae; genus Mucilaginibacter; species Mucilaginibacter sp. 5C4. Next base: position 1,276,725 of record NZ_CP133775.1, on the reverse strand, counting down.
ACTGGCAGCCGCCGGTTACCGGGCTGGATATTATGCAGCTTTTTGGTATTGGCGAGGGCCGCGAGGTAGGGATCATCAAAAATAAGATCCGCGAAGCGATACTGGAAGGTGAGATACCAAACGAGCGCGAAGCTGCAATAAACTTTACAATTGCAAAAGGGCAAGAAATTGGCTTGAAAGTTGTGGCGAGCACAAATTAATTTATCATTACTACTTTTACAAAAATTACTTAAAAATGGCACTATACAGGTTCAGGGTTACTTTTGAAGATTATGACGACGTTTCCCGGGATATCGATGTAAAATCTAACCAAACATTCGAGGATCTTCACAAGGCAATACACCAGAGCACCGGTTACAGCCCTGATTTTGCGTCTTCTTTTTACATCAGTAACGACCAATGGATGAAGGGTGAAGAGATCACCTACATGCCAAACCAAAAACGTATCGACCGTAAGATCCCTTTGATGGAAAAAATAAAGCTGAGCAGTTTTATTGACGATCCGCATCAAAAATTCTACTATACCTTCAATTTCGACAGGCCTTTTGATTTCCATGTAGAGTTGATGAAGATCATCCTTGACGACGCACCTGGTGTTACCTACCCTACTGTTGTACGTTCGGTTGGTGAGGCGCCAAGGCAATTTGGCAATGTATTTAACCCTGCTGTGGAAGCCGTTGAGGCACCTGACGGCGATTTCGATTTCCTTAACGAGATGGCCTACAACCATGATGATGCCGATGAGTTTTCTGAAGTTACCGACAACGGTGTTGAAGATACTGTTGAAAAGAAAGTTGACAACGAGGAAGAAGAAGACGAATTTGGGTTTGGTGATGATGCCGAATTTGAAGATGAAGATAAACCCGGCCGCGACGACTATTAATTAGCTGATGGCCTGTAGTTCATGGTTCATAGTAAAACCCTAAAATATTAAACATGGCAGCGATCATGATTCTATCAACTATGAACCATGAACCTTTAAATAATAAAACCCTTATTGTAATTGCCGGCCCTACGGCCTCGGGTAAAACCGCGGCGGCTATTAGTTTGGCGCAGCATTATAATACAGTTGTTGTTTCTGCTGACTCCAGGCAATTTTTCCGTGAAATGTCTATCGGCACGGCTAAACCTACCGATGAAGAGTTAGCCGCAGCCCCACATTATTTTATTAATTCGCATAGTATTACCGAACCATTCTCTGTCGGCGATTTTGAGCGCGAGGGAATGAAATTATTAACGGAGCTTTTTGAAAAGCATGATGTCGTTATTATGGCAGGCGGCTCAGGCTTATATATCCGTGCCATTACAGAAGGCTTTGATGAATTGCCAACCGCTGATCCTAATATTCGCGACCGCCTCAATACCGAACTCGCCACTAACGGCATTGCAGCCCTCCAGGAACGATTAAAAAAAGCCGACCCCGTATATTACGCCGAAGTAGATATCAGCAACCCACAACGGGTTATAAGAGCGCTGGAGGTGTTTGAAGCTACAGGCAACCCAATATCATCATTTCGTACAGCTAAAACACATAAACGCCCCTTCAATATCATTAAGTTTGGGTTGGATATGCCCCGCGAACAATTATACGACAGGATAAACCGCCGCGTGGATCTTATGGTGAAAGATGGCTTGTTAGAAGAAGTGGCCGCTCTTAAGCCGTTTCGCCGGTACAATGCGCTAAATACAGTGGGTTATTCAGAACTGTTCGACTTTTTTGATGGCAAAACCGATATGGACACGGCAATTGATAAGATCAAACAAAACACCCGCCGCTTCGCCAAAAGGCAGCTAACTTGGTTCCGTAAAGATAAAGATATAATTTGGACCATACCTAACATGATGTTAACATTGCTAGAACATTGAATTAACTTGATATTTATTGTTTATAGTTTAAAGAAATTTTGCTTTCTAATGACTTGATTATTATATATCTTAGCAGTCTAATATATATAATAAATTAATGACACCTCCTACTATTAACAGAAGAGCCTTTATTAGTTCTTTGTCAGCTTTTCTTGTGCTTGTTGGCTGCAAAAAATCTGATCCAAAACCAAGTACTACTATACCAACTACAAACGGAACTACCCCACACGTTATACCGCCTACTGTGTATGATCTGGAGCTATACGGTGCAACTGAGTTAGGACCTGCTATAGCAACACTTCCTGGATATTTTTCGTTACTGACTTATGGATATAGTGATAAAACTTCATATTATCCGGGCGACGATGTAATCCTGTATCTTACTGGCCCTAAAAGTGAAAGTAAACTTATTATTTTAACTGATATTGCAGGGAAACAAGTATATAGCTTTTCAACATCCATAGAAAGGCAAAGTATTAATAACACAAAGCCATGGAAAAACGGTTTTCTATTTAATAAAACCACAACTTTTACTTTACCAGTAAATTTAAAAAGCGGGGTTTACAAAATATTAACTGGTAATAATGTTCATGAAAAAATTATTATAATTTGTAAAAGCAAAATCAAAAACACTGATTTGACAGTTGTTTATCCTATGAACACAGACAATGCCTACAATATTTGTGGCGGCAAGTCTCTTTATGGCCCTACCCATTCAGATAGATCAACCGTAGTATCATTTGAAAGATATTTTCAGTTTCCGACTGATTACACTACCGGTTTTACAAAATGGGCTAATATGCAGTCATACTCAATAAATTATATTGTTGATACCGATCTTGAAGACTACAATGTAATTGCAAATTCAAAAACATTAATTATAATAGGGCATAGTGAATATTGGACGCGAAAAGCGAGGATCAATGCAGATATGTTTGTTGCATCTGGTAAAAATATGTTGGTATTATCCGGTAATACGATGTGGTGGCAAGTAAGGTATGCACAAAACAAAACATTAATGATTTGCACAAAGGATGCGGCTTATGACCCTATAGGAAACTCTGTTTACTCAACTATACACTGGTCCGACGACATTTTAAAATATCCTATAACACAAAGTATCGGTGCAGATTGGAACGGTGGGGGGTATGCTAATCAACTGCCAAATAGATGGAACGGTTTTAAAGTTACTAACGCAAGTTCACCATTATTTGAAGGCTTAAATTTGAAAAACGGTGATATTATTAAGCTTCCGTCATACGAGGTAGATGGCGCCCCTGTGGTAAAGACTATTCTGCCAGGCTCATCAGAAATACCGGTAATTGATAATAAAGTTCTTCAATTTAATAAAGTTGAACTTCTTGCGTTCGATTTTGCTACAGGCGGACCTCAAAAAAATGGGTTAGCAACTTTTATTGTATTTAAAAAAACTGCTAGTTCTGGTACCGTGGTAAACGTTGCGACAATGAATTGGTGTTCTCCTACAGGTATGGGTGGCGATGATGCTAATAAAATTTGTCAAATCACCAAAAACATGATCGATAAATCCTTAAGCGATGCTACGCTTTTCACAAGCTAAGCACCCAAGGCTATAACGCTACAAATTATTACAACAGCTGATTTAAAAAATATTAGACCAGCTGTTGTAAATATTGGCCATAACCACTCTTAATATACTTATTGGCCAATACCTGTAATTGTTCGGCATTTATATAACCCATTAGGTAGGCTACTTCTTCGATACAACCTATCTTTTTAGCCTGGCGTTTTTCAATCACGCGCACAAATTCGGTGGCATCGCTTAACGAGTCGAATGTACCTGTATCAAGCCATGCTGTGCCCCTATCCATTACACCTACATGCAGGTTGCCCTGCTCCAGGTAAACACGGTTTACGTCGGTTATCTCGTACTCGCCACGTGGCGATGGGTCAATATTTTTAGCTATCTTTACAACACTATTATCGTAAAAATACAATCCCGGAACAGCAAATTTCGATTTTGGTTTCAGCGGTTTTTCTTCGATAGATATGGCGATGTTGTCTTTATCAAATTCCACTACCCCATAACGCTCGGGATCCGCTACCGGATAGGCAAATATAGCCGCGCCATTTACATCATTAAAGCTTTGGATAAGCTTGCTAAAGCCCGATCCGTAGAAAATGTTATCGCCCAAAACTAACGCAACCTTATCATCGCCAATAAATTGCTCGCCAATAACAAAAGCCTGGGCAAGTCCGTTCGGGGTTTCCTGTATAGCATACTCAAAGCGACAGCCAATCTCCTCCCCGGTACCTAAAAGGCGCACAAAACCGGGGTTATCCTCGGCAGTGGTGATGATCAGGATTTCGTTTATACCGGCCAGCATTAAAACCGAGAGCGGGTAGTAAATCATCGGCTTATCATAAATAGGCATCAACTGCTTACTTATGGCCTTAGTTATAGGGTAAAGCCTTGTGCCCGATCCGCCTGCTAATATGATACCTTTCATTTTTAATTAGTGATTTTGTGTCCCGATAGCTATCGGGATAGTGAGTTACTGAATTAGTGATTTCCTATCAACTTTACGTATCGTAAGACTATTAAAAGCCTCTAATTAATTTTGTTGTTTAAGCCTGCCGATGCAAATTGCAAGGCTTTCTCTCCAATACGGAATTTGCAGGCCAAATGTTTGTTTCACTTTCGTTTTATCCATTACCGAGTAGGCCGGCCTTACCGCGCGGGTCTTGTATTCGCTGGTTGGCACGGGTATCACTTTTACATCGGTGCCCGAGAGTTCGAAGATCGCTTTCGCGAAATCGTACCAGGAGGCAATGCCTTCGTTACTGTAATGGTAAATGCCGTAAGCAGTGCTGTCCGACTGAATAATATGTATTATAGTCTCCGCCAGATCTATAGCGTACGTAGGTGTACCTGCCTGGTCGGCAATTACCTTAAGTTCGTCTCGTTCGGCGCCAAGCTTAAGCATGGTTTTTACAAAGTTGTTGGCAAATTCAGAATATAACCAACCCGTACGTATGGTGAAATACTTATCAAGCAAATGCGGGATAACACGCTCGCCATCTAGTTTGGTTTGGCCGTAAACGCTAACAGGCTTTGCTTCGCTGTCTTCTTTTAACGGTGATGATCTATCGCCTTTAAATACAAAATCGGTAGAGGTATGAATAAGCGTAACATCGTATTTGCTGCATAATCTTGCCAGGTTTTCTACCCCGTTTACATTTACTTTAGCGGCGGTTTCGGCATCGTCTTCGGCTTTATCTACAGCAGTGTATGCAGCGCAATTTATGGCGTAACTGGGTTGAAGTGCTGCAAACAGCTTCTCCAAGCCTTCAACATCTAATATATTGGCTTCGCCTTCTTCGGGGAAGATGAAATGATCTAAACCTTTATCAACAACAAGTTTTTTAAAACATTGCCCCAACTGTCCCGAAGCACCAAAAACGATTATTTTACTCATAATATATTGTGAGGTTTGATATACTAACCTGTTATCGCTCAACATGTTTTACCAAAAAATCCTGGTATGCAAGTTTGATGCCTTCTTCTAACTCTGTCTTATAAGACCAGCCTTTTTCCGCCAGTTTTGATACATCCATTAGTTTGCGTGGCGTGCCATCGGGTTTACTGCTATCAAAGGTTAACTCACCTTGGTAGCCAACTATTTTTTTGATAAGCAGGGCAAGGTCTTTTATGGTTATCTCTTTACCGCTGCCGATGTTGATGAAACCGGCTTCGTCAAAGTTTTGCATCAGATAGTAACAGGCCTCGGCCAAATCATCAGCAAATAAAAACTCGCGTAACGGCGAGCCGCTTCCCCAAATAACAACCTCGGGCGTGCCAGCCTCTTTAGCTTCATGAAACCTGCGGATCAATGCCGGCAACACGTGCGAATTTTGCGGATGATAGTTATCGTTGTACCCATATAAATTGGTTGGCATAACCGATATAAAGTTACTGCCGTATTGCGCGCGGTAGGCATCGCACATTTTAATACCGGCTATTTTGGCAATCGCGTATGGCTCGTTGGTTGGTTCAAGTAAACCAGTTAACAATGCATCTTCATGCAGGGGTTGGGGCGCCAGTTTTGGATAGATACAGCTCGAGCCCAAAAACATCAGTTTTGTGACGTTATTTAGATGGGCCGAATTAATGATGTTATTTTGGATCTGCAGGTTATCATATAAAAACTCCGCACGGTAGGTATTATTGGCAACAATGCCCCCTACTTTGGCTGCCGCCAAAAAAACGTAATCGGGTTTTTCCTGTTCAAAAAAAGCGCATACAGCAGGTTGGTCGCGCAGGTCGAGTTCGGCTGAGGTACGGGTTACAAAGTTTGTAAAACCCTCGGCCTGCAGTTTCCGCATAATGGCAGAACCCACCATCCCCCGGTGCCCGGCAATATATATTTTATCGTCTTTATGCATTTTAGTTAATAGTTGATGGTTCATAGTTCATAGTAAAAAATTGATACCGCGAACTGTAGGTCACCTGTGGATAGGATTAATAGTCGATAAATCATCTCATAATAGTGCTCAAAACACTATGAACTATCAACTATGATACATTAACTTCCGTCCTACGCCTGCCCCATTGTTCCGCCAAAGTTCATCGGGAAACCAGTTGGTTCGTTCTGGATTTTGATGCGACCATTAGCGGCCTCAAACTTTTCTAAATTATCTTCTAAAGCGGCTAACAAACGTTTTGCGTGTTCGGGCGTAAGTATGATGCGCGATTTTACTTTCGCCTTTGGTACACCGGGCATTACACGGATAAAATCTAGCACAAACTCCGAACTGGAATGGGTTATAATGGCCAGGTTGGCATATACACCTTCGGCTACCTCTTCGGTAAGCTCAATGTTGATCTGGTTTTCGCTTTGTTCTTCCATAATGGTATAAAAATAGCAAAGCCTCCCGTTTTCACAGAAGGCTTTGCAAAAGTATTTAAAAAAATCTGATTAAGCTTCCACTTCCTCAGTTTTTGAAGCCATCAGGCGATCAAACTCTTCCTGAGAACCTACACGGATATTTTCGTATTCGCGTAAACCGGTTCCTGACGGAATTAAGTGACCAACAATAACGTTTTCTTTCAGGCCAAGCATTAAGTCTTTCTTACCTGCTATGGCTGCTTCGTTCAGTACTTTGGTAGTTTCCTGGAACGATGCCGCTGAAATGAACGATTTGGTACCTAATGATGCTCTTGTGATACCTTGTAACATCGGGCTCGAAGTTGCTGCAATAGCATCCCTAACTTCAACCAAAGCTAAATCTTTACGTCTCAAGATAGAGTTTTCGTCCCTTAGTTTCCTCAATGATATGATCTGACCAGCTTTTAACGATGCTGAATCACCCGGCTCAACAACAACTTTCTTGTCAAACATCTCATCATTTTCGGTCATGAAATCCCAGCTGTCAACTGCTTCCCTTTCAAGGAAACGGGTATCGCCGGCATCTTCAATGGCAACCTTCTGCATCATCTGGTGAACGATCACCTCAAAGTGCTTATCGTTAATTTTCACACCCTGTAAGCGGTAAACTTCCTGGATACCGTTAACAAGATACTCTTGTACTGCAGCAGGGCCTTTAATTGCAAGGATATCTGCCGGAGAGATAGAACCATCAGACAATGGCATACCAGCTTTAACAAAGTCGTTATCCTGTACAAGGATGTGTTTAGACAATGGCACAAGGTATTTTTTAACCTGGCCGTCTTTACTTTCGATAGTCATTTCGCGGTTACCACGTTTAACACCCCCTAAAGTTACCACACCATCAATCTCGGTTACTACAGCCGGGTTAGATGGGTTACGTGCTTCGAATAACTCGGTTACACGTGGCAAACCACCTGTAATATCTCGCGTTTTACCGGTTGAACGAGGAATCTTGGCAATAACTTGCCCGGTTTGTAGTTTCTCACCTTCTTCAACAGAAATGTGGGCACCTACCGGGATGTTGTAACCTTTAATGATGTTACCTTTTGTATCAGCTATCTGTATAACAGGGTTTTTAGTTTTATCCCTGGTATCGATGATCACTTTCTCGCGGTGACCAGTCTGCTCATCACTTTCCTCGCGGAATGTGATACCTTCCAATACTGCCTCGAATGTAGTGATACCGGCAAATTCAGAGATAATAACCGCATTGTACGGATCCCATGAACATATACGGTCGCCTTTGGTAATGTTAGCACCATCCTTAACATACAGGTATGAACCGTACGGGATGTTGTTGGTAACAATTACTTTATTTGTACCGGCCTCGATGATACGGAACTCGCCTGAACGACCCAATACCACGTCAACTATACCTTCTTCTGTTTTGTATTCTACTGTACGTACGTTCTCAAACTCAATTACGCCATCAAATTTAGCGTTGATCTGAGACTCGGCCGCGATGTTAGATGCGGTACCACCCACGTGGAATGTACGTAGTGTTAACTGTGTACCCGGCTCACCGATTGACTGTGCAGCAATTACACCTACAGCCTCGCCCATTTGCACGCGTTTACCGCTTGCAAGGTTACGGCCATAACATAAAGCACACACACCGCGTTTGCTTTCGCATGTTAATACCGAACGTATCTCAACACCTTCTAAAGGTGAGTTCTCTACTTTCTTAGCGATCTCTTCGGTGATGTCCTCACCTGCTTTGATCAATAATTCGTTAGTGATAGGGTCGTGTACATCATGTAGTGTAGTACGGCCTAAGATACGGTCGTATAAAGGCTCAACAACATCCTCGTTATCTTTTAATGCAGTTGTGTAAATACCACGCAGGGTACCACAATCAACCTCACCAACGATCATGTCTTGTGCAACATCATGCAACCTACGGGTTAAGTAACCAGCATCCGCAGTTTTTAACGCTGTATCCGCCAAACCTTTACGCGCACCGTGGGTAGAGATGAAGTACTCTAATACCGATAATCCTTCTTTAAAGTTAGATAAGATCGGGTTTTCGATGATCTCACCACCCGAACCTGATTTTTGAGGCTTAGCCATCAAACCACGCATACCTGCAAGCTGACGGATCTGCTCTTTAGAACCACGTGCACCAGAGTCAAGCATCATGTAAACCGAGTTGAACCCTTGGTTATCATTCGAAAGGATGTTCATCACATTCGCGGTTAAGCGGTTATTGATACGTGTCCAGATATCGATGATTTGGTTGTAACGCTCGTTGTTGGTGATAAAACCCATGTTATAGTTACCCATAACATCTTCTACTTCTTTAGAAGCCTGGGCAATTAAAGTCACTTTTTCTTCAGGGATATTAATATCCTTCAAGTTAAATGATAAACCACCCTGGAATGCCATACGGAAACCTAACTCCTTAATATCATCAAGGAACTGGGCAGCGCGTGCCATACCGGTTATTTTAACAACCTCGCCAATAATATCACGTAATGATTTTTTGGTCAATAGTTCATTAATGTAACCTACTTCTTCGGGCACGTGTTGGTTAAATAACACACGGCCTACAGTAGTTTCAATTATTTTAGATACGATGATACCATCGAGGTCTTTAATTTTTCCTTTAACCTTGATAAAGGCGTGCAAATCTATCTTTCTTTCGTTGTAAGCGATAATTACCTCTTCGGAAGAATAGAAAGTAAGGTCTTGCCCTTTTACAACACGTCCTTCGTCAGTTTTACGGCCTTTGGTTATGTAGTACAAACCAAGCACCATGTCTTGCGAAGGTACTGTAATAGGCGTACCGTTAGCAGGGTTTAAGATATTGTGTGATGCAAGCATTAATACCTGGGCTTCCAAAATTGCTGCGTTACCAAGTGGTACGTGCACAGCCATCTGGTCACCGTCAAAATCCGCGTTGAAGGCGGTACAGGTTAACGGGTGCAATTGTATAGCCTTACCTTCTACCAATTTTGGTTGGAAAGCCTGGATACCCAACCTGTGCAGCGTAGGCGCACGGTTTAATAATACAGGGTGGCCTTTTAATACGTTTTCCAAAATATCCCAAACTAATGGGTCTTTACGGTCAACAATTTTCTTTGCAGATTTTACTGTTTTAACCACACCACGTTCTATCATCTTACGAATGATAAATGGTTTGAATAATTCAGCAGCCATATCTTTTGGCAAACCACACTCGTGCAGTTTCAAGTTAGGGCCTACAACAATTACCGAACGTGCCGAGTAATCCACACGTTTACCAAGTAAGTTTTGACGGAAACGGCCTTGTTTACCTTTCAGGATGTCTGAAAGTGATTTAAGGGCACGGTTACCTTCAGTTTTAACCGCGTTAACTTTACGTGAGTTGTCAAATAACGAATCTACAGCTTCCTGTAACATACGTTTTTCGTTACGTAATATAACTTCCGGTGCTTTAATCTCGATCAAACGTTTTAAACGGTTGTTACGGATAATTACACGGCGGTATAAATCGTTCAAGTCGGAAGTAGCGAAACGGCCACCTTCCAATGGTACTAACGGGCGCAATTCTGGAGGTATAACCGGTACGATCTTAACGATCATCCAAGATGGGTTATTCTCTATCCTTGTAGCCGCACCACGGAAAGCCTCAACAACCTGTAAGCGTTTTAACGCTTCGTTTTTACGTTGTTGTGAAGTTTCGTTAGCTGCCTGGTGGCGTAGGTTGTATGAAAGCTCATCCAAATTGATGCGGCGCAACAATTCTTCTAATGCCTCGGCACCCATTTTAGCCACAAATTTTTGTGGATCTTTATCATCCAGGTATTGGTTTTCTTTTGGTAAAGTATCCAATATATCCAGGTATTCTTCTTCTGTCAGGAAATCCATTTTAGAGATACCGTCAGATTCTTTAATACCAGGCTGAATAACTACATATCTTTCGTAGTAAATGATAAGGTCTAACCTTTTTGTAGGTAAGCCCAACAGGTAACCAATTTTATTTGGCAACGAGCGGAAGTACCAGATGTGCGCAACAGGCACCACCAAGTTGATGTGGCCCATACGCTCGCGGCGTACCTTTTTCTCAGTTACTTCAACACCACAACGGTCACACACTATACCCTTGTAACGGATACGTTTGTATTTACCACAGTGACATTCGTAATCTTTAACCGGACCGAAAATACGCTCGCAGAACAAACCGTCACGCTCGGGTTTGTAGGTACGGTAGTTAATGGTCTCAGGTTTTAAAACCTCACCGCTTGAACGCTCAAGGATAGATTCCGGAGAAGCTAAACTGATGGTAATTGTGGTGAAATTACTCTTAATTTTATTATCCTTTTTGTAAGACATAGTCTACTTGATTTTTTAGTTGTTGAAAAGGTTGAAATGTTGCAAAGTTGAAATGTTGTAAGGTTGGAATGTTTTGGCGTTAACCTTTCAACATTCAAACCTTACAACTTTACAACAACCTTTATTCTAAAGTGATATCCAAACCTAAACCTCTTAATTCGTGAACCAATACGTTGAATGATTCCGGTACTGATGGCGTAGGCAAGTTTTCACCTTTAACAATAGCTTCATAAGTTTTGGCACGGCCAACAACATCATCCGATTTAACAGTTAATATTTCCTGCAGTATGTTTGATGCACCAAATGCCTCAAGTGCCCAAACCTCCATCTCACCAAAACGCTGACCACCAAACTGGGCTTTACCACCCAATGGCTGTTGTGTAATTAATGAGTATGGACCGATAGAACGCGCGTGCATCTTATCGTCAACCATGTGGCCCAGTTTAAGCATGTAGATAATACCTACAGTTGTTTGCTGGTCAAAACGGTCGCCTGTTAAACCATTGTATAAATAGGTACGGCCAGATTCCGGTAAGTTTGCCTTTTTAACCCACTCTTCTACTTCGGTATGGCTTGCACCATCAAAAATAGGAGTAGCGAATTTAACGCCAAGCTCTTTACCTGCCCAACCTAATACTGTTTCGTAGATCTGGCCAAGGTTCATACGTGAAGGTACACCCAGTGGGTTCAACACAATATCAACCGGGGTACCATCTTCTAAGAAAGGCATGTCCTCGTCACGTACAATACGCGCAACAATACCTTTGTTACCGTGGCGGCCCGCCATTTTATCACCTACTTTAAGCTTACGCTTTTTAGCGATGTAAACTTTAGCCATTTGAACAATACCTGATGGAAGCTCATCACCTACGCTAATAGCAAACTTATCGCGACGGTAAGCACCCAGTTCTTCGTTCACTTTAATGTTATAGTTGTGAAGCAAAGTTTTTATCTGGTCGTTCTTATCATCGTCAGTTGTCCATTTTGTTGGGTTGATGCTTTCGTAGCTAAGCTCAGACAAAATTTTCTGAGTGAACTTAACACCTTTAGCTACAAATAACTCTTTGTAAACATTGTAAACACCTTGTGATGTTTTACCGTTAACAATCTCAAATAACTTCTCAATTAGCGTGTTTTTAAGATCTTTTACAGCTTTATCATGTTTAGCATCAAGTTTTTCAATCTGCGCTTTTTCTTCCGCTTTAGTGGTTTTTTTAGCACGGCTGAATAATTTTGTATCGATAACAACACCCGCTATTGAAGGCGGAGTTTTTAAAGATGCATCCTTAACATCACCTGCTTTATCACCAAAGATGGCACGTAACAATTTTTCTTCCGGAGAAGGGTCTGACTCACCTTTTGGAGTAATCTTACCTATCAGTATGTCGCCTTCTTTAACCTCGGCACCAACACGGATAATACCGTCTTCGTCAAGATCTTTGGTAGCTTCTTCTGATACGTTAGGGATATCCGGTGTCAATTCCTCTTCGCCGCGTTTTGTATCACGCACTTCAAGTTCAAATTCTTCAACGTGAAGTGATGTGAATATATCCTGAGATACTACACGCTCAGATATTACGATCGCATCCTCAAAGTTGTAACCTTGCCAAGGCATGAATGCCACTTTAAGGTTACGGCCTAAGGCAAGCTCACCATTCTGGGTTGCATAGCCCTCGCAAAGCACTTCACCTTTAGTAACCCGCTGGCCTTTCTTAACAATAGGCTTCAAGTTAATGGTAGTACTCTGGTTGGTCTTTTTAAATTTAGTTAACAGGTAGCTCCTGGTATCGCCATCAAAAGAGATCAAACGATCAAGATCATTACGGTCATATTTAATTTTGATCTCGTTAGCATCAACATACTCAACCACACCATCGCCTTCGGCGTTGATAAGGGTACGAGAGTCTTTTGCTACACGGCCTTCCAAACCTGTACCTACAATTGGCGCTTCGGGGCGTAACAATGGTACGGCCTGGCGTTGCATGTTGGATCCCATCAAGGCACGGTTAGCATCATCATGCTCCAGGAACGGAATTAATGAAGCCGCGATTGACGTGATCTGGTTTGGAGCGATGTCCATCAGATCCAGTTTATCCGGGTCAATAATAGGGAAGTCACCTTCGAAACGTGCTTTAACACGTGGGTTAGCGAAAACACCTTTATCATCGTAATAAGCGTTAGCCTGGCCAATAGTTTTACCATCTTCATCTTCTGCAGATAGGTAAATAACCGGCTCGTTAACCTGTACAATACCGTCAACAACGCGTTTGTATGGTGTTTCGATAAAGCCTAAGTTATTGATTTTGGCGTGTACACAAAGTGATGAGATCAAACCAATGTTCGGTCCTTCCGGAGTTTCGATAGTACATAACCTACCGTAGTGGGTGTAGTGTACGTCACGAACCTCGAAACCTGCACGCTCACGCGACAGACCGCCGGGGCCTAAGGCTGACAGACGACGCTTATGCGTGATCTCTGCCAGTGGATTGGTTTGGTCCATAAACTGTGATAACTGGTTTGTTCCGAAGAACGAGTTGATCACAGATGATAGTGTACGTGCATTGATCAGGTCGGTTGGTGTGAACACCTCGTTATCACGAATGTTCATACGCTCGCGGATGGTACGGGCCATACGCGCTAAACCAACACCAAATTGTGCGTAAAGTTGCTCACCAACGGTACGAACACGACGGTTTGACAAGTGATCAATATCATCCACCTCAGCTTTTGAGTTGATTAATTTGATCAGGTATTTCACAATCGCGATGATATCCTGTTTAGTTAATACTTTTGTTTCGTCAGAAGTATTCAACTTTAATTTACGGTTGATGCGGTACCTGCCCACATCGCCCAGATCGTATCTTTTATCAGAGAAGAATAAACGATCGATGATACCACGAGCTGTTTCTTCATCAGGTGGTTCGGCGTTACGTAACTGGCGATAGATGTGTTCAACCGCTTCCTTCTCAGAGTTTGAAGTATCTTTTTGTAACGTGTTATATATAATAGTATAATCACCGCTGGTGGCAGCATCTTCCTTATTAAGGATGATGGTTTTTACACCTGCATCAATGATCATATCGATGTGATCGTCTTCCAATACGGTTTCGCGCTCAAGGATGATCTCGTTACGGTCGATAGATACCACTTCACCGGTATCCTCATCCACGAAATCTTCTACCCATTTTTTAAGCACCCTTGCAGCAAGCTTACGGCCAATGAATTTCTTCAGACCAGATTTGCTTACTTTAACTTCGTCTGCAAGCTCAAACAATTCTAAGATGTCTTTATCAGAATCGTAGCCTATAGCACGTAGAAGCGTAGTAACCGGGAATTTCTTTTTACGGTCAATGTAGGCATACATCACGTTATTAACGTCTGTAGCAAACTCTATCCATGAACCTTTGAAAGGTATAACACGGGCAGAGTATAGTTTTGTACCGTTGGTGTGGCGGCTTTGGCCAAAGAACACACCAGGTGAACGGTGTAATTGTGATACAATTACACGCTCGGCGCCATTGATAACAAATGTACCTTTAGGCGTCATGTATGGGATAGTTCCCAGGTACACGTCCTGTACAATTGTTTCAAAATCTTCGTGCTCGGCATCATTACATGATAAGCGCAGTTTTGCTTTTAATGGCACGCTGTAAGTTAACCCGCGCTCAATACACTCGCGTATATCGTAACGTGGCGGATCAATAAAATAATCAAGAAACTCTAAAACGAAGATGTTCCTTGAATCTGAAATAGGAAAGTTTTCGGCAAATACTTTAAACAACCCCTCTTTGTAGCGGTTGTCTGACGTGGTTTCCAATTGAAAAAATTCCTGGAAAGATTGTAACTGTACATCCAGGAAATCGGGGTAATCAAGTACCTTTCTGCTGGTTGCAAAGTTTACTCTTTGGTTATTATTGTTTGCCAAGGTGTTATAATTTAATTTTATTAAACCTGTGTTTCAGATATGAGATGTTAGACGTTAGATTGGAGACAATCGCTTAAAGCCTGTTGTAATTACGTAAGATCTCATATCTCTTATCTTACGTCTCAAATCTAATGTGTATAAACGGCAATAGACCCCGACCAAAAATGATCGGAGTCTGATGCTATTTGGTGTTAGGCTAAATTATTTAACCTCAACTACTGCTCCAGCTTCTTCTAATTGAGATTTCAAAGAATGAGCTTCTTCTTTAGTAACGCCAGTTTTTACCTCTTTAGGTGCACTGTCAACTAAATCTTTAGCTTCTTTCAAACCTAAGCCAGTTAAGTCTTTTACTAATTTAACAACTGCTAATTTTGAACCACCTGCTTCTTTCAGGATCACGTCAAATGCAGTTTGCTCAGCAGCAGCAGCAGGAGCGTCATCGCCACCACCAGCAGCCGGTGCAGCAGCAACAGCTGCAGCAGCTGGCTCAATGCCATACTCGTCTTTCAAGATCTGAGCTAATTCGTTTACTTCCTTTACTGTCAAGTTTACCAACTGTTCAGCAAACGCTTTTAAATCCGCCATTTTATTTTTTATTTTTTACTTAATTCTTTTTGTTTAATATCAAACTTTAAGGTGTTTGTTAACCTCTTTCTTGTAATGTTTTTACAACACCTGCAAGGATATTTCCGCCTGATTGTAATGCAGAAATAACGTTTTTCGCTGGTGATTGTAGTAAGCCTATTATCTCGCCGATCAATTGTTCTTTTGACTTCAATTTAGTCAAAGTATCTAATTGATTATCGCCAATAAATATCGCTGAATCAATGTATGCTGCTTTTAAAACCGGTTTATCACCTTTTTTCCTTAAAGCTTTGATCAACTTTGCCGGGGCAGTTGCTGATTTTGAGAAAAGGATTGATGAAGAACCTTTTAATACATCATATATCGGGGAAAAATCACCTTCTGCAGCTTCCATAGCTTTTTTGATCAAGCTGTTTTTTGCTACAAGCATGATGATATCAGCCTCGAAACATTGACGACGGATATTATTCACTTTTACAACTGTTAGATCAGCAGTATCAGTAATATAAAAATTACCGTACTCTTTAATCTGATCAGCAAGGGCAAGAACAAGGTCGTGTTTTTCTTCTTTATTCATGATTAGATCCCCGCTACTGATTTAGTTTCAATTGTGATTCCTGGCGACATTGTTGAAGAGATATGTATGCTCTTAAAATATGTGCCCTTTGCTGCTGATGGTTTTAATTTAGAGATAGTTTGCAATACTTCTAATGCATTCTCGTAAATTTTCTCAGCAGTGAAAGATGCTTTTCCTATTGAAGTGTGAATGATACCGGTTTTATCAACCTTGAAATCGATCTTACCACCTTTTACCTCAGTTACAGCTTTACCAACTTCTGGTGTTACTGTTCCTGATTTAGGGTTAGGCATAAGGTTACGCGGGCCTAATATACGACCCAAACGACCTACCTTAGCCATAACGCTTGGCATAGTAATGATAATATCAACATCAGTCCATCCGCTTTCAATCTTGGCAATATAATCATCCAAACCTACGAAATCCGCACCTGCATCTTTTGCTTCTTGTTCCTTATCAGGAGTACAAAGCACCAACACACGTACAGTTTTGCCGGTTCCATGAGGCAATGTTACAATACCACGTACCATTTGATTGGCTTTACGAGGGTCAACACCTAAGCGTACATCGATATCTACAGATGAGTCAAATTTGGTATTGGTTAATTCCTTTACCAGCGATGACGCTGCTTCTAACGTATACGTTTTGTTAGCCTCAATTTTGGAGAGTGCCGCTTTTTGATTTTTTGTTAATCTAGCCACTGTCTTAAACTGATTTGTATTAATTAATTATTCCAGGGTGCCGTACCTGATACGGTTATCCCCATACTGCGGGCAGTACCTGCCACCATTCTCATGGCTGATTCTACTGTAAATGCATTCAAATCAGTCATTTTATCTTTAGCTATGGTCTCAACCTGTTCCCAATTTACATTGGCAACTTTTTTACGGTTAGGCTCAGCCGAACCACCTTTTAAGCCTGTAACTTCCAAAAGTTGGATAGCAACGGGAGGGGTTTTGATGATAAAATCGAAAGACTTGTCGACATAAACAGTAATAACTACAGGTAACACTTTACCAGGTTTGTCCTGGGTACGTGCGTTGAACTGCTTGCAAAACTCCATAATGTTCACACCTTTTGCACCCAATGCTGGGCCAATTGGAGGAGATGGATTTGCAGCGCCGCCCTTTACTTGTAGCTTTACCATCGCACCGACTTCTTTTGCCATTTTGATTTGTTTTAATTATAACTCAATGTTAGTAAGTGGAAGCTAAGTAACATTTAAGATTTTATGAGTGGTTGATTTTGTGAGTGGTGAGTAGTTGTCACTCTTATATTATCAAACGCTCTGTGTATTTAATATTGTGTCTGCTTTGGTCAGGTTTCGGTCAACTATTCACTAATCAACCATTCATTACTCACCAAACTATTCTTTCTCTACCTGCATGTAATTCAATTCAAGCGGCGTACGGCGCCCGAATATCTTTACCATTACTTTTAATTTCTTTTTCTCTTCGTTAACCTCTTCTATTACGCCGCTAAAACCGTTGAATGGACCGTCCATTACTTTAACGTTTTCGCCAACGTAATATGGTACGTTCATGGTTTCGCCTTGTGCGCTCATCTCATCAACCTTACCTAAAATACGATTAACTTCGGCCTGGCGTAAAGGGATAGCATTACCTTGCTTATCGCCTAAGAAACCAATTACACTGTTCACATTTTTTATGATGTGCTCCAGCTCGCCGTCAAGTGAGGCTTCCATCAATACATAACCCGGGAAATAATTGCGTTCTTTAGCAATTTTCTTTCCATCGCGCATTTGGTAATACTTTTCAGTAGGGATAAGCACCTGGGGTACCAAGTGTGTTATTCCTAACCTGCTTACTTCAGCGTCTATATATTGTTTTACCTTTTTTTCTTTACCACTGATGGCCCTAACTACGTACCACTTTAATTGATCACTCATCTATTATATATAATTAGGTTAGTGAAGTATAAAACTGATTAAGCAAATAGCCAATGATCTGGTCCATACCAAAAATGACCATAGCAATAATAATTGCAGCTATCAACACCAATACGGCGCTGTTTTGCAATTCTGTCCAGGTTGGCCAGGTTACTTTCTCGGTCAACTCGATGTATGATTCTTTAATATATTCAGCTACGCCTGCCATTTTATTAATTGCTTATGCACGGGAACAAGGATTCGAACCCTGATCAAAGGTTTTGGAGACCTCTATTCTACCGTTGAACTATTCCCGTGTATACTATCTCCAAAAATGGAGAAATTTATTGTATTTACTTATTGTGAATAAAGTACCGAGACAAAAGTCCCGGTACTTTACACAAAAATTAACCGTTTGCTCTGCCTAAAGGCAGATTTTAATTATGCTAATATTTCAGTTACCTGACCAGCACCTACTGTTCTACCACCCTCACGGATAGCGAAACGTAGACCTTTTTCCATAGCGATAGCGTTGATTAGCTTTACAGTGATAGTAACGTTATCACCTGGCATAACCATTTCTACACCTTCTGCCAATGAAATTTCACCGGTTACGTCAGTTGTACGGAAATAGAATTGAGGACGGTATTTGTTGAAGAATGGAGTGTGACGGCCACCTTCTGCTTTTGATAATACGTAAACCTCTGCTTTGAAATCAGTGTGTGGGTTAACAGAACCTGGTTTGCAAATAACCATACCACGACGGATATCGGTTTTTTCAATACCACGTAATAATAAACCTACGTTGTCACCAGCTTCGCCACGGTCAAGGATCTTGCGGAACATCTCAACACCAGTTACGGTTGATTTTAAGTTCTCAGCACCCATACCTAAGATGTCAACCTGCTCACCAGAGTTGATAATACCACGCTCGATACGACCGGTTGCAACAGTACCACGACCAGTGATCGAGAATACGTCCTCAACAGGCATCAAGAAAGGAAGCTCAGTTAAACGCGGAGGGATTGGAATGTAGCTATCTACAGCATCCATCAACTCCATAATTTTACCTACCCATTTAGCATCGCCGTTAAGACCGCCTAATGCTGAACCTTGGATAACAGGGATATCATCGCCAGGGAAATCGTAGAATGACAATAATTCACGAATTTCCATTTCAACTAATTCTAATAATTCTGGATCATCAACCATATCCACTTTATTCATGAATACAACCAATGAAGGTACACCTACCTGACGAGCCAAAAGGATGTGCTCGCGGGTTTGAGGCATAGGACCATCTGTAGCAGCAACAACAATAATTGCACCGTCCATCTGAGCCGCACCAGTAACCATGTTTTTCACATAATCCGCGTGACCTGGACAGTCAACGTGAGCGTAGTGACGGTTTGCAGTTGAGTACTCAACGTGCGCTGTGTTGATAGTTATACCACGTTCTTTTTCTTCAGGAGCCGAGTCAATTGACTCAAATGAACGAGCTTCTGATAAACCTGCGTCAGATAACACTTTAGTTATAGCTGCAGTTAAAGTTGTTTTGCCGTGGTCAACGTGACCGATTGTACCGATGTTTAAGTGCGGTTTGCTGCGGTCAAATTTTTCTTTTGCCATGATTTATATTTGTTTGTAGGTTAATTTATTCTTAAAAATTATAATCTATTAAAATTATGAGCCAACAATGGGATTTGAACCCATGACCTCTTCCTTACCAAGGAAGTGCTCTACCCCTGAGCTACGTCGGCTTGTATTAGTTCATTTAGAGCGGAAGAAGAGGTTCGAACTCTCGACCTATAGCTTGGAAGGCTATCGCTCTACCAACTGAGCTACTTCCGCTTATTAGTTTGCGGTTGGCAGTTTTCAGTTGGCTTTATGCCTGGCCGATATTGCGTTTTCCGAAAACCTTTATAATCAAGTTAGCAGCTTATCGTTTTCAAAAGGCTTATTGCCAACTGCCAACTATAAACTGCTAACTCAAAAATGTGGGGGGAGAAGGATTCGAACCTTCGTAGCCGAAGCAGCGGATTTACAGTCCGCCCCATTTGACCGCTCTGGTATCCCCCCATTGTTGATTTCGGATCTGTTATGCCTAATTGGAAGCTAAGCATACCATTTCCGAAATAAACAGAGCCTCCTATCGGGATCGAACCAATGACCTACTGATTACAAGTCAGTCGCTCTACCAGCTGAGCTAAGGAGGCTTAAATTGTTGCCATTACCTATTTACCGTTTCGGGCCTTTCGGATATTTGACTGCAATTAATATTGCGCTATTTTTTTCTATTTAAAGAACCACCCTTTCAATAAACACAGTGGCGGTTAAGGCCTCTCTGAAAGGGATTGCAAATCTACAAAAAAATAGAGCTGTACAAAATATTTTTGCAAAAAAAATCGGCAGGCTTTAAACCTGCCGATCTGCGCTACAAATCAGCGCTCATATATGCTTAAAAATCATCCTCTTCCGCAATAAGTGCTGCTTTTTTAGCAGCTTCGGCAGCTATAGATTTTTTTGTTTTATGCTTTTCTATCTGTTTGCGAAGGCTCTCAACCACCAGATCGGTAGCCTCTTCAAACGTTTTGCACTTTTCTTTTGCAAAAATCTGGTTTCCCGGCAGCAAAATTTTGATCTCGCTTATCTTGTTTGCCTCATCCTCTACATTCTCTAATTTTAAATATACTTCACCACTTATGATGTGATCAAAAAAGGTTTCCAGCTTATCTACCTTCTTCTGAATAAAATCCAACAATTTCTGGTCTGCACTAAAGTGAATAGATTGCACGGTAATTTTCATTTTTCCTCCTTTTTATGCCTTTGGATGGGCTTGTTTATAAATAGATTTAAGTCGTTCTACTGAATTGTGCGTATAAATTTGCGTTGCGCTAAGGTTAGCATGGCCCAACAACTCCTTTATCGCGTTTAAATCGGCACCATTATTTAACAGGCTGGTTGCAAACGTATGCCTTAACACGTGGGGGCTGCGTTTATCCTGGGTTGATATATGCGACAAGTACTTTTGTACTATTAAATATATAAGCTTCGAATATGCGCTTGCTCCTTTATTTGTAACGAGTAACATTAAGGAATTGTTATTAAAATTTTCACCTTTTTTCGCCTCTGCATAACGCTTTAACAGTTGTATAAGTTCGTTATTTAGGGGTATTATCCTCTGTTTGTTGCGTTTACCTAAAACTTTAACAGTGCTTTCGTACCAATTTATATCTTCATCTTTTATGCCCGTAATTTCGGCCAGGCGCATGCCGGTGCCAAAAAGCATTTCAATAACCAGTTTATCGCGCAGGCCGGGAAAGTCGTTTGAAAAAATAGGATCGTCACCTGCTGCGTCCATCCGGCCATCTAACATGCCGGTAAGTTTATCGGCGTCAACAACGGTTGGCAGGTTCTTGGGTGATTTGGGCGCAGTAATGCGCGATGTTGGGTTGATTGTAACCTCTCCCTCCTGCAATAAAAATTTAAAGTATTTGCGCAGCGTGGCAATTTTGCGATTAACAGAACGGGCTAATAGTTTATTATCCATTAGGGCAACCATCCAATTGCGAATATCGTGATGGGTAATTTCTGATGGGTGGGTAACCTGTGGTATGGCGTTGGGCGGGTTCAAAAAAAGCACGAACTGTTCCAGGTCGCTTTTGTAAGCTAATACAGTATGGGGCGAGTACCTCTTCTCAAAACTGATGTACTGTATGAACTTATCTGAAAACATAAAAACTATTTGGACACCCAATAAATTGAATGTACAAATAGTTTTTTTATAGTGACAAGAAAATCTGTAAATTCTTTTCGAAGAAGAATTAAACAGTAGTTTCTAAATTCATGTTTTGCTTGTAGATAGCATGTTTAATTTCATGCCTGCGGGTAATTGATTTTTTCTCGAAAGCCTGGCGACTGCGCAGTTCTCTTAAAACACCCGTTTTTTCAAATTTCTTTTTAAAGCGTTTTAATGCTTTGTCTAATGATTCGCCGTCTTTTACGTTAATAATGATCATAATTCCAAATACCTCCTTTCAGGGAGGTCAAAGGTAGGAAATTACTTTTAATTCTGAAATACAATATTTTATATTTTTTTACGCCGATTTAACCCTTATTGTTTAAGCGATTGCGGCGCTCTCTTATCTGCCGGTAAAGCCATAAATTTTTTATAGCTATCGTTGATATAAGCCACCATAGATTCGCTGTTATTACTTCGAAGGAATGCATAGTTTGGCCTAAACATAGTCATGAAGTTCTCCAGATCGTTACCCCGTAAAGGCACCAGGCTGGTTACGTACGCCGGGCTAAAGGCTGCATCAATATTACGCTCTTCGGCTTCGCGCTGAAAATAGTGCTTTAACCTGCGGGCCTTTTTACCTTCGTCGCTAAACCAGGTTGATGGCGAAAAAGCGTACACCTTGCTTTTCTCGTAAACTTCGGGATATTCTTCCCTTGGGTTAAATGCGGTACGGGTAGCTGTAATGTTTACTCCCCTTAATGATATCATTGATGTGGTAAGCTCTATCTTTTTAGGCAACATATCAACCAGGTACAAGGTATCTGATATATATCCCGGCGAATTAAATATAAGCGTTTGCCCCGCCGCGGCCCGGATGCCAAAGTTCCCGTTCTTATCTGTAATGCTTACCTGTTTATTGGTGATGTCCTTTATAAAAACATCCGGCAGGCGGTTATTGGTGCCATGCTCGTATACAGTGCCTTTAAATATGGTTTGGGCGTTAGCAAATGTTGCTGCGGTAATTAATAAAATGGCAAGGGACAATAGTTTTTTCATGGCGGATGGGTTAGCTAACAGTTAAACCTGCTTTGCCGGGCAAAGGTTTCGATTATAATACTTCGAATCAACAAAAAACCCGGCCTAAACCGGGTTTTTTGTTATTATTACTTTTTCCAAACATTATTGTCCGAATTATAGTCCGGCAATACTTTGTCAGGATCATAGGTAACAGATTGTATTTCTTCTGTAGACGGGTATCTAACAATAAATGTACTGTTGCGTTCCCAAATTTCAACAGGCAGTTTAATACGGTCAACTTTACCACTAACGGTCTTAATTTCCAGCGTAGCCGGCATAACCAGTTTATCAAGGTTATCTAAAGTGATCAATGCCCCTTTTGACGCATCACCACTTACATATTTAACATCGCGAACGCCAACATCCAGGCGCCAGTTGTTTACATACCAGCCTCTCCAGAACCATTGCAGGGTTTCGCCGCTTGCGTTCTCCATCGTACGGAAGAAATCATCAGGCGTGGGGTGTTTAAATGCCCAGCGTGCTACATAGGTACGGAAAGCGAAGTCGAAACGCTCAGGGCCTAAGATCTGCTCGCGCAGCAAGGTTAAACCTGTGCTCGGTTTAAAGTATAACATCCAGCCGGTATTTTCTTCCCTTAAGTTTTCAGGGTAGCTCATTACCGGCTCCATTTGCGAACTGGTTAAGTAAGCACCAACTTTTTGCATGTCCTGTTTTTTACCGGCGTACTCGCCTTTGTTAAAATCGGCAGTGCTTAAAGTGTTGATGAAAGTATTAAAGCCTTCGTCCATCCAGCCATATAAACGTTCGTTAGAACCAACGATCATCGGGAACCAGGTATGGCCAAATTCGTGATCATTAACGCCCCAAAGTGAACCCTTTTTAGCTTTCCAGCTACAGAAAACAATACCCGGGTACTCCATGCCACCAACTACACCGGCAACAGCCGTAGCAGCAGGATAAGGGTATTCGAACCATTTTTGCGAGTTATACTCAATAGATTTTTTTACATACTCAGTAGAGCGGCCCCATGCATCTTTACCATCGCTTTCAACCGGGTAGGCAGATATTGCTGTCGATTTTTTACCGCTTGGCAAGTCCATTTTGGCAGCATCAATAATAAAGGCTGCTGATGAACCCCATGATGCATCACGGGCATTCTTGATCTTGAATTTCCACGTTAATTGTTTTTTACCCGCCGGGCGAGATGCCGCATCGGTAACTTCACTTGCAGAACGAATAACCACCGTTTCCTCGCTTTTCTCGGCTAATGCCCAACGCTTCAATTGCTCAGGTGTGTAAACATCCTGCGGGTTTTGTAATTCACCTGATGCAACTACAATATGATTTGCAGGAGCAGTAATGCTCAGGTCGAAATCGCCATACTCCAAATAAAACTCGGCAGGGCCTGTGTAAGGCAAGGTGTTCCAGCCCATGATATCGTCATAAACATACATACGCGGGTACCATTGTGCTACAGTGTAGATCTTACCATTTTTTGTGTTTTGGATCCCGGTACGGTCAGAACCATACTCAGGCACTACAAATGAATACTCAATATTCAGTTTTATCTGGCCGCCGTTTGGGTTAACGCCAGTAGGTAAAAACACCTGCATACGGGTATCGTTTATTAAAAACTTAACCGGTGTATCGCCTATCTTAACAGATTTGATATTGTAACCTGCGTTAGCCAGGTTACCACGGCCACCGTTACGACTTCCGCTTGGCGGGATAATAGCTGTACCGCGAGAATCTTGTTTGAATAAGTTTTGATCTAACTGCATCCACAAGAAATCCAGTTTCTGTGGGCTGTTATTGGTATAGGTTAATACTTCGGCACCTGTAACCTCATTGTTTTGATCGTTAAGGGTGGCCGATAGCTGGTAGTCGGCACGATTTTGCCAGTATTTTGCACCGGGCTGGCCATCTGCCGCACGGAACTCGTTACCATTTTTGGTGTAAAAGAACGGCGCAAAAGCTTCGTGGTAGTTATAGTTACTCACCGGGGCTTGCTGTGCCTGGCTAATGCCCGTAACAGACATAAAAGCCAGCGTAAACCCGGCAATTAGTTTCAATTTCATAATTTTTTAATGATTTGGTAAAAACAAGGACAAGTATAGTAATAATTGAATTAGCTACTATGACATTTGTTAACTGTAATAATTAAATTACGCTAATTGTTAAGCAATTAGCAAAAGCTACTACGCTAACAATTCTTTTTGATACACAGCTTCATCAAAACCAAAAAAAAGGAAATCGCCATTCTCTATCACCGGGCGTTTGATCATGCTGGTTTTTTTTTGTAGTAAAGCCAAAGCATCATCTTTGGTTTTGATGCCCTCTTTAACAGCCGGGTCAAGCTGTTTGTAGGTAAGGCCCTGCTTGTTCATAAACTTTTCGTAGCCGGCCTTGCTATCCCACTCATTCAGTTTTTCGGCGCTAACACCAAGTTTTTTAAAATCGTGAAACTCGTAAGTTACATTATTGGCCTTAAGCCAGTCGAGTGCTTTTTTTACCGTATTGCAATTGGTGATGCCGTAAACTTTCATAGGATATAAATTGTTAAAGTGATTTTAAAATAAACACCAGCCCAACAACTATACTCAGAATTGCGGAAATCCAAAATTAAATAAATTGTGGTAATAGCTGTCCATTCCAATTGGTTTTTTCAGAAGCCGGTCTTCTATTTCTAACGTCCAAATACATTAGCAACCCAACTATTACAAAAGCAATACCTATTAATAACAACTTAGTATTCACAACTTATTTATTGAATTTAGTCATGGTCAACTCAGTGCCAATAGTAGCAAAGCTCTTTATCATTTCTATCGAGCGGTCTATCAGGGCAGGTAACTCAGGTTTTTCATCGTCATCAAATCCGCTTAACACATAATCAACCTGGCGGCCTTTAGGGTAATTATCGCTCACACCAAAACGCAGCCGCGCATATTCGTTATTGCCCAAGGTAGCTTCGATGTGTTTTAAACCATTATGCCCGGCAGCACTGCCTTTAGGTTTTAAACGCAGCGTGCCTAATGGCAGGGCAATATCATCAACAATAACCAGTACATTCTCAATCGGGATCTTCAGCTCCTTCATCCAATGGTTTAGGGCCTTGCCACTAAGATTCATATAGGTGGTTGGTTTGATAAGCGACAAGGTGCGGCCTTTATAAGATACTTCTGTATATGCAGCCAGGCGCATAGTGTAAAATTTTGATTTCTCCTGCGTGGCCATTTCATTAAGCACCATAAAGCCGATATTATGCCTTGTATCCGCATACTCAGGCCCAATATTTCCCAGTCCTACTATCAAATACTTCATATTTCATCTGCCCTTAATAAGGGAAACTTTTACAACCGCAATTATACAAAAATAGCGATGGGTTTAACTCTGTTGCTTTTATAGTTTACTCTCTTAATTTTTAACCCTGTAATTCTTTTAACGATATAATTAAACAAAAACAGCGATAGGATAACCTATCGCTGTAATCGGTGTAATTATACAATAATCGGTGTTATCACCACAAATTATTTTTTACCTGCTTCTTGTTCAGCCTGGCGTAAAGCACGTGAAGTGGTTACAGATACAATTGTATCTTCCTGTGCATTAGTGATAGTAAGGTTAGGCAAGTTAATCTCGTTAACTTTTACTGATTTACCAACCTCAAGGTCTTCGATGCTCACTTCGATGTTATCTAAGTGATCTTTTGGCAATGCTTTAACACGCAGTTTCCTTAGTTTTTGAACTAATTTACCACCCACTTTAACGCCCGGAGAAGTACCTGTTAATTTTACAGGGATCTCGATAGTTACCGGCTTGTTTTGATCTAACAATAAAAAGTCGATGTGGATAAGTTGTTCAGTTAAAGGATGGAACTGCATATCTTTAATAATCGCTTGTGATTTAACACCAGCAACTTCAATGTCGATGAAATGAACAACCGGAGTGTAAACTACGGCTCTCAAATCAGCTGCGGACACTGCAAAGTGGGTTTGTGTTGCACCACCGTAAAGTACTGCTGGCACTAAGCCTTGGTAACGCAGTCCTTTAGCGTCTCTTTTCCCTACGTTCTCTCTTGGAGAACCGCTAATAGCAAATGATTTCATTATTATTTATTATTCAAAGCCATACCAACATGGTATGGATATTTTTAGTCTACTTTAAAAAGCTGGCTTATCGAGCCATGCTCGTTTACATTGCTTATTGCTTTTGCAAACAAGTCGGCAGTTGTAAGTACCCTTATTTTAGGGCTGCTGTGCTTCAACGGTATGGTATCGGTCACTATCAATTCCGTTAATGCAGAGTTTTCGATAGTTTCGTAAGCCTTACCGGATAACACCGGGTGTGTACATACCGCGCGAACGCTGCGTGCACCACGCTCCATAATTAAGCCGGCTGCTTTTGCAAGCGTACCTGCCGTATCGCAAATGTCATCAATCAGTACAATGTCCTGATTGGTAACATCTCCAATAATGGTCATGCTTTCAATTTCATTTGCACGCTTGCGGCGTTTATCGCAAATAACAACTTCGGCATTAAAAAACTTTGCAAAGCTACGGGCCCTGTAAGAGCCGCCCATATCCGGCGATGCAATGGTTATATTACCTAAACCAAGGCTTTTTATATAAGGTACAAATATGATAGATGCATCTAAGTGATCTACCGGTACATCAAAAAATGCCTGGATCTGTGCAGCGTGCAGGTCCATCGTCATAATACGGTTGATACCTGCGGCTACTAATAAATTTGCCACCAGTTTTGAGCCTATGGCAACACGAGGCTTATCTTTCCTGTCCTGGCGGGCCAAACCGAAGTAAGGTATAACTGCAATAATGTAGTGGGCAGATGCACGGCGTGCGGCATCAATCATCATTAGCAGTTCCATCAGGTTATCGGTAGGCTGGTGTGTGCTTTGTATTAAAAACACATCGCAACCACGGATGCTTTCGTTAAAATGCGGTTGAAATTCGCCATCGCTAAAACGCGACAAAACCACATCGCCAAGCGCTTGCCCGTATGATGTAGCAATGTGTTCTGACAGATCCTTAGAACCTGATCCTGCAAATAGCTTAACTGTATTAAACTGTAAAGGCATTTTCTTTTGGATTTACGATTTATGATCTCGGCGTTAACACCTCAACCGGCAGTCCCCAGTACATCAACCCCGTATAAAAAACAATCGGATTTCGATTTTTATCTTGGAAATAAATCCGAAATGAAAAATCCGAAATCCGAAATTTCTATGTTGCCCGACCAGGATTCGAACCTAGACAAACGGTACCAAAAACCGTTGTACTACCATTATACTATCAGGCAATCTCCTTTGGTTTGTAATCCATCCCGAAAAGGAATGCAAATATAGGATGATTTTTCAAAACTCAAAAGCAAAATTTAAAAAAGTATTTGAAATTGTTTTTACAGCCAAATCATCCGTTAAAAAGTGTTAAGGTTTACCTCTTTTAACCGAAACATCATAATGTTTTTCTTATTTTCGGCTACTTAAACCTGATTTAGCTTGTAATAAACAGCATGAACTACAATAAGATCAACAATATTTTTGGCTGGGCTGCCGGCATTATTGCATCAATAACCTACATTTTAACGCTTGAACCCTCTACCAGCTTTTGGGATTGCGGCGAATTTATAGCTTGTATTTACCGCCTACAGGTGGCCCACCAACCCGGTGCGCCCCTATTTACCATGATAGGTAAAGTATTTTCGCTCCTATCCATGGGCAATAACATGAAGGTGGCCTACTTCACCAACATGGCATCGGCCCTGGCCAGTGGTGCAACTATCCTGTTCTTATTTTGGACGATAACCGCATTGGCAAAAAAATTAGTTGTTAAAGCCGGCGAAGAGATCACCCAAACAAACATCATCCAAATTATTGGTGCAGGCTTGGTGGGTGCATTGGCTTATACCTGGTCTGATACCTTCTGGTTCTCGGCTGTGGAGAGCGAGGTTTACGCGCAGTCGTCGCTTTGTACCGCAATTGTTTTTTGGGCGATATTGAAATGGGAAAACCACGCCGATGAAGACCGTGCTGATAAATGGATTATTTTCATCGCCTATGTAATGGGCTTATCAATAGGCATCCACTTGCTAAACTTGCTGGTTATACCGGCAATTGCGTTGGTTATTTACTTCCGCAGGGCAAAAAACGTAACCGCTTCAGGCACTATCTGGTCGTTTGTTTTAGGTGTAATAACCGTTGCACTAATATTATGGGGCGTTATACAATTCACGGTTAAAGGCGCTGCCTTCTCCGATTTACTATTTGTAAACACCTTAGGCATGGGCTTCGGCAGCGGTGCCATCGTGTTCTTTATATTAGTGATCGGCACTTTAGCATCAGGTATCTATTATACCATAAAACCATCAACAACTTATTTAGGGATAGCCGTATTTTGCTTTGTTGCACTGCTTACCATTAGCGCGGGCATCATAGGCTTTATTGGCGCAGCAGCCATTTTAGCGTTATTAGAATATGTTTTAAAAGTGCGCGAAAAGCGTGTTGCACTTAATCGTGTATTGATATGTGCTGCTTTCATCTTGTTTGGTTACAGCTCTTTCGTGATGATCGTGATCCGCGCGAAAGCGGGTACCAACCTTAATAACAGCGACCCTCAAGACCCATTTGCTGTAAACAGCTATTTAAACCGCGACCAGTATGGCGATACGCCTTTATTATATGGCGAATACTTCGATTCGCAAGTTACCGACCAGACAGAGGGCGCTAAAATATACCGCCGCGGCGAAAAGGAATACGAGATCGCCGGTAAAAAACTAAACACCATTTACGATAGGAATACCCTTTTTCCACGTATGTTTAGCCAAAAACCCGGCCATGCCGAGTTTTACAAAATGTGGTCGCAATTAGGGCCCGAGGAGCACCCTACCATGGCTACCAATATCGGTTTCTTTACCAGCTGGCAGGTTACACAGATGTACACCCGCTATTTCCTTTGGAACTTTGTAGGTCGCGCTAACGAAATGGACGGGCAAACTGCCCAAGGTGCCGATGGCAGCTGGTTAAGCGGATTTGGTAATAAAGACCTCCCAAGCACGGTTACGCTAAGTAAATCATACAATAGGTTATATTTCTTGCCACTAATTATAGGTTTATTGGGGATGGTTTATCATTTCCAACGCAACCAGCGCGATGCGGGTGTGGTGGTGATACTTTTCTTCTTCACAGGCTTAGCTATTGTGCTTTACCTTAATCAGGACCCTCTACAGCCACGTGAGCGTGATTATGCGTATGCAGGTTCGTTCTATGCCTTTGCGATTTGGATTGGACTGGGCGTATTATTTATCGCTGATTTACTGAGCAAAAAGATCAATCCTAAAACCAGCGCCCTAATTGCCACAGTTGTATGTTTGCTTGCTGCACCAGCACTTATGGCTAACCAGGAATGGGATGACCACGACCGCTCTACCAAGCTTACCCCACACGATATCGCTTACGATTATTTAAACTCGTGTGCGCCAAATGCTATCCTGTTCACATACGCCGATAACGATACTTACCCGCTTTGGTATATCCAGGAGGTTGAAAACGTTCGCCCGGATGTGCGTATTGTGAACTTAAGCTTACTGGGTACGGATTGGTATATCCGCCAGATGAAGGGCAAAATGAATAATTCGGCGCCACTCCCTATCAGCATGCCTAATGATAAGTTTAAAGCAGGCATCCGCGATGTGATTTATTACAACGACGCTAAAATTGCAGGCAATGTAGAGTTGAAGGAAGTATTCGACTTTATAACATCAGACAGTAAAGACAATATGGTGCAGTACCAAAACGGCGAAAGCGCTAATTATCTGCCAAGCAAAAACTTTAAATTAACGGTTAATGCTGATGATGTTGTTAAATACGGCACCGTGCCTGCCGATAAAAAAGACCAGATAGTACCTGAAATGGACTGGACCTACCCGGGTAAATATGTAACTAAAGATAACCTGGCTATGATGGATATCCTGGCACATAACAACTGGAAACGCCCGGTTTACTTTGCATCAACCGTACCAAGTGATAATATGCTTGGGCTTGATAAATACCTGTATAGCGAAGGTTTAACCTACAGGTTGATGCCTTACAAGCCGGATACAACCGCTGCCGCGCAGGAAAATAGCAATACGTTGAAAATGTATGACAACATGATCAACAAGTATAAATACGGCAACTTTAAAAATGCCCGTTACTTGGATCATGAATCGCTAAATCTGTTTTATCCGCTAATAACCCGTTTGTATGCTACCCTTGCCGATAACCTTTTAAAAGAAGGCCACCAGGATCTGGCTAAAAACGCGTTGAAGAAATATGAAGATGTAATGCCTGCTGTAATCATCTCATCTGAATTGGCAGTGCGTAAGTATTACATGGCAGAAAGCCTGTTCCGTATGGGTGATGCTACTTTAGGCCTTAAGCTTGCTAACCAAATTGATGCTTACATAGTAGACCAACTAAATTACAGCTATATCCTTTATCAAAAAAGTGATCGCAGCTTAAACACCCGCGATGTGCAGCTGTCCTTGTCGTTACTAAACGGCATGGTTAACCTAACCAAAACCTATAAACAAGATGCGCTAAGTGCTAAAATAAGCGCCCAGTTGAAAGACTACGGCACCAAGTTTGGCGGTATGAAAACACAACAATAGAATTTAGATTTTTAGAAACAAGAAAAGCGGCTCATCGCCGCTTTTCTTGTTTACTACCCACTCGTAATATTGACTGGCAAGTGTTCACGTTCACTATGTGAACACCATGAATACTTCATAACACTCTCATTATCAATAATAAAAGCTTTAACGTATTTCCATTTTCGATGAACACAGAACAAAAAAAGCGGCCTTTTAGCCGCTTTCCCATTATATTTTTCCTAAAAGATTAATCTTCTTCTACAACACCCATGTTGCAAAATTTGTTGATCCGTTCGGTAACTAATTCGTCAACGTTGCGTTCTGTTAGGGTTTTAAGGTCTTTGATCAGTTGTTTCTTTAGCGTTGCAGCCATAGCAACCGGATCCTGGTGCGCGCCGCCAAGTGGTTCTTTGATTACACCGTCTATCAACTTGTTCTTCAGCATCTCTGTCGAGGTCAGCTTCAGCATTTCGGCAGCGCGTTCTTTTTGCTCCCATGTTTTGAACAGGATGGTAGAACAATTCTCGGGCGAAATCACTGAGTACCACGAGTTATCCAGCATCATTACTTTATCACCGATACCTATACCCAATGCACCACCTGATGCACCTTCGCCAATTACCACGCAAATGATAGGCACCTTTAACACGGACATTTCCAGCAGGTTACGGGCAATAGCTTCGCCCTGCCCGCGCTCTTCAGCCTCAAGGCCGGGGAACGCTCCGGGGGTATCTATAAGGGTAACTACGGGCTTGCCAAACTTCTCGGCTATTTTCATCAGCCTTAAAGCTTTGCGGTAACCTTCGGGGTTGGCCATACCAAAATTACGGAACTGGCGCTCCTTGGTATTACGGCCTTTTTGGTGACCAATAAACATCACTGTTTGACCATTTAACGTCCCAAAACCGCCTATGATCGCTTTATCATCACCTACTGTACGGTCGCCATGCATCTCGATGAAATCATCGCACATCAGCTCAAGATATTGCAGGGTATAAGGGCGCTCGGGGTGGCGGGATATCTGTACTTTTTGCCAGCCGGTAAGGTTGGCATAAATCTCTTTCTTGGTGGTTTCCATCTTGGCTTCTAATTCCGCAACGGTGGCCGACATGTCGAGCTTGTTTTTTTCTTCAACCTGCTTAACTTTTTCTATCTGCCCCTGCAATTCTGCCAGTGGTTTTTCAAAATCAAATGTAATCTTCATACAATTTTATTGGCCGCTAAATTAAATAAATCCATCGGCATATTGTTTTAATTATGATTATTTCAATTTGCTAAGCTTTGCTATCTGCCCCGGCGACAGTAAATAATAGGTATTAAGCGCCGCGTTTAAAATAGCATTCCGCAACTCTCCCTGGTATAAACCATAGCGGTTAGTGTAATAGATAAGGTCGCTTTCGTTGATCTTTTTAGCGCGGAACAAGGCATCCAGTTTGGTTTCGTTAGTTACAATAAAGTTGCCCATTTCTATTTTCTTACGCTTTAGCTCCGTGTTTATCTTAGTTAAAGATGCAACCTGCGCCGCACTAAGATCCATCTCCTTTTTAAACTTTAAAGCTTTTTCTGATGACGGATAATTGTTTTGGTTGGCCACCTTGTCCATCTCGTACAGGTCGTTCCCTTTTATTAACGCGTTGTATTGTATATCGCTCAAGGTCTTAACAGGCGATGGTTTGAGTGTGCTGTCCTGAGTTTGGGCTTTGGCCGACAGATTTAAGACAATTATGAAAGCAACGGCAGATAATAGTTTAAGCATACAGATCAGTTTGATATAAAGCGCAATTTTTAAGCCAATATTGCCAACACGTCATTGCGCGGAGCGATAGCGACAAAGCAATCTCGCAATGACGCGTTTTTGTAAATTCCTTACTCCACCTTCATCACCTTCGTCCTTTTACTTATCCCATTCTCGTTAAATGCCTCTATCTGGAAATAATACGGCAGGCCTTTTTCCATGCCGTTAAAGTAGTACTCGTTTACGTTATACACCATAATATTGTTGTACAGTTTATCCGGTTCGGTGCCCATATAAATGGTGTAACCTACCGCGCCGTCGGTTTGGCGCCAGCGGAGCCAGGAGTTGCGGCGCTCGGCATCGCCACGTAAAACAATAAGGTTTTTAACCGTATCCGGCACGGCACCTTCCCCTTTTCCAAATACCCTAAAGCCAGATAAAGCAAACTTACCTGTTGGCATATGCAGGTTAGTGATCTTTAAATAACGGGCTTTAACCGCGGTTTTCAGTTCGATATAATCATGCGGCACGTCAGTTTTGTTCCTGCTTTTATCTACCAATGTTTTCCAGGTTTTACCATCGATGGATGACCTGATCACATACTGGTGATATACGCCCAATGATTTCCCCATAAAGGTTGCATCCTGATCGGCGTAGTTTAACTGGATAGCTTTGATGGTACTTACATCGCCCAGGTCTGTTTTTAGCCATTCCCCTTTGTTGCCTGTTTTAGCGCTCCAGTAAGTTTTAATATCTTCATCAACCGCAAGGTTTGGCACATAAGCGCCAAGGGTTGACGATACCTGCACCGGCTTATTATAGTTCAGCAGCATCCAGCCAGTAAAATTACTTTTTAGGTGATCTTCCTTACCTGCCGATAAATAATGCGGGTAATCGCCATAAGCGGTGTTGGCATACAGCACGCCATCCTTATCAAAGCCGGCCGGCCAAAAACCTATGCGGCGTTCAAAGTTGTTCTTCACATCTATCACCATGGTGCTGATGTGCCAATAGTTACCAAACTTATCTGCCCAGGTTGCGCCATGCCCCGCTCCTTTTGCAAAGCCGCCTGGTTTGTAACTAAAGGGGTTATGCTTTTGATAGGTAAACGTACCAAGTGGTTTATCGCCAACGTAAACGCCGTCGCCATAACCACGGCCTTCGGTGCCGGGTGCAGCATATTGCAGGTAATATTTGCCGTTATGTTTGTTCATCCAGCCGCCTTCCATAAACCCGGTCAGGAAAACGTTATCATTATTCTCGCCGAAACGTTCCCAGCCATGCTCTTTCCAGTCCAGTTTTATCATTTCCTTTTTGGGGCCGATGGGTTCAAATGTTTTGCGGTCTATCTCCTGCCCGTACATAGGCAGGGTGTTGCTGCTGCCATGGTAGATGTAAACGCGGCCATCATCATCGGCAAACAATCCCGGGTCCCAGGCGCCAACTTTAAAATAATCTTTGGCGGCTTTCCAGGTATCGTGGGTTGGGTCGGTGCTCATCCACAACGTAAAATCTTTATTATAAGTAGAGCCGATCACCAGCAGCGTATCGCCCAAAACCAATGTGCCGGGCGCGCAAAGCTCATCCCCTTTTACCTCATTATAGGGCCTCACAAACTTGCGCGATACAAACTTCCAGTTCAGCATATCGCTGCTCCACCAGTAACCGAACTGATTGGTGCTAAACAGGTAATAATTACCTTTAAATAACGCCATGGTTGGGTCGGCAGTGGCGCGGTGCTTACCCCAGGCAGCAAAATTCTCGAAGGGCGTATAGCCATAATCTAAATTAAGCGGGTTACAATAAGTAAGGCGTTTGGTTTGTGCCGATGAATTTATAATGCAGGCAAATATCAGTGCTGTTAACAGGATGCGGAACTTCATAATTGGCAGCTTATTTGGTTAGCACATCAAATATCTGTTTTTATGATGATAAAAGAAGTGACAATATTTAGTCACCATGCTTCAACAAATTAAACTTCATGCCGAACTTGTTTCGGCATCTCATCAGAATGGTAGCCGCCTTGAGACTTCGCATCTGAGATGCCGAAACAAGTTCGGCATGACGGATGGCTTCAACAAAAAACGGCCACCCTTTCGGGTAGCCGTCCTCATTATAAGACCAGCCGGAACATTACATCCCGAAAGCTTTTTTAAGCTGATCAACAGCATACATTTCTGCTTCTTTAGCTTGTGGCACAACAGCACCCATCCCAAAAAACTCGTGGGTTACGCCATTCCAGTTTTTACTGTCTACAGTTACACCGGCAGCTTTTAGTTTCTCAACCAAAGTCATGCCTTCGCTTTGCAACGGGTCTATCTCGTCGGTAATTACAGTAGTTGGCGGCAGGCCTTTAAGGTTTGCGGCAATTAGGTTGATGCGTGGGTCTTTACCCTCTGCCATATTGTTCAGGTAATTTTTCACAAACCACATCATCATTGGTTTATCCAATGGTTTCGCGGCAGCATTTTTTACGTATGATGCAGTAGTCATGTCAACACCTGCAACCGGGTATACAGCTACTATCGCTGTAGGCACCATAATTTTGCTATCTCGGGCTTTAATAGCGGTATTGATAGCCAGGTTACCACCGGCACTTTCGCCAACTACGGCTATCTTTTTAGCATCGCCTTTCATGCTTGCGGCGTTTGCCAAAACCCATTTATAGGCCGCAAAAGCATCGTTATGCGCGGTAGGGAATTTATGCTCGGGGGCTAAACGGTAAGCTACCGATACTACAATAGCATCTGTTTTATCGGCCAGTACATTGGCAGATGCACCGTAAACATCCAAATCAGCTATTACAAAACCGCCACCATGGTAATATACAATTACCGGGTATGATGCTTTGCCTGTTTTAGGCATATAAATACGTGCGTGGATGCTGCCACCTTCAACCGGAATCTCTTTACCCATGGTATCTACATTAAATACCGGTTTTGGGATGTTGTTTTCTTTCATCAGGTCCATAATCGCGTCTGTTGGGGTGTGGTTTTTACGGGCTTCTACCGCGGTTAACTCAGGGATGGGTTTATCGCCATAGCTTACCAGTTTTTCGATAACGGCCTGCATTTCGGGTTTAATATCTGGCGCCCAGGCAGGTGCCGCGCCTTTTGGTTTTAAGGCCATTGACTTAGCGGTATCGGCAGGTGCCAGGTTAGAATCTTTAGCGGTGCTATTCCCGGCGGTTTTTGACCCGCTGCCGGTACACGCTGCGGCACCCATCATACAGAATAGCGCTACATAGGTAATTGATTTGATTTTCATTTTTGGTAGATGTTTATTGAAGTTTTACATTCCATTAGTTACAACAACTGTGCTACAATTGGCCAATATTTACTTATTAATTATAATAATAGCAATTGGTTGTAAGTATTTTAATTTCATAGAAATATTGGTTCGGCGCCGATTTTGACCGATCTCATTCTTGGCTTCTTTTTTGTGCGCTACTGTCAGGATATTGAAATATTAACGGGGTCGACGATAAATCTGTTCCTTACGACCATTTTCCCCGTACCTTCATAAAACATTTATACCACATACTATGAAATACAGAACTTTAGGCAATACCGATGTACAGCTATCTGCCGTTGGCTTAGGCTGCATGGGCATGAGCCACGCCTACGGCGAACCTGATGACGCCGAATCTATTGCCACTTTAAACAAAGCCATTGAACTTGGCATTAACTTTTGGGACACTGCCGATGTTTACGGCAGCGGCCAAAACGAAAAACTGATCTCGCAGGTATTAAAACCTAACCGCGATAAGATCTTTATCGCTACAAAATTTGGTTTTACTGCTGATGGCACCGGGAAGCTTTCGGGCTTTGACGGTTCGCCGGCCTATATTAAAAAAGCGGTTGAAGCAAGTTTACAACGCCTGCAGATCGACGTGATCGACCTGTATTACGCACACCGTGTAGACCCCGATATCCCTATTGAAGAAACCGTTGGCGCAATGGCCGAGTTGGTGAAAGAAGGTAAAGTAAAATACCTTGGCCTATCAGAAGCATCTGCAAACAGCATCCGCCGGGCACATGCCGTACACCCTATCAGCGCGCTGCAAAGCGAGTATTCGTTATTAACCCGTGATGTAGAAGCAGAGATATTACCGGTGACTAAAGAACTGGGTATCTCGTTCATTCCGTTTAGCCCGCTTGCGCGTGGTTTAATGACCAACAAGCTCGACTTAACCGAACTGAAAGAAGGCGATTTCCGCAAAACGCTGCCCCGCTACCAGGAAGGGCATGCTGATAATAACAACCAACTTGCTGATGGTTTTGCAGCCATAGCGGGAGGCATTAACGCAACACCTGCACAACTGGCCATTGCCTGGGTATTGAACCAGGGCGATAACATCATTCCTATCCCCGGCACCAAAAAACGTAAATATTTGCAGGAGAACGCAGGTAGTGTTGACGTGGAATTAAGCGCTAATACTTTAAATGATATTGATGCCCTGCTTAAGAAATACCCAAACACGGGCGACCGCTATAACGCAGGAAACCTGAAATTTGTAGACAAAAATTGATAAACTGACATTGTGCCGAAGATTAGCTAAATACCTATTTAGTATCTTCGGCTTTTTCAAACAATGCACTATGTACAAAAACTTTAGCCGGTTGGCGATGATTGCCATCATTTCATTAGCCTTCGCATCATGCGACACATCAGCCAAAAAAGATAAAGCCCCTATAACTGATACCATTGCCAAAGCACCGGTTGCCCCTGCGGCCCCTACCGCTATTGATACTGGGAAATTAGTTGGTGCATGGCATGATGAAAGTATTAAAACAGACAAAGGCGAAAGTATTGCTTACGAGGTAGTAAGCAGCGGCCACAAAGTGTACATACAGGCTATTACCTTTGTAGGGACTGACCTAAAATTGAACGATACCCCGCCTATCACCGCATCAGCATCCGAAATAAGAAAAGAAGGCGAAGGTTATGTAAGTGTTGAACGCCCCAATGAAAGTTATAAAGTTGATAAGAAAGGCAACCTGCTTATATATGACAAGGGTATATTGGTTGCAACCTGTAAAAAGATATTGTAAAAATAAAGGCCCCGGTGATCGCGGCCTTTATTTTGTTTATTTATGATTCTTATTCCACCCTATCTTCATCTTACCGCCTTCTTCGTGCGCGCGTACATGGAGTACAATTCCCTGGAAGCGCTTTTTGGCAAGTTCTTCCTTATCGGTTATGGTGCTGTCTTTGCCCGGGTTTCTCAGTGGCACATCCAGTGCAATATCGGTGCCTTTAGTCAATCCGTAAACGCCTTCCACATCAGCATTTAATACACTACTGCTTATTTGCAGCGGTTTTATGGTGATCATATTCCCTTTTACCAAAAAGTGACCATCCAATTTTGGGATGCTGATATTTTTAAGGTTCCGGAATGGGAACGCGAACTTACCCACACTTACAAGCGGTTTAAAGTCTATCAACGCGGCATTACGCAGGCTCAAGTCTAAATTACCATTGATGGAATTTGGCACGAGGTTACCCGCATCGGTAATGCCTCCGGTTATACTGGTTTTGGCAGACAAAAAGCCTTTTAGATTCTCGGCGGTAAAATCCTTTAACCCAAAGTTATTGAACGCGTCGAAAAACTCGCGCATGTTTACATTGCTTACCACCGTGTTTACGGCAAAGTTATTAAGCGATTTTCCCTGCATCATTTTACCATTCATCTTTAAAAAACCACCGGCATGTTTAACCCCAATATTTTGGATGATGACGCCGTTATCTGTAGTCAGCAAGTCGGCTGTAGCATCCGTAGCCAGGAATTTTTTGTAGTAAACCTTGGCAACCTTCATATGCATTTCTGCCTTGCCTTTTTCAAGCACGTTACTCAGCTGGTCTACAATGTTACCACTGTTTGCCCTGCTTTTAGTTGCAGGTGCCTGCGTACGCTGGGCTAAAAAACCCAAAAATTCGCCAAGGTATAATTGCGGACTGCGGATCTGCCAGGTCAACAAGATCTTCTCGGGCGAGTTATAGTACAGGTTCAGGAAATTCCTTATCCTCCCTTCCATCGTAACAATACTGCGGCCGCTTTGCAGGCGGATATTATTTAGTATCAGGTCATCCCCAACAAATTTGAGCGATATGGAAGAATTAGTTAGTTTAAGGTTACGCGGTATATAGTGGATATTCGTATTACGCAGCACTATCGACCCTTTTATGATCGGCTTGTTTATTTTATAATTTACCACATCGGCTGTATAGTAAAGCTTCATATCCGCCTCGCCATTGGCAAATTTAGCCACGTTATCTTCTAACAGATAGTTCAGATCTGCCGCAGGGAAATTCGACCGGAAGTTACCAGTGGCGATAGGTTTTATAAGATTGATGATGCTGCCCGTATCAATATTAAACGGCAAATGTTTGTAGGTACCCTTCATACCAATAAGTTTGATGGCCGAATTATCATCGCCATAACCCTTATCCTTTACATAGTTATTGGTAAAGATCCCGTTGAAACTGCAATTATCCAGTTCGCCACCGGGTACGGTTATCTTACTATCCTTAACTTTAGCGGTAACATATAATTTAGGCCCGCCATCGCCGCCACCAAAACTGCCTGCAATGTTACAGGTAACATCCATAGGTTTACTAATATCAAAGCGGTTTAAAACCATGGTGATGTTGGGTGCAAGTAAACCGGATGCCCGTCGCCATAAGATCTGGTCGGCAACAATGTTGATGGCAAAGTTTGCAGATGGTTTATCTTTAGTAGCAAAAACAGCGTTAATTTTAAAAGGGGTTTCGCCAATATTAAGCGGTAGCACCGATACATTTACCTTTCCGCTCTTTTCGTTATAGCCTGCTACAAAGTCGCCCTCCAGCTTTTGATTTTTAATAAAACTGCCTCGGCGGCTATCAAAGGCCATACTTTTTGCCAGCACATCCAGGTGGAAATCTGCACGCCAACCGCTATCCGGGTATTGCATTTTGCCGCGCAGGTCATTCACCCCAAAATTAAAAAGCTTGTTGGCCTTGCGGTCGTCAACGGTAAACGTTACGTTGTTAAGCGTAAACCTTTTTAACTGGGTAGACGAACTACTTTCCGACGGGTTATCCTTTACCTGTTTATGGTCTTTTTTGAAAACCGCAGTGTTGCTGTAGCCTGTGCTATCGGTAAATAAGTCGATAGCGGCGTTGCGGATATCGATATAGTTGATATCAATTGTCCCCTTGAAAAGGGCCACGGTGTTGATAGATACATTAAAATCTTTGGCGTTAAGAAGTGTATGCTTGTGCCTGTCATACTGTTTATCGCGGATCACTACGTTCTGCAGTGTAAGTGATACCTCTGGGAAACCACGGAAAAAATTTGGCTTTATATCGCCGATAACCAGGGTGCCGTCCACGCTTTTATCGAGCTGTTCGTTCACCATCTTAAGCACTTTGGCTTTATTGAAGGTTATGTATAAGGTAGTGCCAACCAGTATCAGCACTACCAGCAACACCAGGCCGGCAAATATTTTCAGGGAAAGCTTTAACCACTTAGGCATATCAACAGTTTTTTAGGTAAATAGTTAAATACATTATTTTGTTTTATTTGTGATAAATTGTTAGTAGCGGATGATAATAAACCAGGACGGGGTAATTAAAATAGCCGACGAGCCTTATAAGGTTTGGCAAACTCTTTAAGTAAAGCCCCATCAGCTTCCTTATCATCCATTCTTCTGGAGTTTAGAACAAGATAAAACCCAACAGGAAAAATAAATAGGCATAACATGAAACTTGTGAACCCGCCAATTACGCGATGTGCCCCAATCTTGGCAAAAATAAATGCGATAATTATTCCCATGTGCAATAAGTGAGTTAAATTTAAAACAATAGTCTGTATTTCCAAAACGGGCCATTTATCAGCTACACGATAATTCCCTATATTAGCCCCATACAACCATGGCTAATACCGTACCCCAATTACGCACCGTTAACGTTACCCGCTATGTTACACCATTGCGAGAGGGAGGCTCGTTGCCGGCCATTGCCGAAGCTGACGATGGCTTCTTGTATGTCCTCAAATTTCGCGGTGCCGGGCAGGGGCCAAAAGCGCTTATTGCCGACCTGATCGGCGCCGAGATCGCCCGTAAACTGGGCTTTAAAGTACCCGAGCTGGTATTCGCCAACCTCGATGAAGCATTTGGCCGTACCGAACCTGACGAAGAGATTCAGGACCTGCTCAAATTTAGCGTAGGCCTTAACCTGGCATTGCATTACCTTTCGGGAAGTATCACTTTCGACCCTACCGTTACTTTTGTAACTACAGAAATGGCTTCCAAAATAGTTTGGATGGATGCCCTGCTGATGAATGTAGACCGCACCGCCCGTAACACCAATATGCTGATATTTAACCGCGAACTTTGGCTGATAGACCATGGTGCGGCCCTGTATTTTCACCACAGTATGGAGAACTGGGAAGAGCAGGCCAAACGCCCGTTCATTCAAATTAAAGACCACGTATTGCTGCGCAAAGCAAGCGAACTGAATGCTATTGACGAACAATTTAAAGCATTATTGACGCCGGAATTTATACAATCTGTTGTTGACCTGATACCCGATACCTGGCTTACCGACCGCTCTTTTGGAACAGAAGATGAGCAGCGACAGATCTACACCAAATTCCTGAATACCCGATTAGCTAACTCAAATATTTTTGTAACCGAAGCACAAAATGCAAGACAGACACTTATTTGAGTATGCCGTTATCCGCGTGGTGCCAAGGGTAGAACGCGAGGAATTCCTAAACGTTGGGGTCATCCTGCTATGCAGCAAACAGAAATATCTGAAAATGATGTACCATGTAGACCGCGAACGCCTGCAAGCTTTATCTTATGACCTGGATATTGAAGCACTGGAAGAAAACCTGCTATCGTTTCAGCGCATTGCTGAAGGAGGTAAAGATTCTGGCCCAATTGGTGAATTGGATGCAGCATCACGTTTCCGCTGGTTAACCGCCACCCGCAGCACAGTGGTACAAACCTCCAAAGTGCACCCCGGCTTTTGTTTGGATGGTGATGATTCACTTACGCGATTATATGAACAATTGGTGAAGTAATTATTTTTAACCACAAAGAGCACTGAGATTTTCGGGGATTTGAACACAAAGCACACAAATATTAAATAGTCTAAAAATTCATTGGTATGCTTTAACAGGTCTCTGTGGCCTTTGTGATTTTCTCTTAGTGACCTCTGTGGTTAATTAAGAAACCATTTACGCCATCGTTTTCACAGATTTAAATATAGGAGTATGTAAAATGTACACTATATATTTATAAATTAGCTGTTTATTAACCAATATAACCACTTCATGAACCTATCTGTCAGGATAAAAACATATGCGCTTTGCACGCTATGCCTGTGTGTATTAAACACCGCGCAGGCACAAAAAAAGGCGGCATCGCTTAAGTTTAAAGTGATCGCTTTTTATACCGGTAAGGAAGACCAGGCGCATATCAGCTTTGTGCACGAAGCCAACAAGTGGTTCCCGGCTATGGCCAAAAAGTATAATTTCACTTACGACTCTACCAATAACTGGAAAAACCTGAACACTGCTTTCCTGGCAAAATACAAAGTGGTGATCTTTTTAGATACCCGCCCCGAGGATTCCCTACAGCGCGTGGCTTTCGAAAAATACATGAGGGGCGGTGGCGGATGGATGGGTTTCCACTTTTCGGCGTTCGCGCTTAACCAATCGGCCGTGCCGCAAAATTGGGACTGGTACCATAACGTATTCTTAGGATCGGGCGAGTACGGCAGCAACACCTGGCGGCCAACATCAGCTATCTTAAAGGTAGAAGGTAAAAACCATCCCGCTATGAAAGGCCTTGGCTCAACATTTAAAGCATCGCCGAACGAATGGTACCGCTGGCAGAATGATATTACCAAAAATCCCGACATTCAGATCTTAGCATCAATCGACCCGGTAAGCTTCCCGTTAGGAACAGGGCCAAAGCAAAGCGAGATCTGGCATAGTGGTTACTACCCCGTGGTTTGGGCCAACAAAAATTACAAAATGGTTTATTTTAACATGGGCCATAACGATATCGATTACGAGCATAAAACCAATAAAGACCTCTCGCTTACCTTTGGTAACCCGGCAGAGGATAAACTGATATTAAGCACCCTGCTTTGGCTGGGAAATACCAAATAAACAATTAACCAAATAAACCCATAAGCTTCGGCAGAACCCCAAATGAAGAAAGTATTTTTAATAGCCGGCCTTTTGTACTTCACGGTAAGCGCATACAGCCAGGTAAAAACGGCAACAAAAGTGCCGTATTCTACAACTAATAAAACGGTAAAAATATACGTTACCGAAAAAGGCTCGACCAAAAGGCTTGCCCCGGCAGGCGAACTAAAGTTTGTAACCGAAGCACAGCCACCCGAAACAGAAACGCTGGTTTTTGTAGACCCGGAAAAGAAATTCCAAACTATGCTGGGGATTGGCGGTGCCTTAACAGATGCCGTTGCCGAAACATTTTATAAACTGCCTAAAGACAAACAGGCCGAGCTTTTAGATGCTTACTACAGCAAAACAAAAGGCATTGGCTTCACCCTTGCCCGCACCAATATCCAAAGCTGCGATTTTAGCAGCGGCAGCTACAGCTACGTAAGCAACAGCGATAAAAGCCTGTCGACCTTTGACGTAAGCCACGATAAAAAATACCGCATCCCGTTCATTAAAGCAGCAACTGCTGCTGCCGGTGGCAAGCTAACCATGTTTGTATCGCCATGGAGCCCTCCTGCTTTTATGAAGGACAACAACGATGTATTACACGGCGGAACACTGAAAGCCGAGTTTGCGCAGAGCTGGGCAAACTTCTACATCAAATTCATAAAAACGTACGAAAAACTGGGCATCCCTATATGGGGCTTATCGGTACAAAACGAGCCTATGGCAACCCAAACATGGGAATCTTGCAAGTACACTGCCGAAGAAGAGCGCGACTTTGTAAAAAACTATTTAGGCCCAACACTTTGGAAACAAGGTTTAAAAGCTAAAAAATTGATTGTTTGGGACCATAACCGCGACTTACTTTACCAACGTGCAAGTACTATCTTGGAAGACCCTGCTGCTGCCAAATACGTTTGGGGCATTGGTTTCCATTGGTATGAAACCTGGACCGGTGCGGGCCAAAACTTCGAGAACACCCGTTTAACCCATGCCGCTTTCCCGGATAAGAACCTGATCTTCACCGAAGGTTGTATAGAGAAATTCGACTTTACCCGTTTGGATGACTGGAACTTGGGCGAGCGATACGGCCTATCTATGATCAACGATTTTAACGCCGGCACCGTA
The DNA here is from genome assembly GCF_034345625.1 of Mucilaginibacter sp. 5C4. Taxonomy (NCBI): domain Bacteria; kingdom Pseudomonadati; phylum Bacteroidota; class Sphingobacteriia; order Sphingobacteriales; family Sphingobacteriaceae; genus Mucilaginibacter; species Mucilaginibacter sp. 5C4. The sequence goes on along the minus strand of NZ_CP133775.1, from coordinate 1,232,161 downwards.
GGCTGGACCGACTGGAATATTCTGCTGGATGAGAAGGGTGGACCTAACCATGTAGGTAATTTCTGCTTTGCACCCATACATGCCGATACACGCAGCGGGCAGTTGCTGTACACCAACTCGTATTACTACATCGGCCATTTCTCTAAATACATACAGCCGGGTGCGAAACGTATCGCCGCTTCCGCAAGCCGCGACAAACTGTTAACCACAGCTTATCAAAACCCTAACGGATCGATAGCCGTAGTGGTGATGAACCGCACCGACGAGAAGATAGATTACAGCTTATGGATAAAAGGCAAAGCCGCCAAAACCACAAGCGAGCCACATTCAATAGCTACTTTGGTAGTTCAGTAATTATTAAAAAAGCCTTCCATTATACGGAAGGCTTTTTGTTTATACGCTATCCTCGTTCTTGATGCCTTTTAGCAGGGCATAAATTGCCATGGCGTGGCCGTGGCCTAATTCAAAGTCGGCCTTAAGCCAGTTGGTAATCTCGGTTGCTTTTACAACCAGTTCGCCGCTTTTGGTAAACCCTTTTACTTCGGCCATGGCCCTAAAATCTGCCGGGCCTTTGCCTGTTTTTTGTTTAATGGTGTTTAAATACGCTTGGAATGACATATCGTTGTGTTTAATTGGTTAATAATTATACAACAAATTTACAGCAAAGCCATACATCCCGTAAGGTGCATATACGACCATTTAAAGGTAATTAGCGACATTCACCTGCGTATTTTCAAAAACTAACACAATAAAAAAGCGGGCGCCATTTGGACATCCCGCTTTATCACCACTCATCACTCACTCACAAAAATTATCCTGCAGTTGGGGTTTTAGCGCCTCTCCTGTTTTTCATCTTTTCTTTTAACTGGGCTTTAAACTCAGTATAGTTTTTTAATTGATCGGCAGTAAACACTGCTTTCAGTTCGCCATCAGTTTGCATTAATATTGCTTTACGGCTCGCGTGGTTCAACTTACGGTCGGTAGTGCTACGGTTAGCTTTTAAGCTATCCATCTGCGTAGCACGTTTCAATAAAATGGTATTCACTTTAGTGTACTGGTCCTGGCTAAGCGTTAACTTTTGCTGAAGAATCTTTGACATACGCTGTGCTTTTTGCTCGGGCGCTACATTTTTGTGGTCGCCGCGTTTACCGTGCATTTTACCTTTAAAGCTTGCTTTCAAATCAGCATATTTTGTTTGCTGGTCGGCAGTTAAAACCGTTTTTAAACTTGCATCAGTTTTAACCATTATTGCTTTACGACTTTCGTAGTTGGCTTTACGATTGGTGCCTTTGGCAGCTTTCAGGCTATCCATACTGGCAGCGCTTTTAGCAAAAATGGCATCCACTTTTTTAGATTGATCTGCCGACAGGGCCAATTTTTTAGTCAAAGCTTCTGTTCTGTGTTTGGCCTTCTGCTCCGGCGATTTCGCCATCTTTTGGGTTTGTGCCTGGGCAAATACCGCTGTACCAGCCAGGAATGTTATCATCAATAATATCTTTTTCATGTTTCTTAATTTTGGTAGTATGACAACGATTGTGGCCTCAAGGTTTAATTAAGGTGGTCGCCATATTGTCATCACAGTAACATTTTCTAAAATTGGTATTGGCCAAGTACAAACAGCACATTAACAATAAATCGGGGTTTTTAATTAGTTATTATAAAACTTTATTATTTATAAGACTTATATTGGCTATAATTATTAAACCTTAAATATGCCACCACAGCTTACAGGAATTTTGAAGGTTAATAAATTTATTTTCAGGGCTTTATTAAAGAATAAATTTTTCGCCAAGATAGATGAGAACAGCAACTGGCGCGAAAAGATCTTTAAAAAAATAATACTTTATGCTACCCCTTTAAGCCTTATTGCATTGGTACCAAGCCTTATTATATTGTTAAATAATGGCTACCAATTTCTGTCCGCTTTTGACACTTTTGTATTAATAAGTATTCCGCCGGTTGCCTTAAGCAATCATATTAAGCTTACCTACCAAAAAACATACGTAGTTTTTATGCTTTACACGCTGGCTATAGTCAAAACGGCCCTGTTAGCCTCGTTTGCAATTGGTGCAATTTATTTATTGGCGTTAAGCGTTTTTATATCATTACTGTTTTCGCGAAAGGCAATCATAGGTTCAGTTATTACCAATGTTTTCATTTATATAAGTTTTGGTTTTGTAATTTACTTTAAGCTTTTTAACTCACGCCTAATTGGCAAATACACATTAGATTTTTGGATATTTCACACATCTAATTTCCTATTTTTAAACCTTGCTATAGTTGTTATTATTCGCCATATAATTATCAGGCTCGAAAAAACGATTTCGCAGCAAGTTAACTTGCGCACAACCCTGCAAAATGAAATACAAGAGAAAAATTTACTGAATGTACAGCTCATCGAATCCGTAGTCCAGTATAAACGTTTATTTTTTGGCACCCTGTCACCTATGTGGATCTTCGATTCAAAGACACTTAAATTTATGCAAGTAAACGGGGCCGCTATCAGGAAATATGGATATACGCGTACTGAATTTTGGGCTATGACCATCAAAGATATCAGGCCTGCAGAAGATGTGGACGATTTACTGCAAACCCTTGAAAAGAACGGCAATAAGAATGGTTCGGCTGTATCAACTGTTAAGCATAAGTGTAAGAACGGCCGCATTATTTACGCAGAGGTTAGGTGTAGCAATATCATTTTCCAGGGTAAAATAGAAAGGCTGGTGATATCCAGGGATATCACAGAGCAAATACAACATACCAAAGCTATTGAAAAACAAAATGAACAACTGCATGAAATAGCTTACCTTCAATCGCACGTTGTGAGAGCACCGTTAAGCCGCATTTTGGGATTGGTTAACTTGTTAAAAATTAGCGAGGATATAAAATCCGAGCATGAAATATTACAATACCTGGACACATCCGCTAAAGAGTTGGATGAGGTAATCAGAACCATTATAAATAAAACAGAAGAGGTTGATCCATCAAACAGTTAGCCTATCTCTCCTTCGCCCACACACCTATTCAGCGTTATTAAATTATTTATCGCATCGCCCATCGGTTATTAAAATAGGCGTAACCCCGTTTGCCATCGGCAAGCCATTCGTTAATGTATTGGGCATATGCTGGATCACCATCCCGCAGGTATAGTTATACAGCATTTCGTAAACCTCATCCTTATACCAGCTACTGTTACGAAACTCGATAGCTATATCCCAACCCTCACTTAAACGGGTATCTTTAATATTTACCAACAGCTTCTCCAACTAACGGATGTTGCTCACATCATTACTCCCCGGGAACTGGAGGAACAGGCTGCCCTTTTTATCGCCCGCAGCATCTATTATCTGCATAAAGCGGTCTACATCTTCGGATTTAAACAGCAGTTGTTTGTTGTGGGTGATGTCGCGCAAAAGCTTGTAGGTAAAGCGGAAATTATCGGGCACTTCCTTCGTCCATTTTTTTATGGTAGATGCCTGTGGGAGTTTATAAAACGAGCCATTGATCTCGATGCTGTTAAACAGCTAGCCATAGTAGGTAAGCCTCGGTTTGTCTTGGAACCCGGACGGGTATAACGATTTATTAGGGCCAAGCAGCACCAGTCCGCTGGTACCCAAGTAGAATTTTGCCTGGCATTTTGCATACAATAGCTTAACACACTTGCATTTACTATTGTTGCGCTTATATTAGCGTTTAATTAACCAAATAAACCTCAAACATAGCTCACATGAAACTTACCGGATTGTTCCTTTTCTCGGCGCTTGCCCTGGCATCCTGCACGCCAAAACCTGCGGCAACTATTACCGAAGATAAAGCCTCACCAATGATAGGCACCTGGAAGCTTGTGGCTGCCGTTACCGTTACCAAAGGCGATACCGTTAAAGATTACCCGGTACCCAACCAGGAGATGATAAAGATCTTAAACGCCACCCACTTCGCTTTTATGCGCCATGATCTAAGCAAAGGTAAAGTTAAAGATGCTGTGTACACCGCAGGCGGCGGCACTTACGATTTTAAAGGTGATAAATATACCGAGCACCTGGCCTACCTGAACGCCCGCGAATGGGAAGGCCGCAGCTTCGATTTTACGGTTAAATTTAAAGGCGACACGTTGATCCAAAAAGGCATCGAAAAAATTGACAGCCTTAACATCAACCACGAGATCATCGAAACTTACGTAAAACAGAAATAATTACGGCCCTTTAACATAAGCACCCGGTTACTACATCTTTTACCGGAGGAGCTTTTTTGTATCCTTTCATTTATATAACCTAAACCACTTATGACAGACAGAAGGACATTTTTAAAACAAACCGGCCTATTATCTGCCGCTATGGCCATACCGGCTATCTCCTTTGCCGCCCCCAAAGCAAAATTCAAACTGGGCCTGCAACTATACACCATCCGCGAAGCGATGGAAAAAGACCTGCGCGGCACACTAACCAGCGTGGCCGGTTATGGCTACCAAGAAGTGGAGACCTATGGCTTTAACTATGGCAATAACAAATACTACTGGGGGCTGGAGCCTAAACAGGCTAAACAGCTGATGGATGATTGTAATTTAACAACATCTGCCGGGCATTATGACCTGGACAGGTTTTTTGCGAAAGACAAGGCAGATGCTCTTACCAAATATGTAGACCAGTGTATTGCAGGCGCTTTGGTAATGAAACAGGATTACATTGTGTGGCCATGGCTTGCGCCCGAATACCGCAATATGGACGAATTTAAACGCCTTGCGGCAACATTAAACACCATTGGCGGTCAAATAAAAAAGGGCGGCCTTAAGTTGGCCTACCATAACCACGACTTTGAATTTATTGACCACGAAGGCCAAATTGGCTACAACACCATTTTAAATGAAACAGACCCAAATCTGGTTAAACTGGAAATGGACCTGTACTGGGCCAGCCATTCCTCGCCTGTTGCGCCGCTTGAATGGTTTAAAAAGCAACCCGGCCGTTTTGCCATTTTGCACATAAAGGATATGGATAAAAAAGACCGCGAACTGCACACTACCGCAGGCGATGGTTCTATCGATTTTAAAACCATATTAAAAGACCACCAATTGGCGGGCGTAAAGCATATGTTTGTTGAACAGGGGAATAATTACGTACCCGATGCTATGAGCAATGTTAAGCGCAGCGCGGCTTACGTAAAAAATAACCTTTACCCATTTATTTAGCCCGCTTACGACCAAAAGCCCTGCACTTTTATTTGTGCCGATGGATAGCCCTGCTGTTTTAGCATTTTGCGCAGCTGGGCTACCATTATCCTTTCACACTCAACCCCGCCTTATAAAAACTCGGCGTAACGCCTTCAATTTTCTTAAAGGCACGGCTAAAGTAATTGAGGTTGTTAAACCCCGCCTTAAAGCAGGCTTCGGAGATGCTGTTGTATGGGTTGTTCATGAATTGCTTGGCCAGTTGGATGCGCTCTTTGATAATATAATCAACAGGCGATATGCCCAGCTCGTGCCTAAACGCGCGGAAGAAACTCGGCTTGCTCATAAAAGCCATCTGGCTCATGGCATCAATGTTCAACTTATCGGTAAGGTGCAGTTTAATGTATTCCAGCACGTGGGCAAAGCGGCTGCCGGTAGATAGTTCGTGCATATTATCCTTTACCTCGTGCAGGTTCTGCATCTGCATAATACGGATCAGCAATTCTTTCAGTGTAAAACTTGCCAGCACATCTTTGGTTAAATTATCGCCGGTGCTGATGCGGATGAGTTTATTAATAAGCTGCGCCAGCTCATAATTATTAAAAAAGTGGAACTGCTTATAGTTGAGCTGCCAGGCATATTTATCCTCGCGCGGAAAGTTTTCGTTCAGGTAATTAAGCGTATTGTTTATCTCCTGCTGATTGATGGCCAACGCCGTGCATTGCGATGGCTGCTGCGCGGTAGCTTCGGGGAAATCAATGGTCATGGTAATGTTGGGGGGCACAATTACTGTTTCGCCGGGCAGGTAATCAAAGCCGGGTTTATCAAACAGGTGCATCACTTTTTTGCCCCGCAGCATGCTGGTGATCACCAGGTCGCTAAAGGTAAGTGGCACCAATTCGCTGCGCTCATAAGTTTCAAAAATATTCAGTTCGCAATGGTTCATGGTATAAGCCTTCCGGTGTTCCACAAGGGTCCGTAGCTCTTTGTTGTTAGAAAGGCCTAAAGGCGTTACCAGGTTTACATTATTCATGCCTGAATATTTAGTACAAATTAGGCATTGTAACTATCAATAACAACAACCTAAATATATTGACATTATTGTGCTACCAATTGATAGCATTGTGCAAATGCCTAAGCCTGCACCCCGCTACCTTAGCCTAACCAATTCTAAATAAAACCTATAAAATGAGTATCAACAAAAAACCTTCCTTTAAGGACAAGTACGACAATTTTATTGGCGGCAAGTTTGTAGCGCCGGTTAAAGGCGAATATTTCGACAACGTTTCACCTATTGATGGCAAGGTATTTACCAAAGCTGCACGCTCTACCAAAGAGGATGTAGAACTTGCCTTAGATGCCGCCCACGCCGCTTTTGAAAGCTGGGGTAAAACATCTGCCGCTACCCGTGCAGGCCTATTAAATAAAATAGCCGATACCATTGAAGCTAATTTAGATTACCTGGCAACCGTTGAAGCGATTGACAACGGCAAAGCCATCCGTGAAACCAAAAACGCCGATCTGCCTTTGGTGATCGATCATTTCCGCTACTTTGCCGGTGTTATCCGTGCCGAAGAAGGCGGCATTTCCGAACACGATGAGTTTACAGTGAGCATTGTTTTAAGCGAACCACTTGGCGTTGTTGGCCAGATCATCCCATGGAACTTCCCGCTGCTGATGGCTACCTGGAAAATTGCCCCTGCGCTTGCAGCCGGTAATTGCTGTGTGGTAAAACCGGCCGAGCAAACGCCAACATCTATTATGGTGCTAATGGAACTGATAGGTGATATTTTGCCCGCAGGTGTTTTAAACATTGTTACAGGCTTTGGCCCTGAGGCAGGTAAACCGTTGGCATCATCGCCACGCATTGCCAAGGTATCGTTCACGGGTGAGACCACAACAGGCCGCTTGATCATGCAATATGCATCAGAGAACCTGATCCCGGTTACGATGGAGCTGGGCGGTAAATCGCCAAACATATTTTTTGAATCTGTTGCCGATGCCGACGATGCGTTTTTTGACAAGGCCATTGAGGGCGCCGTAATGTTTGCGCTTAACCAGGGGGAGGTTTGTACCTGCCCGTCGCGCATACTGATCCAGGAAAGCATTTACGATAAATTTATTGCCCGCGTAATAGAACGTGTGAACGCCATTAAAATGGGCAACCCACTTGATGACAGCACCATGATGGGCGCACAGGCATCAAACGACCAGTACGAAAAGATCCAATCGTACCTTAAGATTGGCCGCGAAGAAGGTGCCGAAGTTTTATGCGGCGGCGAAGTTAAAAAGTTGGATGGCGAACTTGGTGGCGGTTACTACATACAGCCTACCTTGTTTAAAGGCCATAACAAAATGCGCATTTTCCAGGAAGAGATCTTTGGCCCGGTAGCTTGTGTTACCACTTTTAAAACGGTTGAAGAAGCAATTGAAATTGCAAACGATACCCTGTATGGTTTAGGTGCCGGCGTGTGGACCCGCGACGCACACGAGGTTTACCAGGTGCCGCGCGCTATACAGGCAGGCCGTGTTTGGGTAAACAATTACCATGCTTACCCTGCACACGCGCCATTTGGTGGTTACAAAAAATCGGGCTTTGGCCGCGAGAACCACAAGATGATGCTGGGCCATTACCGCCAAACTAAAAACATGCTGATCTCTTACAATAAAAACAAGCTGGGTTTCTTTTAAGATTTTTAAACCACAAAGAGCACTAAGTTAGGTACACAGAGAGCACTAAGAAAAGCTTTGTGACCTTTGTGGTTATTCAACAAGCAAATCCTTCGTGTTATTTGTGGTTAATTAAATTAGCATGGTAAAAAGAGTATTGGTATCACCCGAAGCATCCGCGCTTATCGCCGAATTAAAAGGCCGCTTTGGCGACCTGATGTTTCACCAGAGCGGCGGTTGCTGCGACGGCTCATCGCCCATGTGTTTTGAAAAGGGCGAATTTAAACTTGGCGGCAGCGATGTAAAGCTTGGCGAAATAGACGGCTGCGAATTTTGGATGAGTAAGGACCAGTTTGAATACTGGCAGCATACCCAGCTTACGGTGACCGTTACCAAAGGCCGGGGCTCCAGCTTTTCTATCGAGATCCCCACCGGGTTTAGATTTATGATAAATTCGCGCCTGTTTACCAATGCCGAGTTGCCCGATTTAGAACCGTTATCCTATATAGAAGACTAAGAACTTGTGAAGTTTATATTTTGAGTAAAGCCTCGGCACGAAAGTGCCGGGCTTTTTTTATTTGTCTTTGAACCGGGATTAACGAGATTAAAACCCATGTCATTGTGAGGAACAGAGTGACATGGACAACCGACCATAGGGCGCTCATTAATTCCTTTAAGATAAATTAAACACATTAATAATCTCAGAGGACAAGCGGGCATGCTGAGATTGCCACGCTATCGCTCGCAATGACATTAGTTTGTATTAGCATAAAATCAATCAAATTTCCAGCGCACAAAGGCTTCAATGGCTTCATACTCGGCAAGGCCAAGCTCGTTATAAAGGCGGGCGGTTTCCTGTGTGCGGTCTTCTGCCCTAACCCAAAATTCGCGGGCATCATCACCGGGAAACACCGGGATATCTTTTTGTGACTGGTGTTTAAATATGGCCAAACGTTTACGCTCCACTTCCTGCGGAGATAGCGGTACAGCCATTTCAATCTCGTGGATCTCAAACTCGTGCCATGCCCCACGGTACAGCCAGATCCAGCAATCTTTTGTCCAGTCCTCTATTTGTCGCAGGCGGCTAAATGCCTCCAGCATAATCTCGAAACAGATCTTGTGTGTGCCATGCGGATCTGCAAAATCACCTGCTGCGAAGATCTGGTGAGGTTTTACATCCTGCAATAGCTGCATGGTTTGTTTGATGTCGTCCTCAAAAGATATGTTTTTCCCTATTTTACTTCGGTCGTAAAACGGCAGGTCCATAAAGTGAATGCGCTGGTCTTGCAACCCGGCAAGCCTTGCCCCTGCAATAGCCTCGCCCTTACGGATCAATCCTTTAACGGTGCGGATGGCTTCGGTATCGTTTTGGTTTGGCGTTTTGGTTTTCAGAAAGGCGGTCATGCTTTTATAAAGCCCTTCCAGATAAGCGGCGTCCTGCGATTGCGATTTGGCAAAGTCCATCGCGAACTCTACATAGCGCAACATTTCATCATCCCAAACGGCGGTATTGCCCGATGTTTGGTAAGCCACATGCACCTCGTGGCCCTGGTCGGCCAAGCGAATGAAAGTACCACCCATCGAGATCACATCATCATCCGGGTGCGGTGAAAATACGATAGAACGTTTCACCTTTGGGTTGGCACGCTCGGGGCGCTGGCTGTCATCGGCATTAAACTTACCACCCGGCCAGCCGGTAATGGTGTGCTGGATATTGTTAAATATGCTGATGTTGATATTATAAACCGGTCCAAACTGCGTTGCCAGCTGCGCCATGCCGTTGTTGTTATAGTCGCCTTCGGTAAGTTTCAGGATAGGCTTGCACAACGTTTTAGCCAACCATATTACGGCCTTTTTAATGAATATATCGTCCCAAACACAATCCTTAACCAGCCATGGAGTATCAAAACGGGTAAGGAGTACAGATGCGTCGCGGTCAATAACAAACTCAACATGATCTGAATTTTGCAGGTATGTGGCGGGGATATCCGGCGAGATCACACCCTCAATTGCTTTCTTAATAATGGAGGCTTTCTTCCCGTTCCATGCCATCAGTATAATTTCGCGGGCCTTAAATATGGTACCTACACCCATCGTAATGGCTTTTGTCGGCACATTCTCTTTACCACCAAAATCTTTGGATGCGTCGCGGCGGGTAAGGTCGTTCAATGTAACCAAACGCGTGCCCGAGTTTGGGGCAGACCCCGGCTCATTAAACCCGATGTGGCCCGTACGGCCAATACCTAATAGCTGCACATCAATGCCGCCGTAGGTATTTATCTTTTGCTCGTAAGCCATGCAAAACGCTGCTATATCCTGTTCGGCAAGTGTACCATCGGGGATATTCACATTGGCCATGTCAATGTCGATATGGTCGAACAACTGCTCTTTCATGAACCTTACATAGCTCTGCGCAGAGTTTGGTTGGATAGGGTAATACTCATCCAGGTTAAAGGTTACCACGTTTTTAAAGCTCAGGCCTTCTTCTTTATGTAACCTGATCAATTCCTGATAAACTTTGATAGGCGATATACCTGTTGCCAAACCTAAAACGGCGGTTTTACCTTCGGCTTGCTTTTGTTTGATAATGGTGGCGATACGCTTGGCAACATCAAAGCTGGCCTCACTGTCGGTATCGTAGATCTTTACGGGTACTTTCTCGTACCGGGTTTCTTCTAATAAATTGAGTAACATGTTGAGGTATATTTTATTTTGATTTGGGCATGGCAATTCCACCACCGTGCGGAAGCCTGCTTTTCAGCAGGCCCGCCGGTAAATGGTATTTATGGTTGTTAGGGTCTTATTTAAAATCCGCTATCGTCAAGCGCGAAGGTGTTCTTGCGTTCTTTCCACTTCCCTTTTGTAAAATCGGGGAATTTCTGTGGTGCGTTACCGTCTTTAAGCGATTTTTCTGATAGTGGGGTAATCACACTCATGGTTAACGAATCGTAAACGTCTATCGGGGTTTGTTTCTTTTGTTTTACAGCTTCAATAAAACCGTTAAAAACAAACCAATCCATACCGCCGTGGCCTGCGCCTTCGGCAAACTTTTCAAATTTCTTCCAAAGCGGGTGGTCGTATTTCTCGAACCATTCGCTGGCTTTATCCCACTGATCGTAGTTTTTTGATTTTCCCTCTATGTAAACCGATTCGGCAACATCCATCCAGATTCCTTCGGTACCCTGTACCCTAAAACCTAAGGAATATGGGCGGGGCAAGTGTGTATCGTGGCTTAATACCACAGTTTCACCATTGGCACAATTGATCATGGTGGTGGTTACATCGCCATTTTTGAATTTCACCTTCGAGTTTTTATTACCCGGCGATACTTTATCGATATAGTTGTGCAACCCTATCGATTTTGACGAGAACGATACTAAGTTGGTAAAACTGTTACCGCGGTTAATATCTATATAATTCATCACCGGGCCTGCGCCGTGGGTTGGGTAAATATCGCCATCGCGATCAACATTCCATTGGGTGCGCCATTGGGCTTCACCAACTGTTGCAGGGCCAAACTCGGCGCCTTTGCCGCTAAAGCTTTTACCATCGTTAAATAATACGCCACGTAAGTCGTGCTGGTAACCACCTTCCAGGTGTACCAATTCGCCAAATACATTCTGGCGTGCCATGTTCAGGGCAGCCATAACATCGCGGCGATAACAAACGTTCTCCAAAGTCATGTATGGCACTTTGGTTTCGTCGTAAACTTTTAAAATATCCCAGTGGTCTTGCTCGGTAATACCGGCAATAACCTCGCAGCCAACGTATTTACCGGCTCGCATAGCAGCAATAGATTGCTCTTTGTGAAACTGCCACGGGGTGGCAATTATAACACCGTCAATATCTTTACGGTCAAGTAGTTTTTTGTAAGCATCCAAACCGCCTGTGTATTCTGCAGGCAGTTTCTTTTTAGCTTTTACAAATTGAGCGCGACAGTATTTAAGGGAACTTTCCTGTATGTCGCAAATGGCTACTATCTCCACATCATCGCGAAGCAAACCCTCACCTATATGGTTACGGCCACGTAAGCCCACACCAATATAACCCAACCTTACCTTATCTGCATTTTTTGCAAATAATAACCCTGAAGGCAAAATTGTTAAACCGGCCATTCCTACGGCACTATTTGTAACAAATTGTCTGCGATCCATAATTTTTAAATTTTATTTGTTGATAATTTATAATTGTACTTGCTGAATTTTGGCCTTCCCCCATTTATGCCCGCTAATGGCATAATAAAGTATAAAAAGATAAGCCGGGATCAAAACGATGTAACCAAGACTTGGGTTTAAGGCCTGCGCCAATGCACCATAAGCCAACGGCACAATTGCACCGCCTGCTATGCCCATAATTAATAATGATGACCCTATTTTGGTAAACCTGCCAAGCCCCGATAATGCCATTGGCCAGATAGCCGGCCATACCAGCGAATTTGCCAGCCCCAATAAAGCGATAGCTGCTACTGATATATATCCTGTTGTTAGTATCGCTACCGCAGATAATATTATGCCTAAACCTGCAGACAGCTTCATAGCTTTTTCCTGGCTCAGGTATTTGGGGATACAAAGGATGCCTACACCATAACCTACCAGCATAAATACAAGTGTGCCCGTGGTGAAAAACTTGGCCGTACCCAGCGCTATGCCTTGCGTGCTGCCATAGTTAATAATGGTATCGCCGGCAATAACCTCAACCCCTACATAAAAGAACAGGGTTAGTACACCTAACAGCAAATGCGGAAACTGCGTGATGCTTGTTTTGCCACTATTGCTTATGGCGGTCATTTCGTCTTCCTGGTCGGTATCTATCTCGGGCAGGCTCGAGTAATAGATGATAACGGCCAGTATCAGCAACACAATAACGATGATGATGTATGGGAGGATAACCCGTGATGCCAGCTCATTCAGCTCGGCAATTTTTACATCGGCAGCCATGGTGGCTAAACGTTCTTTAAAGCCGTCGGCATTTTTCAGGGTGATAGCACCAAGTACTATCGGGGCTAAAGCACCTGCAATTTTATTGCTGATACCCATAATACTGATGCGTTTGGCTGCACTCTCGGGCGGGCCCAAAATGGTGATGTATGGGTTTGATGCGGTTTGCAATAATGCCAAACCCGATCCTTGTATAAACAGGCCCAAAAGGAACAATCCGTAATAGCGTGTTAATGCAGCCGGGATAAATATCAAAGCGCCAACAGCAATTATTGCCAACCCTACCGACATGCCCTTTTTAAAGCCGGTAACCTTCAGGATCCAGGCAGATGGGATAGCCAGTACAAAATAGGAGATGTAAAACGCGGTGGTTACCAAATATGCTTCAACAGTTGTTAGCTCGCAGGCTAGTTTTAAATAGGGTATCAAAACCGAGTTTAACCAGGTAATGAAACCGAAGATGAAGAATAGCATCCCAATGATAAAAATGGGGCTGAGGGTTGCTTTTTTGTTACTGATCACCGCTGTTGTCTCTGACATATATTGGGATTTAAAGTTTTAAACCATGAAGCCTGCCCGGCTAAAAGTAATCTCTTTAAAAAAGCTGCTGAGGTGAAATTCGGGCTGTTGGGCCTCTATCCTGTTCCAGCATAAAAAGTGCGGTTCGGGCAGGCCGTCGCCGCATTTAAAGAGGTTAATCTTAGCCTTGCTTTGCTCTAACGACAACGCCGGGTGAAACTTAAATATTGTTTTTGGGATGCATAACGTAAGTTCCCATTGTATATCACCAACCACGTTGCTTTTAACAAACGTTTGGTGCCTGATGGTTTTCAGCAGGTTTACCGGTATAAACGTACGCCCGGTTTTGTGCTGCCCGTACTGCGCCCTGCTGGTGCCTATGCAATTAAACTCCAGGTTATAGTAGCTGGCATCATCATTAAAAGCGATAAAAAATTCTACACAGCTATCCTCAAACACCGGATCGTTAAAGTTACTGTACTCGGCTTTTAAAGTATGCTCGTGTACGTAGTATTTAAGATAGATGTCATCCTTACCATAAGCAAGTGCAAATGAAGCCTGTGGCTGCTTTGCCCCTGCCGACCATGGCGCGTGTTGGATAGGCCTGCGTTCGTGAGCATCCAAAACATTAGATATGTCTTCGACCGAACGCAGGTCATCGAAACCGTTAAGATAGGGAATTTTTACCAATATAGCTGTATCCATTAGTATAGCGCGGTTTTATAACTATCCATTTCGTTTAATATGGTTTGGTGCATCAGCGCTGCGCTGGCATCCAGCATTTTTACCAGCTGGAACTGTGCCCTTGCCCTTTGCAGGTTGTGGCCCTCAAACTTTATCTTGAAATAGGTATCGCCGTTAATATGATCGGTTAAGAAACGTACGGCCTGCATATAGGGCAGCAACAGCGCGCCCTTGATTAGCGAGTTAACCTCGGCATCTGTCAAAAACTTCGAAGCTTCTTTCAGGTAGCCTTTCACATAGGCATCAAACAGCGGCATATTCAATTGAATTTTGCTCAGATCGGCCTCATCCTCAGTTGTGGTATTGATGATAGTGCGGATAGCGTCGCCAAAGTCATAGGCTACATAACCATCCATTACCGTTTCCAGGTCTATTACACATTGTGCTTCGTCGTTACTATCCAGCAGCACGTTGTTAAACTTGGTATCGTTATGAATAACACGTTTTGGCAAAGTGGCAACCTGCTTTGGCTGCTGAAAGTATTGCATCTCTTCGGCATACTTTTTCACGATATCCAGCTCGGCTTCAACAGAAGCCACACGGCCATGTGCATCCTTTGCAATTGCTTCATCTAAATGCTGCAAACGTTTTTGGATGTTATGAAAATCGGGAATCACCTCAAACATCTCGCCCGCGGGGATATCCGATAACATATGCTGAAACTTGCCAAATGCCTTGCCACCCTCGTACGCCTGCTTTTGGGTTTCTACCACATCGTAACTTTTGGTATCGCTTAAAAAGTAGAACATACGCCAGTAATCGCCGGAGCTGTCCTGGTAGAAAAAGCGGTTGCCGTCTGTAGGTATCAAAGTCATCACTTCCTTTAACGGGTCGCCGTAACCCATCCCCTTAATTTTACTTTTAAGGTGCTCTGTTACTTTGCGCATGTTATCTGTAAGCTTCTCTACATTGGTAAATATCTTATGATTTATACGCTGCAACAGGTAGTCGGCGCCACCGGCAGTTACATTCGTTAATTTGAACGTATCGTTTATATGACCCGACCCATAAGCTTTTTGCGAACCCACATCAGCCGCACATTTAAAGTGCGATACAACCTCAGCTATGTTTTTAGAACTTTGCACTATACTTTAGAATTATAAGTGTTATATATTACCCACACCATGTGTGGATCATTTATTAAATTTAGCGATAAGCCGCTAATAAACAGACTCATCCGCCCCAATATCTACCCGTGAATTTACTATCCTTGCTGCTTTGTCAATATCCAGTTCGCCTGTTTGCAAGGTGTAGCTGGGCAAGCCGGCATTAACACAAGCCGATGTATTGGTTAAATGCAGGTTTGGACTTGGCAGCGAATTAGATACAAATCCCGGGTTACCATAGGTTGAGTTCGTATCCAAGCCTGTTGCGGTTTTATAAGCCGCCAGTGTAGAATAACTTGTACCATTATTACCGCCCCAATCGAATGTGATGTTTGTTGCCACACCTGATAAGGTATAGTATTTATTGTAATCGAAACTTAGCGCTGTAGAAGTGTAACCCAGCAATACGATGGTTACGATGTTGCTGCGCGACTGGATAATGTTGTCAATGAAATTAACGTTATTGGTGTTCTGTAAAGATATTTCGCCACCATAACCACCTTTTGAATAATTTTTAAACACGGTATTATTGCTGATGGTTGAATTGATCACCTTACTGTTTGGCTGGTTAGAGCCTATAAGCAACCCTGCTTCAATACTGTTATAAATAACGTTGCTGCGGATGTTTATACCTTCGGTAGTGAAGTTGTTATTTTCGCAACCGGCACTAATACCGGCGTAATTGCCGTAAACGGTGTTACCTTCAATATTGATCCATTTACCGCCATCAACATAAATACCTGCCGAAGTGGCTATTGGCGAGATACAGTTATAAACCGTATTGTTTTTAACATTACCGTTGCGGGCATAGTTAACCGCGGCAGGCGCACCTGTCCACGAGTAATTGCCGGACATATCCATACCGATGTTTTTAATATCATGAACGGTGTTCATTTCTATCAGGAAGTTCTCTATGTTACCTGTTAAGGTTAAACCTTCGCTGTAGCCGGTGTTGCAATTGAAAATTTCGTTACTGCCAATATAAATTTGAGAGTATGAAGTTGATGTAGAGCCCACGATGATGAACGGACTTGCATTATCGGTACTGGTTGGTGTAGCGCTGCCGTTGGTAGTCCAGCCAATGTTAGAGATCTTACAGTAGGTAACCTGTATATCGGTACCGTTGCCTACAATATAAATACCTTTTGCATTTGCCCTGGTATTATTGGTGATATTAATATGGTCGATACGGATGTAGCTCCTGCTTGGGATAGCCAGCATCTCGTTTTGCGCGTTGTTGGTAGCGTTAACGCCATCCAGGGTTACCACGCTGCCGTTGTAATTTGTTAAGGTAATAGGTGCCGCGGCCGATGCGCCCGAAGTTGGCCAGTAAAGCCTTTCGTTATAAGTACCCGCCAATACATAAATGTTAGCCCCAACGCCGTTTGTTGTTTTGTATAAGGCCGCCTGGATAGTTTTTAAAGCGGTAGCGGTAGAAGTACCGGCGTTTGCATCATTCCCTGATGTAGCGTCTACATAATAATTGGCTAAAGCCGAGGTTTTGCGCACCGTTTCTATCTTCCCGGTAGATGGGTCGATAGCTTTAGTTTCTTTGACTTCGTTGTTCTTAGAACACGCGGACAACATGAACGCAAATAGTCCGATTAAAAATAAGTTTCTCATAGTGGTATGTTTTAAAGTTTGTTTCTATTTAATTAATTCAAACACCGGCAGCCTGTCGGCCGCTACATCCATCTCTATCTTCGCGGGGCCTTTAACGGTTTTGCCCAAATCACTTTTCCATTTTCCTTTTGGCAGGTATATTGTTTTTGTATTGCCGTTGGCTACCATAGGCGCCACCAGGTATTTATTCCCCAGCATAAACTGGCCGCTTACTTCAGCCAGGCCCTGGTTAGGGAACTCGTACTCCATACTGCGGGTAATAGGCTCGCCGGTTTTGGCGGCTTGCTTCACCAGTTGCATAATGTATGGTGTGTATTTAGCCCTTATATCCACAGCCTTTTTTACCGCTGCAAGGTTTTGTTTTGATAACACCCTCCATGGCGCTACCGAAAACTGCATCATTGGCATTAATGCCGAGCATTGCGCCGAACGTACTACCAGTTGCTCATCAAGTTTATCCCTGCCAATGAACGAGCCGTATTCGCCGCCCCCAATCATATCGGGGCAGGTGAATTGGTAGCCTAACAAACCCGCAGTGGTTAGATCCGGGATCAGTTTTTGCAGATCTTCCCAGTTGTGTTTTTTATCGCGCAGGCGTTGTACTAATGGCTCGCCACCCATTTTCCACATGGCGCGGTATTCGTTTAGCGGGTAGTACAGGCCTAATTCGCCCCATAACCTGCTATGCTCATTTGGTGTTGCCGGTTTAAATGATACCGCGTTTGCCGGATAGAAATCAGCGTCTCCGGCATCAAACTTAAAACCATCCAGGTGGTAAGTATCCACCATATGATCTAAGCGGCCCTTGAACCATTTTATAGCATCGGGGTTGGTAAAATCAAGCACGGCACTGTAACCGTTCCACCATGTGATTATGGCAGGCTCATCGGCATCTTTTTCCGGGTTACCGGTTTTTACTTTATTAGCCATCAGCAACAGCTTTTTAGCAAGCAATTCCCTGGCAACTTCGGTATCGGGCGATACAAAGGGGCTTACCCAAAGCATCACTTTAAAACCCATGCTGTGCAGGGTATCAATCATAGCCGCGGCGTTAATAAACCTGTCCGACCGGAAATCAAACCTGCCGTAGTAATCGGCCCAGTTGTCATCTATCATGATCACACCCGGAGGGAAACCATTGTCGATTATCGAGTGCGCGTATTTTAAAATATCCTTTTGATTTTGGTTGTAAACCAGTTCTATCCAGGTATTGTACTGCGGCTTGCTGAACAACAAGGTATCCGGCAGTTTACCTTTAGCCGGGAAGAAACGTTTTGACGCGTTGCTGAATGCCTCGCGTAAATTCTTACCTGCCGAATCGATAGTTACCGCACCTTTTGCATTGCTAATGATCAGCTTATTATTTGCTACCGTAAACTTAAAAGGCTCCTCGCTCCAAATGAACCGGCCTTTGGTAGATACCAATAGCGGCGCGGCCTGGTTACCTTTAGTATCGGCATACATATCGTAGCTGTAACCATCTTTAAAAGGTGCAAGGTGCGCCTCGTTAGAAGCGCCGCCGAACCATTTTTCTCCATCTTTAATAGTTATGCTTGTTTGCGCGTACAGCCCGGCACCTGTGGTGCATAGCAGCGCGGCAAACAAACATATTTTAAAGGCCTTTATCATTTAGCAGGGGTATATTTAGTTAACTTTTATAGTGTGGTTTAACTTGTTGTAACCTGTTGCAGCATCCCAGGTACCGTTGTTGGCTAAACGGATGCTGAACTCTGGCTTGCTAGCGATGCTTGCATAAGCATCCGGCAGGTTCAACAACATTTCGTAATCGCCGGCAGGGAAATCTGAAGTTATCTTAACGGTTTCTGTGATCTTGTTAACACCACTGTACCACCTTCTAACATCAGTAGCCAGGTCGAATGATTTTACTTCGTTGGTTTTGGTGTTGCGCAGCAACAGTTTTACCGTACGTTTATTGTATGGCGATGCATAGCCCGCGTTTTTGACGTTCAACACAATATTAAGATCGGTACCTTTAACAACGTTATCCGGCAATACGGCGCTTTGCAATACAAAACGGTAACCCAGGTTGCGTTTAATGTTATCCATACAACCGCCATCCTGCCAGTCGTTATTAACATCGGTATTGTAATGTGCATTGATGAAACTGTAGTGCAATGCTGCAAACTCCGCCTGGATCTTACCTGCAGGTTCGCAGTCATTAGTTGGGCTGTAACCATCAGAACAGGTTTCACCACCTACAACTACAAATTTGCTATCTGCTTTAAAGTAGCCTTTCAGCGTATTTAAAGCTGCGCCACCAGATTCGCGGGGGCTCGAGCTATTACCATAATCGGTATAGGTACCAAAGTCATCTGCGCTGGCCATAAAGCAATCGTTATGGTAACCTAAACGGGCAATATCAGTCGCGGTAAAGGCACTGCTTTCTGTCAATGGTGCAGAAGTTAACGGCGCATTAACACCGTAGATATAACGTTGCTTTAATTGCGGGTAACGCAGCTGGATCATCCTGTCGGCAGGTACGGCGTCAAGCATGGCTTTGATCACTTCTATCCTATCTTTCCAGTTTTGGTCAAGCAATTTGCCTTGTGCCGCGTTTGGTGAAGCATCACCGAAGAAGTCGCTGTAGTACTGCTCGCCCCATGTACCTATAAAGCCTAATTGCACACAGGCAATAACATCGGCATTATCATGCAACACTGGTTTTAGCTGCGCGATGTGGTTTAAGATGATCGCCTTTGGCGCATCACCATAAAGCGGGCAAATAAAACCCTCAGGGCAGTTACCCGGCTTTGCTGTCGCGGTGTAAACAAAGCGGGGGATCAGTTTAACACCTGCGCTACGTGCGGCTTCAAAATCCTTTTTTATGTTGGTGATAAAGTTTGCAGATATGGCGGTATTAACCACATCATCTAAAATATAATACCTGAACACCAGCGTGCTTGCTACCTGGTAGTTAGCCGACTGGATAGACTGCGGCGAGCGGTAACTTCTTAACTCATCGGCAGTTAATACCGTGTAGTTGCTGGAGTGTACCTCAGAGTAGCGGTAAAAACCACGCTCGGGGTTAGGGAAATCTTCGGCGCTTTCGGTATAGGTAACGTTTACCTTTTCAATTTGCACCAGGTTGGCGTCTTTATCTTTACACGATGACGAAAGCAGTACTGCTGCTAAACACGTGCCCAGGGCATAGCCTGTAAATTTTTTGATCATGATATCTTAGTTTAAGAGTATTTTTATAGTTTAAAAAAGATCTTTTGTTTATAAAGCCAGTAGCATAAGCCCCATTCTAAAACCAACGCGGCTATGGCCGATACCACCGCGGCGAAACTTAGCGGTACGTTTAAGAACAGGTGCAGCATATCGCCTGTAAATACCGCTACTTTGGCATTTACCCACTGTACACCTACTGTTTCAAAGAACAGGTAAATGAATATGGCATTCATGCCCACCACGGTAAAGATCCAAGCGTATCTGGTATTACGTTTTACATCAACCAGCCAGTAAACCGCGGCCAGTATCAGCAAAACCCACCCTACCGATGCAAAAGCGAACGAACTTGTGCTGATGCGTTTGATGATAGGTGTAACGCCACTCCAATCTAACCCAAAGCCTATAGCCAGCGCTATTAATCCTGCAATTACCAATGCCTTTATTTTGTAGGTGATGGTTTTGTTGGAGATAAGCAGCTTGCCTGCCAGTACGCCCCAAATGGTGTGCGCCGCCGTTGGGATGCAATTGATGGTTACCCATCCGTCGCTGTTTATTTTGCCCATGAGCAGGGTATCCACATATGCCCCAAAGTTTTTACCTTCCACAAACGGCTGGTCGAAACCCGGTATCAGTATGGTGCGGTATAAAACCTCTGTTAGGATAAGCAGGCCGATGGTGAACACAAACTGCCAGGTGTAGCCCTTATCAATTATCAAATAAGCTACGATGGTAGTGAATGATAATTGGGTAAGCACGTTCCAAAGTTCCCAAACAGGTTTGCCTGCATAAAAACAATGCAGGGCAACACCGCATATAAAAAGCTTTAGGCTGCGTATAAGCACATGTTTTAAGTTGTGCCCCCAGCTTTCGCCTTTTGCCAGTTTACGGCTGTAAGAAATATACATCGCAGTGCCCGCCATAAACATAAACGCAGGCTGCACTAAATCCCAGAAACGCAGCCCGTGCCACGGATGGTGAAAGAACTGGGTGATCAACCCGCCCATGGGCTGCGCCGGATCAATGTGCTTTATTGCTTCGTAAAGCATGCAGCTTTCGCCGCAAAGCAATATCATGATCATACCGCGCATCACATCTAAGGACACTAAGCGCCCGTTAGCCAATTGATCAGCATTCAAATTATTCACCATAAAAGCGCTTTGATATATATTTTTGTTTACAGCCTCAACCAACCAATTAAAACATTATTCGCTCATGTCTAAGAAGTAGCTTGATGTGCCCGTATCAGGCGCGCTACCGTATAAAACCGAGTAATCATTTTTAGTTATCTGTATAGCCAAACGTGCACCCGTACCTGTAAGCCCCTTTAGCTTGCCACGTGCAATGCGCATCTCAAACTTGGTTATACCGTTAGCTTCCTGTATGGTGCCAACCGTAATAGCATCAGCAATTGATTGCTGCTCGAAAGAGAATGCATTTTGGTTGGTGCTATTATGATAAAATATATCTATCCCGTTGGTAAGCAACTGGCCTTCCAATAAAATATCATAGCCACCATCGGGGTATGTACCGGTAAGCAAGCCTGTTGCAGGGTTGTTATCAGAGTCGATATAAAAATCGAAGATATCCGCGTCAGCTTTTTTCCTGGCCATTTCTATGTAAGCATAGATATAGTTACCATCGTAATCAAACTTAACCTTGTTGAACACACCTTTATTGGGGCCTAAGGTTATCACATCTTTAGTAACGGCATCCCAATCGGCAAGCGAGTTATCGTTTATTTTAACCGGGGTTGTTTTGGCTATACGCAACACGGTTGAGGCCTCGGCACTTTTACCGTTTACCGATGCTGTTAGCGTTGGTACATATTTGCCTTTGCCTGGGTAAACATGGGTTGGTTTAGCATCGGTAGAGGTTTTACCATCGCCAAAATCCCATTTGTAATCTGTTACACCTTCTGTTTTTACGGTAAAGGTTGCGGTTGCGCCGTCAACATCTATCTCGTAAAGCAGATCTGTTTTAGGGGTGTAATTATCTTTTTTACATGAGCTGAATACCGAACTTGCCACGGCTACCGACAGCATGAACATGTAAGCTTTAAAATTTTTCATATCAATTTATATGTTACGATGTGATAATTAAATTATGGGTTTTGGGTTGCTAACGGGTTACTCAGCGTTTCATCAACAGGGATGTAGTAGATGGTACGCGGGCTGGTGTATGGCACAGTTAAGTTTGGATAGCCTGCCGGTGTTTTTGAAAGGTCTACATCGCTTTCTTTTAAACCTGCAATGTGATATCCCCAGTAAGCCTTATTCAGTGTACGTTTGTTGCGGAATACATCATAAGAGCGGTGGCCTTCAAATGCCATCTCTATGCGTTTTTCATCCAGTACAACATCTAAAACAGTTTTACCGGCAGGCACAATCTTATTGTAAAGAGATGCTTCCAAACCGCGGTTTTTGCGAATCATATCAACATCATCAAGCGCGGCAGGGGTTGCACCTGTTTTAGCTTCGGCTTCGGCACGGATCAGATACATTTCTGCCAGCCTAAACATTATTGGCGAGCTTAAATTTGGCAACCCTCCCTGGAAAGAAAATTTGCTGATGTAATAAACTTCTATCCCATTTCTTTTTTGAACGTTGCCACCGGCATCTTTAGATGGAACAATGTACGACCAGCGAACATCCTCTGGATGGGCCGACATTAAACCGCGTAATGATGATGAAGCATATTCTTCGCCCCAGCCAGAGTTACCGTCTGAGTAGATCATGGAAGCGATAGAGCCAAATTTCCCGTAATCATCCACCGGGGTAAACGCCACGCACCAAATGGTTTCACTTGCTGTTTGCGAGTTGGCAAACATGGTTGGATAGGTTGCTTTGGTAGCTAATGTGTACTTACCCGCGTTTATTACCTTATTTGCATATTCAACAGCTTTAGCATTATCCTCTTTGTAAAGGCTAACACGTGCCAACAAAGCATTTGCGGCTGCTTGCGAGGCGTATTGTACACCTCTTGGCTGGGTCATCAAAGCCGCGGCTTTCTCAGCATCGGCAAGTACCGAATCATAAACTTCCTTAACGGTTGAACGTGCTTTTTTAGAATCGTCTGTAAGGTTAGTACGCAGGATGACGCCCGGCGAATTTGGGTCGGTGGTGTATGCCTTACCGAAGATCCTTACCAGGTTAAAGTGGCAAAATGCACGTAAAAAGTAACACTCGCCCAGTAGCTGGTTGGTTGTAGCATCAGTTTTGCCCGATTTTTCTACCGCGGCGATAACGGTGTTTGCGCCGGTTATTATTTTATACGAGATATACCAGTAATAACGTGTATTACCCTGTGCCGGCGAATGGTCTAAGCTAAAGCTATAGTACAATGGGTCGGTTGTTACCTGGCCGCAAACAATATCATCACTGGCAAAATCGCTCAGGTGATAAAACTGGCGCAGGTACATATTGTTCTGATCTATCGATCCGCCAAACTCAATATGGTCTTTCAATAACGCGTATGCCCCGTTAAGTGCATTGGTTAAACCATTGGTTGTGGTAACAATTGTACCCGTGCTAATGGCATCGCTTGGGTTTACATCAAGGTTTTTACAGCTGCTTGCTGCAACAACCATAAGGGTAATGAAGGTGAATATTTTCTTTTTCATATACTTAATTTTAATAGGCTGCAGCCTGCTTAAAAGTTGAAATTAACAGTTAATAAATATTGGCGGTTGTTTGGGTACTTAAAGTCGGATATGCCCGGCATTGCAAAACTGCCCGGTGTAATGGTAGTTTGCGGGTCCTGACCTAAGAATTTAGAGAACGTGGCTACGTTATCGGCAGTTACACCAACGCTTACGCCCTTCATCGCTATTTTGTTAGCCCATGCATTTGGCAGGGTGTAGCTGAAAGCAATATTCCTGATGGTAAAGTAGCTGCCATCTTTTAAGTAACGGGTTGATGTTTCTGTAGAGTTAGCATTGTTTTGCGGGCTTGGCTCGGTGGCTTGGGTATCGCCCGGGCCTGTCCAAACTTTAGCACCATCAGGTAATTTTATCTGGTTGTAATATGGTTCGTGGCCATCGTTCATCATATACCTTAAGTTATTGCTAAACACTTTATTACCTATGCTAAAATATGTGCTTACACGCAAGTTAAAGTTTTGGTACCTAAAGCTGTTGTTAAAACCACCCTGGAATTTAGGCAACGCCGAACCAACTTCCTGGTTGGTAGCTTCTGCATAGTTAAAGGTGCGTTCTTTGGCAACTGCCTTGCCATCGGTGTTATAGATGATCTTCTCCCAGGTAGGGGCGCCTGTTTGCGCATCAACACCTGTCCATTTTTTCATGTAAAACTCAAACAGGTTACCACCGTTGCGATAGATCTGCGATACATTGGTAGTGCTTGGGCTGGTTTTTACGATATCTGATGGGAAGCTTTCCAGTGTGTTTTTATTATAGTTGATCGTGAAATCGGTGGTCCACTCAAAATTTTTGGTTTTTACGTTGGTTGAGTTGATGCCCAATTCGATACCTTTATTGATAACCTTACCGGCGTTTTCCCATTTAGTTTCAAAACCAACCGAAAGCGGTTGCGATACCTGTAGCAACAGGTCTTTAGTATCGTTGCGGTAAACATCTATTGTTACGTTTACACGTTTAAATAAACCGATGTCGATACCGGCATTTATCTGTTGTTTGCTCTCCCAGGTAAGGTTAGGGCTTTCTATTTGGTAAGGTATTGCACCTACCAACCCGTTGTATTGGGTAGTTAACGAGAACAGACCAAGGAAACGTGATGCGCCAATATCTTGTGTACCGGTAATACCGAAGCTACCACGCAGCTTTAAGTTATTTATAACACTATTTTCCTTCAGGAACTCCTCGCTGCTGGCTAACCATGCTGCCGATACAGATGGGAAACCACCATAATGCTTGCTTGGTGCAAAGTTTGATGAACCATCATACCTGTAAGAGCCCGAAAGGAAATACCTGTCTTTGTAGCTGTAGTTAACCTGTGATATTAATGATTGTAAAATGTATTTGTTATAAGCGCCATTAACCAATTGGTTGTTTGATACTACGTTAAGCACGCTAAGCCCCTCGGGTAAGCCTTTACCTGAACCGCCCGAATATTCGTTTTTACTACTCTCGAACGCGCCACCAACAAAACCGCTGATGTTATGATCGCCAAGCCTGAAATCGAATTTAAATAACTGGTTACTAATAAGGCCGTAGTTAAGCGTGTTTAACTCATCCAGGTAACCTGTACCATGATAAGTACCTGCCGCTAATGGCGATACAAAATTCCTGCTTTTATCAAACGATGCTGCCACCCTGTTGGTACTTGCAAAAGTTAACCAGTTGGTGATGCGGTAATTGATATTTAAATCGTAGTTAAGGTTAAAACCTTTATAAGAGTGATCGGAATTTTGAACGGTGTTAATAGGGTTTATTTTATCCCTCGACCACCATTTAAATGCCGAGTTACCATCTACATAAATTGGGTTGCCTGCTGCATCGTACGGGTTATCCCAAGGCATGTTCAGGAACGAGTAATACACATCCATGTAATCGTAGCTTTTGCCTTGCGACGCGCTTATGTTGATGTTATTGGTTACATCCAGTTTTTTCGAGAAATGGTAAGTTGAGTTACCACGTAAGTTAACCCGCTCAAAATTGGTGTTAATGAACGTACCTTTTTCTTTATAGTATGATGCACCTATGTAATAATCATTCTTTTCTGTTTTGCCACTGGCAGATAGGTAGAAGTTATATACAGGAGCTTTCTTAAATGATTGTTTAGACCAGTTATAATCCTGATTACGTAGCGATAAAGGGCGCTCTGCGTAAAACTTCGCTAAGTCTATTTTGTAAGAGTTATCAGTAGCCCCTACAATGTAATCGCGGTAAAACTCTTTTTGGTAATCGTAAAGCTCGTTGCTGTTCATCACGTTCAGTTTACCAAAATCGGCAGTCCTAAAACCTGTTGAAAGCTTAGCCTCAAACCTGGTTTCGCCTTGTTTGGCAGTTTTTGTGGTGATGATAATAACACCCGCGTTTGCCTGCGAACCGTATAAAGCGGTAGCACCTGCATCTTTCAATACCGTAACACTTTCAACATCGTTAGGGTCGTAGTTACCGCCAATAATACCATCAACCACAAAAAGTGGGCTTTGGCTTGCATTAACAGATGATACACCACGCAGCCTGATTTCGGCAACCGCGCCCGGCGCGCCCGAACTGTTCACCACGTTTAAACCTGCAACTTTACCTTGCAGCATGGTACCAATGTCGTTAGAGGTAACGTCTTTAAGTTTACTGGCCGATACCACGGTAACCGCACTGGTTAGCTCGTTTTGTTTTTTGCTGGTGTAACCTACTACAATAACATCGTTAAGTTGCTGCACATCCTCGGTTAGTTGAACCTGTATGCCGGTTTGGCCACCGGTTACTGCTATCTCTTTAGGCAGGTAGCCTACAAAGCGTACAACTAATGTTGCTTTGCCCGCCGGCACGTTTAAAGAGAAATCTCCGTTAACATTTGTCATGGCGCCGTTGGTTGTGCCTTTAACCGAGATGGTTACGCCTGCCATTGGCTGCTTGTCAAGCGCGGCTACTACATGCCCTGTAACCTGTAGGGTTTGCGAGAAACCCTGCAGGCAAAACATCATAGCGCAAGAACAGATAAGTAAAATTTTCCTGGTCATATTCTGTAATTTATTTTATTAGGTAATCTTTAGTTTGTTGCTTATTGTAAAAGTGATGTAAAATTATTGTTAACGAAAGGGTGCAGCAGAACGCAAAAGCGCAAACACGTTTACGCAATCGTTTGCGTGACTTACGCAACCGTTTGCGCTATTTTACGCAACCGTTTGCGTAAAATTTACTTAAGTGCTGATTAGCAGATTATTATTGGCTGTTTTATATCTAAAACACCATTTAATATTTGGTTAACACAATAAGGAGGGTTAATTATTTGGCAGATGAGTAATCTATCATCTCCGAATCGATGATGTGCTGCAATAATGGGAGTTCGGGCGAGTTGGGCTTATTGGCATTGTTGATCATCTGGAACAGGAACTCCGCTGCCATAGACGATTGTTTGTTCGCAAATTGTTCTATCGATCCTAATGGCACGCTATCCATGTACTCCCAAATAGGCAAATTGGCAAAACTGATAAAGCTGATATCCTTGTTTACCACTAACCCGGCGGCTTTAACCGCGGCGATACAATCCAGCAAAACGTAATCGTTAAATACAATAATGGCGGTTGGCGGTTCTTCAAGCGCAAGCAATTTGCCTATAGCCTTAACGTTGTCTGCTTTAGCTAAAGTGGTAGATACAATAATATCCTGGTCCATCGGTAGGTTATTCTCTTTCAGGCATCGGCAGTAGATCTCCAACCGTTGCAGAGTGGCAGCCAATTTGGCCGGGCCATTTATAAGGCCTATCCGGCTGTGCCCAATGCCAACCAGTTTGGTTATGGCCTGCAGCATGCCCGATACCAGGTTGCAGGCTACATAATTTATATCCTTACGGTTGGGTACCCTGTCAAAAAACACCACGGGGATGTTGTACTTTTTCAGGCTATCAAAATGTTCGTAGGTGGAGGTTTCTTTGGTGAGCGATACCAGCACGCCATCTACGCGGTGGTCTTTCATGTTCTCTACTATCTTTTTCTCGCGCTCAAAATTATCAAGCGATTGCCCGATGATCACGTTGTAGTTACTGGCTTCAGCAGCATCCTCTACCCCGGTTAGCGCGGCAGAAAAGAAAGGTTCGGAAAGATCGGGGATGATTACGCCTATGGTATAGGTTTTACGCTCTTTAAAGTAGATGGCCATTTTATTGGCTTCGTAACCCAGTTCTTTTGCCACCTTGTGTACCCGCATGGTAGTTACCAAACCAATGCTCGGATGATCGTGCAGCGCCCGCGATACGGTAGATGCAGATACATTGAGCCGCTTGGCTATCTCTTTAATAGTGGGTAACTTATTGTTGGACATGTGTTGCTGGTGGAGCAGTACTTATTGGCTAATGTACTATATTAATTGTAAAGCTAACAATTTGCCATTTGCTACAAAACAACAACGGCCTTTGCAATAACGCAAGGCCGTTGTTAAAAGTTTGGGGAAATTGCGTAGAAATACGTGGTTTAGACTGCGTGCATTTTTACGCAGTTTATATTTTTAACCTTTAGGTTTCCTTATGAGAAAAGTTAACCACCAAGAAAGCATTTTAAAAACTTGTGAACAGATAGCATACGCAAAGATAACTTAAGCTACAATTTGATGCAACTGTTAAGTAATAGTCAATGCAACTATTAAAATGTAAAACCTTCAAGAATATCATGTGACAATTAAATGACGTAGGGTTATGTACTAAAATAACAAAAGCGGGTGGTTCTGCCAGTCAACCTGCTAACAATAAAGTGTAACAGAGCAACAGTTTCGTCAATACCGCATACTTTGCTATTTTTATGAAGTTAATAACTTTCAGCATTTAATGCCGTGTTTGTAAATTAGGCACCTATTAAAACAGCCCCATGAAATACCTTTTTTACCTATTGATCTTTGTTAGCGCAAACACATTAGCGCAGGATTATAAAACGCAGCTTGCCACCCATCGCGATAGCTATAAAAAAGATTTTACTACAGATAAACACTCGCCCATAAAAGAAGCCGACCTTGCCAACCTACAGTTTTATGATGCCGACAGCACTTACCGGGTGAATGCGGATGCTGAGATCTTAGCTAACCAGCTCACCTTCCAGATGCCGACCTTTGACGGTGCCAGGCAGGCCTACGTAAAATTCGCGCTCATCAAATTCGCGCTAAAGGGTAAGCCATATCAGTTGTATATCTACAAAAATGTATCGTTTAGTAATGTACCCTCTTTGGTAGATTACCTGTTTTTACCCTTTACCGATGATACCAATAACGCTGAAACCTATGGCGGCGGCCGCTACATCGACCTTAAAACCGGCGACATCAAAAACGGCAAAGTTGTTGTAGACTTTAACAAAGCCTACAACCCCTACTGCGCCTACAGCGATGGTTACCAATGCCCTATGCCACCCGAAGAAAATAACTTAAAACTTAAGGCTGAAGCCGGTGAGAAAAAGTTTACAGGCGAAAAAAAGCACCGCCAATAAGCAACATTTAATTATGAATAGTTTGGCTATTTTGTAAATTGCGTAAGTAAACAATTTTATAAACCTTCTTCATGCAAAACCCTGTTAAAGTATGGCGCATGCTATTTGCGCTTGCCATTATCGCTATTGCCGTACAGCAGCTGTTGTTCTCGGTATTTATGCCTGTAATTATTCCCTGGCCCGCCGACCTCTCCACGTCAAAATTAGCTGTTTATACAGGCAGCGCGGTACTGATTCTTACAAGCGCATTCATTTTTGTTGATGGCAAAGCACGTCCTGCGGCCATCTACCTGGGTTTAATATTTTTACTGTTACTAATCATCTTCCATATACCCAATCAATTCTTAAACAAGCCGGAGTTTTTAGGCAGCTGGGCAAACTCACTCAAAATATTAACACTAAGCGGATGCGCTTTAATAATCGCATCAGCCTTACCTAAGGGAAATTATACCACCGGATTCGGGGGCATCCTACCGGCGGGCAAATACTTCCTGGCCATAACCATGCTTGTTTTTGGTGCGGAACATTTTATTTATGCCGATTTTGTGAAGAACCTGGTGCCCAAAGGCCTGCCGGGTCACCTGTTTTGGACCTACCTAACCGGCGCAGCACTTATTGCTGCAGGGCTTGGTATCATCCTAAATATCAAGCGCCGTTTAGCAGCACAGTTGTTGGGCATTATGATCCTGATCTGGTTTGTGATGCTCCACATCCCCCGTGCTATGGCCGATCCGCATAGCCTTAACGGCAACGAAATAGTAAGCGCGTTTGAAGCACTGGCGTTTAGTTGCGGCGCGTTCACTTTGGCAGCCTTGAGTAAAACCAATGTTATCCCAGTCACGGTTAAATTAAAAACAAAAAAGGGTTAGCATTTTGCTAACCCTCCTCTTTTATAACTTCCCTTCCAGTTCCTTCGCCTTACTGTAGTTTGAAGTGCCGTGCGGGACGTTTTTAAGCCACTTTTTGGCGTTTTTGGGCTGCTTTTGTTTCACAAAACTCAGGGCGATCTGGTATGCCGCATCATACTTAAACGCCTACTCGCCCTGGTACAATTGCTGCAATATCGCACGGCCTTTGGCTTCCTGTTTATCCTGCATCAGTGTGATGCTGTAGTAGCAGGCTGCCATACTGTTCTTAGGGTTAGCGGCGTATTCTTTAGCCAGTAGCTTCCCGGCTTCCGCGTAATCCTTTTTATTGTAATAAGCGGCGGCCTTTTCCAGGTTGGTTTGTGTGCCCTCACCACGCTCGGTAACCCACATGCTGCCGTTTATGCTATACTCCTCGTAAAGGCTTTTCTTAAACGCCCATCATCGCGGTAAAGAAAGAAACCGCGGCTATCTACGAACTGATCAAAGGCAATTACTTGTACAATAACGAGGTGAATACCAAAGCTTTCTTTAATAGCTTTGAAAATTCGGGCACGTTACATATCAGCACGCATGCGTACCTGTCTGGTGTAAATAAGGAACCTACTCTTGATTTTGGGAAGGAAAAACTTTTCCTGTTCGAGCTATTAGCCAGGCGCAATAAACCGAACCCGATCGTACTTAGTGCCTGCCGTACCGGCGACGGGCAGTTGGCAAAGGGCGAAGGGGTAATTAGTCTTTCGCGTGGGTTTAGCGCCATTGGCACAACCGCAACAATAGCCGGTTTATGGAATGTAAATGATGAAACCGTATCGCAAATTATCACCAATATGAATAAATTTTTGCTTGATGGGCAAAGCAGCGGCCAGGTCTTGCACCTTGCCAAATTGGCCTGGCTAAACACCAACCAAACAGCCGATGCAATTTACCTGCCCTACTACTGGGACAGCCTGATATTGATGGGCACGAACAACCCGGTGCTTTTGCAGGCAACCACAAACAAGGTTTACTGGTGCGCGGCAATAGGCGCTTTAATAGGCGTAGTTTTAGCTTTTATATATCTTAGAAAACAGGGTAAGAAATAGCCGTTAGCTACCCCGTGTCGCTTCAAAAATAAACCAGGCGTTCAGCACAAAGTAGGTGCCTAATAAAACCTGCGCGGCTATAAAATCAAACCTTTTGGCTTTCTCTACTTCATTGCGCTTGATTAATTTGAGCGAATAGGATGTACCGATGATAACCGACAAAATAAACAGCAGCGTGATGCCATGCAGGGTATCTACCAGGGTAAAAGTGGTAGACTCCGGCAGCGCCGAATCGACAATATACTTGTTACCAATTACGGCGAATAGTGCCCCTACACTCAACCCAAACCTCGAGTCGATGCTATCTGTATGGATGTAAAAACACATGTATGCGATAAGGAAAGCCACATACATCCCCAGGAACATTTTCCAGAATAAGCCCATCGCATCGCGGGCAATGGTCATCTTAACTTTAAAATTACTGTATTCGGTATGGGGTTTGGGTGCGCTGTCATCGCCAAAAGCGGTTTCATATTTTTTAATGCCTGTAGATACTTTCAGGCTATCTATCCGCCATCCCCGCAGGGTAAATCTCGGGTCAAATTCTTTTCCCAAAGTATCAGGGGCAAACACCAAAGCTTTAGAATCGAACTGCGAATTCTCGATAGAGAAACTAAGCGTTTGCTGGTCGAACGGAAAGTTATCTATCGCCCAGGAATCTTTCATTACGCATTGCAGCTTCATCAGTATGTAGACCTTGTTATCGCTGGAATCTACCGTAGAATAGGATTGCGTAACCGTTTTGGCCTGCGGCACTTCCAGGTTATGCAAAAAATCGAATTTCTTGTTCTTATATTTCAGCCACAGCCACATGCTAACAGTGTACTCTTTATCCTTAAAATTGATGTCGTGGATGCTGGTGATATAAATGCCTGCTTTTACGGTATCGGGGCGTTCCTTTTGCGCCTGCGCGGCCTGGCTAAAAAATACAATTGTAAAAGTAACTGCTAATAAGAAACGTTTTAACATTGCCGTACCTGGTTTTGAGGTATAAGCTAAAAATAGTCATTTTGTTTGATTAGTGCTATTTTCCTTACCCGAGCGTAATGCCATCATTTTCATCTCGGTAGTGGGGGTGGTGGTGTTCACCCTCATTGGCCAGGGCTTAAGTTTGCTGTGGCTGGTTAAAAAGCTAAAAACCGACGAAGATTAATGTGTACCGCTAATTTACAGCGGCAACCTTTAACCAACCGGTGATGCTCATGCGCGGCAGGTTGGTTACCAAAACCTCGTGCTCTAGTTCGGTACTTTTAAAGAACACGCTTTTGCCCGAGTTTGGGCTGATATCCTGTGATTCATCCCCCTGGTAAATGCGCAACGAGCCGCCATCAACTTCGGTATTCAGGTAGATGATCATCGAAAATGCGCGGGTACCGTTCTGCTTAAAGTTGTCCAGGTGGCGTTTGTAAAAGCTCCCTTTCTCGTAAAGCGCGTAATGGAACTCGTAACCGGTTATGCCTGCATAACAACTACTGTTTAGATGGGCTACAAAGCTATCCATCAAATCAAAAAAACTATTCTCATGAACATCGTTATGGAGCCTGTCCAGCCAATAGATCTTATCGCTGCGCACCAACATATCGTGATTTATTAGTTTATTGTTGCCCGTGCCGGCAGCAAGCAATTTATCGGCTGCATATAGCGCATCGATATTATTTACCAAATGGGCAGATAAAGCTTGGGTGAGGAAGTTTTTAACCGTGCCCACGTTCGTGGCCAGGTAACTATCGATGAGTTCGTTGAAGATAATTTCCAAATTGTGGTAAGGTACACTTAATAAAGGCGGTAACCGCTTTTAATCATTTAAAGCTGCAACTCAGATATAAGTAAATAAACAACGTTTAGCGATAATTTATTTCTAAATTGCACTATAAATATTCCGCCTCCCGTTACTCTTTTATAGCGTTTCTTTTGATATTACAGGCATAACTAAGTCCTGATGTTTTCTTTGCTGGTGCTTTATGGAACCTGCTATAACTTATTTTTCATCTGTACATTTTAAAATAACATTCAAATGAACAAAATTTCCAAAATTGAATTTGCTATCCTCACCATGGTGATAGCCATCATTTTCATCTCCGAGTACTATTACATCTTTTTAAAAGAACATGACCGGGCCATATTTATTGGCTTGTGGCCACCAACAATGATCGGTTTACTCGTTTACTTTAACCAAAAAAAACAAAACTAAGATGGGAAATTTAGATCTGATCATCCTAACGGTTATTGTTACGGTTTTGTATGTGGGCTTTGCCGTTACCTTGTTTTCTGCCCAAACCAAACAACAACACCATAAAGACCAAAACTGAGTTTATTCTTTCCGGTTAATGTCCACCATTTTAAATCCCAAAAAATGAATACACTTGCTAATTGTGCTCAAGTAATTATAGCACTATCAATAGGCTATGTCTGGATCATCCGTTTTGATAACATCGTAGTAGAATTTAAACAATACGGCATCCCCGATGTATTACGAAGTTTTGTAGGAGCAAGCAAAATAGCCTTATCTACACTGTTGGTTACCGGTATTTGGTACCCCTCATTAGTATTGATACCCGCTTTGTTAATGGCAGCCTTAATGATTTGCGCGCAAATCGCCCATTTCCGGGTCAAAAACCCGTGGTATAAGTTTATGCCCTCGGCCCTTTTATTGGCCCTTAGTTTATTTACTGCCTGGGTACACTCGGGTTTATTAAAAATTTAATGCTACTGATCGTATTAACACTCATATCAGCACTGTCGTTTTTATATTATGGTTCCACTTTCTTCGCAACCAAGTCCATGAAGCTGGAGTTTGAGCGGTATGGTTTAGATAGGTACAGGCAACTGATAGGTGGGTTACAACTGCTGGGTGGTTTTGGTATGCTTATAGGCCTGTTTTGGGTGCCGGCTTTACTTTTAGCATCGGGCGGGCTGGCCTTACTGATGCTGATTGGGTTTGGCGTGCGGTTAAAAATGAAAGATGGCTTTTGGGCATCACTGCCATCTTTCATTTTTATGGTGATAAACTTTTATATCTGTTTATCGGCAGCAGGCATTATTGGCTAAAACTTTTTTGATAACGGTGGTGGCACTATTTTGTCAGTTAGTAAAACTTGAACTTATTGGCCATCAGCTATTTATAAATTACCGCGTGTGTTCACAAACGTGAACGTGAACATTTGATTGCACTCCACCTCCGTTTTCATAACTTTATAACAATCAACAATCAGTTATGCTTTACATTACACAGCTCATCCACATAAAACCCGGTCAGGAAGAAATTTTTCATCAATTTGAAGATGTTGCGATCCCGCTAATAGCCAAATACAATGGCAAGCTATTATTAAGGATAAGGCCAAATGAAGAGGCGGTTATCGAAAGCAATACTAAGCCCCCCTATGAAATCCACATCGTTGAGTTCAATAGCGATCATGACCTTGAAAACTTTATGAAAGATGAGGAGCGGAAGAAATTCCTCCATCTTAAAGAACAATCGATAGAATCGGTAGTACTCATAAAAGGCAGTAAAATGTAATATCCCCTAAAAAATAACGGCCTGCTGATTTTTAATCAGCAGGCCGTTATTACAATTCACAATGAATTATTTGGTTACCACGTTGATATTCCCTCCTGATTTAAACAGATCGTGCGATACAAAGTAGCCGTTTATCTTTTTGCCATTCACTTTTATGGCGGTGATGCCCCTGCCCTTACCCGGTTTAGTAATAGTGAGGATTTTACCGCTGCTGGTTTTCCATGTCACTTTATCGAATAGTGGCGCGGTCACGATATACTTAGGGTCGGTAGCCGAGAACGGGTACAAACCCATCGAACTAAACACATACCATGACGACATTTCGCCGGCGTCATCCATCCCACTTAACTCCAGGCCTTCGTCGCCAATGCCATATAGGTTATTCAGGATGTTATCCAATACCTTCTGCGTTTTCTCCGGCTTTCCGATAAAAGTATAGGCGAAAGGCGCTTCGTGATCTGGCTGGTTACCCTGGCAATATTGGCCTACCATAGTTTCTACATTACGGGCAATATATTTAGGGTTCCACGGTAGGGTAAACAACGAATCCAGCTTCAATTCAAACTTCTTTGGGCCACCGTACAGGGCTATCAACCCCGGCATATCATGCGGCGCGAAAAACGATACCTGCCAGGCGTTTGCCTCGCGGTACATGTATTCGTAATAAGGCTGCTCGGGGTTAAAAGGCTTTATCCAATCGCCATTATCCAACCTGCCGCGCATAAAACGGGTAGATGGGTCGAACATGTTCTTATAATTTTTTGACCGTGCCATCAGGATGCGGTAATTAGCCGTATCACCCAGTTTTTTGGCGATCTGTGCTACCGAATAATCATCGTAAGAGTACTCTAACGTCTTAGAAACACCAGCTTTCGCCTTGGTTTCGACTTCAGGATGTACGATGTCGGGATCGGAGATATAACCCTTCTCTATATACTCTTTAATGTATGGGCGGGCACCGCCTTCCACATTGGCATTCCGTAATAAGATCTGATAAGTGCCTTTGATATCAAAATCGGCAATGCCCCTCAGGTATGCCCCGGCAATTGATGATGAGCCATGGTCGCCATGGAAAAACGTTGGGATGAACCCTGTTTTATCGCCCACATCCTTCATAGATTTTATAACGTTGAGAGTAACCTTTGGCGTTACCAAGCCTAACAATACATCTTTATTGCGGTAAGTATCCCACAGGGATGGCTCGGTATAATAGTTAAAATCAACCTTGCCCACTTTATGCTTGGCGTCGGTATAGTCGCCATTTATATCACTGCGTAAAGCAGGCCATAAGAACGACCTGTACAGACATGAGTAAAACATCTTAGTCTGTTTAGCCGTGCCGCCTTTAACCTGTATGGTTGATAGCAAAGCTTCCCATTTTTGGTTAGCCTCCTTGCGGATCACCTCAAAACTTTTGTTACCTATCTCGGCCTCCAGGTTTTGCTTGGCATTTTCTACGCTTACAAAGGATAGGCCTATCTTTAGCTCCACCGGTGCTGTGCTACCATCTGCTAAATGCAGTATGGCGTAACCTGTTCGTTTACCTTCGTCTGTTTTATCCAGCTTTTCGATGTTGGCATTCAACTTTGCATAAAAATATACGTTCTCGCCGCCCTGGAAGCCCTGCACCGCGGAAGTACCTGCCTGCTCAATTTTCCAGGTAGTTACCCGGCTGTTGGCTTTGCCAAGATCAAAAAGGATCTGGCGGCTCTTATTGTTCTTGAATTTATATTTATGATAGCCCGCCCTTAAGGTTGATGTTAAACTTACGTTGATGCCATAGTCATCCAAATAAACCTGGTAATAGCCCGGGGATGAGCTTTCCCTTTTATGGCTAAACCTCGAGCCAAATTTGCTGCCTGGGTTGGTCATGGGCAGGATTGGGATATTACAAAGGTTCCAGTGCCCTTTATTGGTGTGGGTAAACCCAAGGATCACCGAGTCCTCATACTGGTAACCGGCCCCCGAACCATACGCCGTCATCGGGCTTAGCTGTACCATCGCATTCGGCAATGAACTACCGGGGAAGGTTAACCCCGCCCATGAGCGCCAGTCTTTTGGTAACTCGTACCCCAATATTTTAGGGTCATTAAGCGGCGCGGTGCCGATAAAGGTGTTTACGTATTTGGTGTATTGGACTGTTTGAGCATTTGCCGCGTTCCCGAAGGTTAATAACGCCATCGACGCTAAAAAAATAGACTTTGTAAATTTGCTTATCATAGGTTTATGCGGCGAAATTGGTGTACGCCGATTTACTATAAGATGCAATTGAAGGCCTTATCCCCTAAACCAACCTGTTTTATTTAAAAGAAATATTATCGGCAAAGCTAAATCAAAACAAGAAAGCTCTGCAAATTTGCAGAGCTTTCGCTTTTACAGTTAATACTCTTAGCTCTCAAAATAATGCCCCTCATCCAGATGGCGATAAGGCCTTTGATTCCCCTATGGCTAATAAAGTGGTTAATATATTTTAGTGCGTTTACAGTAATTATGTTTTTTAATCTTCAGGATTCTTTGCATAACAATAAAAGCATACTACCCTGTTAATAAAAGGAACTTAAAAAAGCGATTTTGCCACCATGTATTGACCTTGAAATATTATTTTGATTATATTTAATTAAAACCCTTTAATGAATTATGTAGGTCGAAGATTGTCTAAAGTAAAAAACCTAATCTTATTTTATGCAACAGCCTTAATTAGAAACTGATTATAATTATAATTACAATTATGAATGAGTATTATCTATTCACTATCGTCACCCGTATTTTTCATTGCCGATAAAATAGAGAAGGCCCCCTTTAGAACAAAAGTATGATCCTTTAACTCCGGCTTGATCAATGAAATTTGGTTCCAGCCATCTTGTTGAATCCCAATTTTTACAGGTAATAGGCTATAGAAAATATTAGGCCCTTGTTTTGTTGCTATGAAGATGCCCTTTTGCCCGCTATAATTCACCAGTGCCGCATCAGGTACCGCCAAAGTATTTTGTGGTTTGGTGTTTATGGTAGCTTGGATAAACATATTGGGCAACAGATTTTTATCTGTTTTCAAAAAGTGACAGTGCACCATCACGCTGCGTGTTGAGTCCAACACTCGACCGATCAAGATTATTTTGCCGGGATATGTTTTACCGGGGACGCTTGGTAATTTAATATCTACACTATTGCCAATAGTTATTTTCGATATATCCTGCTCAAATACAGTCAGTGCCGCGTGGATGTCGTCTGTATTCACTAATTCCATTAAAACATCTGTAGGGTTGGTAAATTTGCCGACGCTAACATTTACCTTCGACACGTAACCGGTTATGGGTGAGGGAATGTTAACAACCGACCGGATTGTTGCCGGCGTTAATTTCTTTGCATCAATACCTATCATTCGGAGTTTTTGTGCTAAACCCGCTGCCTGGGCCAACTCGCTGTTATATTCGGATTGTGACTGCTGGTAAAGCTTGAGCGGGCTTGCCTGTTGCTGGCTCAGTACTTTTTGGCGCTCCATTTCCTGTTTTAAAAAGGTGATCTTGCTTACGGAAGTTAAATAATCCTGCTGGATAGTAATATATTCCTGATTTTCTATCTGTGCTATTATTTGCCCCTTAACCACATGCTCGCCCGGTAACATCGTGGTTCGTTTTAAAAAACCGCCCATGGGGACGTTGACCGCTATTAAATTTTCTGGTGGTACATCTACCTGCCCGTTAACGCTTATCTTGGCGTTAAGCAGACGCATAGGTAGTTTACCAGTGTCAATCCCTCCATTTTTGTTTTGCTCAGGTGTAAAACTAATGGTGTTACCTTTTGCTTTATTTTGTTGTTGCAATGGCTCACTACCCCCGTCCTTTTTGTCATCTTTTTTTCCGCCGCACGCGGTAAGCAAGGCTGCGACAATTAATAGATATAATAATTTCATGGTTTCTCTGTTTCGCCCTGGTAGTACCAGAGTTGATTAATGGTTTGGTCTAATTGCAGCAGCGCATCAAGCCGGTCGGTTCGTAATTGAATAGATTGATTGTAATAGTTGGCCCACTCCAGGTAGCTAATACCGCCGCTATTAAATGATAACGTGGCTGTGCGCACTAACTCTGAAGCTTGTTTGAGCGCCGCAGATTCATAATAGTTGAGTGCCTTAAGTTGTTGACTGTAGCGCCGATAACTTTGTAGCCATTGCCCGCGCCATTCCAGTTGCTTTGCCGTGTAAGTATATTCTGATGCTTTTTTTTGGTAGCCGGCCGATTTTACAGCAGCTTTATATTGGTTAAAAAATAGAGGAATATTCAATCCAACCATATAAGAGGAGAACCGCGCGCCCTTATTGAGCATTAGATTGGAATTGCGTATATCCGGGCCTGCAAGACTTTGATTGCTGTAACTCAGGCTCAAATCCGGTAAGGCTTTGGCCTTGCTTACTTTCACTTTCCACCCGGCAATCAACACCTGTTGTTGCGCTTGTTTTACTTCGGGGTTATCCAATGCTTTAGCAGTATCAGGTAAAAAGATATTTTGCCATGCGGGTGGGGCTTGTTCTGTTGGTAAATACGCCACGCTTCCGCCGGTTAAGAGCATCAGCTTATTTTGCAGCACTCCAATTTCCGATTCAACTAATTGACGCTGATTAATGAGCATCCCTGCTTTAGCCTCCGCACTTGTTAAATTGATTCTGGAAGTTTCGCCCATTTTAAACCGCAGTTGTTCCAGTTTGATCACATTTGTATAAACAGAATCCTGATCTTTTAACAACTGTAATTTAGCGATTGAGGCGGTGAGTTGAAGGTACACATCCCGTACCTGGTAGGCCAATTGGTTTCTTAAATTTTTTCCTGCAACGCTGATAGCCCGGCCTCTGCATTATAGTAATTACGCTGATTGGTGTAATAACCGGGCAATGCAAAGTTTTGGGTCACAGAGAAGCGGTTATCGGTATTTGAACTATTAATATTGCCAGCATCGTAAGACAACTGTGTTTTGGCAATGTCATAGGCACTCCCCACGTTTGCCTTACCCGCCAATGTCTGGTTCTGGGCTGCTTTCAAAGTTAAATTATTATTTAACGCCAGCGTAATTGCTTCATTTACAGTAATGCGTTTTTCTATGTTTATTTGTGCTTTAAGCGGTAGCACAAAGCATAATAACAAAACGGTTATGATAGTGCTTTTTTTAGCTTTGCCTTTCCCGCCACCATCAGCTTTTGGTTTAGATGCGAACTGTTTATACAAAGCGGGTAATACAACCAGCGTTAATAACGTAGCGGTTATCAACCCACCAATTACAACCGTTGCCAACGGCCTTTGCACTTCTGCCCCCGCATGGGTTGATATGGCCATCGGGAAGAAACCTAACGAAGCCACGGTAGCCGTCATCAACACCGGGCGAAGCCTGTTAGCCGTACCTTTCTTTATCCGCTCGTCTGCATCATCGTCGCCATCTTCTTTGAGGCGGTTAAATTCACTTATCAAAACAATACCATTTAGTACCGCTACGCCAAAAAGCGCAATAAAACCAACGCCGGCAGATATGCTGAAGGCCATGCCGCGTATCCATAATGCAAACACACCACCAGTTGCTGCTAATGGTATGGCAGAAAACACAATTAATGCTTCCCTGAATTGATTAAAGGTAAAATACAAGAGGATAAATATGAAGAATAATGATCCCGGAACAGCTATAGCTAACCGCGCTTTAGCCGAATTTAGGTTTTCAAATTGCCCGCCATATTCAACATGATAACCGGGCGGCAATTTTAGTTGTTGCTGTACCTGCGCCTGAAGGTCTTTTACAACCCCTTCTACGTCCCGCCCACGTACATTAAATGAAACCGAGATCTTCCGCTCGCCATTTTCGCGCTGTACCTGGTTGGGCCCATCTTTTATTTCTATCGAAGCCAACTGGCTTAACGGAACCTGGTTGCCATTTGACGTATTAACAAGCAACTCACCAATATGATCGAAATTTGCACGCGCGGTATCTGCTATACGCAGCATTATGTCAAACTGTCTTTCGCCCTCATACATGTTGCCGGCTTTTTCCCCTGCAAAAGTTGCGTTTACGGTGTGGTTAACTTGGCTAATGCTTACGTTATATTGTGCCAGTGCTGCCCGGTTATAATGAACTACGATTTGCGGCAAGCCACCAATTTTTTCAGAATAAACATCGGCTGCACCCTTTGTACCCGCCACCAAGCCGCTTAGTTTACCTGCAAGTTTTGCCAGTTGGGTAAGGTCGTCGCCAAATATTTTTACTACAACGTCCTGCTTAGCTCCGGATATCAGTTCATTGAACCGCATTTGTACCGGATATTCGAAACCTACATTTAAGCCGGGGATCTGCGACAGTTTTTTACTCATTGCCTCCTGTAAACCCGCGTAGTCTTTGGCGGTGGTCCAAGTCGATTTATCGTTAAGGGTTATAAAAACGTCGCATTGTTCAAGCGACATCGGGTCGGTGGGGATCTCTGCTGAACCAATCCTGCAGGTTACCTGTTGCACTTCGGGGAACTTTTTTAGTTCCTCGCTTGCCATCTTCATCCCTTTAATGGTTTGCGTTAAGGATGTACCGGGCAAAAAGCGGGCATCTAAGGCAAAGTCTCCTTCTTCCAACTGCGGGATAAATTCGCCACCTAAGCCATTGAAAACCCAGTAGGCCAATCCAAATAATAACACCGCAATCAATATAACCATTTTGGTGTGCGCGATGGCCGCTTTTAATAAGGGTTCGTAGCGCCGCTGGATTGCGGCCATCATTTTATCGGAAAGATTAGTTTTCTTTTTGGTTTTTTTACTCATGGTAAGCGCCGTCATCATGGGCACATAAGTAAGCGATAGTATAAATGCACCCAATAATGCAAAAGCTACCGTCTCTGCCATCGGCCTGAACATTTTACCCTCTATGCCTTCTAAACTCAATATGGGCAGGTAAACAATCAAGATAATGATCTGACCGAAAATGGCCACACTCATCAGCCGGGAGGCTGATTGTTTGACTTCATCATCAACCTCGTTCTGCGAAAATTCATTTTCATTAAGATGGTTGTTGATCTTGTCCCTGAAACGGTGCATTACGCCTTCTACTATGATCACCGCACCGTCTACAATCAAACCAAAATCCAAAGCGCCCAAGCTCATCAGATTGGCAGATACATGAAAGATATTCATAACGATGAGCGCAAACAACATCGCGAGCGGGATAACGGACGCCACTACTAAGCCCGAGCGAAAATTGCCGAGGAATACAACTAACACAAAGATTACGATCAACGCCCCCTCTATCAGGTTGCGCTTTACCGTTGATATCGAATTACCAACCATCTTGCTGCGTTCGTAGTAGGGGAGTATGGTAACCCCTTCAGGAAGGCGTTTTTTGATGAGCTCAACTTTTTCCTTCACATTTTTTACCACATCCATCGCATTGGCACCTTTGAGCATTAATACCACCGCGCCGCTCACTTCGCCATATTTGTTGTTGTACATGGCACCAAACCTGATGGCGCTGCCCTCTTTAATCTCGGCAACATCTGCCAGCCGCATAGGTATGCCGCGGGAGGTTTTTACTGGGATGCTTTGCAGGTCTTCTATAGAAGAAGCCATACCTTCGGTGCGAATGTAATAGGCATTGGGGCCATTTTCTATGTAGGCTCCACCGGTGTTTTCATTGTTTTGCTGTACAGCATTAAAAAGCTGATCGAGCGTGATGCCTAAGCTTTTGATCTTAGCGGGATCAACCACTACCTGATATTGTTTCAACTTCCCGCCGAGGCTGCTCACATCTGCCACACCCGGCACGCCAAGTAACTGGCGGCGCACTATCCACTCCTGCAGGGTACGCAACTGGGTTAAAGTGTACCTGTTTTCGTAGCCGGGCTTGGGTACTACATAATATTGATATACCTCGCCTAAGCCGGTAGTTACCGGCCCCATATCCGGCTCGCCAATACCCGGCGGGATCATTCCCTTAAGCTGATTTAAACGCTCGCTTACCTGTTGCCGGGCTTTGGTAATATCTACGCCGTCATCAAAAACCACGGTGACATTTGACAGTCCGAAACGGGAGATAGAACGCATCTCTTTTAGCTGCGGCAAGGAAGCCATCAACCTTTCGGTTGGAGCGGTTATCAGGCGCTCCACCTCGGGAGCTGCCAGCGACGGAGAAACCGTAATGATCAGTACCTGGTTATTGGTAATATCAGGCACAGCATCAACAGGTAACTTAGAAGCTG
Organism: Mucilaginibacter sp. 5C4; assembly: GCF_034345625.1. Classification (NCBI taxonomy): domain Bacteria; kingdom Pseudomonadati; phylum Bacteroidota; class Sphingobacteriia; order Sphingobacteriales; family Sphingobacteriaceae; genus Mucilaginibacter; species Mucilaginibacter sp. 5C4. The sequence continues at coordinate 1,189,418 of NZ_CP133775.1, read as the reverse complement.
AATAAACACCTGCGGCTATAAGGATTAATACAAATAACCCAATAATGAGCTTATTGCGTACAGAGAACTCAATGATACGGTCAATCATAAACAGATTTAATCAACGTGAAAATTTTTATTGATTGAATCTATCGAGCTGGCTTCATTATCTTTTTTGGAACCGGCTGATTGGATTTTTTAGCCTTAGCAGGTTCTTTTGTAGCTTTATGCAGGCTGTCACTTTTCCGGTTCTTTTTCCAGTTATCACTTATTTTTTTTTCACTTACAGTTTGGCCCTGAGCCGGCACCTGGCAAATGTTAAACGCAGCAAATACTGCTGCCATGTAAATAAACGTCTTCATAGTAATTGCATTAATAAATCTAACTTAAAGCAATTTTAAAGCAACATACTGAAGACAATCTGGATTGACAGCAAAGAACTAAAATACAATAGTAAACCTGTGCAGGGAATCAGAATATTCGTAAGTGAGCGCCCATCCGTAAACGCTGCAGATGTTTTTTACGATGGTTAAACCCAAGCCTGCGCCATCGGAACTATTCCTTTTTGAAAACGATTGAAAATTGTCTGCGGATCAAGGGCATTACCATTCCCTGAGTTAAGAAAAACAAGCCGGGTGCTTGTTAACTCAATTGTAATATCACCCTTATTTACATTATGCCTGATGGCGTTACTAAAAAGGTTATTAAATAAAATGTCTATTAAATATTTACTAACAGTTAGCTCCTTAGAAACTAACGCTGTTTGCACCGTTAGTTCTTTTGAAGTAAGCAGCTCCTGAAATTGCCTTTGTTTCTCGATCAGCAGTTCCTGAAGATCTAATTCGTCTGCACCGGTTATAAGATCGTTTCTATTTTGACCAATAATAGCAGAGATTGGTTAAGCCTGGATAGCTTATCGAGGAAAGATTCACAGCACTAAGTGCATTAATGAAAAACGATGCGTTTTTGTGCAAATTCTGTGCACAAAAAACCCACACTTGCCGAAGTGTGGGTTAAATCATTGATTTTTAAGCTCCCTTGACTGGGCAGAATTCGAACCAATTTATTGATCAAATGCGCGTTTTGAGCGAATTAAAAGACATTGATGAAACGGAAACTGTGTAGATCTCAAACCAATGGTACTGTTAGAAGAACAATTTTAATAAGGAGGGTTGTTAAATTGAAATAGCTATTGCCATTAAAACCATATTGAACTTATCCTTACCCGATTCGCAAACAGGACAGCTGTAATAATCCAAACTTTCAAATGGGCTACCCGGCTCAACCCCATTTTGTTGATCACCATAAGCCGCATCATAAATGGTTAAGCAACAACTGCATTGGTGTGCTTGCTTTTGCTCGATTTTTAGTTCGCTTTTTCTAACCGGTTTGTCCGGTTGCGTAATATTAGTTTGCTCAGCATAATACCTGTCGCATAGAGCAATAAGATGCTTACTTAATTGTTCCCTTAAAATACCCTTTTGATAAATTACAACTTCTTTGGTGTTGGGGTTAAAATCTTGGGTATGGGCAATTACATATAAGTTCTTAGCTTCTTCGCGGATTATAATAGAGCCGTACAGCCCCGCTTTTGGCGACCGCTTAACCACAAAACTAAGGCGGTAGGTCCGCAGGTCCGCTTCTTCAAACTCTCGTACCAGTTGCTGTTTAAGCTGTAGGCATTGGTTGCAAAGGTCCTCTACCTGCCAGTTTAGTTCGTTGGAAGCATGGCGTACATTGATCCGGTATTTATCGAGTATATTACCCCACAATGGGCGGTCTTTTGTTCCTATATTTTTGATCAATAATGATTTCCAGGGGCTAACGTATAATTGACCAACGCGGGTTTGCATACATAAGTTGCAGACCTCTTGGAGCAATTCAATGGCAAAAAGCTCATCGCGGCGGTAAATACCCAACCAGTATTTGTTACCCTGCTTGTTAAAACCTTCGTAGTAGGGTAATTGAAAATCGGGGAGCTTTAAAGGCTGGTCTATCTGCTGGATCACAAAATCTTCACCTGCTGATACCATTTGATGCAAGAGGTTTGAATCAATTTCCGGCTGATCGTAAAACATCTGCTTATTCGCAAAAACCACTTCCTCTATCGCTTTGGCTATCGCGGGGATATCCTCAGAGTAAATTAAGGAGGGCCAACTGTACAGGATATTGGTTTTAGGGTACCTGAGCTGCAAGTACCAGTAATTACTTACCGATGATGATATAAAATTGAGATTTCCGGTAAAAAACGGGGCGAATGTTTGGCTGCCATCCACAATATTGATCTTCAGGCGCGGTTTATAATTAAACAGGTCGAAAACATCTTTGTAGACACCCTCCTTCAACCAGTTCTCCTGGTTAAAAATACCATCGGCAATGTACGAGCTTACCATGTTGGGATATTCTGCAGCATCCGCTTCGTAATCAACACCGGCTTTCAGCAGCTCAATATCCAGGGCATCCAACTCGCTGGCATCAATCTCAAAATACAATTGCTGGCGGTTACCAAAACGAATCTGTGTGGCACCGGCATTTTGTGCCAATACCAAAATTTCATACAGGTCACCTGCTGCCACAACGCCACCCGGCAAATTTATTTTGATCTGCTTTTTACCGTTGTTTTGCATTATACCGCATTTACCGTTTGCATTTTTTCCAATAACCGTTTTACCTCGGGCTTGCAACTGCCGCAGCCCATGCCGGCGCCGGTGGCCGTGCAAAGGCTGGCAAGGTTATCGCAGCCAGCCTCAATTTTGTTGCGGAGATTGCCCGCGCCCACATTATTACAACTGCATACCAATTTACCTAAAACTGGCTCGGCAGTTTTGCCGCTACGAAGCAACTGAAGCCGTTTATGGTTCAGTTCGGTTTTGTTGGCGATTAATTCCCTAAACTCTAAAAACTCGCTCTTATCGCCTATCAAAATAGTACCCACCAGTTTATCCTGGTGGATGATACACTTTTTATAGTAGCGTTTGGCCTTATCAATAAATACAATTTCCTCGTAGTCCATATCATCCGGGCAGTCTGACAAACCAATACTGCACAGATCGAACCCGTGGATCTTGATGATATTCATAAATAAGCTGCCTTTGTAATAGCTGGCAATATCGCCGTTCATGTAAGCGGCAACCACTTCTGCCTGCTGCTCGGCGGCGGCGGTGATGCCGTACAGGATGCCGTTAAATTCGGCTATCTCACCAATGGCGTAGATGTATGGATCGCTGGTGAGCAGGCGTTCGTTTACCAAAACGCCGCGCTTGCAATCCAGTCCGCAATCTTTGGCTATCTCCAGGTTAGGCGTGGTGCCAATGGCCAGTATCATGGCATCGCAGTTTATTTTGCGCCCGCTCCGTAAACCTATGCCGGTTAGTTTGGAGCGGCCGAAGAACAGTTGCACCTCGTCATCATAAAAGATATCGCAGCCCTGGTCGACCATTTCCTCGTGCAACAGGCGGCTACCCAATTCATCAAGCTGCCGGTTTAAAAACCGGGATGTGCGCTGGATGATGGTAATCGTAATGCCTATCTCGCGGAGCGAAGCGGCCATTTCCAAGCCTAATAAACCGCCGCCGACTATAACCACATGCCCGCCTTTTGGCACGTGCTTTTTAAAGTTATCGGCATCGTTACGGCTGCGCATGCTGAAGATGCCGGGCAGCGACGGTACGTTTTTGGGGATAGATGCCCGGCTGCCTGTTGCCAGCAACAGTACATCATAATAAGTTTTTACACCACGACTGTCAATCACAAACTTGTTGGCGCGGTCTATCTTTTCTACGCTTACGCCACGCAGCAAACGGATGTTGTAGCCAGGTTCTTCCTCATCGGTCATTTTAACCAATTGCTCCCAACGCTGCTCGCCGCTGATGTAATCGGGCAGCATTACACGGTTGTAGAACGGAAAATCTTCTTTACTAAAAATGGTAATCTCGTCTTCCTTATTCAATTCGCGGTACGATTTAACGAAGCCGTAGGCCCCCGCCCCTGCCCCAACCACCACGATGCGCTGAAACGGTTTTTTATATTTTTGAACGCTTACCGAGCAATATTTAAAATCCGGTTCTTTGGAAATGGGGTCTACCGCATCGTTGGTTAAGTTGTTTACGCGGTTAAGGTCGTTACCCAATATTTTGCCCCAATGCATGGGCATAAATACTACGCCTTGTTTTATTTCTGCGGACAGTTTCGCCTTCACTTGCACCTCGCCCCGGCGGGATGTAATAACGGTGACATCCCCCTCTTTGATACCCAGTTGTGCGGCATCCTGAGGGTGTATCTCTAAAAAAGCCTGTTTAACGTGCTGGTTCAGTTTATTAACCTTACCTGTTTTGCTCATGGTGTGCCACTGATCGCGGATGCGGCCGGAGGTGAGGATAAAGGGGTAGTCGTTATCCGGGAGTTCGCTGTTAAGAGCATCGGGCACGGCGCTGATGAGGGCGTTCTTGCTTTCGGTATAAAAGCGTTTATCGGTAAATAATCGGGGTGTTCCGGTGTTTTTCTTCGATTTATAGGGCCATTGAACAGTGCCTTCGCGTTTCAATATCTCATAATTCAATCCGCTGATATCAATCGTAGTTTTTGAGGTGAGTTTGGCGTGTTCGGCATAAATTTCGGCTGCATTTTTAAAATCGAAACCGTGATAGCCCATCTTTTGCGCAAAGCGGCAAATAATCTCGCTATCGGGCAGGGCCTCACCCGGTGCGTCTAATATCTTCTCCAGGTAACTAATTCGCCGCTCGGAGTTAGTCATGGTGCCTTCCTTTTCGGCCCAAGCAGCAGCAGGGAGTATCACATCGGCGTACGCCAACGTTTCGGGCTTGTTGCTTATCTCCTGCACTACCACGAATTTTGCTTTTTTAAGGGCCTCCTCTGCCAAACGTACATTGGGCAAACTGGTAAGCGGGTTAGTGCACATTATCCAGATGGCTTTCAGGCGGCCATCGTTCAAGGCCTCGAACATCTCGGTGGCGGTAAGGCCGGGCTTGGCGGCAATTTCCGTTCCGCCCCAAAACTTCTGCACCTCGGCCCGATGCAGCGGGTTGGCCAGGTTGCGATGAGCAGGCAACAGGTTGGCTAAACCGCCAACTTCGCGCCCGCCCATTGCATTTGGCTGACCGGTTAATGATAGCGGGCCCGAGCCCGGCTTACCAATGTGCCCGGTTATTAAATTGAGGTTTATAAGGCTTAAATTTTTGTATACCCCTACGGTGCTCTGGTTAAGCCCCATCGTCCACATAGAGATAAAGCCTTTGGCCTGCCCGATGTATTGGGCAGCAAGGCGAATATCATGCTCGGCTACGCCACAGATCTGTGCCGCTTCGGCCACGCTGCGTTCAAATACCAGCCGACTATACTGCTCAAACCCATCAGCATGGTTGTTGATAAAATCCACGTCGATGTCACCATTTTCTATCAGCACACGGCCAATGGCATGGTTAAGCGTAATATCGGTACCGGGGTTTAGCTGCAGATGCAAATCGGCAATGCCGCAGGTATCGGTAGCACGCGGATCTACCACGATGATCTTCACACCGGGATTAGCCGCCTTATGCGCCTCCACCCTTCGCCACAAAATAGGGTGGCACCAGGCCGGGTTGGCGCCGGTTACATAAAAGCAGTCGGCCAGTTCAATATCATCATAGCAAACCGGTACGCTATCCTCGCCCAAAGCTATTTTGTAAGCCGCCACCGCGCTGCTCATACAAAGGCGCGAATTGGTATCGATATTATTACTACCGATAAAACCCTTCATCAGCTTGTTCACCACGTAATACTCCTCGGTAAGGCATTGCCCGGAGGCGTAAAACGCCACCGAATCGGGCCCGTATTTTTGGATGAAGGTTTTAAAAACGGCTGCTGTACGCGCCAATGCATCGTCCCAGCTTACCCTTTGTATGGGCATGCTTTTGCTGTAACGCATTTGCGGGTACAGCAGCCTGTCGGTTTTATCATTAACGGTGTAATGCAGGTTTAGCCCCTTGCTGCACAGCATCCCCTTATTTACCGGGTGGCTTTTATCGCCCTCTAAAGTGATGCTGCCGTTTTTTTGCTTATTGATAACAACGCCGCAACCCACCCCGCAATAGCAGCAGGTACTTTTTTGTGTATTGGAGGATAGCTTGGTATTGGCCATTGTTATAATAATGCTTTCATGTTAAGCTATGTTTGCCTCTAAAACAAGCTCTTCGGCCTGCTTTGGCTGGGCTTGCTTCTGAAACCGGGTGACAAGTACAATTACCGATACCGCCATAACTGCATAACCTATATAAGTAAATGCCTGCACGTAAGTAATAGATTCCGACTTGAATAAAAAGCCGAACATCATGCCGCCCAGGTTACCGCCGGCGCCCACTATACCGCTCACCAGCCCTACGTTTTTGGCGTTTACAAAAGGCACAATACCATAAGTGGCACCGTTAGACATTTTGAGGAACAGTGCGAATGTTAGCATCGAAACAATGGCTATTACCAGCGAGCCGGAATGCGCGAACAGCACCAAACCGGCACCTTCCAACAACAGCACACCGGCCAGTAGCAAGCCCTTGCCGCGCATGCCGAATTTGCCGCCTACTTTATCTGATACGATACCGCCCAGTGCACGGGCAAAAATATTCATTAAACCGAAGATGCCGGCCCAAAAACCTGCCGAGCTTTGCGAGAGTTTAAACGTATCTACAAAGTGCAGCGAGGCCACGTTATCAAAAGTAATCTCCATACCAAAGCACATAGCATAGGCAAGCGTAAGCGCCCAGATGCGCCAGTCGCCAAGGATAGACCATTCTGTTTTTGAAGGGTTTGCGTTTGCGTATCCTACCTCATCGTAGTTGCCATTAGGGGTATCTTTAGTGTATTTCCAGTATAAAAGGGCAATAACCAGCATCATTACACCGGGTACGATCATGGCATAACGCCATGCCTCTGCCTTGGTGTAGCCGAAACCTACTATTGCGGCAAAAATTAAGGGCATCACCATATTGGTTACACCGCCGCCCAGGTTACCCCAGCCGCCGGTTACCGCGTTAGCCGTACCCTTTATGTTAGGTGCAAACATCATAGAGGTGTGGAACTGGGTAATTACAAACGATGCGCCGATAACGCCGATAGCCAGCCTGAATAGCAAGAAAGACGTATAATCATGCGCAAGGCCTACCAAAAACACGGGCAGGCAACCAACAAGCAGTAAGCGCACGGCTGTTTTACGTGGCCCCCAGGTATCGCAAAGTTTGCCGATGATCAAACGGGCAATGATGGTAGCAGCTACCGATGCGATGATGGTATTACCCACCTGCCCTTTGGTTAAATGCAGTTCGGTGCGGATGGTTGGCATGAGTGGTGCCAGGCCGAACCAGCCAAAAAAGCACACAAAAAACATAAGCCAGGTAGTGTGGAAGGTGCGCATTTGCACGCCTTTGAGCGAAAATATATTGAGTTTGGTAAGTTGTTTTTCCATGACCGTTTTAAATAAAAGCGTTTACGATTTGTTATTTATTCAAAAATTCGGGTTTGATATTCAGCTGCAGGTAGGCCCAAACGGGGTGTAGTTTGCTGCTGCCGGGCGTTAAGGCTTTGGCGTATTCCATGCTGCGGGTGGCTGCCATGTACGATAAGCCCAAATCTACATTGGTGAATTTATTGAGCTTATACACCGTGGTGAGATCAAATTCGGTACCCAGGTATTTTTCAATTGCCTGCCCATCGGTACCTTTTTGATCATTAGCCAGCAGGAAACCATGCCCGGCGAGTTCTGTACTGAAGCGTTTGTTGTTGGATACGTATTTCAGTTTTAGGTATGGGTTGCTTAGGCCGCCGGTTGGCGAGCCACTACCGGCATAAAAATAATCCATATAGCCCCAAAACTTATGTGGGGTACCGTAAAGCGGATCGAACCGGTGGTTGGTTTTAGATGCCGAAAATGCATCGATACCCGATAGGTAATCCCAACCCGCTGTGTAGCTTAAATTGCTGCCTTTATATAGCAGGGCGATGGTATAAGTGTAGGCGCTCAACGCCAAACCATCCTTATCATGCCCGCCCTGGTAGTAAAAACCGCCGTTGATGCCCCATTTATCTTTTGCGCCAAATACGGGGTTTATTAACAAGCCGGTGGTGTACCTGCCGTTTACGCCCGACTGATTAAAACGTTTGCCGTAAACGTAACCCTCATCGGTACCACTAATATTTTTTACAGAATCGAGCTTATACTTGCCAAACTGGTCGGCCAGGAACAGCCCGGATACTTTTGTTTTGTTGAACTTTTTGGAGAAGTAAATATACTCTAATGCCTTATAATTTTGATTGAGCGCGTTGGTTCCCGGTGGGTTTAAAAATGCGAGGGTACCTGTTTTTGAGCTCAGCCCGGCTGCATTTACCAGCGGGATAAAACCCGCAGGCGTGTTGGCTAGGTTGCCTTTGCTATCCTTTACGGTAGCAGGCACATTGGCGGGTGTATAATATGTGCCGTTGTAATTAACGGCGTCGCTGCTTTGGTTAAAAGCGCCGCCCAGGTCTACCTGCCATCCCTTCTGGATCAGTTTTAACACTATCGCGTCGTGGCGGCGGGCCTGCTGCAGCCAGTCTGATGCGCCTAATAATCGTTCGTCATCATAACTTAATTCCTGCCGGCCTATCTTAATCGCGAAGTAGTCTACCGGGGATATTTTAAAGGCCGTATCTTTTTTGTTGGATAATATCAGCTCTGCCCACGCTTCGTGTAAGCTTAAACGGCTGCCATCGTTTATGGTGATGGTTGATGCATCCTGCCCCCAAAGCCTCACATCCTGTATGGAGGTTTGAAAAATGAGCTTGCTGCTTTTATAGTTAAAGGTAAGCCTCGTTCGTTGCGACACGAAGGCGGCATTACTACTACCAATAGGCTTTAAAGTTCCGTAACCGTCGCGTAATTCGCCCCTTGTTTTTAGCTGCCCGGTTAAGGTTAGCTGTGCCGAAGCAGTATAGGAAACGAAACATGATACAATTAATAGAATTTTGCCTAAAGTGTATTGGTTTAATACATTTTTGTACATTTGGTTTAGTTTTTTATTTGTTAAAGCGATTAAAAACTGTTTAACCCTGCCTGGGAATGCGACCTCCCGGCAGGGCTTTTTTATTGTTTTTCTATTTTTATCATAGGCAGTGGCGGTTGTTGTTTTTCGAACGATTTATTATTATAAATATATCATAATTAATGATTAAATGCAATATTTAACTTTTTTTTAATATATTTTTATGATTAAAATCATAAAACAAACTATTTTTTAATAAAAATTGAAATAATGCCTACAAAAATTACTCAAAATATAGTTTTGATAATTTTATTTAGGCAATAATTCCATTTCAATAATAATTACATGATTAAATTAATATTAATGTAACTTTAATTATGCCAGAGCGTAAATAAATCCATATTTATCATAGTTTTGATTAAATAAAGCAAAAAAAGCCCCCGATAAATGAAAAAAAACACCCAGTGCGATAACCGGTCTTGCTTTTTGTGTAGAAGTTGCGTGAAAGAGTGGCTGCCAGCAATTGCCGCCAACAAAAGGAACTTTGTTGCTAAAAAAGGGCAGGTAATTTTCAGCGAAGGCGATCAGGTTACCGGGATTTATTTTGTTTACGATGGCAACGTAAAGGTGCATAAGAAATGGGGCGCCGATAAAGAGCTCATCATCCGCTTTGCTAATAAGGGTGCTATCTTCGGGCATAGGGTACTGGGTAAGCAGGCTACTAATTACCCCATATCAGCTACCGCTTTAGAAGAAAGCCTGATATGCTACGTAGATATGGAATTTTTTGATGCCAGCTTAAAAGTAAACCCGGGCTTTACTTATGATCTGATGCTGTTTTTTGCAGAGGAACTAAAAGAGGCCGAACGCAAAATGCGTAACCTGGCCCACATGCCGGTGAAAGGGCGGGTAGCCCAGGCGCTGATTTCTCTTCAAGAACAATTTGGGACAAATAAGGAAGGGCACGTAAATATCGAGCTAACCCGGCAGGATCTGGCATCCTACGCAGGCGCTACCTACGAAACCGTTTTTAGAGTAGTGAATGAGATGGTACAGGAAGAAGCCATTATTGCTAACGGTAAAAAAATAAGCATTACCGATACCGATAAGCTTTTTGCTTTAACACAGGATACTAACATGTAATTAAGCTACGCCTATAAAAACCTTACCATCTTCTACTTTTACCGGGTAGGTTTTGATTGTCATATCATCTTCGCCAAGGCATTCGCCGGTAAGCAACGAAAATGTTTTCTTATGAAACGGACAAGCCACTTTAGGTTCGCAGCTTTCGCCGGCACTGCCTATCATGCCGCGCGAAAGCGCCATTTGCTGTTTATGCGGACAAAGATTTTGGGTAGCATACCATTCGCCGCGGCGGCTGAAGTTAAATATGGCGATTTGCTTGTCGCCATGCTTAATGCACGACCCGCCGTTATCCGGCACATCACCTACATAGCAGGCCAGTATCCAGTTGATTGTTAATGTTGTTTCCATTGTGTTAAATATTTATAAGACAGAATGCCTCTTGTTTATTAATCGACACGTTATAGCGTTGTTTCATGCTGGCAAACACACCCCTCCGCCCCTCTCAAGAGGGGAATCGCGCATACCCACCGCTTTTTTCTTTCTTAAAACCTCTCTACCACTCTTTAGCCCGCGCCTGTTCGCGCATGGGTTCAAATTGTGCGGTGGGGTCTTTTTCTTCGGGAGCGTTTATAAAATGCGAAAAGCGTTTGCGCATAGTCGGGCTTTCTATTACTTCCTTCCATTCGCAATGGTAGGTGTTTACCAATGCCTGCATTTCTTCTTCCAATTGTTCTGCCAAACCCAGGCTATTGTTAACGACAACATTCTTGAGGTAACTCATCCCCCCATCCAGTTTGTTCAACCACGTTGCGGTGCGCGTAAGCTGATCGGCCGTTTTGATGTAGAACATCAAAAAGCGGTCGAGGTATTTGATAACGGTTTGGTTATCTATATCGGTGGCCAGCAATTGCGCGTGCTGCGGTTTGGAGCCGCCATTGCCGCATACGTATAAATTCCAGCCTTTTTCGGTGGCAATGATGCCGAAATCTTTGGCTTGCGCTTCGGCGCATTCGCGTACGCAGCCGCTTACGCCACCCTTTATTTTATGTGGTGCGCGAATGCCTTTGTACCTATCCTCTATTTCGATAGCAAAAGTTACGCTATCGTGCAAGCCGAAGCGGCACCAGGTACTGCCCACGCAACTTTTAACGGTGCGCAAAGCCTTGCCATAAGCGTGCCCGCTTTCAAAGCCGGCATCGATCAGTTCCTCCCAAATTGCCGGCAGATCATTCAAATGCGCGCCGAACATATCAATACGCTGGCCTCCGGTTATTTTGGTATAAAGGGCATACTTTTTAGCCACTTGCCCAATTACGATCAGTTTATCGGGCGTTATTTCTCCGCCGGGGATGCGCGGCACTACAGAATACGTACCACCTTTTTGGATGTTTGCCAAAAACCGGTCGTTACTGTCCTGTATCACTTCCTGCTTTACAATTACATCGTTCCAAAGGCTGGAGAGGATACTGGCTACAACCGGCTTACAAACTTCGCAGCCATCGCCTTTGCCATAATGATCCAGCACCAGGTCGTAATTCTTCAGGCCGTTTATTTTAACCAGGTCAAAAAGCTCCTGGCGCGAATAATCAAAATGCTCGCACACCACGTTCTTAATGTATTGCCCATTGACTTTCATGGTTCCGACAATCAGGTCTTTCACCAATGGCACGCAGCCACCGCAACCGGTACCGGCTTTGGTGCATTTTTTCATGCCATACATATTGGTGATACCTTGCTCGTTCACCGCGCCGCAGATAGCGGCTTTGGTAACCGCCTCGCAAGAACAGATGAGCGCGTCGTCGGGCAGGTTCATTACACCTGCACCCTCGCTTGCCGCGCCACCTCGCGAACCCAAGATCAGGTCTTCCGGATCGGGTGGCAGCACAATTTTATTATTTACGGTTTGCAGCAGCATGTTGTAAGCTTCTGCTTCGCCAATTAAAATACCGCCCAAAAGTTGCTTCCCATCGTTGCTGATGTTAATGCGTTTGTAAATACCCTTATGCGTATCTTCAAACAATATGGTACGGCAATCGGGCTCGGTAATAAAGGCATCGCCAAAGCTAGCTACATCAACACCAATCAGCTTTAGCTTGGTGCTCATATCGTAACCATAGAAAGATTTATCTGCATTTGTCAAATGGGCCGCCACAATATCCGCCATTTCGTAACCGGGTGCAACCAGGCCATATATCATGCCATCGTAAAGGGCGCATTCACCAATGGCGTAAATATGCTCGTCGCTGGTTTGCATTTTTTCGTTCACCATGATCCCGCCGCGTGTACCCACCTGCAAGCCAGCCAGCTTAGCCAACTCATCGCGCGGGCGGATGCCTGCCGAAATCACCAGCATATCTACCGGCAACAGGCTATCATCGTTAAAACGCAGGGCATCAATTTTTTTATCGCCCACAATGGCGGCAGTACTTTTATTTAAATGGATATGCAGGCCCAGTTGGTTAAGTTTCAGCTGCAGCATATTGCTACCTGCCGAATCTATCTGCCTTGGCATCAGCCTCGACGCAAACTCAATTACATGCGGCTCGGCTATACCCAGATCCATCAATGCTTTGGCAGCCTCCAGCCCAAGCAAGCCGCCGCCCATTACCGCGCCCGATTTTGCCGTGGCAGCGCACGCCTTTATCAGCTCCAGGTCTTCTATGGTACGGTAAACAAACACACCTTCTTTTTCTATTCCCGGTATATCGGGCACAAACGCAGAAGAGCCCGTGGCCAAAACCAGGTAATCGTAATGCAGGGATACGCCTTTTAAGGAGTGAATGGTTTTTTGAGCGCGGTTAATTTCCTGGATAGGATCGCCCAGGTGCAGTGTAATGTCATTATCGGCATACCATGCGTGCGTGGAAAGCGAAAGATCGTCGGCAGATTTGCCGTTGAAGTATTCGCTAAGGTGCACTCTATCGTAAGCATGGCGGGGTTCTTCACCAAAAACAATTATCCGGAACTGTGATGAGCGGGCCAACAGCTTTTCGCAAAACTTGTAGCCTACCATGCCGTTGCCTGCAACTATAATGGTTGGTTTTGACATTGTGATATTTTTTAATTGTTAAAGCGATTTTTCAGAACTAAATACATCAAACTACGACATTAAATGCATTTACATCACAATTATAATTCAAATAATCATCAAAAAGAAATAAAAATTCAATTTAATATTAAATAAATCATATAATTAATGTTTAAAATTCATAATTTAGAGTATTAATATATTTTATATCACATTAAATGATGGTTTAATTGTTTTTTTCATAATTTGAATGAAAACACACCAATAAATCAATAAAAAACTCTTTTTTACTACTAAATATTGATAAAATGCAAAATAAATCAACAAAACCAGAATTATTTGTGCTGGGAGCGGGGCCTGGCGACCCGGACCTTATTACGGTAAAAGGATATAAGATACTGCAGCAAGCCAACGTAGTATTATATGATAACCTGGCCAATACCGAATTGCTGGCCCTTTGTAGCGAAGATTGCGAAAAGGTTTATGTGGGGAAACGCCCCTACGGCGATTACACCCCGCAGGAAAACATCCACGAGCTGATACGCCACTACGCTTTTACCAAAGGCATGGTAGTTAGGCTTAAGGGCGGCGACCCGTTCATCTTCGGTCGAGGTTTCGAGGAGATCATTTATGCGAGGCAGCATGGCATTAAAACACATTTTATCCCGGGTATTACCAGCATGCAGGCATCGGGTTTTGAGGACATCCCACTTACCCATCGGGGCGTAAGCGAAAGCGTTTGGATGATAACCGGCACCAAGAAGGATGGCGGGCTATCGGCCGACCTGAAACTGGCCATGCAAAGCAATGCAACTGTAGTAATATATATGGGTATGAAAAAACTGACGGAGATAGCTAAAACCTATATGGATGCGGGTTTGGGAAATACCCCGGCTGCTATTATACAGCATGCATCGTTACCTAACCAGCGCAGCGCGGTTGGCATGGTCCGCAACCTGAAGTGGCTGGCAGAGCAGCATAAATTAACCTACCCTGCCATTATTATTATAGGCGATGTGGTAACCGTTCAATCACAAGAAATATTATGTTATGAAGATAAGGATAAAGGGCAATTCGCTGCGGTACAGGCTTACTAAAAGCGATGTGAACAATCTTGCGGCCAAAGGCTTTGTAGAAGAAAGTACCCATTTTGGTTCGCAAGTATTAAGGTACGCCTTACGCCGCGGCATGGTTAATTCGTTATCTGCAAGTTTTGAAGATAACACCATCACCGTTTACATGCCGGGTAATATGATAGATGAATGGGCGTATTCTGACCGGGTAGGATTCGAAAACACCAATAGCACAATATACCTGTTGGTGGAGAAAGACTTTGTTTGCCTGGATACCGTTGCGGAAGACCAGAGCGACAATTATCCCAACCCTTTATTATGTTAATATCACTCTTCGGTTTAGGGTAACTAATCGCTACTATACATCTCAATTCGGTGTGAAATTTCGTTGCGGTTGCAACATTTTGTCATGGCGACCAGACAACACTGTGGCTGCACCAGCCTGAATGAATCTACAGCATTTGACTGGCCCAAGCCACTATTTTAGATTATTTCAATTATTAAATATTTTAATTCAAAATTTCAACACTTTCCTACAATTCATACATTCTGGGCTCGAACCGATTTTACCCTTTATTTTACAAATCTTATAATTGGATGATTCTTCATCTGTTGAAATTATCTTTAAAGCAAAAAATGCCATCAATTCTTCAATTTATGGCATTTGCTCAAAAGAATGGGCTCGAACCAGCGACTAAACGTTTTGCATCAGGCGTTCAAAAAGGCATTTTGTTTAGGTATTGTTTTCCATAAAACTATGCGAATAAGGAAAAACTATGCGAATAAAAAACCCCACTCGCCAGAGTGGGGTTTTTTTATTGATTTTGAGGCTCCGGAGACTGGACGTTTTTCGAACCAATTTTTAGATCAATTATGTGTTTTGATTAAATCGGTGGCCGTTTCGTCTTGACCTAAGCTGGATTCTTGAACGGTTAAGATAAATTTATTAAGGTAACGTATCTGCCAATTGTTTATTCGATAGTATAATCTCATATATCCAAAAGCGACTTTGTTTTTCTACCTACAATACGATCTTCAGTGATTTCGACACACGTAAAAAAAGGCTTTGACGCCATGCTAATAGATATGTCATCGCCATCAAGCTCAATAAACTAACTCCAATGCTCCCCCAAAGTTTAATTGGACATAGACACTAAACACGAATTGTAATTCATATAAAACAATTGAATTACAGGTTATTGATTTAATTTTATATAAATGAGAAAAATGAGAAAGGGCTTATAGGAAGTATCCCGCTCAATTTTTCTTGCAATTTCACTCATTCGAGTTCTTTCTTTAACCCAAATTAAAGCCGATAACTTTTCCGCTACCGGCTTTTCCGATTTTGGTCCCCAGACTGGACATAATGACTTATTTGTAATAATGTATAACTTTCAATTCCTTCATAAATTCTTTCGAAAAAATCCTATGGGTTCACCTATAGGGGCAAGTGATGACCATGATTGTTTGCCCCTTTTTGCTTCTGATTTGCCGGGAATACTTTTATCCGCCTGTTCAACGACCCTTTTCCTTGCTATTTTCTTCGACGCCATATTATCGTTTAGCTTTATTTAATTTAAAGGCCACAGATATTTGAATAGTGTTCCCAGATGAACTATAGCTACCCAATGGTGAAATGATTTTTTGAGCGTTGAATCGTTTCAAATAAGTGGCTTCAATAATAAATCGGTTAACAGTAACACTTGCGCCCGCAGAGAATCCGTAATTTATTTTTTGCTGATACTTTGTATTCTTTAGCTGACTTTGAATCGCTGCATGGTAAGCCGTGTCTTTCCGGATACTATCCGGCTGCAAAAAGCTATTTCCGTTATCCTGCCGGATAGGTAAACTAATCACTGGCCCCGCTTTTAGCCTGATGGCGCTGGAGGCTTTATACTCTAAATAAACAGGCACCTGCACTGAATATGTGTTTCTTGAATCTTTTATATTGATGGTCTTAAGGCTGGTGTCCTTTTTACTTTCGTTTGCATGAGTGTAGCCACCGCTAATACTTTGCGGGCTATATAGCCTCACTTGTGCATTAACCGACCAATTCTTATCAATATTAAAAGTTGTGAACGCACCAAAAAACAAATCGCCTGGTAATTTTGATGTGCCCGATGTATTAGCGCCCAGCAAAATCCCCCATTCGTTATTTACCCGGATACCATCTTTAGGTTTTCTGATTTTGCTGCTTTTACCTTGCCTAAGTTTATTGACTTTTATTTTGCTAAAACCAATCGCGGTGTTTGTTTTAGTTAACCGGTTTTTTTTGTTAAATGTTAAAGATGTATCTGTTGATAAAGCCGATGCTGAGCGCGTAGTAACCGTATTTCCTGAACTTTGCGGCCGCTGTTTTCCTTGCCCGTAATTTTTATCTTCCGTTACAACAATTGCCTGTTTTTGCGGAATAGCTTTATTAGTATCAGCCGTTGTAGCGCTGCTGCCAAATTCAATTGATTGATTTATACTATTTGGGCTCGAGGTGGTATTGCCAAAAGGTTTATTGCGATTATTTCCGCCATTTGTTATCAGGTGTTCTTTGCCCCGACTTTGCAATCCATCAGCACTTTTAGTTAGTACAGAAGGCTGATCGCTATTAATGTGAGTGCTTGAAAGTTGCTCAGGCGGACTTTTGGTAATACCACTATCGTTTGCTGTAGTTGCGCCGTTAAGTTTCAACAAAGTATATGGTAAGCTAGCCGGAAGTTCGTTGTTATAAGATTTTACACTGTCTGCAACTATTAGGTGGTTTATGCTGTTTTTAGATGGAATTTTATTGACTCGTAATTTTACATGATTTTTATTTACCGCAAAATAAATTACCGCAGTGGAGGAAACTATGATCAGGGCACTTAACAGTAATTTAAACGCCGGGCCTTTAGCTAATATACCCTTACCAATAATGGGTTTTGAAACAGGTAAATGTTGATCCAAAACCCGATGCATATCTCGCCAATCGGCTTCCAAATTAATATCAACCGGCAACTCGTTACGTTTCTTTTGCCAAAGTTTAAGGTACTGTGATGAATTCTTCATCGTGTGTTTACACTCCTTTCTTCTGGCAAATCGGGGCTTTTGTCTGTTGATCCGATTATATCTCTTAATTTTCTTTTTGCTTCAGCTAAATGCCAGCGCGATGTACCCTCGCCTATGTTTAATTGTTCACTTATTTCTTTATGACTGAAACCATCCAAAACCGACAGATTAAAAACCATCTGGGTGGCGGTAGGCAGCATCCGGATTTGGGTTAGGATACCCTCAAAATATAATTTATCTAAAACATCCGGCGGAATAAAATATTCTTTGCTATCGGGCGGATGGTCCGTTGTTGTAACAAACTTCAATTCTTTCCGGCACAGGTCAATAGCCGTATAAACCATGATCTTCCTTATCCATCCGCCTAACTCGCCTTTCTCTATATCAAAACTATTGATGGATTGAAATACTTTGAGGAAACCGATGTTGAAAGCCTCTTTTGCCAAACTAGTATCTGGCAGATAACTGTGGCATACGCGCAGCATATCAGCATAAAATAGTTTATACAGTTCCTCCTGCGCTTTGCGGTCGTTATTACTACATTGTTTTACCAGCTTTTCAGTATACTTTCTGGAAATATTCATCAGATAAATAGATAGCAGGCTACCCCGCAAAACTTACTTCGTAGAAAGGTAACCAAACGTTGGGTCGATACAAAAATAATTTTGGCGTAAGTGCATCAAACCTTTTTAAGTACATAAGCAACGCTCTGCGGTGCTATTCTTTTCAACATGTGCCTGGCATGGTATGTTAAATTACGGGCAAAAAGTTTCGACAGCCACTTGTCAAATATAATATAAGTTTTAAAGGTATAAACGGGGCGTTTTGAAAACCGGATCCACCTGCGTTGAATAAAAGCAGTCATGGTAAAGCACAGTCCCTCCTGTATTATCTGTAGCTGATGCTTGTTTACTATTTCTCTGAAGAGGTGTAAAGGGATGCCCCGCTCATTACGTGTAAGCCCTGCTCTTGGCTTCGTCCAGTCACCCATTGAAATAATAGGTTCTCGTAATAATATGATGCCGCCGGGTTTGGTTACACGGTATAGCTCGGCAATTACATAAGATACATTGGGTATATGATGTAAAGTTCCGAAACAAGTTACCAGGTCAAAGTGGTTATCCGGATAATCAATCAATCCTGAAATGGCGGGCACCTTGTAAACGGGTTTAATACCGGCAATGCTTTCAGATCGTAATTTATCAGATGGTTCAATAATATGCAGATTAGTTATTTGCTTGATAATTGGATAAAACTCGTGCCCCCAGGCTGCCCCTAAGCCTAATACGTTCTCAAAATGCCTGGCTTTTAGATAATTGAATCCATGTATCTTATTCAATTCGTGATAACCATAGCGATAGTTTGCTATGTTTTCGCTCCCCAGGTTAGCATACGCCTCCTTTTCCTCTTCGTACCAGCACTTTATTTGCTCAAAGGCAAAATCGTCGCCATGTAAAGTTGTTCCGTCTAAATAGGTATTCGTCATGATGTTCATGTTATTTTGAACACACTACGAAACTTGTGGGTAAAACGCGGGGTAGGCGATTACAAGGACGCTCAAAATGGCTGTAAACCATCGTTAAACCCTATATTTAAGATGGTAGTCCGGATTATAACCCGACTTAAGTGATTGCGGATCTGTGATCTGCTAAAAGGCCTTTACTCCAGGAGTCCAAATCGCCATGTTCACGGTGCCTAATCACCTACGGGCTGAACTTAATACAGCTAACATTCAAACGCCTCAGTCCGTAGGGGAAGCATTTCGACTCCCTTTTTAACAGATTTGAAGTCATTGGCGGCCACGTTTAATTATTAAGTTCATGATTAATAATGAATATTATTAATCATGAACCAGTGGTATTTTATATCCTTATTAACATAGGTATTTTAGGGCGAACTAATATAAAAAAGCCAAGATTTCGAGCGTTTTTCTTCGCGTCTTAAAAAGTTTACATGGAAACCTTTCTTTCTTTAATTTAGTTGACATTCACACAAATAATTTGCTTTATCTATATGAATTAATAACATTATCGAGCCCATAATGAGTGAAAAAGCTTTTGGTTTAGACTTTCCCCGGGGAGCTAATTTTTAGTTTTTCAAGCTATTTAATTCTAGGTTCGAGTCTTGCTCCTTGCTGGCTTACACAAAGCCTCAACGGGACTAAACTCGAATCGTTTTTTTGCAGTTTTACAAAAATTTGCTAATATCTAAAAAGTGGTTTGAGCCCAATCTTGGGAGCAAGGCAATTCACAACGCCATTATTACAACTCCCCCAGACTGGACATAATTCGAACCACCTGGTGGAACAATTGAAGCTATTGAATGATTTAAAAGTTGCATAAACAGGGTTCGATTCCCCTATGTGCTAATGAAAATATGATTTTAGATAACAGCCCAGCCCAAAAGACAAATTCTTTGAACACTTGATCGACTTTTTAGAAGCGATAAAACCGTTTGCAAAATTTAAATAGAATCGCTGATACGGAAATTTCAATTATAAACTGACCTGTATAGTAAATGTGTATTATCGAATATATTAATATCAGCCTGTTATCACGCTATATAAGTACAAAATTGATAATTGCCGAATGTGAATTATATTACATTTTTTTCATCTTCATTTGCCTGTGAACGCTAATAATAAGCAACACGCCAGAAAACACAAGGGCAAACCCAATAAGATGAACCCACCTGAACTTTTCGCCTAATAGTGCGTAGGACAAGACTAAAGCACTGATTGGCATTACGCCCATAAAGGTTGCGGCTGTACTTCCCTCTACTTGTTGGATACCCTTATACCAGAGCATCGAGCCGAGGCCCATGGTACCGGCTCCGTATAACGCAAGATAGATCCAGCTTTGGGTAGAAACGTTAGCAAACGAAAACTCATGGAACTGCCAGAACATAAAAGGAACAAATCCGAAGAACCCAATAATGGCCGAAAACGTGGCGATGTCTTCCGGCGGATAATCTTTGGTCAGCGCCTTGCCCATTAAGGTATACCCTGCCTCGCAACAAATGGCAGCCGCAACCAATACAATCCCCAGTATTTCGTTTTTTCCATGTTTATCCGCAACATTGCCCAATTGCATAACCACCACTCCTGCAACGGCAAGCGCAATAGCGATTCCCTTTTTCCAGTTAAAATCATCTTTGAAAAAAATCACCGATAATACCGCGGTAAGCGCAGGCGTGGCGCTCATGATTACACTTCCGGTAACCCCGGAAATCATTTGCATTCCATAGAGCATCAAAACAGTAAATCCCAATACACCTATCAAACTGATACCTCCTAAAAGCCAGGCATCCTTTCTTTTATATTTTTTTATGTTAGAAAGTTTAACAAAGGGAGCCAGCACAATAAAGGCGAGTAATACTCTGAACCCACCGGCAATAAAAACCGGAAAATCCTTGGTTACCAGTTTGCTCAAGGGAGTTGCACTGCCAAATAGGGCCATCCCCAATAAGAGCATGAGGTGTATCTTTAGATTCTTCATAGGATTTGTCTGATTTACTATTACTACTAAACTTACAATTTACCAGTATTTATGTTTGCTTGCGGCAAGAGTACATTTCGAGCAGGTATTATTGTCTTGGCTTGATATAAATTCTTACATTTAAATTTATTCATAATCCTGCAATTTCTATGAAGTACTTTTTGGGTTTATTTATATGCTTCATCTTTATTCAGCCGGTTTTTGCCCAGCAGGATACCGTTCAGCATAAGAAAGATTCGTTGTTGACCGTCCAACTGGAACAGCAGCAAAAGAAGGTGAAACAGCTTTCTGATGAGCGAATGGCAGATTCGTTGAAACGGGCAGAATTACAGAAGCAGCTTTCCACAGCAGACAACGTTCAAAAAAACGAGTTGCTGAAAAAACTGGAAACCCTGCGTCAGAAAGATTCGCTGCGGGTTGTGAATCAGAAACACCAGGTTGATTCCCTTAGAGCGTTCGTTAAAGGGTTCCCGGTAATCCCTTTTCGCGACACTTTATTTTACCTGTTTACCCGCCAGGGCAGTTTTACTGCTCGCGACCGTGCCGAAGTGATCAGTAATCGCATAGCCCAGCTTAGTTCAAAATATGGTTTTAGGGTTGATTCTTTAAAGCTTGTAACTGCTGAACAAACAACAGATATATTATTTCGTGATCAATTGCTCATCTCCATATCCGACCAGGATGCGCTGTGGCAAAATACCAGCAGAGAGCAACTTGCCGCATCGATCAGGAAGAAAATAGGTGCCGCAGTAACTAAACATCAGCAGGAAACACGCTGGCAAACCATCTTAGTAGAAAGCCTTTTAGCGCTTTTGGTGATAGTTGTTACCGTTTTGCTGATCTATGGCATACGAAAGTTGTTCAATTGGCTCCAAATTAGGTTAATGAAACAAACCGGATGGTTGAATAAAGGCATTCACATCAAAAATTATGAATTACTGAATGCTGAGAATGAACTTGCTGCTATCAAAAAAGCGCTCACATTGATCAAATGGGCTGTTATTTTACTGGTAGTTTACCTGGCCTTGCCCATCCTATTTGGCATATTTCCATTTACCAAAGATGTTTCAGATATGTTGCTTAACTATCTGATCAACCCACTCAAAAGAATCGCACATGCCATATGGGATTATATACCTAACCTGATGACGATTTTGATTTTGGTTATTGTTTTCAGATATGTTTTGAAGTTTTTTAAGTTCATCACTACCGAGATCGAGAAAGGGCAGCTTAACGTGCCCGGTTTTTATTCGGACTGGGCAAATCCTACCTACCAGATCATCCGGGTATTGGTGCTCGCCTTTATGCTGATTGTTATCTTCCCTTATTTGCCGGGATCTGATTCGGGCGTATTCAAAGGGGTATCGGTATTTATGGGCGTGTTATTCACATTTGGGTCTGCAGGTGCCTTGGGCAATGTAGTGGCAGGATTAGTGCTTACTTATATGCGGGCTTTCAAAATAGGCGACAGGGTTAAGATCGGTGAAGTAACTGGCGATGTTATTGAAAAAACGATATTAGTAACCCGGGTGCGTACCATTCAAAACGAAATCATTTCCATCCCTAATTCCACCGTGATGGGGAACCACACTATTAATTACAGCAGCGATGCGCCGGTAAACGGTTTGATAGTACACACCACCGTTACTATCGGCTATGATGTTCCCTGGAGGGATGTGCATCAATTACTTATCGACTCGGCAATGGCCACCCCAATGATCGAGGCTGAACCAAAACCTTACGTATTACAAACCAGCTTAGATGATTACTATGTAAGCTACCGCATAAATGCTTTCACTAAAGAGCCTAACAGGCAGGCCGCTATTTACTCTGCACTTCATGCAAATATTCAGGATCATTTTAATAAAGCAAGCGTAGAGATCATGTCACCACATTACAAAGCACTTCGGGACGGAAATGCGACTACTATTCCTTCAGATTATTTGCCGAAGGATTATATTGCACCGGGATTTGTAACAGAAAGCCGTAGCAAGAAACCTGATAGCGAAAATTAAATACTGGTAATTTGGCGGGATTAAATAAAGTTATACTTATAGGATATTTAGGCAATGAACCTGAGATTATCTCTAATGATGGAAGTGAGAAACTGTCATTTCGCCTTATTACAGATTCGCCCTTTTCAAAAAATGGCGAGAATAGCTGGGAAATGGAATCTCATAACATCGTCATACCCGATAAAATGGTTGCCCTTGCCTGCCGGTTACTAACCAAGGGTAAACTGATTTATATAGAAGGAAAGGCAATTACGACTTGCGTTAAAGATGAAAGAGATATCAAGCGGTACCATACTAAAATAGTAGCCAGTTATTTCAAATTGTTAGGCCGACCGGGGGATTTTATATAGCAGATTCTTAACACTTCGTTCCAACAATCAAACAATTTGAATTTATTTTAAGTAGTGATATTGTATTATGAACAGAAATTTAGGAATTGTGCTGATCGTCGTTAACATAACTGTGATCATTCTTCAGATATTACGAATACAAAAGAATAACAGGTTTTAAACGCCTAACTAAGAATCACCAAATAGAAAGTCATTACCGACGATCTGATGTCAAAAATGCAGGTTAATTATTTAGATTAATCCGTTCACCATTACACCGATCCTTGCATGAATACCCAAGAAATCATCTCCATTACCATAGTTTTAGCCGCTCTATTCGCATACATCAATTACCGGGTAATTAAGTGGCCTCCAACTATTGGCATTATGGCCTTATCGCTGATCTGCTCTGTGGTACTGGTGGCATTGGGAAATTCAAAATCATTATTATCTGAAAAAGCTATACAGTTGGCTAACTCTGTTGATTTTCAGGATGTGCTCATGAATTTCATGTTGAGCTTTTTACTTTTTGCGGGGGCAATTCATATTGATGCCGGTAAACTCAAGGCGGAACGCTGGCCTGTCCTTTTGCTCGCAACCATCGGCATCTTAATTTCTACCTTTTTAGTGGGCGGTATGACTTGGTTATTATTTAGGTTTTTTGGTATGCCAATTCCGTTTATTTATTGCCTGCTTTTTGGTTCGCTCATCTCTCCGACCGATCCAATTGCTGTAATGGGAATTCTAAAACAAGCCAAAATACCAGAATCGCTGGAGGTGAAGATTGCCGGCGAATCATTGTTCAATGATGGAGTGGCTGTTGTAATATTTATTAGTATAGCGCAGATTGCACGGTCGCCCGGTGGCGCTTTTTCCATTGTGGAAATCGGGAAGCTTTTTCTTCATGAGGCTGTTGGTGGACTCGCTTTTGGTGCTGTGCTAGGTTATTTGGGTTTTCTAGCCCTTCGATCTATAGACGAATACAAGGTAGAGGTTCTAATTACCCTCGCCATTGTAATGGGAGGTTACAACCTAGCGTCTCATTTACATGTATCCGGCCCACTGGCAATGGTAGTTGCTGGTATTATTACAGGCAACAAGGCCAGAGATGGTGGCATGTCGGATGAAACAAGAGATTACCTCGGCAAGTTTTGGCATCTGGTTGATGAAATATTGAACGCCGTATTATTTCTATTCATCGGTCTAGAAATGCTGATTATTAAAATTGAGACGACGGTTATGATTATCGGCGGAATATCTATCCTGATAGTGTTATTGGCCCGCTGGATCTCGGTGATATTCCCAGTTCTCTTATTGCGTTATAAAATCAAATTCGAAAATAATGCAATAGCAATTTTGACCTGGGGAGGCCTGCGCGGTGGCATATCTGTTGCATTAGCGCTTTCGCTTGGTGCAAACATGCATCGGGATAAATTTGTCCTAATTACCTATATCATCGTTGTATTCTCTATTTTAGTTCAGGGATTGACCATCGGAAAACTGGCTCAGAAATTACAGGCTAAAACGCAAGGTAAAGTATGAGCGACATAATCTACCGCATCCGATATTTTCTTACCCACCGTTTTAACCCCCAGGAGGACAAAGCCGAAGAAGCGATCATTATTAATTCCATCAAAAAAAAATGTCGATTTCCGCGGAGCAAATCTTTGGGCGCTGATCTTTGCCATTTTTATTGCTTCTATCGGCCTGAATGTGAATTCTACAGCCGTAATTATAGGCGCCATACTAATCTCACCTATTATGGGGCCTGTAATGGGAATCGGCTTATGTACAACCGAACAAATTAATTTTTTAGAAGTGAAAAGCCAGGCCATCATGCGCATCAAAAAAGCTTACGACGCAAATAATATTATGATTCTTTTCCCTATTCGTACGATAGATTTTGGCATTAAAGGTGGCGTGCCTTTAACAGATATGATGAAAAACAGTTAGGTATTTAACGCGCCATCGCCTAAAGAAATTTCTGTATTTTAAATACTATTCCGTATTTTATTTGCAATTCCCGTTTATTTTTTGTATATTATAGTACTTCCGCGGATGATTGATCAATCATTCGCAATTGTTAAACCATTAATAAGGACTTGTTATGAACACTCAAATTAAAAGAATACTTCTTCCTATCGACTTATCAGAAACATCTTTGAATGCGTTAAATACGGCTATGCGGATGGCAAAACGTCATAATGCCCAGTTGCATTTGTTATACACGCAGGATATAATGGATTATTATCCAAAAATGGGGCGAATGGCCCCCTTGGAACCAATGCTGGAAGAAGTGTTGGAAAAGGACAAACTGCTACTTGAAAAAATTGTGCAATCTATTTTTTACACTCATCAAATCAATTGTTTCCTACACGTAGAAATAGGGTATCGATCAACTATAATTACCGAAAAGTCTAAGGAATTAGATATTGATGTAATTGTTTTAGGAACAGCTCCTGATATAGCAGATCAATCTTACCTGAATGATAGCCTGGCATACAAAATTTTACAGAACACTACCAGCCATGTATTAACCGTGCCTGCTGGTAAGGAAATTAACAATTTCAAAAAAATAATCTTCCCTGTTTTGATTCAGGAAAATGCAATAACGAAACTGAAAATGTCCCGTAGCCTAATTGAAAAAAATAATGCAACCGTTTCGGTAGTTGGGATAGTAAAACAACAAGATCTACCCCTGTTAAGTACAGTTAGAGATTTTTCAGAAAGTATCAAACGAAGGGCAAAAACATTTTCCGGATCTGTAACCAGAAAATCAGTTTATAGTTTAAATTCGTCAAAAGACATCATGGGAATATCTAAAAACGAAAAAGCACAACTTATCGTTGTTGAGGGAAACACCAAAAGAAATTTTAAAGAGTTCTTTTTCGGAAATTTCACACAGCGAATGATACGTAATGCTGAATTTGCGGTACTGTTTATAAAAGATATTCCGTTGCAAAAAATCGTTAGAGTTCCGTTGCAAATGGCTTATAGCACACCATCAAAATTAAACCTTTAATCAGGGATCACGTCTGTTTTTATATGTTAGTAATCTATAAAACACTTTTTGGCTTAATATTTTTCGTTCCTTTTCTCTCTCCCCGAGCCTATTCTCAGCGGATACCTGCAAGTGAACGGATATGTGGCAAATGGGAAAGCCAGGCTAAAACTTTGCGGATACTGGTTTACACAGAAAATAGCGAGTTTAAAGCAAAAGTCATTTGGTTCAGCGATACGGAAGGCAAGCCGATGGGTTACTGGAAGGACAAAAAGAATCCTGACCCGAAACTGCGTAATCGAACTATTTTAGGTATGAGCATTTTACGGGATCTTAAATACAATTCAGATAAAGGCACCTGGGAAAATGGCATGGTCTATGATTCCAAGCATGGCAAAGAATGGAATGCCTCTGCCTCAATTGAAAAAAGCGGTTTGCTAAAGGTAAGAGGTTACTGGCATTTTAAATGGATCGGTAAAAGTATGATCTTCCACCGTATCCAATAGCCATTAAATATGTTTAATAAAATTGTGCCGTCTTTTCTTTAACAGATCGGCTACAGACAAAACTTTTGTCAGATTTCTATATAAATTGTAAAATATCGCAAAAATAGGCCTATGCAAAAATCTTGTTACCTAACACTTGTACATGTCTCATATACTGTCTTATAACTTTCAATAGCGCCGTTTTTTTAGACTGAACGATTAATTTTTTGTAATTTGCAATTATTGATGCTGAAAAAATATATTAATATAATCCTTTCTGTATGGCTAATTAGTGTAGTTGTTTGTTTTCACGCAACTAATCCAAGCCTAAATCCAGAGGGACATTCTTACGGCAACTCATGTTGTGAGTACAATACCGTTTTTGATGTTTTTTCCGGCTATTTCAATCATACAGAAGCGCCGGGCAAACACTACCATAAAATCAAGACTCCCAAAAGGTTTTTAAATAATCGTGCACTTGATCTTAATATTCAGATACCTGTAAAACAGGAGTTTTTTGCTGACAATATTTGCCATAAGTTATTTACTTTTCTCGGAAGAGAGTGGTTAAATAAAGTCTTCTTACCAGCCCATTACAATACTCTTTTCCGTTTTACCCCCTTTTGATCGAGTTTCCTTTTTAAGGGACTAACTGTTTTTCGTGTTAATCCCAATTCTAAAAGTTAATAGTACTCTACTTCATACCATCTGGTATGAAGCTTAATCTATTTAAGGAAACATAACCATGTTAAAATTTAAAGGAATGATGCACCTTTTTGGTGCGGCGACAGCAATTTTATATTTCGGCTGCACTTCTACAGCGCACGATACTAGTGCCCAGGAAAACCCGATAAAATTGCCTGTGATAACACTGAACTCGAGAGATACCGTTATAAGCTCTGACTACGTAGCAGACATACAGGCTATCAAAAATATAGAAATAAGAACTCGTGTAAGGGGGTTTTTGGAGAAGATCTATATAGATGAAGGCATGTCTGTTAAAAAAGGACAGCTTCTATTCAAACTAAACGACGAGGAATTTAAAACCATGTTATCAAAGGCAAATGCTGCATTGAGCAATGCTGTAGCTGATGCCAAAGCAACCGCACTTGAAGTTGACCGTGTAACCATGCTGGTCAATAAAAATGTAATATCTAAATCAGAACTGGAAGTAGCCAAAGCGAAACTTCACGCAGACAAAGCGACAATTGAAGAGGCACAATCCGCAGTAGAGAACGCCCGAAATCACATTGCCTATACTTCTATTCACGCGCCCTTTGATGGTATTATTAATCGGATTCCGCTAAAAGCTGGCAGTCTGATTGATGAGGGTATGTTACTCACTCATTTATCAGATATCAGTTCTGTGTACGCTTATTTCAGTTTTCCTGAAAACGAGTACTTGCAATATGAAAGAACCAAAAATATCGCAAAAAATAAAGGAAGTGATAAAGTAAAACTAGTACTCTCCGATGGCAGTAAATATCAATACACAGGAGATATTGAAACTGTTGAGGGAGAAATAGAGCAAAGTACAGGCTCTATTAATTTCCGTGCACGTTTCCCCAATCCTAAAAAACTCCTTAGGCATGGTGCTACAGGTAAGATTTTTTTAACACATAAAGCGGATAGTGTGATTCTGGTACCACAACAAGCTGTTTTTGACATTCAAGACAAAAGCTACGTCTATATTGTCGATCTAAAAAACAAGCTTCATATGAGGGCGTTTACCCCGCTAATGAGATTGTCACATAGTTACATTGTGAAAGCAGGTTTGAATTCTGGTGACAGGATATTATATGAGGGCATTCAAAATGCTCATGATGGCATGGTTATTCAACCCCAACCTTTAAAGGAGCCACTCTTCGCAATGAAAAAATAAAACCAGGAGTAACAAAGGATATCATCCAATGCATATCCTTTATCCTATTAATCATTTTTCAATTATCATTCTATGTTTAATCTGTTTATAAAACGGCCGGTATTGTCGTTGGTTATTTCTTTGGTTATTACGCTACTAGGGATACTCGCGTTGATAACCCTACCCGTTACTCAATTTCCGGATATTGTTCCCCCCTCCGTAACCGTTACCGCAACCTATACCGGTGCAAATGCAGAGGTATGCGCCAAAGCAGTTGCTACTCCACTGGAACGTGCTATCAATGGCGTGCCTGGTATGACCTATATGTCAACCGTTTGTAGCAACGATGGTATCACAGTAATTGAAATCAACTTTAATGTTGGTGTTGACCCGGACCAGGCTGCAGTTAGTGTGCAAAATCGTGTTTCTACTATTATAGATGAATTACCGGAAGAGGTGATAAAAGCAGGCGTAACGACTGAAAAGGAAGTGAACAGCATGCTGATGTACTTAAATATTATGAGTCAAGACAGCACGCTCGATGAAAAATTCATTTACAACTTTACAGATATTAATGTATTGCAGGAACTGAAGCGTATTGACGGCGTAGGACGGGCTGAGATTATGGGGGCTAAAGAGTATTCCATGCGTATTTGGCTAAAGCCCGATAGGATGATGGCATACCACGTTTCCACCGATGAGATAATTAAGGCAATACGAAGTCAGAATGTAGAAGCTGCACCAGGGAAAACAGGGCAAAGCTCTGATAAAGCGCCACAAGTACTGCAATATGTATTACGATATTCAGGGAAGTTCTTCGAACCGGATCAGTACAAAAACCTAATCATTCGTTCCGATAAGAAAGGCTCTGTCTTGAAATTAAAGGAGATAGCTGACGTGGAATTTGGTGCACTTACCTATGGTATGGTATCAAAAACTGATGGAAAGCCCTCCGCATCTATCCTCATAAAACAAAGGCCTGGTTCAAATGCCAGGGAGGTAATTACCAACATCAAAAAGCGGATGGCTGAATTAAAAGACACATCTTTTCCTGCTGGGATGACCTATAATGTTAACTATGATGTATCCCGTTTTTTAGACGCATCAATTCATGAAGTGCTGCGCACATTGATTGAGGCTTTTATCCTGGTTTTCATAGTGGTATATCTTTTTTTACAAGATTTCAGATCAACGCTGATTCCGGCTTTGGCTGTTCCGGTGGCTTTGGTTGGTACGTTATTTTTTATGCAGTTACTGGGATTTTCCATTAACCTCCTGACACTTTTTGCACTAGTACTTGCTATTGGCATTGTGGTAGACAATGCTATTGTAGTGGTAGAAGCAGTTCACGTAAAAATGAAAGAAGAGCATTTGCCTCCTATGGAAGCCACGCTAAGTGCGATGAAAGATATCAGCGGTGCGATTGTGGCTATTACCTTAGTCATGTCAGCCGTATTTGTTCCGGTTGCTTTTATGTCAGGCCCGGTAGGTGTATTTTACAGACAGTTTTCGTTAACTCTGGCTATTGCTATTGTTATTTCGGGTATCAATGCTTTAACATTAACACCGGCTTTGTGTGCACTAATGCTTAGGCACGAACCAACTTCTGACAAAAAAAGCTGGGTAAAGATATTTTTTAAAGGATTTAATTTTCGGTACGATATTCTTTCGAATCGGTATTCATCGCTAATTAGCCGCATAGCAGGGCGCAAAATGATTACTGTCATATTGCTTATTTTCTTCTTTGCGGCCACCTGGGGAATGAGTTTTATCCTCCCTTCAGGATTTATACCTACTGAAGATCAGGGAATGATCTACGTCAACGTCACTACTCCGCCGGGGGCAACTGTTGAACGTACCGAACAGGTTATTAATCAAATTCAGAAAGAAACCAAATCTATAAGCGCAATTGAAACGGTTTCAACATTGTCTGGATATAGCCTGATTAACGATATCGCAGGGGCATCCTATGGCATGGCGATGATTAATTTGAAACCATGGGATGAAAGAAAAGAATCCATAACTGAAATTATTCAAGAGCTCGAACAAAAAACAAAAAACATCGCTGATGCAACTATCCAATATTTCCCGCCACCTACTGTTCCGGGCTTTGGTAACTCCAGTGGTTTTGAGATTAGGGTGCTTGACCATACAGGAAGTGGTGATTTGCAGAAAACAGCTATAGTTACCAATGAATTTATAAAAGCGCTCAATGCCTCACCAGAAATTTCCGGTGCATTTAGCAGTTTTGATCCAAATTTTCCGCAATACATGATCTCCATTGACCAACAGATAGCTGCGCAAAAAGGAATTACCATTGATAACGCCATGTCTACATTGCAAACCTTAATGGGAAGTTATTACGCATCAAACTTTATCCGTTTCGGGCAAATGTATAAAGTCATGGTGCAAGCATCACCGGAGTTCCGGTCAAAACCCGAAGACGTTCTTAAACTACAGGTAAAGAATGACGATGGGGAGATGGTCCCTTTTTCAACATTCATTAAGATGGAAAAAGTATTTGGGCCAGAACAGCTGACCCGATATAATATGTACACCTCAGCAATGATTACGGGAGATGCTGCAACTGGTTTCAGTAGCGGCGACGCAATAAAAGCTATTCAGCGCATCGGAAAAGATAAATTGCCAAAAAATTTCACTTTCGCCTGGTCTGGTATGACAAGAGAGGAAGTAAATTCCGGAAACCAGGTTATTTACATATTCCTCATCTGTTTACTGTTTGTTTATCTACTACTCGCAGCACAATATGAAAGCCTATTGCTGCCACTACCGGTAATCCTATCCTTACCTACGGGCATCTTTGGAGCCTTCTTTTTCTTAAAGATATTAGGCCTTGAAAATAATATTTATGCACAGGTTGCTTTAGTAATGTTGATTGGCCTGCTGGGAAAAAATGCAATACTTATAATTGAATTTGCAATACAGCGTCAAAAAGCTGGAGCCACGGTGATTAACGCAGCCATTGAAGGAGCTGTATCCAGACTTCGCCCTATATTAATGACCTCGCTTGCTTTCATAGCTGGTTTGATCCCTTTATGCATTGCAAGTGGTGCCGGTGCTATGGGTAACCGCTCAATTGGCACCGCAGCCGCTGGCGGGATGCTTTTCGGTACTATATTCGGACTGATACTCATACCCGGACTTTATGTCCTGTTTGCTAAAAAAGCCAATAAGAAAAAACAGCCGCAACTGGTCGTCATAGAAGTCGACATATCAGATAACAATTAATAAAGCAAGAAACTATGCTAAGTTTTAAATCTCTTCAACCACGTATATTTATAATAATAATGCTTTACATCTTAACCGGGTGCAAAACATATAAAGGACACATTTTGAATTCAAACATTGCCGTACCACAAACATATTTGGGCAATCAAGATACAGGCACAGTTGCAAACTTAAAGCTCGATCAATTTTTTAAAGATAGCTGCCTCTTTCAATTAATAAAAACAGCCAGAATTGCTAATCCTGATATTCAATCAGCCCTTCAACGGGTGGAAATAGCGGGGGCGAATTTACAATATAGTAGGTCGTGGCTTATGCCTGAAGTTAGCTTTAACGCATCTGCCGGGATAGAAAAATTTGGCGACTACACGATGAATGGAGTGGGTAATTATGATACAAACTTATCACCTAACATAACTGACAAACAACATATACCAAATCCAACGCCAGAATATTTTGTAGGACTCAGAAGCTCATGGGAAATTGATCTATGGGGGAAATTTCACAATAAGAAGAAAGCGGCATTCACCCGGTTTTTGGCCAGCCGAAGTGCATATAAACTCGCAATGACAGGGCTAACTGCCCAAGTCGCGACCTCGTACTATCAACTCTTGGCATTGGATAATGAAAGTCGGATTATCGAAGAAAATATTACTTTGCAAAAAAATGCCCTGGAAATTATTAAAATCCAAAAACTTGGTGGTCGCGCTACGGAATTGGCAGTTCAACAATTTCAGGCGCAACTGGCTCGCACCCAAGGCTTGCGTTATGTTACAAACCAGCTAATTACAGAAACCGAAAACAAGCTTAAATTTTTAACAGGTAAGTTTAATGAGCCGATAAAAAGGGATACATCTATATCTTCTCTTAAACTTCCAACGATATTCAGTGCAGGCGTTCCATCGCAGCTATTACTAAATAGACCCGATATCAGGGAGGCTGAACTTGAACTTGGTGCGATGAATGCAGATATTGATGCAGCTCGAAAAGCTTTTCTGCCATCGCTAACCATTTCGCCTTACATAGGATATAATGCTTTCAGTACGGCGGTATTATTTAACCCGGTTTCTCTTGTATATGGATTATTAGGTGGAATAACCGCTCCTATTTTTAATCGAAAGAAGATAAAATCAAATTACGCTAAAACAGTAGCAGAAGGCAAGCAAGCTCTTTATAATTACCAAAAGGTCATTTTTAGGGGCTTTATGGAGGTGTCTAATAGCCTAAAGGGAATAGATAATTATAACCATTACTATCAATTTAAAAAGCAGGAAGTAAAATCCTTAAAAAATGCTGTTGATGTGGCTAATGATCTTTTTTTAGTAGGACGTGCCAACTATCTGGAAATTATTACTGCCCAACGAAATGTACTTGATGCTGAATTGGAATTAGCCAATACTAAAAAAGATATTTTTTTGAATGCCATTAACTTATATCGTGCAACCGGAGGGGGCTGGAAATAACTGTATTGCCGAAGCGACAATGCTAACGTACATTACTGATGCCCCCCTCTTATCTGAAGGTGGCAAAAAATAAAAAAATGAAAAAGAAATTATATATTGTAGCCAATAGGCTACCAATTACCATCGAACATAGCGAACATCAATACACTTATAGACCGTCGTCAGGTGGGTTGGTATCGGCTATAACGACATACTTGGGTAGAAACGGCAAAGATGCTTTTAGCGAAAAAGTATGGGCTGGTGTGCCAGAGTGCAATGAGGCCATATGGAACGACATTAAACCCGTTCACGAAACAGGAGATTTTAATTATTTGCCTGTATTTGCCAATGCTAAAAAATACGATCTGTATTATAATGGCTTTTCAAATTCATTGCTTTGGCCACTGTTTCACTATTTCCCATCGTTTGCTGAATATCGTACAACTGATTTTGATGCTTACATGAGTGTTAATAAATTATTTGCATCTGTGCTGGCGGGCAAGGTTACAGTAAATGACGTTGTTTGGATACATGATTATCATTTATTACCGCTGGCGGCCATGTTAAGGGAAATTATGCCAGGTCTTACAATCGGATTGTTTTTACATATTCCTTTCCCGGCTTATGAAATATTTCGTGTTATTCCTAAACTTTGGCAACGCGAAATTTTGTCTGGTATGATGGGTGCGGATCTTATCGGTTTCCACACAGTAGAATATTCGTCGTATTTTCTGTCATCCGTTGAGATGTCCATGAAAATAAAAAGCGACGGCAATACAATTACTTGGCAAAATAGAAAAATTAAGGTGGAGGCATTTCCTATAAGTATCGATTTTGAACTGTTTAATAACGCAGCAGAAAGAGACGAAGTGAAACTAATGCAGCAAAATTATTTAATGCTTAAAGGCGATAAGAAAATGATTTTCTCAGTAGATCGGTTAGACTATACCAAAGGGATTCAAAACAGACTAAGGGGCTTTAAAACGTTTCTGGATAAAAATACTGACTATATTGGTAAAGTAGTATTTGCCCTTATTGTAGTCCCTTCAAGAGATGGAATCAAAAAATATGCTGAAAGAAAAAGGGCGATAGATGAGTTTATCTCAAATCTCAACAGCACTATCGGCACCATAAACTGGCAGCCGATAATTTACCAATATAGCCATTTGAGTTTCGAAGAGTTAATAGCACTTTATACGACCTGCGACCTTGCGTTAATTACGCCACTACGCGATGGTATGAATTTGGTTGCTAAAGAGTTTGTAGCCAGTAGAAAAGATGAGAAAGGTGTGTTGGTTCTAAGTGAAATGGCGGGTGCCGCCAGGGAGTTAACTGAGGCTTTGCTAATTAACCCAAATGATATTACAGAGATTGCGGCGATGATAAAGCAGGCGATTGAAATGGACACGGATGAACAGGCGCAACGTATGCAGGCAATGCAAACCCGAATTAAACAATATGATGTTGTGATCTGGGCCACAAATTTCTTTGACCAACTACAGGAAACTAAAAAGTTACAAATGGAATTTAATGTAAAAATGATAGATAGCTTTTCCCGTGCAGCAATTCTAAAAAGTTACGCGAAGGCCAAAAAGCGTTTACTATTATTTGATTATGATGGAACCTTGGTTCCGTTTTCTAAGCAGCCCGCGTTAGCGTTCCCTCCAGACAAGGTGATTGAAATTTTAAGCCAACTTTCTGCAATTCCGGAAAACGAAGTTGTTATAATAAGCGGGCGCGATAGCGTAACGTTAGAAAAATGGCTGGGAAAATTGCCTATGGGACTAATTGCGGAGCATGGTGCTAAAATTCGCCTTAAGGATTTTAGCTGGGAAAATAAAACTCATGCTGACAACCAACACTGGATGAATGCTATTCAAGCCATTATGAATAAATATGTTTCAAAATGCCCAAACTCATTTATTGAAAAAAAAGAATTTGCTTTAGCTTGGCACTATAGAAATGCCGATATATCCCAAGGTGAATTGAGGGCAAAAGAATTATACGAGTATCTAATTGAGCATACATCTACAATGCCGCTTAGCGTATTGAATGGGCATAAAGTTATAGAAGTAAGAAACAAGGGTATAAGTAAAGGAATATCCACATTAGATTTATTGTTAAAAGAGAAATATGATTTTATATTATGTATTGGCGACGATCAGACCGACGAAGACATGTTCAAAGTGTTAACAGGTGTTGAAAATGCGTGTACTATTAAAGTTGGCCAGGAAGCGTCTTTCGCCCAATTTAATCTTCAGTCGCCTTATCTTGTGCAATCCTTTTTGGATACTATTATTTCCTATCCTACAGAACCGACTAGTGACAAAAAACCTTAATTTTCATCACCTGAAATGGCTACTGTTTTACTATATCGGATTGTTGGTAAACTATTGGGATAGTTATTCTGTACAAATTTAATAAGGTGTTCCCTAACCATGCACCTTAAGTCATAGGCATCTGAAGAATTTCGGGCGCTTATAAGCGCCCGAAGCTCTACCGTATGCTCTTTACTGTCCGTAACCTGAAGGATACCTACTCGTTTATCCCAGAGAATATTATTTTCTAAATACTTGCTTAATGCATCCCTTAGCAAATCTATTGGGACTGCATAATCCATGTAGAGGAATACGGTACCCAATATTTGAGAAGTTGAACGCGTCCAATTTTGAAAAGGTTTTTCAATGAAGTAATTGATCGGCAAAATTAATCGCCGCTGGTCCCATATATTAAGAACGACGTAAGTTAACGTAATTTCCTCTACCCGCCCCCACTCGCCTTCTACAACGAGTACATCATCAATCCTGATGGGTTGTGTAAAGGCGATCTGGAAACCCGCAAGTAAATTGCCTAAGGATTTTTGCGCGGCAAAGCCAATAATGATTCCACTTATCCCTACACCTGTTAGCAACCCAGCGCCCAACTTTCTGACGTTATCGAAGGTCAGCAATATTATTGATGAAGCTACCAACACCACCGCCACAACAATAATGCGGCGTATAAACTGCATTTGGGTACGTATTTTACGCTCTTTTAAATTATCGCTTTTGTTTAAGTCGTATAGATGATAAATGTAATCTTCGAATACGCTGAAGGCTCTCATCAGAAGATGGGAAAACGAAATGATTAATATAATATTTAACCATTTGCCGGCGAAAACTGTGTAAGTGTTTTTTAAGGCAATAAAAGGTAATAAGACTTGTAGAGTTAACAGTGGTATAAAATGGTTTAGCGGACGACTTAAATGGTTAAGGATGGAGCGCGGAAATGAATATCGGGGGTCGTTCTTGTTTCCATATCTTCTTAAAGTAAATGTAATAATACTCTTAAAAACTAAACCAACTAATAGTACAAACGCGATTACTATTGAATTCCATAACCAAAAGGGTAGCTGTCTTGATATTTGAACTAATTGTGCTTCCATGGGCTAATGAAAAATATAATAAAAGGAAAGATTTACATCACCTTAAGGCATATTTATACTTGCCTTTATTGAATGGATCTCAACAATCTTAATTGTTTTAAAATTAACACAAGGTGCTATCAAATCTTGAATTTCAATAATGAATTCCAATGCTCATTTTATTTGTTGATCAAAAGTAGTTAATCAAGAATTCACTAAGCATTGTCTCATCTATAAGCCAGATATTGCCCCCCTCAGATGTAATCTTTAATATCAATTTTATTTGATATTATGTCTATTATCAAACGACTTTCTTTAATTTAATGTATGCGCTTTACCTTTATTTTTTTAATATCCACTGAAATATAAAGGAAAATAGAACCAAATAATAGCATAACACCACCAAAATATGCTGGTATTTTTACAGACCAGCCACCATTAAACGTTGTAATAGATGCAGAACCTCCGCTGTCATCAGGGTTCTGGTGGCTTTTATAAAAAACGTTACCACCAATGATTAATAATAACCCGACTGCGATTAAAATGATGCTTATCTTTTTCATAACTATATTATAACTAAAATGAAAGCCGACAGGGAAAGCGAGAGATTTTGACCATTCAAAAATCGGTCGCCAAGATAGAGGATATTAGAACTACAATGGGTAGCACATAATGTTTTATAAACTTAGTTATTAACCCAAATAGTTGAAATAAAGCAAGGTATATTAACGCATCGGGAAACAAAATTCAGTAATCGACTGTAGTATTCACAAGGGTTTCTATAGAGGTATAGCTATTCTTAGTTATTTCACTTCTATTAAAAACATTCCCATTAACAACATCAGTATCAGGAAAACCATCTTTGAGGATCATTCCGCCAAAATCTTTGTAAGGCCGCAATGGCAGGGGCTGTTATTAAGCCTAAGAAAACAGCGTGGCAAGGTAGACTTGGTCTTGTTCACCAAATGGGATAGGTTTAGCTGTAATGCCCCCGATGCTTACCAAATGATTAATGCCCTTAAAATATTAGGAGTTGAACCGCAGGCTATCGAACAGCCCTTAGATATGGAGGTTCCGGAAAATAAGATGATGCTGGCCATCTATCTTACAGCACCGGAGATTGAAAACGACCGCAGGGCGTTGAATACGTTTTTTGGCTTACGTCGTGCGCGAAAAGAGGGTCGTTGGGTATCGCATGCACCAATGGGCTATAATAACCGCCATGATGTATCAGGGAAAAAGTTTATCGCAATCGATCCCCCGCAGGCAAAAATTATAGTTTGGGCTTTTAAAGAAATAGCAAAAGGAATATACTCCATCCAACAAGTTTATGAAAAGCAGCAGAAATGGGTTTAAAGTGTAAACGAAACAACTTTTACGTTGCTGTGCGTAATCCCGTTTACTGCGGACGGATATTCATTGTTAAATATAAGGACGAGGCTGCACACACCGTTAAAGGCCTGCATGAAGGTATCATTTCGGAATCGCTTTTTTATGATGTTCAGGACGTTCTAAGCGGCAAAAAGAGAGTTGAGAAGACAAAGGTACATTCACCAGAAATGTTGCCTCTACGGGGCTTTATCAGGCACTCAAAGTGCAGCCGTATCTTATGCGGCAGCGCATCCAAAGGTCGTAACGGTTACTACTACTATTATCATTGTTCGTCTGCCTGTGGGTGCAGATATAAGGCCGAGGAAGTGAACAAGGTATTTGATGAAGTGATAGAGGAATTTACCATCGGGGAAAATTATGCAGAACTGTTTACGGAAGTAATAGCTGATACGTATAAAAGCCAAAACACACCGCAACTGATCTCCCGATCAGAACTCCTTAAAGATATCAACGACCTGAACAGCCGTCTTGCAAAAGCCAGGGAGTTACTTTTGAAGGGTGACATAGACGGTGCAGATTATAAAACCATCAAGTCTGAAAATGAATATAAGATAAACGTATTGGAAGCAAAATTAGCAGAGGCGGCAGCAGTAAATTCAAAGGCTGAAAACATAGAACCGATACTTAGGAAGGGGATTATCAAATTAACGCAACTGGATACAATCTATTCAAAATCAACAACTTCTGAAAAACGGGAATTAATTGGTTCGATGTACCCCCAAAAATTCACTTTCGAGGAATTGCAACATCGAACCGCTCAGACGAGCGAATTGCACTCTCGTATCTACTTGATTAACAGTAAAATATAGGAGAAAAAAGAAGGGCAAGCGACCGATTTTCGTGCTTGCCCATTCTGGCTCCTGAGCCTGGACTCGAACCAGGGACCCTCTGATTAACAGTCAGATGCTCTAACCAGCTGAGCTACTCAGGAGTGTTTTTCCGTATTGGAGTGGTGCAAAAGTATGATTTCTGGTGTAATTTCACAATATTTGCACAAAAAAAATTAAAAAAAATTTACATGAGTTTGTTAGTTATTGGTACTGTGGCGTTTGACGCAATTGAAACCCCTTTTGGAAAGACAGATAAAATTGTTGGAGGGGCTGCTACCTACGCAAGTTTGGCCGCTTCTTACTTTTACGACAAGATAAAGATCGTTGCTGTAGTAGGCGACGACTTCCCCGCGGAAGGAATTAAAGACTTTAATAACCACCATATAGATACCGAAGGCCTGCAAATAAAACAGGGTGAAAAATCATTCTTTTGGAGCGGCAAGTACCATAACGACATGAACAGCCGAGATACTTTGGTTACGGAGCTGAACGTACTTGCTGATTTTGACCCGATCATCCCCGAGGCTTACCAGGACTGCGAATACCTAATGCTGGGCAACCTTACCCCACAAGTACAGCAAACAGTTATTAAACGCCTTAAAAACCGCCCTAAATTGATTGTAATGGACACCATGAACTTCTGGATGGACATTGCCATGGACGACTTGCTGGAAACCATTAAAATGGTTGATGTTTTAACCATTAACGATGCAGAGGCACGCCAGCTATCGGGTGAGTATTCTTTGGTTAAAGCCGCTAACAAGATCCTGACTATGGGACCAAAATACCTGATCATTAAAAAAGGCGAGCATGGCGCATTGTTATTCTACGAAGATCATATCTTCTCGGCCCCTGCCCTTCCGCTTGCTGAGGTATTTGACCCAACCGGCGCAGGCGATACCTTTGCGGGTGGCTTTATTGGCTATATGGCTAAAGTGGGTACGGTTAACTTCAATAATATGAAGAATGCCATCATCTTCGGTTCGGCACTGGCATCATTCTGTGTGGAAAAATTTGGCACCGAGAAGATCAAGAACCTAACCGATGCGGAAGTTGACGCACGTGTGCAGCAGTTTGTGCAATTATCGTCTTTTGAGATCTAAACCCCTCCCAACCCTCCCCGGAAGGGAGGAACTATAAAATATTGGCAACCTTAAGTCTCTCCTACCGGGGGAGATTTAGAGGGGGCCAGTTAATACTCCAGCCATTTTTTTATTTTGAGGCCAACAATGTCGCCTTCTTTATATTTGCCGCTATCATCGTTTATAACGCGGAGTATCACGCCATTATTCTCCAATATCAGGTCTTCATAAAAACCTTTAAAAAGCACCTGTTTTACGGTCCATTTATTGGTTTTAAGCACATTATTGAGACGGATCCATTCGGGATATATCACTACGGCTTCTTTATGAGATTCGATACCGCAGGCCTTGGCTTCATCAACCGTAAGCACATTACAATTGGTAAGCAGCTCGGCGGTATATAAATTAACCGGGGAATGATAAAGCGTCTTCGGGTGACCGGTTTCCACAATCTCTCCATCCTTTAAAACGATCAGTTCATCGGCCATAGAGAGTACTTCGGCCGGGTCATGCGATACCATTACCACGGTAAGCCCGGTTTCCTTTACAATTTGCCTGATATCATGCTGTAAACCTTCGCGGAACGATGTATCTACCTGGTTAAAGGGTTCATCGAGCAATAAAACTTCGGGACGGGTAATAATGGCGCGGGCAATGGCAACACGTTGTTTTTCGCCGCCGCTCAGGTCGGCAACGCGCTTTAGGGATAGGTGCATCATATTTAGCTGAGTGAGCACCTGTTTTGTCTTTTCTTCCTTATGCCTTACATTAGTGCTTGGCAGCATAGCCGCTACGTTATCCCAAACGCGGGCAAACAGGTTCAGGTCGTCGGTATGCTGGGTTACCATTTTCATGGCATCATGGCCGGGTATCAGCTTTTCTTCAGGCCCCAAAATGCGTTCGCCTTTGAAGTTTACAGTGCCTTCTGAGGGCGAAAGAAGGCCGTAAAATAGTCGTAATAAAGTGCTTTTACCGCTGCCGCTTTGGCCAATTATAGCGGTTATTTTGCCGGGGATTATCTCGAGGTTTATATTTTTAACCCCCGACGCTTCGGCCCCGCCGTATGTTCTGCTAACTGATATTGCCTGTAAAAAAGGTACTTCTGCCATTAGGGGCAAAGATACTAAATTGTATTACCACCCAACACTCATCCCAAACGAGAAGTTTCTGAGGCCATCCTGTGCGGGGCTGTTCTCGAACATATTATTGAAATAATATTTACCAAACACACCTATTGCACCATAACCAACGCGCAGCGATGCACCGTACCTAAATTTGGCAAAGTTGTAGTTACCGCTCAGTTTTTGATCGCCGTTCTCTTTACTTTCCTGTTTTAAGCTACTGCTTAAACGTACACCTAGTTCAGCTGCGCCAACAAAATGGAACCTGCGGCCATCATCGTCATCGCGGGTGCGAAAATCGAACGCTATTGGCACACGGATGTAGGTTACCGACAACCGGTTTTTATCGTATTTAACAGCATCCTGGGTATAAGCAAGCGGTGCCTGGTTACGCAATATGGTAACGCTTTCGCGCAGGCGCAGGTTTGTCCAATCGAAACCACCAGCCGTGTAAATCCTGAACGAGCTATTAAAACGGTAGCCTAACTGCAAAATATCAAACCCAATGTTACTGCTCCTCCATGACCTATAATTTAAAAACTGGTTGGTTGGTGATAGCTTAAAGCTGCCATTATCATTCAGGGTACTTAAACCAATGTCAAACCTGGTAAACGTAAGCCCGAATGAAAAGCCCGGCGCTTTTGATTTATAGCTGGTAGTATCATTTATAGCCCCCTGCGCGGCATCATCTCCAAAGCCAAGGCGGATTTTTGTACGGCGGGTTTTGGTAGTATCTGTACTGGTTTTAACAGAATCTGTTTGTGCAAATAGGGTTGTTGCTGCCAGGCATATTATTGCGGTAAAAATCAGGCGTTTCATATCGTGGTATATTTTATGCTATTGGTCTGTCTTTTTTATTTTTATAAATCCAAGGTTCAATCCGCTCAGGGTAGATTCATCCTCATCCTTCGGGCTCGAAAACTCTATCAGTTTATCTTTCCGTTTATCAACCTTACTAATTACGGCGTTTATCAGATCGCCAAAGTTACGGATGCGGTGCTTTTTAACCTGTACCGCGGCCAATACTTTACTTGCAGGTGCATCTTTTGCCTGCACTAAGGTATTAGTTTTTAACGGCTGATCTTCTGGTATGTCAATCTTATCATTAAACGGCACACTCCTGTCCGGCACTACAAATTTCACCGGTACATCTGTTTTTTGAACCGCCTGCGCCAATTGCGTTACTTTTTCTTGTTTTACTAAAATTAGCTGTTCTTTAACAACCTTTACTTGTTGCTTGTGCGATGCTACCGGGTTTAAAGCTGCAACATTTTCAATCTGCGGCTCGATTACCTTTGGTGATATCGTTACCGGCTTTATAATTGCATTTACAGGCTTATTGTTTTTAGCCACGGCATTTTGTAGCGGCTTTTTAGCAATTTCTGTTGTGTTTGATACAAAATACAAGCCTGCGCTAAGTAATACCAAACTAGCGGCAATGCTAAGGTATACGCCCAATGGCTTTTTCTTTTTATTCATTTGGGATGCAATGCCGCCCCAAACTTGTCCGGATGGCTCAACCTCCAAATTATCCAGCTTAGACCTAAACAGGCTGTCAATATCTTTATCCTGCATATCCATATTTTTCATTATCAATTTTCAATATCCGTTCCTTTAAAATAGCCCTCGCTCTAGATAGTTGCGATTTTGAAGCGCCCTCACTGATACCTACAATTTCGGCGATCTCTTTATGCGAGTATCCATCAATAGCATATAAATTAAACACCATCCGATAACCCGGCGACAGGGCCTTTATCAATACTAACAGGTCTTTGGCCTCCAGGCTGCTTGATGCCGCTGCGTTAACAGATGGTTCGTACCCTGCTTCATCAACATCAACCACCTGCATCATTTTATGATGGCGGCGGTAGTATTCGATAGAGCTATGCACCATAATGCGCCTCACCCAGCCTTCAAAAGAACCGTCGCCACGGTAATCAGCTATCTTTTGGAACACTTTTATAAACCCGTTCTGCAGCATGTCTTCCGCTTCCATTTTATCGGTGGCGTAGCGCATGCAAACACCCAGCATTTTAGCGGCAAACTGCTTGTACAGCATTTCCTGCGCCTTACGCTGCCCGTCCTTACAGCATTTTACTAAATGTTCAATATTAGGTTTAGGTTCCAAAAACATCATTTAACAGTAAGATGTAAAGGAACACACAATGGTTGCATGGGTGGTTAAATAAATTTTAATTAATATATTCACAACAATATGAACAAAACCTATCAAGTATCAAAAAAAGGAATTGAAGGACTACTTGCGGGGACAGTTTTAGCTATAGTAGTATTTGCTCTTATTTGGCCTCCGGTAGGCGTAATATTCGCAGCATTAGTTGTTGGAGCAATAATAGTGTAGTAC
This sequence comes from Mucilaginibacter sp. 5C4, assembly GCF_034345625.1. NCBI lineage: Bacteria > Pseudomonadati > Bacteroidota > Sphingobacteriia > Sphingobacteriales > Sphingobacteriaceae > Mucilaginibacter > Mucilaginibacter sp. 5C4. Next base: position 1,146,142 of record NZ_CP133775.1, on the reverse strand, counting down.
TTAGAAAGGAATACACTCATAGTGTTGTCATAGACGCCGAAAACAGGTCTGTAACGTTTATTACTAAAAGTCGCACAAGCACAAAAACGGATGTGATTAAATTCGACGAAATAAGTTTTATTTATAAAAAACGCTTGGACTATTATTCTTTCACAAATGGCTATCTAAAAAGAAAAACGGAATATATTATTAAATAATAGCGAATTAAAAACATTGGCGTTTTTGGTTCCAGAACAAGATGGTTGGACTAATGCAGTTATATTAGATTTAGCAAAAACATTTTCCGAGTTGGGTATAAAGCAAATAGTAGAAAAATATAACGATGACGAAATACCTTTATAACTACTTCTTCTCCCTAAAATATTTATAAACCTTCACCGCCGACATAATAATGAGGCTGAACAGGATTATTCCTATCACCCCAAAAATCCAATTCAATGCGCTTTTAAGTACAACAAGGAATACAATTGCGAAGAGTAGAATAGTAGCCAGTTCGTTCCATAAACGGAGTTTGATGGATGACCATTTGAACACACCCCGAGCCATTTGCTTCATTATTTTTTGGCAGATGAAATGGTATGCAATAAGACCTACCACAAATGTAAGCTTTACGTGCAGCCACGGCATTTTCCACAAGGCCGGGTTAAGATGCAGCATGATTGCCCCTGCCACTATCACAAAGTACATGCTTGGGGTAGCAATTATCCACCAAAGTTTTTTCTCTATGATCTCAAATTGGTCGGATAGGATAGTGCGGGCGGGTTCGGGTTTGTCCTGTGCCTCGCGGTGGTAAATAAATAGGCGCACAATGTAAAACAGCCCCGCCATCCAGCAGACTACAAATATGATATGTATGGCTAAAACGTATTGGTACATATACCTGTTTTGCTATGTCATTGCGAGCGATGACGTGGCAATCTCAGAGGATAAGTAATCTGCTGAGATTGCCACGGCGCTAAGCTCCTCGCAATGACATATTGTTATTAATATCTAAACTCTTTTATAACCTCTACCGCATACTTCACGTTATCAAACGGGATATCCGGCATAATGCCGTGGCCAAGGTTAAAAATAAACCCATTTTCGTTCCTCATTCTCTCAAAAAGGCGATGAATTCGCTCTTTTATCACCGGTTTATCGGCATATAAAATATGCGGATCGAGGTTGCCTTGTACGGCGATATTTTTTGGTAAACGATTCTTGATATCCAGCAGATCGACGTTCCAGTCGATAGAAATTACATCAGGTTTCGCCTCGGCCATTAACGGTGCAAATACCGAACTACCTTTACAGAAAGATATCACCGGGATATCTTTCCTGTTCAACTTGCTGATGATCTCAACAATATAACGATGGGAGAACTCGGTATAGTCATCCCATGATAATGCTTGTGCCCAGCTATCAAAAATTTGTACGGCGTTTACGCCTGCTGCAATTTGCAGGTTCAGGTAATCTGCTGTTACAGTTGCAATTTTTGATAATAACTGGTGCGCCATTTCCGGGTGGTTATGCAGCATTAGTTTGGTTAGTTTAAAATCTTTTGAAGATCCGCCTTCTACCAGGTAGCTCATTACGGTAAATGGTGCCCCTGCAAATCCTATAAGCGGGATGCGGCCATTTAAACGCTGCTGAATTACCTTAATAGCATCGGCAACGTATTGCAGCTTATCGCCCACATTAGTTTCCAAAGCATCAATATCTGCCCGCGTGCGTACGGGATTAGCAAACTTAGGGCCTATACCTTGGGTAAAACTTAAGTCGCCGCCCATAGCTTCGCCGGTAACTAATATATCTGAGAACAGGATAGCCGCGTCGATACCTAACAAATCGACAGGCAGCATGGTAACATCGGCAGCCAGTTCTGGCGTTTTGCACATTTCCAGGAAGGAGTATTTGTTCTTGATCTCCCAGTATTCGGGCATAAAACGGCCGGCCTGGCGCATCATCCAAACGGGTGGTCGTTCTGTCTTCTCTGAAAATGCGGCTTTTAAAAATAACGAGTCTTTCATGTTTGTGGAGAAGCAAGATAATAGGAGACAAGATGCAAGAAAAATCTTGTCTCCTGGCTCTTACTATCTTGCCTCTTTGTTTTAGTGTTTTCTAAGTTCCTGCTCAACCTTTTGGATCACATCCTTCATTTTCGCAGTTATAATATCTTTATGTTTTTCGGTAAGCTGCAGGTATGCTTTGGCTTTTTCATAATTGCCGTTGCGTACGTTTATGTTGGCTACATGTACAAGCGCCGCAACGTGATCGTTAGCGCTGCGGAGTGGGTAAAGGGCAGCAATCTCGTAATGTTGTTCAGCTTCGGTGTACTCGCGCTTTTGCAGGCATACACCTCCGTATATAAACTCGTAAAACCCGCGTCGCCTTTTACTAAGCCACTCGGGTTTTGGTACTTGTTTTAACAGGTTCTCGGCCTTGTCGTAATCCTTTTGATGGAACGCTTTTGCAGCCAGTACAATAGTACCCTGCTTAAAGTAACCCCATATTAACAAGCCAATAAACATTACATTAACCGCCGCCAGCTCGTACATTTTATACTTAAATACAAAAGTAAGTACTATAATAAAAAGCCCGGTTACTAATATTCGTGCCCTGTTTGTAAACATGTATTAGTGCTGGTTATCGGTAAATTTATAACCTACGCCACGTATCGAGTGGAAATAAACCGGGTTTTTAGGATCCGGTTCAAAATACTTACGGAAGGTTAGGATAAAGTTATCAATAGTACGGGTCGACGGGTAAACGTCATAATTCCATACGGTTTCCAGGATCTGCTCGCGAGATACGGCCTCGTTGCGGCGCTCTATCAAAAGCTTAAGCAACATCGTTTCTTTTTTAGTTAACGGGGTGATGCTTTCATCGCCGTTAACCAGTTCGAACGAGTTAAAGTGGATAGTTTTATCACCTATTTTATAGCTGTTAAACTCTTTAAGGTCATCACCTTTTAGGCTACGTTTAACAAGGTTATTTACACGCAAGATCAGCTCTTCCAGGTTGAAAGGCTTGGTCAGGTAATCATCAGCACCTTTTTTAAGGCCCGATATTTTATCTTCGTTGGTGTTTTTTGCGGTAAGGAACATGATTGGCACCTCAGAATTTTCCAGGCGGATGGTCTCGGCAACCACAAAGCCGTCTATCTCTGGCATCATCACATCTAATATCACCAGGTTAAAGCGCTCTTCTTTAAAGATCTGAAGGGCTTTTTTACCGTTGTTTGCTGTAGAAACCTTGTAACCTTCCAGCTCCAGGTTTAACTTGATGGCCTCTAATAAATGATCTTCGTCTTCGGCTAATAAAATTCTTTTTTTGTTTGGCATGGTCTCCATGATTTAGGTTAATGCAAATACTACTTCAAATACACTCCCGGCAGGGCGGTTGTCTTTAACTTTAATGCTGGCCTGGTGCTTATCCAATACTTCTTTTACAATGTATAAGCCCAAACCAGTACCTTTTGTATTTCGTGTATCTTCGCTGCCTACACGGTAAAATTTATCAAAAATACGTGGCTTCTCATTGTCAGCAATACCTATGCCATGGTCTGCCACCTGAAAGTAAACTTTGCCTTCCTTCTCAAAAAGCTTCACGTTTACGGTCTCGCAGGGGCTGGAATATTTTACGGCATTTTCCACCAGGTTGGTAACTACTGACGTTAACGCAAATTTGTCACCCGTTATTTCAATTTTTGGCTCAATCTCGGCGTTTATGATCTGCTGGTTGCAATCACACTTACTTATCTGCAGGCGGTTCACGATGCTATCCACCAAAACAGATAAATTAAACTTAGCCTTAGGGAAGCTGTATGAGCGATTATCAATTTTTGACGCCAGCAGCATATTCTCTACCATATCGTCCAAACGCTCTACATCAAGCAGCGATTTATCAATAAAGTTCAGGATCTGCGCTTTAGCAAGATCGCGCTTTTGGATGGTTTGCAGTAGTATTTTTATAGATGCCAGGGGCGATTTAAGCTCGTGCGTAACGGATAGCAGGAAGTTCTTCTTTTGCACCTGCAGCTTCGCTTCTTTGTTTAAAGACTCGTGCAAAAAGTATGCGCCAACCAAAAACACGGTCACAAACATACAGCCCTCGCCCAAGATCATACCTTTACGGCTTGGGTTGAGGTGCACCAACATGTACCCCCACCAGATCAGTTCTGCAACGGCATAAATGATGATGGCATAAAATATTACGAGTGTTTTTTTCATTTGGCCTCCTCTAAATCTCCTCTTCGGAGGAGATTTTAAAAATTAATTTATTAAATTCACTTAGGCCCTATCTTTCGGTGAGGGTTGGGTGCGGCTGAATACAATATCCAGACTATCAAATATAGCTGTTTTTGTGGTTTCTAAGTCAGCTTGCGTATGCGCGGCCGATATAAAGCCAACTTCGTAACCTGACGGGCCTAAATAAATGCCGCGGTTGATGAGTTCGCGATGCATTTCTTTAAATTTAATCATACTTGCCGGGTCAATCTGCTCGGCAGTGGTAATACTTTCCAGGTCAGTAAACGCGAACCAAAAAATAGAACCGATGGTAAAGATCTTTACCATATAGCCACGCTCATCAATAAATGCTTGAAGATCTTTTACAAACCCTGCCGTTTTGGCATGTAACTCGTCGTAAAAGCCGGGCTTTAACAATTCTGTTAGCTGCGCGATGCCTGCTGCCATGGCCACCGGGTTACCTGATAGCGTACCTGCCTGGTAAACCGAGCCAACCGGTGAGATATGATCCATCACCTCTGCCGATGCACCGTAAGCCCCAACAGGCAAACCACCACCTATAATTTTACCATAGGTAATAATATCCGGCTGGATGTTGTAGTATCCCGCCGCACCTTCAAAGCCCACACGGAAGCCCGAGATCACTTCATCAAAAATCAGCATGGTGCCGTTATCGGTACAGACCTGGCGTAGGTAGTCCAGATAATCCTGATTTTGTAAAAGTAAACCGTTATTGGCCGGGACAGGCTCGATAATAACCGCTGCAATTTGCCCCTTAAACTCTTCAAAGGCCTCCTCTAACGCTTTCTTATCATTCAACGATACAACTATGGTCTCGTCGGCAAAAGCCTTTGGTACGCCAGCTGATGAAGTTTCGCCGAAAGTGACCAGACCCGAGCCTGCTTTAACCAGCAACGCATCGGTATGTCCATGATAACAGCCTTCAAACTTCAGGATCTTATCGCGCTTGGTATAGCCCCTTGCCAACCTGATGGCCGACATCACTGCTTCGGTACCTGAGCTTACAAAACGAATTTTTTGGATGAATTTATTTTTGCTAAGGATCAACTCGGCCAATTCGTTCTCTAAAGCCGTTGGCGCACCGAATGACATACCATTCTGCATCACCTCGATAACTTTTTCGCGTACTGCCGGGCTGTTGTGGCCCAAAATAAGCGGCCCCCAAGAGCAGCAAAAATCTATAAATTCGTTACCATCGGCATCCCAAATATGGCTGCCATCGCCCTTTTCGATAAAAAGTGGCGTACCATAAACAGATTTAAACGCCCTTACCGGTGAGTTTACTCCACCAGGGAAATAGGTCTTCGCTTTTTCGTACAATGCTGCAGATTTTGCTCTGCTTATATCTGGTATACTCATTTACCCCCCTCTAAATCTCCCACGGTAGGGGAGACTTTTATTTTATTTTTTAAAGTTATATCTATATGCCCTCCCCCTCCGGGGAGGGTTTGGGTGGGGCTTTCTACAGCCACTTGTTCAACAACACTTCTTTCGCGTGATAAGTTAATATCGCGCTGGCACCTGCACGGCGGAAACTGGTTAGCACTTCGGTAACCGAGCGCTGCTCGTTTAACCAACCGTTTTGCACAGCGGCTTTTATCATGGCGTATTCGCCGCTAACATTATAGGCGGCGATTGGTAGTTCGGTGTTATCTTTTAATAGTTTGATGACGTCCAGGTAAGGTAAGCCGGGTTTCACCATCAGGAAATCGGCACCTTCTGCTTCGTCCAAAGCGGCTTCAATCAAAGCTTCGCGCTGGTTGGCGGGGTTCATCTGGTAGGTTTTTTTATCGCCGAATTTTGGGGCCGAGTTCAATGCATCCCTAAACGGACCATAAAAAGCGCTGGCATATTTAGCGGTGTACGACATAATAGACACGCCTGCATAACCGGCGTCATCCAATACTTTACGGATGTACCCTACCCTACCATCCATCATATCCGAAGGAGCGATAATATCTGCACCGCTTTGGGCATGAGCCAGGGCCATTTTGCCTAAAACTTCTAAAGTTTCGTCATTCAGGATCTCGCCATTCTCAAAAATCCCATCGTGGCCGTCGCTGCTGTATGGATCCATGGCTACATCGGTTACCACACATGATTCCGGGAACTCTTTTTTAACCGCACGGATAGCGCGCAGGTAAAGGCTCTCGTCGCGATGGCTTTCGGTAGCATATTTATCTTTTAGTGCTTCATCGATATTCGGGAACAGGTCAAAAGAGTTTAAGCCCAGCTTCATGCAGCTTTCTACCTCGCGCAGCAGGTTATCTATCGAATACCTGAAAATGCCCGGCATAGATGCCACTTCAGTTTTTTGGTTCTCGCCCTCTACAATAAACAGCGGGAATATCAAATTAGCCGCGCTAACATGCGTTTCCTGCACCATCTGGCGGATAACTTCACTCTTACGGTTTCTTCTTGGTCGTTGTAACATATAGCCCTCTCTAAATCTCCCCCGGTAGGGGAGATTTTTTATTTAATTTAAAAAGCCCTATTGTAAGCCCTCCCTACCGGGGAGGGTTGGGTGGGGCTTAAATCCCAAACACTGCCTCTGCAAGCCCCACTTCGTCCGGAGAGAAAGGCAGGGTATATTTTACACCCATTTCATCAAACTTTTTCCCGGTTGATTTGCCAATGGCTATCACCTTTTGTCCGGGCTCAAGCAGGTTATTGGCAAAATAGGCTTCTACGTTGCTTGGGCTGGTAAATACCACCACATCGGCACCTGTAGGCTTTACTTCTTCTTCCAGCACAGTTTCGTAAACGGGCAGGTCAATTATTTTTGTTTCGGCAGCCAGGCCTTGCTGGATACTCCTCATCGAGTTATCAGCCCCCGGGAACAGGATGATAGTTCCGTTTGCCAGTGTGGCAAATTCGGCGGCTACATCTGCAGTGTCGTTACTTTCGCCAACAAAATCGGCAAAGTGGCCGTTGCGGCGCAGCATATCCTCACTACCGGCACCCATCACCCCAAATTTTATCTTTTTAGGAAACTGTGGCGACAACTTAAAGAAATACTCAACCGCGTTTTTACTGGTAAAAAACACCCAGTCGATATTTTTAAGGATGTACGAATCAAACTTAGTGATTACCGGTACGGTGCGGATCAGCGAACGTGCTTCGATCTCTATCTTATGTTTTTCAAGTGCTTTGCGGAAATAGCTTGTCGCCGAGATATCCCTCGAGATAAACACTTTATTCGGGAATTTCCTGTCCTTGGCAAAGCGGGCAACAATTTTTTCGGCAACACCATCAAGGGTATCGCTTTCTATAAAATAGCGGTCGGGAAATTCATCGCCGGCCTCAGCCTTTGAGGTAAACACCTGGAATTTACCATCGTCCCTTCGGCAGTAAACGCCAAGCGGAAGGCTACAGCCCCCGCCAAACATTTTCAATACGCCACGCTCCAGTCCTAACTCTTCAGCTACATCGGGATGGTTTAAAGCTTGCAGCACCTCAAATAATCCGGTATTGCTCTCGCGGATCTGGATGGCTAAAGCACCCTGTGCAGGTGCAGGAATAAATTCGGTAGCGGTCAATTCCTCCACATGAAACTCGCTCAGGTCGATACCTAAACGGGTAACACCAGCTTTGGCCAGCATTATGGCATCGTATTTTTCGTCGCGCAGTTTACCTATGCGGGTAGGCACGTTTCCGCGCAGTTCATCTATCTCCAGATCGGGGCGTACAGCAAGCAATTGCGCCTTACGCCTGTTTGATGATGTACCTACCAAACCACCGAATTTAACAGATAGTTTTTGGCGTACATCAACCACATCTTTCAAGATCAACAACAGTTCAGCCGGGTCTTCCCGTTCTGAAACTGCTGCGATAATGAGTCCCGCAGGGTTTTCAGTTGGAAGGTCCTTATGCGAATGCACGGCAATATCTATAGTTCCTGCCAATAATTCTTCTTCTAATTCTTTGGTAAAAAACCCCTTGCCTTCCAGCTTATCAAAGCTGAGGTTAAGGATACGGTCGCCCTGCGTTTTTATAATTTTAAGTTCGGCGGTAATGTTTATCGCGGCCAGGCTATCTTTTACAAAGTTGGCTTGCCATAAAGCTAAATCGCTGCCACGCGTTCCTATTATTACTGTTCTGTCCAAGGGATATATTTTTACTGTACAAATTTAATTTTTTATGCACAGTAATATAGTATTAATTAAGGATATGAGAGTGGGCTGACTTATTGAATTTACTGTGCAAGTTTAGCCTTGCATAAATGGTGACACAGATAAAATCAATTGACACGAAACACCCATGGCTTTCTGTAATATTTCAACAAGATATCAAGATCCTGCGGCCTGATGTTCAATGACTCAACCTTTATCTGCTCTTTGCCACCCGGGTAAGCGAATTCTAACATCGGCCTTGCGCCTCTCCCTATATATTCACCGGATACGCGTTCATCTGATATTTCTGCCCATTTATAAAATGGCGTATTTGCAGTTTGGATCCCCGCTACATTAATAATTATCCTGGGCTTATTATTAAAAAGACTTTTAGATTTAAAACCCATTAAGATAAAGGTAATTGACAATGTTATTCCACCTAAAACTATCTGTCCTGCAGCAATCCAAGATATTGCTATACCAATAAAAATAGATAAAAAGCAAATACTAATAATAGCAAAATCTTTAGAATAGTAAATTTTAATCTCTTGAGGAATGGGATTTGAAACAGTTATATTATGAGTAAAGAAACCCATACGTTTATGCTATTAAGCTAAGAAACGTAATATTCTTAAAAGAAAAGTCTTAATTATTATTGATCAATATATCCTTCGCCATGATCATGGGAACGCTGATATATTTTTTCTCCATGTAGTTGATCACTTTTTCAAGGATCTCGCGCGATTCTTTATCAAGGCTTTGTACCTCTTCGGCGAAAACGGTGTTCACCGCGTTGTTACGGATCTCTTTGATCTTCTCGGGCACCTGGCGCATAGCCAGTTCAATTTTTCGTTGTTTAAGCATTACTAAATGCTCTGCAATATTTTGCTCAATAATAGCTTCGGCATGTACCAGTTCCTGGTATCGTTCCTGCAGGTTTTTCTTGGCAATTTCGTTTAAGCTGTGCACTTCAATAAAGTTCACATCAAACTGTTCAAGCACTTCAGGCGCGGTATCGTTAGGGATTGCCAGGTCTACAATAGTTTTTTTATTGGTATCGCCGTTTAAAAGCGAGGTGTAGATCTGCGTGGTAAGGATAGGCTCAACTGCAGAAGTACAGGTAACAATAGCATCAAAACCGCCTTTAAAGTTCTTTAGCTCATCAAGCTCGTAAGCCTGGCCGCCCAGATCATTAGCCAATTGCTGCGCTTTTGAAAGCGTACGGTTAAAAACCGAAAAGTTGGAAAACTTATGTTTTTGGAGGTATTTAGAAATATTGCGATTGGTTTCGCCGGCACCAATAATAAGGATGCGGGCGTTTGCGCAAAGTTTCAGGTCCTTCAACTTACGGTAAGCTAATGAAACTACCGAAATTGGTTTCTTAGAAATATTGGTGTGGGTATAAACCTCTTTAGCCGTTTTAACAACACATTCCATCGTTACACGTAATCTATCGCCTGTTAGGCCTGCCACACGGCAATCTTCGTAAGCTTTACGTAACTGGGCTAAAATTTCTTTTTCGCCTACGATCAGGCTCTCTAAAGAACAAGAAGTGCGCAGCAGATGGTTCATAGCTTCCGGGCCTTCATAAATAGAGGCGGCATCCAAAAGAGTAGAAGTGGAGTGTGTACAAAGACCCATTTGCATTTCGTTTAAAAAAGCCTCTGCAAATTCCCTGTCAACTTTGTGCTGTGTTGATAACACAAACTCAACCCTGTTACAGGTTGATAGATAAAAGATCTCGTCGATGCCAAAATGTTTTTTTACTGCATGAAGCTTGTCGATCGAGCTTTCCTGGCACATCACCAGTCTGCCCAATTCCTTCAGCTCAATGTGTTTATGTGTAAAAGCGATAACTTTTAAATACTTCAAAGCAGTTTTATATTTTGACCGAACAAAAGTAATATACCTCGTTAGATGCAGTGTCAATTATTTGTCATACAGGTGCATTTAGAATGATTATAAATAATGCGTTTTTATCAATAAAAAGCCATATTTTTACAATATTCTTTACTAATCAATCGATTGGAAAATTAAAAAATGCGAATATTAAAAAGCGTAAGTCTTGCAATTTTAGTGGTTGGCTACTTTATTGCCGGGGCCAATCATTTTATCCATCCGCAAGGATACATCCGCATCATCCCATCTTATTTACCGGCACCGGTTATCTTAAATTACCTGGCAGGTTTCTTCGAGGTTTTGTTCGCGCTAATGTTGATACGGCCAAAAACAAGTAAGGTTGCCTCCTATGGCATAATCCTGATGTTGGTTGCTTTTTTACCGGTACACATTACCATGCTGCAAAATTCCCCGCTAAAAGTCGGCGACCTGTGGGTTACCCATGCAATTGCCTGGGTACGTTTAGCGTTGCAGCCGGTACTGATGCTTTGGGCGTGGTGGCATAGGAAATAGTATCGAGTAGCAAGTATCATGTAGTTAGACCCTTTTATCAGCTTAAATAAGCTTGATACTTAATACTAACTACTTGACACCCTCTTTAACAACTAATCCAAACATTCCTCCCTCATCTCCGTTACAGGAAAATGGATCTGCAAAGTATAGAACTGCGTACCCTCGAGGTACAGGATTACCAGGAGCTCAAAAAATCAATGAAATCGGCCTACCTTGACATGGACGACGATCATTGGGATATGGCCTCTATCAAAAAGCTTATCAAGTTATTTCCCGATGGGCAGGTTTGTGTTACTGTTAATGGCGAGGTTGTTGGTTGTGCGCTATCTATCATTGTAGATTACAATAAATATGGCGATGCCCACACCTATAAACAAATTACAGGCAATGGCAGCTTTAAAACACACGACGATAAGGGCGACGTATTATATGGTATAGAAGTTTTTATCCACCCAAAATATCGCGGGTTACGCCTTGCACGCAGGTTATACGATGCGCGTAAAGCCCTATGCGAAAAGCTGAATTTAAAAAGCATCATCGCCGGCGGCCGCATCCCAAATTATCAAAAATTTCAGACTGATCTCACGCCTAAACAATACATCGATAAAGTAAAGTATAAAGAAATCTTTGATCCTACGCTGTCGTTTCAGCTATCAAATGATTTTCACGTACGTAAGATCCTGCGTAATTACCTGCCCGAGGATGCCCGCTCTAAAGGTTTTGCTACGTTGATAGAGTGGAACAATGTTTATTATGAAGAACTAAGTTCTGTCATCAACCAAAAAACTGTTGTGCGTATTGGATTGGTGCAATGGCAAATGCGCCCCTACAACAACATCAGCGAGTTAATGAAACACGCTGAATATTTTGTGGATGCCGTGAGCGATTATCAATCGGATTTTGTGCTGTTCCCGGAGCTATTCAACACACCACTAATGGCCGAGTACAACCATATGGATGCCGCAAAAGCCATGCGCGAACTGGCCAAATATACAGAGGCTATTACCCAGGCTTTCTCTAAACTGGCGGTTTCCTACAACGTAAATATCATATCGGGCAGTATGCCTTGTATCAAGGATGATTCGTTATATAATGTGTCGTACCTGTTTAGGCGCAACGGCAGTATGGAAGAGAGTGTAAAGCTGCACCCTACCCCGTCCGAGATCAGTTCATGGGGGATGCGCGGCGGCAACGACTTAAAAGTATTTGATACCGATGCCGGGCGGATTGGTATATTGATCTGTTATGATGTAGAGTTCCCCGAGCTTTCGCGCATTTTAGCAAGTCAGGATATGCAGATCTTGTTTGTACCATTCCTTACCGATACCCAAAACGGCTACAACCGGGTTAAGTTTTGCGCCCAGGCCCGCGCGGTAGAAAACGAGTGCTACGTGGCAATAGCCGGCTGCGTGGGTAACCTGCCCAACGTAAATAACATGGATATCTCTTATGCGCAATCAGCGGTATTTACACCGTCAGATTTTGGATTTCCCACAAACGGTATCCAATCCGAAGCTACTCCAAACAGCGAAATGATCGTTATTGCGGATGTCGACCTATCGGTGTTAAGCGCCCTGCATGAGTATGGCAGTGTGCAAAATTTGAAAGATAGACGGACGGACTTATACGGGATCACATTTAACGGGAAGAAAGTTTAATAGCAATTCATACATTGCAACAAATATTGATTGCAATGATTTTTCGTAGCGTTGAACCTAAACCCTATATTAAACTTAGAATAATAGCCACCTTAATTGATTATGGCATATATCTGATTTTTTACGTCATATACCTCTACATTTTCGACGAAAATCCCGAACCTGGTGAAGCAAGTGTTACGGCCATTATGGCATTGCCTTTAATTATTGTTTGGTTTATCTATTTTGTGATTATAGAGTCAACTTCTCAAGCGACGCCCGGGCATGATATTGTAAAATTAAAAGTAGTAACGGAGGGGGGCACGAAACCATCCCTTTCGTCTGTATTTAAAAGGCGCCTTTTAGACCCTATTGATATTTTCATATACGGGATTCCTGCTTTAATTTGCATTTCAAAAACGCCAAAACATCAAAGATTAGGCGATCTTTGGGCGAACATCTTAGTAGTAAAAGCCACAGATATTACCGAAAAAGAAATAACGTTTTAAGCACATGATTATTAAGCAACATTATACCATCCCCGGCGCTAAAGGCCGCGGGATGACGGCCGATATTAATTATAATACCCTTCACCCCTATGCGCCGCTAGTGATCTTTGCACACGGCATTAGGGGCTTTAAGGACTGGGGTGCGCATAACCTGGTTGCCAATTACTTTGCCGAGAACGGCTTCCGTTTCCTCAAATTCAACTTTTCGCACAATGGCACCACAGCAGATAAGCCCACCGAATTTGCCGACCTAATAGCTTTTAGCGATAATACTTTCTCATTAGAATTGGAAGATCTGAAATCGGTTATTGATTTTGCCTGCGGCGGCTCGGCCATCCCGCGGGTTAAAAGCGTTTATGTTATTGGGCACAGCCTGGGTGGGGGTATCAGCATTGTAAAAACCGCCGAAGATAAACGCATTGCTAAACTGGTTACCATGGCGGCCATATCCAGCTTCCACAACCTTTGGCCAAAGGAAGCTGAAAAGCAATGGCGGTTGCAGGGCATTATGTACATGAAAAATTCGCGCACCGGGCAAAATATGCCGTATAAATCATCGCTATTGAAAGACTTGGATGATAACCCGGTAAGGTTGGATATCCCGCTTAGAGCATCAGAAATAACTCAGCCCTGGCTAATCATTCATGGTGATGCCGATACCAGCGTACCTTTAAGTCATGCTGAATTGCTGCATGTGGCCCAACCGCTGGCGGGCCTGCTGGTAATACCAACTGCCGACCACGTGTTTAATGCTTCGGAGCCATATCAACCAACCGAGCTACCCACTCAATTATTGGCATTTTGTGATGCTGCCATTAACTTTTTTAAGATATAATTGCTGTTACAGCCATCTGGAAGCAATCTTTCAAAGTTATATGGTTTAAATAGCACCACAAGTTTTATAATTGTTAATGAGTTTAGCCGGAGCAAAAAAACAGGGCCGTAAATTTTTAAATACCATACCAACCGAAGAAGCCGGTTTTGGCGTGATGATCCCGATACTGCAGGAGTATATTAACAACACGGCCCAGAACGTCCCTAAAACACTAATAACCGTCTCTAAAACGGATGCGTCCGTCTATCACACACCACCGGCAAGCGGCCTGCGGATTACATGGGTTGGGCACAGCAGTTTGCTGATTGAGATCGATGGCATCCGCATTTTAACCGACCCGGTTTGGAGCCAGCGGGTATCTTTTTCACAAGCTTTTGGCCCGAAAAGATTTTTCCACCCGCCGATAGCATTGGAAGACCTGCCGCCGCTGGATGTGGTTATTGTATCGCACGACCATTACGACCACCTGGACAAAGCCACTATCAAATTCTTCGCCGGCAAGCCAATACAATTCATCACCCCTATGGGTGTTTGCAAATACCTGGAAAATTGGGGCATCCTGAAAAACTACATCCACGAGGTGGACTGGGGGGATAGCGTGATGATAGGCGATTGTAACATTACGGCTGCACCATCAAGGCACTTCTCGGGCCGCGGCATTTTCAACCGTATGGAAACACTTTGGGCATCATTTGTGATAAAAGGGCCCAGGCATAACATATTCTTCGGTGCCGATTCTGGCTGGTTCCCTGGCTTTGCAGAAATTGGCGAAGCCTTTGGCCCGTTTGACCTGACCATGCTGGAGATAGGCGCATACGGCAAATACTGGCCGGATATCCACATGGGGCCAGATAATGCCACAAACGCCCACCTTGCCCTCAAAGGCAAGCTGATGATGCCATTGCATTGGGCAACCTTTAACCTGGCGCCACACGCCTGGTACGAGCCGGGCGAACGCCTGGTAAAATACGGCGAAGAAAAAAATATCAAACTATTCATCCCCCAGCCCGGTAAACCCACCGAGGTAAAAGACCCATATAATTCTGAATGGTGGAAGCCTTTTATGAGTAGTTAGAAGAAGCAATATATTTAGAATCAGGAATCAAGAAAAAAAAAGTCGACCAGTTTGATTTTAAAGTTCCTAAATGATGTAAATTTACTTGTATGAAAAGCACAGTATCATTCTATAAAATTTTGTTTATACTGATGCTGTGCGGCTTGGCATCGCAAGCGCAAACCGTTATACCGCTTTGGGCCAAAGGTGCGCCGGGTTTCGAGAACCGCCGTAACGAGCCTGAACAGGCTAAAGATTACTGGGTAAAAAATATCCACAACCCCTCAATTACCGTTTACCTGCCCCCTGCCGATAAAGCAAACGGTGCAGCCGTAGTAATTTGCCCGGGTGGCGGGCACCGCTTACTGGTATTTAATGCCGAGGGCGTTGCACCTGCCAAATTCTATAATGAGCTGGGCGTTGCCGTTTTCATATTAAAGTATCGTTTAGGCAGGGATACCTTGTCGCCTTACAAGGTTGACATCCACCCTAAACAGGATGCTTACCGTGCCATGCGTTTGGTGCGTAGCCGTGCGGCGGAGTTTCATATCGATACCAACCGGATCGGCATGATGGGTTTCTCGGCAGGTGGCGAGGTGGTAGATATGGTGGCCTTTAGCGGTTGGCAAGGCGACACAAAAGCCGCCGACCCGATAGACCGCGGCAACGCCAAACCAAATT
This sequence comes from Mucilaginibacter sp. 5C4, assembly GCF_034345625.1. Classification (NCBI taxonomy): domain Bacteria; kingdom Pseudomonadati; phylum Bacteroidota; class Sphingobacteriia; order Sphingobacteriales; family Sphingobacteriaceae; genus Mucilaginibacter; species Mucilaginibacter sp. 5C4. The sequence goes on along the minus strand of NZ_CP133775.1, from coordinate 1,130,652 downwards.
TTATCGTGCAGGTTTATCCCGGCCCGGGCTTTGTGCCAGAGAAGATCCCGGCAGATGCCCCTCCCGCTTTTCTGGTAGCCGCTAATGATGATGCCTGCTGCTCGTTACCAATCATCCAATTGTTACAACGCTATCGCGAAGCAAAAGTACCGGTTGAAATGCATATGTATGCCCGTGGCGACCATGCCTTTAATATGGGTAACAACCGCAAATTAAAGTCCATTAACAACTGGCCGCAGCGCCTCGCCGATTGGCTGGAGGATAGCAACATTTTGCAACCCGAGCGGAAGAAGGTATTACACTAAAATCCAGAGATTGGGTAGCCTCTACGAGGCAAAAAACTTTCTATTTGCACTTCTACCAAGCGATAACCCCGATGGGGCATACCTGCCAATTATATTCTAAAACTGAAATTAATTAAAAATGTCCTGTAGGGACAACCGCTTTGTAAAAAAAAATCTGCGTGCCTTAGGTACGCTCCAGATTAAACATGGCAATTAGATGATCCGGCAATTAAAACGTATTGCCACCTTTAACGTTATTACTAAAAGGAGATAAAGCAATGGCAAACTTCCAGGATATTATAGCTTCAGAAAAACCCGTATTGGTAGATTTTGCTGCCGAGTGGTGCGGCCCGTGTAAAATGATGCCGCCAATTTTAAAACAGGTTAAAGATGCCCTTGGCGACAAGGTGACCATCATTAAAATAGACATTGATAAAAACCCGGCTGCTGCAAGTGCCTACCGTGTACAAAGCGTTCCCACTTTAATGATCTTCCAAAACGGAGAAAGCAAATGGCGACAAAGCGGCGTAATGCAGGCTAATCAACTGCAACAGGTTATTCAGCAATATATTAAATAGCAGGCGACGGACAGCTTAAGCACTATTTAAAGTGTTCACGTTCAGGATGTGAACACCACAACAGTTTTCATAATAATCTGATAATCAATAAACTAATTTTTAGACGGGTCTAAAAATTTCGTTTTTGTTAGCTTTTTTAATAATTATACCTTTTGGATGAACAAATTATTTTGTCTCTGCCACGGGTGCTTCCTGTTTATCGGCAGGCTTACGCAGGTACAGCCACGATAGCAGGTACAGGCAAGGCAGGCCTAATAAAAAGCCGCCCACAACATCTGTAAACCAGTGCGCGCCTAAGTAAATTCGCGAAAAAGGGATGGTAACTATCAAAAAAGAGCTTAACAAGCCAACACCATATCTAAGCCAATTAGGAATCTTGTCCAACTGGAGCATCAGCAATATCATAAATCCAAAAAACACCACGTAGAACAATACATGCCCGCTCGGGAAGCTCTGCTGCGTGGTTTCGTATAAGATCTTTACAAGACCTTTTGAAGGCCGCGGGCGATTAACCAGGGCTTTTACAAGGGTGCTTATTAACCCCGTTAAACCCGTTGCCAGCACATAAACAGCAACCTTTTTATATTTAAAAACGAAGAATAGCACGCTGGTAACCAAAAGCAATATTACGGACTCGGGCATGTAGCCTGGCGTACTGATCAGAAACATAGCTTTATCAAAAAAAGCATTTTGATGCTCCTGGATCTCGCGCGATACTTTAATATCGATAGGCATAGCGGGATAAAGCGCCACCAAAACGGAGAGTGCTATAAAGCCTGCGATAATAAGTGTTAATACTAACAGTAATATATGCTGCCTGCGGATGTTCATTAATTTATATCAGGTCTTTTAAGTGTTTGTAGTTGGCTTTAATGGTATCTACCACCTCGTCCATGCGGCCGTTAAGCATCAGTTTAGTCATGGATAATGCCATACCCTTTACTTGCCCCAATTCCACTTTTGGCGGCATCGCCAAAGCGTTAGGGTCGGTAAATATATTTATTAAAGCCGGGCCTTTGTATATTAATCCTTCAATTAATGCCTGTCTTGCCTCTTCCGGGTCCTTAACCGTGATGCCTCTAATACCCATTGCCTTAGCAACCATCGCAAAATCGGGGTTATGCATTTCAGTTTGCCAGTCGGGCAGGCCGGCAACTTCCATTTCCAGCTTAACCATCCCTAACGAGCGGTTATTAAACACAATGATCTTTATCGGCAGGTTGTATTGGGCGATGGTCGCCAGGTCGCCCATTAGCATCGACAGGCCACCATCACCACATAAAGCGATAACTTGCCTGCCCGGCATAGCCAAAGCAGCTCCTATGGCTTGTGGCATAGCGTTAGCCATAGATCCATGATTGAACGAGCCTATCATTTTACGTTTACCCGTAGCATTAATATAACGCGAACCCCACACGCATGACATACCTGTATCTACCGTAAAAATGGCGTCGTCGGTAGCTAATTCATCAATCAAACTGGCAATAAACTCCGGGTGGATATTTTCTTTTTTACCAGTGTCTTTTACGTAGATCTTCATGTTCTCTTTAACATGTGCGTAAAACTCCAATTGCGCTTTCAGGAAACTGTCGTCCTCATGCTGCTCAACATGTGGCAGCAAAGCATCCAAAGTATCTTTAACAGATCCGCTCAATCCAACATCAACTTTGGCACGGCGGCCAATGCGTTCGGGTTTAATATCTACCTGTACAATTTTGCAATCGGTAGGCATAAATGGCGTGTACGGAAAATCGGTACCTAATAAGATCAGCAAATTGCTCTCGTGCATGCTGTGATAGGCTGATGGCAGGCCTAACAGGCCCGTCATACCCACCTCGTTAGGATTATTGTACTGAATATCCATTTTAGAGCGGAAAGAGTAAGCTACCGGCGCATTAAGTTTCTGCGATAAGGCAACAACTTCATCGTGCGCGTCGGCGGCCCCAATCCCACAAAAAATAGTGATTTTTTTATGCTGATTAACCAAAGCGGCAAGCTTGATTATATCTTCATTATTAGGGCGGGTTACCGCTATGGGGTCAAAGTTTTGGGTAGAAGTGGTAATGTCTTCGGCATCCATGCTGGTCAGATCGCCCGGCACACCAATTACCGATACACCTTTACGGTGTAATGCGGCCTGGATGCCACCCTGCAGCATTCTTGGGAACTGTTTTGGTGTAGTAGCAACCTGGTTGTAGTGGCTGCAATCGTCAAACAATTTAATGGTGTTGGTTTCCTGGAAGTATTCGGTACCGTACTCAAAGCTGGCTACGGTTGATGCTATGGCTATAACCGGTGCACCTGAGCGGTGCGCATCGTACAAACCATTAATGAGGTGCACATGGCCCGGGCCGCTGCTGCCTGCGCAACAGGCTAAGTTACCTGTTATCTGCGCCTCTGCCCCTGCTGCGTACGCACCGGCTTCCTCATGGCGAACGTGGATCCATTGGATACTGCCTTCGCGCCTTACGGCATCATTAACCTCGTTCAGGCTATCACCCGTTACCGCGTATATTCTTTTGATGCCCGCGTTTACCAGCATTTCAACCATCTGGTCTGCTACCTTTGCCATACTTAGTTTTAATATTATACTATCTAAACCCAAGAAGCAGGCGGGGGTTTTAAATTTTGATAAACATTACAAAAAATTAATGCACAAAAAAAGCCTCCCGAATTTCGGGAGGCTTTTGTATACTTTAAGTTGAATAACTAATTATTCGCCTTTTTCAGCATTTTTTTCCTTGTCGTCAGCTGCAGGAGCTTCGGTAGCAGGAGTTTCTTCAACAGCCGGTGCAGCTTCAGCTACAGGGGCAGCAGTTTCTGTTGCGGCAACAGCAGGCTCAGCTTTTGCTTTAGAAGCACCACCACGGCGACGTGTTGTTTTCTTCTCAGCTTTAGCGTCAACGTCTTTACCGTAAACAGTGTTGTAGTCAACCAATTCAATGATCGCCATTTCAGCGTTATCGCCTAAACGGTTCTCTAATTTAACGATACGTGTGTAACCACCCGGGCGGTTAGCAATTTTCTCGGCAATTTCACGGAACAGGATGTTCACGGTGTCTTTGTCTTGTAAATAGCTAAACACTGTACGGCGAGAGTGTGTAGTATCGCTTTTTGATTTAGTTAAAAGTGGTTCAACATAACCGCGCAATGCTTTTGCTTTTGCTAATGTTGTTGTAATACGCTTGTGTAGAATAAGCGAAGACGCCATGTTAGCCATCATCGCTTTGCGGTGGCTATTTGTACGACCTAAATGGTTTAATTTTTTTCCGTGTCTCATTTGTTTGTTAATTTGTGCACGTGCATACCGTCAGGCGAACTTAATCAAGCCATCGGAATTATGCCCTCGCTTATTTATTAATAATGGTGAGTGATGAGCCGTGAATGGTGAGTAGTTAAACCCACTCTCTATTCAACAACTAACCACTCGCTAAAAAAATTATTCTTCGTCTAACTTGAATTTAGACAGGTTCATACCAAAAGATAAGCCTTTTGATTTAACCAGGTCTTGTATTTCAGTTAATGATTTTTTACCAAAATTCCTGAATTTTAACATATCAGCAACATCGTAAGAAACCAGGTCTGCAAGGCTACGGATATCAGCAGCTTTTAAGCAGTTAAGTGCGCGAACTGACAGGTCAAGATCAACCAATTCAGTTTTAAGAATTTTACGCATGTGTAAAATTTCTTCGTCAACTTCTTTAGTTTCTTCTTTAGCCTGGGCCTCAAGCATCATGTTCTCATCAGAGAACAGCATGAAGTGCTGGATAAGAATCTTAGCAGCTTGTTTCAATGCATCCTCAGGATGGATTGAACCATCTGTAGAAATATCAAGGATCAGTTTCTCGTAATCTGTTTTTTGCTCAACACGATAGTTCTCTAAAGTGTATTTTACATTTTTAATAGGTGTAAAGATAGAGTCGATAGCTATCACGCCTACATTAGCATCAGGATTTTTGTTTTCCTCGTTGCTGATGTAACCACGACCTTTAGCAACTGTAAGCTCAACTTCAAGCGTTACTGATGAATCCATGTTACAAATAACAAGATCAGGGTTCAATACTGTAAAGTTGTTTGAAAACTTAGTAATGTCGCCTGCAGAAAAAGCATCCTGGCCGTTAATGATCACAAATACTTTCTCATTATCGCCCGATTCACCTGTTTTTTTGAAACGTACTTGTTTCAAGTTAAGGATGATCTCAGTTACATCTTCTACCACACCTTTGATGGTCGAAAACTCATGCATCACGCCAGAAAAACGTACTGATGTAATAGCAAAACCTTCTAATGAAGAAAGTAAGATACGACGCAGAGCATTACCAATGGTTATACCGAAGCCTGGTTCTAACGGACGAAACTCAAACGTGCCATCAAAATCATTTGATTTCTGCATGATAACCTTGTCTGGTTTTTGAAATGCTAAAATTGCCATTTATATCTTTTGTTTATTGTTAACTAATTTGAAATAATTTTAACCACGAAAATGATTGACATAATATGCCAACCACTTCCCGGATAATTATCGTTATTATTTTGAATATAACTCGACGATTAGGTTTTCCTTGATGTTCTCAGGAATCTCATCACGATTAGGGTAGTTTAGGAATTTACCTGATAATTCATCAGCGTTCCACTCTAACCAGCTATATTTATTTACTTTACGGCCTGCTACTGAATTAGTAATGCTTTCAAGTGTTTTTGACTTTTCGCGCACTGCGATAACGTCACCAGCTTTTAATGCATAAGAAGCGATGTTTACAACGTTACCGTTAACAGTGATGTGTTTGTGGCCTACAAGTTGGCGTGCACCAGAACGGGTAGGTGCAATACCTAAACGGTAAACTGCATTATCTAAACGTGCTTCTAAGAACTTTAACAAGTTCTCACCAGTGATACCTTCTTTTGCAGATGCAGTGTGGAACAAGTTTTCGAACTGACGCTCTAATACACCGTAAGTGTATTTAACTTTTTGTTTTTCCATTAACTGTACCGCGTACTCAGATTGCTTTCCTCTTCTTTTAGAAGCACCATGCATACCTGGACCGTAGTTTTTTCTTTCTAACGCTTTGTCCGGACCGAAGATCGGCTCGCGGAACCTACGCGCAATTTTTGATTTGGGGCCTGTATATCTTGCCATTATTTGTGTGTTTTAAAGTATCAAACAGCCCGCAGCTGTCGAATCTTAGCTTTAAAAATTAAGTGAATTAAACTCTTCTACGTTTAGACGGACGGCAACCATTGTGTGGAAGCGGTGTAATGTCTTTTATGGTAGTTACTTCGATACCTGTTGTTTGCAGTGTACGGATAGCAGACTCGCGGCCTGAACCCGGACCTTTAACAAATACCTCTACTTTGCGCAGACCTAAGTCATAAGCAACTTTACCGCAATCGCCAGCTGCTTGACCGGCAGCGTATGGGGTATTCTTTTTAGAACCTTTAAAACCCATTTTACCTGCAGAAGACCATGATATAGCCTGGCCGCTTTTGTTGGTAAGGGTGATAATGATGTTGTTAAAAGTTGCGTTGATGTGTGCTTCGCCTACTGACTCAACAATAACAACACGTTTTTTGGTAACTTTTTTGCTTTTAGCCATTTTGTTTTTAATTATTGATTTAGTGAATTACTGAGTTAGTGATTGTAACTCGGACCCACTAATCGCTTTAATTCTAATTATTCCTGGCAAGCTTAAAGTATTAACTACTTACCGCTCACCAATCAACTATTTACTATTTAGTAGCTTTCTTTTTGTTAGCAACTGTTTTACGTTTTCCTTTACGGGTACGTGAGTTGTTTTTAGTGCGTTGGCCACGTAGAGGTAAACCTTTACGGTGACGGGTACCACGGTAGCAACCGATATCCATTAAACGTTTGATGTTAAGCTGAACTTCTGAACGTAGGGAACCTTCAACTTTAATTTTATCGTTGATGATGGTACGGATAGCGGTTAACTGATCATCATTCCAATCCTGAACTTTGATGTTAACATCGATACCTGCTTCAGTTAAGATGTTTTGGGCTGTAGTACGGCCAATACCGTATATATAGGTTAAACCTATTTCGCCTCTTTTATTTTTTGGTAAATCAATACCGGAGATCCTTGCCATATTTGTTTTTTGTTTTTAAGTAATACCGAACGGCGGGCCACCGTTGTGCGGCTTATTACAATTCCTTTTTAATTATCCCTGACGCTGCTTGTACTTAGGGTTCTTTTTGTTTATCACATAAAGTTTCCCGTTACGGCGGATGATCTTACAATCAACACTGCGTTTTTTAATGGATGCTCTAACTTTCATCTCGTTTGTTATTTATATCTGTAGGTTATTCTTCCTTTTGTTAAATCATACGGGCTCATCTCTAACTTCACTCTGTCGCCAGGTAATATTTTGATGTAGTGCATCCGCATTTTTCCGGATATGTGTGCAATAATCTCGTGGCCGTTCTCAAGTTCAACTCTAAACATAGCATTAGATAATGCTTCGCGAATTGTTCCATCTTGCTCAATCGAGGATTGTTTTGCCATATTTTATTGATTATTACTTGATTATCCACCCCAAAACTGGGTTGCAAAATTAATAAAAATTATTTACTTTTTATTCTTTTCTTCTAAAACTTTATCAATGTAGTCAAACGTAGATAAAATGTCGGGTTTTCCCCTTTTTACAGCTACCGTATGTTCGTAGTGTGCCGATGGTTTTTTATCGACGGTTGATACCGTCCATCCATCATCCCAAAACTTAACACCGGCACGGCCTGCATTTATCATCGGCTCAATGGCAATTACCATTCCTTCCTCTAATTTAATACCTGCACCACGTTTGCCATAATTAGGAACTTCGGGTTTCTCATGTAAGCGTGTACCTACACCATGGCCAACCAATTCTTTAACTACACCAAAACCGTTCTTTTCGGCGTGCTCCTGTACCGCGTAGCCTATGTCGCCAATGCGCATGCCTACAACAGCTTTCTCTACACCAAGGTCTAAACACTCGCGGGTTACTCGCATTAGCTTCTTGGTAGCCTCATCAACCTCGCCAATGGCAAAGGTAAAGGCAGAGTCGCCATAATACTTATTCAGGATCACACCACAATCAACCGATACCAGGTCGCCCTCTACCAACGCTTTGTTAGTTGGGAAACCGTGTACCACCTGGTCATTAAGCGAAATGCATAATGAATAAGGGAAACCGTTATAGTTTAAAAATGCCGGAACCCCTCCGTTGTCACGGATAAAGGTTTCGGCAAGTTTATTTAATTCTAAAGTAGTGATACCTGGGCCAATAACTTTCGCTATCTCCCCATGTGTTTTGGAAACAAGTAAAGAACTTTCTCGTATCAGTTCTATTTCTTCAATAGACTTATAGATGATCTTTGACATGTTTATTAGATAACCGGCGGGGTTGCACCCGAAGCTGTAGGGATACTTGCACGGCCTTTGATACGCCCTGTTTTCATTAACCCATCATAATGACGCATTAACAAATGGCTTTCAACCTGCTGTAAAGTATCTAACACTACACCCACAAGGATGATCAATGATGTACCGCCGAAGAATCTTGCAAAGATGCTGCTCACACCTACCAAACTGGCCAAAGCCGGTATAATAGCGATGATGGCTAAGAAAATAGAACCCGGTAGAGTTATTCTTGAAATAACCCCGTCGATGTAATCTGCAGTAGATTTACCTGGTTTAACACCCGGGATAAAGCCACCGTTCTTTTTCATATCATCAGCCATCTGGTTAGGATTAACTGTAATAGCAGTGTAGAAGTAAGTGAATAGTATAATTAATATACCAAACGTTACATTATGCTGCCAAGAATTATAGTTTGATAATGCTATTAACAAACCATTAGAACTTGCATTAGGGAAAAACTGAGAAACAGTTGCGGGAATAAACATTAATGCCTGGGCAAAAATAATAGGCATTACACCCGCAGCATTCACCTTTAATGGTATATACTGGCGTACGCCACCGTATTGTTTGTTACCTACAATACGTTTAGCGTATTGTACGGCAATTTTACGTGTACCCTGTACTATTAATATGGTAAACATTACCACACCAAGCAGCGCAACAATCTCAACAATAAAGGTAATTAAACCACCTGCGCCGTTTGTACGTGAGTCAAACTCAACAACAACCGCGCTTGGTAACTGGGCTATGATACCTGTCATGATGATCAATGAGATACCGTTACCGATACCTTTATCAGTGATCTTCTCGCCCAACCACATTACAAATAAGGTACCTGCAGTTAATACGCAAACGTTCAATATTGTAAATAACGGGTTAGAGATAGACATAGCATCGGCACTAACCTGTGATTTAAGATACCCAATAGCCTGTACCGCTGTAATTGCTATAGTTAGGTAACGTGTCCACTGGTTAATTTTGTTACGGCCGCTTTCGCCCTCTTTTTGTAATTTAATAAAGTATGGTACCGCGATACCTAATAATTGCACCACAATTGAAGCAGAGATATAAGGCATAACACCTAATGCCAAAATAGAAGAACGTGAAAACGATCCTCCGGCAAACATGTTTAACAAGCCTACAAGCCCTTCTTTATTTTGTGTAGCATTTAGTGATGCCGCTTTTACGCCAGGCAAAACAATATACGAGCCAACACGATATATCAAAAGAAATAAGAGTGTGTTTAGAATACGCACTCTTAGATCTTCAATTTTCCAGATATTGGATAATGTGGTGAAAAATTTCTTCATCGAAATTATAACTTTACAATAGTTCCGCCGGCTGCTTCAATAGCTTTTTGTGCAGTAGCAGTAAATGCGTGTGCTTTAACCTCTAATTTAGCTTTTAATTCGCCACGGCCAAGGATTTTAACCAAGTCATTACGAGAAGCTAAACCGTGCTCTTTCAGGATATCGAAATCTACTGTTACCAGTGAAAACTTCTCAACCAATTGTTGTAACACATCAAGGTTTACACCTGTGTATTCAACACGGTTAGGGTTTTTAAAACCAACCTTAGGCACACGGCGTTGTAATGGCATCTGGCCACCTTCAAAACCTACCTTGGTAGATGTACCTGAACGTGAACCGGCGCCTTTATGGCCACGGGTTGATGTACCGCCACGGCCAGAACCTGTACCACGGCCAATTCTTTTTCTATTTTTAGTAGAACCTTCTGCAGGTTTAAGATTATTTAAATTCATGATATTAAATATTTTCTACTGCTACAAGGTGGTTTACTTTACGTACCATACCTATAATAGCCGCAGTGGCTTCAACTTCCACGCTGTGGTTAATTTTTTTAAGACCTAAGGCCTCAACGGTTTTTTTCTGGCGCTCGCTTCTGTCGATAACGCTTTTAATTTGTGTTATTTTGATTTTCGACATGACTGATTATCCGTTAAATACTTTACCTAAACTAATACCGCGTTGTTGCGCTACAGTAACTGCATCACGTAATTGTGATAATGCAGATACGGTTGCTTTAACCACGTTGTGCGGGTTTGATGATCCTTTTGATTTTGCCAATACATTGTGTATACCGGCACTCTCTAACACTGCACGCATTGCACCACCAGCTATTACACCAGTACCGTTTGCAGCAGGTTTTAAGAATACAAAACCACCAGAGAATTTACCTATTTGCTCGTGAGGGATAGTGTTGTTGATAATTGGAACTTTTACCAAGTTCTTTTTAGCATCATCAATACCCTTAGCAATAGCTTCGGTAACCTCTTTTGCTTTACCCAAACCATAACCTACAACACCGTTCTCGTCACCTACTACCACAATGGCAGAAAAGCTGAATGTACGGCCACCTTTGGTTACTTTGGCTACACGTTGTATGCTCACCAGGCGATCTTTTAATTCGATCTCGCTGGTTTTTACTCTTTTTATGTTGATTGTTGACATTTCCTGTTTCGATTAAAAGTTTAAACCACCTTCACGTGCACCTTCGGCCAATGATTTGATACGGCCATGATACAGGTAACCATTCCTGTCAAACACTACATCTTTAATACCTGCAGCAATAGCTTTTTCGGCTACTAATTTACCTACGGCAGTAGATTGGTCTGATTTGGTTGTACCACTTGCAACAAAATCTTTTGATAATGATGAAGCTGATACAATAGTTTTACCAGTAACATCGTCAATAATTTGTGCGTAGATGCCTTTGTTGCTTCTGAATACAGATAAACGTGGGCGTGCTGTTGATCCTGAAAGGCGTTTTCTGATGCCTTTTTTAATCCTGTCTCTTCTTGATAATTTCATGACGATTATTTTTTAGATGCTGATTTACCTGCTTTTCTTCTCAATATTTCGCCAACAAACTTGATACCTTTACCTTTGTAAGGCTCTGGAGTACGTAACGAGCGTATTTTTGCCGCAACTTGTCCAATCAATTGTTTATCGTTTGATTCCAGGATGATGGTTGGGTTTTTACCCTTCTCAGCAGTGGTTGTAACTTTAATTTCTACTGGTAATTGAAACACATAGTGGTGAGAATAACCCAACACAAGGTCTAATGTATTGCCGGTGTTAGTTGCGCGGTAACCCACACCTACTAATTCCTGCTCAATTTTGTAACCGATGGTTACACCAACAACCATGTTGTTTATAAGCGAACGGTATAAACCGTGTAACGCTTTGTGACGTTTTTGCTCTGAAGGGCGTTTAACCAATAACTGGTCGCCTTCTTGCTCAATGATGATATCTCTATCAACTGCCTGTTGCAGTTCACCTTTTGGCCCTTTAACAGTAACAACATTATCTGCTGATACAGTAACGGTAACACCGGTGGTTAACGCAATAGGTGCTTTTCCTATTCTTGACATTGCTTAATTTCCTCCTATTAATAAACGTAGCATAAAACTTCGCCACCCACATTTTGTGTACGAGCTTCTTTATCGGTCATTACACCTCTTGAAGTCGATAAGATAGCGATACCTAAACCATTTAATACGCGTGGCAGGTTATCCATGCCGGCGTATTTTCTCAAACCTGGTTTACTAATACGTGAAATGCTGCGGATTGCAGGAATTTTAGTTATCGGGTGGTATTTCAAAGCAACTTTGATAGTGCCTTGGGGACCGTTATCCTCAAACTTGTAATTAGCAATGTAACCTTTTTCGAAAAGCACTTTAGTGATTTCCTTTTTCAGATTTGATGCAGGAATTTCAACAACCCTGTGGTTGGCTTTAATAGCATTCCTTACTCTTGTAAGATAATCTGCGATTGGATCTGTATTCATTATTGTTGTTTATGATAGTGGTTTCCTTCCGGTAACATCCCGGGCGACCTTCTATCGGTTAATTCTTTATAAAATTCGAGCCGCGAAATTACAAAAAAATTCAAAACATATTGTAGTATGTTTTGAATTCAATTTCGTTCCCGATACTTTGCTTACCAGCTTGCCTTTTTAACACCTGGTATTTTACCAGCTAATGCCATATCACGGAATGTAACACGTGATATACCAAACTGGCGCATGTAACCACGCGGGCGACCTGTTAATTTACAACGATTGTGTAATTTTACCGGTGATGAAGCTTTAGGCAATTTGTCTAAACCTATGTAATCGCCGGCTGCTTTTAACGCTGCTCTTTTTTCAGCAAATTTTGCTACTAATTTGGCACGTTTTACTTCACGAGCCTTTACGCCTTCTTTAGCCATTGTTAGTTGGTGTTTGATTTTTAAATGGTAAACCAAATTGTTTCAGTAACTCCAATGCTTCAACATCGTTAGTTGCCGAGGTTACAAAGGTAATATCCATACCCTGGATCTTGTTGATCTTGTCAATGTTGATCTCCGGGAAGATAATTTGCTCTGATATACCTAAAGTATAGTTTCCGCGGCCGTCAAAGCCTTTATCGTTGATACCTTTAAAGTCACGTATACGTGGCAGGGCAACAGCAATTAAGCGGTCTAAGAACTCATACATAGTATTATCACGTAAAGTTACACGTACGCCAATCGGCATACCTTTACGTAATTTAAAGTTTGAGATATCCTTTTTCGATTTTGATGAAACAGCTTGCTGACCGGTGATGGTTGTTAGCTCGGTGATCGTGTTCTCGATAAGTTTTTTATCGGTAGTAGCACCGCCAACCCCCTGGTTGATAGCAATTTTTTGCAATTTAGGAACCTGCATTACGCTTTTGTAGGCAAATTTTTCCTTAAGCGCTGTGCGGATATCTTCCTTATATTTTGTTTTTAATCTTGGTACGTAAGTCATTACTTAATTTCCTCCCCTGATTTTTTTGATACTCTAACCAATTTGCCGGCATCGTTTAATTTACGGCCTACGCGGGTTGTTTTACCTGTTGAAGGTTCAACCAGTGCCAGGTTAGATATGTGTATAGCAGCTTCCTGCTTTACAATACCGCCGTTAGGGTTGGCTGCATTAGGCTTAGTGTGTTTAGATACCATGTTGGCACCTTCAACTATAGCCCTGTTTTTTTCAATGATAACTTCAACTATTTTACCTTGTGATCCTTTTGAATCTCCGGCTATTACCTTAACTAAATCGCCCTTGCGGATCTTTAATTTAGCTGGTTTTGTGTTTTTCTTTTCCATATTACAATACCTCCGGTGCTAATGATACAATTTTCATAAATTGTTTTTCACGTAATTCTCTGGCAACAGGGCCAAAGATACGTGTGCCCCTTGGCTCATCCTGGTTGTTTAACAAAACGGCTGCGTTGTCGTCAAAGCGGATATATGAACCATCTTTCCTGCGGATCTCTTTCTTGGTTCTAACCACTACTGCTTTAGATACAGTACCTTTTTTTACGTTACCTGATGGTAATGCGCTTTTTACGGTAACTACTATCTTATCGCCAATAGAAGCATATCTTTTACCTGTACCACCTAATACGCGTATTACTAAAACTTCTTTAGCTCCGCTGTTATCGGCTACATTTAATCTTGATTCCTGTTGTACCATGTTATTTAGCCCTCTCTAAAATTTGAACTAATCTCCAGTTTTTGTTTTTGCTCAACGGACGGGTTTCCATAATCAATACGGTATCACCAACACCACATGTGTTAGTTTCGTCATGAGCCATAAATTTGGTAGTCTTCTTTACGAATTTACCATAGATTGGGTGTTTCACCTTCCGCTCTACAGCAACCACAATAGACTTTTCCATCTTATTGCTTACTACCAGGCCGGTACGTGTTTTTCTTAAATTTCTTTCCATTGTTTTCCGACGCTTAAAAATTAATTCTGTTCAGAAGCTGACGCCGCCTTGCGTTTTGTTAATTCAGTAGTGAAACGAGCAATATCCTTACGCACTTTAGTAATGCGGGTTGGGTTCTCAATAGCCGAAACAGCGTGTGCAAATTTCAGTTTAGTAAGAGTTGATTTTTCCTCGCCCAGTCTTGCTGACAATTCTTCGGTTGTAAGCTCTAAAATTTCTGAGTTCTTCATGTTCTTTATTGTTGTTGTAATGTTAGAAAGTTTAAATGTGTTAATGTTACCTAATGGCGGCTGCAAATAACAACCTTTCAACACTTACAACTTTCAACCTTAAATTTATGCTTCTACGTAATCCCTACGTGTTACAAATCTTGTTTGCACAGGTAGCTTTTGTGCTGCCAGGCGTAAAGCCTCTTTTGCAACGTCCAAAGGCACACCTTCTGCTTCAAATATCATCCTGCCCGGGCGTACAACTGCAACCCAGTATTCTGGTGCACCTTTACCTTTACCCATACGTACCTCTGCCGGTTTTTTGGTTATGGGTTTGTCAGGGAATATCCTGATCCACACCTGGCCTTCACGTTTCATGAAACGTGTAACAGCGATACGTGCAGCCTCGATCTGACGACTGGTTATCCAGGCGGCTTCGAGTGATTTTATACCGAAAGATCCGAATGAAAGCTCAGTACCACGACTGGCTAAACCTTTCATCCTGCCTTTTTGCATCTTTCTGAACTTCGTTCTTTTTGGCTGTAGCATTTTATTAAGCTTTTATATCCTCACGGATATGTCTTTTCTAATTCTTGTTATCTTCTTCCGGGGCCGCCTGGACGGTTACCACCACCTTGACCTGGTCCACCTGGACGGCTGTTACCACCACCGCCTCTGCGGTCGTTGCTGCCACCTGGTTTACGATCGCCTCTGCGCTCGCCACCTCTTTCGCCGCCACGTGCGTTATCACGTCCGCCAAAGCCTGGTGCGCCACCTTCAGGGCGTCCGCCTTTACCGCTTGCGCTGCTTGTACCACCAATGTTTGGAGATAAATCGCGTTTGCCGTAAACCTCACCTTTACAGATCCATACTTTAACACCTATTTTACCATAAGTAGTTAAGGCTTCTGCTAAAGCATAGTCAATATCAGCACGGAAAGTGTGCAAAGGAATTCTTCCTTCTTTATATTGTTCGGTACGTGCCATCTCAGCGCCACCTAAACGGCCTGATGTCATCACTTTAATTCCTTCGGCACCCATTCTCATGGTAGAAGCAATTGTAGTTTTCATAGCACGACGGAAAGAGATACGTGCTTCAAGTTGTTTAGCAATACCTTCGGCAACTAACTGGGCATCAAGCTCAGGGCGTTTTATCTCGAAGATGTTGATCTGAACATCTTTTTTTGTTAATTTTTTTAACTCTTCCTTGATCTTATCAACCTCGGCGCCGCCTTTACCAATTACAATACCCGGACGGGCAGTGTGGATAGTTACAGTGATGCGTTTTAAAGTACGTTCTATAACTACTTTAGATACGCCACCTTTGTTGATACGTACTGACAAGTATTTGCGGATCTTTTCGTCTTCAACTAATTTGTCGGCATAGTGATTTCCACCGAACCAATTAGAATCCCAACCGCGGATGATCCCTAACCTGTTACCTATTGGATGTGCTTTTTGTCCCATTTCAAATTAGTTGTTATCGTTTTTACTATCCACAATTAGAGTTACATGGTTAGAACGTTTGCGGATACGGAAACCTCTACCTTGTGGTGCAGGGCGTAACCTCTTTAATTGACGGCCACCACCTACTGATACTTCTTTAACAAATAAGGCGCTATCCTCAACACGTTTGCCTTCGTTTTTTGCTTCCCAGTTTTTAATGGCTGATAACAAAAGTTTCTCTACACGTATAGCTGCTTCTTTGTTAGTAAATTTTAAGATGTATAACGCTTTCTCAACGTTTTCACCACGGATCAGATCAACCACCAAACGCATTTTGCGTGGTGAAGTTGGACAGTTCTGTAGTTTAGCAACTGAAGAACCACCCACTACGAGTTTAGCCGCTTCTTTTTGTTGCCTGATCAGTACAGACTTTTTGATTTTAGTTGTTGCTTCCATGCCTTATTTTTTCTTTTCTGCGTGACCGCGGAATGTGCGGGTTGGTGCAAATTCTCCCAACTTGTGACCAACCATGTTTTCTGTTACATACACAGGAATAAATTTATTACCGTTGTGTACTGCGAATGTATGACCAACGAAATCAGGAGAGATCATGGAACGACGTGACCATGTTTTTACAACTGATTTTTTACTTGCATCATTCAAGGTAAGAACTTTTCTTTCCAGGTTATGATCTATGTAAGGTCCTTTTTTAATTGAACGTGCCATTATTATTTCTTCCTTCTTTCAATGATGTAACGATCTGATCCTTTTTTCTTGTCACGGGTTTTGTAACCTTTGGCTAATAAACCTTTACGTGAACGTGGGTGACCACCTGATGAACGGCCTTCACCACCACCCATAGGGTGATCGACAGGGTTCATGGCTACACCACGAACGCGAGGGCGACGACCTAACCAGCGTTTACGGCCGGCTTTACCAAGCACTGCGTTTGCTTTTTCGCCATTTGAAACGGTACCGATAGTTGCCAAACAGGTTGACAGTATCATACGTGTTTCGCCTGAAGGCAATTTGATGATGGCGTATTTACCATCACGTGCTGATAACTGAGCATAAGTACCGGCGCTGCGGGCAATAACACCACCCTGGCCTGGGTTTAACTCAATGTTGTGGATGATAGAACCTAACGGGATGTTCTTCAAAGGCATGGTATTACCAACCTCTGGTGCAGCAGCCTCGCCAGATACAACTACCGTTCCAACTGTTAAGCCTTCCGGAGCTATCATGTATCGTTTTTCACCATCTACAAAATGTAACAGGGCTATACGTGCAGATCTGTTTGGATCATACTCAATAGTTGCAACTTTTGCAGGGATGTCAAACTTATTACGTTTAAAATCTATTATCCTGTATGCTTGTTTATGGCCACCACCAAGGTAGCGCATAGTCATTTTACCGCTGTGGTTACGACCGCCTGATCTTTTATTCGCTGCTTCAACCAACGACTTTTCAGGAACGTTTGTTGTAATGTCCGAATTAGATACATCAATCCTGAAACGGGTACCGGGGGTAACCGGTTTAAATCTCTTTACTGCCATCTCTATATTATATATTGCTGTAAAAATCTATTGTTTCACCATCCTTCAGCGTGATGATGGCTTTCTTGTAAGTAGCCGCGCGGCCAGACACTGCACCTGCTTTTGTGTTGCGGGTTTTAAGTTTACCTATGTATTTCATTGTGTTAACTGCTGTAACGTTAACACCATACATAGCCTCAATAGCGCCTTTGATCTGAATTTTATTAGCTCTGTGGTCAACTTTAAACGCATAGCGATTAAGTTTCTCAGTTAGTTGAGCTACTTTTTCAGTAAGTAAGGGTTTCTTTAAAATTTCCATAATTACTTAGCTAATGCTTCCTCCAAAGTTTTAACAGCGCCTGTAGTTAAGATTAGTTTACCAGCGTTTAACACATCATAAGTGTTAAGCTGCTCAACTGATATAACCTTAGTTTTCTTCAGGTTCCTGCTTGATAAATAAACGTTGTTATTTTCGGCACCTGCTAATACTAATAACGTTTTATCGTTAGTAACATTCAGATCAGCTTCCATTTTAATATAAGTTTTGGTTGCGATGGCATCAAAGCTGAAATCCTCCAGAACCAAAATGTTGTTATCTTTTGCTTTGTATGATAAAGCTGAAGCACGTGCTAATGATTTAAGCTTTTTGTTTAATTTAAAGCTATAATCACGTGGCTGCGGACCGAAAACACGACCACCACCATTAAACAATGGAGATTTGATGCTACCGGCACGGGCGCCGCCTGTACCTTTTTGTTTATGTAATTTGCGGGTACTACCTGCAATTTCATTACGTTGTTTTGATTTGTGCGTACCCTGGCGTTGGTTAGCTAAGAACTGCTTTACATCTAAGTAAATAGCATGATCATTAGGCTCTACTCCGAATACGGACTCAGGCAGTTGCACCTTGGCACCTGTTTCTTTACCTGATAGATTTAATACGTTGATTTCCATCTTATTTATCCACTATTACGAATGAACCCTTAGCTCCGGGGATAGAACCTTTAACTACAATTAGGTTTTGCTCAGCAAATACTTTAACCACTTCGAGGTTTTGTACTTTAACGCGAACATTACCCATTTGACCCGCCATACGCATACCTTTAAATACACGCGAAGGCCATGATGATGCACCCAATGAACCTGGAGCACGTAAACGGTTGTGCTGACCGTGAGTTTGCATACCCACACCACTAAAACCGTGACGCTTTACAACACCCTGAAATCCTTTACCTTTTGAAGTACCTACTACATCAACGTAATCGCCTGCGGCAAAAATCTCAACGGTAACAGTGTCACCAAGAGCTTTTTCGTCTTCGAATGTTTTAAATTCAACAAGTTTACGTTTTGGAGTAGTACCGGCTTTTTGGAAATGGCCTTTTAATGGGCCTGAAGTGTTTTTTTCCTTCTTCTCGCCATATGCTAACTGTACAGCAGCATAACCGTCTGTTTCAACAGACCTGATCTGGGTTACTACGCAAGGGCCAGCTTCGATTACAGTACAAGGAATGTTTTTCCCCGCTTCATCGAAAATGCTGGTCATTCCTACTTTTTTACCAATAATTCCTGACATTTTCTTTATTTTATTTGTGCCCATCGAAGCAGTAGGGCTTCGTTCAAGGCATATTATTTCCCCCTTAAGGGACGGCAAAGATAGAAACTTTACATTAATTTTCAAATAGTTATCAAGTTATTTTTAAATAAATATTAACGCAACGTAATTACCATTCAATTTAATGATAACCAGCCCATAACTTGTGTATTTGAAACCATCACGTATCTTTACTACTTACACCTAAACTATTGTTATGAGCTGGGGCCTTTCTCCGCGTAAAACCACTACCGTTCCGCTAAACGATTACAACACCAGCCACTATCTTACGCTGGTTTATAACGCGTTTATAAACCTTGGCTGGCGCATTGGTTATTTTAACCACGATGGCATTATTGCATACACCAATATCTCATGGTCGTCATACGCCGAAGAAGTATCTGTCCATATAATAGATAACCAGGCCATCATCAAAAGCGAATGCGTTGGCTACCAGGGCCTTTTTACCGATTATGGCAAAAACGATAAAAACATAGAACTACTGTTTGGTGAGATCACTTATGTAGAGTATCACTTGCAAAACTCCCTGCAGGAAACTACACAGCAACTTATTGATACCATTCCCGGTAGCCAGTTCATTAGCTTTGAAAATCCTCCATTAGGATATAAGGAGAAGCTCCGCGGCTTTTTATCGCATTTTAACCCTAAACCGGGCTACAGCGTTACCCCTATCCTAGTGTTGGCAAACATTGGCATATATATCATAAGTACCGCGGTAATGATAGGCATGTTTATGCAACACAAACAGGATGGGACAGTTGCCCCTGAGATCAACTTAGAGGAGATCTATCTTTCACTTGGCTTTAGCGGGCGCAACCAGGTGCTGCATGGGCAGTTATGGCGGCTGGTAACCAGTACATTCCTGCACTTTTCATTGCTGCATATTATAGGTAATATGATCGTACTGATCTACATCGGTTCGCTTATTGAAAGTAAGCTTGGCAAATGGAACTATCTTTTTATTTACCTGCTTACCGGCATCTGCGCCAGCGCAACCTCTGTTATTTGGAACGAGCAAGGTGTAATGGCGGGGGCATCAGGCGCAATATTTGGTTTGTTTGGGGTGTTGCTGGCGCTACTAACCACCAACTTTTACGAGAATAATGCGCGCAGGGCATTGCTCATCAGCACCACAATATTTATTGCGTACAGCATTATGCCGATTGGCAGACATGTAGACCACGCGGCGCATTTTGGTGGACTTATATCCGGTTTTATTTTTGGATGGATAGCCTATTTAGGGTTAAAGCATCAAAAGAAAAGTATTATTGCTACAAGTGCATTAGGCATTACAATAATGTACACAGTACTGTGCACATGGCTCGCGCCACTTTACCAGTTAAAAGAATTACAACAGCTTACCACTAAAACAGATAACCTTTTCAACAGACTGAACAAGGATTTTTATCATACTTATGAATTATCCCGTGCGGAGCGGTTAGCGATGATGACTAACAAAACAATGCTTCGTGTAGATACGCTCGCTAAAATTGGGAAGGAAATGAACGGTCCTTTGTTACCTGCTGAAGAAAAACAGATAGCCGCCATCAAATCAAAAATCATTATGCTGGAGTGTCGCCTGTACAAACTACTTTACAAAGAATTTAGCGAGAACGACAATTACAAATACCGCGATGAGATAATCAGCGTTACCGATAAAATAAACGAACTGCGCATTGAGTGGGGCAAGATAGAGGCTAAAGATTAGCCCAATTTAACTAAGTCATCATTAACCTGCGGATCAACTCTGCACTCTGCTTGTTGCCTTCTTCTAGTCGGCCGGCAAAAAAGGACTGCACTTCGTTAAAGTGTTTTTTGTAGCCTTCCATATCGCCATAACCAATAATTGCACTCCACTCCCGCACAGCGGAATGAAATTCCAAATCGTCGCCACGGATGGTTTTATCGTACAGGGCTGTTTCTATCGATTCTTCGAGTAACTCTTCGTTTTTGAACAAGTACTCTGCTATACCTAATCTCAACCTGAACGGCGGGGTTTGGCAGATAAGGTTATCATACGGGTTTACGCCCAGGTGGTACCAGGCATCAACCATACTTAAGATACTTAAGTGTGAGTTTGGCTTTTGGTGCCCTGCATCCCGCGCAAGCGAAAACTCGTTCATAATGCTATCATTAAACATAATGGGCTTACGGCTTTCGTGGAAAACAAAGTCACGCGCACGGTAAAGCCGGTTCCTAAACTCCTGCTCCTCTTCTTTGATCATCAGCTTAAATAGCTCTGATTCTGATTCTGCGTAGCGCTTCACCTGCTGGCGGGCATAGGGGTTAAGGATAGCCAGGCCCGCGTAAACGTGAGCTTTATAACTAAAAATACGTAGGGTGGTCAGGATCTTTACATTATCGATCCCTCCTATATAAGAGGCATTCTCCCACGGGAAAAACCCAGCCGATTTCCAGGCGGTGCCCATACTCTCGAAACCAACGTGGGTTACAGCCTGCGTATCGGCTACAATTTTATCGTGTTCGTGATAGTCCGGGATCTCTACAATGTCGGTTTCTAAAGCAGTAAACAGGTCAAGCATGCGCTGGTAAGCATCTGCTTCGCTACGGTGATTAATAAGGATCAGCTTTTGCCCCTTTGGCTCAAAGCCCGGGCCGTGCATGGCATGGAAGGTGATGATCTGCGCATCGGCAGGCAAATATTTTTCAAAGATGGCGATCTCGGGGTGTTTAACAGATGTTTGCCCTGCTACAATAGCACCATATTTGGTAGATGAGCCGTACATACCCACTACCTGCTCCAGTTTATCGGCCTCTACCGAATAGATGATGAGGTCGCTTACGCGCGATACATCTTTCCCATCATCCATTAGGATGATGCCCAACGGGTCTAACTCATTCTCCAGTCGCTCCCGGTTAAGGGGCATATCGCAGCCGCAAACCTTGTAGCCCGCCTTTGCAAAAGCTTTGGCGTAAAGTTTACCCATATCGCCCAAACCTATAATACCTATCCGCATAGTATAAAATAAAGGCCTAATATATGCTTTTTGCCAATTACACCTTATTTATACAGGCATTACTTATCACCCTTGTAAAGATGATGGTGATACACGCCATATGTTTAAACTATTTTTATAAACTTTAAATTTATTTATTACGTTTAACATATTATACATTTACATAGCCTAAACTGATGTGATTAACCCCCGATACCTATAATTTTATGACCAAGCCTTTGAATTTACGGATTACCTTATTAGCGATACTCATTTTAAGCAGCGCAAGCTTTAGCCACGCGCAGGATACTACCAAAAAAGTAACCGCCGCTAAATTAGTTGCCGCTAAACCCAAATACGGTACCTATAAAAAGCCCGTAGTTACCACCTCGCAAATACCGGGCACTACAGCTGTGCCAACTGTAGCAGTACCTGCACAACATCGCACCGCGCCTACACAACAATCTGCAGCGCCTGTAGATAAGAGCCTGCGCGGGCAATACCATTACTTGTTGACCAAAGTTTACAATTACCAGCAACCATTGGTTGCGGCGCTATTTAAAAACTATAACGACACGCTTAGCACTACCCGCAAACAGTTAAAAGCAGCGCAGGCTACTGTTGAAGAACAGGCAAAGGATATAGATACTTTAAAAAAATCATCGACCAGTAAAGACCAGGCAGTGGCCGAGTCAAAAGCCAAAGTTGATGAGGTAAGCCTTGTTGGCGTGCCGCTTACCAAAAGCACCTACAATTTAATTATGTGGGGCCTGGTGATAGGCTTTGGCGTTATAGCAGCCATCGTGATCGCGCGTAGTGGCAGCCACAGCCGCGAAGCCAGTTACCGCATTAAGCTTTATAACGAGTTGGAAGAAGAGTATAAAACGTACAAAACCAAAGCTAACGAAAAAGAAAAGAAACTTGCCCGCGAGTTGCAAACAGAGCGTAACAAGAATGACGAATTAATGGGCAATGGCTAATCCACTACAAAAAGCTTTTTTGTTTGGATGGAACCCCGTTAAGTTTAAATGGGAAAATATTGATGACGATATTGAAAAACTAAAAACAACCGGCAAATTGGTAGACAACTGGAGCGTTGCCAGCCATAAAACCATTTCCATTAGCGACCGCGCTTACCTTGTACGCCTGGGTGCCGAACCAAGGGGTATATTTGGCTCGGGGCATATTGTATCAGAACCTTATTTGGCATCTCGCAAAGGGCGCATCTACCATCGTATACAAATCAGCATCGATGCTTTGCTCAACCCTGATAAAGAACGCATCCTTACCTTCGACATTCTTAAAACCGGCAACCTTGCCGAACAAACCTGGGCGCCGCAGGCATCAGGCATATCTATCAGGCCGCATTTGATTGATGAACTGGAAGGTGTATGGTTAGATTTTTTATCTGATACTTATTACGGGCAACTCTAAATTAATTTCAGCACAGCTACGACGACCTTGATGGCCACCACTGGGAAATTATGCAGATAGATCCTGTAGGCCCACAGGTGCAGTAGTAACATTTAATTAAACAAAAAAGCCATTCATCAATAGACGAATGGCTTTTTTTATAGATCTTCCGGTATAGTTATACTTTGATCTCAACTTCAACACCGCTTGGCAATTCAAGCTTCATTAGCGCATCTACAGTTTTTGAGTTTGAGCTGTAGATATCCAATAAACGTTTGTAAGAACATAATTGGAATTGCTCACGTGCTTTCTTATTAACGTGTGGTGAACGTAAAACAGTGAAAATTTTCTTTTCGGTTGGTAACGGAAGTGGTCCGCTAACTACAGCGCCTGTTGGCTTTACTGTTTTAACGATCTTCTCGGCTGATTTATCAACCAAGTTGTAATCGTACGATTTTAATTTGATCCTGATTCTTTGGCTCATTTTGTTTTTGATTATGATGATTTCACCGATTTAAGACGATTTCACCGATTTATTAATTGGCCACCCTAAGAGCTATTTATTAGATATGGCTGTTATCTTAAAATTACACCGGTCAATCTATGAAATCACAAATCAATCGGTGTAATCATTTTTCTAATTATGCGTTAGCAGCAGCTCTTTTGCCTCTTGCTTTAGCAACTATTTCTTCCTGTACGTTACGTGGTGCTTCAGCATAGTGATCAAACTCCATGGTTGAAGTAGCACGGCCAGATGTAATAGTACGTAACTGGGTTACGTAACCAAACATTTCTGAAAGTGGTACAGTAGCTTTAATTACCTGTGCACCTGCACGTGAATCCATACCCAAAAGCTGGCCACGACGACGGTTCATATCACCGATAACATCACCCATGTTTTCTTCAGGGGTTAAGATCTCGATCTTCATGATTGGCTCAAGCAATACCGGTTTACATTTTGGTAACGCCTCGCGGTAAGCGATCTTAGCAGCTAACTCGAAAGATAGCGCATCTGAATCGACCGCGTGGAACGAACCATCAATTAAACGAACTTTTAAGCCTGTAAGTGGGTAACCTGCTAATACACCATTTGCCAATGAAGCCGCAAAGCCTTTTTCAACAGATGGGATAAACTCACGAGGGATTGAACCACCAGATATCTCGTTAACGAAAGTTAAACCTTCTTTACCTTCATCGTTTGGTGATATAATAACCTGGATATCGGCAAATTTACCACGACCACCAGTTTGTTTCTTATAAGTTTCGCGGTGTTGTGTAGTACCTGTAATAGCTTCTTTGAAAGCTACTTGAGGCGCACCCTGGTTAACCTCTACCTTAAACTCGCGTTTAAGACGATCCATGATGATATCTAAGTGAAGCTCGCCCATACCGCTAATTACAGTTTGGCCGGTTTCTTCGTCAGATTTTACGTGGAAGGTTGGATCTTCTTCAGATAATTTACCTAAAGCCATACCCAATTTATCAATGTCAGCTTGAGTTTTAGGCTCGATAGCTAAACCGATAACCGGCTCAGGGAAGTTCATCGACTCAAGAATAATAGGGTGTTTCTCATCACAAAGTGTATCACCTGTTTTGATATCCTTGAAGCCTACTACCGCTGCAATATCACCTGCACCTACATTAGGGATAGGGTTTTGCTTGTTAGCGTGCATCTGGAAGATACGGGAGATACGCTCTTTGTTATCTGAACGCATGTTGTGTACATATGAACCAGCCTCTAAGTTACCAGAATAAACGCGGATGAAACATAAACGGCCTACGAAAGGATCCGTCGCTATTTTAAATGCTAATGCTGCAAATGGTTCTTTTTCTGAAGGTTGACGGATGATTTCTTCGCCTGTATCAGGGTTAGTACCAACAATACCATCAACATCCATAGGTGAAGGAAGTAATTCCATCACATAATCAAGCATGGTTTGTACACCTTTGTTTTTGAAAGATGAACCACACACCATAGGCACAATTTTAGCATCTAACACTGCTTTACGCAATGCATCTAAAATTTCGCGCTCGGTGATAGAAGCAGGATCCTCAAAGAATTTCTCCATCAGGCTCTCATCGTAATCAGCAACTGATTCCAATAATTTCTCTCTCCACTCAGTTGCTTCCTCGATCATATCCTCAGGAATAGGCACTTCGGTATAGGTCATACCTTTATCATCCTCATTCCAAACAATACCTCTCCAGTTAATTAAATCTACAACACCTTTAAAGTTCTCTTCAGCGCCAATAGGCAATTGAAGCGGAACAGCGTTGCTGCCTAACATGCTTTTTACTTGTTTAACAACGTTCAAGAAATCGGCACCGCTACGGTCCATCTTATTAACGAAACCTATACGGGCAACGTTGTAGTTGTTTGCAAGTCTCCAGTTGGTTTCTGATTGTGGCTCAACACCGTCAACTGCCGAAAATAAGAATACCAAACCATCTAATACACGTAACGAGCGGTTTACCTCAACGGTAAAATCCACGTGCCCTGGTGTATCAATAATGTTGATGTGGTAATTTTGGCCTCTATATTTCCAATTAACAGTGGTAGCAGCAGAGGTAATGGTAATACCACGTTCCTGCTCCTGCGCCATCCAGTCCATTGTAGCTGCACCCTCATGTACTTCGCCAATTTTGTGGCTAACACCCGAGTAATACAGAATACGCTCTGTAGTAGTGGTTTTACCGGCATCAATGTGAGCGGCAATACCTATGTTTCTTGTATATCTTAGATCTCTTGACATCTTTTTAGTTTTTTGATTTCACCAGTTTATTTAATGATTACACCGATTCTGCAATCATAGCAAAATCGGTGCAACCGTATATTAAATCGGTGTAATCCTTTTATTAGAATCTAAAGTGTGAGAACGCTTTGTTGGCCTCAGCCATTTTGTGCGTATCTTCTTTCTTCTTCACAGCAGCACCTTCACCTTTAGCAGCAGAAATGATCTCGCCGGCTAATTTCTCCATCATGGTTTTTTCACCACGGCGGCGTGCATAGCTAATTAACCATTTCATACCTAAAGCTACTTTACGTTCAGGGCGAACTTCTGTAGGCACCTGGAAGTTAGCACCACCAACACGGCGGCTTTTTACTTCAACAGCAGGCATTACATTGTTTAAAGCTTTTTTCCAGCTGTCTAAGCCGTTTTCGCTTGTTTTCTTTTCAACAATATCAATTGCATTATAGAATATGGTGTAAGCGGTAGATTTTTTACCATCAAACATCATGTTATTTACAAACCTGGTTACCAATACTTCATTGAATTTTGGATCAGGAAGAAGGATTCTTTTTTTTGGTTTTGATTTTCTCATTATTACTATCCTCCTTTAATTATTTCTTTTTCTTAGCTGGTGCACCTTTTGTCGCGGCAGCTGGCTGACCTGGTTTAGGGCGTTTAGTTCCGTATTTTGAACGGCGTTGGTTACGACCGGCTACGCCTGAAGTATCTAACGCACCACGGATGATGTGGTAACGTACACCCGGTAAGTCTTTTACACGACCACCGCGGATCAAAACAATAGAGTGTTCCTGTAAGTTGTGGCCTTCACCAGGGATGTAGGCGTTAACTTCTTTACCATTTGTAAGGCGCACACGTGCAACTTTACGCATTGCTGAGTTTGGTTTTTTAGGGGTAGTGGTATACACACGTGTGCACACACCTCTTCGCTGTGGACAGCTGTCCAACGCTGGTGACTTACTCTTGTCAACCATAGCTACTCTACCTTTTCTAACTAATTGCTGAATAGTAGGCATTTTTTCCTTTTTGTATTTACTGTTTTATCCTTATTTTAAGGACTGCAAAGGTAGACACTATTTTTTGATTTTCAAGGGCTTGCAGTAAAAGTTTTTTTTGTAATAGATTGATTGAGTGGAGAGAGCGGGTGATGTTGCTATAAATCTACTTAGCTCCTTATTATTTAAATTGAAAATCATGTGCAGTGACACTATGTCCCTTCAGTCCCGCGCAAGCTTTAGGCACGGGGTTGGTATCCGCTGCATTCGGGTTTATGGATTTAATGTTATCGCCTTTTGTATCCGTTTACCGGTGATATTCAATTCTAACATGGTTAAAAGCACAAACCCTCCAAAAAAGACCAACGGCACAATTATACCTTCATAATTATATTTATTAACCAAGGCAGTGGCTGTAACCACAATAAAGCCTAACGCCCAAAAAACTACAACAACGGTAGATAGTAAACTATACCTGATCCTATATTCGATCTCAGTTTCATTTTTTGATAGTATAACAATCGCCCTTGGCATAAATTTTTCAAAAGAAGTCCTTAAACGCGAAAACTGGACATCTTTCTTTCCATCGTAACCTATGAAAAGTTTGTTGCTACCAATATCACTCACGGTAGATACAAAATCAAGCGCGCGGGTTCTTTTGAGCGAGCTTTTCCGCATGGCTCGTTCAAGCGTTATCTTTTCAGCTTCGGTCAGTTTAATTGTTTTTATATTGATCATTACAGGGTTTGTACGGTGGCTCTAAAATAAGCATTTTGAACTTTTTCAAAATATTTTTTTTCTATTTAAACTAAAATTATACTTTTGCCACCCCAACGCGAAAGTAGCTCAGTTGGTAGAGCACGACCTTGCCAAGGTCGGGGTCGCGAGTTCGAATCTCGTCTTTCGCTCAAATCCTTCCCAATAAACCGGGAGGGATTTTTTTGTTTTATTACTTTTTAAAAGTGTTTTGATTTTCTCTACCTTAACACCTTAAACCAAATAAATCATGAAAACAGACCTATACACAAAAATTATTTTAACCATTATCGCTGTTGCGCTAACAGTAAACTTGTTTAAAAGCAGCATCACCCCTACTATGGCCGATGGCAAAAAATACGTTACCCTGCCAGCCAACCCCGATGGCAGTATCAATGTAAATATTAATAAGGTGAACGAAACGATGGATGTAAATATCAAAACTGTTGATCGCAGTGCATTTTATTACGTTAACCCCATCCCTGTAAAAGTGAGCCAATAAGTTACTAAATATCAGCAACTTGATAATCAATTACAATTTTGAATATCTTATTATATTTTTATCAACTAACAGATTTAATCAACTGCCGGTTATTAGCTAATTAAAATTTATAGAGAGCAGGTATAGCGCAAGGCCAATCCTGCTCTTTTTATTTTTTAAAAATCCCAACAACAAAAAGGGCCTGCAACGTAAAGCTACAGGCCCGGGTATATAATTGATCAGTATAGTTTCTTACTTTAACACTTCGCGGCTAATCACGATCTTCTGGATCTCTGAGGTGCCCTCACCTATAGTACAAAGCTTGGCATCGCGGTAAAATTTTTCTACGGGGAAGTCTTTTGTGTAACCATATCCCCCAAAGATCTGTACCGCCTCATTAGCGCAACGTACGGCCACTTCCGAAGCAAAATATTTTGCCATTGCCGATTGCTTGGTAACCGGCAAGTGGCGGTTCTTTAAGTCGGCAGCTTGCATAATTAGTAATTCGGCAGCTTCTATCTCTGTAGCCATATCTGCCAGTTTAAAGGCAATCCCCTGGAAATTACTAATCGGCTGGCCAAACTGGTGGCGCTCTTTTGAATAAGCAACCGCCGCCTCAAAAGCACCCTTGGCAATACCTAATGACAGTGCCGCTATAGAGATGCGGCCGCCATCCAGCACTTTCATGGCTTGTTTAAAGCCCTCGCCCTCTACACCTAAAAGGTTTTCTTTTGGCACACGGCAATTATCAAATATCATTTCGGTGGTTTCTGATGCACGCATGCCCAGTTTGTTCTCTTTCTTGCCTGCACTAAAGCCCGGTGTACCGCGCTCTATTACCAAAGCCGAGATACCTTTACTGTCACCCTTCTCACCTGTACGTACCATTACAACGGCAACATCGCCGCTTTTACCGTGGGTGATCCAGTTTTTTGATCCGTTTACAATGTAATGGTCGCCATCTAAAACGGCTGTGGTTGCCATACGCATAGCATCGCTGCCGGTATTAGCTTCGGTTAATCCCCAGGCACCAAGCCATTCGGCGGTAGCCAGTTTGGGTAACCAACGTCGTTTTTGTTCTTCGTTTGCAAATGCCAAGATGTGGCCTGTACAAAGTGAGTTATGTGCCGCAACCGATAGACCTATAGACCCGCAAACTTTTGCTATTTCTACAATAGTGGTAACATACTCGGCATAGCCAAAACCCGAACCGCCGTACTCTTCGGGTACCAGCACGCCCATCATTCCCTGCTCACCAAGTTGCTTAAACAACTCCAGAGGGAATTTTTGCGCCTCGTCCCAGTCCATCACATTTGGGCGGATGTGCTTTTCGGCAAAATCTTTGGCCATCTGGCCTATCATTTTTTGGTTTTCGCTTACACTAAAATCGTAGCCCGCAGGGCTATCGGTTAACAAATATTCCATGTAAAAAAAGTAGATTTATAATTGGTTTACGGTAAAGCTAACAATTAATTTGCCCATTGTTTTATGCAGTAAACAGCATAATATCAACACCAAAACGGTATATGGTACAAATAATAGCTTTAAACGCTGTAAGATAAATTTATTATGCATGCATAGCAAATAATAAATTTGAAAAAAGTTTTTGGGTGTTTTTAAATATGATGTTATTTCGAAACTATAGTGAGAAATCTTCTACAATGAACATCAAAAAGTTGTATAGAGTAGAAGATTTCTCCTCGTACTTCGTTCGATGACAAAGAGTGTTACTTCACCGTCAACTTCACAATTGTATCCACCTCATCCATCACCAAACCATCGGTATAAATAAACACACCTTCCGGCTGCTGCTTAAATTTAACGGCACTGCCATTACTTAACAAAACAGCCTTACTAACCTTATCTTTTAACTTCGGAATAAAAATATACCCCTCGCCCTGCGGACTGGTGATATGCACATACATTGTTTTGGCTTTTACAGTTATAACACCCCATGGCTGTGGTGGTACATAGCTGCCGCGGGTGCCGTAAATACTTTCGCCATTCTTTTTTACCCATGCGCCAACAATAGCCAAGGTATCAGTAAACTCAGATTGGATCTTGCCGTTTGGCATCGGCCCAATGTTTAGCAGGAAATTAGCGTTGCGCCCCGCATCATTCACCAAATAATGGATGATCTGTTTAGACGATTTAAAACTCCTGTCGTTAATGTTAAAGCCCCAGCTGTTGTTAATGGTTTCGCAGGTTTCAAATGGCAGTTTACCTATCGACTGAGACGGTGCAAAACCTGTGGTATTGCCTCCCGGCAGATCCTTTTCAAACATCTGGAAATCTTCGCCATTTTTCACAGCAACGTGGTGGTTGTTGCCCACCATTATGGCCGGGTTTAGTTTATGTATCAGCGCGTAAATTTCATCATAATGCCAGTTTGCCTCTACCCTTTCCCAACCGCCGTCAAACCAAATACCTTTTACGCCGGGGTAGTTTGTTATCAGCTCCGTTAGCTGGTCTTTCATAAACTTGATATAACCGTCCCAATCCCCTTTTTCGGGCTTGCCATTTACTATTTTGCTGCCATAAGCATAATCGGGCCTGCCCCAATCCAGCAACGAGTAATAAAAGTGGAGTTCGATGCCCTCCTTTTCGCATTCTTTTGCCAATTCCATCAATGGGTCTTTATGGTAAGGCGTGGCATCCACAATATTATATGGCGACATTTTGGTGCCGTACATGCTAAACCCATCGTGGTGGCGCGAGGTTATGGTGATGTACTTCATCCCTGCCTGTTTGGCAAACGCCACCCACTCTTTGGCATTAAATTCCAGCGGATTAAAAAATCCGGCTAACCGTTTATAGCTATCATAGGGGATCTTTTTATCGTGCATTACCCACTCGCCATCGCCCAAAATACTGTAAATGCCCCAGTGAATAAACAGGCCGAACTTCATATCCTGAAATTTTTGCCTTTGTGCCTGGTTCTCGGCGGTTGGCGTGTAAGTACCTTGTGCCGAAAGATTTGTTGCAATAGTCAACAACAGGCATAACGTTAGTAGCGTCCTTCTCATAATTGGTAAATTAATGTAGCTGTTATAATTGAAATATCTTATCCATTAAAACCCACTTTTCGCCAGCAAGCGCGCCTTTTATGGGTTGCTGATATTTCCACATCAGGTCTTCCCACTCCTGCACTTTGGCGTTGCCGGCATCCATTGCAGCCTTTTTAGAAAAACTAAAATCGGCATTAGCCTCTACTATCATAAAAAGCCTTGCGCCTAAACGATAGATCTCCATATTGGTAATGCCCGATGCGGTAATACTGTCTAATACCGCTGGCCAAACGGCTTTATGATGCTCTTCGTAACCAGCTATCAGGTCGGCATCATCTTTTAAATTGAGGGTAAGGCAATACTTTTTCATAGGCATCAGGTAAAGTAAACAGATGATTTATAACGGTTATACAAGTAAGCAAATGTTTGTGGTAAAAGCAAGCGTTATGGCGTTATCCCATTATTAAAATTCATAGCTTAGTGTTTTATGAGCACTGCACTACACACATCATCCAATATCAGCCTGCGCCGTTTTACACCTAATGATGCGCCATTTATATTCGATTTATTGAACTCGCCGACATGGAAACAACACATCGGCGACCGCAACATCCTTACCCAAACAGACGCTGTTAATTATATATTGAATGTATTTATGGCTATTTATGCGCAGCATTGTTTTGGCCCTTGGTTGGTAGAATTAAATAACACCCGCGAACCCATTGGCCTATGCGGTTTATTTAAGCGCGACTACCTTGACCGGCCCGATCTTGGCTTTGCTTTCCTGCCGGGGTTTGAAGGCCGTGGCCTGGCTTACGAAGCTTGCATAGCATCACTAGCACACATTAATGAACTTTACCCTGTAGATAAATTATATGCTACCACAACAGACACCAATACGCGTTCGCAACGTTTATTAGAAAGGTGTGGCTATATTAAAATAGGCTTGGTAACATCGCCCGAAGGTGAGGCGCTTTTGTTTTATACATTGATTTTACAATAACATAATACTATCGTTACTATACAGTACAGATATTTGGGGCGGATTTATAATTTAGAACAATGCAAGATACACGCAGAGATTTCCTTAAAAAAGCAGCTATGCTTGCCGGTACCGCCGGTTTAGCAAATATCCTCCCGGCTTCTATCCAAAAAGCAATGGCTATAAACCCATTGCCCGGCACCACTTGGGCCGATGCCGAGCATATTGTGCTTTTAATGCAGGAGAATCGCTCGTTCGACCATTGTTTTGGCTCGCTAAAAGGGGTGAGGGGATTTAACGACCCGCGTGCTATCGAATTGCCTAACCGCAACCCGGTTTGGCTGCAATCAAACAACACAGGCGAAACTTATGCGCCGTTTCACCTGGATATTCATAACACACGCTCTACGTGGATGAGTTCGTTGCCACACAGCTGGAGCAACCAGGTAAATGCCCGTAACGATGGCAAATTTGACCAGTGGTTAATGGAGAAGAAATCGGATAATAAGGATTATAAAAATATGCCCTTGACGCTTGGTTTCCATAACCGGGAAGATCTTCCATTTAATTATGCTTTAGCAGATGCTTTTACAGTTTGCGACCAGAATTTCTGCTCTTCGCTAACGGGTACTACGCCAAACCGTCACTTTTTTTGGACGGGCAGCATCCGCAAGGAACAAAATGAATCATCGCGGCCCAATCTCTGGAATGAAGATTCGGACTTTGAATCGCTAAACTGGACAACCTTCCCCGAGCGATTGGAAGAAGCCGGAATATCATGGAAATGCTACCAAAACGAGGTATCGGTAGGTGTTGGCTTTGAGGGCGAAGAGGATGCATGGCTCTCGAATTTCACAGATAATAACCTGGAATTTTTCAAACAATACAATGTAAAGCTGCACAACGAACACGTCGCCTATCTAAAAAAACAGCTTACTATATTACCAAAGCAAATAGCTGATACACAGGCAAAAATAGATGCTTTACCCGCCGGAGATGCTACTCTAATCAAACTTAAAAAGCAATTAGAGCAGCAAAAAGAGGAACTAGACGGCATCAACAGCAACAAGGCCATATTAGAGCCAGGTGCATTTGATAAACTAAGCGCTAAGGAGAAAAGCCTTCATTTAAAGGCATTTACCACCAATAAAGCTGACCCAGATTATCATAAATTAACCACCCTTAAGTATAATGATAACGGTACCGAGCGCGAAATGCTGGTACCAAAGGGAGATGTACTTTACCAGTTTAGGCAGGATGTGAAAACGGGTAAGCTGCCCACCGTATCGTGGTTAACGGCCGGTGAAAATTTCTCTGACCACCCCGGTGCGCCTTGGTATGGGGCATGGTACACGTCGGAAGTTTTGGATATTTTGACCAAAAATCCGGAGGTTTGGAAGAAGACAATTTTCATTTTAACATACGATGAAAACGATGGATATTTCGACCATATTCCACCATTTACCGCCCCTCATTCGCACAAAAAAGGCACCGGAAAAGTTTCTGAGGGGATTGATACGCGGGTGGAGTTTGTAACCCTGGAGCAGGAACAGGAACGCAAAAATTTCCCGAACGATTACGACCGCGAAAGCACTATTGGTTTGGGTTACCGGGTGCCGACGGTGATAGCCTCGCCATGGAGCCGTGGCGGGTATGTAAATTCCGAGGTGTTCGACCATACCTCGTCACTGCAATTTTTAGAAACCTTCCTTGCCAAAAAAACCGGCAAGAAAATAAAGGAACATAACATCAGCGATTGGCGCCGTACCATTTGCGGCGACCTTACATCCGTATTCCGCCCGTACAATGGCGAGAAATTTGCCAGCCTTGCACCACTGAAGAAAAATGAATTTGTAGAGGGTATCCACAAAGCACAATTCAAAAAGCTGCCGTCGGGATATAAAAACCTGTCGGCAGCTGAGGTAGCTGTTATTAAAAAGCATCCGGCAACATCTCCACATATGCCAAAGCAGGAACCGGGTATAAAACCGGCTTGTGCGCTACCGTATGAACTTTATGCTGATGGCAGCCTGAACGATGACAAAACCGCGTTCGAAATCAAATTTAAGGCGGGCAATACCGTTTTTGGCGACAAGGCCGTTGGCGCGCCATTTAACGTTTACGCCCCGGGTAAGTATGTATCCTTTAACGATCCGCAGAAAATGGAGCCGGTACGCACTTGGAGCTATGCCGCAAAGGCGGGCGATATCCTAACCGATGCGTGGCCGCTAAACGAATTTGAGGGCAGCAATTACCACCTGCGCACTTACGGGCCAAACGGTTTTTACCGGGAGTTTAAAGGCAACATTAAAGACCCCGGCATCGGTATGGAACTTACCTGCCAGGCGGTCAATAAAAAACCGAACGGCAATATAACACTTACTTTTTGGCTGCATGGTGACACAACTCCGCGTACGGTTGAAATAATTGACAATGCCTACAAAACCGCCACAAAACAAATGACCATTCAGCAGGAAAGCTTTGCGCCGCAAACCATAAAACTCGACTTAAGTAAGAGCCATGGCTGGTATGATTTTACCTTGAAAGTAAAAGGTTTTGGCGATTTTGAGAAACGTTATGCAGGCCGTGTTGAAACGGGGCATTCCAGCTTTACAGATCCGTTGATGGGCAGGGTTATTTAAAAACCTTCACCACTTCCATCTTCACGACCTCCTTATCACGCGTGGCCTGGTTTAAAAACTTAGGCGTCAGTCGGGATGTGTGGAAACGTTGGAATTGCGCCAGCTTTTCAACCTTGTATCCTTTTGAGGTGAATGATGCAGCTACCTCTGCCGGGCCATAGAAAATAAATGGCGTTGCAGGAATCTTCCCGCTGCCATCTTCATTCAATTCCACAATAGGTTGTTGCAGATAAAACTCCATCGGGAAGGAGGCAAACTCAAAGCTGCGGGCAACTGGTAGTTTCGCGGCGTTGTTTTGGTTGATCCAAAAAGCGGCCTCGCTCCCGGCCTGGTATTTTAGTAGCGACGGATAAAAAGCCAAATTCAGGTACAAATTCACCACAAAAGCTATGATGAGTGTACGGAATGCCGTCTGCCTGAAATCAGCATCGCTGAAATTACCGGGGAGTATAATTAATAGCGCAAGCCAGATCAAAAGTGTAAACCCAACATGCCAATTAAACTCCTGCGGTTTAAAAAAACAGTGCAGGGTGCCTATCACCAGCAACAACAAAACAACCAAACCAATTTGCATTATGCGGATGGTTTTGATAGTACGTTCCGACTGTAAACCCACCAAATACTGCGCGGTTATAATAGCGAAAAACGGAAATACGATATTGAGATAATGCGGCAGCTGAAATTTGGATGCCGAGAACAGCAGGAACGTAAGCAATGCCCCGCTGATGCAAAGCCATTCGCGCTTTTGTACATCTTTAATGCCCGTTTTGATGAAGTGCCATATCGCCGCGAACAATATCAGCGACCATGGCAAAAACGCCCACAACGTAGTATGCACAAAAAACGATGGGTCGCCGTGGCCTTTAATGGGGCCGGTATTAAAGAAGCGCCCAAACTGGCTATCCCAAAAAAAGAATTTGATGCCCGATACATTGTGCGTATCAAAAACAAGCTTCTCGGGGTGGCTGTCGAATTGCACATAAAGGCACCAGATCTCGGGCAGGATAAACACCAATATCAGCGCAGCAGCCAGCAACCAGCGCAGGTTAAAAAGCTGTTTCCATTGTTTGGTAATGGCCAACTGACATACTATTGCGCCACCTATCGGCACCAGGGCAAACATGCCTTTGGTCATGATGGCACAGGCGGCAAACAGTGCGCCTAATACCAGTTGCCAAAACTTGTTGCGGGTATAAGCGATATAGAAATAATATACCGACGCGATGATCAACCCCGTAAGGTAAGGCTCGGCACGTACATCGTTATTGGATAAGATGATGTGCTGCGAGGTAAGCAAGACCAGTACAGCCCACAGCGCTATTTGCTTCGTGTAAAGCTCTTTTGCCAGTTTGTAGGTATACCACGCCCCCATCAGCATAAACAAAATGCCGGGTAGCTTATATGCCCAGGTAGTAAACCCGAAGATCTTGAATGAAAGTGCAGCCACCCAAAACGGGAAGTGTGGTTTATCCAGCCAGTCGGTATGGTTTACAATAATGTTTACGTAGTCGTTACGCTGCACCATGGTTTTGGCGATGGCGGCATATAATGTACCATCGGGCGCTAAAATGGGGATGAACAAACCCGTAAAATTAAGCAACACGGCCAAACCAATAAAGGTGTAAAGCCATTTGTAATTATCGCGGTCGGGTTGTTGCATGCGGGGTAAAGTTAAGGAGATGGGTGTATATATTGCGTGTCGAGGCAAAAATGTTTGTTGCCATGTATTTCATAATGTCATTTCAAACGAGGTACGAGGAGAAAGTTCTGCAAGTAGCTCCGCTCTTGAGAGGGGTTGGGGTGTGTTATGCAGGTGCTGTTCTTTTAATCAATGCCAGCCCGCTCATTGCCGCGGAGGGCTACTTCTTTTGTCTTGATAGGAAAGGAAGCAAAAAATCAAGACAAAAAAATCCTTCCCCGCACGGGCCTTTACACATCGGCCCCGGTTTTTTGTCGGCCCACCGCTCTTCAATACTTATCATTCTGAAATTCTTTAATTCCTAAAATTCGGGTTCAGACAAATTTCAGGTACATGTCGTCGATCAGATGCTTCGCTATCGCTCAGCATGACAAAAGAAAAAATCCTATTAATCGTATAAATCCTAAAAGTCCCGGTTCAAACCAAACTTTTATCCCTAAATTTAACCAACCGCAATAACCCCTGTTGCTAACCAAAAATCTTGATGAAAAAAATATTGTTTGTATTGCTGATGCTTTGTCCGGCTGTACTTTTCGCGCAGATTACCGGCAAGGTGTACGATAACCTTACCCTTACCAGCAAGATCCTGAAAAGCGAACGCAAGTATGCCGTTTACCTGCCACCCGATTACGAGACAAGCGGCCGTACTTACCCTATACTTTACCTGCTGCATGGCTCGGGCGACGACCAAACAGGCTGGGTGCAGTTTGGCGAGGTGCTCAGCATAGCTGATAAGGCCATCCGCGATGGCATGGCCACGCCCATGATCATTGTTATGCCCGATGGTAATACCGGCCACAAGGGTTACTTTAACCGCGTAAAGGGCGACTGGAACTACGAGGATTTCTTTTTTAATGAACTGATGCCTTTTGTAGAGAAAAAATACAAAGTTAAATCTGAAAAGCGCTATCGCGCCATTGCCGGTTTAAGCATGGGCGGTGAGGGCACTTTCATTTACGCGCTACACCATCCCGAACTTTTCTCGTCTGCTTGCCCGCTGAGTGCCGCTACCGGTTTTTGGAACTTAGACGAGGCAAAGGATTATTGTAAAGAAGAATACCCTACCATAAAAGATAGCACGATAAGCAACTATTACAAACAATACAGCGTATCTGAATTGATGAAAGCCATGCCCGACGCCAAAAAGAAAGACGTGCGCTGGTTTATGGATGTTGGCGACGACGACTTTTTGTACGAAGGCAATGGCCTGGTACATAATTTGATGCGTAAGCTGAACATCCCGCATGAATACCGGGTACGGGATGGCGCACACAACTGGACGTATTGGCGGGCATCGTTACCAAACGTGCTTGAATTTGTGTCGCAGGGGTTTCATCAGTATTAAACAGTTCATAGCATATAGATCATGGTTCATAAGTAAGAGACCTCATCAGCTATATGTAATTAGCCAAATAAAACATAATTTTAACTGATCTCTGATCAACTAATCTCTATTCTCAAAACCATATGGAACGCCGTAAATTTTTAAGAAACACCGCTTTAACAGCCGGTTCGCTGGCTCTATTGAGAAACAAAAGCTTTGCCCAAATGCTGGCCATGCCCGGGTATAAATTAACGCCATTGCGTAACAACGTAGGTATTTTTACCGAGCAGGGCGGTACCATCATCTGGATGGTGAACAAGGAAGGTATTGTTTGTGTTGATGCCGAGTTCCCCGACCCGGCAACGCATTTGATAGCAGAGCTGAAAAAGAAAAGTGATAAGCCTTTTCAATGGCTGATCAATACCCACCACCACGGCGACCATACCAGCGGCAATATTTCGTTTAAAGGCATTGCCAAAAACGTGGGGGCACATGCCAATTCGTTAACCAACCAAAAGGCGGCCGCGGCAATACAAAAAACAGAAGACAAACAGCTTTACCCGGATACTATTTACACCGATAAATGGAAAGTAAAAGTTGGCGACGAAACCATCAGCGCGCATTACTTTGGCCCCGGCCATACCAATGGCGATAGCTTCATCCACTTTGAGAATGCCAACGTTGTACACTGTGGCGACCAGGTGTTTAACCGTATGTATCCGTACATAGATCGCAGCGCTGGTGCCTCATGCAAAAACTGGCCTGTAGCGCTGGAGCAGGCACAAAAACAGTTTAATAAGGATACCATATTTGTTTATGGCCATGCTTTTGACCCTGTTAAAGTCACCGGCACTATCGACGATTTGAAAGCCATGCAAAACTTTATGGAAAAATTGGTTGCCTTTGTTGATAGCGGCATAAAGGCCGGTAAAACCAAAGAGCAGATATTGGCCGCAACCGCAATCCCCGGTGTTACCGGCTGGAATGGCGATGGCATACAACGAGGGCTTACCGCGGCTTATGAGGAGCTAACCGCTTAATAATAAATTACCGAAGATTTTAAAAACTGATATCCCTGGCGAATGCCGGGGATTATTTTTTGATCAATATCCTACAAATTCTTTTTGGTGCACTACAACCTGCCCCCGGTTTTCGGTGGTGCTGATAGTCATGGTGACAAAGTAAAACTCGTTATCAAACTTGTAGATGTTGTTGTACTTATCCTGCCCCTGGAATTTCATGATCAGCTTAGAGCGGCGTGCCTGGGCAATAAGGTTTACAATGTGCTGCGGATCAGTAGTATCGTAAGTAACTGTCCGCAATATCATCCCGTTAGATAATGTGGTGTTTTCGCCTATGGTAATACTTTGCTCTTTAACTGTTGTTGATTTTGAGCGGAAATGCTCTATCTTTTTACCGTCTTTTTCCTCTAAATATTGTTGTTTAAAAACATTACCAAGGGTAAGATAAGTATGCGCCTGCCCATCGCTTAAGTTAGTAAGGTTGGTAAGATCGAAAAAAGAAATACTTTGTCCCCGCGCGCCAACGCAAAGGCTAAAGAATAATATGATTAACGCGGATCTTTTCATACACCTGAAGGTGAAACAAATATAATTGAAATTTTTTATTTTAAGATGTTCACAGCCATCCCTTTCAAGAAATCGCTTTTAAAACTTAAACCCGGAGAATTTTGGCTAAAGCCATCTTTTGCAGCTTTTATGATCCGTTGGCTGAAGCCAAACGGCAATGAATTTTTAAACGGGGTCAAATGAATTCATTGCCGTCCCATTTATGGGGCGGTATGAAAGCAATAAAGGAGATGGCTTTAGCCAAATAATATTGCAATTTTAAAAGCGATTTCCATGCCATCGCTTTTAGGAATACCGGGCAAATGTTCGACAGCTTGTTAACTCCCCCCCTCGCGCCACTTGTATATTTTATAGTGCATAAAACATCCTTGTATTTGTGCTACTCATTTCTCAGAACGTATATGCTCATTTAAATTTCGCTTACGCTGTTGCGCCTGCATATTATGCCCCGTATTAGTTCAGAACTGTATTATTCACAGTTTAGTAACATTTATATGTTTAAAAAGTCTTTTATTAGAATAAGCTTTTATGGCATACGTTCAATGTGTACCTTTGACACTTAGTTGCATTAGGAACACTTTTTGTAGTGTAACTATCACATTCATAATATTTTAAGAAATAAGCAGCCAAAATGGCTTCGCTATAAAGAGCTTGGGTAATTTTAAACATGTTATCTGAGGTTTAGTTGAT
This sequence comes from Mucilaginibacter sp. 5C4, assembly GCF_034345625.1. Taxonomy (NCBI): domain Bacteria; kingdom Pseudomonadati; phylum Bacteroidota; class Sphingobacteriia; order Sphingobacteriales; family Sphingobacteriaceae; genus Mucilaginibacter; species Mucilaginibacter sp. 5C4. The sequence continues at coordinate 1,090,527 of NZ_CP133775.1, read as the reverse complement.
CAACATTATTTGAATGATGTTGTAGTGCGTTCCGGGGTGAGATACGGAACGCATTTTTTATTTGGTTTGCACCGATCGTGCTTGCTGCAGATAGATTAGATTGATTGTACCGATCTGTTAGGTTTGAATTTCCAACCACTCACTTACCCTCCACTAACCACTCACTTACCCTTATACATCGCCATTACGAGCAGTACCATCCTGTTGTAGGTATCTAAACCCTGGGGCTGGTTGTTGGCCTTCAAAAAGTTGTCGTAAAAAACACTGGTGATGGTGTTGATCTTATTTTGATAGGAGAGCCAGTAGATGCGCTCTTCTTTAAAATCGGCCAACACCTGCGGGGAGATCTTTGTTTTTAGCTGTTTAAATACTACGGTATCGGTATAGCGCATGGTATGCATAAACTCGTTAACAGCCAGGTTATATGCCGAGTATCTTAACAATCTGTCGTTAGATCCTGTTGCTGCTACAAAGCCTACAAAGTTGGCCTCGTCCTCGGGGCCGTAACCCATCTGGTGGCTCATCTCGTGGCTGGCTACAAACGGCCGGTTAAAAACCGGCATCTGGTAATTCATTTGCGCCTCGCTGGTAAACGGGTTGTAATAGCCGGATGTACCTATATAATTCAATAGCCCCGTTAACAGCGATGGTTTTATTTTAGGGCTGTAAGTATAGTATTCACTATTGGTATTAGATAATTTGATGACCGCCTTTGTAGCGATGCTATATATAGAATCATTGCCCTGCTTCAGATCTGCCGCTGTAACTCTTGCCCTGGTGGCATTAGCGCTATCTATCAGGATATTGGTAACACGTTGCAGTTCGGCCCTGGTATAAGTGCTTTCCCGCAGGTTAAGCCGCTCCCCTGCCGACGGGCGGAAATAGTTTAACCCCCAAAAAACGTAAAACATCAGGATGCCTGCCATCACGACAATTACGACCCCCGCCGCAAAGATCCCCGCGTGAATAAATTTCTTTTTAATACACATTGCAACAAGCCTAACCAGTGCATACACCAGGTAACCAATCACAAAAAGGTAGATGAGGTCGCCAGTACTAAAGGGGAACAGGTTAAAAACCGGGTGCAGTATATGGCAGATTAAAGGATAAAAACCGTTAGAGTAATATCGCTCTACCGCCCGGGGATAATCCGCAAAAACAAGCAGCAGGTTTACTGCGAGGATAAGGCCGAGGATGATCAATCCTCTCTTTATTAAAACCTTACCCGGCCTTTGTTTCTGCATTTGTAATAGGGGTATTATAGTAAGGCAATATTAGCTTTATTTTAATTATCGCCCAATAAAAAACCCCAACCAAATGGCCGGGGTTAATTTATTAAAATAGTTCGATAACTTATTTTACGGCAACCGGTACAGTTAGCTTATCCCATGTTAGGGTGAAACCTTTTTTGTTGATCTTGTAAACCAAATGCTCGGTAGGTTTTGCAGCAACCGGCTTAACAGTTACACGCAATGCATCCTGTGCTGCATCGTATTTATACGCGCCCCATTGTTTGGCAGTTTTGTTAAAAATAATTGTCCAGGTGGTAGCAGTTGGGATAGCGAAAAAGCTATAAGTACCGGCAGGTAATTTTTTCCCTTCAACCAAAATATCGTTAGTTGTTGTAAATACGGTAGCCTCGTTAGCGCCTGTGCGCCATACTTTATCAAACGGCACTAATTCGCCATATATTTTACGGCCTTTTACCGCCGGGCTGCCATAGTTGATGCTAACGGTTGATGCACCAATTTTTGCACTAACGCTGTCGCGCGGGCTTTCAACAGCTTTTTTTTGTGCAAAGGTAACGGTTGTGAACAGCATGGCGAATGCAAATAGCATTGCTGCTTTTAATTGAAATGTGTTTTTCATAATAGTAACGCTTGTAGTTTATGTGGTGATAAAGATAACGCATAAACGCACAACATCTAAAAAAATTACTTATTACCATGTGCCGCTAAAACTTTCATTAAAACAGCGTGTTATAAAGGCTGAATTCACATTGCAGTTAGGAATAGACCGAAAGGTTAAACAATTGTTGTGAGTTTTTGGCCCCTGCCGCAAGGCAGGGGTTTTTTATGCGTTCAGCGCGATAAATATTTGCCTGCATTACTCCTATATTTGTGCCAGCAATGGCCAAAAATTACAAGCCCTTTTACCTTTTACTGTTTGTGCTGGCGCTGATGGTTAATTTCATTGGCATCAATGCCGATTTTTTTACCGACGACCCCGGCCTTTACGCTTCTATTGCTAAAAACATGCTTTACAAGCATGACGTATTACAACTCTTCACCTACAATACCGATTGGCTCGACAAGCCCCACTTTCCGTTTTGGGCGGTGCTGGTAAGCTTTAAAATATTTGGTGTGAGTGCCTGGGCCTATCGCCTGCCCGCGCTGCTGTTCTTCTTGCTAAGTTTGCTTTATACTTACCTATTCGCACGCAGGTTTTACACCAAAGAAATAGCGCTTACAGCGGTATTAATATTGATGACAGCCCAGCACATCCTGTTATCAAACCTTGATATACGCGCCGAGCCGTACTTATTGGCGCTGATCATTGGCAGCATTTACCACATTGCCCGGTATAATGATAAGCCAATAGCAAAGCACTTATTGCTGGCCGCCCTGCTAACCGCATGTGCTATCATGACTAAAGGCATATTTGTGATCGTAGCAATATATGGCGCGTTGCTTGGGCAGTTTATATTTCAAAAAAAGTTTTTGCAGTTGTTTTATCCTAAATGGTTGCTATTGTATGTGCTTACCTTTCTGTTTACCATCCCCGAAGTTTACGCGCTTTATGCACAGTTTGACGCGCACCCCGAGAAAACGGTTTTCGACAGGCAAAATGTAAGCGGCATAAAATGGTTTTTGTGGGATAGCCAGTTCGGCCGTTTTATAAACCAGGGCCCTATCCAACAGAAAAAAGGGGGCGATAAATTCTTCTTTATACATACCCTGCTTTGGGCTTATTTACCCTGGTGCCTATTGTTCTATTACGCACTTTACAAAAGCTTCAAAAGCATCTGGCGAAAGGTAACCCTGCCAGAATATTATACTTTAAGTGGTGGTTTGTTGTTATTGATCCTATTCTCGCTATCCGGGTTTCAGTTGCCGTTTTATACCAATATACTTTTCCCATTATTTGCTATTATTACCGCGCCTTATTGTTTTGTACAACTGAGCAAGGCAGGCGAAAATTATCGTAAGATAGTTCTGCTTTTATTTGCGATAGCTTTACCGATGATAATTATCGCGATACATGTTTTTGCGAAGCCGGCGTCTAACCTGCTATTTATAACAGCTGTTGTGTTGTTTGGATCAATCGCTGCAGCAATCAGCCTAAAAGTAAAAGAAATAGCCTACAAGGTTTTTATGCTAACCTGCTGCTCGGTGCTTTTCGCTAATTTTTACTTGAATACTGTTTTCTTCCCGCTGGTTGCGTCTTACAACGGGCAAATACCTGCAGCCAGGTACGCAAGCCAGCCGCAGTTTGCCGATGCTAAGTTATATACCTTGCGCATGTCTAACAACTCATTCCAGTTTTATAGCAACAGGCCTGTGCAGTTTGTGCCACTTGAGGGCTTTAAAGATTTTAAACCTGCTGGTAAAGCACTCTTTTTTGCCAGCCAGGCATCTGTAGATTACCTTACCAATGCCCACGCTAATTTTAAGGTCGTCAAATTATTTATTGATTATCCACAGGAAAATATGCTGCCAAAGTTTATAAACAGCGCCACACGCAGCCAGGTTGTCTCAAAGGCTTATCTTATCAGCAAGTAACTACTGCACGTTGTATTTATAAACTGCACGGCCAATATTGCCTGCATTATCAATACCCTCAACAATTACCCGGTACCGGCCCGCCCCTGCATTAAAATAATTAATGAAAGCATTCCCTGCAGCGTCGGTTATCACGTTTGGTTTCCAATAAATGGTTGTACGTTCATCGGCTGGGTATTTCTTTACTGCATCGTAAACCGGCGAATAAAATTCACGCGCCATATAAAACCCTTTTGGCGATAATGATAAAATGCCCGGCGACATTTCTTTACTTACCTCTACCGCGTCACCACCTTGTTTAGTATTGATCACCATAACTCCGCTGCCTGCCCCCATACCATACACCGCGGCATTAGCACCTTTAAGTATCTCTATAGATTCAACATCATTAGGCTGTACACCATCTATCCCTCCCGAAGTGATGGCGCCGTCGATAACGATCAGCATGGGTTCGGAAACAGTAGACCCGTTTGCCACAGCAATCGAGGTTTTAAGGTAAGCTTTCCCGTTATTAAAATCAATATTACGTGCAAGCCCGGTAAGCCCTTGTGATAAAGTTGCGAAATTTTTAATGTCCTTGCCGAAAATAACCTGGTCGGCATTGCCTGCGCCCGCAAGGCTTTGTGTACGATAGTTGCCTGGTTTTCCTTTTACATATACCGGCTTCAGATTGCGTATTTTACCTGTTTGCCCGGCTGTTACACCTGCGTAGTTTGATAAGTTATCAACAACCCCTACTGCCGGCTCATTATAAGCGGGTAGTGTAATAGCACTGCTATTATTAGCTATCACTAATTTAGCTTTGTTACGTAATGCTTTATTATCAATATTTAACACAAACTGCGATCTGTCTGCATACTCCAGATCCGGGAAGTTAAATTTACCTGCAGCATCAGTAGTTGCAGTTATACTTTGCCCGGTGGCCGATAGCATTAAGGTTAACTTTTCATTAGCTATTGGCGCGCCCGATCTATTGGTGAGTACACCTTTAATAGGGATCCCGAACTCGGGTTTATAAGTTAAAGGTGTTGGCGGTTCATTCAACAGTTCTTGCCATTGAACGCGGCGGTAACCCTGGGTAAGCATCAAAACATCCAGGTTGCTGCGGGTATCGGCATTTACAGTGTTAAAATAATAGCCCGGCTGTTCTACATACCCCCGCAATTCTGAGGTTAACAGCAAGTTTGACAGGATAGAGCTTTCTTTATCCTCATCGCCCTGTACCTTACTTTCATCTATCACCGCTACCGAGAAGTTGCCTACTGATGCTTTATCCCCAAACTTTGCATTCAGCGTTATGGTTGCCTTATCGTGACCGGCGTAAGTTGCTTTATCGCTGTTTACGGTAAAATTAATGCCATCTTCATTTTGGATAAACACGAGGCGTTCGGCTAATGGCACACCGTTTTGCGCGAAAACGGTGATCTGTGTTATCCCGCTTTTTAAATCTTTTTTTGGCAGATCGAACCCGATCACCTGGTTATCTAAAATAGTTTTTACCGTTTTTACCACACCGGCCGAATAGATCACCACGTTTACTTCTTTATCCTTATTCTCCAGGTAATAAGCCTTATTGGCATTTATATCGATGGCCAGTTTGCTGACGTCGCTGTTGTTAACCGTAAGCGACATGCCCTTTGCTTCCGGCGTTGGGAGCGCCACCATATTTACCGAACCATCCGGATAGGTTACTTTTGCCTTGTAAGTTTTGCCGGCATCGGCAGTGATATAAAACTGGCCCATCCCCAAATGTGCCGAGGTAAATTTGGCAACTTCTTTATTATCGCTATCAACAACAGTTCCTTTTACATATGTACCCAAACCATTGCTGCCAACCGCTTTAAACGCAATGCGGCAGGGTACAGCGGTTACAAACGAGCCGCCCTCCGGGAAAAATTGCACATCGGTTTTGTTGTCCGTTGCTTTTGCGGGGTATACCTGCGCTATGCTTTTGCCATTAACAGATATGGTTTTATTAAATACATAGGCATTGCCTGCATTTTGCATCCATTGGGTGTAAGCCCTCACTTTATAGTTGCCTTTTGAAAGGTAGTTTGGCAACGAAAAATCGCCCCAGGCAAGCCCGTTTTTCAGTTGCAGGATGAGCGACTGCATAACCGAATCGTTTTTGCTCACCAGGTCTACATGCAATACACCGCTGATCTTTGATAATTCGTGCTGTTCGCCAGCGGTTATGTAGGCTTTAAAATAGAGGGTATCGCCCGGGTTATAATAAGGCTTATCGAAATGCAGATAAGCTTTCTCAATGATCTTGTCGGTAGAGAGTGATTGCAGTTTGGCTACTACATCTTTAACATCCGTTTTTTGAGGCGCAACCTGTGCCTGCACAGCCACATTTACGCAGCCGGCGACAAACAACATTAAGAAAAGTTTTTTCATGATAGTAGATATTTATATGCGATAAAATCGCGGATTGTTTGTCCGTTATAATTGGCACATAAATATACTGATATCCAGATGAATAGTACAAGCAGTTTTTTGCACTACATTTAAAAAAGATATAAAATGGGTTTACTCGTCCTTTATCTCTTCCCAATAAAGGGTACCCGCATAAATGCCATTTTTGATGGCAACCTGAGCCTTTATTTTTTCAAGTTCGGCTTTAACCTCATCGGGGCCTAATTTGATGCTCAACGACGAATAGAAAATTACATACCCAGTCTTACTGTTTATGAATTTATAATGTTTATCAGCAGTATTCATAACGATAATGCTTTAAGATATATCATTATAGTAATACTATAAAACGCTTAATTGTTTTTAAAATTACCTGCCTGCGGGCTCGCTTGGCATATTATTTCCGCCCTCTTCTCGGCCTTCCTTCTCTTTATCCTTAGAGAATTCCAGCTTACCAAATTTATAGCTAAGCGTTAACCCAAACGAGCGGAATGGCAACTGCCTGATGCTTGATTGGTTAAAGCCCGGCCCTTTGGTGGTCGACTCCTGGTTAATATACCGGCTAAACGCGTTGTTGGCAACCAAACCAATGCTGGCCTTTTTATCCCAAAACTGCTTGCGCACCGCCATGGTATAGAAAAAGAAATGCGGGCGTGTGCCTTGCAGTGTGCGCGATGAGGAATTGTAGTTACCAAATGCCTCTGCCATAATGTTGCCACCAAATTGGTAGCTGGCATTTAAATTTAAGCGATACTGAAAGGCCTTTATAGAATCGATACCCGGGGCTTTGTTGCTACGCTCTACCAGGAATATATTGGTGCGCAGGTTCAGTTTTTTAGTAACCGGTATCGATGCAAAAATGTTACCACCTAATGATGCCTGTGTGCCCAAGTTGGCGCGTTGGTTGAGTAATACGTTGGTATAATCCTTCCCGTTGATAGTTAATAACTCGTAACGGGTGGTAAACTGTTGGATATCGTCGGTATTGTGGCGATAAAAACTACCAATGTAAATATTTGTGCCGCTATCAAATGATTTGTTGTAGCCTAACTCAACGCTATTACTTTTCTCCGGCCTTAAGTTAGGGTTACCTGTGCTGATGTTCTTAGGGTCGCTGATGTTATAAAACGGGTTGATCTCGCCATAATCCGGTCGCTCTATCCGGTACGAGTAGCTCAGCTTAATACTTTGGGTTGGCGTTAACTTATGAGATATTACTGCCGATGGCGCAAAAGTATTATAGCCCGGTATCACCACCCCCGCAAGGTTTGATTTGGTATCGGTGTACTCGCTCCTCAAACCCGCCTTAACATCCAAAAAGTTTTTAAACAACGATGTTGATACCGATACATAACCCGCGTAAATATTACGCTTATAGTTAAATCCGTAGGTTTGGTCGGCGTTGTTTACATAGTTACCGCTCTGTAAAGTATCGGTAATGGTAGTATTCTTCAGGTCTTCTATCACCGCTTTAACGCCGCCCTCAATAGTAAAGGTTTTAGTTACCGGGTGTGTATAATCAATGGAGATATTGGTCTCCCTGTCGCTACCCGGGTTGTTGCCACGGATGCCTGTGGTTTCTTTCGGGTCATTAAGGTAATCTTGCGTTTGAAAATAGTTTGCGGTGTTTTTGCTATAACTGCTGGTGTATAAAAACTCAAGCGATTGGCCTTCTTTCTTAAAATTCTTTTTGTAGGCAAGGCTGTAATCGGTAGAATACGCGGTGAACTTACTATCAGAATTACGCAGAGTTAACAGGTTAGATAACAAATTACCGTTCGCATCGGTTACACTGTCCTGCTGGTTGGTAAGCCCGTTGTTGTGGTTCCCAAAATGATCAAACCCAATTGAAGCCGTTAATACATCTTTAGGCGTAATATCCCAGTTTAAACTAAGGCCGCTTTGGTAACCGCTTCTTTTAGAATCCGAGCCACCATTTTGAACCAGGCCGGTTACATTACCCGATCCATCGGTTGATGAGCGGTTGTTAGTATTTAAAACAGTTGTATTTAGTTGCGTATTCCCGCTAAAAAACGCGTTTACGCCAAAGTTACCCTTACGGGCGTTCAGGTTAAACGATCCGTTTTCCTGGCGGGTACCGGCGGTTAAGTTAACGCTACCATTGATGCCTTGTACCTTGCTATCCTTTAATATAATATTGATGATACCGCCTGTACCTGCCGCATCGTACTTAGCGCCGGGGCTGGTTATTACTTCAATACTTTTTATCTGGCTGCCGGGGATGGCCTGCAAGGCATCGGCAAGGCTGGCACCAAAAATACTGCTCGGCTTACCATTGATGAGGAAACGGATGTTGGCGTTGCCCTGTAATTCTACGTTACCGTCAATATCTACCGTAACCTGCGGTACTTTTTTAAGCACGTCAATAGCCGCGCCGCTTTGCGCTGTCAGATCGTTTTGGGCATTGTAAACCATTTTGTCGATCCGGTTCTCAATTATCGGCGCTTTAGCCACAATATCAACCCCTTTAAGCTGGTTTTGAATAGGGTCTATCAAAACATTACCAAGGGCCATTGTACCGCCGTCAACTACAATAACATGCTCAACGGCGTGTTTCTTATACCCTAAAAAATCTATGGTCAGGCGGTAATCTCCGGCAGGGATATTCTCTAAACTGAAGTTACCTTTTGGGTCGGTACTAATACCGTTGAAGGGGCTGGTGCTGCCTTGTTTAAATAATGATACGGTTGCATAGTCAACCGGCTGTTTGCTTACAGCATCGGTAACTTTACCGGTAATTTTACTTTTGCCGCCCGCAGCATTTTGGGCATTTATATTTACGGTAGTAACAAACAGAAAAACAAGAACAAAAAACGTACGCATATAACCTCTTTATTTCGAGGTGTAAAACTGAAAAGAAACTTTGGATTAAAACTGATTTTTTAGTTACGTTTCGTAATTGTTACATACTCCATATTCGGCTAAAATATAAGCACCAAAGTGCCCGAAATTATCAGCAACGCCCCCATCCCTGTTTTTAGTGTAAGCGGCTCGCCCAAAAAAACCACAGATAAAATTATAGCAATTGCCACGCTAAGTTTATCTACCGGAGCCACCTGCGATACCTTACCTAACTGCAATGCCTTAAAATAAAAGATCCACGATAAACCCGTGGCGCAACCGGATAGCACCAGGAAAGTCCAGTTTAATTTAGTTAAACCGTTTATGCCATGCTGTGTACCTTTATACAATACAATTGCCCAGGCTATTAATAATATCACTACCGTACGGATAGCGGTAGCCAGGTCGGTATCAACCCCTTTGATACCAATTTTAGCGAATATCGCGGTTAAGGCCGCAAATAGTGCCGAGAGTAATGCATAGATCCACCACATAATTATAGTTTATACAGGTTAAAATAATTACCAATTTAACTTATCTGATGCCATCCAAAAAAGAAGTAATTTCGTTTAGATTAATATCGAATAGTATTTTCACCCTAAATGTGATGATTTTTTATAAGAAAATTATTTTTGTGGCACGTTATTCTTATCTTCATCGTTTTAATGTTAATATGAAGAAAACTGATTTTGTTTATTCCCAGGAATCGGAACCACACCGCATACGTACAAAAAAGATACTAAAGCAGTTTCCGCAGCTAAGGAACTTAATAGGGAAAAACCCAAAAACTATTTGGGCGATCATTGGCCTGGTAGCATTCCAGGTTGTATTGGCATGGTTCCTTCGCGATCAATCGTGGTGGTTGGTATTTGGCGCAGCTTATTTATTAGGCGCATTTGCAGACCACGCGCTATTTGTGATGATTCACGAATGTACCCACCAATTGTTATTTAAAAACCGTAACGCTAACCGTTGGGCATCTATGTTTGCCAATTTGCCGCAAATATTACCAAGCGCTATATCGTTCGAAAAATACCACATCAAACACCACTCTTTCCAGGGTGTGCACGAGCTTGATGCCGATCTGCCAAACCGTTGGGAAGCAAGATTGATCAGCAACTCATTTTTTGGTAAAGCACTTTGGTTATTGTTCTTTCCGGTGTTCCAGTTATTCCGTTTATCACGTTTACGCGAGATCCACCCGTTTGACGGCTGGATTCTAACCAACTTGATAATACAGGCCGTATTTACAGGCCTTATTTATTACTTTATGGGCTGGCATGCCTTAGCATTTTTGCTATTGAGCTTCTCATTCTCGGTTGGCTTGCACCCGCTTGGCGCCCGCTGGATCCAGGAGCACTACTTAACTCATAATGTTGAGCAGGAAACTTACAGCTACTATGGTAACTTTAATGCGGTAGCATTTAACGTAGGCTTCCATAATGAGCACCACGATTTCCCTTCTATCCCATGGAATAAGCTTCCGGAGATAAAGAAAACCGCGCCAGAATACTACGATACCTTGTACTACCACACCTCTTGGACCAAGCTATTCTTCCAGTTTTTGTTTGACAGGGAGATCTCGTTATTCAACAGGATCTTGCGCCGCGAGCGTGGTAAGGTTGCCATTACCGATGTATCTAAACCAGATGCGGAAATGAGTTTTGGCAAAGAGCCCGCTTTAACCCCGCAAAACTCTTAAGTGTCAATTTAAAAGCATAAATAAAACGGCCCATAATAATATGGGTCGTTTTTTGTTTTATAGGCTTAGTTATGATTAGCTTAGTTATGATTAGCTTAGTTATGATTAAAAGTAAAGCGTTAAAAATATTTATCCCGGTATTGTGCCTGCTGTTTATAGCGGCATTTGCCAAACACCGTTTAATTGATAACAAGCACCTGCCCGAAAGCCATCTGTTCTCAAAAGAAATGGATGAAACATCGGGACTGGCAGCATCAGCCATAAACCCAGATATTTATTATGCCCATAACGATAGCGGAGACACCAGCCGTTTCTTCGCCATTACTGCCGATGGCAAACTAAAAACCACCATTTATTTTACCGGCGATAAAAAAGAGCGCCTTGGCGTGCGCGATTGTGAAGACATTGCCGTTGGCCCAGGCCCCTTAAAAGGCAAAAGCTATGTGTATATTGGGGATATTGGTGATAATAGCGCAGTAAGAAAATTCATAACCGTTTACCGCGCCGAAGAGCGCAAGACCTGGGGAACCGACAGCCTTGCACACACCGTGCCCGTGCCACTCAACCTGAAATACCCGGATGGCGCCAAGGATGCCGAGGCAATAACCATTGATCCTATTGAAAAGCTACTGTACATCATCACCAAGCGTGGCGATAGTGTGGGCGTTTATACATCGCCGTTAACTTACAAAGCCAATGATACCATTACCTTAACCTTTAGGGGCAGGTTATTCTTCAGCGGGATAAAGCCTTTTAAATGGATAACCGCTGCAGATGTAACTGCCGATGGTAAACAGATTCTGGTAAAAAGCTACGAGAAAGTTTATTACTGGCAGCGCCAGGCTAACCAACCCATTTGGCAGGCATTAAAAACTACTCCGAAAGAACTGGTTTACAAACAGGAAAAACAAGGTGAAGCTATAGCTTTTACGCGTGATGGCAAAGGTTATTATACTACCAGTGAGGGTATTTACGCGCCTATATATTATTATAAAATAGCAGGAAATTAATTCATAGTCGAGTGTTCACGTTCGCGGTGTGAACACCATAATAATTGTTTATTATTCTGATAATCAGATATTTGTGTTTTTTATTTAACACATCAAACGTGAACACCGGAACTAATAACGCCGAGATTATAGGCCTTTGATAAGCTTTTTATAATTGATCTTATCAAAATCAAACTCCGGCATTTTATCCATTTTGCTGTAATTGACTACCATATCAAATTTGGCGGCATGTTCTTTCGCTACGTATAGGGTATAGCGGTAATCAAACGGCAGCGATGTGTCCTCCCAAACCGTAACCATGTTTTTGGGATCTATAATATATATGGTAACATTTGATGATCTTACGAACTGGTAAAATGGCGGCGATTTTAAAAAGTATTTATTCGCTTTTAATTTTTTAAAATCGAGCAAGGTCTGTACGGTAGGCCCATCCATATCGTAGTATATTATAGTGCTATCCGTAATTGCCCGGATCCGTGTATTGCCGCCATCGCCGGGTGCATATAGGTAATATTTGCCCTTATATAAATTTAACGGTACCCATTGCTTTGGCAAGCCGGCAAGGTCATATTTTTTAAGTGGCTTACCATGCTTAACCTTTAATATCTTATAGGTTTCGTTATAATTTATGCTGTCGTTATGGTCATACTTGAAACCTAACAGCCATTTGTATTGGCTCGCATTGCGGTCTTTTTCTATATAAACCGCATGATAAAGATCCTTTTTAACCTCTCTCAATAAAAAAGTGGTATCCGCGGGTTTTGCCTTTTGCACGGTATCTTTTTCAACCGCGGCAACTTTCTTTTCCGGGCTTTTACACGCCGCAAGCAGGATCAATAGGTATATCAGCTTTTTCATTACCTAAATATAGCTAATTAAAGTATCACTTAGCTGTTAGCGTGTTAAAGGCATTTTCAACTCCGAATAATTATCACTACATTTCTATCAAATAAATTAATTCAAATTTTTTCTTACCTCGCGGCAACCTTTAGGCAATATCCATCGTGATGTATGCAGATAAGGTAATAATTTAAGGCAAACAGGATTCCCAAATATGGGCGAAGAAGAATTACATCAACTGGTAAAAGGCTGTTTAAAGGATGACAGGCTATGTCAAAAGCTTTTGTATAAGGCTTTTTATGGCTTTGCTATAGGCATCTGTTTAAGGTACGCCAACAACCGGTACGAGGCTTCGGAGATCATGAACCAGGGGTTTTATAAAGTATTTAAAAACTTAGTGAAGTATGATCTAACTAAGCCCTTTAAGGCATGGTTAGGGCGCATTATGGTTAATACATCCATAGATTATTACCGCTCTAACCTGAAGATTGCATACACCGAAGAGCTGGACAAAGCCGAACACGTTAACGATACCGAGTTTGCCGACAGGAATTTAAATTATAACGAATTACTGGATATGATAAGTCAGTTACCTCGTGCATACCGTACCATATTTAACTTATTTGCCATTGAGGGTTACACGCACGAAGAGATAGGCACCATGCTGAATATCAGCACGGGCACCTCAAAATCAAACCTGCACAAGGCGCGCGAGAAATTAAAAATAATGATAGCCAACAGCAATAAAATGCCCGGCACAGCAAGTAAACAAGCAAACGATAACATAGTACTACTTAACCACAAAAACACCCCCAACCTATCCATATCTTTTATAAACAACGTAACCAAAAGATGAAAGAGGAAAAAGAAGATAGTATTGATAAATTGTTTAGCCGCGGCCTAAGCGAGCCGGGCGACAATGCGCAATACCGGGAGGAAGACTGGGACGATATGGAGGAAATGCTTTATGGCAAAAAACCAAGGGGCATTGTATTTAATTTATTGGTGCTGGCCGGTACCATAGCGGCTATGCTGGCATTAATAATTGGCTGGTTATACATAAACCCTGCCTCAAAACCCGATAAAAACACACAACAGGCGGTGAAAAAATCACAATCTGTACAAAAGGATTCCGGTAAATACGGCCTGCCCGTGCAGCAACTGGCAGATCTCAAAAGTAATACGCTTTCGGCAAATGATAGTAGTGCGATGAGTGCAAACCAATTGAACCGTAAAAGTAAGTCGTTCTTCACCTTATCTGCTGTACCGGGCGGCCGTAATATTACCGGTTTTAGCTACGTACCTAATACACCATCCGGCTATAAAAAGGATACGATAATTACTGATGTAAACCAACGCGGCATAGCCAAAGTGGATACCATTATTACCGATAAAAGCGCACCGGTAATTGCAAATAACAACAAAGCTTATATTGACACCATCATAACCGATAAAGCCGCCGTAATAGCAGCAAACAGCACCAAAAAAGATACCATTATCACCCAAAAACGGCCTCCGTTGATCTCGGTAGTGGATGATATTAAACCGAACAAAAAACCTTCGAGATCAGGCGGCAAATCTGGGCCGGCAGCTTACGCATTCAGGCCAACATTCGCGGTTAGTTTTATTGCTTCGCCGGATGTGAATAGTGCCAAAGGTTTTACACAAACTAAGGTGGGCAGCAATTTTGGGCTGATGCTAACCATGGGCGTATCCCGCAAATGGAGCATTACCACGGGGGCGGTTTATGCTGATAAGCCTTACATGACAGATTTTGCAAATTATGCAACGGCCTACAAGTTTAACACCAACCCGGTAAGCGTTACCGCAAGCTGTATAGTGTTAGATATCCCGATAAATGTTGGGTACCAGCTTTTTAACAATGGCCGCAACAAGTTTAGCCTGGGCACGGGCCTGTCGTCATACTTTATGCTGCGCGAAAATTACACCTATAACTATGCAGGTGCTTACCCGGATGGGCCAGCCGGCTTCAACATACGTAATAAAAACAAACACATTATGGGCATCCTAAACCTGAATGTCACTTATCAGCGCGAAATAAGTTCAAAATTTGGGGTGGGTGTACAGCCATACTTTAAAGTACCGCTCACGGGCATTGGCTACGGGCAGGTAAATCTAAAATCGGCAGGGGTTGCTGTGGGGGTAACGTGGAACATTAATACGGGACTAAAACCTTAAGAAAAACATGAAATATATTGGAGTAATATTACTCGTTTGGTTTGCAACAAACCGGGCGGGGCGGGATATCTATATCTGTAAAAACGCGGTTGTAACGCTTTATTCAAAGGCACCTATAGAGGATATCGATGCCCGCAGCAACAGGGGAACATCGGTACTAAATACCGCCACCGGCGATGTAGCCTTTAGCTTACCCATCGGCTCATTTAAGTTTGATAAGGCCCTGATGCAGGACCATTTCAACGAAAACTATATGGAAAGCGATAAATATCCGCAAGCAAGTTTTAAAGGTAGGCTTACAAGCAAACCCGACCTAAGCAAGGATGGAAGCTACCCCGTAACCGCCGCCGGTATTTTCGAAGCGCATGGCGTAAAACAAAGCCGCACCATCCCGGGGACTATAACAGTAACAAACGGTGCCGTAAGTCTTAGTTCGGAGTTTATGGTTGCTTGTAAAGATCATAAGATAGATATCCCAAAACTGGTGTTCCAAAACATTGCCGAAACCATCAAAATAAAAGTAACAGCGGCATACGCGCCTTACAAATAGCAAACCCTCAACACAACCATTATCATGAAAAGGTCCCTCTTAATTATCGCGCTGTTAAGTACAGCAGGCTTTATAAAAGCACAAACCAAAACCGATTCAACAGCGACTACCAACAGCACCGATTCGCTCATGAAAACCCTGAGCGCGCCACAAAAAGGCGAGCCGGTTATAGCAACCTTTAAGGCCACGCGCCTCATCCTGTCGCAAACTACCGAAACGGTTAAAAAGAAAGAACTTAATTTTTTGGTGATCCATCGCTTTGGTGACATTGGCGGCGCGGCAGGCGGCGGCAAAGCCCTTTGGGGGCTGGATAATTCTTCAGATATCTACATTGGCTTTGAATATGGCCTTACCGATAACCTGAACATAGATTTTGGCCGCAGCAAATCCGAGCAACTGATAGAGCTTAGTTTAAAGTACAACATACTGCATCAAAAAACAGATAACAGCGTACCCGTTGCCGTTACGCTGATTGGTAAAACCGCGCTTAAACCTTACCACGTAAATACCAATGTTTTTGATGTTTACAGCAACCGGTTCAATTACCTGGCACAGGCCGTTATAGCTCGCAAGTTTTCATCAGCATTATCCTTACAGGTATCGCCAATATTTGTGCGTACCAATTTGCCCTATCCGTTTTTGGCAGGTAACACGCAAAACGTTTTTGCCCTATCTGCAGCGGGCCGTTTAAAATTCAGCAAGCGCATGGGGATCGTTTTAGATTACGTGCACCCCTTCTCCAACTTCAGGGATAACAGCGTGAACCCCAAATTTTATGATGGATTAGGTGTGGGTATCGAGATTGAGACCGGTGGCCACGTGTTCACCATTAACTTTACCAATGCAGAGGCCATCTCCGAATTTAACTACGTAACCAATACCCAATCCAGCTGGAGCAAAGGCCAGTTTCGCTTAGGGTTTACCATTTCCCGCATTTTCGATTTTAATAAAAAACATAAATCAAACTAACTTTTAAAACTATGGAAAGGCACGAATTTTTAGCAAAATTAGGTATAGGTGTAGCTGCGGTTTGTACCGGCTGTAGTATAGTAGGCTGAGGCTCTAAAGTAAGCGACCCCACGCCGGGCAATGGCGGTAATAACCCGCCAACAGGCGGTAATGGCAACTTATTCTCCGTTGACCTAAATAGCGAGTTGCAGAGCGTAGGCAGTTCCAAAGTATCTAACGGGGTAGTACTGGTCCGCTTAGCGGCCGGCGCAGCGGCAAGCGCTTTTACAGCAGTACAGGTTTCCTGTACGCACGAGGGCACAAGCATTAACTATAACAACGCCCAGGGCCTGTTTATTTGCCCTAACCATGGCAGCGAGTTTAGTACTACAGGCGCCGTGATACAAGGGCCGGCTGCAACCGCGCTTAAAAAGTATACCGTTAACGTGGTTGATAACACTTTAACCGTAACAGCCTGATTTTTATAATAGCTGTGTGGTATAGCGGGATACTACATAGCTATTTTTATTGCATCTTGTTTGCCGTGGTACGGCAGGTGGCGGGACGATATGGTGCATGCCCCGCTATTTTCATTTTAAACTTTTGATTATTTAGAATTAATATTTGGCAGACATTACTTTTATATAAAAGCGTTATATTTAGGACTATAAATTCACAACCAAAATGAAAAGAAAGATCTTTACTACAGCCCTATTATCATGCTGCTTTATGATCTGTATGGCAGCAGCGGTTTTTGCCGACCTTACCGGTAAATGGACAGGTAATTTAACCATGAGTGATGGTAACACCTTCCCGGTTACATACGATTTTAAAGTTGCCGGCGAAAAACTGACCGGTACAGCACAGTCGCCACAGGGTGATGTAAATATTGAAGATGGTAAAATAAAAGGCGACGAGTTTAGCTTTAGCGTAAACGTTAACGGCCTTGATGTACCACACAAAGGTAAAGTATATGCAGATTCGGTTGGCATGAACCTTACTATCAATGCGGACCAATTGCACTTTGTGCTAAAACGCGTAAAATAACACCCACCTCTTAAAATAATAAAAACCCCCGCCCAACCCGGCGGGGTTTTTTAGCGTAATGTAAATAACAGGCTTGGTACATAATTAACAACGCTTACCTTTGCGCCGCATGTTACACCGTTTAACCGCATACTTATTAATTGTATCCCTGGTATCGGCCAACTTCTCCCGTTTTTTTATCTACGCGGGTTTTGAGCTGAACAGGAACTACATCGCGACGAAACTTTGTGAGAACCGTAATAAACCGCAGCTGCATTGCAACGGCAAGTGTTACTTCATGAAAAAAGTAAAGCAAGCCGAAGAAAAGCAGAACACCGAAGACAGGCAGGCACAAAAAAACCTGTTCCAGGAGGCCAGTTACAATCAGCCTGCTCAGGTTAAGTTTTACTCGGTTTTATTATCGGTAACCAAAGTTCCCAACTACAGGTTCCAACTGCCGCAGCAACCGGCAAACATCTTCCAGCCTCCACGGCTCGCATAAAAACACCATTCTTATTCATACAGTTTTGATACCGGCTTCGCGGCCCTTATCTGCTATGCCTTTGCATGCGCTGTAAATTATTTATGTCCCGGTGCATTTGGGACACCATACACGTTTTTATGAAAATATCTACACTACTATATATCCTGTTGTGTTTTGCGCCTGCCTTATGCTTTGGCCAAAACAAACTAACAGCTACCGTTACCGATGCCCGCACACACGAAGCCGTGCAGGGCGTAATGGTAAGCGATGCCGATAACGGCAACCTGCTCACCACCACAAATGCCAAAGGCAAGTTTACTCTAACAAACGAAAGCATCAAAAACCTTCGCTTTAAAATGGTAGGTTTTAATGATAAGCTTTACACTTTAACCGGCGCTGCATCTATCGAGATCGCCTTAGAGCCTTCTACGATTGATCTGCAGCAAGTAGTTGTATCTGCCAGCCGCGAACGCCAGGCCAGGCAGGATGCACCTATCGCCATCAGCAAAATAAACGCTACCCAAATTCATGATACCAAGGCAACCGCGCTTTACCAGTTGCTTAACAAAGTAACAGGTGTATACATGGTAGATCTTGGGAACGAGCAGCATACCATGGCCATCCGCCAGCCTATTACTTACAACGCTTTGTATTTATATATGGAAGATGGTTTGCCCATTCGCCCTACCGGGATCTTTAACCACAACTCGCTTTACGAGATCAACATGAGTGGCGTACGCGATATTGAGGTGATCAAAGGCCCCGCGTCATCACTATATGGCAGTAATGCTATTGGTGGTGCCATTAACTTTATTACACAGGGCCCACCAGCGGGTTACGCCGGCAATGTATCTGTGCAAGGCGATAATCACCACTACCGCAGGGTTGATGCCGATGGTGGTTTTAGCGCAGGCAAATTTGGCCTGTACGTTGGCGGTTACGTAGCCAAACTGCGCAACGGCTGGCGGGATTACAGCGATTTTGACAAATACTCGGGCAACTTTAAAACCACTTACGATTTTGATGCCGCTACGCGATTGACCACATCTGTAGCCTATAATTACCTGAACACACAAACACCGGGCAGCTTAGATAGCGCAAAATTTTACAGCAGGACGTATGGCGCTAACCAGCGTTTTACCTATCGTAAAGTAAAGGCGTTTAGGGCCAATACCAAACTGGAGCATACCTGGAACGCGCAAAGTAGCAGCTTTTTAACCTTGTTTTACCGCAACAACTCTACCGCGCAATTGCCAAGCTATTTTATATCTGATGTGCGGGACAATGCGGGTAATTACCTAAGTTCTAACGGGCAGGAGAACGACCAAAGCTTTCATAGCCTTGGTTTGTTGGCGCAACACCGCCAAGATTTTGATTTTTTACACTCGAAATTGATTTTGGGAGTTTATGCCGATAACAGCCCGAGCAGCTATTACGCCAAGTTTTTAAATATTCAGAAAGACGTGGCTAACAACTTTTATACCGGCTATACCCCTACCGGGAATTACATCGATAACTACCACATTAAGTTGTTTAACACTGCGGCCTACGCCCAGTACGAGATTAAACCTGCCGAGCCTTTGCGCATTGTGATGGGCCTGCGTTACGACCGCATCCACTACAACTTCACCAATGGCATCGCCGCGGGCAGCACCAAATACAAACAACAGGAAATCAATGATTTTAACATCGTAGCGCCAAAACTTGGCCTAACCTATAACCTTGGCAACAATAAAGGTTTATACGCCAACTACAGCGTAGGTTTCCAGCCGCCGGAAACCGGCGACTTATATAGCGCCCGCCAGCTCACCCCGCTAAAACAAGCTACCTTTAATAACTATGAAGCAGGTGGCTGGTTAGCATTATTAAACAAGAAAATGTATGTAGAGGTAACCGTGTATGATCTGGAAGGCCGTAACGAGATCATTAACCAATTACTGCCAGATAATACCACTCAAAACCAAAACGCTGGTGCAACACGCCATCGTGGTATAGAGTATTCGGTAGCCTACGCGCCGGTTAGCGAGTTGGGTTTCAGGTTTAGCGGTACCAATGCCAGGCATACTTATGTAGATTACAATGAAGTTTCAACCAACTTTAGCACGGGTGCAAGCACAGTTACCGTTTACAATGGCAACCGCATGAATAACGCACCAAGCTGGATAGCCAACTCCGAGCTTACTTACAAGCCCGCTTACATCAACGGTTTCAGGATAGCGGGCGAGTGGCAGCATATTGCGTCATACTTTACAAATCCGGCAAACACCAAAACCTATTCGGGATATGACATCTTTAACTTCCGTACCGGGTTTGATGTAAAAAGCGGCGTGCTTAAAGGCGCGGGCATCTGGTTTAATGTATTAAATGTTACTAATAAGCTTTACGCCACAACGGTAACCAGCAACCAGTACGGCGATACGTACAACGCTGCGCCACCAAGGGTTTATACATTAGGTATCAGCTATTCATTTGCAAAACACTAACCATGGCAACAGCAAAACAAAACTTTTATAAATGGCATCGGATACTGGGCTTAACAGCCCTTATCCCTGTTATGATGTGGACGCTGAGCGGCCTGTTGCACCCGTTCATGTCCAACTGGTTCAGGCCGACTATTGCAAGGGAAGTTTACAAGCCGGGGCAGATTATTAAGCTCACACTAACCATTAAACAGGTGCTGGATAAGAACGCGATCAGCCAATTCATCAATTTTGGGTTAATCAGTTTTAATAAGCAGGCTTACTACCAGGTACTGGGGAAGGATAGCATCACGAACTACTACTCAGCTACCAACGGTACTTTAGTGAATGACGGCGATAAGCAATACGCTACCTATCTTGCGCGCTATTTTACGCAGGATAGCACATCAAAAGTAAAAAGCATCACCCTGCAAAAAACCTTTGACGCGCATTACCAGCCCATAAACCACCTACTGCCCGTTTGGAAAATAGCCTTCGACCGGGCAAACGGTATGGACGTTTACGTGGAAACAGCGCAAAGCCGAATGGGTACGTTCAACAACAATACCCGCAAGGCGATGCTTAGCGTTTTTGAGCAGCTACACACCTGGCAGTTTTTAGAAGCAATTGGCGGCGAGCAATTCCGAATTGTGGTGTTACTGGTAATTGTGAGCATTATGTTTTTATCGATATTAACCGGACTAACCGTTTATGGTTTCTTTTGGAAGAAATTCAAGACCATCAAACAAAACCGCAAAGCCGATAAACGCCCGGAGACCCGCTTTGTACATCGCTTTCACAGGCAGCTTGGGCTTATTGTTTCGTTCGTGATGTTCACGTTTATCATCAGCGCGGCATTCCACTTAATTGTGAAGTTGCATAATATTAAACCGCAGGGTAAATCGTATAGCCAAATGATCGAAACAAAAGAGTTGTCTTTCACTAACCTGCAATTGCCCGTAGATAGCATCAAAACAATTGGCCTAATTAAATATGCAGATAGCACCTATTATCAGGTGGCCGATCTTAAAAAGAATGTCAGCTATTTTAATACCTCAAGCGGCAAACAACTGGCGGATGGTGATGCGATCTACGCCAATTACCTGAGCAATTTTTACCGCGCAGGCAAGCCACAGATAAAAGTAAAAGGCAAAAGCACAATAACGCAGACCCGTCAGTTTGATAACGAATATGGCTTTATCAACAAACGCCTGCCGGTACAAAAAGTGGCCTACCCTAACGGCGAGAACTGGTATATCGAAACCACCACATCGCAATTGGCTACCAAAGTAGCGGGTATTGACCGCGCCGAAGGGTTTTCTTTTATATTTTTACACAAGTATTTCGGCATGAGCTGGGCCGGCAAAAACATCCGCGACATAGTAAGCATGCTTGCCGCGCTGGGTGTATTCGTCATATCAGGATTCGGCTTTGCCGTGTTCCTTAAAAACAAATAATTATGAGAAGATACATCATCATTTTAGCTGTAGCCACATTGAGCTTTGCAGCCTGTAATTCACCGGCAACAAAAGATGCCAAGGCAACCGAATCTGCCAAACCAAAAGGAAAATACTATTGCACCATGCACCCCGAGATAACATCAAACAAGCCAGGCACCTGCAGTAAATGCGGAATGGATTTGGTGGAGCGGGATACAACGGGGAAATAAGCATCATCTTTAAAGACTAAGCCCGGGCGCTATAATTTTGCTTAGTGCCCGGGTTTTTTACTTTACACTTACGCTAAGTTTCCTGCATCATTGTAACTTTATAAAAATTCAATAAAAATGAAGATCGAGATCTGGAGTGATGTAATGTGCCCATTCTGTTACATAGGCAAACGCCGTTTTGAAGATGCCCTGCAACAATTCGCGCATAAAGGGGAAGTGGAGATAGAATGGAAAAGCTTTCAGCTTAACCCGGATATGGTAACCAACCCATCGGTAAACATTAACCAATACCTTGCCGATGCTAAAGGCTGGACATTGGAGTATGCACAACAAATGAACAACCACGTAACCGAGATGGCTGCCGAAGTTGGCCTCACTTATCATATGGACAATGCCGTTGTTGCCAACAGCTTAAAAGCCCATCGCTTTACCCATCTTGCCAAAAAGTATAACCTTGGCGATGCTGCCGAAGAAGCCTTATTTAAAGCATACTTTACCGAAGGCAAAAATGTGGACGATACAGACACCCTTGCAGAATTGGGCTCTGCTATCGGCCTTAACCCCGATGAGGTAAAACAAACCCTTGGTACCGATGCTTTTATAGATGATGTTAAGCATGACGTAGCCGAAGCGCAGTATTTAGGCATACAGGGTGTACCGTTTTTTGTGATGAATAATAAATACGGCGTATCTGGCGCGCAGGCGGTTCCGGTATTTACCCAAACATTAGAAAAAGCGTTTGCAGAATGGAACGATGAGCAAAGCAAACCAAAACTGGATGTTATTGAAGGCCCAACCTGCGGCCCGGATGGCGATTGCTAAGCAAATAAATTTATTTGCAGCAAATCTTAACCTATGTGCTAATCAGCCGTATAAGTGTAAATTAATTGAGGCAGTATATTAATCAGCGCGAAATATATATTATATATATACCCTGATTAATTCAATAAACACTACATGAATAAACTCTACTCAAAACTATTATTAGTTATATTTTCGGCATTAGCAATTGGTGGGTGTAAGGTAGATCCGGTTGTTTACCCGGAGGGGACCATCTCAACTATCGGCAAAACAAATACTGGTACTGGAACAGGAACAGGAACTGGCTCTAACAACGGCGGTATATCAAACGGCAGTACTATTACATACACCGTTGATGGCAAATCTACCACCCTTACAACAGCATTTTTCCAGGTGATTAATGCTTCCCAGCTACCGCCGAATGGAAGTACGCAAATTGGCGGAGGTACAGATGCAGCCAGTGCATTCTCTTTATCAGCAAGAACTACCGTTGCAGGTTCGTTTGACGCCGATGTAATAGTATTAGGTACTTCTTTTGGCGATGGCAAAGTTACATTTACCGAGATAAATACTACTAATAACGGCTTAAAAGGAACAGTAAAGGGAACTTTTACGGGAAGCGTAACAAATTTAACCAATCAGATCAAAAAAGATATTTCGGGATCGTTCAGCATTAAAATGTAACCTTGTTTTTTGTTGACAGCTGTTTATCCCTATTATTTTCAATAATATAAATTATAGATAGTAACTTTGCACCTTAGTGTAATAAATACACAAAGTTTAAATTTTACTTTTGGAAGCAGTAGCCCCATCTTACCATTTTTCAAGAACCACCCTGCGTATTGCGGTAGGAGCCATGTTTTTTATGACCGGCATTTGCTTTGCAAGCTGGGCATCGCGTATAGCTACTATTCAACAGGATCTTAATTTGAGCGATGCCGGGCTTGGCGGTGTTTTATTTGCGCTTCCGGTTGGTTTAATGTGTTCGCTCCCATTCTCGGGCTGGGTAATTACCCGCATAGGCAGCCGTAAGTTGCTGATCAGTGCATTGGTGGTTTACAGCCTTTCGTTAGTTTCTTTAGGCATCGCGCAAAATACCGTTCAACTGATCGCATGCTTGCTGTTATTCGGTTTCTCCAGCAACGCGGTAAACATAGCTGTTAATACTCAGGCCGTAGCTGCCGAGGAGTTATACCAGCGCCCAATACTTGCATCGTTCCATGGTTTATGGAGTTTGGCCGGCTTTACAGGGGCTGTCATAGGCACCTTTATGATAGGCAAACAGGTTATCCCGTTCAAGCATTTTAGCATGATAATGGTGCTGGTGATCGTAGTGGTGATTTTTACGTCGCGCTACCTTAAAAACGACAAGCCAACAAGCGCCGGGCCGGTGTTTGTAATGCCCGATAACTCGCTGATAAAATTAGGTATCATCGCTTTTTGTTCGATGATATGCGAAGGCGCGATGTTCGACTGGAGCGTTATTTTCTTTAAAAAAGTAGTGCTTGCCCAAAATGCGTCAATGGGTGCCGGGTATACAGCCTTCATGTTTACCATGGCTACCGGCCGCTTTGTAGCCGATAAATTCGCACACCGCTTTGGCCTTAAACGCACTTTACAAATAAGCGGCATGCTTACCGCCACCGGCTTACTTACCGCCGTGGCATTCCCTTATATGTACTCGGCAATATTCGGTTTTTTATTGGTAGGGTTCGGTGTATCATCTGTTGTGCCGTTGGTTTACAGCGCGGCAGGCAAATCTAAAACCATGTCGCCGGGGGTGGCACTGGCAGCCGTATCAACCATTGGGTTTGCAGGTTTTTTAGTTGGCCCGCCGTTGATAGGTTTTGTGGCCGGGATAGCTACTTTAAGGGCATCCTTTACCCTCATAGCAGCCATGGGTATTTGCGTAACCCTATTTGCTACCAAGGCGAAAATTTAATTACTCTTCTGTCAGATCTCCTTCATTCGGGTTAAGCACATATTCGAAATTCTCGTATCCGTTATGGAAGATGAACTTGATCCGTTCGTGCGGCAAATTAATATCCAGCGATATAGCACCTAAGGTTGACGGCAGATTGTCACGAATCAATTTTAAGTCGGTAATGTGGGGCATATCTATAGCGATGTCTTCGCAACGGGCTTCTATTTTCCAGTCTTTAAGGCCTGCGCCCTGCAATACATCCAACCACTTTTGCTGATAAGCATTCATAATATTATAATTTGCTTATAGAACAGGCCGTGTTGAATTAAGTTTTTACCGATTGAACGCTACGGTGCAGATACATATCGCCCATAAACCCCTAAACGCGCCAGCCTGTTCTCAAATATCATGCGTGGATCGGCATAAAATTTCTTAAAGTCCTGCTCGCTCACCTGGCCGGGGTATGGCACAAAATAATGATCGGGCCGGCCGTTACGCCATGCCATTACGTAGGATATTTTGTGTTTGGCAAGGGTTGGCAAAAGCACTTTTGTCCACCAGTCGGCCTGTGGTATTTGCTCGTAACCGGTTTCGGGCAGGCAGGCAAGCTTATGTGTTTTGGCAGCAACGGCGTCTACTATGCCCATGCGCTCGTCCAGTTTTTGCTGGTACTCGGCTACGTTTTTATAACAGTAATTATCAAAGCCAACAAAATCTGTATAAGTATCACCCGGGTATCGCAGCATAAAATCGGCTTCGCTGTCAAAATCCGCCGCCGAATACACAATGAGCAGGTTATGCAGCTTTTTGGTGTTACGCATATAATCAATGGTGAAACGCCATAACTCCTTAAATTCCCCGGGAGTGCTGGTATTGGCGCACCACCAAAACCAACTGCCCGTAAGCTCATGAAACGGGCGGAACAGGATAGGGATTTGCTCACCGCTCCCGCCTTTTAAACCGGCTAAATAGTTTGCCCCTTTCTCCAGCCACCTCACATATACATCGTGGTATGCGCCGCCGGGTAAAATATCTTTAATGGTACGGTTCGTGGTATCCCAGGCGGTTTTGCCATTGGTTGGGTTATCCATATGCCAGCAAAAAGTATTGATGCCGCCGCGATCATATGCCTCGCGCACCATCTTTTTTTGCTCTTTAAAAAGCATCCCGTTAATATCGCGTGTGCTGTCGTGTTCTATTTTAGCGAGGTCCCAGCCGTACATAGCGGGGTATGATCCGGTAACATCTTTAACATCAGACCGTCCCTCCTCGTAACACCAGCCTATGCCGTAAGCGGTATCATCATGGTGGCCGAAGATGGTGCCCGCTCCTACCAATCGCTGCATACTATAATACAGTTGTTTGGTTTCGTATGTGGCCTGCTTATCGCAAGGGTTATATAATTGTGCCGTAACTGATGTACCACGGGTTAATAAGATGATGATAATGGCGTAACGGTAAATGGTTTTCATGCTGATATCAGATGCCCTAAAGTAGCACAAATTATTAAACCTGCACCTTTTCGAATTTTATTTGTATTAATTATAGCGGTGGTTTTGCAGCCGGTTATTATTGTGTATTTTAGATAATTATTACATTTAGCTAAATATCTTTTAAAAGAAATTGGGGCTTTCAAGTATCTATATCTTACATAAGTTATACCTTTGCCACATTAATGGATAGCGTAGATACATCTTTAAAACCTGCACCAAAACGTTTTACAAAAACGCGGAGTAAACTGACAGAATTTTTTTTAATGCTGCACAGGGTATATGCATTTATCCTGCGCTTTTTTAAAGAGGTTTTTTTACCACCTTACGAGTTTAAAGAGATTGTAAAACAATGTTATGAAACCGGTGTAAGGTCCTTCACGCTGATTACACTTACCGGTTTTATTGTGGGGGTTATTTTTACCAAACAAAGCCGCCCGTCGTTAACCAACTTTGGTGCCGAGTCGTGGTTACCGTCGCTGGTATCCATCGCTATCATGAAAGCCCTTGCACCACTGGTTACCGCGCTTATAGCTGCAGGTAAGGTTGGCTCAAGCATTGGTGCCGAGCTTGGCTCGATGCGTGTTACCGAGCAGATAGATGCCATGGAAGTATCGGGCACAAAACCTTTCAAATTTTTAGTTTGTACGCGGGTTATCGCTACCACTATCACCATACCATTGCTGGCAACTTACACCGCGTTTATAGCGCTTTTAGGTGGTTACTTAAACGTTAGCCAAAACGAGGGCACCAGTTACGCCATCTTTATGGAGCAGGCTTTTGAGCCTTTAACTTTTATTGATTTTTGGGCATCACTTATCAAGGCCATAGTATTTGGTTTTACCATTGGTATTGTGGGATGTTACCAGGGTTATAATTCTACTAAAGGCACCGAGGGTGTTGGTAAAGCGGCAAACGGCGCGGTAGTTACCGCCATGTTTTTGGTGTTTATTGAGGAAGTTTTAATTGTACAGATAGCCGGATGGTTCCGCTAAATTATGGAAAAGCAAAAGGCAAATATTGATAAGACTAACGAAGTAATTAAGCTGCGCGGGGTTGAAAAATCTTTCGCGGATTATGACGTGCTCCGTGGTATCGACCTTGACCTTTCTCAGGGCGAAAATTTAGTGGTTTTAGGTCGTTCCGGGACGGGTAAATCGGTATTAATTAAGCTAATATCCGGATTGTTAACGCCTGATGCGGGTACGATAGAAGTTTTGGGCAAAGAGGTAACCAACATTAGCGAACGCGATCTTGAAGAACTTCGTATCCACATTGGTTTCTCTTTCCAAAATAGTGCCCTGTACGATAGTATGACGGTTCGTAAGAACCTGGAATTCCCGCTGGTGCGTAACCGCAAGGGCATCACCCGGCCCGAAATTGATAAAAACGTAGCCGAAGTATTAGAGGCCGTAGGCCTTTCGCAAACTATTAATCAAATGCCGTCAGAGCTATCGGGCGGGCAGCGTAAACGTATAGGTATTGCCCGTACGCTTATCCTTAACCCCGAAATAATGCTTTATGACGAGCCAACCGCCGGCCTGGACCCAATTACCTGTATCGAAATTAACGAACTGATAAACGAGGTTCAGCAGCGCTATAATACATCGTCGATCATCATCACGCATGACCTTACCTGCGCCAAAATGACCGGCGACCGTGTAGCGATGCTACTTGACGGACAGTTTCAACGTGTGGGCACTTTTGATGAGGTATTTAAAACTACCGACCCGCGCGTTACCCCTTTTTACGATTATAATTTTATACAATAGATATTAGTACCCTATATAATGGATGCAGCAGAAAATAAAAGATCAATAACAGTGGGCGTGTTTGTACTGCTCGGCGTGGCCGTGTTTGTAATAGGCGTGCTTACCCTTGGCGGCCAGCAAAAAAGTTTTGTTAAAAGCATAACCATCAGCTCGATATTTAGCGATGTTGCAGGTTTAAAAAAAGGGAATAACGTTTGGTTCTCGGGCGTAAAGGTGGGTACCATCAAAAACATCCATTTCACCGGCCCGTCGCAGGTTGATGTGATCATGAGTATCGAATCGAGCACGCAGCAGTACATTCACCGTAATGCAGGTGTACGTATCAGCAGCGATGGTTTAATAGGTAACAAGATCATCGTTATTGACGGTGGTTCGCCGCAGGCACCTCCTATACAGGATGGTGCTGTGCTACAGTCAGAGAAGTTGTTATCTACCGATGATGTGCTGAAAACCCTGCAGCAAAACAACCAGAACTTGCTGGCTATCACTACTGATTTTAAACAATTAAGCAAACAGATACTGGCCGGAAAGGGCACTGTAGGCACTTTACTGGCCGATAGCACCATGGGCAACCAGTTAAAACAAACCATGCGCAATTTACAGGCTGCCACCCAAAACGCGGCGAATATGTCATCTCAGCTAAATAACTTCAGCAATAAGATGAACACCAAAGGGGGCTTTGCCGATAACCTGTTAACTGACACAATTACCTTCAACAAAATTCGTGGATCTGTTATCCGTTTAAAAGAAGCCGCGGATAATGCCAGCATTTTAACGGATAACTTGAACAAGGCCAGCAACAAACTTAACACGACAGACAACGCCCTTGGTGTACTTTTAAACGACCCCAAAGCGGCCGTTAAAGTACAAAGCACCATCAATTACCTGCAGCAAAGTTCTATCAAACTAAATGATGACCTGGAAGCTGTTCAGCATAACTTTTTGTTAAAAGGTTTCTTTAAGAAAAAGGAGAAAGCCAAACAGGATAGTATTAAAAAGGCGATGTAAGAAATTCTTACTTTACAATACTGAAAGCGACGGGTTAATGACTGTCGCTTTTTTTGTTTAATCAAAACCATCGCCCCACTCACCTGTTCCTTAAATACAATAACAAAAATGATCATGCAGAGCAGGAAACCCGTTTGGCAAACTTTAGGACTAGGTGCAGTGGCAGGTGTAAGGGCAAGCGCGGCACCGGCAATAGCCAACTATTACAGCAATGGGTTTCACTCCAGCTCGCTAAGCATAGTTAGGTTTGTGCACGCTCCAATCACCAGTATTGCAACTTCTTTGCTCTCTGCCGCAGAGAAGGAAAGAAAGAGATCAGCAAAAACAACCGATCATATTGATATGCGCCAGTTAGGCCTGCACGTAGCATCCGGCGCATTTGCGGGCGCGGCTATCTTTCGCAAAAACAAGCAAAGTATATTTAAGGGAATGTTAATTGGCGGGGCTGCAGCATTACTTACAGGTGTTGCCGGTTTCTACATCCGTAAACATGCCGATAAACTGCCTGATATTGTACCGCAGTTTACAGGTGCTTTTACCGATGCCTTTGCGTTTAGCAGTGGCGTTACTTTGTAGATATTACTCTGTAAGTTTTGGTGGTTACCGTTTTTCAAGCGATAATTTCTGATACTTCTTCAGGCAGGCATTGAGGTAATTAGCCAGGTTAAAATCTTCCTCCGTTACTATCTTGGTGGTAGAGTAGGGGTGTATAGGTTTATAAAGTTGGTTAGATCCTCGCCCGTTAGCGGAATATATTGAGCGATGATCTTCGGCTGAAATACCGCCTGGATCTTATCCATAATCGCATATTTCTGTTGCAGCACTTCAAGCTTGGTTTTCTTTTTCTCATCTTTCTTCCACCACCATAATCGCCATATAACACCGCCTTTATAGTTCAACTTGTCATCGTGTGTAAATCAGCTGTTGTGCGTGAAACCTTGGGTCGTAATAGGTTTTTGGTTTCGGTAGTGGCAATGTTGACCTGGTTCAGTGCGTTGGTAAAAGAATCCATAAATATTTCCTGCTCGTTCATTTTGGTTAAAACCAGCGTATCAACCTGGTAAGTAAAGCCTTTAAGCACCAGCAAGGCGCCAATTTTAGCGGGGGTAGTAAAATCCCCGCTAAAATTGGTGAGCGTAGTTTTCTTGTTATTCAGGTTATCTACCCTAATCCCGGCCAGGCCAATGCGGGTTTTATTCTCGAACACGCGCGCCTTTAATGTAGTTTGGGCATTAACCGCGGTTGATATTAAAAACGCGAAAAGGATAAGGTAGCGTTGCATAGTTTAAAACTATGTAAAGGGCGCAACAATTCGCAAAGCAGTATGGATGTTTAACTTAACATTTCCCTGTCAGAAACAAGATGGTTTCAGCAGAAAACGATTCCATAGAAGAAATTTTTTAACTAATTATTCTTTTTTAAAATATATTTAGAACATTATAAATACTTTTTGCTTACCCTTACTAACAAACTAATTAATTAAACTTGAAACAGCAGTTAATACATACTGAAGCTTCATTACCCACAATTAAGCAAAGCAAGCATAGTTTATACACTAACTATGGCGCAATGCTATTGGGTTATATCAAGGAAGTGGTAAAAGAAATTGCCATTGCCGAGCAATACCTTATAGAGGTTTTTAACGACTTGCAGCATAAGGATATTGAAGAGATACTGGCACCCGGCGCAAATGCTTTCCTGCGTTTACAGCAGTTGGCCCGCAAAAAGCTATCATCATTTATCAGCACGGTTGAAGATTGTGCCGACCAGGTAGAAATAACCACTAAGAAAGCGATACAAAGCAATAAGTTTATTGAAATGATGAACCAGGAGCAGCAACTTGTTTTTTGTGGAGTACATTACCATGGCAAAACAACTGCTAAATTGGCTACCGAGTTAAATAAGCCCGAAGATACCATCAGGCAATTACTAAGAGAATCGTTTACAATTATCAGGAAAAACCGTAATGATACAGCAGTACATTAATAGCGGCATATTAGAAGCTTATATAACAGGTTCTGCCTCCGAGCATTAGGTGCATGAACTGCTGCAGATGAAAGCTAAATAACCTGAGGTAAACATTGCTTTACAGGAATTGGAAACAGATATGGAACTGCTTGCCAAAGCATGGCCGGTACCCCTCCTGTACATACCTGGAACAAGATCTCTGCCAGTATCGACGAGACCATCCTGCGCCAAACAAGCGACGCTGAGCCGTTCACGGCGTGCGAGGGAACTAATCACAAAAATTTTACGAAGCCTGATAAGGGCCAGCAATACATTGAGGTTGAATCTGAGAACAACCACATGAAAGTGCATAAAACGTGGAAATTTATTTTCGCCGCTGTGTTTGTGTTGGGTAAGATATTCCTGGGATGTGCCATCTACTTTTACCTGGAGAACAGGCAGGCCCAACAGCAGTTTCAAGAACTGAAGACCGAGCTTCGCCAGTTAAAAAAACAATCCTTCCTATTATCTTTTTTCCTGATATCGCTTGCCCGATAGGTATTTAAACACATTAAAAATTAAGTTTTTGTAAACATTTTGCACACTCAAAAGTTATTTTAACAGGAGGAAATGCACATGACAACATCACAAGGCAGACCGGCCGCCGCAAAAAAGGCCATCGCAAAATCACCATCACCCGGTAATAACAATCTGGAAACAGAAATGCCGTTGAGCGAAAAAGACGAGGTGAAAAAAGCGGAGCGAAAAACAAATAAAGCCGCGAAAAAATCTACTTAAGTTCTAACATCACCACTGATTTTGCCGGGATAGTTACCTTAAGGTCATCCCCGTCTTTTTTTGCACCGGTAAAATTGTTGATGTGCAATTTAGAAGGCTGCTGAAAGGTATTTACATCTGTAATGTTAGCAGAGGTAAGTATCTCACCGGTTACTGCCGACCATTTGAGATCTTTTAACTGTGTGCTAATGCTAACCGCTTTGTTCATATCAACGTTAACTAAAGATATATGGATTTTCCCTGTAGCATCCTGCGAAGCGGAAACGTTTATGGCCGGGATGTTTTTGCCGTTAACATCATAATACGGCGATTTTAGGTTTATGGCTAAATACTTAGCATCCTGGTGCACTTTGTACATATCAAATACATGGTATGTGGGTGTTAGCAGCATCTTAGCTTTATCGGTAAGGATCAATGCCTGCAGTACGTTAACTGTTTGGGCCAGTTCGGCCATTTTTACCCTATCGCAGTGGTTGTTAAATATATTTAAAGTAGTTGCGGCTATCAACGCGTCGCGCAGGCTGTTTTGCTGGTATAAAAACCCGGGGTTGGTGCCCGGTTCGGGGTCGGTCCAAATCCCCCACTCATCAACTACCAGCGCCACTTTTTTATCCGGGTCATACTTATCCATTATGGCCGAATGTTTATTAACCAGTTCTTCCATTTTAAGGCAGCTTACCATGGTATTAAAATACTCCTGCTCGGTAAAACTGGTTGCCGACCCTTTTTTGCCCCAGTTACCGGTAGGTATGGTATAGTAATGTAACGATAACCCCCACATCATATTAAGAGGGATATTTTTCATGCATACTTCCGTCCAATTATAATCAAAGGAATTTGCGCCGCTGGCAATCTTTTTTAGCGGTGTACCCGGGTAATCCCTTGCATATGTAGCATACCGCCTAAACTGGCCGGCATAAAATTCAGGGGTCATTTCGCCGCCACAGCCCCAGCTTTCGTTACCTACGCCCCAAAAGCTAACTTTAAAAGGTTCGGGATGGCCATTTTGGGCACGCATTTTAGCAACTGTGCTGCTACTGCCCGAGTTTAGATACTCTACCCATTTAGCCATCTCTTCTACCGTGCCGCTGCCAACATTACCGGCAATGTATGGCTCGGTGTCAAGCAGCTTACAAAGTGCTAAAAATTCATGTGTGCCCAAGCTATTGTCTTCGGTTACACCACCCCAATTGGTATTAACCATTTTAGGCCTTTGCATACTGGGGCCAATACCATCGCGCCAATGATATTCATCGGCAAAGCAGCCACCCGGCCAGCGCAGGTTAGGGATCTTTATTTTCCGTAAAGCGTTAACTACATCCAGGCGTATCCTGTCCTGCTTTTTTACCGGCAGGTTTTTATCAACCCAAAAACCATCATAAATGCCCCGGCCTAAATGTTCGGCAAACTGGCCGTAGATATGCCTGCTAATAGTTTGCCCGGTATTGCTGCTGATGGTTAAGCCGGCCGCATTTTGTGCAAATGAGTTTGCATGCCAGCACAGGAGGATAAAAAGTAGGGTTTTTCTCATGATGATAACCGTGTAATTACGGTAATAAACATAACGGTAATTATTAAAGAAAACAATTACACTTGTTATTTACCAAAAGCTGCAGTTGTAGCAAATCTATTATCCTACTAATTCACTTTTTTTTTGCAAAGCGGCGGCAACGTTATCTATCAGGTTTTGTTCAGAAAATGGTTTTAATACCACACCACTCATCCCTACAGACAAATACTTGTCCCTGTCCTCTTTAAGTACGTTAGCGGTAAGGGCTAAAATAGGCACTTCGCCTTTTTTAGTATTGCCGTTGGTACGGATAACCTGGGTAAGTTCTATACCACCCATTTCCGGCATTTCAATATCTGTAAGTACAATGTCGTAATGTTTATCTTCAAAAAGCTGCAGCGCTTCGCGGCCGTTATAGGCAATATCAAAGCTTATCTTCCATTTTTTAAGAATGGTACTTACCAGTAATACATTTAGTTTGTTATCCTCAGCTATCAATACGTGTCGGCCTGCAACAAACTGTTTGGGGTCAAACTGGGCTACAACTTCTTGTTGCTTAACACATGCCCCCTTTTCTGCAACATCCATTGGCAGCTTAAAGTTAAATACCGACCCTTTGCCTACTTTACTGGTTACTTTGATACTGCCGCCTTGTAACTCAATGATTTTTTTACAGATGGCGAGGCCAAGCCCCGTACCGCTATAATTAGCTGTTTTTTGTGCCGATGCCACCTGCGAGAACTCTTCAAATAGTAGCGGTAAATGCTCTTTATCGATACCCAAGCCGGTATCTCGCACTTGCACATTCAAGATCTGCTGGCCGGGTTTGCCTTCAGTTAAAAACGCAGTAATGGCAACCTCGCCAATGGTGGTAAATTTAATGGCATTACCTACCAGGTTCATAATTACTTGCTTCAACCTAAAACAATCGCCGTTAAAGCAAAAGTCTTTGACGAAGTTTATATCGTGCTTTAAGGCAATATTCTTTTTACCTGCTTGCACCTGCATACTGGTGGCAATTTCCTGTATTGCCTTAAACGGACTAAAGGGCGAAGTCTCGAAATTCATTTTACCGGTTTCGTACTTTGAGAAATCCAGGATCTCATTAACAACCTCCAGCAGCATTTTTGACGAGCTGCGGATGGCGTTGCTTTGCTCGGTTTGTGTTGCAGTTAAGTTACTTTGTGTTAGCTGTTCCGAGAAACCGATAATAGAGTTCAAAGGTGTACGGATCTCGTGGCTCATGCTGGCTAAAAAGCGGCTTTTAGATTGCACGTGTTTTTCGGCCATCTCGGTATAAACAACCAATTCCTCCTCGTTACGGAAGATCTTCCAGATGTTATAAAGTATAATAACTACAACCGTAGTAAGCAGCAGAAACATAATGCCCGATAACCTTTTAAACTCGTACAATACGGTAGAAAGGTTGCTGTTCATCTCTTCCCGGCTACCCACTATGTATTGCTGCTCAGCCACTTTGTACTTTTTAAGACTACCAATGATCTGGCTAATTAAACGGTTGTTTATCTCCAGCATCTCGCGCTCGTTGGCACGCAACTTATTGTTGGCATCGTATATTTTAGTGTAATATTTATTGTAGGCCTGTGCCACTTTAGGGCTGGCTGTCATGGTGGTAATAATGGTATCCGTACGCCTTGTTAACAGCACAAGTTTATTACCCTCTTCTTTTTTCTTTTTATCGAAAACAGAAAACAGGCGACCAAATAACTTCTTTTTTTGCTCAGGCGTTTTGGCAATGGCCACCGTTTTAACAGTATCTATGCGTACCTGCGTTTTTATACGCCTTACTACAGGTTGTTGTATTATCTTATTGTCCTTATCCTTTAAAGCCTCATTTATCTTTTTAGCCGACCGCATCAGGCTATCAGATAAAGCCATCAGTTTAATATAGCTATCGGTTTTTAACTTCTTCTCGCTAACCAAGTTTCCCAGTTCGTCATCACCAGATAAATTAGCGGATTTTTTATCGTTAGAATTGATGGCCGTAATAATTCCGCGTACATTCTTGATCTGCCTTGCAAACTCGTTTGAATACCATTTGCGCCCGGTAAGGGCATACATACGGCTGCTGTTATCGGCACTATAAAGTTCAACAATACAGCTATCTATAAGGGATGAGTTTTCGCGCGCGTTTACCATCTGCTGGAAATTTCCGCGCAGTTTTTCGGCCTTGTTATAATGCAGGTATAAATAAAATGCGCTGCCAAACAACACTACTATGAGCATTACAATTAAGGCATAACGTAGGATAGATATTTTTTTTACACCGGCAATCATGAGGGGGGCTTTTCGTATAATCTTGTATCAACACAACCAAAAGTTGTAAATAATACAACTGTTAGTTTTTATTATCGTGCTGTTTGCAAGGCTAATGCCACACTAAAGTATTATTCCATACAGGAATATCTTTTAGCTTATTATGCAGCTTTTGTTACAAAACGTCCCATTTTAGTATGGTACGATGCTGTTCATAATTGTAGGCAATATTTTAAAATATGCACTATTAAAATAACGCTACTGTTAAAAAAGTTTAGTGTGCGGCAAAGGACCCGCCGGTGCACTCAACCCTCTCATTGATATTTCGGCGGCCTATTAGTACGATAAATAAGGCCAGTGACGATGCCGCCAGCATAATAGCCGACATGGGTATAGAAGATTGACTTTTGAACAAACTGATCCCTACAGATACAACCGACCCTATGCACATTTGGAATGCGCCTAAAAGGGCTGATGCCGTACCCGCGTTTTTCTCAAATGGCGCTAAGGCTAACGCCGATGTATTTGGGCTGGTAATGCCTACGCAGCACAATACCAAAAATATCATGGCAATGGTGCCCACAAGCCCAAGTATGTTTTGCACAGATCCAACAACGAATAAAGCCGAAATAATTACCATTGCAATAAGCGCGGCATTAACTATTTGCGCGCTTTTGTATTTTTTAACCAGTAAACTATTTACCTGGCTGGAACCAATAAAACCTACCGAAAGGATAGCGAAGATCCATCCGTAAACTTTGCTGCTCACGTTAAATACTTCCATAAATACCAATGGCGACGAGGAGATATAAGCGAACAACCCCGAAAAGGCTACACCCCCACTAATGGCATAAGTATAAAACTGCGGTGTTTTAATAACGGTTATAAAGCCATTGATGATGGGCTTTGGCTTAAGGGAGTATGTTGGATCGGGCTTATAACTCTCCGGCAAAAAGAAGATAACCGCAAGGCTTATCAGCACGGCGATAACCGCCAGGATAAGAAAAATCAATTGCCAGCCAAAAGCGGTTGTCACATACCCGCCAACTGTAGGCGCTATCATGGGCGATGCACCCAAAACCAATATCAGCAGGGCAAAAACCTTGGCGTTATCCTTCACCGGGAAAATATCGCGCACCATAGTGATAGATGCTACCGATGCCGCGCAACCGCCAATGGCCTGGATAAACCGCATAGCGATAAGCATCTCGATACTTGCCGAAAAGTAACAACCTATTGACGCTACAATGTATAATGCCAAACCAAAATACAAAGGTGGTTTACGCCCGTATTTATCCAACAGCGGCCCATAAAGCAACTGCCCGGCAGAGATCCCGATAAAAAAGCTGGAAAGCGACAATGCCACATTCTCGGTACTGGTATGCAAGGATTTTGCAATATCCGGGAAACCCGGCAAATACATATCTATGGAGAAAGGCGCGAGTGCGGTAAGCGAGCCTAATATCAGGATCAGGAAAAAATAGCGTTGGCTTGTCATCCCTGCAAATAAACGAAGTTTAATTGAGTGAACGGGGTAAGGCAATTGTAAAATAGTTTACTACCAAACCCTTAACTGATATTGTTATGAAAGATGAACACTTAACACCATACAATTAATATAATTACTACTTTAGTTGCACCGGCCCCGCCGGCAAGCAATGCATTTATAAACCTTAATATAAAATAATGCTGGTTATACTGTTCTGTATAGTACTGCTCATATTACTGGTTAGCTGGGCTAAGCTAAACCCTTTTTTGGCGTTCCTGCTGGTATCCATCACCGCGGGTTTAATGTTGGGTATACCTATCAATAAAGTAACCGCATCGGTACAAAAAGGCATTGGCGATATACTGGGAAGCCTGCTTATTATTATATGCCTTGGGGCCATGCTGGGTAAACTGGTTGCCGCAAGTGGCGCCGCCCAAAAAATTGCCGAAGTACTGGTTAATGCCGTTGGGCAAAAATACATTCAGTGGGCATTGGTGGCAGCAGGGTTCATCATAGGCATCCCCCTGTTTTACGGGATAGGCTTTGTGCTGATGGTACCGCTCATATTTTCTGTAGTGTATAAGTACAAGCTACCCGCCGTTTGGATAGGCCTGCCTATGATTGCGTCGCTGTCTGTTACGCACGGCTTTTTACCTCCGCACCCATCGCCATCGGCATTGGTAGCTTTATTCCATGCAAATATGGCTACTACATTTGTGTATGGTCTTTGCATCGCTATACCAACAATTATACTTGCCGGGCCTGTATTCGCGAGTTTTCTAAAAAAGATCCCATCAGAACCATTGGCAACCTTCCGTGCCGAAGAGATGCCTGCCGATAAACTACCAAGCGGCTTTATCAGTTTTTTTACCGCGCTGCTGCCGGTGATGTTACTGATGCTTACGGCTTTCTTCCCATATTTGGGTGTTACAAATGAAAAAGCCTTAAAAGTGATGGCTTTCCTTGGCGACCCTTCTATTGTTATGCTGATAGCGCTTATCGTAGCTACTTATACGCTTGGTATAAAACAAGGCCGCAATATGAGCGAGTTAGGCGTTAATTATGTGGATGCCGTAAAAGATATATCGCTGATCCTGCTAATCATCGCCGGGTCGGGAGCCTTTAAAGAGGTGCTAACCACCAGCGGAGTAAGCAACGAAATTGCCGATAGCTTAAAATCCTTTAATATGCCGCCGCTTGTTTTAGGTTGGGTAATAGCTGCTATTATCCGCGTAAGTTTAGGTTCGGCTACTGTTGCGGGGCTAACTGCCGCCGGCATAGTATCATCATTGGTAGTTAGCGAACATGTAAATCCTAATTTAATGGTCTTATCTATCGGTGCAGGAAGTTTGGCGTTTTCGCATGTAAATGATTCAGGCTTTTGGTTATTTAAGGAGTATTTTAACCTGAGTATAAAGGACACCTTCAAATCATGGTCGGTGATGGAAAGTTTAGTATCTGTAATAGGCCTGGGTGGTGTTTTAATTTTAAACCTGTTTGTTTAATGTTATGAAGAGGATCTTATCAGCACTTATTTTAACCATTGTTTGCAGCGTTAACCTGCACGCCCAAAACCCGGAGGGTAAATTGTTCACGTCCTTCGACAGAACAAAGATCTATTACGAGGTAAAAGGCACAGGCTTCCCGGTGATATTGTTGCATGGCTTTACCGGCACCAGCCAGGGTTGGAAGCATGGCTCACTTTACCCGGCATTGATTGACGCGGGTTACCAGGTAATTATACTGGACCAACGCGGTAACGGCCTTTCCGGCAAGCCCCACACCGACGCGGGATACAGCAACGATGCAGAAGCCAAGGATGTAATGGCATTGGCAACCAGCCTCGGTCTTAAGAGATATAGCGTTGTGGGGTACTCGCGCGGGTCTATCATTACGTCGCGCCTGATTGTGCTTGATAAACGCATTAACAAGGCCGTAATGGGTGGTATGGGTGCCGATTACACCAACCCCGAATGGCCTCGACGAATCCACGCTTATAAAGCTTTAATGGGCGATACCACCATGCATGATGTGGATGAGATGATGGTTTGGATCCATAAAAACAAGTTTGATAACCTTGCCCTGGCCTACCAGCAAAAAAACCAGCCAAGCACCAGCCCTAAAGAGCTTGCGGCGGTTAAAATACCGGTGCTATTGATAGACGGGACAGAAGATACCACCAACGGCGATGTCACCGTTTTACAGAAAATGATACTTGGTTCTAAGTTCGTTACCGTACCCGGTAACCATAACAGTGCAGGCAATACTATACAGTTTTCGGCAGCGATACTTAATTTTTTAAAATAAATTTTAAACCATTGGCATTTTTACGGCTCTATTAATATGTAAGCTTTACTGGCTTGCTATTTGTTAAAGTTTTTCATATTTATAAAGATACATACCATGAAAAGATTGATCATATATGGAGGCTTGTTACTATCATTAACCACAACTGTTAATTTTAGTGCCCAGGCGCAAGAGAGTAAAGGAATAAGTAAACAAGGTAAAGGCGCCATTATTGGTGGTGCGGGTGGTGCTGTTGCAGGTGCCCTTATAGGTAAAAGCGTTGGTGGCGCCGTAATTGGTGGTGCTATTGGTGCAGGTGGTGGTTACATTATTGGTAACGAAGCCCGTAAACGCGAAGAGAAAAGAAAACACGCCGCATGGCTGGAACGCCGCGGCGCATGGAAACGCAACCATCCAGGTAAGGCATATCCTTATTAATCATATTTAAAGCCCCCGTTTTATCAACGGGGGCTTTTTTGTGCCTGTATTTTTTCTACATATACATGGCAAGCAACTCATTATCTTATTTTATAACATAATTTATTTTTAAAACTATAGCTATACTATTTTTTTTAATATAAATAAATGTCTTACATTTGGCTCATAGCTGATCAATTACCAGATATTATTAAGCTACGTTTCCGTACCAAGATACTGCCTTCATATATTTTTCATCTTACTTTAATATCTTTACTTACTTTTTAATTTAGTTACTCATTGGTTATGGTGAAGCGCATTTTAGTATTGGACGACAATCAGGATATTCTGGACATTGTTCATGAAACGCTTACGTACGAAAACTTCGATGTAAAAAGCACCGGGGCGAGCGAAAATGTTATGCCCTTTGTTGAAGAATTTAAACCCGACCTGGTTATTCTTGATTATCGCGTAGCGGGCCAAAACGGCGGCGAACTTTGCCGTAGTATTAAAGCACACCCCAAATTTGGTAATGTACCTGTTATTATATTCTCAGCATATATTAACCACGAGGCCGACCTTTACGCCTATGGTTGCGACGCAATCATTAACAAACCATTCGATTTAACTGAGTTGGTTGATAAGGTAAATAATTTGATATCTTAAGATAAAAGACTTTATATAGAAAGGCCATCCGTTAGCTAACGGATGGCCTTTCTTATTTTAATTATGTCATGGTGGGCTTGTCGAACCATTACCAAACTATACAGGGCGGATAAGTCTTCGACAAGCTCAGACTGACAATCTACACCAACAAAAAAGGCCCCGAAATTCGGGGCCTTTTTGTTTATATATCGGGCTGATTATTTTACTTCTTCGAAGTCAACATCTGTTACATTGTCAGCATTACCTTCCGGTTTGCCACCTGCAGGCTGACCTGCGTCAGCACCCGGCTGTTGTCCGCCTTCGGCAGATGCTTTGTACATATCTTCAGATGCAGCAGTCCATGCAGCGTTTAACTCTTCCTGTGCTGGCTCAATAGCAGCAAGGTCTTTAGCAACGTAAGCTGTTTTCAATTTTTCTAAGCCGGCTTCGATAGCGCCTTTTTTATCGGCAGGGATCTTATCACCATACTCTTTCAATTGTTTCTCGGTAGAAAAGATCAGGGCATCAGCAGAGTTCAGTTTTTCAACTTCTTCTTTTGCTTTTTGATCCGATTCAGCATTAGCTTCAGCTTCGTCTTTCATCCTTTTGATCTCGGCATCGGTTAAACCAGATGATGCTTCGATACGGATCTTTTGCTCTTTACCGGTAGCTTTATCTTTTGCAGATACATGTAATATACCGTTCGCGTCAATGTCGAATGTTACTTCAACCTGAGGCACACCACGAGGTGCAGGAGGTATACCATCCAGGTGGAAACGGCCTATGGTACGGTTACCCGCTGCCATTGGGCGCTCGCCCTGTAGTATGTGGATCTCAACAGATGGCTGGCTATCTGACGCTGTAGAGAATGTTTCTGATTTTTTAGTAGGAATAGTTGTGTTCGACTCGATCAGTTTTGTCATTACACCACCCATAGTTTCGATACCTAATGATAACGGGGTAACATCTAACAACAATACATCTTTAACCTCGCCGGTTAACACACCACCCTGTATAGCTGCACCAATGGCAACAACTTCATCAGGGTTAACACCTTTTGACGGCGCTTTGCCAAAGAATTTTTGTACTGCATCCTGTATAGCCGGGATACGAGTTGAACCACCTACCAGGATAACTTCGTCGATATCTGAAGTGCTGTAACCTGCGTTTTTCAAAGCAGTACGGCAAGGCTCAATAGTACGTTTGATCAAGCTATCAGCCAATTGCTCAAATTTAGCACGGCTTAAAGTTTTAACCAAGTGCTTAGGGCCTTCGGCACCAGCAGTAATATATGGCAGGTTGATCTCTGTTTGAGTAGAGCTTGATAATTCGATCTTAGCTTTCTCTGCAGATTCTTTTAAACGTTGCAAAGCCATTGGGTCTTTACGCAAGTCAACACCTTCGTCGCTTTTAAATTCGTCTGCCATCCAGTCGATAATAACCTGGTCAAAATCGTCACCACCTAAGTGAGTATCACCATCGGTAGATTTCACTTCGAACACGCCATCACCTAACTCCAGTACAGATACGTCATGCGTACCACCACCACAGTCAAATACCGCTATCTTCATGTCCTTATGTGCTTTGTCCAAACCGTAGGCTAGGGCAGCAGCAGTAGGCTCGTTAATGATACGGCGAACTTTTAAACCTGCAATTTCACCAGCTTCTTTAGTTGCCTGGCGTTGTGCATCGTTAAAGTATGCAGGAACGGTAATAACCGCTTCGGTAACTTCGTGGCCTAAGAAATCTTCAGCCGTTTTCTTCATTTTTTGAAGAATGATAGCAGAGATCTCCTGAGGAGTATATTTACGGTCGCCAATTTCAACACGAGGGGTGTTGTTGTCGCCTTTAACTACTTTGTAAGGTACACGGCCAACTTCAGTAGTAACTTCGTTGAAGTTGTTACCCATAAAGCGCTTGATAGAATAAATAGTTTTTGTTGGGTTTGTAATGGCCTGGCGTTTTGCCGGGTCGCCCACTTTACGCTCACCGTCGTTAACAAAAGCTACAACAGAAGGCGTAGTACGTTTTCCCTCGCTGTTAGCAATAACTACAGGTTCGTTACCTTCCATTACTGATACGCAGGAGTTTGTTGTTCCTAAGTCAATTCCAATTATTTTAGACATATTATGATTTTTTTTTCTTGATAATAAATGCTTCCACACCTATTTATCAATGCCTGTGCCAATATGCATTTGGCAGAAAAAATAATGGTAGGGTGTCAGTTAACTTACAAACCGTCAGTCTAACTTACCTTTCGGTGACAGGTTGGCAGGTGTTTAAAGTGAAAATCTGATAGGTAAAAGAAGATATATCTTAATTTCCCAAGGCAATTAAGATCGTTTTCAAAAGTTCTTTCCGCTACAAAAATGTTATTTGCAATCTGGAGTATCCTTCCACTTATCCTTGTAAATTTTAATGATGGCTTCTGCTTTTTGCAATTCTCCGGGTTTCAAATAGCTTTTTATTAGAACACGTGTTGTTGTGAATTTTTGCCTTGCATCGTACTCTGCTGCAAGCATTGCCCACATATAAGCTTTAACGTTGGCATCTTCAGCTATTGAACCAAAGTAGTTTGCCGCTAAAGGCCCCATTGCTGCGGATTGTTTCTGTTCCGCAGCCATAAGCAACCAGTGGCGGGCGGTTGTATCATTTTGGCTATCAGCAGAATACATATAAGAAAAACCTACAGCAAATTGAGCTATGCAGTTACCTTTCTCGGCAAAAGGCCTTAATTTCGAAATTGCTTCCTTAAAATTTTTTGAGCCGAACGCTATAAGTCCTTTATCAAAATCGCCCTGTTGCCCAAAGGATTTAAGGACAACAAACATCAGTAAAAAAACCGTAATCTTCTTTCTCATC
This sequence comes from Mucilaginibacter sp. 5C4, assembly GCF_034345625.1. Lineage (NCBI taxonomy): Bacteria > Pseudomonadati > Bacteroidota > Sphingobacteriia > Sphingobacteriales > Sphingobacteriaceae > Mucilaginibacter > Mucilaginibacter sp. 5C4. The sequence continues at coordinate 1,047,352 of NZ_CP133775.1, read as the reverse complement.
ACTTTATTCCGCAGGCTCTATCCAGTTACCATCAACTTTAATAATGTCAATAAGCTCATCAAGCGCGTTGGCAGAACTGATATTCTTTTTTACCGCTTGCTGGCCGCGATACAGGGTAACTTTATCCGTACCCGAGCCCACGTAACCGTAATCGGCATCGGCCATTTCGCCGGGGCCGTTTACGATACAGCCCATGATACCGATCTTTAATCCCTTCAAATGGCTCGTCCTGCTGCGGATCATCTGGGTGGTTACCATCAGGTCAAACAGGGTACGGCCGCAGCTTGGGCAGGAAATATATTCTGTTTTGGAAATGCGCGAGCGGGTTGCCTGCAGTATCCCAAAAGCGGTAGAAGTAATAATATTAGTGGGCACCTGCGGCGCATCTATCCAGATGCCATCGCCAAAGCCATCAACTAATAAAGCGCCCAAGTCGGTACCGGCATATAGTTGTAAGTTCTGTGTCTTAAGTTCTAAATCCTCCGTATCAAAAGCGTAGCTACGCTTGATGATCACCGGCACATCCAATTCCAATGCCTGTAATTTCAGGAAAAACGCGCGTTGATCGGCCATGCCGTGATGTTCGGTTGTTTCCAGTACGAAAACTAAGCTTTTATCAAGCGGGATCAAACCAAATGCTTCGCTGTCCAGATCGGCTTTTTTTATGCGTACAAGGTTTAGCGCAGATGTACGGTCGGTACCATCACCTACATATTCATCCAGCGTAAACACCGGGTGACAAAGCATTTTATTAGCCAGCTTTTGCCAGGTTGTATAATTGTACAGCTGCTTTAAATTTCCCGGCAGGGTAAACGACGGCAAGTTATCAGCCAGATAAACAAAATCTACCGATTGCTCGGCCATATTGTATTTATCCAGCAGTGCTGAGTAGAGGTAACCTGCATCATTCATCACCGCGGGGGCTTTTAAGTTAGCGGCAGACAGATCTACAACGACCCTTGGCACCATGTGCCCGCCTATAAAGGCATTAGCCTCATAGGTTTCGCGTTTTTTGTATTCGTAGGGGGAGTGAGCCCCCTCTGAATCTCCCCCGGTTGGGGAGACTTTTTTTAAGCCCCTCTCCCCCGGAGAGGGGTTTGGGGTGAGGCTTCGCTCAGTATATCTCTTCACCAGCGCAATAGCCACGGGTGCTTCTGCTTCGGGTTCTTCGGTTAGGGACACGCGCACGGTATCGCCCAGGCCATCTTCCAATAAGGTACCGATACCTACGGCAGATTTAATACGGCCATCCTCGCCGTCGCCGGCTTCGGTTACGCCGAGGTGCAGCGGGTAGTTCATACCTTCGGCCACCATGGTTTGTACCAGCAAGCGGTAAGCCTGTACCATTACCTGCGGGTTGCTGCTCTTCATGCTCACTACAAGGCTATAATAACCCAATATTTCGCACATGCGGATGAACTCCATCGCACTCTCTACCATCCCCTGCGGGGTATCGCCATAACGGCTCATGATACGGTCGCTCAGCGAGCCGTGGTTGGTACCAATACGCATGGCAGTGCCATATTCTTTACAAATATTTACCAGCGGGGTAAACTTTTGAAAGATACGTTCCAACTCGCCCTTGTACTCAAGGTCGGTATAATCTAAAGTATCGAATTTCTTTTTATCGGCGTAGTTGCCGGGGTTCACGCGTACTTTTTCAACAATACGTGCGGCTACCTCGGCAGCGTTCGGGGTAAAGTGGATATCTGCAACTAACGGCACGTTGTACCCGCGTTGACGCAGTTGTTTTTTTATCTCGGCAAGGTTATTTGCTTCCTTAATGCTGGGCGCGGTAATACGCACGTACTCGCAGCCGGCATCAACCATGCGGATGGTTTGCTCAACCGTACCCATGGTGTCCATGGTATCGGTAGTGGTCATGCTTTGTATGCGGATAGGATTATTGCCGCCCATTGGCACATCGCCAATAGCAACCTCGCGGGTTACAAAACGGGAATAGTTTGTTAATGAGTTACAATAACGGCCTTGCAGCATTTTCACAGCATCAGCATTCATGCAGGGATGGAATTAATGAGATGCAAAAATACGAAAGAAGTTTGAAGGTTTAAGGTTGTTTATGTTGGCAGGTTGTAAAGTTATTTTCTTAAATTTAATTCATGGATGAAAAGAAATACATCGAAAATCAAACCCATTTAGCATCATGTCTAACTGATAATTATAAAGCTATGATTGATAAAATGCTTCATGAAGAAATCAATAACGACATAAGCTATATACCTGCCGAAAAGATTAAAGACAAATATTTTTAATAATTAATAAGAAACTTATTGTGTCATTTAGACAACAATAGGCCTATAATTCCCTATCTTGGGTTTATTAACACGTCTACATGAAAAGGATCTTCTATCTCCCGCTTATACTCAGTATTTTCCTATCGTGCAAAAGTAAAACAGGTGATACCGACCAGGATACAACCTTGGCCGGCCGACTGGACCAGTCCCAGGATTTGATACACCAGTTTAAACCGCTGATCAGTGGCGTGTGGGTGAAAAAGGATTACGTTAAAAAAGTAAAGAAAAGCAAATCGCCGCTGGAGGCTGTTGAAAAAGGCACGGGCATCACAGTAATGTATATTGATACGGCACAGCTAAAGGGTGATAGCATTATAGTACCCGTTGTAATAAACAACCATGAAGGCACTAACTCAGCATTAAGATTCCAGGCTGGTAAAAACACTACTACTATCGAACTTGGCGACGATGAGTTAAGCTATAAGGTAAAAAATGGTGATACCACGCTAATTATCTACAGTTACAACAACCAAACTAAAGAAACTAATACCGCACAATACATTAAAGCTATGCAAAGCAAACCTGCAGGTGGCTTAACCGAAGGCATGAACCTGATGATCAACCAGGCCATCCTATCCGGCAATTACGAAGGCACGGACGCTGTAGGCAAAAAGATAATTGCCAAATTTAACGACAACGGAAAAGTAACCGGTTTACCGGGGCTTACGACCTACTTCGTACAAAACGACCATATTGCCGACCCACAACACAGCCACGACGAGATTATTTTTAACCTGAACGCTAAAGATCAAAAGGCATATTCATTCATCATTAATAAACGCACCTTAAGCCTTTATGATAATGCCGATAAAATTCAGTCTAACAAACCTGCCTACAGCCTAAAAAAGAAGCGGGAATAGTTACTTAGCGCTATCCAGATATTTATATATAGAGATAAGATCTTCGTCGCCAAAATTTTCGCTGGCCGCTTCAAATGTTTTTAATGCCGCTTCACCTAATGGGGTGGTTAATCCAATATCCCGCGATAGTTTCAAATCTTTCACAATATTTTTAAGGCTGAATGCCGCTTTAAAATTATCGTTTACAATAGCGTCGCCTTTTATTTTTGTGTATGGATTGGCAATGGCGGCATTCCCTATCAGGTTCAATAAAATTTCGGGTTTTATCCCATTGTTTTTGGCAAGGATAACCGCCTCGGCTAAGCCCTGGGTATAAAAGCTCAATAAAGTATTGATAGCAAGTTTGGCCGCATTACCCGCGCCAACTTCACCAACGTTAACCGCTAATTTACCAATGGTTTCTAAAACTGGTTTTACTTTCTCAAATACTTCAGCATCTCCGCCGACCATGATAACCAATTGCGCGGTTTCAGCTTGTTTAACACTGCCGGATACCGGTGCATCTAAATAATCCAAACCCTGCGCTTTACACAATTCAGCCATTTCTTTACTGATAGCGGGAGATACGGTGCTCATATTGATGATTACTTTACCGTTAACATCAGCCTTTAACAAACCATCTTCGCCTGTAAATATTTCGCGGATAGCCTTATCGTCGGTCACCATAATGATCACCACACCCGTCTGTTGCAAAAGTTCTTTGGGGGTTGATGCAGTGGTGGCGCCTTGCTCCTTTAGTTCGGCCTCTTTATTTTTATGGCGATTATAAACCGTTACCGGATAACCTGCCTTTAACAATTGCTGCGACATAGGGTTGCCCATTAGGCCAAGGCCTATCCAGCCAATTTTTATTGTATTTGTCATGATGGGTTAACAGTATTTGTGGTAACAACGTTTTCGTCGAAGTATTTTTTTACAAGCAGATTAATAAATCGTTTCAAATAGGTTTTGTTAAAAAACACATTCGACCAATTATCAAACCGCTGCGCCTGAATGCTAAGATAAAAGAAATACATGCTTACTCCTAACACAGGCAGCAAGCGATTTTCTTCATCAGTTATTGTAATAACACTTTCATAGCCGGTTAAAAAGTTATTCAGTTTTTCCGTGCGTTCGGCTTCCACCTTCTCCGTACTATTCAATTGCAAAATATAGTAAGCAATATCGTAACACAGCCAGCCATTCCCGCAGAAATCAAAATCGAATAAGTTGATCTGCCCCTCTTTGGTGATGTTGAAATTATCGAACCTAATATCCATGTGGGTAGCGCCTATTCTTAGTTGCGATTTATCTGCTTTTCCCAATTCGTCCAATAGAAACTTTTGGGTTGATAACATCCATTGCATTTCCTCGCTGTCGGCAGGCAGAAATTCCTTGAGATACTCCAATGGATCCTGCAATATAACCTTTGGCGTGTACTCCACCCTTTGTAAGTAGCAGTTGCGCTAAACCCATATTTGTCCTGCAAAAATAAATCAACGTACTTTGATGATAATGTAGAATTACTGACCCGGAAGATTTGCATGATAAAAGTTTTGGGGCTACAAAGAAACAAAAACGCCACTGCTTTTGGCAATGGCGTTTGATATTTTATTGGTGACTACACCGCGTCTGACAGTGAACTAAATGTAAAGTCCCTGATCTTCATTGGTGGGATAAGGTAGCTACGGTAGCTTTCTACGCTGATGCTGCGTTCCTGCTTGCCAAGGGCTTCGAGGTTGTTCAGCATAATTACCGGGCTCTCGTTAAACCTGAAGTTTTTTACCGGGAACATGATCTTACCGTTCTCGATATAAAACGTACCATCACGGGTAAGCCCTGTTAACAGTAGCGATTGCGGGTCCACCATGCGGATGTACCATAACCTCGAAACCAGGATGCCTTTCTCGGTACCTTTTATTAGCTCCTCCAGGCTTTGCGTGCCGCCCTCCATAATAATATTGCTTGGGCCGGGGATAGGTTGCACGCCTTTCTTTTGCGCCCAAAAGCGCGAGTACGATAAATTTTTCACCACACCTTTATCAATCCACAATGTTTTCTTTCTTGGCAAACCATCGCCACCCCAGGTTGAGCCGGGCAAATCAGTATTAAATGGATCGGAGTAGATGGTAACTTTAGGGTCAACCAGTTGCTCTCCCAAACGGGTACCGCCACCTTTTTTACTCAGGAAGCTACGGCCTTCCTCCGCGCTGCGCGCGTCAAAACGGAACATATTTTCCAGCATATAGGTTGCCGCCACGGGCTCTAATATCACGGTGTATTTTCCGGGCTCAATAGCCCTTGCACCAACAGATGCATTGGCCTTCATGCAAGCTACGCGGGTTGCAGAGGCCGTATCCAGTTTAGCTACATCGGTAAAGCCACGCGCTGCGTAACCGGATGTGGTACCGCCTTCGTTACGGGTAGTAACCGAAAAGGTAACATCGCTGCTTTTATTGTAAGCGAACAAGCCTTTTGAGTTCATTACAGAGTTAAACCCGCTTGAATTTTCAAGGAAACCTGCCGCGAACAGTTTAGCTTCTTTGGTTACCTGTAAGCTTTTGCCCACCATTTCGGCACGGCTTTCGGGCGTCATGGCGGCGGTATTGGCGTTATAAGTGATGGCTTCTTTAAACTCGCTTTGGCCAAGCATCGGCATGTACTCCGAATTTTCGGGAGCAAGCTGTGCCAACTCTTCCGACCGGCGTACAACGCGCGCTAAAGAGGCATCATCAAACTGATCGATAGTTGCCGAACCTGCTTTTTTGCCATAAACAGAGGTTACGCTAAGCCCAACCGTGCTGATATCGCCGGCTGTTGAAACCGCGTTTAACGCATAACGTACGTTACCGCCCTCGCTGCCGCTAAGGCCTACTTCACACTCGTCGGCTTTTGAATAGCTAAGCACTTTCTTTAATAAAGCCTGTGCTTGTTCTTTTGTATATATAGGCATATGTTATCCGATCTTTCTTTTTGTGTTAATTACATTAACACCGTTAAACCTTGCTGTTGACGACCCGTGCGATACTGCGCTGCTCTGGCTCGGCTGGCCCTTACCATCATTAAACGAACCACCAAGGCGGTAATCGCGCTCATCGCAAACCGCGTTGCACGAGTTCCAGAACTCCTGGGTATTGGCCTGGTAAGCCACATCATTAAGCATACCTACTATTTTACCTTGTTTTATCTCGTAGAACAGTTGCCCGCCAAACTGGAAGTTATAACGTTGCTGATCAATTGAGAACGACCCATCACCAATAATATAGATACCTTTCTCTACATTCTTGATCATATCATCAACCGCAAGCGGCGTTTTACCCGGCTGTAACGATACGTTAGGCATACGCTGAAACTGTACATCCTGCCAGCTTTGCGCGTAGCAGCATCCCTGCGATTCTTTCAGGCCAATAATATGTGCCTGGTCGCGGATGGCCTGGTAGTTTACCAGCGTACCGTCTTTAATGATATCCCACTTCTTAGTACCAACGCCTTCATCATCATAACCAACCGCACCAAGCGAACCAACTTCGGTTTTATCGCCCGTTACGTTTACATTTTTACTGCCGAAATTAAACTTGCCCGATTTCCATTTATCCAGAGTAAGGAAACTGGTACCGGCAAAGTTGGCTTCGTAGCCCAACACACGGTCAAGTTCGGTTGGGTGGCCTACCGATTCGTGGATAGTTAACCAAAGGTGGCTTGGATCAAGCACCAGGTCATATTTACCCGGCTCTACCGTTTTGGCGGTGATCTTTTCAGCGGCTTGTATGGTGGCGAACTTCATATCCTCCATCATATCGTAACGCTTTTTGTAGCGTGGCGTAATCCCGGCAATCGTTTCAGAAGCCATCGGCACCAGGTATTCGTAACCCATACCAACCGGCGAACTTAACGAGCGACGGGTTTGGAAAGAGTTTGTGGCGCTATCTATCTTGGTAACGTTAAACGACGGGAATAATCTGTGGATATCCTGATCGATGTATGAACCATCTGTAGATGCAAAGTATTTTTGCTCGTTAACCGCAAATATGGTGGAGTTTACAAAGTTGGCACCGCCACCCATCGCTATGGCATTCGCGCCAAGCAGCAGGTCTACCTTTTCTTTTATAGGCACCTCAAAGGCGTTTTTTTCGATAGGTGTTTTCCAGCTTACTTCGCCATAACCTTTTTGCGGGGCCAGTTGTACCGGCGCACTGCCCAATTTAGCATTAGCCTTGGCAACGGCAACGGCACGTTTGGCGGCTTTGGCTATACCCTCTTTAGTTACCTCGTTTGTTGCGGCAAAGCCCCAGCAACCATTGGCAATAACACGGATGCCGATACCATACGATTCGGTATTGGCAACGTTTGTTACGAGGTTTTCGCGGGTTATTACAAACTGGTTCAGGTAACGGCCTATGCGCACATCAGCATAGCTTGCGCCTGCGCTTTTGGCGGTGTTAAGCCCAACATCGGCCAGTTCTTTTTTGATGCGCACATCAACGCCCTCAAGCGCCTGCTGCACATCAATGTTTTTACCAAAGCCATTTAACGACGGCAGCATCATAGCCCCCGCGCCAACGCCGGTTAAAAAAATAAAGTCTCTTCTTCTCAAAGTTTGTCCTCCAAAAAATTAATTTCAAATGATAGCCTCTCCTAAATCCTCTCCTTTGGAGAGGCCTTTTGTCAATCTCTTTGAACCCTCTCCTTTGGAGAGGGCAGGGAGAGGATTTTTGTTTCTACCCAAAGGAAAGTACATGCCGCAAGCAACAGGATATAAAAATATATTTTCGGAACATCAATTCGCACTTTTTGCTGTATCTGTTTTGTTACAATGCCACTTATTTCGTGCGACTTGGCATACTTTTCAGTTGCTGATAATTTGTTGGCCGCCTGTACTGGTCTCCAATCGTTATTAGCAAATGCGTACCAGCTTTTACCCTGCAAAATTTGCCAGCCTGCAGCCTTTGGCCAGTATTGCGCGCTGTATTCAAAAGGTACATTTGGGTTTTGTATCGATGCGATGATTTCGTTGTTGATAGTGATGGGGGCTGCTTTACCCTGTGCTATTTGCAGTTGAGCAGGTTCGCCTTTGTAAGGTGGGGATATAAATTCAATTTGGCTTTCATTCATATCATCTTTACGCGCAGCCTTATTAATCAATGCCCACCACAACATCATATAATCCTGCTTATTTCCACTTAGCATCCAACTGAAAGTATTATTTAATGTGGTAAACACAACCTTTCCTGAGCCGGATATGGCACTGCTTGCCAAAACTTTTTCCTGCGCGGTTTTAATCAAGGGCTGGGTGCCGTTTTGATAAACAATATGCGCCAGCCCGTAACCCAATTTGCCTGCGCTTTTTTTACCATTGATGATGAGCAAAGCGGGTTCTGGTTCTTTACCCGCAGGCCTGTCTACCAGGAACTGTGCTTGCAGCCATGATCTTTTACCGGTGCTATCCGCACGTACAATTAGTCCAAGCCCATTATCGGCAACAGCCTGTTTAAGCGCACCGCTTCCTGCCGGGGTCAATCCATTTAAAACTGATAGGTCGCCTATTACTACATCAAATTTATTCAACGTTTGGGTGGATAGTTTATCCAGACTGAATTGTGCTATATTAATATATTCGATGTTGAATTTGCCTTTACTAATGGCAGATCGCAGGACAACGGAGTAGCCATTCTCAGTAAGCCAGTTCTTTAAAAATTTGCTCTCAAAATCCGGCGAAGCCGAAAGCATTAAAACTTTTAGCGGTTTAACAGGCGATATTTGAACGGGGATGCTTCCCTGCAAAGCGGTATCGGCACGTAAATTAAACACCATCTTACCTGTGGTTTTTGGGATGGCGCTTAGGTCAAACTCCGTTTGTGCATTCGGCGGCAGCATTACCGAATCTAAACCCGTGTTCAATCCACTTAAAATCAATTTTATTTTTTGTGCCGATGGATTGTTGTAGGTGCCCTGCACATGTAGGGCTTCACCCGCTTTTAGGTGGCCGTTCCAATTTACATTATTAATACCGGATGGTGCTTTCGCGTGATGAAATACGAATGGCCGACTATTCAGTTGTGCTAACTCATCTGCACGTAATCCGTAACCATAAATGTGCAGCTTATCCGTTTTGTTCAGCTCATCTAAACCATTAATGAGTTTGGCTTTGGGGTAGGCTTTCTTAATTGCAGCCTCTGTCGTAACCAAATTGGTATCTGTAGATTTGATACTATCCGCATCAAACCCATCGGTGAGCAAAATGGATTTATGTTCGTCAGATTTTGTTACCGAGTCATTGTAAGCAATCGGCAAAGTAATACATGCTAATGATGCTATCGCGATAAGCACCGCCAGCATCCGCAGCCATACATATCGTTTATTGGCACGCCTGTACTCCTGCCATACAAAGCCCAAAGCCAGCACAATGCACAGCGCGATAACGAGATATGTCCAGTTGGCTTGCATTAACGGTTGGCTTGTTTTAAGTTCTTATAATACTGTTTGGAGAGGCCCATATCCGCGGAAGTTCCCTGAGATGATGGCATTGCTTTGAGTGCTCTTAGCGTTTTTTGTAGGGCACGTTCTACCGTATTTACATCTGCAAGGTTTGCCTTTGGTGCCGATAAGATCCTGCGCATGGCATTCAAAGCCAACAAATAAACGCCGGGTTGTGCCGATGCCCTCACACTTAGTTCCTGGTTAGCTAACCGGAGCGTCCTGTTATCGGCCTGACTAAGCGCCGGGTTGCTCTTTAAACCTTCCAATACATTCACCGCTTTTTTAAGCGCCTCCAACTGGTCTGCCGGGGCTTTTATTTCCTGTTTGTTTATGGGTTGGATGATCTTGTCCAGTTCGCCACTCAATCGTTTCCCGGGCTTTAGCGGCGCGGGGTTGTAAGCTGTTTTGGCTACGTATGAACGTGACTTTTGTTGCAGATCTTTCAGTAATCGCAACGCTTTGTAAGCGAAAGGTAGGGCGGCCTGTGGTTTGTAAAGGCGCATCTGTAATTCGGCCTTCCACATCTCGGTGAGGGTGGCTTTTAGCTGGGCTTTGATGTTCGGCTCAAAAAAGCCTGCATCTTCGGCATTATCGTGGTCGTCGGTGTATTCTTTCAGGATCTTTGCGGCGTTACTAAAATCTGCCGGGTTGGCGGGGTCATTATTTGGCGCACCAATGGCATCTTCACCTTCTTCGCCTAAAAACTTGCCGTAACGCAGTCTTAACAGTTTCTGGTCTATGCCCAGATCGTTACTTCGTGCATTAAATTTCTCTACGCTGATGCTGTCCTTATCTTTCAGCAATTGCTCGGCATCAATAATTATTTGCCGCTCGCTCCTAAAAAATTCGGGTTTAACATTTACACCGGAGAGCACACCGTTCATGCTCAGCAATTCAGCAGTATCCTGTATACTTACGGTATACACATCGGTACGACTAAGCTGCTTGTGCGTATCCTGTGCCTGCACGTAAAAATAAAGTTCGTCTCCGGGCTGCATATCCAGGCTTGGCAGGTTTATTAGTTTTTGCAGATCGTATTTCGGTTTATGCGCATCAAAACCTTCCGCAAAACTCAGCTTATATTCTTTAAATTTCACACCCTCACCCCGGCCTTTGGCAACGGTTACTATAATGGTAGATGCTGCAATGCCATAATCATCATTCAGGGTGGCGTTTATGGTAACTTTTGGCGCCTCGCCTGCATCTATATAAGTATATTGTTTTGGCGATTTAATATGAATAACCGGCGCAACGTCCTTAACCATTTGGATATAATAATAGTCAGATAATTTACCATCGATACTCACCTGATAAAAACCCGGCTTAACAATTTGTTTAGAAGCATGCCATTCAGTATGTTTTTTATTGCTTTGTAATGCAATTTCACCATTCTTAATAAACTGTATAGCAATTTTCTTGACAGCGATGTTGGTTTTAATAATCCAGCTAACGGCTCCCCCTTCTTCTGCCGAAAGGTTAAACTTATCCTGCACGCGCCTGGCTTTGCCTGTATAAGCGGGCGGCGTGACCGTAATTTCCACACTGCTTATTTGCGGCAAAACATTTTCGGCCATATCCATTGTGCCGGGTGCGCATACTGCAACGGGCCGATTTGGCCCATAAAATACCCGCTCGATATGGAAGATCTTGCCTAATCCCCATATCAAACCTGTAGCGATAATCAAAAAGAAGAATGCGGTTACCAATCGTTTGGCGAATGGCTTATGTGATATTTTCAGATCTGTTAAAACAGACGCCGTTTTTGATGAGGCAATAACTTGTAACAGGTTCAATTCATCCGCAGGCAACAATAATAGCTGGCTACTTTCCTGTAACTCCGGATATTCTTTGTTGAGAAACGCGGCTATCTTCTCGTCCGTCATTCGCCATGGGCGATTAATAGCCAATAAAATGGCAAAGGCAATTGGGAAGGTGATGAGCCCATACACCAAATTTGGCGACCATAAATAATACACAAGCGCACCCACATATAAGGCTGCGTACAGTGAGTATAGCACATCCTCCAGCACCTGGTAAATTATCCATCGCCGGCGCAGGCCTTGTATTTTATATATCCCGCCCTGCTCAGCCATTACTTATGGTTTTAGTTTTATGTGCGAGGATGCGCTCGGCAATAAAAATTGCTACTAATAACAGCCAGAAATAGTGCGACAAGGCTATAAGTTCTGTTGATTTAGCTGATGAGATCGTTTTATTTTCGGTTGCTTTATTGGGCTGGATTTGCGCGTTGCTAAGTACCCGTTTATCGTATTGTGCGGGCTGAACGACGTCCTTTTCTATCAGCTTCAAGATCATTTTTGGGAATGCGTCGCTCCAAACCAATTCATTCCAAAGCGGGTTAAAATGGCTGTAGAAATGATAAGTATTGCCATCTAACCCTAATACCGGCTTGCCGAAACCATCCTTCCAAATTGCTTCTTCATTCTTTTTTGGATTGATGGATTTTGCTAACGCGATATGCCCCGGCTCTATCCAGGTATTTGCATCAATGACCTTACCGGCCTCATACTTAAAAATATGCTTACTGCTTTTTGCAGAACTGCTTACCGTTTGGTCGGATAACCAAAACAACCAGGTTTGTCCGCCGGGTATTTGTAACGAGCTACTATATTGTTTAACAACAGCTTTCCTTCCGCTAAAGTTAACTGCTGCTAATAGCGCCGCTTTCAAGTAACTGGCATCAACCGCATACTTATCGGTATAGATCGCTATGCGCGTGGCGCTGGTATCAACAGCAATACTATTCGCACCTTTTAAACTGACTGATGGCTGTCCGTTTGGAGTGCTAACGCTGATGTCGCCGCTGCCACCATTCTGCAATATTTGATTGCTGTAACTTGTCCCCGCAGGGTTGCTGTTGCCAACTGTTACTTTTATGGAACCGCTATTTGTTAGCGATGCCGAGGCGATCCATTTGCTCACCGAATCGGCAGCAGTGTAGGTTTGCCAACGCAGGTTCAAATCTACTTGTGGTTTGCTGCCTTTATAATAGTTCATACCATTCGGCGTAAAAACATACAACGGCATAGCCGACGAAACCTTGCTATCCAAAGCCTTGATCAGGCTCCAGTAATTGGCTTTTGTGGCGGTATCATTTATAGTGGTATCGGTCAATAACTTGTTCAAATCGTTCTTTGCAAATCCTCTATCAAAATAATGGAACTCGTAACCGGCCTTATTTAGTGAATCGACCACGGGTTTAAATTTTTGATATATTTCTTTAAAATTCTCCTTCGGGATGAGCAACCAGCCTTTAACCATTTTAGTTGATGCCCCCTTTTGCCAAACCGGCGAAGCCAGTAGCATCGCCAATAAGGCCAGCAATAAACAACGCAGTATCAGCAGTAAAATATCCAGCAGCTTAAAACTGCGGCTGCTGCTTTTAGAGGCCTCCGTAATAAGCGAAATGCTACCAACCTTAAGCGTTTTTCCCGGCCTTACATTCCACAAGTGGATAATAACCGGAATGCTGAGCGCGGCCAGTGCAAAAAACCATATGGGGTTTAAAAACTGCATGCCTATCTCGCCCCCTTTTTACGCTGTACCAAAAATACCCGCAAGGCCTCGTCCAAAGGTTGCTGCGTGCTCACCATTTGATATACGATGCGTTTGGCCGCGAGGTTGCTTTTTATAGCCGCTAAATGTTCCTGCAAACGCTCTTTATAATTATCTTTTGCGCCCTGGGTGTTTACCTGGATAGTTTGGCCGGTTTCCAGGTCTTCGAGGGTAGAGAACCCTTTAAAATCAAAATCAAGTTCGTTTTGCCCAATCAGGTGGAACACGATGATCTCGTGCCGTAAGGCGGATAAGGAATTGAGCAGCGCGTTTATCTCACCATCCGCCTGGTACATATCGGTCACAAAAACCAATAGTTCCTTGCGGCCGTTGCCTGCAAAAAGCTCTTGATAATGCACCGGCTTAGTAAACGCACCTGCCGGGTCAACTTGTTGCAAATTATAAAACAAGCGCTGCAAATGCTGCGGATCTGGCTTAGAGGGCATCGAGAATAGTTCGCCATCTTTAAATATATTCAAAGCAACAGAATCGCCCTGTAGGTTGGCTAGGTAGGCTAATGAAGCCGTTAATGCTTTGGCATATGCTATCTTTTTAACCCCGTCATCATCATGGTTCATAGATGCGCTGGCATCCACCAAAAACCTTACGGAGATACTCGTTTCCACTTCCGATTCGCGGATGTAGTACCTGTCGCTGCGGGCAAACATGCGCCAGTCCAGCCAGCGCAGGTCGTCGCCCGGTTGGTAGCTGCGGTACTGGCTAAACTCCAGTCCGGGGCCCTTTACCTTGCTTTTGTTAAACCCGTTCATAAAGCCATCAATAACCGTCTTCGCCAATAATGGCAAATCCTTAATGGTCATTAATACTTTAGGGTTAAGCATGGTGAGTGATCAGAGATCGGTTAATTAAAGATTAGCACGCATAATTTATTAGAACCCTCTCCTCCGGAGAGAGGGCAGGCTGAGGCTACAGCGCGCCTTTACGTTCAACCACTTTTATCAACTCCTCGGTTACCCTGTCAGAGTTGATGCCTTCTGCCTCGGCTTTAAAGTTCATGAGTATGCGGTGCCTTAACACGGCCGGGGCCATGGCGTGGATATCCTCCATCAGTACCGAATACCTGCCTTTTAGCAAAGCCCTTGCTTTGGCAGTTAATATCAACGCCTGCCCTGCGCGCGGGCCTGCACCCCAGCGTACCCATTCCTTTATATAAGCAACGGTGGTAGTATCGGGGCGGGTAGCACGGATCAGTTCGCTTACGTAGCGTGTTAGGTCTTCGTTAATGGTTACCTGCCTTACCAGGGCTTGCGCCTGTATAATTTCTTCGGCGGTTATTACGGCTTGCACATCGGCTTTTTTGGTGCCGGTGGTGCGGTTTAGTATCGCAAATTCTTCTTCGGGGGTTGGGTAGCCAATTTTAATCAGCAATAAAAACCTGTCGAGTTGTGCCTCGGGCAGCGGGTAAGTTCCTGCCTGCTCTATGGGGTTTTGGGTAGCCAGGATAAAGAAAGGCTTATCCAGCGGGTAGGTTTGCCCGCCATAGGTTACCTCAAATTCCTGCATGGCCTCCAACAATGCCGCCTGTGTTTTAGGCGGCGTCCGGTTGATCTCATCGGCCAGGATAATATTGGCGAATAGCGGGCCTTTATTAAACTTAAAAAAGCGTTTGCCCGTTGCGTGGTCTTCCTCCAATATCTCGGTGCCGATGATATCCGTAGGCATCAGATCTGGCGTAAACTGGATGCGCCTGAACGCCAAATGCAAAGCCTGCGACATGGTTTTAACGATCAGCGTTTTTGCCAACCCCGGTACACCCTCTAACAGGCAATGCCCGCCGGCTAAAAATGCCACCAGCAATTCATCCAAAATGGCATCCTGCCCCACAATTACCTTCTGGATCTCGGTTTTTAACTGAGGCAGTTTTTGTAGCAGGGCTTGTATATTTTTCTCGGTAAGTTCCAATGTGTTTGTATTTCGGCCTCACCCCAACCCTCTCCTTTGGAGAGGAGGCTTTATAAACCCACTTACAAACTCCATCTCCTTTGGAGAGGGCCGGGGTGAGGCTAATGAGGCTACAAGATATTACCCTTTAACTTAAATACCATGCTTTTTTGTCAAAATCTCAACAAAGTATCTAAAACTTTACAACATCATCGGTTTATTAATTTAAGCGGGCAGGATTTTTGTCTTAATTTTAATCCCGATTACTATCGGGATCTACTTATAAATGGCATACGGGCAAAAATTCACTTTTACAAGGTTAAGCTACCACAGCGGCGATTGGGATACCGATCAGCGTATGCCCTCCAACCTGCTCAATTCCCTGCTGGAGTACACCACCATCCCTATCGACGAGCATGAGAAGGTTATCCCGCTAAGCAGCGATGATATTTTTGCCTACCCCTTTTGCTACCTCAGCGGGCATAAGCTGGTTCAGTTTGATGCAAAGGAGAAAGCCAACTTTAAAAAGTATGTGCAAAACGGGGGTTTTGTGTTTGTAGACGATTGCAACCACGATATCGATGGGCTGTTCGCCAAATCTTTCGAGGCGCAAATAGCGGCTTTGTTTGGGCCTGCTGCCATGAAAAAAATTCCCAATAACCATAAGTTGTACAGTTCCTTTTTTAAGTTTGAGAAAGGCCCGCCTACCACCTCCTTTGAGCTGAACGGCTGGGGCGACGACCTGGTGCACGATTACCTTAAAGCCATTGAAATAAATGGCCGCATAGGGGTGCTGTACAGCAGTAAAGATTACGGCTGCGAGTGGGATTACGACTACCGCAACAAACGCTTCCTGGCAGAAGATAACACCAAATTTGGGGTGAACATTATTGTTTACGCCATGAATTCCTGAACGGGTAACGCCAATTTTGCTTACCTTTCGCCAAGTTTTAAAACACGCATGACAGACGGTTACCACATATCGCAGGGCAACGAAGAAAAAGGCCCTTTTACTTTAGAAGAATTGACGGAAATGGGTATCGATTTAGATACCATGGTGCTATCCCCGGGGGCCGACGACTGGCAACGCGCGGCAGACCTGCCCGAGTTTTTTAACTACTTTGAGGCCACCGGCATTTACTTCCCTACCGAAGATAACCTTGCCGGTTTTTGGTGGAGGCTGCTAGCTTACTTTATCGACTACTTTACTTTAGGTTACGTACTCGCGCTTTTCACGTCGGGTATTACGGCGCCGCTATCCAAAAAGATACTGGATAATACCATGACCTCGGCCGATATGCCCCTGTTTGTCCAGATCTGCCTGTTAAATTTCCTTGCCTATGTTTTTTACCACTCCGCTCTGGAAGCATCGCCCCTGCAGGGCAGCCTTGGCAAAAGATTTTGCGGTTTAGTTGTGGTTGATGCCGATGGCCGCAGGCTAAAGTATGGCCGCGCGCTAAGCAGAAACTTCAGCAAGTTTTTTTCAAGCATCGCATTCGGCGTAGGCTACCTCAGCATCCTTTGGGACGACCGCAAACAAGCCTGGCACGATAAAATCGCTAAAACCTACGTGTTGGTACGCAATAGGTAGAGCCCCCTCTAAATCTCCTCCGCTGGTTAGCGGAGAGACTTTGGTACACTGCCACCTCAAAATGTTCACGTTCACGCTTGCGAACACACGGCTAACATCATGAACATTCTGATAATCAAATAATTAACAATTTAAGTACTGACATAACTGCGCCACCACTTTGTATTTAAAAATTACACTTGTTTTTACGCTCTTAAATGACTTTTTTTCGCCCTGGTTTCGCCGGGGAATAAGCCATTTAATGAACAAAACGGTGCAGTATAGGACTCCCTCTTTCTGCACCTGATCAAAGTTCGGACAAGCTGCAACTACTCTCCACCCTGTCATTTCGAAAAAGGCACGAAGAGAAATCTTGTTAGATATGATAAGGCGTTAATTAGCTCTTCGTTAGGAAGGGTTGGTGCTGTATTAATCGTCAGTGGATGTTCATTTCTTTTCTCTCAAAAGAAACGAACCAAAGAAAAGTCGCGGCTTGGTAACACCCTGTTAAAGTTAGTGCTTTATCAGTTGCGGTGCCACCCGTGTGTTACACTATGCCGCAGTTTTTAGGTCATCGTTCGGTTCGTCAGGCTTAATTGTCTTGAACCGGGATTTAACGAATTTGCCCGATGTCCAAGATTTTTAAAATCCCTTAATCTGGATAATCCTATAAATCAAGGTTCAGACAACTACCCCCCACCCTGTCATTTCGAAAAAGGTACGAGGAGAAATCTTGTTAGATATGATAAGGCGTTAATTAGTTCTTCGTTAGGAATGGTCGGTGCTGTATTAATCGTCAGTGGATGTTCATTTCTTTTCTCTCAAAAGAAACGAACCAAAGAAAAGTCGCGGCTTGGTAACACCCTATTAAAGTTAGTGCTTTATCAGTTGCGGTGCCACCCGTGTGTTACACTATGCCGCAGTTTTTAGGTCATCGTTCGGTTCGTCAGGCTTAATTGTCTTGAACCGGGATTTAACGAATTTGCCCGATGTCCAAGATTTTTAAAATCCCTTAATCTGGATAATCCTATAAATCAAGGTTCAGACAACTACCCCCCACCCTGTCATTTCGAAAAAGGTACGAGGAGAAATCTTGTTAGATATGATAAGGCGTTAATTAGTTCTTCGTTAGGAATGGTCGGTGCTGTATTAATCGTCAGTGGATGTTCATTTCTTTTCTCTCAAAAGAAACGAACCAAAGAAAAGTCGCGGCTTGGTAACACCCTGTTAAAGTTAGTGCTTTATCAGTTGTGGTGCCACCCGTGTGTTACACTATGCCGCAGTTTTTGGGTCATCGTTCGGTTCTTCAGGCTCAATTGGTTTTGAACCAGGATTGAGCGGATTTACCCGAGGTCCATGATTTTTAAAATCCCTTAATCTGGATAATCCTATAAATCAAGGTTCAGACAATATTCAGCCACCCCCCTTGCTGGCGCTCGCCCACCGCGTGTGCCTCTACCTTCACAACCAACCAACCCCACCTAAACCCGATAGCAGCGTAGACCATGTATATCCGTTGGCTAACGGAGGGGCTACCCCAACCGAAACACCACTGCAATTGCTTTTCTTGTTGGTTCATTAGTTCACTTGTTCATTAGTGATTGAGCAGACACACGTCGCTTGTATAAAACACACCCCTAACCCCTCTCAAGAGGGGGAACTTAAAACCATCTGCACATTTGCATATCCGCATAACCGCATATTTGCACATCTTCCTTTAATCGCTATATTTAGGCTTTAATCATATCGTTTTGAAAAGAAAAGACTTCCTTTACCTTACGGGCATGGGCATTAGTGCATCTATGCTTAGCCAGTTTTCGGCGGTGGGTTCGCCCATTGTGCCCGGCACGCGCATGCGCGATGTTGATGTGGCTATAAAAAAACGCATGAGCGATGTGGCCCTTAATGCTGCCCGCGCTAAAGGCGCTACCTATACGGATGTGCGCCTTGGCCGCTACCTGAACGAGTTTGTGGTTACCCGCGATAAAAACATTGAAAATATTGTTGATACCGAAAGCTACGGCATGGGCATCCGCGTTATTGCCAACGGCTGCTGGGGCTTTGCCGCTACAGATAAGCTGGATAACGATAGCATTGCACGCGCTGCCGAAACCGCCGTTGCCATTGCCAAAGAGAACTCGCGCATACAAAGCGAGCCGGTACAGCTTGCCCCGCAAAAGGGCTACGGCGAGGTTACCTGGAAAACCCCGATAGAGCGTAACGCCTTTGAGGTGCCCATGAAAGAAAAAACCGACCTGCTGTTATCTGTAAACGACGCTGCCTTTAAAAACGGCGCCAACTACGTTAACTCGGTGTTGTTTTTGGTGAACGAGCAGAAATACTTTGCCTCTACCGATGGCTCATACATAGACCAGGATATCCACCGCATTTGGCCGGTATTTGGGGTTACCAAAATAGACGACAAGAGCGGCAAGTTTGAAACCCGCAGCTCGCTTAGCGCACCGCGCGGCATGGGTTACGAATACCTGATGCCTAAGGCAAGCGAAAAGATAAAAAGCCAAACCACCCTTTACCGCGACCGCTACGATATGCTGGAAGATGCAGGCGCGGCAGCATTGCAGGTTGCCGAAAAGCTAAAGGCAAAAACGGTAGAGCCGGGCAAATACGACCTGGTGCTTGATCCAAGTCACCTGTGGCTAACCATACATGAATCGGTAGGCCACCCATCAGAACTTGACCGTGTGCTGGGTTACGAGGCCAACTTTGCCGGTACCAGTTTCTTAACTTTAGATAAGTGGAAAACGGGCAAGTTCAACTTCGGCAGTAAAAACGTAAACATTGTGGCTGATAAGCTGCAGCCGGGTTCGCTTGGCGCGGTTGGTTATGATGACGAGGGCGTAGGCACCAAACAGTGGGATATTATTAAGGACGGGATACTGGTTAATTACCAGGCCATCCGCGACCAGGCGCACATCATCGGGCTAAAAGAATCGCAAGGCTGCTGCTACGCGCAAAGCTGGAAAGATGTACAGTTCCAACGTATGCCGAATATCTCGCTACAACCGGGCAAGGAGAAAATGTCACCCGCGGATATGATCAAGAATGTGGAGAAAGGAATTTACATCATCGGCGATAGCTCGTTCTCTATAGATCAGCAACGTTATAACTTCCAGTTTAGCGGGCAGCTTTATTACGAGATCAAAAATGGTAAAATAGTAGGCATGCTAAACGATGTTGCCTACCAGGCCAACACGCAGGAGTTCTGGAATTCCTGTACAGCTGTTTGCGATAAGGACGATTACCGTTTGGGCGGATCTTTCTTTGACGGCAAGGGCCAGCCAATGCAATCAAGCGCGGTATCTCATGGTTCATCAACAGCCCGTTTTAACGGGGTTAACGTAATTAACACAGCAAGAAAAATATAACATGGCAATATTAACTGAAAACGAATGCCGCACCCTGTTAAAAAAGGTGCTTAGCTATTCAAAAGCTGATGAATGCCAGGTTAGCATTTACAGTTCAGATTCGGCAAACGTACGCTTTGCCCGTAACAACGTATCAACCAGCGGCGCTATCAGCAGCAGCAGCATGTCTATATCATCGGCCTTTGGCAAAAAGCTGGGCGTTATTACGTTGAATGATTACAGCGACGATTCGTTACAAAAAGCGGTAAAACGCGCTGAAGAACTGGCGCATTTTGCACCCGATAACCCGGAGTATATGCCCATGCTTGGGCCACAAACCTACCCCGCCCACGGCAAAACTTTTGTAGAGGCAACAGCGGCTATTACACCTGCACAGCGCAGCAAATGGGTGGAGGACAGCCTAAACATATCTAAACAGAACAAGTTGATAGCCGCCGGCTTTTTGCAAGACAGTTGTGCCAGCAGCGCCATGATGAACTCTAAAGGCCTGTTTGTATACAACAGCGGCACCAACGTTAATTTTTCGGCCACAATGCGCACGGCAGACGGGCAAGGCTCGGGTTATGTTACTAAGGATTATAACGACGTTAGCAAGCTGGATGTTAATGCCTTCTCGTTAATAGCGGCTAAAAAAGCAGCCGGCTCTGTTGGCGCTAAAGCCATTGAACCGGGCAAGTACACCGTAATATTGGAGCCTGCCGCAGGCATTGTATTATTAGAGCAACTATACGGTAGCCTTGATGCCCGCAGTGCAGACGAGGGCCGCAGCTTTTTAAGCAAACCGGGCGGTAAAACCCGCCTTGGCGAAAAACTGGTTGACGAGCGCATCAACATCTACGCCGACCCTACCAACCCCGACCTGCCAGCTGCTACTTACGACGGCGAAGGCATGCCTTTAGATAAGATGAGCCTGATAGAAAAGGGGGTTATCAAAAACTTTAGCTATTCGCGATACTGGGCGCAAAAGAAGGGTGTAAAACCTGTGCCGGGCGCAGCCAACATTATTATGGAAGGTGGCACACAAAGCCTGGAAGACCTGATAAAAGGTACCGAAAAAGGCATATTGGTTACCCGCCTGTGGTACATACGCCCGGTTGACCCACAAACCCTGCTGTATACCGGCCTTACCCGCGATGGTACTTTTTACATAGAGAACGGTAAGATCAAGTTCCCGATAAAAAACATGCGCTTTAACGAGAGCCCTGTTATAATGCTGAACAACCTGGATGCCCTTGGCAAAAGCGAGCGCACCGTTAGCGGCGAAAGCAGCCAAAGCGCCCTGATCCCGCCAATGCGGATAAGGGACTTTACGTTTAGTTCACTCTCTGACGCGGTTTAGTACGGTTATTAGTTTACATGATTTAATAGCGATGGGTAAAATATCCATCGCTATTTTTTTGTTCCCCTCTTGAAAGGGGTTAGGGGTGTGTTATTGAACAGGTAAGGTTGTCATGGTGAGCTTGTCGAACCATTAGCCTCTCGCAGAAGTCTTCGACAGGCTCAGACTGACATATTTTATAGTGCTACGAGTCGAGCCTGTCCTTGATCACCACGGTATCCGCCAGCATATCGTGCAGGCATTGTTGTTTGGCGGTGAAGAAGCACATGATATAACCAATAAAAAATGTAGCTGTGGAAAGGTATTTGCCAAGGTTACGGCCAATGGCCTGGCCGGAGGTTATCTGCTCGCCGTATAGGTCGCACACGCGGATCTTCATTAACTGCTTGCCTATTGTGCCGCGCTTGGAGCCGCTTTCCAATTGTACATTGTAGATGACCTTAGCAATGGGTGTTAAGGCTACGATGCCTATGGTGATGCCAATGCGCAGCACCTGGTTTTCACTCCCCGGGAGGGCTAACAATAAAATCAGCATCACCACAAAAGCGGCCAGTACAAATACTGCTAACACAATAAGCCAATCTATAACTGCAGCAATAGCCCGCTGATCGAAACTACCGAAATATTGCATGGGCAATGGTTGCCTTTTAAAACCAAAAAGTTGCCTTAGTGCAGCTATTTCATGGGCTTCTTTGTAATCGTCCATCGCCGGGGTCTTTACAAAATCGCCGGGCTTAATTTTACGCTCTTTTAATTGGGCAATGCTGAAAGGGCCATTGGGTTTACCGTTGATGACGAGGATATATTCGTCATGGGTGGTAGGCGGTAAATTAGTATTGCCAGATGGTTGCATAGCGTTCAAATTTAAACATTGGTTGCTCCATCCGGCAATAAAAACTATTAATATTTGCTTACCTTAAATTTAGATAAGCCACCTTTCATATTGATGATTATTTTAGTTTTAGCGGCTTCAAATCCCTGGGTTTCATAAACATTGTCGCCTTTGCTAACAAAATCTATAAAATCTGTTGATGATAGGCCGGAATTTGAGGTGATACGGCATGCTGCATTCTGGGGTATTTGGATAGCAACTTTAGATACACCGGTTTCAACATCGATGTTGGTAGTTGCAAGTGGCTGGCCGAGTTTAATTTCAAAAGAACCCGCACCACCGTTTATATTAACCCGTTGAATTTTAAATTTCGAAAGATCAAATTCAAGAGCGGTAGCCCCAGCATCAATATTGATATCCCATTCTGGCTTTGTGTTCAGCTTTATTTCAGCAGAATTACCATTGTCTGAATCCCAGTCGATATGGCCTTTTTTATCTTTCATGCGCAAATTAATTACTGGTGTGGCGCCGTCCATGGTATGTGTATAGATATACCTGTTAAAACGCTCTTTTGTTACGGCTGTAAATAGCTGGTTGGTGGTATCCTTTAAGGTGTACAAAGTACCGCCACCGGTTATATTAAGCTTGGCAACCGTTGCAGTTGCTACATAAGGCTCGGTATAGGTACTGCTACCTTCTACCTTTACAATGCCGGTGCTATCGCTTCCGTTATCGTTGTCGTCATCATTATCTTTATACCAGCCTTTATCGTTAAAGTTCCACCGGCTGTTAAACGGCGAGAACCAGCGATTTTCGAAATGCCCGAATATCAGCAGCGCAAAACCTAATATTACCACACCTATTTTAAGGGCAGCTGCCCAAACCGTTTTATTATTGGCCAACACCAGGTTTATACCACCCATGATCAAGAATATTGGCCATAGGTGCCATATGTTACCCCAGTGAAAATTTATTACGTTATAATTATCTAACAGGAACACGGTTCCTAACAGGACCAGGATAAGGCCAGGTACAATTTTTTCGCTTTTCATGATTATACAGTTGGAGTGTTATCGTTTAAGTTTTCTTCGGTTGTTGTGGTTTTGGGCTGGGCAGTAAAATCGGCTTCCTTTTTATCGGCAGCCCAGCCTTCTTTTTCCCACGGTTGTTTTTTGGTATTAAATATAAGCGTTGCGCCAACAGCTACCAATACAACAGGCCATAATTTTTCAAAATCAAAATCGGGGATGATGTCTATCTGGTCCAGCAAAAAGATGGTACCAAGGGCTATCAATATCACACCAAACATCACACCTACGTTAGAGGCCTTTTTTACCGGCTGAAACGGCTGGCCCGGGAATGGCGGGTTAGGCACAGTATAATCTACCTTTACATCACCATATGCTTGTTGATAGTTAGGGTTATAGCCCGGTGTTACACCCGGCCTAAATGGTTCATTATAGTTGAACGGGCGTTTTGGCAATACTGCCCATAATATAAAATAGGGCAGCACAACAAAGCCTTTTAAAAATATGCCCAGTACAAATATTACACGTACTATTGATACATCAATGCCAAAGTATTCGGCTAAGCCTGCGCAAACACCACTTACTACTTTGCGGTGTTCGTCTCTGTAAAGTTTCTTTTCCATTGTCTTTTAGTTTAAATGTTGGTTTTTAAATCTGGCCCGGCGCAGGTTTTATAACCACTTCGTCAACATTGGCACCGGCGCTCATATTTAATATATTTACTATTGCCGATGCTACATCTTCGGGGAGTACCATGGTGTTTTTATCAACCTCGATACCGTTCCATGAATCTGTTAATGTTGACCCCGGTATCACTGCTGTTACTTTAACACCATGTCCCTGCGTTTCGAGCCTCATTACCTTATTAAGACCTAAAAGTGCATATTTAGTTACACTATACATACCTGCCTCTACTACGGGGTTTATAGCTGCTACAGAGCATATATTGAAGATATGCCCTTTACCGACAGAAACCATGGTTTTACCGAAGAAACGGTACAGTTCATAGGCCGGAAGCAGGTTGGTATCTATCTGTTTTTGGAACGAATCCTCGCTATCGTTAAGTATAGATACATGCTTGTACATACCCACGTTATTCACAATAATGTCGACGAAACCCAGCTTTTTCTCGGTGAATACGGCAAAATTTATGAGCTCGTCGCGCTTGCTGCAATCCGTAACCATGGTTATTACCGTAATTTGGGGGTTGATGCCTTGCAGCTCCTGTTTAAAATTTAATAAATCTTGCTCGTTTCGAGAACAAATTGATAAGTTTATTCCTTGTTTAGCAAAAGCAATTGAAACAGCGCGGCCAATGCCTTTAGTTGCTGCAGTAATAAGGGCGTTTTTCATACTTAAATATCAATTAAAATCGATTGAATTTGAAGCGGCAATATAGCTTAATATTAAAAAATGTATTTTTAACCGAATTATCTACGATCACAAATGTTTCAAAGCTTAGGAAAATATATAATATTGCTGGGTTTAAGTTTTAAAAAACCCGAGAAATTTAAGGTTTATTGGGCCGAGGTAATGCGCGAAATGGTATCAGTGGGCATCGGCTCGTTGGGTATCATCAGTATTATATCGGTATTTATCGGTGCCGCTACCACCATCCAGGTGGCCTTCCAGCTTTCAAGCCCTTTGGTGCCCCGCAGTATTGCCGGCAGCATCTCGCGCGACTCCAACATTCTGGAGTTTAGCCCAACCATATCATCATTGGTATTGGCAGGCCGTGTGGGCTCAAACTTTGCATCAAACATTGGCACCATGCGTGTTACCGAGCAAATTGACGCCTTGGAAATTATGGGTGTTAACGCGCCGGGCTATTTAATAGCGCCTAAGATCTTAGCTTCTATCACTATGGTGCCCTTGTTGGTTATCGTATCAATAGCATTAGGTATTACAGGCGGTTACATCGCTTGTTTGGTTACCGGCAGCATTACCCCTGCAGATTACCTGATGGGTGTTCATGATGGCTTTGATGGCCTTACCATTCGTGTTGCATTGGTTAAAGCCTTTGTATTTGGCTTTCTTATCGCTTCTATATGTTCTTACCAGGGGTTTTACACAACAGGCGGCGCACTCGAGGTTGGCCAGTCGGCTACACGTGGTGTGGTTTTTAGTTGTGTGTGGATCTTATTTGCCGACCTTATGATCACCAGTTTAATGTTATGATCGAGATCAAAGATATTTATAAAACCTTTGGCGATAACGAGGTGCTTAAAGGCATCAGCGCTACTTTTCAAACCGGGAAAAACAACCTTATTATCGGTGGCTCGGGTTCCGGTAAAACTACTTTGCTAAAATGTATCGTGGGCTTGCACGAACCTACCAAAGGCCAGGTGTTTTTTGAGGATGAGAATTTTACCGAGATGGATTTTATCGCCCGCGTACCTATCCGTACGCAAATTGGGATGTTGTTCCAAAACTCGGCTTTGTTTGATAGCATGACGGTTGAAGAGAACATCATGTTCCCGCTAAACCTATTCACCCAGCAATCGAAGGCAGAGAAGCAGGACCGCGCTAACTTTTGCCTGGAGCGTGTAAACCTTAAAGATAAGAACAAACTTTACCCGGCAGAACTATCGGGCGGTATGAAAAAGCGTGTGGGTATTGCCCGCGCCATATCCATGCAGCCAAAGTTTTTATTTGTAGATGAGCCAAACTCCGGCCTCGACCCAAAAACATCTATCCTGATAGATGACCTGATCAACGATCTTACTGCCGAGTATAACATGACTACCGTTATTGTAACGCACGATATGAACTCGGTAATGGGTATTGGCGACCATATCATTTTCCTTCACCAGGGCCAAAAATGGTGGGAAGGCTCTAATAAAGATATTGCACATACCGATAATCAAGAACTTAACGACTTTGTATTCGCCAGTAAATTTATGCAGGCAGCGAAAGAGAAATTGTAGTTAAGTCGGTAAGTCCGATGTCCGTAAAGTTGGAAAGAAGAACAAAATCAATAAGATTGTCTAAATTTGCAGCATCTTATTAATTCACAATAAAAACACTTCCGGACTTTCGGTCTTTCCGACTTTCGGACCACTTAAAACATGATCCAACTGCTTACCCCAACCCACTGGAAAGATTACGAGCTGATAGATTGCGGCGACTTTGAAAAACTGGAAAGGTTTGGCAATACTATACTGATACGCCCCGAGCCGCAGGCTGTGTGGAGCAAAGCCCTCAGCCCCGCCGAATGGCAGCACCTGCACCATATTAAATTTAAAGGCCGCAGCGCAACCGCAGGCGACTGGGTAAAGAAAGACCCAAAAACCGCCGACCGCTGGCACGTGGAATACAAAAACAACGATGTTGCTATCAAATTCCGCCTGGGTTTAACCTCATTTAAACACCTGGGGATCTTCCCGGAGCAGGCCGTGAACTGGGACTACATTTCAGACAATATCAAAAAATTTAAAACGCCAACTCCAAAGGTGCTTAACCTGTTCGCCTACACCGGTGGTGCATCGTTAATTGCCCGCGCGGCAGGTGCCGATACCACCCACGTAGATTCGATAAAACAGGTGGTTACCTGGGCAAATGAGAACCAGGAGCTTTCGGGATTAAAAGACATCCGCTGGATGGTGGAAGATGCCCTGAAGTTTGTAAAGCGCGAAGTTAAACGCGGCAAAACCTATAACGGCATCATCCTGGACCCACCTGCGTACGGTAACGGCCCCAACGGCGAAAAATGGAAACTGGAAGATAACATCAACGAGATGATGAGCGATGTAATGCAATTGCTTGACCCCGAAGAACACTTCCTGATCCTGAACACCTACTCGCTTGGGTTTTCATCGGTCATCATAGAGAACCTGATCAAAAGTGCATATCCTGCAGTAGAGAATTTAGAAATAGGCGAGCTGTATTTACACGCCACGGCAGGCCTCAAACTACCGTTAGGCGTGTTTGGTAAATTTTATAAAAATAAAAGCTAATACACCTATAAGTTTTATCTTTACAAGCACTATATTTAACCAGGCCAAACGGTCGGCAAACAATCAAACTACCCATTACTTATGAAATTCAAAAGCGTATTTGTACCGGCATTAATAGCGGTATGTTCTGTTGCATTGCTTAGCAGCTGCAGCCAAAGCGGCGGCAGCAAAACAGCCGATAAAAAGGCCGACACCACCGTGAAAGCCAAAGGCGAAGAAGCCGACACTTTAGGTGTTTTAAAATCGAGCTACCCGCCAATTGATAAAGCCAAATACGACTCTTTATTAAAATTTAACGCCCATACCGATACCAGCGGCCGCTGGCCGGTTAAAAACCAGCCTTACCCATTAGGTGGTGCCATTTTGCCATTTAAACGCGTGGTATCTTTTTACGGCAACCTATACTCTAAAAGAATGGGCATCCTGGGCGAATTGCCGCCAAAGGAAATGCTTGCCAAACTAAAAGGCGAAGTTAAAGCATGGGAAAAAGCAGACCCTAAAACACCTGTACAACCTGCCTTACACTACATTGCAGTTGTTGCCCAGGGCGATGGTGGTAAAGATGGTAAATACCGTTACCGCATGCCTTTTAAACAAATTGATAGTATTTTGGTACTGGCTAAAAAAGCACATGCCATTGTTTTTTTAGATGTGCAGGTAGCCTTAAGTAATATACAGGCCGAGTTGCCTTTATTTGAAAAATACTTAAAAATGCCACAAGTACATTTTGGTATGGACCCTGAGTTTTCTATGAAAGACGGCAGCAAGCCGGGTAAAAAAATTGGCACTTATGATGCTGCCGATATTAATTACGTAACCGGTTATTTGGCTAACATTGTTAAAAAGAATGGCCTGCCTCCAAAAATATTGGTTGTTCACCGTTTTACTAAAAAGATGGTAACCAACTACAAAAACATTAAATTACGCCCCGAAGTACAGGTAGTAATGGATATGGATGGCTGGGGCGAACCTGATTTGAAGACCGGTACTTACCGCTACTTTATTAACCAGGAGCCGGTACAATTCACAGGGTTTAAATTGTTTTACAAAAACGACATCAAGAAAGCACCTCACCATATGCTAACCCCAACAGAGGTAATAACAAGGTACAGCCCTTATCCTTTGTATATACAGTATCAATAGAGATTAAGTGGTGAATAGAGGGTGGTGAGTGGTTCATGGCGTATAATTTACGATGAACTACTCACCATTTTTTAATATATATTGCCCTTTAAAATACAAGCATGCCCAACCATTCTCCACTCACCACTCACTATTCTCCAGTAAAATGGGGTATCATCGGCTGCGGGCGCATAGCGCACAGGTTTATGCAGGGTTTAAACGCCTTGCCCGGCAACGTGCTTGCGGCTTCCTACTCGCGCAGGCCGGAAACGGTTGATGCATTTGTAGCGCAGTACGGAGGCGAGGCCTGCAGCAGCGCGGAAGAGCTTTTAGCGGCCGATATAGACGCGGTTTATATTGCCACCCTGCCCGATACCCACGCCGGTTACAGTATTAAAGCATTAAACGCCGGAAAGCATGTATTATGCGAGAAACCGGCTACCTTAAACCTACCCCAGTTAGAAGAAGTATTAACCGTTGCAAAAGCAAGCGGCCTGTTATTTATGGAAGGGATGAAACCGCCCTTCTACCCGTTATACCAAAAACTCAAAGAATATTTAGTTGAAGACCCTATTGGCCCGGTGGGGTATGTAAGGGCAGGCTCATCAGTCGCTGATATCAGCAGGGACCATCCAAATTTTAGTCTCGCGTTAGCAGGCGGCGCTTTAATGCAGATCGGTATTTACGAAGCTTTCCTGGCCGTAGACTGGCTTGGCAAAACAGAAGAGGTACAAGCCATGGGCCGCTTCAGCGGGATGGAGATAGATATGTTCAGCATTTTCCAAACCAAACACAAGAATGGGTATGCCCAACTTTACGGCGGGTTCGATCTGCATGGTAAAGGCGACGCACTAATTTGCGGCACCATCGGCTACGTCACCATCCACAAAAACTGGTGGAACCCGGCAAAGGCTACCATCAGTTACCTGGACGGGCGCGTAGTAGAAATTGACGAACCCTTCACCGCAGGTGGATTGAATTACGAGATACAACACTTTGTTGACCTGATGCAAGCCGGCAAAACCGAAAGCCCGATCATCTCCCATGAAATGTCCCGCCAGATGATAGCGATGATAGATAAAGCAAGGAAACAAGTGGGATTGAAGTATGATGGGGAGTAAATAGTAAAATATGTCATTGCGAAGAGCGTAGCGACATGGTTTTTATTATTTGTCACAAACGCAAAAAGCCCTCCCGACTATAGTTGGGAGGGCTTTCAATATCATAACAGGGGTTAGTGGATACCCCTTAACAACCGGCTCCAGCGAATCTTGCCGAAGAACGAGGCGTTATCATCCCAGCTCATCCACACAAAAAGGGCTTTACCCACTATGTGGTCTTCGGGTACAAAACCCCAGTAGCGCGAATCTAACGAGTCGTGGCGGTTATCACCCATCATCCAGTAATAATTCATTTTAAAGGTGTAGGTAGTGGTCTCTTTACCGTTGATCAGGATCTTACCGTTACCGTGTTGGATCTCTAATTTATTACCTTCGTAAACCTCAATAGCGCGGCCGTATATAGGCAGGGTTAAGCTGTCTAATTTAACTGTCCAGCCTTTTTTAGGGATAATGATAGGGCCGTAGTTATCTACATTCCAGTCAAAATCTTTATTCAACGGGCTTAGTTTATATTTTGGATACCCCGCCGGGAAAACCGGGTTAAACGGATCTGCCATGCCTGGTTGCTTGTAGTTTGGCGTGATAGATTTTACGTTGGAGTATGTTTTTAATTTGGCTGCCGCATCCTTGGTCATGGTTGGGGTCGGTTGGCTTGGGTCGTAATAAGACACATTCAGGTCGGCCAGGATCTGCGGGTTTAGATCCATCCCATTTGTAGTAACGGCGTAATCTGTTTGCTCGCCCGGAGGGTTTGGTGCAGCCTTACTGTTTATATACACCTGCGCATTTATCAGGCTTAAGGTATCGCCGGGGGCACCCTGGCAACGTTTAATATAATTTTCGCGTTTATCAACAGGCCTAAAGTATGGCGAGTCGGCCTCCATAGGGTAATTGAATACCACCACATCACCCTTTTTAACTTCGCTTAAACCCGGCAAACGGTAGTATGGTAATTTAATGCCATCCCAGTATGCTTTTGTGCCTAATATAGGCATGGTGTGGTGCGCAAACGGGAATGCAACAGGCGTTATTGGTGTGCGGGCGCCGTAGTTAACTTTGCTCACAAACAAAAAGTCGCCTACCAACAGCGAGCGCTCCATTGATGGTGTAGGTATGGTGTACGCTTCAATAAACAATGTACGGATCAGCGTAGCGGCAATAACCGCAAAAATTATCGCATCTGCCCATTCGCGGCCCGCGCTCTTTTTTTTCTTATCCTTTGATTTATTGTTATTCCAAAATTTCCAGTTCATTATTTAATTATTGGGTAGTGAATTAGTTATTAAAATCAAACATATCCTCAACAGAATAAAAACCTTTTTTATCCTTGATCCATTCGGCAGCCAGCACGGCGCCTAAGGCAAAGCCGTTACGGTTATGAGCGGTATGTTTAAACTCTATGGTATCTATTTCAGAATCGTAAATAACGGTGTGGGTACCGGGCACGTTCTCTATCCGTAACGATTCAATAAGCAAGTCGTTAGCGGCAATTGTTTCGTCGTCAGGTTTTTCATCGCTGATCACAACATTTTTCCAGCCTTTTTTACTGTCCAGGTTATCAATAATACCCTCGGCAATGGTAATAGCCGTTCCGCTTGGCGAATCGAGCTTTTGGGTGTGATGGATCTCTTCTACCTGTACATCGTAGTAAGGGTAGTTATTCATCAGCTTAGCCAGGATCTTATTTACGTGGAAGAACACATTTACGCCAACGCTAAAGTTGGTTGCATAAATAAAGGATGCTTTTTGGTATTCGCACTGTTCTTTGATCTGCTCCATTTCGTGGTGCCAGCCGGTGGTGCCCACAACTATGGGTACGCCTGCCTTAAAGCAACTTTCGATATTGCCCAACACGGTAGCCGGGGTACTAAACTCAATAGCCACATCCGCCTTTTGCAGGTTTTCGGTAGTTAGCTCATCAAGGTTATTGTTATCTATTTTAAGTACAATTTCGTGTTTGCGGTCATGGGCAATCTTTTCGATTATCTTACCCATTTTACCGTAACCTAACAATGCAATTTTCATCCGTAATGTATTAAACTTTATGCTTTAAATTATTAAAGCGTTAGGGTTAATCTTAATCCCGGCATAAATGTACTGTTAAAATTCGACGCTGCATAAACAGGCTGCCCCATTAAGGTTGGGGTAACTTTAAAAGAAAGGTTATTATCTACCGTATAAGCATTAATAAATTTAGCGGTGATGTAAGCCTCTACCGCCTGTATGCCCCAAACGGCTATAACACCCAGTATACTTATCTGAAAGTTACGCTGGTAGCCGTTTGCCGCGCTTTCAAGATCGGTGTTTGATGCGCCGTAGTTTACCACATAAAGGTCGTACTCGCGTTTGTATTTAATGTACGAATCATAAAGCCTGTCTCCGGGCACAGGCACGCCGCCTGTCCGCGTTATTTTTGCAAGCGCCACAAAAATCGTGTAATTTTTTTGGTTCACAATAATTGCGTTACCCAATAAGCCAAGGCCGGCGTAAATAGCAGGCACTTTTAAATACCATAATTCGCGATTATAATATTGCCCCCATCCGGGGATAATAAGCGAGCGCTTTACAGCCAGGCTTGGGCTGTGCGTACTATCGGGGTGGTACTCTTTTTCTTTTTTTATTGGCGGGGCAAAGGAAGTTCTCCTTACCGTATCAACCTTTTTAACAACGGTAGTATCCTTTTTAGCTTTCGCGGTTGTATCGGGGTTTTGGCCCATTGCAAAAAAGGCAAACCCTAAAAATAATACAGTAGTTAAAAGTTTCTTCAGCATGTGTTTACCAATCCAGCATTTCAAGTATACGGCCCAGGTCGTCTTCGGATAAGAACGGAATTTCGATACTTCCATTGCCTTGGGCGTTAACTTTTAGTTTAACCCTGGTGCTAAACTTTGAAGCAAGGTCGTCCTGTACTTTTTGTAGCTGATAAGTAAGCGTTTCCGGCTGTTTGCCTTCTTTCTTTTGCGGCGCTTTTTGGATCTCGCGCACCATCTCCTCAACCTTACGTACCGACAGCTCATTTTTGATAACCTGCTGGAAAATATAAATCTGAACAGTTGGGTCATCAACAGCCAGCAAAGCCTTTGCATGGCCCATACTGATGCCACCATCGCGGATTGACGCCTGGATGGTTGGCGGCAATTTTAAAAGCCTTAGATAGTTGGTAACGGTAGAGCGGTTTTTGCTTACGCGATCGCCAAGTTCTTCCTGTTTAAGGCTGCACTCATCAATCATCCGCTGAAAGCTCAGTGCTACCTCAATAGCATTCAGGTTTTCGCGCTGGATGTTCTCTATCAACGCCATTTCCAGCATTTGCTGGTCATTGGCGGTACGTACGTATGCCGGGATCTGGGTAAGGCCCGCCATTTTTGATGCACGTAACCTGCGTTCGCCCGATATTAACTGGTACGAATGCGAATTAACACGCCTTACGGTAATAGGCTGGATCAAGCCCTGTAATTTTATCGAAGCCGATAGATCGGCAAGGGCCTGCTCATCAAACTCGGTACGGGGCTGGAAAGGGTTAACCTCTATCTCGCTTATCTTGATCTCGTTCACCGACCCCAGGCTATCTGTTTCTGATACCGGGTTTGATGGGTTGGAATAACTGTTCTTATTTTGATTTACGCTTGGGGAATCGTTTAGCAGGGCGCTTAAACCTTTTCCCAAGGCGTTTCTTTTTTCTGTACTCATTGTTATTGTTAAGCTGTTACGGTAGTTGCCAGTTCCTCGTTACTAACCAGGCCATTCTTACGGATGATCTCGCGGGCAAGGTTTAGATAGTTAACAGCACCTTTACAGTTTGCATCGTGCATAATTACGGATATACCAAAGCTTGGCGCCTCGCTTAAGCGGGTGTTACGCTGTATAATGGTATCAAACACCATATCTTCAAAGTGGGTGCGCACCTCATCAACCACCTGGTTAGATAAGCGCAGGCGCACATCGTACATCGTTAATAAAATACCTTCTATCTGCAAGGTGGTGTTCAGGCGCGATTGTACAATTTTGATAGTGTTCAGCAATTTGCCCAAACCCTCTAACGCGAAGTACTCGCACTGTACCGGGATAATAACCGAATCTGCAGCGGTAAGGGCGTTTATGGTAATTAAACCTAACGACGGAGAGCAGTCTATGATGATAAAATCGTAATCGTCGCGGATGCTTTCTAAAACCGCTTTCATTTTATACTCGCGGTTTGGCAGGTTTATCATTTCTATCTCGGCACCAACCAAATCAATATGCGCTGGCAAAAGGTCGAGGTTTGGTGTTTCTGTTTTCTGGATAGCTTCGCGGGGGTCAACATCGTTAATAATGCACTCGTAAATGCTATTTTTGATATTGCGCGGGTCGAAACCGATACCCGATGTTGAGTTAGCCTGCGGGTCGGCATCTAATAGTAAAGTCCTGTATTCCAGCACTGCTAAACTTGCGGCAAGGTTTATAGATGATGTAGTTTTACCAACGCCACCTTTTTGGTTAGCTAAAGCAATAATTTTACCCATTATATATCTCTAAAAAATTAAGTCTGTGGTATATTACGAACGAAAAACAGGCACATAAATTTCTATGTTTGTACTGTTTTTTTATCCGCCGTTAAAGATACGGATTTAAACAATTGAGAAATTAACAGTTTTGCCAACTTACAAACATATTTGTGCGTTGATGGTTGGTGAGTAGAGCGTGGTGAATGGTTGCTTTTATAGCTATCTTATCCTACATTAACTACTCTTTATTCACTACTCATCATTCACCAAACACACCATGGTCACCATCATAGCATCAACAAACCGCGCCGGGAGTTCAACCTTAAAGCTTGCCCAATACTACCATAAGCAACTTGCAGCAAAGGGTCTGGAAACTACCTTGCTATCGCTGGCCCAACTGCCGCCAAACCTGATAGAAACCGACCTGTACGGCAAACGCAGCGAAGCCTTTGGCGAGATCCAGAAGATAATTACCGCTACCGAAAAGTTTTTATTTGTGATACCCGAATACAACGGCAGCTTCCCCGGCATTTTAAAGGTTTTTGTTGATGCCTGCAGTTTCCCCGAAAGTTTTTATGATAAAAAAGTGGCGCTGGTTGGTTTGTCATCGGGCAAGTATGGTAACATCCGCGGTGTAGACCATTTTACGGGCGTTTGCCATTACCTTAACCTGCACGTAATGCCGCTAAAGATCCACATCCCATCTATCCGTAAGGAAATGGACGAACAGGGCAGCATCACCCCCGAGGACACCCTAAAATTCACCAACGAGCAGATGGATAAATTCATCAAGTTTTAATTAAAACTAAGTTTTTAGTGTTATTGATGGGGAATTTGGATATATTCATCCCACCAATTATCATAATTAATGAAACTTATATACAAGCTGCTTATAGCATTACTGCTATTCCCCGCACTTTCTTATGCCCAGGGTAATTTTAAACCCGGTTATGTACTCACCTTAAAAGGCGATACCCTTAAAGGCTTTATAAGCGAGCATGAGTGGGACTCCAACCCAACATCGGTAACCTTTAGGGCCGATACCCTTCATGCGCAACAAAAATATACCGTTGCCGATATTAAACAGTTTACAATAGATAACCGTGTTACTTACAAAAGTTTTACCTGCCAAATAAGCCTTGCCACGGTAGAAGAGAACCACTTGTACGCCAAAGATACCACCACTAAAACCGCTACGGTGTTTTTAGAAGAACTGCAGGCCGGCAAAAACTTATCGCTCTACGCTTATACAGATGAAACCAAAAAACGCTTTTTTGTGACCGAAAAAGGCACTGCAACACCCCAGGAATTACTTTACAGGGTTTATGTGCTTCCCGGCAACGAGGGGCGCACTAAAACCGATAATATTTACGCGCAACAACTTGGTAGCCTTGCCTTAAAATATGGCAGCCTAACCGATAAATTACAGCGCACTTTAGACGACCCGGAATATCGCGAACCAAACCTTGTTAAAATGGTATCGCAAATAAATGGCATGCATAACCCTACCTTTGTAAAAAAGAAAACGAATTACACAAAAGCAACACTTGCTGTTCTTTTATTTAGCGTTATTGCTTACCTGGTACTTTTCAAATCCCATTAATTAATAATGACAGTACATTTATACGAATTAATCTGCCCATGAACCTAATTGTCGTAAACAAAGTAAGCCCCTAAACCTAAACTATTAATGAAACACTTGTGCTTTTTTCCCATTTTCGCTATATGCTTCGCACTCTCTGCATCGGCACAAAGCAACTATAAAACCGGTTACTATATTTCGTTGCAAGGCGATACCACAAAAGGGTACGTTGATTATCGCGAATGGGAGGAAAACCCCGAAACAATTGATTTTAAACCTACCCTAAACAATAACCAGCGCCAACACTTAACACCCCAAAATGTAAGGCTGGTATCTATTACCGGCTTTGATATTTATAAAAGCCACACCGGGAGTGTAAGTGCTGATGTACCCGGCGGCAACGACAGGGATACATCGTTCGAGCAAAAAACCGTTTTTTTGAAATTGCTTACCCGTGGCAATAAATTGGCTTTGTATGAGTACCGGGACGGTGTTAAAAGCCCTTTTTTATAGCAATTGACAATGCCGCCCCAACGGAACTTATCTATCGTTCGTACCAGCAAAATGATAGGAATATTGATGAACGTACGTATCGTAAGCAACTAAGTGTTATTGCTTCACAAAACCAGAAACTGAGTGATGATGTTAACATCTTGATACAGCGGACAGACTATAAAGAGGAGGACCTGGTTAAAGTGATAAATAGCATAAATGATAAAACCGATAACGCAGCGATAACAGCCTATGCACAAGACTCAAAAGCATTTAGCTTTTATGGCGGGGTAGCGGCTAACATAACTTTTTATAAAACCGACGGAGGCTTTAAGGCTGCAGGTGCGCCCGATGCTACATCTGTTTTACCAAAAATACTTGCCGGTTTAAACTTTTATATAAATCCACGGATACAAAAAGTGGTATTAAGGGTAGAAGCAGGGTTAGCCCTGGGCCGTTATGCTATAGGATACACCAGTAAAGATTCGCCATATGATGAAGTGGTTTTTAAATTTAACCAGGTAACCTTATCTGTTAGCCCGCAGGTACTTTTCACCGTTTACAACAAGCCAAATTTCAAATTTTTTATGGGCGGGGGGCTGCAGGCATCCCTTAGTACCTACATCGGCAAAGAGTTTCGGAATGCCGACGGAACGCCAAGCACGCTGGCTTCACAACCGTTCGATTCCTTTACCACAGTAACACCTGCTTTAGTTTTAAAAACTGGTGTGCTAATCAATAAAAGAGTTGAGATAAACGCCGGATTTTTAAGTGTCACCGATGTTACTCACGACTCTTATTATCACATAAGCACCTATGGTGCCCAATTGGGTATTAACTATTTTTTCAAATAATTTTTACCGCATCAGCAACACCCACCCGGAAAGGTTAGGCGTGCCGTTTTTAAGATCTATCACATAATAGTACGTATCGGCGGGTAACTGGCTGCCATTTAACCTGCCATCCCATGGTTTGCCGTAGCCCCTGCTTTGGTACACGCGTTTACCGGTGCGCGTATAAACAGAAATTACACAATCGGCGTAGGTCTCCAGGGCTTCAATATTCCATATATCGTTTATGCCGTCGCTATTTGGGGTGAATGATGATGGTATAACTAACTTTTCGTAAACCCTTATAAAAACCTTGTCTTCCTTTTCGCCACAATTATTGCCTGAGGTTACGGTAAGGGTATACGTAATATCGTGCAGCGGCGTGGCAACCGGCGTTAACGAATGCGGATCGTCCAGGTAATCAGCCGGCGACCAATTGTAGGTAGCTATATCACCCGTGGCGCTGCCATCCAGTTTTACAGATTGGCCCTCAAATATTTTTTTATCGCCGCCGGCATTAACTATAGGTACCGGCAAAACATCAACCTGCACTGTTTTGGTGCTAAAGCAATTACCGGCACTGGTAACGGTAACGGTGTATAAAGTTGAAACCGAAGGATTGGCGAAAGGAGTGGCTGAATTAGGATCTGACAGGCCTGCCGCAGGCAACCAGCTATAGGTAACCGCATCTGGTGCCGATGCCGTTATTAACGAGCCTATACCCGCGCAAATAGTTTGCGGGCCGCTTACATTTATAACGGGTTTTGCATTCACTATTACTGTTACATTTTTAGGCGTTATACAACCCGCGGCAGATATTACATCTACATGGTAAGTCCCAGCCTTATCTGCCGTCATATTTGGTATAATCAGCTGGTTTTGAGAAGTTTCTGGCAGGTTTGGCCCCGTCCATTTATAGGTTGCACCTCCTGTTGCAGTAAGCGTGAGCGCATCGCCCTCGCATATGGGTTGCTGCGACGGAAGGCCATTTACTACGGGATAAGCTGTAACGCTAATAGTGACGATATTTGAGTACACCCTGCATTTAAGGGAATTGATATTCTCTCCTTCGGCAGCACCCAAACGGTATTGGTAAGCCCCCAATACGGCATCGGCAGGAAAAACACGGTCGAGCGATTGGCCCGTCTCATTGTTTATATCCGCCCAGGTATCGCCATTATTAGTGCTTAGCTGCCATTGGTATTTTGCATCACTGTATCCTGTTGCCGGTGTTGATGTTAAATGGTATGATGCCGCGTTACTCTGGCAAACATTGTCTTTTGTAAAACTAACATTTCCTCCTATGCCCGCCTGTATAACCGGCCCATAGGCCCTAAAAGCAATGTCATCTAACAATAGATCGTTGCCATTGCCACCATCTGCATTATTTACTATCCGTATCACCACCTGGGTTACGCCTGGCTTGGTGGTAAAAGTGGTACCGTATTTTACCCAGGCATCTTGTGCGGCACTTTCCGGAATGTCCCCAGTATCATATTGCTTTATAAGCGTACCATCAACCTTTTCTATTATAAAAGATATATTCGGTTTAATAGTGGCGTCGCCCTTGGGTACAATTAAATTCAATATATAGGCAGAAAACTCATATTTGGTGTTTTCACAAAGTGTACCCACGTCTATTTGCTGTTTAAAAAATTCGCCTTTGTTGTAAGATGCATTAACAATCATCATATACCCGCCAGGGTCGCCGGTGTGGTCATGCGTAACCGTGTGCCAGTTGTTACCAAAGCACCCGTTTGTGCTGCTTGCAACTGCATAGCTACCATCGGGCGGGCAGGTATTTGTAGTAAAAGTATAATTGGTTGATAAGGCTACCGCCGCCCTGGTGGCCGAACCAAAATCTTGTGTAAATACCGGGTCGCCCAAGCTACCGTCACTTACCTGCGCAAATACCTGCACATTAATAAATAAAAATCCCAGGAAGATTAAAAACTTTAGCTTATTAACTGGCATGGCGTACTGTTGTACAAAACGGTAGCATCAAAAATATAGCTTTTTAGCAAAGTTGCGCTTAACAGCCAAATTAAATTAACGGTGCGCTATGCAGGGCTATTTCAAAAGTATTACCCAGCCAAATCGCCTGGGTAAATTATTCTTCAGGTCGATAATGTAATAGTAGGTTCCGCAGGGCAACGCCTTGCCATTTAATACTCCGTTCCATTGTTTGGCATCCCCAACCGTGCGGAAAACCTCGCTCCCTTCGCGGGTAAGTACCGTAAGCACACTTTCGGGGTAGGTAGATAGTTTATCAATATGCCAGGTGTCGTTATAACCGTCGTTATTGGGGGTAAATGTTGATGGTACCACCAGTTTTTTAAAACCCCGTACGTGCATCGCATCTTCAAAACCTACGCCGCAATTATCGGCCGATTGTACATTGAGGGTATACGTGACATCATCGGGCGGGTTAATTTGGGGTGTGAGGGATGTTGGGTCGTCCATATAATCAGGCGGCAAATACGGGCCGCCAAAACCAAAGTATTCAGTAAGCACAGGGTCGCCCAGGCTGCTTTGGGCCCCAACCCTTAGGGCTAATAGTGCGGCAAGCGCCGATAGTATTAACGCGCGTTTAAAGGCTAGCATTGGTGCTGATATACAGGCTTATCCAAATTTATTATTTTTTGACAGATAATTAGCGTTAATTGTTTGTAATAAGGGCTTTACAAACAATTGATCTATTAAAACAAAAGCAAGTGCAGGCAGGTTAATTCTCCAGCAAAACATCACTTATGAAAACTTATATAGCCTGCATAGCCGGCATTACCTTATTAGCAGCAAGCTGCAAACAAAAAAAGGTGGACGCCTCTAAAGCGGCAGAAGTAAATACGCCCACCAAACAGGAGGTAAACCTGCCTGCACCATACGAAACTAAAGCCGTGCGTAATTATTGCAAAGTTATTGCATGGCCCGCAGGCAAAATGCCCGTGGCCCCGGCAGGGTTCGGGGTTAATTTATTTGCCGATAGCCTGAAAAACCCCCGCAATATTTATGTGGCCCCTAACGGGGCTATTTTTGTAAGCGAAGCCAATACCGAAGTGAAGGGCGTTAAAAAAATAGGTGCCAAAATTATTGGCGCGGCCGCATCGCAAAACCTGGGTAAAAGTGCCAACCAGGTAACCATATTGCGTGATACCAATGGTGATGGCGTGCCCGATACCCGCGGGGTATTCTTAAGCAACTTGAACCAGCCCTACGGTATGCTGATATTAGGTAACTCCTTTTACGTGGCTAATACCGATGGCCTTTGGAAATACGATTACAAAGCCGGGCAAACCAAAATAACTACCCCGGGCAAAATGATATTATCGTTGCCTG
The DNA here is from genome assembly GCF_034345625.1 of Mucilaginibacter sp. 5C4. Classification (NCBI taxonomy): domain Bacteria; kingdom Pseudomonadati; phylum Bacteroidota; class Sphingobacteriia; order Sphingobacteriales; family Sphingobacteriaceae; genus Mucilaginibacter; species Mucilaginibacter sp. 5C4. The sequence continues at coordinate 1,007,165 of NZ_CP133775.1, read as the reverse complement.
CGGGAGGCTACAACAACCACTGGACACGTAACTTGCGCGCCAATGCCGCCGGCACTAAAATTTACGTGGCGGTAGGCTCGGGCACTAACGTTGCCGAGCACGGTATGGCGGTTGAAAAACGCCGCGCCGATGTGTTAGAGATAAACCCCGATGGCAGCGGCGAACGCGTTTATGCCAGCGGTTTACGCAACCCCGCGGGGATAGATTTTCAGCCGGGGACGGGTGTACTTTACGCCGCGGTTAACGAGCGTGATAATTTGGGCGATGACCTGGTGCCCGATTATTTTACCAGCGTTAAGGAAGGCGGCTTTTATGGCTGGCCATGGGCTTACTTTGGGAAACACGAAGACCCAAGGCTTGAGGTAAAACGCCCCGATATGGTTGCCAAAACCATTACGCCCGATCTGTCATTAGGCCCGCACACGGCATCTTTAGGCTTGGCGTTCTATACCGGCAAAAAGTTCCCGGCTAAGTATGACAACGGCGCGTTTATTGGTCAGCATGGGTCGTGGAACAAATCGGTTTTGTCTGGTTACAAAGTTGGCTTTATACCTTTTGTGAACGGCAAGCTCGCCCCAAAAATGGAAGACTTTTTGACCGGCTTTATTGCCGACCTGGATAAAAAAGAAGTTTATGGCCGCCCGGTTGGCGTGGCTGTTGCCAAAGATGGCTCGCTGTTGGTTGCCGATGATGTGAGCAACCGCATCTGGCGTGTGAGCGCTAAATAAACTATTTGTAATATTATTTAACAAGGACAGCCAATACAGTATAAAGGGCTATTTTTGCTTTCCATACCCCGCACATGATAAAACGTTACTTAAGTTTATTTTCAGCTGTTATATTCTCGGTTGCTGCTGTGGCGCAAACCAAGCCTATTGCTAAACAAGACACCTCGCGGCAGTTAAAGCAGGTTACCATAAAGGCCTACTTATCCGAGCAGCCCGTGCTAAGTGTGCCTGCATCTGTTAGCGTGCTTGGGTCGGCACAGCTGAAATTGCAGCCCGATAATTCATTTGTTACCGCGCTGAACACCTTGCCGGGTGTACGTGCTGAGGAACGCTCGCCGGGGAGTTACCGCTTGTCTATCCGCGGTAGTTTGCTGCGATCGCCGTTTGGGGTGAGGGATGTAAAAGTTTACTTTGATGAGATCCCCTTAACCGATGCAGGCGGCAATACTTATCTGAATACTATCGATATCAGCAACATCCGCCACATCGAGATCCTGAAAGGGCCGGATGGGAGCCTTTTCGGGGCTAATTCCGGAGGTGTGGTTTTGCTTAGTCCGGTTAACCGTACAGACAGTAATTATTTATCCGCAGGCATCAACGGCGGCTCGTATGGCTTGTTCCATGAAAAGGTGTCGCTGCAAAATACGGGCGCTAAAAACCGGTTCAATTTCAATCAATCGTACCAAACGTATGATGGCTACCGCCAAAACAGCCGCATGCACCGCACCTATTTGCAGGCCGGCGATGCTTACCAATACGCACCGCAAAGCGAATTACGTGCAACCGTGTTATACTCTGATCTGGATTACCAAACGCCCGGCGGCTTAAACCTGGCACAAATGCAGGCCGACCCGCGCAGTGCAAGGTTACCAACAGCTACGCTGCCGGGGGCTATCCAGCAAAAGATCCGCATCAATACCAAATTACTTTTGGGCGGCCTGGTGAACAATGCACAGCTTACCAACCGCATCCGCAACGTATTGGCCGTTTTTGGTAACCACGTAGATTTTGCCAACCCTTTCATCACCAATTACGAGCAGCGTAAAGAGAATACCTACGGCGCACGCACCTACTTTGAACTGGCCGCCATCCCGCAGGAAAATTTCGACTGGAAACTGAACGTGGGCGCCGAGTGGCAGCAAACCAACTCGCAGATCAGCAACTATAATAACAACGCCGGCGAAAAGGGTAAGGTGCAAAAGATAGACAAGATCAACACCGGGCAGCACTTTTTCTTCGCGCGCTACGCGGCGGATATTTTCAAACGCTTGCATGTAGAGGCTGCCGCAAGCTTGAACTACTACGGCTACAAATTCCGCAACATTGCCCCGTTGAATGAGGCTAATTTTACCGACCGTAAATTTGATGCGGTGGTGATGCCGAGACTGGCGCTGTCTTACCAGATCACCAATGATTTTATCTGGCGGGCGTCGGTTAGCAGAGGGTACTCTACCCCTACTACTGCCGAGGTTAGGCCTACCAATAATATCATCAACACCAACCTGCAGGCACAATCCGGCTGGAACTACGAAACGGGTTTCCGACTGCGTAATAAAGATGAAAGCCTGCTGCTGGATGCGTCGGTATTTTATTATAGGTTGGATAAGTCTATCGTTCGTCAGCTCAATCAAAACGAAACGGAGTACTACATTAACTCGGGAGGCACCAACCAACCCGGTTTTGAACTGGCTTTTACCGATTGGTTAATCAAACGCAACAACAACGGTATCATCCGCGGGTTGCAATTCAATACTTCACTTACCATAAGCCGTTTCAAATTCAGAGATTATAATGTAGCGGGGGCAAGCTACTCGGGCAACCGTTTAACGGGTGTACCGCGCGAGGTTATTGTATCATCGCTGCAAACGCTTTTCCCGCAAAGTTTCGCGTTGTTCGTGCAGCATAATTACACCTCAAATGTCCCGCTGAACGATGGCAATACCGTTTACGCGCCCAAGTATCACCTGCTACAGGCGAAGGCCTCCTGGCAGCACAATATCAGCCGTAAAACCCGTTTGGAGCTTTACACCGGTGCCGATAACCTGCTAAACCAGAAATACAGTTTAGGTAACGATCTGAACGCAGTGGGGAATAGGTATTATAACCCTGCGCCGCTAAGGAATTACTTTTTTGGGGTGAACCTTAATTTATAGTGTTTCCAACTCCCTCATTGCTGTTGACTTTAGTCAACGGATAACTTAGAGACAAGCATTGGCTTTAGCCAAACCATGCGAACTTTGGCTAAAGCCACAATGCCGCATGCCTAAATCCGTCCCATAAATGGGACGGCAATGATACCTGCGTAAGAGTTTTTAGTGAGGCCGCCAACTACATAGGCAATAAACAAATAAGGCTACCCATTAGGCAGCCTATTTGTTATGTCTTTCCATAGACTATTGACCATCGACTAAACTACATCGCCGGTTCCTGCTTATTCTGCACTTCGGCTACATTCCCGCCGCGCCCTTTGGCATCGAACGCGCGGAACTTGATGATGCCGTTCGCAGGGATCGGTTTCTCGTAAACGGGGCTGTTCGCGTCCGGCTCTCTCCCGTTTGTAGTGTAGCGTATCGTCATCCCCGGGAATTGGATATTACTTTTGTATTTGCCGTCTTCTAAAATAACACCCGGCTTAGGGATGCGGAAGTTATAACCGCCGTTATAGTAGGCTAATCTTGGCAATTCACGTTTGCCTAATATATTCAGGAATTTGCTCCAGTCGGCATTGTACATTTCGCGGGCTTTGGTGGTATCGCGTTCGGTGGCCCAGGCCGGGTCTTTCGCCCAGGCACGTTCTGCCAGGCCTATCAGCTTAGGGAAGATCATGTAGTCCATCCGCTGGGGTGTTTTCACGGTCTCGGCCCAAAGCGCGCCTTGTAAGCCTATGATATTGGTTTTGCCGTAATCGGTTAAACGTTGTTTGCCTATAAAGATGTTGCGGTTTATCGGCAAGCCGTTCTTGTCCACGTCCGCATTTTTGAAGTAATCGTATGGGATAAATGAGAAGAATTTATCTATGCCTAAAAACGCGCCCCAGTAGTAACCCGGCTCGTCCCACGATTTGTAGTTGGCCATATCAAAATACAGGTTGGTTACACAGGTAAGCACGGTTTTGTAACCACCGTTCGCCAGTTTGTAGGCCAGGTCTTCCTGCCCGTCGCCAAGCACATTGTTCCAAACATCCACCTGCATTTTTTCGCCCGAAAACTGCGGATTAGGCACATAAGTATTTTGCCCGTCCACCAATGTTTTACGCAGGGCCATTTCTTCCCAACCCGCCAGGCGAATGTTGCGTTTCTTCAGGATGTCGTTCACCCTGCCGTAGAAGTAGTACCACAGGTCGCCCGTGTTTTGGATCTCGGGGTTGCTTGCTTTCAACGCCAGGTATGATGGCGACTTCTCCCACACATGCGGCGGCACTTCATCGCCACCAAAGTGTATGGCAGGCAGCGGTGCACCTGCTTCTTTATACATATTCACCAGGTCGCTAACTACGGTTTCGATATAGTTATAGGTTGATGGCATCGAAACATCTATCACGTTATCGTTCCAGTATTGTACCGAGCGATAATCAGATTTATCGTTTACATCGCGCAGCAAATTACGTTCGGCACCTGCTTTATCGCCGGCGGCTAAAAGCCGCTCGTAACGGGCGTCCATCGCTTTGATAGAGGCGCGTGCATGGCCGGGGGTCTCTATCTCGGGCAATACGTTAATGTGGCGTTCGGTAGCGTATTTCAGGATCTCGATATAATCGGCCTTGGTGTAAAAACCTGTACCGGCTTTGTTATCAAAATCGGGACCGGAACCATGCGATGCCGGCAGGAAGCCTTTGCTATCTAAAGTATGCCCGCGTTTTGAACCAACAGCGGTCAGTTCCGGCAGCGACGGGATCTCTATCCTCCAGCCCTCATCATCGGTGAGGTGCATGTGCAGAGTGTTCAGTTTGTAAACACCCATCAGGTTTATCAGTTTAAGCACCTGCTGTTTGCTCTGGAAATTACGTGCAACATCCAGCATCACCGCTCGGTATGGGAAACGGGGTTCGTCCTTAACGCTGATGCAAGGCACGGGGATACTGGCCTGTGCTTTCATCCATGGTGATGCCGAAATAGCTGTTTTGAGCGACTGGATGCCATAGAATAACCCTGCCGGGGTTGATGCCGCTATGGTGATATCATTCGGCGTAACATTTAAAGTATAAGCCTCCGCACCTAAAGTCGCGTCTTTTTTAAAGATGATCTTTTTTGTTATTGAACCACCTTTAAGCTTACTGCCCAGTAACTTTTCAATATCGGTAATGAAATAGGTTTTCTCTTTGGTGAAAAGTGGGTCGCTTACAATAGACACCGCATTGGTGATCACAAAGCTGCCTGCATTCTCCTGGTAATTTACCGGTGTGGGGATAATTTTTTGCAATTGCGATGCCGGGATATCCTGAACGATCTTGTTTTGGTTGTATAAGATCTCGGGCGTAATTAAGCCCTGGTAAGTTGGGTTTAATGGTTTGATGGTAAAATCGCCGGGCCGGTAACCTTTGGCTGGTTCGGCATCCCATACAAAGTACGGGCCTTCAATGGCATCGGTAAAGTTTACCACCACGGCGTCGCACACATAATCTATACGGATGCTTTCGCCGGGTTTTATGGCTGTGAATTTATCGTTTGGGATGATGCTGTACAAGTCGCCGGTTACCTGCAAGATCCTGGCGTTACCGCTAACCGCGTCCGCAATAAAATTACGGGATGAGTTGAAATAGATCTTCCAGCCGCCTGCCGGCATGGTTTGTTTCCCTTTATTGGTGATCACCAGCGAGGTTAACGCCTCATGCTTGTTTAGATAATTGTTATCTAAAACTTCCCAGCTTAGGTGCAAATCTTTAGTATCAAAAACGGGTGCATTGGCTAATACTGTTACAGTGTTTATTGCAACAAACAACAATAGGGTAAGAAAACGGCGCATCAGTTTATATTTAGGTTTATAAGCGTAAATATAATGATTTTAAGATGTGGAAATACTTTTTAAAATATTTTTTAAAGTGCGAATTTGATCCAGCCATCACCTTCGTAGCCAAAAGCGAATTGCTTGGGATGGATGATCTCGGCCAGGATCTCGACTGAATCTACTATCCTTGGGCCGGGGCGGTTAAAGTATTGGTTGCCATCGGCAATATAGATGCGGTTATTTTTTACGGCTTTCAGGTCGGCGAAGCCGGGCTGTTCTAACAGGATATTGATCTCGCGCATGGTGCGCTCGATGGAAAATCCGCAAGGCATCAGCAGTATAATATCAGGATCGCTTTCGCGGATGTCGTCCCAACTTACGTATGGCGAATGCTTGCCGGCCTGCGCCAATATAGGCGTGCCACCTGCAATTTGCACCAGCTCGGGGATCCAGTTGCCCGAGATCATCATGGGTTCCAGCCATTCCACACAGGCAACGGTTGGCTTGTTTTCCATAAACTTCAGCTTATGGCGAATGATGTCGACACGCTCGGTAAGGTCTTCAAGCAGTTGTTCCCCTTCTGCTTCAACATTAAGTACTTTAGCAACCGTTTTAATATCATTAAAGATCTCGTCGAGGCTGTTGGGTTGCAGGGAGATGATCCGTGCCTGCTTATCTAAATAGTTTTCCAAAGCCTGCTGTACCTCGGGCAGCGACACCGCGCAAACTTCGCACTGTGCCTGGGTGATCACCACATCTGGCGACAGTTCTTTGATCACCTCGCGCTTAACCGTGTAAACCGATAAAGCATCGGCCAGGATCTCTTTTACCTTTACATCAATATCGGCACTACTCATACCATCCGGAAAATTGGCTTCAGAGCATATGGGCAAATGCTTGATGCTCTCCGGATAATCGCACTCATGCGAGCGGCCAACCAGGCTGCTTTCCAATCCTAAAGCGCAAACGATCTCGGTAGCGGCGGGTAATAACGAAACTATTTTATGAGCAGACATATTGGTTGCAAATATGCGAATAAAGATTTTTAATTCCCTCCCTTGGGATGGGTGCGATTGATTGTATGGTGGCAGGGAGGGGTTGTGCACTATCAGTAGTTTGTGCTTTTATGAACGCCAGCCCGCTCATTGCCGCGGAGGGCTACTTCTTTTGTCTTGAAACAAAAGAAGCAAAAATTCAAGTCAGCAAAAAGGCTTCTTTGCCGCACAAGCCCCACGCCGCAAATCGCTCAGAACCACGGGCCGGAAATCTTTTGCCCCAATGCGCTCAGGCCACCGCTTCCGCAAAAGTTCCCTATGCCCATACCACGCACAAGGCCACCATAGTTCTTCCCGCTTTCGGACGAAGCTGCTTTGCTGACAGAAACAAAGGGCTATGTTTCCTCTGAGCTTGATGAACAGAACAATGACCTCGAAAATGCGGCATAGCGTAACACACGGGTGGCACCAGAACTGATAAAGCACTAACTTACACAGGGTGTTACCAAGCCGCGACTTTTCTTTGGTTACTTTCTTTTGAGAGAAAAGAAAGTAACATCCACTGACGATTCATCTGACCCACCGCCATTCCTAACGAAGAACCAAATGCAAGAATGTCTAAAATATTACCACGGAATGCTATACCTGTAAACTGCCTATCGCAATTACCCTCTTAAATATTATCTTTGCTTTTAATGATATTCCTAACCTTTTTTATCGGGGTCATCGCCAACTTTATTGGCTACATACCACCCGGTAACATCAACCTTACTTTGATGCAGATCACCATAAACCGCGGCATGAAACAGGCGCTGCAGTTTATCATCGCTTTTAGCTGCGTAGAGTTCTTTTTTACTTATGTGGTGATGCAGGGAGCTAAATGGCTATCTGAGGAGGTTAAACTGGATACCATTATCGACTGGGTAATGGTGGTGCTTTTCGGTACACTGGGTACCATTACCTGGTTAAACCGCAACAAACCGCCAAAAACAACTTACAGCAACCGCGCCAGTATTAAATACGGCATTCTATTGGGGTTTTTAAACCCAATGCAGATCCCTTTCTGGATGGTGACGGGCACTTACCTCATCACCCATGAGTGGATTGAGGACGGCCGCCTGGCGTTGGTTATCTTTAGTATCGGCTCGGCTGCGGGGTCTTTTATCGCTTTGTATTTTTATGCCAGGTTCGCTAAGTTCCTGCAAAAGAAATTTGAGTTGAGCACCAAGGCTGTTGATATTGGCATCTCGATTTTATTCTTCTCGTTTGCAGCATATCATGTTTTTAAGCAGATCTATCTCGTTTATTTTAAGTACCGGTAAATAAGATAAATAATTGATTTCGACGGACGAAAAAAGGCGAATGAAATGCTATTTAAGGTCGTCGAAATACGCTCAATTACCTCAAAATAAGGTGTCCCATTCCGTCCCATTCAGAAACAAGTGGGACACCCCGGCCAAAACATACAACTAACTAAAATAAAGAATATTCTGTATTTTGATTAAAGAAACACTTCAGCTGAAAGTAAAATTTACGGTTTTGTTAGTTATTGATTTACAGTTAGTTACCTGTCTAATTGCATTTGTATCACAAATAATGGGACACCCCGGGAATTAGCTAACTATTTTCTTTGGAAACCTGCGGCCTGGCTGTATTGATATTCCAGATCTTTTCGGCCTTGCGCCCAACTAACCAGAACGACAGGGCCAGGATAGCAAAGAACAGCGTTTTGTTGGTACCATCCCAAAAGTATTCGAAGTATTTGGTATACAGGAATATAATGAGGAAGGTGATACCAAACTCGCGGGCTATAACATCTTTAAATTTCAAACCATACAGCAGGAACATACAGGCAACCACAGCGGAGATAATACCCCAGTAGAACAGGCTGATCTGTTTGATCTGCCACCAAACCTCCATACTGCCGTAATTGCCAAATATGCTCAACAACCAAAGCGACATAAACAGGTATAGCATCCCTACAACATACGTCAATTCCCAAAAGTAGGCGAACCAATTTTTACCTTTAAGCAGGTGGCAGGCACCTACTAACAGCAAGCCAAACAGTACAAAACGCAGCGGATAATTCATCCCCAAAAAGTAAAGCGCCCAGTTGGTTTGATACCCTGTTTCGGTACCGAACCAGCTACCTAATGATACCAGCGCGAACAGCCAGATGAGCCTTGAGTTCATCCGGTTAGCCAAAACGCCGTATACAAATACGGATACGAGGAAGAGTATAGAATAATGCCCCGAGCCGTTATCAAACGTTTTGCCCAGGTAGGCAATACAACTGGCCGTGCAAAAAACACCTAAAAATATGGTGGCCTCATTACTGAATATCTTCTCGGGGAACAATCGCTCGCGTCTGCGGCCTAAATAGAAAAGTGCGGCTGCGGCCACGCCGGATAGCATGCTGATAACAATATCAGGGGTATCATACAAGTTTTTGATCCATTTGATAACGGCATCATCTACAATAAGCGAACCGATGGCTATGGCACCACAAAACAGGGCTACCCAAATGCTGTACTTAGCCAAACGCATCCAGTCGAAACCTTTTACCTCATATGAGTTACGGAGCTTTTCAGCTTGTGCGGTATCAAGCAAGTTGTTCTTTTCCCAATGCGCGATGGTATCGTTCAAAAATTCACTTTCCTGCCGGTCGATATTCAGTTTAGCCATAGGTTTACAGATACACGAATTTATAGGAATAAGTGAGAGGAAACAATGTTAATTCACACTTAATTTACGGATATCGGGATGAGAAATTAATGCCCGACGATGAAAAGGGAATAAAGCTATGTGTTAAACTGCGGGCCGTCAATCACAAGTAGGGATTGAACATCTTGTTTATCTTTACCTAATTGCACCACCAATTGGTCCAGCGATTCAAATTTGATATCGGCACGTACAAAGTGCAAAAACTCCATCCTGATCTGCTGATTGTAGATCTCGTCTTTAAAATCAAAAATGTTTACCTCGATGTTACGCGTCATCCCGTTAATGGTTGGGCGGTGGCCAATGTAGGCCATACCGGAATATTCGTTGCCGGCAACTTTCACTTTTACCGCAAAGATGCCATCGGCAGGGATAAGTTTATATTTTTCCTCGATAAGCAGGTTGGCGGTTGGGTAACCTAACTGGCGGCCCAATTGATCGCCACGGATAACCTTACCGGTAATGAAGAATGGGTAGCCCAGGCATTCGTTAGCAATATTGATGTTATTATCCAGCAAGGCCGCACGGATGCGGGTGGAGCTTATAGCTACATCGTTTATATCCTGCTCGGGAATCTCTACTACCTCGAAGTTATATTGTGGCCCAAGCGTAAGCAGGTCCCGCAAGCCGCCCTGCCTGTCCTTACCAAAGCGGTGGTCATACCCTATTACGATGGTTTTGGTGCCTATCTTATTCACTAATACATCACGGATGTAACCCTCGGCGGTTTGGTTAGAAAAATCTCGGGAAAACGGGGTGATGATGAGATGGTCGACACCTAATTGTTCCAGCAGTTCGGCCTTCTCGTTTATGGTATTGATGAGTTTGATGCTTTCGTCCTCGGGATGTAGGATCATCCTTGGGTGAGGGAAGAAAGTAAGGATAACCGTTTCACCGCCGGTAGCCGCAGCCAGTTCTTTAATGCGCGATATAATTTTACGGTGACCGATGTGCACGCCGTCGAACGTACCAATGGTAACCACCGCGTTTTTAACGGCTGTAAATTCGTCGATATTATGGTATATCCTCATCTTATTGCCACAAAGGTAAAAGGACTAAGCAGCTTTTTGTTTGTTGAAGTGTAAAATTTACAAAGCGGGGTTTGCCTGCTCGCTCGATTTAAGTTCGCGAATGGTATCCACAAGTGCTAAGACATCATAGGCATCCTCTACCATATAATTACCACTCCGTGTACGCCTCAATGCCGACATGTATGCACCATTATCAAGCGCCTTACCAAAATCGTTCACTAATGAGCGGATGTAGGTGCCTTTGCTGCACACCACACGGAAATCCACTTCGGGTAATTCAATACGGGTGATCTCAAATTCTGATATCGTAACATTACGCAGGCGAAGCTCCACCTCTTCGCCGCGGCGGGCTTTTTCGTAAAGGCGTTCGCCGTCAATTTTAATAGCGGAGTGCGCGGGTGGATATTGCTGGATATCACCCGTGAATTGCGCGCAGGCCGCTTTTATTTGCTCTTCGGTTAGGTGGCTTGTTTCAAATTTAGCTTCGGGCTTGCTCTCCAAGTCGTATGTTGGGGTAGTAGCGCCAAGCACCATAGTGCCTGTGTATTCCTTCTCTTCCGCCTGGAAAGTATCTATCTGCTTGGTCATTTTACCGGTGCAGATAATAAGCAGGCCGGTAGCTAATGGATCGAGCGTGCCGGCGTGGCCTACTTTAAGCTTTAAAGGCTTAAAAGAGTTGCGCAACTTGCCTACCACATCAAAGCTTGTCCATTCTAATGGTTTATCAATGAGGAGGAGTTGCCCGTCGGCAAAATCTTGTATGGATTGGAAGGAATTGATCAATAGGAATGGTTTTATATCACTTGCAAATTATGGCCGCTCAGGTAAAGGATAATAATTACCCCGCCTACTAAAATACGGTACCAGCCAAAAAGCTGAAAACCGCGGCGCTCTAAAAAGGTGATGAATGTTTTGATAGCCAGCAGGGCTACTATAAAGGCAATTACATTACCTACTGCTAACAGCTTAATTTCTTCGCCGGTAAACGCGTGCCCTTCTTTGTAAAAATCGTAAAGCTTTTTGGCTGTGGCAGCAAACATGGTTGGCACAGCTAAAAAGAAAGAAAACTCGGCAGCTGCCTTGCGGCTCAGCTTTTGGCTCATACCACCTACGATTGTTGCTGCTGAACGTGATGTGCCCGGGATCATGGATAAACACTGGAAAAAACCGATCTTTAAAGCGGTTAAATAACTGATCTCTTTTTCTTCTTTAACATCGGGGTTGTTAAACCACTTATCTACAAAAAGCAAAATAATACCACCGATAAACAGGGTAATACCTACTGTTAGCGCGCTTTCCATTAACTGGTCTATCTTTTTGCTGAATAGCAAACCGAACACTGCCGCGGGTATAAAAGCCACAAAAAGCTTGTAGTAAAAATTAAGCGACTGGAAGAAACGTTTGAAGTACAATACCACTACAGAAAGGATTGCGCCTAACTGGATTGCCACTGTAAAAAGTTTTACAAAATCGTTGCTTTGGATGCCCATTACCGATGAGGCGATGATCATGTGCCCGGTAGACGAGATGGGCAAAAACTCGGTGATGCCCTCTATAATAGCAAGGACAATTACATGTATGATGTTCATTACTTAGCTGTAGGCTTTTTTAGAATAGCGTAGAAACCAAGGCCGAAACCTGTTAATACTACAATTGGTGCGATAACGATTTTGGTGGTGCTATAAATATCGGTAGTACCGCTCATCAGCACAAAACCAAATGCAACTACGGCAATGCTGATGATTAGCCACCTATAGTTTTCTTTACCGAATATAAATTGAGCAGGCGTAGTAATATTGGTTACCGGGGCCTGTATTTTGCTTGCGGTTGTTTTTGATTGTTGCAGTGCCATATATTTTAATTATTAATGATTGATTTAATTACTTGGCTGTAGCTATAAATTAACTAATGAACCAGTGAACTAATAAACTACCTGTACAGATCGTATATTTTTAAGCGTAAAAATTTGTTAACCGCCAGGAACGTGCTGAAGGCTGATATAAATATACCCAGTATCACAATACCTAAAAACACCATACCAAACTCGGCAGGGCTTTGCAGAATCACCAGGTCAGGGATCTGCTTGTTGGCAACAAACAAGGTAGCTATCAATATCACAATGGATATCAACGCGCCCAATAAGCCATGCCATATGCCGTAAAGCAAAAACGGCTTACGGATAAACCCTTTTGTTGCACCTACCAACTGCATCGATTTGATGAGGAAGCGTTGCGAGTATATGGCCAGCCTGATGGTATTGTTGATCAACGCTACCGATAGGATAATGAAGATTCCGGCGAAGGCCAATATAATTAGGCTGATAGACGTAAGGTTGGCGTTCATCTGGTCGACAAGTGACTGCTGGTATTTAACTTCTTTAACCAGTTTGTTTTTCAGCAACTCTGCTTTAAATTTTTCGATCCCCGCATTGTTAGCGTAATCTGCCTTCAGGTAAATATCCAGCGATTGCGATAAAGGGTTGTAACCAAGGAACTTTACAAAATCTTCGCCCAGGTCTTTTTGCAGGTTGCGAGCGGCAAGTTCTTTACTTACATACGCGGTTTGCTTAACCATGGGGTTGCCATCCAGTTGTTTTTGCAGTTGCAGTACATCTGTTTCGTGGGCCGAATCATCCATAAATATATTCAGCACAATGTTTTCTTTTACATAGCGCGAGAGGTTGTTGGCATGTACCAATATCAAGCCCAGCAGCCCTATCATCAATAAAACCATAGCAATCCCAAAAACGGTAGATATATATATCGTTTTTGTTTTTTTTGCCGATGCGCTTGCTTCAAATTCTTCCATGCGTAAATTTAGATATGAGATGTAGATATGAGATTTGAGACCAGCTCTCCCTTTATATATCTTACACTTTAATTTGCGAAATTAACAAACCTGCTCTAAAGGTAAAAGTTTATAGCGGATAATTAACAATAATTAACGGACCGTTGATTTAGGTAAAATCAGTATTACGGTAATTTTACTTCATTGCCATCCCATTTATGGGGCGGATCATAAATAATTTGGACTTGGCTTTAGCCAAAACTTGCGTGATTTGTTTGGCTAAAGCCGGACTTTCATTTGGGGCACCCGTCGGCTAAAGCCGACGGCAATGTACTTATATGTAAAAATCAGCGAAATCATACTAATCAATCAAATCATCGGTTAACAAATTTAACTTTCACCTGTTATCACATCATGACAACTCCAGCAAACGACCACAATAAACCATCACCTTCAGACACACCAACCAACAGGCCTGCAGATAACGGGCACGAAAGTGTTGTGAAAAAAGAGGATAAACAATATCACAGCGATGAGCCACAACAGAAAAATGTGGCCAAACGTTATGAAAACGAGGAGCAACCGGTTAATCCGGTAAAAAACCCACCGAAAGAAAACCAGCCCGATGCATCTGATGATGACAACCGTCGGCTGGAATCTAAATAAACTATTCTATCGGTTTGGCTATACCTGCCGAATTAAATTGCAGGTCGTATAGTTTACGGTAGTAACCATTGTCTATTCTCAACAATTCCTGATGGGTACCCACTTCTTTGATCTCGCCATGATCAAGCACGATGATCTTATCGGCGTTTTGTATGGTAGATAAACGGTGGGCTATTACGATAGCCGTACGGCCCTGCATTAATTTATTAATGGCAGTTTGTATCAATAGCTCGGTTTCGGTATCTACCGATGAGGTAGCTTCATCCAGCACCAAAATAGCCGGGTTATAAACCAATGCACGGATGAACGAGATCAACTGCGCCTGCCCTGCAGATAGGGTTGCGCCGCGCTCCATCACATTATAGTCGTAACCGCCGGGTAAGCGTTCAATAAAATCGTGCGCGCCAACATCTTTTGCTGCCGCTATGATATCTTCGCGGGTGATATCCGTATTGTTGAGGCTGATGTTATTGCCAATGGTATCGGTAAACAAAAATACATCCTGTATTACCGTGGCAATCTTGGAGCGCAGGTAATCCACCTTATATTCACGTATATCGTGCCCATCTACTTTTACCTCACCCTTACCAATATCATAAAAGCGGTTAAGGATGTTGATAGTGGATGATTTGCCCGCGCCTGTTGCCCCAACCAAAGCCAGCGTTTCCCCGGGTTTTATGTGGAAGTTAATATCCTTAAGCACCCAGTTCTCCTCGTTGTAGGCAAACCAAACGTTTTTAAATTCGATATCGCCCTGTAATGAGGTAGGTGCAAGTTTACCTTTGTCAATTGCAACCTCATCGGTATCTAATACTTTAAAGATCCTGTCGGCACCAACCATACCCATTTGCAGGGTGTTAAATTTATCGGCCAGTTGGCGAATGGGGCGGAACAGCATATTTAGCAATACTATAAACCCGGTAATTACACCCGGCGTAATGCCATTTGGCGAAGCCGATAATGCATGCATTTGCTGATCGTCCAGGATCCGTTTGCAGCCGTACCAAACCAGCAGGGCTATACAAATGGCGAACAAAATTTCTACCACCGGGAAGAAGATAGAATAGTACCAGTTAGAGCGTATGTTGGCATCGCGATACTTTTCATTCACTGAGCGGAATTTGCGCATCTCCTGCTCCTCGCGGGCGAAGTATTGGATGATGCTGATACCGCTGATGTGCTCAGCCAAAAAGGTATTAAGTTGCGCCACCTGCGTGCGCACTTCCTGGAAGGAAGATTTTATAGCTTCCTTAAATATATAAGTTGATGCAAAAAGCAACGGCATAGGTATCAGGGTGATCAGCGCCAGTTTCCAGTCCTGCCAGATCATGTAACCGATTACAGCAAAAACCAGCAGCATATCGCCCATGATAGAGATCAACCCCTCAGAAAAAATATCGGCGATAGTTTCCAGGTCAGACACGGTACGTGTGATGAGCATCCCAATTGGTGTATGGTCGAAATATTTTAACCGCAGGCTGGTGATGTGGTTAAAAACATCCTTCCGCAGATCGCGGATCACAGACTGACCCAGCGCATTGGTTAAATAGGTTTGATAATACTGCGCAATGGTTTGGACAAACAATTGCGCTATCATTAGTCCAACCATAAAAACAAGGCCGTTATAATCGTTACCCAATATGTTTACATCCAGCGTGCGCTGTATCAGTATTGGTTGCACCAATGCAACCGCCGCCAAAAATATAGTGAGGATGGTAGCTACTACAAACTTGCCGTTGTACGGCTTTACATAGTGCATAACCCTGCTCATTAATTTCCAGTCGAGCGCTTTACCTGTAACTTCTGATGCCATTTATAGTTTATGTCGAATTTCGAATGTTCAAATTCGAGATTACTTTTTAATGTCGTTGTCCTGTTAAATCAAATTCGAATTTGAACATTCGAAATTCGAAATCTTACAAATACGGATACTTTATCTCTGTTAAATACAACCCGCAAGCCGGTACACTTGTTCCTGCTTTGCTACGGTTTTTACTTTCTATTACCTTACGGATATCTTCGGGTTGCATTTCGCTTTTACCCACCTGTAATAATGTACCCACAATGGCGCGGACCATATTACGCAAAAACCTATCGGCAGAAACATGAAAAACGATGCCGTTTTCAGTCTCCACCCATTCTGCTTTTGCAATTTTACAATTATTGGTTTTAACCTGCGTATTACTTTTGCTGAAACAGCTAAAATCTGTGTATTCCATGACTATTGCCGCCGCCCGGTTCATTAGTTCCAGATTTGGCTTGTCGCGGATCAACCATGAATAGTTGTTTAAAAACGGGTTCTTTTCAAAATGGATATGATACTCATACGAACGCAGTGTGGCGTCAAACCTGGCGTGAGCTTCGGGATTTACGGGGATGATGCTTTTAATGGCGATATCGTGCGGAAGCAAGGCGTTTAAACTGCGTTTGTCTATGGTCGATGGTTCATGGACCATCGACTGAACATCCAGATGCGCAAAAAAATCTTTAGCATGCACACCGGTATCTGTACGGCCGCAACCAACGGTTTCTATGGATTGGCGTAACAAAGTGGTAAGGGCTTTGTCCAACACTTCCTGAACGGTTACGGCATTTGGCTGCACCTGCCAACCATGATAGTTGGTACCATCATAAGCCAGTTCAATAAAATATCGTTGAATGTTTGCCACGTGGCAAAGTTAACATCATTTACGATTTTAGATTTACCAATTACCATTCTATATTTGCTTGCAACTTATAACAAACAAAATGCTACAACGTATCCAATCAATATACTTCCTTTTCGCTTCAATGGTGATTTTCGCGCTGTTCGTTTTCCCGCTTGCCCATAACATTTTTGTGGATGGCAAACTGGTTAACGTATCCGTAACCGGCGTTTATGAAATACTAAACGGGCAGGACAAGCAGACCCACACTTTTTTACCATTAACTATTGCTACCGTATTTGCCGCGTTGATCCCGCTGGCGCTAATATTCCTTTACAAGAACCGCAAGCAGCAAATCACCATTAGCTATGTGGCTGTTTTGGTATTAATAGGCTACAGCTTCTGGATGGCACAAACCGTTAAAAACGTGGTAGGCCCAATTACATTGGAATACAAAAATATGGGCATTGGCCTGTTCCTGACATCGTTGAGCATCATCCTTATCATATTTGCTGTTAAAGCAATTCAAAGAGATGAGAAATTGGTGAAATCGGCTGATAGGTTGAGGTAGTTACTGAAACTTTCCAAACTCCTTTATCTGCCTGTATGGCTTCGCAAAAAAGTCGCCTACTACCTGGTTAAACATATCGCGGTAAAATATCGGGGTGGAGTGACCCGAGTTGGGTATGATCCACAAATACGAGTTGGCTATATTCTCTGCTATCAGCATGGTGTGCTTGTTCCTGATCACGTCATGGTCGCCGCCAATTACCAGCGTTGGGCAGCTGATCTTCTTTAATGCAGCCAATTTTATATGCGGTTCGTAGCTTAGCAGGTGCAGTAATTTTACCTGTACCTTCATCTCGCCGGTTGGGTTTTTGATCTTCTTCATGGTATCAACCGCTACCTGGTTCATCTTAAAAGCATAATCGTATACAAACTTATCAATCGCGCTGGTATCGGGCCAAAGGTTCGCGCCTGTAACGGCAAGTTTTTTCACTTTATCGGGGTGGTTCATCGCTAAAAGCAGGCCCTCTATCCCACCATCGCTCCAACCCATAACATTGGCGTTTTTAACCTGCAGGTGTTCCATCAAAGCGTTAAGGTCATCGCTCATCATTTCGTAGGTGATGGAATCTTTATTATCTACCGATTTTCCTTGCGAGCGGCTATCTGCCAGTATTACCTGGTAATTTTTAGCAAAATATGGAATCTGGTACCTAAAGTTATTAATAGAACCGCCATTACCGTGAATGATTAGCATTGGTTCGCCCTTGCCATAAACTTCATAATACATTTTAAACCCACGCAAAGTAACATACTTGCCTACAGCAGCATTATGCCCGTATTGAGTTGTATCGTTATCGGGTTTTTGCTGCGCGTAACTAACTATGGAGATTAAAGCTAACAAGGTAGATAACAGTGTTTTATTTAAGTATTTCATTGCAATAAGGTTATATATGTTTAAAGATATGAATTATAGCTGATTTGCAATAGTTTTCATAATAGTGGTTAACATTTTTTAACTCTTTTTAAAAGAGGGTGAAAAACTGTTGTTATGTATACGCCACACTAACGCCAAAATAATTAACATAAAAAAGTTATTGATTTTAAGTTAGTTAACATCAAATTAACCTTAAATTTTACCAGTATCATAAATTTCAAAATCAGTATTTGCAATATCAAATATTAATTGTACTTTTGCACCCGATTTGACGATGTAGTCAAATACGTTATTTTAATTCATGAACCCATTTATCAATCTGGGAATCCGTCATGATATTGTTAATGCCATCTCTGAGTTAGGATTTGAAAATCCTACACCAATCCAGGAACAGTCAATTCCGGTATTGTTAACAGGCAGCAACGATTTTGTCGGATTAGCCCAAACAGGGACCGGTAAAACAGCTGCTTTTGGACTGCCGCTATTAGAACTGCTCGATTTCGAAGAAAATCATCCGCAAGCGCTTGTTTTATGCCCAACACGTGAACTTTGTTTACAGATCACGAACGACATTAAGAACTACTCCAAGCACATGAACAACGTTAACGTTGTTGCCGTTTACGGTGGTGCAAGCATCCAGGATCAGTTACGCCAAATTAAACGTGGTGTACAGATCGTTGTTGCTACCCCGGGCCGTATGCTTGACATTATTAACCGCAAGGCGATCAATTTTTCGCAGGTTAGGTTTGTAGTATTGGATGAGGCTGATGAGATGCTCAACATGGGCTTCCAGGAAGACATTGACAGTATTTTATCTACCACTCCAGACGACAAAAAAACCTGGCTGTTCTCAGCCACCATGCCTTCTGAGGTTAGAAGGATCGCTAAAAAATATATGGATAACCCTTTTGAGTTAACCATGGGCGAAAAAAACACAGGTAATGTGAATATCGAGCATGAGTACTATGTAGTACGTGCCCGCGATAAATATGCTGCCTTTAAACGAATTGTTGATAATAACCCCGAGATTTTTGGTATCGTATTTTGCCGTACCAAAATAGAAACTCAGGAAATTGCAGAGTCACTTATAAAAGACGGTTACAACGCTGATGCTTTACATGGTGATTTATCACAACAACAACGTGATAAGGTAATGAAACGCTACCGCGAACGCAGCCTGCAATTATTAATTGCTACTGATGTTGCAGCACGTGGCATTGATGTTAATGATGTTACACACGTTATTAACTATAGCTTACCCGATGAGATAGAGAACTACACCCACCGTAGCGGCCGTACAGCCCGTGCAGGTAAAATGGGTATATCTATCGCTATCATCAACAGCAAAGAGCTTGGTAAAATTCGCCAAATTGAGCGTGTAATTGGTAAAAAGTTTGTAAAAGCCGAAATACCTACAGGTTTTGATGTTTGCGAAAAACAATTGTTTGCCCTTGTACATAAAGTACATAACGTAACTATTAACGAAGCACAAATTGAGCAATACATCCCACGTATTATGGATGAGTTTGCTGAGTTAAGCAAAGAGGATGTAATTAAACGTTTTGCATCATTAGAGTTTAACCGCTTTTTAGATTATTATCAAAATGCACCAGACCTTAACGCACCTGCAGATGATCGTAGCAGGGATGGCGAAAGAGGCGAACGCGGAATGCGCGATTCAGGTGGCAAATCAGAATATACACGTTTGTTTATCAACTTAGGTAGTGTTGATGAGTTTAACCGCGGCGATTTGCTGGGTTACATTTGCAACAACTCTAAAATAAGCGGACGCACCGTTGGTAAAATTGATGTTAAAGGTGTTTACTCATTCTTTGAAGTAAGCAATGCTGATGTTGACCAGGTAGTGAATAACTTTAAAGGCATTGAGTTTAAAGGCCGCGAAGTTAGGATTGAAATATCTGGCGAAGGTACCAGCAGCCCAAGAAGCGGCGATGGCGACAGACGTGAAGGCGGTTACCAAAGGCGCGAAGGCGGCGGCGGTTACAACCGTGATAGAAATAGTGGTGGTGGTGGCGGACGCCGCGAAGGTGGTAACAGGGACAGGAACAGCGGCGCTGGCAACGGTGGTGGTGGTTTTCGTGATTTCTCTGGCAAACCCCGCGAAGAGCGCCCGGAACGCCGCAGAAGATTCTAAGTTTAGTTAGTTAGTTTCATAAGAGCTTTCGGATTAGTTACCCGGAAGCATAGTTTTAGTTTAGTTTTGTTTACAAAGCCTCTCGTTTGTTCATCATACGGGAGGTTTTTGTTTTAACGGATAAACTCAACGGCAACCGAATCGGGGTATAGCAGGTTCATGCGCTGCTCATCAAGTTTTTGAATCACAAATTTGGTGTAGGGCTGATTGCCTTCAAATGATGTAAAAATAGTGTCGTCTTTAGTAAAATAATCCTCGGCGTTTTGCACATCGCCATCCATAATAAACTTTTTATCAGTTATTTTAAGGCTCGTGTTAGAATCTTTAGATCTCCAGTCGCCCCGTACTTTTTTATTTGATTCCTTTTTATCGCAGGCGGTTATCAGTGCGGCTACCCCATATAGCATTATCAATAGTAAAGCATGTTTTTTCATATTGCAAATAAGGTAATAAAAGATAGGAAAATAAAAAAGCACCGATTGATTAACCGGTGCTTTTTGTAAAATTATTTAACCGGTTTATCAACCAGTTTTGCTTTAGGCACATATATGTGATGGCCTTTTTTATTTACGTAGTAATAATAAGAGTTTTTATCGATGTAAATAGTTTGACCACCCGGCGCTACTTTTTCATCGTATTTTTTATCGGCGACAGCTGCGGCACCTTTAGAGGCAACTTCTGCTGTTTTATTACCTACTGCTTTACCTGCTTTTTGGGTAGCATGCCAACCTTTTTTAGCTGTAGTACCAATTTTTTGGCCCAGCGTAGTGTCTTTATGTGTTTGCGCGAAAGCCGATGATGCTGCAAATAACGAGGCAGCTAACAGGGCTGATTTAAATAGATTTTTCATTTGGAAGAATTTTGTTTAGTTACTGCTGTAACTAACTCAATTTCTCTGCCAGTTTCTGCATTTCTAACACAGGTGCGCTTTTCTTGTATAAAATAGCATATACGGCCTCGCAAATGGGCATATCTACTTTGTATTGCCTGTTCACCTGGTGTAGGCAATTTACTGCATAATAGCCCTCTGCAACCATATTCATTTCCAGCTGTGCCGATTTTACCGTGTACCCCTTCCCTATCATATTCCCAAAAGTACGGTTACGGCTAAACTGCGAGTACGCAGTAACCAGCAAGTCGCCCAGGTAGGCCGATTCCTTTATGTCGCGGTCAATAGGGTGTACTTTGTCAACGAATCGCTCCAGCTCGCGGATGGCGTTCGAGATCAATACCGCCTGGAAGTTATCGCCATACCCAACGCCGTGGCAAATACCGCTGGCAATGGCATACACATTCTTCAGCACAGCGCCGTATTCGGTGCCGTAAATATCGTCGGACACGATGGTTTTGATGTAGCGGGTGCTTAGCATGTCCGCAAATTCGGCAGCCAGGGCTTCGTCTTTGGAGGCTATAGTAAGGTAGGATAGTTTCTCCAGCGCAACCTCTTCTGCGTGGCAGGGGCCGCTTATAACCAGGATATGATCAAACGGCACATCGTAATTCTCGTTCAAAAACTCGCCGATGATCTTATTTTCATCGGGCACAATACCTTTTATGGCCGATACTATTTTTTTACCCTTCAGATCATCCGGAGTGATGCCTGCCAGCGCTGCTTTCAAAAATGCGGCAGGTACATTCAGCAGTATATAATCAACACCTTGTATCAGGGATCTTAGATCGGTAGAGATATTTTGCGCAGGCACTTTGATCTCCACAGAACTTAAGTAGTGTGGGTTATGTCCAAATTTACGGATGTGTTCTACAGCTTCACCGTTACGCATCCACCAAAAAATTTCCTTTTCGGCGGTGTTATCGGTAAGCATTTTAATATTTGCGGTGGCCCAGCTTCCGCCGCCCACAACAGCAATTTTGTTTTTTTGCTTAAGCATTAAGTCAGTAATGAACCAAACGGGCAATTGGTTTTCCCGTGATGCAAATTAATGAAATATTATGCGAAAAGGTGAAAGCTAAAGGCTTCCTGGCGTAAAGCTTAACCAAAATGTTCACGTTCACGTTTGCGAACACACGTGAATATTCACAATCATCTCATAATCAAGCCATCCAGATTTTACCTACTGACAAAATAGCGCCACCATCTTTAAACGGAAAAATACAGTACTTTTTTAACCAAAAAAGGCGAAAAGTACTGAAACCTTTCGCCTTTTTCCGTCACCTTTTCGGCTTAAAATTACTTCTTAACCTCGCCGGTAAACAATTTCGATTTATCTACTTTTTCTACTATCATACCATCGTTCAATGTTTTTGAGATAGCCGCGAATGGTGCAGATACCACTTCTTCGCCGCCTTTAAGGCCGCTTAAGATCTGGATATAGGTATCATCCTGTATGCCGGTAGTTACCTGTACCTGCTTCACTTTGTTGCCTTGCAAAACGTATACATACTCTTTTGCAGGTGCGCTGGTAGTGGTTTTCTTGGCATCGTCCTTTTGGGTATCGGCCGGTTTAGCATCCGTCTTTTTCACATCGCGGGCGGTTACCGACTGGATAGGCACCGACAATGCTTTTACGTGATTGGTTTGGATATCAACCGTGGCGGTTAACCCCGGGCGAAAAGGGGAATGGTTCTCCGCATTTTTCTTCAGCAGGTCAATGTATGACTGCGCGGTGATGCGCACTTTAACCGTAAAGTTGGTCACCTGGTCTGCATTGGTACCTACCACGTTGGCCGAACTGCCTATTTCGATAACCTCACCGGTAAATTTCTTACCCAGGAAAGCATCTATCTCAATTTGCGACTGGTTGCCAATAGCTATGCGGTTAATATCGTTCTCGTTCACATCCACATTAACATCCATTTTGCTCAGGTCAGATATGGTCATGATCTCGGTACCGGCAAATTGCTGGGTACCCAAAACGCGCTCGCCCTGCTCAATAGACAGTTTTGATACCACACCATCAACAGGGGCATAAATAGTTGTTTTGGCAAGGTTATCTTGTGCCTCTTTAACAGATGCCTGTGATTGTGCCAAACCATAGGTAGAACCTATTACGTTTTGCTTAGATGCTTCTAATGTTGCACGCGCGCCTTCGTAGTTAGCTTTCGCCTGCTCAAACTCGGCAACGGTTAATACTTTTTTGTCAAAAAGCTCTTTACTCCGTTTGTAGATAGACTCCTGGTTGGCAAATGTAGCCTGCGATTGTTTCAGCATTTGTGCCGAATTACCAACGCTTGCTTTTTGGGTGTTGTATGATGCCACGGCGCGGTCATAACCCGACTTTAAGATATCCGGGCGGATACGGCAAAGCAACTGGCCTTTTTTAACCACGTCACCTTCTTTAATAGGCAACTCAACCACCTCGCCAGATACCTCCGGGCTGATCTTAACCTCGATGTGAGGTTTAATTTTACCACTGGCAGATACGGTTTCGTTAATATCGCGGCTATCGGCTTTCTCAACAGCAACCTGCGTTACCTGCGGTTTGCCAATTATACCGGTGGCTTTGCCAATGATTAGTAATGCCACCAGCACAACAAGGCCTATCAGTATATATTTAGTAGTTTTTCCCATGATAATTTTAGGATTGTGTTTGTGTATTTAATTAGAGTGTTATGGGGTTGCCTAAATAATAATCGATCACTTTGCTCCTGAACACCACCTCGTATTGGGCGTTTATAAGGTCAAACTGCGATTTATTTAGGTTTGTTAATGATGTATTATAATCAAGCGAGTTCACCAGGCCCACATTATACCTTTGTTGTATGATGTTAAAGGCATCTTTATTGGCATTATAAGTTTGCTGTGTAGATATATATCTTTTGTTTGCTGCCTGCACATCCCAAACCGCCTGGTAAATTATTTTGCTTAAGTTGTTTTTAGCTAACTGCGCCGTAACTATGGCATTTTCATTAGTGATCTTCGCTTTACGTACAGAGGTACGCGAGCTAAACCTGTTAAATATAGGGATCTGTAACGTTACACCAATAGCCTGGTTAAAGTTATCGCTCAATTGCCTGCCAATAGGGTAATGCAAGATAGGTACCGAAAAGTTTGGTATCGTAACCGCGTTTGGCGTATTTTGTACAAAACCAATAGTATCTACCCTGCCGGTTGCAAACGGGGTGCCTTGCAGGCGGCGCGCGTCAGAATAATTTGTACCAACCTGGCCAAACAACACCACACTTGGGAAATAATTGCCTCTTGCTACCTTAATATCCTGCGCGGCAGCCTTTTGCCTTGCTTCTGCCAAAGTAACATCCGGGTTAACGGCTAAAGCTGTTTTTAAAACAACTTCGGGGTCGTACACGGTGCTCAATTCTTTAAACCTGCTAATGTCCGGCTTCTCAAAGATAATATTGGTTGCAGGGGGCATCTCCATATACTGTTTAAGTGTAATTACCGATAGTTCCAATTGGTTCTCGGCATTGGTATAATTCAAGTCCGCGGTTGATTGCGCTGCTTTAGCCTGCGACAGATCTGCCTGGGTTTGGTTACCTACGTCAAAGTTTTTCTGAGCCCTGTCAAGCGTTATTTTGGCAATATCTATTTGTTGCTGCGCAGCGGTTACCAGGTCCTGGTTTGTTAATATTAGCAGGTATTGGGTAACTACATTCAGTACCAGGTCATTCTTTATTTTGGCAGTGTAACTACGGTCGGCACCAAGCAATAATTTGTTAGCGATGATCTGGTTACGCAATTGCCCACCCTGGAAAAGTGTTACCTGCGAACTAAGCGTACCATTTAACGCGAAAATGTGCTGGTTGGTAAACTGGTTGGTAGATGGGTCGATATTACGGCCAAAATTTAGTGAAGCCTGCGGGCCTGCAGTTAAATTTGGCAATTGGTTGTATTTAGATTGCTTAAGGTTTTCTTCGGATATCGCTTCGCTAAACTGCGCTTGTTTAATGGTTAAGTTGCGCTCAAGCGTACGGTCGATAGCTTTTTGTAAGGTGATAACTTCCTGCGCCTTAACAGTAAAGTTTACCGCCGAAAGTAATATGAAGCAAGCAATGGTTACTTTTGTGATTTGTAAGTTTAGTTTCATAATAAATTGTATACAATTGTAAGTAAAGCTATTTACTTTGCAAGCTCAGATTTTGTTAGTGAACTAATTAAACACTTAAACGTTTTACGAATGTACCTGGTAAAAACTCCCTGGTGGCTTAAAAAGCTATACCCTCAATTAATTTGGGATACTAAACCAGGTGCCCGTTGCATTTATTTGACTTTTGACGACGGCCCCATACCCATTGTTACACCATTTGTGTTAAATATTTTAAAAAAGCATGATGCAAAAGCCACCTTCTTTTGCATTGGCGACAATGTGCGCAAGCACCCCGATGTATTTGCCGACGTGAAAAAAGCAGGACACGCCATTGGCAACCATACTTACAACCACCTAAAAGGCTGGGCCACAGACAACCAAACTTACCTCGAAAACTTCCTGAAAGCAGATAAGGCTTTAGATACGCCCCTGTTTCGCCCCCCTTACGGCCGCATTAAACGCGACCAAATAAAACTGTTGAAGGAAGCCCGCCCCGATCTGCAGATAATTATGTGGGATGTACTTTGCGGCGATTTTGATATGGCGCTAAAAAAGGAAGACGCTTTAAAAAATGTGCTCAATAATGTAAAGGATGGCTCGATCGTTCTTTTCCATGACAGTGTAAAGGCTTTTTTTAAGCTTGAGCATGTACTGCCGATAGCTATGGAGCATTGGAGTAAGGAGGGGTATACTTTTGCCGCCCTAACCCCTGAATTGGTATAAACCTATCTGGTATAAGTTTTCAACTTAGACCGGTAATATTTAATTCATTGCCGTACCATTTATGGGGCGGATAAAAAATATGCTACATCCGGCTTTAGCCAAACACTCTTTTCGGCTAAAGCCAATATCTTAATCCATATTAACCGTTCACTAAAGTCAACGGCAATGAATTGGAAACAACAATTCCCGCCATCTGGTATAAGTTGAAAACTTAGACCGGTAATATTTAATTCATTGCCGTCCCATTTATGGGGCGGATAACAAATATGCTACACCCGGCTTTAGCCAAACATTCTTTTCGGCTAAAGCCAATATCTTAATCCATACCTAACCGTTCACTAAAGGCAACGGCAATGAATTGGAAACAACAATTCCCGCCCCTGCTTGTTATCTGGCAAAGTTCGGACTGCAAACCGCAAACTGATACTGCAATCTTATTTAGAACATATCCAAATAACAATTGTACAAAGGCCTGACTGTGAATAAAGTTTATATTTTGTAAATTCGCCGCAAGTTGGCCATTAGGCAGGCTTATATCTTATTACCTACTAAAAATCAAACATTATGGCTTTTGATTTAGACATGATCAAAAAGGTTTATGATCGCTACAGCACCCGCGTGGATGCTGCCCGTAAAGCGACCGGTAAACATCTTACTTTAACCGAAAAAATATTATACGCTCACCTTTCTGAAGGTGATGCTAAAAAAGCTTTTGAACGCGGTACCGACTACGTTGATTTTGCACCAGACCGCGTAGCTATGCAAGATGCTACCGCGCAAATGGCGCTATTGCAGTTTATGCAGGCAGGCCGCCCGCAGGTTGCAGTACCATCAACCGTGCATTGCGATCACCTGATACAAGCAAAAGTTGGCGCAGTTGCCGATTTAAATACAGCGGTTGATATTAACCGCGAAGTTTACGACTTCCTTTCATCTGTATCTGATAAATACGGTATCGGTTTCTGGAAAGCCGGTGCAGGTATTATCCACCAGGTTGTTTTAGAGAACTACGCGTTCCCCGGTGGTATGATGATAGGTACAGACTCGCACACGCCTAATGCAGGTGGTTTGGGTATGGTGGCTATTGGTGTTGGCGGTGCCGATGCTTGTGATGTAATGGCAGGTTTACCATGGGAGCTAAAATTCCCTAAACTTATCGGTGTAAAATTAACCGGTAAACTATCCGGCTGGACATCAGCTAAAGACGTTATTTTGAAAGTAGCAGGTATCCTTACTGTAAAAGGTGGTACCGGCGCTATTGTTGAATATTTTGGCGAAGGTGCACGCTCACTTTCTGCAACAGGTAAAGGTACCATCTGTAACATGGGTGCCGAAATTGGTGCAACCACTTCTATTTTTGGTTACGACGAGAAAATTGCTACTTACCTTAACGGTACCAAACGTGAAGAAATTGCTACCCTTGCCAACGCTATTGCCGGGCACTTAACCGGTGACGACGAGGTTTACGCAAACCCTACCGAATACTTTGACCAGGTTATAGAGATCAACCTGAGCGAATTGGAGCCGCACGTTAACGGCCCGTTCACTCCTGACTTGGCGTGGCCTATTTCTAAATTCGCGCAAGCGGTTCGTGAGAACAACTGGCCGGAAAAATTAGAGGTTGGTTTGATAGGTTCTTGTACCAACTCGTCTTACGAAGACATTACCCGTTCTGCATCAATCGCGAAACAGGCTATCGATAAAAACTTAGCTACTAAAGCCGAGTTCACCATTACCCCGGGTTCGGAACTGGTACGTTACACGGTTGAGCGCGATGGTTACTTAGGCACCTTTGAGGCTATGGGCGGTGTGGTATTGGCAAACGCTTGTGGCCCTTGTATTGGCCAGTGGGCACGCCATACCGACGACCCTACCCGCAAAAACTCTATCATCACCTCGTTTAACCGTAACTTTGCTAAACGCCAGGATGGTAACCCTAATACTCACGCTTTCGTAGCCTCCCCGGAGATTGTTACCGCGTTTGTTATTGCCGGCGACCTTACCTTTAACCCACTTACCGATACGTTAACCAACAAAGCAGGCGAGCAGGTTAAATTTGACGAGCCACAAGGTATTGAAATGCCGATACGTGGTTATGCAGTTGAAGATGCCGGTTACCAGGCACCAGCCGAAGATGGTAGCGGCGTTGAGGTTATTGTTAGCCCAACATCATCACGTTTACAAGTATTGGAGCCGTTTACCCCTTGGGAAGGTACTGACATTACCGGTTTAAAACTGTTAATTAAAGCACGTGGTAAATGTACTACCGACCATATTTCTATGGCAGGCCCGTGGTTGAAGTTCCGTGGTCACTTAGATAACATATCTAACAATATGCTGATAGGTGCTATCAACTATTTCAACAACACTGCAGATAGCGTTAAAAACGAACTTACAGGCGAATACGGCCCGGTTCCGGCTACACAGCGCGATTACAAAGCCAATGGCATTGGTTCTATAGTTGTTGGTGATGAGAACTATGGTGAAGGTTCATCGCGCGAGCACGCGGCGATGGAGCCACGCCACTTAGGTGTACGTGCTATATTGGTAAAATCATTCGCCCGTATCCACGAAACCAACCTTAAAAAACAAGGTATGTTGGGTATCACCTTTGCTGACACCAACGATTACGAAAAAATACAAGAGGACGATGTTATTGACATTACCGGTTTAACCACATTTGCCCCCGGCAAACAGTTAAATGTAATGTTACACCACGCAAATGGCACAACAGAAAGCTTCCCTGTAAACCACACCTACAATGCGCAGCAAATAGAGTGGTTTAAAGCAGGCGGCGCGCTGAACATCATCCGCAGGCAAATGATATCTTAATTTTAGATTTTAGAAATACGATTTTAGATTAAGCCTTCCTGAATGGGGAGGCTTTTTTTTGTGGGATTATTGGCAGGAACACGATACAAAAAGGCAATGAATACCCATCGCCTTTTATATAATTAGCCTAATCTCTAATCACCATTCACTAATATCTACCCTAAAACCTCTCCTTCAAAAACTGACCTGTGTAGCTATTTTTAACTTTTATAAGGTCTTCGGGCAGGCCTTCGAACACTACTTTACCACCACGGTCGCCACCTTCGGGGCCGATGTCTATCACCCAGTCGGCGCATTTAATAACGTCCATATTGTGTTCTATTACGATGATGGTGTTGCCGTGCTCTAACAATGCGTCGAACGATTTTAGCAGCTTCTTAATATCTGCGAAGTGCAAACCTGTAGTAGGTTCATCAAATATGAAAAGCGTTTTATTAGTATTGTTACCCTTCACCAGGAAGGATGCCAGCTTGATACGCTGCGCCTCGCCACCTGATAGTGTGTTTGACGATTGGCCCAACTGCACGTAACCCAAACCAACATCAACCAATGGTTTTATTTTAGCTAATATCTTCGGCTCTTTAACGAAGAACTCAAGGCCCTCATCAATAGTCATTTCTAAAACCTCGGATACATTTTTTTCATTATAGGTGATATCCAGGATGTGTTGTTTAAAGCGTTTACCATTACAGGCCTCGCAAGTCAGGAAGATATCTGCCATAAACTGCATCTCTATCTTCACTTCGCCTTCGCCCTGGCAAACGTCGCAACGGCCGCCCTCTACATTAAAAGAAAATGCCGATGGTTTTAAGCCTGCAGCCTTTGAAACCGGCAGCGCGGCGTACAGGTTACGGATCTCGTCCCAGGCCTTTACATAAGTAACCGGGTTAGAACGCGATGAACGGCCAATTGGGTTTTGATCTACGATCTCTACCTGTTCAATTTTATTATAATCGCCCTCGATGCTATCGAACGCCCCGCTTTGGTCGCCATTATAGTTACCCAAAGTTTTTTGAAGGGCAGGCGCAAAAATGCGTTTTACCAAACTGGTTTTACCCGAGCCGGATACACCTGTTACCACAGTAAGTATCCCCAACGGGAACTTAGCATCCGCATTCTTCAAGTTGTTTTCGCGGGCGCCTTTTATCTCAATATAGTCGCTCCATTTACGTCTGCTTGTCGGTATAGCTATCTCTTCGCGGCCACTCAGGTATTTACCGGTAAGGCTTTCATTATCTACAATGATCTGGTCGTAGGTACCTGTAAACATCAGGTTACCGCCATGCGTACCGGCTTCGGGGCCAATATCAATAATATGGTCGGCAGCTTTCATGATCTCTTCCTCGTGCTCAACAACCAAAACGGTGTTGCCTACATCGCGCAGAGATTTTAACACGGTAATTAAACGCTGTGTATCACGTGGGTGCAGGCCGATGCTTGGCTCATCCAACACATATATCGACCCCACCAAACTACTCCCTAATGATGTAGCCAGGTTGATCCGTTGCGACTCGCCACCAGATAGTGTATTTGACAAACGATTAAGTGTTAAATACGCCAAACCTACATCATTCAAAAACACCAAACGGTTTACAATTTCCAGCAATAAACGTTTACCAATTTTAGCGTCGGTCTCATTCAGTTTAAGGTTGCTGAAAAACTCCAGCGCGGTATCTAAAGGCATCAGCACCACATCGGTTATGGATCTGCCGTCTATCTTAACATAGGTTGCATCCTTGCGCAAACGGCTGCCCTTACATTCCGGGCAGGTGGTTTTACCACGGTATCGCGATAGCAAAACACGGTATTGTATTTTATAGGTTTGCTCCTCCATCTCTTTGAAGAAGGCATTTAACCCACGGAAATACTGGTTACCCGTCCATAGCAATTCCTGCTCTTTTTCGGTTAGTTGGTTATACTGGCGATGGATAGGGAAGTCAAATTTTAACGAGCTTTTTACAAGCAAATCGTTCCACTCGCGCATTTTTTCGCCACGCCATGGGGCAATAGCGCCTTCGTAGATACTCTTGCTTTTATCGGGGATAACCAGGTCGGCGTCAATACCGATAACCTTGCCGTAGCCTTCACATTTTTTGCAGGCACCGTAAGGGTTGTTAAAGCTAAAAAAGTTTGGCGTAGGCTCTTCAAAACGGATATTATCCAGCTCGAAACGGTCGCAGAAGAAGCGTTCGGAAGCCCCACCCAAACCCTCTCCGGAAGAGAGGGCTTCATAATTTAAAATCTCCCCTACCGGGGGAGATGTAGAGGGGGCTACTGAGGCTACATATTGCACATAACAATCGCCCTTCCCTTCAAAAAATGCGGTCTGGATACTATCGGCTAAGCGGCTGATGGTTTCGTCTTCCTCATTCTTAGTGATACGATCTATAACGATGCGCACAACTGAAATGGCGGGCAGTGATGATACTTCCTCTTCGCCTTTTTTAGCCTTTGTTTTCTTAGTTTTTGCAGGCGCAGCTTCTTCATCCATCACCATAGATGCACCGTCGATAGTTTCATCTTCCAGCAAGGTTTCTATGCGCGATACCTGTCCGTTAAACTCTACCCTTACAAAACCCTTTTGCATTAAAACGGCCAATTCCTCTTTAATGCTACGGTTGTTATGCGGATGCAGCGGGCAAAGGATGGTAACCTGTGATTCATCCGGCAAAGCCGTAATAAAATTAATTACATCGGTAACCGAATCTCTTTTAACCAACCCGCCTGATATAGGCGAAATAGTTTTACCAATGCGCGAGAAAAGCAGCTTTAAGTAATCGTAGATCTCGGTAGAAGTACCCACCGTTGACCGCGGGTTGCTGGTTATCACCTTCTGCTCAATAGCGATGGCTGGTGCTATCCCTTTTATATAGTCAACATCCGGCTTATTCATTCGCCCCAAAAACTGGCGGGCATATGATGATAAGCTTTCCACATAGCGGCGCTGACCTTCGGCATACAAAGTATCAAACGCAAGCGATGATTTACCCGAACCCGACATGCCCGTGATAACCACCAGCTTGTTTTTGGGGATGGCCACATCCATATTTTTAAGGTTGTGTACCCTTGCCCCTTTTATAATAATATGTTTTTTCGGATCTTTTTCTGCTTCTTTGGTCATTCTTTTCCTTAATTCATCTGGGAAGTTCATGGTTGATGGTTAATAGTTCATAGAACCCATTAAACCTTAGTCACGAATAAAAGTCTAACTGCTAAAAGATTAAACTTGTTTGATTTTTGGCACTTCAGACTATGAACAATGATCTATTATCTATGAACATTTTCCGGCTGCAAAAATCCTAAAATATTTAGCTTAATCCAAATAGGTTTTGGTAATTGTGAAGCTTAATTAGTTATTAATAAAAGAGTTTGCATTTTAGTGACACATTAGCTTTTGAGAAGAACGTAAAATGCCCTGTTAAAAAATATTTGCTTTTATTTTTTAAGATCATTATATTTGAGCCTAACATTTTTCTTAAACCTAAAAAGAAACGCTATAGATAGAATTCTACTTTTAATAACGACAAAACATTTAATTTAGTTTATTAGTAGCTTTCTATGGATTTTCAATTGAAAAGTGATCAGGATCTAATCCATCTTTATATCGCCGGAGACGAGGCAGGACTTGTTGAACTCATCAGGCGTTATCAGTCAAAAATTTACACTTCTATTTACTTACTTGTTAAAGATGAAGCTCTCGCTGAAGATATTTTCCAGGATACGTTTATTAAAGTTATTAATACGCTAAAGGCCGGCAAATACAACGAGGAAGGTAAGTTTTTACCTTGGGTAACCCGTATAGGGCATAACCTTGTGATAGACCATTTCCGCCGCGAGAAACGCGCGCCAATGGTTAGCAATGGCGACGACTTTGATATTTTTGAAGTATTAGGCAATTATGATGAAAGCGCCGAAGACCGACTGGTACGCGAGCAAACGCATAAGGACCTGAAATCGCTTATTCAGCTTTTACCATCCGAGCAAAAAGAGGTATTAATTATGCGCCACTTTGGTGACATGAGCTTTAAGGAAATTGCCGATGTTACCGATGTAAGCATTAACACCGCACTTGGCCGCATGCGTTACGCGCTTAATAACCTGCGCAAAATGATGCAGAATAAAGAGATGAGTTTAAAAAATTAGTAAATAACCGTCATCCTCAGCTTGTTTCAGGATCCCTCTGGACAGATAAATAATCATCTAATAATATTGTTACAAAAGCTGCCCTGTATAGGGTGGCTTTTTTTATTGCCCCCGCAACAATATCCAGCAACCTCCGGTCGTTTAAAATTCAAATTCATGATGGAATTTTCATCGATTGAGTTAATATTCTTAATTTAAAGCGTATGGATTGACTTAAAATTAACCCTCAAAAAAAATTTCATTTAATTTTCATGTTCGTAAAATATTAATAAATAATTCTCGTTACTTTTATAATTAAACAATTAACAGCTTATGGGTGAAACCTTTACTTCAATATTTAATGCGGTCACTAACAAAGCTCAGGTGAAACAATCAGAGGTAGTACAAGAAAATCTGGATGTGGATGATGTGATGTTTTATCATTCTATCCGTGCTGATTTGGATCTTCTAAAAAAGAAGCCAAAACTGCAGACCATCCACTACATCCTCGATTATTCGAAAAGCCGTCGCTAAGTAGTACTACGCCAAAGCACTGGTTCATAAATCATCCCGGTTGGGTATTACATCCATTGGTTTGATTTATGAACCTTTCTATTTATACCTTAGTTCATAAATGATAGTTAATGGTTCATGGCAACTCGTTTTGGCTAATTGCATATAATTCTGGATTATTGTAAAAATTTGGTTCGTCTATCATCTATGAACCATCAACCATGAACTAAATATGCTTAAAGCCGAACGCTACCGCCACTTCGTAGAATATTTCTCCAAAAACCAGCCCTCGGCCGAAACAGAGTTGCATTATAGCAGTCCGTATGAATTGTTGGTGGCAGTGATTCTGTCGGCGCAATGTACCGATAAGCGCATCAACCAGGTTACACCAGCACTATTCAAACGTTTCCCGGATGCGGCGTCTTTGGCGGCATCAGATGCCGGCGAGATTTTTACTTACATCCGCAGCGTAAGTTATCCAAATAATAAGGCAAAGCACCTGGCCGGCATGGGCAAAATGCTGATGGAAGTTTTTGGCGGCGAGGTACCATCTGATATTAATGAATTACAAAGGTTACCCGGCGTTGGCCGCAAAACGGCTAACGTAATTGCATCAGTAGTGTTTGATGCTCCTGCTATCGCGGTGGATACGCACGTGTTCAGGGTATCTAACCGGATCGGTTTAACCACACGCGCCACTACCCCGCTGGCGGTAGAAAAGCAGCTGGTACAATACCTGCCGCAAAATACGCTGGCCATTGCGCATCACTGGCTGATATTGCACGGGCGTTATATTTGTGTGGCCCGCTCGCCTAAGTGCGAGATCTGCCCGCTTACCTGGTTCTGCAAATATTACGAGCAGCAAAATACCGAGACGGCTTTGTTACGTGCTGAGGCTGCAAAAATCCGCAAGACCAAAGACGCTAAAAAGAAAAAGGCGTTGAATACTATCAGCAAAGAACTGGCGAAACGAAGTGTTGATAAAGATATTTGATTAAGAGTTTTGGGTTAGGTAAGTTTACATCAACCTCTCGCGCCATTGCGAGCGATAGCGTGGCAATCTTTGATAGGCATGTGGCTTACTTACTTATCGAAGATTGCCACGTCGCTACGCTCCTCGCAATGACGGAATATTACTACCAATAAAATAATTACTAAAAATATTAGTAATTATAAATTTATGTTTTATATTTGTTTCACAATAATTTAAGATGAGCAACGCAGATAAATTAAAGGCATTACAGCTAACGTTAGACAAGCTGGAAAAATCATACGGTAAAGGAACCATCATGAAACTGGGCGACTCCGTGATTGAACCTACCGAAACCATATCAACCGGGTCTTTAGGCCTTGATATTGCTTTAGGTGTAGGCGGTTTACCAAAAGGCAGGGTGATAGAGATTTATGGCCCGGAATCGTCAGGTAAAACAACCTTAGCCATACATGCCATAGCCGAATCCCAAAAGAAAGGTGGCATAGCAGCATTTATTGATGCTGAGCACGCTTTCGACCGTTTCTACGCCAAAAAATTGGGCGTAGATGTAGAGAACCTTTTAATATCACAACCGGATAATGGTGAGCAGGCATTAGAAATTGCCGATAACCTGATCCGCTCGGGTGCTATAGATATATTAGTTATCGACTCTGTTGCGGCATTGGTGCCAAAGGCGGAGATAGAAGGCGAAATGGGCGATTCTAAAATGGGCTTACACGCCCGTTTAATGTCGCAGGCATTACGTAAACTAACCGGTACCATCAGCAAAACAGGATGTTGCTGTATCTTCATTAACCAGCTGCGCGATAAGATCGGTGTTATGTTCGGTAACCCCGAAACTACAACAGGTGGTAACGCTTTAAAATTTTATGCTTCGGTACGTTTGGATGTACGCCGCATCTCTCAAATTAAAGATTCTGACGAGGTATCTGGTAACCGCGTTAAAGTGAAGATCGTTAAAAACAAGGTGGCTCCTCCGTTCCGTATTGCCGAGTTCGACATTATGTTTGGTGAGGGTATCTCTAAAGCAGGTGAAATAATTGATCTTGGTGTAGAATACAATGTCATTAAAAAAGCAGGATCGTGGTTCAGCTACGGCGAAACCCGTTTAGGCCAGGGCCGCGATGCAGTTAAACAACTGATAATGGATAACCCGGAACTGATGGAAGAACTGGAAGCAAAAATTAAAGCCACCGTTACAGGCGAAAGCTTAGCTGAAGCTTAGATTTAGATTTCACTGATCAATTAGGTTGACAGATGATTTCACCGATTATGTGAAATATTACTCCAATCTTTATAGAATATATTAAAGCCTCCCAATGGGGAGGCTTTTTTGTTTGTGTATGGCTAACACGCATCTTTAGAAGAAAGATCTAA
Source organism: Mucilaginibacter sp. 5C4 (assembly GCF_034345625.1). Lineage (NCBI taxonomy): Bacteria > Pseudomonadati > Bacteroidota > Sphingobacteriia > Sphingobacteriales > Sphingobacteriaceae > Mucilaginibacter > Mucilaginibacter sp. 5C4. Next base: position 971,485 of record NZ_CP133775.1, on the reverse strand, counting down.
TCCTGCACAGAAAAGCAGGTTAAACATTTTGTAAGCGTTTTTTCTTAATAGCCCTCGCAGCAATGCGGGGGCTTATTGTTTATGGCAATTTTATTTACCGCCTGTTTTCCAGTACATGTAAGCAATACAGCCCACAACCATAATGGCAAGCACAATTAGGCCGGTAATGCCTTTGCGTTTATCCTGGCGCATTAGCCACACTAAAAAAGCTACAAGCGGCAGCACAAAAACCGCCCAAAATATAAGTGAAGGAATATTCATAGTTAATAGTTCATGGTTAATAGTTTATGGTACTTTGCAGATGGATATTTACTATGAACCATCAACTATACGCTAAAACTACATCGGCATCCGTGCCAGGGGAGCTATCTCCTGCCCGGCAAATTCGCCTTTTAAATATTTATAATAACCGGCAATAGCAATCATGGCCGCGTTATCGGTACAGTATTCAAATTTTGGTATGAAAACATTCCAGCCGTTATCAGCACCCATTTTGGTGAGGCTTTCGCGCAGGCCGGTATTGGCAGATACCCCGCCTGCTAAGGCAATATCTTTAATGCTATATTCTATTGCAGCGCGTTTCAATTTATTCAGCAGGATAGTAGCAATACGTTTTTCTACCGATGCGCAGATATCATTCAAGTTCTCCTGTATAAAATTTGGGTTAGTCGCCACATTATCCCTTATAAAATATAGGATAGCCGTTTTAACCCCGCTAAAGCTAAAATTAAACCCCGGAATCTGCGGCTCGGGGAATTTATAAGCATCCGGGTTGCCGGTACGCGCGTGTTTATCTATCAGCGGGCCGCCGGGGTATGGCAAGCCGAGTATCTTGCTGGTTTTATCCATCGCTTCGCCAGCGGCATCATCAAGGGTTTGGCCAATCACTTCCATATCAAAATAGTCTTTAACTAAAACTATTTGGGTATGCCCGCCGGATACGGTAAGGCAAAGGAATGGGAATGACGGCTTTTTCTCGGCTATAAAATGCGCCAGGATATGCGCCTGCATGTGGTTAATATCAATCAGCGGCAGGTTCTTGGCAAGCGCAAATGCCTTGGCAAAAGAAACACCCACTAAAAGTGAGCCTAAAAGGCCCGGTCCGCGCGTAAAAGCTACTGCATCAATATCATTTTTGCTTACTTTTGCGTTTAATAATGCTTGTTGCACAGCAGGAACAATATTTTGCTGATGAACCCTTGAGGCAAGCTCAGGGACAACGCCTCCGTAAAGTTCATGAATGGTTTGATTAGCAATAACATTGCTCAGGATCCGTCCATCCACACAAACAGATGCAGAGGTTTCATCACAAGAAGATTCGATAGCTAATATTACAGGCACGATTGTTAAATTATTGATTTTTGAGTTGATGAATTATTGACTAAGCTTCAAACTATTACGCCATAAAAACGTATAGCGATAGGGATTATTCTGATTCAAAACCTCCAACCATTACTAAAGGACAAAGTTATTAAAAAAGTACTCAAAATAGCGTTAAGCATCGTATTGATAATTTTGTTGCTGATAAGCATTACGTTATTGCTTTTTCAATACAAGCCGGTACAAACATGGGCTGCAAAAAAAGCCACCGCTTACCTGTCTAAAGAACTTCATACCACTATTAATATTAAAAGCCTTTACATTAAGCCATTCTCATCGGTTGTTTTAGAAGGATTATATATACTGGATAAACAGCAGGACACCTTATTAAGTACACCCAAGCTCGCCGTAGAGCTTAGCGGGTTCTCCGTCTTTAACAGCATCAAGCAAAAGAAAATCAATTTTGCATCAATCCAACTAGATAACGGCGCCTTCTATCTTAAAAAATTAAAGGACAGTACCACCAATCTTAAATTTGTGCTTGATTACTTCAACTCGGGCGACACCACAAAAACCAAAAGCAAACCGTGGACGCTTACCTTCGAGAAGATAGCCGTTAACAATTTCCATTTTAAGTACAAGAACAGCCTGCGGAACGAACTGGTAAAAGGGGTAAATTTCAATGATATCGACGTTCGCAACTTCAGTACCGTTATCCGCAATATGGACTTGCAGAACCACTTGTTTAAAGCACGTGTTGGCGGTTTGACCCTGAAAGAAAAGAGCGGGTTCTTTGTCAAAAATTTCAACTCCAATGCTACCATTGATACCAACCAGATCCTACTGCAAAACCTAAACATACAAACGGCAAACTCCAATGTAAGGAACTTCTTTAGAATGGAATTTAAGTCGTTTAGTGATTTTAATGATTTTGAGAACAAGATAAAAATGGATGCCGATTTCAAAACATCGCACCTGTCATCAAAAGATATCGCCTATTTCACCAGCACGCTTGATAAAACCACGTTTGAACTGGGTATTGACGGACGGGTACGAGGCCTGGTAAAAAACCTTAAAGCTAAAGGCGTAACTATTACCGCCGCTCAGGCAACTTTTATTAAAGGCGATTTTAACCTTACGGGATTGCCGGACTGGAAAAATACCTTCCTGCAATTAAAGTTCGATCAGATTGCTACCAACAAAAAAGATCTGGATTATTTATATCAGCATTTTACCGGCAAACCAAATGCTAAAGTGCCTGCCATTGTGGGCAAATTTGGCAACGTAAACTTTACGGGCCGTTTCACCGGCGTGCAGAATGATTTTGTGGCGTTTGGCGTTTTTAAGACGAAATTAGGTCGTTTTGACCCGGATATAAACCTAAAAATAAACAAAGTGGGCGTGCCAAGTTATAGCGGTAAAATCACCACCAATGATTTTGACCTGGGCACTTTATTAGATAATAACACTATTGGCCGCACCAGCTTATCGGCCAACCTGGCCGGCCGTGGCGACGAGCTTAAAAACCTGGATGTTCGCGGTGATGCAAAAGTGGCATATTTACAGTTTAAGGGATACACTTACAAAAACATTGTAACCAACGGTACATTTGATCACAAAACTGCAAAGGGTAAACTATCTATAAATGATAAAAACCTGCAGCTTGCCATTGCCGGTAGTGTTAACCTAAACCCTAAGCTGCCAATTTTTGATTTTAAGGGAAACGTAACTAATGCGAAACTACGCGAGTTAAAATTCCTGAGGGATACGATTACCATCGGTACCGATCTTAACACAAACTTCTCGGGTAATAACCTGGACAATTTGGATGGAAGCATCCTGCTAACCAAAATTCGCGTTGTAAACCCGCGGAATAATTATGTGGTGGATACCGTAGCACTAACGGCTAACGGCAAAGGGGATGCAAGGGTAATTTCTTTAAAATCCGACCTTGCAGATGGAAGCATTAAAGGCAGTTATGACCTGGCTACCCTGCCCTCCTATTTTAAAACCATCGCCAAAAAATATATTCCGTCGCTTAAAACGGATATTATCCCGCCTAAACCGCAAAACTTTGATTTCAACCTGAAACTGAAAAATATCGATCCTTTTACGGCCATATTTATGCCCGATTTAAAGGTGCCCGAGCAGGGAAGCTTTGTAGGTAAATTTAACTCGGTAAATAAAACGGCGACGCTAAACGGTTACATCAAAACAATAAAACTGGGTAAAATCGTATTTCATGATTTTATTATTGATGAGAGCACAAGCGACGATTTCCTGGGCCTGAACGTTTCCCTGAACCGGGTTGACCTAACGGATAACTTATACATCAAAAACATCAACATTACCAATTTCCTGAAGCATGATAGCCTAAACTTTAACGTTAAGTTATCTGATAAAAACGCTGCCAACCAGTTAGACCTTTACGGTTTGGTAGAATTTGGCCGGGACACTACTGCCAAACTAAAGATATTACCATCTGACGTGGTGTTAGAGCGGGAGAACTGGAAGATCCAGGACCAGGTACGCATCCGCCTGCTGGATGGTAAAACCCAGGTATCCGGTTTTGAGTTATCAAACGGCGTACAGAAGGTGAGAATTAATGGATTTATATCCAATAACCCAACGGATAAGTTGAAAGTGCAATTCGAGAAGTTTAGTATGGCTACGCTAAACCAACTTACCAAAACATCTGGCATAGTGCTTAAAGGATCGTTAAACGGAGATGTTACGCTTACCTCTATCATTAAAAAGCCGGGGGTGGATGCCAATTTAGGTATCGATTCGTTGATGATGAATAAGACTTTGCTCGGCGATGTAAAGATCTTATCAAACCTTGATAACGACCGCGGACTTGCCAATGTAAAACTAAACATCACTAACCGCGGCCTCGAAACCATGAATATTGCCGGCGTTTACACCCTTGGCAAACAAACCGATGATAAACTGGACTTTGATGTTAAAATGGACCATACCGAAGCCATTATATTCCAGCCGTTTATAAAAGACCTGGTATCAAATATAAAAGGGGCCGTATCGGCAAATCTGAAACTCTCCGGTTCGCCGTCCAAGCCTGAGTTGAACGGTACAGTATCGCTGGATAATACCGGCATTACTGTTAATTACTTAAAAACCGCCTACACGGTAAACGATAATCTGACGGTTAGCAACAGTGTTATCAAGATAGATAAGATGATATTGAAGGATATTCGCGGTGGCACAGGCGAAGCTAATGGCACGGTGGATTTGAATAATATCTCAAACCCCACACTTGATATCTCGCTGGAGGCTAAAAACCTGATGGCGCTTAATACTACGTTTAAGGATAACCACATTTATTACGGTACAGCTTATGGCAGCGGTACATTTAGTTTTACCGGGCCTATAGATAACATGAAGATAGATATTAAAGCCAGTACCGGAGCCGGTACGGTATTTAATATCCCGCTTAACACCTCATCAACCGCGGCAGATTATGATTTTATACGTTGGGTTGACCATAACGACACCACTATAAAAGTCATAGATAAAGTAAAAGCCTTTAACGGGGTTACGCTAAACTTCGACTTAACAATTGACGAGCAAACTATTGTAAGGATAAGTACCGATTACGGTGTGTTAGAAGGTACAGGAAACGCGAAAAATTTAAACCTTAAGATCAATAGCCTGGGCGACTTTGAGATGTTTGGCGATTTCGGGATCACCTCGGGTAAGTTTGAGTTTACAGCCAAGGATTTCATCAGTAAAAACTTTATGGTAAACCAGGGTGGTAACATCAGGTGGACGGGCAATCCGTCAAACGCGGAGATCAATTTAAAGGCAGTATACGAGGTGCGTACCAATATTGCTCCGCTCTATACAGCCGCGGGTTTACAGGCGCCGCAACCAAAACAGGTATTAGTGCAGGCCGAGTTGATATTAACCAAATCGCTCCTGCAACCAAATATTGATTTTAACTTTAATTTCCCTGTAGATCCATCTATTAAGGATGACTTGAACACCTACCTTGCCGATAACAATAACCGCAGCCAGCAGGCGCTAAGCATCATTGTAAGGCGAAGTTTTGCATCGGGCACGGGTAGTAATTTAACCAACCAGGTGTTGGGTACGGCCGGCGAGGCGGTAAGCGAATTTGCGTTTAATAAACTAAATAGCTTTATCTCTCAATCCAACATCAAATATTTTGATTTAAACATACGGTCGTTTAATGATGCGAGCGCGTCGTTAAAGTTTTTAAATGACCGATTGATCATTAACGGTAGCTTATATTCTAATAGCGGTACCAGCGACTTGTTCAACAACCGCCAGAGTTTATTGAATACTGATTTTAGAACACTGACAAAAGATTTCGAGATCCAGTACCTGTTCCGTAAAGATGGTAATTTAAGGGGCCGTTACTCGTACCGGGCATTAAACAGCACCACGCTAAACACCATTAACGACCAGTTAGGAGTGCAATATGTAAACGGTATTGGTTTGGTTTACCAGCGCGATTTTGACACGTTCGGCGAGTTCCTGAGGAATATATTTAGACAAAGCCGCCGCGACAAGCCACCTGTTAAGCCTACATCGGTACCTGCCACTACTATAAATACGCCAAAGCCTTCCAAATCATCAGACGACAGGAACAATGAGGATACAGAAGGCGACGATTAAAGATTAATGTTCGCGCATAATAGCGTGATCCATCTTATCGCGTTTGGTACGCAGGTACGCTTCATTATGCGGGTTTGATGCTATCTCGATAGGCAGGTTCTCAACAACCTCTAAACCGTAACCAATAAGGCCCGCGCGTTTTTTAGGATTGTTGGTCAGCAGGCGCATTTTTGAGATACCGAGGCTACGTAAAATTTGCGCGCCAATACCATAATCGCGCTGATCCATCTGGAAACCAAGCTGGATATTAGCCTCAACAGTATCCATACCATTTTCCTGCAAATGGTATGCTTTCAATTTATTTACCAAGCCAATACCACGGCCTTCCTGGTTCATATAAACAATCACACCCTTACCCTCTTTGCTGATGATCTCCATTGCTTTGTGCAGCTGTGGGCCACAATCACAACGGCATGATCCAAATATATCGCCGGTAACACAAGAGCTGTGTACACGTACTAAAACAGGCTCGTTAGGCTCCCACTCGCCTTTAACAAGGGCCAGATGGTTTTCGCCGGTATCCAGCTGGGTATAAGCTATCATATCAAAATCGCCCCACTCGGTAGGCATCTTTACAGATACCTCTTTGCGCACCATCGATTCGGTGTTCAAACGGTACGATATCAGGTCTTTTATAGAAACTATCTTGAGATCTAATTCTTTCGCCATCACTAATAACTCGGGCAGGCGGGCCATGTCGCCATCTTCCTTCATTATTTCGCAAATAACACCTGCGGGTTCAAATCCCGCCAAAACAGAAAGATCTACAGCGGCTTCGGTATGCCCGGAGCGACGCAATACACCACCATCTTTAGCGATCAGCGGGAAAATATGCCCCGGTCGGCCTAAGTCGGCAGGTTTAGAAGCAGGGTCAATAAGGGCTAAAGTGGTTTTTGAGCGATCTGTTGCCGATATACCAGTAGTACAACCATGGCCCAATAGATCTACCGATACCGTAAAATTAGTTTCGTGCGATGTAGTATTATGGCTTACCATCGGCTCAAGCTCAAGCTGGTGTGCGCGCTCTTTGGTTATTGGGGTGCAAACCAAACCACGGCCATATTTCACCATAAAGTTGATGGTTTCCGGCGTAGCGTTACGGGCAGCAGTTAAAAAATCGCCCTCATTTTCGCGGTCTTCATCATCAACAACAATTATGGTTTTACCTGCTTTTATAGCTTCAATAGCTTCCGGTATAGTATTTAGCATTTTGTCTTTCTTTTGTAGGAACAGCTATCGTATTGGCACTTGCTGATGTAGTACAAATTTATACGATAATAAGCGTAATAAGGTCGGTATTTTGTAAAACTATACGGGCTTAGTTTTACGCAGTTTAAAGCGCTTAAAAAAGCGTTTGTAAAGATCCATATCAAACAATGCCGAATCGGTAGCGGCTTTATAACTCAGGAAAAGGCCTATCGGGAACAATATAACGATGGATATCCAGGCACCTGCCAACGGCGATAAATCGCCTTCCTTGGCAGATTTCTCACCAATGGTGCCAATAATGTAATAGATAAGGAAGAAAATAACCGACACCACTACAGGCAAGCCCAGCCCCCCTTTACGAATAATAGCCCCAAGCGGCGCGCCAATTAAAAACAGCACTATACATGCGGCGCCAAGCGTAAATTTCTTTTGATACTCCAGCACATAGCGGCGGATACCGCGGTTGGTCTCTTTATGCATTTCGGCACGGTTTCGTAAAACATCGAGGATCTGGTGCACTTCGCTCGATGCATTGTTTAGCACGTTGATCTTATCGCTTTGCCCATTCATTTTGTTGCTATCGGCGGGGAATGCCTTTACTTTTGACTTTGCAGGCACGGTTGTATATTTCATATATGCCGATAATAGGGCATAATTTATTTTAACATTGCTGTCAACCACTCTCTGTGACGAATCTACATAGTGCTGTAACTGCTTAAGGTTCATCATCTGCGATGCATTCCTAAACTCGCTTTGATCCGTGCGGGTCATTTTAAAATCGGAAAGATCGAACTTGTATTCGGTTTCTTTAAACCTGAAGCGCCTTAAACGCAGCCTTGGCATGCTGTTACCCTGGTCGCCGGGTTCTTCTGCATAAACTACACCGTCTTTAAGTTTTAATATCAGAAATAAATCGTCCTTTGAGCGATACATTAAACCCGATTTCGCGAAGGTAACATCCAGGTTAGTTTCCAGCGTACCTTTGTGATAGATCATGATATCGTGCAAAGTCTGGCCATCAGGATCCTTGTGTTTTACACGAATGGTATATCCCGGGAAACGATTGCTGAAAATATTTTCGGGAAGCAGATCGGCAGATTTTTGCTTTCGGGCATCGTACAGTAAGGAAAAATACTTAAGATTAGCTACCGGCAGCATATAATCTGAGAATGCAAAGGCTGCAATACTAATCACAAAAACCACCACAATCATTGGATACATAGCACGGCGTAAAGAAATCCCTGCCGATTTGATCGCTACCAATTCATAGTTTTCTCCGAGGCTGCCGTAAGTCATGATAGAAGAAAGCAATACCGATAGCGGCAGCGCCATGGCCAGGTTAGTGGCCGAGTTATACATCATTAGCTCCAGGATGATATACCACTGGAAGCCTTTGCCGATAAGGTCATCGATGTATTTAAACAAAAACAACATCAGCAATACAAACATCACTATTAATAAGGTTACTATAAAAGGCCTTATAAATGATTTAAGCAGTAACAGATGTATTTTTTTCATCAGGGCAATTGTATACAGGGACTGAAACGTTTATGCGCGCAAATAATTGCAAGCGCGCAACGCCCGTTTCGGGATACAAAAATAAGGAAATAAAAATGTTTAAGCGCCCAGTGTACTTATCAGGTAATCTATTTGGTTATCCCAGATTAGTTTACGTTCTGCAATGGTTTCTTCGGTTGCAAAATCGGTGATGCTAAGGGCAACATCGTTTGTTAGCTCGTCCTGGATGATCTCCATTTCAAAATAACATTGCGGCTCGTCGTCAATCCACTTAAAACGCACCAGTTTGTTCTCCTTTAAGGATACCAATTTGGCGTTTTGCTTCTCATCATCCCATGTAAAAGTGTAGATCTGGTCGCGTACGCTCACGTCATCTGCAAACCATTGAGTAAGGCCATTTGCTTCGTTCAGGAAAGTGTATAGTATTCTGGGTGACGATTTTATCTCGTACTCGATATTAAATTTCTTCTTCTCGGACATAGGGGTTCAGTAATTACAAAAATCAGTCAAGGGTAAAAGTTAACATTTTTTCTAAAGGAAGCGAATTTCTGCTATATTTGCAAACCTTTTTCGGAAGTATCATTGGTATGACTACAAAAGAGGGCTAAAGTAAAATTTAGGTAATCATATTTTTTTTCGGCGGGGTAGCTCAGATGGTTAGAGCGCAGGATTCATAACCCTGAGGTCGGCAGTTCGATCCTGCTCCCCGCTACCTTACTGGGCAAATCAACTTTTATAGTCGATTTGCCCTTATTTTTTGCCTCAAAAACAGCCCTTACGCTATCAAAAACGCGGATTGCTTCATTTACCCTCGTAGTTCGATGTTGCTCACCGTCAAAAGTGAGATTTTCGGGATACATCGAACTAATGATATGCCTTTTGACCTGAGAGTCAACATTTTGATATATTTCAAGCAGTTTTGTCATATTAACCATTAAACATTAAAAATCCAGATGAACATTACATTAGCACAAGCGGCAATAGCAACGCGCAACAAAGGTATTGTCGCAACAGCAAAACTTTATTGATTAGCCGGTTTTTTCGATCCGATTAGAAATAGTCAACCGCTCGTGTTGAATGATCCTGATGTATTTTCTTAATATAGTTTACCCGACTTCAAGCGCTTCTGTAATTCAGCCAGATCTATAGGACCTTATCTATATGCATAGATTAACACATTGTTTGTTTGGTGTATTATTACTAAGTTTAACATGATTTCTTGAGCATCAATATTTAAAAAAGTGATGAGGCAGGATTTTTTGGCTATTTAGCGAATACCTTTGGTAATATAATAAATATGGCAACCCCTAAAATATCCATCCTATATGTAGATGATGAAGAAAATAATTTATTCTCATTGAAAGCTGCTTTCCGCATGAAGTATAAGATTTTTACTGCTTTAAGCGGAAATGAAGCACTGCAGGTTTTGGCGAGTACGCAAATACATATCATTATCACAGATCAGCGAATGCCTGAGATGACTGGCGTAGAGTTTTTAAAATTAGTCCTGAAAGAACACCCGGATCCAATGAGAATATTGTTAACGGGTTACGCAGACATGGCGGCAGTGGTAGACGCTGTAAACCAAGGCAAAATATTTCATTACCTGGCTAAACCCTGGGACGAAGACGAACTGGATTTGACGATAACCAGAGCTTTTGACAAATATACAGAGAAAGCGCAATTGAAAATAATGAATGAAAAACTTACCGGGTCTAATGAACAACTCGAGTTTATGTTACGACAAAAATTACTTTCTTAACTATTTAACTGGTTTCAAAAAAGCTAATTGATTGAATACCTCATTGATCTTTTCCTTAGTGAGTGGCTTTTCTAATATGCTTTGGACCGAGGGATAGTTAAGTATCCTGGAAATATCACTAACATTTCTTGTAGCAGACAATACGATAATCCTGTACCCATTCTGGATTTCGGAAGGCAGGTTTTCAAACTCATTGACAAATTGATAACCATTCATTATTGGCATTTGTAAATCAAGAAAGATCACAGTAGGATTCTTATCGGTCTTTTCAGGGGTAATTCGTAGGAAATCCAGTGCAAGTTGCGCATTTCGAAAAGCTTTGACATCAGCCCTTTTATCTTTAAAGTTTATAATTTTCCCTGCAATAAAGCAATCAAACTCATTCTCATCGATAACTATAAATGATAACGGCATAGGTTTGGTTAAATAGATGGAATGGTTATTTTAAAGGTAGTTCCTTTGTGCATTACCGAATTAACTTCTATTTGTCCGTTTAATTTCAATAAAGCACCTTTGACATTATATAAGCCAAAACCCGAGCCGACTTCCTGCGAATTTGCACGGTAGAAAAGATTAAATATTTCACCAATGTGCTGACCTAAAATGCCGATTCCAGTATCCTTAATACTTATTGAGGCTATCCCATCCGCAACATCGACGCTAACCTCTACAATTTTATTTTTACTGTTCCTGTCCTGATATTTGAAAGCATTCGAAATCAGGTTATTGAAAATCATTTTCAAAGGCCTCTTATCGCTCCTGAAAATCTGGTTTTGCTGAACGTTGGTTATGAAATTGACATTGCTTGCTCTCGCAACTATCGAATATATCTCTTTCATTTCTACCATAAATTTATCAAAATTTATATCCTCTATTTTTAATTCACCTCTTTGTAAGCTGTAATAGTCATGCATGCTTAAAATGTAGGTGTCCAATTTTTGTAATGATTTTTTCATGAGGAAAAGCATTTCTTTCATTTCCTCCAAATCGTCAATATCGCTGGCTATTTCAATGCCCCCTAAAATACCCGAAAGAGGGCCCCTGATATCATGACTAATACTGTATGCAAATTTATTAAGCTCGTCATAGGCTATCTGCAACTCCTCATTCTTGATGTAAAGCATGGCATTGGCCGTATGAAACTTTTCTGCTTCTGAAATAGCTGAAATGATATCAGTTTCAGTCCAAGGTTTTTTGACATAGCGAAATATGTTGCCCTTATTAATAGCATCAATAATTGATTCTACATCAGTATAAGCAGTAAGTAAAATACGTACAGGAAGCGGATGGCTTATTCGAATGCCTTCAAAAAACCCTACTCCTGTTTTATCTGGCATGCGCTGGTCGCAAAATATTATTTTAATGTCCGGGTGATCATCAAGTAATTTTAACGCTTCTGAAGTGTCGGTAGATACCAATACATTGTAATCCATTCTTAAAGATGCTTTAAACCCTAAAAGGTTGTCTGGTTCATCATCCACGTATAATATTTTAATTTTTTGCAACATTATAAATATGATTTATAAATAATTTCAATGACTTTTCTTAACGATATATTTTAGTGGTTTCTTTAATTCACACCACTAAAATGTTTAGTGTCGAATTTGATAGGTATTTCCAATCTGAATATACTGCCTTTATGCGGTGTACTCTGCACTACTATTTTTCCGTTATGCTTTTTTATAGTATTGTACGAAATTGACATTCCCAAACCAGTTCCTTCACCTACATTTTTTGTCGTGAAAAAAGGTTCAAATATCTTTTGCCGGGTTTTTTCATCCATCCCTATGCCATTATCTTTAAATGTTACAAAAACGAATGTTTCATCATGGCTGGTTTCAATGGTTATTTCACCACCGGGCCTATCATCAAATTGTATTTTGACGGCGTATACAGCATTCGAAATGATATTTAAAAACACTTGGTTAAGTTTGCCTGCATAGCATTCTACCAGCGGTAAATCACTATAATTCTTAATTGTCTTAATATTATTGTTAAGCAAGTTGTTGGCTATAATCATTGTTGATTTCAGCCCCTCATTGATATCAGCTTTTTTTAGATCATCTTCATCAAGCCTCGAAAAGATTTTTAATCCCTTTACAATTTCAGCAGTTCTATTAGCACCCTCACTAATACCCTTAACCAAATGGCTTATTTCCAGGGTAAGAATATCAAACTCTATTTCTTCTTTATAGTCAAGTATTTGTTTTTGCCTGTCAGCCGGTAAAACATCAGACAGACATATTGCTTCAATAGTGTTAAATGCCGTAGTTAAAATATCTATATCTCTTCTCAACGGTCTGATATTAGAAGTAACAAAATTAATTGGGTTATTAATCTCATGAGCAATTCCAGCAGTAAGTTGCCCTAAAGAGGCCATTTTTTCAGATTCTACCAGTTGGGACTGAGTTTGTTTCAAATCTTCTAATGTTTCGTTCAGTACCGTATTAGCACTTATCAATTCACTAGTACGTTCAATAACATTTTTTTCCAGGACAACATTCTGTTCCCGTATTATCCTTTCGTTTTCCTTTAAAGCTTGTAGAGTACCGAGTTGTGACTTATCATTTTCGGCCTTTAGGATGTTTATTTTGTCTGCCAGGGCAAATGAAAGGAGAACGACTTCTAATGCAGACCCCAAGGTAATGCTATAGTTGGTAAATGTGTTATAGGGAAAAACACCAAAATCCTTCAGTATCCAAATTAGGATACCTACGATCAGGGGTATCCATGCTATCAGGAAAAATTTCGCCGGTCTGTATCCGTACCACGCTATCTTTGAGGCAATCACAATTATATACACGGAAACTATACCGGCAAACGATTGTAAAATTTGGTATGAAATATAGTATTCGCCGCTACATGCTAAAATAATAGCCACCGCATATACGAAGTATATCAAGTAAGATATTTTGTCAAGCCGAGGAATGAACCGTTTGGTCTGCAAAAATTGTCGCACGAATGCAAGCCCACTGATATTTACCAGTGCGGTTAAAATAAAGAATGACCGGGTAGCCAGAAAACGATTATCAGGCCATAGGTAATGGAAACTGTAACCTTCAATTGTCACCTGTATCAGCCCAACGATCAGGATGTACACTACATAATATAAATAAATACTATCTTTTACTACAAAGTAGATAAAGAGATTGTAGAAGAACATCACTATAATTATACCAAAAAAAACTCCGAACAAAATATTCTTCGTTAGATTATTTTCTTCTACATGATCTTTGTTACCGAGGAACACGGGAAGTTGCATTGCATGATTTGAAACGATTCGAAAATAATAAGTTGCTGTGGCACCCCTTGGAATATGAAGGGCATAAATAAACTGATGGTACTTAATAGTTCTTGAGCTGAAGGGGTACAGTTCTCCGCTTTTACTAACTGTCAACCGACCATCTTCCCAGCTATAGAAATCAATGCTTTGTAGAAACGACTGTCCGAACTCGATCAATATTTCGGGTGTATTACTATTGTTAGTAACACTTACTTTTAGCCATATTGGAACCTTCAGCAGCCCAAAGTCTGGAACATTAGATTTTGACCTAATAAATTGTTTTTGTTGTTGTAAGAACTGTACGTTTTTATTCGATGAAGAATCGATATAGTATTCAATTTTTTTACCAATCGTTAGCATATCATTTTTACCATCAAAAGCTACCTGAGCATAAACTTTAGATATAGTGAAAATAAAAAAAGAAAGCGTAAAGAAAAAATGCTTGATAGTTCCTAACTTCATTTGTTAAGGTTTGAGTAAAAATAATTAGAGATGCACATTTTACGATCAGCGTATATCATCAGCAAAAAAGAATGTTGATTCTAAAGGCCTCCTTAAAGATCGTAGCTTTGGTTCCCCTGATTTTGCCAGCCTGAAAATAAAAACAGGTTGTCTTTTTTTTAATTCAGGGAGTAATTGGTTAAATAAATTGCTCAGCGTGCCGATTTCCCTATGATAATCGGCATCTATACCTTTGTCGCTTTCGCGCTCCGAATGTGCCATCATAAATACTAATTGGGCAATGGGCTGAAAAGACAGACCAGCTAAATTCGCTTCGATCCAAATTCTTTCTACAGCCCGGCCGCCTTTTAGAAAGTCAAGCTCGGTATATTCGGGCATAGTAACAATGCCCAAGGCTGATGAAAAAGCTACCGCTTTATTTACCATTTTTGTGAAAGCCCCCCCCCCTTCATCTCTCTTAAAAAAGCAATAGCCTGACTATCCTCAGCAATTTTTAATGCTGCAAGTTCAGGTTTGGTAGCGCCTAAGGTATTCACGTCCAGGCCATCCATTTTTTGATTAACGTCTTCCCTTGTCCAACGTAATTCATTTGTGAATGTGTCGTAATGACCTCGTGGGTTTAATATCCTTATCATTTCCGCCTTTGCCAGTATTTCACCGAGGCTTTTCATTACCAAATCATCCGTAATTAAATGAAGTTGGGCGCCATGGTAAGATTGAATGGATGCGAGTAGATTATCATAAACATCATTTGAAAGGGGCTCTTTAATGGTCACCTCGCGATTGGTGACGCGCATAGTTATTCCCTGTTCAAGATATTTACTATTTCCTTCAGTCTTAGTTTCCTGAAAAGTGATATGGGCAATCATTTTCTCATTTGCAGTCGAAGGGAAATAATCTACACTGATATCAAACCTAAGAGCCTTAGCTTTTATACATATATTTTCAATAACCGCTCCCATTGCAACATAAGACCCAAGATTATTGAAATCAAGTAATGAGTAAGAAAAGTATTCATCATGAAACAGGAACAGACCTTGATCATTATAAAGAAATTTCCAGGGTTGGGCGTTTCCTCCTGACGGTGCCATGATGGCCGCCTTGACAATTTCTTCTATAGTCTTTCTATCCAAATCAATATTGGCAGTTTTGGGACTAAAATGTTCAACTTGTTTCAGCATCTGGCTTTTCGTTAACTCCGGGGGGCCAAGATATGCGGAAGGAACTTTATTTACTGGTAACGTTTCGGAATCCTTAACAAGTTCATCTATATCCACATAATATCTTCCTGATTCATGAAATTGATCCAAAAGAATCCGCCTGCATACATCTGTTGTTATTGCACCACCCAAAGTCACCGAAGATGCAAGCTGAGGCCATGTGTTGATAGATTGTTGTACCTCCATCATTGAAGCTTTAAGGCGCATAGAAATACTTTCCGCTCCTACAATTTTAAGGATATATGGGATTTTATCTTCGTTAGAAAGATTCTTAATAGTTATCGGATCAAGTCCGTCAGCGAGACCATGTAATATAGGCCTGTCCGGCTCCAAGTCAAAGCGTTCTACATCAAGCATGCCCCGATCATTTGTATCCATAACAACTGGAATTTCGAGCTCACGGGCCTTGTAGCGGCTTTCAATTTTTACATCCATGCCATCGCACACTTCAATAAAGAGATCTAATTTACCATAATGGGTAAAGAATTCGTTCATGTTATCGGTTTGTAGTCCTGCATGAAACAGTTTAACCTTGATAAATGGATCAATCTCCCAAATTTCTCTTGCGGCAATAACTGTTTTATTTAAACCCATATTGTGCAATCCGGTGCGCAATCTATTTAAGTTACTTAATTCAGCAACATCAAAGTCTGCCAGTCGTATTTCGCCGCAAATTCGTTCCATAGCCATCGTTAAGGCGATAGACTGGCCGACCGATAGCCCCACGATCCCAATTTTTTTCTTCCGAAGTAGCTCCTGTTCTGTCTTGGTGATTTTAAATTGGTTCCTGTTTGTTCGTACTTCAATAAATTCATCCTCGTCCAGCAAATGAACCATTCTGCCATTCCACGGATAATAAACCCAAACGCCATAATCTGCTAATGCCCCACCATTCAAATGTTGGATAATTAGATTTTCGTAGTCTTCCTTTTTTATGCTGATTGAAGGATTTTGAATCTTTAAAAGTTCTTGTAACTGACTTTCAATTTCATCATGTAAAAATAAAATTTTGCCCCTTGCTAAAAGCTCATCAAAAGCTTGTTTGTCTGAATCATTATTTAATCGATAAAAAATTGGTTCATATAGCACACTTTTTTTCAGGTTATCGTTGTTATATATGGAGTTAAACATTTTTATTTTTCTTTTGTAGTCAGTAAGTTTGTGCATACAACAGCTGGCAAATTAAATAATATTGGGGTCCTGGTCGCTTATTTTTGAATTCAAATAATTTGTTTTCGCCTGTGCAATGCTTACACTCAGGTCCCATTGTTTAAGATTCTGTATTTCAATATCATAATGAATGGTAATCTCCTTTTTTCTTAATATTTCTGTACGAATGATCTTTTGATTGTCACGGATTTTCATAATCGCAATTTTATCTTCTTCATAAGCCTTACTTAAAACAGGCACATCTTTAAGTAGCATAGTTGTCGCTACCAGATCCAGCTTAGGGTAATAGAATGTCCCATTTTCACCAATGGTTGTTTCATATTCCATTCCAACGGCTACTCCTGGGGGTATGGTGTAAGGGGCACATAGCGCAAACAGAGACTGTATTCCGATCTGGTAAGCGATGGCAACCGCAGTACGGATCAGAAAAATCGAACCAATTCCATATCCGGCTATTTGTCTTGAATTCCATAACCCGCATAATTCTCCGGTGCCTTGTTGCGCATATTGCCAGACTAGGCCAAACACGCCTGCGTCCATAGCTCCTGTTGCCTGTTCTATAGGTAATTGCTGGGTGCCCCCTGCCACATGCACCCTTGCTCCCCCATAAACTACTTTCCCGTCAAGGGATTCAACAACCATGACAAAAGACGAAGGGTTTGTAGTCCATTCATTTTTAGATGAAGTTACTTTTGTAATGCCTATGCTTGTTAGTACATGAGTATGGCCTTCAATGAATAATGCACAAGTTTCGGGCTCGTCAACTGCTCTAAATGCCCTTAATCTTACTTCAGGCTTTTCTTTCACCAAACTGCTTAACATTCTAAAATTATCTCAAATAAATAATTATTTTTTTCGTGCAACTTATGTTTTTCAGCAACAAAGAAACCACCTGATTAGCAATTTGCCAAATGGTATTACATATTTAAATATGTTTTTCCTCAAAATCCGACCAGGTTCATTTTTACTCCTAATATAAAATGTAAAGGATCGATTCAATACTACCAATTTATTACGACTCCATACCGAAATATAGAATTAAACGACAAGATTATTTTAAAAAAAGGAAACATTATCAATACTTTCGCAATTTCTGCCGGACCTGTTTCATCGAGCCAAAATGATCATGTTTCAAAAATTCTTTGACCTCCACCATGGATAGTACCTCCATTAACGGTCCGACCCCACTTAAGCTTAGCTTGCTCTTGTTGAGATTGCTTATTTTTTAGATAATCATCTTCTTCATTTTTTTCCGTCCGAATGTAAGCCCGCATGCTTTGGTATTCCGCATCTGGATACGGACGCCTCTTTATGACATCAATTATATTAAAACCGGCTTCATGAAGTAACTCTTCAATGTCATTTGTTTTAAAAATAATAGATAGGCGATCAGGACCGACCGCTTTTGGAAAAACTCGACCGCCTTGCCTATCAAATTAAATTACAGCTTAATCCTCACGATATTTCCTTATTATAAAAATGCTGCAACTTGTAAGCCAAATAATAAGATAGCTTATAGTAGAATATAACAAAGGAATAAGATAAGCCCATAACAGGTATTTTTTGAATTTTCCCATTGCCATGACAAGCCAGCTATATTAAACTTCAATATTTTACAGGTATGATAAGTTTCCCGGGCAGGGCACCACATAATACCATAACCATCTGTTCTGTCGCCAATTCTGCCTGTTCCTTGATGTAAGGTTAAGATTCAAACCACTGCGCTCAAACACAGCGTTATGGTAAGATATATTAATATTGGCTTCTTACTTTGTAATTTCGTAAAAGTTGCCATTTTTTTTAATGTTTACTTATCCATTGAAGAGTGAACACTTGAATAATGCTCAGTAAGGTTTTCCCTACGAAACGAATTTATACAAGCAAAACTAAATGTAAGCTTAAGATTCTTTTCATCTCTGATGAATCAGGCATTGGCCCTCGCAAATCCTACCGTATCCCGGTAAATTTGTGGAGAGACATCGGCATTGTTTTTAAAGAACCGGCTGAAGTAGAACTCGTCGTTAAAACCCAATTCGTATGCGATCATTTTAACCGGCTTCGAGGATAAGTATAATTCCCGCTTTGCTTCGATAATTATCCGCTCTGCGATTAGGTTACCTAAGGTTTTATTAAAATACGTTTTACTGATCCTGTTCAATGCTTTGGTAGATATATTCAGCAAATCGGCATAATCACTGGGGCTGTGTTTGCTTTTAAAATGCTCTTCGACAGCATCTTTCAGGGTTTTTAAAATGAATGGCTCCTTTTCCGTGCTGGACATATTAAGCGATTGCATATTAAGTTTTATCCTTGATGCATTGATCAAAAATATCTTAAGGTACGCAATCATTAATTCATATTGGGCGACTGCTGTGTTTTGCATTTCAGCTTTTAACTGTTCAACCAGGCCGGTAAACAGGCCCATTTCCGATTCTGTTAACTGCACCTGCGGCGATTCGTAGATATTATTAAAGAGCACTCCATTACAGGCGACTTCATTATGGTGCTTATGGATACAAAAAAAATCAGGATGAAAATTAATCAAAAGGCCCTTAAACTCACCTTCCGCCCTGATCATATATGGCTGGTAAATAGAAAAGCTTATCAGGCTATATTCATTAAATACATATTCTGAAAAATTTGCTGTTATCCTGCCTTTTCCTTTAGTCACCAAAACCATTGAATAGTAGTTGTAGTTTTTCTGCTGGTTAAAATAGGAGTCGTCCTCAAAAGCAAAGATTTTAAAGGCTAAAGCTTTCGTTTGCGGATTAATTAAGGTAAAGGCGGTATGAGCTGTCAAAGTATGGTTATTAAAGTTTGAAATTTAAAACAGCAGTCTGTCCTTAGCGGAAATTTCAAGGTCATTGATGCTGGCGTAACGCTTACGCATCAACCCGTTTTCGTCAAACTCCCAAAGTTCGTGTCCATAGCTGCGGTACCACTGTCCTGTTTGATCATGCCACTCATATTCAAAGCGAACGGCCATACGATTTTCTCGAAATCCCCATAGTTCTTTCTTTAGCTTATAATCAAGCTCTTTCTCCCATTTCCTTGTTAAAAAAGCTTTCACCTCTTCTCTACCATTAATAAAGTCGGTGCGATTGCGCCATTCCGTATTAATGGTGTAAGCCAGGCATACCTTTTCCGGATCTCTGGTGTTCCAGGCGTTTTCAGCAAGCTGTACCTTCTCTAATGCGGTTTCCATGGTAAACGGAGGCAGGGGAAGTTTTTGTTCCATAGTAGTTTTAAATTAAAGAATGGATAAATACAAATCTATCCATTCTTTAGTGGGTGAACATGATTAAATAGCGGCTGTTTTAACCAGTTCAACTGAAGGGAAATCTACCACTACCTTCGCAGCATTGTTGAAATAGTTGGTAAACAGGTTCAATCCAACATGGGCGATTATTTCTGCAATTCCTGCTTCATCGTAGCCGGCATTTTTCAATGCATCTACATCGGCATCATTAACCATTCCTCTTTTTTCAACGATCGTTCTTGAAAAATCAAGAGCTGCCTGAATTTTTTCATCTGCTGATTTACCTTCACGAGCATAAGCAATACTGTTGGTATCAATGTGAACTAGTTTTTCGCCGATAAAGCTATGCGCAGCATTGCAATAACCACAGCTGTTCGCGTTGGCAACGGTAAGTGCGATCAATTCACCAAGCTTGCCACCTATAGTTCCCTCGCCTAAAGCGGCGTTGAAAGAAAGATAGCCATTTAAAACGGCGGGTGAATTGCCCATCGTCCTCATCATATTCGGTACCATACCCAGCTTGCCGTGAATGGCAGTAAAAAGATCTTTAGATTTTCCAATTGTAGTTTCCGGATTAAGTGCGATTAGACGTGACATTTTTTTTAATTTTAATTTGTCGTCATTGACAATACAAAGGTGCGGTGCTCCACCCCGGTTTAACATGGATAAAGGGTGTATGTGCATGGACAATCGGGACGATTGTTTAACCTGTAACCTCTAATATTTTATTTTATAATTGGTTCGGGCGTAGTTTTGTACAATTTGACGGTATAAATAATGTTTGCTGTAGCTAAAAGCAATACCGATAAGGGGATTGTCTTGTCCTGATATAGCTTGTCACTAAAGACAAGAAAATGAAAGCAATATCAGTAAAAAAGAAGAAAGTCGCAATTGTTGTTAGGCGGAAGCCATTTGATAAGGTCGATGAGCAGACCAAAATAAAGATTGTCGAAGAAATAAAAACTGGGATGATCAGTTGCCTTGGGGCAAGCCGGAAATACCGGGTTCCAAGAAACACCATAAAGGCATGGGCAGGTAAGCTTAATTTGACTACTTTGCTGAATGTCAACAATTCCTCAGCGCTTCCCGGGATGACCCAAAGTCAGGAATCAAAGTTACTCGTAAAGAAGATACATGAGCTTACTAAGGCATTAGAGCTATCTCAATTAAAGAACCTTGCCTTGGAAACGATGATCGAGGTAGCTGAAAGTGACCTACATATCAAGATCCGAAAAAAGCGTGGTACCAAACAGTCTTAAGAATGCGGCAAAAGCGGCCAGAATACACCCTGGTAGCTATTTGTGCACTGTTTGGTGTAAGCCGTCAGGCTTACTATTTAGCTCATCATAAGGCTGCCAGGACAAGCATAGCACATATGGTTGTGTTGACATTGGTTGGTGAGTTCCGTGCTGCTGTTCCTATGCTTGGAACCAGAAAACTATTACATATGCTCATTCCGGAGATGGAAAAACATGATATAAAGATGGGCCGGGACCTGCTGTATGACCTGCTACGTTTCCACGGCTTATTGATTCGCAGAAGAAGACGCATGGTGAAAACAACAGATTCTCATCACTGGTTAGGAAAATATCCTAACCTGATCACGCACCTAACCGTATCAGCACCAGAGCAGCTCTGGGTAAGTGATATAACTTATATCCGTACGTTGGAAGGCTTCAGCTACCTGAGCCTGATCACAGATGCCTATTCCAGAAAAATCGTTGGATATGCCCTGCATCCCAGCCTGGAAGCAGTTGGATGTATTGGAGCCCTGGAAATGGCAGTAGACGGAAGGAAACGGCTATCTCCATTTATCCTGATACATCATTCTGACCGAGGAATACAATACTGCTCCCAGAATTATACAGCACTGCTAAACCAGGATAGGATCGCCATTAGTATGACTCAAAGCGGCAGTCCTTATGAAAATGCACTTGCCGAGCGCGTTAACGGAATTATCAAGAATGAGTTCTTTCCTAAAAAGGTTTATCAGAACCACAAGGAAGCAAAGAAATGCATTGTAGCAATCATTGGTCATTATAACGATAGGCGTCCACACGCAAGCTTAAATTACCATACACCGGAGCAGGCTCATGGCATGTCCGGTGAAATCAAAAAGCGTTGGAAGGGATATCCACGCCCCAAAAAAGGAAAGGAGGAAAATCAGGTTACTGGCATTTAAGACCGTGCTGGCAAAAAGAAAAAAAGAAGCAAAAAAGAAAAACGCATTAGGATATGGAAAACTGAAGGAGTTTCCCACATCCTAACACGCTAATAATAACAATAAGAGGTAAGCTTTCAGCTATTAAGAAAATAAAAGGCGTACCCTTGTAAAGTAAAAGCAGGACTAATGAAATATCGGTGTAAACCGATTCCAGTATTACTACTCAAAAACGACAAGTAAAACCAGGACGAGACATAATCTTGGTATTCCGGGGATGTTGACCACCTGATTCCGTGGCAAAGTGACCAGTCAATTAGCTGGCGAACGATAGCAGCGAGATCTGTAAAAACGTTTTTAAAGTTAGTTATTAAATTGGTTACTGATAGCTGACCTCTTTATCATTAGTTCTCCGTTTTTTACTCATTGATTCTCCTTTCAGCTCGATACGATGGGTACTGTGTACAATACGGTCCAGGATGGCATCAGCGATTATCTTTTCACCGATTACATCATACCATTTACTAACTGGCAATTAAGAGGTAATAATCAGCGATGTCTTTTCATGCCTGTATTTAACGACCTCCATGAGTGCAGCCCTGCTTTGTGCATCAAAAGGCTGGATATTGAAGTAATCCAATATCAACGTTGTTGCCGTTCTATCTTGGCTGCTTTCTTAAAGTAAGAGCCATCAGCCTTTGCCATTTTAAGCTTGGAGAATAACTTAGGTATGCTTGCATAAAAGACCCGGTAGCCGAGTGTACAGGCCTGGTACCCGACAGCTGAAGCAATATAGCTTTTACCGATCCCTGTACTGCTGTCTGCTTTTCGCAGGCATTGGTCATCTTCCTTTATTAAGAAAAGAATTTTTTAGCGCAAGGTTCAACGTGGTTGCCCATAAACCCGGATTTGGTAGTTATCTTATCTGGAATTGTAGAAATATTACTTGGGCTGGGCAAATTTTTTTACAAAAGCAGCGTGCTAAAGTTGGTTGGATAGTTGCGATTTTTTTTGTTTTGGTTTTCCCTGGAAATATTGCCCAATTGATAGAACACAAAAATGCTTTTGGCCTGGATACAAAGTTAGCCAGGTGGTTGAGGCTTCCTTTTCAGATAATTCTAATTTCCTGGCCTTATGGTCTACGGGTGCGTGGCAACAATGGCGACGGAAATGATCTAAAGTTTATATTGTGAATTAATATAAACGGGTACAGTATGCAAAGGTTTATTGCAATTTAAAAGGTTCAGTTTTATAAAGCGCAGGAAAATTTATTCGTTATATTATATGCTTTAAAACTGATTTTGTTGTGTTTTCTCTGTAAACACAATAGCGCCTATTTGTTTGTTTCAGTTTTTAAGGCCTGTGCAAAATCTTTGGCCGTTCGAAATGCAAGCCGGCTGGAAGCCATGCAGCGAGCGGAGAAAAGCATGGGCGACACGTTAGAAAATATTGGCAAGAAACTACAACGTTTGGGCCAAAGTACAATAGACGAAGAGCTTTTGATGTCGTTTCCGGATTTGAAGCTTTGAAAAAAACACATCGTTAGACAAATAATAATGAACCGATCGGTTCACCATACTTAACAGAGAAGTATCATTGAAAACAGTTTATTTGTAGGTTTAAGTTTCATTAAGTTCATAATGATATATAATCGTAACGAAAATCAATCCCATTCCAGGCTTTGGGGAAGATCCAAACGGGCTACACCGATTCGATTATCAGCCATCCCATAGTATACATCGTAGCGGTTCGGCATACCAATGTCGCTTCGCTGGTGTATTCCTGTAGGGGAAACGACATTTGCAATGACCCCGACTCTTTCTTCAGGCAGGGTTGGCACCAGTACCGGCTCAAATGATCTAAACGCAATATCGTAAGGATCATCCGCCGATAGAAACATTAAACCTGCAAAATAGATCAATTGTTGCTTCTCCGGTGTGGTTCCCTGACTTGCATGCACGCCATGATACATAAACATCCAGCCGAATTTTGTCATTACCGGCGGTGTCCCGGAACCTATTTTTATCTTTTCCCAGTCAAACACAGTGACCGCGAGTGGCCGGTGAGAAGTAAACGCCGCCGGGTCCCATTTCCTGCTCTCTTGCTTTTCCGGGTGAATGTGGCAATAAAATAACCATATACTCTCATGATGTTTATCTACAGCTTTGTCCCATGAATTTGCAGCTTTCTCTTCAGGCGACGTGCCTGGAAAAAGGGGGCGATGCAGCATGCCCAGGGCACGGTGACCATGCGGACTTGGTATTTGCAGCAGGAAAACGTAGGCGTCTTTATTATTGATATGGTTAAATTCAATATTTTCGTAAGGTTTATAAGTAATACGTCCGAGCCGTTCCCAGTTTAACGAGTTTTCGGATTGTGCCATAGCAATCCTCGGGCCATCTGGTGAAAATGCCGTATAGGTCATAATATAGCGCTCTAAAGGCTCAACATAGGTCACGCGGGGGTCTTCACAACCGCCGCCACCATCGGGACGCTTTTCATAATCGGCTTCTGGTTCCAGCGCAATACCCAGGCGTTCTACAGCTGTGGGGTCCCTGGCATTATTGAATAATACTTTCACTATGCTGATCCTCGAATAGTTTTCTTTTGTGGCAATTCGCGGAAACAAGTACAAATTTCCGTCTTTTCCCCTCGCTGCAGCCGGGTTCAAAACGCCGCCGGCTTCCATTGGGTTGTCAACATCCGGCTCCATGATCGTGCCCAAACGTTTCAATTTTAATGCTTCCATATTTACTTTTGGCAGTTGATGATCGTTTGAATAATAATTTTAGTGTCCTCAGGGTTGCGCACCTGAATACAGTCCGCACCAGTGGTTTTAGCCGGATGATCATTTCCACCTTCAAACAGGGCATAGCCGATAAAAAGCATCTCCGCTATGTCTATCTTCAGCATTTCTTCCAGTTTATGCATTCCGTAAGCTTTATCTATGCCCGGCTTGGTAACATCTATTGAAGTAGCACCGCCCAAGTTGATCGCAAATTCGGGGATCATTTTTTCCAGCAAGGCTTTTATCTTTTTCCTTTTTTTGAAATCTGGGTCCCAGGCTTTTTAGGTTCCAGAGGGGCCTGTTAAAGCCACCTATCTGATCGCTGTATAAAGGTTTGGTTGGTACACTCCCGCCGTTTGGCGTTACCGTAAGCAGAGGCGTAAAGTTGGTATACCAGAAAAACTTACCGCGGGGGTCTCTGTCAACACCAAGGCCTATCTCATCATGGCTGTCAACGCCATGATAATGCAATATCCCGTTAGTATAAAGCCAGTATTCATGTTCGCCAACAACCATTATCTAGCCATCCGTTGTTACCGCTATGTCACTTCCGCCGCCATAAGTAAACCCGTCCGGGTATACCGGAAAAGGGATACTTGTAACCACGGTGTCATGCTGTATCTTGCGCACATCACCGTCAAAGTCTGCTATTAACAATGATCCGTCCGGGTTAACAAAAATACCGTTAGGCTGCAAAAACTTTGCATGGCCGCCATTACCATCTACCTGTGCACTGGCATTGTACTTACCTACAATTACTTTGTAGTTGCCAGCTACAGCTAACTATGAAAAAGCAACGTCGTTCAGATTAAGCTGCGACGCGGGTATGGTGTCTTGTTCCTGGTCATACACCGAAACCGGCGATATTTCCTTGGTCGCGTTTTTTTTACAGGAGAAAAACACGTTAAGTGCTAAAACTGTGCAAATGGATAAAAATTTTCTTTTCATGGCGATGTGTTTTAATTTTTAATGATATTCAAGTTTGATTGTAGTAAATTGATTACATGTTGGTTAATATCAAACCTACATGTTAAAGCCATGCTTTATCATCTCATAAAACGCTCAATATTTGTGTAGCATTTATGCAATTTCCTCGCCAAACCGCTCATAAGTATCACCAGCAAATCGCGAAAAGCTTGGTCTTTAAAAGCTGTAAAGATTGGGAGCCCATCTTTTAATCGGGAGGTTTTTATCAACCTGAAAACGTTTGTTACCCAACCACTCAATTTAGTACAACAGGGTCAAATTTACAAACGGCAATATCTTTGAAAGCGAATGTTGCGCTTTGGTGAATACCGTCAACTTGGTTGGCGTCATGGGCAAAGGCATCGCCCAGCTTTTTAAAAACAGAATTTCCGCATAACTAAAGCGTTTAGTGTGGACACCTGCCTTGCTCACTGCTTAGAATCGGTGATTTGTTAGTAATAAAATATACGAGCCTGCTCATGGACGAACGATTGATTCTCAATTCCCCAACTATGACATCAGTCCCTTTGCTTGGGTTATAAATATCTTAAAGCGTTAAAATAACGGATAAAAAACTTTGAATTTTCGGCAGAGGAAAATTGATTTTAATACAGATGAAAATATTTTTGATATTAACTTGTATATAATGAAGCAATTACATAAGTTTACTCATAAAAAATTTAACCAAAAATTATGAAAAAGCTCGTTTTAAAGGGTTTGCTCGCGCAGGCCGAAGAACTAACGCGTGAAGAACAAAAAAATGTAGTGGGTGGTTATGATCCGGTGCCGCCAACCTATCACTGGGTGTATTGCAAAAATGCCGGTGGTTACACTATTGGTAGCTTCCAGTCTTCTACTTGTAACTATGCATCTAATCTTGGTGCTTGTCAGTCAATGTATCCTGGTTCACAATCGGCTTTCGTGCAGGGTTGCTAATTTTGTAGAGGAACAAAGCCTTTTTGGTTTTGTTCCTTTATCATAGTTGTGTCCACTATTTCAATTACTACTACT
This sequence comes from Mucilaginibacter sp. 5C4, assembly GCF_034345625.1. Lineage (NCBI taxonomy): Bacteria > Pseudomonadati > Bacteroidota > Sphingobacteriia > Sphingobacteriales > Sphingobacteriaceae > Mucilaginibacter > Mucilaginibacter sp. 5C4. The sequence continues at coordinate 944,697 of NZ_CP133775.1, read as the reverse complement.
TTATAAGTTGCATACTATCTCATTTTGTACGGCCATCCGTAACCGTTTGCACCATTTAAAGCAAACGCTACCGCAAAACCTTAAAGATAATATCGATTATCCTTGGCTGGAATTCATTATCCTGGACTACGGTTCAAAAGACGGACTTAAAGAATGGATCACCACAACGATGGCAGGAGATATTGCCACTGGCCGCGTAGTGTATATTCAATCACCCGGACACGAATATTTTCACCGAAGCCATTCCCGCAATTTAGCATTTAGTGCCGCAAAAGGCAAAATTGTTTGTAATGTAGACGCAGATAATTTTACGGGCAAGGACTTTGCCAAATACATCAACGAACAGTTCTTGTTTGACGAGAAGATATTTTTGACAGCCTTTTCCGCGGAGCAGCCTAATTCTCCTGACTTGTTTGGAAGGATCTGCTGCAAAAAGAACGATTTTAAAAAGGTTGGAGGATACAATGAAAAAATGGATGGTTATGGCTTTGAGGACCATGAACTGATACAGAAATTAAGCAAAACGGGGCTAAAACGTGAAGTGATGACTGAATTGCATTTTTTTGGTGCAATTACACATAGCGATGACGAAAGGATTCGCGAAGAAAAAGCCTTCCTTCTGCTTAAAAACATGTATCTTTCTTTTGTATCGCCCTCCCGCTCGCATATTTTATATGTATTTAAAGATGGTACCTATGCCCGGGGATGTATTATAGACCGCACTACACACCATTGCGGGTTCCCCGAGCATGTGCTACATCCAAAAACATTCCGCTATGAATATGCGCTTACCACGCCCAAATGGCATACGGGAACATGGGAAGAAAACGAGAATATATTGAAGTTATACAATAATGCCGGTAAAATCAATGCATACACACTTATCAACGATCAGCTTGCAGACCATGACAATCGTTTCGAAAAAGTACGAGATAAAAAGTTAATCACCGACCTGTTAATGTTTTACACACAGTTTAATAACAGGCACTTTCTAAATGATGATACCGGCTATACAATCCGCCCGCCATTTTCTTTAAAAAATGACAGTCATAGCGTAATTACATCATCGTTTTATTGGCCGGGCAATGAGTGGCCTGTTTTGCTGAAGGATATACTGCAGCCTGCGCTTAAAAGTTTGGTCGAAGAAAACAATAATGCATTTGGCATTTTAAGATTAAGCAAATATCGGGGGGCGAATATTTGTATTACCTGGCTCCTCCCCTGTCACAGGGCCGAAGCCCTTTTGACTACTGTCCATCATAAAATCTTGCAGGCTATCAAATCTCTACCTTCACCCCAATGGACCCCGACTGTTCGCACACACAGCACCTTCTCTGATTTTACGCCCGGGCAAATCGCTTATGGTATGTATAATTTCCCAACCATTAATGCTAAGAAACTATGCCTCCCCACTATTATATTTCTATCCCAACAGCTTACTAACATCATCCTGGGTGTATTATCTCCGGAGCCTATTGATACTGACACAACCTTTACACTTGCTTTTTATCTCCACGTCATTGCCGTTCAATGTTTAAATATGCCTGACAGAGATTATGCCCAACGAAGTGCGGATAGTGAAATGTTTCTCAATGAGCAATTATCTGCCGTTCTTAAAGATAATACCTTACTTTTAAATGAAATTATAAATGATCTGGCTTTGCCCGGATTTTTAAACGAGCCGGAAAATGAGTGGATGAAAAACTGGGCGAAGGTCTGCGAATCGCTGGCATCTGATGGCGAACATGATATGATTCTAAATGATGTAAGTGACCTGATTATTGATACGCTGGGACTGCCACCACAAGCAAAAAGCCTGATCTTTGATTTTATTAACCAGGCAGCAAACGATAATAAATGAAAAAAATATTATTGATTACCGATGTTGATTTCTGGAAAAAAGGCGCCGGGCACCGCGTTCGTATTAGTGCCTTAGCAAATTACCTGGCCAGGATTTCCGACTTAACCATTTCCTACATTGGCTTGGTGCCGGATACAGATAAGGACCTGGTTAAAAATATTCCTGCACGAATGGTGATCCTGAATGACGAATACATCCTCTCACCTACAGGTTACGGTCAAAAACTTGAAGAGCTGCTGAACCATTACAGCCCGGATTTAGTTATTATCGAGTATATTCACCTCAGTTACATGCTTAATTTTGTTGATGAGCATGTAAAGATGATTCTTGATATGCATGATATCATTAGCGAACGTACACGGGAATTTGGTCAATTTAACTATAGCGGCGCACTGCCCGAGATGTTGCCCGAAGACGAATTTGCCATTATGGAAGTTTATGATAAGGTAATGGTCCTTTGCGAGCCTGACAGAAATAAACTTGAAACAGTAATTCCCGGAAAAGTATTATTGTGCCCGCACCCTACTTTAGCTCACCACAGATCAACGCGACCTATCGTTAAAAAAATCGTTTATATGGCCAGCGAATACCTGCCTAATATTGACGCCATCGCTCATTTCATCGAAACCGCCTGGCCTGATATATCTGCCCGATACCCGGTTGAACTGCACATTTTCGGAAATATCTGCCACAGGCTGTCCCAGGAAAGTTTACCGCCCCAAGTCACTTTGCGCGGCTATGCTCCAAACATCAACAATATTTATGACGAGGCTGATATCATGATCAATCCTGTTCGCTTTGGCGCCGGCATGAAGATCAAAACGCTCGAGGCCCTGGCTGCAGGTGTACCGCTGGTAACTACTGCTCACGGTGCACGCGGGCTTGAAGGACTCGCTAATAAAGCTTTATTAATTGCTGATAGCCCCAAAGCATTTGCCGAACAAATTGACAAATTAATCCGGGACCCATTTTTAAGGGAAGAATTAAGTTGTTATGCAGCCACTTACATGACTCAACATTTTGATACGGAACAATGCTTCAGACCCTTATTAGATGTAATAAATTCATGATAAAATGAACAGCGCGGAACATGTTTTGAGCACATTACTTAGGCAATACCGGCCTGGCAAAGATATATTAGCCGCGTGCAAGTCGCTTAATAACCATCCCGATAATCCAAGTTTGCTTGCTTTAAGTGATACCCTAAGTCGCTATGGCATCCCAAACGGTGCTTTTAAAATAACATTTGCGGAACTTGCCGAATTACAACTTCCTTTTGTTGCGTATGTTACCAGCGATAACGGCGAATATCTATTGGTAACAGCCCTGGATGAACAGCATGTAATTATTACTAACCGAAACTGCTACCAGGTGCCTATGGTGTTGAATTCATTTAAACTAATCTACGCGGGAACTGCATTAGTAATGGAACTTGACGAACAGGATCATACAGCGCACCGGGAAGCTACAGTCAAAAAAGAAAAGGCAGGGGTTCTGCATAAACTGCCTTTAGAGATATCCTATATTGATATAGGTGCCAGTTACGGACTACCCGTAAAATGGGAAAAGTTTGCTGCCGACCCTAATTTTCGTTTGATATTAATAGAACCCGACAAATCGCAAGCCGCTGAGATCGGATTGCGCTATCCTGATGCGCAAATATTGCAAGTTGGTCTCGGCGACCACAAGGAACGCAGGGATATTCATTTAACGGCATCACAGTCTTGTTCCTCTGTGCTGGAGCCAAATATGGTTGTGCTCCGCCGTTTTAATTTGGAAAAATGGTTTACGGTGATCGGAAAAGTTCCAACTGAACTGCGCCGCTACGACGAAGTGTCTGCCGAAAAAAATCTCCCGGTGCCTGATTTTATTAAGATAGACGTACAAGGTTTTGAGTATGAGGTTTTGAACGGTTTTGGAGACTTATTAAATAAGGTGTTGTGTATTGAACTGGAAACGCACTTACTGGAACTTTATCATGGACAAAAGCTTTTTGGTGATATTCATAAGTTTCTTTACAACCGCGGGTTTTACCTCAGACATTTAGAACAAACAGGCCATTTTAACCGAGAAGCTGTTGAATTTAATGCTTATTTCGTGCGGCAGGAGCAAACCCTGGATGAGCGGGGCAGACAGAAAGTTGCGCTTTGGGAACAAATAAACCTTATGCCGTCGCCCAAAATCCCCCGTAGCTGATTCAAATAAAATATTTAACTTCTTCCGGCTTGTAAAATGCAGGCAACTGCTTGCCATTGATAAGGATCATAGGCGTAACGGATATGTCATTGTCTAGGCACCATTGTTGCTGACGCTTCAGATCTGTGCTTACGTTAACCATTTGTGCTAACGGATAGCCCCGTTTCAAATTGTCAAGATCCTTTGATTTGCTTGCAAACCATTCACCAAGTGCTTTTTTTGCCTGCTCCGGTCCGCTTTGGCGGTAGATCTGCATCAGATATGTTACGATATCTGTTTCAGCGTCGTCTTCATAATTAAGCACATAAAATACCAACTGCACCTGAATGTCATCACGTACTTCCAACCATGAAGCAAGTTCGCGGTGCGCCTCACCGCAGGCCTCGCAATAGGGCTTGGAAACAACAGTTATTGTAATAGGTGCGGATTGCTTGCCCTCCATAATGGTTATCGCCGGTGGCGGGATATCTAAAAATGGCTGCCCGGCCATAAGTGCTCTGAAAAGCCGGATGTTGCGGCCTTTAATATCACGCAGTTTTGTATTGGTGCTGACCAATATCCGCGAAGCCTTTAAGCCGGGTTTAATTGCCACCCAGGCCAGCACTACAAATCCAAAACAAGCCCCAAGTTTAAAAATTATGTTTACCGGTAGTAAAGGCAGGGGCCATTGGAAGAACTGAACCAGGCAAATTACATCTAAACATAAGATAACAAGCGTTAAAATGCAAAGTAAACACCATTGCTTTAATACAAATGCCTGGAGATATAATGAGTGAAAAATGTATAACGAGGACAGCAGCGCCAAAAGAAAAAAGTAAGCGTTTATACCGGGCCATGCCAGGGTAAATAGCATGGTTAAAAATGTACTGCAAAAATATAAAAGCCCGGCCTCCGCCCAACTCAGTTCATCAGTGATCTTTCCATAAGCAGAAAAAATGACTTGGTTACAATCACTTCCCGGGCCGGCAAAACATAAGCGGTTAAGCAGTGGGTTACTGATATCGATGCTTTTTAAAACAAGCACTGCGCTGGTAAGGACACCCATCAACTTTAAACCCAGCGAACAAAGCAGCAAGGGCTCCGGTTTCAATAGCGGGTACATAGTTACAAAAAGGCAAATCAGCACTACAATAGTTCCGCCGAGCAGAAAAGTACCGCGGTACTTTTCACGAAATTCCTGTCTTTTTTTTTCCTGAAATCCTGCTCACCTGACGCGTCAGTTGTCTCTGCCACCAACACTTTGCCGGTATAAGCTTCATTGAACCATTTACGGTCTGTAAACTTATGCTCGTAAACTTCGTTAAATAACACCACGCTGTCGCTGCTTAATCGGGTCACCAATACAAATTCGCCGCCATTGGTGTTCATATGGGCAACGAAAGGGAGTTCGACTTCATCAAGCTGCGTATTGGATAATTCAAATACGCCATTGGGTATATGGAAGGTACGCAGCACATCTGACATGCCAAGAAAACTGTAATATTCGGGATGCTTGCTCAGTTCAACCCTGATACTTTTTGAGGTTAGCTTAACCTTTAAAATATTGACTAATGCCTGCAGTACCCTATAAGTATTCTCACTGTTCATTTTGAAAAATTTACCTCCATAAGTTGAACATACATGCGTCGTAACAGAGATGCTTTATCGGTTAAAATATGCGACTCCCCGGTCATGCCGCTGAAAACGGGGATACTTTTACCGGCGTCCGATATAGTAGAGATAGTTGTAACCATCACTGTGACGTCACCGTCATTTTGAATACCTTCAACACGAGTTATTTTGCCACGAAGCTGGCCAAATTTATCCGCCGGGTAAGCTGTCAGACGGATATAGACCAGCTGTCCTTTCTGTATTCTACTAATGTCGCGCTCAGAGACCAACGTCCGTGCAGTAAGCGTGCCGTTTTTTTCAATGTTAAGGATGGTTTTCGAAGAATTTATCAAAGTGGGATATTGAACACAGGCGGAGATCAATATCAGAATGGTAAGGATAACCGTCATCGTGCTAATGCCCCAGCCAATAAGCGAAGGTGGTGGCTTCGATATTACTTCATCCAGTTCCGGGCTGTTGCGCGCCTGGGCGATATTTTTCTCTTTCAATGGCATGTTATCATATTTATTCACCAAGCGACAATTGATTCTTTACCAGTTTATAATACTCGCCACGCATAGCTATAAGTTCCTTATGCGTCCCCTCTTCGATAATAATGCCTTTATCCAAAACTACAATTTTATCCGCATCGCTTACTGTACTTAGGCGATGGGCCACCACTACTACTGTCCTGCTCTTAAAAAATCCAAGCATATTATCCATGATTACGCGTTCGTTGCGAGAATCAAGGGCGTTGGTTGCCTCATCAAAAAAAATATAGCTGGGATTTTTATAAACTGCTCTGGCAATAAGCAGCCGTTGCCGTTGCCCCTGGCTGATACCATTCCCTTCCGCGCCTATCAAGGTATCGATCCCAAGCGGGAGGCCTTCTATCAAATCGTTAATATTGGCAACGTTAATTGCATGCCATAATTTTTGCTTATCTATCTGATCTTCCCCAACAGCAATGTTATTGGCAATGGTGTCAGAAAATATAAACCCGTCCTGCATAACCACACCACAATTACCCCTCCATGAGCGGTAGCTTAGGTTTTTGAGCGGTGTATCTCCAATCATGATACTCCCCGGCAATACATCATAAAAACCTAACAGCAGCTTTAGCAGAGTTGTTTTTCCGCTGCCGCTCATACCCACTATCGCAGTTGTTTTACCAGCTGGTATTATTAGGTTAACCTCTTTTAGCACCGGTTCATTTCCGGCCCCGGGATAAGTAAAAGATAAGCCGTTAAGGCGAATTGTTTTGTCTGAAGGCAGTTCATAAATCAATTGTTTTCCGGCTGGTTCTTCATCAGGTATTCCCTGGATATCGTTCAATCGCTCGAGGCTGATGCGGGCATCCTGGAAGGACCTGATAAAACCCAGCATTTGCTCTATCGGCCCGTTAAGCTGGCCAATAATATATTGTATAGCCACCATACCACCAAGGGTAAGGTGCCCATCAATAACTGCTTTGGCGCTAAGGCCAGTGATGATGAGGTTTTTGCCTTCGTTGATAAGCATTGAACCACCCTGCTGGTACTGACTAAGCGATAAATTTTTGACATTGAACTTAAAAAGCACGGCCTGAAGCCTCTCCCATTCCCATCTTTTCTGCCGCTCGCAGTTGTTAAGTTTTATTTCCTGCATACCGGTGACCAGCTGCACAACGTTGCTTTGCGTTTTAGAGGAGATATCAAAACTCTTATAATTAAGCTCGCGCCTGCTTTTAAAGAACAAGCTTATCCAGGCGAGGTATGCAAGGCCGCTTACAAAGAAAACTATGAAAATTGTGACATTATATAATACGAGTACAATAGAAAAAACAATCAGGTTTATAACTGAAAAAATGAGGTTTAATGCAGATCCTGTCAAAAACACCTCAATGTTGCGCTGATCGCTCATCCGCTGCATAATATCGCCCGTTTTTTTTGTGTCGAAAAAACTCATGGGCAAACGCATCAGTTTAATCAGGAAATCGGTAAGGATAGAAAGGTTTATCCTTGTGCTAACGTGCAGCAAGATCCAGGACCTTAAAAATTCTACAGAAACCCGCCCGAGTATTAATGCGCTTTGTGCAATTACTATAATGTATATAAAATTAAGGTCTTTAGTATTAACGCCTATGTCTACCACTGCCTGTGTTAGAAAAGGGAATATCAGCTGTAAAACAGTGCCGATAGCGAGAGATAATAAAAGTTGTAAGATCAGCTTACGGTATTTAATGAGGTATTTAAAAAGCCCGCGCCAGTCAAGGTGGTTTTGATCATCTTCAAATTGGAAAAACGCCGGCGACGGGTCTAACATCAGGGCTATCCCGATACCTTCGGCCTTGTTACCCCACCTGCTTATAAATTCTTTTTTATTGAGCTTGATTATTCCGCCTGAAGGATCAGAGATATAATAATAACCCTTATAAACCTTGTAGAGTACTACAAAGTGGTTATTTTTCCAGTGTAAAATGCAGGGAAGTTCCGCGTTGGCAAGTTGATCTGCGCTTAACCTTAAGCTAAGTGACCTGAAGCCGGTTTTTTCAGCTGCTTCGCTAATACCCAGCAAGTTAACCCCATCCTTATTTATCTGGCAATACTGGCGTAAAGTGGCAAGGCTGATATCCCGTCCAAAGTGTTTTGCAACAATACGAAGGCACGTCGGGCCGCAGTCCGTTGTGTCCAGTTGTTTAAAGTTAGGAAATGATCTTAACATAGGCCGGCCTAATTGAGGCACATTGATTAGCTAATATATCAAAAAGATGGGTGATGACAACCTTGATTACAAAAAGCAACCTGCACCGCATTTCAGGATGCCATCATTAGGTTCATGTTTCTTCTTAATTCATCAATATCAATGAAAAAATCACCAAAAAAGTAATCATCTGGTTCACTTAACGGGTCACTTATTTGTGCAAAATAATTATGGCCTAAAGCATCAGCCTGATACCAAAAAACAAAACTTGGCCTGGCAAGGTCATTTGTTTTCGCTTTCATTATCTCAAGTATACTGGAACCTTCAGGCATGAAAAGCATATTTGTAAGGCCGGATCCGTGAATGGATACCAAATAATTGACATTGCGGTATACTGCTACCTGCTCCAGAAATGAGAAATCTTCATTATATACTGTACGAAAACCGTATTCCTGTAAAAGGCTTTCTACGTCATCTTCATTTATAACCTTTTTACGCCCGGCTTTTCTCCGGCTTAGGTAAACTTTGTCACCAAGGTTTATATCAGGCACGTGCTTCGCGGCATACTCTTTATAGAATAGAGCGATAGCCCGCAATTCCTTTTGATGATAGGAATCGCAGATCGGTTTTATAGCCGGAAGTTTCAATTGCGGGACCAATAAGCTTTTACCCGGAGGTATCACAAATATATCTTTAATATTAAAAGGTTTTAGCGAACCGGTAATAAAATCAGTCCCCAAATAATGCTCCGGTAATAGTACCGTCAAGTTATCGAGTTCAGCCCGCACGCGCCACAACCTGGGGATACACTCGCACAACCAATGGTAATAGTTGAACCACGGATGATGCACTAGCAGATGTTTTTTGTCGGCATTCAGTTCGATCAGGTTTTCCGGGTTATCTGAAACGTCCTGGTAATAATACATCGCTTCGGCTACAAAGCCAGCCATCTGATAGGGATGATCGTGATGACAGCCCCTAATCAGGCCATCCTCGTCTGCACAAAACCCCGAATAAGTTACAAAAATATCGCGGAGGTTAGCAACCTCCGGCTCAGCTATCTGATAATATTGATAAGGCTCGAACAGGCAGGCGTTCGAAGGTATCAAGTTAAGTGGTAAACGCACATCAACATGGGTGACATTCATAAGCCTAAGTTAATTATATCAATTGTCAATCCTCACTTTCCGTGGATTAAATAATTAGGCGAAATCAGGGTAGTTAGCCAAACCGACCAGCAAGCGCTAATTCTTCTGAAACAGGTTTACCAGTGTATATTATGGAGATGTTGACCACCCTATTTCGGGCCAAATTGTTCCAGGGGTTAGCTGACTTTTGGGTTGCAGCAAATGCTATAAAAGCATGTACAAAAAATAGTTATTTAAAAGGTAATTTCATTAATGGCTGTTTTCCGGTTCAACATTACGTTTTCTTCTCATGGATTCTCACTTTAACTCGATGCGGTGTGCATCATGAACGATCCGATCGAGGATCGCATCAGCAACCGTTTTTTCACCGATCACTTCAAACCATTTGCTCACCGGCAACTGCGAAGTGATGATCAGTGAGGTCTTACCGTGCCTGTCCTCAATGATCTCCATTAGTGCAGCCCTGCTTTGTGCATCAAAAGGCTGGATACCAAAGTCGTCGAGTATGAGCAATTGCTGTCTTTCGATCTTAGCCAGCTCTTTCATGTAGGAGCCGTCCGCCTTGGCCATCTTCAGTTTAGCGAACAGTTTGGGTTTACTGGTGTACAATATACCCGGTAGCCCAATACACAGGCGTAGTATAACCGTAGGGGTTCTTTTCGCGCGGGTGTAAAGCGATACACTTATAATTGTAGTAGATCTCTACAATGGTGCGGGAGTATAACAGCTTGACCTTTTTGCCAATAAAGCGGTAAGGCACGCTCCAGTAGTGTTTATCCGGGCCGAGATTGACATGGCCATTCTTGATCACCCTGGCATAAAAGTGTTTTTTGAATTGGTAACGCAACACAGGCAGTGGTGCCAGGGTCTGGCGCTCTATCTCTTCAAACTGTAGTATCCTGCTATAATTGCGGCCTTTGAGCAACTGGCTATTATGGGCTTTCAGGGCCTGCTAGATCGCTGTATTGAGTTCTGTTAAAGAATGATAGATATGCTTGTTTAAAGGGGCGTATACCTTGGTATAAACAATCTTAACCGCACCTTCTACCAATGCCTTGTCACGCGGGCGGTACGCCCGCGCCGGTAATATGGTAGTGCCATAATGATCGGCAAAGTTTTCAAATGTTTCGTTGAGGGTAGGTTCATAGCGACTGCTTTTGGTTACGGCCGCTTTCAGATTATCCGGCACAATGGCGGCAAGAACGCCCCCGATAAAGTGCAAGGTATTCTCGCAGGCCGCTATAAAGTCTTCCTTTTACTGGCTCATAACAGCCTCTACATAGGTAAGCTGGCTGGCCGCAAGGATTACTACAAATACTTCTACTTCACTGGTTTCCTTGTCCGTATAGCTCATCTTTTCACCCGCAAAAATGACGTACAGTTTGTCCCCGGCCTTATGATCCATGTGCATGGTCGGATTGACCTTGGTCTTCCACTGGTTGTAGTACGTGCAAAACTGGGTATACTTATAGCCCTCGGGGAACTCCTTGATATAGGCTTCCTACAAGATCTGCCGGTTCATGCCAGTCTTTTTAAGCTCTTTATCGACGTGGGGAAGCAGCGCAGCATGGATTGCATACGACTGCTTGGCTGGTTGTTTTCCCTGGTCTTGCCGAAAAGGTCTTCCAGTTCCTTATCGTTCAGGCTATTAACTTCTTCAAAGGTAAAGCCGCTCTTCTTAAGGACGGCCAGGTACTTTCTTACGGTATTCCAGTATGAACCAATTTGAGCAGCTATAAATCGCGTGCTGCGCCCTTGGCTGTTCATCCTTAAAATCTTTCTAATCTTACTAATGCTGATTGTCAAATTGACCATCTTAGAACGGGTCATTTGCCCTCAAAAGATGGTTGCTTCTACAGCATTTGCTACGCGTTTTGGTGGGTCAGTTTGCCCCGAAACGTAGGGTCAGCTTGCGCCGAAATAATGTGGTCTCATTCATCATAATCTCCACCTAATCCCGCTTTAAAAAGTAGTTTCCTGCTACGCAGAAGCTGTTCGTAAAACCTGGTATCCCGAGTGGATGTCAATGAATTTTGTAATGGCAGGAATGATACCGGTTATGATTATCCTAATGACTGCCGATATGCGAAATATGGAAGCTCATTCGTTACGTTCTGGGGTATTATGTCTCTTGCCTCATTACTTGGCGGCCTGCTTGCAATACCTGTAAACTGGTGGATGGTAAAAAATAAATTAAAGCATGGAATGGGTAAGGAAAGAGCATTAGGCAAAGGAGGTGCAAAAGAAAATGACGAAATGAAGGAAACGAATATGCCCGTATGGACATATCAGCAATGAATATGAAAGCAATAAATGAGGACATTGATGATAGCGTCCTTGCTGTTAAAAAAGAGAATACTGATATGAAGGGAATGGATATGAATAGCAACGTTTCTTTAAGGACAAAAATTTTTGTAGCAATAACTTCGATAATCATCTTGGCCATTGGTATTTCAGCGGCAAGATATTGGGGTGACCTTTCTATGAAGCCAAAGGGTGAAATGAAGAATATGGATATGAGCAGAATATATAAGGTAATAATTCTATAATTGCCGCTTGCGGTTTAATAAATGGAATATTATTTATAGACCCATATAACTAAATGCTCGTTTAATAGGGGTCTGATAGTCGCTGACGATGGCGTTGCTCCATTAGCAATTGAATGCTGTAAAGATATAGAAGATTAACTTCTTAATACAAGAAGTTTTAAGTAAGTATCCAAAGGTCGGCATCTCCATTACAATTAAAATGTCGCAAAAATAGAGTTACTTATAATCTATTTAGCGTATCAATAGCGGTTTATGTTCTCTTAAAACGAACGTTTATTTCTCTCCCCTTTGGTGCAAAATTTCAACCCGCCGCTACCTTTTTTCTATTTTAAAATATACTTAATTCTCACTTGCTTCTCATTTATATTATAAAAAATCTTATAGTAGAAAAATTATTGGTGAGCATTAGCCCAAATAAAGGTTTTAATTAAAATACTTATTTACGATCATTGAAACGTACCGCGCTCATATTTCTAACGGCCATTTATCTTTTATCCTGTTTGGGTATCAGAGCGACCCGCTTTATTGCTGCGGTAAACTGGCATCGGTTACATTATTTATGCAATGCCGGATAATTCTACCAAAGAATCAGAGATAAAGGATAATTACTGCAAGCATGAAAAGAAAAGTTTCAAGTTAAAGGACAGTCATGTCAATGCCAATTTCTTTCAATAGCACCGCTTATACCAGCGTTGTTGCCACAAATTCCAATATGGGCTGCATCAAGCATCACTGGCACAAAGTTTGTATTCATGTATTTACAATCATCGATCTGTTAAAATTAACAAGTTATATGTCATTCCTTTCTGTTTTTTTTCTTTTTAAATACTCCATAAGATTGTTCGAGACGTCTTTATAAGTAATGAATAATCGCTGGATTTTAGCTAGTTAATCGCTTCAAATCTTTAAGAAAATGGTTCGAAATTATTCCCCTACGGGCTGACAGAGGGGAAGATTATCTCGTTATATGCGAATGGAAATATTAGAAATTTTTCTTAAACCTTCCATAAAATAGTTCGAGATTTGCCCAGTAAGGGCTACTTGTAGAAGGCCCCTTTATGGGGCCTTCCTAATTTAATTACAGCGTATGTTTACCGTCTACGTGTTGTACTCACCTTCTTTTAACGAGATCTATATTGGCTTTACAGCCGATCTCAACAACCGTTTCCTTTCACATAACCAATTTGCTACTAAAGGCCACACGGTGAAATACCGCCCTTATACTACCAAAAACTCATTACATCAACATCTATCGTAGGCTTCACCTTAATTATCATACAGTTTTTAAAAATAAATAGTTAAAAACTTTGTTTTTCAATATAAATAGTTAAATTACAGGCTTTTACAATATATTACACCACGTATACCTTCCTAAAGCGGTGCGGGAATTATTATTAGGGACAGGCGCTTCGCGAAGTTTACTGCTTTTACACGAACATTTATTTCTTGATAATGAAAACACAACTATCTGTAAAATCAGCAGCGTTAGCCCTGCTGCTTGTTTTAGCTTTTGTAATTTCATGGGAATTATACTTGCGGCATCAAGGTGTGGTTACCGATTATGACGACGGCCCGGAATTATGGGCACATACCCGTGAACAGGTTTACGAGCCTTCCGATAAATCAATAGTTTTCATAGGCTCTTCCCGTATTAAATATGATCTTGATATTGCCACCTGGCAAGGGCTCACAAATAAACACGCTATACAGCTGGCAATGGTAGCCTCATCGCCAAGACACATACTCACTAATTTAGCTAATGACCCTAAATTCAAAGGCAAGCTTATTATTGATGTTACTGAAGTTTTATTTTTTAGTAATCGTGGCAATGCTTCACCTGATGCAGGCATAGCTTATTATAAAGAACGTACACCGGCTCAGAAATTAAGTTTCCTTATCGATAAGCCGATAGAAAGCCGCCTGGCTTTTTTAAATAATGGCAAATACGCCATCAATGCCTTTATTGGCGAAATGCATATTCCAAACAGGCCAATGGTATATCCATTTCTTGATTTCCCACAAGGCTTCGGCATCACACTTTTAAACCGACAAACTAAAATGAGTGCAGATTTTGTAACCGATACTAATAAACGCAATAAAGTAAAAGCCATTTGGGGATTATTGAAAAATGACCCTACACCACCCATGAGCGGCAAAGCACTTGACCTGGTTATGCAGTCGGTAACGCGCGATGTAGCTAAAATTAAAGCAAGAGGCGGTGACGTTGTCTTCACCAGGACACCTTCGAGCGGATTTTTTTTAATGGCCGAAAACCATATGTTCCCGCGTGAGGCTTACTGGAACAGGTTATTAAAAGAAACCGGGTGCAAGGGTATTTACTACGCAGATTATCCCGTAATGGCATCACTTACCTGCCCGGAGTTTTCGCATTTATCGCCCGCAGGCGCCGTAACCTATACCCACACCTTGGTAAATATTTTAAAACACGACAAGATCTGGGGCCTATAACATTTTAGCTCCTATACGCAAAAATCACACTAAACCTTAAATGCTAACGCCATGGTTTTTAACTCCTATACCTTTGTTATATTTTTTGCCATCATACTCGGCTTGCACAACCTTCCCATCTCCTGGAAGGCTAAAAAGATAAACTTGCTAATTGCCAGTTACCTTTTTTATGCAGCATGGAATCCGCCGTTCATCTTATTGCTATGGTTATCTACCGTTGTAGATTTTTTTGTAGGCAGGGCATTATACACGCAACCCAATAAAAGTAAACGCCACTTGCTATTAATAATAAGTTTAATAGGCAACCTGGGTATGTTATGCTTTTTTAAATATGGTGGCTTTATATTAGAGAATTTTGTGACCCTTAGTAATGCCATAGGTTTAAACTACCATCCCGCTAAACCAAATATCATATTACCTGCCGGCATCTCTTTTTATACTTTTACCACACTTTGTTATACCATTGATATGTATAAAAAGAAAAGTAAGCCGGTAAAATCACTGCTTGATTTTTCGTTATTTGTAACCTTTTTTCCTCACCTCGTTGCCGGCCCTATTGTGCGCCCACCTCAACTGGTGCCTCAATTTGAAACACCCCGTACAGCTACGGGCCAACAATTACTTAACGGCTTACTGCTGTTAACACTTGGTTTATTCATGAAAGTTGTTTGTGCCGACACGCTTCTTGCATCAACATCCGATACCGTTTTCAGTTCACCGGGCAATATGGGCCCGCTTGATGCATGGGCAGGGGTGCTTGCATTTTCTGGTCAAATATTTTTTGATTTTGCAGGATACTCTACTTCTGCCATAGGTGTGGCCCTTTGCCTTGGCTTTATTTTACCGCAAAATTTCTTGTATCCATATGCAGCCATCGGATTTTCGGATTTTTGGCGCAGATGGCATATTACCCTGTCATCGTGGTTGCGTGATTACCTTTATATCCCTTTAGGGGGCAACCGCGAAGGCAAATTCAGGGCCTATATAAATGTAATGATCACGATGCTAATTGGCGGCTTATGGCACGGCGCCAACTGGACCTTCGTTGCCTGGGGTTGTTTGCATGGCTTTTATTTATGGATAGAAAAAGCGCTGAAAGACAGCAGGATAAAAAAACCACACCTGCCCGATAGTGCCCCACTGGCGCCTGTTATTGCTACAGCCTCATTCGCGCCTGTATTACCCGGCAAAAGCAATGGCGGATTTTTATATGCGCTGTTTACATTTCTGCTTATTTGTGTAACCTGGGTATTTTTCCGTTCGGCTACCTTTGCAATCGCATGGCGTTTATTAAAATCCATGGCAGGCCAGGCTCCGCCCGCTGGGCCGCCATTACTTACTACTGCTGCTCTATTGCAGGTAGCAATTGTAGTGTCATTAATGCTGGCATTTCATTGGTTTATGCGGGATACAACGGTTTTAAAAACCTCTGCAAAATTACCGTGGTGGCTATTGGGTATTGTATGGGCCTTATTATTGATCCTGATTATTTTAAGTCAGGGTACCAGTAAATCATTTATTTATTTCCAGTTCTAAAATACTATGACAAGAACATTTAATAAGCATTTCTTTTAGGGCTATAAGTGCAACAAACGTTAATTATACTTTTAAGGATGTTGTTTACTAGTGGGAATCGCTAAGGTAATCTGAAGCAAGATTAACCTGTGAAGTTCCTTTTGGTTTACCCTTGGCTAAACTATATTCATCTGCCTTATTTAGCTGTTATATATTTTGCGGCATTTAAAAGTAGCAAAATGCGGTCGGCTTTCACTTCGTCGAAATTTCTCTTATAAGTTGTATGATTTACTTGTTTTTCACTAAACGAAGATCAGAAAATGAACTTAATCAGCGATTTCAGTTAATATTTAACAAGATGTGTTTTAGCTGTTATGCTTGCATTTGCTGCTCCCTGCTACTTAAGGAGATAACATCTATTTATTATCTCCTTTTTTACACCATAAAATCTGCTGATCAAGCGCTTGCAACACGCCTTCTTGTAATTCGATCTCAGGAAAGAAATCCCTGCTCTTCCCGCTGGTGTTAAATTAATTAACTGATCTCGGCCTGCTTTCCGGGCTTGTTCCAAACAGCGTTGGTTTGGCCGACATGGTTATCACCATTTCCCCTCCTGCGGCTATAACGCTATGCGGCAAATAGTTAATTAGATGCGGTTTACCATTCAAAGTAATACTTGCAATGTATTTATTAGCTGCACTATTATTCTTAACCAATATGTGGAACTTTTTATCGCTAGGTGAAATAGTAGCCTCTTTTACGTGCGGGCTGCCAAATACATACATGCCATTAGCCGGGTTTACCGGGTAAAAACCAAGTGTAGAAAGCACATACCAAGCCGACATTTGGCCGACATCTTCGTTACCGATAATACCATCCGGTTTAGTGGTGTAAAAGTTATCGCCAATACCGGTACCGCTTAAATGAGTATGCTGAAAGCCGATAATTGTAGAATCTGAAATGTGGTAGCCAGAGCACCAGTCCCATCCTTTTGAAAGCTGGGTTGGCCCCAATTGTACAGCGCCAAATGGCACGTTGGCACCAACAAAAATATGCCCGTGGAACCCGGTGCCTATCAGTTGGTCTACGTATTGGGTAAGATCAGCCTGTTGGCCGGCCTTTACTTTTTTCGGTGGTTGCACGAAAGCCGCCGATGCTATAAAAAAATGGTATAAGTAATCTTAATTTATTCTTCATTAATATCATACTATTTTACTTGTACGCCTATTTCTGCAGCGCTTATTCCTGTTCCGCTGATAAGTTTTAAAGCCGTTAATTTAAAGTACCTGGCTTTCACAGCGGCTTTCAGCGGCACCAATTGTTCTATTGGGTTTGATTTGATATTTGAAAATTCGCCATCGGCAACGGTTTGCCATGTGGCCCCATCATTGCTAACAGCCCAACTGTAGCCGCTTACCATGCCATCGGTTTGCTTATCCTGCCTCGGCAAATAAGTAAAGGCTTTTATAGTATATGCTGCGCCCAGATCTACCACCAAGTCAGATGAACTGGTTTTGGTGGCAAAAGTATTGTCATCATCGTCAATAGCCTTTTTGGCGTCATCGCCGATAACTTGCCATTTACTTTTTGACAAGCCGAATGCTTGCGTACTTACCTCGCTCGGTTTATTGTTACCATCAAGGCTTATGGCTTTTATTTCGCCATCGTCGGCCAACATAAACGGTTTGATGAACGCCTGGGAAGAAGCCGTTGGCTGCGTACCATCTGTAGTGTAACGGATGCTGCCTACAGGTGCTTCTGTGGTGATAGCCACCTCGCCCATTTTGTTCCGTTTGATGACAGGTGCAACCAAATGTACCGGCTCTTTAAACAAGCCAAAATCACTTATGGCAACAGCCACCGGCGATCTGGTAATGCGTAACCTTACTTTATTTGTAGTGATATTGTATGGCAAGCGCACCAAACGGTTAGCGCCAACGCTTGGCACAGTGGCAATTTCTTTCCACGCGCCATCTATCCAGGCATCAAAAGCCGCGCCTTCTATGCGTTGCCCCAGCTTAATGTTCTCGCGCAGGCGGATAACGTTAAAGGTTTTGGTACCATGCAAGTTAACCTCTAAAGTGGGTTTGGTAACCTTATCATTTGTAGCCCAGTAGGTATAGCGGCTATAATCTGTTAAAAATGCTGTACCGTATTTTGCACTATTGTTTCCGCGGATATTGGATGCTTTAAAATATGCGCCTTTAGCCAGGTTAACAGCAAAGGTTTGCTTTAAGATGCCGCCAAACTTTTTCAGGATATTTACATCCTCACCGGTTATCACACCATCTTTATCTGGCGACAGGCCCAGGTCTAAACATGCGCCACGGCCAACACTTTTGTAGTACAGGTCAACCAGGTTATAAGCAGATTTTGATTGCCCATCCTGCGACTGGTGGTAAAACCATCCGCGCCTTAACGGCACATCGCACTCTGCAGGCATCCAGAATTTGCCTTTACGGGTTCCTTCTGTACCTTCGTAATCTTTTACAAATCCGTTAGCAGGCACTTTGCCTTCTTCGGGTGCGTGGGGTGTATAAGTTGCCCAATAGGTTTCGCCGGCATGGCCTTCCTCGTTACCTACCCAGCGTACGTCCGGGCCAACATCACCAAATATAGATGCGCCGGGCTGCATTTTGCGTGTGATGCCCCATGTAGTATCCCAACCATAATAAGTCGATCGGTCTATCTTACGCGCTTCGCGGGTGCCGCCGTAGTAACCATCGCCGCCGTTGGCACCATCATGCCACGACATAAACAGCGGGCCGTAATTGCTGTATAACTCCTTCAGCTGCTCACGGTAAACTTTGGTTACATATTCGGGCTTGCCGTAAAGGGCGTTGTTCCTGTCCCATGGCGAGCAGTAAACCGCCATTTTCATCCCCAGCTTTTGGCATGCTAACTGGTATTCTTTCAGGATATCGCCCTTGCCGTTTTTGTAGGGGCTTTTGCTAATGTTATGATCGGTAGTTTTGGTTGGCCAAAGGCAAAACCCATCGTGGTGTTTTGCCACTACCACAATCCCTTTAAAACCACCTGCTTTTGCCGCGCCTACAATTTGCATGGCACTAAAGCTTTGGGGGTTAAATATGCCGGGCTCTTCATCGCCATAGCCCCATTCTTTATCTGTATAGGTAGCCATACTAAAATGCACTATACAGTACATATCTGTTTCCTGCCAGTTTAGCTGGCGCTGGCTTGGCAATACGCCATAAGGCTTAAGGGCAGACTGTGCCGAAACGTTTAAGCCGGCCGCAACAAGGGCAATTGCTATTAAATACTTTCTCATTAATATTAGTGTTTAAACCATGACGCAGGCACCTCGGCAGGTGCACTGCCATTGAAACTATATTTTAGCTTTAACGCGAAGCCGCCGCCGCCCTCAATAAAATCAAGCGCGAAGGGCTGCAGGCCTTTGCCTAATACCACCTGCCCGTTCTTTTCAATTGCAGAGTGGTTGCCATCGTTATCAACTACCATGCGGCCAGCTATTTTAAGGATGCCGCCATCGTCGCAATTAAGGTAAAAAGTATAAACCCCTGTAGTTGGGATCTCAATATAGCCCCTGTAAGTGATGGCAAAAGATGGCGCATTTACAGATGATGGGACAGCAATAGCATTTGTTGTAAAAGTACTATCGGCTTTGGCCTTACTTATTAAGCTGGTTTGTTTAAAAAAGGCTTTGTAATAAGTGGCAGACAAACCCATAGTAGTATTAGCTGCTTTCTCTGCCGGTGCGTAGGTTTGCTTTTTGTAGTTAAGCGTATAAATATCTCCGCGCGAACCTATTGGTGTAAACGCCGCTACCTTTATAGTTTGCGGGCTGTTTATGATCAGCCTTTCGCCTAATGCTTTTGAGGTAACCAAAGGTAAACTGCCGTCGGTAGTGTAACGAATCTGCATATTGGCCATTGGCTTTTTAATGTTCAGCGTATCTTTATCTATAAATACATTTTCGGTTACCATGTTTGGCAGATCGGGCAGGCGGTAATGCACTTTTAAGTTATCCAGGCGTTTGTAATGCGAAATAAGGCGTTTCAGGTACGATTTATAATCGTCCTGGTTGCTTGTCCACAACCTTTCGGCCAGTGCGGTCATCCTTGGCATAAACATATAATCAGCCCGGTTCTCACTCGGAATCATTTCCGACCAGATGTTTGCCTGCGCCCCAATAATTGATTTTGCCTCTTCTGAATTTAATTTAGCAGGAATAGGGTTAAAATGATAAACCTTATAAATAGAATACTGATCTGGCAGGTTATCAAAGTAAAGCGGTTCGCCCGGGGTCATAATAACGGTATTGCCGTTTTTAGCCGCTTTAACCGGTGCATCGGGCACCCAGCCGCGCCAGTACATAATAATTGCAGTTGGGCTGATGCCGCCTTCTATCACCTCATCCCATCCTATCAGTTTACGCCCTTTAGCATTAAAGAATTTCTCCATACGGTTAATGAAGTAGCTATGTAATGCAGCCATATCTTTAATTTCGTGCTGCTTCATAAAGTCTTTAACAGTGGCAGATCTTTCCCAATCGGTACGGTCTACTTCATCTCCACCTATGTGGATATATTTTGATGGGAAGATGTCCATGATCTCGGTAAATACATTCTGGGCAAACTCATAAGTGCTTTCATTTGCCGGACAAATGGGTTTAGAGAAAAGTTCACCAAATTTATTTTCGCCGTTGCAGGTTAGAAAAGGGTACGAATTAATTGCCGCCATCATGTGGCCAGGCATATCAATTTCGGGGATGATATCGATGTGCTTTGTCGCGGCATAAATCACCAGGTCTTTCAATTGCTGCTGGGTATAAAAGCCACCGTACATGGTTTTACCGTTCTTTTTGACGATATGCTTAGGGTCGATTATAAAATCGGGGTTATCTTTGGCCTTTTTCATGCAGGCCGAATCCTGGTTGTTAAAAGTACGCCAGGCACCTTCTGATGTTAACTTTGGATACTTTTTGATCTCTACCCGCCAGCCTTGGTCGTCTGTTAAATGCAGGTGAAATTTATTCATCTTGTACAGTGCCATTATATCAATAAACTTGCGCAGGTAACTAATGGAAAAGAAATGCCGCGATACATCCAAATGCATCCCGCGCCATGCATAGGCAGGCTGGTCGTTAACAGTTAAGGCAGGTAAAGTAAGCTGTTTTATTTTAACGCCGCCACCCTCAATACCGGCAGGCAGCAGCTGCCTAATAGTTTCAACCGCCCTGTAAGCGCCTGTTGGTGTGCCGGCAGTAATGGTTAATTGTTGCCGCGTTATGGTTAGCCTATAACCTTCTTCGGCTATAACAGATGCATCATATTTAAAAATTATAGCGCCGGTTTTATTCGATTGCTTTAATGCGACACCTATACCTTGTTTAACCAATTGGTTCAGCTGCGTTACTTCATTAGCAAACTTGCTACTAACATCAGTTATACGGGTTGCCGCACTAATGTTAAACGAACCTGCAACAGATGTTAGCGATGTTGGGTATGGGATAATAGGATAGCGTGCATCCTGGGCCCCTGCATATTGCAGTCCGCATACACAGGCTACCGCCAAAACAAAAAAAATTTTAAAATAAGATAAACGCATCATTAATTCTTAATTTTTAATAATTGTGATGTACCTGTCGCGGTATTCCAGCCGTCAATATCAATTGCAAGGTTTTTTAGGCCGGTTGCAGGGTATTCTATGATCACCTTTTTTTGTTCGCCCGGCAATACAGAAATGTAATTGTTATCATAAAAAGCGGGTAAAACCCTTTCTTTTGTACCCGCATCAACTAACGAAACCCGGTTAAAAAATGATATTACGCTGTTTGGTTTATTTGTTAAAGTAACTTCTATTTTTCCGGGTTTAATATACCTCGCTTCAGAAACTAAAGCATCATCATTCATTTTTTCTAAACCAGGGTACTTGCCTTTGCTATCGGCAACCCAATATAAATTATCAGACAGTACTTTTTTATCGGTATTTAATAGCTGCAGGGACAGGAATGCGCCATCTTTGGCGGCCATTTCATCTATTACACTTTTAACAGAGAGTACGCGCTTTGTTGATGTGGCTACAATATCGCAAAAAACCTGGGTGATCAATTTTTCTTTACCGGCCATGTCATAGGCTTTTACTACCAGCATCATACTGCGGCTTGGCTTAAAGGTATTGTTAGCAAGCGATATCATACCGTCTATAGGGTTATACATTACATGCAACGGCTCGCTGCCATTGTGCAGGCCATACAAACAGGCATTAGGGTCAAGGTAATAATCGTACATCTGGCCGCGCATGGCAGTCCAGGGGTTTTGTGTTTTCCAAATGATGAAACCGGTATACCAATCCCACATGTGCGATGTAAAGCCCTCGGCCATGCCGCGGTACTGGTCATAGTTTACCAGCTGTGCTTTCTTCGCAAAATCTGCTGCGCTTTTAATTTTTCCATATTTGGCAACGCTGGTATCATATCCTATGTATTTATGATAATCCCAAACGCTGTCGGTTTTGTTTTTACGTGTAGCTTCATCAAACTGGGGTGCTATCATGTTTTTTGTTGGGATGAACCTTTTTAACGATTCATAATCGCCAACACCAATAGAACCCACTTCAGAATTGAACGGATAGGTTTTAAACTCCCAGAACACCGATTGCGGCTGGATGCCATAGGGGCCATCGCCGTTGCCACCCAAAGTATTACGCGACATTTCTTCGGAGTTGGAGTAATCTACAAACCATCGGGTGTTATCAAGCCTTGGTAAAATATCTTCCTTTAGGGCGATCAGGATGTCCTCCGGCGGGGTGATCTCGTTTCCGCCGCACCAAATGGCCAAAGAAGCATGGTTACGCACCATTTTGATCTGGTCTTCGGCCGAGCGCAGGAACAAACCATGATCATCCGGATATTTGCGTCGTGTCCATTGGTCGTCCAACTTCATGGGGTCTACCCAGCGCCCGTTACAATCGCCCGATCCCCAAAGGTCCTGGAAAACCAGCATGCCGTACCTGTCGCAGGCGTCGTAAAATTCGGGGCGTTCTACAATAGAGCCCCCCCAGATACGGATGAGATTCAGGTTCATATCGCGGTGAAAACGCACTTCGGCATCATACCGAAGATCAGAGAACCTCAGCATCGCGTCAGATAAGATCCAGTTACCACCTTTAATAAATATTTTTTGGCCATTTACCGCTATTTGCCTGCTACCGGTATGTTCGTTCCATTCGCTCTGTATCTCGCGGACACCTACTTTAAGTGTTTGCTGGTCTGATACCGCTTTGCCATTGGTTACAAACTTTACTTTGGCTGTGTACAAATTTTGCGGGCCATAGCCATTTGGCCACCAAAGCTTAGGGTTTTGCAAAACGTGATCTGCAAGTTTTATAGTGGCTGTTGCATTAGGTTTAAGGCTTACACTTTTTGAAACCACAGTTCCGGCTATCTCATAGCTCAAAATTCCGGTAACGGTTGCCGCCGTTGGGTTATTCACTTCAGCTTCCATTTTAATTATTGCTGGTTTTTGCTCGCCTTCGGGCAGCCTTTTACCCGGCACCAGGGTAATTACATGGGTATCGGTTATGCGTACGGCCCCTGTTTTTTGAAGGGTAACTTTATCCCAAATACCTGTATTACGGTCGCGAACAGGTTGGATCCAGTCCCAGCCGGCAGTGTATTGCAAACCCACGTTGCGGGCAATAGTACCATCGCCACCCTGGCCGCCGTTGGCATTGCCCAAAACATCCGGCGGGTATACTATCACAGCCAATTTATTATTGCCTGTTTTGCTTAAATAAGGGGTAATATTATAGGAGAACCTCAGGAACATGCCCTTTTGTAAAGCCTTATTCAGTTTTTGCCCGTTCATAAAAACGTCAAAACTGTAATTTACCCCTCTAAAATTAAGGTAAACCTGCCCGCCGTTTGTCGCAGGGTTTTCTTTAAATTCCTTTACAAACCAATAAGTATAGTGTGCCGCACCTGTTTTAAATATATCAGGTATCTTCTCATTATTCATCCCGTAAAATGGATCGGGTACTTTTTTATTATCTAAAAGAGTGGTTAAAACTGTGCCTGGTACCGTGGCCGGCATCCAATTGCTGCTATTATATGTGGCAGCAGAAAGCTGGGTGCCGCTTTCCTTTATGCTGCCTATTGGCGCGCATTTCCAGCCTGTATTTAGTTCGTAACTGCTTTGGGCTTGTGCTTTGGTGTAAAGGCAACTAAAAGCAGTAATGATAGCAAGGGCAAACAGTGTTTTAATTTTTGATGATCGGCAGGGTAATATCGGGAGCATGATATCTAATTATGGGATGAATATTAATACTTAATTTTAAAAACAGCGGCTTGCGTTAGGCCATTATTATTTTGCAGGGCTACAGGCACCGTAATATTAATGGCGCCGTTAACGCCCCTCCATTTTACTTTTTTGCTGTGCCTAACAGGGTAACGTTTTTTACATTATTGATATCTTTCAAGTGCAGGGTTACACTACCGGGCAAAACAACATCGTCTTTGGGGGACGTTACAAAGGCGTATATGGTATTACTAACGGTTGATTTTGTGTAGTAAATATTTTCTTCGGAATAGGGCGCTATCGATGTAGAGTTGTAAATACCCTCGTCGTTTACCTTTATCCAACTGCCTATTTGCTGCAGGCGGCTGTAAGTTCCCCAGTGCATAAACAACCCAAATTTTAATTACTGCCCCTTTTGAAGGTTAGCTTGCACCAAAACATCCGTTGGAGCTACATAATTTGCAGACATATTGTGTTCCTGCGCATAACCTGCGGCTACAAACATCAAATTTAAAAGCAATAGGGAGAGTTTTTTTCATGTATTTACTAAATTACAAACGCGATTTTGGCTAAAACGTATCAATATACCTGATTACGGCTGTTATTTATATAGGCAGGAAGCAATATTCGTTACTAAATCTTCAGGGAAACAATTTTAAGACTTTTTAACAATAACTATTTAAAAAAATTTAAAATCTTTATTATTTGTACCTTTTTTTTTAAAATCTAATAGTTTTCTTTACTTCTATTAACATAATTGTTAAATTACGTTTAAATTGTATAGCAAACAATTCAATCTTGTTAAAATAAATTTGACGGTTTTGAATTAAAGATTTAATAATTTAATGTTGCCGACATATTAAATAAATAGAATTATCACTTAATTAAACTATACCAAAAAGTCACTTATTATTAAACCTTTAATTGATTAGAAACGCCTATGAATTAAAAGAATTTTACACTCTATTAAGACTGAGATCAACACCAAATTTCTCGTCAACAACATTATAACTAATACCAGGTTCAAAAACTGAATTTGGTTATTAATTAACGCATTCTTAATTAACTCACTTAATTAACAACAGTATGGAAGATTTTAAACATCCTATGGGTGTGAGAGACAGATACAGATTGTCAAAATCTGGATTAACAATAAAATTGTCTCTTGTATTATCATTAGCGGTAGGCATACAATCAGTAGCCGTTGCATATCCGCATAATAATGTAACGATCAATAAAAATAAATTAGCTAACAACGCGGTAATAACCGGTAAAGTTGTAGACGAGACCGGTGTAGGTTTACCCGGCGTTAGCATAAAAGTTAAAGGTACAGCAAACGGTGCTGTAACCAATCCTAACGGTTCATTCTCTATCAACGCACCAGATAACGCGGTTTTGGTATTTTCATTTATCGGTTACGAAACTCAGGAAGTTTCTGTAGCAGGCAAAACCAGTATTAACGTTAGGTTAGCACCTTCATCTAAAGGCCTTAATGAAGTAGTTGTAACAGCATTAGGTATCACCAAAGAACAGAAGAAACTTGGCTACTCCGTTACAACCGTTAATGGCGAACAGCTTAATAAAGCAAAAGAAACCAACGTTGTCTTATCATTACAAGGCCGCGTTGCCGGTTTAAGTGTTGGTGCATCTAATGGTGGCCCGGGTTCATCTGCAAGGGTGTTACTACGTGGTTTAACCAGCTTTACCGCAGGTAGCCCGCTTTATGTTATCAATGGCGTACCTATGGATAATACAGCGCGTGGCGCATCAGGCGAATGGGGTGGTGCAGATTATGGTGACGGTATCTCCAACATTAACCCGGATGATATCGAATCGATGACGGTACTTAAAGGCCAGACAGCTTCTGCACTTTATGGCTCGCGTGCTTCAAACGGTGTAATTTTGATCACTACCAAAACAGGTAAAAAGAATTCTCCGTTTGGTGTTGAATTTAACACGAACATTCAATTTGATAAAGCGGTGGACAATACCGACTTCCAGCAAGTTTATGGCCAGGGTATGTTAAACGCCGCAGGTGTAGCTGCAAAACCTACTTCGCTTAACGAGGCACGTAACTCTGGCAGTTTAGCCTGGGGTACAAAAATGGATGGCAGTATGGTGCCACAAATAGATGGTAAGGACCACGCATATTCGCCCGTGAGTAATTACATCAATTTTTACCGTACAGCCCCAAGCTTTACTAATACCGCATCATTTACAGGTGGTAATGAAACCGGCGCTTTCCGCTTGTCAATATCTGATCTGCGTGCAAACTCAATGGTACCAAACAGCTACCTTGACAGGAAAACGTTTAACTTTAATGGCAGCCAGCAGGTTACCAAAAAGTTAAACGTTAACGTAGTAGCCAATTATGTGCTTGAAAACGCTAAAAACAGATCTGGCTTAAGTGATGGCCCGGGCAACCCTAACAACGTACAATTTTTAGCACCTAACCAGGACCAGGCTACTTTGGCACCAGGTACAACTACGGGCGGTAAGGAGTTAACATTTACAGATGATAGCTATGTGACCAACCCATATTTTGCGGCTAATTTTTTCCAGAAAAATGTAAAAAGAAATCGTTTTATATCTTCATTATCGGCAAAATACGATTTGACCAACTGGATCTATCTACAAGGCCGTTTAGGGTATGATGTAAGCAACGATGCAAGAGTTGATATTGAGCCAACGGGTACCGGTTACCGAGGCGATAATGGATCTTTGAATCAAACCAACAGCCAAACAACAGAATTTAATGCCGATGTTTTGTTGAATGCTAAACATTCTCTTATCAAAGATTTTTTAGGTTTAGATTTGTCTCTTGGAGGCAATATTCGTAAATCTGACTTAACCGGTACGTTTATTAACGGGCAAAACGGTTTTATTATCCCTTACTTTTATAGTTTAAAAAACTTTAAAACACGTGATTCTGGCCCAATTGACTTAAATGCAATACAAGTTAACTCTGCTTACTATTCTGCTGATTTTTCTGTAAAAGATTTCCTGGTATTGAGTACTACAGGCCGTTATGATTACTACAGCTCTATACGTAAATCTGTAGGGCCGGGTATTTTTTCACCATCTATTGCAGGTAGCTTCATTTTCTCTGAGCTATACAAAGTGAATGGCATGGACCTTGGTAAAGTAAGGTTGTCTTATGCACAGACAAGTAATGATGCCCCGGCATTTGCAAATACTGTTTATTACGATCTGAATAATTCGATCAACGGCTTACCTGCCGCAGGTTTCAGCAGCCAGTTACCTAACTTATTCTTAAAACCATACAGATTAAAAGAACTTGAGGCAGGTTTGGAGATGAAATTCTGGGGCGACAGGTTCGGTTTTGATGTTACTTATTTCTCTCGGAAAACTAAAGATGAGATCATTAATGGTAACTTAGACTGGTCTACTGGCTACACTGGCCGTAACATTGGTACAGGTTCTACTCAAAACCGAGGTATCGAGGTTGAAATTCATGGTACTCCGGTTAGAAAATCAGGTTTCAGCTGGACTCCATCTTTCAACTTTACCTATGTTAAAAACAAGATTTTGCAAACTGATGGCGTTACAAATGACAACATCAATTTTGGAAGGTTCCGCCCGTCAGCAGGTAACGGTTTAGCTATCACCGCACTTGTAGTAGGTTTACCAGGCCCTCAAATTTTAGCTGCTGATTACAAGCGTGATGCTTCTGGCAATATCGTTTTTGATGCAGCCGGACTTCCTCAAACAGGTGATCTTAAAGCAATGGGTTCAACAATCCCTAAAATTTATGGTGGTTTTAACAACACATTCAATTACAAACAATTTAATTTAGGCTTCCTTATTGATTATCGCTTTGGTAACAAAGTGCTTTCAGCAACTGAATATACAAGCATCTTAGGAGGTTTAAATAAACTTACACTTGAAGGCCGCGAAACCGGTGTAGTTGGCGTTGGTGTTACACCAACAGGAGCAGTTAATACAGTAAATGTACCGGCACAAACCTACTACCAGGCATTAGCACGTAATGTTTATACCGTAGATGTGTTAGATGGCAGTTTTATTAAATTACGCCAGGTAACTTTAGGCTATACGTTTAACGCAGCATTCTTAAGAAGCACGCCATTTAGCAGTATTGGCGTATCAGCAGTTGGCCGTAACCTTTGGACGATCATGAAACACACTAAAAACATCGATCCGGAGTCGGGCTTCTCTGCTGATCCAAGATACGCAGGTATCGAAGGTAACAGTTTGCCTTTCGCCAGGACTTATGGTTTAAACGTAAACTTTAAATTCAAAAACTAAACAGATGAAAAAACGATATATTTTTAGCTTCCTGGTAGCAGGTGCTACGTTAATGGCAAGCTGTACAAAAAACTTTGAAGAGATAAATACAAATCCCGACAAAACAACAGCGGATTTAATTGATCCAAACTATTTCTTGTCTCAGTCACAAATAACATTCTCGCAAACCGGATATGATCAGTTGCTGTTCCAAAGTGAGTGGATGCAATCATTAGCATCAACCTTTAGCTATTATTACAATGGCGACAAGTATGTATTTGGCGGCTCTGGTTCAGGTTACTTCAATTATACATGGAACAGGGCATACAGCGGCCTTACGCTTGTTATTGAGATGCAAAACATCATCAAAGACAAGCCGGAATACAGCAACCTTAATGCATGCGCTACCATTTTACGTGTAATGGAGTTTCAGCGTCTTACAGATCTGTATGGTGATATTCCTTATACAGAAGCAGGACAAGCTAAGGCTGGTATTTTCACACCAAAATATGATAGCCAGCAAGCCATTTACGCAGATATGCTGAAACAATTAGAAACTGCTACAGCTGCCCTGGATGCCTCGAAAACTGCACCAACAGCTGACTTGTTTTACCAAGGTGATGTTAACAAATGGAAACGCCTTGGCTATTCATTAATGTTAAGAGTTGGTATGCGTTTAACAAAGGTTGATCCTGCTACCGCTAAAACTTATGCCGAAAAAGCATTTGCGGGAGGTACCATGAGCAGTATTGGCGATGATACTAAAGTAATGGCAGATGCCAACAATGCATCAAGCAGCAACTCTGACGTGATGCGCACACCTGATGATTTTAGAGAAGTAAGATGGGGTAAAACCCTGATAGATTTCATGAAATCTAAAAACGACCCTCGTATATCTGCAATTGCAGAAGTAGCGATAGGTAATGGACTTGCAGCTAATCAAACGCAAGCAGCAGGTGATAACACGGCAAGCTTGCAGATGGGTATGCCAAATGGTTATACTATAAGCAGCATCGCTAATGCTCCCGGATATCCTGGTGCTACCCCGGCAACTGGTGCCAGTGACGCGCCTGCGCCACTGGGTAAATATTCTCGCCCCCGCTTTCAGGTTTATGCAGATAGAGGAAGTGCAAATTACATTTACACCTATGGAGAATCTGAATTATTGTTGGCAGAAGCAGCCTCGAGAGGTTGGAATACCGGAGTTGCGGCCACGCATTATGCAAATGCAATAATTGCAGATATGAATACTTTGGCTGGTTACAACGCAACACCTATTGCTGTTATTAGCGATGCAAGTATAGCAGCTTACCTAGCCGCCAATCCATTAGTTGCAGCCACAGCTTTGCAGCAAATTAATATGGAGTACTGGGTTACAACATCAGCTACGTTTAACTACAACGAAACGTTTGCAAACTGGAGAAGGTCTGGTTTCCCTGTATTAACCCCGGTAACTTTCCCTGGTCAATATATCAGTGGCCAAGTTCCGCGCAGGATGCCTTACCCTACCAGCCAGGTACAACAAAATGGCGCTAATTACGCCGCTGCTGTACAGCGACAAGGTGCAGATAACTTTGCTACCCGTGTATACTGGGATAAGCAATAATAATATCTAACTCAATAAAAAAGGAGACGTACGTCTCCTTTTTTATTGTTGTTTAATTCCACTTGTTTATATTTATACTCCTCTTGATTATTTATCGTAAGTATCAAAAAACTTATGCAACTATTTGATATATATTTTCTAAAAACAGCTGTTAAAGTTGCTGTTATATGTATTGCCGTAGCATTTTTTGCACCGGCCCTGTCTATCGCACAACAACCACTTTTTAAATTGCTGCCGGGTGCGCAAACCGGTATTAAATTCAGCAATGATATTGTTGAAAAAGAATCGCTCAACGTACTGTCATACGAGTATTTTTACAATGGCGGCGGTGTTGCCACAGGCGATATCAATAACGATGGCCTGCCCGATCTGATGTTCACAGCGAATATGAAACCTAACAAACTTTACCTAAACCTTGGCGGGTTAAAGTTTAAAGACATTACAAAAGAAGCATCCCCTTATCTTGAAGGCCGGCCAAACGGATGGAAAACCGGCGTTACCATGGCAGATGTTAACGGCGATGGCCTGCTTGATATTTATATATGCTACTCGGGCAAAACTGATAATGAAACCCGAAGCAACCAATTATTTATTAACCAAGGCAATAACAAATTTACCGAAGAAGCTAAAGCTTACGGCCTTGCAGACCCTGGCTACAGTACCCAGGCTGCCTTTTTTGATTATGATAATGATGGCGATCTGGATATGTTCCTGCTTAATCATAACATTAAAAAGATTGACAATATGGAACTGGCCCGTTATAAAAACGAAACAGACCAGCTTGCAAGTAATAAATTATACCGTAATGATAACGGGCACTTTACTGATGTATCAAAGGAAGCCGGTATCATTCAAAACCCGTTAACTTTTGGGCTGGGTATTGCCATTGCAGATATCAACAAAGACGGATGGCCCGACATTTACGTTACAAACGATTACAACGAACCCGATTATATATACATCAATACCCACGACGGTAAATTTGCCGAACATTCTAAAGATATGTTAAGGCACATGTCGCACTTTTCGATGGGTATAGATATTGCCGATTTTAATAATGACGGGTTACCGGATATTATCACGCTGGATATGATGCCCGAGGATAACCATCGTCAAAAATCATTACAGTTACAGGAGAATTATGAGTTGTTTGCTTTAATGCAAAACCAGGGGCTTTATAACCAATATATGCGCAATATGCTGCAACTGAACAATGGCGATGGCACCTTTAGCGAAATAGCCCAGTTGGCCGGCTTATCCAATACCGACTGGAGCTGGTGCCCGCTTATTGCCGACCTGGATAATGACGGATATAAAGATATTTTTATAACCAATGGCTACTTGCGAGACTATACCAATAAAGATTTTTTACGCTACTGGGGCGATTACAAAATTAAAAAAGCCATGGCCGGCGAACCATTCCTGCTTATGGACCTGGTAATGGCCATGCCCTCAACATCACTGCCTAATTATGTTTTTAAGAATAACCACAACCTTACCTTCACTAAAAAACAGGTGGAGTGGGGTTTAAATGATCCGGGCATTTCAAGCAGTGCCGTTTATGTCGACCTCGATAACGACGGCGACCTCGACCTTGTTGTAAATAATATTAACCAACCCGCATTTGTATACCAAAATACCGGCAGGGATAATAATAACAATAAGGCATCATACCTTGCTGTTAAGCTAAACGGAACGGGCAAAAACACCAATGCCATCGGCGCTAAAGTTTACGTTTATAGCGCAGGGAATATGCAATATCAAGAGGTAAACCCTAACCGTGGTTACCTCTCGTGCGTATCAAGCACACTAAACTTTGGTTTGGGTAACACTACAGAAGTTGACTCGATACGCATTATTTGGCCGGATCAGTCGGGCCAGTTACTTACAAAAGTTAAGGCCAACCAACTGTTAAGTGTTAAATATAACCCTTCAAAAAAACTATATATCACAGCTGTAAAAGCTGCCGCCTCAATTTTTAAACCGGCACCTGCTATTATCAATTTTAAACCGGAGGAGATAACCATTAACGATTTTAAGCGCCAGTTGCTGATGCTATTCATGTACTCGCGCACGGCGCCGGTTGTTACTAAAGCCGATGTTAATGGCGATGGCTTGGAAGACCTTTTCATTAGCGGTGATAAAGACAGTGCGGGCAAAATTTACCTGCAACAAAAAGGCGGCACTTACCAGGTTATTGATATTATAC
The DNA here is from genome assembly GCF_034345625.1 of Mucilaginibacter sp. 5C4. Taxonomy (NCBI): domain Bacteria; kingdom Pseudomonadati; phylum Bacteroidota; class Sphingobacteriia; order Sphingobacteriales; family Sphingobacteriaceae; genus Mucilaginibacter; species Mucilaginibacter sp. 5C4. The sequence continues at coordinate 912,327 of NZ_CP133775.1, read as the reverse complement.
GTGGCAAAACAGAAGATATAGGCACAACTGCCGCAGCCGAATTTTTTGATGCCAATGGCGACGGCAAGCCCGACTTATACATTGCCAAAGGCGGCTACTCCAACTACGAGCCCAACACCGCCGCATTACAGGACGAATTATATCTTAACGAAGGTAACGGCCGCTTCGTGCTATCGCCAACTGCCTTACCCGTATTAAATGCCAATAGCAAAGCTTGTGTTAAACCCTATGATTTTGATGGCGATGGCGATATCGACCTGTTTATAGGAGGCCGTGTTATCCCGGGCAAATACCCCGTAGCGCCCGAAAGTTATTTATTGGTGAACGATGGTAAAGGTAAATTCACCATTGCTAACATACCATTTGCCAAAGCGGGTATGGTAACAGATGCCCAATGGGTAGACCTGAACAATGACGCCCGTAAAGACCTGGTGCTTTGCGGCGAATTTATGCCAATAACAATACTCATCAATACCAAAGAAGGATTTAAAGATAAAACACAGGATTACTTTGCTGCCCCATTAAAAGGTTTTTGGTTTAAAATAGCTTTTGCCGATGTTAACGGCGATGGCAAACCAGATCTGATTGCCGGTAACATTGGCCAAAACAGCCAAATACATGCGTCTGAAAAAGAGCCTGCCGACTTATATTATGCCGATTTTGATAATAACGGCTCAATTGATCCTTTTTTTAACTTTTATCTGGACGGCAAAAGTTACCCGTTTGTAAGCCGCGATGAGCTAAATGAACAGATCTATCCTATGCGCCGCCGGTTTAGTTCTTACAAAGCTTATGCTGATGCCACAATAAACGAAATTTTTACCCCAAAGGAATTGGCTACAGCAACCAAACTGAGCATTAGCACAACACAAACAACCCTGTTTATTAACCAGAACGGCAAATTTGTAGCCGCCGCCCTGCCCATACAAGCCCAGTTTGCCCCGGTTAGCCAGATCCTGACAAACGATTTTGACCACGACGGCAAAACAGATCTATTGCTGTTAGGCAACCATGCAGATAACCGCCTTAAAATTGGCAGCATGGATGCTAACTACGGGTGCCTTTTAAAAGGTGATGGCAAGGGGGGGTTCACCTATGTAGAGCAGTCAGTATCCGGTTTATCAATAACCGGCGATGTTAAAGCCGCTTTAGAGATACAAATAAATAAAGCCCCTTATTTACTGATAGGCACAAGCGAAGGACCTTTAAAATTTTATAAAGAATGAGGTTTTTAAAACTATCTCTTACTATACTTTTTTTACTTGCATGCCAATGTAGCCGGGCACAAAACAAACAAAAAGCCACCTACCCCGATTACCTGCAGCCGAACCATGCTGTTAATACCGTAACTATGGTAATGGTACATGATGTGGTAAGCCCGCCTGTAGCTGCGCGTTATTATACTTATTGCACACTTGGCGCTTACGATATTGTAACGGCCAATAACAAAAAGATACCGGCATTAAACATATTTATAAAAGCCTACCCCGGCAACAGTTCATTGGCAGCTACCACCTTAAAGTACGATTATAAGATAGCTGCATATTACAGCATTTTAGAAACCGCCAAGTTACTGTTGCCATCTGGTTTTATGCTTAAAGATGATGAAGATGCTTTTGTAGAGCTACTGCACAAAACAAAGGTCTCACAGGATATCATCGCCAATTCGGTAAAGGTTGCTGAAGCTGCGTCTGCAGCCATTGTAACATTTTCTAAGACAGACCATTACAGCCAATTAAGTGCACTTCAACGTTACACACCTATTAAGGATGAAAGTAAGTGGTACCCCACCCCACCCATGTACATGGAAGCGGTGGAACCCAACTGGAAAACCATCCGCACATTGGTGATAGATTCGGCTACGCAATACAAACCAAATGCCTTGATACCATTCAGTAAAGACACTACGTCTGAATTTTATGGCCAGGTTAAAGCTGTTTATGATGCCTCAAAACATTTAAACCCCGAGCAGATAAACCAGGCACTTTTTTGGGATTGCAACCCGTTTGCGGTAACAACATCGGGCCACATGGCTATTGGTTATAAAAAGATCAGTCCGGGTGGCCATTGGATGCACGTTGCCTGCCTGGTAGCACAAAAAGCAAACCTTGGTTTTGATGAATCGGTAATGGTGATAACTTTAAATGGCATCACCATTATGGATGCCTTTATTAGCTGCTGGGAAGAGAAATTCACCAGTAACCGCATCCGCCCCGAAACTTTTATAAACCGTTACATGGATGTAAAATGGCAGCCAATATTGCAAACCCCGCCATTTCCGGAGTATACCAGCGGGCATGCTGTTATCTCCAATGCATCAGCAGAATTATTAACCTACCTGCTGGGCGATAACTTTGCCTACACAGATAATACCGAAATACCTTTTGGCAGCGGCCAGCGAGATTTTAAATCATTTAGGCAAGCTGCTGCAGAAGCATCTATGTCGCGCTTTTACGGTGGCATTCATTACATGCAGAGCATTCAAAACGGCAACGACCAGGGCAAAAGGGTGGCGGCCGCCATTATAGACAAAATAAAAAAAGCGGGCATCAGCCCATTGTATAAAAACTAATTTACAGCTACATAATGAGTTATTTCTTCTATAAAAAAACATCCTTTTTAATACTACTTAGCTTTTTGTTGTGTATTACCGCAATGGCTCAGCAGAACTATAAAAATGAGTCGTTACCGATAGACGCGCGTGTTAAAGACCTGCTATCTCAACTAACGCTAATAGAAAAAGTATCCCTTTTAGGCTACCGTAGCCAGGCAGTGCCAAGGCTAAACATCCCCGCCTATAACTGGTGGAACGAAGGATTACATGGCGTAGCCCGTGCCGGCGACGCAACCGTTTTCCCGCAGGCAATTGCTTTAGCTGCTACATTTAACCAGGAGCTGGTGCAATCGGTATCAAATGTAATATCTACCGAGGCAAGGGCAAAGTACAACCTTTCGACAGCTAAAGGCCGCCACCTGCAATATATGGGCCTTACTTATTGGACGCCCAATATCAACATCTTTCGTGACCCGAGATGGGGCCGCGGGCAGGAAACCTACGGCGAAGACCCATACTTAACTTCGCAGATCGGCACCTCCTTCGTAAGGGGCTTACAGGGTACAGATCCGTTGCATTTAAAAACAGCATCAGCAGCCAAGCATTTTGTGGCCCACAGCGGCCCCGAGGCCACACGTGATTATTTTAACGCTATTGTAGATGAAAAAGACCTGCGCGAAACATACATGTACGCCTTCCATAAATTGGTTGATGGCGGTGTTGAATCCATTATGACGGCGTATAACCGCGTTAATGGTATACCCAACTCGGTTAACAAACACCTGATACAGGATGTACTAAGAAAAGAGTGGGGCTTTAAAGGCCACGTAGTAACAGATTGCGGCGCTTTAGATGATGTGTTTTTAACCCACAAAACTATTCCAAATGCTACTGAAACGGCGGCAGCGGCTATCAAAGCCGGTATTGACCTGGATTGTTCATCTGTTTTACAGGGCGATGTGCTTAAAGCCATACAACAAAAACTATTAACCGAAAAAGAAGTAGATATAGCCCTGGGCCGGTTGTTAAAAACACAGTTTAAATTAGGCTTTTTTGATGATGCCACTAAAGGCCCTTTTTATAGCTACCGTGCGGATAGCATTCATACTACACAGCATATTGAGTTGGCCCGTAAAGCCGCGCAACAAAGCATGGTGCTGTTAAAAAACAACAATAACCTGTTGCCATTAAAGGAGGCGAATTATCCGGCTATTATGGTACTTGGGCCAAATGCAGCTTCTTTAGATGCAATGTTAGGTAGCTACCACGGTGTAAGCAGTAGAGTAGTAAACTTTGTTGAAGGTATAACCGGCGCTGTAGACCCTGCAACAAGGGTTGAGTACGATTTGGGTTGCGATTATCGCGACACCACCCATTTTGGTGGAATTTGGGGTGCAGGTAATGCCGACCTTACCATTGCCGTTTTAGGTTTATCGCCGGTACTGGAAGGCGAAGCAGGTGATGCATTCCTGGCCGAGAATGGTGGCGATAAAAAGAATTTAAGCCTCCCTGCAAGCGAAATCGCATTTATGAAAGCCTTACGTAAGGGCGTTAAAAAACCCATTGTTGCCGTAATTACAGCGGGCAGTGATGTGGATGTATCTGCCATTGCAGAATATGCCGACGCTATTATATTTGCCTGGTACCCGGGCGAGCAGGGCGGTAATGCATTAGCAGATATCGTTTTCGGAAAAGTAAACCCATCGGGCCGCCTGCCACTTACGTTTTATAACTCCATTAACGACCTTCCTCCGTACCAAAGCTACAGCATGAAAAACCGCACCTACCGCTATTTTAAAGGCCAGGTGCAGTACCCATTTGGCTTTGGCTTGAGTTATACCACCTTTAAATATGATGCCGTTGCAGTGCCTAAAAGCCGGTATGTTGCTAAAGATACCATAACGGTTACGGTTGCTATAAAAAACACCGGCAATGCAGATGGCGACGAAGTGGTACAGGCGTACATCAAATACCCAACTATCGATCGTATGCCGCTTAAAGAATTAAAATCATTTAAACGTGTATCTATAACAAAGGGAGCATCCGAAACCATAACATTGAAAGTGCCTGTTAGCGAATTGTTAAAATGGGATTTAACAAACCACAAATGGAAACTTTATCCCGGCTCATACCAATTGGCATTGGGTAGCTCGTCCGCTGACGAGAAAATAAATGCCAATTTTCAGATCAATTAAAGTACAGTGGCACAACCCCTGCTGCATTCGCGCGGCAAGTAAAAAAAGAAAAACCTGTTATAAGCTACAGCTTTGTCGCGTTTATACAATCCTGACAAATCAGCATTATCGATTTTTGTGGCTAATCAATAAATATATTATTTACTAAATCAATTTAGCAAAAATTGGATAGCATCAGATATTTTATATATTATCACAAAAAAAGCGCCCTGAAAACTTAATTCAGAGCGCCTTTTTTCACCAAAAAACGACTTTTAAACGTCCTGTTTTAGCCTTTAATAAATGCCAGCAGATCTTTGTTGATCGTTGCGGCTTCCGTGGTCTGCATGCCGTGCGGAAAACCGGGATAAGTGATCAGTTTACCATCTTTTACAAACTTCGCGGCTTTTACACCGGTAAGCTGGTAGGGTACTATCTGGTCGTCCTCGCCATGCAAAACAAGTACGGGTACATCAACACTTTTCAGGTCTTCGGTAAAATCAGTTTCCGAGAACGCCTTGATACAATCGTAATGGGCCTTGATGCCGCCCATCATCCCCTGGCGCCACCAATTGTCGCGCACGCCTTGCAATACCCCGGCGTCCTCGCGGTTCTAATAAATTTTGGTACCGCCTTTAACTTTGATCGTGCTCATTTTGATTTTTTTAAAGGTGATTGATGTAGATTAATACTGCCCTGTATAATTATAAGCGGGGTTTCGAATTTCCCCAATGATTGCCTTATCGTATATCGAACACCTAAATATACCATACAAAGCGTTAAGAGCGATGACCTTTCTTATTCTTATCTTTGCAGCTACAATACGATACTTATGAAACACGAAGAAGTGGTTGCCGCGCTAAAAGTTATTGCCGAAAAAGGCCTCGCCATCAACATAACCAAACCAGATCTGCAGGAACTAAAAAAATTCAACCTGATAGATATTGGCAAGGGCGAAGAAGCCAAACGTTCACCGGCCTGTACTTTAACCAAAAAAGGCCGCGTGATGCTGAAGGCAAACCTACCGAAGCCGGAGAAAACCGACGATGCGGAATCTGAGGACGACGAAATAACCGAATAACCATCCCCACCCCCTTGCGCTACTTTTTCCATATTGGCTACCATGGCACCAACTACAGCGGCTGGCAGATCCACCCCGATGGGATAGGCGTACAGCAGGTTTTAGAAAAAAGCCTGAGCCAGGTATTTAAGAAGCCCTTACAGATCATAGGCTGTGGCCGTACCGATGCGCAGGTGCATGCCAGCCAGTTCTTTTTCCATTTGGATGTTGATGATGCCTGGGATTTTGACCTGGCGTTCAGGCTGAACAATTTATTGCCGGATGATATCGCTGTGTTTGACATTATCCCGGTGGAGGCACAACAACACGCCCGTTTTGATGCCGTACAGCGCGGGTACAATTACTTTATCCATACCTACAAAGATCCTTTCCTTAGTGGTTTCAGTTCGATGTACGCCATAAAAGACTGGGATGTGGGCAGTATGAACCGGGCGGCAAAACTGTTGCTACAATATACGGATTTTTTCGCGTTTTGCAAAATGCCCGGCCGCAACCAGCATACTATTTGCAACATCAGCGAGGCGGAGATCTTTACTGATAACACCGGCGACAGGCTCCGTTTCCACATTTCTGCCAACCGTTTCCTGGGTAAAATGGTTCGCATCATCACCGGTAAACTCATTGATATTGGCAGCGGTAAATTGAGTGTTGATGAGTTTGAGGCGCACCTGATAGATCCGCTGCTGCCGCAGGTAATTAAACCGGCCTATCCGCAGGGCCTATACCTAAGCAAGGTTACCTATCCTTATCTTGACATTCCATCGCGCAGCAATTTCACCCAAATGCTTGCGGGGGACACCATCTGGAAGACTGCTTAAACAGGGAAATCTCTTTTAAAATTGCAATATTATTTTGGCTAAAGCCATCTCCTTTATTGCTTTCATTCCGCCCCATAAATGGGCCGGCAATGAATTTCAATTTCATTTGAACCCGTATATTAAATTCATTGCCGTTTGGCTTCAGCCAACGGATCATAAAAACTGTAAAATTTTGGCTAAAGCCAAAATTTTACAGTTTAAGTTTTAAAAGCGATTTCCCTGAATGGCTGAACGGCACAAGCATAATTAGTCGATTTTCTTTCTATCTTGCAAAAGCGCTAACCTGCTTTACATAAAATTGTAACAGCAACATAATCAATATACTATGAAGAAATACCTTGTTTTTGCGATAGTTTTTTTATTAATAAGTATCAACAATACTACATATAGCCAAACACCAGCTATAAACTTCACTTCGGTAACCTTGCAGCCAACCATCGCTTATGTAAAATATAAGGGCGAAACCCGCCGCATGGCAAGGCTGCTTTTTAAAAATGGTAAAAGCTATGCTGCCGCGGATGTAAGCGTAACGTTTAATAATCATACTGATCACCTCAGCATCCCCGCCAATAAAAATGGCCTGGATGTTTTTGAACTGCCCCTGCCGGGCGATGCCATTAAGATCTCCACCCAGGCAATCGTCACATTAAAAGCGGGCAACCAAACGTATACCGCCCGCTGTATAGTTGAACCTGCACGTGCTAACTGGAGTGTTTATGTGCTCCCCCACTCGCATGTGGATATTGGCTACACCAACACGCAGGCTAAGGTGCTGAAACTGCATATGGAAAACATTGACGAGAGCATTGCCCTTGCCGAAAAGACCCAAAATTACCCTGCCGAAGCCCGTTTTAAATGGACTACCGAAGCTATATGGGTGGTTGATAATTACCTGAAGCTATCATCAACAGAAAAGAAGGCCCACTTTTGGAATGCCGTTAAAAAGGGCTGGATAAACCTTGATGGTGCTTATGGCAACATCAATACCAGTTTAACCGATTCAAGGCAGTTGATGCAGATGTTTGCAGAGTCGCAAAGGTTGGCGCGCGAGCAGGGTATCGAGATCCACACGATGTTCCAGGGGGATGTACCGGGCGCTTCCTGGGGATTGGCCGCGCAGGCAGAGCAAACGGGGATCAGGTATTTCCTATCCGGGCCAAATGCTTCTGACAGGATAGGCAACCTGGCCAAATGGCAGGATAAACCCTTCTATTGGGTATCACCATCGGGTAAAGAAAAACTATTATTTTGGCAATGCCAGCCCTACTCTATCGGCTATGCCCTGAAAGGCACCAAGATCCCTAACTTTTTTACCATTGACGAGCCAAAACCATTTTACACCGGCAAACCGACCGAAAATTTCCTGAACCCTTACCTGTTCCAATACCTTGGCGACCTGGAGCAAAAGGGCTTCCCATATGATATGAGCATCCTTACCTGGGCCATGAGCGATAACGCGCCGATAGACCCGGAACTGCCCGATGCCGTAAAAGCCTGGAACGAACATTTCGAATCGCCAAAGCTGATAATTACCTCAACAAAACAATTCTTTACAGATCTGGAGAAAAAGTATAAAGACAAGCTGCCAAGCTACCAGGGCGATTACACGGAGTACTGGACGGATGGCGTATCATCCTCAGCAAAAGAAACGGCCATCAACCGCAACGCATCAGATGTGTTGAAACAAAGCGATGCCATCTGGGCCATCCGCAACAAAGCCACCTACCCGGTAAATGCATTTAACGACACCTGGAAAAACCTGCTGCTGTTTAACGAACATACCTGGGGGGCTTACAACAGCACCGACGCACCCGATGATGCCAAGGTTAAAAGCGAATGGGCGGTAAAGCAGTCGTTCGCGTTAAGCGCTCATAAAAAAGCGGATTCGTTGATGGTGCTTGCTTCAAAACCGGCATCAGCAAAAGCAAATACCATTGATGTGTACAATACCCAAATGTGGCCGCGTACCGATGTGGTTTATGTACCTGCCGCACTTAGCAAAGCCGGTGACGCGGTTAAAAACGCCTCGGGCAAGCGCGTACCATCGCAACGCTTAAGTACCGGCGAACTGGCTATTTTGGCGGATGATGTTGCGCAGATGGGTAAAAGCACCTTTACCATTAGCGCGGGCAAAGCTTACAGCAAAGCAAAAGCTATTGTTACGCTGAATACGTTAAGCAACGGCGTTTACAATGTGGTGCTTGATAAGGCTAACGGGAATATCCAAAAACTGGTAAAAGGCACACGCAATTATGTATCAGATACCGCATCGCTCAACCAGTACATTTATTTACCGGGCGATACGTTGAAGAACCTGCAAAGCAGCAGCAACGCGCGTATCAGCATTAAAGAAAAAGGCCCGTTGGTAGTGAGTTTACTGGTAACATCCGACGCGCCGGGCACAAACGGATTAACCCGAGAGATCCGTTTGGTAAGCGGGTTGGATAAGGTGGAACTGATCAACACCATTGATAAAAAAGCCATCCGCAGGAAAGAGAGCGTACATTTCGCGTTTCCGTTCAACGTGCCAAACGCGCAGGTGCGTTACAGCATCCCATGGGGAAGTATTGCCGCCGAAGCTGATCAGCTGCCAAATGCAAACCATAACTGGTACACGCAACAACGCTGGGTAGATGTGTCTAACGCCAACTATGGTGTTACCTGGAGCAGCCCGGACGCTCCTTTGTTTGAGATAGGCAAGATCACCACGGATAACCTCCTGGGCGGGCTGCATTTTGCGCCGCAATGGTTATCGTTCACCCCGCAATCATCGGGCATCTATTCGTGGGTGATGAACAACCTTTGGCATACCAACTTTAAAGCCGACCAGGATGGTGTAGCCACCTTCCGTTACTTTATACAGGCGCACGAGCAAGGTTATAACAGCCTGAAAGCAAACCAACAGGGGCTTAATAACCATCAGCCATTAATTGTTGCCGCGGCAACAGCTAACGAACAGGGTTTGCCATTTAAAATTACCGGCAATAACATTTACACCGAAATTTTAAAACCGGCAGATGATGGAAAAGGCACTATCGTGATGATCGTAAACACAAGCGATGCCGAAAGCACCGTAAACTTTACCCCGCAACAAACCACGGGCATTAAACTTTGGGACAGCAATTTAGCGGAGGACAAAAGAGCCGCCTTAGATAATACGTTTACCATGCCCGGTAAGGGAATAAAAACCATCAGGATAGAAACAAAATAGCAATCTATTACATCACAAAAAGGCCGTCCCGAGATGCCGGGACGACCTTTTTTATTATGAGGGGGAGGGTATTAATTTGCTGTAAAAGTGAAGCTATGGATCACAATCTCTACGCTTTGTCCGTTTGACGGGGCAAGGCCGTTGTAGCACCATAGGTTTAACAATACCGGCATGCTTTTGCCGCTAATGGATGTGCCGGGGCTGTTAAAGGTTTTGGTTAAGAATAGGTTGGTATCGCCGCTTTGGAAACCGTAAAGGCTTTTAAATACCACGCTGGTAGCTGTTCTTTTGAAACGGTGTGTAGTATATGTGCCGCCCGGGGTAGAAAACTCCTGCGAGTAACTTGCCGGGGCAGGTGCATCACCTTCCTTAGGGAAAATGGTATAGTTTAAGTTTGGCCATGCCGCATTACCCCATCTTGCAAATTCGATATCTATTTCGTCGCGGCCATCGATGCCCGAGTAATCAAACAAGCCAAGTACAATGTTTTTATCCAGGTTGGCGATAGGCCCGTCAATTTGCCATTGGTAAGTACCAAAGCCAAAGTTGTTGGTGCTGGAGATCTCGGCACACTCCCAATGATTGTTGGAGGCATTTTTAGATACCCTTAAATGCAGCCAGCCGTTCGCATCCACCCAAACGTTATTGCCGGTCCAATAATTGGGGCCGGGGCCTTCAGTGCCGGCGGGTGCCTTAACGTTCCAGGAGTAGCCGCTCCAGGAAATGGTGGCCTGGTCGCGCTTGCTGCCCTGTGTTACAGCGGTGGCGTTCTCGGGGGCCTTGGCGCTTTGCGGGGCAACAGTTGCCGTTTTCTCTTTGGTACATGCGGCAGCAAATAGCGCTACAAATACAATACAACAGATTTTTTTCATGGTTATGAATGATTTAAAGAGTGAATAATTCAAATACAAAAAAATCAGGATAGGCAAACCAATATCGTTTACCCCGGCACATTGTGTTATTTATAAGTTTAATACAGCCGCCTTTAGGGCAAATAATATTTAATTGATTAACTTATATTTAATACACTTTCTAAACAAGTGCGTACGATTCAAATATTTTACCAATTGTTTTTAAAATATTTTTTAATGTTTAAATACTTATTGCTTGTATTTAATAAGTGTTATTTGTACACCATGGGTGTCTGGCCTAAGCTAAACTCCTTACAAATGCCTGACCCAATAAATTTTGCCCCTTGCTGCTTAAAGTTATTTTTGTAGTATTAACTGAAATTTATTCCCGCTGATAGAAACGAATGGCTGAAACTTCCCTGGTACGCCGCCTTGGCCTGGCACAAGCCACCGCCATAAACATGACCGATATGGTTGGCATCGGGCCGTTCATTACCCTGCCTATGGTGATCAGTATGATGAACGGGCCATGGTTTTTGTATGCCTGGCTGGCGGGTGCGCTGCTTTCCTTTATTGATGCCATGGTTTGGAGCGAACTTGGCGCGGCCTTCCCCATGGCAGGTGGTTCTTATAATTTTCTGAAAGAAACTTACGGCAAAAACGGCCCCGGCAAGCTTATGAGTTTCCTGTTCGTTTGGCAAACCATGATCCAGGCACCGCTGGTTATCGCCTCGGCAGCTATTGGTTTCGCGGCATACTTTTCTTATTTACTTCCCCTATCCCCCATAGAAGCTAAGCTAATGAGCGGTGGTGTGGTAATTTGTATTGTGGCATTACTATACCGCAAGATTGAATCGATAGGAAAAATTAGCGTGATACTTTGGGTGGGCGTACTACTTACCATGATTTGGATCATAGCCGGTGGCTTAGCGCATGGCAATTTCTTAGCCCCCATAAAACATATTAATGACGGCTTAACTGTAAATTATGCTTTTGTGGCGGCAATTGGTTTTGCCAGTGTAAAAAGCGTTTACAGCTACCTGGGCTACTATAATGTATGCCATTTGGGTGGCGAGATCATCAACCCATCTAAAAACATACCGAAGAGTATGTTTATTTCTATAGCAGGTATTGCTATCCTTTACATGCTAATGAATGTGAGCGTGGTAAGCGTAATACCCTGGCAACATGCTAAGGACAGTAAGTTTGTGGTAAGCGAATTTATGGAGCAATTATCGGGGCACACCTCGGCAAAAATTGTTACCTGTTTGATATTGCTGGTGGCCTTTTCATCAGTATTCTCAGCCACGTTAGGTTATAGCCGCATCCCTTACGCGGCGGCGGCGGATGGTGCGTTTTTTAAAGTATTTGCCAAGCTGCACCCAACGGGTAATTTCCCTTACGTATCGTTGTTGTTTTTGGGTGGGATAGCCTTTGTATTTAGCTTACTATTTAAGCTTAGCGATGTGATCAGTGCCATATTAGCCATGCGGATCCTGATTCAATTTATATCACAAGCCTTGGGGCTGTACCTCCTGCGCCGGGCCAAAAGTGAAACAAATTTCCCTTATAAAATGCCGTTATTCCCTATCCCTATTTTCCTGGCGATAGCGATGTGGTTTGGCATTTTATTATCTACCGGCTTCCATATGGTATTAGGTGGTTTAAGCGCCATTGCATTGGGTGCTATTGTCTACTTCATAAAAGCCAACATGAATAAGGAGTGGCCTTTTAAACCGGCTAATTATAAGGCGTAAAATTCAACCGCATTTTTGCCCCAAAATAGCTCCTGCTCGTTGAGGCTCAAGTGGCTGATATAACTTTCTACAATACTTAAAACACCCGCATACCCCCCTGCTAAATTACACATCGGCCAGTCGGAGCCAAACATTACCCTTTTAATACCGAAAGCATTAAATACGACATCAAGATACGGGGTAAAATCTCCGGGTTTCCAGTTGGCCCAGTCGGCTTCGGTTACCATACCGGATATTTTGCAGGATACGTTTGGATGGGATGCAATGGCTTCAATATCCTCTCTCCAGCCATTTATCCCGCCATCTTTGATGTAAGGTTTAGCCAGATGATCTATCACAAATTTTTGATCAGGAAAAGCCGCCACCAAAGTCTTGGCATAAGGCAGGTGATTTGGTTTTATTAGGATGTCATACGTAAAATTGTACTTGCTTAATAAACTGATGCCCTTCATAAACTTTTCATCCAGCATAAATTGCTCATCGGGCTCAGCCTGTAATATGTGGCGGAAACCTTTTATGAGTTTATAGCCGCTGTAGTAGGCTAAGCGCTCTTCGATATTATCTGCTTTAAAGTCAACCCAGCCTACAATACCTTTTATAAAGCTGTGCTTTTGAGCAAGGCCCAATAAAAAATCATTCTCCGCTTCGGATTGATCGGCCTGTACAGCTACGGAAGCTGATATGCCGTGCTCTGGCATTATCGGTTCAACAGCCTCAGGCAGCAAGTCGCGTTGGATAACTTTTAGGTCGTCGGTTATCCAGGCATCTTTAACGGGATGGTATTGCCAAAAGTGCTGGTGACTATCGATCTTTAACATGGGTTTACATTGGTGGTGCTGCCCACAATATCGAAATAATAAGGCAATAAAAAAGTCCTCTCCGAAAGAGAGGACTAACTTTTATTTTTTAAGCCCTTCTCCTTCGGAGAAGGGTTTGGGATGAGGCTTCTATTTGGTGATCAGGTTATACAGCTCATCCAATTTTGGCGTAAGCACAATTTCTATGCGCCTGTTTTTTGACAGTGCTTCAGGGGTATTAGCAGTATCAATCGGCTGGAACTCGCCTTTACCGGTCGCGGTTACGCGCTTAGGGTCGATGTTCTCGGTCTCGGTTAGGTAGCGGGTTACGGATGTTGCGCGTAGTACGCTAAGGTCCCAGTTGTCTTTTATCTGGCCAAGGTTTTTTATCTTTTTGTTATCGGTATGGCCTTCTACGGAAATGTTAATGTCGGCTTCTTTGTTCAACACGGCAGCTAATTGTTTAAGCGCCTGTTTACCTTTATCATCAATAACTATACTGCCCGATGGGAAAAGCAGTTTATCAGTAAGCGACACATACACCTTGCCATTCCGGATATCAACCGTTAGGCCGCTTTGCTGGAAACCAAGCAGGGCTTTTTGTAGCTTATCTTTCAAAGCGTTTGTTGCTTCATCGCGCTTGCGCAGAATCTCTTCCACCTCTTTCAGGCGTGCTTCGCGTTTTTGCAGGTCGGTAGATAGCTGGGTTACTTTTGAGGAACTGGCATTGTAGTTTTTATCAAGCGCGTTATATTTATCATTAAGTCCGCTGTAGTTTCCTTTAAGCGCAGCCAATTCCTGGCGGATGCGCGAGGTATCAGCTATCAGTTTTGATACCTGCTCTTCAAGCGTGGCGGTACGGGTGGCCAAGGAGTCGCGCTCGGCCAACAGGGCCTTGTGCTTTTTGGGCGACATTACCACGCAGGATTGCAGCGCGGAAACAAACAGAACGGCTAAAAGCAGGTGTTTAAACTTCATGTTATATAGGGTTTAAGTGTATTAAGCAATTGCATTCTTCAGGAACACATTCAGCGGGTATAGCTTGCTGCATATATCCACAATATCCTGTGCGGCACTTGCGGTCATTACCTCTTTATCTTTAAGCGGATGCGAAACGATAAAGCTTTTCAGTCTCAGCAGATCGATGTTCCCGTTATAGGCATCGTAACCTTTAGGGGTTGTTTTCAGCTGATCCTGCGCACGGAAATCGCCGAACAGCTTTACAAACTCCTTATCGTCTATCACCTTCTTCAGGTCGGCGGCGTTGTAATCAATTTCCTGGCGAATGGCTTTCAGGTGTTCGGCCTCGGGCATCCAGCAACCACCGGCAATGAATGATTTGCCCGGCTGGATCTGCAGGTAATACTCCACCCCGCCCAATTTAGAACCTAAAGTTGGCAAGCTAATGCCGAAGTTGTTTTTGTAAGGCGTTTTATTTTTGCTGAAACGGATGTCGCGATAAATGCGCATCACACATTTCTTAGGGTCAAGATCGGCGCTAACGGTTGGGTCTACTTTATGCAGCTTTTCAATAACGCTCGCGGCAAATTCAATAAGGTTCTCGCGAGCTGTATCGTATTTTGCTTTATTAGCCTGGAACCATTCCCTGTTGTTATTATCAACAAGCTCTTTTAAAAAATCAAGCGTTTGGGATTGTATCATCCAAAAAATACATTTTATTATGATCGACTACGTTCGCTATGATCTATGAACCATTATCTATAAACTAAAGCCTAATTTAAGTTAAGCTTTTGGGGGCGGATGTTAAGGTCAACATCTTTACGGCGATATTTTTTATACCAAATGTATCCAACTACAGCAACAGCCAGGTATGGCGCAGCCAACAGGTACATAATGCCGCTGTTAAGTCCGTTGGTTTTGTTATCGCCGCTTTTGCTGTTGGATTCTACATTGGCGCTGCACGTAGAACACTGGGCCTTAACCGGCACAACGCTTATCACCAATAAACCAAAAACCAATACGAGGTAAAAATATTTTAACTTCTTCATGTGTAAAACTATTAAAAGTGGTAGTACGGTTTGATCATCAAATATACAACAACGCCGGATAATGTAACGAATAACCATATAGGAAACGCCCATCTTACCAGTTTCTTATGTTTTGCAACCTGCATTTGTAAGCCGCGGTAAAAGCTTAACAATATCAACGGTAAAACACCTGCAGCAAGTATAATGTGTGGCACTAATAACAACAGGTAAATTGTACGCATACTACCGGCAGTTGCGCGTTCATCGGCAGATAATAAGCCATCTCCGTTAGTATCGCCGTACACGGTATCGTGCTGCATTAGGTAATGGAACAGGATGTAGGATACCAGGAATAACGACGACAAGCAGAACGTTAAAATATTTAAGCGTTTATGAACCGTTATATTGCCCTGTTTAATGAAGTATAACGAAGTTAACAGCAGCACACTGCACGTACCGTTTAAAACGGCGTTAAGCAGTGGCAAATAAGGCGTAAACGCAGGTGGCGTAGCAGGGCCCGGGATAAGATGGCGGTTAAGCACGATCACCACCACTATAACGAATATAGTTACACCTGCTACAAATCGGATTATGAATTTATCAGTCATAGTTTATATGAGAGTCAGGAATCAAGACGATTAGCGTCAGGATTCGTTTCTATTATTTAATATGTTTCATCAGGGTTTTGTCTTGGCTCCTGATTCTTGCTTACTTCTATTCTAATATAAAGCTTTATCCACCTTGCGCAGCTCTTCGGCTATCAGCACTTTGATCTCATCGTTAAGCTTGGTAAGGTCGGCGGCTGATGTGCCGGAGTAATAGCCCCTGATACGCTTCTCAGCATCGATCAGTATCAGCTTATCGCTATAAATAAAATCGTCCTTACCGGCCTGTACCGCGTTCACTAAAAAGCCGGTACGAGCCAGGTTATACGTAATACTGGTATCACCCGAAAGGAACAACCATTTCCTGGTTTCCTCAAACTTGGCTGCATACTTTTTTAAAGCCTGCGGTGTATCGCGCGTTGGGTCAACCGTAAAAGATGTAAAATACACCATCGGGTTTTTGCGGTAAGCGTACACCAGTTCGCTTACGTTCTTATTTACCTCGTTACAAACGGTTGGGCAGTTGGTATAAAAAAAGCTTGCCAAAAAAATCTTCTTATCAAAGTTCTTGAACGATACCTGCTTGCCATTTTGGTCGGTAAGGGTAAAGTCGCTAAGCTTATGGTAGATCGTATCGGGGATAAACGTTCCGTGAAACGTATGCCCCGTTTTAGCTGCCTGTTTAGGGCCAAAAAACGAGAGAGGCTTATACCTGTTCTTACCTTTGGCGGTTAGCAAATAATACAAAAATCCCGGTAAAGCTAATATCATTACCAGGACTATTATTTTTTTCGGGAAAGAAGCTTTACGCATTATCCTATTTTCGGTCTCAAATCTACCCAGTAGTGGCTTTCATTTGTAAGCACCAATATCAAACCAATGATGAATAGTATCGGCACAATGATGCAAAGCGCTAAACCTATTTTCTCGAATTTTAAGTGCATAAAGTATGCAACTATATAAAATGCTTTAAACAGGGTTAATACAATGTATATAGGGTTTGCCAAGTGTATAGGCACTTTACCCGATGGCACTAACCAAAGCGCGATAATAAACTCAACTACAGTTATACCCAATAATACCAGGAAGATCTGTATGATTTTCTTTTTGGTCATTCCTTCACCGTGACCATGATCTTCGTGGTGAACTTCTGTTGTTTCTGATGACATATATTTATCAGTTAATTTTTAAACTAAGTAAAAGAAAGTAAATACGAATACCCATACCAAATCTACAAAGTGCCAGTAAAGGCCAACTTTTTCGATCATTAAATAGCTGCCGCGTTTTTGGTAGGTACCTAACAATACATTTATAGTGATAATGATATTGATAATAACACCGCTAAATACGTGGAAACCGTGGAAACCCGTTATAGTGAAAAACAAGTTAGCAAACTGTTGCGCGTAGGTACCGTAGGTAGCCTCGTTACCGCCTGTAAACAGGTGTTTCAGCTCTTCAGCATTAGGGATGTGCCCCCACCAGAAACCTTCGTGGTGTAAGTGGCTCCACTCTAACGCCTGGCAACCTAAAAAGGTAAAGCCACCAATAATGGTAGCAAACATCCACCAAAGCACTTCTTTTTTGGCTAAACGGTGGCCGGCCTCTACAGCCAATACCATGGTAACCGAACTAAGGATGAGGATAAACGTCATTAAACCCACAAACACAAGTGGTGCGCCACTATCTAACAAACCAGGTACCGATTGGAAAACCTTATCTGGTGCAGGCCAGCTACTCGAGCTGAAACGCAGCGATCCATAGGCAATTAATAGTGACGAAAAGGTAAACGCATCCGAAAGGAGGAAAAACCACATCATCATTTTACCGTATTCGACATTGAACGGAGATCTTCCACCAGACCACGGCGTTGTCTTTACTTCATCTATAGGTGATACTTGTACACTCATGAGTTTTTATTATTGGTTCAAAAGTAAAAAAACATACAGATAAATCCATATTATATCGACAAAATGCCAAAAAATAGAGGACATCTGTACACTGTATAAATTTTTAACCTGCTCAATACTGCGGGTGCTACGCCAAAGCGTATTGGCCAACAGCAATAAGCCGGCAAAAATGTGTAGTAAATGCATCCCGGTAAATACATATATAAAGGATTGGGAAGCATTTGGGTTACTAAAATAAACGCCATTTTTGATCAGGTACGACCATGCCGATAACTGGATGATAAAAAAGGCAACGCCTAAAAAAATGGTAGCCATTAAATAAAATTGCTGTTTACCACGATCAAGCGCCTTAGCCGCATTTGATGCCAAAAACATCGTAATGCTGCTTAATATAATTACGCCGGTGCTGTACATAAAGGCATCAGGCAATTTAATATTAATGCCATGTGCCTTGCTGCCACCCACATATACGATAAAACCGCTGGTTAACGCCGCAAAAAACATAAACGATGTGAATATGAAGATCCACATGTTGAATTTTTTGGGTGCCAGGTTATATCTGTCTTCTTTTTGTATCTGTGCCATCATTTTCCTATAAAATCAAATAAAAACACTAATTGCACTACCGGCAAATAGTAAAAAGAGCCAAACATCAATTTCCGGGCGCTGCTAATTTCAAGAGTACGCATTAAATTAAATGCCTGGTATATAAAAATCAAACTCATTACTAATGACACTATGGCAAGAACAATGCCGCCATTATGGTTAAAATACGGCAGCAAGCTTACCGGCAATAATATAACAGTAGCTGCAAAAGTAATTACGGCGCTTGTTAGGTTACGTTTACCTGTTGGCAACAGCCTGAAACCTGCCAGTTTGTAGTCATCATCCAACACCCAGGCAATTGCCCAAAAATGCGGGAACTGCCATACAAACTGTATGGCGAATAAAATTAACGCTATCTCATCTATCCGGCCGTGTGGCTGGCCTGCTACGTAACCTATTAATGCAGGCAATGCGCCCGGTATAGCCCCCACAAAAACTGCTATTGGCGACTTGCGCTTTAATGGTGTGTAAGCAAACGCATATAATATAATTGAGAATACCGATAGCAGGCCTGTAAGTACGTTTAAACTCCCCAGTAGATATGTACCTGCCATACCCATTCCCAAGCCTAAAACCAGGCCCTGGCCATTTGTCATCCTGCCTGCAGGCATTGGGCGGTCCATGGTGCGTTTCATTAATTTATCCAGGTCAACCTCAATTACTTCGTTAAAGCAATTGGCTGCAGATGTAACTAAAAACCCACCAATAACCAGCTTGGCCCAATTGATCCACATGGTTGTGCTGTACAGCGACCCCCAGGTGTTGCCACCGTTGGCCTTAACTGCTATGATAAATGAAATAGATGCCGAAAACACCACTAACAAGGTTAGTCGCATTTTTATCAGCTTAGAAAAATCACTCCATTTCATTTGCCTGCCCCCTGCACGTTCACCGAGCTAAATAAATTCAACAATAAATAAAATTGGGCGCCAAAAACTAAACTCGCCAGTACAATATGTACGGCCTGCGCAAACGGCGGTAAAGCCCAGTATGATAACAATATACCGGTAACTATTTGCAGCATGATCATTAAAAACGTAAAACTCATTAACTGCTGTTGTACCGAATGCTTGTTAAAGCCCTTGCGGATGAGTGCATATAAAACGACGTTCATAATCAAAACTATTAAGGCTACATCGCGGTGCTGTGCGAATATATCACCTGCACGATGTACCCAACTAGCGCGGTAGCTGCCTTCTAAATGGCTGGCTACTGCATCTATCTTTTCGCGCAGCTCGGTGCCAAAAGTTATTTGCAAAACACTCAGCGCTAATACCAGCAAAGTAACTATCGCTATAAATGGTTTACGTTCCACCTTATACCTGCCCTGCACTTTTGCCATGTGGTAGGTTGTTATGCTAATGGCTAAAATAACCAGGGCAATAAGCATGTGTACGGTTACGATCCAGGCAACCAAATTGGTTGATACCACTATAGATCCTAACCAAGCCTGGAAGGCTACCAAAAACACATTAAATATGCTCAGGAAAACAATCGGTTTATTAGTCTTCCAATATTTAAAAGAGTATACAACGCACAGCAGTAAAAACAGACCCGATGCAGCACCTATCAAACGGTTGATATATTCTGTCCAAGTGCGGGCGGTATTAAATTCCTCAGGTACCAGGATAGATTTGTCGTTACGGATGCGCATCGCCAATTGGCTGTATCCAAAAATATCGAGCATTTTGGCAAACTTTTGGTTTTTGGCAAGGCGTTTATCCGAGTACGATTTTTTGTAATTGGCCGGTAATTCTGATATACTGGTTGGTGGTATATACCTTCCAAAGCATTTAGGCCAATCGGGGCAACCCATACCAGAGCCTGTGCTGCGCACTACTCCACCCGCCAGTATCACTAAAAATAGCAGGATGATGGTTATGAGATTAAACTTTAGAAACTTGTTACCGGGTGCCTTTATGCTCATTTAAATATTTCTAACAAATTAGGGTACCTTTCAATTCGAAAATTTGAAAATTGACCAATTTAAAAATTATCATTTTCAAATCTTCAGATTCTCTAATTATCAAATTAGGAAAAGGTACCCTAAAACATCAGATCAAGTGTAATATTATTTAACTTCTTCGTTTCTTTTTTGAGTACTTGTCCATTTGCTGTGCTCCTCTAAACCTATCGGGTTGTCCTCAAAATCGTGCGGAAGGTTAGAGCTCATTGTTTCAGAAAGCGGCGTTGTCTGTGGTATAAAATCATGCTCTGCGCCCGGCTTGCTGTAATCATACGGCCAACGGTAAACGGTTGGGATCTCGCCCGGCCAGTTACCATGTATATGCTCAACAGGTGTGGTCCACTCCAGTGTATTTGCGTTCCAAGGATTTTGAGGCGCTTTTTTACCCCAGAAAATAGAGTGCACAAAGTTAAACAAGAAGGCTAACTGCGCTAATGCGGACATGATTGCCGCCCATGTAATAAATGTATTTACAGATAACCATTGTTTCATTGACTCAAACTCGGTGAACGCATAGTAACGGCGTGGTACACCATCTAAGCCCATAAAGTGCATTGGGAAGAATACCAGGTAAGCGCCGATGAAGGTTAACCAGAAGTGCAGGTAACCCAAACGTTCGTCCATCATACGGCCAAACATTTTAGGGAACCAGTGATAAACACCCGCAAGCATACCAAATATAGCTGCCGAACCCATTACCAGGTGGAAGTGGGCTACTACGAAGTAAGTATCGTGCAGGTTGATATCCAGCGCAGCGTTACCTAAGAAAATACCGGTTAAACCACCAGAGATAAAGAATGACACCATACCGATAGCGAACAACATAGCCGATGTAAAACGGATGTTACCGCGCCATAAAGTTGCAAGCCAGTTAAATGTTTTTACTGCCGATGGTACCGCGATGATCAATGTAGTGATCATGAACACACCGCCCAGAAACGGGTTCATACCCGTAACAAACATGTGGTGACCCCATACGATGAACGATAATACGGTGATACCTATAAGCGAGTAAACCATGGCGTGGTAACCAAAGATAGGTTTACGCGAATTTACCGACATAACCTCTGATGAGATACCCATCGCTGGCATAATTACAATGTATACCTCCGGGTGACCCAAGAACCAAAACAAGTGCTGGAACAAGATAGGGCTACCACCTTCGAAAGGTTGAACTTGTGAACTGTTCAGTACAATTTCTGATAAGTAGAAACTGGTACCGAAGCTACGGTCAAATACCAATAGTACAACACCTGCTACTAACACCGGGAATGATAATACACCCAGGACAGCAGTTAAGAACAATGCCCATACAGATAGTGGCATTTTCCAAAGGTCCATACCTTTTGTACGCATGTTAAGGATGGTACTCACATAGTTTATACCAGCCATTAGCTGTGATGCGATGAAAAAAACCATACTGATCAGCCAAAGCGTCATACCCAAGCCCGAACCCGGCATAGCTTTAGGCAATGCAGATAAAGGTGGATATATGGTCCAGCCACCGCTGGCAGGGCCTTTTTGTATAAAGAATGATGATAACATGATACCACAGGCAATAAAGAAGAACCAGTATGATAACATGTTCATGAATGGCGATGCCATATCACGTACACCTAATTGCAATGGGATAAGTAAGTTGGCGAAGGTACCGCTCAAGCCTGCTGTTAATACAAAGAATACCATGATGGTACCGTGTATGGTAACCAATGCGAGGTAAAAGTTTGAATCTAAACGGCCACCCGGTGCAAAACGGCCTAATAATGTTTCCATTAAAGGGAACGCTTTATCAGGGTAAGCTAATTGAATCCTGAACAGGATAGAAAGGGTCATGGCGATGAATGCCATTGTAATACCTGTGATCAGGAATTGCTTGGCGATCATCTTGTGGTCCATACTGAATACGTAAGTATTCAGGAAAGTTGCTTTATGGTGTCCGTGATCTTCTTCGTGATGTGCTACTACGTGATCGTGAACTGTTAATGTTGACATACTCGCTAATCTTTTTGTATTAATTGTTTAACGCTAACCTATTTGGTTGTACTTCTTTTTTCTCTGCAGCAAATTTAAGGTCTTTCTTAATCGCGTCTGTCAGATATGGTTTCTGTTGGCTTAACCATGCCTGGTATTCAGCCTCGGTAACCACACGTACAACTTTTTTCATGTTATAATGGGCTCCACCACAAACCTTGTTACAAAGTATCTCGTATTCAAAATTTGGCTTATCCAATTTGATACGCATCTCTGCAGTAGTAATGGTTGGTTTAAATTTAAAGAAAGTTGGTAAACCCGGTACCGCGTTCAGTTGTACACGGAAGTGAGGCATATAAACGCTATGGATAACATCCTGCGCGTGGATATTTAACCTAACAGATTTACGTACCGGTAAGTACATGGTATCGGCCTGAAGATCATCATAGCTATCTTTATCTTTAAAGTTGATACCTAATTTGTTTGTACCGCTAACCAATTTGTAGTCGGTTTTACCTAAGCGGGCATCTTTACCAGGGTAACGTAACTCCCACGCAAACTGGTGGCCGGTAATATCAACATTGATAGAAGCAGGCTCGCCTTTAGCATCAACGTTATCGGTGATTTGCTGCCAGGTGAAGAAACCGAAAATTACAAGGATAGTTAAAACGATAGCTGGTGCTATTGTCCAAACTTTCTCGATAGTGTTGTTATGTGGCAGGAAATGGCCACGGCGGTTTGCATTGTGACGGTATTTGAACAGGAAGCTGAACAGCAAGATTTGTGTAACTACAAATACGATCATTGTTAACGTAGTTGTTGTCCAGAACATTTCATCCCATTTCACACCATGCTCTGAAGCTGCATCAGGCAATATCATGGCACCCTGTACGGTAAATTCCCAGTAAGCCCCGTATGCACCTGCAATAAGGAATATAAGACAGCACACACCCATTACATTATCCCAGTTAATAGGTTTTTTGTTTTGGATCTGTTGCGTTAGATCGAAAACGCGAAGGATCTTCCCAACTATACCGATAACAAAACAAACGATAAGGAAAAGCAGGATATAATAACCTGCAGTTGCTAAGCCGTTGTCTTTAACTGCATCTGTTGCAGTAGCACCGGCTGCCTCTGTACCCTGCGCAAAAAGCACGCTCGTGCCCAAAAGCATAAACACAGCTAAAAGCGAAAGTATTTTTTTAGAATTGAATAAATTTTTGAATCCCATTTTATTGGTTATTTGAATTGCTGTATCCGGTTACAAATTTAACAATTATTATATGTGATGATGGAGGCTCTCTTGCAGGAACGGATGTTTTTTAGGGATAAGCGATGTAAACCTGCTTAGCGCGGTTAATACCGAGAAAGTAAATAAACCCACGAAACCTAAAAATATACCTATTTCCTCAACACCAAAACCTGGTTTTTCAACCGTACCCGGCATAATCATAATGTAGTAATCTAACCAATGGCCGGCTACTAATAGCAGACAGGTCCACATCATACGGCTTCTTACACGTTTAGCATCACGAGACATCAACAGTAACAATGGCGCTAAAAAGTTCATTACGATATTAAACCAGAACCAGAATTTGTACTCGGGCTCCCATCTTTTGTAGAAGTAAACAGACTCCTCTGGTATATTAGCATACCAGGTAAGGAAGAACTGTGCAAACCATACGTATGTCCAGAAGATAGAAAAACCAAAGATAAGTTTACCTATACTGTGCATATGATCTACATGTAACCACTCCATATAACCTTTCTTTTGCAGGTGAATCATGATCAACGCCATGATAGCTAAACCGCTTACGTGCATTGCCGCCAAATTGTACCAGCCAAACATGGTAGAAAACCAGTGTGCCTCTAATGACATGATAACACCGAACGCGAAGATTGGAAACGTAAAACCAAAAACCACCAGGAATATACAGGCCAGTTTAAAGCTTTTATCGTAGTTACGCATGCCGCCTTCAGTATCTTCATCAACCGAAGTTTTTGTTAAAGCCCAGCCAAAGTAGCTGTAGGCACCTAACAATACAATAAGCATTCCGTAGAAAAATTTGATAGTTAAAAATGGTGCTTTACCCGCGATGATAGCATCGTAGTTTTCGCTGCCAAGAGTGGTTAAGCCATGTGTAGCCCAGTGAGCATACAGGTATGGTACCATTTCCTTTTTACCGTGTTCAATAACTTCATGCTCGCTAAATAAGCCAAAAGTAATTACAGCTATTAAGATAATGCTTGCTACAGGCAACACCTTGGCAAATGCCTGAGGGATCCTGATCAGGGATGCCGACCAGCCGGCTTGTGCCGCGTACTGGTAAGCGCAAAAGAACACACCTGCTGTACAAACACAAACAAAGTAGTAAGACATTAGCAACAAGTTGCTATAAGTGTGTTGTACGTGTTCACCACCCAATATGAAGCCAAATGCAATTGCTATGATACCAATTACAATACCAACCAAACTCAATGTTTTGGTTGTACCTGTGAATTGAAAACGTTCTTCTATACTATTATGAGTCTTCATTAAAAATTAATCTTATAAAGTTTGTAAATGGTGTACATACATAACTATCTTCCAGCGCTCTTCTGGTGCTACCTGTGATGCGTAAGAACCCATCGCATTTACACCATAAGTTATAGTATGATATATTTTTCCGTCTGTAAGATCTTTCATTGCACCACCACGTGATGACTGGCCTTTTGAGTAAGATGGCGGCGGCGGGTAACCGTGCTGCACAACTAAACCATCACCCTGCCCGGTTAAACCATGGCATGGCGAGCAAAAGGTTGTAAAAAGCTTTTTACCCTCTGCCAAATGCTGAGGGGCGTTAGCAATAAGGTTGGTAACCTCAAGGCTTGCTTTATCGTAGCCCTCACGGGTGTTTGGGTAATCAAAGCGTTTAAAGCCTAAAGGTATTGTACCTGCGGGCGGTAATTGCGCTGTTTTACCATCCTTAAAGTTTGGATTGGCCTGGTCCGGGTCAAATGCTGTATGTTCGTACATATTGGGAGCGTATTCCCAACCTGTACTACGCTTATCCTTGCACGATGTAATAACGATCGATGCAGCAATAACGATAGCCGTTGTGCCCAATATTCTAAATTTATTCATAGCTAACATATTTTCTTTCGTTATGCTTTACTTCTACTGCACCTGCTTGTTTTAATAAATTGGTTATATCCTCGTGCGGCACGTTTCCTTTAGCATCAACAGCTATTATAAAACGGTCGTCGGTTGCACGCAGGTCCATTACACGTGGCGCACGGCCAGGGAAAAGGTGGGTTGCTGCGAAGAACGTGAACGTCATACCAAACGCGGTGAAAAGGATAGTCCACTCGAATGTGAACGGTACAAAGTTTGGTATTGCAAAACTTGGTTTACCACCTATATTCATTGGCCAATCGTGCACAAGCATATAATATATCATGCTAAATATTACTGTAGCACCAAGGCAGCCAAAACAAAATGCCGCGTAACCTAATCTCGAATCTTTAACGCCCATTTTATCCTCAATACCGTGTATTGGCATTGGTGTATAAATGTCGTAGATAGGGATGCTATTTTTCTGTAGGTTATCAATGCCCTGCATCATATCGTCCGGGTCATCAAAAAGGCCTAATATCATTTTAGTCTTGCTCATTTTTATACTTTTTCGTAATCAGCCGAATCAACACTGTCAAATTTTGTTAACGACTCCTTGTAATACTGAACCTCGGCCGGCTCAAGGTGGCCTTCTTCAATAAGTTTCTTCTTAGCCTGCTCACTCGATGTTTTAAGCATCAGTTTAACCTCGGCAATAGCTACTGATGGTAGTACCCTCACAAATAACAGGAACATGGTAAAGAACAAACCGATAGACCCGATGAACACGCTCACATCAACCCAGGTTGGATAGAACATTGCCCAGCTTGATGGGATGTAATCGCGGTGTAGCGAGGTTACGATAATTACGAAACGCTCGAACCACATACCTATATTCACGATGATTGACAGGAACCATGAGAATTTAATATTGGTACGCAAGTATTTTGACCAGAATAGCTGTGGCGAAATTACGTTACAGCTCATCATGCTCCAGTAAGCCCACCAGTACGGGCCAGTTGCCCTGTTGATGAAAGCGTATTGCTCATACTCTACACCAGAGTACCACGCGATGAAAAACTCGGTTATATAAGCCACGCCCACGATAGAACCTGTTAATAAGATGATCTTATTCATCGATTCGATGTGGAACATGGTAATGTAGTTTTCTAAACCTAACACCTTACGGGTTACCAGCAATAGTGTTTGCACCATCGCGAAACCAGAGAAGATAGCACCCGCAACGAAGTATGGAGGGAAGATGGTGGTGTGCCATCCCGGCTCTAACGACGTAGCAAAGTCAAATGATACAATGGTGTGTACCGATAGTACCAGTGGTGTAGATATACCTGCAAGTATCAAAGATACGGTTTCGAAACGCTGCCAGGTTTTTAATGAACCTGTCCAGCCGAATGATAGTATTGAATAGATACGTTTACGTAAGCCTGTTGCACGGTCACGGATCGAAGCGATATCAGGCAATAAACCTGTGTACCAGAACAATAATGAAACCGAGAAGTAAGTTGAGATCGCGAACACATCCATCATCAGCGCCGAGTTCCAGTTTACCCAAAGTGAGCCGTACTGGTTTGGAAGCGGTAAGGTGAAGTATGCTAACCATGGGCGGCCCATGTGTGCTACAATGTATGTAGCGGCACAAATTACCGCGAAGATGGTCATCGCCTCTGCAGACCGGTTAATGGAGTTACGCCAGTTTTGACGGAAAATCAATAGTACCGCCGAGATCAGTGTCCCTGCGTGACCAATACCTACCCACCATACGAAACCGGTAATATCCCAGGCCCATCCTACAGTTTTGTTAAGTCCCCAAGCGCCTAAGCCAAACCAAAAGGTGTAGCTGATAGACACTACCCATAACAATGAGCCTAATGATGATACGGTAAAACCGATCCACCAAGCTTTGTTAGGTTTATTCTCTACAGGTAACAATATATCGTTAGTGATCTTGGCAAAGGTCATGTCTTTGCCCGTCATTAACGGTTCCCTGATTATTGATTCATGTTGATGAGCCATATGTTGTTATATATCTCGATGTAAAATTAAGCCAATGATTCAGTTCCGGTGTTCCTAACTTTCACCTGGTATCCAATACCCGGTTTTACGTTAAGTTCTTCAAGTACATAGTAAGTACGCTCGCTCTTCAAAGCTTTTGAAACTTCAGAGTTAGGGTCGTTCCTGTTACCGAACACGATAGCGTTTGCAGAACAAGTTTGCTGACAAGCAACTTTAACTTCGCCATCCCTAAGCGGGCGTTTTTCTATTTTAGCCTGTAATTTACCTGCTTGTATACGTTGCACACACATCGAGCATTTTTCCATTACCCCACGGAAACGTGTAGTAACATCGGGGTTAAGTACTAATTGTGTATGCTCGTTATTTAAGTAATTATCAAAACGAGAATCGTTCCAGTAGTTGAACCAGTTAAAGCGGCGCACCTTGTATGGGCAGTTGTTTGCGCAGTAACGTGTACCAACACAACGGTTGTAAGCCATCATGTTTAAACCTTCGCTTGAGTGCGTGGTAGCTAATACCGGGCAAACAGTTTCACAAGGTGCGTGGTCACAGTGCTGGCAAAGCATTGGCTGGTGAACAACGGTAACGTTGCTAAAATCGGCCAGTTTCTCAATTTCTTTCTCTTGCGTTACTTTACCAGAACGGCTATCAACCTTAGCCTCGCCATTTTGTTCAAAGCTGTAGTAACGGTCAATACGGATCCAGTGCATCTCGCGGCGGCGGCCAACTTCGTCTTTACCAACAACAGGTATGTTGTTTTCTGCACTACATGCTACAACGCAAGCGCCACAACCTGTACATGCATTTAAGTCGATAGCCATAACCCAGTCATAAACAGGGCGAGCGTGGATGGTGTCTTCGTTAGTGCTCTCCCAAAGGTCAAACATCTTCTCTTCTTCACCTTCTTTACCGCTACCTGCACGCGCATCTTTCTTGTATTCGGTAAAGGTTGCTTCGCGGATAATGTTACGGCCCTCAAAAGAGTGATGCGTTTGTGTTTGCGAAAGCGGGAATATATCGCCTGTAGCTTTTACAGTTGCCGATGCGTTTGTTTGGAACGTACCGTTTAGGAAGCTAAGGAATGGATACGCGTTTTTACCTACATTGTTACCAACAAGGCCTGCTGCAGTACGGCCGTAACCAACAGCTACAGATACTGTGCCCGGCGCCTGGCCCGGTTGTGATAATACCGGTAATGTTACCGTGTAACCATTCGCGGTGATCTCAACAACCTCAAATTCATCAAGGCCCATCTTTTTAATATCAGATGGAGACATCGCTGCAAAGTTGTCCCAGGTAACTTTAGAAACCGGGTCAGGTAACTCTTGCAACCATGGGTTGTTTGCTTTTTTACCATCGCGCATTGCTGTATTCTGGTAAACCTGCAGCTCCACTTTACCACCTTCGGCAAGTTTAGCACTTTGGCCTAATATGGTTTGTGCAACCGCGTTAAGTTCATAGTTAAAGGTGTATGAACCGGCAGCAACAGGTGCTACCAATACAAAACCAGTTTGTAATAAGGTTTCCCAACCAGCCTGGCCAGATAAACCGCCTTTGGCTAATAAGCTGGTGTTCCAGTTATTTCTTACAAATGTGTAGTAATCTTTAGTTGCGCTATCAGCCCAAACCAACAGGCTATGCTCGGCCTGGCGGGTATTGTTAACCGGGTTAATAGTTGGCTGCATTACCGTGTAGTAACCTTCTACAGAGCTATCATCACCCCACGACTCTAAATAGTGGTGGTTTGGCGCAATAATATTACAAAGTGCCGCGGTTTCGTCGGTATGATCAGAGAATGAAACTTTTAAGCCTACATTCTTCAATGCATCAACAACTGCGGCTGCGGTATGGTAATCATAAGCCGGGTTAGCATCAAGGAATAATGCTGCACCTACTGTACCTGCTTTAGCTTGTGTAATGAAATCAACAATGGCACCATCATTACCGGCGTACTGACGAGATGGATTGTCCAGATCGATAGTGGTGCCGTAGCTGCCTAATAAAGAGTTGATAGCATTTACCAAAACTTGTTTAGCAACATCGTTTGAGCCGGCTACAACTAAGGCTTTGCCTTTTGCTGCTTTAAGTTCTGCCGCTACTAATAAGATGGCTTTATCTGCGTTTACTGTAGTTAATTTTTTTGAACCCGGTAACGTTGTGCCTGATATAGCATTGTACAGGTTAACCAAGGCAACACCTTCTTCAGATGGTTTGATGGCGATACGCACATCTGCATTGGTACCGGTAAGGCTCATACCGCTCTCGAATTGGATGTGACGTGACATCTTTTTTTCTTCGAGCGATTTGTTGTTACGGTTTGATACGTACTGGCGGGTAAACTCTTCACCAGAGATCCATGTTCCAAGAAAATCTGCCGCGAAGCTTACAATGATGTCAGCCTTATCAAAATTGTAGTGAGGTAATACCGCTTTACCAAAACTGTTTTGGTTAGCCTTTATAATACCTGTATAAGAAACTGCGTCGTACTGTACGTGTTTTGCAGTAGGATATTTTGCAATAAATTCAGCAATTACCGCTTGTGTAGACGGGCTGTGTACTGTTGATGAAACGATGCTGATGGTTTTGCCACTTGCTGCAACCGCTGCAAGTTTGCTTTTTACAAAAGCGTCAATCTCAGACCAGCTGCTGTCGGTACCGTTCAATTGAGGGTCTTTAACGCGGCTGGTATCGTAAAGCTCAAGCACTGATGCTTGTGCCTGCGCACTTAAACCACCTTTTGATAAAAGATCTTTAGGGTTACCTTCAACCTTAATAGGGCGGCCTTCGCGGGTTTTAACCAAAATTGCGCTACCATCATAAGTAGATGTGTAGTAGTTAGCCACACCCGGGGTTATCTCCTCCGGTTTAATTAAGTAAGGGATCGATTTGTGTACCGGTACTTTTTGGCAAGCCGCTAATGTAACCGCACCAACACCAAAGCCTAATGCCTTTAAAAAGTCGCGACGGGGGGTTTTGCCCATAAGGCCGCCTCCGCTTAAAACCTCCTCGATAGGAATTGGCTCGGCAAATTCGTGTTTATTTTTCTCAACAAATTCTGGCGTTTTGTTCAGTTCTTCTAAACCTTTCCAGTATTTTTTATTGCTATCCATTTATAGTTATATAAACTGTAATGTACTGTTCTTAATAATTATTAGTAGTGGCACTTAGCACACTCAATACCGCCTAACACTGCTGCAGTAACTTTTTCACCCTTTTTAATTTTATCATGGGCAGCAAGTATGCTGTCGTAGTAAGCATTGCCTTTCCCGTTAACCTCGGTACGTTTGTGACACTGGATACACCATTTCATGGTAAGTGGAGAATATTGATATACTTCCTTCATTTCCTGAATTTGGCCGTGGCAAGTTTGGCATTTTATTGCGCCAACTGTAACGTGTTGCGAATGGTTAAAGTAAGCCAGATCGGGCAGGTTGTGTATACGCACCCACTGGATTGGTTTTGATTTAGTACTATCGTATTTTGCGGTGTTAGGGTCGTAACCCAAAGCATCGTAAATTTTGCGGATCTCCGGTGATTCTGTCTTAACAACTTTGTGGCAGTTCATACAAACGTTCAACGATGGTATCGAAGCATTTTTAGATTTGTATGCACCTGAGTGACAGTATTGACACTCTATCTTCATGACACCTGCGTGTAACTGGTGCGAGTATTTGATAGGCTGTACCGGTTGGTATCCCTGGTGAACGTTAGTATTCCACATGGTGATCCAGCTAAAGCTACCTAAGCCAACAACAGCGCAAAGCACTAAAAAGAAAACAAGTTTTTTGTTTTTAAGAAGCTTTTTAACTATAGCTAATTTATCTACAGGTACTTTCTCTTCCTCAACAACTTCTTCTTCTTCAAAGATCCCTTTTTTGTTAAGCAACAAACGCTCAAGCGTTGCAATTACTTTATTTAAAACAAGGATAACGACGAACGCAATAACAATAACGCCTAATAAACTCCAAACAACTAAAGCGCTTGGGCCTTTATCTTCGGCTGCTGCTGCTGTGCCACCTGCAGGTGCTTTTGCTTTATCGTCCTGGATCTTTTTCCAATCAGCACGGATGTAAGTGATAACATTACCAACATCTGCATTGCTCAACTCGGCAAATACTGTCATACCCGCCTGGTTGTACTCGTTAAATATTTTAACGGCCTTGGGGTTTTTGGCAGCAATTAATGCCTGGTTGTTTTGGATCCATTTGGTTAGGTAAGCGTCATCAGTTTCTTCTGTTAACTGCGGACCTAAGGCCGGGCCGGTCATACGCACATCTATTTTGTGACACGCGGTACATTTGGCCTTAAATATAGCTTCACCTTTTGCTGCGTCTGTTTGCGCGTGGGCTGTTAAGCCTACCACAACCAAACCGGCAACCAGTAAAACCGACCTTGAAAACTGTTTAATAATCAATGAGATATTTCTCATATAAGGTATTTATGCTAAATAATTTTTATATATAAGTGTTAAACTGACGTAAAGCTGCTTGATTTAGTCACTTTTTCAGCTACAAAAGTATAATTTATTACAGTATCGCTGACAATATAATGACCGCAATGTCTAATTTATAATCGTTCTAAATTACCGATTAAACCCCTTTAAATTACTGTAAACACTGTTTTGCCAAAAGCGGGCAGTATGTGAAAAAAGAAAATATGTAAAGATACTTTGAAAACCTATTTATTGTTTTAATATCCAGCCAATTATCCGCCACATTAACAATAACCGCATTAAAACTATAACAAATTTTAAAATTTACTAATAACTTCAACTATTAATTGCTAATGTAACATCAGAAAAATTAAAAAAGGCTGTTTGGATATCCAAACAGCCTTTTCAATTATGGTTATTAAATTATTGCTTTAAGATCCACGCAAATATCAACGGAACAACAATTGTCGCGTCGCTTTCTACAATAAATTTAGGGGTATTGATGTCCAGTTTACCCCAGGTGATTTTTTCGTTTGGCACAGCGCCCGAGTACGAACCATAAGAGGTTGTAGAATCGCTTACCTGGCAAAAATAACTCCAGAAAGGGATGTCGGTCATTTCCATATCCTGGTAAAGCATCGGCACCACACAAATTGGGAAATCGCCGGCAATACCGCCACCTATCTGGAAAAAGCCTACGCCTTTACCACCCGAATTTTTCGGATACCAATCGGCAAGCCATGCCATATATTCGATACCACTTTTCATGGTAGTGGCTTTTATTTCGTTTTTAATAACGTACGACGCGAAGATGTTACCCATAGTACTGTCTTCCCAACCCGGTACAACAATTGGCAGGTTTTTCTCTGCCGCTGCCAGCATCCATGAATTTTTAGGGTCTATCTCATAATACTGTTCCAACTCGCCGCTTAGCAAGATCTTGTACATAAACTCATGCGGGAAATAACGTTCTCCAGCGGTATCAGCATCTTTCCAGATCTTATAAATATGTTTCTGCAAACGGCGGAAGGCTTCTTCCTCGGGGATACAGGTATCGGTAACACGGTTATAGTGGTTCTCTAACAAATCCCACTCATCCTGTGGGCTAAGATCCCGGTAATTAGGCACACGTTTGTAATGCGAGTGCGCTACCAGGTTCATGATATCCTCTTCCAGGTTTGCACCTGTACATGATATAATGTCAATTTTACCCTCGCGGATCATTTCGGCAAGTGAAATGCCCAGTTCTGCGGTGCTCATGGCACCAGCAATGGTCACCATCATTTTGCCGCCTTCGGTTAAATGTGTTTCGTAACCTTTGGCTGCATCCATTAATGCCGCTGCATTAAAATGCAGGTAGTTTTTCTCGATGAACTGAGATATAGGGCCTCTTGCTGTGCTCATATTATTTTACTATTATTATTTTGCAAAAGTAGGTATTTTGCGCACATCAGAATTTTAAATTACAAATTCTACAAAACAAGTGCTTTAAAATTACCTTTATGGCACTACAGCACATGAAAAAAATCATCCTCATTTTACTCTTATCCACCCTTATAATACCCGTTTTCGCCCAGGTAAAAATGCTGCCGAAATTTATCCGCCGCATGTATTTTGAGAAGGATACCAGCAAACGCGGCAGCTTTGTGGTACTCCCCGTCATTAGTTCGGCACCCGAAACAGGTTTGGAAGCAGGCGGTTCGGCCCTTTATTCTTTTTATACTGATACCCTCAGCAACAAAACCCGGGTATCCAATATTTTTGCTTACGCGACATTGACCACCAAAGGCCAAAGCAGGGTAAACTTAAGCAGCAGCTACTGGGCGCCAAATAACAATTACCATTTTACGGGCGCGATTGGGTATATCAATTTCCCGTTCGATTTTTATGGCATAGGCAACAATACCGCTAAAGCGGATGCCGACCGCCTGGGCCAAAAACGCTTTCGCGTAACCTTTACCGGGGAGAAAAAACTTGGCGACTATATTTACCTGGGATTGGTGGCCGGTGGCTATGATTACCGTTTCCACGACCAGGAACCCGGCGGCATTTTCGCTACCGACCCAACCATTGAGGGTAAAAACGGAGGTACCATCCTTTACTTTGGGCCAAGTTTTATATTGGATAGCCGCAACAATAACACCTACACCACCAGTGGCACCACGCTTACCAGTTATTTAAACATCATGCATGGCGTGGGTGGCAATAGCGGTTACAGCGGCGGCTTTTTAAATATAGAGGTAACGCATTTTATAGCCCTTGGCAAAAAATTTGTGTTAGGGCTTGATGTGCAAAGCCAGAACATGACGGGCAGCCAGTCGCCGTTTTACCTGTTACCCGCACTGGGCAGCGACGAAATGATGCGCGGCTACTACAACGGCCGTTTCCGCGACCGCAACCTCTTAGTCGGCCAAACCGAACTGCGCTACCGCATGACAGAACGTTTTGGTATTGTGGGCTTTATAGGCGGAGGAGAGGTGTTCAACAAAGATTTTAACTTTAATCAACTAAAGCCAAATTACGGCGGCGGACTGCGCTACTTCTTCGATGTGCAAAAAGGCCTCAGCATCCGTGTAGATTACGGTGTTGGCGAAAAACGCCCCGGCGAAAGCAGGCAAAGCGGTGTTTATGTGGGGTTAGGGGAAGCTTTCTGATGTGCAGATATGCGAATTTTGGATGTGCAGATTAGGAAATACTCTGTACATCCGCACATCTGAAATCTGCATAATCAGCTACACCCTTATTTTAAAATCTTCCTTCGCCTGCCCGGTTTTAAAAAACACCACGCCTATCCAAAACAGGTCGACAGTGGCCGTTACCTGCGAGTGGGCTTTTATTTGTGCCCAGGCCTGTTTCATGCCATCGCTCCAATAAATATCATCGAAGATCAGCATGGTATCTTCGTGCACTTTGGGCAGGCACCATTCAAAGTATTTGAGCGTGGCATCGCGTTGGTGGTTGCCATCTATGTATACAAAATCAAGTTTGTCCAGTCCGGCAATAACATTTGGCAGGGTATCGTCAAAGTTCCCGGTGATTACGTTTATATCCTTTACCCCTGCCCTGGTAAAAACATCTTTGGCAACGCCGGCGGTTTCGGGGCAGCCTTCTAAGGTATATACTTTGGCATTTGGCGCGGCGGCCTGCAGGTACAGTGTGGTAATACCAAGGCAGGTGCCCAGTTCAACAATACTCGCGGGTTTAGTTGATGCCGCAAGTCGGTAAAGCAGCTTAGCCAGCTTAGGTGGTTTAAGCGCGTTCATGGTGATGGCGCTTATGGCTTTTTGTTTGTTATTGTTCACATGCGACCCTGCTCCCAGGTCGGTAACGTTAATGTAGCGGTCGTCCGTCAGCAAAATGTCGCGCTCTTGTTCTATCATTTCATATACAGGTTTATCAGCTTTATCATATATCACCTGGTCTACCAGGCGGTATACAAATGGAGAGTGCAAACCATGACGGTTTTTTGACGTAAGCCTGTGCAACAGATAATCTTTCGCGAACGTTAAATTGAACATAGCTGTAAAATTATTAAAAGGTTTAGTATTTTAGCATAAGAGATATATGATAAATCCTACAGAAGTAAATTCACTTATCCGTTTACTGGACGACCCCGATGCTGAAATATTCGGCCACGTGCACGAAAAGCTACTTTCTTACGGTACAGAAGCTATAGATTACCTCGAAAGCGCTTTCGAACAAGCCTTTGACCCCATTCAACAGGAACGGATAGCCAACCTGGTTCACGAGATCCAATTCGGCACTGTAAAAAACGACCTGAAACTTTGGCACCAAAGCGGCGCGTTCGATCTGCTGCAGGGTATCCTCATCATTAACCGCTACCAATACCCTGATCTTGACGAGCAAAAAGTAATAAACCAGATAGAAGCCATAAAACGCGACGTTTGGATCCAAATGATGAACGAGGCCAGCCCGGTAGAGCAGGTAAAGTTAATGAACCACGTTTTTTACAGCATCCACGGCTTTAGCGGCAACACCACCAATCACCGCGACCCGCAGAACAGCTATATAAGCCAGGTACTGGACATTAAAAGGGGCAACCAGATCTCATTAGCCATCATTTACGCCATCATCGCCCAAAAGCTGGACATTCCTATTTACGGTGTAAACCTGCCACAGCATTTTATACTGGCTTACCTTGATGAAAGCCGCGACAGCGAGTTTGAAGGCGGCATCCTGTTTTACATTAACGCGTTTAACAAAGGTTTCATTTTTGGCCGCAGAGATGTAGATATGTTTTTGAAGCAACTGAACCTGAAATTTGATAAGCAGTTTTACGAACCCTGCTCCAACTCAGACATTATTAAGCGTGTTATCCGCAACCTCATCAGCGCCTACGAACACTTGGGCTCATCAGAAAAGGTGGACGAATTGAATGAGTTGTTGCAGATAATGGGGGGATAAAAAACTAACCTCGTTTTAGTAAACTCATTGCCGTCACTTTTAAGTGACGGATACAAACAATTAGCGCATTGGCTTCAGCCAAAACGCCGTTAAGATTTAGGCTAAAGCCCAAACATCGCAATTTGCTATCTGTTGGCTAAAGCCAACGGCAATGATGTTCTTAGCCCGCCTATAATTATCCAAAACAATTACTTTTTTATATCTTTAGAACAAGACGTATAAACCACTATTTTTGTGGCTCGCTTTTTTAAAACATGATCACCAAACCCACCGTAGACCGCATAATGGAAGCCACAGATATTGTGGAGGTGATTGGCGAATTTGTACAATTAAAAAAGCGCGGGGCCAATTATGTGGGCCTTTCCCCCTTCGTTAACGAGCGTACGCCGTCCTTCACGGTATCGCCGGCTAAGGGTATCTTTAAAGATTTCTCGTCGGGCAAAGGAGGCAGCGCCGTTACTTTTTTAATGGAGCTGGAGAAGTTCACCTACCCCGAAGCGCTGAAATGGCTGGCCAAAAAATACGGCATCGAGGTGGAGGAAACGGTTGATACCACCGAAAACCTGGAGGAGCAGAACCACCGCGAAAGTTTGATGATCGTGTCCGGCTTTGCGGCTAAATACTTCCACGAAAGCTTACTGGATACCGATGAAGGCAAAAGCATAGGCTACAGCTATTTTAAAGAGCGCGGTTTTAGCAACGATACCATCAAGAAGTTTGAGTTGGGCTACTCGCCAGACCAATGGGAAGCCTTTACCGGAGAAGCCCTAAAACAAGGGTACAAGGAAGAATTTATAGTAGAGAGCGGGTTATCCGTTAAGCGCGATAACGGCTCGCTGTATGACCGTTACCGTGGCCGGGTGATGTTCCCTATCCATAGCTTTACGGGCAGGGTGATCGCTTTCGGCGGCCGTACGTTAAAGAGCGACAAGAACGTCCCCAAGTATGTAAACTCACCCGAGTCGGAGATCTATCATAAATCGAGCATCCTTTACGGTTTGTACTTCGCCAAGAAAGCCATCCGCGAGGAAGATAACTGCTATTTGGTGGAGGGTTATGCCGATGTGATATCCGTTCACCAGGCGGGGATAGAGAATGTGGTGGCATCATCGGGTACATCGTTAACCGTTGAGCAGATCAGGCTTATCGGTCGCCTTACCAAAAATATCACCATTTTGTATGATGGCGATGCAGCGGGTATCAAAGCTTCGCTACGCGGGCTGGATATGATCCTGGAGGAAGGCCTTAACGTAAAAGTGGTGCTGTTCCCCGATGGGCACGATCCGGATTCGTACGTGCAAAAGTTTGGCACCAATGCCTTTAAAACACACGTAGACAAAAACAAAAAAGATTTTATCCTATACAAAACCGAGATCCTGCTAAAGGATGTTGGGAACGACCCGATAAAAAAGGCCGAGGTTATCCGCGAAATAGTAGAAAGCATCGCCAAGATCCCCGATTCTATCAAGGCATCTGTATTCCTAAAAGAATGTAGTAACCGCCTGGAAATTGACGAGCGCGCGTTGCTCTCCGAGCTTAATAAAATGCGCCAGGCTAAGGCCAAAAAAGACAGTCAGCAGCCATACCAGGGCCGTAAACCCGAGCCATCGCCCGAAGACCTTTTATTTTTTGAAGAGCCGCAGGAGCACATTGCCAAAGAATCGGACACGCAGGAGCGCGAGATAGTCCGCCTGCTTTTAAACTACGGCAATAAAATGATCGATTGGGATGGTATTGCCAATACCTATATCGGCCCCTTTATGATAGCCGAGTTAAGTGATGTGGAATTTGAGCAAACGGAAACTAAAAAGTTCATGGAGATCTACCGCCAGGAAGTAGAGAATGGCGTACTGCCCGAGGAACAGCACTTTATCCATTATCATGATAAAGGCATAGTTGACCTGGTAGTAACCATGCTTGCCACCAAATACATCCTGAGCGAGAACTGGTACGAAATGCACAAAATTTTGGTGCCTGATGAGCAAGCCAACATGAAAGCTACCATCCTCGGTGCTATTTTTCATCTAAAAAAGCAAAAGGTTAGTAAGATATTGACACAAATTCGTAACGAGTTGCAAACTACTACAGGAGAGGTCGATCAGGAAATTCTGCTGAACCAATACATGCACATGAAAAAGGTGGAGAAGACAATCTCTGATTACTTAGGCTCGGTGATTATAAAATAATGGCATCCCACAACGATCTCGGCAAAAAAGGCGAAGCAATGGCGAAAGCCCACCTGGAAGCCACGGGGTACGAGATAATGGATGAGAACTGGGTTTTCGGCAAAGCCGAGATAGACCTGGTCGCTTATAAAGCCGGGATTATTATATTTACCGAAGTTAAAACCCGTACCGGCAATGCCTTTGGCGAACCCGAAGACTTTGTTGATGCACGAAAGCAGCGTTTACTGGTAGAAGCTGCCGACGAGTACATATATTTGATGAACCACCAGGGAGAAGTTAGGTTTGATATAATATCTATCCTGTTTGACCGTAATAGTAACCACACATTAAAACATATTGAAGATGCCTTTTGGCCTTCTGCCATTTAAGATGAACAAACGTATAGCACTTTTCGCCATTATAGCGCTGCTGCCCTACAGCTGTAGACAAGATAAAAAAGACGACGAATTTACCATTAGCCCGGATGCGGGCAGCAACTACAAAAGCGGCGAGCAAATTGCCCTGAAGATTGGTTATCCAAAGGATGTTAAGATAGATTCCGTTGTTTATTTACTGGATAGTACACGCGTTGGCTCGGCTAAAGACTCGGCCACGGTAACAGTTAAAACCGATAGCATTGCTCTTGGCGCGCGAGTAATTACCGCCAAGGTTTACCAGGGCGGCAAAAGTCAGGATCTTACGACAAACATCAACCTGCTTGCCGCCAAAGCACCGGAGCAGTTAGGTTTTGTAATAGAAAAGGTTTTCCCGCATGATACCTCCTCATATACCGAAGGTTTAGAATACCAGGACGGGATTTTATATGAAAGCGATGGCGGGCGGGCGGCAGAAGGAAATGGTCAGTCGAGCCTGCGTAAGGTTGACCTCACTACCGGCAAAGTACTTAAAATAACAAATATCGACCCAAAGATCTTCGCTGAAGGAATAGCTGTTATAGGCGACAAAATTGTACAACTTACCTACACCGAGAAGATCGGGTTTGTATACGATAAAAAAACGCTTACGCTTCTTAGCAAATTTGACAACAATGTTGGATTAGAAGGTTGGGGGATGACCCATGATGCTGACAAAATTTATATGGATGACAGCACCAACCGTATTTGGTTCCTGAATAAAGATACCTACCAGCAAAAAGGATTTATTGATGTGTATGACGATAAAGGCCCTATAAACGAACTAAATGAGCTGGAATATATAGACGGTAAGATTTATGCTAATGTTTATCACCAGGATTATATTTTGGTAATAAACCCCAAAACCGGCGCTGTTGAGCAAAAGATAGACTTAACGAGCCTTTATCCTGAAGGGCAGCGCAACCCCCACGCCGATGTACTGAACGGCATTGCATATGATAAAGCAACCAAACGCATTTTCATCACAGGTAAAAAGTGGGATAAATTGTTCCAGGTGAAGTTTGTGAAAAAGTAAAAAGAAAAGCCGCGAATTTCGCGGCTTTTCTTTTTATAAAATGGCTATACAAAGTTTTAAACTTGCAGCTTTTTCTTTTCGAAACTACAGGGCGTTTCTACTGCTTGCTGCAAACTCAAAACTGAACCTACCTCCAGGCTTTGTATTGATTGATCAAACCATTGGTTGATGAATCGTGACTGATTATCTCTTCGTTGCCTTTAAGCTCGGGCAGGATCTTGCCGGCCAATTGCTTGCCTAATTCAACACCCCATTGATCAAAACTGTAGATGTTCCAGATGATGCCCTGTACAAATATTTTGTGCTCATACATGGCTATCAGGCTGCCTAAAGTATGCGGCGTTATTTTTTTAACCAGGATAGAGTTTGTTGGGCGGTTACCTTCAAAAACTTTAAACGGTGCAATTTTTTCTATCTCTTCTTCGCTTTTACCGGCCTTTTCCAATTCGTCAATTACCACTTCTTCGGTTTTACCGTTCATCAAAGCTTCGGTTTGGGCGAAGAAATTTGATAGCAGCATGTTGTGGTGCTCGCCCAGCGGGTTGTGCGATTGTGCAGGTGCTATAAAGTCGCAAGGGATCAATTTTGTTCCCTGGTGTATCAACTGGTAAAAGGCATGCTGGCCGTTGGTGCCCGGCTCTCCCCAAATAACGGGGCCGGTTTGGTAGTCTACATGCTTGCCATTACGGTCTACATGTTTACCGTTGCTCTCCATATCCCCTTGTTGGAAGTATGCCGCAAATCGGTGCATGTATTGGTCGTACGGAAGGATAGCTTGTGTTTCGGCTTCAAAAAAGTTGTTATGCCAGATACCTATCAGCGCTAAAATAGCAGGCAGGTTTTGCTCAAGTGGCGCGGTTTTAAAGTGGTTGTCCATGGCATGGGCGCCATCAAGCAAGGCTGCAAAATTATCAAAGCCAACGCTCAGGGAAATGGATAAACCTATCGCGCTCCATAAAGAGTAACGGCCGCCAACCCAATCCCAAAACTCAAACATATTTTTAGTGTCGATACCAAATTTCTCAACACCCTCACTATTGGTAGATAATGCCGCGAAGTGTTTGGCCACATCCTCGTCCTTACCACCGTTTTTAATGAACCAGTCGCGGGCGCTGTGTGCGTTTCCCATAGTTTCCTGCGTGGTAAATGTTTTTGACGCGATCAGGAACAGCGTAGTTTCCGGGTCAACCTCTTTTAATGTTTCTACAATGTGCGTTGCATCTACATTGGATACAAAGTGCATGGTTAAGTGGTTCTTGTATGCTTTCAATGCTTCGGTAACCATCACCGGGCCCAAGTCTGATCCGCCGATGCCGATGTTTACCACATCAGTTATCGCTTTGCCGGTGTAACCCGTCCACGCGCCGCTAATGATGGCCTCGCTAAATTCTTTCATATGATCTAACACGCCGTTCACATCGGGCATTACATCTTTACCATCAACTAAAATTGGGGTATTACTGCGGTTACGCAAAGCGATGTGCAAAACAGGGCGGCCTTCGGTAACATTGATCGTTTCACCGGAATACATGGCTTCAATTGCCTTGTTTACACCACACTCGCGTGCTAATTGGGCAAGCAACGCAAGTGTTTCATCATCAATACGGTTTTTGGAATAATCCACCAAAATATCCTCAAACTGAAGAGAGAATTTTTCAAATCGCTGAGTATCAGTTTCAAATAATTCCTTTAAACTTTTTGATACGATATCGATGTAATGGTCGGTTAAGTATTTGTACGATTGGGTGCTCGTGAAATCAATATTTGGCAGCATAATTGTAATGTTTTTTGTAAAAATAACAAGTTAAAACTGCGCCAGGCTTTAAATGTGAAAAAAGGACAGTTTGGTGTTATTTATACACTTATCAACAATGCCTACATAGTGTTTGTTTTACACCAACAGAATTGTCATTTCAACAACAAATGTTTGATAATTTTTAGAAAGTGAAAATAAATATTTAATATATTTGTGGGGTTGGTAAATAAACCAGGCATTTTTCATCATTTTCTTAATTCGTTTTTTAAATACATTACACCATGTTCGAAAAACTTTTTTTGCTCGTAAAAAGTAACGCTGATACGGCTGTTATTAACAACCCGGTAATTGCGGTGGGAGATCGCGAGTCGGTGATCAATGAGGCTTCAAGCTCTATCATAGAGGTTTTAAAAAACCAGATGGATAGCGGCAAGTTAAAAGACCTTGTTAAATATTTTCAGTTTTCGGCCATTTATGAAAACCCGCTTATTACAAGTGCGGTTAACAGGTTTGCCAACAAGCTAAATAATTTTTATAATATCAGTACCACAGAGGCTATGGCTATTGCCGCTAGTTTGATACCCCCGGTTATGCACCAGTTGATGGAGCAATCTAAAGGTGATCAGAACAAAGAGTTTGCATTAAGCACCATACTATCTAAGGTTAGCGGTAATAACGTTGCCAATATGGGTATGTTGCTAAACCAGATACGTATAGCGTAAGCTTAAAATGTTTTACAATGAGGCCTACAATTTAATTGTAGGCCTTTTTTATTGGCCTAACCGCAATTTTATATATTTGCCATTATGACAAAAGAGAACATGCAGGATTTAAGGGATAGAACAACTTCCCTGAGGAGGCATCTTTGACATCGATACCAAACTCGATGCCATGCAAAAGGAACAGGATATAACCTTAGGCCCAAACTTTTGGGACCATCCTAAAGATGCCGAAAAGGTTTTGGCATCCATCAAAACAAAAAAAATATGGACCGACGCTTTCCAGAAAGTGGTTTCGCTTGTGGAAGATACCAACGTACTGTTCGAGTTTTTCCAAAGTGGCGATGCTACCGAGGGCGAAATGAACGACCAATACGCACAGGCCTTAACTGCCGTTGAGGAGCTTGAATTTAAAAACATGCTTAGCGCCGAGGAAGATCAGTTTAACGCCGTGCTGCAAATTA
The DNA here is from genome assembly GCF_034345625.1 of Mucilaginibacter sp. 5C4. Classification (NCBI taxonomy): domain Bacteria; kingdom Pseudomonadati; phylum Bacteroidota; class Sphingobacteriia; order Sphingobacteriales; family Sphingobacteriaceae; genus Mucilaginibacter; species Mucilaginibacter sp. 5C4. The sequence continues at coordinate 869,503 of NZ_CP133775.1, read as the reverse complement.
CAGCTGGCGCCGGTGGTACCGAAAGCTGCGATTGGGCCGGTATGCTGATGCGTATGTACATTATGTGGGCCGAAAAGAATGGGCATAAAGTATCTGAACAGGATTACCAGGAAGGTGACGTGACCGGTGTAAAAACAGTTACGCTGCAAATAGAGGGTGAGTTTGCTTATGGTTACCTGAAAGGCGAAAATGGCGTCCACCGTTTGGTGCGCATTTCACCATTTGATTCTAACGCCAAGCGCCATACCTCATTTGCTTCAGTATATGTTTACCCTTTGGTAGATGATACCATAGATATTGAAGTGAAGGATGCCGATATTGAATTTGAGACCTTCCGCGCAGGTGGTGCGGGTGGCCAAAACGTAAATAAGGTAGAAACTGCCGTACGTTTATACCACAAGCCATCGGGTATCATCATCAAAAACCAGGAGTCGCGCTCGCAATTACAGAATAAAGAAAACGCTATCCGCTTGCTAAAATCACAGTTGTATGAAGCTGAAATGCGCAAACGTGCAGAGGCATCAAGCGCGGTGGAAGGCAACAAGAAAAAGATAGAATGGGGGTCTCAGATCCGCAACTATGTGTTACACCCGTATAAGCTGGTTAAAGACCTGCGTACAGATCACGAAACATCTAACGCCGCCGCTGTACTGGATGGCGACCTGAACGAATTCCTGAAATCGTACCTGATGGAATTTGGAGGGCCGAAGAATTAAACCCGTTTGTCATCCTGAGCTTGTCGAAGGATTTCACGAGAGATGCTGAAACGAGTTCAGCATAACATTCTTAGATTATTACAAAAAGCGATGCTGCACACCACAGCATCGCTTTTTGTTGATGTAAGTTGTAACTTACCTTTACCAATTCTACTTTTTATAATGAAGCATATTTTAACCGCGTTGATATTGACTGCCACTACAACCATTGCCTTTAGCCAGGAACAAAAGCCTTTACCGCTTTATCCAAAAGGCGTTCCTAACAGCAAGCCCACTCCTGCAAACTACAAGGAAACCATGAACGATACTTACTGGATAACCAATGTAAGTACGCCGACATTAACCCCTTACCTGCCTGCAAAAGGCACAGCCAACGGTACGGCCATTGTTATTTGCCCTGGTGGTGGATACGGCGGTCTGGCATCAGCTCATGAAGGTTTCGCGATAGCTAAAGAATTCAATAAAATTGGCGTTACAGCATATGTGTTAAAATACCGCTTACCAACTGATAGCATTATGGTTGATAAAACCATTGGCCCGTTGCAGGATGCACAGCGCGCGATACAACTGGTTAGGCAGGATGGCGCCAAATGGGGCGTTAATCCGAACAGGATTGGCATTATTGGTTTTTCGGCGGGGGGCCACCTCGCATCAACCGAGGGGACGCATTTTGATAAGGTAGTGATTGATAATAAAGATAACATCAGCGTTCGCCCCGATTTTATGATGCTGATTTACCCCGTGATAACCTTTGGCGAAAAGGCCCACGTTGGCTCGCGCGATAGCCTGATAGGCAAGAACGCAACACAGGATCAGATCGACCTATACTCGAACGAGAAACAGGTAACCGCCAATACGCCGCCAACCTTTATCGTCCACGCCGAAGATGACGATGTGGTACCTGTAGAAAATGCTTTATTAATGTACGAGGCTCTATTGAAAAATAAAGTAAAAACCGAAATGCACCTGTTCCCCGCTGGTGGCCATGGATTCGGCTTGGTAAATTCCAAAAGCAAGGGTTTATGGTTTGATTGGGCGAAGATCTGGATGGGTGATAATGGGTGGTTAACTAAATAATTAATCGGCTCTTTTTGTAGCGAGAACCACGTTTTTCGCTTTCAAAAATGAAACAGCGATCCCTGCCAAAACTATCACACCACCAATAATTTCTTTCGCATGCAGTGTTTCGCCCAATAAGCCAACGGCTAAAAAACCTGCTATAACGGTTTGGCCGAGCAGGGATATTGCCACCCTGGTCGATTCGAGGTAACGTAATGAATGATTGATGGTAAGCCAACCTATCAACTGGCAAAGCATCCCCATCCCCAGGAAACAGCCCCAAGTGCCGGTATCAAAGCCTGTTAGCGCATCGCCACGGATTAACGCAATAGTTAACAGAAACACGGCCGCCCCAAGCATATTGTAAAACATAAAAGTGAAGGTATTTATATGTTTAATGATGCCTTTAGTGATCATGAGGTAAGCGGCATAAAGCATACTGGCAGCCACGGCATACAATATGCCCGAACTAAATTGTAGGTGCAGCACATTATCGTACCCTACCAATATCACCATCCCAATAACCGCCACAAACGTGCCCGCCCAAAACAGCTTGCCTGCTTTATGTTTGAATAGTATATAACTCATTAGCCCTACCCAAACCGGCGCGAGATTAGCCAATAAGGTTGAGATAGTAGCGCTGATCTTAAGCAACGATATATTCCACATGGCAATATCAGCCCCAAAAACAACGCCGCCAATAATGGTGATGATAAGCGCCCGGCGGGTAGTTTTCAATTTGCCTTTTAAAATGCAATAAGGTAGCAGCAACAACCACGCAATAAATATCCTGTAAAAGCCCGATGTAATGGCCGGCGAAGCGGCAAGCTTTACAAATATTGGCGAAAAGGAAATGCACACAATGCCAATAACAAGGCTCAGTTTGGGTTTCATCAGATTTTATTGAGCTGCAAACATAGCTCGTCTGAACCGGAATTTTAAAGGAATTTATCGAACGGAAGTAAAAATCATTCTGCTCATTCTTAAATTCCTGAAATTCGAGTTCTGACAAAAATTTTCACACCCCCTGTATCACAAGCAACTTTTTTAACGTATAGTACAAACAACACCATTAAATAAACAGATTATGAAAAAGTTAACATTTACCTACATGGCTCTCTTAACACTTTTACTTAGCGCTTGCTTAAAAAAAGACGACAATTGCTGCAGAACAGGGTACCAGCAATATTTTGTCACCGAACGAAACGGCCTATCGGTTTATGCAGAGCCATTCAGCAAAAAAATTGGCACCGACTCCATTTCTGTTTTAGGCCTTAGCAGGGATGCCGGTATTAAAATGCACATCAAATATACCGGTAAAGGGACTTATACGTTAACCGGCAACCAGGCAAAATACTACCAAATAGTTGGTAACGATACCGTAAGCCGTTATAACGCGGGGATTGCTGCAGGCAGCACGCTTGAAGTTACCGACGTAGATTCAACCGTGAAAGCCATTACCGGGAAATTCACTTTGAAATTTAAACGTACGTTCCCCGCTACATCAAGCATTTATCCGGATAGCGTTAAATTCACTAAAGGCAATTTTTTAATTTACCTGCCTCGCTAATTTTATATCCAGCCCCACGCAAGCCCTCCCCGCTTAGGGAGGGCTTTAGGCATTATAAAAATCTATTTGCAAAAGTCTCCCCTGCCGGGGGAGAATAGAGAGTGCTTTTTAGCAAATAATTGTATTTTTACCGCTCTAATACTTTTTATATGAGCTCTCGTACAAAAATCAAAGCACTGCTTGAAAGCGGTAAAACCGATATTGATGTAACTGTTAAAGGATGGGTACGTACCTTCCGTAACAACCAGTTTATTGCTTTAAACGATGGCTCTACCAATAGCAACCTACAAATTGTTGTTGATTTTGAAAACACCGACCCTACCATATTAAAACGCATCACTACAGGCGCGGCGCTTAGCGTTAGCGGCAGGTTAGTGGCATCTTTAGGTAAAGGACAAAGTGTTGATGTTAAAGCCACCAGCATCGAAATTTTGGGCGATAGCGACCCGGAGAAATACCCGCTGCAACCTAAAAAACATAGCCTTGAATTTTTACGCGAGATAGCGCACCTGCGTTTCCGTACCAGTACTTTCGGCGCTATTTTCAGGGTGCGTAACACGCTGTCATACGCTATCCATACCTTTTTCCAGGAACGTGGGTTTGTTTACCTGCACACGCCAATCATTACTCAATCCGATGCAGAGGGTGCTGGAGAAGCATTCCATGTGACTAACTTCGATCTGGCTAATGTGCCGCGTACCGATACCGGCGAGGTAGATTATAAGCAAGATTTCTTTGGTAAATCTACCAACTTAACCGTATCTGGTCAGCTTGAGGGCGAACTTGGCGCCATGGCACTGAGTGATATTTATACCTTCGGCCCTACCTTCCGTGCCGAAAACTCTAACACTACCCGCCACCTTGCCGAGTTTTGGATGATAGAGCCGGAAATGGCTTTCTATGACCTGAAAGACAATGCCGACTTGGCTGAAGAACTTTTAAAATTTGTTATCCGCTACGCGCTGGATAAAAACAAAGAAGATATCGAGTTTTTAACCCAACGTTTGCTTGACGAGGAAAAACAAAAACCACAGCAGGACCGCTCTGACCTTAACCTGTTAGAGAAACTACAGTTTTGTTTAGATAACGATTTTGAACGCCTGACTTATACTGAGGCCATCGAGATCCTGAAAGAATCTACCCCAAATAAAAAGAAGAAATTCCAATACCCGATAGAAGGCTGGGGTACCGACTTACAATCGGAACACGAGCGTTACCTGGTTGAGAAACACTTCAAAAAACCGGTGATCCTTACCGATTACCCCAAAGAGATAAAATCATTCTACATGCGCCAGAACGACGACGGTAAAACCGTTGCCGCTATGGATATCCTGTTCCCTGGTATTGGAGAAATTGTAGGTGGATCGCAGCGTGAAGAGCGTTTGGATAAGCTTGAGCAACGTATGGACGAGATAGGTATCCCTAAAGATGAGCTTTGGTGGTACCTGGATACCCGCCGTTACGGTGGCTGCCCGCACGCCGGCTTTGGTTTAGGCTTTGAACGTTTGGTACTGTTTGTTACCGGTATGGGCAACATTCGCGACGTGATCCCTTTCCCAAGGTTCCCAAAGAACGCGGAATTTTAAACCGCTGATTTATACATTTTATGATTACGCCGATTATTTTATGATCGGCGTTTTTGTTTTATTTCCTGTAATGCCGTTCGTTAGCCAAGGGATCTGCATCCCACATATATTTTGTAATTTGCCTATGAGATGCCTAAAATAGTATTAACCACAATCATCAATGCTCCTATCCAACGCTGTTTTAATATCTCTCGTGATATTGATGTGCATGTAGCTTCTACCGCGCATACCGGCGAACGAGCCATTGCAGGTCGTACCAGCGGCTTGATTGAATTGGGTGAAACGGTTACCTGGCGGGCTAAGCACTTTGGCATCCGGCAAAACCTCACTTCAAAAATAACAGAGTTTAATTCACCTAATTTCTTTGCAGATGAAATGGTTGCGGGCGCTTTCAAAAGCTTCAGGCACGAACATTATTTTGCTGAGGAGAGAAAGCAAACTGTAATGCGGGATGTATTTGTTTTTGAATCGCCGTTAGGCTTACTTGGGAAGTTGGCAAATTGGCTATTCTTGAAAAGATATATGACCGGATTGCTGGTTACACGTAATCTTGTCATTAAAGAGGTGTCGGAGAAGGATTGGCTAAAGCCAGAAACTCTCTACATTTCACCCGTGGGCTAAAGCCAACGGCAATGATGCCTCTCCGTTTATAAAATAAATTTTCATTGCCGTCCCATTTATGGGACGGGTTAGGAAATTAACATACTGGCTTTAGCCGAACTATTAATCATCCAATCGGTGTAATCATTTTACAATCAGTGCAATCTAAAATCACTCCCTTTTATAATCCTTATGCACAATTAAAAAGCTGGCACGTTCTTCTTTGTGGAAGGGGATATCCCAGTTGCCCTGGTAGCTTATTTTGATGGGTAATAGCTGGTCGTTGAATTTGTTGAGTTCGATGTTCATCTGCACATTAAAATCAAACAGCATGTTACTGTATTTCATATCGATATAACGGCCCAGGATCTCAAAGTTATTTACGTCAAAAATGGTGGTCATCTCCTGTATCATCACATCATCGGCAGCGGTACTTGGCTTACGCTTTACTTTAAAGCGATATACGGGAATGCTATCAAGGTACTTACCGCGGGCAAATTCATAGGTATAAAACTGCTTTAACTCCGGCCCAAAAATTTCTGTTTTACTGCTGATGAACGGAATGCCATTTACACGCCTGCCCGGTGTGAACACAAGTTTTTTTAGCTTGGCTTTGTAGCCCTCGTTTTTGCCTTTATTCTCTTCGGATGTCCCCTCACTTTTTACATAATCGGAGTTGTAGGCATTCATAAAAATATAGTCGAACATTTCTACGGTATACAACTGGTACTTACCGTTCTTTTTAAATACGTTGCCACTATCGCGCTTAGCGGTGTATTCTATTTGATGTTTGCCACCGCTATTGCTGTGCAGCAAGCGCCGGTAAACTTTACCATCAACTTTGTTCTTTTTATCGTAAGTGAAAATTCGATTCTCGGCCGTAAAGGCGTAATATTTCATGTTTTGAAACGCTTTGTAAAAGCTGGTATCGTTCATTACCGCGTCAATAAAGTCCTGCGTGTTTAAACGGTGAGAGCGGATATTTACAGCTGAATCAATAACAATGGTAAGAATAGTATCGGGGTTAAAACGCGGGATCTGCTGCGCTTTAGAGGTGAGTGCAGAGAGGAGTAAGCAGAAAGCTAAAAGTAGTTTTTTGTTCATATAATAGTCCATGGTCGATAGTCTCACAGACCATCACTTATAAAGAACATTACAGCAATACAAAAGTTTTTAATGTCTATCGACTAATTACCTAACTGCTTTACAGCAAGGTATGCCATTAGGCCAACGCTTTGCTCCAGGGCGCTTTCTTCAACATCAAACGTTGGGGTATGTACTGATGACGTAATACCGCGGCTTTCGTTACGTGTGCCCAGGCGATAAAAGCAAGAATCCGCCACCTGCGAGTAGTAGGCAAAGTCTTCGGCGGCCATCCAGATATCCAGGTCGATCACGTTCTCTTTACCCAAATAATCCTCGGCATGGCCGCGGGTGCTGGCGGTTAGCTTTTCTTCATTGATCAAAAATGGGTATCCCCTTATGATATTGAATTCGCAACTTCCACCCATACTTTCGGCGATACCTTCTGCCATTTTTTTGATCTTGATATGGGCCTCAGAACGCCATTTTTCGTCCATAGTTCGGAACGTACCTTCCAAATAAACTTCGTTTGGTATAACGTTGGTTGCGCCGTTAGCGATCACCTTCCCAAAGGATAATACCGACGGACTTTTGGGGTCTGCAGAGCGGCTTACAATAGTTTGCAGGGCAGTAATAATATGCGCGGTAATTACTACCGGGTCTACGTTCTGTTGTGGTTGCGCACCATGGCCACCCCTGCCCCTTACGGTGACATAAAGTTCATCAGTTGATGCCATATACTTGCCCGCGCGGAAACCTACTTTACCTGCGTCTATAAGCGGCATAACATGCTGCCCTATTACGGCCTGTGGTTTTGGGTTTTCTAACACACCCTCCTGGATCATCAGGCTGGCACCACCGGGTAGTTTCTCTTCTGCCGGTTGAAAAATGAACTTAATAGTACCGCCAAATTCACCTTTAAGATCGGTTAAGATCTTAGCAACACCCAGTAATGATGAGGTATGCACATCGTGCCCGCAAGCGTGCATTACACCCGGGTTTTGAGATTTATATGGAACATCATTAGCTTCCAATATCGGCAGGGCATCCATATCGGCACGGAGGGCAACTACCTGGTCAGACGGTTTGTCGCCTTTTAGCAGGGCCACCAAACCGGTATCGGCCATTTTATGATATTCCAGCCCAAGTTCTTCCAGCTTATTTGCCACAAACACCGATGTTTCTACCTCGTGGAAAGACAATTCGGGGTGCGAGTGCAAATGCCTGCGGTTAGCCACTACATCATCAAAAATATCTTTTGCTATTTGCTGTATTTTTTCTTTAATCATTAGTGATAACCGTTTTGGGTGGATTGATTTTTTCTGAGATAATAAACATTACCGGGAACCATGGCTTCAGTTGTTCCTTCATACTCTCCGCTTCAATACGTGAACGAAAATCGCCCGCACGTACTTTAAAGTTTGGCTCTTTGTACACAATATAGGTACGCATTTCCGGGAACTCTTTATTAAACTTGGCCTGCGCATTAAACGCCGAGCTACGGTTGCTACCACTATAGATTTGCACGCGGTAACCGTATGATGATGTGTACCCCCTTGAGCCACCGCCGCCTTTATTAAGCGTTGCCCGCTTGGCTAACAAGGTATCAAAAAATGGTGGTGCCACTACCTGTACCTTGCCACGGGTAGTTTGTGCCGATGCCCCGAATGTGGCCAGTAGCAGCATAAAAAAAAGCAATATTTGATGAGGCTTATCGGAGCTTTATAATCAAACATTGCTTTTTTCATTTTTAGTAAATTTTTTATTAAAGCCCTCCCTTCCGGGGAGCGTTGGGAGGGGCTAGTTATTAATTCATTCCCAGGCCGTGGCAGCTTTTGTATTTTTTGCCGCTACCACATGGGCATGGGTCGTTCCTGCCTATTTTTTGCTCAACCTTTACTGGGGTTGGTTTTTGTATTTCGCGGGTGTCTTCCATCGGCATGCCGTTAGCTTCGCTTACCAGTTCGGGTTTTGAAGTACGCATGTTTTTCAGGTCGAGTTTTGGCTGAGGTTTTGCCTCGCGCACCTGTTCAGGCTCCTGCTGAACCGGGATACCCCCCCTAAACAGGAAGCTAACCAGCTCTTTGTTCACGTTTGATAACATCTGGCGGAACAATTCAAAAGCCTCAAACTTGTAAACCAACAGCGGGTCTTTTTGTTCGTAAACCGCGTTTTGTACAGACTGCTTTAACTCGTCCATTTCGCGCAAGTGTTCTTTCCAGGCATCATCGATCAAGTAAAGGGTAACGTTTTTCTCAAACGATTTAAATACCTCTAAACCTTTATTCTCAACCGCTTTTTTCAACGGTACCGATACCTGTAAACCGTGGATCCCATCAGAGAAAGGCACTACGATGTTCTCCACATACTGGCCACGGGTATCATAAACGTCTTTTATAACCGGGTAAGCCTGTTGGGCAACAGCTTCTGCTTTACGTTTGTAAAAGTCTGTTACTTCTATGAAAGTGCTTTCTACAAGATCAAGGATAGATGTCGCACTAAACTCTTCTGCATTTACCTGCGTATCTAACGAGAACAAACGGATAACTTCCATTTGGAAACCCTCGTAATTGTTGCCCTCTTTGTATTCGGTAACCACATCTTCAATTACATCAAAAATTGTGTTACTCAAATCTACGTCAAGGCGCTCGCCAAATAACGCGTTCTTACGTTTGGCGTAAATAACGGTACGCTGCGAGTTCATCACATCGTCATACTCCAGCAAACGCTTACGGATACCAAAGTTGTTCTCTTCTACTTTCTTCTGCGCGCGCTCTATAGATTTTGAGATCATGGAGTGCTGGATAACTTCGCCCTCTTCGATACCCATGCGTACCATTAGGTTGGATATCCGCTCTGATCCGAATAAACGCATCAGGTTATCCTCTAACGATACAAAGAACTGAGACGAACCCGGGTCACCCTGCCTACCTGCACGGCCACGCAACTGCCTGTCTACACGGCGGCTTTCGTGGCGTTCGGTACCTACAATGGCTAAACCACCGGCCTCTTTTACATTTGGCCCTAATTTTATATCCGTACCACGGCCTGCCATGTTGGTAGCAATAGTTACAGTACTTGTCTGTCCCGCCTCGGCAACAATGTCCGCCTCTTTCTGGTGCATTTTGGCATTCAGTACGTTGTGTTTGATACCACGAAGCTTAAGCATACGGCTCAATAACTCCGAGATCTCTACCGATGTTGTACCCACCAGTACCGGGCGACCGGCCTGCGTTAGTTTTACAATTTCATCGGCAACGGCATTATATTTTTCGCGGATGGTACGGTAAACCAAATCCTGCATATCTGCACGGCTGGTTGCCGTATTGGTTGGTATCTCTACCACATCCAGTTTATAGATCTGCCAAAACTCACCAGCTTCGGTAACGGCGGTACCTGTCATACCACAAAGTTTGTGGTACATCCTGAAGTAGTTTTGCAGCGTTACAGTCGCGAATGTTTGTGTAGCATCCTCTACCTTAACATTTTCTTTAGCCTCGATAGCCTGGTGTAATCCATCAGAGTAACGGCGGCCATCCAATACACGGCCGGTTTGCTCATCAACAATTTTTACTTTACCATCATCAAGGATGTATTCGGTATCTTTTTCAAACAGGGTATAAGCCTTAAGCAATTGGTTAACCGAGTGGATCCGCTCAGATTTGATAGAAAAATCGCGCATCAGCTCATCTTTCTTAGCTATCTTCTCTTCTGCCGGGGCGTCAGATTTTTCGATGTTAGCGATCTCGGTACCTACGTCAGGCATCACAAAGAAGTGTGGATCTTCGCCCGATGCTGTGATCAATTCGATACCTTTTTCAGAAAGCTCTACTGAATTGCTTTTCTCATCAATGATGAAGAACAACTCCGAATCGACCCTTGGCATTTCTTTGCCCTGGTCCTGCATGTAGTGGTTCTCTGTTTTTTGCAGAACGGTACGGTTACCACCCTCGCTCAGGAACTTTATTAATGCTTTACTTTTCGGTAATGCACGGTGCGCACGTAATAATGCTAAACCACCATCCTCAATGCCGGTGTTACCATCATTGATCGCCTTTTTGGCTTCGTTCAACACGGTGTTTACGTAAGCTTTTTGGGCGTTAACTAAACGCTCGATACGCGGTTTCAACTCATAAAACTCATGCTCATCACCACGAGGAATTGGGCCGGAAATAATAAGCGGTGTACGCGCATCATCAATTAATACCGAATCGACCTCATCCACCATGGCATAGTGCAGTTTGCGCTGTACCAGTTCTTCGGGGCTGCGTGTCATATTGTCACGCAGGTAATCAAAACCAAATTCGTTATTGGTACCAAAGATAATATCGGCTAAATAAGCTTTACGGCGTTCTTCAGAGTTTGGCTCGTGTTTGTCAATACAATCAACCGCCAAACCGTGGAACTCGTATAATGGGCCCATCCACTCGCTATCGCGTCGTGCCAGGTAATCATTCACGGTTACAATGTGTACACCCTGGCCTGCAAGCGCGTTAAGGTAGGCAGGCAGCGTGGCTACCAACGTTTTACCCTCACCTGTGGCCATCTCAGATATTTTACCCTGGTGCAATACAATACCACCAATAAGCTGTACATCGTAATGCACCATGTTCCAGGTAACCTCGTTGCCGGCAGCCAACCATGTGTTATGGTGGGTAGCTTTATCGCCTTTAATGATAACGTTACCTTTTTTAGCGGCAAGTTCACGGTCGAACTCGGTAGCGGTAACCTCAATCGTTTTGTTTTCGGCAAACCTGCGCGATGTTTCTTTTACCACGGCAAATGCCTCCGGTAAAATATTCGCTAAAATATCTTCAAGTTCTTTATTGCGGTCTTTCTCCAGCTTATCTAACTGTGTGTACAGGGCAACCTTTTCGCTCACCTCCATACCCAGTTCGGTTTCGGTACGGGTTTTTATAGCCTGTATCTCGCCGTCGATACCCGCAAGGCCGGCAGCAATAGTTTCTTTAAATTCTATGGTTTTGGCCCGTAACTCATCATTACTCAACTGATCAAGCTTGGCATAAGCAGCTTTAACTTTCTCAACTATCGGCAAAATGCCTTTAACGTCTCGTTCTGATTTGCTTCCAAAAAGCTTACTGAAAAAATCTAACATATTGTTTTTATATAATGCACCAAACTCAATAATTGCGCCAGTGCAATTTTAAAGTCATTTTGACATGCAAAGGTACTATTTTTTGCTTTTACAGAGGGTATCAAGTAGCAAGTATCAAGTACATAGACGGGATTTAATGACAAAAAATTTAGAAAAGTATTCTTGATACTTGATACTAATTACTTGATACTCCAAAAAACCTATATTTGCACACATGAACATCCTGATCCTTGGTTCGGGCGGAAGGGAAAGCGCCTTCGCCTGGAAAATTTCACAAAGCCCAAAATGCGATAAACTTTTTATTGCACCGGGAAATGCCGGCACCGGCCAGTATGGCACCAACGTTAACCTTAAAGTTACCGATTTTGAAGGTATTAAAGCCTTTGTTTTGGCTAACGATGTTAAAATGGTTTTGGTTGGCCCCGAGGAACCGCTTGTAAAGGGCATCCACGATTTTTTCCTGGCAGATGAGCAGCTGAAAAGTATCCCGGTTATTGGCCCGCAGCAGGAAGGTGCCCAACTGGAAGGCAGCAAGGATTACTCCAAAGCGTTTATGCAACGCCACAACGTACCGACCGCGGCATCGCGTACGTTTACCCGCGATACTTTGCAGGAAGGTTTTGACTACCTGGCTACCACCGGCCTGCCCGTAGTTTTAAAAGCCGACGGACTGGCAGCCGGCAAAGGTGTTTTGATATGCCTTACGCTTGAAGAAGCCCGCCAGGAACTTTTAGAAATGCTTACCGAAGCCAAGTTTGGTGATGCCAGCTCTAAAGTGGTGATAGAACAATTTTTACAGGGAATAGAACTTTCGGTTTTTGTGATGACCGATGGCACCAATTATAAGATACTGCCCGAAGCTAAAGACTACAAACGTATTGGCGAAGGCGATACCGGTTTAAATACAGGTGGCATGGGCTCGGTTTCGCCGGTGCATTTTGCCGATGAGGCATTTATGCAGAAGGTGGAGCAAAGGGTCATCATCCCTACCGTTGAAGGTTTAAAAAAAGAAGGCATCCCTTACAAAGGGTTTATTTTTATAGGCCTGATGAATACCCACGGCGAGCCATGGGTTATTGAATACAACTGCCGCATGGGCGACCCGGAAACGGAAAGTGTAATGCCACGCATCGAGTCGGACTTTGTAGACCTGCTTTTAGGCGTTGCCGAAGGTAACCTGAACGAGAAAGAGCTCATCATCTCCAAAAAAACCGCGGCTACCGTAGTATGCGTTGCAGGCGGTTACCCCGGCGAATATTTAAAAGATAAAACCATCAGTGGGATTGAAAACGTGCGCGATTCGCATGTATTCCAGGCGGGTACCAGTCTGGTTGGCGAAGATGTACAAGCAACCGGCGGCCGTGTGTTAGCGGTTACCAGCCTGCAGGATAACATGTTTGATGCCCTGCAACAAGCCACTGCCGATGCCGCACGCATTTATTACGACGGTGTTTACTTCAGGAAAGATATAGGGTTCGATTTGTTATAGTCAGGAAGTCCAATATCCGAAAGATGGACAAATAGTTTTTAAAATAGGAAGTCCGAAAGTTTTAGCTACAAAGCTTCTTCTTTCGGACTTTCTGTCTTTACCGACTTGCGGACCTGAAATTATATTTTCCCGAACAATTCAGCAAGTTTGGCTTCCAGGTCATCACCTCTCAAGTTTTTGCCGATGATCTTGCCGTTAGGGTCAATTAAAAAGTTTTGAGGGATAGCGCGTACGGCATATTCGCCAGCAGGGCGGCTTTTCCAGCCTGCAAGGTCAGATACTTGCGTCCACTCCAAGCCATCTTTTTGGATAGCGCCAACCCATGCACCTTTAGCACCTTTGCCATCAAGCGATACGCCAAGGATGGTGAAGTTCTTAGTTTTATAGGCATTGTATGCTTTTACCACGTTAGGATTTTCCTGGCGGCAAGGACCACACCACGATGCCCAAAAATCAACCAATACATATTTACCGCGGAATGATGACAGGCTAACTACCTTGCCTGATGTATCAGCCTCAGCAATTTCAGGCGCGGTTGCGCCTAAGGCAACAGCTTTCATTTTTGGCAATAATTCGCCAAATGCTTTACCACCTGCCGAAGCTTTAATAGCCGGAGAAAGTGAAGTATACAAAGGCTCAATATCCACATAATCCGAGCTGTAAGCAAGCGACTGCAAAGCATTCATGCTCACATAAGAATCCTGATGGCTTTTAATAAATTTTTGGTTGATAGCTTTCTCCTGAACTTCAATAGCTTTTTCGGCTGCTTTAGCTTGTTTGACAAAGGCATCAGATTTTTGATCAGCTTCAGGGGTAGCTTTTTCTTTGGCTTCCATGGCTTTGTAACCATCGTTAACCGGTTTTAAAGCCGCCTGGTATTGTTCATTTTCGATGTTAGATTTTGTACCGGTAACGGTTGCCTTGATCAGTTCATCAGCAGTGGTAACCGTGATAGTTCCCGGTTCAATGTAAATGGCTTTGTAATCTTTAGAAGCATTCATGCTGTTACCTTTGGGGTTAAGCAATAAATAGCCCTGGCCGGGTACATCGGCAGCAATACCCTCAAATTTGAACGCGCCATTTTTAAGCACCACAGAGTCCATAATGGTTTTGCCTTCTTTACGGTATTGAATGTAGGCTTTAGCAGGTGCATTGTAGCTCCCCAACTTACCCTGTACCGTAAATTTTCCGCCTTGCGCAAAAGCAAGCGCCGGCAAAAGCACAAGTGCACTCAATGTTATTTTTTTCATAATTACAGTCAGTTTTATTGACGCCTAATATGAGGTTATTATACTTAGAATCAAATTTTACCAAGTAACTTTTCTAACACAGCATCCAGTGCATCGCCGCGTAAGTTCTTGGCAACAATTTTACCTTCGGGGTTTATCAGAAAGTTTTGGGGGATGGATTGCACGCCGTATAAACTCGCGGCAAGGTTGTTCCAGAATTTAAGGTCGGATACTTGCGTCCATGTCAAGCCGTCATTTTTAATAGCAGCCAACCATGCCGATTTACCATCGGCCTTATCAAGCGATACACCAAGCACAGTAAAGTTTTTCCCTTTGTACTTATTATACATTTTTACCACGTTAGGGTTTTCCTGCCTGCAAGGGCCGCACCACGATGCCCAAAAATCTAACAGCACATATTTACCACGGAATGATGACAAGCGCACAGGTAAGCCATTCACATCATTCTGCGAAAAATCTGGAGCTAAAGCGCCGATAGCGGTGATATTTAATGCATCGATAGACATTTTCAACTGCTTCCCGCCTTCAGACTTTTGCAGATCGGCAGAGAGCAGGTTATACAATGGCCCTATCTCGGCAACATCCGGGTTTGGGCCGGCAACGCTCGATAACGCTAACAAGCTGATATAACTTGTAGGATGTGTGGTTATAAAATTCTTGATCACGCTCTTCTGCTCGTCCTGCAATACCTTGTATTTTGCCTGCATTGCATTCTGGAAAGCAGGAGAGCGTTGCTGCCCGGCAGTGGCCTTTTTGCCTTCTTCAGTTACTTTTTGGGCTTTATCAATAATAACCTTTAGCTGCGCTTTTAAGCTTTTGTTATCATCATTTATAGGCGAGCCAACGACATCCGCGGTAGCGATAGAATCTTTACCGCTTACGCTGATAGTTCCCTTTTCCAGGAAAAAGCTTAAGCCATCAGCAGTTTTTGAAGGGCCGCCATCCGGGAAGTTTTGTTCCACATATTTGGTGAATCCCAGGTTTCTATGGTCGATGAACAAAGACGCGGTAACCGGGTCCATAATAACGCCCTCAAACTTAAATTCGCCGTTAACTATGGTTGCAGAATCTGTTTGACTGTTAGCACCAAGGTAATAAACTAAGTAAGCTGTTGCAGGGCCTTTAATGTTTGTCAGTTTGCTTTTAACGGTAAAAGGCTGCGCGTTTTGCGCGTAGGCCAAAGCCGGCAAAAATGCCGCTATGGTGAAAAGAAATTTCTTCATTTAAATTATCAGTAAAGTACAATAACGTGTAAATACCTAATCAATTGCAGGTTAGTTCAATTTCTGGTAGGTACGCCACCAAAGGTCGGGCATTTCGCCAGATACGGCAGTTTTGTAATCCTCGTACCGGCATGGCACCAGGTGGAAGCGCTCGTTTTTGGAACCTCCTGTTGGGTAAGGCACCTGCATCCACCAGCGGTCGCTTTTTTTACTTTTTACAAACACCAGTTCGTGCTCATCATGCGTAAGGCTGGTTTTGTAAATAAGGTATTGTGATTTGGGATTGAGCGGAAAATCGCGCTTTCGGTTGTAAACACCATCGATAAAATACCAGATCATTTGCGATAGCAACATTGCCGTTTGACCGTTGGTATCGTAAGCCGGGTTAAATTCGTAGAACCCTATCGATGTAAGTTTATCGTTAAAGCCTGCATAGCGGCAGATCTGGCAGGCCTCTTCGCCGTAAAACCCGTTTGGCTTGGCATTGGCATTACCGGCCGCATCTGATGAGCGGATGGCCCCCATATCAAAGCTAACCATGTTGGCGTTGCGGATAATTGGTTCTGCTACCGCGATGTTTTGGGTAAGCTCGCCAAGGCGATGTACATCAAAATAAAGCTTATCCATCACCCGTAAACTGTCCTGGTTTACAAAGTAGGTTTGGTAGCCCAGGTTGCTGTAATTGAAAAGATAATTAGGCTCGTGCAGGATCACTTTATTCATGTACGATGCCGAGGTGGTTTCGATGGTTTCGCTTAAGCCGTCATCATCAAGGTCCAGCTGCGAATCCACAACCAGCATATCTACTTTCTGCTCCAGTTTTTCGTAACCGAGGTATTGGGCGTAGGTAAGATCCTGCCCGCCACCTATGATCAACGGGATAATATCTTTTTTGATAAGCTCTTCTACAACCGTTTTAAGGGCATAGTAGGTATCAATCACGGTTTCGCCACGGGCGATGTTACCGAGGTCGACTATTTTAGTGT
Organism: Mucilaginibacter sp. 5C4; assembly: GCF_034345625.1. Lineage (NCBI taxonomy): Bacteria > Pseudomonadati > Bacteroidota > Sphingobacteriia > Sphingobacteriales > Sphingobacteriaceae > Mucilaginibacter > Mucilaginibacter sp. 5C4. The sequence continues at coordinate 852,825 of NZ_CP133775.1, read as the reverse complement.
TGTAACTGCCCTCATTTAGCAGGTAAAGTTTCTCGCGTACGTAATCGGGGCCTAAAGCGCAGCCGGGGTTATTTACTGCGTTTCGGTCATCAAGCACACCGATAATAGCGATATCCGTTTTTTGTTCAAGATCGGGGAAGTCAACCGAGTGATGGTTAATTTTATCACCAAGCTGGCTGGTGATATATCCATTCTTTGGCGTGATCTTTTTAAGATCTATGGGTGTAAAAAAATCGGCTAAGGACATTTTTTGATTTGAAAATGTATGGATTTGAAAACTTGAAGATGCCTTTCAATACGCTCAACAAACATATTAATTTTCAAATTCCGAATTTGATTAATCTTCAAATTACTTTTGTGCACTTTTACATTTTCAAATCAACTCATTTTCAAATTTTCAAATAATGATTCTTGTTACGGGTGCGACAGGTTTTTTAGGGGCCGAATTAGCGAAAGAACTTATCCTACGCGGAAACAAGGTTCGTTGCACCAAACGTGCATCATCAATCATTCCTAAAATACTGGAGCCTTTTGTCGACAAAATCGAGTGGGTTAACGCCGACCTGATGGATGCCGCCGCTTTGGAAGATGCCTTAGAAGGTATTACACATGTTTACAACTGCGCAGCCTTTGTATCCCTAAAACAAGCCGACAAAGAGGCGATGATCCGTACAAATGTGCGGGGAACGGCCAACCTTGTTGACCTTTGTAACGAAAAAGGCATCCGCATGGTGCACACCAGTTCGGTAGCTGCGGTTGGCGAGGCTAAGCCCGGCGAATTGATCACCGAGAACCACCACCTGGATTCATCAACCGAAACGGATGGCTATGCCATATCAAAACTGGAAAGCGAGATGGAAGTTTGGCGCGGCATTGCCGAGGGATTGGATGCTGTAATTGTAAACCCAACCATCATTATAGGCGTAAGTGCCGGGACCACAGGCAGCGGACAGATCTTTGAAACTGTACGCAAAGGCCTTAAATTTTATACCGGCGGCACTATTGGTTTTGTAGATGTGCAGGACGTTGCCAAATGTATGATAGCCCTTATGGAAACCAACCTAAGCGGCGAACGTTACATCATAAACGCCGAAAACCGCCCTTACAAACACCTTTTTAAAGAAATTGCAGGATGCCTAAATGTACCCGCCCCTAAAACCCTTGCCAAGCCGTGGATGATGGAACTAGCCTGGCGTGGCGCATCTTTTATAGGATTGTTAACCGGCAAAGCCCCCGCTTTGGATAAAACCAGCGCACGTGCGGCATCAAACAGCCGCGAGTTTGATAACAGCAAAATAAAGCAAGCCATTGGTTTCGAATTTAAACCGGTTAGTGAAACGATAAAGGAAGTTTGCCAGTCATTGGGTGGTTAGTTATTCTACGCTGTCGTTTTAAGCCAAATGTTCACGTTCACGTTTGTAAACACACGAGGATTTTCACAAAATTCTAATAATCAGACATTTGAGGTTTTGACTACTGACAAAATAGTACCGCCATCATGTGTAAGTTTTTTGTTATCATGTTATCTACTACGCAGTAACTCGACAGCGTTAAGTTTATTCATTGCCGTCGCATTTATGGACGGAATTAAATAGCGCTAATTGGCTTTAGCCTAACCCTTCTTCATTTTGGCTAAAGCCAATGTTTTTGTTTTGTTATCCGTTGACTGAAGTCAACGGCAATGAATTTGATTATCCTAATCAGATTGATTACCTACCCAGCCATAACCTTACCCGCCTTTGAAACGCTTAATGCTTCAAGTTTTTGATGTAAAGATGCGGCCTGGAATGGTTTAGAAAGGTAATCGGTCATGCCGGCTTCTTTTATTTTATCATTAATATTATGGGAAACCGATGCCGTTAACGCAATGATGGGTATGCGGGATTTTGTTTTATCATTTAAGGCACGGATTAATTGCGTAGCCTGGTAACCGTTCATTACGGGCATGTGCAGGTCCATCAGTATCACATCAAAATCGCCTTCTTTAAGCTTTTTAACGGCCTCCATGCCATTGTTGGCTACTGTAGCGTTTATGTTCCACTTAGATAAAAGCTTAACCAATAATAGCGAGTTTACCGAGTTATCCTCGGCAATAAGGATGTTAAGGCCTTCGAGGCTACTGTTCATCACCGTATGCAACGATACCGGGTTTGTTTTTCCTTTATATAACTCAAACTGAATAGGAAATGAAAACACCGAACCCTTTTTTTGTTCGCTCTTCAGTTCGATAACACTATTGAATAATTTTAACAGGCGTTTTACAATGGCAAGGCCAAGCCCTGTGCCCCCATAAAGGCGGGTGGTATCTGCGGATGCCTGTGTAAACGGGTCAAATATCACCTCTTGCCTGTCCATTGGGATGCCGATACCTGTATCTGATACGGAGAAGTTAACGGTTACATGGTCATCAGATCTTTCTTCGACCAAGGCTTTCACACTCACCTGTCCGCTTTCGGTAAACTTAATGGCATTACCGGCAAGGTTGTATATGATCTGCGTTAAACGGGTTGGATCGGTAACTATCCATTGGTCTTTTAGCTGCTGATCCACATCCAGCACCAACTGATACCCTTTCTCGGCAGCCTTATGCTGCAGGCCCGAGCATACCTTATGCAGCATAACCGGCAGGTATACCGGGATGGACTCTAACTCTATCTTATCGTTTTCACCTTTGTTGTAATCCAGGATATCATTAACAAGCGTAAGCAAACTGGTGGCCGAAAACTCCAGGATATCCAGGTTCTCGGTTTGCTCTTTGGTGGCGGTATCTTTTATCAGGCTGGTCATACCTATAACCGCGTTCAATGGCGTACGCAACTCATGCGACATGGTAGACAGGAATACCGAGCGCGATTCGGCCAGGGCCTTGGTTTCGGCAACAGTGGCTTGAAGCCGCTTGTTCAGCTCTTCTTTCTCGTTCACGTTATCCCTAAAGGCCTTATAAAACAGATAGTGGATGAGCACGATCGTAATAAAATTCAGGAAAATGATCACCTCAAAACCAGGCGATGGCAGTTCGTAAGTTACCCTATTAAGGTGCCATTGCGACCTATTGGTAACCACCTGGCAATACATAACCGGCGCTATAGCAAACACACTGTATACAATGGCAAACCGGTTGTTGATGAGGCAGTACCCAACAAAAGTCACCATAAATACAAACTGCACGGTAACCAGGTTAAGGTTTTGGTTAAGAATAATGAGGTTAGACCAAATGCCGAACACACCTGATAATATGATTGTGTGCGCCACAATGCCGATATTATCCGGCTTATACAGTAAATACTTAGTAAGCCCTACGTACAATACAAAAACAAAGGCTATACGGTATAGCTGGTGGCCCTGTATGGCATCATAAGCCAGGGGCATCAGTATCACAATTTTTAGCAGGGTAAGCAGTAGTGTGGTGTACACAATTTTTATCCGTGCGCGCTTAAGGTTGTCGGGTTCGCGGAATAAAACCTTTTTTATCGAGAAATTAAAAAAAGGTATAGGAGCATCCATGTATCAGCAATTAGGCAGGCATTTGCTTTATGAAGCTAATTTACCAAAAATATTGCTCTACAATACTGTTAATCAGTAATAATTGAATTTTTAACATCAAGTAGTTTGATGAATAAAGTAATGGATAATTTATTTAACCCGCAGTAATTATTTACGAAGTTTCAGCAACACCACATTCTCTACATGCTGGGTATGCGGAAACATATCTACCGGTTGTATTTTCACCGTGTCGTATTTTTCCTTTAGTATCAGCAGGTCGCGGGCCTGGGTTGCAGCGTTGCAGCTTACGTAGACTATTTTGTCTGCTTCGATCTCCATCAAACGGGCAACCACATCGGCGTGCATCCCGGCGCGTGGCGGGTCGGTGATGATAACATCTGGTTTGCCGTGCTCCACCACAAAATCGTGCACCAGCACATCCTTCATGTCGCCGGCGTAAAATTTGGTATTGCTGATATTGTTGATCTGCGAATTTACCTTAGCATCTTCAATAGCCGATGGCACGTACTCTACCCCTACTACTTCGCGCACATGGCCGGCAATAAAGTTAGCTATGGTACCGGCACCGGTGTAAAGGTCATACACCAGTTCGTTGCCGGTAAACCCTGCAAAATCTCGCGTTATTTCGTACAGGCGCAGCGCCTGTATAGAGTTTGTTTGATAGAACGATTTGGGGCCAACCCTAAAACGCACCACATTGCCATTGGCAGCAGGCATTTCTTCGTGGATATATTCCGGGCCTTTCCAAGCTATCACTTCCTGGTCAAAAATGGTGTCGTTCATCTTTTGGTTAAGGATGTACAACAGCGATGTGATCTGCGGGAAGGCTGCATCCACATAGTTCATCAGCAGGTTTACCTGCTCTTGGTCCGCGTGAGCGAAAACTACGATAACCATTATCTCGCCGGTAGACGAGGTACGGATGATGAGGTTACGCAAAGCCCCCGTATGGGCGCGGACATCATAATAACTGATGCCATTCTCTTTGGCAAAAGCGTTGATGCTGTTCCGCAGATCGTTTGAAGGTTCGGCCTGCAGGTAGCAATGGTTAATGTTCAGGATCTTATCAAAACGGCCGGGGATGTGGAAACCCAGTGCATTCATATCAAGCGTTTCGTCTTCGCGGCTTTCGCCGTCGTACAGCCAGCGCTTGTTAGAAAAAGTATATTCCAGCTTGTTACGGTAATATCTATCGGCAGGCGATGGCACAATAGCGTCCATATGCTCAACATCTATTTTGGCGATGCGGGTTAAAGCATCGTGCACAGCCTTTTGTTTAAATTTAAGCTGTGCCTCGTAGGTCATATGCTGCCATTTGCAGCCGCCGCAGGTGCCAAAGTGCTCGCAAAAAGCAGGCACGCGGTATTCTGATGGGGTGATAAGTTTGATGATCTTGGCCTCGCCAAAGCTTTTTTTGCTGCGGTAAACCTCTACGTCGGCAACGTCGCCTGGAACGGCCTTTTCAATAAACAGCACAAAATCTTCGGCTTTGCCAACTCCCTTGCCTTCTTCGGCAATATCAATAACAGTTACGTTCTCGAAGAACTTAGGTTTTTTTGCAGATCTACTCATCAGGCTGCAAAGTTAAACGTATTTATTAATTTTTAGAATGGCGAAGTTTGGTTAGGGAAATTTAACCACAGAGAACACAAAGAAAACCACAAAGGACACGGAGATTTAGCTCATAGCAATTTACTTAGCAGCGAACTGCTTAAAGCAATTAAGTTAATTGGTTCAGATAAAGAGGTTGAGGATATTGTTCCAGAAGTTATCCGGTTCTATACTCCCCAAATCTATCTCTATTTCGAACTGCTCATCAATAAGCTCCGAGAATTCAATTAGTTCCTGGCTCATAGCAATGTAGATTATTTTTACTATGCAAACATAATAAAATTTATACCAAAAACCAAAACGGTATTTTGAATTATTATAGCCAAATGTGATATCTAACCTATCATGACTATGTTTCCGACAAGTTATTATTAATGACCCGTAGGGTCTACCGCTTTGTAGCCGATGAAAAGGACGAGCTTTGCCTCGTAGAGGCTACCCTTTCTTAGGCAGGCCGCAAATAAGCTATTTACATATCTGATTGATGGGTAGCCTCTACGAGGCAATAATCAGATTCAAATTTGTTCTACAAAGCGGTAGCCCCTCCGGGGCATTTCCTTTCGCATTTTTTATTTGAGTCTACACAGCATGGCTCTAACCTTGTAATTTCCAGCTTATAGAAATACGAACTACCGGCAATACAAATACAATAGGAAGCGCACAAATAATACAAGATTTCTCCAATATCAAGAAGCAATAATAACGCAAAAATTGCAACTCGTTAAAATTACCCCAAGTTCTACAAAGCGGTAGCCCCTCCGGGGCATTTCCTTTCGCATTTTTTATTTGAGCCTACACAGCATGGCTCTAACCTTGTAATTTCCAGCTTATAGAAATACGAACTACCGGCAATACAAATACAATAGGAAGCGCACAAATAATACAAGATTTCTCCAATATCAAGAAGCAATAATAACGCAAAAATTGCAACTCGTTAAAATTACCCCAAGTGCTATAATGTAGTATTTAATATTTTTGAGATATCGGACGTTTGCCACGCGTTGAAAATCAATCACCACAAAAAAACAACCCAGGTGAGAAACGATAATATTGAGCTTAAAAACACACGATTAACAAGTAGATCATCAATTGCTCACTAAGCCAGCGATTTATATGCTTTTGATATCCTTCATTTGCAACAAAATTAAAAATGATTATTAAAAATAATCGGCGCTACAAAACACTGGTTAGCCATACTTTTAAGCTGTAATTAAGTGCCTTTGATTGCATGTCTAACGGTTTAACTTCCATATTTAAAAATCATGTTTTGATAATCTGCCGGGGCGGCTGTTATCATATTGATCGTCTTTTTGTACTTGTACAGCATCTTTTTTACATACATATCAAACGTTACCCCGCCGGCCATAAACAGCTTTTTGTGGCCATGCCAAACCAACAGCGATGTGGTATGAAAAAAATGTTTGTATGCCACTTTACGCCAGCTTTTAGAAAAATCCGATTTCCCCTCGAAGATTATGGCCAGCCGCTCTGTTTGAAAGGTGATATGCGGGGCTTCGTCAATTAAAATATCGGTACAAATATCTTTTAGCAGGCGGCATTGGGTGGCATCTTTTAGCGCCTGGTAAAAAATCTGGGCGGTGCTTTCTACCACAATAACGGCCAGCGTCCAAATCTCCATACTGGTATTCCAATAGCGCACTTTGCGGAACAGGGTATCGCCCCAATCTTTTTTTACGCGCTTTTGGCCTATCTTATCAATGTACCGGCCCAGGTTGTTGCCGTGCTTTTGTTCCTCTTTAATGAAGAGCTTAACGGCGTCCACATAATCAGGGTCGCCAATGCGGTAGGCGTATTTGGTTGATGCAGCAATAAGATGCGCCCCTTCGGATGTTTCGCCCAGTTGCCACGCCTGTAACGATTGCAGGATGGTAGCGATCTCTTCCTGCGTAATGGTGGGCGCTATGTTCCAGTTCACTCTTTTTTGGTGGGCATTTGCCTGGAAATACCCTATCCAGTAATAGCTTGTATGCATATGTTTTTTGATGTTTTAAAATTTTAAAAAGAGACGCGAAGTATCGCGTCTCTACAGTTTGTTATTGTTTATCCCAATTTATTTTGCGCGAGAAATACATGAGCAGGGCTACGATGACGAAAAGCGCGATACTGCCTATCAGCAAGGCCAGGTCTTCCAGTTGGATGATCACGAAAATGAATATGTAAATGATGGATAGGATCAGCGCGAATAAGCCCGCCGCAGCCTTATTTTTAAGTAATGATGCGATGAATGCCGACACCAGGCCGATAGTTGATACCGATGCAATAAGGTAAGCAATGTTGTAGCCAACCTGTTCGGAGAAGGATAGCAGCAACGTGTAATAAATGATCATGGCCCCGCCTATCAAAATATAGTTAAAGGCATGGATGCGTTGCTTGCGGATCAGTTCGGTAAGGAACAGCGATACGAAGGTTAAAAGAATGATAAGGATGGCGTATTTGCTTGTGCGGGTAATTTTTTGATACTGATCTACCGGCAGGCGAAGTTTTACACCAAATGATGCATCCTCTTGTTTTTTATCGCCACTTAGTAAATCATTGTCATTAAGCCATTGCTGCGGGAAAGGCCTGTTATAATACAGCATGCGCCATTTGGCCCTGAAGCCGCTGCTATCTACCACCCTGCTATCCGGCAGGTAACGCCCGTCGAAACTTGGGGTGCTCCATTTACCATCAACCTCTACGTCGGTAGTTTTACCCAGGTGAAGGAAGTGTAACTCCTGGCTTCCTTTCAGGTCCAGCGTGTAATCGAACGTAAAGGCACCGTCTTTAGTAGCGGCCAGGTTTATATCCGCCTTTAAGCCATTATTGAACACATCTTTGCTGTTAAAAGATGGCTCGGCCGATACCTGCATACCTGCAGCATTAACTACCGGATTGTTTTTCAGGCCTTTTAAATCGCTGATGCTGAACTCCAGCCGGGCCTTATCAAGCATTAGCTGCCCGGGCGCTAAAGCAACGCCGGCAACATCTGCTTTGGCAAAGTTACCCGTAAGGCGGATGGTAGAATTATAAACCACCGTTTCAAACATCCCCCGGTGCAGTAGCTCGGGTTTTACGTTTGCCTTTATCTTTAAATTTTCGGGCAGTACGTAAAGGGTTTCAATAACCTCTTTGGTAGTTTCTTTTTTATCAGCATCGGTAAATTTTACGGTTTTGCGGTAAGGGATCACCAGCACCGGCCCTTTCACCATCTGGCTGCCCGACCATTTGTCCGCCACATCTTTTATCATCTCGTCCTGCCGGCCAGCGCGCTCGCGGATCAGATCGTCAATAAGGGATGAGGGAATCATAAGCACCAATATAAGTATGCCAATAAAAACTAATTTAACGGTGATCGATTCCTTGAACCAATCCATAATGCTGCGTAGCGGGTTTTGTTGTTCTTGTATCATTTGATTATTTAAAGTACTTTGAATTACAAAGTAAATGGGTAAAAAAATATAGTTAAAAATTCTTTTGATTTTTTATGATCTGCTCCAAGGCATCCAGGTGTTGTTTAAACGCTTGTTTGCCTTTGGCTGTAGCCTCGTAATTGGTGTTTGGCTTGCGGCCCAAAAACGATTTGTGTACCATAATATACTCCTCTTTTTCTAAAGCTTTTAGGTGCGATGCCAGGTTGCCGTCTGATGCATCAAGCAGTTCCTTAAGCGAAATAAAATCGTAGCGCTCGTTCACCACCAGCACACTCATTATTTGCAAACGCAGCCGGTTCTCAAAGGCTTTGTCGAGTTTTTCAAATGGGATCTTCACCGGTCGTATTTTAAGTACATGATGCTGCCGTAAACAATGTGTAACACGCCAAAGCCTACAGCCCAAAACAGCAAACCATAACCCGGCAGTAAAGCAGCCAGCAAACCTAATACAATTTCTATAATACCTAAATACTGTACATCTTTATAAGTATTGTTACTGGCGTTTACCAGTGCCAGGCCATAAAATATAAGCGTTGTTGATGCCACAATGCCAAAGTACCCTCTCGATATTAAAATAAGCACTAATAAGCCGCCGGTTACCAATGGTACAGCCAGGTTAAACAGCAATTGCCTGCTGGTGCGCCCCCAAGGGTTTTGCCCTTTTTGTTTTGCCTTGCGAAGTGTTAAATAAACCCCTGTAATAAGCGAAGCAGCCAATACGGCCAACGCCACCAAAATCAAAGTATACAAATTACCCGGCGAGCGCTTTACATCATCCATCACATACTCGCGGTAGCTAAAAAAGCCGCCGCTACCGTAAATGATGCTGTAGCCGACGGCCGCGCCTATCAAAGCATAAACCCCAGCCAGCACACCGCTAAGGCCGCTAAGCGAGATGAATTTTGAGGAGCGCTCCATCATACTGCGGATGGAGGTAAGCTCGTCTTGTATTTCGTTTTCTTTCACTTAAAAGTACTTTGTTATTCAAAGTAAGTTATTAAAATTGGTAGTTGCAAATAAAATTTGATAAAGTTCAATATCTTTATCAATGAACATTCAGGAACAAATATATAATTGGCTAATAATAGGGCTTCAACAATCTCCTGTAAGGTTTGCTGAGGTTTTTTATTTCGATAGGCGTGATAAGCAGTTCTTTTCTATATTGATGATTGACTATTTTTTATTTGAAGCCGACGGTGAGATATCCAAAGATGCAACATCTACTTATTCTGTAGATACTTTAAAATTACTTAAAGACAGGATAGCACGAATTAATGTTGATGCCGATGTAATTGCTTTACCCAGACTTGGCGATACAGAAGATAATTACCTACAGCAGGCCGACAGCTTTTTAAATTTAAATGCAATTAATATTGATGAAGCAACCATATGGGAAGTGGAGGAAAGTGGATCAATAACTATTAAGGTTGATTAGGTCACTACACCAATATAGCCGCCTTCACCAAATAAGGCAAGATCTCTTTCTGGAAAGACACGAAATTCTTGCGCACATCGCTATCACTTACCGAGGTAAAGGCGAAGCTGAATACAATGCTTTTACTGCATTTAATGAGGAATCGCACACGCTGGTGGTAACCCTCGTGCTTGCGGATGCCGGGTAACTGGATGAATGATTGTACCAGCAACTCTTCCAGTTCGTTAGATAGATTCTTCAAAAAATCCTGCGAGTTGGTGCTTTCGCGGATAAAATCCCAGCCTATAAATTCGTTACAAATGGTGTATGACAGGCGGCAGGTTTTCATGATGAGGCTGCTCAGGTGTGCTTCCTCGTCCATATCGGGGGTATTGGTATTGATCAGTTCGTCAACGCTTACTTTGATATAGTCCATCAGCAAAACGTGCAAAACGGCCTCCTTGCTATCAAAATACTTGTAAATGGTGGCCTTTGCGATTTTGGCACGCTTGGCTATTTCGTTTACGCTGGTTTTGTGGTAACCGAATTTGCGGAACAGATCTTGCGCTGCCCGCTTAATACTATCTTTAATTTTATCGGCTTCCATTAATTAGTTTGAAACAAATATCTCAAATTGCGTGGTATTTACAATGTACGACCTAAGATATTTGGTAGCAGGGGCTTTAACAGGGCCCCCATCTGAAAGTGAAAATTTTGAACCGCTGCATGGGTCGGTAGCGGTAAAGCCCGTATCATCAACAGAAATGGCGCACAGTTTCTCTGGCTGATAGCTGCTGCAACGGTCGTAAGCCACATAAGAATTATCTGTTTGCCTGTAAATAATAATACCTGCCACACCCGCACCCGATATATAGACATACCCGCCCGGTGCGTTAAGCGCCGTATAGCGTGGATCTGTTTTTACGATCTTTACGTTTACAGGTACACGCGGCACTACGCTTTCAGCTTTGCCGCAGCCTAAAAACAGCAGGCAAATAATAAGCAGTGCCGGGATATTCTTCATTTATATAATATCTGTTGTAAACTGTTTCAGGAAACGTACGTCGTTCTCCGAGAATAAACGCAGATCGCGGATCACATATTTCAGGTTGGTGATACGCTCGATACCCATACCGAAAGCAAAGCCGGTATATTTTTTACTGTCGATGCCGCAATTCTCCAACACGTTAGGGTCAACCATGCCGCAGCCCAAGATCTCTACCCAGCCGCTGTATTTACACATGTTACAGCCCGCGCCTTTACAAAGGGTACAGGAGATATCCATCTCTGCGGATGGCTCGGTGAACGGGAAGTATGATGGGCGGAAACGCACCTTGGTACCCTCGCCGTAAAGCTCCTGCACAAAGTGATAAAGTGTTTGCTTCAGATCACTGAACGATACATTCTCATCTACATATAAACCCTCTACCTGGTGGAAGAAACAGTGTGCACGGGCAGAAATAGCCTCGTTACGGTAAACACGGCCAGGCATAATGGCGCGGAACGGCGGCTTGCCATTCTCCATCATTCGCACCTGTACCGATGAGGTGTGTGTACGCAAAGCGATATCATCCGTCCCATCACCCTTGCGGATAAAGAAAGTATCCTGCATATCCCTGGCAGGGTGTTCCTGCGGGAAGTTCAAGGCCGAAAAGTTATGCCAGTCGTCCTCAATCTCCGGGCCCTCGGCCACTACGAAACCAAGTCGTTTAAATATATCGATGATCTCGTTACGTACCAACGATAACGGGTGGCGTGAACCTACTTCAAAACCATCACCGGGCAAAGTAAGGTCGATTTCGGATTTCGGATTTTCGATTTCAGTTTTAAGACTTTCCTGTATTTCCTGATACTTGCCTTCGGCAAATTGCTTAAACTGGTTAAGTACTTTACCAAAAGTGCGTTTCTCTTCGGGGCCAACGGTTTTAAACTCTTCAAAAAGGTCTTTTATTAAACCTTTGGTACCTAAAAATTTAATACGAAATGATTCCAGTTCATCAGCTTTGGCAGCTGTGAAAGCTTTTATCTCGGCAGTATATTGATCTATTTTAGATTGCATTATAACGTTCTTAAAAATTGTTCGGCAGTCAATACCGGTATTGTAGCTTGTTTGTAGTCTTTTATATTACGTGTGATTATAACGTCGCATCCTCCACTAATTGCAGCGTAGTATTGCACGGCATCTTCAAAATTAGAGAAAGCTGAAGCGGCAGCAGCTTTAATTAAATCAACATCTTCTTTAATAATGGTAAACCTATTTGTTAATACTGAAACTGCTTGCCTGGCAAGTTTCTCGTTTAATACTCGTTTAGTTGCATAATGGATATTCAATAAACTATGGGTGGAAGCGCTTAATTTATAAATACTGCCATCAGCTAAGTTTACTACCTCTGCACTGGTGTTAAAATGAGGCTGCCTGATTAAAATTGTATCTAATAACACATCGGAGTCAATAAATAAATTTTTATAAGCCATACTTTTCATCCAGATGCTTATGATATAATGCCTTATGATCGAAATCAGGTGTAGGCTCTTTTGCTACAATTAGTTGCTGCATCCATTCCGGAAAATCAGCTAATTGTGACATATCAGCCTTTTTCTTTTTTCGCTTCTTATCAAGTTCTATAACAAGGGTTTTAATAAACTTAGAAACACTCATATTGCTTTCGGCTGCAACTTCCTTCGCAATTTGTATAGTGTCCCTATCCATGCTCAATGTTAATTTCGCAGTTGCCATATCAATAAATTTATACGTACAAATATAAAAAATTTATACGTAACTATTTAATCACCCCTAAAGCCTTACCTACCTTGGTAAATGCGGCTATGGCTTTATCTAAATGTGCTACATCATGCGCGGCCGAGATCTGTACACGGATACGTGCTTTGCCCTGCGGAACAACCGGGTAATAGAAGCCGATAACATAGATGCCTTCTTCCAGCATCTTAGCTGCAAACTCCTGCGCCAGCTTGGCTTCGTAAAGCATAACAGGTACAATTGGGTGCACGCCTGCTTTTATATCAAAACCCGCAGCAGTCATCTTCTCGCGGAAGTATTGGGTATTGCTTTCCAGTTTATCGCGAAGGTTGGTGGTTTCGCTTAGCATATCCAGTACGGCAATAGATGCGCCTGTAATAGCAGGGGCCAATGTATTGCTGAACAGGTACGGACGCGAGCGCTGGCGAAGCATGTCAATGATCTCTTTACGGCCAGATGTAAATCCGCCCGATGCACCACCCAAAGCTTTACCTAACGTACCTGTAATGATATCTATCTTACCCATTACATTATGATGCTCGTGCGTACCGCGGCCGGTTTTGCCCATAAAGCCGCTGCAATGGCTCTCATCAATCATTACCAAGGCATTGTACTGTTCGGCAAGGGCGCAAATTTTATCAAGCTGCGCGATGGTACCATCCATAGAGAACGCCCCATCGGTAACAATAATACGGTGGCGAAGATCCTGAGTGGCTTTCAGCTGCTCTTCCAGGTCGGCCATATCATCGTGTTTGTAACGCTTGCGTTGCGCTTTACAAAGGCGCACACCATCGATGATAGACGCGTGGTTCAATTCATCAGAAATAATAGCATCCTGATCGTTAAACAACGGCTCAAAAACGCCACCATTCGCATCAAAAGCGGCCGCATATAGTATGGTATCTTCTGTACCTAAAAAGGCAGTTATTTTTTGTTCTAGTGTTTTATGTATATCCTGCGTACCGCAAATAAAACGCACCGACGATAAGCCGTAACCATGGGTATCCATCGCATTTTTGGCAGCCTCGATCACTTTACCGTTTCCCGATAAGCCCAGGTAATTGTTGGCACAAAAGTTTATTACTTCCTGCCCGCCCTGCACGGTAATATCTGCGCCCTGTGGCGAGGTGATAATTCTTTCGCGTTTGTATAGGCCGGCGCTTTCAATATCGGCAAGTTCCTGCTGTAAAACCGGTTGCAATGTATTGTACATAATAATGAGATGTTAAAGCCGCAAAATTAAACATTAACAAGCAATTGAACGGGTTATACAAAACATTTAATGTAAATTACGTACACGCAAAAACATTTTACGCACTATTAGTATTTACCGTAAAACACCCTATGAGAAGATACTTACCCTTTATTATATTTATACTCACTGCCTTTACCGCATCGGCACAGCAATACGCATTATCGGGCCATATAACAGGCCAAAAAAACGAGATGGTGCCGTTCGCATCGGTGTACATCCGCAATACCACTTATGGCACCACCGCTAACGAGGAAGGCCGCTATCAGCTAAAACTAAGCCCCGGCACATATAACGTTATTTACCGCGCTACAGGTTATGCAGAACAGGTAGAAAAGATAACCATCGCCGACCAGCCCGTTCCACATAATATGCAGCTAACCAACGAGGCTTTCAAATTTAGCCAGGTATCTGACAAGTGGAAACAAAACCTTGACCCGGGCGATACCATCATGAGCCGGGTTATTGCCAAACGCCAGCAGCATTTAAATGAAGTAAAAAGTTACTCGTGCGCGGTTTATGTAAAAGGGGTTCAAAAGCTTTTAAGCTCGCCAAAGGCATTAACCAGTAAAGCGGTGATACAGGCACTCGATCTGGATTCTAACGGCCGTGGCATCCTTTACCAAACCGAGATCCTATCAAGCCTTAACGTTGCAAACCCTAACAAAATGCGCGAGGTTACCATTGCTTCAAAGCAATCGGGTATCAATACCGCGTTCGATTACAGTAAGGCATCAGACCTGCAGGTGAATTTTTATAACGATGTGTTTAAAATAAACGGGTTAAGCACCCGGGCTTACCTTTCACCCATAGGTACAAACGCGGCTAAGTATTACAATTATAAACTGGTTGGCAGCACCATACAAAACGGCCTTACAGTTGATAAAATTGAGGTAATACCCAAGCGCGAGAATGGCCAGTACTTTCAGGGTAACATGTACATTGTAGAGGGTGATTGGCGGATTTACAGTGTAGACCTGATGCTTACCAACAAAAGGGCAAGCTTAAACCTTGTTGACACCTTAAAGATAAGCCAGCAATACATCCCCATAACCGATAGCGTTTGGATGCCGGCAGCGGTACAGGTCAATTTTAGGGGATCGGTACTTGGGTTTAAATTTGGCGGATATTACCAGGGGATCTACAACAACTATAAATTAAACCCAACCTTCCCCAAAGGTTATTTTAATGGCGAAGTATTAAAAATAGATACCGCGGCCAATCTTAAAACCCCGGGATATTGGAACGCCACTCGCCCATTACCTTTAACCAGGCAGGAAACCCGCGATTATCAAAAGAAGGATAGCATTGCCGCCTACAAAAAAACGGATGCTTACCTGGATAGCCTGCAGCATACTAAAAACAACATCAACTACTTTACTTATACTATATTTGGTTACAGCGCAAGCAACCGCAGCGAGCGCGATTCCCTGTACATTTTCCCATTCCTGCAAACGTTTTATTACAACACAGTTGAAGGGTTTGGTATAAATGCCAAAGTGCGTTACACCCATAAAATAGATGACCTGCACTCGTACAGCGTCACCCCTGCCGTGCGCTATGGTTTTGGTAATAAGCTTTTCAGCGCCAATGTGCATGCCGAGTACCTTAACGATCCATTTCATAACCAAAAGTTTTTTGTTGATTTTGGCAGCGATGTGCTCGATCTGAACAACGTAGGTACACGCTCGCTATATTTCAACACACTGAGCACCATACTGTACGAGAATAACTATGTAAAATATTACCGTTCGCAATACGGGGGCTTTGGCTTCCAGCGCGAATTAAGCAATGGCATTTTATGGTCGGCGGCATTGCAATACGCCAGCCGTACCCAAATGTATAATAATGCCTTTGGGCACTTAGTAGATGTAAAGAATAAAGAATTTACCTCTAACAATCCACTGGCACCTGCAGGCACACCTCCAGAAGACCGCTCATTCTTGTTCCCGCAAAACCAAGCATTAACATTTAATACATCAGTCGCCTTTACGTTCGATCAGCAATATATTACCAGGCCAACCGGTAAATTCAATATCCCGTCGAGGTATCCAACGCTAACTGTTAACTATCGTAAGGGTATAAAAAGCGCTTTTGGGTCTGATGTTGATTATGATTTTGCATCGGTTGATATCGCGCAGTCCAACATCCGTGTAGGATTGTCGGGTTTCTCCTCTTTTAAATTAACAGGTGGCGATTTCTTCAGGAACAACAACCTGTATTATATGGATTATTACCATTACTTAGGTAACCAGGGTACCACGTTCGACCCTACCTACATCGGTAGCTTCCACTTCCTGCCGTTTTATACCTACAGTACAAATGGCGCGTTCTTCGAAGCACACTACCAACACAACTTTGCCGGATCGTTACTAAACAAAATACCTTTGATCAGGAAATTAAAGCTGGAAGAAGTAATTGGCGTCAACTATTTAACCACCAAGGGCAACCCTAACTACAAAGAGTTTTATGTAGGTGTACAACGCCTTATTTTTAGGGTAGATTACGGTATCTCCTACGCCGGGAACAAAAAATACATCCAGGGCTTCAGGATATTTTACGGGTTGAGATAACGCGTAGTGAATTGTTGGTTGAGTAAGTGGTGAGTGGTTTTAAACCGATTAGAACCACTCACTTAATCAACCATTTTACCATTCACAACAAAACATTATCTTTGCGCTTCATTTAACACCGTTTGCAGCGGTATCAATGTGGTTATGATAAAATACAACACACTACTTTACTATTGTTATTCAACAATAGCCGATGGCGAGCAATTTGCGGCCGATCATTTAAAATTTTGTAACTCTCTTGGGTTAACCGGGCGCATTATTGTGGCCGACGAAGGCCTTAACGGTACCGTATCCGGCACCGAAGACGCTTGTAAAACCTACATGGATACCCTGCACGCCGATGCGCGTTTCGCCGGGATTGATTTTAAGCTGGATGTGGTAGACGAACCTTCGTTCGTGAAAATGCACTGCCGATATAAATCAGAAATAGTACACTCCGGCCTGCGCGATCCAAACATGATCAACCCGCAGCTACAAACCGGTAAACATTTAGAGCCAAAAGATTTTTTGGCGATGAAAGACCGCGACGACGTGGTGATACTTGATGTACGCTCGAACTACGAACACTCTCTTGGGAAATTTAAAAATGCTGTAACGCTGGATATCGAGAACTTCCGCGATTTCCCGGCGATGATCAACGAGCTTGCCAAATACAAGGATAAAAAGATATTGACCTATTGCACCGGCGGCATCAAGTGCGAAAAAGCATCGGCACTGCTGTTGCACGAAGGCTTTAGCGATGTTTACCAGCTACACGGCGGCATTATCAAATACGGTAAAGAAACCGGCGGCGAAGATTTTGAGGGCAAATGCTACGTGTTCGACAACCGCCTTTCTGTTGATGTAAATAGCGTAAACCCGGTTGTGATATCCACCTGCCGTAACTGTGGCAAAACCACGCCAAAGATGATCAACTGTGCCAACCCCGAGTGTAACGAACACTTCACGCAGTGTGATGAGTGCGGCACCGCGATGGATGGATGCTGCAGCGCCGAATGTCAATCGCACCCGCGCAAGCGTGTTTACGATGGCACGGGTTACTATGTAAAAGTTCCCCAGCCGGTAAATACAGCTAAAAAAGGCGCTGTGCAATTCGCAGGCGAATGATTTCGGCCAAAGCCGGAAATGTATATCAATTCATCCGCCCATAAATGGGGCGGCAATGATATTAATATTTGATAACTCAGCACTTCGTTTAACACCAAAATCACCAACGCGCTTAACCTTTGCAGCCTATCATTGCCGTCGGCTTTAGCCGACGGGTAACAAAAACAGCGTATTGGTTTTAGCCAAAATCTCCCCTACCATTTATTCAAAGTCAAATTGTATTTTTGACACATTAACTTTGTGCCGATACATTTATGCGGAAACACCTCCTGTTTGCTTTTTTCGTCCTTGTAAATATTTGCGTGCAAGCTGCTGATATAAAAAGCATTGGTGTACCTTACGTACAAAATTACACTAAGGCACAGTACCAGTCGGGAAATCAAAACTGGTCGATAACGCGCGATGAGCACGGCATTATGTACTTTGGTAATGACGAAGGCCTGCTATCGTTCGATGGTAAATACTGGCAGCTAAACCGGATGCCCAATGGCCTCATCGTTCGCTCGGTAGCGGCTGATGGAAAAGGCAAGATCTACTCTGGCGGGTTTGGCGAATTTGGCTATTGGAAAAACAACAAAAAAGGTTTTCTTAAATATAATTCGCTCACCCACCTTGTCCCCAAAAAATACCAGCCGGTAAACGAAGAAACCTGGAAGATCTATGTAGATAAGGATAGGGTTATTTTTCAGTCGTTTGGCTCTATCTACATTTACGCCAACGGTAAAATAAACGTTATAAAGGCGCCTACACCATTTCTATTCCTTTTCAAAACCGGCAGCCGCTATTTTGTTGAACAGGTTGATGCAGGCCTGTTCGAACTTAAAAACAACAAACTGATATACGTAGCAGGCAGCAATATTTTAGGCAGCCGGGTGCTGTCGATCCTGCCATTCTCCAATAACAAATACCTCATCGGTACTGCTAAAAACGGTTTGTTTTTGTACGATGGTGCCACCATAAAACCATGGCAAAACCAGGCGAACGATTTCCTGAAAAACTATCAGCTAAACAACGGCGCCATTATCCCAGGTAAGTACTTTGCTTACGGCACTATCTTAAATGGCATTGTCATAATTGATACCGCGGGTAACGTGGTGCAGCACATTAACAAATCAAGCGGGCTACAAAACAACACGGTATTAAGCCTATATACCGATACTGAACAGAACCTTTGGGCAGGGTTGGATAACGGTATTGACCGCATCGAGGTAAACTCCCCCCTCTACTTTTACTTTGACAAAACAGGGCGCTTCGGCACGGTTTACTCCAGCATTATTTTTAATAATAAGATCTATTTGGGTACTAACCAAGGCCTTTATTATAGTGATTGGATAATCCCCGGTAACAAGCGCCTTTTGCAGTCGTTTGATTTTCAACTTATCCCCGGTTCGCAGGGGCAGGTTTGGGAGCTATCCCTGCAAGATGGTAAACTACTTTGCGGCCACAACGATGGCACGTTTCAGGTAAACGGTAATACCCTAACAAAAATAAACCCCCTAAGCGGTGGGTGGACCATCAAAAAATTTAATACAGGCCAACTGATCCAGGGTATTTATACCGGCTTGGTTATTTATCATAAAGATGCCGCCGGTAATTGGGCTTTCGATCATAAAATTGAAGGCTTTACCGAACCATCGCGGTATGTGGAGCAGGATAACAAAGGCCAGATCTGGGTGAGCCATGCCTACAAAGGCATCTATAAAATAATCTTGACTGCCGACAATAAAAAGGTAGCGTCGCAAAAATATTACGACAAAAACTCGGGCCTTCCCGATAGTTATAATGTGGGTGTTTTCAACCTCGATAACCGTATCATTTTCTCGTCAGACTCTGGCTTTTATGTGTATGATGACATTACCGACAGGTTTTACAAATACCAGCAGCTTAATAAAGCGCTTAAAACCTTTTCATCGTCAAATAAGGTAATAGCTGCTATCGGTAAAAAGTACTGGTTTATAAACCATGGGCGGGTTGCCCTGGCAGACCTATCAGTGCCGGGTAAACTCACTATCGACTCGAACCGTTTTAGCAGTCTTAATGGCCAAATGGTGCAGAATTATGAGAACATCAGTATGATCAACAACCAGATCTACCTCATAAGTGTAGACGATGGTTTTGTTATTGTGAATAATAAAAACACATCGCGGCAGCCCAACTTTAAACTGCCCGATGTACTGATACGGCAGGTTGAAAACATTACCGATAAAACACAGATAATAACGGATATGAACAGTAATGATAACGAGATAGCCATCCCTTATCATCAAAACAACATCCGCATCTCTTATTCTCTGCCGTATTATAAACAGGCAAAAATTAAGTACCAGTATTACCTGGAAGGGTACTCGCGCCAGTGGAGCGAGTGGAGCGCGCAAAGCCAAAAAGAGTTTACTAACCTTAACCAGGGCACTTACCATTTTAAGGTACGCGCTAAAATTAACGACGAAAATGTATCGGGTGTAACTACTTTTACCTTCGAGGTTTTGCCGCCATGGTACGCCGGCAAAATTGCCATTACGTTTTATTTATTGATGGCCACTTTGCTTTACATTGCTATCCGCAAGTATTATTTGCTTAAACTGAAACGCCACCAGCACCAGATCCAGGAAAAACTACAGCGCGAAAAAGAGGAGTTTTTACAGCGCGAGGCCATTGCAAACGAGCAACACATTGTAACTATTAAAAACGAACAGCTACAGGCCGACCTTGCAAGCAAAAGCCGCGAGCTGGCTAACTCCGCCATGAACATCGTGTACAAGAACGAATTGCTGCAAAAAATAAGCGATGAAATAGACCGTTTTAAAGATAGCAGCGGCAAAAAGCTTTCAGACGATCAGCTTAAAAAGATTCACAAAGTTATTGAAGAAGGTATGAGCGATGACCGCGATTGGAACGTTTTTGAGAACAGTTTTAACGAAGCGCACGAAAACTTTTTTAAGAAACTTAAACAAGGCCATCCCGACCTGGTACCCAACGATTTAAAGCTTTGTGCCTACCTGCGCATGAACATGAACAGCAAGGAGATGGCATCATTATTGAACATATCGCTCCGTGGCGTGGAGATTAGGCGCTACCGCCTGCGTAAAAAGCTCAATTTAGAGCATGATAAAAACCTGGTAGAGTTTCTCATCGAGTTATAATACTACATCATTACCTCTCATACCCCCATTTCACTACTGCTATGCATGCATAGGGTTTGTAGTATACAAAGCATATAAAATTGTTTCTTAACTTACATTATATCAATTGTTTATATTTTCTTCTTAAAAAATTTGTGAAAGTATTTTAAGGTTGATGTATTAATGTAGAGTTGCATTATTTGCTAAAATTGTATTATCTCCTCAACTTCGAGGCTTCAACAACCAATTAAACCAGTACTTAAAAATTTATTAACCACTATGAAGAGAATTTACACAATCTCGGGCTTGCTCCTATTGTTTACTTTTTTCTCAACTGCCCTATTTGCACAAAACGTTACTATTAAAGGTAAAGTTAGCGATGCAAAAACCGGTGAAGCGCTTATAGGCGTAACAGTTGCGGTAAAAGGTACCACAAACGGCGCCCAAACTGATGTTAATGGGGTTTACTCAGTAAATGCCGCATCAAACACAACACTGCAGGTATCCTATTTAGGTTACGCCACACAGGAAATTCTAATTGCCGGACGTACTAATATAGACGTTAAACTACAAAGCGCTACTAACGAACTGCAAGGCGTGGTAGTTATCGGTTACGGTACTCAACGCAAACTTGATGTTACCGGTTCGGTTGCCTCAGTTAAAGGCGAGGAAATTTCAAAACAAGCTTCTATCAATCCGCTAAGCGCCTTACAAGGCAAAGTAGCGGGCGTGCAAATTACTAATTCGGGTTCGCCGGGTGCTTCACCTAAAGTAGTTATACGTGGTACCGGTACCATTTACGGTAACACCAATGTACTATACGTGGTTGATGGTGTTTGGTATGATGATATCAGCTTCCTTAACCCGTCGGATATCGAAAACATGAGTATCCTTAAGGATGCATCAAGTACTGCTATCTACGGTATCAGGGCGGCAAACGGTGTTGTTTTGGTAACTACCAAAAAAGGTAAAAAAGGCACAACAACTGTTAACTATAACGGTTACGCAGGTTGGCAATCAGTTACCAACCCGGTAAAAATGGCTAATGCTACCGAGTATGCTACCATTATCAACGAGCTTTACGCAAGCAATAATTCTACAGCATTGTTTAGCGACCCTGCAAGCTACGGAACAGGTACCGATTGGTCTAAACAGATCTTACGTGATGCATTTGTACAAAGCCACCAGGTTTCTATAAACGGTGGTGCCGAAAAATCGAGCTACAACTTATCATTAGGTATACTTAATCAGGATGGTAACATCAAAACAAACAACTATAAACGCTATACCATGCGTTTAACTGATGATTATCAGCCGTACAAAAACCTAAAATTAGGTATCAGCGCAAGCGGTTTATACAGCAAATCAAAAGATATCCCGGGTGGCATATTCCACGAGGTTTATGGCGCAGCACCAGTAGTACCGGTTTACTACGCCGATGGCACTTATGGCGACCCAAGTGACTACAGCCTGGGTGATGGTAACAACTACAACCCGCAGGCATCGCTTGATTTTTTTAACCAAAAATCAACAAATTTCCGTTTTACGGGTAATGCTTACGCGCAGTTAACCTTTCTAAAACACTTCAACTTTAAAACAAGCTTAGGTGGCGATTTTGGACAGGCCGAGGTTAAAAACTACAACCCTGTTTACGTTGCTACTTTAAAACAGCGTAATACAACAAGCGTACTTAGCCAGGACAGGACAGAAACCCGCAACTGGATAGTTGAAAACACACTAACCTATGAAAACCAATTTGGCGACCACAGGTTAACCGTGTTAGCCGGTCAAACCGCTCAACGCAACCAAGGCTACACCTTTAACGGCCGTGCAGAAAACGTACCGGGCGGTGGTGACGAAAACATGTATTTGTCGCTTGGTACAAATCGTACTTCAACAGATGGCGGTTCGTTAAACACAGCATCATCATACTTTGGCCGTGTTAACTACGCGTTTAAAGACAAGTACCTGTTGAATGCAACCATCCGTGATGATGCTGCTTCACAATTCTACGGCGATTTCTTACACACCACCTTACCATCAATTGGTGCAGGCTGGGTTATTACCAAAGAAGATTTCATGAAAGATCAGCATGTATTTGATCTATTGAAATTAAGAGGCAGCTGGGGTAAAGTAGGTAACGCGGGTATCCCGTATAACCCACTAACACCAACCATCGCACGTGACCCATACTTAACCGCTATTTTTGGCGGCGTACCATACCAGGGCGCAAGTTATAACACCGTACAACCACAGCTTTTACGTTTAGAGATTGGTGTTGGTACCGATATTGGGTTAGAAGCGGCAATGTTTAACAACCACTTAACTTTCGAGGCTGATTACTACAACAGGACCACTAACAATGCAATATTTGTTATCCCTGTACCATCATCAACTGGTACATCAGGCGGGTTAATTGGCAACCAGGCTAAAATTCAAAACCGTGGCTTTGAGTTCTCTGCAACCTGGAGAGGTACTTCAGGCGAGTTTACTTACTCTATAGGTGGCAACATCGGCATCAACAACAATAAATTACTTGAAGTTGTATCCGGTAAAAATCCACTTTACCAGGGTGGCGATGGTATAGCTAACGGTGCATTGGCAACCCGTTCGGTAGTTAACGAGCCAATTGGCCAGTTCTACGGTTATAAAGTTGTTGGCGTATTCCAAACTGCTGCCGAGGTTGCAAGCTCCGGCCAAACCAGCGCACAACCGGGCGACTTTAAATACGCTGACACAGATGGTGACGGCGTGATTACCAGTAAAGACCGTGTTGTATTAGGTAACCCTAACCCTAAATATAACTACGGATTTAACACCAGCTTTGGTTATAAAAACTTCGATCTGGCTTTAGATTTCCAGGGCCTTGCAGGTGTTGATATTTACAATGCAAACGTGGCTTACCGCTTTGGTAACGAAAACTATACTAAAGATTTTTATGACAACCGCTGGCACGGGCCGGGTACTTCAACTACCTATCCATCAGCAAATGTTGGTAACACAAGCAACTCGGCGCCAAACTCTTTCTATGTAGAAAGCGGTGCTTATTTCAGGGTTAGGAACGCGCAATTGGGTTACACCCTGCCAAGCGCTTTGTTAACTAAGATTGGCATAAAACGTTTAAGAGTTTACGCGAACGCGCAAAACCCATTAAACTTCTTTAAATACAAAGGTTTTAACCCAGAAGTTGGTGGCGGCCCGGGCAGCACTGGTATTGATGCCAGCGTATACCCACTATATGCTACTTATAACTTTGGTGTTAACGTTACGTTTTAATCTGATTAAAAATGAATCACTCAAAAAATATCTTGTATAAAGCATCAGGACTTGTGCTTTTTGCAACCCTTATATTAACGCAAAGCTGTAAAAAAAGCTTTTTAGATGTACCCCGCCAGGCACAGCAACCGGCAGCACAATTCTGGCAAACAGGAGACGATGCTAAGGCAGCTGTAAGTGCTACTTACGCCAACCTGCACGAGTGGACAAACATTGCATTTGCCCCAATGGCTATTGAAAGCGTTGGTTCTGACGATACCGAAAAAGGAAGTAGTGCCACAGATGCAACTTTCATGAACGATTACGACAACTTCACGGTAACTGCGGGCCAGGGCCAGCTTGGTGATTTTTGGGGTGGGGAATACAAAACCATCAACTTTGCAAACCAGGTTATTACCCGCGTACCTGCAATTGAAATGGATGCTAACCTAAAAGCACGTTATATTGCCGAATGTAAATTCATAAGGGCTTACGCTTATTTTAGGTTGGTTAGGGCATTTGGTGATGTACCATTGCGCCTTGCACCACCAAAAGATGCAAGCGAATACAACATTCCGCGCACCGCTAAAGCCCAAATTTGGGCTGCTATAGAAACAGACCTTACAGATGCTGCCGCTGTGTTACCACAAAGCTATGGTGCTGCGGATGTTGGCCGTATCACAAAAGGTGCCGCGCTATCGTTACACGCAAAAGCTGCTATGTACCAGCAAAAATGGGCTGATGTATTGTCATTTACTAACCAGGTAAAAGGCTTAGGTTATACATTGTTCCCTGATTACGAGCAAATGTTCAGGACCAATAACGAGAACAATTCAGAGTCGGTATTTGAGATCCAGAGTGATTTGATCCCGGGCAACCCGGATGCGTCAAACTCCCAGTATTCACAAATACAGGGTGTAAGAGGTTCAATAGGTGGTGGCTGGGGCTTTAACGTTCCAACTCAAAACCTTGCCGATGCCTTTGAACCCGGCGACCCTCGTCGTGATGCCTCTATCATCTTCCGTGGCGAAACAACACCAGAAGGTGATGCTATCCCGGCAACAGGTGATAACCCTATGTATAACCAAAAATCTTATGTGCCTTTCGGCATGTTCGTAACCGGTTATAACGAGGGGGTACAGCAAAATATCCGCGTGATACGTTATGCAGATGTATTATTAATGAATGCCGAGGCTGCCAACGAGCTTGGCGATGCAACTACCGCACTTGCAGACCTTGAATTGGTTAGGGCACGTGCAAGGGGTAGCAATGCCGCGATCCTTCCAAAAGTTACAACTACAGATAAAGATGCTTTACGCACCGCTATCTGGAAAGAAAGAAGGGTTGAGTTATCGCAGGAGTACGACCGTTACTTCGATGTTATACGCCAGGGGCGTGGTTTAGCTGTATTTGGCCCTAAAGGCTGGAAAGCTAACAAAAACGAAGTATGGCCGATCCCTCAAAACGAGATCGACCTAAGCTTTGGTGTATTAACTCAAAACCAGGGATACAATTAATTTTAACCTTCACACAAAATGAAAAAATTAAATATATGCTTAATAGCAGCGGCATTTGTAAGTACCGCGCTATCATCATGTCAAAAAAAGTTCGACCCTTCTACTTACGCGCCGCCGTTGAGTATTGATGGTTTCACCAGCTCAAACGAAGTTGCACCCGAAAGCCTTGTTGCAAAATGGTCTTTTGACGGCAATTTGATTGACAGCGTTTCAAAAGTTGCCGGTACAAACACAGGTACCACTTTTAGCACAGGCGTTAAAGGCGGCGCTTTGCAGGGTGCTTTAAACAGCTACGTAATAACTGCACCATCTGCTGCTGTATCAGGTTTAACCAGCTTTACCTTTGCCGAGTGGATCAACACACCACCACCTTCAGTAGGTATTGTCCCTGTTTTTTCTTTAGCAAACAAGGCTGGCTTTTGGGGTAACATCGAAATATTTTTCGAGAACGGTAGCACCAACGATAATGGTTTATTGCGTATCCACATTTTTAATGGTACAGATGATAAAACGTTAGAAGTTAACGGCACAAAAAACTGGTTCGATAAATTTGTACACTTCGCGGTGTCTTACGATGCAGCTACAGCAACATGTAAAGTTTATATGAATGGTACACGCATTGTTAACCAGGCATTCCCTGGTGTTACAGGCCCTCTAAACTTTAAAAACCAGGGTAATATTGTATTTGGTGCGCCACAGTTTATGACTACACCAAGCCAAACCACAACACACGGTGCTGAAGGCTGGGCAAGCTTTTTAACAGGTTCTATTGACGAGGTTAGGATATACAGCAAAGCATTATCTGATATTGAAGTTGGCGCTATTGCTAAACTCGAAGGACGAGGAAAGTAAACATTTGATTGAGTATGAGGTTGTTCGGTGTATAGCCAGGCAGCCTCTTTTTTTGAGATTTAGTTTGCAGGCTTATCTGCTTACTTAAAGGTATTGATGATGAGAGATTTGAAAATTTTTGCCGGGTTTAGTTTATTAGTATTATTATTTGCCTGCAGCAAGAGCGGTAACACCCCTACGCCAGATCCGGTTAAGCCGGTAATACCTGCTTCGTTCAGCTTTTACGGGCTAAAGGTAAATGGCGTTTTTAACGGCTATACATATACAAACGTAAACAAAACCCCGGTAATAAAAATCACCTTCTCTACCCCTTTAAACAAAACTACGGTAGCATCGGCCATAAGTTTAAAAGACAAAGCCGGCGCGGCTATAAACTTTGCCACAAGCTACGAGAACAGCGACAGTACAGTAGTTATTAAACCTACACTTGCCGTTATCTCAAAATATACTTTAGATGTAAGTACCTCGCTTAAATCTACAAAAGATGGTGCATTGCAGTCACCTGTAAATATCGCTATTAATACAGGTATAGATTCTACTAATAAATTTACCACCATATCAGACAATCAATTGCTTGACCTGGTGCAGAAGCAAACCTTTAAATACTTTTACGATTTTGGGCACCCAATTAGTGGCCTTGCCCGCGAGCGTAATACATCAGGCGATGTGGTTACCACAGGTGGTTCAGGTTTTGGAATTATGGCGATGGTTGTTGGTGTTAACCGCGGATTTATCAGTCGTGCCGAGGGATTGGCAAGGATGCAAAAGATAGTGGGCTTCTTAAAAACAAAGGCTCAAACTTTTCATGGTGCTTTCCCGCATTGGCTGAATGGTGCTACAGGCGCAGTACAGCCTTTTAGCGCACTTGATAATGGAGCCGATCTGATAGAGACATCATACCTTATGCAGGGCCTGCTTACCGCCCGCCAGTATTTTAACGGCGCCGGTACGGATGAAACGGATTTGCGCGCAGACATAAATACCCTTTGGAATAATGTAGAATGGGACTGGTTTAGGCAAGGCGGCCAAAACGTATTGTACTGGCACTGGAGCCCGAGCAATGCGTGGGCCATCAACATGAAAATCAGCGGTTGGAATGAGGGGCTTATAGCTTACGTACTGGCAGCATCTTCAACCACGCACAGCGTGCCAAAAGTTGTTTATGACAACGGATGGGCGGGTAACGGCACCATGAAGAACGGCAACACCTACTACGGTGTAAAATTGCCATTAGGACCACCGCAGGGCGGCCCGCTGTTCTTCGCACATTACTCGTTCCTGGGCATTAACCCGAATGGATTAAGCGATGCTTATGCTAATTACGAAGAGCAAAATAAAGCACACAGCCAGATAAATTATAAATATGTGGTGGCCAACCCAAAAGGTTATTATGGCTATAGCGCAGATAGTTGGGGCTTAACCGCAAGCGACATTGAGGGTGGTTATACAGCAAGTTCGCCAACTAATGATGTTGGGGTAATTGCACCTACTGCGGCTATCTCGTCGTTACCATACACACCTACAGAATCAATGGCTGCGCTTAAATTTTTCTATTACAAACTGGGCGATAAAATGTGGGGGCCTTACGGCTTTTACGATGCTTATAACTTAAATAACCCATGGTTTGCAGATTCATACCTGGCTATTGACCAGGGGCCTATCATCGTGATGATCGAGAACTACAGAAGCGGCCTGCTTTGGAATTTATTTATGAGCTGCCCCGAAATTAAAACCGGGATGAAAGGTTTAGGCTTTACCAGCCCTAATTTATAAGTACTAAAACTGCTATCTCAAAATAACCTGCGGTTTTATAAACAGATCAACTAATGAAGAGATTTATACTAACTGCCTGCCTGGCAATAGCATCAGTTTACAGCATGGCCCAAAAGCCCGCTATTAAACAAGATGGGATTAAGCCCGTAGGCATCATAAAAAACTTAAGCGACAGCGCTTTATTAGACGTGGTGCAGCGCCAAACGTTCCGTTACTTTTGGGATTTTGGGCACCCGGTTAGTGGCCTTGCCCGCGAGCGCAGCAACACCTCTTTCGATTATGGTAACGAGGTGGTAACCATCGGCGGCTCGGGCTTTGGCATTATGGCCATGATAGCTGCAGATCACCGCAAGTTTATCACACACGAGCAATCTGTCGACAGGATGCTGAAGATCGTGGAGTTTTTATTTAAAGCCGACGCTTATCACGGCGTATTCCCGCACTGGCTTAATGGCGAAACCGGAAAGATCATCCGTTTTGGCCGCAAGGATGATGGTGGTGACCTGGTAGAGACTGCGTACCTGCTGCAAGGGCTTATCTGCGCCAAGCAATACTATGTTGCCAACACACCAAAAGAACGCCGCATACGCGATGTGATAAGCTGGATCTGGGGCGAAACCGAATGGAGCTGGTACACCCGCGATGGCCGCGACAACCTGTACTGGCACTGGAGCCCAAATAACGGCTGGGCCATGAACTTCCCAATCCGTGGGTTTAACGAATGTTTGATCACTTACATACTGGCCGCATCTGCCGACCGCTACCCCGTTAGCGCCGAAGTTTACCACCGTGGATGGACACAAAGTGATTTCTTTAAGAATGGCCACACCTATTACGGTTATAAGTTGCCCCTTGGCTTCCCGTATGGCGGGCCGCTATTCTTTTCGCAATATTCGTTTCTGGGGCTTAACCCAAAAGGGCTAACCGACCGCTATGCCAACTACTGGGAACAGAATTTAAACCATACGCTTATCAACCGTGCTTACTGTATCGATAATCCTAAAAAGTTTAAAGGCTACGGCGAAAACTCGTGGGGCTTAACTGCCAGCGATAACTACGAAGGCTACAACGCGCACTCGCCGGACAATGATTTGGGAGTAATTACGCCTACTGCTGCTTTATCGGCATTCCCATACACGCCGGAGTATTCGATGAAAGCACTTCGCCATTTCTACTATGACCTGGGCGATAAGATTTGGGGCGAATATGGCTTTACCGATGCCTTTAGCGAATCTAAAAACTGGTACGCAAAATCATATTTAGCTATCGATCAGGGGCCCATCATCGTAATGATAGAGAACTACCGCTCGGGTTTATTATGGAATTTATTTATGAGTGCGCCCGAGATCCAAAACGGGCTCAAAAAGCTTGATTTTAAAAGCACCGCTATCGTAAAAAAGTAAAATTAAAGTGATGGTAAAGTGGTGATTATTACATCGCCACAAAAAATAAATGGGATGATTTAAATCGAAACCCGTTTATTTACGTTTAGTAATGATAACCACATTAAACGTTTACTATGATCATTAAAAAATTAAGAATATTGGCAATGCTGGGTATGCTGTACCTGGCATTTCCTTTTTTAGCCCGGGCGCAGGTTAATTCGGCATTCGACAGGGGTTCATACATTACTAAAACAGATACGCTGGCTTACCGCATTCTTTTCCCAAAGAAATTTGATCCAAACAAAAAATATCCATTAATCATAGTGCTGCATGGCGCAGGCGAACGCGGTAACGATAACGAGGCGCAGATCAAATACGGCCCTGAGTTATTTTTGAATGATACCATTCGCCAGAACTACCCCGCTATAGTGGTGTTCCCGCAATGCCCTGCAAATGGCTTTTGGTCGAATGTTAAGATTGATAAGAACGACTTAGGCAAATACGTTTTCCATTTCCAGGAAGGCGGCGAGCCTACGAAAGTCATGGGCGCGCTACTGGGTTTGGTAGATCAATTTCTGGACAAGCCTTTTGTGAGCAAAAAACAGGTTTATATTGGCGGCCTGTCTATGGGTGGTATGGGTACGTTTGAGATATTAAGGCGCAAGCCAAACACCTTTGCAGCGGCATTTGCCATTTGCGGTGGCGATAACACCAATAACGTAAGCAAGTATGCTAAAAAAGTACCTTTGTGGATCTTCCACGGGCAAAAGGATAGTGTGGTACCGTTCGATCACTCGCAGGTAGTGGTTGATGCTCTTAAAGCCGCCGGCGCCAACCCCAAATTTACCATTTACCCTAACGACGACCACAACAGCTGGGACGATGCCTTCGCAGAACCACAGCTTATCCCCTGGCTATTCTCGCACAGTAAATAAAATAATAGAGTATATTTTTCTACATCAAATTCGCCTAAACAAAAACAGCAGCCTTAATAAGCTGCTGTTGATACGTAGCTAATCACTATTAGAATTGCTCATCCGTTTCCAGTTTGTTGGTACCTGCACTATCATTATTAGTGATGTGGTTATCGGCATTCAGCTCTGTTGTTGGCTCACTTTCGCTTAGCGTTCCGGTAATGCCCTCTTTTTCAGCTACTGCGCCATCTTTATTGGTGTCATCGTTATTGGTAATCACATCCTGCTCTGCGGCGTTTACTTTCGGGTCGCCGGTTTCGCCCTCTAAAGGGAATATTTCGCCCGGCGTTGGGCTATCTGGAGTATTCATAATTATTCGGTTTTATAAAAATAACGGAAAAGAGAGAGCGTTGTTTGAAGGATTTGCCTGCCGTAGATTTTACTCACCCCGACTTCGCTGCGCTGGTCGACCCTCGCTGCTGCGCAAAGAGGGTGAAAAGGTCTCATTTTCGCCTCTGAGATCAGCCAAATGTTCACGTTCACGATTGTGAACACACACACAATATTTTATAAATAACTCATAATCAAGAATCTAAAATACACACTACTGACAAAATAGTGCCACCACTACAGTCAATTATTTTAATGGTGCCTTTTTGTTTCGCAAAGAGGCCTGTACTTCATTGCCGTCCCTTTTAAGGGACGGAATAGGAAACATGCCAAGAATGGCTTTAGCCAAAATATCGTTTGGCTAAAGTCGGGAAGTTTCTACCTGTTATCCGTTGGCTGAAGCCAACGGCAATGATTTTATCATTCCCTCCTTGGGGACGGGCGCGATGGATTGCGTAAGGGCAGGGAGGAGATTACCCCAATTTTAACTTGGCGAGAAAAACCCTACCTAACCCTCCCACGGGAGGGAATGATTTTTCATCCAACAAAAAAGCCGAACGAGTTATTCGTCCGGCCTTTAACTTATAAATTGTTGTATTCGATTTAAAACTAATCTCTGATCACCATTCCCTAATCTCTTATTTACAATACCGGTTTATGATGTCAACTATAACCTTGTTCTCCTGCAACTGGGGCAGGTAGTCAAACAGGATGTAGTGCTTCTCCGGGTCCGACGCAAGGGCCATTTCCAGATAGTTCAATGCTTCGTTGTACTCGCCTTTGGCAAACAGATATGCTACCATGCGGTAGTACAGCTCTGCCGCGTCGGGGTTGTTTTTGATGGCCTGCGAGATCACTTCAATGGCATCAACCAAACGCTTTTGCTCGTACATGATAGAGGAGTAATCCAGCCATGCATCCACATCAAGCGGGTTTAGTTCCACTACTTTTTCGTAGGCGTCCTCGGCCTCTTTCATGTGGCCAAGTTTGTACTCGGCATCCGCGATAGCAAACCAGTAATCGGCATTGGCAATATCAAGGTCTAACGCTTTTTTATAGAAATGCAGGGCCTCGAAGTAGCGCTCTTCAAAATCAAGGGTAACACCGATACCGAACCAGGCATCGGCCAGCTTAGGATCCATCTTAACCGATTTTTTGTAGAACGACCGCGCCTCGTCCATTTGCTCCAGCTTTTCGTAACACTCGCCTATGGCGCAATAAGTATCCGCATTGGGCTGCTCGTACTCAAACGTCTGGCGGTACACCTCAATGGCTTCGGCGTATTTTTCCAGGTTAACCAGGGCGTTACCTTTATTAAAGTAGGCCGATGCAAAGCTGTCTTTGATCAGTATAGCGTAATCGTAAGCGTCAATAGCCTTCTCGAACAAACTAAGCTTGGTATACGCGTTCCCTAAGTTATACCATGCGGCATAGCTGTAAGGCTCGTTATCTATATATTGCTGGTAAAACTGAACGCTCTCCTCCTGGTTATCCAAAACATCATAACAAAATGCAAGCTCGTAAAGCGCATCCTGGTTTTCCATGTTTTGTTTAAGGCACAGTTTAAGGTAAGTTATAGCGGTATCATAATCGCCCATGTTTTGGTAAACGTAGGCAATGTGCAATAAAATTTCGTCGGTTTCTTCCGAAAGGTCAAGTGCCTTTTCGTAGTTCTCTAAAGCCTCAATATTGCGCTCCATGCTCTCGTACAGGTTACCACGAATGATGTAGATATCCGCGTCGCTCGCTTCCAGCATCGCGGCTTTATCCAGCGCTGCAAATGCCTCGCTCGCGCGGTTGGTAACTACCAGTAACTGGGCTTGTTTAATTAAAAACACTGCGGCAAACGGGTGCTGGTTGCGGGCATACTCAGATACCTGCAGGGCTTTTGCCGGGTCGTTTTTTTCTATGTAGTAGTCTATAATGTTCTCAAACGCCTGGGCGTCAAAAAAGTACTGGTCATGATTGCGGATCATTTCTTCGTACCGTTCTACCGAAAACTTTGGATCTTCGGTAAAACCAAAATCAAATTCTTCTTCCATTCAAGTTTATTTGCAGAACACCATATTTCCCGGCGGATGTTTATCCGCAAGGCTTAAACATGAGTTCAAATTACAATAATAAGCATCCCTAAGTCAATTAAGTTTTCAACATACAAACATTATTAACACGCGTTAATACAAATAGCTGATAATAAATGAAAAGCATTTAAGCGGCAGCGGATGAGTTGATTAATTGCCCTAAAGATTTTTACCTTTGACAAAAGTACCAATTATGAGCTTAGTAATAAAAGATATTCTTGACCATTTACACATAAACGACATAAACCATGCCTTTAGTACGGGCAGCAACTGGGGCAGCAGCGCCGGTGCCGGGGTAAAAGACATTGTATCGCCAACGGATGGTAAAAAGATAGCGGCGGCTACATTTGCTACTGCGGATGAGTATAATACGGTGGTAGCAACCGCCCAAAAAGCGTTTAAAACCTGGCGCACCATACCTGCGCCAAAGCGTGGAGAAATTGTACGACAGATTGGTGAGTCGCTGCGCGAGAATAAAAAGCAGCTGGGCACGCTGGTATCCTACGAAATGGGTAAAAGCCTGCAGGAAGGTTACGGCGAGGTGCAGGAGATGATAGACATTTGCGATTTCGCGGTAGGCTTAAGTCGCCAGTTATACGGCCTTACCATGCACAGCGAACGCCCCGAGCACCGCATGTACGAGCAATACCAACCATTAGGGATAGTAGGCGTAATATCCGCCTTTAACTTCCCGGTTGCGGTTTGGAGCTGGAATGCCATGCTGGCCTGGGTTTGCGGCGATGTTTGTATCTGGAAACCATCAGAAAAAACACCTCTAACGGCCATCGCCTGCCAGCACATCGCGCAAGAAGTTTTCAAAAGAAATAATATTGATGAAGGCGTAAGCTGTTTAATTATCGGCGACCGCCAGATAGGCGAACTAATGAGTAACGATACCCGCGTGCCGTTGGTATCTGCAACCGGATCTACCCGGATGGGTAAAGCGGTGAGCGCCGCTGTTGGCGCGCGACTTGGTAAAAGCCTGTTAGAACTTGGCGGCAATAACGCCATCATTATTACCGAGAATGCGGATCTGGATATGTCGCTCATTGGCGCTGTATTTGGCGCGGTGGGTACTGCCGGGCAGCGTTGTACCAGTACGCGCAGGCTCATCATCCACAAAAGTGTTTATGATGCTTTTAAAGACAAACTGGTTAAGGCTTACGGCCAGATCAAAATTGGCGACCCTTTAAACGAGAATAACCACATGGGCCCGCTTATAGACCAGGATGCAGTTGCATTATATCTTGATTCTATCGAAAAATGCAAAGCTGAAGGCGGTAAGTTTGCTGTTGAAGGCGGCAAGCTGGAGGGTGATGCTTATTCATCGGGCTGTTATGTTAAGCCATGTATTGCCGAGGTGGAGAACCATTACCAGATCGTTCAGCATGAAACTTTTGCGCCCATACTTTACCTGATCAAATATTCCACTATCGAGGAAGCCATCGAGTTACAGAATGGCGTTCCACAGGGTTTATCATCGGCCATCATGACCAATAATTTGCGCGAGGCAGAAACATTCCTTTCTTACGCGGGTTCTGATTGCGGCATTGCCAACGTTAACATCGGCACATCGGGTGCGGAGATAGGCGGTGCCTTTGGCGGCGAAAAGGAGACCGGCGGCGGCCGCGAGAGCGGATCTGACGCCTGGAAAGTTTATATGAGGCGACAAACGAATACTATAAACTATTCTAAAACGTTGCCTTTAGCGCAGGGGATTAAATTTGACCTGTAATTAAACTAAGCAACTTCATTGCCGTCCCATTTATGGGGCGGAATTATGGAAATATAATAGTGGCTTTAGCCGAATAATTTTGGCTAAAGCCATTGAACTAAATTGGCAAGTCTGTCGACTAAAGTCGACGGCAATGAATAACAAGTATAAATACTAAAGAGAAACATGTATAGAATTTTCAAACCTATTACGGGGCTATTACTAAGCGCCGCCCTGTTATTAAGCATTAATTCAAATGCGCAGGTTGCCCCAAAACCTGCTGCCGAACTCCCAAAAAACTGGCACCTGATGGACCTAAAAACCGATGGCTATTACGGCATCAGTTTAAACCAAGCTTACTTATTTGTTAAGGGCAAAAAAAGCAAAACGGTGGTTATAGCAACCATTGATAGCGGGATAGACACCGCGCAGGCCGATCTTAAACCGGTGCTTTGGACCAACACCAAGGAAATTCCCGGTAACGGAATTGATGATGATAAGAACGGTTACATTGATGACGTGCACGGCTGGAACTTTTTAGGCGGCCCCGGTGGCAAATGCGATTTTACCGAAACCACCGAGGAAGTGCGCGAGTACAACAGGCTTAAAGGCAAATACGAGAACCTGACCAGTGCCCCTGCCGGCAGCGAAAAGGAGTTTGCTTACTGGGAAAAGGTGAAGCTACAGCATGATGCTACGCTAACCAAATCAAAAACCGAGATCCAGCAGCTGCAGCCCGTGATGAACGCGCTGATGGCGACCAGTGGTTATATTAAAAAAGCCCTTAACTTAAAAAGTGATGCTTCTTTTAAAAAGGCCGACCTGATTAAGATCACCTCTAAAAGCGATACCATTACACAAAGTAAAAATGTTTGGGCCTCTGTTTTTGAGCAGGAAGGCGGCAATGAAACCAACGCCAAGATCATTAACGACCTGAGCGAATACCTTGCAAAACTGAACAATGATGTTAACCCCGACCTGGGTGCACGCAAACGCATTGTAGGTGATGACCCGGATGTTAAAGACGGCAAACCTTACGGCAGCAACATCCTGAAATTTGCAGATGCCGAGCACGGTACCGGCGTTGCAGGCCTTATTGGCGCCGTACGCAATAACAAATATGGTATTGACGGTGTTGCCGATAACGTGCGCATTATGGCTATTAAAGCGGTGCCAAACGGCGACGAGTACGATAAAGATATTGCTAACGCGATCCACTACGCGGTTGATAATGGCGCACGTGTAATTAACATGAGCTTTGGCAAAAAGATCTCCCCGCATAAAGCATGGGTTGACGAAGCCTTTAAATATGCTGCAGCTAAGAATGTATTGTTGATCCAGGCATCGGGTAACGATAATCAGGATATGGACACCAAACCGGAGTTCCCGAACGATATGTTTGAGGATGGATCATCAATGGATGCCGATAACCTGATCAGCGTTGGGGCATCTGCCGATAAAGCTGATGCTAAACTTGCAGGCACCTTTAGCAACTACGGTAAAAAGAATGTGGATGTATTTGCCCCGGGCGTTAAAGTAACATCTGTAAATATGGACGCAGAATTTAACACTGCCGATGGTACCAGCTTTGCATCACCAATTACAGCTGGTGTTGCCGCTTTGATTTTGGAATACTACCCAACATTAACCGCTAAACAGGTTAAACAAGCCATACTGGCATCTGCCACGCCTATAACCGGCCTAATGGTTTTAAAACCGGGCAGCCAAACCGAAAAGGTTGATTTTACAACCCTATCAAAAACTGGCGGTGTGGTTAATGCTTATAAAGCATTAGTTGCCGCTTCAAAAATGAAGGGTGAAGGGATATAATAATCTCTCCCGACATAACAATAAAGGCCCGACGGTAAGTGTCTACCTTTTTTGGGGCAGTCTAATGTCGGGCCTTTCTTATTTATTGATAATGTCAGTCTGAGCTTGTCGAAGACTTATCCGCTTTACAATGGTTCGACAGGCTCACCATGACAAATCGGCTATCGCACGTTCGTTTGACATGGTGGGGTATTTTCACTTGTCATCCTGAGCGATAGCGAAGGATCTATTATTGAACTTTGCATATTGAATAGGCATGTCGGCGATTAAATGCTTCGCTATCGCTCAGCATGACAAATTTTTAAAGCCCTAAAATATCGCTTCCGCGATCCTTTTTGTTGGGCCGGGGTTACCCATAGTATAAAAATGCAGCACCGGCGCGCCGAATTTTACCAGTTCTTTACACTGCGCTATCATCCATTCGATACCAATATCTTTTACGTTCTTTTCGTCCTTGCAATCCTGGATCGCATCGCTTAATCCTTCGGGGATATCAATGTGGAAGGTTTTAGAAAGGTTAACCAATTGTTTGGAAGTAGTGATAGGTTTCAAGCCCGGGATGATCGGCACGTTAATACCCTCGGCACGGCAGCCGTTCACAAAGTCGAAATACTTTTGATTGTCGAAAAACATCTGGGTTACGATGAAGCCTGCGCCCATATCAACCTTGTGCTTCAAATATTTAAAGTCGGTTTTTAGGTTTGGTGCCTCGAAATGTTTCTCGGGGTAACCGGCAACTCCTATACAGAAGTTCGTTTTCAGGATGCCCTCGTAATGTTCATGCAGGTAAACGCCGTTATTCATGTTCACCACCTGTTGCAGCAGGTCGGTAGCATAGCAGTGCCCATTGGGTGTTGGCACAAACGAAGCGTCGCCACGGCGGGCATCACCGCGTAAAACCAGCACGTTATCAATCCCTAAAAATTGCAGGTCTATAAGGCCATTCTCGGTCTCGTCCTTGGTAAAACCACCACAAAGCAAATGCGGAACGGTATCTACCTTGTACTTGTTCATGATAGCCGCGCAGATGGCAATAGTGCCGGGGCGCTTGCGGTAAGCCAGTTTCTCAAGCAAACCTGTTTGGTGCTCCTTATAAATATAATCTTCGCGCAGCGATGTTACATCAATAAACGGCGGCTTAAACTCCATCAACGGGTCAATAGCATCGTAGATCCCCTGGATGCTTTGGCCTTTTAATGGCGGGATAAGCTCAAAGGAAAAAAGTGTTTTGCCGTTGGCGTTTGCAATGTGTTCCGTTATTTTCATTGTAGGTTGTAATCTTTTATTTCGTTACATCATTGCGAGGTACGAAGCAATCTCTTTAAGCAAGTCCTTTATGCAAGGTGTACAATTGTCCTAAAGAGATTGCTTCGTACCTCGCAATGACGTTCTATTTAATAATTAAGGTTTGGGCCGAGCCAACGCTCAACCGTTTCCACAGATAAGTTCTTCCTTTCAGAATAATCCTCTATCTGGTCTTTACTTATTTTATTTAAGCCAAAATATCTTGCCTGCGGGTGCGCGAAGTAGAAGCCGCTTACTGCTGCTGCCGGTGTCATGGCCAGGCTTTCGGTAAGGTGCATGTGGGCGTTCTCTTCGGCACTTAATATTTCAAACAAGGTGGCTTTTTCGGTATGATCCGGGCATGCGGGATAACCCGGTGCTGGGCGGATGCCCTGGTATTCTTCCTTGATCAATTCTTCGGTAGCAAGCTGCTCGTCTTTCGAATAGCCCCAATATTCTTTACGTACCAACTCGTGCATTTTTTCAGCAAAGGCCTCGGCAAAGCGGTCGGCAATGGCTTTGGTCATGATGCTGTTGTAATCGTCATGATCTGCCTCAAATTCGGCAACCAGTTCATCACAGCCAATCCCGGTTGTTACGGCAAAGCCACCAAAGTAATCGGCAACACCGCTTTCCTTAGGTGCCACAAAATCCGACAGCGCATAATAAGGTTCGCCTTTAACCTTTTCGTTCTGCTGGCGAAGCGTATGGATGCGCGTCAGCAAATGCTGGCGGGTTTCATCGGTATATAATTCGATATCGTCGCACACGCTGTTGGCCGGCCAAAAACCGATAACACCGCTTGCGCGCAATAACTTCTGGTCTACGATGCGTTTCATCAATGCCTGTGCATCATCAAATAATTTCTTGGCTTCGTCGCCCACAAACTTATCGGCAAAGATCTTAGGATAGCTGCCACGCAACTCCCAGGTATGGAAGAACGGCGTCCAGTCGATGTAAGGCACCAGTTCTTCTAACGGGTAGGCATCAAAAACTTTGGTGCCCAAAAACGCCGGTGCAGGTGCAACCGCCTTGAGGTCTATCTGGAACTTTTGCCCGCGTGCCTGTTCAATACTTACAAAGCGCTTGTCGCTTTTTTTGTTGGCGTGAGCTTCGCGGGCTTTGGTGTATTCGTCCTTAATGTTTTGGATGTAGCCATCGCGGGTATCGCGGTTCATCAGGCTGCTGCAAACGGTTACGCTGCGCGATGCATCCAGCACATGAATGGCGGCGCCCGAGTAATGCGGCGCTACTTTTACCGCAGCGTGGATGCGCGAGGTTGTTGCACCGCCAATAATTAACGGGATAGTAAAGCCCTGGCGTTCCATCTCTTTAGCGAAATGTACCATCTCATCAAGCGAAGGGGTGATCAAACCGCTTAGGCCGATGATATCTACTTCCTGCTTTATTGCTTCTTCTATAATGCGCTGGGCGGGCACCATCACCCCAAGGTCTATCACCTCGAAGTTGTTACAGGCCAGTACCACGCCTACTATGTTCTTGCCAATATCGTGTACGTCGCCTTTTACAGTGGCCATTAAAACCTTACCGGCGTTGGCCCTGCTGCCGCTGCTATCTTCGCCTGCATCTATCACGCGCTGTTTTTCCAGCTCAATAAATGGCAGTAAATAAGCCACCGCTTTTTTCATTACCCGGGCCGATTTTACCACCTGCGGCAAAAACATTTTACCGGCACCAAACAGGTCACCAACCACATTCATGCCGTCCATCAACGGGCCTTCGATCACCTCTAAGGGTTTGGCAAATTTTTGGCGGGCCTCTTCCACGTCGTCGTCAAGGTATTCGATAATACCTTTTACCAGGGCGTGCGATAGGCGTTGCTCTACCGGGTTCTTGCGCCATTCCTCATCACGCACGATCTCTTTACCCTTACTTTTAATGGTATCGGCAAACTCGACCAAACGCTCGGTGGCGTCATCGCGGCGGTTTAGCAGAACGTCTTCAACAAGTTCCAGCAGGTCTTTCGGGATCTCCTGGTAAACTTCCAGCATCCCGGCGTTTACGATACCCATATCCAACCCGGCCTTAATAGCATGGTACAGGAATGCCGAGTGCATCGCCTCGCGCACCACGTTATTACCGCGGAACGAGAAGGATATATTACTTACCCCACCGCTTACCTTGGCATATGGAAGGTTTTGTTTTATCCAGCGGGTAGCCTCAATAAAGTCTACCGCGTAGTTGTTGTGTTCTTCCAGACCGGTGGCTACGGTCAGGATATTCGGGTCAAAAATGATATCCTGTGGCGGGAAACCAACTTCATCAACCAATATCCTGTAACAGCGACCACAAATTTCTTTACGGCGTTCCAGTGAATCGGCCTGGCCGGTTTCATCAAAGGCCATTACCACGGCTGCAGCGCCATAGCTCAGAATCTTGCGGGCGTATTCTTTAAAGTTCTCCTCGCCCTCTTTCAGGGAAATAGAGTTTACGATACCTTTCCCCTGCAAACATTTCAAACCGGCTTCGATAACCGTCCACTTGGAAGAGTCGATCATGATGGGTAGCTTGGCAATATCGGGTTCGCTTGCAACCAGGTTCAGGAATTTTACCATCACCGCTTCCGAATCGATCATTCCCTCATCCATGTTGATATCGATGACCTGCGCGCCACCTTCTACCTGTTGCAGGGCAACGGTTAGGGCAGCCTCGTAATCTTCGGCAAGGATAAGTTTAGAGAATTTTGGCGACCCGGTGATGTTGGTACGCTCGCCTATGTTTACAAAGTTTGTTTCGGGGGTAAGAGTTACAGCTTCCAGGCCGCTTAAGCGCAAATAAGGCTCAATTTCGGGAATCAAACGCGGGGAATATTTAGCGGCCTTATCGGCAATACATTTGATGTGATCCGGCGTGGTGCCGCAACAACCACCCACAATATTTACCAGCCCGGCTTTGATAAAATCATCAACCTGGTGTGCGGTTTCGTGCGGGGTTTCATCGTACGCGCCAAATTCATTTGGCAAGCCGGCATTTGGATAGGCCGAGATAAATACACCTGCTTTTTCAGAGAGTTCCTCTAAGTGGGGCCGCATCTCCTTTGCACCCAAAGCACAGTTTAAACCAACCGATAGCAGGTTAGCATGACTGATCGAGTTCCAGAAAGCTTCTACTGTTTGCCCTGATAAAGTACGGCCAGATGCATCGGTAATGGTACCCGAGATCATCACACCGCCGGTATCACGGAAAGCCAAATAATCTTTACCCGCTGCTGCACATTCTTTTTTATACCGGTCGATGGCGAACAATGCCGCCTTTGCGTTAAGGGTATCGAATATGGTTTCGACCAATAGCACATCCGATCCGCCATCTACCAAACCGCGTACCTGCTCATAATAAGCCTCGGCAAGGTCATCAAATGTAACGGCGCGGTAACCTGGGTCGTTCACATCCGGCGACAGGGATGCCGTACGGTTTGTGGGACCAACGGCGCCAGCCACAAAACGTGGTTTCGAGGGGTCTTTTTTGGTGTACTCGTCGGCCACTTCGCGGGCTATGCGGGCACCCTCGTAGCTTAATTCGTAATCAAGTTCTTCAAGGTGATAATCGGCCAGTGAAATCTTTTGTGTACTGAAGGTATTGGTCTCGATGATATCCGCACCCGCGTCTAAATACTCAGCATGGATAGCTTTGATCACATCCGGCCGGGTAATATTCAGCAAGTCGTTATTGCCTTTAAGGTCGGATGCATGGTCACGGAAACGCTCCCCACGAAAATCCTCCTCGGTAAGCTCGTACTGCTGGATCATGGTACCCATAGCCCCGTCAATAACCAATATGCGTTTCTGTAGTTCTTTTCTAATATCCATTGTTTGGTATCAAGTAGCGAGTATCAAGTATCAATTACCGAAAGTTCGATACGTGAGCATAATATCCAGCGCAGGAAAAAGGTCCTGATACTTGATACTAATTACCTGATACTAAAAAAACTTATTTCGAAAAGCCGGGTGTTATATTGACTTTCACTTATCTGTCCCATCCGCCAATTGGCTGGTTGAGTAGAATGTAGCACCTTGTTAAGTAACAGGTTGCCAAGACATCGCAGGGTCTAATCCCTCCGTCTTTCTCCATAA
Organism: Mucilaginibacter sp. 5C4; assembly: GCF_034345625.1. Lineage (NCBI taxonomy): Bacteria > Pseudomonadati > Bacteroidota > Sphingobacteriia > Sphingobacteriales > Sphingobacteriaceae > Mucilaginibacter > Mucilaginibacter sp. 5C4. Next base: position 810,970 of record NZ_CP133775.1, on the reverse strand, counting down.
GCGTTACAAATATGAATAATAATGTTGTAAAGTGCAAGCTTATAAATTGAAGTGTTGGGATAAAGCCCGATTTGCTCCGCTTGGAAATCCGTTAGCTTCAGCCAACGGCAATGATATAATTTTACCCCGTCTCAATTGTACCTGATGTGGGAGAAGTAGCTTTGAAATTTCAGGCAAGTCAAACTTGTAAAAAATCATTGCCGCGCCATTTATGGGGCAGATAACAAATTAGACAATCCGGCTTTAGCCGAACCTCTAAAACAAAAAAGCCGCCTGCTCATAGCAAACGGCTTTCAATTTTATAAGACAATCCGCTTATCTCCTATTGCCGCCAAATATGCGAAGCAGTAAAAGGAACAGGTTAAGAAAATCAAGATAAAGGGTTAAGGCACCCATAATGGCTGTCTTCTTACCTTCGGCACTGCCATACTCGATACCGGCACCAATGCGTTTTAGCTTTTGTACATCGTAAGCGGTTAAGCCTACAAATACAGCAACCAATATATAACTGATCAGTAAGTCGAAACTGCTGCTGCGGAAGATGAACACGTTTAACACGGTTGCAATAATACCGCCAACAAGCAACATGATCAGGATTGAACCAAATTTGGTAAGGTCCTGATTGGTTGTGTAACCACCTATTGCCATTACACCAAACACTACAGATGCTGTAATAAACGCGCTTGATATGGTACCGAAGTTATACAGGTAAAATATATAGCTAAGGCTTACACCCATAATGGCCGAAAAAGCCAGGAACATAATAACGGCAGTTACGATGCTCATTTTACTAATGCGGCTTGATAATATCAACACGAGGATAAAAGGGGCGAACATGGTTATGGTACCGAAAATATTGTTGCGACCTGTTGCCGGATCGCGCAGCATGCTCGATAGCTCGGGTATAAACGCAAAAGTATAAGTGCAAAGGGCCGATATACCTAATGCAACAAACATCCATAAAAACACATTCGCGATAAATTTGCGGGATGCCTCGGGATTTTCTACATAACTTACGTTTTCGTAAACGTAATTTTGAGTTTTGGTTTCCATTTATTTTTTAGAAATTATTTGTACGAATATAGTAAAAACGCAGCAATGCATATAAAGTTGTAGCTTTTATAAAGCTTACAATGGGATGAAATTAGTTAAGCCTTTTGGTTAGCTGTTCTTTTACCATTTTAAATACCTGTATAGGTTTTAAGGCGCGCCAGTTCAGTTCATCCAGCTGCCCGCCAAAGTTAATGTAATAGTCAATGTTGGCGCTTTTAAACTCGCGGATCACATGCTCCTGGAAATTGATGCCGGCTATCCAGCCATCCTCCACCTCCTGGAACCATTCCTCATAATAACTATCGTCCGAGAAATGGAAGTTAAGTACATTCTCGCCTATTAAGATGAATTGGTTTACGCCCTGGTCTATCATCAGTTCTATCAGTTCGCGCTTCATCAGCATAATATCATTGTTAATGGCATCGTTCCATTCCCCAATAAACTCTATGATGCTGTACCCACGGCCGTAATCAACGTATAAAACTTTAAGGTACAGCGTGTTCGACCCGAATGAATCCCATTGCGGATGCAGCAAATAGTTATATACCTGCTTATCAAACTCAAACTCGTTATACTGCGTAGCATAAAACGGAGAATGCTCATCCTCTGATGCTACATAATCATCCCGCCAGCGGTAATATGGTTCTATTTCGTGCATAGCCCCCTCCAACCTCTCCCGATAGGGGAGACTTTTTTATTTTCCTCACCTGCACATTTGCATATTTGCACATCTGCACATCTAATCTCCTGCATATTTATTTATTATGTGCGTCTATTGCTTTACGTACGCTCCCATATTGGTTTAACAGCGCGGCGGCTTCGCTTTCTGGCAGGCCGGTTTCGGCCATTACCATGTTGGTGCCGCGCTGTATCAGCTTATCATTTGATAACTGCATATCCACCATTTTATTACCCTTTACCCTGCCCAGTTGTATCATTACACTTGTGCTCAGCATATTTAAAACCAGCTTTTGCGCGGTGCCTGCTTTCATGCGGGTGCTGCCGGTTAAAAACTCGGGGCCGGTAACTACTTCTACCGGGTATTGGGCCGTTGCGGCAACCGGGCTGCCGGCATTACAAACAATGCAACCTGTAGCAATGCCATGCTCGTTAGCGGTTTTTAAACCGCCGATAACATAGGGTGTAGTGCCCGATGCTGCTATGCCTACCACTACATCGCCCTCATGGATATCAAATTCCTGCAGGTCTTTCCAGGCCTGGGTGGTATTATCTTCGGCAAATTCAACCGCTTTGCGAATGGCCGTATCGCCACCGGCAATAATACCCACTACCCAATCAAACGGCACACCAAATGTTGGCGGGCACTCCGATGCATCTACCACGCCTAATCTGCCGCTGGTACCCGCGCCGATGTAAAACAGGCGGCCGCCTTTGCGCATGCGCTCGGTAGTGATCTTTGCCAGCGCTTCTATCTGCGGCAAGGCCTGCTCTACCGCTAATGGTACAGTTTTATCTTCGTTATTGATGTTCTTCAAAAGCTCAAGCAAAGGCATGTTCTCCAGGCCATTGTATTTAGAGTCTTTTTCGGTACTTCTTTCCATTTTGGTTGATGTTTAGCCTCACCTAATCCTCTCCAAAGGACAGGACTTCAGCTTCAACTTTTGAACCTTCTCCTTTGGAGAGGGCAGGGTGAGGCAATAAATATTTTAACAAAATTGAATAAAAAACATCAAAGCAACGAAGATGAACTAAATTATAAGCTATAGCCGCTATTTATTAGATTTGCAATAGCCATTTACACATGAAAAGAACTGCGGGTATAATTTTCAGGACGCTGATATTAATTTTGATAGGAATAGGTATCGGCATACTTCTTACTAACGGCGATATGGTAGGCCGCAAACTTGGCCTAAGTGCCGGTCCAGACAAAATTTCACGCGTACTTTCCCTGGTTAATAATAAGTATGTCGACTCGGTAAATACTGACAGTATCGAGGGTGTGACCGTGAACGATATGCTGCAAAACCTCGACCCACATTCGGTTTACTTACCCGCGCAACAGGCTCGCTCCATTAACGAACGTTTGGAAGGCGGCTTTAACGGCATAGGTTTAGAATACCAGTTGCTGCGCGATACTTTGGTTATTACCCAGGTTAATACTGATGGCCCCGCTGCTAAAGCAGGTGTTATGGTTGGGGATAGGGTGATCAATGTGGATGGCAAGCCATTCTCGGGCACTAAACTGGATATTCAGCACATCAGCAAAACATTCAGGGGCGAAAAGGACACGCAGATAAGCCTGGGCATAAGCCGCGATGGGTTTAAAAAAATAAAAGATTTCCCTATAAAACGCGATCGTGTAAGCTTAAGCAGCCTTGATGCCGCCTATAACGTTGGCAGCGCGGGCTATGTTAAAATAAGCAAATTTGCCTCAACCACCGATAGCGATTTTAGGGGCGCCCTTAAAAAATTAAAGGCCAATGGTATGCAAAAATTGGTGCTGGATCTGCGCGGAAACGGCGGCGGCTACCTGAATACTGCCACCAGTATGGCAGATGAGTTTTTATCAAAAGGCAAACTTATAGTTTACACCAAAGGCAGCCACGAGCCGCGTACAGATTACTTCGCGACAGATTCCGGCAGTTATGAGAATGGCGACCTGACTGTTATTATTGATGAGTACTCCGCATCGGCAAGTGAGATACTAGCGGGCGCTTTACAGGACCTGGACAGGGCTACTATTGTAGGTCGCCGCTCGTTTGGTAAAGGTTTGGTACAACAGCAATTCCCATTTGGAGATGGCACGGCCATAAACCTAACGGTGGCAAGATATTACACACCGTCGGGCAGGTCGATCCAAAAATCTTATGCAAACGGCTTGGCGAGTTATCGTAACGAACTGCTTAACAGGATCCGCAAGGGCGAGTTATTAAATGCAGGGAACAACTTAAGTGATAGTGCCTTTTTTGGAGGATCAACCTACCATACCACCAAAGGCCGCAAGGTATTTAGCCGTGGTGGTATAATGCCCGATGTTTTTGTACCTGCCGATACCGCACAGAATACTCAACTGGTAGGCCAGCTTGCGCAGAACCAGCTTTTTACCGCTTACATTATTGATAGGTTACAACCCGCTCTATCCAAATACCCAACTGCAGATAATTTTATTGAGCAGTACAACCTGAGCGATGAGGGGCTGAAAAACTTTATAGCCTACGCGCTGCAAACTATTAAGCAAATTAACCCGGCAGAGCTGCAGCAATCAAAAGAAACCATTAAAATATTGGTGAAAGCCAACGCCGCCCGTTTTAAATGGGGCAATAACGCTTACTACCGCGTGCTTAACGCCAACGATACCACCTTTAAAAAAGCTTTAGCAAGTGATTAAAAGCTTACGCCCGTTCCGGTAGGGAAAAACGCGTTTACACTCACCGGTAGTTTACCTGCCGGTTTTATCAACCCTGTTATCACCTTCACTGCCGAACGTTGCATAGCATCCTCTTTTTGGTAGCCTACAATTATGCCCGTGCTTTTTTCGATGCCTGGCAAACCTGCAATGGTATAGGGATTGCCAAAAAGGCTCATTACCGTGTTTGGCTTAGCGGCCAGTTCAGATATCAGCAGCTTTACGTTATTACTATAATCGAGCTTGCTGGCGGGGCGGGTGCGGGTATCGTGGATGCTGACAAAAACTTGCGGATACTGCTTTAGTACCTGAAGCATACGGTTCATTTCGGGCACGCCCATGTTTTTATCTACGTGGAAGATCATGCTGTTGGGGTACCATTTAGAAAGCTCCACCTGGAAAACGGTGGGCTTATCTAACCCAATGCTAATAATCGCGGTTTTCTTTAAAGGATCCTGGCGGATGGTTTGGCCGCTCCCTTTTATTACCGTTACCGATGCGTCTGCCAGTTGCTGGATCAGCTCGGCAGCGGCAGCGCGGTTTATATCCTGTGGGATGGTAGTTGGTGATACCGGCTTGTAATTAGCTAACCCTGCCCAGTACTTTGCGGCAAGCAATTTCCTGATCTTAGCATCAAATTCTTCTTTGCTGATCTGTTTCTTTTTGATGGCTTTTAAAATAAGCTTCGCGCCGTTTTTTGAATTGACGGATAATTCTATTAAGTCGTTCCCTGCCAAAAAAGCCCTTACATCGGCCTCGCCATTCGGTAAATTTTTTACTACGCCCTGCATCTCCATGGCATCTGATGCTACAATGCCTTTAAATCTTAGCGAATCTTTTAATACCCCGGTAACTATCGGGCGGGATAAAGTAGAAGGCAAATTCTTGGTACTATCCAGCGCCGGGATATTCATGTGAGCTATCATTACACCGCTAATACCTGCCTCAATGGCTTGCTTAAATGGGTATTCTTCTAATGAATCTAACCGGCCTTTGGTAAATGGCAGCTGCGGCAAAGCAAAATGCGAATCCACATTGGTATCGCCATGGCCGGGGAAGTGCTTTGCGAAGACGATAACGCCTGCATCCTGCATGCCGGTAAAGTAGGCGATCCCTTTTTTGGCAACATTGTACTTATTATCCCCAAACGAGCGGTAGTTGATCACCGGGTTATTGGGGTTATTGTTTACATCCATATCGGGTGCGAAGTTGATATGCATGCCCAGTCGCTTAAAATCATATGCAACCATCTGCCCCATTTTATAGATGAGGGTATTATCTTGTATGGCCCCTAAAGTCATTTGGTAAGGGTAGGATACGGATGAATCTAACCGCATGCCCAGGCCCCACTCGCCATCCATAGCTATCAGCAATGGCACGCGCGATTGTTTTTGGTAAAGGTTGATTAGGTTAGCATGCCTTACCGGCCCGCCCTGGAAAAACACCAGGCCGCCAATGTGTTCGTCGCGGATAATGGTTGCAACAGAATCTTCATAGGCCTTGCCCCTGTTGGTATGCGCCCTTACGTAAAATAACTGGCCTATCTTTTCTTTACGGGTCAGCTTCCTGAACACCGAATCTACCCAACGGTTTTGTTCGGTTATAGTGGTGATAAAACTTTTATTTTGAGCGGAAACTGCCTGGGTAAGCAGGCTAAACGTTAAAAGGAGGCAGCAGGTAATGTAATTTTTCTGTTTCATTATTATCCAAATGTAGCTTAAATCTCAATTACGGCTAATTGTTTTGCCTTTAGAAAGATATATATTGGATATACGAATAAACCTTGGCCCCTGATTTCACTCTATAGGTTATAAAAATCAACGAACAGGAAATATTGTGGCCAGCCCACAGTAGTTCAGCAACACTTTAAAACAGAACCGATGAAAAAATTTCTCTTAATGGCCGTATGCCTTATTACCGTTGCCGGAACCGTGAGCGCGCAACGTTACGATCGCCGCTACCAGCGCCGGGGAGTAAGGCGACCCGCCCCCGTGCAACGTTATGATAACAGGCGTGGTGGCGATGATTTTTACACGCCAAAAGTTGGCCTTGCCGGTGGTGTAAACTTTTCCAATACCGTTGATGCTTATAACTCAGACTTTAGCACCAGCACTATTGCAGGCTGGCACGCGGGTTTAACCTTTGAGGTGCCTATTGCCTATCCGTTATCATTCGCGCCCGAAATTTTGTTTTCGCAAAAGGGTTACAAAGCCGAAACTATCGACGGTACATTTAAGCAACGTACCAATTATGTTGATATCCCTTTATTAGCCAAATTCCGTTTGGTGCCGGGCTTTAATTTTGTAATAGGCCCGCAGTTAACATTCATCACATCAACCCGTAATACTTACGATGATGGCTTTAACATCATATCAGAATCTGAATACAATTACCGTGGCGATAAAAGCTATATATCGGGCGTTGTTGGTGTAGGCATCAACCTTAATCGCAATGTGGAACTAAGGGGCCGTTACGCTATCGACCTCGACAAAAACTACGCGAATGGCAACTCGGCTATTCCAGATTACCGCAACCAGGTATTCTCGTTGGGCTTAGGGTTTAAGTTCAACTAATAAGATCTAACTATTGATTTTGTAAAGCCATTCGCCCGGTTGGGGTGGGTGGCTTTGTTGTTTGAACAGGCCTTGCAACCACCGCTTTAATTTGCGCTTGGGTTTGTTATAGCGCATCCAGCGATAATCCAAATTAAAATCCATATTAAGGGTATAGTAATCGGCCTCCTTTTGTGGCGCTACATCAGCAGGATGGGTTATCTCACCAAGATCCTGCAATGGTATGTTCGCATTTGGATTATTAACATCGCTGGTATGGGTTGAGTTAGCACCAAAGCCAATGTTTGATATGAGGTTGACATTTGGGATAACAGATAACCCGTTATTAACGAAGTTTAAAAAGCTCAACTGATAATCCCAGGTATCTATTTCGCCTGCTTTTAATTTGGTGAAAATTTCCATCCAGGTATCAACCGCAAAGCGATCGTTAAAAATAGTTTCCAGCTTGGCTCTTACATCGGCTGGCTGGTAGTGCGAAAGTTCCTTATCGTAATCTTTCCAAACCCTGCGCCAGCCGGCCCAGCCCCAAACGTGTGTAAGGTTGGAGTAGTAGTAGCTTGCATCGCCCCATTGTTTACTATGCTGCAGGTTAGCGCCGCCAATATGCCTGATGCGGGTATCATCCCTGTACTTATCAAGCATCGCATCGCAAAACCTGAAAAAATCCGGGTTGGGCAGGCAGTCGTCCTCTAATATTATACCCTCTTCCTCATTATTAAAAAACCAATCTATAGCAGATGATACCGCGTTTTTGCAACCCAAGTTGCTCTCGCGAAAAAGCGTTTTTACCTCGCAGGGCCAATCTACTTTTGCTGTGATAGCGCGTGTTCGCTCACATAAAACATCTTCACCAGCCTTTTGTGCCCTTGGCCCATCCGCTGCTACATATAAACGCGATGGTTGCGCTGCGCGAATTTGTTCGAAGACACGGTCGGTAGTATCCGGCCGGTTAAATACTATAAACAATACTGCCGACTTGGTTTTATATGATATAGTGGGGGCATCCATGTTGCAAAGATAATTTTTGTGGCAAAATATTATGATTTAAACAGCCCTTTAATACCTCTCCTGAACTTTTTAAACCGCGCTTTTATCTCATGGATCTCTAAAAATCTTTTTATAGCATAGCCGCCACCCAGGTAATGCTTTGCCATTAAGTATTTTTCGTGGCCCTGGTAGTGCAATGCAGCAAATCTTATTAGCTTGCCACTACTCTCCAATTTGCAAAAGGGCAGGTTATTTTGCCAGTAAATTTTTTTGATACCGTTTTCCATTTCGTAACCATCAGCATTGTGCAGGGATGTATCTATGGCTAACTCGCCATTCATCAGGTCTATCTTTAGTGTTTCGGCAGGGTGATCATTAAAATAAAATTGGAACAGCGTCATATCGCAAACACCGCCCATCATTTCGGGATCAGCGGAAAAGGGAGCGTAAAACTCATTAAGCCTTGCTAAACCGGCGTTTGTAGTGTAAGCGTCTATTAAAAATCACAAAAACTATCTATTGCTTTATAGCTGTTAAAATAAGTAAATGCTGGCATACCCATGGTTTCGCAAGTATTTGCAATGGCTGCATTTCTAAAATAAATTGCCATATCAGATACATTTTGATACAACAACACGTCCGAATCGAGGTATATAAATTGCTCTATATTATGTCCCCGGCAAAAAGCACGTACATAAAACCAGCGCAAAAAACAATGTAACTCGTAGTGTATTTCGTTGGTGTTATTGTGCTGATATACGCTTGTAAAAGCCTCAGTATCTTTTACGTATTTGCTTGCCTGTATATGTGTTACAAACGAACAGCGGTTGTTTTTATCGTCGCCCAGTAAATAAATGTCAGCTTCCGGGTTAAAATACCGGGCTTGTTTAAGGCTATATTTTAAGTAAGCCGGGTTGCCATAATGGAAAAATATAATGGGTATAGGCATAGCGTTTTAATTGGCGCAATTTACTGCAAATGCAGCATATTACTTAAACGAAAGGGTATGTTGTTTTTTTACATTAAGAATAATAGTTGCATCTTTAAAAAATGCAAAGCAAAATAACCGGCGGCGATACCACACTCCTTTTTACAGCCCGGGTACTGGGCAAATACGATGTAAAATACTACCGTTGTAACCAAACGGGCTTCATCCAAACCGAGGAGGCCTACTGGCTCGACGAAGCCTACTCATCTGCCATTACCAAGCTTGATGTTGGCCTGCCGTATCGTAATATTAATTTAAGCGGGCGGGTTAGCAAACTACTTTTAAATAACTTTGATAGCAAAGGCACCTTTCTGGATTACGCAGGCGGCTATGGTTTATTTACCCGCCTTATGCGCGATAAAGGTTTTAATTTTTACCATACCGACCCTTACGCCCAAAACTTGTTTGCTGAATATTTTGATTTGACTGACCTGCCCGCAAACACGCGCTTTGAAATGGTTACCGCGTTTGAGGTTTTTGAGCACCTACCCGACCCGATACCGCAAATAAAAAAGATGCTTGAATTTTCGGACAGCTTACTATTTAGTACCGAGTTACAGCCCGGTAAAATTGAAAAACTTGAAGATTGGGCATATTTTGCTACCGAGACCGGCCAGCATATCGCATTTTACAATGAAGCTACTTTAATAGCCATTGCCGACCAGTTAGGCTATAACTTTTACAGCGACGGCCACTTCCTGCATTTGTTTACAAAGGGTAAGCTTGGGTTTAACCCGTTTGCACCGGTTAGAGATAAGTTTTTACTGCGCAAGGCTAAAAAGTATATAGCCAAAACAGAAAAACGGAATAACCCCATGCCCGAAGGTTTATTAATGCGCGACTGGCAATATATTAAAGATAAGCTTAATAAGAAACCCTAATTTATCCTTCGTTAAAGGTTTGCATATCTATCAGCTTACGATACAAGCCATTTTTATTGATCAGTTCCTGGTGGTTGCCCTGCTCTATCAGTTTACCATTCTCTAATACCACAATTATATCCGCATTTTGAATGGTGCTTAAACGGTGGGCAATAATAAGCGATGTACGGTTCTTCATCAGGTTGTTCAAGGCATCCTGAACCAATTTTTCTGATTCAGTATCAAGCGCCGATGTTGCCTCGTCTAAGAGCATTATTGGTGGATTAGTCAGCACCGCTCGGGCTATACAAATGCGTTGGCGCTGGCCACCGGAAAGCTTTGTTCCGCGGTCGCCCACGTTAGTTTCGTAACCGTTCTCGGCCTCTAAAATAAAATTATGGGCGTTGGCTATACGTGCGGCAGCCTCTACATCAGCAGGGCTAGCACCGGGTTTACCAAAAGCGATGTTGTTGTAAATGGTATCATTAAACAAAACCGATTCCTGGTTTACCACGCCCATCAATCCGCGCAGCGAGTCTGCTGTTACACCTTTAATATCGTGCCCATCAATTGTAATACGCCCGCTTTGCGGATCCATAAAACGAGGGATCAGATCCATCATGGTAGATTTACCACCACCCGAAGGGCCAACCAGCGCCACGGTTTTACCCTTTGGCACAACAAGATCTACATGTGATAACACCGCCTTTTCCTGGTAGGCAAACGATACATCCTCGAAACGGATAGCCTCGGTAAAATCTTTTATGGTTGATGCATCTGGTGCATCAATGATAGTAGGCTTTTCGTCTATCAGGCTCAACACACGCTCGCCGGCGGCAATACCCTGGTGTATGTTACTGAACGAATCTGAAATGGCTTTAGCGGGCCTGAGGATCTGCGAAAACAATACAATAAAGGCAATAAATTCTGCGGGTTTCAATGGTGATGTTTGATTTAAAACCAAATTACCTCCATACAAAACAATTCCGGCAACCATACATATCCCCAAAAACTCCGATACCGGTGAGGCCAGCTGCTGCCTGCGCGCCATAGATTTTGTAATTTCCGAATACTTTTTATTCTCGCTATCAAACCTGTTTTTTATAAAACCCGTGGCATTAAAAGCCTTGATGATTTTGATGCCCGAAAGTGCTTCATCCAGGTAACTGATCATGTTGCCATAGGTTTGCTGCGATGCTACGGCCTGTTGTTTTAATCGTTTTACAATGCGGGCAATAATAAATGCCGAGAACGGAATGATCAAAAATGAATACAACGTTAGGCTTGGTGAGATCAGGAACAGCATTGCCAGGAAGGTGATAAGTGTTAAAGGTTCTTTAAAAACAACCTGTAAAGTGCCGGTCACCGAATATTGTACCACCTGCACATCTGAGGCGATTTTGGAGATAATATCCCCCTTACGCTCGTTACTAAAAAAGCCAAGGTGAAGGTTCATTACATTATTAAATACGGTACGGCGCAGGTTTAAAAGGGTGTATACCCTTAAGTTCTCCATAATGCGCTGCGACAGGTAACGAAAAAAATTACCTAACAAGGCCGATATTACAATGGTACCACAAACAAACTTTAAAGCCCCACCTGTACCATAATTGTTAATGGCATAGCGCACATAATAATTAAAGGTGGCCATGATATCTATAAGCGCAGGTTTAGCACCCAGTGGCATAACCGCGTGGCTTTGATTATTGGCAAATAGTGTTGTTAACAACGGCGCCACCAAAGCAAGGTTTAGCGTGCTAAATATTACGGCAAACAGAGTAGTAAGGATATATGGTATTGCAAACTTTTCAATTGGCTTTGCAAAAGATAATAACCGGAAGTAAGTCTTCATTTAAAAAGTTAAGGTGCAAAATTATACAAATTTGGCCATGTATAGTTAAACGCTTTTTAATAACGTCTTGTAAACCTGTATGGTATTATCAACACAGTTATCAAAAGTAAAGCGTTGCAAGCGTTGCCGGCCTTTTGCAATAAGTAATTTGCGGGTATCGTCGTCATTTAAAACTTGTGCTACTGTTTTTTTAACAGATGCCTCATCCATCGGGTCGAAGTACAAAGCGGCATCTCCGGCTATCTCGGGGAAACAGCTTGCGTTACTGCACACTACCGGGCAGTAATTGGCAAAAGCTTCCAGCAACGGTAGGCCAAACCCTTCCTTATATGATGGGAAAGCAAAAACGGTGGCCTGGGTGTACAATTGTTTTAACTGGGCATCGGTTACCGTAAGTTGTTGGCATTGCGCAGCGATGTTAAAGCCCGATATTATTTCTTGCTCTTGTTTACTGAACAAGCCACCACCAGCGCAGATCAAATGCAGGCTTTTGTCCTGCTGCAACAAACCGTTTATACTTTTAATAAAGGTTGTAAAGTTTTTATAGTGCGCGCGGTCGCCCACAAACAGGATATATTTTTCTGGTAATACCAACGCGCTTGCAGATACCGGGTTTAAAATGTAGCCATGATGAACTACCGTGATCTTGGCTACGGCATGTGGATAATACCTAATGATCTCCTGTTTGGTATATTCTGATATGGCGATAAGCGCATTCGCCTTTTCTATCAGTTGCTTTTTCCGTGCAATTACCGCTGCCGAATCTGGAAATAACGCGGGCAGCGTTTCGTGGATCATATCATGAACCGTGATTACGAATGGCCTTTTTATGATGTCTAAAAAATAGGTGTCGTAATACGTTGGATGAAAAACATCGTAATTGTCTTGTTTAATGAGGTAATTAGAATAGCGCTTATTCCAGCGAAAAAGGCGGTTGTTGTGACGATTGAAGATTTTTCTTCCGATTACATTATCTAATGGCAATAAACCTTTGGGCAGGTACGCATTTTCGGAATATAGTGCTCCGATCTGACCTGAAATCCCGGGGAGGTTGTTGAGGCCCTTGTTTAATGCTGCAAAGTAACGGGTAATGCCGCCGTATTTTTGAGTAGAAAAGTATTGATGATCAAATAATATTTTCAACAGGAATTTTATTTAAATGGACTTACTTTGCAAATGCATAATGCTATGCCGCTAATTTAAGCAATAGTACCGATGGTAAATGAAAAACACGGAATTAATCCCGCGGAAACCAATAACGCCCTGCTAAGCATAATTGTTGTTACCTACAACGCTGCAAAAACCCTGCAAACCTGCCTCGACAGCGTTTTTATGCAAACCTATCCAAACCTGGAGTTGATCGTAATTGACGGCAACAGCACCGATGGCACACAAGAGATCTTAAAAGCAAATACAGACAAAATAACTAATTGGAAAAGCGAGCCCGATAGCGGCATATATGATGCGATGACCAAAGCCCTTGCCCAGGCCAAAGGCGAATGGATCTATTTTTTAGGTGCGGATGATGAGTTGCTGCCGGATTTCTCGGCCATGGCTTTGGAGTTGGCTAACCCTAATTTTGTTTACTATGGCAGTGTGCTTACCCGCGGGTTAGAGCCACTCGGCCCCGTGTCTGACTATTACCTGGCTAAACATGGCATTATCCAGCAATCTATTATTTATCCAAAAGTTGTTTTTGAGCGGTACGCCTATAATTTAAAGTATAGGTCATCTGCCGATTTCGCGCTGAACATGCAGGCCTTGGGCGATAAGGACCTGAAATTTGTACACCATAATTATGTAATAGCCCATTTTGCCGATACGGGCGTTTCGGGTCAATCGCGCGATAGGATTTTTGAGCGGGACAAGCCATCCCTCATCCTAAAAAACTTTGGCTTTAAAATATGGCTGAGGTTTAAGATCAGGAAGCTAAAGGGTAAAAAGTAAGCTTAAACGCCTAACACTTCCTCGTATAAACGCAGATATTGTATGGCGGTATTATCCCAGTTGAATTTTTCGGAATGCGCCATGACTCTGGCTGAGCGATTATGCTCTTTAAAATCAGTCATGCCATTTTTAAAGACCTGCTGCATAGCCTCTCCGTCAAAATTGTCAAAATAATAAGCGGCATCTCCTCCAATTTCGGGCAACGATGTACGGGTTGAACAAAAAACCGGCTTGCCAAAGTGCATGGCTTCTATCACCGGCAAACCAAAACCCTCGGCGATGGATGGAAAAACAAAGGCCTCACAATTTTTATAATACCAGGCGCGGTCGTCGTCACTTATTGGGCCTATAATTTTCACGCGGTCGTCGCAACCATACTTTTTGGCTTGTGCCATTACCTCGGCCTCGTAAGGTGTTTTGATACCTGCTATCACCAGTTCCAAATCATTATTCTCAAGCAAAGTAGGCAACACGTGCGCGTTCTTTTTTGCAGATACAATGCCGATGGTAAATAAAAACGGTTTCTGCGGGATGTAGGCAGGTGCGTGTTCATCTTTCAGTACCAGTTTATCCGCACCATTATATATCACACTTATTTTATGAGCGATGTGGGGATAGTAATGCAGCACATCATTAGCTGTAAAGTTTGATATGGTAATTATGCGCTCGCACTTGTTAATGCGCTCGCCAAGTTTTTTCAGGTACAGTTTAAGTTTCTCCGGGCTTACGTTTTCGTGTACCTGGTTAATGTCGTGTATGGTCAGGATCTTTTTGCCGCTGTGTACCTTTTTGGGTTTAAGCCGCGAGAACTGGTCGGTAAAGTGGAACAGATCCACCTTATTACTATTGCTGAAAAAGAACTTGTTGTACTTTTTAAGATAGGTTTTGTGTACCTCCTCTTCCTCGAAACCCGTGTTGCTGCCGGGGTACAAAAAGTAATCGAGATCAAACTGTGTGTTATGCTTTAACAAAGCCTTACCCAAACTTTTACCAAAGCTATACAGCCCAGTATTTGGGTACCGCAGCGAATCGAGTGTTACTAAAACGCGTGGTTTGCTCATTTCCAGTTATTAATTTTTGCCGCAACCATATCTACCGAAATACTTTCCAAATCGCCATTTCCACTTTCTAAATATTCAGCCTTTTTGCCCAACGGTGCCCACCTGCCGGGATGAATAGGCCTTACCGACGGGAACAACCCCAAAGCATGAATCCCCAACGCCGCCGCGACATGCAAAGGCCCGGTGCCGGATGCCAGCAGGCCATCTGCACGGTTTATAAAAGCAATAAACTCGTCAAGCGACATGGTACCGGTAACATCTACCGCATGGGCAGGCAAAGTTTTTATCCAGGGGGTTAGCAGTTCCTTCTCTTTATCAGATCCGGTGATGAATATTTTATAGCTATTTGCCGGCAAGGCATCGGCCAGTTTCTTACAATTACAAAGCCCCCACTCCACCCCGCTGCCATGAGATTTTGGGTGAAGGATCAAATTGAATTTTTCTTTATCAAATAAAGCCTCAAATTTTGCAGGTAATTCCAAAGTGGGTTTAAGACTTGTATGAGCTATTACCTGCGGCAGGGGTTGTATTTCTTTTAAGCCTAAAGGCTTTAATAGCACCAGGTTTAATTGCGACTCGTGCAGATCAGATTTTTTACGGCTTAGTTTTACCAGTTTATTGCAAGTAAACCAATGGAAGATACGGTTGGTGGTACCTATCCTTGTTTTTATCCCTGCCTGCTTTGCCAATTTGGCCACATGCTTGTTAGGGAATACATGCACAATGGCATCAATGTTTTTTTGCTGGAGGAAAGTCGTTTGTTCCTGATCAGATAGTTTCAGCAACTCCGTATAATCCACAAACTCATCTACAAATTTGTCACATTTGATTACCGAGCCAGTGTAGGACTTGCCCAAAAACAAGATGCGGGCAGCCGGATAAAGTTCTTTTAAATACCCCGCCATTGGTAAGGTAAGTACCACATCGCCTATGGCATCGGTCCGGCTTATGAGTATGCAATTCAAACTAAGTATATATAAGTTATATGTACTGCAAATATAATTATCTAAGCTTGCCCATTTATATTATTATGGCTTGATTAATTAACGTGTATTTTTGTTTCTTTGACAAATGCCTGCATCCACATCCTATATAACACCCACCTGCACCAATTTTAGATCGGTTGCGCGGGCGTTAACCATAGTGGAGAACAACCTTACCGGCAGCACCCAACTTTTAAAAAGCCTTACCTTTAATATACATACACCTATTATAGGTATAACCGGCCCGCCTGGCGCAGGTAAAAGCACGCTGGTAAATGCCATTATTAATAACCTAGTACAGCAAGGTAAAAAAGTAGCCGTACTGGCTATAGACCCAACGTCACCTTTTAACTTTGGATCATTACTGGGCGACCGCATCCGCATGGCCTCGCACTTTAACCACCCCGATGTTTTTATCCGGTCACTGGCTACACGTGGTTCGTTGGGTGGGTTATCTGCCAAAACCATCGAGATGACGGATGTACTACGCGCATCCGGCTTTGACCACATTATTGTGGAAACCGTTGGTGTAGGCCAATCAGAAGTGGAAGTTGCCGGCTTAGCTGATTTGACTTTTGTAATGCTGGTGCCCGAAGCGGGCGATGAGATCCAGAATATCAAATCGGGATTGATGGAAATTGCCGATGCCTTTATCATCAACAAAGCCGACAGGGATGGCGCCGACCTGTTCATCAACAACCTTAAAAAGATATTACAGCAAAGTAAGGACGGCAAGCTGCCCATATTTAAAACGGTGGCCTCCAAAAACGAGGGGATAGACGCCATCACCGATTTTATATTATCCAACCAAAAAACCAAAAACACCCGCCGCGAGCTGCTGCTCACCCAAAAGGTTTACAACATTATCCAGCAAAATAAAATGATGGGGATAGATAAGCGAAAACTTCAGCAGGATATTGCCAAGGCTTTAGTTAATCATGACTTTAACATTTATCAGTTCGCATCCAACTATGTTGGGTGATTAGTTAAATTAAATTGATTGAGTTAATGGTTAACAAATCACCACTCACCCAATCAACCACTCACTATTTCGAGTTCATCAACTCTTCAATCTCCTCCGCCTCAATAGGGATATGCGCCATCAGGTCGTGGTTACCATCTTTGGTGATCAGGATGTTGTTTTCTAAACGGATGCCCAAGCCTTCTTCGGGGATGTAGATGCCCGGCTCGCAGGTAAGGATGTTACCAACCTCGAACGGTTTGTAGCGGCTTGCAAAATCGTGCACATCTAACCCCAGGTGGTGCGATGTACCGTGCATAAAATACTTTTTATATAAAGGCGCTTTGGTGTCCTGCTTATCAACATCATGTTTTGATAATAAGCCCAGGTCTATCAGTTCGCCTGTCATTATTTTGCCTACCTCGTCATGATATTCGTTCCAAACCGTACCTGCAACAATCATTTTACTTGCCGCGCGAAATACACGCAATACAGCATCATACACCTGGCGCTGGCGTTTGGTAAAACGGCCATTCACGGGGATAGAGCGGCTCATATCGGCATTGTAGTTGGCGTATTCTGCAGCCCAGTCAAACAAAATCACATCGCCATCGTTACAAATCTCGTTGTTTTCTATATAATGTAGTACAATAGCGTTTTTGCCCGATGCTATAATTGGGTTGTAAGCATGCCCTGTTGCACGCTGTTTTAAAAACTCATGGGTTATTTCGGCCTCTATTTCGTACTCGGCTACGCCGGGCTGTACAAATTTTAGTACGCGGATGAAAGCGTCTCTTGTAATATCACATGCCTTTTGGGTAAGTTCTACCTCAATTTCCGATTTCACAACACGCAGATCGCGCAGTATAAGGGCCGATCTTTCGTAATGATGTAGCGGGTATTTCTGGCGCAGGGTTTCCAGCATCCTCAGGTCGCGATAGGGTACTGTATGTGCATACCTATCGTTCTCATTAGTATTGATATATATATTATCTGCATAGTTTATTACAGTATGCAAAATGGCATCATATTCCTGTAACCAATATATGTTTTGGATGCCCGATGCTTTGCGTGCTTCTTCTTTAGTGTACTTGTGTCCTTCCCAAATGGCAATATGTTCGTTAGTTTGTCTTAAAAAAAGTACTTCTTTGTATTGCTGATTAGGACAATCGGGATACAAAACCAATATGCTTTGCTCCTGATCTATGCCTGTGAGGTAATAAAAATCGGGGTTTTGCTTAAAAATGAAGTTTTGGTCGCCATTTCTTGGATATTCGTCATTGGAGTGAAATATAGCTATTGAGTTGGATTTTATTCGCGAAACGAAATTTTTTCTATTATTTGTAAATAACTGTTCGTTAAGAGGTAGATATTTCATGGACTATACAATAATGATTTAAAAAAAAACAAATTATTACTACTGATTGTAGTAGATATTGTGAATTTTGGAACAAAATTTGGTATTTGTTTCAAACATAATTACTAATTTTGAAAAAAATCACAATTAAATCGTTTAATCTTAAAACTATGAATTACTCTACATTAAAGAAATCAGTAGCATTATCATTTGCTTCTCTGCTGGTTGCTGGTATGGTAAGTGCGCAAACAGACAGCACTAAAACCGTTACCACCAAAACCATGGCAGACACAACAATGTCATCAACAGTAACTACCGCTAAAGTATTTGGCGGAAGAGGTCAGTACAAAACCTGGAGCATCGGTTTAAACGTTGGCGCAACTTCACAAGTTCTTGCAACTGGTGGTGGTAACGACTTCAGAAACAAAAACATCGAATTAGGTTACGGTATCTCTGTACGTGATCAATTAGGCCACAACTTTGGTTTACAATTAGATGTACGTGGTGGTAAAGTATCTGGCGATAACAGCAGCATCGCTGGTAACCCGGGTATGTACTCAACTAAATTTTACCAAGCTACTTTAAGTGGTGTTGTTAACGTTGCAACTATCGACTTTATTCGTCGTAAAAACTCTGTTAACTTTTTCATCAATGCAGGTGCTGGTTTAGCTATGTACAACCCTACAGGTGTAACTAGTGCTGGCGTTCCTTTTAACTACAAAGATGGTGTTGCCGGTGGTGCACCAGGCATTGACAGGTACGTTAGAGAATTTGTAGTACCAGTTGGTGTTGGTGTTAAATTCCGCTTAAGTGACGTAGTTGCATTAAACTTTGGTTACACTCAGAACTTTATTGATGGTGGCAACTTTGATGGCGTTAAAAACGCACGAAACTCTAAAGATCACTACTCATACGGTTACGGTGGTTTAGAATTCACTTTAGGTTCGAAATCAAAGCCGAGTTTAGAATGGGTTAACCCGGTTGCTATGATGTACGACGAATTATACGATGCAGCCTTACGCCAAGAAGTTGAAGCTCTTAAAGGCCGTGTAACTAACGTTGAAAACGCAGTTACTGATCTTAAGAAAGATTCTGATGGTGACGGTGTATCTGATCAATTTGACAAATGCCCTAATACCCCTGCTGGTAGCGTTGTTGACGGTTCTGGTTGCGTTATCGTATTCCCTAAAGCTGATTCAGCTGTTGCTGCATCAACTGCTGCTGCTTACTCAAACATCCAGTTTGAATTTGATAGCTCGGTATTAAGAACTTCTTCTTACCCAGTATTAGATGCTACTTCAGCCGACTTACGTTCATCTGGTAAAACTGTTGAGATTGACGGTTACGCTTCATCTGAAGGTACTGCTGCTCACAACTTATCATTATCACGTGACCGTGCTAACTCTGTAAAAACTTACTTAGTTAACTCTGGTGTTGCTGCATCAAAATTAAAAGTTAAAGGTTACGGTGAAACTAACCCGATTGCTGATAACTCAACTGAAGAAGGACGTGTTGCTAACCGTCGTGTTGCTTTCAAACAAAGATAATATCTAAATAAAATATTATTTAAAAAGCTCCCCGAATAACTCGGGGGGCTTTCTTTTTTTATTAAATTTGTGTTATGTACTTCTTTAGAAAAAAAGACCCAAACAGGCCCACCAGCTTTAACCTAAAGGTTATGCATGTTATAAATGCCATTGCCATCACTATGTTTTTGGCCGGCATTACCTGGAAACTTATCCAGTGGTTCATTCTAAAAAAGTAATTTCATAATACAAACACTATCATGAAAACCATCATCAATACCAATAATGCACCTGCGCCAATAGGCCCGTATAGCCAGGCAGTAGCTGCCAACGGTTTACTTTTTGTATCCGGCCAAATTCCGGCTAACCCAAAAACAGGCGAGATCATCACCACCGGCATTACCGACGAGGCTACTTTGGTTATGGAAAACCTTAAAGCTATACTAACTGAGGCCGGTATAGGCTTTGATGCCATTATTAAAACCACCATCTTTTTAACAGATATGCAAACCTTTGCACAAGTTAACGAAGTATATGGTTCATACTTTACAGCTGATTTCCCGGCGCGCGAAACCGTGCAGGTATCGGCCCTGCCAAAAGGTGTTAATGTAGAGATCTCTGTAATTGCTTTAAAGCCCTGATCTGAGTAGAAATTGAACAATCAGCATTTTCAAACATCCATTGAATATTTAAAAGGTGTAGGCATAGCCCGTGCGGATGTGCTTAAAAAGGAATTGCAGATAAACAATTTTGAAGACCTGCTAAGGCACTTCCCTTATAAATATATAGACCGTACCCGGTTTTACAAGATAAAAAATATCCAACCCGATATGCCCTACGTACAGGTGCTTGCAAGGGTAACAAAAAAAGAACTTATTGGCGAAAAGCGGACCAAGCGTTTAGTAGTACAAGCTAATGACGATACCGGCACCATTGAACTGGTATGGTTCCAGGGGATCAAATGGGCCGAGAAGATGCTCATCCCAGGTAAGGTGTATGTGATATTTGGCAAGCCGGGGTTCTTTAACCAAAAGGCCCAAATGGCCCACCCTGAGATGGATCTATATCTACCGGGCGCTCCGCAGCAAAAAGGCAACTTAACCCTCCAGCCGGCCTACAACTCAACCGAAAAGTTAAAGCAATTTAGTTTAGATAGTAAAGGCCTACAAAAGCTGATAGCGGCCTTGCTTGAGCAAACCGCTAAAGACATTCACGAGAATTTACCGGCCTACATCCTCAACCGATTTAAACTGGCGGGCAGGCAGGAGAGCTACCGCAACATCCATTCGCCTAACGATGCTAGTCAGTTAAAGGAGGCACAATACCGATTGAAGTTTGAGGAATTATTCTTCCTGCAATTAAAGCTATTAAAAACTAAATTAACACGCACGCAAAAATTCAAAGGAAATATATTTGATAAGGTAGGCCATTACTTTAATGATTTTTACCACGATAAATTACCTTTCGAGTTAACCAATCCACAGAAGCGGGTACTGAAAGAGATCCGAACAGATACCCAGCGCGGCGTACAAATGAACCGCCTTTTACAAGGTGACGTGGGTAGCGGCAAAACGGTGGTAGCCCTAATGAGCATGCTTATCGCGATCGATAATGGTTTCCAAACCTGCATTATGGCCCCTACCGAAATTTTGGCTAATCAGCACTACCAAACCATCAAAAGTTTAGTGGGCGATGATTTTATAGAGGTGGCATTGCTTACCGGATCGGTACCTAACAAAGCCCGAAAGGTTATCCACGAGAAACTGGAAGATGGCACGCTTAATATCCTGATAGGCACCCACGCGCTTATTGAAGACAAAGTGCAATATAAAAACCTGGGCATGGTGGTGATAGACGAGCAGCATCGTTTTGGGGTTGAACAAAGAGCGAAATTATGGCGAAAAAATGTGGTGCCGCCACACATTTTGGTAATGACGGCCACCCCTATCCCCCGCACCCTGGCCATGACCATGTACGGCGATTTAGACATCTCGGTAATTGACGAACTCCCAGCCGGCCGCAAACCTATCAAAACCGTACATTATTACGAAGCCCGGCGCCTGCGCATGTTTGGTTTTATTAAAGACGAAATTACCAAAGGGCGACAGGTTTATGTAGTATACCCGCTGATAAAAGAAAGCGAAAAACTGGACCTTAAAAACCTGGAGAGCGGCATCGAGATCATGTCGCGCGAGTTTCCGTTGCCGCAATATCGTATCAGTATAGTGCACGGCAAATTAAAGGCCGCCGAAAAAGATTTTGAAATGCAGCGTTTTGTAAAAGGCGAAACGCAGATAATGGTAGCCACCACCGTGATAGAGGTAGGTGTGAATGTGCCCAATGCATCTGTAATGATCATTGAAAATGCCGAGCGTTTTGGCCTCTCGCAATTGCACCAGTTACGTGGCCGGGTTGGCCGTGGCGCCGAGCAATCCTTTTGTATTTTGATGAGTAACGAAAAGCTGAGCCACGATGGCCGCATCCGTTTAAACACTATGGTAAAAACCAATAACGGTTTCGAGATAGCGGAGATTGATATGCAGCTGCGCGGCCCCGGTAACATCGAAGGCACCCAGCAAAGCGGCGTATTAGACTTAAAAGTTGCCGACTTAACCACCGACCAGGAAATATTACAGCAAGCACGAAACCTCGTTATCGAAATATTTGAGAAAGACCCGCAACTGACTGCTCCCGAAAATCAGATCCTGAACTTAGCTTTCCAGGCAAAAAATGCCGGGTTAAGCTGGGATAAAATATCATAAGACATATGCTAAAATGCGTGGCAAATATTACATTTGCTTAAACGCATCTTATCATGAAAAAAGCCCTCCTCCTTTCCATCGTTTTATTAGTAACAACTCTGGCGTCGCAAGCGCAAGATTCTTTGCAGATCCGTAAGTTTTACGATGAGGCCCTGGTTAATGGCCAATGCTATGAAAACCTGCGCTACCTGTGTAAAAAAATAGGCCAGCGTTTAAGCGGCTCGGCAGGTGCAGCAAAATCTGTAGAGTGGAGCAAAAAGCTGATGGATGGTTACGGCTTTGATAAAGTTTACTTACAAGAAGTAATGGTACCGCATTGGGTACGCGGCGCTAAAGAGCAGGGTTATATTATTGACGGTAAAAATAAAATAGCAGTACCAATAACGGCTCTGGGCATGTCGGTAGGCACACCTGCGGCAGGTATCACTGCAAATATTGTGGAAGTACGCAGCATAAAAGAATTAGATGCGCTTGGCGAGAGCGTTATAAAAGGCAAAATAGTTTTCTTTAACGGCCCGTTCGATCAGCGCTTTATCGAGACTGGCGCGGGCTACGGCGCGGCAGGTGTGCAGCGTTTTGCAGGCCCTTCAGCAGCAGCCAAATATGGCGCGGTTGGTGCCATTGTACGTTCTATAACCCCGGCGCTTGATGATTATCCACATACCGGCGGTACCGTTTATGCCGAAGGTGGCAGGAAGATCCCGGCGGCGGCTATATCTACTTTGGCAGCAAATAAGCTGAGCAACATGCTTAGGTTACGCAAATTGCCACTTATTAAATTCTACTTTAAACAAAGCTGCCAAACTTTGCCGGACGTTAAATCATACAACGTAATTGGCGAGATAAAAGGCAGCGAAAACCCTAATAAATTCATTACCGTAGGTGGCCACCTCGATTCATGGGACCTGGCCGAGGGGGCGCATGATGATGGTACCGGTGTAATGCAATCGGTAGAAGTTTTAAGGATCATAAAAGCTACAGGTTATAAACCGAAAAACTCGATACGCGCTGTGTTTTTTATGAATGAAGAGAATGGCCACAAAGGCGGTTTAAAATATGCCGAAGTTGCTGCCGCGAATAAAGAAGAGCACATTGCAGCTATTGAAACAGATGAAGGCGGCTTTACCCCACGTGGCTTTAGCTTTGAAGGCGCATCAGCCTCGTTCTTAAAAGAACTCAATAAAAAATGGAAACCACTTTTTGAACCATACGAAGCCGACAGATTAATAGCCGGTGGCAGCGGTACAGATATTGGCCCGTTGAAAGAAACCAGACCCTCTATTATGTTAATAGGTTTCAGGCCCGATTCACAACGATACTTCGACATCCACCATACGCCTAATGATGTGTTCGAGAACGTAAACAAACGCGAACTTGAACTGGGCGCAGCAGCCATTACCGCATTGGTTTATTTGATAGACCAACACGGTTTAAATTTTTAAACGATATTGCTTTGAGGCCGCAGCTTACTGTTGTAAATTGCGGCCTAAATCTTAATATACCACCACATTGCCAGAAGACGGAACAATAACACCCAAAACCGACTCATTTGCAGCTCTTAAATACAAGGATTTTAGATCGTACCTGGGCATGCGGTTTTGTTTTACGTTTGCCTACCAAATGCAAACAGTTGTACTGGGCTTTTACATTTACCAATTAACACATAGCAAAATTGCACTGGCCTTTATCGGCTTAAGCGAAGCCATACCTGCAGTTGGGATAGCCTTATACGGTGGTTACATTGCTGATAAGTACGAAAAACGCAAGATGCTCCTCATCATATTTGTGGGGGTATTTTTATCATCACTGGTAATGTTTATTACAACATTAACCAATGTGGCATCGCAAATACACACCAATGGCATCTTAATGATACTTTACGCCATGATATTTTGCAACGGTGTGGCAAGGGCCTTTTACGGCCCGACAACATTTTCCATTTACGCACATAGCATCCCTAAAGAGTTGTATCCTAACGGCAGTACCTGGAGCAGTTCCAGCTGGCAGGTAGCATCCATCCTCGGGCCGCTTACAGGTGGTTTTATCTATGGGTTTGCACATCATATTATACCAGGTCTAAGCGGCATTACAGCAACATTTGGGTTAACCTTAATATTTATGCTGGTATCCATTATACTGGTTTATCTGCTACGCGAGTACCCGCCGGTTTTTATTCCAAAAGAAAACATTTGGATAAGCCTGAAAGAAGGCCTCAATTTTGTTTTTACCAACAAGATGATGTTTTACGCCATGAGCCTCGATCTATTCTCGGTGTTTTTTGGCGGCGTTGTTGCATTACTACCTGTTTTTGCCCTTGATATTTTAAAGGTAGGTGCCGAAGGCTTGGGCATTATGCGTATGGCATCTTCATTAGGTGCTGCATTAACGATGCTGGCCATGATTCGCTTCTCGCCCATGAACAAACCATGGCGTAATTTATTGATCGCGGTAGCAGGTTTCGGTGTTTGTATCATCGGATTTGGCCTGTCTACCGTGTTTTACGTATCGCTATTGTTCCTGTTTCTGCAGGGCGCGTTTGATAGTGTAAGTGTTATCATCCGTGGCACTATCATGCAACTTTTAACGCCCGACCATATGCGCGGCAGGGTATCTGCAGTAAATTCTATGTTTATTGGTTCATCTAACGAGATTGGTGATTTTGAATCGGGCATGGCAGCTAAACTATTGGGCACCATACCGGCGGTTTTATTTGGCGGCAGCATGACGCTGATGATCGTAACCATTACCTTCCTTAAAACAAGAAAGCTTATCCCGCTATCATTAAAACAGATCCACGAACCCGAAGTTATCAAATGCCCTATCAGTTAATTAGCAGGTAAAAATCCCCCTTAATTTAGGCTGAATTTTACTGAAGATTAATTGTAAAAAATAATTGATCTTTAGTAATTTTATAACGTAAATATTTCCCCTACTAATTAACTATTTAGCTTTGACACCAAAGTTTTTTAAAGCCCTATTGTGTAAAATTTTATGTTCGCTGCCTTTATGGTTACTGTTAATTGCGCCTTTGTTTTCTTACGCTGCCAAACAGGAAAAAAAAACCGTATATCGGCCCAACGTTTTCAACACCCTTAAATATACTTCCAAAGCCCGTCGCGTCGAGGCGGCACGGGTTTTATATAAGGATTGCCGCAAAATGACCGAAGCGGATGCTATGCATAGCCTTGATGACCTGGCCCGTATTTCACATGATTTAAACGACCGCCCGCTTATTTGCGTCACGTATGATCTGCGTGATGATTATTATTCGGTTAACCGCGGCTACAATAACCTAAGCAATAAATACTTTGACAAGGCCATTGCCTTTGCCCAAAAGGAAAAAATGCAACTGGAAACCGGCATTTATCAGCATCGCAAAGCAAATTACAGCTTCCTGTATAAGAAAAACGCCGAGGCTTGCCGGTACTACCTCCTGTCCGAAGAGAATTTTCGTGAGGTGGGTTTTGATAACGTTCCGGGCATGGGCAACCTTTTTTCTGAGGCATCAAACTTTTACTACTCCCTTGGGGATTTTGACAACGCTCGCCAAAACCTTCGCCAGGCGCTAAAATATCAAACTAAAATATCGCGTACGCGTATCAATATCATAAATACTATAGGGCTTACTTATCGTAACGATGGGCAGTACAATACCTCGATGGCCTATTTTGATAACGCGCTAAACATGGCCCGATCTGCTAAGGACACGGTATGGATGGCAATAGCTACCGGCAACATTGGGTCGGTATATTTTTTACAGCACAACTATGAAAAAGCCTTCTCTTTAATACAGAATGATTACAATCAATCTGTTAAATACGATCAGAAGATAAACTCGGCGATAGCCTTGCTCCGGCTGGTGCGTATCAATGTAGACTATGGAAAGTTAAAAGAGGCAAGCCTGCAGTTAGATACCGCCGATAAAATATTGGTTTTATGTACCGAAGATGTATTAGGCCAGCGGGTACTATATTATGGGTTAAAAGCTACCATTAGCGACAGGAACGATAATATCAGGGACGCGGTTAAATTTCACAACCAGTCAGAAAAATTACGGGAAATAGTATCCAAGCGCGATAATATAGCATCCATTGAACGTGTACGAATGCAATGGATAACCGAAAAGAGCCGCGAAGAGTTTAATGATTTAAAGAAAAGCACCAAGGTAAATGCTTTTAAATTAAACACTATTATAGTGGTCCTGGCGCTACTGATCATAATCACAGCGCTTATTTACAACCGCCAGCGGCTAAAAGCAAAAAAAGACAAGGAGTTGTTGGCATCAGAAAAACGCCGGGTAGACGAAGAGTTAAAGAATGCCACCCTGGTATTGAACGCCTACACCGAAAATCTTACCCAAAAGAATATCCTGATAGATGAGATAAAGGCAGAGCTCGAAAACATACAATCTAAATACAGCGGATTTGAGATGGCCGAAAGTTTAGATAAAATGATGCAGGCCCATATCATGACAGAGGATAACTGGGCCGAGTTTAAAAAACTATTCTCGCGGGTACATAATACTTTCTTTTACAACTTACGACAGGAGTATGGTAATTTATCTGGTACGGATGTAAGGTTGCTGGCACTAATTAAACTTAAACTTAACAACCGCGAAATGGCAAGCATGCTGGGCATTTCGGTTGATGGCGTGAAAAAGGCAAAACAGCGCCTTCGTAAAAAAATGGAAATTTTAGAGGGTGATGAGTTAGAAGACATTATAAATAAGCTTTAATATTCCTAATAGCTATACTAAAAACATTTGTCTTACATTTGTCCACCCCCTAAATTAGTTTAAAAGGTCATTTACACTCATATTTGGACTACCAAAGCAATTGGTCAGATCATGTTCGGCCAATCGCTTTGATTAACATCTACTGAAGAATTTAGTTTTAACGCAAAAGTACATAGCTATGATAACTGATGCTTAAGATGATTATATATAATTATTGATCAACTGTTATCGTTTGCAAACCCCTACAATGGAAACAAGACAAAAGAAAGCCTGCTCCCACTGCGAGAAAGGTAAATTAACCAGCCGGGCACGAAGACCAGTCTGGATGAAAGCAACCTTATTTTGGTTGCCTATAAAAAGATACTCCTGTAGTTTCTGTAATAAAAAATCATATGTCTACGGCTCGGTTTGGGAAGACGTTGCCCAAAAAAACTCTGCTTAATACGGTTTAGAGGGGGATTCTAAATCAATTGTGTGCATCATAGCCTATCGGGCATATTTTATATGCCTGATAGGGCGACGGTGCTTAAAAACCCCAACATCCTTTTTCCTTAAATTTTCTATTGATAACCTAATTTTATTGCTCCGCTTTTAGGGGTATTAATTTGTTATGCCATTTGCCCAAATGGTAACTTCCGGTTATATAATAGCCGTCGGCGCTTTATGCACCTCTGCATTTCCCATTATTGCTTTTCTCCACTCACCCTTAACAATCAAACTCTTATCCTCATTCGTAAATAAATTAAAATAATTTATAAATGAATGAATATTCATTTATATTTGTGCCATACACAATTTTAGATGCGCATCAGGAATATAGATAAAGTACAGCTGGTAAAGCAAACCGCTATAGCGTTAATAGTTAAAGACGGACTGGAAGGCTTCAGCATGAATAAGTTGGCAAAGGCATGCAGTATTTCAGTCGCTACGCTCTATATCTATTATAAAGATCGCGATGATCTGATCTTAAAAATTGCCCATGAAGAAGGAACGGTTATGGCAGAAGCCATGATCAAAGATTTTAACCCGGATATGCCGTTTGAGGATGGCTTACGCAGGCAATGGAAAAATCGCTATCAGTATATGGTAGATAACCCGCTAATGAATTCCTTTTTTGAACAGTTACGAACATCCAGCTACCAGGAGGAATTTCTGGCCGGTTTTTTAACTGAATTTAAAGTAACCATGGGCAAGTTTATGCACAACATTATCAACCGTGGCGAAATTGAAGTAATGCCCTTTGAAGTGTATTGGTCAATAGCATTTTCACCGCTATATAACCTTATCCGCTTTGATAACGAGGGCCAGAGCATGGGCGGCATGCCGTTTAAAATGACGGATGAGATACTTTGGAAAACTTTTGACCTGGTTGTAAAAGCCCTTAAAAAAGTAAATTGATGAACACTACAGAAAACTTTGACCACATACTGCTTTTTAAAACTAACGTAAATTGCGATGGTGATAAAAAATTGCTGCATACCCTACTGGATGGCAACCCGGATGTACAATGCTGGACCGTGGACATGGACGATGATGACTGCGTTTTGCGGATCGTATCGTACACGTTAAGCCATTTGCAGATAATTGAATTAATGAACAGCCGCGGCTATTCCTGCTGTGAGTTAACCTAAACAAATGGAAAATAAACAATCGGTAGTCCCGTTTACGGGCTACCAAAAATTTGTAATATTTATACTGGCTATAACCCAATTTACGGTGATATTAGATTTTATGGTGATGTCGCCCCTTGGCGATATGCTGATGAAATCGCTTAACCTAAAACCATCTGCCTTTGGTGTGGCTGTATCTGCCTATGCTTTTAGCGCAGGTATCTCGGGCTTACTAACAGCAGGCTTCGCCGATAAATTCGACCGTAAGAAACTACTGCTATTCTTTTACATCGGCTTTATTGTGGGCACTATCTTCTGTGGCATGGCGCACTCCTACGCTGCATTGGTAGCCGCCCGTATTATCACCGGTTTATTTGGTGGAGTAATCGGCTCTATCTCTATGGCTATTATTACCGATATTTTTGCTTTGCAACAACGTGGCCGTGTGATGGGTTTTATACAAATGGGCTTTGGTGCAAGCCAGGTTTTAGGTGTACCTATCGGGATCTATATCGCTACCGTATGGCAGTGGGAAGCACCGTTTTGGATGGTGGCCGGCTTAAGTGTATTCATCGCGGCAGCTATTGGTTTTTACCTTAAACCGTTAGTATCACACCTTGCTATTCAAAGGGACAGGTCGGCATTGGCGCATTTGTGGCACACGGTTTCTAAGGCAGATTATAGAGTGGGCTTTACCTCTACAGCACTACTATCCATAGGCGGTTTTATGATGATGCCTTTTGGCAGCGCCTTCGCGGTGAATAACCTTGGCGTTAGCTACAAACAATTAACTATGCTGTTGATGGTATCGGGCTTAAGCTCATTAATGATTATGCCGCTGATTGGCAAGTTGAGCGATAGGATAGACAAGTTCAAGATCTTCGCGGTAGCATCCGTTTGGATGATGATCATGTGTGTGGTTTATACTAACCTGGGCGTAACCCCGCTAATTATCGTAATGGCGCT
Organism: Mucilaginibacter sp. 5C4; assembly: GCF_034345625.1. Lineage (NCBI taxonomy): Bacteria > Pseudomonadati > Bacteroidota > Sphingobacteriia > Sphingobacteriales > Sphingobacteriaceae > Mucilaginibacter > Mucilaginibacter sp. 5C4. The sequence goes on along the minus strand of NZ_CP133775.1, from coordinate 781,382 downwards.
AAACATTTTAATGATGATGGGCATCATGAGCAGGATGATCCCTTCATCGGCCTTAACCAGCGCTATACCTGAGATGAGCGACCGTGGCGCTTTCATGAGCGTTAACGCATCGCTACAGCAAATTGCAGGTGGCGTAGCCGCAGCCGTTGCCGGGATTATAGTTACACAACCAAGCAAAGGTGCCCCGCTACAGCACTATAACATAGTGGGTTATGTAATTGTAGGCATCTCCATAATAAGCATATTGCTGATGCGCAGGGTTGATAAAATGACCAAAAAGAAACTGGCAAATACCAAAGTGGTGATACCCGAAGAAGTTGCCATAAGCGAGGGATTTTAATTCAATCTTTCTCCTACTGTCCCACTAAATAATACACAATGCATAATAAATTGTAAAATATTGATAATCAATAGATAACAAAATCAATATTTCGCATTATACATCAAGTTGTTCTTTAGCTAAAATACAGAATATTCTGTATTTTAGCCTTTTGTGTGTTTAGGTGATGGTGTCCCACTATTTCCTGAATGGGACGGAATGAAACACCTCGTAACAGCACTTTTTATCGACCAAAAAACGACTTTCATTCGTCTTGTAATGTACTCCCGCGCACCATTTTATAACGCCCTTTCAACACCAATTAAGCACCGCAACCAAGGTCATAAAATGTAAAGAATATCTGCCTATATTTAGCTCACCAACTTTAATGCAATGAAACGCACCCTTCTGCTCACCCTAATTACTACCGCCGCTATGGCTGCAAACGCACAGCAAAAATTCGATCCGCCAAAAACTAAAGCCATACCTGTTGTTGATACTCTGCACGGCGTGCAGCTTACCGATAACTACCGCTGGCTGGAAGATAAAAAGAACGAGGACGCTATTGAGTGGACCAAAAAACAGCACGACTATGGTGTTGAATACCTGAAGAAAACACAAAAAGCACACCCCGACCTGAAAGAGAAAATTGCCGCCTACCTCAACATGGATTACGAAGGCCCGCTGAACACGGTTGGCAAACGCGTTTTCCAAACCGTTAAGAAAAAGGGCGACAAACAATATAAGATTTACACCATTATCGATGGTAAAAAGATTCTGATCTGGGACCCGGTTACGCTGGATGCCGACGGCAAGATCTCCACCAGTGGTACAAACTATACTTACGATGGTGAACGCGCAGCCATCAGCGCGCAAAAAAGCGGTGCTGAGGTAAACACTGTTTACTTTATTGATACCCGAACCGGCAAGCAAATTCATGATCCTATTACCAATACCAGCGGGTTCGACTGGGCGCAGGACCAGCAGCATGCCTACGTTACCCTGCGTAGCCAGGAAGATGTAGATAAGCAACGCCCCCTTAAAACCTACTACCTTAAAGTTGGCGACCCGATAGAGAAGGCAACTTTTGTAGGCACTACCAAGGATGCCCAAAACAGCTATTTTATTTATGATAACCGCTACAGCGATGTAACCTTTAGCGGCGAGGGCGACTTCTACTCCAACAGTTTAAAGATGCGCCCTACCGGGAGCTTAAAGGAAGGCAAGCTCATCTTCGGCAGTAAAAAATCGCAGGCCTACCCCGAGGCAATCGGTAATCGCCTGTACATTAAAACTAACGATAAAGCGCCAAACAGCAAGCTAATGGTGGCCGATAAGGCACATCCCGAGTTTAAGAACTGGAAGGTGCTGATCCCCGAAAGCAGCACCGTGATGGAGGCTTACGTGGTTACCAAAAACAGCATCATTATACAGGATAAAAAGGATATTGAAAGCCGCCTGACCATTTACGACCTGAACGGTAAAAAACTACGCGCCATGCCCCTGCCCGAGCAAGGCAGCATTGGCGGCGTAAGTTACGACCGCGAGGAGGATAAGATCTATATTTCACTGGTAACCTTTACCTCTACCCCAAAAACCTACGTGGCATCGCCAAAAGATTATAAGTGGAAACTGTTTTACCAAAGGATTTTGCCGGTTGACATGAGCGAAATTACCGGCGAGATCAAATTTTACATCAGTAAAGACGGCAGCCGTGTGCCCGCGTTTGTGGTGCACCGTAAGGACATTAAACTGGATGGTAAAAACCCGGTGTTGTTAACCGCTTATGGTGGCTTCCAGTCGGGTATTAAACCGGGGTACTTTGGCTTTTACGCGCCGTTCATCCAGGCGGGAGGCATAGTGGTTAACGCGGGCATCCGTGGTGGCGATGAGTTTGGCGAGCAATGGCACCTGGATGGGATGCTGGCCAAAAAGCAAAACAGCTTTGACGATTTTTACGCCTGCGCGGAATGGCTGATCAAAGAAAAATACACTACCGAAAGTAAGATAGTAGCCCTTGGCGGCAGCAACGGCGGCCTGCTGATGGGAGCGGCTGCAACACAGCGCCCCGACTTGTTTAAAGCCATTGTGTGCGAGGTGCCGCTGCTGGATATGCTGCGTTACCACAAATTCTTGATAGCCCGTTATTGGATCCCCGAATACGGCGCAGCCGAAGACCCGGAGCAGTTCCGCTGGTTATTACGTTACTCGCCCTACCAAAACATCCGCGCGGGGGTTAACGTGCCACCCATGCTGGTAACCGCCGGCGCAAACGATAGCAGGGTTGACCCTATGAATGCCAAAAAGTTTGTGGCAGCCTTGCAAAACAACCCCGGCCAAACCAGCCCCATTATCCTCCACATGGATTTTGACAGCGGCCACGGCAGCGGCCAAAGCACCCAGCAAGCCATAGAAAACTGGACGTTTATTTTTGAATATGTAATGAACCAGTTGGGGATGTAAGGGAGAGCGTCTCAGCAAGACATTTAACCACCACGTCATTGCGAGAAAGGATAGCGACGTGGCAATCTCTTTATGCAAGTCGTGCATGTAAGGTGTATACTTGTCCTAAAGAGATTGCTTCGTACCGCAATGAAGGGATTAACCTTACCGCTCCATCATCGCCAAAACATCTGCCTCGGTCCCTTCAAACGGGCCGGAGGTTTCAATTTTTAGGCCTGCCATGGCGGCGGCAAATTCGCCGGCTTTTTGGATGTCGGCACCTTTAACGCGTTTGTACAGGTAACCTGCCATATAGGTATCGCCGCAGCCGGTGGCATCCACTACCTCGGTAGGTTTGTAGGCGGGGATAGTGTAATAAATGCTATCGTGGTAAATTACCGAGCCCATACTGCCCCGGGTTACTACTACTTCTTTAACACCCCAATCGGCCAGTACTTTAGCACCTTGTTTGATATCGGCAAAACCGGTAAGCACTTCCAGTTCGTCTTCGTTCACTTTTAATATGTCTATGTATTGCAGGGCTTCGCGTTTATCCGCCCAATCTATGGCATGCACGCCCTGGTCTATCACCTCGCGCAGGTAACCCTGGGCATCTACCGAAACATTACCACGACTAAACAAGGTTTTGATCAATTCGGTCGACATATCATCGGCCAGTAGCGGGCCTAAGTGGAAAATAATAGCTTCTACATCTTTCAGGTCTTCGGCAACAAAGGCATCTGCTTTTTGCAGTACGCGCTGGGTGCGGTTGTCCTGGTTCTGGCCATAAATATTTTCGAAGTACACGGTATGCGCGCTGGGCAATACTTTCACCTCGGTGCCTTTATTGCGCAGGGCGGTAACGCTGGGCAGTTCGGTATCGGCAACGGCGGTAACCAGTCCATATTTCACATCCATATTGCGTATGGCGTTTGAAAAGTAAAAGGCGGTGCCCCCTGCCATATGCTTAACAGCCCTGGGGGTAACAATTTTATCTAAGGTGATGTGCCCTATGCAACAGATATCGTACATACGTAAATTTCAATTTTATATTTAGCGGGGTTACAAATGTAATATTCTGCAGGGTAATTATTTGTTGCTCATGCATATATATCCGTTTAAAAACAGCGCCACTTACATTAATTATAGTTTTTAGCAGTCAGCAATTCAATAGTATATTTCAATACGAAAACCTTATTTCATAGATAAAAACTATATACTATAGGTTTTTATCTATGAAATAACTATCGGCTTTAAGTACATGTTCGTTGCATAAAATATAATAAAATAATTATTATGTTGACGATAGGACAAAAATTCCCTCAATTTTCTAAAAACGGCTGGAAACAACCGGCCTTGACAGAACATACCGTACCCCGGCCATCAGCCTTTTATAGGCCTGCGAATCGCGCTACCTGCGCAATCTTAAACTGAACTTTACCAGCACCCGAACACCTAAGCGCTCAAGAATGCGCCCTGTTAGCCCTAAGCACTGCTGTTAGTAACCAAAACGCGCCGCTTATTGCCTACTATACCAGCGTTGCAAAGCAAGCCGACGTGGCTGAAGCTGCGGGCTGTGCTTCATTATTGGCGGCAAACAATATAATTTATCGTTTCAGGCATTTTACCCAAAAGGAAAAATACACCCAGATCCCGGCACGTATCCGCATGCAGCTGATGATAAAACCGGTTACCGGAAAAGAGTTTTTTGAATTGATGAGCCTTGCCATTTCGGCCGTTAACGGTTGCGAAATGTGCGTTAACGCCCACGAAGATTCATTGATAAAACCTGGCACTACCGAGGAGCGCATATTTGATGCCGTAAGGATAGCATCATTAGTAACAGCAACCGGCAAAATCATATTCTAATAAAACGAAAAAGATTTTCGCTTTGTTTAAAAATAATATCAGGCAATATTTGGGTTTGTTGATATAAAACTCTTAATTTTAACGCTTAGATTATTACGAACCCCTTCTACCATAATACTTTTATAGCTGTAAAACATTACCGGCACCAGGGCGGAATACAAATTTAATTGTTGATTTTTTGGAAAAGCCATTCCGTTCGTAAGAACAGAATGGCTTTGTTTTTTTAGTGAGAATCTGTAACCGCCTTTAGTTTTTTAAACGGCTGCAGGTATAATAACGGTATCGAGAATAGCATCACCAAACCCGAGATCCAGTAAGCGTCATCGTAACTTAACAGCATAGTTTGCCTTATAACTGCACCTTCAATAGCGGCGTACGCCATGTGGGTAGCATCAAGCACCGATTTACCCTTGGATATGAAACCCTGTGTAAGCATGTGCAAGCGCTCGGTAAACGCAGGGTTGTAAGGGTTAACATGCTCTATCAGCGTACTTCTGTGGAAACCCTGGCGGATGTGGATAATGGTTGTTAAGGCCGCTATACCAAATGAGCCGCCTAATTGGCGCATCATGTTATTTAAGCCCGATCCCTGCCCAAGTTCCGCCCCTTTCAGGTCGGCCATGGCAAGCGTGGTTAAAGGCACAAATAATAAGGCCATACCTACACCACGGATCAGTAACGGGATTAACACATCATGTTCGCCTGTTGCCAGGGTAGAGTTGCTCAGCATCCAGGTAAACACAAAGAAAAGGAACATGCCACCCGTAGCCATAAATTGCGCGGGGATACCTTTGTTAAGCATTTTACCAATAAATGGCATCATTACGATGGTACACAAACCACCCGGGAACAGCAGCTGCCCCGTTTGCTGCGCGTTAAACCCAAGCAAACTTTGACAGAATACCGGGAATACAAATATCGAACCATATAACCCAAACCCGAGGATAAAGGAGGTGAACATACCCACCGCGAAACTTCGATGCCGCATAATGCTGAAATTCACAATAGGGTGTTCGGTACTTAGCTCGCGCCAGATGAACAGGATAACCCCTAATACCGCGGCAACAGTAAGCACCAATATGTAAGTTTTTGCAAACCAATCTTCCGATTCTCCTTTTTCAAGAATAGTTTGTAAGCTACCTACAGCAACAGCAAGCAAGCCAATTCCCCACCAGTCGATGGGTCTCTTTTCGGCCTTGGGCGTTTCGGTAATAAATGTATACGCCAGGAAAGCGGCAAGCGCGCCCACCGGTAAATTCACGTAAAAAATCCACGGCCACGAGTAATTCTCGGTGATCCAGCCACCAATGGTTGGGCCTACAGTTGGGCCTACCACCGCGCCTAAACCAAACAATGCTGTAGCAGTACCAATTTGCTCGCGCGGCCAGGTCTCTATCAGGATAGTTTGCCCGGTAGATATTAAACCACCACCCGCAATACCCTGTAGTATCCTGAACACCACTAACTCATCAAGCGAGGTTGCGTTACCACACAGGAACGATGCTATAGTAAATACTATAATAGAGGCAAGGAAGTATTGCTTACGGCCAAAGCGGCCACCAAGCCATCCCGACATAGGCAGGATAATAACGTTTGCCACCGCATAACCGGTAACCACCCAGGCAACATCCTCTAAGGTTGCGCCAAGGTTACCTTGTATATGCGGTATAGCAACGTTTACAATGGTGGTATCAATAAGCTCGAGTAATGATGCCATAATTACCGTAATGGTAATTATCCATTTTTTAAAGCCAGTTTCAGCCATGTTATTTAGTCTTTTGTAATTACCGAAACGGCAACGCTCATACCCGGGCGTAGTTTCGCTATATCTTCTTTGCTGCCTGTGATCTTGATTTTAACAGGGATACGTTGTACAACTTTAACGAAGTTACCGGTAGCATTATCCGGTGGCAGTAACGAGAATTTTGCACCTGTAGCAGGCGAGAAATTGTATACTATACCTTCAACTTTCAAACCTGGATAAGCATCAACCTTAAGGTCAACCTTTAAACCGTTTTTGATATCGTTTAACTGTGTTTCTTTAAAGTTGGCAGTTACATAAATACTGTTATCATTTACTACCGAGAACAGCGTTTGCCCTGCCTGTACCAACTGGCCTACCTGTACATTCTTTTTAGCCACAGTACCACTCGCCGGCGATTTAACATCGGTATAGGTTATCTGTAGTTTTGCATAATCGATATCAACTTGTTTCTGAGACACACCCGTATTGGTAACCTTTAACAGGCTGCGGCTGGTAGCAATTTGCTCTAACGCGGCTTTGTATTTATCGCGCGATGCATTGTAGTTTGCCTGTGCAACTTCCAGGTCGGCTTTGGCCTGGTCAAACTGCTGGCGGGTTACCGATCCATCCTGTACCAGGTTATCGTAACGGTCGTAATCTTTACGTACTTTATCTAAACGTGCCTTTGCAGATTGTACATCAGCTTTAGCGCTTGATGAGTTTGCGGCTGTGGTTGAGATCTGTGATTCGCCTACGTTAATGCTTGCGCTTGCACCAACCTGCGCTGCCTGTGCCTGCTCTAATTTAACTTTGTAATCGCGGTCATCAATCTTAACCAATAACTGGCCTTTGTTAACGTGCGTATTTTCTTCGAACATAATGCTGTCTACATAGCCGCCAACACGCGCCACAACCGGGCTTATGTCGCCATCTATTTGCGCATCATCAGTATCAACGTGTTTGCTGAAGTATATATATTCCTTTACTCCAAATATGATACCCCCTAAAAGAACTACCCCTAATATGATAGGAAGTACCTTATTTTTCTTTTTAGGTTCTGCTTCTTGTGTTTCCTTTGCCATCGCTTTATATATTGTAATTATTTGTTAAGTTTTCCTGTTGATTTTAATAATGTATAGTATGCTAATCCTGCATCGGCTTTAGCCAGCTCTAAATTGATCTGTGCCTGGTAAAGCAGGGTTTGCGCATCGGCACGGTCTGTAGCCGACGATATATTGCTTTTGTATTTAGATTCTAAGATCCTGTTGTTCTCGTTAGCCTGGTTGATAGACGTTTGCAGCAGGGTTATTTTATCCAAAGCAGCTTTGTAGTTCTGGTAGCTTTGGTTAACCTCGTCCTTTACGTTATCCAGCGTGATGCCACGGTTGATCATCACTTCTTCGCGCTGTAATTTAGCTTCGTTAACCTTGTTTTTGTTTGTCCAAAGGCTGCCAAAATCCCATCCTACGGTTAAACCTATAGATATTGGGGTGATGTAGTTACCGCTTTTAGGTATTGGGTTTGCAGCAACGCCCACATAATAAGCGCTACCCGATGCCGAAAGCGTTGGTGTAGTATTTGCCTTAATGCTTTTGATATTCAGGTCAGCAACCTGTGTGCGTAAGTCCAATTGTTTAAACTCGGGGCGGTTGGTCATGGCCGAATCCAGGTAGCTGGTAAGCGGTAATGCATTCCTATCGGCTTCAATAATCTGTACTATCCCTAGCTGGGTAGTTTCCGGTAAGCCTAAAAGGATGTTCATGTTATAGTTAATAATGCGGCGGTTGTTTTCCAGGTCGATACCGTTCAGTTCGATATTAGAACGTTGTAACTGGAACCTCAACACATCATTTTTAGTAACCAAACCCTGGTCGAAAAAGCGTTGCGATTGTTTGATCTGCGCATCAATAGTAGCCAAATTCTGGTCAACCACTTTTTTGCTTTGCAGTACTTTGTACAAATTATAGTAAGAATCTATAATGTTGTACGCAATCTGGTCTTTATCGTTAACAGCATCCAAACGGGCGACTTCGCTAAGCAGGTTGGTAGATTCGCGGGCGTACTTTAATTTGTTACCGGCAAAAATTACCTGATTTAACGATAATGTACCCAGATAAGCATTAGCGCTTGTTGGCAAGGCTAAAGTTTCTTCGCCAAAATTTAGTTTATTGGCGGGAATCTGCGCGCGGTTGTAACCAAAGCTGGCTTTACCTGTTGGCAGCGATCGGTCTTTAGCCTGCTGGTATTGTGATACCGCCTGGTCGATACGAGATTGCGAAAGTTTTAGCACTTTACTGTTTTCAATTCCTAGTTTTAGGGCTTCCTCCAGCGTGAGGGTCTTGTACTGCGCGGCGGCGGGGTTGGTAATTAGCAATGCCAGTAACAGCATGGCTAAACTACCCGCGGCCTTTAGGGCTTTGTTTAGTTGTGAGGGTTTCAAGGGTGTATTATTTATTGTTGTCATTTTCATTTTGCAAGTAAGCTTTTAACAGTGTTTTCATGTATTTTTTAAACCGGGGTTTAAGCAGGTTATTCTGTACATCAGTATCCAGCACATCGTAACCAAGCACTTTGGAAGAAATATGCGGGGTATTAATAATGTAGTTTTTGGTACCGAAGATGGTAGCCACTAAAAGCTGCTGATCCGCATCTTTATTAAAGTCGCCTTTGCGGATACCTTCGGATATAATATTCAGAAAAACATTGACGTTCTTTATCATAATATCGGTGATCTGATCAGTAAGGTCGGTCTTTTTAGATTTGGAGATCTCGCGGTTAAGCATAATGTGGAAGCAATTATTGGTTACTACCTTATCTATATAGTTGTCGAGATATTTGTCCAGTTTTTCCCATGAATTGATGCTTTCATCGTTACCGATGCTTAGCAGCACGGCTTGGAAATTGCTGATCCTGCGATCAAATATTGCCAGGAAAACCCCTTCTTTTGAACCGAAGTAATAATTAAGCATAGCCATATTTACCCCGGCCACGCCCGATATCATGCGGGTAGATGCACCATCGTACCCCTGTTCGGCGAAAACACGCTCGGCAACATCGAGTATATGATCTTTCTTATCTGTTTTATCCTTTTCCATTTTCTTTTTTGTCCGGTGCAAAATTAATTAATCGATTGATTAATAAAAGCCACTTTTATCATCAAATTGCAATTTCAATCAATCGATTAAATAAGAGGGAGAAAATGTAATTATGACGGTATAATTATCATACCAAATATTGCGTAAATACATCTTTCAGATATATTTGTGGCTATGAAGCGCATACTGCCTGTAACCCTTATACTGTTTTTTGCTTACGCCAAAGTATTCTCGCAAACCGCGCCACCGTCGGATATCGGCACCATCCAGCAAAATTTAAAAAAGCTGAAGGTTTTGGGCAGCGTGTTATACATAGCCGCCCACCCCGATGACGAGAACACCCGCTTGCTGGGTTACCTGGCGCAGGAGAAACACTATCGCACCGGCTATTTATCGCTTACCCGTGGCGATGGCGGACAAAACCTGATAGGTACCGAGCAGGGTGAACTTTTAGGGCTGATCCGTACGCAAGAGCTTTTGGCCGCCCGTAGAATGGATGGCGCGGAGCAGTTTTTTAGTCGCGCTAACGATTTTGGCTTCTCTAAAAACCCCGAAGAAACTTTAAAATTCTGGGATAAGGATAAAGTACTTGGCGATATGGTTTGGGTGATCCGCAATTTTAGGCCCGATGTGATGATCTGCCGTTTCCCTACAACCGGCGAGGGCGGCCACGGCAACCATACCGCATCGGCTATATTAGCTCAAGAGGCTTTCAGCGCCGCTGCCGACCCAAAGCGTTACCCCGAACAATTAAAATACACCACCACATGGCAAGCCAAACGCCTGCTTTGGAATACGTTTAACTTTGGCAGCACCAACACCACCTCGCCAGATCAGTTTAAGATCAACGTTGGTGGTTACAATCCTATCCTTGGTAAAAGTTATGGTGAGATAGCCGCCGAAAGCCGCAGCAACCACAAAACCCAGGGCTTTGGTTCGGCCAAGCAACGGGGTGATGCTTTTGAATATTTTAAGACCATTTTGGGCGATGCCCCAAAAACTGACCTAATGGACGGCGTGGATGTTACCTGGACCCGCACACCATTTGGCACGCCTATAGCACAAAAGATAACCGCCATTACCAAAGCATTTAACAGCGATGCGCCTCAGGCATCGGTACCGGCATTGGTAGCGCTACTTGGCGATGTTGACCAAACCGTTGCAACCAACAAAGCCTTCCAAACCGTAAGGCTTACCGAAGGCGCTAGTACTGCTTATAATTATTGGCACAAGCAAAAAACGAAAGAGCTAAAAGATATTATTGCCGCCTGCGCGGGATTATGGTTTGAAGCGTACACGGCAGAACCGGCCTACGCTGTAGGGGATACCATGAAGATTCAATTGCAAGGGATTAACAGCAGCGATGTACCTGTAACCCTTTTTGGTATCACCATAACGGATACATTTATCACCTATGCGGATAGCGTGTTTAAAAAGAACCAACTTAAAACGCTTTCACAAAAATTTGCAGCTAAGAAACTTACCCAACCTTACTGGCTGGAATCGCCTCATGGTATTGGCAACTATACCATAAATGATGACCTAAAAGTTGGCAACCCCGAAAACCCAGACGCGCAAATGGTGAGGGTTGATTTTAATATTGCCGGGAGGACCATTAATTACTACCGTAAACTGGTATTCAAATACGTTGATCCTACCCGTGGCGAGATCTATCAGCCTTTAGAAATAACGCCACCAGTTACCGCTAACATCGCCGAAAAGCTTTACGCGTTCAACAACACCCAACCACAAACGGTACAGATCAAGCTCAAAAGCTTTACCAACGCCGCCGGCAGCATCAGCTTAAAACCTTTAGCGGGATGGAAGATAAGTCCGGCTAAAATTGATTATACCGGCAAAAACAAGGGCGACGAGTGGACGGTAGCATTTACTGTATCACCAACGGATAGTAAAACCAATACTGCCGTATTGCAGGCAGATGTTATAGCCAACGGCAAAACCTTTTCGCAGGGATTATTGGATATCAGGTACAACCACGTGCCTGCCATTACTATCTTCCCGCCGGCGCAGGCCAAATTGGTAAACATCGACCTAAAAACCGCGGGTAAAAAAATAGGCTATATTGCAGGTGCCGGTGACCTAATCCCCGAATCCTTACGCGAAGTTGGTTACGATGTGCACATCCTTACCGAAAGCGAGATCATCAACGGCGATCTTTCTGTTTACGATGCCATTGTAACCGGCGTACGTGCCTATAACGTAAATGAGCGCCTTGCTTATGGGCAGCCTAAATTGATGGAATATGTGAAAAATGGTGGCAACCTGGTGGTGCAATACAATAACAACAATGGGCTGGTAACCCGCAACATTAGCCCGTACCCGTTCACCGTTGTTAACCAACGCGTTACCGAGGAAGATGCCAAAGTAATCTTCGCCGAGCCAACGAGCCCGGTACTAAACTACCCTAACAAAATAACCAATGCCGATTTTAACGACTGGATCCAGGAACGCGGTTTGTACTTTGTTGATAATATCGACAGCCAGTACAGCACACCCCTGCAAATGAACGATACCGGCATGGCACCAAATAAAGGTTCGCTCATTGTAACAAATTTAGGAAAAGGGCGTTTTGTGTATACGTCGCTGGCATTCTTCAGGGAACTGCCGGCTGGCGTGCCGGGCGCATACCGCCTGTTTGTTAATTTGTTAAGCAAGCCAAAAAATTGATACTTTGAATTAGGCATCAATACTTTAATAATATAAATTTGCAGCATCATATTTAATATCATACTATGTCACATCATCAACACCCACACTACCACGAAGAAAAAAACTACGATTACGTATTTTACCTGGTTGCTTTATTAACAGGTATGTTTGTTGGTGCAATTATAGAAAGAGGCTTTATCTGGATCCCTGTAGGTGGTGTTTTCGGCTTGTTAACCGCTGCTGTCTTCATCAAATTCCTGGTTAAAGGGCGTGAAGAGGTCTGAGCATACCGATCTCCCTTCTTTTATAAAAAACTGGAACCAGTTTTACGGTATTGTTATCGTATGGCTGGTTTTTTTGATCCTGGTATTTTGGCTCATTACTAAATCTTTTGAATGAGCTTAACCGACTGGATAGTACTGGGCACAACGCTGCTCTCCATCGTGATTTATGGCGTGTGGAAAAGCGGCACCAGTAAAAATATAGACCAATACCATGGCAACCGTTCGCTGCCGTGGTACCATGTGGGGCTATCGGTAATGGCCACACAAGCCAGTGCCATTACCTTCCTATCCGCCCCCGGGCAAGCCTATAGTGATGGGATGCGCTTTGTGCAATTCTACTTCGGCCTGCCGCTGGCCATGATCGTGCTGTGTATCACCTTTGTGCCGATATTCCACAAGCTTAAAGTTTATACCGCTTACGAGTTTTTAGAGCAACGATTTGATTTAAAAACCCGCGCGCTTACCTCTATCCTGTTCCTTATCCAGCGGGGTTTATCCACAGCTATAACCATTTATGCCCCGGCCATAATCCTGTCGGGCATCCTGCATATCAATACTACCTATACCACGCTTTTTATAGGCGGATTAGTGCTTTTTTATACCGTTTATGGCGGTGCAAAGGCGGTTTCTTATACCCAGCTTTTGCAAATGAGCATCATTTTTACCGGGATGTTTTTGGCGGGTGTATTTGTGGTGATGCTATTGCCGCATAATGTAGGTTTCGGTAAAGCCATTAAACTGGCAGGCAATATGGGCCGTATGAACGTTATCGACTGGAAGTTTGACGCCAATAACCGCTATAACATCTGGAGTGGTATTATCGGTGGTTTCTTCCTGCAGCTCTCCTATTTCGGTACAGACCAAAGCCAGGTTGGGCGATATTTAACCGGTAGTTCTATTGGCCAAAGCAGGCTTGGGTTGATCATGAACGGCTTGATAAAGATCCCGATGCAGTTTTGTATATTACTGATCGGTGTGCTGGTTTTCAGCTTTTACCAGTTTAACAGGCCGCCGGTTTTCTTTAACAATTACGAGGTAGAGCAGGTAAAGAAAAGCCAGTACGCCCCGCAATTTAACGCGTTAGAAAAGCAATACGAAGGTGCCTTCGCCAATAAAAAGGAAAAAACCGAAGCCCTTGTAAAAGCGTTCGACAGCCGGGATGCAAGCCAAATTGCCAGCGCCAAAATTGACCTGAAAACGGCCGAAAAACGCACCGATACCATCCGCAAAAGCGCCATCAATATCATTAAAAAAAACAGCGGGAATGATGCCGTGAACGACACCAATTACGTGTTCCTAACCTTTGTTACGCAGTACCTGCCAAAGGGTTTGATCGGGTTACTGATCGCTATTATCTTCCTCGCATCAATGGGCTCTACCGCAAGCGGGTTGAACGCGCTGGCATGTACATCTGTTGTTGACATCTATAAACGCATCCTAAAACCCGATGGCAGCGAACAAAGCTACGTTACCGCATCCCGACTTGCAACGGTATTTTGGGGACTGGTTTGTATTGGCATGGCTTTGTACGCTAGTAAAATTGGCAATTTATTAGAGGCTGTAAACCAATTAGGATCTTACATCTACGGCACCATCCTTGGGGTATTCATCGTGGCCTTCTATCTGAAAAAAATCAAAGGCACACCGGTATTTCTTGCAGCTGTTATCACCGAAGCCCTCATCTGCGTAATGGGTTATTATAATACGGTTGCTTACCTGTGGTTAAACGCTATCGGCTGTATTGGAGTCATTATCATCGCATATATTTTAAATAAGCTGATACCCGCAAAACCTGCCATCGCTCAATAAAAGCATATCAAAACAAACACATCGGGCCTTTTGGCATTAGTACTATATAAGTATGAAAGCTCAAAACAATGCATCTATTTACAGCGCGCTGGCTGCCAACCTTTTAATTGCCGTAACTAAATTTATTGCAGGAGGCTTTACCAACAGCTCATCCATGATCTCCGAGGGGATTCACTCCATGGTTGATACCGTGAACCAGGTGTTGCTTTTATACGGCTTAAAACGCAGCCATAAAAAACCCGATGCAAGCCACCCATTCGGCTACGGGCGCGAGCTTTATTTCTGGTCTTTCATTGTTTCTATCCTGATCTTTGGCCTGGGTGGTGGGATTTCCATTTACCAGGGCGTTAACCATATTATTAAACCCGAAGAACTGGGCGACCCATTTTGGAACTATATTGTACTGGCCTCGTCATTCGTATTTGAAGGCGCATCACTTGTTATCGCCATAAAAGAATTTAATAAGGTGCGCAACGGGCAAAGCTGGTGGTCGGCCATTATCAGGAGTAAAGATCCCTCAAGCTTTTTGGTGTTGTTTGAAGATGGTGCAGCGGTGCTTGGCTTACTCATCGTATTTGTATTTATGCTGATAGGCCATAACTACAATATGCCATATATGGATGGCATCGCTTCGGTATTAGTAGGGTTACTATTAGTATTTGCATCCGCTATATTAGCCCGCGAAAGCCGCAGCTTATTAATGGGCGAAGGCATAGCCCGCAACACCCAGCATAAAATAAGGGTATTGGTAGAAAAAGACCAGGCAATTATCCGCGTGGTAAACGTACTATCCACCTACCAGGCGCCGGACGATGTGGTATTGTTACTGATTGTAGAGTTTAACCCGGATATCGATACCGAAGACATTACCGCATCTATCGAACGGGTACGGCTGGCCATTAAAACCACCTTTCCGCTAATCAAGCTGGTATTCGTTCAGCCACAAACTTATACCCGCATCCCAAGCAGCTTGTTTCAAACAAAAAAGCCTTAAACAAAAGTTTAAGGCTTCATAAATATCTTGATTATGGTTAGTCTTTCGCTTGCGATATTACGGCCTCATTCAAACGAACGTATTCATCATCGTCGCTTTCCTTAGCCAGTTTTATACCTTCCTGCGCGGTTGTAATGGCGGCATTTTTATTGCCCATTTTTAACTGTACACGTGCTTTCCATAACTTAAACCATGGCGCTTTCGGCTCCAGCTTCTCGGCTTCTAAAGCCCATTGCATAGCCTTTTTAAGGTCTTTATCGTTCTCGTAATAATATTGGATAGCATTAAAGTACGGGCGTTTTTTAATATCGCCCTGCATTAACTTATCGATGTTGGCGGTTATCTGTACGTCATCATCCGTTTGCATGCGGATAGGAACCCCGGTATGGTCCCAAATGATATACAAGTCAGACGTTTTGGTGGTGGAGTTTGCAAACGCCATAGTAAAGGTTTCGCGCTTCTCTTTAACATCTATCGGCTTTACGTTGAAACGCACCAGGTCGGCATCTTGCTTGTAGCTGTAAGCGCCCCATTGTTTAACGGTTTTATTGAGGATGATGGTCCAGCTGTTTTTCTCGGGGATGCTAAATAATGAGTAGGTACCGGCAGGCACTTTATTACCTTCTACCAAAACGTTTTCGCTAAAAGTAATGGTGGTGGCCCAGTTAGCGCCTGTGCGCCAAACCTGACCGTATGGGTTAATGCCGCCAAATATTTTGCGGCTCTTAACATTTGGGCGCGAATAAGTAATGGTTATTTTACCAAGTCCAAAATCTTGTATAATGGTTTGTGTAGAGCTGGCCTCGGGTATCCGCGGCTCCTGTTGCGCGTATGTATTTAAAGTTACACATGCCATTAGCATGGTAAATAAGTATATAACCGTTTTTTTCATTAGTATAATTTAGTACTAAGGTAGTAATTGTATGATGAATTTTTAGTGAAAAGGTTTAATAGGTGAGTTTGCGGAGGGCTTAAAAAAATAAAAGCCTCCCAACCTTGCGCCGGGAGACTTTCAACCTAAACCTTATCACAATTAACCGGCAAGATTGCCGGTATGCATTGTGTATTACAAATACTATACCAAACTATAATAAATGTTTAAACTTATTTTAAATGTGTCGTTATAACGCAATAGGGCTCTTTTTACACGAATTTAATATCCTGCTAATTTAGCAGGTGCTATCTCATGGCAGTAAATTCATACACAAAACCTGACAATTATTGCCCTTTTGCCACGGTTTTGCGGCGCAGGTAGTTATCCAGAAGGAACAAACCCATCACTAAATCAAAAAACAAAAAGCCTTTTACAACAGGGCCACTAAAGTAATTTGACCAGTGCACCGCTTTTAGATCCAATTTCACCGGGATCTTAAATTCGCTGCCCCCTGTTGACCAATTTACTGTACTTAGCACATACACCAGCATTGCCGCGATGGTAAGTATAAAGAAAGCCGCTATACCTGTTATAACGCGTTTGTTTACGGTGGCCTTAAGCGGTTTCATGGCATTTTCGGTGCGGATGGTTTCCATTACATTGTAAGTGAAAGCCATCGATGGTTCGTCAAGTCCCATCGCGTTAAACTCGCTATTTAGCTGCTGCAGCTGGTTGTATTTGGCACGGTACACTTCGTCCTGTTCAATAAGCAGGGCAATGCCTTGCTGCTCGGTTGCGGGCAGTGTACCATCAATGTAGTTCCAAAGCTTTTCATCTATACTGTTCATATCAGTTCGTTAACTTCGTGTTTTAAATTACGCTCCAGCCTGTCTTTCAAACGCTGGCGCGCCCTAAATAGTTTTACCTTAACGGTATTGGCCTCTATCCCCATTACCTGCGCAATTTCTTCGAGGGATTGCTCGCCTTTATAAAACATGGTAATTATAGTAGCATCATCGGGCAAAAGCTGTTCAATAGCCTGGTTTAAATAGTACGACCGCGATTTATTCTCCACGTTATACTCGTCGTATCCGCCTGGCTTGCTTTCTATCTGTATATAACTTTCATCTGCATCAATCGAATCGGTATTTAATCTCTTCTTCCGCAAAAACGTCATGGCGGTGGTGTAAACAATACTATAAAGCCATGTGCTGAATTTTGATTGCTGCTGAAAAGAGCTGAGCGACCGGTAAGCCTTTATAAAACAATCCTGTGCGATCTCCTCGGCATCCTCGCGCCCTTTCGCAAAACGCAGGGCCAACGTAAAAACAAACCGCTGATGGCGCTTCACCAGATCGGCATAGGCCGCCTGGTTGCCCGCAAGGGTTTGCTCTATTAGCGCTATATCGGTAAGCTTGCTTTGCATATTATACAAACACTCTGACTACACGCCCGCGGAATAGGTTACATGTAAAATAAAGATAAGTATAAAGTAGCTGTTACAGTGGCAGTATAAAATAGCAGTGGCAATTGCAGTAATAGGAACACTTGGTAAATACTGCTGCTGCAACTTATAACTGCTACAAAAAAGTTCACTCCAAGTGTAACCTACTTAAAAAGAGTGTGGTCATAGCTTAAAAATACACTGTAGTGGCGCAACAGCAAAACAAAAAATTAACATATTAAAATTTAAATATCATGGAAGATAGCGTATTAGTAGCAATTTGCTTTTTAGGTTTTTTCTCACTCATCTTTGGGATTTTTTACATCAGGAACCGCGAACGCATGGCGATGATTGAGCGCGGCATGGACCCACGTAACTACAAACCAAAACCGGCACCTTACCAAAACCTTACCTGGGGCCTGTTATTAATAGGCGCTGGTTTAGGGTTGTTCCTGGCGTATGTGCTTGACCGCACCGTGTTTGCGCAAACAGAGCGCGAGAACGAAGCTATTTACTTTGGATTAATAGCCATGTTTGGCGGCCTTGGCCTGGTACTGTCATACCGCATCGAAAAAAAGGAAGTGCTTGATAAAATGGAGAATTAAGATGCAATACATCACAAAAAAGCGGCCCCAATTAATTAAGGCCGCTTTTTATTAAAGGTATCGTTCCTTAATAATATCGAGGTGGTAAATTTCGTGCCCGGCGGTAATGTAAACCAATGCACCTACTTTAACCAGCGCCCCGCTGGCTACGCCGCTTCGTTTTAATTGCTCGGCGCTAAATGATCTGTACAAAAACAATGTAGCCTCCCTAACCGCCTTAAATTCATCGGCCAGGCTTTGGATGGTGCGGCTGTTAAAATCGGTGCTGAACACATAAGTTTCCTGATCAAATCCCGGCAAGGAAATATCCTCTCGCGAGAACACAAACGCGCGGAAAGAGAACACCCGCTCGGTATCTATCATATGCCCAAGCACTTCTTTCAATGTCCACTTACCTTCGGCATAAGCATGCATCGCCTGGGCATCCGTCATGTTATGAAACAGGTTGTAGGTTTTGATTTGGTTATCTAATAATACCTGCAAAACATCGGCACCATCAGGCACTTTGTTTACATAACCGGTAGCGTAGGCCGCGTAATCGTCAGAGTTTGGCTTGCTTATCATATTTTACTGTTTTTAAAACTATCCTAAATGTGGTACCTTTTCCCAGCTCGCTATCCTTTACAAATATTTGCCCGTCGTGGTAATTTTGGATGATACGCTTGGTAAGCGATAACCCCAAACCCCAACCACGCTGGCGGGTAGTGTACCCCGGCTGAAACACCGTGTCAAATTTAGACCGCGGGATTCCTTTACCTGTATCGGTAATATCAATAAATATCTGTTTTTTTTGCTTGCTGCCGTGGATCTGTACTTTAATGCTGCCTGTACCGTCAATAGCATTAACGGCATTCTTCAGTAAGTTCTCCAGCACCCAATCAAACAGCGGGATGTTTAACCCGGCAACCAACCGGCGGTTACCGGTTAGCTCAAAACTTATTTTATTGCTCACGCGAACGCTAAAATAATCTACAAACTCTTTCACTACCTCATAAACAGGGTGATCTTCCAGTTTAGGTTTCGAGCCAATTTTTGAGAAGCGGTCGGCAACTATTTCCAGTCGCTTCACATCATTCTCCATCTCGGCCATCAGCGGGTCATCCTCGGCATTAAACTTATCTTTTATCAGCTCTATCCACGCCATTAGCGATGATATGGGTGTACCCAGCTGGTGCGCGGTCTCTTTAGCCAAACCTACCCAAACCTGGTTCTGTTCCGATTTCCTTGACGAACTGAACGCGGTATAAGCCACAACTAAAAATATAGCGATGACCGATAACTGAATGTAGGGGAACATCTTTAACTGCATAAGCAGCGGCGAATCTTTATAGTAAACCAGCCAGGTTTCGTTTAAAACAGTAGTAAGTTTTATAGGCGCGTGCTGCTTTTTCATGTAAGCCAGCTCATCTTTAAAATACTGCGGGTCGTATCTAAGCTTGCGTTGCTTTAATTCTTCTTTATCATAACCCAGAAATGTTTTGGTTGCATCAAGCCCGCGGGTAAACAAAAAATCCCCTTTAGCATCTGTAACCAGGGCGGGCACCACCAAGCTATCCCGCACAGAAAACACGTACGACAAGAAATCATTATCGTAAGTATTGCCTATCTGTTTCATGCTTAGCGCCCACACCTGCGCGCGCGTACGCTCGCTTTTGGCAATATTGCGCACCAGGTAACTGGTATAAAAAACCGACCCACTGGCGATGACTACGGCAAAGGCAAGCAAAAAATATTTCCAGCGGCGTTTTTGTTGGTACGGGTTCATAAATGGATGCTCAAATAACGGAAATTTTTCCCGCTTGATGAATTGGGCTTTAGGCTGGTTTTATTTCAAACCGGCCTCTACCTGCTCAATTACGGTAGAAAGTTCTTCGGCGCGCTTATCCCAGGTGTTGCTTTCAGCAGTTTTTAAACGGGCAAGGCGTTTCCCGGCCGTGTCATCTGCAATTTCCGACAGCAAGTATTGCAGGAACGTTTCTTTATCGTCGGTTATTTTAATGAGGCTTGCAAAATCGGTAATATCACCAAAAGCGGTACTTACTACCGGCAGGCCCGCCGCCAGGTATTCGTTTATCTTCATTGGGTAAATGCCCTTCGTAAAATCGTCCTTCACAAAAGGTATAATACCAACCGAAAAACTTTGCAGGTATGGCGGCAATTGCTCGGGCATTTTTGGCCCCTCAATTTTTACGTTGGGATATTTTTTGAGGATAGCCAACCCGCGTTCGCTTAATATGCGGCCCACAAACATAAACTCGGCATCGGGCATGCTGGTGAACAGGTGGTGCAACAGGTCGTAATCGCTGCGGTCGTCAATAGTGCCCACATACCCTACCACCTTTTTGCCCGGGTTAGGCGTACTGTTAAACCCTTTTTTAAACAGATCAACCTTTACGGCATTCTTTACGATGAAGCACTGTTTGGTAAAGTCTTTTTTGCTGTCATATAATCCCTGCGAGGTTACAATAGTAGCATCAACCATTTTTAAAAAGCCTTCTTCCAGCCGCAGGCCGTGCCTTGCAAGCCAGTATGGTGCTCCTTTTATCTCGTCGTAACAATGGTATATCAGGGTTTTCTCGCCAAAGGTATGGCCGGTCATGAGCCCCATACCAGGGTTAAACGAGGTAAAGTTGATCAGTTCGTTCTGCATGTTCAGCTTCTTCAGCGCTTTTTTAACAACGCGACGCAACAGCCATGCGTTAAATTTTATCAGTTTGTTATACAATGCACTGTGCGGCAAAAAGTTAACCGGGAAAACCAACGGCGGGAACAAAATATGCACCGTGCCGCCATTATCTGTTTTTATGGTGCGAATGCGGGTTTTAAGGCCGAGCACTTTTTTAAAATCTATTTTATCCTTATCGCTAACACCGGCAAGGGCATCTTTATAAGTGTAGGCATTCTCCACAAAAAGGATGCGGTTTTGGGTAGATAAAACCTTCATCAGTTCAACAACCGCTTTAATATAATTACCGTTCCACTCGGTACCGCTAATGCATAATATATTACGGTTATTTAACATGGTTGCTTTATTTATTGCTAAACTAATAATAAAACGCTTTGAATTTAATGGCTTGTACGATAAAAAGAGCGAATTGTTCTAATTTTAACACCTTAACGCCTTTATATTTCATTACAAATCAGCTACCTTTAAAACGACAAAAAAGTTTTTAACCGTAAGAAAATCTCCCTTCTAAAATGTCTGATAATAAGTTATACGTCCATTATGGCTGTGGCCAATCCGCCCCTGCCGAATGGAAAAATTTTGATGTATCGCCTACCCTTGCCATTCAAAACACGCCGATTTTAGGTTTTCTATTGAAGAAAAGCCTTGGGCAAGTATTTGATAAAAACGTACAGTACGGCGATATCACCAAAGGGCTGCCGGGTATAAAAGATGGTACTGCCGAAGGCGTTTATTGCTCGCACGTGTTAGAGCATATGTCGTTAGAGCATTTTAGGATAGCATTACGCAATACTTATAAAATGCTTAAACCGGGCGGCATCTTCCGCATTGTTATGCCCGACCTGGAAACCCTGGTGCGCGATTACATTACCGATAAAGACGTAAAGCACGACCCGGAAGCATCTATAACCCTTATTAAACGCATGATGATGGGCGTTGAGGTAAGGCCGCGCAGTTTCAAAGCCGTTACCAAACACATGTTTGGTTATTTAGAACATCTTTGGTTGTGGGATTGGGAGTCGACTGAGAAAGAATTGAGCGATGCCGGTTTTACCAACATCCGCAGATGCGAACTTAACGACTCCTCCGACCCGATGTTTAAACTTGTAGAAAACCCAAAACGCTGGGAACTGGTTGTGAAATTTGAATGTATTAAATAAGGAAACCGCCTTCTAAATATTTAAAGCCGTCCCGACATTTCGGACGGCTTTTTTATTTTATCAAAAAAAGAAACAAAAGCAACCTTTATGGTCCAAAATGGATGCAGGCTACAGCCAACATCCGCGAAGGGCAAAACCCTACGCCCCTCGTATTTGCCGTAACGACAAACATTAACCGCATAATTGACCGCTTTTACAGCGCTGGTGAAAGCACCGGTATAAAACAGAAAAAACTATTATTGTTGCCGTATTGTTGCTAATATTACACTTTTATAAAACTGCCGGCAATGAAACATTATGGCCTAATCGGGTTCCCGCTAACACACTCATTCTCTAAAAAATACTTTACCGAGAAATTTGAAACAGAAAAGATCGAGGATTGCACCTACGAGCTTTACCCCCTCGAAAATATTGACGACCTGCCAAAATTACTACATGAGAACCCAACCCTTTGCGGCCTTAACGTAACCATCCCCCACAAAGTAAACGTTTTACAATACCTGGATTGGATTGAACATGACGCCAAAGGCGCAGGTGCGGTAAACTGTATCCGAATCACATCAGAAAGCCCGTTACAGGCAGCCTTCTCCGGCGAGGTGGGTGTAAAAGGCCACGATTTTAGGTTGGAGGGATACAATACTGATATTTACGGATTTGAAATGTCGCTAAGTCCGCTACTGACGGATAAGCACGAGACCGCTTTGATCCTGGGCGACGGCGGCGCGGCAAGGGCCGTAAAGTGCGTACTGGATAATAAAGACATCCCCTACAAATGCGTAACCCGCAAAACTGCCGAAGGCAATATTTTATTCAACGATTTGACGGTTAAGGATATCGCGGATAATAAACTCATCATCAATACAACGCCTATTGGTACACACCCCAATGTGGATGAATGCCCGCCAATCCCTTACGAGGGTGTAACAGAAGACCACCTTTTGTTTGACCTGATCTACAACCCGGAACAAACGCTTTTCCTGAAAAAGGGTGCGGAACAGGGTGCCGCTACAAAAAATGGATATGAAATGTTAGTATTGCAGGCAGAAAAGGCCTGGGAAATATGGAACTCAAAACAAAAACACCCGTGAGATATTTTGTGCTTTTAATAGTTGTACTGTTTTTGGCTGCCTGCGGCGGCAATGCCGACTATTCGCCAAAACCGAGGGGTTATTACCGCATTGTTTATCCTGCAAAACAATACCAGCCCTACACCGAAGGCTGCCCCTTTACGTTCGATTACCCAAAATACAGCAAGGTGGAGCCTGATAAATCCAGGGGTGCAAAACCTTGCTGGCAAAATATCCAGTTCCCGCAGTTTAACGCCACACTGCATTTAAGCTACGAGTCTATCACGTCCAAAAAAGAATTTAATGAGTTGATAGAGGATGCCCACAAGTTAAGTTTTAAGCATAGCGTAAAAGCAACTTCTATAGATGAAGGCGTAATTGCCTACCCCGACCGCAAGGTTTATGGCATTTACTATACCATTGACGGCAACGCGGCATCATCGGCACAATTTTACCTTACGGATAGCACCAAACACTACCTGCGCGGCGCACTTTACTTTAACTCCGAACCGAGGCTTGACTCTATCCAACCCGTACTTAATTTTATAAAGAAGGATGTGGATCTGATGATCAAGAGCTTTAGGTGGAAGAATTAAAGAGGCGGTGAGCCTGTCATCCTGAGCCTGTCGAAGGACGCGAGTTGGTCTGTTCGCAAATGGTTCGACAAGCTCACCATTGCATAAGAGTGGTATAAACTATTTCCTTACTTTTGCATCATGGCTACCGTTCAATCCTTTGTAAATAACCCCTACCAGGAGAATACCTATTTATTGTTTGATGAAACCGGCGAATGCGCGATCATCGACCCGGGTATGTACACGGCTGCCGAGCAAAACACGGTTACCAATTTTATTAAAGACAATAACCTAAAGCCTGTTTTGCTTTTAAACACACACTGCCATATCGACCATGTGCTGGGTAATAAATTTGTATTTGACCAGTACGGCTTAAAACCACAATTCCACAAAGGCGAATCGGATACTTTAGCCGCTGTTGTGGCCTATGCGCCATCAATGGGTTTAAGGTACGAGCCATCGCCGCTGCCGGATACTTACCTGCTCGAAACAGGCACCGTTAAATTTGGAAATACCGAATTGGAATTGATCTTCGCGCCCGGCCATTCGCCTGCGCATTTGTGCTTTTATGACAAGGGAGCTAATATTCTGATAGGCGGCGACGTGCTATTCCGCAACAGCATTGGCCGTACCGATCTGCCCGGAGGTGATTTTAGCACGCTGGTAAAAAATATCGAAGAAAAACTTTTTTCCCTGCCCGATGATTGTACGGTTTACCCCGGCCATGGCCCCGAAACTACCATCGGTTACGAAAAACAAACCAACCCATATTTGTAATATAAAACGCATTTGAACACCTCCATCTACATAGCTAAAAGGTACCTGTTCTCTAAAAAACAGACGCACGCCATCAACATTATATCGGGTATCTCCATATTGGGTGTACTGGTTGGCAGCGCGGCGCTTATCATTATCCTTTCGGTGTTTAATGGGTTGGAAAGTGTCATCTTGTCGCTATACAGCAACTTTACGCCCGAGTTGAAGATAGAGCCCCGCATGGGCAAAACCTTCGACCCAAACACGCCTTATTTTAACGCGCTTGGGAAAGATGTACGGGTGGTATCCTATACCCAGGTATTACAGGAGAAGGCGTTGATCCGATACTCGGGTAGATCCTTCATTGCTACGGTTAAAGGCGTGAGCGACGACTTTTTAAAGGGACGGATGCTGGACAGTACCATCCAGTTTGGTTCATTTACGCTGAAAGATAAGGGAGAAAATTTTGCGGTGATTGGTTCAACCGTGCAGGGTAGTTTGGGGGTGAGTTTAAAGAACCAGTTTACATCGCTACAGGTCTTTTCGCCAAGGCGGAATGCGGGCACCTCTACCGACCCTATGAACGATTTTGTTTTCCGGTCTATACAACCCTCGGGCGTTTTTGGTATACAGCAGGATTTTGACGGCCTCATCATCACCCCCATAGAATTTACCCGCGACCTGCTCGACCAGCCCAACCAGGTATCGTCATTAGAGTTAAATTATAAAACAGGCACCGACCTTGATCAAGTGCAGGAAGCCATGGAAGAGCGCATAGGCAAAAGCTTCACCATCCGCAACCGCAAGGAGCAGAACACCGAGCTTTACAAAACCATCAATTACGAGCGCTGGTCTATATTTATGATCCTCACGTTTGTGCTCATCATTGCCATATTTAACATCATTGGTTCGTTAACTATGTTGGTGATAGATAAACGGAAGGACATTGCCATACTAACCAGCCTGGGTGCTAACAAGGGCCTGATACAACGCATTTTCTTTTTTGAGGGGATGATGATCTCTTTTATCGGCTGTGTTACCGGCCTGGCATTGGGGCTTATTGTTTGTTTAATACAAAAGCAGTTCGGCTTCATTAAAATGGGTTCGGCATTATCTGTACTTGATGCTTACCCCGTTGCCTTTAAGCTAAGCGATATTGGTTTGGTGTTTTTAACCGTTACAGTAATAGCGGTAATTGCATCGGGTATTAGCTCGAGCCTAAGCGTTAAAAGGCTGGATGAGATAAAACAGGATTTGTAGCCTCGCCCCAGCCCTCTCCAATGGAGAGGGGGGCAAAACTTTTTTAAGGCCTCTCCTTTGGAGAGGATTAGGTGAGGCTTTTACCAACACTATTTTGCAGGCCATTTTCAATTCATTAGCTTTAACCATTACCTTCGCCAAATAATAATTAAAAACTCATTCGCCCCAGCGGCGTTTATTTAAATACTATGGAATCTAAACGTCAGCAAAAATTTGCCGGGGTAATACAGCAGGACCTGGCCGCGATATTTCAACGCGAGGGCATGAATTACCTTCCGCACACGTTGGTTACAATTACCAAGGTCCGCGTTACGCCCGATCTGGCCATCGCCCGCATCTTCCTGAGCTTTTTTAACAATACCGATAACCAAACCGCGCTGCAAACCATTAAATTGCATGCGTCGGAGATTCGCTATAAGCTTGGTGCCCGCATCAAAGACCAGGTGAGGGTGATACCCCAACTGGAGTTTTTTGTTGATGATACCAGCGAATACGTAGAGCGCATGGAGAAGATCTTCGACAAAATAAGCCATGAGCCACGCCAGCCCGATACCGAAGAAGAAAGTTAAAATACTATGCTTGCTACCGAAAAATTAGCAGCTTATATCAAAGTCCACCCCGGTGCCATTGGCAAAGTGGTGGACTTTGATGTTAAAAGCGATAAGCTATACCCGCTCGACTTTACCGCCGCCAACGCGGAATTAACTCCCGAACTGGTTGCCGATACCGAAGCCTTTAGCCAGTGGATAAACAAAAAACTTAGTGATAATAACGCCCGCTATGGCATTGGCGGCTACATGGAGCATCGCACCATTTATAATCGCAGCGCTTTATTTGATACGGACTACGAGCCACGCCGCCTACACCTTGGGGTAGACATCTGGGGCAATGCCGGCACGCCAGTCTACTCTCCTTTAGCAGGCACCGTACACAGCTTTGCAGATAACGACAATTTTGGCGATTACGGGCCATGCATCATTCTGCAACATGATTTGGATGGGTTAACCCT
Source organism: Mucilaginibacter sp. 5C4 (assembly GCF_034345625.1). Taxonomy (NCBI): domain Bacteria; kingdom Pseudomonadati; phylum Bacteroidota; class Sphingobacteriia; order Sphingobacteriales; family Sphingobacteriaceae; genus Mucilaginibacter; species Mucilaginibacter sp. 5C4. Next base: position 754,720 of record NZ_CP133775.1, on the reverse strand, counting down.
ATATAGTTTATACGGGCATTTAAGCCGCGCGAGTTTGGTAGAATTGCAGATTGGCCAATCCATCAGCATAAACCAACAAATAGCAACCTTGGGCCACGCAACAGAAAACGGCCACTGGCCGCCGCACCTTCATTTTCAATTGATGCTGGATATTGGCGATGCCCGGGGCGACTATCCCGGCGTGGGGCAATACTCGCGCAAGGTGGATTATATTGAAAACATACCCGATGCCAATTTGATATTGGCTTTTTCGGGATTGCCTGTTACTTCTTTTTGATTAGGTAATAACCGTTTAAAAAGTTGACCCCCTTGTCATTGAACCCGCCAATGGTCACGCGTTTTATTCTTAGCGTTACTTTAAACATGTTGTTTTCTTGTGTAAAAAACAACTTATTAGCAGGTATCAAATAATTATTTGGCTCCCCTTTTAATATTGGCGGGTATCCTTTATTCAATTTTTTATTGTTTAAACTATCAATGCTTGGTTTAACATTAAAGGTAAAAATCTGGTTATTTATCTTTAATGTAAATTTATCGTAACCCAATGAGGTTTTCTCAATAGCCATACCATCAAGCTTTGTATTTGCTGTATCCGCCGAATTAACCGCGGCCATATCTATCATATAATCGTAGCCATTAATGGTATAAGTATCGTCACTTTCTGTCCGGTAAATAATGCTTTCGTATTTTGTTATTACCGGTTCCTCACCATCGTTCCAATAACCGTCGAACGCGTTAAGGCCTAAACGTTTTTTTGCCCAGGTTAACTTTCTTTCCCGCAGTTCATAGTCGGATAAGTAAACATCCGACCGGCTACCGTTATTAAGCGTTCTTATATTTTTCGATAACGAATCGGCCACTTTGCTCAAGTCCTGATTAAAATATGGCTGTAACGATGTCAGGTCATGCTTCGATATCAGGTAATCTAAAGTAGCAACAGCCTTGCTGCCATCACGCTTACTTATTTTGGTGCTATCTATCGCAGTAAATTTATCATCCCTAAAAGCATTGTTCTTTTTAAAAACCTCCACCAGCACACGCCTTTGCGAATACATCGATACCTGGAAAGCGCTCTGCGGCCCGTAAATTGATAACAACGTTAGAATGGAAAGCGATATAGGGATCAGCTTAATATTTTGCTTTTTAGATACCAGGAAATATATGGTGATGAAGAGCAGCCAAAAAGCCAACAGTATCAAAAAGTAACGCATCTCTGTTATACCATAACGGAATAAGCGTGTGCCCGCGGCAGTAAACAATAGACCCAAAAGCGGTATCAGCAGAAAATAAAAACTGCGGGCGTAGGTTTTAAGCCATTTGTTTTCGGCCTGCTCACGTATGGGGTAAACCAGCAAAAGAGATAACACCCCAAAAACGGCATAACCTAATATCAGATTAGAAACAAGGCCCTTTGGTAATTGCCATTGCACCAAAATCTTTATCTCGTACGCTAACAATATGGCAACATAAACGGTTGCCAGCGGTATAAGCACATATTGTGTAAATACTTTTAATCCCTTGGGATAACTAAAGTCGGTATCGAGCGCTTTGGTATCGGCAGGCACTCCCGCCAGGAAAAAGATTGTGCTGAACATCCCAACAATACATGACCAAAGGATGGCAAAGGTATCCCATTCGAACTTAAAATTAAACAGGAAATTCATGGAACTAATCGCGGCAGCCAGTCCCAAAAACAGCACCACGCTATATAATACGCTTGTTAAAAACCGCAGAAACAGCGTTTTATTAAATTGCCAAAAGCCCTGGATGTGATCCCTGCTGGTAAACGCCGCGAACGCTACCATTAGGTGGAATGATAAACTGAACAGGAAAAACCGGATATAATCAGCCTGATGCTCGCCGGGGTTAATCATAAATATCAGCAGGATGCTAAAAGCAAAGGCGGCTATTCTGAGACCTGATTTTTTCGCTCCTGTAATTTCTTTGCTTTCGGTATATAAAGTGGTACATAAACTAAGCAGTAAGCCCAGATTGGCTATCATTATTATGCGCAGGCACCAATCTTCGTTTACGCGGTTTAGCAACGATAGCTCAATCTTGGTGATCCCTGCAATAGTCCCTGCCAACGCAAACAGCACCTCGAACGGGAAACGTTTGATAGTTACCAGCGCGCCCTGGGTCAGATTTTTTAACGATGGGAATTTCATGTGCTTAGGTTTGTTTAGCCGAATGTAACAAATAATACATAAAAACTTATAGTGCCTTTACGTAATTGCATTTTACACATTAGTGATTATATTTGCGGTCGTAAAAAACTTCATTTTAACAACATAATGAGAGAAATACAATTCAGGGAAGCGCTTAGGGAAGCAATGCAGGAAGAAATGCGCAAGGATGAGAATGTGTACCTAATGGGTGAAGAAGTTGCCGAATACAACGGTGCCTACAAAGTAAGCCAGGGTATGCTTGACGAGTTCAGTGCTAAACGTGTTATAGATACGCCTATCTCTGAATTAGGCTTTGCCGGTATAGGCATAGGTTCGGCCATGAATGGTTTGAAGCCAATTATCGAGTTCATGACGTTCAATTTCTCGTTGGTAGCTATCGATCAGATCATCAACGGTGCAGCTAAAATTATGTCGATGAGTGGTGGCCAGTTCTCTGTGCCAATTGTATTCCGCGGCCCAACAGGTAACGCGGGTATGTTAAGCTCGCAGCACAGCCAGTGTTTCGAAAACTGGTATGCAAACTGCCCCGGCTTAAAAGTGGTTGTTCCATCAAACCCTTACGATGCAAAAGGCCTTTTAAAATCAGCTATTATAGATCCGGATCCGGTTATTTTTATGGAATCTGAGTTGATGTATGGCGATAAAGGTGAAGTGCCCGAAGAAACTTACTACATTGAAATAGGTAAAGCAAACGTAACTAAACAAGGCAGCGATGTTACTTTAGTTGGTTTTGGTAAAATAATGAAAGTGGTTAACGCCGCTGCTGCCGAACTTGAAAAAGAAGGCATCCACGCAGAGGTTATTGATTTACGTACCGTACGCCCTATTGATTACGATACCGTAATTGCTTCGGTTAAAAAAACAAACCGTTTGGTAATTGTGGAAGAAAGCTGGCCTTTAGGTTCTATTGCTACCGAGATAGCATTTAAAGTACAAAAAGACGCGTTCGATTACTTGGATGCACCGGTATTGCGCATAACAGGTGGCGACGTACCATTGCCGTACGCACCAACCCTGATACAGGAATACCTGCCAAACCCCGAGCGTGTGGTTAAAGCAGTAAAAGAAGTAATGTACGTTACCAAATAATTGTAACGACTAAATATTAGAAAGGCTCCGAATTATCGGAGCCTTTTTCGTTTCTATCCCCTCTCTACGCGCGTCATTGCTGTAAAGGTCAACTAATTCGGTAACAGAATTAGCTTTAAAGAATTAAAGCTACAACGTTATGCGGAACATTAATAATGACCTTACTTTAAAACGGAATTATTTAAGTAAATACCGTTTTCTGATTGGTGAGTACGAACAGGTAAAACGCCGGGAGCATCCCCATTTCAGGTTTGCCAAAGATTTCTATTTGGCTCACGATACAGATGCAAGGGCTTTCTTAAAGTATTACAATCTTTTCAAGCAGTCGGGTAACGAAGATGATCTGTTGCCTGGTAAGCGCGGACCTAAGTATGGTAAGCGCAGGCCGTCCGAACAGGATGAGCAGCAGATATTAGACCTGCGGGACCGTGGTTGCAATAAGTTTGAGATCACGAATCAACTTAAACAGAAATCAAATAACTTTACACCATCACCTTCAGGTGTATACAATGTCCTGAAGCGGCATAACCGGAACCGTTTAAAGCCGGCAGACCGGGAAGTAAAGGTAAAGATCATTAAGGAACGTATGGGCCAATTAGGGCATATTGACTGTCATCATTTAAGCAAAAGTGTGATCAGGGGGCAAAACAGGAGGCTTTATCTCCTGTTTGTGCTGGATGATTACTCACGCGTAGCATGGGCACAGGTGATGGAAGACATTACCGCGCTAACCACCATGTTTACTGCTATGCATTGCATGCAGGCAATCAAGCGGGAGTTCGGTATACAGTTCGAGGAAATGATCGCAGACAACGGTCCTGAGTTTGGGCCATTTTCCAGTCAAAACAAAAAAAAGCACCCGTTTGAAAGAATGCTAATGGAGACTGGCATTAAACGCCGTTACATGAAACCCTACAGACCACAAACTAACGGTAAGGTTGAACGATTCTGGAGAACTTTAAAAGAAGATCTTATCGAAGAAACAGATTTTGATAGCCTGGAAGAATTAGAAGATGAATTGTTAAAATACCTCGTTTACTATAACTGGGAAAGACCACATCAAGGTATTAATGGGAAAAAACCTATAGATATGGTCTCCCTAAACAACAAATAAAATACCTGATTCTGTTACCGAATTACGTAACCCTTACAATTGCGAGCGATAGCGTGGCAATCTTCGATAGAAAAGTCGACGATTTATATAGCAATAAGCTAACGGATATCTTTAGCTTTGCCCATGGCAGAATCTAACGTAAAAGACAGCAATGGCAATACCCTTAACGATGGCGACAGCGTTACCCTCATTAAAAGCTTAAAAGTAAAAGGTGGCGGCGTTACCCTAAAACAGGGCACACTGGTAAAAAAGATCCGCCTGACGGATGACGACGGCGAAGTGGACTGCAAAATTGAGGGCATGAACATTGTACTTAAAACCGAATTTTTAAAAAAGAGATAATTCACCCGATTGTAAACGTGCAACCTGCCAAACCAAAACTGCAAACTAAACAACCGCCCCACACGTTATACTTACATGGCCGATAAAAAAACACTGATACTGGGCGCCACGCCCGACGCAAGCCGATACGCTTACCTTGCCGCCAACCGCTTGGTGGGCAAAGGGCACAGCATCGTAAACGTTGGCATTAAAACCGGCGAAGTTGCCGGCGTATCCATCGAAAAGCCCGAAACTATCCACACCGATATAGACACTATTACCCTGTACATAGGCCCGCAAAACCAACCACCCCTGTACGATTATATCATTAACACCCGCCCCAAACGCATCATATTTAACCCCGGCACCGAAAACACCGAACTTCGCCAATTAGCGCACCAAAATGGCATCGAAACCGACTATGCTTGCACATTGGTGTTGTTGAGTATTGGGCAGTATTGATGTTTTGAGGTGAAAGGCCAAAGGTCAAGGGTGTCCCACTAAATATTACACACCACATTACAAATACGGAATAGGCTGTATTACAGCAAATTGCATTTTATAATTTACAATTTCAGTTAGAGTTTTACTTTTCTATTTTAGAATCAACAAACTAACTGTCAATAACTTATTCATTTTCAGAGGGGTGTCCCACTGGTTTCTGAATGGGACGGAATGGGACAGCTTGGTTTTTGTTATTAGGTTTAATGATAAAAGCTTGTACTCTTTTGTACGATTGCTATATTTATTAAATGAATGCTTACTACCTAATTAGCGACCAGCCTACAACTTGCCCCATTTGTGGCGCAAGAACTAATCAAATATCCGATTTTCTACATACGCTTCTTAAATTAAAAATTGAGGAGTGTTTAAATATCGGATGTAAACATGTATTTTTCGAGGTAGAAGAATAATCATGAAAGAAGGCCAAACGCTTTGGACAAAAGAGCAATTACTTTTAGCAATAAACCTGTACTCTAAAATCCCTTTCGGAAAGATGAGTGCTGGCAACGCTATTGTTAAGGAGTGGGCTTTGCTTATTGGCCGTTCTCCAGCTGCTGTTGCCCGTAAGCTGGGTAACTTCGCGAGTTTCGACCCTAAGCTTTTAGAAAGAGGCGTTAAAGGCTTGCCAAACGTAAGCAAGCTCGACCGTGAAGTTTGGAACGAATACATGAACAATTGGGATGAATTGTTTATTGAAAGCGAAACACTGCTCGCCCAAAAGAAGCATACTACTATTGAGCAGCTTAATCCTATCGAGCTAATAGAACCTGAAACGATGGTGGGCAGGGAAGCTATCCGACAAGTAGTTGTTCGATTGGACCAAACCGTATTCAGAAAAATGGTTCTGAGCAATTTTGCTGATACCTGTTGTATCACCGGCATTAATCAACCGGAGTTATTAATTGCAAGTCATATTTTACCGTGGAGCTTGGATGCAGGCAATCGGCTTAACCCTCGCAATGGTTTAGCTTTAAATAATCTGCACGATAAAGCTTTTGAGAGAGGGCTGATAACTATTACTGAGGATTTGAAGATCAAAGTGTCTTCTATCCTGATGAACAGCACTAACATCCAAAGCATCCGAGAAAACTTTATCGCATACGATGGAAAATCTTTAATAGAGCCAAAGAAGTTTTTTCCAGATGTAGAATTTCTGAAGATCCATAACGGCCGTTTTAAAGGCTAAACTTCACTTATATCCGATTGACACCAACCGCGCATCCGGCTAATTTAGCCCTATGCCAAACATCAAATTCTTTTACCGCTATCGCGACGATGCCAATTACAAAAATCACAGTTTCATAATCTTCAACAACCCGACAAACATCGCGTTAGCAGAAATTGAGAAACACATCCTCTCAAAACTAATTGATGATACCTGGTTCTATGCCGACAAATGGAATGTGCCCGACCTGCACTTAGGCACATGGGATAACGAGATAGACCATACTTGGCACGAGTTTGAAAGTGTTGAGTTTACCAATGAAATCGGCGAGCAGAACATTACCGATTTCCTTAGCGCTGTCAGGAATTAACGCCCCTTTCGCTTTTCAGCAATTCTTCCTACATTTAATCCAATAAACACCCTACCCAAAATGAAACTGTTCATACCTATTATCCTGCTTTCGGCGGCAATGGCGCAGGCAAACCCTACAACAAGTATTAAACCGGCAAGCTCTATTATCAGCTACGATAAAATAAAGCACCCGGAAAAAGCAATGGCGCCCGAGCAGGCCAAAGCCATCCTCAAAGAAATGCAGCAGCAGCGTAACGACGAGGAGAAGATTGCCGTTATAAAAGCCAAAATAAATAGTAAAGAAGTCGGTCTCACCATAAACCAACTGGCAACCCTCATGAACCAGTTCCTTACAGATGATTCTAAACTCGCCGTTGCCAAATACGCGTTCGAGTACACCACCAACTACAAATCATTTCTGGATCTAACAAACCTGTTCAGTCGCGAAGAGTATAAAGACGCGCTGGAGGATTTTTATAAGAAGAATAAGTAGTAGCGGGATTTTTCCAACAAACAGCTGTTAAGCTTTTTAAAATAGCTAACTTGCTGTAAAACTAAAACGGTGAAGAAAGAAGTTATATTAGAACTGCTTAGTAAATTCGAACAAGCTTGTTATGTAATTGAAGGGGTTGAATGTTGGAGCGCAAGAGAATTGCAATCAATCCTTGGCTATGCTCGTTGGGAAAATTTTGTAAACGCAATAAATAAGGCTAAAAAGGCGGCAGAAAACGCTTCCACAGATGTTCGCGATCATTTTCGTGACGTCACGAAAATGATCGTGATCGCAAAAGGTGCGCAACGCGAAGTTGAAGATATCGCCTTAACAAGATACGCCTGTTACCTTATCGCTCAAAATGGTGACCCGTCAAAGCCTGCGATAGCTTTTGCCCAAACCTACTTTGCGGTACAAACCCGTAAGCAGGAAATAATTGAGCAACGTTTAATTGACGTTGAGCGTGTTTCTGCCCGGGAGAAATTGACCAAATCTGAAAAGAAACTATCTGGCATTTTGTATGAGCGTGGTGTTGATGGTGCAGGCTTCGCGCTCATTAGGTCTAAAGGAGATCAAGCCCTATTCGGTGGGTTCAGCACAACCGATATGAAGAAAAAGCTTGGGGTGCCTGCTGCTAAACCTCTTGCCGATTTTTTGCCTACACTTACAATCAAGGCTAAAGATTTTGCAAATGAATTAACCAGCCATAACGTTATCGAAAAAGATTTAAACAAGCAGGCGCAAATCTCACAAGAACATGTTGACAACAATAAAGCCGTGCGCGACATTTTATTAAAGCGTGGAGTAAAACCAGAAGCCCTTCCACCTGTTGAAGATGTGAAAAAGCTGGAACGACGCTTAGAAAGCGATGATAAAAAAGCAGCTAAAGTTTCAAAATAACATGCTCATGAAAAACCGCCTGTTTCTGCTGCTTTTAGCTGCAACTACTATAACCGCCTGTTCTAAAAAAGTTACTAATCCGCATACCAAAACAAATAGTGTTTACACCACGCAAGCCGATAGCCTTAGCAAAATGTTACTGGCCGAAAACCCGGCTACGCTAACCGACAGCCTCAACCAACCCATTCCTTCTGAGTTTATCGGCACGGTTAATTTTAACCTGCGCAAGCCCAACTATGTTATTATCCACTATACTGCGCAAGATTCGCTGGCCCAAACCGTGCGGACTTTCACCCTCGTAAAACCACAGGTAAGCGCCCATTATGTGATCGGTAAAGATGGTAAGGTGATCCACATGCTGAACGATTATATGCGCGCCTGGCATGCCGGTGTAAGCAAGTGGGGCAGCATCAGCGATATGAATAGCTGCTCTATAGGTATCGAACTGGATAACAAAGGCAACGAGCCATTCGCCCCCGCGCAAATGAACAGCCTGCTTATCCTGCTCGCCAAACTCAAAAAGGACTACAACATCCCTACCGCAAATTTCATAGGCCACGGCGATATAGCCCCCGGCCGCAAACCAGATCCGGGCATATTGTTCCCATGGGAAACACTGGCTAAAAAAGGGTTTGGTTATTATTCGGATATCATCATCGTGCCGGCACCATTAAACTTCGACAGCGCTATTGCCCTACGTTTAATAGGTTACGATACCGGCAACCTCCCCGCAGCAATAGGCGCCTTTAAACGCCACTTTGTACAGCGCGAAGGCTCGGGCACGTTGTCACAGTTTGATCTGGACGTGCTTTTTAATGTGTATAAAAAATACTGATTTTGAGGTTAGGCGAAAGCTAAAAGGTAGCTGCAAAGAAGGCTGAGAGGTAAAAGGTGAAAGCTAAAAGGTAGCTGCAAAGAAAGCTGAGAGGTAAAAGGTGAAAGCTAAAAGGTAGCTGCATTATATTAAAAAAGGCGAAACGTTCTAAAAACCTTTCGCCTTTTACCTTTCAGCTTTAACCTTTCTTTACCCACCCGTCCTTCAATGTCACCGTGCGGTTAAACACTAAGTTATCTGAGGTCGAGTTTTTATCGAGTGTAAAATAACCCTTACGCATAAACTGAACGGCGGTGCCAATAGGGGCGTTCGCCAGGTCGGGCTCTACATAAACGGGTTGCAATACATGCAGGCTGTTTGGGTTAATGTATTCTTTAAAGTCGCCGTCCTCGCTGCCTGGGTCTTCCACCTGGAACAGGCGGTCGTACAGGCGCACTTCAACACTCCTGGCGTGGTCGGCACTAACCCAGTGGATGGTACCTTTGACATTGATGCCGCTGGTATCGTTACCACTTTGCGATTCGGGGATGTACGAGCAATGGATCTCGGTAATATTGCCCCCGGCATCTTTAACAATGCTTTCGCCTTTAATAATGTAAGCGCTTTTCAGGCGCACCATCAGGCCAATGCCCAGGCGAAAATATTTCTTGGTAGGCTCTTCCATAAAGTCGTCGCGCTCTATCCAAAGCTCACGGCCGAACGGAAACTCACGGCTGCCGTCGCCACCTTCAACCTCAGGGTTGTTTTCTCCGTGGAATATCTCGGTTTTGCCTTCCGGGTAATTATTTATAACAAGCTTAACCGGGTCAAGCACGGCCATACGGCGCCAGGCGGTTTTGTTCAGGTCCTCGCGTATACAAAACTCCAGCAAACCAACATCTATCATGTTCTCGCGTTTAGCAACACCAATGCGCTCGCAAAACTCGCGGATACTGGCAGGTGTATAACCACGGCGGCGAAGGCCGCTTATTGTAGGCATACGCGGGTCGTCCCAACCGTCTACATGGCCTTCCTCTACCAGTTGCAGCAGCTTGCGCTTGCTCATCACAGTATAGTTAAGGTTAAGGCGGGCAAACTCGTATTGCTTACTCGGGAAAAGGTTCAGCTTCTCAATAAACCACTCGTAAAGCGGGCGGTGAGGTATAAACTCAACCGTACATATCGAGTGGGTTATGTGCTCAATAGCATCGCTTTGCCCATGCGCAAAATCGTACATCGGGTAAATGCACCAGGCATCGCCGGTACGGTGGTGATGAGTGTGTTTAATGCGGTACATCAAAGGGTCGCGCAGTTGCATATTGGTCGATGTCAGGTCCAGTTTGGCACGCAGCACCTTGGCGCCATCCGGGTATTTACCGGCTTTCATATCTGCAAAAAGTTGCAGGTTCTCTTCTATAGGGCGGCTGCGGTATTCGTTAGCTACACCGGCTTCGGTAGGCGTACCTTTTTGTATGGCTATCTCTTCGGCAGTGCTGTCGTCAACGTAAGCAAGGTCCTGTTTTATCATTTCAGCGGCAAGCGCATAAAGCTGGTCAAAGTAGTCCGAGGCGTAAAGTTCCTCGGCCCATTCAAAGCCAAGCCATTTTACATCCTCTTTAATGCTATCCACGTATTCAACCTCTTCTTTAGCGGGGTTGGTATCGTCGAAACGCAGGTTGGTTTTACCGTTATATTTTTTAGCGAGGCCGAAGTTAAGGCATATCGATTTCGCGTGCCCAATGTGCAGGTAACCGTTAGGCTCGGGCGGGAAACGCGTTAAAACCCTCCCGTCATTTTTGCCCGCGGCAATATCCGCTTCAACAATTTCCTCTATAAAATTCAGTGATCTTTCTTCGCTCATGATGTTTGTAACAGGTGGCAAAAGTACGGAGAAATTATACAGAATTATACATTTTGAACAGGGATTATATAGAACTATGTAGCCTTTTATTTGTACAGCATTATATTACAATGTGCTAACTGCCAACCAACAACTGCCAACTGAATATGGGCGTTGCCTGCGGCCCGGGCTTTCCGTTACAACTCCTCATTCCAGGCTGCTGATAGAAGCAGCCCTACATTCCGGGGTTTCCACTGCTATCCCTAACGCGGAACCTGTTATGTAAGGAGACGCAGTATCGCGTCTCTACAGATATTTTTGACGTAGAGACGCGATACTTCGCGCCTTGAACAAGCGACACGCCGTTTGTCTGAACCTGAATTTACGAATTAAAGAATTTGCAGAATGTGGGTGAGATATGTATTGAAGAGCGGTGGGCCAACAAAAAACCGTGGCCGATGGGCAAAGGCCTGTGCGGGGAAAGATTTTTTTGTCTTGATTTATTCACCTGTTGTTTGTTTTTATAGGTGTTCATGACCTCGCTATCGCTTGGTATTTGCTTCCTTTTGTATCAAGACAAAACGGCGAAGCCCGCTTGAGCGCCAAAATAAAAATAAACAGCAGCGAAAAACAAGTAGCCTCCGCGGCAATGAGCGGGCTAACGATAATCTAACCACTACAGAAACTTAGCGCGTGAGATGCCGAAATAAATTCGGCATGACGGTGGTGGTAAAAACATCCATAATTTTCTCTTAACTTTGATATACCTTTTTACTGCCTTTATAACCATGAGCGAAAACCAATTTAACCGCCCAATACGCGTATTAGTAGCCAAAGTAGGGCTGGACGGGCACGACCGCGGTGCACGCATTATTGCTACCACCCTGCGCGATGCCGGGATGGAAGTGATCTACACCGGCCTGCGCCAAACGCCCGAGATGGTGGTGAACACCGCCCTGCAGGAAGATGTGGATGCTATTGGTATCAGTATACTTTCGGGTGCGCACATGACGGTTTTCCCGAAGGTAATGGCTTTGATAAAAGAGAAAAAAATGGACGATGTGCTGCTTACCGGCGGCGGCATTATCCCGGCCGATGATATGGCCGAACTCAAGAAGATCGGCGTGGGCGAACTGTTCGCCCCGGGTACCAGCACCGCCGATATTGTTACTTATATTACCAACTGGGTGCACACCAACCGCAATTTCTAAAGATCAATCGTTATGGCATTCGAAAACATCCTTGTTCAAAACAAAGGCCGCATACAATACATCATCATCAATCGCGAAAGCAAACTTAACGCGTTAAATAAATTTACCCTGTGCGAACTGCATGAGGCATTAACAGATGCGTTTAAAAGCAGCGGCGTTGGCGGTATAATCATTACCGGCTCGGGCACTAAGGCTTTTGTAGCCGGTGCTGACATTTCCGAATTTGCAAATCTGGATATTAAAGGCGGCACCGAACTCTCGCGCACCGGGCAGTCAACCGTTTTTGATGTGATCGCCAATGGCAATAAGCCTGTCATCGCTGCCATTAATGGTTTCGCGTTAGGCGGTGGATTAGAATTAGCTATGGCCTGCCATATCCGTATAGCATCTGATAGTGCCAAAATGGGCCTGCCCGAAGTTACTTTAGGTTTGATACCGGGGTATGGAGGCACACAGCGCCTAACTCAACTGGTTGGCCGCGGTAAAGCGTTGGAATTGATCATGACTGCCGATATGCTTACCGCTGCCGAAGCACTTAGCGCAGGCCTGGTTAACCACGTTGTTTTCCAGGACGACCTGCTGCCAAAGGCCGAAGAGATCATGAATAAGATTCTCACCCGCGCTCCGCTTGCGCTGGCATCTGCCATAAAAACAGTTAACGATTTTGGCGCCGAATGTATCAACGGTTTCGAAACTGAGATCCGCGAGTTTGGCAAATGCTTCGGCACCGAAGATTTTAAGGAAGGCGTATCTGCATTTTTGGAAAAACGCAACGCGGAGTTTAAAGGGAAGTAAAGATTCTTTACGCCAAATAGCCGCTTTGATAAACAACTGGGAAAATTCATTTTCATGCAAATTTCATATACCAGCGCGGTTTTTAACACTTAAGTTACACTCGCCTGACCATTCGCCCCAATTGGTCAAATTTAATTCGCTATTAATCAATCGATTGAATATTCGTGACAATAGGATGAAAAAATAGAGCAGAAATCCTGCTTTACTTTGCCCTGTGCTAAACAGAAAACAGCACATAATCTAATATCATAATATCATGAAAAGTACATTAAAAATCGCAACATTGGTTTTAGCCTTCGCCGGATTATCATTCGCCGCTAAAGCCCAAACAACCCCTTCTACTTCTGCAAGCACTACTACTAAAAGCGGCATACGCTATAGCATCGGTGTTGATGCAGGCATCCCGGTGGGCAACCTTAAAGACACCCACAAATGGAACCTTGGTGGTTCGGTACAGGCAGATATTCCTGTAGCAAACCAGTTATTCGTAACTGTTAACGCAGGTTACAACAACATCTTTGGTAAAAAAGACGTGGGCGGTGTATCCGGCCTTGACTTTACCGACATAAAATTATTGCCGGTTAAAGCAGGTTTAAAATTCTTCCCGGTACAAAACTTTTACATCCAGGGCGAAGCAGGTGCCGCTTTCTTGTTAAACAGCAAAGATACCTACAATGATAAATCTGTAGCATTTGTTTATGCGCCGCAAATTGGTGTTCAGTTCCCGGTTAGTGCAAGCGGTAACTTTATTGATGCCGGTGTACGTTACGAAGCTACTACCAAATTTAACAGTGCTATTGAAAACAGCAAACCAAGCTTTTTAGGTGTACGCGTTGCTTACGGTTTCTAAGCCCTAAACATCTACCTATAAAAAACACAACGATTGAACAAAAAAAGGAGGCTTATGGTCTCCTTTTTTGTTGTAAAACCATTTTTTATACGCTATCAATTATAATTCTAATAACTTAGCAAATATTTGTAATTTAACTGCAAATACATTTACCTGCACTCACGTATACTGCTATGAAGAAAATACTCATCATTGATGATGAAGTTAACGTTGGGGTTTTACTATCAAAATTCTTGGTACGCAATGGTTTTGAGGTAAGCACGGCTGCCAACGGCGGTGCAGGTATGGAGTGTTTAAAAAAGGGCGATTTTGACCTGGTGTTGTGCGATTTTAGGCTGGAGGATACCGATGGCCGCGAGATGCTTAAAAACATTAAAGCGCTTTACCCAAAAACAGGCGTAATTATCATAACCGGCTACTCGGATATTAAGATGGCTGTAGAGCTCATCAAAATGGGCGCTTATGATTACATCACCAAGCCCCTTTACCCCGATGAGATTCTGAATACCATTACCAAGGCTATTGAAACCCAGTACGCCTTGCAGGAAATGGCCGCCAACGATTACAGCGCGGACAGTAACGACAAGCCGCAGAAAGAAAACAAAAAGCAGATCTTATCCAGCGAATTTGTAGTAGGTACCAGCCGCGCATCAAAAGAACTTTTAAAACAAATTGAGTTGGTTGCCCCAACCAATTACAGCGTTATTATATTGGGCGAAAGCGGTACCGGTAAAGAGTCGGTTGCCAAAAGCATCCATCTGAACAGCCCGCGCCATAACCAGCCCTTTGTGGCGATGGATTGTGGTTCGCTTACCAAAGAACTGGCTTCAAGTGAATTTTTCGGCCACGAAAAAGGGTCATTCACGGGCGCTTTATACACCAAAATCGGTCACTTTGAAATGGCTAACGGCGGCACCTTGTTTTTGGATGAGGTGGGTAACTTATCATACGAGATCCAGGCAGCGCTATTGCGTACCGTGCAGGAACGTAAGGTAAAACGCATTGGCAGCACCAAGGAAATAGATCTGGATGTCCGCATCATCATCGCCACAAACGAGAACCTGCAGGAAGGGATCAGCAAAGGCCGTTTTCGCGAGGACCTTTACCACCGTTTTAACGAGTTTAGCATCTATATGCCGCCCCTGCGCGAGCGTGGTAACGATATTATGATGCTTGCCGAGCATTTCCTGAAAATTGCGAACCAGGAGCTTGACCGCAATGTAACCACTTTTGCCCCCGAGGTTATAGAGTGCTTTATGAACTACCGCTGGCAGGGTAACATCCGCGAGATGAAGAACGTGGTACGCCGCGCAACCTTATTAAGCGAGGGCAATGAGATCACTATGAAAACCCTCCCGCTGGAAATCTCTAACTTTAAGGTGTTGGCATACGAGCCGTCAAACCTATCGGCAACAAACGAGGCCAAAGAACCTAAGCACGATCTTAAAAATGCCGCCCTTGGCGCCGAGCACGAAACCATATTAAAGGTGCTGCGCGAAGTGAACTTCAACAAAACCAAAGCTGCCGAGATCCTGAACATTGACCGCAAAACGCTTTACAATAAAATGAAGGCCATCAACCTAAAATAATTATGGCCGAAGGAAAAGAAAACAAACCGGTTAGCCACGAGGCGGTTGATATGTTGAAGCATGATATTAAGAACCAGCTCTCCAATATTTACCTCGCTTTAGAAGGCTTAAGATACGAGGTGGAAGATCAAAGTAGCGACCTTGGGTTGTACATGGATAGCATTACCCAATCTGCCCAAAAAATAGATAAGTTGTTGGGCGATTTTGAATAGAAAATATGCAATGGAGCTGAAACTTTTTGGCGCTTTTTTGTTATATATTCGTATCACAATTAGCTTTCCCGGGTGTAACAATGTCTATCTTTAACTATAAGCAGCGCAACAACATTATACTGGTAAGTATTATTGCGCTCGGCTGTTTTTTACTTTACGCCCTTAGCGCTCTTTTCAGCTCCATACTTGGAGCCATAGTTCTCTTCACCATCTTCAGGCCGTTCTATCTTTATATGACCGAGCGCAAAAGCCTTAACAGCGCCCTTGCCGCAATTATAATTATACTCATCTCGCTTATTGTTATCGTTATCCCCTTCCTTTCGCTAAGCATAATGGTGATCGGTAAAATTGGCAGCATCAACCGCGAATCTATCAATATTGATAAATGGAGCGAAAAAATTGATGCCTTTACCGGGGCCAACATTAACCAACCCCACTTTGCAGAAGATACGCTTCAAAAACTTGGCGCTTACGCTGCAGATCTTTTTCCGTCATTGTTAGGTAGCGCCGCAAGTATAGTGCTTACACTATTGGTGATGTATTTTCTATTGTACTTTATGTTTGTACAGATGCGAGAGTTTGAAGTTGGCCTTTTAAAATACGCCCCCTTCCGCGAGCAACATGCCTTAAAATTTGCTACAGAATTGCGTAACTCAACTTACTCCAATGTTTTAGGGCAGGGCGTTATCGCGCTTACACAAGGGATTTTACTGGCTATGGGCTTTTATGCGTTTGGTATCCCCGATGCTATTTTTTGGGGGGTGATAGGATCGTTCCTATCCTTTTTACCTGTGGTTGGCGCGCCTACCATGTGTATCCCCGCAAGTGTAATACTTTTTGCCGGCGGGCATAATTTAAAGGGCATTTTACTTTTATCATACGGTTTGCTTTTTATTGGCAATGTAGATAACGTACTGAGGCTCATTATAAACAAGCGAATTGGCAATACGCACCCCATCATATCTATTATAGGTGTTTTTATAGGGTTACCGCTTTTTGGCATTCTTGGCTTGGTTTTTGGGCCAGTGTTACTGTCGTATTTTTTGTTATTATTGGAAATATATGAAACTAACCGCATGGCGGCCGACAGGCTGGAGCGGATACGAATGGGCCCCGAAATGCAATAATGAGGCTTGATACACAAGGATTAAAAATTATTTGATAATTAATAAAACAAATATTCAACTTAAAAATTTATACAATATGAACGATAACACAAAAGTGCTTGTCGCCCTACTTGCAGGATTAGCGGCAGGAGCGGCACTGGGAATCTTATTTGCACCGGAAAAAGGTACCGAAATACGCGACAAATTATCTGAATCATTAGCAAACCTTGGCGATTCTCTCAAAGAGACAGCTGCTAATGAAATTGATAAACTGGTAGGCCTTAAAGACAAGGTTGTTGACAACATCAAAACAAAAGTAAAAGGCGCCGAAGCAGAATATCAGGACGACTTGGAACACGCATAATTTTAGCGTTATGGGGCTTATTAATACCCCGTAACTAACAATACAATATGGAACCCGAAAAAGAAGAAGCAACACGCCCAATTATTGACCAGCTAAAAGATTATGCTGAAACCCGCTTTAAACTACTGAAATATGAAGTTATTGAGCGCAGCACATCCATAATAGCCGATGTAATAATTGATATAGTTATTATAATTGGTTTAGTGCTAACATTCTTATTCGCAAGTTTTACGTTGGCGTTATTTTTGGCTGATGTATTGCATTCGTACTGGCAGGGCTTTGGATGCGTAGCGTTGATATACCTGCTTATTGCGGTATTGCTAAGGGTTGCGAAACACAGTTTTCAGCGCCCTATTATTAATGCGATGATAAAAAAGCTATTTAAATAAGACCATGGAAACATCGATCAGAAATATATTTGAACTACAGGGCGAAATTGGCCGCCTTAAGAATTTAGAGGCGCGGCAAGCTGTTGCATTAAAAACTCGTTTTAGTGGCCCTTCGGCCATTTTTTCAACCGTACTTTCTTTGTTCCCAAAATCGCCAATGGTTGATGGCATGAAGGATTCTGGCTTTTTCCAGCAAGATTTTTTAGGCCTCATATCAAGGTTCGTGTTGCCGCTTGCTCTAAACAAAACGCTATTCAAGCATTCTAACTTTATTGTTAAAACGTTAGTTGGCATCCTTTCACAAAAGGCATCGCATTATATTAGCGAAGAGAATGTAACCGGTGTTTGGGGTAAAGCAAAAGGCCTGTTTGAGAATTTGTTTAAGAAAAAAGAAAAAGAAACCGAGATAGCACTCGATAAAGACGAAGTGCCTGCATACCAGGCTTATTAAGATACCGGCCCTGTTGTGAAAAATGATCTTAAAGGGGTAAGCTTATATAGTTTATCCCTTTCCCTTTTTTAGCCCGAGGTTAACCACAAATCCGTATTTTCGCATTTTTATTACAACACGTGGGAAAAGACAAGATAAGGCGCTTCGCCGAGATAGAAACTTTTAGTAATGTTTTACAGCTGGATGCCGGCAAGCCTAACAAAGGCAGCTGGGCTACAGGCTTTTTTAAGAATAATAACCCGGTAGTATTAGAACTTGCCTGCGGCAAAGGCGAATACACGGTTAACCTTGCTACCATGTTCCCCGATAAGAATTTTATTGGGATAGATTACAAAGGCAACCGCATCTGGCGCGGTGCTAAAACGGCGACAGAGGATGGCGTAAATAACGTTGCGTTCTTGCGTATACAAATAGAGAACCTGGTTGATTACTTTGCCCCCGGCGAAGTGGATGAGATCTGGATCACCTTCCCTGACCCGCAGCCGCAATTAAGCCGCGAAAAGAAACGTTTAACTTCTCCCCGCTTTTTAGACATGTACCGCGTAGTGCTTAAGCCGGATGGTTTCATGAACCTGAAAACCGATAACGACCAGCTGCATGCTTACACAGCCGAAAAAATAGCCGAACTGGATCTGAAGTTATTTGCAAAAACCGAAGACCTTTATCACTCGGAATACGCGGACGAGGTGCTATCCATCAAAACCTATTACGAGAAAAAGTACCTCCAGCATAATAAGAATATTAACTACCTTAAGTTTACATTCTAAACACTGCGATGCCCGACTATAATTTCTTCGATAACGTATATGATGTAGTTAGGCAGATCCCTAAGGGCAGGGTAACATCGTACGGAGCCATTGCGGCTTACTTAGGTTCAAAGCAGTCATCAAGAATTGTGGGCTACGCAATGATGGCCAGCGGAACAGCTAACCCGCCTGTACCCGCGCAAAGGGTGGTAAACAAACAGGGGCTGCTAACCGGCAAATTCCATTTTGGAGGCGATACCATGGAGCAGATGCTGCAGAACGAAGGTGTTGAAGTAATTGATAACCAGGTACAAAATTTTAAAGAAATATTTTGGGATCCTGCTATAGAATTGGCGCTTTAACGCCATCGCTTTTTTTGCTGTAGTCGGTAAAAATTACCACAATAAGCCAAAATATCCCCAGTGTTGCGTAGTAAGGCTGCGAGCGCTCGTCATACCTAAACAGGGTAAAAGCCGCTACGATCATCCCGATGCTAACTAATAGTTCAATAATCTGGTGAACACGTAAACTTACCATTCGAAAAATCCCGTAACTGTAATCTGTAATAACGGTAAGCACCAATTGGCCGGTAGCAAGCAGGTAGGTGTAAGTAGCAACATCTTTAGGCATAGCAAACAAGGTGGGCGAAGCAAACAGAAAGATGATCAAAACGTAATCTATAAGGCCATGCAGTTTAGGCGAAATAAGTTTCATAAGGCGTTTAAGTTTTTATAACATACACAGAAATCAGGCCAATGATTTTTGCTAACTATTAATGAGTTGCAGCAGCTCCATCCGGTTACCAAACGGATCTATAAAGGCAAAGCGCTTGCGGCCGGGAATCACCGGTTCTTCTATAATCTCAACCCCATTATCTTGCAAGTGCTTACGGGCGGCATCAACATCCAAAACTTCCATCGCCGTATGGCGGATTGTGCGCGGCAAGGCGGGTTCTACACCAATATGTACCTGCATATCGCCAATATTTAGCCAGTACCCTGCCGAGGAAAAAAGATGATCGGGCCGATCAATTAATTCCAACCCAAGCACTTTTGTATAAAAGTCTTTTGCCTCCTCCAGCCTTTCGGGTGGCACGCAAATGTGGAAATGATCTGCCCGTTTAAAGTTTATCATTTATCAGTGCTGGGCAAAAGTTAAAACGTAGTTATTGTTATCCAATATCGAGAACTCGGTAGCACCATAAAAGGTTTCCATAGGTTTTAATTTAAGCGGTAAATTTATGGATTATCGGCCACATCATGGAAGATGATAATTATTCTAAAGTGAATGCTTCTTACCTCTTAATAACGCTTATTATTAATCGCTACATTTGATCTATGTCAACTGCAAACTCAAAACTGCCAACTGATAACTTAAACCGTTGCACCTGGTGCGGAGCCGACCCGCTTTACATGGAATACCACGATAAAGAATGGGGCAAAACCATACATGACGACGAAACATTCTTCGAGTTCCTTACCCTCGAAGCTGCGCAGGCAGGCTTAAGTTGGATCACCATTTTGCGCAGGCGCGATGGTTACAGCAAAGCATTTGCAAATTTTGATGTAAAGATGGTCGCGGCCTTTGATGAGGCCGATAAAGAGCGACTGTTGAACGATGCAGGCATCATCCGCAACCGGTTAAAAATAAGCTCGGCCATCAGGAATGCGCAGCTGTTTATAGATGTACAAAACGAGTTTGGTTCGTTTGATAAATACCTGTACAGCTTTATGCCCAATGGCAAACCTATTATAGAATACACAGGCGCGCATGCAAGCACGCCAGAGTCTGATGCCATAAGCAAGGACATGAAAAAGCGTGGATTTAAGTTCTTCGGCACTACCATTTGCTACGCCTTTATGCAGGCTACCGGCATGGTTAATGACCATGTGCCTGATTGCGATTTAAGACAGAATAATATCGGATACTAAATTTCGAATTTCCAACACCGAAGTATTTCATCATTCAATATTCGGCATTCTGTGTTCGATATTAACCTCTTGAAATTGTATTTTTGAGAAATCGGTATAATCCCAAAATTATCGGTGCAATCAACAAAAAAATGAAGAAGCTTTTTCTATTGGATGGTATGGCCCTGATATACCGGGCGCATTTTGCTTTAAGTAAAAACCCGCGTTTTACTTCGGGTGGACTAAATACTTCAGCGGTGATGGGTTTTACCAATACCCTGCTGGAGGTTCTGCGTAAAGAGAAACCAACCCACATGGCGGTGGTATTTGATACCGATGCCCCTACCGAACGCCATACCGAATACGAAAAGTACAAGGCCCACCGCGAAGCCATGCCCGAAGACCTGAGTAAAGCGCTTCCGTATATATTTAAAGTAGTACTTGGTTTTAATATCCCGCTGATAACCAGCGATGGTTACGAGGCCGATGACATTATAGGCACCCTTGCCAAAAAGGCCGAAAAGAAAGGCTACCAGGTTTATTGTATGACGCCCGATAAGGATTTTGCGCAGCTGGTATCCGAAAATATTCGCGTTTACAAGCCGGCCCGCATGGGTAACGATATGGAGATATGGGGTGTTAAGGAAGTGCTGGAGAAATGGGAGATAGAACGCCCCGAACAGGTGATTGATATCCTTGGTCTTTGGGGCGATGCGGTGGATGGCATCCCCGGCATCCCGGGTGTAGGTGAGAAAACCGCCAAGCTCCTCATCAAACAATATGGCTCGGTTGAAGAAATTATAGCCCATAGCCACGAGCTAAAAGGCAAACTGCGCGAGAATGTAGAAAACTTTGCAGAGCAAGGTTTGATGTCGAAACGATTGGCTACCATTAATCTTAACTCGCCGGTGGAACTGGATGAAGAAGGCCTGGAAAGGTGCGCCCCAAGCAAAGATTTACTGGAGCCACTTTTTGCTGAGTTAGAGTTTCGTACGTTAGGCCGCCGTGTGTTTGGCGATGATTTCAGCATTACCGAAACCCGCGCCGTATCTGTACAAACCGATCTGTTTGGTAACGCCGTGGCCGATGGCCGCACCACGCTTACCGTTGAAACGCAGAACATTTACGAAGCCCCAACGCCTGTTGAGATCAAGAACATCAACACGGTTGAACACGAATATATTCTGGCCGATACCTTTGAAAAACGCGCCGAACTCATCAATATATTAAAACAACAAAAACGTTTTTGCTTTGACACCGAAACCACCGGTACCGATGCCAACAATTGCGAACTGGTGGGTTTATCGTTCGCCGTTAAACATAACCAGGCATGGTATGTACCTGCCCCCCATAATGAAGCCGAAGCGACCAAACTGGTTGCAGAATTTAAACCTGTATTTGAAGATGCCAGTATTGGTAAAACGGGGCAGAACCTAAAATTCGACATATTGATGCTGAAATGGTACGATGTGGAGATGAAAGGCGACTTGTTTGATACCATGATGGCGCATTATGTAATTGACCCGGATACCCGCCACGGTATGGATATCCTGTCAGAAAATTACCTGCAATACAAACCCGTTTCTATTACCGAGCTGATTGGCCCTAAAGGCAAAAACCAGGGCAACATGCGCGATGTCGAAATAGAAAAGATAAAAGATTACGCCGCCGAAGATGCCGACGTAACCTTACAGCTCCGCACCGTTTTTGAACCACAGATAAAAGAGGTGGGCGCGGAAAACTTACTGCACCAGATAGAGAACCCGCTGATATATGTATTGGCCGATATTGAGCACGAAGGTGTAAAGATCGATCATGAAACGTTAAAAGAATTTTCCAAAATACTGGAAACCGATATTGCCGTGCTGGAAAAAACGGTATTTGAAAAAGCAGGCGTACGTTTCAACATCGCGTCGCCAAAACAATTGGGTGAGGTGCTGTTCGAGAAGTTACTACTTGATCCTAAAGCCAAAAAAACCAAAACCGGCCAATACCAAACCGGTGAAGACGTACTGTTAGGCCTTGCTGCCAAGAGTGATATTGTAAGGGATATATTAGATTTCCGCCAGTTGCAAAAGCTTAAATCAACGTATGTAGATGCCCTGCCAACGATGGTTAACCCCAAAACAGGCCGCGTGCATACCAGTTATAACCAGGCGGTGGCAGCAACGGGTAGGTTAAGTTCTAACAACCCCAACCTGCAAAATATCCCAATCCGTACGGAAAGGGGCCGCGAGGTTAGGAAAGCGTTTATCCCGCGTGATGCCAACCACAGCATTGTATCTGCCGATTATTCACAGATAGAGCTACGCATCATTGCCGAGATCAGCAAAGACCCCAATATGCGCCAGGCTTTTATTGATAATATTGATATCCACACCGCTACAGCTGCTAAAGTTTATGGCATTGGTATTGATGAGGTGGATAGCACCCAGCGCCGTAATGCCAAGGCGGTAAACTTTGGGATCATCTACGGGCAGTCGGCATTTGGTTTATCGCAGAATTTGGGCATCCCGCGTAAAGAGGCTGCCGGGATCATCGAAAACTATTTTGCCCAATACCCCGGCATTAAACAATACATGGCCGATACCATGAATTTTGCCCGCGAGAATGGCTATGTAACCACCCTGATGGGCCGCCGTCGTTACCTGCGCGACATTAACAGCGCCAACCAAACTGTACGCGGTTTTGCAGAACGAAATGCCATTAACGCGCCAATACAAGGCTCGGCTGCGGATATGATCAAGATTGCCATGATCAACATCCACCGCGAATTTAAAGCCCTTAAACTGGACGCCCGTATGACCATGCAGGTGCATGATGAGTTGGTGTTTGATGTGCCCAATCACGAGATAGAGATCGTTAAACCCATTATCCTGGAGAACATGAAAAACGCCATTAAAACCGAAGTGCCTATTATGGTGGAGATTGGTACCGGGTTGAATTGGTTAGAAGCGCATTAAGCGCTTTTAAACCTGTCTTTGCAAGCGATAGCGTGGAAACCTCGATAGCTTTTAAACACAGTTCATTTCGAACGAGGTATGAGGAGAAATCTTGTTAGATGAGATAAGCCGTCAATTAGTGGTTCAGAAAGGTTTTTGCATGGCCCACCGCTCCCAATAATTATCCCACGCAATTCTGAAAATTCGGGTTCAGACAATTAACTATATAAATTTATATATACTAAGTGGTGGCGCTATTTTGTCAGTAGTTAAAAATTCAAGTAATTGATTATGAGGATTTTTGAAAATTTTAGATATGTTCACAAACGTGAACGTGAACATTTCTGGTGGGTTGACCGACGTTTTTTCAAAAGAAATCATGGCAATCCTTAAATCCTAAAAATTATGGTTCGGAAAAATGCGTTAGGTATAGCAGCGTAAAACCCGGAATGCAGGGCTTCTTCTATCAGCAGCCCGAAATGAGGAATTGTAGCGGATAGCCCCGGCCGCAGGCTAACGGGAACGCCATAATGTTTCTAATATTTCCCTTCACTCCACCCGCTCTTGCCCCCCAAACCTTTAACAATTTCACAATAAACGCTCCTCACCAATTTCCATTAATACGTTAATTGTAATTAACCGCTGTTTCTGATTAAATAATATCACTTTTTTAAACACATTTTTCAAATTATGTGTTTGTTCATTTGGGTAAATGTTTAGTACCTTAACCATCATATAATCCCGAATGAGAATTTTTCACTTAAGTGCCGAATGCTACCCCATTGCTAAAGTTGGGGGCCTTGCCGATGTGGTTGGCGCGCTGCCAAAATACCAAAACCTGGCAGGGTTGCAAGCCGCCGTTGTGATGCCTTTTTATAATCGCAAATTTGTTCACGAAAACTTGTTTGATGTTGTTTTCCAGGGCACTACGCTGCTGGGCACCCGCAGGATCTATTTTGAGATTTTAAAAGAACAAACTGATAAACTTGGTTTTGAGTTATACTTGGTAAAGATCCCCGGCTTGCTCGACCGTGAAAATATTTACAGTTACCCGGATGAGAAGGAACAATTCCTGGCCTTCCAAATCTGCTTTCTGGACTGGATAAACTGGAGCGGCCAAACGCCGGACCTCATACATTGCCACGACCACCACTCGGGCCTGGTGCCCTTCCTGATGTATAATTCTTATTTGTATCGCAGGCTGTCGAATATCCCAACCGTATTCACTATCCATAACGGACAATATCACGGCGCTTTTGGCTGGGATAATTTGCATTACTTGCCCGAGATCGATTTTTATAAAACCGGCCTGCTGGACTGGAACGGCGGTATTAACCCACTGGCATCCGCAGTAAAATGCTGCTGGAGGTTCACAACCGTATCGCCAAGTTATTTGCAGGAATTAAGCATCAGCTCTAACGGGTTAGAATACCTTTTCTATGTAGAGCGCGACAAAGGTGTAGGCATCATCAACGGTATTGATACCGAAGTATGGAGTGCCGAAACCGACCCGATGCTGCCGGAGCGCTTTAACGCGACAACGGTTGCAAAGGGTAAACAAAAAAATAAAGAGATCTTATGCGAGCGTTTCGGCTTGTCTTTTGATAAGCCTTTAATAGCGTTTATAGGCCGTTTAGTGGTCGAAAAAGGGTCAGACCAGCTGCCTGCAGCCATCGAAAAAAGCATCAAAGAACATGGCGATAAAGTAAACTTCCTGATACTGGGTGCGGGTGACAGCGCTACCGAAATGTCGCTGAATTTATTGAAACAGCTGTACCCTCAAAACTGCAATGTATTTATTGGGTATGACGAGTCGCTGGCGCATTTAATATACGCCGGGGCCGATTTCCTGCTGATGCCATCGCGCGTAGAGCCGTGTGGCTTAAATCAAATGTACTCCATGCGTTACGGCACTATGCCCATAGTGCGCAACACCGGCGGTTTAAAAGATACCGTGATTGATTTTGGCGACGAAAACGGTTACGGCATACGCTTTGACAATGTAACGGTAGATGATATATGCGTATCCATCACCCGCGCGGTTGTATTGTATAAAGACACCCGCAAAATGCAAACCTTACGCAAACGCATGATGAACCTCGATTTTTCGTGGTACCGCTCGGCAAAAGAATATATAAACCTGTATGAAAGTTTAATTCCTAAGATATGACATCGAAAGTAATCAGTATTGTGCTTGGAGGCGGCCAGGGCAGCCGTTTGGCGCCACTTACACAAACCCGTTCAAAACCGGCAGTGCCAATTGCTGGTAAATATCGTTTGGTGGATATTCCCATTTCAAACTGTCTGCACTCCGGCATCAACCGCATATTTGTTTTAACGCAATTTAACTCGGCTTCGCTTAATAAGCACATTAAAAATACTTACCATTTTAGCACGTTCAGCAAGGCATTTGTTGATATTTTGGCCGCCGAGCAAACGCCTACAAGCGGTGGTTGGTTCCAAGGCACGGCAGATGCGGTTAGGCAGAGCCTGCACCACCTGGCTACGCACGATTTTGAGTATGTACTGATCCTATCCGGTGACCAATTGTACCAGATGGATTTTGAGGAAATGATACAACAGCACATCGATAAAAAAGCCGATATATCAATCGCTACCATCCCGGTAAATGTAAGTGATGTACCCGGCTTTGGCATCCTGAAGACAGATTCAGACAGCCTGATCACTTCATTTGTGGAGAAACCAAAGAGTGGTTTCGAGAACCTGGTTTCTGATGTAAGCGATGAGATGAAAGCGCAGGGCCGGATCTACCTGGCATCTATGGGTATTTACATATTTAACAAAAGCCTGTTATATAAATTGCTGGAAGGTAACGAGTATACCGATTTTGGTAAAGAAATCATCCCGCAATCTATCCAAGGCCACAAAGTGGTAAGTTATCAATACGAGGGTTACTGGACAGATATCGGTACTATCCCATCATTTTTTGATGCTAACCTTGGCCTTACCGATGATATCCCGCAGTTTAACCTGTTCGATAAAAACCATATTTATACCCGCGCACGCATGTTGCCGCCAACTAAAATTTCGGGTACATTGATAGATCGCTCTATTATTGCCGATGGATGCATCATCAATGCCTCGCACATTATCCACGCTATTATTGGCATCCGTACCCGTATTGGTGTAGCAAGCGAAATAGAAAGCTGTTATGTAATGGGTAGCGATAATTATCAAACGCTGGAAGAGATCGCGATAGCTAAAGAAAACAACCAACCTATTATGGGTATTGGTGACAGGTGCTGCATCAAAAATGCCATCATCGACAAAAATACTTATATAGGTGATGATGTAAAAATCAACTGCGGCGAACCTTTGCCCGATGGCGATTTCCCGACATATACGGTTACCGATGGCATTGTGATTATTAAAAAAAGGGCCATAATACCAAGTGGCACAGTTATTTAATTTAAAAGATAGCGCAACGGTTTTGAGTTAATACAGTTTAATTAAAAAGCTAAAAAACTAAATTAACTTATTATGAAAAAGACTATCTGTATGATCGCGGTTGCCGCCATCTCTTTCGGTAGTGTAAATGCATTTGCGGCAACGCCAGCGCAATACAGCAAGACACTAACAAGAAAAAAATGATGAAGGACACCATGATGAATAAAGACACCGCAATGAAGATGTAATTCTTTCAGTTCTTTAATCACTTTATTCTTGTAACAAAAATGCCCCGCGATAACCGCAGGGCATTTTTGTTATATAACCTAAGAAATGATTACAGATCTAGGCTATCGCCAACATTAGGCAGCTTTAGATTAAGGCCGGCTTTAATAAATTTCTCGGTAACTTCATCTTTATCTATTTTAATAACCGGGAACGAATCGTAATGCACACCGATGATGTTCTTACAGTTGATGAATGCTGCTGCTTTAATAGCATCATCGGCACCCATGGTGTAGTTATCGCCAATTGGTAATAAGGCCCAATCCAGGTTCTCATCAGCCAGTAACTTCATATCGTAAGTAAGCGCTGTATCGCCTGCAAAGTAAATTACTTTACCTTCCGAATAGATTAGGAAACCTGCCGGGTTACCACCTGCAGAACCATCAGGCATAGTACTTGAATGCACAGCGTTTACCATTTTAACGCGGCCAAAATCAAAATCAAAGCCCCCGCCTATGTTCATGCCGTGTACATTATCTACACCTTGTTTGGCTAACCAACCCGCAATTTCGGCAATGCAAATAACTTTTGCGCTGCTGCTTTTTGCAATGGTTACTAAGTCGGCAACGTGGTCTCCGTGCCCGTGCGATACCAGGATATAATCTGGCTTCAGGCCATTAACATCAATGTGTTTAGCCAGTTCGTTTGGTGTGATGAACGGATCGAAAAGCAATGTTTTGCCATTGGCAACCAACTCAATGGTCGATTGGCCATAATATGTAAATTTCATAGTATTGTGTCTTAAATGTAATACAGCTTATTTGCCAAATAAGTTACCTAAGCCGCCCATCCCACCAAGCATAGCCTGGGTCATGGCGGCCATTTCGGTTTGGCTAAGGTTTTCGGCTTGTTCAATTGCCTTGTTTATAGCAACCACCAAAAGCTCTTCAAGCTCTTCCTTATCGGCGTCTTTGTAAAAGTCGGCATCTATGTTAATAGATTGTATAACTTTATTACCATTTGACTGTACGGTGATCTTTCCACCCTCGGCAGTACCTGTTACAGTAATGGCATCCAAACGTTGTTTTACTTCGCCAGCCTTTTGCTTGGCTTCCATTAATTTATCGAACATCCTTTTTAAGTTATTGGTTGATTAAGTGGTTAGAAAGGCAACTATTCACCAATCAACTAAATCAACCACTCACCAACAATTAATCCTCCGCGGTATCGCCTGCCCCATTGTAGGCTCCTTTGCGCACTACCGGCATGCCTGTCATTTTAAACAAGTCATCCAGGTGAAGCAAGCTACCGTTTACTACATTACCTAACAAAACAATGGTGACATCGTTTTTCATATCTCGTAAAAATATATGGCGGAAACCGTGCCACCAGC
Organism: Mucilaginibacter sp. 5C4; assembly: GCF_034345625.1. Lineage (NCBI taxonomy): Bacteria > Pseudomonadati > Bacteroidota > Sphingobacteriia > Sphingobacteriales > Sphingobacteriaceae > Mucilaginibacter > Mucilaginibacter sp. 5C4. Next base: position 726,349 of record NZ_CP133775.1, on the reverse strand, counting down.
CGGTATGGTAAACCACCTTCTGGCCCGGGCTGGTAAACAAACGCCAGCCATAACCATAATTAAAGTGCCCGCGTACCATCGGGTTACGATCTGTATAGGCAGAATCTTGTGTGGCTTGCTTTATTAAACGGCCGGTCTTAAGTGCCTGGTCAAAAACATACAGGTCGGCTACGGTGCTGTAAATACCTTTATCGCCCACCGGGCCGTCTAAAAAGTTTTGCGCTACCGAATATCTCCAGCTGTTGCGATCGTGCCCAACAACATCAACCGGGATCTTATCATAAACCGCTTTAGAGTAAACGGCGGTATGCGTCATCCCCGCAGGTTTAAAAATATTTTCTTTCATGTAATCGGCGTAGCTCATGCCGGTTACTTTTTCTATGATAGCGCCCAGCACCATAAAGTTGCTGTTGTTGTATAAAAAGCTTGCGTTTGGTTTGTTAAAACGCGCGGGCTTGTACTGTGCTATTAGCGCCATGGTTTCTTTATTGGTAACACCCTTTTTCTGGTTTAAATGCTGGCTGCGGTAAATATTATCCAAAAAATATACATAATTCATCATACCGCTGCGGTGAGTAAGCAACAGGCGAATGGTGACCCCATCGTACGGAAAATCCGGAAAGAAATCTTTTACATCTTGATCGAGTTTGATCTTCCCTTTTTCCCAAAGCTGCATAATTGCAGTACCTGTCATGGTTTTGGTTACCGATGCCAGTTCGAACTGCGAGCCTAATTTCAGGCTATCACGGGTTAAGTGGTTAGCCCAGCCAAATGCTCCTTCGTAAACTATTTTACCTTTTTTTGCTACAAGTATATTGCCATTAAAGCCGCTTACCTTGTGCAGGTGCTCCATAAACTCTTCTATCTTTTTGTCGCCTTTTGCGGGGTCGTATTTAAGAAGCTCTGTTGTATTAAAAGGTTTACCATTATCGGCGATGCCTGGTTTATTGCCGCCCTTTCCGCGGGAACAAGAGGCCAAAGAAAGTAAAGAAAAAGCAAGGGAAATGACAGTTGTGCACACTTGTCTCATAGGTAAAAAATCAATCACAAAACGAAAGGCGAAAATTAAAAATTATCTAAGTGGTAAAAGATTAAATTTTGATTAATGTTTCAACAATGTTAAATTGGTAACTTTAAAAATGAGATTTTTGGTCAGCATACTATTCTTCCTAATAGCAGCAACAAGCATTTCCTGCGCCCAGGATGCAGCCGGCCTTACCAAAGAGGGCCAGCAGTTGTACCGCCAAAAGCAATATGCTGCCGCGATAGAAAAGTATAAAGCCGCCTTAACTGCCGAACCTGATAACGCCCGTACAAATTACGAAATGGCCTTAACTCTTTTTAGCAGCGGCAAAGGGCCGGATGGTGTGCCATTTCTTGAGAAATCAATAAGAATCAATGCCAGCGTTACGCTTACTGCCGCATCATACAGTTTAATGGGCAGTATTTACGGCAACTCCAAACAACTGCCTAAAGCTATTGAGGCTTACAGAAACGGCATCAAAACGGATAGCACCAACCAGCGCATTTATTATAACCTTGGCATTGTACAATACCGCGGCAAACTTTACCCCGATGCGGAACAAAGTTTTATAAGCGCCATAAAGCGTGACTCGTTGGATGCAGGGAGTATCAGGATGTACGCGCTGGTAACCTTCCACGAAAATAAACGTGCCGATGCCGTGCTTGGCTTTTGTAGGTTTTTACAATTAGAACCAAACTCCACCCGCAGTAAGGAAGCTTTCGGGAACCTACAAAACATCTTGCTGCGCGGCACGCTGGAAGCAGAAGTTGGGTACCAACCAAACGCCGCCACCAAAGCCGAAGCTTTCGCCCAAAACAAAATCATCACCAAAGTATTGGCCGGTTTTATGACGCGTAAATACACGTCACCAACAGCATTGCTTACCGCGCAATTAAAAAATTTATTTGCCGCTTTTGAAGCCACAACAGGCAAGCCGTACAAATACGCTCCGTATTTTTTCAAGCTATCGCAAACAGATAATTTCGAAACTTTTGTGAAAGTTATTAGCCAAAGCAGCTTCCCTGAAAATGCGGCCTGGGTGAAAAACAATGCGGATAATATTATAGTATTGAATAGTTGGATGAAAGCAAATGAGGCAGGCTAAAATAACAAAAAGATTACCTGTATTCGTTTAGCTTAAACCCACATAAAACCCTAAATTTGCCCCTGCAAAAACATACTATCCATATGAGTTTCAGAACCGAACATGACACCATGGGCGCGGTAGAGGTACCGGCCGACAAATACTGGGGCGCGCAAACCGAGCGCTCGCGCAACAATTTCAAAATAGGCCCAGAGGCATCTATGCCAAAGGAAATTATAGATGCCTTTGCTTACCTTAAAAAAGCAGCGGCCTACACCAATACCGACCTTGGCGTTTTACCTGCCGATAAACGCGACCTGATAGCACAGGTTTGTGACGAGATCCTTACCGGTTCGCTTGCAAGCGAGTTTCCATTGGTGATCTGGCAAACAGGTTCGGGCACACAATCAAACATGAACGTTAATGAGGTGGTTGCAAACCGCGCGCACGTTATACAGGGTAATACTTTGGGCGAGGGCAAAACCTTCATCCACCCGAATGATGACGTAAACAAATCGCAATCATCAAACGATACTTACCCAACCGCTATGCACATTGCGGCATACAAAATTTTGATTGATGTAACCATCCCGGGTATCGAGAAACTGCGCGATACTTTAAAAGCAAAAAGCGAAGACTTTAAAAGCGTTGTAAAAATTGGCCGTACCCATTTAATGGATGCTACGCCACTTACTTTAGGCCAGGAGTTTTCGGGTTATGTATCGCAGTTAAATCATGGTTTAAAAGCCCTGCGTAACACCTTCGATCACCTTAGCGAGTTGGCCCTTGGCGGTACTGCAGTAGGTACGGGTATCAACACCCCTAAAGGTTATGATGTTAAGGTTGCCGAATACATTGCTAAGTTTACCAACCTGCCGTTCATTACTGCCGAAAATAAATTTGAGGCCCTTGCCGCACACGATGCCATTGTAGAAAGCCATGGCGCTTTAAAGCAAATAGCGGTATCGTTAATGAAGATAGCTAACGACATCAGGATGCTGGCATCTGGTCCGCGTTCTGGTATTGGCGAGATCCACATCCCGGATAATGAGCCAGGTTCATCTATTATGCCGGGCAAGGTTAACCCAACCCAAAACGAGGCGGTTACCATGGTTGCGGCGCAGGTAATGGGTAACGATGTTGCCATTTCCATCGGTGGTTCAAACGGCCATTACGAGCTGAATGTGTTTAAACCTTTAATGGCAGCAAACTTCCTGCAGTCGGCAAGGTTAATTGGCGATGCCTGTGTATCTTTCAATGATCATTGTGCTGTTGGTATCGAACCAAACTACGATGGCATCAAAAAACACCTTGAAAATTCGTTGATGCTGGTTACCGCGCTTAACCCACATATAGGTTATGAGAACGCGGCTAAAATTGCCAAAACTGCGCTAAAAGAAAACAAATCGCTTCGCGAAGCTGCGGTTGGCCTGGGTTACCTAACCAACGAACAATTCGACGAATGGGTACGCCCCGAAGATATGATAGGCTCTTTAAAATAAAAAGAGCCTCACCCCAAACCCCTCTCCGCAAGAGAGGGGCTTTTTATTTGCTCACATCGCATGAAAAAACCTTTCGCTTATTTAGCTTTCGCATTACTGCTAACTGCAAACTGCCTGCTGCAAACCGCTTGTCACTTCAACCCCGATATGCAAACGCCGGGCGAGAGTTATCTGCAGGGCGAGTGGCAGCAGGATAGTGTAACAATGCAGAAGCAATTGGTAAGTTATTCTTTATATAACCTTAAGTTTAACTGCGATTCGTTTTTTGTGGCCATCAAAACCATTAGCAAAGCAAACACCGGCGCCGATAGCTGCACCAAAAATGGCCAATGGACAGAATACGTTAAAGGCGTTTACGAGCAACGTAACGATACCCTACACGTGCGCGGCCTGTTCTGCAATGCAGACTATAGCTACAAAGATCCGTCGGGCTGTTTCCGTTCGGGTGTTTACGAGGAAAGGTTTAAGATAATAAAGAAGACCGATTCGCTTGTTCAGTTCAACCCAACATCAAGCGTAATTGCCATTAACACACGTTTAGTAAAAAGAAACTCCTGTATACCAAAACCATTATAAAGAACATGAAAACCAGCATTTTCAAAAAAATAATTTTAGGCATAGCTATTATTTACCTGCCGGTACAAACCATGGCATGGGGCACAAATGGCCATCGCATTAGCGGCCAAATTGCCGATAGTTACCTAAACGCGAAAGCACGCGCCGCCATTAAGGCGATCCTTGGTACCGAGTCGTTAGCCATAACCAGCAACTGGGCCGATTTTATAAAATCAGACCCGCAATATAATTACCTGTATAACTGGCATTTCATCAATATGGAAAGGGAATACAGTTACCCGGAAATGCAGGAATTTTTAAAGAAGGATACCCTTACTGATGCTTACACTAAAATAAATTTTTTAGTGGGCGAACTGAAAAAGAAAAACCTCGCTAAAAACAACAAACTGCTTGCTTTGCGTATGCTGATCCACATTGTAGAAGATATTCATCAACCTATGCATACCGGCCACCTGAGTGATAAAGGTGGTAATGATGTGAAGTTAAAATGGTTTGATAAGGATACCAATCTGCATTCTATTTGGGATAGCCAGCTGATAGATTTTCAGCAATTAAGCTATACTGAGTATGTGAGCTGGATCAATCACCCAACTGTCGCGCAAATTAAAGATTGGCAAAAATCACCGGTAAGCCAATGGTTGTTAGAGTCGAACCATTTAGCTGCCAAGATCTACGCAGGTGTTAAAGACACCGATAAAGTAAATGTTTACAGATATAACTTCGAATATATCGGCACTCTGAACGACCAACTGGTTAAAGGTGGCGTAAGGTTAGCAGGATTGTTGAACCAGATATTCGGTTAATTGGTGACTGGTTGATTAGGTGAGTAGTTGTATGATTAGAACCACTCACTTAATCAACCCAATCAACCACTCACTCCAAAAAATGAAAATACTAATGGTTTGCCTGGGTAATATTTGCCGTTCGCCGCTGGCGGAGGGTATTATGCAGCACCTGGCAGATAAGGCCGGGCTGGATTGGCAAGTGGACTCCGCAGGTACCGGCGACTGGCATGTTGGCCGCGCTCCCGACAGGCGCTCTATCAAAGCAGCGGCCGACGAGGGCATAGATATCGCCAAACAGGTTTGCCGCTTATTTCGTGTGAAGGATTTTGACGAGTTTGACCTGATAATGGTAATGGACAAAAGCAACCTGAGCAATGTACTTGCCCTTGCCCGTACTGATGAAGACCGCAAGAAAGTTAAGATGCTTTTAGGCGATAAGATAGTCCCCGACCCATACTATGATAATGCCCAGTTTGCCCCGGTTTTTAAACTGATTGAAGCGGGATGTAAGGAAATTATAAAGCAATATGCTTAAGTTTGATCTATAACGTTTATAAATCATGAAAAAGACACTTCTAAGCCTGATCCTCGTGCTATCAATCGTTGTGGCAAAAGCACAAAACACTGCTATTGATAAAGTAACCGCATCTTACATTGGTGTAAAAAACGCATTGGTGGCAAGTAATGCAACCCTTGCCAAAAGCCGTTCTGCTGAGTTGGTTGCAGCATTGTCTACGCCCATTAAAGGGTTAAAGCCTTCCCAGCAAAAGCTACTGGCTATCTATTTAGATAAACTAAAATTCGATAGCCGCCATATTAGCGAGACTACGGTTATAGATCATCAGCGCGAACATTTCGAGAGTTTATCAAAAAACATGTACAGCTTTTTATCCGGCTTAAAGCTTAACGGCACTACCATCTATCAGCAGTATTGCCCAATGAAAAAAGCAGCCTGGTTAAGCGAATCTGAGGACATCCGCAACCCATATTATGGTGATGATATGTTAGAATGCGGTAAGGTAACAGCTACTTTAAAAGCGGTAAAATAACATTAAAAACTCCCCATCTGTCATTCGAACGATAGTGAGAAAACTTGTTAGAAATGAGTAAGTGGGGTTGATTTTACATAATAAGGAAGGCCCTGAAAATTGCAGGGCCTTCCTTATTTCAACGGCAGATGAACGTATTTATGATGCGTTAACGTAATTGTTAATCATCTTGGTGGTCTCGGCTTTGTTTTTATCAGAACTCCATTTTTCTTTTTCAGACTTTTCGGCTAAAGCGAATAGTTGCTCGTAAAGGAGCTTGCCATCTTTTTTGCCGCTCAATTTAATGGTAGCATTTTTAGCGAAAACAGCATCCCATGCCACACGGGCATCGGTCCAGTAACTTTGCTGGCCTGCCCACCATTTTTTGGCGTAAGCAAATTTAGCTTCGTCAACCTTGGTAAACTCCTCAAAACCTTTTTCCTGGGCTATAATTTTGTCTCCATCGGCACCGCGTACTACCTTATTGTTATCCTGCTCGTACATCCAACCATTAGCGGTTAGGTAAATGCGGTTACCGCGGTTAAGTACATTATAGTCGCTGCGTTTGGTGAACTCGCGGCGAGGCAGCGGCGAATCTGTTTTGCTTTGCCATTCGTGGCGGCCATCAACATGCACCCAGGTACCAATGCTTTCGTAACGCGGGCTGTCATCAACCTGGTAAACTTTCTGGATCCAGCGGCCTTTTACATCAGCAGCTTTCAAAATTGCTTTTTTCCAGGTGTTATCTTTTTCGTAAGCCAGTATGGTTGGTTGTTCGTACACCCAGTCTTCGCGCCAGTGTTTGATAACGGTGCTATCGCCAACAACTAATAAATGCTGAATAGATATCTTTTTCGGAGAATCTTCCACTACAATAGCCCATTCATAACCCCATGAATGGTAGCGCGGGTGGAATTTATAAGCGGTATCCGGCGCGAAAGTTTCGGCATAATTGAAGGTAACTTTATAGTAACCTGCTAAGGATTTAATAGCGGCCCTATCCTGCTCAAATTTAGATTGTGCAGATACGCTTATAGCGCAAATGCAAAGTGATAATAAGAATATAAGTTTTTTCATTATTATTATTATTATTTAGATTAAATCTAAACAAAGAAACGGATTATATTTCTATTTACACTAGGCAGACAATAATAATTCCTCTACAAGTTTGAAATGAGGCAGTTAATAGTGTATTTTTGTGTAATGATGAAAAAGGCAGGCGTATTGTTTTTGGTTTTGATGTATGTAATTACATCAACCGGCTTTGCGCTGAACTTACATTACTGCGGCAACCACGTTGCAGCTATCAAAATAAATGCTCCTGCCAAAAGCTGCATTGCGCTGATGGCTAAAAGCAAAATGAAATGCTGTAAGGATACTAAGCTTGATGTAAAAGTTAAGGATAGCCACGAAAGCCAGCCAAACTCATTTATTGCAAAAACATCTCCGGTAGTTGTTCCAAAGTCGTTGTTTGGTGATTTTCTATTACCTGTACACCAAATTTTACTTAACGTATTTTTTGACCGCGGCCCACCCGATGCGCCGAAACAGAGCGTCCCCTCATTTATTAAAAATAGAACTTTGAAAATTTGATATTAGATCTTCTCCGCAAGATTTAATATATCAATTCAAATTCAATTTTTAATAACATGAAAACCCTTAAAGTATATATCATCCTACTTATAGCAACCGTAACCGTTGCAAAAGCACAATTCACAAAGGCCGAACTACAAGTTAGCGGCCTTACCTGCTCACTTTGTGCGCGCACTACCGAAAAATCATTAAAAGCACTGCCATTCGTTAGCGAGATAAAACCCGACCTGATGCGCAACATCTATGTCATCACCTTTAAAAATGATGTCCCGGTAGATTTTGCACAGATCAGCAAAAAGGTAAAAGATTCGGGCTTTTCGGTTAGTTATCTAAAAACCACCTTCAACTTTGATAACGCCAAGGTTGCCGACAACGCTTTCACCTATGGCGCTAATACCTACAAGCTGCTTAATGCTGATAAAGCATTAACCGGCATGGTTACAGTTACCATTGTAGATAAAGGTTTTGCACCGTCTTCAGTTACCAAAAAACACCTTGGTAAAGCACCTGAAGAGCCCGCAACCGCTACCGGCCGCACTTATCACTTAGCAATTTAAGCACCTTCTTAAAACTCATTTTATGAAGGTTATTTTATTGGTATTTTGCCTTGTGGCACTGGCATGCTTTGCGCACGCGCAAGAGTTATATGTAAACACCGAGCCTGCCAGTAACATGGCTGCGCACTCCTTAGGCATAAGGCTGGAGAACCAGGGGTTTAAAGCGGCATCCGTGTTTAAAAACCGAACCACTTTAGAGGCTATGTATGGCGCTACCGGTAAACTGATGCTGCATGGCGCTTTATACACGTCTAACTTTTATCAAAGCAACCAACGGTTTGAGGGCAGCAGCTTTTACGCCAAATACCGGTTTCTTTCTGTAGATGCTGTGCAAACCCATTTCCGAGGGGCAGTATTTGGGAAAGTGGCAATTAGCCGTAACCCATACCAGCAGCAGGAGATCGCGTTGGAGGGTGATAATTCGGGTTTACAAAGCGGTTTGGTATTTACCCAATTATTGCATAAGCTGGCCATATCCGGCTCGGCAAGTTACCTGCGTGGGTTGAATAGCGTTAATGAATTGGGTACAATTAACGGTGCTAAAGAAGCACTGGCCTATACCCTATCAGCAGGTTACCTGGTGCTGCCTAAACGGTATACCAGCTACGATCAGGTAAACCTGAACCTGTATGTAGAACTGCTTGGTAAGAATAACCCCGGCTATAACCAAAACTATTTGGATGTTGCCCCTGCCGTGCAACTGATCTTCAACAGCGTTTGCCGCCTCGATTTTTCTTACCGAACCCCATTGTACAACAACATGCAACGCAATAGCGCCAATATGTACCTGGTACGGTTCGAGTACAACTTTTTTAACTTATAGATCATCTTACAATGAAAATATATCTCATAATACTCGCCTTGCTGGTATTGGCCATAACTGCCAACGCTCAGCAGATGGACAACATGCAACACATGCAAACGGATACCACTAAAAAACACATGAAGCACGACCACGCCAAAATGATGGCCAAAATGCAGCATGATACTACGAAGTACAACATGAGCATGACAGCCAATTTTCGCTGGATTTGCCGATGAACCGCGATGGTTCGGGAACTTCCTGGGTACCCGATGAAACGCCGATGTATATGTACATGGTGCATGGCAAAAAGTGGATGCAAATGATCCATGGAAGCTTTTTTGCACGATACAATAAGCAGGACCTGTTTAACAAAGGCAGCCGCGGCGGCAGCCAGTTTGATGTACCAAACTGGTTTATGTACATGGCGCAGCGCAAGATAGGCAGTAATGGTTTGTTCGCCATCAACACCATGTTCTCGCTGGATGCATTTACGGTAGGTAACGATGGCTACCCGCTGCTGTACCAAACCGGAGAATCTTACCAGGGCAAAAAACTGGTTGATCGCCAGCACCCGCATGACCTGTTTTCGGAACTGAGCGTGGCTTATACCCAGCGCGTGGCCAAGAACACAGATGTTTCCCTTTCCGTTGGGATGCCGGGCGAGCCCGCCCTTGGGCCACCGGCATTTATGCACCGAATTTCGGCCATGAATAACCCTGATGCGCCCCTAAGTCACCATTATGCGGATGCAACGCACATTACCTTCGGTACGGCTACCTTAGGATTTAGATACAAAAATGCAAAGTTGGAAGGATCGATATTCACAGGCCGCGAACCCGATGAACACCGTTACAATTTTGATAGACCAAGATTTGATTCTTACTCGGTGCGCTTGTCGGTTAACCCATCCAAGGAGTGGGCACTACAGGTATCAAATGGATGGCTAAAAAGCCCTGAGGAAGCCGAGCCAAATGATGATGTAGACCGATTTACCGCATCGGCCATTCATACTAAAATGCTTGGCGAAAATAGTTACGTAGCCACCACATTGGTTTACGGACAAAACCGCCACCATGGCCGCACGCAGCCTGCTGTGCTGTTAGAGAATAGCTTGCAATTAAATAAAACTGCCATTTACAGCCGGTACGAATATGTGCAAAAAGATGCCGGCGAACTCGACCTGGAAACCCTTTATCCCGGCAATCCAAACTATGGCACTAATGCCATAACACTTGGCACTAATCGCAGTGTGTCAACTTTTAAAAACACCAATCTAACCGTTGGTCTGCAAGCTACGCTGAACGCCTCTCCGCAGGCGCTGAAGCCACTTTATGGCACGGCACCCTGCCTTCCAGGTTTACCTGCGCATTACGCCCAGCCCCATGAAAATTGGCGTCAGCAAACGCAAGATGGATCATGATATGATGGATATGTAATTAAAAAGGGCGCTTAAGGCGCTCTTTTTAATTGTCATGCTGAACGATAGTGAAGCATCTGATCTACGCCAAGCAATTTACGATTGCATAGTTCAATAATAGATCCTTCGCTATCGCTCAGGATGACAAAGGGGAAATAGCTTTATTCCCCATCTTCTCCTTCGGCAACTTCCAGCAAACCTTCGGGTTGTTTAAAGTTACTTTTTACGAAGTGGCACCAGTCGCAGGTAACTTTACCACAACCTTTGTTAAAATCGTGGGCCATTATTTTTTGGTACACGGTGGTTATCTGTTGGGTGACATCTTCAATATCCTGAGGGGTAATCACCACTTTCGCTTTAAAATATTCGCCTTCTTTCTCGGGTTCTACAAAATCGAATATGGTGTTGATCACTTCCCAATCGTTGGTGCGGTCGTTATCTACCAGTATCTTGTAGAAAACCGCTTGGCGCCAGTAATCGCCTCCGTTTAGTTCTTCGTTGGTAGGCCGGTCCAGTTTTGACTTGGCGTTGCGCACACGGCCGGTTTTATAATCAACCACGGTTACCTGTTTGCCGTCAAATTCTATCTTATCCAGGTTGCCCTTTATAGGCACACCTGCCACTTCTATGTTTTTAATACTTCGCTCGGTTTGGGCTACTTTGTTCCAGGTGGGCACATTTTGTTCGTAGTATAGCGGTAAGATCTTTTCGCCATAATCCACGCGGCGTTTAAAATCTTCTTTGGTGAATGAATCGCGATTGCGGTACATATACCAGCGGAACTCTTTTAAAAACTCTTCGGTAGATAAAAACTCGTCGTTGTTCTCTTTTAAGCGGCGATACGTTTTATTAAGCGCCCAGTGTACCGCCTGCCCAAACGTAGCCGACGGACTTTTGCCCGATGGTACCCTGATCAGACATTGGAAATAGAACCTAAGCGGGCAATCCAAATAATTACTCAGGTGGGTTACCGATAGCGTATAATTCTGCAGCAGTTGATTAATATAGTTCCTATCCAGCAGCTCCACTACCGGCTTATCTGCCTCGCTAAATTGGGTGGCGAAGAATTCCAGCATATCATCGCTGCTTACTTTGGGTCGGTCTATCAATAAATGCGTATCTGCCAAAATCTCGCCAATAAACTGCGACGGCTCCTGGTCTTTACCGTTTTTATCCTTGCCCGCGTAAGAAATATTAAGGCATTGTTTTGAACGGGTAAGTGCCACGTAAAACAGTCTGCGCGCTTCTTCTTTTTGGGCGATGTCGTCAGATGCTGCCCTCGTCAAGGTATCCGGGTAGCTGAACCCGCTGTTGCGGCCTTTGCTGTCCCATGTTTTTTTATCGCAACCAATGAAGAACACATGCTCAAACTCCAGTCCTTTTGAACCATGCGCGGTTAGGAAGTTGATGCCGTTATCAGAAAAGATCACCTTGTTCAATTCCAGCCTGATGTTGTTTTTGCGCATCAGGTCGATGGTAACGATCAGGTCGGATAATTTTATTTCGGGGTTCTTGCGGCTTTCATCTTTCAAAAAGTCAAAGAAGCTGGTAAGCACCTGCATGTGCACGCCTTTATCGGGCTGCTGCATAATATATTTTAGGATGCCCACCTTGGCTATCACATTCTGGAAAAACTGTTGCAGCGTAACGCTTAATGCATCAGTCAGTAACGCATCAATATCGTTCACCAAAAATTTCATTTCCTGCGCAGCTGGCTTGCTGAACAGATCTGCCTGGGCGGCTAACTTAATTTCGCTGATGTAACGGCGCAGCGAGGTCTTAGGCAGGTTATTGATTGCCGTGCCGAAGTTCTCCTTTGATACCGCGATGCTCGCCTTAGCGATCTCGATAGGCGGGATGGAGAAGAAATCGTAATGCAGTATCTCAAACAGCAACTCATCACCACTGTAAGGCGAATCCAGTTCCATGCTCAGGTAGCGCAATATGTTGATGATCTTTTCGCCGAAGGGGATGGTCAACACATCTATCTTGCGTTTGGTGTTTACCGCGATATGCTGGGTATCTAAAAAATGAAGCAACTCTTCTACCTGACTGTGGTTGCGGTAAATCACCGCAATTTCGCCCGGCGGGGTGCCTTTATCCACCAATCGTTTTATTTGCAGGGCAACATCCACCAGTTCCTGGCTTGGGTTTTCGTATTCTTTGATGACAGGTTCAACAATTTCCTCAATGAAGCGAGGATGCGATGCCTTCAGGTTTTTATCGAGTTTTAACTGAGCGGTTAAGCGTTCGTTATTATTGTTGATCAGCGCCCTCGAAATATCCAGGATATGCTGGTTGGAACGGTAGTTATGCTTTAACACTACCGTTTGCAGGGTAGACACGTAATCCCCGGCAAAATCAAGAATGTTCTTCATGTTTGCCCCCTGGAACTTAAATATCGACTGGTCGTCATCGCCCACCACAAACACGTTGGGTGTTTCCCAATAGTTCAACAGAAATTTTAACAGCTCGTTTTGCGAGCCGCTGGTATCCTGGAACTCATCCACCAAAATATATTGGTAGCGCTCCTGATAACGGCGCAGGATCTCGTCATTCTCGCGGAAGGCTTTTAGCACCCACAGGATCATGTCGTCGTAATCGTACCAATTGTTATCGCGCATTTTGCGGGAGTAGTTCTGGTACTCGCTTACAGCAGCCAGCAGTTTGCTCATGGCCTCCTGCACCTTGTCAATATCCTTTTGCTTGGTATCGCCTATGGCGATACCCGCTTTTGCATTGGCTCGTTTGTAAACAAACTCCTCGCGGTTTGGCAGATCGTCCAAATATTCCTGTACAGCTTGTTTGATCAGGTCCTCCGTCCAGTTCTCGGTCTTCATGGTCGAGAACAGTTTTTTTAGACGTGGTGCATCATAGTAAACGTCGCCGGTAAACCGCTTTAATAAATGGTCGTTGCCAAACTCATCCACCAACTCGCGGAACAGCATAGCCGATTCCAGATCTGATAATGCCTCTAAATTCAGCTTGCCAAAATACTCCAGGTTTTCCTGGATGATCTCGTTACAAAACGCGTGGAAGGTGTAAATATTAATCCGATAGGCATCGGGCCCAATAAACTCGAATAAACGTTTGCGCATGGCAACAGCGCCGGCATCGGTATACGTAAGGCAGAGGATCTCGCTTGGCAAGGCATCGGTATCAGTCAGGATCTTGCCGATACGCGCCGCCAGGATCTGCGTTTTACCCGTGCCCGGCCCGGCAACTACCAGCACAGGGCCATCCATTTGGTTAACGGCAGCCAACTGCTCGGGATTTAACCCGGCAAGCGCTTCCTGAAATTTGACGTTATATTTATTGAGTGGAGAATTTGTCATTAGTAGAGTAAAGATAATTACAATGTAACTGATATTGTAAGCCGTCTAAAAATCAAGTGAACCCGTTCGCTCAATTCGTGTTTCACCTAAATACGTTTCAGCATTTTCATTAAAATACAACGTTTTTGCAAACCTATCCGTTTTATGTTGGAGATAAAGGCTTAACAATATTTCGTCTTCAGCTTTGCCTAAAAGTCGCTCGCTTAGTTCTTTCCAGCCGTTAACGCGAAAGTAGTCATCGTTTGGCGGGCCAATCAAAGTATTATAGATTTGATTAATCTGCCCTACGCTGGTTGTCGATATCGATTTGGTAAACCTATTCTCCGGATCTTCATGTTCAATGGTCTCCTGAATTAATTTCAATTTCAACTTAGGATCAACGTAAAGGTCATCCCTCTTTAAAAACATTTGAAGCAATTTCTTTAAGAGCACAGCGTCTTCTTCTAAGTTTCCCCCCTTATATTGGGCACTATCCCGATTAACTTGAAAACTCCGCAATAAAACCGAATGGTGATATTCTTCTGTTAATATTTTAAAAATACAATTGCTTGTCCAGCTACGGGCGAACGCTATTACATTATTTAACGTAAAAACATTCCATTTTTCATCCATACTACCTGAATAAATCCCATTTTGAAAAACGCTATATTCTTCTTTCGAAATAATGATATTAAGTTCAGCTTCCCTGTAGTTTAATGGAAAGGAAGATATAATCTTTTCTTTTTTATTAATATCCATTGTATTATTGCTTGCGTCAATATAGTTAATATTTAAACAAAAATAGCGATGAGTAAACCCATCGCTATCATATATAAAAGTCTAAACTTCTTATTTCTGCCTGAACCAAACCTGGATAGGCGCTCCTGAAAATTCGAAATTGGCGCGCAATTGGTTTTCAATAAAGCGGTAGTATGGTTCTTTTACATACTGCGGCAGGTTACAAAAGAACGCGAACATGGGTGATGTACCCGCTATCTGCGTAATGTATTTAATTTTTACGTACTTGCCTTTTAATGATGGCGGCGGATATTTTTCGATGATCGGCAGCATGATCTCGTTCAGCTTGCTGGTTGGGATCTTGCGGGCACGGTTGGCGTAAACCTGGTTGGCTACTTCAATTACCTTTAGCACGCGTTGTTTTTCCAATACCGATGTAAACACAATAGGCACATCGCTAAACGGCGCTAATTTCTGGCGGATCTGTTCTTCAAATACCTTAATGGTTTTGTTGTTTTTTTCGATCAAATCCCATTTATTTACCACGATCACCACACCTTTTTTATTCTTTTCGGCAAGGTGGAAAAGGTTCACATCCTGTGCTTCCAAGCCATCAACCGCGTCGATCATGATGATAACCACATCAGCTTCTTCCAATGCTTTGATGGTACGCATTACCGAGTAAAATTCGATATTCTCTTTTACCTTGGTTTTTTTACGCATCCCGGCAGTATCGATCAGCATAAAATCATGACCGTACTGGTTATAATGAATATGTATAGAATCGCGCGTGGTGCCGGCAATAGGCGTTACAATGTTACGCTCCTGCCCTATAAGGGAATTGATGATAGATGATTTACCTACGTTAGGGCGGCCAATAATGGCATACTTAGGGCGGGTGTTCTCCTCAAAAGGAACATCCTCAAAGTGCTTCACAACCTCGTCCAACAATTCGCCGGTGCCTGAGCCCGTCATAGACGACAGGGTGTAGATCTCACCTAAGCCTAAGCTGTAAAACTCGGAAGCATCAGCCAGTTGGGCGTTGTTATCCAGTTTGTTTACAACCACAAACACCGGCTTTTTACCTTTACGCAAAAGGTTGGCAATTTCATCATCAAGGTCGGTGATACCGGTGGTAACATCAACCATAAATAAAATTACCGAAGCCTCCTCGATGGCGATAAGCACCTGCTCGCGGATGGCTACTTCAAAAAGCTCGTCGGAATTGGCTACGTAGCCGCCGGTATCAATCACCGTGAATTTTTTATCGATCCACTCGGATGTACCGTAATGCCTGTCGCGGGTTACGCCGCTAAAATCGTCAACAATAGCTTTACGGCTTTCGGTTAAACGGTTGTATAAAGTGGATTTCCCAACGTTGGGCCTGCCTACTATAGCTACTATATTACTCATGATTATAGAGAGTCAAGAGCCAAGATACCAAGACATAAGACAATAGCCCTTTATGATACCTTAACCCGAATTATTACAAAGTTAAATTTTTGTCTTGAATCTTGATGTCTTGCATCTTGATTCTCTTTTTTTATTCGTACCCGAATTTTTTCAGGTAATTTTTTTTGCTGCGCCAGTCGGGGATAACTTTAACAAACATTTCCAGAAAGATCTTCTTCTGGAAAAAATCTTCCATATCCCTGCGGGCGTAGGTGCCTACTATCTTCAGCATTTCCCCTTTGGTGCCTATGATGATATTTTTCTGCGAATCGCGCTCTACAATAATTTCGGCGCTGATGCGGTGCAGTTTTTCGCCCTCCACAAACGCGGTTACAATAACCTCGGTGCTGTATGGAATCTCTTTTTTGTATTGTTTAAAGATCTGCGCGCGGATCATTTCCGATGCGAAGAACCTGTCGTTCCTGTCCGTCAAAGCATCCTTCTCATAATAAGCGGGGTGCTCCGGCAAACCGTCCAACACAAAATCCATCACGGCTTTTATATTATGATCCAACAATGCAGATATAGCGTAGATGGCTTTCGGGTTTAATTTCTCCTGCCAGTATTCTACTTTTTCTTTCACCTCTTCCTCGCTGGATAGGTCTATCTTGTTGATCAAAACAACCAGTGGGGCGGTAGAGCCTTCCAGTTTTTTGATCACATCCTGCTCGTTAAATTCCTCGTGGATATCGGTAACCAGCAGTATCAGGTCAGCATCTACAATAGAGCCGTCTACCTGGTGCATCATACTTTCGTGCAATGCGTAGTGTGGTTTAATGATACCCGGGGTGTCCGAAAACACAATCTGGTAGTCGTCGGTATTTACAATTCCCAAAATTCGGTGGCGGGTGGTTTGCGCCTTTGGGGTGATGATCGACATTTTTTCGCCCACCAATGCGTTCATAAGGGTTGACTTACCCGCGTTGGGCTTACCAATTATACTTACAAAACCTGCCTTATGCGCCATAAAAAAATAATTAAAATATTATTTGGACTGCAAAGAAACGAATTATATCTTTGCAGTCCAATTAAAAGGAACAGCAAATTGCTTTTTTACAATTGGAAACAAACATTTCGGAGTTATGCCCGTTATGTAATACACCAAAAAGATAGTGCGGGATGGAGCAGTTGGTAGCTCGTCGGGCTCATAACCCGAAGGTCGTAGGTTCGAGTCCTGCTCCCGCTACCCAAAACAAAAGCCTTTAACGAAAGTTAGAGGCTTTTGCTTTCTTATAGTGTGGCTAATTTATTAATTGCCGAAACAGGGTGTTACTGAATACTAATAAACTTGCAGATTTTATGACTGCAATTAAATTTAAAATAGTGCGGGATGGAGCAGTTGGTAGCTCGTCGGGCTCATAACCCGAAGGTCGTAGGTTCGAGTCCTGCTCCCGCTACCTAAAAATGAAAGCCTTTAGTCGAAAGACCAAAGGCTTTTTTTATTGGAGATTAATGGTGCAGTGATAACACCTACCGCAGGCTAATTTGCAAACCATCTGCCAATTGACTCGACTTCAGCCATGTTGAGCATCGGAATAAATAAGCAGCCGTCTATAATTGGTATAAATTCTAAACTTACGCTTTAAAGTGTTATTTGGCCACTATAACCTTTAAAAAATTGGCCTTTATATATGTACTGTCTTCAACGTCACTTATGTTTTGGCTGTTGAATAATACTTCCAGCTCCTGTTGAAGTGCCTGGCTATTATTATTTTTTTCGGCTGCTTCAAAAGCATTCATAGTGGGGCCATAATATTGTTTAAACACTTCAACAAATTTCGCCGGCTTATAATCTGCTTTAAAAGCAAACGTTTCTTTAGTGAAGGAGATGTTTTCTTCCCGAACGCCGGCCTTGGTAAAACGTTCTACAACATTTTTTTCAACACCCCAAAGCATCGGGCTGACAAAACCTTCAGGCGGCGGTGGCATATAGGCCGAACTAATTTTGAGTATTTGTGCAACCAGTGTTGAATCGCCGGGTATCCAATTCCCCATTATTATTTTGCCACCAGGTCGTGTTAAACGGACCATTTCTTTAGCCACATCAAATGGTTTAGGTGCAAACATAGCACCGAATATGCTTACTACCATATCAAAAGATTCATCCTGTAAATAATTAAGATCAGTAGCATCCCCTTGCCGAAAGGTGCAGTTAACTATTCCTTCAGCCTTAACCCTGGCATTCCCGGCCTTTACGAGGTTTTCTGCTATGTCAACCCCTAAAACCTGTGCGCCGAGTTTCGCCTCGGGAATGGCAGTCGTGCCATCGCCACAACCGAGATCAAGAACCATTAGATCTTTCTTGATTTCCAGTTTTCTAACCAGTTCTTCACCACTCTCGCGCATGGTTGCTGCAATTTTTGTGAAGTCGCCTTTTTCCCATAGTGCTTTATTTGGATTCATATGATTAATGATTTAATTGTTAATTAATAATCTTTCATTATTTATATTATCAAAATTAGCCATATAGGCCGAAAACAGTTTGTCTAAAAAGGTCAGATAAGTGACTTTAAAGTCCAAAAAGAATTAACTTCATGTTTTAAATTGCTTTATGAAAAACCTGTATGAAAGTATCCTGCAGTACCCGAATTATTACAGGCAGTTTAATTGTAACGATTCACTTATTACTGCTTTTAGCTGCCCGGCTGAAGTGCGCTTGCTAAAAAACAAGTTTTCAGCACTTTGGACACAATACAATTATTTATTTTATGTGGTAGAAGGCAGGAAGATGTGGCATACATCCGAGGGCTCTTACGATATTAGAACAGGGAGTTGTATATTCATCCGGAAAGGGGCATTTGTGTTGGAACAATTTTTTGATGTTGGTTTTTGCCTGATATTGTTCTTCATTCCAGATAATTTTATTTGCCAAACACTAGGCAAAAAATTCAATGTGCCAATTAAGCAAAAATTTCATAAGCAGGTAATAACTTTAAACTCCAGCGAAAAGATGGCGGGTTTCTTTCTCTCTATGGCGTCTTACTTCAGCGAGGCAAGGGAACCGGCGCAATCCTTATTAGAGCTTAAGTTTAAGGAACTAATCCTGACAATAGCTGATAATCCTTTCAATGGCGAGCTGCTATCTTACTTTTGCACCCTGAAAAATGAGCCAAGCCGAGTGGCGCTGGAAAGAACCATGACGGATAATTTTCGTTATAATCTTAAATTAGAACAATTCGCCCAATTAAGTAATCGCAGCCTTTCTGCATTTAAAAGAGATTTTCAAGCGATATTTGATACCACACCTGGCAGATGGTTGTTGGAAAGGCGTTTATTACATGCTAAAAGCCTTTTAAACAATAATAATAGAAAAGCTATTAGTGATGTAGCTTTTGAAAGTGGCTTCCAAACCGTTGCCCACTTCAGCAGGTCATTTAAACAACGATTCGGCCTAACTCCCTCAAAAATTACTTCTTCTTCAGACTGGGCGCAAACAGACATTAAATAGCGGCAAAATTTGTAAATCATTCATCAAGCGGCTCGATAATAGCCCTGTTGGGGCTACCTAAAAAGCAAAAAGCCTCAAGTCGAAAGTGGACTGCCCCCCAAAAGTTGGACGAAGTTAAAGATTAATTACAATGATGAGCCCGGTATTTTATCGGGCTCATTCCGTTTAAATTGAGTTTGATTCTGTCGTTGTTATAGTAGCTGATATATTCTTTATATGTCGTTTTTTAGTTCATCAATTGAGATGTATTTTTTAAGATAGAACATTTCAGATTTGATGGTTTCGAAGAAGTTCTCAATAATAGCGTTATCGTAACAGTTCCCTTTTCGGGACATGCTTTGTGTTATGCCCTGCTCATTTAGCATCTGTTTATACTTAGTCATTCTGTACTGCCAGCCCTGATCAGAGGGGAAGGTGGGCCTTTGATGCCCGTCAAGCGTTTTAAAGGCATCTTCCAGCATATTCGATACTTGCTTAAAGTTAGGCGATTCGGAAAGATCGTAACTATCTTAAAAAAACAAAAGACGGCATTATTATCATTATGCACGACGGTACAATTGACCGAACCACAAATGCTAAAGAAAAGCCTTCTGAGTACACATTAGAGGAAATTCGAAAATTTGGCTTAAAAAATGGCATAGGCCGGGTCACCAATAACCCGATCCCGACCATGCAGGAAGTCATGCTGGCTTTAAAAGGTATCGGTGTTAAAGTGACCCTGGATAAAAGTCATGAATACTACGAAGAGGCATTCGCACTGCTAAAGCAACAGGTACGCTCAAACAGGCCATATTTAAAGCTGAAGCTACTTACGATCAGGTAAAACAAAAATATCCGAAACTGATAGAAAGTATAACTTTTATGCCGGTGGTAAATATTGACAGGCCAGACGCTAAGCAGATTATTACAGAATATCTCAAAAATATGAAATCTTATGCTTTTGAACTTAACTTCACAAAAGACACGTCGGCTATATTAGCCGACAATAAATTCATCACTAAAACCGGTGCAAGGGTTTGGCTTAATTCCCTTTGGGCATCGCTATATGCGGGACACGATGATGATAAAGCCGTTGAAATGGGGAATAAAATGATAGCTGGGACTGGCTGATCAATCACGGTGCGGCTATCATACAAACCGACAGGCCGCAGTTGATGCTGGAATATCTTCGTAAAAAACAGCTTCACAAATAATTGGCAGGTATATCTTACTCAGCTCATTTATGATATGCAAACCCCGGATAGGTCTACACTGCTCTGGGGTTTTGCGTTATTGTAACTAAACGATAGGACACCACCTCTTATTTTAATGCAATGCCGATAAGGTATCTTTAACTGACAGGTTCATCGGACTTGTTTCTGTTTGAATCCCGTATTGCGGCTTCTTTCGGGAATTGCGACCGCGTATTTAATTCCTTAAAAAGCTCATAGTAAAAGAAAAAATTACTTTGCGGCTTATATTGATTATGCATCAATGTAGAAAATTACCTTTGCTTAAATTGTTAGGATTGGGCGTCGGCAACTGCCCTAATGATATCCCGGTTTCACTGATCTCGACCCCGTCTACTAACGGATTCGTTGCTGGGTGAAAAATTTATACTTTTAGTTGGCTAAATGCTTTGTTAACTAAAAGTAAATAATTTTATGTCGGATTTTATGAATAGTCTTTAATTTTCATTGAAATTTATTACTGATTTTGATAGCCTCGAAGAATTGGAAGACGAACTACTTAAGTACCTTGTTTACTACAATTGGAAACGCCCCCACCAAGGTATTAATGGTAAAAAACCTATCAAAATGGCCACCCTAAACAACAAATAAAAACACCTAATTCTATGGTCGAATTACGTAACCCTTACAATTGCGAGGAACTAAGCAATCTCTACATAGGCAGAGCGGCTCTGTATAGCAAAGAGATTGCTTCGTTCCCCGCAAAGACGGACTTTAAGATTTTATTTAAACTTATTTTTAAGCGCAGCCAGTTTGCTCATCATGTCCATTTCTGGTTCCGGCTCTGCTTTAGGCTTAGGTATAAAACTCGTTTGAACCGGCTTTGAGGCTTGTGGCCTTGGTGCAGGGGCTTGTCTTTTCTCATTCTCCTTCATGCTTAGCGCGATGCGTTTGCGGCTTACGTCTACCTCGGTTACAGTAACTTCTACCTTTTGATGTACTTTAAGCACCTCGTTAGGGTCTTTAATAAAACGGTTGGTTATCTGGCTCAAATGCACTAATCCGTCCTGGTGTACGCCAATATCTACAAATGCACCAAAGTTGGTGATGTTAGTAACGATGCCCGGTAGTTTCATGCCTAACTTAAGGTCGCCAATGGCGTTAACACCTTCAGTAAAGCTAAAGGCCTCGAACTGCTCACGAGGGTCGCGGCCAGGTTTGGCAAGCTCGGCCATGATATCGTTAAGGGTTGGTAAACCTACCGCGTCCGAAATGTATTTTTGCAACGGGATAGATTTGCGCAGGGTACTATCACTCATCAGGTCCTGCACGCTGCATTTCAGGTCCTTAGCCATTTGCTCAACCAACGTATAACGCTCGGGGTGGACAGAACTACTATCCAATGGGTTCTCCGCTCCGCGGATGCGTAAAAAACCGGCTGCCTGCTCGTATGCCTTATCACCTAAACGCGCGACTTTCTTCAACTGGTCGCGGCGTTTAAATGCGCCGTTTAGGTTGCGGTATTCTACAATATTTTGCGCCAGCTGTGGGCCAAGGCCGGATACATAGGCAAGTATCTGTTTCGATGCAGTATTCAGTTCAACACCCACGGCATTAACACAACTCATTACGGTATCATCCAATGACGTTTGCAATTTGTTTTGATCAACATCGTGTTGATATTGCCCAACACCGATTGATTTTGGGTCGATCTTTACCAGTTCTGCCAGCGGGTCCATCAAACGGCGACCGATTGATACAGCCCCTCTCACAGTAATATCCTTATCAGGGAACTCCTCGCGGGCAACATCCGAAGCGGAGTAAATAGATGCGCCGCTTTCGTTCACCATAACAATGGTAGCGCCCGGCAGGTTCAGGTTGCGTATAAACAGTTCTGTTTCGCGGCCTGCGGTGCCATTGCCTATGGCAATGGCTTCTATATTACATCGCTCAAATAAATGCTGAACGGTTTTCTCGGCCTCCTTTGCCTGGCCTGCACCAGTATGCGGGTAAATGGCAGTGTTTTCTAACAGTTTACCCTGCTCATCCAGGCAAACTAATTTACAACCCGTTCGAAAACCCGGGTCTAAAGCCATTATGCGTTTCTGACCAAGAGGTGCACCTAACAATAGCTGGCGGGCATTCGCTGCAAATACGCGGATGGCTTCTTCGTCGGCTTTTTTCTTAGTCAATAAACGAATTTCGGTTTCCATAGATGGTTTAAGCAGGCGCTTATAACCATCGGCAATAGCCAAACCAACTTGCGTTGCTGCGGCATTGCGTGAGGTTATAAATTCGCGCTCTAACAGGGCTAAGGCATCCTCTTCGGTTGGTTTAATATCCAGGTAAAGGATCTCTTCTTTTTCGCCTCGGCGCATGGCCAGGATGCGGTGGGATGGTGCCGATTTTACAGGCTCCGTCCACTCAAAATAATCTTTGTATTTAATGCCTTCCTGCTCTTTTCCGGGGGCAACTTTCGACTCAAAAACACCTTTTTCCGTAAATAATTGACGCATTTTCGCGCGTGTTTCTGCATTTTCACTGATGTGTTCGGCAATAATATCGCGGGCACCGGCCAAGGCATCGTAGGCAGTGGCAACGCCTTTTTCGTCATCAATAAATTTACGGGCTTCCAGTTCCGGGTCAATACTTCGCTGGGCAAGGATAACATCGGCCAATGGCTGCAACCCTTTTTCGCGGGCGGCGGTAGCACGGGTTTTACGTTTAGGGCGGTAGGGCAGGTAGATGTCTTCTAACTGTACCATTGTTTCGGCCGCATCTATTTGCTTTTGTAGTTCGGACGTTAACTTGCCCAGATCAGTAAGCGATTTCAGGATAGCCTCGCGGCGTTTATCCAGCTCGCGCAATTGCAGTACACGGTCGCGGATGGCGGCTACCTGTACCTCATCAAGGCTGCCGGTAACTTCTTTACGATAACGTGATATGAACGGCACAGTTGCGCCTTCATCAAGCAAAGCGATTGTCGCGCTTACCTGTTTGCTGCCAACAGAAAGTTCCCGGGCTATTTTGATATTATATGATTCCATTATATGATTTCACAGATTAGTCCCGATAGCTATCGGGAGATTACACCGATTACCGGGAATGCGAAGTTGGCACTCTTTGGGGAGAAATCAAACGGATATTTTTCAACTATTCGTGTTAAAACGGCACAATAACCTTCACACTTAAATTCCTGCCGATATTATAGATACCGCTGCGGCCGTTGGGCGATGCATTGTAGTACTCAAAATACTTTAACCGGTTGAGATTTGATTGATAGGCGACATCAAACAGGTTATCAGCCTGAAAAAATAATTCGCAAATGATTTTGCCTGATTTTGCTTTTAGTGTCGAACCAATGCCCGCATTGATCAGCGTGTAGCCCGGAGTAGGGGTTTCTGTATCATTTAAAGCGTAGAACTTGTTTTGGGCTGCGTAGGCATCTGCCTCGGCACGGAAATACACTTTGGAAAAGACCCCATAGGTGCCCTGCAGTTTAAGTTTTACTTCCGACCTGATATGCAACGGCGGGATAAATGGCAGGTACCTGGCTGCGCCGTTACTTTGGGCTATCAGTTTCTCGTTTTGATTGAGGCCTATTACATAAGCTGCACTATTGTTCAGCTCGAACCATTTGGCGTTATGCGGGTGCAGGTTAAACGTAAACTCGGCGCCATATAACCGCGCTTTAGATTGCTGGTACTGGTAAGTAGTATTACCCGGCACAATAATAACCGGGTTGCCATTGGCATCGTCTAACCGGGATTGGTAGATGTAATTCGAGATATGGTTATTGAACACCTCCAGCATAAAGTCGGCATCTTTTAGGTAGGCAATAAAGCCAAGATCCTCCTGCAGACTAAACTCCGGCTCGAATGTCCGGTTACCCAAATAAACAATGTGCGCGCCAGGATCGAGGCCGTTGCTGCCAATTTCTGTAATGTTTGGCGCACGGTAGCCACGGGCTATGTTAGCCTTTAAGAGCACGCGTTCGCTCACGTTGTAAGTAAGCCCCAAACTACCCGAGATACCATGATAAGTATGTTTAAAGTTAGGGAACTGCAACCTGCCGCTTGGGTCGGCAGCTATAACACGTTGCTCAAATCCGTTAGCCGGGTTAGCGCCGACGTAAAAATCATTCCATTTGATATTACGGGTATCATAACGCACACCGCCCGATATATTCGTTTTGCCAATGCTTTTCTTCACGAAAAAGAACCCACCAATATCAAACAAATTATAATCGGGTATTGGGAAATCGGTAGCGTTTTTACTGCGGTTGGTTTGGGCGATGCCATTTACCCCAAACGAAGATCCCCACCCATTAACCACCTGCGGGCTGTACCTGAAATCGTAGTTCAAAGTATTCAGCGTAACGTAAAGCCCGGCCTGATCTGGTTGTGTGGGGTGGTTATACTCGCGCCTTACGCTTTGTTGCCAGCCAAGTGCCGAAGCAAAAATGCCATTGCCCAGTTTAATTTCGGTTTTGTTGTAAATGCGATAATGCTGGATATGCTGATGCAACGGCGTAACACCGTACGATGTCATCCATTCCTGCGGGGCAAAAGGACGGTTCTTGATATTATCGTTACCTGCTTCGGCCACCTGAACGGTAAACCTGCGGGTAAGCGAATCGCGGCTGCCATCGGGGATTTCCTGTTTGTTATTATAGGTAGTTATTACGAATTGCGACGACCCCCATTTTTTATCTACCCTTGCCATTCCTGAAAGAATATATTCCTGAAACGCCGAATTGTAAACATAGCCGTCGACTTTATTTTGATAATTATGGGCCGCCTTGCCGGTAGCCCGGAAGGCATATTTCCAGTCATTTTTTTTGTAGGATAGCCCAAGCGACGAACCTATCAGCCCGTTATTACTATGGTAATCGGTAATAATATCACCATTCAGTTTGCCATCCTCGCCATTGGGGATGTAGGGAATGAGGTTGATAACCCCCGCCAACGCGTCCGACCCATAGGTTAAACTTGCAGGGCCTTTGATAACCTCGGCGCGGGAAATGCCGTACTGGTCAACCTCGATGCCGTGCTCATCGCCCCATTGCTGCCCTTCCTGGCGAATGCCATCATACAAAGTAAGCACGCGGTTATAGCCCAGCCCACGGATAAACGGCTTAGAGATATTTGGCCCCGTGGTAACCGCCGTAACCCCCGGGATGCCCTTTACAATAGCATCAATTATATTATTGTTTACGTGTTGGTCGATGTCTTTTTTGCTTAAAACTACAATAGGCACGGGGTTGCTGCGCAGTTCGGTAGCACGAGATACGCCGGTTACTACCACTTCGTTTAGTTTAGAGCTACCTTCTTTTAATTCGGCATGCTGGGTAACGGGTTCGCCGGTGGCGATGGTCACTTTTATACGCTCGGGGAAATAGCCAATGCTGCTGAACATTATGGTATATTCGCCAGGCTCTATGTTTTTTATCTCGTAAAAGCCTTTATCATTGGTTGTTGTGCCGTGTTTGGTGCCGATTAGGGCGACAGTAGCGTAAGCCAATGGCGCATTATTTACCGTCACGGTTCCCTTTAAGGAATTTTTTTGTGCCGATGCTGTAAGTGTAGAAAGTATTATTATGATTATTAGTAGATGGCGCATAACTTTTTTTTGCACAAACGTATATAAATAATATAATTAATCTATTAAATAAAATTAGGCAAGACTAATTTTATTTATAACCATATGTTTTTGTTTATGTTTGTATAACCTAATAAATAAGTATGCATACGCTATCCGAAGAAAATTACCTGAAATGTATTTATCGCCTTTGGCAGGACAAAGGGCAAAAGATAACGCCCACTGCCATTGCGGAGTCGCTTGGTAACAACCCGGCATCGGTGGTGGATATGATTCGTAAACTTACCGACAAGCAACTGATATCGTACGATAAAAAGAAAGGTGTAGAACTGACCGCGCAAGGGCAAAAGGATGCTACATTAATTGTGCGCAGGCACCGCCTTTGGGAAGTTTTTTTGTTAGAGAAACTGGGCTACCACTGGGACGAGATCCACGATATTGCCGAAGAACTGGAGCATATTAAAGATGCTACGCTTGCAGACAGGCTGGATAAATTCCTGGGTTTCCCGGAGTATGACCCGCATGGCGACCCAATACCAAAAGCCAATGGAAAAATGGCTAAACGTTTTTCTACCACCCTTGCCGATGTTAAAACCGGTGGCAGTTGCCGCGTTGTGGCTGTAAAAGATACCACCAGCCAATTTTTGCAATATCTGGTAAAACTGGATATCAATATCGGCACAAAAATTCAATTGATAGAGAAGATCCCATTCGATAGTTCGCTGGTGATCAGTATCAATGGAGCAGAGCATAAAACGGTTTCGCAAAAGTTTGGAGAGAGTTTGCTTATAGATAATTCTTAAATCTTTTCCGCGCGCGTCATTGCTGTAAGCGATAGCGCGGCAATCCCCTACTTACAGAGCCGCAGACAAGTCTATCGAAGATTGCCACGCTACGCTCGCATTAACGTATTTTATATTTGTTTACCCACCATGCTCACCCAACAGATTCTTTAAACTTTCCAGCGTATCAGCTTCTTCCTTCGGTTTATCATGCCGCCACCGTAAGATTCTTGGGAAACGCAGGGCGATGCCCGATTTATGTCGGGATGATTTGTTGATGCCTTCGAAACCTATTTCAAAAACCAGCTCGGGTTTTACGGTACGTACGGGACCAAATTTTTCTAATGTATTGCGCTTTACAAAATAATCTACCTTGTTGATCTCGGCATCGGTAAGGCCACTATATGCTTTGGCGAATGGCACCAGTTTATCACCATCCCAAACGGCGAAGGTATAATCAGTATACAAATCGGCACGGCGGCCGTGGCCTTTTTGGGCGTAGATCATCACAGCATCAACCGAGAGCGGGTCTATCTTCCACTTCCACCAATCGCCGCGGCGGCGGCCAACCTGGTATTCAGCGCTTTTGCGTTTCAGCATAATACCTTCGGCAATCATGGCGCGGGATTGCTCCCTTGTTTTTTCCAACTCTTCCCAGCTATCAAATTTAATGAGTGATGAAATGCGGAACACTTCCGGGAACTCGGTTTCGGCCTGTAATTTTTCCAGCATTTCTCTCCGTTCCAACTGTGATTTGTGGCGGATATCTTCGCCCGCATATTCCAGGCAATCGTAAACGATGGTAGCCACCGGGCTATCGGTCAGGATCTTTTTACTCAGGTTTTTACGCCCGATGCGTGTTTGCAGCACACTGAACGACATGGGTAAGCCATTCTGAAAACTCAGGATCTCGCCATCCAGCACGGTGCCATCCGGCAATGCATTCAGGAATGGATGTAGCTCCGGGAATTTCTCGGTAGCCAAGTCTTCACCGCGGCTCCAGATAAAGATCTCACCGCCGCGTTTTATCATTTGCGCTCGGATACCGTCCCATTTCCACTCGGCCTGCCAGCCGGTAGCATCACCCAAGGCATTACCCACATCCTCTGCCGATTTTCGTTTCTCGGATGTTTCTTGGATAGGGTAAGCCAAAAAGAAAGGGTAAGGGCGCGAAATGTTATCTGCAGCGTTTTGTTCTTGGATCAGCTGGTCATAAGTATAATCCTCGGGCATCCAGCTACCCATAATACGGTGGGTAAGTGCAGGGGCTTCTATCCCGGTAATATCCGCCAAAGCTTTTACCACCAGGTTACTGGAAACGCCAATGCGGAAGCTGCCTGTAAGCAGTTTGTTAAACACAAAGCGTTCCTGCCTGTCCAGCATCGCCCATGATTCTATTAGCCACAGTTTTCTTTCTTCCTCGGTACGGGCGGCTTGTTGGTTAATCTCGGCTATCCACTCCGTTAACGTTTTACTGCTGCTACCGGGGCTTTCGGGCATCAATAACGACATCGTTTCGGCCAGATCACCTACAACGTGGTAGCTTTCTTCAAACAACCATTGCGGAATGTTTGATGCCTCAATGGCCCAGGTACGGATCAATGTTGAATTGATTGGGCGCTTAGGCCGCCTGCCGGTGAACAGGGCAAGCATGTGCATTTTATCGGTATCGGGTACGTTGGTGAAATAGTCCTTCAGCACCTTAACTTTCTCGTTGGTTTTGTTGGTCTCGTCTAAGGAGAGGAAGAGTTGTGCGAATGCTTTCATATGACAGCCCATCCAGCCCCTTCTAAATCTCCTCCGCTGGTTAGCTGAGAGGCTTTTTGATTGTTTTGAGTGCCAGGAAGCTCCTCCCCTCCCGGGGGAGGTTGGGTGGGGGCCTCCGCGTCTTCTTCTTCGCCGCCATAAAGGGTCTGCACTTCGCTGGCGCTAAAGCCTATTTCGTTCAAATACCGGGTGAATGAAGCGGTATAGCCGTGGGTAAGGTAAACACATTCACAATCCGTTGCGTCAATGGCGCTTACCAGGCCATTCCAATCGGCATGGTCCGACATGATGAACCCCCTATCGGCAGCGCGGCGGCGTTTTGCTCCACGGATAGCCATCCAGCCGCTGCAATAGCCAAAACTATACGGGCCAAACTTGCGCATCCAGGGTGTGCCTACTGATGATGGCGGGGCAATGATGATGCCTTTGCGGACTTCTTCTTTTGATGATTCTATAGTGATACGCTCGGTTGGGTTCAATATCACACCGTTACGGCGCAGGGCTTCGTTGGTGTTTTCGATAACGCCGTGGGTATACACTTTACCAATGCTCAGATCAAGATTTTGCAGGATGCGCTGGGCCTTGCCTAATGAGTAGCCCACGATAACCGTAGCCACGCCATTTTCGACATTGGTGCGCCACCAGTTGTTCACTTCAGTAAAAATTTCAGTTTGTGGTTTCCATGAATATACCGGCATCCCGAAGGTACACTCGGATATAAAATGATGGCATTTTACCGGCTCAAAAGGGGTAGAAATACCGTCATCGTCCGTCTTGTAATCACCGGAAACCACCCAAATAACGCCCTTGTATTCAATTCTGATCTGCGCCGATCCAATCACATGCCCTGCCGGGAACATCGAGATGCTCACACCATGTTTTACCACTGTTTCGCCATACTCGATGGTGCGCAAATTGATATCGCCAAGGCGGTAAAGCATCACCTCGCGCGACAGGTGGTGCGCCAAATAATTCTTGTGCCCAAAATAGGCATGGTCGGCGTGGGCGTGGGTGATCACGGCATCGTCTACAGGTTTCCAGGGGTCGATATAAAACCGGCCCTGTTCGCAGTAAATGCCCCTGTCAGTAAATTCAAGCAGTGGTTTAGCCATGGTTATAGTAATAACCTATGGCGATGAAATTAGTTTGCGGTCGCAGGGGCCTTTTCAAGAGACCTGCGAGGCCAATGGTTCGACAGGCTTACCATGATAATAGGCCACAAAAAAGAGGCGCGAGAATATCGCGCCTCTCAATATATCTAAACCTTTGTATTAGTTTGTACCTGCCGGTTTTACGGTGGTTAACTTGCTGCCTAAAGTAAGGTAGTCTGTTAGTACCTGGCCTGCTTCTTTCTGCAGGAAGTCTGTATCCTCGTTTTTAGGTTTTACCTGGCCTTTTTTCAATGGCGATAAACCCAAGGCTACACGGCGAAGGTTGTTATGTTCAAACGCTTTTTGCTCATCTGCATCACGCTCTTGTTTAAGCTTCTGCTCGTTAAGAGTTACGCTTTTCTCACCAGACTGTTTTTTAGACTCTTCAATATCTTGTAGCAGGTATTTATAACTCTGGCTTGCGGCCATACGGTCTTCATGTAACTTTTTAAGCTGCGGCAAAACGGTAGTAAAATTACCTACAGCAGTGTAATCGCTTTTTTCGATCACATCAAAGGGCATTGCAGATGGCTCGGTATCTTCACCATATTTATCCAATGGGATGATAGACGGGAAATCAACATCGGGCAATACACCTTTATGTTGGGTAGAATTACCGTTAATACGGTAGAATTTAGCGATAGTTAAATTCAGCTGCCCAAACTTATTCTGGCTGCCTGTAGCTACTGTTTTGGTTTTACCCGCAACAGCTAATAATTTATCTTTTAATGATGGGGTGATCACCTTATCCAGGTCGATAGCGTTTTGTACCGAACCTTTACCATAGGTTTGTGTACCTAAGATCAGGCCACGGCCATAATCCTGTATTGCGCCCGAGAAAATCTCTGATGCGGACGCGCTAAAGCGATCTACCAGTACCGCTAACGGGCCCGAATAAGCAATAGCAGGGTCATCATCTTTATCAACCTCTACCTGGTTACGCGAATCGCGCACCTGCACAACAGGTCCGGTTTTAATGAATAAGCCCGTAAGCTCAACAGCTTCCATTAAAGAGCCGCCACCATTTTGGCGAAGGTCTATAACTACGCCGTCAACATTCTCGCGTTTAAGAGTGTCTAATATCAGCTTAACATCACGGGTGGTGCTTTTGTAATTAGGGTTGCCTGCTTTGTAGTCGGCAAAATCAAGGTAAAACGCCGGGATAGAAATAACACCTATCTTAACAGCTTTGCCATTTTGCATATACGTACGTATCTCATTTTTAGCAGAGATATCTTTCAAAATAATTTTTTCGCGCACCAGTTCAATTACCCTTGGCTTAGCAGTTGGTGAAACGCCCTTAGCTAATAATTGTAACCTTACAGTTGTGCCTTTAGGGCCACGGATCAGCGCGATAGCATTATCTATTCTCCAACCCACAACATCCTGAAATTCGCCGGTTTTGCCTTGTGCTACCGCTATGATACGGTCATCGGCATTTACCAGTTTGCTTTTATCGGCAGGGCCGCCCGGGGTAACGCTCTTAATGGTTACAAATTCGTTCTCCATTAATAGTGATGCACCGATACCTTCTAAAGAACGCGACATGTCAATATTAAAATTCGCCGCGTTTGACGGGTTGAAGTAATTGGTGTGCGGGTCAATAGCTTCGGTGAACGAATCCATAAACGCCTGGAACACGTCCTGGTTAGATAATTTGTTTGATTGAGAAAGGATGTTGGTGTAACGTTTCTTCAGCGTTTCTTTATTTGCGGCAAGTTCTTTACCGGTAAGCTTAAGGTTAAGCAGATCGTATTTTACGCGTTGCGCCCAAACATTATGCAGGGCGGTTTCTGATGCTGCCCACGGCAACTTATCACGGTCGTAAGTGTAAGTATCATTCTGGCTAAAATCAAAGCTTTTGCCCAATTGCGCTATCGAAAAGTTAACATACTCGGTATATCGTTTTTGGAATACATTAAAAATGTAAAATACATTAGCCAGGTTACCGGCCTTGATATCATCATCAAACGTAGTTTTGAACTGGTCAAATTCTTTAAGATCTGATGCTAACAGGTAATTATGGTTCTCATCCAATTTTTTGATGTAACGGTCATAAATAATAGCGGACACCGAATCATTTAACGGCACTTTTTTATAGTTATAATCAGAGATGAGCGTATAAACATATTTTAAAACAACGCTTTGCTGCTCATCGGGTTGCAGATCATTAGGGCCTGCGTGTTTGTAGTTTACTTTGGCCGGGGCGGCATGGCACGCAAACGCGGTAGCTAATGCCAGCATTAAATATAATTTCTTGAACATATCTTTTACACTATTTAAATCGGGACCTGTGTGAAACATCAATACTTTTGCCTGTTTTTAATTTGTACAATAAAAAAAGAGACAGCCACAAAGCCGTCCCGCTAATATATTGAATAACAATATTACAATAATGTTTGGGTTGTTTTATTATAGATGCCGCATTTTACCTAATTGTTACAAAAACAGGCTTTTATTTAGATTTACCGGTAACGTCAACGGCTTCGGCGTAGCGCAGCTCTGATTTTGGTAACCAAACCTTGTTGCTTTGTACAAACTTGATCTTGCTATCTATTAACTTAACGTCATCGGTACGGCCTGTAGTACGTGCAAGGTCGCGCGCCTCGGCAAGGTCCTGCTGTGCCTGGGTCAAATCGCCAAGGTCGGCTTTAATAAGGGCCAAGCTAATTAAGTTATTAATGGTGTGTTGGTAGTCGTTTTGTTGTTTGGAGATGAGGATGCTTTGCAGATAGTACCACTTAGCTTCCGACAGGCGGTTTTCGCCAACATAGATCTTTGCAAGTTCGCTAAAGCGGTAGCTGGCTAAAGCATATTCGCGGAAACGCATGTTGTGCTGGGCCGCGCGCATTACTATACGCTCATTAATTTCAAGGCTAAACTGGCTACGCGCTATTATATTTTTTGCGAGTCTTTTCGGGTTGTAGCGGGCCGGTTTGTCTGCCAAATACCTTTTAAGGGAATGGTCTTTTACCTGTGATATTTGAGCGTAACGCACGTGCTTTTTAAAATCGCCGCGCCACCATTGGGCAGATGCCGACAGTTTTAAACCGCAAAAGATCACTAATATTAAGTATCGCATTTAAATTATAAGCGGGGGATATTAAGTTAATTAATTTAACTGGTATGCAAATATAAAAAATACTCTTTTGATTTGCAATGCCTTAAACCGGGTATAAATGGCTGTTATTTACAGCCTTGCACAACGTGATTGATTAACGTAAATTAAGAGAAAATATTGTTTATAGGAATTAACGCTACTGTTAAAATTGGATTATTTGCTTACTCAAACACCTCTACCTCGCCATCATGCAAGGCCCAAACCATGTATGGATGGGTATCGGCATGATAAATATCGCCGGTTTGGGTAATGCCGATGATGCCTGCAAAACCATCATAAGGTTTCATCTCGTCGAGAGTTTTTGCTGTAGCGACAGATAGGGGCATGCCATCGGTTACCCGGGTAACAATTTTTGAGGCTACAGCCGCGCTGGTGATATCCTCGCCCACACCGGTACAGGAAATGCCCGCGAAAGCATTGGCGTAATTACCCGCCGTAGTAGCAGAATCGCTTACCCTGCCGGGGATCTCAAAACCTTTGCCACCGGTAGACGTTGCTGCCGCGATGTCGCCATAAATATCAAGCGCCACACAGCCAACGGTACCCAAGCGGATAGAGTCGCTTAGTTTTTTTTCGTATTCTTTACGGCGCTGGGGAATTTCGGGGTTGTAATAGGCAAACCCGTTTTCAGCTGCGAAGCCGTTGGCACCTTGTCCGCTAAGTACGCGGTCGTCATATTCCATTAGTTTCTCGGCAATACAGATAGGGTTTTTTACATCCACTATATTGATAACGCCGCTAAACTTTTGGGTTTTGCCATCCATCAGCGAAGCACTCAACCTGATCTTTCCATCGCTTTGGATTTGTGAGCCGGTGCCTGCGTTAAACAGGTCGCAGTCTTCTAACAATCGCACCGCGTAAACTACGGTTTGGGCCGCGGTATGGCTCTCCAAATATTTGTGGCCAAGGGTAACAATTTCGCGCAGGGCATCCTGCTTGGCCTTTTTTACCTCCTGGTTTGTGCCCGACTCGCTAAAAAAACCTCCGTGTATGATCAGTTTCATTGTAATAGATCGTTACTGCTATCGCTATCCTGAACGCTAATATAAACGCCCTCCTCAACCTTAACCGCTTTTTTGATGATCATGCGGTGCTGCTGCAAGTCGTATTTATCAAATATCGACATTACGTGCACCTTTAGGTTCTCAATAGAAACGGGGTCGCCTATCTCTACATCATAAACGTTGGTTTCTACAATATTCTTGCCATCAACCAACATTATTAATCCCGAGCCTATCGCCTCCATCATGGCGCCTTCGGTTATCAGCAGGCCGGCATCTTCGCCAAGGCCAATGCCCAGTATGCCCGGGTTAGTAGCTACAGCGTATAATAAACGGCCAATGCGGCCACGTTGTACAAAGTGGGTATCCACAATAACCGAATCTATAAAACCAAGGCCGGCGGTTATCTGTACCTCGCCTTTTATAAGAGCCTCGTTGCTTTGCCCGCGATAGATCATGTGGGTTGATGCCGCTGCGGCACCGGCTGAGGTACCTGCAATTATAAAGTTATCGTTTTGGTAGCGTTGTTTCAGGATCTGCAAAAATTGCGTTCCGCCAAAAATGGCAGTTAAGCGCAGCTGGTCGCCACCGCTAAACATTACTACATCAGCTTTGCCAATGCGTTCTAAATATTCGGGGTTAGCGGCATCCTCGCGGCTTTTAATGTGTAGGATGTTTACGTGGGTAACATTCAGCTGGTTAAAGGCTTTAATATATTCGTTACCAACCAGTTCCGGGATCTGAGATGCGGTGGTGATCACCTCTACAACAGAGCCTTCCTTGTTTGCCGACTCGTTTATAATGCGCCTTAATATGCCTTTTTCAAAAAACTTGATATAGTTAGGCTTCATGATATGCTCCAGCAAACTTACATTACTGCCCATATCAACAGCACCACCAATAATTACTAATTTTCCTTTAGGGGCATCCATAAATCTTTATATCAATTTATACAAATTAAAATAAAATTGATTAAAAACTAATGGTTTAATTAATAAAACTGCATTTTTTGCCCGAAATATTTTATTAGATTGATAAGTTATTTAGATTTAAAAAGAAATTCCCGACGGGTTTATAGAAGCAAATATGAAGATTGAAAATATACAGGTACTACGTGGCCCCAACCTTTGGAGTGTTAGCCGCAAAAAATTGATCCAGATGCGGTTGAACCTTGAGGAGATGGAAGACCGCCCGTCAAACACTATTGATGGTTTTTACGAGCGCATGAAGGAGCTTATCCCAAGCCTGTACAGTCACCGCTGCTCTCCGGGTGTACCGGGTGGCTTTTTTGAGCGTGTTATTGCCGGTACATGGATGGGGCACGTGATAGAGCATATCGCCTTAGAGATCCAAACCCTTGCGGGGATGGATACCGGCTTTGGCCGCACCCGCGAAACTAAAACACCGGGCACTTATAACGTTGTATTTGCTTATTTAGAAGAGAAAGTGGGTGTATTTGCTGCCGAATCTGCCGTGAATATTGTGCAAGCGCTTATAGATGGTACCGAGTATGATCTGGAAAAAGATATCCAAACTATGCGCGAAATTCGCGAGAATACACGCCTTGGCCCAAGCACCGGTTCGATAGTGGAAGAAGCTATTTCACGTAAGATCCCGTGGATAAGGTTAAACAACCAATCGTTAGTGCAATTGGGTTACGGCAAAAACCAGGTTCGTTTCCGCGCTACCATGACGGAGAAAACCAGCAGCATTGCCGTTGATATTGCCAGCAATAAAGAAGAGACCAAGCGCCTTTTGCAGGAGCAGGCCATCCCCGTTGCCAAGGGCATGACCATCAGCAAAACCGAACAGGTGATAGAGGCTATTGACCGCATTGGCTTCCCGCTGGTGTTTAAACCGTTTAATGGCAACCATGGCCGTGGCATCAGCATCAATATAAATACTATAGAAGATTCTATTGCCGCATATGAGTTTGCCGCCAATATTTCGCGCCGCGTTATTGTGGAGCGATACATTACCGGTTACGATTTTAGGGTTCTGGTGATAGATAATAAAATGGTAGCTGCTGCCCTACGCGACCCTGCCCACATCATCGGCGATGGCGAACTGAACATCCAGGAACTGATCGACAAAACAAATACCGACCCTCGCCGTGGTTACGGCCACGAGAATGTGCTAACACTGATAGATATTGACCGTGATACTTTAGACCTTATTGAGAAAAAAGGTTACACCTTAGAAACTGTACCCGAAAAAGGTGAAAAGATCTTTGTAAAATCTACTGCCAACCTAAGTACCGGCGGTACTTCTATAGATGTTACTGATCATGTGCACCCACAGAATATTTTTATCTGCGAGCGCATCTCTAAGATCATCGGCCTGGATATTTGCGGTATTGATATTATGGCGCAAAACCTGACTGAGCCGCTTACCGAAAACGGTGGCGTAGTATTGGAAGTGAACGCAGCGCCGGGCTTTAGGATGCACATTGCCCCGAGCGAAGGTTTGGCGCGCAACGTAGCCGGCCATGTTATTGATATGCTTTACCCGCCGGGCAAATCGGCACGCATCCCTATTATTGCTATTACGGGTACTAACGGCAAAACCACCACCACCCGTTTAATTGCACACATTGTAAAAAATAACGGTCACCGCGTGGGCTTTACCACATCAGATGGTATCTACGTACAAAACACCATGATGCTAAAGGGCGACACCACAGGCCCGGTAAGCAGCGAGTTTATATTGAAAGACCCTACGGTAGATTTCGCTGTATTGGAAACCGCCCGTGGCGGCATCCTGCGCTCGGGGCTTGGCTTTAGCTCTTGCGATATTGGTGTTATCACCAACATCCAGGAAGATCACCTTGGCCTGTCAGACATCCACACACTGGAAGACCTTACCCGCGTAAAAAGCGTGGTGATCAACGCAGTGAGGAAAGGTGGTTGGGCTGTATTGAATGCCGACAACAAATATTGTGTACAGGTTGGTAAAAAAGCCGATTGTAACGTAGCCTATTTTAGCCGCGACGAGAAAAACCCGGTAATTGTTTCGCATTGTAAAAAAGGCGGGATAGCCTGTGTTTGCGAAAATGGCTTTATCACTATTATTAAAGGCGACTGGAAGATCCGTGTGCAGCGCACCATCCAGATCCCGCTGACCTTTGGCGGTACCGTTCCGTTTATGATAGATAACGTAATGGCGGCCACGCTGGCTACTTACCTGCATGGCTTTAAAACGGAGGATATCAAGATGTCGCTTGAAACATTTATTCCATCGGCAGCGCAAACACCGGGACGTATGAACATCTTTGAGTTTAAAGATTTCCGTTTCATGATCGATTTTGCGCACAACCCCGATGGTTATAACGGCATCAAAACGTTCTTAAGTCATATTGATTCGCCGTTGAAGATCGGCATCATAGCCGGTACCGGCGACAGGCGCGACGAGGACATTCGCGAGTTAGGTAAAATAGCAGCCGAGATGTTCGATTACATCATCCTTCGCCAGGAAAAACACCTCCGAGGCCGCACAGAAGAAAATATCCTCGACCTGTTAAAAGCAGGCATTGCCAACGGTGGCAACACTCCATACGAGGTAATCCCGAAAGAGGTAGATGCCATAAAACATGCCATGAGCCTGGCCAAACCGGGCGCATTCATCACCGCGCTAAGCGACGTGATCAGCAATGCCATAGAAACGGTACAAAATTACCAGGAGCAGGAAAGAAACGGGTTGTTTAACGTTTAGAGGCCTCTCCCTGCCCTCTCCAAAAGAGAGGGTTCTAAAAAGCCCGCATGTTTGGACTGCCCCCCAAAAGTTAGACACTTATTGGGGGCAGTCCAGTTTTACAGGCGGGCTTTTTATAGCGCAGCCACATTATTCTGAAAGAAGTCTTTGAACTTCTTGTTAGTGAGCATCTTGTCGATGAGTTTGAAGATAGTTTGCTTGTCGTCGTCATCAAGCTGCTGTATTAAACGCATTTATTCTACGGCTGTTTTATCTTCAATAATCACCTCTTTAGGCACTTTGCCATCATGGTTAATTACTTGGTCAGTAGTTATATTAAAGAGTTGCACTATCTTTTTCAACTCATCAAAAATTAAAGCCCTTAAACTCTTTTCAATCTTGCTGTATGCTGATTTGTCAACGCCGATGTGGGTTGCCACCTCAATCGATCAAAGCCATTTTCTCAATGACCGATTTAACATAAGAGTTCACCTCTGTGAGCATATCGTCAGCATTTACCAGTTCGGCAAGCCCAACGCCACGGTGACCTGGGATGCGGCCAACGCCACGCAGCTAACGCCGAAAATTCTGTAGCAGAATGATTACTATGCCTTCGGCCTGAGCATAAAATCTTTGGAACCGAATATACCAAGCCCAAAAAACCAGTATCTTTACAATGGAAAGGAACTACAGGATGAAACAGGCCAATACGATTATGGTGCGCGGTTCTACGATCCTGTAATTGGTAGATGGACGACTGTTGACCCATCGTCGGAAGAGGGTGATCAGGAAAGCCTTACCCCGTATCAATATGGATTAAATAATCCTGTAAGATACGATGATCCTGATGGTAAGTGTCCAAGTTGTCTTATTGGTGCGCTTGTAGGAGCAGTAGTTGATTATGGCGAGCAGGTTACAGCTAATTACATTGAAGGAAAAGCAAATCCCTGGACGAATAATATTAATCTTGTTTCGGTAGGTACAGCAGCAGTAGCTGGTTTTGTGACAAGTGGAGGAAGTGCGATTGAAAGCGTAGGTGCAAAATTAGCCGTTAAAGCTGGGGCAGCTCTGATTAACAATACAGTTAAAGTTACCAAATCAAGCACCGGTTTAAAAACAACAGTTGAAACTAATGCGGTTAATGTAGTTAAAAATACAGCAATAGATTTAGCTGCTGATAAAGTAGCTGGTAAACTGGGGGGGAAAGTGGAGGGAGCATTGTCAAAGGTTGGCGTAACCAATGCCGGCAGACTGTCGAGTACATCTAAAGCCGTTGTTAAAGCTTTAGGAGGAAATGTTACAAGAGCAACAACAGCAACCGTAAGGGCGGGGTTAAAAGTAGCTACAAAAGCAGCCACGCAAACTGTTGAAAGTGGTGTAAAAGCCGCTGCGAATTCAAAGGTCGACGAATTAAAAACAAAAACTAATCAACAATAGGATGGGTAAAGTAAAAAATATTGCATGGATTGCTATAGGAATACTGATTGTAGGATATGTAATTTATAAAATTGCGGTAAATTCCTTTACAGACCACTTTCTTGGTAATAATCCTCAACGAACAAAAGCAGTAATCATTGACCATCGTAATTATATGCCAAATCAACCAGTAAAAGCCGAATTCTCTTATTCTTATCAGTTTATGGTCAAAGGTGAGAAATATACAGGGAACTCTCATGATACTACCGTTAAAGTTGGTGATAGTGTTGAAGTCGAATACAATAAGGATCACCCCAATATTAATAAACCCTTAAATCCAAAAGAATGAGAAAACTTGTTTTATTACTATTATTAATTAGTCCAATAGTTTGCTTTTCACAAATTTTTGAGGGGAAAATCAGTTATGCTAATAGCTATAAAAGCAAATCTCCTCAATTGAAAGATGATCAATTGGGGGCGATGATGGGCACAACGCAAGACTACTATATTAAAGGGGGTGATTACAAATCCGTCTTTAATGGGTCATTTGTTAAGATGCAATTATATCGGAATACTGAAAACAGAAGCTACACACTTACTGGTAAGTCCGATTTGCTTTATTGGGAGGACTATAGTAAAAACAAAGACGTAGCAACAAGATTTGAGGTCGAAAAAGGAAAAGAAACCATTATGGGCGTACTTTGTGATGTGTTAATCGTTTACACGCCTAAGAGTAAAACCGCCTATTACTTCAATAGTAAATATGGTGTAAATCCCGACCTGTTTAAACAACATGCATACGGTAATTGGTACTATATTATATCAAAGACAAAAGCACTTCCGTTAAAAACCATCTATGAGGATGAGCAGTTTATCTTAACAAGCATAGCTGTAAATATTGCTCCTATGAAATTAGAGGCAAATCTGTTTGAGGTGCCTGATAAGAGTAAAATAGCACCCGCAACATGGTAAACAAATGAAAAAAAAGATAATGTAAATGACGACGCCTCGTAAGGGGCTTTATTGTTAAAGCGCATAAGTTTTACGGGCTTTAGCATCCCTAAGCAAGCCATCGAGCGCATATAGAATGCTGTCCCTGTCAGGTTCGGCAAGTGAGTTTAATTCGTTAAGGCGTTTAAGCATAGCCGGGGCTTTCAGCACGTTCAAATCATCGTTTTCTCCTAATAAGTGCCCTACAGTGGTATCAAGTAGTTTGGCCATGTTACGGGCTACTTCAATAGATGGCTTTGTTTCATCCCGCTCATACTTACCAATGACTGTATAAGAAGTATGCATCAACTTGGCAAGGTCTTGCTGCGAAAGCCCTTTGGCATCCCTGCATTCCCTTAATCTTTTACCAAATGTATCCATATTGTTATTTACAGCAGTTTTTTACCTATACATATAAATATACGCAACTAAAGACTACTATAAAATCTCATCAATGAGGCTAAAACACTTCAAACGATAGTCACAAGTAGTATAAATAATACAATACATCACAATGGTATTGTAAAACTGTACTATATAAATATACTTGCATTATATATAGTATATTACGACTTTTTTAAAGTGATGCAAAAACCTGTTAAGCTTATCACGGATAACCCCGAACTGTTATTGTACTTAAACGACAAACTCCACATCACCGTATTGGGCGGCATCAAGCTGACCGGGTTTGACCGTTTAAAAGTAACGCTCAAAGTAGTGAATACGGATGATAAGCTAAACGTCTTTCGGCATAGCTTAGACCTCTACAACAGCATCCAAACCGAGCAGTTGATTGAGAAATCAGCCGATGCGCTGGATGTAGCAACAAAACCTCAAAAAGGGTAAAAGCGAATATGAATCAGGCAGAAATAGATCATATGAAGCAGCGATCTAAAGGTGGATCAAATAGCAATAGTAACTTATAAGTTACATCAAAAAAAGAAAACTTGGATAAAAGAGAATAATATGGGGAACTTCACAGAAGATTTAAAAACAGCGGTTATTACCACAAAATATATTATTGATCAGAGTTCAGTTATATTGCATGTTTATCATTATGAAGATGGTAGTTGGCAATTTAACGGCAATGAAAAAAACTTGGAAGATGCGGATTATAAAGTTGTTTCTCTGGGTGAAATATTGGCAATTGATAAAACACTTAGCGAAGTTGGAGATACGCCGTTAGGGTTTGAAGCGATAAGAAAGACAAAAGATGATAAGTGGAGGGTAATATCTGGCAACTAAAATAATACCCACCACTGATCGCAGTTTGTAACTGCGCCCTAACATGGGGTAAGCTTGTAGCTTGCAAAGCCTGGCCATTCGCCGGGCGGGCTTTTTAGTTCACGATTTTACTAACCCGGTAGTTGCTTCGTCGACACTCTTCGCTGCGCGCAAAGAGTGTCGACCAGCGTAGCGCAGTCAGGGTGAGTAAATTGGGCGCTTGCAAAGTTCACTTTGTCATGCTGATCGATAGCGAAGCATCTATTCTTCGCCATGCAAGTGGATATGCATAGCTGTTAGATCCTTCGCTATCGCTCAGGATGACAAAAGATTTTAAGCCCTCTCCTTTGGAGATGATTTGGGTGAGGCTAAATAATAATGCCACAGCAACATACTCGCCACCGTTCTATAGGGCTTCCAGTCCTCGGCAATAGTTATCAACTCTTCTTTAGTAGTTTCCTTAGGCAAACCTTTCAAACGCTTTATCGCATTTACAATTGCCAGATCGCCGATAGGTAAAACATCGGTATGCTGCAGGGCAAACATTACGTATACATCTACCGTCCAGTTGCCGATGCCCTTTAGGGCGGTTAGTTGGCGGCGAATTTCTTCGTCTTCCATTTGTTCAAAAACTTCGAGGTCAATTTGTCCGCTGATAATAGCCTCGGCGAGGTAGCGGATATAGGCTGTTTTTTGGCGGCTGCAATAACACTCGCGCATTTCGGTATCGGTTAATAATAAGATGCGGATGGGAGTAATTTCCTGCACCCGCTCGCGTAGTTTATTCAGGGCAGATAATGCCGACGCCAGGGATACCTGTTGCTCCAGTATGATATGCACCAAACTCTCGTACGTGTTTGGCCGCGACCAAAAAGGCGGGTAACCATAAAGTTTAATAACATTATTAAAGTCGGTATCTATTGCGGCAAGTTCGTCGCAAATGGAATGATATGTGGCGTGGGTAAACTGTTGCGGCATATAATTGTTATTATAAAATTACTAAATTTCTTAGGATTTAGCATTTCTAATTCTGATTTTTACATTTATGATCAACCTGCCGCCATTAGCCGAACGCATGCGCCCAAAATCACTGGATGATTATGTAGGCCAGAAACACCTTGTTGGGCCGGGTGCGGTTTTGCGCAAGGCTATTGAGAGTGGCACCTTGCCATCTATGCTGTTTTGGGGGCCGCCGGGGGTAGGTAAAACTACGCTCGCTTATATTATATCGCAGTCGCTATACAGACCGTTCTTTTCGTTGAGTGCCATTAATTCGGGGGTGAAGGATGTGCGGGAGGTTATAGAGAAAGCATCACTACTGAAAGAGCAGGGCGAGATATTGCCGATACTGTTTATAGATGAGATCCACCGTTTCTCCAAATCGCAGCAGGACTCGTTATTGGGTGCAGTTGAACGTGGCATTGTTACGCTGATAGGAGCCACTACCGAGAACCCATCGTTCGAGGTAATTTCCGCTTTGCTGTCGCGATGCCAGGTTTACATTTTGCAGCATTTGGCAGAACAGGATCTGCTCGACCTATTGGAGAAAGCTCAAAAAGAAGATATTGTACTGAAAGAAAAGAACATCGTTATTAAAGAGCATGAAGCCTTGCTCCGCCTGAGCGGTGGCGATGCCCGCAAGCTGCTGAACATATTTGAGCTTCTGGTAAACGCTTTTGACAGCAAAAAAATAGTGCTGACCAATGAGGTGGTGTTAGAGCATGTACAGCAGAACATGGCCCTGTATGACAAGACGGGCGAACAACATTACGACATCATATCCGCCTTTATCAAAAGCATGCGTGGCAGCGACCCTAATGGCGCGGTTTATTGGCTGGCGAGGATGATCGTAGGTGGGGAAGACCCACTATTTATTGCCCGCCGAATGCTGATATTGGCATCAGAGGATATCGGTAACGCCAATCCCAACGCTTTATTACTGGCGCAAGCCTGCTTTGAATCGGTCAATAAAATTGGCATGCCCGAGTCGCAATTGATCTTGAGCCAAACGGTGATTTATTTGGCTACATCACCAAAAAGCAATTCGGCAACTACGGCTATTGGTGCGGCTATTGCATTGGTACGCCAAACCGGCGACCTGCCTGTTCCCCTACACCTGCGTAATGCGCCAACAAAGCTGATGAAGAACATAGGCTACGGCAAAAACTACAAGTATGCCCACAGCTACGAAGGCAACTTCGCCGACCTTGATTTTTTACCCGAAGAGATTCGCGGAACAAAAATTTATACTCCCGGTAACAATGCGCGCGAGAATGAATCAAAAGAAAAGCTAAAGAAACTTTGGGGCGACAGGTACAAATATTAGTATCTTAACCACAACTGTTTTTTGAGCTTAAATCTTACATCCTCACATGATATCAACCTTTTTCGATCACGAGCTGAAAGCCTTTTGGCGCTCGAAAAACACAGGTAAAAGTATAGCGGTAAAAGTGGTAATGGGGGTCTTGATCCTTATCCTGTTTTTATATGTGCTTGTATTTGGGGTTTTCCTGGATAAGATATTAGGGGCAATGTTCCCCCAAGAAAACCTGACCATCGCGTTCTGTGGCATCATCCTGGTTTACTTCCTATCGGACTTGCTGATGCGGATGCAACTGCAAGAACTGCCTACCCTTAAAGTACAGCCTTATTTGCACCTGCCCGTAAAACGGAATAGTGTAGTTGGTTATTTGGCTTTAACGGCGTTGTTATCGTTTTTTAACTTATGGCCTATTATCATTTTTGGCCCGTTCATTATAAAAGTGATATTGCCTGCATCGGGTGCAGGCGTAGCTGTAGCATTTATAATTTCTATCATCGCGTTAGCATTATTTAATAATTACCTGGCCTTATACATTAAGCGCAAAGCCAACTTAAACGGTTGGATCTTCCTGATCGCCAGTGGTATTTTAGCGCTTATCACCTGCGGTGATTATTTGTGGCATATCTACTCGTTGAAAGCCGTATCGTATCTGTTCTTTGGTAATCTCATTATAAAGCCCTACTTGGTTTTACTGCCAATAGTGCTTGCGGTGGCCCTGTACTACGTTAACTTTTACTATTTAAAAGGTAACCTATACCTGGAAGAATTAAGCTCTAAAAAAGAAGATGCAAAAAGCAGTACGGAAATTCCTTTTCTTGGTCGTTTTGGTCACATAGGTGACCTTGTTGCCAACGAGGTTAAGCTGATCCTGCGGAATAAAAGACCGCGATCTGCTCTTATTATGGGTTTGCTATTTATGTTTTACGGGCTGATATTTTACACCAATCCCAAAATGGGCGAAGGCTTTAAAGTATTCGTGGGCATGTTTATGACAGGGATCTTCATCATTAACTACGGGCAGTTTATGTTTAGCTGGCAAGCCGGACACTTTGATGGTATACTGGTAAGCAAAGTAAAATTCACCGATTTT
This sequence comes from Mucilaginibacter sp. 5C4, assembly GCF_034345625.1. Lineage (NCBI taxonomy): Bacteria > Pseudomonadati > Bacteroidota > Sphingobacteriia > Sphingobacteriales > Sphingobacteriaceae > Mucilaginibacter > Mucilaginibacter sp. 5C4. Next base: position 681,701 of record NZ_CP133775.1, on the reverse strand, counting down.
TTGAAGGCCAAATACCTGCTGTTCACTATCGTGTCAACCGTGGCATTTATTCTTACCACGCCTTACGTTTACTTTGGGTGGAGAACAGTAATGATCCACTTTGTAATGTACTTGTGGAACCTGGGCATAAACACCACCATTGTGCTTTACTTTGCCAACCGTAACTACAAACGCATCGATCTGAGCAAAGGTGCATCCTTTAACTGGGAGGGCGTTGGCGCAAGTCAGCTGCTGCTTTCGTTCCCGCTGATACTGTTCCCATACCTGGTTTACCTGCCGTTTAAATATTTAGGGTACACCAATGTGGGCTTAGCGATACTGGCAGTAATTGGCGTTGCATTTATTATTACCCGCGATTTCTGGATCAAGAAACTCGACCAGGATTTCCAAACCAAACGATTTAAAATAGCCGAAGGCTTCAGAAATAAGTAATCATGATAGAAATTAAAGACCTTAAAAAAGTTTACAACGGTGTAACTGTAGTAAACGTGCCCTATCTGCAAATAAACAAAGGCGAAAGTATTGGCCTTGTAGGTAACAATGGTGCCGGTAAAACCACTTTGTTCCGCATGATTTTGGACCTGATCCGTGCTGATAAAGGTGAAGTGCTATCAAACGGTGTAAACGTTGAAGGTGGCGAAGCATGGAAAAACTATACCGCAGCTTACCTTGATGAGGGTTTCCTGATCGATTACCTTACCCCCGAAGAGTATTTTTACTTTATAGGTGGCCTGCATAACCAAAATAAAGCTCAGGTTGATGAAAAGCTGGCAAGCTTGTCAGAGTTTTTCAATGGTGAGATCATCAAAAAAGGCAAATACATCCGCGACCTGTCTAAAGGTAACCAGTGTAAAGTTGGGGTAGGAGCATGCCTGCTTCAACAGCCGGAATTGCTGATGCTGGATGAGCCGTTCGCTAACATTGACCCGAGCACACAGTTCAGGTTGAAGAATATTTTGAAGGATCAGAATAAAAATCATGGGGTAACTACGATTGTGTCCAGTCACGATCTGAACCACGTAACCGATGTTTGCGACCGTATCTTATTAATGGAAAAAGGCGTGGTGATCAAAGACATCGCCACAAGTTCATCAACCCTAACCGAGTTGGAAGAATATTTTGGTGTGGGACAAAGCATAGCATCGTACACAGTAGATCCGGAAGAAAACCACTAAAATTTGCCCTATGTATTTGATACGAGAAGGAACCGTAGCCGATATAGATGCCATTTTACAGATAGCCGAACAAACCTGGTGGCCTACATATGAACCTTTGCTTGGCAAAGAGCAGGTAGCCTATATGCTTCGCGAATTATATGCGGCAGATAAAATAACCAAACAGGTGGCTGAAAAACAGCAAACGTTTTTATTGCTGATAGAGGAGGGTGAACCTGTCGCTTTTGCAGCTTATTCGCCACGCGAGGAGGATGCCGAGATATACAAACTGCACAAGCTTTATTGCCTGCCTGTAACCCAGGGCAAAGGCTATGGCAAGATCCTGATAAACGCCGTTGCCAATAAAACCATCGAGGCCGGCAAGCACACGTTAGACCTCAATGTAAACCGCTACAACAACGCCAAAAGCTTCTACGAGAAGATGGGTTTTGAAGTGATATACGAAGAGGATATCCCTATTGGGCCGTATTGGATGAATGATTTTGTGATGAGGAAAGAGTTGTAAAATAATCCACCATGCCATTGCGAGTAGCGTAGCTACGTGACAATCTCAGCATATCCGCTTGTCCTATGAGATTGCCACACTATCGCTCGCAATGGCATGGGTTTATTAAAAGAGAAAGGCGCAATAATTGCGCCTTTCTCTTTTATGTGCTTTTAAACGTTTACGCCGTAAAAGCCTCTATCGCCTTCTCTATCCTAATAATCGTTTCGCTTTCGCCTAACAATTTAGCTATATCAAACACATGCGGGCCGAATTTGCCACCTACCAGCATAATACGGAATGGCAACATCACATCACCGGATTTTAAGCCTTTTTCTTCGGCAAGGGCTTTGAATTTGGCTTCCAATTCGTGGGCATCTACAGGCTCTGCGCTTAGTATTGAGATGAACGCGGTAAAGAAATCTGTTTTGGCATCCGTCCATTTTGGTTTAACGGCATTCAGATCATACTCGGCAGGTTGTTGGAAAAAGTATGCCGATTGCTGGTAGAAATCTGGCAATAAAACACAGCGCTCTTTCACTACATCAATCACCTTTAACAGGTATGCTTCATCTTTTATAACGATGCCTTTTGCTTTCAGGATCTCCCAAACTTTAACTTTCAAGGTTTCGGCATCGGTGCGTTTTATCCACTCGGCATTGTACCATTTGGCTTTTTCAAAATCGAATTTTGCGCCGGCTTTGCTGATGCGATCGATAGAAAATTTCTCTATTATTTCATCCAGCGTGAAAATTTCCTGGTCGGTACCGTCATTCCAGCCAAGCATGGCCAGCAGGTTCAAAAATGCTTCGGGCAGGAAACCTAACTCGCGGAAACCCGGGGTAAGTTCGCCTGTTTTGGCATCAAACCAGTTCATGGCGTAAACCGGGAAACCAAGGCGTGCGCCATCGCGTTTGCTTAGTTTGCCGTGGCCATCTGGTTTTAGTATTAATGGCAAGTGTGCCCATTGTGGCATGTCGGCTTTCCAGCCCAGGTACTCCCAAAGCAGGATATGTACCGGTGCCGATGGCAGCCACTCTTCGCCACGGAAAGCGTGGGTAATCTTCATCAGGTAATCATCAACCACCACGGCTAAGTGGTAGGTTGGCATACCGTCGGCTTTCAAAAGCACTTTATCATCAACCTGGTTAGTCTCGAAACTCACGTGGCCGCGGATCATATCGTTAAAGTTGATGGTATCGTCCTCCGGCATTTTAATGCGGATAACATGCGGTGTACCATCATGCAATAGTTTTTCGGTTTCCTGCAAAGGCAGGTTCAGTGAATTGCGCAGGCCGTTGCGGGTTGCAAGACCGTATTGGAAGTTTGGCACTTCCTTACGTTTGGCATCCAGTTCTTCGGCAGTGTCAAAAGCATAGTAGGCGTGGCCTTGTGCAACCAGTTTCTCCGCGTATTCGCGGTAGATGGGTTTGCGCTCGCTTTGGCGGTATGGGGCGTATTGGCCGCCAACAACCGGGCTTTCATCGGGCGTAATGCCGCACCATTTAAGGCAATCCAGTATGTACTGCTCGGCGCCATCTACATAGCGGGTTTGATCGGTATCTTCTATACGGAGCACAAAATCACCTTTGTGTTTTTGTGCAAATAAGTAATTAAACAAAACGGTACGCACACCACCCAAGTGTAAACCACCTGTAGGGCTTGGCGCAAAACGGACTCTTACTTTTTTTTCTGACATCGCGCAGCAAAGATAATGCGAATAACCCGAAGCCGAAAGTTTGATATGAAATGTGGCAGGAGGCTCGCCATCACACCCCGCTTTTTTATTAAAATACTCACATATTTCCCAAGGTGTCCCACTAAATATTACACAAGTAAGAATTTTTACTTAATATGCTAATAATTAATACTTTACAGATTTAACTTTTTAAATAAAAAAAGCCAAATAGAATTATAAGTAATTGATTTTTAATTATTTGTGATTTTTAAAAGGTGTCCCACTTGTTTCTAAATGGGACACCGTGGGACACCCTTTTTTGCATGATTTTTTCAGCTTTTTTTCGCCCTTTTTTCACCTTTTTTCGACAATCATCCGACACGTATTTATTGCTTTAAAGCTATAAATACGTCACTCCGTCAAATACGGATTTGGTGTAGTAGATAGCATCGAAAGGTTCGTTCTCCAGCATCTGGCAATCGGCTTTTACGTTGGTGCAAACCACATCGCCAAATATGCTGGCAATGGCGGCGTCGGCAGCATCGCGGCCGGTAGCTATTTTAACCAGGCCGTTTAATGGGGCAAGCTTGGTAGCGTCAAACAAGATCCATTCGCCACCTATGTAGGCTTCAAAGCAGGCGTGGAAATCGGCAGGGACAAGCTTGTAAGCGTACCCTGTAAAGTACCGTGCCGGGATAGTTAAAGACCGGCAAAGGGCTATACCCAAATGCGCGAAATCGCGGCATACGCCGGCTTGCTGGGTAACGGTATCATAAGCTGATGTTTCGGAGTTACTAAAGCCACTCAGGTACTCCACATTTTTATGGATCCACTCGGTAACGGCTACTACCTGCTGGTAGGTATTGTTTATTTGCCCGAAGGTGTTGTTGGCTAAACGGTACAACTTGTCCGACTGGCAATACCTGCTTGGGTTTAGGTAAGTAAGCACCAAAGGGTCAAACTGGCTTACGGGCACCTCTGTATAATTGTGGTAATCTTTTATCTCGTAATAATTATCAACGGTGGCCTCGTATTTTATGTTGACGGTGCCGGTATCGATAATATCTAACCGCACAAAACGATTTTCCCCATTGGTGGAAGGTAACTCTTCGGCCTTAATATAGGGCTCGATGCTTAGTTTTTCGTCCAGTATGGTTTGGCGTGCGGTGCGCAGCGCATGTACATTTAATATTAAGGTGCTGGGTGCCTTTACTTCGTATCCTAATTCTGCCGAAACTTTAAACTTCATCTTTTACCGCGGGTAATTTTGCAAACGCTTTTTCCATCCAATCTCCCGATATATGCTGCAATGCAGCTTTCAGCTCATCATCCCATTGTGCCGATATGCTGGCCATGTCTTTTTGAGTATACCGCTGCTCAACTAACGTAAAAGTATCTTTCCTGTAAAGTGCAACATCGATCGGGAAATCGACATTGTTACTGCTCACCCTCGTAGAATCGAACGAGAGGAACGCAGCCTTCAATGCTAAATGCATGCCAGAATCTTCGTCGATAGTACGATTTAAGATGGCTTTGCCGTGGCCCGAATTACCAATAGCTACAAATGGTGCGCCCTGCCCCAGTTCCACCCAGTTACCCTCGGGATAAAGCAGGAAAAGCTTATGCTCGCTGTCGCCTTTTAACTGGCCGCCAATAATGGTGTTCAGGTCGAATTTAAAGCCTGCTTTTTCAAGCGTGGCGCGGTCTTCCTCGCCAACCCGGCGTACCTGTTCGCCAAAGGCATTCACGGCCTGGTAAAGTTTATCGTAGGTTTGGGTGTCTACCAGTTCGTTAAAATAAACAACGGCCTTGTCGCGTACAGAACGCAGGCCGCTGGTCATGATGAACATGCTGCCACCATCTTTTTGCACGGTGGTCAATTTCTTTTTAACAGTAGTTTCTGTGCCCGATGTTATGCGGGTATCGGCAAGGGCAATTAAGCCTTCTTTAACTTTAATTCCTAAACAGTAAGTCATATATACCTTTTTATAAGCCCCCTCTAAATCTCCCCCGGTAGGGGATACTTTAAAAACTAATCTAATGCCCTCCCTTCCGTGGAGGGTTGGGTGGGGCTTTTATATTTACTATTGCTGCTGTTGTTGTTGCTGCTGAATCATCTCCATATACTTCGCATAGCTATTGCGTGATGCAGTAGTAGAAGGTTTTGGATGATCATTCGATATGGTAAATATATCTTTTTCTTCGTGAACTTGCCCGTCCTCGTACCCAACAGAAACGGATACTTCCAGCCTGTGGCCTGCAGCACCTTTGTAAACGCCCTTAACCGGCGAGCAATCACTAAAGTTACGGCCAACGGCTAAACGCACGTGGTTCTCGTTAGCCACGCAATTGTTGGTTGGGTCGATGCCCAGCCAGCCGTAACCGGGCAGGTAAGCCTCGGCCCAGGCATGGGTTGCACCTTCGCCACGCATGCCATCTTTATTTGGGCATATGTAACCGCTTACGTAACGTGCAGGGATGCCAACCAGGCGCAGCATCACCATTAACAGGTGGGCAAAATCCTGGCAAACACCGGCACGGATCTCCCAGATCTCATCAAGGGTGGTCTCTACAGTAGTCACCCCTTTTATATATTCAAAATTTTTGTAAACGTAGCTGCAAAATTTTAGCGCGGTATGGTAAGGGGTATCCTCCACTTTACGTTCAGATTCTACCACCGGGCGCAACTCGCTCAAGCCTTCAAAATATTCCTGTTTCAAGAAATCGATGTAAGGCACAACATAGCGCAGGTTAAATAAGTCGTTCCATTGTTCGGCCGAAAAAATATTATCCAAAGGCAATGGGCGGGGATGGGTGATGATGGATAGTTGCGAATTGATCATCATTAGGTTATGCGGCTCGGTATAAGTAAAACTACCTACCTCGTTGCCGTAATAATCTATATAAGTATCTACCTGCGGGTGCCCGCTGATGTTAAGATCGTGCTTTAAAACTTCCTGGTAAATATCAACAATAGGGTACAGGATAATTTTGTTGGCACTATCGCGCACAAAGCCATCGTAAGCGTATTTGGTAATATGTTGTATTTTAAATTCGGGCATGGTGCTAATGTTTTAATTTGAAGATTTGAGAATTTGAAAATGATTGTCCCTCATAAGTTCATTTTCAAATTTTCAAATCATCTCATTTTCAAATCGGGTTAAGAATTTGCAAAGTAATATTCGTTAAGCGAGTTACCTATGCGGTACAAGTCCTCGCGCAGGCTGGTTAAATATTCGTGCAGGCCCATTTGGCCAATGCTTTTAACCGAACTGTATTTGATATTACTTTGCAGTTTTCCAATTTGAAAAGAGATCTCGCGGTAATCGTTCACGTTGCTGTTGTTCTTCAGCCTCTCGAAATACCGTTGGATGTTATTTACCGAGTAGATAACCGAGCGCGGGAAATCATTATTCAGGATCACCTGCTCAATTACGTTGTGGGCTTCCAGGCCATCGCGATAGGTTTTCTGGTAAAGCTCGTAACCGCCGATAGACAACAATAAGTGTTTCCAGTAAGTAATATCCAAAAGCAGGTCGGGGTTATTGTTTATCGGCCCAAACTTTACATCAAGGATATCTATCGACTGGATAGCCCGTTCCAGGTATTTACCAATATTCATAAAGCTGCGTGCCTGGCCGCGTTCCATCGTAATCTCGGCAGTGCCGTAGTACAGCATAACCTCTTTGATCAGCACATCCAGAACGCCTATCGGGTCGTCCTTTTTTAGGCCGGATAGAATGCGCGGTTCTTTAGCCGTATGGTAATACTCGTTTAGGCATTGCCAAAGGTCTTTGGGGATGTGTTCCTGTACACTACGGGCGTTTTCGCGGGCAAGAGTTACCAGGTTTACTATAGAGTTCGGGTTTTCCTTATCTATCACCATAAATTTTAAAACCGCACGGCTGTCGTTATTTAGCTTGGCTATCAGCTCTTCATCCGACCCCGAAAAAATATGGATCACCGGTTCCCAGGTAAAGCCTGCAACCGAATCCTGCGACGAAGCGTAGTTGGTCTTCAGCATCCTTAAGATACCGTCGCTACGCTCAATATATCGGCTTAACCAATAAAAACTTGCTGCTACCCTGCTTAACATATTTTCCTATTTAGGATTTTTAATTTCGGATTTATTCGTCCGGATTGAAGCTCCTCTTGATTCTTGTTTTCTTGCCCCTCTCTAACTCAAAACCCACGTATCCTTACTGCCGCCACCTTGCGAACTGTTCACCACCAGCGAGCCTTCTGTTAAAGCTACGCGGGTTAAACCGCCGGGCACTATTTCAATGCCATCCGGGCCGCAAAGGGCGTATGGCCTCAGGTCTATCCGCCTTGGCTGCAGTACCCCGCCTATATAACATGGCGCTGCCGATAAACTAATGGTTGGCTGCGCGATGAAATTGCGCGGGTCTTTCAATATCTCCAGTTTGTATTTTTCTATTTCTTCCTCGCTTGATGCGTGGCCCATCAGCATACCGTAGCCTCCGCTTTCGTTGGTTTTTTTAACCACCATAGTATTGATGTTCTTGAACACAAAGTCGCGCTCATCTGGGTCTGATAGCCGGTGCGTTGGCACATTCTTCAATATTGGCTCCTCGTTAAGGTAATACTTGATCATATCCGGCACGTAGATATAAGTAGCCTTATCATCGGCCACGCCGTTACCTATTGCATTCACAATGGCCACGTTGCCTTTACGGTATGCCCCCATCAACCCGGCAACACCTAAAACGCTGTTGGGGTTAAATACTAATGGGTCTAAAAAGTCGTCGTCCACCCGGCGGTAAATCACATCAACCTGTTGCAGGCCGGTGGTGGTTTTCATGTAAACCTTGTGGTTGTTTACCACCAGGTCGCGCCCCTCAACCAATTCCACACCCATTAAACGGGCAAGGGTGGTATGCTCAAAATAAGCGGAATTGTAAATCCCCGGACTAAGCAACACAATAGTAGGGTTGCTGATCTGCCTTGGTGATAGGGATAACAGGTTTTTATATAATATCGATGGATATTCCGTTACGCTGCGTACACCGCAATTGGGTAGCAGATCCGGGAATAAACGTTTAGTGATCTCGCGGTTCTCCAACATATAACTTACGCCCGATGGGGTGCGCAGGTTATCTTCCAGCACATAAAACGTACCATCATGGTCGCGGATCAGATCGATGCCGGCAATATGTACATACACATCATAAGGAACATCCAACTGATACATTTCGCGCAGGAAATGCGGGCATGAGTACACAATATCTATCGGCACAATACCATCTTTTACAATGAACTGGTTGTGGTAAATATCTTTCAGGAAAAGGTTAAGCGCGGTAAGCCTTTGCTTGATGCCTTTCTCTACAAAAGCCCATTCATCAGATGTAATAACCCGGGGGATAATATCAAACGGGAAGATCTTCTCGATACCCTCGCCGCTGTTATAAACGGTAAAGGTGATGCCCTGCGTCATGAACAGGCGTTTAGCCAATTCTTCTTTTTTATTGAGGTCATCTGGTGATTCTTTTGCCAGGTATTCAATTACTTTTTGATAATGGCCGCGAACGATGCTGTTTTCGTTGTACATTTCGTCCCATACGCCGTTTATTAAATTGTATTTTTCAAAATGCTGCGCTTTGTACATAAAAACTTTCCTTTAATGAGCTAAAAAATCAAACAGTTTTCAAAAAGTATTTATTTGCGATTGATTTAACAATCATAATTAATGATTTTTGGTAAATTATGAAAAAAATCATACAATTAATGCAAGATTTATATTAAAATATAATTAAAACCTTAAATTTTTGAATAATACTAAGCTAAATCGTGTTTACTTGTTGTCTTTCGGCAGGTTTGTTGGCGATGCACAATTACAGAAACAAGCAACCCTGCGCTGTGTTTGTAACCAACATAAGTATTTATGTGAAGAAAGTTGAGCGTTAAGCTACAGTCGTTTCGCCTTGTTTTAACGGCAGTTTATCGTTAATGAAGTCCTTAAAAAGCAACTCCCACGCTATCTTAAACCAAATGATGATGGGGGCATACGCTTTAATAGCGTAAAGCTGCATCCAATGCCGGGCGGGTTTCGGGAACGCGTCTGATGGGCCAAGGCCGGTTACCACCAATAGCAAAACCAGCATAACAATGTTAAAAGGAGTAAAAGGCTTCTCCTGCATCATGATGTAAATTACCGCGCCCGCGGTGGCAATAATAAAGGTGGGATGCTCGGAAGCGGTACTAAAGACCACTACCATCAACAACAACGAACACATAATTTGTAGCTGAAACTTTAGTGAAGCATACTGTTTAAACCTTAGTAAAGCCGCGCCAAATACCGCCGCGCCACCTAATAAAAATGGCCAGTTAGGTATGGTGCTATCCTGGAACAAGCGCCTTACCGCACCCATCAGGCACCAGTCGAAACCCGTGGTCAAATCCTGGTTGGTCAAATTTTTGGATGTTAACGCCGCAAACCAGTCTTTATAGGTCTGCACTAAAAAACCGGGCCCGGAAATGATCGCCGGCAGGCAAAGGAAAACCACCAGCCATACAAACGACCAGATGATATATTTCACCTTGTTTTTTGAGAATACGAAAAACGCTAAACCAACTATCGGATAGATCTTCATTAATGTACCAAACACCGTAAATAGCGTGGCGTATTGCTCTTTTTGCCTTTTCACAAAAGTAAAACTCAGTATAATAATAGCAGCAATTGTTGGATTAAATTGCATGTAGTGACTGGAGTTTGCAAACTCGATGGCACACAGTAAAAGGATAGCTGTTTTGGTTCGGTTGGTAAATGGCAAGGTGTTAACGGCCCACAAAAACATGGCGGCATTACCCACCTCCCAAAAGAAGAAACCCCAGCTTTCGGGCATTAGCGACATGGGGGCTATGAGCAGCGTAAACGCCGGGCCATAAATGTACACATCGTAATACTCTTTTGGGTAATGCAGGTAAAGGTTTATATGATCCCTAAAGTGAAAATAAGAGGTGCGGAAAATGAGGTAATTATTATCAATATGCCTAAAATACTTTAGCTGCCAGCAAAAAATAGCCACGGCTATGTACAGGATACACGCCCACTGGTAGCCTGTTAGTTTAAGGAATTTTTTGGGTGATAATGTTTCGCTCATTTAATAGGTATAAAATAAAGCAAAATATATTTATCTGCTCAGGGTAAATGCAACAAAAAAGGCCGCTTAATAAAAGCGGCCTTGAAAAACTGATCTGCACAAAACTGAAGATCTAAATTCTCTTATTTTTTATGATGTTCGAAACCACGGGCTTCAAACGCTAAAAGCACATTGGCAATAACTCTATTATAAATAATTGCGTTGCTGGTGCTGCTGATGATGATAGCGCCGTTGGTACGTGTAGCCGCATCGATCTGGCTTGACGGGATAGCAGTAAGCAATTTATTTAAGTGGAAACTTAGCTTGGCGGTAACATTGGTAGTTGCATCAACGGTAACGTTTTCAACTTCAGCTTTCAGGATAGCGTTATCGTTGTAATCAAATTCGATAGGTACAAGGGCGCCACCTGCAGTAGTAAATGTACCTTTAACGGTAAGCGGGATATCTGCGCCTGCTGATTTTACCAAAAGTATTTTTATCTCGATCTCTTTGTATTTACCGGTATCAATTTTAGCGGCAACAGTTGCCGGGTCTATAGCCAGCAGATCGAGGTTACTGATATTTTTTGTGGTGATCTCGATTTCTGTATTGCCTTTTTTAGCTTCCAGTTTAAAGCGGCTGATGTTGGCAATAGCCGACGTCCATTTGATAGAAGCATTTGCAGCGACAAATGCATCGTTTTGCAGCCCATTGGTTTGCAAGCCGCTTGTGGATGTTGGAGCTACGGTTGAAGTAGCATTATCCGCCGTAAGTGCGAAGGCTACGTCAGCACTTGATGCCGTACTTGTCGACTTATCTTTTGTACAAGATACCAGGGCAACGCTTGCCATCAAGGCAATGGCGCTGAATTTTAAGAATGGGTGTTTCATATATTGTTTTTTCTAGGGTATATTAGCTTAATACGTAGGGCCGTCGTGTTCGGTTGCCCTACATGGGTGAAAATACATAAAAAAATGTTACACCATATTAGAATGCTGTTAGAATCGAAAAGCCCCCGGGCATTCGAGAGGTTTTTTTGGACATGTATAATAGGGTTTGGGTAGGGTTTAAAAAACGTAATTAACGGAGAAATTAACAGCGTTAATAAAAGATACGTTGAAGCCGTTGGTTGTGCCCCGTTGGTATCCGTCCATTTTTTGGTGCGAATAACTGATGTCGCCTAACCTGGCCATAAGCCCAAGCTTTTAAACCGGGAAGTAAACATCTGTTGATTATTAGAACGTAAATTTGACGCTCATTACCTTACAAATAGAAAACATGAAATTAATATACCTGTTACCGCTGCTGTTGTTAACCAACCCCGCATTTGCCCAGGAAAAGGCCGACTCCGCGAAAGAAACCGCCGTTATAAAAGGCGATTACCGCGACGACTGGGCCGACCTGCGCCATTACGAAGCCGGGAATAAGACCCTGCCACCCGCAACGGCCAATGATAAACGCGTGGTGTTTTTGGGTAGTTCGATATTTGAGAAATGGAAGGAATTGGTACCCGGATATTTTAGCAGCAACAAAAACTATATCGATCGCGGCATAAGCGGGCAGATATCGCCACAGCTACTGTTGCGTTTTAGGCAGGATGTGATCAACCGGAAGGCTAAGGCAGTTATTATACTGGCGGGTAGTAATGATATTGCCGGGACTACAGGGCATGTAACTAACGAGCGCATTATGGATAACATCCGCTCGATGACGGAACTGGCTAAGGCAAACAACATCAAGGTAATACTTTGTGCTTACCTGCCCGTGTTTGATTACCCCTGGCGCAAGGGCTTAGAGCCCGCCAATAAAATTATTGCATTGAACAAGCTGATAACCGCATACGCCGCGGCAAATAAACTCACACTGCTGGATTATTTTACACCATTGGTTGATAACCGTAACAACGGGCAACGGCCCGAATTAACACTTGATGGTGTGCACCCAAACGTTGCCGGGTATAAAATTATGGCGAAGGTGACTGATGAAGCTATTGCAAAAGCTTTTCATAAATAAAAACTATCGATTATTTAGATCTCATCATCAAAAACTATAGTATTTAAATTACCAATATGAAAATAGCCACCTATAACGTTAACGGCGTAAATGGCCGCCTGCCGGTTTTATTACGCTGGCTGGATGAAACCAAACCCGATGTTGCCTGCCTGCAGGAACTGAAAGCACCGGATGAGAAATTCCCGCTGGATGCTATAAAAGAGCTGGGCTACAACGCCATCTGGCACGGGCAAAAAAGCTGGAACGGCGTTGCCATATTAGCCCGCAGTGCGGAGATACAAGAAACACAACGTGGCCTGCCCGGCGACCCTGATGATACCCAAAGCCGTTATATAGAAGCTGTTGTAAATGGCATCACCATTGGCTGCCTTTACCTACCAAACGGCAACCCCGCGCCCGGCCCCAAATATGATTATAAACTGCACTGGTTCGAGCGTTTTACGGAACATGCCGCAGGGTTATTAGCATCGGGCAAGCCTGTTGTTTTAACAGGAGATTACAATGCGATACCTACCGAACTGGACGCTTACAAAGCGGAGCGTTGGGTGGAAGATGCGCTCTTTCGCCCGGAAACCCGTGTTGCTTACAAAAACCTGGTTGACCAAGGCTGGACGGATGCCTTGCGCAAGCTTAACCCGGACAAGGTAATTTATACTTTTTGGGATTATTTCCGTAACGCTTACGGGCGTGATGCCGGGTTGCGGATCGATCACTTTTTGCTTAGTCCGGATGTAGATAAGCGCCTGTTAGCCGCGGGTGTTGACAGGCAAGTGCGCGGCTGGGAAAAGACGAGCGACCATGGCCCGGTTTGGGTTGAACTGGCAGACGCTTAATTATATTACGGCAATAACTGTTGCAATTGTAAAACACTTACATACTTTTACAGTTATTTTGGTTAATTTTTCACTCAATATATAGCAGCTAAAAATTGAATAAAGCACATGCCCATAAAACCAACAGGAATTTACGTTTAACAGCAGGCTTTTTACTCGCCTTTTTTTTGGGTGTGGCTAATACAGCATACAGCCAGGTAAAGGTGGCGGTAGATTCTACTAAAGCCACGGTTGCGGCGCCAGATACTTCTCGCGCGCGCAAGCAGGCGGTGGCTCTGTCTAAACAATATGATATAGGCAACCTGTTCAGCGATATTTTTCACCCAAAAAAGAAACCCGATTCGGTTATTAAAAAACCATCGGGTATTACAATTATCCCAAGCATCGCATCAAACCCGAGCATCGGGTCGCAGATAGGTATCAAGGCGGTTGCTGGCCGGGTGCTGGGTAACGAGCCGGGTACATTTATGTCGGTGGCGGCTACCTCGGCATCTATTACCACAAAAAACATCATCTATTTTTACATTAACCACAATATATTTACTCCCGGTAACCGCTGGAATTTCCAGGGTAACCTGATAGCTGCTAAAACCGTTACGCCCGATTTTGGACTCGGTATTGGCAACGGTGCTACTGGCAGTGTAAATGATAAGATCCTTACCAACCCTGACCGCAAAGGTTACGCCATCCACTCGCAACTTTACAGCTTCCGCGAAAAAGCGTATAAAAAGATTGAGAAAAACCTGTTTGTAGGTGCCGGTGTGTCGTTTGACCTGAGAAGAAAAATCACTGACGTAAACACACCTGAGGTGCCAACACCATATTCGATCTATAACGAGCGTTACGGCTTTAATAACGACCATTACACATCGAGCGGCTTGCTTTTTAACGTGCAATACACCACCCGCGATAACCAGAACCGAGCATACAGCGGTATCTATGTTGATGCTGGTTTTAGGGTTAACCAATCGTGGATGGGGAGCTCTAAGAACGCGGTACAGTTCACTGCCGACTTTAGGAAGTACTTCAGTTTGTCTGAAAGTCATCCCGAGCATGTTATCGCCTTCTGGAATTGGGGCTCGTACCTCATAAGCGGCGCATTGCCATATCTTGACCTACCGGGAACGGCTAAAGATGGTGCTTTCCGTAGCGGCCGTGGTTATACCACAGGTTACTTTAAAGGCACACAATACGATTACTCGGAAATGGAATACCGTTTCCCGATAACCGCAAACAAATTTTTAAGTGGTGTGGCATTTGTAAATGTGCAAACCGCAAATGATGAGTTAGGCACTAAGCTGTTCGAAAAATGGCAGCCCGGCGGTGGCGGTGGTTTACGTGTATTGTTTAACAAGGCTACACGTACCAACCTTTGTTTAGATTATGCCTGGGGTAAGTACGGGTCGCGTGGTTTCTTTTTGGGGTTAAACGAGGCGTTCTAATTACTACTTAGCAAGCTGCTGCAAATAATCAGAAACTTTACTGCCGCCATAATCGGCGCTGCCCTCGTGGCAAAAAACCATTTTACCGTTTTTATCAAAAATGACGGTAGTTGGAAGCGTACCCTTAAATAGGCTTTCGGGGAAATTCCCAACAACCCGGTATAATGGCATGCCGTAATCGCGCTTGCGCATAAACAAGCCCGATTTGGCAAAATTACCGTCCGCATCAACCATAATAAAAACAATGTTTTTGTTGCCCTTCAGTTTGCTGTAAAGCGCATTAATGGAAGGCATTTCGGCAACGCAGGGCGGGCACCAGGTAGCCCAAAAGTTGATTAATACCACCTTGCCTTTTTGCTCCTGAAGGTTTAAAAATTTACCATCGGCACCTTCAAAAGTAACCGGCGGTAAGGTAACCGGCGAGGTCGACTTTAGGGTTTCGGTAATATCCGGCTGAAAAAAGCCCACCTTCATCAATCCACGGATAAATAACCCTTTTACCGACGGTACAAAAACTACAAGCAACAAAAAAGCTATCAGCAAGCCATTAAACAAATTGGACCGGGTTAGTATTTTTGTTGCCTGTAAATTCATGCCTGTAAAATTAGGCATTTTGGTGTTACCCGGGGAAATTACCGTTTATTACCTCAAATAACTCTTCGCGTTTTATACGCATGCCCGCCGCCATACCAATGCCGGCTTCTAATATGTCGGCTTTTAATGCGGCCATTGCGCCTTCAATAAATTCTGCAACAGGGATGCCACCGTGCGATTGGTCTTTGTCCTCGCGCCTGTCATGCCCAAGTTCGGTATCAACAGCGGGCGGGGCAATTTCAAAAACCTTTATGCCGGTATCTTTCAATTGGTAGCGTAAAGATAAGGTTGCCGAATGCATGGCCGCTTTGGTAGCGCAGTAAACGGCCATCATGGCTATAGGCACAAACGCAAGGCCCGATGTAATATTGACAATAGCCGCATTTTCTTTATCCTTTAAACCGGCTGTAAATAACGATGCCAGGTGGATAGGGGCTATCAGGTTGGTAACTACCTCTGTTTGTAGTTTATCAAGGTCGATGCCTTTTTTAAAATCGGTGATGAATTGTACACCTGCGTTGTTGACCAGTATATTAGTATCCGGGTAATTTTCGGCTATCCAATCCACCAGTTCAATGCGTTGCGTCGCCTCCTCTAAGTCGGATACTTTGGCAATGATGCCGGGCAGGCGGTCTTTAATGGCTTGCAGCCTGCCCTCGCGGCGGCCGGTGATGATCACCTTGTTGCCTTCCTTTAAAAACTCTTCGGCAAAGGCAAGGCCTATGCCCGATGTACCACCGGTAATGAGTATGGTATTCCCTGTTATGTTCATGGTTGTTTAGTTTGGTATAAATATGCTTTTAATGGCAATTAAACGTTTGCAAACATCAATCCAATGTTTATTAAATTCAAATAATAGCAAAGATGTTGCATTGGCTATTATGTATTTACAAATGCCATAATTAATAAGGCATTTGTAAGTGAATAGCGGGTATAAATTATATTTTTGAGCGAACAGGCCCAATCTTATGAAAAAATCCACAGCCGAAATATTAAAAACCAAACAACATTTTGACATGCTGGACGGCTTGCGTGGTGTTGCCGCGCTATCTGTGGTGTGTTTCCATTTTATGGAGATGGTTTATGCGCCGGAGAGAAACTTTATCGCCCATGGTTTCCTGGCGGTAGATTTCTTTTTCTGTTTATCGGGTTTTGTGATCGGGTATGCTTATGACGACAGGATAGGTAAGATGGGGGTTGTCGAGTTCTTTAAATCGCGCATCATCCGACTGCACCCGCTGGTTATTTTAGGTTCGATATTTGGGCTGCTTGCCTTTTTGTTTGATCCGTTTGCTGTAATGCCTAACGGCTACAGCGCGGGCAAAATTGCGTTGATTTTTTTAAGTTCGGTATTGCTTATGCCATATCCGATAATGCAGGAGCGGGCGTTTAACCTGTTCAGCTTTAATGCCCCGGCCTGGTCGCTATTTTGGGAGTATGTGGCTAATGTTTTTTACGCGTTCATCCTTTTTAGGGTAGGGCGCAAATTGTTGCTGATATTAACCGTATTTGCGGCTTTAAGTATTTGCTATGTGGCTTACAGAACAGGCAATGTTATAGGCGGATGGAGTGGCGGGACCTTTTGGGATGGCAGCGCGCGCATTAGCTATTCTTTTTTAGCAGGGCTACTAATTTATCGCAGCAAGTGGGTCATTAAAAACAAACTGGGCTTTGTTGGTTTAGGTGCTTTATTAATACTTGCATTTGTGATGCCTTTTAACAAATGGGTTTGGCTTACCGAGCCATTGGTAGTACTGTTCTATTTCCCGCTATTGGTTTCCCTTGGCGCAGGCGCGGTATTAACACCGGGGCTTAAAAAGCTTTGCCAGTTCTCGGGAAATATGTCTTATCCGTTGTATATGACCCACTATGCCGCTATATGGGCTTTCGGCAATTACTACAACGCCAATAAACCGGCAACGGGCCAACTGGCGCTAATTATTATTGTTGGGATGATACTGTTGGTGGCGTTTGCCTACCTGGTGATGGTGTTTTACGACATCCCGGTACGGAAATATCTGACAGCTAAACGCAAACAAGATCTGCAGAAATAACAATGCGCTAAATTTTGTAAATTACCGTTTAGTAATTTCTTATCTTGCAATTAATGACGGAATACCTTACCGCAATAAAAGATTGGATTGTTGAACTTGGCGACAAGCACGACGTTGACCCTTTGTTTTTGGGCTGCCTTTACCTGGTAAGTAAGGTATCGCTTTTTACCACGCTTGGTTTTTTAGTGAGAAACATCCGCAAAAAAAAGCCTGTTACTTTATTAATACTATTGGCCGGCATCTTTTTTTGTATCCCATATACTTACATTATCATAGCCGGCCGCAACCTTCCTGTTTGGGTATATGTGCTTATTGCCTGCATATTTATGTACGGCGGTTATACCATCTGGAAAAAGGTTACCGAAAAGCCAAAAGCACTGGATGTTGTAGAATAATCTGTTGCCATTAACCATATTCTGGCGTAACGAATGGTGACGATTTAAATTTTTAAACAAAAAAGCCTTCCCGATTATCGGAAAGGTCTTGATGCTATTTTACGATTATTATTTTATGGCTAACAAGTCTACCTTTTCAATAATGGGGTCTTTAGCTAAAAGTTCTGCAGCGTTTGCCATAAGGGCTTCCGCTATTTTGCCATTAAGGTGTGCCTGGCGGCCTTCTTCAGTTTCAAAGGTGTCAAATATCCCAAAGGTTGACGGGCCCAGTTGCAGGGCATACCACCTAACAGTATCCGGCTCTGTTTCAGCCAAAGGCAAAGCGCTTTTTAAAAATGCCAGTACATCGGCTTCCTTACCCGGCTTTGCTTCCACGCGGGCCAATAATGCAAATTTTTCCATGATTGATGTGTTGATGAGTTTTTATATTTCTATAAACGAAAAATCAATCTGTTCCGATGTTTTCATTTTAATTATTTATTAAGGTTGCCAGTGCTCTTCAACGCCCAATAAACCAAAACGGGCTGAAAAAGCAACCGCATAAAACGTTTTGCATCGGTATCTAATCCAAACGCACAGCGGTGATTGGTATACTGCGATATGTTGCCGTGAAAAATGTGGCGGCAACTTTACCTACGGTTAGCTCATGTTTTTCAGGAGTAAAGACAAGGGCAATACCCAATGTGATCTCGGGAACGCCGGAAAGCAGAACGGTATCGTCCGTTTTTAGCGGCACCCAATCAGGCACCTGCGCCCTAAAGGGTTTACGTGCAAATGTTAAATGGCTTATACCTGCAAATATCAGGTTAGCGCCTAATAGTATCCTTTCTGTTTTTTTAATGGTGTCGTCTTTCACAATAGTATATTTTATTGGGAAAGGTGCAAATACAGTTCCAGTAAGGTTTACAGTGGGAGTAGAGTTCCTTTAATCACCTCGCGGTCTATCCTCGTATGTCGCCATTAAGGGAATCCCACCTCGCTCCCCGTTTAGCCAGCAGATATAGGCCGGTTGCATATACAAGTATGCTGATAGGCGCGGTGATTCGGAATAATTTTTCTGCCTCGTCATCAGTACCGCGATACTACACCACAGTAACATTCCCTGTAATTTCTCATCCTGTAACCGTAAATAGCTGATACGCTGTTTGGAAGAAATAGAGTTGAATTCCAACTCCGACTTCGCAGTAATGACCTTCTGCTTTCTCATCTCCTTAAAATATATTATGCTTTCGTCACCGGCAGGTTGAAATAAAAACGACTGCCTTCACCAACTTCACTTTCCAGGCCAATGGACCCACCCTGGGCTTCAATAAAATCTTTGGATATCGCCAGGCCAAGCCCTGAACCCGACTTATTTTGACCGTCTGTAGGCACCTGGAAGTAACGATCGAACAGTCGTTTTTGGTAAACTGGATCTACCCCTTTTCCAAAATCACGTACTGAAAATTCTATATATTGCCCTTTTAGGGAGAGGTTGAGTTCTATTTTTGATTTTGCAGGACTATAGCGCAATGCATTAGACAAAAAATTGATCAGCACCCAGGCCGTCTTTTCTACATCTGCATTTACCTCGGGCAGATTTTCTGGTATACTATATTCTATTGTAACCCCTTTTTGCTCTGCTTCAAAACGTACGGCTTTAATCGCGTAGTCTACGATCTTATCAGGATTTGATGCGACAAAATTAAGTTGAATATTCCCGGTCTCGACCTGTGAAAGGTCTAAAAGTTCTGAATTGATTTTAAGCAGCCGCTCAGAATCCTCCTCAATATGTTTTGCCAATTGTTCCTGCTCCTTATTCAATACACCAACACGTGGGTCGACCAGTAACTTAAGGCTCATTTTTATAGCCGAGATGGGCGTTTTCAATTCATGCGATATGGTAGCAATAAAATTTGTTTTGGCCTCGTCCCGCTCTTTAAATTCTGTAATATTTTTTAAAATATAAACTTTACCTGCGGACTTATTGGCGATTATTACCGGACCTGAATCCGGGCCTATATTTGGAACATTAATCTCACGCGTCTCCAGTTGGAAATGGGAATTCTGGCCTTCTACTACGATCTTGAAGGGCTTACCGGTTTGCTGTCCATCCACAATAGATTTAAATAGCTCGTTGCTTTTTATAATATCCGCGACAGAACGACCTTCCATTTTAGGTTCACTGATATTTAGGATTTTCTTAGCGGAGGTATTGATAAACAGGATTTCTTGTTTTTCATCAATTCCAAGAATGGCATCCTGCATCTGTTCGATGATAGTTTCAATCCGGAGTTTATCGGACATTACCGTAGATAAATTACTATTTTGCCATTCGTTTAAACGGGTAGCCATATCGTTAAATGCCCCAGCTACTTCTGCGAACTCATCATTTTGGGTAAAATGTATGCGCTTATTGTAATTCTGCTGACTGATTTCCCTGATACCCACCAGCAATGCATTTAACGGCCCTGAAATTATTCCAGGAAAGTTCACACTAAAGCTAAATAATACGAGAAAAGTGAAGGTGCCTACGAGCGCCAGAACAAGTGTTGCTTCATCAACTGATGAATTTGCCTTCGCATTTTTGTTCGTGATAGCTCTCATATTCACAATCTCAACCTGTCTTAGACTTCGCCTCGCTTCCAGTTCTGCCTGTTGCAGGTCTTTGAGATCGGTTTTTTGCCGGAGATTTACGAAAGCATTTCTCAAAGCTGTTGCAGCCTGCCTTTCACCAGGTTCGGTAATATTATGTTCTTCGGCTATGAGTTGCTTTTCAAAAGATCTTAAAGCGGCGGCATTGAGCGGCAATTTATTCTCATCCAATACAGATCGCATTTCACGGGTAAAACTTAACGAATTATAGTTATCCTGTAAAATGACTTTGGCACCCGTAGAGAGGCGGTTAATAAAGATCAGCGACAGTAGGCCAAAGGCCAGCACTACCAGGAATAAAAAACCGAATCCCAGGCGAAGTTTATTTTTTACTTTCATGATAATATTACTAAATCAGTTTCTGTTTCTGCGATTTTGTTAAGTAATTCATTAAATACAGTAGTGCGTAGGATGACCTGCCAAATGTTTAAATGGGGTTTGCCGATACAGATCGTGGTGATCTCTTTTTCTTCAGCGACTTGCATAATGGTTTTGGTGATCTGGTCACTTTTGACTTTTACAACCTCTGCGCCGAGTTCGGTTGCCAACTTAAAATTATTGATCAGATGCCTTTGTTTATCCAGTTTGATACGCTCCAAACTTTCGCTGCTGCTTTGTACGTAAAGCACAATCCACGGCGACCGATAATAGGAAGCCAACCGGGCGGTTTTGCGGATAACGATCTTAGAGGTCTCGGCATTGGAGGAGATACATGCCAGGAATTTTTCCGGCCGCAGTTTGATCTGCTTAGGCACTTCTATATTGATCTTGCGCTCTAAATGATGCGCAACCTCCTTCAATGCTATTTCACGCAGCTGTAGGATCTTTTCGTTCCGGAAGAAGTTTTGAAGGGCGGTTTCTACTTTGGCCTTGTCATAAATCTTACCGTCTTTAAGACGGTCTATCAGCTCATCAGCGGTGAGGTCAATATTGACTATCTCATCAGCGATCTCTAAAATTTTATCCGGGACGCGTTCGGTAATTGGTATCCCGGTAATGTCTTCTATTTCTTCGTTCAGGCTTTCGAGGTGCTGGATATTTACAGCGGTTATGACGCTGATGCCCGCCTCCAGGATATCCCTTACATCCTGCCAGCGTTTGCTGTTCTTGCTACCCTCGATATTGCTATGGGCCAGTTCATCAACAATAACAACCTCGGGGTGGCGATTAATAATGGCCTGCAAATCCATTTCCTCAAGTTCTTTCCCCTTGTAAAAGGTCTTCCGTCGGCTTATCACGGGCAGGCCGGCCAACAAAGCATGAGTCTCGACGCGGTTATGCGTTTCTATATAACCGATCTGAATATCTATATTGTTTTTAAGCAGCGCATGGGCTTCCTGCAACATGCGATAGGTCTTACCTACGCCGGCACTCATGCCGATATAGATTTTTAATTTCCCCCTCCTGGATTTTTTGACCAGTTCGATGAAATCTTTTACGGAATTGTCCTTATGCGCTTCTTCTTCCATAATGAAAATGGCCGGCTACCGGAGTAGCCAGCCTTTTAATGTTGTCTTTTATTTAAAATGCGTAAACCGCAGCTACTAAAAATTGCGAAGCCTGTTTTGTTGGCCCTGCATTTTTGTTGATGAACTGTGCTGTTGAGCCATTATCTAACCTAACCTCGGGTATTAAATTTAACGGGCCTGCTTTAATATTTGCTGTTAAAGTAAACGCGGTGATAGATTCGCCTGCCGGTGGGCCTGCGGTTACAAAGCCACCGTTTTTAGTTTTAAAGTATTCGCCCCTTAAGCCTAAAGTTACATCTTTTGACACTGCTAATTGCGGGTATAATGCTACGCCTTCAAAACCACCTTTTACGGCATCGGGTGCCGAGAAGCTTGCGCCATTCAGCCCTAATTTAAAGGCATCCGTAATTTGGTAAGCGGAGGTCAGGTCGATGATGGTACCTGATGTTTTACCGCTTAACAGGTTGATGTAAGCCGTCCATCCCTTAACCGGGCTAACAAACAATTGCGCGCCGAAGGTTGATACATCTTTTGTAGACTGGTAGTTATTCCAGGTATCATTAAAAATACCTGCCATTAAGCTAACCTTGCTGTTGAAGGCGTAGGTAGCCTTGAAGCCCGCATTTTGGAACGGGCCGTTGGTAAACAGGTACGATGTAGAATAATTGAAATTCCCTACCGGGGATATTACTTCGTAACCTACAAAGGTGGACATATAACCCGCCGTAAGGTTTAGTTTATCGGTAACATCATAGCCCATATATAAATTTTGGATATGGAACGATTGTCCGTTGGTGCCGCTATTGGGGATCGATTGTGCCTCGCCACGCGGGCCGAATGATAGCTCGCCCACAAATGATGCTTTGTTTACTTTCTTTTTCACAGCCAGGTCAACCATCCCAATCGAGATAGAGTTTTGGTCGGTTGCAAAGCTGGTGGGGATGTTTGAACCACCTGCCGCGTTGCGGAATTTAGAAAAATCGTATTTGTAATAAGCATCTACCGACCCTGAAATGGTTAACGGGTTCTCTACGGTTTTGGTTGTATCCTGTGCTTTAGCTGTTATGGCCGCTAAAAGTATTGCTGATGATAATAGAAGTGTTTTCATGTTATGTTAAAATCATATAGGTGACGTCATCCCGAATTTATTTCGGGATCCCTTTGCAGGGTTGCCTACTTTGCTTGTGAGATGCTGAAGCAAGTTCAGCATGACTATTCGTTGGTTAACCACAGAGTGCACGAAGGCTTGTAAGTTTTAGCTCACGGTTTAATCTTTGTGTACTCTGTGGTTTTCTCTTGGTGTTCTTTGTGGTTAAATCTTATTTGTTATTTCTTTAATTCATCAAGTGCTACATTCAATTTTAAAACGTTCACTTTTGCGGGTCCAAACAGGCCCATTAGCGGGGTTTCGGTATGCTGGTTTACCAAAGCGGTAACTGCTTCTGCATCAAGGCCGCGTACTTTTGCTACCCGTTGTATCTGGATCTTAGCAGCAGCCGGAGATATGTCCGGGTCAAGTCCACTGCCTGATGCGGTAACCATTTCTGTAGGGATATCGGCACGTTTAAGGTACGGGTGGTATTTAAGCAGGGTATCTATGCGGTTGCTTACCTCTTTCAAATAATCGGGATTGCTTGGGCCTTTGTTAGAGCCTGCACTACCTGCTGCATTGTAGCCAACAGCCGATGGCCTGCCCCAGAAGTATTTAGGCTGGGTAAAGCTTTGGCCTTCGTTGGCATAGCCAACCACTTTGCCGTTAACCATAATGGTTTCGCCATCGCCATGGCCTTTTGATAGCTTACCGGCAAGGGAAATGGCTACCGGGTATATTACGCATAGTATCACGGTTAATACCAGTGTGATGCGGATTGATTTGATGATATTTGATTTCATGATCGTTGTTATTAAAAGAATAATGAAATAAGTAAGTCGATTAGTTTGATGCCGATAAATGGCGCGATAACACCACCCAAACCGTAGATCAACAGGTTGCGGCGAAGCAATGCACTGGCACCGATCGGTTTGTATTCTACCCCTTTAAGGGCCAGTGGTATCAGCATCGGGATGATGATCGCGTTGAAGATCACCGCAGATAGTATGGCGCTCTCCGGGCTGTGCAGGTGCATAATATTAATAGCCTGCAGGGCTGGTATCGACGCGATAAACAATGCCGGGACAATAGCGAAATACTTAGCCACGTCATTGGCGATGGAGAAGGTGGTTAACGTACCACGTGTGATCAGCAATTGCTTACCTATTTCTACGATCTCGATCAGTTTGGTGGGGTCATTATCCAGATCCACCATGTTACCGGCTTCTTTGGCAGCTTGTGTACCGCTGTTCATGGCTACACCTACATCTGCCTGGGCCAATGCCGGGGCATCGTTTGTGCCGTCGCCCATCATGGCAACCAGGCGGCCTGCCTGTTGTTCAGCTTTGATGTAGTTCATTTTATCCTCGGGCTTAGCCTCGGCGATAAAATCATCCACACCGGCTTTTTCGGCAATAAATTTGGCAGTTAACGGGTTATCCCCGGTCACCATTACCGTTTTGATCCCCATTTTACGCAGGCGCTCAAAACGTTCGGCGATGCCGGGTTTAATAATGTCCTGCAATTCTATTGTACCCAAAACAACCTCATTTTGTGAAACCACCAGTGGTGTACCACCGTTGCTTGCAATAGCTTTAACCCGTTCTTCTACATCGGCAGAAAACTTATTACCGGCAGCTACGGACATGTTCCTGATAGAATCAAAAGCACCTTTACGGATCCGCAAACCCTCAGTAGTGTTGATACCGCTTGCACGGGTTTCTGCGGAAAATTTGATGAACTCGGCCCCTGCAGGCGGGGTCATTGAAATACGCATGTTACTTTGCTGTGCCAGCTCGATGATAGATTTACCTTCGGGCGTTTCATCAGCCAATGATGATAGTACCGCCGCCCTTACCAAATCATCAGGCAATACACCGGGTGCAGGCCAAAATTGGGTCGCTTTACGGTTGCCAATTGTGATTGTACCGGTTTTATCTAACAATAGTACGTCAATATCACCTGCAGTTTCCACCGCTTTACCAGATTTGGTGATCACATTGGCACGCAATGCCCTGTCCATCCCCGCAATACCGATGGCCGATAAAAGGCCACCGATGGTTGTAGGGATCAAACAAACGAAAAGGGATATTAATGCCGCAATGGTTATCGGGGTGTTGGCATAATCTGCAAATGGCTTTAGCGTAACACATACAATAATAAAGATCAGCGTAAAGCTGGCCAACAGGATCGTTAAGGCGATCTCATTTGGCGTTTTTTGGCGCGATGCACCTTCTACCAGCGCGATCATCTTATCTAAAAAGCTTTCGCCCGGTTCAGTGGTAACAACCACTTTTATCTTGTCTGACAATACCTTTGTACCGCCTGTTACCGATGATTTATCGCCACCCGCCTCGCGGATAACCGGGGCAGACTCGCCTGTAATTGCCGACTCATCTATAGTTGCCAAACCTTCGGTGATTTCACCATCGGTAGGTATAGTATCACCTGTCTCACAAACGAACACATCACCTTTACGCAGGTCGTTTGATGATTTACTAACAACGCTGCCGTCGGGCATTAAAACATTGGCAGGTGTTTCTTCACGGGTTTTGCGTAAACTGTCGGCCTGTGCCTTACCGCGTGCTTCGGCTATAGCCTCGGCAAAGTTGGCAAACAGCAGGGTTAGCAGCAGTACGATGAAGATGATAAAGTTATAGGCGAACGAACCCTGGCCGGTGTTTAGCAAGCTGTAAACGCTCATATACAGCATAACGGCGGTGCCTATTTCCACGGTGAACATCACCGGGTTACGCAGCATGACCTTTGGATTCAGTTTGATGAATGACTGCTTCAATGCGGTTTGCACCAACACAGCTTCAAATAATTTATTAGATTGAGTTTTCATGTGATTAATTACTTAGGCATTGAAAAGAACTCTGCAATAGGGCCCAGGGCCAAAGCAGGGAAGTACGATAATGCGTTTAGAACAAGTATTACAGCGAAGGTCATCAGGCCGAAAGTCACCGTGTCTACCTTCAAAGTACCTGCTGATTCCGGGATGTATTTCTTTTGGGCAAGCAAACCTGCAATGGCAACAGGGCCAATTATAGGCAGGAACCTGCCTAACAGCATAACAAAACCTGTTGATACGTTCCAGAAGATATTGTTATCGCCCAAACCCTCGAAGCCCGAGCCGTTGTTGGCGTTAGCTGAGGTCATCTCGTAAAGCATCTCGCTAAAGCCGTGGAAACTTGGGTTATTTAACCATGCCGATGGCTTAACTGCCCAGTCGGCATTGCCATGGTTGGTGAATACAAAGGCTGCGAGAGCTGTGCCCGCCATAATTAAAAACGGACTAAGCAAGGTTATCAAAGCGGCGATCTTCACTTCCCGGGCTTCTACTTTGTGGCCTAAAAACTCAGGGGTTCGGCCAACCATCAACCCGGATATAAATACGGCGATGATGAGATATATGAAGTAGTTTAACACACCCACACCACAGCCACCAAAGAAGCCGTTGATCATCATGCCCAGTAACTGCCATAAGCCGGTAAGTGGCATGGTGCTATCGTGCATCCCATTAACTGAACCGGTTGATACAATGGTGGTAAATGTACTCCAGAAGGCTGTCGCGGTTGGCCCTATGCGCACTTCTTTACCCTCCATAGCGCCGGTTGGCTGGGCGATGCCCATTTTGGCAATAGCGGTATTACCACCCGTTTCGCTACCGATGCTTGGGATAAGCAGGAGCAAAGCGCCTATCATCATCACCCCAAAAATTATCCAGCCCAATTTTTTGCGGCGGATGAAGTATCCGAAACAAAGAACCATCGCAATAGGGATGATCATCTGCGAAACGATCTCGGTAATATTAGTTAAGTAGTTAGGGTTTTCCAGCGGGTGTGTCGAGTTTGCACCAAACCAGCCGCCACCATTTGTACCTAAGTGCTTAATAGCGATGAACTGCGCTGCCGGGCCACGCGATACGTGTACGGTATCGCCCTGCAGGGATATGAATTGGTCTTTACCGGCGTAGCTGCTTGGCGTGCCGTTAAAGGTTAATATTAAGGCTACTACTATAGATAGAGGCAATAATAAACGGGTGATCGCTTTTAGAAAAAAGTTCCAAAAGTTACCGATGTCATTAGTGGTCTTATCACGGAAAGCTTTAAAGAAACCTACTGCGCAGGCAATACCTGTTGCGGCACTCACAAACTGTAAAAACATAAATATGAAATGCTGTACCAGGTAACTGGCACCACTTTCGCCGCTATATTGCTGTAAATTACAGTTTACCACAAAACTGATAATGCTATTAAAGGCCAGGTCGGCCGTCATGCCGGGGTTGCCATCGGGATTAAGGGGCAGCTTATCCTGGTGCATTAATACAAAAAAGCCGTAAACCAACCATAAAAGATTGATGCACATCATGGCTTTTAAAAACTGTTTCCAGGTCATGGGCTCGTTAGGGTTGATGCCCGACAATTTGTAGATGCCACTTTCTACAGGCTTCATAAAATCGGTCCATACCTTTTCGCCGGCAAACATTTTTGCCAGGTACTTGCCCAGCGGGATGCCGATAACCAGCATCAGGGCGAAGGAGGCAATGATTCCAAATAGTTCTGTGTTCATTGTGTGTTAAGGTTAAAATTTTTCGGGTTTAAGCAGTACATATACCATGTATAAGAAAACTGCAATAGAAATGATAAATAGTGCGATCATGATGCGTTAGATTTTTTCGAACCAGTCGATGGATTTAAAAATAAACCACCATCCCAGCAGGATGGCAACGAAAAGGATTATTGTGATCATATTGTTATTATTTAATACAACTATGCCAATACTAATGCCATAGAGAAATTATATAAGGTAATTATTTATAAATCAGTAAATTGCATTTGTTTCAACCGTTAACAAACAAAAAAACCCTTCCATTTTGGAAGGGTTTTTTACCACAATAACGTGTCATCATGATAGCTTGTACTGATCCAGTTTACGGTATAGCGTAGTAAGCCCTATATTCAAAAGCCTGGCTGTCTCAGTTTTATTTCCACGGGCGTGGTTGAGTACTTTAGTGATGTGTTGCCTTTCCACCGATTCCATGTCCAGGGCAGAAGTTTCAAAATACACCGTACGGAATTCCAAAGGCAGCAGGTCGACATCAATGGTGTTCTTATCAGTCAGGATAACGACACGCTCGATAATATTCTTTAATTCACGAACATTACCCCTCCATTCATGTTGTTGCAGCACTTGCAGGAATTCGTCGCTGATGGTATCGATGCGTTTATTTACCTTATCTGAAAATTCCTTCAGGTAATGTTTTGCTATGAGCCCGATATCTCCTTTACGTTCATTGAGTGAGGGCAGGTTGATATTAAAAACCGAGAGCCTGTAGTAAAGGTCCAGCCGAAAATGGCCGTCCTCCGCTTCCTTTTTCAGATCGCGGTTGGTCGCCGCCAGGATACGTACGTTGACCTTGGTTGTTTGTGTAGCACCTACCTTGATGAAAGTACGGCTCTCCAGCACACGCAGGAGTTTAGCCTGCAGTTCCATGCTCATTTCACCAACCTCGTCCAAAAAAATCGTACCGTTATCGGCTTCCTCGAACAGGCCTTTTTTATCTTTGTTAGCGCCAGTAAATGCCCCGGCCTTATAACCGAATAGTTCACTTTCCAATAAACTTGCAGGAAAACTGCTGCAGTTAACAGCCACAAAGGGCTGCAATCTGCGGTTACTTTCATAATGAATCGATTCGGCAAATACTTCTTTACCGGTACCTGTTTCGCCGAGAAGCAGGACGGTAGTATCGGTAACTGCTACTTTTTTGGCAAGCCCGATGGCTTCGTGTATAGCTTTTGACCGGCCAAGAATATGCTCAAAACTATATTTGCCTGTAATTCGGGCTTCCAGGTTAAATATCCGGATATGAAAATGTGCTTTTTCGGCTGCTTTGTAAACCAACGGAATGATCTTATCATTATCATCGCCTTTGGTGAGATAATCGAAACTGCCATTTTTAACCGCCCGAACGGCATCCGATATCGTGCCGTAAGCGGTCATATTGATGACTTCCACAAAGGGCTTTTTATCTTTGATCATCTTTACCAGGTCCACGCCGTTGATGTCCGGGAGTTTGACGTCACTTACCACTACTTGTATATCTTCAAGCATCAGCTTTTTAAGGCCTTCTTTACCCGTATGTGCAATGATTACCCGGAAACCCTCCAGTTCCAATATCCGGCCAATTAATGACGCCAGTTTCTGTTCATCATCAATCACCAATACGGTGGACGATGGTATCTTTTTTATTTCCACTAAAATTGAATATTTAAGTCCTGTTTTGATTATCCGGATTATTGATCAAACAATACATCATTGATTTAAGCAGGCGGATGTAAATTAATATGCCTTCGCTTATTTCCTCTATAAAAATGAACTCATCGGCCATGTGTGAACGGGCTGAATCACCCGGCCCCATCTTTATAGATGGCACATCGAGCCAGCCCCGGTCCGAACTGGTTGGCGAAACAAATGTTTTCCTTCCGATAGATAAACCTGTGCGAACAACCGGGTGAATATGATCAATGCAAGTTGGCTTCAGTATACCCGGCCTGACCTTAATCTCAGAAGTTGTATGTTGGCTGATCATAGCGAGTATTTCCTCAACAGTAAAACAATCACTCAGCCGCACATCTACCATAAATTGGCATTCATTCGGAATGATATTATGCTGCAACCCGGCATTGATCCCTGTAACCGTCATTTTGATCGGCCCCATGAATCCGGATTGTTTTGGAAAATTGTAAGTCGAAAACCATTGAATATCACTCAATGCTTTATATAAAGCATTGACCCCTTCGTTTCTTGCGGAATGGCCTGCTACGCCATAGGCGGTGCAATCCAGCACCATACACCCCATTTCTGCAGTAGCCATATCCATTTTCGTTGGTTCACCTACGATGGCAAAATCTATCTTTCCAAGTTCATGCAGGATAGAACTGATCCCATTTTTACCAGAACTTTCTTCTTCCGCGCTAGCCAAAAAGCATAAGTTATAGGCAAGATCTGTGCGGTTGTAAAAGAAGCAAAAAACGGCTAACAATGAAACCAGGGAACCACCGGCGTCATTACTGCCCAACCCATAAAGCTTATCACTTACTATTTCCGCGTCAAAAGGGTCGCGTGTGTATCCCACATTTGGCTGAACGGTATCGTGATGAGAGTTCAGCAATATTGTTGGTTTATCGGCTTTATAAAATTTATTGTAGGCCCAGACATTGTTATGATGCCTTTTACAGCCGATGCCGCGGTTGGCTAAAAAAGTGATGATCAGGTTAGCCGTTCCATCTTCGCCTTCACTAAACGATGGGGTTTCAATGAGTTGTTTAAGCAGGCTGACTGCTTCCTCTGCCAGTCCGGCAATAGGATCTTCTTCTATCAGGTGTTCATCAATTACTTGGTACATATCTATATTTGATTAACATTAACTTTTTCAGACTGATTTTTTGCTGGGTCGAAAAGCATGGCTGTACACAGGCAATTGCATTTTTTCCTGCTGTTTAATACGTCATGGTTGACGCAACTTTTACAGCCTTCCCAAAAGGTCTCTTCATGGGTGATCTCTGAATAGGTAACCGGCTCGAACCCCAAGCGGGTATTTAGTTTTAAAATAGCAAGGCCTGAGGTTATAGAAAAAATAAGGGCCTTAGGAAACTTTTGACGTGATAAACGAAAGACTTCTTCTTTGATTGCCTGCGCGACGCCATTTTTCCTGTATTCGGGGGCAACGATTAGTCCGCTATTGGATATAAACTTTCCGTCTTCCCAAACTTCCAGGTAGGTAAATCCAACCCAATTGCCGCAGTCTGATACTGCTATAACCGCTTTGCCATCATATATTTTGGCTTTGATCGAATCAACCGATCTTTTTGAAATACCGGAACCCCTGGCTATAGCGGAACGTTCCGTTTCTTCTGAAATTTGTTTTGCATAAATATAATCTGAAGGTTGTGCTAACCTTACGCTTATTCGTCCACCATCCATTTTTTTGTTTTTAGATAACCGAAACTCCAAGTTCCGGTTCATAAACTCAGCAGCCAAAAGGATGCCTTTGCTACTGAGATATTTAGAATCAACCACTTTGTTAGCTAAAATATCGGTAAATATTTTTTTAGTGATTACTCGTGTGATTTAGTACCCTTTCAAAACGGAAGGATTTTTTATCAGTATGGGACGCTGATCCCAAAACCTTTATTTATCCGTAAGCATAATCGGATTTCCCTTGCCGCCGCCAATAATAATAACGTGGCATTAGGTGATAACGCTATTTCCTTTTGGGCCTTTATAGATTCATATTGTAACTGTTTGTCGGACAAACCAGTGGAAAGTATTTTTTGATAATCTGCTATACCTTGTGCTTCTACACGTTTTCGTTCTGCTTCCTGGCGCTCTTTCTGCAATACGAACTGCATCTTTTGCGCGTCCTGTTCTGCGTTGATCTTAGACTCTATACTTGCCCTAACCGACGCGGGTAAAGTGATATTCAGGACCAATATCTGCTGCATCTCTAGTCCGCGTTTGTCAAAACTTACGGTTATCGTGCGGTTGATCTTGTCCTGAAACTCCTGGCGCTTTCCGGAATACAGGTCAACTGCCGTATAATTAACGGCATTGTCCCTGATCACTGTTCTTGATATGGGGCGCACAATTTTATCAATGTAGTTTTCCCCTATATGCACGTTTTGTGCGCATCTTCAAATTCAGCATCTCTACCAAAATGGAGAACGCCATGGCAAAATAGATATATCCTTTAGGAATATGCTGTTCAAATGCCTCGGCTAATAACGATACGCCTATTAACAACAGGAATGACAAGGCCAGCATCTTTACAGTTGGGTGCTTGTTTACAAAGCTTGCCACACTACTTGATGCCCACATCATGACACCAACGGCAACCACTACGGCTGCTATCATGATCTCGACGTGTTTAGCCATACCCACTGCAGTAATAACCGAATCTAATGAGAATACAATATCCAGCAGCATGATCTGAAAAATGGTAGCCCAGAAAGAATGTGGTTTAACATTCTCAGCCCCGTCTTCATCCCCCTCAATTTTATGGTGGATCTCGGCAGTACTTTTATAGATCAGGAATAAACCTCCTATTATCAATATCAGATCACGGCCTGAGATGGCCAGTTTTTCTACCCACTCGGGATCGGTAATGTTAAATATACCCGACAGGCTAAACAGTGGCGCCGTCAGCTTCATCACCCAGGTAATGGTAAGCAATAATAAAACGCGGGTTATCATAGCCATGGCTAAACCCAGTTTGCGGCCTTTTTCCTGTTGCTTTTTTGGGAGCTTGTCTGATAATATAGATATGAAGATCACATTATCGATACCCAAAACAATTTCTAAAACGGTTAGTGTGATAAGCGATACCCACGCTTCCGGGTCGGTTAATATTTCCATGCAGGTGTAAATGTATGCCTTAAAAACAGCAAAACCCCTGCCGTTTATAGCAGGGGTATAACTTTTATGATAGATCCAATAGTTTTTAATAAAAGTGCACGTCGGTATAGCTTGCGTTGATAGCAATTTTGCCATCACTATTGCTTTTGCCAATGTAGCCTTTGTATGTTTTTGTCGACGACCAGCCCCTATCCTCGTCAGAGGGCGTTTTGGCGGTTACCTTTATATTGTCATTATTATAATTAAAACTGCCCAGTTTAGTTACAACATCAAAATTATAACTATCGGCGCCTTTAAAGTCAAGCTTGATTTTGGTGAATGATGCATTAATAGTCAGGTTACGTACCGATCTGTCTATAGCGCCAATATTAAACCCGTCGCCATATTTTATATTGATATCGGCAGAAGTTTTTAACCTGTCGGCACTAAAACCCGCGAATGATATGTTTGCGGTTACATTGCTTACTGTACCGGCTTTAACCTTACCGTAGCCTACATCCAGTTTGCCGCCATTAAAGGTTACAATATTAGCATCGCCAAAACGTACACGTATATCGTTATCTTTACTTAAAAGCTGTTGCGCGTTTAATGTACCATATGATACATGCACCGTTGCTTTACCACTCAGATCGGGTAGGATAACATTACCAAACTTATTGGTGATATCAACGGCATTGGCCGCGGGTATATAAACGGTGTAGTTAACTTCCATATGATTATCACCATTGCTGCCGTTATTGCGGGCAAGGTTGGTTTTGAATGATACAATAGAGCCTACTTTGCTATCGCTGATGCTTGAACCGTTGATCATACTATTAACGTAATCCTCATCGTCCGATCCGAATTTCATTTGCACATCAACCTTAAATTCATTTTTGGCCCAAGTGTTTACCACAATTTTGCCAAAGCTGTTGCTTATTTGTAACACATCGTTGCCATCAACGCTGTAAGTTTTGCTGTAGTTTTTAATCTTTTCGTTTATCTGGCCATTGGCAAGCTTCTCTTTGTATTCGTCGCTGTTAAGGTTGTTACTATTGCTATAACTTACGCCATTAAAGTTTTTGAACGCTCCCGAAAATTCTGGGGCCATATCACTAAAGTTGCCGGCGAAGTTTTTGCCGAAATCTTTGAAGCTTTCAGTAAACGTTTTGTCAAATCCTTTAAAGCTTTCACTAAAATTCTTGTCGAAATCTTTAAAAGCGAAGGCCATATCCTTGTTCGCATTAAAGTTTTTCTGCTTCATCTTTTGTTTAAGATCGCGCATTTTAACTTTAAGGTCGGCCATCTTTTTATCAAACTGTTTAAAATCAGTTTTAGGAGTGGTTACCTCAGGTGCTTGTGGTGGCGCAGGCGGTTGTACAGGGGTTTCCTGTGCAAAGGCAGCTGCGCTGATGGCTACTATCGCAATAGCGGCAAGCAACCGGTTAAATATCTTTGTTTTCATTTTCATGATCCTTTTTACTTTGATTAAACTGTTCAATAACACTTAATTGCTGATTAAGCACCTCGGTTTGTATTTGCAAGTTTCGGATCATTGCACGTAAAACACGTTCCTGGTTGGGGCTGGTTGCTAAATCAATATTTAGTTTTTTGTAGTTGGCATCCATCTTTAAAAGCTCCGCGTTAAACTCGTTGTATAACTGCGGGTCAAATTTGGCAACCAATTTTAACCTGGTACGTTTGCTCTCTATCATCGAGGCATAGTGCACCTGCTGTTTAGCATAAGTGGGGTTAATGTCGGCGAGGTCTATCCCTGCCGGCTTTTGATTTTTTAAATACAGGCAAAATCCTAAACCCATCACCACAATAACCGTTGCGGCTACCTTTAGCACAAAGCCCAGCGAAAAAGTTTTTGCTTCGCGCTTTTGTATGGTTGGCTGTTGTTCCTCCCACGCGTCAAGCTCCATGGCAATTTTGTTCCAGATATCGGCGCGTGGCTCCAGGTCGTCAAGTTCCTCCCTGTTGTTTTTCATAAAATCTTCTAACCTCTTGCTCATTTCTTAACTCCCTTTCTTATTAATATGTCGCTTAGTTTCCTCTTTGCTCTCAAAAACTGTGTTCTTGATGTGTTTTCTGTTATGTTTAGTACCTGCCCTATCTCCTCGTGGTCGTACCCCTCCAATAAATAGAGGGATAGTACCACCCGGTAACCTTCGGGCAGTTCTTTCATGGCTTCTTTAACCTGTGCTACCTGGTATTGTACATCCTCATCGTCCCATGCTTCTTCGTCGGCTACATTATCCAGGTGGCCGTCTTCAACCTCAACAAACTCTAACTTGCGTTTGCGTAAAAGGTTTATAGCGCGGTGCACCACAATCTGTTTAAGCCACAAACCAAAGGTAGTTTCCTGCCTAAAATCCTTCAGCTTATGAAAAGCATCCGTAAACGATTCCTGCAAAACATCTTCCGCCTCGGCAATGTTGCCCACTATTCTAAAGGCGACGTTCAACATCGCTTTTGAGTATAGCTTGTACAACTCATAACAGGCTTTTTTACTGCCCTGCTTACACTCAACCACCAGGTTGTAGTGTTTATCTACGTATACGGCTTCCAAAATATTGACAGGTTTCAAGTTAAATGACGCAGGATATTTGGTAACGTTGCACTGAGGGTTGAAAAAAGATCAGAATTTACAGGATGCTATATGGATATTTTAAAAATCCTTTAATTATGTAAATTCTGATTCAGATAACTGTCTATCGCCTCAACGGCTTTTGCATATCTATCTTCGCCTATGCCAGATATGGTAATATAATTTGCGTTAAGGGCATTTAATTCATTGGTCCATATATCCATAAAGTGTTCGCGCATGTGGGGGAAATCTCGCAGGGGGTCATCCTGCCAGGGCAGATCGATATCTAATAGCAGGTATAAGTCGTATAGGCGTTTGGGTAATTCATCAATAACCTCCTGCGGGGCTTTGCCGAAGATCTCGTCGCTCCAGATCTTTACAGTGATAAAAGTGGTATCGCAGATTAGCAGCTTATTCGCCTTTGGCAATATCGCTGCCTCTAAGGCCAGTTGACCGTGAAACATATTGATCTCGTCCTGCCATGTAGGTGGTTCGGATAGTTTTTCGCAATAGCCACGGGAGAACTCGGGAACCCAAACAGTTTTGTAATGTTCCGCCAAAAATGCCGACATGGTGGATTTACCTGTAGATTCGGGACCAACAACGGCTATTTTAATTATATCGGGAGTTGAATGTTCTATTTCAGATTTAGTCATCAGATAATGTTAAGAAAGCTGCTTTTTATATTCCCGTTTCCAGTCGCGGTAACCAAGGGCTGCAATTATAATTAATATAAAAAACATGAATGCAGTTATCAGTAAGTCCTTTTTAAAATAGATAACAGTATATATAATATCAACAAAAACCCATATCAGCCAGTTCTGCAAAATTTTGCGCGTTAAAAAAAATTGGGCTACAAAACTACATGCCGTGCAAAAGCTATCTATATAAGGATAAGCCGGCGGGCGATAATTCAGTTTTTGTGTGAAAGTGATCAACGTATAACCCAGCACCGGTGTCAGAATTAACACAAACAGCGCCGCGTATAACATTTGTTTGGGGGTGATGGATACGATCGGCGTTTTATCCTCAACCTTGGGGTGGCGGCTCCAGTTATACCAGCCGTACATACTGGTAAGGCATAAGTAAACGTACTGCAGCATATCGGCATATAGAGCAGCTTTATGATAAATGTAAATGTATAATACTGTGCTGATAATGGCGACGGGCCAGTTTAAGATGTTATTTTTTGCAGCCAGGTACACACATGCAAGCCCTGTTACAACCCCGGTAAGTTCTTGCCAGGTTTGATGCTGCCACCATTGTTGCAAGGTGTGGATGATTTGCATGATGTAAATATAATAAGCCCCCTCTAAATCTCCCCCGGAAGGGGAGATTTTATTATTATATAATAGTTAAATCACTTACTTCCGGGGAGGGTTTGAGTGGGGCTTCTACCAGATCTTCACCCGCTTATCGGGATCCAGCCACATTTTATCGCCTTTTTTTATGCCGAATGCCTGATAAAATTCGGGTACATCGGTAAACGGACCGTTCACACGCATAAAGCCGGGTGAGTGTTCATTAGTAAGGACCTGGCTTGAGAGGGATTCCTTTCTGTCTTGCCCTAACCAACCCAACGCATATCCTAAAAAGTAGCGCTGTACCGGGGTAAGGCCATTTATAGCTTTGCCGTTTTTATACTGGTCGGTTTTTTTGAAGGCATCTAGGCCGATAACAATACCACCCAGATCTGCAATATTTTCGCCGAGAGTAGCTTTGCCGTTAATGTGCAAGCCGTAAACGGTGTAGCCACTAAACTGGTCGGCAAGCATTTTTGCACGCTGTGCAAACTTGGTTGAATCTTGCGGCGTCCACCAAGCTTTCAGGTTCCCTTTTTCATCGTACTGGCGGCCCTGGTCGTCAAAGCCGTGGGTAATTTCGTGGCCGATGGTTGATGCTGCGCCGTAACCGTAAACTACCGCGTCGTCTATATTTTCGTCCAGGGCCCAAGGCACCATAAATATGGCGGCTGGCAATACAATTTCATTGTTTGATGGATTGTAGTATGCGTTATAGGTTTGTGGCGTCATGCCCCACTCGGTACGGTCAACCGGTTTGCCTAATTTATCCGCATTAAGCTTATGCCAGTAGATATTACCGCGGATAACGTTTTGCACGTACGAGTTACGGTCGATCTCCAACGAGGAAAAATCTTTCCATTTATCAGGAAACCCAACTTTAGGATATACTTTAGCCAGCTTGGTATGTGCTTTAGCTTTGGTTGCATCGCTCATCCAGTCCAGTTTATCAATATGCTCGCCAAAGGAGGTGCGTACGGCCTCAACCATATCTACGTAACGTTTCTTGGTTTTCTCGGGGAAGTATTCTTTCACAAATATCTGCCCAAGAACTTCGCCCATCAGTCCGCTTTCGGTATCCAGTACACGTTTCCAGCGGGGCAATTGCTCTTTTTTACCGGAGATCACAGTGCCGTAAAAGCGAAAGTTCTCATCCTCGAAGGGCTTGCTCAAATACGCGCCGAAATCGTCTGCCAGGTTTTTACGCAGGTAATTTTTCCAGTCATCAATACTATAAACCGCAAGTGCTTTGTTTACCGCGCGGTAGTATTCCGGCTGGCCAACAATAACAGTATCAACCTTTTTGTAATCCATTTGTTCAAAAATGGTTTTCCAGTCGATAACCGGGGCGAGTTTACTTAAACCAGCTAACGGCATTTTGTTATAGTTGTGATATGGGTCGCGCAGGTCTTCCAGCTTACGGGAGCTATCGGCTAAAAACTTTTCTATAGCATAAGTTTTTTTAGTTGCAGCTAAAGCAGCATCGGGCATTAAGCCTAACAGCCTGTATAAGGCAGGAAGGTGCTTTTGCTGGTAATCGTTTCGTATAGCAACGCTATGTTCATCGGTATTAAAATAATAATCGCGGTTTGGTAGCCCAATACCGCCTTGGTAAAGCTGCATAATTACCTTTTCGCTGTTGCGTTCGTCCTGCCCGGCGTAGGCACCTATAGGCATAGTTACGCCAATATTTCCCAGATGGGCAAACTCGGCCAATAAAGTTTTCACATCGGTTACCTGATCAATTTTAGCCAGCTCATCTTTTAAGGCGCTTAAGCCTTTCTTGTTAATGTTAACCGTATCTAAACCGCTAAAATAAAAATCACCTATCTTTTGCGTATTGGTGCCTTTTGCTGCCTTCTCTTTTAGAGCATCTTCGTTTATCTTTTTTAGCTTATCGCGCAAATCTTCCTGCACCACGTTGCCAATACCCCATGAAGAGTACGCACCGGGTACAGGGTTCATTTTTAACCAGGCACCGTTTGCATATTGAAAAAAGTCATCGCCGGGCTTAACACTTTTATCGATGTTATGGATCAGCACATCGTGCTCGGCGTAGATCTTATTCTTGTCTTTACAAGCGCTTAGCAATAATGCGACAACAACAAAAGCCGAAATCGCAAAAATCTTGTTCTTTTTTATAGTCATTTTGATAATTTGTCTAAAAATAAATACAGCATGTGTATAGAAAAACAGAATGTTGTAATATACTGTACACCAATTTTTAAGTAATTTTCACTAAAAGTGGGGCTAATGAAGCATTAAAGCAAAAAATTATTGATCTTTTTACAATAACGAAAAAACACGTATTTCTACGTTATTTAGGATAGAAATAAATGATGTTTAAACTCCATAATTCAACATAAACACTTAACAATCAGCATATAAAATAATATCCTATAATATTAGTAGATTTTATACTATTGTGCAATCCTCCTATTTGGAATATTTTTAATAGTGGCTTATTCAAATATTTTTATCGTTTTTAAATTATGGCTTAGCTTTTGTTAAAATTTAATCGGTCCTGCATACATCTTTGAAAAATATATCATCTACCTATGAAAAATTTTCAATTTGTTAATAAGGTTTAAGTGAATTCTCAGTTGCCCAAGTTGAGATGAATATGTTCTTTTATTTTGGGTTTAATCAATAGTTTAAATTAATTAGGGGAAAAGGGAGCTTCAAAAGGGCTCTCTTTTTTTATGCTTCAATTAATACTATGCGTGCATAGTATTAATTGAAATTTGTTTTATATTTACACATGCATTTTGAACTAACCGAAGAACACTTAATGATACGCCAGGCGGCGCGCGATTTTGCACAAACCGAACTAAAACCCGGCGTGATAGAACGTGATGAGCACCAGAAATTCCCTGCCGAACAAATTAAAAAGTTGGGAGAGCTGGGCTTTTTAGGCATGATGGTGTCGCCTGAGTATGGCGGTAGTGGGATGGATGCCATATCCTACGCTATTGTAATGGAAGAACTTTCTAAAGTTGATGCATCGGCATCAGTAGTGGTATCGGTAAACAATTCGCTGGTTTGTTACGGGTTAGAAAAGTATGGTAACGAAGCGCAAAAACAAAAGTATTTAGTGCCTTTGGCGCAAGGCCAGGTAATAGGCGCGTTTTGCCTTAGCGAACCCGAGGCCGGTTCTGACGCTACATCGCAACACACTACCGCCATTGATATGGGCGACCATTACCTGCTTAACGGCACCAAAAACTGGATTACCAACGGTAGCACGGCATCTACCTATATAGTAATGGCTCAAACAGATTCCAGTAAAAAACACCGTGGTATTAATGCTCTTATCGTTGAAAAAGGCATGGAGGGCTTTACCGTTGGCAACAAAGAAAATAAACTGGGCATACGAGGATCTGATACGCATTCGCTGATGTTTACAGATGTTAAAGTGCCCAAAGAGAACCGTATTGGCGAAGATGGCTTCGGCTTCAAATTCGCGATGGCTACGCTGGAAGGTGGCCGTATAGGTATCGCCTCGCAGGCATTAGGTATTGCATCAGGGGCTTACGAGTTATCGGTACAGTACGCTAAAGAGCGAAAAGCCTTTGGTAAACCCCTGGCTAATTTGCAGGCCATTCAATTTAAACTGGCTGATATGGCTACCGAAATTGAGGCCGCCCGCTTACTTTGCTACCGCGCTGCCTGGTTAAAAGATAATGGCCAACCTTATGCGCAAGCAGCATCAATGGCTAAACTGTTTGCATCAGAAACCGCAATGCGTACTACAGTCGAGGCAGTACAGATCCACGGCGGTTACGGTTTTGTGAAAGAATACCATGTGGAGCGATTGATGCGCGATGCTAAAATTACGCAGATCTACGAGGGTACTTCCGAAATTCAGCGCATTGTCATATCGCGTGGGGTGTTGAAATAGTTTGGCTACATTTATTACTTTTGAAAAAAGTATATAAAATTAGTAGACTATTATTCTGCCATGATAAAAAAGATATTATTTAGCGCGGTGCTTGTTACCTCGCTTACCCATATAGCACCGGCACAAACCAAATTACAAACAGGTATTTGGCGAGGTGTTTTGAATACTGCGGCGAAAAAAGAGATCGCTTTTAACTTTGAAGTGACCAATGCCGGCGGTAAGCAAATACTGTCTATTATAAATAGTACAGAGCATTTTAAGGTAACGGATGTTACCGGCAAAGGCGATTCGGTATTCATAAAAATGCCGTTGTTTGATTCGGAATTTAGGTTGAAGCAAGCCGACAGCAAATTAACCGGCCATTATATAAGGCACTTAGGCGACCGTGATGTACCAATGGGCTTTACCGCGACGGCCGGTACACCATGGCGCTTTTTTAAAACTCCTGCCAAAACTAACTACAATGTTAGCGGCCGCTGGAGCGCCTTAATTGGCGATAGCACAGGCCGCGATACAACAGTTGGCGAATTTAAACAGGTTGGCCAAAAAGTTACCGGAACCTTCCTGACCACTACAGGCGATTACCGCTTTTTAGAAGGCACCGTAAGCGGCGATAGCCTCTACCTTTCCTGCTTTGATGGCGGGCATGCATTCCTGTTCACCGCAAAGATCGAAGATGATAATACCTTAACCAATGGTAAATTCTTTTCTGGCCTAACTGGAAAAGATGTTTGGACAGCTGTACGCAACGAGAACGCCAAACTACCGGATGCTTACTCCCTATCCGCATTAAAACCGGGTTACAAAAAACTGGCGTTTAGCTTCAAAGACCTAACCGGCAAAACGGTTTCATTGGATGATGAGCGTTTTAAAAACAAGGTGGTTATTGTGCAGATCATGGGGTCGTGGTGCCCTAACTGTATGGATGAAACGGCCTACATGGTCAACTACTATAAAAAGTATCAGCCCCGCGGTGTAGAGGTTATTGGCCTGGCATATGAGCGCACAACAGATTTTGCCAAATCGCAAAAAGCGCTGGCGCAGGTAAAAAACAGGTTTGATATCAAATACCCGATACTGATAACCGGTTACACCAGTAATAAGGAAGAAACTGCCAAAAGCCTGCCTATGCTTACCAAAGTTGTGGGTTTTCCAACAACAATCATTATTGATAAAACCGGCGATGTACGCAAGGTCCACACCGGTTTTAGCGGCCCGGGCACAGGTGAACATTACACCGAATTTATCAGTGAGTTTGAAAAGCTGACGGATGATTTGCTGGCGGAGTAGCCTCACCTAAATCCTCTCCAAAGGAGAGGACTTTGCCTTCCTTTTCAGAGCCCTCTCCTTTGGAGAGGGCAGGGTGAGGCTTTAGGGATTCAAAAATAAACTTTCGCTTATCTGTGGAATAATACCTTTCACCAGTGCTGTATCAAAAAGTAGCTTTACGGCTTTTTTACCTTCCATACCCAAATCAACAGAGAACTTATTTACATAAAGGTCAATGTGTTTGTACATCACTTCTTCGCTCATTTCCTGCGCGTGCGAACGGATGTATTCTAAG
Source organism: Mucilaginibacter sp. 5C4 (assembly GCF_034345625.1). Lineage (NCBI taxonomy): Bacteria > Pseudomonadati > Bacteroidota > Sphingobacteriia > Sphingobacteriales > Sphingobacteriaceae > Mucilaginibacter > Mucilaginibacter sp. 5C4. Next base: position 639,982 of record NZ_CP133775.1, on the reverse strand, counting down.
CCTGATTTTGGGTTGGCAAAAGCAAACTCGACTGAGCGTTTTATCACCTTGTTTATTTTATGCTGAATATCTGATGGCAAATTGCGGTTAGCTACTATGCCGCCAAGTGGAATAGCGCAGCCGGTGCGTTTTTCCCAGTAGTCGCCCAAGTCTATTATTTTGTACAGGCCTTTATCCTGGTAAGTAAACCGGTTTTCGTGGATGATCAACCCAACATCAACACGGCCTTCTAATACGGCATTCTCAATATCCGAGAAAACCAGTTCTTGCTTATTGATGGCATCCGGGTAAGCCAGGCTTATTAAAAAGTTGGCAGTGGTATATTTGCCGGGGATACCTATTTTAAGGGTTCTATCCCCCGTTTCAAGTCGTTCTTTTAATTCTTCAGCACTCCCTTTGCAAACCAGCATGGGGCCTACGCCAAAACCTAAAGCACTACCGGCATCCAGCAACACATATTTATCTGCCGCATAAGCAAAGGCATGATAACTTAATTTGGTAATATCAAGTTCGCCGCGAAAAGCCTTTTGGTTAAGGGTTTCCACATCATCATAAAACACTTCAAAATCCAGGCCTTCAGTATCTATTTTATGGTGAATAAGCGCGTCGAATATAAAAGTATCGTTAGGGCAGGGCGAAAAGCCGATGGTAAGTTTCATTTTCTGGTGTTGGAATGTTGTAACGTTAAAATGTTGAAGGTTAGCATGCAAGGTCAAACATTACAACTTTGCACCCTTTAAACGTTCCAACAACTCCACAGCAAATGTATTTAGATTTTTAACGGCTAAACCTATTTGCCATGCATCCCGATTACGTTTTTCTACATAATTTGACACAGCCCTGATCTGCATACAGGGCACCCCCGCTTCGCGGCAGGCATAAAAGAAAGCCGCGCCTTCCATACCTTCTATTTGCGGATTAAGCCGTTGTTGTATTTTTTGGATAGATGCCTTATGCCCGTGCACTGTGTTTACGGTAATGGCTGTAGCTTGCTTTAAACCGGCATCCGGGTAAATATCCGACAATGGTTTACTCGCTTTAAAAACGCTTTCGCCAAAGCCCATGTCTGCTATCGGCAAAAAGGCTTCGTCGTCCTGCGCACCAAGTTCGGCTATGGTATCATGAGTGGTCTCAACCAGATCACCAAGGGCTATGCCGCGGTCAAAGCAACCAGCAATACCCAGATTTATAGCCAAGTCGTATTGGTTTTTTGCCAGTTCGAGGCCAAGTGAATAAGCCGTAGCAACCATGCCAACGCCGGTTATTAATACTGAGTGGTGCGGGGAGAGATGTGTGAGGTGCGTTTTCTTTTCGCTCTTCACTCCAATATCTCCGCTCCCAAACAAACCTCCAACCTCAAAAGAAGTCGCCGCTACAAATAATATGCGCATAAATGCTGTTTTTTGACAGCTAAGATAAAACAACTCGCCTGTTTTTGTTTTGTATATTTGCACCATTAATTGCTATGATGATACACATAACGCGCAAAGAACATTTTAACGCAGCACACCGCATGTACCGCGAGGAATGGAGTGCAGAGAAAAACAATGAGGTTTTTGGCAAATGTGCCAACCCAAACTGGCATGGCCACAATTACAACTTGTTTGTAACCGTAAAGGGCGAAGTTACCCACGCTACAGGTTACCTGATGGATCTTAAAGACCTTAAGGTGATCATAAACGACTATGTGATTGAAAAGCTGGATCATAAAAACATCAATTTGGATGTTGAATTTATGAAGGGCATGATGGCATCTACCGAGCTGCTAACCATTGGCATATTCAACCAGCTTAAGGGCCCTATCCAGGCTTACCCGGGCGTATTTCTGCACTCGGTAAAATTGTACGAAACAGAAAATAACTCTGCCGAATACTTTGGCGGATAACCCAAACTCATGACTGACCACGATAACATTCCTGACAGGGACGAGGGCATAAACGGCTACCAAAAGATAGATCGTTATAACCCGCAGCTGATCAAAAACCTATCAGCAAATTACCTTGATGTTTTAAAACAGATAGGTGAAAACCCCGAGCGCGAAGGCTTATTAAAAACCCCCGAACGTGTTGCCAAAGCCATGCTTTACCTCACCCACGGGTATGATCTGGATGCTAAAGAGATCCTGAATTCGGCAATGTTTAAGGAAGAGTACAGCCAAATGGTAATTGTAAAAGATATTGAGGTGTATTCGATGTGCGAGCATCACATGCTGCCTTTCTTTGGCAAAGCGCATATTGCTTACATACCTAATGGATATGTGGTAGGCCTCAGCAAGATCCCGAGGATAGTAGATGTTTTCGCCCGCCGCTTGCAGGTGCAGGAACGATTGACAAACGAGATCCGCGATTGTATCCAGGAAACGCTTAACCCAATAGGAGTTGGCGTGGTAATTGAGTGCAGGCACCTGTGCATGAGCATGCGCGGCGTACAAAAACAAAACTCGGTAACCACCACATCGGCATTTACCGGCGAGTTTTTGAAAGGCCAAACCAGGACAGAGTTTTTAAACCTGATTTCTTCGAAATTAAGTTAGTTCATTGGTTTACTGGTTCATTAGTTCATCGGCAAAAGCTTTGAATTAGAACCATTGAACTAATGAACCAATAAACCATAACAAATGAAAGCATATATTTTTCCGGGCCAAGGTGCCCAATTCCCGGGTATGGGTAAAGACCTTTACGAACAAAGCGAACAAGCCCGTGAATTATTTGAGCAAGCTAACGAGATCCTTGGCTTCCGCATTACCGATATAATGTTTAACGGTACCGAAGATGATCTGAAACAAACCAATGTAACCCAACCGGCTATATTCCTGCATTCGGTAATACTGGCTAAAGTTTTGGGTGATAATTTTACACCTGAGATGGTTGCAGGTCATTCTTTGGGCGAATTTTCGTCATTAGTGGCCGCTGGCGCGTTATCATTTGCCGATGGATTGCGATTAGTTGCTGCCCGTGCAAACGCTATGCAAAAAGCCTGCGAAATTCAACCCGGAGCCATGGCTGCAATTTTAGCCCTTGATGATTTTACGGTAGAAGACATTTGCCAGCGTTTAACTGATGTAGTTGTACCAGCAAATTATAACTGCCCGGGTCAGCTCGTAATATCAGGCACGGAAGCCGGTGTGGATGCCGCCTGTATTAAAATGACCGAAGCCGGTGCTAAACGTGCTTTAAAATTAAACGTTGGTGGTGCATTCCACTCGCCCTTAATGGAAGCTGCCCGTGTAGAATTGGAAGCTGCCATTGTTAACACCGAGTTTAAAGAGCCAATTTGCCCGGTGTATCAAAACATAGATGCTAAACCATATACTGATATTGAGCACATAAAACATAACCTGATAGCACAGCTAACAGGCCCTGTGCGCTGGACACAAACTGTTGAGCATATGCTGGAGGATGGCGCTACATCGTTTACTGAGGTTGGGCCCGGCAAGGTTTTACAAGGCCTTGTTAAAAAGGTAAACCGCGAGGTTGCTACGGCAAGCGCTGTAATAGAATAATTACAATAAAGCCATCTGTTAACTAACAGGTGGCTTTATTTTTACCAACCATTTAAAATACATTTAAAGCTTGAGCACCGCAGGAAAAATACGGGTATTACTGGGATTGTTATTCGCAACCTTATTGTTTACCGCAATAGTTGTCGAGAGCACTTACACGCCCGATAATAACCTGATACAAACGGCAAAGCTATTAGAAAACAACTTGCACGATAAGGAAGCGCTTGTTTACAATTCGATAAAAGACAAGCAGATTTTTAACGAGATAAAGCAGTTGCGTACTACCCCTGCAAAAGGCTTAGAGTATATTAACGAGTATACAATAAATAACGCTATCTGGATCCTTGTTTACAAAAATGGTGAGCTTGACTTTTGGAGCGGGCCTAAGATAATCCCGTCTAAACTAAGTAATATAAAAGACGGCTGCTCATTTATTAAACAACCCAACGGATATTACGAAACCATCCGCAAAACCGAAGGAGATACATCGGTTATCTTTTTTATCCCGGTAAGAACCACTTATCCGTTCACAAACGAATACCTCGAAAACATCTTCGCCAAAGATCTTACTATTGATGACAATATCGCGATAGCCGATTTTACCGACAAGAATGTTTATGCTGTACACGATATTAACAATGTATACCTGTTTTCACTAAAACTTATTAAAGGCGTTAACCATCGCTTTTTTTATTTTGTTGTAGGGTTTTGGTTATTAGCCATCCTTACGCTACTTATACTGGTAAATAATATAGCACTTTATTTAGCCGGGAAGGGATATGTTTACCCGGCCCTGTTATTTATGGCTGCATTTGCAATACTATTCAGGTTTGTAAACCTATATTATGGCTGGCCAAATTTCACGCAGGAACTACCGCTGTTTAGCCCCAAGCTCTATGCATCTTCGCCTATATTCCGCTCCCTTGGCGATTTATGCATCAATATATTATTAATGTGCTGGGTGGTTATTTTTGCTTACACCTACCGGTTAAAACTTATTACACGTGTACCCAATAAACTGTTAAGTTATGCCATTTTATCGGGCAGTATCTTGTTACTTATCATCACCTCCACAAATCTTTTAAAGGTTTACTACGGGCTAATTATAAACTCCAAAATCAGTTTTGATGTAAATAATGTGCTCAATCTTTCGGGCTTTAGTTTAATTGGGGTGCTTATGCTGTGCTTCAGCTTCCTGATCTTTTTTTTACTAAACGAGGTTATATTAACCATTTCCTTTAAGCTAGATATCCCTATTTTACAACAGCTGCTCATTTTTGTAACCAGTGTAATTGCAGCAACGGCAATCGCAACTTATTACTGGGGGTTTAGCTTATTTTACCTGCTTTGGATGATGATGGTTATTATAAGGGGCTACTCCTATTTATACAATAACAAAAAATTTACGGTAACCTCTTTTATCAGCATTGTATTGATATGTTCTGTAATCTCATCCATAAAGCTTAGTTATTTCGAAAAGATAAAGGAGCAGGACCTGCGCAGAGTATTGATACAGCGCCTGGAAGTACCAGATGATACAACTGCAGATGCCCTGTTCAAAACAATAGAGAAAGAGATAATTGTAGATCCATTACTGATAAACTATTACAAAAACACCGACCATACAGCAGATTACCTGGAAACACGCCTGCAAAAATTGTATTTCGACAGGTACTTGTCCAAGTACGATTTTGAGGTGCACGAGTATAATAATTTAGATCAGCCCATATCTGTCGAAAAGAATTATTCGCTTGATGTTTTTAAGGATATGGTGGTGTACAGCTCATTCAAGGTATCCAACTACTTTTATCGCCAAAACGAATCATTCGGCTTTCAAAGCTATTTTGCCATATTACCCGTGATGGACGGCACAAAAAAACTGGGCACTATTGTAGTCGAGCTAAAATCGAAACCATTGCTATCCGCAGGTACCTTTCCCGATCTGTTGATTGACAAGGAAGTAAAAGGCAGTACTGAGAAGTTTAAAAATTATTCATTTGCTTTTTATACCGATAACACACTTATTGGCCAAAGTGGCACGTATGTTTATAGCATCCGCAATAGTGAGTTTAAAGGCGAACTTAAAAAATACACCACACAAACCACACAAAGCAATAAGGCCGGTTTTGCAGATAAATTTACAACCTATAACCATTTGTTGTACAAGCCGGCCAATCGTAACTTAATTGTTGTTACACAAGAAAATAACATCCTGTTATCTACCACTACGGCGTTAACTTTCTTTTTTGTTGTGCTGCTTGCCTTTGGCGCCATCATATTGCTTACACGCGCTATATGGATCAGACTGAAGATCTTTAACGTTAGTAACGACCGCATTAAGTGGACATTCAAACTAACTTTCGACAGGATATTATACAAAACACGCATCCAGTTCTCAATGATATTCGCGGTGGTTATAACACTGATACTGGTAGGGATAATAACATTCGTATCTATCAGTACGCAATATCAGGCGCAGCAGGAGAAACTCATCCGGTCAAAAATAATGCAGATATCTGCGGCTTTAGAGGCCGGGCCGATAACAAATTACACCGGTAAAATTACAGAGAACAGCAAGATCAAATTTGATGACCTGGCGAATACTTACTCTGCCGATCTTACCCTTTTTGGGCTTAACGGCAATTTACTGATAACCACCCAACCCAAAATTTACGATTACGGCTTACTTTGCCGGCAGATGAATGGCCGTGCATTTATCGCGTTAAACGGCATGCAAAAATCTGAGGTAGTTAGCGAGGAAAAAATAGGCTTACTAAAATATACCGCTGCTTATACACCCATTCGTAATGTAAAGCACCAAACTATAGCTTACCTGCAGTTACCGTATTTTGCTAATGAAGCAGATTATACCGAGCGAATTGGCTCGCTGTTAAACATCATGATAAATGTTTACGCGCTTATATTTATAGCTATCGGCTTGTTTGCAGTGATCATTGCCCGCCAGATAACCGCACCGCTAAACTTTATACAGTATAACTTAAGTAAAACCATTTACGGGAAAAAGAACGAGCCTATTAAATGGGACCGCGATGATGAGATAGGCGCGCTGGTGAAAGAGTATAATAACATGATAGCCGCGCTGGAGAACAGCGCCCAAAAGCTGGCACAGTCCGAACGTGAGACGGCCTGGCGCGAAATGGCGAAGCAGGTTGCACACGAAATTAAAAACCCGCTTACGCCGCTTAAACTGGGCTTGCAACTGCTTGATAAATCGTGGAAAGATAAAGATCCTAAGTTCGATCAAAAGTTTGAGCGTTTCAGTAAGTCATTTGTGGAGCAGATAGAAAGCTTGTCGTCTATAGCATCGGAGTTTTCGGCGTTCGCCAAGATGCCTGATACGCGAATAGAACGTATGGATATTTTTGAAGTATTTGGCAAAGCAGTAACCATTTTTAAACAAATGGATAACGTAACCATTAATATGGACCCGCCGACAGCCCCGTTCTTTATTGGTGCCGACCGCGACCAGATACTGCGTTGCTTTAACAACCTGCTTAAAAACGCTATAGAGGCAACGCCTGTAGAGCGTGCCTGTATTATTGATATCCACTACCTGGTTACTAACAAAAACATACTGCTCACCATAAAAGATAATGGCAACGGTATCCCCGAGGGTATGCGCGAAAAGATTTTTGAGCCAAACTTTACCACCAAAAGTTCGGGAACGGGATTGGGACTTGCCTTTGTTAAAAACTCTATCGAAAACGCGAGCGGTAAGGTATGGTTCGAGACTACCATCGATGTGGGCACAACCTTCTATTTAAGCTTACCTTCGGATATTTCGGGAACTGTTTAATCCCTTTCCTTACCTGGCCGATAGCGAAGCATCAATAGCCGTTTAGCAACTCGAATAAAAGAGTTCAATAATAACCTTCTCCTTTGTCTTGCTGCTTACCCGAACATCAGAAAGAAAGTCAGCAAATGGATTATCAGCTTTGAATAATAGATCCTTCGCTATCGCCCAGGACGGCAAAATTCACGATCACAAAAAATGCCCGATTACAAAGGTAACCGGGCATTTTAAATATTTAAATATCTCTTACTTCAACGTAATGCTGGTTTTACCCATGCTATAACCATCTGCATATAAAAGCACGGTGTAGGTGCCCTTTTGGAATGGAGATGGGTTTATCCAGTCTATGGTATAACCACTGCCGTCATCCCTAAAATCAATAGATGTTTTGTAAGTAAATTGCAGGTCCTGGCTATCGGCATTAAATGTACCTGAATCGTTTTGAGTAATAAGGTTTCCAGTTGGGTCTATAATGCGCACGTATACATCATGCAGGCCTTTTTCGGCAACAGCATTAGTGGCAACTGTAAAGTTTATCTTGATTTTTTGAGCCTGTTTAGCTTTGGTAACATCACTTTCTTTACCACTGTTTTTTACTTTATAAGCAACAACATCGACAGTGGCAACCTTAATGGCCGATGCTACTTTAACCTTGGTATCCAGTTCCTGGTTCTTTTGCTCAAGCGCGGTAGCTTTTTGGCTAACGGTTGCTAAGTTGGTTTTTAAGGTATCCCGCTCGGTAACTAATGTGCTGTTTTCCTTTTTTAATTCCTCTATATCTGCAGTGTACTTAGTAACAAAATACCTAAGCTGCTTAATATCCTCCTGGGCTTTGTTAATTTCTGCAACAGTAAGTTTACCTTTAGCAAGTTCGCTTCTTAAGACCCTGATCTTTACACGTAACGAATCATTCTTTGCTTGCATGTTTGCCGTCATTTTAGACCGGCCCGCGTTAACCTGTTCTATTTGCGCCTCAAGGCTGTCCAGTTCGGTTTGCAGCCTTGTTTTCTCATCATTCTGATAAACAATTTTTGTATCAGACTTGTTTTTTTGGGTGTACAGGTAAACATCCGTACCTAATAATGCAACCACAACCGCTATCAAAAAGTAAATCACGTTTGAATTTTTCTTTGGTGCCGGGTTAGGCTCATTATATGCTGATTGATAATCCATAGTAAGTTGTTAAAGGTTATGATAGCTTAACAGGCTGGTAACCCACTAAGGTATATCTTAATTCTTATTTATAAATATAGGTAAAAAACTAACAAACGCCGCAAAATGCGTATTGTTTGTACATATACAGGGCCGGGCTAAAATAAATACAATATCATTAAAACACAAAATAGGCGTAAATATTATACTAATACTAAAACAGCTTAGTTGTGAGTTTATATCTTTGAGGCTTTAAAAATAAAACATTCGCTTAATGCAATTCTACAGATACTTATTTACTGCTATTTTCTTTTCAATTATATGTTCCCTGTCAATTGCACAAAGCGTTACACCAGAAGCGGTTACCCAAATCGAGCCTAAGCGCGAATTTAGGGGAGTTTGGATAGCCACCGTAGTCAACCTCGACTGGCCTACCAATGCACGCGCTACTGCCGAAGCCCAAAAAACAGACCTGCTTAACCAACTTAATTTTCACCAGCAGGCGGGCATAAATGCGATCATCTTCCAGGTGAGACCTGCCGCCGATGCGTTTTACGCTAAAAGCCGCGAGCCATGGTCAAAATACTTAACCGGTAAACAAGGCCAGGAACCCGGTTACGACCCCTTAGAATTTGCCACTACCGAAGCGCACAAACGCGGCATGGAGCTGCACGCCTGGTTCAATCCCTATCGTGCAACCTTTGATAACAAGTTTTCAACCCTTGCGCCTGAGCATATCACCCGCACCAAACCCGAGTGGTTTTTTATTTATGAAGGAATAAAATTATTTAACCCCGGCCTGCCCGAAGTGCGCGAATATATTGTGCAGGTAATATTGGATGTGGTAAAGAATTATGATGTAGATGGCATCCATATGGACGATTACTTTTACCCATACCCGGTTAGGGGACAGGTTATAAACGACCTGGAAACCTTTGCCCGATACGGTAACGGGTATGATAATATAAAAGACTGGCGCCGTAACAATGTAGATCAATTGGTACACATGCTTGCAGATAGCATCCATAAATATAAACCGAATATGAAGTTTGGGATTAGTCCGTTCGGCATTTGGGCAAACAAAAGCCAGCATCCGGATGGATCTGCTACTAACGGAGGCTCGTCATACATCGAAAACTTTGCCGATACCCGCAAATGGATGCATGAGGGGTGGATAGATTATATTAACCCACAAATTTATTGGCAAATTGGCAACCGTGCCGCCGCATTTGATACGCTGCTGAACTGGTGGAGCAATAATACCTACAACAGGCATTTATACATTGGCCAAGGGCCATACCGCTTTTATGAATTACGCAGCCCGGCGTTTAAAAACCCATCAGAGATACCTAACCAACTACGTTTGATACGAGCTAACCCGCGGGTACAGGGGAGTGTTTACTTTAGGTCGCAATCCTTAATGGCTAATGCAAATCATTTGGTAGATACCTTAAAGAAAGATTTTTACCGCTACCCCGCCCTGCCGCCGCCAATGCTTTGGCGCGACTCCATCCCGCCTAATATCCCGCAGGCGTTTACGGTAAAATATGAGGGCAAGGGTGTAATGCTTAAATGGCAGCCGCCATTACCTGCTGCAGATAACGAACCTGTTTATGGTTATGTCATCTACCGTTTCCAGGGAAATGAGAAATTTGACCTTGGCGACCCCAAAAACATCCTGCACATCCAATACGATAATGAGCCGCTTTATATGGATAGCAACGTGCAAAAAGGCCAGACCTATTTTTACGTAATAACGGCCTTAGATAGGCTCAAAAACGAAAGCGACCGTACCCCAACCATGGCCATAACGTTGCCTTAAGCATATTTTTGATATAAATAAAAAGCCCTCTTTTCGATAATGAAAAGAGGGCTTTTTATTTGCCTTTCCATCACTCTTCAAAAAATAAAAATAATTTAAAATGTTTTTAAGGGTGGCTCGTCTTTATATTTAAACACATATAAATTGACAGCCGCATCAATGCCCCAGGATAAAAACAGCCATATCATACAAACCATTGCGTCGTATGGTAAAAGCTTGTTAGGGTTTATCCGCAAGCGGGTAAAAAATGATGCCGATGCCGAAGACATCCTGCAGGATGTTTGGTACCAGTTTAGCAATGTGGTAAATGCCGGGCCTATTGAGCAAACCAGCGCGTGGTTATACCGGGTGGCTAAAAACAGGATCATCGACAAGCATAAAAAACATTCAGAAACCTTGTTGGATGATATATTGCCGGCCACTGGTGACGAGGAGGAAGACAACTTCGATTTTCAATCGATACTGCTAACCGAGCCAAAAACGCCCGAGACCGAATACCTGCGTAACCTTTTTTGGGAGCAGCTTTTTGTAGCGCTTGACGAGCTACCCGAAAATCAGCGCCAGGTATTTATTTGGCAGGAGCTTGATGATATGCCGTTTGAGGAGATCGCTCAAAAGATCGGCGAAAACATCAATACCCTGGTATCGCGTAAGCGGTACGCGGTGTTACATCTGCGCAAGCGGTTAAAACAATTGTATAAAGAAATTACAGAATATTAAAAGAAAGAAACACAATGAAAAAGTTATTTTATGAACGCAGGTTCATTTTTATCCCGATAGGCGTAATAGCCATTTTAGCACTGGTAAGCTATGTAGTAATGCAGCTTTGGAACAACCTGCTACCCGATATTTTACACGTAGGAACCGTTACGTACTGGCAGGCCATGGGCATATTTGTGCTTTGCAAGATCTTGTTTGGCTTTGGCCCAAAAGGCGGTCGCGGTGGTGGCGCGCCCTGGATGCGCCGTAAACAAATGATGCAGGAGCGCCTTGCCGGCATGACGCCGGAAGAACGAGAGAGCTTTAAAGAACAAATGGAAAGCCGTTTTGCCTGGTGCAAGCCCCGTAATGGCCGTAACGACTGGCGCGATGCATGGAAAGAAGCGCCGATAGCTGAGAAAGAAACCAAGGAATAATTTCAGGATAAAAGATCGGAGAGCGGGAATATTAAATTAAACCGCTCTTCGTACCTGATTCCCGCACCAAATCAAAATAACAAAAACCCCTCTACCATGGATGTGCTGATATTTAAAACAAGTGTTGCCAACAAGCAGGAAATAAACCGGATCCACCCGTTGTTAACTTCGCTGGCCGAGATCCGTCAATATAATTTTGACCTGGAAGATTGCGATAACATATTGCGTGTGGTGAGCAGCGGTGTAGAACCACAAACCATTAACCACATGCTGCAAATTGCAGGGTTTATGTGTGAGGAACTGCCTTATTAAGTTGGCTGCCGCGAGCTTTCAGCTCGTGGTATAGCATGGCCTAAGCTTTCAGCTTTCGTTAGCTGAAAGCTGACTTTGTGCGCGGCACGAGTTGAAAACTCGCGCCATCAAATATTAATTAAAATACTTCACAACCCCATCCGCGCAGTTCACGCCATCGATAGCGGCGGAGATTATACCACCGGCATAACCTGCACCTTCTCCGCATGGAAATAGGCCCGCTACCTGCGGATGCTGAAAAGTTTCCCTATCGCGAGGGACCTTTACGGGTGATGATGTGCGCGACTCAACGCCCACTAATATCGCTTCGTTAGTATAATAGCCTTTCATTTTACGGCCAAAGGCGGGCAATGCCTTGCACAGGCGGTTATGGATCCAATCGGGCAACACCTCTTTCAGATCAACACTTTTGCAACCGGGCAGGTACGAGTTCTCCGGCAGATCGATAGATACACGGCCTTCCACAAAATCAACCATGCGCTGTCCGGGAGCGACTAAGTTACCGCCGCCTGCTTTAAAAGCCAGGTGTTCTACATGCTGCTGAAAATTTAGCATCCGAAAAGGGTCGTTCATATCCCCTTTTACGTCTTCCATATTTATCTGCACAACGGTCCCCGAGTTAGCAAATGGGTTGTTCCGTTTGCTTGGGCTCCAGCCGTTCACTACGATCTCATCCTGTGCTGTTGCACACGGGGCAATAATACCACCGGGGCACATACAAAAAGAGAATACACCGCGGTCTTCCACCTGTTCCACTAAATTATAATAAGATGGCGGCAGATCTGGCCCGCGGTATTCGCAATGGTATTGGGCACGGTCAATAATTTCCTGCGGATGCTCAATTCGAACACCTAATGCAAAAGGCTTGGCCTCAATCAAAATATCCTGGTGGTGCAGCATTCGGAAAACATCATGGGCAGAGTGGCCTGTAGCCAGTATTACGGCATCTGCCAAAAGCTTTTCGCCATTGGCTAATTGTACGCCTTTTATTTTGCCAAACTCCACCAGCAGGCTGGTTACCTTTGTATCAAACAAAACCTCGCCGCCTGCATCTAAAATACTTTCGCGCATGGCGGTAATAATTTGGGGCAGTTTATTAGTACCGATGTGCGGGCGGGCATCCACCAAAATATCATCGGTTGCGCCGTGGGCTACAAAGGTTTTTAGTACGCCATTCACGTCGCCGCGTTTGGTACTGCGGGTATAAAGCTTACCATCAGAATAGGTACCTGCCCCGCCTTCGCCAAAGCAATAATTACTTTCGGGGTTTACCAGGCCTTGTTTGTTGATGTTCGCCAGATCGCGGCGGCGTTGCTTAACATCTTTGCCACGTTCCAATATCATGGGTTTTAAGCCTTGTTCTATACATTGCAATGCGGCAAATATCCCGGCTGGCCCGGCCCCTACGATAATAACCCGCTTGGCATCTTTTACATTTTTATATTGAGGGTTGTAGATCTCGGTTTGTACAGGCTCGTCCACAAAAACACGTACATGCATCCGGTATAATACCTTACGGCCGCGGGCATCGATAGACCGCTTCAGGATATTTATCCCACTAATTTTCTCTTGTGGAATTTTTGTTGCTGCCGAAGCGAGGCTTATTAAAACCGCTTCATCTTCCTGCTGCCCGGGAGGGCATACAATTTCTACTTCTTTTATCATGCTATATGCCGGGTTTTTATCCCGGATTGATGTAAAGATAGTTATTCAATCGGCTGTTTTTAGTTGGCTGTTCACCTTTGTGGTTTATCCATACTTGTTCGCAATCAAACAAAATAACTGTTTATCGTTCGGGTACGTAACACCAACCGTACGCTATCGTACACCTAAAGATTATTTTAAATTTTATTTATTTGAAAATCAGACAGTTGCAAAATTGGTTCTGTTTTGGCATAGGGCATTGTATATTAAACAACAAGAAGATGATGACTACCGTTGATAACCGCTTACAAACCCTTTGGGATGGTTGCCTCCGTAACGACAGAAAGCAACAAGAAATGTTATATAAGGTGTTAGCGCCAAAAATGCTTGCAGTTTGCCTGCGCTATGCTAAAGATAAAGACGAAGCCCAAGATATACTACAGGAGGGATTTATAAAAATATTTAAAAACATGGGTAACTACCGTGGCGAAGGAAGCCTTGAAGGTTGGATCCGCCGGATTATGGTACACAGTGCTATTTCTCGTTATCGTAAAGCAAGAAACGTGGTTTTGGTTGAGGATTTTGCCGAGCAAGGCATCCCGGTTAGCACCAGCTATAATGATAATGGCTTAGAAGCCCGTGACCTGATGAACATGGTGCAGCAATTACCGGATACTTACCGTTCGGTATTTAACATGTACGCTATCGAGGGGTTTTCTCACCAGGAAATAGGCAGCAAATTGGGTATGAGCGAATTATTATCCCGCACTACCTTACACCGTGCCCGTACCATCCTGAAAGAAAAATTAACAAGCTTAGCTGTAAGAGAGCGCCACTGCCTGGCTGGATAAATTACCTAATACCCGCCTAAGTCACAATGATTTATTGATTACCATCCGGCAAGCCCGCCAGGTTAATCAATAAGTCAAAAGGTGAGCAACTCCTCGCTACCCACCTTTCAATTATCATTCAATATTCGTAATTCAGTAAACGATATTACATAGATACCTATTTGTGTTTCGCACTCATATAAAACACCATTTCGCCGCCGTTCATAATATCCTGATGGGTTAGGGTCAACGCCGTATATGATTTACCATTAAGGGTCATCTTTTGCACATAAACGTTTTTCTCGTTTTGGTTTTTAACAATGATGTTAAACGTTTTGCCATTGCCAACCTGTATAGTTGCGTTGTTAACCGACGGGCTACCGATAGAGTAATCAACAGAACCGGGCGCTACCGGGTAAAAACCCATCGAGCTAAAAATGTACCAGGCACTCATCTGGCCAGTATCATCGTTACCACCCAAACCATCCGGGGTTGGTTTGTACATGCGTGGTAGTATCATACGGATGCGTTCCTGCGTTTTCCAAGGCTGGTTTGTCCAGTTATACAGGTAGGCCACGTGGTGCGATGGTTCGTTACCATGCACATAGTTACCGATGATACCATCACGGGTAATATCTTCCGTTTCGGCAAAGTATTTATCCGGCAGGTTCATGGTGAATAGCGAGTCCAGATATGGCACAAATCGTTTGTTGCCACCCATCAGTTTTATTAAACCTGCAGGGTCTTGTGGTGCAAATAGCGTATAGTTCCAGGCGTTACCTTCAATAAAACCTTCGTTAATGGTACTTAACGGATCAAACTTAGCGCGGAAGGTGCCATCAGCCAACCTCGGCCTCATAAAGCCCGATTTGCTGTCATAAACATTTTTATAGTTTTCGCTGCGTTTAATAAATTCATTGTAAATGTCGGTCTTGCCTAATTTCTTAGCCATTTGCGCTATCGCCCAGTCATCATAAGCATATTCTAAAGTATTTGATACCGATACGCCTGTTTTTTCATCGGGGATGTAACCTTTATCCATATACTCGCCAATACCCTCGTAACTGCGGTGGCGCGCGGTAGCCACACAAGCCGTTAAAGCTTTTTCGGCATCAAACGGCGCATTGCCCTTAACAACAGCATCGGCAATTACCGATACGCTGTGGTAGCCGCTCATACACCAGTTTTCGTTGGCCGAATTGCTCCAAACCGGTAACATCCCTTCAGGGCTTTGGTCAAAGTGCACCATCATCGATTTTACCATGTCGGCATTGCGTTGCGGCTGTATAATGTTAAACAGCGGGTGCAATGCGCGGTAAGTATCCCATAACGAAAAAGTGGTGTAGTTGATAAAACCATCTGCCTTATGAATATTTTGATCGAGACCTTTGTACTGCCCGTCAACATCCATATAAATGGTCGGGTTGATCATGGTGTGGTACATGGCGGTATAAAAATCCTGCTTACGCTCTACCGATGCGTTAACCGTAATTTTCTCCAGTTCTTTTTCCCACTGGGCTTGTCCGTCGTTTTTAACTTTATCAAAATCCCAGCCCGGTACTTCTGCTTGCATGTTTGCCATAGCGCCATCCATGCTCACTGATGATAATGCAAATTTGACCTTGATCTTCTCGCCTTCTTCGGTTTTAAAGTCGAAGTATGCCCGAATCTGCTTACCTGCTATTTCAGGGAAGTTTTTGGATTGATTGAATTTACCCCAGAAACCGCCGTATACTTCACGCTTATCATATTTCTTAAACCCATGCTGAATAAATTTTTTATTGAAAGCCATAGCAAAGTATAAGTTGCGGGTGCGTGCCCAGCCATTAGTTTGGCGGTAACCTACCAGCGTACTATCGTTCAGGATCTTTACATACGTCCAAACGGTTTTGTCGGGATAGTTATAGATACCCGCCATCAGGTCCAATATAATATGCGACTGATCTGATTTCGGGAAAGTGTATTGGTGGAAACCAACGCGTGTGCTGGTTGTCATCTCGGCAGTAATGTTTGAAGCATCAAGCTTTACTTTGTAATAGTTGGCCGCGCTTACCTCATTTGCATGCGAGAAAGCGGAGCGGTAACCGCTACCCGGTTTATCGGCAACACCGGGGTTAAGCTTTAAAGTTCCAACAGTTGGCATTATTAAAAAATCGCCTAGATCTGAGTGTCCTGTACCGCTAAAGTGGGTATGGCTAAAGCCTACAATGGTTTTATCTTCGTATTGGTAACCTGCGCAGTATTCGTAAACTTTGGGGTTGTATTTACCATTCAATTCGTAGCTGGCGGTATCTGTTTCGGGGCTAAGCTGCACCATACCAAACGGAACGGTAGCACCCGGGTATGTATGGCCCATACGCTGCGTGCCGATGATGGGCTTTACATATTGCACTAAATTTTCGTGAGTATTTTGGCCCGCTGCATGCAGACCTGTACAAATTAAAAGAGCAGAAAATATCTTTTTCATTTATTGCTAGGATGATAATGCGTGATCAGTAATGCGTTAACGCTGTAAATATAAAATCATATAGCTTGTTAGCGCTATTTAATTACATTTACAAAGCCAAATATTGCCATTATGGCGTAATTGTTACGTTTTGTAACAACGGTATGGGTTTTGTAATCTAATTTGTAAATTCACATCAGCATAAATAAACAAACAAACACAATGAAAAATCTACTTATCGTAATAGCTGTTGTTGTAGTATTAGCCCTTATGGGTGGCTGCAGTTACAACGGCATGGTAAAATCTGACGAGAACGTTAAAGGCAAATGGGGCGAAGTGCAAACCCAGTACCAACGCCGCAGCGACCTTATACCTAACCTGGTATCAACCGTAAAGGGCGAAGCCAATTTTGAAAAAGGAACCTTAACTGAAGTAACCAATGCACGCGCAAGGGCTACCTCTATCCAGGTTGATCCTACTAAACTTACACCGGAAGCTATTCAGCAATACCAACAGGCACAAGGCCAGTTAAGCACTGCTTTAGGCCGCTTACTGGTTGCATCAGAAAACTACCCTACCCTTAGGGCTAACGATGCTTTCAGGGGCTTACAGGTACAATTAGAAGGCACCGAGAACCGAATTAGTGTAGCACGCCGCGATTTTAACGAGTCGGTACAAACATACAACAGCAAGGTTCGTACGTTCCCGGCTAACATTACTGCTAAATTATTCGGTTTTTCAGAAAAAGGCTATTTCCAAAGCGAAGCCGGTTCTGATAAAGCGCCAAAAGTTTCTTTCTAAGATCTCACCGATTGAGGATGATTGCACCGATTGCTTATTAAGCGGTGTAATCATTTTTTATAATCCGCGCAATTGCAACCAATAATCTGAGTAATCACAAATCAAATATGGCCGTATTTACCGAAGAGGAGCAGCAACGCATACAACAGGCTGTTGCCGATGCCGAAAAGAACACCAGCGGCGAAGTGCGCGTTTGCATGGAAAAAACCTGTAGCGACGACCCGCTTGACCGTGCCGCTAAGTATTTTGCCCAACTGGAAATGCATAAAACCAAGCTGCGTAATGGTGTGCTTATTTACGTAGCCACGGTCGACCGTAAGTTTGCCATCATTGGCGATGCCGGTATAAACAGCGTGGTGCCTGGCGATTTTTGGGATACCACAAAAGAAAGCATGCTAAACCATTTTAAGTACGGCAACCTGGTAGAAGGCATCATTACAGGGATAAAAGAAGCGGGCGAGCACCTGCAAAAATACTTCCCGCATTTGCTTAATGATAAGAATCAACTGCCCGATGATATCGCCTTTATGGATGGCAATTAACAACAAATGATGTTAAAGAAAACAATATTATGGCTGGGGCTGATGCTATGCATCGCAACCGCCTTTTCGCAAGATATCCCGGAAAAATCGGGAACCCTGGTTACCGATTATACCAACACACTATCAGCATCCGACAAGATAAAACTTGAAAACAAGCTGAATGCCTATAATGATTCTACCAGCACACAAATAGCGGTAGTGATCATCAAATCTACCGGCGATTACGACATTAACCAATATGGCGTTGAGCTATTGCGGAAATGGGGTATCGGCACAAAAGAAAAAAACAACGGCATTTTAGTTTTAGTTGCCTTGAACGACCGCAAGATGGCCATCCAGACCGGCTATGGCGCTGAAGGTGCCTTGCCCGATATCACCACTCAGCAGATCATCCAGAATGATATGAAACCGCGTTTTAAATTGGCAGATTATTACGGTGGGTTGGATGCCGCTACGGATGATATCATGAAAGCCATGAAAGGCGAATACAAAGCCGACACCCACAAAATAAAAACAAAAGGAGATGGCAGCCCTATTGGGTTCATCATAATCATCGTTGTGGTAATACTCATCTTTATATTCAGCAAACGCGGCGGTGGCGGCGGCGGTGGCCGTATCATTGGTGGCCGCGGCGGCGCAAGCCCGTTCTGGTGGTTCCTGGCAGGTAATTTACTTGGCGGTAGCGGTGGTGGCCGTAGCAGCGGTAGCGATTGGGGTGGCGGCGGCGGTGGTGGTTTCGACGGCTTTGGCGGCGGAAGCGGCGGCGGTGGTGGTTTCGACGGCTTTGGCGGCGGAAGCGGCGGCGGTGGCGGAAGCAGTGGTAGCTGGTAGAGTTTAAAAAATCTAAAAAGCAAATTCAAAATTCTAACAAGAGCAACAATTTATTGACTCGGAGTAATTCCAATTGGCATTTTTATATCCTCATGAGCAAACTTAACTGGACAATCTGTTCATCACAATATATACATAAAGGCCCCTGGGCTACATTGCGTAGCGATAAATGCGAAATGCCCGATGGTACTATAGTAGACGATTACTACGTTTTAGAATACCCTAACTGGGCCAATGCCGTAGCGCTTACCGAGGATAATAAGATTTTGATGGTGCGCCAATACAGGCATGCCGCTAATATCGTATCGCTGGAAATTCCCGGCGGTGTTATAGAAGATGGCGAGAACCCGGAAGAGGGGATGCGCCGCGAGTTGCTGGAAGAAACGGGATACCAGTTTAACGAGGTTGAACTGATCAGCACTGTGTATGCCAATCCATCAACCGCTAATAATAAAACCTTTTGTTACCTGGCCAAAGGCGGCAAAAAAGTACAGGAACAACAGCTTGACGAGCACGAACGTATAGTAGTAGAAGAATATACCATAGCCGAAGTAAGGCAACTACTGGCCGATAATAAAATAGCCCAGGCACTGCATTGTACCGGGCTATTTTATGCTTTAATGAAATTGGGCGAATTGTAATAGTTAGAACATCATTAATATCTGTCCTTTTTCAACTTTATCACCCGGTTTTATTTTGATGGTTTTGACGGTAACATCAGCGGGGGCTTTAATAATATTCTCCATCTTCATAGCTTCCAATATAAATAGATTATCGCCCTTTTTAATTTCGGCGCCTTCTTCTACCAGTACCTTTAATACCAGGCCGGGCATAGGGGCTTTTATGTCGCTTACTTTAGCGGTCATTAAATTGCTTAGGCCCATCTTGTCCAGCAATACATCAAACTGATCTTTCGCGGCAACGGTATAGGTGTTGTTATTCACCTTTATCTCGGCGGTTTTTGCTTCGCGATCAAAGCTTACTACCTCTGCGTTATATGATCCGTTCTCGTTAATAACATGATACAGCAGATCATTCAATTGCTTTATATCCGCGTTAATGGTTTCGCCATTAACGGTAAGCGAGTCAGCTTTTCTATCTACCTCAAAATCGTGCTTCGTATTAACCTTTATTTTGTACATGTGATCAGAATTTTCAGGATTTAAGAATTTACAGAATGCCTTGTGCTACTTGGTGAAAATATATTGAATAAGATTTGCGCCCATCTTAAGGGCTTTTAAACGCTCCTCCTGGCTATCGCCGGCGTAAGTGCCATAATCTTCCCAGCCGTTACCTAAGTCGCACTCAAAAGTGTAAAAACACACCAGGCGGCCTTTGTAGATCAGCCCGAAGCCTTGCGGGCGTTTTCCATCATGCTCGTGAATCTTTGGCAAGCCATTTGGAAAACTATATTTCTGTTCATAGATAGCATAGTTAGTTGGTAGTTCCACAAAGTCTAACTCCGGAAATACCTTTTTCATTTGCGGGCGAATAAACTTATCGAACCCATAATTATCATCAATATGCAAAAACCCACCACCGGTTAAATATTTGCGCAGGTTGCGTGCTTCCTGGTCACTAAAAATCACGTTACCGTGGCCGGTCATAAATATAAATGGATAGTTATAGATCTGGTCACTGCCTACCTCAACCACTTCTTCTTCCGGCTGGAAGTTGGTCTTCAGGTTATCGTTACAAAATTTAATGAGGTTTATGAGTGCTGTGCGGTCACCATACCAATCGCCGCCGCCGTTGTATTTAAGCCTGCCCATTTTGTATGACGGCGCGGTAAAGCTATTGATGCAAAGCATCATGGTAAAGGCTGCGACAACAAAAACAGATCTTCTCATTTATCGGTTTAAAAAATTCACCTCAAAGCAAGCTTCAAGTGCTGCCGTTTCGGTACGTAAGCGGCTTTCACCTAAAGTTATGGCTTTATATCCATTCTGCAAAGCGGCATCCACTTCCGACGGGCTAAAATCACCTTCTGGGCCAATCAGTATCAAGTAACGGTTTTGCTTCTCTATAGATTGTGCAAGCTCCACTTTTTCACCATCATCACAATGGGCAATAAACTTTTGCCCGTAGAACGGTTGCTTTAAAAATTGGTTTAAATTAACCGGGGCATTTAGTATTGGGTGATATGCCTTGATAGATTGTTTAATTGCAGATGTGATAATCTTATCTAAACGCTCTACCTTGGCCTCCTTACGCTCCGAGCGCTGGCAGATAATAAGCGAGATCTCATCGATACCTATCTCGGTAGCTTTTTCTAAAAACCACTCTATCCTGTCTAAATTTTTGGTTGGCGCTATAGCGATGTGCAGGTAATGATTGCGTTTGTTAAATTCGGCAGTAACCGAATTTATTTGCAGGATGGTGCGCTTCGGGTGCGCATCTTTTATCTCGGCTTTGTACAAACCGCCTTTGCCATCTATCAGCGTAACCGCATCGCCAATATTAAGGCGTAACACGCGCACGGCATGCTTGCTTTCTTCTTCGCTTAAAAAGTATTGGGATAAAGTTGGGTCGATATCTGGTGTATAAAAAAGCTGCATTTTTCTTTTTTAATATCAAGTATTTAGTACCAGGTATCAAGATTTTTAGAAGTAGTATATCATAATACTAACTACTCGATACTAATGTAAATCTACAGCGTCCTCTTCGTTTATCAGCAGCTCCAGCTTTACAGATTCTATGTTCTGGTCAGATTTTTTTAGCACCGTAATGTTGTATCCGTTGCTCTCTTTTTGCTCGCCCACATCAGGGATCTTACCAAAGATATGGCCTAACCAGCCTGATACAGTATCAAAATCGCCATCCTCTGGCAGGTCATGCGGCAGATGCTCGTTTACGTCGTAGATCGGCGCAAGCGCATTAACCACAAACTCGCGGTCGTTCAGCTTTTCAACAATAGGTTTCTCTTCGTCAAACTCATCCTGGATCTCGCCGACTAATTCTTCAACAATGTCTTCCAACGTAACCATGCCAGCAGTACCTCCAAACTCATCAGATACAATGGCTATCTGGATGCGTTTTTGCTGCAGTTCAGCCATCAGATCATTAATTTTTTTGGTTTCTGGGATAAAGTATGGCTTGCGAATAATGTCTTTCAATACAATCTGTTCGCCACGGGCAAGCAACGGTAAAATATCTTTCGCGTGTACAATACCTACAATCTTATCTATCACCTCGTCAAACACCGGCATCCTGGAGTAACCTTCAGTTATTAATATTTCTAAAAGTACTTCCTTGCTGGTATCCAATTCAATACCAGATATTTTGGTACGGGGCACCATGATGTTCTTAACCACGCGTTCGTTAAAATCAAATACGTTCTGGATCAGCTCGTGCTCGTTAGAATCCAATGCGCCGGTTTCTTTACCCTGGTCAAGCAAAAACTGCAACTCTTCTGATGAGTGATGCGCCTCGCCACCTTCTAAGGTGTTTATTCCAAATAGTTTCAGGATGAAGTTGGCAAAACCGTTAAGCAACCAGATGAACGGGCGGAACACCACGAAGAAAAACCTCAATGGCAATGATACCGCCAATGTTGTGCGTACCGATTTTTGAATAGCTAATGATTTTGGTGCAAGCTCGCCGAATACAATATGTAAGACGGTAATAGCCACGAATGACAAAACGTGACTGGCAGTAATAAAGCCCGGAGTAAGCGTAATACCCATACCCAAGAATGCACGCAGTACGATGTTTGTGACTACGCCCTCGCCCACAACACCAAGCCCCAGTGATGCAATGGTAATACCCAACTGCGTGGCAGCCAGGTAACCATCTAAATTATGTAAAATGCCCCTTGCAACTTTAGCTACACCGCTGCCGGATTTAGCCTTTAATTCAATTTGCGAGCCTCGTACCCTCACAATGGCAAATTCTGCTGCCACGAAAAATCCGTTTAGCAATACCAGGAATATGGTAAGGAAAATATAGAAGGCACTAATTTCGTAAGGTCCGGGGTCCATTTATTGTTTTATTTGTGATCGGGGAAGGTAGACTTATAAAGATCTAAACCTTCTTGAATTACTTTGTGTGCATAACGTACGCCCAGCAAATGCTCAATGGTTACGTTCTTGCCTTCCAGCACTTTGTAATCGCTAAAAAAGCGTACAATCTCTTTCATAGCGTGTGGCGGCAATTCGGCAAGGTCGTTAATGTAATTAACCGACATGTCGTTTTTTGCTACCGCGATGATCTTGTCATCCTGCTCACCGTTATCAACCATATGCATAACGCCTACTACTTTTGCCTCGATGATTGACATCGGGAAAACATCTATAGAACAAAGTACAAGGATATCCAAAGGGTCATTATCATCGCAATAGGTTTGCGGGATAAAGCCATAGTTGGCCGGATACATTACCGATGAAAATAAAACCCTGTCTAACTTTAACAGGCCCGAATCTTTATCTATTTCGTATTTTGCTTTAGAACCTTTTGGTATCTCAATTATCGCGTTTACTATCTCAGGAATATTATCACCCGGTGAAACCTGATGCCAGGGGTGTTGTGTGCTCATGTATATATATTTAAAATTCTATTCGTCTTTTGATTTTTCGTATTGTCTTTTCACAAAAGCAATAATCAGCGGAATTGTTGTAATTATTATTAATCCGAGTACAATGTACTGCAGATAGTCTTTTAACTCGGGGAAGCGCTTGCCCAAAAAATAACCGGCTAATGTTAGGGTTGTTACCCAGGCAACGCTGCCTATTATATTGTAAACGGTAAATTTTTTAATATCTACTTTAACAACACCTGCAAATATAGGGGCAAAAGTCCTAACTATAGGGAAAAATCTGCCTAAAATCAAAGCCATGCCTCCGTATTTAGCATAAAACGCTTCGGCAACAGTTATGTAACGCTTCTTAAAAAAGAACGAATCGTTCTTGCTGAACAGTACCGGCCCCGTTCGATAACCAAACCAATAGCCTGTATAATTACCCAAAATACCCGCGCCTATAAGCGAAAGTACCAGTGTATAAATAGGAACATGGATGATACCCGCCGCGCTTAACAACCCTGCCAGGAACAGCAAATAATCGCCGGGTAAAAAGAAACCAAAAAACAAACCGGTTTCAGCATATACTACTATAAGCAACAGGTAAAACCCACCACTGCTTAAAATAGACTGTGCGTCGGTTAAATTTTGAAGGTGTTCCCAAAAGTTTTCCATTAACTATATCCGTAAAACTACAAATATTAAATCAAATTAGCCTCACCTATTCCTCTCCGAAGGAGAGTGCCTTATTTCATTTTTCACCTTTCTTTCCTTCGGAAAGGGTTGGGGTGAGGCTTTATTAATTAAATTAGGGTGGATATAAACGACGGGTAAACGCCTATAGCGATGGTCGCGATAGCAGAAAAGCCTAACACAAATTTGTAGTAAGCAGGTACTTCAACCTCGGCACGCTCGACAGTACGGAAGTACATGGCTATTATAACCCTGAAATAGTAGAAGATACTAATGATAGCATTTACCACCGCAACTATTACCAACCAGGTATTGTATTGTGCCAAAGCACCGCTAAACATAAAGAACTTACCAATAAAACCAGCCGTTAACGGGATCCCCGCTAATGATAGCATACTTACGGTAAGTACCAATGCCAGAAAAGGGTTTTTCTTAGCCAGGCCGTTAAAGCCTTCAAAGTTATCGCTGCCGGTTTGTTGCCTCACCAATATTAATGCGCCAAAGGCGATGATAGATGCGATAGAATAAGCCGTAGCGTAAACAAATATCGAATTAGCCGAACCTGCACCTAAGGCCACAATAGCGAACAATAGGTAACCCGCGTGTGATATACTCGAAAAAGCCATCATACGTTTAAAGCTTTGTTGATATAGGGCAGTAATGTTACCAATGAACAGGGTAGCGATGGTTATAGCCAATAATACCGGCGTCCAAAATGCGGCGATGGTTGAAAAGCAAGCCGCGAATAGGCGCAGGAATGCCGCAAAACCAGCCACTTTAACCACGGTAGACATGAACAAGGTAATCAGCGAAGGTGCGCCTTCGTAAACATCCGGCGTCCAGAAATGGAACGGTGCCGCACCTACCTTAAAGCAAAGGCCAACAATGATCAATAATATACCCGTGTAAAACATTGGGTCGATGTTACGGGGATGGGTAACAACCCATTCACGGATGGTATCCAAGTCGAACGAGCCTGATGAACCGTAGATCAAAGTGATACCAAACAACAGGAAACCTGTTGAAAATGCACCCATCAAAAAGTACTTTAAAGCGGCCTCGTTTGACGCAAAATCGCTCTTACGAATACCTGCGAGGATATATAAACTTACCGACATGATCTCGATACCGATGAACATCATCACCAGGTTGTGGTACGATACCATGACGATAATTCCCGCTAATGAGAACAAGATGATGGCGTAATATTCCGCAATATGGTTGCTTATTTTTTCGAAGTATCCTTTAGATAATAAAAGGATCAGGATAGTGGACACGATACTCACAACAGAAAATGCAACCGAGAAGTTGTTGAACAACATCATGCCGCTGTAAATTGGTACGGCGTTGTTATTCCATTGTGCAACTGCTGCACCTAAAGCTATCAGCAAACCAATAATGGTTACCGGCAATAAAGCTTTCTGAACTTTATATAAACCCAGGTACAATAATATAATGGGTAAAACAGATATGATTATTAGCGTAGTCATATATAAATTCTAAAAGCCTCCGTTGTTAAATTTAGCACTTACGGTGTTCACCAAATTGGTTACCGCAGCTTCTGATATATGCAGGATAGGTTGCGGATACACGCCAATGGCGATGATCAGCACACAGATGATACCCAGCACCAGTTTCTCTGAACCGGCAATGTCGGTAAACGTTAACGTTAGCTCGTTGGCTTCGCCCTGCATTACGTTCTTGTACATACGCAGCATGTAAACCGCGCCAAATATTATGGTTAAACCTGCAATCGCTGCAAACCAAATGTTATAGTTAAATACACCTTTCAATAATAAAAACTCGCCTACAAAACCATTAGTTAATGGCAGGGCAACAGTTCCTAAAAGGATAATTAAAAATGCGATAGAAAAATTTGGCGCCACTTTAGCGATGCCACCCATCTGGCTGATGTCGCGGGTATTTAAACGGCGGCTGATGATATCCCAGATAAAGAACATCCCCACAACATTAATACCGTGACTAAGCATTTGGATCATTGCACCTTGCACACCCTGTGTTGTCCAGGCGAAGATACCCGCGGCTATTAAGCCAACGTGCGCAATAGATGAATAAGCTACCAAACGCTTACCGTCGATTTGCTTAAATGCGATCAGTGATGCGTAAACAACACCAATAACCGACAGTATCATTACCAGGTTTTGCCATTGCAGGAAGCCTGCGGGCGCATTCGGGATTAACCAGCGGATAACACCATAGATCCCCATTTTTAGCATGATACCAGATAACATCATGGTACCGGCCGATGGCGCTTCGGTATATGTATCGGGCTGCCAGGTATGGAACGGGAACAAAGGCATTTTGATAGCGAAAGCAATAAAGAACGCCCAGAATACCCAGGATTGTTGTGTTAGTGTTAAGCTTAAATTGTAAAAGCCGTTTATATCATAAAGCTTATTTGGCGTTTGCAGGTACAGGTAAATGATACCCAACAGCATAAACAACGAACCGGCAAAGGTGTAAATGAAGAACTTAATGTTGATCCGGATGCGGTTCTCGCCGCCCCACAATGCACAAATAAAGTAAATAGGAATCAACGCTGCTTCCCAGCCTACATAGAATAAGAAACCATCTAACGCGGTAAATACGGTTAACAAACCGGCCTGCATAAACAGGATAAGCGCGTAAAATGCTTTAGCGTTCTTGTACTCATGTTTGTAGGTAGTAAGGATAATAAGCGGGACAAGCACAGTGGTCAATAAAACCATTACCATGCTAATGCCATCGATACCCACCTTAAAGTAAACACCCATTTGAGGGATCCACGGTAAGTCAAGGCCATACTGTACAGATGCATCGGGCACAAACCCCGCAAGGAAATAGCCGGCCAAGCCAAGCTCTATTACAGCGAAAAATAATGCCGCGTGCTTTGCAGCCTCGTTCTTAACTAACAGCACTAATAGTGCTGCCAAAACCGGTAAAAAAAGTAAAATACTAACCGTCATTTTATATGTTAAACGCTAAGCGCTTATATTTTAATTAAACTGTACAACAAAATGGCAATAATGCCCACCACCATCATAAATATGTAGAAACCTACATTACCTGTTTGCAACAGGCGCAGGCCGTTACTCGTTTCTAATGTTCCTTTACCCAAGCCGTTCACAAAGCCGTCGATACCCAAAAGCTCAACCACTTTATAAAAGAATACCGATATGGCATCCAATGGCTTGCGAATGATCTTATCGTATAATTCGTCAATATAGAATTTATGGTACGACAGGTTTGCCAATGTAGGGCGTTCTTCTTCATCAGATACCGGCACATGCGCGCCGCTAACGTATTTGCTGTAGGCATAACCTAAGGCTGCCAACGCAATGCCTACAGATACTGCCATCAGGATCCATTCGGTACTATGGCTTAATTCGTGTTCGCCAAGTATTTTGTGTGATGCCTCAAATACCGGTGCAAGGTAAGCGCCTAATTCGTGGTGGCCACCCATAACTGCCGGTACGCCTATCATACCTGCAACGGCAGATAGTATAGCCAACACGATTAATGGGATGGTCATGTTTGCAGGCGACTCGTGCAAGTGGTGTTCTTGCTCATGTGTGCCGCGGAATTTACCCCAAAAGGTTAGGTACATCATCCTGAACATGTAGAACGAGGTTAAACCAGCAGTAATAACACCTACTACATAAAACGTTGTGCTATTCGCAAAGGCCGCGGCCAAAATTTCGTCTTTTGAAAAGAAACCCGAGAATGGAGGGATACCCGCGATAGCAATAGTACCAACCAGCATGGTCCAAAAGGTAATACCTATCTTACTTTTTAAGCCGCCCATTTTGCGCATATCCTGCTCACCGCCCATGGCGTGGATAACAGAACCCGCACCCAGGAACAGTAGTGCTTTAAAAAACGCGTGCGTTAACACGTGGAAGAATGCACCGGTGTAAGCGCCAACGCCTAAACCCAAAAACATATAACCTAATTGCGATACGGTTGAATAGGCCAGTACTTTCTTTATATCAGTTTGTGTCAAGGCGATCAATGCTGCAAACGCCGCGGTGGCCAAGCCGATGATGGCGATAACTTCCATGGTATCCGGCGCAAGCGTGAACAGGATGTTTGAGCGAGCTATCATGTAGATACCTGCTGTAACCATTGTTGCCGCGTGGATCAAGGCCGATACCGGGGTTGGGCCGGCCATCGCATCGGGCAACCAGGTAAACAACGGTAACTGTGCCGATTTACCAACCGCACCTACAAATAACAATAAGGTAATTAATACTATTGGCGCGCCTGCAGCAACCGCACCCGGCGCTTTAGGGAAAATGTCAGCAAAGTTTGTGCTGCCGAATGTGTTTACCAGTAAGAAAATGCCCAGCAAAAAGCCAAGGTCACCAATACGGTTCATCACAAATGCTTTCTTAGCAGCATCCGCATAACTTGGGTTTGTATACCAGAACCCGATAAGCAGGTACGAGCATAAGCCTACACCTTCCCAACCAATAAACATCACCACATAGTTGCTACCCATTACCAGCAGCAGCATGAAGAATACGAACAGGTTTAAGTAAGCAAAAAACTTACCGAAGCCATTATCACCCTGCATATAGCCAATTGAATACAGGTGGATCAGGAAACCCACACCTGTAATGATCAGCAGCATAATGGAGCTTAGCTGATCTACCAGGAATGCAAAAGGGATGTGGAAGCTACCAACCGAGATCCAATCGAACAGGTTTACCTCTACAGGCACGCCCGAGTTTTTTATTTGGAAGAAAGTAGCAACACTTAAACCAAATGCAACCAATACCAATAAGCTACCGATAGCACCGATAATACCTTTAGACAGGGTATTGCGCCCCAGTCCGTTAATAACAAAACCGGCTAAGGGTAGTACAGGAATAAGCCAGATCAAATTGTCCATAAGCCCCTTCTAAATCTCCTCCGCTGGTTAGCGGAGAGACTTTTTATTTTTTAAATTGTATAATACTCGTTTCAAAAATCGCTTGCCTTTTCTAAGGCCCTCCCTTCCGGGGAGGGTTTGAGTGGGGCCTACCACTTCAACCTGTTCAGTACGTTAATATCGATACTGTTGGTATTGCGGTATATCATTACGATTATAGCCAGCCCTACTGCAACTTCTGCAGCGGCCAGGGCCATAATAAAAAATACAAATACTTGGCCGGCTGCATCGCCACGGTAAACCGAAAACGCGGTAAGCAGCAGGTTAACCGAGTTAAGCATCAGCTCAACCGACATAAATATAACGATGGCGTTACGGCGTAATAAAACACCCATCACCCCTATCGAAAATATGATAGTGCTTAATAAAATGTAGTGGTTAAGCGGTACCGCTTGAATGGTTTGGGTTAAACTTTCCATCAGATGGTTGCTTTTGGTTCTTTAGGGTCTTTTGTTGCCAGCAATACCGCGCCTACCATTGCCGATAACAGCAATACCGACGATACCTCAAATGGCAACAAAAATTCGTGGAATAATACTTTACCAAGGTTTTTCACCAGGCCAAGCTCGGGGTTCTTTAATACCACCGGGTCTGACACGCCTAATGATTTTAATGACGATACCAATGCTACGGCCAGTATGCCACCACCAAATACCGCGGCTATCTTCACCATAAATGGCTTAACGGGCTCGCTCTCCTTATTCAGGTTTATCAGCATCAGCGTATATAAGAACAATACCAGTATCGCACCCATATAAACAATAAAGTTTACGATAGCCAGGAACTGGGCATTCATTAATATATAATGGATGGTGAAGGTAAAAAAGGTAAGTATAAGGTACAGTATGCTATGCACCGGGTTTTTTGCAGAAATAACCAGTATTGAAAAGAATATGGATAAAAACGCGATGAAGTAAAATGTACTCATGTTTATATTTTACAATATACTTTTGCTTGCTTAAATAGCTGGGCAAAGGTATAAAACTTCTGTTATTGATTTAAAGGTGCCTCTACTAATTTGTCCTTACCGTAAATAAAATCTTTACGCAGGTAATCTGATTGTACAATGTCGCCGTCCAGGTATATTGCTTCTTTAGGGCAGGCCTCTTCACATAATCCGCAGAAAATACAACGCAACATGTTTATCTCGTAAACGGCAGCGTATTTTTCTTCGCGGTATAAGTTCTCCTCACCCTTCTGGCGCTCTGCAGCTTGCATCGTGATCGCTTCGGCAGGGCACGATAGCGCACAAAGGCCACAAGCGGTACAACGTTCGGCACCATTTTCATCGCGTTTAAGCGAGTGCAGGCCACGATAGTTTTCAGAAAACTCGCGTTTTACATCAGGATAGGCTATAGTAACCGGTTTTTTAAAGAAGTGCTTCATGGTGATGGCTAAGCCGCTCACTATAGCAGGCAGGTAAGCCCTCTCCCAAAAATTGAGCGGCTTAACTGTTAGTTGCTTCTTTTTATTACTTAATGATTCCATTGAAAATAACCTCTCTCTAATTAAATAAAGTAATAACAATACCGGTAACAACAATATTAGCGATGGCTAAAGGTATCAATATCTTCCAGCCCAGGTCCATCAACTGATCGTAACGGAAACGCGGGATTGTCCAGCGTACCCACATAAAGAAGAAGATGAACGCGAAGATCTTGGCAAAAAATACAGCTGTACCAATTAGCGGGCCTATAACCGGGCCAACATGCGCGGTAACCCAATCCATCCCCGGGTAGTTATAACCACCCCAGTAAAGGGTTGCCATCACTGCCGATGAAATGAACATGTTGATATACTCGGCAAACAGGTAAAAACCAAGTTTCATCGACGAATACTCGGTATGGTAACCACCAACAAGCTCAGTTTCACACTCCGGTAAATCGAACGGTGTACGGTTGGTTTCAGCAAAAGCACAAACCAGGAACAGGATAAAACCCACCGGTTGGTAGATCACGTTCCAGTGCCAGCCATGTTGCTGCTGGGCAATTTCGCCAAGGCTTAATGTACCGGTAACCAATAACAGGGCAATGATAGAAAGCCCCATCGAAATTTCGTAGCTGATGTTTTGCGAGGCCGCGCGGATAGCGCCTAATAAAGAGTATTTATTGTTTGATGCCCAGCCGCCTATCATTACGCCGTAAACGCCTAATGATACTACACCAAATATATAAAGGATACCTACGTTAATATCTGTAACCTGTAACGGGATAACTTTACCGCCGATAACAAGATCTTGTCCCCAAGGAATAACTGCCGAACCAATACATGCGGTAAGGATAGCTAACGAAGGGCCAACTATGAACAGGAATGGTGTTGCATTCGTAGGGATGATCTCTTCCTTCATGAACATTTTGGCACCATCAGCCAGTGGCTGTAAAATACCAAACGGGCCTGCACGGTTAGGACCAATCCTGTCCTGGAAAAATGCCGCTATTTTGCGCTCGGCATAGGTAGAATACATGGCTACTACCAGGCTTATCAGGAATATAATAATGATGAGGCCAAATTTTATGGCAATGTCTGCTAATTCCATTACAGGCGTGTCTCCCTTTCAAATTGTTCTTTATTCGCTTCCATCAATACCGGGTTGGTTTTAACAACCGGCAGCGGGTGAAGCGTATCATAGTGGTTTGAGTTGATAACAGATTTGTGCGATACTTTACGCGGGCCTTCTATCACCCAGTCACTGGTTTTCTTTTTATCAAAACGGCAGGTGTTACAGATAAATTCTTCTGCTTCGCCGTACTCATCTTTACGCGCGGTTACACGGATAACATCCTCGCCTTTGTACCATAAGGTAACTTTACCACAGCATTTTGGGTTCTCGCATTCGCGATGTGCCTCAACCGGCTTTGTAAACCAAACACGATTTTTAAAACGGAAAGTTTTATCGGTTAAAGCACCTACAGGGCAAACGTCAATTACGTTTCCGGAGAAATCGTTATCAACTGCTTTTTGGATATAAGTGGAAATTTCTGAATGATCGCCACGGTTTAAAATACCATGGATGCGGTGATCGGTTATCTGGTCGGCAACAAATACGCAACGGTAGCAAAGGATGCAGCGCGTCATGTGCAGTTGAATTTTATCGCCAATGTCTATTTTTTCAAATGTACGGCGGTCAAACTCGTAACGGGTTTTAGCCGCGCCGTGTTCGTAACCCAGATCTTGCAGATGGCACTCACCGGCCTGGTCGCACACAGGGCAATCTAACGGGTGGTTGATCAATAACATCTCTACCACGCCTTTGCGTGCCTCAATAACCTCCGGCGAAGTGATGTTTTTCACTTCCATACCATCCATTACGGTTGTGCGGCAGCTTGCTACCAGCTTTGGCATAGGGCGAGGGTCTTTTTCAGACCCTTTAGTTACCTGCACCAAACAGGTACGGCATTTACCGCCGGTGCCTTCCAGCTTGGAGTAATAGCACATAGCAGGCGGAACAATATCGCCCCCAATCAGCCTCGCGGCGTTCAGGATGCTTGTCCCGGCTTCTACTTCAATAGGAAATCCGTCTATCGTTACCTTCATTTGACTTTCGTCTTTTTATATTTTTGTCACCCTGCGGCGATTATTATTCAGTATTTATTATGCTACCGGCTCTGGTGTTGGTAGCGGATCAGCATAATGTGCAATGCCGTAATTACCACTCAATGCAGCAGATGGGTTGGTTACATGCCATTCAAACTCATCCCTAAAGTGGCGGATAGCGCTGGCTACAGGCCATGCTGCCGCGTCACCAAGCGGACAAATGGTATTACCTTCAATTTTCTTTGATACATCAATCAACAGGTCCATGTCGCTCATTTTACCGTGACCATATTCCAGGCGATGTAAAACTTTTTCCATCCAACCGGTACCTTCTCGGCAAGGCGAACATTGTCCGCAGCTTTCATGATGATAGAAACGAGCGAAGTTCCATGTATTACGTACAATACATTGGTCTTCATCATAAGCTATAAACCCACCAGATCCCATCATGGTACCGCTAACAAAACCACCATCGGCTAATGATTCATAGCTCATTAAGCGG
Source organism: Mucilaginibacter sp. 5C4 (assembly GCF_034345625.1). Classification (NCBI taxonomy): domain Bacteria; kingdom Pseudomonadati; phylum Bacteroidota; class Sphingobacteriia; order Sphingobacteriales; family Sphingobacteriaceae; genus Mucilaginibacter; species Mucilaginibacter sp. 5C4. The sequence goes on along the minus strand of NZ_CP133775.1, from coordinate 606,972 downwards.
GGTTCGTTATTAATGGTTTTCAGGAACAGGTTAGCAGGCAGGATAGGTACAGATGAACCACCCGCAACAACCGCTTTTAAACGTTTGCCGTTGGCGATACCACCGCAATATTCGTCGCTGTATAAAAACTCTTCAACCGGCAGGCCAAGGTCAATTTCGTAAACACCCGGTTTGCGTAAGTTACCACCTGCAGAGATCAGTTTGGTACCGGTACTGCGGCCGATACCTAATTTCGCATACTCGTCGCCACCTTCGTTAATGATAGGCACAACAGCTGCTATTGATTCTACATTGTTTACTACCGTTGGGCAGCCATACAAACCCGCAATAGCCGGGAACGGAGGTTTTATTCTTGGGTTACCACGTTTACCTTCCAATGATTCTAACAAAGCGGTTTCTTCACCACAGATGTAAGCACCACCACCCGGTTGTACATAAAGCTCCAGGCTGTAATCGGTACCTAAAATATTTTTACCTAAAAATCCTTTTGCTTTTGCTTCGGCAATTGCCTTTTCCAGGATCCGGATCTGCGGCATCATTTCGCCGCGTACGTATATGTATGATGTTTTTGCACCCAGTGCAAAGCTGGCTACTATCATCCCCTCAATTAACAAGTGAGGGATATGAGTCATTAAATAACGGTCTTTAAAAGTACCGGGTTCAGATTCATCGGCGTTACAAACCAGGTAACGCTCAACACCTTCCGGCTTTGCTAAAAAGCTCCATTTCATCCCGGTAGGGAAACCTGCACCACCACGGCCGCGCAAGCCCGATTTTTTAACCTCTTCCACCACTTCATCGGGTGTTAAGGTTTTCAGGGCTTTTTCAACAGCGGCGTAACCGCCTTTTGAGCGGTAAACATCAAATGTATTGATGCCGGGTACGTTTATATGTTCTAAAAGTAATTTACGTGCCATTACTAATATATTTTACCGCTAAATTTATAAGCAGCTATATGATTTTTTATACAATTTGTAAGTATCAGAACAGTTGTTAAACCAACTATCAGGCTATAACGCTCGGGCATTTGTACCGTTATATAAAGCAGGATACCTGCTAATAATGCGATGTCCCAGGTGGTAAGCCTTATTCTGTCTTTCATGTTAGTTATTACCTTTTTGCTTTAAATCACCAATCAGTTTATCAACAGATTCGGTGGTTAAGTTCTCGTAAAAAGTGTACTCGGGGCCAATTTGCAACACCGGGCCAAAGCCACAGGCAGCAAGGCACTCTACGCCTCTCCAGCTAAATAAGCCATCGGGGGTAACGTCACCTTCGGGTACACCAAGTGTTTTTTCAATATGCTCCATTATTGGCGTTGCGCCTACAATTTCGCAAGGGCCGGTACGGCAAACCTCTAACATGTACTTGCCTTGCGGCTTTAAAAAGTACATGGTATAAAAGGATGCAACCTCATAAACCTCTATCGGTTGGATAGCAAGATATTCGGCAACTTTATCCATTGCGGGTACGCTGGTCCAGCCAAACCCGGCCTGCACCAAATGCAGAATAGGCAACAGGGCCGATTTTTGTTTCCCCGCAGGGTAACGGCTAACTACGTCAGCAAACTTGCTGAGCAATTCCGGCGAAAATGTTACCGGTGTATTGGTATCCTGTACACTAAGCATCTAACTCTCCGGCTATAACGTTTAAACTACTCATGTTAATAATAGCATCAGATAATAACATACCCTTGCTCATTGGCGCATACATCTGGTAATTGATGAAACTTGGCCTGCGGAAGTGTAAGCGGTACGGCGAGCGGCCACCATCATTGATGAGGTAAAAGCCTAATTCGCCGTTTGCACCTTCAACCGCGTGGTAAACCTCGGCATTAGGGGTATCCACCTCGCCCATCACAATTTTAAAGTGATAGATCAAAGCTTCCATGTTATTATATACTTCCTCTTTTGGAGGCAGGTAAAATGCCGGCACATCCGCGTGGAATATATCGGTTGGTTCTTTTTCTATTTTGGCAAGCGCTTGCTCTATAATGCGCAGGCTTTGCCACATTTCTTCGTTACGTACCAAAAAGCGGCTGTAAACGTCGCCGTTCTCGCCAACAGGTACTTCAAAGTCAAAATCTTCGTAAGATGAGTACGGCTCCATGGCGCGCACGTCATAATCAACACCTGTCGCACGCAAGATTGGGCCGCTCCAGCTGTAGCTTAATGCATCGGCTGCGGTAACGGCCGCAACATCTTTAGTACGATCGACAAAGATGCGGTTACGATTAAACAGGGCTTCAAATTCGCGCAGTACCACTGGGAACCTCACCAAAAACCTTTTAATCTTGGCGAATGCTATGTGGTTAAAGTTACGTTCGAAACCGCCTATACGGCCAATGTTTGTTGTTAAACGCGAGCCGCAAATTTCTTCGTAGATCTCGTAAATTTCTTCGCGATGCTCCATCATGTACAGGAAGCCTGTGAAAGCGCCGGTATCAACACCCAATACACCGTTACAAATAATATGATCGGCAATACGGGCCAGTTCCATGATAATTACACGCATGTAATCAACACGTTTTGGCATTTGTATGTCCAGCAGTTTTTCAACCGTCATGTGCCAGCCCATGTTATTTATGGGTGATGAACAGTAGTTAAGCCTATCCGTAAGTGGGGTTATCTGATAAAACGGGCGGTGCTCGGCAATTTTTTCAAATGCACGGTGTATGTAGCCTATGGTAGATACGCCGCTTACAATGCGTTCGCCATCCATCTGCAATACATTCTGGAACACACCGTGTGTTGCAGGGTGTGTTGGGCCCAGGTTTAGCGTGGAATACTCCGTTTGCGGATCGTTATCAGTATATACCGGGTGGTTCTGCATTTATATTATCTCCCGAAAAAGTAATCTTTTTTATCAACACGGTTTGGATCTTCCAGCGGGAATTCTTTCCTCATCGGGAATACCGTCATGTCATCAACATTAAGTATCCTGCGCAGGTCTGGGTGGCCGTCAAATATCACCCCAAAAAAGTCGTATGTTTCACGCTCCATCCAGTTGGCGCCATCCCAAATGGCTGAAGCCGTAGGGATATGCAAGTCTTCTAAAGTAAGACCAACTTTTATGCGGATGCGTGTATTTGTTGTTAAGCTATGTAAATGGTAAACTACCACGATCTGTTTCTCCAGCTCGGGGTAATGTACTGCGGTAAGGTCTGTTAAATAGATGAACTGTAATACAGCATCTGTTTTCAGAAAACTTAATACTTCGTTAATATTTTCTTTTTTGGCCTCAACAGTAAGCAAGCCAAAATCGGCACCTGTTTGGGTAACCTGGCCGGCAAACTTATCGTTAAGCCTTTGTAGTAATTCTTCGTTAGATATTTTAGCCATTATTGGATACCATATTTAACCATCAATTCCTGGTACTTAGGCTCTTCGCGCCTACGCAAAGTTTCTGTTTGCACCAGTTTTTGGATTGCCATAAAACCATCAATAATAGCCTCGGGGCGCGGAGGGCAACCAGGCACGTAGACATCCACCGGGATAACTTCATCAATACCCTGCAGTACAGAGTATGTATCAAATATACCACCGCTTGATGCACAAGCGCCTACAGCCATAACCCAACGTGGTTCGGCCATTTGCAGATAAACCTGGCGTAATACCGGGCCCATTTTTTTAGATATAGTACCCATTACCATCAAAAGATCGGCTTGGCGGGGCGAAAAACTAAGCCTTTCGGCGCCAAAACGGCTTAAATCGTAATGCGAACCCATGGTAGCCATAAACTCTATACCGCAGCAAGATGTTGCGAATGGTAACGGCCATAAAGAGTGTGAACGTGCCAAACCCACTGCCTGATCAAGCTTGGTGGCAAAAAACCCCGATCCTTCAACACCCGCAGGGGCTTCAACTATTTGAATATCACTCATTAAATTCCTTATCAAATAATATTAAATGCTCAGTTAAAACTGATGTGCAAATTTACAATAATTACGATGTAACAGATACACTATGAAGCCTCGGAAATATATTTAGAATCAGTCTAAACTAATTCCCTACACCCCTCCTCTAAATCGACCCCGGCTTGGGAGACTTTTTATATAAGCCATCCATTCCGGAGAGGGTTTGGGTGGGGCTTCCTTAATCCCAGTTTAAAGCGCCTTTTTTTATGATGTAGAAGAAACCGGCAAGCAACGTGCCCATAAAAATGAACATCTCTATCATCCCGGTGGAACCAAGATCGCGGAAGTTTACCGCCCAGGGGTACATAAATATCACCTCTACATCAAACAACACAAACAGTATAGCTACCAGGAAGTATTTGATTGACATTGGTGAACGGGCGTTACCTACCACTTCGATACCCGACTCGAATGGGGTAAGTTTATCTTTAGTTTTACGCTTAGGGCCAATTTTGTGGGTTACAACCATGGTTGTAACAACAAACCCCATAGCCACCATCATCTGGAATATGATGGGCAAATAGTTGACCGGTAAACTTTTTAATTCCATGGTGCAAATATACAAATGAGTACATAATAAAAAGCCCCCGTTAGTTAACGGAGACTTTTTTAATTTATTTATAAGACAATATGATTATTTACCTCTGCTGGATGCGCCACCTTTGCGGGAGAAAAACGCTACTACCTGTTTATTAGTAGGGTCATTATCTCTTGCTTTTGTATAGTTCTCAGTAGCCTTGGCCATGTCTTTATCTTTATATTCAGCATAGGTTGCTATATAAACATAAGCTTCTGCCAATTCCTTCTTCACTTTATCTACTGGTGTACCACCTTTAGCGAGAGTCGTTTCGATATATTTTTCGTAGAAAGGTTTAGCGTAACCCACAATGTTGTTACGGTCTTTATCCTTTAAATCGTTTACACGGGCACGATATAAATATGCATTTGGGTCAGTCGGTGCTTTTTGGGTTACATAGCTAAACGCTGAATCTGCTTTTGCAATAGTGGCTTCGGCATCAGGGCTTTTCTCGTTATAAGAGAAGTAGTAACTAACTCCTTCATAGAAGTGATCTAATAATTTCACATTCCTGCCTTTTTGAGTATAAACGTGGTAAGCATCACCAGCTTCAGCGTATTTCTTTTGTCCGTAAAGTGCTTTCGCGATCTCCGGATAAACGTCAACCTGGGTAGTATCAATCTCAATTGCTTTACGCAATGAAGCAACACCCAATGAATCTTGCTTAGAAGCAATTTGCAAACGGCCCAGGTAAACATAATCACGAGGTATTACACGTTTAGGATCTGCTTTAGTGATCCAGGTATTGATAGCGGCCAAACCTGCAGGATAATCTTTATTCTCGTAACCGGCGTAGCCTAAGTAACGGTAAACTTTTAAGTTACCATTTGCAGCGCTTGACAAAGCGGCAGCTTCTGTTTGCAAGCTTTTGTAATCACCGGCGTATAACAAGAAGTCGGCATAACGTAAACGCGACTCAACAGAAAGGTCTGTTAACGACAGGTATTTACGATAGTTATCAGCACCTTCTTTAACTTTAGCCGATGCCATTTTCGGATCAGTTAATGCCCAACGGATGTCCGTTTCTGCCCATTCGCGATAAGCAGGGCCGTAGTTAGGATCGATGGCTAAAGCTGCTTTGAACTCCGTTTCTGAACTCTCGAAGTTATTAGCATATTTCCAGATAACACCGGTTGCTACTTTAGCATGAGCCAATTTAGGGTCAAGGTCTAAAGCCGATTGGTAGTTACCCAATGCTTCGGTGTTTTTTGTTTGGGTGCGCAATGCATCACCTAAGGCAACCAAAATTTCGGGGTCTTTAGCGTTAACAGTTTTACCCTTTGTTAATACTGCAATAGCAGCATTTGCATCTGCAGCAGGTACTTTACCGTCAACGGTATTTAACAAGTAAGCTTTGCCCACGTATAAATATGGTTTACTGTCTTTACCTGCCAAAGCTATTGCCTGGTTAAAATTTGTTGTAGCGGTTGCTTTGTCTTTATCTAAAAACGCGGCAGCACCTAAACCTGCATAGTTTAATGCCGATTTTGGGTTTACAGCAATACCTTTCTGGAAATTGGTTTTTGCTGAATCGGGATATTCCTGAAGAATATACACCCAACCAAGATAAAAGAAGTTCTCGTCCTTAGTAGGCTGGGTTACGGTTAAATTCTTAAGCATCAATTTTGCTTTCTGATACTGTTCTGCATCTATCGCTTTTTTTGCATCGGCTATGCTCTGCGCAAAAACTGAAGAGCCAACAAGCGTCAGTGCTAATACTATCTTACTTATCTTACTGATCATTTTCATCCTTAGTTTGTTATGTATATAGTTAGTGTGTTATATGTAATTCCCGTTGCGGGATAGAATCAGGTAGTAAGCCCGATCTTAGTATTATTCGTTGTCCGCGTTCACTTGCTAAAAACGATGCAAAGCCCGAGCCTAAACCCTTCCTGCCTGTGCAATCTATTATATATAACGACCTGCTTAACGGATACGTATGTTGGACAAGAGTTGTTTGCGAAGGTTTAAAGTACTCGTTGGGTGCAGTTTTACTGCTTTCGTCCTTAACGCCTACAATTTTAACCTTACCAACAGCATCCGCATAGTCCTTATCAGGGTCGTTTAGCCATGCAAAGCCCGTTATCCCTATTGAATTAGGGTGCGTACTTACATACTTTATAACCTCTTTACTTGAGCTTAACGCGTAAATATTTTTTTGCTTTAGCGCTTTATTGCCAGATAAGGTCTTCAAATACCTTACCAAACTTGAATTAGGGTTATCAAACACTATACTTTTATCTGTTTTCGACTGCCCGTTCAGCATGCTTTTGATCTCATTTACCGAGATCGTGGTATCATTTGACGCATTATTTACAATAAGCGCAACAGCGTCTATCGCAAACTTATTAACGTCTGGTATCAATGAACGCCTTTTTAATACGCCAAGTTCGGCAGTATCCAGGGTGCGCGCCATAATAACTACCCTTGCTTTATCATTCATTAAATTATTTACAACCTCGCTTTCGGGTTTATAAGTAATTACAGGGTTAGCCTGAGGGTAACTTGACTTAAAAACATACAACTCTTCGTCAACTATGGGCGAAAAAGACTCGTCCCCATAAAATTGCGCTGTACCAAAAGTAAACCCGTCCAGTGGTGCCTTTTTGGCTGTGTTTTGCTGGCAGCTTTGTAATACAGCCAAAAACGCTACACCCAAAAACAATTTAGTACTAAGCTTCATTGGGGTCCTTTCTTAAATAACGCGAAAAACGTAAAACTGCATAAACAATTATAATACAACCGAAAATGGTTTTTTGCGGCTTTGGTAGCTTGCTCAAAAAATTATCCCAAAAGATGATCATGAGCCCCAAAGCTATAAAGCAAATAAATGCAGTAACTCCTAAAATAAGCAAAAACCGCCTTTTGGGCGATTTTTGCTTCTCATTGTTGTTTGATAACATTAATTTTTTATTCTGACGCCAGTGTAAAGTTTACCGGGATACTATATTGTACACGAACCGGGCGACCGTTTTGTATACCTGGTTTCCACCTGGGTGACCTTTTCAATACACGTATTGCTTCTTCATCACACCCGCTTCCAATACCACGCACAACTTTAATATCTGTTAAAGAGCCGTCTTTTTCTACAACGAATGTTAGAATCACACGTCCTTGAACGTTGTTCTCTCTCGCGATAGAAGGATATCTAACGTTGTCTTGTAGGTACTTGTAAAATTTAGATTCACCACCAGGAAACGCCGGAGCTTGCTCTACCGCGGCAAAGATCTGGTTAGGATTTTCTTCTACTACCTGTTTAACATCAGAGTTACCAACCGGCTCATCAATTGTGATGGCTTGGTTAGGGTCACCCTTTTGGTCTTTCTGGCCCGGATCCGCAACTTTCAATTCCTCTACAGTTGGCGGGTCTTTTTCGCGTACCTCATTATCCGGTTTTACAACCGGAGGAGGGAAACGCACCTGGTCAACCTTTGGTTTAGGTGGTTCTGGTGGCGGTGGCGGTGTTTTTACCGCTTCATTTACGGGAGGTGGAGGCAGTAACACTTCGGTAACCTTCACCTTTTCATCAGCTTTGGGGATAAATCCCTCTATTGCATTGAGGATTGTTTTAAAAGATATAAGTAAAACAAATGCTGCTACACCAATTATAAGGGCCTTGTTTGTATTACGAGGATTTTCCCTTCTAAGTTCGTATGCACCATAAGCTTTATTACGGCCTGCAAAAACAACGTCAATCCACTGCTTGTTTAGTATGTCTAATTTTGATCCAAACATTATGTTATAACGTTAAATTACTGTAATTTTTCCATTAATAGTTACCATCGCGCTTAAGCAATTCTACTTCGGAAGGTAGTATATCTACAATAGCGTAAGATTGTACGTTGGTTATTTTCATTTCATCCAAAACGTCAACCAAATTTTTATAGTTTGATTTATCGCTTGGTTTGATCAAAACAACCATATAGTTACCAAAACTTGCCTGAACTTCTTTGCCTTTTTCAATAAGCGTTTTACGGATACCATCTTTCCCGTACCCTTCGGTAGTAGGCTGGGATTTACCCGGCTCGCCAATAAACCATTCCAATTTATTGTTAGCACCTAACAAAATTGTCATAGATCGTGAAGCGGCTACTGGTAACTGCTCTTTGGTTTTCTCGTCCTTATTGGGCATGGTTACATCCATCGCTTTCGGTTTAGAAAGCGTAGTGGTAAGCATGAAGAAGGTTATTAACAAGAAGGCCAAATCCACCATCGCGGTTAAATCCACACGCGTTGAGGCTTTTTTACTTCTTACTTTCCCACCTTTTTTACCCCCGCCGGAGGTGTCTAATTCTGCCATGTTTAATTTGTTTTAGGTGCAGCTCTAATTGTAGTAATTAGACTAAATTTGTCAAGTTTTTGTTTTTGAAGTATCCCAATAACCTTTTTAATGGTCGGGTACTCTTCTTTATTATCTCCTTTGATAGCTATCCTTAAGGCTTTGTTGTGCAAGGCCACATCGGCTTTACGAGCTTCACGGATCCAGTCGGCAAGTTCGTTATTAGCTGTTGTATCCGCTGGGATACCTGATTGCTTGAACTCCTTTTTCTGCGCGGCGTCTAAGGAAAGGAAACTTTTAAGCTGATTCATCGGCACCCCAAATATTGGTGTACCTGAGAATTTTTTTTGCTCTTCCGGAGTGAACTGTACATTGTATTTCTCACCCATTTGTTTAAGCGTTTGAATACGAATGTCGTTACCATCTACAGTAAAGAAAACTTTTTGCTCAGCTATTGTTAGCATCAACACGTTATCATCAGGTATTGGCTGAGTGGTTGATGATGCAGGTATATCTACCGGTACAGGGTCTTCTGTACGGGGTTTTGCTGTTAATATAAAGAAAGTAAGCAAAAGGAAGGCTACGTCGCACATGGCGGTCATATCTATCGAGGTGCTCTTTCTCTGGACTTTTACTCTTGGCATCTTGTTCCTTTTTTAATATAATAATGTAAAGATAGTTAATTAACGCAATTGTCCGAATTATATTTTGTCATAACAGGTATTTGCGCACTAATATTCTACAAAAATTATTTTTTGTGTGATGCAGCGAATGTTTGAACGATGCTGAAACCAGTTTCGTCAATCGCGTAAGTCAGTTTATCAATTTTAGAAGTAAACAAGTTGTACATTACAATTGATACAGCTGAAGTACCGATACCTAACGCAGTGTTGATAAGTGCCTCAGAGATACTGTTTGATAACGCTGATTGGTTTGGAGCACCAGCCGCAGCTAACTCACCAAAGGCCTTGATCATACCGATTACTGTACCTAACAAACCGGTTAATGTACCGATTGATACCAAAGTAGCGATGATGGTTAAGTTTTGCTCTAACATTGGCATTTCTAAAGCTGTTGCTTCTTCGATGTCTTTTTGGATAGCTAAAGCTTTTTGCTCAACGTCTAAAGTTTGATCAAATTCCATCTCTTTGTATTTTTTCAAACCAGATTTGATAACGTTTGCTACCGAACCTTTTTGTTTGTCGCACTCAGCGCTTGCGCCGTCGATGTTACCTGCATTTAATAAAGATTGGATCTTTCTAACGAAAGCGTCAACATTACCTGTACCAGATGCTTTGCCAATAACTACAAACCTTTCAATTGAAAACACGATAACCATTAACAGGTATGACATGATCAGAGGCACGATAACGCCACCTTTGTGTACGGTACCGAATAAATCGCCTGGGTTTGGTTCGTTTGCTGGATCGCCACCTTTGTAGTGACTTGGGTGACCTAAGATGAATACAAATATCAAAATTGCCACTACTATACAGATAGGAATGGTCAAAGTTGCAAATGCGCCCGATGCACTTGAGCTTTCTTTAACAGGAGTAGTTGGTTTTGTTGGTGCGTTTGCCATTACTTTTTAATTTTTAGTTTTCGTTTTGTTTATAATATAAGTTAATAAAATGTGTGTGATTTAAGCGAATAACAAAAATAGAATTTAAATGAAATAAAAAAACTTTTTATGTAATTCTTTATAATTATTTAATGTACGGCTGCTAAACCATTATGAAATTGGTGATTACATAACGCTTTGAAACACAAAAATTGTCTACATCGCAGACAATTTTTTACAATACAACCCATTTTTTTTTGGAATAGCAAGTTATAACACATAAAAAGTATGTAACTAAACTGATATAGTAGCGTCTAATTATACCTCTAAAGCTACGTTAGGCCCAGCATTTATTATCTCCGGGGTGCTGTAAGCGGCATATTTGTCGAAGTTTTTAACAAAGGCCCCTGCCAGCTTATTTGCGCTATCTTCATAATTATCGGCGCTGGCCCAGGTGTTTTTAGGGTCTAAAACCTCATCGGGCACGTTAGGGCAACTGTATGGTATAGCTATATTAAATATAGAGTGCCGGTGATAATCTACATTATCCAACCCTCCGTTCATGGCCGCGGTTATCATTGCACGGGTATGCGATAGCTTCATGCGTTGGCCTACACCATGCGCTCCGCCTGTCCACCCGGTGTTAACCAACCATACATTAACCTGGTGCTGTTTTATCTTTTTACCCAGCAGTGTAGCATACGCTACCGGGTGCAATGGCAAAAAAGCCTCACCAAAACATGCCGAAAACGTGGTGGTTGGCTTGGTGATACCTGCCTCGGTACCTGCAATCTTGGCGGTGTAGCCGGAGATGAAGTGATACATAGCCTGCTCGGGCGTAAGCTTTGCTATTGGCGGCAATATCCCAAAGGCATCGGCGGTTAAAAAGAATATGTTTTTGGGCGATGCACCTATAGATGGAATTACCGCGTTGCTTACATTATATAAAGGATAGGCCACACGGGTATTTTCCGTTTTATCTATATTATTAAAATTAACGCGGCGCGTACCGGGGATAAAGTTCACATTTTCCAAAAGCGCACCATATTTAATAGCATTAAAGATCTGTGGCTCCTTCTCGGCAGTAAGGCCGGTGCATTTGGCGTAGCACCCCCCTTCAAAGTTGAATATGGTGTAATCACTCCAGCCGTGTTCATCATCGCCGATCAGGCTGCGCTCCGGGTCGGCAGAGAGGGTGGTTTTGCCCGTGCCGGATAAGCCAAAAAATATAGCGGTATCGCCCTTAGCGCCGGTATTGGCCGAGCAATGCATCGACAGCACCTGCTTATCATGCGGCAGTATAAAGTTCAGCACCGAGAAGATGGCCTTTTTGATCTCGCCCGTATAACCAGTACCCCCTATCAGTATTATTTTTTTACTGAAGTTGATGATAGAGAAATTTGGCTGGCGGGTACCGTCCTTCTCCGGTTCGGCCATAAAGCCGGGCGCTGCGATAATGGTCCACTCCGGCTCACCCTCGGGGTTCAGCACTTCGGGGCGGATGAACAGGTGGTGCACAAACAGGTTCTGGTAAGCTGTTTCGGTGACCACGCGGATGTCGATATGGTATTTTTCGTTGGCGCAGGCGCAGGAGTCGCGCACAAAGATCTCCTTGCCGGCAAGGTATTTTGCTACCTTATTATATAAGGCGTTAAATTTCGCGCCATCAAACTTATAATTGATGCTACCCCACCATACCGCATCATGGGTTATGTGATCATCAACAATAAAGCGGTCTTTTGGCGATCGGCCTGTAAATTTGCCGGTGTCGATAGCGAGGGCGCCGGTATCACTCAGTACACCTTCGTTACGTTTAATTGCAGCCTCAACAAGTTGTGCCGGGGTTAACTGGTAGTAAATAGCGGGGCTATTAGCCAGGTTTAGGTACCCTAAATTGGGTACCCGGTTAGCAGTGGTGTTCATCAGGATGATATTTTATAATTGGTTGCTACAAAACTACCTTTTTGATACACTAAGAACCAAGCATTTTTAAGTATTTATTTACATAATGTATTTTTTACACACCACTTAAGTAATTGATTATCAATAACTAAATAGAGTTAGTATTCTTAATTTCGATACACTATCCTCCGGCCTTTTTTGCCTTGTAGCCATCCGTTTGCAGCATGGTAAGCACCTTATCCCTAAAATCGCCTTGTAAAAGCACTTCGCCATCCTTAACCGAGCCGCCTACGCCGCATTTGGTTTTCAGTTTTTTGCCAATAGCTTCCAGGTCGGCATCCACCCCAATAAAGCCGCTAACGCGGGTTACCAGTTTGTTACCTTTTATCCTGTCGAGGTAGATCTTTAAGTTTTGCTGCTGTGGCGGCAGGGTTTGCTGCTCGTTTCCACCCTCTTCCCTGTATTCAAAATCAGGGTCGGTAGAGTACATAATGCCGGTGAAGTTTTTCTTTGCCATAAGTCCCCTTTAAACGGCGAAGCCCTCATGAACAACATGAAAACTAACACCTGTGAATAATCTCCCCCGGTAGGGGAGACTTTTATTTTTTTGTTTTGAATTTTATTTGCCTCCTTAATGCTAAAAGCCCCTATCCCCCCGGAGGGGGGTTGGGGTGAGGCCTATTATTTATATGATGCGCCAACAATCACCTTCAGCGCGTTTGGCACTACTTCTATATCAATATCTGTGCCTGCCACCTGCGGCTCGCCATCCAGGTGGATAGGGCCTTCCTGATGCCGGGTGATATGGATATGCTTTCCTTTGATGATCTCTACGTATTTAGAACTATCTGCCGTTTTGGTGAACATCCTCAAGCCCATCTCCGGGAAACGCCATAGCGGGAAAGGTTTTATGATACAAACATCCAGCAAACCATCCTGCACAGATGCCGTTGGCGATACGTGCGCGTTGTTGCCGTATTGCGAGGAGTTGGCCATACTCAGCATAAATGCTTCGCGGTCATAAGGCACACCGTCAACTTCGATATGGTAGTTTTTGGATTGATAGGTAGAGATCTCTTTAATGGACGATTTAAAGTAGCTTACAAAGCCGCGCTTGTCGCTACCGTGTGCAAACACATGGCTGATGTGGGCATCAAAACCCATCCCGGCCATGTTAAAAAACCATTGCCCGTTCATTTTACCGGCATCAATGGTAATTGCCCTTGCCAGGTTAAGCGTCTTAAAGGCGTCCTCTGCATTCATCGGGATGTTCAAGAACCTCGATAAGCCATTGCCCGAGCCATAAGGGATAACACCCAGCGTGGTATCGCTATTTACAATGCCCGATGCTACCTCATTAACGGTACCATCGCCGCCTACGGCAACAACAATATCGTACTCGCCTACCGCTGCCTTAGCTAAGCCGTTTGCGTGGAAAATACCGGTGGTAAATTCAATGTCGTAATCAAAAATAGTTGTGTCAACGTATTTCTGTACAAGCTCCGGCACACCTTCCTTATTCTTCCCTCCCGATACCGGGTTTATTATAAATAACGCTTTCCTTTTCAACTATATAAGTTTACAGGGGGCAAAAGTAAATGTATTTTCGGCTTTGTAAAAAATTGTTTTATTTTTGCTTTCCGAAAGTGGACTGATTTAATGCCCCATTGTTGATAAACATACAACGGGACTGGATTGCAACCACGTAAAAAAGTGCTAAACCGTGCCCCTTTTACAACGTTCAAAGTAGATCTTTGCCTTTCGGTTTTAACGTTTATTACATACAATAATATGCCATACTTATTTACATCGGAATCCGTGTCTGAAGGGCACCCGGATAAAGTTGCCGACCAGATATCGGACGCGTTAATTGATAACTTTTTAGCATTCGACCCCGAGTCGAAGGTGGCTTGTGAAACTTTGGTTACAACAGGCCAGGTTATTTTAGCGGGCGAGGTAAAATCAAAAGCTTATTTAGACGTACAAAAAATTGCCCGCGATGTTATTAACCGTATTGGTTATACCAAAGGCGAATATATGTTTGACGGCAGCTCTTGTGGTGTGCTATCGGCCATCCACGAGCAATCGCCGGATATTAACCAGGGTGTAGACCGTAAGGCGAAAGAAGAGCAGGGCGCAGGCGACCAGGGTATGATGTTTGGGTACGCCACCATCGAAACTGATAACTATATGCCTTTGGCTTTAGATATCGCCCACGCTTTGTTACGCGAGCTTGCAGTTATCCGCCGCGAAAACACCGACATTGAGTACCTTCGCCCGGATGCAAAATCGCAGGTTACTTTAGAGTACAGCGATAATAACGTGCCAACCCGTATCGATGCGATCGTGATATCTACCCAGCACGATGATTTTGCTGAAGAAGAAGCCATGCTATCAAAGATCAGCAAGGACATTGTGGAGATCCTGATCCCACGCGTTAAGGCTAAATATCCAAAATACGCCCACTTCTTTAACAATGAGATTACTTACCATATTAACCCAACCGGTAAATTTGTAATTGGTGGCCCGCATGGCGATACCGGCTTAACCGGCCGTAAGATAATTGTGGATACTTACGGTGGTAAAGGCGCCCACGGTGGCGGTGCATTCTCAGGTAAAGACCCATCAAAGGTTGACCGTTCTGCTGCTTACGCAACCCGCCACATCGCAAAAAACCTGGTAGCTGCAGGTGTTTGTACCGAAGTTTTGGTACAGGTATCTTACGCTATTGGTGTTGCAAAACCAATGGGGATCTATGTAAACACTTACGGTACCGCTAAGGTTGGCTTAAACGATGGCGAGATAGCTAAAAAGGTAGAAGAGATCTTCAGCATGACGCCATACGCTATTGAAACCCGCTTTAAATTGCGTAACCCTATTTATAGCGAAACCGCTGCTTACGGCCACTTTGGCCGCCCAAGCGAGGTTGTTACCAAATCATTCAACGCGCACGATGGCAGCACCATCACCCGCGAAGTAGAATTGTTTACCTGGGAAAAATTGGACTACGTAGATAAAGTAAAAAGCGCCTTCGGTTTGTAATAACAATCCGACCCATATTCAGAATAGCGATAAGTATCTACTTATCGCTATTTTTGTTTAGGCTAAACTTCAAACATAATGCCCTTTACTATTTCGCATCCTGCCGTAATATTGCCATTAAATTATCTGCCTAAACGGTTTATATCTTTAACCGCACTGGTAGTTGGGAGTTTAACGCCCGATTTTGAATACTTTATTCGCATGAAGGTGCAGTCCGATTACAGCCACACTTTGCCGGGCTTATTTTGGTTTGATTTACCGCTGGGAATTTTACTAATGCTGATATACAAATTCGTAGTTAAAGATAAACTGATAAATAACCTCCCTCTATTTTTAAAAAAACGGTTCTCTTTTTTTAAAGACGGCTTAACCCCGACTCCCAAATATTATTTCCCGGTTGTGATTGTCTCACTAATTATTGGCGCTGCATCACATTTACTTTGGGATAGCTTTACACACCCAACAGGCTACTTTGTAGAAATTATACCGGGATTAAAACAGCTTGTTTATCTATTGCAGCACAAATTTTTCTTGTATAACATCATTCAGCATTTAAGCTCGCTTATTGGCGGATGCATCATTATCATAACCATCGTTAATTTACCTAAGTTAAAAGGAACTCGAAGTAAGCAGATAACCACCTATTGGATAAAGGCAATAATAACTATGCTGGTGGTTACAGGCTTACGTTTTTGCACCGGCCTTAATTTGCACCGCACCGGCGATTTAATTGTTACTATTATTTCCGGGGCATTATTAGGTTTGATGATGGCCGCTGTATTCACAAAAAGCGATAAACATTTAGCCTAACCTTTACATTTTCTATTACGCAATGACGAAAAAAATCGCCTCGCCCTTACTGGTTGCCTTCGCGTTCTTCAACATATACATCATATGGGGCTCAACCTACCTGGCGGTAGCTTACGGGCTAAAAAGTTTCCCGCCATTTATATTAGTTGGCTTGCGGTATTTAAGCGCGGGGTTACTAATGCTGGCCTGGTGTAAGATCAAACGCGAAAAATTCCCCGAAAAGAAATTGGTAATCCGCCATGCCATAAGCGGCACCCTAATGCTGGTTGGCGGCACAGGCATGATAGCCTGGGCCGAGCAATACATCAGTTCCGGCCAGGCAGCCATATTGGTTGCAACCGAGCCACTTATATTTTTAATATTAGATAGGGCAAACTGGTCGCGATATTTTTCTAATAAATACATCATCAGCGGCTTGCTGATTGGCTTTACCGGTATTTTCCTGTTCCTGAAACTCGGCGTGGCGGTAGCCAACCCCTCGCCTATGGCAACAGTAGCAAGCGTGGTAGTGTTATTTAGCGCGGTGCTTTGGGTGCTTGGGTCGTTAATGATCAAAGACAATAAGGGCAACAGCACCTCCACTATGAATGCAAGCATCCAGTTATTAGCGGCCGGTGTAGCAAGCGCAATCATCGCCTTCGCCAAAAGCGAGCAGGTAGGTTTTGCGTTCGCGGATGTAAGCTGGCAAGCCTGGGGTGGGTTAGTTTTCCTCATCGTGTTTGGTTCGTTACTGGCATATCTTTCGTTTGTTTGGCTTATCAGTATCAAACCTCCGGCAATCATCAGCACCCATACTTATGTAAACCCGGTTGTTGCCGTATTTTTAGGCTGGCTGCTAATAAACGAGCAAGTGAACTCCGCGCAGCTGATCTGCCTGTTTGTGATATTGATTGGGATAATGCTGGTTAATGTGCCGGCATATTTGAAAAGGAACCGGGGTTTAGCGGAGTAAATTATCTAAGACGCGAAGTATCGCTTCTCTACGAAAATTATCTTGTAGAGAAGCGATACTTCGCGTCTCCCTCATGCAATGCCAGTACAATGCACCTTACAATAACGGGTGGGGAAACCTCATAATGACGTGGCGTAAATTATTTTATCTTTACCTCATGCAACACCCTGAAGCTAACCCCTGGAAAATAACATCAGAAAAGGAAATTTACGATAACCCGTGGATAAATGTTACGGAGTACCAGGTGATCAACCCATCGGGCAACCCGGGTATTTACGGGCAGGTGCATTATAAAAATATCGCTATTGGTATTCTGCCTTTGGATGATGACATGAACACCTACCTGGTGGGCCAGTACCGTTTCACCCTAAAACAATACAGCTGGGAACTGCCCGAAGGCGGCGGCATTATCGGCGTTGATCCGTTAGAATCCGCGAAGCGCGAATTGTTGGAGGAAACGGGGTTAAAAGCATCGCAATGGACGGAGATCCAACGCATGCACTTGTCTAATTCGGTGAGTGACGAACTTTGCATCCTGTACATTGCCCGTGGCCTGGAACAGCATGAAGCCGAACCGGAGGATACTGAGCAACTTATTGTAAAAAAAGTGTCTTTTGAGGACGTTTACAGGATGGTTTGTAGCGGCGAAATAACCGATTCGTTAGCGGTGGCTGCCGTGCTTAAAGCCCGCTTAATGCAGTTAGAGAACACTTTATAAAATCGCGATTATCATTTCCGCAAAAAATTTTAAATTTGCGCCCTTGATGAAAAAGTTTTTAGGCTATATCCTGTCCCCGATTGCCACTGCAGCTTTCTTTTTGATGCTGGTGATCTTTCACCCCATACAGTGGCTTTGCTTAAAACTGGGTGGTTATAGCGCGCACAAGCGCTCGGTAGACATCCTGAATTTTTTCCTGGTGCAAACGGTCTATATTTTAGGTAACACCGTCACTTTCATCAACAAACAAAACCTGCCGCTAAGCAGGCCTATTATTTTTGTGGCTAACCACCAGAGCTTGTTTGACATACCGCCGATGATCTACCACCTGCGTAAATATCACGCAAAGTTTATTTCTAAGGTAGAGCTGGCAAAAGGTACCCCATCTATCTCATTTAACCTAAGGCATGGCGGCGGCGCTAATATCGACCGCAAAGACCCGCGCCAATCCATCACCGAGCTGGTAAAATTTGCCGGCCGCATGAGGGACAATAATTGGGGCGCCATGATATTCCCCGAGGGTACGCGCTCGCAGAATGGCAGGGTGAAAAAATTCCAGTCGGCAGGTATTGCTACGCTGTTAAAAAAATGCCCTAATGCACTTATAGTGCCGGTTGCTATTACCGATAGCTGGAAGATGATCCGTTACGGCCTGTACCCGTTAAATACCTTTACCCCCATTAAATGGGAGGTACTTGAACCCATTGAACCGGGAAGCACACCTGTTGATGAGTTAGTACAGGAAGTAGAGAACCGCATCAGGGCCATTGTAGACCCAAGTTAGAAACGCCCGTTCAAGCGTCCACGCTCACGATAAACGGCAGCGTAGACGCTGCCAAAAAGCAAAAGTCAAGCGTGAACGCTTGACTTGGCGCAAAAGTTTCATAACAATTACAAGCAATAAGATGGTGGCGCTATTTTGTCAGTTATGAAAAATGCAAGCATCTGATTATAAGGTATTTGCAAACAACGGCGTGTGTTCACAATCGTGAACGTGAACATTTCGCCTGAAATTGCCTACTCCAGATCTCCCGCTGCAAAAGTATTTCCCTGGCTTACATCACCTGTTTCAAAACCTTTTTTGAACCAGTACATGCGCTGGGTGCTGGTGCCGTGGGTAAAACTATCGGGGTGCACTTCGCCCTGGTATTCTTTCTGCAGGCGGTCGTCGCCAATTTGATGAGCGGCGTTTAGTGCCTCTTCAATATCACCGGGATCAAGCACATTTTTCTGGTTCTTCTCATAGTAAGCCCAAACAATTGTTTGGGCCTTACAGATTTGTGGTTATGAGGAAAACTTTATTTTTTCGGGATACGTGTTGGGGTGTCCTTACCGGCAACAATACTGCGCGAGCTTAGCGCAATAGCACGGATGGTTGCCACAATGTTATTTACATCAAGCGAGGCGTACTCATCCTTAACGGTATGGTATAATTTATCCGTCGGTATCTGATCTGTAGAGATGGTATGCGCCGGTACGCCTAAAGCGGCAAGCGTCGCGTTATCACTGCGATAAAACAGGTTTTGCTCGGGGTATGGGTCCGGGTAAAACTTAAAGGCCGTACCTTCCAGGTTTTTTTGCAGGATAGTCCCAAAATCTGAACGTTCAAAGCCGGTGATAAAGGCAGAGTTCTCGCCAAACTTAGCGGCTTTACCGATCATTTCGATATTAAACAACGTTACTACTTTATCAGGGTCTAACTGCTTAGAAAAATATTGAGAACCAAAACCACCGATCTCTTCGGCAGTAAAGGCTACAAATACTAAAGTACGTTCGTTGTTATTTAGCTTTTTGTAATACTTGGCAAGGGTTATAACCGCTGTAGTACCCGATGCATCATCATCTGCGCCGTTGGCGATGCTATCGCCATCCATGGCTTTGGTCATAATGCCCAGGTGATCATAATGCCCGCCGAATACTACATATTCATTAGGTTTTGATTTACCGGGGATAATACCCACCACATTAAATAATGGCTTCTCGGTTGATTTAACTTCGTAGTTTACCGCTGCCGATTTGAAATCGCCAAAGGCACCAAGTAAAAATACGATGATCGGCGCTGTGTTATCCGCTTCTTTAAAACTGGTACCGCCCCTTTTGTAACGGCTAACCAACCTGTTAAAGTTTTTGGCATAGCTGGTATCTATCAATACCAATTGTTTTTTACCACCGCTGAAAATGGCGCGGTACTCGGTGGCAAAATCTTTACCGGCCGCAATTTTAACAACATCCACGCCATCGGTATTTGCCCAATTGAACGAGCCGGATGCGCTGATGGCTATGTTAGCCGCCGATACCTCCGCACCATTGATGGCAACTTTTGAACTTACAGGGCTGGTACTAACCATGCTAAAATTCTGGCGGAAGCCGGTGTTGCCTATAAAGGGTTTTAAACCCGCGGCTTTAAATTCACCCTCTATAAATGTGGCAGCTTTTTCGATACCTTTTGTAAAAGTACCGCGGCCTTCCATATCGTCGGCGCTAAGGGTTTTGATGATGCGCTCTACATCATCCTGTTTTATTAGTTTATTTACATCCTGGCAAAAGCCAAGGGTCGGCGCTGCGGCTAAAGCGGTTATCGCTATTAAAAATTTAAATTTCACTTATTTTACTTTTGATGATAACCAGCTGCTGCGGAAATCTTTTTGTTGTTGGCTTAATGTTTTACCCGCTTTTTCAAAGGTTACTACTTCAAAGGAAGGACTTTCTTCTACCACTAGGGTACCGTCGTGGTTGCCTGTGCGGTTTTTGTAGGTTACGGCAAGCTTATCGCCCGGTTTTTTATCTTTAATAATATCAGCGATCTCGGTTGCTGCCTTTACTTCCTTACCATCAATTTGCAATATGGTATCGCCTGCATCAAGTCCTGCTTTGTAAAACGGGGTATTTGACACGGTAGCGTTTGTGATAGTTAGCCCACCGTTTGATGGTTTGCTTACTATACGGCCTATCCATGCTTTACCGGGCGCTTCATTTTGCAGTATCAAGCCTGCGTTAGCTAATAAAGCTTCGTAGTTGTTCTTTTTTACACCGTAGATGTAATCTGCAAAAAATGATGCCGCAAATTTAGGGTTGGTAACCTTACCAAGCGTGGCTTGCAGATCAGGTATGGTATATGGCTTTCCGGTTTTACCGTAAGCTAACCAAACCTGGCGCATGTAATCGTCCAGGGTAATCTTAAATTCGCTGCGTAAACGCAGGTCAAGAGCTAAAGCTGTAGCGCCGCCATAAACATAGTAGCTTGTGAAGATATTACCATAGTTAGTAGCATCAACTGCTACACCAGCATCTGTAAATACCGCGTAACGGCTCATTTGTGTTGGCGGATATTTTGCCGGGGCTGGGCCTGCTAAAACCGAGTTAACTAAACCTGCAACGGTGCGGGTATAATCCTCAACCGAATTAAAGCCACTGCGTACCAATAGCATTTCGCCGTAGTATTGCGTAAACCCTTCGGCAAACCAAAGCTCGTTGCTCATGTTGGCGTGCTCAAAGTTAAACGGCTCTAACGATTTTGGACGGATGCGCTCCACATTCCAGCTATGGAAAAACTCGTGCGAGTAGGTGCCTAACAGGCCTTTCTCGTTGCCAGCAACTTTATCTGATCCATCAACAATACAAGTAGAGTTGCGGTGTTCCATGCCATCGCCAAAGTTGTTTGGGTGTACATCGTCAAGGAATGTATAGCTCCCGTAATCATAATCCGGCTGTTCGCCAAAAACGGCTTTTTCTTCCAGCACAACCTTTTTTACCATTTGGGCAAAGTTGTCTATGGTAGCCTGGTCATCATCGGAGTGTACGGCAATGCCCATTTTTTGCTTTTTGCCGTTAGTGTTAACCACATCCCAGTAATTGGTTTTAACGTTAGATAGTTCGGTAGGGCTATCCATCATATATTGCATATCCGGCGCACTGTAAACATTCTCGCCCTCGTGCTTTAATTGGGTAGCAACTTTCCAGCCGTATTTATCCAAATCGTTAAACTCAAACTTTATAGGGCGGGTTACAATATCTTTATTAACTGCCCACATAAATGCCGCGGGCATATTCAGGTGCGCATGGCTGGCATCAATACCTACATAAGTACCATCGGTGTGGTTACCAAATAAGGTATAGCTTATTTTCACTACCGAACCATGTTCTGCCACCTCGTAAACATCGCCCTCAACCTGTTTTATAACCAATTCTTTACCGCTCAGGTCAAATGCCTTTACATTGTAAATATTCTTGCCAAACTCATGCGTGGCATAACGCCCTGGCGATGAGCGGCTCATCCGCATTCTTAGCGGCACGTTATCGGTTATTTCAGGAACAGTTATGGTTATTTCGGCCTCGTGGTGAGCCGCGTTAGGGAATGATACAACATAGTAAAGCCCGTTGCGTGCTTTAGTTTGTGCATTAGCGCCAAACGCGAAAAAAGCGGTAGCTGCAAGGAGTAATATTTTCTTCATTGGGATGATATGATTCAGATGTTGAAATTACCAATTAATCAGACAACTCGTATCTATCAATTTTATTACAAACCTCACCTAAATTCTCTCCAAAGGAGAGGACTTAAAAGTTCTTCTGGCCGGGGAAGATGTTAATCATAACTATGCCTGCCCAGGTCATATTCCGATTGCGCGGTGATGATCTGCTTTCGCCGGGCTATATCGGCATCCAGATTATGATCGTAAGTGTTATCGGTAACGGCAATATCCCGGTCTTTATCTTTATTGGCAAAATGGATGTTAGCTTCGCTGATCTTAGCCAAAGCTGTATCATAAGGCCCTTTAGCCGACATCAGCTTTACAAAAACCGGCAAACATTCAAACAGGATGAACAGGTAGCCAATAAATGAGATAGCCATATAGGTATCCAGATCGCGTGTGCCATCAACATTGTAAGATAACTGGCCCAATGCCCAGTTACGGTCCGCAAAACCAGCTACGTTTGATAGGCTGTCCAGTTGCTTTTCGCTGAATAATCGGGTAGCATTTAACCCCTCATAATCTTTCCGTTTGCTTAAGTATTGGTCCATCTGGCCCAGGTTTTCGGTAACAGTTTTAAGCCTGTCCTCTTTCTCCTGCAGTACCTGGGCTTTTTGCTTCGCGTACGTACCATAACCGGTTATGCCCGATGTTTGGTTTGTTTTATCACCAAATACTTCCTGGTTCATTTCGTAACGTGAGCGGTTGATGTCGCGCTCCAGCGAATCTTTCTCTTTCTTCAGGTCGGTATTTTTGACCAGTTCCTGCCCGTATTTTTGCTGATAGGTTTTTTGAAGCGTATCTATCTTGCTGTGCTGCCCCTTCAGGTAAGCCGTTTTTAGCTTGGTGCTGATCTCCTTATCAAAGATCTTCAGCTCCAGCGGGCGCGATATTACTACGCCTATCATTATGGCCAATAAAATACGAGGCGTGGCCTGCAAAATTTGCTGGTTCATACTGCCTTCTTTGTTGATGCTGGATACGATGTACCTGTCCATATTAAAAATGGCAGTGCCCCATATCAAACCGAAAAGGATGGCGAAACCAATGGCAAATGCATTGCCGCTGAATACAAAGTACATGGCGTACCCGCCGGATAGCGAGGCAAAAAGCGCGGTGAAAAATATGGTGGCACCAATGCCCACATACTTATTATGCTCTATTGGGTATTTTTTTAGTGTGCCCACGTGTGCGCCGGAGCAAAACCAAAAAAACCTGGTTACTTTTTTCATTCAGGAATAGCGTAATAATATACACTTAACCATAAAACGCACTTAGGTACTGATTGTTACAGATTGACTACAAATATTTGATATAGAAAAACATACCTTTGGCTGTTAATTATATTTACCATGCAAGAAATAAGCGTACTGGAACTTAAAGAAAAATTAGATAAAGGCGAAGATCTTCAACTGATTGATGTTCGCGAGGACTTTGAATACGAAACATCAAATATAGGCGGACTTTCTATCCCGCTTGGCGGCATATTGATTGAAGCCGATAAGGTAGAGAAAGATAAGCCTGTTGTTGTAATGTGCCGCAGCGGCAAGCGCAGCATGGCAGCCATTATGCAGTTAGAGCAGCAGGGCTATACCAACCTTAGCAACTTGCAAGGTGGTATTTTAGCCTGGAAAGCCGAAATAGACCCGGAACTTAACGTTTACTAAAATGGGCAAAAAGGTAGCACTTAACGTGTTTTACAACATCGCGATATTTTTGTGTATAGTAATTGTATGGAATGCGGTTGAAGCGGCACGCTGGGAGTACGTACTGGCCTGCGCTTTTATAGCCGGTATCATCATTACGCTAAAGATCCGCCTGATAAAAGAGATCAGGGAAATGCAGAACAACAAGTAATTGTAACAATAAACAGATCCGTATATCTAATTTCCAAAGACTACCCAAATAATCTTAATCAAAACATAAAATGTTTTTAATAATTGTTGGTATTGTTGTGCTTATTGTAGGTATAACAATAAAGCGTTCTGCTGAGCCTGTTAACCGCTTTGGCGGTATTATCAGCATTATAGGTATAGCGATAGCGGGCATTAGCTTGCTATTTTCAGTTTTTAAGGTGATAGATCCCGGTAAAGTTGGTGTACAGGTTCTGTTTGGTAAAGTACAAAATGATGTACTGGAAAGCGGCCTGCATGTTATAAACCCGCTGGTTGATGTGACCATCTTTAACACCCAAACCCAAAACTACACCATGAGCGCTGTGCACAGCGAAGGTGAAGTGCAGGGTGATGATGCCATCCGCGTGCTATCATCAGATGGGTTGGAAGTTACCATCGACCTAACCGTTTTGTACAAGGTAAATGCTAATAAAGCCCCTTTTATTATGCAGAATATAGGTATGGATTACGTGGATAAGATCGTCCGTACCGTTGCCCGCACAGCCATACGTGATAACGCAGTGAATTATGCCGCCGTAGACCTTTACTCCATTAAACGCCAGGAATTTCAAAATAAAATAAACAGCACCATATCTTTAAGTTTCGAGAAACGCGGCCTCGACCTGCAACAGATCCTGATCCGTAATATCTCCTTGCCACCATCGGTAAAGGCAAGTATCGAATCGAAAATAAACGCCGAGCAGGAAGCCCAGAAAATGACCTTTGTGCTCCAAAAAGAACGCCAGGAAGCCGACCGTAAACGTGTGGAAGCACAAGGTATAGCAGATTATCAAAAGATACTTTCAACCGGCCTGTCTGATAAACAATTGCAATACGAAACCATCAAAGCCCAAAAGGAAATTGCCCTATCTCCAAATACCAAGGTTATTATTATTGGCGGCGGTAAAGGAAACCCGATTATGCTGAGTGATAAGTAGGCAATATATTTGCTAACTTTTTTTTGATGAACGAGTTAAAAAAGCATATCGCCCAGATAAATCAATTATGCAATTTGCATGAGGTGAGATCGCTGTTTGCTTTCGGGTCGGTAACAACCAAAAACTTTAATATCAACAGCGACATCGATCTTGTTTTTGATATCGATAGTAATGACCCGCTTGATTATTCTGATAAATACTTTGCAATAAAATTTCAGCTTGAAGATATTCTTCACCGCCAAGTGGATCTTTTAGAGGAGCGAGCGATTAAAAACCCTTTGCTTAAAAAAGAAATAGATAATACAAAAGTGCTTGTTTATGGAAGATGGGGTTAAAACCTAGCTTTTAGATATTAAACAGGCCATTAATGAGATAGATAGTTTTCTTCCTGACAAAAAGAACTTTTTTGATTTTAAGAAAGACCTTAAAACCAAGAGAGCGATTGAAAGGAATGTTGAGGTAATCGGCGAAGCAGCAAATCGCATCACAAAGGCTTAACCTGATATTAAGAAAATCATAGATACCAGAAACCGTATCATACATGGCTATGATACGGTTTCTGATGATATTATCTGGGCGATCGTAATTAGAAATCTGCCTATTCTTTTGGATGAAGTTAATAAGCTATTCGCTAAATAGCCTATTCCACCGGCACCTTTAACCCTAATGCTTCAATATATCCTTTATTAGGGATACAATTCACAAACTTGCTGCTCTCTAAAAATGCCCATAGGGCTTTGCGGATCTTTTCCCGGTCGGCGGGGGCGGCTTTGCGGATCTCCTCGAATGTACCTCGTGGTGCTTCGGTATAGTTAATGATGTCTTCGTAACCATCGGGTACATTAAAGCTCATTATGCCTTTCAGGTTATCCAGCTTTTTGTATGGCCAGTAATGCCAGCCAATGCGATTCTTTTCGCAAAGGATGCGGAAGTCTTTTACCCAGGCATCTTCGTTCTCGCCGGTCTCGCCAACGTAGATAGGCACGTTGTATTTATCGCGGAAATCCATATAATCCTGTATCACTTTTTGCACTGGCTCTGTCCAGTATTTATGGAAGGTATACACGCTTTTGCTATCGAACGGTTTACCAAATGGTTTAAAGTTGCTATCCCATTGCGCGCCACCAAGGAAAACGATATGGTTTTTATCAACCGAGCGAACGGCTGCCGTGATCTGCTTAAAAGTTGGCTCTAAATGCGGGTTTAATTCATCAACCTTAAAATAATGGGCGATAGGCTCATTCAGCAAATCGTAACCCATTATGATAGTTTCATTTTTATAATGGCCGGCAATTTTGTGCCAGATATCCGCAGTAAGTTTACGGCTTGATGCACTTGTGAACAAGAACGGATAGCCGTTGCCATCATCAATATTATCACCGGTTTGGCCGCCGGGTGCGCAGTGCATATCCAGTATCACATAAAGGTTTGCTTTTTTGCACCAGCCTATTACCCTATCCAGCAGTTCGAAACCACGGTTTGGGTTGTTCTGTCCCATGTAATCCTCGTAAGTAAACAGTTTATAGTTGAACGGGATGCGGATGGAGTTCATGCCCGATGCTTTCAGAAATTTGATATCCGCTTCGGTAACATAGGTATCCTGGAACTTGCGCCAGAACAATTTCATTTCTTCGGGACCAACCAGTTCGGTCAATGCCTCGTTGATCATCCTTGGCGAGTTGATCTTTTTAAACTTGAACATGTAACCCTCGGGCACCAGCCAATTACCCAGATTTGTACCGCGCATCAAAAATGGCTTGCCATCGGCACCTATAACTTCTTTGCCTTTAACGGTGATGAACTTTGGTGCCTGCGCGCTGCAATTAAATATGCCGGCAGCAATAATCAGCAGGAGTGTGATGATCCTTTTCATTTTTGGTTTATGATGGTTTACAGAAAGCGTTTACAACTGGCGGCCTACGCTAAACAAATGTAAGGTATTTACATTATCATTTAACATTTGTACCGATGTTGCAATAATGCGTATTTTGTGACACAACACGCCACTACCGATGAAACTATTCACTAAAACGTTTTCGTTAATTTTCATCCTTGGGAGTTTTTTTATAGTTGCCGCCCGTGCGCAAAAAATCACGGTGGCTATTGCTGCCAACCTGCAACCGGTAATGAAAGATTTGCAGCATGATTTTAAAACGCGAACCAAAATAGATATCGATGTAATCTCCGGCTCGTCGGGCAACCTCTCCACCCAGATCCGCAACGGCGCGCCCTATGATGTGTTTATGTCGGCAGACAAGGCGTTTCCCGAGGCTTTGCAAAAAGATGGACTTACCTTTAAAAACTCAGTGGTATATGCGCAAGGTGTGCTGATTATCGCCAGCACTCAAAACCTCAATTTTAATAGTTGGAACAAGCTTTTGCTACGCGATGATATCAGTAAGATAGCTATCGGCAACCCCGCCATTGCGCCGTACGGTAAGGCCGCGCAGCAGGCATTAACCAAAGCCGGTATTTACGACAAGGTGAAAAGCAAGATCGTTTTTGGCGAAAGCATTACGCAGGTTAATACTTATATCACTACGGGTGTTGTGCCGGTTGGGTTCACTACTTTGTCATTAATAAAAGATGCTAACAATAAAGTATCGTTGCACTATAAGATCATCAACCCAAAGGATTACGAACCGATAGAACAGGCCATGGTAGTGCTTAAAAACGCGAAGGCTAAACCCGCTGCCGAAAAATTCTATCGGTACATACTAAGCGCGCCGGCAAAAAAAATATTTAAAGCTTACTGCTACCACACCTTATAACGCATGGACCTCACACCCATTTGGCTCACCCTAAAATTAGCGGCTATCACCACCCTGATATTGCTGCTGATCGGCTTGCCATTAGCCTGGTGGTTATCCAAAAAGCGGTCGTTTGTAAAAATCATAATCGAGGCTATTATTACCATGCCTTTGGTGCTGCCGCCATCTGTACTGGGGTTTTATTTGTTGCTGGCGTTTAGTCCGCAGCGCGGGTTGGGGCATTGGCTGCAGCAAACGTTTGATGTGCAGTTTGTATTCTCGTTCCAGGGCCTGGTGCTGGCATCTGTCATTTACAGCATGCCGTTTATGATCAGCCCGGTAAAATCGGCGTTTCAGCAATTGCCGCAGTCACTATCGCAGGCATCATACACGCTCGGTAAAAGCCAATGGCAAACCTTCCGGTACGTTTTACTGCCCAATATCAAACCATCATTATTAACCGCGGCTGTGCTCACCTTTGCCCATACGCTTGGCGAGTTTGGGGTAGTGCTGATGATAGGCGGCAACATCCCCGGCGTTACAAGGGTGGCATCCATAGCGGTTTATGATTCGGTAGAGCAGATGAATTACACCGCCGCCAATAACTATTCGCTGGTGCTGTTTGCTATTACATTTGTGATGGTGTTAAGCGTTTTTATTTATAACAAGTACCAGGCAAAAAGCCCGTTAGAATGATAGCAGTTGAAATTGAAAAAAAGCTAAAAGCTTATAATGGCTTACAGTTGTTACTGATAAAGAAAGCCTTTACCCCCGCAAGCATCACCCGTATTACCGGCCCATCCGGCGCGGGCAAAACCACGTTTTTAAAAATGGTGGCGGGGTTGATAAATCCTGACAGCGGTACAATAAAAGCAGGTAATACTATTTGGTTCGATGCCTCACAAAACATCAACCTATCCCCTCAGAAAAGGCATATCGGTTTCGTTTTTCAGGATTACGCGCTATTCCCAAATATGACGGTGAAAGAGCATTTGGAATATGCCACAAACGATACCGCCTGGATAAATCGCCTATTAAGCATCGGCGGATTGGAAACCTTCACTAATCACAAACCCAACCACCTATCCGGCGGGCAGCAACAGCGCCTGGCTATTCTTCGCGCACTTGCTACCAAACCAAAATTGCTATTGATGGATGAGCCTTTTTCGGCTCTGGATATTAAGATGAAGTCGGCGTTGATAAAGGAGTTACAAGCATTGTTTATTGGGCTCGGCGCAACCGCGCTTATTGTAAGCCATAACCCGCAGGAACTGGATGGGATTAGTACGGATGAATTAGAGGTAGGCGATTACATGTGATCTAATAGTATCTCACTTCATTGCCGTCCCATTTATGGGGCGGGATAGGTAGTAATAATGGGCTGGCTTTAGCCAAATACTTGGATTGGTGGGCTAAAGCCACTTTGCTTCTTACCCTAATCCGTTGGCTGAAGCCAACGGCAATGAAACAAAAATTTACAGTGCTATCTCCACCTAATTCGATTTTGACTTTTTATTTCTAACTTTTGACTTATCTTATCTTATTGTACTTGCGATACCACAATCTTATCCAAATTATGCAAATACCTGCGGCCGGTCTTAAAATCGGTAGCGGATGTCATTTGCATGCTCTCGGGCATTTTATCGGCTTTGATACCGTTCTTTTCCATAATGATGTACACATGATTGCCAACTTCGGTATTGTACAATTCATTCCATGAGTACACCACTTTGTAGCCATCTATCCCGGTACAAACAAAGTAAAAACGACTAAGCAATTTTGGGCTGGTAGTTTTGAATTTGGTATGCGATAACACATCCTTCAGCAGGATTCCTTTCAGTTCATCATCCTGGTGTTTAAATGCACCGGCATGGTCAGTCACCTTAATATCGCCTATAGGGCTAATGGTATATTGCTTCAGCGAATCCATGGTAATGACGGATTCCTTCACGACATCGCCGGTGATGGCAAATTTTAGGGTTTGTTGGTTTTTATCCTGCGCCATGGCAGCGCCGGTACATAGTAGCAATAGTATTATTAGTTTTTTCATAACTCCCAATTGTATTTAAGCGCTTCTAATTTAGGGACAAGGCAAGAATTATTTTCGTTAGTGTCTGATACAAAAATTTTAACCTTATCGTCGGGCCGTTTTTCTGACAAAACAGAATAATCGGTTCTTGATTTTCCAAACACCTTATGCTGATGGATCCTTGTAAAGTAATAGTTTACCTCTACGCCCCGCTTTACTGCATCAATAGAAACAATGGTTGCTTCATACACACTCCCGTTCTGATATAATTTGTACGCTTTTAATACGGGCAAAGTGCCGACGATGAAAAACACAACTCCTACAATCAAAAAAACACCCGGCAGCATATAAAAAATATAAAACGGGAAGCTAAATGCCTCTAAACCCACAATTTTTGATTCGTTGTTAAGCACTTTTACTTTGATCTCATCGCCCACTTTCCAATCTACGATCTTCTCAAGTTCCAGCGTTTCAAACTTATCCCCAACTGTTTGGTTATTATATTGGTAGCTATAACTAATAATAGCCGGGTGTTGGCCGTTTATCGAAACATTTTACAGCTGAGTCATATAGATTATCTTAGCCGGTACCTCAACACCTTATGCTTCTATCTTTTTATGATTGTATTGTTCGTATGGTTGCTTACTCGTAAGCGCGATAAAACTAATAAATGGAAGGAGAACAAGGATAGATATAACTGGAAACACCAAGCCCAGGATGGCAATCGGGCCACGTTGTTTAATCAATCGTATTAAAGCTGAAGTACCAACTCTTCTTTTGTCCATTGTGATAAATATTAGGCTAAACTAAAAAGCTCAAGATCGCGTAAGCAACCCTGAGCAAATTACTAAATATACGGTACTAATTTAAAGCGCCGCCAAAATATCTTTTACGGATGCACGCTTGGCATAATCCTTATCGAAGTGTACAAAGGCTATTTTGCCCGCGCTGTTTATGACGTAGGTGGCAGGCACAGGCAGCACATTATCGGTATTGCCGTTTGCCTTGCTCATATCTAAGCCGTAGCCTTTGTATTTAATAACGGTGGCATCTTCCATCACGTAGTTTACGCCATAACTTTTCATAATGCTGTAACCCTTATCTTCTATTATAGAATAAGTAGCTTTTGTTTTGATTGCTGTTTTGCTAATGTTCTCAGCAGTCTCGGGTGTTACACCAATTACATACGCGCCCTTGCCGGTAAGCAATTGTAACGAATCCTGAATGTGCTGCATTTGCTTATTACAATATGGGCACCACTGGCCGCGGTAAAAAAACAATACCACCTTTTTGTTTGATCTTAAAAGTGCTTTCAGGTCAACCATTTTACCGGAGTTATCTTTCGCGGTGAATGCAGGCGCAACATCGCCTACCTTTAATCCGGTTTGTGCCATTACCTGCACCGAGAATAAAAACCCAATTGCTATTAATATATACTTCTTCATATTCATCTTTAAAAATTTAGCATTAAACAAAAGAGGGGGATTTTAGCTCCCCCCTCTTTTCTTACACAAAACACCTCATTACATTTTACTACCCATTTTGTCTTCTGCCATTTTATCGGCTTCCACCTTTTTGTCTATTTTAGACATTTTTTTCTTTTTCATCTTCATCTTGTCGTCTTTCATATTCATCTTATCATCCTTCATTTTCATTTTGCCGGTATCAATAGCGGCAACGTTGGTGCTGATGGCGCGGTTAACCGAGTGGGCATTCACGTTAACACTAAAGCATAAAGCAATAACAGCAGTTAGCAGCATTGCCGAAAAAGTTGACCTTTGTTTTTTATTGTAAGTTTTCATTTGTTTTTGGTTTTTAATTTCCTCCTTTGTCGGGCGGGTTAAACTATCCTTACAATTTATTTTTTGTTGAGTTTGTCTTCTATCTGCACCTGCATAGCTTCTTTAAAATCGTCATCCAGTTTTATCGTACTGCTTACATCAGTTTTTAAAAGCTGCTTTATCATCTCACTTATTTTGGTGCTTTGCTTTACATAAAGGGTGCATACACCACAGCACGCAAGATGAATACGCAGTTCTATCCCCTCTCTAAAAGTGAGCTTGCTCAGCATCCGCTTCTCTATCAAAAAAGTGGCCTGCCTGCAGTTATATATTATGTTTTTTAAGTCGCTCATATCTACATCCAGTTTTTTTGAAGGCAGGCCCTCAGGTTAAGTTTTGCCCGGTGAATAATTACCCAAAAGTTTGACGGGCTGATCTTTAATTCGGCACATACAAAATCGGTGTCCTCATCGTCCATATGTTTCATGGTAAAAACCGAGAGCCACAAGGCGGGCAGCTTTTCCATACATTTTGTAAGGATGTGGTTAAACTCCTTATTCATTAAGATTTCCGCACTATCTAATCCAAACTTTTGCGGGGCATGCTCTTTTGTCCAGTGCCCGTCATCAGCATTAAAAAATTCCTGCTGCTCGGCTTCGGCCTTATCAACCTCTGCCATCTTTAAGCCGGATGTTTTTTTACGGTATGTGTCAGGATAGCCGTTAGCCACGTACGTTCCGAACTTTTGCCCGCGAATTTCTGCAAGCCCTGCAACGCCGACAGGAAAGTTTCCTGCACCAGGTCGCGCGACTGCTCTTCGTCGTTCACACGGGTTATGGTATATCTGTATAAGTAGTCGGCGTGATTTTTCACCCAATTCTTCGGGTCGAGCTGGTGGATTTCTGGGCCCTGATCTGTCATGTTCATTTATAAATCTGTTGCGTTAGTCGTAGTTTTATAACAATCCTTACAAAATTTATTAGCCGTACCTTACGTATGTAAATAAGGCGCATTTATAAATGTAATATTATTTGTAAGGATTTGATTAGCACCACGACTAAGCCCATAAAAACGCATCCGTCATGAAAAACATAAAAATATTTACAGTAATAGGATGCCTTGCTGTTGCAGGGTTGCTGTTTGCCGGTTTTGCCAGATCAAACAAGCCGATAGTTACTAATGGCGATGATAAAGGCTTCGCGGTGGTAGAATTATTCACTTCCGAGGGTTGCTCCAGCTGCCCGCCTGCCGATGAACTGCTTGCCCGTGTGCAAAAAGAAAATATAGGCAAGCCCGTGTACATCCTGGCCTACCACGTAGATTACTGGAACCGTCTTGGCTGGAAAGATGTTTTTAGCAGCGCAGATTTCAGCAAGCGCCAAAGCACCTACGCCAGTTGGTTAAACCTAAGCGGCGTTTATACCCCACAAGCCATTGTAAACGGCCGTACCGAGTTTGTAGGCTCGGCACAAGGCACATTGCATAATGCCATTCGCACCAGCTTGGCAAAAGCATCAAAAACACAAATTACCCTATCGGGATTAGCTGTTACTAAAGACAAAGCAATTCTAAAATATACTATCGAAGACGCAGCAGCCAACTCATTACTGATGTTGGCTTTGGTACAAAAGAACGCCACCTCTGTGGTTAAAAGTGGTGAGAATGGCGGCCGCACGCTATCGCACATCCAGATCGTGAACAAATTGCAAACCATCCCGTTAGGGAATAATAAACCCGGCGAAGCCAATATCGGGTTGCCGCATAATTTTTCGGCTTTAGGGTGGGAGGTTATAGCATTTGTGCAAAATACCCAAACCGG
This sequence comes from Mucilaginibacter sp. 5C4, assembly GCF_034345625.1. Classification (NCBI taxonomy): domain Bacteria; kingdom Pseudomonadati; phylum Bacteroidota; class Sphingobacteriia; order Sphingobacteriales; family Sphingobacteriaceae; genus Mucilaginibacter; species Mucilaginibacter sp. 5C4. The sequence goes on along the minus strand of NZ_CP133775.1, from coordinate 573,534 downwards.
CGAGATCACTGCGTCTACCCGTTCGTCATTCCCGCAAACGGCTATGGCAAGTAATTAGTTCAGCATCAATATTTAATGCTATTTTTATATTAAATGAAAGCGATAAAAGAAAAACATTCCTTAGCTATGCGGTGGACACATTGGGTAAACTTCCCGATCCTCACCATTATGATCTGGAGCGGGATGCTTATTTATTGGGCTAACGATACGTATACCTTTGGCCTGTTTGGGCATACGTTTTTCAGGTTTTTCCCCGATTGGTTTAATATCGCTTTAAACATTCCAAAGCGCCTGTCCGAAGGGATGGCCTTCCACTTTTTGTTTATGTGGTTTTTTACCATCAACGGTGTGGTGTATGTGTTATACACGCTCTTCTCTGGCGAGTGGCGGGAATTGGTACCCAAGCGTAATTCGTTTAAAGAGGCCTGGCAGGTGCTGTTACATGATCTGCATATCCATAAAATGGCGCCGCCTCAAAAGAAATACAATGCCGCGCAGCGGATAGCTTATACCGCCATCATCATCATGGGCTTTGGCTCGCTCATTACCGGGCTGGCTATTTATAAACCCGTACAGTTTAATACCCTAACCTGGCTTTGCGGCGGGTACCACGCCGCACGGATAGAGCATTTTGTATTGACCATTGGCTACGTATTTTTCTTTATCATCCACGTGGTGCAGGTTGTACTTGCCGGGTGGCGTAATTTCCAATCGGTTATCACCGGGTTCGAAGTGATGGATGATCGGCCCAAACGTATTATTAAACCCATATCGAGCGATGAAAAGTAAAAAGCCAAAAAAGCCGCTCACCATCGAGCAGAAAATAAACCGGCGCACATTTATTTCGTTCGGTACGTTCGCGGTGCTGTCGGGTGCGGCTTACAAAGGATGGAGCTGGCTAAAAAATTCGCCAAAGGAAGTACGCACGGTTACGGCGGGAGCCAAAGCACCTTTGCGCCGGGCATTAAACAAAACTGAACTGGCCTTCCGCAGATTATACAGCAACAATAACCTCGTTAAAACCTATCCAAAAGACCGCGCTGCCAAAACGGTGCGGTATAATAGCGCCATTGGCCTGCAGCCCAAATCCGATGTGGAGAATTGGAAATTGGAGGTAAAAAAGCAATCGGGCGAGGTAATGAACATTGCCCTGGATCAGATCAAAGCCCTGCCTAAAACAGACTTGATCTTCGATTTTAAATGTGTGGAAGGCTGGGACCAGATCTCGCACTGGGGTGGCGTAAAATTCAGCGATTTTATAGAACACTTTAATTTGGGCGACCAGGCCAAACTGGATTACGTAGGCATGGCTACGCCAGATAAAAAGTATTACGTAGGTATCGATATGCCAAGCGCCATGCACCCCCAAACCCTATTGGCTTATGAGATGAACGACCAGCCGCTGATCCCCAAGCATGGCGAACCGTTGCGGCTCATCATCCCGGTAAAGTATGGTATCAAAAACTTAAAGTGTATTGGCAGCATGGTGTTCAGCAACCAGCGCCCACCCGATTACTGGGCCGAGATAGGATACGATTATTACTCGGGCTTGTAGTTACTTACAAACGGTATTTACAAAGCGTTCTACCACGTAGGTTGATAGCTGGCCGCCCGGCCCGTTGATATTATAATCGAACCCGTGGGTTGCCCATGGCAGGTTAAGGTAGTAATGTTTCACACCATTCTCGGTCAGCTTCGCGTCCAGTTTATGGCTGTGTATGGGCGATACCAGCACATCATTTTCTCCGTGGATAATGAGCGTAGGCACGGTTTGCTTATTAACAAATTCAATTGGCGAACTGGCAAAATATTTATTGGGCACAGCATTATAGGTGCCCCCAAGGTAGCGCTCCATCACCCCGCGCGAGTCCATCACCAACTTACTGGCCGGTTTCGAATATCCCCAAACCATATCTGCCGGGCCATAAAAATTGACGATGCCTTTCAGTCCGTTTTGCGGGCGATTGTAGGCCGATAAAAGGGCAATTTGTGCCCCCGCCGAGCGGCCCAAAAGCACAAAATTATTGGTATCGATGTCCAATTTATCCGCATTTTTGCGGAGGTAAGCTAATGCTTGATCCACATCTTCAATTGCCAACGGCGCTTTATACTGCGGTGCTAAACGGTAGTTGATGGATGCCACATTATAGCCTTCGGTAGCAAGGTAGCTGTTCAGTTCGGGCAATTGTTGGCTGTCGCCGCTGCTCCAGGAGCCGCCATGAACCACTAGCACACAAGGCTTTTTACCGCTAACCTGCGCAGGGTAATAATCAAGGGTTAACCTATGAGCCTCGCTGTAAGTTATTGTCTGATAGGCGAATGGCTTCACCGCGCCTTTAAATAGTTTTGTAAAACTAAATACCGGTTGGGTATTATCACCATTGATAATGGTGCTGCCCGGGCCAAAGGCGGTATTGAAATTTTGCTTTAATGTTGATGCTACCATGTAAGCCCTCGCAACAGGCGAAAGGAATAAAACCAAAGCCAAAACACCTATTAGTATTGATGCCGACTGGTATTTTTCCACCCAAAAACAGCCTATTAATAGCAAGCCTGTTAAGCCAATAAATATCAACGGAAATTCGGATACAGCTATAGCCAACACCCATAAATGATATGTAGGCGCTTTAAAAACTGTTAATAGCGAAGCAAAAAATAACAAAACAAGAAATGCCAGCAAAATAACACCCACAATTTTTAACATTTGCTTCATATACGTAAAACCGGCTTGTTTGATACGGCGTAAACTTATATAATTTACCCCTATCCGCTCAATTTTAATTTTTAGCTTTGAATAGCTATCTACCATATGAAAAAACTGAAGCGAATTGTACAGGATGTTAAAACCCTTGTAACCGAAAATATGCCAAATGAGCTGAACACCCTGCTTTGGCAATTGATCTGCTACCCGCCAAAAATGCCTTTGCGTTTGCAGCAGGAGCAGCTTTTGGCAAAGGCCGAAAAATTTAGTGTTATTGTGGATGACCCATACTTCACCAATCAACGATTACAGGTAAACTGTTTTAAGTGGGGCAACGGCAGCACACGAGTGTTAATAAGCCATGGCTGGGGATCCAAAGCGATGGATTTTGACGGATTGATAAATGCGCTTAAGGAAAACCCTAATTTGCAGATCATAGCTTTTGACGCGCCTGCTAACGGCAGTTCGGAAGGTGACTTGTCTAATCTGCTGTTATTTGCAAATGCGGTTAAAGCAGTAATCGCGGCAAAAGGCGAGCCTGATATTGCTATCGGACATTCGTTTGGTACTATGGCTAACGTATCGGCATTAACAGATCTCTGTATCACTCCAAAATTGCTCATTAGTATCGCACCGTTTATTTTACTACAGGAAAACTTCATCAGAAGTATGACAGCCGTTGGCGTACCAGCCGATGCGCAGCAAGCTTTCCTGGACGATTTCAAATCGCGCTACGGCATCTACCCATCAGAGTACGCTATGCAAAAGCTTTATAAGTTTGATGATACCCTAAACCACTGGCTGGCCTATGATGAACTGGACACGATGCTGCCCGATGCCTCCCTGCAAGCTTTTTTGCAAGCCCACCCATCCATCAAAACCCAAAATTACAGCGGTGCCGGGCACGAGCGCATCATTAAATCGGCAGAGTTAATTGCAGATGTGGCAGATAAGATAAATGAGGTTTTGTAAACCGGCTATGCGTATCAAAGCACTTTAAATAACGCACTATACCTATCGTTATAGCAGAAAAGCCGCACCAAAATGGCGCGGCTTTCTTATGCAAACTAATAGAGGCAACTATTTTCCTAACCTGCTTTTTAACTCATCAATAGGCATGCTGATCATACGGCCAACAGGTTTTTTACCACGGTAGGTAATAACCTTCATTTGTGTGGCATCTATTGGGATGTTAAGAACCCCGGTATATTTCGGATAAAAACAATCGGGGTATGAATTATCAAAACTATAGTAAGTATCAAGCCCTTGCACCTCGTTAGTTAGGGTAACATTTAAAGTGCTGTCAACATTACGGCCCGGTTTAAAATCCGGGTCGTACGCGCTTGGGGCATATTTAACCTCGGCCTGGTTAAAGCGGTCAAAATGCTTCTCCACCTTGGTGAAAAATGTATTAAAGTTCTTTTTAGATGCCGGCGACCATACGCTTTCTGCTACTGCAAAACCACGCGGCCAGGTCATATATTCCGCCTGGCGAATGTTGTACACCTGCTCTGTCCATAAGTTAGCTTGTCCGCCCTTTATCATTTTGGCATCAACGCCTGCCGGTACCGGGTCAAACTCGTAAGTTTTGCTCAAACGCAAGCTGGCGTATACATGCGGCTCCATTACACGGTCGCTTTGCATATAATCAAGGTAAACAAAGGTTGTAGGGCTCATTACCACCTCGTGGCCAAGCTTAGCAGCTTCGATACCGCCTTTAACCCCGCGCCAGCTCATTAATGCAGCGTTGGGGCCAATGCCACCTTCCAGAATCTCATCCCATCCCATAAATTTTTTACCTTTAGATTCTACGATCTTTTCAAGGCGTTTTTCGAAGTAAGATTGTACTTCTTCCTGTGTTTTCAGGTTTTCTTTCGCCATAAGGGCTTTCACCTGGTCGCTTTGCTCCCAAAAGTTTTTGGCACACTCATCGCCGCCCATGTGGATGTACGGGAACGGGAACAACTCTGCAATCTCACCAACTACCTTATCTAAAAAGGTATAGGTGAACTCACCTGCCGGGTTTAGCGTATTATCTACCATTGCCGGGTGGCCGGGTTTACTCCAATCCATTATTTTTTCGCCCGAGCGTACCACATATTTATCGGCACCGGCAGTAGCCGATAATTCCGGATATGCCGCTACAGCCGCAAGGCTATGGCCGGGTACATCAATCTCGGGCATAATGTTTACAAAGCGCGCATTAGCATATTTGATCACTTCGCGGATATCATCCTGGGTGTAAAAACCACCGTAGTTACGTGGCTCGTTAGGTTTTGGTGGCGTAAAATCTCCAAAGCTGCCTTCGCGTTTAACGTTGTAAGCACCAACCGTGGTCAGTTTTGGGTAGCTTTTTATCTCAACTCTCCAGCCCTCGTCATCGGTTAAGTGCCAGTGAAACAGATTAAGTTTATATTTAGCCATGTTATCAATGTAGCTCATTACCTCTTTTTTGGTGAAGAAGTGGCGCGATACATCAAACATTAAACCCCTCCACTCAAAGCGGGGATAATCGGTAATATCAACAATTGGTACGGTCCATTTTACATTAGCTATTACCTTACCTTCAATCTCGTTTGGCAACAGTTGCAAAAGCGTTTGTACACCGTAGTATAAACCTGCCGGGGTGTTGGCCCTGATGGTAACACCCTTGGCTTTTGCCGATAGGTAGTAACCCTCTTTACCAATTACATTATCCATGGTTTTATTAAGCACCAGTTTAATGGCGGCATCGGCAGCAACGGGTTTTACTTTGATGACCTTGCCGGTAGCGGTGCTAAACTTGTTTTTGATCAGGTCCAGTATCGGCGTCATTTCGGCTTGCGGCGCTGCCTGTATGGTAAGCGTTTTTGGCAAAGTATAAGTGCCTGGGTGTTCGGTGATTTTAACCGGTTCGGGGATGATGGCAAGCTTAGCGTCGGCTTGGCCATAGGCAAGCGTTCCAACAAGGCAGGAACATACCAATAAAGATAGTTTTTTCATGGAGTATAATTGAGGTTTTTACTATTGGAGTAACAACATGCAATTTATAACTTTTTAAATAATATTAATAAGTTTTTTCCACTTCAAATTAGAGATTGTAACTGGCTGAATATTAATATCGGGAAACATATTATCGTTATCGCTTTTTTATTAAATTGCCTGTCATAAACCACCAATTGCGCCTGCAATTTATTAATCAATTTTTAAGCTAATTTAAATTACACCATGTCAACCGACCGTAGAAAGTTTTTGAAGCACCTGGGTACATCCGTTTTGCTTACCTCGGCATCGCTCACCAGTTTAGCAGCCAAAGAAGAAAATGAAGTTAGGATACTGCGCGATGAAAAGCGCGTAACCCCTAATGATAAAATACGGATAGCCACCATTGGCATGGGCATCATGGGCTTTAACGATACCAATGCCGCTTTATCAGTACCCGGCGTGGAGATGGTTGCCGCCTGCGACCTTTACAAAGGCCGCCTTGCACATGCTAAAGAAGTGTACGGCAAAAACCTGTTCACCACCATGGATCACCGCGAGATACTGGAGCGCAAAGATATTGACGCCGTGATAATTGCCACCAGCGATAACTGGCATAGCCAAATAGCCATAGATGCCATGAAAAAAGGCAAAGCGGTTTACAGCGAAAAGCCGATGATCCACAAAATTAGCCAGGGGCTGGAAGAGATCCGCGTGCAAAAGGAAACCAAGATGGTTTTCCAGGTGGGAAGCCAGCGGGTAAGCAGTATTGCTTACCGCAAAGCCAAGGAAATGTACGAATCGGGCGCTATTGGCAGGATCAATTCTATCGAAGCATCATTTAACCGCCAAAGCGCTTTAGGCGCATGGCAATATACCATACCTACCGACGGTAACATCCAAAACGTAGATTGGGCACGCTACCAGAGCAACGCAAGTGTTAAGCACGATTTTGATAAAAACAGGTTTTTCCGTTGGAGGAATTACCGCGAGTACGGTACCGGTGTTGCCGGCGATCTGTTCGTTCACTTATTAAGCGGCATCCACTTTATAACCGGCTCTAAAGGCCCGGAAAGTATTTATTCCATTGGCGATTTGGACTATTGGAAAGATGGCCGCAACGTGCCCGATGTAATGAGCGCGATTGTACGCTATGGCGAAACTAAAGAGCACCCGGCGTTTCAGGTTACTTTGCGTGTAAACTTTATTAGCGGCGAGGGCGACAAAACAATAACTAAAATTGTAGGTTCTGAAGGCGTTATGGATATTGGGGGTGAAGGCGAAGCTTTCACTATTCACCAAAATAAAATGCCTGATGCCCCTGGTATCGGTGGCTGGGACTCGTTATCTACTTATACAGAAAGCGAGCAAAAAACACTGATGGACGATTATAACAAACGGTGGACAAAAGCACAGCAGACCACGCCACAATTCCAGCCAATAAATTACCGCGCGCCCGATGGTTACAACGCGTCTAACGACCACTTCGCCAACTTTATGGAATCGGTACGCACTGGCAAGCCGGTTGTGGAGGATGCCGTATTTGGTTTCAGAGCCGCTGCACCGGCTTTAGCTTGTAACGACAGTTACTTTGAAAACAAGCTGATTCATTGGGATGCGGAGAATATGAAGATAGTTGGGTAGAGGGCGAGAATCAAGACTTATAGATTCAAGAAACAAGACCGCTATAACAGAAAAGCCCCTGATAATTCAGCTGCTTTTTAATGGGGTGTCCCACTCAATATATTACGAATAAGATTTTTTGCTTAATGCGCTAACAATTAATATGTTACATTTTTGTCTTTTTAAACAAAAAAGTCGAATTGAATTATAAGTAATTGATTATTAATTACTTATAATTTTTGAAGGGTGTCCCACTCGTTTCTGAATGGGAGGGAATGGGACACCTTTTTTTATCACTTTTTTCCGCTCTTTTTTCGACTTTCATTCGCCTCCGAGTATACCTAAAACCTACTTTATCCTACTGGCGCTCGCCCCCTCATTAGTCATCTTAACGGGCTTGATCAAACCATCCTTATCGAAGATCATTTTATCTATACAGGTTACGCGGTGGTTGCCGTCTGTCTCGGCAAGCGGGCGGCGGTGGTAAATAATATACCATTCATCTTTCCCCGGCACTTGTATCACCGAGTGGTGGCCTGCACCCGTAGCCATGGCAGGGTCTTGCTTTAATACCACACCGATTTTTTTGAAAGGGCCGTTTATGCTGTTACCAACGGCATAGGCTACCTGGTAATCCGGGCCTGTCCAGCCGCCTTCGCTCCACATAAAGTAGTATTTCCCCTTACGGATAAACATGATAGGGCCTTCTACATAACCCTCAGGCGTCATTTCTTTAAAGGTTTTGCCATCTGCAGCGGGTTCAACCCCTGTAAAATCGTTCTTTAGCTTCGCGATGTTGCAATGGCCCCATCCGCCATAAATAATATAGTATTGGCCGTCGGTATCTTTAAATACAAACTGGTCAATAGGTTGCGCGCCATTAACAATTTTATCTATAAGTGGCTTGCCTAAATAATCTTTAAACGGCCCTTCGGGTTTATCGGCAACGGCTACGCCAATACCGCCATATTCCTTATCACTTTGGATATCATTCGCCCCGAAGAAGAAATAATATTTGCCGCCTTTTTGTACAATGGCCGGCGCCCACATGGCCCGTTTTGCCCATTTCACGTTTGATGAATCAAGCACGTTATCGTGTTTGGTCCAGTTCACCAGGTCGGGCGATGAAAAGGCATCAAAATGCACCTGCTTGTTATATTTATCAGAGTAGGTTGGGTAAACCCAGTATTGCTTGCCAAATATGGCGGCTTCCGGGTCGGCGTACCAGCCCTGTGCTATTGGGTTACCCGATGTTTTTTTAGTCGATTTTTGAGCATACGCGGCCTGCAATATAAAAGCGGACAGCAGTAATAGTATAATAGATTTTTTCATAGGCTTAGTTAAACAAGGCCACAATATAGCCAAGCATTTCTTTAATATACGTATTCCATTTACCAAAAGCATCCGCGTTTGGTACAAGATCCGTTGGCATAATGGCATCGTAACCGGTAATATAATCGCAAGGGTAAGGCACAACAACCAGCCCGGCCTTTTTATAAATGAGCATGGCCCTGCGCATATGGTAGGCCGATGTTACCAGTAAATATGGCGGCTTTAGCCCTGCTTTTTGTAATAACGCTTTAGAGAACGCGGCGTTCTCCATCGTATTACGTGCCTTACTATCTAAAAGCACCAGGCTATCGGCAATGCCTGTCTTTTTCATTTGTTGTGCAACAAAACCGGCCTCTGTAAAACCATCGGGGTTTATATCAGCATTGCCGCCACTAAAAAGCAAGTGTTTGGCCGTGCCTTGTTCAAGCAACTTTACAGCGGTGCTATACCGGCCGGCAGCGGCATTAAAATGGCCTTCGCCATTTTTGCCTTCAGATACAAAACCACCCAAAAGTATGGCAGCACTATATTGTTGTGCAGATGCCTGATTAGGTTCAATGTCCCATATACTTGCCATCAAATTAACCGTAAACCTGTTCCCGAAAAACCAGAACATCACAATAGCAAAAATTAGCACCTTACGCTTGCGGCCCCTGTTTTTTGCGAACAAGGCGTAAAGCAACAGGCAAAATACCCAGGTAAGCGGCAAAATAAACACATAAAGCAATTTGGAAAGGATGTATACCATCTGTAAATTAATGTTAGCGCAAATTAATTCAATTTTTAGAAATGGCAGGTGTAACCCATGCTTTATTATACGCGTCAAATAATTTGTGATGGTGATAGGCCCGTGATATTTAATTATATCCGGGCTTTATATTAGATAGCCCGGCTAAAAAAAAATCCCAATTATTATTTTGAATACCTCCCGGGTGTTTGGCTATAACTATATTATTTATTATATTGATTTAAAATGTTTTATCAGCTTAATTACGGGCATAAATACCGCATATTTGGTATTTATGCCCGTAATTATTATTGTTCCTTAGCACTATCAAAAACCTAACAATAATAATTAACAACTAAATATTAAACACAATGAAAAAAATCTTTACTATCGCATTCATCATCCTGGCCGGTTTTGCTACAAAATCGCACGCGCAGGGTTTCAAACTTGGTTTAGGCCTTGAAGGCGCCTTGCCATTAGGTTCGTTAAAAGACTACTACAACGTAGGTGCCGGCTTAACCATCCGTGGTGCTATTGGCATTGATGCATCAAGCGCTGTTACCATAACAACAGGTGCTATCGCCTTTATCCCTAAAGATCTTTCTAATGTAGGCCTTGATACCAAAGCACAGTTGAATATTCCAATTAAAGCAGGTTACAAATACAAATTCGGCGGGCCTTTTTATGGCATTGCCGAGGCTGGTGCAACTATTATAAGATCGTACTTTAGCGATGCCAACGGCAATCTGCAATCTATTGGCAGCACACATTTTACTTATGCACCGGGTATTGGTGTAGACCTGGGTGGCTTTGATGCCAGCATCAGGTACGAGGGCTACCAGGGCCAGGGCTTTATGGGCCTGCGCATTGGGTTTAACTTCTAATAGAATAGCTACAGGCAAATCTAAAATCAACATTTAATAAGGCCGCTTATTAACCTGAGCGGCTTTATTGATTTATAATACTTATTTTTATTGGAGATGAATGTATAGGTTATGAGCACAATACCGGTTGCTATTGTTGATGACAAACGATTGCTTCGCGAAGCCTTATTAAATAATATCTCGTACTACACCGAGATAGACATAGTGCTGCAGGCCTGCGATGGCTCTGACTTTTTAGACGCCCTAAAAAAACTCAGTCCCAAACAACGCCCCCAGGTGGTGCTAATGGATATTGAAATGCCCGTGATGGATGGCATTGAAGCGGTAGCCATTGCCAAAGACCTATACCCCGACATGCATTTTTTAATGCTTACCGTTTTTGATGACGACGATAAACTGTTTGAAGCCATAAAAGCGGGTGCAAGCGGTTACTTGCTTAAAGACGAAAAGGTATCTAACATTGTAAAAGCCATTGCCGAGATTGTACACGAGGGCGGTGTACCTATGTCGCCACGCATAGCCCGCAAGGCCTTGGCGCTATTGCGAAATAAACCAGATGTTGTAGAAGAACCTAAACCCGAAGATGACCATACCCTATCATCCCGCGAAATGGAGATCCTGAACCGCATAGTCGATGGCCTCAACTACCAGGAAATAGGCGAGCGTTTATTCATCAGCCCCCATACCGTACGCAAACACATTGCCAATATTTACGATAAGCTGCATGTAAGCAACAAGGCGTCGGCTATAAAAGTGGCCACCAGTAAAAGGTGGTTCAGTTAAACAAAAAACGCCCCTTTTCAGGAGCGTTTTCAATTAAACTTTAACGTTTTCCATACCGTATTGCTTAAGCACATCCGCGGGTACACCCTGCCATTTGTTAGGGGTATTACCGGCATACCCAATATCCTTGGTGCCCATTTCGCTGCTCCAAAAGCCCGAGGCTGTAAGATCGCGCATGCGGTTAAAGAAGGCTACGCCCTGTGCCATTTCTGGCTTGGCTTTGGCCGGGTAAGCGATCTCGTCCAATATCTGGGTTTTTTGGGTGCTGTTACACTTAATAAACGTGTTGCCGTATCGGTTAAGGCATTGGATGTCCAGCCATTTTAAACCACCACGCATGGGTAGCTTGTGGCTTGGGATATCCTTTACAATAAATTCGATAAACTCGGGCACCTTGGCATCTGATGCACTGCCCGAGTGGGCATCTTTAGGAATAATAATATCTGCAAGCATGGTAATGGTAGCCATTTCATGCTCATCAAAATACTTTTCGGCCAATAATTTATTTTCCCGCTCTACTTCGTAGGGCTGGCGGCCGGGTACTGCTGCGGTTTTCGCATCGGCAGCTGTTTCAACTTTTTTATCGCCCGGTTTACACCCACCCAGGAATAAACTGGTTGATAGTGTGCCTAAACCTATTGCTTTTAGGGAGTCGCGTCTGTTCATGATGCCTTATACATTAAGTTTTTTACGTTCCTGAATAATATATTCTGCGGTGCGCATGCTTAGGGCCAAAATGGTCCATGTAGCATTTTTATCGCCCTGCTGCACAAAAGGCGCGGCATCAACCACAAAAAGGTTTTTACAATCATGCGCCTGGCACCATTTGTTCAATGCCGATTTCTTAGGGTCGTCGCCCATACGCACGGTACCCACTTCGTGGATGATCTTGCCCGGGGCTTCTAAACCGTAGTTCGTGTCTTTACCCTGCATGGTGCCGTAAATAGCGCCCATGTTATGCAATACCTCTTCAAAGGTTTCCTGCATGTGCTTGGCCTGGTTAATCTCGTCGTTAGTCCATTTATAATTGAAACGCAACACCGGGATACCGAACTTATCAACCACACCGTTAGGGTCAATTTCGCAATAATTATCGGCGCGGGCTATGGCAGTACCACGGCCGGCCATGCCCACCTGTGTGCCATAAAAACGGCGGTAATCGTCTTTCAAACCGGCACCGTAGCCACCGGCTTCTTTCTTTTTACCATCGCGGCCCGGCAAAGCGCCGTTCATATCCTGTATGCCACCACCAAAACCGTACGATGGCATTTGCATACCGCCGCCATATTCGATGTGGTAACCACGCGGGAAATCCAGTTTTTTATTATCAAGCCACCACGGCGAGTAAATGTGTACACTGCCCACACCATCCTCGTTATAACGCTTACGGTCCATCAGTTGCGGAAGGAAACCACCCGCGCCTGATCCGGTAGAATCATGCAGGTATTTACCAACAACGCCGCTGCTGTTAGCTAAACCACCCGGGTGGGCGGCCGATTTTGAGTTTAATAATATCCTTGCCGATTCGCCCGCGCTTGCACCCAGTATCACCGTTTTGGCGTTTACCTGGTACTCCTGTAAGTCATCTTTATTTACGTATGATACGCCGGTTGCAACACCATTTTTATCGGTAATTACCTCGCGCACCATGGCGTTGGTAATTACTTTTAAATTGCCGGTTTTCATGGCCGGGATAACCAAACATGATGATGCCGAGAAATCGCCGTAAACCTTACATGCGCGGCCACATTGCCCGCAGAAGAAACAAGCGCCACGGTCTTTGTTGTTTGGCAAGGCCTCGGTTAATACCGAACCACGACCTGTGATAACTTTTACACCTGCTTTGGTTGCACCTTGTTTAATAAAAAGTTCGTTCAAGCGTGGTTTTGGCGGAGGTAAGAAGATACCATCCGGTTCGCTTTCGATATTTTCTACCGTGCCATAAATACCTATCATGCGGTCAACCTTATCGTAGTAGGGTTTCAACTCATCGTAGGTTATAGGCCATGGGTCGGTTAACCCGTCTTTTGGTTTAAAATCCTCGGGGCCCATCCGTAAAGAGATCCTCCCCCAGTGATTTGTACGCCCACCCAGCATCCGCGAACGGAACCAGGCAAACTCGGTACCATCTTTTTGGGTGTAAGGTTCGCCCTCCAATTCCCAGCCGCCATAGGCAGCATCAAAATCACCAAAGGGACGGGTAGTGCCCGCGCCACGGCGTGCAGATTCCCACGCCCATTTTAACTGGTGCGAATCTGTTTTGGGGTCAAAGTAGGCGCCTGCCTCCAACATTAATACTTTAATGCCTGCATTTGCCAAAACGTAGCCGGCCATACCGCCGCCTGCACCCGAGCCTACAACTACTACGTCATAGGTTTCGGTTGTTTTCTTGATCTGTAACTCTTCCATTATTTATATGTCGAACTATAAAATATTTACGTTGATGATTTACAGTTGTTTCAGGGTGATGTTTTTATATGCCACCACCGCACCGTGCGATTGTAAAGCGATGCGGCCTTTTGGATAAGCTGCAAAATCTTTCCAGGTTTTAAATTTGCTGTTGTTCAGCATTTCTATCCACTCGGGGCCGCCTATTTGTACGTCAACAGTTTGTTTACCGTTAAGCCAAAAAGTTAGGTGGCCTTTATCCTTGCGGATCTTGGCGGTGTTCCACTGGCCTGCAGGTTTTGCTGCATCAGCGGGGGCTGCTTTTAAATCATATAATGAGCCTGCAAGGTGGCTTGGTTTTTTATTGTCTTCGGCTTTCACGTTATCTAAAACCTGCATTTCTATACCGGATAGGTAGGTAGCGCCCAAGGCAGGGTCTTCATGCACGCCGAATATAATACCGCTATTACCGCCTTCGGCAATTTTCCAATCAGCAGAAAGCTCATAATTCTCGTACTCGCCATCGGTTACCAGATCTGCTGAATTTGGTGCTTTAGGGTCAAACTGCAAAGCGCCGTCAACAACGCTCCATGGGCCCGCGTCTTTTTGTAAATAAGCATGCCAGCCAGTGGTTGTTTTGCCATCAAATAATTGGGTTTGTGCCATGGTGGTGTACTGTAATGCTGCAACAGCAAGTGCGCTCAAGATTAGTTTTTTCATCGGATGTTTGTTTAGCAGCGTAGGGGCGCATGCATGTTTAATTTAGAAAGCTAAATGTAGGATTTATTTTTATTGATGCTATAGGAACGTAAACATCAATCAAAAATTTTACAAGGGGGAATGCAGTAGAGGTTAAGGAAGGGTAGCTATTTGTTTATTCCACGCAAAATATCTAACCTGTTCGCCGGTGCGTTAGGCGAGAGAAACGCAGGCATTGTATTACCATCGCGTCGGGGGCGGCTAAGAAACTCTACAGGCCATTCGGTCAGTCGTTGTTTTTTTACGTGTATGCATTTTCCGGCCTTGGGTTCGTCAATATATTCTTTTTGTAATATAAGTGCTAACGGTTCTTCGGCGCCCGGCTGTTGTAATGCGAAGTCTTGAGCTTCCTCGTAGGTTGCGAAAGCGTAATAGTAATCATCCCCGTTTTCTTCATCCTCGGCGCCATTACCTGGACTACACCATACACGATATTCCAAAACCTCGTCCCAAACATATCCACCGCCGGTTTTTACCAATGCAGGATAATTGCCCACAGATGTTACATCTTTAACAATTGGATATATTGACATGCACACAATATACTAATCTTTATGAAACAAAAAATTCAACCCTGATGCTATCCCGAATTGTACGTAGGCGTAGCTATCCTCAAAGTAGATGTTGTAATCATCCTGCCCGCGGTAGCCGCCGCCAACAATTAGCGATACATTTTGCATAAAAGGGAACTGGTAGTAGTATTTAAGGCTGGCGTTAAAACGCTTCTTTAGATCGAGCGCGCCGTAGCCGTTGTACTTATCGGCTATATAAGTAAAATCAAACTGAATGCGCTGCCAGTTTTTAAAATCAGATTTTTTAGGGTCGATATCGTCCTGATATTTTTTCGCGATGTTGTAGATGTAACCGCCGTTCACCCGCACAAAACCGTAATGCCCCGGCAAGCCTTTAGCAGTACCCGACTGACCAAACAACCCGCAGTGGATCTCGACACCTAATGTGCTGTAATGATTATCAATGGTGTTGGCCTTATCAATTCGTTTACCAATGGTGTAATTAGCCGAAAGGAAATCGGTACTAAATTTTCCGCTATCGCGATTAAAACTGCCATCGGGCCTCATAGTTGGCCCGCGGATGCCGTTTGAATGGTGTGTATATGATAATTGCAGGAACTGCGGTTGGTATGGGTCGCGGTTTAACCTGTAATACAAGTTACCGCTTGGCATATAACTTGGCGATTTTACCGGTTCGCCATAGGCTTTTAGCAGTCGCATTTTCACCCTTGCCGATACCTCAAAAAAGAACCGCGATTTTGGTGTGTTTAACAATACAAAATGCCCGTTGATATCGCCCACCAGCAAGGTTTTTAACGGTTGGAAAAGCTCTTGCCCAAAGAAGGATGGCTTTAGGTTTTGAACGTAAATGTTATTGAAGGCCCGGTTAATGATGCGCGTTGCAACCTTGCCGGTATCGATAGGATTAGCTACTGTTGTATCAATAACAGTTGCATAAATTTTACCCGGTGTTACAACAAACAGGAATACAAAAAGAAGCAGTATTTTAATACAGTGTTTAAACATATGAACGAAACCTTATAAATGATTTAGTTTGAAAATAGTTTTCTTAAATAGCAATTTAGAGTGCTATTTATGCGGTTTCATATTACATGATTGTACATCATTATAAAGTAAACATGTATAAAACCACAAAATTGCTTACCTTGCATGCTCATCTTTAATAACATAAGTGACTTTTCAGGATTTTAATTTCAACGAACAGCTTTTAGAAGGCGTTTTGAGCATGGGGTACACTACTCCTACTCCTATCCAGGCAATGGCCATACCGGTTATATTAAATGGCGACGACCTTATTGCCTGTGCACAAACAGGTACCGGCAAAACAGCATCATATTTGCTGCCGGTTCTAAATTATATATGTAACACACATAAGCATCAAACTACTGCCCTTATACTTGCGCCAACGCGCGAGCTTGCCCAGCAGATAGACCAGCAGGTAGAAGGCCTTGCCTATTTTACGGGCGTAAGCTCGCAGGCGGTTTTTGGTGGTGGCGATGGTATGGCGTACGAGCAGCAACGCCGCGGCATCCAAAACAACGTTAACATTATTATAGCCACCCCCGGCAGGCTTATAGCCCACCTTACATCGGGTGTGTTAAAGTTTAATGATATTACCCACTTGGTATTAGACGAGGCCGACCGCATGCTTGACATGGGTTTCTCTGACGATATTATGCGCATTATTGGTTATCTGCCTAAAAAACGCCAAACGCTGTTATTCTCGGCTACCATGCCGGGCAGGATCCGTACGCTGGCTAAGGCTATTTTGACCGACCCACAGCAGATAAACATTGCCATATCGCAACCTGCAGCGGGGATTGACCAGCAAATCTACAAACTGCACGATGGCCAAAAAACGCCATTGCTAAAAATGCTTTTGAAAGATGGTGGTTACCTAAGCTCTATCATTTTTGCATCCCGTAAGGAAATTGTAAAATCGCTTTATAAAGAATTAAAGCAGGCACATATTAGTGTGGCCGCTTTCCACTCGGATCTGCAACAGAACGAGCGCGAAGAGATCCTCTTAAAATTCAAAAACAAGCAACTACCGGTAATTATTGGTACCGATGCATTATCGCGCGGTATTGATGTAGAGGGTATTGACCTGGTTGTTAATTACGACGTTCCCGGCGACCCGGAGGATTATGTACACCGTATTGGCCGTACCGCACGTGCCGCTTCAAAAGGTACAGCCATAACTTTTGTGAACAACCGCGACCTTAAACGTTTAAAGAGCATTGAGGACCTGATAGAGAAACCTATCGCCCTTAAAGAACTGCCCGAAGTGCTGCAAAGCATTGAAGCGCCGCCAAGAGAGGACCGCCCACACGGCCCTGCATCTGGCCAGCGCAGGGATGGTAAACGCAACCCAAAACGATTTGGCAATAACAAACCACCACGCCCTGCTTCAAATTAAACCTTGTAATAATTATGTGGTCTATTTGTTTTGTATAGTCAATGTGTTACATTTACACAAACCAAAAATAAAACTAACCAGATAATGACATCAAGACGTTCGTTCCTGAAAAGCACGGCGGTGCTTTCGGCCGGCCTGTTAATGGCTCCCGAATTATTTGCAGCCCATAAAAAGAGATATGTAGGCGTACAGCTTTATACCGTACGTGATGCAATGGCTAAAGACCCCGTTGCTACCTTAGCTAAAGTTGCCAAGGTGGGCTTTAACTCGGTTGAAGGCGCTACTTATACCGGCACCCAAAAGTTCTACGGAATGGAGCCTGCCGAATTTAAAAAGGTATTGGGCGATAACGGCCTGATCATGCCGAGCAGCCACTTTATGCTGGGCGAAGGTATGCCAAATGCAAAGGGGACCATCAGCAACGAATGGCAAAAAGCCGTTGATGACGCTGCTGCCGTTGGTTTAAAATACATGGTTTGCGCCTACTTGTTAGACAGCGAGCGTGGTACGCTTGACCATTATAAAGAGACTGCCGATAAGTTGAATAAAGCCGGCGAGATAGCTAAAAAAGCAGGTATCCAGCTTTGTTACCATAACCACGATTTTGAATTTGCATCGCAAGATGGTAAATACCCGTACGATGTATTATTGAACAGCACCGATGCCGACCTGGTGAAAATGGAAATGGACATCTACTGGATGTACAAAGCCAAGCAAGACCCCATCGCGATGTTTAAGAAACACCCGGGCCGTTTCCCGCTATGGCACGTAAAGGATATGGATAAAACGCCAAAACAAATGTTTACCGAAGTAGGTAACGGTGTTATCCCGTTCAAAACTATTTTCCCGCATGCCAAACAGGCCGGTTTAAAATACTTCTTTAACGAACAGGATATTTGCCCCGGCGATCCTTTCGTAAGCATTACCCAAAGCTACAATTACATAAAAGCGAATAACCTGCACGTTTAAGGGAAGCAGGGCGATAAGAAGCAAGAAACATGAAAAGCCCGGTTGCGTAAGCAGGCGGGCCTTTTTGTGTTTATTTCCCGCGCGTTTCCCTCCGCGCGTCATTGAGGGCGTAGCGTGGCAATCCCCTACTACAGAGCCGCAGACAAGGCTATCGAAGATTGCCACGTCGCTATTGCGTAATGACGCGTGGTGAAAAGTACCGTTTCTCACACCACCTTTATCCCATACTTCGTCAACAAGCCCTCCAGCCCCGTCATAGCAAATATGGCTTTTTTAAGCGTGTTCAACTCCGGGTCGAGGATGTAGTTGTAGGCGGTGGTGAGGTTTACGGATGTAAGATCGGTGCGGTTAAAAACGGTTTCCAATAGGTTGCATTCCTCAAATACGGAACCTGAAAGATTGGTTTGACTGAAGCTAACTTCTTTAAGTGAAGACCTGCTGAACTTTGTCTTCACCATCTTTTTGCCGGCGAAGGAAGCATAATCAAGGATACAGCCATCGAAGCTAACACCAAACAAAAAGTCTTCGCATTTGCTAAAATTGACGGCCAACAGCTTGCAGCCTTTAAACACAACATCATTCATGGTTGATGCTTCCAGATTGACCATAGACAGGTTGCATTCTTCGAAAACACAATCCAAAAATTTGCAGCGTGTAAACGTGCTATTACTAAAGTCGCAATTGCGAAACGTGCAGCTTTGAAATTCCTTATGGCGGGTGATGCCATCAGTTAGTATTACTTTTTCAAAAGTTTTATCGTCGTAATTAGGCTGATCGAACATGGGATAAAGTTAGGATTTTGATCAGATGGAAGTACCTGAAATTCACTTAAGATTTCCACAATAACATTACATAGGTAACTACTATTCCTTTCTCTTCATCCTCGAAAAAGGGAAGCCGTTGCAGCCTTTCATGGGGTTTTTCCTGTCGGCCTTGGCTGTTGATTCGGCAATCTGATCGGTTTTTGCGTCGTAAACACTGAGGCAAAAGCCCCACATCCAGGGGTCCATATTGCTAAACTGCATGTAATCTATACGGGTGTACAAGCCGCCCTCGCCGGGGTTTTGATCGTCGTTACGGGCAACAATGTACTGGTCTTTAACATTCCATTTAATGATATGGTATTTTGTGCGTGGCAACTGCATAAACAGGGTGTCGTTAACGGTGTAACGGATGCCGTAGTCATCTACAAAATTGCCTTTAAACATGGCGGGCACCTTATCACCAACAAGTTTTTGCTTTGTATGATCTGAGGCGATAAACGAGAAGAATAACAGAATAAAGGCCAGTTTTTACATGTGCTAATTTATCACTTAAACATAAAAGGCACAAAGAATAAATCCCTGTGCCCTCTGTGAAAGTGTTTGTGGTTACTATTTCAGGTTACTTAACCGAGAATAGCGATACGTAGTTTTTACGATAGTAATAGGCCATAAATAAGTTTAGTGCTAATAGTAGTATGCCACCGCCTATATTCGCAGGATCTGCATAAGCATGGAACAAAACAATATTTACCGTGATAGGAAATATAACTACTGTTGCAAGCGCTGCAAAACGGCCCATAACCAATAGCAATCCACATATCAGCTCGATGCTTTTTACAATTTTTAAAATATGCGCCACAGCAATACCTTTGTTATAGATTAGTACCGGTTCTGGCATTACTGCAGGTACCTTCATGAGGTTAAAGAAATAGCTTACCGAGGCAAACAAAAGGAAAAGCCCCATCAGCGTACGGATAATGATCATCGCAATTTTCATAATATTTAGGTTTAGGTTTAAAAGTTTCTATTATTTTTCTAACACACGTTTCAGGTTGTTAAGGCTCTCTTCCATATCGTTGCCCAACATCTTCTCCATGTTGATGAACAACAGCATAGCATTCATGGGGAAAGGTATTTTGCTGGTGAAGGCCCATTTTACGGTTGTAATATCGGCAGTAACTTCCTGCGTGGCAATATAAGTATCGGCCACTCCGGAAAATGGTTTTATAAACACCACGCGGATGTCTATACGTTCACCATCCACAATTGCCTCGATTGTTTGGTTGCCTTTACCTGCCTGTTTCATGTCGCTATCCCAGGCGGCGCTATACCATTCGGTGCCATCAGTACCGGTGTAAGTCATCCGCTTGTTAGGGTCCATCATTACCCATTTGCTGTAGTTGTCCATATTACGCAGATACTTTACGTAATCGAACACCAGTTGCCGTGGTTTATTGATAATAATACTGCGCTGGATATTGTAGCCTTTAGGTGCGATTGCTGCGAGCAGCAACACCACTACGATTATCCCCGCGAAGACCCCAATGATGGTCATTACCGTATCGTTCATGATTATAGGTTGTTAATGGCTTCGTAACGTTTCCAGAAGTAGTACAAGGTAAACATTACCGCCAACATTATCAAAGGCGGCACTAACAGGCCAATGCCATCGCCAACAAAAGCCCGTGAAGCAAATGCCCCAATAAAGTTGATAAAGAAGCCTGCAAATGCCCACTCTTTAACTGCTTTGTATTTGTTTTGGGCGATGGCTATTGCCCCTGCGATTTTAAAGGCGCCCGTTATTGCCATGATGTAAATTGGATAACCCAGATGGCGCATAACTTCCTGCCCTGTTTTTTCGCGCAACATCCCTGCCGCGCCGTCGGGCAGCATCGCCAACACAAATAACGTCGTTAATGACCAATAGATTATTCTTATTGTTTTTGCTTTCATGATAGTTAAATTCTATTACTTATTGTTCATCGGTAAATACGCCCCAGCCAATGCCATACCTGTCAATTACGTTACCCATGGTGCCGGCAAAAAAAGCCATAACCTCGTGTACTACTTTGCCACCCCCGGCCAGTTTTGCAAACTTTTCGTTAACCCCCGCTTTGGTAGCGCAGGTAATAGTTAACGATACCAGCCCCACAACGGCTTCGATATTAGGGTTCGGCATATCGGTACCCAGCAGGTTAAAATCGCTGCCGGTAAGGTCGGCATGTAAAACTCCGCCCTGTGCCTCTGTAGGGAAATTATCTTTCATGGGCGAGTCTTTTACCGGCATCAGGTTTAATTCGCCGCCTAATACGCTTTGATAAAAGATCATGGCTTCGGCACACTGGTTGTTTTTAAAATTGATGTAAGCGCTGATCTTTGACATGGTTTTAATTTTTAATAGTTTATAATTTAATTGTAAGTACCTCACAATAATGACCGTTCAATGTAAGCAGTGCTATGATGCGGTGCGGGCAAAAATCTCTTCCCTCCACCCTAAGTATCTTATCGCAATCGTCCAGGTCGAAATTTATTTTTCTGGCGGGGAACTGCTCCAGAAGCGCTTTTAAAAGCATCTTCGAGATCCGTTTTTGCCGCACATTTGTCTTAAAGATCTCGATCATTATAAAGTTAATGAGTTGATACAATACAAAGGTGCGGGGCTTTTGTATATTTACAAGGGTGTAATAACGACAATATAAGGGGTTGATTGCGACGGTAGTACCATCTAACTTTGAAACTATGAAACACGTATCAATACTTATACCGCAAGGCGAAACCAGCCTTAGCAACATCGAGTCTACCTATAAGATGTTATCGATGGTAAACCAAACGCTCGACCGGATGAAGAAGGCGCCGCTGTTTAAGATACAGCTGATAGGTTTAAGTAAAGAAACGGAGCTAACAAACGGGCTGTTCACTATTAAACCCGAACTTACCTTTGATGAAGTGTCTAAAACCGACCTCATCATTAAACCTGCTGCTTTACCTAATAGAGAAATTTGCGGGCAGGGGTATGGCTATTAATTCGTCTAAGATCTTCGAGATTGATATCGAACGCAACAGCCAGTCGCTGTTTATTATCTTCCACGGGCAAAAAGACCATGAGGCCGATGTGATCAAAAAGGCGCAGCATTTTATAGAGCATAATTACCGGGAAAAGATCACGGTAGATAGCCTGGCATCTATGCTGGCCCTAAGCCGCCGCCATTTGGAACGACGCTTTAAAAAGGCCACATCAAATACGGTTGTAGAGTACATGCAACGTGTACGTATCGAAGCCGCCAAAATGAGCCTGGAAACCATTCGCGAGAACGTGAACGAGGTGATGTACAACGTGGGTTATACCAACACCAAAGCCTTCAGGATGATATTTAAGAAGATAACCGGCATATCACCTGTGGAGTATAGGAATAAATACAGTAAGGATAAGGCGGCATAAGCCTCTCCCCGGCCCTCTCCGAGGGCGCCGAGGAGAGGGAAGTAAGAAAATAATCATTATTCTTTATCTGGGTCTTTTGGCTCTACAAGCGAAGAGTCGATATTATCCTTTTCAAAGTCCTGCTCGTCCTTGCGGTTACGCAGCACGAGCCATATCACCAGTGCTAATAGCACCAATAACACTACACCTAATGTGAAATAATTGATTTGCATATAGTTATGACAGCAAGGAGCGTGCCCAAAGACACTATTTAACAAAAAGATAATTTACCTGATTTTTAAAATCCTGCTGACATACTGCTGTCATTCCCCTGTTGTTTCTTTGTTAAACAAATTAAAACTAACAACCATGACAAGCACAACAACAGAAACAACCAGCACCCCGGTAATTACAGCAGACGAATTATTAAAACACTGGCAGGGCCACCGCACATTAAGCCGCAAGGTTTTAGCTGCCTTCCCGGAGAAAGACTTATACGAATTTAGCATTGGCGGCATGCGTACCTACAATGTGCTGGCCGGCGAGATGCTTGGCCTTGCAAGCGCCGGCATCAACGGCATAGCAACGGGCAAATGGGAAACCACCCCTGCATTAGATTATTTTAACGAAAGCATCCACATTACCACCAAAGCCGAGTTTTTAGAAGCCTGGGACGAAGTGACAGAACAGATAGAAGTTTTATGGCCGCAGATCCCTGCCGACCGTTTCCAGCAAACCGAGGCGGCCTTTGGTCAATATCCAAACACTATTATCAACACCATCCTTTACCTTGTAGATAACGAGATTCACCATCGTGGCCAAGGTTATGTTTACCTGCGCGCGCTGGGTATTGAGCCACCTGCATTTTGGGATAGATTTTAATTAAAAAACCCATGTCATTGCTGTAAGTGAAAACACGTGGCAATCTCAGCATATCCGATATGCCTATGAGATTGCCACGCTATTGCTTGCAATGATATACTTTTATTTAAGAGATGGTTAAAAACGCCAGGCCAGTATCCTGCTGGTTTTTTGCCCTTGCGACATGCTGATGGTTTTTACATCGGCAGCCTTGTAATAGTCAAGGGATTTATAGCAGCCATCCAACGTGGTTTTTTTAGAGATAAGGGACGAGAACCATTTACATGATTTGGCGTACTGCTTACTCTCGGTGATCATCTTGTTCAGGAAACGGGGTTCGCCGCCTTCGTACCAAAGCTCGTTATTGCGGCCGCCAAAGTTTAGTTCTGCGCCTTTGTCCTGCCCCAGGTTTTTCCACTTTCGGGTCGATTTTTCTTTCACCTCTTTTGATGATGAATGGAAAGGAGGATTGCACATAGTAATGTCAAACTTTTCTCCGGGTTTTATTACACCGTCAAAAATATTAGCATAGGTACTTTGTTTACGGATGTCGATAACGCCGGTCAATCCGTTATCTTCCACTATCTTTTTTGCCGATGCAAGGGCAATGTAATCGGCCTCGCTGCCAACAAAATTCCAGCCGTATGTTTTATGGCCAATTAGCGGGTAAATGCAATTTGCACCAACGCCTATATCCAGTACTTTAATGCTACTTCCGGTTGGCACTTCGCCTTTGTTACCTTCGGCAAGTACATCTGCAATGTAATGAATATAATCGGCCCTGCCGGGGATGGGCGGGCAAAGGAAGCCTTCGGGGATATCCCATATATTAATACCGTATTGTTTTTTAAGCAATGCCTGGTTAAGCGTTTTTACCGCTTCCGGGTCGGTAAAATCTATTGTTAATTCGTCGTGGTCGTTTTGCGAAACAAAATTGCGCAGGGCAGGCAAAGCCTTTATCAAAGCCTGAAAATCGTACCGGCTGCGGTGTGCATTGCGGGGGTGAAGGATGGTTTTTTCTTCGGATGCTGCGTTTTGTTTATCTGCCATAATAGGTTGCAAAGTTAGTAAGTATATTGGCAATCCTCAAAGGCGCATGGTAACACTCAATAATATAAGCTATATCGGGCAATTATATTGATGACTTACCCTAAATAACCTTTTAGTTACTTTAGGATGGATACTTTTGTTATTAGCTTCATTAAATAAAGTTTAACTGTACTTAAGCGCATTTTGTGACGGAGACTGGCTTTCGGCCATTCTGACAAACCTGAATAAATGGCGCGAAGATTATCCGCAAGAAAAGGTACACATTCACTTCGACAAGCCCCTTTATAGTATTGGCGATGACATTTGGTTTAAAGCATATTTAGTTAATACCGAAAACCATGAATTATCTGCCTTAAGTAAGGTGCTGTATGTCGATTTGCTTGATGATAGGGACTTTGGTGTTAGCGTTGACAAGGATTCCGCGAAATTGAAACGCACTATAAAGGAGTTGCAAATGAACTGGTTTCAATATTTCGATAAAGAAACAGATATTTCTAAATTATACGGCGTTACCGCATACCCTACTTATTTCTTAATTGACCAGCAAGGTAAGATATTATATACATCCAATAACCTCAATAATGATGAATCTGAACTAACCAAAACGCTTGGTCATATCTTGAAGTGATTATTAAATTATAAGATCAAAGTGTTAAATTAAACCCCTTTTACGTCTTTATCTATTTAGATATATAACTGACTTAAAGATTATTATATAGAAAGATTAAGTTATGTTAGATGGATGTAATAGGTTATTAAAGTTACCTTAGTTACTCTTCATTGCTTTGATGACGTTACGGGTTAGGCGTTGTAAAACAGTAGCATCTTCGGTAACAATTTCAGCATCGGCAATCATTCCCTGTTTAAGTACCACGGGCTTTTTCATGTCGGATGTTTTAGATGTGAACACCACTTTCGATAAAAAGATGCTATCATTAAAAGGGACGTCGGCTATATATGCTATTTTGCCATTCAACATACCAAATTCTTCAAAACGGTAACTTCTCAGCTTTACCAATACCTTTTGCCCTTGTTTAACTTTGCCAAAATCATCTTGCGGGATATTCATTTCGCCAAAAAACTTTTCATTACCATTACTTACATAAAAAACCTCGTGTGCGGGGCTAACTACCTGGTTTTCCTGAATGTTACCTGCAAAGATCACTCTTCCTGCTTGCGAAGCGTACAACACATATTTATTCTTCCAGTCTTCGGCTTGGCTTATCAGGCTGTTTAAAGCCTGCGAAAACTTTGACCTTTCTTCGGCAACCTGGTTATCAAGCTCAAGTATTTCTTTCTGCTTAGCCAGTAAGTTAGTATTTGAAGTTATGAGTGCGGCATCTGTTTGTAACAGCGGCGCTTTTCGTGATATGTATTTACTCTCCTGCTGGCGCAATTCTGCAGGCGTCTCTACTTTTTGCTTTTCCAGCTTTTGGTGCATATCGTACTCCTCTTTTGCCAGGTCGGCATCCCGTTGCTGTAATAATTTTTCGGCCTGTAGTTGCCCGGTTTGTTTGTTAAGGCCCTCAATGTCATGCAATAAGTAGGTACGCTTTTTTACCAGGAAACCATTCTCAATAGATGCTTTATAGGCCAGGTAGGATTGGATGAAAGTTTGGTAGGCCCCCTGCAATTCGCCAAGGTTATTATTTGCCGTTTTATTGAAAAAAGCGTCGTCAATTTGCCCGCCCGGCGATGCCTGCTGTAGTTTTAACAAACTTGCTAAAAGTGTTAACACTTCATCATGGTTTGCAGTGCTTTCTATATAAGCCAGGGGTTGGCCTGTAGTAATTGTTTGGTTATTGGTTACAAGCAACTTATCAAGTTTACCCGTTACTTTAGGTATAATAGGCTTAGCTATATTAGGTGACGATATTTTTAACTTCGTTTTTACAATATCAGGGTATTTAATAAAAGCCGATAAACTTAATAAGAGCACCAGGATGCAAAAAAACAGCGTAATGCCCCAACGTAAGATCCACGCAGGTACAACTGTTATAATGTCCTGCATATCATCGCTATGCCTGGCCTGGTGATTCGTATTGAGATTTGAAGGCATGTTAAATATAAATAGTGATCAATATTAATTAATGTTTTTTAATTGCGTCTACGCGCCTAATTCTAACTGATTTTTCACCAGTTTATAATAATCGCCTTTTAAGGCGGTTAGTTCCTGATGCGTGCCTTGCTCAATAATGCAGCCTTTATCAAGCAAAATAATGTTATCGGCATTGCTAACGGTACTTAAACGATGCGCAACTATCACTACTGTACGGCCTGCAAAAAACTCGGCCATATTATCCATAATCACCCGTTCGTTATTGGCGTCGAGCGAGTTAGTTGCCTCATCAAACAAAATATATTCGGGGTTTTTGTACACAGCACGGGCAATTAACAACCTTTGGCGCTGGCCCTGGCTAATACCATTACCCTCGGCACCAATTTTGGTTTTGAGGCCAAACGGCAGGCCGTCTATCAGATCTTGAATATTAGCCACGTGGATGGCATGGCGCAGTTTTTCTTTATCGGGATAATCATCACCAACGGCTATGTTACGTTCTATCGAATCAGAAAATATAAAGCCATCCTGCATCACAACGCCACAGTGCGCGCGCCAGGTTTTAAACCCGATGCTTGCAAGCGACTGACCGCCTATTTTGATATCCCCCTTTTCGGGCACATAAAACCGGAGCAATAATTTTAGTATAGTTGTTTTACCGCTCCCGCTCATACCCACTATGGCGGTAGTTTTGCCTTGCGGAATTTCCAGGTTAATATTATCTAACACCGCCTCATTACCGGCACCCGGATACCTGAAGGTTAAATTGGTTAAACTTAAACCGCGGTTTTGCGGCAACGAATGATTATACTCTTTCTCCAATGGTTCTTCATCATCCATTTCATGGATCTCGTTCAATCTTTCTAAACTTATTTTGGCATCCTGAAAGCCTTGTATAAAGCCCAGGAATTGCTGTATAGGCCCATTTAACTGCCCTATTATATACTGCACAGCTATCATCCCTCCAAGGGTTAATTGCCCGTCTATTACGGCTTTGGCGCTTAAAAAGGTTATAAGCAGGTTGGTAGATTCATTTATTAAAGTAGAGCCGCCCTGCTGGTACTGGCTAAGTGCAAGGTTTTTTACGTTAAATTTAAATAAGCGAGCTTGCAGGTGCTCCCATTCCCAGCGCTTTTGCTGTTCGCAATTATTCAGTTTTATCTCCTGCATGCCGGTAACCAGTTGTACTATACTGCTCTGGTTTTTGGAAGAAATTTCAAAACTTTTGTAATTAAGTTCGCGGCGCCTTTTTAGGAAGGCGAATATCCAGGTGAGATACAATACACTACTTACCACATAAGTAAAGAATATAGCGATGTTATAGTAAGCAAGCACAACAGAAAATACCACCAAATTAAACATGGAGAATAACGTGCTTAGTGTAGAACCCGTTAAAAAGCTCTCTATACGGCGTTGGTCGCTCATGCGTTGCATAATATCGCCAGTCATTTTGGTATCGAAAAAACTCATGGGGAGTTTCATCAACTTGATCAAAAAATCGGTTAGGATAGATATGTTTACCCGGGTACTGATGTGCAGCAGTATCCACGATCGTATAAACTCCACGCTCACCCTGCCAATAATTAAGGCCGCCTGGGCAATAATAATGATGTAAATAAAATTAAGGTTGCGGGTGTTGATACCAATATCCACTATAGACTGGGTTAGGAAGGGAGCAACCAATTGCAGCAAGGTGCCAATACCCAAACCAAAAAGGAGTTGTATAACCAGTTGCCTGTAAGTAACCAGGTAACGCAGTAAAAAGCCCCAGCTTATTTCGCTTCCTTTTTCATTCTCCTGCTCATAAAAATATGGGGTAGGGCTTAGCAGCAAAGCAATACCCTCGCTATTTTCTGTATCTGACAGCCAGTTGGCAGCAAACTCCTGCTCACTCAATTTTATTAAGCCCTGGCCAGGATCGGCAATGTGGTATTTGCCCTTGCTTATTTTGTAGAGCACCACAAAATGGTTTTGGCGCCAGTGTAAAATACAGGGCAGCTCGGCTTCTTTTAAATCGGCTATGTTTAGTTTAGCCCCCAGCGACCTAAATCCGATCTTTTCGGCAGCATCACTTATGCCCAACAGGGAAACACCCTCGCGATTGATCTCGCAAAGTTGCCTAAGGGTTTGTACTTTAAAATTACGGCCAAAATGTTTTGCCACCATGCGCAGGCAGGTGGGGCCGCAGTCCATTTGATCGGGTTGTTTATAGTATGGGAATGGCATGATGAAAATATAAGGAGACTATTTTACAATTAAAAACTAATGTTAAACATATTCAGGTATTACTTACTAATCTTAGGAAATGCCTTTGAGGATGCAAGGAAGGATTGCTGCAATTATCTTTTCTTGTGCCGGTTTGGAACAACGAGGTTATGTGGTAATAATTATGATTGCAACACATCAATGGTCGTTTACCAATATGTTATCTATTATTCTGAATAATTCTTCTCCGTATAAATTTTTTGCGATAATCTTCCCTTTTTTATTGAGAAGAAAATTAGCTGGGATTGAAGGTAGATAAAGCTTTGCCAGGATTTTATCAGAGGAGTTAGCATCAATCGTTTGCTTCCATGTCAAACAACCCTCCGCTATTGCTTTCCGCCAAGCGTTCTTGTTCAAATCGATAGAAATGCTCACTACTTCAAAATTTTTCTGCCTATATTTATTAGCTATTTTTCGGATATTGGGATTTTCTTTTCTACAAGGTATGCACCACGACGCCCATATATCTAACAATACATATTTCCCTTTATATGCCTGAATATTGAATGGTGTACCTATAGTGTCTACCGTATTTAGCTCAGGTAAAACTCCACCAATCGAGGTACTGTCAATTACATACTTCAGTTCTTTACCCCATTGATTCAATTGTACGTTATTCGGAAGTGAATAAAAAGTTTTCTTTAAATCATTAGTTTCTATGTTTGATACTTGATCATGTAATATCTTGGAATTAATACCCGATGTCGGGTTTAATCTTGTCCAATTCAAAACGTACTTTACAAGTGCTTTTTGTAATTCAGTTGATAAAGAGTCTCTTTTTCGTAATTTTGATTTGGAAATGATTTCGTCGACATTTTTGCCATTTATGTACCGATCATAATCCACTCTAGCAACACCGTAATCTTCGATCAGTTGAATGCTATCTAATTGTGCTTTATATTTTTTATAATCTGCTGCTGTATTATTATTATTAACAATTAACCGCTTAAAAAGCGAATCTTCTAAAATTATATTCGCTTTACCTGTGTCTAAAAACAATACCTCGCCACCGTTTGAACCTTTTAAATAATAAAGCTCTGGACCATTTGCCTTTATCAAGAACGCAAACTTATGATTAGACACTTTAGTACTCCAGATTTTTTCGGATTTGGCCAAACGTTTAGGCAGAATCTGTGACAAGCGTATTTCGGTTCCATCTTTCACCTTAGCGTCATTACAACTAATGTATAGATTGCCTTGCCCATTTATCAAAACGGGAATAGCCAATAAAACCCAGTAAAAAAGTAAAATTTTCATATTTTAAAAAATTTACTCATAGGAGCCAGCTTGGCTTCTATGAGATATTTGTTAGGATATATTACCGGAACCTTTCCAGCAATAATTTGCCGGGTCACCAGTAGCTTGGCATGTTGAGATTTGACACTTTGATCCATATTGCGAACTCGCACAACCATCATCATTTTAACACTCGCTTGTTAAACAACCATTTCCACCCCAGGCTGTCTC
Source organism: Mucilaginibacter sp. 5C4 (assembly GCF_034345625.1). NCBI lineage: Bacteria > Pseudomonadati > Bacteroidota > Sphingobacteriia > Sphingobacteriales > Sphingobacteriaceae > Mucilaginibacter > Mucilaginibacter sp. 5C4. The sequence goes on along the minus strand of NZ_CP133775.1, from coordinate 543,571 downwards.
AAACCACCTAACACACTTTTCATCTCAACTCTGCTGAGTTTGTTAAGTTTTAACATAAAAATAAAATTTATTAATTGTTACTTTTGCCGTAACCACGCTCCGGCAATTTGGCGGCATATATTCAAGTGCATGCTCCTTTACTTTCTCGAGAAGTTTCTTTATTGCTCTACCAAAAGGTATTTAATATCTTGTATCCGGTAAACCTCCGGTAATCGGTAACCGTTTACCAATATGGTGGGCGTGGCTTTTATTTCGGCCATTTTGCACCATTCTTCTTGTTTTTCCAGCTTGTAATATTTTGTTTCGTTAAGGGTAACAGGGTGCACATTAGCCCAGGCTTTATAATCCTTTTGTTTTTGCTCGTACCAATCGCGCAGGGCATTTTTCACCTTGCTTTTATCCGGCAATTCGTTCAATGCCATCAAATGGCGGGTAACCGGAGTTTTAATGTCCTCTTCTTTATTATTCGCGGTAAATACCAATCTCAATTGTATGTCCTTGTTGCGGTTTAGCCACTCATCTAAAATCTTATGCGTAACGGCACAGGGCGGGCAATAAGGGTTGCTTACCATCGTAATAACATTCCCTGCTTCTACATTGCCTAAAACAATACTCCAATCATCGGCAGGCATTGCATATTTGGGTTGCTCCTTTAATAAAGAATTAAATAGATCACTATTATACTTAAACTTGTGCAACTGATATTTAAGCGATTTGGCTTCCTGTACTTTTAAAAATAAAGGTTTAAACAGTAACCAAATGGCTACAGGCAAAGCGAGGCATATTAATAAACCCGCTAATGCCGTAACGCTTAAGGCTTGGAAAGGCATTTTAAAAAAACCTACAAGAGGAATAAACTCCAGCCACAGCAGTGCCTGTACCATGCAGCAAAATATACACCACTGTTTAGCAACGCGTGCCTGGTAATAAATAGAGTACACGGTATAAGGTAAACTAATTAGGTTTAGTATGGCCAATGCCTGCAGCAAAGCAATGTTGCCACCGCCAAATAAAATTACCAGCCAGGTGCCCGTAAAATAAAAGAAGCCAACTTCACTCCAGCTTAGCCCTTCAAAAACATTGGCCGCTTTTGATGTAAGTATGGCATTGCAATTGGTTTTGCCGCCACCACCGCAAAGGGTTTGCACAAGCGGGTTGTTTCGATCTATACTTTGTATAAGTAATAATACAGAAACAGCTACCCCGGCAGTTTTAAACAGCAAGGCCAAAATGATGTGCCAGCTTGTAAAAACCGGTGCTATGCTTATAATGCCTGCAACAGCTATAAATATCAATAAACCTAAACCCAGAGTAAGGCGTGTGTCGTTATCAGATAATTTAAACTCGGCGCTTGCTTTTGCAAACGGTTGCCCGTTGCCTTCTACCGCCAGCACAACATTGTTAAAAATGGTGGTAAAGCTATGAAGCGTTAACGTATAATTTTTACGGGATTGATCTGTAACGGTAACTTCTTGTTGGTTTAATGCGGTTACCAGCAAAAATTCTGATCCTGATTTTCGGGTATGGGCAATAAACGGCAGGGGTACGTCTGGTAGCTCATCGCTATCGATATGATAAGCGCCCGATTCGATTCCGAAATTATTTAGCACGTCATTAAGTGCTAAAAGATTGGGATAGTCGGGATGGATATTTAATTCATTGGTTACCTGGTCTGCGGTAATATCAGGGTCTACCAGTTTGATCAGCTCGATCAATACCGAATCGGCATTGTTAGGTTTAGAAAAGAATGACATCGGTTTAACTTATTGCAATAAACCTATTTACTAAAAAGCAAAAATGCAAGAATTATTTTCGAAACAGGTATTTTTACGCGATTTACACCTGTTGATCACCACATTTAAAGAGTTTTATTTCGTTTAACTAAATCTTAAATCGCATGGGTTAATGTCTGTCGATCTGTTGTATTGTAAGATAATTCAAGTTAAGATTCTCAATATCGTTAACATCCCCTTTTCTTTGTTCGACTCCCCGACCGATAGTTGCTTCACTCCTCTTTCCATCGACCGAAATATGCACACAGATAAACCTTTCGCCTTATTCATAGCATTTTATCTACTTAGATAAGAAAGAGTTTATAAATTAGCAATTGGTGAAAACACGCTCTAAAACTCATCAAAACAGCGAAAAAAGATTCATAAAAAGGCTAATTTTGAATCGTCCTTAAATAAGTTGACGGATGGTCTTGTAAGGTGTCGAGGTAAGAGTTTAGGCTGCGAACGTCCTCTTTGGTGCCGATAGCACGACCTGCCTGTGTATTCCAGCGGGCGGGGTCGCAAGTTTTGCCTGTTGAAGCTTCCGCTCTTTGGCCGTCAACAGTAACCCGAAGATAGTTAGCCACTGTGCAATTTTAGTAGGTAGAGCGCTTCTTTAAATAAAAAAGCAAATTGATGTTAGTTCTCATTAAAAATGAATTAAATAGTGAAACAAAATTGATTAGTCCATCACTTGCAAACAATATGTTCAGCTATTGAACATCTTGCCAATCAGTTACTTATGGCGCTTCTGGTGAGCATCTTGTTTCCTCAAATATGCTCACCGAAATGCTCACCTTTTATATGGTAAAACATGCATATTTTGGTGTTTTTTGGCAAAAAAAGCCTGTAAATCGATGATTTACAGGCTTTTAGTCAATTTTGATATTGTTTTGAGCGGAATGGACGGGACTCGAACCATTTCGATATAGCGCTAAATAACAGGTGTTTATGAAATCTAAAAACTATTAGTCACCGATTAAGACACCGGATAACTTGAGGTAATTTGAGTTGTTTTAAAGAACTTTTGATGAATCAAATTTACAAAAAAGGAACTGAACTTTTGGATTATTTATTGTAAAAAAGTTTAACAACTCTGTATTCTAAATTTCAATTGACATTAGAATGTAATTATAGAAATACATAATTCTATAATTGTAGAGGAGGTTGATTGGCTTACCCCAAACAACTCTGTGCTCTTCCATTTTATGTCTGGTGCATTCCTAAAATCACGCCAAAATTGGTTGTAATTCATGAAAAACGTTTTGCCAGGGCCGGTTGCGGACCAGACCGCTGAAAGCTACGCCGCCACTTTTGACACGCATGTGCTTGGCGTATTGTTATCGATGAAGTAAAAGTTGTTGGTCATGAAAGCAAATTACCCCAAATTCATAACTATTAGGAAATCCCCTTGAGTAAGATTAGCTTTGATAATATTAGTCAACCTTATCTTATATGGCTCCTCCGATAAAAAAGGAAACAAAATTATTTATTTCTGCTAATCAGTCGATTACACTGGTTTCAGAAACGGCAGACATCGGCAATGAAACAACGACCATTATGGTTAATGATTTGCCGTTTAAATACATAGAGGAAACCCCAACCACCACCTCTGAGAAGGTTGAATTTGCAAATAAGCTAAAAAGAGCAGCTTATTCTTTGTTTTTAAAATCGCATTTTGAAAATTTAATTATCCTAACAGGGGCTGGTTCTTCAGTCGGTTGGGGCGGGCTAACAATGAAAGAGCTTTGGGATAAAGTGGAAACCAAACTCACTACACCTGTAATGGAAAAATTTTGCAAAGAAGTAAAATTTATTGGTGATGTAGCACTTTCAACTTTAACAGAGTCGCAAAAGGATTTGGAAAAACTACTTTCAAAAGCTAATACTGCAAAAAACTTTGTTACGTCAGCCTTTGATATAACAGGAACGATAGAAATCTGTGAAGCCGAAATTTTTAGCAATTGTAAAATAACTTTAAAAGATGATTCACCCCATGAAACTTTTTTAAATAAAATAACTAACAGAAAACTTAAAGATCCGAGAGTTAAGATTTTCACATTGAATTATGACACCCTATTTGAGCAGGCTTCGATAAATGGAAATTTTACGGTTATTGATGGTTTTTCATTTTCATCCCCAAGGACGTTAAGTGGGAGGAATTTTGATTATGATATAGTTTATCGTGAAAAAAGCCGAATCAAAGAAGAAGAAAGTTTTGTTCCAAAAGTTTTTCATCTATACAAGCCGCACGGCTCTGTTAATTGGGAATTGAATAGCAAAGATCAAATCATCATTAACGAACACACCGCGAAACCTTTGATGATTTACCCAAAAGATAGTAAATACGAGAACTCTTATGACCAGCCTTTCTTTGAAATGATGTAAAGATTTCAACAGAATTTAAGGAAAGATAATGTGTTATTGATATGTGTGGGATTTAGCTTTAATGACAAACATATTGTCACGGCTATTAAAGAGGCGGTAAGTCAAAATCCGAGCTTTAGATTGCTCATCGTTATTAGAACAATAAGAGATTCTGAAGCGATGAAATGGTTTATCGAAAAAGCTAATAAGCAGTATAATGTTATGATAGTAGCCGAAGAGTTTAAAGATTTTGCTCAAAATTACCCTGCTTCTAAAGTCTATTCGGATAATTCTAATACAGCACCCGCACCAAATGGAGTACAATAAACCTTTTGATCATAATTATTTCATTGGCTATATAAGTCAGGTATTCCCTGATTTTGTAAGGGTACATTTTCCATCATCTGTTCTGTTAAATAAGTTTATTTTTTCGGGAGAAGAATTTAATGCTGGTCTGGTAGGTAACTATGTTACTATTGAGGGAGAGAATCACGGATTTTTAGGTAAAATATTAGAACTATCATTACCAGAAAAAGAAAGGTTGTCTCGTCCTGGTTTTACTTGTCGTTTTTGAGTAGTAATACTGGAATCGGTTTACACCGATATTTCATTAGTCCTGCTTTTACTTTACAAGGGTACGCCTTTTATTTTCTTAATAGCTGAAAGCTTACCTCTTATTGTTATTATTAGCGTGTTAGGATGTGGGAAACTCCTTCAGTTTTCCATATCCTAATGCGTTTTTCTTTTTTGCTTCTTTTTTTCTTTTTGCCAGCACGGTCTTAAATGCCAGTAACCTGATTTTCCTCCTTTCCTTTTTTGGGGCGTGGATATCCCTTCCAACGCTTTTTGATTTCACCGGACATGCCATGAGCCTGCTCCGGTGTATGGTAATTTAAGCTTGCGTGTGGACGCCTATCGTTATAATGACCAATGATTGCTACAATGCATTTCTTTGCTTCCTTGTGGTTCTGATAAACCTTTTTAGGAAAGAACTCATTCTTGATAATTCCGTTAACGCGCTCGGCAAGTGCATTTTCATAAGGACTGCCGCTTTGAGTCATACTAATGGCGATCCTATCCTGGTTTAGCAGTGCTGTATAATTCTGGGAGCAGTATTGTATTCCTCGGTCAGAATGATGTATCAGGATAAATGGAGATAGCCGTTTCCTTCCGTCTACTGCCATTTCCAGGGCTCCAATACATCCAACTGCTTCCAGGCTGGGATGCAGGGCATATCCAACGATTTTTCTGGAATAGGCATCTGTGATCAGGCTCAGGTAGCTGAAGCCTTCCAACGTACGGATATAAGTTATATCACTTACCCAGAGCTGCTCTGGTGCTGATACGGTTAGGTGCGTGATCAGGTTAGGATATTTTCTTAACCAGTGATGAGAATCTGTTGTTTTCACCATGCGTCTTCTTCTGCGAATCAATAAGCCGTGGAAACGTAGCAGGTCATACAGCAGGTCCCGGCCCATCTTTATATCATGTTTTTCCATCTCCGGAATGAGCATATGTAATAGTTTTCTGGTTCCAAGCATAGGAACAGCAGCACGGAACTCACCAACCAATGTTAACACAACCATATGTGCTATGCTTGTCCTTGCAGCCTTATGATGAGCTAAATAGTAAGCCTGACGGCTTACACCAAACAGTGCACAAATAGCTACCAGGGTATACTCTGGCCGCTTTTGCCGCATTCTTAAGACTGTTTGGTACCACGCTTTTTTCGGATCTTGATATGTAGGTCACTTTCAGCTACCTCGATCATCGTTTCCAAGGCAAGGTTCTTTAATTGAGATAGCTCTAATGCCTTAGTAAGCTCATGTATCTTCTTTACGAGTAACTTTGATTCCTGACTTTGGGTCATCCCGGGAAGCGCTGAGGAATTGTTGACATTCAGCAAAGTAGTCAAATTAAGCTTACCTGCCCATGCCTTTATGGTGTTTCTTGGAACCCGGTATTTTCGGCTTGCCCCAAGGCTGGATATACCAATTTAATTGACCCCTCTCGCCAATCGTTCGTGACCCCTTTGAGTTAAGGGTTTAAAAGAGCATAAAGTTATTGTACAGACAGGCTCCTGGGAGCGGATGCTTTTGTCCGGTTTAACAACTATTATTTTTACAAAAATACATTTTCTGATTTAGAGTTTCTTCTCCTTAGTGATTCGCCATACAGTTCAACCCTTAATGAGTGATGAACAATGCGGTCAAGGATAGCATCGGCGATTGTTTTTTCACCGATAACATCATACCATTCCTTGACTGGGATCTGCGAAGTGACCACCGTAGAGCGCTTTTGGTGCCTGTCTTCTATAATATCCAGTAAAGAAGCCCGGCTCTGGGCATCAAAAGGCTGTAGACCGAAGTCGTCCAATATCAACAGATCGGCCCGTTCTATTTTTTTCAGTTCTGCCAGAATGGTACCTTTTGCTTTGGCCAGCTTCAGCTGGCCCATAAGCTTGGCCGTATTGACGTATAAGACCTTGTACCCATTCTGACAGGCCTGATAGCCAAGCGCTGTCGCCAGATAGCTTTTGCCTGTTCCGGTGGAACCGGTAATAAACAGATCCTTGTGCTCCTTAACAAAGTCAAGCCCGGCCAGCCTGTGTACCTCATTCTTGTCCAGACCACGATCTATACCGTAGTCAACCTGCTCCAACGAAGCTTTATACCTAAAGCCTGCTCCCCTGATGGCTCGTTCTACGTAACGGTTTCGCCGGTCGTCCCATTCACTGGCGACCAGCAGGGCGATGAACTGATCGGCTGTAAGCGATTCTTTTACTGAACTCTCCAGATTGGTTTTAAAGGCATCATACATGCCATAAAGGCGAAGCTGACGCATCTTGTCTAATGTTTCATTATTCATTTGTTCTATGTTTTATGGGTTACTGGTAATATTCTTTTCCTCTGATATTGTTATGGGCGGGGATCACTGATGTCTCGTCCTCTGGCTGAAGCTGGTCCAGGCGTTTCTTGAGTATCTCTTCGATAATTGGATAGTTATACTGGTGGAGGTTGTAGGCCCAGCGGCAGGCACCAGCCAGCCTTCCGGCACCAACACGACGGGCAAAGCTTAGAATGCCAGCGCATGATTTGTAAGCCTGTTCCGGATAGACCTTATGTTCCAGTACCTTGGTAATGTAGCGGGCTACATCCTCATGAATAGCTTCGGCCTCCTGAATAAACTTTTCAGGGCACCATTCAGTAAGGAAACGATGCTGCGAGGCCAGGTGATTGTCATCTGTTGTGTGGCGATACTTGATACGGACACGTGGATGGGCTGCGATCTGAGTGTACTGGTAATAGATCTTAACGGAACCGGAAGTATATAAGACCTTGACCTTCTTTCCGATATAAGTGTAAGGCACGCTGTAATAGTGAATATCCTCGCCCAGGCGGATATATCCGTTCTTCATAACGGTAACCATTACCTGTTTATTAACCTCGTAACGCAATGGGTTCAGTGGTGCCAGTACATCCCGTTCGATCTCTTCGAACTGTTCCCTGCGGGAGTAGGTCCGCCCGGAGAAGGGTTTGTTGTTATGGATCTCTAAAGCGGGACGTATAGCCGAGTTCAGCGATCCCAGATCGCTGAACCTGCGGCCTTCCAGCCTGGTGTATATGCTCCGGTAGATCAACTTTACCGCTCCTTCCACTAAGGACTTATCACGCGGCTTATAAACACGTGCAGGCACAACGGTAACGGAATAATGTTCAGCGAAGGAAGCGAACTCGTCATTAAGTATGGCTTCGTATTTACTCCCCGGGTTACCGCAGAACGCAGGTTGTCCGGCACCATGGCAACAGGAACCCCGCCAAAGTAATGCAGCGCATTCTCACAGGCTTTGATCAGATCTTCTTTACGCTGGCTTTCCACCGCTTCTACATAAGTAAGCTGACTGCAGCCCAGGATAGCTACAAACACCTCCACATCCTGTACGCTACCTTCGGATAGGGTGATCTGCAGCTTACTTCCTGTGAAGTCAATATACATCTTATCGCCGGCCTTGTGATCAATGTGCATGACCGGCCGCGAGAGTTGTAGATAAGTGTGGACCGCATTATTGAACCGCGAACGGCCATAGCCATCAGGATACTTTTCGATATACTCATTATGCAGCATCTCGCGGGTTACGCCCTTCTTTTTGAGCTTCTTGCATATCTCGGGAAGCAAGGCCTCCAGCGTCTGCATACGGGGATTGTTCTCGGTCTTGCCAACCGGGGTAGTGAACAGCACGGCAAGCTCGCTATCGCTCCTGGCGCCAAATGCCTCGTGGCTTATGCCCAAATCGTGCCATACACGTACGTACTTTTTAATGGTGTTACGGGAAATACCTACCATCCCGTGAATCGTTTTGACCCCGGTACCCTGACAGTATAATCGAATGATCTGCCTTAGTTTATTCATCTTGATCGGTTTATTGGACATTGTATTCGCTGGTTTTCGTTTATCTAAAAAGTAAACAAAAACTTTGTCCGCAGGTACCGTCAATACAAAAACTTCGAGCTCTTTTAGGGGGTCACTTTCGCGTGGCGAGAGGGGTCACTTTGCTTTGGCGAAGTGGGGTCATCATCACGCGGCAAAAGGGTACTTCTTCAATCGGTCTGATGGGGGCATTTTATTGAGTTTTATCCATCCATACAACTACAATACGAGCAATTGAGCGCCCAAGGCTTCCGCACTTTAGGCGTGGCTTACAAGCCTGCCGATGCCAAACAGGATTTCACCAAAGCGGATGAAAAGGATATGGTCTTTTTAGGTTTCATCACCCTATTTGATCCGCTAAAAGCCAATGTTGCCGACTTGATGGCTAAAATGAATGACCTGGGCGTAAAACTTAAATTTATTACCGGGGACAACGCCCTCGTCGCCAAAAGCCTGGCTTTGCAGATAGGCATCAAAGATCCGCAGATATTGACCGGTGCCGATCTGCTGAAAATGAGCAATTCCGCCTTGTTCCATAAAGCGCCCCTGACCGATGTCTTCGCGGAGGTCGAGCCCAATCAAAAAGAAAGGATCATCACCATTTTGAAAAAAGCAGGCCATGTCGTGGGTTTTATGGGCGATGGCATTAATGATGCCCCGGCACTCCATAGCGCCGATGTAGGCATATCTGTCAATACCGCAGTTGATGTGGCCAAAGAAGCGGCCGACATTGTATTATTAAGCAGTGGTCTTGAAGTCTTGATCGATGGAATTATTGAAGGGCGCAAAACTTTTGCCAATACCATGAAATATATTTTTATGGCTACGAGTGCGAACTTTGGCAATATGTTCAGTATGGCAGGCGCGTCTTTGTTTTTGAAATTCCTGCCCTTGCTGCCGAAACAGATCCTGTTGACCAATCTGTTAACGGACTTTCCCGAAATGGCCATTGCTACCGATAGGGTTGACCAGATCAATATCCAATCGCCGCAACGCTGGGACCTGGGTTTTATCAAGCGCTTTATGATCACCTTTGGCTTGTTGAGTTCCGTTTTTGACTACCTGACTTTTGGCGTATTGCTATTTGTTTTTCATGCGAATGAAAAGTTGTTTCAAACCGGCTGGTTCGCTGAATCGGTCATTTCTGCAACATTGATCGTTTTGGTGGTAAGGACACGGCTGCCTTTTTTTAAAAGCCTGCCCGGCAAATATTTGGCTATTGCTACGGTATTGATTCTGATGCTCGTATTGGCATTGCCATTGACACCTTTAGCCACCTGGTTCGGATTTACCAGGCTGCCTTTAACTTATTATGGCTGGATGCTGCTCATCATTTTGTTTTACCTGGGATCAGCAGAACTGGCGAAGCGGTGGTTTTATAGAAAAATGAATGCTGCTGCAAACAAGCAAATGTTAACGGTGTTGAAAAAGTAAAACATATGAAATGGATATAAAGGAGTTGAAAAACATCGTTAACCACTTGATGTCCGGCGATAAGGGCCTACTGGCGATGGACGAAAGTACGGCGACCTGCAATAAACGTTTCGAAGCGCTGGTATTCCGCAAACGGAAGAATATCCTTATTACTCATAGCTTTGTTTTTTAACAAAAGCGCTGCAAAGTCACATGGCTAAAACGATACGTAATCCTGATCTTACTTTTAAACAACGGCTCACGGCTTTAAAAAATTTACCGGAACTATTCCGGCTGGTCTGGCAAAGCAGCCCTAAAAAGACTACCCTAAGTTTCCTGCTTCGTATTATGCGGTCGGCTATGCCGGTTGCCCTGCTCTATGTGGGTAAACTAATTATTGACCAAGTTGTAGGGCTAAATCGTCTCGGAGGCAGCCAGCACGAACTATGGAAATTATTAATTATCGAATTCGCCTTAGCTATATTGACGGATGGGCTGAACCGGGCGATTAACCTGGTGGATAGCCTTCTTGGCGACCTGTTTTCCAATTATACCTCTATGCGGATCATGCGCCATGCAACGACACTCGATTTGGACCAGTTCGAGGATTCTGTATTTTATGATAAACTGGAACGGGCGCGGCAGCAAACAGTCGGCCGTAGTATACTATTATCGCAGGTAATGAGCCAGGTGCAGGACTTTATTTCGATGGTTTTTCTACTTACTGGGTTAATTGCTTTTAACCCGTGGCTCATTATATTGTTATTAGTGGCGATCATTCCCTCATTTTTAGGTGAATCTTATTTTAACAGCCAAAACTATGCCTTAACCCGCAGCCAGACACCAGAAAGACGCGAACTGGATTATATACGCTACCTGGGGGCCAGTGATGAAACCGCAAAAGAAGTGAAGATATTTGGCCTCTCTGACTTCATTATTAACCGTTTCAAAACACTATCAGACAAATTTTATGCTGATAACAGCGAACTGGCCGTTAAACGTTCCGCCTGGGGCACCTTTTTTTCGGTTTTGGGCAGCGTTGGTTATTATGCAGCCTATGGTTTCATTATTTACCATACTGTTACAGGCAGGTCATCGGTTGGTACGCTGACGTTTTTGGCAGGCTCTTTCAGGCAATTAAGCAGCCTGATGGAAAGTATGCTTAACCGCTTTACTACGGTGTCGCAGGGTGCTATTTACCTGAACGACTTTTTAGAGTTCTTTGAAATCAAACCCAAAATAAGCGTTGCGGAAAAACCATTACCATTCCCCAATCCCATTAAGCAAGGATTTACCTTTGAAAATGTTGGGTTCCAATACCATAATTCGGAGAATTGGGCTAACAGGCATTTGAACTTTACACTGCATCCCGGTCAAAAACTGGCACTGGTCGGTGAAAACGGCGCGGGTAAAACAACGCTTGTCAAGTTACTTGCTCGATTGTATGACCCGACTGAAGGACGAATTTTATTGGATGGGATAGATCTGAAGGAATATGCAATCGAAGACTTGCGTTTAAATTTGGGCATTATCTTCCAGGATTACCTCCGTTATCAAATGACCTTTTCCCAAAATATCGCAGTCGGCAATATCAACGAAATAAACAATAAAACATTAATTCAAAAAGCCGCTCAGGAAAGTTTAGCCGACGTACTTGCTGAAAAGTTGCCTAACCATTATGACCAATGGCTGGGGCGTAGATTCAACGATGGGGTAGAATTGTCGGGAGGTGAATGGCAAAAAGTAGCTTTAGCACGCGCTTATATGAAAGATGCCCAGGTATTGATCCTTGACGAACCAACCGCCGCCCTGGATGCAAGGGCAGAATATGAAGTATTTCAGCGTTTCGCCCAACTTACCAAAGGAAAATCAGCCGTATTAATTTCGCACCGTTTTTCTACAGCACGCTTAGCTGACCGTATCCTGGTATTAGATAAAGGGACAATACTGGAATCCGGCACGCATGAAGAATTAGTAATGAAAAATGGTCGCTATGCAGAATTATTCCAATTACAGGCTATGGGCTACCAGTAATTTGATTTTAAACTTGTCGTCATGAAACAATTTGCTACCTTATTGCTTAAATATGTAATTAATATGAAGTTTAAAGCGTTATTTCTGGTATTTATATTCCTGTTTAATACAGGAGTTTGATTTCATTGCGCTTTACGTAGTTGTCAAGATGACTGTAAGGACGAGATCACTGAGCATCAGGACAGTTCAGACGCCTCCGTAGAAAAACAAGACGCTTGCTGCCAGGGTGCGGTAAATAGTTTTGCCTCGCTTGCTTAACTGGTTCCTCAATCTGTCAAAATTTTCGTTCCTATATCTACCGCTTATATCAGGGCATACGCCCCTTATGTGTTAAGTCCCGTTTTGGACGTTAAGTCGTTTCGTCAGCTTTTGATCGATAAGCGACAGCGCCCGCCAACGCCCGATATCCGTATCGCTATACAACGTTTTCAGGTTTGATTAAGGTTATTCAATGAATGAACATGGCTTTGCCATGCCTAAAATTATTGTTTAACGTTTTATCATATCAACATGAAAAAGATATTTTTATTTGTTACTTTCATAGCAACCGCATTTACACAACAACTTTTTGCGCAGGAAACTAATCCAACTGCACTTACACCCTTACTTACTTCGTATTACGATATTAAAGACGCTTTGATCAAATCAAATAGTGCTGATGTGGCTACCCATTCGGAAGAGTTTTTAAAAGCCGTTAATAGCGTAGATATGAAATCGCTCCCCGCAGCCGATATGGCTACTTTTATGGCTTTACAAGAAAAACTGGCTTTCGATGCACGGCATATGTCAGAGAGCAAGGATATTGACCATCAAAGAGAGCATTTCGCTAATTTCTCCACTAACTTCTTCAAACTTGCCAAAACTGTAAAACTCACAGATCAACCTATTTATTATGCTTATTGCCCGATGAAAAAGAGCTATTGGTTATCGGCTGAGGCGGGGATCAAAAACCCTTACTATGGGAGTCAAATGCTGACTTGCGGCAAAGTCACTGAAACTCTGAATAAATAAACTTACAAATTATCTGTTGACAAGTTAACCTATCATGAGCGGTCACGCCGCTCATGATAACTAATAAAATTTATACTAATCCTATGAAAAATATAATCATTCTTTCCGCTATCGGCATGGCTTCATTTTCAATGGTTGCCTGTAACAATACTAACAAGACATCCTCCGGCAATACAAAGGTTATAGCCGGATTAGGTGCCGTTGCAGGCCCATTGCTGGGAAATCTTTTAAAAGGAAATTTGAAGTTTAACCTGCTCTTCGGAAAACTTACCCTTGACAAATTTTCCACTCCTTTTGTCATTTCTTCTTTACTGACTTTGGTGGTTTTCGTCCTGTATATTTTTTTATTACCTGAATCGTATCAGGTTCCTAACAAAGTAAAAATGCAAACCTCAGCAAAGGCAAAAGTGCCGCTAATGCCAGGCTGGAAATTACTAAACAAAACATTCATACTGTTGCTCACTTTATCCTTTATCAGTCAGCTTTCGTTATCTATGTTTGAAGGCACATTCGCCTTACACTCGCAACGCCTTTTTTATTTGGACCACAGCAAATGAGCATTGTCTTTATTGTTAGTGGGTCACTAATGGGTTTATTACAATTAGGCCCTGTATCATGGTTAATTGAAAAGAAAGGTGAAAACGTTTTGCTGCCCTATGGTTTTTTGTCTCTTGCAATTGGTATATTCATGTTGACTACTTCGCGTGAAATGGGATGAATTTTAGTCTATGTCGCCTTTATTTCAACGGGAATGGCCCTGCTGACACCAAGCCTGGCCTCGCTCGTTACACAGGATTCAAAAAAAGAATATGGTGCTTCACTGGGTATCTTTAGTTCCGTTAATAGCCTGGGCCAGGTTACAGGCGTAGTGATCGGAGGAATAATAATGATATGGTCGAATCACCTTGCTTATTGGATTGTTGCAGTTGTTCTGGCAGTTTCTGCTTATTTGGTGTTGCCCAAAAATCGATTGGTGACTATTAACTCCTTAAATTGATTTAGTCATGTTGAGAATTAAACCTTATTCAGCCAGTATACTTGCATTTTCAGGGTTACTTCTTGTTGGTATGGGGTTTTACTTTATTTTTTTTTCGTCCCCCTTTGTTGGCCGAGGATCTGCAATATATGGGAGCAACATCGCAGAATATTGAAGTTCAAATACCCGGCCTGTTTAATTGGTTGCAAAAAGTTTTTTTTGTGCTGGGAGGTTATATTTTCACTACAGGAATACTTACAACATTTATATCGTTTACTTCTTTCCGCAGCCGCACCTCGGGCTCATTTACCTTTATTTTATTGGCGGGATTCAGCTCAATCGTATTAATGACTGCGGTTAATTTCACAATCGGGTCTGATTTTAAATGGTTGTTATTGATTTTTACACTACCCTGGGCGATTGCCCTAATTCTTTACAAAATTCACAAATGAAAGCTACAGAAATGAGACATCAGCATCAAGCCGAAAAACCTGCAAAAACGGAAAATATGGATCACAGTAAAATGCAAAAGGGTCATGACCCGCACATGGGTATGTCAGAGCATAACCACCATGCTATGATGATCGCTGATTTTAAAAAGCGGTTTTATGTGGTGCTGGTGTTGACCATTCCTATTATGCTCTTATCAACCATGATACAGCATTTTATGAGGGTTAACTGGGCTTTTATCGGGTCTTCCTACATTTTGTTCGCCTTGTCCTCGGTTGTATTTGTGTATGGTGGCTGGCCATTTTTAACAGGTTTGGTAGATGAGGTGAAGGCTAAGAATCCCGGCATGATGTTCCTGATCGGTTTTGCGATAACTGTTGCCTACAGCTACAGCGTAGCTATTGTATTCGGTTTGAAAGGGATGGATTTCTTTTGGGAACTGGCTACCCTTATTTTGATCATGCTATTAGGGCATTGGATAGAAATGCGTTCGGTAATGGGCGCGTCAAATGAACTGGAGTTATTAGTCCAATTAATGCCAGCTGATGCACACATGGTAATGCCGGATATGGTGCATGATGTAAAGACAGATACGCTAAAGGAGAATGATATTATCCTGATCAAACCCGGCGAGAAGGTCGCGGCTGACGGGATCATACTGGAGGGCGAGAGTTACCTGAACGAATCCATGCTGACGGGTGAATCAAAGCCGGTATTGAAAGTTAAAGGCGACAAAGTGATCGCCGGTTCGATTAACGGTAATGGCTCTTTTAAAGTTACCGTATCTCATGCTGCCAAAGATTCCTATTTGTCGCAGGTGGTAAAATTGGTCGATGATGCGCAAAAGTCAAAATCCCAGACACAGTTGCTGGCGGATACTGCCGCAAAATGGTTAACGGTGATCGCGTTGGTTACGGGCATCGGTACATTCTTGTATTGGTATTTAACCGGCCAAACCTTAGCGTTTGCGATGGAGCGGATGGTAACAGTAATTGTTATTTGCTGCCCCCATGCTTTAGGTTTGGCCGTTCCGCTTGTGGTGGCTAAGTCAACGGCTTTATCGGCCAAACACGGTTTACTGATCAAAAACCGGACGGCCTTTGAGAACGCAAGGAAGATCACCACCATTGTTTTCGATAAAACGGGGACGCTAACTGTAGGCAAGTTTGAAGTATCCAAAGTGGTTTCCTTAAATAAGGACATTAAGGAAAATGAACTGATACGTTTGGCGTCGGCCTTAGAGCAAAAATCTGAGCATCCCATTGCTACAGGCATCCTGCAAAAAATTAAAGACTTAAAACTGTCTATTCCACAAGCCGAAAACTTTAAGGCGATCACGGGCCAAGGTGTGGAAGCGACCGTAGAAGGCAAAAAGCTATTGGTGGTTAGCCCTGGTTATTTACAAGAAAATAAGGTAACGCTGCCGGATGGTTTTACTGCAAATGATACAGAAACTGTAGTATTTGTACTAATTGAAAACGAGTTGGCAGGATATATTGCATTATCCGATGAAATACGTCCTGAATCTGCGGAAGCGATAAAAACGTTGAAGGAAGAAAAAATCAAATCTATCCTGCTAACGGGTGACAATAACAAGGTAGCTGCCAGTGTGAGTAAAACTTTGGGTATGGATAGTTTTATTGCCGAAGTATTGCCACATCAGAAATTGGAGAAGATAAAAGAATTGCAAAGCAAAGGTGAGTTTGTGGCGATGACCGGGGACGGGGTAAATGATGCGCCTGCACTTGCACAGGCGGATATTGGTATCGCTGTAGGTTCTGGTAGTGATATCGCCGCAGAAACCGCAGGAATCGTTTTAGTAAATAGTAATCCAAAAGATATTGTAAGCCTGATCATGTTTGGTAAAGCAACTTACCATAAAATGATACAGAACCTTATTTGGGCAACAGGATATAACGTGGTCGCTTTGCCATTGGCAGCGGGGGTATTATATAACCAGGGTATTGTATTAAGCCCGGCAGCGGGTGCAGTATTAATGACCGTCAGTACAGTGGTGGTAGCTATTAACGCAAGTCTACTAAAAGTAAAAAGCTAAGTTTTAAACGTGGCTCGATTAGTGGGTATATATAAGAAAACTAACCAAAAAAAACATGAAAAAAATTATGATCGCCTTAATTGCTGTTACACTGAGTTGTAGCGCAATGGCACAAACCAAAATGGCCGACACCTCTATGCATAAGAGGTCGCACATGTCTATGAAAAAAATGAACCACTCCGCGATGATGATGGACGGTAAAATGATGACCATGATGCACGGTAAAAGTATGCCAATGACCAAAATGATGACCATGAGCAATGGAACTATGGTGATGACAGACGGTACCGTGAAAATGAAAGACGGCAAAACCATGATGCTAAAAGAAGGGCAATGTGTGATGATGAATGGTAAGGTTATGAAAATGCCGATGAAAAAAGGCATGATGGATGATAAGATGAAAATGTAATTGCATCCGTCTAAAAACCCGGCTGATACTTTATAATCAGTCGGGATATTTCTATATGCCTGGCCATACCAAAGCCACAGTTTCCCGCAATACAGGGAATGAAGTCTTTAATTAGGGAGCAATCCCCCTTATTTTGAAAATTGCACGGCGGCGTCCGCCCGGAAGAACACCCCCTGTTTTCCTATTATTTGATGATCTTTTCATTCTTTGTAAAATTGATTTAAGTGTAATAAAATGAGTTATGAAATAATATTCGAAGACGAAGCCATAAGAATAGCACACATTACATCTGCCACTTTTAAAACCTGGAAAATTTGGCGGGTTCAATTTCATGATGGCAAAGAAGCGGTGCTTTATAAATGTGGAAATGAATGGATGCAACGTATTGAAGATCAACTTGAAATTGGGTTTTTAATAGCTATAGGTAAATGTATTGACGATCATGGTTTGAAAAACCCATCACTACTGTTCGATAATTAGAATTTTTAGAGATTCTTATTCAGGAATTTGTAATTCTTTGTATTAAAATTTAAATAATGAATAAAGTAATTCTGTTACATAAAAGGCCCGTTGGAAAACCTGCCTTAAGTGATTTTAAATTTGCCATTGAAGAGGATCCGGTAGCGGATGAGGGCGAACTATTACTGAAAACATTATATGTTTCAGTAGATCCTTATCTACGTGGAAGAATGAGTGATTCTAAATCTTATGTTCCGCCCTTTCAATTAAACAAACCAATCCAATCAGGTATTATAGCAGAAGTTATCAGGTCAAATCATACAGATTTTAAAATCGGTAATTTCGTTTCCGGAAATCTGGAATGGAAGGAATACCAGATATCTGTAGGTAGCGGATTGACCAAAATAAATGATAGTGCTGATAATTTAAGTAAATACCTGGGCATCTTAGGCATGACGGGGCTCACTGCGTATTGTGGGCTGACAGAGATTGGAGATCCTAAAGCAGGTGAAACTATTGTGGTATCAGGAGCCGCTGGAGCTGTGGGGAGCGTAGTTGGCCAGATCGGTAAAATACTCGGTTGCAGGGTGGTTGGAATAACGGGAGCAGACGAAAAAGTCGACCTTTTAAAATCAAAGTTCCATTTTGACCAGGCTATTAATTATAAAACTGCAGGAAATTTGAAAGAAGCAATTGGAAATGCTTGTCCTGCCGGGGTTGATGTTTATTTTGATAACGTTGGCGGTGAGATATCTGATGCTGTTTTAGCCAACATAAATAAATATGCCCGCATACCACTTTGTGGCGCAATATCTCTTTACAATGAAACAAAGCCACCAGTGGGACCGCGTATTCAATCAGTGCTTTTGGTTAAAAGTTCTTTGATGCGTGGATTTATCGTTTCTGATTTTTCTGATAAATTTCCCGCAGCCATAAAACAATTGGCAAGCTGGCTAAAAGAAGGCAAACTCACTTATGCCGAAACCATTGTGGAAGGATTTGATCATATTCCGCAAGCATTTCTTGATCTGTTTGAGGGAAAGAACGAAGGTAAAATGATTGTTAAAATTTAAAATAACCGTAATTATGAAAGTATTAATCGTTTTAACATCCCATAGTAAGTTGGGAAATACAGGTGAGAAAACCGGTTTTTGGATAGAAGAATTTGCCGCGCCTTATTATGTGTTGGCCGATGCCGGTGTAGAATTAACCATCGCATCTCCAAAAGGTGGGCAGCCGCCTATTGATCCGAAGAGTGAGGCACCTGGTGCACAAACACCGGCTACGCTACGGTTTAATAATGATCAGGCTTTAAAAGATAAATTAGCCAATACCATTAAATTGAGTAATGTTAGTCAGATCGACTATGATGCGGTATTTTATCCCGGAGGGCATGGCCCGTTATGGGATTTGGCAAACGATGAAATATCTATTGCTTTAATTGAAAACTTTTATAAACATAACAAACCCGTGGCTTTTGTATGCCATGCACCTGGAGCCTTGATAAAAGTCAAAACACCTAACGGCGAACCTTTGGTAAAGGGAAAGGCTATAACAGGTTTTTCTAATGCAGAGGAAGACGCGGTTAAATTAACAGCTATAGTTCCTTTTTTGCTGGAAGACGAATTAGAAAAATTGGGTGGTGTTTACACCAAAGGACCCGACTGGGGGGTATATGTAAAAAAAGACGGTCTTTTAATCACAGGACAAAACCCTGCTTCCTCAGAAGCAGCAGCCAAGTTACTTTTAACAACACTTAAAGAAAAAAATAACGGAATTTAAACTTCAGGAAAAATACTGATAGGCTATTGTAAAGAAATGCCTTAGCAACCATGAAAACAAATAGAATTATAATAGTGACCATCGTTTCGCCTGTGATAAGTTTTAGTTCAACCGTTTGCAGAACTTATTTACAGACTTCTTTATAGTTTGATTAACATAAAATGTATTTATATTCTTGAATAGCTAACAATAACAAGACTTTAAGGTTACGCTTTGGATAACTATAGTCAAAGCCTTTAAATGTATCAGGAAAAACCCAAGCAAGTGGCAATTATTGTAGCACATCCTGACGATGAAACGTTATGGGCAGGGGGGACAATATTAAGCAACCCTTCATGGCAATGCTTTGTAGTCTGTCTTTGCAGAAAAAGTGATAACGATCGTGCGCCGAAATTCTTTAAAGCATTAAGTGTTTTAGGAGCCAAGGGTGCAATGGGCGATCTGAATGACGGGCCTGAACAAACACCCCTTTCGGATAACGAAATAATGGAGGCGATACTCCAGTTAATCCCTCATGTTCATTTCGATCTGATAATCACACATAACCCTAATGGGGAATATACAAGGCACTTGAGGCATGAAGAGATTAGTAAAACTGTAGTTAATTTATGGAATGAAGGTAAGCTTTTAACTGATGAACTTTGGACATTCGCTTACGAAGACGGTAACAAAGCTTATCTTCCCAAGGCTGATATACATGCAACATGCTATCGCCTTCTTACTCAAGATTTATGGGATGTGAAATACAACATTATAACATTAACTTATGGCTTTGACGAAAGCAGTTGGGAAGCAAAAACTACGCCCAATGGAGAAGCTTTCTGGCATTTTTCAAATCCCGTCTTTGCAAAAAAATGGTTAGCCAACTTAGGAACAGCATCATGAAGGTGCTTTTATTATATGATTATCCGGCCTCTCCCGGTGGACTGGCAACCCAGGGAAGTTTACTTTATAAAGGACTTTTGGAAATGGGCGTCGATGTGCACGCAGTCCATTATGAGTCTGATTTAGAAAAAGAATGGTATTACAGATGGTTTAAGCCCGACGTAGCAGTCGGAATCGGTTATTGGGGTCACACGCCGCATTTGATACTTCATCCGCAAAAATTCAATATTCAACCTGTTCCCTGGTTAGTTGCCGATGGTTATATTGCCAATTATCAGGATGTACTTAATAAGCTTCCGCTTATTTTGGTGACCTCTAACTGGGTAAAGGAAATGTACATCCGTGACGGAATTAAAGCTGACAATATTGAAGTATTGCCTGTGGGTTGCAATACGAATACTTTTAAATCTTATCCCAAAAACGATCTTGAAGTTTTAGCAGTAAGGGATGCTTTGGGCATTGAACCGGAAGAATTAATGATCCTTACGGTTGGTGGGGATGCTGCATCCAAGGGCGCACGGGAAGTGATGCAGGCGTTGGCCCGCATCAGCGACCATGTGCCGGATTGGAGATACGTTTGTAAAACATGGCCACAGCCTCGTACCTCGCAGCAAAATCAAGAAGATATGCAATTGGCAAAAGAGTTGGGTATTGATAAAAAAGTGATTTATGCAACAAGTATTACCTCAAGGGATTTTATGCCATACCTACTTGGGGCATGTGATATTTATGCAGGCCCGTCGCGCCTGGAAGGTTTCGGTATGCCACAGGTGGAAGCAGGCGCCTGTGAAAAGCCGGTAATAGGGATCAATGCCATGGGTATGCTGGATACCTTGGTGGATGGTGAAACAGCTTTTCTTGCAGGTATTAGCCAGCATATCGTCGTAAATGAGGTTACTATTGGTGATGAATGTGGATTAGCGGAAAAACGTACAGTAGTTTTTGATGTGCCGAGAACAATTGACTATAGGGCTGATGTGGACGACATTGCGAAATATTTGATACAACTGATGAATGACCCTTCCTTATGCCAAAAAATGGGGAAAGCCGGCAGGAAAAGAGTGGTGGCAAATTTTGATTACAGATTGGTGGCAAAGAGATTCATGGAGTTGATTGATAAAAAACTAGCTATAAAGTAAAAAGATATGGAAACTGCTAATTGGGACGAGATAGGAAAGGCCAGGATTGCGGCGATTGAAGTATTACGGCATAACGCGCATGGACCTTTTGACGGGCTGCCACGTACTGCAGGCTGGGGGTATCCTGAACCATATACCAGGGACCTGATGATTTCCATCTTGGGCATAGCGGTTTCGGGAGACGAGGAGCTTATAGAAAGCATCCGTGTAGTATTAGAAACCTTGGCTAAAAATCAAACACCACATGGCCATATTGCATCACTTGTCCATGATAATGATGACCGTGGGGCAAGCGACACTACACCTTTGTTTTTATTAGGCGTTGGGATTTTCAGAAAGCTAACCGGTGAAAAGGATTTTTTAGAGGGGGCCGTTCTTAGATCTTTAACATGGATGGAGTATCAAAGTCCATCTGATCAGTATATGGTTGCCCAACAGCCAACAAGTGATTGGCGCGATGAGCAGTGGGTTGTTGGCTACGGCCTATACGTAAACACACTGGTTTATAGCTATCTTCGTTTGCTGGGACAGGATGAAAGGGCAGTTAAACTAAATAATGAGATCAACCGGTTTACTATTGACGGCGGATTCATACCTCATCATATACACGAAGGGCTGGCAGTAAGAAATAAGCCCTATTATGCCTTCTGGTCATACAAAGTATTTAGTAGTGACCGGTTCGATCTGCTGGGCAATAGCCTGGCCATACTATCTGGCTTAACGTCCATATCACAGGCTAAAGAAATCATTGTTTGGATAGAAGTGGAATGTAAAAACATAATAGCAAAAGGTGAATTGGCGGTTGAACTCCCCCCAAATTTTTTCCCATTTACATTGCCGGGTGATTCCGACTGGCATCCCAGATATGAAATATTTAACCTGCCCGGTAATTACCATAATGGAGGGATATGGCCCTTTATTTGCGGGTTTTATGTGGCGGCTCTTGTTGCTGCAGAAAAGTACGGCCTGGCTGAAGAAAAATTAATTGCGTTAACGAAAATAATAAAAATCTCCAAAGACGAAGAGCTGGAATTCGGTTTTAATGAGTGGATAAAAGCTCAGGATGGTAAGGTTATGGGACAGGATTGGCAAACCTGGAGCGCGGCCATGTACCTCTATGCTGTAAAATGTGTAGAAGATAAAAAAACACCGTTTTTTAATGATATAAGGGAATAATAAGGATATTTCGATGTCTGTCGATTCTCGTCCAAAAAGCTTTTCAATCGTTCCTTTACATGTGATCAGTTAAATGAATATTTGGGATTGAACTATTTTCGCTTAAATGCCGATAATAAGGCACTCCATACTTTCTGTTTTGAAATATTGCTCTTTTTAGCGTTATTCTCCATATTAGTCGTAAGAGAGAAAAATCATTTTTGGCATTCTGCACCAAGCAAAACACTGCTTTTCCTGATTATCGGTGATATAATTTTAGGTGTAGTTTTAACAACATTCGGACTATTGGTTTTAAGTCAATTGCACTGACACAAACCCTTGCTGCAATTGTTTATACTGCGGTATGTTCATTTATATTTAATGACCTCATTAAGTTTTTCCTGAAAATTATAAGCAAAAAATAACATGAAAAAAAGCGCTGATCTTCCTAAGCAACTACAAAAGTGCCTTACCGGCATTAAAGGCTTTGACGAAATTACCGAAGGCGGCCTTCCAAAAAACAGGACTACTTTAGTTAGTGGAAGTACAGGTTCCGGAAAAACCCTTTTTGGGATTGATTTTTTAATCAATGGTGCGATCAAATTCAAAGAGCCAGGTGTATTCATGTCCTTTGAAGAGACAGAAGATCAACTTTATGAAGACGTGGCTTCTCTCAACCTGGATTTAAAAGGGCTTGTTTCCCAAAAAAAAATCCTGATAGAACATGTTATTTTGGAGCGCAAGGATATACAAGAGCTTGACTTTAACCTGGAAGGGTTATTCGTTCGTTTGGAACATGCCATTGATTCCATTGGCGCAAAACGAATTGTTTTGGATTCTATTGAATCCCTCTTTGCGGGCATCGCAAATGATGGTATTCTTCGCTTAGAGATAAAAAGACTGTTCAGGTGGCTTAAGGAAAAACAAGTGACTGCGATTGTTACTGGGGAGCCTATGCAAGAATTTTATACCAGGCATGGCCTGGAGCAATACATCTCCGATTGCATCATTCTTTTGGATAACAGGGTTAAGGATCAAATTGCTATTCGTAGAATCCGTGTCGTTAAATATCGGGGTTCAAAACATGGAACAAACGAATATCCTTTCGTTATTGATAAAGATGGACTTTCAGTAATCCCCATCACATCAGCAGGGCTTGATCAACCAGGCACGGCTATGAAAGTTTCGACAGGAATTCCATCATTAGACAAATTATTCAAAGGAGGTAAACCAGGTTATACCATGGGAAGCACAGTGCTTGCTTCAGGTACCGCAGGCACCGGAAAAACAAGCTTAGCCACTGCATTCGCAATAGCAAGTTGTAAACGTGGAGAACGCTGTCTATTCTTGTCCTATGAAGAATCTGCAGGGCAGCTCACTCAAAATATGAGTTCTATAGGTTTTCATTTAGAACCAATGATAAAAAAAGGGCTGTTAAAGATTGTGTCTACGAGGCCTTCTTTTTTTGGTTTGGAGATGCATTTACTTGATTTATATAAACTCATTGCAGAATTTAAACCAAAAATCGTTGTCATAGATCCACTGACAAGCTTGATTGGGGAGGGGGACCAGCGTGAAATCCGATCAATGATTACCCGCATGATCGATCTTTTAAAATCTCATGGTATCACAAGCTTTTTTACAAGCCTTGTTTCTTCAGCCGCACAAAACGACACAAGCGGTGAAATCGGGGTCTCCTCTTTAATCGACACTTGGATCGTAGTGAGAGAGCTAGAAGAAGACGTCAGTAAAAAACGAATTCGTGGACTTTTCATTGTTAAGTCTCGCGGCACGGGCCACGACAGTGATGTCCACAAATTAATTTTGAGTGATGATGGAATTAAATTAGTACCAATGGGGGGCGAATCTATAGTAGGCGCTAATGAAGAAAAGAAGATCGGTAAAAATGTTTCTGAGGGTCAAAAATTAATTAAAAAAGATAAGGGTGAATAATGAAACAAGGGGTTATCTTTTGTAGATATGGGAGCATTACACCCTAACCTTATTGTTGGCATTGGCGGCTCAGCAGGTGCCCTTAACGCATATAAGGCACTATTGGGTGCTTTACCGTCAAATACAGGTATGGCCTTTGTCATTATTTCTCACATGAACCCCACAGCCCATAGTCAGTTAGCTGAAATACTGTCGCGCCATACTCAAATGGCTGTAAAAGTGGCTTCTGACGCTATGCCGATCCTTGTGAATCATGTTTACGTAATTCCTTCAGACGCGGATCTCCTAATGGAAAATTACACCTTCAAAGTCATCTCCCCACGCTCTGGCAGGAACAAGCAAATTGATTTATTTTTTACCTCCTT
This sequence comes from Mucilaginibacter sp. 5C4, assembly GCF_034345625.1. Classification (NCBI taxonomy): domain Bacteria; kingdom Pseudomonadati; phylum Bacteroidota; class Sphingobacteriia; order Sphingobacteriales; family Sphingobacteriaceae; genus Mucilaginibacter; species Mucilaginibacter sp. 5C4. Next base: position 518,917 of record NZ_CP133775.1, on the reverse strand, counting down.
AGCGGCGGCAATGGGTGAGCGTGCGATCGGCATTGTCCTTTCCGGATATGATCATGATGGTACAAAAGGATGTAAGCAAATCAAGGCAAACGGAGGAAAAACTTTTGCTCAGGATATGTCTGCCGAAGTAGATTTTATGCCGCTTAGTGCCCAGGACTCGGGGAATGTAGATTTCGTTATACCTCTCGGCGAAATTCCAGATAAACTAAAAAGTTTGGCAGCAGCGCTTAAAACTTAGAAACAAAAGCAAAATACTTATTTTCCAGCTGTAGTAATTAATATAGAGCCCCTGTAAACTATAGTCAGATTTTTTAAAAGATCATTCATCCATTTTATGCGGCCAATTGCTTGTTAACTACTTGGAGTAAATGATCAATATCAAAAGGCTTTGCGACAAAATCATTCGGTGCGCCTTGCAGATGTAATGATTCACCCAAGTCATGTGTCCCGGAAATCAGAATAACCGGCAGAAAAAAGGTCAGATGATTTTCCTTTATATTTTTACAAATCGAGCGGCCGTCCATACCAGCCAGCATTACATCCATTAAGATCAAGTCCGGCTGAAAGTCTTTTATGTCTTCAAATACGGTATCACCACATGATAACGTCCGAACTTCATAACCACCTTCAACTAATGCAAAAGAAAGAATATCTAAAATGTCATTGTCATCATCAATAATTAAAATTTTTTTACTCATAAATTAGGAGCTACAAAGACTTATTTTTTATAGCTAATATTATGCCAGTATTAAGTTTGTATAAAAAATTTGTTTTGATAATAATTAGTCGACCCTTCCGAATAAATTTTTTTTTAAGATAGCGGTAAACTAAAGTAAAAAGTAGACCCTTTTCCAATTTCACTCTCTACCCATACTTTACCATTATGCCGCTGGATTATTTCAGCTGACAAGTATAGGCCGAGACCAAAACCTGAAATTTTTTGGGTATCCATATTTTCTATCCGGTAGTAACGATCAAATAACTTTTCCTGATCTTGTGCCTTAATACCTATGCCTTCATCCTTTACACTTACCTGAATGTTACCATTTACTTCTTTGCAATAAATCTCAATGTTTTTAGCTTTTGGTGAATACTTTATTGAATTACTTAGAAAGTTGTTGATCACCTGGCCTATTTTATCCCTGTCTGCCGTAACCATTAATGATGGACAAGGCTTTAAAACGATAATGTGGCTTACAGACGTTAGCAATATCTCTTCCACTATTTCATTGATCAGGGAATCCATTTTGAATGGTTCCTTGTGCAAATAAATTTTACCGGCTTCAAAACTTGAAACATTTAAAAAATCGTTGATCATGGCGGTCATTTTCTTTACCTGGGTATGAGCCTTATCCAATTTAACAACACTAAATGTATTTTCCTCCTTTTTTGCCTTGGAAGTTAAAAGCTGTATATATCCCTGAAGTGAGGTAAGCGGTGTTCTCAACTCATGGCTTACCATAGCGATAAAGTCATTTTTCCTGGCCTCATCCTGCTTATGCATTGTAATGTCATTCAGAACACCGGTGAAATACGATGGTTTGCCTTCTTTATCCAATGCGAGGTTACCAATTGCCCTTACCCAACGCAGTTTTCCATCATGTAACCCGCGGAGGGGATATTCCACATCACACCTCTCCCCCTTGTTAATAGCAGCATTGACGGCACTCGTCACCAAAGATTGATAGTCGCTATCAATTTGCTTTATTGCATCTTCATAAGTCATTTTTTCATTAGGATGAAAGCCAAACATCTCTTTAAGTCTTGGGGATGGAATAAATTCACGGCTTTGAATATCTATGGTCCAGGTACCCATTTCGGCTGAATACAGCGCCATCCCCAGCATCTTATTACTGCTTTCCAATTCCTGGCCTATTCTTTTAAGTTCGGTAATGTCATTAAATGTAAGAATGGCCCCATCTCTTTTGTTGTCTGCCTGCCGTATATACGGCATCGTCATTACCTGGTACCATTTGCCATCATTCGTTTCAATTTCTTTGGTGATTATGCTGCCATTAGCAAGCACTTTTTTAACATCCTCAATAATGGTTTCAAATTTGATATTGGTAGAAATATTGCTAAGCGGCCTGCCCACATCTGTTTCCAGCAGGTTGATCTGCTTTACCGTACCCGGCGAAAACTTCATTAACCGAAGGTCATTATCAATAAATAACTGACCGTTAATGTTACTCCTGAAGTAATTATTTAAATCGTCATTGATTTCCAGCAGTTCTTTGTTTTTTAATTGGTAATCCGCATTAATGGTATGCAGTTCTTCATTTACCGATTGCATTTCTTCATTAGTACTTTGCATTTCTTCATTGGCCGAAAGAAGCTCTTCATTAAAAGACTGCATATTTTCATTGGAAGCATCAAGCTTTTCATGAGCAGACTGAAGCTTATCTTTTAGTTCCTTCAACTCTTCTTCCAGGTTCATGGTGTATTCACCGTGGTATATTTTTTCATCAAACACCATGTCTTCCCGATGTTCCGTGCTCAATAATTTATCCTCAGTAAAAGTTATCATTAATAATGTTTGCTCACCCTTCTTTCCGTTCAATGGGCGTATCGAGAGGCTAACTTTAATTACCGATTGGTTATTTCTAATTTTTATCCCTGTAAGGGTGTTTTTTTTGTTTGTTTTTAAGGCGCTGGTTTTTAATGTATTAAACGCAACGGCAAGTGGCTTTGGCAAAAGCTCTTCCAGGTTTGAAGTATAATGCTTTTGTAAAAAATATTTTGTCGTATCCCCGTAAGATCTTACCACTTGATTGTTTTCATCAATACAAACGGCCAGGTAATCCAGGTCTTCAGCTAAACTAACGTGCATTTTTTCTGCCTGGGAATTATTTGCACTTTGGGAAGTATCCTCATGAGAAAAGGAGGAGGTTTTACGTTTTGAATCAACGAGTTCAGGTAATGAGAACGCATCAAATTGTAAAAGTCGTTTTGTTTCAAGATTCTTATATATCTTATATTTCTTATGGGTAATTTCGAGGTTTTTGATGATAGGCATCGGATTTTCACTTGAACCTAAAAATAAATAAGCATCCTTTTTAAGTCCAAAAAGTAACATGGTAAATATCTTTTTTTGCAATACGGGTGTCATGTAGATCAGCAGGTTGCGGCAGCTGATAAAATGCATATTGCAATATGGCGGGTTTTTCACCAGGTCGTGCTTTGCAAAGATCACCATTTTACGTATTTCCGGGTTTACCCTATAATTGTTACCTTCTTTAAAAAAATAATTTTCGAGCCGCTCCGCCGATACCTCTTTTGCAATGCTTAAATTATAGATCCCCTTGCCAGCCTGCACTAACGCGGCAGTATCAATATCAGTAGCAAATATTTTTACAACGGTATTTTTAAGTTTGCCGGCTAATTGCTCAGCTATTAATATGGCGAGTGAATAAGCCTCTTCGCCGGTAGCGCAGCCCGCTACCCACAGTTTTAATTCTTCCTCCGGGGCAAGATTTTCCAATATGCCAGGCAATACCTTTTTTTCAATAAAGTTAAAGGCCTCTTTATCTCTGAAAAATGAAGTGACACTGATTAAAAAATCCTTGGCCAATGCTGCTATTTCCACTGGTGTGGCCTTCAAAAAGTCAATGTAATTTTCTAATCTGGTGAAATTATTATAGGCCGCCCTTCTTTTAATTCTTCTTAATATAGTAGTTTGCTTATAATCCGAAAAATCAAGGGGTAGCTGTTCATTGATCAGATGTATAATCGCCTCCAAGTTTTTTTGGTCGTCAGCGGTATCAGGTATTAATTCCCGCTCGTTTTTTACATAATCTTCAATAGTACCCGGCATTAATTCAGGTTCCAAAATAAAATCTACCATACCTGTAGCGATGGCGTTAGATGGCATACTGGCAAACTCGGCTGTTTCCGGATTGCGGGCTATCACCATACCGCCTGCTTTTTTAATTGCCTTTATGCCTTGGGTGCCATCACTGCCTAAACCAGAAAGCACTACAGCAATAGCTTTGGTACCGCAATCCGCCGCGAGGGAATTAAAAAATGTATTTATAGTAAGGTGAGGGCCTGAAGCTTTTTCCTTGCTTGTTAAATATAATGTTTCATCGCTTATGGTCATGAACTTATCGCTGGGGATAAGATATACCTGGTTGCTTTTTACATGCATACCATTTTTAGCTTCTACAACTACAAGCTTGCTGTGCTTGGCCAGCAATTCAACCATCCTGCTTTTAAAATCAGAAGATAAATGCTGCACAATGATATAGGATACGCCATCTAAAGGCGTGTGGTCAAAAAAAGAATTGATTTCTTCCATGCCGCCAGCAGAGGCGCCAATAGCAATAATATGGTGGGGGGCAAGTGAAAGCATATGATGAATTTAATATTGGGCTGATGATCTTATAATTTCTTTAACAGAGATAAAGCTAATTTATAGTTAATTTTATAAAAATGAGTATTTTTATTTCATTGGGTGCTTTGTAGTTAAAAGCTTTTAACTACAACTATCGGAAATGGAATAGTTTAAATCGCAATTTTACTAGCATCATTTTAGATACACTGCTTTTATATATTACAGGATATGATCATTAGAAAACCAAAAGTTGATGATGCAGAATTAGTCCGGTTGATTTCTATAAAAAGCAGAGTTGGGACAGAAGTGCTGTAGGATAGGTGTGCCAAGGCTTTAATGTTAGCGATCATCTGTATCACTCCTCAAAAAAAATTGCGGAAAGTATATTGGAACAAACATACATTAAAGCTTGGTACTCATTTGAAAATCACACACCTGAAAAGCAGACAGTTTTATCGTGGATGATGAACATCGCACAAAATATTGCTAATGAGCATCAATCTAGTATGTTACGAGCTACATCTAAAATAAATGACCATAGACCCAATCCCGGCTTAATAAAAAGCATTTACATATAATTAAAACCAATCTGAAGTTATGAAAAAAATCATGATCGCCTTAATTGCTGTTACACTGAGTTGTAGCGCAATGGCACAAACCAAAATGGCCGACACCTCTATGCATAAGATGTCGCACATGTCTATGAAAAAAATGAACCACTCCGCAATGATGATGGACGGTAAAATGATGACGATGATGCATGGTAAAAGTATGCCAATGACTAAAACAATGACCATGACCAATGGCACGATGGTGATGACAGACGGTACCGTTAAAATGAAAGACGGCAAAACCATGATGCTAAAAGAAGGGCAATGCGTGATGATGAATGGTAAGGTTATGAAAATGCCGATGAAAAAGGGCATGATGGATGATAAGACGAAAATGTAATTTTCACATTATCAATCTCAGCTTATCATATCTGTACAAAGCCGCTCCTTAACACGAGCGGTTTTATTACCTTGTTCTTAATTAAATAAAAATCAGTATTTTCGATTAGTAAAACATCAGTTGCTGATATTCAAAATCAATGACGGCCCGGCCATGATACAGTCAGAAAATGCCGTATCGCGGGACACCTTATTATTCAATGTACGCGACCGGGATTTCGGCAATACCGTTGCGAAACCACGTTACTTAGTGTTGATCCGCTTGCTTTTTACATCTCCGCTCAAAACCCTGTTAATATCTTCATAATTATAATACAGAATACCGCCGATCTTTGTAAAAGGTATTGTTCCATTATCCCTCAAGGTTTGTAAGGTATTATCTGATATTTTTAAGAGATTCTTGACCTGGTATGTTTTTAGCCATTTTTTAGGTTCTGCCAATGATTGTCCTAATAATCCCCTGATCTGAGTCAGCAGGTTTTTTCCAAATTCCTGCAAATCTTCTTTAGTGATGATTTCTACTGCCATAGCTTTAATTTTAGTTCATTTCAGTTGTTGTACATTGTGATTTCCTATGAAATCAACAACTTGATACAAATTTGCTTTAAATAGCATCAGATTTAATCCGAGTTTATCCGAGTCGGATACAGTTTTTTTTTAATTGTGTACGCAATGCGTACACAATTAAAATTTAGGAGCCCAAGCCGTTTGGCTTGATTGAATATCGACAATGATTATTGTCTGGTTGGCTTTTATTGCTATCGCTGATATAGTACCGCTTCGAGAGTCGCATAAGTCAGTTTATTTATCAAATGCATAATACTCGGCGATGGTCGCCGTAAACAATCAATATAATAAATTGATGTTGGATGCCATAGCATTTCATCAAATTGTGCCCACACTGTAGTCACAATTCAAAATATTGAGAAAATCCAATTGTGCACGCACCGCTTGCACAATTGGGATCAACCATGAAAACGAACTATACGTTTTAATTCTGCAGACAGTGTCTGCACAATTGAATTGAGGTATCACTTTGGACATTGCGAACGCACCGCGGTCGTAATGTGATAACAATTAACGTTGTTGTAGGGAAAAGGATCGACATTTTAACGGCTGGTTGTAATTTTAACATCACACAATCTGTGATATCAAAATCCAGTAAATGTTGGTAAATGAATTGGGCACACAGTGTGTGCCCAATTCATTTATTCATTCTCCTTATCTTTTTGTTTAAGGATTTCGTTATGAATCTCCTGGGATAATTGCTCTGCAGTAGGTAGGTAAAGCTGATATTTGCTTGCAAAAACATTGCTGTTTTCCGGCAAGGTAAATTTTACCACTGTATCGTTTTTTTCCAGACAGAGCAAAATGCCGACCGTAGGGGTTTCGTGAGCCAGCCGCTCAATCCGGTCATAATAGTTTACATACATCTGTAATTGGCCAAGGTCCTGGTGTGTGATCTTATGCGTTTTCAGTTCAATTATAACAAAACATTGCAGCAAACGATTGTAGAAGACCAGGTCCACAAAGAAATCATCACCATCAAGATGAATACGTTTTTGCCGGGACACAAATGAAAAGCCGTTACCCAACTCCAACATAAATTCCTGCAAATGGGTAATGAGCGCCGCTTCTAAGTCCTTTTCAAAATATGCAGCTTCTGGTTTTAATCCTAAAAACTCAAGAACCATAGGGTCTTTAATAATCTCTTTTGGCTCGGCCGGCTGTTTTTCATTCCTTGCGACAGAGAGTACTCTTTCTTTGTCTGTGCTTAACAAAAGCCGCTCAAACAACTGACTTCCAATCTGTCTGTCCATTTGCCTGCCAGTCCAATTGTTTTTTACAGTTTCTTCTAAATAAAACTCCCTTTTTTCATGCTTTTCAACTTGGGATAAAGATCGATAATGGGTCCAGCTCAATTGTGAACGCAGTGCGTTCACAATTGGGAAACAGCGATAAAACTGCCTGAAATAATTGAGATTTCTGAAAGAAAAGGCACTGCCGAAATTTGGCACCAACTGCTCAGATAGATAATGTATTAATCTGTCCCCATACACCGCGCGATCTTTTCCTCCTTGTTCTTCCTCAAATATTCGCTTTCCTATGTGCCAGTACATAATTACCCGTTCATGATCCACAGCACGGACAGCCGATTCCCTGGCTTTATTTATGATCGATTGAATATCGATTATAATTGATTCATTTAAGTTCATACTAATTCCTCCTCTGCTAAGTCCAAATTCTCTGTTTTTTCCTGTTCCTTTAATCTTGTCTTTAAGGCGTGCATATCACGGTTAACCTTTTTATCCTTCATCTTTGCGTAGATCTGGGTAGTTGTCAATTTGGTATGTCCAAGCATTTTGCTGACTGTTTCCAAGGGGACATCGTTCTCCAGCGTAACGGTGGTGGCAAAGGTGTGCCGGGCGATGTGCGTGGTTAAAACTTTGGTAATAGAAGCGAGATCACCGATCTCCTTCAAATAGGCATTCATCTTCTGGTTACTTTTAACCGGGAATAATTTGTTCAGTACGGTTCTGCAATCATGGTCTTTATATTTCTCAATAAGTTCAATGGCCTGAGGGATCAGCGGAACATTCGCGGTCACATACGTTTTAGTCCGCTGTGTTCTGATCCAGGCAACTTTGTCTTTTCCAATGAAGATATGCTGCGGCGTGAGCTTTTCAATATCGACAAAAGCATAACCCGTGTAACAGCAAAATAAAAAGGTATCCCTGACTTCTTCCAGTCGTTTGATGGTAAACGGATGGTTCGCGAGTTGAAGGATCTCCTCCCATTCCAATTCTTCGCGATGTACTTTTTTATAGGTACACTTGAACAAGTTAAATGGGTTCGTCCTGATCCACCCATGGTTGAACGCCAGGTTAACAACTTTTTTAAGATTCTTCATATACCTCATGGCGGTATTGTGTTCAATGCCATCTTCAGTCTTGAGATACATTTCAAATCCTGTTACGAACGCATAGTCTAATGACTCCAGATGTATATCTGACTTTTTAAATTTATGCTGAATATAATCTGCTGTTTTTGACCGTACCGTATTGTACTTGGTCAGCGTGGCTTTTACAAAGTCTTTACCTACCAGGTCTTCGACATTCTTGTTATGCTCATCGAACACTTCCAGCAGCATTTTTTGAGGAGCTTCTTCGCCTACGTACTTTTGCTTGATTTTTTCTGCGGTGATAAAATCATCCGATTGTCTGATGTCCATAAAGGCCGCATGGATTTCGTTGTTAACCGTAATGATTTCTTTGTTGATATCCTTTACTTCCTGTCCCGGGCCTTTTACAAATCCCGCCTCCGGGTCCCATTTGTTAGGATCGACTTTCCGCCCCATTGAAATTTCCGCCCTTTTCCCCAGGTAAGTTATCCTGGCGTAAAGGGGAACATTACCTTTAGCATCTGTTTTTCTTTTGTCAGCCCAGATGAGAACTGAGAACCGTTGTGTGCTTTTCATACCACATTTGATTTTAAATTGTTTAACAACATTAATTTTGAGTTCAAATGAGCCTTTTTGAGGTCATTTTAGTTATATTAAGTGCTTTAAAATCAACCGCTTACCTTGTTATTCGGTGACCTAAAATCAAAGCTCTCCAATAGGTCACCGATAAGGTCACTTTTTGGGCAAAATTTCATCCGGTCCCAAAGGGACCGGAACCCTCGACCCCAGATCAATGAGGTCATTTGAGGTGTTTTGATATCAACCGAAATCCAAGTGTTCGAAGAGTCAGAATTCTGAGTAGTTTTGAGCTGTTTTAAGCCCAAATAAAACCCTACTAACTAATTGAATACCATTTAGTTAACGTTAATTTGAGACTAAGATAGTGATTAGAATAGGCCACCGAATAGGTCACCTGGGTGAGTCATAAATCCTGCGTAGTTATGCGGTTTTTTGAGCAAAAAAAAACGCTTAAACCATATTGATTTAAGCGTTTTCAAGAGCGTTGAGACTCTTTAAGCGGAATGGACGGGATTCGAACCCGCGACCTCCTGCGTGACAGGCAGGCATTCTAACCAGCTGAACTACCACTCCGTTTGGGATTGCAAATATACGCACCTTTTTGTTTTACACAACTCTTTTTTAAAATTTCTCAATTATATTGTTTTTTGCCCTCATTCACGTCACGTAGAAACTTTATCAAAAATTACGCTAAATTCGTTTTTTCATACCAATTATTAACGGCTCTCGTAACCCCTTAAAGAATAAAAAACATGTTGCTATTAGGCATCGATATAGGCACCTCCTCGGTAAAAGTATGCGTTGTTGATGCTGAAAGCCAAAGCATTATCGCATCCGCGCAATACCCGGATGCGGAATCGCCCATTATTTCGCTGCAAACCGGCTGGGCAGAGCAATCGCCGGATATGTGGTGGCAGCAAACGCAACAGGCGCTGGCTTTGTGCATAAAAAAAGGTGGTTTCGAGGCAAAAAATGTTTCTGCAATTGGCATCGCTTACCAGATGCACGGCCTTGTTTTGGTAGATAAATACCAAAATTCGCTTCGCGACAGCATCATTTGGTGCGATAGCCGGGCCGTAGAAATAGGCGATAAAGCATTTAATGACATCGGCAACGAAACCTGTTTATCGCATATGCTAAACTCGCCGGGTAATTTTACCGCATCAAAACTGGCCTGGGTAAAACAAAACGAACCGGAGATCTATGCTCAAATAGACAAGATCATGCTCCCGGGTGATTACATCGCCATGAAACTAACGGGCGAGATCACCACTTCGGCGTCGGCCTTATCTGAGGGAATCTTTTTCGATTTCCAGTTCAACGGACTGTCTAAAGACATTATAGATTATTTCGGCTTTAGCGATAAGCTGTTCCCAACGATTAAGCCGGTATTTTCTGCCCATGGCAGGGTAACGGCCGATGTTGCATCTGTTTTAGGCTTAACAACAGGCATCCCGGTTACTTACAAAGCCGGCGACCAGCCCAACAACGCCTTATCCTTAAACGTACTTAAACCCGGCGAGGTGGCTGCAACGGCAGGCACCTCGGGTGTTATATATGGTGTAAGCGATCATTTGACTTACGACCTGCAATCGCGCGTAAATACCTTCGCGCATGTTAACTATACTAATGAGCGTATACGCCTTGGCGTATTGCTTTGCATCAATGGCACGGGCAGTTTGTACCGCTGGATAAAAAACACGTTCGGTGCATCGCTTACTTATGAACAAATGAACGCCGAGGCAGCAAAAGCGCCCGCTGGAAGCAACGGGCTGCGTATTTTACCTTTTGGTAACGGCGCCGAGCGGATGCTAAACAATAAACAAATTGGCGCTCACCTGCATAACATCGATCTGAACTTACATACCCCTGCCCACATATTCAGGGCGGCGCAAGAGGGTATAGCATGCGCCTTTAGATATGGGTTGGATATTATGCGCGAAAATGGCATGAACCCAACCGTGATCCGTGCTGGTAAAACCAATATGTTCCTGAGCGACCTGTTCACCCAAACATTTGTAAACGCCACGGGTGTGCCTGTAGAGCTTTATAATAACGATGGCAGCCTTGGTGCTGCCTTAGGAGCTGGTATTGGGGCAGAGATCTACCCGTCGCAAGCGGAGGCCTTTAGCAACGCCGAACGCGTAGGATATGTTGAACCTACAGATACCGAAACATTCGAAGCTATTTACCGGGATTGGAAAACCATCCTTGAAAAGCATTTGGAAGAGAGTCAAGACAACAAGAAGCAAAAGACAGGACGGGATAATCAATAACTTAATAAATATACCATGGGAATTGTAACAGGAGAAAAAGAGTTTTTTAAAGGCATAGGCCAGGTTAAATACGAAGGGCAACAATCGGATAACCCGTTGGCTTTCCGCTGGTACGATGCAGATAAGATAGTGGCCGGTAAAACCATGAAAGATCACCTGCGCTTTGCATGCGCCTACTGGCACTCGTTTAACGGCACCGGTGCCGATCCGTTTGGTGGCGCTACGCACATTTTTCCATGGGATGCAAAGGCTGATGCCATTGAGCGCGCTAAAGATAAAATGGACGCCGCTTTTGAGTTTATCACTAAAATGAATTTGCCTTACTATTGCTTCCACGATGTAGATGTGGTGGATTATACCAATGACCTGAGCGAGAACGACCGCCGCCTGCAAACCATGGTTGATTACGCAAAACAAAAGCAGGACGCCAGCGGTGTAAAACTACTTTGGGGCACGGCCAACGTATTCAGCCATTCGCGCTATATGAACGGTGCATCCACCAATCCCGATTTTCATGCGCTGGCACATGCGGGGGCGCAGGTTAAGGCGGCTATTGACGCTACCATTGCCTTAGGTGGCGAGAACTACGTTTTTTGGGGTGGCCGCGAAGGTTATATGACCTTACTGAACACCGACATGAAACGCGAGCAGGAACATCTTGCAAAATTCCTACATACGGCAAAAGACTACGCCCGCAAACAGGGCTTCAAAGGCACTTTTTTCATCGAACCAAAACCCTGCGAGCCAACAAAGCATCAGTACGATTATGACGCAGCTACCGTTTTGGGCTTTTTGCAGAAGTATGATCTGCTGGGCGATTTTAAACTGAACCTGGAAGTTAACCACGCTACATTAGCCGGCCACACCTTTCAGCATGAATTACAAGTTGCGGCAGATAGCGGCTTGTTAGGTTCAATTGACGCTAACCGTGGCGACGAGCAAAATGGCTGGGATACCGACCAGTTCCCGAACGATGTGGCCGAGGTTACCGAATACATGCTCATCATTCTACAGGCTGGTGGCTTTGCAGGTGGCGGGATAAACTTCGATGCCAAGATCCGCCGTAACTCTACAGACCCGGCAGACTTGTTCTACGCGCACGTTGGCGGTATGGATGTTTTTGCGAGGGCTTTGATAGCTGCGGATAACATCCTCCAAAAGTCCGACTATAAAAAAATCCGCGCCAATCGTTACGCCTCTTTCGACAGCGGTGCCGGTAAAGACTTTGAGGCGGGTAAACTTTCGCTGGAAGACCTGCGGAAATACGCCGGCGAAAACGGCGAGCCGGCTGTAAGCAGCGGCAAACAAGAATACCTGGAGAATTTGATTAACCGATATATATAACTAATATTAAATTCCTTATTATAACCATTTTTAACTCAAGTCCCTAAATGAAGACCTTATCAAACGGCGATTATGTCGTGTTTTTTATCTATTTTATCATTGTATCCTTATACGGGTATTGGATATACAGGCGTAAACATAATGCCGATGCTACCTCTAAAGATTACTTTTTGGCCGAGGGCTCCCTTACCTGGTGGGCAATTGGCGCATCACTTATAGCATCAAACATCTCTGCCGAGCAGTTCATTGGCACCAGCGGTTCGGCCTTTAAAATGGGCTTGGCTATCTCCACTTACGAGTGGATGGCTGCCGCGACACTAATTGTCGTAGCGGTGTTCTTCATCCCTATATATCTGAAGAATAAGATCTTCACGATGCCGCAGTTTTTGAACCAGCGGTATAACGGTACGGTAGCTATGGTTATGGCTATATTTTGGCTGTTATTGTACATTGTGGTAAACCTGATGTCTATCCTTTACCTGGGCGCTTTGGCAATTAGCGGCATCTCGGGAATTGACATTACGGTATGTATCACCCTGCTGGCCATATTTGCCGTTTTCATCACATTAGGTGGCATGAAGGTTATTGGTTATACAGATGTTATACAGGTATTTGTATTGATACTGGGTGGTTTGGTTGCTACTTATTTAGCATTAAACCTCATCAGCGAAAAATCGGGTACTACCGGTTTATGGAACGGCCTTACTATTATGCGTACCGAAGCTGCCGACCACTTCCACATGATATTTAAAAAGGACAATGCTAACTACATGGACATGCCGGGTTTATCGGTATTAATTGGTGGTATGATAATCGTAAACCTTAACTATTGGGGCTGTAATCAATACATTACTCAGCGTGCCTTAGGTGCCGATCTTAAAACCGCCCGTGCAGGCCTTCTTTTCGCGGCATTCTTAAAACTATTGATGCCTGTAATTGTGGTATTGCCGGGTATAGCGGCTTACCTGCTTTACCAAAAAGGCATGTTCCACCAGGAGATGATGAGCTCTAAAGGCATTATGGACCCTAACAAGGCTTATCCATCTCTTTTAAACCTGTTGCCAACCTATTTAAAGGGATTGTCGTTCGCAGCGCTTACAGCAGCTATTGTGGCATCGCTTGCGGGCAAGGCAAACAGTATTGCAACCATATTTACCTTGGATATTTACAAAAAAGCAATTAATCCCGAGGCTACCGACAAAAGCCTGGTTAAGCTTGGTAAATGGTCGGTAGTGGTAGCCATGGCGCTTGGTGTAATCATGTCTTTATTAATTGGCGAGCAATTAATGGGCGAGGGCAAGCAGGGCTTCCAATACATTCAGGAATACACAGGCTTTGTATCCCCGGGCATTTTTGCCATGTTCATCTTAGGCTTCTTTTGGAAGAAAGCTACTTCAAACGGTGCATTGTTTGCAACCATCGGTGGTTTCTGCTTCTCGGTGTTCTTTAAGTTTTTACCACGCTTTGCCAACCTGGAGTGGCTTAACCAATTCGGTTTCTCAAAACTAAATGATAAAGCTGTTTACGAGATCCCGTTTATAGACAGGATGGGTTTTGTATTCCTGCTGTGCGTTTTGGGCATGTGGATAATTTCAAAAATTGACCTGGCCAAAGGCGTTAAACCCAATGGGCTGGAAATTGATGCTTCAATGTTTAAACCATCGCGCGCGTTCACTGCCGGTGCATTAATTGTGGGTGGTATTATTGTGGCGTTGTATTCATTCTTCTGGTAGGATATAAACTGTATTAAATATTGAAAGCGGCCTTAATAAGTCCGCTTTTTTTTGTGCCCTATTTTAAAAACAACCTGGTAAATTATTAGGTTGTAGTTATATATCCCAGTATAAAATGCAAAACGCAGCAGACAACATCCCACCACAAACAGAAGGCGAACACAACGACTTTATACATTTTGTTGATTGCGCTAATGTTGAGGAAGCCCACAATTTGTTCCTTTTGGCCAAAGACAGGCTGAAGGATATCTCGCAATGGCATACATTTGCCGGCTCGCATTCGGCAAAGTTCGCGATCACTGATGCACAGGGAGCGGAGATCTACAAAATGGCGGGGAAGGGCGATCTGTTTTACATCAACCTGCCGCTGCCCTCACCAGGGTCTTTAGCAGGTGACGGTAAGGAGTGGGTGCGGATTGAAGCCATGGAAGAGGTTGATAACGCAGCTGCTGAAAGCGAATACCTAACCATGACCATAAGGCCAATAGCAAACCCAAGGCACCCCGAAAAATCTATAGCTCATTTCTTCAGCCATAACGCTACAAATACCTTTATTGTAGAGCGCTACCTAAATCATGTTAGCGCTGCCGCTTATGGCCGTAACGAAACACCAAACAACAAGAATACCCGCCTGTATGATACGGTACGCAACACCATTATAGCACTAGGGGCAAGAAACGGGCTTTCCGGCCCGCAATGGAAGGCGTTGGTTACCGGGATACTTGACAAGTAAAGTAATGCAGTTTAACAAGAAAGTCCATTTAGCAGGGCTTTCTTGTTTTAGTATCGGCTATTATTAGTGGTCTCTGCCATGGTCTTTACCTTTGTCGCCTTGGTTTCCGTTATTGCCTTGGTTGCCATTATTACCTTTGTATTTAACAACCTTTTTGCGTTCTACAACACGTGCAGGGCGGTTGTTGTTATTACTACCCCAATGGTTACGGTATTTAACATCTCGGCTATCGCGGATGATGGTTTGGCCGCTGCGGCCTTTGTAGTTAGCGTATTTGGTACGGTATACATTGTCACGGGTCCATGGGTTACGTTCATTTACAACTACTTTATAGCCGTTGTACACATTATAGTTGCTGTACCTTGATGGTAAGCTTGCCCTGCGTATCCATCTGTTATTTTCCAGGTAAACGTATTGGTGGGCAGGCACATCGTAGTAGGTATCAATATCGGGCATGTAGTAATAATCTGCATGGTTGTAACCTACGGGCCCCCACTCGGGCTGGCTGCCAATGTTAAGGCTTAAACTAATTTGCGCACTGGCAGATTGGTATACAGCGAAGCTTAAAAATATCGCTGCGGTGATGATTATCTTTTTCATGGTTATTTTTATGTTTTATGCAGGTATGACAGATATTATCAACTATAGTTTAAGCAAACAACTGTTATAGCAGGGATGTTACAGTAGAGATGCGAGAGCCAAGAGGCATGACACAAGACTCCTGATTCTCTATATCCTGATTCTATTTTAATCGTTATCCTTATCTTCTTTTTTACCGGCCATTGCAAATACCGGCTTGCCAATTGTTTTGTAGTCGCCTACGCCTTTAAGTATAGATGCCAGCTGGGTTTTATCCTGCATGGTTTTAACGGCTTCGGCAAGTTCCTTGTCGTATTTAAAGTTAGCCTCGTAGCGGCCTTTTTCGTAACCATAGCGCGATGCGATTTCGTTCTCCAACACCTGCTTAATTTCTTCCTTATGCAATTGCAGGTCATTCTTTTTGCTGGCGGCCATTTTAGCTTTAAGCGCATCGTACTCGGCCTGTATCCCGGTAAACTGCTTCTCTTTGGTAGCTTCCGTTTTTAGGCTGCTCAGCATTTTCTCAGATATAGTGTTATAGGTGTAATTTTTCCCTTCCAGGTATTTGGTAAAATCGGCGTACCCTTCATCGGTTAATGTAAACGATTTTGGGTCGATAGGCTGCGGATGGGTGTTACGGTATTTTGTAGCGTAATCAAAAACGAACAGCTTGCTTACCAGCGTTTGGGTGATGTTAGCAAACCTGTCCTGCTTAATAAAAATATCCGGGTAAATTCCGCTGCCGTCATAAACCGAGCGGCCATTACGGGTTTTAAACTCATGGATAGACGAATCGGCCATTTTTATAACGCTGCCATCATCCTTACGGTGGGTATAATCCAATTCCTGCACACAACGGCCCGATGGCACAAAGTACTTAGCAACCGTCACCTTAACTAAACTGTTATATGGCAAGTTAAAGGTTTGTTGCACCAAGCCCTTGCCATAACTGCGCTGGCCTATAATAATGGCCCTGTCCAGGTCCTGCAAGGCGCCGGCAACAATTTCTGATGCTGACGCAGAGCGACTGTTCACCAAAACAACCAACGGCAGGTTCGGCTCTAACGGCGTTGATACGGTATTATAGGTGAAATTCTTTTCTTTTACTTTTCCGCGTTGCGATACCACTTGCACATCTTTTTGCACAAAAAGGTTAACAATTTTAACGGCTTCCTGCAGGATGCCGCCGCCGTTTGATCGCAGATCGAGGATGATCCCGTTAGGGTTATTCTTTTTAAGGGCGATAAGCGCATCGGTAACCTCCTGAGCCGAGTTCTCTAAAAACTTGTTCAGCTTAATGTAGCCCATATTATGGGCTACCATACCCGTGTAAACTACGTTGGGCTGCTTTATCTCGTCGCGCGTTAGGGTTTTTACACCCGGGGCATCCGCATCGCGTTTCAGTAATAGTTTAATAACCGCGCCTTTAGATCCTTTAAGCAACTGGCTTACCTGGTCGTTAGTTTTACCGGCAAGTTCAATATCATTTATCTTCAGCAGTTGGTCGCCTTGGCGAACATCTGCCTTTTGGGCCGGGAAGCCAGCGAACACATCAGATATGTATATTTTGTTATCTCGCAAAAAAATGCTTGCACCTATGCCACCGTATTGGGTACTAACGTAGTGCAGTTTGTAATCTTCAATCTCAGATTCGGGCACAAACTCGGTATAAGGATCAAGGCCCTCCAGCATAGCATCTACACCGGTTTTAACCAGCTTGGCCGAGTTTATATCATCAACATAATTAATGTTAACCTCTTTATATACCGATGCAAAAACATCCAGGTTTTTAGAGATCTGGAAAAGATCGTCCTGAAAGCTCCATAAACTTACAGCAATTGCAAACCCGCCAATATATAATGCCGGTTTCCTGTATCTGCTCATCACACTTTTTTCCATGCTCCTTAACCTCTTGAATTATAAATATATAAAAGCCAAACGGCTTTTAATAATAAACTAAATTTAAAGGCGGTTAGTATCCATGTTCACCAATGCTTTGGTAAGGGTGAACACCACGTATTTACGGTCGCGGTTTACCAGGTCCATAATGCGGGTTATCAGGTTATCTTCCTGGCCTTCGGTGTATTGCAATTGCTCGTCGGTAAGGTGGTTGTACTTGCGCTGCACCTTAATTTTTATACGTTCCCAATCCTTGTTGCTTATCGTTATCTCTGCCATATAATAATATATTTAAGCAAAAATATAAAAAATACCTGCTACTGGCGTTTAATATGTTGCAGAGTGTTAAACTTTTAACAAGCCTGCGCCTCTAACGTTTTTATTAACTAAATAAATTACTACCATGAAAAAATGTTTGTTAAGCGTTGCCATACTATTTATGGCGGCAATTAGTGCCAAGGCACAATTCTCGCTGGGCGCCAAGGCGGGCGTCAATTTCTCCAAGATAAGTACCAATAACGTAGGCGAATCAACCGTGGCTGGTTACCAGGCAGGCTTATTTGCGCGTTTTGGTAAGAGCCTTTACCTGCAGCCCGAGCTTTATGTAGCCAGCAGTGGCGGTAAATTCGATTTTAATAATAGCGGCGGTACCGTAACCTCAAACGGCAAGGTAACCTTTACCAGCATTAACGTACCGCTATTATTAGGTAAAGGTTTTGGCGGCGAAAACCTGAATTTTAGGATAATGGCCGGGCCGGTTTACAGCTATTTGATGGATAAGAACCAAAACTTTAGCGATAATGTAAGCGGTGCTTATAACGATTTTGGCAACTATAAAAAAAGCACGCTGGGCTACCAGGTTGGTGGCGGGGTTGACATAGGCCATATTACTGCCGACCTGCGCTACGAGGGCGGCCTAACCAAAATAAACGAAAGCTACGGCCAACGCCAAAACATTTGGGCGTTAAGCGTAGGCTTCAAGTTCTTTTAAGTGAAATAACAAATTCATGCTAAGATCCCGGTGAACAGCCGGGATCTTTTTGTTTAAAAGAATATTGAACACCGAATGTGAATTATAAATGATGAAGGAAAAAGGCCCTATGTTATTGTGAGGAACGTAGTGACGTGGCAATCTTAAAGGACAATCAGATATGCTGAGATTGCCGCGCTATCGCTCGCAATGACATACTAACGGTCATTTATTTGTAGAATTACGGTCCAAAAAAAAGTCTCTTATACAAGTAAAGCCCCTGATGGGCAGGGGCCTTTACTAACCAATTATAAACCTAAATTATGAGAAGAGCTGTAGGAGAAGGGGTCGAACCTTCAAAGAGTGGTTATTCTTATTGCTAAGAGTTTCCCATTATCTCCGCCACCGCGACAAGGAGGTGTGTCTGCCAAAATTTCACCATCCTACAGGATGTTAATTAAACCTCTCAGTTTAATAGCTGTTGGGGAAGGGGTCGAACCTTCACAGAGTAGTTAGCCCGCTTCGGGTTTCCCATATTCTCCGCCACCGGGACAAGGAGGTGTGTCTGCCAAAAATTTCACCACCCAACAATGTTTGTTTTTAAAGAACAATAAAGCAATTGTCATTTGCTGTATACAAATCTAACAGAGTTGTTAGTTTCTTGCAAATATTTCAACAATATATTTTTATTTTTACTTTTATTATAATTATACTTGTATTTGAATATAGATATTTAAAATTATGCCTCACAGGAAACCTCAAAATTTAGAAATTGATAATCTGGATATTCAGATTTTATCAATATTGATGAAAAATGCGACCACACCTTACACCGAAATCGCAAAAGAATTGATCGTTTCGGGCGGAACCATACACGTGCGGATGAAAAAGCTGGAGGAGATGGGTGTAATTAAAGGTGCCAGCCTGGAAGTAAACCCGCAAAAGCTGGGTTATGATGTAACCGCGTTCCTGGGTATATTCCTTGAAAAAGGATCGCAGTATAATGATGCCGTAAAACAACTGAAGGCAGTGCCAGAAATTGTAGAGCTGCATTACACTACCGGCAGCTATAGCATCTTTGCAAAAATTGTTTGCCACGATACCAACCACCTGCGCGAGGTATTAAACGAAAATATCCAAAGCGTAAAAGGCATCCAACGCACCGAGACATTTATTTCCCTTGAAGAAAGCATCAAAAGGCAAATAACTTTGGATTAAATTTTACTTAGGTTTCCTGCCAATAGTATAACCGCCGTTAATAGCGCGGAACAAAGCAACCTTTAAACTATGTATACTGCATGGCTTAAAGGTTGCTTTGTTGTTGTTGAGGTGTGGGTTTTACCAAACCCTGCACAAAAGCCCCTTCAGGTATTCCCCTTCAGGAAAGGATGCCCTAACAGGATGGTCTTCCGGCTGGTGAAACTGGTAGATGAATTGTACCTGTTTACCGGCATCTAATGCGGCCCAGGCCAGTACCTGTTTAAAGGTTTCCATATCCATAGCACCCGAGCAGGAGAAGGTAGCCAGCAAACCGCCGCTGTTTAGCAATTGCATACCTAAACGGTTCAGGTCTTTATAAGCACGTGATGCCCTATCCAAAGCTGATCGTGATGGCGCATATTTTGGCGGATCGAGCACGATGATATCAAACTTAGCACCTTCTTCTCTGAATTTGCGCAACTGCGCATTTACATCAGATTTTATGGCGTTATGCTCCGTGCCCTCAAATTTATTCAGGCGGATGTTTTCTTCTAAAGTTTCCAATGCCAATGCCGAGCTATCCACACTGGTTACAGATATTGCACCATTTTTAAACGCGTTTAGCGTAAAACCACCTGTGTAGCTAAAGCAATCCAGCATTGTTTTGCCTTTGGCGTAGGTTGCCAGTAACTGGCGGTTATAACGCTGATCGCAGTAAAAGCCAGATTTTTGGCCTTCGGCGATGTTGATGCCGTAACTGATGCCGTTCTCTTTCACCATCACCAATTCGGGAGGCTGGTTACCGGCCAATAATACATTGGTAGTTTCCAAACCCTCGTGCGAGCGGGAGGTGGCATCACTTTTATCAAATATACTTGCCGGTTTTACCAAGGCATTAAGTTCATCTATAATAACAGGCATGGCGTTTTGCATGCCAGATGTTAGCACTTGTACAGCCAAATGGTCGGCATATTTATCTACAATAAGGCCGGGCAGATAGTCAGATTCACTAAAAATCAATCTGCAGGTGTCCGTTGTACCATCAGCAAGTATATGGGCACGGCCGGCAACAGCTACCTGTACCTTTTCGCGAAACCAGTTGTCATCAACAGCAACGCTCTCGTCCCACTCCAATAACCTTACGGCAACGCGCGATTGATCGTTGTAAAAACCGTAGGCCATGAAATCTTTTTTGCTATTCAGCAGGCGGATAATTTCGCCATTGGCAGGTTTGCCCTTTACGTTTTCTATCGCGCCCGAAAACACCCAGGGGTGTTTATGCAATACAGCTTTCTCTTTACCTTTCTTTAATACAACGTCAATCATACCGCAAAGGTAATAATATCGGCGCCAATGTTATTCGTTGCCGGGAATGGGTCAGAACTTCATATTAAACCTACTTTAAGCTTGGGCTAAAGCCATTTTAAACAGTTTAATTTAGCCGTTGGCTGAAACCGAACGGCAATGAGTTAATAAACAAATCTAAGATAGATTAAAGACAAAGACGACGGCCATAGCCAAAATATATTGAGCATTACTCCCTACCGGAGATGGGTGTGTTTTTTAAGGCCCTGGCAACCGCTACCACATTTGCCGCGGCGGCTTTACCGATTTCTATCGACCAATCTTTGCGGTAATCGCTTTCCAGGTAATTATCCCCGGGGCCGGGGCCATTATTCCAATAAGTGTATGATTGCGGCGCAATGGTAAAACCAACATCCATCAGCGCACCAGCAATTTCTGATACCACGTGGCGGGCGCCATCCTCGGCACCTGTTACCACAAAGCCTGCTACCTTATTAAAAGTAACCGGTCGGTTTTGTGCGTCGCGCTTTGGGTAGAGGCCGTTGATGCGTTCTAAAACCTTCAATGCCTCGCTGCTCATGGTGCCCATCCAGGTTGGGGTGGCTATGATGAGGATGTCTGACGCGAGCAATTCTTTTAATATGGCGGGCCAGGCATCCCCCTCGCCCAAGTCAGATTTTATTCCCGTGATGATATTGTGATCTGCCACGCGGATCATATTGGTTTTTACACCAAGGCGATCCAGCTCGGCAACAAACTCCTTTGCCAGGGCTTCGGTGTTAGATGCCGCGGGCGATGGCTTAAGCGTACAGTTTAATATCAGGGCTTTCATACGTATTTCAGTTGAAACGGTTCGTGGTAATCATGGCAGATATAGGCGCAGGCCAGGCAAACTTCTGCACATTTAAGGCAATACTCTTGCTGGGCGTGCCTTCTGCATTCTTTAGCACATTTGCGGCAAACTTCCTCACACAGCGCCAAAAACTGGTAAGCTATTTCTGATCCGCGTTGTAGCAGCCTGTCGCTTTGCGCACAAACATCAATGTTATCCTTACACAACTCTATGCAATACTTAAATTGTACATTATCCCTTTCGTTATGGCAAGCTTTAATACATTCCTCACAAGCCTTTACGCAACTCAATAATCTTAGTATTATTCCCCTTTCCTGATCATTCATACACTTCAACTATTAAGTTAAACTTAATAATCAATGTATTAAAGTTAAAATTGTTTGAATAAATTTAAAAGCGTGTTACTTCCCCGGAATTATAACGCACAAAAAAGGCGGATACTTTGCAGCATCCGCCTTTAATTATAATACTTAAATATTATTGATTGTTGTCCTCCGGCTCATCTGTTGCAAGGCCTACAACTTTGTAAACTTTGTTATTATCATTGTCGCGGGTTTCCTGGAAATAAGTTCCGTCTGGCGCAACATATAATTTTTCGCCGTTCACTTTAATTTTACGGCTATCCTGTGGTAAGGTGATTAACACATCACCAATCTGGTATGGTTGGTCGTACTCGCCGCCATCGCCACCACCATTAGCGGTGTTCAGTTCGCCATCTTTACCGGCAACTTCGTAAACTACGCTGCCATCATCTTTAGTAACCGCACGGTAGTAAACACCGTTAGATTCGTAGTACTGCTCGCCATTAATGGTAATAGCCTCAGCCTTTGATGGTAGTGAATTTACCTCGGCACCAACCGGTGGTTCAACCACTGTATACTGGTTATTGTATTGCTGATAATATAAACCATCACTGTAGTAATATTGGTAATCGCCGTAATAGAACGGATAATAACCAAATGGCAATACGCCTATGCTAAAACCAATACGTGGCAAATAGTATGAATTATAGAAACCACGGTTGTTATAAAAACCACGGTTAAAGTAACGCGAGCCGCCATAATAACCACGGTTGTAACCGTAGCCGTAACGGCCATAGTTACCGCCACGGTAACCACCTCTTACGCCTGCACTATAAGTTCCACGGCTGCCGCTGTAAGTACCACGGTTGCCTAAAACAGCTGTATTACCACGGTTAAAACCGTTTGTGCCTCGTGTTACGCCAACTGATGTGCCGGGACGGTTAAACCCACCTGACGGACGGTTGAAACCTCCTGACGGACGGCCTACACTTGCATCGCCGGATGGACGGTTAAAACCACCGGAAGGGCGGCTTACGCCAACACCTGCAGACGGACGGCTAAAACCACCGCTGCTCCCGGCAGACGGGCGACTAAAACCGCCGCCACCACCACTTGATGGGCGACTGAAGCCACCACCGCCACCACCACCGGATGAACGACTACCACCGCCGCCGCCGCTAAAACCGCCGCCGCCGCCACCTCTGCTACCACGTTGCGCATTGGCGTTTAGGCCTAAAGACATGAGCAACACTCCGCTTAAGGCAATACTTAATAATTTTTTATATCCTGTTTTCATCTTGAAATTTATAATTGATCGGTATATAAAAGCCGATGTATGTATTAAGACTACGAAACACATCAACGGTTTAATTGATGTATAATTATATTTAAACAAAAATGAGCCGCTAATTACCCTGTTTGTCAGGCTTGTATCCTAATCAGATCTCTTCAGCTATAAACAGTAACCCGTCGTCGAAATTCAGGCTGATGAAGCCGTCGGTTGTGGTGACAAAATTACCGTTACCTTTATCAGCTAACCCATTGGTTTTCAGGTTTAAATATAAGGATAAGATGCGGATACTTTCGCCCGCGGGTTTCCATTTGCTGAAGCCGGGGTTAACCGCGTAAATTTTTTGGTTTCCGCTATATATTACAATGTTGATTTCGGAAGCGAATGTGGTAAATTCATTAAGGTTTACCTCATCGGCCACTACATTTACGGCTTTGTATTCATTTTGGATAAGAAAATTGAGGGCAGCTTCTACCTGCGATGCACCTGCCTGCGGGATCTGCCTGATATAGGATTGTAGCGTTTTGTCAATTTCATCCGCTACAATAATGTCTATCTTTATTTCGTAGCTGTTCATCTGCTCGGCAATAAGCGGCGTGGCAATCACCGTTGGGCTCCACTCCAACAGTTGGCCCAATAATTCTTCAGAGAAGTTATCGAGGCTTAATAACAGCAGGGCAGGTTCCTGTTTTTCGCGTACAATGTGGTGGGATGACATTATATTATATACAGTTGAGTAATTTTGCCAAAGGTAAATTAAATTAGCCTCTCCCCAACTTTCCGAAGGAGAGGGTGCAGGAAAGAAAGGCTCCCCTACCGGGGGAGATTTAGAGGGGGCTTAAGGGGGCTTTTAAAGTTTAGCATAAAGTGGCAGATAGCGAAGTTCAGATAAAACGGAAGATAATCCATATTGATATGGACGCATTTTACGCGTCGGTAGAGCAGCGCGATTTCCCCGAATACCGTGGCAAACCCCTGGTAGTTGGCGGCCTGCCCGAAGGGCGAGGTGGTGTGGTAGCTACCGCAAGTTATGAGGCGCGCAAGTTCGGCATCCGCTCGGCCATGTCATCAAAGCAGGCGCTGCAGCTTTGCCCGCATGCCATATTTGTGAGGCCAAGGTTTGCTGCGTATAAAGAGGTCTCGCAAAAAATCCGTGAGATCTTTGGGAGATACACCGACCTGATAGAACCACTCTCGCTGGATGAAGCATACCTGGATGTTACCAATGACAAATTGAACATCGGCTCGGCTATCGAGATCGCGCAGCAAATAAAACAGGCTATTAAAGATGAGCTGAACCTTACCGCATCGGCAGGTGTGTCTATTAATAAGTTTGTTGCTAAAATTGCATCTGATATAAAAAAGCCGGATGGCTTAACATTCATAGGCCCGTCATCTATAGAAAACTTTATGGAGAACCTGCCTGTAGAGAAATTCCATGGCGTAGGTAAGGTAACTGCCGAAAAAATGAAAAAGCAGGGCCTGTTTACCGGTGCCGATCTGAAGAAATTAAGCGAAGAGGATATGACCGGCCGCTTTGGAAAAGCAGGCGGGTTTTATTACATGATAGTACGTGGGATTGATGACCGGGATGTACAACCCCACCGCGAAACAAAATCAATGGGGGCCGAAGATACATTTGCCTATGACCTGACCACCGAAGAGGAAATGCACGCCGAACTGGAGAAGATAGCCAAGATCGTAAACGAACGATTATTGAAATACCGGTTAAAGGGCCGAACCATTACCCTCAAAATAAAGTACAGCGACTTTAAGCAGATCACCCGCAGCTGCTCTATCCCGGATAATGTGGACGATATTGATACCATATTAAGCATTTCAAAAACTTTGCTGGCCGTTACAGACACCGAAAACAGCCGGATAAGGTTATTGGGCATTACGGTTTCTAACTTTTTGCCTATAGAAACCAAGGCGAAACCGCAAACGGACCAGCTCACACTCTTCGATTTTTGAAATAATTCAATAATCGACGCTGATTTTCTAAAAAATCTTAAAAAAATATATTGTATCGGCCTATATTTTAAAAATATGCCATCAAATGATAGAACAAGGGTTTTTATACTATCCTATCTTAAATAAATAAGATTGATTTTTCATTTATTATCCAATATTTTAAAGGAATTTATAAAAAATTGCGAATTTTATTGACAATATGGTTTTTATGTTGTTATTTTAGCATATGCAATTGACAGAATTGAAACCTATTTTAATAACTATCAACCAAATTAAGTCGATAAACGATTTAATTTCTGCTTCATTTAGATATATTGGCTGCCAATTAAGCGCTTTTGCTTTCACAAAGGGCATAAAAAGCACCAAAAATTTAAACTTCACCGAAGTTTATACGCTTAAAAGCATCGTAAATGATAAAAGAGACGAAAGAGATCTTATTTTTTTCAAAAACACTCTCCAAACTGCATTAAACACCGCGACAGTTTATATAAATGGTTCTAATTGTGATTTAATTAAACCGGCATCAGCTTACAGGTTGCACCCTGGGCTGATGCTGTTGCCTCGGCACCTACGGCGAAAACACAGGGCTAACTTATAAGCAGCGCCCTTCTCAAAATACTGACCTCCAAATAATACTGACTATTAACTAACTAAACTTATCCACTCAAACTAAAACAATGAAAAAAATTGTACCCTTTGGAATTCTCGTTATTGTAGTTATCCTGGCACTGATGTACCCGGGCGCTACAGCGGCCGCCAAACCGGCAACAACTTACGTAGGTGCTGATATTGCCTGGATGCTTATTTCTACAGCCCTTGTATTATTGATGACACCCGGCCTTGCCTTCTTTTATGGCGGTATGGTGCGTAAAAAAAACGTTATCTCTACCATGCTGCAAAGCTTTGTATGTATGGGCCTTATCACTATCATTTGGGTAGTATTTGGTTTTAGCATGGCCTTCGGCGATGATGTTGGCGGCCTGGGCTTAATTGGTAACCCAAAATCATTTTTCATGATGCAAAACACTTTAGGTGTAGCATGGGCGGCATCACCAACTATCCCGGTGATACTATTCGCTATGTTCCAGTTAAAATTCGCGGTTATTACACCCGCGCTTATTACCGGTGCATTTGCAGAACGTATCCGTTTCAACTCTTACTTAATTTTTATTACACTGTTCATCATTGTAATTTATATCCCGTTAGCTCACGCAACATGGCACCCACAAGGTTACTTCTTTAAGATGGGCGTGTTAGATTTTGCAGGTGGTACCGTTGTACACATGTCTGCCGGTTGGGCCGCACTTGCCTCGGCATTATACCTTAAAAAACGTACCGGTGCAGAAGAGATCCACACACCTGCACGTATCAGCTACGTAATATTGGGTACTGGCTTACTTTGGTTCGGCTGGTTTGGTTTCAACGCGGGTTCTGCATTAAGCTCAAGCGAACTTGCTGCTACTGCTTTGGCTACCACAACAACCGCATCGGCCGCTGCCGCTATGTCATGGATCTTCTTTGACATCCTTAGAGGTAAAAAACCATCGGCAATGGGCGCTTGTATTGGCGCTGTTGTAGGTTTGGTTGCTGTTACACCTGCTGCAGGTTATATCACCGTATCAAGCTCGCTTATTGTGGGTATAGTTGCCGCGGTTATAAGCAACCTGGTAGTTATCTGGAGAAGCAAAACCAACATTGATGATACCTTAGACGTATTCCCTTGCCACGGTGTAGGTGGTATGGTAGGTATGTTAATGACGGGTATTTTTGCTACCAAATCTGTTAACGGCGCAGGTGCAAATGGTTTAGCATATGGCGAAACCTCATTGTTTTTTAAACACGTTATTGCATTGGTAGCAGTATCGGTATTTGCTTTTGTAGGTGCATTTGTACTACTTAAAATTACCGACCTGATTAGCCCGCTACGTGTTACTGCAGAAGAAGAAATTGCAGGTTTGGACATGAGCCAACACGACGAAGAACTATAATAACAACACTATAACTGACTAAACTAACTAACGAAGAAAAGGGTTGCGAAAGCATCCCTTTTTTGATTTAAGGGGTTTTTGTCTTCTATTTAACCACAAAGAACACAGCGGAATGGCTATATTATTAGCCACAAAGAGCACAAAGATTTGCTTATCTCTGTGCTCTCTGTGAAAAACGTTGTGCTCTTTGTGGTTAATTACACCTCTAACCCTAACCCAACCTCTTTACTTAACACCCATTTACCATCAACCATCTCCGGCATTTGGTAGGGGTTGTTAATAGTTAGCAATGGCCCGTCAAGGTCGGCCCAATCGCATTGTGGGGCAAGGGCGGCGGCGGCAAGGGTGGCGCAGCTGGTTTCGCTCATGCAGCCTATAAGAACCTTTAAGCCCAGTTCGCGGGCTTTGTTTATCATTTGTTTGGCCTCGTACATCCCTGCCGATTTCATTAGTTTGATATTGATGCCGTGGTAAACGCCTTTAGCTGCCGCAACATCTGCAAGGCGTTGCACTGCCTCATCGCCGATGATGGGGATGGGGCTATGTTCGGTTATCCAGGCGTTGCCGTCTATGTCGGTTTTAAGCATGGGTTGCTCTATCAATTGCACGCCCTGCTCTTGCAGCCAATAGATCAGGTCGAGGCTTTGTTTGCGGTCTGTCCAGCCCTGGTTGGCATCAACATAAAGCGGTACATTGGTAACCGAGCGGATGGTTTGGATCAGCTCATGATCGCTATCGCGGCCAAGCTTTACTTTTATCACTTTAAGGCCTTTGGCTTCTTTTACTTTTTGCAGGATCACCTCTTTGGTGTCTATGCCAATCGTATAACTGGTTACCGGCATATTTGCGGGATCGCTACCAAAAATTTCCCAGCAGGGTTTCCCTTTCAGTTTGCCATCCAGATCATGCAGGGCAATATCAATAGCGGCTTTTATGGCCGGCTGACCAGGTGCGATGCTATCCAGGTAATGGATGATAGCTGCAAAATCAATAGGGTATTTAAACTGGCTTATATCAACCTTACTTAAAAACAGGGCGGCGCTTTGGTGGCTTTCGCCCATGTAGGGTACCATTGATGCCTCACCGAAGCCGGTTTGGCCTTCGTGGGTTAACTGCACCAGCATCAAAGGGGTGCTCGTACGCGAAAACTTGGCGATGGTAAAGGTATGCTTTAGTTCGAGCTCGAAGGGTTGATAAGTAAGCTGCATGTCAATAATACCAAAGCTAAAACATTAAGTTAAATTCCTGCTTATCTTTGCGGCCATGCCGGCAGAAATTTACGCACCGTTCGAAAAATTTAACTTTAGTAACCGTAACTGTTTTTTAACGGGAACTGTTTTACAAAGCGAGGAAGAAAAGGTCCAGGTTTTTCCGCAATGGCTTATGAGCCTGTATAATTTAGAAGACCAGCCCTTTAAGCTGCTCGACGAAAGTATCGCCACCTATAAAGATCTTAAGATCCCATGCTCGGCCGTTGTTAACGATGAATATTTAGAACCCTTAGAATTGGAAATTGCCGCAGCATTTGCCGGTGGATACGAAGGTGTAAAAGCATTAGATGAGTTTAAACTTTTCCAATGGACCAGCAAATTATTGTACGGCATTATCTTTAACGAGATCCAGTCGGGCATAAAAATGATGCATACGCAGGGCGAGGAATTTAACATTTCACAGGCCATTATCCATAAATTTAGCCACCTGCATTTAATGCTGCAAAGTGTTAACCTACCTGTCCATTTTGAAGAATTTAAACCTTTTAGTTTATTCTTATTTAAGGTTGATAACAAGCCCGAAGAGTTTGGCTATCGCGATGAGATCAACACCCAAACATTCGCCCTGCGGATAAAAGATTTCGGTATGGTGATATGCCTGCAGGATAACAACGCCAACTTTGGTTACCACCATAAGATATACAATCAGCTAAAAGACGACGTGCTGCACCCTATCCAATTCGAAGAATTTAGCGGCCGGGTATTCTACAGCAACTACCTTTTTAACCGCCTGCCCGAGTATAATATTTTACCCGTTGGCGAGGATGTGTATATTGAGGATATGCCCCTGCGCGGCATCAGCAGCAAGCCGCTTTTCGATGAGTGGACTAACAAAACCTACGGGCAGGTATTGGAAAATTTCTGGAAAAACTGGGGCTTCCTGCTATTAGAAATTATCAAAAACCCAAACGAGCCCATGAGCTTTTTATTTGATGCCGATGGCAACAAAATAAGCCATGAAAGCATCGACCTGCCTAATTAAAACTGCCTTATAAATTCGTTGATGACTTCGTGATGAAGCGCGAAGGTGATCACCACCCCGCTAACCGCGCCGTACAAGTGGGCATCGTGGTTAACGTTATCGCGCGCGTGTTTGGATGCAAAGTGGCAGTAGACCAGATACAAGACCCCGAAGATCCAGGCGGGGATAGGGATCGGGATAAACATCAGCCCCATTTGCGCTTTTGGGTTAAACATAATAAAGCTAAATATCACCGCGCTAATAGCACCCGAAGCGCCAAGGCTGTTATACCAGATATCGTCTTTATGTTTTTGGATGGATGGCAGGTCGCTTAGTATCAGACTTAACACATACAGCAAACCAAATTGCCAGTGGCCCAACATCGCCTCCAACTGGAAAGCAAAGAAATAGTACGACAGCATATTAAAGAACAGATGGTTCCAGTCCTTATGGATCAGCCCGCTAGTGATAACTGTGTACACCTTGTGCCCGCGCGATACGTTGTAGGGGTTCAGTATAAATTCGCCATAGATGTTCTCGTTAGAGAAAGCCCAAAGCGAGGTGGCCAGTGTAATTACAAATATGATTGACGCCACGGGTGTCGCCAGGAAAATTTCCATCATTGCAGATCGAGTTTAGTATTGGTTAGCAGCCTGCCCACCGGGTAGCGCAGGTAAGTTTTTTCGAAGTATGGCGAGTTGCGGTACACCCAGTTTAATTGCCCGCCGGCACTTGCAGCCAGTTTAGGATCGGCCGTTTTGGCATCATCCAATTTCTTGCGAAGGTCGGGGTCGTTTTTTAACAGTTGCGCGGCAATATCTTCAAACACATAATCGGAGTAGTATTCCTTTTGGCCCAGCACGCTGTCAAAAAAGTTCCATGCGAAGAAGGAATCTACGCCCTGTGGTTCCAGCGTTTCTACAATGTAGCGATTGATAGGTTGGTTCACATAAACCACGTAATCACCCTCATAAAATTTCACTTTTGCATCAACCGGGCTTAGCTTAACATTACTGTGGATGTAATGCCCTTCGTAAGGCCTTGTGCCGGTTTTGTAATCGCCGATGTAGTACATCTGCAAACTCAATGTCGTGTCATGCGCCAGGCGGCTCATGGCAACTTTGTTTAGTTTAAATAGGTCTATCACCTTACCCCATGCCTGCGGAATAATGTAGGCAACCGGCTTGTCGGCAGTAGCACTTGCTTTGTAGGTATTATAAAACTTTATAGGTTTGCTGTAGGGCTTTTCACGGTCGTAAAAAAGTCTTTTAAGGCCGCTTACATCGCTAGTTTTGTACCCCGCGGCATAGCCTTTAAAGGTGATGGTATCTACTTTGGTTTCGTCAAGCGCCCAGTTAAGGGCAAAGGTCTTTTGTTTGCTTACATCAGCGTCTACCTGCTTTTTCATAGTGCCTAATAACCTGGCGTCACGCTGGCAAATGCTTATTAGATTTTGCATAAAGGCGTAGGCTGCCCAAACACGTTTGTCAAATGGCTTAAGCATATGTGTCTCAGTCATATAACTGATGATGTTATGCTGTGCTGCAAACCCGGTAGAAAAGCGCGGCGTTTCCATGAAACTCACTATGCCACTATCGGGCAGGCCTTCTTCGCCGGCACCGTAAGGGATCATTTCATAGCCGCTTTTCTTCATGCCTTTGTACAGATCGGGGGTAAGGGTTTTATCAGTATAGGCGGCCAATACGGGGTTTTGTTTATCCTTTTGGGTTTCTATCAGCGTCATCACGTACTGGTAATCGGCCCCATCGCTGGTGTGGTTATCCAGTAAAACTTCGGGCTGCCAGGTGTTCAGGATCTGGGTAAAGGCAAGCGCATTTTTGCTATCAGCTTTGATGAAATCGCGGTTCAGGTCCAGGTTGCGGTAGTTGCCCCTAAAGCCGTATGCCCGCGGGCCATTTTGGTTAGCGCGCGACTGCCCCCTGTTCATGTTACCGTCAATATTATACAAGGCAATAAAGCAAAGCACCACATCTTTTGGCAACTGGTTCTTTTTTAACAGATCGCGCACCAACATCATACTGGCATCGATGCCTTCGGGTTCACCAGGATGGATGCCGTTGTTGATCAGCAATACCCGCTTATTTTGCTTTTTGATCTGCGCCGGGTCGAACACTTTATCTTTCGATAAAACCACCAATGTTAATGGCTTGCCAATATCGGTAGAGCCGTAATTAAACAAGCGCATCTGTGGCTGTTGCTTAGCAAGGTTTTTATAGTAACTAGTAACCTCGGTGTAGGTTGCTGTATAGTTTTTGTCTTTGCTTTGCTCAAATGGGGTAAGCTGGGCGTAGCTTTGCAGGTAGTAACAAAGGGAGAGCAGCAGAACGAGATTTCTTTTCATGATGTTATTTACTGTCGGCAATTTCGGCCTGCAGTTTCTTGGGCAAACTTGCAAAAACCAGGTCGTATGAATGGTCTATCATGTCGCAGATCTGTTTACTGGTAAGCGAGCCATCGGTATGCACCGTGTTCCAATGCTTTTTGTTCATGTGGAAGCCGGGTTGTACTTCGCTGTATTGTTCGCGTAGTTCAACGGCACGCTCAGGGTCGCATTTTACGTTAAAGCTTGGCGAACCAAGGCCGGTAAGCATAAACACTTTATCGGCTACTTTAAAAACAAGTGTTTCCTCACCAAACGGAAAGCTTTCGGTAACGCCGGGTTTATTTAGGCAATAGTCGCGCAGTTCTTCTATGTTCAATTTAGTACCCCCTAATCTCTTTATCGTATGAGTTTTGGCCGCCAAAGTTCACCTTAATGCCAACCGTAATTTGCCTATACTGGTCAAGCGCGTTGTTCTTAAACTTGGTTGATGGATCGGCGTAACCATCAAGCCCTTCACCAAAAGTAAGGTTATGCTGGTAACCAATATCCAGGCGGACATTTGGCTGATCGTACTCATTATAAAACTTAAACTCGTAACCAAAACGCAGCGGTACAATTAAATTTATTCCGTTATCCTTCCCGGGGAAGGTATATGTTGGGTCGATAACACTTGTGCGTTGGGTTACAACGCTATTAGCTATGCCACCAATACCGGCACCCAGGTAAAAGTTTTTTAACACATTCAGCACCGTGCTCCCCTGGTAATTTATAACCTCGCCCGCCTGCACATCTATGTGTAATATTAAGGCCTTGTAATTATTAACAAACTGGCGGCCATCTTTATCTATCTTCAGATCGGTACCTCCACCAGAAAGTTTACCAAGCTGAAACTCCAGGCCGATAGGCACGTATGGGGTATAAAAGTAATTGAAGGTTACCGCGAATGATTTATTATCGTATTCTTTTTTTAGATCGGCATACGGGTGGTTTAAACTCGCGCTTACGCCAATACCGTAAGTGGCATAGTTTAAACTACCCTGTGCTTTACCTTTAAAAAAAGCCAGTGCCAATACAATAAATAAAAGATACTTTTTCAATTGATTTTATGTTTGATATTTTACAAATTAGCTTGCGGTTTAAAACACAACCGGGCAAATAAAATTTCCACTAATATAGGCTTTCTATGGATTTTAATACACCGTTAAGTTACACTGTTACTGATAGGTTTTTAAGCTATGTGCAGATAGACACACAATCAGACCCAACGTCGCCAACCACACCATCAACAGCAAAACAAAAAGACCTTGGCCGCCTACTGGTTGCCGAGCTTTTGGAAACAGGTGTTAGCGATGCCCACCTCGACGAATACGGCTATGTATACGCGACTATCCCCGCCAATACCGATAAGCCCAATATCCCGGTGATCTGTTTTTGCTCGCACATGGATACCGCACCCGATTGTAGCGGCAAGGGCGTTAAACCTATCATCCACAAAAACTATATAGGCGAAGATATCAACCTGCCGGATGATGCCACGCAAATAATAAAACTGAAAGAGCACCCCGACCTTAAGAACCAGTTGGGTAATGATATCGTAACCGCATCAGGCACAACTTTGTTAGGGGCCGACAATAAAGCAGGCGTTGCCGAAATTATGGATGCCTGCTACCAGTTGATCAATCATCCCGAAATAAAACACGGGACTATAAAGATCCTATTTACACCCGATGAAGAGATTGGCCGAGGGGTTGATAAAGCTGACATAGCCAAAATTGGCGCGTTTGCAGCTTACACCATGGATGGTGAAAGTGTGGGCAATATGGAGAACGAAACCTTTAGCGCCGACGGTGCAAAGCTTACCATACTAGGTGTAAGTTCGCACCCCGGCTTTGCACAGGGCAAAATGGAAAGCGCTATAAAAATCGCGGCTAAGATTGTTGCGGCCCTGCCGGATAGCTTATCGCCCGAACACACTGCCGGTATGCAGGGTTTTGTACACCCGGTGGATATTAGCGGGCATGTGGAAACCGCGGTTATTGATTTTATTATCCGCGACTTTGAGAAAGAAAATTTGGTAAAGCATGCGGATGTTATCCGTAATGTAGCTGATGAAGTATTGAAGAACTATCCAAACTCATCCTACAAACTGGAAACGCACGAGCAATACCGCAACATGAAGAATGTACTTGCCCAATACCCGCAAATTGTTAATTACGGCATGGACGCAATGCGCCGTGCCGGGTTACAGCCAAAGCGGTGCAGCATCCGCGGTGGTACAGATGGCTCGAGGTTATCATTTATGGGTTTACCCACCCCAAACATTTTTGCCGGCGAACATGCTTTCCACAGCAAACAAGAATGGGTGTCGGTACAGGATATGCAAAAAGCGGTTGATACCATTCTGCATTTATGTATGGTTTGGGAAGAGAACTCCTAAAACAAATTTGTCATCCTGAGCGATAGCGAAGGATCTAATAGCGAACTATGCATACGATTGCATGGCGGCGAATAGATGCTTCACTACGTTCAGCATGACAAACCATTACTCCCTCTATATGGAAAGGGCTGGGGAGAAGCTACTTAATAAAGCAAATTATCATGCGGATACCGCTCCGTATGCACATTTTTTACGTATTCGTAAAGCAGCTCCTTAAACTCATCTACATTCTCTTTTTCGGTTGCAGAGATAAATATGGCAGGGCTGTTATTCTTGGCCATCCAGCTGTGTTTAAAATCATCAAGGGTTAGCGGCTCTTCGGTAACATCAACGTGGTGTTGCTCGGGTACAAAGGCATCTATCTTGTTAAACACGGTTATCATGGTTTTGTCGATAGCGCCAAGTTCCTTTAGCGTTTCATTAACCGTGCGGATCTGGTCTTCAAAACTTGGGTGCGATATATCTACCACGTGGATCAAAATATCAGCCTCGCGCACTTCATCTAATGTCGATTTAAAACATTCTACCAAGTGGTGAGGAAGCTTACGGATAAACCCAACCGTATCTGATAGCAGGAATGGCACGTTTTCTATCACCACTTTCCTAACCGTAGTATCCAGCGTTGCAAACAGCTTGTTCTCCGCAAACACTTCCGATTTCGACAGCATATTCATGATGGTAGATTTACCTACGTTGGTATACCCCACCAAAGCCACACGAATGAGTTGCTGGCGGTTTTTGCGTTGTGTTTCGTTCTGGCGGTCTATTAGCTTTAAGCGTTCTTTCAGTAACGAGATCTTGTTCAGGATCAAACGCCTATCCGTCTCAATCTGCGACTC
The DNA here is from genome assembly GCF_034345625.1 of Mucilaginibacter sp. 5C4. Taxonomy (NCBI): domain Bacteria; kingdom Pseudomonadati; phylum Bacteroidota; class Sphingobacteriia; order Sphingobacteriales; family Sphingobacteriaceae; genus Mucilaginibacter; species Mucilaginibacter sp. 5C4. The sequence continues at coordinate 483,854 of NZ_CP133775.1, read as the reverse complement.
ACCCGGTCCACGCATACCGATACCACCCTTTTGGCGCTCCAAGTGGGTCCAGAGGCGGGTAAGGCGGGGCAGTAAGTATTGCAGCTGTGCAAGCTCTACCTGCGTTTTGGCCTGCGCCGTTTGGGCGCGGCCGGCAAATATGTCTAATATCAGGTTGCTGCGGTCAAGGATCTTTACATTCAGTTCGCGCTCAATGTTACGCATTTGCGATGGTGTAAGCTCATCGTCAAAAACAACGATGTCTATCTCTTCGGCAATTACATATTCTTTTATCTCATCCAGCTTACCGGTACCTACAAAGGTAGACCGCTCGGGGCGCTGTAATTTTTGGGTAAAGGTTTTAACGGTGAGGCCGCCGGCAGTCTCCACCAAAAATTCTAACTCCTCTAAATATTCTTTTTCACGTTCTTCGGTTTCGTTTGGTGTAATCACACCAACCAAAACCACTTTTTCCTGCTTCACAGCAGTATCAAAAAACTTTGGCTTCATTTAAAAATGATTAACAATTAAAGTATAAAGGTAAACATTAAGTTACCTCCAATATAACTCACTATATGGTGTTATGTTCACATGGCACGCAATTGTTTTGTATTAATAATTTCGCTTCCACACAATTACACTAAGAAGCGGTTAACAAGGGGGTTATAAACAGACAGGTTCATAACAAAACTTTCAGGCACATCCCTACAATGGGTAGCAAAATGGAAAGGTACAGTGTGGGAGAGTATTATATCAACATGATGGCACAAAGATATTGAATTAAGGGCTAATTACAAACCCTTCACAATCATCATCCCATCAAGACTATTTAAAACCGGGGCACTACATAAAAGCTGCTTTGCTCCACCTTGATTTCGAAGTCCCTTTTCAGGATAAAGATATTGTCTGGATTATTCGCTAACAAGACATTTATGCAAAACACAGTGTTGCCAGTATTATTAAGACGCTTGATGTAAATCGGGCTGCCTTATTTAGGTTCACAAAGTTTTTAAGGATTAAAAAGATGACAAACCAAATTAATAGATAAACTATAAAATCGATAAATAAGGGTTCTAAAAAGAATTGCTGAGACATAGACGTATGAAACCCTTTACACGTGTAAAGAAAGGGAAACCCCATAAAATCTATCGACCCAATATCATCTACAAATGCAATTGATCGCATAGTAATTATCGAAAAGGAAATAACGGTAAGAGGAATAACAAACTTTACAATTATCTGCTTCGTGGTAATTATTACAAACCCTTCACAAATTCGCGCATGGCAGCACCGGGGTCCTGCTGTTTCATAAAGTTCTCGCCTATTAAAAATCCGTTGAAGCCTGCTGCCTTTAATTGTTTAATAGTTTCGGTGTCGCTGATGGCGCTTTCCGAGATCTTCATAAACTCGCTTGGGATATGATCAACAAGCTTAAAAGAGTTTTCTACCGTTACGGTAAAATCGGCCAGGTTGCGGTTGTTTACACCAATGGCATCCAGGTTGCTGTCGATGCTGCGCTCCAGCTCTTCTAAGTTGTGCACTTCTAAAAGCACATTAAGGCCGAGGCTTTTGGCAAGGCCCGCCAGATTCTTAATTTCTGCAGGGGTAAGGATGGCTGCTATCAATAAAATAATATCCGCACCTAATGCTTTTGCTTCGATAACCTGGTACTCATCAATCATAAAATCTTTACGAAGGATGGGGATCTGGGTAGCGCGGCGCGCACGGGTAACATCCATTTTACGGCCCATAAAAAAGCCATAATCTGTCAATACCGAACATGCTGAAGCACCTGCAGCCGCGTAATCTTTGGTCACATCTTTTACCAGCGCATCATCATTAATAATTCCCTTTGAAGGCGACTTGCGTTTAAACTCGGCTATAATGCCGGTACGATCTGGTGCCAGCAAAAAATCTTTAAAAGAATAGGTTTCGCGGTGGAAGTATTCCGACTCCTCTAACTGCGTATAGGTGGTACGCACCTTATCGCGTTCTACTTCTATCTTTTTATAAGTAACTATTTTATCGAGTATGTTCATTGTTTCAAATCTAAAATAAACGCCTGTCATTCCGAACGAAATACGAGGAGAACCGACCGAAGGGAGCTCATCGAAGATAAATCTTGTTAGTTATGAAAAGTTTGCTAACTGCAATAACTAACAAAATTTATCACTATCGTTAGAAATGACAGGGCAGGGTTTTATACCTTTAACCAGTTCTGCATCATTTCTTTACCGTACTCGGTCAGTACCGATTCGGGGTGAAACTGTACGCCGCGCACGTTGTATTCCTTGTGCCTTAAAGCCATAACCGAGCCATCTTCTTCATCAATAGCAGTAATTTCTAACACGGCAGGCAGATCCTTTTCAACCACCCAGGAATGGTAACGGCCTACTTTAAAAGTATCCGGTAAGCCTGCAAAAAGCGGTTCGCCTGAATCTGTTATTTTAATGGGTGTAGCAATACCGTGCATAGGCTGCGGCAGGTTATAAAGTTTGCCGCCAAATACCTCGGCAATACCCTGCTGACCAAGGCATACGCCAAAAATGCTTTTTGTTGGCGCGTATTTTTCTATCACCTGCAAAAGCAAACCCGCTTCTGATGGGATGCCCGGCCCGGGCGACAGGATGATGTGACTAAACGCGTCAACATCCTCTATTTTAAATTGATCGTTCCTCCAAACCTCGCATTGCAAACCTAACTCGTTTACCAAATGCACCAGGTTATAGGTGAAAGAATCGTAATTATCTATTATTAATATTTTCATTTTTGCACACCCTAACCCCTCTCAAGAGGGGAACTAAAAATCGTTTAACTAATCTATATTCTCCAATCACTAATCTCTACTTACAACTCCTCCGCCAACTCTATCGCTTTGCGTAGGGCGGCTATCTTATTATCTACTTCCTTCAATTCGCTTTCGGCTATAGAACCTGCTACGATGCCCGCGCCTGCCTGGTAATGCAGCGTATTGTTTTTGCTAAGGAACGAACGGATCATGATGGCGTGGTTAAAGTCGCCGTTAAAGCCAAAGAACCCTATAGCACCGCTGTAAAAGCTGCGTTTGCTTTTTTCATTCTCATCAATGATCTCCATGGCGCGGTATTTTGGCGCACCGCTAAGCGTACCTGCCGGGAAGGTATCAGCCACAATTTTAAATGATGTGGTGCCCGGTTTTAGTTTACCACTTACGTGAGATACCAAATGGATGAGGTGCGAATAATATTGCACTTCCTTAAAGGCCTTAACGCTCACCTGCTCGCAATGGCGGCTCAGGTCGTTACGGGCAAGGTCAACCAGCATCACGTGTTCTGCAGACTCTTTTGGGTCGGCTTCTAACTGGCGGGCCAGCTCTGCATCTTTCTCATCATCGCCGCTGCGTTTAAACGTACCGGCGATAGGGAAAATACTGGCCACATTATTCTTAATGGTGATCTGTGCCTCGGGCGAAGATCCGAAGATCCTGAAATCGCCGTAATCAAAATAAAACAGGTACGGCGATGGGTTGATGGAACGCAAAGCTCGGTACACATTAAATTCATCGCCCAAAAACTTACGAGAGAATGCCCTCGACGGCACTATCTGGAACACATCGCCACGGTAAATGTGCTGCTTCATCTTTTCCACGATGGCAATAAACTCCTCATTAGTGAGATTAGATTTTTCCGCCTCGTTGCTTTTAAAACTGTACTCGGGGAAATTCTTGTTTTTGATGAAGTCTTCAATTTTCTCCAGTCCGTTGGTTTGTGGTTGTCCCTCTACCTGGTTATGGAAAATGTAAAGTTCGTTTTTAAAGTGATCTATCGCGATAATGTAGCTGTAAATATGATACTGCATCACCGGGATTTTGCGGGCGGTATCGGTGCTTTCTTTTAAGTGGATGGTTTCGAAATGCTCAACCGCCTCATGCGTAAAATAACCGAATAAGCCGTTTGACAATATCTTGGAGGTATTTGCCTCCACCTCGAATCGGGCGGTAAAATTGTTTATCTCGTCGGTAATATCAAATTCGCCGGGGTTGCTTACTTCTTCGCTGCCATCCGGGAACTTCTTTTTAAGGGTATTATTATCAAGAACCAACCCGCTAAAAGGCGCGCAGCACACAAAGCTTAGGCTGTTTTCGCGGCTGTGGTAATCCGAGCTTTCCAGCAGCAGCGAGTTGGGGAAAACATCCCTTAAGCGCAGGTAAATACTCACCGGTGTGGTGGTATCTGCGAGCAGTTTTTTTTTGGTGGTCGTAATTTTATATTTTTTCATTAGTGATTATCTCAGAGCGCATTAAACAAAAAAACCCGGCGAATTGAGCGTTCGCCGGGTTTCAAATTAGGTTTACATTTGATTAGTACTGCATATCAAAAACTATCCGGCCTGCCATGTTTTCACATAGTGCCACCAATTGGTATTAAGGTTAGTTTTTTTCATATCGTGGCAACAAATTTATACAAAAAATTGAATTAACAAATTTTTTGTCGACTTTTTTAGTGGGATATTCCAAAAAAGCTTCTTTTGCTTTGAATTATAGCTATAACTACTACTAAAAATGCCAGCGAATAAAAAATAGCAATAATACGATGTTTGCTCTCGGGCAATACAATTTTCTTTGATTTGCTATGGCCAATGGTAATTAACACAATGGCAAACAGCATCATAGTGATGTGTTCAACCGTCCAGTAACGTGCTTCGGCATCTTTCATAACACCTGCGCCAAACCTTACCAACGGGCTTAAAAAGTAAAGCACCAGCCCCAACAAAAATTGAGTATGTGCCGATATCAGGGCAAATAAATTGATCTTTCGGTTGCCTTCGGTATATGCTTTTTTACCCAGCCAACCCGCTAACGATTGAAATATGGCCAGTAAAATAAGGATGATAACAATGTACCTGAAACCGGAGTGAAAGTACTTGAAAAAGCTATAAGCGTTCATACGTTTAAAATTTGACCCGAATATACAAACAAAAAGAATTATAGCGGAAAACTAAACTTCCCCATCAGCACGGCCGGATTATTACCAATAGCCATCGGCTCACCACAAAGCGCTTCATTTCCCAACAACGCAAAAAGGATCGCCTCTTTAGCATCCGGGTTAATACCTAACTCGCCGGTGTCAGCAATAATCGCATCAGGCAAGGCGTTTTTGAGATAGTTAATAACGTAACGGTTCCTGGCCCCGCCGCCACTTACAAATATTTTAAGATCGGGCAGATTGAAGTTTGCTTTAATAAAGTTGCTTATACACTGGCCGGTGAAGGCGCTTAACGTAGTTACCAGGTCGGTTTTGTTGATATTGAATAGCCTTACACCCTGCTGAGCATCGGCCACAAATTCTAAATTAAACAACTCGGGGCCGGTGGTTTTTGGCGCGGCTTCCCTAAAAAATGGATGATCAAGCAGGGCATCCAGCAAAACATCATTCACCGTACCCGAATTGGCAATCGCCGAATCCTCATCAAAGGGTTTATCAAAATACTCGCGGCAAGCCGCGTCTATCAAAGTATTGCCCGGGCCGATATCGGTACATAAAACTTCTGCACCGGCATCTGCAGGCAAAAAGGTAAGGTTAGCAATCCCGCCAATGTTTAACAGGATGCGGTTTTCGCCCAGCTTGCTTCCTAAAAGCACGTCCCCGTATAAAGCTAATGGCGCACCCTCGCCGCCCCCGGCAATATGTTTCTGGCGGAAATCACTAATGGTTAAAATCCCGGTTTTAACAGCCAGATGGTCGGCGTCACCGATTTGCAGGGTAGCATTGCTATAGCCCGGCTGCTTATGCAGGCGCTTTGGCGCATGGTAAATGGTTTGGCCGTGGCTGGCAATAAAATCAACATCGGCAGTGTTAATACCCCCCTGCTTTAGCGCCTGCGAGATCAATTCACCATGAAAACTACCTATATAAGCGTTCAGTAAAGTAACCTTCTCCAGGCTCACCTGCTTTTTGGCAAAAACCTCCTGTACCTCGTGCTTAAACTTTTCTTCGTATGGTATAGTGATGAAATGGATCAACTCAAATGCAGTATTAGTGCCGCTGCCTTTAAACTTGCAAAGTGCAATGTCCAGCCCATCGAGCGAGGTCCCCGACATTAGCCCAATGCCCAACTTTGTTTCTTTCTGGGCGATGGTAAATAGTTTTTGCAGGTTTTTGTTGAGTGCAGGCATGCGCTAATTTACCTGTTTTGTAGCCAGCCACAAAAGTTAAATTTTAACCGCCTGTATCTAAATATCCTATATATTTGTTTAGCAGAATTGTACACCAATTACAACCCTAAGCCCATGGCCAGATTAAATTTATTAGAAGAAACCCGGTACGAGAAACTACCCGTTACGGTATACTCCGACCAAAACGCGGCATCCGTAGCCGTTGCAAAACGCATTGCCGACCTGATCCGCAAAAAGGATTCCGCCGGCGAACAGGCTGTGCTTGGCCTGGCAACGGGTGTTACCCCCATAAAAGTTTATGCCGAGTTGGTACGCCTACATAAAGAGGAAGCGCTATCGTTCAAAAACGTGATCACTTTTAACCTGGATGAATATTACCCCATGAAGCCTGACGCGGTGCAAAGCTACGTTACCTTCATGAACGAGAATTTATTTAACCATGTAGACATCAAAAAAGCTAACATTCACATCCCCAATGGCACTTTACCACAGGATGCGGTTGCCGATTTTTGTTTAGCCTACGAACGACAGATAGAAGAACTTGGTGGTTTAGACTTGCAGATCTTAGGTATTGGCCGTACCGGTCACATTGGTTTTAACGAGCCGGGCTCTGCGCCAAACTCGGGCACACGTTTGGTTACTTTGGATGACCTTACCCGCCGTGATGCTTCGCGCGATTTTGGTGGTAAACAAAACGTGCCCACCAAAGCCATTACCATGGGTGTGGGCACCATTTTTAAAGCCCGCGAAATTATTTTGATGGCCTGGAGCGCCAAAAAAGCGCCGATTGTCCGTAAAGCGGTAGAGGGCGAAATTTCGGGCGAAGTGCCTGCCACCTTCCTGCAATTATCAGATAATGTTGAGTTTGTTTTGGACATTGATGCCGCATCCGGCCTTACCCGTTTTGATACCCCATGGCTGGTGAAAGATTGCGTTTGGGAAAACTTGCTGATCAAAAAGGCGGTGATCTGGCTATCAGATACCGTTGGCAAACCTATTCTTAAACTAACCGAAGAAGATTATAACAGCAATGGCATGGCGCAGCTTGCCGTAGAGCAAGGGCCGGTGTACCAGATCAACATTAATATATTTAACCAGCTACAGCACACCATTACGGGTTGGCCAGGTGGTAAACCGGGGGCCGACGACAGCCAGCGCCCCGAACGTGCCGAGCCTGCAAAAAAACGATCTATCGTGTTCTCTCCGCACCCCGATGATGATGTGATCTCGATGGGCGGCACATTCATTCGCCTGGTTGACCAGGGGCATGACGTGCATGTGGCTTACCAAACATCAGGCAACACCGCCGTTTGGGATGATGATGTACTACGCTTTGTGGAGTTTGCCATCGATTTTAAGGAAAGCGTTGGCGAAGACGCATCAAAAATGAAAGGCATTTATGATGATATGCGCCAGTTTATGGCAATCAAGGAACCTAACCAGATCGATTCGTTAGAAATTCGCGATGTAAAGGGGTTTATCCGTAAAACAGAAGCCATTGCAGGTGCGCGCTATGCCGGGCTGCCGGATAGTAATATCCATTTCCAGGCCCTGCCTTTTTATGAGACGGGTAAAACCCAGAAAAACTCGGTTGGTGAAAAAGATATTAAACAAACGATGGAGTTGCTGCAAAAAGTAAAGCCACAGCAGGTGTTCACCGCAGGCGATTTTGCCGACCCGCACGGTACGCACATTGTATGTTTTAATATCATCATTGAATCGTTACGCCGCCTGCGCAAAACCGAGGCTTGGGTAAATGATTGCTGGGTTTGGATGTACCGCGGCGCGTGGCAGGAGTTCCCTACTTATGAAATTGAAATGGCTGTACCGCTTTCGCCGGCCGAAGTGTTGCGCAAACGCAGTGCTATTTTTAAACACCAGTCGCAAAAGGATAAGCCGGTTTTCCCGGGGGATGATGCGCGCGAGTTTTGGGTACGCGCCGAAGACCGCAACCGCGAAACCGCTCAAAATTACGACCGCTTAGGTATGGCAGAATATGCTGCCATGGAAGCCTTCGTGAGGTACAAATTTTAGAAAAAAGATCATGAAATACAAATTCTTAATTATCGCATTATTAATGTGCGGCGCGGCAAAAGCGCAAACACCTGCCATAACACCGGCACATTTAAAAGCGGCAGAAGCTGTTTTAACGGCATCCGGCGCGGGTAAGCAGTTAAAAGAAAACATGTCGGCAATGGTAACGCAGGCCAGCGCCAATGTTCCTGAGGATAAAAAGCCAAAGTTCATCGAGATCATGAATACTTTTACGGACAAATACATGAACTGGGATTTGATGAAAGACCAGATAGCAGCCTTATATGCACAAGAGTTTACCGAAAAAGAATTGAAAGATCTTGCAGTTTTTTACCGCTCTCCACTTGGCATCAAAATCAATCAAAAGCAACCGGCGTTATTTCAAAAAGGTGCAGCTATTGGGCAACAAGCGGTGCAAAGCCACCAGGCCGAGCTGCAGCAAATGATGCAGGAAGCATTTAAAACCCCATAAACAATTTGTAACTAAGGTATTCGTTTAGCATCTTAGTAAAATATTCCCTTTTTAATTTAAATATGAACATTAACAGAACTTTATCTGTAGCCGCGCTTGCCTTACTCATCGCATCGGGCAGTGCAAATGCACAGGTAAAACGTAAGCCAACCCCATCGCCACGAAACAAACCAACATCGGCCGCGGCGGCAATTGCCCCGCCAAATGTATTGCCGGTAGATAAAGACGTTATTATTGGCAAACTGCCAAACGGCTTAACCTACTATATCCGCCATAACGAGCAGCCTCAAAAACGCGCTGAACTATACTTGGTAAATAAAGTTGGCTCTATATTAGAAACTGATGCCCAACAAGGCCTTGCCCATTTTACCGAGCACATGGCCTTCAACGGTACGCGCGATTTTCCCAAGAATACATTGGTTAATTATCTGCAAAAATCGGGCGTTAAGTTTGGTGCCGACCTAAACGCATACACCTCTTTTGACGAAACCGTTTACCAGCTGCCATTACCTACAGATAGCGCCGCTGTTTTTGAAAAAGGTTTTAACATTTTGGCTAACTGGGCAGGCTACATAAGTTTTGACCAGGCCGAGTTAGATAAAGAACGCGGCGTTGTTTTGGAAGAAGCGCGCCTGCGTGGCAAAAACGCGCAAGAGCGTTTAAGCCTGTTAACGCTTCCTGTTCTGTTAAATAATTCGAAATACGCCTCCCGTTTGCCAATTGGCCAGGAGGCCATTATAAAAAACTTTGACGCGGCTACCATTAAAAGCTTTTACAGCGATTGGTACCGGCCGGACCTGCAGTCGGTGATTGTTGTAGGTGATTTTGACGTGAAACGTGTAGAGGCTTTAATAAAAGCAAACTTCTCGGGTTTAAAAACCCCTATTGCTAAAAAACCTCGTCCGGATTTTAACGTAGCGCCAACACCCGGTACTGTTGTAAAAGTGGTTACGGATAAAGAATTTCCGTACACCCTTGCACAAATCATTGTTAAGCACCCCCATACAGTTGTGCGTACCACTACGGGTTACTTGCAAAGCATGCGCATATCGCTGTTCAATTTTATGCTTAACCAAAGGCTTGGCGAACTGCAGCAAAAACCAGAACCGCCATTCCTGTACGCAAGTACAAGTTACGCCCCGCTAATTGGAAAACAGGATGCATTTTCATCAATAGTGGTATCAAAACCGGATGGATTAGAAGCCGCCGTTAAGGCCGCCGTTGCTGAAACAGAACGTGCCCGCAAATTTGGCTTCACCCTAACCGAGCTGGAGCGCGCAAAACAGCAGGCTTTGGTAGGCATCCAAAATGCTTTTTACGAAAAAAACAAAACCAACTCCGCTAATTACGTAAGGGAGTATACTCAAAACTTCTTAACCGGCGAAGCTATCCCGGGGATCGATTTTGAATATAACTTTTATATAAGCAACGTCGGCAAAATTACGCTTGCCGAAATGAACGCCCTTGCAGGCCAGTTCATCAGCGACCAAAACCGTGTGATACTGGTTGAGGGCCCGGAAAAGGATAAAGATAAACTACCCGATGAAAAAGCTATTCTTAGCTGGATAGGCGCCGCCGGAACCGGTGTTACCGCTTATGTAGATAACGTTACCAGCAAACCGCTGATGGATAAAGAGCCGCAGGGCTCTAAAATTGTGTCTGAGTTAAAAGACGAGGCTATCGGCACAACTACTTTAACATTCGAGAACGGGCTTAAGGTTATCTTGAAACCAACCCAATTTAAGAACGACCAGATCCTGATCAATGGTTCGGGCTTTGGTGGAACCACCCTTGCCAGCGATGCCGATTACACCTCTGCAAGTTTCGCCGGCTCTATTGTGGGCAGCAGCGGCATCTCCGAATTTAACCAGGGCCAGCTGGATAAAATGCTTGCCGGTAAAGATGTTAATGTAACGCCATACATCAGCGAATTAACCCAGGGCATTAGGGCAAGTTCTTCACCACGCGATTTTGAGACCGCATTGCAGCTCATCTATCTTTACTTTACGCAGCCACGCAAAGATGCCGATATCTGGAAAGGCACCATGTTGCAAACCAAAGCACTATTGGCTAACCGCGGGCTCGACCCGCAAAGTGTTTTCCAGGATACGCTATCTTCTGTGCTGAGCAATAATAATTTCCGTTTTGGCGCTACTACATTAGAGCGTTTAAACACGGCAAATTTTGATAGATCTTTCAGTTTTTATAAAGACAGATTTGCCGATGCAAGTGGTTTTACCTTTGTTTTAGTAGGTAATTTTAATGTGGAGCTGATCAAACCTTTCCTTTCTACTTACCTTGGTGGCCTGCCATCAACTAACAAAAAGGAAACTTTTAAGAACCTGAAAATGTACCCGGCACCAGGCCAGCTTACCAAAACCGTTTATAAGGGCATTGATGACAAAGCCAACGTGCAAATGATCTACAGCGGCGCTTATGAATTTAACGAGGCTAACAACATGCAGTTAGATGCGCTGGAAGAAGTACTAAACATTAAACTTGTTGAACGCCTGCGCGAGCAGGAAAGCGGCATTTACGCGCCGGGCATCAGGGCAAGTTATGTTAAAAATCCTGAAGGCCGCTACACCATAACTATCGCGTTCACCTGTGCCGCGGCAAACGTTGATAAATTGGTAGCTGCTACGCTTGAAGAGATCGGTAAGATAAAACAAACAGGCGCACAACCGGCCGATATTCAAAAATTTGCAGCTGAAGAGGCCCGTTCTACCCAGGTACAGCTTAAACAAAACGTAGCCTGGGCCGGTTACCTTGCCGGTGCCGTACAAAACGACCAAAACCCGGATGACATTCTTAGCCACGTTAAAAACCTGGAGAATGTTACCGTGCAAAGCACCAAAGATGCGGCCAACAAATATTTAAACAATGCCAACCTGGCAAAGGTTATTTTAATGCCGGAGAAGAAATAATTATCTCTTGAATCGTCCTAAAATAAGCCTCCCGATTTACATTGGGAGGCTTATTTTTATTTAAGCGGTTTCAAATCGGAGAAGAGGTGCAGATAAGTTGATGCTGCCCCGCGGCCTGGCTCGTGCACGGTAATACCGGTGATGATATCTTTATCATCTACATCGAACGCGATCCCGCCTTTACTATCATCGTAAAGGCTAAGCGCTTGCGGTTTGCCCAACACAAATGCCGGACACTATCAATTGCGCCAGTGGCACAGGTTTATCGCCGGGCATATCAACGGTTGTAGTATAGGTGGTTTTAATGGTATCCGTGATTGATATGGTATCAGATTTAGTAACCGTATCTGCCGCTTTTGGTGCTTTATTTTGCTGGCATGCTGTAACTGCTACAGCATGCACTAGTATAATTAAATATTTTGAGATGTTCATTGTTGTAACAATTTGTTTAATTTACAGTTGATACACATAACCCGTAAAAGCGGGTTATGTTGGCAAAAACAATGGCATCTAAAGGGCAAAAGGTAATTCAGGAATGGTACAGGCAAAAGCAATGGAAGCAATTCCCGTTTCAAAAAGAGATGGCAGCGGCCTACCTGTCGGGCTTTTCGGGTTTGTTGAACGCACCCACTGGCAGTGGTAAAACCTTTGCGCTTTTCCTGCCTTTCCTTACCGATTTTATTAATAAATACCCGGACACTTACACCACTCAAAAGGACAACGGATTGCTGATGCTGTGGATAACACCATTGCGCGCACTTACCAACGACATCCGCAAAGCTATGCAGGAAGTATGCGATGACATAGGCCTGCCATGGCGCATCATGACCCGCACGGGCGATACCTCCGCAGCAGAAAAAGCCGCCCTTAAACGCAAACTGCCCGAAGTACTACTCACCACCCCCGAAAGCCTGCACCTGATGCTGGCCCAAAAAGAATACGACAAAGTTTTTAAAGGGCTGCAGGTGGTGGTATGCGACGAATGGCACGAGTTGCTGGGCACCAAACGTGGTGTGCAGGTTGAGTTGGGGCTAAGCAGGTTGAAAGGTTTAGGTACGGAGAAAGAAGTGCGTGGAGCGGAAGTGCCGGAGCGTCGCTCGGATAATAAAAAAGATATCGCACCCCCAACACCGCACCCCGCACCTCTCCGCATCTGGGGTATTTCCGCAACCATCGGCAACCTGGAACAAGCTGCCGAAGTTTTATTAGGTAACGATTTCCCACCGGAGCGGATAAAAATGGTAAGGGCCAATGTAGATAAGAAGCTGGTGATAGAATCCGTCATCCCCGAAAGTATTGAGAATTACAGTTGGGCCGGGCACATTGGCGTAAAGCTATTGCCGCAGGTGATGGAGATCGTCGCTAAAAGCAAAACCACGCTGATTTTTACCAATACGCGGTCGCAAAGCGAGATTTGGTATCATGCCATTATAGATAATTACCCCGAGTATGCCGGCATTATGGCCATGCATCACGGCTCGCTGGATAACGAGATCCGTAACTGGGTGGAGCAAGCCTTACATGCCGAAGCGCTTAAAGTAGTGGTGTGTACTTCAAGCCTCGACCTGGGGGTCGATTTTAGGCCCGTAGACACGGTTGTGCAGGTGGGAAGCCCTAAGGGTGTCGCCAGGTTTATGCAACGCGCAGGGCGAAGCGGGCACCATCCGGGTGCAGTATCAAAAGCATACTTTGTGCCCACGCACTCGCTGGAATTATTGGAGGGTGCCGCATTAAAAAGCGCTATCAAAAAAGGCGTGTTCGAGAGCCGCGACCCCATGCTGCTTACATTTGATGTGCTCATCCAGTTTATGGTGACGCTGGCGGTATCGGATGGTTTCAGGGCCGATGAATTGTTCCGCGAGGTAAAAAGTACCTTTGCCTTTGCCGACCTGCGCCGTGACGAATTTAACCAGCTTTTAGATTTTATAACCAATGGCGGCAAAACACTCGCCCAGTACGATGAATTTTTAAAGGTAGAGGTAGAGAACGGCCTTTTTAAAGTGAATAGCAGGCGCGTGGCTATGCGGCACCGATTGAGCATCGGTACCATAACGAGCGAATTAAGTATCCGCGTGAAGTGGTTAAGTGGGGGCAGCCTGGGTACTTTGGAGGAAGGCTTTATATCGAAACTTAAACCGGGCAGTACGTTTTGGTTTGCCGGCCGTAGCCTGGAATTTATAAAGGTGAAAGAGATGACGGCCTATGTCAAAAAATCAACCAAAACCAAAGGGCTGATACCAAGCTGGGCAGGTGGCAGGATGCCATTATCTTCGCAGTTATCCGCAGTGTTCCGCGATAAACTGGATGAGGTGGCCCATGGGATAGAAACAGATATTGAAGTAAAGGCGCTTAAACCGCTGTTTGATCTGCAAGCCAAACTATCTCACCTGCCGCAGAGCCACGAGTTTTTGATCGAATCTTTTAAATCCCGCGAGGGTCACCATTTGTTGTTTTACCCTTTCGAAGGCCGGTTGGTGCACGAAGGTATGGCGAGTTTGTTGGCATATCGCATCTCCAAAATAAAACCCGCCAGTTTCTCCATCGCCATGAATGATTATGGTTTTGAGTTATTGACCGACGAGGATATCCCAATCGAAGAAGCCTTAGAAAACGCCGATTTCTTCTCCATCAATAACCTGATAGATGACATCCAAAATAGCTTAAATGCCAATGAAATGGCGCGGCGCAAGTTCAGGGATATCGCGCATATTGGTGGATTGGTGTTTACCGGCTATCCGGGGCAGCAGGTGAAGAATAAACACTTACAGGCCTCTACATCGCTACTGTTCGAAGTGTTTAACGAGTATGAGCCCGATAACCTGCTCATTCGCCAGGCCAATAACGAGGCACTTGCTTTTCAATTAGAGGAGTTCCGTCTACGTGCGGCGTTACAGCGCATTCAAACGCAAAGTATCGTCTTAAAAGTTATTGAACGGCCAACACCCTTCGCTTTCCCGATACTGGTAGACAGCCTTGGCCGCGAACGCCTCACTACCGAAACCATAGAAGAGCGCATCGCCAAAATGGCCCGCAGATATGATGTTGATGAGGTATCGGATAAACCATCACCAAGGAGCAGGAAGGTTGGGGTTATGAGGAAGAAGGGGTTTTAGGAGATATAAACCGCGCGTTATTACGAAGAGCGATAGCGACGTGGCAATCTTCGATAGGTGTGTCGGCGACTCTTCTATCGAAGATTGCCACGCTGCGCTCGCAATTGACGCTTCAACCGGTATAAACAAAAAAAGGACAGCTAATAAGCCGTCCTTTTAAAATATTCAACAGAGACGCGATACTTCGCGCCTTAAACGATTAAGCTAATTTACGTTTTACTTCTACGTTTTCGTATGCTTCTACAATATCACCTACTTCGATGTTGTTGTAGTTAGCGATATTCAAACCACACTCGTAATTGGTTCCCACTTCTTTCACGTCGTCTTTGAAACGTTTTAGTGAGGCCAGTTCGCCTGTGTGAATTACCACACCATCACGAACGATACGGATCTTGCTGTTACGGGTAATTTTACCATCTAACACCATACAACCTGCAATTGTACCAACCTTGCTGATCTTGAAAGTTTCGCGGATCTCTACGTTAGCCATAATTTTCTCTTCAAACGTTGGTGCAAGCATACCTTCCATCGCCAATTTTATCTCGTTGATAGCATCATAGATGATAGAATACAACCTGATGTCAATTTGCTCGGCTTCGGCCAGTTTACGCGCACTTCCCGAAGGACGTACCTGGAAACCGATGATGATCGCATCTGATGCAGAAGCTAACAATACATCCGACTCGGAGATCTGACCAACTGCCTTTGATATGATGTTCACCTGGATCTGCTCGGTAGACAGTTTCAGTAACGAATCTGATAACGCCTCGATAGAACCATCCACGTCACCCTTAACAATAATATTAAGTTCCTTAAAGTTACCAACTGCCAAACGGCGGCCAATCTCGTCAAGTGTAATGTGTTTCTGGGTACGTAAACCTTGTTCGCGCTGTAATTGTAAACGTTTGTTCGCAATTTCACGTGCTTCCGGCTCGGTATCTAATACGTTGAATTTATCACCGGCTGTAGGCGCGCCCTGCATACCCAACACCTGTACCGGTGTAGATGGCCCTGCAGATTCAACCCTTTGGCCACGTTCGTTAGTTAAGGCCTTAACACGCCCGCTGTAACAACCCGCTAATATCGCGTCGCCCACTTTTAGGCGGCCTGCCTGTACCAATATGGTGGTAACAATACCACGGCCTTTATCTAAGGCTGCTTCTATTACTGTACCAACGGCACGTTTGTTAGGGTTAGCTTTAAGCTCAAGCAATTCTGCCTCAAGCAATACTTTCTCTAACAACAGTTCGATATTTAAACCTGTTTTAGCCGATATTTCTTGTGTTTGGTATTTACCGCCCCACTCTTCAACCAAAATATTCATGGCTGACAGTTGCTCACGTACCTTATCGGCGTTAGCACCCGGCCTATCAATTTTGTTGAAAGCGAAGATGATAGGTGCACCTGCAGCCTGCGCGTGGTTTATGGCCTCGCGGGTTTGCGGCATCACGCTGTCATCAGCAGCAATTACTACAATAACAATATCTGTTACCTGTGCACCCCTTGCACGCATGGCGGTAAACGCCTCGTGGCCCGGTGTATCCAGGAATGTAATTTTCTTATCATCCGCCAGGGTAACTTCGTAAGCGCCAATGTGCTGGGTAATACCCCCGGCCTCACCGCCAATTACGTTTGTTTTGCGGATAAAATCCAGTAAGGATGTTTTACCGTGATCGACGTGGCCCATGATGGTCACGATAGGTGCACGTGGAATAAGATCTTCCGGCTCATCAGGCTGATCAAGTATAAACTCTTCATCCTGTGGTTTCACAAACTCAACCTGGTAGCCAAACTCATCAGCAACAATGCTTAAGGTTTCGGCATCCAAGCGCTGGTTGATAGACACAAACATACCCAAACTCATACAAGTTGAGATAATTTGTGTTACCGATACATCCATCATCAAAGCCAACTCGTTTGCCGTAACAAACTCGGTAACCTTAATAATTTTAGACATCGCGTCCTGCTCCATTGCCAGTTCATCCGCATTGGCGGCAACATCATCACGCTTTTGACGGCGGAATTTGGCACGCTGTGCAAACTTACCAGACTTACCCGCGCCGCTTAAGCGTGCAAGTGTAGCCTTGATCTGGTCTTGTATATCCTTTTCTGTAGGTTCTTCTTTAGGGCCGCCGCCTGTAGCGGGCCTTCCTCCTCTAAAATCGGGACGGTTACCGCCGCCACCCGGAGGGCCTGCTGGTCTGTTCCTGAAATCGGGACGGTTTGGATTGATAATGCCGCTTGGCGGGGCTTGCTGGCCTGTGCCATTACCGCCACCCGGGCCGCCTTGCTGATCTTTACGCTTACGTTTGCGTTTTAGATCGGCCGCGTTGCCTGCAGCACTTGATGAAGACGCAACAGGGCCACCGCGTTTAGGCTGGTTAACCGGCAGTTGTATCTTACCAATAATTTTTGGCCCGCTTAAACGCTCTGCGCTCGCGCGGATAACGTCGTCACCTTCGGCTTCTGCTGCGGGTACTGCTGCCGCAGGGGCAGTTTCAGCTAACGGTGCTTTTGGCACTTCTGCAACCGGTGCAGGTTTCTCTGCAACGGGCTCTGGTGCTTTTGGCACTTCTGCAACCGGTGCAGGTTTCTCTGCAACAGGCTCTGGTGCTTTTGGCGCCTCAAAAACAGGTGCAGGTTTTTCTATAACAGGCTCGGCTACTTTGGGTGCTTCAACCACTGGTGCAGGTTTTTCTGCAACCGGCTCCGGTGCTTTGGGGGTTTCGGCAACAACTGGTGCTGCTTTTTCTTCAACCGGTGGTTTCGCATTAAGATTATTAAGGTCTATTTTACCAATCACCTTTACACCCGGTAATCCTTCGTGGCTGCGTTCTTCGGCTTTTTCCTGTACAGGTTCGGCCGGTTTTGGCTTTTCAGCCGGCGACGAAGTAAAATGGCCGGTGTTTTTGATCAGGATCTCCTCGTTCTCGAAATCACGGGAACGACGCGGCTGCTCTGCTGGTTTATCAGATGTTTGCACACCTTCTTCCTTGCGGATGTTGCCTATCTTGATCTGCTTGGCCTCCTCCTTAATAATTTTATCTACAGCAAATTCCTTTAACAGGGTTGTGTACATATCGTTATCCAGCTTAGCCATAGGTTGCTTTTCAACCTTATAGCCTTTGGTAGCTAAAAAATCGACAATGGTACCCATACCAATGTTCAGTTCTTTTACTGCTTTTATTAATTTTATGGATTTGTCTTCTGACATTTATTAAATTTTCTCTGCTAATTATCGCAAAAATACGATTTTAATTCTTGTTTCTACGTTTATTCAAATTCTGCCTGCAGAACTGATAAAACTTCTTTTATTGTTTCTTCTTCAAGATCGGTACGTTTAACCAATTCGCCCACAGAAAGTGCCAATACAGATTTCGCGGTATCAAGCCCAATGCGTTTAAATTCGTCAAGTATCCAGCTATCGATCTCATCTGAGAATTCTTCGATATCCACATCCTCGTCATGCTCATCAGCCTCGCGGTAAACATCAATTTCATACCCTGTCAATTTACCTGCCAGTTTAATGTTATGGCCGCCACGGCCAATAGCTAATGATACCTGGTCTGGCTTTAAGTACACTGCAGCTGTCTTTTTCTCATCATCTAACTTAATAGAAGTGATTTTGGCAGGCGATAATGCACGCTGGATGTATAACTGGATATTATTGGTAAAGTTTATTACATCTATGTTCTCGTTCTTCAACTCGCGAACGATACCATGGATACGTGAACCTTTCATACCCACGCAGGCACCAACAGGATCGATACGGTCATCATAAGATTCAACAGCAACTTTAGCCCTCTCGCCCGGTTCGCGAACAATTTTCTTGATGGTGATCAGTCCGTCGAAGATCTCGGGAACTTCCATCTCAAATAAACGCTGTAAAAACTCTGGCGCGGTACGTGATATAATAATTTTAGGGTTGCTATTTAACATATCAACCTTGCTGATTATCGCCCTAACACTATCACCTTTTTTAAAGTAATCGGCCGGTATCTGCTCGGTTTTTGGTAATAAAAGTTCGTTGCCTTCATCATCTAATACCAAAGTTTCTTTTTTCCAAACCTGGTAAACCTCGCCGGTAACAATCTCGCCAACGCGGTCTTTATATTTCTTAAAGATCTCGTCTTTCTCCAGTTCTAAAATTTTAGATACCAGGGTTTGGCGGGCAGCAAGGATAGCCCTGCGGCCAAAGCTCTCTAAAGTAACCTGCTCAATTTGCTCGTCGCCAATTTCAAGGTCGGCATCAATTGTTTTGGCTTCGGCCAATTCAACCTCCAGGTCATCATCTTCACTAAAACCATCCTCAACAACCGTACGTGTGCGCCAAATCTCTAAGTCACCATTATCGGTGTTAACGATAACGTCACAATTTTCATCTGTGCCGTATTTTTTCCTGATCATGCTTCTGAAAACGTCTTCCAGAACGCTCATCATGGTTGGGCGGTCAATGTTCTTGAAATCTTTAAATTCCTGAAAAGAATCAATTAAATTAATATTGCTCATCTTCTACTTGAATGATATTAAAACTTTTGTTTCTGTTATTTTATCTGTCGGGATAGTGCTTTCAACAGTTACAGCCTTTTTCCCTTTTTCTTTTATTGTTTCTTCTATTACAATGTGGCCGTCGCCGGCCTCTTTCAATATGCCTTCTCGTTTTATACCGTCGTCCATCTTTATAGCTAACGTGCGGCCTATGTTTTTAGCATATTGCCTTTTTAGCGTTAGCGGTGTATCGATACCCGGCGATGAAACTTCCAGGTTGTATGGGGTATCTACCACGTTCTCTTCTTCGAGGTGAAAGCCTACATGCCTGCTTATGGCAACACAATCCGCAATCCCTATCCCGTTATCCCCATCAACCAGTACTATAAGGCTGCCGTTCGAATGCATTTTAACATCCACCAAAAACAAGTTTGGCATATCGGCAATCTTTTCCTCTACCAGCTCAATTGTTCTTTTTTCAATATTCATTATCGTATGTTTTTACCGGTTGCCCCCGATAGCTAACAGGGCGGTTGATAATTTGATTGATAAAATAAAAGAGGGGACAAATGCCCCCTCTTTTTTAATTCAGATGCAAATGTAAGATATCTTTTTGATTTTAGCAAGCTTATTGCTTAAAAATCAAATCGATAAAATGCACTTTACCGGGTTGGGAGTGGCCTTTTATGTAATCCATCAGCGTGGCACCCTCGCCCAGGCGATAGTTGCGTACAAAGTAAGTTTGCCCTTTTATAAATGGGGTATCGGGTGTAAAAACAAACGCGCTGTCTTTTAACTGGTAGCGCCCCGGTTGCACGGGCTGGTAATTCTTCATATCCGTATCGGCAGGCATACGGTAAACCGGCACCAGGTTTTGCCAAACATTTTTATCGCTATCACGGGCTATATCCTGCATCACCACATAATCCAGCCCTTTAAATTGAATGGATTTGCCGTTGTTGATAACTGATAGCTGCACTGCTGCGGGGTGCTTGGCGGGGGTACAGGCAGCAAGGCAAAGCAAAAGCAGAATAGTTAATTTATTCATTCTTATGATGACGCTTTTTTTGGCAATGTTCAAAATTAAACAGAAATTGGACGAAACAATTATATTATGACCTCTAAATCCTTATGGACCATTATTGTTAAACTGGCTGGCTTATATACGTTATGGCAATTTATTGAACTCACTCCCGGCTACTTCAGTATAATACAATCAATGTACAGCCCAGACCAATATACACAACGTAATACCGCTATGTGGGTATATATCTTGCAGGCTTTGGTTATTCAGCTGATAGCGCTATTGTGTCTGTTTAAAACAGATTGGCTTATCAAATCCGTTCAATTAAATAGTGAGGAAGACGATAAACTTTTACAGTTAAACATTCACCGTTCGCAGCTTGTAAAAATAGTCGTTATCATTTTAGGCGGCTTAATGTTTTTAGATGGCATCCCCACTCTTGCCTCTAATCTTTTAAGGTTTTTTGAGGTGAACAAAGATGTTCAATTTCTTAAAGACCCCACTTTCTCATGGCTTGTTTTTGCCGTTTTAAAGGTAACAATAGGTTACTGCATGATTGTATACAGCAGGTGGTTCGTAAATTTCATTGAACTAAAAAGAAAGAAAGGATAAATTACTTACCCTTCAACGTTTCCTCAAACAACTTATAAATTCGTTTATACTCATCCGTCCAGCTGCTGGGCTGTATAAAGCCGTGGTCTTCTACAGGATATGGCGCAAGTTCCCAGTTCTCTTTGTGCAATTCTATTAGGCGCTGGCTTAACCTTACAATATCCTGGAAGTTCACGTTCTGGTCTACCATACCATGCAGCATTAGCAGGCGGCCTTTTAGGCCGTCGGCAAAGTAAATGGGTGAACTTTGGCGATAGGCTTTCTCATCATTAAACGGTTCGTTAAGGATGTTGGAGGTATAGCCGTGGTTATAATGCGCCCAATCGGTTACCGAACGTAATGCCGCGCCCGATGCAAAAACATCCTGCTGGGTAAACATCGCCATCAGCGTAATGAAACCGCCATACGAGCCGCCGTATAAACCAACATTCTTGGGGTTTACACCATATTTATCGACTAATAATTTTACGCCATCCACCTGGTCGGTCAAATCGGCACCGCCCATGTGGCGGTAAATGCCGGTACGAATGTCGCGGCCATAGCCCGAGCTTGCTGTATAATCAATATCCAGCACGGTGTAACCATTATCAACCAGCATGTTGTTGAACATATATTCGCGGAAATAGCTGCTCCACCAATAATGCACGTTTTGCAGATAGCCTGCGCCATGCACAAATACTACCGCCGGTTTTGCCGGATCCGGGTTTTTAGGCTGATATAAACGGGCATAAATATCCTTGCCATAACGATTTTTAAAGCTGATCACCTCCGGCTGTTTCCATGGGTACGATTTAAATTCTTCTGTAACCGAATTGGTTACCTGCACTGCTTTTGCACCGGGCTTGTTTGGCTGCATGTACAGTTCCCAAGGCTTGTTGGAGTATGAATATCGGATAGCCAGCCATTTTTCATCGGGCGAAAGGTAGGTCTCGTTACCCCCCTTCATCGAGGTGATTTTAACAGGTGCGCCACCCGTAACCGGGATGCGGTAGAAATGCGTTACACCGGGATGCTCGATATTGGCAGTAAAATAAAAGGTCTTTTTATCGTTCGACAGATGCAGGGTTTGTACTTCCCATTTGCCTGAAGTTAGTTGCTTTTTCTCTCCGCTCATTACATCGGCCATGTATAGGTGCGAGTAACCGCTCGCTTCGCTCTGGAAATAGAAGTGGGTGTTATCTGCCCAGCCCAGGCTGCCATCGGCAAAGAAGCCGCCGGTACCGGGGCCGCCTATCCAGGCATCGTCGTGCTGGCGGTCTAATAAGGTTAGTTTGCCTGTCGCGGTATCAAGTTTCATCAGCCAGCGGTCCTTGTTATCCTGCGATTCTACATTTACAACCGCATACTTACCATCGGGGCTCCAATAAGGGGCGGTTATGTCCACTTTTCGGTCGGTATTTGCCTTTTTTAGGGCTTCTAATTCCTTAGGGTAATCGCTGTAAAACGCGGGGATATCTTTTATACCGGGGATGTCTTTGGTGGCAATGGCATAAACACTGTCGCGTTGCGTATCGAAAATAAAACTCTCTGATGTAGACTGTGGGGCACCCACCTTGGTACGGTTAGGGATATCTTCGGTATAGCCGGATGAGGTTACATAGTTGGGCACGATGCCCGCCCTTGCCACTTCTGCCGCCTGGATCAGCCTGTAGGTTATATACCTGCCATCCGGACTAAGCTGTACGCCGTTCAAACGCTTATCGCCAAAAGCTATCTCTTTTAATTTAACAGGTTTATCTTGCGCACGCTCTGCCGAATCCAGCTTGCGGTCTTTGTCGTTTACTTTAACAATATCAAACATTTCTGCTTGCTGCTTTTTAAGCCAGCGGGATTGCTCGGTATCTTTTGCGGGTTTCTTTTCTGCGGATGTGGCTTTTACAAAATTGGTTAGCTGGGTAAGTTCGCCTTTGCTTCGCTTAAGCTGGTAAAGGTTATTATCGTAGGTGTAAACAATGCTGCCTTCATCGCCGGTAAAGGTTGGGTTGCTTTCGCGGCCTGTGGTGTGGGTTAGCTGTACAATTTTACCGCTGCCTGCCTGCCATAGGTAGATATCGCCGTCTTCCTCAAAAGTTTTTAATGTTCGGGCTTTGTTCCATTTGCCGTTCTCGGGCACCATGTCGCGGCGCTCGGTAGTACTCGCCTTTTGCGGTTTTGTGTTATTAGTGGTGATGCAGAAAAGCTCATCGCGCTCGGCTTTGTTTGGGTTCCAGTTAAAATAGATCTTTTTGCTGTCGTCGCTCCAGCGGATATTGCTTGGCGATGTGCCCATCCATTTTGGGTCGCGCATAATTTTTTCTACAGTAAGCGGACCAAGGGTTTGGGCTGATGCGGCAAAACCGAGGCAAAGGAAAAACAAGGTAAAGCGTGTTTTCATATCACAAAATGCTGTTAGGCGCTGCAATTTAGCAGTTTAGTTACTATTACTATTTTTAACGTTTGGATTGTTACAAATGGAAATAAAAGGAAGCCAATTTATACTGCGCCCGTTCCGCCTTGCGGATGCCCTTGCCCTGCAAAAACACGCCAATAATCCAAACGTGCCGGCTTATTTATTGGACAGATTCCCGTCGCCATATTCTTTGGATGATGCGGAAGCTTTTATCGATCTCATGATCAGCAAGCTAACCGCTACCAACTTTGCTATAGAAATAAACGGTGAAGTTGCCGGTGGAATAAGTTTAGAATTTAGGGCTGATGTTTACCGGAAATCTCCGCTGATTGGCTACTGGCTTAGCGAGGAATATTGAGGCCGCGGCATCGCTACCGAAGCGGTTAAATTGTTGACCGAATACGCCTTCAAAAACTTTGATATTATTTGCATCCTGGCGTTCATCTTCGGTAAAAACAAGGCATCTATGCGGCTGTTGGAAAAGGCCCGTTATGTTGAGCAGGGCGTATTAAAACAAACGGTGGTTAAAGCCGGGGAGGTGATGGATGAGCATGTTTATGTGGCGTATAGGGATAATGCATAAGGCGCGAAGTATCGCGCCTCTACAAAAAATCCGCGTTAAGACGCGATACTTCGGTAACTATATACTACTTTACACCAAATATTTACGATTTAATTTGGAATTGGTGTAATTAACTTCTATATTTACATTGTAATCAAAAGGCAATGATAAATATAGAGTTTAAATCAATAAGAGAGTTAATCAAGGCGTTCCCTGACGAGCAAACTTGTATTAGCCATTTAGAGCAATTACGTTGGAACGGCAATGTAGTTAGCCCATTTGATGAAACTTCTAAAGTTTATACTACTGCACGTGGTTACAAATGCAAAAACACAGGTAAGTATTTTAACGTGCGTACATCCACTCTATTCGATAATACTAAAGTTGAATTACAGACTTGGTTCATTGCAATATATCTTATTACAGGCCATAAAAAAGGCATCTCATCACTTCAATTAGGCCGTGACTTAAACGTAACTCAAAAAACAGCTTGGTTTATGTTACAGCGTATTAGAAACTGTTTCGGTATTGATGCGGCTGAAACAGAAATAGACAATAATAATAAACTTGGTGGTTCGGGCGTAGTTGTAGAGGTTGACGAAACAATACACGGTGGCAAGGCTAAGAATATGAGTAACAAAAAACGCAAATCTATTAGAGAAGACAGGGCTATTCAAGGCGATAACAAAACCACAATTATTGGATTTATAGAGCGTGGTGGTAACTTGCGTATGCAGCCTGTAAAGCCGTCTGACTTCATCCCTGACTTAGTAAGAGCCAATGTAGATACCGAATCGGTATTAATGACCGACACAGCCAATACATACTTAAAGGTAGGTCAATCTTTTGCCCACCACGCGGTTGTTGATCATGGCAAAAAAGAATACGGCCGTGATGGCATATACTACACTAATAATATAGAGGGTTGTTTTTCTTTGTTTGATAGAATGGTTATTGGTATCTATCATAACATATCTCCAAAGCACATTCAGAAATATACAGATGAATTTGTTTTTCGTTACAATAGCAGAAAAACTACTAACTTAATCCGTTTCAATTCACTACTTTCAAATTGCACCAATCGTTTAACCTATAATCAATTAATGAAATAATGGAATTAGAAGCGGTATATACAGGTATAATAAAACTTGGAGAGTTTGAATTGCCATGTTATGTGTTGAATAACGAAATGCGGGTATTATCGCAGAGAGAGGTAGTGAAATTTATCAGTGGCGGCAGAGAAAGCGGAAACTTAAATAGATATTTAGATGCGCGGGCCATACAGGCCTATTTACCTGACAAATTTAAGTCAATTGATGGTGATAAAGAGCGTAACAAGCTGATTTTCAAGGCGGGCACAGGAAACCCAGCACATGGCATCCAAGCAAGCGATTTGGTTGATATATGTAATGCATATTTAAAGGCCCGCCAAGTTGGTGACTTACATCCATCCCAAGCTAAATTAGCAGAACAAGCGGAGTTATTTATATCAGCTTGTGCAAAAACCGGAATTGATGCAATTGTAGACGAAGTAACAGGCTTTCAATATTTCAGGAAAGCCAATGAAATACAAGAAAAATTTAAAGCTTATCTTCAAGAGGAATATAGGGCATGGGCACTAACATTTCCTCGACAGTTTTTTCTGCAACTATATAAATTGGAAGGCAAAACGCCGCCCGCTCAAACCGTTCCATATCCTAAACGGTTTGGAAAATATGTAATGAACTTTATTTATGATACATTAGATCCAGATATTGCAGACCATTTAAGAGAAAATAACCCATATCCGGGCGGGATTAAACATCATCATCAAATGTTTAATGATTTTGGGTACAAAAATTTGCAAGATCATGTTATATCGGTATTAGGTATAATGAAGGCCTCTATAAATCTTGAAAAGTTTAAACAGAATATAGCTATTGCTTTTCCTAATCTCCGTACACAGCGAGCTGTTCGATTAAAAAAGCAACAGTCGCTAAATCTTACTGCTAAGGCACAAAAAGAAACACCTCAACAAACGAGTTTATTTGATTTTATAGAAACTATTAATACCCCGCCAAAAGAAGAATTTTTAGAAAGGATTAACTCAACCGATTCGGGAGTCAAAAATCTATCTAACTTCAACGATAAGCTTAAAATGGCTTTAAATTACAGTCCTAAAAAAGGGGAATAAAGAAAGTATAGAGTATATCCGTATTATACTACAAGAAGGCAGGTTTTAAGGGCAAATTTTATGATTTCTATCTAAAAAACACAAATACAATATTGCTCCATCACGAAATCCATGAACCCTAATTTTTTGGCTTACTCTAAGTTCAAATAAATCAACATCTTGACTTAATTTTTTAACAAAATCATTATGGGGATATTGAGATTTTTTAATTGGGGTAATTGCCAAACCAGATTTGTCTGTTTTTCCAGATTGGGCATAAACTTGAGTCCAGGTACTTTGGTGTATACGGTCGTTAAAATCCCAAAACAAACCCATTTCATCTTTTTGCCATTCGCTAAAACATTCAAAATCTTTTTGCACAAATCTAATGGATAAAAAAATGTTGGCGATGTTACCCTCTTTTTTCCAGCCTTGCATAACCGCTGCATTCTTATCAATAAAGTTTGTTGTGGCGCTATTATGAGATGCAGATGTAAGAATTAGGCTTCTTCTTTGATTATTATTTTGCGCCACTTAATTTGGAATAATACTCCTTCATTGATTTTAAGGTAATCTCATTATTGCAAGCTAAATAAGAGGGAACACCTATTCTTGCATTTAGCCAAGGATCTTCATTATGGGTTAAATCTTCTAAATATTTACCGCTATGTTCGCCATATATTGAATTAACATCACTTAATATAGCAAACGATTCATCGTCAAAATTAACATCGCTTAATTCCAGTGAATATGTGTCAATAGCAGAGTACATCGGAAATTCCTTAAAACGTTCATATACGGATTTCACGACAGGCCCGTGTGTCCACGCTTCTATTCTTTCATCAAATAAAACTCTGTCAAAAATGGTGAAATTCCAAGCTTGCGAATAATACACCAGTTTTTGGAGCTTCACGGGCGAAATTGTCTCTCCGGCAGCTATCGCTTGAGAAATAAAAAAATCAGATATAGAGTTTGCGGAGTAAGTCATAATATTTGCACAATCTAAACGCTTTATTCGCAATTAACCACATCAAGAGACTAAACAGTGAGATACAACTGCACGTTTAATATTGATTAGTTAGTAGCAAAGTAATAAAACGCCTAAATTTACACTTCTCCGCAGATTGAAATTGTGTACTGATATATCCAAAACGATTTATTGCTTTATAAAAACGTAACAAATATAGAACTAATTTGATTTATGCGAATATTAAATAAATTAATTAAAAGAATTAGATGATGTTTTATTCAAAAAAGTTCGGCTATTCAGTGTAAACTGGTATATAGTTACCGATACTTCGCGTCTTAACAAAGTGACTTAATAGATCTTCCTGTAAATCTCCTTAACCATAGCACCCGGATCAGGCGATAGGTTTACTGCCGATGAAACCGCGATGCCGTACACACCGGTTTGCATCAGTAAGTCAATATCTTTCAGTTGCACACCGCCCACAGCAATTACGGGGATGTCAATAGGGTGTTGTGCTAACTGGCGGTAGCCTTCGTAACCTAATAAAGGTTTATCATTAGCTTTAGTAGTGGTGTGTGCGAACGGGCCGTAACCGCAATAATCTACCACGCCGCTGTTTTGGATCCTTAATAATCCCTCCATATTTGTGGCCGATGCGCCTAACGTTTTTTCATCAGTTATCGCTTCGCGGATTGCAGCGAAATCTGCATTTAGGTCTTCGATGTGTACGCCTTGCGCATCTACCTTATCAAGCAGGTGGTAATGGTTAGCAAGGATCAGCGTTGCGCCCCAGTCATCGCAAATGGAGGCTATCTGGTGCAGTTCGGCAATCATCTCCTCATCGCCTTTACTCATGCACCGGTACTGCAGCCAGTTCGCCCCTGCCTCGCAGGCCGTTTGGGCTTGCTCAATGTGCGTACGGTTGGGCAGGTCCTGCGTAAGGTAATGGAATTTGGAGATGTATTTTTTCATGATTTTAGTCCGTAAGTCGGAAAGTCCGTAAGTCCGCAAGTAAAAACCACCGGGCTAACCGGCGGTAATAGTTTATAAATGTAACACAACATTTCCGTCATTCTGACTTTCGGTCTTTCCTACTTCCGGTCTTTCTGACTAAACCTACTTCAGCACTTCGCCAATAGCAGTACCAACATTGCCATTTGGTGCCTGGATGTGTAATAGCTGGGCAATGGTCGCGGCAATATCCGTCATGTGGGTTTCGCGGGTTAGGCTGCCATGTTTGATACCCCAGCCCATAAATACCAATGGGATGTGCGCGTCGTACGGGTTCCAGGTGCCGTGGGTGGTGCCTGTTTGGCCGTGGCCACTGTACCATCCCGGTTTCAGGATGATCTGGATAGTACCACTATGCTCGGCACTGTACCCGTTCTGGATGCGAGCGCGAAGGTCTTCGGGGATGGTTGCCAATTGAACGCGCTGCATATCAACCGCGTAAGCAATCTCGGGCTCCTGCTGTAAAAACTGGATGGTTTCAAATATTAAAGCGTCGCTGCTCAGGTTTTCTTTTTTAATGGCGGTATTGTTAAAGTTAACCTGATAATTGCCAAGGTTTATAACCAGGTTTTTTACCTTGTATTTCTCCTCCAGCATTTTGTTTAATCGCGTAAGCACGCTGCCCTCGTTCCAAACACCTGCAGGGATGTTGTGGTCAATTAAATAGTTTGGGTTATGCGCCGCGCCATGGTCGGCACTTAAAAACACACTGTAGTTACCCTTACCCAGTTTTCCATCCAAATAAGTAAAGAACGCTGCAAGGTCTTTATCCAAACGCAGGTAGGTGTCTTCCACCTCAACCGAGTTAGGGCCAAACTGGTGACCAATGTAATCTGTCGACGAAAGGCTCACGGCCAGGAAATCGGTCACCGAACCTGCGCCAAGTTTTTCGTTTTCGATAGCGGCCTTCGCCAGGTCCAGGGTCATGCTGTTGCCATAAGGGGTAGAGCGGATCATGCCGGCTTTGCCTTTATACAATTCGGATGTTTTAATCGGGAAGGTAGGGGTTTCGGCACCGCTAAATTTACCCTCGTACCGCGGGCTGTTATCCGGCGCGCTTTGCACGTAAGTATTTATCGGGTAAAGGGTATTCCAGTCCTTTTTCAGGTAAGCCTCGGCCGGTTTGGTGGCGTTATACGCTTTAACCCAGGCAGGCAACTCGGTCATGTAATAAGTGCTACTGATCCAAGCACCATTGGCATCATCAAACCAGTAAGCCGCGTTTGCCGCATGGCCGCCGGGCAAAATTCCGCCGCGGTCTTTTAGCGCTATGCCTATAACTTTCGACCGGAAATTTGTAGCTAATCTTAATTCATCTGTAACGGTGCTTGCCAGCATATTGCGTGGCGACATTTTACCGGCTATGGAGTTACTGCCTACTGCCACTACCGTGCTATCATCCGTGCAATACATCGTTTTACCGGTAGCTTGAACCACAAAATCATTCCCTGCAATACCATGTATAGCGGGTACCGACCCTGTGTAAATACAGGTGTGGCCAGCGGCAGTAACAGTTGGAATATATGGAATAAGTGTGTTCTCGCAAGTAAAGCCCTCGTTCAGCATCCGTTTAAAACCACCTGTTTGGTAGCGGTCGTAATAGCGGTACAGGTAATCCCAGCGCATTTGGTCTACCACCAAACCTACCATTAACTTAGGGCGAGGAAGTGTAGTTGAAGCTGGAACGGTTGTTTTTTTGTTTTGTGCGGATAAGCTAAATACAGCGATAGCAAACGTTAACGTAAGCAGTACTTTTATCTTCATGAGGGTAGATGTTAAAACGCAAATATCACAAATGCAATTTACAAACAATGTGATATTTGCGTTACCATATAATTAAAAGTAAGTAGCCCCACCTAAATCATTGAACTTTGTGCTTTTTTAGCCCTTCTCCAAAGGAGAAGGGTTGGGATGAGGCCTAATCTAAAAACGTAAGCAAACTGTGCTGGCTGGCCGTATGCAGATCGCGCCAAACGCGGTTAATTTCGGTATCGGGCGATGCTGCCAGTAAGCCGCAATAAGGGAAAAGTTCGTCAACGCTTTCACGGGCTATTTTCGCTAATACCCGGCTGGTATTACTTACCTCTTTTAACAACGCCTCGTCCTGCGGATTGTTCCACGATGTTTCTACGGCATCAAAAAAGGTTGCCCTTGCTTGATTAAGCAATTCAGTGGCCAATTGTAAAGCTTCATCCATCACCAAAATATTGGCGGCGTCTACCCGGCGGATGTTGGTCGCTTTAAAGTCGAAAGCGGGCTTGCAAAGGTCGATAAAATGTACCGCCAAACCAGATAGGTTTGCGGCAAGGGTAGCCTCGGCCAGTTGCAGAAATGGATAGGTATAAAGTAGTGAATAGATCACCGCGGCATTAGCGTCTATTTTAAAGCAACGGCTTTTATCCACGTATAAATCGCTAACCGAGTAGGCATCGCTGCCGGTAGCTATCATCCCTATGTATTTCCAGCCGGACAGTAGCTGCACATCTTTTCTGTCTAATACAAACGGCAAGATCAATTGGTTGCCGTCCGTATCTAAAATGGGCTTATCGCCATCTATGATATTGCAGTTAACCGTAATATAGGTGGCATGGTGCACCCCGCTAGCGTATTTCCAACTACCGGTAATTATGTAACCCTCTCCGCTAATTGTGGCTGTACCCGTAGGTGCGCCACTACCTGCAAGGCACGCTTGCTTGTCGCTATAAATCTGCTGCGCGATGTTTGGATCGATAAAACCGCCAAACCAACCCGCGCCACAGCATAAGGTAACAACCCAACCCAGGCTGCCATCGGCCCAGGCCAAGGCTTCTTCTGTTTTGATGAGTTTGGGTAAAGGGGTTTCCAGTCCGCCGTATTGTTTGGGCGAGAGCAAGTTAAACCATTGTTGCTGGTAAACCAGCTCTAATTGCGCAGGATGTAGCTTGCCAAGTTTTTCGGCCTCAGGCGCGTTCTTGCGGATGGTTTCTACCCACCCGGGCTTTAGTAATGCTGATGGATGCTCTATATTAACCGGCATTTATAGCTTCCTTTCTGATTATTCTTCTCCACTCAATATAACCGAAGATAGCTACGATGAACAATATCAGCGTTAGCACAGCAAACATGGCCAGGTTTTTATGATAAAGCAGCGGGATAGCAAACAGGTTGCTTACGTTCAGCAACACCCAGTTCTCTATTTTTCGCCTTGCTAAAAGCCACATGCCTGCCCAAGCGGTCGATGATACCCATGCATCCCAAACAGGGACTGTAGATGGTGTGAATTTTACGAGGATAAGGTATAAAACGCCCCATCCTACAAATACAATAAGCAAGGTAATTATCCACTCCTGCCGGTTGGCGTAACTTACTTTTACAGGCGGTTCGTTTTTCTTTTTTATCCAGTAGTACCAACCGTAAAAGCTCATGACTACATAGTAACCGTTAAGCAGGCACTCGGCATAAAGCCCGAAGTTGAGCAACAGGTATATGGATATTAAAGTAGCGGCTATACCCGTTGGGTATAGCCACACTTTATTTGCTTTTGCCAGCAGCACTTCGGCCACGCCTAAAATAACGGCTGTCCATTCCAGTAAGGAAGTTGCTTTTACCTGGTTTATAAACAAGTCTGCCCAACTTTGCATAACTTAAAAACTTAAGCTAACAGATGCCAAAAAGTTGCGCGGCGCCTGCGGGAAGTAGTAGTTATAATTAACCAGTACGCCGCTATCCACCTCGGGATAGGTAGCGCCATTGGCCTCGTACTTTTTACTGAATATGTTGTTTACCAGTAAGCCTAAACCAATGTTTTTAATGGCTTTGGTATGGATGTTATAGCTAAGCCTTACATCATTAACAAAGTAGGCTTTCAGCAACCGGTTAACGGCGTATGGGTTATTGGCAACATCCGGCGAGGTACTGATACCTGTTGGGTTAACGTTGCCCGTATTATCTAAAAATTGCCTGCTTACATACTTGCTTACAAAGGCGATGCTGCCATTTGGTATTGGCGAATATGCTATTTCGCTACCTACTATTAATGAAGGAGAATACGCGATATCAGTCTTTTTAAATATTTGCGTTACCGGGGTTAACGGGTTATAGTCGCCATCATAACTGGCCAGGGTGCGGCTTAGGTTTTTGATCTTATTTGTGCTTACAGTGGCATTTGCCGCCCAGCTTAATTGTTGGGTGATCTTCACGCGGCCGTCAACCTCAATACCTGCTCTGTAGCTATCGTCCACATTGATGCGCGTTGCCGAACCTACATCGTTTAGGGCCCCGGTTAATATCAGCTGGTTTTTATATAACATATAAAACAGGTTTACACCCCCTTTAAATACATCGCCGCTGGTACGGTAACCGGCCTCAAAATCTTTAAGGTTCTCCGGCTTGGGCCTGCTGGCCGGGGTAGAGTTGGTGTAATCATCCCGGTTAGGTTCGTGGTTACCCACAGCGAATGATGCGTAAACATTGTTATGCTCGTCTATTTCGTAAGTGATGCCAGCTTTTGGATTAAAGAAATTCAGCTTGGCGTCCTGCTGCACATTATTCAAATTTCTGTCGAAACCTAAGAAGGAATAATCGATCCGGCGGTATTGCAGATCCGCAAACAGGGTTACATCACCCAATTTGTATTCGCCGCGACCAAAAATGTTGAAGTCGGTTTTTTTGGCGTTATCGCGGTAGTACTCATAGTTTGGTGTAATCCCTGCGCTTTGCGCGGTGTAAATGATATTTCCATAGTGCGCACCGGTGTAGCGGTTATATGCACCACCAAGTGTAAAGTTCAGGTTACTTTGTGCCTGGTATTTTAAAGCGTATGTAACGCCGTAAAAATCATTATTTAACCACAGGCGGCGCGCAAGATCTGTATGGGTAATAGGCGTACCGCCAACAACAACCGGTGTTAATTTATATTTGGTTACAGCCTGGTCTGCTTTAAATTCCTCGTAATAACCAAAGCCTTTAGTATAGTGAAGCGCGCCGCTAAAGGCCAGCTTATCGGTTAATTTTCTATCGTATAATAACTGGTAATGGTTCTGCTGGTAGTTATCCACCTGGTCTTTATAAAACGTGCCGTCGGGCATCAGGCCAAGTTCATTATAGGTGCGGCTATCCTTGCGGGTTGGGTCGCCAATAACATAATCGGGCACACCGTTCCAAGCCTGGTAGGTACGCTCAACGCCCGAAAATACATTCAGCCTTAACGTACTCTTCTGGTCGTAATAAGCTCCGCTCAAAAAAAACGAACGCAGGTTTGATGATGCACGGTCGATATACCCGTTAGAACGGATCCTGGATAACCGGCCATCAAAACTAAAATGCCCGTTTAACAAACCGGTGCCCAGGCTTACGGTATTTTTTACCGTACCGTACGAGCCTACGGTGTTGTTAATATCTGCAAAGCCGGTATCCCTGCGGGTATTAGTCTGTATGTTGATGCTACCGCCAAAAGCGCCCGCGCCATTGGTTGATGTACCTACGCCGCGCTGCACCTGTATGTTATTTACAGATGAAGTAAGATCGGGCAGATCCACAAAATACGAGCCCTGGCTTTCGGCATCATTAAGCGGGATACCGTTAACGGTAACGTTGATACGTGTACCATCGCTGCCGCGGATGCGGATGCCGGTATAGCCTATGCCGGTACCACCATCAGAACTTACCACAACCGATGGGGTTTGGGCCAGCATATAAGGCAGATCCTGCCCAAAGTTATTTTTCTGGATGTCCTTTTTGCTGAGGTTGGTAAATGCCGTTGGCGAATTTTTGCCCGCGCGGGTGGCTGTAATGGTTACCTCCTCGGCACTGAAAATAGTATTAGTAAGCGAGAAATTAACAACGAGGTTAGCGGTTAAATTTACCGCTTGGGTGGTAATTTGGTAGCCAATGTAACTGGCTTTAATGGTGTAATTACCAGCGGGCAGATCGCCTATTTGGTAATTGCCTTTAACATCAGTTTGGGTGTTGGTGGCCGGGTTGGTAATAGTTACCGTTGCACCGGGCAAAGCTTCGCCGGCTTGGTTGGTTACTTTTCCGCTGATGGAAAATTGGGCCGATGCCAAGACAGGCAGCAGCAGGGCGATAATCGCCGCAAATAAATTTTTCAAATTGTTAAACAATAAAATTAGTTAAACCATCTGCTCACCAGGGTATCATGGCAGTACACTTAACTTGTTACCTCTCCCTACGCCGGCATTACCCGGATCAGGTGCATGTTCTTTTATTAAAGTTGGAAGCCTATCAAAAATCTAAAGCGTGCACACTTCGCGACTTATTAATTTGACTTTTAACTTTTTAAAAAACAATGGGTTTGATCTCAGCCTGTCTTTCAGTTTGATTGCTCAAAGCAAGGCACCCCTTGAGAATTATGGGGCAAATATATATGTTATTTTGATGTCCGCAAGGCCGTAAGTCGGGAAAGTCCGCAAGAAAAAACATGTGATTGTTGTACTTTAAACACTTTCTGTCTTTCGGACTTTCGGACTTTCGGTCTAAAAACATACTTTTGCAGACTTTTAAAAGAAGGAATTATGCTTAGAACACACACCTGCGGACAATTAAATATCAGCAATTTAGGTGAAACGGTAACCCTTTGCGGCTGGGTTCAAAAATCGCGCGACCTGGGCGGCACCACATTTATTGATGTGCGCGACCGTTATGGTTTAACCCAACTGGTTTTAAATACCGATACCGACGCCGACCTGCGTGAAGCCGGTAAGCAGCTGGGCCGCGAGTTTGTAATTAAAGTTACAGGCACCGTGGTAGAGCGTTCTAACAAAAACACCAAGATCGCAACCGGTGAAATAGAAATTACCGTAACCGAGCTTGAAATATTAAATTCATCTAAGATCCCTCCGTTCTTGATTGAGGATGAAACCGATGGCGGCGAAGAGCTTCGCGCTAAATACCGTTACTTAGATCTACGCCGTAACCCTATCCGCAACAACCTTGTTTTGCGCCACAAAATGGCACAAGAGATCCGTAAGTATTTAGATGGATTGGATTTTATAGAGGTAGAAACCCCGGTGCTAATTAAATCGACACCAGAAGGTGCGCGTGATTTTGTGGTGCCAAGCCGTATGAACCCGGGCGAGTTTTACGCCTTGCCACAATCGCCACAAACCTTTAAACAGCTATTGATGGTAAGCGGATTTGACCGTTACTTCCAGATCGTGAAATGTTTTAGGGACGAGGACCTGCGTGCCGACCGCCAGCCGGAGTTTACCCAGATAGACTGCGAAATGTCGTTCATCACCCAGGAAGATATTCTGAATATATTTGAGGGGTTAACCCGCCACCTGTTCCGCAATATAAAAGGATTGGAGCTTGGCGATTTCCCTCGTATGCAATATGCCGATGCCATGCGTTTATACGGTTCAGATAAACCCGATACCCGTTTCGGGATGGAGTTTGTTGAACTGAACGATGTAGTTAAAGGCAAGGGCTTCAGCATTTTTGACAATGCCGAACTGGTTGTTGGTATTAAAGCTAAAGGTTGCGCTAACTATACCCGTAAACAAATTGACGAATTGACCGAGTGGATGAAACGCCCGCAAATTGGCGCTACCGGTTTGATCTACGCCCGCCATAACGAGGACGGCACCCTTAAATCATCAGTAGATAAATTTTATAACGAAGAAGAACTGGCAAAATGGAGCGCCGCTTTTGAAACAGAAAAAGGCGACCTGATATTAATTTTAGCCGGCGAAACCGATAAAGTACGCAAGCAATTAAACGAGCTGCGTTTAGAGATAGGCAGACGTTTAGGCCTGCGCGATAAAAATAAATTCGCGCCACTTTGGGTGTTAGACTTCCCGCTGTTGGAGTGGGACGAAGAAACCTCGCGTTTCCATGCCATGCACCACCCGTTCACTTCACCTAAGCCGGAAGATATCGCCTTATTGGATACCGACCCTAAAAACGTACGCGCAAACGCCTACGACTTAGTTATAAACGGTACCGAAATTGGCGGTGGTTCTATCCGGATCCACGACCGTGAATTACAGGCTTTGATGTTTAAGCACCTTGGTTTTTCTAAAGAAGAAGCGCAAAAGCAATTTGGCTTTTTAATGGATGCCTTTGAATACGGCGCACCTCCGCACGGGGGTATCGCGTTCGGTTTCGACAGGTTGACATCGATCTTCGCAGGCCTCGATTCTATCCGTGATGTGATCGCATTCCCTAAGAACAATTCGGGCCGCGATGTGATGATCGATTCGCCATCAACCATTGCTGATACACAGTTAAACGAATTAAAAATTAAAACAACTGTATCACCTGCTTAAGTTTACACGTTATCAATAACATGAAAAAAACCATACTCATACTAAGTTTATTTGTTGCCATTTTTGCATCATGCAAAAAGCAAGGAGATACCTTTGATGCTGCTGCACAGGCCGCAAAAGATGAAACCGCCATCCAGGCTTATTTAAAGGCCAACCCAAGTATTACCGCTACAAAAGATGACAGCGGGTTATATTACCAGGTCTTAACCGAAGGCACGGGTACCAGCCCTATTGTTACAAGTAGCGTTACCGTAAATTATACAGGCAAACTTTTAAATGGAAGTGTATTTGCGCAACCGGCCAACCTTACCAGTCAATTATCGAATTTAATAAAGGGATGGCAAGTAGGAATCCCGAAAATAAAAAAAGGCGGTCGCATCCTGTTAATCATTCCATCAGCCTTAGGGTACGGCAACCAATCTCCCGGCACAGCAATACCGGCTAATTCAGTATTGGTGTTTACTATAGATTTGTTAAGCTTTAATTAAAATTATAAAAAACACCCATAGCTGCTACCCGTATAAAAAAATACTTATTTATACTGAGCGTATTGGCATTAGGCTTTGCTTTATGCTTAAAAGAGGTAACACCACCGATTGATGCCGCGGCGCAAGCTAAAATTGATACTTCCATCGGCATTAGCTTACGGGCAATATGCAAATGGCCCTATCCCGCCTAATTCGGTACTGATATTTACCATTACCGTTAAGGCAGTAGACGGTACTGTTGTTACGCCTATTTGATTTTATAAACAGGCATCTACATTATCCTATTTTATATTTTAGGGTTAAAAGTTTATCTTACTGCACTAAACCCGCAGCAATGAAAAAGCTTTTAACCCTTCTTTTTTGTCTTTCCGTTCTACAGGGCTTTGCCCAAAACACCGCCTCAAAAAAAACAATAAGCGTTAAGGCCGACGCGCTGGAAAGCAAAATAATTGCCTGGCGACGCGATTTTCATGAGCACCCGGAACTGGGCAACCGCGAGGTGCGCACATCGGGCATTATTGCCAAACACCTGCAATCGTTAGGTATCGAGGTTAAAACAGGTATTGCCACTACCGGCGTGGTTGGCATCTTAAAAGGAGGCCTGCCCGGCCCTGTTGTTGCGCTACGTGCAGATATGGATGGCTTGCCGGTTACCGAGCGGGTGAACCTGCCCTTCGCTTCAAAAGTAAAAACACAATATAACGGGCAGGAAGTTGGTGTGATGCATGCCTGCGGGCACGATTCGCACATGGCTATCCTGATGGCCGTGGCCGAGGTGCTATCGTCTATGAAAAAAGACCTGCATGGTACGGTGAAATTCATTTTTCAGCCGGCCGAAGAAGGTGCACCCCTTGGTGAAAAAGGCGGTGCCGAAGAAATGGTGAAACAAGGCGTAATGGAAAACCCAAAGGTTGATGTGATATTTGGCCTGCACATCAACTCGCAAACCGAGGTGGGTAAAATAGTTTACCGCCCGGGTGGTACCATGGCAGGCGTAAAAGACCTGCAGATCATTGTAAAAGGGCGCTCGGCGCATGGGGCTTACCCCTGGAGCAGTGTTGACCCAATTGTGGTATCGGCACAAATTATCAGCAGCCTGCAAAGCATTGTAAGCCGCAACATCAACGTTACCGAAAACCCGGCTGTAGTTACCATAGGGTTGATAAATGGCGGCTCGCGCTTTAATATCATCCCCGAGAGTGTTAAAATGCAAGGTACGGTACGCTACTTTACCGATGCCGATGAAAAACTGATCACCGATAACGTAATACGTATTGCCACCAAAACCGCCGAAGCATACGGCGCCAAAGCCGAGGTACAGATCCCCTTTAGTAACCAATATCCCGTTACGTTTAATGATATAGCCTTAACCGCCAAAATGCTGCCTACGCTGGAAGCTACCGCAGGCAAGGAAAACGTATTGCTGCGCCCACCCGTTACCGGTGCCGAAGATTTTAGCTTTTACCAGCAAAAGGTGCCCGGCATATTCTTCTTTTTAGGCGGGATGCCAAAAGGCGGCAACAGCCTAACGGCACCATCGCACCATACGCCCGATTTTTATCTGGATGAAAGCGGCTTTACGCTTGGTGTAAAGGCGCTTTGTAATTTGACACTGGATTATATGGCGGGGAAGGGGAAATAAGAGATGAGTGAAAACAAAATACATCCATCTACCGACGATTCAGTAACAAAAGTATATACTTTACTGTACCGTGAATTTCATACATCTGTTAATGTTACAGATCAGTCTATTTAAAAAACCGTGCCCAACCTTCTCTTCATCTGCAGTAAAAACCAATGGCGCAGCCCCACTGCTGAACTGTTATTTAAAGGTCATCAACTGCATAATGCCCGCAGCGCCGGTACCAGTGATAAAGCGCGCATTAAGCTCAACCAAAAACTGGTTGACTGGGCCGATGTGATTTTTGTGATGGAGTATAAGCATCGCGATATCATCAGGCAACAATTTGATGCCCGCCAAAAGAAAATCATCGTACTTAATATCCCGGACGACTATCAATTTAACGACCCGCAATTAATAGAGATCTTAAAATTGGGATTGGCGGATTGGTTGTAATTGATATGGGGCTAAAATCCGTAATATCATTCAGGAAATACATATATTTACGTTTGATTCTAATTAAAGCTATAGAAGTATTACAACGAACAAAGTAGAAAAACTTAAGAAGCGTTATGCGGAAAAAGAAGTGTTTTATAAGTGTTTATTGAAGGCACAGGAAAACAAATAGTATACTGATAGCTGTATATATTTTACTAAATGGTATTGTGATGAATAAGACAAAAGACAGGATACGAATTTTCGACTCATTTGAAGAAGCTAAAGCAACTGAAATTCAGAATATCATCAAGCAATCACCTATTGATCGTTTAAGACATACTGTTGAACTTATTTTACGTGTATATCAAGTAAGTCGGGAAGACCTAAAGAGTAGAACTGCAACAGGTAAAATTAGAATAATCACCGCTGGATGAACCTGTTTATTGAAAAACATCAAGGCTTACTAAAGGAGCTTTTATTAAAGAAAGTTGATTTTATTGTAATTGGTGGCTATTCTGTAATATTTCATGGCTATGCAAGAAGCACTGGCGATGTGGATTTGTGGCTAAGGCCAGATAATGTAAATAAGTTGAAATTGTTAGATGTTCTAAGACAAATGAACTTTGATGAAGAAGACATACTGCATATTGCTGAACTAGATTTTAAAAAACATATTGTCTTTTCGATGTGGGACGAACCGGAAAAAGTAGATTTCCTGACCAGAATTAGCATGATTGA
Source organism: Mucilaginibacter sp. 5C4 (assembly GCF_034345625.1). Classification (NCBI taxonomy): domain Bacteria; kingdom Pseudomonadati; phylum Bacteroidota; class Sphingobacteriia; order Sphingobacteriales; family Sphingobacteriaceae; genus Mucilaginibacter; species Mucilaginibacter sp. 5C4. The sequence goes on along the minus strand of NZ_CP133775.1, from coordinate 444,415 downwards.
GTTTGAGCAAGCAGATCAGAGAAAAATTATTGCAGATATTGATGGCGTAAAAATTCCGTTCCTTCACTTAAGCGACCTTGTATTGTCGAAATTTAACACTGGTAGATTAAAGGATAAAGCGGATATAGAAGAATTACAAAAAATACAACAAGAAAAAGGGAGCACTACATAAGCATTAACCATCATAATCATTTTTTTTGTACTTAGTTTAAATTCCTTATAGTTAGATGTTTTATGACAGTCATGAATGTGCTATTTTCGCAAGTGGAGAAATAGATTTACGTTTTCTGGCTCTCGTCCAACAGTAATGTTTAGTTGATCATATCCTGCCTGTCTTGCAAGATGATATATCTGTTCTTCGGTCCGATGGTTTAAATACCAGTCGCCAAAAAATTCCATATATGCCCTGCTTGGGTTGTGATTTTCATTAAAGTTGCCAATAATTATTTCGCCATCATTTTTTAACCATTCTTTGAATTTTTTTAGTAACATTATAAATGCTTTATTATCAAAATAATCAAAAAGTCCCGCAGACCAAATTATATTGAATTTATTTTCAGTATTGAAACGAAAAATACTCTTTTGAATGAATGTGATTTTGTCTAAATAATGTTTATTTAATACTCTAGCATAACTAATTGCTTTCTCATCCATTTCAACGCAAGTCGTTTTTATATCTAGTATTGGATTCTCATTATATAACTCGTAAAGGTCACGTGCTGGTCCACTGGCTATATTCAAAAGAGATTCACCTTCTTTTAAACTGTGCATGACTTTTTCCTTAAAGTAATCTTTTCTATTTCTAACTGCCTGTGCTGCAGAGTTCGAAAGCGAATATCTATCCCATTTTGAAAATTTAGCGGAAGTATCCTGAGTGTAAATTCGATCAATAATATGGAAATCACCAGCATAGCCATAAGGTTTGGTTAAAATGTGCCCCATTATTGATCTTTCATCTTTCAGAAATTCACAATTATTTTTAAGATTTTGCAGTTGGGCATGTGATAATTTGTTTTCACTAATTTGGCGGACCAACTCATTTACGACAATTGTAAATTCCCCAAATTCTTCAACCGTGGGACCCTCTTGAGAAATTATTTTAGTGATCCGTTCTAAAAGGTTAATCGTTTCCATATTTTAATATTTAATTACACTACCGTCCGGAAAAGTTAACGGGAAAGCCTGAGCTCTCTCGTTTTTTTATACTTTAGAATTACCACAATAACCGCACCAAGGCAAACGCATTAAAAATTAAGAAGCTTACTCAAATATTTCATATCCCAGCTTGCGATATTTCTTTTTCTTCTGATACTAATATTTTTGCTTTGCTTGTTGGTGGTTTAGGCGCCTTTATTGGTTGGCACTTATTCAGCAGTAAAAAAATATTGCCCAATGGCGAGCAGGTTTACAGTTATATTGAAAGTGACAGGGCGCAAGGCAGGATCATATTCTATCTTGCTATAATGGTTTTAATAGCAACCGCCGCAATACGTATTTTAGCAGTTAGTTAATACACCGTGCCCAACCTTCTCTTCATCTGCAGTAAAAACCAATGGCGCAGCCCCACTGCCGAACTGTTATTTAAAGGCCATCAACTGCATAATGCACGCAGCGCCGGTACCCGTGATAAAGCGCGCATTAAGCTCACCAAAAATTAATGGATTGGGCAGATGTGGTTTTTGTGATGGAGTATAAGCACCGCGATATCATCAAGCAACAATTTGATGCCCTCCAAAAGAAAATCATCGTACTTAATATCCCGGACGACTATCAATTTAACGACCCGCAATTAATAGAGATCTTAAAATTGGGATTGGCGGATTGGTTGTAATTGGTCACAATCAGGTATCACCCGAGGTCGTTTTAAGTGCGGATATAGGCCGGTTTTATTATTAATTTTTACCCTAAAAAAATTAATAATAAATGGTGGCAATGTTTTGTCAGTAGTCAAATCTTTAAATATCTAATTATCTGTTATTTACAAATATTAGTATATGTGTTCATACCGTGAACGTGAACATTTTATCATCACCATGGGCGTCTATTTATCCACCTTTTTAAAATCGTAGGCGTTGTACTCTACAAAGTCGGCTACCTTAACGCGTACCCCGGTTACCTTGCCATCCACAACTGTGAATGGAAATATGGCTTTACCCAATACCGGATCGGAGAAGGTTACGTAGAAGCGGTTAGCGCCAAGGGGCTGCAAGCGGGCAAACATTTTGGGGTGGTGCTCAAAGCGGATCTCCAGGTCATTACCGGCATCGCCGGGGGTAATTTCCAGGCTGCCATACAGGTCGTTCACATACTTGCCGGTGTATTTGCCTGTAGATAGCTGCGGCTTCAGGTTCAGCAATGTGCTGTCGCGCATTTTCTTGTCAATAGCCTGGAAGTTGGTTGTATTCGCTTTATTATATCCCAAATAAGTATCGTTGTAATGGTTGTTTTTGTTTTTAAAGAAAGCATCCAAAATGTCCCAGCGCATGGCTTCGTAAAGGGAGTTTTGGTCGGTATTGGTTAGGATAACGATGCCCAGGTTCTCTTTAGGTACCAACGTAACCGATGATACATAACCGTTAACACCACCATCGTGCATTACCAGGCGGCGGCCGCTGTAATCCTGCAAAAACCAGCCAAGGCCGTACAGCTCAAAGCCTATTTCGCCGTTTAAGTGGCTTACGCTGCTTACAAAGTCCTGCGGTTGGCGGGTAGCAGCAATTGCAGCGGCGGGGATCACCTGTTTATTGCCCACCTTGCCATTATCAAGCAAGGCCATTACCCATTTACCCATATCTGTTGCGGATGAGCTGATACTTCCAGCAGGAGCCAGGCCATCAATGTTACAATACGGAATGGCTGATAGCCTGCCATCAATTAAGGTATGCGGAACAGTACGGTTAAGCGCTTTGGGCATTTCGGCAGTAAGGGCAAGGGTATTGGTCATCCCAAGCGGGGCAAAAATGCTTTCCTTTAAAAACACTTCCCATTGTTTGCCGGTAACCCTCGGTATGATCTCGCCAGCTGTTAAAAATGCCGAATTAGTATATCCCCATGTAGTACGGAAGGGATAAGTGGCCTTCATTTTACCCAGCTTTTCTATTACTTCGTGCCTGCTTAGGTTGGTATTATAAAAGGTAAAATCGCCCTGGAAGGTGCGGAAACCTAAACGGTGGCTCAGCAAATCTTTTACTATGGCCATTTCGCCTGCAGGCTTGTTCTCCAGCTTAAATTCGGGAATATATTTGGTTACCTTTTCATCAAGGGAGATCTTTTTTTCGGCCTGTAGCATAGCTAATGCAGTTGCCGTGAAGGCCTTGGTATTGCTGCCTATCATGAATAGCGTATTCTGATCTACTTTACCGGGTAGGCCAAGCTCTTTAATACCGTAGCCTTTAGCCAGTATAATTTTACCGTCCTTAACAATACAAACCGCTACGCCCGGGATGCGCCAGTTGGTGAGGGCTTTGTTAATGTATAGATCGAGACTGTCCTTAATAAATTTACTCCTGTCGATATTTTGGGCGTTAACGGTAGTAAAGCAAACAAGAGCGATAATAAGTAGAGATAATTTTTTCATGAAGGTATTTTACACAGGCTTTGAGGTGCTAATTTAACGCGGCATTATTTATTTGTAAAAAGATGGTATCGATCAATAAAATTTATGCTTCATCATTCGATATTCGTTATTTATCTAAAGATAGAATTATGATTGGTTAAAATGGAAGGTCGTCTGCATCATTGTTGCGGTAACCGTCGGTGTCTGATGTTTTAAGGGCTGGTTTAGCAGAGCTATCATTCTCAAAATCGGTTTTACGGCCCAGCATGGTAAAGTTCTCAGCAACTACTTCGGTAGTGTATTTTTTAATACCGTCTTTGTCTTCGAAAAAGCGTGTACGCAGCTTACCTTCTATATAAACCAGTTTGCCTTTTTGTAAAAACTTAGCTGCAACATCAGCAAGGCCGCGCCACATTACAATGTTGTGCCATTCGGTTTGTTCAACCTTACGGCCGTCTTTGTTAAATGTTTCAGACGTTGCTAACGGGAAACTTGCCACTGCAACCCCACCCTCTAAATGGCGTACTTCAGGGTCTTTTCCCAAATGCCCAACCAGTATTACTTTATTAATTCCAGACATGTTATAAATTAACGGAGAATTATTTAAAAATTAAAAAAATATTTTATAAATATAAAAATAGCTTTTGGGAGCGCTAAGTTTTCCAACTCTTCCACATCTGTAATAAACCAACTTTCCTGCAGTTTTTCGGGAAAATCTTTCAACACAAAAAACCTGATAAATAAATGCTGATGCGTTAATACATGCTTAATTACAGCCGAATTATCCTTTAAGGCAACATTCCGTCCAAAAACATTCATCTGCGGCAGGGCTAAAACCTCAACAGCCTCCATTAATTCAGGCGTTTCAATCAATGGCAAATCGTACATATTTGCCCAAATATCGCCCTCGCCGCGCTTGTTAATCAGGACCTTTTTACCATCAGAAATTAACATATAGTTAAAAAATCTCTTTCGGATTTTAACCGTCTTTAATTTCACAGGCAAATATCCAGTTGCGTTTGTTTTGAAAGCAACACACCCTACTCTTAAAGGGCAAATACCGCAGGCAGGTTTTTTTGGCTTGCACAGCATCGCCCCAAACTCCATCATGGCCTGGTTATGCGCTGCCGGTTGCTCCTTATTAAGCAGTCCATCCGCCATTTGCTGGAACATTTTTTTGCCTTTGGGCGAATTTATCGGCTCATCAACCCCAAAATATCGCGCCAGCACCCGGTAAACGTTACCATCTACAACCGCCCTCGCTTCGTTAGCCGAAAATGAGGAAATTGCGGCAGCTGTGTATTCGCCTATACCTTTAAGTTTTATCAGCTCATCATATTTTACCGGGAATACACCATTGTATTTTTCCTGAACCAGCTGCGCCGTCTTTAACATATTACGCCCTCGCGAGTAATAACCCAGTCCTTGCCATAATCGTAACACTTCGTCCTCGTGCGCTGCTGCAAAGGCAGTTACGGTTGGGTATCTTTCCGCAAAGCGATAAAAATAGGGCATACCCTGCTCTACGCGGGTTTGCTGTAATATAATTTCAGACAGCCATATTATATAAGCATCAGTAGTATTGCGCCAGGGCAGATCGCGTTTATTATTGTTATACCAGTTTACCAGTTCGGCATTAAAATTCATCTTCTGCAAAGTAACGCCTTATCATCTGAGTATCATAATTGTGGTTGAAAAATGCCCATTTTGCCCCCTTCGAAAAAAAATCTACTATTTATTTTATTCTTTAATTTTAAAGCGATACTTTTGCAACCCCAAAACAGTTAAGTATTTATACATTTAAATAAAAGAAAACAAGATATGACCAAGGCAGAAATTATAGCTGAAATCTCATCTAAAACAGGAATAGAAAAAGTGGACGTGCAGGAAACTGTTGAGGCGTTTTTCAAAGTAGTTAAAACCTCAATGGTTGGCGGCGAAAACGTATACGTAAGAGGTTTCGGTAGCTTTGTAGTTAAAAAGAGAGCTAAAAAAACAGCCCGTAACATTTCAAAAAACACTGCCATTATAATCCCTGAGCATTTTGTACCAAGTTTTAAACCGGCTAAAACTTTTGTTGAGAAAGTAAGAAGCGGTAACAAAACAACTAACGCAACCAAATAATTAGTATGAAAGTTAAACAGATAGTTGTAGTTGTAGCAGTAGTTGCTATTATGGGCTATTTGTATTCGTTACCGGTTAAGGGTTTGTCGCAAGCCAAAGAAGCAAAACGTGGCCAGGCTGCTGCGGGCGCTGCACCAATGGTTAAGGCAAACGCTAACATAAATGTGGCTACAGTATCAGCTTCGGCCAAGGTCAATATTGATGCTTCTGTTGCAAAACAAATAAGCACACTTGAAAATAAGCTTAAAACAGCAGGCGATGCTGACAAAGCTACCCTGAAAAGGCAAATAGCCAAAATATGGGATAGCGTTGCACAGCCCGCCCCGGCAGCTTTCTACTACCTGGATATTGCCCAAAAAAGCAATGCCATGGCAGATTGGTTAGACGCAGGTAAAGGTTTTAATGCTGCTTACAAGTTGTCGCAAGATACATCGGCACAGGGTACGTATATATTAAATGCAGTTGATGCATTTAAAAATGCTGCCAAACTACAGCCTGCCAGCCTTGAGGCCAAGACAGGTTTAGGTGTTGCTTATGTAAATGGCGGCGCTATGCCAATGCAGGGTATTTCACTTTTGCTTGATGTAGTAAAACAAGACCCTAATAACCACGACGCACTGCTAAATTTAGGCATGTTTGCCATGAAGAGCGGCCAGTACGAAAAAGCGGTTGACAGGTTTAAAACGCTTATTGCGCAAAAAGAAGAGCTTGAACCATACTTTTATTTAGCCGAAAGCTATAAGCAGCTGGGTAAAAAGAAAGAAGCGATTGCCGCTTATGAAAAATGCAAAGATATTATGGGCGACCCTTCTGCAGGGCAGCGCATTGATGAGTATATAAAGGAATTAAAGAAATAAATAATCACATTTAAACATTATTACTATGCCAAGCGGTAAAAAACGTAAGAGACATAAAATGGCTACCCACAAACGCAAAAAGCGTTTAAGAAAAAACAGACATAAGAAAAAATAGGCTACTTAGGTAGTTTATTACCCCGGCCTGTGCCGGGGTTTTTATGTGAGTTTTTTACCCACTTATTAACTCGCGGTGCAATTTTGCACCGTTTTAAGAAATGGAGTAGCAATTGATAAAAGAATTAATTATCGATTCATCCCCCAACGGGGCTACTATTGCATTATTACAGGACAAACAACTTGTAGAACTCCACAAAGAGCATATCACTAACAATTATACTGTTGGCGATATTTATTTAGGCCGCATTAAAAAAATTATGCCGAGCCTGAATGCCGCATTTGTGGACGTAGGTTATGAGAAGGATGCCTTTTTGCATTACCTTGATTTGGGGCCGCAGGTACAAAGCCTGCTTAAGCTTACAAAACAAGTACGTAGCGGTGGGTACCAATCGAAGCTTTTAGATAACTTTAAGCCGGAAGCTGATATTAACAAAGGGGGCAAGATCTCTGATGTAGTATCAAAAGGCCTGCTTGTACCTGTACAAATAGCCAAGGAGCCAATTTCAACAAAAGGCCCCCGCTTAAGTTCCGACCTCTCAATAGCAGGCCGGTATGTAGTACTTGTGCCTTTTTCTGAGGTGATATCTATCTCAAAAAAGATCAAGAGCAATACGGAACGCAACCGCCTGCGTAAGGTGGTTGAAAGCATTAAACCTAAGCATTTCGGCGTTATTATACGTACCGTATCTGAAGGTAAAGGTGTGCCCGAGTTGCAGAAGGATCTGTTAGACCTGATATCCAAATGGGAAACATTTGTTACCAAGCTGCATGGCACCGAACCTTCTAAAAAGGTTTTAGGTGAAATTGGCCGTACATCTACCATCCTGAGGGATATCTTAAACCCCGATTTTCAGCATATTTATGTGAATGAGCAGAGTATGTATGAAGAGGTTAGGTCGTACATACACGAGATATCTCCCGATTTAGAGGGCATTGTACGCTTGCATAAACACAAAGAGCCTATTTTTGAGCACCATGGTGTGGATAAGCAGATCAAATCGACCTTCGGGAAAACGGTAAACCTTGCCGGTGGCGCCTACCTGGTTATTGAGCATACAGAAGCCTTGCACGTTATTGACGTAAACAGCGGTAACCGTACAGCTAATAAAGAGAACCAGGAAGAGAACGCGTACCAGGTAAATAAGGAAGCCGCCAAAGAGATAGCACGCCAGTTGCGCCTGCGCGATATGGGTGGTATAGTGGTTGTCGATTTTATTGACATGCACAAGCCAACCAACCGTAAAGAGCTTTTTGATTACCTGAAAGCCCAAATGGCGGACGACCGTGCCAAGCATACCATTTTGCCGCCGAGCAAATTTGGCCTGATACAAATTACACGCCAGCGTGTAAGGCCCGAAATGAATATTGTTACCAGCGAGGTTTGCCCTGCTTGTGGCGGTACCGGTACTATAAGGCCAACAGTATTGCTGATAGATGATATTGAAACAAACTTCAATTACATACTTGAAGAGCAAAACGAGAAAAACATTACGCTTTGTGTACACCCGTACATTGAGGCATACATTAAAAAGGGGTTATTTAACCGCCAAATGAAATGGTACTTTAAATACAACCAATGGATAAAGGTGAAAAGCAACCCTGCTTACCAGATCACCGAGTTCCATTTCTTCTCTGCGAAAGACGAAGAGATTAAGTTATAAATTGCCCTAAGGCAGGTTTTTGAAAGAGCAGGTGTTAATAGCATCTGCTCTTTTTTGTTTCTAACACTCTATAAAGCCACCCTATTTGCAGCATTCATTTATAATTGCTAATTTTATTGGCAAAACGGTTGTACTTCTAAATCAAATATCAAATTGGCTAAATCTAAAATCGCTTATTTCTGTCAAAGCTGTGGTTACGAATCGGCCAAGTGGCTGGGTAAATGCCCAAGCTGCCAGCAATGGAATACTTTTGTTGAAGAAATTTTAGAAAAATCGAACGCATCTGTACCCAACTGGAAGGCAAGCCCTGCATCATCGCAACGTGCCAACAAGCCGGTTGAGGTGGGCGAAATCACTTTTAAAGAAGAACATCGCCTGCTTACGCCCGATAAAGAATTTAACCGGGTATTAGGTGGTGGCATTGTAGCCGGTTCATTAGTTTTAATAGGAGGCGAACCGGGTATTGGTAAATCAACCCTGATGCTGCAGCTGGCGCTTAATATGCCTAATGTAAAAGTGCTATACGTATCCGGCGAGGAAAGCGACCACCAGATAAAGATGCGTGCGGAGCGTTTGGTGTCATTAGATACCCAACAGGAACGGGCAAAGAATAAAGAATTAAAAGAGGAATTTGGAAAAGGATGTTTCATCCTGACCGAGACCTCAACCCAAAACATATTTAAGCAGATAGAGGAATTACAGCCGGATATCCTGGTGATAGATTCTATCCAAACCTTGCACTCATCGCATGTGGAATCAACCCCGGGTAGTGTATCGCAAGTGAGGGAATGTACTGCCGAGCTTTTGCGTTTTGCTAAGGAGACATCTACCCCGGTATTTTTAATTGGTCACATTACCAAGGATGGCATGATAGCCGGACCAAAAATATTGGAACACATGGTTGATACCGTACTGCAGTTTGAAGGCGACCGCCACCACGTTTACCGCATATTGCGCACCATCAAAAACCGTTTCGGCTCATCATCAGAGATCGGCATATACGAGATGTTGGGCGAGGGCTTGCGCGAGGTGTCTAATCCATCAGAGATCTTATTATCCCAACGGGACGAACCCTTAAGCGGCATCACCATATCGGCCACGTTAGAGGGCTTGAGGCCAATGCTGATAGAAACCCAGGCGTTGGTGAGCACATCCGCTTACGGAACGCCCCAGCGAACCGCTACGGGCTTTGACACCAAACGAATGAGCATGCTGCTGGCCGTATTAGAAAAACGCTGTGGTTTCCGCCTTGGTGCTAAAGACGTATTCCTTAATATCACCGGTGGCATCCGTGTAGAGGACCCCGCTATTGATCTGGGCCTGGCAGCGGCAATTATCTCCTCGCACGAGGATATCCCCATTCCGGCAAAAACCTGTTTCGCGGGTGAGATAGGTTTATCGGGCGAGATCCGTGCCGTTAACCGCGTGGAACAGCGAATAGCCGAAGCGCAAAAGCTTGGCTTCGAGCAGATCTTTATCTCTAAATACAATATGCCAACCGCCGCGAAAGATAAAAAACGGCTCGACCTGTCGCGTTATACCATCGATGTGAAAGTTGTGGGCAGGATAGAAGAGGTGTTTGGGTTGTTGTTCGGGTAGGCCTAAGAGATCCGCAACGTCAGCAACGTTATATCATCAATAGGTTTACCTTTTACAACCTGGTTAATGTGGTTCATCAGGGCCTCGTTAAACTCGTCGGGGGTAAGTTCGCCATTGGCTATCACAAATTCAAGCAGCTTTTCCTCACTCCAGTTTTTGGCGTTTTGCGATTCGTGATCCATTAAACCATCAGTATAATTAAATAGCAGGCTGCCCGGCTCCAGGTCAAGTTCGCCTTCGTTTAAAAATGGCAATTCATCAAAGGCGCCTATCATTGTGGTACCCAGTTTCAGCGGGATGGCTTCCCCGTTCGAATATAATATAGTTGGATTATGGCCCGCGTTAATATAGTTAAGCTTACGGGTACGCTCGTTATACTTGGCCAAAAACAGCGTTATAAAACGCTCGCCTTTGGTATTCCTGATCATAATTTTGTTTAACCGCTCCACAACCGTAGTTAGGTCTTCTTCTATCGCCGCCAGGCCATGCAGGCTTGCCTGGAAATTTGCCATCAGCAACGCAGCAGAAATCCCTTTGCCCGATACATCGGCAACGCACCATAAAAATTCGGCTTCGTTAATGCGGAAAAAATCGAAATAATCGCCTCCTATGTCCTGGTGGGGCAGGTAACGGGCACCAACCTCTACGCTGTCTTCTTTATGCTCCCTAAGCGGTATCAGCATGTTCTGCACTTCAACAGCCAGTTCCATTTCGCGCTGAAAACGTTCGGCTTGCAGGCGTTCGCGAAAAAGTTTTTTGTTTTCTAACGCCACCACAATAACGTTGATCAATGTCTGGATAAAGTTCAGGTCATTGTTCAACATATCGCCCGAGGTATTAAAATCTCCGATGAGCGCGAACGCTAAAGCTTTGTTTTTGTGGTAAATAGGGATAAAATAATTATACCTGCTTAATATCTTATCGGCATGGCTGGTAAGCTCGGCAGGGGCTTTAATTTTACTTAAATGCTCCCAGAGGTGGTTTAGGGTAACGGCGCTTTCGATCTCGCCGCCATATTTAGAGATACAGCTGTATGCGCCATCCTTTTCTATCAGGAAACGGAATTTTCCTACCTGTAAATAGTTTTTGAGGATAACCTCCAGCATTTGGATTAATGTTGAGGTTGAGGTGTTCTTGTTTATAGCCCTTGTTACTTCCAAAAGGGAATTCAACTCAGACTGCCTTTTAAGCAGCAGTCTGATCAATTCATCTTCGCCAGAACTATCGTTGTTATTTTGCATTATTAAATTAGGCAGCGTAAAATAGCGAAATATTCCTTTTTTAAAGGATATGTATCGCTTTTTTTAACCGATGGGAAATTTGCCAATGCTATTTAACAATACGCCCCTTCCAGGCATATTTGCGGGTATTGCCAATAAGGCCTACATATACAAAGTAAATGATGTGGATGGGGCCAAGTAATATAAGCAGGCTCACTAAATTAGAGCGCCTAAAAAAGGCTGTGATAGGTAATAAAAAAGCCACCTCTATCAAATACTTTAACAGGAACTGCACCAAAAAAAGCTTCAGATAAACAAGGCTGTAAAAGCTTAATCCCGCATTTACCAGCAGCGACAGGTTGAAGAGCCAGATACAAACAGCCAGCGCTACCACCTTTTTATCTTTATAACGGGTAGATTTTGACGCCCACCTGCGCCTTTGCTGCAAAAAACCCTGCAAGGTATGTTTGGCATGGGTAAATACCACCGCATCCCGGTTTTTAAAGAACGCTATCTTTTGCGGATAAACCTCTGCCACCTTTTGCAGCAGCAACTCGTCATCGCCGGAGGCAAGATCATCTATCCCTTTAAAGCCCCCAACCTCATAAAACACATCTTTACGGTAAGCAAAATTAGCCCCGTTACAGGTTGATGCACGGCCATTACCTATAAAAGCCGCGCCAATACCTATCAGATAGGAAAACTCCAGGGTTTGTAAAAGCTCGAACAGGCTTTTCTCTTCAAAGTAAGTTACCGGCGACGAGATCATTACCGGCTGGTGCATTTCGTAATAACCAACTACAGATGACAGCCATTTTGTACCCATGCGGCAATCGGCATCGGTACAAACCATTAGTTCGCCTTGCGACAGGGCAATGGCTTCGGCAATGGCCTTTTTCTTATAAGAGTTTAGTGGTTTATCCTCGTTAAGCTGTAAAAGCTTTACGCCCTGTGCGGCATAACTGCGAATGATGTTAGCGGTATCATCGGTAGAGTGGTCATCTACGATAATAATTTCGGTAAGCTGTTTAGGGTAATCCTGAGCGATGATATCGTCTATGGTTAGGCGAATGCGTGCGGCCTCGTTACGCGCGGCAATAAGGATAGTAACTTTGGTTGTAAAGCCGGATGTGCTGATGGGTGGGCGTTTTAACGCGGCCCATCCCCTTATGAGGTAGGCAACAACTAACAGGTACAGGCCCGTAAGTAATAAAGAGATAATGCTATACAGTGCGGTCAAAAAAACTTCATTTTAAAAACAAATACTGAACCTATTATGGCAGGGATGATGAGGTTAATTAACCAGATACACGATACCGCTGCAATTATAGCTATTTGCTGGTTGGTTATATATAAAAACAGGTGCATTGCCGTAAAACTTCGTACCCCAATGTCTAAAAGATCGAGCGATGGTATTGCCGACTGGATAAAAAGGAACACAAATACGGTTAACATCATCTCTGCAAACGGGATAGTAGGCAATAGCAAATGGATGATCAAATAATACTGGAACGAGAATACAAAAAAACGGGCAAGGCTATAGCCAATTACCACCAAAAGTTCGTTCATGTTATATCGCCCCATTATCTCAAAAAAGCGATGATACTTTTTAAGGAACCCAATTTTATCAAGCAAACCCACCAGCCATTTAATGTTGAAATAAAACACCAAAAACAGGCCTAAAAATACCGCAGACAGTGCCAAAAGCGACAGGTAAAGCCAGATATTAACATCCAAAAAATAATAAATGAACCACAAAGAAGCGGTTATGCCCACGAGGTTAGTGATCACGTTTTGGGCGAATGCACCAACGGCCATGGCAAACACACCGTGGATGCGTTTACGGTTTGGCAGGAACATTACGCGGCCGCCATACTCGCCAATACGATTGGGGGTAAAAACAGCCCAGGTAAGCCCGCAAAAAACTGCTTCAACAGCTACCCAGATAGAAATTTTTGTTAACTTTTTGGCAAGGTACTGCCATTTAAGGCTCTCCAGAAACCAATTTATAGCCATAAGCAACACCACTGCCAATAGCGTGTAAATGACCTGGTTTCGGCTGATGACAGCTATTAATGCCTCGAATTGTTTAAGGCTATCATTCTTTCCTAAAAACTTATTGTATATAAACAGGCCCGCTAAAACAAGTATGGTTGCTTTAATAAGGTACGAAACTGTTTTTTTTGCGGAGGCTGTCAATCTTAAAATTTGTGCAATGTTACAAAAAGCAAGCTATAAGCGGGGAGTAATAGGTAGTAATTTTAACCATGCTTTTAAAATTGTGCTAATATGCTGTTAATACAGGCGGCAAATAGTTTTGTTTGTGGCCATGCCCCCCCCTAAAGAAAATGAATTGATATATTGCGCCTGCCTTAACCCCTAAAAGGTATTTTATATGTTACCAACGCCTGCCATTAAAACCAAATATGGTATAACTTTAAAACTATTTACTTATGATGATGCACTATAAAAAAGCTTTATTGCTGATGGGTTTATCTGCCACTATATCGGCAGGTTATGCTGCGCAGCGCGATACCACGCTTGCACCGGTAGAAACCCAAAACCCCAACAGTACTTATAAACCTGCGTTCCGCGGGCAAACACGGATAGGTGGCATAAAAACAAAAACGCCATACACTGCAAGGGTAATAAACAGCACCTTAAAAAACCCATGGGGCATCCACGTATTGCCCGACGGCCGCTTTTTGGTAACCGAAAAGGGTGGCACCATGCGCATACTAAAAGCAACCGGCGACTTTGATAAACAAATAGCCGGTTTACCAGCGGTAGTTGCTAAAGGCCAGGGCGGTTTGCTGGATGTAACCATCGACCCGGCATTTGCCACTAACCGCATGATCTACTGGGGATATGCCGAACAAGCCGATGGTGGTTCGTTACTGGCTATTGCCAAAGGCAAGTTATCGGCAGATGAAAGTAAGGTAGAAAATGTAGAAGTGATCTATCGCGCCACGCCTGCTTATAAAGGCACTTTGCAATATGGCAGCCGCATTGTGTTTGATAAACAAGGCAACCTGTTTATCAGTACGGGCGAACGCAGCGGCAACGATATCCGCATGAAAGCGCAGGACCTGAGCGCCGGCATCGGTAAAATCATCCACATCACCAAAGCGGGTAAAGCCGTTGCAGGTGGCCCGTTTACGGGTAAAGCCAACGCCCTGCCCGAGGTTTATGCATACGGCATCCGCAACCCCGATGGCCTGGCCTGGAACCCGGCAACCGGCGAACTTTGGGAAGCGGAATTTGGCCCACGCGGGGGCGATGAGATCAACATCATAAAACCGGGACGTAACTTTGGCTGGCCTGTAGTTACCTATGGTATTGAATACAGCGGCGAAAAAGTAGGCGACGGCATCCAGCAAAAAGTAGGCGTTACCCAACCAATTTATTACTGGGACCCAACTATATCGCCGGGCGGCATCACCTTTTACACCGGCAATATCGCCGAGTGGAAAAACAACCTGTTTGTGGCTGGCTTAAGCGGCCAGCACATTGCAAGGCTGGTTATCCGCGCTAATAAAGTAGTTGGCGAAGAGCGTTTGCTAAAAGATAAGAACGAACGCTGGCGTGCCCTGGTAACCGGTAAAGATGGCGCCCTTTACGGGTTGACCGATAGCGGCAAGCTTTATAGGATAGGGAAGAAATAATTTAGATATGATCAAGGCTGATGTTTTCATCAGCCTTTTTTGTTGGCTAAGTTTTTTAAACACCATCCTTAGCGAGGGAGACGATGGATGGTGTGATGGCAGGGTGGCTTTCTAAGGGCGTTTAAAGGGCGTTAACAAGGCGCAGAAAGCCCTCCCTAATCCTCCTTGGGGAAGGAAATGTTACTATAATATTTAAACATAAAATGGTGGCACGATACTGTCACCATTTGAATTTAAGAATACCTGATAATGAGCTATTTATAAAAAACCCTCTGTGTTCACAATCGTGAACGTGAACATTTTACAAAGCCGGGCGCAGAAATTGACTTAAGGCACTACCCCAATATCTCCTTAATATCATCCGCGGTAAGCGATTTGATGAAACTGTCCTCGGTGGTGATCAACGCGCGGGACAGGCTTAGTTTGCGTTGCTGCAGGGCCAGGATCTTTTCTTCTACGGTGTCTTTAGTGATGAATTTGTAGATGAATACGTTCTTAGTTTGGCCGATGCGGTGCGTGCGGTCAATAGCTTGCTGCTCAACAGCAGGGTTCCACCATGGGTCCAGGATAAAAACGTAATCGGCTTCCGTTAGGTTGAGGCCTACGCCACCTGCTTTAATAGATATTAAGAACACTCTTGTCTTTTTATCCTCCTGGAACTGTTTTACCACGTCGCCACGGTTTTGCGTGCTGCCATCCAGGTAAACATATGGGATGCCTTCCTTATCAAAATGGTTGCGGTATATGGTCAACTGCTTTACAAACTGCGAAAACACCAGCACCTTGTGCCCGCCGTTTAAAACATTGGTAAGGGTGTGGGTAACGTTCTCAAATTTGCCGCTATCGCCTTCGTAGTCCGCATCTATCATAGATGGGTGGTTGGCGATCTGGCGCAATTTTATCAAGCCCTGCAACACCTGGATCTGGGTTTTGGCGTAGGTACCATCCTCAATGCTGCGTAGCAATTCATTCCGGTATTCCGATTTTACTTTGTCGTATACCTCGGCTTGCTCCTCGCTCATCTGGCAGTACAGCAAGGTTTCGGTTTTTGGAGGAAGCTCGGTGGCTACCTGCTCCTTAGTACGGCGCAATACAAAAGGCTTGATGATGGCCTGCAGCTTGCGGGCTTTGTCTTCGTCCTTCTTCTTTTCTATCGGCGTAACAAATTCGTTTATAAAAAACTGCTGCGTACCTAATAAGCCGGGGTTAATGAACGACATCTGTGTCCAAAGATCATTCACCGAGTTCTCTACAGGCGTACCGCTCAGGATCAGTTTAAAACGCGATTTTAATTGCCTTACCGACTGGAATGATTTCGAAGAAGGGTTTTTAATGTTCTGGCTCTCATCCAATATTACATAATCGAAAAAGTAGGCCTTAAACATTTCGATGTCTATCCGGCTGATGCCGTAAGTGGTGATCACCACATCATAATTGGCAAAAACCTCTACCGATTTATAACGGAACGCCCCGGTGTGCACCATCAACCTCAATTGCGGCGCGAATTTTTTAGCCTCGTTAAGCCAGTTATAGATCAGCGAGGTTGGCATGATCACCAACGATGTGGCTTTGCTTCCTACTTCCTCGGTATCTTCCTTATGTTTTTGCAGCAGGGCAAGCGTCTGGATGGTTTTACCAAGTCCCATATCATCCGCCAGGCATCCGCCAAAGTGGTATTCCTTTAAAAAATGGAACCAGTTGTAACCCGCCTTTTGATACGGGCGCAAACTACCGGCAAAATTTACCGGCATAGGTACATCTTCGGTTTCTTCAAAATCGGTAAGTTTTTGCAGCTTGCGGGTCATGGCAACTTCGGCCATTTCGCCGTCGCTTAGGTCATTAACTAAACCTATATGGTGCCTACGGAGCTTTAATTCATCGCCACCCTCGCTAAAATGCAGCAGGTTGCCGTATTGCGAGAACCAGCTTTCGGGGATAACGGCTATCTCGCCCGATGGGAGTATAAATTCTTTTTTATAGCTGAGGATATGATTTTTTAGCTGGATGAACGGGATGCGATACGGGCCAAAGTAAACCACGGCGTTGATATCAAACCAGTCGTTATTCTCACTTATCTCCAGGTCTATTTTGGTATTACCGAATACGTAGCGCTTTTGTCCATCGGGTTGTTCCAGTTCAAAGCCTTTTTCAATTAGCGCGTCGTGATGCTGATTAAGCCACTCAAAAACGGGAAACGAGCGGTCGCCCTCCTCGTGATGGTTGGCAACTTCCAAATTTTGGAATAAAGATGAAACGGTTTTTAGCCCCATAGCTTCTAACTGCGCCAGTTTGCCTTTCTCCCAGGTTACTGAGCGTTTGATGCGATGGAACAGGTAATCGTCGCCTGTTTTCTCCATGCGTACGGAAATTGTCCTGCCATCCCCGTAAGGGAAAATATAACCGGCATATTTAAAATATAGTTGCAGCTGCGATGTGCCGCCCTCTACGTAAATAGGTTTCAGGAAAGCGGTTGCCTCATGCTTCTCAGTATTGATGGTAAACCCTTCGGCGTAAACGTTATGCTTTTCTATCAGCGGGGCAACAAACTTTTCGAAGTATGATTGCTCGGATGATTTTGGGATGGAGATAAATCGTTTATTAAGAAAGGGCTGTAGCTTTTTACCTTCTATCTCTTTATCAAAATAATACAGCGTGTCGTCCAACAGCATCCAGGCAGGGTGGTTGCAAATAACCTCGGCATCTTTAAACATAAATTCGATACGCATGCCCTGGTATTTGATGGTAGGGAAGTAGCGGATCTCCTCTTCGTTGCGCCTAAAGTGGAATAGCACCGAAGCGGGCTCATCTGCAATATGCACCTTACGGCCGGCTGGGTAGCCCTCCTTGCTCATTAGGTATATCTGCTTGTTACCGCTGCCTATCAAGGCCAATGCCTCTACCAGTTTCTTTTCAATTTTTGGGCGGATGGTATCAAAAAGCTGGTCGGTAAATACCTTCGCAAAAAACTCGAACGGGCGAATGGGTTTCTTATAATATTTTTTGATGATGTTACCCTGCTCAATTTCCTCCAGTATCTTAATGAGTTTACGGTCGGTATCATCAATGCAATGAGTAAATTCCTCGGCCGTGTTTGAGAATAAGCGCTGGTGGGTAAAAGAAAACTCACCGTTGGGGTTCAGCTGAACAATATGCGGCTCTATAACGTACGACAGGTAATCGTGCCGGGCAATGGCATAAATTATTTGGCAAGGTTTGGTGCTGTCTACGCGTAACATTAACTCCTAATAGATAAAAAATTATTAGAAGTTACGCTGAGAAAAAATCCAAACGTAATGTAAAATATTTATACCCGAAAACTTTCGGGTATAAATATTTTAGTGAGTAGTTAATTGGGTGAATAGTGATTGGCTTATACGAACGTCATTGCTGCGAGCGATAGCGTGGCAATCTTCGATAGACTTGTCTGCGGCTCTGTAAGTAGGGGATTGCCACGCTATCGATCAATGACGGGCGAAAAGGCATTGTTCTTTACATCTCTATCTCCCCGTCAAAAACCAGCTCTGCAGGCCCTTCTAAGAAGATATTGCTGAATTTTTCGCCATCGTGATCGAAGCGGATGTTGAGGTCGCCGCCTAATACTTTTATAGGGGTGGTAACGGAGCCTGTTTGGTGATTATGTTTAGCCATGGCCAGTGCTACAGCGGTAACGCCAGTACCGCAAGCATAAGTTTCGTTCTCTACGCCACGCTCAAAGGTGCGTACAAAGTACCCTTCGCCGCTTTTTTCTACAAAATTTACGTTGATGCCATCCTGTTTGTAAGTTGGGTTGTTGCGAATGGCGTATCCTTCGCTATAAACATCCTTAACTTCCAAATTGGTGGCTAATTTTACGTAATGTGGCGATCCTGTATTAAGGACATAAGCTTCGCCATCTTTACCAACATCGGCAACATCTATCATTTGCAAACTAACCCAATTACCGGCATCTGAAATTTTGGCATGGTGGATACCATCCGTAGCCAGAAATTTTGTCGCATTGGCAATGATGCCCAGGTGTTTGGCAAAGGCTACGATGCAACGCCCGCCATTACCACACATGCTGCCCTCGTTGCCGTCGGCATTATAGTAAACCATCTTAAAATCAAAACCCGGCTCGTTCTCTAATAGCATCAACCCATCGCCACCAATGCCAAAACGCCTGTCGCATAGTTTTGCAACAGCCTGTTTGTCAAGGTTTTTTAAGGCGCTGTCGCGATTATCGATCAATACAAAATCGTTGCCGGCACCCTGGTATTTATAAAAATTTATTTGCACAATGGTTGCTTATATTAGTCGTTAAATATCAAAGTATAACTATATATGACAAATATAGCCCGATGACTCCCTTAATTTAACAATTTTTAACAAAATTACATATACCTTATTATTGATTATATCGTATATATGGTATTAAATTTGAACTCCAATATTAATAACGTAAAAGAAAAGTGATTAAAAATATGAAAAAAATTGGTTTAACATTATTAACCGCCTTTGTGGGTGGTGCCATGGCGTTAGGCGTATACAAACTTGTAGAAAACAAGTATGCCGACAGCATGAGTTTAGAGGATAAACAAAAAGTTTACTTCGCCAGCAACCGTTTAAATGTGCCTGTTACCTCGTCTGCCGGTTCGGTAGATTTTACACAGGCCGCGGCAGATGTAACGCCCGCAGTAGTTTATATCCGCACAACGTATTCTACAAAATCGGAAGGTAACGGTCAGCAGGACCAACTGGAGCAGATGTTTGGGCAGATGTTCGGCCAGCGCATGCGCCCGCAAGGCCCGCAAATGGCTTCCGGCTCGGGTGTAATTATTTCTCCTGATGGTTACATCGTTACCAACAACCACGTGGTTGCTAAAGCGGAGAAGATCACCATCGTTACCAATGATCACCGCAGCTTTGAAGCAAAAGTGATTGGTACCGACCCAAATACAGATCTTGCCCTAATCAAAATTGACGGCAAGAACCTGCCAATTGTAAAATTGGGTAACTCTGACGCGGTACGTGTTGGCGAGTGGGTATTAGCTGTTGGTAACCCTTTTAAACTTAACTCAACCGTTACAGCGGGTATCGTAAGCGCAAAAGGCCGTAGCATCAATATCATAGGCCGCGAAGATGACGAGGACAGCCCATACCCTGTTAGGCAGCAGGACAGCCCTACGCTTAGAAAAGGTATCGAATCTTTTATCCAGACAGATGCAGCTATTAACCCCGGTAACAGCGGTGGCGCATTGGTGAATACTGCTGGTGAGCTTATCGGTATCAACGCCGCTATCGCATCGCATACGGGTTCATACGAAGGGTATGGTTTCGCTATCCCTATCAACCTGGCTAAAAAGGTACTGAACGATATTAAAAAATACGGTACTGTTAAACGTGGTTACGTAGGTATCGGCTTTGCCGACCTAAGCGACCCGGAAGCGGCTAAACAAGTTAACAGCGATAAAACAAATGGGTTGTATGTAACCAGCTTGGTAACAGGTGGCGGTGCAGTACAAGCAGGTGTTAAAGCCGGCGATATCATCACCAAAGTGGAAGGTAACCCGGTTTACGAATCATCTGACCTGCAAGAGCGCGTTGCACGTTTGCAACCGGGCGATAAAATAAATATTACTGTTTTACGTGAAGGTGTTGAAAAGAATTTCAACATCAACCTAAAAGCAGAAGCACCGGTAAATAAAACAGCAGCGGTTTCAAAATCAGCAGCCGAGTTGTTTAACAAACTGGGCGCAAGCTTCCAGCCGTTAAATGCAGCGCAAAAATCTAAGTTTAAAGTAAGCACGGGTGTTGTGGTAACCCAGGTACGTGCAGGTGGTATTTTTGATGATACCGAGATCCCGGTAGGTTCGGTTATTACGTCTATCAACAAGCAGCCTATCAGCAGTGTTGCCGATATGGACAGGGTGATCACCAGCCTAAAAAATGGCCGACTTATCATCACCGGTTACTACCCCGATGGTGGCAGCTTCAGCAATGTTTTTGAGGTTCAATAGTTATAAAAATTAGTATTATTTTAAAGGCCGGGGCGAATGCTCCGGCCTTTTTTGCGCCTCACCCCAGCCCTCTCCTTTGGAGAGGAAGGAAAAGCAAATCTTAAGCCCTCTCCTTTAGAGAGGCTTTGGGTGAGGCTGTTATTCCTTGTTCTTCGTATCAATCGTAATGGTCACCGGGCCATCGTTAACCAGGCTCACTTTCATATCGGCACCAAAAATACCTGTGGCTATTTTTTTGCCGGTGATGGTTGCCAGCGTTTGTATCATTTGCTCATACATCGGGATAGCTTTATCCGGCTTTGCCGCGCGGATGAATGACGGGCGGTTACCCTTTTTTGTTTGAGCAAATAAGGTAAATTGTGAGATGAGGAGGATTTCTCCATTAATATCAGCAAGGGCTTTATTCATCAACCCATTCTCGTCGCTAAACACACGCAAGCCGGTTATCTTTTGGGCAAGCCATTGCAGGTCTTCATCGGTATCGGCGTCTTCAATGCCCAACAACACCAAAAAACCAATACCAATTTCCCCGGTAATATTGCCATCAACCTTGCATGATGCTTCTGAAACCCGTTGTATTACTGCTCTCATAGAATAGAATCAAGAAGTCAAGACATAAGAATCAAGACCCTGTTTTAATGTTATTAGATATTTTTTCTTCCTGTCTCTTGCTTCTTACCGCCCTGCTCGCTTACGCACGTGTATCGTTCCCATTATAAATACTCAAATAGCTATCGTATCGGGATAATGAAATGTCGCCATCTTCTAAAGCCTGCAACACGGCGCAACCTGGTTCGTTTATATGGCGGCAGTTATTGAAACGGCATTGGTTCATGCGCTGGCGCATTTCGGGGAAGAAGTGGCTTAACACCTCTTTTTCTATATCTATTACACCCAACTCGCGGATGCCGGGGGTATCTATGATAAATCCGCCCTGCGGCAATTCAAACATTTCGGCAAAGGTAGTGGTGTGCATCCCCTTGTCGCTCCATTCAGATACCATGTGGGTGCGTAGGTCAAGATCGGGCAGTAAACGATTGATCAAACTTGATTTGCCTACCCCCGAATGGCCCGAGAAAAGCGTCACCTTATCTTTCAGTAATTCTTGAACGTGGTCGATGTTTGTCCCTTCCAAGGCCGAAACAGAATAGCATGGATAGCCGATGTTCTCGTAAATAGCCTGGTAATCGGCCAAGATCTCTAAACCTTCTTCGCTGAACAGGTCAAGCTTATTAAATATTAAACAGGCGGGCACATCGTAAGCCTCAGCGGTAACCAAAAAACGGTCAATAAAACCCAAAGAGGTGCGGGGCGAGGCAAGCGTAACAACCAGCAAGGCCCTATCCAGGTTGGATGCGATGATTTGCGCTTGCTTGGAAAGATTGATAGACTTACGAATGATATAGTTTTTACGCTGGTGCAAATTGGTAATAATACCGGTGCCTTGCTCGGGCTCCATATCAAAATCAACCACGTCGCCAACCGCTAACGGGTTGGTGGTAGTAATCCCCTTGATCCGGAATTTGCCCTTGATCCGGCAGTCGATGGTTTCGTCGCCACTTCTTACCTGGTACCAGCTCCCGGTTGATTTTGTTATCAGTCCCTGCATACGGCCGCAATTTAGGAAGATAAAAGCCATTCAAAAAATAAAACCAATTTACATTTGGTATTTAAAATAAAATCTACTTACTTTACCGACATAATATATATGACAATTAACAACATAACCATTACGACCATTATTACCATCGGGATATATTTCGGAGGAAGATAATCGTATGGTGTAAAAACATAAACAAAACCAAATGAAAGCCTTCCTCCGAAAAGAGGAAGGCTTTTTTTTGGCCTCATAGCCTCCCCCTGCACTCTCCAAAGGAGAGGGTGAAGGAAGTTTAAAAGTCCTCTTCTTTGGAGAGGATTTAGGTGAGGCTAACGGTAGCATTTAATTAGATACTAAAAATGAAAATTCTAAAGTTCGGCGGCACGTCGGTAGGCTCGGTAAACAGCATCAAAACTTTACTGGATATTTTAAAGGACGAGGATAAACCCGGCAGCCGCCCGGTAGTGGTATTATCTGCCATGGGCGGGGTAACCAACCTGCTGGTATCGATGGCCGAGAATGCTGCAAACGGCAAAGAATTTACCGCGCAATTAGCCGAGTTGGAAAAACGCCATTTTGATGCCGTTAAAGCATTGCTTGATGTGCAGAACCAAAACCCTGCCTATACCCGTTTAAAAATCCACTTTAACCAGTTAGAGGAATTACTGCAGGGCGTACTTACCCTGCGCGAACTTACCCCCAAAACCCGCGACCAGATCCTGAGCTTTGGAGAGCGTTGTTCATCTATTATGGTGAGCAAAATAGCAGCACAACATTTTAAAGATGTGCTTTTTGTTGATGCATCAGAATTGATCAAAACCGACAATTCATTTGGTAACGCTAAAGTGAACAGCGAGCTAACCGACCTGCTTATCAAAACCTTTTACCGAGAAAATAGCGAGAAGCTGCTAATTGTTACCGGCTATATTGCAGGTAACGACGCCGGCCAAACAACAACGCTTGGCCGTGGGGGCAGCGATTATACCGCGGCGATATTTGGCGCGGCCTTAAATGCCGAAGAGATCCAGATCTGGACGGATGTAAACGGGATGATGACTGCCGACCCGCGGATGGTGCAAAAAGCATTTCCGTTGGAGGAGCTTACTTATACCGAGGCGATGGAACTTTCATATTTCGGCGCGAAGGTTATTTACCCACCAACAATGATCCCGGCGTTTTTGAAAAAGATTCCCATCGTTATCAAAAACACTTTTGAACCTACTTTTGCGGGAACGGTTATCCGTCATGATTGTAAAGTATCTACTTTGCCTATCAAGGGAATCTCGTCTATCAATAATATCAGCATCCTTAATTTAGAGGGCAGCGGCATGGTGGGTAAATCCGGCTTTAGCGGCAGGTTGTTTTCGCTATTGGCGAGAGAGCAGATCAATATCATCCTCATTACCCAATCCTCATCAGAACACAGCATCACCTTTGCGGTGCAACCAAACGAGGTTGATAAAGCAAAGCTTTTAATAGAACAAGAGTTTGAGCTGGAGCTATTGGCCAATAAACTGGAGCCATTGGTGGTAGAAAAAGACCAGGCCATATTAGCCGTAGTGGGCGAGAACATGAAACAAACCCCGGGCATGAGCGGCAAGCTGTTCCATGCGCTTGGCCGTAATGGTGTAAACGTAAGGGCAATTGCACAAGGTTCATCAGAGTATAATATCTCGGTGATCATCTCGGCGCACGATCTGGCTAAAGCCCTGAATGCCGTGCACGATGCCTTCTTTATCGAACTGACTAAAACCCTTCATGCTTTCTGTTTGGGTACAGGCAACATCGGTAAAACCTTGTTCAACCAATTGAACGCGCATAAAGATTTCCTGCAAAAGAATAATGGCATCCAGGTGAAGATAGTTGGTATAAGCAATACCCGCAAAATGGTTTTTAATGCTGATGGCTTGTCGTTAGATACCTGGCAGGACGATCTGCAGGCATCAGATCACAAAGCTGATTTAGGGGCTTTCATCGCCAAAATAAAAGAACTGAACCTGCCGAATTGTGTATTTATTGATAACACCGCCAGCCCTGCGCCTATCGCGTTTTACGAGGATGTTTTTAAAGCGAACGTATCGGTAGTAACCTGTAATAAAATAGGCAACTCGGCGTCGTTTGCGCAGTACAAAACATTTAGGGATACCGCGCGCCGCCACGGGGTCGATTTCTTTTACGAAACAAACGTGGGTGCAGGTCTACCGATCATCCGCACCTTGAAAGACCTGATGAGCAGCGGTGACCGCATCCAGCGGATCGAGGCCATCCTTTCGGGTACCATATCTTTCATCTTTAATCATTTTAAAGGCGATGCCAATTTCCACGATGTGGTGAAAGAAGCCCAGGAAAAGGGTTATACCGAACCGGATCCCCGGGATGACCTGAGCGGTAAAGATTTTATGCGTAAGATCCTGATCCTTGCCCGCGATGCCGGCCACGAAATGGAAGAAGCCGATGTGCAGATAGAAAGCGTTTTGCCAAAAGCTTGTTTAGAAGCACAAACCGTAGATGACTTTTACGCGGCCCTTAAAGCCGAAGATGCATTCTTCACCAACCTGAAACAACAGGCCGAAAAAAATAAAAAAGTATTGCGTTACATAGGCAAGCTGGAAAACGGCAAAGCAACCATCACCCTGCAAAGTGTTGATGAAAGCCACCCGTTCTATATGCTCAGCGGCAGCGATAATATTATTTCATTCACTACCGATAGGTACAAAGAACGCCCGTTGGTAGTAAAAGGCCCCGGTGCCGGTGCCGAAGTAACCGCCGCAGGCGTATTCGCCGATCTGATAAATGTAGGGGCTAATTAAGAGAGGCAAGATTTTTAGAATCAAGAGACAAGATAAAAAAGACAGAGCACAGGTTCCCCTCTTGAGAGGGGCAGGGGTGTGTTAATGAATAGGATTAATATGAGTAACGATATACAAGATTTAAAGCAACCGGCAGCAGCAGGAGCAAAAACATTGGATAGCATCCACGTATTTGCACCTGCCACTGTTGCCAACGTAGTTTGCGGGTTTGATGTGCTGGGCTTCGCGGTGAACGAACCGGGCGACGAGGTAATTATGCGCATAACCGATAAACCAGGCATCACCATCAGCAAAATTACCGGGGATGACGGCAGGCTGCCGCTTAACCCGGCAAAAAATACCGTTAGCGTAAGTGTGGAGCATTACCTGCGCAGTATCGACAGGCTGGATATCGGTCTCGACATCGAACTGCATAAAAAAATGCCGATAGGTAGTGGCCTTGGCTCCAGTTCTGCCAGTACCGTTGCGGGTTTGTTTGCGATAAAGACATTATTAGGCGATGATACCGACCCATCAACCCTGCTACCCTTCGCAATGAAGGGTGAAGAAATGGCCTGTGGTCATGGGCACGCGGATAATGTTGCGCCGGCTTTGCTTGGTGGCTTTGTGCTAATTCGCAGTTACGAGCCCTTAGATGTTGTACGTTTACCGCACCCGGCCAATTTATGGTGCGCCATCGTGTTCCCTGACGTGGATGTACCGACAAGGGAAGCAAGGCAGATCATCCGCAAAAACATCCAGATGAAAGATGCGGTAACCCAATGGGGCAACATTGCCGGCTTGGTTAGTGGTTTGTTTATGGAGGATATTGACTTGATAGGGCGCAGCATGAAAGATGTACTGGTAGAGCCAGTACGAAGCATGCTGATCCCCGATTTTTACCTGATGCGCGAAATGGCAATGGAGCTCGGCGCGATAAGCTTCGGTATTTCCGGCTCGGGGCCTTCGGTATTCGCTTTTACCCGCGATGAGGAAACCGCCAAACGTATCACTCAGAAACTACAGCAACATTTAACTAATATTAAAATAGGATCTAACGGTTACGTATCAACTATAAATGATGCCGGGCCAAGGGTTTTGGGATAGTGATAAGTCAAAATAAAAAAGTTAAAAGTCAAAAAACGCGCGTCATTGCGAGGTACGAAGCAATCCTCGATAGAAAAGTAGGCAACCTACTTATCGAAAATTGCCACGCTATCGCTCGCAATGACGCTCGGAGAAAATAAACAAAAATGAAATTCTACAGCACTAACAATACAGACCTGAGGGTTGGTTTTAAAGAGGCGGTTTTTAACAGCATGCCGCAGGATAAAGGTTTATACATGCCGGTTAGCATCCCAAGGCTTGATGATAAATTCTTGAACAACCTGGGCCAGTATACCCTGCCCGAGATAGCGTTCCACGTGGCACAAAACTTTTTGGGTGATGATATCCCTGCGGATGATCTGAAAACCATCATCCATGACGCGATCAACTTTTACGCGCCTGTAGTTAAGCTTGAAGAGAATTTTTACGTGCTGGAGCTTTTTCATGGCCCTTCACTGGCGTTTAAAGATTTCGGCGCACGCTTCATGAGCCGCGTAATGGGCTACTTTTTAGAGGAAGGCGAAAAACAGCTTGACGTACTGGTAGCCACATCGGGAGATACCGGCGGTGCTGTTGCCCTTGGGTTTTTAGGCGTTCCGAATACACGGGTGACTATTTTATACCCGAAAGGCAAAGTGAGCCAGGTACAGGAATTGCAGTTAACCACCAACGGCCAAAACATCCGCGCGCTGGAGATTGACGGCACGTTTGATGATTGCCAGGCATTGGTTAAACAGGCTTTTACAGATAACGAGTTGAATGAGAAGTTCCGCCTTACATCGGCTAACTCTATCAATATCGCCCGCCTTATCCCGCAAACGTTCTATTATTTCAATGCTTACGCGCAATTGCTTCGCGAGGGCATTAGCAAGGTGGTTTTTGCCGTTCCAAGTGGCAATTTTGGTAATATCGGCGCGGGTTTGTTAGCCTGGAAAATGGGCCTGCCTATTGAGCAATTCATTGCCGCTACCAACGCCAACGATACCGTACCCGAGTTTTTAAAAACAGGGGTTTATCAGCCAAAGCCATCTGTAGCAACCCTATCAAACGCCATGGATGTAGGTAACCCAAGCAACTGGGTACGTATTGCCGATCTGTTTAAGGAAGCCCCCGAAGCACTTAAAAAACTGATCGTTGGCTATACCTATAGCGATGAAGACACTGTGCAATCGATAGAAGCTATATCTAAAGAATACAATTACATAGCCTGCCCGCATACCGCCATTGCATGGAAAGCGTTGAAAGCTTATCAGCAGGAACATGGTGCTAAAGATACGGCAGGTGTGTTTTTATCAACCGCTCATCCGTGCAAGTTCCCTGATGTGTTTACGCCGGAGCAAGCAGACAAGATCAATATCCCGGAGCAGGTAAACGACCTGCAGCAAAAAGCGCATTACGCAACAAGTTTAGGTACTAGCTTTGGAGAATTTAAAGGATATTTGCTAAATAATGCTTAGCAATATTACCATGTTTAAAAGTGCTCTTTTAAAGGCTATTACTGTTGTTTCGTTTATTGTTGCGCTCACCGGCTGTGATGTAAAAAAGGAAAAATTCACCACCGAAGGTTGGGACGAAGGCGATGGCATCACCTTCCCAAAACGAGCCGGGATGATAGATGACCTATTGGCTACGCGTAAGTTAAAAGGGCTTACCTACAAACAGGCGTTGGGTTTGTTAAAATACCCGCAGCGTACCGGTGTTACCGAAAGGAACTTTGAATACGAGATTATCCGCAAGATGGATGGGATTGACACGGTTTATGCCAAAAGCCTGGTGCTTTACCTGAATAAGGATTCGGTTGTAAGCGATTATAAAGTACCCGAGAAAAACAATAAAGAAAAGCTTAAACTGAAGTTTGAAAAACAGAAAGCGGCGAAGAAATGATCAACACCATCATATTCGACCTTGGCGCGGTACTTATCGACTGGAACCCGCACTACCTATACCGTAATTTATTTACTGAAGAACAGGAAATGAAAGATTTCCTGGCTAATATCGCAACGCCCGACTGGAACGAAGAGCAGGATGCAGGCCGCTCTTTACAGCTAGGTACTGATCTGCTGGTAGCCCAACATCCGCAGCATGAAGAACATATCCGCGCTTTTTACGGCAGATGGAACGAGATGCTTGGCGATGCCATTGAAGGGACTGTAGAGATCTTTAGACAGTTAAAAGACAGCGATAAGTACAAAATTTACGCGCTCACCAATTGGTCGGCAGAAACATTCCCGGTGGCTTTGGAGCGTTACGCTTTCCTGAATTGGTTTAACGGCATAGTAGTATCCGGAACGGAGAAAATGCGTAAACCTACGCCTGCCTTTTACCGGTTATTGTTGAACAGGTATCATGTTTCGCCAAATAAGGCTTTATTTATTGACGATAATCTACGCAATGTTTTAGCGGCAGAAAAGCTTGGCATCAAATCCATCCATTTCACCTCGCCAGAAAAGTTAAAGAGAGATTTGGAGATATTAGGAATCAACCGGCCCCAATAAAAAGCGAAAGCCCCGGTAACTATTCCGGGGCTCTCTTTCTAACTAAACTAACTAACTGTACTTATTTATTGGTCCCAAAGGGTATGTAAACCCCAAAGGTTATGTTACGGCCCATGTTGTAAACCCCGTAGGTTGGGTCTTCCTGGCTGTATCGGCCCGGTCTTAAACGGCTAAGGGCATCGTAATATGCTTTATTGGTAAGGTTGGTACCCGATACATAAAGTTTAAAAGGCTGCTTACCAAGGTTAAATGTTGCGCCTATGCCAGCGTTAAGCAAAGTATAACCATCTGTTGGTGTTTCAAAGGTGGCGTCAACACGGTTTTGTTTAAAAAAGTTGTCGATACCGGCGTAAAAGTAAAAGTCTTTAATTCCTTTAACTTTTGGCTCGAAACGCAGTGTATTATGCAACGTACCTGCCGGGATCAAAGGCAATGGCCTGTCGAACGTGGTGTTCCTTGCTTCGGTATAGCTAAACGTATTCTCGAAATGGATGAATGATACCGGGTGCAGGGTTAAGTTACCTTCAAAGCCGTAAAGGTTAGCATTTACCTGGCCATAGCGGTAGGTATCAAATTGCCGTGGCAAGCCGGTACCCGGGTCAACTACAGTAGTTTGCTCTTTATTAGTGTTTGAGGCATAAATAAAGTTGTGTATGTAGTTTTCATAAATCCCAAAACTACCGGTAACAAAGCCCGAACCATATTCTAATGTCGCATCCGCCTGGTAGCTCTTTTCAGGCTTTAGGTTAGCATCACCAATTTCATAGCGGCTTGTCCCTCCGTGTACACCGTTAGAACCCAACTCGGCAGGGTTTGGCGCACGGAAAGCAGAACCCGCATTTGCCTTAAAGCTTAATACATCGTTAAAGATGTGGGTGTAACCTAAAGCGGCACTCACGTTAGAAAACTTGTTATCAAACCCAACAAATACCGGGTCACCGGCCTCATCGTTTTGGGCTTTGCCTTTGTTTTTGATATAATCGAAACGGGCACCTGCGCTAAATGTATTTTGTCCCCATACCTTTTTAGCATAAACGAATGCACCGGTGCTGTATTCATCGTAAGCAGGGATCAATAACTCCTTGCCAAGGTTAACGCTATGGCTTAGGCTGCTGCTTAAACCAATCACAGGGTGCCATCCGTTACTTTCGGGCAGGTAATACTTAGCATCTAACGAGTAAGTATTCATGTCGAAAAAAAGGTTTGGCGTAGGGTTGTCCTCCAACTCGCGGCGTTGGTTTTTCTGGTACCCGAGATCTAATTTTAAAGAGCTGCCACCAAACTGAAAGTTATTGTTTAACGCTACTTTATAATGGCGGATGTCCTGGCGCGGGTAATCAATAGTGCGGCTTTTGCTATCGTTGTAAAGCTTGTCGCCCGGCTCGGCATCATAAAAACCAATATTGTCTTTAAAGTAAGAGAAGTTTAAATGCGAGTAGCCCCATGACTTATTCAGCCCAAACATACCGCTCGCATTGGTTTGGTTAAAGCCACTGTTAATATAACGGCCCGCAGGTGTATTAAACGAATACGCATTTTGGTATGTACCACGGCCTCTCCATACAAAACCATTTTCGTTACCGCTAAGCATTACCGATGTATTGCTTAGCCCATTATTGGTAGAGTAATTGGTTAAAACCTCGCCGGCAATATTACCTTCTGATGGTGTTGGCGGGTCTATTACATTAATAACACCACCCAATGCATCCGAACCATATTGTAGTGATGCAGCACCACGTAATACCTCTACACGGCCTGCCGCAAATTGGTCCATCTCTATACCGTGCTCATCGCCCCATTGCTGGCCTTGCTGCTTAACGCCATCGTTTAGGGTAACCACCCGGTTGTAACTTAAACCACGAATAACCGGCTTTGAAATGGCCTGGCTGGTGGTTATCTGGCTTACGCCCGGTACCTGCCTTGCCAACGCATCAATTAAATTTGTGGATGATCCCTGCAATTGCTCTTTGGTAACTACCGATGCCGATGTGCTGTTGCTGCGGCTGCCCGATGTTATAGGCGTGCCTGTTATAACCACCTCATGCGATTCGATAACACTGGGCTGCAGGGCGAAAACCAATGGCTCGCCGGATGAAAAATCTATAGTTTGGGTTATCGTTTTATAGCTTAGGGATTGTACCTGCACCACAAAATGGCCCTTTGCCGGGATCGATTTAAAGGAGAACTCGCCGTTACCATTGGTGGCAACAGAAAGGCGAAGATCGGGGATGCTTACCGTTGCGCCGATTAAAGGCTCGTTGGTTTTAGCATCAACAACTTTACCCTTAAAATCTATAACACCTGCAAATGCAGAAAGCTGAACGAATAAAAATATAAAACAATATATATGCTTAAGTTTCATAATAATAAGTTAAAAATACAAGAAAATGCCACGTAATGCAGCGTTAAAAGATGGGTAGTATTATGAAACTACAGGTGGAGCACGTCCTTGCGATAGTACGAGGGTGAGGCTCTTGAAATCATACTCAAAGGTGATGAAGGTATGAGCAGCAGGCGTAAATGACGCGTATTGGCTATTGCCCGGCAGCTCCATATAAGTATGGTGCATACTATCGCAAAGCTGACATTTTTCTTTAACGTCCTGCTTTGAGGTGTTATGGCAGTCAGTGCAGTTTTTAGCGTGTATAGTATTGGTGATGTTATGCTGGTGGGCAAATACCATATACTGCCCTGTTATAAAACAGAGCATCAGCGCCCATGCGCAAAAAATATGGTACGTGCTTTTTTTCAAAACGAGCTATACATTTAGCAATACAACGCAAAAGTAGTTAATAAAATGCTAATCATATTTTAAATACGTAACAATGTTGTTAATTGGATGTCAGGATAAACACTGATAACCGCGCCACATCAGTATATTTGCCCATATGAAACCTGCCGAAATTAATTTGAAATGGACCGCCCTGCAAGAACGCATTTCTACTGAATTTGATAACGAGAAACCCGATATTAAAGTGGTAATGTTTTTAATTGGTGTACAGGAGTTGGGCCAGGGACCTAAAAAATTTAGCAAAAGGCAAAAGGAAGAACTGATGCACATTGCCAATTGCAAGCTTTTCAGCAAGATGGGCTTTTACGAATTGGAAGGGCTTGACCAAGATGGCTGGCCGCACTGGAAGCTGGTAAAAACCGTACCCAATTATACCATATTAGAACAGGAAATGCTGATAAAATCGCTGATAATTGACTATTTTGAGTCGGAAATGGAGTGGGAATTTTAGACGGACAAACCAAAACCATATGAAAAAATTATTTACCTTTTGCTTGTTGCTGCTTACCATAAGCATGGCCTTTGCCAAACCACCTAAGAACCAGTACGTGCGCATCAAGACCACCTATGGTAGTATAATCATCCGCCTGTATAATCAAACGCCGCTGCACCGCGATAACTTTATAAAACTTGCCAAACAGGGTTTTTATAACGGAACGTTTTTCCACCGGGTGATACAAAACTTTATGATCCAGGGCGGCGACCCTGATTCTCGCGATACGGCAAAGAATAAAGCAGGTGCAGAATTGGGCAACGGCGATCTAAAATATACAGTGCCTGCCGAGTTTCGCGATAGCTTATTCCACAAACGAGGTGTATTAGCCGCGGCACGCGATGATAACCCTAAAAAAGCATCGAGCGCCTGCCAATTTTATATTGTAGAAGGCAAGCGCTTTACAAGCGGCAAGCTGGATACTTTAGAGATGACCCGCCTAAAAGGCCGCAAGATCCCAACATGGCAGCGCGATATTTATACCACGGTTGGTGGTGTACCGCACCTGGATCAAAACTATACTGTTTATGGCGAGGTAGTAACCGGGATAGATATGGTAGACCAAATAGCTGCAGTTAAAAAAGACGGCAACGACAGGCCGGATACCAACATCCCAATGACGGTTGAATTACTAAGCAAAAAGGAGTGTAAACAGATGGACGACTTACTTTGGCCCAAAGTAAAATAGGATAGCAACAATGGTTTGTCGGGCTCACCATAATATTCTTATTCACCCTTGTTGGTGCGACATTAAAAAGAGGCAAATGTTCACGTTCACGATTGTGAACACACGCAAATATTTGCAATGCCCTCATAATCAAACAATTTAAATTTGACGTGGTGACAAAATGTTGCCACCATTTTATCTTAAAAATACAGGGTCACCATAATATAAACAAGATGAAGATCATAACTTATAACGTTAACGGCATCCGTTCTGCCATTAGTAAAGGTTGGTTGGCCTGGCTGCAGGCTACCGATGCCGATGTGGTATGTTTACAGGAAATTAAAGCCACGCCAGAGGTAATAAAAGAATTGGGGCTGGTTGATGCATTAGGCTACAAACATTATTGGTTCCCGGCCGAGAAGAAAGGGTACAGCGGCACTGCGATATTTAGCAAAATCACACCAAATCACATCGAATACGGCTGTGGTATTCCCGATTTCGACCGTGAAGGCCGTTGTATCCGGGTAGATTTTGACGAAGTTTCTGTAATGAGCGCCTACTTCCCGTCAGGTTCAAGCGGCGATGAAAGGCAGATCTTCAAGTACCGTTTCCTGGACGAGTTTGGCAAGTACCTAACCTTACTAAAAGTTGAACATCCCAAACTGGTTATA
Source organism: Mucilaginibacter sp. 5C4 (assembly GCF_034345625.1). Classification (NCBI taxonomy): domain Bacteria; kingdom Pseudomonadati; phylum Bacteroidota; class Sphingobacteriia; order Sphingobacteriales; family Sphingobacteriaceae; genus Mucilaginibacter; species Mucilaginibacter sp. 5C4. The sequence continues at coordinate 411,007 of NZ_CP133775.1, read as the reverse complement.
TGCGGCGATTATAACATCTGCCACAAACCGATCGATATCCATAACCCAAAATCAAATGCTAACTCATCCGGCTTTTTGCCGGAGGAGCGTGAGTGGATGGAGAACTTTGTGGAGTCGGGCTTTGTAGATACATTTCGCCATGTAAATAAAGAGCCGCACAATTATACCTGGTGGAGTTTCCGTTCGGGAGCGCGCGGAAAAAACCTGGGCTGGCGTATTGATTACGCCATGGCGAGTAAAGAATTGGAAGATAATATTAAGCGTTGCGCGATATTGCCCGAAGCAAAGCACTCGGACCATTGCCCGGTTTTGCTAGAGCTGGAGTTTTAGGAAAATACAAGCATAGGATTTTTATTTACGGAACTAAAAAGCATAGTTGTATAATACTTGATTTTGCCTTGTGTTTCTAATTAAAAAATTTGCTTTTTTTAAAACTTATTTATAGCTTCACTTTTCTACTTACCCATGAACGACAAAGCAAAAAAAATCATCATTTTTGACGATGATGAAGACATTCTATCGATCTGTAGTTATATATTAGAAGAACAAGGCTGGGAGGTTTTTACCTTTACAGATTGCAACGATATTACCGAAAAAGTTAGCGGGATATCGCCCGATGTGATATTGATGGACAACTGGATCCCTGATGCGGGTGGCATTATTGCTACCCAAACCCTTAAAAAAGACGAGGTGCTGAAAAACATACCCGTTGTGTATTTTTCTGCCAATAGTGACATCCAATTACTTGCTGACCACGCCGGTGCCGAAACTTATTTGGCCAAACCTTTTGATTTGGAAGAGTTGGAAAAGGTGGTCAACTCGGTACTTATAAAAAACTAAAAATATTAAAGCATAAAAAAACCCATCCGCCAAACGGATGGGTTTTTTGTTTTGTAACGAATTAGAATGGACCACCGCCAGGAGCAGGGCCACCCATTCCGCCTGGTTTGCCGCCGCCATCTCTCATGCCACGACCAGGGTCAGCTGAAGGGGCCTTGCCAGAGAATTTTTGCAGGCGCAAAGTAAAGGTTAGCAAGTAGTAACGGCCAAGCCTGTTCACATTAGTTTGTGTAACAGTGCTACCGTTGGTAGTGGTAGCGAAACCTGTGTTCTCGTTAAATAAATCGTATGCTGCCAAACGCAGAGTACCACGGTGATCTTTCAAAAACCTGCGCTCTAAATAAGTATTTAAAATGTTAGGGTTTTTAATATTAAGGGCCGCATCGTAACCGTAGTTTAATGTTTTGGTATAATCGTAGCTAATTGTCCAGTCTTTCCAAACATAGTTTTTACCGTTTAAGCCTAATTCTACTGAGCGGATATTTGTGTTTTGGTTCCCTAATGTAGTTAACGAATTGTTGGTTTTGCTCACGGTATATTTTCCGTATAACTCTGCATCAATTATATCGGTAATATTAGTCCTGAAACCTAAACGCGGGATTAAGCTGATAGTCTTGGCAATATTTTTTGCTATAGGCGTCATCACGTTTAATGAATCTACACTTTGCGAGAAACCAATGTTATTGGTATAAGTAGCTTTAGCATTAAATGTTAAAGTGTAGCGGCGCTCTTTCCAGGGTTTAGAGTAAATTAAATTAGCACCGGCAGTATAATAACCACTTGTATTAAGGTATTTAACAAGTGTAGTATTCCTGAAATTTATAAGGCTTGGATCGGCTGCTATTGCGGCTGCGGTAAAATTCGGGGCATAATTGATAATGTTTTGTACTATCTTATTATCAGTTTGCGAAAAGTTTAAGCCAACCAAAAAGATGTTACCCGTTTGAAAGCTAAACGCGTTATAACGTAACGACAGGTTGTTTGTAAACTCGGGGTTTAAGTTAGGGTTACCCTGTACCGGATACAGTGCGTTCGAAAAATCTATAACCGGCTGCAACTGGTTAAACGCCGGTTGGTTACTGCTACCGTTGTAGTTGAAACGCAGTGCCTGGCTCCTGCTAAAGTTGTAATTAAAGCTTGCCGCCGGGATAATGTTAAAAGTAGATACGCTTGTAGATACATTGTTGGTTAAGTTAACCCCATCCAGTTTTGCAGGTTGCGCACCTACACCCAAGGTTAAGTTATACTTTTTCTCTACCACGCGGTAGTTTAGGCCAAAACGGTTTGTAGTAAATGTATAATTATAGCTGTTACTTAATAATGCATAATTGTGGTAAAGGTCGGGGTTGCTGGTGTATAGCGTATCCGTTTCTTTATCGCTTGATGTAAAGTTGTGGTTAAAGGCGTAATTAAGCTCCAGGAAAGAAACTTTACCTATCGGTTCCTGGTAAGACATGTTTAAGCCATAGGTATTGGTACGGCTATCTGTGTAGATAACCTGGTTTGCCGGCGAGTTAGTTACACCAACGGTATAATCATTTATAGGGTTATCAAACTGCGAGCTTTTATTGGTGCTTACATTAAACCCAATTAACAAATTACGTTTGCTGTTTTTAAAACGGTGATTAAAAAAACCATTAAGGCCGTAGCTTGGCGCGGTTGAATTACTAACCGAGTTTGATGTATACGCAAGGCTTGTGATTCCCTTCCTTGATAACGACTGGTCTTCGATGCTGGTAATATCGGTACCTGTGTAGGTAAACGTTGGGGTTACTTTTAAATAGTTAAGCGTATCTGGCTTCCATTCCAGGTTAAAGTTAAACCGGTGGTTTGTTGGTGTATTTGTTTCCTGGCTCTTTTGCGTGCTTTGGCTCGAGTTTATTTCCGAGTTATTGTTTTGCAACGTTGTAGAGTTTGTGTAGGTAGTATTGTTGCTAAAACTATAGCTACCGTATACAGACAATGTTTTACCCCATTGGTCCCTAAAGTTTAAACCTATTGAGCGTGCATTGGTAATACCATTCGCGTTGGTTGTAGACCCCGATGAACCGCCACGTGCCGCGTTTCCACGACCGCCGCCGCCGCCACCAAAACCGCCGCCGCCGGCCGCTGCGCCTGTTGCGGCACCATAGCTAAATGTGTTTACGTTAGTATTGTTAAGGTTACCTAAAACCGAGATCTGCTGGTCGCCTTTAAACTTAAAAAAGTTTACAAGGCCAATGTATCGATTATCGTTTTTAACATCTGCGCCATCTTGCTTAGGCAACCAATCACGGCCGTCGCCGGCTGTTGCTTGCCCAAAATAACCATAGTTTTTATCCTTACGGATGGTGAAGTTCAAGATCTTGGCCGGTTCGCCGGTTTTAACACCGGTAAGGTTTGCCTGGTCGCCGTAATCATCAATAATCTGTACACTCTCTATTACATCAGCAGGCAGGTTCTTGGTAGCGCTTTGTACGTCGCCGCCAAAAAAGTCTTTACCATTTACGCGCACTTTTGTTATTTGCTTTCCCTGCGATGATACTGTACCATCTTTGGCAACATCAAGGCCCGGGATCTTTTTCAAAACATCCTCAATAGGGGCGTTCTCGCGCACTTTATAGGCCAATACTGAATATTGCACCGTATCTTCTTTAAAAACAACCGGGTTAACACCTACAATGGTAACCTGCCCAAGTTGCCTGATAGATGATTTCAGCAATATAGGATAAAGCACTACAGCTTTACCATCCGCAGGAAGATTATAGTGTTTGATAAGGCCATCGTAACCTATTGAGCTGATAACAAGCGTTATTTTAGAGCCCTTTACCGATGGGAAGGTAAACTTGCCATTCACATCTGCTATGGTCACGGTGCTATCGCCAAGTTCGTTACGTAATTTGATATTACTGCCGGGCAGGGATAGTTTGGTAGAATCGATAATAGTACCGCTTATTGACCTTTGCTGCGCGGACGCATTAAAGGTATTTAAACAAACTACTACTAATATTAAATAAAGGTATTTCATAATCTTTTTATACGTAAGGGCCTCTTACAGTATCGTATAGACACATTTATTACGCAAATGTTCACTTTATTCGGTTTATATATTTAATAATCATAGCATTGTTACATATTTTAATATGCTAACAATAGGATTGTTACAGTACAAAAATATAAAAGCCCCCCAGTTGTCGGGAGGGCTTTGTACAAACTTTTAAAATGTGTTGTATAAATTTATATGCAACTATTTTGTTGGCTATTGCAACCTAAAGGTAGAAGCTACCTGGTTAAAATTTCTCACGTTTAAGCCCGGGTGTGTTAAGGATAATGTTGTTAGTGATGTACCTGCTATAACCACAACCCTAAAGTCTAAACCGGTTGCTGTAAAGTTAGCTTTAACATCTACATAACCAACACCGTAGTTAGATACGCTTAAATTACGGTCGGTTTCGCTGTATGGCAGCGCGTAATAACCGGTTCCAGATCCGGTAACCCTAAAGTATACCAAAACCAAACCCTGGTTAACTACACTTTGTGTAATTGCAGGCACATTTAACCTCGTTAAACCTGTTAATGTTACCGACTGGCTTGGTAATAAAAAGCTTTGCACATTAGCATTGCCGTTCTGTCCGTTTTGGCCGGCTGCACCGGTTTGTCCCGTTGCGCCTGTAGTTCCTGCGGGGCCTTGTGCACCTGTAGAACCTGTAGAACCTGTAGGTCCTGCGGGGCCTTGTGCACCTGTAGAACCTGTTGCGCCTGTTTGGCCTGTTGCACCTGTTTGGCCTGTTGCACCTGTTTGGCCGATAGCACCTGTTTGGCCGATAGCACCTGTTGCACCGTTGGTACCATTTGTACCGTTAGCTCCATTTGTACCTGTTGCGCCTGCGGGGCCTGTAGCACCTGTTGCGCCCGTTTCTCCCTGAGGGCCTTTAGGGCCGGTAGCGCCTGTTGCACCTGTTGGGCCAACTGGTCCTCCTGCCGGGCCTGCCGGGCCTTGTGGTCCTGCTGGGCCAGCCGGGCCGGCTGTTCCTGTAGCGCCGGTTGCACCCGTAGCGCCTGTTGCACCCGTAGCGCCTTGTGGCCCCGCAGCGCCGGTAGCACCTGTAGCACCAGTTGCTCCGCTTTCACCCTTTACACCTGGAGGGCCCGGGGTTGTAGATTTTTTACACGCACCTACTGTTAATAGGCTAAATGCTATAGTTGCTAATAAAAGTCTGTTTCTTTTCATATTTTTTTTGCGAGTGTAGGGTCTTGTACGGAGTTATTAACATTTGGTTTCAAAATTTATTTATGTGGAATAAAATGTCTTTTAAATGCGCCTAATTATACCTATAGATATCCACATCAACACTCAACGTTTGTTAACAAGTATTTCGTTTAAGCTATAACTTTTGGCATGATATTTTCGTTAAAAATAAAAAGCATTTAACCTATGGATAATTTTAACGGGTCTCTGCACAATAAAGTGCACAAATGGATAGATGCGTTTGGTTTCAGGCTAAATACATCGCAAACAAGTGGAAAAAGCAAGATAACCACCAACCATTATTTCTTTGAAACCTTCAATTTTTTTGAAAAGTGGAAAGATAATGACCATGCAAAAGCAAAATTCCTTTGCTTTGATACCTATGGTGAAAAGGTAAGCGTTAAAACTTTGCTTGACCTGCAAGCCGCTTTTTTTGAAAACATAAGTCAGCTTAAATAACATTTAAATTATTCTCTAAAAAATAAGGCAATAAAAAAGCCTCCCGATTTTGCATCGGGAGGCTTTTGCTTTTTTAAGCAGCTCTTATTTTGTTGCCGGCCAGCAGCTATCGTCAGCAGGGGCAGCGTCGTCTGTTAAACGGACCGGTGCGCCACCGCTAACATTAACAATTGGGCGGGTTGGGTTTAAGGCTTCTTTAATACGTAAACGTAAATCGGCATAATGTGCCGTGGTTAACGCATCTCCGCCTTTTGGCAGGCTTGCGCTAATTTTGGCAAGTTCTACACGTACCATCGGCCTAATGTCTGACAGTGCAATGTTGATAGGTGTTAATCCAAAGCTTGCAAGTTGTGCTGATGTAGCACCCGGTAAGCTTGCGCTTGCATCATCGTTCAACAATGTTTTTAAACGATCTACATAGCCGCGTTGCAGGTTGCGTTTAAACTCATCGGGCGTTCCTTTAGCAAATATTCCTGTATGCAGGTCATTAAACATATCGGCAACTGTATAGGCTGTAGCACCATTTTTTGATTGGTTGTCAAACATCCGCGCCATGCGCGATGGGTTAACAACATTGGTAACCGCGTTTACCTGTAGTGATTTGATGCGGCCAATAACAACACCATTATCAAATTTGGCTAACTCGGCATTGTTAATTAACCATCTTGGTGTAGTAAACACCTGTTGGTTTAAAAACACAACCGCATCGTGCTGCAGGCCTTTGTTTACAAAGCCGTAAACAGCACCTTTTTGATCGTATGTTTTATAGTTTTCGTTCATGCCACCAATATTCATAGTAACGTGGCCTATGTAGCGGTTATACTGGCCAATAACCTCATTGTATAAAGTTACCAGGTCATCATAGCCCTCGCCTTTTTGGTACGTCCATTTTTCGATATTAGGAAGGATCCTTTTTAAGTTGGCAATACCGTAGTTGCTTGCCTTCATGGCGTTGTCACCCAAATCTTCATTTTGTAAACGCGGGTCGATAGAGGTTCCTTGTCGGCCAAAGTAATAAAGCGGGTTACCGGCTTTTTCTTTAGTCCAAACATCTAACATTTCTTTTTCCTGCACGGCGGTTTTCTTTCCGGGGAAGTAGCTATATCCCCATTTAACCGACCATAGATCGTACTCGCCAATTTGCGGGTAAAGGTGGGTAACACCATCGCCGGGCTGTGCTATGTAGTTAAAGCGGGCATAATCCATAATGGATGGTGCAGTACCGTGTTTATCCGTAAATGATTTTGAACGTAACGAATCAACGGGGAAAGCATAGCTCGAGCCAAAGTTGTGTGGCAGGCCTAAGGTGTGGCCAATCTCGTGCGATGACACAAAACGGATCAACTCGCCCATTTGCGCGTCGGTAAATTTAGCCGTACGCACGTTAGGGTTAACCGCAGCCGTTTGAATGAAGAACCAGTTGCGCAATAAGCTCATTACGTTATGGTACCAGCCAACATGGCTCTCCAGGATCTCGCCGCTGCGAGGGTCGGAGATGTGTGGCCCGTATGCATTCTGAACATCTGAGGCAAAGTAACGTAACACGCTGTAACGCGCATCCTCGGTGCTAAATTCAGGGTCTTGTTTTTTAGTTGGGGCTTCTTTACCAACAATAGCGTTTTTAAAACCAGCGGCTTCAAAAGCCTTGTTCCAGTCGTTAACCCCGGCAATAAGGTATGGCACCCATTTTTTAGGTGTAGCAGGGTCTATATAGTAAACTATTTGTTTTTTTGGTTCAACCAGTTCGCCACGGGCGTAGGCGGCTTCGTCTTTAGGCTCAAGTTTCCAGCGGTGGATGTAAGCGGTTGCTTCTGCTTTTTGGGCATCGGTACCATAATCTGTTTGTTGTTGGCCAAAAAAGCCAACACGGGCATCCATTATACGCGCTTTCATTGGTGTTTTTGGTAACAGCAACATCGAGGTATTTAATTCAAATGTTACCGCAGCATTGGTATTATCCGTTGGCGACTCTGTAGCGCGGTAAGTTTTAAGGGTGCGTGTCTCGATATTGATCGGGAAACTCCTCATGGTATCAATATACGAGCGGGTATTATCCAGCGCGCTTATCTTGTACATTTTTTTAATGTTATCGGGCAAGCCTATTGCTGCAACATCACCATTGTATAGGTCGGTTACATCAACCAATACACCTGTAGTATCTTTATTGTATGCTTTAATATCAAAAGCGGCAAGCACGGCATCAAGGTTCGAGTTTTTTACCGATTGGTACATATCGCTGGTGCTATCGGCCCTTACCGAATAGCTTGGTACGCGTATAAAAACTTGCTTATCGTGGCGCTCCCATTTCCAAACCTGGTTGTTAACCTCTTCGCCGCCATACTGCTGGCCAAAAGATTTTAAGCCGGTTGGCGTTTTTACAAAACGGGTAACTACCAGCATTTCGCGGCTCACCAGGCTATCAGGAATTTCAAAGTAATATTTACCATCCACCTTATAAGTATTGAAAAGGCCGCTATCGGCTTTCGCTTTTCCAATAAGATCGCTGAATTTTTTGATGCTTTCTTTTTTTGCGGCGCCAATTGTTGCAGTTGCGGTAGAGCCGCCCGGGGTAGTTGTGGTTTTAAGCGTAACCGTACGGTCTGCAGCTTTTTTGGTGGCGCATGAACTTGCAATTGTTGCCATAGCAAAAAATGCAATGCCCAGGTAAGTATTTACCCGTAAAGGTGTATTCATCGTTAAGTTAATTAGTAAAGGCTAAAAATATGGAATAATTTTTTTAGAACCCTATCGCAACATGTTAGTTACATGCAAATTATATGCGGCGGCGTAAATTGATGATAACGCGGTCGTATTTTTTATCATGATAGATCTCCAGCAGCAGGCTCCGCTCGGTAGTTTTAAAGTATCCGTCTATCTCCTCCGCAGTCATTTTTGATACCGGTTTAAAATTAATGGAGGTAATTTCATCATCCTTTATCAGGCCAATTTCATCAGCCGGCGAGCCGGGTGCAATACGGCCAACAATCAGGTGCAAATAATTCTCACCGGCCATAAAATACTCTATCCCACTCATGTCATGCTCAAACGGCACATTAAGTTTTTCGTTCGATTTAACATAAAGCAATCCGTTTGTATAATCAAAAGCCAGGTTAAACCTTTTGAGGATCCCAATGCCAAGGTTACCGTCACGCGGTACACTTACCGTGCGCTGCACATAATCTTTATCGGGGAAAGATGTAATGATATTTTTGATTTTATAACCGGCCATATCAATCTCTTTAACGCGGCTTAGGTAGCCTGTTATTGGCCCATTAAGCCCGACACCTAAATTTGCCTGAATAGCCTTTTTTGGCAAACCATGCTTCTGCACCATATTCTCGATAGAAAGGGGGTGCCCTGCGCCAAGGTCTATCACAAATTTGTTTACCGCTTTTGTACCATCCGGGAAACTAACATTAGTTTGCATGTAAGGCTTTTTATCCTCTATACTAATAGGGATCTTCTGGCTTTTTTTAAATGGCTTAAGGTTTTTAGGGCGGCAAACATTCATGGTTGTATCGGTAAAATTTATTTTCACCGCCAGCGAGTTAAAAAATTCGTACCCCAGCAAGCCATGAATGGGCATGCCAACATAACCGGATAGGTTAAAGTAATCTGTTTTTAAAATAGCTGCAGAAACATTATCACTTACCAACCCGGGGATGCCAACATTTAATGCCGGGGTAACATATGCTTCAAAGGCGTCGCCCTCGCCAAGCCCGGCTAATTTAATGGTGCGTTTTGATGCGAGACCGATAGAATCGACCAGCTTAGGCTCGGTAATGATCATCAACCCAACACCTGTATCCAAAATAAAATTGAAGGGGCCCTTGTTGTTTATTTTGACCTTGACGATCATCATATTACGGACAAGCTTAAAGGGGATATCTACATACTTGTGGGTGCTGTCGACATCAAATGATTGGGCATTTGCCGATAGGAAAAGGCAATTTAATATGACGAAGAGCCATACCTGTTTAAACGTTGAGTATTTGTATAGGCCGGCTAACACCTGGTTTGGATTGGAAGCTAAATCTACAGTTTATTTTATAAAAAATAACACAATAGTTTAGCCCCCAGTCACCTGCACTAACAGCTCTCCGGCTTTTTCCCGTCTTTGTCGTCGTCGCACTTTAGGGCTCCGCGCAGTTCTGGGTTTTGCAAAGGCAGCGTAGTGAGCTTTCTTTCCACCTCGGTTTGTTGTACAACAACAGCATATGCCGCAGGTTCAATACGGCTACCCTGCGCTTCAGCGTAAACCTGGGTAAACTCGGCACCGATATATAATATAGCGGCGGTATAATAGATCCACACAAGGATCACGATAAGCGCCCCGGCGGTACCATATACCGACCCCTGGGCTGTATATTGTATATATAAACTAATGATATATTGGCCAATGATGAAAAGAATGGCCGTAAATATTGCTCCCGAACGTACATCTTTCCACTTGATCTTAACATCCGGAAGCACTTTAAATATAACCCCGAAAAGAACAGAAATAACCAGGAGCGTAATACCAATATTAACGGTAAATAAAAATGTTTCACCAACAACCCCGGCAATGTCTTTGCCCAATAATTTAGGTAAGAATGCAATTATCTTATCACTAACGGCACTTATAATGATGTTCACCAGTAAAGAAGCCAATAATAAAAAGCCAAGGCTAACGATCAGCGAAAAAGAAAGGAACCTGTTTTTGAGCATTTGAACCCACCCCCTTTTAGGTTTGGCTTTAACGCGCCATATGGTGTTAAGAGAGTCTTGTATTTCGATAAAAATACTGCTGGCACCTAATAACAATGTAGCGATGCTTATGGCTAATCCAATCCCGCTTTTGCCGGCAATATCCTGCGATTGTATAGTGCTTTGGATCTGCAACGTACCTTGTTTACCAATATAATGCTGGATCTGGTCGTAAAAACCCTGGCGATAACTGCCGTCTTTTAAAAATATCCCGGCAAGGGCAAGTATTAATAACAACAAAGGCGCTAATGAAAAAACGGTATAATATGCTAATGACGCACTTAGTTTTAAACCATTATCGTTAGAAAAACCACTGAAGGTGGCCATTAACACTTTCCATAGTTGTTTTAAATACTCTTTACTGAATAATTTCATATCAAAAATCGAATATATTTGTTAGCGCCTTGTATTATAAAAAAAGATAACACCATTTTATGAAAATTGTAATGATGCCGGCTAAATTTTTAAGGTTATTGTTTATTTTTTTGTTACTAAGCAATTTTAGTGCCTCGGCACAAAAAACCACTATTTGGATCGTTGGCCATGCCGAAAAAGTGACCAATATTAAGCAAGATGAAGACCCTGCTTTAAGCGCGGCAGGCACCAAACGCGCCGAAGCTTTAGCTAAGGAATTAAAGGGTGAACACATTAAAGCCATATACGTAACCAAGTATAAACGCACTGGCTTAACCGCCCGACCGCTGGCTTATAAAGCCAAAATATTACCGCGCGTTTATGTAGATACCGCCTTAAATGTATTTGCCAAAACCATCATCAAAAATTTTAGGGGCGAAAATGTTTTAGTTATTGGACACTCTAACACGGTAATGAAACTTTTAGAAGCTTTTGGTGCCGATGTACCTTTTCCATCATCATTGGATGAGGAAGATTACGATATGCTTTTTAAAGTAACCATAAAAGATAACGGGAAGAGAGAACTGGCTATCGATTACTATGGCGAAAAACACCACACGAATGAAATCCCTGAAAAATATCAGCCGGAGATTAACCACCCGGAAGCCGTAAGGCCGTTTACTAACTATTAAATAGGGCCAAGAAGCATTTAGGTTGTCCTAATTCTTGATTCTTATTATCCTGATTCTATTAATGATTGGATACAACTAACAGGTCAAGATCTTTACAAGGGATATTGAAACGCTCGCCAATGTGTTTGTTGGTAAGGTGCCCTTGGTAAATATATACCGCCTTGCGGATGCCTGCCTTTTGCCAGATCATGTTTTTTAGCCCGCCCATTTCGCCAATATCTAATAAGATAGGTGCAAATATGTTGGTTAGCGCATATGTTGCGGTACGTGCCACACGAGAAGCGATATTAGGAACACAATAATGAATTACATCGTACTTGCGGAAAACCGGGTGCGTATGGTTGGTAACTTCTGATGTTTCGAAACAGCCGCCCTGGTCAATACTCACATCAATAATAACCGAATTTGGTTTCATTTTGCTTACGGTAGTTTCAGATACGATCTGCGGACTGCGCCCGTCATCGGCCCTGATGGCACCAATGGCAACATCGCAGGTGGTGATGGCTTTTTCTAATACAATGGGTTGCACCACCGATGTAAACACCCGTGTGCCAATATTATTTTGTAAACGGCGAAGCTTATAAATAGACGGATCAAAAACCTTAACCTGTGCACCTAAAGAGATGGCGGTACGCGCTGCGTATTCGCCTACTGTACCTGCGCCAATTATAACAATTTCTGTTGGAGGGACACCGGTGATGCCGCCCAGCATCAGGCCTTTACCTTCAAAAATATTGCTCAGGTATTCCGCAGCGATGAGTATGGATGTTGCACCCACAATTTCGCTCATGGCGCGAACCACCGTCAAGGAGCCCCCTTCATCCTCTAAATGCTCAAAACATAATGCGGTAATCTTTTTCTTCATCAGGGCGTGCAGGCAATCGGCTTTTAGGGTTGATAGCTGCAGGGCAGATATAAGCAGTTGCCCGGGCTTCATCATTTCTATCTCCTCCATAGTAGGCGGGGCTATTTTAATGATGATATCGGCTTCGTAAACTTTTTTGGTGTCGTAAACTATCTGGGCACCTTGTTCGCTGTAATTGTTGTCGGTAAAGTTGGCGGCCTGGCCGGCGTTGCTTTCCAGCATCACTTCGTGGCCGTTGTTGATCAGCAGCGCTACCGACAGCGGGGTAAGCGGGATCCGGTTTTCCTGGAAGGAGACCTCCTTGGGGATGCCAATATAAAGTTTGCCTTTTTTGCTCTTAATTTCCAGCATCGATTCCTGGGGCTGCATCATTGCCTGCCTGGCAACATCTGAAAACCCGCTGTATTTCCCTGTACTCATGTTACATTATTTTTTCCGGATGATGAAGATAAGAAAAAAACAGGATTGCTTATGAAATGTTTTCAACGCTTATTTGCCTGCTGGTAGCATCTATAACATGTATGCGCACACCGGTATAGCTATCGGGAATAAGATTAGCAATTTTTTCCGGCCACTCTATAAAACAGTAATTGCCCGAGTAAAAATATTCCTCGTAGCCCATATCAAGCGCCTCATTCTGATCTTTTAACCGATAAAAATCAAAATGATAAACCGGGCCATCCTGCCCTTCGTATTGGTTTACGATAGAAAACGTAGGGCTGGTAGCCGCATCTAAAACGCCTAATTGTGAACAAAGCGCTTTAATAAGCGTGGTTTTGCCCGCACCCATATCTCCGTAAAAAAGGAAAATGCGGGTATCGCCGGCGAAGTTTAATATACCCGATGCTACCTGGGGTAGTTCGGCGGTTGATGTGATGTGTAAGTCCATAGTTTAATCCCCTAACGTCATCGCGGGGTACGAAGCACTCTCTTTGCTTTACAGAGCCGCTCTGTAAGTAGGGGATTGCTTCGTACCCCGCAATAACGGGGTGAATTTAATATTTCAATTCCTATTTCGGCCCGTAGGTAACTATCGGGATAATCATTTCTTCTAACGAGATCCCGCCGTGCTGGAAGGTCTCGTTATAAAAATTAACAAAGTGGTTATAGTTATTAGGGTATACAAAGTAACTATCGCCCTTGGCAAATACAAAGCTGCTGCTTACGTGCAGCTTAGGTAGCATGGCATCATGCGGGTTACGGATATGGAATACCTCTTTGGCGTTATAATTTAGGTTTTTACCTTGTTTGTAACGCAGGTTGGTATTGGTATTACGGTCGCCGATGATCTTGCTGGGGTTTTTAACACGAATGGTACCGTGGTCTGTTGTGATAACCACCCTTACCTGTTTTGATGCCAGGAATTTCAACAGGTCGAACAACGGCGAGTGCTCAAACCATGACAGTGTTAGTGAGCGGTAGGCCGCATCATCACTCGCCAGCTCGCGAATCATCTGCATATCTGTACGGGCATGACTAAGCATATCCACAAAATTGTAAACAACCACATTCAGCTCATTATTCATCAGGTTATTTACCGATTCATTCAAAGCACGGCCTTCATCAATATTCAGGATCTTGTGGTAAGAGTGCTTAACATCGCGGCGCAAAACACGTTTCAGCTGGTCGGCAACAAAATCGGCTTCGAACAAGTTCTTACCGCCTTCGTCCTCGTCATTTTGCCATTTTTGTGGGTAACGGCTTTCCATTTCCAATGGCATTAAGCCCGAGAAAATAGCGTTACGCGCGTATTGCGTAGCCGTTGGTAATATACTGTAATAGGTATCTTCTTCCTCTAACCTAAAGTATTCTGATATAATGGGGTTAATGATCTTAAACTGATCGTAACGAAGGTTATCGATCAATATAAAGAAAACCGGCCCCTTGCCATCCAGCTTAGGGAACACCTTTTTCTTAAATAACTGCGGTGATGATGTTGGCCCGTTCTCGGGGTCTTTTATCCAACTCAAATAATTGCGTTCTACAAACTTGCAGAACTGTACGTTGGCTTCAGCTTTTTGCAAGGTCAGTATCTCGTGCATCCCGGCATCTTCCAGGGTTTCCAGTTCAAGTTCCCAATAAATGAGTTTTTTGTAAACATCAACCCATTCCTGGTAGCTCAAGTTATCGTTAAGCGTCATACCCAGGTTACGGAAATCCTGCTGATAGGCCATGGTGGTTTTAGCGCCAACAAGCTTTTTATTTTCGGTGAGTTTCTTTATCGTAAGCAGTATCTGCTTCGGGTGTACGGGCTTTATCAGGTAGTCATCAATTTTCGACCCGATGGCATCCTCCATCAAATACTCTTCCTCGTTTTTGGTGATGAGCACAATAGGGATATCGTTATTGATGTTCTTTATTTGTTGTAGTGTTTCCAGTCCGGTTAGGCCGGGCATATTCTCATCCAGGAAAACCAAGTCGAAATACTGCTTTTTAAATTCCTCAATGGCATCGTTACCGTTAGTAACGGTTATTATTTTATATCCCTTTTCGGTTAAGAATAGAACGTGTGGTTTCAGCAGATCAATTTCGTCATCGGCCCATAATATAGTGGTATCCTGCATAATATATTTAATTTTACCCCTCTATAACCTTTAGCGGGTATGTTTTGTTGTAAAAATATACAAAGGATTAACATTAATTAACAAATAGACCGTGCTTGTTTTGTCATAATTCAACACTTTTGTATTCTTAAAAGCTACTTTGAACAAAAAGAAAATCATAAACGACCCGGTTTACGGGTTCATCAGCATACCAACCGAACTGGTGTATGACCTGATAGATCACCCATACTTTCAGCGCCTGCGCTACATTAAACAGCTGGGGATGACCCATTTGGTTTACCCCGGCGCTTTGCATACCCGTTTCCATCATGCTTTAGGCGCTATGCACTTAATGAGCATGGCTATAGAAACCCTTTGCAATAAAGGCGCGGAGATCTCGCCCGAAGAGAAAGAAGGTTTGATGATAGCCATTCTGTTGCACGATATTGGGCACGGGCCATTCTCGCACGCTTTGGAGCATACCATTGTTGATGAAATAGACCACGAGGATATTTCTATCCTGCTGATGAATAAGCTAAACGAAGAGTTTGAAGGCAAACTTTCTTTAGCCATCAGCATATTTACAGGCAGCCACCCCAAGCACTTTTTGCACCAGTTAGTATCCAGCCAATTGGACATGGACAGGATGGACTACCTGAACAGGGACAGCTATTTTACCGGCGTATCCGAAGGCGTTATCAGTTCCGACAGGATCATTAAAATGCTTACCGTAAAGGATGACAGCATTGCGGTGGAGGAGAAAGGTATTTACTCGATAGAAAAATTCCTGATCGCCCGCAGGCTAATGTACTGGCAGGTTTACCTCCACAAAACCGTAATAGCTGCAGAGCAATTGCTTTGCAAAATATTTACCCGTAGCCGCGAACTGGCTTTGCAGGGTACACACTTCCCACTAACACCGGCCTTAAGCTATTTCCTGGAGAATTTTATAACCAAGGCAGAATTTATGGCGAGCGATAAGCATTTAAAAACCTTCGCTTTGCTTGATGATACAGACGTGATGGCCGCGGTAAAGATATGGGCCGATAGCCCGGATTTTGTACTATCTAAACTTTGCCATAACCTAATAAACCGCAGGCTTTACCACGTAGATATTACTAATGAAGTTCCAAACGCTGATTTTATTAAACAGTTGACCGCCAGCGCTATGGAAAAATATAACATTAGCGAACACGAGGCTTCTTATTTTGTATTTGATGATGACATCCGCAACAATGCCTATAACAAGGGTGATGGCAACATTCATATTCTGAAGAAGAACGGCGACATTACAGATATTACCCTCGCCAGCGATAATTCAAACCTGGAGGCTTTATCAAAAACTGTAAAAAAATATATACTTTGCTATGCCAAAGAACTGTTTTAGTGTGGTGTTCCGGTAACTATCGGGAAGAGCGTTGTTTATTGGTGAGTTAGTTAATATTGGCTACTTAAAAAAACTCTTTTGGTACCCATTATTAATAATTTGTTGCTATGGTTTTAACATTTAAATTTGTACGATGCAATTTACCGCAAAGGATATAGCCTTTATGCTAAATGGAACAGTTGAAGGCGATCCGCTTGTGGAGGCCAATCACCTGGCCAAAATAGAAGAAGGCGGCACCGGTTCTTTATCATTTTTAGCTAACCCTAAATATGAGCAATACCTGTATACTACCAATGCCTCGGTTGTAATAGTAAATAACAGCCTGCAACTAACCGCGCCGGTAAAAGCAACCCTTATTAGGGTTGAGAATGCTTACTCTTCTTTTACTCTGCTGCTCGAACAATATAATACCATCAAACTAAATAAATCGGGCGTAGAGGAACCACATTTTATCCATAAATCGGCTAAAATTGGTAAACACCCTTACATCGGCGCATTTGCCTATATTAGCCAGGATGTAGTGTTGGGCGATAATTGCAAGATCTATCCGGGCTGTTACATTGCAGACAATGTAAAGCTGGGTAATAATGTAACATTGTTCCCCGGTGTAAAGGTTTACTTTGATTGTATTATTGGCGATAATGTAGTAATACACTCAGGGGCTGTTATAGGCAGCGACGGTTTTGGCTTTGCACCCAACCCAGATGGAACCTATACCAAAGTAGCGCAAATAGGTAACGTTGTTATTGAAGATAACGTTGAAGTGGGCGCTAACACAACTATAGACAGGGCCACCATGGGCTCAACTTATGTGCGCAATGGTGCTAAGTTGGATAATTTGGTGCAGATAGCTCACAATGTTGACATAGGCCAAAACACCGTAATTGCTGCCCAAGCGGGTATTGCCGGGAGCACCAAACTGGGCGAAAACGTAATGCTTGGCGGCCAGGTGGGCGTAGTAGGCCACATTACTCTTGCTAAGGGCACCAAGATACAGGCACAGTCTGGGGTTGGTCGCACTATTAAAGAGGAAGGAAAAAGCTGGGCGGGGTCGCCCGCTATTGCTTACACTGCCGATATGCGTTCGAACGTAGTAGTAGGCCGCCTGCCCGAACTGGAAAGAAGAGTTAACGAACTGGAAAAGATTATAAAAGAACTTAAGAATAGAGATGTTCATTAGTTCAATTGTTTATTAGTTTATTAAGCTTGTATGCTATATAATAAACTATTTACCAATGAACCATTGAACCGATGAACCAATGAACATCATAACATGAATGTAAAACAAAGAACTATTAAGGAGCCCGTATCAGTTTCGGGTACAGGTTTACACACAGGGCAAAGCGTTACCCTCACGTTTAACCCCGCACCGGAGAAACATGGTTATAAGTTCCGCAGGGTTGATTTGCCCGGCCAGCCAATTATCGATGCCGATGTGGATAACGTTACCGATACCTCAAGAGGTACAACATTAACCCAAAACGGAGCGAGTGTTAGCACTGTTGAACACGTGCTTGCCGCCTTGGTTGGTTTGGAGATAGACAACGTGCTGATTGATATGGACGGCCCCGAAACTCCTATCATGGACGGTAGCTCGATACAATTTATTGATGCTATTGAAAAAGCCGGTTTTGAAGAACAAGCGGCCGATAGGGAATATTACCACATCCCATATAACATCCACTACTCGGAGCCCGACCGTAAGGTTGATATGGTAGCCATGCCTTTAGATGATGATTACCGTTTTACCTGTATGGTTGATTATAACTCGCAGGTATTGGGTAGTCAGCATGCAACTATTTCAAGCTTATCTGAATTTAAAAAAGAGATCGCATCAAGCCGTACTTTCTGCTTTTTGCATGAACTGGAAATGCTGGTTAAGCACGACTTGATAAAAGGCGGCGATTTAAACAATGCCATTGTTGTTGTTGATAAAGAAGTTGACGAAGAAGAGCTTGCCAATCTGGCAAAACTGTTCAACCGTAAAGATATAAATGTTGCCCCACAAGGGATTTTAAATAACATCGAGCTTCGTCACCAGAATGAGCCGGCACGCCACAAACTGCTGGATATGATCGGCGATCTTGCTTTGGTTGGTGTGCCGCTAAAGGGGCATATTATGGCTGCAAGGCCGGGCCACGCGGCAAACGTTGCCTTTGCTAAAAAGATAAAAACGCTTATCAAAAAAGAACGCAGCCGCAAACACGTTAAGGTTTACGACCCTAACATGACCCCGGTTTACGATACTGTTCAAATCATGAACATATTGCCGCACCGCCCGCCATTGTTGCTGATAGATAAGATCTTAGAGCTTACCAAAACCCACGTGGTTGGTTTAAAAGCCGTAACCATGAACGAGCCGTTCTTTGTAGGCCACTTCCCCGGCGCACCTGTTATGCCGGGTGTATTGCAGATAGAAGCGATGGCGCAAACAGGCGGTATATTGGTGTTAAACACCGTGCCCGATCCTGAAAACTGGTTGACACTGTTCCTTAAAATTGAAAATGCAAGGTTTAAAGACAAGGTTTTACCCGGCGATACGTTAATATTCCGTTGCGATCTGATAGCGCCCATCCGCCGTGGCATTGCGCAAATGAAAGGTATTGGCATGGTTGGCGAAAAAATTGTAGTAGAGGCCGAGCTAAT
The DNA here is from genome assembly GCF_034345625.1 of Mucilaginibacter sp. 5C4. NCBI lineage: Bacteria > Pseudomonadati > Bacteroidota > Sphingobacteriia > Sphingobacteriales > Sphingobacteriaceae > Mucilaginibacter > Mucilaginibacter sp. 5C4. The sequence goes on along the minus strand of NZ_CP133775.1, from coordinate 392,247 downwards.
GGCACAAATAGTTAGATATAAATAATATGATACAGCCTTTAGCATATATACACCCACAGGCAAAAATTGCCGATAACGTGGTTATCGAGCCGTTTGTAACCATCCACAAAGATGTGGAAATTGGCGAAGGCACCTGGGTGGGCTCAAACTCCGTAATTATGGATGGCGCCCGCATTGGTAAAAATTGCCGTATTTTCCCGGGGGCTGTAGTATCTGCACCGCCGCAAGATCTGAAATATAAAGGTGAAGCCAGCACTGTTACCATTGGCGATAATACCATTATCCGCGAATGCGTAACTCTTAATCGTGGTACTGCGCTCGATAAAAATACTACTACAATCGGCCAAAATTGCCTGTTGATGGCTTATGTACACGTAGCACACGATTGTGTTATTGGCGATAACGTTATCATTGCTAATTCAGTACAATTAGGCGGGCATATTAACATTTATGACTATGCTTTTGTAGGTGGCGGCTCAATGGTGCATCAGTTTGTCGAAATAGGGGCGCATAGCATGATATCCGGCGGTTCGCTGGTACGTAAGGATGTGCCTCCGTTTACGAAGGCGGGGCGAGAACCATTGTCTTATGTTGGTATAAATTCGGTAGGCTTACGCCGCAGGGGTTTTAGTGCTGAAACGATCAACGAGATCCAGGAGATCTACAGGATCATCTTCCTGAAAAAATATAATATGACCAAGGCCTTAGATATTATCGAAGCCGAATTTAACCCAACCGTTGAACGCGATGAGATCATCAACTTTGTGCAGAACTCGCAACGCGGTATCATGAAGGGATTTGGTAGCAGCTAAGAATTGGTTAATAGTTCATGGATCATAGTTCATAGTCAGAATCGAGCGGCTAATTCCATGATCCATGAACTATCAACTATGAACCACCCGCATGAACATCACCCTACAAAACATAGGCCGCCGCTTTAACCGTGAATGGATCTTCAGGGGTATAGATTATACCTTTGAAAATGCCGCCAAATACGCCGTGCTGGGTGCAAATGGCTCGGGGAAATCTACGTTGCTGCAGGTATTAAACGGAAGCCTTGTGCCATCTGTAGGCGTGCTTAAATATGAAGACGCCGGTAAAGAAATTGAAGCCGGTGAGATCTTCAACTACCTAAGTTTAGCGGCCCCATATCTAGAAGTTATTGAAGATTTCTCACTAAATGAAATGATCGACTTTCACTTTAAGTTCAAAAAATTTAAAGCCGGGATGGATAAAAATGCCGTTGCCGATATCCTGAATTTGGAGGGCAGCCGCAATAAACTGGTCAAATACTTTTCATCAGGCATGAAACAACGCCTTAAACTGGCGCTTGCTTTTTGTGCCGATACCCCCATGCTGATGCTGGATGAGCCCACCTCTAACCTGGATACCCAGGGCATAGACTGGTACCTGAGCCTCGTAGAAAAATTTAGCGAGAACCGCCTAACCATCGTTTGCTCAAATCAAGAGCACGAGTACAGCTTCTGCGAAAACAGGTTAAGCATAGCCGATTACAAGGGTTAAAGCATCTTATGTAAAAAATGGCAACGTGCTTCGCTTTAACGGCCAGCTGGTACAGGTAGAAGCATTTTTACACCGCACGCCGGGCAACCTGCGGGTGTTTTACCAGGCACGCATGCGTAAGGTAAAATCGGCTTAGGTGGTGGAGTACCGTTTCCGTACTGATGAAGCGGTTGAGATAGCACGTGTAGAAACCACAGGTGCTTATGCAGAGCGTTTAAAGGCCTAAATTTGACAGTAAAACGCCAAGATCTTCAATCTTTTGATTTTAAGGCGATTGCGCTTTTCAACGGGTGTTCACGGCGTGAACGTGAACACTTAAAAGTCTAATTATCGGGATAGTTGCTTTTTTGGGAATAAAAATAACGGCCTCTGAGGACAGGGGCCTTTTCTGTCTACCCTGCCCAGCCTTCACGGTCGAGGCTGCGGAAATTGATAGCTTCGGCAAGGTGTTCTAACAGGATTTCTTCGCTGCCGGCAAGGTCGGCAATGGTACGGGCAACTTTTAATATGCGGTCGTAAGCACGGGCGGAAAGACCAAGCTTTTCCATGGCCTTTTTTAGTAAGGTTTGGCCTGCGGTTGTAATTTTACAAACATCGCGCACCATCTGCGGGCTCATTTGGGCGTTCGCGTGCAGGTCAGGGCGTTCGCCAAACCTTTCTATCTGCAATTCGCGGGCTTTGATCACCCTATCGCGAATCAGTTCACTTTTCTCGGCCAGCCTGTCTGACGATAGCTCACTAAAATTAACCGGCGTAACCTCCACATGCAGGTCTATACGGTCCAACAACGGGCCCGAGATCTTGCTTAAATATTTCTGCACAGTTCCCGGCGGGCAAATACATTCCTTTTCGGGGTGGTTATAATATCCGCAAGGGCATGGGTTCATACTGGCTACCAGCATAAAGCTGCTTGGATAATCAACCGTAAACTTAGCACGGGAGATGGTAACTTTCCGCTCTTCTAAGGGCTGGCGCATTACTTCTAAAGCGCTGCGCTTAAACTCGGGCAATTCATCTAAAAACAAAACGCCGTTATGTGCCAGCGAGATCTCGCCGGGCTGTGGGTTGCTGCCCCCGCCAACTAAGGCTACGTCTGAAATTGTATGATGCGGAGAACGGAATGGCCTGGTAGTAACCAATGCATCCGCTGCAGAGAGTTTCCCGGCTACGGAGTGGATCTTGGTAGTTTCTAATGATTCATGCAAACTCAATGGTGGCAAAATCGACGGCAACCTCCGTGCAAGCATGGTTTTACCTGCTCCCGGCGGGCCTATCAATATTACATTATGGCCGCCCGCGGCGGCTATTTCTAAGGCTCGTTTTATATTTTCCTGCCCACGCACTTCGCTAAAATCGCTATCGTAGGCAGTAAGGCAGTTGTAAAATTCATCGCGGGTATTTACAACTTCGGGCTCGAGGGTAGCCGTGCCGTTAAAAAAGTCGGCAACTTGTTTGATGTTTTCAACACCGTAAACTTCCAGGTTATCTACAATGGCGGCTTCGCGGCTATTTTGCTTTGGCAGGATAAAGCCTTTATACCCTTCCTTACGCGCCTGAATAGCAATAGGCAAAGCGCCCTTAATGGGCTGCAGGCCGCCATCTAAGGACAGCTCGCCCATAATAAGGTATTTATCCAGGTTCTCTACATCTATTTGGCCGGATGCCGCTAAAACACCGGTAGCGATGGTAAGGTCATAGGCCGAGCCTTCCTTTTTAATATCTGCAGGGGCCATATTAACCACCACTTGCTGGCGGGGCATACGATAACCACAATTTTTAAGGGCCGAATCTATGCGGAAATAACTTTCTTTAATGGCTACATCCGGCAGGCCAACCACAAAATATTTGGTACCCGGCGCAATATTCACTTCAACTGTAATGGTAATTGCCTGTATACCATAAACTGCACTTCCAAAGGTCTTAACTAACACGTGATAGATTTTTTGTTAAGCGAAAGATATAGATTTTATTTGAGGGAACAGGCGAATACTTTTCGTTTTGCGCCCTAAGAAAACGGGGAGCCCTGATCTTATATGCTTTGCCAAAAAAAAGGCAACAAAAAAACCCGTACCTATGGGCACGGGTTTTGTAAGAATTTGCGCTTTAAGTGCTTTATCTGATTAGGCAAAGGCTACAGGCAAATACTACATTTATCAGTAACACCACCGAAAACAGGTTTTTATTGTGTGCGCTTATGGTTGCCAGGCGCATGTTCAAGCTTTTTAACATCCTGTTGTTTAACAGTATAAAATGATTGATAAGCAAAAAACCTACGGCGCCAAATAAGATAGCTATATAAGTTGAAGTGTTTAACGTTAACCATTGCGCTTTAATCATCAATTTGGTAAACAGCATGGCGTTTGTTAACACCACAATTAGCAAAAAGCTTACGTTAAACAACGATTTAAACTGGGGCAATGAGCCCTGACCGAAATTTTTAAAGTTCCACCTGTAAAACATTACATAAATGGATTGATACGCTTTTGCCATGGTGTTAAAATTTAAGTGAACAGATCGGGTTAATTCTCACAGCAACCTCACCGGGTTGTTATATAGTTCAATTATACGAAAAACATTTAAAAAGGTATAATGTTTTGATTTTTTTAAATTATCAAAATTATATAAGGCCAAATTGCAAATGTCGAAACTAAATTACAATTGGTTCCAATATTTAACAAGCGGTTAATTTACAGGTTTGACAGGTTTTGTATCCGATGGTTTATTTGTTGTATCAAAAGTTGCCAGTAAATTTACGTTAGGGTCGGCCTTTACATCCGGCGTAGCCGATGCAACAGGTACGGTAATGGTAGACGCCACGCCTTTTATATCAGATTTATACAGCTTGCCATCAACCATAAATTCTACCGTTAGCTGGTATGGCTTTTCCTGCAATTGGTTTATGTGTACCGCAAGCGACTTATTTTTCTCCTGGTAATGCCAGGTTATTTTTAATTGCGGGTGCCCGGCATCGCGCAGCCATTGGCTAAAGAATGGTTTCAGGTCTTTGCCGCTTGCTTTCTCCATCACAAGGCGCAGGTCGTTAGTATTGGCGTTGCTGCCGTTGTATTGCTTGTAATATGCTTGTATACCTTTCCAAAAGGCATCGTCGCCAATTTTGCGGCGCAGCATGTGCAACACCCATCCGCCTTTTTGGTAAGCATTGGCATTAAGCATCCCTATCATTTGACCTTTGTAAGCCGAATCTACTACCGGTGCGCGGTACTTCTTCTCGAATCCAAATATCATGTCGCGATCTGTAGCAAGGCGGCTTTTTAATGTATCTGCCCCGTAGGTGCCTTCCATGTATAGGTTGGTCATGTAGGTGGCAAAGCCTTCGCTAAGCCAAACATGCCACCAGGTTTTCTCGCTAACGGCATCGCCAAACCATTGATGGGCTATTTCGTGCGCCATTAAGGGTTCTATGCCTTTATTATCGTTTACCGATTTTTCATAATAAAATATCGCCCCTGCATTTTCCATCCCGCCAAAAATGGTTTTAGACTGCACGTTGGCCAGCTTTTTATACGGGAATGCCCCAATACGTTTTACAAACCACGGCAAGATCTTAGCAGCAACGGCATAGTTCTTTAAGCCCTCTACCTTATCCTCCGGGAATACGTAGCTGTAAACAGGAGTGCCGCCGGGGTTGCCGGGGTTGGCTATCGCAAAATCGGCCACACCTATAACCATTACTTTGGTTGGCAGCTGCGCGGTTTCGCTCCAATGGGTTAGCTTCTTGTTTAGCGGCAAGGGGTTCTCAATAACTTTTAAGCCGTTGGAAACCACTTTATATTTTGCAGGTGCTGTAACCAAAAACTCAACCGAAGCTTTGTCGGCGGGGTCATCTACGCAAGGCAGCCAGTAGCGCGCGCGGGTAGCCCAGTTATCGCCAAAAAAAGTGCGGTGTTTATATTGATTGGTGGAGATGATCAAGCCATCGGTAGGGATACCCTGGTAGGTAATTACATAGTTATGGGTCGATCCTTTTAGCGCTTTGATGTTCAGCACCAGCTTATCGCTGTCTTGCGTGTACTTTACCGGCAGGTTGCTTTCTTTTATGGCCGATACCATCATACCCTTGCCATCTTTGTTTTTCTTATAAAGATCGAGCGCTAACGTGGTGGCCGGTTTAAGAAACTTTGCGGTTATGGTTGCCTGCCCTTTGATCACATTATCGGCATCATTTAAGGTAATGGCGAAGCGGTAATGCTGCACATCAACATTGGCACCCGGCGCCTGGGCATTGGCAGATAAGGCTGCTATTAGCGGCGCGGCAAGCAATAGGTAGATTTTTTTACGCATGTGGTAATATTACAAAAAATACCACAGCTAAAACAAGGAGCATTTAACCATTTCTAATATTTTGACTTTACCCTTTATGGTGTTTCTTTAAACTTTGGAAATCGATATAATAAAGCACCTTAACCGAAAAGTTGTTGTTCTGCGGCTGGTTGTAGGTGTCTCGAAAGTTGTTGTAATAGTTTTGGGTACCCATATTGGTATAGCTTTGTGCCGATTGCTTCCAGGCCAGGCTTATCTCGCTGCCCGGTGTAAACTGCCAAACGTATATCATGTCTATATTCCACAGATTTAGGTTTTGGTCAACATTGTGGTTAAAATCGGTAGTGGTTAAGTTAGCCAGCGCGCCATCCTGGGCCAGGTCAAAAAACTGTTTGTAATTTACCTTGCTCCAGTAATGCCTTAAACGGAAGGTTAAGCCCATAATATTACTAAAGGTGTACTTTACATTAAAAATATTCTGTACGGTTTGTGCATCGCGCAAGCCAACTATTGGGGTTACGTTATCATTTGCTACGGTAGCAAATCCGATGTAATTAATACGCGGACTAACCGTAAAATCGCCACCAACAGAAAACTTGTTGCTTACCCTGTAATTGTAAAACACCTTCAAATCGTTGCCTTTACCATTAAAGCGGTTAAGCCACGCGTTTGAGTAAAAGATGCCAACCGAAAAAGGTTTAGCCTGGTTTGTTTGCAGGTTTAGGTTGAATATAAAACTTTCTGCCGTTTTAAATACCCGGCCCGGCACACGCGGTTCGTAAAAGTCGTTCCCGCTCATGCGGATGTGCCCGTTAAAGTTGGCGTACCAAAAGTTTTTGAAATTCGCCTCGGCACCAAAGTTTTGGTTAAAGTATTGGTAGCTATATGGCGATACGCGGTACGATGAATAGGTATTTGTCCATACATCCCACTTGGTGAAAAAGTGTTTGGGCTTGTAGTTAGCGTATGAAAGGTTTAGGTTATGATCTAAATAGTTGTTATTAAACAAAATGCCCAGGTCATTGGGGTCATATTTTTTATCTACACGATCTTCAGATACGCTCCAGGTAAAATTGCCCAGTGTTTTGCCAAAAGTAACATTGTAGTTGTAGCCCGTAACGGTTTGCTGGCTCCTGTAAAACTTGTTACTCATTAATCCGTAGCCCGAAAGGTTATATGAGTTTTTTTTGTTGTTAAGGTTCCACACCAGGCCACCCACATCGGCAGAGTAGTATTTACCGAAACGGTTAACATTGGTGTTGATAAGTGTTACCGACGAGTTGTTCTTCAGGTTTTGATCGAAAACCAAAATGTTATAGTTGGTTAGCGGGCTTGTTTCTACCTGGCGCTGGTTGCCTGCCGCGTCTTCCACCGTGGCGTAAGCCGTATTAGTAATACCGTTGAAAACACCAATGCCTAACCCTTTTGACGTACGGCCCGATAGTTTGAAAGCGTTGATCAGTTTGGTTTCGGTAGGGTTGCTCACTACAGACTCGCCCGGTTGCAGGTTATCATAAGCCTTGCCATAGTTAAGGGGCTGCCCGCCAACGCGGCGGGTGTAAAACAAATTGCCTTTATTGAACAGCTCGGTACCTTCGGTAAAAAAGGGGCGGTTCTCGTTATATTTTACCTCGAACGGCGTAAGGTTTAGGATCTTGTTATCTGATTGTACCTGCCCAAAATCGGGGATCAGCGTAAGGTCCAGCGTAAAGCTTTCGTTAATGCCGTACTTTACATCCATGCCACCATTTACAGATGCTTTGGTGTTTGGGACGCCTGCCGTATTGTATGGGTAATGGTTTACATAGGTAGAAAAATATGGGTAAAAGGCCAAACGCACCGGCGGAACTATCTTTTCTATCCCCGTAAGGATGCCCTCCTGGTTGATGAATCCGTTCTGCTTGGGGTCAAGCTCGTTCCAAAATAATTGCTGCTGTGTATTCTGTCGTTTGCGGATGATGTTCATCCCCCAGGTTTGGATATCCTTTTTAGCGAAGCGGAGTGCCGAGTAGGGTATTTTTATCTCGGCTGTCCAGCCCAGGCTGTCAATTTTTACCTTGCTTATCCAAACAGCATTCCAGGTAGGGTCTTCGGTATTACCTTCCGAATTTGGCAGGGCGTACTTGGCATCAAACTGCCCGTTGGTTGATGTTACAAAAAAGCCGGCTGCGTTGATGCCATCCTTATAGGTATCGAATATGATTCCGATGAAATCGGCATTACCTATCTGGTCGCGCGTGGCAAATTCACGGGCAATTTTGGCCGGGTCTTTCTCATACATGCGGGCGCCAATGTATATGGCTTCGTTATCGTAAATTATTTTTACTTCGGTGCGGTCGGCAGCGTTCTCGTGTGTGCCGGCATTGGGGCGCAACTGTACAAAATCTGTCGCAAAGGGCACATTTTGCCAAACGGCGTCATCAAGTTCACCATCCACTTTGGGTGCGGCCTGGGTTTTTATAGCCACAAGGGTTTTCTTCTTTTCTTGCGAAAAGGTATTTAGTGATATAGCAAATAGTAATATGGCAAATAAAAAAACTCTCATTCGGGTTGGTTAACAGTTTCGATAAGATGCTCGAAATTTGCAAAACGTTACAGAATATTATGTTAAAATTTGGTTAACAAGTGTTAAAGTTTGCTAATGAGGGAATTGCGCGGCAATATTTATTTTAGCCGGTATAAATGAGGGTATAAAAACCGCGCATGTCATTTTCAGATATATTAGCCAAATCACTTCAAAATCTTAACTTTGTGTCCTCGAAAATATAGGGATTTATAATGTTTGAAAATTTATCGGATAAACTCGACAGGGCGTTTAAAGCACTGAAGGGCCAGGGATCAATTACAGAAATAAACGTGGCCGAAACCATGAAAGAGATCCGCAAGGCTCTTTTGGACGCCGACGTTAACTATAAAACAGCCAAAACCTTTACAGATGATGTAAGGACAAAGGCGATGGGCCAAAACGTATTAACGTCGATCTCGCCGGGCCAGTTGCTTACCAAACTGATGAACGACGAGCTTACCGAGCTTATGGGCGGCACTACTGCCGAACTGGAGCTTAAAGCATCGCCAACCATCATCCTGATAGCGGGTTTGAACGGTGCAGGTAAAACAACCTTTACCGGTAAGCTTGCCAATTACCTTAAAACACAAAAAGGAAAAAAACCATTATTGGTTGCCGGTGATATTTACCGCCCCGCGGCTATTACCCAATTGCAGGTTTTAGGCGAGCAGATAGGTGTACCCGTTTATGCCAACCTGGAATCTAAAGACCCAATTGCCATAGCGCGCGAGGGTATTGCCCTGGCGAAGCAAAACGGCAATAACGTGGTGATTATTGATACCGCGGGCCGTTTAGCTATTGACGAGGCCATGATGGTGGAGATAGAGCAGGTGAAAGCCGCTGTGAACCCACACGAGATATTGTTTGTGGTAGATTCCATGACCGGCCAGGATGCTGTAAACACCGCCAAGGTGTTTAACGATCGCCTTGACTTTACCGGCGTTGTTTTAACCAAGCTTGATGGTGACACCCGCGGTGGTGCGGCGCTATCAATCAAATCCGTTGTTAACAAGCCCATAAAATTTATTGGTACCGGCGAAAAGATGGAAGCGCTTGACGTTTTCCACCCGGATCGTATGGCATCAAGGATCCTGGGCATGGGTGACGTGGTTTCACTTGTTGAACGCGCGCAACAGCAGTTTGACGAGAAGGAAGCTGCCGAGCTGCAACGAAAGATCCGCAAGAACAAATTTGATTTTAACGATTTTTACAGCCAGATACAGCAGATCAAAAAAATGGGTAACATGAAGGATTTGATGGGCATGATACCGGGCGTTGGTAAAATGATGAAAGATGTTGAAGTAAGCGACGATTCTTTTAAAGGTATCGAAGCCATCATCAATTCGATGACGCCAAAGGAAAAGGAAAACCCCGACCTGATCAACCCAAGCCGCCGCAACCGTATTGCCAAAGGCTCGGGCACCGACCTGCAGGAAGTTAACCGCCTAATGAAACAGTTTGACGATATGCGTAAAGTGATGAAACAAATGAGCAACCCCGCTGCCATGGCCAACATGATGCGCAGGATGCCAAAGATGTAACCAAAACATAAAATGAATAGAAAAAGCCCTGACGAATGTTGGGGTTTTTTGTTCCAATTTCTTGCAATAACGCTAATGGATACCGGCGACCTCGGGATGATAAACCAAGGTGAAACTTTGGCGTTTTGAGGTCGAAAAAATGTGTTTTTAAGACGGTAATTATCCCCTTTTTGGTGAGTAATTTCGTGATAATATTAGCACTAAAATAAGATTATAAATCAACCGGGTTTATCACGGAAACTTATACAACACCCCCAGCGCTAAACCCTCTGTAGCCTGTACGCCGGGTTTAGATTTTTTGTCGAACAATATCGTTCCGTTGATAGAAACGTTCACCAGGCGGTTTACCTTGGCAGCCAGTATGGCATCAAAGCGGTGGCGGGTAAAGCTCAGGTCTTGCCCGTAAGGTACAAATACATCATAACGGGCGTTTAAATGCATGTTTTTTGCTATATCCTTATCAAATATGGCTACCATCTGGAACGCGATATCTGTACGGATGCTTTTGCCCCTTTTTACCCCGTAAAGTTCATCTACACCCGGTGCCAGGCTGTTAAAAACCTTATCATCAAGCACAAAGGTTTGCCTTGCGGTACCGGTACCTAAACGAAGATCAAAATAACTCGTAGGCTTATACTCAAAACCTATTGATTCGGTTAAGTAACCCGGCGCCATAAAATTCGATATCAATATCGGCGGGTTCACACCGGCGCCGTCATACTGGTACCCGGTATCAAACTGAGATTCAAACGTTAACGACCCAAAGAAAAACCAGTGCTTGGACATTTGGGTAGCTATCTTATTATCAAAAAAGATCCTGTCGTTACTTTTGCGGGATGACTGGCCTTTGTTTTTTGATTTACCATAAAGCAGGTTCAATTCTGAGGTATAACTGAATGGCGCTTTATTATACTCTATCCGGTAAATAAAGTTGGATGTTAAGGCCACCGCTGTTACACCACCCGCGGCATAGTTATCACTAAAGGCGGCCTGGCTAAAGTTTAACCCAAACGTGATGTACTTGCGCCAGTAGCTTATTTTATAGTCCAGCATAGTAACCGGGATCAGTTCCTGCTGTATCTGGATAGGGGTTGGCGGTACCGGTATGGCATTCTTTTTTGTTTGAATGCGGTATTTATTAAGAATGGTGGTATCAATTTTTACCGTGTCTTTTTTTACTGTATCGGTAGTTTGCGCGTTTACGCCAAACGCCGCTGTAAACATCAGTAAGAAGAATAGTCTGGTACCGGTTTTCAACATAGCCACAAATAAAAAGTAAAAATCTGTTATTTCTATGGTTTAATTAAAAATACCTCATCCAGCCAAACCATTTACGCTGTTTAAGATAAGCCATATCGGCCTCCTTTTCATAAGCCTCCCGCTCAAAAACGATATTTAAGTACGCTTTATTATGCTCGCGATAGATGATAAGATTAACAAAGTAGTTTAGCAGGTACAAAATATAAAAGGGGATAACCAGCAGCTCGGCCTGTTGCCGCAGATGTATCCGTTCGTGATTTATCATAACCTCATCATTCAACAGCGCTTTGTTATTCAGCAAAATGAAAGGAAACAGCGCTATACCGTTTACCTTTAAAAAAGGCGTTACAATTATTTTGTATCCGGCTCCCATTTAACTTGTGGTAAGGGGGCAAGGTCGTATGCGCTTGGCCGGCGTTGGTAGCGTTTTAAATTCTTGCGGATGTAATCTATAAAATCGTAATCGCTTGCCGAGGTAACTAAGTAATAGCCCGGGCGATACTTGTGCATAAAATCGGTAAGCTTGGGTTCTTCCAAGTGGGTTATGCCTTGTACAAAAGCTTTGTTAAAGCGGTAATCGATAATGTTTTGCCGGTATTCGGCATCTATAATACCACGCAACTTTTCGGCATTGCGGCCGCTTTTACTAAAGGCATTATACAAGGCATCAATACCAAAGCCTACGCCACCAGAGCCAATGCTTAGCAAATCGGAATTGTATTGCGGCCCGTAGATCTTACTAAACTCGCGTTGTGTATTAGCCAGGCGCTTTTGCGGGTTTATAAAGCTGTCGCGGATGGTTACCTCGCGCAGTGCTATTGCATTGGGTTTTAAATAAATAGCCAGGGCGGTGTAGTCTTTTATTTTAACCGTATCGCTATAATGATCCTGCTTAGAGAATATCAGCATATCGCCGGGCCTGGCAACAATGTTAAATTCACCTTTAAAATTATTGTAGGCTGATTTACCTGATGTAGCGTTTAACACACTTACTTTAGCAACGCGCGCCTTGCTATCCTTATCAAACACAATACCGGTAACTTCCTTTGTTTGTGCAAAGGTGTTAACGCATAAAATGCTTAAGAAAAAGGAAAGCCACAACTTCATTATAAAGTTTAAAGCTAAACGTTTGGGGAGGGATAAACTATACTTTAACAATCTTTAACACACTATTTCACTACAACAAGTTTCTGCCCAAGCTTAATGCCATAGTCAGATAGTTTGTTTAGCGCTTTTAATTCATCAACAGTGATACCAAAACGTTTAGATATGTTGTATAGTGTGTCGCCTTGCTTTACGGTATAAATTTTATCGTCGGGCGGGGTCTTGGAGATGCTATCCTGCTGGGGTTGGTTAATCGTTTCATTTATCTCGCCCAATACACGGTCTTCGCGTTTTATTTTGGCAAGTTCACCTTCCGGTCGGTCATATTGGTCAAGTTGATATTTGTTGATGATATTAAGTAGCAACTGGGGATATTTAGGGTTGGTAGCATACCCGCAGGCTTTAAGACCATATGCCCATCCTTTAAAATCGTTCTTATCCAGCTCAAAAAGGCGGGCGTAATTTTTCTTCTTTAGAAATTCGGAGTGGTCGCGGAAAGACTCTTCCGGGTTGGCATACACCCTAAAGCAATCGTTTACATTGTCATCGTTCTTATAATAGCTTTCGCCCGGCCAGGTGCTGCCGCATTTTATGCCGAAGTGGTTGTTGGCTATTACCGCAAGGTCGCTGTTGCCGCTGCCACTTTCAAACAAGCCCTGTGCAAGGGTAATGCTCGCGGGTATGCCATAGGTATTCATTTCCTGTATGGCAATGGCTTTAAAACGCTCTATATACTCAAGGGAGGTAAAATCGCGGTGCCCGGCGATGGATCCGCGGTTGCGTTTCTGAATGGTTTTGTTGTTTTTGGATGCTTTACTGCGGCTAATTACGCTTTTGTGGGCCGAGCACGATGTAAATAATAATACGGCAACTAATAATGTATATATCCTACGCATGCAGTTTCAGCTTTGGTCGGCCAAACTTAAGGTTAAAAATATAATTATTAATTGTTATCCGCTAATTCGTCTTTGGCCGGGTTAGCCTCTGCATCGTCATCAAAATCGTTAAGATCATACTTATTGATGATACCTAATACCTGTGCCGACCATTTTTTGCTGCTTGCGTATCCGCCGCGTTGTATGCCTTTTGCCCATCCTTTATAATCGTACTGGGTAAGTTTATCTGCCAAGTGGCTAAACTGCTTACGCTCTGTCATGATGCGGGCAAAATCCTGGAACGATGCCATTACATTGTCGTATTTTTTATATGCCGATCTTACTTTTTTGTTGCCTTTATAGTACACTGCACCACCGCCGCCTTTTACGCCAAATTGATTGTTTAAATTTTGGGCTATAGCGCTTTTTCCGCTTGCGCTTTCGTGCATGGCAACGCCTAAAATGATACTTGCAGGTACGCCGGTTTCGTGCATAATACGAATGGCATTATCTTTGAACTTCTCTATGTATGATTGTGCTGCGCTCTGGGCTAACGCTACTGTTGTTGAGGCAAACAATGCCGAAACTGAAAGAAGTGTAACAGTTAAGAGTTTCTTCATAATTATTTTTTTCTAATGATCAGTAGTCCATCTCGTACAGGCAGAATAAACTTTTCTACCTTTATATTAACAGCTATCTGCTCATTTAGTTTGCGGATGTTCTCGGTATCGGCGTCTTTCTCGGTGCCAAACACCTTTCCTTTCCACAAAACGTTATCAATTATTATTAAGCCTCCGGGCCTTACTTTGTCAATTATTAACTCAAAGTACTTAAAATTATTTCGTTTGTCCGCATCAATAAAAACCAAATCGAAGATAGTATCCTCAAAATCAGCTATTATAGCCTCTGCGGGGCCAATATGAAGTTTAATTTTTTTATCCACATTTGTTGATGCAAAGTGTGAATTAAGCATTTCTTCGAATTCTCCGTTAACTTCAATGGTGTGTAAAACGCCGCCTTCTGCCAGCCCTTCTGCCAAACAAATGGCCGAGTAACCTGTAAAGGTCCCTATCTCTAAAATAAGCTTTGGTTGGATCATTTTGCTGAGCATACTCAGCACACGGCCCTGGTAATGGCCTGACAGCATATGAGGTTTAAGCACCTTCAGGTAAGTGTCCCGATTTATCTTTTGCAAGGCCTCGGGCTCCGGGTCGCAATGGTTATCAAGGTAAGCCTGCAAGGCCGGATCAAGGATTTCCATGGCCACAAAGGTAAGGAAATTATTTTTGACCTTAATTTGCTTGATTAAGGTATTACCTGAGCCTTGCTTTCGCTGTTTCTGAACCATGATTTGCCTGATTGAAGAATTTCTTGATGCCTTGTAAGTCGCGGTCGGCTAAATCAGTTTGTTATTATGGACACGTTTAAACTGTAAACTTTTAGAGCCGAGGTTTATGAGCAAACCGATTTCCATTTTATAAGCTTCCAGGTAATTCATCGCTTGCGCTAAATGAACGTCTTCTAATTGGATGATTGCCTTTAATTCAACCATAATCGCGCCCTCTACAAAAAAATCGACACGGCGAGTTCCAATCTCAATTCCATCATAATAGATAACCATGTCGAGCTCACGCACATAAGACAATCCTGCTTTAGATAGTTCTATAGCCAACGCGCGCTGATAAATGACTTCTTGAAAACCATTGCCTAAACCCCATGTACTTTCATCGCACAGCCAATAATTTTTTGTGTTAAGTCACCATATTTCATGAGGCAATATAATAAAATCACGAAATTCTTCAATCAGGCAAATCATGGTTCAGAACAAATATTGAAAGTAATGGTGGCAGTGTTTTGTCAGTACTTAATAAATCAATTTATTGATTATAAGCAAATTAAAAACATTAGCATGTGTTCACAATCGCGAACGTGAACAAAACCGTCAATGAGAAGCTTAAAATTGGTAACAATCAGGAAATCCTATAATCAGGCTAATCATCGTTCAAAATGATTTACTCATCCAACTCTGCAACAGTATAACCGCCGATATGGTATCCACCAACGCCTTATTCTGCCTGGCTTTTTTGCCCATACCGCTTTGGGCGATTGTGGCAGATGCCATTTTGGAAGTAAAGCGCTCATCAAACATTTCTACCGGGATCTCCGGGAAAGTTCTTTTAAGCAGGTTGGCAAACCCTTTAACATGTATGGCAGATTGTGAGGGGGTATTATCCATCTGCTTGGGTTCGCCGAGCACGAAAAGCTCTACCTGCTCAGTTTGCAGGTATTTTTTAAGGTAATCGATGATTTTTAGGGGGTGGATAGTATCCAATCCTGTCGCGATGATCTGCATCGGGTCGGTAACGGCAATGCCGATGCGCTTTGTACCATAATCGAAAGCCATTATGCGCATAGCTTCGCAGATTTGAGATATGAGATTTGAGATATGAGATGCCGCATAGTTAAAAATGGTACTGTAATTCAAAGATAGCTTAATCTGCCCCCTGTCTAAAATCTCATATCTAAAATCTCACATCTAATTTTTACCTTGCACCAAATGCAGTTTAAGGATATTATAGGGCAAGGGGCAATTAAGCAAAGGCTGATCACTTCGGTAAACGAGAACAGGGTGAGCCATGCGCAGTTGTTTTTAGGCCCCGAAGGTGCGGGTGGTTTGGCATTGGCGGTTGCTTACGCGCAATATTTATCGTGCGAGGATAAGCAGGCCAACGACTCGTGCGGGGTTTGTTCATCATGCCGCAAGTATAAAAAACTGATGCATCCCGATCTGCATTTTTCTTACCCTTTCTTCGCCAAGCATAAAGATGATACCGCGCTTACCTTTATTGAACAATGGCGTGATGCCTTTACGGCTCACCCTTATCTAAGCCTCGATATTTGGCGTGGATACCTGGAGGCTGAGAACAAACAAGCGAATATCAACATTGCCGAGTGCCATCAGATCATCAAAAAATTTAGCTTTAAACCGTTTGAATCAGCTTACAAGATCCTGATCCTTTGGCTGCCCGAATACCTGGATAAAGAAGGTAATGCATTACTAAAAATGATAGAGGAGCCACAGCCAAACACGTTATTCATACTTGTGGCCCAAAACCAGGATCAGATCCTGAACACCATTCTTTCGCGCACGCAACTAATTAAGATCCCTTGTTTAAATTACGAGGATCTTAAAGAGGAGCTAATCAGCAGGCATCATCAAACGGAAACCGCCGCATCGCAAATTGCCTACCTAAGCAATGGCAACATGACCGAGGCTTTGGCCATGCTGCAACACGATACCAAAAGCTACCACGAGCTATTTGTACAATGGCTGCGCTTATGTTTCGGCAATAAAGGGCTGGATATTTTGAGTTTTGTTGACCAAATGGCCAAGATGGGCCGCGAAAACCAAAAGAATTTTTTACGCTACGGCACAAGCTTTATCCGCGAGTGTACGCTACTGCGTGCCGGTGCCGAACGCATTGTAAAACTGCCTGAACAGGAAATGGAAACCGCCAAAAAGATGTCGGCGGTGATCAATAATGCGCAGGCCCAAACCATTATTACCGAGCTGGAAAAGGCTCATTATCATATAGAACGTAATGCTAACCCTAAAATCTTGTTTTTAGACGTATCTTTACAAATTATAAAGACACTAAGTTTTAAAATTACCCCCAAGGGGACTCATTATATACCGAATTAAATTATGGGATGCGGAAGTTGCTCAACAGGCGGCGGTTGTTCGCCTGCAGGCTGCAAAAGTAATGGCTCTTGCCTTACAAATGGTTGCAGCAAATTAGATGTACACGATTGGCTATCACATATGGATATGCCAACTAACTATAAGCCTTACTCAATAATCGAAGTAAAATTCAAGGGTTCGCGTAAGGAGTTTTATCATAATAACGATAACATTTACCTGGAGGCCGGCGACTTGGTTGCCGTTGAAACTACTACGGGTGGTTATGATATTGGCCACGTTTCTATCACCGGCGAACTGGTGCGCATGCAAATGACCAAGCGCCACGTAAAAGAGGCCGACGTTGTTAAAAAGATCTATCGCCGCGCTACCGTTGCTGATGTTGACAAGTGGAAACTTGCCAAGGATATGGAATGGGAAACCATGCATAAATCGCGCACGCTGGCGCTGGAACTAAAGTTATCTATGAAGATAAGCGATGTAGATTACCAGGGCGATAAAACAAAAGCCACTTTTTATTATACAGCCGAAGGCCGCGTAGATTTCAGGGAACTGATCAAAAAAATGGCGGAGAGTTTCCGCATCCGGATCGAGATGCGCCAGATAGGGATGCGCCAGGAAGCAAGCCGCCTTGGCGGTATTGGTTCATGCGGCCGCGAGCTTTGCTGCAGCACCTGGTTAACCGATTTTAAAACCGTTTCTACCTCTGCCGCACGCTATCAAAACCTATCGTTAAACACCCTTAAATTGGCCGGCCAGTGCGGTAAATTAAAATGCTGTTTAAACTACGAGCTGGATACTTATATGGATGCGCTTAAGCACATCCCCGATAATGTGAACGTGCTTAAAACCGAAAAAGGTGACGCACGCCTGCAAAAAACCGACATATTTAAAAAGATAATGTGGTTTAGCTATCCGCGCGAAGAAGCATGGGTACCTATGCCTATTGCCAAGGTAAAAGAAATTCAACAACAGAACCGCGAGGGTATTATCCCTGCCGATTTGGGTGAAATGGTGGAGTTGGAAAACACACCGGCAAAAGCTCTTGATTACGAAAACGTTGTTGGCCAGGATAGCTTAACCCGCCTGGACGACCGCCGCAACCAGAACCGCAATAAGAGTAATAACAACAATAATAATCGTGACCGTAACCGCCGTGGTGGCGAAGGGCGCCGCGATGGCCAGCAAGCCGGAGCCCCGCGCCCGGAAGGTGGAAGCAATCGCCCGCAGGGCAA
Source organism: Mucilaginibacter sp. 5C4 (assembly GCF_034345625.1). NCBI lineage: Bacteria > Pseudomonadati > Bacteroidota > Sphingobacteriia > Sphingobacteriales > Sphingobacteriaceae > Mucilaginibacter > Mucilaginibacter sp. 5C4. Next base: position 374,161 of record NZ_CP133775.1, on the reverse strand, counting down.
CAGGCCGCAAGGCAACCGCCAGCAGCAACAGCAGGACAGCAACGGGCCCGATGGGCAACCAAGGCCGGAAGGCGGTGGCAATCGCCCGCAGGGCAGCAGACCCGATGGCAACCGCCCCGAAGGGCAACAGGCCGGCGGACAAAACCCTGAAGTTGGTGGCGAAAATCGCCCGCAGGGTAACCGTAATAATAACAGGCGCAACAACAACCGCCCAAGGCCAAATAACCCAAACAACAACCAACCCCGTACCGATAACCCTGGCGACGGCAGTGCAGCAGAATAAATGAATGCTTTAAAATATCTTTTCGGTGTATTAGTTGCCCTTGTGCTTTTTACGGCACAAGGCTGCACCGACCCTAACGCGGTTATTGATCAGAACACGGAGGTAGCCAACCACAACTGGTCCTATGTTAACCGGGTTAAGTTTGATGTTAAGATAGATGATATCAGCGTACCATATAACCTGTACTTTAATGTAAGGGTTAGTGGCAGTTACAAGTACTCCAATATGTTCGCGTTGTTTTTCCAGACATCGCCGGGCAAAAAAACGCATACCACCCGTTACGAGTTTAAACTGGCTACCAAAGATGGCGAATGGCTGGGCAGCGGCAGTGGTAACCTGTATAGTTATCAACTTCCATTACGCACCAATTATAAATTCCCGGCAAAAGGCGTTTACCATTTTGAGGTTGAGCAAAACATGCGCGATAACCCCCTCCACGAGGTTATTGATGCAGGCCTAAGAATAGAGATGGCGCAATAATTATTGTACCTGGTGTTGCACCGTCGCGGTTGAATGTGTTGCAAATTCTTTTGCACTTTCCTGTTCAACAACCGTCCCGTTGTCATAAATTTTGTAGGTGATGTTATTTTCTACATCCGAAGACAACTTCAGGAATATATAGCTATTTGCAGTAGCATCTATAGAAAATTCGAACGAGGTGCCGGTAGCGACCGAAACACTTTTTACAATTAGCGGATCGGCACCCACATTGGCGGCTGTCGAGATCACCGCGGCAAAATCTGCCGTACCCGATGCCGTAATTTTTATGGTATGGGTTTGATTTGCCGGTGTGGCGCTATCTTTTTTAGAACATGCTGTAACTATCAAACAAAGTATAATTCCGCTTATAAAGGTTAATTTTTTCATGTTGGTTTATTTATTATCCTAAAATAATTAAAACAGGTAAATATACTATTTGTAGTTAAAGTACATTAACGGCTTAAATATGAAAAAGTTATTTGTTTATATATTTACAATAGTTGCAATTGCCGTAACCTCGTGTAAGGGGAAAACATCAGCTAATTCAAGCGATACTACCGCTGTCGACTCCGGCCAAACCCACGTAGGCAACCAAAGCCCTGCGGATAGTAATAAACTGCCCACAACGCCTACAGAAACAGGCGGAAAGGATAGCAGTGGTAATGGAAGCGGTAATACTAATGCACCTAAAGACACCTTGAAAAGCAATCCGTAAATCTTATTCGTTCGCGAAGCGGTTTTTTTTCTATTTTGGATGAAATTTAATACCTCCAAAATGCGGAAATTGTTATTCCTGTTTCTTTGTCTACCTATTGCCTGTTTAGCGCAGGATGTAACCGAAAAAGTATCTGCCGAAGATAGTTTGAAAAGCGTTAAGGCGCTCGATTACTTTAATGAGCTGATCCCCAATTATCCCACCAATGCTGAATATTACTTTGAACGTGGACGGGCTAAATTAACCCTTAAAGATTTTAACGGCGCACTGGCAGATCTGAATAAAGCCATAGCATTAAATTACAATAACGAAATGGCCTATGTTGACCGCGGCCGTTTAAAAGACCAATTAAACGATTATAACGGCGCTATTGCCGACTATGACCAGGCTATAATGGTAAAGCCAACCGGAGTTGCTTATTACAACCGCGGCTTAGCAAATTTTAGGTTAAATAATTTTGCCGTCGCTGTTGATGACTATACCAAAGCAATTGCCTTAGATGCTAAAAACGGGAATTTTTATCTGCAGCGGGGATTGGTTAAAAAATCGCTTAATGATATAAAAGGAGCTTTGGCAGATATTGACATGGCCGTAATAGCCAACCCAAAAGATGCGGGCTATTATTATGAGCGGGCTATTGTTAAAACAATGCTTGATGATAATAAAGGTGCCCTGGCAGATTTTAACCAATCGTTTTTATTAAGCCCTCCTAATTATGCCGAAGCATTTTATAACAGGGGAAACACAAAACGCAATGTTGGCGACCCTAAAGGCGCTATAGCCGATTTTGACATGGCTTTGAAATTAAAGCCAACGCTTACGGATGCCATTAGTAACCGCGCCGGTACCAAATACGACCTTAAAGATTATGCAGGTGCAATAGCTGATGCCAATATCGCATTAGCAGCAAACCCAAACGATGCATCGGCCTTGTTAAACAGAGGGCTTGCTTATGAAAGATTAAACCGTAATAAAGAAGCTATCGTTGACCTTACGGCATATCTTACAAAAAACAACACCGATGCCGGGGCATATTTCATCCTCGCGAATACTTATCTTAAACTAACCTCGTATCAAAGCGCAATAGATGGTTACGACAAGACTTTAGCCCTCGATAATAAAAATGCACAGGCCTATTTTAACCGAGCGTTTAGCAAGCGTTATCTAAATGATTTTACAGGCGCTATTGATGACTATACCAAGGCTATAGCGCTTAACCCTAAAAACAGCGAAGCCTATAACAACCGAGGCCTTGTTAAGCACCTTATGAAAAATGATGCGGCCGCCTGTCCCGACTTTAAAAAAGCCGCGCAAATGGGTAATAAGGCTGCTATGGAAAACGCCATAAACATGTGCCACTAAGTAAGTAAATTACTAAGCGTTTTATTTTAATGGTAAAATTACTACATTCGTTTTGCTAATATTTTTATCAAAATGGATGTTGTAGTTTTAAGTGCCTCTATAGTTATATTGCTCATAGCTATCTTTATTTTTTTGAAGCAGCCTGCTTCAAATGGCATTTCTGCGGATGAGTTTTCCATGTTAAAAACAGAAAATAATTCCTTAAAAATTACTGTAGCCCAAGCCCAGCAAAAATCTGCCGGATTATTGTCCGAAAAGGAGAATATCACCAAACTTTTAAAAGATGAGCAGAACCGTTTACTTGATGAACTTTTATACGAGCGCGGTCAACTGGCCCAGGCCAATCAATCATTAGAATCATCCCGGTCATACTTTAAGGCGCAGCAGGAAAAACTTGTCGAGCAAAAAGAGGATATAGAAAACACCCGCAAGCATTTCCAACGCGAATTTGAGAATGTGGCCGAGAAGCTATTGAAGGAAAAATCAAGAGAGTTTACAGACGTAAATAAGCTGAGCATCGATACTATCCTAAACCCGCTTAAAGAAAACATAAAAGCATTTGAGGAAAAGGTAGATAAGGTTTACAACATGGAAGCCGCCGAGCGCAATACACTAAAGGGGGTTATCACCCAATTAATGGATCTGAATAAACTCATCAGTACCGAGGCATCCAACTTAACCAAGGCTTTAAAAGGCGATAACAAAAAGCAAGGCAACTGGGGTGAAGTGATCTTAGAAAAGGTTTTAGAGCGTAGCGGCCTTGTTCGCGACAGAGAATACCGGGTACAAGCCAGCCTGAACCACGCAGATGGCAACAGGTTGCAGCCCGATGTAATAATTGACCTCCCGGATGATAAACATTTAATAATTGATTCTAAGGTCTCGCTGATAGCTTATGAGCGTTTGGTGAATTGCGAAACGGAGGAAGAGCGTAAACTTTATTCAAAAGCGCATATAGAATCCTTACGGAACCATGTACACGGCCTGTCATCCAAAAACTATCATGACCTTTACCAGGTAAACTCGCCCGATTTTGTGTTACTTTTTGTGCCGATAGAGTCATCATTTAGCTTTGCCGTACAACTGGATGCCGACCTTTTTAGCGATGCCTGGGATAAACGGGTAGTAATTGTTAGCCCGAGTACGTTACTGGCCACCCTGCGCACTATTGCCAGCATCTGGAAGCAGGAACGCCAAAACCGTAATGTGCTGGAAATAGCTCGACTAAGCGGAACAATGTATGACAAGTTTGTTGGCTTTATGGCCGATATGGAAAGCATCGGTAAAAACATCAATCAAACACAATCGGTTTACAACAACGCTTTTAATAAACTGGTGGATGGTAATGGCAACTTAACAAAGACGGCTGAAAAGATAAAGGGACTGGGGGCAAAGGCTAATAAGCAACTTGACCAAAAATATATTAGTGATGAATAGTTAGTTTATTTTGGTATCGTATGTAGCTACTATCTTTACTTCGCCATCAACATCTAAATTGGCAATTTCCATACCATAATGAAGAACGATATCGCTATCATAATGCGTTGGAAAACTATCTTTTACTGAAAAAATCATTTTTCCTTTGCCTTCTCCGGTTATTTTTAGAGGTCCTTGAGAAGTGGTCATGTTAAATGAGGCTTTTTGGCTAACATCAAAATAGCCCACATCGCCTTTTATTTCTGTTAATTTATAAGTTATAGTATTTTCAACGGGCACATTGCCTCCCATAATTGGGATATTTAATGGCATATTCTGTGTAAATAAATCTCCAACGACAAGCCCTTTTTCAGGGAACGTTATCTGCTTATTTACACTTTTAAAAATACCGCTTACCACTTGTAACAAGCTATCCTTTTTTGATTTGGCGTCAATTGAATCTACATTTAACCTTCCGGTATTATCAGAATGCCCGTAAATACTTTTATTTATTAGTTCACTTTTAGGTAAAGGTAGTTCTTTGTCACCTATATACTGTTTGTTAACTAAACTGTTATAAGTTATGGTTACGGGAAAAGTTAAACCTTTGTAAGCGCCCGTTTTTATTGAAAACTCCATGCTGGTTGCGCCACCAATAGTCATAGGGTTTTCTGCTCCCTCAGCTTTTAATGTTGCTAAATTTTCAGGTGAGCCTTTAAAATTAAGGACACCGTTATTATTTATTAGAACTGTAGATACATAATTATGATTTGGCAGATACTTGTATTTAAATATAATAGCCCTTTGTGCTTTTAGCTGCACAGTAAAAAAAATAAAAAAAATGATGAGCCCTGTTCTTTTCATACTATGCTTTAAACGCGTTCCAACCTTGCGCTTTTAACTCATGCTGATTACCGGATTTGGTGATCAAACTACATCCCTCATTTGGTTCGGTAATGTAACCGATGATAGAGAAATCCATTTTATGCTTGATCTTATCGTAATCGGCTTGTTTTATGGTGAAAAGCAATTCGTAATCTTCACCACCACTTAAGGCACAAACGGTAGGGTCCAGGCCAAATTCGCGTGCGGTTTCGTAAGTCATTGGATCAATGGGGATCTTCTCCTCGTATAATTTACAGCCTTTATTGCTTTGCTTACAAATATGCAATACCTCTGAGGCTAAACCGTCGGATACATCTATCATCGCCGTTGGCTTAACGCTTAATTCTTTCAATAAGTCGATAATATCTTTACGTGCCTCTGGTTTTAACTGGCGCTCAACGATGTAATCCTTTCCTTCTAAATCGGGTTGAATGTTTGGGTTTTCAATATAAACCAGTTTCTCGCGCTCTAGCAATTGCAGGCCGGTATATGCACCGCCCAAATCGCCGGATACACAGATCAGGTCGCCTTCTTCGGCTGTGTTACGGTATACCACATCTTTTTCATCGGCATAACCAATGGAGGTAATGCTGATCACCAAACCTTGTTTAGATGCTGATGTATCCCCACCAACAATATCCACATTGTAATTACCACAAGCCAGATAAATACCTTCGTACAGTTCTTCAATGGCCTCTAACGGAAATTTGCTGCTCATACCAATAGAAACAGTGATCTGGCTGGCAGTACCGTTCATGGCGTAAATATCGCTCAGGTTTACCTGAACTGCTTTGTAACCTAAATGCTTAAGCGGGGTATAGGCCAAATCAAAATGGATGCCTTCTAAAAGCAGATCGGTAGATATCAGGGTTTTCTTACCTTCAAAATCAAGCACCGCGGCATCATCGCCAACACCTTTAACGGTACTTTTTTGGGTAAGGGTAATATTTTTGGTTAGGTGGCTTATCAGGCCAAACTCCCCAAGGTTTTCTATATTGGTTTTCTCTTCGTTCTCGAACATATTTCTTTTTGATTACACCGATTATTGTTTGATTACACCAATTATAAAGTGATTGCCAAGTATATCTGGGTGAAATCACTTTCCAAAAATCAGTGTAATGCAAAAATACAAAAGCTTAGTACAATTACCTTAAGGTAATTGCTTTATCAACATAGTGTTATATCCATTGTAATATTTATCATACAATAAACTATTTAACATTTGGTTAATACTAAGGCTATATTTTTGCTTTACTAAATATATTTACATGAAAATCAAAAAATTACTTATTTATTCAGCCCTCGTGCTTGCTATTGCAAGTTGTAAAAAAGACAATAACTCAACACAACCTATTACCCCTCCTGTAGTGGTTGTACCCGAAGCACCAAAGCCTTATGCCATTACCGAAGGTTTTGAAACAGGCAGCAAAACTTCTTATGCTGTAGCAGATGTTCAGTTAAATACCGGCTTGTGGAGTTTCAACGACGGTTTAATTGGCAGCCTTGCTGCTGATGTTAAAAACGGTGCAAAATCTGTGCGTTTACGCACTGGTGACCTTACCATGAAATTTGATATTAACGGTGTGGAACAGATCAGCATTAAACACGCCAAATATGGTACTGATGCTACATCTACCTGGCAGTTAATGATATCGGAAGATGGTGGTGCTACGTATACACAGTTAGGCGCTAATATATCAGAAACCAGTACCACTTTAGTTGCCGATTCATTTAAAGTTACTACCACAAAGCCTGTTCGTTTCCGCATCCAAAAAACAGGTACTACCCGCATAAACCTGGATGATATTACTTTTAAAGGTAAAGGCGATGCCGGTATAATTGTTGGCCCACCAGATACCAGCGGCGATGGTGATGGCAGTACCGACCCCGGTACAGGTACGGGAACCCCAACTGCAGAACGCGGCGTTACTGTAGGTGCTGATGCCCCTCCAGACACTGGTGATAACAGTAATATTTTATTAGGTAACCCATCGGGTGCGCAGCCGGCTATTGTTATGGTTGATAATTATTTGATAGACCAGGGCTATTACACAGAATCATATAGCAGCACACGTGGTACACCAAACTGGGTAAGCTGGCATTTAGATGCCACCAATATTACTAACTCAGCACCGCGTGTAAATAATTTTGCAGGTTTTATTGGTTTATCAAATACCTTTTACCATGTAGAAAGCAATAGCTATTCGGGCTCAGGTTTTGACAGGGGCCATAACTGCCCGTCTGCAGACAGGACAAGTTCTGCGGATGCAAATTCTGCTACCTTTTTGATGACCAATATGATACCACAGGCACCAAATAATAACCAGCAAACCTGGGCCAATATGGAAAATTACCTGCGCACGCAGGTTGTTGCCGGTAACGAGGTTTACATTATAATGGGTAATTACGGCACAGGTGGCACGGGATCAAAAGGTACCGTCAACAAAATAAATAACGATCATATTACAGTGCCAAGTAATGTTTGGAAAGTTGCCGTTATTGTACCCACGGGCGATAGCGACTTAAGCCGTGTAACAAGCAATACACGTGTTATAGCAGTTAATACACCAAACATCAATACCACTAACAGCGATTGGAAACAATACCGTGTAACGGTGCGTGATATTGAAAACGCAACAGGTTATAACTTACTCTCAAACCTGCCACAGAGTGTGCAGGACGCGGTTGAGACTAAAAAAGACGTATTATAAGCGTAATTTTTATTATAATCATAATTGCGAGGAACAATAGTAACGTGGCACCCTTCGATAGTCATATCGTATACTTTTCTATCGAAGATTGCCACGCTACGCTCGCAATAACTTTTTTTTATTTATAATCCTAAACTTGCCGAAATCTCCAGCATCCGTTCAATAGGTTTTACAGCCTTTTCAATGATGTGCATAGGCACCTCTATTTCCGGCATTTCATTTTTTAAACACAGGTAAAGCTTTTCCAGTGTATTGCGTTTCATGTGCGGGCAATCGTTGCAGGCACAGGTATTATTTGGTGGCGCCGGGATAAACACTTTGTCAGGATTATCCTTTTGCATCTGGTGTAAAATACCGGCTTCGGTTGCTACAATAAATTCCTTTTCGGGGCTGTTGGTAGCGTACTTTAATATCCCAGTGGTAGATCCTATATAATCTGCCATCTGCAATATAACTTCCTCACATTCAGGATGTGCCAGTATTTTAGCATTCGGATAACGTTCCTTAAGCTTCGTAATTTTCTCACGACTAAAAATCTCGTGTACCATACAGGCACCATTCCAAAGCACCAGGTCACGCCCTGTTTTTTTAGCTACCCATGCACCAAGGTTCCTATCCGGCCCAAAAATTATTTTCTGGTCTTTTGGCAGGCTTTGCACAATCTGCACAGCGTTGCTTGATGTACAAACAATGTCGCTTAATGCTTTCAATTCTGCTGTGCAGTTCACGTAGGTTATCACCAAATGTTCGGGATAATTCTCTTTAAACTTTTTGAACAGGTGAGGCGGGCAGCTGTCGGCCAATGAGCATCCCGCTTTTAGATCCGGTAAAAGTACTTTCTTGTTTGGTGATAATATTTTTGCTGTTTCGGCCATGAAGTGTACACCGGCAAAAACAATAATGTCTGCATCTGTTTTGGCGGCTTGCTGAGATAAGCCCAAGCTGTCGCCAATATAATCGGCAATATCCTGTATATCTCCTTCCTGGTAATAGTGGGCCAGTATAACGGCATTTTTCTCTTTTTTAAGTTTTTCTATTTCGGCGAAAAGGTCAAGCGACGGATCGATGTGTTCGTCTACAAAACCTTTCACTTTTATTTCTTCGAAGATATCCATTCCACAAATCAATTAATAATAACTCTTTTTATATATATAAATAAACCTATTGTTATTAAGGTGTTAGTTATGTGTAAAAGTTGTAATAATATTTACACTAAAAGTTGTTTATCCATTTTTACTAACATTTATAAACATCTTTTCTTTTTTTATAATACTGATATTAAGATGACTATAAGAATAAATAATTATCTTAAAAACTTATTTGTTGATAATTGCTTGCTTAATAAAATGTTAGTTACGTGGTAAAATCGTCTAACAAATTGCTCAAAAGTAAAAGTAAAAAATGTAATTTTCAGACTTATCAACGTTCTGCTTATTTTGTACATTTTTACTTACACAAAGTTAACACGTTTTATACCGCTTATTAACATAAGTGCTAATTTTACATAATACATAAACTAAACATGACCAGAACTGTTGATTTCCTTGTGGTAGGGTCGGGCATAGCCGGATTAAGTTTTGCACTAAAGGCTGCAAAACATGGTAAGGTTCTGATAGTTACAAAAGCTAACGAAGACGAGAGCAATACTAAGTATGCCCAGGGCGGCGTCGCGGTAGTTGTTGATAAAAAAGAAGATTCCTTTGAAAAGCATATAAATGACACACTAATTGCTGGTGACGGCCTTTGCGACCCCGTTGTTGTAGAAGCCGTTGTTAAGGAGGGACCGGACCGTATACGTGAAATTATTGACTACGGAACCAACTTCGATAAGACAAATGAAGGTATTTATGACCTTGCAAAAGAAGGTGGGCACAGCGAATTTAGGGTATTACATTATAAGGATATTACAGGCTTTGAAATAGAACGTTCTTTATTAGAAGAAATCCACCGTGAACCTAATATTGAGATATTAACACACTACTTTGCTGTAGATCTGATAACGCAGCACCATTTGGGCGAGTTTGTAGATAAATCATCAAATAATATTAAGTGTTATGGTATATATGCTTTTAATACCGAGAATAACCAGGTTGAGAAGATAGAATCTAATATAACCATAATGGCATCGGGTGGTGCCGGGCATATATATTCGGTGACCACAAACCCGGTGATTGCTACTGGTGATGGTGTAGCCATGGTTTACCGTGCGAAGGGTAAGGTGCGTAATATGGAGTTTATCCAGTTCCACCCAACGGCTTTATATAACCCGGGTGAGTACCCGTCATTCCTGATATCGGAAGCGGTACGTGGTATGGGTGGTGTGTTAAGACGTACCAATGGTGAGGAATTTATGCAGGAATATGATGAGCGTAAATCATTAGCACCAAGGGATATTGTGGCAAGGGCTATTGATGCCGAAATAAAAAAATCAGGTGAGGACTTTGTTTACCTGGATATCCGCCATAAAAAGAAGAAAGATATTATAGCGCACTTCCCTAATATCTATGCCAAATGTTTAGAGATAGGTATCGATATGACCCGCGATATGATCCCGGTTGCACCGGCCTGCCACTATATGTGTGGTGGTGTATTGGTAGATCACCAGGGAAAATCATCTATAAATAGGTTATACGCTTGCGGAGAATGTTCATCGACAGGTCTGCATGGTGCTAACCGGTTGGCTTCAAACTCCTTATTAGAAGCTTTGGTTTTTGCGCATAGGATATATAAAGATGCTATTGTTGACTTTGCGAGTTTGGAGATACCGACCAATATCCCCGATTGGAATGAGCATGGTGTACAACTTTCCAATGAAGATATACTGGTTACGCACAACATCCGCGAGATGCAAAAACTAATGAACGACTACGTAGGTATTGTCCGTTCCGATTTCCGTTTAGAAAGGGCCATGCGCAGGTTGCGTTTATTATATGAAGAAACAGAGGATTTCTATAAGAAAACCAAGCTATCCGTTAAGCTTTGTGAACTGCGTAATTTGATCCAGGTAAGTTACTTGGTTGTAAAATCTGCCACTGCCAGGCACGAAAGCAGGGGTTTGCATTATACTACCGATTACCCAGAACATCAGGAAGTTTTAGAGGATACGGTATTTTAAGATGGAAAAAAATAAGACTAACTGGATATTATTTGGTGCTTTTGCTCTGTTATTGACGTTGTTTATTATTTGGCAAATAAATGAACAAATGTTCATGATTAACGAAGTTTTTGCTTTAATAATTCTGGCCGTTAGTCCTATATTGAAGCAATACATTTTTCCTAAACTCCAAGTAACATTATTATTTGTATTACTTATTCCACTTTTTGGGTTTTTACAATACTCGTATTCGTTCGCGGAAGCTAATACAACATACACTTACTATTCAGGAAAATTTACTGGTATAAGCCCGGTAGTTTTTATTATTATGGTGATTTACATAATTGTAAATATTTCTGCAATTAAGAATGCATTTCGATTTTTTCGACATGGATCAGATGCTGAACAAACCGAAAAATATGATAAGATGATTCAGTTTTATTATGAGAAATTTAAAGAATGTCCAGATAATGAATTTATAGAAATAAAATCAAGATATGAAGATTATCCTTCAGAAGCTCAGGAGGCAATCCATAAAATTAGTTTGGAACGTAATTGAATTTTAAGAGCGAAAAACGGGATTCGAACCCGCGACCTTCAGTTTGGGAAACTGATGCTCTACCAACTGAGCTATTTTCGCTTGTATTAGCATTCAAACATAAATAAATTTTGAGATAAACTTTAAAAAGCTTTTACCTTTATCCTTTCACCTCCCAAAATATGCCTATTATCCTACCCGTAAACGATAAATCACCCCAGTGGGGAACCGATTGTTTTATTGCCGAAAATGCCACTATTGTTGGTGACGTAGTAATGGGTAATAACTGCTCGGTTTGGTTCAATGCGGTTATCCGTGGGGATGTACATTATATTAAAATTGGCGATAACTCTAATATACAAGATGGCGCTGTCATCCACGCTACTTACCTAAAAGCACCTACTAATATCGGCAATAACGTATCTATTGGCCACAACGCTATTGTGCACGGCTGTACGTTGCATGATCATGTTTTAATAGGAATGGGCGCCATTGTGATGGATGATGTAGTGGTGGAGGAATACGTGATCATAGGGGCAGGTTCTGTAGTATTGGAGCGAACCGTTTGCGAAAGCGGCTACCTGTATGCCGGCAGCCCCGCTAAAAAAATAAAGCCCCTTACCACTGAGCAAAAGGCTTTATTAAATAAGTTACCGCAAAACTATATCATGTATTCCGGCTGGTTTAAGGATTAACCTGTTCTTTAGGGATATCTAACGGTTCTTCAGCCTCCCAATTTGCCCTTAGGGTAATTTCTTTATTGTATAGCCAAATATTCTCGGGCTGTGCTTTAAGCTTAACGTTACCGCTATCCCAACGGCCGTTTTTATTGGTGTCGTACACCACCCTGATTTTATATTTCCCGGTTAGGTAATTCTTATAAACTATCGAACCACTTTTCGATATAGGGTCGGAGTGGATCAAGTTTTTTTGCTCGTCCAATAATTCAATCGCATAACTTTTGCTGCTATCCGGCACGGTAACTTTAAGGGTAAGTTGACTATAATTATCAGGTTTATCGGCCTCAAAGTTTATACCTGTGCGCTTGTTTTTATCGCCATAAATATCTACAACCGCTGCTTCGTTTAATACAAGTTGGTACTTGCCACCCGCACGCCACCTGTTTTTTACGATAATAACACGGGGGTTCTCCGGGTCTGTCTGCACGTTTAAATTAGGCACATTGGCCGAATCTATGGTAATTGAAATCAACCCCGGTTCAATATTTTCAACTGGTAAATTCGCCGTTATCCTAAGGTCCGTGTTGGGCTTCAATTTATTATCCCGGTTAATACCGTATTTGAATGTGAGTACACGTGTAAAGGCTTCTTTACGGCCTTTTAACTGATATATGGTATCAATAGGCTTATTATTATCATAGATGGCCACGCGTAACGAGTCAAAGGCCATGTTGCGCATATATACCAGGGCGGTATCCTTAGTTTTGCTGATGTCTACTATTTTCTGTTCGTCTAATCCCTGAGGGTAAATAATCTTTAAAGACGGGTTAGTTAAACGCTTGTTAAATACAAGAGATAGCACACCATCATTAGTCAGTTTCTTTTCGGAAACCCTAAATTTTTGCGGGATCTGCTGAAACAGGGATAGCCTGATACCCGAGGTGTCCTTATTTAAATTTATTGTCCGGTTAGAAAACGCGATCAACTCTTTGTCATTATCAAAGATCTTGTTTGGGCTTGGTTCTTTTAACGCGTAGATTTTGTACTCGCCATCGTGCAAATTGTTCAGGGAGAAATTACCTGCCGAATCTGTTGTGGCAAAAATGGTAGGTTTCTTTTTACCGAACAAAAGCGAATCCTGTTTAACCGTGAAGATCATTACGGTAGCGTCTTTCTCTTTTTCCTGGGTGATGCTGTTCATCACAAAACCCGACATGCTCAACGAGTCGATATGCGGCCCGGTAGAAAACACGTAGGTGAAGTTGTCCATTACGTTGCCTTCGTTTACATCCTGGATGGCCTTACCAAAGTTGATAACGTAAGTTGTATTTTTTTGGAGCGAGTCTTTAAAATCGATGATCAGGTCGCGCTTGCTTATTTTGTACTCAGGTTGTTTTTCCATTGCAGGGCTAATGGTAATTTCCTGATACTGGTTGTTGAGTTTATAAAACTCGTCAAATTCCAAACGGATCTCTTTTGCCTTAAAATTACGGGTCATATTTTCTGGCGTTGCTTTCAATAATTTGGGAGGAGTAAGGTCGCGCGGGCCTCCCATAGGTTTTTGGATGCTTGCGCAGCCAAAGGCTAACAAAGCGATAAATATGAAGTAGAAGTTTTTACTAAAAATGGCCGGTTTTGGTTTTAACATTGTTTTTATGCCCTATAATCGATTTTTACCTTTTTATGAACTGGGATATTAAAAATCTAAAAAAATGCTTTAAAAAAGATAATTTATAATTATCTGATTTTCAGGTAGTTATATCCTATCGGGATACGTGTACCATTAAAACCGATACATCCGACGGTGACACCCCCGAAATGCGGGATGCCTGGCCTAAAGTGCGTGGTTTTATCCTCATCAGTTTTTCGCGTGCTTCTTTAGAAAGTGAAACCAGTTGATGATAGTCAAACTCGGGATTGATTTCCCGGTCTTCCATTCTTTTCATCCGTTCAACAATTTCCAATTCTTTTATAAAGTAACTCTCATATTTGATTTTTATTTCAGCCTGTTCAATAGTTTCTTTATCATAACCCGATAGCTTATCTGAAAGCGAACTATCTACACGCTTTAGTTCATTAAAACCTATTTGCGGCCGGCTTAACAAATTAAACAGCTTAGCATTTTGGTTGATAGGCGAGGTGCCCGCTTCTTCCAGTAAACTATTTACTTCAGAAGGGTTGATGCTTTTGCTTCTGGTGAAGGCAACTATCTCGTCCGAGTTTTTGATCTTACGGTTAACCTTGTCCAGTCGCTCATCGCTTATTAAACCAAGCTTATGGCCCATTGGGCTTAATCGGATATCAGCGTTATCCTGGCGTAACAATAAGCGATGCTCTGCCCTGGAGGTAAACATACGGTATGGCTCGTCGGTACCTTTGGTTACCAGGTCATCTATTAAAACACCAATGTATGATTCAGATCTTTTCAGGATCAGCTCGTGTTTATCGTTGATTTTTTGATGCGCGTTAATGCCCGCAATAAATCCTTGCGACGCAGCCTCCTCATAACCGGTAGTACCGTTTATCTGGCCGGCAAAATAAAGATTACTGATCTGCTTTGTTTCAAGCGTTAAGGTTAGCTGGGTAGGCGGGAAAAAGTCGTATTCGATAGCATAACCGGGGCGGAACATTTTAGCCGTTTCAAAGCCCGGTATTTGGGTAAGTGCTTTATATTGTACATCCTCTGGTAACGAAGTAGAGAAACCATTTACATATATCTCGCAAGTGTTCCAACCTTCGGGCTCAACAAATATCTGGTGACGGTCTCGCTCTGCAAAGCGGTTAATTTTATCTTCAATGGAAGGGCAGTACCTCGGGCCTAAACCTTTGATACGGCCGGTAAACATAGGCGATCTTTCAAAGCCTTCTTTAAGCGTTTCGTGTACTTTAGTATTAGTATAAGTGATCCAACAGCAGCGCTGGTCTTTAGCCAATTCCACATCGGTGTAAGAGAAGCGGCCGCGCTCTTCGTCGCCCCATTGCTCTTCCATTAACGAATAATTTAAGCTCCGTCCATCGACGCGGGGTGGGGTACCTGTCTTCATTCTTCCGGCATCAAAACCCAGGGTAACCAGTTGCTCTGTTAAACCGGTAGCGGCTTTTTCACCTGTACGGCCACCGCCAAATTTCTTTTCACCAATATGGATAACACCGTTTAAAAACGTGCCATTGGTAAGCACTACGGCATCAGATTCTATTGCTATACCGAGCGATGTTTTTACACCTGCAACAGTATTTCCTTTAATTAAAAGAGAGGTAACAGTATCCTGCCAAAAATCAACGTTGGGGGTTTTTTCTAAAGCAATTCGCCATTCTTCAGCAAACCGCATTCGGTCGCTTTGTGCCCGTGGGCTCCACATAGCGGGGCCCTTACTTAAATTAAGCATCCTAAATTGCAGGGATGTTTTGTCGGTTATAATGCCCGAGTATCCACCCAATGCATCAATTTCACGCACTATTTGCCCTTTAGCCACTCCACCCATAGCGGGGTTGCAACTCATCTGCGCAATAGTCCCCATATTCATGGTGATTAGCAAAACAGAAGAGCCTAAATTGGCAGCGGCAGCAGCAGCTTCACAGCCCGCGTGCCCGGCGCCAACTACTATTACATTATATTTCTTAAACATATAACCTCCATGTTCCACGTGGAACATTATGTAATTTCTTAATTAGATGTTCCACGTGGAACATTAAAAAATGAGTATAAAGCGAATGCCGCCCATATGCCCTCTAATACCACAAAAGGGTAAAAATCGATCATGTATGACGACAGTCCACACATGCCTGCACCTATAAAGTTCATGCCGGTGTATATGCGTGTTTGCGCCGATATCTGCTTAAACATGTTAAGCAAAAACGCAACCAATAAGATGATAACTCCAATAGAAGCAATAATATCTGATGTTTTCATCTTATTACGCTTCTTTTAGTTCGCCTAATTCGATCCAGCGGGCTGTTTTGGCATCCAACTGTTTGTTTAGGTACGTTATCTTATCTGTCAGTTTGGTTAGTTCTTTTGGGTCGATATCGGTTGTGTTTAAAGCATCAGTTGTTTCTTTCAGCTTGTCTTCAATATCTGCTATCTCTTTCTCCAGCCCTTCGTGCTCCTTTTCCTCTTTAAAACTAAGCTTAGTTTTTTTAGGTGCTTCAGCTTGCGTTTGAGCAGGGGCAGGTGTTGTCTTTTTATTCAATTGCTTCGCTTCTTCCAGTTCCAACCGGTAAGATGTATAGTTACCGTTGTAAATAAGCACCTTGCCTTCGCTTTCCATAATAAAAAGTTGGTCGGTTAGTTTATCAAGCAAATACCTATCGTGCGATACCATGATCAATATGCCCGGGAAGTTGGTTAAAAATTCCTCCAATACATTCAAGGTATCAATATCCAGGTCGTTTGTAGGCTCATCCAATATCAAAAAGTTTGGGTTCTTGATCAGGATGCTCATCAAGTGCAGGCGTTTCTTTTCGCCACCACTTAATTTCGAAACCATGCCGTATTGCTTAACAGGAGGGAATAGAAATAAGGTAAGCAAAGCAGAAGCGGAGATAAGCTTGCCATCTGCCATAGTAATAAACTCAGCAACGTTTTTTACAATATCTATAACGCGCTCATCTTCCTTAAAACTTAATCCCGCCTGGTTAAAGTAACCAATCACGGTTGTTTCGCCCTTGATGATCTCGCCAGTATCGGGCTGCAACCCGTCGGTTATTAAATTTAATAGGGTAGACTTGCCGCTACCATTCTTTCCGGCTAAACCAATACGGTCGCCTTTTTTAAAGGTGTAGCTAAAATCTTTAATATAAGTGTTACCATTAAAGCCTTTGCTAATATGGTGCATCTCCATGATCTTGTTACCCTGGCGGGATACCTTAACACTTAACTCAACGTTTTCTTTACCACCGCGGTCTTTAGTCTTAGCTTCCAGGTCGTAAAAGGCATCAATACGTGATTTTGATTTGGTGCCACGTGCCTTGGGTTGCCTGCGCATCCATTCCAGCTCTTTACGTAACAGGTTCGAGTTCTTTTGGAAGGTAGCATCGTCAGAGGCTTCTCTTTCGGCCTTCTTTTCCAGGTAGTAACCATAGTTACCTATATACGGAATGATCTTGCCTCTGTCTATCTCCAGGATCTCGTTACAAACATTATCCAGGAAGTATCTGTCGTGCGTAACCATCAATATGGTTTTGCTGCCTTCGGTCAGTAATTTTTCCAGCCACTCAATAGTATCAATATCAAGGTGATTGGTAGGTTCATCTAAAATATAGATCTCCGGATCCTCAATTAAAAGTTTAGCTAAAGCCAAACGTTTCTTCTGTCCGCCTGATAGCGTGTTAATGTGCTGATTAAGATGATGTATGTCAAGCCTTCCTAAAATGGTCTTGATCTTGTATTCATATTCCCAGGCATCAATTTCGCTCATCTCCTCCATCACTTTATCCATCTCCTTCATGTTCTCGGGGTCGTTTTCCAACAACTCCTCGTAACGGCGGATCAGCTGCTGCTGAATATTATCCGCATGGAATATGTAATCGCTGATGGTAACCGCGTTTTTAAAAAAGGGGTCCTGCTCCAGGTAGCCAACGTTTAGGTCGCGTGCCTGCGCAACTTTGCCTTCGGTTGGTTTTAACGAACCCGAAAGGATTTTTAACAGCGTTGTTTTACCGGCGCCATTAACACCAACAAGCGCGACTCTGCGGCCGCGGTTAATGCCAATCGTAAGGTTTTTAAACAACCAGTTATCATGAAAGGAGTGGCCTAAATTTTCGGCCGAGATATAAGTGCTCACTAATTAGTATGTATTTTATCTGATGTATATATAAAAGTGCCCGTTGCACTCTCTAATGATTTTTTGAACATAACATAGGCAACCGTGCTGCCTTTTATACTCCTGTATTTTTTTAACCCGCCAATAAGCAGCGGGTCTATTATTTTGAAAAGGCCGGTAGCCAAATTTTCTAACCAATGGCTTCTTTCCCGCTCACCCATTAACATGGATGGTTGATAGATGCGCAAGGTTTTTAAACCCAATCGCTGCAATGCATCCTCCAGTTCGCCCTTTAATTTTGTATAAAATACCGGCGAATTTTTGTCAGCCCCAATGGCTGTTACTACATGAAATTGTTCAACGCCATTTTGCTTGGCTAATTGTGCCAGTTGCAAAGGATAGGCATAGTCAATCTTCCGGTATTGTTCCTTATCCGGTGCCTGGCTCTTAGTTGTTCCCAAACAGCTGAATATGGCGTGGCCGGTGATGGTATCCGCAAATTTACCCAGGTCATCAAAATTGATAACCAATTGCACCAGTTTTTTATGCTTTAGGGGTAATTCTTTCCTAACTAAAACTAAAACCTCGCTGTACTCAGCGGCCTCCAGTAATATATTTAATAAATTACTGCCAATTAGGCCGCTTGCGCCCGCTATAATTGCCTTATATGCCATTATGGTAGGTTTTAACGCGCAAATTTACGCATAATTAAATTGTGGAATAAATATTGAGTGTTTAAACATGTATTTAATTACATAACGAGTATTAATTCATCAGGAAAGTAAAAAAATGAAAACAGAATTTCACGCCGCGGGCGACAGGGGGCATAATGATATAGGTTGGTTAAAAGCAAATTTTTCATTCAGTTTCGGGCCATTTAAGGACGATACAAAGACGAATTTTGGTGCTTTAAGGGTGCTGAATGACGACTTTATTGCACGTGGAAATGGCTTCGGCCGCCATCCACACGATAACATGGAGATCACCACCATTGTATTGGAAGGCTCCTTAGAGCACCAGGATAGCATGGGTAATAAAGGCATAATCAAAGCCGGCGACGTGCAGATTATGTCTGCAGGCACGGGTGTGTTCCATTCGGAGTATAATCCATCGGAAACGGAAGATACCCTATCATTGCAGATCTGGATCTTCCCTAAAGTAAGAAATATTGAGCCTCGTTATGATCAAAAAAACTTCAGTAATAGGTTTATAAAGAATGAGTTAACTACCATGATATCGCCGGTAAAAAACGATGATACGCTTTGGTTAAATCAGGATACCACGTTTTCGCAAGGCGATTTTGATGCAGGGCAACAGTTAACTTATACCATCAAAACACCCGGAAATGGTGCTTATGTGTTTCTGTTAGAGGGCGAAGTAAAAATTGCAGATCAGGTTTTAAACAAAAGGGATGCGATAGGCGTTTACGATACAGAGGCATTCACGATAGAAACCAATAGCGAAAGCAAAATATTGATCATAGAAGTACCGATGATTTTTTAAACATCAGAATAAAATTTCGGTAACCTAAAACATTTGACCAATACTTTGTTTATAACTGGCAAGTATAATAACTTATGGCAGAACAGGCAATTACCGGGTACAAAAAATGGCTGGAAGGCGTTGGGGAACAGGGTGTGTTCTTCAAAAGCTTTTTCCGCAATATTTTTAGGGGCGGTTTTGAATGGTCGGAGTTTGTACGCCAGTGTTACGAAATAGGATACCGCTCTATGATGCTGGTAGGTATCACCTCGTTTATTATGGGGCTGGTTCTTATCCTGCAACTTAGGCCATCCATGTTAGCAATGGGTGCCGAAAGCATGCTGCCTAAGACGCTTGCGGTGTCGTTTATACGTGAAATAGGGCCGGTTATTATCGCTATTATCTGCGCCGGTAAAGTAGCATCGGGCATCGGTGCAGAGCTGGGTAGTATGAAGGTTACCGAGCAGATAGACGCCATGGAAGTATCGGGCGCAAACCCATTACAATACCTTGTGGTAACCCGTATTTTGGCAACCAGCTTAATGGTGCCGTTATTAACCGTAATTGGTGACGCTATTGGCCTTCTCGGGGGCTTTTTAGCGTTAAATTTTACCGATGATATCAGCTTTACGCTTTACTTCCACAAATGTATTTCTTCTCTTGAATTTATAGACTTCCTGCCTGCTGTTGTTAAAACCGTTTTCTTTGGTTTTGCTATTGGTTTTGTGGGATGCTATAAGGGATATAACTCCAATAAAGGTACTGAAAGTGTGGGCATCGCGGCGAACTCGGCTGTAGTAACGGCATCCCTATGGATCTTTATTATTGATGCCGTTGCAGTACAAATCACCAGCTTACTATTTTACAGGTAACCATGGAAGAGACTAAACAAAACAAGCCGGACGTGGATAAGCCTACAAACGAAGTGGTAGTGGATATCGACCATATCTCCAAATCTTTTGGGACGAAAGATGTGCTTACAGATATCAATTTACAGCTAAAACGAGGCGAGAATATAGTGGTACTTGGTAAATCGGGCCAGGGTAAATCGGTTACGATCCAATGTATTGTTGGCTTGCTTACACCAGATACCGGCACCGTTAAGGTTTTTGGCGATGATGTGGCTGAAATGAATGAAGAGCAGCTAAAAGAGTTACGTAATAAAGTCGGCTTCCTGTTTCAGAGCGGTGCGTTATACGATTCAATGACCGTGCGCGATAACCTGGAATTTCCGCTTACACGTGTCCTAAAAATAACTGACCAGGCCGAACTGGATAAACGAGTAGAAGAAGCCCTTGAAGGCGTAGGCCTTGCTGACGCAATAGATAAGCTACCATCTGATCTTTCGGGCGGGATGCGTAAACGTGCGGGATTGGCAAGAACGATGATTGTACGGCCTGAAATAATGCTTTATGACGAGCCTACGACAGGATTAGACCCCATCACCTCGCGCGAGATAAGCGAGTTGATCCTGGACATGCAAAAGAAGTATAAAACATCATCCATAATTATAACTCACGACATGGAATGCGCCAAAATCACCGCCGACCGTGTTGTGATCATGAATGAGGGTACATATATAGCCGAGGGCTCGTTTGATGAGCTAAAAAACTCGGACGACGAACTGGTAAGGTCATTTTTTAACGAAACAACATGAAAACTACATCATCACAAAAAATAAAAATTGGCGCGTTCACGGTTGTGGGCCTACTGGTACTTTTCCTCGCGGTATTTTATATCGGGAACCAAAAGAGCCTGTTTAGCTCAACATTTAAAGTATACGGAACATTTAAGAACGTTAGCGGCCTTACCGTTGGTAACAACGTGCGCTTTGCCGGTATAAATGTGGGCGTAGTTGAAGCCATAAACATAGTAACAGATAGTTCCGTACGGGTTGACCTTACACTAAATAATTCGGTAAGGAAATTCATCAAAACCGATTCTAAAATGAGTATAGGTAGTGATGGTTTGATGGGTGATAAATTGGTAGTAATTGCACCCGGCGGTATAACCAGCCAAACTGAAATTAGCGAGGGTAAAGAGTTAGGATCGGTTAACCCGGTTGATGTGGACAAGATCATCACCAAACTCATTAAGGTTGCCGACAATGCAGAAAGCCTTACCAGCGACCTGTCACAAATTGTAGCTAAAGTAAACAGCGGTAAAGGTAGTATCGGCCGCTTGCTTAATAACGATAAAATTGCAAGGGATCTGGAAGGAACGGTAAAACAAGCCCAAACTACCATGAAGGGTGTGCATAGTACAACAGCAACCCTTAACGAAGATTTGAAAGCCGCCCAGCATAACTTCTTGCTTAGGGGTTTCTTCAAAAAGAAAGAGAAAGCCGCCAAAGCCAAACAAGATTCTATCAAAAAGGTACAGGAAGAAGCTATAAAAGCCAAAGAAAAAGCAGCTAAGGATGTCGCTAAGAAAAAGAATGATAATTAAGCGACGAACAGAATAACGAGTAAACAAAAAGGGGAAGCTAATTAGCTTCCCCTTTTTGTTATAATGCTTTAGTTATTTCGTCAGATAATGGTTTTGTTGTAGAGCGGTAACGATGGATCAGTTTGCCATTCTCGTCTATCAGGAATTTTTCAAAATTCCATTTGATCTCGCCTGTAAAATCAGGATTTGGCTCTTTGGTTAAGTAAGCGAATATGGGTGCTATATCATCGCCCTTAACACTCACTTTTGAACTTAAAGGAAAAGTTACACCAAAGTTTTTCTGGCAAAACTCTTTTACATCAGCATTGGTGCCTGGCTCCTGGCCGCCAAAGTTATTTGCCGGGAAACCAACAACAACTACCTTGTCTTTGTACCGGTCCGCAAGCTTTTGTAATTCGGCATATTGTGGGGTAAAACCACATTTTGATGCTGTATTTACGATAAGCAATTTTTTGCCTTTGTATTTCGACAAAGAAAAATCGTTACCATCAATGGTTTTAAGCTTAAAGCTGTAAAGCGGTGCAGGTGCCGATGTGATGAACATCATGGCGCAGATTAATATCAGTAATTTCATGTTTTATGTTTCGAAAATAAATGATTTACGAGGAAGATTGATTTACAGATGTAAAATTAGGTATTAAAAACCTCTTTTATCCAAATAGAAATCCTCTTTCTGCGTCATTTTTTTCTTAGCGGGAGGGGTTTTGTCCGGGTAACCCAATAAGTGCAGTGTGCCGTGAATGATCACTCGGTGTAGTTCCTGCTCTGGGGTAACGCCAAATTTGGCAGCGTTCTCTTTAATGCGTTCTATAGAAATAAAAATATCGCCTACAATTACTCCTTCTTCATACGAATTATCGAAGGTGATGATATCAGTATAAGTATCGTGATCGAGATATTCCTGATTGATCTTTAGCAGGTATTCGTCGGTACAAAAAATATAGGTAAGCTCGCTCAGTTTATAGCCCTCGGCAACAATGGTATCGGTGATCCATTTACGTACCGCGGTTTTGTTTTTTAATTTATAACTGATGTCTTCCTCATGGAAAGTAATTGCGGGCATTATATTTTAAAGTGTAGTTCAACCTCGTTACCACTTGCATTAAATATACATTGGTCGGCAAGGTGCTTTAATATAAATACGCCACGGCCGGTAAGCTCTTCCAGGCGGTCGGCAGCTGTTGGGTCTGCCAGGTTATTATAGTCGAAACCGGCACCCTCATCAGTAACTGTCCAAATGATGCGTTTGCCATAAACCTCAACATTTACATAAACCTTTTTATTAGGGTCTAATTTATTACCGTGTATAATTGCATTAATAACCGCCTCGTTAAGGCAGGTCATCATGTTGGCAAACACATCCTCGGCTACGTTATGTTTATCCGCTACCTCTTCTATCAAAGCCTCCAGCTGTGTTATGCTTTCGTGTTTTGACGGAAGTTGTAGTGTATAAAGTTCCGTTTGAACGTTCGCCTGTGCCATATCATTTTCCATTAAGTTGATCAAAGTATTTTTTAATTTTTTGCCTGTAATACAAGTTAAGCGCCGCAGGTACTGTTCTTATTTGTTCCGTTTGCTTTGTCTTAACCTGCTCATAGTTCTGCAAAGCTTTAATATACCCCGGCGGCATGTTACTTGCCGCCCGGCTCTCCCTCTTTTGGTCCTGCTCTCTCTCTTGCTCCGCTTTCTCGGCCTCCAGCAAACGTGTTTTTATTTGCTCTTGCCTTTTTAACGCTTCGTTTGTAATTTTCTTGTTTACGAGATCGTTCTCAGTTTGTTCCATTTCTTTTGAAATTTTATCTAAATTTCCCAAACCATTAGTACCGTCTTTATTGTTCTCTTTATTTATTTGCTGCAACGTTTGCCTAATCATTTGTTGCTCGCGCGCCATTTTGGCAAACTGTTCGCTCATACCTTGCTGGCCCTGCTGTCCGGTTTTGCCAGTTTGAGGGTTATCCATCTTCTGCATCTGCTCGCGCGCCTTTTGCATGTTTTGATTTAGCTGCTGCTGCATCTTGCTCAATTGCGATAACGAAGGTTGTTTGCCTTTGCCCCTACCACTTTTGCTTTGCTGTTTTTGCAATTGATCAAGTGCTTCACTCAACATCAGTGCCAAATTGTTCATACTGGTCATAGCAAATTGCTGGTTGCGCATGGCTTCGGGCGTTTTGCGCTCGCCTAAATTATCTAAAGATTGGTCTATTTGCTCATTAATACCCGCAATTTCTTTGTTAACGGTCGATTGGATCTGCGGAATGCGTCGGCTAAGCGAATACAAACTATCTTCAGCTGTTTTTAAATTGTCCTTAACATCTTTTTGTTTTTGCGCTAACGCGATATAGGCCGGATCGTTAGGGCTGGTGTTGCGTAATTGCTGCATTATTTTTTCTTGAGTGAACGAACTGTTCACCAAAGATTTTAACAATTCGCGCAGCTGGCGGGCATCAACGGCATTTTCGCTCTCCTGTCCTTCGCTTTCATCGTTCTTTAGTTTATCGGCAAGCTGCTTCATTTGTTTGGCGGCTTGCTGTTGCGCTTTTGATGCCTGCGGGCGGCTGTTCTTTTTCAACGCATCCGAACTTTTGTTCATCTGCTCATCTATCAACTGCTTTTCGGCCTCCGGGTTTTTAAACTCTTGTTTGTTGCCGTTCTTCTCGTTTTCTTTTTGCAGTTCGTCCAGCTTTTTTTTGATGTTATTAAACTGGTTATTCAGCTTTTCTTGTTGCTGCAGGTCCTTATTGTTGTTACCAGCCTTTTGCGTTTGGTCTGATAGCTTTTGCTGATCCTGCGCCAGTTGGTTTAATTGGTTTACGTTTTGGTTTAGCTTCTGCTCAAAATCAAGTTTTTTGTATAGTTCCAGTATGCGGTCAAGTTCTTTCTTTAACGATTTATTGTCCATCTGCATTTTAGATAATTCGTCGCGGGTACTATCCTTTTGGCTTTCCTGCAACATTTGCTGTAGCCTTTGCAGCATTTCTTTGGTCTTATCATCCAGCACATTGTTAAACAGGTTTTCAATCTGCTTTTGCATTTCCATCAGTTCCTGCGTTTGCTGCTGGTTTTCCTGCCTGTTGTAAAGGTTCTTTTTGTTATCGGCCTGAGTATCTTTTACTAACTCATCCAAATCTTTGCGTTTTTGTAGCAACTCTTCCACCTGCTTTTTCTCGTCGAACGAAAGGGCGTTTTTATCCAACAACGCTTGGTTCAACTTCTGCGCGCTTTTTTCAATCTGCGCGGCCAATTTTACTGCCGACTGCATTTTTTCTTTTACTGCATTACTGCCTTTGTTCAACTCTTCGGCCAATTGGCCGGCATCAGGCACATTCAATGTGCGCTCGGGGGTGCGTGCTTTTTTAGGGCCGGCAACGCCGTCGTTATCGGCAACCTCAAAATAGTAGGTAACGTTATCCCCGGGACGGATGCCCAGTTCTTTCAGATCCCAGAAATAAAAGAAATCTGATTGGGTGGCAGACAGATCCGATTTAACCGGTTTGTTTATGGAACGTTCGCCTCCTTTTTCGCCAATTTTATAATGAAAGATTAATGACGAAAAGCCATGATCATCCTGAATCCTGCCATTAAAATAAAAGGCTTTCATACTTACCGAATCCGGCTTTTCATGTACTTCAATAGCGGGAGCCTCATCTGCAATTACATTAACGCGGTAAGTGGCAGAATCGTTGCGTTGCACATTATTGTTTAGCGGACTAACATTATAAGCCGTGTTTTTCAGGATGCGTTCGCGATGCTCAAACAAATTGCCGCTTGTTGGTGCTATGGGTTTGTTAGCGCCATCAATCTTAAACAAAAGCGTAGAGGCATTTTGCGTGTGGAATTTCCAGGTCACAACAGTGCCGGCAGGCAGGGTAAGGTCGCCGGCATTGGCAATGGTTTCGTTTTTTTTGTGGAGATATGCGGGATAGGTTAAATCTGCATCAAAATGTAATAAAACGGGCTTAAGATTAACCCTTATCTCATATGGCGCCGAGCTAAAGCCATTACCCACCAATTTAAACGACGTGTTTTGTTGCAGGTTGGTAAACAGATAATGGAACCGGCTGATGTTCTCTTTATCTAACTTAAATGTATTGTTAGCCGTTTCTACATAAATATCGTTTGGTAATTTGTCGCCGGTTAATTTTAGGTCGAGTTTGTAATCTTCGCCCTGTACTGCCGATAGGTTTTTGTTGAACAATACAAACTGAAATGGTGCAACGGGTGCAAAATATTCGTTATGGCGAATGAGCCTTTTAGTGCTTTCCGTTAAAACTGATGGTGCCGCGAATGCGATGATGCAAATAACAGCCGCAGGCGGGATAACCCACTTTAGGTATTTGCTATTCTCGCGGATGTTTACTGCCGATGGGAAACTCACCGGCTTTAAAGTTTCTATTTTTTGGTTGATACTGGCCTCAAGCAATTCGCGGTGTTCTGCATTTTCAGTGGATTGCTTCTTTAACTGTAGGGTGTTCAGCAACTTATCGTGCACATCATTAAAATGTTGGCCAATGATCTCGGCGGCCTGTACGTGCGTTAGGGTTTTGCCCAGTTTTAATCTGGCGAATAGCGGCGGCAATACCAGCCAGATGATCAGACCTACATTCAGCAGGATAAAAAAGTAGAAGAGGATGGTACGCAGCGTAGTATTAAAATTACCGAAGTACTCCAGTAATGTGATCACCACGTAGGCCGAAAATATACCCGCGCCCAAAAATATCAGCCCGCGCAGCAGGTTGTTAAAATGGTACTTACGAATAAAGGTGTTGATTTTTTCGATCAACAGATCATAGTTTTCGGCTTGGGTCATAGTTAGGATAAGCTACCAACATACGCAATAAAACGAAAATAATGTATTAATTGATACGCCGGGCATCTTTTAAAAAATGGCCTGTGTTTATCCACCCGCATCAATGCCATGTTATGGTAATTTAATTATTACATAGCTTGCCGGAAACAATTAGCGGGCATTTATTGTCGTTGAATTTATATATAATGAATATCACCACCTTCAACGCATTCCGCAGCCGTAACTACCGTTTATATTTCGCAGGGCAATCCGTATCGCTTATTGGTACCTGGATGCAAAAAACAGCGGTAAGCTGGGTTATTTACTCGCTTACCCATTCTACATTTATGCTGGGCGTTACGCTTTTTGCCAGCCAGTTCCCGTCATTTTTACTGTCGCTTTTTGGTGGTGTGGTATCTGACAGGTACAATCGTTTCCGGGTGTTGCTGTCCACACAAGTCGCCTCTATGATACAGGCTACTATACTGGCTATATTGGTGCTGTTGAAACATTATGAAGTATGGGAGATATTGGTGCTAAGCGTTGTGCTCGGCATCATTAATGCATTCGACGTCCCCGCAAGGCAGTCATTAGTGTATGAAATGATAGAGGATAAAAAGGATTTGCCTAATGCGCTGGCCCTCAATTCCTCCATGGTAAATCTATCGCGGTTAATTGGCCCCGGCATAGCCGGGTTTATATTAGAGTACTGGGGCGATGGCTTTTGCTTTGCGCTTAATGCTGCAAGTTTTATAGCGGTAATAGGGTCGTTATTAATGATGCGCATGCCCAAATATGTAAAAGCAGAGCACAAGAAAAATGTATTTGGGGAGTTGCGTGAGGGGTTTGCATACTTGAAGGCCACGCCATCTATTTCGTTTGTGATACTGATGCTTGGACTGATAAGCCTGCTGGTATTACCATTTAGTACATTAATACCATACTACGCCAGCGAGGTTTTTAAAGGGAACGCCACAACATTTGGGGTAATAGATAGCGTAATTGGGCTTGGGGCATTTACCGGGGCAATATTCCTGGCATCGCTTAAAGCAGGGAGCAATTTGAAAAAGATCCTGAGTGTTAACACGCTTATATTTGGTATTGGCCTGGTGCTGTTCTCGCACGAGAACACCTATTGGCTGGCATTGGTATTTGCAACTATTGCGGGTTTCGGTATGATGTCGCAGATCACCATCAGCAACACCCTGATACAAACTACCGTTGATCCGGGCATGCGTGGGCGTGTGATTAGTTTTTATGCGATGGCATTTTTTGGTTTGCAACCGATTGGTGGGTTGCTTGTCGGCTCGGTATCTAAATGGATAGGAGCGCCGGATACAATTTTGCTGGAAGGTATCGCGGCATTACTTATCGGCTTGCTGCATTTCCGCTATCAGCGAAAAGAGAAACTGAAGCAGAAAGATAATGTGATGGCTGTTGACGAGCAACACTTACAGGCGGCTGTTTAACCCAATAAATACCGTGATTTAACGGGGTGCGTGCAGCTGTTTAAACCTATACTTTGGGGCATGCTTAACAAAGTAAACCTGCCTAAACAGATCATCCCCAAAATTGAAGAGTTTGCTACAATGCATAACCTGTTGCCTTGCGTGGTAATTATCCACGACTTGCGGGATTGGTTGGTACTTTATATGTCTAAGCGGGGGCTGGATGGTTTACAAACTTCAATTGAAGATATCATATCAATAACCGCACAAGAGTATTACAAACGATACTTTAATGCCGACGATGCGCAGGATTATGTACCCAAGATATTAACCCTTATTTCTATAAATACAGCCGAAACTCATCGTAAAAACATCAAAAAGAAACTAAATGCTGGTACTTACGAGTTGATGCAATACGCCCGGGCATTTGATCTGATCTAAATAATTATCCAAAAAAAGGCCTGCTCAACTTGAGCAGGCCTTTTCAATAAAAACTTTTTAAACCTATTATTTTATCGGTGCTGTTTCGGGTGCTTTACCTATCAGGTCCATAAACTGATCCAGTTTAGGGGTGATGATAATTTGCGTACGCCTGTTTTGGGCTTTACCTGCTGCTGTGCTATTATCAGCAATTGGGTTGTACTCGCCACGGCCACCTGCGGTTAAACGTTTAGGGTCTACCTGGTAAGTTGTTTGCAATGCAAGCACTACCGACGATGCCCTTAAAGCACTCAGGTCCCAGTTGTTACGGATGTTCTTCATGGTGATAGGCACATTATCGGTGTTGCCCTCTATCAGTACATCGTAATTGGCGTAATCTTTAATGATCTTGGCAATTTTGCTTAAGGTTGTACCTGCTTTATCAGTCAGGTCATAACTGCCAGATTTGTAAAGCATGTTATCCGAAAGGGAAATATACACTACACCTTTCAACACTTTCACATCAACATCTTGTATTTCAGACTGACTTAGAGAACGGGTTAAGTTATTGGTAAGCACCATATTAAGCGAATCGCTCTTGTTTTTGGCATTAACCAGTTGCTGAATGTATTTGTTAGAGCTGTTGATCTCATCAACCAGTTTAGAAATGTTTAAGTTACCTTGTCCGCTTGATGTTAAACACTTATCAAGGGCCGATTGTAGTTGTTTATTGTTAGATCGTTCTGATGCTAATTGTTCATCAAGGCTTTTTACTCTTTCTGTTGCGAGGCCAAGGTTACGTTCGGTAAGCAGGTACCTGCCTTTCATTTCGCGGGTGTTACTGTCAAGTTTATCGTAGTTGGCTTGTAGTTCTTTATATTTTTTGCTGCTTACACAACTGGAGGCTACAACGGCTATAATAAATAACGAGGGTATCAATATTCGGAGTTTCATAAGATAAAATTTAATGAAAAAATTTAACTGTAATTTATAAGAACGGTTTATATGGAATAAAGTTTTAATTAGGCAGTTATGATATTGGTGCCAAATGAAAAGGTTTGACATCTTTTTAACAAAAAGGGCATATTTGCCGTACATCTAAAACATTATCTATGAAAAAGGACTAACAATTATGCTGGCAGCAGCCATGTTATTATTTAATGCTTGCTCAAAAAAAGACAGCAACGTAGTAACATCAGACAATACCGGGTCACTGGGCAGCATTACACATTATGTTAACACAATCGCTAAAACAGGTGGCAACACAATTGTATTTAATGACAGTGGAGACGGCCATAAAGGTACTTTAACCGTTACTTTTAAAACTTCCCTAACAGCACAGGCACCTACCAGCTTGTGCCTAAAACCGCTTTAGCGCTTGGCGACAAACAATGCCAGGTAAACACCACTGATGCATCCAAAACCACTTATGATTTTGCAACAGGTACAGCCAACGTAGCCATCTCATTTAACGTAAAAGACCAGTTGTCTATAGCTATACCCGAAATAACCGTGGCAAATACACCTGCTAACACGTTAAAATTGGCCGCTACCGTTTACGACGAGGATTGTTATTGATTGTCAGCATCACTTTCAGGCAAAATTGTAGTAACATTATAGTTAAAAATTTGCGGATATATCAGCTTGTTAATACCTTGCCGGCCTATAATAAAGCCATGGTTAACAGCACAACAACAATAACGGGACAATCCAGACTGATCAATTTAAAATGCCCGGCTTGCGGTGCTGAGTATGACGCCGCCCAGCCAAATACATTTTGTATTGTCGATGGATGCAATAGCACACTCTTCGCGCAATATGATCTAAGCCAGCCACTTAGTAAAGAAATTTTGATGGGCCGCCCGGCCAGTATGTGGCGTTACCGAGAGTTACTTCCTGTCTTGGATGATGAGAATATCGTTACCATGGGCGAGGGTTTTACACCCATTATCCCCATAAAAAACCTTACCCATGATACTATCGGCAATCAGGTATTCTGGAAAGATGAAGCGGGCAACCCAACGGGCTCATTCAAAGCAAGAGGCATTGGTATGGCTGTTTCCAAAGCTAAAGAGTTGGTTATTAAAACCATAGCAACCCCAACCGCGGGTAATGCGGGTGGTGCATTGGCCGCATATGCTGCACGTGCCGGTGTTAAAGCCATCGTGTATATGCCCAGGCTAACCCCGCAGGTATTTAAGGACGAATGCCGATTGTATGGCGCTGATTTAGTGGAGGTTGACGGCAATATTGCGGATTGCGGTAAGCTGGTTGCCGAAGGTTCTGCCGAACACGGCTGGTTCCAGATCTCGACCCTGAAAGAACCCTATCGCCTTGAAGGCAAGAAGACTATGGGCTTTGAGATAGCCGAGCAGTTTAACTGGGAGTTGCCCGATGTGGTGTTCTACCCCACAGGTGGCGGAACAGGCCTTATAGGCATCTGGAAGGCATTTGATGAGTTGGAGCAGCTGGGTTGGATAGGTAGCAAGCGCCCACGTATGGTTGCTGTACAATCCGAAAGTTGCGATGGCATTGTAACTGCCTTTAAAGGAGGGGATTACAGTGCAGAATTTGTGGATGGCGGCTTCACTATTGCCAATGGCCTGCGTGTGCCTAAATCATTTGCGGATAAGATCATATTGAAAGTGCTGCGTGATAGCAACGGTACTGCCCTCACCATCAGCGATATAGAAATGAACGACGCCGTAAAGGAGATTGCCCGCCACGAAGGCATGCTGATAGCCCCTGAAGGCGCTGCATTATGGCAGGCCTATAAAAAACTAAAAGCATCTAACTGGATAAAACCCGGCGAGACCATTGTTTTGGTAAACACCGGAAGCGGATACAAATACCTGGAAAATATAACGATTTAAATCACCAAAAAACGCCCGTCAATCACCAAAAACCGACCCTGATTGTTCTTTGTTGGCTGCATTTTTGTACTGTAAAATACAACTAAAAAACAAG
Organism: Mucilaginibacter sp. 5C4; assembly: GCF_034345625.1. NCBI lineage: Bacteria > Pseudomonadati > Bacteroidota > Sphingobacteriia > Sphingobacteriales > Sphingobacteriaceae > Mucilaginibacter > Mucilaginibacter sp. 5C4. The sequence continues at coordinate 342,684 of NZ_CP133775.1, read as the reverse complement.
CGTCATGTTAAAAAATTCAAAAGCGTTCAGCGGGTTTTCTGTCAATGATATTGATGCCGCTCACCAATTTTACGGCGAAGTGTTAGGCCTGCAAGTTGACAAGACCGAGGACATGGGCGGCATGCTCACCATCCATATCGATGGCAACCAAAACAATATTTTGGTGTACAACAAACCCGACCATCAACCGGCTAACTACACCATTTTAAACTTCCCGGTGAAGGATATGGAGGCAACTGTAAAAGAGCTTACCGCCCGCGGCGTAAAATTCGAGATCTACGACAGCGAATACCTGAAGACCGACGAACATGGCGTATCCAAAGGCAACGGTGGGCCAACCATCGCCTGGTTCAAAGACCCGGCAGGCAATTTCCTGTCTGTTCTTGAGCCGGACTCGGGCCAGTAACCGCTTGATTTCTAATTAATTTCTTTTCAAACCATAATTAACGCTGAACGTTAGTTAGTTATGAGCCTTGAGAAATATGCCCAAAAACGAGATTTTACAAAAACCTCGGAACCTAAAGCCGGTAGCAGCAAGGATAGGGGTAAACTGATGTTCGTGATTCAAAAGCACGATGCATCGCGCCTGCATTACGACTTTAGGCTGGAGATGGACGGCGTACTCAAAAGCTGGGCCGTACCCAAAGGCCCCTCAACCGACCCCAAGAGTAAGCGACTGGCCATGATGGTGGAAGACCACCCGTTCGACTACCGCAACTTTGAGGGTATTATCCCGCAGGGCGAATATGGCGGTGGTACGGTCATCGTTTGGGACGAGGGCACCTACGAACCTATCGAGGAAATAAAGGGCGGCAAAAAAGCACAGGAGAAACATCTGCTGAAACAACTTAAAGACGGCTCGCTCAAAATAAAACTCCACGGCGAAAAACTGGAAGGCGAATATGCCCTGGTAAAAACCCATGGCATGGGCGAGAATGGCTGGCTGCTCATTAAACATAAAGACGATTTTGCGTCTGCCGCCGACATCACAAAAAAAGACAAATCTGTATTCTCCGGCAAAACTATCGAGAAGATGGAAAAAACCAGCGAAAAGGTTTGGAAGGATGGCGAAGAGCAGGATGTAGAAGAAGAGAAACCAAAGATGGCCTTATCAAAAAAAAAACTTCATGAGCCTGTAGCAGACCTGGCAGAAGAAGCTGAAGAAACATCCGAAGATAAGGAGATAAACGCCAAAGCGATACTGAAGAAAGCACCCAAAGGCAAGAGCCCTACCGGCATAAAACCAATGCTGGCTACCCTGGTGAACGAACCCTTTGACGACCCTGAATGGGTATACGAAGTGAAATGGGACGGTTACCGCACGCTTGGCTTCATTAACAAAGGCGAGGTACAGTTGCTATCGCGCAATAACAAGGATTTCAATGAGAAATACTACCCGCTAAAAAAACTACTGGAAAGCTGGAAGCTGAACGTGGTTATCGACGGGGAGGTATTGGTGCTGAACGATAAAGGCGTGTCTAACTTTGGCGCCCTGCAAAACTGGCGCAGCGAGGCCGATGGCGAATTGGTGCTATACATCTTCGATATACTTTGGTATGATGGTAAAAACCTGATGGACCTGCCGTTGACAGAGCGCCAGGCCATAATGCGCGATGTGATCCCAACGGATGACGACCGCGTGCGCATAAGCCAAACGTTTAAGGCCAACGGCACCGAATTTTTTGAGGCTGCCGGTAAAATTGGCCTGGAAGGCATTATGGCTAAACGTGGCAACAGCACTTACGCGCCGGATAACCGCTCTAAAGACTGGCTAAAAATAAAGATCAACAAACGGCAGGAGGTGGTTATTGGCGGCTTCACCAAAAACGAAGGTACTGCCAAGCAATTCAGCTCGCTGTTGCTGGGTGTTTACGAGGATGGCAAATTCCTGTATGTAGGCAAAGTGGGTACAGGCTTTTCGGACAAATTGCAAAAGGAAATGATGGCGACGTTTAAGCCATTGATAACAGATATAGTGCCGTTTACCAGCGAACCGGACGTAAACAAACCATCCCGTTTCCGCCCTAATCCGCCGAAGGCTAAAGCCACCTGGCTAAAACCCGAACTGGTTTGCGAAGTGAGCTTTGCCGAGGTGACCAGCGACGGCGTGTTCCGCCACCCATCGTTCGAGGGGATGCGGGTTGATAAAAAAGCCAAAGAGGTAGTGCGCGAAACGGAAGCCGATACCACCGACATTGTGGAGGAGGAAGAGCATCACCCCGAAACAAAAAAGGTGCCTAAACATAAATTGGTTGCCGCGCCCAAAGAAGCCGTTAAGCGTACGCTGCTTAACCCTAAAGAAGAAACCCAGGTAAAAAAGATTTGCGGGCACGACCTGAAATTTACCCACCTCAGCAAGGTTTACTGGCCCGGGGACGGCATTACCAAGCGGGATATGTTCAACTACTATTACCAGGTTGCTGAGTATATTCTGCCATATTTGAAAGATCGCCCGCAATCCCTTAACCGCTTCCCTAATGGCATCCATGGGCCAAGCTTTTATCAGAAGGATGTCCGCGGCAAATCGCCCAATTGGGTGAACACATTCCCCTATACCACCAGCGATGGCGAGGATAAAGATTATTTAGTTGGGCATGATGAAGCCACTTTGCTTTGGATGGCATCTTTGGGCTGTATCGAAATGAACCCCTGGTTCAGCCGGGTACAGTCGCCTGATAATCCCGACTATTGCATTATCGACCTCGACCCCGATAAAAACACCTTTGATCAGGTGATTGAAGCGGCGCAGGAAGTAAAGAAGGTGCTTGATGCCATTGATGTTCCAAGCTACTGCAAAACCTCCGGCTCTACAGGCATGCATATTTATATCCCGCTGGAGGCTAAGTACAATTATGACCAGTCGCAGATGTTTGCCCGGTTGATCGTTAATATAGTTCACCAGCAGATCCCGGATTATACCTCGCTGGAGCGGATGATCAAGAACCGCAAAGGCAAAATGTACCTCGATTTCCTGCAGAACCGCCCCGGTGCAACCATTGCCGGCCCGTATTCGCTACGCCCAAAACCCGGCGCAACCGTTTCCATGCCCCTGCACTGGGACGAAGTAAAACCCGGCCTCACCATGAAGCACTTTACCATCCATAATACTATTGCCCGCCTCAAAAAAGAAGGCGATCTGTTTAAGGGGGTACTTGGGGAAGGGATAGACCTGGAGATGACGATCAAAAAAGCGCAAAGTATATTTAAATAGCAGAAGCGTTTGGTAAAAGACGCGAAGTATCGCGTCTCTACGAATAGAATCCGTTCGGCACATAACCCAACTACATTGCTGGTTCAAGTTTAGCGCAGCGTAACTTGGACCTAAAACATTTTAAACATTCAGCTTACGCAAGCAGAATGTTTGCAACATTTTGGGACGATTTGGGAAACTTCGATCAGTGAAGGATTATTATTAATTCGGTTTGAAAGGATGTCCAGCTAACATTGTAATAATAAAAGGCACAGCAAAAATCGCAATAACAACTATCAACGCAATAATCAAGATCGCAATAGCCCCTTTACTCATTCTTTTAAATTAAAGTTTGAATATAATAATTTTTTCATCCATGGTCTACTGGTATATAGTCTCCTCTCGAAACAAAAGAAGATAAAGGCTAAGTCAAAGAGAAGCTTCCGCCCGCCCCTGCCGGTTCTTAACGCTTTCTCGCCGCATGCGCGAATCTCGAAGCTAAACTCACATTCCCGCCATTCACCCGGCCCGCCCGAGTTGAGGTTTGGGTCAATGCTTAAGAAAAAAAGAAATCTTCTGTCATTGATACGTGGCTGTAGAGACGCGATACTTCGCGTCTCCTTGCATAAAATCTATTCGCTATACAGAGGCCGCAGATTAGTTCTTCGTTAGGAGCGGAAGTGAGTTGCCGTTTAGTCTGTGGATGTTCATTTTCTTTGCCTTAGCCGCAAAGAAAACGAACCAAAAGAAAAGGCTAAGTCAAAGAGAAGCTTCCGCCCGCCCTGCCGGTTCTTAACGCTTTCTCGCCGCATGCGCGGTCTTCGAAAGCTAAACCGACATTCCCGCCATACACCCGGCCCGCCCGCTTTGACGTTTGAGCCCACGCTCTTAAAAAAGCATTCAAAAATTCATCTCAGGAATGAGCCTGACAAACGGACCGATAACTTTAAAATGCGACATAGTGTAACACACGGGAGGCACTGCAACTGATAAAGCACAAACTTAAAAAGGGTGTTACCAAGTCGCGACTTTTCTTTAATTCGTTTCTTTTGGGAGAAAAGAAATGAACATCCACTGACGTTTAATAAAGCACACTACCATTCTTAACGAAGAACCAATCGACTCCTGTTCTATCGAAGATTGCCACGCCACGCTCGTAATGACATAAGTGTGAGCTTTACGCAGCCAATTGCACTTCCACCTTTTTAATAAGTGCCGTCATATCAAAGGGTTTATGAAGGATATCGTCAGGCGCACCTTCCCCGTTAAGGGCGGCATCCAGGTCTTCTTCTGCAGAGCAAATGATAACCGGGGTATCCATAGTAGATTTATTGAGTTTTAAGATCTTGCAAATATCGCGGCCATCCATGCCGGGCATGTTGGCATCCATGATCAGCAGATCGGGATGTGTTTTTTGCACTTCTTCAATTACGCGGTCGCCGTTCGGCAGCGAGGATACATCATAGCCGTTATTGATCAGTATGTAACTCATTACTTCTACTATCAATTCGTTATCGTCTACTATTAATATTCTCTTGCGCATAATATAAGGGTTATGCAAAGCCCGTGCCGATATTTATAACGTATTTAATATTCAGGCAATTATATTAACCTTAAGCATGAACAACTATAAAGCAAAAGAGCGCTACCGGGCTTCCGGTTGCGCTCTCTTATGATAATGTTGTGGTTTAATAACCACAACATGTATTAAATATGGATAAAAAACTCGCTGGCAGGGCGTCGTACTTTCGCGGCGTTGGCGGTTTCATCATCTTCGGCGCGGTAACCAATTGTTGCTATAACGGTAGCGGTTAAGCCTTTTTCTTTTAAGCCCAATACCTCGTCGAAACCGGCTGGGTCAAAACCCTCCATAGGGCAAATGTCTACGTGCTGGTCTGCAGCGGCAGTTACCAAAATACCTAAACCTATGTAAGCTTGTTTTTGTGCCCAGGTCAATAATTGTTCTGGTGTGCGGCCATTGATAGCGCCTAATACCATGTCTTCAAAACCAGCTAATGCTTCACGGGGAATGTTGCGGGTTGCGGCAACGTTATCTATGTATTTTTTGCCAAAATCTTCGTTGATGTTAGTTTCGGCGGCAAATACGATCAGTTGAGAAGCATCCGTAATTTGCGTTTGGCCGTAACCTACAGCTTTTAATTTTTCGCGTGTGTCGGCATCTTCAATTACCAATATGCGGTAATGTTGTAAACCTAATGATGATGGTGCCAGTTGCACGGCATCTAATATGGCTTTTAATTTTTCGGCAGCTATCTTTTTTGTGCTGTCGAATTTTTTAGTGGCGTATCGCCAGTTTAAACTATCTACTAATGACATGTTGTTTTATTGTTTAGTTATAGGCACAAACATAGATGTTGCAACACGCACATTGGTCATACATAAGTAAATACTATCACTGTAGCGGGTAAAATTTAAAATTCGTTGGAGGTGGAGCGGAGGTCGCCATATTCTTCACCCTCGAAATGGGCGGTGTTTAAAACCGGGTCGATCTCAAAATTCCAGTAGGAGTGCTGGTTGTGGAGGTCGTTTACAATAGCCGAGCAGCTAAAGGTAAGCTGTAATTTATAATTGACGCGGATGCGGCCTTTTAATGTGTCGGGGTCAAAACGCTTTACCTCGAATGCAATCGCATCAAACTTTGATGAGCCGTACTTGTCCCGGTTCTCCTCAGTTAACGCTTCAAGCAATAAATTATATGGCTGCATACCGGGCTTGAACAGCATTTCAATTGTTGATCGTAAGGCGTCGTTATCCAGCGGAATGGCAAGATCGCCGGGTAACGCAATATCAAACTTTTCCTGCATGGTTAAGGCATCCGGTCTTTTAATTCGTTAACCTTTGCTTTGCCTTCGTCCTTCAGGCGGTTCTTTTCCGCTCTAATTTCTTTTTTAGTACGGCCGGCGGTATCTACGTTATCCACTTTCAATTTGTAATCGGCTTTTACCTTTTCTATTTCCAGTTTAAGGCGGGCTTTAATGGCATCGTTTGTCTCTTCGATCCTCTTCTCCATTTTGGCCTCGGTAGTATCTTTTTTACCGAACAGGCGCTGGAATAAACCTGGTTTTTTAGGCTCTTCAAAAACAGGTGCGGCAACACCTACGCCACCAGCATCGTCATCTTCGGATTGGTGCATCAGACTATCGGCAACCGCGGTATCAATAGGCGCGATAGTTTGGCGCAAGCCCTCGCGCAGGCGAACGCTGTAGAAGCCATACGCGCTGGTGTCGGGCTGGGTAAGGCCTTTTTTAGCCATTAGCCTACCTATGAGGTTAAAGTAGCCGTGCAGGCCCTGCCTAAGGCTACCATCGGGCTGAAAGGCGTACAAGCCCGCCTTGGGGTTGGGAACTATACTGGCCAGGTAAATACTTTCGCCAATAGTTAATTCTGACGGCGATTTGCCAAAATAGTAGTGAGATGCTTCGCTGATACCGTAAATGCCTCGGCCCCATTCGATGATGTTGAAGTAAACCTCCAGCATACGGTTTTTGCTCATGAGGCGGTTATTCTCTATTAGCCAAACGATCAGGATCTCTTCTATCTTGCGCGACAGGGTTTTGTTCCTGCTCAAAAACGCGTTCTTGATCAGCTGCATGGAAATGGTACTGCCACCACGTTTGAATTTCTTTTCCTTAATATCCGTAATTATGGATTTGCGGATAGACTCGTCCACAAAACCACGGTTGGTGTAAAATGAAGGGTCTTCGGCCGTCATCACCGCGTTGCGGATGTTTGGCGAAATGTTTTCTAAAGGCGTAAAATTAGCTGCCCCGGCCCCGATTGTATGCGGCGGCATAGGCTTGCCTTTTTCGTAAGGGGTGTAAACAAAGGTGCTGTTAAGCTTGCCCAGGTCGGCGCGGCCATATTTCAGGATCTTGAAATCGCCATCCTTTTGCAGGCGCGAATCAAATACCATGTCATCCAGGTGCGCACGGTTCATGAACATGTTTAAGCTATAATTTAGCTTACCGGTAACCCTAATGCCATCCAATGATTCGAACATCCCGGTAGGGAACGAATCAAAAACATCCTGCGCGTTCACCCAACCGGTATTAACCTTTGCCTCGTAAATTTTAACCGGGTTAAGGGTATATTTTAAGTATGGGTTAGCCGTCAGTTTTTTAAGGTGGATAACCGATGAACTATCTAACGAAACATAGTTACTGCCCACAAAAACATTGGCATCAATAGAACCGTAAGGCACCACAATATCGCTTACGGAAAGCCCCGGATGGTTCAGCAACAGGTTGCGCACACTCCACGAACCGTAGATCCTGGTTTCGCCGCTGCTGTTTTTAACGTTGCTTAGCTTGGTGCTAATGGTGTCAAAATTCAGCTTCAGCTTAAATTTCTTTTGGATGATGGGCAGTTCCACCTTTTTACCATCGGCGTACAGGTGCACATCAATGTCTTTGTCGGATGGTACCATCTTGCCATCGATATGCCAGGTTGCATCGCCGTCATTCACGTTGATGGTTGAGGCAAGCTTGCCACCTTTAATGATAGCCGTTTGGGCCAGCATCTTTACTTTGGTGCTATCGTCCACAAAACTCATCCTGAAGTTATGGAGCGACAGGTTATCGGGGATCTTGTAAAGCACCTCGTTGATAAGGTTATTGGAAAGTACAGACAGGTCCACCTTATTGCCGGTGTTGGTGGTATCTTTCTTCTTTTTAAACAGAAAATCGAAGTTTTTGACGCCTTTGATGCTGGTAAGGTTCAGGAAACCATCCTGCAGGATCACATCGGCCAGTTTGATATTGCCGAATATGAGCGGGAGTAACTTAACACTTACACTAAAGTTTTTAATATTCAGTAGGCTGTCGCGCTGAAAAGGGACCACACTTATATCGGTAAAAGCCACTGTACTTAAGCCCGTAAATTTTGCCGAACCTATTTTTACATCTAAATTATAATCCCTTTTTGCTTTTGCTTTAGCTTTGTAGATGGCTTTTTGGAGCAATACCTCGCGCTTAGAGTAGGCCACATATCCGCCTATTAGCATAATAACTACTAATACAAGAACGGTTATACCTGCAATACGGATATATTTGGGGTTGATACGGCGCATATAGGGATTTTGCTTCAAAACTAATCAATTACAATGTTTGCAAACGGTTGCAAGCTGCAAATTGTTTTTATAACAAACGCATGCCGGCCCCTGTTTTCGTATTTTTGAGATGAAATAAATATGGAATTTACTAAAGAACAAGTTTTACAAGCCCTTGGAAATGTTGAAGAACCCGATCTTAAAAAAGACCTGGTAACCCTAAACATGATCCAGGATATACATATAGACGGCAACAAGCTAACCTTTTCGGTAGTGCTAACCACGCCTGCATGCCCGCTTAAAGCGTTGATAGAAAATGCCTGCCGTAATGCCATTGGCCACTTCATCAGCAAAGAGATAGAGGTTATGGTGAACATGACCTCGCAGGTGACCACCCAGCGTAATACGGGCGTACCGGGTGTGAAGAACATTATCGCGGTAGCATCCGGTAAAGGCGGGGTAGGTAAATCTACTGTATCGGTAAACCTGGCGCTTGCACTTTCAAAAACGGGCGCTAAAGTGGGTTTGATAGATGCTGATATCTACGGCCCGTCAATCCCCATCATGTTTGGACTGGAAGGCGTACGCCCAAAAGCTACACAGGAGAACGGCAAAACACGCATCGAGCCTATTGAAAAATTTGGCATCAAGTTGCTTTCGATAGGTTTCTTTACCGACCCGAACCAGCCTGTGCCATGGCGCGGGCCAATGGTATCTACCGCGGTTAAACAATTGTTTAATGATGCGGACTGGGGCGAACTGGATTACCTGGTGATAGACCTGCCTCCGGGTACCGGCGACATACATATTACGGTTACACAAAGCTTCCCGGTTACAGGCGCTGTAATTGTTACCACGCCACAAAATGTGGCTTTGGCCGATGCTAAAAAAGGTATTGGGATGTTTATGATGCCGGCTATTAATGTGCCTATTATGGGCGTGGTGGAGAACATGGCTTACTTTACCCCGGCAGAACTGCCCGATAATAAATATTACATTTTTGGACAAGGCGGCGGCCGCAAGCTGGCGGAAACGTTAGATGTGCCCTTTTTGGGAGAGATTCCGTTGATAAAAGGTATCAGCGATTCGGGCGATGCGGGCAGGCCGATTGTAATGGACGATGATGGTGTAATGACCACCGCATTTATGGAAATGGCCAGGCGCGTTGCCCAGCAGGTTTCTATTTGTAACGCCCAAAAGGCCGATTTAGCCTCACCCCAAACCCTCTCAGGTAGGCAGGGGCTTTAAGAAGCCCTCCCTTGCTGGGAGATTTAGAGGTGCGTATATAAGGATGTTGATTATTATTAATAACTTTACTTTATAATTTAAATTAGAATGAGTTTAACAGATCAGGTGGAAGCAGCGTTGGATACCATAAGGCCTTACTTAGAGGCAGATGGCGGTAACGTTTCTATCGAAGAAATTACTCCTGAAAAAGTGGTAAGGCTTAAGTTATTGGGTTCATGCGGCTCGTGCCCTATGAGCATCATGACGCTTAAGGCAGGAATTGAGCAAGCCATTTTAAAGGCCGTACCGGAAATTATCGGCATTGAAGCAGTAAACCTAACCGACATTGATGACCCCAATGCCGTGCTTCCCGAAAACTTAAGATAGTGTTAAGAAGTGTTAAATACGTTATTGATATATTTCAATGATGTATTTTTACCTGCTTGTTTAACGTTAATAAACATGGCAGGTAATTTGTGTTATATAAATAAATGAAAAAATTAATTGGCATATTGTTTTTACTGGTATCTATATCAGCATTCTCCCAACAAAAAGAGAATCCGTTGGTACAGTTTACGGGTGTGGTATATAATGCCGATAGTACAGGTGTGGTTGTGCCTTACGTAACCGTAACCAACAAAAGCAGCCACAATACGGCAAATGTCACCAACTATAAAGGTTATTTTTCTTTTGTAGTGCACGAGCAGGATTCCCTGCAGTTTACCGCGATAGGTTTTGCGCCCGTTACTGTGGTGATACCCGAGAACATTAAAAACAAAAGCTATACCGTACAGGTAACTATCAGACAGCAGATGATAAACCTGCCGATGGTAAGGGTGTTTCCGTGGGCAACAACAGATGAGTTCCGCAAGGACTTTGTGAACGCCAAGATTGCCGATGACGACCTGGAGATAGCCCGTAAAAACATCAGTCGCACTTCTATAGTAGCGATGACCAACACCCTGCCACGTGACGCGCAGGAGATCCAATCTGCCAACGCGCAGTACATGCACCAGGACATTGTTAACCAGCACTCGCGCGTTAACCCCTTACTTAACCCACTTGCCTGGGGTAGTTTGATCAAGTCGATAACCGACGGGGACAGTAAGTAAGAGGCAAGAATTTTATTCTCCAAATTAATATTAGAACCTTATCTCTGTTGGCAATACATTATTGTATTTTTGATTAGCTAAGATTTAATCGATGTTTTACAATATTCCATTATTGCCCCCTCAAAAGGATTTAGAAAGCAAGATAGTTTTAAAAAAGCTGCCTTCTGCACATAGAAGGTTAGCAGAGCTAAAAGGCGTTGCCGCTACTATACCCAATGAAAGCATATTAATAAATACGTTAGCGCTGCAGGAAGCGAAAGATAGTTCAGCTATTGAAAACATTATTACTACTCATGATGAACTATATAAAGCACAGCTTTTTGAGGAATTGATTTCAAATGCATCTGCAAAAGAAGTTAATAACTATGCGGAAGCGCTAAAACATGGATTCGATCTCGTTAGAAAGAATAAAATACTCACTACCAATCATATTATACAAATACAACAAATACTCGAACAAAACGATGCCGGGTTTAGAAAGGTGCCGGGAACAGAACTAATCAATCAAGCTACCGGAGAAAGTATTTATACACCACCTCAAGAATATGATAAGATAGTTGAGTTGATTGACAATATGGTTAAGTTTATGAATGACAGCATTGACAGCGACCTTGACCCATTAATTAAGATGGCAGTTATTCACCATCAATTTGAAAGTATTCACCCTTTTTATGATGGAAATGGAAGGACAGGTAGAATTTTAAATATTTTATATTTAGTTGTCCATGATTTACTCGATTTACCGATATTATATCTAAGCGGATATATAATTAAAAATAAAGCAGACTATTATCGACTGTTACAAAAAGTTCGAGACACCGGTGAGTGGGAAGAGTGGATTGTTTATATGCTAAATGGCATTGAACAAACGGCAAAAGAAACTATAGTATTGATTTCGCAGATGCGATCTTTAATGCAAGATTATAAGATGCGTATTCGTAAAGAATTGCCGAAGGTTTATAGTCAAGACCTGTTAAATAACATTTTTAGACATCCTTACACAAAAATTGAATTTGTGATGAAAGAGTTAATGATCTCAAGGTTGACCGCATCTAAATATACAGCCTTATTAGTCAAGCATGGTTTTTTAAAAAAGGAGAAAATAGGTAGGAGTAATTTTTACATAAACGTTCCATTATTCAGGCTATTTAAAAACGAGGTGGAATACAGACAACAAGCTCCGCCAATTCAAACCATCAATCCGATTGTACAATCATAATGTATATAGAAAAAGATTAAAATTATACATATTAAAATGTACATGTATAGAAAATGGCAATTTTCTATACATGTACACTAAAAATGTATATAAGGAATATAATTTTTAAGCATAAAAAAAGCAGGATGTTCAACATCCTGCTTTTTCGTTTATATAGTATTTATGTGAGACATATAGGGCCTAATCTCTAATTAACCAATCTCCAACCTCTAACGCCCTTTCTTCGCAGCCGGGAATTTCATCCTGTAGTCAACGTCAACAACACCTTTAGAGATATCGTTAAGGCGTTTTTCTATTAAACGCTTACGCAGCGGGCTAAGCTTATCGGTAAATAGTTTGCCTTCTATGTGGTCGTACTCGTGTTGGATAACGCGGGCAGCCATACCTGTAATGGTTTCTTCATGATGTTTCCAATCCTCGTCGTAGTATGAGATCTTGATGGTTGGTTTGCGGCTTACATCTTCGCGGATATCCGGGATGCTGAGGCAGCCTTCGTTAAAAGACCATTCTTCGCCGGTTTCTTCCAGGATGGTGGCATTTATAAATACTTTTTTGAAATCCTTAAGCTCGGGCTCTTCATCATCAAACGGGGTAACATCAACCACAAACAAACGCATAGACATGCCAACCTGTGGTGCAGCCAAGCCAACACCACGCGCGCCATACATGGTATCAAACATATTACCCACTAATTCTTTAATGTTTGGGTACTCATCTGGCTCAATAGACGTGGCCTTTTTCCTTAAAACAGGGTCGCCGTATGCTATTATAGGATATTTCATGGTGCAAAGGTAAAAGTTTTATTATTTAGGCTCAAATAATAAGGTTATCATACGGTCATTATCAAATATTTCATTGCTAATTTCCAGCAGGTCTTCGGCGGTAACCGCGTTTATTTTGGCAAAAATGTCTTCTAATGAATCTATCCGCCCAAAATCCATCAGGCTTTTAGCCATGGAGATGATGAGGCTCATCCGGCTTTCTTCGGCCAAAGCAATCTGACCAATAAACTTTTCTTTTGCCTGGCGCAACTGTACCGCGCCCAGTTTGTTTTCGCGCAGTTTTTTTAATTCTTTATGGGTCAGTTTAAGCGCTTTACCGGCCTTTTCGGCATCGGTACCAAAGTAAATGGAGAAGATCCCGGTATCAGTTAGCGAAGTATAATTAGATTCGATGGTGTAAGCGATACCATGCTTTTCCCTTATCTCCAGGTTTAAACGGTTGCTCATGCCCATGCCGCCCAAAACGTTGTTAAGCAACAACAGGCCATATTTATTTTGATGTGCCGATGGGTACGCCCGCCCGCCAATGATGCAATGCGTTTGCGAAATGGGTTTCTTTAAGGTATAGATGCCGTGGCTTATTGGCTCGGGTGCTATGCGTTGTTTTTGGTTGGTGTTCTCCGGCACGCTGCCAAAATACTTTTCGCACAGTTTCACCAGTTTCTTAAAATCGTAATCGCCATAAACGGCGAAGATCATTTGGTGGGTGTTGTTATTAGCGGTGATGAACTGCTTGATGTCTGCACCATTTAATACCCCAACACTCTCAGGCGTGCCTAAAATATTGTTACCAATGGGGTGGCCCTTAAAAAGGTATTCTTCAAAATCGTCTTGTATAGCTTCTTCGGGCTGGTCCAGGTATGACGAGATCTCGTCCAGGATCACGCCGCGTTCTTTCTCCATCTCATCTTCGGGGAAGGTAGAGTGGAACAGGATATCCTCGAACAGGTCTACCGTGCGCTCTAAATGCTGTTTTAACAGCGACGCGTGGATGCAGGTGTATTCTTTGGTGGTGTAGGCGTTCAGGTCCGCACCAACCAATTCCAGCCGGTTCAGGATCTGCGGGGTGTTACGCCTTTCGGTTTCTTTAAACAGCAGGTGTTCAATAAAATGCGCTAGGCCTTCTTTTTGGGGCAACTCATCGCGCGAGCCGGCATTGAGTACAAAACAGCAATGTGTAATAGGCGACGGCGAATGTTTAAATAATATGCGGATGCCGTTTGGCAGCGCGTGTACATGGTGATCTGTCATAAAAGCTTCAAAGATAGCGTATAAACATGCAATTTGTTTGGCTTTGCGTATGTTTACGGTATGAAACTACAAATAGCTGACCTTGAATTTGCGCCCATGTATTCGCACGAAACCATCCAGCAACGTATTGTTGAGCTGGCGCAGCAGATAAATGTTGACTTTGAAGGCCGCCAACCCATATTTGTGGGCATCCTCAATGGCAGTTTCATGTTCGCTTCCGACCTGGTGAAAGAGATCGTGGTGCCTTGCGAAGTTACCTTTACTAAGCTTGCCTCATACTTCGGCGGACTATCCAGCACCCGCACCATCCGCGATGATTTTGATTTGCATGTAAATATCACCGGCAAAGATGTGATCCTGCTGGAAGATATCATCGATAGCGGCAACACCATTAAATACCTTATTGAAAAATTACAGGTGCGTAACCCGGCATCCATCACCGTTTGCACCCTGCTTTTTAAACCAGATTCGGTAGAGCACAGCATCGAAGAACTAAAGTACGTAGCCTTCCAGATCCCCAATGAATTTGTAGTTGGCTACGGGTTAGATTACCGCGAGTTAGGTAGAAATTTGAGAGGGATTTATAAAAAGATTTAATATCTTTAAGGGATAATGCTTCAATTAATTAATAATAATAGAAGGACATCGGCAATTGCTATTACTTGCATAATTTGCTGGGTGTGTGCGTTCATCAATCTTAAATTATTTCCAAGTTATTCTTTTGGCCTTTTTATTTGGCTGCCTACAGTATTGGGCGCTATGTCAACTATGTTATACGCCTACAAGAATGAGGTGCGGAAAATATCTTGTTTCAAGTTAACCTTAGCAACGCTTTTGTTTTTTTGTTTAGGATTACTAACCTTCGCGTTTGAAGGTGTTATTTGCATAATAATGGCCGCCCCAATAGGTATGTTGTTTGCGTGGCTTGGTTATTTAATAGGCTATGAAATCGTTCGGAGTAAAACAGTTAATCCATCGTTAGTCGCAATACTGTTAGTGATATCGATGCCCATAATAAGCGGCTTTGAATATGTTGAAAGTAAGAACGATAAAGAACAATTGAGTTCTGTTACCACCCGTATTATAATAAAAGCATCCCCGGAAGCTGTTTGGAAAAATGTAATTCAATTTCCTCAATTAAGCCCGCCCTCCGAACTGATCTTTAACGCAGGAATCGCCTATCCCATTAACGCAAAAATTGAGGGCGTTGGAGTAGGTGCTATCAGGCGCTGTAATTTTTCGACAGGTAGTTTTGTTGAACCAATAACTGTTTGGCAGCAACCACATCTTCTTAAGTTTGATGTAGTTGAACAGCCAGAAACGATGAAAGAAATTAGCCTTTATGATCTACATCCAAATCATTTACATGGCTACTTTGTTTCTAAAAACGGGCAGTTTAATATAACTAAATTGAAAGACGGCAGCACGCTATTAGAAGGGACCACCTGGTATAGTAACAGGATTAAGCCCGTTATATATTGGAACATTTGGTGTGATTTTATCATTCATAAAATACACGAACGTGTGTTAGCTCATATTAAAGCCGAGGCCGAAAAAGGAAGTTAAACCGGCCGCACCACCATCATCTCACTCAATATCTCCAGCGCTTCGTCTATGTTGCCAATACGTTCTACACTCAGGCGCAGCGTGTTTTTTACCTCCTTAAGATTGGTGCGGCGTGGGTTGCGTTGTACAAATTCAAGCACTTCTTTAAAGGCCTCGGTTTCAAAATAGGCCGATTGCTGGTTGGTGATGAAATAGCCGCGCAGCACATTCTTTTTCAAAGATACTTTCTCGAAACCTATTGCCTTGCCTAACCATTGTAAACGCATGGAGTTCAGCAAATCGTGTACCTGCGGCGGGATAGGGCCAAACCTGTCATGCAGTTGTTGTTTAAAGGCTTGCAGTTCGGTTTCGTTTTCTAGTTTGCTTAGTTCGGTGTATAGGTTATAGCGTTCGCCGATGTTGGTTACATACTCATCCGGGATCAATATTTCCTGGTCGGTATCTATCTGTGTAAAGCTGATGAACGGCCTTGGCTTATCATCAGGGAATACGCCTTTAAATTCGTCTTCCTTCAGTTCCTGTATGGCTTCATCCAATATCTTGTGGTACATTTCGAACCCAATTTCGGCTATAAAACCGCTTTGTTCCGCCCCTAAAAGGTTCCCGCTGCCGCGGATGTCCAGATCGCGCATGGCAACGTTAAAACCGCTGCCCAGGTCGCTAAACTCTTCAATGGCACTTAGCCGTTTGCGTGCCTCGTTGGTTAAAGTAGAAAGCGGCGGACTCAGCAAATAACAGTACGCCTTTTTGTTGCTCCGCCCAACGCGGCCACGCATCTGGTGCAGGTCGCTCAGGCCAAACATGTGGGCATGATTGATGATAATAGTATTTGCGTTGGGGATATCCAACCCGGCTTCTATAATGGTGGTTGCCACCAGCACATCGTACTCGTGGTTCACAAATTTCAGCATTACATCCTCCAGGGCATCGCCCTCTAACTGCCCGTGGGCAATACCGATACGGGCTTTTGGCACCAGTTTTTGGATCATCCCGCCAAGCTGTGGCAGGTCGGCAACGCGGTTATGGATAAAGAATACCTGCCCGTCGCGGTCTATCTCCTGCTGTACAGCGTCTTTTATCAGCGTATCGTTAAATACATGCAGTTCGGTAAGTACCGGCTGGCGGTTTGGCGGTGGGGTAGAGATAATGGAAAGATCACGCGCGCCCATCAAAGAAAAATGCAGCGTACGCGGGATAGGCGTAGCCGTTAACGTCAGCGTATCCACATTAGCGCGCATGTGTTTCAGTTTTTCCTTTACCGTTACACCAAACTTTTGCTCCTCGTCAATGATCATCAAACCGAGATCCTTAAACTTCACATCCTTGCTCACCAAACGGTGCGTGCCGATGATGATATCCACCTTGCCTTCTTTCAATCCCGCAAGGGTATCTTTGATCTGCTTGCTGGTTTTAAAGCGGTTTACGTAATCGATATTTACGGGGAAGCCCTTGAGCCTGTCGCTAAATGTTTTGTAGTGCTGGGCCGCTAAAATGGTTGTAGGCACAAGTATAGCCACCTGCTTACTATCGGCAACGGCCTTGAACGCCGCACGAATGGCAATTTCTGTTTTACCAAAGCCCACATCGCCACAGATCAGCCTGTCCATAGGGTGCGGCGATTCCATGTCCTTCTTGAAATCAACGGTGGCTTTTTCCTGGTCCGGCGTGTCTTCGTAAAGGAAGGATGCTTCCAGTTCGGTTTGTAAATAGCTATCGGGCGAAAAGGCATTCCCATCCTGTGTTTTACGCAGAGCGTACAGCTTGATTAGGTCGCGGGCAATGTCCTTAACTTTTTTTTGTGTGGTTTTCTTGAGGCGTTCCCAAGTATCGGTACCCAGCTTGTTCATGCGGGGTTCGGTGCCTTCTTTGCCGCTGTATTTGCTGATGCGGTTAAGCGAGTTGATGTTTACATACAGCAAATCGTTATCGGCATACACCAAACGGATCATCTCCTGGGTTTTGCCGTTCACTTCTACTTTTTCGAGGCCGGCGTATTTGCCGATGCCGTGGTCGATATGGGTTACAAAATCGCCGGGCTTAAGGTCGCGCAGCTCTTTAAGCGTAATGGCTTGCGATCGCTGGTAGCCTTTTTTAAGCTTGTATTTATAATAACGGTCAAAGATCTGGTGGTCTGTGTAGCAAGCCAGCTTTTGTTCGCGATCAATAAAACCCTCGCGGATGCTGATGCTTACCGGGGTAAACTTTACGGTCTTGTCCAGGTCCTCCAGGATAGCATAAAGACGCTCTACCTGCCTTGCCGAATCGGTAAGGATATAGTTCTCTATCTTTTCGGCCTCGTTGTTTTTAAAGTTATGGATCAGCAGGCTAAAATCTTTATTGAACGATGGCTGCGGGCGCATATCAAAATGAATAGGCGTGGCATCGGTATAAAAAAATTGCTTACCAAATTCAACCAGTGGAAAGTCGTGCAGTTGGTCGGCAATCAATTTCTCGTCGGTAAAGCTGAATTTAGGGTCTATCCAATCCGGGTTCTGGTTCTTTTCATCGGCAGATAAAGCCCTCCATAACTGTGTGGCTTTTTTGTGCCCGGTTTGGATGATATCCAACGTAAACTGCACATCTTTTATCCATACCTGCGTGCCGGGCTCTACATATTCTAGCAGCGAGATATTATTCTCTGTCAGGAATTTAGATTGCACGTTAGGTACAATGGTAATATTTTTTACCTGCTCAACAGATAGCTGACTTTCTATTTCAAAAGTCCGGATCGATTCGATAGTATCGCCAAAAAACTCTACCCGGTAGGGCAGGTCATGCGAAAAAGAGAAGATGTCTACAATACCCCCACGGACAGAGAACTGCCCCGGCCCGTAAACAAATTCCACCCGGTCAAAATCATACTCCACCAAAAACTCGGTGATGAAATCGATACTTAGTTTATTGTTGACAGAAATTTCCAGTGTGTTTTTTTCCAGCGACGCCCGGTCAATTACTTTTTCTGCCAGTGCTTCGGGGTAAGTAACTATTAGCTGGCCGTATTCGGTAGCGTGGTTAAGCTCATTCAATACCTCGGCACGGGCAAGCACATTGCTGCTGTCGGGCTGGGTAAATTCAAATGGCTTGCGGTATGATGACGGGAAAAGCAGGACTTCTTTACCTGTTAAATTCTCCAGGTCGGAAAGGAAATAGGCGGCCTCTTCACGTTCGGGCAGTACAAATACCATGTGCTTGTGCTGCAAAAAATATAATGCTGTCGCCATGGCCGCATCACCCGACCCGACTAAACCACGAAGCTGTACTCTTGGACTTTTACTGGCATTTAAGGCTTGCGCCAATGCCTTTATCCGTTCGTCGGCCTTGTATCGCTCTAATATATCACGGATGTTCAAAACGGTGTAAATATAGGTAAAAAAGCCTTTTTTTACAGGCCGAACTATTTATCATTAAAATTAAAGCAAACAATTAGCACTTATGTTTACTTTTAAATGATATTTCGAAACAACAACACGGAACTAAACTTTCACTACATGAAAAACTCAGTAATATTTGGATCAATAATAGGCGTTTTAAGCGTGGTATGGCTTTTTGTTATGCGCCAAACAGGTTATAATTTATCAGACAGTAAAACAAACCCAATCGAATATGTATCCGTACTGATCCCGCTTATAGGCTTATATTTTGGCGTAAGAAAGTTAAGGGACGGCGAGCTTAAAGGCAACATGGGCTTTTTAGAAGCATTGATACAAAGCTTTAAAATTTTAATGGTAGGCGGCGTTATAGCGATATTTGCCGGTATCGTCTTTATAAACTGGGGTAATGGCGACAGTAACGATACTACGTTCCAAAGCTTTAGCGGCCGTATTTTTGGCGCCCTGCTTGTTGGTGTAATAGAGGCTTTTGCAGTATCTTTATTGCTTACCACTAAAAACAACCGTGTCGATTAAGAAAATATTTAACAGGTATTTCGAATTAATCTTCTGGATCGTGGCTTTGATCTGCCTGGCGTTTACAAACCCGGCAGGCCAAAGCCACTTTGGTTTATGCCCATTAAAATTGCTTGGCATTACCTGGTGCCCGGGTTGTGGCCTTGGCCATGCTATCTCCTATTTGTTTAGGGGCGATGTTAAAAGCTCTTTCCATGCGCATTGGCTTGGCATGCCCGTTTTGCTGCTTTTGCTATACCGGATCTACACGCTTGCTATAAACAAGCAATATAAGTTTACCGCTCCCCGTCGGTAAAAAAAACTTCCCGTATTTCGCCGAATAAATTGCCGCGCTTACCGATGGTTTACAATAAGCCGCCTAATAGCCGTAGGCAAAATTGTCATTCGATAGTAGTTTTACATCATCAAATCACACAATAAAAATTAAAAAGATGAACACTTACAATCCTTATATGTCACTGCCAGGCATCACACCAGAGGAAATGGCAGCACTACATCAAGCAACTAACGACTTGACTGACGCGCAAAAACAAAGTTTTTATATGATCTACTCAAGCAAAAGGCGCAGCCCTCAAGACATCCTGATCTTCACACTAATTGGCTTTATAGGCATTGCCGGTGTGCAAAGGTTTATGGTAGGCCAAACGCTAATGGGCTTGTTTTATTTTTTCACCGGGGGCTTTTGCCTTATCGGTACCATTGTCGACCTGATCAACCACCAGTCGTTAGCGAACGAGTATAATCAAAAAATGGCTTTCGAAAGTTTCCAGATAGCAAAAATGGGAATCTATAATCAACAATAATCACCTTAACCTTATCACATATTTTTTTACAGTCTTAAACCATATCACAATCATGAAAAATTCAAAAACACCCGCTACCCATAAATTAGTGTCACGCTTTGACAAAGAACTAATGAGCATTTTAATGAACGACCTTAAAACACTTAAGGCCCGCCAAATAAAACACGAAGCCTTATAACGGGGAAGCTATCTAAGCATACAAAAATCAAAACGCGGTGAGCGTTGGTAAACCAAAAAAAGGTTAGCGCCAAAGAAAATATCACCTGTACGTTTTGATTTTTTTTGTGGAAGAGGCTTTGGGGTAGTAAACCGCTAAGTACAATTTACCGGCTTTACACAAAGTTAATTGCCGTTGGCTTTAGCCAACGGATAACAAATAAGGCATGGCTTTAGCCCAAACGCGCATTTAGGCTAAAGCCACAAGATTTTATTCTATGATCCGCCCCATAAATGGGGGCGGCAATGAAACTACAATAAAAGCGAACATAGATTTTTAATCTTATCTATTGTACATTACCTTAGTGCAATTATGAAATTAGCACAGCTAACTACTTACCTGGAAAGCCTGGCCCCGCTGGCCTTGCAGGAAGATTATGACAACAGCGGATTGATCGTCGGTCAGCCGGATCTGGAGATCAGCCAGGCGTTGATCTCGTTGGATTGCACCGAGGCCGTGGTTGACGAGGCCATCGCCAACGGTTGCCAGGTTATCGTCTCGCATCACCCTATTGTATTTAATGGGCTTAAAAAGTTCAACAGCAAAACATATGTGGAGCGGGTTGTGGAAAAAGCCATCCGCAATAACATCGCTATTTATGCCATCCATACCAACCTGGATAATATTATGAAGGGGGTTAACGCCCGCATTTGCGAAACTCTTGGCCTTACCAATACCCGCATACTGGCACCTAAACAGAACCTGCTTAAAAAGCTGGTTACTTATGTGCCTATTGCACAGGCCGAGCAGGTGCGCAAAGCATTGTTCCATGCAGGGGCGGGGCACATTGGTGAGTACAGCGAGACCAGTTTTAACGTAGAAGGCACCGGCACTTTTAAGGGTAGCGAAAACAGCGACCCGTATGTGGGTGAACCCGGCGTGCGCCATCACGAGGAAGAAATGCGGATAGAAACCATCTATCCGGCTAACCTGGAAAGCAAAATTATTATGGCGCTGGTATTGGCGCACCCATATGAAGAGGTGGCGTACGACCTTTACAGCCTTACCAACCAGCACCAGCAAATTGGCAGCGGGATGATAGGCGACTTGGAAGTGCCGATGGACGAAGCCGAATTTTTAGGCGAAGTAAAAGCCGCGATGGATTGCGCGGTGATAAGGCATACGGCATTTACCGGCAAACGGGTAAAAAAAGTAGCGGTTTGCGGTGGCTCGGGTGGGTTTTTATTGAAGCATGCCATAGCCGCGGGTGCCGAGGTTTTTGTTACCGCCGATTATAAATACCACGAGTTTTTTGATGCTGAAGGAAAAATAGTGATCGCTGACATTGGGCATTTTGAGAGTGAGCAATTTACGCAACAATTATTGTGCGAAATTATTCAAGAAAAATTTCTTAACTTTGCCATCCGTTTAACAAAAGTGAATACAAACCCCGTCAAATATTTTATTTAATGGAACAAACCATAGAACAAAAGCTTAAAGCTTTATACGACCTGCAACTCATCCACACCAAAATTGACAAAATACGCCAGGTAAGAGGTGAATTGCCTATGGAAGTTGCTGACTTAGAAGATGATGTTGCCGGCCTTGAAACCCGCATACAAAAAATTAAAAATGAGCTTGACGATCTTGAGGACGAAATTGTAACCCGCAAGAACCTGATCAAAGACTCTCAGGCGAACATAAAAAAATACGAAACTCAGCTTAACGAGGTTAAAAACAACCGCGAGTATGATGCGATTTCGAAAGAAATTGAGATACAAGGCTTAGATATACAAGTGAGCGAGAAAAAAATTCGTGAGTTTGGTTTTGAGATCTCTTCAAAAACCGGCATTTACGAAAAAGCGCTTGCCGACCTTGAAGCACGCCGCAGCGACCTTGAGGCTAAAAAAGATGAGTTAGGCACTATTACTGCCGAAACTGAAAAAGAAGAAAACGAATTAACTGGCCAGGCAGAAAAAGCTACAGCTACTACAGACGAGCGTTTATTGATCGCTTATAATCGGTTGCGTACAAACGCTAAAAATGGTTTAGCGGTAGTAACTATCCAGCGCGATTCATGTTCTGGTTGCTTTAACCAGATCCCGCCTCAGCGCCAGTCAGACATCCGTCAACGTAAAAAGATCATCGTTTGCGAGCATTGCGGGCGTATCCTGGTTGATGAGCTAATGGCTCTTGAAGAAGAGAACGCATAATTTGCAACCACGTTCATAAACTTATATTTAAAATGCCCCGATTCGGGGCCTTTTTTGTTATTAAACTATGTCATTGCTGTAAGGAGCGTAGCGACGCGGCAACCTTAGCATATCCGCATGTCCTTTGAGATTGCCGATCTATCGCTCGCAATGACATAGTTATAGTTTTTTTCAAATAAAATTCCATTACCAGCGTTAAGGGTTATCTTTACCACCGAGAAGATTTGAAATATGGGATTACCGCTAAGGATTACTTTTAATGATAAGGATTACGTTTACCAGATTGTAAACAGCCGCCTTATTAACCAAAATACTACTGAACTTGAACTATTGCTGAACGGTGAAACACTTCAACTTACCAAACAAAACACCATCTGGATCCAGAAAGAAGGCGAACACCACACCCTCGACCCGCAATTTGTGCAGGCATTGGGCAGGTCGGTATCGTTAAGGTTGAGGATGTAAGTGAAGGCTATAAAATGGCTTTGTTGTTTTCTATCCAAGCCTTCGCATAGTCGATCAAAAGCTGATCTATATTGTCGATGGATGCGCCATCCCAGTAAGTTGGGTATGCATCCGGGTCGTAGTCGAGATCGCTCCATGCCCACCAAAAAAGATAGAAATCATATATCGGCGTTGGATATCCTAACCCCATGCACAAACTGTCGATGCTGTTAAGGTTTGAACGTACAGCAATGCCATTGGCGATATTTGAAATGTAATAACTGCTGTAGCTTATAATGGCATCTTCGCCGGTTTTAAGCTGTAAACCGAGTTCTGCCAACGCATTATTTAACAATTTAATAGTTTCGAAGTAATTGGTTGGTTTACCCAAACCAGCCAACATCAAGATGTTTTCGCTATCATACCCTATTGCTAACATTTCTAATGCCCAATCAACACAACTATCTGTGTCAAAATTTGGGATTTCTTGATAGGCGATTACTTTATTTGTCAACGGCGTTATTGGCATTGTTACAGAATATCAACTAAGATAATATTATTTATCTTTTAGAATGTCGCTATCACTGCTGGTTCAAGTTTAACGCAGCGTAACTTGGACCTAAAACACAGTAAGCTTTCAGCTTACGCAAGCAGAATGCTTGCCCTATTTTGGGTCGAAGTTGAAAACTTCGACCAATGAAAAGGATAAAGCTTTCCCCTAAAACATACTCGTCTGTTTCCCGCCTTTAGGTGTAAACAAAGTCATATCATATCCCGGCATTTCGCGGCCGGCCAAGAAACGAACACAGGCCATGCGATATAGTTGGTGAATGGATTGGGCAACATGGCCTTCGCCGCTCATCCGGCGGCCAAACTCGCTGTCGTTAAGTTTACCATCGTGGCAGGCTTTGATCATATTCAGCACTTTCTCGGCCCTGTCGGGGAATGCTTTATGTACCCAATCGGTAAAGATCTCGGCAATAGCACCGTTAAGGCGCACAATGGTAAAACCCGCGTCAACCGCGCCACGGTCGGCAGCTGCTTTGATAATATCGGGGATCTCGTTACTATTCAGCCCGGGTATAATGGGCGCAACCATCACCCGGCAGGGGATGCCTTTCTCCGTCAGCTTCTGAATGACCGCCAGGCGGCTCATGCCGGTAACGGTACGCGGTTCCAGCTTTTGCCTTAACGATTCGTTGAGCGTGGTGACAGATACATTTACGTGTGCTAGCCGCATGCTTGCCAGTTCGCTCAGTATATCCATATCGCGCAGCACCACATTGTTTTTAGTGATGATGCTTACCGGGTGGCGGTATTTCAAAAAAACCTCTAATAATGCCCGGGTAATTTTAAGCTTGCGCTCTATGGGCTGGTAGCAATCTGTATTGCCGGAGAGGATAATGGGTACAGGTTCATAGCCCTTCTTATTAAAATACTTTTCGAGCAATTCTGCAGCGTTGCGTTTCACGATGATCTTGCGCTCAAAATCGAGCCCGGCACTAAAGCCGAAATATTCGTGGCTGTTGCGGGCGTAGCAATAAATGCAGCCATGCTCGCAGCCCTGGTACGGGTTTATAGAGTGGAAATGACTAAGATCGGGACTATTAGAGATGCTGACGATCTTCTTGGGTGTTTCTTCAAAAAGCTGGGTATGGGTATTTTCAAGCAGTTGTTCGTCCAGCCCCTCAATGTGGTCCAGCACATATTTGTTTTTTAAAAACTTATTGTGGGTGTTTACCTGCGCGCCTCTACCCTTAAAAAAATCATCGTTCTCCGCATGTGACATAGAAACAAATTTGCTAATTATTTTAGCAAATTACAATTCTATCATGTTATTTTTTATGGCGTATAAAACGAGGCCTACGCGGCTTTTTATCTGCAGTTTTTCAAAAAGCTGGTCGCGGTAACCGTCAACTGTGCGCGCACTAATGCACATCTGGTCGGCAATTTCTTTGTAGGTGAGTTCGGTGCCGGCGAGTTTCAGGAACTCAATTTCGCGGCTGTTAAGTTTAACCTGTTCGGTGTGCTTATTAAAATTGTGCACGAGGTGGCGGGTCACAAATTCGGGGTAGTATAATTCGCCTTCCGATACTTTTTTTAGCGCCTGCTCAAACTCATGTGGTTCGGCATCTTTAAGTAAATAGCCTTTTACACCCATTTTTACCATGGTGAGCACCTTTTCGGCATCCTCAAACATCGATAGGATGATGATGCAGATCTCCGGGTATTTTTCGCGCAGCCATTGGGCGGTGCTTATGCCATCCATCACGGGCATGTTAATATCTAA
Source organism: Mucilaginibacter sp. 5C4 (assembly GCF_034345625.1). NCBI lineage: Bacteria > Pseudomonadati > Bacteroidota > Sphingobacteriia > Sphingobacteriales > Sphingobacteriaceae > Mucilaginibacter > Mucilaginibacter sp. 5C4. Next base: position 317,457 of record NZ_CP133775.1, on the reverse strand, counting down.
CAGGATGATATCGGGTTTAAACTTTGGGGAGATCTTGCGGGTGAGTTCTTCGCCATTGGCGGCCTCGAACAAGATTTTATAGCCTGTAAAGCTGCTTATTAATGATACTATCCCACTCCTGAACAGGCGGTGGTCATCAACTAAGGCTATGGTGGTTTCCGTTGGCATGAGGGTTTTGTGTAAGGGGGTCAATAGCTATTTTAATGCAACAACCCTTGCCTGGCGCGCTGTCAATAACAGCAGTAGCACCAATTAAGGAGGCCCTGTTCACAATATTCCTCAAGCCCGAGCCGCTGTTAAGCTGCTCATTTGCCGAAAAACCCTTCCCGTTGTCCTGGATGGTTAAGTTAAATAAATGCTCAAAATAATCCAAACTTACTTTTAGCTTTTTGGCGCCAGAATGTTTAAGCGCGTTATTAAGGCTTTCCTGAAAAATACGGAACAATACCAGTTCGCGTTCTTCGCCCAAATTATGGGCATCTCCGCCAATGGCAAGTTCTATTTTAATAATGCCGCTTTTGTTGATGCGCCCAACCTCTATCTCCATGGTTTGTACCAGCCCAATTTGTAGTATGTGTTCGTAACTTAAGCTTTTTGAAAGATCGCGCAGATCATTTATTACCTGTGCCACCAGGTTACGGCTTTCGCTTATCTTTTGTTCGGCCTGCCCGCGGGTGGCCTTTGCCGGTATTGCCAGGTTTAGTTTAACAAAAGAGAGCACCTGGGTAACGTTATCGTGGATCTCGCGGCTGATGTGGTTTAGCGTTTGCTCCTGCATCTCTACCTGAGTTTTTAGGAGTTCTTGTTGGAAGCGTGCATGTAATTGCTCTTTATCTACAGAATTTTGATTGTGCTTTCGCTGGTAAAAAAACAAAAAACTAATTATAAATATCCCTAACAGCAAAAGCATGATTGTGCCCGCAATTATCAATATTATTAGTTCTTCGTCCTTATGCATAAAAACGAGATGGTTAAAAAGGAATATAAAATAGCATTTGCAATATTAGCGACTACATGGTGCAAAATAGAGTACTCGTAAATTTTCAGGTAAGCCATATAAGCAAAGGACGAGAAAAACAAAAACTGGCCCAGGCAAAAGAACAGTAAACCGGTGTTAAGCCAAAACCCCGGGATCCTCAATACCTTTAACTCCTTACCTGTAAGGTTCATTAACTCGTAAAAGTACAGGCAGGTTATGGATATCAGTATTGCAAATTGCAGTAAAATAGTAATGGTATCCAGCCCCCAAAAACCTTGTAAAAAAGCCATATTTGCTGCAGAGCAGATAATGGTCAAAACAATAAGGCGCCTTATCCACTCTTTAAACTTCACAGTTTCAATTAAGCCATATATGAAAATACTGTAAAATAAAAAGAAAATAAACAGAGTAATATTGGTGATCCAAAGATTACTCTGTTTAAAAATGAACCAGTTCTCTATCGATCCGTACTCATAGATCAGGATAAAAAACAAGTAGGGAATAAAGTAAATATACCTGTTATGCTTAAGCGCCTTGTATCTTACAACAGATGTTATAAAAGCCAGCAATTCGAAAAACAAATAGGCAGATAAAAGCATATTAAACAGGGCAGGTTAAATCTGGAGGGCAAAGTTTTCCGTTATCAATACCGCCACCATTAATACCGGCAATCATCACTACATCCCCTTCTGCCAGTTTTTGTAAATCTTTAGTTGATAGGACAACCATTAACTTGCCCTCATATTCACCGGGCAGGTGAGCGTCATAGATTTTTTTATCGTGTAAGCCAATATGGATTATAAAATCATCAGAACCGGGGTTTGCGGCAAAAAACTCATCTATGCGGCTTTTTTTGAATGTTATAGTGCGGGTGTCATTTTTTTCGGGTACATGGCCATTTTCGCAATTCATTTTCCTGATGTGCCCCTTTTCTTCAATATAAGAATGTTTAAAATAGTTTTTAGACAAATCAATGATTTGGCCAACTGTTACTTCGTCACCATTGAGTTGTTTATCGGGCGAATGGTCGTTTGAAATTTTTGTAAGCATAGTTTTAAGATTTAAGTGTTTTAAAGTGTTTGTAAATTAAGCTTTAGCTAAGAAATTGGCAAGCAAAAACATTAGCAATATATTAATCACCTACCGCGCCTACCTTTTTAGATACAAAGTCCGTTTCTTATCATGATCGGTAGATGATATTACCAATTCGTTGTTGGTAATTTTATCAACGGTAGCCACATGGGTTTGGTTATTAGATACAATGGTTAGTTTATTACCCGATAGGCTCCATTGGCCATTATCGTTATCCATACTGTCGTTAGCTGTTCCGTTTTCGTTAAAGTCGATGTACTCGCCATCGGTGAAAGTTTCGGTATCGCCGTCTTCAACAATTTTAACATAAAACCACTTGCCCGTGATCTGGCTTTTTGATACCGATGACGGGTTTTCGCTGCTTTTTTTACAGCCGGTAAAGGCAAGAGTGCAGGCAGTTAGTAGTAATGCGATAAATAATAGTTTTTTCATGAGTTTATAATTAATGTGTGATTGTTGTTTATTGTGGCAGCTAAGTTATTGAGCAGCCGAGCGTTGGCTTACCGTGAAAACACGGTATTTATACCGCCTAAACACAGGCGAATTAAGGTGTTAAGCGCATTGGTGCGCACCCGCCACAAACAGAGATTTGTGATAAGCAATTACAAACAATTGTGGCCGGGAAAGCCGAAAACGGAACAGAGTAGGCAACACTAATTAATAACATGAAAAACCTTAACTTTTCTAAATTCCTTTTTATCCCTTTGTTATGCGCAGGCTTTGCAGCCAACGCACAGGAAAACAACCTTGCAGGTAGCACACAGCCGGTTGCTGCAACAACTTCTTCTATGGCGTTTGTAGCTAAGCCGGCAACGGTTAGCCCGCTTATGAGCGAAAAAAACCTTTTCAATCAAAAAACAGCTTTTAAGAATGCGGCATTTGCAGATGGTTCTGCATCAACATTTGGCTTTGGTTTAGAGCCGGAGGTATTGTTGCCGCTTGGCGATTTTAAAAACGCATCGTCGGTAGGTGTGGGTATCAATCTAAAAGCTTTATACCATTTGAGTGATGCGGGCGCGGTTACAGGCACTATTGGATACAACTACTTTGTAGCTAAAGAAGATGTAACCTATAAATACTCCGGCATCCCCATAAAAATTGGTTACCTGGCTAAACTTGGCGATATGTTTTTTGTGGAGCCCCAAATAGGCCTTTACAGCTTACGCGCATCTTTTAAAGATGATGGAGAAGGCGGCGGTTCCGCATCAACCACTAATCTTTTATTGGCCGCTAAAGTAGGCATCAACATTGGCGAAAAATCAAACTTGGGTGTTAGCTACAATTACATTAAAGTAACCGGGGGCTCATTCGCTTTTGCAGGCCTTAGCTACCTGTTCACTTTCTAAAAACCAATCAAAACCAAACACATAAAACAAAAGATATGAAAACTTTAAAAAGGAACATTTTTATTAAAAGCCTGCTGCTGATTTTGGTAATAGCGTTTTTAGGCAGCTGTAAAAAAGACAGCGGTGGCGGTGATGGCGGCGATATCGGTTCAGGCAAGGGTACTTTCACGATAAAGGGTACCCCTTACAGTGGTATATGCCAATCAGTCCCGGCTACAAGTGGTGTATCGGGTAATATAGATGTAATCATTGCATCACAAAGTGGTGCATCATTTACCATTTATAATATGCCAACTTCAAGCAGTGGCTCAAGTAACGTTGCTAATTTCGATACCGACAATGCAGCTTTCACCGGTAAATTGTATGCCATAAGTGTAGTTAACCAGTCAGCATCATTTTACTCTTTAAGGGGCTCCGTTACAAAAACCGGCGCTAACTCTTATAAGTTCTCGGTAACTATGATGGACCAAACTACTAACGGGCAAACAACCGCGACAGGTTCCGGCAACTATTAACAACCTCGTTCACACAAATAGCTACGGCGCATGTTTACACCACATGCGCCGTTTTTTTCAAAAGCTACTTTATAAACCCGTATCACAGCTTGCCGATAGGTTTTCATCTCGCCCAAACAAAACGAGGGTTAACAAGGCTTTAAATTCACTCTACAAAAGCATTACTACCCAACCCGGCAAAAAAGGCCTGGTAATTCCTTTTAATGCTCATAACAACAAATTCATTATCCTATCAGATCAGCATAAGGGTGCGCGAGATGGCGCGGATATATTTGCCAAATCGGCTAAAAATTACCTGGCCGCGCTGGATCATTACTACAAAGAGGATTTCATTTACATAAACCTTGGCGATAGCGAAGAGTTATGGGAAAACCTGTTTGTGACCGTTAAGCGCCACAATAAAGCCACGTTTGAAAAAGAGAAACAGTTTATTAATGATGACCGGTTTGTGAAGATCTTTGGCAACCACGACTTATATTGGGGGAACGACCCGCTTGCTGCTGTTAGCCTGTTCCAGATCTACGGGCGCGCCATCCGGGTTTATGAGGGGGCCGTTTTGCAAACCAAAGTAAAAGAAAAGTCCGTCGAAATTTTCATGACCCACGGCCACCAGGGCGATTTGCAGAGCGATGGGAATTGGTTCAGTAAATGGTTTGTGTCTAATGTATGGGGGCCGTTGCAAGGATACCTTCGCATCAACCCCAACACACCGGCGTACAGTAATCAGCTAAAAACAGACCATAACCGCATTATATACGAATGGAGCAGCCAGCGCAAGAATATGCTGCTGATAACCGGGCATACGCACCAACCGGTGTTTAAATCGTTAACGCAACTGGAGATCCTTTACATAGGTTTAGATAATGCCAAAAAAGCGAATGATACCACAAAGGCTACTGAAATTGAAAAGAAGATAACCGCCCTGCACCTGCAAGGCAATAGCCAGCCAGATTTTAACGGTTACCTGGATACTTACTTTAACACGGGCTGCTGCTGCTTTAACGACGGCGACATCACCGGGATAGAAATAGCCGATGGTTACATCCGCCTCATTAAATGGGCTTACCACAAAAAGGTTAGCGAAAGGATTGTATTGGAGGAAAGCAGGTTGGAAGATTTGAAATTGTTATCGTAGATACGCGATACTTCGCGCCTGGTTGATGCAAAAGACGCGAAGTATCGCGTCTTTACAAGAGTACCTGCCCATCCAGCAAAAACACAAACAACTCTTTAGGCCCATGGGCGCCAAGTACCAGTGTTTTCTCAATATCGGCAGTGCGGCTTGGGCCGGTAACGTGGGTGATCATGGATGGCAGGCGGTTGCCGTATTTCTCTTTTAATAGTTTAAACCCGTCTTTAAGATCGAGCACCAGTTGAGAGGTGTAGGCCAGCACAATATGCACCGGCGGGTATATGCTTAGCCTGCGGCCTGCGGCATCGCCATTAGAGAGCAATACGGTGCCGTTGCGGGCTATTAGAGCTTCGCAAAGGGTAAAGCCAACCTCGGCTTTGTCAAAGTCCTTATCGGTCTCAAAAAAAGGGTATTCGTAAGTATTTAGGATCTCCTGCAGTTTGGGTTCCCAACAGTAAATTTTATGCCACTTGCGTTCTTCGGCAAGTTCAAGCAGGTTCTCTATGAATTGTACATCATCCTCACAAAAAACAAACTGGCCGCTAACAGCGGTAAATTCTTCTGCAAATAAAACCTCCAACATTTCCTCGTTGAGCGGATACATGGGCAGGTCTTCCAGGTTGGGGTAGGGATTGTCGCGTTTCTCTAAAAGCGCTTTACGTACCTTTTTTAAAAGCTTTTCTTTTGATGTAGTGATATCCCTCATTAGTATTCAAAAGTAATAAGTATAAAATAAAAAATCGCAAGCCTTATCCACAAATGCGGACCAAAGACTTGCGATCTTAAATAATATAAACCCCTGATTATTTATTTTCTGAAGATGGCTCTTTGGGCACATCTATCATAGAAAGTTCGGGGTTGATCAGTTTATCGGGGATAGCATTGTTATCCTGTACCAATTCCGGCTCGCCATTTACAAACTTATCGTAAGCCGTACGGTGCTCAAACGGGCGTTTACCCAGTATATCTTCCAGATCTGACTGGAATAAAACCTCTTTTTCTAACAGCTTCATGGCAACGTTTTCGAGGCCTTCGCGGTGTTTGTTCAGCAGGTCTTTAGTACGTGCGTAAACCGACTCGATAAGGTTACGTACCTCGGCATCTATTAACTCGGCGGTAGCGTCAGAGTATGGTTTAACAAACTGGCTTTCGCCCTGCGGGTCGTAGAATGATAGGTTGCCAACCTTTTCGTTCATACCATAAATCTTAACCATACCATAAGCAAGGCGGGTAATACGTTCCAGATCGCTAAGGGCACCGGTAGTTATTTTACCAAAAATGATATCTTCTGCAACCCTGCCACCCATAGATAGCGTCATGTCATCAATCAGTTCCTCTTTGGCAACCAGGAACCGCTCATTTGGCAGGTACTGCGCGTAACCTAAAGCGGCAACACCACGCGGAACGATTGATACTTTAACCAAAGGATCGGTGTGCTCCAGGAACCAGCCTGCAATAGCATGCCCAGCTTCGTGGTAGGCAACCACGCGTTTTTCTTCGGGAGAGATAAGGGTATTCCTTTTTTCAAGTCCACCAATAACACGGTCAATAGCATCCTGAAAATCTTTCATATCAACTGCTTCCTTGTTTTTACGGGCGGCAATTAACGCGGCCTCGTTACAAACATTGGCAATTTCTGCACCGGCAAAACCAGGTGTTTGGGCAGATAGTTTTTTAGGGTCAACACCTTCTGCCAGTTTAATGGGCTTTAAGTGTACTTTAAAGATCTGCTCACGGCCAATCAAGTCGGGTTTGTCGATAGATACCTGCCTGTCGAAACGTCCCGGGCGCATTAGCGCGCTATCCAGTACGTCTGGGCGGTTGGTAGCAGCAAGTATGATAATACCGGAGTCGGTACCGAAACCATCCATCTCAACCAATAACTGGTTTAGGGTGTTTTCGCGTTCGTCGTTACCGCCCATCATGTTGTTTTTACCACGGGCACGGCCAATAGCATCAATCTCATCAATAAAAATGATACATGGTGCTTTTTCCTTTGCCTGTTTAAACAAGTCACGAACACGTGATGCACCTACGCCCACAAACATCTCCACAAAATCAGACCCTGAAAGGGAGAAGAAAGGCACTTGTGCTTCGCCTGCCACAGCTTTGGCCAATAACGTTTTACCTGTACCCGGCGAACCTACCAGCAACGCGCCTTTAGGAATTTTACCACCCAAATTGGTATATTTTTTAGGGTTTTTAAGGAAATCAACAATCTCCATTACCTCTTGTTTAGCTTCTTCCAGGCCGGCAACATCGTTAAACGTTACTGATACCTGGGCTTCTTTATCAAACAAGGTAGCTTTTGATTTACCAATGTTAAAGATCTGGCCACCGGCGCCACCTCCTGCACCGCCGCCCATGCGGCGCATAATAAACAACCATACGCCAACAAGCAGTATAGCCATTATCACACATTGTACAAGCCAGTTGCTCAGCAGGCTCTCTTTACCCTGTTGGTATTCTATAGCAATTTTGTTAGCGTCAGGAATGTCTTTTTGTGCTGCCGCAACAGATTGCTTTAAGCTTTCGTATGATGCATCGGTAAAATTATACTGCGGTTCGTTTGCCGCTATACCTAAACTACGCTGTCCTTTGTTGGCATCAGCATATTCAGATTTGCCAACACTGCCTTTTTTTAGAAAAACCTCGGCCGTTATCAGGTCCCCATTTTTGTAAGCAATAATTTTTTCAACATCGCCGTTGCGCAGCATTTGGCTGCTAAACCTTTGAAAATCGATGGTTTTGCCGCTGTTACCACTCATTAAAGTAGGCACAATCAATATACCTATAATAGCAATGGCGTAAAGCCACATCAGGTTAAATTTAGGCGGCTTCGGCGTAACTTTTTTATTCGGAACCTTGCGTAAAGGTTTCTGGGACTCTTTTTTATCGTTAATTTCCATGTTCTACAAGCTCAACTTATAAATAATAGTTTAAAAGGGTATTGTTTTCCAGCGCTTTTGTTTAAGCGCTTTTGTAGCTTTTTATTTCAGCATCACCCCATAGGTCTTCAACACCATAAAACTCGCGTTTATCGGTCCTGAAGATGTGTATGACAACGTCTACATAATCCAGCAGTATCCATTCGCCATGCTCTAGTCCCTCTTTCCTCCAGGGGTCCTGTTGCATAACTTTATAAATTTCTTCTTCAACACTATGAGCAATTGCTTTTACTTGTGTGGTTGAATCGGCGTGGCAAATTACAAAGTAGTCTGTTACCGAACTGTTGATATTACGGAGATCGAGCCTTACCAGATCATTGCCTTTTTTTTCCTGCATGCCGTGGATGGCAAGTTCAGAAATATAGGTAGATTCATTTATCACTTTACTTTTTACCATTAAAAAGATTTAGTTTTGAACGATTTTGGGTTTAATAATATTATACTTTGCAAAATAACATATTTTCAGGATTATTTGTTGGACAAAACTTAGTGTCACTAAAAGAAGTTGACTCTACAAACACATTTCTCAAAAATATCTTGTCAAATTCCAAGCCAGTACCTGAGGGAACGGTCATTATGGCAGAAGACCAATTTGCCGGCCGCGGGCAGCGTGATAACACCTGGCACGCAGAACCCGGCAAAAATTTAACTTTCAGCATTCTTTTAAACCCCACCTTTTTATCGGCACAGCAGCAGTTTGACCTTACCCGAGCCATTAGTATGGGTGTATATGACGCTTTGTACCCCCTGTTGCGTGACAGCCTAAAGATAAAATGGCCAAATGATATTTATTATGGCGATGCAAAGCTTGGCGGTATGCTGATAGAGAACATTTTGCAGGGCAGCCAGATCAAGCACTCTGTTATAGGTATTGGATTAAATGTAAATCAGGAAAACTTCCCGCAGGGGGCGGTTAATGCTACATCTATCAGCAAGATATTACAAAGGGATTATGAATTAAAAAATATATTAGCTGAAATTTGTAACCATATTGAGGCTTATTACCTACACCTTAAGGCCGGCCGGATTGATTTTGTAAGGAATTTATATTTAAGCCGTCTATATTGGTTAAACGAACAGCACGCGTTTAAGTCGAACGGGGAGATTTTTGAAGGTATTATAAAAAGCGTTGAGCCTGCCGGGATGTTGGTTATTGACAAAGAAGGTAAGGACGAAGCATACAATTTAAAGGAAATAGAATTTTTAAATAAACCATAATGAGAAAATTACTTTTAGCGGTTACCGCATTAATGATCACTTTTGCTGCCAAGGCACAGGTAGAATCGCACGTGAGATGGTCATACGCGGCCAAAAAAACCAGCGCTACCGAAGCCGTTGTTTTAATAAAAGCCACTATTGACCATGGCTGGCACATTTACTCGCAAACCGTTAAAGAAGGCGGCCCTGTAAAAACCAGCTTTACTTTTGCACCATCAAAAGAATACAGCATAGTTGGTACCCCAAGCGAGCCAAAACCGATTACCCGTTTCGAAAAAGTGTTTAACATGAATGTTGGTTATTTTGAGAACTCGGTTGTATTCCAACAAAAAATCAAACTAAAATCAGCAAAGGCTTCTGCTGTAAAAGGCAAGCTGGAGTTTATGACCTGTAACGATTCCAAATGTCTTCCACCAGACGAGGTTGAGTTTTCTATCCCGTTAGGTAAATAATATTAAGACAAGACGAATGACATCAGCTACCCTGCGCAGCTCTTTTAAGCACGCGTTCCTATTTTTAGTTGTCCTGTTTTCTTTTGTGGCCGTTATTCCGCAGCAAGCCAAAGCACAAACTGCCGATACCGTTTCTACAAATGATGTTGAATTTACGGATGTGCCGTCGGCCTCGCAGCAAATTATCGCCAATAAGAAAAAAGCAGACTCGCTTGATAAAGTAAAAGGGGATTCAGCAAAAACATCGGTTGCGGATACAAATACCACATTAAAAGACGCGGCTGCAGCTGAGGCGTCTGCCAGCCTTTGGCAGTTGTTCATCATTGGCTTTTTGGGTGGTTTTGCAGCGTTTTTATTGCCTTGCGTATACCCTATGTTGCCATTAACGGTTAGCTTTTTCACTAAAAGGGGGGGCACAAGGGCGAATGCGATATGGCAATCTTGCCTATATGGCTTATCCATCATATTTATTTATGTGGTTTTTGGCTTGCTGATCACCATCATTTTTGGCCCGGCTGCATTGAATGGCCTGGCGACAAACGGCATCTTTAACTTCTTTTTCTTTTTGATGTTGATCGTGTTCGGGGCATCGTTCCTGGGTGCGTTTGAAATAACGTTGCCAAGCTCATTGGCCAACAAACTGGATGCAAATTCTGACAAGGGTGGCCTTGCCGGCATCTTCTTTATGGCGGCCACATTGGTAGTGGTTTCTTTTTCATGTACAGGGCCTGCTATAGGTGGTGTACTATCAAGCGCGTTTACAAAAGGCGACAGGCTTGGGCCTGCGGTTGTAATGTTTGGCTTTTCGTTAGCTATAGCATTGCCGTTTACCATATTTGCCATGTTCCCGTCGGCGCTTAAAAGCCTGCCAAAATCTGGCGGCTGGTTAAATAGCGTTAAGGTTATTTTAGGTTTTATTGAGATCGCCTTTGCTTTGAAATTCTTGTCGAACGTCGATTTGGCTTACCACTGGAACTTGATAGACCGCGAAGTAGTATTATCGCTTTGGATAGCCATTGGCATATTAATGAGTTTATACCTGATCGGTAAGATCAAATTCTCGCACGATAGCGATGTACAGTATTTAACCGTAACCCGCACCTTTATTGCCATGGGTATGTTTGCCTTTACCGTTTACATGATACCCGGCCTTTGGGGAGCGCCTTTAAAAGCCATTAGCGCATTATTGCCGCCTTTGAGCACACAAGATTTTGATATCTCGGGTGGTGGTGGCGCGGCAGCTGTTGTAAATCCAGCTAATACATCAAGCATCAAAACAAAAAAATACGAAGAGCTTTTTAAACGCTTGCCAAAGGTAAAAGGGCTTGACGAATGGTATGATTACGACCAGGCGATACAGCTTTCGAAAGAATTACATAAACCGATCCTGATTGACTTTACTGGTTGGAACTGCGTAAACTGCCGCGAAATGGAGCAGAATGTTTTACCCAACCCGGAAGTGCTTAAGCGCCTGCAAAACGAATTTGTGATATTACAGATGGTGATTGATGATAAAACTGAATTGCCAAAAGTAGAACAATACACTTCACCCGTTCAAAAAAAGGCGATAACCACATTGGGCGGTAAATGGCTCGATCTGGAGATATCTAAGTACGACACAAACGCACAGCCCTACTACGTGATCATTAACGAAAAGGGCGAAGCCCTGGTTAAACCGATAGGCGCAACAAACACTGAAAGTTTTGTAAAATACCTCGACAGTGGTATTGCTGCTTACAAAAAATAGGCAGGCACTAAAAAAATTAATGTAAATTCGCGGAACTTTACGAAAACGATGCAGCTAACCTACAGGGTTTTTGTAAAGTTCTTTTTATTTACACTTATAAAGCGACAGCGCCTTTTAAAATGACGCAGATCAAAAACATTGGAGTTTTTACATCAGGTGGTGATGCACCGGGTATGAACGCCGCCATCAGGGCGGTAGTACGCTCCGCAATCTATTATGGTATTGAAGTTACCGGTATCCGCAGGGGGTACGAGGGGATGATAAATGGCGAGTTTTTTGCCATGGACAGGAAATCTGTTTCCAACATCATTCAGCGGGGGGGTACTATTCTTAAAACAGCCCGCAGTGAGCAGTTCAGGACTGTTGAAGGCCGCAAATTAGCTTACGATCAACTAATAAAGCATGGTGTTGATGCCCTTGTTGGCATTGGCGGCGACGGTACTTTTACCGGCGCGCATATTTTTGGCGAAGAATACGATTTTCCTATTGTGGGTTTACCCGGCACTATTGATAACGACCTTTTAGGTACCGATTTTACCATTGGTTACGATACGGCCATTAATACGGTTATTGACGCTGTTGATAAGATCCGCGATACTGCAGAATCTCACGACCGTGTGTTTATTGTTGAAGTAATGGGCCGCGATTCGGGTTTAATTGCCCTGCGTACCGGTATTGCATCGGGCGCAGAGGCCATTGTGATCCCCGAAAGTAAAACCAATATCGATGCCCTTTGCGAACGCCTGGAACATGGCCGTAAAGACAAGCTATCGAAAATTGTTATTGTTGCCGAGGGTGACGATGCCGGTGGCGCTTTCGAGATAGGTAGGCATGTTAAGGAGCGTTTCCCGCATTACGACACCAGGGTTTCTATCCTTGGTCACATTCAGCGTGGTGGCCGCCCGTCATGCCAGGACAGGGTATTAGCAAGCCGTGTTGGCGTTGCTGCTGTTGAAGCGTTAAAAGATGGGCACCGTAACGAAATGATTGGCGTTATCCACAACGAAATTTCATACACTCCGTTTGAGCATGCCTGCAAGCATAACGTGGAAATCAACCCCGACTTTTTAAAGATAGTAGAGATACTGGCGATTTAAGTTGGATTGATATACAAGATAACAGCCGCTCAATTTGAGCGGCTGTTATCTTTAAAGCGGAAAATGAGCTTATAAAGCTGCTAATCCCTCCTGCCACTTCTCATTCCTACCGTACCCCTTCCAAGGAGGAATTGATGCATTACTCCGCTTTCGGCGAGTTTAAAACCTTTACCTAATTAATTATAAGCCTTTTAAATATAAATAATAATTTATACCTTTGCATCCCCGCAGAAAGAACTCCGGGGACAATGTTGAATACATAAAAACAAAAGAATGGCAACTAAAATTAGACTGCAAAGACACGGTAAAAAAGGTAAGCCCTTTTATTACATCGTAGTAGCAGATGCCCGTGCTCCAAGAGACGGTCGTTTTATTGAGCGTGTAGGTTCATACAACCCTAACACAAACCCGGCTACAATTGATATCAACTTCGAGAAAACGCTTGAGTGGGTAAACAATGGTGCACAGCCAACAGACACTTGCCGTGCAATACTGTCTTACAAAGGCGTATTATACAAAAAACACTTACAAGGCGGTGTTAAAAAAGGTGCTTTAACCGAAGAACAGGCAGAAACTAAATTTGCTGAGTGGTTAGACCAAAAAGACGGTAAAATAACGGGCAAAAAATCAAACCTTAACGCTGCAAAAGACGAAGCCCGTAAACTGGCTTTAATTGCTGAAGCGAAAAAGAAAGAAGATAAAGCTGCAGCTATCGCTGCTAAAAATGCTCCTGTTGCCGAAGAAGTAGTAGAAGAAGAAGGTTCTGAAGCACCGGCTGAAGAAGCTGCTGCTGATACTGAAGGCGAAGCAGAAAAGGCTGAATAATTATTTGAACGCAAGTTCATAAAGCAAATGGCGAAGCACCCAACGGTTCTTCGCCATTGTTATTTAAACGTATTTATATATGACAAACACGGCAGAATATTTTAGACTTGGCAGCATTTTGAAAACCAAAGGCCTTAAAGGCGAGATGCAGGTTTATATTGATTTTGAGGATGCCGAGGCCATCAAGATCAAATCGCTATTTATAGACATTGCCGGTAAGCTGGTACCATATTTTGTTAGCTCTATCAAGTTTTTACAAAAGAGCCAGGCATATTTAAACCTCGAAGATGTAGATACCATTGAAAAGGCAAGTATGCTGGTTAAAAAGGACATTTACCTGCCAAATAAGGTAAAGCCTAAAAAGAAAAAGGAAGAATTTACACTTAAAGATGTAAAAGGCTTTATTGCGGTTGATGAAAACCATGGCGAACTTGGCGAGATACTGGATGTGATAGAATATCCGCAGCAATTGATCGCGTCTGTAAATTATAAAAGTAAGGAAGTGTTGTTCCCCCTTAATGTGGATATTATAAAAGGTATTGATGTTGAAAGCGGCGAGATCTATATTGCCCTGCCGGATGGCTTGCTGGATGTTTACTTATCAGAATAGCATTCTTTTAACAACATATTTTAAAGCGCTCTTTGTAGCGCTTTTTTTATTTTGAAAAATATTTGTCAAAAATACTGGTAACTATATACCAGTTGGGACAACATTTATTTCCATTTTTTAAAACCACCAACCTCTGGCAGCAAACCAAATTTAATACAAAACCATGTTCCTAATATAAGAGCAATTATTCCTCCAATTATTGTAGCAATTAAAGCATTATTAATAACTTTACGTATGGTGTTACCAGTACTTTTTATAATGGGTCTTATATACGCCTTTGGAGTTTTCGTCGGCAATAAGTTTCCTTTTTCTAAGGGTGGGTCTTCAAAGGGCAATTGATCTAAAAGTTGAGCTATTGATAGTTCACTTATATCTTCTAAATTTGTATTTTTTTCTGAATATTCTATTCTAAATATATTAGGATGCTTTAATATCGCCTCGAATGCATCTTTTTTATCTATTGTACCTTGCCAAACTTCTTCTCCCGTATTACTATTATATAATTCGTATAGGTCTTTGAATTCTAACGCTTCATAAAGATTCTTATTAATAGTGGACATGCAATATTCGTAGCTTACATATTCAATTTTACCCGTTTGCTTTTGTTTTATTTTTATTGACATAAAAAAAGAGGCTTTGGTTTAGCCTCTTAATATGAGGAATAAAAGCAGATTATCAACTAAAAAACATCCTTTAATTCTATTTCTGAATACGCTGTCTTATCGCTTACTAATTTGTCTAACAATAAAACTGAATTTTTGTGCAATTGGCCGCGTATTCGGCAAGCCTGTAGAAGAGATATTTGAGCTGGAAGAGGGGGATTAGAAAGAGACGCTAGGAGTTTTGGAATCAAGCTCAAAAAAGTCTTAGTTCTTGATCCTTTACTCCTGTGTCTAATAAAAGTATCTTTGCCCCATGCGTTTCGATATCATATCTGTTTTGCCCGGCCTGCTGGAAAGCCCGTTTGCCCATTCTATTTTACAGCGCGCCCAAAAAAAGGGCGTTGCCGAAATTGTGGTGCATAACCTGCGCGATTATTCAACAGCGAAACAAAAAAGCGTTGACGATTATCCGTATGGTGGCGGCAGCGGAATGGTGATGACAATACAGCCCTTTGCAGATTGTATTGAAAAATTAAAAAGTGAGCGTGAGTATGACGAGATCATCTTTATGTCGCCAGATGGCGAAACGCTGAACCAGGGAATTGCTAATCAGCTCTCCATCAAACAAAACGTTATTATACTTTGCGGGCACTACAAGGGGATAGACCAGCGCATCAGGGATATCTACGTTACACGCGAGATCTCTATAGGCGACTATGTGGTCTCGGGCGGCGAACTGCCCGCAGCTGTACTGGTTGATGCCGTGGTGAGGCTGATACCGGGCGTGTTAAGCGACGAGACCTCGGCCCTGTCCGATTCTTTTCAGGATGATATGCTGGACGCCCCCGTTTACACCCGCCCTGCCGATTGGAACGGACATAAGGTACCGGCAATTTTACTAAGCGGTAACACCCCCGAGGTAGAAAAATGGCGTTTTGAACAAGCATTGGAGCGCACTAAAACCCGCCGGCCCGATCTATTGGAGTAAACGGATTAGTGGTTGTATAGTTGAGTGGCGTATAGTTAACCGCCTTAAAACTATTCATATAATCAACCAAAACCCACATGATGTGTGGACAAAACACAATTTGTGGAAATTTTTAAAATAGGTTTTTAAAATTCAAAAAATATCCTTATAATTGCACTCCGATTTTTACGGGTTAAAAATCGCTTTAAGAGCTAAAAATCATGGATTTAGTAAAATTTGTAGAAGAGCAATCAGTAATTAAGAATACCTTCCCGTCGTTTAAGGCTGGTGATACTGTTAGCGTGTATTATAAGATCAGAGAAGGTAACAAAGAACGTATCCAACTTTACCAGGGTGTTTGTTTACAACGCAACAGTGTTGGTAACAGCGAAACCTTTACAGTACGTAAAGTGTCTAACGGTATTGGTGTTGAGCGTATATTTCCTATCAACTCTCCAAACATCGATAAGATCGAAGTTAACAGTGTTGGTAAAGTACGCCGCGCTAAATTGTTCTACCTGCGTGCCCTTACCGGTAAAGCAGCTCGTATCAAATCAAAAAGGGTTTAATTATCTTTTCGCCGCAAGGCGGATACAATATAAAGCAAACCAAACCTGCCCGTAATACGGGCGGGTTTTTTTGCGTTGATTGAGATTTTACACAGGATTGTCATTGTGGGCCTGTCGAACCATTTTTATTGCGACAAAGTAATCCATGTTATTGCGGGGGGGCGATAACAACGCAATAATTTAAGAGACTGGCGGATATGCTGAGATTGCCACGCTATCGCTCGCAATGAACATGAAGGAACAAAAAAGCCCCGATGTGGTTACACCAGGGCTTTTAAATATATCGGAAATGTTATTTCCTATCAGCAGTTTTTGGTTTTGCAGGTGCTTTTGCAGCAGGTTTTTTAGCAGCGGCAGGTGCGGGAGCTTTTACTACAGCAGGTTTAGCAACGGGTTGCTCTTTCTTTAGATCATGCTCAATTACCAATGTCTCTTCGCCATGCGCGTTAGATAATGGTGTTTCTACATCGGGAATATGGGTGTCTTCTAAAACATCAGATGATACTTCGGTAGTAGCAGCAGCCATGCTGGTTAGTTCGGCTAGTATAGTACGGCCACCTTTAACAACCTGGTTAAGCTCCACATTGATCTTAGTGCCCAATGGCAGGAACAGATCTACCCTCGACCCAAATTTAATAAAGCCAAACTGCTGGCCTTGCTCAACTACATCGCCTTCTTTAACATACCATACAATGCGGCGTGCAAGCGCGCCGGCTATCTGGCGGAACAATATCTGTACACCGTGGCTGTTCTCGGTTACAACCGTTGTACGCTCGTTCTCGGTAGATGATTTTGGGTGCCATGCCACCAGGTATTTACCCGGGTGGTATTTAAAATATTTTACAACACCACTTATAGGGTTCCGGTTCACGTGCACGTTTACGGGCGACATAAATACCGATAGCTGGATCCTCCTGTCTTTCAAAAATTCGGTCTCGTCTGCTTCTTCAATAACAACCACTTTACCATCGGCAGGGCACAAAATATGGTTCTCGCTGGTAGTGATAACAAATTTAGGGTTGCGGAAAAATTGTACGATGATTACAAACAGTAAAAACGACAGGATGTAAACTATCCATTTTACCGCGTGGGCATCGGGGAAGTAAAATGATATAGCAGCATTAAGTAATGCTATAACCAGTATGGTTAAGGCAAGTGATGTATATCCTTCTTTATGAAAAGTCATATATATAGGCTAATAAGTTTTTACAAAACTAAACATTTACAACAAAGTACAAGTATGTATAAACAATGGGAGCGGCTAATAAAAATCCGTCGAACCTATCCAGCAGGCCGCCATGGCCCGGCAATATACTGCCCGAATCTTTAATATTTATGCTGCGCTTAAACATCGATTCTACCAAATCGCCCAGCGTACCAAAGAACGATATCAGTATCCCTACAGATACCCATTGCTTCCAATCCAGCTCTGGGAAGTACAGGCTGATGATATAACCCACCCCGCCGCTGATAACCACCCCACCAATAAAGCCTTCCCAGGTTTTTTTAGGGGAATGGCGTTCAAATAGTTTGGTACGGCCAAATGCCCGGCCGGTTAAATAAGCACCCGTGTCGTTACTCCAAAGCATCAGTAAAAAAGCCAAAGGGAAGTGGAAATTATACGAGCCTTTAATAAACGCGAGGGCGTGGAAAAAGGTAAACGGAACGATCACAAATACTAAGCCTAATATGGTATAAGCAATATTGGTTAGCGGCGCCACCGAAATCTTAAAGAGCTCCTGAATAAAAATGGCGCTAAAGCTAAGCGTAAGTAAAAACAGCAGGCTATGGTAAATTGGCCTGTCATGGTACACTATCACAGCGAAAAGTGAGTAGATGAAAACCGCGTTTATAAAGCCTGATGTGCGATTTGGCTGGATGCCGCTTTTAATATTAAGGCCATAAAACTCGTGCAGGCAAAGCAGGCTTAAGATGAGGTAAAATGCCCCGAAAACGTTATGATCCAATAACACGGACCCGATCATCACTATAATAAAAAAGAAGCCTGTTATGGCGCGTGTCTTCATAAATTTATCTGGTTCAATATCATTATTTCGATAGCACTGCTAAAGTTTTCCTGGTGCACGTAAACTTCAATATCGCCAAATGCCTGGTGAGATGACGCCTGCTTATTAAGCAACACGGCATCAATCTGATACCCGGTAAGCACCTGCTTCACAATTTCTGACTGATAAAAGTTTGACGATGTAAAAATTTTAACCCAGTTCTTCTCCATTTAATAGGGGCTTTTGCCTGCCCTGTGCTACTTTTTTGTAAACTAACAGCAAATTTATAATAATTATCAGGCTAAACAGGTAGCCTGGCGTGTTAAATACGTTGGTTTCGTCGGGGTTTAATGTAATAAGTTTTTTTTGATATAGGTAAGTGCTTATCACCGCTGTTGCATTATTTAAGAAATGCCCCCAAATCGCAGGCCAGATGCTGCCGCTGTAGGCTACAAAATAACCGAATATTGCGCCTAACAATGTACGCGGAAAAAAGCCATAAAACTCCATATGGAAAGCGCTGAAAAGCACGGCGACTACCCAGATAGCTATGTGCGTGTTTTTGGTCCATTTTTCAAATATGGTTTGCAGTACACCACGAAACATAAACTCCTCGGCAACGGCAGTTAAAAACCCTATCAGCAATACATTCTTTATACAATCCCATACCGAATCCATTTTAAGGATGGCTTCGGTAACGCGGCGTGCACTTTCTTCGCTGTCTTTCATCCATTTCTCTAAGCCACCAAGCCATTTGGGCAAAATCATCTGCTGGTTCATATTACTTAAAAACTCTATCAAAGGCATTGTTAAAGCCATTATAAAAAAGGCTATGACAAACAGCAGCCAGGGGAAACGAAAAGTAGGTTTAATATAATCGTTAGTATCCCTTACAATCCATTTTGCAAATACAACCGGTGCCAAAAAGATCGGGATTGTGGTGGTAACCACCTGTAAAATGTATAAGGCATTTATACTTTGCGGGTGGCTAAAGTTTAGCTTGGCTATATCCAACAATATGTCAATTCCGTATATGGCGGCTATCATCCCAAAGCCTAAAAGGTTGCCAGCTAAAAATATCCCTCCAAAAACAGCCACAAAAAGCAGGAACTGTTTTGCCGGGGACATTTGATTTACAGGGCTTTTCATCATATTGCTTAATATTTCGTAAATTTGCAGGGTTAAATATAAGCATGTCTGTACAAATAGGAAATATTGATTTAGGGGAATTCCCGCTGTTGCTGGCACCGATGGAGGACGTGAGCGATCCGCCATTCCGTTACGTGTGTAAGCAAAACGGCGCGGATATGATGTACACCGAGTTTATTTCATCAGAAGGATTGATCCGCGATGCCGCTAAAAGCCGCCAAAAGCTCGACATTTTTGAATATGAACGCCCGATAGGCATCCAGATCTTCGGCAGCGATATCGACCACATGCGAGAGGCTACCGAAATAGCATCACTTGCTGGCCCCGACCTGATGGATATAAACTACGGCTGCCCCGTTAAACAGGTGGCATGCCGTGGCGCAGGCGCAAGCCTTTTGCAGGATATTGATAAAATGGTAGCCATGACCAAAGCGGTTGTAAATGCCACCCATTTGCCTGTTACCGTTAAAACCCGCTTAGGCTGGGACGATAACACCAAAAACGTTTACGAAGTTGCCGAACGGCTGCAGGATGTAGGTATAAAGGCACTAACCATACATGGCCGTACCCGTTCGCAAATGTACAAAGGTGTTGCCGACTGGACGCTGATCCACGATATTAAAAAGAACCCACGCATCAAGATCCCGATCTTTGGGAATGGTGATATAGATTCCCCCGAGAAAGCTGCCGAATGGCGTACGCAATTTGAGGTGGATGGCATGATGATCGGCCGTGCGGCTATAGGTTATCCGTGGATCTTCCGCGAGATAAAGCATTATTTTAAAACCGGTGAACACTTGGACAAACCAACCATTGCCGAGCGTATTGAGGTTTGCAAAACCCACCTCGAAAAATCAATGGAGTGGAAAGGCCCGCGTACCGGTATTTTTGAAATGCGCCGCCATTACAGCAACTATTTTAAAGGCGTGCCCGATTTTAAGGAGTACCGCATGAAACTTGTAACCGCGGCAACCGTAGAAGAGATTATGGATATATTGGATCAGGTAGACAAAAAATATGCTTTTGAAATGGCGTAATATTTGTATACATGCTATATATTTGAAATATAACGAAGACAATAAGAAATGACCACTATCATAACTGAAGGTGTTAAGGTTTCAGTGGAAACAATTTATCAGCCCGAATATTCTAACCCAATGAACGATCACTTTATGTTTGCCTACAGGGTGAGTATAGAGAATATGGGCAATTATGCGGTACGTTTGGTAAGCCGCCACTGGTACATTTTTGATTCTAATGGCGCAAAGCGCGAAGTTGAGGGCGAAGGTGTAGTAGGGCAGCAGCCAATTATAGAGCCAGGTAGTTCACACGAATATGTAAGCGGCTGCAACCTAAAAACCGATATGGGCAGCATGAAAGGCGAATACCAAATGGAGCGCCTTTTGGATAATTCCGTCTTTAACGTACAGATCCCGGAGTTTTATTTAATTGCGCCTTACAGGCTGAATTAAGAGAAGCAAGATTTTAAGATTCAAGAACCAAGATATACGGCCCCAACAGTATTGTTGGGGCCTTTTTTTGAAATTAAATTCGGCGATGCCAGATAACGTTTGCTGTTGTGCCTGTGATAGCTTTAATCTGGCCGGTGTTATAGCCGCTATCAAACCTGTCGTAATAAGTAACTGTGGTATTGCCTATTGTTTTTAGCTTGCCTATCAATTCATCAAGATCAAACCGGTCATAATAGGTGATTTTGTTATCGCCGATCGATTTCATTTTGCCAAGTAGTTCATCCCAGTCAAACCTGTCGTAATAGATAAACTTAATATTACCGATTGATTTTACTTTGCCTATTAACTCGTGCCAGTCAAACCTGTCATAATAAGTAATGGTAACGCCACCTATCGACTTTACTTTGCCTTTAAGCTCATCCCTGTCAAAATTATCGTAATACTCAACATTGGGGTTGGTGAAGCTTGTGAAGCGTATGTCCCGGCCGTCATCATCAACATTATCATAATAATCATTAGTACTACCATCGTACTCTTGTGTAACCCGGCCCAGCGGGTCAATGTAAACAGTTATACCGTTTGTTTGAAAATGGACTGAAGATATGTAGGCATTACTGCCCGTAACCCTTACATTTAATTGATAATCGTCCTGTGCGCGGCATAAAAAACGGATGGTTACTAATAGGACGGATAAAATTGTGCGTTTAATAGGCATTACATGTAAGGTTGAGTCGCTGTACTCTTTATAAGATTAAAATTTTGTTGCAGGGTTTAACATGGCATTAAACTTTATACGCGATAGCCCACTAAAAAGAAAAGGCTACCCTAAGGCAGCCTTTCTAAACAACAATCAAACTATCATATTATTCTGCCTTTTGAAGAAGCTGGCCGGCTATCTTGTGGAGGCATATGCAATACGTTGTAATGCAATATCAATAGAACGATTAATGGCATTACGCAGGCCTTGCCCGTAACGCTACAGACAATTTATTTATTTTAAAAAATGATTTTTAATGGGTGTGGCCATAGGCAGTTTAGTAGGTGAAGAAGTAGCAGAATTGGCTCTTAAATACTAAAACACCGTGTTCATGTTCACAATGTGAATACAAGATTTTTATATAATATCTTGTTTTTCAGAATATTATTAAAATGGCTTCCGTGAACAAGATGTGTTTTTACAACAACTCCACCAACCGCTCCAAAGCCATTCCGCGAGATCCTTTGATCAGGATGGTTGCATTGGTAATTGGGTTTTGTTTTAAACCTATCATGGCATCTTCGGCAGTTAGGTAAAAGGTTGTGTTGATGAGGT
Source organism: Mucilaginibacter sp. 5C4 (assembly GCF_034345625.1). Classification (NCBI taxonomy): domain Bacteria; kingdom Pseudomonadati; phylum Bacteroidota; class Sphingobacteriia; order Sphingobacteriales; family Sphingobacteriaceae; genus Mucilaginibacter; species Mucilaginibacter sp. 5C4. The sequence goes on along the minus strand of NZ_CP133775.1, from coordinate 295,419 downwards.
TGGTATTATCCACTTCGGTTTGCTGGCTCGAAAAATCTTTGCCGATAAATATGCGCTCGTCGACATTAGCGGCCATGGCTTTATGGATAACAGAGGTATGTTCTACGGCCGATTCTGCGCCCATCTCAAACATATCGCCCAATATCATCACTTTGCGTTCTGCTTGTACCTTATCCATGTTTTCGATAGCCACGAACATGCTGCTCGGATTGGCGTTGTAAAAATCGCAAATGAGGGTGTTGGTTGCCGTTTTGGTGATCTGCGAACGGTTATTTTTAGGTTGATACCCCTCGATCCCCTGGTCTATCTCATCGGATGATAGCCCGAAATAACGGCCTATACAAATCGCAGTCAGTATATTATCTAAATTATAAGAACCCGTAAGCTGTGATTTTACGTTGTATGATGAACTTGCTTTGTCGTACCATTTCAAGGTTAAATAAGGTGAGTTGTCTAACAGCATTCCGCTAACAAGATTATCAGGGTTACTGTTTTTGCCATAGTAAATTACCTCTTTTAACACACGTGCCTTTTGCATCTCAAGTAGGGTTACATCATCACTATTTACAAAAACAGCGTACTTCCCGACTTCCGAATTTTCCAAGTTAGAAAAATAATCATATAGTTCTCCTTTACCTTTTTTCACCCCTTCAACGCCCCCAAACCCCTCTAAATGCGCTTTGCCTACGTTAGTAATTAATCCGTGGGTAGGCTGCGCAATGCTACAAAGCAATGCAATCTCTTTTTGGTGGTTGGCGCCCATTTCTATCACCGCCATTTCGTGCGAATTATCAATAGTCAGGATGGTTAACGGCACACCAATATGGTTATTTAAATTACCTTGTGTAGCCAGCGTTTTAAACTTTTGAGATAACACAGCGTTGATCAATTCTTTGGTAGTAGTTTTGCCATTAGTGCCGGTAAGGCCAATTACTGGGAGGCTTAATTGCTTACGGTGATACTTTGCCAGCTCCTGCAGTGCGGTAAGCACATCATCAACCAAAAAAACCTTTCGCCGGTGGCAAATTCCGGGTTATCGATTACCGCATAGGCTGCACCCGCTTCAACTGCCTGCGCGGCAAAGGTATTAGCATCAAACTTATCGCCTTTTAGCGCAAAGAATAGGCTGCCGGGCGCTATTTTGCGGGTATCGGTACTAATAACCGGGTGTTGAATGAATAGCTGATATAATTGTTCGGTGGTTGTTTTCATGGTCAAATTGCAAACTAAATTACGCTTCTCGGTTCATCCAGGCAATAACGGCTTTAATTTCGCCATAAGTATAGGCATCGCCCAAAACTTCTTTTATGGGCGATAGCATGGCACTACCATAACTTTCAACCGCATCTTTTATAGCCGGGATCTTGTTCTCATTAACAAATTCGAAGACATCCAGTTCTCCGGTTTGTATAAAGCGGCTTAAATGGCCTTCAATTGTGGTTGGCGAAAGGCCACGCTCGTGCGATATCTCGGTAACGCTTTTGCCCTCTTTATATAGATTATAGGTAAACTGAAAGGTATCTGATAATTTCCCTTTCTTAATTTTCGGCTTGCGTTCGCGCTTAGCCGACTTTTGTTTGATGCGCGATGGCAGACCTTTCGCCTCGCTATAACTATTTACGATAGCCAAAAATTCGCGGCCGTATTTAGCAAGCTTAACATCACCAAAACCGGAGATAAGCCTCAACTCATCCATTTTTTGCGGCAGGTAGGTGGCTACTTCCAATAAGGTAGCATCCGACAGGATAATATATGCCGGCAGGTTTTCGCCAATGGCAATTTCCTGGCGTTTTTGGCGCAGGTTGGCCAATAGCTCGGCTTCGTAATTCAGCACTTCCTGTTCCTGCTCGTCGGTAACCTGGCTTGCAATCAACTCAACTTTTACATCGCCCTTTAAAACGGCTTCGCTTTTTGGGGTGAGGCGGATAGTAGGGAAACCTTCATCAACGCTTTGCAAAAAACCTTTCGAGATCAGTTCGCGCAGGTATCGCTGCCAATCGGCTTTGCTGATATCTGCACCGGCACCGTAGGTTTTAAGCGCTTTATGCTCGGTCCAGATCTTTTCGCTTCTGGAACCGCGCAGAAAATCAATTAGATAGGTAGCACCAAAACGCTCTTTCAACCGTACAACGGCCGATAATGCCTTTTGCGCTATAAGCGTACCATCAAACTTGGTAAACTCACTCAGGCAGAAATCGCAAGAGCCGCAATTGTCGGGGAATGGCTCATCAAAATAGTGCATCAAAAACTGGCGGCGGCAGGCATGCAGCTGGCAATAATTTACCATATCGTCCAGCTTTTTAAGCATTATGGCGCTTTGTTCCTTGTTGTTTTCTACTGTGGCGAAACCACGTAGTTTAATAGCATCCCCGGGCGAGTATAGTAATAACGCATTGGAAGCCAGTCCGTCACGGCCGGCACGGCCGGTTTCCTGGTAGTAGCCTTCGATGTTTTTAGGAAGATCCATATGTACCACGTAACGCACATTACTTTTGTTGATGCCCATGCCAAAGGCGATGGTTGCCACAATGATCTTGATCTCGTCCTTTAGAAAAGCTTCCTGGTTGCGGGCTTTTATTTCGTTGGCCAACCCGGCATGGTAGGCTGCGGCTGCGAAACCTTCTTCTTTAAGGTTATCGGCAAGGGCCTCGGTTGACTTCCGCGAAAGACAATAAATGATCCCTGAATCGTCTTTATGCGCCTCTAAAAAGCCCAAAAGTTGATTGAAACTGTTCTTTTTGGGGATTACGCGGTACGTGATGTTTTCGCGGTTAAATGATGAGATAAAAACCGCGGGCTTGTGCAGGTTTAATTTTTCTAAAATATCTTTTTGAGTAAGCTTATCGGCGGTAGCGGTAAGGGCTATCACCGGCACTCCGGGAAACTCTTTTTTTAATCCCGCCAGCATCAAATATTCCGGGCGGAAATCATGGCCCCATTGCGAGATACAATGCGCTTCGTCAATAGCTATTTGCACTACGTTAAGCGTATGCAAAAATGCCATCATACGGTTATCGGCACCAAACAAACGTTCGGGGGCTACATAAAGCAACTTCAGTTCGTTGTTCTTTAGCTTAATGGCAATGTCCTTTTGCTCTTCCGGGCTTTGGCTGGAATTTAGGAACGCCGCGGGTATGCCGGTAAGATTCAGGCTATCCACCTGATCCTTCATGAGGGCTATCAGCGGGGATATCACAATGGTCAATCCATCCAGCAAAACGGCGGGCAACTGGTAACAAAGCGATTTGCCGCCACCAGTTGGCATCAACGCCAGCGTGTCCTTTTTGTTTAGCACATTGGCTATAATAGCTTCCTGCGAAAGCCTGAACTCTGAGTATCCGAAATATTTTTGAAGGGCTTGTATAGGCGTCATGGTGTTGTATGCAAAAGTGCAGATTTGAATTAATAGCCTGATGATGAAACCTCAAAAAAATATTTTAGATTAGCCTTTACTGACACCAGTATTTTATACATGATAAAAAAGCTACTCTTTGTTATTATAGCCGCGCTCTGCGGTATCCCTGTTTTTGCGCAGGAACTACAATCGCCCGAACAATTTTTAGGTTACAAGTTAGGCGATAAATTTACCCCGCATTACCGTGTGGTTGAGTATTTTAAATACGTTGCCCAAACCGCAAAGAACACACAGTTGCAGCAATTTGGCACTACAAACGAAGGCCGCCCATTATTGGCAATGTTCATCGCATCAGATGATAATATTAAACGACTGGAAGAGATTCGCCATAATAACCGGCGCATCGCGGGGATAGAAAGCGGCGCTGTTACACCAAACTCACCCGTAATTACCTGGCTAAGCTATAACGTACATGGTAATGAGCCCGCATCGAGCGAGGCTGCTATGTGGACATTGTTTGACCTTGCCGATCCATTAAACGCAAAGTCGAAAGAATGGCTAAAGAACTCCGTAGTAGTTATCGACCCATGCCTAAACCCGGATGGGCGCGACCGTTATGTTAACTTTTATAACTCGGTACGCGGCGTTACGCCCGATGCCAGCCCATCATCGCGCGAGCATATGGAACCATGGCCGGGCGGGCGCGTAAACCATTACTACTTTGATTTGAACAGAGATTGGGCATGGCAGGCACAAAAAGAAACGCAGGCACGTGTTGGCCTGTTTAACCAGTGGCTGCCCGAAGTGCATGTAGATTTCCACGAGCAGGGCTATAACAACCCATACTATTTTGCCCCGGCTGCCGAGCCGTACCATAAAGATATTACCAAATGGCAGCGCGATTTCCAGGTGGTGATAGGTAAAAACAATGCCAAATACTTTGACCAGAATGGCTGGATGTATTTTACCAAACAGGAGTTTGACCTGCTTTACCCATCATACGGTGACACCTACCCACTTTACAATGGCTCGATAGGGATGACCTATGAGCAAGGAGGCATCGGCGCCGGCCTTGCTGTGGTTACCCGCAGCGGCGATACACTTACTTTGGCGCAAAGGATAGCGCACCACCATACCACAGGGTTAAGCACCGTAGAGATCGTATCGGCAAATGCCCAAAAGGTGGTTGATGAGTTTAAGAAGTTTTATGATAACAGCCGCCAAAACCCCCCGGGGCAGTACAAAACCTACGTTATTAAAAACGATAACAACGAAAAGGTGAACGAACTGGCCAAAATGCTTACCCGAAACGGTATCCAGTTTGGATATGGCCTGGCTAACAAATCGGTTACCGGGTATAACTATTTTACCGGCGCTACCGAGCAATATAATGTAGAGCCGAATGACCTGGTGGTGAATGCTTATCAGCCCAAATCGGTATTACTGCATGTTTTGCTGGAGCCCAAAACGTTCATCCCCGATTCGGCTACGTATGATATTACCGCTTGGGCGCTGCCTTACGCTTATGGTTTAAAGGCTTATGGCGTAAAAGAATCGTACAAACCAGCCAATACCAACTCCAGTGTGGTTAAGCCTGCCGCCTTAAGTAATACTAAGGCATACGCCTATGTTTCTGCATGGCAATCAATTGCCGATGTAAGGTTTTTATCAGCCTTGCTGAAAAGGAATATCAAGGTTCGCTATTCCGAGTTGCCTTTTGAGGCGAAGGGCAAAAAGTTTACCGCAGGCTCCTTATTGGTGACCCGTGCAGGGAACGAGAAAATAGATTTTGACAGAATAGTTACCCAGCTGGCCGCGGATATGGGTCACGAGATCACCCCGCTTTCTTCAGGCTTTGTAGATAAGGGATCTGATATTGGCTCGTTCGATGTGAAATTCATTAAACAGCCACACGTGGCTTTGATTACCGGCGATGGCATCAACTCGGAAGCAATGGGCGAGGTATGGCACTTTTTTGAGCAGCAAATTGGCTACCCTATTAACCTGATCCGATACCAGGATATAAACCGCATTAAACTGGCGGATTATGATGTGCTAATTATGCCGGACGGCAGGTATAACGACCTGTCATCAGACAACCTGCAAAAGTGGGTTAGCGATGGCGGGAAATTGATTGCATTAGAAAATGCGGTAGCGTCATTGGTAGACAAAAAGGGCTTCGACATTAAAAAGAAGGAAGCCAAAAAGGATGATAAACCGGACCCAAAGGCTAAACAAAGAGTGAAGCTTTATGCCGACCGTAACCGCGATGCCATCCGCTCGAGCATCCCGGGCGCTATATTTAAGCTTAATATGGATAATACCCACCCACTTGGCTTTGGTTTCCCCAACTATTACTACTCGTTAAAACTGAGCGATGATATTTACGAGTTGCTTGGAGAAGATGACTGGAATGTGGGCACTATAGATAAAAACGGATATGTAACAGGCTTCGCCGGTGTGCAATCCAAACAAAAAATCAATAACGGTATGCTGCTTGGCGTACAATCTTTAGGCCGCGGCTCGGTAGTTTATTTGGTTGATGACCCATTGTTCCGTAGTTTTTGGGAGAATGGTAAATTGCTGTTTAGTAATGCTGTGTTTATGGTAGGGCAGTAAAAGAGAGGCAAGAAGTTTAAAATCAGGAATCAAGATGCTTATTTAATTAAGAAGGCCGCTTAGTAATTAGCGGCCTTTCTTTGTCGTGGATCTTATGTCTTGTTATCTTACATCTCTCCCTTATCCTCCGCTTTTCACCCTGCCTTTTTCGTCTTCGGCGCCGGTTTGGTGCTGGCTGGCTTTTATTTTGCTGTTACCAAAATTGTAGGTAAAGGTTATGCGGCCAATGCGGGTTTCGTTTTTCTGCACCAGGCTTAGGTTGGTATCCGAGTAGTGAAGATGTATGCATAGGGATAGGGTTTATGTTGTATGCGGGCAATATGCCAACATGTTGTTGTCTTTGGTATAAGATGGTAAAAGGGTACTAAAGGTTACAGATAAATGTTAATTTATTAGCTGTGGAAACAGTATTTCTGCAACGTTCTGGTATATAAAGTTATGCGTATGGAAGGGGTTTGCCGCATATGTGTTATTTGTTGCCAATGCCGTTTTTACAGAACGCGGTAAGGCAACATTTTTATGGGTAGACGAATTGTAAAAAGCTAATATAAGCCCGCTGAATAACAGCAGGCTTATATATTTTATAAAGGCGTTCATTATTGATCGGCATTTGCCTTGGCGACGCTATCCGCTGCTGCTTTTTGTTGCGGTGTTTGTGGGATAACCACGGTATCAACTTTACATTGCAAACCGTTATCTGTCATGACGAAGATTGCTGCTGATGCATTTTCTTTTTTATTTACCTCGTTACAGTCGTGCACATTGATGTCCCTCACAAAACGTTCAACCTGGTCATCAATTACAACTTTTGAGTTTAGGGGGATCCTAAGCGTTAGGTGTAACCTTTGGGCGCGCCATAACCTGTCTATTTGTTTTTCTAAACGGCGGTTAAATTTTAGCACGTTGCCTTCCTGTTTAAACTGGTAATTAGTGCCGCGGGCGTTGTAAAGCGCTTCCTGGTAATCGCTGCCGCGGGCGCTGAACGATTCTACAAGCACAGGTTGCTTCACATCGCTTCTTTCAATATATATGCTAATGTTTTTATCGGGCATATCCATGTTGTTATCATTGTCGTCATCCAGAATAACACGGCCGCCAAAATCTTCTTTTACCCGCAGGCGAACGCTGTCTTCTTTTGTAAGGAATTTGATATCGTTAAGCTTTAAGTAATAAGTGCTATCGGCAGATGGCTTAATGTTTATGGTTTGGCTAAAGCTGGCGTATTCTTTAAAGGCGGCAGATGTTTTAGCGGTATAATAAATAACAATACTTAGCGAGATGATCCAGGTCATTAACAATGCAGACCCGGCTGTACGGTTTATTACATTACCACGAAACACGTAATGGATAAGTGTCAATATAATGGCAAGCAACGGAATGATCCCTATTAACGTGGCGCATACTATAAATATGTTGTTAATATGCTGGTCGGCAATGTTGAACGGGAACATGTGGTAGATGCCCATATTACGGTTGCCGTATGCAAAAGCCGATATTACCACTACAACAAGGGCAATAATGCCAGCAAAAGCACTTGCGATAAGCGCAATAGCCACCAGTTTACCTATGGCCCTACCTGCGCCACCTAAAAAGTTACCGAAGTGGCCAAAAACATCTCCAGCAAAATCTCGGGTTTTGTATACAAATGGGCGGGCTTCGTTGTGGAAGTTTTGAAGATTGCCTTTTACTGTGTTCAGCTCTTCTTCGAAGTTTGTTTTGAAGCCTTGCAAATCCAGTTTCTGACCTTTCATGGCCATGCGGTCGGCACGGGTAACGGCCTTAGGTACAACTATCCACAGTATAGCATATAATATAGCGCCTGTACCGGCAAAAGCAACGGCTATTGCAAATAATAAGCGTACCCAAACCGGGTTAAAATCAAAGTAATTGGCAATGCCCGAGCATACACCGGCTACGAGGTGGTCATCCGGGTCGCGGAACAGGCGGCGGGGTTCAGAACCGTAGTTAAAAGCCTGTTGCGTATGTGGCTTTGCGCCATCCTCTTCTATCTCAAAGTCTTCTACCGAGCCCATTTGCTCAACAACGGTTTTAACGTCCTGCTCAACAACAACCTGTTTGCCTTCCCTTAGCAGGATCTCGTTAAACATTTCTGCTATACGGTTCTCAATATCGGTTGTGATCTCCAGGCTATCGGCCGAGTTTAGAAAATGGCGCTGCACATCGGTCATGTAGCTTTTAAGTATTTCGTAAGCATCCTCCTCTATATGGAAAACGATGCCGTTTATGTTTATGATGATGGTCTTGTTCATGATGGGTGGTGATTTGAGGTTTATTTATTGTTTCTGTCGCCAATTGCGGTTTCTATGGCAAATGCCAGTTCCTTCCAGGTGCCGTCGAGCTGCTGTAGCACCTTGCGGCCTTCGTCGCTAAGCACATAGTACTTGCGGGGCGGCCCGGATGTTGACTCCACCCAGTTATAAGAGAGCAGGCCATTGTTCTTTAATCGGGTTAATAAAGGGTATAGCGTACCCTCAACAACAAGCAGGCGGGCCTTCTTCAACTCAGCAATAATATCTGATGCGTAGATCTCGCCCTTTGCTATAATAGAAAGGATGCAATACTCCAGTATGCCTTTCCTCATTTGGGTTTGTGTATTTTCAACAATCATAATGCAAAGATATATGTTTTGGAATGTATTATGCAATACATAGTACTGTTTTTTTTAATATTATTTATTTTTTCAAATTATTTTTACGATAAAGCATTTTTTTTTACTTTTTAATTTGATTTATTGATAGTGGAACATTACTTTTATAATTAATTAACTATTAACTGATCTTATTATTAACAAACATGAAAAAACTTCTACTAGTAAGTTTGTGTTTCCTGATGTTATGCGTAACGCAGGTGTATGCACAAAATCGTACAATTACTGGTACAGTTACTTCAAAAGATGACGGTTTACCGTTGCCAGGAGTAAGTGTCACAGTAGCCGGGACCACAATTGGTGTTCAAACCAATGCATCCGGTAAATTCTCCCTAAGTGTGCCGGTATCGGCAAAATCATTAAGCTTCTCATTTATCGGTTTTAACAAAGCCACTCTCGCAATTGATGGCAGTGTAGTAAATACTGCGCTTGTAACCTCGAGCAATCAATTAGGCGAAGTTGTGGTAACTGGTGCTTTGGGCATTAAGCGCCAGGCAAAAGAGCAAGGCGCTGCCGCAACTAACATTAGTGCCGCAACACTTAATCAGGCCCGTCCTACAAACTTTACAAACGGTTTAGCTGCTAAAGCCCCGGGTTTAGTTGTAAGTACGCTTGACAACGGTGTTAACCCTAACACTCGTTTTACTTTGCGCGGTAACCGTCACATCTTAGGTAATAATTATGCCTTAGTTGTTTTAAACGGTGTTCCAATTTCTCCTAATGAGGTTAACACGATCAATCCGGATGATATTGAGTCGGTTAACATTTTAAATGGTGCAGGCGCAGCTGCCCTTTACGGTTCTGACGCATCAAACGGTGCGTTGATCATAACTACCGTTCATGGTAGCCCAAATGGCGCGCCGCGTGTTAGTTACACAAATAATTATTTGATAGAAAAGCTTTCGTATCTGCCTAGTTTTCAAACCAAGTTTGGTAGCTATGGTGGTGAAGGTGCTCCATTCCAAGATCCTATCACAGGCTTTATTACTACGCCGGCTCCATTCGAGAACCAGTCTTACGGTCCTGCATATGATGGCCACCTTTCACAATTAGGTATACCATTAGAAGATGGTACTATACAAAAGTATCCTTACAGCACTCGTCCGGTAGATCCAAGAAGAGCATTTTTTGTGACAGGTCACAGCGAAGAAAACAACCTTTCTTACGCACAGGGTGACGCTGACAACAGCTTTAACATTTCTGCTAATAACCTGTTAAGATCGGGTATTACCCCTGATCAAAAGTTTAAGAGAACCTCAGTAAGGGTTTCTGCGGCTAAAACTTATGGAATTTTCAAGGCAGATTTCACAGCAAGCTATGTGCAATCTTTCCAAAGTACTGAAGGAAATGGTGGATATGACGGAACCTCGTTAGATGGCGGGCGTTCATTATTAAGTACTTTATACAATACCCCGTCTTGGGTGCCTCAAGATAAATTTAAAGACATCACCCAACCATTCTCTGAAGTGAATACTTACTTTAACTCTTACGGTGTTAACCCTTATTGGATTATAAAAAATGACCGTATTGATACCCGTAGCGATCACTTCAACGGTAGTTTCAACGCTTCAGTAACACCAACTAAATGGTTTGATGTAAATTACCGTATATCTGAAAATTTTGGCACATCTAATGTTCAGTTCAGGCGCTCTCCTGTGCAGTTTAGTGCTTATGCAATTAGTGACCCAACCGGTGGTTTCGGTACCCAAGGCCAATCATACGGTGGTTCTACCGGCCATATTCCCGGTCAGGTATATAATATCTCATCATTTGGTGATGGTAGCAACTTAGGCATATTAGGATCTGCACCCGGTGGCCCGCAAGGTTACGCCCGTATCCAACAAGATGTTTATGTAAGCTTTCATAAAACATTTTTAAACAACTTTAAAACAAATTTATTATTGGGTAATAGTATTTGGCAACAAAACTTCAGCCAGTTATCAAATAGTTCAACAAATTTACTTGTTGACGATTTTTACAACGTAGGTAGTATCTTAGGTACGCCAGGTACTTCACGAATTGACGGTAAAATTCGCCAGATCGGTTACTTTGGTGATTTAACCATTGGCTATAAAGATTTTGCATTTGTTGAGGCTACTTTAAGGAACGATCATGATTCGAGGCTTTCAAACGGTCTTCGCTCATTCTGGTACCCATCAGTAAAAGGATCATTAATTTTTACCGATGCAATACCGATGCTTAAAGGTAACCGTATATTAAACTATGGTAAATTAAGGGCATCTTACAGCCAGGTTGGTAGTGTTAACGTTGCGCCTTATAGCACATCAAATACATTTAACCCAACTACCGGTTTCCCTTATGGTAACACAGGTGGTTTAACTTTAGGAACTACTTTGAATAACCCTGCAATTAAACCGGAGTTAACCAAAGAAATTGAGTTTGGTGCTGATTTAAGCTTCTTCAATAGCCGTATCAACACAAGCTTTACCTACTATAAAAGTAATACCACTAACCAAACAATCCCAATCCAAACCGCGCCTGAAACAGGTTACACATCTGCAACTGTTAACATTGGCGAGGTTCAAAACACAGGTTACGAGTTTAAACTGGATTTAAATGTATTAACTAAACAAGACAATAACTTTAGCTTAAATTTAGGGGGTAACTTAGCGATCCAAAATTCTGAAGTTAAATCTTTAACATCGGGATTAAACTCTGTAACTATTGCTTCCATCGGTTCTGCAGCAATACAGGCACAAATTGGCCAGCCGTTCCCGGTTTTGGTTAGTACCGCAAACGTGGATCGCGATGATCAGGGCCGTGTAATTGTTAACCCTGTAACGGGTTATCCTACATCCAATACAGTTCCTACAAACCTGGGCCGCACTACACCTAAATATATCTTAGGTTTAACGCAAACTGCAAGCTGGAAAATCATTACCCTGAGTGCAACAAGCGAGTTCCGTAGTGGGCATGTTATTTACAACTCAAGTTTAGCCAGTGCTACCGCTGCAGGTATATCTGCTTACTCTGCTTCTGCAGATCGCCAGGCATTTATATTTCCTAATTCAGTTATCAATACAGCTAAAGCAGGTGAAACCCCTGTATATGTGCCAAACACAAATGTTACCGTTGCTGATGGTAACCAGGGGTTCTGGAATGCAGGTGCATGGTACAACTCAGTAGAAGGGTACACAAGCAGTGCTGCTTTCTGGAAATTAAGAGAAGCTACCTTATCTTTTGATTTATCTCAGTACGCAAGAAAACTTAAAGTAATTAAAAGGGCTGCTTTTACGTTGATCGGAAGAAACCTTGTTATGCTTAGGCCAAAGGGTCAGAAATTTATTGACCCTGAGTTTTCTGCAACAACAGGTAACGGAACAGGTTTAATTAACACTTACCAACTTCCTCCAACACGTTTTTATGGAGCAAGTATTAATGTTACATTTTAATAATATTTAAATACATGAAAAAGTATATAACAATAATATTAGCGTTTCTTACCATTGCAAATAGCAGTTGTAAGAAAAATTATCTCGACGAATTAAAAAACAACCCCAATACACCATCTGTAGCATCACCAAGCCTGCTTTTGTCAGGCTCGTTAAAAACCACTGCGGGTATTGTAAACGGGGGTAACTTTATTCCGTATGCTGCTTATTTAGGTTACTTAAGCAGGAGCACAGGTTTTCAGGTATTTGGTAACCTTGATCAATACCAGATCACATCTAATGATTTTAACAGCTACACGCCGTTTTTTCTAAACATATCTAACTACAACGCTATCCTAAATTCAAATTCGGGCGCTAAGTACACAGGTATTGCCAAGGTAATGATGGTGTATGATTTTCAGGCACTGGTAGATAACTATAACAACATACCTTATAGCCAGGCTTTAAAAGGTGCTAATAACCTTACTCCTGAATTTGATGACGCATCAAAAATCTATGATGATCTTTTAGTACAAATTGATGCTGCTATTAAAATATTACAGGGAGCAACCGCTAATGACCTTAACCCGGGTATTGCTGATATCATGTTTGGTGGCGATATGACCAAATGGATAAAATTTGCAAATACCATTAAATTAAGGATAGCTATTCGCCAATCAAATATAACCGCTAAAACTGCCTCATTAAAGGCTGCAACCCAGGCAACCCAGGCATTAGGTTATATTGATGCAACATTTTCGGCATCGGTTAACCCCGGTTATGCTAATAATGATGCAAATGGTGGCCAGGCCAGCCCATTGTATATTAACTACGGTTATACACAAAGTGGCGCAGGTACAAATGGTAACCAACAATACCAGGCTAACACGTATGGTATTAATTATTATACTAATAATAACGACCCTCGTTTAAAAATGGTCTACGCCCCTAACCCTAAGGGCGATGTAATAGGTAGCTTTTTTGGCGGGACTGTAACGGTACCTGCACAGCAAACGCCAAGTAAATTTGGCCTTGGTGTGTTAAAGGCTCCTACTATGCCTGCTATACTATTATCATCAGAAGAGGCGTTGTTTTTGCAAGCCGAAGCTGCTGCTGCAGGTTATATAACCGGTAACGCGCAAACGCTTTACAACACCGGTATCACAACCTCATTCACTAATTTGGGTGTTGCTTCTGCTGCTACGGCTGCCGCTGCTTATTACGCACAAGCGGCCATCGCCTATCCAACTGCGGGCACTTTTGATCAACAGCAACAGGTTATAATTACACAAAAGTGGATTGCTTTAAACCCGTTTGGTGCATTTGAGGCATTTAATGAATTGCGCAGAACAGGTTACCCGGCTAATTTGCCACTGTCTGTTTATCCTGGTGTTAACCCCCCATCGCAAGTAGCACGTATACAATACCCAACGGTATTATATACTTCTAACGCGGATAATGTTACCAAACAGGGTACTATAAATATCTTTACTTCAAAAATATTTTGGGCTAAATAATTTAATTTAAAAGAAAAATGAAAATAAGAAATTATATAAAAACCGCCCTATTATCTGTTATGGCAATCAGCTTATTAAGCTCGTGCCTTAAAGATGATTCCCGAACTGTTGATTTCTCAAAAGGAGGCCAATCGGCAGAGATTCCGTTGAGTGGACTGTCGTCAGGTAATTTTTCAGCTGCAGCAATTACATCAGATACGGCTGAATTGGCTTTTGGTGTAAACATTGCATCATCATCAACATTAAGCCACGATCAGAGTATCACAGTAGACGTAATACCGGGTTTAATTGCACCTTATAATGCCGCCAATCCAAGCATAGCTTACGAGCTTATGCCGGCCTCTGCTTATACTTTTAAAACTACGGTTGTGAATATACCCGCTGGTCAGCGTTATAAAATTGTAAATTTTATAGTGTATAAAAACCTGCTCGATCCTTCGAAAAGCTATATGTTGCCAATTGGTATTACTAAAGCTGATGGTTTAACCATTTCTGCTAATCAGTCTGTAAATTATTACCATGTAATTGGTAACGATTTTGCAGGTGCGTACTTCGGAACGTTTACACGTACCCCCGCAGGTGGTGATTATACAGCTAAAGCAGTTAAACTAAATCCAGTTTCACCAACGTCATTCCAAGCGCCAAGCGGTTACGCGGCATTAGGTGTACACTATGATGTTAGCTTTAGCCAAACCGGCACAGGAGCAAGTGCTACCTATTCAAATTTTAAGGTAGTTTTAAATGCTAATGATGTTAAAAACTTGTTTACAGCGAATGGTATTACTGTAACTACACCCGCATCTTTTGTAAATGCACCGGTAGCTGGTAAACAGTATGCTTATGTTGAAGCATTATCACTATTTAACTTTCAATATGATGTGACTAACAGTGTAGGTAGAGCCAGACATGTTCAAGACAGATTTTTTAAATAAGTAAACATTTTGTACATACTAAAATGCCGCCTTGCAAGTAATTGTAAGGCGGCTTTTTTGTGGGGTATTAAGCAAACAGTTAGTAACTTATATTATAATTAATTAAAATTTAACTTTGAGGAATTATTTATTTTAGCTAAAACACAAACCAACTATCACATGAAAAATAAAAAAATCCTGTTTGCTATGGCTACCCTATTTGTCTTAATATCTTGTCAAAAGGAAAAAGCCGTCAAAACGGTTGTTCCCGATCAGACCCAAGCCACTATTAATAAAATTAAGGTGATGGCCAATGTTGACTATGTTGAGCTACAGCTTATGACCAGGCAACTAGGAGAAAGCTTTGATACTTATACTGCTACGTATAATGGTTGTGCTATAAAACTTATAGGCCCCGGGTCCTATGATTTCCGAAAGTATCCCAATTTGGTAAACGGTGTACCTGTTGTAGCAGCAAGTCTTAGTACAACAGACGGTACATCATTTATACAAACAGTTAATTCCGGGGTAGATGGTAATGTTTTTGAAGTAACCCAAGGCTATATGGGGGGCTTACCAACCACTTCTTTTGTGGGCGATTTTAAAACTTATTTAACAGCGTTATCTACATGGTTACAAAGCAACAGCACCGGAGGGCAGCCTTTGCTTGGCTCATATGTCTCAACCAGTTATAGCGGACCGGGCTATTCTAAAACCTATACTGGGAAGATTATCAGGATTACACAAGGATCGCATCTGGCTATTGCAAATATGAATTATCCTTTACCGCCCCCAATTCCTCCAAATAATTCGCCTATTCCGATCCAAAATTTGGGAGACGCTGTTGTGCCGGATGAAGCAGACCCCACAAAATCTTACTTACTGCAT
Organism: Mucilaginibacter sp. 5C4; assembly: GCF_034345625.1. Taxonomy (NCBI): domain Bacteria; kingdom Pseudomonadati; phylum Bacteroidota; class Sphingobacteriia; order Sphingobacteriales; family Sphingobacteriaceae; genus Mucilaginibacter; species Mucilaginibacter sp. 5C4. The sequence goes on along the minus strand of NZ_CP133775.1, from coordinate 280,069 downwards.
GGTAGCGGTGGAAATATAACCGAATGCTGGTTGATGGTTAACAACTATTATCCCAATACCAATATCAAGTTAACTGTAAACGGCACCTATACAACTCAAATCCCCGGTTCACAAGATTTCCATATGTGGGGTTCAATTATAAGGGCTGATGGCTCGATTTCAAAGTTTAATTTACAACAACAAACTAATTAATTTGTATTAAAGGGAGAATCGATTTTTGGTTAAATTCTGTTGTTTACCAATAAGGGAGCTCATAATGTCTATTTCAATTTTTAATTATGCAAGAATGCCGTTTTTTGTAACAATTAAAATACAGGTACTCTTTTGAGGCATACTTTTTAAATTATATATTAGGCATTACTATTTTAATAGACGTTTATGAAAAAGCCCCTTTTATCAGCACTTTTTGTGCTTGCCGGTACCATGGTATTTGGCCAAACTATTACTATAAACGGTACAGTTACCGATAAGCAAGGCAAGCCGGTGCCTTATGTATTTATAAGTGATACCAGGCATCCCTATGGCACGTATACCAACCTGGAGGGTAAGTACAACCTGGTTAAGGCTGATCCTGCATCATCGCTTTTGGCCAGCGCGGCTAAATTTGCCGATACAATTGTTGCCATTAATAATAAAACCGATATTAATATGGTGCTGGCTGCAGGTGCTGCTAAAACCGATAATTGGGTTAAAGGAATAGGAAATAACAGTTTTTTTAATACGCAAAGCACGCCGGCAACAATCATAATAGGTTCGCAATACTTAAAGGGCGGGCAGCAGGAATTACATGGCAGCCGTTTTTTGTATGATAAGTGGGTGCATGGGTTTGGTATAAACGCGGCCGACTCTTTGATCCAAAGTAACGATTACCTGTTTAATTACGATAAGTTGAAGGGCGACTTAATATTTATAACCAATAAGCAGAATGCATTTATAGCTGATAAAAGCGAAGTAAAAGAATTTGCTCTTTTTGATGATGATGCACAGCCAACGTTATATGCTTACATCCCTTCAATTACTACAAAGCAATATGTACAGGTACTATACTTGGGTAAAAAGTATAAGGTTTATAGACAGGTTATCACCAAATTCGAAGCCAATAATTTCACCACAAATGGTATTACCAATTCCGGCCATAATTATGATGAGTACACCGACGAAAATAGTTACTTTGTTTTAAAAACCGGCGCGCAACCCCAAAAAGTTAGCCTAAAGAAGAAAGCTTTAAAAGAGGCTTTTGCCGCTGATGCAGAAAGGTTTAATAAGTTCGCATCTGCCCAACAAGGTGATATCGACGAAAATTACCTGAAGGATTTAGCTGCTGCAATGGATCAATAAGGCTTAAAAAGGACATCCTTAATGCCTATTTTGGATGGATAACATCCTTCACCTCAATAGTATAAACTATTGGGGTGTACGCTGCAACAATGTTAAAACCCGTATCACCATATGCAAGGGCAGACGGTATAACAAATATTGCTTTTGCACCTTTGTTTAATAAAAGTAAACCTTGTTCTAACCCGGTAATTAATTTCTTTTGGCCCAACGGGATAGCTACTGGCCTGTATTTGTGTTTGGCATCAAATAGGTTTGCCGTAATAGCATCCTTGTAAATGTTAGTATCAAATGCTTTGTCGCTCAGTAATTTACCGGTGTAATTAATAACCGCGGTATCACCGGTTTGTAGCAATGGCCCGTTGCCTTTTGTAATTACATGATAGCAAAGGCCCGAATTTGTTTTTGTAGTAACTAAATTTTTCTGACGAATAAATTTTTCTATCCGTTTTGGTTCGGCAATTTTAAGGCCGGCGTTTAAGCTTTTAAGATAGGCGGTTGCCTTTTCCATTAATTGTGCGTCGTCCATTTTCTGCCTTGGTATCACCTTTAGCACCTTAATGTTATATACTATATACTTACCCTTAAAATTAGCAGGCTTGGGCGTTGTTTTAAATATGCTGTCAACAGGCTGTTTAACAGCAATACTGTCGCCTTCGGTCAATAATTTTAATGCATCAAAATTATCACCTTTAAAAGCCTGAGCAGGCAATATTAGCAGGCGGGGTACACCATAGTCTTCCGAGTTTTCTATAACCGAATCCAGATCTGTTTTAGCAAGCACGTTCATACTTAAAAAATCGCCCTGCTTTATTCTGGGGCCATCTTCATTCGTAAACTTAATGTAAACCACACCGCTTCCGTCCGTTTTAAAATCTCTTTTGCAGCTTGTAGCTATTAATACTAAGGCCAGGCATAAATAGGAAAGCAATTTCATAATATGTACGAATTGTTGGTTGATGCTTAATTTTAATTCAAAAATAAACATTTACTAACAAAGGCCTATTTCTGAATGCGTTTGACCTGCTATTTCTTGTCTACACTATATCTTCCCGACCCTACAAAAAACAAACCCGCGAACATGATAGCGTCTTCTATTGCATGTGCCGCGCCCTGCATGCCGTCGCCTTTGCCAAAGTGGGTAGCAGCGGCTACAACAAGGTTAATAACAAGCAGCAAACACACCGGCCTAAACTCCAGGCCTATTATGATCAGAAATCCACCCAGGGTTTCTACTAAAGCTGCCAAAAAGCCACAAAACACTGGTGCGAAATGTATGCCTACGTATTTGGTTGACGAGCCAAGCGCGGCCCAGGCATCGGTACCGCCTATTAGCTTTGGGTAACCATGGAAAATAAACATCGCACCAAGCCCTACACGGATGATGAGCAGGCCAAGATCTTTGTATTTATTAAGAGAACTTAAATATGCCATAACGAGGTTTAAATTTATAAGTAACTTATTTCTACGCCTTCTGTTTTAACGGACAGGTTTAAAGCTCTGCCCAACACCAGGCTGCAGTTATTAGATACATGCCCCGCCGGGAAATCAAAACAAACAGGATAATCATATTCAGCGACCGCCTCCATTATAATTTGCGGCAAAGTTTGACCAAAGGGAATGTCGTTGTCTTTCAGGCTTGTAAAACTACCCACAATTAATCCCGACAAATTTTTTAGCTTCCCAGCACGTTTAAGGGCGCGCAGCATTCGGTCAACCGCATAAAGGTATTCGCCTACATCCTCTATAAAAAGGATCTTGCCACTGTAATCCATATCACTAACCGAATTAATTACGGCGAGTAAAAGAGAAAGGTTACCACCGATAAGTATACCACTGTTTGTGCCTAATCTGTTTAAATGGTTAGGGGCTATCCGGTAAATCAACTCCTCGCCAAATAAGGCTTGCCTTAAAGTTTCCAAAGAATGTGCCGAAGCATCCGGTATGGTTAATGGCATTTGCCCATGTATACAAGGCAAGTTATAATTGCTAATAATATGCGAATGCAGCAAAGTAATGTCGCTAAAGCCAACCATCCATTTCGGGTTTGTGGCCATGTGGCTAAAATCAACCAGGTCAACCATGCGGATAGCGCCATAACCGCCACGGGCGCAAAAGATGGCCTTAATGCTATCGTCATCAATAAAGCGTTGCATATCTGCCGCGCGGAAGGCATCGTCGCCCGCAAACTGGTGATAGCTGGCGTTTACGGTATCACCCAATACAACTTCGAGCCCCCATGATTCAAGCAAATTTACCGCATCAGTCATAGGGATCGGAAGCTTTTTGGCAGGGCAGGTAATAGCCACCTTGTCGCCTTTTTTTAGATGGGTAATGGATGAGTCCGAAAGTTCGTTGGTCGGCATAGGTCCGAAAGATTAATTGTACTATTTGAAGGTAATTTAAATGCTGTCTTCCTGTCTTGCGGACTTTCCGTCTTTCCCAACTTTCTGACTTAAAAAAATTATCTTTGCAAATTAATAAACATCCCTGTTTAATGTCGCAACTTAATAAATATAAAAGATACACCATTACATCGGCTTTGCCATACGCAAACGGGCCGCTGCACATTGGCCATTTGGCGGGCGCATACCTGCCGGCAGATATTTTTGTACGTTACCTGCGGCTAATGAAAAAGGATGTTGTGTACATCTGCGGATCTGATGAGCATGGCGCAGCTATTACCATCAAAGCTAAAAAAGAGGGTACCACGCCACAGGCTATTATTGATAAATACCACAACCAGATTAAAGAGAGTTTTGAGGAGTTTGGGATTGCATTTGATATTTACCACCGCACCTCATCACCTATACATCACGATCTGTCACAAGAGTTTTTCCTGAACCTGTACGAGAAAGGTGAGTTCATAGAAAAATACTCTGAACAATACTACGATGAAGACTTCGACCAGTTTTTGGCCGACAGATATATTACCGGTACCTGCCCCGTTTGCAGTTACGATAAGGCCTACGGCGACCAATGCGAAAACTGTGGTACATCGTTAAACCCGACAGATCTTATCGACCCGATATCGACCCTGAGTAACAAAAAACCGATCCTGAAACCTACCAAACACTGGTACTTACCGCTTGATAAATACCAACCCTGGTTAGAGAAATGGATTGACCAAAAAGAAGGCGAGTGGAAGGTTAATGTATTTGGCCAATGCCGCTCGTGGTTAAAATCGGGCCTGCAGCCACGCTCTATGACCCGCGACCTGGATTGGGGAATTGACGTACCATTAGAAGAAGCCAAAGGCAAAAAACTTTACGTGTGGATGGATGCGCCGATAGGCTACATATCAGCCACCAAACAATGGGCTACTGATAACGGGAAGGACTGGCAGCAATACTGGAAAAAGCAAGCAAATACCGAGGATGATGCCTGCCTGATGCACTTCATAGGTAAGGATAACATTGTGTTCCACTGCATCATATTCCCGGCGATATTGAAGGCACATGGCGATTATATATTACCGCAGAACGTGCCGGCCAACGAGTTTTTGAATTTGGAGGGCGATAAGCTTTCCACATCCCGCAACCACGCGGTTTGGTTGCACGAATACCTGGAGGAGTTCCCGGGTAAGCAGGATGAGTTACGTTATGTACTAACATCGATACTACCAGAAACAAGCGACAGCGAATTTACCTGGAAAGATTACCAGGCACGCGTAAACAACGAATTAGTTGCCATTTTGGGTAACTACGTTAACCGTGTAATGATATTGATGCACAAGTATTACGATGGCAAGGTAGAAAGCGATAGCGCTATTATCAAATTAACCGATGCCAAAGTCAATGCAGAGTTAGGCGGATACTATGATGACCTTGGTAAAAATCTGGAGAGCTACCGTTTCCGCGCGGCTTTGCAGAACGTGATGGATATGGCCCGCCTTGGCAACCGTTACCTTACCGAACAAGAGCCATGGAAAACTATAAAAAGTGATGCTGAGGCCGCTAAAACAGCCTTACATAACAGTTTAGTACTCATAGGCCATATTGCAACCTGCCTGCAGCCATTTTTACCGGCAACAGCCGCCAAAATATTTGGTATGCTTAATTTGGATGCGGTTGCATTTGACCAGGAACTTGAATTTGCCAATGGCCACCAGCTTAACCCTGCAGCCTTATTGTTTGAGAAAGTAGAGGACGAAGCCATAGAAAAACAGATCCAAAAATTGGCCGATAAAAAAGCAGCATCGGCCGTTGTTGCACAACCGGCTATTACACCTGCCAAAGCCAATATTACTTTCGATGAATTTGTAAATATGGATATCCGTACCGGCACTATATTGACTGCCGAGAAAGTTGCTAAAACAAAAAAACTATTAAAATTAACCATTGATACGGGTATTGACCAACGCACCGTAGTATCGGGCATTGCAGAGCATTACGAGCCCGACGCCATTATTGGTAAACAGGTAAGCATATTGGTAAACCTGGAGCCGAGGGAGATAAAAGGTATCATGTCGCAAGGGATGATATTGATGGCCGAAAACGCCGAAGGCAAGCTAAGTTTTGTTGCCCCGGCAGATGAAATGGCCAACGGATCGGTAATAAGATAAGCGCCCATGCAGATGTGCAAATTGGTTTGACTAACTCATTCAAAATTTGCACCTTTGCAATTCCTAAAAACACCGGTCCTGTAGTTCAACGGATAGAATAGAAGTTTCCTAAACTTTAGATATGAGTTCGATTCTCGTCAGGACCACTAACTTTTACCGAAATCCGCAAAGTTCACCGTAATTTTGCGGATTTCTTTTTTTCACATATAAGATTCCATACAAAAGGTTAATCGCCCTTTTTATATTTAAATAAACCATCAATTGACATTGAATTTGAAAGAAATTTTTCTCCTACAGTTGTTGCTACAACAGAGGTAATAGTTACTTCCTGCTCTAACTTCTCCATTTGATCTGAAAATCCTTTTTTAAGATTATAATTTACATGATACTGTTCGCCGTATTCCATTCTTTTTGGGAATTATTCGTTGCTGTACATGTTATCAAATAATTAAAAAGTGTTATTAGTGCCCATAATCGGCTTACTTAAAAAAAAGTAAGGTTCATTAAAATATCTATGTGCATTAACAGTATTAGTTATAGTAACACCTACACTTAAGCCAGTTAAACTATAAAACTCATTTGTAAATAGGTGGTTAAATAAAGTTTCCTTTAGCCTCTTCCTTTTCTGGTAATGGAATAGTCATTCTGCATTTTACGAAACATTTGAACCTGCCGAAGCCAAAAGGCTATTGGATAGGTTTGAGTTTGTTTATACACCTAAGCACGGCAGCTGGCTAAACATGGCCGAGATAGAATTGCATGTATTGAATGGACAATGCTTAAATAGGCATATTCCAACAATGCAAAAAATCAAGGAGAAGTGGCGGCATGGCAGAACAGCAGAAATAATAAGAATAGCAAAATTAACTGGCAGTTTGAAAATAAGGATGCGCGCATAAAACTGAAAAGACTTTATCCGTCATTACATGATTAACTTAACAATAGGTAGTTATTCTTTTACACGATTTGTATGGGATTTTGCAGTTTTAATGTAGTCCGTAGGGGAATCGAACATAATTAAAACCAAATCGACTCACAATACTTTATATAGTTTTCGATATACTACGCACCGAATTACTAACCACTTTTTGATGCAGATTAATTACAAATCTTACCTCGCAATTTGCAAAACATTACAAAGTTTAAAAATTAATTGTCACTAATTTTTAAATATCCATCGGACAGATATGAAAACATAATGCCTTATTCATCACGGAAATAATGAACGGGCGAACTGGTAAAATGTCAAGGTCGGGCCAATAAAAGTAACCATAACTACATGCTTTATATAGCTTTCATGATATCCAGTTAATTATACAAGAAAAAACCCACCGCCTGTGGGTTTTTTCTTGTATAATTAGTGAGCAATAACCTGCATATTATTTATTTGCCGGGATAATGTCTATGACAACCGTACGGTTATAAAAACGTTCTTCAGGCAACGTGTTTTCAAATGGCGAATGATTGATGTCTTCACCGAAGCCAAGTGTTTCAAACTTAACATTGTTTTTGCCGGTTGCCGACAAGCTGCTTTCAAGCACCTTTTGTGTTTGTTGTGCACGGCTGTCAGATAATTTTTGGTTATAATCCTCTTCACCAATAATATCGGTATGGCCATGTACAATAACAGTCGATCCATCGGTAATTAAAGGCGATACTACATCAGTTAACAATTTATTGTATGATGCTATGCCTATCGCTTTATCAAAATCAAATAATACACTGTAACGGAAACCTTTTTGGATAGTAGCGTCCTGGCGTATTAAATGAACAGTGCTTTCTTTGGTAACGATTGTTCCGTTTTTAGTTTCGCCGGTCATCGTGATCTTGTAATTTCCCTCAGGGTTATTACCAATCATCGTTATGCCTGACACACTTTCCTGGTCATTGGTGAACGGACCGAAATGTTGAGTTACACCTCTGTCATCAGTTGCATTTATCGACCAGCTGTTAAACTGTTTTTTAGCGCCATCAACATTTAAGATCACGTAGCTATCCAATGGATCTGTTTGCATGGTGTTAATATGTACAGGCTTCATCATTCCGCCGCCAACTTCCATTAGCAATTCGGGCGATGTGCTGGCAATATCAACTCTTCTGTCTTCCGCACGTAGTAAAACAAGCTCTTTGTTACCACCCGGTTGTTCTGAAGGATTAGCTGGTTTTTTGCGGGCTAGCGTAGTAATACGTGAACCATCAATGCCAAATGTGCCCGTAAGGTACATTTTTATTGATTCGGCCATTATTTTACCATCATCTGCGGGAGCGCCGGTTAATGATATAGTAGTACCCGGATTGGCGCGCATACGGTCACCCAAAATGTTTAAGACATTATGATATACGTTTAACTGCCTTGCAGAACGACCAGACATGGTTACTGATTGTTCTGCCTGCAATTGTTCTTCTCTAAAGGTACCAGCCTGCGCGTTGTTAAGCGCTACGTAACGGTTGGGTATAGTGTTGGCACCATCATCAAAAAATACAGCGTTAAGCAAAGGTAAAGTTTCGCTAACCTGGCGTTTTAACGGTACCGTCTTGGGCGCACGTATGGCAAATGTAACATCAACCGGTATTATCGCAACTGCTGGTATTTCCACAACTTTTTTATGACCCTTACCAAATTTAAGGGCAATACCTGCACGTACAGTTGTTATTTGCCAGCTTTCAATACTGCGTGGCGCCTGGCCAAAATAAGGCTGGTAAGAAATAAATGGCGAAAGGCTAATCTTATTAGGATTAGTGGCAGCTGCCAATGGTATCTCATAACCAATGCCTACTTGCCCGGATACTAATGTTTTGCGCATATTGCTTAATTCGCCATTAGTATTCGGCTGCTTAACTTGTGTGTACGAAAAACTTTTTTGGATATTGAACGCTAAACGCGGACCTGCAAAAAAGTATAGGTTTGATGCTGGTACCGCTAAACGTAAACTTGGTTCGACAGCGATATAGGCAGCATTGGTACGCAAGGTTGCATCGCAGTTACAAGGCGCTACAACATCATTAAATTTGCCACCACGGCCATCATAACCTACGTTAAGCATGATGCCCCAGACACCCGCCGGACGATACTCCACCAATACAGAGCCATATGGCCTTATACCAAACCCTTTATGAAAAGCGGTAGGAACCATTAGGCTGCTATTAAGCGTTTGGGTTGTACCATCGTAAAAGTTAAAATTTGCAGCGCCCGATAAACCCCACCACCAGGTAGGTGGGGTAACTTGTGCCTGTGCGGCAACTTGTGAAAGGATAACCATCGCCGAAAGCAGGATAGCCCTTTTTATCATTTTATATTGTAGTAACATATGTTTCTTTTTAATGTAAGTGAATTAAGTAAGTACACTCCCAGCGGGAGTGTACTTTAAGGAGGATTAATATTAAGGGATTATTACTGTAGCAGCATTTAACGTAACCGCTTTTTGAGCTAATAACCTGCCGGTAACCTTAGCACCGGTATTTAAAGAGATCAGGTTTTTACTTAGGATATTACCACTAAAGTCAACAGCTGTACCAAGCGTGGCCTGGCCTGCAACAACCCAATAGATATTCTTGGCTTGCGCACCTCCCTTTAAATGGATGATGGCGGTATTATTTACAATCAAATCTGCGGCTATTTGTAAAACCCAGGTATCATTAGGCCCGCCTGCAAGTGTTACCCCTGTGTTTGTTATTAATAACTGCGTACTCCATTTATATAAGCCGGGAGGCAATGTTAAACCACTGATATCGCCTGCGCCTAAACCAACTACTGGTGCCGGTGTTACCAGGTTATTTGAATTGGTATAAGCCGTTTCCATATCGCCTATAGCCGTTGTTAAATTACCCGGCGTTGGCACGGCATAATCAGCCGCGTAAACTTTTCCGGTTACTATGGGTGTATGCGATGTTTGACCATTGGTATCCATTATCAATCCAAAGCCTGTTATGGCTGTTGATGTTATCGGGCTTACGCCGATATCACCGGTTATTGAAGTAGTACCGGTAGTTGATATTCCGGATTCGGTTAATATGCTAAAGGTAGCAGCAGCACCAAGTCCTGGCAATAACGGGCCAAGCGCTACCACCGCAGTAAAGTTTGCGGTAATGTTTTTATTGCTGTTCATGTTCACCGTTAACGGGTTTACAGATCCTGTAGCATCGCCGCTCCATGACGAGAATATAAATCCGGGTTTTGCTGTAGCTGTAAGTTGCACGTTAGCTCCGCTATTATAAACGGCCAGGTTTGGATTTTTTGTAACCGAGCCCATCAGCGCATTTGCATTTACCGTTAACGTGTAAGTGTTCAATAAGAAATTAGCAACTAATGTCCGGTTCGCGCTTAACGGGAAAGTATAGGCCGGGCTTGTTGAGGCTATTGTCGCGCCATCCGTCCAGTTAACGAAGGTATAGCCTGCATTAGGCATTGCGGTTACTGTTACCGAAGTTCCTGCTGCAAATGAACCTGCGCCGTTTGTTGAACCACCAGCTACCGGGCTTGATGATAATACAACTGCAAATTGAGATGCTGGTATCGCACTAAAATTAGCCGTTAATGTTTTGTTGACAATTATCACAAATTGATAATTTGAGCTGGTGGAAACCACGGTGCCATTATCAGTCCAGTTTACAAATGTATATCCTGCTCTTGGTGTTGCCGATGCGGTAACCGTTGAGCCAATATTAAATTGTCCTTGCCCGGCAACTATGCCACCAGCTACAGGGTTTGCTGCTAAGTTTAAAGCCACTTTGCCAGCTGCTATGGCGGCAAAATTAGCTACTAGCGCCCTGTTACCTGCCACAGTAAACTGATAACTTGGACTGGTTGAGGCTACGGTCGCACCGTCTGTCCAGTTAACAAATACGAATCCGGTCGCCGCTGTCGCTGTTACCGATGCAGTAGACCCTTGTGCAAACGTACCAGCGCCTGTGGTTGTACCGCTTGCCGCCGGCAACACAGATATTGTGATTTGTGGAATAGTAGTAAATGTCCAAACGTAATCATTAGCCAAGGCTGTATGGAATTTATCGGTAGCACCTTTGGTGATCGTACCTGTATATACTGCAAATGGCAGTAGCGGTACGTCTGGTGTAAAAGTATAAACACGGGCGTTTGTAGTGGCAGCAACTGTTCCGCTTACCGCATTAGCGCCCTGCTTAATTATAAATGTTGTTTTGGTAATAGTAGCCGCATCCATATCGGTATTAAATGTTGCAGTAATAACTTTAGGAAGTACTACATCAACCGCCTTATCCATGGGGTCGGTTACTACTACGGGGCATACGCCTTGCTCAGCTATAAATTTATCTTTTTTACAGCCAGCAATAAATACCGTAAGCAGTAAAACCATCGCCCACATGGCGGTGAATGTTTTTGTATAGCCTCTGCTTTTTGGCACTTGAGTGCTATTAATAGTCGGAGTAATTCTTTTTTTCATAAAAGTTTTTTAAATATTAGTTGTTAGCGCCGCCAACTTAATAGGCAGAGTTGGGTATAGTACAAACCTACCGGAGTATTGGCCGGATATGTTATACAATTATTTGAATAAGTTCTATAATTCACACATTGCAGGAAGCAATGTACCGGCAAATTTAATGTACTTAAAGTGGGAAGGGGTAACCCCGGTAACTTTTTTAAACTGGGTTGACAAATGGGCAACACTACTGTAATTAAGTTTCCTGGAAATTTCGGTAAGGTTCAGGTCCTTAGCACAGATCAATTCTTTTACACGGCGTATTTTATTGACTATAATAAAATGTTCAAGGGTAATACCTTGCATTGCTGAAAAAACGTTGGCTAAGTAGGTGTAATCCAGGTTCAGCTTCTGACTTAAATGAAACGAAAAGTTGTTTTTTAAGGGATAATCTGAGTTGTCTATCATATCAAGGACAATAGTTTTGATCCTTTCAATTAATATCATTTTTCGATCTTCAATCAATTCCAATCCGGTATTTAATAAGGCGGCTTTAAAATACCGTAACTGATGGTCAGAAAGACTGCCCAATACTTCTACCTGCCCGATATCTACAGCAATACAATACATGCCAAGTTTTTCTAACTCGTTTTTCGCTAACATGCGGCACTGAAGGCCAATCATATTTTTTATAAATAATACCATATTCTCAATAATACTTGCAAAGCAAGTGCCCCATATTGATTTACCGCTAACTAGCCTGTCAGCATTTTTAATAACTTATTGATAATAATGCCCTGAGCCTGTTGAATGGCACATTTACGCGAATAAATGCTGTTGAATGATAAAAAATAATTGCTTTTAATTTGACATGATACGCCGTCAAACAACAGTAATGAGCAATTATATATTGACAGAAACAATATTAATGCTTTAAAAGAAATAATTAGACTGGTGTAAGTTAAAGTTCACCCGTTATTTACTAAAAGTAAAATAAAAAATGAAAAGGCAGCAAGCTGGTCGATGGCTTTTCTTTTTACTTTAAAAACTGTAGTTTAACGACTAAGTTTTGTATGGCATAAAATGCATAGCTAAAATTTATGTAAAGGGAAAAAGAATAAGGCGTTTAAAAGCATTGATATTTTTGATAAAAATGATGGTTGAGTAAAAACCATTCGTTCAATCAATTTATGAAACAAGGTATCCTGGTATTTAAGCCTGTTGAAGCGATAACAAAATTCATCAATATACTTCTGCAAATGAGTGCAATGATGGTGGGTGCCTCTTAGCCAGGCTTTAAACATCATGATCTGACGGTGCATTAGGGGAAAAGCCTTTCCTTTGGCTGATTTTTCTTGCTTGATACCGGGATATCTTTCCTTTCAAGGGGCATATCCTTTCCAACCATCGGTTCTGATATTGGCATCTGTGGCGATGTAGTTATCAAAAATGCTGTATCAACCGGTGTGGCAGGTATAAATAAATGACAACCGAAATTAGCACCAGCCAGCCCGGCATCCAATATGCAACCAGCAAAGGGCAAAAATGTAGAACATCCTTTCGGCCAAATTGTAGGTTTGGTACCGTCATCTGCCGCACATAAAAATACAACAGCGGCCCCAGCTACGGTAAAAATGCGGCGAAAGCCCGCCGGTCTTCAGTACAATTACAGCTAAAGCGGCACTTAAAAACAGGTTGGCTACTTGGCCTTCCCTTTTTGCGAATGCTAAAAGCAACGCAAGTGTAAACCCCGAAAACAGGGTTGCCATGGCGGCCACATGGTACAGGTTAATATGGAATATATCAGGATTCAAGTATTTCAAATAGCCCTAAGGCTATTTGAAATTTACAACATATTGACATATACAAAATTATGCGATGATAAATATGTTTTGCTGTAACGGAAGCGAACATAGGACGTTCGGTTTTGGGGTGGGTAGAGGCATTGGTTTCGCCGGTTTGTTGGATTGTTGCGAATAAGTATAACAAGCAAAAGCCGCTCTGCTTTCGTAAAGCGGTTTCGTAGCCAAAAGAGGGATTTTAGAAAATACCGCATGCCGATACCGGCATGCGGATAAATAGAAGCAGCACAGAGGGAAATTAAGCCCCGATACATTTTCAACTGCTTCGATAATGACACTTGCAACGGCCCCAAGCCGCGACATGAAGATCACGTGACATAGTTAATTCAGAATAACTATATCCTTCATAATTTTTAGTTAAATGACGGCCTGCCTAAAAGGGATCGTTAATTTCAGGTTGCAGAGTTGTATTTAGAGCGATAACCGTTTAACCCATAAAACAGGATATACAGATAACATAACAAAGGGAGCATAAAAGCTATTGGCCACGTAAAATGATCAATTAATAGGCCTTGTGTAAAGGAAATAATAGCCCCACCTACAATTGCCGTAGATAGGATACCGGATGCCTTCGTGGTATATTTACCCAAACCATTTACTGATAGTGAGAATATGATTGCAAACATTACCGAGTTAAAAAAACCTATTGAAATCATACTCCAAATAGCGAGTTGCCCTGTATTTGTTACTGAAAAGACAATTAAAAAAATTGAGATTGCTGCACATATTGATAACACGTAAGAGGATTTAATTATTTTTAAAAGCAATGCACCCAGCAAACGGCCCACTACCATGCTGCCCCAGTAAAAAGCCACATAAGTATTGGAATCTTTTATACCTATCTTCAATATATCTGATACGTAGTTGGTTAGGAAAGTGCCGATTGATACCTCCGCACCAACATATAAAAATATAGCTATTGCTCCGAAATTTAGGTTACGAAATGAGAATACACTTTTAGTTTGATCATCATATTGGGCTATTTGCTGGCTGCCGACTGTTTTTATAATCGGCAATTTTAATCGCGAAACCGTGAACGCAATAAGTATTAGCATAACGGCAATACCCAGGTATGGGTAACGTACAGCCTCGCTTGAGCCATGTGAATTACTTAATTGCGAGAGGATAAAATACGAACCTAATATTGGAGCTATGGTGGTACCTATTGAGCCGACCCCCTGCACCATGGTTAACCGCGAAGACGCGGTTTTGGCGGGCCCTAAGACGGTAACATAGGGGTTGGCCGCCACCTGTAAGATAACAATACCTATTGCCACTATAAACAAAGCAGCTAAAAACAAGGCATATATATGCAAAATTGAGGCAGGGAAAAACAAAATAGCGCCGACAGCTGCAATGGAGAAACCCAGCACCATGCCTTTTTTATATCCTACTTTTTCAACCACTTTACCTGCCGGGATAGACATAATACCATAAGTTAAAAAAAAGTAGAATTGCACCAATGATGATTGGGCGTAACTAAGGGTAAAACCACTCTTAAAAAAAGGTACCAGGGTATCATTTAAGCAGGTGATTAGTCCCATCATAAAATAGAGTACACCTAATGCAACAAGCGCCGGTATATAATTCTGTTTTTGCCGGTTAACACTTTCCTCGACAACTGTTGTTTGTAATGGTAATATAGCCATGTTATTTTTTTATCGGTGCAAAACACCACGTTTTTCTTCTATTGCCTGCAGTACCTTCCAGCCTTGATATAACCCCCTGGGGATGTGGAAGCAACCTTTCCATTTCCCACCTTTTGCAGGCAGCAGCACTTCGCCACGCCTGTTAAGGTAGCCAAACCATTCGCCATTCCTGTCATCAACAAAATGTTTCCAGATATAGGCATGTATTTTTTCAAACCATTGCCAGCACCTTTCGTCGCCGGTAAAATAATAACCTTTTAAAAGGCTGATGACGGCTTCAATATGTACCCACCATAATTTCTGGTCCCATTCAAGCTGCTGTGGCGGATTCCCTTTTACATCCAGGAAGTAAAATATACCGCCATGCTGTCTGTCCCAGCCGTACTCAATCGTATCAATGGTTATATCAACAGCCTTCTTTATCAATTGCTCATCGCCCGCGCGCGAAGCTAAATCCATAATAAACCACATGGATTCAATTGCATGGCCCGGATTTACCAACCGGCCTTCAAACGAATCTACAAAACTACCATCCGGAGCAACATTCTCCAGTATTAAACCAAATTCGGGCTTGTAAAAAACATCCATTACCGAGTGAATACCCAGCTGTATGGTTTCCTCAACAAGTTCCGGTTTAAGTATATGTTCCAGCTCCAATACCAAATTGCACAGTATCATAGGTAATGAAAAACTTTGAAGCGGACGTGTACCGGGGACTTGCTTGTTGTAGATGCCTTTACTATCGTTGCGCTTTTTAAGGATGTTGTAAAATGTGTTTAGGGCAATCGCTTTGTATTCTTCGTTTTTGGTAGCTGTATAAAGCTGGGCAAACCCCATGGCCGCAAAACAATCCGAAAAGATATTATAGGGCTGCATAATCGGTTTCCCTTCGCGGGTTAGTGAAAAATACCAGTTGCCTTCGGCATCGCGTCCGTTATTTTTAACAAACTCGGCCCCACGTATAGCCATATCCAGCCATTCCTGTTTCTTTTCTACTTGGTTATAAAGCATGGAAAGTGTCCATATCTGGCGGCATTGCAGCCACATAAATTTATCGGTGTCGTAAACTTCCCCTTTTTCGTCGAGGCAGGTAAAAAAGCCGCCGTATTTTTTATCCTCTGAGTTATTAACCCAAAAAGGCACCACGCTGTCTAATAAGTTGGCGCGATATATCTCTTGGTATTCAAATATGTTCATTATAGCAGTATAAATTGTATTATTTCTATTTATTGATAGGTATGCCGGTACCGCCTTTTAAGTTCTGTAAAGGGGTAGTAATGGAGTCGAGATATTGTTTATAATCAAGGTAGAGTTTTACCGTATTAGGGCCTCCCGGTTTGATCGAACTCGTTGGGCTATTTAACAAGCCGGTAAATTGGTAGCAAATTATTTTTTCAAAATTTGGGAATCGGTGCAGATCACTCAGTAATCCCTTGATCGGGCGCGGTACTAATGCATTGCCATCGGCAAAATCAAATACTTCCATATCCATCCAAAGGTGGGAGCCCGCTTCGTTGCACAATTCCTGTAACTTATTGGCAGATTGTTCACCAGTAAAATCGGTACTGGGCATACGGTGAAATCCAAACGGGCACAAAATATCCAAATTAGGGAGCAGTTTACGATAAGTATCGATAGCGCTGCCTACATTGTGCGAATTTGTAGCGAGCATAACCGGTTTATCAGGGGCTATTTTATTAACATACGCCTTAAATTCTTTAAAAAAGTGCACAATGTCTTTTCTTGCCTGCGCGTCGCCAAGTCCTCCATCCTGTTCTTCGCTAACATACCAGCCGTAAAATGAATCATGGTGACCATATTTTTCCCACAGCTCATCGGCAACTTTTTTATGCCATTCCAACGAACCATTAGTAAAATCGAACCAGGCATACGAACCCACACCTATAAAAACATTCATGCCATTCTTATCCGCGGCCGCCAGCACTGCTTCCAATGGGTCAACGGCCGCTATCGGTACATGCCCTGGAAATAGGTTTGAGGGATAATAAGGAACACCTTTGTAGCCATCCTTCTCAATGTTATGCTTACCTGCATATTCAGTTGGATTACGGACAACATCCTGAATAACAATTATATTCATTTCGAGCGCGTGTTGGGCGGTCATCATTTCGCCCCATTGTTCATCGGTTGCCTTTTTTAGCTCAGGATTCCAAAATTTACCTTCCGCCTCGCTCCAATGATAAAAGCCCAGCCATGCCCCGTCAACCCGTCGGGTTGAGCGGATGTTTGATGCCAGTACCTGCATAGGGCGCTCCTTACATAAAACTTTTTTGCCCGATTTGGTAACCAATATTATTTTATGGTTACCAGCCATATTTCGAGTCGACCACGGAAATTTTACGCAGCCGTTTGATTTTGCTGCAAGGATTAGGGTTTGTTGGTGCAACAGGTTTCCCTTTGCCACTTTATCAAGGTAAAATAAAACATATATGGTTTTTTTAGCAGTGGTATTATTCCATATCCCAGCCCGTACATCAAGTGTTACCTGGTCGGTTACCGGCGATGGAGGAATGAGTGTAAGGCTAATCTCGGGTTTGGCAGTACCCGGCGGGGTTGCAAAGGCAAATGTGCTACTAACTACGAGAAATAAAACAACCCTTATTGCCAATTTGTATGCATTCATATCAATAAAAATTATGTCTCTATATATTGGCAGGGAGTAGTGCAACGCCCTGCCAATAATGTTAATATCCTGGGTTTTGTACTATTGATCCGCCCGAACGGTCGATCTCTGCTTGCGGGATAGGGAACAACTCGTTAATGCCTTTTTTGAATGCAGCACCTTTGCCATTTGAACCGGGTTTGCCTGCATAATTATTCATTGTTTCGATATAGTTGTTCCATCTTTGAAGGTCAAACAAGCGTTGGTATTCCATTGCAAACTCAATACGGCGCTCGTGCCTTACTGCCACTCTTAGGTCAGCACCTACTGTAACATTAGGTAAAGGCGTGTTAGCAATGGTGCGAACCCGACTAACAGCTTCAGCATCGGTACGGGTTGAGTTACTGGCCCTTTGCCTTACCATGTTAATGTAATTAGCAACAGTTTGCTTATCACCGCCACTTTCTAATACGGCCTCAGCATACATTAGCAATACATCAGCGTAGCGTATCAGGTGAAAAGTCCAGGCATCGTCGCCAAAGCCGGGGCCGCGCCTTAACGGAATCAGATAAGATTTACGGTTATGAAAACCGGTATTTGGATACGACGAGAAATTTAATACTTCCTGCCCTGATGCTTTTGGAAAGGCGTCCCCGGGTTCAATAATAGTGAATAACAAACGCGGGTCACCGGGTTCAAACTCATTCACCAGATCTTGTGTTGGGGTGTCGAATCCGTAAGCACCTGTTGGCCCACGCGGAGAAGTATAAAGAGGGGTAAACGCGCCATAAATGTTCGAAGCCGCATTATCGCCCTTTATGATTGAGAATATAGGCTCTTGTGTTTTATAACTATTTACTAAATACAGATCCTGAAATTGCTTGTCTAACGAATAGACATTGGCATCAATAACTTTTTTGGCTGCATCCCTTGCTTTGGCAAACAGGCCGTTATCATCCTTTGCAAAATATAGGTAAACTCGCGCCTGCATAGCCCACACGGCTTCTTTATTAACACGCCCCGCTTCCTTGTCATAATCCATCCCGTTCTTTCCGGGCAAGCTGGTTTCTGCCGCAACAGCATCAAGCTCCTTTGCAATAAATTCAAATATCTCTTTAGCTGTTGCACGTTTTAATTTATTGGCATTGTTAACGGTTAGTGTTTTGTCCAAAAGAGGGACACCACCAAATGTTTTTACAAGTTCAAAATATAGGTATGCCCGTATAAATCTAATTTCGGCCAGGTAGCGGGCCTTTGTATTGGCGGTTACCTTTGCTCCGGCAGCATCTATCAATTCATTCACAGGTAAATTTTCTAAAGCTACGTTACAGTTACCTATGCCCTGATAATGTGTTGCCCAATCGGACTGTAGCGACGGATTGCTTGACAATGCCCTGCCATAACCCAAATCGGTTACAAAGGGCCGGTCACCGGCATCTCCTCCACCTTTTTCACTATCATCTGTAGCCATGTTGCCAAGTTCTGCACGGGGCGCTTCATACCCATATGCATCATTAAATACCTGATAGCATTTTACTAAAGTTCTTAAACCAGCATCTCGCGATTTATAAAAGTTCTCTTCTGTTTGAACGCCTAGCGGAGGGCGGTTTAAGAAATCTTTTTTACATGAGCCGGCTGCCAGCAGGGTAATGCAAAGGGTGATATATAATATTTTTTTCATTTTTTTTAAATTAGAATTTTGCGTTGATGCCTATCATGAATGTTCTTGCTTGTGGATAATATCCCTGATCTATCCCGGTAAGTTTAGGGTCTGCCGAACCTATCTCAGGATCGAGCCCCGAATAACCAGTAACTGTAAACAGGTTTTGCGCACCTACATAAACTCTAAACTGTTTCATCTTTAGCTTCTGTAAAAAGGTATTGGCAAAATTGTAGCCCAATTGCACATTTTTTACACGCAGGTAAGAGCCGTCTTCAACAAAATAGTCAGAAACGCTGTTGTTAAGCCCTTGTTTTTGCGATATTTTATGATACTTATCTGTACTGCCTTCGCCGCTCCATGATTTTTCGAGAAAGCCTTTGGTAGCATTGTAATAGCCTGTGCCCGATTCGGTATCGTAACGCTGTATGTTCATTACGTCATTCCCCTGCGAACCCTGGAAAAATACGCTCAGGTCGAAACCTTTATATGACGCGTTCATGGTTAAACCGTATACAAAATCAGGCCATGGGTTACCTATCATCGTACGGTCTTTAGCATCAATTACGTCATCGCCGTTTATATCTTTAAAGCGTATATCTCCGGGCGACGCGGTTTCCCGTTGGGGGCCGTCCTCCACTTGCTTTGCATTTTGGAATATGCCATTAGTTACATAACCGTAGTAATAACCCACCGGCATGCCTACTTCTGTTTTGGTAAATACCTCGCCTAAGTGCGCGGTAGCAAATATTGGTTCGCCATTACCCAATTTTGTAACCTTATTTCGATATGCGGATATATTACCGTTTACGCTATACTTAAATGCACCAATATTGTTGTTATAGGCCAATTCAAATTCCCAGCCTTTATTTTGCATATTTCCAGCGTTTGAGTACGGCGAAGTTGGATAGCCCAATGTAGTTGGCAAGGGCACTATTAGTAGCATATTATCAATTTTCTTGTCAAAATAATCGGCTGCTAAGTTTAGTCTACCATTAAAAAACGATAGGTCCAAACCGATATCTAATTGTTTGGAAGTTTCCCATTTCAAAACCGTGTTACCAGTAGATTGGCGGCCGGCACCTATGAAAGGTGTGTTTTCGTTTCCAAACTCATACCGGTCATAAATGCTGCTACCATAAGTAGATAAATAAGCACCGCCACCAATATTTTGGTTGCCTATTAAACCATAGCTTACCCTTAATTTACCATCACTTAACCAGTTGCTTTGTTTGTCTTTAAAATAATTTTCTTCGGTAAAACGCCATGCTGCCGATGCAGAAGGGAAAGTGCCCCAGCGATAGCCATCGGCAAAGCGCGATGACCCATCGCGGCGTATATTACCTGCAACAATGTATTTACCATTGTAATCAAACCCAATTCTGCCAAAATATGATGCAATTGAATTTCCGTATGGGTAACCCGAAACCTGTGGGTTAATGGTACCCGCACTTAAAACCCGCATATCAACGTCGTTGTTTACAAACCCTTGTATGGATGCGCCAAACTGCGATACATTTGTTGCTTCGGCAGATACACCTCCTAAGGTTGTTAAATGGTATTTACCCCAGGTTTGATCGTAGTTCAGGGTGTTTTCTGTCACAAAATAATTGGTAGTGTATGAGTAATTACTAACGGTATTGGTATTAGCATTATCAAACGCGTTTAAGTAATACTGCGGCGAAAAGCCTTTTGATAAGGCGCGCTGCAAATCCATCCCGCCACGGCTTTGAAAACTAAGCGTTTTTAATATTTGTATATCGGCAGTGATACCACCCTTTATACTTAAATTCTCGAAATTACTTTGGCGCAGCCTTTCTATCTGCGCAACAGGGTTGCGCTTATTTGAGTACAACAGGCCCGAATACTGCGAGAATGGATTAGTAGGCTCGTAACCCGAGTTAATGATGTTTAAGAACGAAGGCAATCCCTGTAGGTTATTGCGATATACCGGTGTTATTGGGTCGGCCGTCATGGCGCTAAAAATGGTACCGGTAAATGGGTTGTTTTCATCAACAGTACGGCGGCCTTCGTATATCAAACCTAAATTGGTACTTAACTTAACGCGTTTACTAACTTGTGCATTTACATTGTTCCGCCAAGATACCCGCTCATAGTCCGAACCAGCTATAATGCCTTTTTGATTGAGGTAGGCAAGGCTTGATAAAAAACTAACGTCTTTTCCGCCTCCGCTTACACTGATGTTATGGCTTTGCACCGGAGCATTGTAACGGGTTATTTCGTTCCACCAGTCGGTGCCGTTAGGCCCGGTATTTGCGCCAACAAAACGCAATACCGAATCTATATTGGTCTGTGTAGAAAAGTCGAATTGCTTAACCGCCCCGGCATTAGTTGCCGCCAAATTTTTGTAAGCGATAAATTGCTGTGCGTTTAGCATCTGTGGCCGCTTCCAGGGCGACTGGAAGCCATAATAACCATCATACGAAATAACCACTTTCTCGTTTTTAGCGCCCGACCGGGTGGTTACAATAATTACGCCATTAGAAGCCCTTGAACCATAAATGGCAGCTACTGATGCATCTTTATGTATAGCAATACTTTCAATATCATTAGGATTTAAATAGTTGATGTCTGTTTGCGGTAAACCATCAACAATGTACAATGGATCGGTACTGCCGTTTATTGAGCCAATGCCCCTTATATGCACTACCGATGCGGAACCTGGGCTACCGCTGCTTTGCGAAACAGTTACGCCCGCTGCCTTACCCTGCAATATGTCTGCTACACTACTCACCGGCATATTATTTACCTGGCTGCCTTTTATTACTGATACAGCACCGGTAATTTCCTTTTTTGTTATAGAACCGTAACCTACAACAACAACCTCTTTCAGGTCAGACATAGTACCCTCTAAAGCTATCTTTACGTCCTGCCCGCCTTTAACGATTAAAGTTTTAGTTGTAAAGCCCATCATCATTACCGAGAGGGTATTTTCGCCGGGTGCTACTTGTATCTGAAACTTGCCGTTTGCATCGGTAGCAATAGCTTTCGTTGTCCCTTTTATAGATACGGTTACACCCGGTAGCGGCAATCCGTTCATATCAATTACCTGGCCTGTTACATTTTGAGCTTGAGCCATTGCTTGCTGGCCGCACACCATCATAAGTAGTACTGCTATAAAGCTCAATAGTTTTTTTTTATTTGTAAAAATTTCTTTCATTTCATATCATGTTAAATAGTTTGCATTAAAAAGGGCATAGAATTAAAGCCCTGGCATATTGTTTATGATGGATAATTATTATATAACCTATTAGATTAATTATTTTTTCCAATACACCAGAGCTTGTAGCGAATTAGACAGGCTTAATAAGCCTCGACCTCCCAAAAGGAAGATCCCCACAAAGGCTGTACGCGCGTGGTACATAATATTTTTACATAGCGTGCAGTAGTTGCGTTAAATGTTATCACATCATCACCTCCATCGCCAATTGTGGTGGTGTAAGCATTAGTATAGGTTACATCATCTACAGAAGTTTGTATGGAGTAGTTAGTATCATAAGCCGCTTCCCACCTAATAATTACCTTACTTACCGTTTTGTTCGAACCCAGATCAACTTTCCACCATTCGTTATCGGCAACTGCGCTTGACCACCTTGTTCCTAAATCACCATCGTTTGAGTTGCCTGCACTGGTTGTATTTGATGAAGCCGTCGCTGTTTTGCTAAGGGCTAAATTAACCGGTGCTGTGCTTGCAACTTTTGCCGCGAGTATGGCAAACCCTGCTTCGAGATTGTACCAGTTATTTGGCTGTGTAGTGCCCGCAAAACTATCCAGATATGTTAAATACGCATTTGTGCGGCTAAAATCACTCATTTTAGCCGAGGCATAGCTTACTGCAGCCCAAGGAAAGCCGGTTGGATCATTCACAAACCCGGTTGACCAATTGGCGTATTTGGTATTAAACGTGCCGTATAAATTAGCTGCCCTGGCAGATGTTGGTGCTATCACATCAAACATAGCGGGATACAGCTGGGATACAGCGTCGGGATACCAGGTACTCCAATTTGACATAGTTGCACCTGTGGTACCGTTATCGTTCCAATTGTACATGGTTGAGCGCCATAACTGGCTTTCGATACCACTAGTGTTGGATGTTAAAACGCTTGAATAATAAGCAGGGTTACCATTAGTAATTACGTTGCTTTGTAACCAAACCATTGCCTTTAACCCTTGGTTCGTTTCAGCATTGTCCATCAAGTTCTTGGCTCCATGCACATACGAGTCAATAGTAAGCCAATCGTTATCGTCAGGAGTATAAAGTGTAGGAATGCTATTGGTAGAATTATCCATACACCCCATTAACGCATTACCAATAAGCGTTAATTGATACGAATAGCCCGCAAGCCATGTTCTGTTAGCTGCAGACAATTCACCATAACGCTTTGCTAACATTAAAAATGTTGACGCGTAAGAATCTACCGAATCATAAGTGCCATTAGTTGTTTCGGCCGAGCCAGCATAGTCGTATATCGAACCGGCTACTTCGGATTTTCCTGTTACAGGATTTGTAGTGCCATTTAGCTTGCCCATATACCAAATCATCCAATTTTTTACGGCTGTTTGATTAGTGGCAGTGGGAGCTTCGAGTACGCCAAGGCAGGCAATATTTCCAAAATAACCGCATATTCTGCTGCCGGGTACCGATGTATTCATCATAGCCCCTGATGGCAGCTGGCCTGCAAGGATGAAGTTGATTTGTTTAGTAATAATAGTTGAATAATTAACTGTAGTTGCATTTAAACGAACAGTTTTAGTATTGATGCCAGGTTGGTTTGCTACGTCCGCTTTGCCCGGCGGCAATTGCCCTTTTTGACAGGATAGAAGCATACTTGAGGCGAAGCCAAGTGTGAGTGTTTTTTTTAATAATGGGTTCATAATTTGTGTGTATTATAAGGTTTTATATATTACGTGAATTAATTATAATATAGTTGAAATGCTTTTTATGATAACTATGCGATACGGCATTATATTTATTTATACACCTCAAACTCCCAAAATGACATTGGATATGGCAATGCGCCTTTGTTAAGTAGTATTTTTACATACCGCGCATTTACCGGAGCAAAAGAGTTGCTTACATCTCCGCCTTTACTTGTACTGGTTGCAAACACAGTAATAAATTTGACGTCATCGGTTGACACTTGTAACGCATAATCGCTTGCGTAGGCACCCTCCCATTTTATATCTACCCGGCTTATATTTTTTATCGCACCAAGGTCAACTTTAAACCACTCGTTATCAGTAGCTAATTTAGTAGACCAACGTGTTCCTAGATTACCATCAACAGACAAGCTCTCGGCATTAAAGCTACTTGATGCAGTGGCTGTTTTATTTAAAGCAAGATTGCCTTTATCGTCAATAGGCGGGTCTGTGGCAACTGGTGTAGGGATAAAAATTGCATTATTGCCCGGGTTCTTTATCTTATCTGCGGCTAGTATTACAAACGCTGCCTCAGCATTATACCAGTAATCTTTCTGCTTACCAGCTTTATTTAGTGCCAGGATATGTTTTATGTATTCGTCAACCCTTGCTTTATCGTTAAGCATAGCAGCGGCATAACATATTACAGCCCAAGGGTATGCACCAGAGTATATTGTGCCGTTAGACCAAGCCGGGTAATTCACATTAAATGTGCTGTACAGCTGGTTTGCGCGTGGGGACAAGGGATCAATAACACCAAATAGCCCAGGATATAGCTGGCAGGTAGCGTCAGCATAAAAATTAGACCATTTGGAAATACTTGCACCGGTGCTGCCATCATCATTCCAGTTATACCTGTTTCCACGCCATAACTGGCTTTCAATAGCACTGGTATTAACATCTAACAAGTTTTGAAAATGTGCGGTTTTTGAACCACCTAATACCTGAACTTGTAGCCAAATCATAGATTTTAGCCCTTCGTTAACTTCAGAATTATCCATGGCATACTTAGCACCATGAACATACGAATCAATCGACAGACCGTCATTATCATCGGGGCTAAATCCAATGGGTATATTATTATCCGAATTATCAATACATTTTTCCATCGCCTGGCCAATTAAGGTAAGTTGCACGGAATACCCTGCTACCCAGGCTTTATCAGCTGGCGATAAAGCGGCCAGTTCTTTAGCTAATGATAAAAATGTAGCAGCGTATGAATCTACCGAGTCATACGTCCCTTTTGTACTTTCTGCGGGGGCGAAGTAATCATATACCGAGCCCGGCACTTCGGGCTTACCAGTTATGGGGTTTACGCTACCGTTAAGTTTGCTCATGTACCATGCCATATACTTTTTTACCGCAGCAACATTATCAGCGGTAGGTTTTTTGAGCAAAGCACGGCAGGATATGTTGGCAAAATATCCGCATATCCTGCTGTTAGGTTCTTGATTATCCTTTAAAGCACCGCTTGGCATTTGGGCGGCAAGTATATATCGCACCTGGTTATTTATTACCGAATCATATATATTTGAGGCAACAGGCACGTCCGGCTTTACAACTGTGCTATCTGTTATAGGGATTTTACCCGGATGCTGTTCTTTTTTACAGGCATTAACGATGCCTATTAAGCTAATTATAATTATTGTAAAGATGCTTTTTTTCATCACGATTGTGTGTTTAATAAAGGCATGCCGCTCTCATGTGCGGCATGCCAAACTAATCTAACTAAATCTATTTTTTATACACTTCAAACTCCCAGAATGACATTGGATAAGGCAACGCACCTTTAATCAGTAATATTTTCACATACCGCGCATCTACCGCAGGGAAACTGTTACTTCCGTCACCACCAGTAAAGGTTGACGTTGAAAACACAGTGGTAAATTTTACATTATCAGTTGAAACCTGTAACGCATAATTGGTGGCGTAGGCACCCTCCCATTTAATATCTACACGGCCAATGTTTTCAACTTTACCAAGATCAACTTTATACCACTCATTTTCAGTAGCTGCCGCTAACGACCATCGGGTTCCTAAATTTCCGTCAATAGAAAGGCTTTCGGCATTAAAGCTTGTTGATGCCGTCGCTGTTTTGTTTAAAGCTAAATTAATCGGCGGCGCATCTGCATATACTTCAAACTCCCAGAACGACATTGGGTAAGGCAATGCGCTTTTGTTTAGTAATATTTTAACATAACGGGCATTTACCGCAGGAAAACTGTTGCTTCCGTCACCACCTGTAAACGTTGAGGTTGCATACACCGTAGTGAAATTTACGTTATCAATTGATACCTGTAGTGCATAATCAGTGGCGTAGGCACCTTCCCATTTTATATCAATTCTATTAATTTTCTTTACTGTAAGCAAATCAACCTTGTACCACTCGTGTTCCGTTGCTGCGGCAATAGACCAGCGTGTGCCAAGATTGCCATCTACTGACAATCCGGGGTCATTAAAGCTTGTTGAAGCTGTTGCTGGTTTATTCAGTGCCAGATTAGGATTCTCAACCACAACTACCGGCGGAATGTAAGTAAAGCCAGTTAGTGCCTTTGTGCCTTTTGCATTTGTTACGCTTACAGTGCCTGTTGAGCCCTCGCCAATAACGGCCGTTATGCTGGTGTTTGAATTCACTTTAAAAGAGGCTGCGGGCTTGTTGCCAAAAGTAACAGCAGTGGCGCTTGTAAAATTCGATCCGCTGATTTCTACAATATCGCCGGTTTTGCCAGTTAACGGCGCAAACGATATGATTTTTGGCACAACCGATACTGTAATTTTTGTGTTAGGGTCATAAGGGTTGGCACCCTCGTTTTTTTTGCATGAACTTGCTATGATAAAACATAACATAATGGTTGATAGTAAAATTTTCCTCATGATTATTAGGCTATTTAATATTTTAACTAATTAAGAACTATTTATTAAAAAATATAATTTAACAGATTCGCCTGTTTTATGATTAAAATCAGGCTAATATTTGCTAATAGAATGCTTTATGTGTATATTATTCTACTAGTGATTGCTCTTACAAGATATTGTGTTGTAATTTAGAAAACACTAAGTAATAAAAAAAATTAATAATAAGCAAATAATAATTAAATTATTTTAATAAGTACTTGTAAAATATCGGCTACTATTAAAAATAGAAGCTCTTTTTTGTAGATTTATATTAATTTTACGTTGTAAAAAGCTTATCGAAGTATAATAAAGTATAACCAATGGGTAAAACATTTTTTGAAGAATTAAATAACGAAAGCGCTACTGGTGTAGCGTATAAAAATCTGAACCTTAAAAAAAGCATTTTAGGTTATTTTGCTAATGTGAGCGATGCTACGATAGCTGATCTGGCTAAAGAGTTAAACATAAGCGTGCCGAAGATGACTGCGCTTTTGAACGACCTTATACAGGATGGTATAGTACAGGATTACGGGAAGGTGGAGTCAAAAAGCGGGCGTAAACCAAACTTATTTGGGTTGCTGCCAGAGTCCGCGTTTTTTATCGGGGTTGATATAAACCAAAGATATATCAATGTAGCACTGTCTGATCTGCAAAAAAATCTGGTTAAAGTTGCCGAAAAGATACCTTATAAGCTGGAGAACAATAAAGAATCGTTAGAAACATTGTGCCAATTGATAAATACCTTTATAAAGGAACTCCCTATACCCAAGGATAAAATACTGGGTATAGGTATCAATATTTCAGGGCGGGTTAATTACGCTACTGGTTACAGCTACAGCTTTTTTAATTTTAGCGAAGAGCCATTAAGCAAGATCATCGAATCAAAGGTTGGCATAAAGGTGTTTTTAGAAAACGATTCGCGCGCTATGGCATTTGGCGAATTTAGTTCAGGCATAGTAAAAGGAGAAAAAGATGTACTATTTCTTAATATAGATTATGGAATAGGGTTGGGAATACTAATAAACGGGCAATTGTATTATGGCAAATCAGGATATTCGGGCGAATTTGGCCATATTCCACTATTTGATAACGAAATACTATGCCACTGCGGCAAAAAAGGCTGCCTCGAAACTGAAGCATCTGGTTGGGCGCTCGCTCGAATGGTTAAACAAAAGATGCAAGAGGGTTCTTCATCAATCCTTTTTGAAGAAAAAGGCGAGGGGGAAGAGATACAAATGGAAGATGTCATAAAGGCTGCCAATAATGATGATGTTCTGGCCATAGAACTAATAGCTGAAATTGGCGGAAATATTGGTCGCGGTATCGCATTACTCATTAATATATTCAATCCTGAGTTAGTTATATTGGGTGGAAGTTTGGCCCAAACCGGCGAGTATATACGCCTTCCCATTAAAAGCGCCATCAATAAATACTCTTTAAGCTTGGTTAATAATGATACTCAACTCAGACTATCACAATTAGGCAAACATGCTGGTATCATAGGGGCTTGTTTGCTTGTGAGAAAGAGATTATTGTCTTTGCATTAAAAGAATTTAATACAAAGACGCTTAAATAGGCTTTCCGTAATGTTTGAGAACTATGAGAACCTTTTGTTGATTATTGAGTATAACTCTTCAATCTCCTCTTTTGTAAGTTTTAGCGTATAGCATGTCATCTGTAATTTGTTTTACAAATAGACACTCTTATACGTCATATTATATTAACTTAACACTAGTGATTAACTGCTCATTAAGAGAGATAATTGGGCACTTCTATATTGCAATGGGCGATATTTGATGTTCTTTGCGCACTGGGAGAGATCCAGACAGTAAGGGTTATTGTAGTATATACTTAGATACGAAGTAATTCAGTAAGTCTCTAAGTTATTTTATTGGAATTTTTTAGCTCAGATTGCTTTGATCAGCGATTTTTTAATTGAAAATCTAAAAAACTTTCTTCGATACTTCGGCCAGTTATTTACCGGTTAAATGATTAAATATAGACTTTTTTTATACCCTCGTATTTTTCCACGTAGCAAACTTATAAGCGTTCGTCTATAAATAATGGCCAAACTCTTATATGATTTTTCTTCGCAATTATTAAAAAACAAGGATGGAACTATCTGTTGCTACCTTGTACAATCCACTAAACGTCAAAAGGTTATTTAAAATTGTATCATGAATAACATAACACCTAATTTTGTAGATAAAACAATTTCGATTAAACGCGCTATTACTATATTAGATAAAAATGGCATCAAGGTTGGTGATAATGGGGCGGTTATTATATTGAATTTTCTCTGCCTTATTGCAAAGACTTCCAATAAACCTGAAAGAGACCGAAAATACGACAGCCTAAAGGGGAAATCGAACTCGAAAAAAATAGGCTAATGCTATATTAAAACCACTTTTGGACCAAGGGGGAGAAAACCAACAAATTTTATCGGTAAATATCGAACTAAATGAGATTTGGTCCTAACCAATTGTGCATCAAATATTTATGGGTATACCAAAAGGAAACAACCATTATCTGGTGTTTCCTTTTGGTAGCCCGTAGGGGAATAATCTCGAACCATTTTCTTAAAGAGATGCTGAACTACCGTTAAACGCGGATTTCGTTTAATTCCAGATCCGCCACCTCATCAACATCGTGCAATCTTTCCGTCAAACTATACGTTAGTTCCAATTGGTTGACTGTAGCTACAGTTTGGTTTGTAACTTGATCTGTACTCCAGGCTTTATCGGTAAACAATTCAGGTACATACCGGTTTGAGCCTAAAAGGTAATACCCACCGTCAAAGGTCGGCCCTATCACTACGTCTTTATCGTTCAGCGTGGCTATCGCTTGTTCAACTATGGTCGTTTGCAACTGATAACAATCGCTGCCAATGATCATTACCCGTTTAAAACCCTGGTCAAATAGTTCTTTAAAAGCATTAGACATCCGTGCGCCCAGATCCTCGCCAAATTGCTGCCTTTTGGTATAGCCGGGGAAAGTCCAGAGATCGTGTTCGATGACCTGATTGGTGTAATAAATAAATTTTCGGCAGTTTAATGGAATAGTGATCTGGCGGGTATGGCTTAATAATAAATTGTAAACAGAAAATGCTTTCTCATCGCCGATAACCTTCGCCAACCGGGTTTTAACTTTACCTAATTCCGGGTGGCGGACAAATATGACAAGCGCGGTATTTAAAGGAGTTATATCATTCATAATTATTCTGTAACTGCACCGCCGCAACTTGAACCGGCACCTGCTGTACACCCGTAGCAATGTTATTTTAAAATGATCTCGCGGTTTTGTAATAAACTCAAATCAAAATCTGCTAAATGCTGCTAAATGCTGCGAAATTGCCGGAGTAATTTTGAGGTCAAGCATTTGGTTGAAATCACAATCGTACAGATAGCCGTCCCATCCAACGGAGATCGTATTGCGGCACATTACATTATTGACAGCGGCAAACTTATACTCTTTTTTCAACGCATCCTGCGATGGTGGCAGAAAAGCACCTGCCGGATTGTAAACCAGGTTTAGCGTTAGCCCGGTATCCACCAATCCGTACCCAACCGCATTCCGCATTTGAAGTGCCTTGATGGAGTCTTCAAAAACGCCGTCGCAACGCTGTTTATCCGTCCTGCCTTGTGTAAAACTGGGTAAGGAGGATACTACTTCTATCCGGTGCAGTTTGAAAAATTCAGGCAAATCGTGGAAACGCTTATTGGCCAATATAATGGTCAGGTTACACCGAACAATAATATGCTTACCTAAAGTTTTAATAAAAATAATCTTGATTTTAAGTTTTCAGCATAATTGCTGCACCATATCGTTATCTTTATTTCGTTTTTTAAAATCCGCATATCTTCGTGCAGATTTATCGTTACCCATTACGCTGGTATTACCTAATTATGAGAGTATTCTTTTTGTTTTTGTTTATTTTATCACCGTTGGTGCTGGCAGCAGAACCCAACACAAGCGACCTTTTCGACGAGTTGAAAGTGGCTTTTGACAAAAAAGGAGATTACGATCATCAAAAAGAAGGACGTATCACTGCCCTAAAAAAAGAACTTAAACAATTGCCCTTATCGGATCTTCAAAACCAATTCGCGGTAGGGAACAAATTATATGACGAGTACAAATCTTACCAATACGATTCTGCTTATGTTTATGCCAACAAACTTTTATCGGTTAGCCAGGCTCTTCATGATAAATCTAAGCAGGATTTCAGCAAAATAAAGATGGGATTTATATTGCTTTCGTCCGGAATGTTTAAAGAAACTTTTGAGAGCATGCACGGTATAAATGTGCAAAGCCTGAATGACTCAGTTAAAGTTGAATACTACTCTATCATAATGAGGGCTTATTATGATCTGGCTACCTACAATAACGATAAGCACTATACCCCGGTTTACACTTCACTCGCAAATAAGTATATCGATTCTGCTATACTCCTAAGTAAGCCGGGTTCGTATGATAACCTTTACCTGTCGGGATATAAAAAATATAAAAACAACTTTAATGACGCTGCCACAGTATTTTTTTACAAACTGCTAAAACTTAAAACGCTCACCGAACATCAGAACGCTATTGTGGAATCTACGCTTAGCAACGTTTTTCAAAACACTTCACAGTCAGATAAAAGTATCGAATTACTGATAAAAGCAACCATAAGCGATATCCGGTCGTCTACAAAGGAAACAGTTGCGCTGTTTTGGCTGGCCGAGATCCTCTACAAAAAAGGAGATATTAAAAATGCTTATATAGCACTGGAGCATGCGCTTGCCGACGCTGAATTTTATGGCGCCAGGCAAAGAAAAGTACAAATCGGGTCGTTACTGCCAATAGTTGCTTCTGAAAAATTGCTTTTTATAGAACGGGAGGAGAAGCTATACATCAGAAGCCTCAGCCTGATTACGGTGCTGACCGCAGCAGTAATTCTGGTATCTATACTTTTATACAAACGCAACAAAAAATTAAAAGCGAAAGAAAAGATAATAGAAAAGGTGAACGAAAAATTGATGGAAGGCACCAAGATAAAAGAAGACTACATCGGTTACTTTTTTAACGTAATATCGGGCTATATCCTTCAATTGGAGCGAATTAAACGATCTATAGACACAAAATTGCCGGCCAAAAAGTATGATGATATCCAATTGATGGGCAATAATATCAATATTAAAAAGGAACGGGAGACATTATTCAATACTTTCGACCAGGTTTTCCTCAAAATCTTCCCCAATTTTGTTGAAGAATTCAATACGCTGTTTAAGAAGGAAAACCAGATTTGGCCCAAAGAGTATGAGGTGCTCACTACTGATCTTCGCATTTTCGCGCTGATGCGAATGGGTATAACTGGTACCGAAGCCATTGCTAAGATATTAGAATACTCCGAAAAAACCATCTACGTTTACAAAATGCGTATTAAAGCCAAAGCAATCATTCATGGCGACGAATTCGATCAGCGCATCATGGCAATTAAAGCGGTCGCTATCGGGGCTAAACCTTAATTTTATCATCAGTTAATCCCGCCTTTGAAAAATTCACACTTATTGTACCTGATACACTAAGCCTATTTTCCAATTCGGTTGTATGTCCGTTATGCCTGTAGCGTCCATTCTCTAGGCGGCTGTTTGGCAGGCTGGGACCGTACAGGCAGAAAACCCAATTTTTGCCTTATTATTTGAAGCGTAAAAGCTTAATAAATGCCCTTAGTGTATCAAAAATCTGCTACATCCGTTAAATTTTTGGACTTTTTTAAATTTTAATTATTTGATTATCAACATTATAAATTTAAATAAAGCGCTATTTCGTTAAATTTTTTATAAATAAATAGTTCGTAAAAGTTCGGCTGCCTTACTTTGTGTATTCGCAGTATCGTCGATCTATTTATACATAGCTCCGCTACAGTGAATTAACCAATTATATTTTTTGTATTGAATTTTTTTTTGTTTGCGCCACGGGCCGGAAACAACCTTAAGCACTGTTGAAGCCGGGACGTTACACGATAAGAGCGTTTTAGCGAGTCGATTTTGAAATTTTCAATGCGGAATCATCAATAATGAATACATTTTAACCTGTACCAATATTGTTTGGGCAGGTTAGGAAAAGAAGCACTTAAAACCAAGCAACACCAATTTACATTATTAACCCAATTAATTAAATGAGAAACAATTACTTAAAAAAGTTCATGCTCCTTTTTGCAGTGCTATTTATATCGCAAGCGATATTAGCACAAACGGGGAGCATCACCGGCAAAGTGGTCGATGAAAATAATCAGCCATTGCCAGGCGCAACCGTGTTGGTAGCAGGCACCACAATTGCCGGTGCAACAGATGTAAACGGCGTTTACAGAATTAACGGTGTAAAAGCCGGCACTTACACCTTAACCGCCAGCTTTATAGGTTACACTACCGATCCAAGATCTGTTACTGTGGGCACCGGCCCTTTATCTGTTAACTTTAACATGCAATCATCATCAAAATCACTAAACGAAATTGTGGTGATCGGGTATGGTACTGTTAAAAAGAAAGATCTTACCGGTTCTGTAACCACCGTAAGTTCAAAAGATTTTCAAACCGGTAATATCACATCCCCCGAGCAATTAATAGCCGGTAAAGTTGCCGGGGTATCAATTACGTCAAACGGCGGTGCACCAGGTGCAGGGAGCACTATCCGCATTAGGGGTGGTGCATCAATCAGCGCCAGTAATGATCCCTTGATAGTGGTGGATGGCGTTCAGTTGAGTAATGATGGTATTGCTGGTGCGCCAAACGCACTTTCGCTGATCAATCCTAACGATATTGAAACCTTTACCGTGCTTAAAGACGCTTCTGCAACAGCTATCTATGGGTCGAGAGCATCTAACGGTGTCATCATCATTACTACAAAAAGAGGCTTGGTAGGCAAACCAGTCATCAACTTAAATACGCAGGTATCAGCAGCTGTATTAACAAAAAAGGTAAGCGTGTTGTCTGCAGACCAGTTACGCGCCTATGTAAAAGCTAACGGTAATGCCACTTTTCAGGGCCTTTTAGGTGCCGAAAATACCGATTGGCAAAAAGAGATTTACAAAACAGCTATCAGTAACGACAATAACCTGAGCATTTCGGGCGGGTTTAAAAATGTTCCTTACCGTATTTCTGTGGGTTACTTAGATCAGAAAGGCATATTGAGAACCGGTTACCTCAACAGGGCATCTGCATCGATAAACCTGTCACCAAAATTATTTGACAATCACTTAAAAATTGATTTGAACGTAAGGGGATCTGCAAGTAAAGCACGCTTTGCTAACCAAGGTGCCATTGGTGCTGCAGTTAGCTTCGACCCTACAAAACCGGTAATATCGGGTAACAGCAATTACGGCGGTTACTTTGAATACCTGGATAGTGACCCGTCATCGGCAACTGGCCTAAAGCAACTTGCACCGCGTAATCCCGTAGGCTTATTAGAGGAGCGCGAAGATAAAAGCGATGTAAAAAGAAGTATCGGTAACTTGCAACTCGATTATAAATTGCACTTCCTGCCGGATCTGCACGCCAATGTTAATTTTGGTTACGATGCATCCGAAGGTAAGGGCACTATCGTACAGCCTGATTATGCTGCATCAAGCTTCAGGCGGTATAAAGACGCCAACAATGTATTGCATAGCGGTGTAAATAACCAGTATGACAACAAAGTGCTGAACACTACATTTGAAGGTTACTTAAATTATGTAAAAGAAGTTAAAGCGATAGATACACGTATTGATGCGGTTGCCGGTTATGCGTACTACGATTACAAAACAACCGTAACTAATTATCCCGACCTCACAACGGATGGAACGGTGGTATCAAACCCTACGTATCCTTTTGATATTCCGAGAAACAGGCTTTTGTCGTACTATGGTCGCCTCAACTTAACCATTTCCAATAAGTATTTACTTACCGGTACCGTCCGCCGCGACGGGTCTTCAAGGTTCAGTCCGCTTAACCGCTATGCAGTATTCCCATCGGGTGCTCTAGCCTGGAAGATTAAGGAAGAATCTTTCTTAAAAGATAATACCGTATTATCTGATCTTAAATTACGGGTTGGTTATGGTTTGACCGGCCAGCAGGATGGCTTGTCTAATTACGCTTATACCTCGTATTATTCGCTAAGTTCTCAGACGGCCTCTTACCAGTTTGGTAACGCTTTTTACCAGTTATACCGCCCGGTTGCTTACGATCCTAAACGTAAGTGGGAGCAAAGCGCAACCACCAACGCCGGTATAGATTTTGGGTTCTTGAACGGCCGTTTAACAGGTAGCATCGATGCTTATTATAAGGAGACCAAAGATCTTTTAGCTCCGGTTAACGTGCCCGCAGGTGGCGGCTTTTCTAATACTTTTGTCACAAACGTAGGCACCATGACCAATAAGGGTATTGAGATATCGTTAAACGCCCAGCTAATTAAAAGCGCAGACGTAACCTGGGATGTTTCTTTAAACGCTACCTACAATCAAAACAAGATTACTAAACTTACCTTTGTAAATGACCCTAATAGTACAGGCTTGTCTACAGGTGGTGTATCGGGCGGAACAGGCTCGAGCGTACAGCGTTTTATCGTTGGTCAACCTCGTGGTGTTTACTATGTTTACCAACAAGTTTACGGCACAGATGGCAAACCTCTTGATAACGTTTATGTAGACAGGAACAATGATGGCTCTATTAATGACAAAGATCTTTATCTGTACAAACAGTCCGATCCAAAATACATTTTTGGTTTTTCCAGCAACGTTACCTACAAAAAATTCAATCTAAGCGTAGTGATGCGTGCTAATTTAGGTAATTATGCCTACAACAATGTGTTTTCCAGCACCGGTGTACAGCGCAGTATCCTCAACCCGCTCGGTTATCTAAATAATGGTTCAACCAACGTACTCGAAAGCGGTTTGATAGGTGGTAATGATAAAAATGTTTTATCTGACTACTATGTGCAAAATGCTTCATTCTTAAAAATGGATAACGCAAGCCTTGGTTATAACTTTGGCAAACTATTCGGTGGTTCTACCCAGCTTAGCCTTAGCGGTAACGTACAAAACGTATTTACTATCACTAAATATAAAGGCGTAGACCCGGAGGTGAATGGCGGCATCGACAACAATATTTATCCGCGCCCGCGTACTTACGTACTTGGCTTAAATCTGAAATTTTAAATCATTCGTATAGTAACATAAACAGCTAAAATAAGCGATATGAAAAAGAACTTTATTAAAGCATTTGTAATAATAATGCTGACCGGCAGTTTGGTTTCCTGTAATAAGAAACTTGATTTACTGCCAACAAATGACATCACCTCGGCTACCGTATATACCAGTGCCGAAGGTTACAAGCAAGTTTTTGCAAAAGTTTATGGCTCCTTTGCCTTAACTGGCAACCAGGGCCCAGCTGGCAATGGTGATGTGCAAGGGATTGATGAGGGTACTTCTGATTTTTTGCGCCTGTTTTGGAAGTCGCAAGAATTGAGTACAGACGAAGCCGTAATTGCATGGGGCGACGTAGGTATCCAGGATTTCCATAATATGAACTGGTCTCCGGCGAACCCTTTTTTAAAGGGTTTATATTACCGCAGTTTATACCAAATTACGCTGGCTAATGAATTCATCAGGCAGTCTGCCGATGGCCAATTGAGCAGTCGTGGTATTTCCGGGGCCGATGCCGATAAAATCCGCCAGTTTCGCGCAGAAGCAAGGTTTTTACGGGCGTTCCAATATTGGGTACTACTTGATGCTTATGGCAGCACACCGTTGGTTACAGAGACCGACCTTATTGGTGTAACTGTACCAAAACAGGTAGACCGTAAAACACTGTTTAACTATGTTGAATCAGAATTGAAAGCTATCGAGCCAGGTTTAGCAGCTCCGAGGGCTAATGAGTATGGCCGTGCAGATCAGGCTGCTGAATGGGCATTGTTGGCTAGGTTATATCTAAACGCCGAGGTTTATACAGGTACCAAAA
This sequence comes from Mucilaginibacter sp. 5C4, assembly GCF_034345625.1. Taxonomy (NCBI): domain Bacteria; kingdom Pseudomonadati; phylum Bacteroidota; class Sphingobacteriia; order Sphingobacteriales; family Sphingobacteriaceae; genus Mucilaginibacter; species Mucilaginibacter sp. 5C4. Next base: position 243,176 of record NZ_CP133775.1, on the reverse strand, counting down.
GATATGACGATGCTATCACCTATTCTAAAAAAGTTATCGGCGCAGGTTACTCGTTGGTAAGCAATTATAAATGGATAATGCTTGCTGATAACCAGCAAAATACCAGTGAAAACATTTTCACTATCAACTATGATGGTTTACGTACACAAAGCTACGGCGGTACCACGTTTTTAACCCATGCGCCGGTTGGCGGTTCCGAATCTGCCAGCAATTTTGGTATCAGCGGTGGCTGGAGCGGTGCGCGTACCACTAAGAACCTTCCTAATCTTTTCCCTGATTATACCGGATCGGCAGATAAGCGCGCTCAGTTCTATACAAATGGGCAAAATCTGGAAATTAAGGATCAAAGTGCCTTTACAGATGGTTTTGCAGTTACCAAATACCGCAATGTAGACCGCAACGGTGTACCCGGCAAGAGCCTTGATTATGCTGATGTTGATTTTCCGATATTCCGCTTATCAGAAATGTACCTTATTTACGCAGAGTCGGTATTACGCGGCGGTGCCGGCGGCGATTTAATTACTGCCACAACGTATATCAACAATATTCGTACCCGCGCTTATGGTAATGTCAGCGGTAATGTTGCTGGTATTACACTTGATTTTATCTTAGACGAAAGGGCGCGCGAGTTATACTGGGAAGGTTTCCGCCGTACCGATTTGGTGCGTTATGGCAGGTTCACTACAGCGGCGTACCTGTGGCCATTTAAGGGTGGCGTTGCAAATGGCAAGGGCGTGGAAGATTTCAGGAATATTTACCCAATCCCGACTGACGATATCACGGCTAACCCTACATTAAAGCAAAATCCAGGGTATTAAAACATACAGGCAGGCCCGTTTATGCGTACCTGCCTGTATCTTATTTATAAATATGTATCTATTTTTTAAAAATATAAAATATGAAAAACTTTATGACCAAATTTTTAGCATTTAGCTGCCTCGCCTTGCTGGTATTGGCATCATGCAAAAAGGACGAAGTGCGTACGGTTGCCCAGCCTGCTACTGGCGGTGCTTTAACGGCGTCAACCACCACGCCGACATTGTCAAAATCTAACTTAATGGAAACCGCTATTACGGTTACAGCTACTGCGCAAAATTACGGCTATACCTCGGCGGCCACTAATTCCCTGCAAATAGCTGTGAAAGGTACGGCTTTTGCTTCGCCAACGGAGGTAGCCCTGGCAACAGGAGCGCTTAGCAAAAGCTATACCGTTAAGGATTTCAATAACCTGCTGTTATCTTTAAATTTGCCAAGCGGTAAGCCTGCGCAATTAGAAATGCGCGTGAAATCATCACTAAGTGCAACAGCTACCGAAGGTACGGTCTACTCAAACGTGGTCACTGTAACCGCTACACCGTTTGCCTTGGTATCTTACATTTATGTACCCGGTGCTTACCAGGGCTGGAACCCGCCAACTGCCGATAGCTTGCAGTCTGCAAACGGTAACGGCGTTTATACCGGGATTATCAATTTCACACCGGGTAACCTTGAATTTAAAATAACTCCGCAAAAGAAATGGGATGTAGCCTATGGTGACGCAGGAGGGGGTAAAGTAAGTACATCGGGAGCTAACTTTGCGTCGCCTAGCGCAGGCCAGTACCAGGTTACTGTCGACCTGAACGCAAATACCTACACTATAGAGCCTGTTGCTGTATATTACAGTATAATAGGCGATGCTACGGCAGGTGGCTGGGGCAGCGATACTGATATGAAATACAATAACGGAACCAACATCTGGGAAATTACGGCTTCATTGGCTTCTACAGGTCAATTCAAAGTAAGGAAAAATCATGATTGGGGAATTAGCTACGGTGTGCCAAAAGCGGGTGCAGATGGCGCTACTTTATCCAAAAGTGATGCAGATAACATTTCGGTTGCAAGTACAGGCACCTACAAGTTTACGTTTGTACTTAAAGGTGCTGATGATGCTAAGGCGGAATATACTTTAGTTAAACAATAACCTTAAATAATGGTCGGCCTGCTATGACGCGCGCCGACCATTATTTGCAATCCTGCTTATTTTGCCGCGCATCCAATCAACCGCGACAAGCAATTATTTCACCTATGAGATTAAGGTTACATTTAACACTGGGCTTCGTACTGCTTTCGAGTTGTCTGCTGGCGCAAATTCCTGCGCTGGAACGCATAGAACCTTCCTTTTGGTGGGTGGGTTTTCACAACCCAAAAGTGCAGTTGATTATACACGGCGATAAAATTGCAGGTAGCATAGTCAGTTTGAAATACCCCGGGGTAAAGCTTTCCGCTGTACACAAGGTAGAGAACAGCAATTATTTGTTTCTCGATCTTACCATCGCCGCCGAAACCCGTCCCGGCAAATTTCCTATTACTTTTATACAGGCAGGAAAAAAAGACCTGATTTATAACTACGAGCTTAAACAGCGTAATAAAAGTACTCATTGGGCACAAGGCGTAACCAATAAGGATCTTATTTACTTGTTGATGCCCGATCGCTTTGCCAACGGCGACCCATCCAATGATGTGGCGCCGGGCATGCAGGAAACAGGCTTACACCGCGATTCTATGTATTCGCGCCATGGCGGCGATATTCAAGGTTTGATCAATCATCTGGGCTATTTGAAAGATTTAGGTGTAACGGCCATTTGGATGACACCGGAGATTGAGAACGACGAGCCGCGTGCTTCCTATCATGGTTACGCGGTAACCGATTATTATAAGATTGACCGCCGTTACGGTACCAACGATTTGTTTAAAACTTATGTAGCTAAAAGCCACGAGAAGGGCCTAAAGGTAATCAAAGACCTGGTGCACAATCATATTGGTACCGAAAGCTGGCTGATACAGGATATGCCGATGAAAAGCTGGGTACATCAGTGGCCAAATTACACCAACTCTAACTTTCGCGACGCTGCGGTAATGGACCCGCACGGAGCCGCTGCAGATAAAAAGCAAATGCTGGATGGCTGGTTCGACAGGCGCATGGCCGACGTGAACCAAAACAACCCCTACGTACAAAATTACCTTACCCAAAACCATATTTGGTGGATAGAGTACGCCGGGATTGACGGACTTCGTTTGGATACTTATCCTTATAATGATGCCGCTTATATGGCGGACTGGGCGAAGAAACTGAAAGCGGAGTTTCCGCACTTGTCCATATTTGGCGAAACGCTGGTATGGTCGGTGGCCAACCAGGCTTACTTTACGCAAGGCAATACCGTGAACCGGGGCTTTGATACCCAACTGCCGGGCATTACCGACGCACAAATTAAAGATGCCATTATCGAAGCACTGAATGGTAAAGAAGGCTGGACTGACGGCGTATACAGGCTTTATAATATTGTAGCGCAAGATTTTATGTACCAGGATGCAACCCGCAATACCATCTTTTTGGATAACCACGATATGAGCCGTTTCTTTTCGGTAGTAAATGAAGATATTACCAAGTTTAAATCGGGTATGGCCTTACTGCTTACAATGCGTGGCGTACCACAAATTTATTATGGTGATGAGATATTGATGAAGGGTTACTCTAATCCTGATGGCCTGGTTCGTGAGGACTTCTCCGGTGGTTTTGAAGGGGATAAAAAGGATAAATTTACCGCAGAAGGCCGTGATAGTAGCGAGAATGACGCGTTTAATTATGTGCGCACCCTAGCTAATTACCGCAAAAATACCACGGCACTGCAAACCGGGAAATTAATGCAGTACATTCCGCGTAGCGGTATCTATACTTACTTCCGTTATGATACTAAAAACACGGTAATGGTTTCTTATAACGGTAACGATAAAGAAGCAGTATTGAACACCGGTTTTTTTAACGAACGTATGGCCGGGTTTAATAGCGGCACCAATATTATAACAAAAGTAAAAATAGGTAACTTAAATCAATTAACTATACCTGCAAAAACAACATTAATTATTGAATTAAGCAAATGACAGCTTTAAAAGAACCTATTAAAGAACAACCTGCATCGAAAACGCGTAAGGTTGCTGAGCGCCCAAAACTAACTTTTTGGCAGATCTTCAACATGAGCTTTGGCTTTTTAGGAATCCAGTTTGGGTTTGCGCTGCAAAACGGTAACGCATCGCGCATACTGCAAAGTTTTGGTGCCGATGTAGAACACCTCTCTCTCTTTTGGCTCGCAGCGCCCATCACAGGTATTATCGTTCAGCCCATCATTGGCCATTACAGCGATCGTACCTGGAACCGTTTAGGTAGGCGCAAACCTTATTTTTTGGTAGGCGGGGTCTTATCTGCTTTGGCATTGTTGTTTATGCCAAACGCCGGGCTGATTATGTTTTTGCCTCCGGTGATGGTAGGCGCGGGTATCCTGATGATCATGGATGCTTCTTTTAACGTAGCGATGGAACCCTTCCGTGCGTTGATAGGGGATAATTTGCCGGATAGCCAACGCAGCCTGGGCTTTTCGGTACAAACATTTTTAATTGGCATTGGCGCCGTTACAGGCTCTGTACTGCCTTGGGCCATTAGTCATTTTACGGGTATCAAAACGGCCGAAGCAGGTCACGTGCAGCAAAACGTAATTTATTCGTTTTACGTTGGCGCTGTTGTAATGTTGGTCTGTTTGCTTTGGTCGGTTATCCGCACTAAAGAATATTCCCCTGCGGAGTATGCCAAATTTCATCTCGAAGAAGACGAACAAGAACAGAGGAATGGTTTAAGAGAGATATTTAAAGATTTTAAAAATATGCCAATGGCTATGCGCCAGTTGGGCCTGGTGCAGTTTTTTTCGTGGTTTGCCCTATTCTCTATGTGGGTATTTGCATCACCTGCAATAGCATCGCATGTTTTTCATGTCGATCTTAAGGACTCCACATCGGTAAAAGCCGCAAAAGCCGGCGATTGGGTCGCGCTTATGTTTGGTGTTTACAATGGCGTGTCTGCGCTTTATGCACTTTGCCTGCCCGCTATTGCCAGGGCAACCAGCCGCAAGCTGGCGCACTCGTTTTCGCTGATTGCAGGTGGTGTAGGGCTTATTTCTATTTTTTTTGTAACGAATCCCAATATGCTCATTATAAGCATGGTTGGGATCGGCCTGGCATGGGCAAGCATACTTTCAATGCCTTATGCTATAGTTTCCGGATCAATCCCCGCTAAAAAAATGGGCGTTTACATGGGCATTTTCAACTTTTTCATCACCTTCCCGCAGATCATTAACGGATTTTTCGGTGGATGGATAGTGAAAAATATTTTTGGAGGGCAAGCCATTTACGCATTGGTAATAGCGGGCATCTTTATGCTTTGCGCGGCAGTATCTGTCATTTACGTGCAGGATAACAAAGATTTGAAGTACGCTAAATTCAAAAACGAGGATTAGATGAAGTTACCCAAGTTTTACGGAGCAATACTCTTGCTAACGATTGCCCTTACATCCTTTAAACCGGCCGATGTAGTTTACCCGGTTTATACCGGCACTGATCTCGGCGTAACATATTCGCCAAAAAAAACAACTTTCAAGGTCTGGGCACCTGCGGCATCATCTGTAAAATTGCGCTTGTATGCAGCAGGCCTAGGCGGGGAACCACTGCAAGCCATTGATCTGGAAAAAAAAGATCACGGAACGTGGGCAACCAGCGTGATTAAAAACATCAAGAACCGCTATTACACTTTCCAGGTTATGCAAAACGGTAAATGGCTGCTGGAAGTGCCCGATATGTATGCAAAAGCGGTGGGTGTCAACGGCAAGCGCGGTATGGTAGTTAACCTGTCCGAAACCAACCCTACTGGCTGGGCTATTGATAAAAAGCCTGCACTGAAGAATTTTACCGACATTGTTTTGTACGAAACGCATGTACGCGATATTTCTGTCGATCCCAACTCCGGCATTAAACACAAAGGAAAATTTTTGGGCCTTGCCGAGTTCGGGACAAAAAGCCCCGATGGATTATTTACAGGGTTAAGTCATATAAAAGAACTGGGTATAACCCATGTGCACCTGCTACCTTCTTTTGATTTCGCAACGGTCGACGAAACTAAACCGTCAAACGGGCAGTACAACTGGGGCTACGACCCACAGAACTATAATGTACCGGAGGGAAGCTACGCGACCGATGCTTACAATGGCAACGTGCGTATCCGCGAATTTAAGCAGATGGTAAAAGCCATGCATGCAAACGGATTGCGCGTAGTGTTGGATGTGGTTTATAACCATACCAACGATACAGAGCACTCGGTATTTAACCAGTTTGCTCCTGGATACTTTTATAGGAAAACAGCGAACGGGCAGTACTCAAACGGTACGGGATGCGGGAACGAAACTGCATCTGAAAAGCCAATGATGCGTAAATTCATGATCGAGTCGGTGCTGTACTGGGCGAAAGAATATCATTTAGATGGCTTCCGGTTTGATTTGATGGGGGTGCATGATATCGCTACCATGAATGCCCTAAGCGATGGCCTACACAAATATGATCCAACGATATTTATTTACGGCGAAGGTTGGACTGCTGGTGACAGCGTTTTACCGGATAGCCTGCGCGCTACTAAGGCCCACGTTTCCCAATTGCATCAAATTGCCGCCTTTGGCGATGACATGCGCGACGGTTTAAAAGGTGGTTTTAGCGATGTGAAATCTAAAGGTTTCGTAAGCGCCCAGCCGGGCACTGCCGAAAGTGTGAAGTTTGGTATAGCAGGGGCTGTACAGCATCCGCAAATCAATTACCGGGAGGTGAATTACTCGAAGGCTCCCTGGGCGCCACAACCGGGCCAGGTTATAAGTTACGCTTCTTGTCATGACGACAATACCTTGTTCGACCGCTTAAAAATCGCGAACCCGGATGCCAGCGAAGCGGAGATTATCAAAATGGATAAGCTGACCAATACGGCAGTGCTTACCGCACAGGGCGTTGCGTTTTTACATTCCGGTGCAGAATTTTTGCGGACAAAGAAAGGCATTGCCAATTCCTTTAAATCACCTGATAGTATTAATCGGATCGATTGGCATCGCAAAGCGCAATACAAAGGCGTTTATGATTATTATAAAGGATTAATTTCCCTGCGCAAAAGCCATCCGGCTTTCCGGATGCCGACAGCGGATATGATCCAACAGCATCTTGTTTTCAAAAATACAGGTATCGAAGGCCTTATTGCCTACACCCTAAATGGTAACGCCAACGGGGATTCGTGGAAAACAATTATGGTTATCCTCAATGGCAGTACTGCTCCGCAATCACTAACGCTGCCCGCAGGTATCTGGACAATGGTTGCCAATGGCTACAGAGTTAGCCGGCAAGGCATTGCTAAGGCAAATAACAGTGTTACTTTACCGGCTACAACTGCATATATTTTATATCAATAATAAACAGCATTACTATCCAGCTTCGCGCTGCAAAAAACAACCAGTATTTATGAGAAATATCATTTTATTAACGGGAATTATTGGGCTGCTATTGGGTACCGTAAGTTGCAGCAAAAAAAGTGTGGATCCTCCGGCGGGCGGTGGTGGCACAGTAACGCCTCCGCCCATTACAATCGGTAAGGCTTTGCCTGCCGGTGCCGGCGATGGGGTAACTTATATCAACTCGGGAGCCTCGGCTATATTTAATATCTACGCACCGGGGAAAACATCCATGGCGGTAATCGGCGAATTTAATAACTGGTTGCCAACGGCCATGACGGTTACGCCCGACGGCAATAACTGGTGGGTGCAAATCGACAATCTGGACGCTAATAAAGAATATACGTATCAATTCCTGTCTGACGGTACTTTAAAAGTCGCTGATCCCTATTGCGAAAAGGTGTTGGACCCTGATAACGACAAATATATACCTGCGTCGGTTTACCCGGATCTGAAACCCTATCCTGCCGGTCAAACGGGTATCGTTAGCGTGATGCAGGGCAACCAACCGGCGTACGCCTGGAAAAACGCCAGTTTTACGCGTCCTGATAAAAACAAGCTGGTTATATACGAACTTCATATGCGCGATTTTGTAGGCACCCACAGTTACAAAACCTTGAAAGATACACTTAGTTATTTAACCAACCTGGGCATTAACGCTATTGAATTAATGCCGATAAACGAGTTTGAAGGCAACTCGTCTTGGGGATATAACCCTTCATTTTATTTCGCGGTTGATAAATACTATGGCACAAAAAACGATTTAAAAGCTTTAATTGACGAGTGCCACTCCCGTGGTATTGCGGTGATTTTAGATATGGTGCTGAACCATTCCTTCGGCCAGTCGCCAATGGTGCAGCTTTATTTTGACAAAGCAACGCAAAAGCCGCGGAGCACTAGCCCATGGTTCAATGTTAATCCTACCCACCCCTACAACGTAGGTTACGATTTTAATCACGAAAGCCCGGCTACCAAATACTTTGCTAAAAACGTGATGAAATTTTATATGCAGCAATATAAGATTGATGGTTACCGGTTCGACCTTGCTAAAGGCTTCACCCAAAAAACAAGTACCGACGATGCATCCTTTGCTGCTTACGATGCAAGCAGAGTTGCCATTTGGAATGAATATAATAGCTTTATTAAAAGTATTGATAACAATAACTTTTACAACATTCTTGAATTTTTTGGCGGCGACCGCGAAGAAAAAGAGTTATCAGATGCGGGCATGATGTTGTGGTGTAATATCAATTACAACTTTAATGAGGCAACAATGGGCTATGTGCCCACTTCTAATTTTTCTCGCTTGTACTTTACCAGCCACACCGGCTTTACCCAGCCCGATAACCTGGTTACCTACATGGAGAGCCACGACGAGGAAAGATTGATGTATAAAAACCTGCAATATGGTAATGTATCGGGCAGCTATAGCGTTAAAACACTCCCAACTGCATTAGCGCGTGAGGAAGCCGCCGCCGCATTCCTGCTAACGGCGCCTGGGCCTAAAATGATCTGGCAGTTTGGAGAGTTAGGATATGATATTAGTATCGACCAGAATGGCCGCACAGGCGAAAAGCCGATTCATTGGGAGTATAATAGCGACCCTTTGCGGCATAGGCTTTATGCCACCTACGCCAAGCTAATTAGGATGAAGATCAGGAACCCGGTCTTTGCAACGTCATCTATCAGCTCGAGTTCATCCGGCTCTATAAAAACGGTTTACCTAAATGGTACTGGTGAAAATGTTGTAGTAGCCGGGAACTTCGATGTCAACAGTCAATCGGCAACGGTAGCCTTCCCAAGCGCAGGTACCTGGTACGATTACATGACAGGTGGTTCCATTAACGTAACATTACCTTATACGGTAACTTACGGACCCGGAGAATACCATATTTATAGTAATGTTGTATTGAAATAATAACCCAGCTTTGGTGGGGCATCAGCACAAGCACAAAAATCCCGGCGTTATCACTCTTAGGTATGGTCTCCATTGAAATCGAATCATAGTTTAAATCGTTGCGAACAGTTTCAAGTCCCTCATTAGATGGTTCGATAGTAGTCCTGCTCCCACCACCCAGAAAATGATGCCGTTATGAGAAATCGTAACGGCCTTTATTTTTTTGTAAAAACAATGTTAAACATGGTGCTTTTCAAAGCGTAGGCTACCACCTTATCGCAGCTTCGTGCTGCGATTTATACCGCATAGCTATATTAAACTACATCAAAACAGTTGTTAAGGTTGTTGCACCCCCGGCCATTAGTTATGCAAATAATATCGTTGTTTACAAGCAAGGCGGTGGCATAACGCCAACTAAGTCTACTAACACCCAAGGGGCTGTACCTAATATTGCTTATGGTACTACCACAACCATTACCAATGGTGGGTACGGCTATGCTAATGGTAATGGCTCAGTTGCCAAGTTTGCTTTTAGTGGGTCTTTTCCCACAATCATGGTCAGCGATCGCACCGAATTACAATCAGTTTTGTTGCGTTTCGGTGCTTAATATGGTGTTTTGAAGCCAATATGTTAGCGTTTTTATAATGATTTTAGTAGCCCGTAGGGGAAGCTTTTCGAGCCTCTTTTTAGAAGATTAAAAATTGTTAGCCGCATCTTGATGATTATTAAATATTAATTTACAACGTTTTTAAATAATCTTCCAATCGCTGACGCTGGGGTCTGCAAAGGTTTTTATAATTCCGGAGGAGTTGTTAGGTAAGTAGCTAAATATCAGCAGTATAAATATGGCGGCAAAGAAAATTGCATTGATATGGTTTAAAACAAATCTCCGTTTACGCGATAACGAATGTTTGTTCAGGGCAGTAGCAGAAAATGATGAAGTTATACCGTTCTATTGCCTGGACGATCAATTGTTGCGAACTACCAAGTTTGGGTTAAAAAAAACGGGGGGATTTTAGGTTGAAATTCTTAAGGGAGAGTTTGCAGCAACTGGATTCAGATTTACGCGGGGCAGGTTCGGGGCTGACATTATTAAAAGGAGTGATAGAAAAGGAAATATTTCGGCTTGCAAATAAACATGATGCCCAAAAAATGTATGCAGAAAAAGAGGTTGCCCCGAAGAGTTAACCACACAAAAAAAAGTAACAGATGAGCTGTTAACACTAAATTGCACTATTTCTACATTTGAATGTCGTAACCTTTTTCACTCGTCCGATCTGCCGTTTTCTATCGAACGATTACCTGATATATTTACTAATTTCCGAAAAATAACAGAAAAGACAGTCGCTGTAAGGCCGGTATTTCCAGTGCCATCAGTTATTGTATCACCACCAATTGCGGCGTTAAATTTAACACTGCCTGATGAACTAAATTCGATTGACCGCTTGTATAGCCTTTGCTTTTTATCCCGGCGGTGGGCTATCTTGGAAGTAATTGTGAATATGGGATGTTAGTTATTTAGTGTGTAAGGTAAAAGCAAATCGGTTATAAGCGCAGCGAATTTCCGTTTTGTTGGGTGCAGAAAGCCTGCCGGAGCCTGTTGATATATTTTAACATTAATCAGATAAAATTCCTTCGCTGTGGTAAACTGATCGATTTTAAAAAGGCGGTTTAAAATGCTCAGAAATTTCATCAATACAAAGACCACCCTTATTTTCTTTTATAGACTTACTGTTTAATTGCCTTAATTTGTTTTAGCTTATACCATTAATCGTGAAAATACTTATTATAGAAGATGAAGTGCGTATTGCCACGCTGATACAACAGGGCTTGGAAGAACAGGAGCACTTGGTTGTCATAGCCTACGATGGCCTGACTGGAAAAAAACTGGCCCTGCAAAACGATTATGACCTTGTAATAAGCGATATTATCTTACCTCAATTGAGCGGGATTGAAGTATGTCGGGAAATCCGCTTAGTCAAACCGGATATGCCTATTATCCTGCTCACCGCATTAGGAACGACAGATGATAAGGTTGACGGCTTTGATGCGGGGGCTGATGATTATTTAGTAAAACCATTTGATTTTCGGGAGCTGCTAGTTCGCATCCGGGCGGTGATGAACAGAAAAATTGGCAGAACCACCGTCCAGCCTGTTATTTTAAAATATGCAGATTTGGAATTAAATAACCAAACCAAAACGGTGAGTCGGTCAGGTAAAACCATCAGCCTTACGCCGAAAGAACTGAAGCTACTGGAATATATGATGCAGAACAGCGAAAGGGTATTATCAAGAACAGAGATCGCTGAAAAAGTATGGGACACTCATTTTGATACCGGTACCAATTTTATTGACGTTTATATTAATTATCTTAGGAAGAAGATAGATAAAGATTTTAATGATAAACTGATCCATACCAAACAAGGCCTTGGGTTTATCTTTGCAGCAGCAAAATGACGATCCGTAACAGGCTTACTTTTCTTTTCACCGGAATCATAGCAGCACTATTGCTTGCTTTTGCTTTGGTCGTTTATTTTTCTTTTTCCGAAAACAGGGAAGAAGAATATTATAGCTCCCTACGACATACGGCTATAACCAAAGCTAATTTAGTGCTTGATGCAAAAATCGCGCCCAGCGTTTTGCAACTGATCTATAAACAGTCGCCGAATACGTTTTTCCAGGAGGAAGTCGCAATCTATGACAGGTCTTTTCATTTGCTTTATCATGATGCGGTTGAAATTGATAAAGTAAAAGAAACCCGGCAAATGATCGATGAAATTGTAGCGAAAAAGCAGATCAAATTTTACCAGGGAGACATGCAGGCGGTAGGAATTCTTTATCATCATAATCATAAAGATTATGTGATTACCTCTGCCGCTAATGACCAGTATGGTTATGCGAAACGCCGTAATTTAAAATACACGCTGCTTATTGCCTTTTTTGTTGCGATCATCTTCATCTATATTGCCGGGCATATTTTTTCCAGTAAGGCGCTCAAACCGGTTTCGGATATGGTGGACGAGATGGAAGAAATTACGGCGACAAACCTTGATCTGCGGATCAACGAGGGAAACGGGAAAGACGAGATCGCGGAACTGGCCGTTACTTTTAACGCCATGCTGAACCGGCTGGAAAAATCCTTTGATGCGCAAAAGGAATTTGTATCCAATATTTCGCATGAATTAAGAACTCCACTGACGGCAATGCTGACGGAGTTACAGGTCGCGGCAGAAAAAGAAAGGAGTAATGAATATTACAGGGGTGCCATACACCATGCGATCAGTGACGCACAAAAAATTGTTCGGTTATCCAATAGCCTGCTTGACTTGGCCAAAGCCAATTATGACCATACGGAGATCACTTTTAAGGAACTGCGACTGGATGAGCTCATACTGGATGCCCGTAACGATGCCATGCATGACCAACCCGGCTCCAAGATTAATATCGTTTTTGAAAAAGAAATTGAGGACGATGATTTTATATCGGTTATGGGTAATGAGTATTTGTTAAAGGTTGCTTTTATCAACCTGATGGAAAACGGCTGTAAATTCTCTAAGGACAATGAAGCCGCTGTCGCTATCACTTATTTTAAAGACAAGACCATTCTGCGCTTCCAGGATCATGGTATTGGCATGGATGAGGCCGAACTGAAGCATATCTTTACAGCCTTTTACCGTGGTGCAAATCAACAATTTGCAGGCGGGAACGGTATCGGATTATCACTCACCAAAAAAATTATCGACCTGCACAAAGGAACTATTGCAGTGTCTTCTCAAAAAAACGAAGGAACGACGTTCACTGTTGAACTGCCGCATATTTAGTGCTTTCTAATGACTTTCTAATAGTTTTCTAAGAGTTCTCTAACGGTTTGCTTAACTACCGTGCTTTACATTTGCAACGCATTTCAGAAAAGGAATCATTTTTAATAAAATTATCATGGATACAGGTCCGAGTAGAACACATCAACTATTACTTACTTCCCGCTAAGCTCAAGGCCGCTCCATTACGCAGTCCTGTTCAGGCGGGACAAAAAATTATTGTCATGCGTAAAAGAGAAAAAATCCGCACCGTTTTAACCACCGTTAATGTCCCCATTTATCTAATCCCCGTAATTAAGCAAAAGCCGGTTAAGGCTCTTGCTTTTCCTACCGCCGGGATTTTCAGCTTTTCGCTTTCCCGTGTTTTATTGCCGCCAACTGAATGATGAAAACAAGGAAAGCATATCGCCATGATTATGATCTGTAACATAGCCCTGATATTGATAGCTGCGGGAGTAGCTGCGGATAACCTTGTCCTTGCTTTCGTAAGCGGTAACGGGATGGCTGTATTCAAATTAGCCCGCGTAGAAGAACCAAAATCAAAAGTCAAATCGCCTCATTTGTTTTTGATATTGGGTTTGCTTTTTATTATTCAAAACATGGTACTGTTCTATGGTAAGTGGTTTGGCCTGTTTACCAAAGGGATACTGAAAGGGGAGGAACAATTGATCGCCATCGGGTTATTGTTTTCGATGAGTATCCGGATGTTGCAGGAACTGAAAAAAAAGAACAGCACGGCCAAGCAGGTTGCATTAGATACCCGGCACTTTTTAGAAATAGGATTAGGCACATCCATTTATGTATTTGCGTTTGGTTGTGCCCTGAACTGGCTTAACCTAGATCACCGGGTCGTCATACTCGCCCTGCTTTCATTGACCGTCCTATTTCTGATCGCGGGCATCCTGTTAGGAGAACATCATTTTTGAAAAAACATTCAAATACCTGAATACGATAGCGCCATTCCTGGTGATGGCAGGAAGCGTCCTCTTAATTATTGAACTACTTAAAAATAACATCAAATGACATTAGCAGCAACCACCAGAAAATTAAAAGTTTCCCACAACGTCCCCATATCCGGGTTTGATGAGGCCGCTGTTACCCTGCTCCGCCGGGTGTCAAAAGAAGATCACCCATCCTTTTATACCACGATGGAAAGCAGTGAACAGGGATTGAGTAAGTCAGAAGTAGCCAATAAAAAAGGAAAATACGGCCTGAACGAAATTCAGCATGAAAAGGCACCGGCCTGGTATGCGCAGTTATTTCAGGCTTTTTTAAATCCTTTTATTGCGGTATTGATCGCACTGGCCTCCGTTTCTTTCGTAATGGACGTGTTGTTGGCCGCACCTGGTGAACGGGATTATAAAACCGTCATTGTCGTTGTAGTGATGGTCATGTTGAGTTCCCTGCTACGTTTCTGGCAGGAATACACCAGCAATCGTGCTGCCGAAGAGCTGAAAAGCATGGTCAAAACGACAGCAACAGTCATACGCCAGGATAAAGGAAAGTTCGAGATCAACATTATAGACCTTGTTCCGGGTGATATCGTATTTCTTAGTGCGGGTGATATGATACCTGCCGATTGTCGGATTATTCAATCTAAGGATTTGTTCGTAAGCCAGGCTATGCTCACCGGGGAATCTTTACCACTGGAAAAAAGAGAGCTGTGTATCGCTGACGCGGAACAAAAGTCGCCTTTGGAACTGGAAAACATTTGCTTTATGGGCACGAATGTAGTCAGTGGTACTGCGACAGCTATCGTGGTTACTACGGGCAACCTGACCTATTTCGGTACCATCGGAAAAGCGATTACCGGAAAACGCAACGAAACTAGTTTTGATAAAGGCATCAATAAAGTAAGCTGGCTGCTGATCCGTTTTATGCTGGTGATGGTTCCGCTGGTTTTTCTGATCAACGGGCTGACCAAACACAACTGGTTTGAAGCACTGATGTTTGCTATTTCTGTAGCTGTCGGCTTAACCCCAGAAATGCTACCGATGATCGTTACGGCTAACCTGGCCAAAGGGGCCAAAAACATGAGCAAGAGAAAGGTTATTGTTAAACGCCTGAATGCCATCCAGAATATCGGGGCGATGGATATTCTGTGTACTGACAAAACCGGAACATTGACAATGGATAAAATCGTTCTGGAAAGGCATTTGAATGTTTTTGGGGATGCAGATGATGAGGTCATGAAATGGGCCTACCTTAACAGCTTCCATCAAACTGGGCTAAAGAACCTGCTGGATGTTGCGGTACTGGAACATGCGGAGATCCATAGCTGTGTGAACGCTGATGAATTGTTTAAAAAGATCGACGAAATACCCTTTGATTTCCAACGCAGAAGAATGAGCGTAATCTTGGAGGAAAAAAACGGGAAACACTTGTTGATCTGCAAGGGTGCTGTCGAAGAAATGCTCGACTTATGTACCCACGCTTTTGATCCCGGAGAAGATAAACAATTGCATATCGAAAACGATAAGATAGTGCCAATGGATGATGCGATGCGCCAAATCATCTTAAATACCTCGCGCAAACTCAACGAGGAAGGATTGCGGGTGTTACTGGTCGCCATCAAGCAATACGACGAAAGGCCGCTGACTTATTCTGTTGCCGATGAAACCGATATGGTATTGACCGGGTTTGTAGGTTTCCTTGACCCGGCAAAACCATCTGCCAAACCTGCCATTGAGGGGTTACAGAAATTAGGGGTAAGCATCAAGGTATTGACTGGCGACAATGAGGTGGTCACAAAAAAGATCTGCCGCGATGTAGGTATCCCGGTGCAACATGTCCTGACAGGAAAGGAGTTAGAACAGATGAGCGATCAAGAATTGACCTTGAAACTCGATGAAACCAGTATCCTAGCCAAATTGAGCCCGATACAAAAAGCGAGGATTATTCAACTGCTTCAGGCAAAAGGCCATACCGTAGGATTTATGGGTGACGGTATCAATGATGCGGCAGCCCTGCGGGATGCTGATGTAGGTATTTCTGTTGATACTGCGGTGGACATCGCCAAAGAAAGTGCGGATATTATTTTGCTGGAAAAAGACCTGATGGTATTGCGCAAAGGTGTGATCTATGGCAGAAGGACTTTTGGTAACATCATCAAATATATCAAAATGACCGCCAGCAGCAATTTTGGCAATATGTTCAGCATGTTGGGTGCCAGTGCCCTGCTTCCGTTTTTGCCGATGTTGCCGATCCAGATTTTGGTAAACAATTTATTGTATGATATATCGCAGACTTCTATTCCCTGGGATAGCATGGATGAGGATTTTATTGACCAGCCCCAAAAATGGGATGCCAGGGGTATCAGTAAGTTTATGCTGTTTATCGGACCGATCAGTTCCATATTCGATTATGCCACTTTTGCCGTGATGTGGTTTGTATTCAAGGCAAACAGCCCGGCACATCAAAGCCTCTTTCAAACCGGGTGGTTCGTGGAGAGTTTGCTTTCGCAAACGCTGATTGTACACATGATCCGTACACGTAAGATACCGTTTATTCAAAGCTGGGCCACTGCACCGGTGGTAGCGCTAACATCGGCCATCATGGCAATCGCGTTATTTATACCCTTTTCGCCGTTTGCCACGGCCTTTAAAATGGAGGCTTTGCCTTTGGCATTTTTCCCTTGGCTGATCGGTATCTTATTTGCGTACTGCCTGTTAACCCAACTGATCAAAACATGGTTCATTAAAAAATTCAGTCAATGGCTTTAAGTAAAAAAAACAAACAATGGGTACTGGCCATTATTGGTATGGCTGTACTCGTTTTTTTGGTCGATTACCTGTTGAACTATTTTCATCATCGGTAAACCCTATATGATACCTCATTTTTTAAATACACATTCAAAATAATACGTTATGAAGAAATACGTACCTATTACCATCATACTGCTTAATACCATTAAACTCACTTTTGCGCAGGACACCGTTAAACAGCAACGTTTTAACTTACATTTTCAGCAAACGATCATTACACAATATAAACCGGCCTTTAGCGCCACCTATTCCGGTAACAACAGCTTGCTTACCGGGTCGGAAGCACAAAGTTCCATTACAACCTCCTTATTCGGCGGGGCCAGGTTATGGAAAGGGGCGGAAGCTTACTTTAACCCGGAAATGTCTGGCGGTGCCGGGTTAAGTAAAACATTAGGTGTGGCAGGTTTCCCAAACGGGGAAACGTTCCGGGTAGGCAGCGCATTCCCTGAAATTTATATTGCAAGGCTTTATTTAAGACAACGATTTGAATGGGGAATCGAAAAGGATACATTGATAGATGGTGTTAACCAATTGGCAGGCATAAAAAGAAAACGCTACTTTTCAATTGTAGTGGGTAAATATGGCATGGCCGATTTCTTTGACGGTAACGAGTTCAGCCATGATCCCCGCGCACAATTTATGAACTGGGCCTTAATGGATAATGGAGCCTGGGATTATCCGGCGAACACTCGTGGTTATGTGATCGGTGCTACCGCTGAATTAGGGCAACCTGACTGGACACTTCGATTTGCGTATACCATGTCAACCACGGAAGCTAATGGCGCAATATGGGATGGCAAATTAAGCAAAGCCAATACCCAGACCTTAGAATATGAGAAAAGATACACCATTAGCGGACAAAAAGGCACGGTGCGCATCTTAGGTTTCCGTAATAACGGTAAAATGGGTGATTACCGGCAGGCATTGGCTTTAAGCCCTGTTGCACCAAATGTGGATACGACACAAGCCTATGGCAGGCATAAATATGGTTTTGGCATCACCGCAGATCAGTATATAACAAAAGATTTCGGTGTGTTCGCTAAAGCAAGCTGGAATGACGGCCATACCGAAACCTGGTATTTTACGGAGATAGACCGTTCCATAAGTTTTGGCGGCGTATTAAAAGGAACATCCTGGAAACGCAAGGACGATGAGTTGGGCCTTGCCTTTATTGGCAATGGGTTATCGCAGCCGCACCGTGATTATTTAGCCGCAGGCGGTTATGGTTTCTTAATAGGGGATGGTAAACTGAATTACGCCCCAGAAATAGTAGCCGAACTATATTACAAAATTAACGCTTATCAGCATAAGTTATGGCTATCACCGGATTACCAGTTTGTTTTAAATCCAGCTTATAATAAAGACAGGGGCCCGGTGAATGTATTGGGGATACGGGCGCATGTAGAGTTTTAATAAATACCTTAAGTCGGCGTTATTATACTCATTTAAAAGTTCAATTAATTATTCTTCAATATGAAAATCATACCACGCATAATTATCGGTCTAGTAGTCGTTACGATCTCCGCTAACTTATTTTTATTTCTTGATAAAGAATATGAGAAGCATTATTTAAGTTGGGTAAATGCAATAACCGGTTTTTCTTTAGTCAGCATTTTGCTCTTAACTTTATATAGCAGGAAAAAGCTAAAACAACTCCAATCAAAATATGTTCATAAAATATTTAGCAAAAATTAATTGTAATCCAATTTAAATTATTTTTTACCAATTATATTCATGGAAACAGATCAGCCATCAAAAAGACCAAAAAAGAATTTCCTCAAATTTCTGAGCCTTTTAGGCCCCGGTTTAACCACCGGTGCAGCGGATGATGACCCATCGGGTATTGCGACTTATTCGCAAACGGGTGCGCAATTCGGTTACGGGCAGTTATGGACAGCACTTTTTATGCTACCCTTTATGACTGCCGTTCAGGAAGCCTGTGCGCGAATCGGTTTGGTTACGGGTAAAGGAATATCAGCTGTCGTTAAGCAGCATTACAGCAAAACTGTTTTATACAGTGTGGTTTCTCTTGTTGTGATTGCTAACACGATCAATATTGGTGCTGATATTGGTGCTATGGCAGCGGCGGCTCAATTGCTCGTCCCTGTTCCATTTATCCTGCTGACTTTAGCATTTACAATCATTATTTTGTTGTTAGAAATATTTACTAATTACCGAACCTATTCCAAAATATTAAAATGGCTGGCGATCACGTTGCTTGCCTACCCCATTACACTGTTTATTGTGGACCAGCCATGGGCTACGGTTCTGAAAGCGACTGTGGTACCACATTTTGAATTTACCTTCGCATTTCTTTTCATTATAACGGGTGTACTTGGAACGACGATCTCTCCATATATGTTCTTTTGGGAAGCCTCCCAGGAAGTAGAAGAGCAAAAAGCGGAAGGACGGGTATTCAGGGGTAAACCGCAAATTAGCTGGCCGCATATACGCAGGATGCGCATCGACAATACTTTTGGAATGCTCTTTTCTGAATTCGCTACCTGGAGTATTATTGTCGTCGGCGCTACCGTCCTTCATAACAGCGGTATTAAGGATGTGAAAACAGCTGCTGATGCGGCAAAAGCGTTGGAACCCTTGGTGCATAGCTTTCCGCATTCTGGTTTTTTTGCGAAACTGATCTTCTCTATTGGGATTATTGGTTTGGGATTATTGGCTGTTCCGGTACTTTCAGGTTCAGCGGCCTATGCGGTATGTGACACCTTTAAATGGAAGTCGAGTTTAAACCTAAAATGGAAAAGGGCGCCAGCTTTCTATTCGGTGATCTGTATCGCGACCATCATCGGACTGCTTATCAATTTTATCGGTATTGATCCGGTTAAAGCACTGGTATATGCGGCTGTATTGAATGGTGTTGCGGCGGTTCCCCTTTTATTTCTTATTGTAAGAATCGCCAGTAGCGAGAAGATCATGGGGCAATATAAGAATGGTTGGCTTTCAAGCCTGTTATTATGGATCACATTCATAGCTATGGGCGCTGCGGCTTTGGCCATGTTTTATACCATTTTAAAATAGCCCCCATCGAACCAAGATATTACTTTCATAAAAGCAATCACTAAACCCGCCAATGATAACTTTGCTGGGAGAATAAACTAAATAAAATGCCTAAATTTAAACAAACCGAGTTACGGTTTTTTATCTGGATCAATAAGCTCGATGCACATCACCGGCTTTATATAACTCTTGTCTTTGCCTTGCTGGTATTATTGGGGACCACATTCAAGGTTAGATTCCCAATAACATTAATGCTAATGTGGCTGGCCTATGCCGGCTGTAGTTTATTCTTCGCTTGGGTCACTATTTTTTCTTCACATCCGAAGGAAGTAAGTAAAATTGCCCATCGACAGGATTCAAGCCGTACATTGGTTTTCTTATTCGTGGTTGGCGCGTCCTTTATTAGTTTAATGGCAATACTTATTCTACTCCAGGGTACAAACGGTCTGTCCAAATCAGCGGCACATTTACATGTTCTATTATCTATAGCGTGTGTTGTTCTATCTTGGTGGCTGGTGCATACCATATTTACGCTGCGCTATGCGCATTTTTACTATTGCGGAATGGAACACGAAGGAGAACTTGCTGATGAGCCGGAAGGAGGACTTGAATTTCCGGGCAAGCTTGAGCCTGATTATCTTGATTTTGCTTATTTTTCTTTTGTGATAGGTATGACCTTTCAGGTTTCAGATGTGGAAATATCATCGCGGCATATCAGAAGGTTATCTTTAATGCACGCCTTGATATCTTTTGCTTTTAATACCGTGATACTTGCATTGAGTATTAATGTAATTTTAGGGCTTGTACAAAAATAGATATGAAAGTAATAAAACTATTAAAATGTAAGAATAAAGCGTTTAAAAGCATTGATATTTTTGATAAAATGATGGTTTTTATTCAACCGCTATTTTATCAAAAATACATTGTAGTTAAACAAATAGGCTCTGTATATTTTGATCTTTATTCAAAACAGACTTATCGGTACGGAGCATCATACTGAGTGCCTGAGCACTGGAATTATCCAGTTTTCTTTTGAAGATAGAATTATAGCGTACCTGCGACTTAGTTGAAATCAAGTGATGGTTAGGTAGCAAAAGAATATGGGTAAGCACGATAAACAAGTATGCCGCAGTCAGCAACAGCACACTCATTTTTTTATGATAAGTCACCCTCATAAACAAATGTAAGTAATTTGGTTTATTTAATTCAAATCGCCAGGCCAAACCTGAAGGGGTCTATAACTTTCCATTTCTTTTGAGGCAATGGGCTTCAAACGTGTAAAGTACTCACTGTATAAGAATACCAACAAATAAAATTCAATTGCAACAATAATTTTGCAAAAAAACCTTTATTGTTTTGAGATATTTGCGCGGTAACATTAAAAGGTGAAAAAGAAGCAGGCCACATTTCCCAGGAATATCTTAGTGCTAGCGCTTGTGGCCATGTATTTTTTCACAGCCTCCACCCACATCTTTTTTATTCCCTGCCTGACCCAGGGCACGCACCATGCGGCGCTTTCCCATAATTCTATTTTTAAAAGAAAGCTGGAATATCGTGCGGTTGCCGGCAACCAACGGAGTTTTATTCAGCGGCCTGATAAATCGATCTTCGAAGAGCGTAAAGCGGTATCTGATTCTATCAGATCATTTTTAAGCTTTTTTACTATTCTACTGTTTATTCCGCTGGCCTGGAGGCTTAGGCCCAAGTTCTTTGCTAATGTGTCTGACCATCTTTACCCTCCCCTTCATTCGTACTTATCGCTTTGTGTGATCCGGATCTGACTAATACCACTTCTGCAAAAGTGCCGAATCAGGCCTTTTGCGCAATTTACATGCTTTTGTTTTAAGGTGTTGCCGGTATAAACGGCACTCACCATTTATTTCATTTCCGAAAAATTAATATGCAAAGTTCAAAAAGACAGCTATTTGTCGTCATTTGCCTTTTTATTGCAGGGCATACTTACGCACAGCAAACAAATCCGCCGGTCAAATTAAAAGACCTGTTAAACCGGGTCAATGAAAAAGCGCCTTCGCTACTCACGGACTCTGCTGCCATTACGATCAGGCAGGCCCAGGCTGCCGAGACCCGCAGCGCCTGGCTGCCCAACCTTAAACTGAATTACCAGGCGGATATAGGCACCAATAATAATGATGCCGGGCCTTATTTTGGCTTTGGTATCATCCCGTCCAATTCACGCGGCGTCAGGACCGAAAGTAACACCAGCGCGGTATTAACCAACCTGGGCATTGCAGCCCTCGACTGGGAGGTTTACAATTTTGGAGGTTACGGTGCCCAAAATAAGGTAGCCAATTCAGATATCAACATAGAACAGAATAAGTTTGCGCAATCCAAATACCAATTGCAGGCTTATACCATCGGCAGCTACCTGCAATTAATGCGCCTACAGGATCTCCTTTCTATTCAAAATAGAAATATCCAACGTAACCAGGAAATCCAGCGCTCGATCCAGTCGCTGGCCAAGAGCGGTATCCGGCCGGGTGTTGACACGAGTATCGCAGCAGCCGAACTATCAAAAGCACGACTGAACTATATTGAACTGGACAACCAATTAAAAAGGTTGCAACTGCAGCTTTCCGCCATTAGTGGGCTGGCTTATCAAAGCATCATTCCGGATACTGCAGCAGAGACCAGGATGATCAAGGAATCAGTAACGCCGGCCATCATGACCGCCGATACTGCCAACAATCCTTTGATCAACTATTATAAGTCGATTTATCAGAGCAGCCTCGACCGCGAAGACTTGGTGAGGAAACAGTACAATCCGAAGATCTTGCTGGAAGCTGCCGTTTGGGGCCGTGGTTCCAGCATAGATGCCAATGATAATTTCAATAGCCTTTCTACCGGCTGGGGATTCAACCGGAACAATTACCTGGTAGGCGTAGGCATTTCCTATAACCTGTTTGACATCCGGCGCAAACAGCTTAAACTCCGCACCCAAAAAACTGCGACAGACTATGCCCGAAAACAACTGGATGAACAAAGAAATGCTTTATCGCTAAATGTGAACCAGGCGGATGTGGAATTGAATACCGCCAAACAGCGTTTGCAGGAAATCCCTAACCAGTTGAAGGCGGCCAATGCGGGTTACCGGCAAAAGCTATCCCTATATAAAAGCGGCTTAACCGACATTATTGAACTGAATGCCGCTTTAAATATTTTATACCGTGCGGAAACCGATTATGTACAAGCCAAATCCGCGTACACGAATGCTTTGTTCCAGAAAGCCGTGACAGGTAACCAGGTCAGTTCAGTTTTAAACCTTTTAAATTAATCAGCTATGTCAATGGTCACATCCGCACTCAAAAGGCCGATTACCGTGGTGGTGGTCACCATGAGCCTTTTAATATTTGCAGTGCTTAGTGCAATAAAAATACCTATAGATATTTTTCCGCAGTTAAACCTGCCTACCATCTACGTTATCGAATCCTACGGGGGCATGTCGCCCCAGCAGATGGAGGGCTTTTTCTCCACCCGTCTGCAGGACCAGTTCCTGTATGTTAATGGCGTTAAAACCATTACCAGTAAGAATATTCAGGGCTTAACGATGCTGAAGCTTAGTTTTTACGAGAATGTAAACATGGCCGAAGCCCAGGCTCAGGTTGCCTTACAGGTGAACCGAGCCATGAAGTTCTTTCCGCCGGGAGCTTTGCCGCCCCAGGTGGTACGGTATGATGCGTCTTCACTTCCTGTTGGACAATTAGTCCTATCCGCTCCGGGCCGTAGCTTAAAAGAGATTTACGATATGGCCGCTACCCGTATCCGGCCGATGTTCGCTTCGGTGCCCGGCCTGTCCGCGCCGCCGCCTTTTGGTGCCAACTCGCGTTCGATCACCGTTAGCGTAGACCCTAATAAAATGCGCAGTTATGACCTGACCCCTGACCAGGTTGTAGAGGCACTGGCTAAATTCAACGCTATGTCGCCGTCAGGTAATCTCCGTATAAACAATACGATGTTTACCACAACGATTAACTCCTTGGTAAAAAGGTCAGAAGAATTTGGTGATATTCCCATCAAAACCAAAAACGGTGTTTCCGTTTTGGTAAAAGATGTCGCCCGTGTAGCTGATGCCGCTGACGTGACGGTAGATTATGCGTTGATCAACGGGAAACGCTCAGTGTATATCCCGGTGGTTAAAACCGCCGATGCCTCTACATGGTCAGTGGTGCAAAGCCTGAAAAGCAAGATCCCGGAAATGCAAAGCTTACTGCCGGATGATGTGAAGATCTCCTACGAATTTGACCAGTCTATCTTCGTAATCAATGCCGTAAAAAGCTTAATAACTGAAGGCGGTTTAGGTGCCTTATTGACAGGTCTGATGGTATTGCTGTTTCTGCGCGACTGGCGTAGCAGCCTGATCGTAGTGATCACGATCCCGGTGTCGATTTTACTAGGCGTGTTCCTGTTGGGCATGTTCGGTCAGACGATCAACATCATGACCCTGAGCGGGCTGGCGCTGGCCATCGGTATCCTCGTCGACCAGGCGACTGTGACGATTGAGAACATCCACCAGCATTTGGAAATGGGAAAATCAAAAAAACTGGCCATTTATGATGCCTGCGAAGAGATAGCGTTTCCGCTATTGCTCATATTATTGTGTATCCTGGCCGTATTCGCTCCGTCCTTCCTGATGAACGGTATACCGAAGGCC
Source organism: Mucilaginibacter sp. 5C4 (assembly GCF_034345625.1). Lineage (NCBI taxonomy): Bacteria > Pseudomonadati > Bacteroidota > Sphingobacteriia > Sphingobacteriales > Sphingobacteriaceae > Mucilaginibacter > Mucilaginibacter sp. 5C4. Next base: position 218,672 of record NZ_CP133775.1, on the reverse strand, counting down.
ATGTTCCTGCCTTTATCGATGTCCATCGGTTTGACGATGATCGTTTCTTATGTTTTGGCACAAACCTTGGTACCGATATTGAGCAATTGGCTGATCAAAGCCGAGCAGTACCAGCACTATGTGCATGGCGAGACCCATGCGCATGCGGGCGAAGCTTTAAATCAAAAAGAAGAAACACAGGTTAACAATCACCTGAAAGAAGAACAGGATCATCCTGAAGGCAACGATTTTTTCGAAAAGGTCAAAATGCGGTTTATGGGGATCATCACCCGCTGGATGCCGAATAAAAAATTGATCGTACCGATCTATATCGTCGCTGTTATCGTGCTGACGGGTGTCGGTTTTGTGGTTATTGGTAAAGACATGATGCCGAAGCTGAATAACGGGCAATTCCTGATCCGTATCAAGGCGCCCGACGGTACCCGCTTGGAACGCACGGAAGATAAATTCAAAGAGGTGCTGAACATTATCGATAAAACGGTAGACCATCATATCGCTATCAGTTCGGGCTATGTGGGCATCGTGCCCAGCAGCTATGGTACCAGTAACCTGTACATATTCAATACGGGTACGCACGAAGCGGTGCTGCAGGTGAATCTGAATGAAAATTACAAAGTAAATATGGATGAGCTCAAGGATGCGCTGCGAAAAAACATCTCACATCAGCTACCCGATCTGCGGATTACCTTTGAACCCATCGATATGACCGAAAAGATCATGAGCCAGGGCGCTGCAACACCTATCGAGATCCGGGTAGCCGGCAAGGATATGACCCAAATTGAAGGTTATGCCAATAAAGCGGTAGCCAAATTAAAACAAATCAGTTACCTGCGCGATGTGCAAATTGTACAGCCTTTAAGGATACCTGTAGTAGCCATTACGCTTGACCGCCAGAAGGTGTCTCAATTCGGGTTGAATGTGACCGATATCGCACGTTCGGTTACTGCAAGTACTTCGTCAAGTCGCTTTACAGAGAAAAACCAATGGCTGGATGAAAAAGCGGCCTACACCTACCAGGTACAGGTGCAGATCCCGGAATATGTAATGAACACGATGGACGAACTAAAAGAGATCCCGCTACTGAAAGGGCAAAGCACCCCAACATTGGCCGATGTGGCCGATTTCAAGGTGATCTATTCACCCGGTGAATATGACCGTTCTGGTCCCCGCCGTTTTTTAACGGTGAGCGCCAATATCTATAAAAAGGATTTGGGTACCGCTACGGCCGATGTACAAAAGGCGATGACCTCCCTGGGCGCGCCACCAAAAGGATTGGTCGCAGAGTTAAAAGGGATGTCCAGCTTGTTGACCGAAACCATGAGCAGTTTGCAAAGTGGTTTAGCCTTCGCGGTACTGGTGATCTTCCTGCTGCTGGCAGCCAATTACCAGTCTTTCAAGCTTTCTTTGACAGTGCTTTCGACTGTTCCGGCAGTAATATTAGGGTCACTTACCGCTTTACTGTTGACAGGTTCTACACTTAACCTGCAATCCTATATGGGGATGATCATGTCTACCGGAGTATCGGTAGCGAACGCGATCCTGATTGTAACGAATGGTGAAAAATTGCGCCTGGAATTTAAAGATGCTACGCGTGCATCGATCACGAGCGCAGCTATCCGTTTGCGACCTATCCTCATGACCAGCTTTGCCATGATGGCGGGTATGGTGCCGATGGCATCTGGTATGGGTGAAGCAGGAGAACAGACCGCGCCATTGGGCCGGGCTGTGATCGGGGGCTTATTTGCTTCGACGCTTGCCGCCCTGTTCATTTTGCCCTTGGTATTTGCCTGGGTACAGAACAAGACCACTTATGAATCACCGTCATTAATGCCGGAAGAGACCACTGCTATTCAAACTTCAACGATATAAACAAATGAAAAAGAAAATAATCATCTTAGGCGCGGCAGCATGCTTTTTAGCAGCCTGTTCCGGTAACGAAAAGCCGGTAGACCTGACCGAAGCGAAAGCAAGCGGGAGCAAGAAATATGAGACCGGTACAATCACCGAAAAAGCTTTGTCCAGCTATGCCAGGTTACCCGGACAGTTAAACCCATTTAACGAGGTTAATCTGTTTCCCAAAGCAAACGGTTTTGTCAAGCAGATCTTTGTAGACCGTGGCTCCCAGGTCACCAAAGGGCAATTATTAATAACCTTGGAAGCACCCGAGATGGAGTCCCAGCTTCAGGCGGCCAATTCCCGTTATTTACAGGCGCAGGAAACAGCGAATGCCAGTAAGGAAAAGTATAACCGTTTAAAACAGGCAGCAACTGAACCGGGTTCCGTTTCCCCGCTTGATCTGGACAATGCCGTATCCCGGATGAAATCGGATATGGCCATTGCTAATGCTGAAAGATCCAATATGGAGTCCGTTAAAACTATGCAAGGTTATCTTAAGATCTACGCGCCGTTTGACGGCACCATCGTGCAGCGGAATGTATCGCCAGGTGCGTTGGTTGCGCCTGGCAAAGGCACTGACCAGCCCATGTTAGTACTTCAGGATACCCGAAAACTGCGCCTGGAAGTAGCCATCCCAGAAGATTACGTGGATAAAGTGGACCTGAAACAGGCCGTTACCTTTACCTTTAACGCCATGCCAGGCAAGGAACATACCGCGAAGATCAGCCGTTCGGCCAATGCCTTGGGCAATATGCGGTCAGAAGCAATCGAGATCGATGTGATCAACAAAGACGGCCAACTCAAACCCGGTATGTATGCGGAGGTTAAGATTCCGATGCTTTCTGGGGCCAAGTCATTGCTGGTGCCAAATACCGCAATCGTTCGTTCCACCGAACGGGAATATGTGATCACGGTAAAAGACGGTAAGGCGAAGCTGGTCGATATCAAAGAAGGACTTGCTGGAAAAGATTCTACGGAAGTTTTCGGTGCTTTGGTTGCGTCAGACCGTATCGTTACCAAAGCCGGCGACGATATTAAAGACGGTACTGTTATTAATTAATTACCCAAACCAACATGACCGCTTAGCGCGGCCATGTTGGTTTTGATTTTTCAACCGGGATAATGCGATAGTACCCCTTAGCGATCAAATTCGCAAAACATTGCCTTAACCCCATGCTTTAGGCTCTGATTAAATAAGTTTCCATGTCTTGTTTATAAGTTATAATTACTTTTACTTCAAAAATAGATTCTTCTTCCACTGCAATAAGCCGTTCATGAACCGGTACTAATATTTTACGACTATCTTTGAAAAGAGACAACATATTCTGCTTACATTTTTATACCAGCATTTTTATCACCGGTTCCGTTTTTGAATATTGCCTCACTATTCAACAAATAAGCCCCGTTCGTTACCACGATTTCCCCAATACTTAACCCCGATGTTACAGAGACATAATTTTGATTTCCTAAACCAACTTTAATCATTTTAGATGAGAAGCTACCATCTCTATTTTTAACCCACACCCTGCTGCCTCTTCCCTCCGTTAAAACAGCTGATGCCGGAACTGCTAACGCTTTGTTGCCCGTACCGCCGATGGTTAAATAAGCCAGCATACCCGGCCTGATCAACCCTTGGCTATTAGAAATACTGATCCTGATCAAATCAACTTTGGATGTTTCTGATAACTCAGGGTTTATAAATTCAACTTTTCCTGCGATGATCTGCCCACCAAGATCGGGAAACGATACGTTTACCCGGTCATTGACCTTGTAATTATTGGTTTCATTAGCGTAAAGCTGGGCCTCTACCCATAAGTTGTTCAAAGACTGCGTTTTTAAAACAGTCATGCCCTCCGTTACATAATCACCCTCGTGGACGGCTATTTCGCTTACTGTTCCGCTTACCTTGCTTAATATCACTGTTGTTGCAGATACTTTGCCCAACGCTTCTAAACTATTGATCTGTGACGGTGTTAAGCCCCATAATTGAAGTTTGCTTTCTGCCGCATTTATCAATTGCTTGTAATCCACATCGGGGTTATGGAGAAGCTTTTGTTGCTGTTTAGCCAGCAGGTATTCTTTTTCCGCTTCCTGTAGATCCTCGCTGTAAATGGCATAAACAGGTTGTCCAATAGCTATTGTTTCGCCAACGGACCTCACAAAAAGTTTTTGTATCCGGCCGCCTAATCTTGCGCTCAATTCCTGTGCAGCGGTTTCATTGGTGGTCACGGTTCCGGTAAGCGTTTTTTCGTTGCCGGTATTTTGTTCCTTTATAGTGTCCGTTTGAATGGCCGCCAGTTGAATTTGCGTTGCGGTAAGTATGATCTTATCCCTACCCATATTGCTCATCGTGCCGGTCATTTCAACTTTGATGAGTTTCATACCACAAATCGGGCAATTGCCATCACGGTCTTCGTGAACCTGCGGGTGCATGGAACAGGTGTAATAAGCTTTCGATACTGTTTCTGACACTACAACCTGCGGCTTTGGTTTGCACGCAGTTAGTGCCAGTAAAAACATTACTATCAATATTTTGATCTTATTCATGTCCCTGTGTTTTAATGAAGCTTTCGCTGTCAGATAAATACTGTGCATTGGATGCCAGGCTGTCGGCCAGTGATAACCCTTTAATGACTTGTATTTCCTTGTCATTTTTGATCCCGGTGTAAACCTGACGGGCTTTATACAAGCTACCCTGTTTGAGCCAGATTAATTGCGTATGTCCCAAGTCCAGTAATGCGGAGCGCGGTATCCATAAACCATCTGTTTCGCCGGTTTGAATGGCGGCTTTAACCAGGCTATTCACTTTTAGTTCGTGATCCATGTTGTTGAGATAAACCCTGATGCTCGTAGCCTTATCGCCATCCTGTAGGATTGGCTCGATAAAATCAACTTTCCCCCGGATGATTTTGCCCTGCATATCCGGTAAACTGATCTGCACTTTTTGGTTGAGTTTTAAACCTGAAACCTGTGAGCGGTCTATTTTAATGATTGCCCAAAGCATGTGCGGGTTGACCACATTGAATAAGGGTTGCCCTTTTTCAACATACATCCCCTCTTTGATGGATAGCGGAAGATTGTTAGCAAAATCGGTAGCTGGTTTGTTTTCTGTACTACCGGCCATTTGACTATGCGCTACATCATGTACATGGCCTTCGTAAGGGCTATAAACAGGCAAGCTGTAAAACGCTTTGCCGGTTTTAACGACTTGTTCTACTTGTGCGGTTGTCATTCCTAACAGCAATAGTTTTTGTCGCGCCGCATTGATCAGGCCGGTTTCCTGTGCGGAGTTTTTGCTAACGAATAGTAGATCCTGTTGCGCCGTTACCAGGTCAGGGCTGTAAATATCAAAGATGCGTTGACCAGCATGGATCTCCTGGAAAGCATATTTGATATACAGCTTTTCGATACGGCCCGAGAACCGGGATGCGATATTATTAAATGTCCGGGTGTCAAAGTCCAGGTAACCATCGCCGGAAATTTCTGTAGCAATTGCTCGTTGCGCCGGCATAACATATCCTACCGAAGAAATAACATTTCCGTTAACCGGTTTTAAAACCGTGTTCAGGCTGATTCCCGACCCCTCGCTGGCCTGCCCTGATTTCTTAACTAGGTCCATGCCGCAAATAGGGCAACTGCCCGGATGGTCTTCCATGATCTGTGGGTGCATCGGGCAGGTATATTTTATATCGCTCTTTGCCTGAACCGCAACAGGTTCAGGTTTTGGGTTTGAACATGCTGTTAGAAAAACCAGCATGATGCCGAAACCCATTAGTATGATATTAGTATTTCTCATATTCCCTTTCATAAGCTACTTGTAAGGTTAATAGATCCTGCAGACGGTCTAACGCTTCCATCCGTGCAGTTTGTAAACCTTTGATGCCATTTAAAACCGATGGCAGGTCCCCGCTATTTTGATCATAAGCAAGCAAAGCCGTTTTATAACCGTTTTGCAGGGCGGGAATGATATTGAGGTTATAGTTTTTCAGTTGTCTTTTCTTACTGCCCATATTTGTCCTTAAACTGCTTAACTGCCCCCGAGCCTGGTTAAGCATATCCAATCTTCTCTGCTGTAGTTCTTGGACTTCGTAGCGAATACCTTTCAGGTTGGCTTTGTATTCCTTCGATGCCCAGGGTACGATGGGTATAGTGACCGAAGCCATTAAAATATATTGGTTGGGAAAACCACCATAGCTGATCATGTGGGCCGCCTGTATTCCGAAATCAGGCTTACGTTTGCTGTATTCCGCCTGCGCGTTCAATTGCTGTAGTTCTATACTGCGGCTGACCCCTTTAATATCGCTTCGCTGGTTAGCCAGGGTTGCTGTATCGGTCATCGTGCCTTCGTACTCTTTTAATATAGCATCCGTATCTACCATGAAGACGGTTTGCTTATCCCGGTTCATCAGCGTATTAAGCATAATATTCCGCTGGCTGATCTCATTGTTCAATTGCTCTCGTGTGTTATCCAGTGCAAACAACTCGGCTTTGGCCTTATAGATGTTCGGTAGTTTTTCTTTCCCGTAGGTCAGCCGGATATTGGCATCTTTGAGCATATATTCCATTAAGTCTTGTGTGTGTTGTAATTGAACCAGTTTCTTTTCCAACACTACGCGCTCGTAATAATATTGCTTCGCCTGGCCGATGAGTTGATTTTTTTGATAGTTTTTATCTTCCGCAGTTACTTTAGACATCCCTTTCATATAATCTTCCTTTGCCCGCAGTTTAGCCGGATTGGTGAATATTTGTTCTGCCTGGATCATGAATGAGCCACCATTAGGGTTGATCTGGTAAGGAGTTTGGTATTGGCCCGCACTTATCTTGGGTGCATCCAGGCTTCTCGCGCCGGTCGCATAGGCATCCTGCGCGCTGATCCTGGCATCGTAAGCCTGTAAAGCAGGATTGCTTGCTACTCTGACTAAAACACTATCCAATGGCAGGGTTTGTGCCTGGACGGCAAGGCCAGGCAAGCAGATGAGCAGGATAATTATAATTTGATTTCTTGTTTTCATGATTTTATTCCTTTACCTCCAATACTTCCAGTTTACCGTATTTCTTTAACTCGTATTCCTTCACCATCAAAAAGATGAGCGGGGTAACCAATAAAATATGGGTAGAAGACGTTAATACGCCGCCGATCATCGGCAGCACAATGGGCAGCATGACATCGCTGCCTGTACCGGTGGCCCATAAGACCGGTACTAAACCAAACAGGGCAACACAAACGGTCATCAATTTTGGGCGCAGGCGTTTTACTGCGCCGTTCATGACATAAAGCCGCAAATCTTCTTTAGTAATGGTTTCCTTTAAGTTTCCTTTTAATGCGGTCAATTGCTGCATAGCATCATTCAGGTAAATGACCATCACGATACCCGTCTCCACGGCGATACCAAAAAGCGCGATAAATCCAACCGCCACAGCAACCGATAAATGCACCCCGAAGAAATACACCATGTACGCACCGCCGATCAAAGCGAATGGGATAGAAATGAGGCTAAAAAAGGCCTCCCGGATGGAATGAAAAGCGAAGTACAAGCAGGCAAAAATGATGAGGAGCACCACAGGTAAGATCAGTTTTAGCGTATGCTCTGCACGGATCAGGTTCTCGTACTGACCGCTCCACTCGATGAAGTAGCCTTTAGGCAACGATTTGACCATTGTATTTAACCTTTCCTGCGCTTCCTTCACTGTGCTGCCCAGGTCACGGTCACGCACATTAAATAGTACCGTGCCACGTAACAGGGCATTTTCCGATTGGATCATGGCCGGGCCATCACTGATCTTAATATCAGCCACAGCTGATAGCGGCACCGGCCCGTAAGCTGGTGTTTGTACGAGCGTCCTATTGATGGCCCCCAGGTTGCTGCGGTAATCCTGTGCCAGCCGCACATTCACGCTGAAGCGTTGCCTGCCCTCTATCGTGGTTGTTAGATTCATGCCACCCAAAGCGCTTTCAACCACTTCGTTTACGTCGTCAACGCTTAAACCGTACCTGCCGATGGCATCCTTGTTTACCTGTATGTCTACATATTTACCACCTGTGATCGGATCAACATACATATCCTTCACACCCGCTAAACCTTGCAGCGCCTGTTTCATTTGATTGGCCAAAACATTAATGGTATCCAGGTTTTGCCCGTAAATTTTAAGCCCGACATCGGTACGGATACCCGTGGAAAGCATATTGATCCGGTTAATGATGGGCTGTGTCCAGCCATTCACCACGCCGGGTATTTGCAGCTTGGCGTTTAGTTCGTTAATAATATCTTCTTTTTTGATGCCTTTGCGCCATTGATCTTTTGGTTTTAACAGGATGATGGTTTCGGTCATGCTGATCGGCGAGTTATCTGTAGCGGTATTCGCCCGGCCTGCTTTGCCCAATACGTTCGCGACTTCGGGGATACTTTTAATGATCCTGTCCTGCACTTGTAGCAATTGCTTGGCTTCAGCGTTAGATACATCAGGCTGGGTAACCGGCATGAAAAGTATCGTGCCTTCATCCAAAGGCGGCATGAACTCGCTGCCGAGGCTTAGTAAAAGCGGAATGCTAACGAGCAAAGCTATGATATTAATCCCTATAGTTGTTTTACGCCAGGTCACGCACCAGTTAAGTACCGGACGATAGATCTTTTCCAGTCCCCGGTTCAGCGGGTTATAATCGTCTGTCCGCAATTTTCCTTTCAGGAAAAAGGAGATCAGCACCGGGGCAAGTGTTACCGCTAATATGGCATCTATTGCCAGTATAAATGTTTTTGTCCAGGCCAAAGGGCCGAACAATTTGCCTTCCTGTCCTTCCAGTAAGAACACAGGGAGGAATGAAGCGACGATGATCAGCGTGGAAAAGAAAACGCCACGGCCAACCTGCTTACAGGAGGCTTCTATGATCCTGATTCTTTCTGCTGTAGTCATGATTTTTCTTTTTCTTGTGCAATGGCTAAATTGCGGTGTGAGTTTTCTACCATGATAATACCATTATCCACGATCACCCCGATAGCCAGGGCGATACCGGTTAAGGACATAATATTGGAACTGATGCCCAAAGCGTTCAATAAAATAAAGCTGGTCGCTATCGTGATGGGTATTTGTATAATGATGCTTAACGCGCTGCGCCAGCTAAACAGGAACAGGATAACGATAATAGATACCGTGATCATTTCCTCAATGAGGGTATGTTTAACGGAATTAACCGCGCTTTCAATGAGCTCGCTGCGGTCATAAGCGATCTTGAACTTTACGCCCGGCGGCAGGCCCTTTTGAATGTCCGCCATTTTATCCTTGACCGCATGGATCACTTTATCGGCATTCTCGCCGTAACGCATCACTACGATGCCGCCGACGGCTTCACCCTCGCCGTTCTGGTCAAAGATGCCCAGGCGTTCATCACCACCCATTTGCACGGTAGCAATATCCTTTATCCTGACAGGGACGGTTTTAATTACGCCGACACTGATGTTTTCTACATCGGTTAAGGATTTAATGTACCCCAGCCCACGAACAATGTAACCGCTACCGTTCATTTCAAACTTGCGGCCGCCTACGTCATTGTTGTTGCTTTTTACCGCTTTGAGTACCTGCGATAAGGGGATATTGTAATAATTGAGCTTATGCGGGTCGATGCTGACCTGGTATTGTTTTTCAAATCCGCCGAAGGAGGCAACTTCACTTACTCCTGGAACAGTTTGCAGCCCCAGTTTTACGTACCAATCCTGTAAAGCCCGTTGTTCGCCGAGGTCGATGCTTTTCGCATCCAAAGTGTACCACAGCACATGGCCAACACCGGTACCATCAGGCCCCAGTGTTGGGGTAATGCCCCGCGGCAATAAGCGCTGTGCATAGTTCAAGCGTTCCAGTACCCGGCTTCGCGCCCAGTACACATCAGCCTTCTCTTCAAAAATAATATATACAAAGCTCATCCCGAACATGGAAGTAGCCCGGATGGCTTTTACTTTGGGGATACCCTGCAAATTACTCACCAACGGGTAAGTTACCTGGTCTTCCATGATCTGGGGGCTGCGGCCTTGCCATTCTGTAAATACAATCACCTGGTTGTCCGACAAATCGGGTATGGCATCAATCGGGTTCTCCTTCACCGCATAGGTTCCCCATCCGAAGAGGGCTATGGCGATCAGCAGAACGATATACCTGTTTTTTAAGGATAGGGAAATAAGTTGATTAATCATCTTAATTGCTTTAATCAGCCTCTCGCCCGCCTTTGGCGAACGGGGGCTGAATGGAATTACATTTTCATTTTTGCTGCGGGTTTCTTTTTGACAGCGGTTTTTTTAACCAGCGCCATACCGCATTTCGAGCATTTGCCCGGCTTGTCGCTCAATACTTCGGGGTGCATGGTACAGGTGTACTGCACTTTTGCAGGGTTTACTTTTTTAGTGGTGTCAGCAGCCATTTTACCAGTGTGGGTGTCGCCGGCAAAAACGGTTGCGGCAGAAAACAGAATGGCAATAGCCATCAATGTTACTTTTTTCATGATTTTTTTAAATTAAAAATGGAGAATAGCATAGGCAAAGCCTGTGCGTGAATTATAAATTAAGATGGATTACAATGGAATTATAGCCCGGTGCAGGAAAGCAGGACTATAGGGATGTTCAGGGTCAGATCCTGTAAGTACAGTTCAGGGTATAAGCAGGCTTATCGGAATGTCCGGGTGGGGCATTGCCATAATATAGAATCTTTGTTTGGACTTGCGTTAATGGTAGTTCATGGAACGGAATTACCACATAAGGGATCAATACCGGTGCAGGATGGTCTAAAGCAGTAGCAATTACGCTGAAATGACTGTCCTTTACCTTGAAACTTTGCTTCTCATGTTTGCAGCAATTGTCCCCTGCGCCACCTTCCTTCGGATTATTATCCGGCGTGGCATAGGTAAGGGTTACCGAGGCTAGTTTACCACAGCAATAAAAACGGTTCACCCCGATACCCACGCAGGATAAGAGATAAATGGCCGTTAATAAAATGAGCGTGGTCCGTTTCACAAATCGAAGATAATTAATTTATAATTTTGCGTGCTATCTTATTTTTTAAACTTCGTTTAGAAAATTATTCGTGCTTCACTTTGACTTAGTCGCAAATGTTTCAAAAAGCTTACATAAAACTAATAAAAAAGTTTAAGTAAACCCGGCTGATTATAAAGTATCAGCCGGGTTTTTAGACGGATGCAACTACATTTTCATCTTATCATCCATCATGCCTTTTTTCATCGGCATTTTCATAACCTTACCATTCATCATCACACATTGCCCTTCTTTTAGCATCATGGTTTTGCCGCCTTTCATTTTCACGGTACCGTCTGTCATCACCATAGTTCCATTGCTCATGGTCATCATTTTGGTCATTGGCATACTTTTACCGTGCATCATGGTCATCATTTTACCGTCCATCATCATCGCGGAGTGGTTCATTTTTTTCATAGACATGTGCGACATCTTATGCATAGAGGTGTCGGCCATTTTGGTTTGTGCCATTGCGCTACAACTCAGTGTAACAGCAATTAAGGTGATCATAATTTTTTTCATGTTTTTTTTGGTTAGTTTTCTTATATATACCCACTAATCGAGCCACGTTTAAAACTTAGCTTTTTACTTTTAGTAGACTTGCGTTAATAGCTACCACCACTGTACTGACGGTCATTAATACTGCACCCGCTGCCGGGCTTAATACAATACCCTGGTTATATAATACCCCCGCTGCCAATGGCAAAGCGACCACGTTATATCCTGTTGCCCAAATAAGGTTCTGTATCATTTTATGGTAAGTTGCTTTACCAAACATGATCAGGCTTACAATATCTTTTGGATTACTATTTACTAAAACGATTCCTGCGGTTTCTGCGGCGATATCACTACCAGAACCTACAGCGATACCAATATCCGCCTGTGCAAGTGCAGGCGCATCATTTACCCCGTCCCCGGTCATCGCCACAAACTCACCTTTGCTTTGCAATTCTTTTATCTTCTCCAATTTCTGATGTGGCAATACTTCGGCAATAAAACTATCCATACCCAAAGTTTTACTCACACTGGCAGCTACCTTGTTATTGTCACCCGTTAGCAGGATAGATTTGATTTTTTCTTCCTTCAACGTTTTTATCGCTTCCGCAGATTCAGGACGTATTTCATCGGATAATGCAATATATCCTGCCAACTCGTTTTCAATTAGTACAAATACTACAGTTTCTGTATCATTTGCAGTAAAACCATCCGGCAGCGTTACCTTATTTTCTTGTAAATAACCAGGGCTAACCACCAATAGCTTTTTGCCTTCTACGGTCGCTTCCACACCTTGGCCCGTGATCGCCTTAAAGTTTTCGGCTTGTGGAATAGACAGTTTTAAGTCTTTAATTTTTTGCAGGATGCCTGTAGCAATGGGATGCTCAGATTTTTGCTCTAAGGCCGACGCCAAACGTATCAGTTCATCTTCCTTAATGTCCTTATTTAAGGAAACCACTTTGGATACTTCAAACTTGCCTACAGTTAGCGTCCCCGTTTTATCGAAAACAATGGTGGTGATCTTCCTTGCGTTCTCAAAGGCCGTCCGGTTTTTGATCAGTAAACCGTGTTTGGCCGATAAAGCCGTTGACTTAGCCACCACAAGCGGAACGGCCAAACCTAAAGCATGGGGGCAGCAAATAACAATTACTGTTACCATCCGCTCCATCGCAAACGCTAAGGTTTGGCCGGTTAAATACCAATACAAGAATGTACCGATGCCCGTAACCAACGCGATCACCGTTAACCATTTTGCGGCAGTATCCGCCAGCAACTGTGTCTGGGATTTTGACTTTTGCGCATCATCGACCAATTTTACCACCTGCGACAAATAGGAATCTTTGGCAGCATGAGATACGGTAACTTTAAAAGAGCCATTACCGTTAATCGAACCGGCGATCACTTTGTCGCCTTTAACTTTCAATACCGGCTTTGATTCACCCGTCAGCATGGATTCGTTCAGGTAACTCTCGCCCTCCAGTATGATCCCGTCAGCCGCGACCTTCTCGCCGGGCTTGATCAGGATAATATCATTCTCCTTTAGCGTATCTGTCTTTACATCATGCACCATATCCGGCATTACCATGTGTGCATCAGCTGGCATTAATTGGACTAATAACTCCAGTTCATTTGACGCGCCCATTACCGAACGCATTTCTATCCAATGCCCTAATAGCATGATCAAAATAAGGGTAGCCAGTTCCCAAAAGAAATCCATCCCTTTCAAACCGAATACAATAGCTACGCTGTAGCTGTAGGCAACAGTTATCGCAAAACCGATCAGGAACATCATGCCGGGATTCTTAGCCTTCACCTCATCTACCAAACCTGTTAAAAATGGCCAGCCACCATACACAAATACAACCGAGGACAAGGCGAACAAAATGTAGGAAGACCCGATAAAAGCCCAGTTAACCCTCATAAAATGCTGTATCATGGTTGATAAGAGCATAATAGGAATGGTCAACACCAGCACCACATAAAACCGCTTTTTAAAATCAGCGATCATCATAGCATGGTGGTTATGCTCTGACATACCCATGTGCGGGTCATGACCCTTGTGCATTTTACTGTGATCCATACCTTCCGGCATTTTGTTCATATCCATAGTTTTTAATTTAGTTGGCTAAATCCGCTTCAAGGATCCTTTTCTTTTCTTGGTATGCTATCGTGGTAATCTCACCGGCAGAAAATCGCTTTTGCAGCATGTTTAATGGCGTGTCTTTTCGCCGGCGCTGACCCGGAATATCATAAGGTGTTGCGAATATCCAGAATAGCATGATCATCTAAACGAACCACCATATCAGATGCATTCCTCCAAAATTTCCATAGTACACCATGATCTTTAGTTTAATGATTAAACCTAAAATGGAATAACCAAACAAATCTGTTAATTCCTAATAAAAGGTCGAATGATGTGTGTCATATTATTATTGGCCGGTTATCAAATTTAATAGGTTAGTGTCAGACCACCTCCTAACCCCATGTCACTATCATAATGGGTGGACAATGAAAAGTATTTGGTGATGATATACCGCAAACCTGCTGTGTACTCCTTGTCGGTGTTGATAATGAGCGTCATGCGCAGCCTCTGCGCTATCGGGATATCTTCTCGTCCCAACTGGAAGCGCAGTTTACCATTGCCGTCGATCCGCATATCAGCCACAAATAGCATAGGTAGCGTATACGCTATACCCGCAACCACCGTGTGCCGGTTTTCCTTATTACTGACCTGGCCGAAAAGGTTCTTGTAATCGCTGCCAAAAATATTCTTTTCATCAGGGTTAAACTTTTTGTAGTGGTAATCAAAGCCCACATAAGGGAACAGCCATTGGTTTCGCCCAATATAACGGCCCACCGTTGTTTCACTTTCATAACCCATCATCGCGCCCGTGCCCAGGTGCCACATCGTAGTCGCTTTCCAGCGGGTACCACCCAGCATTAATTGCCCGTCAGTACCGTTGCTTTCCAGGCCGACTTTGCCCATCAGGTGGGGCATCTGGTCGTCCCAGAATAACTTTCGTTGCGCCAGTTTCGGATCAGGAACGTCCGGATTGGGTGGAGAGTTTTCATAGCTGAACACACGGCCCATACCGCTCATCATGTGATAAAGTATGTGGCAGTGAAAGAACCAGTCGCCGCCCTGCTCATTAGCGGCGAATTCTATAGTGTCCCTTTCCATAGGCATAATGTCGATCACATTTTTCATAGGGGCGTTTTCATCCTGCCCGTTCAGCACCCGGAAGTCGTGTCCATGCAGGTGCATCGGGTGCCGCATCATGCTGTTATTATATAAAATGATACGGAGGTTCTCGCCTTTTTTGATCAGGATCTTATCTGATTCGGATACGGTTTTATTATCCAATGTCCAGACATACCTGTTCATGTTCCCGGTCAGATCAAATTTTAATTCCCTCATCGGACCTTTAGGTAAAGTAGTTTTATTTGGATCACGGAGCATCGTATAATTAAGGGTGACGATATCAGGATTATCCGCCGCCATGTTCATGCCTGACATGCTTTTATCATTCCCCATCTGCATACCCGGCATACTGCTTTTTTTGTCATCAGTTTTGGGCTTTTCCTCACCGGTGATTTCCGGGTACATAACCGTATTCATGTCCATGATCTGGTTTTGCATGGCCATTCCGTCCATTTGCACCATATTGCCGTTCATATCCATCATGTCATTCATCATTTTCATCCCGGCGAAATACTTCAGCTTGGGCATTTTGCCCGCATAAACCTTTTCCCCTTTACCCAGCCAAAGCGATGCGGATTTGGTGCGGTCCTCAGGGGTGACCAGGAACTCGTAACTTTTGTTCTCCGGGATGGTCACCACCACATCATAAGTTTCGGAAACAGCTATGATCAGTCGGTCCACTTCAACGGGTTCCACATCGTTACCATCCGTTGCTACCACGGTCATTTTACCGCCAGCGTACTTCAGCCAGAAATAAGAAGACGCGCCGCCATTGGCGATCCGCAGCCGCACCTTATCGCCTGCCTTAAAATGAGGCTGTTCGTTTTGATTTTCACCATTGATCAGAAACTTGTCATAGTAAACGTCGCTCACATCCATTGCATTCATCCGCTTCCATTCATTGCCTACCTTGGTTTTAAAATGCCCGGTTTGAATGGCCTCCAGATAACTTTGTGTGGTGCCTTTTTTGATGGCAAACCAATCAGTTGCGGCATGGAGACTGCGAGATACCTCTTTGGGGTTCATATTGGTCCAGTCACTTAACACCAGCGGGATGGTTGGTATATCCCATTCCTGACGTTTATTCATGATAAAAGCGCCGTACATCCCAATCTGCTCCTGTAAGCCCGTGTGGCTATGGTACCAGTGGGTACCATGCTGTTTGATGGGGAATTTATACAGGTGCGTCGCCCCGGGCGGGATCGGCATCTGCGTCATATTGGGAACACCGTCATAACGGTTCGGCAGGAAAAGTCCGTGCCAGTGCAGCGAGGTTTCCTCTTTAAGTCTGTTATGTACATAGATCTCTGCCGTATCTCCTTCGGTAAAGGTCAGCGTCGGCATCGGGATGCTCCCGTTAACGGCAATGGCCCGCTTAGGCTTTCCCCCGTAAGTCACGGATGTATCGGCGATATAGAGGTCATAACGCACGGTACGCGGAGGATATTTGGCTGCGACTGTTTTGATAAACCCCAGGCGGTCTTTCGCGGCTTGAATTTCGACCGACCCCGCAGGCATATCCATACCGTCCATTTTCATGCCGGTCATTTGTCCGTTCTTTTTTGTGCTATCAGCCACCGGCATATTCATACCGTCCGGCATTTCCATGGATTTTGATGGTTCTTTAACCAGTTTCATCCCGCATTTAGGGCAATTACCCGGTTGCGCGGAATGGATGTCCGGATGCATCGGGCAGGTGTAGGTCCCGGCCAGCACTGCCGGTTTTCTTCCCATTGCCATGCCATCCAATTTCGTGTTCTTTTCCTTTAAGGGCATGTCCACTTTGGCAGCTTTTTTAGCGGCAGCTTTCGGCTTTTCCCTGATCAGTTTCATGCCGCATTTCGGGCAATTGCCCCGTTTCGCAGCATGGATGTCCGGGTGCATCGGGCAGGTATAGGTAATGGGCTGCTGTTTTTGCATCCCGCTCATATTTTGCATATCGTTTTGTGCAAATACTACCTGCCTGAGGCAAAGCAGCAGCGCTATGATCAGTATTTTCTTCATCTTTATTTTTTCTACAGGCTATCCGATGTTTGTTTAACCCAGTTCATTAATAATAGCTGTTCCGCCCTGGAAAGGATCGCGTCCCGGTGAAGCAGCGTGTAGGAAGACAAAGGCATGGAACCCTCGTCCAGGCTTTCACCTATCGCCCGCAATTTGCTCCTTTGTTTTCGGGCGCTATAAGTTCCGAACGCATTAAAGTTTAATTCAACCCTTCCATCCCGCACATGCTGATCCATCAACAACCTTACCGGCTGTAGCCTGGCATACCAGGGGTATATCGTTTGATTGCTATGGCAATCATAACAGGATCTTTTCAGGATCAGCCCGACACCGGCAGGTATATGATAAACGCCGGCGATATCATGGACAGCCGTATTGCCTGCTTCGTTATAGCCACGGGGGATGAACTGTATAGCGATGAACAAAAGTAGCGCTACACCGGGCAAACGTTTGAACATCTGTTTCATGGCTTATTTGAGTTCTTCTTTAACAGACCCGCAGGTTGGCATTTTAGTACCCAGGTAGGGGTTTTTGATCGCTTTGGTTTCGCTTAGCCAGTCAGCCCCTTTGTTATTGTTATACATCGGGCAATGATCAACGTATAAGGGTTGTCCCGCGCCGAATAGTTTAACAAGATCGACCATATCCTGGCTCAGCATCTCGAAATGCTCCCGCTGGTGGGGTAACTTCCCGGCGCTTTCGCCGATATGTTCGGCCATTTCTTTAGCATCCCCTTGAATGTCGGCAAAAGACTTCTTTTGAGTTATTGTCAGCGCGGATTGGTCAAATTTAGCGAAGCCCGCCGCGATTGCTTTCCCGGCGGTGGCAGCATCCTCGCTGTTATCAGCGGCGAGCGCATTCTTTAATTGCAGGTAATTGTCCAGAATACCTTTTACTGCTGAAGCGGGTGCTGTTTGAGCTGCCTGTTTTCCGGTTGCGGAGGCCATTTTATTAGTGTCAGTTGTGCTTGATGCAGCAGGCTTATTTGAATTATTGCAGGCTGCTATGGTTAATGAAGTTGCAGCAAAAGCAACGACGATGATCAGATTTTTCATGATGTAATTTCTATGGTAACATAATAGCCGTGCTAAACGAAGTAAATTCATTTAGCACGGTGTTCATTACTCCCGTTGATTATTTGTTCAGGGTTTCGCTCACTTTGCCGCAGGTAAGCATCTGGTTGCCATAATATGGGTTTTTGATTTGGGCATCAGCAGATAGCCAGTAACTCTTTTTCATCGGGCAGTAGTCATAGTAAACAGCCTGATCGGTCTGTTTAACGGCCTTAACCAGTTTGAAAAAGTTGGCGGATAAATTGGCAAATTGCTCCCTTTGAACGGCGATATCCTTGCTTTCAGCAATATGCCCGGCATCGGCCGACAATTTTTCCTGTAAGGACATAAACGCTTCCATATCAGCTACCGGGAGTGATTTCATGTCCACTGCGCTCAATAATTTCACAAATTCAGCTGAGCCGGTAGCCGCCTCAGGACTTGCGGAAGCAATGAGTGCATTTTTCACGCTATAATAGGAAGTCAGCAGCGGGCTAAGTGCGGTTGATTTGGCACCTTGAGCGAAAAGTTGTTGGGTAAACGCGGTCGCGATCAGCGCGGCCATTAAAAATATTTTTTTCATGATCTTTTAAATTGATTATTGACATAGTATACTATAAAGGCATGGCGTAGCCACGATAGATTCAGACTATTCTAATCAGATCAGGAAACTTTGTATGGAAACCCGGATATCCGTGTCAGGGGGCCGTCGCCGCTCATCCGTAACTTTGAGTTGGGTTAAGCACACATCAGTTACCGGATTCAGAAAAAAATCAATAGGATGACTGATAAAGAAAAAGGGTGGTATAAGCACGGTGGTATTGCTGGCCGGAATTTGTTTAGCCTGCGAAATAAAGTTATTGACGGCACCCTGGCAGCAGGGGTCGTTTGGTGACAGGATGATCTTGTTTGCAGTATGTTGGTGAACCGCAGATTCGATGGCGTGCTGGTGCCCGTGATGTCCTTTCACCTCATTATGTTCCTGATGCGCCATATGTAAGGCACAGCTGAACCCGGCGACCGTGTTGAGCAGGAATACAAATAACAATATCAGTGCTTTACATTTCATTTCCATACAAATTTAAAAATTAGTAAGGCGACGGATTTATATAATTCCGTCATATTCTTATATTTTGATGTAAATTGATCAAACCGCTACTCTTGCTATCTTTTGCATGATCGCATGATCGTCGCCAAATTTGAAAAGCGCGTCGCAATGCTGCCGCAGGTCCGAAAAACAGATATATTTCATTTCCATATTTCCCTGCCGGATCGATGGCCTGGAAAGCTGCATGAGCACATCTTTCTCCCGCTGATCAGGAACGACGAGATAGAGCACTTCCTCCTTATTATTCAGGCTGCAGCTCAGGTCCGTTAAACGCAGGATGCCAGAATAGATACTGGTGGTTTTTTCCACTTCAAAGGCAGCGGTCACTTTTGATGTGCCTTTTTGAAACCAAAGTACGTCGATCAGTTTGACAGTGTTCAGCACTTCTTTTTCAAGGGCGAGTTGCGGAAAGTCAGCCAGCGAAATAAAGCTGAACTTATTTCCATCCCAGCTTTTAGAACGGTCGTTTGATGCCGCGATGACATCGTAGCCCAGTGCATGCCCGATCTTCAACAGGTGATATTGCATTTCATTATGAAGATGCTCATCCGCCATTTCCGTACGTTTGTTCTTATGCCGCTTTTCGATGAGTTTTTCCAGCCGGCTCCGCTCCGTCTCCGACAGGTACTCGTCTTTGCCCAAAAGCAGTTTCTGCGTCCCGATCTCAAAAAGCAGCCTGGCAAAAGCACCGGTATCTGGCGACAACTCATTGGAGTGCTTCCGGTTCATATCCATAATAACTTTCCTGATCTTCAGATATTCGCTCCAGCTCCCCAATTTCTTTTTATCCTTGAACAGGTAATTAAACCCGTTAATGATCGCCGTGTTAAACGGCGGTATCCAGGTAGGGTGCAGAAAATACAGGATACTGGCTACAGCAGGGCCAAGGCCCTTGATCTTCAGCGCATCCGGTTTTTCAATTTCGTTGACCACCTGCTGCTCGTTTTTGGCATGGATGCAGTTTTCAAGGAACTGTCCGAACACTATTTTATTCGCCTGGTTCTCATGAATGTCTGGTATTCTCAATTTAGGTTTCCAGTAAAAGGGTGCGAAGCACCTTCAAAAACCTGTTTCTGTTCCGTAATACAGGAAAGCACAAATTTCAGTGAGGTTCCTTTGAAGTCGTTGCCAAAAAGTTTGCTCTTGATGTCGTCGATAACCTGCAGGACACCCCGCCGGATCGAACGAAAGGCCTTCAATCGCTCTTCATTATTAATGAACCAGGTATTATAAACCGATTCCCTGTCGTTTTTGTATTGGCTGATTATAGATTGTAAATGTTCATTCATATGTTTTAAATGGGCTGCCCGCATGTAACGGAATCCCTAATTTAAATAAGTTAAAACAAACTATATTAATCTGATCAAAATATCCCAGGCCTTATAAATCTGGGGGCGTTTTTCTTCTCATACCATCATTAGCTGTTCCCGCCGCATATAAGTACCCTGGCAAAATATCAATGCAGGTATTTACTATCGACACGATATTCGTTCATCGCTCAGGTATAATTCAGTTATATGATTTCCAAGTGTTATTCTGCAAGGATAAGGGGAATATCGCCCTGGTCCAGCCATTCCTTTATATTATCCTGAGTGATTTTAACAATCTGGACTATTTCTGCTTCTGCGAAGGTTTTACCATCGCAATGCCATTCGTGGAAGTTATCGTCAAAAGATCATTAATCGAAGGCCTGTCCGAATTTTTAAATTTTTTTGATCAAATCATGTTTTTAAACCTGCTAACAGGAACCTGGGCGTCTTTGGCGTCAGGTGCCTGTTGAAATCAGGCGGCTGTCGCCATCGCTTCACAAGCCGAAGCGCACTCCCGGCAAGCCGCTGCGCATTCCTGGCAGTGCGCCATGTCATGCTTTCCGCATTCTTCTGCACAGGCCTTGCATGCATCGGCACAGATCCGGCAAAGCCGCGCACTGTAGTCGCTTCCCAGGCTCATGAGTTCGGCAGCAGAGCGGCAGACCGCTGCGCATTCGAGGTCGAGACCGATACATCTGGCCATCATTTTTACATCCTTTTCACTGAGGCACGAAGTTGCACAATGGTTGCAGGCGACTGCACAGGCCAGGCAGGCCGCTATACAGTCTTTAAATTATTGATGTGACATAATTGATCGTTTTAATGGTTTACAATAGGTTTTTACATTTTCATTTTCATCATGCGCGGATACAGGCGCAGGAAAACCTGTCCGCCCATGGGGTTTTTGCCGTACAGGCTGTTCAGTTTGCTGTCGGCGGCATAGTAGGTCAGCTGCCCTCCGGCAGCAAGGTTCAGCGGGCCAAGTTTTGCCAGGTCATAAGTGAGCCCCAGGCTGATCGCATTTATGGGGAAAATGGTGTTATCGCCGTACGCCAGGGGATTCAGCACCAATTCTTCGGTGGTTTTCTGCACAAATTCATAACGGGCGTAGACTGCGATTTTTCTCATACGCACATCACCCTCCAGCAAGGCGGAATGATTACCCTGCTGCTCAGGCGTTTTATTTAACCCCCATAGCGCTGTCGCATTGAACGTTTTTTCATCCCCGAAAGGCATACTGTAAGTGGCGGACGCCGTTGTGCGGTAAACATTTTCCTCCGGGTGCAGATCTTCCGGGCTCTTGATGAAGCCGTGGGAAACCTGTAAGGCCCAGTTCGCCGAAGGGTTATAATTTAATCGCCCGCTCCAGGAATCAAATCTTGGCTTATCAAAATTAAAACGGTTCTCGTTAGGCTCCCTGCCTGTAAAAGAGGAGGCTTCGATCTTAAAATCATAGAACCGGAAGCCGACCGTGGCCACCCCAAAGGTGATATGAGTAGCATCGGACCAATGGTGACTGATCGGTGCATCGGGATTGGACATGGCCGATGGACGGTGCATGAACGCCACCGGTCCTAATGCCGGTTCACCGGGATAGCCCACATAAATGCTCAGATCCGTCTTTTTCGAAAAAGCGTAGGCATAACTGGCAGATAATTCTGAGAAAAGATCATGCGGGTGCTGGTGATCGATCAGCGGGGAACCTTTCCAGCTTTCTCCGGTCTGGAACAGTAACGGGTAACCGCCACCACCCTCCGTCAGCCGGTCAAGCGACATCATCAGGTTGAAGTGCAACAAGCCGTTTGTGCCAATTTTTCGCTGTGCCATACCCATAAACCAATTGGGGGCATCGAACTTTCCCCCACCACGGCTGCCTTTATCCCCCAGGTCCTGTTTGGTATAACGTAGCGCAACGTTGCCATGCAGCATGTAACTCCACTTGCCGCTGTTGAGCATAATACCGTACATGGGTGAGGCATCCGGCAGCCAGCTAGTTCCCGATCCGTCCCTGGTCATAGGCAGGTTCAGCGACTGCGAATTGCTCATCATTTTGATGGACATACCATCCATCTGCATCCCGCCCATATCCATGCCTGACATAGACGAATCTTTATGCATACCCTGCATCTTCATGCCTTTCATCTGGCCAGGCTTCATGGGCATACTCATTTTCGAGGCTTTAGCCTTTTTGGTGGTATCCGCCATTTTCATGCCCTTCATTTCGGTATGCTTCATCGGCATGTTCATTTTTTTGCTTTTTTTGGTCTTCGTTGTGTCGCCCATATTCATGGTCTGGGCCTGCACTATGGCAGGTAGCCACAGCAACACCATGGCAGTTATGAGTAAGTTTTTCATAGGATGGCTGTTAAATTTTATCAATGGCTTTACGCTGTCCGTGTTCAGATGCTTTGAATCGGCTCGGTGTTAAACCTGTTATCGTTTTGAATTGAGCTGACAGATGGGCGCTGCTGCTGTAGCCCATCTTCCACGCAATCTCATTCATATTGAGCTCGCCGTATTCCAGCAGCTCTTTGACCTTTTCTATCTTTTGCTGAATAATGAACTTCTCAATGGTCGTATCTTCCGATTCCGAGAACATCCGGCTGAGATAAGTGTAATCCTTATGCACCCGGTCGGAAAGGTAATCTGAAAAACTGAGGTGGCTATCCGCAAGGTCAGTGTGATGTATTTTTTCAATGATCAGGTCCTTAATACGCTGTACAACGCGGTCCTTTTCATTATCGATCAGCTCAAAGCCAAGTAGCTTCAGGGAGGAAGAAATAGAACTTAACTGAATAGCATCAGGCTCGGGCTGGACAACGGCGCTACCCAGCGTTATCGAAATAATACGGAAACCTGAGTTTTCCAGTTGTTGTTTAACGACCATAATGCAGCGGTCGCAAACCATATTTTTGATATATAGTGTCATATTTAATTCAAGCTAAAATAAAGTGAAGGCAATAGTACTTCAGGCCGCAAAATTGCAGCAAAGCTTGAATCAGATCAGAAGAGAGCGGAATTTAATAAATAATGGCTGTTCGGCAGCGCGCGGCGGTCCCGTCGCATTAAGCCATGATACTTTGGCCTGGTATATGCCGTGCACCGGTGCCAGCGCATGGTATGGTAAGGGGATTATAGCAACCTGTAACGCGGTCAGCTGAAGTTCAGCCGATCCGGAGGTATTTTCCTTAACGACGTAATTATCATGCTGATTACAGCATCTGCAATCTTTTCCTTCTCCGCAGGGTTTTTGATGATCGTGTGCTTTTCCCTTGTCATTATCATCATCATGTCCGGCAGGGAGCATCGCTCCAGGGTCGTGGCCATCATAATCATCGTCTTTATGGGCGGCCATCGCCTGTGTGGGCTTTCCTAGCATATATTCGGCACTACAATGCACCAGGCATACGAACATATCTGTTGTTAACAACAGGTAAAACGCAGCCAGGCTAAAAGCAC
Organism: Mucilaginibacter sp. 5C4; assembly: GCF_034345625.1. Taxonomy (NCBI): domain Bacteria; kingdom Pseudomonadati; phylum Bacteroidota; class Sphingobacteriia; order Sphingobacteriales; family Sphingobacteriaceae; genus Mucilaginibacter; species Mucilaginibacter sp. 5C4. Next base: position 195,135 of record NZ_CP133775.1, on the reverse strand, counting down.
CTAATTTTCTCATTATTAAATACTACACAAGAATGTTACAATTGTTTAAATTTAGCTTATTTTACTGATAATCATATAAGTCCCCCGAAGCTACCGGTCCGGGGAACTTATCCATAGCGGATTTAGCTATATGGCCTCCGCACGGTAGCCTTTGGCTGCCAGTGCGGTGATCACTGTATCCGGCTTCAATGCTGCTACTGCCGTTACCGTAAGGATTTTATCGGGGTTCACAGTATCCACTTCCCATTTTTCTATTCCTTCTATATCATTAAGGACAGGGGTAACACCTGCTATGCACCCACCGCATTTGATAGTGGTCTTGAATTTTAAAGTTTCCATTTGTTTATTTCTATTAAAAATTAATTTTTGAATATTTAAGACGCAGGCTGTTACTGACAACCGACACAGAGCTTAGCGCCATCGCCGCCCCCGCGATCATCGGGTTGAGCAGGAAGCCGTTCACCGGGTATAAAATACCGGCAGCTAACGGTATGCCGATCAGGTTATAAATAAACGCCCAGAACAGGTTTTGCCGAATCGTACGCACGGTTAGCCTCGACAATTTAAGCGCTTTGGGTATCTGCAAAAGATCAGAAGAAACCAGCGTTATCTTTGCCACATCTATGGCAATGTCCGAACCGTGGCCCATCGCTATAGAAAGGTCCGCCTGTGCCAGCGCCTGGCTGTCATTAATGCCATCGCCAACCATTGCCACGATCTTTCCGCGGCTTTGCAATGTCTTTACAAATTCCGCTTTATCGGCAGGCATGGCGCCCGCGATGATTTCGCTGATCCCTGCCTCTTTCCCGATCTGCTTAGCGGTAGATGCATGGTCGCCGGTGAGCATGTAGACGGCGATCCCTGCAGCCTTCAACTCTGTGATGGCTTTGGCAGAACTGGTTTTCACCCGGTCCTGCAGGGCTGCAATAGCCAATACGGTTAAATGAGAGGCAAAATAAATCACCGTTTTCCCTGTTTGCGAAAGCGCATCGGCAGCCACCCGGAGTTCATCCGGAACAAAGGTCTTGCAGGATTCAACCAGTTTCAGGTTGCCGGCATAAAAAGGCTGCCCGTTGAACAATCCCTCGATACCCTGGCCGGTCAAACTGTGAAAGTAACTGGACGATACGCTCTCCATCTTTTGTTCCTTCAAATAGCTGACCACCGCAGTTGCCAGCGGATGTTCCGATTGCTGCTCCAGCGCTAACAATATCGCCCCTAAAGTTTCTTTTTCACCGGCTGCCTGTTTTGCCCAGATCAGCTCGGTGACCACGGGCTTGCCTTCCGTGATCGTTCCTGTCTTATCAAAAATGACCGCGTTCACTTTATAGCCCAGTTCCAGGGCTTCCGCATCTTTGATCAGGATGCCGTTTTCGGCTCCTTTGCCGATCCCCACCATAACAGCCGTTGGTGTAGCCAGCCCTAAAGCGCAGGGACAGGCGATCACCAATACGGTCACCATAGCCAGGAGCCCCTGTGTCAGGGCTTGCTGGCCGCCAAAGAACAGCCAGGCGCCCAAAGTCAGTAAGGCGATGAGCATCACCACCGGAACAAAGACTCCGGCAATCTTATCCACCATTTTTTGTACCGGCGCTTTAGAGCCCTGTGCTTCCTGCACCAGGCTGATGATCTGCCCTAACAGGGTTTCACTGCCGACCTTTTCTGCGCGGAACCGAAAACTGCCTTTTTGATTTATCGTCCCCGCAAAAACGCGGTCGCCTGTCTTTTTTTCTACCGCGACGGCTTCGCCGCTGATCATGCTCTCGTCGATGTAAGAGCTACCCTGCTCCACGATGCCATCCACCGGGATCTTTTCGCCCGGACGGACCAGCAGCAAGTCGCCGATATTTACTTCTTCTACAGGCGTAATTTTTTCACCTTCCTGCGTAATCAGCAATACTGTCTTTGGCTGTAGTCCGATCAGCTTTTTGATTGCGGAAGAAGTATTGGATTTCGCACGGTCTTCCAATAGTTTCCCCAGCATAATAAATACGATTACAACCGAAGCTGCCTCGTAATAAACATGGGGGTGCAGGCCCCTGCGGTGCCAGAACTCCGGGTAGACCGTATTGAAAACGCTGAATAGAAAAGCAATCCCGGTACTCATCGCTACCAGCGTATCCATATTCGCCCGCCTGTGTTTTGCCTGCTTCCACGCGCCGGTAAAAAAATTTTTGCCGGCGATAAACAGGACGGGGGCAGTTAATACCAGCATGATATAATTAGCGTAAGGGATGTTCATAAAAAACATACCGATTGCGACAACAGGCAGGGTCAGCATACCGGCCCAGATGATATTTCTTTTCAGTTCCAGGTAATGATCCCGCTGTGCCTGTTCCTGCTTTTCTTTTCCGTTTACGGTATCGATGATAAGGTCATAACCGATTGATTGTACAGCCTGCTTTAAGCTTTCAGGCTGAACGATATCCGGGTGATAGGCGACCTTAACTGTTTGCGTTGCAAAGTTCACTTCTGCTTTTTCGACGCCTTTTTGTACGCCGATCATCGACTCTACGCTGGAAGCGCAACCTGCGCAGGTCATGCTGGTAACGGGGAAAGTCTGTGTGATAATAGTTTCTGCTGCCATCTTTTTTATTTACCCTACAAATTTACCCCTGCGCAGGATCATAGGCTTTACAGGATTCTGCTAAAAGTTTACAGAATACCGCATTATTTTTTCCGATGGATTTTAAAACTAATTTCCTATCATTGAATATTAGTTGATAGTATAAACTAATGTCTAAACACAGCAGCTCGATACTAATATAGATGTGAATACGCCCGAGCAGCGGATCAATAATTACCACTTGCTGGATTAGGTCATTTTTAACGGGGTACCCGGTGACGTAGTTGAATTAGGGTGTTTCACCGGGCAATGTGCGCTTATTTTTGAAAAGGTGATCGAGCTGAATGCCTCTGACAAGCAATTGCACCTTTACGACAGTTTTTTCGCGTCCTTTAAGGTTAAGGGCAGCGTTGAAGATGAGTTAAAAGCCAACTTTAACAAGGCAAAGCTAAAGCAGCCGATTGTGCATAAAGGGGATTTTAAAAGAACCCTGCCGGGTGAATTGCCCGCGGAAATAGCTTTTGTGCACATCGACTGCGGTTTCGGCGGGGATAAAATGGAGCATAAGCTGTAATGCTGCATTGTTTCGAAAGTATTTACCCCCGGATGCCGAAAAATTCGGTCTGTATCATGATGGATTATTTTGATGCCTCCACCGGCGTTGAAGGCCTGGATATTAACCCCGGCGTTAAACTGGCTTATGATGAATTTTTTGCGGATAAGCCGGAAAAGATCGCCTGCCTGTGGGGCAACCAATATAACCATGCTTATTTTCGAAAAGTTTAGTTTTTACATTTTTCGAAACCTGATCTGGTTCTTCTGTTCCCAAACGAAAAGATTGCCGGTTGCGCTTAGCTGCACAGCTTTCACATAGCCGCCGGTTCCGATCATCCTTGGTGTTTTTTGAGGGAATGCAATCATGTTTAGGGTGTCGCTGTTCTGGTAGGTGATCAGTGGATTCGTTCCGCTGCCGGCAATACTACAGGTTCTTCCCCTCGCCAGGTAGGTTTCCGGCTCACCGGGAGCTGCATAGTAAATATTGCCTTTCCGCTGCCATACTGTCTGCACCGCGCTGGCCGGGCTGATTCGCAGGCCCCCGCCATCCATCGGGCAGCCGTTCAGTTTCCTGGTATCCATGCCCATCTTTTGCGCTGCCGCAAAGGTTTGCCCCATATTTGACGAGCGGGTTACATACAGGTCACGCGAACCGTTCAGCCAGTTGCGGAACATGATAGCGACCGAAGAACCCTGTACCGCTATACTGGGCTTACAGCACTCACAAACATGCTGGTCGGGTGAGTGATAGACCATCGTGTTTTTAGACCAGTTAAGTGCTTTACCCGATAGGGAAGAAAAATAGATCTGGTTTTGCTTTGCTGCTCGGATGTCGAGTCAGGCCGCGTAAAAATGATCCTGATCGTCAGCGGCAATGCTCATCAATCCCTCGGGGGCTGACCCCGGCTGATCGTTTACCCGTCCCATGCTTTGCTTTTCCATTTGCCGGTAGCATGAGCAAGACGATACCAGTAGATATTCCCGGATTTATCCATAGCGGTGATCACCGAAAAGTTTTTTGAGCTGGTTAATTGCGGGCCTCTTGCCATACCCAAGTGTATTTCGGGTAATTTGGCAACGAGTACGGACTTGGTGAACGATCCGCCATGATCGGTTGAAACAGCACAAAATATCTGGTCGGCAGATCCGAATATAACCCGAATAATCCTTTGTTGTCTATGCTGACCTGTGGTTGCTGGCCCTCACCGATTAAATTCCGTTCGTCTGACAGGGAACTTAACGTTAGTACCATTGTAAATGATAGTACAAAAAAACTTATCCTTCTCATTTTACTAATATATGAATTTTGGAAAGTTAAGCCTTTAGCAACGCCAACTGAACTGCTTTATTCATTTGAATCACGAAGATAAAGGTAGCCGACTTGATTAGCTTCCCGCTAATGGATATCCTTTAGCGATCCAATTGGTTTGCAGGTTGACCGGAAGATTTAACAATTTAACATGGGTAAATCCCATTTTCTTCAATTCCTGGAAAGCAGGCCTGATGTTAGGGCATTTGGTGAAAGGGCAACACCCGCAATAGATGACGATGTCCCTGTTTTTAGGCAGTGTAGCTACCATAGCTTTCAGTGCTTTTAGATTTTCTGTTTTACCCGCTGCACCAATATGTTTTGCCCCTTTAATGTCTTCAACTGCGCCTATATTAAGGATCAGCGGCAGTTCAGCCGGGTGTTCTTTAATATTTGCGGCGAGTAAAGCCGGCGCCATTAGGTCACGGTCTGTCCAGGGATAATTATTAAGGGCGGAAGGTAAAGCTACCGGGGACGTCTGCGCTTGAGCTGAGGAAGAACATAACCCGGCAATTACCAGGATGCATAGGGTTAGAAGTGTTTTAGTTTTCATTTGAGCAAATTTATGATGACCTTTAATGTTATATAATTCTGTTTATTCATGAAAGGTAATCAAAAAGCACATTGGGATAATGTCTATTCCAATAAAACTTCGGATCAGGTGAGCTGGACGCAAGTTGTTCCTCAAACATCCCTGGATTTTATCCACGGGTTCCGGTTATCTAAAAGTTCCAGTATCATTGATATTGGCGGCGGCGACAGTAACCTGGTGGATTTTCTTATACAGGAGGGGTTTCAGGATATTACCGTGTTGGATATTTCTGAAGCGGCGATCAACAAAGCAAAAGCCAGGCTTGGCGAACGAAGTGAATTGGTCAAATGGGTGGTTTCCGATATTACCAAGTTCAAAACTGACAGGCATTTTGACCTATGGCACGACCGGGCAACATTTCATTTTTTAACCAGCAAACGCCAGATTGGTGCTTATCTGCAAATTGCAGGCAGATCAATTAATAACTATATGGTGGTGGGCACCTTTTCTGAAAACGGGCCTGATAAATGCAGCGGATTACCGATCAAACAATATACTGAAGACCAATTGCAAAGCCAGTTGAAAAAAGATTTTGAAAAGATCAGGTGTATCCATGAAGACCATATCACCCCTTTTCAAACCAAACAAAACTTCCTGTTCTGCAGCTTTAAAAAGCAAAGCATCAATTAAGGTATCAAATGACCGTTATCAATGCGCCACTATCTATCTTTAAACTTATCGATAAAATGCTTACCAACAAGAAGTTTAAAGACTTTTTTCAGAAAGAATGTGGCGACACTGTAACTTTGTTGAAAAGTTTTTATTGTGACTTTTTATGCTCTTTTATGATGGATATAGCAAAAGTATGACTATTCCGGGGAAATTGCCTGATCAGTTTGCCACGGAATGGAGTTGTAAGTTTCCCCGGAATAGTCAATCGAACTCGATTGCTAACCCATTGGCTTACAATATCGTATAGGGCTATCTAGACACTACGCACCGAATTACTAACCACTTTTAATGCAGATTAATTACAAATCTTACCGTATAAACATACAAAATCCTCCAAATTATTCCAATTCTAACAAAGGTTCTTTTAGGCATATAAATATTAAAAGAGACGTTATCGGCCTTACGAATCGAAATTCATAACATCTCATTCTCACCAAGTTGGCGACTAAGGGCAAAAGCAAGAGAAACTTGTATCACCCTTTCACTGTGCTGATATTCAATATTTTATAATGACTTTAATTCTTACTCACCGAAATACTCACCACTTTTTTGAGCACAGATTAATAGCAAATCTTATGAAATAGAGATAAGAAGTTGAACTGTTATTTCAAAAAGATATATTAAATAATTAATCATTCGTAAATCATGTGCGTACTGAGATTAGGTTTTGTGAAATGGTTAAAATACCCATCGCTTTATTGTAGATCTATTGATTTATGATCATTAAGTACAAGTTCATCTATTAAGATAAATTTTATAAAGTTCCGCCTTTAGCTACGAAAATAGAATAAATTGCTTTATTGTATTCTGCAATCGCTTTTATATCATCTAATTTTATTTGCAAGTAAACTTGTTCTGCTTGTATTACTTCAAAAGCCTTGGCCGTGCCCAATTGTTGCCGTTGCTGGCTTTGTAAAAGGGCATTACCTGCCATATTTAATGCTGAAGTTGCCGCTTGCAGCTGTTGGTAGGCAGAATGCTTTTGAATATCGGCATTTTGAATTTCAATAAAATATTGGTTTTTAAACTGTTCTATTTTATTTTGTTGTATGGCAATACGGGCATCCTGCCTCTGAAGCTCTCCGTGTTTAAATAAACGCCCAAGCGGTAGCGTCCAAACAATAGATGCATTAATTTGATAGGTATTGTACAATGGATAACTGTAAGCACCAAATAAACCATCATCAGTGCCGATAATTATTTTGGGTAATGCATAGCCGTTAGTACTTATTTTACGGGTAGTTTGGTAGCTGCTAAGTTCGGCCTGTAGGCTCTTATATTCGGGCCTTACGTTAAAATTATTAGTTGCCGTGCTATCGCTCATAAAATCATTTCTTAGCGGTAACATTACTGAATCAGCACTTACTAACCGAATATTACCGATTAAATTTAGCAGAGATGATAATGTAATGCCCGCCTTTTGCCAGTTCTCCTTTTGTTGGATTGCTTCAATATAGTAGTGCTGTGCATTACTGGCGGCTAACAGGTATTCTGATTGATATCTCAGGCCTGCGTCCACCTGTATTTTCAATTGTCCGGCAAGCGTATCCGCCTGTGAGGCTAACCGCGTTAAAAACAGATAGCTTAACTGGTCGGCCTGCAAATCATAATAAGTTTGTACCGCGTGCAAAATAGCTTGATTATGTGCCGCTATACTTGCATAACTTGCTGCAACCGACATTTGTTTAGCGGCCAGGTATTCGTATCTGCCTTTGTTAAAATCTATTTCGGCAGAAAATCCAAAAGCTGAAAACAAAGAATTTTGATTTAACCCGTTGATAATACGGGCATTGGTATTCATAGCAGCCCCGTTTAAATAATGCGTTGTTATCCCTGCTCTTAAAACAGGGAGCCACCATTCGCCCGCTTTAACCTGGTCGGCTAATGCTTGCCTGTACATTGCCTGATATTCTTTTATAGTAAGGTTATTGGCACCGGCAAGCTTAAGCACTGTTTGCACCGATACCGGGCTTATTTCCTGGCTGTTAGCGTTACTGCTAGTAATTAATAACAATAAGGCAATTAATATTTTGAATGATCTCATAATACTCTCCTTAATTGTTTATAAGTTTATCATCAACATGTAGCTCGTTTGTACATAACTCTTTACCAGTTACAACAATCCTGTCGTCCGGATTAATAGACGCGCCTTTCACCTCAGTGTATTGCCCGTCCTGAAAGCCGATGGTAACAGGTATTTTTTTGACAATATGGTTACTGACCAGGTACAGGAATGCTTTGCCGTCAACATTGCCAATTGCCGCGTTGGGTACCGATAACAGATTGACGTCGCTGCCCATTTCAAAGCTTACATTGGCATACATGCCGGGCCTTAACTTCAAATCGTTATTTGGCATATCCACTTCTGCCTGCATGGTTTTGGTATCCATATCCAACCCATAAGCTAAACGGGTTACTTTTAACAGGTAGGTTTTTCCGGGTATTTCAGCAAAACCTACCTTAACTACCGTGTTTTTGGTAATATCACCGGCATTAGTTTCGGGAACATTCACCATTAACCTGATAGGGTTAAGGTTTTGAAGATCAAATAAAGCTATAGCTGTTGAGTTGCTTAACCCATTTTGGATAACATCACCGGCACTTACATATCGCTTGGTGATCACCCCTACAAAAGGAGCCCTTATTTGTAAATAACCTAATTGAATAAGTAATGCCTGGTAGGTAGCTTTCGCAACGTCATAAGCAGCTTTCGCATTTTCCACATCAGTGGCCGTTGTTAATTGTGGAGTTTTATGCAGGATATTTTGCAGCCTCGTATTCAATGCTGATTTAGCCTGGAGATCAGCAGCCAGCATTTCCTTTTTTTGCAGCAGTTCTGGGTTGTTTAAAACGGCTAATACTTCTCCCTTTTTTACAAAATCGCCAATATCAACCTTTAAAACGGACAGATAGCCGCTGGTTTGCGCAAATATTTTAGTTTGCTGGTAAGCCATAGCATTACCGGTTAAATTTAAAACATTGTTAAAGCTATGTTTAACGGGGAAGGTGACCCCAACGAAAGGGATGGAAACTTGATTTTCCGGCTTCTGTTGTCCGCATGAGGTGAAAAATATAAGGATCGGGATAATTATACAAATGGTTGACGTTTTCATGAGCTTTAGTTGATTTTTTTTGTTCATTACGTAAAACAGTACAGGCACAAAAAACAGCGTTAAAAAGGTTGCTGCTATCACGCCGCCAACAATAGCTCGCGCTAATGGTACATTAGCTTCGCCGCCGGTTTCATAGCCGATAGCCATGGGCAACAGGGCAAGTATGGCTACAACGGAGGTCATTAAAATAGGGCGGAACCTGTTTTCAACACCTTCGAGAATAGCGGCAGGTAACAGTTTGCCTTCTTTTAAAAGATTGTTCATCTTATCAACAAGCAGGTTACTGTAAGCCACGCTAATCCCGGCCATCATAATAATGCCCATCATTGACTGTATATTGAGATAGGTATTGGTAAGAAGCATAACAGCCGTTACACCAATTAGCCCCAGAGGTATCACTGATATGATGATCAGCGGGAGTTTAAAGGAGCGTAAGAGCGGTACTATCACTAAATATATCAGTACAACAGCCAGCCCAAGCCCGAGCCCCAGGTTACTAAATGATTCCCGCATGCTTTGTACTTCGCCGCGCATGGTAATTGTATAACCTTCCGGCAGTGTTTTGCGGATAATTTTTAGCTGCTTTTCTATATCTTTAGAGATAGACCCTATATCGCGGCCATCGGTATTGGAGTAAATGTCAGTTACCCGCTGAATATCAACGTGGTTAATCTCTATCGGAGCCGATCCTAACGTGGTTACAGCCACATTTTTAAGAAGAGACATAGGCGAACCATTAGCAGCGGTTATCCCAATGTTACCCAGCACACCAGGTTTATCAAGCGCAGCTTCGGGGTAGGTTACCCCCACAAAATAGTGGTTGCCATTTTTGTCATCTATCCAAAATGAAGGTTTAAAATTAACACTTGAATTTAACGCTGAAACGGTGTTTTTTACAATATCATCAGCATCAATATGTAGCAGCGCAGCCTTTTGCCTGTCAATATTCAGTTTTAATTCCGGATGGTCATAACGCTGCTGAACCCTCACGTCTTCGGTCCCGCTAACCGTGTTTACCACGTTCCTGATATTTTCAGCTATAGTCCTTGCTTTTTGTAAGTCATTACCGGTAATCTGTATGTCAATAGGTGATGGTAAACCGAAATTTAATGCCTGTGTAACGATTCCACCCGTATTGAAAATGAATTCAACGCCGGGAAATTTGTCCTTTAGCTTTTTTCTTAATTCGCGAACATAGGCAGCAGTAGGCTTGTGGCCCTTATTTAATTGCATGGACAAAGTAGCATCTTGTGTGCCTGAATTGGGTGTATAAGCCGCAGGCCAATCGTTAAGTACGCCTATGTTAGATACGGTCGTTCTTAGGTCGCTACCGACATTTTCCTTTAAGAAATGCTCAATTTCAGTGATCGTCGTTTCCGTATTTTCTATCCTGGTTCCCGATTCCATTCGGACATCGATAGATATTTGCCCGACATCCATTTTGGGAAAAAGTTCTGTACCCAAATTCATGAATCCGAATACCGAAACTGCGAAAACGAATAGTACACCTGCAATTAAATACCAGGCCTTTGGCAGCAGCTTGGCAATCACATAACTATATCTGGTGGTAATACGTTCAATAAAACGGTCAAACGTAGCTAAAAACCCATTTTTAAGATGTTCATCTTTTTGGTAAGGTTTCAATAACATAGCGGCGGCTACCGGAACAAGCGTCATAGAAAAAATTCGTGAGCCAATCATGGCGAAACACACCACAACGGCGAGTGGTGCGAATAAAAATTTAGCTATCCCCGTTAAAAAAACAACCGGAAAAAATACTATACAAATAGTAAGGGTGGTAACCAGTACCGGCATTGCTACCTCCTGGGCGCCGTCAAAAGCGGCTTGGGCAGGCGTTTTACCCATTTTTAAATGCTTGTCGATATTTTCCAGCACTACAATCGAGTCATCTACCAGTAACCCGATGGCAAGGGCTATTCCCCCTAAAGTTATACTGTTAATACTATCGCCGGTAAAGTACATGGCAATAAAAGTAAACATGATAGAAAGCGGGATGCTGATAAAAACGATCAACGCCGAACGGAAATTCCCCAAAAAAAGCAGTAAAGCCAGTGAAACTAAAACTAAACCGGTTACTCCCTCCTTCTCGAGGCCACTGATGGAATTGCGTACATAGTCTGACTGGTCAAGTATAATATTCAGGTTAACTGATTTAGGTAGCCTTGTTTTCAGCACCGCCAGTTTATCGTTCACGGCTTCAATGGCAGCAATGGTGTTAGCTTTTGGCCTTTTATAAATTGGTATATAAACCTGGCGTTTGCCATTGATGTGAACAATGTTGGTTTGTATGGCGCTGGCATCTTTAGCATAACCAACGTCATGTAAATAAATTGGAGCGCCATCTTTCATTTTTATAATGATATTATTAAAATCATCCACTTTAGGCAGCATCCCGTTAGCGTTGACACTATAATTAAGCGGGCCGATATTGATGTCTCCTGTAGGTATCATTACATTGTTTTTTTGAATCGCCTGTACTATATCTGTTTGTGACAAGCCATAAGCCTGCAGTTTTTCGGGATACACATACATATAGATGCGGCGCAGCTTACCGCCATAAACGGCCGGCGCTATAATCCCCTGTACCGATCCCAACAGGTTGCGCAACTGGAAATAAGCGATATCATAGAGCTCTTTCTCAGAAAGCTGGTCGCTGCTGACAGCGAGTAATGCCAGCGGCACAGATGCCGTGGGGTCATAAGGCATTACCATAGGAGGGATAGTCCCCGGCGGCAGATAATAAAGATCTGAAGTGGCAAGTGAAGTGGCCTGCGACATGGCCGTACTGGGGTCAATTTCGGGCCCGTAATAATTCCTGAGTATGCTCACACCTATCATACTCTTACTTTCCTGGCTTTGCACGCCTTCTGCTTGCCCTGTCCAACGTTCCAAGCGGCTAGTAATGTCTTTTTCCATTACTTCGGCGGGCATGCCCGGATATAAAGTGAGTATTTGTATAGCAGAAGATTTATAGGTGGGCAATATATCTACTGGCAGTTTTTGAAGGGAAACTATACTGATGATGGCCACCAGCAAGCATACCACAATAACTAGGTACTTGTTTTTAAAAGCAAGTTTTAACATTTTGAAATTTGTTTAGTCCACCCCCCAGTAACCGTTACAGCAAACTAAACTGCAGGCCAAAACAGGGTGTAGTAAAAAATACTACCCGTAAACGAATGATACAGGTAAACAATTAAAGTATGACTAAACTAAAACAGGGGGTCCGCGAAGCGCATTACTATCAAGAGGGGGGGCTGGCGTATGGTGGAAGAAATAACGAGGTAGCGTGGTATTGTTGGTTGTATTAATTTGCAGATGAAATATATAAACTGCAAAAATGAGCTTAACTAAATCGGGTGAGATCCGATGGGATTCCTCTGAACTTTGAAATTTTGAATGTAGATAGGGTAGTGTTTTGCAGGTCATAACCGGCCAAATGTTAGTGCCTTTACTTTTTGCCCTCAATGCACATAAGCCATGAACCTGGTGACCATTAACAATAATTGGTTTTTCAGGACAAATATCAACTTGCATCCATGATAAAAACAGGATGGCTGTGATGAATAATAAAAATATACTTTTTGCTTTATGCATTTTAACAAATGTAGTCCTTTTAAACCAGCAACAATTAATTATTTAAAATGTCTGCGTTTAATATGCTTGTAAAATAGTCTATCAGACGAGAAATAAGGGGACAGACGATGGTTATTTAAATTTACGGAGGAATAAATATGATTTAGTAAAAGGGTAAAAAAGCCATAGGGGAATCGAACATAATTAAAACCCAATTGACTTACAATACTTTATATGGCTGTGATGTGCTATGTACCGAATTGCTAACCACTTTATGATGTAGATTAAATACAAACCTTACAGTATAAAGATGCAAAATACTGCAATATTAATGACACTTAATTGGATTTATTTTGGATTTCAGTGCCTTCCAGTAATGTCTTTGGTTTTCTTTATTATTGCCAACTCACTCTTCAATAATAAATTTTTGTTAGCTTTTGTTAGAAAATTACTGGGCACACACCCAATTTACCGATTGTGACAAGGGTAGGCTTAATACCCCTGGCGATGAGCACCCGGCGATTTTATGTTTCACACCCAATTCAAGCATCCCCAATATTAACTAAACCGTATAAGGGTTAGCCGGAAGCCTCAATAACTAACATTTTCCATTGTTGACCAACAATTTTTGCCTCCATATAATATCCATGATCCTGGTGTCGGATGAAATTAAAACCGCTTTATGCAAGTCACGAGAAACAGCATTAGCGCCTGAGCTCTTTAGACACTTGTTAGATGCATTTCCTGGGTAACAAATGTTACCAATTACCTTTTCAAATGCCCATAGTTTTGCTGGAAATTAAATATGAATGAACAGCAAAAGCTATTTTTATTTTAAAGGCTATAATAATAGTTATCCTCATAAATGTATCTGCTATTAAAGTTTCAGCGCAGGATAGCACAAAAAATTTAAGTCTGAATGAAGCCATTGATGCTGCCTTAAGTAATAACAGGGACATACGTTTAGCAAAACTGGATGAAAATATCGCTTCCGCCAACTATAAGCAGACCGAAGCCGTTTTTCTTCCCCAGGTTGGGCTTTCATATACGGCAATGAGTAGGAACAACCCATTGAATGCTTTTGGGTACAAATTGGAGCAAAGATCCATCGCCCAAAACGATTTTAATCCTGCACTTTTAAACCATCCTTCCGGCACATCAGACTTTATGACTAAGCTGGAAGTGCGGCAGCCTATCCTGAATATGGACATGTTGTATATGAGAAAGGGAGCTGAAAAGCAAACTGAAGTTTACCAGTACAAAACGCAGCGCACCAAAGAGTACCTGGCCTTTGAAGTTCAGAAAGCCTATCTGCAACTGAAATTAGCTTATGATGCTGTAAAGGTATTAGAAGATGCATTTGAAACAACAAAGTCGGTTTATACCTACACAGGCAACTTTAATTTCGCTCTATGCATGATCGTCCAAAGGTTTGACGCAGTGATGTTAAGTTCCTTGCAAATATTTTCGGATTCTTCTTCATCTACGTGTTTCATTGAAAATACAGCGGCCCACTGAACGGGCAGGTCATTGAGACATTTATCGAAAACGATAAAAAGTTCCTTTTTTTCTAAAACATCTAGTTTGTCAGTTTGCCATAAAAGTGGTCTCGCATCCTTTTTCCACTGGCCATTCGCCTCGAAGTATTCATCTTCATCAGTTTACGCTATGTCTTCCAATCGACCTGTCTTAGTTTCCCGTCTAAGGAGATCGTAGATATTGTTTTTAAGAATGGCTGTAAGCCAGGTCCGCTCTCAACAAGTTCCTTTAAATTGATTGACCTTTTTAATGCTTTGAGAAAAGTATCCTGCACCATGTCTTCTGCCTTTTGCTTGTCTTTAAGGTGGTTCATTGAAAAACTGAATACGTACCCGAAATGTGCATGCACAGAATCATTTTGGGACGGGCGAAAATTACCCCTGACCCGGATGAAAACCAGTTACAAATGATAGCAGCTGCCATAAAAGTACCGGGTTTTGAATTAATTAACAGTGAAGCAGATAAAATGGTGGAGGCAATCAAAAATGCTGTTATTGAGATTGTCTATCATTTTGATCTGTCGGAATTCAATACATCCTTTTCCAATTTGATAGCTGACCGGGCGGCCAGGGATTATGCCCATTTGAGCTGTATGTTTTCTAATCTGCAGGATACCACAATTGAGCGGTTCATCATGGAACAAAAAGCAGAAAAAATAAAAGAGTTGATCGAACATGGTGAATTAAATCTAAATGTGATCGCTTATAATATGGGCTATAGCAGTAGCGCCCATTTATCAACGCAATTTAAAAGTGTCACGGGTAAAACGCCCAGCCAGTTCAAAAGTGAGAAAACAGCGGGGAGAAAGTCTATTGATAAAATTTGAATATTAACCGATAGTCCTACCAGCCCACATATTCCGGGGGCTTGATCCCATTTAAGCGAAGGTAAACGACTAACTGCCCTAAATGATGCGTTTGATGGTCATGCATTAAGATCAATATTTGCCTTCGTGTCATTGGGCCTGAGAAGAACTTCACATGGTCATCTAATTGGCTGACATTGATTTTCATATGCGCGCTCAATCCAAGATCATAGGCATCCCCCAACACCTTTAATACCGCAGCTTTTGATAATTTTTCTGTTGCAGCCCTTTTAGAAGGGGCATTAACCAAAAGAAAGGAGGACGATAGCCAGGTCATGTTATCGGCGATATGGAGCAATTGCTCACGGAAGCTCATTTCTTCAGGCGATGCTTTAAAATCATAGCCGTCTTCAGGCATCAAGGCAGCAAGTTTTAAAGCATAGCTCTTACTGTTCACCCATTTACGGGCCAACTGTACCTGTAAGCTGTCTGTTGACTGTGCCTTTACAGTATAAATGGCACCCAAAAAGAACATTAATGTAAAAATTCGTTTCATTTATAAAATTCGTTAATAATACCTGAATATTTCTGTTAAATTGTTGTAAAATCTATTGTAAGTTGTCGACATATCCTTTAACACTGCTTTCAATAAGAGAACAGGGAACCAGCAAGGGCATATCCGTCAGCGTAACAACAATGATATTGCCTTCAACCCGAATATTGCCCTTAAACAGCATCCCTAAAATTTCAATTTCAAAATGTCCGCCGTTAGCGTCCCCGATATAGGTTGCGCCAAACCGTTTAATTTCACGAAGAGCTAACTGGTAGGTTTCTTCTAAATCTTGTTTTGGTTTTATACTAAAGTTACAGCTCATGTTGGATTATTCGATCACAAATTCTTTCCTGTGATTTTTTTAAATGGCAGCAGCAATAAATACCGCGCCGTCATTTGAGTGGGCTCACGGTATGCTGGTAAACCAATGATGAGTTCTTCCTGGTGGTCATTGATTTTAAATGTTCGGTGCAGCCTGTCCCAAAAAGAGAAGATTACTGCGTAATTGCTGTTGGTTTCCGCCTTATTGATAGAATGGTGTATTCCGTGCATCCTTGGCGTAACGATCAGCCTGTTAAGGCCAATTTCCAGCCGGTAAGGGATTTTCATGTTACTATGATGGAACTGTGTTGCTGCCTCAAAAAAAAGCTCATAAGCCAGCACCTGGGCCGCAGTCGCGCCTGATAGCAAAACGAACAACCCCCTAAAAAATACAGAACCGATCATTTCACCAAAATGAAAGCGAAATGCGGTCAAGGTATCAAGGTCAAGGTCGGTATGGTGAACGAGATGAAACCGCCAAAGAAAAGGGCTTTTATGGTTAAGTACATGCCACAGGTAATTCCCGTAGTCGAGAATCAAAAATGTTAAAATGAGCTGAATAACGTTTGGCATCGGTAATATTCGCCCCATCCCGTATCGCTTATTTTTTAAAGCCAGTTTTACCATCGCCGGTAGAAAAACAAACCGAAGCAGGCCAAAAGCCGGAATAGCAACAATTGAGTTTATGATCATCCTTTTTTTCAAAGGCTGTGTCGGCTTCCGAAGCCGACGCCTGCGCTCAACGATGAAGAGCAAGACAAAAACAGCCGTAAGCAGCGGTGCCGCTTTTTTGTCAAATATCCGCCTGACTAAATCCATATCGTGTCAATCAATTACCCCTAATGGCATATTTTGCTTTTATCTCATCTGCAACTTCTAAAAGGTCTTTACCAATAAAATCCGGCTTGTCTGCAAGCGGATAAAGAGACTGGCCTTTTCTGCTTATAAAAGCAGTTTGTAACCCTGCCAGTCCGGCACCCGCAATATCCCAACCATGAGCAGCCACCAAAATGATTTCTCCTGTACCTGCGCCAAGTTGTTCCGCTGCCCATTGATAGGTATTTAAAGAGGGTTTATAAGTCTTTATGGCATCTATACTCAATGTAGATTCGAAATAAGCCTGAATCCCGGCAAAATTTAACTGGTCAGTCAATACCCGTTCTGGAGAGTTGGTCAGGGTCGCCAGCCTGAAACCGGCGGCGCTTAATTTTTTCAAACCCGGCTCCACATCAGGATATGCCGTTAAGTGAGTCATCAACCC
The DNA here is from genome assembly GCF_034345625.1 of Mucilaginibacter sp. 5C4. Lineage (NCBI taxonomy): Bacteria > Pseudomonadati > Bacteroidota > Sphingobacteriia > Sphingobacteriales > Sphingobacteriaceae > Mucilaginibacter > Mucilaginibacter sp. 5C4. The sequence goes on along the minus strand of NZ_CP133775.1, from coordinate 178,252 downwards.
AAGTACCGACTTTTTTGTTTCGTCATCGATAGACAGGCCGAAGGACTCTGCTACCATGTTCAAAGTTGCTCCTGCAATTGTTGGGAAATCACGGTAATTCGCAGTGTTATTCGCAACGAGCGAGTATTGCAATAATAATCCGAACCAAATGCGAAATGCATCGGTATGATCAAGAATGGTGTTGATCCGCTCCTTAATTGGTGTCATATCTAATAAAGTTTCATTAACGTCGAAAAGGATTACCGGCTTGTGATTGTTTTTTATCATGTTATTTTTTGATTTGCCGTTTAACTTTATTAACAGCGGAATACATACCATACACAATCATCACGCCAATAAAAAAATACGCCCAAACAGGGATATGCTGACCAACGACAATCAGGTACAAATAGGCTGAAATAAAAAACAACCCAGTCAACATTGAGGGGATCAAAAAAGATTTTTTCTTTCGGATATTATTAATTGTCCATGAAAGTGACGCAAAAAAGAACGGGATTGCGCCAACGTATATTCCACCAAAAATAAACGGGTTAACGTGGTATTGCTCGCCTAAACCTAAAAACCAATCCTTTACCGAATGCCACCAATCCATCAGCTAAAAATTTGATATGCTTTTTGCAATAATGCTTTTATAGTGGGCGTGAGCCCTTCGGACATCAAGTCGGCAACCAGACTTTGATTAATGCGGGATGCAACCGGGTATGGATAAACTTTATTAAAGATCGCTTTAACTGAAAGCCGGGCTGTATTAGCTAAAATCAGCTCCTGTATCAACTCACCGGCGTTTGGCGCAATCATCGTTCCACCTAATATTTTTTGTTTTCTGAATACGCCACCCTTGCTAACCAGCAAAACTAACTTCGCATACTGATAACTATCTACGACCGCCCGGTCATCGTCTGTAAAATCTTTTTCCAATCTTCGATAAGCAATTTTTCTTTCCTTTAATTGCTTATCGTTTAAACCGAATGTAGCCAGTTCGGGATCGGTAAAAGTTACCCATGACATATATTGGTTATCGAGTTTCTTTTTAAAAGGCGAAAAAAGATTATTCAGAATAATTCGCCCATGAAATTCGGCTGCATGTGAAAACTGAAGATCCCCTGCAATATCCCCACAAACGAATACATTTTTGTTGGTTGTCCGCAGATAAGGATCAACGATGATTTTGTTTTCGGTAACCTGAATGTCGGCTCTTGAAAGTGTCAAGTGCTCTAATACAAGCTCCCTTCCGATTGCAACAAAAATGGCGTCGAAATCAATTGCTATTTTTTTGCCATTGCAGTTGTCGACGATAGCTTCAGTTGCGGAAATAAACCTATCAATCCTGGCATTTAGTAAAAATTCAATACCCTCCTTTTCCAACTGTTCCTGCAATATCGTTGTTACAGCCGGATCGTCATGCTCCAATATCTCCGAACCTTTATGGATCAAAGTAACCCTTGCCCCCAGACGGTGCAGTGCCTGCGCAATTTCAATTCCGATTGGCCCCCCGCCAACGAACAATATTTTTTTAGGCAGGGCATCGAGGTGAAAGACGCTTTCATTATCAAAATACCTGACCTTTTCCACTCCCTCGACTTTTAACAAGCGAGGCTTTGAACCGGTTGCGATAACGATCTTTCTGGCGGTATATGTCTTATCGTTTACAGTCACCTCATTCTTTCCCGAAAAATGAGCATTTCCCAAAGCTACGGCGATTCCCCTGTCATTCAACCATTGGGCGTTTTCATGCGTCCGTATAAATGACCGTTTCTCGTTTATATAGCTGATCACTTTTTTAATATCTGCGTTGCCGCTCACTTGCAAGCCAACATTAGCTGCCTCCCTCGCCTGATGAACAATTTTAGCAACGCGGATCAAGGCCTTGCTGGGCACACAACCGTCGTTTAGGCAATCACCGCCAATATCCAAATCCGATGTCGAGATCATTAAGACTCTGAACCCGGCCTGATTCATAAACAGCCCGACAGTTAGCCCACCAGAACCCGCGCCAATTACAATAATATCGTATTCATATTTTGCCATTCTCTTATTGGTTAAAGCTTATTCTGGCTAATTAGTTTCTTATAAGTGTTGACGAGTTTATCCTGCGAAAAACCAAGCACGTACAAAAATAGATAATAAAAAAAATCCCTTGTGTTTTATAAATGCCATTTTCCAGGTATTTACGGGCGGATGTGACCACGGGCCTTTTGATAATCTTAAAGCGGATAGCTTTCCTCAGCCGCTTTATTAACTCCTGATCTTCCAAAACAATGTGTCTTTCAGAAAAACCACCTGTCCGATCAAATTCTTCTTTTGTAACAAATAAACTCTGGTCGCCAAAGCGGATGGCGTTGACATCAAAACGGGTGAGCCAGCAATTAGCTTTTAAAAACCAATGGGGATAATCGAAGGATAACATAAAGCAACCTGCCTGGTAACCATTGCTTATCGCATTTGCAATATCATTGATAAACCCGACAGGTGGCATGGTATCGGCATGCAAAAAATAGAGTATTTCGCCTTTTGCCAGCGCCGCTCCGGCATTCATTTGAGCTGCGCGCCCCTTTCGCTGTGAAAGTAATGTTATCGCCCCCGCCTGTTTTGCTAATGTAATTGTATCATCTGTGCTTCCGCCGTCCGAAACAATGATTTCAAAATGCCCGTCGCTATTTGTTCCATTCAATTTCTTGATAGTGGCTGCTATCTGATCGGCTTCATTATATGTTGGGATGATAATGCTGGTCATGATTTTTGGAAAAGATTTGTATTGATCAAATCCTGCTCATCATCAATATCATTCAGGACAGGTAAAAGGAAGTAAGTTAATACCAATTTATTACTTGGATGACTCGCACTCGCGGCCTGTTGACCTTTCTGCGCGTTTACCGTCGACTGTAATGCGCATGTAGATGGCCATAGGGTCCCCTTTGTAGTTTTTTTTCTTTCTGATATAGAAAAGCATATGGAAATTACTGTTCATAATTACAAGCTTAAAAGGTAAACAAAAGTAAGTTTGTAGCCTGCCTTTATCAAGATGTCAACTCGTTTAACAAGTTGATAATCAATTAATTAAAAGTAATTCGGTGCGTAGTGTTTTGCCATATAATACGCACCGAATTACGCTCATTTTTGTTGCGTTTTGGTGCATAATATGGTGTTTTGATGCTAACAAAAAACCCTGCAAACTTTTGATTTGCAGGGTTTTAGCACCTTTTGGTATTTTTTTTTGTAGCCCGTAGGGGAACGATTTCGAACCCCTTTTTAGCAGATTTGAGACTCTTGGCAGAATCTTAGTATTAACTAAATTGGATATACCAATTTAATTGACCCCTCTCGCCAATCGTTCGTGACCCCTTTGAGTTAAGGGTTTAAAAGAGCATAAAGTTATTGTACAGACAGGCTCCTGGGAGCGGATGCTTTTGTCCGGTTTAACAACTATTATTTTTACAAAAATACATTTTCTGATTTAGAGTTTCTTCTCCTTAGTGATTCGCCATACAGTTCAACCCTTAATGAGTGATGAACAATGCGGTCAAGGATAGCATCGGCGATTGTTTTTTCACCGATAACATCATACCATTCCTTGACTGGGATCTGCGAAGTGACCACCGTAGAGCGCTTTTGGTGCCTGTCTTCTATAATATCCAGTAAAGAAGCCCGGCTCTGGGCATCAAAAGGCTGTAGACCGAAGTCGTCCAATATCAACAGATCGGCCCGTTCTATTTTTTTCAGTTCTGCCAGAATGGTACCTTTTGCTTTGGCCAGCTTCAGCTGGCCCATAAGCTTGGCCGTATTGACGTATAAGACCTTGTACCCATTCTGACAGGCCTGATAGCCAAGCGCTGTCGCCAGATAGCTTTTGCCTGTTCCGGTGGAACCGGTAATAAACAGATCCTTGTGCTCCTTAACAAAGTCAAGCCCGGCCAGCCTGTGTACCTCATTCTTGTCCAGACCACGATCTATACCGTAGTCAACCTGCTCCAACGAAGCTTTATACCTAAAGCCTGCTCCCCTGATGGCTCGTTCTACGTAACGGTTTCGCCGGTCGTCCCATTCACTGGCGACCAGCAGGGCGATGAACTGATCGGCTGTAAGCGATTCTTTTACTGAACTCTCCAGATTGGTTTTAAAGGCATCATACATGCCATAAAGGCGAAGCTGACGCATCTTGTCTAATGTTTCATTATTCATTTGTTCTATGTTTTATGGGTTACTGGTAATATTCTTTTCCTCTGATATTGTTATGGGCGGGGATCACTGATGTCTCGTCCTCTGGCTGAAGCTGGTCCAGGCGTTTCTTGAGTATCTCTTCGATAATTGGATAGTTATACTGGTGGAGGTTGTAGGCCCAGCGGCAGGCACCAGCCAGCCTTCCGGCACCAACACGACGGGCAAAGCTTAGAATGCCAGCGCATGATTTGTAAGCCTGTTCCGGATAGACCTTATGTTCCAGTACCTTGGTAATGTAGCGGGCTACATCCTCATGAATAGCTTCGGCCTCCTGAATAAACTTTTCAGGGCACCATTCAGTAAGGAAACGATGCTGCGAGGCCAGGTGATTGTCATCTGTTGTGTGGCGATACTTGATACGGACACGTGGATGGGCTGCGATCTGAGTGTACTGGTAATAGATCTTAACGGAACCGGAAGTATATAAGACCTTGACCTTCTTTCCGATATAAGTGTAAGGCACGCTGTAATAGTGAATATCCTCGCCCAGGCGGATATATCCGTTCTTCATAACGGTAACCATTACCTGTTTATTAACCTCGTAACGCAATGGGTTCAGTGGTGCCAGTACATCCCGTTCGATCTCTTCGAACTGTTCCCTGCGGGAGTAGGTCCGCCCGGAGAAGGGTTTGTTGTTATGGATCTCTAAAGCGGGACGTATAGCCGAGTTCAGCGATCCCAGATCGCTGAACCTGCGGCCTTCCAGCCTGGTGTATATGCTCCGGTAGATCAACTTTACCGCTCCTTCCACTAAGGACTTATCACGCGGCTTATAAACACGTGCAGGCACAACGGTAACGGAATAATGTTCAGCGAAGGAAGCGAACTCGTCATTAAGTATGGCTTCGTATTTACTCCCCCGGGTTACCGCAGAACGCAGGTTGTCCGGCACCATGGCAACAGGAACCCCGCCAAAGTAATGCAGCGCATTCTCACAGGCTTTGATCAGATCTTCTTTACGCTGGCTTTCCACCGCTTCTACATAAGTAAGCTGACTGCAGCCCAGGATAGCTACAAACACCTCCACATCCTGTACGCTACCTTCGGATAGGGTGATCTGCAGCTTACTTCCTGTGAAGTCAATATACATCTTATCGCCGGCCTTGTGATCAATGTGCATGACCGGCCGCGAGAGTTGTAGATAAGTGTGGACCGCATTATTGAACCGCGAACGGCCATAGCCATCAGGATACTTTTCGATATACTCATTATGCAGCATCTCGCGGGTTACGCCCTTCTTTTTGAGCTTCTTGCATATCTCGGGAAGCAAGGCCTCCAGCGTCTGCATACGGGGATTGTTCTCGGTCTTGCCAACCGGGGTAGTGAACAGCACGGCAAGCTCGCTATCGCTCCTGGCGCCAAATGCCTCGTGGCTTATGCCCAAATCGTGCCATACACGTACGTACTTTTTAATGGTGTTACGGGAAATACCTACCATCCCGTGAATCGTTTTGACCCCGGTACCCTGACAGTATAATCGAATGATCTGCCTTAGTTTATTCATCTTGATCGGTTTATTGGACATTGTATTCGCTGGTTTTCGTTTATCTAAAAAGTAAACAAAAACTTTGTCCGCAGGTACCGTCAATACAAAAACTTCGAGCTCTTTTAGGGGGTCACTTTCGCGTGGCGAGAGGGGTCACTTTGCTTTGGCGAAGTGGGGTCATCATCACGCGGCAAAAGGGTACTTCTTCAATCGGTCTGATGGGGGCATTTTATTGAGTTTTATCCAGTGTTTATCTACCTGTGTAAAAAAGTATAATGATGATGAAAACGCCAAAGGGAACCACGGAAGTTAAAATATTTAAAGTTGGTGTAAACTAATTAATTTCGCATAACATGGCTGTATAGGAATGAGTAGTAAAAAAAAGAAATTAAACACAAATTAAGCCAGTTTAAATTGAAAACTTAAAGTTTATTGATTTGCTTCCTTGTCTATTTCTATCGGAATAAGTTTTTCTTTACAGTAGCTTTCAATTTCTGTATCATTGAGAAAGTACTTGTCGCAAAATTCATTCAATTCTTTTTCAGTAGACATGTAATAACGTTCTTCGGCAGTTATTAAATTATCTACTTGTTGTATAAATTTTTCAAAATCCCGACTTATTCTACACAACTTGTCGATAGTTTTAAAATCTAAATCTCTATATCTCGGCTGGAATAAAATTTTGCTTTTGTAAGGATTAGCGTTTAATTGAATAATTCCAATGCCGAATGACTGGTTTAAACGTTCCATTTCTTCGGTTAAATTGTCGCTAAATTCAAAAGCAACTAAGTATCCATAATTTGCCCAGCTTGAATTTGACACAGCTTGAAAAAAAGCTTTTTTTAAATCAGCATCGCTATTGATTTCTTTCTTTAGCTCGTAAGAGCTTAGCTTAACAGTCTCTACGCTGTTAATTGACTTCATAAAGCTTTGACTTGCTTTTGTTTGGAGGTTCAAAAATTTGATGCCAACCATATCTGGATGAGTCCAAATTTGATTGCTGTCCTTGCCATAGGTTGATTGTTCATGAAAAATTGTCTTGGAATAAATCGAGCTGTTCTTTAAATACGAACTCAATAGTATATGTAAAGATCGTTCGTCGTAACTCTTTACCTTGTTTTCTTTCGCAATAGGTTGAATCACCTCACTTGATATTCCGCTCAAAATGTCAGAGTCTATGTTTTGTTCATTTTTGGTTAGGTAATAGGAATATGTTCCTCCATCCTGTTTGATACGTTTTACCCTTGAATTGTATATTCCGGGGAAATGGACCATGTGATTCCGTGGCAAACTGACCAGGGGATTAGCTGGCGAACGTATGTAGCGAATGGTGTAAAAGCGTTTTCAAAAGTAGTTATTTAAAAGTGTTTATTGCAGGTCAGTATTTGAATCAGGATTTCGTTTTTTCCTCATCGATTCTCCTTTAAGTTCTATGCGGTGGGCATCATGAACGATCCGATCCAATATAGCATCAGCAATTGTTTTTTCACCAATAACCTCATACCATTTACTAACTGGTAATTGAGAAGTGATGATCAGAGAAGTCTTACCATGCCGGTCTTCGATAATCTCCATGAGTGCTGCTCTGCTCTGTGCATCAAAAGGCTGGATACCGAAATCATCCAATATGAGTAACTGCTGACGCTCGATCTTAGCGACCTCTTTAATATAGGAGCCATCTGCTTTGGCCATCTTCAATTTGGCGAATAGCTTTGGTGTGCTGGCATACAGCACCCTGTAGCCCAGTATACAGGCGTGGTGACCAATGGCAGAAGCTATGTAACTTTTGCCGATGCCGGTGCTGCCTGTGATCAGCAGGTTCTCATTACGGTCAATAAAAGTACAATCAGCCAGACGCATGATCTGATTTCGGTCAATGCTGCGATCAGCGTGATAATGGACATCTTCTACTGAAGCTTTATAACGGAAACGGGCATAAAGCAGCTGCCGGTCGATCCGCCTGTTCTGGCGGTATTCCCATTCCAGATCTACCAGGTGTGCAAGAAGCTCATCAGCCGTGTAGTCATTAGTTTTGCCAGTTTCCAGGCTACTTTTAAAGGCATGGAACATACCGAAGAACTTTAGCTTCCGTAGTTTGTCTAACGTGTTTGTGTTCATTTATTTGTTGGGTTTAAAGGGTTACTTGTAATAATCTTCTCCTCTGATATTATCATGATTGGGCATTGGCAGCTCATCGGCAAACAAGCTATCTTCATAACTGTCCATCTTGTTTTCCAGGATTGATTGTATCGTTTTATAGTTATAGATCCCATAACCGAGCGCTCTCCTGCAGGCAATGGTCAGGCGTTCATTACCCGCTTTTCGTGAAAAGCCGAGTATGCCGACACAGGATTTATAGGCCTGCTCGGGATGTTGCTTACGTTCAAGGATCTTTAGGATATATAGCCGGACGTCTTCATGAATGGAGGCGGCCCAGCTAAGAAACTTATCTGGTGTCCATTCAGCAACAAACTGGTGGGTGGAGGCCATATGGTCTTTATCCGTGGTATAGTTATAAGGGCTTTTAATGCGCTTATGCATTGCAATACGCTCATAGTGATAGAAGGCCTCCACCGAAGTGCTGGAATACAGCAGCTTGATCTTCCTGCCAATAAAGCGGTAGGGTACGCTATAGTAATGTTTATCAGGCCCCAGGCTGGAGATTCCGCTGATGTTGACTGTCTTGTCCTGATATAGCTTGTCACTAAAGACAAGAAAATGAAAGCAGTATCAGTAAAAAAGAAGAAAGTCGCAATTGTTGTTAGGCGGAAGCCATTTGATAAGGTCGATGAGCAGACCAAAATAAAGATTGTCGAAGAAATAAAAACTGGGATGATCAGTTGCCTTGGGGCAAGCCGAAAATACCGGGTTCCAAGAAACACCATAAAGGCATGGGCAGGTAAGCTTAATTTGACTACTTTGCTGAATGTCAACAATTCCTCAGCGCTTCCCGGGATGACCCAAAGTCAGGAATCAAAGTTACTCGTAAAGAAGATACATGAGCTTACTAAGGCATTAGAGCTATCTCAATTAAAGAACCTTGCCTTGGAAACGATGATCGAGGTAGCTGAAAGTGACCTACATATCAAGATCCGAAAAAAGCGTGGTACCAAACAGTCTTAAGAATGCGGCAAAAGCGGCCAGAGTATACCCTGGTAGCTATTTGTGCACTGTTTGGTGTAAGCCGTCAGGCTTACTATTTAGCTCATCATAAGGCTGCAAGGACAAGCATAGCACATATGGTTGTGTTAACATTGGTTGGTGAGTTCCGTGCTGCTGTTCCTATGCTTGGAACCAGAAAACTATTACATATGCTCATTCCGGAGATGGAAAAACATGATATAAAGATGGGCCGGGACCTGCTGTATGACCTGCTACGTTTCCACGGCTTATTGATTCGCAGAAGAAGACGCATGGTGAAAACAACAGATTCTCATCACTGGTTAAGAAAATATCCTAACCTGATCACGCACCTAACCGTATCAGCACCAGAGCAGCTCTGGGTAAGTGATATAACTTATATCCGTACGTTGGAAGGCTTCAGCTACCTGAGCCTGATCACAGATGCCTATTCCAGAAAAATCGTTGGATATGCCCTGCATCCCAGCCTGGAAGCAGTTGGATGTATTGGAGCCCTGGAAATGGCAGTAGACGGAAGGAAACGGCTATCTCCATTTATCCTGATACATCATTCTGACCGAGGAATACAATACTGCTCCCAGAATTATACAGCACTGCTAAACCAGGATAGGATCGCCATTAGTATGACTCAAAGCGGCAGTCCTTATGAAAATGCACTTGCCGAGCGCGTTAACGGAATTATCAAGAATGAGTTCTTTCCTAAAAAGGTTTATCAGAACCACAAGGAAGCAAAGAAATGCATTGTAGCAATCATTGGTCATTATAACGATAGGCGTCCACACGCAAGCTTAAATTACCATACACCGGAGCAGGCTCATGGCATGTCCGGTGAAATCAAAAAGCGTTGGAAGGGATATCCACGCCCCAAAAAAGGAAAGGAGGAAAATCAGGTTACTGGCATTTAAGACCGTGCTGGCAAAAAGAAAAAAAGAAGCAAAAAAGAAAAACGCATTAGGATATGGAAAACTGAAGGAGTTTCCCACATCCTAACACGCTAATAATAACAATAAGAGGTAAGCTTTCAGCTATTAAGAAAATAAAAGGCGTACCCTTGTAAAGTAAAAGCAGGACTAATGAAATATCGGTGTAAACCGATTCCAGTATTACTACTCAAAAACGACAAGTAAAACCAGGACGAGACACGACAAGTAAAACCAGGACGAGACAGACCACCTGATTCCGGGGGAAGCTGACCAGGCATTCCGGGGGAAACTGACCAGGGTATTCCGGGGGAAACTGACCACCCTGAACGGGTAGTAGATGCTGTAGAGGCAACCATATTTTTGGAGGTTAAAGACAACCACCCAGAAGCATGGCCAATTCGACAATCAGCATGAGTAAGATAAGACAGATCCTTAGGATGTACAATCAGGGGCGTAGCATAATGTCCACAGCGGCCCAGGCGGATGCATCCAGGAATACCGTAAAGCGGTACCTGACCGCCTATAAAGCCAGCGGCTTTACTTTCGAAGAGGTGAATGCTTTGAATGATAAGGAGCTGGAAGACTTCTTTGGTAAAAGCAAAGAAGCACCACCCAATAGCCGCATGCAGTCAATGCTGAGGTGTTTCCCACACGTTGATAAAGAACTCAAGCGTACGGGTGTTAACCGGCATATGCTATGGGAAGCCTATCGTAAAGAGTTTCCTGAGGGTTATCAGTACAGCCAGTTTTGTTTTTACTATACCCAGTGGAAAGCCCGAGTGAACCCGGTGATGCACATGGAGCATAAGGCCGGCGATAAGCTGTATGTGGATTTTGCAGGTGAAAAGTTAAGCTTTACAGACAAGGAAACCGGTGAGATCATCACCGTAGAGGTCTTTGTAGCGATATTGGGTGCCAGCCAGCTTACTTATGTAGAAGCGGTATTAAGCCAGCAGAAAGAAGACTTTATTGCCGTCTGCGAGAATACGCTGCATTATATCGGAGGCGTCCCTGATGCCATAGTTCCCGATAACCTGAAAGCGGCAGTGACCAAAAGCAGCCGCTACGAGCCTACACTGAATGAGACATTCGCGGACTTTGCAGATCACTATGGAACCACTGTGTTGCCTGCAAGAGCTTACCGGCCACGCGATAAAGCTTTGGTAGAAGGTGCCGTTAAGATTATGTATACACGTATATACGCCCCGTTAAGAAAGACGATCTACCATTCCTTAACAGAACTGAATGTGGCCATCAGGCTGGCCCTTGAAGTCCACAACAGCCAGTTGCTCAAAGGGCGGAACTACAGCAGAAGATTACAGTTTGAAGAAGTGGAACGCGGAGCGCTTACACCCTTGCCAGTACTGCGTTATGAGTTTAAAAAACAGTTCCATGCCACGGTAATGAAGAACGGGCACGTCTGCCTGGGGCCTGATAAACATTACTATAGCGTACCCTACCGCTTTATTGGCAGGAAGATCAAGCTGCTGTATTCCAGCACTTCGGTGGAGGCCTTCTATCACTATGAGCGTATTGCAATGCATAAGCGCATTAAAAGCCCTTATAACTATACCACGGATAAAGACCATATGGCCTCCACCCACCAGTTTGTTGCTGAATGGACACCAGATAAGTTTCTTAGCTGGGCCGCCTCCATTCATGAAGACGTCCGGCTATATATCCTAAAGATCCTTGAACGTAAGCAACATCCCGAGCAGGCCTATAAATCCTGTGTCGGCATACTCGGCTTTTCACGAAAAGCGGGTAATGAACGCCTGACCATTGCCTGCAGGAGAGCGCTCGGTTATGGGATCTATAACTATAAAACGATACAATCAATCCTGGAAAACAAGATGGACAGTTATGAAGATAGCTTGTTTGCCGATGAGCTGCCAATGCCCAATCATGATAATATCAGAGGAGAAGATTATTACAAGTAACCCTTTAAACCCAACAAATAAATGAACACAAACACGTTAGACAAACTACGGAAGCTAAAGTTCTTCGGTATGTTCCATGCCTTTAAAAGTAGCCTGGAAACTGGCAAAACTAATGACTACACGGCTGATGAGCTTCTTGCACACCTGGTAGATCTGGAATGGGAATACCGCCAGAACAGGCGGATCGACCGGCAGCTGCTTTATGCCCGTTTCCGTTATAAAGCTTCAGTAGAAGATGTCCATTATCACGCTGATCGCAGCATTGACCGAAATCAGATCATGCGTCTGGCTGATTGTACTTTTATTGACCGTAATGAGAACCTGCTGATCACAGGCAGCACCGGCATCGGCAAAAGTTACATAGCTTCTGCCATTGGTCACCACGCCTGTATACTGGGCTACAGGGTGCTGTATGCCAGCACACCAAAGCTATTCGCCAAATTGAAGATGGCCAAAGCAGATGGCTCCTATATTAAAGAGGTCGCTAAGATCGAGCGTCAGCAGTTACTCATATTGGATGATTTCGGTATCCAGCCTTTTGATGCACAGAGCAGAGCAGCACTCATGGAGATTATCGAAGACCGGCATGGTAAGACTTCTCTGATCATCACTTCTCAATTACCAGTTAGTAAATGGTATGAGGTTATTGGTGAAAAAACAATTGCTGATGCTATATTGGATCGGATCGTTCATGATGCCCACCGCATAGAACTTAAAGGAGAATCGATGAGGAAAAAACGAAATCCTGATTCAAATACTGACCTGCAATAAACACTTTTAAATAACTACTTTTGAAAACGCTTTTACACCATTCGCTACATACGTTCGCCAGCTAATCCCCTGGTCAGTTTGCCACGGAATCACATGGTCCATTTCCCCGGAATATACAGCAGAGTTATTGGAAACTAATTTCTCCTCACTGGATATTTTACAAGTCAGGAAAGAAGTAGAACTGCTTAGAAGCCTTAAGCCGAACCTGAACAGGTATGTATACCACACCAGTCTTAATTTTTCAAAAGACGAAATTTTAGATAATGAAACATTGGTGAAAATTGCCAACGATTATTTAAAGACGCAGGGATTTATCAATAATCAATATATGATCTTTCGCCACCACGATTCTGATCATCCCCATATTCATCTTTTGGTCAACCGGATCGGCTTTGATGGTAGTGTGGTGTCTGACAGTAACAACTACAAGAAAAGCGAAGCGGTTATCCGCAAACTGGAAAAGCAGTACAACTTGGTATCTGTTGAACCGAGCAGCAATGTCCCAAGGAAGGCCCCAACAAAGGACGAGATAGAAATGATCGCAAGAACCGGCAAGGCATCTGAAAGAATGGTATTGCAGGAATTGATGAACAGTTTATTGAACCAACGGGATTTAACCTTACCCGATATGATCTACCAGGGCGAAAAAATCGGAATCAATTTTCTTTTCAATCAGGCAACTACCGGCAAGGTTTCAGGCATCAGTTATTTTCACAACGGTTTCAAAGCGAAAGGCCAGGCTTTAGGCAATAGGTATAAATGGGCAGAACTCATTAAAGTAATCAACTATGAACAAGTTAGAGACAGCGCAGCAATTAGCGAGGCAAACAGCCGGACAACAGCAAAATACGGAGATCAAACCTCCGCAGGAACATACACCGCCGCCGAAGAACAACCCAGATCAGGAACTGGCCTGGTTTCTCCAAACGCTGGAGCAGGTGTATCAGAACACAGCCCAGCTGAAAAAGAAAATGGCGATAATGGAGGAAGGCCATTGGAAACAGATCAGGATGCTGATCTACTGGCTGGTAATACCGCTGACCATTGCGATAGTTGGTTTAGCGATAATAGTGGTATTCAAATAAGTGACGACGAGGATGATGTTAAATACCGAAGGAGGAAAAGAGGCAGGTAGTAAGTAATAGCCGCCTTAAACTGGCATTGCCTAGGGCCCCGGCTTTAAGCTGTATCTTCTGCGAAGGATGCCGCTGCAATCCGTAATGCGAAAAAATCTATTAAATTTGACACATCGAAAAGGGCGATTCTTTGCCCGATTGTGATAAGGTTTAGGTTGAAGCCTCCAAACAGCGAGTGTAAGGAGGCTTTATTTTTGCCATAAAAACGGAGCACCTAATCAGGTACTCTTCGTAATTAAATATTAGAAAATAGGTGAATTACTTATTTTTCAATAATTCAATCTTCTCACGTTCGCTGGCTAAAAGCCGCTCATATAGCTTTTTGTTTTCCTCAACAACTTCCATTAATTTCTCAATAGGATTAAAAGTACATTGGTAATTCATATAATTCGCTGGACCAAAATTCGATGCTCCATGATTCGACCCCTCATAATTATTTTGGATATTATAAATTACTGCTTCGTCGCTGTAGTTTTTTATAGCTTCCGCAGATACGCCAAGTACTTTGGCTATCTTATCTAATGCACTATCTTCTACCTCCGCACTCTGCTCAATTTTAGAAATCGCTTGTTGGCTGATACCCAATTCAGCCGCAAGTGCTTCCTGCTTCATACCTCGTAGTTCGCGAATGCGACTTATTTTCCTGCCAATATGTAAAGTAGTTTCTGCCATAGCTAAATGTATTAATAAATGTAAATGTACAAAACAAGAGTGCCATTGTAAAATACAAAGCAAATTGGTTCGGTACGGAAGCTTCGTGTATTTATTTTGAATACCTGCCAATGCCGACAGGTGAAAAAGATATTTTATGCAGGCTGAAGAATTTAACCACTGGGATTTCTACCCCCTTAACCTAACACCCGAGCAGGTTATAAACCCGCTAAGCGTCATCACTACCTTTTTTGATCACGATAGTTTACCGGGCCATTTAGAAACGTTGCAAAATTGGTGTTTCTCTGTATTGAAGCCGGACTTTTTCCGTGATGAGAAAGGTAGCCCGTCGGGACTGCTTTACTTTCACAAGCTTACGCTTTGCCTGGTGGAAGCGGCGAGTCTTATTAAAGACCTGCCCGACAAACCTAATGTAACGGTAACAGCAAATGACCTATCGTATGAACAAAGGGAATGGAGTTATTATCCAGTATCGCTGAACAAAGAACAACAGCTCAACCCTTATTTGCAGTTGGAAGATTTTTTTAATCACTATAACCTGCCGCAATATCGTGCAATGCTTTACGACTGGTTGGAGCATGGACTATCCAGACAGCCTGCCCGAGAGTTTATAGAGCCGTTAGACTTGCTTACGGTACAAGAAAACCTGCAAAAACTATTCGGCGCATCGTGGTTTATTTTTCAGCGTTTATCTCATAAGCCATCACTCAAAAGCGATCTCCATGTTAGCAGGGTGCCTTTTTCGCTTTCCGCTAATCTTTCACAAGCGGAACGGGAGGCTCATTTTGTTACATTATACTCGCTGGACGGCAACTTGCGTGACAAACAAGCAGCACTGATGAGCAGCCTTATATCCATCATCATTCATAAAGTTAGTTCGGTACAGGCAATACTCTATTTGGGGGCTGCACCTAATGATAAACTTTATTTGCTTGTGTTAACAGATAACGAGGAACAACGATTAGCACAAAGCCTTGCAGGCATGATAGAAGACAGTTGCAGGGAAACAGCAAACGTAGTAGCCTTGGTACATCACGCATCTGCTCTGTTTACAGCCTTAAAGCGTGGTAACCTGTTTTTTAATACTGCTTTGAGCCGCCCGGCTGTTTATTTATCAGGGGAGTTGTTAATGCCTGTCGCCCTTCCATTATCTGCTGTTCAACATACAGCATCATCCTCACAATGGAAACACTGGTGTAATTTGGCAAATGACTTTCACAACGGTGCCGGGTTTCATTTAAAACAAGAAGCATATAACGCCGCGCTCTTTTGCCTGCACCAGTGTGCGGAATGCGTATTAGTTGCTTTAATACGGGCGGTATTGAACTATGATATCAATAATCATAACCTGTCGAGGCTGCTTACGATTACTGAAATGTTTACGGCTGATCTTAACAAAGTTTTTGGTCTCGACAATGCACATAACCTGGCGTTGTTTAACGAGCTTAAACAGGCTTATGTGAACGTAAGGTATAAAGACGGGTACGAAGCTGAAAAGCACAGTGTAAAAGTCTTATCAGACACAGTGAAGCAGTTGTTGAATGTAGCTGAAAAGGTTTATGAGCAACACTTACTTAGAGGTAGTTTGTAATTGGTCTTTGGGGATAAGCAGCTGCGGCAAGCGGCTCATTACATCACGCGTATACACGCTATATTCATTCGCCGTCAGCCTCGCTGCGGAGACAGGAGTAACTCGTACCTCCTTACACCTACACACCCGAAAGCTGACTGAAAAGAATAGAAATAAGCTAACACTGTATGAATTATTTTTACAGTGACATTCACTAAAAGCTGTGCTGATAACTTATTAGTTTGTCTGATAAGATCAACCAATCACAATACCTATCGTTGCATTACACCGCACGCACAAAATTAGCCCAGCCCCAAAATCGTAAAGGGCATGTAAATGGCGATTGTTCCTTTGGGTTGTTTGCGCCACCCTTGACAATTTAGCGGCTTAGCACTCCCGGTTGTTTAAGCGGAGCAATGGCTACTTGTGTGAAAGGGTCTTAATCAATGTTTATTAATCGGTAGTACCGAAAAGCTTGTCAAAAGTAAATATCTGCTTTGCTCAATATTGCGGCTTAACGCCGCGTGATGTGTAAGAGCCCGCTCAAAAATAAATCTGTTACAACAAAAGATACGATCAAAGCCCTCCAAAAGGACGGCATTGAAATATCCGAAAAAGAAGCCGAAAAAATTTTGGATTTCTTGTATTTTTTAGCTAAATTAACTGTAAATCAATACGTTAATAACAAGCTGGATAAGTGAAGTCTTAGCTGGCTTTAAACTTACTAATTATGAATTCTGCCTATCTATACGTGCGTGTCAGCACCGATGAACAAAAAAGAAAGGGTTACTCATTACCTGAACAGGAAGACCGCCTATTGCGCTACTGTGAACAAAATAACATTGAGGTTAAGGGAATTTTCAGGGAAGACTATTCTGCTAAGAATTTCAATCGGCCGGAATGGACAAAAATGTTAACTATAGTTAAGGCAAGGAAGAAAAAAGACCAGGAAAATATCCTATTTATCAAATGGGACCGTTTCAGCAGAAATATTGAGTTCGCTTATCAGATGATAGGAATTTTACGTGGCATAAACGTTCAGGCGATGGCCATTGACCAGCCGATTGACTTTAAGATACCTGAAAGCACAGTTATGCTGGCTGTGTATCTTGCGGTTCCTGAATCCGAAAATACAAGGCGTGCACTCAACACGCTTACGGGTATGCGCAGGGCAAGGAAAGCTGGGCGCTGTGTCTCAACCGCTCCCAAAGGATATATCAATCTTTCACACGCCGACGGCAGGAAATATATCGCACCAAAGCAACCGGAAGCGAGTATAATGCAATGGGTTTTTAAAGAATTGGCAACTGGCACGCATAATGCAGAACAAGTAAGGAAAATGGCCAAGACACAAGGATTGGCATGCGAACGGAACAATTTCTGGAAAATCATTAGAAATCCTATTTACTGTGGCATAATCGTTGTGCCTCCTTACGAAGATGAAGAGATACAATTCGTAAAGGCACAGCACGAGCCAATTATTACAGAGGCTTTATTTTACGAAGTACAAGACGTTTTAAACGGCAATAAAAAGAAACCTACAACCAAGTTCGTCTCAAGTGAAATGTTGCCTCTAAGAGGCTTTTTAGAATGCCCAGACTGCCATAGGATGCTTACCGGGAGTGCATCAAGAGGCCGGCATGGAAACTATTTTCACTATTACCATTGCGCAGGCAGTTGCAAATGCAGGTTCAAAGCAGCAACGGTAAACGAGTATTTTGAAAATGAGCTTTTAAATTTTAAACTATCACCTGCTATTGCCGATCACTTTAAAGCAATCGTAGTAGATGTTTTTAAGGCAGAACGTGCGGGCGGTTCAAACGAACGTTTGGTATTGGCAGAACAAATTGATCAACAAGAGAAAATTCTTTCTAATGCGCGTAGACGCTTTATGACAGAGGATATTGATGCCGAAGACTTCAAGGCGATAAAGGGAGAATGCACGGCTTTATTAAGGGTGTTAGAAGCTAAGCTTGCAGATATGCCGAGTAATGGAGATAGCTTAAAAACGGTTGAAGGCTTACTTGATATCGTGATACAGAAGTATTCAGACATACATGTACACTATAAATCTGCCGGTATAATTGAAAAGAGAAAATTGATTGGTTCGATATACCCTAAAAATCTGTGTTTTGATGGAATTGGATATCGAACCCCGCATTTAAACACAGCACTTGGACTTATATTGCAGATTAACAGTCAGTTAAGTTGCATAAAAAAAGGGGAAAGATACACTAACTTGCATCTTTCCCCTTTGGTAGCCCGTAGGGGAATCGAACCCCTGTTTCTAGAATGAAAATCTAACGTCCTAACCCCTAGACGAACGGGCCATTTTAGAGTGATAAACCCGATATTTCAGATTTATTTCCCCTTATTTTGGGATTGCAAAGATATACGTTTCCCGATAAATTAAAAATATTTTTTCACAAAAATTTTTAGAAAGGTTTTTCGACCCCGCGCGACTATTAATTATTAGCACATCAATTCAGAATATGGCAAACAAAAAACCTGTTTGGCTATTTATAAATCCAATACTTATAAAGTACCTTTATATAAACACTTAGCCTTATGAAAGCCGTTTGGAACAACCAGATCATCGCAGAAAGCAATGACACCATTGTAGTTGAAAACAATCATTATTTCCCTAAAGACAGCGTAAAGCCCGAATTTTTGAGGGAATGCAGTACCCACACCACCTGCCCCTGGAAAGGCATTGCCTCTTATTACACTATTGAGGTGGATGGGCAACAAAACAAAGATGCGGCCTGGTATTACCCCAAGCCAAAATTGGCAGCCGCCAATATCACCAATTACATAGCCTTTTGGAAAGGTGTTAAAATAACCCAATAATGAAACAATACGATTGTATAGTAATAGGATCTGGCCAGGCGGGGATGCCGCTGGCAAAAAAACTGGCTATTACCGGTAAAAAAACGCTGCTTGTAGAGAAGCGCTTCATCGGCGGCACTTGTGTTAACGATGGCTGTACGCCTACCAAAACCATGGTTGCCAGCGCGCGCGTAGCGTATCTGGCAGGTAAATGCAACGAGATGGGCGTAACTATAAAAGGTTACAAGGTTGACATGCGCCAGGTTAAAAAACATAAGGACGATATCGTTATGAAATCGCGCAACGGCGGGCAAGCGGCGGTAGAGAAAACCCCAAACCTTGATCTGCTTTTTGGCAACGCTACCTTTATCGATAAAAAAACCATCAGTGTAACGCCTAATAAAAAAGGCAAAGCGCAGGAGTTTAAAGCCCCTCTGGTGTTTATCAATACCGGTGCTAAAACCATCATTCCCGATGATATTGAGGGACTGGATGAAATAGATTACCTGACATCAACCACTATCCTCGACCTGGAGAAAGTGCCCGAGCATTTGCTCATTATTGGGGGTAACTACATAGGGCTGGAATTTGGGCAGATGTTTCGCAGGTTTGGCAGCAAGGTTACCATTCTGGAAAAATCGGGCAGGTTATTATCCCGCGAGGATGAGGACATCTCTGCCGAGATCACTAAGATCCTCGAAGAGGAAGACATTACCATTCATGCCAACGCCAAAACCACCAAATTTAAAACAAAGGGCAAAGGCAAAATTACCGCTACGGTAAGCGTGGGCGGCAAAGATCAAAAGATCAAATGCAGCCATGTGCTCATCGCTATCGGTCGCGCGCCGCAAACGGATACGCTTGGCCTGGATAAAACCGGCGTTAAGATGGACGATAAAGGCAATATCAAGGTAAATAGCAAGCTGGAAACCAATGTTAAAGGCATTTATGCCCTTGGCGATGTTAAGGGCGGCCCGGCATTTACCCATATCTCCTATAACGATTACACTATTGTCTATCGTAACCTCATCGAAAAACAAAACCTGAATATTAACGATAGGCCAGTACCCTATTGTATGTTTACCGACCCCGAACTGGGCCGCGTAGGCATTACCGAAGCGCAGGCTAAAGAGCAAGGGCTGGATTATAAAATAGCAACCCTGCCCATGGCGCACGTTGCCCGCGCTATTGAGACCGGAGACACCCGTGGCATGATGAAGGCTGTGGTTGATGCTAAAACCAAAAAGATCTTAGGCGTAGCGGTAGTAGGTGCCGAAGGCGGCGAGATCATGAGCGTACTGCAAATGGCTATGGAAGGTGGCATCACTTACGACAGGATCAGGTATTGTGTGTTCGCGCACCCCACCTATTCGGAGTCGCTGAATAATTTATTCATGACTTTAGATGAATAACGCCCGATGATAAAAGTTGAGCATCTTGTAAAAACCTTCGGCACAACACACGCGGTTGATGATATTTCCTTTGAGGTGAACGAGGGTGAGAACATGGTGCTTTTGGGTACCAGCGGCTCCGGCAAAACCACTACGCTAAAAATGCTTAACCGGTTGGTAGAACCCGACAGCGGGACAATTGCTATCGACGGCAAAAATATCCTCGACCAACCTGCCGAGATCTTACGGCGTAGCATTGGGTACGTGCTGCAAAACAACGGCCTATTCCCGCATTACACCGTTGCTGAAAACATTGCCATTGTGCCCAACCTGCTTAAATGGGATAAAGCTAAAACGCAAAAGCGGATTGAGGAACTATTGGAAAAACTCCACCTCGATAAAAATTATTTAAACGTTTACCCCAACGAACTAAGCGGTGGCCAGCAGCAGCGTATTGGCCTGGCAAGGGCTTTGGTGGCCGACCCGCCCGTGTTGCTAATGGACGAGCCTTTCGGCGCCTTAGATAACGTTACCCGTTCAAAAATTCATGGCGAATTTTTAGCATTGGACGAACTGAAACGCAAAACCATTATTATGGTAACCCACGATGTGCAGGAAGCCTTTGAACTGGCCGACCGCATTGCCTTGATGGATAAAGGTAAAATTATACAGATAGGCTCACCGGCCAATCTGTTGTTTAACCCGGTTAACGATTTTGTGCGCAATTTCCTGAAAGAGCAGCACCTGCAGCTGGAGTTTAAAACCATTAAACTAAGCGATATTTGGGAGCACCTGCCGGAGAGCGGTAAAAAAATAAACACCTCGCTAATCCCGGCATCATCCGGCGTTTGGGAGGCTTTAGAGAACTTTAAATTTTACCCACGGGAAAACATTAACGTGCTAAACCAGCAAAATAAAGAAGTAAGACCCATAACGTTCGAGCAGTTGATGGCCGCGTTTTCAAAATATAAAAATCATCAATCCCATGAATGAGCATCAGCAAACTTTATGGGAATTTATGCAGCAACAGGCCGATAAGCTTGGCGTGCAAACCATGCAGCATATCGGGCTAACGTTTATATCGCTGTTCATAGCTGTGTTAGTGGGGCTGCCCTTAGGTATTTACATCACCCGTAAAAAACAACTGTCGGGCATTGTGCTGGGCATCGCGGGCATCCTGCAAACCATCCCGAGTATTGCCCTGCTTGGTTTTATGATCCCGGTTTTAGGCATCGGCGCTAAGCCTGCTATTGTGGCACTACTGCTTTATGCTTTGCTGCCCATCATCCGCAATACCTACACCGGCATTACCGGGGTTGATGCGGTCGTCAAAGAAGCCGCTGTTGCCATGGGTATGAGCAAGTGGCAGGTATTGTTTAAAGTAGAATTACCATTAGCTATGCCGGTGATATTAGCGGGCATTCGTACAGCCACGGTTATCAACGTAGGTGTGGCAACACTTGCATCCTACATCGCAGCAGGCGGCTTGGGCGAGTTCATTTTCGGCGGCATCTCGCTTAACAATACCAACATGATATTGGCGGGGGCTATCCCGGCGGCCATGCTGGCTATTTTGTTTGATTTCCTGCTGTCGCGATTGCAAAAGCTGAATTTTAAAAAGATAAAGGGCGCGGTGAAGGTTGCACCTGTGATACTGGTATTGTTATCGTGCCTGTACTTTATCCCATCTGCCTACGGCAGTAAGTTAACCGCGGGTTTCACCCCCGAGTTTATGGGGCGACAGGATGGTAACCTGGGCCTCATCAGCAAGTATGGGCTAAAGATCCACACCATTGTGATAAACGATGCCGTAATGTACAAGGCCGCGCAGGAAAAGGAACTGGACGTGATAAGCGGCTACAGTACGGACGGACGCCTGAAAGCTTACGATCTGGTGGTTTTGGATGATGATAAAAAGATCTTCCCGCCATATTACGCCGCGTCTATTGTAAGGGAAGATGCGCTGCGCAAATTTCCTGAACTGGAAAAAACGCTGAACCTGCTGGCCGGCACAATTACTGACTCGGTAATGACGGATTTAAATTACAGGACTGACTACCTTCACCAAACGCCGGAGCGGGTGGCTAAAGATTTTCTGGTTTCAAAAAAACTGTACAGACCCGAGCGTGGCGGCAACGAAGGTACGGTGCGCATAGGCTCAAAAATTTTTGGTGAGCAATATATTTTAGCCAGCATGTACACCATGCTGATTAAAGGTTATACGAATTACAACGTAGCTACCAAAACAGGCTTGGGCGGAACCAAAATAGTTTTTGACGCCATGACGAACGACCAGATAGACTTTTACCCGGAGTATACCGGCACGGGTTTATTGGCTATTCTACAGGCGTCGCCCCAAACGGTTACCCGGCTGCAGGTGAGTAAGGATAGTACCTACAACTACGTGCAGCAGGAATTTGCGAAGCGCTACCATATAAAATGGCTAAAACCAATTGGGTTTAATAATGCGTATGCATTAATGATGCGCCAAAAGCAGGCAAATGAGCTGCACATTAAAACAATATCAGACCTTAAGGGGTATTTGGAAAGGAAGTAATTATGATTGATTTAGCCGACTGTTACAAAAAAGTTCGCCAGCGTACCGACGACATTTGCGAACCCCTGCAAACCGAAGATTATGTGGTACAACCAGTGGTGGATGTTAGCCCCCCTAAATGGCATATCGGGCACACCACCTGGTTTTTCGAAACTTTTATCCTGAAACCCTACTTTGCCGAATACCAGGAGTTTGACCCTAACTACAATTACGTTTTTAACAGCTATTACGAAACCGTGGGCAACCGCGTTATCCGCACAGATCGTGGTAATTTAAGTCGCCCTACGGTGATAGACATTAAGCGCTACCGAAAGTATGTGGATGATGCCATGTACAACTTTTTGGCCTGTGGCGATGTAAGTGATGATGTGAGAGAATTACTGATCCTTGGTTTTAACCATGAGGAGCAACACCAGGAATTGTTACTGACCGATATAAAATTTATATTGGGTAATAACCCGCTGTTCCCGGCGTACTCGCATGGTTACGTTTCGCCAAAGTCAGAGAAAACAGGCGCGCCGTTTATCAAATTAGAAGAAGGCGTTTACGAGATAGGTTTTGAGGGCGAAGGTTTCTCATTTGACAATGAACTAAACCGCCACAAGGTGTACCTGAATGCATTTGAGATAAGTCCGGACCTGGTAACCAATGCCGAATATTTAGAATTTATAAATGATGGCGGCTATCACGATTTCCGCCACTGGCATGCCGCCGGCTGGGATTGGGTAAATACCAATAAAGCGGATTCCCCAATGTACTGGCATAGCATCGATGGCGAATGGCACAACTACACCTACAATGGTTTAGAGAAGCTAAACCTGCACGAGCCCGCGCGCCACATTAGTTATTATGAGGCGTACGCTTACGCCTCATGGAAAGGTATGCGTTTGCCCACCGAATTTGAGTGGGAAGCCGCGGCAACCCAATTTAAATGGGGCAAGTGCTGGGAATGGACAGAAAGCGCCTACCTGCCTTACCCTGGTTTTGCGAAAGCACCGGGCGCCATTGGCGAATACAATGGTAAATTTATGGTAGGGCAAAAAGTGCTGCGCGGGGCATCAGAAGTAACCTCGCCAAACCATAGCCGCATTACATATCGTAATTTCTTCCAGCCGGAGTTGCGCTGGCAATTTACTGGCATCCGTCTTGCTAAGTAAGCTCACAATACAACAATATGGAATACACCAATACAGCAATACAACAAACTACAGCAAATACACCAACCGACGACCGTTTTTTACAGGACGTTGTGGCTGGTTTAACCTCCACTCCAAAGCATCTGGAGTCGAAATATTTTTATGATGCCCCGGGCGATAAGATTTTCCAGGAACTTATGAACTGCGAAGAATACTATCCCACCAATTGCGAAATGGAGATCTTTACCTCGCAAACGGCAGAAATTTGTAAAGCGATAATTGCCGATGGAGATGCCTTCGACCTGATAGAGCTTGGTGCCGGTGATGCCACAAAATCTACCCAGTTACTAAAATACCTGATAGACAACGAAGCCGATTTTACTTATTTGCCGATAGATATATCAGATAATGTGATCTCGTACCTCAATATTACGTTACCCGTAACCCTGCCCGGCATCAAAATAGAAGGCCTTAACGGCGAGTATTTTGACATGCTTAAAAAGGCGGCGGCCATTTCAGATAAGCGCAAAGTGGTAATGTTCCTTGGATCGAACATCGGTAACATGCAGGTAGCCGATGCAGAAGCTTTTTGCAAGGAGTTGCGCAACAATTTGTCAGCGGGTGATATGGTGCTGATTGGTGTCGACCTCAAGAAAAACCCCGCGACTGTTTTGGCTGCCTATAACGATAGCGAAGGCATTACTAAACGTTTTAACATCAATTTGCTGGAGCGCATTAACCGCGAGCTTGGCGGCGATTTTAACACCCGCCAGTTTGACCACTACGCCATGTACGACCCGGAAACCGGTTCATGCAAAAGTTACCTCATTAGTCTCGCCGACCAGAATGTGAAGATCGGTCAGGAAACCATATCGTTCCAAAAGGATGAATACATCTACATGGAGATCTCGCAAAAATATGCGGTGGAGCAGGTGAATGAGATGGCCGGCAAGTCGGGCTTTAAACCATTTGATCAATTTTTTGATAGCAAAAAATGGTTTGTGGATGCGGTTTGGATAGCGGATTAAAAAATAGATTTTTCGGGCTACTTAGCTGTCGAAAAATGGTGATTCAAGGCCGTTTTTTGGTGAAAAAAATGCGCGGATTTTGCGTTTAAAATTGCCTGTTGCACCTATTGTTATTAAGCCTATATTTATTAAAAATATTTAGCCTAATGACAGCATCATCAATTGTAGCCTACCTGGTTGTATTCTTTATCATCATTGTAGTGCTCTCCTCGTTTGTTACCGTAAAGCAGGGTACCATAGCGGTAGTCACCATATTTGGTAAATATCGCCGCATTCTTACGCCGGGACTGAGCTTTAAAATCCCATTGGTAGAGCAGATCTACTCCAAAATATCTATCCAAAACCGCTCTGTAGAGCTTGAATTTCAGGCAGTTACATTTGATCAGGCCAACGTGTATTTCAAGGCTATGCTGCTATACTCGGTGCTAGATCAGCAGGAAGAAAGCATCAAAAATGTAGCCTTCAAATTTGTGGATGAGCGTAACCTGATGCAAGCGCTGATCCGTACTGTAGAAGGTTCTATCCGTGCATTTGTGGCTACAAAACGCCAAAGCGAGGTGTTGATATTGCGCCGCGATATTGTGGAACATGTTAAAGAACAGTTAGATACCATACTGGAAGGCTGGGGCTACCACCTGCAGGATCTTCAACTGAACGATATTACGTTCGACGACATCATCATGAAATCGATGAGCCAGGTGGTGGCATCAAATAACCTGAAAGCCGCCGCCGAGAACGAAGGCCAGGCTTTACTGATCACCAAAACCAAAGCCGCTGAGGCTGAGGGTAATGCCATCAAAATTTCTGCCGAGGCCGAGCGCCAGGCGGCACAATTACGCGGGCAAGGTATAGCCCTGTTCCGTGAGGAGGTGGCCAAGGGTATGACGGTTGCCGCCAAAGAGATGAAGGAAGCCAATATGGATACCTCTGTAATCCTCTTCACCATGTGGACGGAATCTATCAAACATTTCGCCGAAAACTCTAACGGTAACGTTATTTTCCTGGATGGCTCAACCGAGGGTATGCAGCATACCATGAAAGAAATGATGGCTTTAAACCTTTTGCAGTCAGATAAAGTCAAAAAATAAAGTTTTACTTTACCATTGGCATAAATGATATTCAACTATTTACGCACTTTTTGCGCCATTGCTTTGCTGTGTTTTGCATCCAATCCGGCTTCGACGCAACCTCATAGGCTGCTAACTGTCAACGATTTCCAGGGGGCTCCCCTGCCAAATGGCAGGGGAGTTATCGCCTACACCAATTGCACTATCGATTTTAAATACCAGAGCAGTCGCGGCGATGGCAATTACATCCTACACGCCAATGTAAGGCTGTCTATGAATAACTATAAATCGTGGATAGACCGCTCGAGGATAAACAGTAATGAGCAATTACAGGAAATATTAAAACACGAACAGGGCCATTACACCATCGCCTATTTAGAGCAACAGGAAGTATTGAGGGCGATAGAGCGCACCCGTTTTACGGCAAACTACCAGTACGAGGCCATGAATATCTTTAACCGAATTGATGCCAAGTATAAACAGCTTAATAGTAACTACGACGAGGACACACAGCATATGGTAGATAAACAGCAGCAATGCAGCTGGGATATTTATTTTGCCAAGCGTCTGCAATTTATGCCGCAGGAAAATGCAAGCTTATAAGCTGAATTATATAAAACTATGTAATGGTGAGCTTGTCGAACCATTTGCCAATTAGAGGCAAGGCGCAGAAGTCTTCGACTGGCTCAGACTGACAATTTGTATTTTATGGCGGTAAACATCCATTTGCCATCTGCCAATTATTCCCGTACTTTTGAACCAATATGCCAACGGGTAAAAACTTATACTTTGCTTCCGATTTTCATTTAGGTGCCAACAGCTACGCGTCATCACGTGAGCGGGAAGACCGGATCATCCGCTGGCTGGATATGATCAAATATGATGCTGCCGAACTGTTTTTAATGGGCGATGTGTTCGATTTTTGGTTCGAGTATAAAACGGTGGTGCCCAAGGGTTACATCCGTTTCCTGGGTAAACTGGCACAATTGACCGATGCCGGGGTAAAGCTGTACCTGTTCAAGGGCAACCACGATATGTGGATGTTCGATTATTTTGTACAGGAACTTGGCGCAACCATCATTGCTAACGAGTTGGAGATTGAGCGCGGCGGCAAAAAATTCTACCTACACCACGGCGATGGCCTTGGCCCCGGTGATAAGCTTTATAAGTTTCTGAAAAAGCTTTTTCGCAGCAAGGTTTGCCAGTGGCTTTTTGCAAGGCTACACCCTAATTTAGGTCTGGGTATCGCGAATAAATGGTCGCAAAAAAGCCGTATTGCAGGCGCTACGGACACCGACAAGATCCAACAGCAGCAGGAATGGTTAGAGGCGTACTCACTCGAGGTTCTTAAAACGCAGCATTTCGATTACTTTGTTTTTGGGCACAGGCACCTGCCACTTGATATATCCCTGGCCAATAACAGCCGCTATGTAAACCTTGGCGAATGGGTAAATTACAATACCTACGCGATGTTTGACGGAGTTGATTTGGAGTTGAAGTGGTTTGAAAAGGACGGGAAATAACGAACACCGAATGTTAAATATCTAATGATGGGACGAAGTGAATTTCGACATTCGAATAGGGTGTTCAATATTCGATATATCAGAGGCCTCATCTCTTTACAATCAGCTGAATTTATTATGTGCCGATAAATGCGTATTTTTGCATGTTTTTTGCAGTGCAGTAACAAGCCTAAACCCGATTGTAATAAAAAGCTTTTGTGTGATTGGATATTGCCGGGCAAAAAGCTTGGAATGAAAAGCGGGGCTGCAGCACCCATTTACGCTGCAATTGATTTTCAAATAAGAAGATGTTAGAGAAATTAGAGTTAATATACCAACGCTGGAAAACCGTAGAAGGCGACCTGAGCAGCCCTGACGCCATGGCTGACATGAAGCGTTTTGCCCAGATGAACAAGGAATATAAAGACCTTGCCAAAATTGTTGATCAGTATAATATTTACAAGAATATTATGAGCAACATTGATAGCAACAAAGAAATTTTAGCTACCGAGAAGGACGATGAGTTCCGCGAAATGGCTAAAGCCGAATTGGATGAGCTTTTGGTTAAACAGGATGAGATGGAAGAAGTTATCCGTTTGATGCTGATACCTAAAGATCCTGAGGATTCTAAAAACGCCATGATAGAGATTCGTGGTGGTACGGGCGGTGATGAGGCTTCGCTTTTTGCAGGCGATCTTTACCGCATGTACATGCGGTATTGCGAACGCCGCGGCTGGAAAACCGAACTGGTTGATTATACAGAAGGTACTGCCGGTGGTTATAAAGAGATTGTTTTCAGCGTAAACGCCGAGGATGCTTACGGTAACTTTAAATACGAAAGTGGTGTGCACCGTGTACAACGCGTGCCCGATACCGAAACACAGGGCCGTGTGCATACATCTGCCGCATCGGTAGTGGTATTGCCCGAGGTTGATGAGTTTGATATCGATCTGCAGGTAAGTGATATCCGTAAGGATCTGTTCTGCTCGTCTGGTCCGGGCGGCCAGTCGGTGAATACCACGTATTCTGCCGTGCGTTTGACACACATCCCTACAGGAATTGTTGCCCAGTGCCAGGATCAAAAATCGCAGTTGAAAAACTATGATAAGGCATTAGGCGTTTTACGCTCCAGAGTATACGAAATGGAGCTACAAAAGCACTTGGAAGAAACATCTAAGAGACGTAAAACCATGGTTGCCACCGGTGACAGAAGTGCGAAAGTACGTACCTACAACTACCCGCAAGGCCGTTTAACCGAGCATCGTATTGGCTTAACTATTTACAACCTTACAGGCGTTATGAACGGCGATCTGCAAGAGATAATGGAAGCCCTACAATTTGCCGAGAACGCTGAAAGGTTGAAGGAAGGCACTGCTGCTTAAGGTTTTATTAAAAAAGCACACATTAGAAAGCACCTTTATGGTGCTTTTTTCATTTATTGAAAATGGCTTTTCATGCCAATTTCATGTTGCCCAACTAATTTAGCGTTTGTGGAGTTGTACTCGGGCATTACATTGCGTAATGTTTTGATACAATAGGTTTAAATTACGTAACGCTAATTATTTATGCTGGCAGTAAAAAATTTAACAGGGGCATCAACCATTATCAGCCGCGAAACGCGCTTAATGGGCAACAGGTTTGAAATAATCTTAGTAGCTACCGATGCCGTATGGGCACTTGCACGTATAGACAGCGCCTTTGCCGAGATAAGCCGTATTGAAAAACTTCTGAGCGCGTTCCCTGAAGACAGCATCCTTAACCAAATTAACCGCAACGCGGGCATTAAACCGGTACGTGTTGATGCGGAGGTTTTCCGTTTAATTGACAGGGCCTTGCAGATCTCGGTACTTACTTTCGGCACTTTTGATATTACTTACGCGGCAGCAAGCACCATTAGCCTGGATGAAAGGGCGGGCGTTGAAGTTGTTGCTGTTAAAACACTAAAAAAGAAAATCAGCTTAACCAACTATACCAACGTTGTGTTAGATCAGGTTGCCCAAACCGTGTTCCTTAAAAACAAAGGCATGCGTATTGGTTTTGGCGCTGTAAGCCGCGGTTATGCTGCCGACAGGGCTAAATATATATTACAATTGGAAGGCATTAGCAACGGCGTTATTAATGCCGGTGGCAATTTGCTTACCTGGGGCTTGCAGCCAGACAATACCCCGTGGACCATCGCATCTGCAGATCCGTTGTTGACAAACCAGCCTTATGCTAATTTAAACATCAGCAACATGGCGGTAGCTACATCGTACAACAGCGATAAATACACCAGCCTTAATAAAAAAGCTGCCGATATAAATCCGGAGAATGGTTTCCCGGTTAGCAAAATTAAGAGCGTAAGCATTATTACCCCGGGTGCAGAACTGGCCGATGCTATGGCAAACCCTGTTATTGCCATGGGCATAAACAGCGGCTTATACTTAATAAACAAACTAAACCAAATAGCTTGTATTATAGTTGACGACCAGGCCCGCGTTTATACTTCAAAAGATATTAGTTTGATGATGTAAGCTTTTGCTTATATTTAGCCATAACCTATTATAATTTTTACCGCGCCAGCTAAAAGGGATAAAGCCCCCTGTATTTTGCGCACTTTATATAGATTTATTTTTAATTGCATTGCAAGTAAATGCCGCCGGCATATCTTTGCAGATAATTAGCGTTTCTTTCCTCTAAAATGACGAAGTGGTTTTTGTATATTGTACTCTTGATAATATCAGCGCCACGCCTGTCATACGCTAAAAATAATTTCGCATATCGCGATAAATCTTCACCCGCCTTTAATATTGTATCAGTTAACGCCAATTTTACGTTACAACAACGTGATACAACTGTAACAAAACGTAAGCAACGCCAATCTGAAGAAGACAAGAAGAAAATTAAAGAGGTTGCAAGGGCCAAAAAAATGCCCAAGCCCGAAAAAATAGAAAATGTTGACCCGGCAAAAGCTAAACCAAAACGCCAGCGCAGGCCTGAAGGTTTGGAACGCCCGCCAGAAATACCAAGGAGAAACGACTAATGAGATACCTTAGCGCCCTGATATTTATACTTACCTGCAATGCAGTAAATGCGGCCACACCTAAGCCGGATTTAATTGCATACTTGGATACCCGTGCCATTTCGGATACAGATTCGGTTGTACGCAAAAACTCGGTATCGGCCGGGGTAACTTACGGCAGCGATGCGTTGTTCTTTGGCCGTACCGGGCCTATCAAGTATCCGTTTATGACTACCGATATTATTTTTAATACTAAATCTGGCTTTTTCATTTACGGCTCGGCACTAAAGGTATTGGGTTATAAACCGTTGGTTGATGAGATAGATTTGGGTGGTGGTTACTATTACCGCTTATCTAAAAAATTCACCGGTACGGTAAGCTATACCCGTTTTATATTTAATAAAGAAGCCAACATTATTAAGTCATCGGCATCTAACGACATCAATTGGAAAAACACGCTGGATTGGAAATACCTGAAGACCAGCGCAACTGTAGATTATCTTTTTGGTAAATCGTACGATATTTTTACCACAATCAGTAACTCCAAATATTTTGAGAGCAGCTTTAATATTTTTAACGATCAGGATTTCCTATCTATCAATCCATCGGTAAACCTGATATTTGGCACGCAAAATTTTGTGCAGCGTTATACTTTAGACCACCAATACTGGCCCGAAATTGATAACATTTCCGTAGAAAACGAGAACGGCCGCCGTGCCCGGGCAAACGCTAAGTTTAACATGCTTAATTATAGCTTTAAGATCCCGCTGGCCTATAACATGCCCCATTATACTTTGGAGGCCTCATACAAGTACTCTATCCCGGTTAATGTGGAAGGCGCTTTAAAAAACCGCCGCGAATCATTTTTTAATTTCACCTTTTATTACGTCTTTTATTAAGATGAACATACTGATCGTAGAAGACGAAAAGGCGCTTGCCCACGAACTGGAACTTTTCCTGGTAAAGAATAACTACATCTGCGAGATCTGTTATAACGGCGCATCCGCGTCAGAGAAATTGGCCGTAAACCTTTACGACTTTATTTTGCTTGACCTTGGCCTGCCCGATTATGAAGGCCTTGATCTGTTGCGCGAAGCCAAGAAAGCTAATCCCGAAGTTGCCTGCATTATCCTCACCGCCCGTGCGGAGGTTAACGACCGCGTTAAAGGCCTTGACCTTGGTGCCGATGATTACCTTGCTAAACCATTCTCGCTGTTAGAGCTGCAGAGCCGGATGCAGGCTATCATCCGCAGGAAGTTTGGCGTGCTGCAAAATATTATTGACCTGGATGGTTTTTTGGTGAACATTACCGACCGTACCATTATGTACCATGTTAACCCCGTTAACACCATTACCAAAAAAGAGTTTGACCTGATCGCCTACATGCTGTTGCATAAGAACCGCACGCTTACCCGCGCCCAACTGAGCGAGCATATTTGGGGCAGCCTTATTAACGATGATTATGACTCTAACTTTATTGATGCCCACATTAAAAACATCCGTAAAAAATTAAGTTTTTTTGCCCCTGCCGATTGGTTGGAAACCGTACGCGGGCTTGGCTACAGGATAAAATCAACCGTTTAGATATTTGAAACTCAGGACCAAATTAACGCTGTTTAATGCGATATCGAAACTGGTTATTGTAACCTTGTTTATATTGCTCCTGCCCAATATTATCGAAAACATCAACAAAAGTTATACAGATAACCGCCTGATAAAACAGAAAGATAAATTTTTACAGCAGGTACGAAACGAAGGCATAAAAAACTATATCGAAGATGGCCAAAGCTATGGTAGCTACCTCCCGTTAAAAGAGGAATTTATTAGCCTTGAGGAAGTCCAGCCCGACTACCATTTAGATACTATTAAGAACGAGCAGCGCCTGGTAGAGCGCGACACCATCGGTTATCGCATACTAAGCCACACCTTTAACTCCGGAAAAAAAAACTACCTGCTGGAGATTGGCAAGAGTACCGAAACCATTGGCGAAACCACCGGCCCGCTGCAAAACATCGCCTTTCAGATCTTACTGGGGATGATCTTGCTGACCATCCTTGCCGATCAGCTCTTCTCTACCTATATCCTGCGCCCGTTAAGCATCATTATTCGCACCAAGCTGATAGGGAATAAGTTCCCGAAGTTTACGGTGTATAAGGAGGTAAAAACGAGTACGCTGGATTTTCAACAACTCGATCTCAGCATCCACCGGATGGTAGAAACCATTGAAACGGCTTTCCAGAAAGAGCGAGAATTTATATCGAACGCGTCGCACGAATTAATGACGCCCATCTCTATCCTGCAATCTAAAATAGAGAACATGTTTGAGCAGGATGATATTGCCGACGAGCTAAAGCTGCGCCTTATGGAGATGCAAAAGATCCTGAACAGGTTAAAAAGCATCACTAAAACCCTGCTCCTGATATCGCAGATAGAGAACGACCAGTTCCTGAAAGAAGATAAGATAACCGTTAAAGAACTGATACTAGACGTTAACGAGGAGATCTCCATTCGTTTACAGGATAGGAACATCAGCCTTAATATTGTAATAACCGATGATGTTGAGTTAACGGGCGTAAACAAGTTCCTGCTATTTAACCTGCTTTTTAACCTTATCAATAATGCCATTAAATACAACAAGCCCGATGGTGATATTACCGTTACCGCGCTATGGGTTAAAGATAGCTACACCATTAGCATTGCAGATACCGGCATAGGCATCCCTAATGAGGAAATGCCGTTTATATTCAACAGGTTTAAAAAGATGAAGCAGTCGCTCTCGCAAGATAGCTTTGGCCTGGGGCTGCCTATTGTAAAGTCTATCGCGTCTTTCCATAGAATAGGGATCACTGTAAATTCCGAGCAAGGGATTGGCAGTACATTTACCTTAATCTTCCCCGTAAAAGTTACCGGCAATTCGTCTGTTAACTAAGTGCTGTACTAAAAAAAGGCAGCAGTGCATAACGCCCTATTTTAGGGCTTGTGTTAAACGGAGGATTATTTTCTCAAATCTTAAAAATATGTTGTTATAGTATTTATTGATTTTCAAAATATCGGTTTTGGTATAATAATGTGCAGTTTTAGTTTTTGGCACTCGCTTTGCAAATATTCTATTAAACAAACACACAACTTAAACATGAAAACACTAAAATTAAAAATTGCTACATACAGTATAGCATTAGCTTCGTTAGGCATATTAGCCTCGGGCTGTGATTCCCTTACCAAAACACAAAAAGGTGCCGCAATTGGCGCAGGTGCCGGTGGTACCATTGGTGCTTTTATTGGTAAAGCCGCAGGTAATACCGCATTAGGTGCAATTATAGGTGGTGCCGTTGGTGGTACAGCCGGTTCATTTATTGGCCGTAATATGGACAAACAAGCTGCTGAGATTAAAAATACTGTACCGGGTGCAACTGTAACCCGCGAAGGCGAAGGTATTTTAGTGAAATTTGATTCAGGTATTCTGTTTGATACCAATTCATCAGAGTTAAAACCGGCTGCACGTACAAACCTGGCAAACCTGGCTACATCATTACAAAACAACCCGCAAACCAACATCCTTGTTGTGGGCCACACAGATAACACCGGTACCGACGCGTATAATCAAAATTTATCTGTACGCCGTGCCGAATCTGTAAAAGGATATATAGCTGCAAACAAAGTAGGTAACTCGCGTTTAAGCACAAGTGGTAAAGGCAAAAGCGAGCCAATTGGTGATAACAACACAGTTGAGGGTCGTTCTCAAAACCGCAGGGTTGAGATTGTTATCGTAGCAAACGATGCCATGAAAAACCAGGCTAAAAGTGCCACTAATTAATACTAAGATAATTTAATAGTTAAAAAAGGAAAACGCCCCCCGATGCATCGGGGGGCGTTTTCCTTTTTTAAGCCGTCTCCGTTAATGCAGGTTTGGGTGAGGCCTGCTTTTTTGTACCTTTGCCGCATGGCATCCATCAAACCATCTGTACCTAAGGGCACCCGCGATTTCTCTCCCGCCGAAATGGCAAAGCGTAACTTTATTTTCGATACCATAAAAGGTGTATTCCGCAAATACGGTTATCAACAGATAGAAACCCCTTCGATGGAAAACCTAAGCACCCTTACCGGCAAATATGGTGATGAGGGGGATATGTTGATATTTAAGATTTTGGATAGTGGGGAAGCAATTGAAAAGGCAAAAAGTGTTCAAGAGTTTGAGGGGACATTAAGCGCCCTTGCATCTCCATTAAAATTTGCAGGTATGATGTCGGTATCGACTGGAGGAGTGGCAATTGCAACACAGGCATCAAATGATTTAATTGCAGCCTATAAACAACGTTTTTCAACTAAGAATTTATTACCTCAAATCTCCGAAAAAGCTCTTCGCTACGATCTTACCGTGCCTTTTGCACGATACGTTGTACAGCACCAAAACGAAATAACCTTCCCTTTTAAACGTTTCCAGGTGCAGCCGGTATGGCGGGCAGACAGGCCACAGAAAGGCCGCTACCGCGAGTTTTACCAGTGCGATGCAGATGTTGTTGGCTCACCATCGTTATTGAACGAGGCGGAGTTTATCATGATCTACGACGAAGCTTTGAGCCTTTTGGGTTTAAAAGATTTCAGCATTAAAATAAATAACCGCAAGATACTATCGGGCATTGCCCAGGTGATAGATAAGCACGACAACATTATAGACATGACCGTGGCTATCGATAAACTTGATAAAATAGGTTTTGATGGCGTGGTAAAGGAACTGCTTGAGCGTGGCTTTACGCAGGTAGATATCGATACTATAAAACCCATCATTCTGTTAGAAGGCAGCAATGATGAAAAATTGGCTAGTCTGCGTTCGGCTTTGCAAAATTCCGAGATCGGCCTAAAGGGATGCGATGAGATCCAAACCGTGTTTGATTATGTTGCCGCCTGCAAACCGCTAACAGCAAAACTGGAATTGGATATTACCCTTGCACGCGGGTTAAACTATTATACAGGCGCCATCTTCGAGGTGAAAACCAACGAGGTTGCCATGGGCAGTATTGGTGGCGGTGGCCGTTATGATGACCTTACGGGCATGTTCGGACTTAAAGGGCTTACCGGTGCCGGGATCTCCTTTGGTGCCGACCGTATTTACGACGTTTTAGAAGAATTAAACCTGTTCCCGCAATCGGCAGAGCAAAGTACCCAGGTGCTTATTTGCTGCTTTGATGAGCAGGGCGAAAAATACGGCTTGCCACTGTTGCAAAGCCTGCGCAACCAAAACACCAATGCCGAGCTTTACCCCGCAGGTGCTAAAATTAAAAAGCAGATGGAGTATGCCAACAACAAGCAGATCCCCTATACCGTATTAATAGGCAGCGACGAAATGGAAAGCGGTCTGCTTACCTTCAAAAACATGGAAAGCGGCGAGCAGGAAAAGCTATCTGTAAATGATATTTTGAAAAGGGTTAAGAAATAGAGCCTTAAGTAAGGAACACCTTAAACGTTGTGCCTTTACCCGGCTTGCTTTCTACGTCAATTTTACCGCCAAGGGCTTCTACCTGGTTTTTAGTGATGAAAAGGCCCATGCCTTTGGCATCAAGGTTACCATTGAAGGTTTTGTACATGCCAAATAAGTCGCTACCGTGTTTTTTCAGGTCGATGCCTATGCCGTTATCAACAATTGTAAAGCCCTGCCTGCCGTTTTCCTCAAAATACTTTATGGTTATTGTAGGATGCTCTGTTACCGAGCGGTATTTTATAGCATTACTTATCAGGTTAAACACTATGCTCTCCAGATAAGCGGGGCTATAAATTAATGTTTTATCGTTAGGGATCTGATTATCGATGTTAACTTTCCAAAGGCTGATATCGTTGTTTAGCAATTCGGTGGCACGGTTAAAATAGCTAAGCAGGTCAAGTTCGGATGTCTGGATATCTATGTTACTTTGTATCGATACCACCTCGTTCAGGTTGGTAATGGTATCATTCAATTGGTAGGATACCTTTGTTAGGAGACCTGATAGTTCCTGTTTCTCATCTTCGGTGATAGCAGGGTCGGCAAGTACATCCATTATCATTTTAAAGTTGCTGGCATGCGTGCGCAGGTTATGCGATACAATATAGGCGAAGTTTAACAAACGGTTATTTTGTCCGCTTACCACGTCCAGCGTTTCGCGCAAGTGCTGTTCCTTTTGTTTCTGGTCGGTAATATCGGTGTGGGTACCAATGATGCGGGTTGGTTCGTTATCCTTATCATACTCAATAACCTTCCCCCGGTCGAGGATCCATTTGTAAGTACCATCCTTACATAGTACACGATGCTGGTTAGAGTATATTTCTGTTTTCCCCGCAATATAAGCATTAACATCTGCAACGTATTTCTCCCTGTCTTCAGGATGTACACGTGCTGTCCACTGGCCGGGTACGTTGCTAAACGCGTGCTCCGCCAGCCCTATGATGCTCAGGCATTGTTTGGAGTGGAAGATGGTGTTATTTACCAGGTCGAGGTCCCAAATACCCCCACCCGATCCTTCGGACGCGAAGATCCAGCGGCGCTCGCTTTCTCTCAATAGCTCGTCGGCATGTTTGCGTTCGGTAATATCTTTTATCTGCGATACAAAGTATAGGGGCTTTTCGGCTTTATCACGTACAATCGCCACATTTAGTACGATCCAAATAATGCCCCCATCCTTTTTAATGTAACGCTTCTCCATTTTGTAGGAGTCTATCTCTTTATCAAGGGTACGCTGCAGCAGGGTAAGATCGGCCTCCAGGTCATCGGGGTGGGTTATCTCCTGGAAGGTTTTAGCCATTAATTCGTTGGCCGAATAACCCAGCATCTCGCAGATGCTTTTATTCACCTTCAGGAATTTACCTCCGGTAGATACCAGCACCACACCAATGGGCGAGTAATCAAAAGCATTCCTAAAAGTTTCTTCGCTTATTTCGAGCGTTTGCTCGGTATGTTTTTTCTCGGTGATATCAATGTGGCAACCCACCATGCGAATGGGCGTGTTACCTTCCCATTCAATAACCCGGCCTGTAGTGTTTATCCAAACTATCGACCCATTTTTGTGGGTGTACCTTACATCAATGTTAAAAGGTTTTTTGCCGTGGCTGTCGTAATGCTCTTTAAGGCAGGCATCCATACGGGGAACATCCCCGGGAACAATAAGCCGGGCCCATGTTGCGGTGGTGTTTTCAAGTTCGTGGTCCTGGTAGCCAAACATGGCCTTAAAGGCAGCACTTAAAATTACCTTATCTTCCTGCAGATAACAGTCCCAATAACCGGCAAGGGTTTCCTCCAGGATTATCTTATAAATGTTCTCCATTAATTAGTGTATTGCGTATTATTAACGGTAACCCAATATACAATTAATTGGCAATATATAATTGTTAGCGCTACGCTAGTTAGCTATACAAAGTTTAATCCCACAAAATTCTTATTCAAGATTTGGCTGTTGTTAACGTTAAGCCATCTATCAAGCAGGGTGGCGTACACATCCCTAAAATCCACCTCGTACTTAAGGTCGCCGTTATCTAAGGCAGATAGGTTTGGCGCGTTGTTATAAATGCCCGGCTTATTTAGCTTGCCACCAAATATCATTACGTTATTAGCGGTGCCATGGTCGGTACCGTTGCTGGCATTTTGTTCTACCCGGCGGCCAAATTCAGAGAAGGTCATCACCAGGGTATCATCCAGTTTGCCGGTTTGTTTCAGGTCTTTAACAAAGGCTGCTACTGCATCGCCATAAATTTTAAGCTGGCGGCCTTGTTGGTTTTGCTGTTGGGTATGCGTGTCAAAGCCACTTAATGAGACATAATAAACCCTTGTTTTTAACCCCGAATTAATAAACTTAGCCACACTTTTTAACTGCCCTGCAAAGGCTGATTGAGGGTATTGCGCGTTGGTATTGTACGTTTTGCTGGTTTGCTGGATGTAGTTTGCAGACGATGATGTCTCGATCATGGTTTTGTACAGGTAGCCCAGGTTGTCCTCGCTCAGATGTGCTGCATCATGCTCGTTAACTAACTCTTTAAAGAAAGGCTCGCGGGTAGATTGATAGAGTTTTGCGGGGTTTTGCACCGCTATGCCTTTCATTTTAGCGCCTTTCATAGCAAGCGAAAGGGTATCATCCACTTCAACCGCGGTGTAGGGGTCTTTGTTAATGGCGCAGTTGGCATCCAGGTATCGGCCAATCCAGCCCGTGGTTAAAAACTGGTTAGATTCGCTGCCGGTTTGCCAGATATCCATCGAACGGAAATGCGACCTGTCCGGGTTGGGGTAACCCACCGAATTGATCACACTCATCCACCCCTGGTCGTAGATCTCTTTAAGCGATGACAAATTGGGGTTTAGCCCCTGCATGTCGTTCAGTTTGATTATGTCGGGCTGTTTTATGGCGATGGTATTCCGTTTTTGGTAATATATGTCGTTACCGTAAGGCACAATAGTGTTTAACCCATCGTTACCGCCGGATAACTGGATGATCACCAAATTTTTATAGCCTGTTAACTGCCCCGAGGCCATGGCTTCAAGCGGTTTCAGAAACGATGGGATCAGGAACGCACCTGATGCCAGTGTGGTGCTTTTTAAAAAATCTCTTCTTTTCATAAGTCAATTATTGATTTAGCATAATTGATATTCGGGTGTAGAAACCAGCTCTATCACCATCGATCTTATATCTGTAGAGCGGTTTACTATGGCCATTATATTGCTATTTAGCGCGGGCGCCAATATTGCACCTGCTATGCTTGCTTTGGATGTATGTGCCGGGATACCGCTTAAAAACTTATCCCAGTTGGGTTGCGATTGCACTTGCGTATTTACAGCTTTGCGTTTGTTAATGTTCATGGCCAAAAAGGCCTCATCTTCCGGGTCGGCCTTGCCTTTAAAATCTATTACGCCATCATTTAAAACGGTAGATGGGATTTTTAAGCGGAACATCAGCGATGAACTGTCTATCCAGCTTTTGCCACCGGGCCAGCCGGCAACATTTGGGGGATAAAACAGCACCTGCCCAAGAGCGCGCTCAAACTGCATTATTACATCGGGGTTTTTATAGTCGATGTAAAACTGGCGGTTAAGCCCCACAATAAAATCAACGGGCGATTTAATAAGGTTGCCTATATTTTTATCGGCATAAAACCAATCGGCAGTAAAAACAAATTTTAAAAGCTTACTAATATCGTACCCGCTGTTATAAAATACATTGGCCATGGTATTTACGTTTACCGCATCCGGCGTTTCGTTCACCAAGTACTTGTAAAGCTTGGTGCAAATAAACTGGGCGGTTTCTTTTTTATCTAACAATATATCAATAATTCCCTCGCCGGTAAACGCCCCGGTTTTACCCAGGAAGGCCTTTTGCCCTTCGTCATGTAAAACCTTGCGTTCTACAAACACGCCATCGTTATTAAAACCCCAGCCGGTAAACGCCCGTGCCGATTCCTTTACGTCCTGCTCGGTATAGTTGCCGCGGCCAATGGTAAAAAGCTCCATCAGTTCGCGCGCAAAGTTTTCGTTAGGATGGCCCTTTTTGTTCTGCTGGTTATTTAAAAATTGCAGCATGGCCGGAGATTTAGAAACTTCCAATAACAACGTTTTAAAATTACCTAGGGCGTTTGTACGCTGTATATTATTGAGCTGCTGGGCATAAAAGGCGTTTTGCGTACGGCACGCAAAGTGGTTATGCCAAAATAGGGTCATCTTTTCGCGCAGTTGCATGTCAGCGGTACTCATCTGGGTTATCCAGCTAATGTTCAGGTCTTTTTCAAACTGACGCTGCTGCTGCATAAACATCTTTTTGGTAAGCGAATCTGCCTTTGCCGCATCTTTATAATTTTCGTTGGTGGCAACCACGGTAAGCGGCTTTATTTCGGCCGATGCCTTAAAAACATCTTCCACCGAGTGTTTAACCGTGAGGGCTTTCACCTGCTGCAGATCTGCTACGCGAAGGCCAAAACCAGCCCTTGCATATAAATGCTTAATCCTGTTTGTGTTATCCATAGCCTAAGTATGACAAGTGTTTTTAGCTATGGTTTAATATTTTTCTGAAACAAAGCCTGCTTAACCTTAATTTTGCCCCCGATGATATTTAGGCTTGATGATCGTTTGCTATTCCCTAACCCCGCCCTTGCGGAGGAAGATGGGTTATTAGCCATGGGCGGCGACCTATCAACCGAACGATTGTTATTGGCCTACCAAAACGGTATTTTTCCCTGGTACAGCGAGGATGAACCGATCCTGTGGTATTCGCCGCATGAGCGCTTTGTGTTGGACCCTGAGGAGTTAAGAGTTTCTAAATCAATGGCTAAGGTTTTGCGTTCGGATATATTTACGATTACTACCGATACCTGCTTCGACGAGGTGGTTGCAGCCTGTTCTGCCGTTAAGCGAGAAGGCCAGGATGGCACCTGGATCACCGATGATATGAAAGCCGCTTACTCAAAACTACACCACGAAGGTCATGCGCATTCAGTAGAGGTTTGGCAAAATGATAAATTGGTGGGGGGATTATACGGTGTGGAAGTGGGTGAAGTTTTCTGTGGCGAAAGCATGTTTAGCACGGCAAGCAACGCCTCAAAAACGGCTTTAATTCACCTTTGTAACGCCAAAAAACACCTGCTGATAGATTGCCAGGTTTACACCGAACATTTGGAGAGTTTGGGCGCCCGGATGATACCCCGCGAAGAATATATTGCCATACTGCAAAAAACCATTGCCTAAACATTAGTTTTGTAAATAGAGATGATAGAGCAGGCAAACCACAAAGAGCGGATCATATTAGGTATCGACCCCGGCACTTCTGTAATGGGTTACGGCCTGGTGCTGGAGAAAGGCCCAAAGATTGAACTGATAAGCCTGGGTGTAGTGAAGATGGACAAGATTGACGACCACATGCTTAAACTGCAGCGTATTTTCGAGAAAACCGTTGCCCTAATAGATAATTACAAACCCGATTGCCTGGCTATTGAAGCACCATTCTACGGTAAAAACATACAAGTAATGCTCAAACTTGGCCGTGCACAAGGGGTGTGTATGGCCGCAGCACTATCCCGAAACATCATCATAACCGAATATGCCCCCCGCAAGATAAAACAATCCATCACCGGGAATGGCAGCGCTACTAAGGAGCAGGTATCTGCCATGCTGCAAACCATACTGAGGTTTAACGAAACGCCCGAATTTTTGGATGCTACCGATGGTTTGGCTGTTGCCGTTTGCCATTCATTCCAAAAGATAAAGGTTGCACGTGGTGGCAAAGTAACCAGCAAAAAAAGCCACTCGGGCTGGGAAGCTTTTGTGAAAGATAACAGCACCAGGGTGGTTAAAGGGGCGGGTAAATAATATTTTGAGCTTTATTTAGCTTTTGGAATCCACCCTTTATAAAATTCGCCTGTACCTTTTGCATCAAGTCTTCCTACAATTACTTGCGAAACAGAACTATTTGACAACTCAATATCACGTCTTAAATGGTAATGTTCTCGTGCTCCAACTGGTAAATATTTATCGTTTACTTTTTCCTGATTTAGGTCTGCAATTTCGATTAATAATTTAGCAAAAGATCTTAATCCTTCCGGATTTCCATGGATCAATACTTCGTCCCACTTTTCTATTTCTCCTTCGAACTCGTCTTCCTGATGGCTAATACATATATCTAAATGTCCTTCGATTTCGTTACCTTTTAATCGCTTATATTTCATATTTATTAATTGTGGTTTAGGCCTAAGATAGCTTATAAATATCCGCGTATCTGTAAATCATTTACAGCAACATCTTACGTATTTCATCCCAGTTGTTTACCCGTACATCCCACTCCACATGGTGGTTATGCGCTGCTGTAAACAAAATGCCCTGCCCTATAAAACGTTTAAAATGCTTAACGTTATCATCTATCAGGTAATCGGCATTT
The DNA here is from genome assembly GCF_034345625.1 of Mucilaginibacter sp. 5C4. Taxonomy (NCBI): domain Bacteria; kingdom Pseudomonadati; phylum Bacteroidota; class Sphingobacteriia; order Sphingobacteriales; family Sphingobacteriaceae; genus Mucilaginibacter; species Mucilaginibacter sp. 5C4. Next base: position 136,011 of record NZ_CP133775.1, on the reverse strand, counting down.
ATGATGCTTTTATCGCCACAAAAAACAATATTGGTCCAGGAGATATAAGGGAAATGTTCGCCAAGCCAGGCCAGTTTTGGTAACAGCGAGTTGGGGAATTCCATAGCGGCTGTGGTGAAAAATATTTCGTATTGCTCGTGCAGGTCTTTAATTACTTCCTTACAGCCGGGGATGACAGCCAGGTCTTTAAAAAAATCGTCATGGAAAACATATTTCTTGGAAATACCGCGATGGATAGGGTCTATCAGGCCTTCAAAGGTGTGGGTGTGAAGTTGTTCTGGCGTAAATTGGATGCCATAATCACGTGTGTACCATTCAGCAAAACGTGCGTGGGCATCGGCAACAACCTCATCCATGTCAATAGCTATTCTTTTCATATTGTGTCTATTATACACAAATATAGCCCCTTTAAACCAGCAAGTTGTTTATAATTATTCTAAATAACTTGTGTAGCATGATGTTATCTTATACATTTGCGCCATTATTTATAATTAGTCTTAATAAGAATGAAGAAATCACAACCTAATCTATTTAAAATATTTTTAGCGGGCATCGTGCTGCTCACCCTGATAAACCCCGCCAGCCTGTTTGCGCAAAACAGGGGAACTATACAAGGCAAAGTTACAACCAATAAAGGCGAGGCCGCCGGCAACGTGTCAATAGGGCTTAGCGGCACCAGGATAGGTACCAGCACTTTAGATAACGGCGATTTCTCTTTTAAAGCACCAGCAGGTTCTTACACCATTGTAATATCATACGTAGGTGTACAAAGTGTTGAAGTGCCTGTAACTGTTGTATCCAACCAGGTAACTACAGTGCCTGCTATCATCATTAACGCAAATCTTTCGCAATTAAATGAGGTTAACGTTATCGCGAACAGATCTAACCGTTTTGCCCGCAAGGTTAGTACCGACGTTGGCAGGATCCCGTTGGATAACCTGGAAAACGCGCAAAGCTATACCACCATAAGCAGCGAACTTATTAAAGAACAACAGATCTTTAGTGTAGACGAGGCATTAAGGAATGCCCCCGGCATCCAGAAAATGTGGGATGCTACCAGCCGCGCAGGCGATGGTGGCGGTTACTTTACCCAACGTGGTTTTGTAACCCAAATAAGTGTACGTAACGGTGTAGCCGGTATTGTTACCAGCGGTATCGATGCCGTTAACGTTGATAAAGTTGAAGTAATAAAAGGCCCGTCATCTACCTTATTTGGTGGTGCGGTAACTTCATTTGGGGGCTTGATAAACAGGGTAACCAAAAAACCTTACGAAACCTTTGGTGCCGAAATTGGCCACACAGTAGGCAGCTATGATTTAAACCGCACCACGCTTGACCTGAACACCCCGCTTGGTTCAAAGGTGGCGTTCCGTTTAAACACGGCTTACAACTACGAAGGCAGCTTCCAAAACTATGGTAAAAGCCGCACGTTTGCTGCCGCACCAAGTTTATCTATAAAAGCAAACGACAAATTGTCGTTCTTAGTAGAGGCTGAAATGTTTTACGGCCGCAACTCGGCTAAGCCATTTTTCTTCTTCTACGATTCGCCAAAAACTATGGGCGTAAGCAAGGTTAGCGATCTGAATATCGATTACATGAACGCATATTCAGCCGGCGACATTACTTCATACTCACGCAGTATCAACTACTTTGCCGAGGCTAAGTACAAAATATCAGATAGGTTTACTTCACAAACAATCTTCTCTAACTCAAACAGTTTCTCTAACGGCCCAAGCCCTTACTATTACTTAATTACCGATGCTACCGCGCAGGCAATTGCACCGGGCATACAAGATCCTCCGGGCAACAACAACTACATCTTCCGTAACGACCAATCGACCTCTAACAGTAAATTTGGCGCTACAGAGATCCAGGAAAACATCAATGGTGATTTCAAAACAGGGTCTATCCGCCACCGCTTTGTGTTTGGTTTAGATTTTCAACGCCAAAACTCAAACCAGATCTTCTTCGGTAATGCTTACGGCATAGCGCCAATTAACCAACCCGGTTATGATTACAGCGTATTTAACAAATTGTTGGTAGACCAAACAAACGCAGCTAACCCGCTTACATCTGCCAACACTTACCCATACATCTACAAAAAAAATACTTACGGTGTTTACCTGGCTGATGTAATAAACATCACCGATAGGTTAATTGCTTCTATTGGTGCACGTGCAGACCGTTTTGAGAATAAAGGAACATACAACCTTGATGGTTTACAAACGGTGAAACCATTTGCCCAAACAGGCTTTTCACCAAAATTAGGGTTGATCTATCAGCCAATAAAAGAAGTCCTTTCTATTTTTGCTAACTACCAAAATGGCTTTAAAAACCCTGATGTATTTACCGATGGTAACGGTACCGCTGTTATACCAAAGATACAAAATGCAAACCAGGCCGAAGGTGGCGTAAAAATGGCACTGTTTAATGGTAAGTTAAACGGTACCTTAAGTGTTTACCGCATTAAGGTAATCAACACTATCCGTTCTATTCCTAACTCGCCGGTATTTGGTTCGATACAGGATGGTACACAAACCAGTAAAGGTTTCGAGGCGGAGTTTGTTGCAAACCCGGTATCAGCTATTAACATAGTAGCCGGTTTCTCATATAACGATTCTAAATTCACCGCCGGCGACCCTGACGTTTTAGGCTTGCGCCCAAACACCGCAGGTTCGCCATACTTAGCTAACCTTTATGTAAGCTACCGTTTACCACAAACCTTGGTTAAAGGTTTAGGTGTTGGCTTTGGTGGTAACTACGCAAGCGCTAACAAAGTGATCAACAGCGTTAGCCAGGGTAGTTTTGAATTGCCCTCATATACATTGCTTAATGCATCGGTATATTTGGATAGGCCTAAATACCGCTTTGGTTTAAGCGGCAATAACCTTACTGATAAACATTACTACACAGGTTTCACAACCATTAATCCGCAAAGGTTACGCCAGTTTGTGTTAAGTGCATCGTATAAGTTATAAGCATGGCGCCATTTAAAAAAGCATTACTTTTTTGCCATCGCTGGCTCGGGTTAATTTCCGGGCTTGTGGTGTTTATTGTAAGCATAACGGGTTGTATCTTCTGTTTCCAGGACGAGATCCAGGATGCCATTTACGATTACCGTACCGTACAAAATACAGGCAAGCCATACGTACAGCCATCGCAACTGATAAACGAGGTTAAAAAGGCCTACCCCAAGGCAAGCCCCGATTTTATTTATTATTACGGTGCCGGGCGCCCGGCCGGTGTTTTGGCTAACTTGGGTAAAGAAGGTTATGAATACGTTTTTTTAGACCCATACACTGGCAAGATCACTTACCACGAAAAACCACAGACCAACTTTTTTATCATTGTAGAATACATTCACCTTTACCTGCTGCTGCCGCCGGCCATTGGTAAGTGGATAGTAGGCGTATCGGTTATTATTTTTATGGTGATTATGGTTACGGGGCTTATCCTTTGGTGGCCCAAACGTAAAACCGACCGCAAGCGCAGCTTTACCATTAAATGGGGTGGCCGATGGCGGAGGGTTAATTACGATCTGCATAATGTACTGGGCTTTTATGCTACCGCTATCGCGATGATATTAGCCATAAGCGGGCTTGCCATAGCATTTGAACCGGTAAGTAAAGCCATTTACGCCACCGCAAACGTTGGCACTAATATTAAATACAAAGATGAAGTAAGCGAACCCAAGTCGGATTCGCTTAAGAAAGCCGGACTTGCCAAACAGCCTGTTATCGATATCGCATTCGCGCATGCCAGGCAGCAATCGCCAAAGGCCGAAATGTTTTTGATCCATAACGATCCGGCTGTTTCGGGTGCAATAGGTGTGGGTGCGTATCCTGAGTCGATGCATTATGCCAGTGCAAGTGGTTACGAGTTTGACAAGTACAATGGCAAACTACTAAAAACCTATGCTTACGATAAGAAAAGCCCGGGCCTAAAGCTGAACGAGATGAATTACGATATCCACGTAGGGCAGATCTTCGGACTCGCCACCAAGATCATCGCGTTTCTGGTAAGTTTGATCTGCGCCAGTTTACCTGTCACCGGCTTTATTATCTGGTTGGGCAAACGCAAAAAGAACAAATCAAAAACTACCAAAGTACGCGGCGCCGTTCATCATAAAACGCACAGGCGTGCGGTACAGGGTGCTTAGTATAAGCATTTCGAACAAGGTACGAGGAGAAATCTTGTTAGATAAACAAAGTCGGCAACATGCATTTAACAACAGGATTTCTCCTCGCTATCGATCGTTTGAAATGACATTTCTTTTTTGGCCGTTGTGTTAACGCCCACACAACATCCGCCAACCGTAGAGACGCGATACTTCGCGTTTCCCTTAGGCAGGTAAAAGCGCAAGGGCTCCTTTATACAAGCGTGAAACGCAAGGTATTGCGTCTCTACAAGTATTGCACATCCACATCATCTGTCAACGCGTGCCCGGTGCAGGTCAATATCCAGCCTTTGGCGATATCTTCATCTGTAAGCACCTCGTTCTTCGCCATTTCTACTTTGCCGGTTTTACAGAAAGCCACGCATGCCGAGCAGATGCCGCTTCGGCAGCTGTAGGGCAGCTTAATCTTGTTTTGTAAGGCCGCTTGCAGGATAGACTGATTTTCTCCTGCAACAATATTATGTACCGCTCCCTCAAAATTGATGCGGATGTTTTTGGGCGGATAATTGGTTTGGCTACCGGTAACGGGTACCGTTTCCAACACAAAGTTTTCTTTGTGAATCTGTTGTGAGTGGATCCCCATATACATCAGCGTAAGCCGGATCATGCGCATGTACACGAATGGCCCGCACAGATAAAGGTCGGCTTCGCTTTTATCGAAGTTTAATTGCTCATTTACCAACTGCTCTACCCGGATATTGGTGAGGCGGTTGGCTTCGCTGCTTAGTAAATGGGTAACCGCAAACCTATCGGGATAGCTTGATAGCAACTCGTTCAGCTCATTATTAAACAAAATGGTTTGCTTGTTCTGGCTGCTATAGATCAAGTGAAGCTTGCTTTTGCCCGGTCGGTTAAGCACATATTTTATCTGCGAAAATATCGGGGTAATGCCACTACCTGCCGCAAAAAATATTAGGTCTTTCTCGGCCTCGTACTCTTTAACGGTGAAAACTCCGGCAGGTTCTACTACATTCAGGATATCGCCTACGTTAACTTTGGTGAGCAGGAAGCGCGATATCTCACCGTTGCTGATGCGTTTTACGGTAATGGTAAGCCGCTCATCATCCGGCGAAGAGCTTAGTGAGTAAGAGCGCCTCACTTCTTGGCTATGGTGATCAAATACCAGCGTAATAAATTGCCCGGCTTTATAAACCGGCTTGTAGCCGACGGCTCTCACTAAATAAAAAGTGGCCGTGTCGGGCAGTTCCCATTTTATTTCATCAACACGTAATTGCAGTAAGTCTGCCATTTATTATCATTCTTTTTTTGCAGCCATCGCTTTGCGCAGTACACTGTTCTTTTTGCCATAGGTAAAGTAAATTACCAAACCTATCGCCAGCCAAATAATGAGCCTTAACCAGGTATCGCCCGGCAAAAACGTCATCATGGCGAAGCAGGTTAAAATACCCAGTATCGGCACCAAAGGCACCAGCGGTGTTTTAAACGGGCGGTGTACATTAGGCTGTTGCTTGCGCAATATAAGCACTCCGGCGCATACCATCACAAAAGCAAGTAAAGTGCCAATACTGGTCATTTCGCCAACCACGCGGATAGGCACAAATGCCGCGAATATGGATATGAACCCGCAAAGTAGCATATTTGATTTCCACGGTGTGCGGAATTTATGATGAATCTCCGAAAACACTTTAGGCAGCAAACCATCTTTCGACATGGAGAAGAACACCCGCGACTGGCCCAACAGATCAACCAATATCACCGAGGTATAGCCAATCAAAATCGCCAATACAATAGCTTTGCTTAACCATTGGTAATGCGTTTTTTCGATAGCGATGGCAACGGGCGCACCCGAGCCGATGAACTCTTTATAGTTGGCCATCCCTGTCATCACGTGGGCGAAGATCACAAACAGGATGGTACATATTACCAATGAACCTATAATACCTATTGGCATATTGCGCTGCGGGTTCTTAGCTTCCTGCGCGGCGGTAGATACGGCATCAAAGCCGATGAACACGAAGAATACCAGCCCGGCCCCTCTCAATATGCCCGACCAGCCGTAATCGCCCCACACGCCCGTATTTTGCGGTATATAAGGGTGATAGTTTGCCGGGTTAATGAATGACCATCCCACAGCTATGAATACCAATACCACGCCAACCTTTAAACTTACGATAATAGCGTTAATGAGCGCAGAGCCTTTTGTGCCACGGATGATAATGCTGGTAACCAGCACCACAATTAAAGCCGCAGGCAGGTTAATAATGCCGCGCACCACATCGCCATTGGCCGCTTTAGAAGTTTCGAACGGCGACAGGATAAGCTGCGGAGGCAGGTAAAGATCGAACCATGATAAGAACTTAGTCAAATACTGCGACCAACTGATGGCAACCGTTGCCGCGCCAACCGCATATTCCAGCATTAGGTCCCAGCCGATGATCCAGGCGAAAAGCTCGCCCATGGTGGCGTATGAATACGTGTAGGCACTGCCTGCAACCGGTATCATGGCCGAAAACTCAGCATAACACAACGCGGCGAACGTACACCCTAAGGCGGCAATTAAAAAAGATATGGTAACCGCCGGGCCCGAATGCTGGCCCGCGGCGATGCCGGTTAAAGAGAACAAGCCCGCACCAATGATGATACCGATCCCGATGAGGATAAGGTTAACGGGGCCAAGCGAACGTTTGAGTGAGTTTTCTCCTACCTCTTCAGATTCTTTCAGTAGAAGTTCTATGGATTTTCTGATCATGCTTAAATAAAGTCCACAAAATTAGTAGATTATTATTTAAAGTTAAATTAATAGTGGTGTGAGTGTGAAATTTGAGTATTATATGACTATAGCCTCTTCCCAGCCCCCTCCTTTGGAAAGGGGGCAAAAGATTTTATAGTCCTCTACTTTGGAGAGGATTTAGGTGAGGCTTATCACGATCTTCCCAAACTGCTTTGCAGCGCCCATCTTATCAAAAGCCTTTTTAGCATCCGCCAGCGGGAATACCTCATCAACAACAGGGACAATCTTATGCTCGTTTACAAAGGCAAGCATGGCTTTAAAATCGACCTGCGTGCCCATGGTGGTGCCTAATAGCTGCAGCTGTTTCCAAAATAAAGGTCTTGCATTCAGCTCGGGAATATTGCCCGCCGTGCCGCCAAAGAAAACTATGCGCCCACCGGGGTTACACAGATCGGGGATCTTATTAAAATCGGGGCCGAGGGCGCTATCCACCACAATATCAAAACCGCCTCCGCTAAGGTGTTTAAGCTCCTGCGCCCAGTCCTGCGCTTTGTAATTTACCCCTGCAGATGCGCCAAGTTGTTTAGCCTGTTCAATTTTTTCACCCGTGCCGGATGTTACAAAAACCTGCGCGCCTGCTGCTACGGCAAATTGCAAGGTAAATGAACCTGTACCCGCGCCAACACCAACCACCAAAACCTTGTCGCCTTTTTTGATATGCGCCTTGGTGAACAAGGCCCTATAAGCGGTTATCCCTGCCAAAGGCAAAGCGGCGGCTTGTTCAAACGTTAAGTGGGCAGGTTTGGGGTAAAGATATTCGGCTTTAACCAGTACATATTCGGCCATAGTACCATCATCGGGCAGGCCTAATATTTTAAACTCTTTGCCCTGAAATTCCGGGTGCTCGCCCCAGTTATGGGATGGGTTAATGATGACCTCTTTGTTTAGCCATTCGCTTGCGCCTTCGCCTGCTTCGGAAACAATACCTGCACCATCGGAACCTAAAATAGTTGGGTATTTTATGCCGGCGTACTTACCTATAGTTATCCAGTAGTCGCGGCGGTTTAGGGCTGCGGCCTTTATTTGCACTAATACTTCGCCCGGGGCGGGTATGGGTTTGGCAACTTCTTTTATAACCAAAGGGTTTTCTGCGGATTCGAGGACGATGGCTTTCATGGGCAATGCGTGTTAGTTAACGTCATTGCGAGCGATAGCGTGGCAATCTTCGATAGGTATGTAGTACACTTTTCTATCGAAGATTGCCACGTCGCTACGCTCCTCGCAATGACGTGGTGTATATCGTATTTGTAAAAATAAAAAAGCGGCAAAATTGTTTCCAATCTGCCGCTTTGTATTTTTAAGCCTTCTCCCCTGGAGAAGGTTTGGATGAGGCTAATTAAGCGATAGCTTTAGTATACAATTCTGAAACATGGTTCCAGTTAATTACATTCCAGATAGCGGTTAGGTATGCCGGGCGCAGGTTCTGGTATTTTAAGTAGTAAGCATGTTCCCATACGTCAATACCTAAAATTGGGGTGCCTTTTACTTCGGCGATATCCATTAAAGGGTTATCCTGGTTTGGGGTTGATGTAACGGCCAGTTTTTTATCGGCAGTAACAATAAGCCATGCCCAGCCAGAACCGAAACGGGTTGCACCTGCTTCGTTCACTTTAGTTTTGAAATCAGCAACCGAACCGAATGTGCTTTTGATAGCATCGGCCAACGCGCCTGTAGGCTCGCCGCCACCGCTTGGTGAAAGCAACGTCCAGAACATGGTGTGGTTAAAGTGGCCGCCACCGTTGTTACGCACAGCAGCAGGGAACTTTGATATGTTTTTGATAATATCCTCAATTTTACCATCAGCCTCTGGTTTACCTTCCAAAGCTTTGTTTAAATTGGTAACATAAGCCTGGTGATGTTTACCATGGTGAATTTCCATAGTAAGTTTATCAATGTGTGGTTCCAGAGCATCGGTAGCGTAAGATAACGCCGGTAGTGTAAATGCCATAATATTTAAAATTAAAGGTTAAACGTTTCGTGATAGAACAAATATAAGCGTTGAGGTATGTTTTTGTTCTATATCAATGTCAAGTTTTTGTTAAGTGGCGATTGGTTCATGGTTGATAGTTCATGGATAATGGCCCAAGTTCACTATGATCTATTAACTATCTCCTCTTTGATTTAAAAAAGTCCTTCATCAGCTGCGAGCACTCATTTTCGTGGATGCCGCCGGTAATTAACGTTTTGGGGTGGGTGATGCTTTGGTTAAGCCTGCCAAACCCGCGCTGCACATCATAAGCGCCAAAAACAATCCGGCCCACCTGGAACCAGTAGCTTGCACCGGCGCACATTACGCAGGGCTCCATGGTAACATACAGCGTACACTCGGGCAGGTATTTGCCACCCATCGAGTTTACTGCCGCGGTAAGGGCCTGCATTTCGGCATGGGCGGTAACATCATTAAGGCGCTCGGTAAGGTTATGGCCGCGGCCGATGATCTGCCCCTTGCAAACCACCACGGCACCAATAGGGATCTCGTCCTCGGCCAGGGCCTGGCGGGCTTCCTTCAGGGCTTCGTTCATAAAAAGCTCATCAGGAGAAATGGCTGGCTGCTCATCGCCAAAATTGTAATATCGCATTATATGGTATCAGGAAATGTTCGTTTTAAATGTCTTTCTGTAGCCGTAAAAAGCACTACAACCGTGCCGACCGCCCCTGCCAGCATGATGATCACTTTGATCAGCGTCCTTAATTCTGGCGTGATATGTAAAAGTGCCATACCTATGGTGATGAAGATCCCGACTATGAATAAAACCATCCCGCATTTAGTGATCAATTGGGTAGAATACTTATTCCCCTCGTCCCGGTTTTGCTGGTCTTTCATCGACCGTTTAGTGCGGTAGCCATACATAGGGTTGATCTCTTTGGGCGGATAGCGTTTTTGTATTAGCCCGGCCAGGATAAATATCAAACCGATAAGGTGCGGGCCCACTACCCAGTTTACAAATATCATATCAGTTTGCTGCCGTTTGGTACCGGTTTGTCAATAGCGGTAAGTACAATGTCGCCATGCTCATCCGCAAGGCCGGTCACTAAAAACTCCGACATAAAATTAGCTATTTGTTTCTTGGGGAAGTTAATTACTCCCAAGATCTGTTTGCCCGGTAATTCTTCTTTGGTATAGTGCTTAGTGATCTGCGCGCTGCTTTGTTTTACCCCCAGCGGGCCAAAATCTACCGTCAGCTTGTAAGCGGGTTTACGCGCCCCCGGGAAATCGGCCACTTCCAAAATGGTACCGGCACGCAGTTCCACCTTTTCAAAATCGCTCCAGGTTATGGTTTCCATAATGGCAAAGGTAGGATGTTAATTCTATAAATGCAGGTTCAGACAAATTACCGGTGAAAGACGCGAAGTATCGCGTCTCTACATTACAGCCACTCGTAGAGACGCGATACTTCGCGTCTCCTTGCATACCAGTTTACGTTAGGCTTACTTCAACCTCTTCACCGTTTCTGTTAAATGCGCTAAATGATGGTTGCCGTGCCATGCATAGGTAGCCAGGTTCTTTTTCAATGGGATCACGCTGCCGCTTTCGGGATGGGTAAACGTGCGGTTCCACTGGTCTTCGGTGAAGCTTTCGAACAGGGCTACGAGGTGCTGGTGGATGCCGTCGATTATTTTGAGGGACGGCTCTACCGGCAGGCGGTAATCTGGCTGAATGGCCCAACCGGCTTCGTCGTAGGGCTTTATGGTAGGGTTATCCTCGGTAAGGGCCAGTTTAAAACGGAATAGGGCGTTCATGTGGCTGTCGGCAACGTGGTGCACCACCTGGCGCAGCGACCACCCGCCGGTGCGGTATTGGGTGTCCAGCTGTTCGTAGGTGAGGCCAATGATGGCTTCGCGGATGCGGCCCGGCAGGGTAGCAATATCGTGAATCCATTGGCGCATGTCCTGGTCGGTATAAGATACCGGCGGCACGAATTTGCCAATAGGGTAGCGCATTTGTTCGTCTGTAAGCATATGGTTTGGTAAATATGTATAATGTAATTGTTAAACAAGTAATTGCCTAAATTAACATTTTGCGGTTATTTAGGTTTGCCTGCTTAAAAATTTAATGTTGGCTATAAAGGGCAGGACCTTTAAACATAAAGTAAGTTGGCAGACGCATTAGGCTTGTTTATGCTAACGTAAGATTTAGATTTTTTTATCTGTTAAAGCACAAAGGGCACTCTTTCGCTATCGAATTTCATTCTTGCCTACAGTAAAGGCTTCTTGCTATTAAGCAGGGTTTAAAACTTACCCCTTATTGTATGATCTCTTGCCAACTTTACATGTAAAAAGCCGCCTCATTATTATAAGGCGGCTTTCTCTTTGTAAAAAATTACTATGCGGATTCTCCCGTAGTTTTCTTCCTTCTTAACATTAAGTAATAAAATACTATTGGAATTAACACTGGTGTAAGACCCATAGTTAGCGCCCCGGGAATATCAGCTTTGAATTCGCTTATATTGTACGAATGGCCGTCCTCAAGCTTGAAATATATTTTCATCACCAAGAAGCCTGCAGAAACGAAAGCGTATATGGCTACATAAATAATTACCCGGAGTGTTTTTGACATGTGCACAATGTTGTGAATTTTATGGTTGCATAACTTATCGGCCTAAATTAACGATTTAGTTTATTTTACCTGCGATGCTTTGAAATTTACCGGCAGGCTGATGAATTGCGGTTTTTGTAAAGCAATGGTGGTGGTGCTTTGGAACCGATAGCCCCACTATGCACTTATACGCCCTCAAGCATTAGGCTCGGGGCCAGTATCCGCTGCTATCGGGTTTGGGTGGGAATATCAAGAGAAATATAGAATCGTTAATATAAATCGCTACAATTTATTAGATCAATAACTAAAATTTCTAAAACCTTATTTAGGAATTCAAACTCTTTAATTTCTTTGTTGACTAATAGTCTGAATTCCGAATCAATGCGTTCACCATGAAATGTTTTGTTTCTTAAATAATACATGTATTTTAACGCAAGAACACTTACCAATTCAACGTCATTTTTAGTGTTAGAACTGATATGCCCATCTACATGCGCTTCAACAGAATTAAAAAAGTTGCCTCTTTTTAAAAAGTCTTCTCTATATAGAAAATTAGTTTCTTTTACAATTTGCATTATTCGAACATCTGTATACCTAAGAATAAAATCATTTAGATGTCTAGTTTTTGCTTCTGTGTCAAAATCATTTAATATCATGTCGCGCCATCGTATAGAACTTCTCAGATTCAACTTTGTTATTGGTGATACAAACCCAGATGATAGCGGAAAACGAATATGATTCTGCAGAATAAAAACTCTTAATTCTCTTAAACAATCGGATTCTGTTGATTTTTGACCTATAAATCGGTATAAAACATTAAATGCTTTCCACAACCTCTCAAATCTCAAACTTGGTATGTCAATAGAATTGGCCTTTAATAGAAATGAAATAGACAGTAAAAGCACGTGGCTTTTTTCTGATTTATCTAACATTTCATTTAAGCTTACTACATCTATCGTATAATTAAGTTTAAATGACTTATCTAAAATTTGTTGGAACTCTTTATCCCCAAGTATTTTTTTATCTAAAGTTTTGTTAGCCCGCTTTCGTGAAATTTCAATTACAGATAGTGCGGTGAACTTCCCTGAATGCGAGTAGTAGGAAATAAGGGTTTTAATTATCTGTTTATATATACTACTTGAATGATTATAAAATATTTTATTTAAATCGATTTTAGAACTTCTATTAGCTCTTATAGTAATCATGTGGCTATCAATCTTTACATGATCTTTATATATACTAGAGCCTGTGTACGAAACATTTCCGATAAAAAAGGTTGTTGGGGTTCCTTCTTTCTTGAACTTTAGAACTATTTCATAAGTGTGACGTCTTACCATTCTTATATCCGAATTTATTAAAGGGAAAATTAGCATTAATGACCGGAATGCCCAATACGTATTTCTACCTGTTTTTAATTAACTACTAATTAATAGGAGCATTTATTCGTGGCAAGGTGTTGCTACCAATATTAATAAGCGTTGGCTCTAACGTCAGAGCAGGCGGGCCGGCGGTGGCGGGAATGCCGGTTTAGCTTTTCGCGTGATGCGAGCGCAGCGAAGACATCCAGAAAAGCGTTAAGAACCGGCAGGGCGGGTGGAAGCATCGCTATGACTTGATCTTTTGCTTCTTTTGGATCAAGAGGAGACTATATACGTGTTAGACCATGAAAGCTAAAATCACACCGAGTGGTTTAGATTGTTATATTAGTGGTCTAAATCAAAAATCATGCTCGAAGTTGTACTTATCATCGGCTATATCGCCGGTACTTATGGGTTTTTTAAAATCCTATATGATATGGTAGTAGGGCAGAAATTGCGGGATATTCGTAAAAGCATAGAATTTAAAATATTGATAGTTTCCGTATTAATAGTAGGGTTATGCTATGTGCCATGGAATAAGTTTCATTTTGGAGATATTAAACCTAAGGTTGTGTATATAAAGGTTGATAACCCTGTCACGTCAAAAAATCAACAAACAAAAGTTGATTCTCCAAAAAAAGAAGTGATACGTTTTAAGCGGAACCAATCAAAATCAACCGCTACCACTTTAGTAGACAATAAACAGAAAAAAACAGATATACCTAAAAGTCAATTTGATTTAAGAGGAGCGCAAATTAACGGTTCGGCCGTTGGCACAAACCCAACAGTAACTAACAATAATTATGAAACCCCTCCAAGGGTTTTTTCCCAAGATAATTTTTTAGAACTAAGTAAAGGACTATCTAAAGTATTGGTTGAAAATCCATTATTCGATAAAAACACCACAATTAGATATTTGGTAGCCGTTCAAGATACCGAGGCATTAAAATTTGCAGATCAAATTTATAATCAAATGTTCAGCAACGGATATAAAAACTTTGAAGGTAGATATGCAATATTTACTGGTATACGACTATCTAATCTAACGGTATCTAAGGGTTCTGAAAATGGCAAAGATTTTATAGCAATAGAAATTTATTCTCAAAAGTCAGTAAATTTAAAATAATCAATTATAATTATAAATAATCTTTTACATCCATACCTAAAACATCTGCTATGCTTTTTAAGCTAAGTATGTGACAGTTGCCCCGCTACCGCAAGCGTCCCGCTTGTGGCGTTACGCAATACATCTCCAACCCAACCCAAACCGGAAACATAATTTCAGAGCGCGTAAGTAGTGGGCCTCTATGCTGCCCTATTTTGCTTACCAAATAGTTATTCCCCTGCGAAAGCAGGTCGTTTAAAAGTCATTCAAGGGCGTAAAAACAACTGTAATTTTTACATAACGCATGGTGGCGCAGTTTTGTCAGTACTTAAATTCTTAATACGTTAGTTATTAAGGCGTTGAAGATATCCGCCGTGTGTTCACCAGCGTGAACGTGAACATTTGGGGTAGTAACACTTCTTTTTTTTAACCAGAAAGCCTCCGCATTGCGGAGGCTTTCTGGTTATTTATTTTGCAGTTTACTTGCTGCCGGTTCATCAAGAAACCATTGGAGATCGGTGCCTGTGATGAGTTGGGCAGGGTACTCCCGGATGTTTTTCGGGTCTTCGAGGATGTGTTTTACAGCTTCTGCCTTGCCGGCGCCATACACCAGGAACGCGATATGATGTGCGTTGTTAATGAGCGGTGCGGTAAAGGTAATGCGGTTCATTTTTACCTCGTCTATATACAAAGCCTGCACTGATGCGCTTTCGTCCGTCAATACCGAGGTATGCGGGAACAGGGAAGCCGTGTGCGAGTTATCGCCAAGGCCTAATATGATCAGGTCGAAACTCGCGTTCTCGCCATCGAAAAAACCTATCAGGTGGCGGGTGTAATCTTTAGCGGCTTCTTCGGCACCCAAGGCGGTTTGCACCGCGTAAACATGCGATGGATCTATCCCCAGCGGTTCAAACAAGGTTTGCTTGGCCATCAGGTAATTGCTTTGCGAGTCGGTAAGGGGCACATCGCGCTCGTCACCAAAAAAGAAAAATACTTTATCCCATTCAATGGTTTTGCGGTATTCGCTTACCAATAGCTCGTGCAATTTTTTGGGCGAACTGCCGCCGCTAAGTGCCACGGTAAAGCGGTCGCGGGCTTCAATGGCTTCTTTAGCGCAATCGGCAAAGTACTTGGCTAATGAGGCCAGTACTTCGGTATCCGTATCAAATATGTTCAGTTTCATACTTCAATTTGAAGATTTGGTTATTTGAAGATTTGAAAATGAGCCAATCTTATTTTCAAATCAATATTATTTTTTGCCACTTACCGGCAGGGTGAACCAGTTGTAACCGTCGCGGGCTATCAATGCCTCGGCAGCTTCAGGCCCCCAAGAGTCGGCGCTATAGTTAGGGAAGTTCAGGCTCTTTTTGTTTTGCCAGGTGTTTAATATTGGCATCACCAGTTCCCACGCAGCTTCTACCTGATCGCCACGCATAAACAGGGTTTGGTCTCCCAGCATGGTGTCAAGGATCAGGGTTTCGTAAGCTTCAGGTGCCTGGTTGGTATAAGTGCCTTTATAGTCGAACACCATATCAACGGCGTTCAGCACCATATCAATACCCGGGCGTTTGGCCTGTACCTGTAAACGAATGCTCATTTCGGGCTGGATGCTAATGATCAGCCTGTTTTGCTGCCAGCTTTCGGTAGCTTCGGCTGGGAATACCAAGTGCGGCACATCCTTAAACTGGATGGTAATAACCGATGACGATTGGTGCATGCGCTTACCTGTACGCAGGTAAAACGGCACACCCTGCCAGCGCCAGTTATCCACAAAGAATTTGATGGCGGCAAAAGTTTCGGTGTTAGATTGTGGGTCAACCTTTGGTTCTTCGCGGTAGCCGGGCACTTCCTGGCCTTTCATCCATCCGCTGCCGTACTGGCCCCTAACGGCCGAGTTGCGCACATCCTCCGCAGTAAACTTGCGCATTGATTTCAGCACGTCAACCTTACGATCGCGCACCTCATCAGCATTAAAGCTTACCGGTGGCTCCATGGCTATGGTACAAAGCAATTGCAGCAAGTGGTTCTGGATCATATCGCGCATTGCGCCAGAGCCGTCGTAGTAGTCGCCGCGTTCTTCCACACCCAATTGCTCGGTAACCGAGATCTGCACATGTTCGATATAATTACGGTTCCATAGCGGCTCCATAATAGAGTTGGCAAAGCGGAAGGCCATAATGTTCTGTACGGTCTCTTTACCAAGGTAATGGTCGATACGGTAGATCTGGCACTCATCAAAGATGCTTTTCAGCAATTCGTTCAGTTCTTTGGCAGTTTCCAGATCGTGACCAAATGGTTTCTCGATAATGATCCTTACTTTTTGTTTATCCTCGGCCAGTTTGGCTTTAGATATGTTTGAGGCGATTATCGGGAAGAAGTTTGGTGCTACGGCAAGGTAGAATAGCACGTTAGCGGTGGTTTTCCATTCGGCGTTGTGCGCATCTATCCGCTTGCCAAACTCTTTGTATGTTTCAGCATCGGTAGCGTCAGAAACCTGGTAGTAGATGCCTTTCTCAAACTCGGCCCATTTCTTAGCGTCGGCTTTACCGTTGCGCGAGAACTGGTTGATATCGTTATGTAGGTTACTCCTGAATTGCTCGTCGGTAAGTTTTGTACGGCCCGTGCCAATGATAGAGAATTGCTTTGGCAACCATCCATCTAAAAACAAATTGTATAAGGCGGGCGCAATTTTGCGGGAATTTAGATCGCCCGTACCACCAAATATGATGAATATGGTTGGTTCTGGTTTTGTGCTATTATTACTCATGATAGTAATGTTTTATATTTTGAAGCAAGAACTCAGGAGCCATGAAGCAAGATTAGCTTCTTTAAATGTCCTGGTTCTTGCATCTTGTTGTCTTGTATCTCTCTATTATTCGCCGGCCGGTGCCCACTGTGTGTGGAACGTGCCTTCTTTACCTATCAGTTCGTAAGTATGCGCGCCAAAGTAGTCGCGTTGTGCCTGGGTTAAGTTTGATGGCATGCGCTCGTTACGGAAGTTATCAAAATACTCTAACGATGCCGCATAAGCAGGGATAGCAATACCGGCATTAACTGCAGATGATACCACCTTGCGGATGCCCGGAAGCGTACCTTTAACTATTTCGGCTACATCGCTGTCCAATAACAAGTGCTCAAGGTTTTTATCTTTACCGTAAGCGCCGTAAATA
This sequence comes from Mucilaginibacter sp. 5C4, assembly GCF_034345625.1. NCBI lineage: Bacteria > Pseudomonadati > Bacteroidota > Sphingobacteriia > Sphingobacteriales > Sphingobacteriaceae > Mucilaginibacter > Mucilaginibacter sp. 5C4. The sequence goes on along the minus strand of NZ_CP133775.1, from coordinate 118,912 downwards.
TTCTCCAGGAATTTAGAACGGATGATACATCCACCTCTCCAGATCTTAGCTATCTCGTCAAACTTCAGATCGTATTTGTACTCGGCAGAAGCAAGTGATAACATTTGCATACCTTGTGAGTAGCTAATGATCATGGTAAAGTAGAAAGCCTGTTCTAAAGCGGTTAATAGTTCATCAACGCTGCCTTCGATAGTTTGGTTCTCATCTTTACTGTAGATGCCCGCAGCTTTCGTACGCAGGGCTTTGTATTTAGATAGGTCGCGCATGGCAACGGCAGTGTCTACTGTTGGGATAGGTGCCTGCAGGTCCATCGCGCTTTGCGAGGTCCATTTACCGGTACCTTTCGCGCGGGCTTCGTCTTTAATATCGTCTAAAAGCAAATGGTCGGTTCCGGGTGCTTTAAAGGCGAAAATATCCTTTGTAATGTCTAAAAGGAACGATTGTAGGCGGCCGTTGTTCCAGTCGGTAAAAATTTTACCAATGGCATCACCGTCCAGCTTCAAGCCCTTTTTCATGATCTCGTAGGTCTCGGCAAGCAATTGCATAATACCGTACTCGATACCATTATGCACCATCTTCACAAAGTGGCCAGATGCACCGGGGCCTATATATGTTACACAAGGCACGCCATCAACCTTAGCAGCAATAGCTTCAAAGATCGGCTTCATAACCGTGTAGGCATCTTTATCGCCACCCGGCATCATGCTTGGGCCGCGGCGCGCGCCTTCTTCACCTCCAGAAACGCCCATTCCGAAAAAGTGTAGGCCATTAGCCTCTAATTCTTCAACACGGCGGTTGGTATCTGTAAAGTGCGAGTTACCGCCATCTATTAAAATATCGCCCTTATCCAAAAGGGGAGAAAGTTCTGCAATTACACTATCAACCGGTTTGCCGGCTGGTACCAGCATCATAATAGCGCGTGGTGTGGTAAGGCTTTGTATAAATTCTTTAACGTCTAAAAAACCTTTCACCTTCAGGTCGCCGCCTTCTTTATTCAGCGAATCTACCTTGCCGGCATCTTTATCGTGCCCTGCTACTGCAAAACCATGGTCGGCCATGTTGAGTAATAAGCTGCGGCCCATCACGCCTAAGCCTATCATGCCAAAAGCATATTTATCTGTTGTTGCGCTCATGTTATTTAAGGTTTTCTTTCTTTAAATTTTCTAATATTTCCTTTGTTTCTTCAAACGAGGTATGCTGGTGGGCCTCCATACCTAATTTATCGGCGGCCATTGCAAACATCTTCCGGTCGTCAAAATACACGCATTCCTGCGGGGTAGCAAGGGCTACGCCCATAGCAAGCTTAAATATGGCGGGGTCCGGCTTCCGGATCTTTACTTCACAGGATGACACAAAAGCGTCAAAAACCTCATGCAGCTTAAACTTCTTCACACGGTAGTCATTCAGTTCCTTGCCCTCGTTATTGATGGCTATGATGCGGAAACCACAATCTTTTTTCCATTCCTTTAACCACTTCAACATATCAGGCAATTCTTTCGACTGCTTGAACATAAAGTTTTTGAAGTCCTCGCGTGTAAAATCGCGCGGATGATTAAAGATAACGGTGTCCAGGTACTCGTCAAGGTCAACACCAGAGGCTTCGTATACATTAAATATAAACGTATGCAACTCGCTTAGCTCTTTATAATCCAGCCCAAACAGCCGGGCAGCCTCTTGCCGGGATTCATGGCCCCAGCCATTGGTGAGCAACACACCGCCGATATCAAAAAATAGGACTTTTACCGATGTAGCTTCCACAGGGGTTATGCTTTAGCTTTTTGGTCTTCGATAGCTTTAAGCAATTTTTCGAAAGGCTTGTTAAATTTATCGATACCTTCATCTTCAAGATCTTGTGTGATCTTATCCAAATCGATACCTAAAGATTTTAACCTGGCTAAAGTTTCGGTAGCCTGGTCTAAGCCTAATATCAACGTATCAGCTGCGATACCATGGTCGCGGAACGCCTCAATGGTTTCCAATGGAACGGTATCAACAGTATCCGGGCCAATAAGGGCCTCAACGTATTTGGTATCTTTAAATGCAGGATTTTTACTGCCTGTGCTTGCCCAAAGCAAACGTTGCGGTTTACCACCCTTTGCTTCTAATGCTTTCCAACGATCGGTGCTGAATACTCTTTTGTAAATTTCGTAAGCTTTTTTGGCTGACGCGATGGCAACTTCACCAACTAATCCGTTCTCGCCTTTTTCCTGCAATAACGGGTCAATAACCACATCAATACGACTTAAGAAAAAGCTGGCTACTGATGATATGTGTTCGATATTATGGCCTGCAGCTAAGTGGTCTTCTAAACCTGAAATGTAGGCTTCGGTAACGGCTTCGTAACGCTCTAAACCGAACAGTAAAGTAACGTTGATATTGATGCCTTTTGCAATAGACTCGCGAATGGCTTTTAAACCTGGTTTAGTACCAGGAATTTTGATCATTACATTTTTACGGTCGACTTGTTTCCAAAGTAACTCTGCTTGTTTGGCAGTGCCTTCGGCATCTAAAGCTAAAAACGGAGAAACTTCAAGGCTAACGTAACCGTCCGATCCTTTAATACCTTCGTTATATACACCACTAAACAGATCGGCAGCAGCTTGGATGTCTTTGATCGCTAAGCCAAAGAAAAGCTCTTCGGTAGTTTTGGCGGTTGCGCCAAGTGTTTTTATATCTGCGTCATAATCAGAGCTGCTGGTTATGGCTTTTTCAAATATCGCGGGGTTTGAGGTTACGCCTCTTACACCATCCTCGTCGATCAGTTTTTGTAATTTACCTGATGCGATGATTTCGCGGTCAATAAAATCAAGCCAGATGCTTTGGCCGAAATCATGTATTTGTTTTACGTTGTTTGCCATGATAAATGTATGTATTGTGGTTTTTAATTGTATTAATATTTAATTCGTTTTAGCTCCCTTTAAATCTCCCCCGGAAGGGGAGACTTTTAAAACCCTCTCTTCCAGAGAGATCAGGGTGTTAGTTTTTGTTGCACAAATCTCAGCTTTAATGCTCCGGATAGTGTAATCTTAATCTCCTTATTATGTTAAGCTTACGTCAAAAATTATTAGTCATTTTCCGCTGTTAATATCTGCAAGTTATAGCCTATAAAAAGGCCGCTCTCTATTACGCCTGTTATATTTTTTATATCGTGCTCCAGGCTGTCTTTTACTTCATCAAAATAACAATCCAATATCAAATTGTTATTCTCGGTTACTATTGGGCCGTCCTTGCCTTTTGCCGGCCTTAAAGCAATACTGTTGGCACCCAACTTTTTCAGTTCGGCTTCTACATGCAATAATGCCTGCGGATAAACCTCCACCGGCACCGGGAAATTAGTGCCCAATTTTGATACCAGTTTGCTGTCGTCGACAATTATATAATTCAGCGGACTGCTCCTGATCAATAACTTTTCTTTAAACATCGCCCCGCCGCGGCCTTTTATCAGCCAGTTGTTAGGGTCAACCTCATCGGCACCGTCAAACAGCCAATCGGGTGTGTGTTCAAATAGCGTAGTAAGCGGTATCCCCAACTTACTGCAAAACATTGTTATCTCTAACGATGTCGGTATAGCCAGGATCTTTAACCCTTCGGCTTTTATCCTTTCAGATATTGCCAGTAGCGCCATATACACCGTGGAGCCCGAACCCACGCCAAGTACATCGCCATCCTTTACCTTTTGGGCAATTTGCTGCGCTACTTTTTGTTTGCCGGCCGGGTTGATGATCTGTGATGACCACTCCAGCGTACTGATTAAACTATCCATTTGTGATTAGTATCAAGTATCAAGTAGCAAGACAAAGAAAAATCTATGTACTTGCTACTTGATACTAATGTCTTACAAAAGCGCTTTCGCCTTGTTAACTACATTTTCAACTGTAAAGCCGAAGTGTTTGTAAAGGTCTTCTGCCGGGGCCGATTCACCAAAGGTGGTCATGCCCAGCATGTCGCCTTCGTCGGTGGTGTATTTATGCCATCCCATTGGTGATGCCATTTCTACAGCCAAACGTTTGCGACTTGCTTTAGGGAATACCTTTTCTTTGTAAGCAGCATCCTGTTTCTCAAACAACTCCCACGATGGCATACTTACCACACGTGTAGAAATACCTTCTGCCTCAAGCTTGGCTTGTGCTTCCATGATCAGGGCTACTTCAGAACCGGTTGCCATCAATATCAGGTCAACATTTTTGCTGGCTTCTGATAAGATGTATGCGCCTTTTTCCAGATCGGCAGCTTTACCATATTTGTCCTGGTCAAGGATGGGTAATCCCTGGCGGGTGAACACCAATACCGTTGGGCCACCTTTTTTCTCGATAGCTACTTTCCACGCGAACGCGGTTTCGTTTGCATCCGCAGGGCGGATAACCGTAACATTTGGTATAGCACGTAATGTTGATAAATGCTCTACCGGTTGATGGGTTGTACCATCCTCGCCGAGGCCAATACTATCATGGGTGTAAACAAATATCGGGCTTATCTTCATAATGGCCGCCAAACGGATCGGCGGGCGCATATAATCTGCAAATTGCAGGAAGGTAGCGCCAAAAGGTAACAAGCCTTTTGTTAAAGCCATACCATTTAATGCCGAACCCATTGCATGCTCGCGAATCCCGAAGTGGAAGTTGCGGCCTGCCCTGTTCTCAGACGTGAAAGAATCGTATTCTTTTAAATTAGTTTCTGTTGATGGCGCTAAATCTGCAGCACCACCAATAAGGTTTGGCAGGCCTGCGGCAACCGCATTTAATACTTTACCTGATGCCTGGCGGGTTGCCATTTTAGGGTCGGATGCTTTAAATACCGGCAATTTGTCTGCCCAGCCTTTTGGCAATTCGCCTGCAAATGCAGCTTCGTATTCGGCAGCTAATTCAGGGAATTTTTCTTTATATTTTGCGAATAACTCGTTCCATTTAGCTTCGGTTTTTTCACCGCGCGCGCCTTTTTCGTTGTAGTATTTTAATACTTCGGCAGGTACGTTGAATGATTTTTCAGGATCAAAACCAAAGAACTCTTTTACCAATTTGATCTCATCGGCACCAAGCGGCGAACCGTGTGAACCAGCAGTACCCGATTTGTTTGGGCTACCGTAAGCGATAAGCGAACGAACGCGGATCAGCGATGGTTTCTGTGTTTCGGTTTTAGCGTTGATCAACGCCAGCTCTAAAGCATGGGTATCGTTAACATCAGCTACCTCCTGCACCTGCCATCCGTAGGCACGGAAACGGGCACTTACGTCCTCGTTAAAGGCGATATCGGTACTGCCTTCGATAGAGATGTGGTTATCATCGTATAAGTAGATCAGGTTGCCTAACTGTAAGTGGCCTGCTAATGAAGCTGCTTCAGAAGTTACACCTTCCATCATGTCACCATCGCTACAGATAGTGTAGATGTTGTAATTGAAAAGGTCGAAACCTGGTTTGTTGTAACGCGCCGCCAGGTGTTTTTGGGCGATGGCGAAACCAACACCATTTGCAAAACCCTGGCCAAGCGGGCCGGTAGTAACATCAACACCTGGTGCCAATCCGTACTCGGGGTGGCCTGCTGTTTTGCTGTTTAACTGGCGGAATGCCTTGATATCATCTAATGAAAGATCGTACCCTGTTAAGTATAAAAAGCTGTATTGTAAGATACAAGCGTGGCCTGCCGAAAGGATGAACCTGTCGCGGTTTGCAAAATCAGGATTTTTTGGGTTATAATTTAAAAACTTGGTCCAAAGTACGTGGCCCATTGGTGCCAAAGCCATTGCTGTGCCCGGGTGGCCCGAGTTTGCTTTCTGTACTGCATCTGCCGAAAGGATCCTTACGGTATCTATCGCTAATTTTTCAAGTTCTTTGTTTTCTTTTTCCATTGTTGTGCGTAATTATTATTTTGTTGGGGTTGCCATTGCTGTGTGTGTAACCGGATGTTTATCTTCCTGCCACAATTTCGCCCCGCCTTTAATGCCATCGGCATTGGTTACTATTTTCATGTTTTTGTCCAGCTTAAAATCAAGCAGGTCTGAGTTGCCGCCGCCTATATATAAATAGTCGTAATTGAATACAGTTTTTAATATTTCAAAAACTTTTTCCATGCGGCGGTTCCATTTTTTTTCGCCTACTTCTTCAAGCGCCTTATCACCAATATACTGATCGTAATCGCGGCCTTTTGATACCGGGTGGTGGGATACCTCTAAATGCGGCAATAAGTGGCCATCCATTAACAGGGCGGTGCCGAAGCCTGTGCCAAGGGTTATCACCATTTCCAGGCCTTTGCCGCTAACAACGCCAAGGCCCTGCATGTCGGCATCATTCACAACCTTTGCGTCTTTGCCTAAAGCGCTTTCCAGTTTTTTGCGAAAATCTACATCTTTCCAAAAATCGTTGCCAAGGTTTGGGGCGGTTTTTACAATACCGTTACGTACATAACCGGGGAAGCCTACCGATACCTTATCATAGGCAGGGTAGTCTTTTATAAGGCCGTTAATAGCTGTGATCACGCTATCCGGATTAGCCGGCTTTGGCGTGGCTACTTTTTTATAGTCCATGGTGAGGTCGCCTTTACTGTTCAGAATAGTAGCTTTTATGCTTGAGCCACCGATGTCAATGGAAAGGATCTTTAACGTAGAAGGAGTAGTTTTCATAGAACCAGTGATAATGTGTTGAACATGTATTCAGGTATCGCGCTGTAAATATCACATTTTAAATAATAAATAGATACTATTCAACTATAATATTAAACGCCAAATAAACATTATACGAATAATATATGTGTTATGCCTGTGTTACTTTTTATGTAAACACGTTGTATTATGAACTCATTTAAGGTTACAGGGTTTTTACAGACGGGGTTTTATGACATTTAAGCGATAGAAAGTAAAGACAATCCGCGGGTGAAAAAATAACCAAAAATGTTCACGTTCACGTTTGTGAACACACATCAATTTTTCTAAATATCATATAATCAGTCGTTTAAAAATTACGCTACTGACAAAATAGTGCCACCACCTCGTGTCAATAAATTCTTATACCCAAATCGTACTATTATCGCCCCGCGAACGCCCTTCAACAAGCTCAGTGTGATCCGAATACTACTTCGTTATATGCTTCACCATAAACTCCAATGCCGCTTTATCTACTAATGATTTGGCAGCAGGCGTTTCGCCCAGGTACATGATTTTTGCCGTGGTAGTGTTATACGAAGGCCATGCCGGGAGTTGGTAACCTTTGGGGTTGCCGGTTTTAACAAAGTTTACCCAGTACTGCGATATAGTATTGGCCAGATCATAATCTACCTGTTCGAGTGGCCGGTTCAGGAACTTCAAGTTGTTAAACACGTACGCCACCTCACCGGTGTGGAAGGCGCCGTACTTCTTAAACGCTTCGGTTGCCGGCAGGCGGCGGCTAAAGCGGTACAGGTAAACTTTAGCCTTACCTTTTGCGCTTTGAACATTTGCCCAGGTATAATTTTGCGTACCGAAGGTTTGGTCGCGATTGATGGCTATTTGCGATTTGGCCGCTTGTTCATCGGTATCACCCGGGTATAGTTTTAAAAACTCAGCCGCTTTGTCGCCATACTTTTTCTGTGCATCGGTGCGGTAATCAGCCGCATTTTTTAACTTCCCGACAAAGGCATCATCAGCGTTCCAGCCGGTAAGTAAGGGTACGCTGTTCTCTTTATTTGCTGCAAATGTGGCGGCTATGCTTTGCGGCAAAATATACCCGTCAACAATTGGGCGGCCGCCAAACTGTTTTAATAATTCTTCAGCGGGCAATTTACGCAGATCGGCTAATGATCTCGCGCCAAGGGCCTCAGCAGTTTTTATGCCTGCTTCTTCCGCCTGTTGTAAGGTTGAACCACCAAACGGGCCCGTAATAAAATTTGCACCGCTTTCGGCAATTGCCCTATTAAAAAGGCCTTTTGCTAATGGTGATGCCACAAGACTATTCACCGCCATAGAACCCGCCGACTGCCCCGCAATGGTTACATTGTTTGGGTCGCCGCCAAAGGCTGCTATGTTTTGCTTCACCCAATTCAATGCTGCAAGTTGGTCCATTAACCCGTAGTTGCCCGATGCATGGTTAGGCGATTCTTTCGTTAGTTCAGGATGGGAAAAGAAACCCAATATGCCCACACGGTAGGGGATGCTCACCAATATAATTCCTTTTTTAGCAAGCGCTTCGCCATCGTAAATAGGCACGTTGGTACCGCCGCTTACAAAGCCACCACCATATATCCACACCATTACCGGGCGTTTTTCGGCAGGTGATTTTGCAGCCGTCCAAATGTTAAGGTACAGGCAATCTTCGCTCAACGGTTCATCTTTTATCAAAAACTCGCGGGTGTACACGCCAAACTCGTTGGGCTTTGCCTGCATGGGGCTTTTGGCAAATTGGGTACATTCTTTTACGCCGGCCCATGGTTTTGCAGGCTGTGGGGCTTTCCAACGCAAATCGCCAACCGGCGGCGTGGCAAAAGGGATGCCTTTAAAGATGTGAACGCTTTTATCCTCGCTAACCGTGCCGGATATTTTACCGGCAGTGGTTTGTATAACTTTGAAGGCCTCTTGCGAGAAAGCACAATAGGTGATTAACACCAAGGATAAAGTGAGGATGCGTTTCATGATCTAAGGTTAAAAAGTCACCACAAAGCTCAAAAAAGAAAACCACAAAGCTCACAAAGAGATATTGAACCACTTTGTGCCCTTTGTGAAATCTCTGTGTACTTTGTGGTTAAATATAAACTATTGCAAATTAATGTTTTACAGCTGGTTTACTATACCTGGCTGTGCGGGCATCTTTAATTACGCCTTTCCAGTTCAACCCGTAAGCAAAATCGTATACATGGCCTTCAGAATCGGTATAGCACTTCATATCGTGTGGTACATCTTCGTATTGGGCTTCTACAACTTTCATATCCAATGGCATCTGTAGTGGCAATAAAGCCGATGGTTCTGCCTTGCCGGTTAAGATATCCAGACTTGCCTGGCCCTGCACGCCAAAATCAGCAATGATGGCATTTGCATTTTTCTCAAACTCTCCGAATACCATTGGGTTGTTCATGTTGATGGATACGATAACCGGTTTGCCCTTCATCTTAGTGTAGGTATCGTTCACCATTGCAAGGTCGGTAACATTGGTCGAGATCTCTGATTTGTTTTTATAACTACGGTTGGTAAATTTCTCCAGCGGGTCGCCACCGGCAAGGCTGGTTTCACGGGCCGTTTCGGCAGTGTATTTGCCGTATTGTAATGATACCGGTAAGTAGCCATTGCCGCCTGCTTTTACATCAGCCTCGTCATACCCACCGTGGCCAATTGGGCTCGCAATAAATACCAGGGCATAGTCGGCTTCATCGGGGTTCTCGGTTACTTTAAAGTATTTTTTAACAATGTCCATATTCACCGGGTACTCCAGTTTTTCAGGATAAGGCCTGCCCAAAAAGTTTTTACCCGCCGGGGTAAATTTCTTAGGCACATAAACAGTTTTACCTATTTGCAAAGGCAGCACGTTAGCCTTGTTCTTCAGCATCACTATAGACTTCAGTTGCGCATTGTAACCCGCCTTCATAAATTCGGGTTTGCCCACGGTTTTTTTGGTTACTTCAACATCCAGGTACGGGTTCTCAAACAAACCGGTACGGAAACTACCCCTTAGCAAACGCACGGCAGATTGCTCAAACCTGGCGCGCATAAACGTTTCGCCATGTTCCTTAATGCCTATTTGGTAAGCCTCTAAAACAGGGGCCATATTGTTATTGCCGCCAAACTGGTCAACACCGGCCATCAGTATTTTGTAATGGCGCTGTGCGATGGTAGCTTTCTCCATCCCCCATGATTTACCCGACAGGAAGCTGTTGATCACCGTTTCGTCGCCTGTTACCATCCAGTCGGTACAAACCACACCATCATAATGGTATTTGTTGCGCAGCAGGTCGGTAATAATGTATTTGTTATAGTTGTTCGCCACGTTCTCGTGGTTTTTGGTATCCTGGTTAAAGCTGATGGTATAATAGGGCATCACAGCGGCAGCCATCCCTGTTTTACCGGCAAGCTTAAAAGCGCCTTGTGTAAAAGGTATCAAAGCTTCGTTAAAATTTTTGCCGGGGTAAACGGCGTATTTACCAAAACCGTAGTGCGCATCGCGGCCACCCTCGCCGGCGCCGCCGCCCGGCCAGTGTTTCACCATGGCGTTTACACTATTATAGCCCCAGCCGTTGGCCAGTTCTTTAGCCCCTGTTGATGTCTGGAAACCATCTATATAGGCCCTTGCCATATCTGCCGCCAGTTGCGGGTCTTCGCCAAAAGTACCGCTTACCCGGTTCCAGCGCGGGTCGCCGGCCATATCAACCTGGGGCGATAATGCTGTGGCAATGCCCAGCGCACGATACTCCTGCGCGGCTATATGGCCAAATTTTTCTGTTTCGGCAGGGTTGAATGTCGCGGCCATACCTAATGAGCCGGGCCACATAGAAATGGTACCACCCGCACCAGCGTTAAACTCGGCAGTGGCAACCGTGCCGTGGCGAGGGTCCGAACTGTTATTAGCCGGGATACCCATGCCTATGCCCTCGGAATACGCTTGTACATTATTGTTCCATCGCGCGGCAACTTCGGGGCTTTGTACCGATGTTACCAGCACATGGCGCACGTTATCTTTGGAAAGGAATTGCTTTTGCTGATCTGACAGATCATATGGGTTTGCGCCACTTTCTGAAAAAGGCGTGCCACCATATGTACCTGCAAATGGCCCAACCGGGATAGACGGGATCATTTGGTGGCGGCTATATAGCATCAGCCCTGCAATTTGCTCAACACTTAGTTTGGAGGCAAGGTCTTTAGCGCGCGCATCAACGGGCAGGCGCCAATCTTCGTATTTATCAAGCTTGCCGTTCTTGTTAAGGTCTTTAAAGGCCAGGCCGTCAATGGTAAGTATTTTAACGCCCGATGTGGTTGAGTAGCCCAGGCTGCGGCCACCGGTGTTGCTTACAAAAGCGATGTCGCCATTTTTGGTTTCGCTCCATTTGGTTTGTGCCGATGCCAAAGCAGGAAGCAGCGCAAGCAGCATTAGATAATTTTTTCTCATAAAAATCACTTCTATTTAATACAGTCCGGTTAAGGCTATAAACTATTTATAATTGGTTATCAACACAAAGGGTGGCTATTGTGTCATCGGTACACAATGCTAAATATTATAATTTGAAATAGCAAATTCCGTTTTTTAATAATACATTTAATATAACATTGTTACATTATTACACCCATACTGTTTACCACGTAAGGGTTAAAATAACCCTACGGACTACACCTCCTTATGACAAATTCAATAAATTGCAGGATATGCAATACTCCTGTTGAGCCATAGCACGTTTTTAAAGAAATGATGTTTGGGGCCCGAGAAAAGTTTCTGTATGGCGAGTGCCTCAATTGTGGTTGCATTCAAATTATGGAAGTGCCTGTTGATATCAATAAGCATTACCTGCCGTACTACGTATCGTTTAACCAATTTGTGCCAAAGCTAAAAAGGCAACCATTGCTAAAGCGGTTGATAAGCGGCATCCGGATGAAGAAAAAATATACAACATCAGATAGTAGGGCTTTAGGTTTATTAAAACCATGCCGGGGGCAAAATTTTTGGATATTGGTTGCGGCAAAGGCCAGCTCATTTGCGAATTATTTAACCTCGGTTTTGAACACGTTACCAGCGTAGATAAATTTATAGGCAACGAAATACTTCACGGGTTTAATGTTGAGGTATTAAAAAAGGACCTGTCTGAAATGCCCTCTAACACGTATGACGTGCTTATTACCCACCATGTGTTAGAACATATGGACTAACAGGTATAGGAAATGGAACAATGCCACAAGCTATTAAAAAAGTTGTGGTATGTTTTTGGTATGCGTGCCGGTGCTTGGCGAGGCGTGGGATATTTACAAAGAAAACTGGGTGCAGTTAGACGCGCCCAGGCATTTTGTGTTGCACACTAAAAAAAGCATGGGTATTTTAGCAGAAAAAACCGGCTTTACAGTGGCCAAAACAATTTTTGATTCGACAGCATTTCAATTTTGGGGAAGCGAATTGTATGAACGGGATATCCCGTTAACACTACCGCGCACCCATCAAATGTACCCGATCGAAGAAATATTTACACCGGATGAACTTGACGGATTCGGGAAAAGGTCTGCAGCATTAAATGGTAAACAGCGTGGAGACTCGGCTCGGTTTTATTTATATAAAAAGTAATGCAATCAGCTATTTAAGCTGTGTAAACAAATTGGCTTTGCAAAAGGCCATCTTATTGAGAAATATGTTATCAGATAAATTAAAAGAAGAAACTAAAGCCAATCACCAGATCTTAGAAAAGGCACTTGTGAGCCAGCTTAAGGCCATCCGCTCGCCGCAGGAATATACCAACCTTTTAAAATTATTCTACGGATACTTTGGGGGGCTGGAAGTTAAAATAAACCAGGCGATAGATAAAAACCTATTGCCCGATAATGATGAGCGGCGTAAAACACAAGCCATTGCCGATGATATAACCGCACTTGGCGGCGATGTGCCGGCAAAAGCCGACGGTGATGCACTGCCGCGCATTAAAAACCATTTAGAAGCCCTGGGCGCATTGTACGTAATAGAGGGATCTACCCTGGGGGGCAAGATCATCAGCAAAATGATGCAGCAGCAATTAAGTTTGGATAAAGGCCTGTCGTTTTTTACCAGCTATGGTGATAACACAGTAACCATGTGGGATACGTTTAAAAACGCTTTGGATAGCCAGGCCGAAAACCCGGAACAGGAAGCCGTAATAATAGCTGCCGCCAACGAAACCTTTTTAAAGTTTGGCGAATGGTTTGAGAAGGCTAAATAATTGCATCCGGCATCCCGATCCGTTAGCTAACGGATTGGGATGCCACAGGATAATTAGCGGTGATAATTTGCATGAGAGATGCTGATTCGTTGGCTAACAGACAGCATGACAAATCGTTATTGCTTATTAAACAAGATGTTAAACGTAGAGCCATTACCCAGCTCGCTATCTACCCAAACCTTGCCCTTGTGTTTCTCTATTATACGCTTTACAATGGCAAGCCCTACGCCTGATCCTTCAATATCACCCACATTATCCGTGCGGTGGAAGAGCTCGAAAATTTTGGGCAACTGTTTAATATCTATCCCAAAGCCATTATCCGTAATTGAATAAACCACCTCATGGTTGTTTTCGGTACCTGATATGGTAACCTTAGGCGGATTAGACTGCATGGAGTATTTAATCGCGTTGCTAATGATGTTAGAAAACACCTGCGATAGCATTACCGGGTCGCACTGGATCCTTGGGGTTTTACCAATGGTTATGCAGCTTTCATCAAAATCGTAGATGAGTAGCAGATCGCGCACAATATCCTGTATGATAGGTTTGGGGTCGATGTCAGATAATGTCAACTCCAACCGCCCAATGCGCGAGTAATCCAATACCTCGTTGATCATGTTATTCATTTTATCGGCACCCTTGTTGATGCGTTCTAAAATTTTAATAGACTGCGGATTCATTCCCTTATCGCGCAGCAAAATTTGCGCATAGCTTTTAACGGTTGATATCGGGTTCTTCAGATCGTGCGATATCGTGAAACTAAAGGTATCCAGCTCTTCATAGGCCTCTTTCAGCTTTTCGTTAAGCAGGCGGATGGCCCCTGCTTTTTGGTTGATGGCGTAAGTAATTTCGCTACGGAGGCGCATTACAGATTTCACCTCCTCGTTAGTCCAGTTTTTTGAAGTGCCCGATACCGTTTGCGACCAGGCCTCGAACGAATGCCGGGGCGATAATTGCGCTACCCCATCAACAGTTATCTCTACAGGTTTATCGGGGGTGCCTGCCCAGGTAATGGTCTCCAGTTGCTCGGGCTTAAACCATATCACGTATTCGCCAAGCTCGCGGGATAGCGTGGTTACGATTATACCCGATGCAACGTTCTTGAATAATGCAGATTCGGGAAATTCAACCGGTAGCTGGTTGGTATAGTAAAAATTATCGCTTACATTATTTTTTAACCAGGCAACCACACTTGTTATCTGCAGATCGGTTGGTGTAATGCCAAGGGTGTGTATGTGGTTTTCAAAGATGAGGGCCGCGCCCGGGGCATCAACCGCGTTAAGCAGGTTAACACTATGGGCGGTTAAGGCATGATTAATATTGGTATCTTTTAACATCAACCGGCTTAGCTGGGCAACAGCACTTTTAAAAAGCGCTTGTGTGTGTTGGTTCTCTTCGTCCTGCCTAAACTCAAGGGCGGACGATAATATCTGGCCTATTAATTTTGCCGACTCCCGCGACCTGTAATCTATAAACCGTGGCGAATAATTATGGCACGCTATCAAACCCCAAAGCTCGCCCTTGTACATCAGTGAGATACTGAAGCTGGATTCGACACCCATATTTTTCAAATACTGGATGTGGATGGGCGATACCGCGCGCAGGCCGGAGTTGGTCATATCCAGCGGTACCTCGTTATCTGCTATGGTTAAAATAGCCGATGGCTCGGTATGTACATTGGCAATTAAGCGGGTTAAATTTAGCTTGTAAAGCTCGCGTGCTTGTTTGGGGATATCCGATGCGGGGAAATGTAAGCCTAACCATGCTGGCAATTCGTCATTTTTAGCTTCGGAAATAACTTCGCCATGCCCGTCCTCCGCAAAGCGGTAAACCATTACCCTATCGTACCCTATTACCTTTTTAACCTGTACCGCACTATTACTTAAAAGGTTTTGCAGGTTTTTATCGGCCAACATTTCCGCGATAGACCGGCCTATCATTTTTTGCACATCGGTAGCGCTGTCAGAATGCGCAGGCTCAAACTCCAGCAAATAAAAGTCTGCTGATACAGATATGATCAAATGAAAAGCAACTCCCCGTATTTCCGTATTAAAAGGGTTAGTTTGGTCAAATCCTTTAACTTTTCCGAAGGATAAAAGTTGACTTATAAAGTTAGGCGGCTCGTTTTTACCGATGATAGGCTCGATAGTGTTGATGTGCTTACCCAATAAATTTGGAGAAATATCCGGTACAAACAAAGTAATATTATCACTGTGATATACGATGATATTATCCTGGTTGATAACAAATAAAAACCCGTGCGATTGTATTTTACCGGGAATGTGAATAGGTTCTCTGTCGCAGTTGGTAAGGTCAACATTCATGAGATTAATTTATAGCACAATACTTTAACAAATATGAAACATTATCCGGCATTATCGCCTATTGAAGTGAAATATAAATATATAAATAATATTGCAGGAGTTGCCATGGTGGTATTTACCCTTTAAATGGTCGCATTACCACCCTGTTACAATTGCAAAACCGGCATACATTTGTTTATATTTATTAACCAATAAAACTAACCATCATTACAAAAGAACTTTGGATGAACCTACCGGTGAAGGATCTTAACTGTTCGAGAGGGTTTTTCACCGCCATTGGCTTTTCTTTTAAGGATGGCCCCGGCAGCAACGATAAAATGGCACCGCTTGTTGTTGGAGATAAAGATATTTGCTACCGTTATAAATAACGGATCGTTTGACATGAGCAAATGGGATTTAAAATTCCCGGGATCTTCTAAAGCTTTTTGCAATGCCGCTTTTACATTCGAAACATTTGGCAATGTGTTTACAATATGCTATGCCGCCTTTTGCTTTTTCCTAATAATAAAAAGGCGCGATATATTCCCCAAATTCATCATTGGCTTATATGCGTATTGGGTGGTGTTCCATTTGTTAGTTCTTATTTTATTACAATCGGCAGGTGCGAAAACTGACACCGATGATGGTAAAGCTTTAATGCGATCAATTATTGTAGCCGCCATTTGGATGCTCTATTTTATTAAAAGCACACGGTTACAAAAAACTTTTATTGTACCATACCCGGTGAACAAATACGTTTTTGACACCTACCCGGAGCCCTGCCAGAGCCCGAACAAGCTGAAGAAAAAGAATAATGGCGAATAGTTACCTCGGCAGCGTTTTAAAGTCAATTAAAGGCGGATTGAATCCGTTTTTTGGTGAAAATTTCTGGTTTAAAGGCACCAGATCGTCAAAAAAACCGCAGTTGCGCAGGTATAGTTTACCATCTTTTACACCACCCGAATAATCTTTACGATAGTTCTTGCGGGCGGTTTCATCGCCGGTGTAAGTGACGTTGCCTGTAGCGTAAAAATGTGCTTGCGTATTGCCCAGCCACTGGTTGGTAAAGTAAGCCATACGGGTTTTGTCGCCGTTATCAGGTTCAAAGTTTTCTACAAAGGAGTACAAGTCGTTTAGATAACGGTTAGTTTTTGGGCGAAGAAAGCTTGCGATAAGCAACCATGTATTACTGCTTTTCTCTTTAAACCAGGCGGTGTATGTAGTTGCGTTTTTTGTGGCGTTAGGTTCGGCTTCTAATAAAAATGCGTAGGTTTTACCGGCCTGCCAAGGGTACTGCAGGTAGCTTTGCCCACCCGATCCCTCATCACCAAACTCGCCGCCGTGTACAGTTGGGCCTTTGCTTAATAGCTTGATAAGCAGGCTGTCGGGAATGCTCTTAGGGTCATCAGTAGTAAAAGGGCTCCAAACGGAGAACAACACCCGGCGCTCTGTAGCCGAATTTACCTGCATACCAAAATACCCGCCGTTAAACCCATCGGCCATAAAATAGGAACCAACAACATCCATTTTTTGCGGAACGGTTATCTCGTTATAAAACCATTTTACCTGGTTTTTAATGCTATCGGGTATCCCATACCGTAAATGCACCGATGGCCCGCGCCTGCCAAAATGGAATGATGAGCCGGGTTTTACATAGGTAAGTTGGTTGTCAGCATTTACGCCGTCTACAATTAAGTCGGTAACATCTGCATAAACACTTCCTGTTTTGCTGATGCCTTTCAGGTTGAGCTTTACATAGCCCGGTTTAAGTATAGATAAGTTACCCATGCTTACTGTGTCAAAAGCAGCATTGCTAAGCTTTTTGATGAAAACCATTTTACCGGAGGAAATGCTTATTGCACTATTCCCCTTTGGTACACGCAAGCGTAGCGCCAGTTTAATAGTTTGCGGCGTTGAAACCCTGAAATATATGCTTGTTATATCTTGCGGACTTTTCCAATTAGTTAAGCCTTCATCGGTAACAATAGCCGCGCCTTTAGCCCAGGCATTGCCACCAAGCGGGATAATGGCTTTTGTCGACTGCGCACTAACAATAACAGTATTGAAATATATTAAAGTAGCCAGTAACAGTAGTTTTTTCATTTTCTTTGATATTGGAATGGCTAATATAAAAAGATAAACCTACACCCATTTTATCACCAAAGTTTCTTCGGCCTCTATGCTGATGCGGTTGCCGCCAACCTTACCGCCGTTATTGGCAAAAATAACGATGGGTTGCAGCGTAGCTTCCCGTAGGATCAGTGTAAATTCGCGATGTGTTTCTGATTTATTAATGATGATGGTTACCCATTCGTTAGCATTGCCCATTACTTTCATCAGTATACCTTTTTGCGGCTCCTCAAAAACAAAGGGCAGGTTTAGTGTATCCAAATTTATCGCTTTGGCAAGAAACATATTCAGGTGGTTATAATCGCCCAGGATCCTGCTTCCTAAACCAATGAGTGACGGCAACCAGTAAACAGTGCCCTTGCCAAGCACATTTTGCGTAGCAGTCAAGTTCTCTGCGCGGCATGCCAATGCCGTTGCTGTAGTGGTTTTTAACTCACCGCGCCATTGATAGGCCGGCAAGGCAATACCATCAGCGATCAGTTCTTCCATCTCATCAATGGCTTTATATTCCAACACATCCGCTCCAAACAAATTACGTAAAGGGAAATTTAAGCGCATAGTGCCAACGGCATTTTCATCGTAATAGCCGGTTAGTCCGTCGGCAATTAGTTTACCGCCTTTTTGTACAAAGGTTTCCAATAATGTCCAATATTTTGATGGAATGGAGATCTGGTGCGCCAAAATAATAACCTCCCCGATGTAATCATCTTTACAAAAATCAAATTCACTTATCTCTTTTAAATTGGCTTGCACCCCGGCCTCGCTCAATGCCTCAAAATAAGTGATAGCCGATTTCATAACCCCGCCTTCATCACGCCCCTCGTAGCTTTTACCGCCCATTTGCAGCTTCGTTTCTATCCAAAGCGATTCGCGGATGTAAAGGATGTTGATGCCGGATTGTAATTCCTTCGCATCCTCAAAAAAGGTGATTTGTTCATTAAGGGTATTGATAACTTCGGTTGTAGCCTGCAACCTGTCGGATGGTTCGTTATGATAATTCAGCATACCCCATTCGCCGGCTTCGATACCGGATGAACGTGGGTTTAGGCACCAAAAGATAGCGCCCTTGCTTTCGCTGCCGATGGCAATCCAAAGCCATTGGGCAATTTCATCTTTGGTGGGGCACAGCGCTAAAAAGCCGCTGTAGGTATTGTTACCACCCTGCAATTCGGTCATAAACCAGGGGATTTCGCCTGCGCCCGAGCGGATGATCTCGCAGTTAGCAGCCACGGCCAAAGCATATTGTTGGCGACTAAAGTAGTCAAAGTGCCAGCTGGCATGCGCCGATCCACCCAAACTGGTCAAAAAATCGCGCCAGGCTGTAAAATCATACTCGGCCACGTTTTTAAATATGGCATGGTTATTTACATGGATGATGCTTTCCGGGTCGTGTTTGTGGATCTCATCCGTAAGCCATTGCAGGAACCAGGTGTTGTAATAGAGATGGAAGCGCTCATCCGCAAAATCAAAATGATCATAACCGCCGCTCGTGTATTCCGGATGTGCCTGGGCGGCTTTCCATTCGCTATATTTATCTGTCGCATGCTGGTCTTGCGGAAAATGCCCAACTCCCGGTTCATTTACCGGTACCCAGCCATAACAGGAGTTGAACTGTTTAAAATGACTGATAACATTCTCTACATATCGTTCTATAGCGACAAGATGATTTTCATCCTTCGGGAATTTTAGCCCTCCCAAGTCGGTAAACGCTGTAGCCGGGAACAGGTTGCCATAAACTTTAATGCCATATTTATCGGCGGCTTTATAGGCTTCATCAAACAGGGTAAAATCCCATTTTCCATCAGCCTTATGCATATAAGTTTCAAACAGGCGGATGCGGGTAACCGTCATCCCGGTTTCCTGTAGCCGTTTAAACCAAAGGTCAATCTCTTTGGGTGTTTGCCCGGGTTCTATAAAAACCTCGGCACCTATCATTATGGGGGTAGCCTGCTGTTTGGAAGTGTACTGCATAATAACTTGCCGGGCATAAACGCACCGTAAAGGAGTAACTTTTTAAAGCAGGAATGGTTTTAAAGCTTAGGCCTATGTCGATTGGATATAACTGTGTAGCTGCTCTATAGTTTCTTTTTGGGAGTGGATGGTTTCGTAAACCAGGTCATTGATGGAAATGATGCCGCTAAGGTTCTGTTCCTTATCAAACACGGGCAGGTAGCGAATGTTGCGCTCGCTCATGATCAGCATACAATCATCAACCGACGAATCCGGCGTGATGTGTGGGAAGCTATTGCTCATGATCTCGCCAACGGTGGTTTCGTCAGAGTGTTTACCCATCAATATGATTTTACGGGCGTAATCGCGTTCGGTTACCAGGCCAATATATTCGTCATTTTCGGTTACCACTACCGAGCCGATATTTTTTTCGGACATCAGCTTTAATACATCTAAAACAGTGGTTTTGGAAGGTACAGCAATAACATTGCTCCCCTTACGGGCAAGGATGTGTTTTACGCTTTTCATATAAATTGAGGTTATTGGGGACCTCAATTTACAAATAACTATAAGAAAAACAATAAATTATATTAAAATAATAATTGCAGCTGGTTAGCTTATAGCGATAACCTTATCCGCCAGTACACCAAAAACCTTATCGGCCTTGCGGCTCAGGATAGCCACTTTCCCGGTGAATTTGCCAAAGGAAGGCAGTATCGCCTGGTGTTCACCAAAAAAGAAACATGGCAAGGTAACACGTTGCCTGCCGCGGCCAACCAGGCTTATACCGGGGTGAATGTGGCCGCATAAAACGTAACCATCTTCATCTTTTATCTCCGGATCGGGCAGCGGGTGGTGCAACATCAGGAACGGGCCTACGACCAAACGCTTATATAAAATTACGCCCAAGTCAGTATAATGTTTATCGCTGATGATGTCGTGGTTGCCTTTTATCAGGATGATCTCCAATTTGGGGAACTGGCTGCGCCAAAGCACAAACCAATCCCAGTCGTTATTCATGTCGCTGTGGAACAGGTCGCCCAGGAAGAATAGTTTGCTGGGGCGATGCTCTTGAATGAGATCTGACAGCATAGCAAGATCATCCTGCTCCATGTTGCGCGGGATGGCAATACCGGCCTTGCGAAAATGCCCAACCTTACCAAAATGCACGTCGGTTATGATCAGGGCGTTTTCTTGCGCCCAGTAAATAGCCTTTTGTGGTAACAGTAAAAGATCCTGATCTAAAAACTGGAAGGGGGTACCCGCACTCATCGTCATATCGGGGCAAAGATAAGGGTTTTGAGGGTTTGGTGAGCGGAGAATGGTTGATTAGGCAGGGATTGCTTTTAAAATTGCGATATTGTTTTTAGCTAAAGCCCCATCCTTTATTGCGTTCATTCCGCCCCATAAATGGGACGGCAACGAATTTCAATTTCTTTTTAACCCGTTTATTAAATTCATTGCCGTTTGGGTTCAGCCAACGGGTCATAAAAACAATAAAAAGATGGCTTTAGCCAAAATCTTTCCAGGTTTGAGTTTAAAAGCGATTTCCCTGGTTGATTGGGTGAGTGGTTTTAGGCGAAGAAGGTCACGTGTATAGTGTCGGGGCGAGTTAACTGTTAAAGAGAATCCTGTAAGATTGCTAATTTTTCTATCTTGCCTTATGGAAATTAAGGAAGCGCAGCATCTTGTAGATAACTGGATCAAGACTACCGGCGTGCGGTATTTTAATGAGTTAACC
Source organism: Mucilaginibacter sp. 5C4 (assembly GCF_034345625.1). Taxonomy (NCBI): domain Bacteria; kingdom Pseudomonadati; phylum Bacteroidota; class Sphingobacteriia; order Sphingobacteriales; family Sphingobacteriaceae; genus Mucilaginibacter; species Mucilaginibacter sp. 5C4. The sequence continues at coordinate 97,951 of NZ_CP133775.1, read as the reverse complement.
AATACGGCTATGTTAATGGAGGAGGTTGGCGAAGTTGCCCGCATCATGGCAAGGCAATACGGTGAGCAATCGTTTAAAGCATCAGACAAGGAAGTTAACCTGGCGGATGAAATGGCCGACGTACTGTTTGTACTGATCTGCCTGGCCAACCAAACCGGTATTGACCTGACTGACGCATTGGAGAAAAACATGCAGAAGAAAAGCATCCGCGATGCAGACAGGCACCAGAATAATGAGAAACTGAAATAAGTGGCGGTTTAGAGTTGCAGCGGCAGTCGCTATAATTTAACTAATTTATCGCCATCCAAAACGGGTATGGCCGTCGTCAGATCAACCTGCAGGCAAAATTCAATATCTTTTTCGATGCCGAGTTTTTTGAGGCGTTCGCCGTGGGATGTTTTGCTGAGATATTGGCCGATATTGCTTTTGCCTATTTGGAACAGATCGTTAGCAGCAATGGCGGGATCATCGAGGATAAAGCCGCTGCTTTTTAGTTGTTCTACAACCGCACCTGCAAAAAGGGTATCCTCCAGGTTAAAGTTGTTTTTCCAGCCGGCGCAAACCAGCAGGATGTTTTCCTGCTGCGTTTTTAACCAGTTGCAAAGCGCGGTTAAATTGAGGAAAGAACCAATAACGATTTTTTTGGCACTGCGTGATAGATGCAGCGCGTGTGTGCCGTTAGTAGTAGTAAGCACCACGGTTTTGCCTGATACCTTTTCGGTAGTGTATGAGAATGGTGAGTTGCCAAAATCGAACCCTTCTACCACCTTGCCATCGCGTTCGGCAGCGATGAGGTAGTTTAGCCCTTTTTCGCGGTAGGCGGCACATTCTTCAACCTCCGATACCGGGATAATGGCCTCGGCACCATTTTCGATTCCATAGCAAATAGACGACGTGGCCCTGAAAATATCTATTACCACGACAACATAATCCGACACGTTATATAATGGGATAAGGGCGGGAGTAAGGCAGACATCTAAAGCTTTCGCAGTCATTGGGTCAATGTGTCATTAGGTTATTGGAAAAACATTAGGTCATCGGTCAAAAAAATGACGCAATTACCTAATGATACAATGACGGGCAAAGCCCTGTTATTTATAAAACGGTGGTTTTACAACCTGCGCTTTTACTTTATTATCGCGGATAAGGATGAAGATCTCGGTGCCTTCTTTGGCAAATTCATTTTTTACGTAGCCCAGGCCGATTGCTTTTTGCAGCGATGGCGATTGGGTACCCGAGGTTACTTTGCCAATAACGTTACCATCGGCGTCAACTATCTGGTAATCGTGGCGTGGGATGCCGCGATCTATCATTTCAAAGCCAATTAACTTGCGTTCTACACCTGCTGCTTTTTGTTGTTGCAGGGCCTCTGAATTGGTAAACGCCTTGCTGAATTTAGTTACCCAGCCAAGACCGGCTTCTAATGGCGATGTGGTATCATCAATATCGTTTCCGTAAAGGCAGAAGCCCATCTCTAAACGCAGGGTATCGCGTGCAGCTAAGCCAATTGGCTTTATACCGAAAGGCGCGCCTGCTTTAAACACTTCGCTCCAGATGAAATCGGCATGCTCGTTATCAAAATAAATTTCGAAGCCACCTGCACCGGTATACCCAGTTGCGGATACCACCACATTATCAATACCAGCAAATTTGCCTTTTGTAAAAGTATAATACTCCATCGAAGCCAGGTCGATGTCCGTTAAGCTTTGCAACGCGTCAGCCGCTTTAGGGCCTTGTACGGCAAGTAACGAAGTACGGTCTGAGATATCTTTCATATCCACACCTTCAGTGTTAAATTTGCTTATCCAGTTCCAGTCTTTTTCGATGTTTGAAGCGTTAACAACCAGCATGTATGTTTTCTCATCCATGCGGTAAACCAACAGGTCATCTACAATACCGCCATCTTCGTTTGGCAGGCAAGAGTATTGCACTTTGCCATCATATAGTTTAGAGGCATCATTGCTGGTAACACGCTGGATCAGGTCAAGCGCTTTATCGCCTTTCAAAATAAATTCGCCCATGTGGCTCACATCAAATACACCTACGCTCTTGCGCACGGTATCATGTTCGGCATTGATGCCAACGTATTGTACGGGCATATTGTAGCCGGCAAACGGCACCATTTTGGCGCCCAGGTCAGTATGTACTTGAGTTAAAGCTGTATTTTTCATGGTGAAAATTATATCGGGGCAAAAATAGCAAAATAGCTGTAGTACCCAGGCAGATTATATAATTGATTGATAAAATTCGGCAAGCTGATGTGTTATGGTATTTACATCGTGCTGCTGCTCTATCAGGCGCCGGGCATTGCGGCCAATCTCATGGCAATAATGTTCATCTGTAATGCATTTACGCATGGCATTGTGAAACTCGTCGGTATCATTAGCGATGATGATATTTTTACCATTCTGGATGTTGATCCCTTCGGCACCAAGTGAGGTAGAGATGATGCATTTTTCCATGGCCATACCTTCCACTATCTTCACCCGCATACCACCACCCGAAAGGAGCGGCACTATCATGATAGATTTGCTGTTCACAAACTCCAATGCATCGTCAACTTCGCCATGAATGAACACCTTGCCCAGCACCTCATAATCGTCAAACTGCTCGGGGATGTTATGGCCGGCTACATAGAATTTAGCTTTCAGGTCGCCGTCGGTAAGGTCCTTATGGAAGTTATCGATAAACCATTCTATTCCCTCGCGGTTGGGTAACCAATCGAGTGAGCCCAGGAAAAAAAGGCTCGGGAAGTCTTCTTTAGAATGGTCTGGTTTGTATAGCGACAGGTCTATCCCGATAGGCAAAACTGTAAGCGGTATTTTAGTGCCGAATGACAGTATAGAAGTTTTATCCTGCTCGGTAAATGCTACTATACCATCAAATTTATTTAGCAATTCCAGCTCGTAGTTTTTAATGCGTCGGGCAAGTAATCTCAGGTACCATCGTTTAAAGGGGTCGCTTTTTTGCCGGGCAAGCTTTTGCCAAACCTGGTGCTCGATGTTATGCGCCCTGAAAATTACTTTGGCTTTAGAGTTCCTGCGGATGATATCGAGGTAAGGCGCTACAAAGATGCCTTCCAGTTGGATGATGTCGTACTTATTATCCGTCAAGTTCCTGAACAGTAACTTTTCGAACCCGGCATTATAATACTTATCAATATTGTAAGAGTTATTGGTGAACAGATTGCTCACCGCCTCTATCATGGTTACGCGGGTATCAATGTCGTACTCGGTATAATTTATTTTTTCGAGCAGCTCATCGCGCTCCCGCGGTGCGCTTTTCTTTTTTATGTTGAGGGATATCAGCGTAACATCATGCCCAAGCGCTACCAAACCTTTTATGGTATTGCCTACCACAATAGGGTAGCCGCCATTCTGCGGGAACGGTGCGCGGTGCGTTAATATTAATATCCTCAAGCGTTAGCGTAATTGGTTAGCCAAATGTATAAAACCCTTTAAGCTTTATCAATTATCTCTTTAGAAATACGTACCGGGGGCTGGGTTACCTTAAAAGTTTTACGGTGATATGGCGTATGCCCATGCTGCAACACCATTTTACGGTGACTGATGGTTGGGTAGCCTTTGTTGCTGTGCCATTCGTACTCGGGGTGCTCTAATGCAATTTGCTTCATATAATCATCGCGGTAGGTTTTGGCAAGGATAGATGCTGCCGCGATGCTGAAGTATTTGGCATCACCCTCTATAATACAATGGTGTGGTGTTTCGCGGTATTTGTTAAAGCGGTTACCATCGATAATTAAAAACTGGGGGATGCAAAGCAGCTTATCAATAGCGCGGTGCATCGCCAGGAAGGACGCATTCAAGATGTTGATCTCATCTATCTCGATATTATCGCACCAGGCAACGGCGTGGGCTATAGCTTTTGCTTCAATTTCTTCACGAAGCTGGTAGCGCACGTCTTCGGTAAGCTGTTTAGAATCATTAAGCAAATGGTGGTCAAAACCGCGCGGCAAAATAACGGCCGCAGCAAATACAGGCCCGGCAAGGCAGCCACGACCGGCCTCGTCACATCCCGCTTCAATAAATTCGTGTTGGTAACTTGCTAATAACATCCGTTCGCTCTTTTCTTGCTATAGTACAAATATCTTAAAATAAGTGGCCTGTGCCCAATAGCTATTGAAAAATAAAGCCTTGAGGCTAAATATTTCAAACTAACAAGTACTAAGAATGTTAAAACAGGGTAATGAAGAAAATAGTATTCGCCTTTTTTATTTTTTGCGGCTTTGCTGGCTTTGCTCAAAAGCATGTGCACCTGCCACATGGTATGGTGTTTGGCGATAAGCCAAATGGTATAGCACCCGTTCCTGCCACAAAGATCGAAAACTTTATGGGCAAGAAAATAAGGCAAACCACAGCCTTAACAGGCACACTCATCCGTGTCACCAAAGAAAAAGGTGGCTGGTTTGAAATGGATGCCGGCGGCGGAAAGATCATTGCCGCACATTTTAAAAACTACAACATCACCCTGCCAACCCAATTAAAAGGCCGCGGCGTAATTATACAAGGCGTAGCCCAACGCGCTTTAATTGCCGATGATATGCAACACTTTGCCGGGGATACGGTAGTTGGCAGTAAACAGCATCAGGAAAAAGTAAATCCCAAAGCGAGGATAACATTTGAAGTTTGGGGTTTGATGGTGGATAGGTAGTTAGCAGGGGGCAATCTAATTCCCGTATTCCCCGCTCGTTATTACGAGTGTAGCGTGGCAATCTTCAATAGAAATTCTGCTTCATAACTATCGAAGATTGCCACGTCGATATCGCCCCCCGCAATGACGCGGTGGGTGCGATTTTAAAAAAATAGCGATGGTATCAAACCCATCGCTATCTCAAATATTCATTACGCAAACCTTGCTTCTTTTCTTAAAGATGTCGGTTCAACATGAAGGTAATCGGCAAATAATTCTTTTACTTTATCTGCTACTTCGGCACGGTTAACGGTTGAAGCGTCGCGGCGGCATTTAAGAAAATGCTCGCGGGCAATTTTTTCTGACAGGTCGCCAAGGGTTTTTACCTTAAGCTCGCGTCCAAATTTGCCTGCCAATATTAAGCCTGTGATAGAAATTACCATACCTATGTAACCAATTATACCAAACATAAAGCTAATGGTAATAGAGGCCAAAAGTGCTATGGAAAATGCCCATACCACACCCGGTTTGGGGCGCAGCAGGTTCATGTGTAAACCCATCTCGTTTTCCAGGTCGGCAACAACCTCTATGCGGTTATCGCGTGGGAAAAGCTCGCACAGTTTAGTTTGTGGCTTAAGGTCGCATTTCTCAATTGGTTTTTTAGCGTTAATTGCATTACGCAATTTGTAAAAAGCCTGCTGTGTAGTGCAACTGTCACTTTGAACTTGTTTAACCTTATTTACAACCATGTCGCACATGGCGCCAAAAGTTTTTACGTGGGTAAGGTCTTCGTCTGTGAACCGGATATTGAACGATCTTTCGATCTTTAACAAAACATCACTTACATCCTCCGGGTCGATATTGCTCAGATTAACGACCGGCGTATTCTTTAAACTAACTTTCAATCTTATAGTACTAAATTAAACCATTTAGCCGCCACAAAAATATACGGCGCTAACCTTAAATTCAAAACTGATGCCAGTTTTTGAATTACTTGCTCAAATACATTGATTTTTCTTTATACAGGTGCCTAAAATACGGGTCCTGCAAGTCGGGTATAAACCTGATCGCCTCGCCGGTAGACTTCATTTCGGGGCCTAACTCTTTGTTTATTTCCGGGAACTTATCAAACGAAAATACAGGTTCTTTTATTGCATACCCTATAAGCTTGCGCTCAATGGTAAAGTCTTTTAGTTTGTTAACGCCAAGCATTACTTTGGCGGCAATGTTTATGTAAGGTACATCGTAAGCCTTAGCTATAAACGGCACTGTACGTGATGCACGCGGGTTTGCCTCTATCACAAATACCTTATCTTCTTTAACCGCGAACTGGATATTAAGCAAGCCGCGAACGTTTAAGGCACGTGCTATTTTGGCAGTATATTCTTCCATCTGCTGGATAACATTATCGCTCAGATCAAATGGTGGCAATACCGCGAAAGAGTCTCCCGAGTGGATCCCGGCAGGCTCAATGTGTTCCATCAAACCAATAATATGCACATCCTCTCCATCGTGGATAGAATCCGACTCAGTTTCGGCAGCGCGATCCAGGAAGTGGTCAATTAGTACCCTATTTCCGGGTAAATTTTTCAACAGGTTTACCACAGCTTTCTCCAGGTCCTCATCGTTTATTACGATGCTCATGCCCTGGCCGCCAAGCACGTAGCTTGGGCGAACCAATACCGGGTAGCCTACTTCGTGCGCTACAACCAGTGCTTCTTCTGCACTTTCTGCAACACCGTATTTAGGGTAAGGGATCTCTAATTCTTTTAACAGATCGCTAAAACGGCCGCGGTCTTCGGCAGTATCCATATCGTTGAATGATGTACCGATGATCTTGATGCCATGCTCATGCAGCTTCTCGGCCATTTTAAGGGCTGTTTGGCCACCAAGCTGTACAATCACACCTTCCGGTTTCTCTAGGTCGATGATCTCGCGTACATGCTCCCAGAAAACGGGCTCAAAGTACAGCTTGTCGGCCATGTTAAAGTCGGTAGATACGGTCTCAGGGTTACAGTTGATCATGATGGCTTCGTAACCGCTTTCTTTAGCGGCCAATAAACCATGCACACAACTGTAATCAAACTCAATACCCTGGCCAATACGGTTAGGGCCCGATCCCAATACGATGATCTTCTTTTTATCAGATACGATAGATTCGTTCTCGCCTTCGTAAGTTGAGTAATAGTACGGTGTTTTGGCAGCAAACTCAGCCGCGCAGGTATCCACCATTTTGTAAACACGTTTTATACCCAGTGCTTTGCGGCGCTGGTAAACATCCTCTTCGGTTACATTCCCTAAAACGTAGGCAATTTGTGTATCCGAGAAACCACGTTGTTTAAGGGTGAAGAAGAAATCTTCTGGAATGTTATTTAGCGAGTAACGGCGCAGTTCAGTTTCTACATTCACTACATCCTGGATCTGGTTCAGGAACCAACGGTCGATCTTAGTTACCTTACGGATAGACTCTATTGGCACACCCAGGCTCATGGCATCGTAAATGTGGAACAACCTGTCCCAGCTTGGATGCTCCAGGCTATGCATAATCTCGTCCAGGTTGCGGCTTTGGCGGCCATCGGCACCAAGGCCGGCACGGCCAATCTCTAAACTCTGGCAAGCCTTCTGTAAAGCTTCTATAAAGCTACGGCCAATACCCATCACCTCGCCTACCGATTTCATGGTAAGGCCAAGTTCGCGGTTAGCGCCTTTAAATTTATCGAAGTTCCAGCGGGGAATCTTCACGATCACATAATCCAAAGTTGGCTCAAAGTAAGCCGAAGTTGTTTTGGTGATCTGGTTCTCTATTTCATCGAGGTTGTAACCAATGGCCAGCTTTGCAGCTATTTTGGCAATTGGGTAACCTGTTGCTTTTGATGCTAATGCTGATGAGCGCGATACACGAGGGTTGATCTCGATAGCGATAATGCTTTCATCTGCCGGGTTGACAGAAAACTGTACGTTACAGCCACCTGCGAAGTTACCAATGGCACGCATCATTTTGATGGCCTGGTTACGCATTTCCTGGTAGCAGCGGTCGCTCAGGGTCATGGCCGGGGCCACGGTTATCGAGTCGCCGGTGTGGATACCCATTGGGTCGAAGTTTTCGATAGAACAGATGATAATAACGTTATCATTACCGTCCCTCAATAACTCTAATTCGTATTCTTTCCACCCTAAAACGGCTTGCTCTACCAAAACCTCGTGGGTTGGAGATGCCTGCAGGCCGCGACTTAAAGCAGCGTCAAACTCCTCTTTTTTATGTACAAAGCCTGCGCCTTTACCACCAAGGGTATAGCTTGGGCGAATTACCAGCGGGAAACCAATTTCTTGCGCGGCTTCTTTACCCTCCAGAAAAGAGTTGGCAATTTTTGAGGGAGCAACCCCTACGCCTATATCAACCATTAACTGGCGGAAGGCTTCGCGGTTCTCTGTTTTTTCGATAGCGGCAATATCAACCCCTATAATTTTAACCCCGTATTTTTTCCATAAGCCCTGCTCATCAGCCTCTATACAGAGATTCAACGCGGTTTGGCCACCCATAGTAGGCAGTACGGCGTCAATTTTCTGTTCGATGAGTATTTTCTCAAGGCTTTCCACATTAAGTGGCAGCAGGTAAACATGGTCGCCAATAACCTTATCGGTCATGATGGTGGCGGGGTTGCTGTTGATGATGGATACGGTGATGCCTTCATCTTTCAACGAAAGGGCAGCCTGCGAACCGGCATAATCAAACTCACACGCCTGGCCTATAATAATAGGGCCCGAACCAATAATTAAAACGGATTTGATGGAAGTATCTCTGGGCATAGCACTTTGTGGGTTATGGCCGATGGGTCATTGTTCATAGTTTTGTTTTGCCATGAACTATTAACCATCAACTATTAACTAATTTCTATGCGCTGAAAGGCGAAAAATCCCGACTTCAGCGTCGGGGTGCAAAGATAGCAATTTGTAGAGATTAGGGGATTTTAATTTATAAATTAAATAGAGAATTAAATAATAAGTAAAGCGTTCCCATTAAGCATGGTTTTATTCATTAGCCATTCTAAAGTTTATTGGTAAGGTGTATGTTATTCGTGACGGAACACCATACATATAGCCTGTATCCCAATCAGGACTAAGTCCCAGCGCCCTTATGGCTTCAGCAGCTAATATCTTGGTGAACGTAGAATTATAAAATTGGTGAGTTTTTCGTCGTTTTCAACCATGAATTTTAAAACAATCTGGTCTTGAATAACTTTCTCCCTCTCTTTTGCAGGATATTTAATTGTCGTGGCCAGAAATTAACCGAATTTATGTTCACTATTAACAAATTTTGGCATAACTAACCTGTCTGTATAAGTGGTACTTGCGCCATTAACAACGGCCTTTTCGGACGTTAATACACCATTCTAGTATGTTTTAATATTGTTATTCTGTGTAACGGTTAAAACGAATTCGTGAATTTAGCCAAGACGATTTCATGAAAAGTATTTTAAATTTTTTTATTTCACGTTTCCGTTACCCTCAAATATTTAATAACCGCAATCCGGACTTCAAGTATTTTATTGTTAACGGGGCCAGAGTGACTACACCCTTACAAGCTCTTCGGCAAGTTCATTCAATATTCAGGTGGTCCCAAATAAAAAGATTTCCGTTGTTTGTTAAGGACTGGGTATACGTCAAGGATTATTTTATATTTGGTAATGCAATAGCAGTGAAAAATTAATAAATAATAAAAAGCACAATAATATATTCGTCATGAAAAAAAGTAGTTTATTTTTTATTGCCACATTTGTACTGTTTGCGTATTACTCGGCAAAGGCGCAAAGTTATTCAACAGATAACACTATTTTGCATATTGAAGCTGGCAAGATTCGTGGCAAGTTTGATAAAAGCGTTTACATTTTTAAAAACATACCGTTTGCTGCTCCGCCCGTTGGTAACCTTCGCTTTGCGGCTCCGGTAAAACCTACGCCATGGCAAGGTGTACGAGATGCAATCGCTTCCGGACCAACCGCTCCATTTCCTACGACTAAAGATGCGGATATTGATGGAAAGCCCACATTTGGAGAGGGTTGGGTTAAAGGTGATAATTTCCTTACCACGAATGTTTGGACTCCCAATGTAAAAACTGGCCGCCTCCCGGTGATGGTTTATATTCATGGGGGAGCATTTGTTTTGGGTACAAGCAATGTGCCTATTTTTGATGGAACTAGTTTTGCTAAAAAAGGAGTCGTGCTTGTTTCTTTTAATTATCGCCTGGGCATTGAAGGGTTTCTGAAAATAGATGGTGTGCCTACCAATATTGGTATACGTGATCAGATAGCAGCCTTGAAATGGGTGCAGAAAAATATTAAAGCTTTTGGCGGGGATCCCAGTAATGTCACTGTTTTTGGAGAATCGGCCGGGGCAATAAGTGTGGGCGTACTGGTAACAAGCCCTGCTGCCAAAGGCTTATTTAAAAACGCTATTATGCAAAGTGGATCTGGTCAGGCAGTACTGAGCGGTGAACAGGCAGACCGGATCGCGAAAAAATATGCAACAACGCTTCACATAAAAAACACTAGAGAAGCTTACATGAAATTTACACCCGAGCAATTGGTGGCATACCAACCTAAAGTAACTCCAAAAATGGTAAAACTTGAAACGGAAGATTTTTCAGATCCTTCTGGTGGGGTAAGTCTTTATTTTCCGGTAATTGATCAAGATATCGTTCCAAAAGTGCCATTGGCAAATGCACGTAATGGTGCTGGGAGCGATTACAATCTATTGATTGGGTACAATACAGACGAGATGAATTATTTTTTGGTGCCTACGGGTGTACTCAAGAAAATAAAACTAAATTTAATATTGAATTTTGCAGTCAAAAAGGTACATCCTGCACCGGCAAAATTGATCTCAATATATAAAAAAGAATATCCCAAAAAAAACCTCGGAGAACTGTTTTCTGCGGTGCTCACCTCGTATCAGGCACAGGTTCCTTCCATACGTTTCGCAAATGCGCACGCACTTATAGGAAAAACATACATGTATGAATTTGCATGGCCATCATCCGTTGCTAATGGAACTTATGGCGCTTATCATGGCGTGGAAATTCCTTTTGTTTTTAATAATCTGGATATAGTGACAGGACAAAGAGGTATGCTTGGCCCAAATGGCGGACCAGCAGAGTTAGCTAACAAAATGCAGGATGCATGGGTTCAATTTGCTAAAACCGGGAGCCCCGGCTGGGAAGCCTATGACAATAAACAGCGTAGAACTATGCTTATAAATAAAACATGGGTATTGCAAACTAACCCCCATGCTAAAATACTGTCAGCATGGGATGGAGTAAGGGACAAATAAATAAATTGAAAAGTTCCAAAACCCATCTACTTATTGCCCGAAATTGAGGAAAGTAAAAGTGATTAAATTGCTTTGCGGCAATTGGTACTTCTTCTTTAAATGCAGATAGCTTTAAAAATGGTTCAAAAACGATACCGTTTATAAAAGCCCACTATGAGTCAATTAAAATAAGCCTTTACGGCACTATGAACACCTTCTAAACTTTCCCATGAATTTTGACCCCTTGGTGTCTTAGATATTTATAAAGGGTCATTTTAGAAATCAAAAGTTGTTTGGCAATAGCATCTACTCCTGGTTTTCGTTCATTATATAAGCTTTGCGCAAGCATGGCTGTACGCTTGGCCTCTTTCGACAAACCTTTGCTTCTGCCTCCTTTTCTTCCACGGGCTAGGGCTGCTTGTAGACCGGGCTTTGTCCGTTCCCTGATCAATTACTCTCGCTTCGCAAGCGAAGATGTTAAAATCAATCTCCCTGGGCTGTGGTCGTATCGATGGGGTCATTTAACGTTATCAGCCCGACTCCTTTCTTCTCAAAATAAGATGTCAATTCCAATAAGTGTTTCAAAGACCTGCCCAGTCGGGCAAGTTTCCCTCGGAGATGTCTCTTCTATAGTCGTGATCTTCCTATGGATATATAAGTTACCATTTGAATAGTAGCTGTCGTGACTTTTTAAATGCCATCCATCTACATGGGTTTCTGCTGTTTTTCTTTTTCGGTTTTAGTAAAACGACAGGCAAATGCCATCAAAATAATTGTACTCAATAACTTTTGATGTACCAATTAACTTTTTTAACTGTTTGAGTAAAACTCAATCACGTTGTAGATTATCAAGCCTGAATTAGGTTCGTTCATTAGCACTGTCTTTGCTTTTTACCTACCGACCATCATCCTAAAAAAACTAGATATTCTGGCGCTCAGCAATGCAAGCAAAAGTAGTAAGATAAAAGAAAATCAATTAGAAATAGGCGCTTTGTTAGCAGGCTTAAGATGCTATCAATTTACCTTATCAGTTTATTATTCGCGTCAGGGAATATTAATATTGGCTCGTAGGCACGGGCCTCATCGGCTTCCATGTAAGCGTACGACATTATGATCACGATATCGCCAACCTGGGCAAGCCTCGCGGTTGCGCCGTTAAGGCATACGGTGCCGCTGCCACGCTCGCCTTTAATAACGTAGGTTTCGAAACGGGCGCCGTTGTTATTGTTAACAATTTGCACCTTTTCGTTCGGGATGATATTAGCCGCTTCAATAAGATCTTCATCAATAGTTATACTGCCAACGTAGTTCAATTCGGCCTGTGTAACCTTAACGCGATGAAGCTTTGATTTTAATACCTCAATAATCATGGTGCAAAGGTAGGAATATTTGGTTGATGGTTCATAGTTGATGGTAATGTTTCGCGTTTGTAATAGCGGTATGATGGTTCAATGATCTATTAACCATCAACTACTACCTATCTAATCAACACATTATCTATCAGCCTTGTTTTGCCTACGCGGGCTGCGGTAAGGGCGACAATGATTTGCGTATTTTCGCTGGCAGGCAATAGCATTTTGCCATCCACTATCCTAAAGTATTCCGGCTCAACACCCTCTTCAGCAGCTAATTTGTCCATGGCTTGCTGTTGCAACTCAGTTATGTTATCTCTGTCAAAATTATCCTTTACCCAATTTAGTGTTTTTGATAAAACAAGTGCATGCTGCCTGTCTTCGGCGGTTAAATGAACATTGCGCGAACTCATGGCTAAACCGTAGGCTTCGCGCTCTATCGGGCACATCACCATGTTTACGGGGATGTTTAGCAGTTCTATCATTTTATTAACCACCATAATTTGCTGGTAATCCTTTTGCCCCATGTAGAGGTTAGTTGGCTTAACTATGTCAAGCAGCTTAAATACCACCTGCATAACGCCCTGGTAATGGCCGGGCCTAAATTCGCCCTCCAGTAAATACTCCAGCCGGCCTATATTCAAATGCCATTGCTCATTATCGTCATACATCTCATTAACCGCGGGGTTAAACAAAATGTCGCACCCGGCCTGCTCCAGTTTGGCCATATCAGCTTCAATAGGGCGGGGGTATTTTTCAAGGTCTTTGGCATCGTTAAACTGGGTGGGGTTTACAAATATGCTGCAAACGGTAATATCATTGGCTTGCTTTGCCTGCGCAATTAGCGATAGGTGGCCATTATGCAACGCGCCCATAGTGGGCACAAAGCCAATGGTTGCAGCGCCTTGTGCAGATAAATATTCGCGGATAGCCCGGCGGGTGGTAAATGTTTTCAAACTAAAATAAAGATTGCAAAAATTTGGCAAAGGTGTACAATTACTTAAAAACTACCAAACGCTGTTGCACAAGTGGTTGCCAGTTCATATAATAATGCTTATATTTGCAAACTCAAATTTTTTGAACTTCTTATACATATTATAAATAGATTAGTGATGGGTAAATCAAAACTACTGTTCATAACTCATGAAATGTCTCCCTTTCTTGAACTTACAAAAATTGCTGAGATAACGCGCCAACTCCCGCAGGCTATGCAGGATAAGGGTTTCGAGATCCGCATTTTGATGCCACGTTTCGGGAACATTAATGAGCGCAGGAACCGTTTACATGAAGTTATCCGTTTATCAGGGATGAATATCATTATTAATGATAACGACAATCCGCTGATCATCAAGGTAGCTTCTATCCCCGCAGCGCGTATGCAGGTTTACTTTTTAGATAATGAAGAGTATTTTCAACGCAAGCATGTGTTTAACGACAAAGACGGTAAATTTTATGCCGATAACGATGAGCGCATGATCTTCTTCTGCAAAGGTGCTTTAGAAACCGTTAAAAAACTTGGCTGGGCGCCGGATGTTATCCATTGCCACGGCTGGATGAGCGCTTTAGTGCCCGCTTATTTAAAAACAACATACAAGGACGACCCAACATTTAAAAACTCCAAAGTTGTTTACTCTATCTACGGGAATGAGTTTACCGAGAAAATGGATGCCGATTTTGCGCGTAAAGCCGTAATGGGCGATATGACAGAGGCTAACACCGAAGTTTACAAAGAGGGTACCAACACAGCAATGTATGCAGGTGCTATCCATTACAGCGATGGTATTGTGTTAGGCAGTGCCGATATTGATGCAGATGTGTTAAATAATGTTAAAAACAGCAATAAATCGGTTATGGAATACGTTTCCACTTCAGATTTCGAAAATTATTACAATTTTTACGAAGAAATCACCAACGAACAATTGGTGGATGTTGCTTAAGCTTTAAAATTATATATGAAATTTTACAAATTAGGCTTATTAACCCTGTTAATAAGTCTTTTTATTTTAGATAGCTGTAAAACCCAGGATGGTATAGGCTTAGATGTTGACCCTGCTAACCAGATCAACGGTACCCTATTAACAAACAATGGAGTAGTGGCTACTACCGCGTACGAGGATTCTATCATCACCAACAATTTAAGCATTAGGTCGCCATTAGCTTATTTTGAAGACCCGGAGTTTGGCCTTACAGAGGCTGGTGCGGCGGCTGTGTTATCATTACCCGGTTCTGTTGCTTATACCGTGCCAACCGGCGTAATTACAGTAGATTCTGCCGTTTTGGTTTTGCCGTATGCAGCCAAGGGTTTTTACGGGGATTCCACAGCATCAACTTTTAAAGTTGACGTGCGCCAGCTTGATGAGCGGATCTTTCCTACAAAATCATATTATAACACCAAGCACTTTCTATCAAAGTCGACCATCTTGGGCTCTAAAGAGTTTAAACCGCGGTATAACGACAGTATATTCATAACAAGCATGGCGGTAGGTAGGGCAGATACACCTATGAAGGTAAGGCCACAGGTACGCGTAAAGCTTGATCCCCGTGCAATGTATTTGTCATTCTTTGGTGCGCCCGCTTCTTCATTAGCCAACAACACCGTTTTTCAAAATACATTTAATGGCTTGTCGTTAACGCTTAGTAAGAGTGCAGGGGCTGGGGGCAATGTATTTTTCAGGCTCGACTCTGCAAGGGTACAATATTATTACCGTCGTAATAATGCAGGTGTTATAGATACCTCTAACATATCCCTCCCGTTTGCTACAGCGGTTACCGAAATTAAGCATACCTTCTCAGCTAATGTTAAAGCAGCAATTGCCGGTACTTCAACAGATAACTTAGTATATCTGCAGGGGCTTGCAGGTTTAAGGGCTAAGATATCGTTCCCCGATGTAAAGAATATTTTTGCTGCTCAGAATAACAAAGTTGTAATAAATCGTGCCGAATTGGTAGTTACTCTAAAACCTACAAGCGGCATTCCTTACGTGCCGGCCAAAAGGCTAACGTTGTACAAGTATGATATTGCTCATCAGCGTGTAACACTACAAGATGCATCAACAACCGACCCAAGGGCTTCCGTTTTTGGTGGTAATTACAATGCTACAAAAGGTGAGTACCACTTTATAGTAACTGCTTTTCTACAGGATCTGATAGCCGGCAAAACTATTGACTACGGCACCTACCTGGCCCCGGTTGATCCTACAGTGACCACCGGTATTAGCATCAGCCCTGCCGCAACTTTCGCCGAAAGAAGCATTGTTGGTGGTAAAGATGCCGCGTCATATAATATTAAGCTTAATATTATTTACACTAAGCTAAATCAATAAAAAAACTTTTTAAAGGTATTTAAAAACACTTCATTTGAGGTGTTTTTCTTATATCTAATTTTTAGCCTTGACAATGCTATTTATCTCCTTACTTTTGTCGCACATCTATTTCTATTAATTACAATACAAATTCTATTTATTTATGTGCGGCATAGTAGGTTATATAGGTTTCAGAGACGCCTATCCAATAGTAATAAAAGGACTTCACAGACTTGAATACCGTGGTTACGACAGTGCCGGTATTGCCCTTGCAAATAACGGTTTAAAACTTTTTAAAAAGGCCGGAAAGGTGAGTGATCTGGAAGCCTATGTTGAGGGCGAAGATCTTGCCGGTTCGGTAGGTATGGGCCACACCCGCTGGGCTACCCATGGCGCCCCAAGCGACAGAAATTCGCACCCGCATTCATCAGGTGATAGCAAGCTTACCATCATCCATAATGGTATTATTGAGAACTATTCAACTTTAAAGGAGGCCCTAACATCAAAAGGGCACGAATTTAAAAGCGACACCGATACCGAGGTTTTAATACACCTTATTGAAGAGATAAAAGACGTTACCGGCCTTGGCCTGCGCGAAGCCGTAAGGCTTGCCCTAAACCGCGTGGTTGGTGCTTACGCCATTGTTATTATGAGCGAGGATGAGCCCGATGAACTGATAGCGGCCCGCAAAGGCAGCCCGATGGTTATTGGCGTTGGTAAAGGTGAATACTTCATTGCATCTGATGCTACGCCTATTGTTGAGTATACTAAAAACGTTATTTACCTAAACGATAACGAAATTGCCTACGTTAGGCGGGATGACCTGTTGATCAAACACATTGACAATACCATACAAACCCCATACATACAGGAGCTTGAGCTTAAGCTGGAAATGCTTGAAAAAGGCGGTTACGACCACTTTATGCTTAAAGAGATCTACGAGCAGCCACGTTCTATCCGTGATTGTTTGCGTGGGCGTATTTATCCTGAGCAGGGTTTGGTTGCCTTAGGTGGTATAAAAGAATATATTGAAAAATTAAAGAATATAGACCGCATTATTATTGTAGCCTGTGGTACATCATGGCACGCCGGCTTGGTGGGCGAATACTTAATTGAGGAATTTGCACGCGTACCTGTTGAAGTTGAATACGCTTCTGAATTTAGGTACCGTAACCCTATCATATCTTCAAAAGATCTGGTTATAGCCATTTCACAGTCTGGCGAAACTGCCGATACTATGGCCGCTATTGAGCTGGCTAAAGAAAAAGGCGCTACCATATTTGGTATTTGTAACGTTGTGGGTGCATCTATCCCACGTATTACGCATGCGGGTGTTTATACCCATGCCGGTCCGGAGATTGGCGTGGCATCTACCAAGGCATTTACTGCTCAGGTTACCGTGTTAACGCTTATTGCCTTCTACATCGCCCAGCAGCGTGGCACTATTACCCAAAGCAAATTTGTCGAATACCTGACGGAGCTTGACGAGATACCTGCTTTGGTTGAGCAAACCTTAAAATGTAACGATGTGGTTAAAGCCATTGCCGAGCGTTTTAAAGATTCTACCAATTGCTTGTTCCTTGGCCGTGGCAGTTCGTTCCCGGTTGCGCTTGAGGGGGCCCTTAAGCTGAAAGAGATTTCCTACATACACGCCGAAGGTTACCCTGCTGCCGAGATGAAACACGGCCCTATCGCGTTAATTGATGCGGACATGCCGGTTGTGTTCATCGCTACCAAAAACTCATCGTACGAAAAGGTGGTAAGTAATATCCAGGAAGTAAAAGCACGAGGTGGGCACGTTATCGCTATTGTTTCCGAAGGTGATACTGAGGTTAAAGCGATGGCGGACTACATCATTGAAATACCTTTAACCGGCGAAACTTTTGTTCCGTTATTGGCTACTATACCATTGCAGCTTTTATCATACCATATAGCGGTTATGCGCGGTTGTAATGTTGACCAGCCACGTAACCTTGCGAAATCGGTGACGGTAGAGTAGTAAACTCAGTCCCGATAGCTATCGGGATGAGATATTAGATGTGAGATTTGAGATCAACAGGGTTTCGGATCTCACATTTTTTTGTGATTGATTTTTTGGTTTTCCATCTCATATCTAAAATCTCACATCTAAACTTGGAACAATCCTTGCAATAACCTAGTAATTAAATCTAATTATTATGGCACACCGGGGAAAACGTGGCCCATGCTGGGCGGGCTACAAAATAGCAGGGATGAAGAAAAAGAACGGCAAAAAAGTGCCCAACTGTATTAAATCAGCTTCATCATCAAAAAGAAAATCTAAGAAATAACAAAGCCGCCCGATAATTAACGGGCGGCTTTTTATCAGCGCTATTTTTTTCTTGTCTCTTGATTCTTGTAGTCCTGACTCTAAATCTAAGCCGGCATATGCTTCATGGTTTCGCTCAGGTCAAGCTGCAGGCCTTGTGCTACGGCCATGCCTAATCCAATATCGGCGCGGAACCAATGGCAAAGCTGCCTGTTGGTAATCTCGTCTTTTTTAGGGCCGGCGATACCGCTCATAGCATTTACAATGTTTTTGATCAGATCTTTTTTGCTTTCATCACTCATCAGGCGGTATAAGTTGCCCGGCTGAGTGTAATGGTCGTTCTCGCCTTCGGCGTTGCGGTCGTACCAATCTGCAACCTGCGCGTTCACATCCCAGGCTGGTTCTTTATAGCTTGGGTCGGCGTGGATGTCATCAAAACTATTTGGGAAATAGTTAGGGTTTTTACCACCATTGCCGTCAACACGCATTTGGCCGTCGCGCTGGTAATTGCTCACCATAAACGGACAACGGTTTACCGGTATTTGCTCGTAATTAGCCCCAAGGCGGTAACGTTGCGCGTCGGGGTAAGAAAGTATACGGCCCTGTAACATCTTGTCTGGTGAGTAGCCTATGCCATCTATAACGTGCGCGGGTGCAAAGGCAGCCTGCTCAACGTGCGCAAAGTAATTATCGGGATTTTCGTTAAGCTCTAAAACACCTACATCTATCAGCGGATAATCGCCGTGCGGCCAAACTTTTGTCAAGTCGAATGGATTGATATGATAGGTAGCGGCTTCCGCCTCAGGCATTACCTGGATCTTCAGGTCCCATTTCGGGAAATCGCCATTGTCGATATGTGATAGCAGATCGTGCTGTGCAAAATCGGGATTTTTACTGCGCATGTCGCCTGCTTCCTCGTCAGTAAAATTTTTAATGCCCTGTTGGGTTTTAAAGTGGAATTTTACGTAGAAGCGTTCATTATCATTATTAATGAAAGAGAAGGTATGGCTACCAAAGCCGTCCATATGGCGGTAACCATATGGCGTACCACGGTCGCTCATCAGGATAGTTACCTGGTGGAGGCTCTCGGGGTTAAGCGACCAAAAATCCCACATCATAGTTGGGCTTTTGCAATTGGTATATGGGTCGCGTTTTTGGGTATGGATAAAATCACCAAACTTTTTAGGATCTTTTATAAAGAAAACCGGGGTATTGTTACCAACCAGGTCCCAGTTACCATCTTCGGTATAAAATTTAAGGGCAAAACCACGCGGGTCACGCTCGGTATCGGCAGAGCCTTTTTCGCCACCAACGGTAGAGAAGCGCAGAAAAGTGCGGGTTTCTTTACCAATCTCGCTAAAAACTTTGGCACGGGTGTATTTAGTAATATCGTGGGTAATGGTTAGCGTGCCATAAGCGCCTGAGCCTTTTGCATGTACAACACGTTCGGGGATGCGCTCGCGATTAAAGTGGGCCATTTTTTCCTGCAGGATAAAATCCTGCAGAAGGATAGGGCCACGAGGTCCTATTGTTTGAGAGTTCTCGTTTTCTGAATAAGGCTTGCCCGATGCAGTGGTAAGCTTCTTTTTTATATGTTCCATGAGAGTAACAGTTTTGTAAAATTCAAACTTCAATAAAAAACTTCAATAGAAAAAATCAATAATTACTATCTTTAGATAGATTATATTGATAATGACTATAACTCAGCTTGAATACGTGATAGCGGTTGATACATACCGCAGTTTTGTGGCCGCCGCCAACAAATGTTTTGTTACCCAGCCTACGCTTAGTATGCAGATACAGAAGCTGGAAGACACCCTCGGCGTAAAACTTTTCGACCGCAGCCATCAGCCGGTTATCCCTACCGAAATTGGTGAGGAGATCATAGCCCAGGCGAGGGTTTTATTAGCCGAGAGCGAAAAGATAAAGGAAATTATTACCGACAGACAAAAAGAGCTATCCGGTGAATTGAAGGTGGGCATCATCCCAACTGTGGCTCCTTATATCTTACCTAAGATATTGAATGGCTTTATCGAGAAATACCCGCAGGTAAAACTGATCGTTTGGGAGCAAACCACCGAGCAGATCATCCAGCAGTTAAAACTGGGCACTTTGGATTGCGGCATCCTATCAACCCCGCTGCATGAAAGCAACCTGACGGAGATTCCTGTATTTTACGAGAACTTTGTAGCCTACGCATCAAAAAATAGCAAGCTTTATAAAAAGAAAACTATTACCCCCGATGATATCGATATGGAAGAGATCTGGGTGCTTAACGAAGGCCACTGTATGCGCGAGCAGGTGCTAAACATTTGCCAGCGCCGAAAGGCCACCAAGGGCTTCCAGCATTTTGAGTATAATACCGGCAGCGTGGAAACGCTTAAACGCATGGTGGATATGAACAACGGCGCAACCATATTACCCGAGTTAGCCCTTGCCGACATGAGCGACCGCCAGCGCGACCGTGTACGCTATTTTAAAAGCCCCGAACCGGCCCGCGAAGTAAGCATCGTGATACACCGCAACTTTTTAAAACGCCGCATGATAGAAGCCCTGAAGGTTGAGATATTAGATTTTATACCGAAACGATTGCGGACAAAAAAGAAGAAAGAGATAATGGAGGTTTAGTAACCGATGCAAATGCCAGTCTGAACTTGTCGAAGACTTATACAATTGCTAATGGTTCGACAGGCTCACCATGACAATCGGGACAGGCTGGTTACTTATTCGTCACTTCCCTTAATGCTTCAACAATTTTCAAAGCTGTTCCAGCAAGGTCATCTGCGGTTGGCGAAAGCTTAGGGCGCGAAAAATTCATATCATCAACCTGGTTCATCGGTATCAGGTGGATGTGTACATGGGGTACTTCTAACCCTATCACCGCAACGCCAACCTTTTTGCACGGAATGGCTTTCTTGATACCTGTTGCCACAATTTTGGCGAACATCTGCAAGCCTATATAAACTTCATCGTCCAGGTCAAAAATATAATCAACTTCTGTTTTAGGGATTACCAATACGTGCCCCTCGGCCAGCGGACTGATATCCAAAAACGCCAAAAATTCGTTGGTTTCGGCCACTTTATGCGCCGTTATTTCGCCTGATATGATTTTTGAAAAGATGCTCATGTTGTTGAGTGGTTGATTATGTGAGTGGTGAATAGTTAAAAGAATTGAATAGATTTAGTGAATAGCTAATAAGAACCACTCACCCAATCACCCATTCACTATCTACTAATTTCCATTACCTCAAATTCTATTTTACCTGCGGGTACGGTTATTTCGGCTACTTCGCCTACCGATTTACCCAGCAAGCCTTTTGCAATGGGTGATGTTACCGA
This sequence comes from Mucilaginibacter sp. 5C4, assembly GCF_034345625.1. Classification (NCBI taxonomy): domain Bacteria; kingdom Pseudomonadati; phylum Bacteroidota; class Sphingobacteriia; order Sphingobacteriales; family Sphingobacteriaceae; genus Mucilaginibacter; species Mucilaginibacter sp. 5C4. Next base: position 76,715 of record NZ_CP133775.1, on the reverse strand, counting down.
GATTTTGCCGGCTTTCATATCCGCTTCGCTTTCCGATACCAGCTGGTAGCTCATGGTAGCGCCGCTTTTTACGTTCTTGATCTTTACGATGGACAGCGCTAAAACTTTCGTAGAATCCAGTTTCGACTCATCAAGCAAACGTGCGTTTGCAAGGTTTTCCTGCATTTGCGATATTTTACCTTCGTGCAAGCCTTGCGCTTCTTTAGCCGCGTCGTATTCGGCGTTCTCAGAAAGATCGCCTTTATCGCGTGCCTCTGCTATAGCAGCGCTTATATTAGAACGGCCTGTAGTTTTTAAGTATTGTAACTCTTCCTTTAATTTTTCTAAACCTTCTTTGGTATAGTAAGATACCTCTGCCATAACACAATTATAATTAGTATTTGTTATCAGTTCGAGCCAAAAAAAACCGCCCCCCTACTTTTTCTATAGAAGAGCGTGATGGCCTTAAAAACAAACAAGACTACGTGGGCCTTTGCCTGCATAGTCTTGTTTAGTGTAAAACGAAGATAATATAAATAAATTTTAAAATCCAAATTATTTGTTGCACCGATTTTAAATTGATTACACCGATTGACCTGATTTGGTCGGGATAAATTTCACCGATTAAAACCATTCACTAATCAACTACTCACCAATCAACCCAAGTTCTTTTAGCTTGGCAGCCATTACTTCGCTAATTTTGCGGTAGCTCTCAAACGTCCATCCGGCTACGTGCGGGCTTAATATCACCCTGTCGCTTAGGCGCAGTTCCTCAAACCATTGCTGTTCGGCTAATGCCGGGAATTTCTCTACCTCCAGCACATCCAGCCCCGCGCCTATTATTTTACCTTGTTTAATGGCGTTCAGTACCGCCTGTGTTTTCACCACTTTGCCACGGGCCGTGTTCAGGAAAAATATAGGCTTTTTAAAATGGAACAAGTATTCGTCATCCACCAATCCATCGGTTTCTTTAGTAAGCGGGATATGCAGGCTCAGCACATCGCTGGTACGCACGATCTCTTCCATACTTACCTCGCGGGCATATTGGTCGCTAAAGCCGGTTTTGTATTTATCATAAACGATGACCAGCACACCAAACCCCGATAACCTTTTGGCAAAGCTGCTGCCCATGTGGCCGTAACCAATAATGCCCACGGTTTTGCCTTTAAGCTCATGCCCGCGGTTTTCCTCGCGAAGCCACTTACCGTCGCGGATCTCGGCATCGCCGCGATTAATGTTATTCATTAATGATAACAGCAAACCCATAGCATGCTCGCCCACGGCATCCATGTTACCTTCGGGGGCGTTGATCAGTTCGATGCCTTTGGCAATAGCATAATCTTCATCAATATTATCCATCCCAGCCCCAGCCCGGCAAATAAAGCGCAGGTTTTTAGCCTCATCAATAAAAGCCTTATCTACCTGAAATTTGGATCGGATAGCCAGTCCATCATAATTATTAATGATAGCGAAAGCTTCTTCCAGTTTCATATTGGGTTGATAATCGCAGGTGAAGCCAAGGGCTTCGGCCTGTTCCATAAAGGCCGGGTGCAGATCGTCGACTATAAGGATGTAGTTTTTCAAGGGTATATGTGTTTAATGGCAAAATTAAGAAAAAGCCTCACCTAAATCCTCTCCAAAGGAGAAGACTTTAAAATATGACATCTGCAGAATAAACCCTCTCCAAAGGAGAGGGCAGGGTGAGGCCCAATCTTGGCACGTAAATAGCAATACTCCATTTATACATTCTACCATGATATCTCCATTTAAAAATACCCGCAGCGACATAAAGCAATATGTAGACAGGCTATCACATGATGGCTTTAAACATATCTTTGAAAAGATAGACCAGGTAGGCATTAAAAAAAGCGTTGATAAGAGGGGCTTGGATAAGTTCATTAACCAATGTGCTTATATTGCAGCAGGCAGTGGCGCAATAGCCGGCAGCGGTGGTTTAATGACCATGCTGGTAGGTATGCCTGTAGATTTTGTAAACCTCATAACCCAACAATTTAGGGTTACTATGGCTATTATGTATTACGCCAAGGGCAGCTATAAAATTGGCTTTGACGAATTTATGCACCTGGTTGCCACTTCATTTAAAATTGAAGCAGGCGTAGCCGTTACCAAAAGTATGATGGAAGGTATTGCCGAAAAGCTGTTACTTGCATTTGGCGTACGCGCAGCCGAAAGGTTAGTGCCGGTTGTGGGCGCTGTAATTGGTGGCACGGCAAACTACGTTTTTGTAAAACGCATGGCGCTAAAAGTAAAGGAAATTAACAGGGTTGATAAGCGGGTGATTGTACCCATGGTTTAGCTCCTGTTCTCCGCTACCTCATTCGTCAGTTTCACAAAGTCAGCAACGCTCAGGCGTTCGGCACGCAGATCCAAGGTTTTATTGTCGACCATCTTTTCCTTGTTAATGAGTGACGATACTGCGTTTCGTAACGTTTTACGGCGCTGGTTAAAGCCTGCTTTTACAACCTGCCAAAATAGTTTTTCGTCGCAGCCCAGGTCGGCGGTTTCGTTGCGGGTAAGGCGGATAACAGCAGATAATACCTTTGGTGGTGGGTTAAACACACCCGCTTTCACTGTAAATAAATATTCTACTTTATAGTATGCTTGGAGGAATACGCTCAGAATGCCGTACTCTTTACTGCCGGGTTTTGATGCACAGCGCTCGGCTACCTCTTTCTGGAACATACCTACAACCTCATGCACCTGGTTGCGGTGCTCTAAGATTTTAAATAGAATTTGGGAGGATATATTGTAAGGAAAGTTACCGATTACGGCCATTTGGCTCTCAAACTTTGCTTTAAAATCCAGTTCCAAAAAATCGTCGTTTATTAGCCTTTCGCCTAAATCAGGATATTTCTTTTTCAGGAAGATGTATGATTCGGTATCGATATCAATTAAAAAAGTTTCGTATTCGGGCTTTTGCAATAAGAAATCAGACAGGATGCCCATGCCGGGGCCAACCTCCAATACTTGTTTGTACTTGCCTTCGGGGCGTAGGCTGTCCACAATTTTCGACGCGATATTTTTATCAGTAAGAAAGTGTTGCCCCAGATGTTTTTTTGCCCTTACTAATGTCATTATCCGTTTTTATTTGAGCAAATTACGGCATATTTGTGCTTTAATCAGAAATTATAAACTTAAAATCTTTTTATTTGCATGTTGGGCGCTAAGCTAAAGGCTTATAGCACAAAGCTAATTAAAAAATAACCCTTTGTTTTTTGAGCATTCCAAATCGGTGAAATCAATCGAACTCACCTGTGAAATCCAATAAAACAATCGGTGAAATCATCATATTATGAGCGACAAACCTAAAATAGGAATAAGTATTGGCGATGTTAACGGGATAGGATTAGAAATTATCCTCAAAACCTTGTCTGACGCTAAAATATACGATTACTGCACTCCCATTGTTTACGGGCATACTAAAGTGGCATCATTCCACCGCCGCGCTACCGAAATAGGCGAGTTCAACTTTAACGTTATAGACCAACCTGCGGATGCGCAGCACCGCAAACCCAACATGATCAACTGCTGGGAAGAGGATGTGAAGATAGAGCCCGGCCAGGTAACTGCCGATGGTGGCAAATACGCCTACATATCCCTGCAACGCGCTACCGACGACCTTCTCGCCGGTAATATCGATGGCCTGGTTACTGCTCCTATTAATAAAGACAATATTCAAAGCGCGGAGTTTAGCTTCCCCGGCCATACCGAATACCTGCAACATCGCGATAGCAAACCAGAATCATTGATGTTTTTGGTGAGTGATACCTTGCGTGTTGGTGTGGTAACCGGCCATATCCCGGTATCAAAAATTTCAGAAAGTATCACTAAAGATAAGATAGTTCACAAGCTTAAGCTAATGAATGAGAGCTTGCAGAATGATTTCTGGATCCGCAAACCAAAGATCGCGGTATTAGGGCTAAATCCTCACGCCAGTGATAACGGGTTGATAGGTAGCGAAGAGCAAAGTACTATTATCCCCGCTATAGAAGAAGCCCGTAACCACGATGTACTGGCCTTTGGTCCGTACGCTGCCGATGGCTTTTTTGCCAACGGAACATACCTGCAATTTGATGCCGTATTAGCTATGTACCACGACCAGGGGCTTATCCCTTTCAAGCAAATAGCGTTTGAAACAGGCGTGAATTATACAGCAGGGTTAAGCTTTGTACGTACCTCACCAGATCATGGAACAGCTTACGATATTGCCGGGAGAAACATGGCGTCAGAGATCTCGTTCCGCGAGGCTTTGTTTACTGCTTTGCACATTATCAAGCACCGCCGCGAAACTGCCGAACTAAATGAGAACCCACTGGTATTTGCTAAATTAAGCAGGGACAGGGATTAAATAAGCCTGTTGGCGGATACTGTTTTGAATTAATTACCGTTAAATTAAAGCTTTTATCTCTAAAAATCATTTCACTGTTTAATGAGTAATTTAATTAATCGCATCAGGTCAATTGATGCGTTTCGTGCGGTTACCATGTTCCTGATGATCTTTGTGAATGATCTGGATGGTGTGCCAAATACCCCCGAGTGGCTTAAACATGCAGGTATAAATGCCGACGCCTTAGGACTTGCCGATACAATCTTCCCCGCCTTCCTTTTTATAGTGGGCTTATCTATACCGCACGCGTTTAAAAAACGCCTATATAACGAGGATTCCAAGCTGCCGCTGCGCATCATTACCCGTTCGTTCGCGCTGATATTTATCGGGTTTTTCCATGCCAATATGGAAACCTATAACGAGGCTACCACCGTATTGCCCAAGCCGGTTTGGGATAGCCTGGCTACCTTTAGTTTCTTCTTCATCTTTTTAGATTATAGCAAAACTGCCTCAAAACTAAGGCAATACCTTTTCCAGGGGTTTGGCGTGGCCTTGCTGATAGCCGTTTGTATCGTGTACAAAAGCACCGATCCTGCCTACCCGTGGCTGCACCTTACCTGGTGGGGCATACTGGGGTTGATAGGCTGGTCGTACCTGGTGTGTGCATTTATTTACTACTACAGTAACGGGGTGCTTTGGGTACAGGCCGCGGCCTGGATCTTTTTCATGTTCTTCAATATCGATTTCCACTTTGGGATGCTTAACTTTTTAAGCCCCGTACAAAAATATATGTGGATAGCCGGCAACGGTGCCATGCAAGCCTTTACCATGGCAGGTGTCTTTGTATCAGTGCTTTACATGCGCCTGAGTACCAATAAAGAACTTAAAATATTATGGGTAGCCATGCTTTTAATGGCGGTAATACTGTTCAACCTTGGCTTTATTGTGCGCTATTTTAGCGGGGGCATCTCCAAAGCGCGCGACACCCCTTCGTGGGTATTGATCTGCACCGGGATAAGTTTGGTGGTGTATGCCTTCTTTATTTTCCTGGTAGATTTTAAGCATAAGTTCCACTGGTTTAAGGTGATAGAGCCCGCGGGCACCAACACCTTTACCTGTTACCTGCTGCCATTTTTGTTTTACCCGCTGTACCAGATGACCAACCTGGGCTACCCCGAATACTTTGACCAGGGCACCGGCGGGCTCATCAAATGCGTCATCTTTTCCTTTTTGATGGTGTGGCTAACCGGGCTATTGCAGAAAATTAATGTGCGGTTGAAGATCTAAAAACCGGGCAAAAAACACGACCAAAAATCACCCAAAAACGACTTTCATTCGCATCCTTTTCGTTCTATATTGCAGTTTAATTTACCGCCGACCATGCCCGCCAACGCCCAACACTGGATAGACCATTTAAAACTGCAACCGCACCCCGAGGGTGGGTACTACAAAGAAATTTTCCGGTCGGCAAATGAGGTGACGCGGGCCGGGGCTACTGATCCGAAACAAGCCTGCACCTCCATCTACTATTTGCTGGAAGGCCGCGACTTCTCCGGCTTCCACCGCCTGGCGTCAGACGAGCTTTGGTATTTCCACAAAGGCGTGCCGCTGCACATCCACGTGCTGGATAACGAGGGCAACCACACCACCATCGAACTAAGCGACACGGATACCGGCAACCTGCAAGCCGCCATCCCGCCCAACACCTGGTTCGCGACCGAGATCCCTGCAGGCACCGGCTTCGCCCTGGTAAGCTGTGCCGTAGCCCCCGGTTTTGACTTTGCCGAGTTCGAGATGGCGGAGAAGGAGGAGCTGCTGGCAAAGTACCCGCAACATGAAGGTTTGTTGGGTAGGTTGTGCAGGTGCTGATACTTTCTTTAACGTCGAACACCGAATATTAACGTTCCCGCAGGGTCTCACATCGTGGACCCTGCACTGCCTTGCATACGGCGCAGGGTCTCTTTCAGAAGACCCTGCGAGGACATAAAAGTCGAACACCGAATATTAACGTTCCCGCAGGGTCTCACATCGTGGACCCTGCGCTGCCTTGCATACGGTGCAGGGTGTCTTTCAGAAGACCCTGCAAGGACATAAGATTTAGCACCGCTAAACAACATCCACATTAGTTTAATACCTACAACTCCCTATCCCCCTCCTCAATTTTAACATCATTTATACTCGCATAACGTTTTTGCATTAGTCCGTTTTGGTCAAATTCCCAGTTCTCGTTGCCGTAGGCGCGGAACCATTGGCCGGTATGGTCGTGGTATTCGTATTCGAAACGTACGGCTATGCGGTTGCCGGTAAATGCCCAAAGCTCTTTTTTGAGTTTATAGTTCAGTTCGCGTTCCCATTTTTGGGTTAAAAATTCAACCACCTGTTCGCGGCCGTTAATGAACTGGTCGCGGTTGCGCCATTCGGTATCTGTGGTGTAGGCAAGCGCGATGCGCTGCGGGTCGCGGCTGTTCCAGGCATCTTCTGCCATTTGTACTTTCTGGGTTGCCGTTTCAAAGTTAAAGGGTGGCAGGGGAGGTTTTTGTTCCATTGTGATTTGTTTGAAGCAAAAATAGGGGCGCAGCATATAATGTAATGGTATTATTTACTGATTATGTGGTATCAGTTCGCAGTTTGTGGTTGGCAGTTAGCATGCTTTGCAACAAGGCAAAACCACAAACGGAACGTTAGCCCTCCTGATGCGGCCTTGGCGCGTTGCGGATAGCACAGGCATTGCCGCACCACACCCATTAACAGCGACACGGTTAATCCGCGTGTTTTTTCTTTGGTTACTTTCATTTTTGCGACAAAAAAGAACGGCGTAGCCCTCTTGAGTGCCAAAACAAAAATAAACACATTACGAAAAAGCAACATCCACAGGCTTGACGGTAACATACTGCCTCGCCTAACGGAGAACTGACTTCCCGCTCTGTAGGTAGGGGATTGCCACGGCGCTATCGCTCCTTGCAATGGCGCTCGGGATGACCCACTACTTCACTAACACACCCCTTACCCCTCTCAAGAGGGTAACTTAAACTCATTCCACCCGCTCTCCGCATTACATTACCCGCTCCATCCTCCCCCTGTTAATAACCTAAAAACCAATTAAAAAAAACACTTTCCGGTTTTAGAAAATTTACCTACATTTGCGGGCTAATTGTTGCTCATTGAAATCGCTAAAAACATATTCAATACCTTTTACCGGCTTAAAGCTGGGCAAGCATTATTTTGAATACGAAATAAACGATGCTTTTTTTGCGGAGTTTGAGTATTCGTTAGTAAAAAAAGCCAACCTTATTTGTAAGGTGGAGCTGGATAAGCAGGAAACGATGCTGATCCTAAACTTTGACATTACCGGCACTGTAAATGCCACTTGCGACCGTTGTTTGGCCGATTATCTGCAACCGATAGATATTCACGAACAGCAGATAGCCCGGTTTACAGAAGAGGAAATGGGCGAGGATGACGAGATAATTACCCTTGGCAAAAACGATCACGAGATCGCGTTAGCGGGGCTGATATATGAGTATGTTAACGTGGCGCTGCCGTTTATTGCACTTTGCAGTAACCAGGGCGACGGGAAACAATGTGACGAGGAAATGCTGGCGAACTTAAACAAGCTTGCCGCAAATGATGAACAAACCGAGAGTACTGACCCGAGATGGGAAGCTCTCAAAAAATTAAAATAATATAATAACTAAAAGTTATGGCACATCCAAAACGGAAAATTTCAAAATCAAGAAGAGATAAACGCAGAACGCACTACAAAGCAGTAGCGCCTACTTTAACTACTTGCCAAACTACTGGTGCAGTACACTTGCCTCACCGTGCTTATACTGTTGATGGTAACGTTTACTTCAACGGAAAAATCCTTATTGAGAAAGCAGTAGCAGCTTAAGTTTAATTTTCTTAAAATGAAGATTGGCTTAGATATTATGGGCGGTGATTTCGCCCCCAAGGCAGCAGTTTTAGGGGCAATTGAAGCTTATAAAGTTTTAACTGCAGGGCAAAAGCTTGTGCTTATTGGCGACAAGGAAGTAGCCCTCGGTATTCTTCAGGAAAATAATTTTAGCCCCGATAATTTCGAGTTTGTACACACAACCGAGGTTATTGGTATGGGCGAACACCCCACTAAGGCCATTGTACAGAAACCCGATAGCAGCATTGCGGTAGGTTTTAAACTGTTGAAGGAAAACGCCATACAGGCATTTTCATCTGCAGGGAATACCGGTGCGATGTTGGTGGGCAGTATGTTTAGCGTAAAAACCATACCCGGTGTAATACGCCCGGCCATGACAGCCATTGTACCCAAACTTAAAGGCGGTTTGGGTATTATTTTGGATGTTGGTGCCAATGCAGATTGCAAGCCCGATGTGCTTTTGCAGTTCGGCGTTTTAGGCAGCCTGCTTGCCGAAAGTATTTATGGTATCCCTAACCCCCGTGTAGCGCTGATGAATATTGGCGAAGAAGAGGAAAAAGGCAACATACTTTCGTTGGCTACGTACCCTTTAATGAAAGATACCAAACTGTTTAACTTTGTTGGTAACGTGGAGGGGCGCGACCTTTTTGAAGACAATAACGATGTTGTTGTTTGCGACGGTTTTACAGGCAACGTGATCCTTAAACTTTCCGAATCTTTTTACGTTATCACGCTAAAGAAAAGATTAAAAGACGATTTTTTTGACCGCTTTAACTACGAGCAATATGGCGGCAGCCCTATACTTGGTGTTAATGCGCCTGTTGTTGTTGGCCACGGCATATCAAGCCCCGAGGCTATTAAGAACATGGTGCTGCTGTCGAGAAATATGATCGAAACCAATCTTATAGACAAAATTAAACTGGCTTTTCAGTAAAAAAATATAGAATGAGCAAAATTCATGCTGCTATTACCGCTGTAAATGGTTACGTACCCGAGTACATTTTAACCAACCAGGAGCTGGAAACGATGGTAGACACTAACGACGAGTGGATAACCAGCCGTACCGGCATCAAAGAGCGCAGGATACTAAAGGGCGAAGGCCTGGGCACATCAGATATGGCTGTACCGGCTGTTGAAGGTTTGCTGAAAAAACGCGGTATCACTGCCGACGAAATTGACCTTATTATTTTTTGCACCACCACGCCCGATCTTCCTTTCCCTGCTACGGCAAACATTCTTGCACATAAAATTGGCGCTACAAAAGCCTGGGGATACGATCTGCAGGCGGCTTGCTCAGGCTTTGTGTATGGCTTAACAACCGGCGCGCAGTTTATTGAAACCGGTAAACATACTAAAGTTTTGGTAGTAGGCGGCGATAAAATGTCGTCGATAATTAACTACGAAGACCGTGCTACCTGTATCATTTTTGGCGATGGCTGCGGTTGCGCATTGCTGGAGCCCAATACCGAAGGATACGGCATTATGGATTCGGTATTGAAGAGCGACGGCGCGGGTTCGCACCTGTTGTTCCAAAAGTCGGGTGGTTCTGTTAGTCCAGCTACGCATGAAACCGTTGCTAACAAAGAGCACTATGCTTACCAGGAAGGCCAGGCGGTATTTAAATTTGCCGTTACCAACATGGCCGAAGTTGCCGCCGAAGTGATGGAACGCAACAGCCTTACTGCCGATGATATTGCATGGCTGGTACCACACCAGGCCAACAAACGCATTATTGATGCTACTGCAAGCCGCACGGGCATTTCGTCCGACAAGGTTATTGTAAACATCGAACGCTACGGCAACACTACAAACGGAACAATTCCATTATGTTTGTGGGAGTGGGAAGACAAATTTAAAAAAGGGGATAACCTTATTTTAGCTGCCTTTGGCGGCGGGTTTACCTGGGGCTCAATCTATTTGAAATGGGCTTACGATAAAAAAGAAGCTTAATTGAAGATGTGCAGATTTTAAATGTGCAGATATGCAGATTTTTAATTAAAACATCTTAAAATTGTACGTGTTAAATAATTCATTCAATTTAAATCAACTGCATATTTGCACATCTGCACATTTGCACATTTATAAATACTTTTATCCAAAACCAATTATCGCTTATTATGGATATTAAACAGATTCAGGATCTAATACGCTTTGTTTCAAAATCGGGCGTAAACGAAGTATCGATCGAGCAGGAAAATTTTAAGATCACCATAAAAACTAACGAAGCACCTACCTACGTAAACGCTTCGTTACCGGTACCACAGCCACTTGCTGCGGCCGCTGCGCCACAACCAAGCCTGCCTGCAGCACCTGCCGTAGAAGCTGCACCAGTTGCTGATACCTCTAACCTGATCACCGTAAGGTCGCCAATGATAGGTACCTTCTACCGCTCTTCATCACCGGACAAGCCATTGTTTGTTAACGTTGGCGATGAAATAGGCACCGGCAGTATACTTTGCATTATCGAAGCCATGAAATTATTTAACGAGATCGAATCTGAAGTATCAGGCCGTATTGTTAAGATATTGGTTGATAACGCTTCACCGGTTGAATACGACCAGCCTTTATTTTTAGTAGAACCTAAGTAAATTTGAAAATTGGTTAATTTGAAGATTTGATAATGTCAGCTTCAAATTAATGAGCTTTATACTTTGAAGATTAAAGAATTTTCAAATAAACACATTTTCAAATTTTCAAATTAGTATCATGTTTAAAAAAATATTAATAGCTAACCGAGGTGAAATTGCCCTGCGAATTATTCGCACCTGTAAAGAGATGGGCATCAAAACCATAGCTGTATACTCCACCGCCGATCGTGATAGCCTGCATGTGCGTTTTGCAGATGAGGCTGTTTGTATAGGCCCCCCTCCAAGCCGCGACTCATACCTAAATATCCCCAACATCATATCAGCTGCCGAATTAACGAATGCCGATGCGATACACCCGGGATATGGGTTTTTATCTGAGAACGCAAAGTTCTCTGCCATTTGTGCCGAGTACGGGATCAAATTTATTGGCGCCACTGCCGATCAGATCAACCGTATGGGTGATAAGGCATCTGCAAAAGAAACCATGAAAAAAGCCGGCGTACCTATTGTACCGGGCTCTGAAGGTTTACTTGATAGTATAAAACAGGGCATTATTATTGCCAACAAAATAGGTTACCCCGTAATACTTAAAGCAACTGCCGGTGGCGGTGGCCGCGGTATGCGTATTGTTTGGAAAGACGAAGATTTTGAGAACGCCTGGGATAGTGCCCGTGCAGAATCTGGCGCAGCCTTTGGTAACGACGGCCTGTACCTTGAAAAATATGTTGAAGACCCACGCCACATCGAGATCCAGGTGGTGGGCGACCAATATGGTAAAGTTTGCCATTTATCTGAGCGCGACTGTTCCATCCAGCGCCGCCACCAGAAGTTGGTAGAAGAAGCACCATCACCTTTTATGACAGATAAGCTGCGTAAAAAAATGGGCGAGGCTGCTATTAAAGGCGCAAAAGCCGTTAAATACGAAGGTGCCGGTACGGTAGAGTTTTTGGTTGATAAAAACCGCAACTTCTACTTTATGGAAATGAACACCCGTATCCAGGTAGAGCACCCGGTTACCGAAGAGGTGATCAACTTCGACCTGATAAAAGAACAAATAAAAGTTGCAGCGGGGATCCCGATATCTGGAAAAAACTACGAGCCAACGATGCATGCCATTGAGTGCCGTATCAATGCCGAAGATCCTGCAAACAACTTCCGCCCTTCACCGGGTAAAATAACAAACTTCCACTCGCCGGGTGGCCATGGTGTGCGTGTGGATACACACGTTTACAGCGGCTATGTTATCCCGCCAAATTACGATTCGATGATAGCCAAGCTTATTTGTATGGCCCAAACCCGCGATGAGGCTTTGGCAACCATGGAGCGTGCTTTAAGCGAGTTTGTTATTGAGGGTGTTAAAACTACTATTCCTTTCCATATAAAATTACTGCAGGACCCAAACTTCCGCGCGGGTAATTTCACCACCAAATTTATGGAAACGTTTGAATATTAATATTTATACAATCTTTAAGGGTTAATACAACGTAATTAGGTTTCTGGCGTTAATAGTGCTGAAATAAAGTAATGAGCGATAACAAACTGATAAAAGCAATAAAAGAGAAAGGCCAGACAATGGAGGCCGAAATGTCGTTCTTTGATCACCTGGAGGCCCTTCGCTGGCACCTGGTACGCGCGGCAATTGCTATCGTAATCTTCACCTGTGGCGCCTTCTATTTTTACGATTTTATCTTCGATACCGTTATTATGGGCCCAAGCAAGCCAAGCTTCTGGACCTACCGGATGCTTTGTAAGTTGGGAGAATATCTGCACCGCGACGGTTTTTGTATCAACAAGATCAACATCAGTCTGCTTAATACCGAGATGGCCGGGCAGTTTACCCTGCAGATCAACTCCGCATTACTTATTGGTATAACTTTGGGTTTCCCGTATCTGCTTTGGGAACTATGGCGTTTCATCAGGCCGGCCTTGCACGAAAAGGAACGGAAGGCTGCATCGGGCTTTGTTATTTATGCAACCTTTCTTTTTATTGTAGGCGTATTATTTGGCTATTATGTCATCACGCCCGAATCGATCAACTTTTTGGCCGGCTACACTGTTAGTACCCAAATAGAGAATAAGTTTTCTATCGATTCTTACCTGTCATCTGTAGCTACTTTAACGCTGGCAACAGGGATAGTATTTGAATTGCCTATCCTTGTGTACGTGCTATCGTCTTTAGGTGTGCTTACGGTTAAGTTTATGCGCGAAACAAGGCGCTATGCCGTGGTTGTGATTCTTATCATTGCGGCTGTTGTTACGCCAACTCCTGATATGCTTACCATGACTATTGTAAGTATCCCTTTATTCATTTTATATGAAATAGGTATCCTTGTAGCAGGGGTGGTTGAAAAGCGTAAAAAAGCACGCGAAGCAACCCTGTAATTTATAGAATTAATGCCGAATGATGAATGTTGAATTTCGAACGCCGAAGTACACCTTCATCATTTTGCATTCGATATTCATTATTCGATATTTCCTTTTCTTAATTCTTTTTTGCTATCGTCTTCAATTCTAACAAAATTTTTACCTTCGGCAACACAATTAACTTTTAAATTTGAGCTGATGAAAAAAAGGTTAACGATTGCCATTGGAGCCGACCACGCGGGTTTTGATTACAAGCAGGCCATACTGGGCATGTTTGATGATATCACCTTTAAAGATTTTGGCACTTACTCATCCGATTCTGCCGATTACCCGGATTTTGCCCATCTGGTTGCCAGTGCTGTTGAAAAAGGCGAGGCCGATTTTGGTTTCCTGCTTTGCGGTAGTGCCAACGGTGTAGCCATGACGGCTAATAAGCACCAGGGCATCCGCGCGGCACTGTGCTGGAAACCTGAGGTTGCCATACCCGCACGCACCCATAACGATGCCAACGTGCTTTGTATCCCCGCCCGCCATGTAACTATTGACGAGGCTAAACAAATAATAGAAATTTTCCTGACGGAAGAATTTGAAGGTGGACGCCATGCCACCCGCGTTAACAAAATTGGTTGCTAACCAACATTAATTTATTACAAACAATTTAAATGAAGAATTTATCAGTATTGATCATAGGTTTGGCTATCAGCGCAGCCGCTTGTGCCCAGCGAAACCCAACCGCGCTTAAGTACGGTAACATCATTAACGCTACCGATGCAAAAAAACACCTGAGCATCCTGGCATCAGACGAGTTTGAAGGCCGCGAAACCGGTAAACCGGGCGCTGAAAAAGCCGCTAACTACATTGCTGCCGAGTTTAAGAGATTAGGCCTGCAGGCCCCTGTAAACGGCTCTTACTTTTTAGATGTGCCTTTAACTCAAAATGCTGTTACCCTAAGCCCCTTAACCATCAACGGGCAGGCCTTCGCTAACTGGAAAGATTTTGTTTACCAGGGTTCTGTTGATGCTAAGGTAGCCGCTGCCGACATCGTATTTGTTGGTTTTGGTACTGCTGATGAACTGGCTGGTGTTGATATTACCGGTAAAGTTGTGCTTTGGATAAATGAAGACAAACCGGAAGCCGGCAAAACACCAAACACAAGCTACCGAATGACTGATGGCCGCAGGGCTATAGTGAAAGCGATACAGGACAAAAAACCTTTATTAATATTAGCCGCTAACGAAGGCGTTGCAACTGTATTGGCGCGTTTTAAAAGTGTAAACCCAAGTGGCGGCGGCCAAATATCAATTAAGAAAACAGGCGCCGAAGCGGCAAAAAGCACTGCAGCCCCATTATTTATTGTAAACGGCCCTCTTGCTGATGCCGCGTTAAAAGCAACCGGTAAAACTTTTGCCGAGCTTAAAGAGGCAGCTAAAACTGCAAAACAAACACAGGTTGTTAAAACTACCGCCGATGTTACTATTACCGCTACAACTACAGATGTTAAAGCGGTTGATGTGTTAGGATTTATGCCGGGTAAAGATGCTAAACTTAAAAACGAAGTTTTGGTATTCTCTGCGCACTACGATCACATTGGCTTAAACCCTGATCCGAATGCTAAGGATAAAGTAAACAATGGTGCTGATGATGACGGTTCTGGCACTACAGGCATCCTGGAAATCGCACGCGCGTTTTCTAAAGCACAAAAAGATGGTAAAGGCCCGCGCCGCAGCGTTTTGTTTTTAGGTAACGTTGGCGAAGAAAAAGGCCTGTTAGGTTCAGAGTGGTATACAGATCATCCTGTTTATCCATTGGCTAACACCATTGCCGATTTGAACATTGACATGATCGGCCGCGTTGGTGAAGAGTACATTGGCAAGCCAGACTCTGCAAACTATGTATATTCAATCGGTTCGGCTATGCTAAGCACCGACTTGCATGACATTGGCGAGGCTGCTAATAACAACTACACTAAAATGAAACTGGATTACAAATACGATGACCCTAACGATCCAAACCAATTTTACTACCGTTCAGATCATTATAACTTCGCTAAACACGGCGTACCAATTATTTTCTACTTTAACGGTGTACATGCCGATTACCACGGACTTGGTGATGAGGTAAGCAAAATTAACTTCCCGTTATTGGTTAAACGTGCGCGACTTGCATTTTATACCGGCTGGGAATTAGCTAACCGTGATGCCCGCCCTGTGGTTGATAAAAAATCACCTGCACCAACAAAATAATAACCACCCATTATAAACCAGCAAAGCGGCCCGCAAGGCTGCTTTGCTGGTTTAAGCTCATTTAGCGACAGGCATCATACATCTAAAAGCGCTAATTTTAACTCAATCTTAAAACTCTTAATTGCTTTGTTTAATTTCGCATAGATGGGAAACACCTCCGAAGAATTTTTGGTAGCCTCAGCGCAAAAGGCATTCGAGCCGGAGCACCGTGCTATTATCAATAAAAGCATTGATAAGTACGAGGGAGCGTTCGACAAGGGCTTATCGAGGATGATCAATCTCGATAATACCAAAAAGAAAGGCCATACCATCAAATGGAAGGTAATGGAAAACCTGGACAAGTTTTTGCCAGAGTTTGAATCTAACTTCCTGAAACGCGGTGGTAAAGTGATCTGGGCAAATGATGCCGAAGAAGCTAACCGCGAGATCCTGAACATCATCCAAAAAGCAGGAGCCAGAACGGTCATCAAATCAAAATCGATGGCTACCGAGGAGATCCACCTGAACGAGTTTTTGGAGAAGAATAACATTGAATCGTTAGAAAGCGACCTCGGCGAATACATCATTCAGCTGCTCGGGCAAAAGCCCTATCACATGGTTACGCCGGCCATGCATTTGTCGTTAGCAGATATTGCCAAACTATTTAACGAGAGGTTCGGTACACCGCTGGATATTACTGCCGAGCAGCTCACCCAAAAAGCCCGCGAATTGCTTCGCGTAAAATATCTGCAAGCCGATGTGGGCATCACCGGCGCCAATTTTATAATTGCCGATACCGGGAGTATTTCTATTACGGAAAATGAGGGGAATGCAAGGTTAACTACAAGCTTCCCTAAGATCCACATAGCGGTTGTTGGGATAGAAAAGATCATCCCATCCATTACCGACCTTGACGTTTTCTGGCCGATGCTGTCTACCCACGGCACTGGGCAAAACCTTACCGTTTACAACACCATATTAAGCGGCCCGCGCCAAACAGGCGAAACTGACGGCCCCGAAGAAATGTACGTGGTATTGCTGGATAATGGCCGCACCAACCTGCTTGCGCAAAAAGAGCAGCGCCAGGGCTTGTACTGCATCCGTTGTGGTGCCTGCCTTAACGTGTGCCCGGTTTTCCAGAACATTGGCGGCCACACTTATGATACTACCTACGGCGGCCCGATAGGTTCTATTATAACCCCGCATATGCGCGGCATGCAGGATTTTAAACATCTCAGCTATGCATCAACCCTTTGCGGTAAATGTACCGAAGTTTGCCCGGTGAAGATCGATATCCACAAAATGCTGCTGCTTAACCGCCGCGATGCTGTGAACGAAGGACTTGTAACCACCAAAGAAAAATGGGGATGGAACATCTGGACAAAAGGGATGCTGAAACGCAACCTTACCGATTTTTTTGGCGGTAAAGTAAAGAACCGGCTAATGCGGATGTTGTTCAAAAAAGCCTGGGGCCACAAGCGCGAAATGCCCGAAGTAGCCCAAAAATCATTTAGCCAACAATGGCAGGACGGGCACCGCCCCGAATAAATATCCCTTATGCGTAAAGTAATTTTGAACCTGGCCGTGAGCCTCGATGGTTTTATTGAAGGCCCCAACGGCGAGTACGACTGGTGCCTTGCCGACCAGGACTACGGCATGGAAGAATTCTTCAGCCATACCGATGCCATCTTCATCGGCCGTAAAAGTTTCGAGATGATAAGAGTGGATGCAGGCATGTTCCCCGTAAAGGATATTTATGTGTTCTCGGATACCATCGCTCTTGAACCGGGCGAAACTTTTCGGGTGATAGCTTCTGCAGACTTTAGAAAGACTGTTGATGAAATAATTAACACTGATGGCGGCGACATCTGGCTCTTTGGTGGTGCCGAACTGGTATCCACTTTTATGAATAAACGTTTGGTGAGCGAGATCCTGCTCTCCATTCACCCTGTTATATTAGGCGGTGGCAAACCACTATTTAAAGATATTGAAAGCCGCGTTGGCCTAAACTTTATCGACCAAAAAACCTATGACACCGGCCTGCTGCAGGTACGCTACGAACTAATGCCCTGGTTTGACCCGGAGAAGCTGCTGTTTTTAGGGTAGATTATTTGGGCTAAAGCCCCATTTTTCCGGTTTTTGTATCCGTCCCATAAATGGGACGGCAATGAACTGTAGATTTTTAGGGGTTATTTGTATCAATCATTGCCGTTGGCTTTAGCCAACGAATAACGAACAAAAACTATCCGGCTTTAGCCAAAAAATAGAATGGGATTCTTAGTGCTTATCGCCAAACCCAAACTCTTTGTAAGTATTTGGCGCATCATTACGGTTGCTGAACGAGAAGGTGTAGCTGGCCACCCACGATTCGTAATCGGCCTGTTTGCCTTTTGATGCCTCAAACTTGGTTGCCCTCAACAAATAAACACCTTCCCGGCTAACGCTAAAATAAACCTTACCTGCCGCGTCGCTCGCCAGTTTTTGCGGATATACATTGCCCGATTCTGTACGGATATAAAGCATTACCTGACCGGTAAATGGCTTGCCTTTAAAATTCACTATCGCTGTAATATCATCGCCGTAGTTTAACTTGTATGGGTTCTTTTTCAGGATGATCTCGAAATCATCGTTCAATACTTTTTCGTAGGCGTTACCGCTTGGGTCATCAACCGTAATAAGCGTTTTTAGGTAACGGTTATATTTTTCGGTAAAGTTTAAGGCATTGCTGTTTTTAAGCTTATCGGCAATTTCATCATAACCCTGTTCTGTTAGGTATGGCAAAAAATCTTCGCGGGGTATCTCATTTAACTCGTTGCTGTTCATTTGTACCAATACTAAACCGCTGTTTTGGATGGTGTAATTCAATATCGGTGTAGCATTGTTTTTAGTAATAGGCGCGAGGTCGGTTTTTTTAGATCCCTCGTAGATCATAAACTTGGTGGTTTGCTTGGCCGTGTAGGGTACTTCGCGTTCTTTTACCAGGTTTTCGCCCGATAATAAATGCAGGTTAAACTTACCGCCTTTGTGCAGGTAAAAGTTTTCGGGCATTAAAAAGTGATCTGGTATAAAAGATACCAAACTGATAAACGCGAACATTATAAGGATTTTAACGTAGAAGTGCTTCATGGCGAAAAGATGGATTGCTCAAACATACAAAGTTTTAAAAACTTCTTAGCTTTACCCGATGATATTTGACCGGAAAAAGATAGATAACGATGGTTTGATAACGTTTTATAAGAAACTGTTATTGCCTCGCCTGGTTGAAGAGAAGATGTTAATCCTGCTCAGGCAGGGCCGTATTGGCAAATGGTTCTCGGGCATAGGCCAGGAAGCTATTGCCGTGGGCAGTACAATGGCTTTAAATGACGGGGAATATATCCTGCCCATGCACCGCAACCTGGGTGTATTTACAACCCGCAATATCCCAATTTCGCGCTTAATGGCCCAGTGGCAGGGCAAGGCATCGGGCTTTACAAAAGGCCGAGACCGCTCCTTCCATTTCGGCACGCAAGAGTTTAAGATCATCGGGATGATATCTCACCTTGGCCCGCAGCTGGCCCTGGCAGATGGCATTGCCCTGGCAGATAAATTAAAGAATAATAAAAACGTTACCCTGGTATATACCGGCGAAGGCGCAACCAGCGAAGGCGATTTCCACGAGGCGCTAAATATTGCCGCCGTTTGGGATTTGCCGGTTATATTTTTGGTGGAGAATAACGGCTACGGCTTAAGCACTCCCACTAACGAACAATACCGTTGCGCTTCGATTGTAGATAAGGCAATAGGCTACGGGATAGAAGGCCGCAAAATAGACGGCAACAATGTGCTGGAAGTTTACCACACCATAAGCGAGCTTGCCGCCGAAATGCGCGAGAAGCCAAGGCCGGTACTTATAGAATGTATGACCTTCCGCATGCGCGGGCACGAGGAAGCATCAGGCATAAAATACGTCCCGCAGGAATTATTTGAAGAATGGAAACTGAAAGACCCGCTTGACAATTTTGAGAAGTACCTGCTTGATGAAGGTGTACTACGCAAAGAATGGGTGCCCTATTTAAGAAATGAATTTACCACGCTAATAGATACTGAAGTTGAAAAGGTTTTCAGCGAACCCGATATTATACCGCATGTACAAACCGAAGAACAGGCCATGTACCGCCTGTTTAACACGCCAAGGCACGCCGTATCAGAAGTGAGCACCAATAAGCGCTACATTGATGCCATAAGCGATGGTTTGCGCCAAAGTATGCGCATGCACCAAAATATGGTGATCATGGGCCAGGATATTGCCGAATATGGCGGCGCATTTAAAATAACCCAGGGTTTTTTAGAAGAATTTGGTAAAGACCGCATCCGCAACACGCCTATTTGCGAATCGGGTATTGTGGGCACGGCAATGGGGTTGGCTATCAATGGCTATAAATCTATTGTGGAAATGCAGTTTTCGGATTTTGTTACCTGCGGCTTTAACCAGATCATAAACAACCTTGCCAAAACGTATTACCGCTGGGGCCAAACGGTTGATGTGGTGATCCGCATGCCGGCAGGTGGTGGTAGCGGCGCAGGCCCGTTCCATTCGCAAACTAATGAGGCATGGTTCACCAAAACACCGGGACTTAAAGTGGTTTACCCCGCCTTCCCGGATGATGCCAAAGGGTTGTTGATGTCGGCAGTGGATGATCCTAACCCGGTGATCTACTTTGAGCACAAAAACCTGTACCGCAGCATGAGCGGTAATGTGCCCGACAATGATTACTATGTAGAAATTGGTAAAGCCCGCGTGGTGCGCGAAGGTACCAAAGCAAGTATCATTACCTTTGGTATGGGTGTACACTGGGCTATTGAGTACGCCGATAATCATCCCGACCAATCTATAGAGATCCTTGATCTGCGTAGCCTGCAGCCGTGGGATAAAGAAGCGGTTATTAAAACCGTAAAGAAAACATCAAAAGTACTGGTACTGCATGAAGATACCCTCACCAGCGGCTTCGGCGGCGAAATAGCGGCCTACATAGGCGAAAATTGCTTTAAATACCTTGATGGCCCTGTAATGCGCTGCGCCAGCCTGGATACCGCCATCCCCATGAATAAAGCCCTGGAAGACCAGTTTATGGCCAAAGCACGGTTAGCAGAAGTGATGGACACTTTGTTGAAATTTTAGAGCGAGGTATGATGGAGGAATATATTTCACTCGGCCTTAGAACTAATAAGTTTAATCAAATTTTGCTGGCTATATTTTCTGTTTTATTAATTATTGCTAATTGTTTTATTGGATCTTCACTTGGATTTTGGCTGGTTATTCTAATAATGATAAGCCTGATTAATCTTATCTATTACGCATTTAGCGATATTAAATACAATAGTGACGCTTTTATAATTGAGAAACTTTTTTTCAAGAAAGAGATTTCTTCTAAGATCTTCATTGGCGTAGAGAAACGCTTGTTTAATATCTTCTGTATCAAGTTTAAAGGCAGTAAATTTTATTACTGGGGCGACCCCAAATCATTTTTCGAGGAAACATCTGATATTAACGATCGAATTAAGGAGCGGTTGGCAAAATCGAATTAAGAGTTAGAGTAAAATACTTTGTTGAAATTTTAGGTAACTTAGTATTATGCTAACGTTAGAGGAAATATACGCGCAAGACCCCAACCAAAAAGTGATTGACGAAGGTGCAGGTTGGGGAGCTGAACAAATGCTAAAAGCAGGAGTTCCAATATTCTATCGTGATGAACAATATCCCGAAACGATGCAGGGCAATTTGTTTGTAAAGGAATTTACAAGCGGGGCAAAATTCATTGTTAAAAAAGAATTAACCGATGACCTCCGTTTATTAGAAGAAACCATTAGGCAGCTAAACGCTTTATAATGCCATCAATTGTAGTTATTGGCGGGCCAGCATAAAAACCACCCTTTTTACCATGGCATCTTTTAGCTACCTTCTTCTATTACCTCCACCTCAGCTACAGGGCTAAACAAATAAACCCTGCGCGTGCTTATCTCCACACATTTGTAACGCTTACGTAGTTTCTCTTCCTTACGGAACACACGGCCATCCTTGAGCTTAAATATGGCCTTTATAGGCAGCTTCTCTACCGTGTGGACAGATTCCTTCGGCGGGTCATATTTGCGCAGGGAACGGTACAGCGTAAGGTCGGAGCAGCTGGATGCGGCGGGGTTGTTAAGGTAGCTGGTAATGGCCTGCTTTACATCCGGCGGGAACACATCCTTCTCGAAGAAAGGCTGCATCATCTTCTTAAAATTGTTCTTCCACTCGCTGCCATGTGGTTTGGCTTTTTGCTTGTGCTCGTTCCAGGTGTGCAGGTGCGCAAACTCGTGTACGGTGGTCACCAAAAAAGCGTATGGATTAAGGTCGAAGTTGACCGAAATGCGGTGGCCTTTGCCATCGTAGGGCGCACGGTAGTCGCCAAACTTGGTGCCGCGGTTGCGCGAAATTTTAAATTCGCATTTAAAGTAATCTATCCAGCGGCCAATAAGCGGTGCCGCATGTGGCGGAAGATACTGTTCTAATACTTTTACTTTATCCAATTTTTACCTCTGTATCAAAGATAACGGTTTAGGCTGAAAGCGAAAAGACCAAAGCTGAAAGCTTAAAATACACTGACAAAAAGCTTTTCGTTTACTTCAACAAATGATACACCAAAAAAGCCGCCCCATAAGCCAAAATGGTCATGTAAGCGAATTGTGCGGCTGGCCATCTCCAGTCTTTGGTTTCGCGGTACACAACGGCAACGGTGCTGGCGCATTGCATAGCAAAGGCGTAAAACATCATTAATGAAAAGGCAACCGCGAGTGTAAATACAGGTCCTCCGGTATTGGGGTTACGGGCGTTACGCATTTTATCCTGTACGGAATCTATCCTGTCGGCGTCGCCATCTACGCTATAAATGGTCGCCATGGTACCTACAAATACTTCACGGGCGGCGAAGGAGGTGATTAGTGCTATCCCTATTTTCCAGTCGAAGCCGATAGGCTTAATAACCGGCTCAATTACATGGCCTAAAACACCGGCATAAGAGTTCTCCAGTTTTTCGGTAGATATAACGCGCTTCAGACTATCCGAAGTCATGGTTTTGGTGTATTGTGGCTGCTGATATTTTTGTTCAATGTTTTTAAAGCGGTCGCCCGGGCCGTATGATGACAGCACCCAAAGTATCACGGATACGGCTATGATCACCTTGCCTGCTTCCAGCACAAATGTTTTTGCACGCTCATACATGCTGAATAGCACGTTGCTCCACCTCGGCATGCGGTATACGGGCAGCTCCATAATAAAGTAACCCCGTTCGCGGGCCTTTAGTACAAACTTCATCACATAAGCTACGATTACTGCTGATACCAAACTAAGCACGTACATCCCCGTTAGGGCAAGGCCTTGCAGGTTAAAGATCCACCAAACGTTTTTATTGGGTACTACAAGCGCTATTAATAAGGTATAAACCGGCAAACGTGCGGAGCAGGTTACCAGTGGCGTAACCATTATGGTGATCATCCTGTCCTTCCAGTTTTCGATGGTACGGGTACTCATGATGGATGGCACGGCGCAGGCAAAGCCACCTATCAGCGGCACTACCGATTTACCATTAAGCCCTACCTTACGCATGATCTTATCCATCATAAATGTAACGCGCGACATATAGCCTGTATCTTCCAGTATAGATATAAAGGCGAACAGGATGGCTATCTGCGGAATAAATACCATTACACCGCTAAGGCCGGCAACTACACCATCTATCAGCAGGTCGGCAAGGGGGCCGGTGGGCAACACGTGGCGCAAACCTCCTTGTATCCACACAAAAAGGTCTTCTATCAACGACATCGGGTACGCCGACCAGGCAAATATAGACTGGAACATGAACAACAACACGCCAATAAAAATCACAAAGCCAAACACCCGGTGGGTAAGCACTTTGTCTATCTTATTACTTATCGATTCATCATGCGCCGTTACGGGCGTTTTAACGGTATCGTAAAGCAGGTCGTTAATGTAGTTATAGCGGGCAATAGTTTCACTTGCCTGCGCTTTTTGGGTATGGAAACCATGCTCTTTTTCCAGTTCCTCAATGCGTTCGCTTTGTGCTGGGGTTAAAAACTTTAGGGTTTCGTGCTGATGGGCCAGTTGAAGGGCAAAATAAGGGTTATCTGTCCCGAACTCTTTACTAATGCTTTCGATAATACCCGGCGCTATCGAATTTACATCGATGCTATCCTGCTGCAGGGCAAATTTATTGGCGTATGATATAGCGGTCTTCAGTTCGTCGATACCTTCTAACTTACGTGCCGATACCGTGATAATGGGCACCCCAAGTTTTTCGGCCAGTTTATTTATTTCTATGCTGATACCCGCCTTTTTCGCCATGTCCATCATGTTCAGGGCGATTATCACAGGTATCTTCAGGTCGGCAACCTGGGTATAAAGCAACAGATTGCGTTTTAAGTTGGTAGCGTCAATTATAACAATAACCAGGTCGGGCGTAAGATCGGTATTTTTCTCTGCCAAAACCGAGAACACGATAGATTCGTCGCGGCTTTTTGGGTAGAGGCTATATGTACCGGGAAGGTCAATTATTTCGGCACGGCGGCCATCGGGCAATTGGCTGTAACCAATTTTTTTATCAACAGTAACCCCCGGGAAATTTCCTATTTTTTGATTTAACCCGGTTAATGCATTAAATAGCGTGGATTTACCGGTATTTGGATTTCCTACAAGCGCTACTCTGATATCGGCTTTCAAATGCTGAGAATACTATTGCAAAATAATGGTTGATGCTTCAAATCTACGCAGGCTTAGTTGGTAGCCCGATACATGGATAGCGATAGGATCGCCTAGGGGTGCAATGCGCGATACCCTTACGGCCTCGCCCGGCAAGCAACCCATTTCCATTAGCTTAACAGACATCTCCAGATCAGTAAATTCTTTTACTATCCCTGTTTCTCCTACTCCTAGCTCTTCAAGCGTCATCTGCGTAAATATTAGACCACAAATGTAAGCTTATTTAAAACAAATCCAAATAAGGGATTAAACGTGGATTGTAAAATTTGGATGGCTTAAGGATAAAACGTGATCTATAAAATTTAAATTTGCTATATTAATAAATACGCTATGAATATAACACACGAAATAAAACCCTTTGCAGAGCTGGATGTGGACGAACTATACGAACTGCTTCGCTTGCGCAGCGAAGTGTTTGTGGTAGAGCAAAACTGTGTGTTTTTAGACCAGGATAATAAAGACCAAAAGTGCCACCATGTATTAGTTTATGCTGATAATAAACTTGCGGCTTACAGCAGGCTGGTACCCGCAGGTTTATCATATGCCGAAGTATCAATAGGTAGGGTAATAACCTCGCCGGAGGCACGGGGCAGCGGATTAGGAAGAAAGTTAATGGAATTATCTATCCGGAGCTGCTATAATCTTTTTGGCCCTGCAGATATCCGCATTGGCGCGCAAACCTACGCGTTGCCCTTTTACGAGTCGTTAGGTTTTGTTGCCGGGGGGGAGCGATATGATGAGGATGGGATAGAACACGTAGAAATGGTAATGAAGCCAAATGCTTAATTATAAAAAAGCCCCTTAGTGAAAATCTAAAGGGCTTTTTGTTTAGTGCTTGTTAAAATATTCGTGTACCTGGTCGTCCACGTCGAGTATATCGATGTTAGGTTTGATGATCTTCCAGTTTGGATCAACCAAAAAGTACGAAGGCACTTTAGTTATTTTCCAGTTAGTAACGTTTGGCGAGGCATCGCCTTTAAAATCGGCTACCTGTGGCCAGGTTAGGTTGCTTTTTTTTACAGCGCGTTTCCAAACAGCCTGGTCGGTATCGGTAGAAACACTTACCACCCCAAATTTATTTTTATCCCTGTCGCCAATGATCAGCCCGTTCAAGATCCGGGAATGGTTCATTTCGCTCAGCTGGCTGTTGGCCACCCAAAACTCTACCAGTATTGCTTTACCTTTTAAACTATTCCTTTTAAACGATTTGCCATCTGTAGTAACCCCTGAAATTTCGGGCGCATCAGATCCCGGCAATAATTTAACCAATACATTTAATTTGTCGGTCACTTTTAAACCTTCGTCAGTATTCTTGGCTTCGGCGGTTAGTTTTTTACCCAGGTTGCCATATTCCTCAGGAAACTCATCCATGTATTGTTGCGCCATAATATGGGCCGCAACAACGTTATTGGGATGTTTGGTCATATAGGCATCCAAGATGTTTGGCTCCATTTCGCGGCGTTGGATCTGGTAGCCGCGCGTTTTTACAATAAGAGCAGAGTGTTCTTTTGGCGATTGGTTGCGTGCCTCGCTCGATTCAAGAAAACCCAACCCCGAGCTGATGGTGTTATTTAGCGCCCCGGCTATTTCATTCTCTACCTTATAATAGTCGGATAATTGCTGTTGGGTTTTAGATGCCGATGTAACTGCAGGATAAAGACCATTAACTTTGGTTTCGATGTTGTATGTGCCGTTCTCTAAATATAATTCGAAGGTTTGTTTTGTATTCAGCGGTTTATCACTATCGATAATAGATATTGTATAGTAGCCCGGTTTTTCAATAGGCTTGTTAAGGGTAGCGCTGCCATCCTTTATGGGTTGGCTAAAAAGCGTTTGGTTAACCAGGTTTAGGATAACGGTGCCGTTTTTAACAGTTCCGGTTTTAAAATTAAGTTCTAATTTGGCTTGTGGTTCACATGAGGATATTAATAGGACAAGCGCGAAGTAGTAAAAATATTTCATAATATTAAGTGTGATAGGATGCTACTAAATTATTGAAATATATTTGATGTTGAATCAATTTATCAGCATTAGCGTGTAAAATTATTATGATGGATAAATCAATTGGCACGCAAGTTCCTTAGACTGTTTCTAAATAGCCAATATCCCTGCTTTAAGTCGAAACCATTTCTATCTTTTGGTACTTTTGTCTAAATAAATCTGATCAATAATGAGCGAATTTAAACAAACCTTTAACTCATCACTGGGAAAGAAGCTGATAATGGCTTTAACTGGCTTGTTTTTGTGTACTTTTTTAATTGTGCACCTTGGCGGTAACCTTTTGTTATTTAAGGACGACCACGGCTTTGCATTTAATAGTTACGCAAACTTCTTAACGCATTTCCCTCCCATAGAGGTGATAGCTTACCTTTTATACCTGGCTATAATTGTGCATGCTGTTTACGCTTTGGTGTTAACCATTAAAAACCGCAGGGCAAGGCCGGTAGGTTATGCTGTGCATAACAAATCTGATGCATCGTGGTCGTCAAAAAACATGGGCTTGCTGGGTTCTATCCTGCTGTTGTTCATCGTGATCCACATGGGCGATTTTTGGTTTACCTACAAGTACAACAACATCCTGGGCTTTAAAGAGTACCGCACCAACCTGGCAACTAACCAAACAACCGTTTCTGATTACAAGCCGGAGGTTGCCGATTTTGAGCGTTCGATCTCTACAGAAAATAATATAGAGATCGTTCGTGTAAAGGATCTGCATGCGCGTATCCAGCACAGTTTTAGCTATTGGTGGTATGTTGCATTCTACGTAATTGCAATGGGCGCAGTATCGTTCCACTTGCTGCATGGTTTCCAAAGTGCGTTCCACACCTTGGGTTGGGTACATAAAAAGTACAAGCCAATCATTTACTTTTTTGGCACCTGGCTATTCGCGGTTATTATACCGGTAGGCTTTGCCCTGATGCCAATTATATATTACATTAAGAGCCTTTAAAAAGGATCAAGACTATAAGAGTCAAGATTCAAGACAACGTATTTAATAAATTTAAAAACGCAAAGGGAAGAAAGGAAAGGCAACATCAAATATCTTGATTCTTGTCTCTTGGTTCTTACCTCTAAAATAAAAGAAATGAGTTTAGATGCGAAAATTCCGCAAGGCCCATTAGCCGAAAAATGGAGCAAGCATAAATTTAACTTAAAGCTGGTTAACCCTTCCAATAAGCGTAAGTACGATGTTATTGTTGTTGGTACAGGTTTGGCCGGTGCCTCTGCAGCGGCATCACTTGCCGAGCTTGGTTATAACGTTAAGTCATTCTGCTTCCAGGATAGCCCGCGCCGTGCGCACTCTATTGCTGCACAGGGTGGTATTAACGCTGCAAAAAATTATCAAAACGATGGCGATAGCGTTTATCGCCTGTTTTATGATACCATTAAAGGCGGTGACTACCGTGCCCGCGAAGGCAACGTTTACCGCCTTGCTGAGGTATCGGTAAATATTATAGACCAGTGTGTTGCACAGGGCGTACCATTCGCACGCGAATACGGGGGCTTGCTTGATAACCGTTCGTTCGGTGGTTCGCAGGTATCACGTACGTTTTACGCGCGTGGCCAAACAGGTCAGCAATTACTTTTAGGGGCATACTCGGCATTAAACCGCCAGATCCATTTAGGTAAAGTAAAAATGTACACCCGCACGGAGATGCTTGACGTGGTTGTGGTTGACGGCCATGCAAAGGGTATTGTTACCCGTAACTTAAAAACCGGCGCGATAGAAACTCACGAGGGCCACGCAGTGCTTTTAGCGACTGGTGGTTACGGTAACGTTTTCTATTTGTCAACAAACGCGATCGGATCTAACGTAACCGCAGCATGGCGCGCACACAAACGTGGTGCTTACTTTGCTAACCCGTGTTACACCCAAATTCACCCAACCTGTATCCCGGTTACCGGCGATCACCAGAGCAAGCTTACGCTGATGTCTGAATCGTTACGTAATGATGGGCGTGTTTGGGCGCCAAAAACGGTTGAAACAGCGCAAAAACTTCAAAAGAAAGAAATCACCGCTTCTCAGGTAAAAGAAGAGGACAGAGATTACTTCCTGGAAAGAAAATATCCATCTTTTGGTAACCTTGTACCGCGCGACGTGGCATCACGTAACGCTAAAGAAATATCTGACGAAGGCAAAGGGGTAGGTACAACAGGTTTAGCCGTTTACCTTGATTTTGCCGAAGCTATACAACGTTTAGGTGAAGACACCGTACGTGCCAAATATGGCAACTTATTTGACATGTACCTGCAAATTACGGATGAGAACCCGTACAAGCAACCAATGCGTATTTACCCAGCAGTGCATTATACCATGGGCGGCCTTTGGGTTGATTATAACTTAAGCACAACCATACCCGGGCTTTACGCTATGGGCGAGTGTAATTTTAGCGACCACGGTGCAAACCGACTTGGTGCATCTGCTTTGATGCAGGGGCTATCTGACGGTTACTTTGTTATCCCTTACACTTTAGGTGATTACTTAGCCACTATTGGCCCTAAAAAGGTTGATACCAGCCACCCTGCCTTTGAGCAAACCAAAAAGGATGTAATAGCCTATAACAACAAGCTACTTGCCTTAAAAGGTAACAAAACTGTTGTTGAATACCACCGCGAACTTGGCCATATTATTTGGGAGTACTGTGGTATGGCACGTACCGAAGAAGGCCTTACCAAAGCTAAAGCCCTTATTAAAGCCTTAAAAGCTGATTTTTGGGTGAATGCTATCGTAACCGGCGAAAACGAAGAAGTGAACGCTGCCCTTGAAAGAGCAGGCCGTGTTGCCGATTTTATCGAACTTGGCGAACTGATGGTTACCGACGCTTTAGAGCGTCGCGAATCATGTGGTGGCCACTTCCGTTTGGAATCGCAAACTGAAGAGGGCGAAGCCTTACGCGATGACGACAACTTTGCTTTTGTATCGGCATGGGAATTTACCGGTGAAAACCAGGAAGAAGTGCTGCACAAAGAAGAGTTGATTTTTGAAAATGTTAAGTTAACACAACGTAGTTATAAATAGAGAATGGTTGATTGAGTAAATAGAGAATGGTTTTTAACCACACACCACTTAACTTAATCAACTACTCTCCAATCTCAAACAAACATGAGTGGACATATGAACCTGACGCTGAAAGTATGGCGCCAAAAAAACACACAAACACCGGGTAAGTTTGTGACCTATAAGGCCGAAAATATTTCGCCGGATATGTCGTTCCTGGAAATGCTTGACGTGGTGAACGAAAGCCTTACCCGCAAGAACGAGGAGCCTATTTATTTTGATCATGACTGCCGCGAAGGTATTTGCGGGTCTTGTTCGTTATATATTAACGGCCGTCCACACGGTCCCAAGAGGGCTATTACAACCTGCCAGTTACACATGCGTACCTTTAGCGATGGCGAAACCATCACTATCGAGCCATGGCGTTCGGCCGCGTTCCCGATAGTGAAGGATCTGGCGACAGACCGCTCTGCTTTCGACCGCATCCAACAGGCTGGTGGTTATGTATCGGTAAACACCGGTGGTGTGCCCGATGCCAACATCATCCCTATCCCTAAGGTAATTGCCGATGAGGCTTTTAACTCGGCTACTTGTATTGGTTGCGGTGCCTGTGTTGCTGCATGTAAAAACGCATCAGCCATGTTGTTTACCTCGGCTAAAATTACTCAGCTTGGTTTATTACCACAAGGCCAGCCAGAGCGTTACAGCCGCGTACAAGCGATGGTTGCACAAATGGACGAAGAAGGTTTTGGTAACTGTACAAATACCGGTGCCTGTGAGGCAGAATGCCCGAAAGAGATCACCCTCAACAATATCGCGTTTATGAACAACGATTTCTTCAGCGCCAAACTATTCCGCGAAGAACATGCGCACGACCATACCGGCGGCGAATAATTCAGATAAGATTTAACAAAAACAAAGCCCGGTTGCATCTGCAGCCGGGCTTTGTTATGAAGGGCACCTCGCCCTTAAATTTTCTTGATCGCCTTTAGCAGATCGCTCGCTTCGGGTTGTTTTTCAAATGACTGCACCAACTGGCCGGTTTTACCATAAATGGCCACGAAGGGCGTATGTTGAAGCTTGTAAAAGCGCTGTACAGTGTAGGTGTAACCTTCGGTACCTAAAATAAAGTTTGGATATGCTTTTAAGCCGTAATCATTCTCAAAGGTTTTAACCATACGTATATCGGTAAAGGTTATCATTACCACCTGTATGTTTTTAAACTTAGCCATTGACGGCTTCATGTCATTGACCAGTTTTTGGCAATGTGGGCAGTCCGGCGCAAAATAAATGATCATTACCGGTTTGTTCTTTACCAGGTCTGCCGGTGTAAGGTTTTGATCTTTAGTTGTTAGTATTTTATATGGTGGAATTGTAAGCGGTATAGTTTGAGTTTGTGCTTGTGTACATCCAAAACCGGCTACTACCGCGAATAATAAAAATATAAATTTCTTCATTTGTTGTATCGACATTGAGAATGTTAATTATGCTTCCAGTAGTTCTAATTGCCAGGCAATATGTTCTTCTGTTATAGGGTATAACGCATTATTACGTATTGTATGATAAACAGCATCAAATATCTGGCGGTAATCGCCTTTAACCGATGAGATCAACTCCGTTATCTTCTGATTATCTATACCAACAGTAGTTAATTGTCCTTCGCTACCGGCAGGTTCAATGCCGTAAGCAGGGTCGGTTGGCATCATGCCTTTATCCAATTGTGCTTCCTGTACATCGCTTCGGTTTTTGATGAAACTGCCCAGCGTTCCATTCACCCAAAAGCCCGGGGTATCACCTGCTATCTGCAAACCCGATGTTAGGTAAACATTCAGTTGGTTTGGGTATATCAAATGGTAATGGAAATAATCGGGCACTTCAGATCCCTCACGGTAAATGCCCGTGGTTTTGGTGAAAGATAATGGTTTGCCAAACAGGGCAATGGTATTATCAACCAAATGCGCGCCGAGGTCATAAACCAATCCTCCGGCGGGTACGCCTTTCGTTTCTTTAAATGATTTTATACCGATGGCAGACTTGTATCTATCCATACGGAAAATAACTTCTATCAGGTTACCTAAACGGCCGCTTTCAATCACTTCTTTGGTTGATAAAAAGCCGCTGTCGAACCTGCGATTTTGATAAACCATCAGGTGTTTTTTCAACTTACGGGCGGTATCAAAAAGTTCTTTTACGTCAGCAGATGTTGCGGCTGCAGGTTTTTCGAGCAGTACGTGTTTACCGGCTTTTAGGGCCAGCATAGCGTGCTCAAAGTGCAGGTTGCTTGGAGTATTTACAACAACCAGTTCTATCTCGCCATCGGCCAGTAACTCATCTATAGATCTGTAGCTTTTAATTTCCGAGTATATTTCCGCGGCTTTTTTGTGGGTTCGTTCCACAATACCTTTCAATTTAAAACCGGGATTGGTGCTGATGAACGGCGCATGAAATATACGCCCCGACATACCATAGGCCATTAAGCCCGTAACTATTGGTGCTTGCATGGTGGTAAATTTATCATAATATGATGTAGCAACATAAATTATCTAAAATAAAAAGGGATAAGCATGCGCCCATCCCTTTCTATATAAAATAACCTAAGCTTATTTCATGCTTTTTTGGATAGCTTCAATTTTAGCTAAGTGCATTTTTACAGCTGGTAATGTTTTGGTAGCAAAAGCCATTAAATCGGCATCTTTGCAGTTTTTAGAAGCCTCTTCTAACATCGATGCTACTTTTTTGTGGCCGTCAACCATTGCGTCAACGTAAGCTTTATCAAAATCTTTACCTGTTTTTGCAGATAGATCTGTCAACATTTTTTCGTGATCAGCATCGGGTGCGGTTGGTAAAGTAATGTTTTTAGTTTTAGCGATAGCCATTAACTCTTCGTTCACTTTAGTATGGTCGGTAACCATCATGGCACCAAACTCTTTAACCTGTGGGTTAATAGCTTTTTCGGCAGCTATTTTACCTGCAGCTACTTCGGTCATACCCGCGTTAGCTGCATCAGTTGCAAATTTTGCATCGCCTGCAACAACAGCAATACCTGTAGAGCCATTGGTGGTTGTATCTTTAACAGCGTTTACACTGTCAGCAGTTTCTTTACTGTCTTTTGCGGTGTTGTTACACGCCTGGAATGATAGGGCTGCAACAGCCATCATTGCCACTAAGCTTAATTTTTTCATTTTGTAGATATTTTTAGTTTTTATAGTTAATATTCAACAACTATTACGCCAAATAGTTTTAATAGCTGCACTTATAGTTTGTTGATGATATTATTGTTATACCTTAAAGTTTTATTATTTTTGAGCACATAAATTAACAGATATGAATTTTCCGGCAGAGTTAAAATACACAAGCGACCACGAGTGGATCAGGGTTGAAGGCGACGAGGCTTACATCGGTATCACCGAGTTTGCACAAGGCGAATTAGGCGACATTGTTTACATCGACATTAATACTGTTGGGCAGGATGTAACCAAAGAATCTGTTTTTGGTACGGTAGAAGCCGTTAAAACGGTATCTGACCTGTTTATGCCGCTTGATGGTACCATCCTTGAAGTGAATAGAAAACTGGATAGCCAGCCTGAGTTGGTGAACAGCGACCCTTACGGTGATGGCTGGATGGTGAAGATAAAAATTACCAATGCTGCTGATGCAGAAAACCTTTTGGATGCTGATGCGTACAAAGGCGTTATTGGCCACTAATTTTAAATGAAAAACACACTAAGATACTATGGGCCTGCAATTTTGTGGGCCCTTTTTATTTTAATAATATGTGCGGTGCCGCTTGGCAGTGTTGGCAATTCGCCAATGTTTTTTCAGGGGTTTGATAAACTGGTGCATTGTGGTTTGTTTTTCGTGCTCTCCATTTTATATTGCGCGGGCAGCATCCGTAAATGGAACACCCGCAGCATCCGGATAGAGGTAGCTATGAAGAACACGATGGTATTAATAAGCTATGGCGCATTAATAGAAGTGCTGCAAACGCGGGTTTTTACCTGGCGCAGCGGTGACTGGAACGACCTGTTAGCTGATGCTATTGGTGGGTGTATGGGTGTATTTGGAGTATTGATAATCAGTAACGCGCTAAATCATGAAAAAAGTTAAATACATATTTGCGATAGCAACATTAACTGTTGTGCTATCATCATGCGGTATTTTTAAAAAGGATTGTAACTGTCCGCATTTTGGGAGCGTCAAGTCTCCTTTTAAAAAAACACCTATAGTTTAACCTTTTATGGTTTGACATTAAAAAAGCCTTTCAGATCTTCATCCGAAAGGCTTTTTACTTTAGCAGGGGCATGCCTCTTATTTATTTTGGGTTACCTTAACCCAGTCTACCCACATTTTGGCTTCGCCATTTTTTATCTTGTTTAAGGATGTTTCCGACAGGCCGTAGTATGGCTTTTTTATACCGTTTATTTTGAAAGGATAAATACCGCCTACCGCGAAATTGAGGATCAAGTGCTGCTTATTATCAAAAACCCACTTGCCATAATGCCCGGCCATTTTACGGGTAACGCGGAACATCGGCACTCCATCGTATTTAAAAACAAGCGCTTCGGGTGTCCAGTCTACACCGTAAACATGCCATTGGGTGGCGTCATGGTCTTTATCAAAATATTTGCGATTTACAAATGGGGTTTCGCCACTATAGCCTGGGCCATGTACCGCCGCGCTTACCCAGTCGGCTTCGCCAATAAATTCCATAATATCAATTTCGCCATCATTTGGCCACATGCCATTGCCCAGCATCCACCAGGCAGGCCACAAGCCATCGCCTGCCGTGACCTTAACACGCGCCTCGGCTGTGCCATAAGTGAAATCAAATTTACCTTTGGTAACAAATCTGCCCGATATAAAATCGAACTGCTGATTATCGATTGTTTTAAAGTTAGGTGAGTATTGAGGCTTTAAAACCAGCACCCCGTTTTCGATATAAGCGGTTGCAGACGAATCTACATAGGCCTGCAATTCGCCGTTGGTGTGGAAACCGGTAATGATAGGGCTCCATTTGGAGCGGTCGATCTTACTTTCCGAAAAATCGTCAAAGAAGATCACGTTGCCTTTTGAGTTGCTTACTACCGGCGCTTGCTTAACCGACGAACACGACGCAGCAATAGTTATTGCTGCCGTTAAGGCCGCAAAATAAATATACTTTTTATAAAGCATGATTTTAATTAGGGGAATAGCATGTATGAAGAAAGGCCATTGTTAAATGGCCTTTCTATCTGTTTTAATTGATTATTTATAAACGCGAACGTAATCTACCTCCATGGCGTCGGCAGTAAAGTTAGGGTCAACCGCTGGGCCGCCAAAATTACCTCCAAAAGCTACGTTCAATATCAGGAAGAAATCCTGATTGAACGGCTTGTCGGCGCTGTTATCAAAGGTATAAAAAACGACTCCATCTATGGCAAACTTCATAGCCGTTGGTGTCCAATCCATGCTGTATACGTGGAACGCTGTAGATGCAGTAGGGTTTTGTGTAGTACTACCAACGCCACCGCCACCAAAATGGCCGGGGTAATGCATGGTAGAGAAGATAGTGTTCTGCAGTTTACCTACGTGTTCCATAATGTCTATCTCGCCACAGCCAGGCCATGGGGTGTTATCTATATTACCACCAAGCGCCCATATTGCAGGCCAGGTACCCACACCTGTAGGTAGCTTCGCTCTCACCTCTACACGGCCGTATTTAAAGGCAAACTTGCCTTTGGTTAACAGCCTTGCCGAAGTGTAACCGAAACCATTGTAGGCCTCTTTCTTCAGGTTTATCTTTAAAGTGCCGTTTGATACCGAAGCGTTATCAGAACGGTTGGTGTAATACTCTAACTCGTTATTACCCCAGCCATTGTTGTTACCTATATCGTAACCCCATTTGCCCGGATCGGGCGCACCCGCGGTATTAAACTCGTCAGACCAGATCAAAGCTTCGCTTGCCGAAACATTAATCGAAATGGTTTTTGCGCTTGTTTTACCGGTTGAACTTTTGGCAGTAACCTTAACATTATAAGTACCTGCTACCGGGTATTTGTAGGTTAAACTGCCTGTTGTGTTTGTTTGGAAAACACCGTTACCCAAATCAAATTCGTAGGATACCGCATTGTCGGCAGTTACCGCAAATGTTACCGTGCCACTGTTATCAGTGCTTACGGTTGGTGTTACACTGAGGTTGGTTGGCATACCTGCAGTAGCGCTGCCGCCGGTATCATTACTTTTAGAGCAATTGGTAAACAAGACTACCAGTGCTATTATTAAAAAAGCGTTAATTCTTCTCATATCTTTTATTATTTAACTTTAAATTTCTGATACCAGGCAAGGCCGTCGATACCAATGTTCCGTAAGGTAATGGTAGTTTCGGTAAGTTCCATTATCTCGTAAGTATTACCACCCGTACCAAATGCAATTAAGCCCTTATCCGGCACTACAAACTGTATACGTGTAGAGTTTGCCGATGTTGAGCCCGATGTAGCATCCATAAAAGCAAGCTTTTTAGTGCCTGTGGCATCAAAATCATAGCAGTTGTCGCCGCCTGCTTTACCGTAAAATACAGTAGCACCTGCAATAAAGAACGATTGACCTTTGTTGTTGATAACCATATTAATGCCTGCGCCATTTTTGCTGAAGGTTATCTCATCGTCATACAAACATTCGGCACGCTGGTTAGGGTCGGCTGCGTAGTAGCTTGGTGTATAACCATCTGCCGGGCCAACACCTACGTGGCCTGGTGTAAGGCGGTCTATAACCCATGTACGAGATGCGCCATTGGTTAGGTTTTGCATAATTGCAGCGGGGATCTCAAACGATACAAATACCCTTATCTTTTTGCTGACGGTAGAGGTTACACCACCTGTGCCAATAGCGGTAGCGGTGATGGTGTAATCGAATGTACCGGGGGCAGAGTACTTATGTACTTTATCCCCACCCGGAACAATTTCGATAATGCCGTCGCCGTAATCAACTTTGTATGATATGGCGCCGGTACCGGCTGTAGTAATAGTTACTTTACCAGAGCCGCCACCATCCGGGTTGGTTGTGTTGACACCCTCGATGGCCGTGGTTAATGTTACATCTGTTGGGGTAACTATATTACCGAACGAATACTTCTCTTTTTTACAGCCTATTGCAATGATAGCGGCTGCCAAACAGATGGTTAATAATGCTTTTATATTAATTTTCATCTCTATAATTAATTAAGGGTGATATCATCAAAATAGTAGGTAAAGTTGGCCGAGCCATCACCCACGTTACCGTTATCAAATATCAGTACTACTTTTTGATACGATTTTGCAGTGTTGATAGCGCTGTAATCAAAGGTTAGCTCCTCCCATGCATTTGCTTTGGTTGTAAGTACTTCTTTCTCGAAGCCAACATTGCCATCGGTAAGGTTCTCTACCTTTAACAACACTTTGGCACCCACTTTAGGCGAGTAAACTTTCATCTTAAGTGTTTTCTTGGTAAAGTCGATAGGGCCTGCAAGGGTTATGTAGCTACCTGCGTATGTGGCACCTGCATTTTTTACCATTTTAGCAACCTTGGTGCTGGTGTTAATACCGGTTGCCGATGGGTTATTTACAACTGTAACAGCACCACCTTCGAAATCGGTAAAGGCATAGTTTAGGGTTGTCGACTGGAAATCAAGCGGGATACCTAATATTGATGAAGGTTGAGGTACAAATTTCACGTCGTCCCAATAAAACACTTTGCCGTTACCTGCTGTACCAAAATCAAAGAACACGGATGCCTTATCGTAAGTATTTGCCGCGTTAAGCGCAGGGGTACCTGCAAACGGTGCGGTAAAGTCGAACGTCAAGGTTTCCCAAGCGTTGGCAACTGTAGTGATGGCCTCCGTTTCTACCTCGATATTACGGTTATTATGGTCTTCAATTTTTAACCTGATGTGCAGGCCTGCCGCCGGTGAGTAAACACGCATGCTCATTTTAGCGTAAGATGCAGTTACCGGAATTTTAGCAGAGAAGCCAGCTGGGGTGCCAATTGTAGTACCTGCCCACACTTCGGCACCGTTAGGTTTGGTTGTCTTTTTAACTTTATTTGATGCAACGGTTGGGTCATTAGCATCAACAGTAACGTTGTTACCAAAATCGATAACGGTATAGTTGGTATTTGGTGCATCAAACGTAACCGGCAAGTTTATTTGTGCAATCTGGATAGCCATTTGCACATCATCAATGTAAAATACTTTACCGCTGCCAGGCGTACCAAAGTCACAGAATACTGAAGCTTTATCGTAAGTATTAGCCGCATTCAATGCCTGTGTGGTTGGCGATGGGTTATTGAAATCGAATGTCAATGTTTCCCATGCGTTTGCCAACGTAGTTTTAGCATCTGTTTCTACCGATTTTTTATCATTGGTATGATCTTCCAGTTTTAATTTAATAGTTAAGCCTGCCGCGGGTGAATATATGCGTAGGGTCATCTTAGAATTTAGCGTGCTAACCGGAACTTTAGTTGCAAAACCTGTTGCGGTACTTAAAGTTGTACCAGACCATACTTCGGCACCGGTTGGTTTAGTGATTTTTAGCACTTTGTTAGCGTTATTTACCGGATCGGTAGCTACTGCCGACTGGTTGTTACCAAAATCGATTGTAGTGTAATCAAAGTTAGGATCATCAAAAGCCAAAGGCAAGTCAGCCTGTTTTCCTATCTTAATGATTTGCTCTGCGGTTGTTGTTGCAACACCCCCACTTAAAGCTACAATCCTTACGGTATAAGTACCTGCCTTAGGGTAGTTGTGTGTGGCGGTTTGCTCTTGCAGGAACGAGTCGTAAGGCTCGGGGTTTGCCGTTGCCTCGTCACCGTAATATACATGGAACATGGTTTCATAATCGGCAGTTGCGCCAACTGTTACCGCTAAACCATTGGTTGTGATGGTTGTTTTAAGGTTTGCCGGGGCCTTAAACGATACCGTAAGCGATTGGTTAACTTCGGCAGTTTTGCCGGAGATGCCATGGCCAACAATTTTAACTTTATATACGCCCTCGGCATATTTATGCGGGATGTTTTTACCAGCGGCTACTTTTACAAATGTTTCGCCGTCATCGCCGTAGTAAATATCAAAAGTAGATACACCTTCGCCGTTAGGGGTAATAGTTACCAAGCCGGTATTGTCTTGCGTAATATCAAACAATACCGATATTTTTGCAGGGTCTGCTACGTTGTTGACGAACGATACGTCATCAAACTTTTCCTTTTTACAGCCTGTTATCACAGCCAGTAAAAGGGTTATGCTCAAAAAATATTTTATTGCATTCATGATCTTGATTTTTAAGGTTTAGTAGCCCGGGTTTTGTGTTAAACCTGTAACGTTAATTTCTTCCTGCGGTATAGGGAACACTTCGTGCTTACCGGCAATAAAACCTGTAAGTTTATTAGCGGCCTGCCCTGTTCTAACCAGGTCAAAGAAACGGTCGCCATCCATGGCTAACTCCAGTCTTCTTTCGTCCCAAATGGCTTGCTTTAAAGCAGTACCTGTGGCCGTTATATTATGCGCAACATCGCCAAATGCACGTTGGCGTACCTGGTTTAGGTAACCTTGTGCTTTAATATCGTTTGGCGCTGTAGAGCGGTTGTTTGCTTCGGCAGCCAGTAATAATACTTCAGAATATCTTAACACTCTAAAGTTGTTCAGATAGTTAAGCTCTACCTGGCCGGATGTTTCACCTTTACGTGGTAAGTATTTACCATTGTATAAACCTGTGTTTTTGTAAGGCGCTACCTGGTAGCTGATATTATATTCGGGATGTGCGGCTTTGTAATCCTCGATGTTGAAAGCTGTTATTGCTTTACGCTGATCGCCGGCTGAGTAAGCTGTGGCAAGGTTTTGCGTTGGCAAGTTAGTGCTCCAGCCGGCTGCATATGGCATACCGCCAATACCATTTAACCCCCTGATGCCGTTCTGCTGAACCGCATAATTACCCTGGCCGCGTGTTGCACCACCCCAGTTGTAGTATGGCGAACCGTTTGTGTACTGGATCTCAAATACCGACTCAGGGCCGTTCTCGCCTGCTGCTAAGTAGATAGAAGCGTAATTGGTAACCAAACTAAAGGCACCCGAGGTGATAACCTGGTCTAACACTGATGCTGCCTCGGTGAATTTATTTTCGTACAGATAAACTTTACCTAACAAAGCTTGTGCAGCATATTTAGTTACGCGGCCTTTTTGGCTTTGCGTAGTTGGCAAAGCAGCAATGGCAGCGTTAAGGTCTTTTTCTATCTGCGCGTAAACTACAGCTTTAGGTGCGCGGGTTAACGATTTGGCGGCGCTGTTATCCAGGCGCTTATCAATAAACAATGGCACATCGCCCCACATTTTTGTTAAGGTAAAGTAGTAGTAAGCGCGTAAAAAGTAAACCTCGGCGTATAGGGCATCCTTACCGTTAAAGTTCACGGTTTCGCCTGCTTTGTTTTTGTCTTTATACTGGGTCATGTAATTAGCCCTGTTAACACCTTCGTAAGCAACCTGCCACAAGTCAAGTAAGGTTGAATTTGTTGATGTTAGCGTAAAATCATCTATTTGCTGTAGTGCTAAAACATCTGATGCGCTTTCGCCACCGGCTACAGAGTTGTCTGATGCGATATCGCCCACAACTACCGCCTGGTTTAACCACTGCACCGGCGAGTAAACGCTGACAGCCATGGTGCGGTAATCGGTTTCTGATTTCAGGTAGTCAAGGTCGGTAACCAGGAACCTGTCGTGCGGGTTATTCTCCACCCATTTTTTACATGCTGTGAACGAGGTCAGCAACAGGACCATCGCAATTAGCTTTATATATCTTTTATTCATCGTATTGTTTATTAATGAATTATAATTTAATGTCAAGGCCCATGCTGTATGTTCTTGGCTGCGGGTATGCGCCACGGTCAACACCGGTATCAAGCACACCGCCGGAGATCTCAGGATCGTAGCCGGAGTACTTGGTGAATGTTGCAGCGTTACGAACCTGCGCGTAGATCCTTATACTTTTAAATACTTTGCTCTGCATTATGCGAGGGAAGGTATAACCTAACTGGATGTTTTTGATCTTCACGAATGAACCATCTTCGACATACCTGTCTGACGCGCGGATATTGCTGTTAGCATCGGTAAATGAATACCTTGGGTTGCGGGCATCGTTAGTAGTTCCTTCGCCGGTCCATCTTGCAAGCACACCGCGGAATTTGTTGGTGTAGTTGGCATTACGCTCGTAAGCACGGTAAATATCGTTACCGATAGATGCATAAGTGAACGCGTTAAAATCAAAGTTTTTGTAACTCATTGATAGCGTCCATCCCAAAATAACATTAGGGAACGGGTTACCAATATTGGTGCGGTCGGCGGCATTTATTACACCATCGCCGTTAACATCCACAAAACGGATATCGCCCGGTTGAGCGCCTGTTTGAGTTGGCGCTGCTGCTATCTCAGCCGCGTTCTGGAACAAACCATTTGTTTTGTAGCCATAGAAATAACCAGGTGCCTGGCCTTTTTCAAATACGGTTACCTGTTGCGACTGCCCGTTGAAGTAGCTGCCACCAAATATTTTGGCGGTGCCATCAGTATTGGTTGCGGTAACCACGCTTTTTACTGTAGTTATGTTAAAAGTGTTACCTAGTTTAAACCCGTTTCCAATAGTTTCGTTATAGCCTATAGATATATCTACCCCGTTATTTTTGGTTGAGCCGATGTTAGCTGCCGGTACCGGTGTTGTGCCGCCTGTGTAAACTGTTGCCGGTTGGAATAACAACCCGCCAACACGTTTTTCGTAATAATCGGCAGTAACGGTTAATTTGCCATTAAACATGGTAAGGTCGAAACCAACGTTAGCTTGTTTCTGGCTTTCCCATCCTAATAGTTTGTTTTCTGTAGTACCTAAGGTAGACCCCGGATAGAACACATTGCTAAAGTTATAGCCATTGCTGTTTGCAGTAGGGCCATAATCAGGGCCGCCGGTGATGATAGTGGTAGCCTGTGTTGGTGTGTTATCATTACCTACAGTACCGTAGCTACCTCTAATTTTTAAGAAATTAATAGCAGGTACATTAAAGAAACTCTCTTTACTGGCAACCCAACCCACCGAACCGGAAAAGAAGTTAGCAAACTTGTTATCGGCACCAAAAGCTGTTGAGCCATCGCGGCGCGCGGTGAACGATGCAAGGTATTTCTCTTTATAATCGTAGTTCAACCTACCAAAAAACGACATGTTGCGTTTAAAGTACTGATAGTAATAACCGCCTGTTGCGCTTGGGTTGGTAGCTGTGTTGGTACCTGTTGCCGCGCTGTAATCTGCAAACTCCCAAGAGTTGAAGGGTACATCCTGCCTGTTTACACCGGCCGCGTTACCAGATTCTTTCGCCAGTGAGAAACCAACAACCGTTTCAAAGGTATGGTCCTCCGCTACTTTAAAGTTATAGTTGGCAAATGTTTCCCAGGTGTAGTTAAAGTTGCTCACCTTATCGTGGTTTACGCTGTTATGCTTATCTATCACGGTAGATCCATCGGCATTCATGCTATTATCAACGTTAAGCGGGCCGTAAAATACAAGCGGGGTAAAGCCTTTGCTATTAGCATCATACTTTGTATAACCAAACCTGCTGGTTAATTTCAGGTTCTTTAAAATATCGTATTGTGCCTCAAACTTACCGTACAATTTACTGCCAAGGCTTTTGTTGTAGGTGTTATCCAGTTTGGTAAGCGGGTTGTAAACCTCAGACAGGATCAAATTACTGTATCCGTATTTACCAACGCTGTTAGGATCGGTATTTAAAACTGATACCGTTGGGTCGAAGTTAAGCGCGCTACCAATTACACTGTTAAACGAGTTTTCCTGGATGCCTTTGGAGTTTAAAATTACACCAGTAGTGTTCAGGGTAAGTTTAAGTTTTTTCGTCATCTGGAAATCAATGTTCGCCGTGAAGTTGCCACGATCAAACCTTGATTTAT
The DNA here is from genome assembly GCF_034345625.1 of Mucilaginibacter sp. 5C4. NCBI lineage: Bacteria > Pseudomonadati > Bacteroidota > Sphingobacteriia > Sphingobacteriales > Sphingobacteriaceae > Mucilaginibacter > Mucilaginibacter sp. 5C4. The sequence continues at coordinate 34,565 of NZ_CP133775.1, read as the reverse complement.
CGATGCCGCCAACTATACCGCCCTGGCTGGTGTAACCACCCGATAAAAAGTAGTTTACAGTTTCGCTGCCGCCACGTACACCAATGGTATGTTGTTGTAAAGGAGCGGTTTTAAACACCTCTTTTTGCCAGTTGGTACCAACACCTAAAGTGGTCAGGTCAGGGAAAATAACGTTACCACCCGATGCTACGCTGCCTTCGTTTACTATTGCGCCATATTCGGTTGCATTTAAAACGCCAATGTAACGTGCTATTTCCTGCACACCGTAGCTGCTGTTAACAGTAAGTTCGGGTTTCATGTTCTTTCTACCGGTTTTGGTAGTAACCACAATAATACCGTTACCACCTTTAACACCGTAAATAGCGGTTGCAGACGCATCTTTAAGTACGCTGATAGATTCGATATCTATCGGGTTTACCGAGTTAAGATCGGCCAGTGATTGTTGCACACCATCAATAACTACCAACGGGGCTGAACCCGCGTAAGAAGGGATACCACGGATAGCCACTGTTGGCGACGAGCCCGGCGTACCGCCTTGTATAACCGTAACACCTGCGGCGCGGCCCTGTATGGCCTCTTCTGCACGTACCGGGTTTTGCCTTTGGATGTCGGTGCTTTTTATGGTTGAGATAGCGCCGGATACCTTAGTTACTTTTTGGGTACCGTAACCAATTACTACAACCTCGTTAAGCGCGTTGTTAGGGTTGTCTTCTAATGTGAAGTTTTCTGTACCGGCTTGTGTTACTGTTCTTTCAACAGATACCATGCCGACAAATGATACCACGATTGTCCCGCCACCTTGCGGGATGTTTAATGCGTAATTACCGTTTACATCGGTAACAACGCCCATCGTTGTGCCTTTAACGGTTACTGATGCGCCGGGCAATGCCTGTCCGTCCGCCTTTTGGGTTACTTTACCGGTTAGGTGCAGGGTTTGTGCATAGCCCTGGCTAACGAAACAGAAAAGCAAAGCAATCCCCATAAAAAACTTGAGTTTTAATTGCATAGATTTATTTTTAGGTTAAATTAATTAGGTCGTTCAGGACGACTTTGGTTGGTTGTAAAAGTTTCTTCATACGTTTTCATTTTCGCGCACAAGCATGCGCAGCCATGCATTAAGCTTTAAGCATTTGTTAACGGTTTTTAAATTGGGTTATAATTTGCCGGAGCAATTGGTTTATAGGAACCAAATGTATAGCAAGCGTATCTCAAAGCGAAATTTCGCACTACATCACTACTACACAACATTGAAATTTCATTTAAAAACACGGATATTAGTAAACCAATTGTAAACACCTATATAATTTTGATTAAACGCTATAATCCCTTGTATTTAAGGCTGCTGCTGTTCGTAATAATTAATGTGATGGCACAAGGTGCCATGGCACAGGCCTACATTGGGCAGCGCAAAACCGTTAATTACGAGAAAAGGCAGTACAATGCAGGTACGCAAAACTGGAAAATACGCCAGGATGCGCAGGGCCGGATGTATTTTGCCAATAACGAAGGTGTGCTGGTGTTCGATGGTTCGTACTGGCAGCTTTACCCGCTGCCCAATAAAACCATTGTACGGTCATTAGAATTTGGTGCCGATAAAAAGCTTTACGTTGGCGGGCAGGATGAAATAGGATACTTTACACCCGCAAAAAATGGCCTGCTTGTTTTTACCTCGCTTAAAAACCTCATCCCTAAAACCGACCAGGCATTTTCTGATATATGGGATATTGCGGCGTACGGGAATGACATCTTTTTTCGCACGCATGATAAGATCTTTAGGTATAGCAACAGTAAGATAACCGTTTACCATTCGCCGTCGTGGTTGTTTTTGGGTACATACGGCAGTAAGCTATTGGCCCATGATGAGCAAAAAGGCGTTTTATCATTAACAAATGGCAGCTGGACGCCGTTTATTGCTAAAGCGGATCTGCCAAATGGCTTTTATATTACCAGCATATCCAAATTTAATGATACCACGGGCCTGGTTACCTCTGCAAAGGATGGCTTGTTTTTGCTAAGTGGCAATAAACTAAATTACTATAACCTTAACGGGGCCGGTATTGATAACCACCAGCATTTTTCGGGAGCAACAGCATTGAACGATGGCACTTACCTGGTAGGCACTTATGTTAATGGCATTTATCAGTTTGATAAAACCGGTAACATCATCGAGAATATCGGCAAAAAAGAAGGACTGCAAAATATCAATGTGCGTTGCATGTATACCGATGCCAACCATAACGTATGGCTTGGGCTGGATAACGGGATAGATTACATCGCATACAACAATGCCGTTAAACACATTAACCCATTGATATTTAAAGATGGCGGTGGCTATGGCGCGGCCTTGTTTAAGAACAATTTATATTTCGCCTTATCTAACGGCGTGTACCAACTCCCGGTTAAGGGCATAAGCGACCTCAGTTATCTAAAAAACGACTTTAAAACGACCGGCGAAGGCCAAACATGGAACATGGCCGAAGTGAACGGCCGCCTGCTTGCGGGTAAGGATGATGGGCTTTTCGAGATTATGGGCGATAGGCTTTCTCCCATCTATAATGTTACCGGTTTCTGGACATTTCAGGCCTTGAAAAACAAAAGTGGCGAACCATTGATAGCAGCGGGTAACTACTACGGGGTTCGGTTATTTGATAATAAAGGCGCTACCCTGATTGATAAAGGCAGCTTGGGCAAGTATTATGAGTCGGCGAGGTTTATGCAGGTAGATGACCATAACCAAGTCTGGACATCGCACCCGTACCGTGGTGTTTACAAACTCGACCCTAATACAGGCCAGGTTAAAACCTATACCAAAGATGAGGGCCTGCCATCAACCCTAAACAATTTTGTGTTTAAGATAAAGGACCGGATCGTTATCGCTACCGAAAAAGGTATTTATGAATACGATGCGGCAACCGACCGCTTTGTGCAATCCGCACAGTTCAAAAAGATCTTTGGCGACAGAAGTTTACGGTACCTGAAAGAGGATGCCGCCGGCAACGTTTGGTTTGTGCAGGGCAAAAGCGTGGGCGTAGCAGATTATACATCAGCACCAACCATCATCAACATCCCCGAGCTTAACAACCGCATCCTGAGCGGCTTCGAGAATATTTACCCGGTAAACGCCAACAACGTCTTTGTGGGTAGCGAGAATGGTTTTTACCACATCAACTACGCCAAATACAAACAAAATATCAGGCCGCTGAAGGTTTACATCCGCAGGGTGAAAGCTACTTATGGTGTTGATAGCCTGCTTTACGGCGGCTACTTTGCCGGGGTGAGCGATGATAAAAAGCAAGCCGCAGAAAATACACCATCTCTAACCCATAACTGGAACTCGCTGCATTTTGAATATTCGTCACCCATTTTTGAGGAACAATCTAATGCGGAGTACAGTTACCTGCTGGATGGCTTTGACAAGGAATGGTCGGAATGGTCTAAACGGCCAGATAAGGATTATACCAATTTACCCGCGGGCAATTATACTTTTAAAGTAAAGGCGCGCAACCACCAGAATAATGAATCGGCGGTGGCTACGTATGTGTTTGTGATCAACCCGCCTTGGTACCAAACGGTATGGGCGTACCTGCTTTATTCAGTGCTGATAGCCGGCGTACTATACTATATATATAAGCTGCAGGAAGCAAGCCACATTAAAAAGCAGCAAAAGCAATTGCTGATACAGCAGCAAAAGAACGAGGAAGAGCAAAAGCAAATTGCCTACCTGCACCAGCTGGAACTGGAACGCTCGGAGAAAGAGGTGGTGAAACTAAAGAACGACAAGCTGCAATCCGAAATTGAATTTAAAACATCCGAACTGGCCTCAGCGGCGTTGAACCTGGTGCAGAAAAAAGAGTTTATACTAAGGGTGAAGGAGGAACTGCAGCACCTCCAAAAATTGGGCAGGGAGATGGTGGAGACCGCCGAGATCAAAAAGATATTGCGCCTGCTTGCCGAAGAAAACAAGCTGAACGAGGAGTGGGAACAATTTTCTATCCATTTTGACAAAGTGCACTCCAACTTTTTAACCGTAATAAAAGACCGTTACCCAAGCATTAACCAGCAGGAGCTAAAGCTTTGCGCCTACCTCATCATGAACCTATCCAGCAAGGAAGTTGCCCAGCTAATGGCTATCTCCGTGCGCGGGGTAGAGATCAGCCGCTACCGCCTCCGCAAAAAACTCCAGATCCCAACGGAAATGAACCTGTTTGAGTTTTTGTTTAATATACAGAGGGAGATTATGAAGGGGTAAGGGGTATAAATTTACATAATCGGGTGCCTGACATAGGCAGAAAGGCTCTCAATTAAAACTCATTAGGATTTTATCAAACATAATCCGTTGCCTTTTGTAGTAATTATAACCTCTCTCTTAGCGTCACTTTTTGAATGTTCAAAAATCTCTCGCTTTCCCTGTAGGCATAAATTTTAATTTATCCATTATGAAAAAGTTAAGCATCTTTTTGATCGCCGCAGGTTTATTGTTAATAATTTGCGGGAATGTTTTTTACAAAAGCCATCAAAATGCTGATGATAGTGGAGGTTCTGCATCAATAACAACATTTAACGGAGGCTGGTCTGTAAAAATACCGGCATATTTTGGTGGCGTAATGTTGATGTTCGGCTCTATTTTCCTTTACATGGCTGTAGATGACAAAAAGAATAAAGTCAAAACGGTTGATTAAATAAATCTATAAACCTTGTGCCAGGGTTAAGCTATGGTAATCATAGCATTAAATTAATATTTACCAGTTGCTGTGATGTCTCTTTTGCTACCGCCTCCGCAAAAAACTTCAGATCCCAACCGAAATGAACCTGTTTGAATTTTTGTTTAATATTCAGAGAGAGATAACGAGGGGGTGAGGTTGGGAGCATGCGGCACGCGTGAGACAGCGGAGTAGATTAATTTAAATCTGTTTGCCAATCAATTAGGCCATTGATTTCTGAACAAATTCTTAAATCGCTCATGCCATAGTCAAAATTAAGATTATACTTCACCCGTTTACTTTCAGCGAAAGTTTTAAAATTAATTGATGCAACCTTCATTTTACTAAATAAAAGCGTGATTTCTTCTAATTCTCGTAAAGCACTTGATTTAGAGATGTTTTTTAAATCACCCGAGATTGAAGCCATTGTGATATTTAAATAGCCCTTTTCATCGATTCCCATATAAAGTTCACCAACCTGATAGGGTAATCTATCATTTAATATTTCAACTGCCGTTTCTATTCTTAATTTATCATTCATGATTGCTTTTAAGACAGATTGGTTAAGATTTAATTGAGCCGTAATTTATAATTATTTAATTGCAGTTATAGTATATATCCCCGCTTGCGCAAGCGTCCCCGATTGTGGTAACAAGCTATATCTTAAATATTGTCTTCAACCCACTGATCCCTATCTGCAACCCTACACAAAAGATCAAAAAGGCCGAGATGCGGTTTACGATGTTTTCGCCGTTCTGGCCTAAATAGTGGATCATGGTTCTGGTGTTGAGGTAAAAGAAGTAGATCATGGAGCACATCACCACAATAGATACCAGGATAGCGCCGGTGGTCATGTAATAGCGGGAGCTGCCCAGCGCATCGCCCTGGGCGCTTAGGGTGAATAGTACCGATATGGTACCTGCTCCGGTAGTCGCCGGGAAAGTAATAGGATAAAAAAGCTTGTTGGCAATATGGCTGAATGCCGAAACGTTGGGCTGGTCGTCCAGATCTTCGGCGGAGGTTTTTTTCTCATCAGACGAAAGGAATTCCCAACCCATTTTACAGATCATGATGCCACCCGCCAGCTGTACCACAGGTATTGAGATGCCGAATAAGCGCAGAATCCACTGCCCCGCAAACAGGGACACGGTACATATCAGGAAAGCGTAAAACGTTATTTGCCCTACAGCTTTCTTTTTTTCGCCCCTCGTCAGGTTCTCAAAATACGGACTAACCATAAAAGCCGAGCCTATGGGGTTAACAACCGGGAACAAGGCGATAATGCCAATAAAAACAAGGTGTACAAACGATTCGTAAAATTCGGGCATTGGGTTTTGCTTAAATTCCTATAAAACTATAAAAATAGATGAATACTCCTAACTACCATACAGTATATAACAGTTATAAAATTTTGGTTAATTAGATTAGCAAAGTTATTTACCAATTAACCTAATTTCATGCAAGCAATTTTTGGGATTATATTCCACTTTATAGGTGGGTTTGCCTCTGGCAGTTTTTATATTCCGTATAAAAAGGTAAAAGGCTGGGCGTGGGAAAGTTTCTGGATAGTCGGCGGTATTTTTTCCTGGTTAATCGCCCCCCCGGTAGCCGCCTGGCTTACCATCCCCGGTTTTGCTGATATTATTAAACATACCAACGGGCAAATTTTATTGCTTACCTACTTCTTCGGCGTGCTTTGGGGCGTCGGCGGGCTTACTTATGGGTTAGGTGTAAGGTATTTGGGCGTCGCCTTAGGCAGTACCATCATTTTGGGCCTTTGCTCTGTTTTTGGCTCTTTGATCCCTTCTATATATTATGATTTCTTCCCGCAGCAAGGTAAAGACAGCATCACCACGTTACTACACAGCCACTGGGGCCAAATGGTTTTATTGGGAATTGTAGTTTGTGTATTGGGTATAATGATATGCGGTTACGCCGGCGTAATGAAAGAACGCGAGTTAACTAAAGACCAGGAAGTCGCTGTAAATAACACCGAATATAAATTTGGATTAGGCATTTTTGTGGCCATTGTATCCGGTGTGTTAAGTGCCTGTTTTGCCTTTGGTATTGATGCCGGTAAAGTGATGGCTAACGAAGCCAACACCGCGTGGAAGGCCCTGCACCCGGCAGGCGGAGAGTTCCTGTTCCAAAACAATGTTACCTACGTGGTGATCCTTTGGGGTGGGTTATCTACCAACTTTATCTGGTGTATGGTACTGAACGCCCGTAATAAAACCTTTGGCGATTATACCAATAAAAAAACGCCGCTAAAAGCAAATTATATCTTTTCGGCATTGGCGGGTACAACCTGGTTCCTGCAATTTTTTTTCTATGGCATGGGCGAAAGCCGCTTAGGCAATGGCGCAAGTTCGTGGATCCTGCACATGGCATTTATTATATTGATAGCCAACGTTTGGGGCCTGGTGCTTAAAGAATGGAAGGGCGTTAGTAAAAAAGCATTGGCTACGGTATTCGCGGGTATTGTTACCATCATTATTTCGGTGCTGATTGTTGGGTACGGTAATTCGATAAAAGGATAGTAGCTGGATGCGGCCGGGTAGGGTTACTTGGTCAACACAGTGTATCACAGTTGGGCAATAAAGGATAATTAATATTGCTGCGATTAACCTATCAATAAAAATAAAAATATAATAGTAAAGCATATGTCTGTCAACACAACACAATTTAAACATGTAAGCTACCTATGGGATGACACCCGTGCGGCCGAACTGGCCGGTGATGAAGTAGCCCTGTTAATATATCGTTCTAACTTACTGGGTGCCGACCTGCGCCTTACGAACTATGGTGGTGGTAACACTTCCTGCAAGGTTATGGATAAAGACCCTTTAACCGGTAAAGAGGTTGAAGTAATGTGGATCAAAGGATCCGGCGGTGACATCGGTACACTGAAGAAAAGCGGCCTTGCTGCTTTGTATGTAGACCGTTTACGCAGCCTTAAAAACGTGTACCGGGGCATCGGGTTTGAAGACGAAATGGTGGAACTGTTTAACCACAGCATTTTCGACCTTAACTCAAAAGCGCCATCGATAGATACACCTTTGCACGGCTTTTTACCTTTTAAACATATAGATCACCTGCACCCCGATGCTGCAATTGCTATCGCGGCAGCAAAAGACGGTAAAAAAATAACCGAAGAATTATTTGAAGGTACCATAGGCTGGGTAGACTGGCAACGCCCGGGTTTCGACCTTGGTTTGCAGCTTAAAGAATGTTTGGATAACAACCCCGGCATCCGCGGTATTATGCTTGGTTCGCACGGGCTGTTTACCTGGGGCGATACCGCTTATGAAAGCTATATCAACACGCTGGAGGTGATAGAGAAATGTGCCGAGTTCCTGGAGCAAAGCTATACCAAAAACGGCAGCGTATTTGGCGGCCCAAAAATTGAAAGTCTGCCGGCAGACGACCGTAAAAAACAAGCGGTTGCATTGGCACCTATCCTGCGTGGTTTCTGCTCGTCAAAAACACAGATGATTGGCCATTATACCGATGATGCAAGGGTTTTAGAATATACCAACTCTAAGGACCTTGACAGGTTGGCGCCTATGGGTACCAGTTGCCCGGATCACTTCTTGCGTACCAAGATCAGTCCGCTGGTTTTAACCCTTGCATCGGGCGAAGACCTGAGCGACATTGCTGCCATTAAAGAAAAATTGACCCCTGCATTTGAGGAATACCGCAAAATGTACGAGGGTTATTATAACACCTGCAAACACCCGAATAGCCCGGGCATCCGTGATGCTAACCCGGTAGTGATACTTTACCCCGGCGTGGGTATGTTCACCTTTGCAAAGGATAAACAAACCGCAAGGGTAGCAGCAGAGTTTTACATCAACGCCATAAACGTTATGAAGGGCGCCGAAGCCATATCAGAGTACACTTCTTTACCGCGACAGGAAGCTTTTGATATTGAGTATTGGTTGCTTGAAGAGGCTAAACTACAACGTATGCCAAAGCCGAAGGCATTATCGGGCCGTATAGCATTGGTAACCGGCAGTGCTGGTGGTATAGGCAAAGCAATCGCCAAAAAATTTGTGGAAGAAGGTGCAGTTGTGATCCTTAACGACATGAATGCTGAGCGCTTAACCGGTGCTTACGACGAATTTGTAAAGCAATTTGGTAAAGATGTTTGCACAACCGCTACATTAGATGTTACTAATGAGGCGCAAATTAAGGAAGCTATGGCTGCCGCGATACTAGCTTTTGGTGGTGTGGACCTGATTGTAAATAACGCAGGCCTGTCAATCTCCAAAACCATTGGCGACCATACCGAAAAGGATTGGAACCTGTTGTACGATGTATTGGTGAAAGGCCAGTTCTTTGTAACACAGGCAGCCGTTGCCGTAATGAAACAGCAAGCCATTGGTGGCGATATTATTAATATAGTAAGCAAGAACGCTTTGGTTAGCGGCCCCAACAATGCAGGTTACGGTAGCGCCAAGGCAGCACAATTACACTTAAGCAGGTTAAATGCTGCCGAGCTTGGCCCGGACGGCATCCGTGTAAACGTAATTAACCCTGATGCCGTTATCAGCGACAGCAACATATGGGCCGGCGGATGGGCCGAAGGCCGTGCTAAAGCTTATGGCGTTACAGTAGAGGAGTTGCCTGCTTACTATGCAAAACGTACCTTACTTAACCAGGTGATATTACCTGCCGATATTGCCAACGCGTGCTTTGCCTTAACAGGCGGCTTGCTAAACAAATCAACCGGTAACGTTATAAATGTTGATGGTGGAGTTGCGGCGGCATTTGTAAGATAATTCGCGCGATAAAAAATTGAATAAAAAGCCGACTAACCACCGGCATGCCAAATTATAATAACCAGAGAGAAGATGCAGATAGAGCAAGCTAAATTACAGGAGCTAAACCAGGCCGATATTAAAAAACACCAACGCAGCCTTGAATATGTTGCCGGTGATCTAAATGATGCGGAAGGTGTGCTTAAGAAATTAAGCGCATTTAACATAGCTATACCAAGCTGGGCGTTGGGCACAGGCGGCACACGTTTCGGCCGTTTTAGTGGCGGTGGTGAGCCACGCAGTCTTGAAGAAAAGATTGAGGATGTTGGTGTGATCCATGCTTTAAACAGATCGAGCAATTCTATATCGTTACACATCCCCTGGGATATCCCTGAAAATGCCGCGTCTGTTAAACAACTGGCAGCACAGCATGGTTTGCACTTTGATGCGGTAAACTCTAATACCTTCCAGGATCAGAAAGAGCAGAAGCATAGCTATAAGTTCGGCTCGCTGCACCATACTGATAAAGCGGTGCGTAAGCAAGCCGTTGAACATAATATAGAAGTTATAAAATACGGCGTTCAGCTTAACTCGAAAGCATTGTCGGTTTGGTTGTCTGATGGGTCGAATTTTCCGGGACAGCTAAACTTTCGTAATGCTTTTCAGAACACTTTGGAGAGCTTGCAGGAAATTTACGAGGCTTTGCCTGATGACTGGAAAGTTTGGGTGGAGTACAAACCATACGAGCCTAACTTTTATTCGACAACCATTGGCGATTGGGGCCAATCGTACCTGCTGGCATCCAAATTAGGGCCAAAGGCAGCTACCTTGGTAGACCTTGGTCACCACTTGCAGGGCACTAACATCGAGCAGGTCGTATCTTTGTTATTAATGGAGAACAAGCTTGCCGGCTTCCACTTCAACGATTCGAAATATGGTGATGACGACCTTACGGTTGGCAGCATCAATCCATACCAGTTGTTCCTGATCTTTAACGAACTGGTAGAAGGCATGGACGCCCGCAGCATGGACCACGCAACCGGTTTAGGCTGGATGATAGATGCATCGCATAATGTTAAGGACCCAATAGAAGACTTATTGCAGTCGGTACAGGCTATCAAGATAGCTTACGCACAGGCATTAATTATTGATAAAGCCGCGCTAACCTCTGCCCAAAAGAACAATGATGTAGTTCTTGCACAAGAGATCTTGCAAACGGCCTACCGTACAGATGTGCGCCCGTTAGTAGCCGAAGCCAGCCTGCGTAACGGCGGCGCTTTAGATCCGGTGAATGCCTATAGGAAATTGAAAGTAAGAGAAAACCTCATTAGCGAACGCGGCCTAAATACCGTTGCCACCGGTTTGTAAATTATGAGTAGCGCCACACCCGTTATAGCTGTATTTGATGTAGGCAAGACCAACAAAAAATTGTTCCTGTTTGACCAGGACTATAAAATTGTGTTCGAGAAATCGGCACGGTTTACGGAAACGGTTGACGAGGATGGCTTTGTGTGCGAAAACCTGCAAAGCTTGCGCCTGTCGGTATTCGACTCGCTGAGCGAGATCTTCAGACTGAAGGAATTTAAGGTACGGGCGGTAAACTTTTCGGCATACGGCGCAAGTTTTGTCCACTTGGATGAAAGCGGGCAGGCGCTGGCCCCGCTTTATAATTACCTTAAACCCTACCCCGAGGAATTAAGCGCGAAGTTTTATGATGAGTACGGCGGCGAACTGAAATTCAGTACTGAAACGGCTTCGCCTATATTGGGTAGCCTAAATTCAGGGTTGCAATTATACCGGATAAAAAATGAGCAGCCTGAACTTTACAAGCGCATCAAGTACTCCCTGCACCTGCCGCAATATTTAAGTTTTTTATTATCCGGGCAATACTATTCAGACCTCACCAGCATTGGCTGCCATACCGCTATGTGGGATTTTGGAAGCGACCGCTACCACGATTGGATCCAACGCGAGGGGCTTACCCTAAAACTTGCTCCCATAGCTGCTGCGGATAAAGCATTACCTGCGCTGTTCCCCGGTAATAATTATAAAGTAGGCGTTGGCCTGCACGATAGTTCGGCGGCGTTGATACCCTACCTGGTGAATTTTCAGGAACCATTTATTTTGATCTCGACAGGCACCTGGTGTATCAGCTTAAACCCATTCAATCAATCGCCATTAACGGCAGACGAACTGGACAAAGACTGCCTGTTCTACATCCAGTACAAAGGCAAGCATGTAAAAGCATCCCGCCTGTTTTCGGGGTTGGAGTATGAGCAACAGGTTAAGCGCATTGCCGCGCATTTTAACCAGAATGTGATCAAATACAGGAATATCCCGTTTGATGCTGATGTGATCGCGAAGCTTAAAAAGGAACACCTGCAAAGACAAGGCGAAGGCTTTGCCAAAGAATCGAAATTTGCCACAAGGGAACTTTCGGCATTCGCCAATGATATAGAAGCGTATCACCAATTGGTGCTTGATCTGGTAAACCTACAGGTAGCTTCTACCAAACTGCTTTTAAACAGCACATCCGTTAAACGGATTTTTGTAGATGGCGGCTTTAGCAAAAACAGCATCTACATGCACTTACTGGCAACATCGTTTAAAAACATGGAAACCTTTGCCGCGTCCATGGCGCAGGCATCGGCAGTTGGTGCAGCCTTATGCATCCATAAAGAGTGGAACAGCAAACAGATCCCGAGCGACATTATCGAATTAAAATATTACTCGGCAAACGAATCTGTAAGCGCCTGATATTGAAAAGAAAGGCTTGGTTGCACCATAACCCGGCCCCTCTATAATTATATATTTATTGAGCCGCGTGTTAAAACGGCTTTTAACATGATACTTATGTATTTAAAACACACCTGCCTTGGCTTTTTTGCGCTATGTTTCATAGCTACTACATCAAAGGCCCAAAATCCTAATAGCACTGCCCGTGCCCAATACTATTCAGCAAGTTTTAAAGCAATCGAAACCGGTTTCGCGACCATCCCGGATTCGGTACAGACAAGCGTTTATTGGTACTGGATCTCGGGAAATATCTCTAAAGAAGGTGTGGTGAAAGATCTGGAAGCGATGAAAAAAGTGGGTATCAACCGCGCATTCATCGGTAACATAGGGATGGACGAAGTGCCTTACGGTAAAATAAAAATGTTTTCTGAAGAGTGGTGGGATATCTTGCATACCGCCCTTAAAACAGCAACAAGGTTAAACATTGAGATAGGGATCTTTAACAGCCCGGGATGGAGCCAGTCCGGAGGGCCATGGGTTAAGCCGCAGCAATCTATGCGCTATTTAACTTCATCGCAATTGATGGTTAAAGGGCCGTTATCATTTAATAAAAAATTGGTACAGCCGCAGGCAAATTTCCAGGATGTAAAGGTTATTGCCTACCCCGTGGCTGCCGATTATAATACTGATGTCAATGCCTTAAAACCGACATTCAAATCTACCCCGGAAGTAGATTCTGTAGCGAATTTATTTGACGGCAACGAAGCAACAGGTATCCATCTTGAAAATGGACAGCAATTTTCGCTCGATATAAATACGAAGCAGCCATACACGGTAAGCAGCGTAATTATTTCTACCGCTAAAAAGCCGGTTTATATCGAGGGTGATGTGCAGGTAAAGGTTAACGGGGCCTACGTAACCCTTAACCATTTTTCTATCGACCGTAGCAATCCCGAATTGAATACGGGCTTCATATCTTATGGGGCGGCCACAATTTCTATCCCGGCAACGTCGGCTACCAATTTCAGGATAGTGTTCACCAAAGTAAGTGGCGATTCGGGCTTGGCTGAGGTGAACTTATCATCAGTGCCGATGGTAGAAAAATACCTGGAAAAAACGCTTGCCAAAATGTGGCCAACCCCGCACCCGTTCTGGACGGCCTACCAATGGCCGATGCAACCGAATGAGGTTTCTAAATATGCTATTGACCCCACGAAAGTGGTAGATGTATCTAAATACATGTCGGCAGATGGTACGCTCAACTGGAAAGTGCCTGCGGGTAGCTGGGTAATTGAACGCACCGGGATGACGCCAACCAATGTTGTTAACGCCCCTGCCCCGCCTGAAGGGCGCGGCCGTGAGGTAGATAAGATGAGCAAAGAGCATGTCGCTTCGCACTTTAACGCTTACATGGGTGAAATTCTGAAACGCATCCCTGCCGAAGACCGCAAAACATGGAAGGTGGTTGTAGAAGACAGCTATGAAACCGGCAGCCAAAACTGGACGGACAACCTTGTCGCCGAATTTAAACAAGCTTATAATTATGACCCAATACCATACCTGCCAACGCTGCAAGGCAAGGTGGTGGGCAACCAGGATATGTCCGACAGGTTTTTATGGGACCTGCGCAGGCTGATTGCAGATGAGGTATCCTATAAATATGTAGGTGGCTTGCGCGAGATAAGCCACCAGAACGGGTTAACCACCTGGCTGGAGAATTACGGGCATTGGGGTTTCCCGGGCGAGTTTTTACAATACGGCGGGCAGTCGGACGAGATTGGCGGCGAGTTTTGGAGTGAAGGTGATTTGGGTGATATTGAGAACCGCGCGGCATCCTCATCTGCACATATTTACGGGAAGATAAAAGTATCGGCAGAATCGTTCACCGCGGCTGGCGCGCCGTTTGGGCGTTACCCGGCAATGTTTAAAAAACGCGGCGACCGCTTTTTTACCGAGGGTATCAATAATACACTGATGCATGTTTATATCCAGCAGCCGGGGGATAAAGGCCCGGGTTTAACCGCCTGGTTTGGTGTGGAGTTTAACAGGCTAAACACTTGGTATTACGATATGGATGTGCTGCTACATTACATTAAACGCTGTAACATGCTGTTACAGCAAGGCCAGTACGTTGCCGATGTTGCCTACTTTATTGGCGAAGATGCCCCAAAAATGACCGGCGTAACTGATCCTGAGTTGCCTAAAGGATACTCGTTCGATTATATTAACGGCGAAGTGATCAAACAGAAAGCTTTTATAAAAGATGGCAAGCTTGCTTTGCCAAACGGCATCAACTATAGCGTATTGGTATTGCCAAAACTGGAAACCATCCGCCCGGAACTGTTAACTAAGATCAAAGAACTGGTTCAACAGGGCCTGGTTGTTTTAGGGCAAAAGCCTTTGCGCTCGCCAAGCTTGCAGGGTTATCCAATGGCAGATAAACAGATAAAAGATCTGGCCGCCGAACTTTGGGGTAGCATAGACGGCACCACAACTAAAGTTAACCATTACGGCAAAGGCATGATAGTGAACGGCATGAGTTTACAAGAAGTGTTGAACATGGTTAAATCACAGCCTGACCTGAAGATCACCAAAACCGATGATGTGTTATTTATCCATCGCCAATTAAAAGAAGGAGAACTTTATTTTGTATCCAACCAAAAAGATACGCCAATAAAATTTGATGCAGAGTTCCGCACAGCCGGCAAAAGCCCCGAGTTGTGGAATGCAATAGATGGGAGTATGCGTGCATTACCATCTTATCATCAAACAGCGACATCAACCGTTGTACCAATGCAGCTGGCCCCTTTAGAGAGCGCATTTGTGATATTCCGCAAGCAGGGCGCGGGAGGCGACAGCACTAAAGCAAATTACCCGGAGGCATCCAAAACGATAAGCATAACCCAGCCTTGGATGGTAAGTTTCGATAAAAACATGCGTGGCCCGGCTCAACCGGTGAAATTTGAAACCCTAACCGATTGGTCTAAAAGTGCGAACGATAGTATTAAATATTACTCGGGCACAGCTTGGTATCGCACCACGTTTAAAGCCGGGAAGATAGACAAAGGCGCTAACTACGTTATTGATTTAGGCCTGGCAAAATCTATAGCCAAAGTTTTTGTGAATGGTGTGGAAATGGGCGGTGCATGGACGCCGCCGTATACGGTAGATATCACCAAAGCACTTAAACCGGGTGATAATAAACTGGAAATTAAAGTGGTGAATAATTGGGTGAACAGGCTGATAGGTGATGCGTTGATGCCTGCCGGGACACGCCCGACATCGGTAATTTATAGCCCCGACCCTAAAGGTGGGTTACAATCCTCGGGTTTATTAGGCCCGGTTAAAATTGATGTGATCAAATATTAACAAATGAGCAAACTTAAGATTTATATAACACTTGGTATTGTATTGCTTTGTAAAAGTAGCTACGCACAACTGCCGCCTGTATTTGCCGGTACGCATTTAAAAGATGTGCAAAAAGAGGAAATTGTAAGGCGGTATTTGTCGCCGGTGAAGATCTTGTGGCAAACCACAAAAGATGCAGCGAACATTAAAAATGCCGAACGACTATTAAAACCGGGCGACGGTCAGGCTAATCTATCGGGAAAAGACCTATGCATTCTGCGAAATAATGACAAAGCTAAAGCGGGTATTTTACTTGATTTTGGGCGCGAACTGCACGGCGGGTTGCAATTGGTTACCGATCAGTCCCGAGGTGGGAAGCCTGTGAGGGTGCGCATCAGGTTCGGTGAATCGGCGAGTGAGGCCATGAGTAGTATCGATACCGTTAAAGGCGCTACCAACGACCATGCCATGCGCGATTTTGAGATTTCGCTGCCATGGTTAGGCAAGCTTGAAGTTGGCAATACCGGCTTTAGGTTTGTGCGGATAGATTTGCTGGATGACAATGCCGAGTTGAAATTAAAGGAAGTGCGGGCTATTTTTGTATTTAGAGATATACCTTATTTAGGCTCATTTAAAAGCAGCGATACTTTACTGAACAAGATCTGGATGACAGGGGCCTATACCGTGCACTTGAATATGCAGGACTATTTATGGGACGGCATTAAACGCGATCGCCTGGTTTGGGTCGGCGATATGCACCCCGAAACATCAACCATTGCAGCGGTATTTGGTAACAGCAATGTGGTGCCCAAAAGCCTTGATCTGGCAAGAGATATTACTCCGCTGCCCGAGTATATGAATGGCATGATCTCTTACTCGATGTGGTGGGTGCTCATCCATCATGATTGGTATATGCATAACGGTGACTTGAATTATCTAAAGCAGCAAAAGACTTACTTAATAGCACTCTTAAACCAATACATTAAACAGATTGATGCCAATAACAGCGAAGACCTGAAGGATGGGCAACGGTTTTTGGACTGGCCATCAAGCACCGACCCTAAAGCCATTCATGCAGGTTTGCAAGGTTTGTTGGCCATGACCTTAACCGCAGGTGCCGACCTCGCGACTGTTTTAAATGACCCGACCACCGCTGCAAAATGTAAAACAGCGGTAATTAGGTTAAAGAAGAACGTGCCTGATCCGGGTAAGTCTAAGCAGGCTGCAGCATTATTGGCGCTGTCGGGTTTAATGCCGGCTACTAAGGCAAACGTGGTACTCTCCGACAGGGGCGTGCACAATTATTCAACCTTTTTTGGTTACTATATGCTGCTGGCCAAAGCAAAAGCCGGCGATTACCAGGGCTCTATAGATGCCATCCGTAACTACTGGGAGCCAATGCTTTCGTTAGGTGCCACCACATTTTGGGAAGACTTTAATATCGATTGGCTACCTAATGCTTCGCGGATTGATGAGCTGGTGCCCGATGGTAAAAAGGATATTCACGGCGATTATGGCGCATTTTGTTACAAAGGTTTCAGGCATAGCCTTAGCCACGGTTGGGCATCTGGCCCTACGCCCTGGTTAACACAATATGTATTGGGTGTAAATGTGATGGCCCCTGGTTGTAAAGTATTACGCATCGAGCCACATCTGGGCGATCTAAAGTTTGTTGAAGGAACTTTCCCCACCCCATTAGGCATCGTAAAAATAAAGAATACCAAACTGGTTAATGGTAAGGTTAAGATTGATGTGCAAGCGCCAAAAGGGATAACCATTATAAAAGTAAATTAGACTTACTTAGCATTCAGCTCGGCAACAAGTTCATCAATTTTATCGGTAGATAGGATGTCGGCATGCAACTGCATTAGTTTTCGCCAGCCGGCGATATTGTCGGGCGCAGCCCAAAACCTGATCTTTTTACCTGCTGCATGCAAGGCGTTTATTATCGACTTAAGCCTGCGCTCATCCAAAATTGGCAGATCATCCTCGCCCCTCCATCCGGAATAATTTTCGAAGTTAAGGCTAACCTGCGCTACGCGTTTCCACTCATCGGGTGTGTGCGGCAATTGCAGGTCGTCGTCAAAAGCAATGTAGGATGGGTAGTTTTTATACCCGGCAGGTGGCGGGCGGTTGCCGGTGATAATAATACTTAACGGGTATTGGTTGTTATCTTTTATCAGGTGCTTTAGTGGTTTCAGTTCCTCCTGTAATTCGGCGAGTATAGGGGCGTATGGGCCTTTCAGATCTATCACCAAATTGAGTGGTCGCGAGTTGGCTTTCAACTCTTTCATTATAGGTTGCAGGTATAGTTGCACCAATGTGCGTGGCTGCTTTGATATTAATGTATCGTGCGCTACCAGGAGTTTGCCATTGCGTAGGTGTATGTCAGCCTCTATTGCGCCAGCGCCTGCATTAAAGGCCTGGTAAAAAGCATTTGGCCGCGAGTAATCGTTATGCGAATGGATGTTGGCCGCGGTGTACTTTTGCTGTGCGTAAACCGAAGTAGTTACGATAAAGCAGACGAAGAATATGTATATCGATTTCAGCATAGCCATAGTATTGATAACCTAAAATAGATAATTAATGTTAGTGAAAAGTTAAGCTTTTATTAAGGCGTTTTATAAATAAATGCTATTTATGCTAACTGGGTGGCATTTAGTATATTAGCCACAATATATTTAACCTTCAAGAATGCCCTTTCGCAACCCCTATGCTATATTGGCGGTGCTATGCCTTTTATCAATCGGCAGTGCATCGGCACAAACAAAAAGCAAAACATTATACACCGCAGGCCACGCAAGTGCCTTTATTGGTGGTTTGTATGATGCTGTTTACCCTTACACCAAAGTATTAAAATACGGCGATTTTGGACTTGGTGCCCCCGATAAACTCGACGGTGAGATCCTGATCCTGGATGGTAAGATCTACCAAACGCAATCAACCGGTAAAACATTTTTGGTAAAACCAACAGCTCTTACACCCTTTGCGGTAGTCAACTTTTTTGACGCCCAAAAAGCGGCCCAAAATCACCAAAAACTGTCCAAAAATGACCTCTTTAAGTATCTCGATAGCCTGTTAACGAACAAGAACGGAATTTACGCGATAAAAATAACCGGGAGCTTTAATTTGGTAAAAACCCGGGCTTTTCCGCCTGTAAAAAACAAGCCTTACCAACCACTTGCCGACATGCTGCCACTGCAACATTTTTTCACTTTCGAAAATGTGAGGGGCACACTGGTGGGTTACCGTATCCCAACATTTATGGATGGCCCGAACATCGCCGGTTACCATTTCCATTTTTTAAGTGACGACAAAAAAGCCGGCGGCCACATCATCGACCTGATGACAGATAATATCACCATTGAGGTTGACCAGTTAGACGGCTTCAAGGTTGACATTCCCCAAACCAAAGACTTCGATAACTTCGACTTTAAGAAGGATCGCCGCGACGAGGTGAAACGTGTAGAGAACGGCAAGAAAGATTAAACCAGTTTCTTCACCGCTTTTGCCAACAGGTCGGTAGCCTGCTCCATTTCCTTAAAATTCATGGAAGCAAAACCTATGCGGATGTGTTCGCTTTCGCGGGATGGGTCGAAATAGTAATCGCGACCCGCGCTAACGGCTAAGCCCATGACCGCGGCCTTTTCGGCAACCGCTTTTGGTTTGATGCCATTGAGGTATTTCATCCAGATAGCAAACCCACCATCTGGAATTTTAAAACTTACGTGTTCGCCAAGCTGCTGGTTCAGCAGATCGCAGAACACATTCCGGCGTTCGTGGTAAAGCTTGTTGGCCTTTTTGAGGTGGCGGGTAATGTCGCCGTTCTTGAGCAGGTTGGCCATGGCCTCTTCTAAAAGCTGTTCGCCCTGCCTGTCGATGATACGGCGCAATTTGGTAGCCTGCGAAATAAGGTTGGGTGGCGCAACCATAAACCCTATGCGGATGCCCGGCGCGATGGTTTTACAAAACGAACCTATATAAATAACGCTGCCATAATAATCGGCGCTGGCAAGTGGCAGGATAGGGCTGCTGGCATAGTGGAAATCATAATCGTAATCATCCTCCAAAATCGCGAAGCTGTACCTCATAGCCAGTTCCAGCAGGCGCATCCGCCTTTCCGAACTTAGCGTAACCGTAGTAGGCTGGTGATGATGTGGGATCACGTACAGCGCTTTTACCTTTTTCTTTTTGCAGATCTCTTCCACAGCGTCCAGATCTATCCCACATTCATCAACGGGCACCAGTTCCAAATTTGCCCCGGTTTGCACGAACACTTCATTGGCGCCGCAGTAACCCGGGTCTGCGGCAATAACGGTATCACCTTTACCAAGCAGCAATTGCGCCGCAAGGTAAATAGCCATTTGCGCGCCCTTGGTGATCAGCACATGCTCGGGGTTTACGTGCAGGCCACGGGTCTCGCCCAGGAAACGGGCAAGTTCCGTCCGCAGGTTCTCTGAACCCTGCTCTGGTCCATACAATAAATATTTACTGGTGAAATGATAACCGGCAAAACGACGGTACTCGCGCAGCATCAAATCGACAGGCGCAAGGCGCGTATCAGGGAAGCCTTCATTAAAGGCAATACTTAAACTGGATGCCGGTTTAAAAAGGTTGATATGGCTCAGCGTATTCTCGCAAACATCAAAATGTGTTTTCTCGGGGTATGACAATAGTTGCGGCGCATTATCTGCAATTGGCCGCGGCGACACCTCCGGGAGGTTGGAAGCAATAAAGATGCCTTTCTGCGGATAAACATCCACCCAGCTTTGGGCGTATAGTTCATCGTAAGCGGCAACTACGGTATTGCGGTGAACCTTTAAACCAAGGGCCAAAGCGCGGCTGCTGGGCAACGCCGATGTCGGTTTTAAAGTTCCTTGCCTGATGTGGCCTATAATGCCGTTGGCTATCTGCAGGTACACGGGCACCTGCAATGATTTGTCGATACTAAGTAAACCTGTTACAAATTGCATACTGGACTATCTTGCTTGTTTTATCTGGACTATAAAGATAGGCCACTATCCTCGTATTTTTATATCATTAGCAAAAATAATGGAAGCATCAAAATATCAGCAGGCAACAGCATTGTACTTAAGGTTAGCCCTTGGCGCAGCATACCTTTGGCTGGTGGCCGATAGGCTTGGCTGGTTGGGTGCACCGGGGCAGCCACATATTAGCTGGGGCGATTGGGCACATTTTATGTTGCTGTCTAAAGATACCATGTCGTTTTTGCCCGATGCCCTTGTAACGCCGCTGGCCGTTTTAGCCACTATTGGTGAAGGCGTTTTTGGTTTTATGCTTATCATCGGCTTATTTACACGCTTGTCCGCATTAGGCAGCGGCGCAATTGCGCTGGCCTTCGCAGCGTCTATGACCATTTCAAGGGGGATAGATGCGCCTATAGGATACTCGGTTTTTACGGTAAGTGCTGCAAGCTTTTTGCTGGCAACCCTGCCTTATTACAAATGGAGTATCGATTCGTTAATTACTAAACAACAACCGTCATGACAAACATCTCACAAAAAGCACCGTCCACCTTATTAATAGTAATAGCTTTTGCCACGGTATATATTGTATGGGGTTCAACGTATTTCTTTATCCAGATGGCCATCCAGGGCATCCCGGCTATGTTGATGGGGGCTATACGTTATATAACTGCCGGTTTGTTATTGCTGGGATGGTGCGCCCTTAAAGGCGACAAGATCTGGGTAAAAAAAGATATTATTACTGCAGCCATTAGCGGTTTACTGCTTTTAGCCGTTGGCAATGGCATAGTAATATGGGTTGAGCAGGCTTTACCAAGCGCGATGGTTGCTATCATGATATCGGCCAACCCAATTTGGTTTGTAATATTAGATAAGCGCAACTGGAAAGAAAACCTCACCAGTACAGCCACCGTTGTGGGTTTGGTAATTGGTTTTGCCGGGGTGATCTTATTATTTGGCGAACAGGTGGCAAACGCCCTTGGCGGCACGCATGATAGCGCTAAGATATGGGGCGTGGGCTTACTGATCATCGGCCCGATAGGCTGGGCGGCAGGGTCATTATACTCTAAATACAAAAAAAGCAGCAGCCCTGCACGAGTAACTACCGCATGGCAAATGCTGATAGCGGGCTTTGCCTTTTTACCGGCAAGCGCCCTGCATAACGAATTTGCAGGTTTTGATATAACCCGTGTGCCTTTGCAGGCCTGGTTGGCGGTAGCATATCTTATAGTATTTGGGTCAATAGCGGCATTTACCGCTTATGTTTGGTTGTTACAGGTTAGGCCTGCCACACAGGTGAGCACACACTCGTACGTTAACCCGGTTATTGCGGTTTTATTAGGGGTGATGTTTGCACAGGAGCATATTTCGTGGGTACAAATTGGCGGGCTGGTAATTATATTAATAAGTGTACTGCTGATAAACCTTGCCAAATACCGTAAGGATGCTAATGATAAGAAAGAAGCTGAAGTTAAACCGGTAAAGGTTAGCGGGCAAATGTGCGAGGCGGTGTAATAACTGCGGGCACCCCGCAGAGGTTTGGCTAAAGCCCATATCCGGCTTGCCAATCCGTCCCATAAATGGGGCGGCAATGAATGAATTATTACTAAGTGGAGTATATTATTGCCGTTGGCTTTAGCCAACGGATTATAAATGAAAATCGGCTTTAGCAAAATGTAACTTTATACCCGTGAGCTTCTGCCGATAGCAAGATAAAGGATAGACCCGATAAAAGGCGCGAAGAGGATTATTAACACCCAGATTATTTTGGTTGATGCACCATTGAAAGTGGAACGAACAGCATCGAACAAACAAAATATGATTAGCCCAAAATAAGCTATTATTAAAAAAGTAATGATGAAAATTGCGGTTGAACTACCGCTTAGCAAAATTGCATTCATAAGTGATTGAACCTAAAGATACGAAATTGCGCGATTATTTGCAAATACGCTTACTAATCTTTAATACCCTACTTCACGCTTTTCTTCCGCACTATATAATATCCTGCAACAAACACCACAATGCAAATAACAAGGCTTACATAGACATCATCAGTAAATATGTTTATCTGCAGGTCTCTTACAGGGCCATGGGCTTTGTCGCCCTGCTTTATCATTGTAGTTATAGCAACCATTGGGTGTGAGTAAGGAAAAAGATAGCTATAATCCCAATTTTTTGATGCTGCAGTTACGCCCACAATTGTGGCTACAAAGCCAAGGCCCATGGGCTTTAAAAAATCAGACCATAAAAGGCTTAATAGGAATTGTATTGATAAAATACCTAATGAAGACAGGAACAGCTTAAAGTAAATCTGCATAAGTTGCAGTTCCATATGGTACGAATTAAATTTTAATTCAGGTTTTAAAGCACTTAGTAAATTACAAACCCTATTGTGAATAAAGCGAACAAGGCCAGGCACAAAAATACCAGGAATAAGGCGTAGACAAACTTGGCACCGTAAACCGACCAACGCGATATGGGTAAGCTGAAAAGTGTTTTCCATGTGTCGGCTTTATGCTCTACGTTATTAACAGAATATGCTACAAATATGGTATACATGGGTAATAATAAGGTACCCATCATGCCTAAGCCAATCATCGAGAATTGTACCCACAGCTCCATCGGCTGCATAGCCGTAAACTTTTCGCTTTTGGTATAAAATATGGCAAAGGCTAATAAACTAATCAGAAGCGGCAGCAAAATAGCACCCAAAAATCCTATAGTTTTACGGGTCTTATAAAATTCGGAACGGAATGATAGTAAAAATTCCTTCATGTTGGTTTAGTTACTTTGGGTTGTGATATCTAAAAATAACCGTTCAAGGTCTTTCCGTTGTTTGTTGATACCAAAAACGGTAATGCCATTTTGAATAAGTAGGGTGTTTATTTCACCGATCTGCTCTTTTGATGTAAATGGCACGTAAAGATGGTTCTGGTCAACATCAGTTACCGTAAAGTTATGGCGCTTTAAAAGGTTGGCAGCATCAACGGTGTTATCTGTTTCGATATTGATAAGCGGTTGGCTAATATTCTGCAGGTCGCCTATAGTCCCCTGGAACATCAATTGGCCATTATTAATGATACCAACGTGGGTGGCCATCTTCTCTATCTCGGCAAGTAAGTGGCTGGATATAAAAACAGTTTTACCGGTAGCCACCAGGCGCATCAGCAACTCGCGGATCTCGATGATGCCGTTAGGGTCAAGACCGTTAGTGGGTTCGTCTAAAATTAAAAGTTTTGGGTCGGCAAGTAAGGCAAGGGCAATACCCAGGCGCTGTTTCATGTCAAGCGAGTACTGGCCTGCTTTTTTATCGGCAGCATTGGTAAGCTGCACCAGTTTCAGCATCTCATCCACCTTCGCTTCGTTCACCTGCAAAAGCATGGCGCGGTTCAACAAGTTTTCGCGGCCGGTAAGGTGGTGGTATATGGCGGGCTGCTCTATCAGCGAACCTATCTGCTTTAAAACTTCGATGCGGTTGCTGTTCAGCTCTTTCTCAAAAATATGAATGCTGCCTTCGCCGGCTTGGAGCAGGTTGAGCAGCATTTTTATGGTAGTGGTTTTACCGGCGCCATTTGGCCCTAAAAACCCGTATATGCTCCCCGCGGGTACTTGCAGGGAAAGTGATTTAACAACTTGCTGGTTACCGAAAAACTATGATAAACCGTTTGTTTGGATTACCATAGTTTTTCGGTAGCGATAGAAGCAACGGTTTTAATTACGGTTACACCTTTAATAAATAATGATGTAGCGTGCACTGCAGAGTTGCTTGCAGTAAATTGTTTCTGTTCAAACTGGTAGCTAACGCCCATTATTATGGCAAAAACTACAGGGGCCAGTAATAGGATAAATGGATTTGAGTTTGAAACTAACTTTTTCATTGTGTGTGTGATTTTGATAGAACAAAGGAATACTAAATAACCCACCCCCTAAAATCATTTAGACCAACAGGCAGCATTTGTAGATGAACGGTTAAAAACCACGTTTAACCCGTTCGTCGGTTTTTTTAGCCCGTTCATCTAAACAATGCGTTGCTACATATAATTACACAGCTAAATCCGGCTATAAATATTACTTTAGATGCAGATAGCCTCTCCATCCTGAGGGCAATCGGGAGAGATGACTTGAAAAAGCTATTGGAACCCTCTCCCTTGGAGAGGACAGCGTGAGGCTTAGATTTAGATAAGAAAATATATAGATGAAACGGGCCTGGCAAATTTTTTGGCATTTACTATTCTGGCTAAGCATGATCTCGCTTTTTGTGTTTTTAGGGCACAGCGGGGGTAAAATGCCTATGAAAACCTTGCTGGTTATATTTGTGGTATTTGGTGTAATAAACATTGCATTGTTCTATTTAAACTATCTGTTGCTTATCCCTAAGTATTTAGATGTAAAAAAGTATAAGCACTACGCTATATATATAATAAGCGCCTTAATTGTATTTGGGCTTATAAAGTATGGGGTGGCGGTAATATTTAAGCCTATCGCCTTAGAGCGGGCGGGTAAGATCATTGCCTTTTGGCAGTACGCTTTCAGTACGTTATTCACCAATATCATATTTATTTTCTTAAGTACGGTTTTAAAATTTACTACCGACTGGTTCCTGAACGAACGCGTACAGCGAGACCTGGAGAACCAGCGCCTTTCGGCAGAGTTGTCGTTTTTGAAATCGCAGATCAATCCGCACTTTCTGTTCAACTCGTTAAATAGCATTTACTCGCTGGCCTACCAAAAATCGGATACCACGCCCGAGGCTATCCTGAAACTATCCGAGATTATGCGTTACATGCTTTACGAGTGTAATGATAATAGGGTAGAGCTAACTAAGGAACTGCAGTACCTGCAAAATTACATCGACCTTCAAAAGATCAGGTTTGGTAATAGCGCTTTCATCAATTTTGAAGTAACGGGAGAGGTAACCAACCAGCATATTGTGCCGTTGTTGCTGATCTCGTTTATAGAGAACGCTTTTAAACACGGGGTGGCAAACGATGCGCTATCGCCAATAATCCTTAAAATAAATTTGGGGGATGGCCATTTAAACTTCTTTATCCAAAACAAAAAACATACGCATAACCGCGATCCGTCCGGCGGGATAGGGCTTGCAAACGTTCGCCGCAGGCTGGACCTGCTGTACCCCGGGAAATATAATTTAGATATTCGCGACGAAGCGGATACGTACACAGTTCAATTATCCTTAGTTTTATAGCCATGATCCGTTGCCTTGTTGTTGATGATGAGCCTTTGGCGCTTAATATACTGGAAGATTATATCTCCAAGATGCCTGCTTTGCAGCTGGTAAAAGCAACCACCAACCCCATCGAAGCCCTAACCATGGTGCAGGATGGCGGTATCGACCTGGTTTTTTTAGATGTGCAAATGCCCGAACTGACAGGTATCCAGTTCCTGCGCATCTCAAACGGCAAAGCAAAAGTGATATTGACAACCGCCTACCCGCAATACGCGCTGGAAGGTTACGAACTTGACGTGGTAGATTACCTGCTGAAACCTATCGCGTTCGACAGGTTCTTTAAATCGGTGCAAAAAGCGCAGGCGATTATCCAGCCTGCAACCGCACCGGTTGTTAAAGCCGAGCCCGTGCAACAGGATGATTTTATGAGCGACTTCATCTTCGTGAAAACCGAGCATAAAATCCAAAAGGTATACCTGCATGATATCCTGTTTATAGAAGGGTTGAAAGATTACGTATCCATCTTTACCCCAGCCGAGCGTATCATAACCCTGCAAGGCATGAAAAAGATGGAAGACGCCCTGCCGCCGAAGCACTTTATCCGCGTGCATAAATCATACATCGTATCTATTAATAAAATAGACAGCATCGAGCGCAGCCGAATATTCATCGGCGACAAGGTGATCCCCGTTGGGGATACCTATAGGGATGAGTTTTTTAAGATAGTAGACGGGAAGAATATATAGAGGATTGTCTCCGCGCGTCATTGCGAGCGATAGCGTGGCAATCTCCTACTTACAGAGCCGCAAACAAGTCTATCGAGTACTGCCACGTCACTACTTTCCTTACAGCAATGACGCGCGGTAAATAGGTTTTCAGTTTAAACCACCTGCTGCGTCATTATCCTAATTTCTTTCGGATAGTAATTATTGATACGATTAGGTAGCAACTTCGCCCAGCCTAAAGCCAATCCCTGGTAGGTCATCAAACTCCAGCCTTTGCCGGTAATTTCCAGGTCTATATTATCGCGGCGTAAGTATTGGATAGCCTGCTCTTTGGTTAGCTCGGTAGATAATACTGTATCCTTATTAATAACTAAGCTAAGGGCCAGCTCATGTTCCGGGATCAGGTCGTTACCGGCCAGCTTCCCAATCCGCACCCCCGACTTCTTTATATATAGGTGTCGGTGCAAAATGTTCAGGCTTTCTTTGTGCTCACGGTTTATGGCCAGCCAGTCTTCGTTCACTTTAAAAAAGTAAAAGTCATCGGCATCATTAATATAACCTTTTACAATATCCATCTCTTTGGCCGGTAGTTTTTGCTGCCCGTTGTTTTTATAGTTGGATAGGCCACCGCTGCTTTCCTTTTTGCGCAGGCAGGCCGCAAACAAACCCTCGCCCTTAACCTTGCCCGGGTAAAAGCGGTAGCCCCAAGCTTTTTTAAGCGGCGATTCGGTTTCCACAATTCCCCACTCCTTATATATAGGTATGCGTACGCTATCCAAGCCAAACTCGGTGCAAAGCCAATCCAGTATATCCTCGTTCTCCTGGTGCGAATAACTGCAGGTACTATATATAAGGTAGCCGTCTTCTTTTAAGGCGGGATAAATATCTGCAAGGATGCGCTCCTGGCGTTGGTGGCAAAGGTTAACGTTGCCTTCGCTCCATTCATTCATGGCAGCAGGGTCTTTACGGAACATGCCCGAGCCCGAGCATGGCGCATCTACCAGTACCATATCAAAAAAACTGTGGATGGCGTTAAAGTCCTTCGGGTCGTTATTGGTGATGATAGTATTTGATGTTCCCCAGCGGTTAAGGTTATCACTTAATATAGGTACACGCGTTTTGATGATCTCATTTGCCACCAGCAGGTCGCTGCTATTTAGCGCAGAATTTAGCAGGGTAGATTTACCGCCCGGCGCCGCGCAAAGGTCTAATACTTTAATGGCATCATCCTTATTTGGGCGGATGGTATTTAATATATGTGCGATAAACATAGACGATGCCTCCTGTACATAATAAGCACCCGCGTGAAATAGCGGGTCGAAAGTAAAGGAAGGGCGTTCATTTAAATAAAAGCCCTCGGTACACCAGGGTACTTGAGAGTCGGTTTTTAGGGCCGATTGTTTAAAAGGGTTAATTCTGATGGATGTTGGGGTAGGTTCTGAAAGGTGCGCATCAATAAAATTTTGGCGGTCGAAGCCCTGTTCGTCATTCAAATCATCTAAAAACAGCGGCGGGAAGGTGAAGTTTTCCATATCTAAATCAAACTTACGCATTTTTTTATGGCCTTAAATAATGCCTTTATTAGGCATTATAAGGTATATATGGCCTTAATTGATGTTTGTACACATAATGCTTACGTTAATTTGGTGTTAATTTACAGGTAGTTACAAAATTGTTTTAATTATTTTCAATTAATGCTTGTAAGGGTAGGGGTTTTCTACTTACATTTGTGGCCGCTCAAATAAAAAGGGCGTTGTTTTTTGAAGTTTAGCGAATAAAAAAAAGATTAAAAAAAGTGAATATTTCACTTGCCAATCACCAAATTTATTTGCACCTTTGCAGCCCGCAACAACGAAAGAAATTGCGGTTGTTAAATTGAAAAACAGCGAAGAAAAAATAGTTCAAAAAAAGTGAAAATAACACTTGACACGAATTAAAAATAATCGCATCTTTGCATTCGCTTCTACAATGAAGCAAAGCATTGAAAAACAAAGAGATCGCAATGATTTCTTAAACACAAGATTGAGAGTTTAGATCGCAATGATCGACGACATAAAAGCCGAGCCGAGATGGTTAGGCGCAAAGTTCTTAAAAGAGATAGAGAATAAATTATGCAGCGTAACGGCAGCGGAATCGAAAGATGAGGTTGATTGTTATCAAAGCGAACTTAAGGGAATGGGATAATGTAAGAGAATATTTTTTTTTACAGATTTCTATTGATTGAGTTAATAGGGTCTGGATTTGAACAAACACATTATACAATGGAGAGTTTGATCCTGGCTCAGGATGAACGCTAGCGGCAGGCCTAATACATGCAAGTCGAACGGGATTGAGAAGCTTGCTTTTCATGAGAGTGGCGCACGGGTGCGTAACACGTATGTAACCTACCTTAATCTGGGGGATAGCCTCTCGAAAGAGAGATTAACACCGCATAACATTACCGGACAGCATTTTCTGGTAATCAAATATTTATAGGATTAAGATGGGCATGCGGAACATTAGCTAGTTGGTAAGGTAATGGCTTACCAAGGCTACGATGTTTAGGGGATCTGAGAGGATGACCCCCCACACTGGTACTGAGACACGGACCAGACTCCTACGGGAGGCAGCAGTAAGGAATATTGGTCAATGGGCGCAAGCCTGAACCAGCCATGCCGCGTGCAGGAAGACGGCCCTACGGGTTGTAAACTGCTTTTGTACCGGAATAAACCTTTTCACGTGTGAGAAGCTGAATGTACGGTAAGAATAAGGATCGGCTAACTCCGTGCCAGCAGCCGCGGTAATACGGAGGATCCAAGCGTTATCCGGATTTATTGGGTTTAAAGGGTGCGTAGGCGGTTCTTTAAGTCAGGGGTGAAAGACGGTAGCTTAACTATCGCAGTGCCTTTGATACTGAAGAACTTGAATACACTTGAGGTAGGCGGAATGTGACAAGTAGCGGTGAAATGCATAGATATGTCACAGAACACCAATTGCGAAGGCAGCTTACTAAAGTGTCATTGACGCTGAGGCACGAAAGCGTGGGGATCAAACAGGATTAGATACCCTGGTAGTCCACGCCCTAAACGATGAATACTCGATGTTGGCGATATACGGTCAGCGTCTAAGCGAAAGCGTTAAGTATTCCACCTGGGGAGTACGCCCGCAAGGGTGAAACTCAAAGGAATTGACGGGGGCCCGCACAAGCGGAGGAGCATGTGGTTTAATTCGATGATACGCGAGGAACCTTACCCGGGCTTGAAAGTTAGTGAATGATTCAGAGACGAATCAGTCCTTCGGGACACGAAACTAGGTGCTGCATGGCTGTCGTCAGCTCGTGCCGTGAGGTGTTGGGTTAAGTCCCGCAACGAGCGCAACCCCTGTGAATAGTTGCCAGCACGTAATGGTGGGGACTCTATTCAGACTGCCTATGCAAATAGAGAGGAAGGAGGGGACGACGTCAAGTCATCATGGCCCTTACGTCCGGGGCTACACACGTGCTACAATGGATGGTACAGCGGGCAGCTACCTGGCAACAGGATGCCAATCTCGTAAAGCCATTCACAGTTCGGATCGGGGTCTGCAACTCGACCCCGTGAAGTTGGATTCGCTAGTAATCGCATATCAGCAATGATGCGGTGAATACGTTCCCGGGCCTTGTACACACCGCCCGTCAAGCCATGGAAGCTGGAAGTGCCTGAAGTGCGTAACCGTAAGGAGCGTCCTAGGGTAAAGTCGGTAACTGGGGCTAAGTCGTAACAAGGTAGCCGTACCGGAAGGTGTGGCTGGAATACCTCCTTTCTGGAGCATTATCCAAAAATTACCTGAGTACGCAAATGACAGTTTAACTGTTACCTGCATGATTATTTTCTTATTTATTCTCTAAAAAAAACAACCCGGAAGATGAAGCCATCGGTTGTGGTGCAGCCATAATAGTGGCAAGATTGTAAAGATAAACAAACAGTCCTGTAGCTCAGTTTGGTTAGAGCACTACACTGATAATGTAGGGGTCAGCAGTTCAAATCTGCTCGGGACTACGAGGTGAAGATACCAGAATGACTTGGTATTAACAAACATCTGAAAGGGGGATTAGCTCAGCTGGCTAGAGCACCTGCCTTGCACGCAGGGGGTCAACGGTTCGAATCCGTTATTCTCCACCAAGTTTGCGCGATGCAAACATTAACACTTTGAAATAAAGTAAAGGAAATCAGCCGAAAGGGGCTGGAGCAACCCGATTTACATCGGGAGGTTTATCGGTTCGAATCCGTTATTCTCCACTACACCCTCCGTTTCCTTAACAGGATAGGATATAATGCAAGTTATCATGCACGTTGTATGATATAGGGTAAAGTTCTTTGACATATTGGAAGAAGTAATTAAAAAGAGAAAACAACAGTAGAGACGTTGTTTGGCTTTAGTTACAAGAAATAAGAGACAAGATAAAAGATAGAAAGCTTCGGCAATAAATCTTGGTTCCTGGTTCATGACATCTTGCATCTAAACGAGCAACATATCAAAAAGCATACAGTACTGAGCAAAAGCAGTACAAGTATAGAAGAAAGTAAGAAAGGGTACACGGGGGATGCCTTGGCTCTCAGAGGCGATGAAGGACGTGATAAGCTGCGATAAGCTGCGGGGATTAGCAAATATGAATTG
This sequence comes from Mucilaginibacter sp. 5C4, assembly GCF_034345625.1. Lineage (NCBI taxonomy): Bacteria > Pseudomonadati > Bacteroidota > Sphingobacteriia > Sphingobacteriales > Sphingobacteriaceae > Mucilaginibacter > Mucilaginibacter sp. 5C4. The sequence continues at coordinate 3,485 of NZ_CP133775.1, read as the reverse complement.
ATCCGCAGATTTCCGAATGGGGAAACCTAACTAGTTGAAGACTAGTTGCATATATGCGCAAACCTGCTGAACTGAAACATCTAAGTAAGCAGAGGAAGAGAAAATAATAATGATTTCCTGAGTAGTGGCGAGCGAAAGGGAAGAAGCCCAAACCAGATATGTTACGGCATAGCTGGGGTTGTAGGACCACAACATGAATATCAAAATGAACCGGAAGGGGGTGGGAAACCCCGCCATAGAGCATGAGAGCTGCGTACGGGTAAGTAATGATAGGATAGTGGTATCCTGAGTACCGCGAGGTCGGAGACGCCTTGTGGGAATCTGCCGGCACCATCCGGTAAGGCTAAATACTCCTGAGAGACCGATAGTGAACCAGTACCGTGAGGGAAAGGTGAAAAGAACCCCGAACAGGGGAGTGAAATAGAACCTGAAACCGTGTACTTACAAGCGGTCGGAGCACCTTCGTGGTGTGACGGCGTGCCTTTTGCATAATGAGCCTACGAGTTACTCCTCTCTGGCAAGGTTAAGTGTTTAAGACACGGATCCGAAGCGAAAGCGAGTCTGAATAGGGCGTATAGTCAGAGGGGGTAGACGCGAAACCTTGTGATCTACCCATGGACAGGTTGAAGGTGCCGTAACAGGTACTGGAGGACCGAACCGATAAACGTTGAAAAGTTTCCGGATGATCTGTGGGTAGGGGTGAAAGGCTAATCAAACTGGGAAATAGCTCGTACTCCCCGAAATGTTTTTAGGAACAGCGTGGTGGTTAAGTTATATAGAGGTAGAGCTACTGATTGGGTGCGGGGGAGTCAAATCCTACCAAATCCAGACAAACTCCGAATGCTATATAATATACACTGCAGTGAGGCTATGGGTGCTAAGGTCCATGGCCGAGAGGGAAAGAACCCAGACCATCAGCTAAGGTCCCCAAATTAACGCTAAGTTGAACTAACGAGGTCCGATTGCATAGACAGCTAGGATGTTGGCTTGGAAGCAGCCATTCATTTAAAGAGTGCGTAACAGCTCACTAGTCGAGCGATCGGGCATGGATAATAAACGGGCATTAAGCGTTATACCGAAGCTATGGATTATATACTATGTATATACTGGTAGGGGAGCATTCTAATTGCCGGTGAAGCAGGAAAGACAATTGACTGTGGAGGAATTAGAAAAGCAAATGTAGGCATAAGTAACGATAAGGCGGGAGAGAAACCCGCCCACCGAAAGACTAAGGTTTCCTGATCAACGCTAATCGGATCAGGGTTAGTCGGGGCCTAAGGTGAAGCCGAAGGGCGTAGCCGATGGACAACTGGTTAATATTCCAGTACTTTTTATAACTGCGATGCGGTGACGGAGTAGTGACACTGACGCGAACTGACGGAATAGTTCGTTAAAGGCCGTAGGTATAGGTTTGGTAGTTAAGTACGCCAGATTTGCTGAAAGCTGATAGTACACTGAGCCTTCGGGTAAGGTGATAGTTCAGGTAATCAGACTTCCAAGAAAACCCGCTAAGCTTCAGGTTATAAAAACCCGTACCGTAAACCGACACAGGTAGTCGAGGAGAGAATCCTAAGGTGCTCGAGTGAATCATGGCTAAGGAACTCGGCAAAATGGCCCTGTAACTTCGGGAGAAGGGGCGCTGGTAGCAATATCAGCCGCAGTGAAAAGGCCCAGGCGACTGTTTAACAAAAACACATGGCTTTGCAAAATCGAAAGATGACGTATAAGGCCTGACACCTGCCCGGTGCCGGAAGGTTAAGAGGGGATGTTATTCGCAAGGAGAAGCATTGAATCGAAGCCCCGGTAAACGGCGGCCGTAACTATAACGGTCCTAAGGTAGCGAAATTCCTTGTCGGGTAAGTTCCGACCTGCACGAATGGTGTAACGATCTGGGCGCTGTCTCAGCCATGAGCTCGGTGAAATTGTGGTATCGGTGAAGACGCCGGTTACCCGCAACGGGACGGAAAGACCCCATGCACCTTCACTACAACTTAACATTGATATCGGATACAGGATGTGTAGGATAGGTGGGAGACTGTGATCATGCTTCGCTAGGAGTATGTTAGTCAACGTTGAAATACCACCCTTTCTGTATTTGGTGTCTAACTCGATTATGTCGAGAACATTGTTTGGCGGGTAGTTTGACTGGGGTGGTCGCCTCCAAAAAGGTAACGGAGGCTTTCAAAGGTAAGCTCAGTACGCTTGGTAACCGTACGTGGAGTGCAATAGCATAAGCTTGCTTGACTGTGAGGCAGACAAGCCGAGCAGGGTCGAAAGACGGATATAGTGATCCGGTGGTTCTGCATGGAAGGGCCATCGCTCAAAGGATAAAAGGTACGCTGGGGATAACAGGCTGATCTCCCCCAAGAGCTCATATCGACGGGGAGGTTTGGCACCTCGATGTCGGCTCGTCACATCCTGGGGCTGGAGAAGGTCCCAAGGGTTGAGCTGTTCGCTCATTAAAGTGGCACGCGAGCTGGGTTCAGAACGTCGCGAGACAGTTCGGTCCCTATCTGTTGTGGGCGTTGGAAGTTTGAGTGGGGCTGACCTTAGTACGAGAGGACCGGGTTGGACTAACCTCTGGTGAATCTGTTATGCCGCCAGGTGTACTGCAGAGTAGCTACGTTGGGAATAGATAAGCGCTGAAAGCATCTAAGTGCGAAACTAGCCACAAGATGAGACTTCCATTGAGGATCGTAGCAGACTACTACGTTGATAGGTTACAGATATAAAGGTGGTGACATCATAGTCGAGTAATACTAATAATCCGAAGCTTTCTCATAGCAGGTAATGAATGGTGGTAGAGAACCAAGACCGTAAGAAGTAAGAACCAGGAGCAATCCAGGTTCCCATATCCGATCTCTTGCCTCTATCATCGAGCAAAACAAAGCTGTTGTTTTCTCTGATACTTACTTCTTTCAATTATGTTTAAGTTTAGCCGAAAGCTGATAGACGCAAGTCTGAAGCCGAAAGTGAAAACAAATACCGAATTATAAAAGGACTAGCCTTAAGCTTTATGCTTTTCGCTTTCACCTTAAAAATATTCAGGTGCCTATATCGGCGGTGTCCACCTCTTCCCATTCCGAACAGAGAAGTTAAGCCCGCCAGAGCCGATGGTACTGCAGTAAAATGTGGGAGAGTAGGTCGGTGCCCAATCTTAATCCGTTAGTAAACGGACTAAACGAGAACCCTTCAACCAAAAGTTGAGGGGTTTCTTTGTTTAAAACCTTTTCCTGTTTGCCATGGTGAGCCTGCCCGGCCACGCATTTCCAACAAGCCAAATGTTCACGTTCACGCTGGTGAACACACGCGCATGTTTGTAAAGCGCTCAAAATCAATGCTTCCAAAATTACACTACTGACAGTATCGTGCCACCACGGCCTGTTGTTATAACCGGTATATTTGGGGGTAAGATCCGTCCGGTATCTTGCTTAAACCCACCTAAATACCGCCCCTAAATGACCCAAAACCACTCCGCAGAAAGA